>NZ_JAJHVV010000001.1 GCF_023145695.1 Vibrio amylolyticus
TACCAAACCCAATATGATCACCTTAATCACAAAAGCTGACCATTACAAAGTTGCCACGCGTTTTGGAATCCAGTTGAACAATTTGTTAGGAATTATTCTGAGACGATCGCTGAATAATAACCGACTGTCAGCAATGACAATACAGAAACAACAGCAATGGCATCCGCTGTGACGGCAACAGGGGTAACTACAATTTTCCCTACTTTTGAAATTCCGCCTTCAGGCTCCTCCACTATAATAAGTTGTTCCTTATCGAAGGAAGTAACCTGGAGCTCACCTTCGATCTGATACAACTTGCCTGACAGTCGAGTTTTATATGCAAGCCCGTTTGATGCTTTTGTAAAACCTAACCCTAAAAGAACTTTTGCTTTTAATGAATCACTGGCAACATCCGTGGTCAACTTCAGCACTCCAGTTACCGTATTATTGTCATTAATTTTAAAATAATCGTACGTTGGCTGAAAATCAAATTCATGACTTGCTGATAGAATATCTTTGAAGTCTTCAGAAATATTGAAAATATAACTATATCTATCACCACCAATGATCAGTAGATCCTTGTCCGGAACGACATAGTAACCAGTCACCTTTTCTGTAAAGGTAGGAGGTTCCCACAATGCGGAAGTACATCCTGTTATGGCAAATAATGCCAAAAGAACGATTGTAATGTGCTTCATGAATACTCCTTATTCCTAACGCCCGCTTAAGCGGAGCAAAATTGCTGGCCATACTCAGCGACGGAGGAGCAAAGCCAGCGTTTTTGCTTCCGTTTAAAGCGCTTGTTAAATGGCTACGCAGGACTTACTTCATATATAGCGATTTTTTCGTTCAAGTATTCAGAACAACTAAACAGAGAAAGCTTAACTAAGCTAACAGACTCATCATCAACAACACCAGATACATCAACCGTATGTCCGTTGCCTAATTTTGCATTGAAAGATAAATTACCTAGTGCAGTAAATATGCTTTGACATGTCTCCGCATTGAAATGGCCAGTGGACAAAAACTCGAAGTTGTAGCCATCCGTTGACTTTTTTTGTTCAGGGTAAACAGATAACTCACAGGAAGCATATAACCTCTTAGAGTTTATCGAAGACATAGACACAGGCCCTCCCATAGAAAATCCAACTATTGAAGTCATAGTTTCTTCGTCAAACTTCCCATACTCTTTTTCTATGGGGGCAAAAACTATATTGTAATATTCATTGTAATCCATGTTCACCTTCAATTGCCATTTAACGCCCTTGTTAACTTGCAAAATGCAGTGGGCTAAAATTGAGCGAAGCGAAATAACCCGCTGTTTTTTTGTCAAGTTGAACAGCTTGTTAGGTGGATTTACCATTAAGTAAACCAAGTTGATAGAAAGTTTGACTGAAATCTCGAACTCTCTCATTTTCAGGGTAATTATATTCAGCTTGATACAGAACATCTCTATAATCTACCTGAGCTAATTTAACCTTTTGATGAAATGCTTCTACATCACCTTTTGCTAAAAAGATAATTGCTCGAATCAGCCTATTACTAATAAGCCCTTTTGTCTTAGCATCTAAAACCTTCAATGCATCATGTACTTCAATTGCATCGTCACCGAAATCTTTTTCAATTTTTTGATAGATATCTAATGTCAAATTTACACCTAACGCTTTAATAAGTGGCTGTTACCACGCACTTTACCAAGCCTATCAGACTTCAAGCCGAGAGTGCCCAGCGTTGATAAGACCACTTGATTAACTTGTTAGTCGGTGGCTTTGCCATTGAATGCTGATTATTAGCACAAGCTCTCGTTACTAAAACCAGTGCACGACATTTGTAGAACCTACATAGTGCAAGGCTTTGCATTTAACTCGGCCAAACGAAGCGCCCTAAATTGAACATTAACATCATGCGATCCAGTAGCGCCAAAAAACATTGCCAGTAAAACAATAGGCCGAAAGTTACTGAACCAACTTTAACCTTAAAACCTTTCAAAGCATTAAACGACTAACGCTTTTTAGACGGATTTTTTCCAGATAGTCTTCCACGCTACCGCCGTCTAGTTTTTTAGAATATAACCATACTAATCCATTTAATTATGTAAATCAGTGTATTAAAATCAACCAAACTCACTAGCCATCACAAAATACTGAAAAAATCCATCTAACAGCTGCTCCTTGTAACGGCTAGCTTGTTACGTTTAAATGGACAGTTAACTTTTTACTGATAACGAAAAGCTTTGACCAACTCACCTTAAAACTAAACTGAAAAAGCACTACTGAGAGGGTTGTTAGCTTTGCTAGAGTAATGAATAGAAAAGTGACTAATAAAACAAGAAATTTGAGACACAAAAAAGCCCACACTAGGTGGGCTTTTTTGCTTGTTCATAATGAACGAATTTGGTGCCCGCTACTGGACTCGAACCAGTGACACCTTGCATGTCATGCAAGTACTCTAACCAACTGAGCTAAGCGGGCATTTTTCCTTAAGGCTTTATCTAATTCGTTATAAATCAACGCATTATTTAGAAGTTACTTTGCCTTGAGAACGAGATAGATATTAACTATTCATTACGCACCCGTCAACTCTGATAATGCATTTTTTCGTACCATTGAGTGCGTTTGCTCACTAACTCAACAACTTGATTAACAAGTCGTCACTATTTATGCATTTAAAAGCTCAAATAACGTATTCCAAGAAAGAACTCTATTTTTCTTCACTCTATTGCTTCTGTTGTATAAGGAACCGTCGGAAGAACAGAGGAAGCGTATGTAAAACCCCTAACCTCACAACATGGTTAATCATAACAAACGCGGGCTCTAACCCTAACATGAGTGCAACAGCAGTCATCGCTTCCACATTTCCTGGGACCCAAGATAACAACAACACAATCCACTCAACACCAGTGACTATACTCATGACGTAAGAAAACAGAACAGTCACAGACAAGCTAATAAATGTCACCAGTACACCAGCCCTAACATAACTCATGACATGTTCTATCGCGACTTCAGTTAAGCGCAATCCAAGAAATGCCCCTAACGCCATGGTTGAAAGTGAAACCAATACTGTCGGAACAATGAAACCACCCTGCGGTAGTACTTCTTTTGCTACAACCGAAACCAGTAAGGCCATCACCATATAAGGTGCAGGAATACCGACTTTACTTGCTAATCGACCAAACGTAAGACTAAGTAAGCTAACAATTAAAAGGACTATTCCAACATTTAACGTCCAATTTGGATTGCTTGTAGTTTCGGCTATATTCGATGATGTAAAATAAGAAACGATGGCCGCCGTCGTCACTAAAATAATCAGACGAACCGAGTGAGCAAATATCACCTTTGGGGAAGCGTTGGCATATTTGTCCCCCATCGACAAGATTGCTGCCAATGCGCCAGGAATAGCACCTAAAAAACTGTCTATGTCACTCCACCCTTCCCGCTTTCTTAACCATAAATAAGCACTCATTGTTTGTATTGCTAAGCAAGAAATCAACGCAACCAACAAGACCGGGTTAAATTGTTCTGTAATAACGCCAAAAGAAACGACAGAACCTACACTCATACCCAGAACAGTCTGAATAAATACGATCGTATGTTTAGGCAGTAACAGCGCGTTACAACCAAAGTGACTAGCAAACACTATCGCGATGACCGCACCAAACAGCTCTCCCATTGGAATGCCCAACAAATATCCAACAACCGAGCCTACTAGCGCGATACTTATCGTTCTAAACATTCAAATTCCCTTCTATTGTTATCCCCATATTGTATAGGAATTTATCAGCTGTCTGCTTGCTACATGTGTCAGAAGTGGCTTCAAATCATCAAAATAGAGGAACGAATTTTTTAGTGATGAAACTCATTCATACGCCACTTGCATGTTTATCTATCAATCACGATTCTATGATTTCGTTGACTAATGGATCACGAAACTCCTCGCTCAACCTTGTTGTTATATCGTTCATTTTTCATTCTATCGGTAATCAGACAAGGAATATAAAGAGAGAAGTCGATGAAAATAAATACAATTATTCTTCCCCTATTATTACTAGGTGTCACTTCCCAAAGTCACGCCAGTCAAGAAATGTTGACCAACGGAAACTTCGAAAAAGAGCTAGCACATTGGTGGGTAGCGGGTACGTCGGTGAGTGTGAATAATGCGGAAGCCTGTGCAACCATTTCAAGTGCAGGCAGCAACCCGTGGGATGTTATTTTAGGTCATGCCAATATTGGGCTTGCTCAAGGTAATGATTATCATATTTCGTTTGAAGCAAAGGCAAACATCCCTACGCAAGTAAAAACCTTGATTCAGCATGAAGGCCCTCCCTATACACATTATTTTGTCACACAGACCAAACTGGCACCAGAATGGCAATCTTACTCATACGAGTTTAATCAAGAATTACCCAACGATGCAGGGGCAGAGTTTCAATTTCAAATGGGCGCACAAAAAGAAGCGGTCGTATGTGTGAAAAACGTCTCCATTAATGGAGAACCGTATGTGGAAGACCGAAGTGTCTCTCCTTTACGAGTAAACCAAGTCGGTTTCTTGCCGCTAGCCGACAAAAAAGCATTTTTTGCTTCTGACTCGAGCGAACCTTTAAGGTGGAAACTGCTTGATTCTAATGGAATCAATATTGATATGGGCCGCACTATTCCTTTTGGCTTTAATAAAGCATCAGGGGAAATGGTTCATCATATCGACCTGAGCTACCTAAAAACGGAACAGCAAGGATTAAAACTCAAAATCGATGATATTGAGTCGTTTACGTTCGATATTAGCCCTTCTATTTACGCTGAAATGAAACATGATGCGCTCTCTTACTTTTATCAAAACCGAAGCGGGATCGAAATAGACGCAAAATACGTGCAACGAAATAACTTAGCAAGGCCTGCTGGTCACCCATCTGATGTGGTTTCGTGCTTTGATAAAACAGACGCTTGGGGAAACAAATGGCCGGGATGTGATTTCGAAATCGATGTAACAGGCGGTTGGTACGATGCCGGCGATCACGGGAAATACACGGTAAATAGCGGGATTACCACTTGGACACTTCTTAATCTCTATGAACGTGGCATTTGGCTTGATCATGTCGATGTTCCTTTTCCTGATGGTAGTGTTCAAATTCCTGAGAATAATAACGGTGTTAACGATCTGCTCGATGAAGCACGTTGGAACATTGAATTTATGCTCTCAATGCAAATTCCAGAAGGTAAAAAAGTCTTCGCGCCAGTCGGTAATCAATCGGCATCCGAAAAACTGTCACTGTCAGAAATCGATGCCTCTAATCTTGTGTTTCATAAAATAGCAGACGAATCTTGGACGGGTATTCCACTTGCTCCGCATCAAGATAAAGAGAATCGACATGTAGGCCAACCGAGTACGGCCGCAACGCTTAATGTGGCTGCAATTGGCGCGCAATGTGCTCGAATTTGGAAATCCATTGATAGCGCCTTTTCACAACAGTGTTTAAAAGCGGCGGAAAATGCCTGGAAAGCGGCGAACAATAATCCTGAGATCTATGCCTACAATAACTTCTTAGGCTCTGGCCCTTATGATGATTTGGAGTTAGCCGATGAATTTTACTGGGCCGCGGCTGAGTTATTTATTACAACGGGAGAGAAGCATTACCAAGATGAAGTCGAAAATTCTCCGCTTCATTTAGACACCCCTAAAGGGAATATTGAAACAACGGGTGATATTTTTTGGCAATACACCTCGCCTCTTGCAACGCTCAGTCTTGCATTAGTCCCTAATAAACTTGATAAATCACAGATTAACCAAGCTCGCAAAAATATCATTTCCACAGCTAAAGCGTATCAGGAGCAAGTGTCCAAAGAGGGTTACGCTATCCCCTACTCTGTTGAAGAGTACCCTTGGGGATCCAACTCCAACCTAGCAAATCGCGGTATTTTCCTCATTTATGGTTACGACTACAGTGGCGATGTTGCTTTCATTAAAGCGGCGGCTAATGGCATGGACTATATTCTTGGTGGCAATCCACTCAATATTTCCTATGTAACAGGTTATGGGCAGTATTCCGTAGAGCAACCTCATCACCGTTTTTGGGCAAACGTGGCGAGTGATAGCTTTCCTAAACCCGCGCCGGGGGCACTCATTGGTGGTCCTAACTCAACCAGTTTTAGTGATCCAATAGCATCGGGGATGCAGGGTAACTGTATTGGACAAACATGCTTTGTCGATAAGATAGGAGCGTGGACAATGAATGAGATCACCATTAACTGGAATGCCCCATTAGTGTGGTTAACCACAGCATTAGACGAAGGTAACCTCGATATTTAGCACGCAATCTTCATATTGCTGTGTACTGAAAGGTGGCATCCCGTCACCTTTTTATTTTTTCATAATGATGAAATCACACCATTAATGAGCAAAGAGTTGCATATTCTTAACTCAATCTATTTCGCGAACAAACACAACAACTTAGCAACTGGTCTCTTATGAGGTTCACATTTTTGTGATATTCATTCCACTTTTAATTGCATCCTTAGTAAAAATGCCTATCATTCACCCCTAAATACTAGGGGATTAGCCCGTTGTTGGGAAAGTGTAATGGATGCGGATGTACTCAGTAACTCACACAAGCTTCGTGCTGCTGTCATTACCTGGCTGAGTTTAATATTAGGCATAACCTCATTTATTTTTTCGGCCTATAACTTTGCTATCCTTAATGAAAGTTTACTGGCTGTATGTCATTTGGTTTTTGCTCTCTACTCACTCTATTTGTCTCTACGCTCTAGACAATTTCAGCACACCTACCGTTCAATACTCGTCTTCACCACAATGCTTGCATCAATCGTTAATTTAGCGACATTTCTTTTGCCACTAGAAAATGCCGTCTTTGTATGGAGTTGTTTTTTCCCTCTCTTTTTCTATCTTCTTCTTGGTCAGAAGTACGGCTCTGTCAATTCGGCTGTATTTTTCGCTCTCCAAATCGCCATAATCACGTTCAAGATGCGCCTAACAGGCATTGAATTTAATATCATGATTTTATTAAATTTATCAACTAGCTATTTTGCCATCTGGTTGATTGCACATTTATTTGAATCAAACCGTAAGAAATCAGAGTTAAGCTTATCGGTTCTCGCTTCTAAAGACGTCTTAACAAATGCCTACAACCGTTTAGCGCTGACTCATCAATACCCTATTTTACAAAGAGCAGAGAACGCGCCACTGAGCTTGCTCATTCTTGATATTGATTTCTTTAAGCAGGTTAATGACCAATATGGCCACTCTGTTGGTGATATGGTGCTTGTAGAAACAACCAAGCTATTAAAGAAGAATATTGGTGAATCGCAAGTCTTTAGAATTGGTGGAGAAGAGTTTTGCATTACTCTGCCTCACACAGACCTTATTCAGGCAGAGCGTTTAGCTGAAGTGCTTAGAGAAACAATCGCCACACACACATTTCAATTATCCTCTCAACCCTTAAAACTGACGGTGAGTATTGGCGTCTGTGAGTGCAGCCCTGCTATTAATCTCGACGAGGTACTTGCTAAGGCCGATAGTGAGTTATATCGAGCAAAGAAAAACGGTAGAAATCAAGTGATGGTATGCTCCGAGCAAAAGAAAGAAGCGATCTCGTTAGCATTTAAAAACACCACTTTAACCGCTTCATCGCATCCTACTCAGTCAGCAGAGTCTGACTAACCTTCACCTTCATCAAATACCACGTTATAGTTTTCGGTATAGGTACATTGAGGCTGTCGACTACACGTAAAGAAACGCCTGCCTTTAAAGTCCCCTTGGTTAGCAACTTTAATCACCATTGGGCTACCGCATTTTTTACAAAAACGAACCTCTTTGGACGGTTCAATAAGATCAATGTGAGCAGCAAGCAATCGTCTTAATCGACCCACTTGGTAACTGTGCTTTATAGACGTGCCAATCAATGGAATATTGGCTGACTTACATACATGCATTAGCAACTTTTGTCGTTCTACCTTTCCTTTATCAAGCTCTCTTCCATTATCAAGCTCTATAGCAACACGAACTTCTAAGGTACGTGGGTCGCAAATAACAAAATCAAAATAACTTTTCGCGATGCGATTATTAGCAACAAACCATCCTTTTTTATCGGTCGCGACAGGAGCGAGTACATTCGATAGATTAACTTTAGACATAACGACACCGTGCACACCAACAGCGGAGACCAACGCATTATAGATCGCGGTTTCTTGCATATTAAGCAACGGCCCTTTTCGCTTGTATGCACTGTCTTTTATCGATTCATCCTTTACCAAGCGCTTTTGTACAAAGATGAAAAACACAACCAGTATTACAACGACTATAAAAATATTTTCCATTACTAATCAGACTCTAAAATCGTTAACCTCTTAATTATTAAATGAAGTTTATCCTAATCGCCATTAAATGTACGAATTCTGGGAGATAAAGCAGATCCATTTGAATAACAAACAAAGAACACTTATCCAACTTTATTGATATAGATCATTTTTACATAATTTGTAATCGTTTATGGTCTTAAGTGTTACGCAAGTGTAAATGGAGAAAGGCATATGGAATTAAAACAAGATCCTCGCTGTTATACTGATGTCTGTGTTGATGGCTACTGGTACCACTATGACCACTGCAGCACTCGAGCTTACGTTTTAAAGGGTGGCTCATCACCTGAGCTTACTTTGGCAAGAGAACCAAAAACGGAAAATGAGCTCATTGAACTGCTTAGAGGAATTGACAATTAATTAGGGCTATTATTAGTAAAAAATAGTCAGCACTAAACTTAAGTTACATATTTATAACAAACAACCAAGAATTAAGCCTTGCGCTAAATAGGATATAAGAACAAAGCCCTATGCTCGAAACTCTTTCAAGTTAGAAGTATAGGGCTTTGTTTTATCTTATTATTCGTATTAACTCATTCACCAAAAACGTATTTATCCATCATAGCGACCATTTTTCCGATCTCAGGCTTCGTAATGGTATCGTTAGCGCCTAACGCTAAGGCTTTGGAGCGATTATCTTCACTCATCAATGAGGAGAACATAACGATTGGTGTGCTCTCATACACTGCCGTGTCTCGCAATCGTTTAAGAAGGTGCATGCCGTCCATTCGAGGCATTTCCACATCAGTAACAACTGCATTAACAAGTTCATCAACCGACATATTTTCAGTCGTTGCGACTTGCTCTATTTCCATCAATTTTTCATGAGCTTCACCACCATCTTTACAAGCAATGATGTTGTACCCTGCTGAACTAAGAGTATCTTGTATCAGGCTGCGTATAAATGCTGAGTCATCTACCACCATAATCGTTTTGCCATTACGCTTAGTCACCATCTTCTGGTTAAGATCTACGTTGCGATCGACCTTCACATCATATTTTTCCATACTCAGTTCAGGGTTGATATCAGCGATGATTTTTTCAAAATCCAAGATCATAATGAGATTTTTGTCTTTACGAACTACCGCAACAACACAGTCTTGCTCTCCAGCCTCTAAGAACTGGCTTGGTGACTCTACATCATTCCAAGAGATACGATGAATACGGCTAATACTGTCAATAAGAAATCCGTTGGTCATTCGATTAAAGTCGGTCACAATAACAAACTTTTTTTCGAGTTCAGCTTTAGTAGGAACACCTAACCAACCAGCAAGATCCACAAGTGGCGTTAATATATCTCGCGAGGAGAACACGCCAACCATATGCGGCTGAGCATTCGGGTAATCCGTTGTATCAGGAACTTGGATCACTTCACGTACTTTCGCGACATTAATTCCGTAGTAACATGTTTTCGTACTACCATCAGGTAACTGCTTCTCTAAATGAAACTCAATAATTTCAAGTTCATTGGTACCACTCTCGGTTAATATCGTACTGCTGCTTTGGCTCATGTCATCACATCTATATTTGAATTATCGTTATCGGTATTTATTAACTATGGCATCATATTGAGTCAGTCCATCGTTATTCACATTAGTTTTAACCTTATCAATGGCCTGTTGCAACTTTTCGATAAGGATATTTTCGACATCTTTGTTGAAAGCGTAGTATAGCTCGCCTTCTTGCAACACAAATACCGATTCATAGTCATCAGTATTAAAACCCGCTTGAGATATCCACCAGTTAGCGACATTCTCTTCATAGGCCCAAAGGTCAATTCGTCCTTTCTCTAATTGGCCTGCAATCGTTCTAGCGTAAGAGCTCTCTTGCAGCGAATCTCTTGGGACACCTAACTCTGTTAATAGCTGTTCACCAACATCATCTCTAATGACACCGATGCGATACTGGATCAAATCGGTTGCCTCAGTCACTTCAATATTGCTCGTTTTCTTTGCGATAACGACGATTTTGGTTGTACTTACAGGGCCTACCCACTGAAATAAGTGCTCACGAAGTTTGGTTCGAGTGGTTGAAAATAACACGGTATCGTCAGTGATCAGTGTCGTGCGATAGGCTCTCGCCCATGGTTTCATGCTTATTTGTTTGCGTTGGATTTCACTTTTAGCGATTACAGAGGCCTCAATAAGCAAATCAACGGCAATCCCCTGAATTTCATTGCCGTTGGAGTAATTATAAGGCGGATATTCTTCTGTTAGAAAATTAAGGTCATTCAGTTCTGATGCGCTGCCAACACTGCAGAAAAAGATCAATGATAGAAACGCAATACGTTGTATAGCACGCATGGTTGCACCTATATGTAATTAACACATCTATCATTAAAGGTAGGTAGCGAAAATGGTATCGTCTAGTTCTTATTGCTCTTTCTAACTGAAATACTCTTGGCGACTTCAGGACTCTTTTCTAATCTAGCGTGCCAATTTTTTGTAGCATCGCTCTGGCCTTCCAACGGTACCATAATTTAGGTCGGCTTCTAGCTCGCCTGAACTAATGAGATACTCTAAATAACGCCTTGCTGTGGTTCGACTCGCACCAATACTTTCTCCCGCTTCATCAGCGGTTAAACTAACTGGCTCAGAAAATAGATTACGTATTTTATCTAGAGTTACGCCATCTATACCTTTTGGTAAGCGCTGTGTTTTGGTCTCGGTCGCGGCACTTGATTGAAGCATTTTATCAACTAAATTCTGGTTTAAATCATCAGTCGTGTCTAACTGGCTCTTTTGAGCTTGATATTTCTTCAACGCTGCTTCTAAACGAGGAAACATGACAGGCTTAAGCAAGTAATCGACCACACCACCGCGCATCGCTTGTTGAAGAGTGTCGACATCGCGAGCGGCAGTGATCAAAATCACATCGCAGCCTTGGTTACTTCCGCGAACTTTTTGCAATATATCCAATCCAGTTCCATCGGGCAGGTACACATCTAGAAGTACAAGATCGGGCTTTAATATGTCGAGTTGCATTTCGGCTTCTGTTTGGGTGGTCGCAATTCCGATAACTTCAAACCCTCCCATCTGAATCAAATAACGATGATGTAACTCAGCAATGCCGACATCATCTTCAATAATCATCACTCGCGTTTGCTCAATCATCTCTGCTCTTCCTTAGGTAGATAGACTGTCATTCTTGTTCCAAACTCCTTATTGTCGCTCATTTCTAATTGACCAAAATATTTTAACGTTAGCTGATTAACGAGGTGAAGACCCACCCCCCTATTTTGGCTAGCCTTGGTTGATATCCCCTTCTCCAATAACTGTTCACCAGAAATATCACGTGGTAAGCCAACGCCTTGATCGGATACCTCCAATATAATCTCACTGCCATAGTCACTCACAGAGACTTCTATCTCCCTTCTAGAGCTCTGAATAAAGTCTTTCTCACCGATAGCTGACATGGTGGCATCAAACGCATTGTCTATTAAATTACCAATAATAGTGACAACGTCACTTGGGTTAATCCGTTCTGGGAGCGTTTCTAGCCTTGATCCCTCTTCAACGGATAGCTCTAACCCCAATTCACGGGCACGTTCCGTTTTTCCTAGCAACATTCCCGCTATTAAAGGCTCTCGTATCGTTTCTCGTAAAAACTCAATTAAGCTTTGATAATGCGCGGTCTCTTGACCAATGAGCTTTTGAACGGCTTCTAATTCACCCATTTGAACCATACCACTAATACTGTTTAACTTATTGCGGTGTTCATGGGTTTGTGAACGTAACATTTCAGCGTACGCCTTGGTTTGAGAAAGCTGCTCACTTAACACGTTGATTTCATCTCGCAGTCGAAAACTCGATACAGCGCCAACCACGACACCATCAACAACAATTGGACTTCGGTTAGCAATTAATCGTTTGTTGTTTAGGAATATATCAATATCTGTATCTGTCTCACCCGTTTCTAAAACAACGGAAAGATCACTATCTGGAATCACTTTTGAAAGCGGCTTATTGAGCGACTTCTCTTTATTTATCCCTAAAATATCACATGCACTTTTGTTAATTGACCGAAGGTTCCCTCTTGCATCAATTCCTAATATCCCCTCTTTTAAGGTACTCATGGTAACGTCTAGCTCAACATACAAGCGCCCAATCTCTTCGGGCTCAAAACCTAAAATAGCGCGCTGGAAACGACGAGAGACATAATTTGAAATAATGGCATTAGCGATAACAACCAATAGTGCCATTGCCAGTAAAAACGCAAGAAATGGCTCAACCCTGTCTTGCAAACGATCAATAAGATAACCAACGGATACCACTCCGATAATGTTTCCGTCATCGTCAAATACCGCGGTTTTTCCTCGAACAGAGTGACCAAGTGAGCCTTGAGCAAAGGAGATATAGGCCTCACCGTTTGTCAACGCTCTAATATTGTCACCACCTTTCATTGGTAGACCTAGACGCTCATCAATGGGATGAATCAAGCGAATACCTTGCTTATCTCCAATAACAATAAAAGCTGCACCAATCATGGTGGTTAAGTCTCGAAAGCGCTGTTGATGCTTTGTATCGGAGTTGGAAATCACACTTTGAACATAAGGAGACTTAGCGAGAAAAGAAGCCACGCCTAACGCCTTTTCGCCCATCTCTTTTTCCTGAGAATGCTTTACGTAGACAAAACCCGCTGCGACTAGAATCAGCAATTCTACCAGACCCGATAGCGTCATAATAATTAGCATTCGTTTACGAAAGCTAATTCGGCTCCACTTCATACGTTTCACTCCTTGATTATTCTGATAAAAATAACACTTATTTAACAAAAAGAAGATAATAGCCCTTCATATCTGTGAGGAAGCAACGCCAGTGGTTATTTCTAATACGCTGAATGAACAAAAAGGTGAAAACATATAAAACTAAATGCATTTTAAATTTTGACTTTAGTCACATCAATTTTAGGTTATTTTTTGTGCACCCCTCATTTATTTGAGTATACTTCTATTAGGCCAAATACAACCCTTAAGGGTTAAACTCTCTGGTTAGGCTCAGAACATCAAAAGCAAACAATAAAACCTACACTGCTTTTGATTGTAAATAACGTTATCCGGCTAGGATAAGTACAGAGGAAAGTACGATGAAAAAGGACGTTTTTGGGATTTGCCTATCAAAATCCATGCTGTCAAATAACTTAAATACTACCTTTACTCACGTGAGGGCTTATCAGTCACTAGAGAAAAATAGTGATGTAAAAGTAATGCAAGCTTACCCTCAACTTTCAGGTAAAGAAGTTCTCAGCACCATGCGAGATTCAAATGAACTCTTATGGCGAGCTGAGTTTAGCTGCCACGTTATGAAATAGCTCAGACAAAGCTTCAAATCGGCTAAAGTCTGCGCGATTCTCCCCTGTGTAGCACACCCTCAATGACTTCGTTGAGGGTGTTTCTCATTCTGGCCAATACTAATAGCCTCGTTAAGTCACAAACTTAAGCACTTCCCTATACAACGTCCTACAAATTTTCACCAATAGTCCAAACCAACCAATCAAATTTGGGATCGAACCTGAAATTCAATACAATGATCAATATAAGTTCGTATTGATATTAAAAATAACTATTATTCTTAAGGGTAGTGAACGCAACTCAACAAACTCATTAATAGTGAATTACACACTCAGTTAAGCAGTTAAAAGGATTTAACACGCATGCAAAGCGACATTGCTCAAAAGCCCGTCATTCTCGTTGTAGATGATATACCGGATAATATTCACACCTTATCAGGTATTCTTTCTGATGAATTCAAGATCAAAGCAGCGACAAACGGTAAAAAAGCCATCCAGATCGCCAATACCACGCCTAAGCCTCACCTCATCTTATTAGACATCATGATGCCAGAAATGGATGGCTACCAGGTATGCCAGGAACTCAAGTCCAACCCGATGACGGTTGATATTCCAATCATTTTTGTCACCGCTAAAGCAGAGATTGTTGACGAACAAAAAGGATTTGAAATGGGGGCTGTCGATTACATCACTAAACCCATTAGCCCCCCAATAGTGAAAGCCCGCGTTCAAACTCATATAGCACTTCACAATCAGAACCTTGAACTTGCTGTTAAAGTCAAAAAACGCACCGAACAGCTTGAACAAACAAGGTTAGAGATTATCCAACGCCTTGGCCGCGCGGCAGAATACAAAGACAATGAAACCGGCATGCATGTTATTCGAATGAGCCACTACTCAAGGATCATTGCCGAACAACTCGATGTAAACGAACGTTGGAAAGAACTCGTTTTTCAAGCCTCACCTATGCATGACATTGGTAAAATCGGTATTCCAGATAAAGTACTAGGAAAGCCCGGAAAGCTGGACTCAGACGAATGGGATACCATGCAGCAGCATGTCAAAATTGGGGGGGAAATAATAGGTGATAGTGACTCGTTGCTTCTTCAAATGGCAAGAGAAATCGCGCTTTTTCACCACGAGAAATGGGATGGTAGTGGTTATCCGCATGGTACCAAGGGTGAAGACATTCCATTAAGTGCCCGTATCGTTGCCATTGCTGATGTATTTGATGCTTTAACCAGTGAGCGCCCATACAAAAAGGCGTGGTCAATTGAAAAAACGGTAACGTTAATTAAAGAAGAAGCAGGCAAACACTTTGACCCTTACTTAGTGGACGTGTTTCTAGGACAACTTGACCAAGCACTTATTATTAAAGAGTCATTCACCGACGATCATGTCATTGAAGCTCAAGAGTAGACTCTTTTACGTAAAGGACAGCCTCCCTCTACGATAGATGAAGACATGTTATGACGAACAAAACGGGGGAAATAAACCCGTGATTATTCATTGTTCTCATTGAAATTTAACGCTAAAGGTAGCGTGGCTGTTTCAAGAAAGATTTATAAAGGGAAGCTAAATAAATGCTCTCAGTTACTAACTTTACATTAGATTCGCGACGTATCCTTCTAGGGTTCATTCTCGCGTCTTGTTTACTCGTTATTGCAGGTACACTAGGTTGGTATAGCCTCACCACCCGTTTTGCGACGGTTGATCAATACGCCAACTCTGCACAAATAAACGCTTCCTTTGATCATATAAACGTTCTTGAACAACACTATATCCATAGCCCAGAACCGCAAACGGCTGATAGCTTATTCAGTGAGATCACTACTGCTCAGAAGCTTATCGAGAAAACCGACGACGCTGAGCTAAAATCTCAGCTTCAACAGTTAGTGCCTAACTACCAAGATCAATTTAAACACTATATAGGCGTCGACGAAGAGGTCTCCACAATTCGTCAAATGATGAATAAGGAAGCGCAACAAGCGTCACTGTTCATTGGTCAGACGCTAGATAAGTACGACAGCCAACAACAGAGCGCTTTAGCTTTATTAGAGCAACAGCGAGAAATGACAGAAGAGATATCTGAGATCGCTCTTCTAACGCATCGAACGTTGAGCCTGATCGCCTCGGCCCAGAGCGCTGAAAAACAGTATCTAATCAGCCAACACCCTCACGACTTCGCTAATTTCCAAAATCAAATCCAATTACTCGAACAGACCTTAGTCGCTCTATCTCGACAAGGTCCTGAAGCGCTCTTTCAAAATGATGAACTACTACTCAAAGTTGAAAAAGAAAAGAACCAGTACATGACATACTTCTTTCAGCTAAGAGGCGTAAGCAAACAAAGCACTTTAAGAAAAAGCATCGTTACACAGCTTGAACGATCCGCGCTTTCATTGATACAAGCCGCCAACGCCGCTAGATCTGACATAGAAAAACAGCTTTCGTTAAGCCACACCAAGGTAAACGACACTCAGGAATACATCAGTAAAAACCTTGCCGTTGGTGCCAACATACTTTACTTACAAGCCATTCTTAATCGTGCACAGCAGCACGATCGCGATTATTCAATGGCGAAATCACTGCAAGCGAAAGACACGCTTTCAAACCAAGTTATCGATGAACTCACCTCAACGATATCATTGTTAGAATCCATCGACTCTCAATCTAACACATCACTTCACTACGAAAATACCGGACAGATACTTGCCCACACTCAGGAGTATCTCGCGCTTTTTCGTCAGCTTGTTGATAAAAAAGAGTCAGCCACCGAGTTAGTTTCAACACTAGATGAACTACACACTCTATTTGAAGCGTACCTCTCACCTTCATTCGAACAGCAATTCTCCATCGTTTCAAAGTCTGGAAACATAACGACTTACCTCGCCATTGGTGGCGTTATATTTCTCGTGACTTTGTTACTCTTAGGGCTCTTAGCCAATAAATCTCATTCTGCTTTAGAGCGCCTAGCAAAGAGCCTAGCCATCGCAAAAGATGATGCAGACGCCGCTAACCAAGCGAAGTCTGACTTCCTGGCCAATATGAGCCACGAGATACGAACGCCAATGAACGCGATTATTGGTATGAGTTACCTTGCACTGAAAACCGACCTCACCAAAGCACAGCGTAATTACATTCAAAAAGTGAAGCTCTCTTCGGACTCACTCCTTGGGCTTATCAATGACATTTTAGACTTTTCTAAAATCGAAGCGGGCAAGCTCGATATCGAAAACGTGGATTTCCACTTGGAGAATGTACTCGATAATATTTCTAATTTAGTTGGGTTACGAGCTTCAGAGCGTGGCCTAGAACTACTTATCCACATTGATAGAGACGTACCAACCACCTTAGTTGGCGACCCTTTAAGGCTCAGCCAAATCCTCATCAATTTGGCGAACAACGCCGTTAAGTTCACCGAGAAAGGTGAAGTCAAGATCGCTATCCGAGTACTCGAACGTGATAAAGACAGTGACGGTATCACCCTCCAATTTGATGTATCAGACAGCGGCATAGGGATGACCCCAGAGCAAGCTGGCAAGCTATTTAATAAGTTCACACAAGCTGATAGCTCAACGACTCGAAAATACGGTGGGACGGGGCTTGGCCTTGCGATAAGTAAAGAGCTAACTCATTTAATGGGCGGAACAATCTCAGTAGAAACCGAAGTCAACAAAGGTTCAATGTTCACCTTCTCAAGCAAAATGCAGGTAAGTAATAGCCTTAAGCAAGATACAATCACAGTTCCCCCTACCCTCGACCAACTCAATGTGTTGGTGGTTGATGATAATGCCAGTGCACGTATCATCGTGACCGAAGTACTAAGCTCGTTAAACTTTCAATCGTCATCCGTATCGAGCGTTGATCAAGCCATTGAGCAATTAACACAAACTAGCGAATCAGGCGTTCAGCCTTTCGATCTCATTATTTCCGATTGGCAGATGCCAAGTAAAGACGGTATCGACCTCGTTGACAGCGTAGTTAACACACTCACGTTCGAAAAAGCGCCTAAGATTTTAATGTTAACTTCATACGGCAGAGAAGAACTCGGCGAAGCGCTCAATAAGCGCGGCCTGCCTACACTGAATATTTTAGACAAACCAATTACTTCATCTCATTTGTATGATGCGATTATTGGCCTTTATGGCATCGACTCAGAGCGTGTTAGTCGTAGTGATGTTCAAGAGCAGACTCAGTTAGCCAATATTCAGCATTTAGCCGGCGCAAAACTGCTTCTGGTTGAAGATAATGAAATTAACCAAGAGCTGGCTGTTGAGTTACTTGAAGGCCAGCAGATTTCTGTCACCATTGCAGAAAATGGAAAAGAAGCCATTGAGAAGCACCAACAGTATCAATTCGATGGGATTTTGATGGACTGCCAAATGCCAATCATGGATGGCTACGAAGCCACCGCTTGGATAAGAGAAGAGTTAGACGATCATGACATTCCAATCATTGCGATGACAGCCAATGTCATGGAGCGAGACAAAGAAAAAGCCAAAGCGTGTGGAATGAATGACATTATCGCTAAGCCAATCGACGTTGGAGCAATGTTTAGTACCTTAGCAGAATGGGTAACGCCTAAAACCCCTATTACGTTCCAAGCCGATACTGCGCTAACTGGTAGCTCACATAATGCAGAAAACACGTCGCAATCTTTACCTCTTATTGAAGGGTTTGAGACAGAAGCAGGCATAGTCAGAGCGAACAACGACGTAAACCTGTATAAGAAACTATTAAGACGTTTTGTAGACAGCTATCAAGATACAAACAAAGTTCAAGACTCACTCAACGCCTCTTCTGAGGAAGAGATAAAACGTTATGTGCATAGTCTCAAAGGCGTTGCGGGCAACATAGGTGCTCAATCACTACACACCGCTTGTGCTGCTTTAGAGGCAGCGATTGGTACCGACACGCCAGTGGGCAGTCTTGCGAAACAGATGACGGATGAGCTTGAATTAGCCATTAGCAACGTTAAATCAAGTCAGGTACTCGGTGTAGATACACAAACTGGCGATGGTGGCTTTGAAGCCGAGGCTGATAAAACCAATGGAAAAGTAGCAGAGTCTTTAGGTTTAAAGCTCTTTGACCAAGCCACCTTCGACGCTCTTAAACTCACCATTGATGCGAACGATACCGATGCACTTAGCCTTGTTGATGAAATAGACAATAGCCACGTCATCGGCATATCAGATTCAGAGCTAATACAACTAAAGAGCGCGTTAGAAGAATTTGATTTTGACACTGCGCAAGAAATATTAGCGACCAGAAGTACGACAGCGTAGCATCGATATTTTAAACATTTGGCCCCTATTCCATAGGGGCACATAGCGAAGTAAGAGCACTATCATTTTCCCTGAACTCGAAATGGGATAACATTTGCCCTAAATAATAAAACTAAGTGAATCGCCATGCTCGATTACATCGAACCTGTATTTCGCCCACCTTCTGAGTGGAAATCGTTGATTCTACAAGTCACTAACGGCTGTAGTCACAATCTCTGCACCTTTTGCGACATGTATACACAACCTCAAAAGAAATTCCGTCCAAAGAAAATGGAAGAGATTGAGCAAGAACTTCAAATGATTGCCAAATCAGGGGCACAGGTTCACCGGGTATTTCTCGCGGATGGCGATGCCATGACGCTACCCTTTCGCCGCCTAAAAGAAATTTGCGAACTGATTAACCACTACTTACCTAACGTTCAACGTATATCAAGTTACTGCCTGCCAAGAAACCTAACCAATAAAACCGTTGAGCAACTATCAGAGCTCAAAAGCCTAGGGCTATCACTCATGTATGTAGGATGTGAGAGTGGTGATGACAAAGTCCTAAATAAGGTTGAGAAAGGTGAAACCTTCGAATCTTCATTGATCGCTCTGAATAAAATTAAAGCGGCAAGCATGAAAAGCTCGGTTATGATCTTAAACGGCTTAGGTGGCCCGAAACTTAGCCACCAGCATGCCATTAATTCCGCAAAACTAATGAACGCTGCTCAGCCTGATTATCTTTCAACACTGGTCGTTTCGTTTCCCCTTGGTGAAGAACGTTTTGCTAAGGGTTTCAACGGAGAGTTTCGTCAGTTAAATCAACCCGAGCTGTTTCAAGAGATAAGATGGCTATTAGAAAACCTAGAATTAAATAAAACCATTTTTCGTTCTGACCACGCGTCTAATTATCTTGTCCTCAAAGGCATTCTTGGCAAAGATAAACAAAAGCTTATAGACAAAGTTGACCTCGCTATAAGCCAGCCAAGTATGATTCCACTGCGCCAAGAGTGGCAACGAGGCTTATAAAAGCGCCTCTGAATAAGGTGATGATGCGAACACGGCCAATATATTCATTTTCTCAAGTAAAGAGAGCGCTGTATCGAATTTTCTTCGTTGAGCTTCTGTAAACTGAAAAAATTGAGCCATGGCCTGAACGGCATTACTGCTCTCCCGCCACCTTAAGCCCAACTACACCGAGAAATATCATTACCAACGGAGTCAACGCAACGGTCACTTCTGCTAGAGGTAACTCAACAAACATTTTCCCGCCAAGGAGGTGCGCTACTACGTTTAGCAACACAAGTACTATGGCAACAGTGCACAGTAAGATCTCTTTTTTAACTCGACTCATCGTATCAACTCCAATTCACTCTTTTAAGTTATCGTCATCATACTTGTGATCACTCCACCTATAATAGATACAGGTTTAAGACTATTATCTATAACAGATGGAGTAACACCTTACACACGCAAGATAAAAGAGATTGTCATTGGCTAAATATGTAGAGCTTGCCGAGCAAATTAAAGATCAAATAAGAAACGATGTTTGGGAAATTGGTTGCAAGCTTCCCTCTTTACGAAAGCAAACGGAGTTGTCAGGGTTTAGTTTAATGACCGTGATGAATGCCTACCAGTTATTGGAAAGCCAAGGTTGGGTGGTATCGCACTCTCGCTCTGGCTACGTGGTTGCCCCCAAAGTCCCAGATTCAATAGCCCCTGCAGCTAATCACCAAAACCAACTTCAAATATCTGAGTCCATCGATATAAATGATTTCGTGTTTGATATCTTGCAAGCGAGCCGAAAGAAAAGCGTGACAAACTTTGGCTTTGCCTACCCTGATGCCACCCTTTATCCGCAAAACCGAGTCAACAAATCCTTGATGAAAACAGCGCGGGAAATGCCCACCTCTCATGCGTTAGATAACCTTCCTCCAGGAAATGAGACCCTTAGGAAGATCATCGCCAAGCGCTATGCGTCTCAAGGTATCACCGTAAATCCAGACGAGATCGTCATTACGGCGGGTGCCCTGGAAGCACTGAATTTAAGTCTACAATCAGTAACCCAAGCGGGCGACTGGGTAGTCGTAGAATCCCCTGCTTTCTATGGCGCACTTCAAGCTTTAGAGAGGCTCAATTTACGCGCACTCTTTGTTAAGACTCACCCCAAAGATGGCATAGACCTTAACGCGCTCGAACAGGCATTAAGCACTCATCCAGTAAAAGCGTGCTGGTTGATGACCAACTTTCAAAATCCGTTGGGGTTTACCCTTTCCGATGAAAAAAAGAAACGGCTCATAGAGCTACTTAGCGCTCATTCGGTTTACTTAGTTGAAGACGACGTCTATAACGAGCTCTATTATGGAAATACCAAACCACTTCCCGCAAAAGCATTTGATACCAAAGGTATGACCTTACATTGCTCCTCTTTTTCAAAGTCACTGGTAGCGGGTTTTCGTATTGGTTGGGTGGCGGCGGGAAAGAATGCGCTGAAAATCCAAAAACTGCAACTCATGAGTACTCTGTCAACCAGCGCTCCAGTACAACTTACGCTCGCTAATTATCTATCAACTCGGCATTACGAAAACCACTTAAAGCAACTTAGACGAAAGCTCGAGCAAAGAAAGTTTCAAACATGGCAATTACTGCGAAGTACTATGCCTAAAGAAGTTGATGTCCATTACTCGACTGGCGGCTATTTTATATGGGTTGCGCTGCCAACTCATATCAATGCGACTGAACTTTATCGATTGGCGCTCAAAGAAGACATCAGCATTGCTCCGGGAGAAATGTTTGCAACCAATCAACAATTTAACCATTGCTTTAGACTGAATGCATCGCTTGAGATCTCTGAAAAAGTAGAAAGAGCCTTAAAGCGATTAAGCGTATTAATGACAAAGCTCATTTAACGCAATAGAAAAACGAGCATGATAGAAAAACAAAAAGGCAGCTACATGAGCTGCCTTTATCAATTCAAAACGCGATCTTTCATTAACTATGTAAGATTGTCGTTGACGGTTTTAGTACCGCACTGTTCACAAATGCTATGTCGAGAAAAATCATCCATCGAGGCTTCAAACGCTCCAACTGCTGCGCTTTTAAACATTCCACTAAAGAAGTCAGTTAGCTTGTTCTCTTTAGGTTCGTCCCTTACTAAAACAACGATATGAGAGGTCGTATCCTCACACCGCTTACAATAATTGTTCTCTTTCTGGGTTATCATTTAATCAACACCACACACATCATCATTTGAAGAATTAAATATAACCGTTTGAAATGGGTGTGAAAACAGTTATTAATATAGTTAATAACTGTGACTATCTTCTAACTGCTTATTCAAATAAGTAATCCAACGATCACCTTCTGACGTCTCTTCTACCTTATTCGCTTGCTTAGCATATTGTAACGCCAAGCTAAGCTGTTGGGTTCTATAAGCCGATTGAACTTTAGCGAATAGCATAGAAGAGGTGAGTTTACTCTCTGGAATCTCATTAAGTTCCTGTAAAGCGAGTTGATAATCACGCTGACTTAAATACAGCTGTGAAGCTTGCCAATGGTACTTACTGTCTTTCTTTGCAGCTAATTGCCAATACTCAATCGCGGTATCCCATTGCTTTGATTGTTGCCACAACTGAGCTTGACGAACGATCATGCCAAGATCGGTCTTGGCGTCATCCAGCAATGCGAGCGTTTGCGCTGATTTAGACGGAATACCTTGGTCCGCGTAAAGCTGAGCCAGCATTCGTATTTCTTGTTGGCTCAGCGGAATGCCTTGTAGCTTTGCGAGAGTCAATACGTTCAACGCTTGATTAGAGCGTTCTCTACGAATTTCAATACTCACCAATTGTTGCCACCAACGTGCGTTATCTGGCTCAAGTTCGATTAATCGACCTAACGTTTTTGACGCATCCGGCCATTTTTTCAATTGAAATTCACCGCCCAATCGCAGTGAAAGCATGGCAACATCAAGCGTTGGCTCAAACGTTTGATATTGCTTTACTGAATCCAGAACATCAGGCCAGCGCGCTAATTGATAGTTAGTTTGAGTAACACGAAGCCAAACCAGTGCATTGCCATGCCCCTCTTCAACTAATCGAAGGTAATAGCTAAGTGCCTCTTTATATTGGACGTTTGATAGATAGAGATCCGCAAGCATACGAGTCGTATCGACAAACTGCTCATCGGCTAATAAGCCACTATCAACGGCATATTTCAATTGATCGATAGCCGCTTGAATTTGTTCATTTTGCCAATAAAAGACTCCCAGCATACGTGCGACAAATGCTTTGTCGTAGGCTCTACTGGTGGAGACGCTTTCCAAAAGCTCAATGGCTTTGGTTAGTTCTCCATCTAATGATTGAGTGTGTGCTCTTTGTACACGTTGCGCCGTTGATTGACTCAGTTCATTCGCCAACGCGGATTGAATCGGAATTAAACTAGCTAATGCAATGATTGAGCTAACGAGGAGTTTCTTCGAAATATTCATCATTTTTGCAACTTGAACTCTAGTTTCACGGATTGTCCTTGTTGTACCACGGCTTTGTCATTCACCACTTTAGGTTGGTACTTCCAACGCTTGAGCGCACGTATCGCTTCACGTTCAAACTGCCTCGGCGGGTTAGCTTCAACCACTTCGATTTCGGTAGGGCGACCCAGTTCATCAATGGAAAAATGCATGACAACGTAACCTTCTAGCCCACGTCGTAATGCTCTAGCCGGGTAAGTTGGTTCCACGCGATGAAGCGGCATGGCATTTTGATCCATGCTGACATCTCCGATCGACGGCAGTGAAATCTGCAACCCTTGCACCGACGTTTCCATTTCGAGCGTAGGCATTTCAAGTGCCGTATGTGACATATCTTGAGACTGAACTTGCTGTCTAGAGGTTGGCACTTGAGGCGGTGGCTCAAGAGGCTCTGGTGGCTCAGGAACCGCCCGTCTTCTTCGCTCAGTCAACGACTCTTCTTCCACCATGACCATGTCGAATCGTAATGGTTCAGTCTGTTCCGCTTTCTCGGTGTACTTGGGTTGCACCATCCACGCCATAAAACTAAACAGACCTAACGCGACAATTAAGGCAATGGGGATAGCAATAATGACACGAGGCATTAAGACTTCTCCGCAGCCAAAGCAATATTCACCACACCCGCGCCTTTCGCGGCGTCCATTACTTTCACTACCGTACCATTGTACGCACGTTCATCGGCTTGTATGACTAAAGAAGCATCAGGTTTATCAAGCAACAAATGTTCGATTGTTGCCTGAACTCGTTCAGCATCCACCAACCGTTTGTCGATAAAAATATCGTTCTCCGAGGTGATCGCAACAAAAATGCCTGCGTCTTTTTGGCTCACGACGTTTGATGCTTGAGGGCGATTGACTTCCACACCCGATTCGCGAACAAATGAGCTGGTGACAATGAAGAAGATCAGCATAATGAAGACGATGTCTAACATCGATGTCATATCGATTTGTGCATCTTCTTGTTTTGATTGACGTCTGCCTAACCTCATCGTTGGCTCCTTAAAGATTGTTCCAATTTTAATTGGGTTCGCTGGCACGCCTTGGTTAAGCGCGAATGGGCAAATACGCCAGACAACGCCGCCACCATGCCAGCCATTGTTGGTAAGGTTGCTAAAGAGATGCCTGAAGCCATTAACTTAGGGTCGCTACTGCCTTGGTTTGCCATCACATCAAACACAGAAATCATACCTGTTACCGTACCAAGTAGCCCAAGCATTGGGCAGATAGCAACAAGCACTTTGATGAAGTTAAGATGCTGATAAAGCGCTTGTTTGGCTTCTGATAACCAACCATCTCGTATGGCTAAGGCGTGCCATGAGGCGTGATCATTACGTTGTTGCCATGCCTCTATCCACTGCTTTTTTTCTTTTGGAAAAGACCAGACAAAATAGATCACTCGCTCAACAACGAAAAGCCAAGTTACCACTACAACCGCCGCTAGCCACCATAAAACCTGCCCGCCCTGCTCCATGAAACTGAACAAATCCATAAAATCAAGCACAGCATTTAATTGAATATTTGCTAGCACATTTGCCATTACGCTGGGCTCTCAGTCAATACATTGTCTTGGGCAACAGGTTGCTTCGAGAAAACGTCAATCGTATCGTCACGTTCAGCTTGCTGTGCGACGAGACCAATACCCTGCTTCTCTAAAATGTTTCGGATATTTTCTGCTTGCGTACTCAATAAGTTGTGAGCAAGAAGTAAAGGCATCGCAGCAACTAAACCAAGCACAGTCGTCATCAATGCCATAGAAATACCACCCGCCATGACTTTAGGATCGCCATTACCAAAATGAGTAATCACTTGGAAGGTTTCGATCATGCCCGTCACCGTACCTAGCAGACCAAGCATCGGCGCAAGTGCCGCAAACAATTTGAGCATCGACAAACCTTTTTCAAGGTGTGTTTGCTCATCGACGACCGCTTCAAGCAAGCGAAGTTCTAACGCTTCAACCGTGCGAGTGTTCTCTTTGTTGTAAACAGAAAGGATACGTCCCAATGGGTTGTTGCCTATTTGTTGAGGCTTTTTCAACTGCTTGCGAATTTTCACCTGAGCCACAGAAAGCGTAATACCGCGATACAGGGCAATGAATAAGCCAATCGCTAACAGCCCTAGAATCACTTTACCCACCACACCCGCAGCTTCTAGACGATCTTTCAGTGTTGGTTCTAGCTCTCTTTGGCTTAAGATAACACCACGAGAAGGATCAACCTGCCATGACTTTGCATTATCAGTGGATTGTTGTTCATCGTCCTGAGAATACAGAGTTAGGGTTGTAATATCAGGAACTTGGCTTGGCTGGTTCGCATAGTACACCGCTTGATCACGAGCGCTATTCCACTTTAAATAACCTAGGTCACCCACAAGCGCAAATGAGCCGATACGAAACGCACTTTGCGATGTCGCTTTGCCATCTGAATTCACGATGGAGACATCCACTGGGGATAATTGCGCGCTGGCTTTAATCTGTTCGTTCAAGCTACGCCACAAACCGGTCAACTCATCCATTGAGGGTAATGTGCGCGCTTTAATGATCGAGTCTACATAAGCAGAGTGTGCGTTGGCATCAATCGCTGTTACTGACTCTTCAACCTGAGGTTCTAGCTCTTTGGCAACCTGTCTTACAACGCCAAACAGCTCACCCAGGCTACCTGTTTCAAGGCGAAGGTTTTCTTCCAAACGCGCCAATTTGTCTTCATTGCTACTGAAAGTCTTCGCTAACTCGTCAGTCTGGTTTTGTACAAAGTTTCGCTTAGCTTCTAGCTCCGCTTTTCTCTTTTTAAGCTTATCTTCTGTCTCGATAAAGGTTAACTGCCTTTGAGCGTTCTCTTTTTTCTGCTTGGCATTATCCGCTTGTGCCTTTTTGGTCAGGCTATTTTGAACAGGTTCTTGAGCCGCGTACGTTGGCTCGATGTACACTGAACCTAATACGCCAGCCAACATCAATGTAGTGAGTGCTAAAGCTTTCATTTATGCGCCTCCGTTACATTGGTGGTGTTTAAAGAGTAATCAGATGATTGGGTTTCAAACGATAGAGGTACGGTTAGCAAGCTCGGTGCTGCCTGATTATTCGCAATACGAAAAGCGCTATCGAGATTATTAAAGCTAGAAGAGTTAACCGATTCCCATTCGTTACTCGCTCGATTCCACGACCAATATTGAGAACCCGAACGGTTTCGAGCAATCAGAGAGATTCGACCTAAATAGAAGATCTCAGCTTCAAAAGTCTCACCACCAGCCAATGCTATTTGACCATCATAAACGCCAAGCTTGGTACCGTAATCCACTTCTAATTGATACGCTTCCAAAATGCGACGATACTTCTCAGCATCACTGACATCAGATTGGCTCATCATCGCTTGTAGCCTTTCTACACGTTCCAATCTCGCTTGCTGACGAATAGGACTATCGTACTTAACAATCTGCGTTAATCCATCCAACATTTGATACATCAACGGTACGACACCCTGCCTCGTATCGTGAATTTGATCGATCTGTGATTCAATACTTAACGCTTCTTGGTTCTGGTTATTCACCATCGATTCTAGGTGATCGCGATACACTTCAAGATTCGCCAACTCTTGTTCTAGTTGCTCAATTTCAGCTCTCAATTGTTGCGAGGAATCGAAACTCTTATCGATCACCTTTTGGCTGTTGGCTGCATTCTTATGGGTATCTTTTTGTATCGCTGTTGCATCAGACAATGACGATGCCACACTAGAACACGACATCGTCACTACCGCAGCTAAACTGCACGCTTTAAATAATTTCATCACTGGTATTCACTTTAAAATCATTATGTTCTAAATAAGTAAGTGGTTCGAAATGAGTCTGTGGCTCCATATAGCTTGTTACATAAGCTGTAGACTACGATTTCCGACCTTTTAATAACAGCAGTAAAAAATAGCTACCACCAATAACAGAAACTATCATACCTGCCGCAATTTCAGCAGGGTATCGAAGGTTCTGCCCTAACCAATTCGCGGCTAATAACAATACAGCGCCAAGTAGCATTGAAACGATTAACTGCTCTTTCGCTTTCTTAGCACTTAACATAATGGCCATATGAGGTGCTAATAGCCCTAAAAACCCTACAGGCCCCATCACTGCCGTCGTAACTGCACAAATAAGGGCAACGAGCACAAATAGGCAGGTAAACGCGACAGGAACATTCACCCCTCTCGCTTTCGCAAACAGTCGCCCAGCGGACAGCAGGGCTTACCATCGGTTCGTCATTAACGCCAAGAATAATATTGGCGGCCACTAAGGCACATGTCGATCCTGATGTTCAGCCAAGAATATCAGGACTTGCCAATGGATTGTATATAAGTCGTTGTAGTAACACACCTGTCGCAAGCCCTACACCAACGCAAATAGCAGTTAATATACGAGGCTAAAGTAAACTCAATGCAAATTCATCGGGCCAACGAATAGTCCACTCCAGCGCACCATCCACATTATTTCTTGTGACAAAAACCGCCACCAAGATGATAATGATAAACAATACCATTAACTTAACATATTGAAAACGATTCAATATTGCTTTTGCCCTAGGCAGGGTTATCGAGAATTGGTCTTTAGCCTTCAGCTTACGCCTTGTAAAAAAGATCAAAGCAGACACACCAATCAACGCCACAGCAGTGCCACTTGGGACAATGTCCAAGGTGTGACTGCCAATGAACATGGTAATCCAATCAACGGTGATCAATAACACTGCACCTAAAATGGTACTTATCATTAATTCACTTTTTGGGGTTATTGCGTCTATTGCCCGTGCAATATTAGGAGATAGTAGGCCAATAAAACTCATTACTCCAACCCTACTGATAGCCGCTGATACTAACTTGTAATTGTCTTCGTTCCCATGAGGCAGTCAATATTCTCTATTCCAAAACCAAAATACCCAATGTATTTCTACATCGGGTATTTAAACTACGATTGAATATCACCAAGTTCTAATTAACTGGTTCTACGTATAATTAGAATGCGTAAGAGACGCCAAACTGGAACGCTTGCTCTTCATAGTGGTCAGCAATAAATGACGCCGTGGTATTACGGAACTCTACGTAAGGCTGAATCGCAGTCTCCACGTAAGACACACGAGCTTCGTAGTGACGATTCACATCGCGGTCATTATTTAGCCCATCTTCAAATTGCTTTTGATTTACATAATTGAAAGATAATTCAGCCATGTGCATCAGTTCGTAAGAAAAGCCAAGGTCGACTCGACCAACCTGAGATTTATACGTGTTATGAGCATGCCCATGACTGTGACCCGTTTGGTACGAAGATTTGTCCATAGAAGAGGTACCGTGGTCATAGCCAACACGAGCACTTAGCGTTAAGTCCCCAATAACTTGGTAGTCCGTACCAACTCTAGCGCGAACCTCTTGGTCACCGACACCACCATCAGCGTAGGAGCCGTAAACGAATAGACCAACATCGTCAGTCACATTCATGTAGTGACCAACACCAACCTGATAAAACTCATGGTCTCCCGCTTCAGCTTCAGCATAAACGAACGTACCGTGAGCATTCATATAAATAGCTTCAAAACCATAGCTTTGCTCAGTTTTAGTTTTACCGTGATTCGCTTCATCTTCAAATGCGGTAAAAACCTCAATTTGACTTCCCTTGGAAACATCAACATTGCCATGGGCCATAACCCCAAATGAAAGCAGCGTAGCCACAGTTGTAGGAAGTGCAATAATTGTTTTTTTCATTTTATAACCTTGATTGGAACAGTAGTAACGAGAAAGCCACCGGTATGCGAGTGACTTTTTCAGAATCACTAGACGCTCATTAGTGGATATATGTAACGTGCCTCTAAAACAAAAATTATGTTATAACATAACAATACATTCTCAACTAAAAATATATAAATCAATATTGAGACGTTGTTACCCACTCTTACGAACAGGAAATAAGTCATTGAAAAATCTATTTTAATAAAAAATAGACCAATAAATTCGGGCTTAAAGAAAACGTGTTTTAATGGAATTAATCGAATGATTAGCCAACACTCTAAATATCGAGGTTGTTGAAAATTTAGGTGTGAAAGAACGTTCAAGTTATAAGAGATCAAACTTAAGCGGTAGATTCTTGGTGTGGTAAAAAATCAAAACGCCCCCGACGAGTCGGAGGCGTTCAATTTTAATGGGCTTTAGAATAAATACTGGCTATTCACCACTGAATATCTTCTACTTTGCTTCCTTACCAGAACGCTGCTGTTCTTTCATCGCAAGCTTTTGCTTTTTACGTTGTTCTATTAGGTTTGCAGCTTCACCACCAACATGGGTTTCACCACGAGCGTTTGACAGCTGTACCTGCTTTTCGCGTTCACGGAATCGTGCCTTTTGCTCATCGCTGTGCTTGTCGATACACTTAGGGCAGCTCACCCCTTTTTCGAAATGCTCAGACGCTTGATCTTCAGCGGTAATAGGCAAGCGGCAAGCGTTACAAACATCGTAACCACTTTTCTCTAATTGATGGTTAACCGCGACGCGACCATCAAATACGTAGCAATCGCCTTCCCACATAGTCTCTGCTTCTGGCACTTCTTCTAAGTATTTAAGAATACCGCCTTCAAGATGATAAACCTCATCAAAGCCCTGCTCTTTCATGTAGGCAGTAGACTTTTCACAGCGAATACCACCAGTACAGAACATCGCCACTTTTTTATGTTTCGCAGGATCTAGGTTATCTGCAACATACTGCGGGAATTCACGAAACGTTTCAGTGTTTGGATTAACGGCGTTTTTAAAGGTACCGATGTCTACTTCATAATCGTTACGTGTATCAACAAGGAGTACTTCAGGATCCGAAATCAGTGCATTCCAATCAGCAGGCTTAACATAGGTTCCTACGACGTTGAGCGGGTCGATACCTTCAACACCCATAGTGACGATCTCTTTTTTCAATTTCACTTTAGTGCGATTGAAAGGCTGCTCTGCATTGAAGGATTCTTTGTAAACCACATCAGCAAGGCGAGAATCGAGTTTGAACCACTCTAGCAACGCATCAATGGATTCGCGCTTGGCTGCTACCGTACCGTTGATTCCTTCGCTGGCTAACAGCAAAGTACCGCGAATATTATTCGCTTCGAGGAGTTCAGTGAGGGGCTGGCGAATTTCTTGGTAATCTTCAAGCGTTACAAACTTGTATAACGCGCATACAACATATTGAGACATGGTTTTTCCTTCTGCGAGCTGGAACGTAAATCCAGTGCGTGTCTTTAAAGACGGTTTAAAATCACGCGAAGTATAACTAAGCATAGGCTTCACAAAAACCAACCAAAAACAGGGCTATTTATCCTTTAAATAAACAGGGTTAATAGCCACGCGAAAAAAGTGGTACGGGATCTCTTTAGGCGATATCAAAATTGATTTACCTGGTTTGACCAGTTAACATTAATTTCACACTTCAATAACAGAGTTTCATTATGCACATTGATACCCTACTTCACCAAGTTCAAGAATGCGCAGTCAACGACTCAACAATGACATTTCCAGATAACTGGACACAAGGAAGAACCGCATTCGGTGGTATTTCGGCAGCACTGTTATATACCGCAATAAAAACCAAAGTGGCCGACAATCGCCCTTTACGCTCTCTTACCACGAACTTTGTAGGGCCCCTTATCGTCGACATGCCTTTCTCTTTTGAAATTGAAGTTCTGCGAGAAGGAAAGAATGCGTCACAGTTAACTGGCCGAATTATTCAAAACAACGAAGTCGCCGTCATACAGCAAGCCAGTTTTGGCATAGAAAGGTTTTCTGAAGTGGAAGTGGGCAATTCTATTTCTCACGAACTGAAATCGCCAGAGTTATTGCCCCAAGTCCCTGTTATTCCATCGGTTACACCGAACTTTATTGCCAATATGGATCTGGCCATTGATGACGGCGCAATGCCTTACAGTGGTACGCAGCAATCCCATTTAAATGGATGGATGCGCTTTAAACACCCACCAGAGAAAATTACCGACGCTCACTTAATCTGCTTAATTGACGCTTGGCCGCCTGCCGTACTGCAGATGATGAAACAACCATCACCAGCCAGTACCATGATGTGGAACCTTGAGTTCATTCATCCGCACAAGCCTGTTGAGCCAACAGATTGGTTTGCCTATAAAGCCATAACTCGACAAGCGGCGAATGGCTACGCCCACCTAGAAGCTGACATCTGGAACGATGAAGGAGACCTTATTGCGATTAGCCGACAAAGCGTGGCCGTGTTCAGTTAACGATTAGGCTTCCATTAACCCTATATAAAAACTGCCGAGTCGTTAAACGATCTCGGCAGTTATGATTTCAACTTGTGACTATTTTTTTAAAGTCTATGACGCCGCTAACGCCTTCTTCTGGTGCGCTAGATATTCGTCGTACGTCCCTTGGAAATTAACAAGCTTCTTGTCTTTTACATCAATGATTGATGTCGCCAGTGATGATACAAACTCACGGTCATGGCTCACAAAAATCAGCGTGCCTTGGTAATCCTTCAAAGCATTGTTGAGTGCTTCGATTGCTTCCATATCCATGTGGTTGGTTGGCTCATCCATAACAAGAACGTTAATGTCTTGCATCATTAGCTTGCCAAACAACAGACGGTTCTTTTCACCACCAGAACAGTTCTTCGCTTTTTTGTTTGCATCATCAGCAGTAAATAGCAGACGACCTAAAATTCCACGAACCATCAAATCATCGTGTTTAGTGGTACGCCACTGTGATATCCAATCGAAGATGCTTAAATCGTTGTCAAAGTCAGCAGTGCTATCTTGTGGGCAATACCCAAATGTTGCATTTTCTGACCATTTCACCACACCTTCTTTCTGCTCTAGCTCATTCACTAGACAGCGTAGAAACGTTGTTTTACCCACACCGTTTTCACCGATAACCGCAAGGCGTGTACCTGCTTCTAACAGCAAGTTACCCTTTTCAAACAGCATGCCTTCTTCAAATCCGTGCCCTAGATCTTTTAACTCAAGTGCTAATCGATGCAGTTTCTTACCTTCACCAAAATCGATAGACGGGCTAACACGGCTAGATGACTTCACTTCGTCTAGCTTGATTTTGTCCATTTTCTTCGCACGTGAGCTTGCCTGTTTCGCTTTAGACGCGTTCGCACCAAAACGGTTAACGAAGTCTTGAAGTTCACTGATTTCAGCGGCCTTTTTAGCATTACTTGAAAGTAACTGTTCGCGAATTAGACCTGATGCTTCAAGGAAATACTCGTAGTTACCTGGGTAGATACGAAGCTCACCGTAGTCGATATCTGCCATGTGCGTACAGACTGAGTTCAAGAAGTGACGATCGTGTGAGATAATGATCATTGTACATTTACGTTGATTCAGCTCTTCACCAAGCCAGTTGATGGTATTGATGTCCAAGTTGTTGGTTGGTTCATCAAGAAGCAGAATATCTGGGTTCGCGAACAGTGCTTGAGCCAATAACACACGCAGCTTCCAACCCGGCGCAACTTGCTGCATTAAGCCGAAGTGGAACTCTTCTTCAATACCCGCTTGAATCAAGATATCGCCCGCACGTGCTTCGGCGGTGTAACCGTCCATTTCTGCGAATTCGCTTTCAAGGTCGGCAACTTTCATTCCATCTTCTTCGCTCATTTCTGGCAATGAATAGATACGGTCACGCTCTTGTTTGATTTCCCACAGTTTACGGTCACCCATGATCACGACATCAATAACGTTATATTCTTCAAACGCAAACTGATCTTGGCTCAATACGCCAAGCTTTTCTCCAGGAGTGATTGATACGTTACCTGAGCTTGGCGTCAATGCCCCACTAAGAATCTTCATGAAGGTTGATTTACCACAGCCGTTGGCGCCAATTAAGCCATAACGGTTACCATTACCGAACTTAGCTGAAATGTTTTCAAATAAAGGCTCTGCGCCAAATTGCATGGTGATGTTTGCGGTTGAAATCAAAGAAATATTCCTAGATATTAAGATTGGCTATTCACGTTTAAAGATAGGCCGAATCGACTGAATGTAAACAACAAGTTTGTAGGCGGCGAATTATACAGATTTATTGAACAAAGAACAGATGTGAGACGTAAGTCACACCTTATAATTCGCTCTAGAAGGTGAAACATAGCCCACCGTTAGACGCTTCACGCCAATAGTGAGCACAAACATGTTATATACAAACGTTTTCAAGGAGGAGAACCATGCAAGGGTATCGAATAAGTACACAGTCAAATGAGATGGATATCGACGTCATACACTCTTTTATCTCAACAAGTTATTGGGCGAAAGGGATACCCAAAGCAACCATGCAGAAAGCGATTGATCACTCACTGTGCTTTGGTGTGTTTGATGAAAATCAGAATCAAATTGGCTTCGCTCGCACAATCACTGATTACACGACTTACGCGTATTTGGCAGACGTCTTTATTCTTGAACATCACCGAGGAAAAGGACTGAGTAAATGGTTAATTAACACGGTGTTAGAACATCCAGATTTACAAGGATTACGAAGAATCGTTTTAGCCACTAGGGACGCACACGGCTTATACGCTCAAAACAACTTTAAGCCTTTATCGACTCCAGAGAATATGATGGAGATTTGGACGCCAAATATTTACCAGTTATAGCTACCTAATAACTGGCTCTATAATTTCCGTTTTTTGTTAACGCCCTACGAGCCCAACATGGAAACATAGCAGGGTTACAATTAGGGCGAATCATTTTGAATGCGATAGTGATCAGTTGAGTGCGATGTACCCTCGCCCTTGCATACAGTTACGCATGAGATCGTCACGCTCCTTTTGATTGGCCGACGCGGCGGTATTTTTTGACCCTCTGCCCGATAATATCCCAATTGTCGTTCCAATTGCGGCGCCCGTTTTTGCTGCGCTACTTCCAGAATTTCCAGACACACTGCCCGCTATCGCGCCCGCAGTGGCACCACGTAGGCCTCGTTTTACTCCCTGTTCAACGGCACCTTGCCCCTCGTTGTGACCAACATTATCCAGTAAATGATAGCACTGCTGATGATCATCATTGAACTCGGTAGTGTCGTACTGAGACTGATCAAAAATAATGGTATGAGCATTGGCATACGTCGGCATAGCCGCAAACAGCAATACTCCAATCGCGGCCCCTGTATTAATGATTCGGTTGCGCAGAGATTCGTTTTTCATAAAATTGCCCCTTCACAAAGGTGGCAAATCCGTCTGCCGATTAAGTAGTCGTGATTAAGTGATTAAAAATCGTAAGAAAGACCAAGCGTGACAACATTGTCGTTGTCAATTGGGCCCATTGACGAGCCGTTGATAAGTAGCTCACCTTCGTTGGTATTGAAATAGGTGTATTTCACGTATGGCGTCCAGTCATTGATCGTTTTAGAAAGAACAAACTCATGTTCATTGGTACGGTATTCACCTTGCGTGAATGCACCGCTGATAGAAGAATGAATATAGCCGTTAGAACCATCACTATTTTCATGGGTGTATTGGTAATCTATACTCCAACCATCATGTGAGTAACCTGCACCGACTAAAAACTTGTTGGTATTGATACTCGTATCACTCAAGTTTTCCAATATCTGACCAGATTGCTTGTACCCCAAGCCACCGAGTACATAAAGGCTCTCAGTCAACTGGTAGTCGAGAATACCTTCAACCAAAATTTCTTCGCCTGTTTCCCACTTACCGAGTTCGCCATAAAGATTAAATGTGAGCGAGTCGTTTATCTGAAAGTCATGGCCATAACCCGCAGCTAACCAACCCTGATCATCAAAACCGATATAGACTTGACCATTGTCAGACGTGTCAATCAGCGCGCCTGCTTCTGTTGTGTAAACACCATTATCAGCGGCGTTCGACGCCACATTTTGTTCCACGTAAACTTGAGTAGAGCTGGCAAAAGCGGCGCTACTTGCCAGTGACAGAGATAGGGCAATTAAGGTTCTTTTTTTCATGATTTCTCCAATACAGTTGAGCTTGATTAGCTGCTGGAGATTATGAAACGTAAATTTCATTTAATTAAGGCGGTAAACTTTAGATAATATATCAATTCTATTTATGACTGAGCGTTTCTAGACACTTAGATTCACTTCACCTATTTTTCGTGAGCGCCGACTTTAGTGATTCACGTACTTTCATGTGTTGCTCGTCTTTTGCGTAGCGTCGATGATAGAGCATTCTGAACTTAATTGGTCTTAGCTTAATGGGGAACGTGTGCACCCTAAGGTTTAGTGCAGGAGCGAGTTTTTCAGCCAACGAACGCGTCGACGCAGCAATATAGTCGGTCGAGCTTGCCAACATAAGCATGCTTGAGATCGAACTGGTTTCTATTCGAATTTTACGAGGCTCTATATCGCTATCAGACAAGAACTCCACGGTATCCATCTCTGCCCGTCGAATTTTTAGGGCGATATGTTCTTCCTGAAAATACTCTTCTTTCGTTATTGATTCGCCAATACGTGGATGATCAATACGAGTTAAGCAGACGGGCTCTTCATCAAACAAGACCTCTTCAATCAAAGAGTGTTTCTTACTGGAAACAACATCCACCACAATATCCACTTTCTGAGCGATCAGCGCGTCAAACAACTCATTCTCTTCTAACGGGGCTTCGGTAAAATTGACTCCGTCGACACCACTAATGAAATGCAGCAAGCTCTCGGTGCAATACACATTTAAATTGCTCGTCTGCTGTTCGACCGTACCGATGATATTCAGAGGATCTTCTATTTTGTTCGCGAGCGACACCGCCGCCCCTGTGGGTGCAATGCCTCTCCCCTCTCGAACAAACAGGGTTTTCCCCACCACCGATTCAAGTCGCTTAATGGCTGCGCTCACCGCGGGTTGAGTCAGGTCTAACTGATCAGAAGCTGCCGTAATGGAGCCGTGTTTGTACACCGCTAAGAATGTCGTCAGTAGATTCAAGTCCAATTCTGTCTCTCACTTTTATTATCGTGAATCATCACATTATCAATGGATCATCACAGGCACTGTTTATTGCTCATCAATAACGAAACACGCGTGGCAATATCAACCATGAAACATAAATTCAATTTATGTTTAAAGCATAGTTCACTCTATATAACAAACCTTCATTTATCAATAAACTTGTTTGCATCGGAGTGAGGAAGGAACTTCATTTCAACTTTTAAAGACTCAAACCGATAGGTGGAACTATGAAAACTTACGCAAAATTATCCGTTATCTCTACAGCAATGATTATTGCAACAACGGCTTTCGCGGCTGACCCAATGATGGAATACAACACGAAGCAAACCAATTCTGATATTCAGAAACTTCAAAAATTCGAATATCACGATGGTGAAACATTAGAAGAATATTTAGCAACGCAACCTGAAGGAAACCTGTATTCGTCTGAAGAAGAAGTATTGGCGGTTCTAATGGGCGGCGTAAACAACGGCGACTACCGTAAAGAAACCAACACTGGCTGGAAAGAAGGGTTAATGTTTGAAGGCATCGCACCGTATGGTGACCACATGGTGTCTGGCGCTAACTGGTTCCCTCGTACTGAAGAAGTTCAACCTGACGAAATGCGCGTCACCTTCATGGGTACGTCACCAATGATTCGCCCAGGGCAAGCCAACACATCTATCTATGTCGAACTCGGCAACGGATCTAATTTTGTCTTCGACCTTGGTGAAGGATCAATCGCGAACTACGTCGCCGCGGGGGTCGCAATGAACGAGCTTGACCACATCTTCATCACTCACTTGCACGTTGATCACTATGGCTCACTGCCTTACTTGTACCAATTTGGTGGTTGGAATGGCCGCTGGGAAAAGCCACTAAACATCTATGGGCCAAGTGGCGCAACACCGGAATACGGTACGCGACACATGGTTGAAGGCATGCAACAAATGCTGAACTGGCACACAGATGCGTTTGATGTGTTTCCTTCCGGCAACGACATTGTGGTTCATGAATTCGATTTCCGAGATGACGGCGGCGTGATTTACGACAAAGACAACGTGGAAGTGATTCACTGGCGACGCAGCCACGCTAAAGATGGGGCATCTGGCTACCGTTTGAACTGGACTCAAGATGATGGACGCGTGCTGTCGTTCGTATGGACAGGTGACGGCCGACCAACCGAACTCGACCTGAAATACGCGAAAGGTGCGGATCTGTTTATTACTGAATTGCAAACAGAAACGTTTGGTGTTTCATCCATCATTCAAGGTGTACCACCGTTCCTAGCACGATACACGGTCGATACACACCATACGCCAGCTTACGCGGCGGGTTATGTGGCAAACGAAGTACAGCCGCGCTTATTTATGACAACACACATGACGTTTGACCCTTACCTCAACGAAGAAACGGTCGCGGAAGTTCGTCACCACTGGCAAGGCCCTTACCACTTCGGTGCGCCAGACGGCATTGTCGTGAACATGACCAAAGACAACGCTTGGGTTCGTGAAGGCATACTTCCAGACTTCCCGAACGCAAGAGCGCCACAATTTGATATGGCTGATGGCTCAGAGTTCAGAATTCCAATGCCGAAAAACAGCCGTGAAGACATTCAAGAGCAAGAGATACGTGATTTAGAGCTAGACCCTAAACTGTACTACCCAGAAGGCTACATGCCTGAGTTATTAACAGAATGGCCGGTCGACCGCGATATTGTCATGCCAGCAGAACAAATCCCTGCATCGATGAAAGATGGTATGAACACGAAGCAAGAGTACATGGATAGAGTACGTGAACACCACGGTTTGGAGCGTCAGTCAGTGACTCGCCCAACCCAACCCGGTGAAGCGGTCACAACAGACTAAGGGTAAACATCACTGAACGAGAGGGCTAAACGCAATACCGCGAGCCATGCCCTCTCCTAACCAAACTTACGCTTACTTATCTATCACATTTTGTATTTACTCACTATTGGAGTTCAACATGAAAAAATCAATCATCGCAACGGTCGTTTTGGCATTGGTGTCTAGCACTGCATTTGCAAGCGCTCAAGAAACAACGATTTCAAACGCTCAAGACTACCACCCAGGCGCTATTAACAATCAAGATCGCCTTGGAGACATTGACCCAAACTACCAACTCACCATGCCGTCAGAGAAAGAAGGCTACACCATGTACGACAACCCTTACATGTCTGAGAAGGGAACGTATTCAACATATGAAAAGCCAAATCCAGGCGATGATCGACACGTAGCTGACGCAGGTTCGTTGAAAATCACTCATGGTCAAGGTGGCGTCATCATGACCGATTACACCACAAAAAATGGAGAGAACGCATTCTCAGTGATGTGCGGCTACACATCGGGCCCTTCATACTGGGCAGACAGCAAGCCAGCCAACGTATGTAAAGACGCTCAGGCACTGGCCATCGCACTTGAGGCTAAAGATGAGTGGGAACAGAAACCAATGACTTACACCATCGCGCCAGCAAGAATCAGCATCGATTAATCGAGCGCGATCACTGGCTTTTCACTCACACAAAGGTTTTCACTGGCACAAGGGAATGGAAGCAAAGGGATCAGCTCAACACTCGGTTGATCCCTGACAAACTAACAAATTACGCAAGGTCTATTCTATGAAAAACATCACTAAATATCTTATTCTTACATGCTCACTCATGGCGCCAATGGCCGCGATTTCCGCAGAACACAATCATAGCCATAATCACTTCAACCCAGCGTTAGAGCAGTTAGGCAATGACATCATTGGGCTAACGGTTTGCTACAAAAACGGTTACTTGTCGGATGAAGAGCAAGAGCCCGCTTTTACCAACCTCATCAGTCATGCTGACGTATCAGGGGAAGAATTAGGGTTGTTTTACATGGATAAGCTAGGGCCGAAAGCGGAAGAAATCATGAGTGACAAAAACGCAAGAGCTCTTTGGACAGTAGACTACTGCTCTGATTTAACTCAACGGTATCTCGATACAGATCAACTGGCGAAAACGAAAAACTCACAACACGACCATTCCCATGATCATGGTCATAGCCACGGTCACAGGCACAGCCACGGCGAACATGTTGAGGTATCAGCAGAGACGTTAGAGCATGACATTCAGCAAGGTCGACTGCTCAGCATTCAATAGTCGTCTAGCCGTCGCTCACGACGCAAAACATTGGTTAGTGACTAATGCTTAATGCTTAATGCTTAATGCTTAATGCTTAATGCTTAAGTTAAGACGATGCGGAACACAGTTGTTCCAATAAAAACGATTCCACCTAAATAGGGGAAAAGCTTCGGTTTTTCCCTTATTTCTGCCGATGCCCTCAAAACAAACCATGCGCTTAAGTTCAATTTTTTTATCCTATAGACCTCAATAATGGTTACACCCTACCCATAAGGTAAAGTTAATGAAGCAGTCCATTATTCATATCGCATTAGTCGTCAATGATTACGATGAAGCCATCGACTTCTATGTCAATAAACTCAAATTTGAACTGATCGAAGACTCTTACCAACCAGAGCAGGATAAGCGTTGGGTTGTGGTTTCTCCCCCCGGCTCTAATGGCGTGACGTTATTGCTTGCCAAGGCCTCAAAGCCTGAGCAAAACAATTTCATTGGCAATCAATCTGGCGGCCGAGTATTCCTATTCTTGAGCACCGATGATTTCTGGCGCGACTACAACCTAATGGTGTCTGAAGGGATTAAGTTTATCAGAGAGCCCCAAGAGCAAGACTACGGAACCGTTGCTGTCTTTGAAGATCTTTATGGCAACTTATGGGATTTACTGGAACTCAATATTAACCACTCATTGGCATCTCGAAACTAAACGTCTAGACAATCGAGACGTACAAATAATTCCCACACCACAATTTCACCTTCTATAGTTAAGGGCAGTAGCTATAGGAGAATTCGCCATGAGTTTAATTGGGATTGTACAAAAAGGTTGGGAGTCGGTTGGCGCAGGTGAGTTTGATACGCTTGTCAACGATTACGTTGAAGAGATGGTATTTATCATGCCCGGCCAATCAAACGTTTTAAAAGGACGAAGCGCCTTTCGAACCGCACTTGATAACCTTGGACAGATTCTCCCACCCGGATTCGAAATCACTGGCCTAAGGCATATGCAAGGTGGCAGTGAAGTTATTTCAATCATTAACTGGAAGTCCAACAAAGTACACGACTCTCAACTCACGGTATTGTTTAAGTTTACCGATGAAAAGATAACGGAAGAGCGATGGTTTATTGATACCAACCAATGGTTGAGCGCATTTTAATTACCCCTCACAGGAGCGTAGAACGCATTGTACCTAATAGAAGAAAAGTCCATTACTTGCCCATACTGCAATGAAAAAATTGGCGTGACCATAGACTTAAGTGATATGAACCAAAGTTATATTGAAGATTGCCAAGTATGCTGCCGCCCTATCTCTTTTGTTATTTCTGAAGGAGTTAATGAGGCCCTAATCGTCAATGTTTATCGTGAAGACGACACTTATAACTGAGCCACCTCGCTTGAACAATAAGCCAAATCATGACATATAACGATAGTGCTTGGTCATGAATACTATTCTTGAATACCAGCCAGTCGATTTAATGTAGCTAAGGAAAGCGAGTCTATGATCAACATAGAAAAACTGTGTAAGTCACATTTTGATGCCGTTCGTCTTATAACGCTAGCCGACGAGCAAATCAAGTTTGCAGGTACGGCCGATGATTTCTTATCTCAAGGGAGTGATACCACCCACCTTCATATCATCAAAGACCAAGATACCATTGTTGGTTTCTTTAAATTGGATACTGCCTACGCCTCTAGCCATGACTTTTGCCCTGGCAGTGGATTAGGTTTAAGAGCCTTTGTTATTGATAACAAACAACAAGGTAAAGGGCTCGGTACGAAAGCGGTGACAGCCCTGTTCCCATACTTGAAAAACCACTACGCTTCGTTCGACTCCATTTACTTAACGGTGAATTGCAAGAACCCAAGCGCGAAAGCGTGTTACCTGAAAGGCGGATTTGAAGACACTGGAAAGCTGTACCTTGGCGGTGCTGCTGGCCCTCAAACCATCATGAGAGGTCAAATCAAACCTTAAGCATACACAGTAAACAATCACCAATCAGTCCGTTTACGTTAAACCATCACAAGGAAGTCAACATGAGTAAATTACTAACAGGAAGCTGCTGTTGTGGCAGTGTTGAGTACACTGTCGAAGATGACTTTAAGCTTTTCTTCTTTTGCCACTGTCAGCAGTGTCGAAAGCTAACTGGCTCTGCACACGCATCAAACCTTTTTACTTCACCAGACAACATTAAGTGGAACAAAGGCCGTGATAAAACCAAGCGATATGAGCACCCAGAGCGCTCGTTCGCGAGAGTCTTTTGTACCGACTGTGGTTCGGGCCTTCCTTTTCAATCGAAAAATGGGAAATTCCTTATTGTTCCAGCAGGCAGCTTAAATGAAGAGCCTTCTAAACAGTTGGACGCACAAATATTCTGCGCCGAGAAAACCGACTGGCATAAGGTTGGTTTACAAGCCGTAACCGTCGATGGCTTCCCCAACCCAAAGTAACGGAGACGAGTATGCTAGAAAAAAACAATACCGGGCTGATCATCATCGATGTACAAGGAAAACTCGCTCATTCGGTTCATGAGAACGAAGCGTTGATAGCCAACTGCACCACACTGGTTAAAGGTGCATTAGCGTTAGATCTTCCAATTGTATGGGCAGAACAAATTCCACAAAAACTTGGCGCTACCGTTCCACAAATTAACTCACTGCTGCCCGACCACCAACCCATCGACAAATTCACATTCAGTGCGTGTGATGAACCCCGCTTCTTAGACGCGATAAAAAGCGCAGGTGTCGATTCATTCTTAATTTGTGGTATCGAAGCGCACATTTGCGTGTACCAAACGGCTGCCATGCTAAAAGGGATGGGCTTTAATGTGGAAGTAGTGACCGATTGTGTTTCTTCGAGAACGCCTGAAAATAAAGCGTTAGCCATCAATAAATTAAACCGATTAGGTGTGCAATCGACAGGGCTAGAGATGTGCTTTTATGAACTGGTAAAAGACAGCCGCTCAAACTCTTTTAAACCGATACTTAACCTAATCAAATAGAGGCTTTCATGATACCACTCAGTACAGCGATTGTTTCTGGTGTCGCTATTTCAAACATTAATGGCGTCACTAAGATCCTTCTGATGAAGCGCACCAAAGGGGGGTATTGGTGCCATGTAGCCGGTTCTATTGAAGGCGATGAGAATGGATGGGAAGCCATCATTCGGGAATTCAAAGAAGAGACCAACATCGACGTTCAATGCTTGTACAACGGGCACTTCATCGACCGATTTTACGAACCTCACGTCAACGTAATGCAGTTGATTCCGGTTTTCGCGGTCTACTGCCCTGATAACCAAAAAGTGGAACTGAACGATGAGCATACTGAATACAAATGGTGCTCATTGGAAGAAGCGATTGAGCTTACTCCCTACCCTGGTCAGCACGATGTTTATAGGCACATATGGTCTTACTTTGTAGACAATAAGCCAAACGAGCGATTAAAAATAGAACTCGGTTAATTGATGTGGCAAATTAAAAATCTACTCAGCCTTATCAAGCAGACAGCTTAATTAGGCGTTAGTAGTAAATATGGTTTAATAACAAGGAGCTTAGATGTTTCCATTAGAAGTATTTATCGCATATACGTTGGCTTGCCTTCTGTTGGTTATTTCCCCTGGCCCAGATAACCTATTAGCAATTGGGCGCGGTATGAGCCAAGGAAAAGTCGCAGCCATCGCCTCTGGTGTTGCATCAGGAACGGGAATCCTATTTCACGTATTCGCTGCAACATTTGGGTTAACGCTTTTAATCCAAACCTCGGAACTGGCCTTTTATGTCGTCAAGTCTATCGGCGCGCTTTATCTGCTTTGGCTTGGTATCAAAGTGCTGCGCTCTAGAAACTTGTTCTCACTAGAGCCTGCTAAAAAACAGTCGATCAAAACCATCTTCTCTACAGGCTTTTTGTCTGCGGCGTTAAACCCAAAACCCGGCATGTTCGTGCTTGCCTTTGTTCCTCAGTTTGTTGATCAGAATTTAGGTTCAGTCACCGTGCAAATGATTGGTTATGGCGTATGGTTCGCAATACTGACTGCAATTGGATTTAGCTTAATGGGTGTTTTCTCATCTAAGATTTCAACATGGCTAACCAACAAGCCAAAATTAGTCTCGGGAATGAATATTGGTGCGGGTATCACGTTTATATCATCAGGATTGGCGGTTGCTTTGATGAAGCAGCGTTAGGTTTCACGTTACTGAGAAACTCGTATTCCTAAAAATAAGCTATGGCCTAAATACAGAGCTATTTAATCGATAGCCATACTGCGCCAATATGGGTTGCTGACATCAATAATACTCTCGCCAGTCTGTTTATTGAGCCGCAAGATACCATCTTGCATTACGCTTTGAATGGCACTCGATATCTCACCACAGAGCGCCATGCCTCGTGAGGTGTTTTGACAGACATAAAATACATCTAACACGGATATTGGGTAGTTAACATCATATTTAATCAAGTGTCCTTTAGGGTGATCTTTGATGGCATTAAGAGTGGATGTATCATCCCCAACAATAATGTCGATGCGCCCCTTCAACAGTTTATCGACATTAATATCATCGTTATCTGCGTACTCTATTTTTATTGCTTCATTACCGACGATTTCCTCACCATAGCTGTACCCTTCTACAGCCCCGACACTCATGTATTCCAATTCGCTGACTGTCATGTTCATCGTATCTTCTAGCGAATATAAAACGATTCTTTTTAACCAGATGGGATCGGTGACAATCACCTCTTCTCTCTTTTTAGGAACGTTCTCCCATAGCTCTGGGAAGTAAGCCAGCAACGCATCGTTTTTAAACAGTTTTTGGATTCGTTTGGTTGAATGAATCTTTGTCTCCACATCTAACTCTGCCCGAAGCAGTATCTCTTCATGCAGTTCAAGGAACAAACCGCTCCCATCTTCCATCACTAAACCGGGAATATAATAGCTCCCAACGGTATAGGGCTCGGCACTAGTCGTCGCGGGAACAAGCAAGAAAATGAACGATATGAGAAAACCTTTGCTCATACCAAAGCTGACCCATTCTCTTTTCATCTTTATCGCCCCAAGAAATTTGCATTCATAAAGTATCGTCTGCCAAGATGAAAACGCAAGATAGAGGAAGCCTACTCTCTATCGATTCGTAACCTCGCTAGGCTGCCCTAATAGGCTTGGTGTTCTATACGGATTAAATCCGTAACATACCCGCTATGAGCTCACTATAGTCACATAACAAACTGATATAATTTGAGTTTAATAAAACTCTAGCGCAATATAGACGGATAGATAATACGGAAAAATTCCGCCTATAAAGCGTTAAGTTTCTATCAGTAATATGGAGTACTCATGCAAGAAAGAATGATGAACGATAAAGAAAGGTATTTAATGGAGCGAATGGAAAAAGACGCTTATCTTTTACGAAGAAAAGATCTCTTCGAGCGTCAAGAGAGGATGTTCAACATATTGCCAAAGTTATTAGTTCCTATGATTTTCTTGTTCATGGTGATGATGTTAGTAGAACCAGCGCAAAAACTAATGACTCAGTATGAGAGAATACTAGCGGCTGAAGCTTCAGGAATGGAGCGGCTCCCGGATCTTAGAAACCAAATAGATGTGTTAGAAAAACAGCTTGTATCATTATCAAGTAAATCTATCGAAAGTAGGATAGCTACCATTGAGAAATCAATTGAAGTTGGTGATATTGATGTTACTGAAGTAGCTACATTACAAAAGTTAAAAGCAGACTTCGAAGTATTAAATTCCTACATGTTTACAGACCCTACAGATTTAGTTGAGCTAAAAACACTTCAGCGGGATTACAAGGAGTTAAAAGAAAGCATAAGCAGTTACGTGCATAAAGATGTGGTCGCACGTGAGCTGAGTTTTTTGACGAACCTTTTTTATACAATCTTAGCTTTTTTGGGTATTTTAATTTCTATTGTAGGAACATCTTGGTATACGACAACTAAAAAGCTCAAAAGTTTGAATAGTGAAGTGGAAAAAGAAACTTAACAAACGCTTCAAGTCGATTCGTAACGCTCGGCACTTTTGGCGTCTATTTAGGCTTATGTGATTACGGTATCCAAGTTAAGTTCAGTGGATCGTCACTCACAACTTAAGCGGGCGTTATATGCACTTCAATGTGATATGCATCGAGTTTGCTAATTGTTCACACTTTACTTTATTTTCTTCCTGTTCAAGATGATTAGAAACCAAGGAGGAGGTTATGAGTAGAAATATCAAGTTTGTTTCTGAACGACATCACTGGTCTGTAATTATATTTACATTGTCGTGTTATCTAATTTTTAGCGCTTTCCTTTCATGGAGAAAATCGCTTGAATTTAACTTTCAAAGTTTTGTTACGTTTACTTCATTCTATTTAGGGTTCTATATCCTGTTTAAGGTTAAGCACGAGAAATACTTAACTGAGGATAATGGCGTTTTCTACCTCCGTAGTATCAAGTCAACTTTATACCTTAAAAAAGGTTTGTTTGGACAGCCATATATCGAAATTACGTCATTAACGAAAAATGGATATTATCGAGTCAATGTTCGACAGAACCAAATATCGATACAAGATTGGAATCTAATGCTAAGTAAATGCATATAACAAACGACTATGGCGTCAATAACTAATTTTTAGCCGTGTTTTCATCCCACATGACGCAATCTCTTAACATTGAATTTAATATCACTACCATCTTTCTAACACACGCTATGATGGCGACTTTCTTCGGTTTTCCTGCCTCAACTAGCCGAGTGTAAGTCGCTTTAAAAACAGGATTACACTGCATGGCTGACATCATCGCCATGTAGAGAACGGTGCGAACTTGGGAGCGGCCTCCTTGTATGGATCGCTTACCTTTGTAGCGCCCACTTTCTCGAGTTATTGGTGCCACACCAATTAGTGAAGCCGCCTGTTTATTGGTGATATAGCCTAGTTCCGGTACGTTGCTGATGATTGACGTAGCTGCTATGTTCCCAATACCAGGGACACTTTGCAGAAGAGCATTTTTGGCCTGATACTCTGGGCACTCTTCGATTAGCTTTAAGAGCTTTTCTTCTATTTTGGTGATTTGGTTTTTCATTGCTGTCAGCATTGGTTTGATGGATGAATGCAATTCTTTCGGTAATATCTGAAGGCGATTTTTCTCCATCGTTTGCATTGAGAGTAATTGGTTTCTACGAATGACTAAGTCACTAATTAAAAGAATATTTTTAGGCTTAATCTGAGTAAGCTTTGGCTGAATCGCTTCGCCATAATGAGCGATAAGCTCTGCATCAAGCCGATCATTCTTTGCACGTCGCCCGATGGCTCCAGCGAACCTTTTGATATGCACAGGATTGGCTCGAACGATAGGTAGCTGTGCTTCGGCGCATGCAAGTACAAAGGGCATTTCTAACCGCCCTGTTGCTTCAATAACAATGCGAACTGGGTCGTGCTTCTTAATTATCTTGAGTGCTGCTTTAATGCCTTTTTCTGTATTCTCTACAGAGAAAAAATGCTCTAGTGGCCTGATGTGGATATCTAATTGTGCTTTACCTGTATCAACACCTACTGTGATGTTTTGATTCATGTTCGTATTCATAATAAGCTAACTCTTGCTTGCGTAATGCGAGTTCGAGACCCAGTCGACTATTCGAGGTTTAGGCTTGGAGTCCTACGTAGCGTTCATGTTTGTTATCGGTCTCTCGATAGAGGAGCCAGCATTTAAACGAACTGCTACATAGAAAGCTTTAGTTGCAGCTAAAGCCTGGGTCTCACATTACCCGATTGGAGTGCTTATTATCCATACAACACATTTAAGCGTTGTTCACACCGTTATGCACCAAATCATGTTTAGAGGATAGGATGTCCAATTTCAAACTAGTTCCAGAATTGTATTGCCAAGATATCAATGTAACCAAAAGGTTCTACGTGGAGGTTTTCGGTTTCAAAATCAAATACGAACGCATCGAGGAAGAGTTTGCCTACTTCACGTTGGATGGCGTTGATATCATGGCTGAGGGCATTAATGGTGTCGGTCGCCGTTGGTTAACTGAAGATCTTCAAAGACCCTTTGGGCGAGGTGTCAATTTCCAATGGGATGTGAAAAACATCGATGAGCTTTATGAAAGAGTTCAAACTAAAGCGCCAGAGTCCATTTACTTAGAAATGGAAGTAAAGGAATACCAGTGTGCCGATTACGTTGCTGTTCAAAAACAATTCATCGTTCAAGACCCAGATGGTTACTTATTCAGATTTTGCTACGATGACTCTGCCGTATAATAAGGCGCTATATGGCATAAAAAGAGAGGACTAAATATGTCAGATAGATTCATGTTACGAGCTTTAGAACTCTCTAAACAGGCTTTACCAAATTGCACCCCTAACCCACCCGTTGGCTGTGTCTTAGTAAAGAATAGCGTTATTGTCTCAGAAGGGTTTACTCAAGCAGTCGGTGGTAACCACGCGGAAGTTCAAGCGATAAACTCATTTTCAGGCCCAATGGAAGGTGTGACTGCCTATGTCACTTTGGAGCCATGCTCGTTTATTGGAAGAACACCAGCTTGTGCAACAACACTGGTTCAGTCTGGTATCAAACACGTGGTTGTTTCAATTTTAGATCCTGACCCTAGAAACAATGGCAAAGGTATCAAAGTCCTTGAACAAGCAGGCATAGAAGTAACTATTGGCTTATGCAGCGATCAAGTCAGCTCATTTTTGGTTCCATATTTAGGCCATGCATAACGTCATAGAACACACTGTTTTACTGGAATCTAATACGATCCGCACTCTCGGTTTGATGCCTAATATGTTCGTTAAAACTAGTGCTCACAGCTACTTAGTAAAAGCCCCAAAAAGCATCGCTTTCACTGCTCCTGAATGGGACGGTTCGCATTGAACGTTTTAAGTGTCTTAAAAAATACACAACAATCTACTTAACTAGGTTTCCTTATGTTTGGCGTATTCAACTCACAGTTTACGCTCCATTTTTGAGGCAGAATATTTGAGCTAAGTGGCATCGCGTTGTAGCCCGTTAACTATTATCAAGTTTCACACACCTACAAAGGTTGGAGGATCTATGAAAAGTAAAGGTCAGTGTTTATGTGGTTCTGTTACGTTAAAAGTAGAGTATGCAAGCAACGAGGTGGCGGCTTGTCATTGTAGTATGTGTAGGAACTGGTCTGGTGGTCCAATGCTAGCGATTGATTGCGCTGATTCTGTTGAAATATCAGGTGAGTCACATGTTGTTCGATACCAGTCATCAGATTGGGCAGAGAGAGGTTTCTGCGGAAAATGTGGGACGCATTTGTTTTACTTTTTAGTACCCAATAATCAATACCATCTTCCTGTTGGTCTATTGAATTCGGGTGATAACCACAAGTTAACTCATCAAATATTCATTGACGAAAAACCAGAATATTACGAGTTTAAGAATGAAACGCAAAATATGACGGGTGCAGAAGTTTTTGCCCACTTTGAAAGTGGCGAGTAGGCCGCTAACTCATTGTTTAGCTGGGATTCCTAACGCTTAAGTCGCTTCACTCACAGTTTACGCGCTCTACTTAAGTCACAATACTAAAATGAGTGTAACGCGTTTTGAAGTTGGAGAGACATGGAAAATCTAGCGCAAAACATATGGATATTTGATGGTGATACCGTTCGGTTTTTAGGGCTTCCTTTTTCTACTCGAATGACGGTTGTTCGGTTAGGTAATGGAGACCTTTGGGTTCATAGCCCAATCACACTCTCTGAACCTATCGCTACGCAAATAAAAAGCTTAGGCTACGTGAAATATCTAATTGCACCCAATCATTTACATCACTTGTTCTTACCTGAATGGATTACAGCTTTCCCTAACGCTGAAGTGTACGGTACGAGCGAGGTGATAAAAAAACGCAGTGATCTTTCTTTTAATGGCTCACTCAATAACCATCAAAATTGGGCTTGGGAATCTGAGATAAAGCATGTGTTATTTTGTGGCTCACCATTAATGGAAGAGTGTGTGTTTTATCATAACAGCTCGAAAACGCTCATTGTTACCGACTTAGTCGAGAATTTTTCAGGACAAGAGTTTAACTATTGGCAGAGAATGGTTGCGAAAGGTGTTGGGATCCTTGCTCCTAACGGAAAAATGCCACTGGATTGGCGCTTAAGTTTTATGTTTGGTAAAGAAGATGCGCGAAAGCACTTTGCCCAAATAATAGATTGGAACCCACAAATATTGGTCATGTCTCATGGTGAAATTATCAAAGAAAATGCGGATGTGTTCTTAGATCGTGCATTTAAGTGGCTAATTTAATCAAGAGAGATAAGTTTGAACTCTTATTCTCTAGCTGAGTTTTATGTTTTAAAGACACAGCGCATTCTCGCTTTTGAGTCTGGTGAGCGTGGTAAAGTTTATGGTAACAACTACCTAGCAAAGCGTTATTCTTACTGCAAAAAATGGATTAAATACATGGAAATAGTAAAAGCAAGAATTGAACAATTAGATGTAATCTCCCCTCTTTTTGATTCCTATCGAGTATTTTATGGTCAAGAAAGTAACCTCGATATTGCACGTGAATTTATTAAGTCACGCTTAACAAACAATGAATCAGTCATATTTCTAGCACTTGATGAACAAGGCAATGGCTTAGGCTTTACTCAACTGTATCCAAGCTTTTCATCAGTTTCCGCAGTAAGAACTTGGGTCCTTAATGATTTGTTTGTTGCAGACACCGCGAGAAGACAAGGAGTAGCGAAGAAGCTAATGGATGCAGCGAAAGATATGGGGTTAAAAGACAACGTTAAGGGCCTCGCTCTTGAGACAGCAGAGAGTAATGTATATGCTCAGAAACTGTATGAATCTTTAGGTTATGAAAGGGAATCAGGGACGTACCATTACTTCTTGCAACTATAGACGTAAATAAAATGGCTTAAGTTGAGGCCAGTTCTGCTCACGACTTAATCGGCGATATACAAAGGGAAAAATCATGGAGAATGCATGTCAGAACACTCAGCAATAGTACGTTGGAAGCGTAAGGAAAATGAACCATTTAGCGACAATCAGTATAGCCGTGAGCACTCTTGGGAGTTTGATGGTGGCGCTATCGTTCCAGCTTCGCCGTCTCCGTATGTTGTTCCTTTACCGCTGTCAGTTGAAGAAAATGTCGATCCTGAAGAAGCTTTTATAGCGGCTCTGTCTAGTTGTCATATGCTTGTTTTTCTCTCAATCGCGGCCAAGCGAAAGTATGTGGTAGAGAGCTACATTGATAGTGCTGTGGGAACTCTTAGTGAAAACGAAGAGGGAAAAATGGCCGTTACAAAGGTGATACTTCGTCCTGATATTACGTTTTCAGGAGATCGTACACCAGATCGAGAACAACTAAAAAAGTTACATCACCTGTCACACGAAAATTGTTTTATAGCAAACTCAGTAAAGACAGAGATAATCACAGAAATTATTACCTAATGAACTGTTCCGAAGCGACTAAACAAAAAATGCAGCGTCATAAGACACTGCATTTTAGTAAGAACTTTAGGTTAGGACTCTTGAAACCATTTCAACTTATCGTGTAAGTCTGTCACGCTGCCCACAACAATCAATGCAGGGCTAACCGCTTGTTTAGATAGTTCAGCAAGCTCATTGAGTTTTCCGGTAAACACTTTCTGCTCTTTACGTGTGCCGTTTTCAATAATGGCACAAGAGGTATCGCCCGAAAGACCGTTTTCCATCAACCTTTGTGTAATGTGAGAGCACTGTTTTAGCCCCATATAGAACACTAAGGTATTGTTATTGCGTGCTAACGTTGGCCAGTGAATTTCTGTTCCGTCTTTTTGTATGTGGCCAGTAATAAACTGAACGCTTTGAGCATGATCTCGGTGTGTAAGTGGAATACCCGCATACGCCGTAGCCCCTGCAGCTGCGGTAATACCTGGAACCACTTCAAATTTGACACCGTTTTCAGCAAGCGTTTCTAGCTCTTCACCACCACGACCAAAAATGAATGGGTCGCCGCCCTTTAGGCGAACAACCTGCTTGCCTTCAAGTGCTTTATCCACCAGCAATTGGTTAATTTGATCTTGTGGTACGTAGTGAAAGTCGACCTTTTTACCCACATAAATCATTTCAGCATCGTCATTTGCGATAGCGAGAATTTCAGGAGAAACCAAACGGTCATATACGACCACTTGGGCTTGTGAGATAACTCGATGCCCTTTTACTGTCAGTAAGTCGGGATCACCCGGCCCTGAACCGACTAATGAAACAAACCCTGATGGCTGAATAGTATGAGATACATCTGACATGCTGTGCTCCGAGCAATGGTTCTACTGTTGTGAAGCTAGTATGAACCTAATTCTTATCATGAGGCTCAATTCCATAAAGCCCCTACAACTTATGAAACTAAGACTATCAGGTGTTGCGAAAAAACATCACCTTTAATTAGGACAAAGAAAGAAATAATTATAACAAAACAATCTATGGCTATCTGAGCCAAAGAAAAAGCCTCAAGTTCATTCACTTGAGGCTTTATCGTTAACATCACATTACTCTCTTAATACGAGTAATTATTTTGCTTCAAACGCTGGTGTTGTATTCATCACGTCTTCATCTTTTAGCGCTGGTGCCGTTTTAGCGTGCGTTAAGTAAAGAGGAATACAAGTAAACAGCAAGCCACCAACCAAGTTACCAAGAATAGTTGGGATAAGGTTGAAGCTTAACCACGTTGATACGCCAAAGTCTGCACCTAGCATCATGCCAAGTGGGAATAGGAACATGTTCACTACCGCGTGCTCAAATACTAATGCGAAGAAGATGAAGATTGGCAGCCACATTGCTACGATCTTGCCTGCAACGGTACGTGCTGTCATGTTGCCGATCACGCCTAGACACACCATTAGGTTACATAAAATACCGCGAACAAAACAAGTGATCCAACCATTCACACCAGCATCTTCAAAGCCAACCGTACGCGCTGTAGCGGCTTTAATGAAAGTTTGGCCTACTGCACCAGGATCTACGCTAAAGTTGGTTGTAAAAGAAAGTGCGATAAGGAAAGCAACAAGCAAAGAGCCGATTAAGTTACCTAGACCAACAAGACCCCAACAACGTAAAACGCGTCCCCATGTGATGCCTGGGCGACCTTCAAATTTAGCTAATGGCGCTAAACCAAACACACCCGTTACTAGGTCATAACCCATCAAGCTTAAAATACAAAAGCCAACTGGGAATACCAGTGCGCCAACAATGCCAATACCTGTTTGAGTAATCGTTGTAATCGCTACGACAACCGCCAAAGAAAGAATAATACCCGCCATGATTCCGCGTAAAATCAGATCACGAGTACTGGTTTTTACTTTCGCTTCACCAACGTCGATCATGGTTTGAACGAATTCAGCAGGTTTTAGATCATTCATGTTTGTGTCCCTAAAGGTTTATAAAGTTAAAAATTAAAATTGGATAGGAAAAGGCTCCTGAACATTACGTTCTGTTATCTATCCAGAAGCCCTTGAACTATCGAATCTCAGTGGATTCTAATTACGCTGATAACTCAACTGAACCATTTTCAACGCGAGTTTTGTACGCTTTCACGCTAAAGCTCTCGTCTTCCATGCACACGCCAGTCTTTAAGTTAAAACGCTGCTTTTTCAGTGGGCTTGCAACCCAAAGCTCATCTTGGTGCTGACAAATCAGGCCGCGAGACAACACGTTCGATTGAGCAAACGGGTCTTGGTTGCTGATCGCCATGACTTCTTCAGCCGCGGTTGGTCGGAAAACTGCAACTTGCTCACCGTTTAGCAGTGCACACACACCAGTACCTGGGATGATGTCAGCGATGTCACACACTTTTTGAAAGGTTGCTTTATTGTTAGCCATGCTTATTTCTCCGCTACTGTGTCAGTTAGAGTGACGTGTAAAATGTCACCTTTCGCTTCAGGGTGCTTTTCTGTGTATGTTGCAGGGCGATGCTGGGCACGCTCTTTAACAAACACCACGTTATCATCACGTAGGTCAGAGTTAACAAAGTGTGCAAAGCGTTTTAGCTGAGACTCATCGTTAATCGTGTCAGTCCACTCACAGCTGAAGTTGCCAACCAAGTTTGCTACGTCAGTTTCCAGTTGATCGTTGATGCCTAGCTTGTTATCAACAATCACTTCGCGTAGGTAATCTACCCCACCCTCTAGGTTCTCCATCCATACAGACGTACGTTGTAGTGGCGCTGCTGTGCGGATGTAGAACATCATGAAACGGTCGATGTATTTGATCAGTGTTTCTTGGTCTAAATCAGTTGCCAGTAGGTCAGCGTGGCGCGGCTTCATACCACCGTTACCACATACATACATGTTCCAACCTGCGTCAGTTGCGATGATACCTAAGTCTTTACCCTGCGCTTCAGCACACTCACGAGTACAACCAGACACACCAAACTTCATCTTATGAGGAGTACGGATGCCCTTGTAACGGTTTTCGATCATCACGCCAAGGCCAACTGAATCTTGTACGCCGTAACGACACCAAGTTGAACCTACACATGTTTTCGCCATGCGAAGTGCTTTTGCGTACGCTTGGCCTGTTTCATAGCCTGCTGCAACTAACTTCTTCCAGATTTCTGGTAAGTCATCTTTTTGCGCACCAAATAGACCGATACGTTGAGCACCCGTGATCTTGGTGTATAGGTTGTATTCTGCTGCCACATCCGCCAGAACGCTTAGCGCTTGCGGCGTTACTTCACCACCCGCCATACGTGGAATAACAGAGTAAGTGCCGTCTTTTTGCATGTTACCTAGGAAGTTATCGTTGGTATCGTGCAGCTTCACTAGCTCAGGCTTAAGAATGTGCTCACCCCAGCAAGAAGCAAGGATTGAACCCGCTAGAGGTTTACATACTTCACATCCGTAGCCTTTGCCATATTTTTCTAGCAACTCATCAAAGGTTTTGATCTCTTCAATGCGAATGAGGTGGAATAGCTCCTGACGAGAGTAAGCAAAGTGCTCACACACATCGTTTTTCACTTCAACGCCTGACTTAGCCAATTCAGCATTAAGTACAGAAGTTACAAGTGGGATACAACCGCCACAACCTGTACCTGCGCCAGTCACCGCTTTGATGTCAGCCATAGTGTGGTTACCATCAGCCACCGCTTGCGCGATTTTGCCTTTAGTCACATCAAAACATGAACAGATAACCGCACTTTCTGGCAATGAATCCGCGCCCAGTGATGGCTTTTCAGCACCCGCATGAGCAGGAAGAATCAGCGTATCTGGGTGCTCAGGAAGATCAATTTCGTTCAACTTAAGCTGAAGTAGATCGCCGTAGTCAGAGGTGTCTCCAACCATTACTGCGCCAATTAGTTTCTTACCGTCTTCAGAAACGATAATGCGCTTATACACTTCTTGTTCTTCGTTTTGGTAAACATAGCTCTTACAACCAGGTGTGCGACCATTCGCATCACCAATTGAGCCCACTTTCACGCCAAGCAATTTCAACTTAGCGCTCATGTCAGCGCCTTCAAACTCGCTTTCGTTACCAACTAGGTGGTCAACGGCAACTGTCGCCATTTTGTAACCTGGAGCAACCAAACCGTAGAAAGTACGATTCCAAGAAGCACACTCACCAATCGCATAGATGTTTTCATCAGTGGTACGACAGTGGTTGTCGATCTCGATACCACCGCGAGGTGCAATGCCTAAGCCCATTTGACGAGCCAATTTATCTTGAGGGCGAATACCTGCAGAGAAAACAATGAAGTCAGTTTCTAGTTCAGTGCCATCAGCAAAGCGCATGACGTTACGCGCTTCTGTTCCATCAGTAGTAATCTCAAGGGTATTCTTGCTGGTGTGCACTTGCACGCCCATGCGTTCAATCTTTTGACGAAGTTGATCGCCACCCGCTTGGTCAAGCTGCTCTGCCATTAGCTTTGGTGCGAACTCAACAACGTGCGTTGTAACGCCCAATGCTTTTAATGCACCTGCCGCTTCAAGACCAAGTAAACCACCACCGATTACTACACCGCTTTTGCTGTTCTTAGCGGTTGCTTCGATAGATTTCAGATCTTCAATGGTGCGGTAAACAAAGCAGTCTTTGCTCTCATTACCTTTGATTGGTGGAACAAATGGGAATGAGCCTGTTGCAAGGATCAGTTTGTCGTAATGGATCTCACGGCCCGTGCTCGAATAAACGTTTTGCTTCTCACGGTTAATGTTGATTGCACGTTCACCAATTAAGATATTGATGCCATGTTTTTCGTAGAAGCCTTCTTTAACAAGTGAAAGTTCGTCGGCAGTGTGGTGAGAGAAATAAGAAGAAAGGTGGACACGGTCGTAAGCGACACGAGGTTCTTCACAGAACACGGTAATATCCATATTCGAAACATCGGTCTTTTCGACTAAATCTTCAATAAAGCGATGGCCGACCATGCCATTACCAATTACGACTAGCTTCAACTTGCTCATAAAAATTCCTGACGGTTAATTTTCTTAGCAACCGATTTTGTTCGTAATGTTTGATATCCACACTACACATCAACAAAGTAGGCTGCTTAACTGAGCATATTGTCATTTGTGAAAGAAAATTAATACATGATGTAAATCAATTACAGTTTCGAACTACCCTTAAGGGGTAGACCATTAGCCTAAAAGGTCATCAATTTCGCCTAAAATGGCCTAATAGCCCTTTTTATACTGAGGAATTACAACAGTTGTATCTAATTAAATTACATTTCCTACATCTATCAAACAAAACGTAACATCCCAACGAATCGGATGGTTTTGCGTAATATTCTAACGATTTTTGTTCCTAAAATAACAAAGAGAATCAAACCATAAAGTTGTTCAAATAACCAATAAACATGGCGCTATTAATGCATGGGTTTTAGCACTCTTCACTACCCGGCAAAGGAACGCATCATGAGACATGTTATGAAGTCAGCAGTTATCGGTTTAATCCTAGGTTTCTCGGTCGGGTGCGGCAGTATCACTCGATATCTATTGCCGGTAGATGAGTTTGATCTTGCCGCTTACTTAGGTACTTGGTATGAAGTGGCCAAGCTGGATAATAGCTTTGAGCGCGGATTAACCCACACTCGAACTCAATATTCAGTCGACGATGATGGCAGTATTAAAGTGATTAACAGTGGCTGGAGTGAAGAGAGCCACCAGTGGAAAGAAGCCATTGGCAGAGCGAAGCTAGCGAAAGAGGAAAACGTTGGCCACTTGCACGTCTCCTTTTCTGGCCCATTTTATGGAAGTTACGTTGTATTTTATCTAGAAGATGATTACTCAACCGCGATGGTCGCTAGTGGCGTGGATCAGTTTTGGCTACTCTCTCGAACCAATACGTTGCCTGAGCATAAAATGGAAAAATATCTACGTATTGCTGAACAAGCTGGATTTAGCCCAGAACAGATGATCTTTCCATTTGAATAACTCACATAACGATCTGAGCTACCTACACTTATAAATCGTCGGTACGTTTAAGGCTAAGAAGTTCAATTGATACAGGCTTCGAATAGTACCAACCTTGACCGAAATCGACCCCCATTGCGGCCAATTTCTTATGCTGCTCCTGGGTTTCGACGCCTTCCGCTACAATTTTTAAATGCTCAGATCGAGCTATCTCGATTATCTGCGGAATTAGCGCTGAACGAATGGCTCCCTCATCGAGATCTTTTACAAAGCTTTTGTCTATTTTGAGAATATCGGCCTGTATCTGTTTTAAAGATGAAAGGTTTGAATAGCCTGTACCGAAATCGTCGATGGCAATCAATGCCCCCTCGGCTTTCAAGTTTTGGATCGTTTGGGCCGCGGGGACATCTTCCAAAGCTTCACTTTCAATCACCTCTACAACATAATTGATGTTAAGTGCCCTTTTCCATTGCAAAACAGACATTTTCCCCGCCGATATATCACAAGGGTAAGCATTGATATTTAGCTTAAATGACTTAGGAAGTGCCGCCTCGCCAAACTTATCCTTTAACTCCTGCACAGCCTGAGTAACAAGAAATTCAGTAAACTCCCACGAACGCCCCTGATTTTGAATCTCAGGAATAAAAACATCAGGCGTTAATATTCCAATACTGTCTTCAAATCGAGCCAATAGCTCAACACCCACAATGTCCTCACTCTTCATACCAACGATGGTTTGATACGCGCAGCTGAATGCTTTGTTGTCCAAGCCCTTCGCAACACGATATTTATTACTCGATTTTCTACGGTAGTAATAGTTAACCCCTTTGATAGCAAGAAAGGATAACTGCCCCGCAATGATGGAAAACAAGAACAAATAAAGGGGACTACCAAACAAATTCACCTTTGATTTGGAACTCGCCAATACACAAATCTCTTTGTCATTACTACACTCTTTGGCTAATGTAGATTGCCAATTGTGCAGTTCAAATTGGTCGTGAATATGACCCGATGCCCCATCGCTCGACTCTAGAACCTTATAACTATCTTCAACCCTTAACACTATTTCCCAGTTATAGTTGATAGGTATAATATCGTTTATATCTTTTGGGTTAAGCACCGCATTAAATTTGTTGCGTCTAACCACAATGCCGTCATACGCTTGGTCAAAGAGCACTAACTTCACAGAAGACCAGTATTCGAGCCCAAACCCTGACTTAAAATCAGGGGGGCGATTATCAAAAAAAGGGGTATCGAGTCTGCCTAACCCTGTGGTGCACAAAAGATCATGGCCTTCTAAATAGCCGATATCTCTAATGAACTTAGAATCAAAAACAGATTTTCTCATTGCAACTAATAATGAATCATCACACTCCGCAGGTTCAAGAGCATTTAGCTTTCCAAATGAGCGATTTAGTTCATCTACAATAATTTGTACATTAGCAAGGAGTTTCTGCGCTTGAACGGCAGACTTCTCTTTTTCATTGAGGAAACTCAGCCAGACTAGGCTCAAGGTAGCAAACGAAATAATGACGGTAACGGTTAAGCTTTTTACCAGGCTGTCACTCTTCAAACCTAACTTCTCCAACACTCCAAGTTGCTTTACTACTAAAGTTAGTTGAAAACAGAGTAAACTGGCAAAGTTATTGATAAATTAAAAATTAAGGAAGGATGACTACTTCAACTTTTGCTTTTTAGTCATTAAACTCTCCATTCAATAACCACTACGCCCGTCGAAAATGACCAACAATAATATATTATCTAAACTGACGAGGTAAATAACTGCGCTTGGCATCTGGCTTTCGTTCTCGATTGATCGCGATAGCTCGGTTTTTCCCTAAGGCGACTTTAATTTGATACCAAGTTTCAAGAAATAGTGCCTTACCAGCACTCGACCACCACGTTTGGTTATACAGTTTTTTGTTTGCTGCCAAGACATCGGGTGAGCGATTGACACACTCTAAGGCGAAATCATAAGCTGTGCTAAAAGGGTCTTCAGCCACTTTCGTTACTAACCCTATTCTGTGTGCCTCATCGCTATCAATCACTTTCGCGGTCATGGCTAATTCAAGCGTATGATCCTGTCGCATGATTTCTCGAAAAGCGATAGCGCCGCCCATGTCTGGTATCAGACCCCACTTCGCTTCCATAATGGAGAAGGTTGCATCCTGAGATGCTATTCTAAAATCGCCTCCACTTGCTAGCTGTAAACCGCCTCCCCAGCACCGCCCATGAATTGCAAATATGACAGGGCAAGGAATATCACGCCAAGACAACGAGAAACGTTGCGCATTGTTAGGCAATGTAGGCCACCATTTGAACAGAAGCTTAACGGCATCGACCTTGTTGGTTAGCAGTGACTTTACATCTAAGCCAGAGCAAAAATCACTGCCCGCACCCCGCACAATAACCGCCCTAATATGCTTATCTTTTTTTAACCGTCTGGTTAACGCATTCACTTGGCGAAACATTTCCATATCAATAGCGTTAAGCTTATCGGCACGATTTAACGTGACAGTGGCGATGTGATTATTATCGATTTCACAGGTAATACGAGGCTGAGTTGTCATCTTAGTTTCCGGCAGTGGTCACACCACTACCGTAAACAATAATTTAACAAGTTGAAAGGCTGAGATATTGAGAATGAGATGACGGTTTAGAACAAGCCAATCTATCGGCACAGATAGCGAGGCTTATTCCAATGATCACTTTCCAATCAACTCTCTATGATGTGGTGCCATCCAGTCTTGCTTATGGCCCAAAGGAACAATGCCATATGGGTTAATCGCTAAATGACTGGCGTAGTAATGGCGCTTAATATGATTAACGTGAACCGTTTTGGCAATATTAGGCATTTGGTAAAGCTCTAACATATAGTTATACACGTTGCTAAACTCTTTGAGTAACTGCAAATTACACTTAAAGTGCGTGTGATACACCGAGTCAAATCGAATCAATGTCGTCCACAATCTCCAATCCGCTTCCGTCAATGTATCACCAACTAAATAGCGTTTCGTGGCAAGTCGGTCATCGAGTTGCTGCAGCGTATCAAAAAGCTTGGTTACATTTTTACTGTACGCTTTTTGTGTTGTCGCAAAACCCGATTTATAAACACCATTGTTGACGTTGTGATAAACAAGCTCGTTGACCTCGTCAATCTCGGAACGTAAATATTCTGGGTAATAATCGTCATGATTACCCGTAATCTCATTAAAAGCGGAATTAAACATACGAATAATTTCTGAGGATTCATTGTTTACGATGACCTGCTGCTTTTTATCCCACAATACCGGAACGCTAATGATTCCTTTATAGTCTGGCGCATTGAGCAAATATCTTTCAGATAGAAATGCACTACCATAAAGCTCATCCCCAGTGGTGCCGTATTCAGACGCTGATTCTTCATCATGCATAAAGCTCCAGCCGTTTTCATGCATATCAGGATGAACAACACTGACCGAAATGATCTCTTCTAACCCTTTGAGTTGACGGAACACTAAAGTGCGGTGCGCCCATGGGCAAGCTAATGAAACGTATAAATGATAGCGGCCAGCTTCAGCTTGAAAGCCACCGACACCACTCGCTCCCGCTTCTCCATCGGCGGTGATCCAGTTTCTAAACTGAGATTCTTTACGACGATACTCGCCATCATTGATGCTGCTGTTCCAACTTGATTTCACTTTGCTCATTTCAAACCCCTTTTTACAACACGCTTATGTGTGCAACCTTGTTTGTCTTAACTCATTCATTAAAGTCATTGTAATTACAAGCATAGGGAATAAAGAGCAGCCAAACCTGACCAACACGTTCAAATATTTTGAAGTAACTAATTCTTACTGTTCATTCTAAAAACAGACCTGATTAACCCCTTGAACTTTATCTTTGTAACACGCCAATGTGTAATTGGCCGACGTGGGGCGGTATTCATAAGATGCTCATAGGCATCTGAGTCAAATTGAACTAGGCCACCGTGCGCCGCGAAAACGCTATCACACTCAAGTTCATAGATCTGTTTCAAAGAATCTCGGTATTGATTTGGGTGGAAGATAGGAAATGGGGCGATAAGTTTGTTTTTGACACTGACCATCAAATCACCAACATAAACCAACTTTTTTTCAAGATGATAAACCGAAAGATCGCGGTCTGTGTGCCCTGGGGTTTCCAATACTTGCCAGTCTTCAAAATGTGGAATCACATCTCCATGAGAAAGCGTGTAATCAGGGTTCAATCTTCGAGGATACCAAAGCCTCGTCTTCTTCGCTCCCATGCGCTTTGCCATCCATTTAGCGAGAGCAAGGTCGGTTAAGTGCATCGCTACACCATCTAATCCAGCATACCAATCCTTCTCTCTATCTGCCGAAACCAACTTACAGCCGAGTTGCTTTCGAAGAAGTTGAGCAGCACCTGCGTGATCAGGATGCATATGTGTAACAACCACAATTTTTAAAGCACCTAACGGCCTCTTAAGCCGCTCCTGAATAAACTCTTTTATAAGCGGTATGTCCGCTCGACTGGCGCCATCTAAAAGCATTAACTTATCTGGATACTCAACCAAATAGATGGCCTGTATATATCCCTGCACCGTATGAATTTTCACAACCAATCCTTGTTATGTTTTCTCTGGTTTTCTATCTATTAAATCTCAACCTTGTCAGACCAGTTTAAACTTAGCACTCTTTTTGTCGACTAACAAAACCTGTTAAAAACTCTGTGACACGTTGTTTACAACTTTAAAAAGTCGACCTACTTCAAATATGCAATCAATTCATAAATATCAATGATGTTTGTTTTAGTTTTAAGACACACAGCTGTATATCATGATTAGAACCCTAAAGATGTATAAGGTAACCTCATGAATTTAAATGTGTTGTTCATCAACAAAGTCCAGTTTAGAAAACATAAAATAAACGTCTTCATAGAATCTTTTGGGGTACTTGTCGCTACCCTTTTATTAATCATTCCTTCACCGATTACCTTCGCTTCGCAAACACACTTAACTGCCATCGATCAATATATCGAGCTCATTGACTCAAACAAAAAAGCGATGTTTAGCTTGGCGATCGTTGATGATGGTAAGGTGGTTTACCAAAATCAAATTGGTCATGCTTATACGGAAAACTCTAATAACACACCGATCTCACCAGATGAAAATACTCGCTATACCATCGCATCTATTTCAAAAACGTTTACCGCAACAATGATTTTTCAGCTCATTGAGCAAGGCAAGTTGTCACTTGATACGAAGCTGAGTGAGTTTTACCCCAAGTTTGATCAATCCAATGACATCACTATCGATCATCTCTTGTCTCATCAAAGTGGGATTTATAACTATACGAACTCTCCGGAATTCGTTCAGTATTACACTCAGTATCAAAGTAACGAGAAAATGCTAGAGAGGTTTTACTCTTACCCTAACGAATTTAAACCTGGAACTGGCTGGCAATATTCTAATACTGGCTACTACCTACTTGGCCTCATCATTGAGGATGTAACTGGGCAAAGTTATGAAAAAAACCTCAAGCAACGTATCACTGATAAGCTCCAGTTGAGTCATACTGCTTTCTGCCGTGATTACAGCCACTGTAAATTCAATACTCAATCTTACGCGTTTTGGAATAAACAATGGTTTGAGCAAGCCGTGTGGCACCCGTCTATTACCGCCGGAGCAGGTGGCCTCATTTCAACGCCAACGGAGCTCGGTATTTTTATGGATGCCCTATTTAATGGCGAGCTGGTCTCGATAGAAACAATAGAGGTAATGAAAGCGCTTAATACTGGCTTCAGTAAAGGCTTTTGGAACATGCCTTACTTCTATAAAACGGCGTGGGGTCACAATGGCTCAATCGAGGGGTTTCAATCGCAGCTCGTATATTTCGATAGCGAAAAAGTTGCTTTTGCCTTCACTGGTAACGGGCTTAATGAAAGCCAACGAAAGATCATGACGACCATCATCGGTTTGTATTTTGATAAAAGCGTAACGATTCCCGATTATAACCGTCCGTTCATTTCCATTGCCCCAATTGAACTTAAAAAGTACCTAGGCCACTATAAAACGGATGCAATGCCATTGAAAGGTGAGCTGTTTTTAGAAGATGGTCAACTGATGGGCAAGTGGGACGACCAAGAATCTATCGCTTTCCAAGCACTAACGGAAACCGAGTTTGAAAGCCGAGAGAATGGCATTGTATTAGAATTTGTCACCTTCCCTTCGGGTAAGATCAATTATCGACAAGTCACCCTTTACCAAAGAGGCTGGGAGCTGGAATTTTATCGACAGTAATCGTCTTTTAAAATCCAATCGCTAGGGGGTAACACGCCCCTAGCATCTTAAATCGAACACCTTTAACCTAACGTGTTAACCCTGTCACCTTCGCAACGAAATCAACATCTTTTGCTATGCTAACTGAAATATCTTGCAGAACCGATAACTCATCTTGAGTAAATGGGTGAGTCAATACCGACTCTCGACCATTCTTCCCTACAATTGTCGGTAAGCTCATCACTACATTTTTTAGACCGTATTCACCGTCAATCATGGTCGCGATAGGCAACACTGAACGTTCATCAATCTTAATCGCTTGAATGATTCTAAACACACTCGCAGCAATGCCATGAGTGGTGTTGTGTTTACGTTTAAAGATTTCATAACCAGCACGCTTCACTGACTCCAACAACTCATCGGCGTCAATTCGAGCCAAATGATTCGTATCGCAGTAGTAGTCAGCAGGTTGCCCTGCAATACTGATCAAACTCTTGGGGGTAAAACAGTTGCTACCATGTTCGCCAAGCACATAACCAAATACATTTTTAGGGTCGAGATTGACTCGGTTTGCGACAATGGACATCAATCGTGCAGTATCTATTACACAACCACTACTAATGACTTTGTTTGGCGGAAAGTTGGTATTTTTAACGATGAAATGCGCGACAATATCACACGGATTACTTACAATAATTAAGGTGGCATTTGGCGCTACACGCCCTACCTTTTGCGCGATATCCACACCGATATTTGCGTTGATTTCCGCTAGATCCATGCGTGTTTGGCCCTGTTTAATCTGAGCACCCGCGGTAATCACAACAATATCAGCACCAATTAAAGAGAGGTAGTCATCGCTGCCTAAGATGTGTGTATTTTTAGAAAATGTTAATGCTGCGGTATGTCTAAAATCGAGCACTTCACCTTCAGCGCGATCCAAGTTTTGGTCGAGAACCACTAGCTCACTCACGCTTCCTAGAGTAAGTAGATAATTACAGATGCCGACACCCACTGAACCTGCACCAATCACACCGATTTTCATATTCATTCCTTGATAAAAAGTATTACAACTAAATTTAGTCTACTAATACCTTTATCATCAACGCCAACTTTATTTTACTGAACAATTAAAATTAAGCATTATCTACTAGTTTAGAAATAAATAATGAAATAATTCAAACTCACACAGACAAAAAATCTAGATGTGAAGCCACACATTACTAAGGTCTGTTGTTAGCAATTCGAGTTTCCGTTAACACTATCTTTTAAAAATTCTTCCTTGTGTACGATACAAAACCAGCGCCAATAAGATAAAACCACAGCCTACAACTTTGCCAAAAGACAGCTGTTCGCCATACCAGAGAATGCTCAATATGACAGTCCAAACAGGCTCAAGAATCATAATCAGAGCTGCAGTCCCTGCTGCTGCCCCTTTTTGACCGAGTGTTTGCATGACATATCGAAGGCTCGTCGCCAACACCACACTTAACGCAAACCAACCCCAAATAGCAGGCGCTATCACTTCTGGGAAGTCTTCGGTAAGCAATGAAAGTAACGTAACTAAGCAGCCAACCGTAAACAGTTGAATAGTGGTAAGAAGCAAAACAGGTAACTTTTGGGCGTACTTTCGATTCACATTAAAGTGAATCGCTAACATCGTGGCACAACCAATGAAAAAGAACTGACTGCTTGATTGCTGCCAACTACCCGATAACGATAAAAAACCTAGGCCAATCATGGCGACAGGCAGAGATAACCAAAATGATCGTTGTGGACGCTCTTTATATAGCACCCACCCAACGAGCGGTACGATAAGCATAGACAGGCTAACGATAAACGCCCCTTCACCTAATGTATCGCTAATGGAAATAGCGTATATCCAATTCATGATCGCGCCTGCAAGCAAACACCCAACCATGGCAGCAGAACCAACATCTTTTAGTTCGGTTTTAAGGAGATATTTGTAACACAGTGGTAGCAGACACAACGAAGCAAGCAAAAATCGTAAACCGATAAAGCCAAATGGGGGAAGCCCTTGAATCGCTTCTTTGGAAAAAATCCAACCAAACGCAGCGAGAATGGTCGTTAGCACAAGGATCAAAGCAGATTTACGTTCAGCATTCACGATAGGACTTCACTTATTTAGTTTGCAGATCAGATTTTTACAATCCGAGACCATGAAAAGCGGATGATGCCAGAACTTAACAAAAACTAATACCAATGAATGTCATTTCTCTATCGCTAAATGGAAAATCAGAGTGTTAAACTAGGTTAACGTCATTCATTTGAACCGCTAAAAGAGTCAATTATGTCACCAATGATCGTGGGCCATCGGGGTATTTCAGGGTGTTATCCAGAAAACAGTCGCGTGAGTATTCAAGCAGCAATAGATATGGGCCTACAATGGGTTGAAGTCGATATTCAACCCAGTAAAGACAATGTGCTCGTCGTGTGCCACGACCATACTGTCGATCGCTGTAGCAACGGGCAAGGGCGCGTCGACTCGCTCAGTTTGCAACAGCTCAAAGCATTAGACTTTGGTGCTTGGTTCGATTTGGATTTTCAAGGTGAAGCCATCATGACACTGGAAGAGCTCCTCTCTCTTGCGACTCAAACTGGGTTATGTCTTAACATTGAAGTCAAAGTGGATGCGCAACATGATGTTTCGGCTATTGTACACCAGCTCAAACAGCAGTTGGATGAGAGTAACATTGCCAATGAGCAGCTGCTGTTATCAAGCTTTAGTCATGAGGTCATGCGCAACCTTGCTAACCATTGCCAAGACTATCGTTTAGGCGTCATCACTGACAGGCTCACATCTAAAGATAAACGGCTTCTGGATGAGATTAACGCGTTTAGCTGTCACTTGAACTTCCGCTGGATGAGTAAGGCTCAGAGTATTAAATTGCAACAAGCGGGGTATCAAGTCTGGAGCTATACGGTTAACAACCCGAGAAAGCTAAAACACTTTAACCATTTGGACGCCATTTTCAGCGATTTTCCACAGCGTTTTATATAGTGCTGTTTTCTAGGTAATTGTAATTTAGGCATCAGGTTGATTCTCAGGAGCGGCAGCAATAAAAGCAGGATGCATCGTCAATGTATTATTGATTCGTTCGATAATTGGAAAGGCGTTCATATCAACATTGAAACGGTTTGCATTATAGACTTGAGGAACTAAGCAAAGGTCAACTAAAGAGAGGGAGTCTCCTTCACAGTAATGACCGGACGATTGAGCAAGCTTCTTCTCTAAAGAGTGAAACCCTACTTCTATCCAGTGGCGATACCAGTCCGCTTTTTTTACGTCAGTCAGTTCTAACTCACCGGCTAGATATTGCAGAATTCGTAGATTGTTGATGGGATGAATATCAATGGCAATGTCTTGAGCTAACGCTTTAACGCGATACTTTGCTTCCGTCTCACTGGGTATTAGTGGACACTGAGGATACTGTTCATCAAGGTATTCAATAATCGACAGCGATTGAGTCAACTTCAAGTTGTCGTCAATCAAGACTGGGACAAGTTCACTGGGGTTAAGTGCACTATAGTGGGCATGGTGCTGTTCGCCCCCATTTTTAATCAAGTTAACGGAGACTTGTTGGTAATCCAGCTTTTTCAAATTTAGAGCAATACGAACACGATAAGCGGCCGATGATCGCCAATACCCATATAAGGTTCTTTCTGTCACTGTACTCTCCTATCTGGATTCTTTTAACTTTGTTCTTTGCTAGAAAAATCGTGCTGCAAAAATTTGCAGCACGCTCGATAACTAACCATTACCTAGCTCATCAAACCACTTATCTAAAATGGGTTCATAAGGGATCACTTTTTGATCAATGGCACCAAAAATACTCACGCCCTGCTTATCATGCATCTCTATCTTTATGGTGTCGTGATAACGCATGAATGAAGTACTTGGCTCACCATCTCGGATAGTTTCAATCATTCTCACTTCCGCGATGCAAGAGTAGCCCACACCACCTTCAGATATCGCGCTGCCATGCTCAGTACCTTGCTTATTCGACACGGTTCCTGACCCAATAATGGTTCCTGCCGTTAGGGGTCTTGTTTTAGCTGCGTGAGCCACCAACTGAGGAAAACTAAAGGTCATATCAACACCGGCATTGGGGCAACCAAATGGCTCATTGTTGTAGTTCGATCTCAATGGCAAGTGAAGCTTTTGGCCATCCCACGCACCTCCTAGTTCATCAGGGGTCACGGCGACGGGCGAAAAAGCGGATGAAGGTTTTGATTGATAGAAACCAAAACCTTTACCTAGCTCGGCGGGGATAAGCCCTCTCAAAGAGACATCGTTAACCAACATGAGCAGTTTGATCGCCCCTGCTGCATTTTCTGCTGAAACGCCCATGGGGACATCACCAGTAACGATAGCCACTTCAGCCTCAAAATCGATACCCCACGCTTCACTTTCAACGGGAATATCATCGGTTGGCCCGATAAACGCATCCGACCCGCCTTGATACATCAAGGGATCCGTCCAAAAGCTTTCAGGGATCTCAGCGCCGCGTGCTCGTCGAACTAACTCCACATGATTCACATAAGCAGAACCATCCGCCCAGTGATAAGCTCTTGGCAATGGTGACTCGCACATCGAAGGTTCAAAAGCCTTGGCGTTTTTATCGCTTCCGTCATTCAGCGATTGATAGACCTCCTGAAGTTGTTCACTAACGTTTGTCCATTCATCCAGCGCATATTGCAGAGTCGGCGCAATCTCGGCTACGGCTGTAAACAGCGTAAGATCTCGGCTAACGACAACAAGCATGCCATCGCGTTTTCCATTTTTTAGTGTGGCTAACTTCATGGCTGTCCCTCTTCCTTGTTTGGCGCTGCTCTCCAGCTGTACACGTAATCTTTGTTCTCAACGCTTTGTGCTTGCTCAGTAAAGTGTAGAGCATGGCGTGTATCAATCATCACAGCGACTTCATCAGTGAACTTTTTCTTATTCTCTTGCCCCGCCTTAAACGCTTTTGGGTGCGGACCATGAGTAAAACCTGCAGGATGGAACGTCATCATGCCGGCTTCTATGTTGTCACGGCTGAAGAAGTCACCTTGGTGGTAAAACAGCACTTCATCATAGTCGTCGTTATTGTGATAGAACGGCACTTTCAACGCGCCGGGATCACTCTCTATCGGCCTTGGTACGAAGGTACAAACAACAAACCCACAGCCGACAAAGGTTGTATGTGCAGAAGGAGGAAGATGGTAACGGTGAGACATCAGAGGACGAATATCACGCCAATTAAGCTTAACCACTGAAAGATCGCCATGCCAACCAATGGCATCTAGAGGGTTAAACGGGTAGGTAATCACACTCAAACTATCATGACGCTTTACTTGCACTTTCGTTGCCTGCTCAGAGTATTGAGCCTTAAACTCGTCATTGATCGACGGCACTTCCAACACCGCAGGATCAAACAACGCGTGATTCCCTACTATGCCTTTTTCAGGTAATGAGTATGCGCCATCACTGTTTTCAATCATCAACAAAAACAGAGGTTCGCTGGTTTCAATACGCCACATGGTGGAACGAGGTATCATCACATAATCCCCCTCGCTGATATCAAGGTGGCCATAATCACAGAACAGCTTCCCTGCTCCGCCATGAACAAACAACAGTTCATCACCGTCTGCATTTCGGACCAGATCTTCCATTGAATGCTCTAGCCGCCACACTCGTATTTTGCATTGAGCATTATGAAGTACCGCAGGCACAGACCAAGGGCTTCCTTGTTTCGCTTCATCAATATCATTGAGATTGAATGCTCTTGGTTTTAACTCGCCATCCCACTCTTGCCAACCCGTTGGCGCGTGTTGATGGTGAAAGTGAGCCGCAGGGCCGAAAAAACCGCTTCGCCCCGCTTCTCGTTCATAAATACCTTGCTCAGGAAAATCAGCATGCGCCTGTTTGGAGGTAATGCCTTCTTTGTGCGGAAACGTAATCCATTTGTTCATCCAAGCCTGCCTTTTCTTACTTCACGTCTTCAGTATTTAGAACACCGCGTCGAATCTGATCTTCCTCAATCGATTCAAACAGCGCTTTGAAGTTCCCTTCTCCAAACCCTTCATTGCCCTTACGTTGAATGATTTCAAAGAAAACAGGTCCAATCACCGTTTGGGTAAATATTTGCAGCAAGATGCCATCTTTTTCGGGAGCGCCATCGATCAGCACTTTAAGTGATCTCAACTTATCAAGATCTTCACCATGCCCGACGACTCGATCATTGACTCTATCGTAGTAGGTATCTGGCGTTGGCATAAAGTCCATACCTTGTGAACGCAGTGTTCTCACGGTCTCATAAATGTCATCAGTGGTTAACGCTATATGTTGAATGCCTTCCCCTTTGTATTCTTTCAAATACTCTTCAATCTGAGATTTGTCATCGGAAGATTGATTAATAGGGATTCGAATTTTCCCACAAGGCGCAGTCATCGCTCGGCTAGTTAGCCCAGTAAGCTTACCTTCAATATCAAAGTATCGAATCTCTTTAAAGTTGCCGATACGCTCATAAAATCCCGACCAAACGTCCATTTTTCCTTGCATCACGTTATGGGTTAAATGGTCGATTTCATACAAGCCGACATCTTTCTCTTTTAATCGCTGTTCCATATGTGGGTAAAAAACGAAATCGACGTCGTAGATGCTCTGGCTTCCATAGCGATCAACGAAATACAATAAGCTATGACCAATGCCGTAAATAGCAGGGATGCTTAGCTCCATTGGCCCTATTTCCGTCTTATACTCTTCGCCACCATTTTTCGTCGCATGTTCAAGCGCCTTCGCTGCGTCATGTACTCGAAACGCCATACCGCACACGGATGGGCCGTGAATTTTAGCAAACGCTTCAGCTTGGCTATGCGGCTCGGCATTAACGATAAAACTGATGTCTCCTTGGCGGTACAGCCACGCTTCTTTCGAACGATGCTTAGCTATTTCAGCAAAACCTAACGAACTAAATAACAGTTTTAAGTTTTCTATACCTTCTTGATCCGCCGCTGTGTATTCAACAAACTCAAACCCATCTGTACCTAATGGATTATTCTTATCAATCATGCGTCGCTCCTTGCGTTATTTCAGTTTTATCAATTAAGGGAATGAACCAATAACCTACGTGCTTTTAGTAACTTAAGATGAAACACACATAAAAATGAAATTTCTTACAAAAATAACCAACGCTTGAGCACACCACACAACATGTAATCAAAATGTTACAGCAAATTTTGGACAGCTAAATTTTTTCTATAAGAAAAGCACAATAACAAAATAAACATATGAAATTAAAGGGCTAATATAAACTATAGGACAGAACATACGTAGTCAGCGCTTTCAAAACCAAGTGTAAAAACTTATATTCACACAAGCGCTTTGCAACAATTTATTTACAACCCACAATAAGCACAGCTATTAATGATTACTATCTAATCATTAGGAACTTTTATTGATTTACCTCAGTGTTATTCGACGTGCTTCAAGGATAAGGTAACCACCTCCTGTTCCCTACGAGGTATTACAATGACTCAAATTAACCAAGAAAGACTGGTTGAACACTTCTGCCAACTCATCAAAATCGATAGTGAATCTCGCTTCGAGCTAGAAATCGCACAAACTTTGGCAGAGCAACTAGGTGAGCTCGGTTTCACAGTCCATAAGTTACCTGTTTCAGAAGAGATCTCTAACGGCTTCAACCTTTATGCTCGCTTGGAAGGCAAGTTGGAAGATAGCGTTGTATTAAGTTGTCACATGGATACCGTTGCACCTGGTAACAGTATTGAACCAATCATCGAAGACGGCGTAATTCGCTCTAAGGGTGACACGATTCTAGGCGGCGATGACAAATCTGGTATCGCGGCAATCATGGAAGCCGTTCGCTGTATTCAAGCAGAAAATGAAGAACACAAAACAATCGAAATTGCGTTCACTGTGCATGAAGAAGGTGGCCTACAAGGTTCTAAAAATTTCGACATGTCTTACATACAATCAGATAAAGCGATTGTGCTAGATTCAGGCGGCCCTATCGGTACGATCATTAATCGCGCACCTGGTCAGCAATCGATGGCTTTCACCATCAAAGGTCGACCAGCACACGCAGGTTTAGCTCCGGAAGAAGGCATCAGCGCTATTGGGGTAGCTGCAGAAGCCATCACTAAAATGAACCTACTACGTATCGATGAAGAAACAACGTCGAACATCGGTATCGTTGAAGGTGGACAAGCAACGAACATCGTTATGCCTGAACTTCGCGTTGTTGCAGAAGCTCGCTCATTAAACGCTGATAAACTAGCAAAACAAGTCAATCATATGGTTGAAACCTTCCAAGCGGCTGTTGATCACCATGGCGCTGAGATGGAACTAGACTCTCAACGTGCTTATAACGCTTACGTTATCGCTGAAGATCACCCACACATCATTTCTATCAAACACTCTTTTGAGGCATTAGGGTTAGAGCCTCAAACACAACCGACTGGTGGTGGTAGTGATGCAAACAACTTCAATGAGAAAGGTCTAACAACTGTTAACCTATCTACTGGTATGGCAAAAGTTCATACAACAGAAGAGTTCATCACTGTTGAAGATTTAGTTAACATCACTCGATTCATGAAACACTACCTGACTGCATAAAAATTATTGATAATTTTATTATCTTAATTGCCGCAAATTGGAACTAAGATAACCGATTAAAAATCCGACAGTTAACTGTCGGATTTTTTACATCATTACTAACAAAGTTGCATAACACCTCTCAAAGCCCGCCCTACTTGGGTTTGACGAACCCAATTACCCTAACTAGCCTTACTAATGTCGATGCATAGTCATGTGATTTCAGTGAGTGTCATTACACCCATTAATCGTGAGTCTTTGCATCATGAGTAAATACGTCAGGAGCTAAATTATGGGCACACCTATCTTATTTTACGAACCGTTCGATTCTAACGGTTTTCTCTCAAACTTCTTTCCGGTCAACATCGACGTTGCGGGAGTAAGTTGGCCTTCAAGCGAACATTATTACCAAGCGCAAAAGTTTCAATCTAAAGAGCGACAAGAAGAGCTACGCTTAGCAGAAACACCTGACATTGCATTCCAGTTGAGCCGCAAGTATCAAGACGAAGTCAGAGACGATTGGCTTGAGAGTCGCGTGTCCGTGATGGAGTACATCGTTCAACAAAAATTTACTCAGCATACTCAGCTCGCTTTTCATCTCGTCAATACCGGCGAAACCGAATTGAAAGAGCACTCTCATAAAGATGATTTTTGGGGAGATGGTGGCGATGGGCGTGGAAGTAACGAACTTGGCCGTATATTAATGAACGTTCGTAGCGAGCTAAACAATCAACCGCCCTTTAATCTCGTTACCTTTATCGACGCCGCTAAACTCCCTACTCAGTGGGGCGAATTTAAGATGCACGCGTTCATTGAGCACAGCACACAAAAAGAGCACTTAGCACTGGTTTACGGTGATATTCATAAAGTGAGCTCCCCACTCATTCGTCTCCATTCAGAGTGCTTAACTGGGGATGCTCTGTTCAGCGCTCGCTGTGACTGTGGATTCCAACTTTCACGTGCTCTACAAAACATCGTTAACGAAGGCGCTGGGGTGTTGCTCTATTTACGCCAAGAAGGTCGAGGGATTGGTCTGTCTAATAAAGTCAGAGCTTACCACCTACAAGATGAAGGGGCTGATACCGTGCAGGCGAACGAACGCCTGGGTTTTGCTGCGGATATGCGGAATTATGCGTTCTGTCAGGGGATGCTCGGGTACTTTGGTATTACTTCGGTAAGGCTAATGACCAATAACCCAAGAAAAGTGAAAGCTTTGGAAGGGGCAAATATTACCGTCGTTGAACGTGTGGCACTGCAAGAGGGAAATAACCCACATAACCACCACTATTTAAAAACCAAAGCCGAGAAACTTGGGCACATGTTTGATGCTACCTTTATTAAATAGCGGACGAAAACGTATAACACCTTCCTTTTAGCTGCCAGTTTGCGGATAAAGAGAAGGTGTTTCTGATCTAGTTATCTACCACTCACTTTCAAGAATCAAATGTACTTAGAGATAATACTCTCTAACTTCCCCTCTTCTTTTAGTGTCGTCAAGCGTTGATTAATGAACGCTTGAAGCTCTGGATCCATTTCAGATGAAAACGCCAGATAAATAGGATAATCGGCGATGACATTACTAAAAGGTTGAATATCAAACTTAGCGGAATCTAGACCCAGTTTATCAAGGTTATATTTAACTCGTGATTCCATTTCTATAAACGCCATCTCACCCGGTGTTCTCTTAACCACACGAAACGCCGCTTGATAATCTTTAACACGAACTTCGTTAACCGCTCCCTCATCAATGTAAGGTTGTAGTTCTGCATAATCAAAACCACGTAATAGAACAACGCCCTTGTTAGCTATCGAGTGCATGCCCACAAAATTAACAGGGTTCATACTGCTCATGACAATGGCATGTTTCACTGTATAAATAGGAATATCTGAAAGATTTTCAGCCTGAACACTCCCCCAGTTTGGGCTTCCATACGTAATCCAGTTCTTCTCTCCACCAGCCTCAAGCACAGAGATCATCCGATTGAACGGATAAGTATGGTAGGTAATTTCATGTTCTGATTGCTCAAATATCGCTTTTACAATATCGGTGACAATTCCAGAATGCTCGTTTGCTTTGTCTTCAATCTGAAATGGTTGGGCTTGCTCTGCAATGACATAATAGTTCACCGGTTGGGCAGCAAATGCCAAACTCGCACTGAAATAAAGTACTGAAATAAAACATAATACGGACTTCATAATGACTCCTTTTCGATAAACTCTACATTCATCCTATTTACTATTCCCTGATAAGGACTATCTTTAAAACTAGCACCCTTTCGCATACAAACAACTTTCTTATGCACGTGATTAAAAAGAGGTGGGCTTTGAAGAACAAACGTCATCTAGGTATTGATAAACAATTAGTTATGTACACCATTTTGGTGAGCATTGTTTTGGCTTTAATTAATACAACCATACATTCCTACCTCTCCTTTAAAAGTGAACTGCAGGAACTAAACGCAGATATCCAATTACTTGAAGAAACAAACCTGTCCAGTTTCAGCTCCAGCCTATGGGTGGAAGATCGAGAACAACTCTCGGTACTGGCAACAGGGCTTCTTAAACACCCAAGTGTTAGTTACATCAATATCATTGGTGTTCAGCCTGTCGAAGGTGAAGAAATAGAAACCATATTGGAGCTTGGCAATAACGTCACCGGCGATTTTATTGATACAAAGTGGGATTTAAATTATAAACTAGGTTCAAAAACGTACCATCTAGGTACGCTTCACATTCAAACGTCACTGGCTCCAATCTATGCACAATTGACCGATAGTTTCATCTTACTACTAGTGATGAAAGCCGTTGAGGCTTTTCTCATCGTCACTTGCATCTTATTCATTGCACTCAAACTTGTCGTCCGCCCTCTAAAAAAGATCAGTACTGCAATGGCCGACTTTAATAATGGCCCCTTACCGAGCCGGATTGAAGAGAAAGAACGACTATTTAATGATGAAGTCGGAGAATTGTCCAAAAACTACAACGCTTGTATCGATCACTTAGATCTTAATTATCATCAGTTAGTGAAATCAAAGAAAAAAGCCGAAATTGCGAATCAGAAGAAAAGCGAATTTTTAGCTAATATGAGCCACGAAATTCGCACTCCGATGAATGGAATTATCGGTATATCGGCTCTAATGCAGGATCTCACCACTAGCCCACAACAAAAAGAGTACCTGAGTGTCCTTGATACTTCTTCTAGGAACCTTCTCAATATTATCAACGATATTTTAGACTTTTCCAAAATAGAAGCTGGTCATTTCACCATTGAAACTAGGCCATTAAATCTAAACTTATTAATAAAACAGCAAGCTGATATCTATAGTATTAAAGCAAAACAAGCAGGTTTAATGTTTGATTGCCATATCGATCAATCTATACCACCAGTTCTTGAAGGAGATTCTGTACGTCTGACACAAGTCATCAATAACTTGTTAAGCAATGCAATTAAGTTCACTCCGAAAGGATCTGTTCATTTAGATGTAAAGCTGATTAAGCGCAAAGTAGATCAGGTAACCATAAGTTTCATGGTTAAAGATACGGGTATTGGTATTGAAAAAAATAAGTTAACCGATATTTTTGACAAATTTCAACAAGCAGATGGCAGCACTACTCGAAAGTTTGGTGGTACTGGTTTAGGACTAGCCATTAGTAAAAACATTGTTCATCTTATGAAGGGAGACTTACAGGTAATTAGTGAGCCTGAACTCGGAAGCCAGTTTTTCTTTGAGCTCCCACTCAACGTCTCAACACAAACCATTGCACCTAGTACTAACAGCGTGCCAAATGTCTGTGACTTTCCGAATTCAACCTCGGATGATTCATTGACGATAACCCCTAATACAATAAACATTGGTGAGTTAAGCAAGCCACTAAAGAAAGTGTTATTTGTAGAAGATACAGTGGTCAATCAACAGGTTATAAAAGTCATGCTAATGAACATTGGGCTCAGTGTTGATATTGCTAATAATGGACTAGAAGCGCTCAATATGTGTCATGAACAGGAGTACTCACTTATTTTAATGGATTGCCATATGCCAGAAATGGACGGTTATGAAGCGACAGCGAAAATTAGAAAACAGTGTAACTGGTCAAAAGACGTTGCTATCGTCGCACTCACTGCCAATGTGATTAGTGAAGACCGACAAAAGTGCTACGATGCTGGAATGAACGATTTTATTTCTAAGCCCGTTACGCCAACCCATCTCTTCCACGTATTGTCTAAGTACTTACCTGACTTAGAAAAAGAGAAACAAGCCCCGCAGAAACAGCATAAAGAACATTGACCAAAACTAGTTGATGTATTGGAGATTAAACTCGTCCTGATACAGTGGCTTTGAATACAAGTACCCTTGATAGATATCGCAATGCTCTTCTTTCAATAGTGCAAGTTGCTCTTGGTCTTCAACACCTTCAGCAACAACAACTTTACCTAAGTTGTGGCCCATTTGAATAATGGTTCTCACCAACATACGATCGGTGTGTTGCGTGACACAATCGTCTATAAATGACTTATCTATTTTCAATATATCGATCGGCAATTGTTTTAAGTAATTTAAAGATGAATAAGCCACACCAAAATCATCAATAGCGACTTTCACCCCAAGCTTTCTTAATTTTTCACACGTAGAGATAACACGCTCAGGTTGAGTCATTAACGCTGTTTCCGTTATTTCTATCTCGAGTAACTCAGCGGGTAAGCCTGCGCCCTCAAGTTCTGACGAAACCACTTTATAAACGTCATCATGAACAAACTGAACCGTTGAAACATTCACCGACACCGATAAACGATGGCCTGAATCCAACCACTCTTTAGCTTGGATACACGCCGCTCGTATAACCCAGCGTCCAATTGGAATAATTAAGGTACTTTTTTCAGCAATAGGAATAAAGCTTAATGGAGAGATTATGCCTAGCTCAGGGTGAATCCATCGAATCAGAGCTTCCGCACCAATAACCTTATTACTGTCGCACTCTACCTTCGGCTGATAAACAAGCACAAATTGCTTCTCTTCAGTTGCTCGGCTGAGTTCTTTTTCAATCTGGTGCTCTCTAATGGTCTCATCGAGCATGTCAGCGTCGTACCATTGAATACAATTCTTTCCTTGAAGCTTTGCTTTATTCACAGCGATATCTGCATTTTTACACCATAAATCCGTATCTCGCATTGCATCTTCGAGTAATGCAACACCAATGCTATAGCCGAGCTTATAAGGGATGGCATCGATCATAAATCTTGGCGTGTACTTATTCCTTAATTGATGCTCTGTATCACTGATTCGATCACCTAGATCATTTTGACCTTGTACAATGATGGCAAACTCATCGCCTCCTAAGCGATACAAATCATTAAAATCATACAGTAGGCCAGATACCCGCTGCGCGAATGCCTTTAGTAATTTATCCCCCTGACTGTGCCCTAAGCTATCATTGACCGATTTAAAACCATCTAGATCGATATGAAATAATGCATAGTCAATATCAGGTCTTGTCTCAATATCCTTTAGATCATTAAAGAAGGCTTTGCGATTAGGTAATCCCGTCAACAAATCCGTCAAACTGTCTTTTTTATAACGCAGCATTTGATAACGTAATCGCACCTGATAGTAAGTCATGACTGTCGCGAATGAAGTAATCAAGAAGATCTCAATAGCATCTTCAATAAACTCTTCAAACTCTTCAGCAGGAAGATGATGAAGATAACTTAGGATAATTAACAACGAGGATGCAATCGGCCAGAGGGAGCCAGGGAAAATAACAATGTAGCAAAGAGGTAAGAGAATAAAACTCTCTTCAATGGCGTCTAGCTCTAGGGGCTCAATTAGCCCACCAACAAGTATTAATGCCAACGATCCTATCGCGCTGACAACCTTGACCTTTCGGTTCTTTGATAAGTAAGCAACAAACATTAAAACTGGGAAGAGTAAATAGACCCAACGAGCAACGTCATGCTCAACGAACAATGTACGAGTAACAACAGCAATAGCGAAAACAAAGGCTAGCTGAATAGCTCGGTCAATACTAAACACACGTGAACATATACGCTGTACGTTTGCCAAACCACTCCCCCCCTCATCAAACTTATAGCTGTTGGTTATATTGTTGGTTATATGATGTCGTTTTCAATCATGCCATAAACGGCATGCTACAACAAACCGTACATCATTCCAATTATATCAGCTATCAATAACTAAAAGTATAGGTTAGGAAAGAGTAAGAATAGTGGTTATTAATAAGAAAATGAAAAACTTAGATGCGATACACACATTTCACCGTGAACCTTCTACACAAAAAAATGACCTTACTACTGTAAGGCCACCTCTTAAACGTCTATTGATTACAACTTTCAGCCCTAAAGCTAAAGACCTAGTTCATCTGATAACGCTTCAATTTGCTTAAGATCCATACGGTGCACTTGAAGCATCTGGTTAATCTGACTTAAGCGTGAGTTTGCTTCATCTTGCCTATCACAAGAGTCCGATTTCGCATCCCAAGATGTTCCTTCCAAATAGGTATCGCATTGTACTTTTAATGATTCAATAATAGACAGTAACTGCTCTTTCTCTTTTTCTAGATTCTCAACTTCTTGTTGAATTCGAAGCTCTTTTTGGAATAACTCTCGTGATCGCTCAAACATCGTTGCTTGCATGTCTGCTTGACGATTTAAGCGGCTGTTTTGGCTATCAGCATTAGCAATTGTCTCGACTTGAGTAGCAACTTGAGACTCTAACGAAAGGTTCACTTTTTCTAACTCAGCGACCAACTCTTCAAGTTTCTCAATATCTTGCTTGTATTGCTCTTTTTGCTCGGTCAACTCTGTTTCCAATTTCTCAGCTAACTGCTCATCAACCTTAGCCACTTTCTCTTCAACTCTGATAACCAGCTGTTTCTTATCTTTTAAAAGCTGCTGGTACTGCGCTTCAAGTTGATGATAGGTCTCTTCCCATTTCTTTGCCGTCGTCGCTGAGCCAATAAGCCCACCTAAAGCAAGCCCAAGTAAACAAGCAATAATAATATAGGTATAGGTTCGTTTATCTCGCTCTTCAACGACGACAACATCATCACCTTCAAATTGTTCAGTATCATTTTGCTTGTTCAAATCTTTCTCCTGAAGACCATACCTATATATCCACGTCTAACGCGACAATACAGTCATAAAATTAAAGCACTGGCCTAAATTAAAGCATTTATCGCGCCAGCTCTGCGATCATGATTGACGCAGTATAAATCAAAAAGCTCACCACTAATGTCACGACAATGCCTTTTTGTATCTTTTCATTAGTTCGATACCGAATTAATAGAAATGCTAATGCAGAAATAAAAACAATCGCTACTAACCTTGTCATTCCCTTTTCCTCGTCAACGCCTCTTTTCGAACAGATTGTTCTTTATACAGAGGCTCAGCATGTCACTCTATTTTAACCTATTTTGCAAAGAGATTGAGACTAGATTGGACACCTAAACGCCCAACTGAGGAATAATTGTGCAAACAGATATTACATAGGTGACATTGCAATTCATTTTCAGTAACATCGCCTTCGCAAATTATCCATTTGGGTAATTGTTCCGATGAAGACTGCAGGAGAGCGGTAAATTAACCATTCATTAACACATGGTTAGTATTACCCACCGAAGAAGTAAATCTTTCAGGTGCTTTGTACTAATGAAAATTAGAAAAGCGTGGACTGTTGTTGGAGGAACCTCTGGAGAGAACCGTACTACTTTGCTGTAGAAATCGGTCGCCGAAGGAGCAAGCTCTGTACATATCAGAGTGAAACTCTCAGGCAAAAGGACAGAGGAGTGGAAAGAACCAACGTATAGAATTTCTAATCAGTATTATGGTTAGACTCTTGTGTGATGTATCGCTCGATCTGCACGCCCTTTCCCTCTTCTCCTTATATTTTGTTTTTTTAAGGGGAAATAATGAACCATATTCAATCTGCATTACAATCAATCAACAGCTTCGTCTGGGGCCCACCTTTACTCATTTTATTAGTTGGAACCGGTATTTACTTCACTTTCAGCTTAGGATTACTCCAATTTAGACACCTGCCTACTGCGCTTAAGCTTGTTTTCACGAAAGACAAAAGCTCATCGAGCAAGGGAGACGTATCAAGTTTTGCTGCGCTATGTACTGCCCTCTCTGCCACTATCGGTACCGGTAATATTGTTGGTGTGGCGACTGCAATCAAGCTAGGTGGTCCCGGTGCTCTTTTCTGGATGTGGCTTGTGGCTGTCTTTGGAATGGCGACCAAGTATGCTGAGTGTTTACTTGCCGTAAAATACCGAAAAGTAGATGACAATGGCCAAATGATCGGTGGACCAATGTATTACTTGCAATATGGTGTCGGTTCCAAAGCGTTAGCCATCATGTTTGCGATTTCCGCACTTGGTGTTGCCTGTTTTGGTATCGGAACTTTCCCTCAAGTAAACGCCATTTTAGACGCTAGCGAAATTTCTTTTGGTGTTTCTCGTGAGATTTCCGCTCCTATACTAACGATTCTCGTTGCTTGCGTAACCTTAGGTGGCATTCAATCTATCGCGAAAGTCGCAGGTAAAGTCGTTCCGGTCATGGCCGTTTTCTATGTGGTCACTTGTGCTAGCGTCATCATTATCAATGCCGACAAACTTTATGATGCGTTCGCACTTGTTATTACTTCAGCCTTTACGCCTACCGCAGCAAGTGGCGGTTTCTTGGGGGCTAGCATCATGCTCGCCATTCAATCAGGGATTGCACGTGGTGTTTTCTCGAATGAATCAGGGTTAGGTAGCGCACCGATGGCTGCTGCTGCCGCGAAAACAGATTCATGTGTAAAACAAGGCTTAATCTCGATGACCGGGACGTTTTTTGACACCATCATTATCTGCACCATGACAGGGCTTGCGCTTATTTTGACCGGTGCGTGGCAAAGTGATTTCTCCGGTGCCGCAATGACTACACATGCGTTTGCTCAAGGGCTAAGTTCAGACACGCTAGGCCCAATGCTAGTGTCTGTTGGGCTTATGTTCTTTGCCTTTACGACTATTCTAGGTTGGAACTACTACGGTGAACGTTGTGTGGTTTTCCTACTAGGTACTAAAGCCGTACTGCCTTACAAAATCATCTTCATCGGCCTAGTCGCTTCAGGTGCATTTTTACACCTGGATCTTATTTGGATCATCGCTGACATTGTCAACGGTTTAATGGCAATACCAAACCTAATCGGCTTAATCGCACTTCGACATGTTGTTATTGAAGAGACCAAGCGATACTTTTCAGGCGCTGCACTTCAACCCATCAAAACTGAAGTAACGGGTTAGCCCATTTAGGTATCGTTTACTTATTTAGGTGACTAAACCAAAAGGCAAGCGTATTCAATCGCTTGCCTTTTTTAGTCTCTATGAAACAATGAATCGTGCCAATCATCAGCAAAAATTGTCCTATGCTAAAGACTATAGATGTTCAGCCATAGACCTAGAGAGGTACTTGGTATGCTGACAAACCTGCACAGTAATACTGCGCTTAGAATATTGCTCTTGTTTTTGGTGTTCATCCTGATTTCATGGCCAATCGTCGCCGATATTGGATTCTCTGTCGCAGCGCTAACCCTTTCACTATTAATCAGTTGGCTCGTGGTGATTCTTACTCTGAAGTGGCTCACTAGGTAGCTTCACATGATCAGTGTAGGCTCGTTAATTTTAATTATACTCACGTATGTCGCGGTACTTTTCTTTATCGCGAATTGGGCGGAGTCAGGCAGTAGGCAAGCCAAAGTTATTTCTTCAAGCGTTTATGTCTACATTCTCTCTCTAGCAGTCTACTGTACGAGCTGGACTTTCTACGGCAGCGTAGGTTTGGCATCGCGTAGCGGCATTATTGTTTACACCATCTATCTTGGCCCTACATTACTAATGCTGATGCTGTACCCAATACTCAAGCGAATCCTTAGAATTAAACAAACCTACCATATTAATAACATCGCTGATTTTCTCTCAGCGCGCTTTAATCGAAGTTTGTCCCTCGCAGGGTTGTGTTCCATTGTTGCCATGATAGGCATCATCCCTTACCTTGCACTGCAACTTAAAGCGATCAACAAATCTATCTATGTTCTGCTTGGAAGCGACACAGTAAACGGGGCAGCGACGCCGATTGATACTGTAACGTCAGTAGGATCAGGCAGCGTCACTTGGCTAATCTGGCTTGGCGTTGGGATATTTACCATCGTATTTGGTATTCGCCACATTGACCCTACGGAACGTCACCCTGGAATGATGCTTGCGTTAGCCGTTGAAGGGCTAATCAAACTGATCGCAATGCTTGCTGTCGGACTCTTCGTTTGCTTTATCTTATTTGATAGTCCTTTCGATATCTTTTCCAAGTTGACGACAGAGATCCCAGCATCCGCTAGTCAAATGGCAACCCCACCAACCTTCATGACGTGGGCAAGTTACACAATATTAGCGGCGTCAGCATTTTTCATGCTTCCAAGACAATTTCACGTTATGGTAGTCGAAAACGCTCGCCTCAGCTTTATTAAAAAAACACAGTGGATGCTGCCTGTGTACCTATTTTTAATGACCATGTTTGCCATGCCAATTGCCGCCGCGGGATTATTGCTACTCGGCCCTCAAAACCCCGATACTTATATGCTCACTCTGCCATTAAGCCAGAACCAGAATGCATTAACTCTCTTAGTTTTCATTGGTGGCTTTTCAGCATCCATGGCCATGTTAATGGTATCAGGTATGACACTTGCTACAATGTTCAGTAACCACCTAGCTTTGCCCATCCTGAGAAAGATTGCACCTAATAACAACTTTGGTAATTACCTGCTGCAAATTCGTTGGTTCGCTGTTTTCCTTGTATTTAGCGCAGGTCAGGCTTTTTATTTATTTCTTGGTGAATCCTACATGCTCGTAAACATGGGGATGATCTCTTTCTGTGCTGTATTTCAGTTTCTACCACTGGTTATCACAGGCCTTTTTTGGAAAGACGTTAACGCGAAAGGCGCAATATTAGGTATCTCAGTAGGTTTCGGGGTCTGGGCTTACTGTTTGTTCATTCCTGCCATCATAAAAAGCGGTTGGATTGATGTTTCTCTATTGGAGCATGGGCTTTGGGGCATTGAATGGCTCCACCCTGAACATCTGTTTGGCTCAACAATGGACAGAATTAGTCACGGCGCATTTTGGTCTATCATCGCAAACATTTCTGGGATTGTTTTAGGCAGTATCTTCTTTAAAGAGAGCAAAGAAGAGAATCGGTACAATGCCGAGTTTATTGAAAATATGATCAGTGACCAGGAGGAGGACGAACACGGAAATTTTGACCTGCCATCAAATATCCCACTACAACCTAAACTTGAAATATTGGTACAAATATTTGGTCAATACTATTCTATCGCTGATGCGTTGAAAAAAACCGAGAAGGTACTCGAAACCACTCAACTAAAAGATAAGCCCACCGTAACCACTCTTGAACTGGCTAACCTAGAGAAAGCCGCTGAGCGTCAACTTAGCGGTGCAACGGGCTCAGCAATGGCACACGTTATCATTCAAGAATCGTTACTATTCAATGAGAATGAGAAACAGCAATTAGAACATACATACACCCAGTTACTTGGACAGCTAAAAATTAGCCCCAATCAATTGCGCCAGCAATTAAACTACGCAAAAGAAAAAGAGAATCTCGCCACCACGTACAACGAACAATTGAAAACCTTAGTTGAAGAGCGAACATCTGAGCTTCAAAAAGCAATGACCCAGCTTCAAGAAACACAGTCCCAATTAGTAGAGAAAGAAAAACAAGCTTCTTTGGGCATGCTCGTCGCAGGCGTTGCGCATGAAATAAATACCCCTATCGGTATTTGTGTTACAGCCTCTTCTAACCTTCAAGAAGAAGTTAAACTCTTAACCAAGGCATATGATAGCGAAAAGCTTAGCGAAAAAGATCTACTCGAATTTTTTGCGCTCTGTGAGGAGTCTGCCGTTATCATTCATAAAAATAATGAACGTGCCTCTGAATTAATCAGAAGTTTTAAACAGATAGCAGTTGATCAATCAAGTGATGAATTAAGAGACTTTAACCTTAAAGAGTATATTGATGAAATTTTGCTTTCCCTTCGACCCCAGCTTAAAAAATCGCCACATAAACTGCTTATAGAATGTCCTGACGATATATACTGTTCATCTTACGCTGGCGCGCTCTCTCAAGTGGTCACCAACCTAATTATGAATAGTTTAATTCACGCGTTTAAAGTTGACCAAGTTGGTGAAATAAAGCTCGTTGCAAAGAATAATGGCGATGCCTTTTACTTAGATTTCAGTGATAACGGAATGGGGCTAGATGAAGAATCGACGAAACGTTTATTTGACCCGTTTTTTACGACCAAACGTAATCAAGGTGGTAGTGGGCTTGGTACGCATTTAATCCACACTCTTATTACAAGAAAGTTAAAGGGAAAAGTCAAAATCGAGACGGCTCTAGGTGAGGGTCTTCACTTTGCAATGGAGATCCCTAAAAAACCAATCAATAGCTGAGTGTTAAAGTTAATAGAGAATGGCAGTAGCGATAGCTTTTGCTATTAGCCAATATAAAAAAATACTGTTTTTTAATTTTTCACCTCGCTGACTATTGAGTAACTTGTAATTAAATAAGTTTTTGCCTATACACATATAAGAAACTTAATTTTTTGAGGAGTATTTACAATGCCTTTGAAACTACTCCGAGAGTTGGACGAAGAAAGCCTCCCACCATGGAAAGTTCTAATTGTTGATGATGACCCTGATATTCATCAAGTCACTACCTTGGTATTAAAACGATTTAAACTCGATGACCGCCCGTTGGAGTTTCATCATGCTCACTCTGGAGCGGAAGCGAAGGAAAAACTCTCGACTATAGAAGATATTGCTCTCATATTCCTCGATGTCGTTATGGAGACAGATGAGGCTGGATTAGACGTTGCGCGCTGGACAAGGCAAGATTTGGGGAATCATAAAACTCGTATCGTTCTACGAACAGGTCAACCAGGGCAAGCACCCGAGCACACCGTTGTCTCTGAATATGATATCAATGATTATAAGGAAAAAACGGAACTCACTAGCCAAAAACTATTTACCACCGTTTACACCGCGATTCGTTCTTATCGAGATATTGTCGAAATTGATAAGGCCAGACAGCTCGAAGTTAATTATCGACACGGCCTAGAACGGGTGATTCAATCAACAGCAGTCATCTTTCAACAGAATACATTAAGCACCTTTTCCAATGGTATTTTGCAACAAGTACTCTCCTTACTGCGTATGAATGATCAGAGTATGCTAGTCAGCGTACGTGGTATGACAACGATTATGGAAGGACAGGAAGAATTTCGAGTCCTTGCACAAATTGGTGGCGAAGGACAAGAACTGACAGACGAACACGTAAAGGGCTACTTAAAGAAAGCGCTCAAAGAAAAAAATAGCATCATTGAAGATGATATTTTTGTTGGGTACTTCTCGACCAGCTCTGGCGCAGTGAGTCTTCTATACCTTAAAGGTGTAAGAAAAATCACCGAGCTTGAAAGCCAATTGCTAACTATCTTCTCATACAGTGTTAGCTTGGCGTTTGAAAACTTATTCCTCAGTCAAGAAATCATCGATACCCAAGGTGAGCTTATCTATCGTCTCGGTGATGTCGTTGAATCTCGCTCTCATGAAGCGGGTAATCATGTTCGCAGAATGTCAGAACTCAGCTACCAATTATGTTTGCTACTTGGTTATTCTGAAGACAGAGCACAACTACTAAAACAAGCCGCACCCATGCATGATGTGGGTAAAATCGCCACCCCTGATGCTGTCCTTCTCAAACCTGGAAAGTTAAATGCCGATGAATGGGAAATAATGAAGCAGCATGCCGAAATCGGGTACAAAATACTGGCGGGTTCGAAACGAAAAATCTTGCAAACCGCGGCTATCATTGCTCACCAGCACCATGAAAGAATCGATGGAACGGGCTACCCTCAAGGGCTCAAAGGCGATGAGATCTCCATCGAAGCGAGAATTATTGCGGCCGTCGATGTATTTGATGCTCTAACTCATGAGCGCTGCTACAAACCTGCTTGGCCGATTGAAGATGTGGTCAATGTGCTCAATGAATCTAAGGGTACCCACCTTGATATACATGTTGTCGATACTCTGCTTGATAACCTTGATGTAGCCTTGGAAATCAATAACAAATACAGCAGTAGCTAAGTTTAACAATGGCTAGAATTTAACGTCAGATTAACAAAGCCATACTCATTTACCCGTGCCTGTTAGGAACTAACTGGCGATTTTTCTAGAATTAACTTAACACCTAACAGTACAAGCACTGCGCCCGTCGTCCCTTCCATCCATTTCAAAAAGCGGGGATTGCTCAACAATGATTTCGCTTTCGACAACAAGCCTGAGAGGCTGCACTGCCAAAGCATGGCAATAACAAAGTGGATTGAAGCCATAAACAGTGACTGAATTAACGCTGAGCCTTGAGGATCAATAAACTGAGGCAAGAAAGCGAGATAAAACACTGCCGTTTTAGGATTAAGGACATTCGACAAAAAGCCTTCTCTAAACGAACGAATAGCATCGAGTTGGCTCGTTTTCACACTGCCAGTTACATTCAATGATGACCCAACGTTTCTCGCCGCTAACAAGCTACTAATGCCTAACCAAATTAAATAGGCAGCACCTATAAGCTTAACCAGTTGAAAGAGTTCGGCAGACTGTGCCAGTACCGCAGAAATGCCAATAGCAGAGAACATGGCATGCACATATAATCCACTGCATATACCAAAGCTTGTAGTCATCCCGTCTGTTAAGCCACCCCTAGAGGTGTTCCTGATTACCATTGCCGTATCAAGACCTGGTGTAAGTGTCAGTATTGTAATAGCGATAATAAACGCTTCAATATTTTGAATAAGCATGGTCAATTCAGTTCATTTTCGATGTTGTCTGCCAATCAAAATAGCGACTTCATAACGTAATAGCTACCGAAAAATCACTCTCATTCCCACTTCTAATCAAACGGCTAAGTAATAGTCTCCTTATAAAATCTTAAAAAACGATTATAAGTTGGGCAAAAAGTTCAGACTCAAATATGATACTTTCCAGTCTCAAAAATCGTGTCATTACTTTGGTTTAATTACATCGTCCTAACGATTGAGAAGCCAAAAATGAAAAAACACTACCTAGCCGCTACGTTGCTTTTACTCTCTACTACCGCATTCGCAGAAGGTGGCGTCGTGACTGACGCTTCAACTAATTTGATTTTTGATTACGATAATATCTCTCAAGAGGAAGCGATCGAACAACTGGATGAGTGTCAAGACATTGCTATGACCACTCAAACGGAAGAAGCATCAAATAAAGGCTCAGCGGTATCAGGCGCAGCGAAAGGCGCGGCAGCTGGAGCAGCAGTGGGCGCAATCAGTGGTAACTCAGGTTCAGACGCCGCTAAAACCGGGGCAACTATTGGTTTAGTTAGCGGGCGAGTCAAAGGAAACCGAGCAGCTGAAGCGTCAAAACAAAACAATCAACAAGCCTATCAAACGGTATTAAGAAACTGCATGACAGACAAACACTTTGTCGCACTAAACTAATATTCCCAAAAGCTGTGTTTACATAGCCAGTATTCAAATAATTAAACGCAAATAGCGAAATTATAAAACAACGTCACAATTAGCGGTCACAATCTAGAAGCAAAATAATAAAGATGAGGCTTAACAAGCAGAGCTCCCCCACTTCGCTTGTTAAGTCATTATCAAACGGCTAGAAACACGACAACTGAAAAAGCTCAATATCCTCTAGGGTTATGCTCATGAACAGCGCTTTAAAAATACTGCTTTCTATCGCTTCCGTTGCGTCATTACTCATTGCGGCAACAAGCTTGAGCCAAGATCTCCCTCCAAAACGCTACTTTCAAGAATCCCCCATTAATGAGCTTTCCCATGAACAGGCCTATTCGTACTACCGAGGGAACTTTGTCGCCTGCGGACTCTCATTACTATCAGGGGAGTCTTTTAAAAAGGTGGACGATGGCTTATTTGATATTTTTGCGCTACGAAGCCAACTTCCTCCAGACTACGATCAAGTCGCTACCCATATCGATCACGAATTTCTATTACTCGGCGAAAATGCCACTCATAAATTTATGTTAGATCTTACCGAAGCCGAAAAAATCAACTTCTGCCAAGAGCTCTTCAACCATTATTCTGAGGAATGGCACTTATCTGAAACCCTTTCTGAGCCATAAATTCGTTAAGCTACCTTGAGTATCAATTAAAGATTGCTACACTGACTTATCTTTTACTTGTCATGGACGGCTAGCCAATGACCGCATTCCAAAAATTAGTAGCTCACTCAAAAACTATCTCTAACTTTAATCACTTAGCAGCCATTTGTGGCTGGGATCAAGCGTCCATGATGCCTTCCGGTGGTAATCAGGCTCGCTCTGAAGCGATGGCACAGCTCTCTGTACATATTCATGGATTACTCACCCAACCACAACTAGAAGAGTGGTTCTCTAGTGCTGAGTCTGAAAACCTTAATGCTAACGATAAGGCCTCTTTGCGCGAACTAAAACGCCAATGGATGCAAGCAAATGTGCTCCCTGAATCACTGGTTCAAGCCAAATCACTCGCAGGCTCTAAGTGTGAACATGCATGGCGCTCTCAGCGTGGAGAAAACGATTGGGCTGGATTCGAAAAGAACTGGGCTGAGGTCGTAAAATTATCACAGGAAGAGGCTCAAATTAGAGCTGAAGCGACAGGTCTATCCCCTTACGACTCGATGCTTGATATCTACGAGCCAGGAACCACATCAGCGTCATTAGATACACTATTCTCTGATGTAAAAACATGGCTTCCAAGCTTAATTGATGACGCGATTGAGAAGCAGAAATCGGAATCCTTTATTACCCCAACAGGACAGTTTGAGACCGCTCAGCAAAAGGCGCTTGGTCTAGAAGTCATGAAGCTTTTACAGTTTGATTTTGAACACGGTCGACTCGATGAAAGTATTCATCCATTTTGTGGTGGCGTACCATCGGATGTGAGAATAACAACCAGATACGACGATTCTGAGTTTGTGCAGTCTCTCATGGGTATTGTTCATGAAACCGGTCATGCTCGATACGAGCAGGGCTTGCCTAAATCACTTGCTGGCCAACCTGCAGGTGAAGCGCGTTCAATGGGCATTCACGAATCACAATCGCTCTTTTTTGAGATGCAAGTTGGTCGTAGTGATGCGTTTATTCAGCACCTTTCAAGCTTAGCGGGTAAACAATTCACTTCACACGACCCTGCACTGTTTGGCTTTGATAATTTTCAAAAGCTCTATACTCGTGTGAAGAAAGACTTCATCCGTGTTGACGCTGATGAGCTAACCTACCCTGCTCACGTGATTTTGCGTTACGAGATAGAGCGTGACCTCATCAACGGTAAAATCAAACACTCTGATGTGCCTGAGCTTTGGAATCTAAAAATGCAGCAATCACTTGGGCTATCCACTGAGGGGAACTTCAAAAATGGTTGTATGCAAGACATACACTGGACCGATGGCGCATTTGGATATTTCCCAAGCTACACGTTAGGGGCTATGTACGCCGCTCAGTTTATGATGTCAATGACTAAAACCATTGATGTAAATGGCGCCATTGAGTCTGGTGACCTGTCGCCAATATTCACTTGGCTAGACGACAATATTTGGAGTAAGGGCAGCTTATTAACGACGGATGAGTTGGTTAAGCAAGCTACAGGTGAAACACTCAACGCTCAGTTTTTCCAAGATCACTTAAAAGCTCGCTATTTATAAACGCACCCTACCCATTGGACCAGGCATAGACTTTCTTTATGCCGAGTCTTTTTAACACGCAGTGGATCCAAGATATTTGTAATGATTATATGAGACTACAACCATTACTTTTAATCGACACTGTATTAATCAAAATAACTCGTTTTTATGGTGTCTTCGCCAAAAATTCCGTTATTAATTGGATATTGTTCGCCTAGCTGTGGGACTGGATTAGAAAATGAAGGATTAATAATCTTCCCATTAGCTAAGATGGCGGTTGGCGTTCCAGCACCTATACCCATTGTTTGCGCTAGAAAAGAAACAGATTGACGCATATAAGATTTTGACCACTGGCACTGGCCATTATTTTCCGGGATAACTCTCGTCTCCCAATATTTCTTCCAAGCCTGCGCTCTATTTTTACTGCACATTACTTTCTTCACAATGTTCCAATTATTACTATCCAAGGAGTAAGGCAGTATATAGACTGTCGCGTTAAAATCAGCCGCACGTTCTGCCAATGCCTTTTCCTGTTTATAACAAGCTGGGCAATCAACAGCGCTGTATAAATACATTTTTTCTTTACCCTCTCCTAATTTGACCGTAATTAAGTCTTCTTTCTTTATTTTGAAAAATATTTCATTCCTTAAGGCCGACATCTTCTCTCTATCAAAGGTTATTTGATTCACTGGATTACCCTTCGCGTCAAACTCTAGTGAACTCACCAGTTTCGGGTTCCATAGTATGGTCGAGCCATCTTTTGCCATAACAGAAATATTTTTGTCGTTGTTAACCTGAAACGCATACAAACCAGGAACCAATGTGGCACCAAAGCCAGTTATCTTTCCATCAAAAAATGTTTGGTATTGCGCAATAGCATATTTCTCATCTTCACTTAGGCCTGCGCTAACCAATGGCGAAAACAAGAATAAAGCCAGTAAGTACACCCATTTGTTCATAATTCATCTCTGTCGCTCTTTGATTTTAAGAGAGCCATAAATAGTTGCAGTTCTAAGCCTTAGTTCTATAAATCATTTAATATAGAACTAAGGCAGGAGTTTGAATAATCCACTGAGGATGTATCTAATACCGTTACACCAATGTATTAAGCCATCTATTAATCAATGTATTAAACCATGTGTTAAGCGGTGTATTAAGCGGTGTATTAAGCAATACACTCTCAATACTACCCGCGAACTAACTATGACTATTTTGGCATTAATTAAACATTTACTTTGTCCATTCCCAATAGATGGCTTCAGCAAGTGCTTTGTGTTCAGTCATAAAATACGGAACGCTTAAAGTGCCCTCTCTCCCTGCATTGAAAATAATGAAATCGTCACTCGTTATCGTTGTTCTAGAGATCGTCCAGTCATTGCCGTCTAGTGCAGATTGAACAACTAAGTCATTATCTTGAATACTCCAATTTAGTGTTCTCGTTAATCCGTCCTCGGTTAGGTCTACTGTATTTCCTTGCGCCGAAAAGCTTAATTCAACGTAGGAAGGTCGTACTACCGCTACAGATGAATCATCCCAAAAGTGGTAAAAAGTTTTTCCTCGATAGTCCGCCTCGACCACATCTTGATACGTATTCGCGTAGGCATTCTTTACGTCTTTCTTGGTCATAAAGCCTAGTTCACCGTAACCTGCCACTAGGATGGTAATATCATCACTGATATAGATGACCTCATCCATGCTGTCTGAACCAGATTTAAAGCCCTTGGCATAATATTTAACTGAGGCCGTTCTCGGCGCGTTGTTACCGACAGTGAACGTCTGTGTCGTCTCATAGAAATCGACGGCTATTATCCCCTCATCAATAAATTGATATTTATTGGTGTGTACGTAATAAAATGTCTCATCCAAGAAGTGTTCTTTTAACGTTTTAGGCATCGCAACGGTAGAAATTATGCCGCCGCTCCCCACTGTATAGAGCAGCTTGTTCAAGTCCTTTCCAGCGTTCAGATCACTGTCAATTTCATTCTTGATACTTTGTGCGATGGTAATCAGTTCAGAAGAAGAGTTGTCTCCAATTACCTGCGTCAATGCTCTCGCCAACGCATGGACTTGAGCCGCAGAATCAGCAGACTCTGAATCGCTCTTTTGCTCTACATAATCACCACTAATCACACTGCTAGGCAAATTAACCTGAGTGGCAAGTGCGTCTAGAGAGAGGTTTTCATTGTGTGCAATAGTTGAAAATGGAGAAATAATGTCAACACCTGGCTTCGCTATAAACTCAAAGTCTTCAATAAGCCTTCCGCCTTTATCAGAATCATAAGTTTGGCCAGCAATTGCCTTAATGATGACCGTGTAGTTTTTGTCCGATTCTTGTAATGTAAACTCACCGTTGTCATCCGTTTTGTTTGTTAACAACTCAGTACTATCGGGAACACCATTACTGTTTCTATCTACATAAACATCGGCATCAATCAAGTAACCGTCAATCGCTTTATAAGTGCTTACCTGAGACTGAGTGTTTACTTCTGAGTTATCGTCGTCGCTACAACCCCCAAGCACTAGTACCGCTGACATTGCCAAAAATGCTTTTGTTCGTTTCATTATTTCCATTCCTATAACGGTTCCTCTCTCCTTGATTTAGCGAGAGAATTTTGTAAAATCACCGCCACAATATGGATCGACACAATTTCATTCAAGGGACGAATAATTCAATGAAACCCGTAAATATAATTCGAAGTTTATGAAAAAATATGGGACTGCTCACAAGAACAGTACGCAACTGTTCTACGACTATTTGGATGTTCAGAATAAAGAAGCTTGGTTAAATGACCTAAAAGAATCCAACCTAATTGAATACAACAATATTCAACCTTTGATTACAGCCCACGAGAAAAACGATTTAGCGTTCACATCGATAGTTGATCAACATTTAACTCGGTATATCGACTCAGTTCCCGACTTCAAAGGCCATACCGTCGATAAATTTAAGGTTGGAGAGAAAATAGGTGAAGGTGGCATGAGTGTGGTTTACCGTGCCGAACGAGAGAACAAAACATTTGAACAATCTGTCGCTATAAAATTTTTTCGCCAATCGTTACATCGACTCCTTGATAACTCCACGATGTTTAATGAGGCTCAAATGCTCGCCCGCCTCAATCACCCTCATATTGTAAAGGTATTTGACGGTGGGAATTATCAAGGCATTAACTACTTAGTCATGGAGCAAGTGCGCGGTCGAAACTTGAATGAATTTTTAACAGAGATCACCTACGATGAAAAACAGTGTTTAACTCTGTTTCTAAAGATTTGTTCCGCAGTAGCTCATGCTCATCAGCACCAAACCGTGCATGCTGACTTGAAACCTGAAAACATTTTAGTCGAGAAAGATGGTACGCCTAAGATCATTGACTTCAACATGCTGCAAAGAGTGCAGCAAAATACTGAAGAGTCAGTAATACTTGCCGTAAGCCCTGTCTACGCTTCACCAGAACAAATTGAGGGTAAATATCTCACAAATACCAGTGATATCTATGCATTGGGTAAGATACTTAATAAGCTACTGAGCCGCTTTGTGAATCAAGATCTACAGCTCATTATCAACAAAGCCACGCAGAATGAGCCCACCGAGCGCTATCAGTTTGTCGAATTACTCGCCAATGATATCCGCTGCTATTCAGATCATTTTCCAACGTCTCTAAACCGATCATCGACTCAGCAGTGTTTATTATTCTTTAAACGCCGTCCACTGTTATCTTCTTTATCACTGTTTACCTTATTTTCAACGATTTCCCTATTTACGCTGCTCGCCATTTCAAATCAGAAACTAGAGAGCGAGAAAGAAACCGTTGAAAAGATATTACTCGAGCTAACGTCCATCTTCCATTATGAAAGCAGTAACCCAATCGTGACAAAAAATATTATTGAAGTAGCAAAAAAACGCTTGTTATCAAACGCCTCACTACCTGAAGATATTCGCCACAAACTTCTTTTTAGTGACTTCGTCGAACCCGAAAAAAAACCTCTCTCTCTTCTTGATTGTTCACTCCAAGATTCATGTAAATAGTATAGGTTTTCCTAAAAATGAAAAAAATATCACTCGTGCTCAGCACTACACTACTGTTCGCCACTAACGTCATCGCATCACAAAGTGTCGGCTATTTTGTTGATGCTCCAATTACTGGCATCCAATATATAACAAGCTCAGGGGTAGAAGGTGAAACCAACAAAGGAGCATACACATACAATCCTGGAGATTCAGTAGACTTCTTTTTAGGCACGGGATCGCATGCTTTCCATCTTGCTGCTGTTTCTGCTGAAGAGTGGGTTTCTCCAAATTCTATGACCGTGAAGCCAACGCTTACAATCAATATGACTCGGCTGCTCCTCGCGATGAGTGAATTCGATCCTGAGGAAAATGAACTTATTGTTGACGAAAACAAGCTCAACCAAACACAGGTTCAAGGTTTTCTAAGTGGGCTTAATCTGTTTGAATTAGACGCTGTCGCTAAACATTACAGTATTGAACTTCCGACGGTTGGTGAAGCCGCTTTACACCTGCAATCTAGCTATGAATACATTAAAAATACGTTTGACTCTAAAGACATTGTTTATTCACCAAAAGATAAAGAGTTACGAGATATTTTGATTAAAACCAGAGACTCTAACAATACACTTTGCTTTTATGATCTATCAAAAACAAGTAATCCTGATTACATTGGCCCGTTAGGGAAAACCACGTATAAAATCACCAACAAAGGCATATACGAATACCCTGATTACGGTGATAGATACGGCAGTTCCGACAAGAACGTCTCCAGCTGTAATATCGATATAAGAGCTCGTAGAGAAACCGAGGAATTCCATTCTGTTTCTGATTTTAGCGGTTGGTCGGGATTGTTTGCTTGCGCAATTAAAGGGTGTAGCCGCACAGATCTTAGCGGTTATGTTGTAGAAGATTACGACTCAGGATCCAGCTATAAATACCGAGCTAATGCCATTTCATTTAATCCAACGACGCAGATCTTACTGAATAAAAAACAAGGCTTAGGTGAGCATAAGAAAATAATCGGTGCCAATAACGAAGAGATAATTTGGTTCACCTTTGCAACGGATGCGGTATCACCACTGTCGTTTGATGGACAATGGCAAGAGAAAAAGATACATAAAAACATCGTCCAGTATCGCTGCTTAAAAATTAAAAGTAATGAAGTATGGGCCACAGATTTTAAAGACAAGCGCTGTAGTAAATGGAATGTGTCTAGCTATAACAATGTAAGTGATCAATTTAAAGATATGTGGTGGCTTAACAAGCTCAACGAACCGCTCTATTTTTACCATCTAAACATGCCCGTCATGTGGCAAGACGGACAAGGCTCACAACACTATACAACATGGGAATATCTCCCTATTAGCAAGAAACTCGACGACGGAATAGTTTACCGCTATCAGCAAACGCTAGACATGCAGACTCAATCACTACTGACTTCACACATTTCTGAATTAACTAAGCTGTGAGGAAGAGATGGAACTCACTGACCTAATTCTAAGGTGGCAAGCAGGCGATAAAGAGGTTGAACAGAGGCTTTACCTTTTTGCTTACGAACACTTGAAAACAATTGCTCAGAAAGAAAGAGCGAGAAACTCCCTTAAATTTGGAGAACAAAATCAAGTATTTAATGAATTCTCGAATAACACCACAGCATTGATAAATGAAGCTTATATCAGAATCAGTCAATCAACAGATTCTGATATTAAAAACAGAAAACAGTTCTATTTGTTGGTGAGCAAGGTTATTCGCCAAATCTTAGTGGATCAATATCGCTACTTTGGTGCCCTCAAGCGTCAAAGTAGCGACGATACCGGTGAAGTTAACGACATTGACAATATCTTAGAGCTCAATCAAGTTGTTGATTCATTCAGTAAGAAATACCCCGCTCAAGGAGAGGTTATTAAACTGAAGTATTTTCTAGGTTTAAGTGTTAGTGAAATCAGTGAACTTCTATTAAGTAGCGTAAGTAAAATTGAAAAAGACATAAGCTTTTCAAAAAGCTGGATTCGGATCCAGTATCAGAGACACTGACTAGTGTTCACTGGACCGATGGCGCATTTGGATATTTTCCAAGCTACACGTTAGGGGCTATGTACGCCGCTCAGTTTATGACGTCAATGGAGCAGACCGTGGATGTTGATGGTGCGATTCAAAGCGGTGATTTATCGCCGATCTTTACATGGCTATCAGATAATATTTGGAGTAAAGGTAGCTTAATGAACACAGATGAGCTGGTGAAATCTGCAACGGGTGAAACACTGAACGCAAAACACTTCCAAAATCATTTAAGAAGTCGTTACTTATAACACAAAAAGGAGCAGCGACAATGCTGCTCCTTTTTACTAGGCAGAGCATCGCCTCATACCTATCTTCAGATTCTTTCGCAGCGAACAAAGAGAAAGTTCGGGTTGTTCTTAAGGCGAATATAAGTCGACTCACAAATGTCTTTCGCTTTTTCGTCGACATCACCTTCGCTCAGTTTTGACACCACTAAGCCTGAAGCCGTTACCGCATTGATTATTTCAGATAACGAGCGACGATAAAAACGCACAGAAACGGGAGTGCCAATGGTATCCCACTCCTCTTGGACGGTTTCTCGTTCAAAATAGTTACCGCTGGTTGTGCATTCAAAATCAGCAAAAGGGTGATGTGTTGAAAACACCATATACCCACCCTTTTTCAAAACCCGTTGAACATCGTTGAAGACTGGCTTTAAGTCCTCGACGTAGTGCAGGACCAAAGGGCAAATAATGATATCCGCGCTGTTGTCTTGTTCAGCAGGTAAACCTAAAGAGACATCTTGAGCGTAGGATTTCACAGCACTACCAAACTCACGGTTCACTATATCAACCATCTCAGAGGAGAGATCGACACAGGTTAACTGTTTAACTGAATGCTCAATAAACCATTTCGCATAAATGCCAGTACCACACCCCATATCGACGACATTTTTATCGGTCACGTCATCAAGTAAAGCGAGCGTTGAAGGTCTCTCTAGGCACGCGTTATAAATATTATCTTTCACAACCTTTGCATATTTATCCGCATGCTTTATGTACATCTCTGACATGTTAAGCCCACTAATCTAAAGTAAACCGCAATCATAACACTGAAAGAAAACAAATAGCCCCCTCTAAGCTCATTTGCGACTCTCGACTCAATGCGATTTTACCCGCTAAACTGACCAACAGTAGCGCCGATAAGCCTTCAATCGCTCGAGTGTATCTACTCATTCTTGGATTACTAAACAGCCAACCACCAGCGATAGCGTAAATGAAGTTACATAGGGTCGCTAATCCACTAAACAAGATTTCTAATATCAATAGTTACACTGCAATCAACTAAGTAAAATCGAACGTTTTGCCTATACTTTAATAACGTCAGTGCTTAAAAATCGGTTATTTCAATGTCAGATCAAAATGTTGGGCAAATACTCCAAGCATTTAATAGCATCGAGTCCAAGCTTCAAGAGCAAAATGGGATGATTCGCGAGTTAACGGCTAAAGTAGGCTTGCTGGAAAATCAGAATAAAAAGCTTGAACAAATGATGCTTAAAATGAAACCAGCTCAAAACTCATCAACAGACCAATTAGGAAATAATGGTGAGTTTCAAGACAAGGTAACGCAAAGCTTAAAATCTATCGAAGACAAATCTAAAAAAGCCATTGAGCTGATTAAGGTAAACGGTAGTGGCGTTAAAAAGCGCGCATGGCCTTAGCTTTCTAGACAGCTGTATTTTGATTGCTATTAGATAGATCCCATAACTAACTGCTGTAAGAGCGACACCACCGTACAATTGGCTCATGAAAGCCAAACACCCTCATGTTGCCTGAAAACACGAGAATCACTCCTGCAGCTGATAACCAAGTCCACTCATACCCTTCAAATAGCGTTGAGAGTGACAGCGCAACTAAGGGAAACAGAACTGTACAATACGCCGCTTTAGCCGCGCCAATTCGGCCTACTAGCGCCAAATAAGTATTAAACCCAATCACCGAACCTATGATCGCGAGATAGATTAACGCGCTTAAATACGTTGGGGTTTCAGGTATTGCCAAAGGAAGGTCCATGACCAAGGCGATAATAAGTAAATACAACGCACCGTAACCCATCGACCACGCCGTAGTTGGCAAGAGTGGCATCTCCTGCTTTTGCGCTCTCGCTGACACAATATTCCCCATGGAGAAAAAGTACGTTCCCATAAAACTTAGCCCTAGCCCCAAGAAGATGGTGATATCCATATCAGCACTTAAGAACTGTGAAGAAAAGAGCAGAACTACACCAATGAACCCAGTTAATGCGCCTTGAATAAATGCACTCGACGGCCTGCGTTTTTCTAGTATCCACAGGTTAATTGAATTAAAGATTGGTGCTAACGAGAAGACAACCGCATTTAACCCACTTGGAAGGTATTCCGTTGCAGCGTAAAAGAACAGAAAGTTATTTGAAAACAGACAGAGAGCCAACAACCCAGCCATTTTATGATTCTCAATAGAAAGTTGAGGCAAAGCATTCCTAATCCTGAGCAAGACAAGTAATACGATAGAAGCAATAGCAAAGCGCCAGCCTACAGAGACAACAACAGGCGTATCGCCTAACTGGAATGCGATTGCTAGCCAGGTGGAACCCCATATAAAAACGGTAACGGTATAAAGAACAGCGTTCATTAGATCTCCCTCTCTAAACGGACTGATTGTTCAGCTTAAAGAAACAGTTAAAGAAGATCGTTTCTAATCCTGCGGTTTTTATAGATTCTTGCGCTTTTCTTTTTGGGTAGGGTTTAACCGTTGTTGTAAATATGTATATTAGGTGTAGCAGTCAAGGAGATAGCGTTGAAGAAAAGCCCTCAAGAAAAGGACAAACGACAAGATGTTTATAATGTCCTTTCAAATAACACAGCGACATTACATAAGGATCTATGGCTTGATAACGGCATAGGCTCTGCTGTTTGGAGCAACAACAACGGCAGTGCACGCTACAATAAGCCGGGGCATCACACCTTAAGTTTCTACTTACAAGGGGGCCATAATACCCAGCGTATAATGAACTCTGGAAACCTGAATGGTGGTATAGATAAACTGTGCCTAATGCCTAAGGATCATCATTCAGAGTGGGCTTTTTCCGCTCCGTTCTCTTTCTTTCATCTTTATTTCGAACAATCACACTTACAAAACTTCGCTGAACAAGTCTTTGATAAAGAAGGACGAAACATTGAGTTAAATGAGCGAACCTTCGTTGATGATCCTTTCGTCAGCCAATTGATTCGTCAAACCATGTTAAATCAGAATTGGGAAGACTCTACCGATAAGCTCATGCTTTCCCATGCTCAGCAAATGTTGCTGCTGCACCTTGTGCGTCGTTATTGTGAGCACTCTATCACCAAGTCGCTTAGCACGGGCGGGTTATCAGCAGCGAACCGTCATAGAGTGATCGATTTTATTGAGGCGAATTTATCTCGCTCTTTCACTCTAAACGATCTGGCCACACTCGCAAACTTAAGTGATTTTCACTTTGCTCGGATGTTTAAAGAGAGCTTTCAATGCACACCTCATCAATACGTGCTGACAAGACGTATTGAGTTAGCAAAGCAATTACTGACTCAATCAACAGGGTCATTGGCCGAGATTGCCCAATTGTGTGGTTTTTCATCTCAGCAGCACCTCTCTTCGCAATTTAAAACAAGAGTCGGCTCAACGCCTTCAGTTTTTCGTCGCGAGCAAAGCTGACACTGTCATTTCAAGTGTTACTCTGCCTCACTCATAGCAAATTTAATCTCTTCCGAAGAGAAGCCTTTTCGGCTTAACATCGCATACGTCTTACTGCGCTCTTTGTGCGTTTTTAAATCATAGTTTTTCTTTTCTAACTGCTCTAAACAAGACGAATAGAAATCGATCTCTTCTGCTGCGATTAACCTGTCGACAATCGTATCAAGCTCGTCAGTATCAATTTTTCTCTGACGTAACTCCTGTCGAATCACCGTCATCCCTTTTCCCTTTCGAACGTATTTCAGTACTTCCTTTTCTACGTCCGCTTTCGCGGCTTTAATTTCAAGGTTGCTCTGCAGTTGCTCGTAACATTTGTGCTGCTTGATCGCTTCGTTAACCTGCGAGTAGCTAAAGCCTCTTTTTTGCAAAGTGGAAACTAACTTCTCTTTACTGATCGAGAACTCTTCATAGGTATTGTTAATGCGATCGATCAAGATAGTTTGCTCATCAATTTGAAGCTCTTCAGTCACCTTGACTATCGCCTCTCGAATGACTGTGTCTGTGATGCCCTTCTTTTTCAGCTTTTCTAAAATGTAACCTGAGCCATATTCACTAGAAAATGCACGCTCGACAAACTTCTCAGCGAAATCATCGTCCGACTTTAAATAACCAAAGCCGCGTAGCTTTTCCAGAGTGTCGGCTATCCACTCTTCGTTGTCAGTTTTAACACGAAGCTTCGAAACCAATTCACTTTCAGTCAGATCTCTTTGGCCTAGATGCCACATGGCAGAATTCATCACGCTTTCTATACGCGTGGCTTTTTTTATGCGATTGTCTTCTTGGTACAAAGGGTTTCCTTAAATTTATCAAGGTTCAAGGTTAATGGACTCAAACTTTCAGCCAAAACTCTGTCAGCCAAAACAATGGCACCAAATACCCAATGGTTCGATATATTGGGACCCAAACTTTGTTCCGGCTGAAGAGGCGGATCACTTGTTCCTACGTTTAAAGCAGCAAGTGGCATGGCGAGACGATAGTATCACTCTATTTGGCAAAACCATGCCAATACCGAGAAGGCAAGCATGGTACGGAGACGCGAGCTATCGGTATTCTAATCTAACCCTGACGCCAGAACCCTGGTTGCCCGATTTATTCGAATTAAAAACCCGCTGCGAGCAAGTCGCTCACTCTCCATTTAACTCGGTATTGGCCAATTTATATCGAGACGGCAATGATTCAAATGGCTGGCACAGTGATAATGAACCGGAACTTGGTCGTCAGCCTATTATTGCATCCATTAGCCTTGGTGAATCTCGCCTGTTTCATCTAAAACACAAACAGACCAAACAGAAATACACCTTTGAGCTCAATGCTGGAAGCCTACTCATTATGGCGGGTGAAACGCAATCATATTGGCTTCATACCGTACCCAAAACCAAGAAGCCTAAATCAGAAAGAGTAAACCTCACTTATCGGTTTATACATGATCAAACCTGACTTATGCTGAATAGTGGATCTCTTTTTCAATAAAGTCTGACTCACTGTACCAATGCACCGTACCAACATACTTATTTTCAGTTAATACAGAATCTATTTGGGCCGCAAGCCGCGTATTCATGATTAGCCAACCATCGTTATCTTCTAAACCTTCTATCAACTCGCTTGTTAAGTCCTGTGCTTTCGTATCTAGCTGTAAGCTAATTAGGCTCATTTTTCCCATCCATTCAAAAACGTACAACAGTTTCACCAAAAACAAGAGGTTTTATAGTGAATCTATTTCATTGGTTCAACTTTAACACGAACCGAGTTTAAAGGCGCAGATTAGAAGAGGTAAAAGTCAGGAACAAACAAGGCAGGTAAAATACACATAGAGAAAGCGCCCTAGAAAAGCTCTAGAGCGCTCTGTATTGTTAGATTTCGTGGATGATGATCTGTTGGTCAATTAACGCGCTGATAATCTCGTTAGACTCAGAGCCAACCAAAGATAATTGAGGCGCGAGATCTTCAACCAAAATCGTCTGTTCTTCTTGCCCAACACCATGAGGGTGAACATGCAGTTCAACATCATCACCTTCAATCGTCGCATCGATATGCCCCAATAAAGTATCCAGATCCACATTTTCGGCTTTCAACTCTGGTAATACTTCTCTCAAGTCAATTTGATCACCTTCATCGACATGGAAGTCGGTAATGGTATCGGTTACGCCATTATCAATTTCATGCCAAACAAACGTATCCATTCCAGTACCACCAGTAAGAACATCGTACCCTAGCCCGCCATCAATAATATCATTTCCATCGCCACCAGAAAGTGAGTCATCTCCAGCGCCGCCTTCCAATCGATCGTTACCGGAACCTGAGTTCATGGTGCTATTCTCACCATCACCGAACAAGTACTGATCCTCACTCTTATCAGCGGAGCCAATAATACTTTCGTCAGACACCACGTTCAATTGTAAGGTTATCGGTGCTGACAGCGCCTGTCCACCGTTAGACTCTTCAGACACCGCCGTCACCGTCACGGAGTATTCACCCACTTCAACACTGTCCACTTTTAATGAGTCAATAGCCTCAAAAGAGACAATCCAAACACCCGACGAGTAGTCAATTAGACCAGCATCACTGGTTACGTTTACGTCCTCAGGTAACCCTGTTAGTCGCAAGCTCAACGTTTCAGAAGTGTCTGTCAGTGTTGCTAACAGCCCTACAATGGCAATTCCGTTGTTGCTCGCGGTTTGGCTTGCTGTCATGTTTTTAATGTAATTCATTGCAGGATCGACACTTAAAGTCGGAGTGTCAGCAACGGGAGTAACGGTAATGTCATAATGAGATGGGTCTGTCTCTATCACGATACCCGACGGACAACCACTGTCTCGCGCCACCACATCCAGGCCAATATTGCTACTGGTTACGTCACTCGCATCTAAGAACATGCCATTTGGGTTCACTGGTGTATCAATCACTGCGTTCAGTTCCGATAGCGACCCCGTTAAGACGATACTTTGGCTATCAGCTCCCGTAATAGAGACATTTGAACCATCTGGAAGAACGACTGACAACACACCTTCTGTGACCGTAATCGTCACCGTCATTAAGTCATCAGCGTACTCTCCAACGTAATCTGGATCGCTGATATTTATGCCACTGATTAACTGACTATCGGCCTCACTAACCACATGAGTAACATGAGAACCATCAATCACGGGTTCATCATTAACGCCTTGCACCGTAAAGCTAACTTCGGCACTGTCATGTAGAGGGTCTGGGGTGGTATTTGTCGTTCCGTTATCTACAACGGTATAACTTAATTTCACGTCGCCATTAAACTCATCAGCGGCGGTAAACGTCCAGTATGTGCCATCATCACTTTGAACTAATTCGCCTTGACCTTCTGCGACCGAGACGCCAGTGACTTGAATTATATCGCCTTCTTTATCATCGGTTGCGTTGATAAGATCTTGCGCATAAATGATGATCTGCCCTTCTTCGAGAATAATCCCATAATCAAGATTATTCGCTTCAGGTTGGTCGTTCACTTCGGTGACTTTAATTTCAAACGTTGTCTGATTTGTTGGTGACGTTGTTACGTCACTGAGATAAATAACCCCATTATTACCCCCATCGTCAACAGAAGCGGTAACAATGACTGAGCCTGAAGAGTTATCATTATTGCTATCTTCATCTGGGCTAAATACCACTTTACCAGAGCTTAACGCCGCATTGATATCCGCCACACTACCGAACAAAGAGAGGTGTCCTTGAGCATCTAATGAAAAGTCCACACCCGTCGCATCGAAAAATAACAACTCCCCCTTGTCAACACTTAACGCTAAGGTGTAGTCCGCATCGGGATCATCAAAAGTGGCATCGATATCAGCAATGCTAAAGCTATCAATGGCAACATTGATATCTTCTTGTGTTTCTAGATTGACGACATTGACAAAGGTTGGCTGATCGTTAACGGGGTCGATCGTTAGCTCGACATCAAAACTGGTTTGTGGCCCTAGGTATTCATTCCCTTCAGCGTCCTTGTCGACCGATTGCACGGTAATAGTCAACGGGCTATCAATCCCCATGACATTACTGGTACCACCATTATTCGCTCCAGAGTTGTGTTCACCGGAGTTAAAAACAATTTTATCCAAATGCTGGGCGTCAATATCCAGCGTCCACGTATCAGTAACCGCGTTATACGTTGCTTGAGTGATGCCATCTGGATGATAAATAGACGCATCCTGAGGCACATTGGTCACTTCAACTCTTAACACCTCGGCACTGTTTTCTGAATACATGCCATGCCCCGAAACCGCGTCGGTTCTATCAATAACAGATGCATCGATTTCTATATCGATATTCTGACCTTCTAGCCCAGTTATCGCATCTGTCGCATCGACATCAACACTGTCACCCACAGGCACCACATTTAGCACAAAATTTGGCAAACCTTCCACTTCGGTTGGTACACCGAGCAGTGACTCTTGAGTAAAGACAGTAACGCCAAACTCAGCGCTGCCACTAAAGTTCTTCGGTGGTTGAATAGAAATCGCCCCTAAGTTGAGCGTTGTTCCTGCATCCGATGGTATTTGCACACTCCACACACCGTCGCCATTATTTTTAACGGTATAGCCTGACTCTGCAGAAAGTAAGAAACCATCTGGAACATCAACGAATTTAAGCGAGACAAATTGCTCAGACCCATCAAGGTCAGTCAGTGAGATTGTGACAGGTGCAAGATCCCCCAATGAAACCGACGTATCCTCATTGGTGGTGATCTCAATACTTTCACTTGGGTTATCTCCTGGCCCAGTGACTTCCACCTTATCTAACACAGGCACAACATCGAAACTCACACTGGTTGAGAAATCAGCTGAATGCTCTGCCGTTTGAGTAGCAAACTCATCAAATGTCGCAGTGTCAGTGACCGTTCCCGAGATATTAATGGTCACTTCATTCTGGTCATCATCACCTGGGTAATTCTCTTTGGCTCTAAACAAAATATTGTCTAACGCACCAGCGCTGATTTGGCTTTCACTAAAGAACAGTTCAGTCCCTAAGTTATTGCCATCACTGTCATAAAACGCGCCAACATCTTGTTTTGCCAACGTCAATCTAATAGAAGAAAGGGCTTCTTGCCCCCCTTCCACACCCGTGACTTTATCTGCCAATTCATGACCTATATTCAGCTGAATATAGCTGTCTTCATACCCAACGCTATCCGCGCCTGAAACACCATCTTGATCAATCGCGGTCATGTTGTCATCAAGCGACCCTGTCACTTCTAACGTAATGGTTGGTACATCACCGCCCACGTCAGCAATAGGGTTCACATTGATCACCACATTACCTTGCGCAACATTGGTGTCACCTGATGTTGTGTCTTGGGTAATGACTTTAATCGGTAACCTAAAGTCACCAGAGAAGTCTTTCGGTAGAGTCACCGTAAGCCCATCAAGAGATTCAACTACGCCTAAATCGGAAATATTAGCTTGGAAAACAAACTGTCCATTGACGAAATCTACCTCTGCACCTGAAATGGAGATTGGGTAGGTCACTCCATCAATCGTTACTTTATTATCAAGAACGATGGTGATTTCATCCGCCGAGTCATCTGCGCCAGTAAAGCTTATGATCGAATCTAACTGCTGACCAAGATTAAGGGGAGTGTCTTCTGTCGCGCTAACCAGACTGTCTTCTGTAATAGCAATCTCGGCGGCGACTTCGTCCCCTGCAACCACGGTTTCAGGGAAGGATAGCGTTATAGAACTTTCTCGGAACGCATTTGGGGATCGCTCATTCGCATCTTCACCTTTATCTTGAACGAGTGTTTCAATCGACATCTTTATATTATTGAAGGCACTTGAATCACTAGGATTGAGAGGAGTTAGATCCAGCCCTTGCGGCGCACTGACACTGAAAGCGTCTTCATCGGTAATCACCCAACGACCATTCCCTTCATAGGCAGCACCTGTAACCAGTAACTGACTAATTACCAATGCATCTAGCGCACTGCCGTCGGTATGCGTTAGCTCAATGATGACATCACTAACCACTTCAACGGAAGAGGCATCGGTTTCGTTATAATGGATGACGTATTCACCATCCCATGTTTCATCACCATTAAGGTCGACCGATTGATTGTCACTATTGGTGGTAAATCGAATCACACCTTGGCTGTCTGCGGTAATCGATGTGAAGTCCACAAAGCCGTTTTCATCGCTTACACCGAGTTTGTTGTCACTGTCTTCTGCTTCAACAATAGCACGTACAACCACGCTGATATCACCAGTAAGTGTCGCTGTCACTCGGCCACCTTCACCGACAATATCATCGCTAGTGTATTCGTGGTCACGCTCTTCGATCTCTACTATCGCTTTCAAGTTAAAGTCAGAACTTGAATCTTGAGGTGGTACGATTTGAATAAAATTATTCTTCAGAGCAGCTTGAGTAAACGCTTCAGGCGTCATGCCATTAGGTTCAATTTCGAGCACCTGAGAAAGGCCATCCGCTGACACTGTTACCTTGACGTTAACCAAGCCGTTGTTAACGATGACCTGAGCATCCAACGGAATGTCTTCTAGTGTGATAGAGGTAAAGTGTTCATCGCTATCAATATAATCTGTACCTTCAGGGTGCCAGTCGATATTGATCGGCTGATCTTCGTTACCAATGGCGCTATTACTGTAGGTTTCAGAGGTATCAATCACAGGTTCAACATTGATTCTTACCTCTTGATCGAAAGTATGAACATGACCATCATTTTCAGTCACGATGACGCTTGCCGTCACGTGGATGTTATCAGTCGAAGAGTCAATCGGACGAACAACAATGCCGGATGTGTTATGAGCTCCGGTAATATTCGCTTCGTATATTGGCTGTCCGTTACCATCGTAGCCTACAAAGTTGAGGTCAATCTGCGTGCCATCGCTATCTTCAATAACGACTCCTTCAGGAATATTCGATAGCAATACTGTGACGGATTCCGAATCATCAAGCGGCTTGTCTACTCGCTCTCCAGAGATAATCGTAAAATCAAGTATTGCGAAGCTATCTCCGTTGTGGCTTTCAGTAATCGTCGTTTCGACACCCTGAACATCGCCATCAACAAAGTCACTCCAATGTGAACCGAGTGTCGCGCCTACCGCTTCATCGGCTACCCCCTTCACTTCAACATTAACAGTTTTGCTGCCCAGTATTTGCTCATCAACATGAATATTGCCGTCAGAAAGTTCAGCGCTGTCTTTGACTACACCCGTTACCTTAAACGAGAAGTCTTCATTGCTGTGCTTTTCAGGAACGACATCGACACTCGACAATTGCTCATAAGGGATCTCATAATATGTCACCCCATCAATGGTCATTTCGACAATCTGACTATCGCCCGAACCAATCCACTCTAATGTCGCGTTCTCAGTTACGTCCGAAATACGTACAAATAACGCTTCAGAGCCATCGCTGTCCGCTGAAGGGGTCATGGTGATCACTTCATCTAACGTGAACGCATTGTAATTAGGCTCATCACCGTAGTAATCCGGATTATCAATATTATCTTCGTTAATTTGGGCACGTTGAACGCGGAAGCTACCCATATCCGCACTCGGGGTAACATCGATAACAATCTCTTGAGATGGAGAGCGCGCGTCAGATTTATCATTGACACCATCATTGTATGAGTTCGAACGCTCCTCTGTTATCGCTGTCGCTTCAAAACGAATTTGACCCGAAAAGTTGTCGATGGGGTTGACTTCAACTCGGTTGATATCGTTTGCCGCAATAATATAGACCCCATTGATTGGCGTCAGAACATCGCCGTTACGATCCAGCAGTTCAAACTCGCCTTCACCGTCAATAACTTTTAGTTCATAGGTGAGGGTTTCAGCTCGGCTTGTATCTTGAGATTCCGCACGTAGTTGCAATCGTACATTACTATCATCTTCGCCTACTTCGTATTGATACGTACTGCGACTATCATTCCACTGTGCTATGTCGGCAACACTTTCAATTTCAATTCTAAAGTTTGAATCCATGGTATGATCGGCCACACCGTCATTGTCAATTTCTAGCTGATAATGAATTTTCACACCACCGTTGCCCGTTGAGACGTTACGGTCAGGAACAAAAAAGAGGTTATCAATCGTTGCGATGGTGTTGTTGCCACTTTGACTGAAGCTTTGCTGTATTAAAGCACCATCAAAAGTGATACTGCCTGTTACAGGGTCAGCCTCAAGCTTATGGTACTCTCCATCCTTTAAGTAATAGAAAGTCCCTTGGTGATTTCCATCTTTAATGGTTAACGCACCAATAGATTCATTGTTATCCGAGTCAAACAAATTCACCTGAAGTGACACTTGTGCAGGGCGATCAGCTAAACCAGACTGATTATCTTGAATGTTTGCCGTTTCTGGTTCTTCTCCTGCTGCATACTTAATCGAAACGTCACGCCCTGAGTCCTCAAACGTAGTCACTTTAAGTGAAATAGGTCTCGACTCTTTATCACTAATGGAGATCTCAAGTGGCGCTGTCGACGTGTCTAAATCCCCATCGGTAGCTGTTACATTGATAGAGAAGTTAATCTCATCACTATCGTGTTCAAGATTACCGTTAGCGCGGAACTCAATATCACCATTAGAGTTCACCCTTAAAATCCCAAGCTGTCTGGTTTCTGTTCCACCAGCGCCATTATCCGTTTGCTCATAAACGCGAATATTTTGGCGTCCATCGTTGAGATCAACTGAATCTAAATAGCTGCCTCTCGGGCCACCAAAAACAATTGTCGCACCGTTTTCAGTCGTTCCTTCAACTTTGGTTAACGATGCGGTATCTGCCCCTTCATCTGTCGTAGCATCAAACATAGAAACTTTGCTATTTCTAAAGCCTTGTCCTTCAATTCTAGAAATCGACTGTGCACTCACTAATGGAACATCGTCGATGATGGTTATCGGTAGAGTAATTTGATTGGAAACATCCCCATCGAAATCATTGGCAACAATCGTGAATTCAAGTTGAATTGAATCTTCACTATTAGCAATTGAGTGATCGAGCACACCCAATAGCTCAAACTGATAGCTGTTATCTTGGGTATCAAAAATAATCGTGAAGATCGGTGTGCCAGATTCCGTCTGCGCCGTATAAGTAAAGGTTGTGCCACTTGGGGACATATTTTGAGATACGTCTCCCCACTCTAGCGCTTCACCACCACTCGTGAGCCCATCAAGTGTCTCTGCAGCGTTAACCAGTTCATACTCCACAACACCATCGGCGCCTTCGCTGATAGTAAAGAAACCGGATAGGCTCGTATCATCACTTTGATCTGATCCTGTTCCTCCTAAGTCATCTTCATCAACGTTGCGTTCACCGGTTGTCCCTGACAGTACTGGCTTGTCATCTACAATGTCGATTGGTAATGAGATGCCCTCTGAAATATCACCATCGGTATCAATGGCCACCACATCAAAAGGAATAGAGAGCAAATCAGAACCACTGAGGTGGTCTAAAGGCTCTAGTAGGGTAAATGTATACGCACCATCGTTGGTTAACGCTAATGTAAAGACCACTTTTCCATTCGCCACGCCTTGATACGTCGTACTATTCGCCGCCCCAGAAACCTCGTCGATGGAGACTTTATTACCACCTGAATAAAGGTCACTTTCAGTATTTGACGTATTTTGTAACGCATACGAGACCACGCCATCAGCCCCATCAGTCGTAACAAACTGCCCAGATGCCTGAGGTGAGTCACTACTTAATCCACTTTCATTAACACTAAACACGCTCGTATCAATGATTCCGTCAATAACCGGAACATCATCAACAATCGTTACTAAGAGTGATTGTTTGACCGAGTTATCACCATCGGTATCAACCGCATAAACCGGTAGCTCAAAGCTTAGGGTGTTGTGTTGTAATCCATCCACATGATCAAACGCTTCAAGGAGCGTGAAGGTATATTGACCTTTATCGTCGCTTAATGGATTGCCAAAATTATTAAACGTGATGGTAAAGACGGATGTCTCTTTATCACTACCATCAACGGTAAAGCCTAGATACTGGCCAGTGCCGACAGGCTCTTCACGAAGCTGTACGATTAATCCGTTCGAAGTTAACGCGTCATCCGTATTGAATTCGTCACTCGCTATTCTAAAGTGGCTAACGTCATCACTGCCCTCTGTGTAACCGATTGACTGAGTGGTGCTGATACTGGAGCCGTTTGGGTTTGACCCATCATCAAGATTCAGTTCAGACAAGTTCACCGCGGGTACTGATTCTATTTGGGGATTATCACCGTCTTTAATGGTTAAAGTGGCCGTTGACGACAGTGTATCGTTGTCTCCATCGCTGGATGTAACAACGATTGATTTAACAATATCTCCCTTAGAATGGTCGAGATCTCGACTTGGTTCAAAACGAACGTCACCTGCAATGCTGATATACAAAGTTCCATCAGTGACATCAAACGCTTGCTCTCCTGAAATAGCAGGGTTAAGCGTAATAAGGTTACCACCGTCGTAACTGAACTGGGTGATTGTTGCACCGTCAGCACTTGGGGTATCAAACACGTTGATCGGATCTGTGGTTGGGTTTCCAGCCGCTAGCTCTGCAACGCTTGGCTCTGTAATAGTTAAGCCAACGTCTTGCATGGATTGAACATCATCTTCAATATTCACCGATAACAACTTCATCGTAGAATCATCACCATCGGAATCGACCGCATAAACCGGTAACTCAAAGCTCAGATTGTTGTTTTCTAATCCATCCTCATGATCAAGTGCTTCAATTAACGTGAAGGTATATTGACCTTTATCGTCACTTAATGGGTTGCCAAAATTAATAAACGTGATGGTGAAAACGGGGGTCTCTTTATCACTGCTATCCATGGTAAAGGCTAAGTACTGACCAGAATCGGCAGGATCTTCACGAAGCTGTACGGCTAATCCATTTGACGTTAATACCTCGTTGGTATTGAAATTCTCACTATCAATTCTAAAGTGGCTAACATCATCACTGCCTTCTGTGTAATTAATTGACTGGGTAGCCGTGACACTTGAGTTGTCAGGGTTTGACCCATCACCGAGATTGGTTTCAGACAGCTTCACCGCTGGCACTGAATCGATGTGTGGGTTCTCACCATCTTTAATGGCTACAGTAACGATCGATGACAACGTATCGTTATCGGTATCGTTAGAGGTAACTTCGATCGACTTAACGATATTTCCCGCTGAATGATCGAGGTCTCGATTAGGTTCAAAGCGCACGTCACCAGCAATGCTGATATACAAAGTTCCGTCAGTGACATCAAATGCTTGTTCACCTAAAATAGCAGGGTTAAGCGTAATAGGATCACCACCTTCATAACTGAACTGGGTAATCACTGCGCCGTCCGCACTCGGCGAATCAAAGAGATTAATTGACTCCGTCGTTGGTGCTCCAGCCGCTAGATCTGCAACACTTGGTTCTGTAATGCTCAAGCCGCCGTCTTGCATGGATTGAACATCATCTTCAATGTTCACCAATAGTGGTTTCATTATCGAATCATCACCGTCGGTATCGACCGCATAAATCGGTAGCTCAAAGCTTAGGGTATTATTTTGTAAACCATCCACATGATCAAGCGCTTCAATGAGCGTGAAGGTATATTGGCCTTTATCGTCACTTAACGGTTTACCAAAGTTATTAAACGTGATGGTAAAAATGGACGTCTCTTTATCACTGTTGTCCTTGGTAAAGCCTATGTATTGTCCAGAATCGGCAGGCTCTTCACGAAGCTTTACGACTAATCCATTTGAGGTTAACGCTTCGTCGGTATTGAATTCATTAACAGCAATTTGAAAGTGGCTAATATCATCACTGCCAACCGTATAATCGATGGACTGAGTACGACTAACATTAGGGTTACTAGCGTTAGGGCTATTTGGATCAGAACCGTCATCAAGGTTCGCTTCAGACAAACTCACCGTCGGTACTGATTCTATTTGAGGAATGTCACCATCTTGAATGGTTAAAGTAACCGTCGACGATAATGTATCGTTATCTCCATCACTTGACGTTACAACGAGTGATTTAACAATATCCCCTGCAGAATGGTCAAGATCTCGACTCGGTTCAAAGCGGACATCACCTGTGATGGTGATATATAAGGTCCCTTCAGCCACATCAAACGCTTGTTCACCTGTAATAGCAGGGTTAAGCGCAATAGGGTCACCGCTATCGTAGCTAAACTGAGTGATTGTCGTACCATCGGCACTTGGTGTATCAAACAGGTTGATCGAATCTGTGGTTGGATTTCCAGCCGCTAGGTCTGCAACACTTGGTTCTGTAATGGTTAAACCGCCATCTAGCATGGATTGAACATCGTCTTCAATGCTCACCAATAGTGGTTTCATCGCCGAGTCATCACCGTCGGTATCAACTGCGTACACGGGCAAGTCAAAACTTAAGCTATTGTTTTTAAGACCATCGGCGTGGTCAAGTGCTTCAATCAGAGTAAAGGTATATTGTCCTTTATCGTCACTGAGTTGATGACCATGATGGTTAAACGTAAGGGTAAACACTGCTGTTTCTTCACCGAGTACATTGGTGGTGAACCCTAAGTACTGGCCAGAATCGTCAGGCTCTTCACGAAGCTGAACGACTAATCCGTTTGAGGTTAACGCATCATCCGTATTGAATTCATCCGTCGCTATTCTGAAATGGTTAACATCGTCACTGCCCTCACTGTAATCAATCGATTGGGTCATACTCACAACCGAGCTACTCGGAGCCGAACCATCGCTTAGGTTTGACTCTGATAAACTCACACTTGGTACAACATTGATTGTTGGATCGCCACCATCAGAAATTTGCAGGTCAACGGTTGCTGTATCTTCATCTCCATCCGCATCTCTTGCTGTAAATACAAATTGCTTGTCGATGGTTTCGTTCGCTGAATGATCAATATCGCGAGCGACAACAAACTCAAACTCGCCATTGAGCGAAATAGAATGCGTACCTTCAGCAAAATCGAAACGCTGCATTGTGTCATCAGATGCATTCTGATCAAGAGTGTATTGACTACCAGAGTAAGTAAACGACTGAATAGTTGCGGTGTCAGCCCCTTCAAAATTAAACAGACTATGAAAGACTGATGTATCACCTGCTTGCGTTGGCTCAGTGACAGAAAAGCTATTGTCTACCAATTCAAGAGTATCATCTTGTACCGTAACCTGAATCGTCGCTGCTTGTGCATTGGTCTCACCTTGTGAAAGGCTCGAACGATCGCCATCCGTATCAACCGCATACACCGGCAAGTTAATCACGGTTAATAAATCATCGGCACCAAGATGATCAATTTGCTCTAGCAAGGTAAACGAGTAATCACCCAGTGCTGGTGTATCAACAGAAACTTCAAATACCGGAATTCGGTTGCCTTCAACTTCAATGAAGCCTTCATAACTACGAACGCCGTTGTCTAAGGTAATCAACTCAAGCTGTATCGCCTGCCCTTGAGAGGTCAGTGAGTTATCGCTGTTAAATTCATCCGGCGCTAATTCAAAGTGGTCAATGGCATCGCTACCTGCCTCATAAGTGATCTGGCCTGTCCCCGATGTATTAGCATTGCCTTCATTAGCGCCTCCATCAACGCCAGATTCATCAAGATCAAGTGCCGATACCCCTGTGATCACAGGATTATTTCCATCAGTAATGACGATATCAATCGAGTTAGTTACCGAGTCTTGGTCAAAATCTGTAATGATGGTGGGTAGTGATAAGGAAACCTCATCAGAATCATTATGTTCCAATGGTTTGAACTGCTGATAGGTATAGCGCCCATCGGTATTAATAGTCACCGTCAGTATTGGCTCGTTGCTGCCAACTAACGAAAGAGTAAGCTCTGTTCTATCACCAGACAAGCTCGCAACCGTTTCTTGATTATCGCTGAGTAGCCCATCAAATTGCGCCAATGCAGTATTGTCAAAAATAGCAGACGATAGAAAATCGCTTCCAATTTGAACCAGTTCACCTTCAAGAATATTACTGTCGGACTCTACCGATTGGAATTTCACGGTGGTCACCGTAGCGTCCACGCCATCTTCAACGATAACTTCTGCATTAATAGGCGTGATAAGAGCGTTACCGGCAGAGTCTGCACCTTGTATATCAAAAGAGAGCGTAATCTGATCATCTGAAATTGAAACCTGACCAGAGCCTACTGATGACAGATGATCGATTGGCTGGCTTATGGTTGTCGTCAACTCAAGGGAAACATCGTTACCTGTCGGTACCGCATTAATATCAATGCGAAGAACAACACCTTCACTATTTTCACCAATGATGGCATTTTGTACTTCGTCATAGCGAAACAACACCGCTTCACCTGAAGACGTAATATCAGAGTTTAGTTCATTAAGTAGTGAAGAAAGTGATGTTGTTTCAGGTACAAAGCTATCTGGGTCAAGCGATAGATCACCAGAAGACACCGTAATAGACGTAGTGATCGTTTGAGAGTAAGAATTAAGGGATAGCGAACCTTCAGATAAAGACTCAGTCACGCCCTCACCACCGGTGGCTAATGATAAAGGGCGATTTTCATCATCGGCCGTTTCTATTTCCTCACGAACAATCGTCGAAGTTTCAAAGAAAGTACTCGCGAGAACTGACGCACCATTATACTCAATCGTCACAAAACCCGCATTCGCTGATCCGCCAGCACCACCAGCCGCGGTTGCTTCTAATAATTCCGTTGGATCGGCGCCCGCTAGAATGGCTTCTTGAATGGCTGCGAGATCTTCTTCACTAATATCAGCATTATTGAGCTGTTCAAGGTCAAAGTTGACTTCACCTGCTACAGGCGCAACGCCCCAGCCTCCGTCAGCGTCCCCACACGCTACACAGTTGGCATTCAAGTTTAGCTCGGAATTAGCGTTAACCAGCGTGATACTTGAGTTATTCGCCGTGATAACAATATGACCTTGGGTGATGGTATCGCCTATGTGCGCTTTTTTACCACTACCATCCACAGAGAATACAACAACATCGCCAGCGACATCTTTAATCAATACATCTTGACGAATTACATCTACGTCCATAAACACCCCGAGCAAGCCAATTACAATTCGAAATGGCAAAAAAAATCATTTGTTACAAATTTATAGTTGTATAAATAAAAATAACAAAAAATGCGAGCCACGTCAGGTTTATGGTTTGTATTAAAGACTGTTTCCAGCATATTGCATGCCTATACCGTGTTTAAAAATTTTTACGAGTAGAGGCAAGTTTGTCTCATTTTGGATAAGAACAAGAAAAAATTAACTGAAAGTGTAAGAAGAATAGTAGTGCACGCTATTAACAAAGCAGACCGACTAAAAAGCCCTGCTACGCTCACCAATCGATAGTAGCGCTTTTTGCTGGTTTCTATAAAAAATTTTTTAGACACGGAAATCCATTGGTTAAGAACCATTACTTAATAAGAATTCTCACCCAGAAATACCATTTAGGCGAATTTGCTCAACGTTTCGATTCATCAAATGACGTAGAACGTATCGAAACAACACTTTTTTCACGCCAGATAAATTACTCCCATAACTAGAATAAAAATCATCCGGCTGCGTGTAAACGCCATAATCATCTGCAATACCTTCACTCTGTATGTAGGTATCACGGCCATTCCAATCGACATTAGGGTTAGACAAGCATTTGGTGGAAATAGCGTAACCAGAAAACGATTCGTTGTTGTCAGCAAAGCGAGCTTGAATTTGTATTAGGTAGGCTTTGTCTAGAATATACCCCTCTAGGTTTACCCAGCGGCCATCTTGATACACTTCAACCCAGCTATGGATGATTCGTGGTGGCGCCACCACAAACAGGTAATTCGGAATCGCGCCTCGCTGAAGTTCGTTATAAATCGTGAAACCGTGAAAACGCGTTGAAACCCCTACCGCTCTAAGCAGCGCCATCAGTAACGTACCTTTGGTGTTGCACTGACCATAGCCATCTTGTAGCACTTGGCTTGCTGGAAGTCGGTCATCACTGTTGTAGCCAAACTTTATTTCATCACGGACAAAGTGATATATAGCACCGATCGCATCGTATTGAGATAGTGATCGCCACTCTCTTTTTTCAACTAGGGTCTGGATTTCTGGGTGATTGAAATCCAGCATTGGCGTGGTTTGTAGGTACTCTGTAGACAATTCATTCATACGTAATTCGCTCATAGGTTGTTCCTCTCATTAGGCTTTGTTCTTATTTGGTACTGAGAGAATAACGGGAGCGATAGGTTAAAAATTGAATAAACTGGCTATGTTTAAGAGATAAAAAGTTTGAGAAATCTAGAATTTAGGAAATTATTGTCATTGGAGATCTGGATGACACTTTAACCTCGTTTCTTTAATTGAAAAATGCTGTTGGCCTGCCGAATGGTAATGCCAAAGGTGTTCTTGAAGGTACGGCTTAAATGGGCACTATCAGAAAACCCTGCTTGATACGCCGCGTGAGTGGCGGATTCGCCTTTTAATATCGAATTTACTGCACAGATCATTCGGCACCATAATAGATAGGGCCGCCAAGGAACGCCTATCTCTTGAGTAAACAGATGTAGAAAACGCCCTTCTGACAACGCCAGAGATTCCGCTACCTCAGACGCTCGCCAATGAGTCGGTTTAATACAATCGCCATCCAAACATTCATGCAACTCAACGATGAGTTTTTTAATTCGTTCGTCAGATACTTGGCTTTCGTTAAATAGCAGTGACTGGGTTGGTAAGATAAGTGCCTTAAACAGTGGGGAAAGCAACTCATTAACCTCATCACTCACACTAAACTGCGCTAGATCGCTATAGGCCTCTAACGTATCTAATATATGGAAAGGCAGACCGTTTAAGCGCTCAGATAACGTGACACCTAATACGCTGCTTGGCTCCACGAGCAGTATCCAACCTTCATCAAGTTGCAATTGATGCTCAACATTAGAATCGATGATTAAAGGGGATGAAAGTGACTCTCCATTAAACTCACAGCAATCCCCTTCTTTAGGCCACACAACCTGTATGGCATGGTGTTTGTGTGCATTCGCATCAATAGATGAACCATAAATAATAACAATGCCCGCTCTTATCCATACATTAGGTGACATTCAATTCCTCCTGAATTGCGTTAAGAGTTAGAACGGAATGCCACTGAGCCTCACTTCCTGTTCTGGCCACTGCTTATTAAGTGCCAGCATCAGCAAATTATCCAATGACACCCACTCTTTAGTTAAGCCAAACAGTTTTAAATTATCTGCATGTTGATACCCACTTGAGCCATAGACGTTTTCATCACCAAACAAAATTGAGAAAGCATAGCCTGACGCCAGCCCATCTTGATGCACATGATTTAGTAGCTTTTTAACAAGACCCTGCTTTCTATAATCAGCATGAACGCAAACTTCTGCAATACCGCACACTGGATAAGAAACCTCATCAATCATGACTTGTTTATCGTGAACAGCGATATGTGCAATCAATGTTTCGTCATCCCAAAATAGGTATCGATGTTGCGGCATCTCTTTAAGAAATCGTTGACGGCTGAATATCTCTGAATCATTTCGATTCAGAAAACTCGCACTCAGCAACCCTCTCAACTTTTCATCCATTTCAGGTGTTACGTTCTTGTCTTCAATGTATTGATAAATCATATCAAGTTACCTAAGCCTTTATTTATACTCCACATTAGCAAGGTTCCGGGCGTATAAACACCTGAACACCTTTAAATAAACGGTATTTCATAAAAGTCTTACGCTCTTACACATTCGTTCCAAAACTCAGTGTCTTTTTCATCGCTTAACCCTTCAAGATTAGAGGCCACTTCCAAACTCTACCATTCGCAAGAAATACACCTGAGGTTAACTATATTTAGCTTGTCAGCACGCGACTAATTATCCAAGGATTCTCCCTATGTTTCTACTTAAACGAATGCCACTAAAATTGATAGCCGGGCTATCACTTTTATTTAGTTTCAATGGCTTAGCTATCGATTTGAAAAATGGTAATGCAGCAGCCGAGGTGGTGATACCCAGTGCCATCGGTGCAATTTTTGAAGCCTCACCAAGTGGAGGCGATGCCACTTTGGTATTGAGAGCAACGACGCTACTTACCAATGCATGGTTTGATGCTTCAGCTCCCTATCACCCAACCGCTGTCGGGGTCTACTCAACTATAGAGCGACGCCCTGCCAATGAAAACGAAGATAATGAAAACATCAACATCGCCCTTCTATATGCCTCACAACATATATTGAAGAGCCTCTACCCGCATCGCTCATCTGAATGGGAAGCAATGCTGAGCAATCTCGGTCTAGACCCGCATAATGCATCAACAGATATCATCAGCCCAATTGGTATCGGAAACGTTGCTGGTCAAGCCATTGTTGAAGTACGAGAGCATGATGGAATGAATCAACTAGGGGATGAAGGAGGAAAAGTCCACAACCGAATGCCTTACCAAGACTACCTTGGATACAAACCTAAAAATACGGCTTATCGACTAATTAACCCTTCCGCTTGGCAACCTGCAATCCTTAGTACGGGCCACGGGTTGTACCGTGTTCAGCAGTTTGTCACACCTCAACACCGAAAAACCCTGCCTTATACTTATGACAGTGTGCATGCTTTTCGTTCACCAAGACCTTCTGCAAGTAAAGTCTATAACTGGTCAGCCTATGTGGAACAAGCCGATCAAGTCTTACAAGAATCCGCTAACTTAGATGATCATAAGAAGATGTATGCCGAGTTCTTTGATGACAAAATCTTCAGTTTAGGATTCTCAGCTTTATACGCTTCACAAGTTAATAACCTCAGCTTAATTGAGTTTATCCATTACGACTTTCTTACTAATGTCGCTGCATTCGATACTTCCATTGCCATCTGGAAAGAAAAGTATAAACACGATGCAGTAAGGCCATTTTCAGCTATTGCTTTTATCTACCGAGATAACCCTGTCACAGCTTGGGGTGGCATTGGACAAGGCACGGTAACAGACATCCCTGCTTCACAATGGACAAGCTACCTCAATGTCGCTGATCACCCTGAGTATCCTTCAGCTTCTGCGAGTTTTTGCGCTGCTCATGCACAAACCAGTCGTTTGTATCTTGGTTCTGATGAGCTTGGTTACGTGGTTCCTGTGAATCAAGGTTCATCGAAAGTAGAACCCGATATTACCCCTTCTCAACCAATTGAGTTGGAATTCGAAACCTGGACAGACCTAGAGGATAAATGTGGTCAAAGCAGAGTATGGGCTGGTGTTCACTTTCCCGCTTCGGTTCCAGCAGGACAAGATATTGGCCGAGAAATCGGTCAAATCGCCTATGAATTTGTGATGGCGAAGATTAACCCATCAGGTGCAAATTAACAGGTAAGCGATATTTAACATCAGGTGAGTGCATCTTATATATGCCTGCGAACGCTGTAGGCATTTTATTGTTAAATGGTCGAAGATCTGCAGCTTGGCCAATCTTAAATATTATCGTGCGTGGCACTCTTCACTTTGTTTAAACTGGAATAGGTTCAACAATATTCCCCACTTCCGCACTTTCTGAATCTATTTTTACCTTTACCCTCTATCTACTGACATAAGTGACGTTTACACTCGATGTAGGATCTTTTAGCTTAAGTCGATACTCTATGGAAAATACCACTCTCGAACCCAAACTCCCTCAGCCGAACGAAGCAACGTCTTCTAAGCATTCCAGCTACGCAACCTCACCACTCATTAAGTGGCTGAAAACCTTATTGATTATTCTACTTTGCGTAATAGGCACCTTTAAGTTACTTGATGATTATACGCATGAAAAGGTTAACCAATCGATTGTGCACGGTACGGTGGCCTATGCTTCAGTAAAAACCCTGAGTACGGGAATTTCAGCGGCCAAAGGGGTGGAGTTTTCTGTCGGGTTAGTCACCACTCGACTGGGGGAATTGTTAGAGCCCGTTAACGAAACACTCGTCTATACCAGCCACATCATCATGACTGCGCTTGCGTCATTGGGTTTGCAAAAGATGCTGCTCATGATATTTTCCTCTTCCCTTGGTAACGGCATCTTACTTTTCTTTGCCAGTGTCTACTTAATCTCAGTTTGGTTCAAACGCTTCAATCGTTATGAAAGTCGAGCTAAATCGCTGTTCATCTTCACTGTATTCGTACGTTTCTCTCTCGCAATTTCGCTTGGTGCCAACGCGTTAATCGACCAAGCATTTATCGACCCACAAATTGACCAATCGATTCAACGATCCAATGAGCTAACCAACAACATTGAAAGCTTATCGTTAGATGACGAAATGAGTGCAGAAGATAGTGAAGGTTTTTGGAGCAAGACGAAGGGTGCATTTGAAGGGTTATCGCAATCACTAGCAAACAAACAAGATCAGATATTAAACCTACCTGACATTTTCAATAACTATATTATGGACTTCATGAACTTAATTGCTCTCTTTCTTCTTAAGTCCATCCTACTGCCCATCGCGTTTTTAATGGTGCTGAAAGCCGCCTTTCATAAGGTGATCAATGCGTTTAATTAATCTCGATGGCAACTACCTAGAGACTGTGCCATTTTAGGGCTAGAGATACGAGTTCGTTTTTCAAATCAAATTCAATGCATCAAGGAGGGTGTATGAAAATCAGAAAGGTTAACGATACAGATCTGGAACAATTGGTAGCGATTTATAACCATTATGTTGAATCAACAACTATCTCATTCGAAGAAGAAGCCATTTCAGTCTCAACATTAAAAGAGCGTATTAAACGAATCTCCGAAACGGGTCTACCGTGGGTCGTTGCTGAAATAGAAGGTGAAGTTCAAGGGTATGCTTATGCCAGTCAATGGAATGCTCGCTCTGCCTACAAATACACAGTCGAACCTTCTATCTACTTGTCACCTAATAGCGCAGGAAAAGGGATAGGCAAAGCACTTTATACTCACCTATTAACGACGTTAGAAAGTAATAATATTAAAAATGCTATTGCCGTCATTGCATTACCAAACCGGAAAAGTATTGCGCTACATGAAAGAATGGGATTCAAGAAAGTCGGTGAATTTGACCGTATTGGCATCAAATTTGGGAAAGAAGTGTCGGTGAGCTATTGGCAGTTAAAATTAGAGGCCAAGTAAAAACCCCAGTGCCAGAAAAGCATTAGAAACTGCATTACCTCTCGCAAATGATACGCAGTTACATGTATGCCACGGATAAAATAGTAATACCCTATGTTAGTCATTTTCACTTAGGGACAAGCTATGTACTTCTGGAATATTAAAGCACTAAAGAAAGATATTATTGGAGAAAAGCTCACTGAGAAAGATAGATTTATTTACGCCTTCATCCAGTTTTCTGTTTATACAATTGCATTCGAATACTTGCTTAGTGGACATGTTGAACATTCAAATGACTGGAACCAATTTGAAGCGATGGCGAATATTGCCATTGTGCTTATTGGAACTTACCTGATTTATAAAGCAAATGGTGGTGAAAATGGTCAAGATTTTTTAGGACGGTATTTCAGTATAGGCTTCGTTGTCACCATCAGATTTTCAGTCCTACTCATTCCTATGGTTGTTCTACTCACTGTGTACGATATCGAATTTAGAAGTGAGAGTGATATTTTGACTACTAGCCCATTAGAAGTTTTCATGTATATTCTTTGGACTATCTTTTTATACGCGAACATAGCTAAACACATGCGACTTAAGGATTAACCATGAAAGTACACTATTTAGAAATTGTTTCTTCAGATGTTGATTTCATCTGTAAGCGTATGAAGCCGCACAGTAGGTCTGTTTTTCCAAACCCGATGAATTTCTTGGTGGAGCAAAAACATGTGTGTTAACTACTGATGGCAGCCATGTCGGTGTTAGGCCTCCTTTGCGAGGAACTGAAACGCCAGTGGTGCGCCCATACTGACTCGTAGACGACATAGAGCAGGCGATCTCGGATGTAAAAGCACAGGGCGCTGAAATTGCTGTTCCACCTCTAGAAATCCCGACAAAAGGCACATTCGCTATCTACATTTTAGGATCTATTGAACACGCACTGTGGCAGGTTTAAGCTAACTTACTCCCAAAACTTCCACCATTTTTTACTGTGTTCTTCTCTCTTCTGCTGGCCTTGTTCAGAGCCCTTATCTAGCTCATTACGTTTTTGGTCAGCTTTCTTATCTTTCTGTTTTTCAAGACCTGATTTTTTCTCTTTAAGATTTTCTTGGCTCTCTTCAAGTGCTTCTTTCTCCTCTTCAAGAGACTCTAGCTCCTCTTCTAGCTTCCTCTTATCTTTCGCCTTGCCAGATTGCTTTGCCTTTTTCTTTTTTTCTTCGATGAGAAGGTCTACCTCTTCTTGCCGCTGCTCTATCTCACCTTCCAATGCTTCTGCGTCTGAGACACTAGCCACCTCTTCTATATTAGGCTTGCCTTTCCCCGCCCATTCAGGCTTTTTAGCACTACTAAAAGGCGCAACGATTAACGTTAAAGAAAAAATAGTGAGGGTTAATACCGACTTATTCATTGTTACTCCTAATTAAAATAATCCACTGAGTTACTTTGAATACTAGTACAATTTAAATAGCCAGCGAGGTGCGAAAAATGAATACCTTTACCTTAATATCAGAAATAACCTGCCCAAATTGCGGGCATAAGAAAATTGAGAGCATGCCCACCAACGCCTGCCAATATTTTTACGAATGTGAAAGGTGCCATCAACTATTAAAACCTTTGGCTGAAGACTGCTGTGTTTTTTGCTCGTATGGCACGGTGCCATGCCCACCAGTACAACTGAACCAAACTGAAGGTGATAAAAGCTGTTGCTGAACTCATAATGCGGTTTCTTTTAGGTAGCACACAAATCGTTCCAACAGCGAGCTTGTTTTACTCTCATTCCAAATCAGACCAACTTGCCATGATCTGCCCTGCCTTTAGAATAGAATGAAACGAGTATCCATCGAATAACGAAAAAGCCAACCCACAAGAACTACGTTCAAAGGGCTGGCTGGAAACCTTACCACATGTTTTTACACATATAGGGGGGCGGTAAGATCAGGAGCACATTTCAATTAACTTGTTGCAAGTACGCCATGTATTTCCGTTTTGATGCTGTCTGACTGTGTACCAAATATCGCTTGCAAGCTATCGCCAATAACTAACACTTCACGAGCGCCAAGGTGCTTTAGTTTCGCTTTATCTACATGAGCGATGTCTTTAACACTCACTCTCAAACGAGTAATACACGCATCCACCGATTTGATGTTCGCTTTCCCACCTAAAGCGGCAACAATATCTGTCGCTATTTCATCAGGCTGTCCTGCTATCTTCACTTCAGCAATATTCGTCTCACGGCCTGGGGTTTTCAAATCAAGCTTGGTGATTAACAATCGGAACAGGCTGTAGTACAGACATGCCCAAATAGGACCAATGATGAAGAACATCCACGCATTTGTCGACATTGGGTAGTAGAGGAAGAACTGGATCGCACCGTGTGCAAAGTCGGTGCTGTGCTTAATCTCTAAAAACGCGGTCAATGCAAAGGCAATACCCGTTAAGAAGATATGAATGACATACAGTATTGGAGCAACGAACAAGAAGGTAAATTCAATCGGTTCAGTAATACCGGTTAGCCATGACGTAAGCGCCGCCGTTAACATTAAGCCACCAACGACCTTCTTACGCTCAGGTGTTGCACAATGATAAATCGCTAATGCCGCCGCTGGAAGTGCCCACATTGAGTACATGAAGCCACCAGACAAATACCCAGCTGTTTTATCACCAGCGAAGAATCGAGTCAGTTCACCTGTAATCTCTTTACCGGTATCTGGGTCAATATAGCTACCCACTTCAAAAAAGAACGGTGCATTCCAAATATGGTGAAGACCAACGGGTAGCAGTGAACGTTCACCCGCTCCATATATCGCCCATGCCATCACTGGGTTTTGATACGCCGCCCAATTGGAGAAGGTATCCAATAGCTGCCCCACGGGCGGCCATAGAAATGCTAATAACGCTCCAACTAGAATTGCCGTTACACCGGTAATAATGGGTACAAAACGTTTTCCGGCGAAGAACCCTAGATATTCGGGCAAGCGAATATTGTAGAAGCGGTTATACATCATCGCGGCAAACGCACCGATAATAATCCCGCCAAACACCCCTGTTTGCAGTGTTGAAACGCCCATAATTATCGCATCGGTTTCTAGGCCACGTAGTCCTGTGACAATACCCAGTGATGCGTTCATGATAATAAGCCCAACCAAGCCCGCTAAAGCGGCTGCGCCATCATTTCCTTTTGATAGCCCTAGCGCGACACCCACAGCAAACATCAGCTGCATGTTGCCAAACACACCACCACCTGCTGCCAGCATGATCTTACTTAGCGCATCCGGAATAAACGCAAAACCTGCATTACCTATTCCCAACATTAAACCCGCGACTGGTAACACCGCAACAGGCAACATTAATGAGCGCCCTATTTTTTGTAGTTGTCCAAAGATATTTCCTAACATTTTTCCCTCCTAATTGGAGACTGTTCATCATTCCACAATTGGTTTTTTCAAGGTTAATTAAAGCCTCACTATCGTATCGAGGAATAATTCCTTGAAGGTTACAAATGGATAGGGATTTGTAAGTGAACCCTTACAAAAATAGTGCTTTGTAAGTAGCAAATTACATCGACTGGAATTGAGTTCGTCAATGTGTCGATGCATGATATTGATACGATTAAAAGGGACGGATGGAATGGTAAGTACTATGGACAGTAAGCAGATTTTGGTGGTCGATGATAATCAGGAGTTGCGCGATGCCCTTTCAGACTATCTTGGTCGCGCAGGCTTTGAAGTCCTTGGCGCAGAGAGTGGCGAGATGATGTGGCGCCTTCTCGACGCCCACCAACCGGACTTGATTATTCTGGATATTATGATGCCCGGAGACGATGGCTTTACCCTTTGCCAAAAACTGCGCCGCCTTTCTGATGTACCGATTATCATGCTAACTGCAGTCACCGAAGAAGCCGATCGTGTCGCAGGGTTAGAGATGGGCGCCGATGATTATATTACCAAATCGTTTAGTCCTAGAGAGCTGCTTGCTCGAATTAAAACCATTCTTCGTCGCAGCCATATCTCAACTCACCCAAAACAAGCACGAAAGATTCTCTTCGCTGATTGGCGACTTGATACCGTCACTCGCCAACTGATTCATACACCCAGTAGCGAAACGAAACAGCTAAGTGGCGCAGACTTAACCTTGCTGAACCTGTTTATTGGCAATGCCGAGTCAATCTTATCTCGTGATGATATTGCGCGAGAAATCTGGGGAAGAGACGCCGATCCATTAGAGCGAGGGATAGACGTGCAAATAAGCCGATTACGTCACCACTTAGAAGACAAAGATCGATCATTGATCATTACCGTTCGTAATAAGGGCTATATGCTAACTACGAGCGTGACTTATGACAGTTAACAGAACCAAGATCTGGTCAAACTCCCTCGCATTACGAACCAGCCTCTTTCTGCTTTTTGTTATCATTTTAGCGCAAGTATTAGCGGGTACTATCTGGTATCAACACGCCAGTGAACGTGATAGACAGGGGCTAACCACCACTGTAAATAGCCTTGCAAGAAGCGCCTCTTCGACTATTTCCTTTTTTCAAAGCTTGCCGCCTGAATATCGCCACCTTGTACTAAACCAACTGCGCAGCATGGGCGGGACGCGTTTTTTTGTCTCACTTAATGACCACGAAATTGCCGTAAAACCACTGCCGCAAAGTGAACGAAAAACTCTAGTCATCAATGAAGTTGAGTCAGTACTGTATAACGAGTTAGAAGGTGACCCGAACATCAAGGTGGAGTTCACTCTTCGTGATGATTTACGAGTGTTCAACAATGAACTCTCCATTGATGGCTTGCCACTGTTGTGGGCACACTATTCTCTTTCCTATGGCGATATCAACCCGCCGATTTTAGTCATGCAGATTGAGGTCGCCCCCCAAGAGTGGTTCTATTTGGCCGCCGTTCTTCCCGCGCCTTATGTCGCTTTAGAGACAAACTATTTTGAGCTTAGAGAGTGGTTTACGCTACTTCTCTCTGCTGTATTACTGCTTATTTGTACTTGGTTTATTGTACGTCGAGAAATACGCCCAATTCGCCAATTGGCCAAGGCGGCAACTCTGATGTCGAGTCGATTGAAGGTGCCTGAGGTAAAAGAAGAAGGCAGCGCCGAACTAAGAGCGGCAGTAAGAGCCTTCAATAAAATGAACCGTCGAATTGATAGCCATATTAAAGACAGAGAGATGCTATTTGGGGCCATCTCGCACGATTTGAAAACACCAATAGCCTGTTTAAAGCTACGCTCAGAAATGCTTGAAGACGACGAAGAACGAGAGCGATTTTCACGCATCACTAACGACTTAGATTTAATGGTGAAAGGCGCATTACAATGCATTAAAGAGACCGACATTCACGAAGAGATTGAGCCTATTAATATCGACCAGCTGCTCCATCACATCGCCTCTTTTGTCAGCCTAGATAACAACAGAATCACGATTCAAGGCGTCTCACATTCGCCATTTATTGGCAAACCGTTAGCGATAAAACGCTGTATTCAAAACCTTGTCGATAACGCCATTAAATATGGAGACCGAGCAGACATTTCCGTCATCGATAGCGATGAACAACTATCTGTTGTTATTGAAGATCAAGGCACCAAGCTAAATGCCAATTTGGTTGATAGGCTCTGTGAGCCCTATTTTCGAGCTAACCCCAGTGATGCCCAAGAAGGCAATGGCTTAGGGCTAACCATCTCACAAAGCATCATTAAAGCTCATGGGGGCAACCTTGAACTCACTGCTACAGCGCATGGCAGCTTGCGTGCAACACTGTTTTTCCCAAGAGACTAACCCTTTTTATAAGAAATTTACGATTTTCATAAGAGAGAATGCATGACTCAATCGCTACACAGGCATAGAACCAAACTCGCTCTGCTGCTTTCATTGCTAGGCTTCAACGCTGTGGCTGTTGGTGAGGTTGAGTTCTTACATTGGTGGACATCAAACGGTGAACGCAAAGCACTTTCCGTGCTTGATGAACATTTAATTCACTCATCACTGAGTGTCTCAACATCATCTGTTTTGGGGGGCGGAGGTGACAGTGCAATGACCGTTCTTCAAGCTCGCGCCTTAGCGGGGAATACCCCAAGCTTTGCTCAAATTGAAGGCCCAAGCATTAAGTCATGGGATGCCATTGGCATACTGCACAACATTAATGCCGTTGCGAAACAGCACCAATGGGATGATGTGCTCTACCCTCTCACTATTGATATTAATAGAACCCAAAATGGCTATGTTGCCCTACCCTTAACGTTGCATCGCTTAAATTGGTTATGGGTAAACCACCAACTGTTAAACAAGCTTGGACTGGAAGCGCCTAAGACATGGCCTGATATGTTTGATGCTATGCAAAAAGCCAGACAAGAAGGCATCATGCCACTTGCGATTGGTAAGCAGCCTTGGCAAATCGCTCAACTATTTGAAAGCTTGGTGATCGCCTCTGGCGGTGTTGATTTTTATAACACCGTATTGGTCGATCTAAACAAAAACAATATTGATTCAGACCAGATGCGCCATGCGTTAAAGCAGTTTCGTCGTTTAAGTGAACTACTTGAAGTTAGCGAAGAGAGTGTAAATAGCACAGAGCTTTCCAATCAGAAATGGGACACAGCAACAGCAGCACTGGCGAATAATGAAGCCCTGTTTCAGTTAGGTGGCGATTGGATACTTGGTGAACTGTTAGCGGAAAACATCTCTGTTCCTTCTCATATCGGCTGTTACCCCGCGCCGCAGTCACACAATATCTTTCTCTATAATATGGACAGCTTTATCTTCATGAAGAGTAAAAGCTTCACACAAGATGATGCCATCCAACTGGCCAATGCCCTAGCAGACAAAGAGTTTCAAACCAGATTCAACCAAGTCAAAGGATCTATTCCTGTTCGCTCTGATATTGATTTGTCCTCATTTAACCCTTGCCAGATTCAGTCATACAAAGATTTCAATTACGCGATCGAACATGGCCTTGCTGCACCAAGCATGACCGACTCCATGGCCGTTAACCCTATGGCGCAACAAGCGATCAACTCGGAAATTTTTCGCTATTACCGAGATAGTTCAGTGACTGAAGGCGAGGTCATCAAGCGCATTATCTCTATTGCTGAGAGTAACTAGGGCCTGTTGAGTTATGTTCTGCTGAATCATTTTGCGTCGACTAAAGTGAAACCGGTAGCGCCTCCAAAAATACAGCTACACTTAACTGTATAAGATTGCCAATGGCGATTTAGCCGTATCACTTTGGAGTCACTATTTAACATTAGAAGTCCACTACTATGTCGAAGTTCATTTCTCAGCAATTCATTTCTGCCAAGTCAGTTATAACCATTATATCTTGGCTATTTTTTACAATGGCCATCGCCATTGTCGGCATTCTTAGTTACTTTTTAAATTCCTTAGATAATCAAGCCACACTAGAACTAAGCCAACGTATGGAGCTTGCTCTACAGCTTGAAAATCAGCACAAAGAGTCTTTGATTGAGGAATACACTTATTGGGATACCACGTATCAAAAGGCCATTGTAGAAAAAGATGAGCAATGGGTGGAAGACAACACGGGTGGCTACCTTATTGATAATAAAGGGTTTGATTTTAGTCTTGCCATCGAACAAGGTGAGAAAAGCGCGTACCTTGTGAGCAACGAAGCGATCATTCCTCCTAGATTCGATGAACTGATGCGGAAAGGGCTTGCCCATATGGTGGAAAGCGCCAATGAGCTCGCAACAAGAACGAAAACCTCTACTGGTTACTTTTTGCTTAACGACAGTCTATATATTGTTGTTGGCGGCCCATTGTTAAGCGAAGAAACAGGATCTGTTCGTGAAGGGACATACCTGGCTTTAGGCACTAAAATCGATACAGAGCTGTTGAGCGAATTTTCAATCAATCATCAAATACCGCAGCTATTGCTGAGTTTTGATAGCGTTCAGCCTAAATACGGATCTGGCATTTATACGCCCAATGGTAAACGAATTGGATCGTTTTCATGGCGACCTCATCGACCAAGTGAAGATATTCTTCCCTATGTCACCATGATTGTTGTGACCTTTAGTTTGGTCACGATTTTCGTTACTCGGTTCATACTGAAGAAAGAGCAAGCCAATAGAGCCGCCTACGAAGAAAAACTCTTCTTAGAAGCGACTCAAGACTCACTCACTAAAATCATCAATCGACGATACTTTTTAGATATAGGCAGAAAGGAGTTCACCCTATACAGCAATGAAAGTAATTCATTAAGCGTTGTCGTTTTAGATATAGACTACTTCAAAGAGATTAATGACCAATTTGGTCACGGTGTTGGAGATAAAGCGCTGATACATTTCACGCAAATTTGCCATCAAGGGCTTAGGGAGTCGGATATTTTTGGTCGAATTGGCGGCGAAGAGTTTTCCGTTATCTTACCGAATACCGATGCCAACAAAGCACTTACGGTAGCAAACCGAATACGAACATTATTAGTGGATAACCCATTCGATGTATACGCAACACAAATCAACATGACGGTTAGTATCGGAGTTGCAGTCCTCGATAACACTTCCGACTTCGACACACTAATTGAACAAGCTGACATCGCGCTCTATAAAGCGAAAGATAATGGAAGAAACACCGTGGTGCTCTATCATCCAGAGATGGCCTTAGCGGATAATAATTAAAACCATCCCCCTCATCTACTCCAGATACTGCTTTTTGAACTTGGATACTATTTAGAAACTCTCTTTAACCACATTATCATTTCAACTCAAATATCCAAAATTGCGATTGCAAATGATAGTGATTACCAATACGATGAAGAGAGGTAAGTTTTGGCTGAGTTGTAACGTGGTATGGCAAACAGAAAAGCATTAAAAAAAGAGATTAAGCAGTTAGAGAAACAGCTCAAACTTCTTAAGAGAGAGTATAAAGACGTAAAAGAAAAAGAGAAGTCGGCTAAGAGCTCAGTCAAAAAAATCGCGACTCGCTTTACTAAGTGCACAGAAACAAACGCTCAATCAAATCTAAATGAGCAAAGGATCATCCCAGTTCCAAACCAAATTCCTTACTCTCTTCAAGTCAGCACACCCGTCATCTTTCGTCCTTTTAAAAATCCACCTTGTAAGCGCTGTCCTGCTCTGACTAATGGCATCTGCAAATGCGCAATGAAAAGGCTCCAGGTAGCAAGCTAGAGAAACACATTAAGCAAATCTCTCATATTTTGCCAAATGACCGACGGCAAGACGTTCAATTGAGACTAGAACCGGAGGAACTTGGCAGAACGTTATAAATTAAAATCCAACCCCAACAGAAAAACTGACTTTCTGTTCATCCAAATCCAATCCTTGATAAGTTCCAACCTTAACTAAAACACCAACCATGGAAAAACGGCCAGCGATACCTAAGTAGTCGTCTTTCTCAAAATTACTGCTACTACTTGAAATACGCTTATACGAGACACTAGCACCATAACTCATTTTGGCAATTAATCCTTCACCAATACCGACATCTAAACCCTGCCCATATCGCCCGATGCTTCCTTCAATGTAGGCGCCTCTGTAGCCTGAGGGAGCACTTTTCCCTAATGAAGTGCCATAGCTCCCCGTCACGCCCAGCGCAGAGTCATTCTGAATACCCAAAAGCGGAATACTGGCAACAACTTCAATAGGAGTGACTAAGAAACACAGAACAAATGACAAACGACAACAAGCGTACTTTGGAGGGCTAATGGTTTGTGCTTTCATTAATAAACATCCATATAAATCCAATTTTTTTAATCGCATATTAGCCGACCTATTCGGGCAGCACTTGTTGGTCATTTACCCTGCGTTATCGGCTTATCATGTAGCATAACTACCTATCAAAGCCTCTCCCTTACCTAAATAACCAACAAGTCACGGTAAAAAATTAGCTCGAAAGATCAACAGACCCTAGTGACGCAACCAAAAATAAAAGATGCATCAACTGTGTTTCAAGACATAAGGAATAAAGCGGCATAACGAAAAATCGATTCGATATTTCATTATTTTGATATGAATTATATAACGACGTTATATAAGAAAAATTAAAGAGAAGTGGCAGTTAATAGCTCAAGCTACTTAAGAAAGAGCATATTGAGATACTAAAGCGAGTTGTAATAACCTATACCTCGACATCAGTTCGGCATAATCTGAGTTACAGTAAGGAAAAATGTTGGCTTAATGAACACTAAAAGCTTTTACATTTATAAGGTCACATAACACCTCGATGCATTTAAGGAAGCAAGGGTTTTCTGGTAATGTGGAGGTATTGAATAGACGCAAAGGGGTATATTATGAAGTATTTTCCTGCATGTTTGATCTTACTCGGTTACGCCTTTTTGTTCTCCAACCTAGTTGTTAGACTTAATGCTCTCATCCCACTCATATAGGCAATTTCATTCTCAGCGATGAACTTTCTCATCTCGGCTAGCTTAACGGTTTTATTATTGAGTTGTAAAAAAAGCACTTGTGAGTGAGTAAACATAGCGCTAATAAAGAGAAGGCCATTTAAATCAATATATCCCAACCTCTTTGTTACTCCCTAAAAAATAACAAAAAGAGGGAAGCAAGCTTCCCTCTAGAGGTCTTAAGTCACACTACTAATCGTAACCTTTGAACTCTTCGCCCGGCTGAATGTTTCGGTATTTATTCATGCTGCCTTTAAGGTCTCCTATTTTTTTCATAATTGGGTCAAACACCCAAGTGTGAGAGTAGCCTTCGTTACCTAGCAACTCATACGCCTCTTTTGGATCGTTTTTAATATCAAACACTTGAGGGAAGGTAAACTTCGTTGCAACGGGAGAGTGAGTCGATTCTGTCGCCATGAAGTGCATTTTAAAATTACGCCACTTCACTGCAAAGAGTTCATCACCCACAAATACAATAAAGTGGTCACGGTTAGATTGCTCTTTACCAAGGAAGAACGCTTTTTGATCAACGCCATCGATAGGACGATCACTTGGCACAAGTTTTTCGGCTCCTGCAAAACTTGCGATGGTGGTATACATATCAATGTCACCCACGATTTCATCCGACACTCGTCCAGCTTCTATTTGTCCTGGAAAGCGGATCATTGCAGGGGTTCGCAAACCACCTTCATACGCCGTACTCAAACCACCACGCCAAGGGCCATTGTTACCGCCACCACCAATTTCACCAGCCGCGAGTGCCGAACCTTGAGGGAAGTTACCCGCACCATTATCACCGCTTAAAATCACTAAGGTATTCTCTTCAATTCCGGCTTTTTTAATCGCTTCCAATATTAGGCCAATGTTGTAGTCTACTTCCATTTGCGTATCGGCATAAATACCCGACTTTGACTTGTTTTTAAAATCTTCATGTACAGTGAACGGCGGGTGAAAGTGAGTGAAACCGACGTATGTAAAAAATGGTTTATTCGATTTAGCCTTTTCTTGAATATGAGCAATCGTACGTTCAGTAATTTCTCTATCTAGCGTAACCTTGGCAGGAATATCAAACAGTTTTACTTTCTCAGCAGGCTTGCCTTTCACCCCTTCCCAAATATAAGGGGTTTCTGCTACCTCAGGGTCCCACTGCGGGGTCGACGTATAGGATGCCGCATTGGTTCCTTCATTTGTTCCCCAAAAGTAGTCATACCCTTGATAGTTCGGTAATTTTTCTATACTTGCGCCAACGTGCCATTTTCCAAACAGCGCCGTACTATAACCCGCATCAGATAGCAGCTCTGGTAACGTGTACTCCCATTTAGCTAGCCCATCAGGTTCACCGGGAGCTGGTACTTTCTGGTTACCCGTTCTTATAGGTAAACGGCCTGTATGCAGCGCTGACCGAGTTGGAGTACATTGATTTTGTACATTGAAATTCGTGAGCCTGAGCCCTTCTTGGGCAAAGTCATCAATATTTGGTGTTTGTATTGTGCTGCCTTGAATGCTGAGGTCACCCCATCCCCAATTATCCACTAATAAATAAACGATGTTAGGTTTCTCTGCCGCCATTACATTACAGGACGCCGTCAGTGCACTGGCAAGTAGTATTCGTTTAAACATTTTTGCCTCTCCATTTAAGTCCATTTAAATCAAAAGTTTGGTTTATCAATCTTTGGGATTGTTTATCCTTATTTAGGTATACACTCAATCGCATAATGTTACCACTTTGAACTCCTATGGCATCGTCCTAAGAGAATGACGAAGTCGAAAGAAAAAGGCGCATCTAGGTTAACGTAATTAGCCTTGCGTTAATCTTTCCTTTCTAGGGGAGCTATCTAGTTGAGCTCCCCCGTAATGAGAACATTACTTTTTCGCATAGCTCTCCACGGTATGTGGCATCTCAACGGTTCTACCGTACTCGACAATTTCTTCAACGCTGTTAGGCACGTACATACGCAAGATACCTGTCCAGCCGGATGCTACGTCAAGGTTATTCTTCGCCCCCTCACAGTTAAAGTTAACCGTGATTGAACCATCTTGGTTTGGCGTTATTTCACGACTAGATGTTGCGTAATTGTATGCGTGGATATAGCCGTCTGGCCCATAAGTCGTTACTGAGAAGAAGCCTTTTTCTCTGATTGGCGGCTTTTCAAATGTCATGCTTTGACAAGACCCAGTGCGGTCTTCTGCGATTAACACTTTGTAGTAAGCATGTTTAGAAGGTAAACCACCAAAGCCCATTGCTGTCGCTACTTTTGCATCGAACTCGCGCACTACTTCTGATCCAGGTGCACCAAATGAGCGTGCCAAATCAATCTTTAGAATGCTCTTTTCTTGATCGAGTCTCGTTGTCTCGCGACTTTTCTGTTCAAATCCTTTTGCAATATATGGGTTTGAGGAATTAGCCGACACTTTAACCATGCGTTGTTGTTCACGACCAAGCGCAAGGTCTTGCTCCGCCATTGATTTAACCTGAGTTCTCATCACCACCCATACGTGTTCACCTGAAGAGAGCATATCTGGTGTCACCGTTAGGCTATTTTTTCCTTGTTCAGAGTAGATAACACCTATGGTTCTATGCTGCTCATCAATCACTTGTAGGCTTTGGTAAGTGTCTATTTTTGGCAATTCAAACGTTACACCACCATTGGTATCAAAAATCCCTTTCGAGTAAAGCGTATCTCTATTTTGACGAACGACGGTTTGGTTATCTGGTGTAATTAAAGTATCAGCGTGCTTAAAGGTATTCATCTCACTTTCACCTTGCTGCTCGAAGAAGTACTTGTCCGACTCCGCTAGTATGAAATTATCGCTACTGACTTCAATTGGCCCGCTGTATTGCATTTGGAACTCAGTCGGCTCACCTTTTTCTGGAAGGTGCTCGCCCAACGTCGCGAATTTACCTTGTGCGAGTGCGCTGCCTGACATTGTGATGAATAGTGATACTGCTAAGATTGATTTTTTCATTTGAAATACCCGTTATCGTTTTCGTTACACGTTATCCAACATCCCATCGGTTGAAGCTTTCGCTCTTGCCTTCATATTGTTGGTTGGGTCATCCCTCTCTTGCTTTAGAAATACTTTAACGGGTTTCAAAACTCATTTTTAAGTATCGACAGGCTCATATTCGAACAAAACCGACGCTAACCTAAATCGATAGTACTTCCATTGAACTCCGCCTCTGTTGCTCCTTGCTCTAGCAGGTACTCTTTTAGCTCTATATATCCGTACTTATTGGCATACTTCATAGGCCAACGTCCTCCAGCTGCCAATGAGGCCCCTTTACTATGAAGTTGTTCGACAATACGACAGTATCCATGTTCAGCCGCTAGCACTATGGCAGCGTTTAGATCTTGCATTGAGTATTCATTACTTGATAAAGCCTCATTCGTTAATAACAGCAACCCTTTTCCAAAAGCCTCTTTAGGAGAATCGATTACTTTGCTTCGTTGCCATTTAAATAGCTGACTATGATCAAAAGAGGTCTTTACGTTATCAATACCGTGAATGGCAAACAGAGAGCTAAAATATCGACACGCTAAAGAACCATTACCTGACAGGTTGATGATCTTTTCCGCTAACCGCTGTTCACCATACACAGCGCACCTATCTATTAAGCGTTCAACTTTAGAGTCAAACTCAACGGTTTTAATGATTTCCAATGCGTTTAATAAATGCTTGGTATTTTCTGAACGAATTAAGTAAATGGCGAAATCGGAATTAAGTGTGTAGGTGTCATCTAAGTTGATGATGCGCTCTAGACAAAAATGCATTGTGATAGCCATCTCGAATAACAACCTACGGAGTGGTTCATAACTAGGTTGAACATACTTAGTTATGGTGTCTATACCCGAGGGTATATATTGGCCAATAACAAAATCCAATAAACCTTTTTCATGACCGAGCTGCCAGTGTTGCTGATCACGTCCCCACAGAGGTATGTATTTTGCTTCTCGGTTACTCATAGTCTCCCAATCAAAGCTTCGCTTAATCAGGAGGTAGAGTGTCTCTTCGTCAATGAATACTCGACTAATTAACTTATTAAATGCTTCATTATGATCCAGCATTAATGTTGTTAAGGTTTGATAATTGATTAGATCGCAATATTCAGAAAACTTCGTCAGTAGCGCATCATCATCAACCGCTAAAATAACGGCTGCATAGAAACCACTAGGGTTTGAAATAAGGCCGGCCCGCATCTTCTCTTGAAAGCCATCGTTAAGTAATGAGAACAGGTCGTTTTCATTTCCTAAATCCCAGCTATTAATAATGAACACGGTTGAAACCAGAAAGTACTCATCAAAGCTAAAACTAGAAACAAAATCATGATGACCATCTTCATGGTATTCACAAACATCAGATTCACGGTATTGCACCTCATGTAAGATGCGCTGCCCTATGCGCCAATGGCGAAACAAATAATTTGCCGATGTTATTTTATACAAACCAATCGGGTCACTTTCTGGGGTGTGGGCAGAAGACAAATGAAAGAGCGTGGTCATTGATTTTCCTATGTTCCGATAATAATTGTTAGCTACACTTCCTACATAAACGCCGATAAAGGACGTGCTATGTTTATTTCCTTTGCGCCCTAGTCTTTCACTATGACACCACGTAAACTACGCGCTTCAAATTTGGTTCGCATCAGTAAGGTTTAAGTTTGCATACATTAGAACAGCTAAAAAATGGTCAGTTAAAGGGTGTTACCCGCCTAACAATCTCACAACAATTAACTGAATTTCCGTTAGAAATATTGCAACTTGCTGATACCTTAGAAATCTTAGACCTTTCTAACAATCAATTAAGTGATTTCCCCAGTGAAATCTCACAATTGATCAACTTGAAGATCTTATTCGCGTCGCAAAACAAATTTACCCATATTCCTGAGGTTCTTGGTACCTGCCCAAAGCTAGAGATGATTGGTTTTAAAGATAACCAAATTTCAGACATTTCCGACGCGTCGTTACCTGCGCAACTTCGCTGGTTGATTTTGACAGACAATGAAATTGAGACGCTACCAAACTCTTTGGGTGAGAGACCTCGACTTCAGAAACTGGCTCTTGCCGGCAACAAAATCACTCATCTTCCTGAATCTGTCTCTCAGTTAAGTAATCTTGAACTTATTCGCTTGTCAGCTAATCAGTTAACTGAGTTTCCACAACAATTACTCAGCTTGCCTCGCCTTGCATGGCTCGCATTTGCAGGCAATCCGTTTTGCCAAAACCATGAGTTAGAGTCTCAAGTACCTCAAGTGGCGTCTTCTAGCTATAAACTTAACCAAGTTCTTGGCCAAGGTGCTTCTGGCATTATTTCCCACGCTGACTGGCTAAATGACGATTATGATTTCCCAGAACATGTCGCAGTTAAAGTTTTCAAAGGCGCTGTGACAAGCGATGGCTACCCGCAAGATGAACTACACGCTTGCTTACAAACAGGCTTTCACGCAAACCTTGTTAAGTCGATTGCTCAAGTGAGCGAGAAAGATTATCTTGCACTAGTGATGGAACTCATCCCTGAGAACTACTTTAACTTGGGTCTTGCTCCTAGTTTGCAATCTTGTACCAGAGACACCTTCAAGCCAGAGTTCACACTTGGTATCGCGGAAATCAAAGCCATCGTATTGCAAATGATTGATGTCTTTAATCACCTGCATGCAAACAAGGTTTGTCATGGTGACCTATATGCTCATAACGTGCTTATAAACAGTGATAATCATATGATTTTCGGTGATTTTGGCGCAGCATCGACGTACGACTATCTCCCGTCTCACCAACAAGAAAAAATTAAAGCGATAGAGTCTCGTGCATTAAGCTTCTTTATAGATGATTTGTTGAGTATCTGTGAACCTGTCGATATTGACAGTGACGCCTACCAAGCGATTAAACACATTGCTGAAGAAGCATTTAATCATTAACACCTTATTTGTTTTTTACGATAAGCACTGAGGACTCATCTTGTCGTGCTTAATTAACATAACCTTAATTCAATAGACCCCTTAATTAGAGCGATTTCCCTATGCTTCGTGATTATACCTTTAACTGCCTTGTCACTATGCCACGCCAAGAGCTCGAAGAGTTCAGCGTACGAATGATCAGTAAGATGGTTCCAGAAGACGTAATGAGCGAGCTGTTTACGTTTGAACAAGAAGAAGTCGACAGTGAAGAGCGTATGATGTCCGCGCAACTTGATGCCACACTTCGTATGACGGCCATTGCGTTAAGTGAAATCCAACAAGCCTTTGATGATTCAGAGAATGCAAAACAGAACAGCGTTAGAATGACGCGATTAGTGCTCTGGCACTTTTATGCTATCTCTTTCAACCTAGAGCAAGCAATTACACTTGAAACGCATTGTGAACAAGTAGAGAAACTTTTAGTTAACCCGCCATCTGATGCGTTCGGTTGGGTGAAGATTCTGACAGATCTTCTTCACACGTACGCCACTATCAATGCAGAACAGAACCAGAAGTAACTAACAATTCTCAATAAAAACGCCAGCATGAATGCTGGCGTTTTTCTGACTATTTAACGACTTAGTTCTATAAAGTCATTAGCTAGGCTTTATAGAAAGTTGAACGATGCCGTTAGAGAGAACGTACCGATATCTTCATCGCCCACTACGTAGTTCATGTAGTTTGCACCAAATGAGATTGGGCCAAAGACTGCGTAGTCAGCACCAACACCGTACATTAGGTCGTAATCGTCATCATTGCTGAATTCAGAACCGTTACCAGTCATGTCCCAAGAGTGAAGTCCACCTTTTGCATACACTTGTAGTGGACCAAAGTTAATGCTTGGCTTCACAGCAAAGTAAACAGAAGACGCTTTTACATCGCCAGCAGCAAACTCAAATTTACCGTGATCCGTGTAACCCGCTTCAAGGCCAATAAATGGAAGGATGCCAGTACCCGCGTGGATGTTGTAAGACGTCGCGTCTTCGCTACCTAGACTAGAAGCACCTACAGAAGCGCCACCATAAATGAACGAGTCAGCCATTGCTGTTGTTGATGCGCCAATAAGCGCAAGTGCTAATAATGTCTTTTTCATAACTAACCTTTTTTGATTGTTTTCCACAACGGTTCCCTGTGGCATGCCGTTGCCGTATTGTGTGCGAATTATAAAGTTAACTTTATATCATGCAAGCTTTATACCGAAAATTAACATGCATCAATTGCATTTTTGATCCGCTTGTCTGATACCGGATATGGCGTTCCAAGCTGCTGAGCAAAATAGCTAACGCGCAACTCTTCAAGCATCCAACGAACTTCTTTAACATTGTCAGGAATCGTAACGCCTTTCGGTATCTTATTCAGTAACTCTTTGTAATCATTAGTTGCTGATTCCACTTTTAGCATGTGCAAACGATCTTTATTTGGATCGATAGGCAGCTTTTCCATGCGCTTTTCAATCGCTTTCATATAGCGAAGAATATCAGGGAGACGCTTCCATCCACACTCAGTAGCAAAGCCTTTAAAGATCAAACTTTCTACCTGAGCCTTAATATCAGACAAGGCAAACGCCATGGTAAAGTCCACTTTACCCTTAAGCTTCTTATTGATGGCAAATGCCGTCGTTAAAATAGTTTCGACTTGTTGAGCCACATCCACTACCGTATCGCCCAGCTCAGCTCGAACATGCTCCTTCAACGCTTCAAACTGTTCAGGCTGCCATACAAGACCGCCCTGCTCTTCAATCAGTTTATCGATACCACAAGCAATACAATCATCAATCAGATCCAGTACTCGTCCGTACGGGTTAAAGTAAAGGCCAAGTTTTGACTTGTTTGGCAAGTTTGAATGTAGATACTTTACAGGCGAAGGGACGTTAAGTAGCACTAAGCGGCGTTGGCCTGCACGCATAGCAAGCTCTTGTTCTTGCTCTGTTTCAAATAGCTTAATCTCCACACTGTCTTTGGTATCAACAAGAGCTGGGTATGCTTTAACTTCAAAACCACCACGTTTCTGCTGATACACTTTTGGTAACTCGCCAAAGCTCCAGGTGTGCAGATCTTTTTGCTCGATATCATCGTCGGCGACTTTAGAAAGTGTCTCTTGAACTTTGTCTTTGAGACTCTCTTTAAGTTCATGTAAGTCTTTATTCTCTTTTAACTTACGATTACGATGATCCACCGCTCTAAACGTCACTTTTAGGTGCTCAGGGATCTGGTTGAGATTCCAATCATCACGCAGTACTTCTACACCAGTCATTCGACGCAACTCTTTCTCGAGTGAATCAAGCAATGGTGCTTCCAACGCAGTAGCTCGCGATAAAAATGCATCAGCATAATTAGGCGCTGGAACGAAGTTTTTACGTAGCGTTTTTGGCAGCGCTTTGATCATACTAACAATCAATTCATGACGTAATCCTGGGATCTGCCAATCAAAGCCCGCTTGCTCAATTTGGTTCAGTATCGGGAGTGGTACATGCACCGTGACACCGTCACTGTCTTCACCTGGCTCAAACTGATAGCTAAGCTTGAGCTTAAAGCCGTTTTGATGCCAAAAGTTCGGGTAATCTAAGTCGGTAATATGGCTCGCATCGCCTCTGAACAGCATCTCTTTTTCGAAGTTCAGTAGCTCTTTATTCTCTTTACTCGCCTTCTTCCACCACGAGTCAAAGTGACGCCCTGACACTACGTCTGTAGAAACACGCTGATCATAGAAGTCGAACAGTTCATCATCATCAACCAAGATGTCACGACGACGAGACTTATGCTCAAGCTCTTCCACTTCTTCTAGCAACTTCCGGTTTTGTTTGAAAAACGGATGTTTGTTTTCCCACTCACCTTCAACAAGTGCACTGCGAATGAAAATTTCTCGACTGATTGTGGCATCAATCTGGCTGTAGTTAACCAGACGCTTAGGTACGATTGGAATTCCGTACAGCATCACTTTTTCGTGCGCCATAACCGCAGCACGTTTTTTTGACCAGTGAGGTTCGCTATAGCTGCGCTTAATTAGGTGACCCGCTAATGGTTCAATCCATTCAGGCTGAATCTTGGCAATGATTCGCCCCCACAGTTTCGACGTTTCCACCAACTCTGCAGACATGATCCATTTAGGCTGCTTCTTAAATAGCCCAGACGCTGGGAAAATATGGAAACGCGCATTACGTGCACCTTGATATTCACTTTTCTCTTGGTCTTTAATACCAATATGAGACAGCAAACCCGCTAAAATAGAGCTGTGGACGTTTTGGTATGAACCCTCTTGCTCGTTGAGCTTAAAGTCCATTTCACGCATCGACTGATGAATCTGGAAATAAACATCTTGCCACTCACGTACACGTAAGTAGTTTAAGAAATCTTTCTTACACTGTTTACGGAACTGATTGCCCGTTAGATCTTTCTGTTGTTTTTTGATGTAATCCCAAAGATTAACGAACGTTAGAAAATCTGACTCCTCGTGGAAGAATCGCTTGTGTTTATCATCAGAGCTTTGTTTTTTATCTGAAGGGCGTTCGCGAGGATCTTGTATCGACAGCGCAGAGGCAATGATCATCAACTCTTTCAAACAGCCGCTATTCCCTGCTTCTAATACCATACGAGCTAAACGAGGGTCGATTGGCAGCTTAGCCAGTTTCCTACCCATTGGCGTCAGACGTTTTTTATCACTTCCACCGTGTTTGCTGCTCTTACTGTCAGAATCAATCGCACCAAGCTCTTCGAGCAGTCGAACACCGTCTTGGATATTGCGTTTATCTGGCGCCTCTACAAATGGGAATGCCTGAATATCGCCTAAGCCAAGAGACGTCATCTGTAAGATAACTGACGCTAAGTTAGTACGTAGAATTTCTGGATCGGTAAACTCTGGGCGTGATTCAAAATCTTCTTCTGAATACAAACGAATACAGATACCTTCTGTCACACGACCACAGCGACCTTTACGCTGATTCGCACTCGCCTGAGATATCGCTTCAATTGGAAGTCTTTGAACTTTAGTTCGGTAACTATAACGACTGATACGAGCGGTACCAGGGTCGATAACATACTTAATGCCAGGAACCGTTAACGATGTTTCTGCTACGTTCGTGGCGAGAACAATGCGTCTGCCAGAGTGAGACTGAAAGATTCGGTTCTGTTCAGTGGATGACAAACGCGCATAAAGCGGAACAATTTCTGTATCACGAAGGTTACGTTTTCCAAGAGCATCCGCGGTATCTCGAATCTCTCGCTCACCGTTCATGAAAATCAGAATGTCGCCAAGGCCTTCATCACACAGTTCATCAACCGCTTCGAAGATGCCTTCTAATTGATCTCTATCGGTATCATCGTCACCACTTAACGGACGGTAACGGGTATCTACTGGGTAGGTTCGGCCTGACACTTCAATGATTGGTGCATCGCTAAAGTGGTTTGAAAATCGTTCAGGATCGATGGTCGCCGAGGTAATAATGACTTTTAAGTCAGGGCGACGTGGCAGCAACTCTTTCAAATAACCTAAGATAAAATCGATATTAAGGCTTCGTTCGTGCGCTTCATCGATGATAATCGTATCATACTGATTGAGGTAACGATCATGGCTAATTTCAGCCAGCAAGATACCATCAGTCATCAGCTTGATCTGAGTATTATCAGAGATTTGATCGTTAAATCGAACCTTATAGCCGACAAACTCCCCAAGCGGTGTTTTCATCTCTTCGGCAATACGATTCGCGACCGAACGTGCTGCTAAACGTCTAGGTTGCGTATGACCAATCAAGCCATACTTACCACGACCTAACTCCGCACATATTTTCGGAATCTGTGTCGTTTTACCCGACCCCGTTTCACCTGCGATAATAACCACTTGGTTATTTTCAATGGCTTCAGCAATATCATCACGCCTTTGGCTGACTGGGAGAATGTCTGGGTATTCGATAGTCGGTTGAAAGTTAATGCGCTGTTGAACCGACATCATTGATTTGGCGATATCTAAAGCGATTTCATCAAAAACAGCATTGCGGGACGCTTCTTTTTTTATTTTGCTTGCGCCGCTAATACGTTTACTAAGACGAAATCTATCTCGTAGCATGCACTCATTTAATGCTTTTCGCAGTGATTGAGCATTATTTGCTGACTGACGGCTTGCAGACTTATTGTCGGCAGGCTGAGATTGGGATTCTTTTTTAGGCTGAGACGAGGTCAAAGCAATTCCTATTTAAACTAAGCAGATAAAACTGCGCGGATTGTAGCACTTTTCCGGTTTCGAGAAAAAATAAAACAAAAAAGCCCCATCAGTTTTAAACCTGATAGGGCCTTTGTTCTCAGATAGCTGATTTAGGATTGAGCCTCGTGGCTAATATAACCACCAAAATCAGCAATAAGTGTCTCAATGTAGGCAACGGACATATGGCTTGCATTCATTGATTTAGATCGGCCAAAAGCGGTGAAGTTGATCGTCATCTTTTTCTCTCTTGTACATACTTGATAAGACTAGAGTACAGTGACAGCATCAGACAAATTTACCATTTAGCGCCAAGTAAAAAATAAGCCTCCAAATGAATTGAGGCTTATTCCGATTTACAAAGCACCTAGACGAGGCTTACTTCATCTGTACGCCCTAAAGGCGATGGTTCAACTAAAAATCAAATTGAAGGTAGATCGTGTTGTAGTTACTACCGCCTTTGATTCGGCCATACTGTGACGACTTTTCAAAAATAGCGGAGCGATGGTGAATGGAATAACCTAGCCACATATTATTTAAGTCATTCTTATTAAACAAATCACCGATATTCACATCAAAAGAGAAATCTAAGTAATTGAGTAACTTACTTGGCTTTTCATAACCTTTTCCTTCCAACTCACTTCCTTCAATGTAAGTAATGCTATCAATGTACGAAAGACCTTCGGCAACACCAAAACGCCATTTAACAGGCCAGTTAACCGTGTAATACGCTTTAATTGCGGCGACATATTCCGTGCTTGATGACTGTACATCTGACGACCAGTGATGAACTAACCCTGGCGTTAAGTAAATATCTAAAGGGAAACCAAACAATTCATCGGTTAAAGGGTGACCATAAAAAACAGAGCTTAACTGGTTATTGTATTCGTCGGTTCTGGTGTTGAACTTAATAATCTCACCAATATTAGATGGCGTAGCCCAACCATGTGCCACTCGAATATAACGCTTATTACTCAATTCAGACTTAGGCGCTTTATCTCTATCATTAAAGAATCCAAAGCCTAAGTAGAACTCTCCTTGATAGCGGTCTTGCACCGCTTCGCTCTCGTAAGCATTTTCATCAAGCCTTGTTACTGCTGTTGAACCGAGTAAATAGAGGTTTGAAATCACATGATAACGAGCTTCAATACCTACAGTGGCATCAATACCTGCATCAACATGATATCCGCCTTCATAATTCGAGAAGCCGTAATAGACACTATTAAAATCTTCGCTCTTATAGCGAAGTGTTGCGGTCGGTTTTAGTTCCCAATCACCAGACTCAAAGACACCACCAATCGTCGCATTGCTGTGCCAATTAAAACGGCTGTCTGACATAAATTCAAAATCAGCAGTCCACGTTTCGTTAATGTGGTAGGTCAGTTGAGCTCCTATATCGCCAGTATCCCCTTCATAACCATTTTGAAGTGACGCTGGTATGTCGACAAAGCGCATTCTAGCGATCGCATTCAGCTCTAACGGTTTTTCTTCAGATTTATAGACATGTGCACCAAACTCTGTGCCTCTAAAAAACACATAATCATTCTCAAAAAACAGCATGGGTACAAAGCTACCAACGGTGTCAGTCCCATTTGGATCGTCATAAGGAATGGTCGCAATGCGCGTCATCGCCGCAATTCCCCATTCTTGCTCAGCCATTACCGTGCTTTCGACCGTTTTGTCGGCCTCAGTAGCTGGTCTTTTATTTGGCTCAGAATCTGCAACTGCGGGCAGACATAACCCCATAAAGGCTATAGGTAACGCCCGATTAATTAACCTATTTATCAATTTTTCCGAAACGGTAAACGAGCTTTGTCCATCCATAGCTGACATCTCCTTGTTTAACCACGTACTGTTGTTCTTCATCTTGTTTATTTTCTCTCGTTCCTTGCTCAATATCACCAAATGATATTATTTTCATTAGGAACTCTTATGTTTCATGGGATTTCACCGTTACAATAGTATATATGTTTTCCGAAATGACAGAAATGTGAAAGTATCTGATTTAAAAATAATTCTAGACTCCTTACCGGAAAGTAGCGACCCTGATATCGTGATGGGGGAAGAGTGGCTGCCAGAGCGGCTGATCAAAGCGACAGTTGATGGAAAATTGCTTTTTCTTGAATTTGATAACGCACCAGAAGAAAATCAAGGTGATGAAGAGGCTCGCGGGTTTGTCGAACATGAAGTAGATATGATTCGTCACCGATTTGAACAGATCATCGAAGACGCTTCAGATACTAAAACCAAAGCGGATGCTATGGTCTCTCTATTTTTAATGGGACATGAACATTCCAGTTCAGAGATCATCGAGATTTTGGAAGACCCTGATGTTCCTGACGAACCAACATCATGACTCTAATTCCTCACTTTTCTTAATTCGATTGCCTTAGATATATCAGCTCTGACACAATTTTAACTTGTGATTTCATCCCTTCGCCCCTATTACTTAATCATCATGCTCCAAGTAAACTTATAGGTAGCTCTATGTTCAATGCAATCACTTCACTATTTAAGCAACTTCTTGAAGGTGAAGATTTATCAGGCAAGAATAGCTACAACCCTAATCTTGCAATCGCCTCTCTCTTATGTGAAGTTGCCGGAGCCGATAACCAAATTAACCAAGTTGAACGAGAAGCTAAGCATCATTTGGTTGAGCGTTTACTTGAGCTTAATGAGCAAGAAGCCAATACCTTGCTTACTCAAGCTGAAGAAGCTGCAAAAAATGCAGCATCGTTGTATGAATTTACCTCTCAACTACGAGAGTTATCACAAGAGACTCGCTTTGAGCTCATTAAAGCAATGTGGGAAGTGGCTCATGCCGACGGTGAGATTGATCCACTCGAAGATTCGGTCATTCGTAAAACCGCTGAGCTATTATACGTTGATCACAGTGAATTTATCCGAGCCAAGCTCTCAGTAATTAATAAGTGATCACCTAACTATAATAAATAAGGCTCCTTAAAAAGGAGCCTTATTTATTTCTGAAGTTTTCAAAATGCACGACAAGCTAGAGCATAGTTAACGCGAGTTTCGCAAGGTTATACGCATCGACATAGCCCGAATGCTGACGCCCTTCCCACTCAATATCTTTTGCTTCTTGCGCTGCACGGTGACCAATACGTTTATCTTTAAGGCGATTTTGAATGCGATATAGCGTGGCAAGGTTAACAAACTCTTTGAAAGGTATATCTAACCCTTTTTCACGGCACTCATTGAACAAGATCTGGTCGTCACGCCCCCATGAGGCATAAATTTTATTTGGGCCACCAAAGTTTTTCTGCATCGACTGCATCACCGCCTTCAATGGGCGTCCCTGCTTTTCAATCTTTCGAGGTGTAATTCCGGTCAGTTCAGCACAAAACAGCGAGACTTCATCACGCTCTGGTTTCACGTAATATTGTGCGCGTTTCACTATTTGACCCGATGCGACATCAATCTCAGCTAATCCTACTTCTATGATTTCGCCCGTAGTGCCTACGCCATCTACGTTCCAACAACACATCTCTAAATCGAAACACACGACACGGTTATAGTTCATCGCCAGCCTTACTACTCATTTAATTATTAATTTATTCACTTTCGCGAAAGCGCCAGATTCTATCGCATTTATACATAAATGTAGAGCATGGAATACGTAGCCTAATAGCATTGTATGCAAATTACACACTGACAAAAGACCACTGGTCTCTTAATCTAAAAATAAGAGACCGATGGACACTTAAATTATTTTTACGCGAAGCGAGCATGAACTGGAAACAAGTATGAACTGGAAACGCGCTAGAACTGACGACAAGAAGAACGAACGTAAAGAAGCGATCTTTCACGCAGCATTTACCCTTTTTAAGCAAAAAGGATACGACAACGTTAGCTTCAACGGCATCGCCAATGAAGCAGGGTTTACCAAGTCAAATATGTACCGATACTTCAGCTCTAAAGAAGAGATTTTTTTGAATATCTTTGCTGAACTATTCGAAGGTTGGTTTACTGATTGCTGCGAAGAGCTTCATCGCCTAGGTGAAAACCCAAGCATCGCAGATTTCTCAAAAAGCTGGGTCAAGGTAATAAAGAACCACCCTCAATTTATGGATTTAACCCCGCTCCTATTTATCGCGCTTGAAAAGAACAGCTCTTACGAACAGTTACTTGAATTTAAAACGTTATCCAAAGATTTGCTCTTTCGATTATCGACCGAAATCAGCAATGTCTATCCAGAATTCCAAGGAGAGAAATCATTTCAGTTCCTAAACCTCAGCTTCGCGACTATGTCTAACAGTTGGGCGGCAAAGTCTCAAAATGACGCATTGCTAAAAATATACCAGCAAGAGGAATTCATGATGATGAAGCCCAATTTTGAACCAGACCTTATCGCTGCGCTAGAAATTATCCTTAAAGGACTAAAAGCAAGTGATTAGCTCAGAGGCACTACCCTGCAAATAACACTGTTAGTCAACAGCAAAAATAGCTAGTCACCAACCGTATGTAGAGCTAGCAACCATTGAAACTAAAGAAGGAATTTACTCATGGCACATTACACAGACAAATCAATCAAAGTGAACATCCCTGCAGAACAAGTCTGGAAAGTTCTCGCCGACTTTAGCAGCATTGAAAAGTTCGCAGTAACAATAGACTCTTCTCCTATTATTAGTGAGGTCAAGTCAGGAGTGGGTGCTAGGCGTCTGTGTACCTTTCAAGATGGTTCAAGCCTTGTAGAAGAGATCACTGAATACCATGACGGTCAAAGTTACAAAATGGAACTATCTGAATACTCTCTGCCACTTAAAAGTATGCTCGCTGAAATGGGCGTAAAAGCCATCGATGAAAACACCTCTGAAATATACATGTCTTCAGAATTTGTTGTGAAAGGTGGGCCATTTGGGTGGTTAATGGGTCAGTTCATTATGCGCCCAGTGATGAAAGGGGTATTTAACAAAGTGCTCAGCGGGCTAGCCTATCACTGTGTTACCGGAAAGAGTATTGATAAAGATCTGCCCGAAGCCGACGCTCTAAAGGCGGTTGTACTAGGTTGAACCCTATTAACACTGCCCCAAAAAGCAGCGTTGTTTTATTGATGTTGAGATCTCGATAATTCGGTTGCTCACCATAATATGACTCCAACGATGAAATTTACACAGCAAGGATAAAGAATGAAGTATCTATGGCTCGTCCTATTCTTCATGTTTGTGGGCTGCACATCCATTCAAAACAAGCAACATGACCTAAAGCAATCGATCATCGGTATTACTGGAGACGGTAACCCTGAGTACGATTATGTATATACCGATCTCAATGACAATGGTGTTGATGAAGCTATCGTACTGCTTAAAGGTATTAATTGGTGTGGCTCTGGTGGCTGTACACTTCTTATTCTTGAAAACAAAGTGGAAAGCTATACGTTGTTATCAAGAAGCACCATCACAAGCGCACCTATCAGTGTCACTGAAACGAAAAACCATGGTTGGAAGGATTTGATCGTAAGAACGCGTGGAAAAGGATTTGTTTTAATGAAATTCGATGGCAGGCAATACCCTAGTAATCCATCGCTTGCGCCAACTGCAAGTGAAGACCAAGTTAAATTATCACGACCTGTTTTGGAACTGAAACTACCTAAATAACTCAGGTGTAACCCAATACAGAGCCTGCCCATTTACACTATAGTGGGTAAGCTTTCTTGGGCAATTGCTCCAACGAATCCGCTGTTTCTCTTAAATTCATTGATGCAAAAAAAGCCCCTAAAGTTCAAAGGGGCTGCCAAATGGCGGTATAGAATGAATTTTCTGGAAAATAAGGCCTTCTCACTAACTACGAGAGGCCTTTGAAAAAGCAGTTATGAAAAAAGTAGTGCTCGCGGTACTAGAACGGAAGAACAAAGCCGATCTTGGCTGAGTCCTCACGTTTGTCGTTAGCAAAGTTCCCTTCATTCGCAATTTCTACGTATGGCTGGATGTACTTGCTGCCACCAAATGTTGCGCGCAGTTCAAAGTTTTGGAAGTTGTCTTTCGCACCTGCACCAACATGAGATTTATTCCTTTGCGTTTGGTCTATAAGGTTAGCTTTTAAGTACACATTTTCCGTTAGCTGTGTTCCCGCACCAAAGTCAAAGCGGTCGATTTTAGAGCCATCTTTGAATGCTTCGCCGCCGGTTTTGCTATCGTCGTAACCAGAATCACGACGGTATCGAGTATTTAGGTCAAACGCCCCCAAAGACGTACCAATACCTAGACCTGCCTTAAACGTATGGTCTTTATCCTTGTTATAGACATCTTCAATTTCACCTTTAACCCAGAAGTTTTCAAAGCCGTGCGTGTAGTTCAGGTTTAGTTCGTTATTATCCCCTGCACGCTTATAAGAAGCGCCAATAGTTCCAGCATCTTCAATATCAAATGATGTGAATAATTTAAGACCCGTTGCGCCAATAGCATCACCTGCTTTCTTGGTGTTATCATCTTTGTCAGTAGAGGTGCGGAATTTCTGATCCACTTCTACGCCTGAGTTCCATTTACTTTGTGTCGAATCATCTGCAATAGCGCTATAAGAGAAAATAGAGAGTAGCGATAATGTGAGAATTGATTTCTTCATTGTTTATATGCCTTTTTAGTTGTGGGGGTTTCCCCTTAGGAGTTGCTAGGCATAATATTCGTCCTCCATATTGTCTCAAGGTAGAACCTATTCGATTTTCGGATAGGTCATCATGAGAATTTAAAATCAAACACTTACACTCAGTGAGATACAATAAAGTAATAATTATCGTTCGTTCCATTGATCCTAGACCGTAGATTTCACCTTTCTCGGACAAAGCAAAGTTTCAGAGACGTGGCATATTTTCTCTTCGAACCTTCCTATCTCGTCTTAGTTTTCCTTTCATTACGCTTATTGTGATCTTAAAAACTTAACTCCCACAAACACCCCTTACCTATATCCATATCGAATAGTTTCTAACTCGTTCACATCTCTCGTCTGCTTTAAATTGCCCATCAAACAAGAGCTTTTAGTCGATAAAAACGAAAGCTGAATACCAAAAATAGAATTAAATACAAAAGGTTAAGACTAACTAATATGAATTCCCAAGAGCGAAAAGAGCGGTATTACTCAATTCCTTGGCACGACAGGACGTTATCAAGAATCCTCATGGTTCTTTCAGTCAACGTTGCTTGGGGGATCTCTGCCTCCCCCTTACATAATGCTATGGAAGTTTATCTTGGCTTAAAACAAACCCTTAATTTAGGCATCACTGCACTAATCGCCTGGACGATTATCGTCATTGGTGCACTGACCACCTCAGTATCAAAGACTCGAATAGGTGCCGGTGCTAAACGCGTTTACCTCGCCCTTTTTATTGCGATGAATGTTGTTTCGCTAATCAGCCTTATCAAAATGCTGTGAGGAAAATGTGATGCAAGTAAACGACACATTCAACATAGAAACAGGCCGTATTTACCAAACGGTTCAAGTCCTTAGATGTCAAATTGCAAAAGTGGAAACCATTAAAGATGGGCGCAATATCGTCACAGTCAACGTGATTGATGATGTTCTCGACATGAGATTCAACGTCGCGATTCAAGTCGATATTGATGATTCATTCGACGAAACCGAGGACTTAATTCTCAATCAATACGACTCAGGCAACTACGAAGATGGATTGGCATTAATTGAAGGCCACATTCAACTCGGTGACTTAATCACCGCTATCGCTGAGCACGAAGAGAACGGTGTAACTCACTTCACTGAGGGTGATGAATACCGAGTACTCAGCGTGAATAAAAGCAGTGTCGTGGTAGAAGGTGATTGCAGCGTTCGTATCTCAATACCTAACCACAAGTGGATAAAAGCCGGGGAAGACAATGGTTATTAAAGTCTGGACATCAATCGGCCACAACACCGTCCTATCGAATTAGCGAATATGGCGAGACTGATCGGTAAAAGCGGATGGTCTACCGCGTATCTCGTAGCGAAGGCCGTTTTTTCCAATGAACAATGAACTAACCGTCCATGTGCGGTACTGAGGCTAAAACAATGAAAAAACGAATCGTATTATCAATGGTTGTAGCTCTAACTCTTGCTGGCTGTGGTGGCGCGAAATCTACTCCTTCTCACAAGAAAAGCATTACACCCACGACGCCTACAGCACCAGCAAAACCAAACCCTAACCACTGCTCTAACAACAGTATTGTAAAGCGTACTGGTCAGTGGGAAGACCAGCCCAATAGAGATGGCGAGAAGTACTACCGCGTTAGTTATGAATTCTTAGTGAATGCCTGTAACGGTATTGAGTCTGCAAGTGTTGGTGGGTATGCGCAGGAAAACGTCACTATTGAGCCTGTTTTCCCAGACTTTGTGGTTAAGTCAGAGGGTTTAACAAGAACCTTCTCTCAATACTCATTTGCAAATCACGATGCAACACAAGTTCGTCAGATAGAGCGCTGGTCAGGCACATTACCGAGAAAAGATTGGATCATGTCTCATGCCCACAAGTGTGAGGTTAACCAGTATCCCTTTAATGGCTATGGGGAGCATGATGACGATGTGGGTTACTTGATGTTTCCTGACGGCTCAATTGAGCTATTAAATGAAGGCCCGGTGGTAATACTTGGTGTTCGCTGTCTCGATGTCTACGGAGGAGAGATTTACAGCGATGCTGGAACCATCTCAAACCTGAGCATTAGAAGAGACAGTAACGGCAACCGCTTTGTGGATATTCACCCTAACCTGATTCGAAACAGGCAGTTCATGACCTATCGCGATGGCCGTGCATATGACGACATAAAAGAAGCACTGAGATACGCAACTATTCAGGAAAACCAGGACTAACCATGAGAAAACTAATCGTACTATCACTACTCACTCTGCCGTCGTTCCCGATCTTTGCTCTGGATTTAGATAAAGCTGACAAGTCAATATCTTGCATGAATCAAGCAGGCGTTATCGCTCTGTCTTTTGAGCGTTCGCTCAATGACAAAGAAAAAGCGGCTATTTGGACTCAAAAGCATGTGGACCATTATCGACAAGCTGTTAACTACGGTCTGTCACCTGATGTTGTCATAGATACGTTCCAACGACATGTATCAGGCAAGCTTATGTTTTTAGACGGCAGAGTGCGTAAAAGCGACTTCTCTCTAGAAACACCTCGTTCAATTCAAAATGATATTAGCCACTACAACAAACGCAGAGGGTTACTGACTCAATCATGCGCATCGGCAGAAACCTTAGACCCCCTCAAGAGCTAACAATGAAAAAATTAATCGCACTACCTATCGCCCTAGTTCTTGCCGGCTGCGAAGACAGTAATCCATCAGATTTTGATGCAGCTGATAGCAAAGTTAAATACATGAATTCGGTCTTAGCGGACAACAGAGGACAAGTAGATAGCATCACTCACCTAGATGATCTGCACGTTATAAAGGAAGACTCAACGTTGTTGTTTACCCTTAGCGCCACCATTGACAACCAAATTGTAATGGCAAGCACTGGTACCACCATACAAGAGATCATCAAACTGCAATCTTCTATCAATTTTCTACAGTATCAACTAGAAAGCTTTTGCTTAGATATTGAATGGGAGCAGTTAATAAGCGCATTGAGTAGCATCGATATAGTGCGGGTTGATTACAACTATCACGATGATCAAGGTGAATTTATTTACTCTGCACAGCACGTCTGCAGCTGATAGGGGCAAACCATGAGAAAGATACTAGCATTAGCACTTTTAACAACGTTTAACCTTCATGCCGAAGATTTTTCAGGGCATAGGATAAGTATTGGCTTTTCTAACGGAATCGATGCCACGCACACGTTTACTCCTATCATTTCAGACGGAACCCGCGAAGAAGCATTGGAGCCAATAACCACCAACGCTAAAGGGGACGCGGTGAACTTTACCTACGGGTACGATATTAACCACATTGTAGGGCTAAACATAGAATGGATTAACCATAAAGCCAGTGGCACAACTCATGGTTCATACCGATGGAGTGACGATTCCTACGCAGGGGACATAGCCACGGGCTTAAAAGTAGATGGTGGGGCCCTCAATATAGAAGGAGAGGTCGGCTATGCATTGGATTTCGGTAACCTACAAATTAAACCCTTTGGCACAGCAGGTGTCGTTGCAAGTGAAGGCTCGATTAGTGGTATTGCGGCACACTCCTATGGATTAACTTATGCAATCCTGGATCACGTAGATCTAAGCGGGATCGGGTATTCAGTGGGCACTGGCGTTCGAGCAGAGCTAACCACGGGTGACCGTGCAGTATTTGGCGAGATCAAACTGCGTGAGTTTGATATTGCATTTCAAGACTCCCGTGTACCAAACGTGGATCTTAGTGGCCTAACTTTTACCATTGGATATAAATTCAACTAACTTATGAACAACAATCTAAGCACCCAGATGAGCAGTAAAGAGATAATCGAAAAAGCCACTAAACACTACGGCGAAAGAGTCCAGATAGAGAAAGCAAAAAATGACTGCGTAGAGTTGATCCAAGCTTTGTCTCGTTATTACAATTATAACCGAGGAACTATCGAGAGAGTCGCAGAAGAAGTGGCAAACGTAACTTTAATGGCAGATCAACTTCGTTTAATTGTCGGTGAAACACTTGTGGACGACATTAGACTTAAAAAGCTTGTTCGCCTAGAAAAATACATAGATAGCCACAAACGTAATTTCACTGATGATATCTGATACTCACAGCTAACCTTGGCTCTAGCCATTAATCCAACTCTGATTACCCAGTAAAAACAAAAACGCCAGGGCTCTTGAAAAACAGCACTGGCGCAATGACGACGAAATCAAAAACTGTACGAGATTAATTTGGAAGATTGTCGAAAGAGTCCGCCATTGTGTTTATGTTCATTCGTGTTCCACGCCATCAATATAGGAATGTTTGCCAGTGTCCCTCGCAAATTATCGAACTCGACGTACATACCATCAGCGTAAACCAGAACTCTTCTCCCGATTGGTAGTCTGCATTTCTGTTAGCTGCCTTCAGTATTCGTCAAGTTCAAGCCAATGATCTCCTATTTACGACGGGCAAGCACCCTAACTTGAGTTGATTCTTACCGCTTGAATGATTAAAAACCCACCACCTAAGCTCGAATCACTGGTCTATCCTGCGTTTTGTCGCGCCAAAAAGCTTGAATGTGATAATATCCGCCACCATTAACTACATACATTCGGCATGATTCTACCCTTACGTAATATGTTAGAAACGCGATTATGTTTAACCTACTAATGTTAAACATATAGAACGGTAAGGGTAACAAGGGCCAAAGGTGAAAGTGTCACCTTAAATATAACCACCAAAGAGAATTCGTTATGAACTTTGATATTAATATGATTCCTCAAACTTTCGACATGCTGCATACAGGTCTTGCTGCATCGAGTGTTTTATTACTGCTAATCGCTGTTTCTCGTAAATCTAAAGTGATTGAAAAAGTAGTAGAGAAACCGGTTGAGAAAATCGTCGAAGTTGAAAAACCAGTAGAAAGAATCGTTGAAATCGAAAAGATTGTCGAAGTTGAAAAAGTAGTAGAGAAAGTCGTTGAAGTGGAATCAAAGCTTGCGACTGCATCAACAGACTCTGCAATGCAATTGCTATCAATCATGCAGCAAGAAGCTCGCTTAATCGATTTCTTAAAAGAAGATCTTACTTCGTTCTCGGATGAAGAAGTAGGCGCTGCCGCTCGTGTTATTCATACCGGTGGCCAAAAAGTGCTGAACGACTACGTATCTCTTACCTCTATCCGCAGTGAAGAAGAAGAGACTCGCATTACCATTGAAGAAGGCTTCAACGCTCAACAAGTCCGTTTAACAGGCAACGTGACAGGCTCTGCGCCATTCACAGGCACTCTAGTCCATAAAGGTTGGAAAGCCACTGATATGACACTGCCTAAGCTTGCTCAAAACTACGATGCGTCAATTATTGCTCCTGCAGAGGTTGAGCTGTAATGGAAAACCAAGAACAAACGCAACAAGGAAACACCAAGTTTAGCGTTGGTATCGATTTAGGTACCACCCACTGCGTGCTTTCTTACACAGAAAATACCGATCAAAATGATCCAAGTGCACAGCCAGAAGTAAAGGTACTGCCGATTGCTCAGCTAACCGCACCTGGTACGGTTGAATCTAAAGACCAGTTAGGTTCATTTTTGTATCAGCCTCATGAGCATGAAATGAACCCGGCATCACGTGTACTTCCATGGTCAACAGAGCCAACCGCCCTTGTCGGTGCGATTGCTCGCAACCTAGGATCAAAAACGCCAATTCGTTTGGTTGCGAGCGCGAAATCTTGGCTATGCCATGGCGGTGTAAACCGACGTGACGCGTTTCTGCCTGCGGGTAGCCCAGAAGATGTCGATAAGGTGTCACCGCTTCGTACTACCGAACTTTATTTAGAACATCTGAAACAGGCTTGGGATCATACTCATCCTGAATCACCATTATCAGAGCAAGACGTTACGATTACCGTTCCTGCTTCTTTTGACCCTGCGGCAAGAGATCTCACCGCAGAAGCCGCCCGTAATGTTGGCTTCGCGCACTTAACGCTTTTAGAAGAGCCACAAGCCGCGCTTTACTCATGGATCAACAACAACGGTGATGCCTGGCGTGATCAAGTTACGGTTGGAGATATTGTTCTTGTTGTCGATGTAGGTGGCGGTACAACGGATTTATCTTTGGTTGAAGTTACCGAAGATGAAGGCAACCTATCACTTAATCGTATTGCTGTTGGTGAGCATATTTTGCTTGGCGGTGACAATATGGATCTCGCCCTCGCCTATCGCTTAAAAATGAAACTCGCTCAACAAGGTAAAGAACTTGCTCCTTGGCAGGTTCAAGCGATGACACACGCTTGCCGCGACGCTAAAGAAGCGCTTCTTAACGATGCAGAGCTACAATCTGTGCCAATCGTCGTACCAAGCCGAGGTTCTAAGCTTCTTGGTGCAACTTTAAAAACTGAGCTAACACAGCAAGAAGTACAACAAACTCTGGTTGATGGCTTCTTCCCAAGCATTCACGTTTCTGAGCACCCAGTACAAAAACCTCGCGGCGCACTTACTCAGATGGGTCTGCCTTACGCACAAGATGCGGGTATTACGCGCCATATTGCCGCGTTTTTAACTAAGCAAGCCAATGCGCTTAGCGGTGAAAACGACCACGTGAATCAACCTGCAGCGCAAGCGTTTGATCCGTTCGCCAATATGGCGGGAATGCCGGGAATGGAAAGTGCGCCTGTTGCTCAAGACTTTATTAAGCCTACGGCAATCTTATTTAACGGCGGCGTTTTAAAATCACAACTACTTGCTGATCGTCTTCGCAATACCATCAATGCATGGTTAACGACTGCTGAACAGGCACAAGCAAAATCACTGTCTGGATTGGACTTAGACCTTGCCGTAGCCAGTGGTGCAGCTTACTACGGTTGTGTTCGCCACGGCCAAGGTGTCCGTATTCGTGGTGGCATCGCGTCTAGTTACTACGTCGGAATTGAAAGCTCGATGCCAGCTATTCCAGGTATGGCTCCTCCACTTGAAGCACTCTGTATTGCTCCGTTTGGCATGGAAGAAGGCTCAGTAGCACAGGTTCCAAGTCAAGAGTTTGGTCTAGTTATTGGTCAACCGGTTCATTTCCAATTCTTTGGCTCTACCACTCGACGAGATGACGAAGCAGGAACACACCTTGATCATTGGGCACCGAGTGATCTTGAAGAGCTTCCAGAGATTCAAGTGACACTTCCCGTCTCTGAAGGGCGCCGTGAAGGTGAAGTTGTGCCCGTTACACTAGTATCAAGAGTGACTGAACTCGGCACTTTATACCTTGAAGCGATTGCGACAGATAATGGGCAAAAGTGGCATGTCGAATTCGACGTGCGAGAAGACACTGCTTCAAATGACTTAACTGTGTAAATTCAATCGGCATCTTAATAGGATGCCGTTTTTTCAATCTAAGGTGTGCACATGGCATCCTCTCGTTTTCTTGTCGGTATTGATTTAGGTACCACCAATACCGTCGTCGCTTATTGTGAAAATGGCGACCAATTAGAGCAAGCTCCCGTTTCTTTGTTTGAAATCGACCAGCTGGTTGGCCCCGGAGAAGTCGTTAGAAAACCTCTCCTTCCCTCTTTTCGCTATCACCCTGCTGCAGGTCAAATATCCACTTCGGACTTAACATTACCTTGGCAAGAGAGCCTAGTTGAAGGTGACATAGAGCAAGTCATTATTGGCGAATGGGCCAGAGACCTTGGCGCAAAAGTAGAAGGCCGACAAGTTGCCAGTGCTAAAAGTTGGTTGTCTCATCAAGCCGTTGATCGTCAATCTGACATTCTCCCATGGGCGGGGGCTCAAGACGTGGAAAAGGTCTCGCCAGTTATTGCGAGTGCCAGTTATCTAAATCATATTCGTCTTGCGTGGAATCACCGCAACCCAAGTAACCCACTTGAGAACCAAGATGTCGTGGTAACGGTGCCAGCGTCATTTGATGAATCTGCTCGTAAGCTCACCATCGAGGCCGCTAAACTGGCTGGATTGGATTCAATCATTTTACTCGAAGAGCCTCAAGCCGTTTGCTATGACTGGCACTCTCGACACAAAGAAACAGCGGACGAAGAGCTGAAAGAACTCCCACTTATCCTAGTCTGTGATGTCGGCGGTGGTACCACTGACCTTAGTCTTATTGAAGCAAAGTTAGCCAATGATGCCCCGCTTGAGTTAAACCGTATTGGCGTTGGCGATCACCTAATGCTTGGGGGAGATAACCTTGACTTAGCCTTAGCTCACCTAGCCGAGCAACGTTTCAATCAGTCCAAGAAACTTACCGCTGCTAGCTTAACCAAATTAATTCAACAGACACGCAGAGCAAAAGAGCAACTTCTTTCAGCCGATGCTCCTGAAGAAATGAAAATTACTATGCTTGGCAGTGGGTCAAAGCTTTTAGGTGGAACCAAAAGCGTAAACCTGACGAAGCAAGAAGTTCATCAAATCGCACTGGATGGCTTCTTCCCACTCAGTGAGTTTTCGCAAACGCCTGATAAACGACGCAGCGCGGTCGTTGAATTCGGTCTACCCTACGTTTCAGACCCTGCGGTGAGTAAACACTTGGCGCAATTCTTGTCTCAACATCAGCAAGTTTCACGATCGGCTCTGGCCCGTTGTGACTCTAGCCAGGAAGTAAACTCAGATTCTAAACCCGCCATTCCTGTTGCGTTACTACTAAATGGTGGTGTCTTTAATAGTGAACTGGTCACTCAACGAATGACGTCACTATTGGATCAATGGCGAGGCGATTCAATCACCTTGCTTGATAATCCACACCCTGATTTATCAGTAGCGCTAGGTGCGGTGGCATTTGCCAAAGCCAGACGCGGTGCTCAACTTAAGATTGGAGGTGGTTCCGCGCGTTCCTACTTTTTGCATCTAGAGCAAAAGAGCAAGCAGAATCAAGCCTTGTGTCTTCTAGCTAAAGGCACTGAAGAAGGACAAGAGATCCGATTAAGCGGTCGTAAATTCTCACTAACGCTTGGCGAGCCGGTACGCTTTAATCTGCTCACCTCTACTCACGACACCCTCGCTAACAATACACAAGTTCAAAATGGTGTCTTGGTCGATGTGGATTCCGATCTGTTTTTTCCACTGCCCCCTTACATCACAACGCTAGAGGGCGAGCAAACGGATGCGTTACACGAGAACCAAAAAGAACGTGTCGAAGTACAGCTCGCTTGCCAGTTAACAGAGGTTGGTACTCTACAGCTAGAATGCGTTGCTACGGAAAACAGTAAGCGTTGGAACTTGGAGTTCGAAGTACGCAACCAATCTGCGGGAGAGAACGAAGAAAACACGATTTCGCCAAGGTTATTGGAATCGAAAGAGTTAATTACGCGCCTATACAGCGGAAACAAAAAAACAGCGGATAGCAAAGAGATCAAGACGCTGACTAAAAGTCTTGAAAAAGCGTTAGGGAAACGAGACCAATGGGATTTTTCTACGCTTAGACATCTGTTTGACAGCTTAGCTCAAGGTAAAAAACGCCGAAGACGCTCAGAAGCGCATGAAAAGAATTGGTTAAGACTTACTGGATTTTCGATGAGACCCGGCTTTGGTGACGCAACAGATTCGTGGCGAATGGACCAAATATGGCCTTTGTACCAACAGAATATACAGTTTAAAAACCATCAAGGTTGGACTGACTGGTGGGTATTCTGGCGACGAGTCGCTGGTGGGCTGAGCCAAGAACAGCAAGAGACGATTCTGGCGGATATTGCAAAGTACCTTCACCCAGGTGCGATGAAAAACCCTAAAACCGCTCAAGTGGCACAAGATCATGGCTATGAATCGATGGTGCGCCTTTCTGCCTCTCTAGAACATTTAGAGGTTGAAGATAAAGCTCTACTGACGAACTGGTTTATTAGTAAAGCAATGAATCATGGTCAGTTTGAACAAGCTCATTGGTGGGCCGTCGCGCGCTTGGCATCGCGAACACCGCTTTATGGAAGCCAGCACACCGTCATTCCACGTGAGCAAGCGGAACAATGGTTACCAACACTGCTTGAGCAAAACTGGCAAAAAGAGCCAATGATCGCATTTGCGTCAGTAATGATTTGTCGTAAAACAGGTGATCGTCAGTTTGACATCTCAGATGACTTTAGAGCTCAGGTTCTCAATAAGCTAAAAACCAGCAAGGTTCCGGAGTCTTGGATTGCGCTTGTCAACGACGTTACAGAGCTCTCTGAGAATGAAACAAAACGTGTTTTTGGCGATGCTCTTCCCCATGGACTTCGACTACTAAAATAAGAGTAGATTTGGCCAAAATAAAGCCTCTTTATTTTGGCCAAACATTACGCAACTGCCCATTATCACAGCACTCAAAACGCTTTTTGCCATTTCTTTCAAAGAAACGCTCCACATTATTTTTTAGTGTGCTAGTATTCGTCTCGGCCTGATATCAGACCTATTTATATGAATGACGTGTTATGTATTTGAAAATCCTCGAGCATCCGCTTACCAGCTTGTTCATGGAGTCTTTCCTTCCATATATCGCAACACCACATAAATAATTCTATTGGCTACAACTGCATTATTTGCGAATTATTTTGAAAATTAAGGAGACATCATGTCTAAAGCAACTGGTAACGTAAAATGGTTCAACGAAACTAAAGGTTTCGGTTTTATTTCTCAAGACGACGGCGGTGCTGACGTATTCGTTCACTTCCGTGCAATCGTTTCTGACGGTTTCAAGACTCTTGCTGAAGGTCAAAAGGTTTCTTTTGACGTTGAACAAGGTCAAAAAGGTCCTCAAGCTGCAAACGTTGTTTGTCTATAAGCTTGTCGATTTTGACAGAATATTGAAAAAGCAGGCTTAGGCCTGCTTTTTTTTATTCTGTTGCATGAGTCCATTCTCTCTAAAGCATTCCAAAACATGACCTTATTAAAGCCCTCTGTCGCTGTTTCTTAATAAAGCCGCACTGTCTTTGTTTAATAAAAAAGGCCAAGCTACTCATCGTAACCTGACCTTCTAATCATACTTATTCCAAACCGTATAAATGCTTTTTTAATCGCTATTGTTGATTAGCTTAACTCGCTATTTCGCCGACTTATCCTTTTGATAGACTGTTTTCAAGTATTCGTCTTTTTCTTGCCACTGAACATTCAACCATTTATGAAAACGTCGCTTGAACGCCTTATCATTAACGTAATCCCCAGACACATTGTCATCCATCGAATGAACCTTTACATGCACAACGACTTTCGTCAGCTTACCTTTTAGCAGGTCTATAAATGGAGATTGTTGGTTCTCAGGGTAAGCTAAGGTAACGTCAACAATACCATCAAGAAGATCACCCATCGCGTTTAACGCAAAGGCTACGCCACCCGTTTTAGGTTTGAGAAGATGCTGATAAGGAGTTTTAGCCGTTGCTAACTTTTCTTGATTTGCTCGTGTACCTTCTACAAAGTTCACTAAGGTTGTAGGTACATTGCTGAATTTCTCACACGCTTTATTAATCGCGTCAAAATCATCGTTTCTACGTTCTGGGTGCCTGATCAAGTACTCTCTAGAATGGCGCTTCATAAACGGCATGTCTAAACCCCAGCAAGCTAGCCCAACAAAAGGAACATAAAGTAAGTCATGTTTTAAGAAGAACTTGGTCATCGGTATTTCGTTTTTCAATACTGATGATACGATAACAATATCCGCCCAACTAATATGGTTCGACATCATCAAGTACCACTTTTTTCTTGAAAGTGCCTCCTGCCCTTCAATTTTCCATTCTATTTTATTATTTGTATTAAGCATCCATAAATTAAACGTTGCCCAAAGCCAAAATTGGCCATTAGCTAAACGAGTAAAAAAGACTTTAACAATACGAAGTGGTAACAGGATTTTGACCAGTGCAAATAGACCAACAACAATAGCCGTAATTGCCGTATTCACCGTGACTAAGGTGACAAATAATACAAGACGTAGATTTTCTAACATTACTTCAATTTCTAAGGAATAAACCTCTATTATAACCAATAATGGGTTGATTTCGTAACAGTTTAATAAACCTTTCAACAATTGTTAGCATTTAGAATAAATGCGCACAATCTGGTAAAAAAACCTTGTTTTGTTAGATCGTTAAATATCGGTTGATGTTAGCGACCAAAAGCCTCAAAATGGCGCACTTTTTATCTATTAGGCAGTTTGTCTTAAACACCAAGCTTCCTCATTTGAGCATTTCCACCGTACTGAACACGTTCATCAAAACGATGAATACACACTCGAAACGAAACTGAATTTTTGCTAATTACTCTATTTAGCACTAGCTTCTTATTGAGTGTTGATTGTTCGTGTTTCGATAAGTACGCGGCTGAGATGCTACTTTCATTGTTAATTGAGAATCAAATATATGGGTTTTACCTCACTCGGTCTTTCTGCTCCAATTTTAAAAGCAATTAAAGAACAAGGTTATGACACACCTTCCCCTATTCAAGCACAAGCGATCCCAGCTGTGCTTGAAGGAAAAGACGTTATGGCAGCAGCACAAACGGGAACAGGTAAAACAGCAGGCTTTACGCTACCAATCCTTGAAGGGCTAACAAATGGTCCGCGAGTGAAAAGCAATCATGTTCGAGCTCTTATACTAACGCCAACACGAGAACTCGCCGCTCAAATTAATGAGAACGTAGCAAAATATAGCTGCCACCTGCCGTTAAGTTCAGCCGTTGTATTTGGTGGTGTTAAGATTAATCCTCAGATGATGAGACTGCGTCAGGGCTGTGATGTCCTTGTTGCCACGCCTGGTCGCCTTATCGATCTCTTTAACCAAAAAGCAATCAAGTTCTCTCAACTCGAAGTTCTCGTTCTTGATGAAGCTGACCGTATGCTTGATATGGGCTTTATTCGTGACATTCGAAAAATCCTAAATTTACTGCCTAAACAGCGTCAAAACCTACTGTTTTCAGCGACTTTTTCGGATGAGATTAAAGATTTAGCAAAAGGTTTAGTAAACAACCCCGTAGAAATTTCAGTGAGCCCTGCAAACTCAACGGCAAGAACGGTTGAACAATGCATCTTCCCTGCAGATAAAAAACAGAAAGCACCCATGCTGGTTAAGCTCATCAAAGATGGAAACTGGCAACAAGTTCTTGTTTTTAGCCGAACAAAGCATGGCGCAAATAAGCTGTCTCATTATCTCAACGATCAAGGGATTACTTCTGCCCCTATTCATGGCAACAAAAGCCAAGGAGCAAGAACAAAAGCGTTAGCTAACTTCAAATCGGGTGAAATTCGCGTATTAGTCGCAACTGATATCGCCGCTCGTGGTATCGATATTCCGCAACTACCTCAAGTTGTGAACTTTGATTTACCAAACATATCGGAAGATTATGTTCACCGAATCGGTCGTACTGGCCGTGCTGGCGAAGTTGGTAAAGCGATTTCACTGGTTTGCGCTGATGAAGCTGCTGATCTGTTTGGCATTGAGCGCTTGATTCAACAGCTACTTACTCGCCACGAATTGGAAGGTTTTAAGCCGCAAAACGTTCTACCGGAATCAAGACTGGATACGCGTCCTATTAAGCCAAAGAAACCGAAAAAACCTAAGAAGCCAAGAACTGGGCATGCAGACGGTCAACGTTCTGGTGAGAATGCGCGAGGACACAAACCTGCAGGAAAAAATAAGCGCCATGTTGGGGGCAATAAGTCTGAAGGCGGTGCAGCAAATAAACCAAAGCGCCGTCAGTTCAAAAAGCCATAACAGAGTAATAAACCTAGCTAAGAAGCCCTTGCTTAACTTAAGTTAGCTTTGGTCAGGTTTGATTAGATTAATAATAAACGGTGCGATTTCTCACCGTTTTTTTATAACTGCTGTTCACTTACTCTGGTTTCGATGACTCAACGGGTCACTTTGCGATACCGTTTAAAATGACGATGAAATAAACTCATGTCCCCATAACCAGATTCATGGGCAATCACTTCAACTGGCTTAGGGTGCAAGGAGTATAGAGTGAATTCAACCTCACTCTATAACTGCTACTCAAGCTAGTCCTTATTAATACTGACTAAATCACGCCACTTTGAACTAAATAGTCCGTGATCTGTGTTTTCATCTCCGTTTTGTGTATATCGTCAACGAAGCTTGCTTCTACTGCATTAAACGAAAACTGAGCTAACTGTTCATTAGTAACGTAAAGGCTGCGTGCGATTGCATTGAAGTTATCATTCATGTATCCACCAAAATAAGCCGGATCATCTGAATTAACGGTGACACATAATCCCTTTTTCAATAGCTCAACGATATTATGCTGTTCCATCGACTCAAAGACCTTCAGCTTTACGTTAGATAATGGGCACACGGTCAATGGCATGCGGGATTCAATCAATTGATTGACTAAGACACTGTCCTCAACACAACGAACGCCATGGTCAATACGGGAAATATTCAGTAATACCAGTGCATTGGTGATATTACTAGCAGGGCCTTCCTCGCCTGCATGGGCAACGGTTTTATAGCCATGCTTTAGAGACTCATCAAATACACGCTGAAACTTCTCTGGTGGATGGCCTAATTCTGAAGAATCCAATCCTACCCCGATAATTTTGTCTTTATAAGGCAAAGACTGAGCAAGAGTTTCAAACGCAGATTCTTCGTCTAAATGACGTAGAAAGCACATAATTAATTGACTCGAAATACCAAGCTTTTTTTTCCCATCAGTTAAGGCGCGATCAATGCCACCAACCACAACCCCAAAATCAATACCTCTCTCGAGATGGGTTTGGGGATCGAAGAATATTTCAGTATGAATCACGTTATCTTGCTTACAACGTAACAAATATGCCCACGTAAGGTCATAAAAATCTTTCTCGTGAATTAGAACGTTAGCACCTTGGTAATAGATATCGAGAAAGGATTGTAAGTCATCAAATTCGTAAGCCTTTCTTACTTCTTCGGGAGAATGAAAAGGTAGAGAGATATTATTGCGCTTCGAAAGTTCAAACATCATTTCAGGCTCTAATGAACCTTCGATGTGCATATGCAGCTCTATTTTCGGTAAGTTCTGAATAAAAGATTGTTGATCCATTATCACCCCTATTTCTTGATTATATTTCTTATTTGAATGATTTCATAAAAGGAAAATAAAAAAAGATTAGTTTTATAATACCTTAGCTCGCTTTATCCTCTGAAGGCTCCACTAATTGTACGCCATAATAGGTACAGCCTTGCTTTTGCTTCGCTTTATACATTGCTTGATCAGCTATCTCCAATAGTTCATCTATTTGTGAAGATTGTTGCGGATATAGGCTAACACCAATACTGCACATAACGGAAAAGCTCTCTCCTTCAATGTCCATTGGTTGCTCTAATATATTCAGCAAACTCTCTAATTTTAACTCGATCGCCTCTGTATTGCGCAATGCGTTCATACAGATAATGAATTCGTCGCCACCAACCCGCCCGATGAAATCGGTAGGGCGTGTATTATCCTTTAACCTTGAAACATAAGTGACGAGAACTTTATCTCCAACATGATGACCTTTTGTGTCGTTTATCTGTTTAAAGTTATCTAGGTCAAGAAACAATAACGCTCCCATAAGGTCTGTACGGTTTAACCCATTAATTTCACTTTCCAGTTGAATATAAAGTGAACGACGATTTAAAACACCAGTTAAAGGATCATGTTCAGAAAGGTATTTAAGTCTGTCTTTTTGCTGCTTTAGAAAAGAAGTCTTTGAGTCAATTTCATTTTCAAGTTGCGTTTTTGTAATTATATTTTGCTGCAATGAACTTTTCATTTCATTAAAAAAATTCGCTATTGCTAAAAATTCTTTATCAAGTTTTGGAGTGGATATTCGACTCGATAAATCACCAGTCGACAAGCTGTGTATTCCCGCCTTGAGTAAGATTGAACCCACTTTAAACTGCTTATAAATAAGCAAGCTTAGCACCACCACAAATGAGGTAAATAGAAAAATAGTCACTGTCATTGCCAGCAAGTCAGACTCTTGATTTCTTTGATTTTGAGTAAGAACACTCTTTTGTAAGTGGTACAACTCTTCAGTCATACTCTGAGCAATCATATTATAACGCGAATGTAACAATGCTAGAGCTTCTCCATTAGAACTTTCATTATTCCTAGAGTGCTCATAAATACCCTGTTTAGATTGATAAAGTGACCGCTCTTTAAGCAAAAGTACCGCTAAGCTTTGATTCATCTGCTGCAAGTTTTTAATATAAGACAACGACTTAAATTGAGTATTTAGACTCGTTGATAAACTCTGCTGTGCAATGTAAACCTCCTCTAAACTATTTTTATCAGCGTATTGTAGAAAAACCCACAATTGACTTCGCAAAAGATCAACTTTTGATTGAATAAGGATAATGCGCTCAAGACGATAGTTATTTAACTGCTGTTCTCGCTTTAGATTCCATAGTGAAGCGGTGACCACAACAGCGAGCAGCACAACACTCACTATTAATAATTTTAATTTACTGAGAATGGAATTCATTATGGACGCCTGACTTGGCTATGTAATACTTGCTCTAGAGCTCTAGGAGATAACACTTGACGAAAGTCCGGCACACTTCCCTCGACTAAGTTTGAATCAATTGCCCAACGAGACTGTAGCTGTAAATTAGATAAAAGAGCGTTTCCTATTGAAAGTCTAAATGTGTAATCCTCCCATTGCCACGCTAATTGAGCGCTAGGGATATCGAGAGCTTTTGCTACAATGTCTTGTGCTTGTTTGGGGTTATTCGTCATCCACTCGATCGAGTTTTCAAGTACAGTCAAAATCTCTACCGTTTCATCGCTTAATTGTGCTTCAGTTGCATCTCTAGTCAACAAATTAAAAGTCAGCTGATATATGCCATCTAAGCTTAGATTTAGGATCTCTTCAGACGTAGACATGAGCAAATAACCGTAGGGTTCCCATACAGAAACCGCATCGACCTGTCCTTCTAATAATGCCCGATTCAACTCTTGAGGAGGTAAATAGACCCGCTCTAGTGCCATCGCCTTTAAATTGTTAGCGATAAGCAAAGAGTCAAAATAAAACTCACTTGCACTTGCTTTCACTATTCCAACTCGTTTCCCCTTTAAATCACTCACTGAACGAATATTACTTATAGATTTCGTCAACAGCTTCAAATCACTGCCTGACTCAACAAAACAGGTAAGCAACGCTATGTCTTGATACTCAAAGCTCTTAAACATTACGACAGACTCAGAAGCTGTCGCAAAGTCAACTTCATCATTAAGCAGTGCTTCAGCACAAGCAACCCCTCCAAAACAAGGGACGACTTCAATATTGAGGTTTCGTTTTTCAAAAAGATTGAAATGCGAGGCAACAATAAACGGCGAAGAAAGAGGGGTTTGGGACACAGCTATTTTTATTCTAACACTAGGCTTTCCAGAGTCATTTGCTAACTCTAAAGGGTGAAAATAAAATAGACCAATGACACCTAAGCAAAAAACGATACCTACGCCCACTATATTTTTCATATGTATAAACCTATTCATCCATATTAGCAATGGAACTAAAAGATCAAGTAAACCTAACTAGTTCATTTAAATATAGTTCATTGCATTGAAAATGGAGCGGTATCGTCGAAGAATGAGAGTGAATCTGATCTAAGTCAACTTGCTAAAAAGTCCATTTATAAAAGTGAACTTTTTAGCATTAAAACAACGCCAGCAGTGAAGGTATATTACTGCAAGTAATTCGATAGGCGGGCTCTGATCGTGTTGGTATGTATTACCTTGAACTTAACTAAATTGAATATCTAACTCATTTTGAATCAACACAATACATTGGGAAGCAAATAACATTTTCGGCCCCAGGCTGATTTTTTGAGTATTCAATCTTTTCAAACTGTTCCAGGACTTCTTAGGCATAGGGATATGGTCAGTCAGCAGAAAACAAGCATCGTGCGCCAATTCAATATCTCTTACTGAGTCGCCTTTTTTATCCATGAGATAAAGCTGATACGTTTCCGATAATCTTTGTACTAAACGTTCAAAACTCACCGTCTCAACAGTAATTCCAGATTCAACATCTCGTAATTGCTCTTTCTCCATACCAGCCGAGAACTCAAGCGCATTCGCAATTTTATTGATCAATGCTTGCTCATGAAATCCACCAATATTGCGCAGTTCACTCGACTGGAAACGAACTGTTCGAGAGAAGTCTTTTGTACTTTCAATAACTAAATAAACTTCAACATCGTCTCGGTGTGATTGAGCGGTAAAAATGGCATTCATTAGCACATGAGCAAGTATTTCAGTGTGCGCTTCTTCTCCTACTGAGGCTAGGAAGGTATTTTTATCCGTTGAAGCAGCTCGGGCTCGTACAACAAAGGCTCTCATATTTGGACTCTTTAACTTATTCAAACAACAAAGATTGTCGCTCATCATCTGATGAACAGGAAGAAAAGAGGATACCATACAGAGAATAATCTAAAACACCAGAATAGAACCGATAGGATTGAGTTTAAAACAAGAAACTCTCGGCATCGCCTCCCATTATAAATAGGAGGCATCACCTCAGATGAACGAGATCGCGCGCTTAATGCTCTACACCCGAAGGGTTAAAACCAAATTCACTTTGCTCATACACTTGTGAGAGTGATTTAGTTCGCGCTTTTTTCCGTCGGCGTTTATTCGTCTCTAAACCGTCGTTTTCTTGTAAAGCCTGTTCATGCTCTTTCGCTGAATCGACAAATGCTTGGTTACTCAAAGCTTCTTGTCGTAAACGATTGACTCGTTCTAGGGTTTCCCACAACATATTTCACCTCAAAAATAACACTGTATGTATAATCAGTATATGCGCAAAATCTAGATACACAAGTTTTTACTGTATAAAAAACCAGTAAAATCAAATCTAGACCTAAACCTTGCTCCAATTAATCTGTACTAAACTAAATTGATTGGGAGTTAATCGAGGTTTAATTAAGCATGAAACGATACCTTTTGGCATCTAGCAGAGCCTTAGTAACGATCGATAAACCCTTCTTTATTTCGCTATTATTTATACTACTTCTACCTTTCACGGCTCAATCTAGCCAAACAAAGTTAAAACCCACCGAACAACTTAGTTCAATATATATCAACGACATAGCAGAGTTTTTCATTAACTCTTCTATCAGTCTAAATGAACGAAAAGCGGAACTAGATTGGTTTCAAACGGCATCTTCTCCCTATAAAGGAATAAAGATCACAGTCATTTCAGAAGACATCCCGACTCATCGATACGAATCTCAATACTTAGCCAAAATATTTACTCAGCTCACCGGAATACAAGTTAGCCATGAAATTACCGGGGAGGATGATCTCGTCAAGCGCCTCCAACTTCAAATGACGTCGGGGCTTCATATCTATGATGGTTATATTAATGACAGTGATTTTATTGGGACTCACATTCGTTCTGACCACGTCGTGCCACTGTCTGACTTTGTTACTAATGAGTGGAAAGAAATAACCCTTCCAACACTCGATTTTGATGACTTTATTGGCATTAATTTTACTAAGGATGCTCAAGGAACTATCTATCAATTACCAGATCAGCAGTTTGCCAATTTATACTGGTATCGCCATGACTGGTTCTCAAACCCTGAATTTCAAGATAAATTCAAAGCGAAGTATGGCTACGAGTTGGCTGTTCCCCAGAACTGGCAGGCCTACGAAGATATTGCTCAGTTTTTCACAGTTGATATCAAAGAAATCGATGGCAAACGTATTTGGGGACATTTTGATTATGCGAAGTATGAGCCTTCCTTGGGTTGGCGAATCTCAGACTCTTGGTTGAGTTTGGCGGGGGTTAATGATGTAGGTCTACCTAGCGGACTCCCCGTTGGTGACTGGGGAATTCGAGCTGAAAAGTGTACTCCCGTGGGCGCAAGCGTTTCTAGGGGCGGTGCTCTAAATAGCCCTGCTGCCATTTACGCCCTAGAAAAGTATAAGTTTTGGCTTGAAAACTATGCGCCTCCTGAATCAAAACAGTTAACCTTTCGAACGGCTGCTCAGTTTCTTTCTCAAGGTAGTGTCGCGCAACAGATATTTTGGTACAGCGCCTTTGTTCCTATTCTTTTAGATGAGAAATCTAAAGTTGTCGATGAGAACGGAGATCCGTTATGGCGTCTTGCTCCCTCACCTCGCGGTAAATACTGGCAAGAAGGTATGAAGTCAGGGTATCAAGATGCCGGGTCTTGGACTTTTCTTCACTCAACACCCGACAAACAAAAAGAAGCTGCATGGCTCTATGCTCAGTTTACGGTTTCCAAAACCGTATCATTTGACAAGTTACTCAATGGTTTTACGCCAATAAGACATTCAGATATTCAGTCACAAGCCTTTACCTATATGCAAACACGTTTAGGGGGACTGGTTGAATTCTACCAGAGTGATGCAAAGAATGTCTGGACACCTTCTGGTGTGAATATTCCAGACTATTCAGCAATGGCGGCCATGTGGTGGCAACATATTGGCGAATATCTTTATGGTGATATCAGCGCTAGAGAAACACTCTTTAAACTGGCTGGAAAGTTTGATCAACATATGCAAACACTGTCAAAAACATCCGATCACCAATGCGCGCCAGAGTTAAATATGATTTCAGATCCAGAACTATGGCTCAGCCGCCTAGGCGCTCCTTGGAAAGAAATAACTAAGGAACAAAAAGGGGTCACTCTTCCATTTTCAGAGGTTTATAAACGATGGAATACAGACAATCGTTAGGAACCATCTTGCTTCTATTACTGTACAGCATGCCTAGTCACGCTGCGGATCTTCAGCTCAATACATTTTATTCTCCGCCAATGGTCAATAAAGAAGGCGATCTAAACAGTGGTATAACTCACCACACCATTACTGAGATATTTCATCGAGCTAATGTTGACTACGACCTACAATTTACTCCTAAACCTAGAGCGCTAAAAACGGCAAAACTTAGGCTCAACACCTGCTCATTCCCAGTTACTCGGTCACAACTGATTGAAGCGGACTTTGTTTGGATAGGACCAGTGGCTATTAGCCAGTATGCTTTGTATAGCAAAGAGTCCTCAAACCATTCACTCTTTTCGATTCGTGATGCCGTATACCATAAAATTGTCGCTTACGAAGACTACGCAATTACTAAAGAACTTGAGAAACAGGGCTACAATCTAATGCAGACAAAAGAGTTGGAGGACGGTATACGAATGCTTAGAAGAGATGGAATTGATTTCTGGCTCTCGGATATTCGCTCTGCTAAGTCACTCTCAAACGAACTGGATATCCCTCTCACTTCGAACCCTTTTGTCTTCCTTACTGACATAAAATATCTTGCCTGTAACAAAAAAATTAAAATTGAGGATGTGAATTCACTGCAGAAAGAGATAAATGAGATGCTATCAAACGGCGAGATCAGTATGTCTTTAAATGATTAGATCCCATGCCCCAAAACGGCCAAAAAAATCAATTCAAGCCTAATCAAATCCAAATCAAAAAGGAGCAATCATATGCTCCTTTTTGTTATCAACACCGATAATGACGTAATACGACAAATTTCGAGTTGTATAGAAGTTATGCCGTCGCGTGACGGTATTGTGGAAGCTCGGTACGAAGCCCTAGTGTTAAGCTCACACACATCACCAATAAGATAAACGTAAAGGGCAGTGCCGTTGAGATCGTGCCGGCTTGCAGCGCTTGAATAGCTTCGGTACCACCTACCCATAGCAAAACAGCGGCAATTGAACCTTCAATAATTGCCCAAAAAATACGTTGTGGTACCGGAGCATCGACCTTACCACCCGATGTAATGCTATCTATCACTAACGACGCAGAGTCGGATGACGTTATGAAGAAAACCATGATGAGTACAATGGAGAAGATAGACAATATGTTTGCCATTGGTAATGCATCGAATGTGCTATATAGGGCCAATGAAATGTCCGTAAGACCATTTGCACCTAACTCACCCACCTGATTTGCAATTTGATCAATCGCAACGCCACCAAATACAGACATCCAAACCCAAGTCATCGCGGTAGGGATGATGATAACAGCCGTTAAGAACTCTCTTACCGTTCGACCTTTAGATACACGAGCTATAAACATACCAACACATGGAGACCATGAAATCCACCACGCCCAGTAGAATACTGTCCAGCCGTGCATCCATGATTCATCTTCGCGCCCCGTAGGGTTACTCATTGCGATGATGTTTTCCGCATACCCCATAAGAGCAGTTGGTAGCGTAGACAATGATACTGACAGTGTAATGAGTGCGACGGCCAATAATAGTGCCGCTGCCATGATCATATTAATGTTACTAAGAACCTTAACACCGCCATGAATGCCACGAACGACAGAACCAATAGCGAATAACGTAACGAATACGATAACCGCCATCTGTAAACCTAGCCCACCTTCAGTACCAAAGACATGATTGATACCACTAGTGACTTGCTGAGCTCCTAGACCCAATGAAGTTGCAAGACCGAAGAGTGTCGCCAATACCGCCATGATATCGATCATGTGACCAAACCATCCCCAAGTGCGATCACCCAGTAGCGGATAGAAAACCGAACGCATCGACAAAGGCAGACCTTTATTGAATGCAAACAGAGCTAAAGAAAGCCCAACAATGCCGTAAATTGCCCAACCATGAATACCCCAGTGGAAAATACTCGCACCCAGTGCAAGTTTTGCAGCTTCTTCGGTGTAGGCTTCCACGCCAAGTGGTGTGCCATACCAATCAGTGAAATAAGCGGCTGGTTCAGCGACGCCGTAAAACATCAAGCCGATACCGATGCCAGCTGAAAATAGCATAGCGATCCAAGAAAGATTGGAATGTTCTGATTTAGCGTCTTGACCGCCAATACGAATTTTACCAAATGGTGTAAAAATAAGGCCTATACAGAAAATAACAAAAATATTGGCTGACCACATGAAAAGGTTGTCAAAACGGTCAATGATGGCCCATTTTATGGAGTCTAAAGAAGATTTTGCAGTGCTTGGTTCGATAACCAGAAGTGCGAAAAGAAATAGAAGAATGAGTCCTGCACTAATCATAAACACGGGAGTGTGGACATCAAACCCCCACTTTTGAGTGTTGTCCTGACCAACCGTATAGTCGGTGTTTTCGATACTATATTTATCTTTAACTTGTGCCATGTTCCCTCTCAAGTTACTGCGTACATCCAAATTTATGCAATAAAAAAACCACTACTTCCTTAGTGGTCTAATCAAATTACATCAATGTACTTATGAGTTTTCGCGAGAGAGGTTAACAGCAAATGGTTGTAAAACCAAATTTAATCGACGTACATCACAATTTAAACTGTACGGAAGTTTGTTTAAATTACTCAATAATTCCCTTTTCATATGCATACTTTGCAAGCTCTGCTGTCGAATTTAAATTCAATTTATGCTTAATATTTTGTCTATGTGTTTCAACGGTTCGACAACTAATATCCAGTAAACTTGCTATTTTTTTACTGCTATTTCCCTGCGCAACGAGCTTTAAAACGGACTCTTCTCGACGGCTAAGTGGACTAATATTCGAAGTGTTTGAAGGGAGAACTTCCTGAGAAAATAGCGTTTGAGTTGCCGTTTCACAAAAGTAAGTCGAGCCTTGATCCACGGTTTTAATGGCTTGAACCATTTTTTCGGCGGTAATTTCTTTAAGCATGTAGCCTACGGCCCCCGCTTGCATCACCTTCATAATATACTCACGTTGGTCATGCATCGTCAGCATTAGAATTTTAGCATCAGGAAACTCTTCACGAATAAGACGCGTTGCATCAATGCCATTCATCAGCGGCATACTGACATCCATAAGAGTGACATCTGGTTTTAGCTCTCGTACTTTTTCTATCGCTTCAAGCCCATGGCTTGCCGTTCCAATCACCTCAATATCTTGCTCTAGCTCTAATCGAGCAATAAATCCATCCAGCACAACTTGGTGGTCATCAACAATTACAACTCTAATTAATTTACTCATCAACCAGTCCATCCAAATTCAGTAATACGATTATTTCCGTGCCAAAACCAGGCTCACTCATGAGCTCAAGATCACCCCCAAGAAATTCGACCCGCTCTCGCATATTTCGAAGCCCTATCCCCCGCTTTTTTAGAACATCATTAACGACAAAGCCTACCCCGTCATCCCTTACCATTAGCTGGAGCATATTCCCCATCTGTTGGAGAACGACCGTCACTTTGGTCGCTTGAGCATGCTTTTGGAGATTATTTAACGACTCTTGTGTCACACGATATAACGTTGTTGCCGCCTCAGATTTGAGCTTACCTTTCTGAGTATCAAACAGGGTATCAATCTCGATACCTGAATGAGACTGAAAATCTTTTAATAGCGCTGAAAGTGCAGCCTCCAAACCGATGTCATCTAACGCACTTGGCCTTAGCTGATGGGAGATGTGGCGGACTTCATAAATGGCAGAAACCAATGAATCCTGCGACTTTTCAACGTGTACTTTTAGTGAATCATCTTGTAGCTTGTGACCCAGCAACTCTAGGTGGCACTTACTTGAAACTAATAATTGATTAATTCCATCATGAAGCTCTCGAGCAAGGTGTTTTTTTTCATCTTCTTGAAACATTACTGTCTGATAAGAAAGCTCTTTTAGATTTTTATCGGCTAACCTGTGCTCCCTTAAATTAATCGCGAGGGTCAGTACGATAATCACTGCTACCGTGACTGCCAATATTACGATTACAGAAAAGAATGTCGTTTCAATATTGGTGCTCACCGCTAATTGCATAGCCGAGACTTCATTGGTGATGTCTTCGATATAAAGGCCGGTTCCAATCATCCAATCCCATTTATCTAACCACGCGGCGTAGCTTAGCTTGGGGACAATTTCACCCGTAGATGGTTTTTGCCATAGATATTGGTGGAAACCACCACCCGACTTTGCCTTTGCCAAGAGTGACTCTATTAAATAGTCGCCATCACTATCTTGAATATGCAGTAGATTTTGTCCAATGAGCTGAGGCTGAATAGGATGAACGAGGTTAACGCCACCTTGATCATAAGCAAAAAAGTAGCCATCAGACCCATATCGCATACGCGTTAGGATCGCTTTTACTTCCGCTTTTGCTTCATTTTCACTGAGATCTGGATCGTTATAGACATAAAAGATAGCGTCAAAAGCCAAGTCTAAGCTGTCTTTAAGTGCGCTCTCCTTTGCCTCAATCAAACTGCCATGAAAGATCTCAACCTCTTTCTCTCCAAGAGTTTGAGCTTGATAGATAGAGATCCAACTGATACTGGCCGTCACTAACAAAAGAGGGATGAGCGTCAATATTAATAATTTGGCTTTTAGAGGCATTCCTTTCCTCACAAACAACGGCTTGCCAAATATTGACAAGCCGTTCTACTGTATCAGTTCAATGAAATTGGTTTAGTTCAAGTGATCACACTATTTGTCCTAAGCGCTGTCTCATTACTAACCACTCATGACATTCCATAAAATTCAGGGAAAATTAGCAGTGACATTAATACCACAATTTGAATTGCGATAAATGGAATCACACCTCGATAGATATCCATTGTGGTTACACCTTTAGGAGCAACCCCTTTGAGATAAAATAGACTAAAACCAAATGGCGGTGTCAAAAAAGAGGTTTGCAAGTTCATTGCCACCAAAATGGCAAACCATGTCATGTTGATACCCATTAATTCAGCCACTGGTGCGATTATCGGTACGATAATAAAACAGATTTCAACAAAGTCGATGAAGAAGCCTAGAATGAGAATGACCAACATAGTTATGATCAAGAAGCCCCACTTTTCCCCTGGTAGCTGTAGCATCCACTCTTCAACCAAGTAGTCACCACCAGTGTAAGTAAACGCCATAGAGAACGCAGTTGCACCAAGCAAAATAGCAAATACCATTGCCGTGACTTTTACGGTCTCTTTTGCAGCATCATAGACCATCGAAAAACTGAACTGGCGGTAAAGAATAGCGAGTAAAATCGCCCCCGCTCCACCTAAAGCGGCAGATTCAGTTGGCGTAGCAACACCAGCAAAGATGGACCCAAGTACCACGATAATCAGAGCAAGAGGTGGAACTACCGCTTTAAGTGCAGTCAGTACTTCTTCTTTTCTACTGATGGATTCATCACGTTCAATCGGTTGAGCAGCAGCAGGGTTAAGCTTTGCGTATATTAGAATATAGACAACATAAGCACCAACTAACATCAGCCCTGGCCCAATAGCGGCACCAAAGAGATCACCAACAGGCACACCTAAGACATCACCCAATAAAATAAGAACAATTGATGGCGGTATTATTTGTCCCAACGTACCTGACGCACAAATTGTTCCGCAGGCCAGCCCTTTATCGTAATTGTACTTCAACATCACTGGTAATGAGATTAGCCCCATTGCCACAACTGATGCTCCAACAACGCCAGTCGACGCTGCTAACAGTGCGCCAACAAGAACGGTAGAAATGGCGATACCGCCACGGACTCCACCAAATAGGCGTCCCATTGACTCTAGCAACTGTTCAGCTAGACGTGTTTTTTGTAGCACCAGCCCCATAAATACAAACAGAGGAACCGCCATTAATACGGTGTTCTCCATTATGGATTGGATTCGATAAGGCATGAAAGCGAACATCTCTACGCCTTCCGCCCAGACACCAAAAATAAGAGCAATTCCGCCAAACGTAAAGGCAACTGGGAATCCCAGTAGTAGCGCAAACAACGCAACAAAGAACATCACTATTCCGATCATAACTCTATCCTTTATTGTTTGAATTAAGGTGCATTAAGTGAGGGTTGAAGATTTTATTCAAAGAATGAAGCACCAGACCAATACCGCTAACGGCCATAAAGAAAAATGAGAATGGAATGAGTCCTTTGATGATCCATCGATAAGGTAAGCCACCAGGGTCGCCCGACGTTTCACCAAGTAAATAGCTTTCTTTCGCAAAGTCCATACCAAACCATGCAACTAATAAACAAAAAGGAAGAAGGAAGACAAACGTACCGAGTAGATCAATGATCGCTTGTGCTTTGAAAGAAAGTCGCTCATAAAATATATCGACCCGAACATGCCCACCCGCTTTGACTGCGTACGGTACACCAAGCAGAAATACCGCTGAGAATAAGTGCCACTCCATTTCCTGAAAACCAATCGATACATCGTTGAATACATAGCGCATCACAACGTCATAAACGACATTTGCTAGCAGTAGAATGAACAGAATGCTGGATAACCAACCGAAGAAATCTCCAATACGGTTAAAGATACGTTCAATATAAATTAGACTTCTCATTCCCGACTCCATGGAACGTTTTGGGTGCTCCGCAAAGCCGTATAGGGGACGACTAGCAGAGCCTAAATTGCTGTCTTGAGATCAAAAACAACTTTCTTGGGCTTAGAGAATCAAGGGGGGACTCTCATATTAATTAGGTATTGCGTTTCATTGACGAGTGGCTGGTTATTTTCAGTGTCCAGCCATCTCGCCTTTTTACTGAGCTTTATAATTAAGTCGAACGACTCTTATTTTGCTTGGCTATTTAAGTAAGCTCTATGTGAAATATCAGTCCAAGAGCGCACTTGGTCTAGGTAGTTTGCTTGAGAAGCCTGAATCTCTTTGGCTAATGCATCTTTCTCAGCATGCTTCGCTAAAAGTCGATCGTTCGCTTCTTTTAGAGCAACCATTACCTCAGCAGGGAAGTCTTTTACCTTCACATCAGGGTATTCAGATTGGATTGTTGACCAGTTTTTACCACTCTCATGTGTTGCTTGTGTGTACATGTCGTACGCAGCGGTTCGCATAGCGACTCGAAGAATTTCTTGAAGGTCTTCTGGCAAGCTTTCCCACTTACGTTTGTTTACGAGGAACTGAAGCTCAGATCCAGGTTCATGCCAGCCTGTGTAGTAGTACGGTGCAATTTTGTGGAAACCCATTCGTAAGTCAAGCGAAGGACCAACCCACTCTAACGCATCGATTGTACGGCGCTCTAGAGACGTATAGAGCTCTCCCGGTGCAATATTAGTTGGCTTAGCACCAAGCTCAGCTAATATTTCACCAGCAAAGCCTGGAATTCGCATTTTCAGACCTTGAAGGTCTTCGACAGAGTTGATCTCTTTTTGAAACCAGCCCCCCATTTGAATATCAGTATTACCGCCTGGGAAAGACATGAGATTATGTGGAGAGTAAACTTGCTCCATCAATTCCATACCACCACCATGATAGAACCACGCGTATTGCTCAGCCGGTGTCATACCAAATGGCATAGACGTAAAGTAAAGGGTGTTTGGCACCTTACCTTTCCAATAGTAAGAGCCAGAGTGCCCCATATCGTATTGACCAGATTTGACCATATCAAATACACCAAGAGGCGCTTTATGTTTGTTCGATGAGTCAATACGGATCTGCAAACGACCGTTTGACATTTTTTCTGCCATTGCCGCCATGTTTTTTGTCGCATCACCAAAAATTGGGAAGTTTGGTCCCCAAGTTTCAGCCAGCTTTAAACGGTACACTTTTTCTGCAGCGGTAACGGAAGTTGCCATCATCGCCAAGCAAGTGGCGGCAATAACAGCGCTATTTTTCATTACTCTCTTTAGGGAGCGTTTTATAAGACTCATATCTACGTCCTTTGTTTGATGGTAGCCATTAAGGCGCTTTCAATAGTTAGCATCAAACAAAATTGTATGAATTGAATCAGCGAGAACACGCAATATAAATACGCGACTTGTCATCTCTTAGACTTTTGAATTACGTATAAATACGTAGGAGAAAAATTTAACAACTAATACTTTCAGATAGTTATGTGAAAACAGATAAAAAAGAATGAGGAAATTACGCACGTAACTACCGAATCAATAAGTTGCATCAATGTTCAAGAAGTGTGACTCTCGTATATGCACCAAGGGTCAACAACCACCCTATTCTTGGATATATAAAAAATTCAAGATTATTCGGGCGTAAAAAAACCCCGCATTTGCGAGGTTTAAACCTAAGAGTCTCAGTTAATTAAACTGATTTGTAGATAACTTTGTTACCTGCTAACTGCTCTTTCTCAACTAGGTTTTCTTCAAGTAGCTTTTTCAGCGCACCTGTCGCCCAAGACGCTGCTTTCGCTTCTTCTTGACCAGCGGCCAGGCCGATACCTTTAGGGTTAATACCTTCGGCATTGCTAACAACGATATCTAAAACTTGTTGTTGCTTAGGTGTTAGTGCTACATCCACTTTCTTAGCGGCAACCGCTTTCACTGTTGCTGGTGCTGCTTCTTTTTTAGCAACAGGTTTCGCTTTTGGTGCAGCTTTAACAGTCGCAACAGTCGCTTTAATGTGCTTTTGCAATTTCATCTGCACTTTACGTTTATGAGCAAGTCTCATCGAGTATCTCTCCATTTCACTGCAATGCGGCAGTGGTGAAAATTTGAAGCGCGATTTATACCAAAAAAACGCCCTCATTTGTAGGGGAACGGCCATTTTTCCCTTCAAAAATGGGCTCAAACTCCAATGATGACTATAATTTAATCAGACGGAATTACTCAATCAAAATAAGAACTGAGTATTTGTACATATGCCAACGGTTACTAATCAAGATGCCAAGTTTACAATTATCAAATCTCAATTTAGATGTATTTTTAAACCAGTTTAAGCCCGCGCTTTATATGGTCGTTCTAATCTTTCTGGCAGCTATCTATAACTTTTTTGATGTCAAACTAGCGACTACAATATTAGCATTGGCGCTGATGACCCTTACTGCTATTTACCTCATTGTTCTTCGTTCAAAAGTATCATATACACTAACCGCGACCCACTTTCAGCAGCACCTCTATCACGGAGGCTGGGTGGTAAAATGGACAGACATAGAACGTATTGGTCTTTGCGAACTAAACCAAGATGGCTTGAGACACCCCCTACCTTGGATTGGTATCAAGCTAAGAAACTATGCTCCTTATCTCGATAATATATGCCCAAGAGTTGCGACAGACATATTATTAAGCCAACGATCTTTACTCTATATCGGACACCACAATCATCGGAAAAATAATCAATCAAAAGAGTTCGAGGACGTCGTATTAGACTCCCACACGTACAAAGGTGAACCTGGATTGAATTATAAAGGGCTTCGAGCAATGCTAGCGAATAGAATGAGTTATCAAAGAGTCTATTTTGACTATGATATTTTTATTTCAATCAATGATTTAGATAGAGATGAAGACAGTTTTATTGGTCTTACTCGGCGATATTTAGCGGCCGCCGAGCGAGAACAAGAGAATTAAACCTAATATCTGGCGATCTTAGTAACAACGACCCAAGTAGGTAAGCCAGCTTTGCTAAATCTACTTAGTACAATGGCATTTCGTCCGCAACAAACGGGTTCGACACTCGCTCTTTGCCAAATGTAGAGGTTGGCCCGTGCCCAGGAATAAAGGTCACATCATTACCTAGAGGCCAGAGTTTCTCTTTAATCGATGAGATAAGAGTGGCGTGATCGCCTTGTGGGAAATCTGTTCGACCAATACCTCCAGCAAACAGAACATCGCCTACAAATGCCAATTTAGCAGAGTCACTAAACAGAATAACGTGACCAGGCGTGTGTCCAGGTGTATGAATAACGTTCAAAGATTGCTTACCAATAATGACAACGTCACCATCTAATAGCCATTGATTTGGAAGAAAAGCGTTGGTGTGTTCGAAGCCAAACATTTGGCTCTGGTTTGGTAGTCCATCTAACCAAAATTTATCACCAATATGTGGACCTATTACTTCAATACCACCCAACTCTTTCGCTAATGGCTCTGTTCCACCAACATGATCAAGATGACCGTGAGTTAGGACAAGACGTACAACATTGACACCTAACTCTTTAATTATCATAACAAGCTGATTAACATCACCACCTGGGTCAACAACCACAGCTTCCATGGTTTCATCACACCAGATGATTGAACAGTTTTGTGCAAAAGAAGTTACTGGGACTATTTGGTACTGAAGGGACATATTTCTACCTTGATCACTATCGAAACAGCCCGAACTATGACATTACCAAGCTTGTTTTTCAATGACTCAGAAAGACAACTAAGCAGATATTACTGCTATGCCCAACTTCTTACAGGTCCTGTATCAATATGGATAAAGTTACTTCTTGGATAGTAGCCAACGCCACCTGATTTCAAGCTAAGTGCCGCATCTCGAACCTGTTTTAAGTTGACGCCTTCGAGTCGGAAGTCCATCGCTTGACCTAGCATATGAAAACTCTTTTTGGCGACGCCATTGGAGTTTGCGCGTAATGCTTCATTCGTTGCCGGAGAACGAAAACCGGAAATGATCTGCACTTCAGCCTCGGTTCCTAACAAGGTTTGGATTTTTGATATTTTATCAAACAAACGACGATCCATTGGGTGGACTTCATTTCGACGAAAGTCTCGGCATAAGTAGTTAAGTCGATCGAGCTCGCCTTCAACATAGTCAACACCGTTAAAGTAACTCGCTTCAACACTTTCTCCAGTATGAAGGTTGTTCATGACTAAATGACGAGGGCGATCGGGGTAAGACGCCTGAGCAATGGAAGGGATTCCACTTGCAATAACAAGACTACCACCCGCTAATTTTAAAAAATGACGTCGAGAAAAAACCAAAACTTTAACCTTCACATACCGTGTCCAATAATCTAAGCATGGACATTACCTAACTCGTTTGTGAAGTTCAAATGCATAAATCGTGCTAGAACCACCCAAAAAGCAGGAATCAACCGCTTACTATTTGAGCAGCAAAGAAAAGTTTTATTAATGATTGAATTGTCAAAAATTCGTCAAGGCTATCCTTTGCCGTGAATTTCCGTCGCTTTGCCCTTTTTATTATGTTGAACGTAGCTGTCGTATTGATAGACGTCATCTCGATAATGAACTTGCCCCGATTCAACCCAAACGGTTTGGTAGATAATATGGACAGGGATTCGACGTTTTAGTGCTATAGACTGAGTGGTTGAATGATCGTTTTCATCTGCATCGATAACCTCAAGCCCCTGCGTTTGTAATAACGTATTGGCAAATTGATCTGCATTTTCTACTCTCACACAACCAGAGCTAAAGGCACGAATATCTTTCTCAAATAAGTGCTTACTGGGAGTATCGTGCAAATAAATGGCGCGCCGGTTTGGCGTGTTAAATTTATAGAGGCCTAGCGCATTACTATCACCAGACTGTTGACGCATTTTGTAGGGAAACGTTTTAGGGTTAACTTCCGACCAATTAATGTCACTGGGATTCACTGTTGAGGGGGTATTCCATCGCTTTACAATCTCGATCTTATTGTTCAGTAAATAATTTTCATCGACCAGAACTTGCGGGAGAATATCTTCCACCATGATCTTTCTAGGTACATTCCAAGTTGGATTAAGAATCAACGAATCCAAATTCGCCTGCATGACAGGCGTCTTTCGCGTCGTTCTTCCCACAACAACCTTTGATTGAAAGACTTCTTCCCCCAGATACCAGTAAGTCATATCGAAGCTTGGTACATTCACTAAAATCAACGTATCTCGCTGCATTGGCCACAACCTAGAGCGCTCAGCATTTAATGCTAGCATCGCGAGTCTTTGCGAGGGCTTCATGTTTAGCCATTTCATTGTCTGGGTTCCAATGATGCCATCTTGTTTCAAACCATGAATACGCTGAAACTCCTTGATTGGTTCGATAAGTGTGGCGTCATACCAACTCGCATCGTTACGAACCCCTTTCGTATTCACATTCACTACGTTTAGTCGCTGAATGAGTTCATCTCGATGGGAAAGCTTATCCCCTACTTTTTTTAGAGCATTTTGATGATAAGTAGGGAGCGACACTTGTTCAAATTTTTTCAAATGTTGGTATGAAGCAATGATTTGTCGATACTCAGCATTAGAGGGCGTATATTCGTCGATAAGCTCTTCAAGTTGATGAAGTTCAACGGCAATCAGCAACGAATTTAGGGAGTTTTTACTCGGCTGGGGTAATACTTCAGAAAGAGGTTGATTAAAAAACCATGACTCCCCAACAACAGGGGCTTGCTCTGCATAACTCATATAGAGAAGCAGTGTATCTGTCGCGAGTAAGTCATATTCAAACCATCGATTTTGCTCTCTGAACTTTTCTAAATACGCCAGTTGAGATGAGAACAAAGGGCTAAAGCCCGCTTGCTTAATCATCTCTAGCTGCAGCTCTAATTTTCGGCTCTCTTCGACGTCTAACCAGATAAGCTGGTCGTCATTTTCGCGATAAATACGATTAAGTAACTGAGGGAAATGAATTAATTGATGAGTTTTAGAGTCAGGTGCTAACCAAGTCAACTCCTCAAAACGCTCTAAAGCATAACTAGGAAGCGATAAAAGTATCAGTGGTAATAAAAACAGTACTCTTTTTTTCATTGTCATACACTCTCTCGCTTCCAGTAAATAAAAGTATGGCAGAAAATCGAGCGCATGTTGGAGTCATACAAAAAGAAAAGCCTCTACGTATAGAGGCTTTTCACAACAAATCACTAAAAACTAGAGCTTTAGATTATGTTTGCCGTGAGAGACCTTCGCTTGAAGATAACTCTCATTACCTGACTTCACGTGAGCCGATGTATTAACTATCTCAGCAATCTCAATACCGTTCTCTTGCAGTTCTTTAATCTTTTTAGGGTTGTTCGTCACTAGACGAATCTTATTAATACTCAGAGCATTAAGCATTTGGGCTGCTTCAGTGAAGTCCCTGAGATCATCACCAAAGCCTAGGTGATTATTTGCCTCATAGGTATTCATACCTTCGCTTTGTAAACGATAAGCGTCGATCTTATTGTACAGACCGATTCCACGCCCCTCTTGACGTAAATAAAGTATGATTCCACCTTCTTCTCCCATCTTATTGATGGTTTCTTCAAGCTGCTCACCACAATCACAACGTGACGAATGAAAAACATCCCCAGTAAGGCATTCAGAGTGCATTCTAACCAAGGGTGAATCACTACCCATATCCGCTTTTTTAAATACAATCGCTACGTGTTCTTTTTCTGTTTTTAAACCACTAAAAGAGAGGATTTCTGCATCAATATTACTTTGGGAACCAACTTTAAGACCAACTCTGGCACGTACTTCCGCCATATTACTACCCATTCAATGTTTGCTTTAGTGCCTATGACAGAAACCTGTCGCACGCTATTGAAACTAACTATGGGGACTATTGGGGCTTTTTTCAATAGTTGATTGGAAATGAAAATATCGCCTTATACTCAGAGAGGGCTTTCAAGCACACTAAAGATAAAACGACGAAAACTCGAAAAGCTTAAATTAACACGGAAGGGAAAATCGTTCGATATAGTCTGGCGAGTAACGTAGAGATTGCTATCCAATACAGTACATTGTTAGTGATAGAAAATGGAGATACTGATAGCGATTGCTCAAACCCATTAACGGCTCTGCTTTTGCTTCCAAATTGCCAGTTCAACCCAAGCCGATTCAATAACTTTTATCTCCTCGTCGGTCAACAGTGATAAGGTTGGATCACTCTCTGCAAAATCGTTTGAATGAATGAAGCCGAGCTTTGCGTAAAAGTCCTTTTTAAGTTGTAAAATCAGGTTTTCCACTGCGCTTCCTGGCATGCAAACACTCAATTAATAGTGATATCAATATATTAATAGAGAATACCATACGATGGTAACGTGTCTTTTTTGACCACAAAATATGGAATAACAATCACACATAAGCACTTGACGTTACTTGATAGTTAAAACAGCTCTACGTCACTATCACTGTCATCATCGTCATTAAAAATACCTTCCTGTTTCAACTGATGATAATTGCAGACTTTGTTTCGCCCATTATCTTTTGCGTAATAGAGAGCTTTGTCTGCATGATCTAAAATGCTAGGGATAAAGTCTGTGGGTAGCACAGAACAAAGCCCCGCACTGAAAGTGACGAACGGAACCTGCGGGAAGTTATATTGTTCAATATGTTGACGAAATCCTTCTAGTTTTTCCTCTGCTTCATTGAGTTTGGTGCGGGGAAATAGAACAACAAATTCCTCGCCACCAAATCGAAACAGTAGCTCTTCTCCACTAAAGTACTGCTGCATTTGCTGAGAAAAAGTAAGAAGCACTTCATCTCCAATTAAATGCCCATGCGTGTCATTGATACTTTTAAACTTATCAATATCTAATATCGCAACCCTTGGGGAGTACTCTTCATTAAACTCACCGTTAGATAAAGACTCGTAACTTTGAGTTAACTTCTGCTCCATCATTTTACGATTATAAAGGCCAGTGAGTTCATCTCGTTCACTCTCGTGCAATATAATTAAGTAGTTTTTATATATCTGGCAGAACCCGTTGATAAGCAGTTCAAATTCTTGTGGAGGCCCTGTCATTACAATGATAAAACGAGCTGAGCTAGTGTCATCAATCTGAATCGGAAAGGTACACCAGTGCTCATCTTCCGCACGCTTTTCGACCACCGTCTCACTCATTTCATGGTCAAAATCGTCTGCTAATTCTTGATCTTGCTCTTGTAACCAATGAAATTCAGGCTCTTCACCCAGTTTTTCTTCCCTTCTAACCGCCGCTATTAAATGCGAATGGTGACCAATATAGTGAAACAAATGGATGCTCTTAATTGGAGCCATTTCCGCCAATGTCGCAATAACGCAATGCGCTAACGATATAGAATTCGTTTGCTCAGTGATCTCTACGACCAGCTGGAGTATTTTCTGCTCTACACTCATCTTTCACCTATTTGTTGGTGATATTAATTTGAGTATAGGCAGTTCATGGTAAGTCAGGCATAAAAAAGCAGCGATGATCGCTGCTTTTCTGTATTCGGCTTATAGATTAACTTCTTGTGCCAAATTTTACTGTCCCTTTAGAGCTAAACCACAACGCCTCTTTTCGACGTCGGCCTAACAGTATCGGCCCATCATCATAGAACAAAAAATTCTTCCAATGCTTTTTGAACACTGACCACTTCGTTTCAAGAATATTGTACTTCTCGTAACAAAAATAAACCGTCACATCATCTTGCCAGTCTAATTGCTCTAGTAACTCTTCTGGCATACCTTGATCGTCGTCTTCCCAATTCGCCATCCAATCGATTTCAAGTGTCCAATTGCTCTCTTTGCGCGGCCAATCTTGGCTACTAAAGCGATCAGCATCAGGGCTTAACGGACTGATATTCTCTTTCCAAAGCTGTGAAGCTCTTGCTGCATCCATCGGTTTGATTTTCTCAAGATCCTCTGGTGGAAGTGGCATAGATTGATGGGTAAAGATCCATTTTCTTTGGTATTGATCCAAAGGCAAATACGACATTCATTTTCCTCGTTATTTTTTTAGCCAACCGTTTTTGACGGCTTGCTCTATCATTATTTTAGCTTCGTCCCACAATGTTTGCGAACCAAGCCCAATCTTACTGTTAATGTTGAGCACTTGCTCTTGGGTCACCCCATGCTCTTGCCAACTCTGCCCATCATTATGGTAGTTGAGTAGCATTGGTATTAGACGATCAAGTGCTTTGGCGTATTTCGAATCCGGAGTTTGCGCAGATTCAAATTCAAGCCAAATGTCTTTTAATTCTTCACCTTGATCCGTCGGTAGCATGGCGAATAGTCTATTCGCAGCCGCGAGTTCTTTCTCTTCTTGCTCTAGGGAGGCAGCTACGTCATAGACAAAAGTGTCACCCGCATCGATCTCAACAATATCGTGCAGGAGCAGCATTTTAACCACTCTAGAGATATCAACGGGCTCGTTAGCATGTTCTTCCATCAAAATCGCCATCAGAGCAACGTGCCAACTGTGCTCCGCACTATTTTCTAAACGCCCATCTGCACTTTTTACTCGTGTTCGGCGTAGTACTGATTTTAACTGATCAAGTTCAATGATGAGTGATAGCTGCTTAACTAGTCTTTCGTTCATTTCACGGCTTTCCAATTTTGGTTGATACAGCTCGTTAAAATATGGTCTTGCCACTGTCCATCTATCAATAAAAACTGTTTAGCAAAGCCCTCTTTCTCAAAGCCATTCTGTTTTAATACCGCAGCGCTTCGTTCATTATTTGGCATATAAGCCGCATTAACTCGATGCATAGATTGGTAGGTAAACATATAATTCACCGCATGCTTTAACGCACGTGACATAATGCCTTTGCCCTGAGAGTTTTCATCAAGTGAATACCCAACGGTACAGGTGTAGCAAGGGAATCGAGAGAGATTACTAAAGGAAACGGTACCAAGAACTTTCAATTCATCTGAGTTAAGAATAATTAAATAGTAGCCTAGCCCTAAGGCGTGCAGCTCATGAAGCTTAACCAGTTTTGTCGCCCAACCTGACTGGGTAAAAAATGCCTCTTCTCGCCTTGGTTCCCATGCTTTTAAATGTGAACGATTACGCTTGAAATAGTCTGTGATTCTCTGCGCATCATCAATTTCGGCGGTGCGTAGAACAAAATCAGTATCAGCCACGTAGACACTTCGATGCGAGTTTACTTTATTCATTAACTTAATATCTTCAATTCACTTTATGACGCGTATTTTCTATTAGCTTTTACGGATAGAGTAATCGCGTAACTTATTGGCAATGGATGTATGAGAAACATTCAATCGCTTCGCTAATTTTCGGCTCGATGGGAACGACTGATATAAGCGTTCAAGCACTTGTGATTCGTACTCTTTCATTATCTCATCAAGTGAGCCATCTAGGTTCACATTCGGTAATCCTGATGAGACATTTTCTAGCTGTGGCAGGTGGAACAATGAAGCGTCTAAACGACCATCTTGCCATTCCGTTAACGCTCTTAGAACCATATTATCAAGTTGGCGCATATTTCCTGGCCACTGATAATTCGATAAACCATCGACAAGTTCATCAGCGAATTCTGGTTTGCTCATCCCGAGTTGCGAAACATATTTAGCAACGAACAACTCTAACAACGGCCCAATGTCATTGGTTCGCTCACGAAGAGGGGGAATACGTAATGTCAGAACATTGAGTCTATAAAACAGATCTTCCCTAAAGGCACCTGACTCAGCCAGCTCAGCAAGCTTATGCCTTGTCGATGCAATAACACGAACGTCTACATGTACTTCATGTTCTTCACCAACACGTCTGAATGTACCGTCTTGTAGGAATCTAAGCAGCTTAATCTGTAAATGGGCACTCATTTCGCCAATTTCATCTAAGAAAACCGTACCACCATTGGCTTGCTCAAAAATCCCTTTGTGCCCTTGCTCATGGTTAAATGAACCTGGCGCATGACCAAACAGCTCTGTTTCCGCAACATCATCTGGCATTGAAGCACAGCTCAAGATTAAAAACGACGCAGCTGCTCGACTTGAACGATTATGGCAGGCGCGAGCGAGCATCTCTTTACCAGTGCCCGTTTCCCCTTCAATGAGGAGTGGCTGATCAAGCATCGATAATTTCTTAGCTTGACTGATCAACGCTTTATGGCGATTAGAAACCCCGACAAAATATTCAAAACCTAAGTTATTATTGAGGGGAAGACTGTCGTCAAACTGCGGTTTATTGCTGCCAGAACGGATAATCATTACTGCACTTGCTAAGCTAGATTCATTGGATTCACCGGTAATATAGACCGGCATAATTTCCATTGCATAATCAAGACCATCAATAACAATATTTTCACGTTGACGAGTGATATTCCCTTCAAACCAATGAGAGAAATCAAAGCTGGGTAATAAAGATGAAATCTGCTGACCAATGATGTCAGCATCCGCTTGTTTGAACAGATCAACCGCAGCGTGGTTAGCAAGATCGACATGACCTTTTAGGTCAATCGCCAAGACAGGATCTGGGAGGTTATTTAGAAGAGAAATCAATTCCGTATTATGTCGTTCAATTGGCATAAACTGGATTTTTCGTACGTCTTTTACACCAGCGATACGGCGTATTTCTGTCATTAACTCACTGAACGTATCAAAGTCAATATCAGGACAATTAAGGTAAATAATACCACTGACATCAATTTCGATGCCGCGCAGGTCAATACTCTTTGAGGCTAAAATATCAAGCAACTCACGAGTTAGACCTAATCTATCTTCACAAAACACTTCAAGACGCACTAAGAAATCCTAATTGAACGGTGTCAGAAAAAGTTGACACTAGTTTCGCTCATGACTTTTAGTGCGTCAAGAAATCTAGTGAGAATACAACGACAACGACATCTATTTGAGTGAAATAGCAGCGACTTTAGAAACGATTTGCTTTCGTATCGTCGATAGCGTTAATGCATTCTCTTTTTGCCAAGCAATCGGCCTCAATAATGCGATGGCCTTAAGACCAACTCTCGCTGATAAAATACCAACGCCAATACCCTGCCCTGCTCTAGCAGAAAGCTTACCAGCAAGATCCATTGATAAGAGATCCATACTGGCATCAATCGCTAGTTCACTCGCCCCAGCAGCCGCCATATTTGTTAAAACTGACTTAAATAAAGAGAGTCGTGACCAATAGCCAAGCTCCACACCATACAAGGTAGCGAGTGAGTTTATCATTGTGAAATTACGCCATGCCACCAATGCCATATCGGCAGCAGCAAGTGGACTGACAGCAACCAACACCGCAGATTCACTGGCGTGTTTAGTGACAATTTCGGCCGCTTTTTCGTCAAATTGACTGACGACGATGGACTCATACAGTTCAATAACCTCAGCATCCGAATGAGAGTCGGTCACACTATTTACCCAGCGGTCATAATGTGGATTTTCCTCTGAAATAGCACTTTTCGCCGCAAGCTCTTTACAGAAGACTTTCGCTTTTCCAACCCCGCCTTGCTCAAGGTAGGCTTCACTCTGCTCTTGAGTGCTAAAATGATGGCGAAGTTTCCTTAGCTTCCACAACTCCTTTCCTATTGCGCCAATACCTAATGCTGATATTGTCGCTATGAATCCCGCCCAACCAAGCGCAAGCCAATCGGAAGCGCTTATCGCTGTCATCACCGTATCAATGGCCTGCCAGCCAAGCAGACCACTAAAACTCATTAACAGTGCTGTGGTGACACCTCGATATTTTTTGGTCGGTCGGATTATCCGCTCTAAATCCGCTTCTGGTTTCTCTTCTTCTACCTTACTAGGAATGAACAGGTCACTCTGCTCGAAGGTTCGTTGACCATCGAGCAGTTGTTGCGCAGTTAAGTCAACTGCCCCTTTGTGTTTGACACTGTCATTAGATGGGGACCCGCTTTCTAATGTTTGATTAAAGACGCGCTTCTTTTTTAAATCGCTCATTTCAGTTTGTCTCCAATAATATATTCCAGTGCTTTATCCATTCGAGTGTGTTCTATCGGGGCATAATCGACCTTTGCTTTAGGGGCAAAGTTGCTAAATTCAAAACCACTTTTTTCCCAATAGTCTGAGTTTGGTAACTTTTGAGGAACCTCACCGGGAAAAAGAGTCATTGGCTCGCCTTCCAATGTTGACCCTTGAATTGCAGGTATCGTCGCTTCTCCATCACTGATAAAACCTGCAGTCGTGGCTTGAATCGAAGCCATGGCAATGCAATTCATCTCAATATTTTCAAACGCTGCATTTTGCCAAGCAGGATGAACTAACTGCTGTAACAATGAGACCAAGTTTGAGTGCTGCTCAGGAGTGACGTGATCCGCTTTGGTCGCCGCAAACAAAATCTTATCAATTTTAGGGGAAAATAGGCGCTTTAAAAGACCACTTCTTCCATAACGAAAACTGTGCATGATCTGTTCAAGTGCAACACTCATGTCATTAAAAGCTTCATGACTCGCGTTCAAGGGGGATAAACAATCCACGAGTACGAGTTGTCTATCGAAGGTAGAAAAATATTGCTTATAGAAAGCTTTCACCACCTTTTCCTGATACTCAGAATACCGTTTACTCAGCATCTCTAAGTTACTATTTTTCTTAGGCTTCGAATTGGAACCTGTAATGCAAGGGAAGAATTGCAAAACGGGAGCACCAGCCAGATCACCAGGCAAAACAAAGCGTCCGGGTTGAACCCAGTGGAGGCCCACTTCCTTACAGCCATGTAAGTACTTGGTGTAAACCGATGAGATATGTTCGAGTTTTTTTTCGTCAGCTTCCGCATCAAGATCTAACGTCTCTAACTGAGTAAGCCATTCACCTGCTAGCTCTTTTCGCTGTCCTTTCAGTGCTTCAATCTGAGAATTCGACCATTCTTCAAAATCCATATTCAATAATGGTAAATCCAACAACCACTCACCCGGATAATCAATAATATCGATATGCAGTGTTGAAGTAGGGCTGAGTATTTTTTTATGACGCTGTTTTGGTTTGTATTTTAGCGCAAGCCTAATTTCACTCACATCCCGAGTTGGAATTGGCCACTCAGGCGGGTGAGCATGTAACTGTTCCATCGCATCATCATAGGCAAACCGCGGCACCATCATGTTGTGTTGCGGGACTCTTTTTGCCCCGACAATACGCTTCTCTCGCGCTGATTTAAGTAGTGGCAAGTTATCGTGCGTAGAGGTATGCAGTAATTGATTGACCATTGAGGTAATAAACGCTGTTTTTCCCGCTCTGGACAAGCCAGTGACGGCAATACGAACATGAGAGTCCATACTACGATAGAGAAAATCATTGACTTCTTGGGTTAATTTCTTCATTGCTACTCTCTTACTACACCTATATCAATAATCTATATGAGTTAATCTTAATCGTACATGAATAAAAAAAGCCTCTGAATATATTCAGAGGCTTAGATAATCGTTTGTGTCTTTTAGCTAGGGCTAATCGTCTTCTATCAGTTTATAGATAACAAACAGTGCAAGCTCTAACATCACAAACAAAACACAGGTAATCGTGACGTATTTTACGTCGAAAATACTAATACCATGTAAAATCAGGTCATAGCCAACAAAGCTACCGATAACAATCGCAATCGCAATTTGTAATATTTGTATAAATCGAGGCACTCTACTCTCCTTTACTCTTTAGCAAGCTAACACGCTATGAGTTCGCTTCTGCTATTTTAACTTTCCATGTATCAGGTCCAATTTGATGCGCATTCGCACCCGTTGAATCTACTGCAACGGTCACTGGCATATCTTCAACATCAAATTCGTAGATCGCTTCCATACCCAGGTCTTCAAATGCGACAACACGTGATTTCTTAATTGCTTTTGCAACAAGATACGCAGCACCACCAACGGCCATAAGATAAACCGCTTTGTGTTTTTTGATTGACTCAACGGTTGCAGGCCCACGTTCTGCTTTACCTATCATTCCCATAATACCAACATCGTTGAGCATCATGTCTGTGAACTTATCCATACGAGTCGATGTTGTTGGGCCAGCAGGTCCTACGACTTCATCGCCTACTGCATCAACAGGGCCAACGTAATAAATAAATTTACCTTTTAGATCAACGCCATCAGGTAAACTCTCGCCACGCTCAATCATGCCTTGTAAACGTTTATGCATAGCATCACGCCCAGTTAGAATCTTACCTGTGAGTAATACTGTTTCACCGGTTTTCCACTTTTGAACGTCTTCTTGCGTAACCGTATCAAGATTCACACGACGTGTATTTTCATCCGCTTCTTGAGTGATTTCAGGCCAATCTTCTAACTTAGGTGGTGTTAGTTCAGCAGGGCCAGAACCGTCTAGCGTGAAATGTACGTGACGTGTCGCCGCACAGTTCGGAATCAAACAAACGGGTTTAGAAGCTGCGTGTGTCGGTGCCGTTTTGATTTTCACATCAACCACGGTCGTAAGACCGCCAAGGCCTTGTGCGCCAATACCCAGCTTATTAACACGGTTAAAGATATCTAAACGCAACTCTTCTTCTGCGTTTTCAGGGCCTTTATCAATCAGCTCCTGAATATCAATATGCTCCATTAATGATTCTTTCGCCAATACCGCCGCTTTCTCAGCAGTACCACCGATTCCTATGCCTAGCATACCCGGTGGACACCAACCAGCGCCCATCGTTGGCAATGTTTTCTCTACCCATTCAGCGATATCATCAGAAGGGTTTAGCATAACCATTTTAGTTTTGTTTTCAGAACCACCACCTTTCGCAGCAATTTGAATATCAACATTACTGCCAGGTACCATGTTAATATGAACAACTGCAGGCGTGTTATCTTTGGTATTGATACGCTTACCTGCAGGATCCATTAAAATGGAAGCACGAAGTGGGTTATCCGGGTTGTTGTACGCTTGACGAACACCTTCATCAATCATCTGTTGAACAGTGAGATCCGTTTCCCACTTAACGTCCATACCGATGTTAACAAAACACGTCACAATCCCAGTGTCTTGGCAAAGAGGACGATGGCCTTCTGCCGACATTCTAGAGTTAATTAGGATTTGACCAATCGCGTCTTTCGCCGCTTGGCTCTCTTCACGTTGGTAAGCAGCATCAAGTGCTTGGATAAAATCGAGCGGGTGATAATAAGAGATATATTGAAGTGCGTCAGCAACACTGCTGATGACATCTTGTTTACGAATGACCGTCATTGCTTTCCTCGTTATAGTTATTCTTCCATCTCACTACTCTCTATAGAAAGAGTCGATGCTCTACCAGTAACAACTTCCATCGACAATACAATCAAGTAGCAACTTTTGATTTGTTTTTTATGATACTCTTGCTTTCCTTTAGGCGCTATGAAGTGATCGTTTTCTTCGTCACAAATTATACAAATGAACAAAAACCTGCATAAATCTATCCAAATCACCCCTATCGACTACCATCAAGACCTTGCTAGTAATGTGTTTAATCACATTCAGCATAAGCCTTGGGCGATGTTCTTGCACTCTTCTTCAAAGGAACATGTCGATAGTCGCTACGATATCCTAGTGACTGATCCGGTTGTGACGCTCACGACGAAACAAACGATAACTCAAGTGATGACACCTGACGGCGATTTTGATAGCGAAAAAGACCCGTTCGATCTGCTAGCGACACTTCAACAGCAATACCTTCCAGATATTAAAACCATCTCTGAAAGCACGTCATCCTCCAAGCGAGATGAAGGCTTAAACCTACCCTTTGTGGGTGGCGCTGTCGGTTACTTCTCCTATGATTTAGGTCGTCGGATTGAAACCCTACCAAACTTAGCCAGTGATGATATCGGTATGCCTGAAATGGTGGTTGGCTTATACGAATGGGCGTTACTGGTTGATCATAAAACAAGTAGTGCGTATATCGTCGGAGAACGAGCATCTGAACATTGGCAACAATTACAGTCTCAGGTGAACAACGAGCCAAAATCAACGCCTTTCCAGCTTACTTCACCTTGGTCGTCAAACATGACCAAGCAGAGTTACTCAGATAAGTTTAATTCGGTTCAGGATTACCTACTTTCCGGTGATTGTTACCAAATCAACCTTGCGCAGCGTTTCCAAGCAAATTATGAAGGCTGTGAATGGCAAGCGTATAAAAAACTGGAGTCCTATAATCTTGCTCCATTTTCTGCCTTTATTAGAACTAGTGAGGGGGCAATTTTAAGTGTCTCTCCGGAACGATTCTTAAAAGTTGTGGACCGAGTCATCGAGACCAAACCAATTAAGGGGACTCGACCTCGCTCGAGCGATGAGAAAATTGATGAAGCAAATGCTGAAGCGCTCTTAAACGCAGAAAAAGATCAAGCTGAAAACCTCATGATCGTTGATCTACTGCGTAACGATATTGGCCGTGTTGCGACTCCTGGTAGTGTCAATGTTCCCAAACTTTTTGATATTGAGAGCTTCCCTGCTGTACATCATTTAGTAAGTACAATCAGGGCAAACCTCGATGAGCAATACAGTAATGCCGACCTGCTTAAAGCTTGCTTTCCTGGGGGATCTATCACCGGAGCGCCTAAAGTAAGAGCAATGGAGATCATCGAAGAACTGGAACCCCATCGACGCAGTGCTTATTGCGGTAGTATTGGATATATCAGTCGTGATGGTACCATGGATACTAGCATCACGATTCGAACATTGGTTGCAAAGAACTCATCGCTTTATGCATGGGCGGGCGGCGGCGTAGTCGCGGATAGTGAATGTGATTCCGAATATCAAGAGACGCTCGATAAGCTAAGTAGAATACTCCCTGTATTAGAGAGCAATTCAGAGTAACAGATGAGTGGTTAAATCCACTTGGTGATTATTTGATGTAGCCCTGAAGCGGTATACGGTTTGGTTAAGATATCATCCATACCGCTTTCTATACACTTATCGCGCTCCGATAGTGTTGTTCCTGCAGTCAGCGCGATAATAGGCTTGTTATAACCGTCTTTTCGCAATATCGCCGTCGCTTCAAAGCCATCCATCTCTGGCATACGGCAATCCATAAAAATAATGTCATACTTATTTTTTTCAACGGCATCCAGTGCTTCAATGCCATTATTGCCTATATCGGCGGCTAGATTAAATTTCTTCAACATTTGGTTAATGATGATCTGATTCATTCTAATATCATCAACAACCAGAATTGATAGTCCTTCTATTGATTTCTCACTCTCCTGCTTAGAATCCTCGATGGACTCAGAGTCTGTACCAACCGCGATTTCTAACGGAAGTAACACTGTGAATGTCGACCCTTTATCAATCTCACTGTCTAGTTTTAAACCTCCCCCCATCAAGTCAACAAGCTGCTTACAAATAGCTAAGCCAAGCCCTGTTCCTTCAAAGTTTCGCTTGCTTGATCTATCCGCTTGGATGAACGGATCGAATAGATTCGCTTGATTCTCTTTCGCAATACCAATACCAGTATCGACCACTTTTAAGCTTAACCGCCCGGCAACCCAGTTAACGATTAACGACACACTCCCACTAGAGGTGAATTTAATCGCATTACCTACCAAGTTCACTAAAATCTGACTGATTCGCTCTACATCGCCAATCAGACCCTGTGGAATATCGGATTCAAGGGAAATATTAAACTCGATTCGTTTCTCCATCGCTTTTGGTGTAAATATACCCAATACCATTTGTTCAAGCTCTTTCCAACTAAACTGAGTAGGGATTAACTCCATCATTCCCGCATTCATTTTACTAAAATCGAGCAGATCATTGATGATGGTTCTGAGTAATTCGCCAGATTGAGTTAAATTACCAAGGTAGCTACTTTGAACATCATTAAGAGTCGTATCAGCCATAAGCTCGGCACTGCCTAGCAATCCATTTAGTGGCGTACGAAGTTCATGGTTGATCATAGCGACAAACTCTTTGGTTGAACGCTCTGACTCTTCCGCTCGCGTTCTCGCATCAATGGTCTCGTTAATCATGATTTGACGACTCAATGCACTGCATAGTAGCTCACCAACGAGTCGGACTTGGCTAACAATAAAATCCTTATTTACCTCACCAGGAATGGTAATGAAAATCAATTCGCCCACGGCACTGTTCGCCATTTTTAAAGGCACGTAGAGTTGATCACCTTGCCAGGTGACGTTGGTCACTATCGCTTCTAAACGCTTATGCTCGATGCACTCGAATTCGTCGATATTTAGTGCAGGTAACTGGGTGGATGATACGTTGAGAAATACTGACTTAATTACGTTGCTACGGGTTAAGCCATCTAGGAAGCTTGAGAGTAATGCATCATCCAGTCGACGAGATAGAAAGGCTCGGCCAAATTGAATCAGAACTTCGTCTATCTGCTGTTCAAATTCAAATTTCCTCATGTCTTTTTGAGATTGTTTTTCCAGTTGCTTAAGCGCTAGACTTAACTGCATATTGGATTCATACAACTCTAGCCCTTTTTGTTCCAATAGCTGTTCCGCTTCCTTTCGAGAAGCAATTTCTCTGGCTAGCTTTCTTAATAGAAGAGCGTTTTCTTGAGACGTTTTTTCTGAAGGCGAGTTTTCATTCATCTCAATTTTCCTATGTGCTTAACATGAGTGAAAATCGAACATGGGACTGATCCTCAGTTTGGTTTTCTGTCGATATCTCAATATTTTCATTAAAATAGTCACTACACCCTTTAATAAGACCAAAACAGACATTAGATAGACACCGAGCACTTTTGTAATCAAAGACCATCTGAGTTTCATTTTCTGATATAAACTCAAATGAGGGTGGCTTGGCATCGGGATAAAGCTTTTTGACCTCTATATGAATGTAGTCTTCTACATGCCGTATAAATTGAAAGGTGTTACTGCAACGATTTAAAGTTGCTTGAGCAGGAAGGGTTTTAAGCAAGTTCTTAAATACTGACTTACCAAAAACCTGCTGGAGCTGCTCTCCAGAAATTTCTGTTTTCTTGCTTAGTGATACAATAAGAGAAACGAGTGCTTTATGGTCATAGCTACCAACCGAGGTGTAAACACCACTATCCTTGCTCTCTTCTAAAATAGAATCCAGGACATCAAGGCCAAACTCTCTCTCAACTAATTCAATAAATTCAGTAAAAATAATTCCTTTCATCTTTATGAACTACCCTTATATTAAGCAATATAGATAAAAGCATGATCTAAAAATGATTCTTTTACAAATCAAATGCGAGGGGCAATACGTTGTTTGAGCTTAAAAAAAACGACCTAATTCAAAAGTTTCAATTTCAACAGCCTGTTAGCTACCATGCGGAATCCATAAAACGGGTCTCTCACCTGGCTAATCAACCATTAAGGAAGGCTTCGGTATTAGTAGGATTTATCGAAAGACCTCAGGGCCTTTCTGTTGTGTTAACAAAACGTGCGAAGCACTTAAAACACCACCCAGGGCAAATAAGTTTTCCTGGCGGTAAATATGAAGAGAGTGACCCCTCACTGCTCTACACCGCCATTAGAGAAACGCAAGAGGAGGTCGGGATCTCTCCTGAGCACATTGACATTTTTGGTCAAATGCCAGAACTCATCACCGTCAGTCATTTTTCTGTAACCCCCGTCCTTGCTTTTATTAGCCCAAGTTACTCCATGTCCATTGACCGAAATGAAGTGGATGAAGCGTTTGAAATACCCGTCAGTTTTATGCTTGATAAAAAGCAGCTACACAGCCACCTTTTTACCATTAACCAAAACAGCCACCGAGTTTTTGCTCTGCCCTATAAAAATCACTTCATTTGGGGGATGACAGCGCAAATAATTCAAGCGATGCAGCAACATATTATGGCTACCAATTAAAATACTCAGTAATTCCAAACGGTATCTGAACCCAAATAACATTAGTTAAATTAACACCAAACGCTTCGCAACCGTTTGCGTCACACCCTTACCCTACATAACGCATACAAAACAACCTACACACCCCATCCATTAGAAAAAGTAATCCGTGATAACAGCTCAGTTAATGAGTAGCACGTAAATTACGTGACCTAGAACAAGTTTTTATTGATGGTTTTATAATCTAGGTAAATACATGATCTAGATCTAATATTTGTGCAACAAATCTATGCACAATGCACCCAACTTATTTCCTGTTCCCAAATGAGTACAATTATGACTACACAAACTACTACAGCTACGGCTGCTCAAACTACTTCTAAGTGGACTTATAAAGATTTCACTTGGTGTCTATCACTTTTCGGTACAGCTGTTGGTGCCGGTGTCCTTTTCCTTCCAATCCGTGCTGGTGCAGGTGGATTCTGGACTCTTGCAATTCTCGCTCTTATCGCGTTCCCAATGACTTGGTTCGCACATAAATCTTTAGCTCGTTTCATCCTGTCTTCAAAAAATCCAAATGCAGACATCAGTGAAACTGTAGAAGAACATTTCGGTAAAACTGGCGCAAACCTTATCACTTTCGCTTACTTCTTCGCTATTTACCCAATCGTTCTAATCTACGGTGTTGGTATCACTAACACGGTTGACTCATTCCTAGTGAATCAAATCGGCATGGAATCTATTCCACGTTGGTTACTGTCTGGTTCATTGATTGCAATGATGACGGCGGGTATCTTGTTTGGTAAAGAACTGATGCTGAAAGTAACATCAGCACTTGTTTACCCACTAGTAGCAATCCTTCTAGCGTTATCTTTCTACCTTATTCCTGAGTGGAATACATCAATGATCGCTGTTAGCCCTGACTGGAGCGCAATGCCAGTTATGATTTGGTTAGCACTTCCAATGATTGTTTTCTCATTCAACCACAGCCCAATCATCAGCCAATTCACTAAAGAGCAACGTCTTACTCACGGTGACAACGCTGTTAAGAAAACTGACGCTATCACTGGCGGCGCGGCAATGATGCTGATGGGTTTTGTAATGTTCTTCGTATTCTCAGTAGTACTGTCTCTATCTCCAGAGCAACTGTCTGAAGCACAAGCACAAAACATCAGTGTTCTGTCTTACCTAGCAAACATTCATGAGTCTCCACTAATCTCTATCCTAGGCCCTGTTGTTGCTTTCGCTGCAATCTGTTCAAGCTACTTCGGTCACTTCCTAGGTGCTCAAGAAGGTCTAGTTGGTCTTGCTAAGTCTCGCACTAAAGCTTCTGAAACTAAGATTGAGAAAGGTGCTCTACTGTTCATCGTTCTTACTACTTGGGCTGTTGCAATCATCAACCCAGATATCCTTGGTATGATTGAAGACCTTGGTGCTCCAATGATTGCTGCTATCCTGTTCTTGCTTCCTATCTTCGCAATGAACAAGGTTCCAGCAATGGCGAAGTTCAAAACTTCTAAAGCTGCTCAAATCTTCACTGCAATTTGTGGACTAGCTGCTGTAACTTCTGCGATTAACGGTATATTCTAAGCCGAATCTAATCTAGGTTAGACATAATAACTAAAATAAGGCTCCATTTTAGGAGCCTTTTCTAATGAGGTTTCAAATATGATCAGTGTATTCGACATCTATAAAATCGGTGTTGGTCCATCAAGCTCACACACAGTTGGACCAATGAAAGCGGGTAAAGAATTTATTGATGATTTACGCTCAATGGGAAAATTGCGCGACATCACTAAAATCACCGTGGACGTATATGGATCACTATCACTGACAGGGAAAGGTCACCACACAGATATCGCTATCATCATGGGTCTTGCGGGTAATACGCCAGAGAAAGTGGATATCGATTCTATTCCAGGTTTCATCGCTCGCGTAGAAGAAACAGAACGTCTTCCTGTTGGAATGCACTGCCATACCGTCTCTTTTCCAAAAGAAGGCGGAATGAACTTCCACACTTCTAACCTATCACTTCACGAAAATGGCATGCAAATTCACGCATGGATAGATAATGAAGTGGCTTATTCAAAAACCTATTACTCTATCGGTGGTGGTTTCATCGTCGACGAAGAAAACTTTGGTAAAGAAGACGAAAACCCAATTAAAGCGCCTTACGAATTTACATCTGCTGAAGAGCTTGTTAATCAATGTAAAGAGAGCGGTTTATCAATTAGTACGCTGGTGATTGAGAATGAAAAATCACTGCGTTCAGACGAAGAGTCTCGTACGTACTACGCTAAAATTTGGAAAACTATGCGTGAATGTATGGACCGTGGTATGAATACTGAAGGTATTCTTCCAGGGCCACTTCGCGTACCTCGTCGCGCTGCTGCCCTTCGCCAACAACTGCTTACTTCAGAAAAAACGTCTAATGACCCAATGGCGGTTGTTGATTGGGTAAACATGTTTGCTTTTGCTGTCAATGAAGAGAATGCCGCTGGCGGACGCGTTGTGACGGCACCAACAAACGGTGCGTGTGGCATAATTCCAGCGGTACTGGCTTACTACGACAAGTTTATTCAGACCGTTACTGAAAAAGATTACATTCGCTATTTTGCAGCGTCTGGTGCTATCGGTGGTCTATACAAGCGTAACGCTTCAATTTCTGGCGCTGAAGTCGGCTGCCAAGGTGAAGTCGGCGTTGCGTGTTCTATGGCAGCAGCAGGTCTTGCTGAGCTTATGGGTGGAAGCCCTGAGCAAGTGTGTATGGCCGCTGAAATTGCAATGGAACATAACCTAGGCTTAACATGTGATCCAGTTGCGGGACAAGTTCAGGTTCCTTGTATTGAACGTAATGGTATCGCTGCTGTGAAATCTATTAACTCGACTCGCATGGCACTTCGCCGTTCGTCTGCACCAACCGTTTCTTTAGATAAAGTTATCGAAACAATGCTAGAAACCGGTAAAGACATGAACGCGAAATACCGTGAAACCTCTCAAGGTGGACTGGCTATTAAAGTTGTTTGTTAAGAGTTTTTGCAAACTAGCTGTCTGCTAATCAGCCTTTGACTGAATAACACCTGACAACATATTGAAGCCCGTGCAACTGCTCGGGCTTTTTGGTATCTACAATTTAAACCCAATATTCCCCCCCCCTCTCCTTACCGCCTTTATCATTGCGTATTTTTTATAGTTTTTAATCCTCACGACAAAATTCTTTTGTTAGACAGAGCGCCAAATTTATCCGTTAATACGCTCCAAATCGCACCCGAAATCAAATTCAAAATATGCGAAAAAAATGGCGTGATGGTCACGGAAGAGGGTCACGAATTAATAGCTAAGAATGATGCCATAGCATCAATACATGAGAATAAAGCCGTGACAGGTAAATCTAAACTAGACAACATCCGTGCTGATTACAACGTGCAGTACTGGAGCCAGGATTTCTTCGGCATCAACGACTGTGGTGAGGTTTTTGTATCGCCAAGAAGCGACAAGCAACACCCAGTTCCATTGGTGTCTATCGCGAATGAATTAGAGCAAAAGGGTTTAAACCTACCGGCTTTGGTACGTTTTCCTCAAATCATTCATCAGCGCGTACACAACATTTGTGACGCTTTTAACCAAGCGATTGAAGAGTACCAATACGATAACAAGTATCTGCTGGTTTACCCAATTAAAGTGAACCAACAAAAAGAAGTGGTCGATCAAATACTGGCTAGTCAGGCGCAACTTGAAACCAAACAACTCGGCCTAGAAGCAGGCAGCAAACCGGAACTTCTAGCGGTACTCGCGCTGGCTCAACAAGCGAGCTCTGTAATTGTCTGTAACGGCTACAAAGATCGTGAATATGTTCGCCTTGCTTTGATTGGAGAGAAATTAGGGCATAACGTATTCATCGTTCTGGAAAAACTGTCTGAGCTTGATATTGTGCTGCGAGAAGCGAAAAATTTGGGCGTAAAACCTCGATTAGGTTTACGTATTCGCCTTGCTTCTCAAGGCGCCGGTAAGTGGCAAGCGAGTGGTGGTGAAAAGTCCAAGTTTGGTTTATCAGCCTCGCAAGTTCTGACGGTAATTGATCGCCTGAAACAAGAAGACCAACTAGAAGCGATGCAATTGGTGCACTTCCACCTAGGCTCGCAAATGGCCAACATTCGCGATGTTAGAAACGGAGTGAATGAAGCCGCACGCTTTTATTGCGAGCTTCGTGAACTAGGCACACCACTTGATTACTTTGATATTGGTGGTGGGTTGGCAGTCGATTATGACGGAACACGCAGCCAATCATCTAACTCGATGAACTACAGCTTGGCAGAGTACGCTCGAAATATTGTTAGTACTGTGAGTGATGTTTGCAACGATTACCAACAGCCTAAGCCTGTCATTATTTCTGAATCAGGCCGTTCGTTAACTGCGCATCACGCGGTATTGATCACCAATGTGATAGGAACAGAGAGCTATGCCGTCGAGAGCATTGAAGAGCCAGAAACTGATGCACCAGCACTTCTACAAAATATGTGGAACAACTGGCAAAACCTAAGCGAAGGAACGGATGCGCGTGCACTGATTGAAATTTACAATGATACCCAAAGTGACTTAGGGGAAGCTCACGCTTCATTTTCTACCGGCGTGATCAATCTAGAGCAACGAGCTTGGGTAGAACAGTTATCTCTACGTATTTACGCAGAGCTACGACAATTAATGAGCAACAAAAATCGTTTTCATCGCCCGATTTTAGATGAACTTAACAGCCGCTTAGCGGATAAATTTTTCGTTAATTTCTCTCTGTTCCAGTCGCTACCAGATGCTTGGGGTATCGATCAGGTTTTCCCTGTTTTACCTCTATCAGGATTGGAGAATATTGAAGATAAACGTGCAGTCATGTTAGACATCACTTGCGATTCAGATGGCGCTATTGACCACTATGTCGAAGGTCAAGGGATTGAAACTACCCTTGCGGTTCCTGAGTGGAATAAAGATAAGCCATACCTTATGGGCTTCTTCTTAGTGGGTGCCTACCAAGAGATTTTAGGTGATATGCACAATCTGTTTGGTGACACACACAGCGCAGTTGTAACGATTGATGAAAACGGAAAAACAGTTTTTGAGTCCATTGATGAGGGTGACTCAGTCGAAGATATGATGCGTTATGTTCATATCGATGTAGACATGATTCGCAGCAACTACCGTCAACTGGTTGATCGCTACGTTGATAAAAATGAGCAGTCTCTAGTTCTACAGGAACTTGAGCAAGGGTTAACGGGCTACACCTATTTAGAGGATTTCTAAATGAACGATTTGTTTACTAAAACGGATTATTCACTCTATTCAAATGCGATGACATTTGTGCGTCGTCCATTTGTAAAAGATCCAACGAGTTGCGATGCCGATGTGGTGGTATTGGGCGTGCCTTTAGATATGGCAACGTCTGGTCGCCCAGGTGCTCGTATGGGCCCTGATGCCATTCGTAAAGCGTCGGTTAACTTGGCGTGGGAAGGTAAAAGATTCCCATGGACATTTGATCTGTTTAAAGAGAATAAAATCATCGACTCTGGTGATTTGGTATTTGATTGTGGTGACACAGAAGATCTCACCTATCGACTAGAATTAGCGACTGGTGAGATCTTAAAAAGTGGCAAAACCCTGTTAGCGTTGGGAGGAGATCACTTCATCACCTTGCCAATATTACGAGCTTATGCGAAACACCATGGTGAGATGGCACTGATCCACTTTGATGCTCACACCGATACTTACGCTAATGGCAGTCGATACGATCATGGCACCATGTTTTACCATGCGCCAAATGAGGGGTTAATTTCCGCTAAGCACTCAGTACAAGTCGGCATTCGTACTGAGTATGATTATGACGATCACGGCTTTAATGTCATTAACGCCTTACAAGCAAACGACATGAGTGTTGAAGAGATTGTTGCCCAGATTAAGCAGACGATTGGCGATAAGCCTGTCTATATCACGTTCGATATTGACTGCCTTGACCCAGCATTTGCACCAGGAACTGGTACACCTGTATGTGGTGGGTTAAATACAGACAAGGCCTTAAAAATACTACGTGGCCTAGCGGGCATAAACGTTGTTGGCATGGATGTGGTCGAAGTCGCGCCCGCTTATGACCAAAGCGATGTCACGGCTCTAGCAGGTGCAACCATTGCACTTGAACTGCTGTATGTTTGGGCGTCACAATCCAAATGATGTTCTAATGCTTAATTATAGTGCCCTTACCTAGGGCACTTTTCCAAACTCACTCTATGACACGAAAAATTGAACTGTTTCTCACTCATGGCCAAAGCTTTTATCCTCTCAGGTAAGAGTGCCTAGTTTCACATTCCTTTTTCTCCTATACTCTTCTATCACCCTGATAAAGCTCGTAAATAAAAAGGAAAAACCATGACAAGTCGTGTTTATGTTTTAGCTCAGTTTAAGCCAAAAGAAGGGAAAGAAGCGGCGTTATTTGAAGTACTCAAAGCTCTAGAACCAGACGCTTATCGAGAGGAAGGCTGTATTCAATACATGCTGACTCGCCAGATCGACCACCCAAGTGCCTCTAGAAACGAATACCCAATTGTATTTAATGAAATTTGGGAAGATGCAGAGTCTTGGTCTGCACATGGTCGAAGAAAGCAAATTCAGCACTTCTTCGAAACTCAGGTGAAAGCTGAAACTGGCTTAGTCGCTGATGCTGTCGTCACAGCTTACACTGATGAAGGCGAAGGTTACGACGCGCCAATCTACGAGTAATTTGCAACTTTTAGGGCAAAGACAACGAGCCCCGCTCATGCCCGTGACAAATGTTCACGGGTAATCTAATGTAGCAACCAAATTAAAGACGATTATGTGAAGCCTTCCGATATTGGAAAAGCGTATCACCAAGTCACTCACCTTTCACAAAGCGATAAGTTCATGGTCCCACAAGTTTATTACTCATCGCTTGGCACAAACGGTTTTTTGAACTTATTCATGAAACGAGGCTGTACTATTCGGCATCTAGAGTCTGATCAATAGGCTGATGATAAGACCCTAAGTTTCTATTAGGGCCTTTTATTCATTATTTGATAGGTTTGTCTCTATTCTCTTGGTACGTAATCTAAATAATTTGAGAAACTAACAAGAACACACCAAATAACAGAGTAATGATCAACATCGCTCTCCCACCCTCAGCCGAATACCGATCTGAACTGACTTCCCTCTCACGTAACTTGTAAACCAATAGCAAAGGCACAAAGACCGCAAGGAAAACCAAAATAATCCCTGCATAACTCAATATCGATAAGAATTGTTCAGCAGCCAATAGCGCACCAATCAATGGAGCGATAAACGTGATGAGATAGGTCACGAATTTATTTTGTCTGAATGTATCGGTATTTTGGTGAAATAGCGCCATGGCAACACCAAAGAATGATGTCAGCAAAGCGAGTCCTGTAAAGACCGATAAAATGCCACTGATCCATGGTGAGTGAGCTTCAAATGCACGCATTAAATCAGACACGTTATGAAAGTTACCTAATTGGTCAAGCTGTAGATTGCCAACCACGGCAAACAGCCAACACAAGTAACAGATTAAAGGAATGGTAGAACCAATAATCACCATATTACGAAGCTGCTTATCCGTTGCTTCTTGATTGTATGCAACAAGACTTGGAATAACGACCATAAAACCAAAGCTCGTAAATAATACCGCACTGGTTTTAATTAACGCTATCTGATCGCTATTGCTTACTTGAAATAGACTTTCAAACGATAGATTTGGCGCTAACAGTAGTAGTGACGACGCCAGACTTAGCAGCATGACCAAAAAGAAAATTCGATTAAGTCGATCAATCAATGTCGTCCCAGGGGCGACAACAGCACCGGCAACAAGGGTAAACAAAATTTGGCTTTGTACAGCAGTAAGCGAGACACCAACACTACCTAATATTTGGATAACAAAATCGGCTGCGCCCAGTATATAGGCCATGAGAAGACAGATAAGCAAGGCGTACAAGAGCGCATTACTCACTATTTGACCACTCTTACCAAGCACCATACGTGCGATGGAGTTCAGCCCTAGACCATCACCTGTTTTAATTGTTGCTTCAAGTAGTAAAAGAGCAGCGTAAGTGGTTCCTGCATAGATCAGAAGCATCAGCAACGTTCCATGCAAAAGACCGAATTGAGCCAACACCATAGGAATGGCCAGCATACCGGCACCAAGAGCGGTACCAGAGATAATTAGGGAACTCCCCAATAATTTAGTATTCATATTTTCAAGCACTTATTTGTAAATCGTCATGTAAATTGCCTAACAGGCGAGAGAATTGATTCGGGAGATCAATAACAATAACGAGCTTGAATAAAGAGGTGCCTAGCAGGCGAGATAAAACGATAGAGATGAGCGAAGGAAGTGTTCAACATAGAAGAGCAAAGAGGAAGTAAATGTGCAAATGACGCGTGTGGTGAACCTTCAGTTGGTTCAATGATAGGTGTGGTGATTTTGAATTTCATTTATTTGACCAATAAGTGACATCCGCTGTTTCGATAATTAGCAATCCATACGCTAATCCATCTCCAGTGTAGAGATGGAATCATCTTACTGATTGATCATCGTATTACAATCAAAAATCTCAGGTTGGTCACCATTCTTTTACTATCCACTACTCCGTCTGCACTTTAGATTTGATTTCATTACTCGCATCCCGCAGTAGATTAATAGGTGATAGAACCACCCCTTTCACCGCACCTTGAGTCGCTTCCGCCGCGATTTGTTGAGTCTTATCAACGATAACATCAGCTTTAGCTAGCATCGGAGGAATGTCACTGCGCAAGCTCGTCGATTCTGCAATAACTGACGGGACAAGTGTGGTTCGGTAAGCTTTGCTTTCAACCAAGACGGGGGGAATAACATCAACGCGATAGCTTTCCATCTCTTTGACCGCCTTTGGAATCACGTCAACACGATACTGCTTAATCTCGGCAAGTGCTGAAGGAATTGTATTTTCACGATAAGCGGTGATTTCAGAAACAATGCTAGGAATTTTCTTATCCAATGATACGACGGTACGATTAACATCGACCAGCGTTTGATTCACGTTATCGACCGTGCCTAACACTTGCGGAACCATGACTTCGACATGTTCTGCGAACTCTAACCACTCTTTAATTTCCAGTGTCTCTGTGACGCTGCTAATATCGGTAAGCATTTGCGGATATTTATCGACAACCTCCCCCACTTTTGAAGTAAAGCTATGAATGGCATAGCCCAAATAAAAAATAGACACGGCTAATACACACTGAATAACAATTGAAATACGTGCCATCATAAAATCCCTTTCCTTATTGGGTCGTTACCTCATACTAACCTGATTTTAAGACATAAAAAAAGCGAAGTTAGACTTCGCTTCTTAAAAATTAGTATCCGGTGAATTTAGTCACCGATATAAATGCAACCTGCCGTACACGTTTCTTTGATTTCTACTTTACTTAATAAAGGAAGGCTTGGCTTCAGCTCTTGCCAAATCCATTTTGCTAAGACTTCACTTGTTGGGTTCTCTAACCCTTTAATGTCATTTAAGTAGTAGTGATCAAGGCGGTCATAGATCGGCTTAAATGCGGCTTTAATTTCCGAAAAATCGATAACCCAACCCGTGTGCGGATCAACTTCACCTTCAACAAAAAGACGAACTAAAAAAGAGTGCCCATGAAGACGACCACACTTATGCCCTTCAGGGACATGTGGCAGGTGGTGTGCGGCTTCGAACATAAACTCTTTATACAATTCAGCTTTCATTTTCTATCTCAAGGTTTTTAAGGACGCGCAATAGTAAGGAATATACAACGATGTGACAAGTTTAGTTGATATAAATAATATCATCTAAGAACTTAAGCGACTCGACTCAATTTTTAACGCCCCAAGCCCTACTCTTACCGATGTCAGAGAAATGTCAAAGCCAACCGCAATCTCACAGAGTATTCACTTCACAGTTACTAAATAACAACTTGTTAAACATCACATTACAAACACATCTCATATATTACCCTTATAACTTACAAGGTATATTAGCGCCGTCCACCACAAAACAATAAAAAATCATGAAACTAACCGTCAGCGTCAAACTACTCATCACTCTTATCTCTGTTTCTGCTTTGGTGCTCTCCGTATCAACGGGGTATCAATATATCCAGCAACGGAATCTAATTAACTCCGTTCTCAGTGAACAACTGCATGAAAAAGCCAGCAACTACTTCGATAGCCTAAACATGATGATGCTTACCGGCACCATGGCTCAAAAAGAAACCTTACGAGAAAAAGCACTCGCTCAAGATGGTATTGAAAATGTAAAAGTATTGCGTGCCGATGCTGTGAGTAAAATTTACGGTTCAGGCCAAGAGAATCAAGCACCTACTGATGACATAGATCGACGAGCACTGGCTGGTGAAACCGTGATCGAGCCTTTTGAAGGTAGCTGGGGGCAAGGTATCGTCGTTGCATTACCGATGAAATCAAGTGAAAACTACCGTGGCACCAACTGTGTATCTTGCCATTTGGCCGCAGAAGGCGAAGTGCTTGGGGCTATTAGGCTAGAGTACAATTTAAATCACGTTAATAGCCTTATCGACAAACAAACCATCGTTGCGCTTGGTATTACCGCGTTAATATCTTTTGTCGGCTTTCTGATCACAGTTATTGTCATCAGGAAGATTATCGTCCGCCCTATCCAAAGAACGTCTCGTTTTATGCAGTCCGTCAGTCAAAGCAAAGACCTTTCACTGCGTCTGAACACTAAAAGCCAAGACGAGATTGGCCATCTCTCTCACGCGATTGACTCTTTTATGTGTACAGTCAGCGACAGCCTCAGCAAAGTTCAAGACACCTCTCACAATTTAGCAGAGTCTGCGACCACGCTGATTGATGTTGCCAAAATTACCGATCATGCTGCAAACAATCAAAAACAAGAAACCTCTGATGTCCAAGCAAGCATCGAACAGATGCAAGTTCAACAAAACCAAGTCGAGCAAGCGACAATTGACGCTTCATCACTGATCAAGCACACGACTCGAATTGCTCAAGAGAGCGCATCTCAAGCACACCAAGCCAGTGACGGGGTTAAAAACCTTGTTGGCGATATAGAGGGTGTTAAAAGCAATATTCTAGAGCTCAACAATCAAACGAATGAAGTCTCGAGTATATTAGCCGTGATTAAAGGGATTGCTGACCAAACTAACCTACTCGCTTTAAATGCCGCGATTGAAGCAGCTCGAGCAGGTGAACAAGGTCGCGGATTTGCGGTCGTTGCTGATGAAGTGAGACAGCTTGCCAGCCGAACATCGGAAGCGACAGGAAGTATAGAAAGTATCATTGCCCAGCTGCAAACCAACAGTGAAAGCTCATTAAATTCTGTTGATAATGTCTGTGAACAAGCTCATCAACGTTCAACCGTTATTAACGCACTCTCATCGGCAATGAATGGTGTTGTCTCAGAGATGGAACAAGCACTTAACCATGCAGACAGTATTCAACAACAGAGCCAAATTACGACACAGATAAACCAACAAATACAAAGCAAAATTGAGGTTATTACTCGACACTCTGATGACACATCAAGTTCAGCCACTCAAACCCGAGAAATCAGTGTAAATCTTGAGCGATTGTCGGAGAGATTAGAAGCATTGTTAAATCAATTTACCCTTTCCGTAAAGAAAACTTCATGAATGGATAAATATTCGCCAACTATAGGACAATAAAGGTTGAAGCGAACGATATGACAGGTAATATGTCCTATTGATTGAAAATTTTTACTAGCCTAGTGCAGCAACTTATTTGTTTAAGATTTCACTTAATCAATGGATAAGCAAAAAATTGCACTAGGTGTTTTGTCCCTCAATGGAGAATATAACCAACATGACTTACGCGCCTGTAACAGACGTTCTTGGCGGCAAGCTAGCGGTAGACAGTGAAGTAACTGTTCGCGGCTGGATCCGTTCACGTCGTGATTCCAAAGCTGGAATCTCTTTCCTTGCCATTTACGATGGTTCTTGTTTCGACCCGATTCAGGCCGTGGTTCCTAATAATCTTAATAATTATGAAAACGAAGTATTAAAGCTAACTACTGGCTGCTCTGTTGAAGTAACAGGTAAGATTGTTGAGTCTCCTGCAAAAGGTCAAGATTTTGAACTTGCTGCAACTGATGTAAAAGTTGTGGGTTGGGTTGAAGATGCGGATACGTACCCAATGGCGAAAACTCGTCACTCAATTGAGTACCTTCGTGAAGTTGCTCACCTACGCCCACGTACTAACGTGATTGGCGCAGTAGCACGTGTTCGTAACTGTCTCTCTCAAGCGATTCACCGTTTCTACCACGAGCAAGGCTTCTTCTGGACGTCAGCTCCGCTTATCACTGCATCTGATGCAGAAGGCGCTGGTGAAATGTTCCGTGTATCTACACTAGACATGGAAAACATCCCTCGCACTGAAGAAGGTAACGTTGACTACAACGAAGATTTCTTCGGTAAAGAAACTTTCCTTACAGTATCTGGTCAACTTAATGCGGAAGCTTACGCTTGTGCACTAAGCAAGGTTTACACGTTCGGTCCTACGTTCCGTGCTGAAAACTCAAACACCAGTCGCCACCTAGCTGAGTTCTGGATGGTTGAGCCAGAAATTGCTTTTGCTGATCTTGATGACGCTGCAAAACTGGCTGAAGACATGCTTAAGTACGTTTTCGCTGCTGTTCTTGAAGAGCGCCGCGATGACCTTGAGTTCTTCGCTTCTCGCATCGACAAAGAAGCAATCACTCGTCTAGAGCAATTCGTAGACGCTGATTTCGCACAGGTTGACTACACTGACGCAATCCAAATTCTACTAGATTCTGGTAAGAAATTTGAATTTGACGTTGAGTGGGGCATCGACATGTCTTCAGAGCACGAACGTTACCTAGCTGAAGAGCACTTTAAAGCGCCTGTTATCGTTAAGAACTACCCGAAAGACATCAAAGCTTTCTACATGCGCTTAAACGACGACGGCAAAACAGTTGCAGCAATGGACGTTCTAGCACCAGGCATTGGTGAGATCATCGGTGGTGCACAACGTGAAGAGCGTCTAGACATTCTAGACGAGCGCATGATTGCTATGGGTATCGACCCTGAGCACATGAGCTGGTACCGCGATCTGCGTAAATACGGCACAGTGCCTCACGCTGGTTTCGGTCTTGGCTTTGAGCGTCTAGTGTCTTACGTAACAGGTATGGGCAACGTTCGTGACGTGATTCCATTCCCACGTACACCACGCTCTGCAAACTTCTAAGCTCTAATGCTAAGTTAAATATGAAAAACGGGAGCCCATATAGGCTCCCGTTTTTAGTTCTATGCGCTTCTGTATTTGAAGGTGCCATTTTGTTAACGGGGCTGATTTACCCCAATATCTCTGGGTAACTATTCTTTAATTTAGGGCGCATTATTCTAAGCAACGATCCTCACCTGCCCCTTATTAGCATGTTTGACTTCATACATCGCTTGATCCGCCAACTTTAAGCTATCGTGTAGGTTAGTAGAACCATCTGATGTAAAAGCGATGCCAATGCTAGCGGACATTGAATGGGTGATATCCGATAACGATTCAAGGACATTATTGTTAAATAGAGCAATAATGTCATTTGCTAGGTTTATCGCTCTTTCATCCCCATGAGGTGAATGCTCAATAAATATCGCAAACTCATCGCCACCTAAACGCGCCACATCATATTGCCCTAGCTCATTGCCAATGTGCTGCTGAGCGATCTCTTTTAGATGGTAACTAAACTCTGAAAGAACGTCATCACCAGAATCGTGCCCATAATCATCGTTAACTTGCTTAAAATTATCTAAATCAATATAAATCAAAGCAGAACGGCTAGATGAAGACTGTTTTGTATGATCTAGGATAGAACGAAACGTTGACCGATTAGCAAGTTGAGTTAGGCCATCAAAATAAGCCAGATTATGAATGTCTTCTTCATGCATCCTTAAAATGTAGTCATCGGCCTTACTTTGAAAATAAATCAAAATATGGCACATCCCACTTAACGCAAATAATGTAATAATAACCCGCACTTTCACCACGTCACTATATGAAGCAATGAGCCAATCATTCGTTAACAAAACAGATAATATCGTAATAAAAATGGAACTTAGCACTACGCCTGTACGGAAGTGGTTGATAAATATGGCAATAACCGCCAGAGGGTAAACCCATAGCATGCCAGTATTTTGATAACCACCGGAAACCACAAGAATGATACTCAATGAATAAATAATCGCTGTCAGCCCGATGAGCCCTGCGTACCTCCACCGGCTTAACACATAGATATTAACAACTGAAGCGAATGAGAAAAACAGCAGTATATTGCCTAGTGTATTATTTTGATTTTTATAGTTAAACAGACTGAATGACACAAGAAAAAACAGACCTAACACGGTCAGTGTATTCACCATCATTCTCTGGCGGCGATGTTTATCTTCAACGACTTCAACTAGCTTTTCAGCAATGAAATTGTGGGTTCTTGATGGCAATACTAAAATCTCAGTTTGAATTCAATTGGCAAAGGTATAAATATGCGTTTGTTAACAGTGATATTAACATCAATTCTACATCGTCAAACGTCGATAAGTCACAAATCCCAATATATGCCATGATATAGATAATAAAACACCATATAGGCTAACTGGTTTGTTATTCCACATTACAACTGGATAACTAAATCAGCATACGGTAAAGGCACTTTCCTACTAAATTCTACTTTTTGAAATCATTAAGCAAATAAAGCGGTCTATCTCAGCGAATACAAATCAAACGTATTAAACTAAACGTGACAATAATAAGAACAAACTCAGTAAGGCTAGGTAATGACAAACTATCACTATAATGCCCCTCTTACCCTCAAACTCTATATTATTGCAGGGATTATATTTGGTACTTATGGCGGGCGAGTTTGCCCTATGCTCGAAACCTTGAGTACCAATGAAATCATGCTTCATGTTGGTGTTACCTACTCAATTCTTTGGTTTTTTCGTCACCTTATCTCCAATAGTGGCAATTCATGGTGTCTGAGCAATTTAGTTCGATTTGATGTTTTGATTGGACTCATATTTAGCCTTCCCCTCGCCATCTTTTATAACGTTAGTTACGAATTCCCTTTAGAAAGTAACTTCAAGATCCTCTTTGGCATGGCACTGTTTGGCTTCTTTAGTGGCACTATTTTGCAACTTTACGCGAAACTAGAATATTTTGATCATTGGCAAGATAATCGAGATGCCTCCGTTATCTTATCTGGTCAGCGCCAATCGATGGTGAAACAAATGATCATGATGATGAGCCTACTTCTCATCACGTTAACCTCCATGTTAATGATGGTTGCGCTCAAAGACATCTTTTGGCTAGAGCATAACCCAGAGCGCTTTCTTGACGGTTCTGGACAAATCAGTGTCATCAAAGAGTTCATCTACATTACTTTGGTCTTAGGCGGCTACGCAGGAGCGATACTCGTCCTTTGGACAAAGTTAATGAAAAAGATTCTTTTTAGCCAAGAACGTACGCTTATTGAAGTCACCCAGGGAGAGCTAAACAAGCGCCTTCCTATATTTGAACACAATGAGCTAGGCTCGATGGCCTCGTTAACGAATCAAATGCTCGACAGCCTTCAATCCTCGCAAGATGAAGTAAAAACTACTCGTGACGTAGCTATTGTCAGTCTCTCAGCACTTGCTGAATCTAGGGATAATGAAACCGGTGCTCACATCTTACGTACCCAAGAATACGTAAAAGCGTTAGCCATTGAGTTAAGTAACGTCGATAAATACAAAACTCTGCTAACACCCAATTACATCGAACTTTTATACAAATCTGCCCCACTCCATGATGTGGGTAAAGTCGGTATTCCTGACAGTGTTCTGCTTAAGCCAGGAAAACTCACACCAGAAGAGTTTGAAATAATGAAAACACACCCTGAGATTGGGGCAACAGCGCTTTCTATGGCCGAGAAACAGCTTGGAACGAGCACATTCTTACAGCTAGCAAAAGAGATCTCGTTATCTCACCATGAAAAGTGGGATGGTAGCGGTTACCCAAACCAACTAGTAGGAGAAAACATCCCTCTATCTGGCCGACTCATGGCTCTTGCTGATGTGTATGATGCGCTTATTTCAAAACGGGTCTATAAAGAAGCGTTTAGTCATGAGAAAGCTGTTTCAATCATATTGAAAGGAAAAGGTAATCACTTCGACCCACAAGTCGTCGATGCATTTACAGCTATTGAAGGCCGATTTATCGAAATAGCGGCTCACTTTCAAGATTGAGCATAGAATAAACACCAGCCTCATAAAAGTCGCTATAAGTTGAGATAATTGATGACCTAAGGTCGGTAAAATAACGTTTCCATCCATAAATTATCAACAGTGACAATTTTTTGTGCTTTTCTGTTTTGTTTCGGTTGTTTCAAAAGCCTCACAAAGGTATAAAAGAAGGAGTTCAATATTCCCCTTTAATTAAACATGGATGAAGATTATGTTTCAAAAAGTTGTCGCCGCTCCTGCAGACCCTATTCTTGGCCTTACTGAAGAATTTAAAAAAGATACGCGCGCTGAAAAAATTAATTTAGGCGTTGGTATCTACAAAAATGAGAGCGGTGAAACCCCAGTTCTTGCAACAGTAAAGAAAGCAGAAGCAGCACTGCTGGAAAATGAAAAAACAAAATCTTACTTAACCATTGAAGGGACTGCTGAGTATGGTCTAGCTGTACAAAAGCTACTGTTTGGTGACAATTCAGAGATCGTTACTCAAAAACTGGCTAAAACAGCACAAGCTCCAGGCGGTACAGGCGCACTTCGCGTCGCTGGTGAATTTATTAAGCGCCAACTTGGTGATGTGAAAATTTGGATAAGTAACCCAACTTGGGCAAACCACAACGGTGTGTTTGCTGCTGCTGGTATCGAAACGGCTCAATATGGTTACTACAACGCAGAAACGAAAGACAAAGACTTCGCTTCAATGGTTGCAGATTTAAGCAATGCCTCTGAAGGTGACGTTGTACTGCTTCACGGATGCTGTCACAACCCAACAGGTATTGATCCAACAGCGGAAGAGTGGGAAACCTTAGCAAAATTAGTGGCTGATAAAGGCCTTCTACCAATGTTTGACTTTGCTTACCAAGGTTTTGCAAAAGGTGTTGAAGAAGACGCTGCCGGTCTACGTACCTTTGCTAAGTACAACCAATCAATTTTAGTTGCTAGTTCGTTCTCTAAGAACTTTGGACTATACAACGAGCGTGTAGGCGCATTTACGCTAGTCGCTCAATCTGAAGAAATTGCAACAACGGCATTTTCTCAAGTAAAAGCAATCATTCGTTCAATCTACTCTAACCCACCAGCTCACGGTAGTGCTGTCGTGACTCACATTCTAAACGATGCTGACCTACGTGCTGAATGGGAAGGTGAAGTTGCAGAGATGAGAGACCGTATTCAAGAGATGCGTGAATTGTTTGTAGCGACATTAAAAGCAGAAGGCGTGAATGCAGACTTTAGCTTTATTGAACGACAAAATGGTATGTTCTCGTTCTCTGGTCTATCTAAAGAGCAAGTAACTCGCCTAAAAGATGAGTTTGCGATCTACATCGTTGGCTCAGGTCGCATTAGCGTTGCTGGCATGACAAAATCAAATATGGGCCCTCTATGTAAAGGGATTGCTGCTGTACTTTAAGCATCATTAAAACCATGATTAAGAGTCAGCATTACGCTGGCTCTTTTTGTATCTTATACTTGCTAGCAAAGAAGTCATTGTAAGGCACTAATAATAATAGCGTAGCGCTATTCCCCCCTCGTTAGTCGTATTATCATTCATGTCTCGATGCGTATAAAAAGCACCTAGGGAAAAATTCTTAGACAGATGATAATCTCCACGGATTACTAGTACATTTTCATCAAAACTTTCGCTTCTCACTAACTCTCCAATTGCCGCTAGCTCCAGCTTTTTGGTTGCCCGGTAAATGGCCTTAATATCGAAGCCATAAATAAAATCATCTTCACGTTGGATTCGCTCATCAGAATCTTTCTCGACAATATTGAGCCGCTTAAACCCAATCTTTGCTCTAGGAGCGAGCTCAAACTTTTCAGCTAAAGGAAAGCGATAACCCACGGCGGGCTGCATGACATAATATTCATTGGTGAACTCTTGAGTACCGACGTCTCTATGCACAAAGCGAGCGGCATAATCAAAGCCAAGTAACCAATTTTCACGATAGTCAGCACTAAACCCGACAGCAAGTGCCGTCACATTACTGTTCACACCAATATTTTCATCGTAAGAGCCGGAGCTTAAGTCAGCATAAAAGTAATCATGGTTAATACCTGCCTGTGACGATTGAGGAGCCGTCGCTTCTTGGGTATTTTGGGCATGTAAATGAGAGGACATTAACAGGAGTAAACAGGGGAAAGCTATCCATCGCTTTATCATTATCTAACCTCATGAACAATCAAGTTGCTGTTCTATTGAGAATAGACTAATTAGAACCCTTTTAAGGAAATTAATTAGTTAAATCATCATATTGATGAATTCATCACTAATAACACGTTCAGAGTGAAAGAAATGAAACAATTTATCAGTAACAATGAAGGCATTATAAGTGGACGGTAAATTCCTCTTGATGTGAGCTATCAATAGCAAAGTCACACTGCTTTTGTATCGCATCAATCTGCTTTTGCTCTAACGAGTATGGCATGACAACTTTTAGTTGATCAATACCTTCGTCTTTCGCTATGCCTACCAAGGTCAGTAAATTCACCTCATCACTATAACTTGGAGAAAGTGAATTTAATGCTGAGGTCCATAAGCGCTCTTCAACGGGGACAGGCTTTTCAGGTCGGTTCGCTAATAGATGGCTAACCCCAGGAACCATCGAACTCATGGCTTCTAAAAATGTCCACTTTTTAGCACAAGAAGCACCAAGAAAAGACGTATAGTCAAAAACTACGCACTGCTTTTGCGGTTTATCCATCACTTTCTCAATCGGTTGCTCATCTTAAGAAACTAATATCATGCAATACGCTGGATATATCAATAGGATATAAAACAATAGTCTGTTATAGCTAAATGAGAGGTTAAAAAGCTATATAAAAACCAGTTATGTAACAAATGATGCACAACAACAAAGCAAGTGATGCGGTAGTAGTTAATATTTTACAGATAAAATTAAACATACCTGCCTATCGATAAATCACTTAATATCGATAATACGACTGGCCTTTTGATATCGTACACGCCAACCCTTCCAACGCGGTAGCTCCCAACGCTTAGGGTCGCCTTTTCGCAACCCACTTTGATATGTGACAGTCACTAGTTTCTTTCTCACTTCATAACTGGCAGAAAGATTCAGATCACCTAAGCACAGTGAAAAAGGGTATTGTTGTGAAAATTCATTCTCCTCCCAGTAAGGGATCCCATCAAACTTAAAGTCATCAGCGTCAAATAATGCAAGCTCTTGAATCGATTCTAGCTCTAACTCCTTCAGCTGCAGAGAAAACCACGAGTCAAAGGTGACATTTTCATGGCCATCTGCTTCGGAAAGACCTAACTCTACATACAATTTCCACAGCTTTATCTCATCCGATCTAATCTGCGCAAAACCGGGAAGTGCTCTTTCGGCATGCACTTCATCAAGGATAGTCTTACTAGCAAGCTCTCCTATTGCGGCCGTTTTTTGGGTTGTGAGTATTCGATTCGCATAAACGAGGCTCATTTGACTATAAGCAACATCATCTTCTATCAGAGTATCACCTTGACGCCACTCTCCCAACTCGATCTCAACCATATCGGCAATTGAGATGGGCATCATTACCGTTGCCAAGTTAAGAGTCTGCTTTACGCCTCGCCCCGGCAAACTATGGAGGTCTAAAACTATTGCCGCTTCTGACTTATCAAAGAATCGACTATTTCGTGCTGGCATGACTTCCATCTTACCATTGCCCAACGCACCCCTTCGTTTTTCTCGCCGAATAAAAATCAGTTCTGCATTTAGCCGGGCAATCTGCTTTGCCAAGTCTTGGTGGTTGTAACGTGAAGCAACTTCTAACATAGGCAGTTCAAATAGCACCCTCATTTGCTCTGCTAACCCCCTTGCCTCTTTTACCGCATCAGGGTTCAAGGTGATTGCCGACAGCGGCTCATCTCTTACGATCTTAATCAGCAGGTTGGCATCGCAGCCTAACACCTCCTGCTGATTAAGCTCTTCAAGCAAATCACGATTGCTGTTCATCGAATAAAGCGAGCTTGGCACTGACATAGCGGCAGTTAAGTCGATCATCGCCTCTTTCAATGGCTTCTTGGTAATCCGAGTCAGCAAATCGGCGTGCATAGCGTCGATAGGTAGAGGATAGAGTTTCTCGCCATGTTCAGTAATTCGCCCGTTACCGTCGATAGCCTCCATAGAGAGCAACGTACTTCGCGCCAAATCAAGAGACTTACTCGGAATCGCATCTAACCATGAGAGTTGTTCTAATCGGTAGCCACACATTGAAGCAGTGAGCATAGGTTCAACTAAAGATTCACGCTGAAACTCTGGGGGAGTCGTTAACTCCAATGCAGCATGTTGGCCATAAAGTTGAATACAGCGACCATTCATAACGCGTCCCGCACGCCCCATTCTCTGCTTAGCGCTGGCTTTTGATATATGAGTAAGTATGAGCGTTGTACGGCCATTTCGTTGCACCGTTCTTCGCTCTAAACCGGAGTCAATCACGGTCGATATATTGGGAATGGTTAATGATGTTTCTGCCACATTGGTCGCCAGAACAACTTTTTGCTTATCTTGGGCCTCTAATGCAAACTGACGAGTTTCGTCATCAACGGAGGCGTGCAAAGCAACAACAATAACGGACGTTTTGTTTTTCAATATTGACTGACACTGAGCAATTTCTTTTCTGCCGGGCAGAAAGACAAGGATGTCCCCTTGTGCGTCAGTTAACTCTTCAAGAACTTGCTCACATACTCTTTTTTCGAGATTCTTCGAACTTGGTAAATGTGCTGAATCACGAGCAATATGAGTGAGAGAGACGGAGTAAGAACGGCCTTGAGCTTGTAACCTTGTCCCACCGATGTAATTGGCTAGCTTTTCGCCTTCAATGGTGGCAGACGTGATGATCATTCGATGCTGGTTAGACTCTTTCAACATCGACACCAGTAAATCGGTATCCCATCGGCGTTCATGAAACTCATCAATCATGATGACATCGAATGACTTCAATTGGTCTTCAGCAAACCAACGAAGCGCCACACCTGGCGTGACAAAAACGACTTGAGTTTGGGGGCCGTATCGATTCTCAAGTTTTATCGCGTAGCCGACCGACTCTCCCGTCGTCTCTGTTTTTTGACTCGCCAAGTAATGAGCTAACGAAATACAAGCGATTCGTCTTGGCTCAATCACTAAGACACGGCCTTGTTGAGCCGCCCATAGCGGCAATCGGGTTGATTTTCCTGAGCCTGTTTCAGCTTCTACAACCAAGTGGTGTTTTATAAGCTGTGCGAGAAATGTGGTTTTGATGGCATCTATGGGAAGCGATTGCATGACGAGCCGTAAAATGAAGTTGAGTGGTCAAATTATACCTAAGTTATAGAAATCTAGGCATTTCAAACGGCAATATTCCGACTAAAGGTTATATTATTCATAAACACCATTTAATTCATGACTCTGCGGTCAGTGTTCTATTTACAATAACATAACTTATCCCTATCATTTTAACTGTCTCTCCACCCTACAATAGGCAAACAATGAAAAACGATAAACGCCCCCTCTATATTACCTACGCTGGACCAGCTCTTCTTAGTACGCCACTACTAAACAAAGGCAGCGCCTTTACCGCCAGTGAGCGCAGCTCTTTCAACCTAGAAGGTCTACTTCCTGAAAGTACTGAAACCATTCAAGAACAAGTTGAACGTGCCTATCAGCAATACACCAGCTTTGAAAGTGATATGGATAAACATATCTACCTTCGTAACATTCAAGACACCAACGAAACCCTATTCTACCGCCTTGTTCAGAACCATATTTCAGAGATGATGCCGATCATCTACACCCCGACCGTTGGGGCGGCGTGTGAAAATTTCTCTAATATCTATCGTCGTGGGCGTGGCCTATTTATCTCTTACGCGAACAGAGAGCGTATTGATGACCTTTTGAATAATGCGACCAACCATAACGTAAAAGTTATCGTAGTAACCGATGGTGAGCGTATTTTAGGTCTTGGTGACCAAGGTATCGGTGGTATGGGGATTCCAATTGGTAAACTTGCGCTTTACACGGCGTGTGGTGGTATTAGTCCAGCTTACACACTACCCATTGTTTTAGATGTAGGGACAAACAACCCTCAACGCCTTGCCGATCCAATGTACATGGGCTGGAGAAACCCGAGGATCACGGGTGAAGAATACAATGCGTTTGTTGAAGAGTTCATGCAGGCTGTTCAACGTCGTTGGCCAGATGCGTTAATTCAGTTTGAAGATTTTGCACAAAAAAATGCAATGCCACTTCTTGAGCGATACAAAGACCGTCTATGTTGCTTCAATGATGATATACAAGGAACTGCGGCAGTAACCGTCGGATCTTTGTTGGCCGCCTGTAAAGCAGCCGGTAGCAAACTTTCTGAGCAGCGCGTTACCTTCCTTGGTGCAGGTTCTGCTGGTTGTGGTATCGCCGAAGCCATTATCGCGCAAATGGTTTCCGAAGGTATTAGCGATCAGCAAGCTCGCTCTCAAGTCTTTATGGTTGACCGCTGGGGCTTATTACAAGAAGGGATGCCAAACCTATTAGATTTCCAGCAACGTTTGGTTCAAAAAAATGCCGACACTAAAGACTGGCAAACCGACGGCAGTGCGTTCTCGCTGCTTGATGTGATGACCAATGCCAAGCCAACGGTTCTTATCGGTGTTTCTGGTGCTCCGGGTCTATTTAGCAAAGATGTTATTCAGGAGATGCACAAACATTGTGAGCGTCCAATTGTGTTCCCTCTATCGAACCCAACAAGTCGAGTAGAAGCAACACCAAACGACATTATTCGTTGGACTAACGGAGAGGCACTGGTTGCAACAGGCAGCCCGTTTGATCCTGTCGTACACGATGGTAAAACCTACCCAATCGCTCAATGTAATAATAGCTACATTTTCCCTGGTATTGGTCTCGGTGTACTTGCCGTCAGTGCAAAACGAGTGACTGATGAAATGTTAATGGAATCAAGCCGAGCATTATCGGAATGTTCACCGCTAGCAATAAACGGTCAAGGTGCTCTACTTCCACCTCTGGAATCAATCCATTCAGTATCGAAAAAAATAGCTTTCGCCGTTGCTAAAAAAGCGATTGAACAAGGCGTTGCACTTGAAATTACCGATGAAGCTCTAGAAGCGGCGATTGAACAGCACTTCTGGCAACCAGTCTATCGCCGTTACAAACGTACTGCATTCTAAAACTGTTCCAAGTAATCTGAAACTATGGCCCTTATCTCTCTTCGATAAGGGCTTTCTCATGAGGTGATTATGTTAGATTTACTAGCGCCTATTGGACGCTATCTTAATCCTTATATGTTGGAAATTTCGACCGCTCTCATAGCGTGTTCACTGGTCGTATTTGGTGGAGAGATCAACCGCATATTACGGCAAGCAATGCGTAGCCAACACTTTCTTATTCGCACTGTTGTATTTATATTGGTCAATGCCTTTGGCTATGGTTTAATTATTGTTAAAGCAACACCTTACCTTTCTCGAACACTTAATGGGCTTAACTCTGGTATGATGTTTGTCATTGTATTAACCAGTTTCATCGCTATTGGATTATGGGCTCAACGAAATCGACAAATTTAGTCTTGCAGCTAATCGATAAGATACATACTCGCTGGACTTGGAAGCACTGCTTTCAAGCGGCTCGGGTTGCCTTAATTTCTCTTCTCATCGTTATCTTAACTTTAGTGGTCATTGATCGTTGGGTAAGTTGGAGAACGTCAGACTCCATAGTCTCTGACAGCCAATTAATTGATCATTATGATGTGGCGGTTGTTCTTGGGACAAGTAAGTACCTTGGCCGAACACTTAACGATTATTACCAACACAGAATCGATGCCGCTATAGAACTATTCGAACAAAATAAAGTGGATGATTTTCTATTGAGCGGCGATAACGCCCACCGCTCTTATAACGAGCCATGGACAATGAAAAGGGATCTCTTACGAGCCAATGTCCCTGAAGAAAACATTTATCTCGATTATGCGGGCTTTCGAACGTTAGACTCTGTCATTAGGGCAAGGAAGATATTTGAAAGTGATGACTTTTTGATTATTACACAGCGATTTCACTGTGAACGTGCGCTCTTTATCGCTAAACATCACGATATTAACGCGCACTGTTTAGCCGTTTCAGGGCCAAAGAATCATTCAGGGTATAAGGTTCGACTTAGAGAAGTGTTCGCTCGGGCTAAAGCCTTTCTTGATCTTTATATCATCAATACTCAGCCAAAATTTTTAGGTCCCAAAGAGCCCATTATTAAACAGTCTGTTCTTGAGGGGCCACCAGAGAACCCAAGTCACATAGAATATACGCCAAACGATGAGCTCATTTCTGCTGAATGAGTTCAACAATCTCTATTAGGCCAATAACGCACTCATTAGAAAGTGGTCACTATTTCCAGTTAACTATCATGTGACTCTCCCTCGTTCACTTGAACTCTATTTCGTCCCAAGTGCTTAGCCATATACAGCGCTTCATCAGCTCTGGCTATCGCTTCCGTAGAACGTTCAGTATCTAATATTGCAACACCAATACTGCAGGTCAGTGGGTCACCATGTACCCAAATGTGGTTTTCAACGCCATGTCTAATGTGTTCAGCAAGCTCTTTTGCCTCTTCCTTATCCAAACCGGGAGAAAAGACAATAAATTCTTCTCCTCCCCAACGAACCAAACGGTGATCTTGTTTGATGATACTGAAGATCACCATAACAAACTCTCGCAATATATCGTCACCTATCGCGTGCCCATATTGATCGTTGACCTGTTTAAAGTAATCAATATCCAAATATAGAATAGCAACCGTACATCCCTCACTAACACATTTTTCTTGTTGTACTTTCAGCCAATCTCTAACTGCATGTCGATTCATGGCTCCGGTTAACGCATCGCGATGGGCCAGTTCGGCATATTGGAAGTTCTGCGCACGTAGTGATCGATTTATATTGCGTAAGTGCTCCTGCCTAGTCGCAGATTGATTGATAACGTGATGATTTCGACGTATCTCCCCAAGCAAGAGTACACTTCCGCCGACAACCCACATAAGAAGTAGCGACATAAACAGCGTTTCACCGGGGATATAAGTGCCTACCAGAGACACTTCTTTAATTTCCATTTTATAGTGTCCGGGCCCAGCACCCGACCCAGTCGCAAATTCGATTTTATTGATGTTAGAAAATTCAGGGGCAGAGTGTTTTATGGGAATATTATTGTCAACCAACCACCAAGTCATGACTTGAAGACTGTATAGCGGGATCTCAAGTAGTCCTTGTCCTTCCGCAGGTGAATATTCAATGCCATTATACTTATGGGTGTATTCATTATCAGGCACTGAATAATCAGGGTTATAATTGCGCATATAAAAACGCATTCTTGGATGAGAATTATCAGCGAGGTTTGTCAGATCAACGTTCAGCCTAACCGTGTGATAGCTAGAAAAATCCAGGCCTCGTTCTGCTTCAGGATACAGGTGAATTGAAATACCACAGTATGGCCAAGCGTAATCACTCTCTTTTAACTCACAAGTCAACGTTACTTCTTTCCCGTTAACATCAAGACTAGCCGTAGAAAGCCCACCATTGTATGTGTCAGTTGTCGCTAAATAGCTATAAAGATGAGGAGGGATCACCTTGACTCGACTGTCACCATACATTCTGTAGAGTTGAACAGTTAATATGGTGATAACAACCATGAAAAGTACAGATCTATGTATAAAACTCATGTTGTTATAAACGCTCCAAAGCTAACCCGCGAAGCCACATGTCCGCAAATAGAAGAGAATCACTATATTCATTGCTTCATTTTGAGACTAGAGCGGTATTGGTTCCACCTTTTTAATCCCAAGCTCCATCGGCACGCATATATTTACGGCTTACATCACGATAGGAGCGATGCAACAGTTAATAGAAGTATAAAACACTATTGATAAATCACATGTTATTTCAACACATTTTATTTGTTAAACTGATCGACAAATTATAAAAAGTAGAGCGAAGTCATGTCACAAACCGTACTTGGTACACTAAAAAAAATGTCAACCACTTTAGAAGGGGAAGTTTGCTATAAATTACCGGTAGGTAATGAGTTTATCGAACTCAATCCGCTAATAGGTAAATCAATAAAACTGACGCATACGGGTAATATCTTTTGTAGCTCTTGTGGGAAAAAAAGCAAAAAAAGCTACTCTCAAGGTCACTGCTTTGTCTGTATGAGAAAACTCGCAAGCTGCGACATGTGCATCATGAAGCCAGAAACTTGTCACTATGATCAAGGCACTTGCCGTGAGCCGCAGTGGGGTGAAGATAACTGCATGGTGGATCACTTTGTCTATCTATCCAACACATCAAGCATGAAGGTTGGTATTACTCGTCATACTCAGATCCCAACTCGCTGGATAGACCAAGGCGCTACTCAAGGACTACCCATCTTCAAAGTGAAGACTCGTCAAATCTCTGGGTTAATCGAAGTTGAGCTTGCAAAGCACATCGCAGATAAAACCAACTGGAGAACGTTACTTAAAGAAGATGGCGAAGATATACCCTTAGAACAACGTTTTGCTGAACTTCTTCCCCTCGTAGAAGATAAAATTGCAGAAATTAAACAACGCTTTGGTGAGGATGCTATTGAGCTGTTAGCGAGCGACATTACACCAATTAGCTACCCTGTCACTCAACACCCAACAAAAATTGTTTCGCACAACTTTGATAAGAATCCAGAAGTAACGGGAGTACTTCAAGGTATCAAAGGTCAATACCTGATTTTAGATACCGGAGTTATTAACATCCGAAAATTCACTTCTTATGAGGTTGAAGTTGAGGTTTAATGTTCAGACTTGACCTACAAACCTAAGTGTCAAGGCCTCTTCATTGTCAATATGAAGAGGTCATCGCTAAATACGAACACTACAGACTCTGTATCAAATTGATATTTCCACGTCATTCCCTATTCTCAACAAGACCTCCAACTCAGACAAATTTAGTTCTAACCTATTCCCTTTTATTCACTTTTTGACACTTGTTTGCCCTTTTTTTGCCCCCATATCTTCCTTACAATCATCCCAATTAGCATTCAAATATCAGTATTGGAGCCAGAATGAGCGACGTTAAACATTGTAATCTTTTGATTCTAGGATCAGGCCCAGCAGGATACACAGCAGCAGTTTATGCCGCTCGTGCAAACCTCAACCCAGTTTTAGTGACGGGCATGCAGCAAGGTGGTCAATTAACCACAACAACTGAAGTAGAGAACTGGCCCGGCGATCCTGAAGGATTAACCGGCCCAGCTCTTATGGATCGCATGAAAGAGCACGCTGAACGTTTCGAAACAGAAATGCTGTTTGATCACATTAACGAAGTGGATTTAAACCAGCGCCCATTTCAACTAAAAGGCGACAGTGCCGAATACACTTGTGACGCTTTGATCATTTCCACAGGCGCATCAGCAAAATACCTAGGTCTAGAGTCTGAAGAAGCGTTTAAAGGTCGTGGCGTATCTGCTTGTGCAACCTGCGATGGTTTCTTCTATCGAAATCAAAAAGTTGCCGTTGTTGGTGGTGGTAATACTGCTGTTGAAGAAGCGCTTTACCTATCCAATATTGCTTCTGAAGTTCACCTGATCCACCGTCGTGATACTTTCCGTTCTGAGAAAATTCTAGTTAAGCGATTAATGGACAAAGTCGAAAACGGTAACATCATTTTACACACTGATCGCACCCTTGAAGAAGTACTGGGTGATGATATGGGTGTAACGGGCGTTCGTATTAAAGACACGAAATCTGATCTCACTGAAGACCTAGAAGTGATGGGTGCGTTCATTGCTATTGGGCACCAACCAAACACAGCAATCTTCCAAGACCAATTGGAAATGAAAGACGGCTATATCGTTGTTAAATCAGGCTTAAATGGCAACGCTACACAAACGAGTGTTGAAGGCGTTTTTGCCGCTGGTGATGTCATGGACCACACCTACCGTCAAGCGATCACATCAGCGGGAACAGGCTGTATGGCTGCACTCGATGCAGAGCGCTACCTCGATGCGTTAGCCGATAAATCATAACGATTTGTCCTGCCTAAAACTAAGTTTTAATATTTAGTTCAAAACCCCATAGCCCAAAGGTATTCCCTTTGGGCTTTCTTTTGTATAATACGCTCATAAAATTCATAATAATTATCATTAAGTTTTCAAATGGATAAGAAAAAACAACGCGACTTGAATAAGTGGCTAAAACAACAGAGTAAGCTTGCTAAACGCTGGCTAATGATTACTGTTGGATTAGGTGTCCTATCAAGTGTGTTTCTATTGGCTCAGGCGGCTCTCCTCGCGACCATTCTAAGCCAGCTCATTATTGAGCAAGCAGATAAAAATGAACTCATTCCTTACTTTGTTGCACTCGCGGCAACCATTGCAGTGCGTGCCCTCTGCTCTTGGGGGCGTGAAATCTCGGGCTTTCGATGCGGTGAGCAAATTCGTGTTTATATCCGTCAGCTAATACTTGATAAGTTGCACACTCTTGGGCCAGCTTATATCAAGGGGAAACCTGCTGGAGCATGGGCAACGCTGCTGCTTGAACAAGTTGAAGATATGCAGGATTTCTTCTCTCGCTACCTACCACAAATGTCTTTGTCGGTTTTAGTCCCTTTTGTCATTCTTGTGGTTGTATTCCCAATTAACTGGGCTGCGGGATTAATCTTCGTTATTACTGCGCCTTTAGTGCCTCTTTTCATGGCTATGGTGGGCATGAAAGCCGCTGATGCAAATAGAAAGAATTTTAAAGCGATGCAACGTTTATCCGGCCATTTCTACGATCGTTTGCAGGCCATGACGACGATTCGTTTATTCGACCGCGCCGATGCTGAAACTGAAGTACTAAAAGGAGCGTCGGAAGTATTCCGAGTACGTACCATGGATGTTCTTAAGATTGCCTTCCTCTCTTCAGCGGTACTTGAGTTCTTTACTTCCCTTTCGATTGCAATTACCGCCGTCTACTTTGGCTTTAGCTTCATTGGAGAACTTAACTTCGGTCACTATGGTGTTGGCGTTACTCTCTTTGCCGGTCTTTTTATTCTTATTCTAGCTCCTGAGTTCTACCAACCGCTGAGAGATTTAGGCACCTATTATCATGCCAAGCAACAAGCAGTAGGCGCAGCAGAAAGTATTGTTGAGTTTCTGGAAACAGACATCAGTTCAGTGCAATCAGGTGATGCTCAAGTAAGTAAGAACGATAACATCACGATTAGTGCCAACAATTTAAAAATATTGAGTCCTGATGGAAAAGAGCTTGTTGGCCCAATCTCATTTACCATAAGTTCACAAACAAGCACGGCTCTCGTTGGTCCAAGTGGTGCAGGTAAAACAACCTTGGTCAATGCTATTTTAGGCTTTATGCCCTATCAAGGAAGCTTAACAATTAACGGTATCGAGCTTAATCAGATTGACCATGAGAGTTGGCGTCAATGCATTAGCTGGGTCGGTCAAAACCCTTTACTACTCCACGGCACTATTCGTGATAACGTCACTCTGGGTAATGAGTCAGTATCAGAGTCAAAAATCACTCAAGTTCTGAAAGACTCGTATGCTGCGGAATTTGTTAATGAGCATGGGCTCGATTATCAAGTTTCCGACCGTTCTGGTGGATTATCGGTAGGGCAAGCTCAGCGTATTGCACTTGCACGCGCTATGCTACAGCAGGGGAAATTTTGGCTGCTAGACGAACCCACCGCCAGTCTTGATGCTCGCAGTGAACGTCTTGTATCCCAAGGTCTAGAAAGCCAAACTCACAATCGAACAACACTCATGGTGACTCATCAGCTTGAACCTTTGAAAAATATGGATCAAATCCTCGTGATGAAAGATGGCCTGATAGCGGAAAGTGGTCGTTACGATGAACTAGAAAACAATGATGGGCTATTTCAAAGCATGCTCGCTTCAAACCAAGCTCTAAACCAATCTAATAAGGGGAACCTAGATGCGTGATTTGCTCCCTTATTTCAAGCTTTATAAAAAACATTGGTTCGGCCTGTCACTCGGAATGATATTGGCTTTCGCCACTGTGTTTGCCTCAATTGGACTATTAACCCTTTCTGGTTGGTTCCTTTCGGCAGCCGCCGTTGCTGGATTGACTATCGCTCGCGAAACCTTTAATTACATGCTTCCTGGCGCATTCGTCCGCGGATTTGCAATGGCAAGAACCGCTGGCCGTTGGGGTGAGCGAGTTGTCAGCCACAATGCTACTTTCAAGCTTTTGACCGACCTAAGAATCTTCTTTTTCAAAAAGCTAACGCCACTGATTCCGGGGAAAATCTCGACACTGAGAGATGGTGATCTGCTCAACCGATTAGTCGCCGACGTTGACGCGATGGATCACGTTTACTTGCGTTTATTAAGCCCAGTTGTTGTAAGTTTTTTCGGTATTGTTGCTCTCACCACGTTCCTAAGTTGGTGGGACCTCACCCTTGGCTTAACGTTAGGGGGAATTCTCTTAGCCCTTCTCATTATTTGGCCGATTTTGTTCTACAAACTCGGTAAGCGTAACGGGCAGCAACTGACTGAGAACAAGTCCAAATTTCGAATCTCAACACTTGATTGGATCGAAGGGTATAGTGAGCTCACCTTGTTTGGTGCAGAAGCACGATACCGAAATGCGATAATCGAGGCACAAAATAAACTGATCAATAACCAGTTTGTTAATGCACACTATTCAGGTTTAGCTCAAGCGCTTCTTATGTTGGCAAATGGCTGGACGTTAGTCCTCATTCTTTGGTTGTCCGCTGACGGTGTCGGGGGTAATCCGCCAGACCCAATGATCGCCCTTGTCGCATTTGCCACTATGGCAAGTTTCGAGCTATTAATGCCTATCGCCGGTGCATTCCAGTTCTTAGGACAGACGTTAACCTCAGCCAGAAGACTCAATGAAGTAACGATGGCCGAACCCGATGTCGTATTCACTCAAAATACCGCTGACGCTGTAGAGTCTCACTGTATTGATTTTAAAGGGGTGACTTTCCACTATCCCGACTCTTCTCAACCGGTGCTAAAAAATATAGATCTGAGTATCGCTGACAAAGAAAAAATCGCTATCGTAGGGCAAACAGGATCAGGGAAATCGACCCTACTTCAACTCATCAATCGCTATTGGGATCCGCAACAAGGGCAAGTATCCATAGCAGGTTCATCATTAGCACAGTGGAACGAAAGCCAACTTCGCTCGTCGATTTCAGTCGTGAGTCAACGTGTCGATGTCCTGAATGGAACCCTTCGAGATAACCTTCTAATGGCAGAGCCGAAAGCAAATGACGAAATGTTAGCTGAAACGCTTACCAATGTAGGGCTGGAAAAGCTTCTTGAAGAGTTAGGGCTTGATACTTGGCTAGGTGATGGTGGACGACAACTTTCTGGTGGTGAAAAACGTCGTATCGGGATTGCTCGAGCATTACTGCACAACGCTCCTATCCTATTGCTAGATGAACCTACAGAAGGATTAGACAAGCAAACTGAACAACAAATAATGACGCTACTTGAATCCCACTTTGCGGACAAAACGGTTTTGTTCATTACTCATCGATTAGTTAATTTGCATAAGATGGACAAGGTTTGCTTAATTGAGCAAGGTGACATTGTTGAATTGGGTAGCCATGAAGAGCTTCTGGCTAAACGAGGTCGCTACTTCCAACTGACTCAAACACTTTAAACTTGAATTTAAGTATGACTCTACTCCCTCTTAGTTGAGAGTAGAGTCATACTTTTTATCCGATCATTTCAACCTGTAAAGGTCTGCTCCATTTGTTCGATAGCACTACGCCGTCGGTGAAGTCTCTGTTGCTACAAGTCTTTTAATCGCATCATTTATACGAATCATATCATTGATATCAGTTACATTTTCGACGGCATCTAACAGTGATTCTTTACTGCACGGTGGGATTCTATCTATGTTGATTATCTTACCACGCGTCGTATTCTTAAGAAGCTGGAAAGTATTTTCGTTCATTTATAAGCCTAACTGGTGTTGTTTAATATTATAAAACTATTTATTTTTAGCGAACTATATACGAATAAGTCTTAAGAGCAAGGAATAACACTTATTTTGAGGAGAGGCTAACATTGACTCTCAAAATATACTTATGTAAATGAGCTAAACAGCGATTTTTCTCTCCGATCATCCACTCAAATTGGGATTTTTCCCAAAAAAAAAACTGATAGGTCTCCCTATCAGCTTTCTCATTAATTTTTATCAAACCAGATTAATTAACGACGGTTCTTATTACGTGCACCAGGCTCGCCTGCCGACTTTTTCGTTGGCTTTTTGCTGCGAGAAGGGTTATTGCTTCGCCCTTTTGATGGTGTACTTACACGCTCTTCATGACGTTTAACAGCACGACGAATCTTTTGACTACGAGAACGTTCACGTTTACGAGATGTATTGTCTTTCGACTCATCAAGCATAGTGTTCTTCTCAGGTGCAAGTTCGACCAACTCACGAAGGTAGTTTACTTCTTTCAGATCTAGTTCAGTCCAACCGCCGCGAGGCAGTTTTTTATCAAGATAAATATCACCGTAACGAACACGTTTTAGACGGCTTACCGTTGTATCTTGCGATTCCCACAAACGACGAACTTCACGGTTACGGCCTTCGTTAATCGCAACATAGAAAGTATGGTTCATACCTTCACCGCCGGCATAAACAACATCTTCAAAACGAGCCATGCCGTCTTCAAGCTTAACGCCACGCACAAGGTTTTTCACTTTATCTTCGTTAACTTCACCAAATACGCGAACCAAATACTCACGCTCAACCTGACGGCTTGGGTGCATCAAACGGTTTGCAAGCTCACCATCTGTGGTAAATAAAAGTAGACCAGAAGTGTTCGCATCAAGACGACCAACAGAGATCCAGCGTGAACCACGGATCTTTGGAAGGCGGTCAAAAACCGTACGGCGACCTTCAGGATCGTGACGAGTACACAATTCACCTTCAGGCTTGTAGTATGCAAGTACGCGACAAACAACCTCTTCAGATACTTTCGCTGAAACGGTGTGCCCATCAATACGAATAACGGCACTTTCATCTTCTAGGCGCTCACCTAGTTTCGCTACCACACCGTTTACACTTACACGGCCAGATTTGATTAAAGTTTCCAGTTCACGACGTGAGCCATGCCCTGCGCGTGCTAAAACCTTCTGTAGTTTTTCGCTCATTTATTTACCTAGTAATTGTCGTCTTCACAGACGTCGAAAGAATATAGTTGCGACCAAAAATCGCGGCCGCGTAGTATCTCAAATTATTGTACCAAAAGCATCAATTTTCGATTACTCGAAAGGAGAAGGGTCACCAGAGCCAACACGTGCAACGACCGCTTCGTCATCACTAAAATCAATAACGGTTGTTGGTTGCTCTCCTAGGTAGCCACCATTCAAAATACAATCAACGGCATGTTCTAACTGGTCACGAATATCTTCCGGGTCAGACTCGGTATGCTCATTTCCTGGAAGGATAAGCGAGGTAGACATCAAAGGCTCACCCAGCGCTTCTAGTAAATCGAGTGCGATTTTGTTATCTGGGATACGAATTCCAATGGTTTTACGCTTGGCATTCATTAAACGCCTTGGTACCTCTTTGGTTCCTTTAAAGATAAAGGTGTAAGGCCCCGGCGTATTCGATTTCAATAAACGGAATGCGGTATTATCAACGCGCGCATACAGCGCAATTTCAGAAAGATCACGGCATAGCAGCGTGAAGTTGTGCTTACTGTCTAAACGACGAATCTGACAGATACGATCCAAGGCTTGTTTATTCTCAAGTTGGCAACCCAATGCATAGCCTGAGTCAGTCGGATAAATCACGACACCGCCATTACGTATAATTGCTACGGCTTGATTAATCAAGCGAGCCTGTGGGTTATCTGGGTGTACATAAAAGAACTGGCTCATAGTCATTCCTCATTATCGAGTCTCTCGACTCTATATTGTTAGATCATTATCTTCATTTACTGTCGATGATGAAATCATAGTCCAATCTTTCCAAACGGGCTCAACACCGGAAGGTAACCAAAGGTTTCTTCCTAGCTCCGTCCAAGGAGATGGATAGTGAAAGTCACTGCCTTGAGAGGCTAATAGTTTGTATTGTATAGCATAATCAGCAAGGGTGCGTCTTTCTTGTTGCGCTTGTTGAGGCAGCGCAACTTCCATCGCATCCCCACCCGCCTCACAGAAGGCAGACAAAAGGCGCTTAACCCATTTCGCGGTTAAATTATAACGACCAGGGTGAGCGAGTGTCGCCACGCCGCCAGCGCTATGGATCGCTTCCACCGCATCGGTCATTGAACACCAGTTTGGCGGAACATAACCAGGGTTATTTCGGGTCAGGTATTTTTTGAACACCTGCTGCATGGTTTTTGCATACCCGTTATCGACAAGCCACTTAGCAAAGTGCGCTCTGGTAATCGGCGCATCGCCGGCAATCAGTTGAACTTCTTCAAAAATACCCTCACGAGTCGCTTTTTCTAGGCGATGAGCGATTAACTTTGCTCGTTCGTTACGGTGTGTTTTCTGCTGTTCAATAAGCGCTAACATGCGTTCATCACTAGAGTCGACATTTAAGCCAACAATATGAATGTCTTTATTTTGCCAAACCGTTGAAAACTCAATGCCACTAATCAATTGGATGGGTAAATCATTTTCTGCGATGTGAGTGCTGGCCAACTCTAAACCATCCAATGTGTCATGGTCAGTAATAGCAAGCACTTTGACATCAAAGCTGACCGCTCTATCAACGAGCTCTTGAGGTGTGAGTCTTCCATCTGAAGCTGTCGTGTGACTGTGTAGATCAATTTTCATCTTTTTTATTCATTTTGGTTGACTTCTCTCGCCCATACTAGTTAACTAGTACACAAATACAAGCGCATTCAATAGGCTCACTATGTTACTAGAACTAAACCAACTGAATAAAGATAAAGTTACTGCTATTCGTAGTGATCTTGGTTGGTGGCGTACTTGTACATATTCTAAGTGGGTAAATGTGTAAGTAAACAAACCAAATTGTTTCACTAAGCCCGCTAAATTTAGCGGGCTTTTTTATTTTGTCGACCATCTCACACTCAACTGACTAACAATTCAACAAATAGGCAATATTGTTCATTGGGTGTCTATGCAGTTTATGCGAGTATGTACGACAGGAAGATACGAAAAATTAAAAGGACGTCTTGTGAATAAGACCATTGATATTAAAGAGTTGGGAAACATTGAAATCATCAATACTACCGTCCCATACTCCCAAGACCCTACTCAGCTATTTCACACAATTTGTGAAAATAAACGCGACAGTTTATTGCTAGAGTCTGCCGAAATAGATTCTAAACAGAACCTAAAGAGTATGCTTCTTATTGACTCGGCAGTTCGAATCATCTGTTACGGTCATGAAGTAACCTTTCAAGCGTTAACGGCCAATGGCCAAAGCCTGATTAAGCATATTCACGCCAATGTAAAAGAAGAGATTGAATCAGCGTTCAGTCCTGAGAAGCTTGTACTTACATTTAAACAGGCCTGCGATACCATCGACGAAGACTCTCGCCTTCGCGAACCTTCTTCTTTTGATGCTCTTCGCCTTGTTCAACACAGCTATAAAAACAACCCAGAAGAGAAATTGGAACTGTTTTTAGCTGGTCTTTTTGCCTACGATCTAGTTGCAAACTTTGAACCACTAGGGGACGCAGAAAGTACCAATCAGTGCCCTGACTACGTCTTCTACGTCGCTGAAACGCTATTACGCTTTGATCACCAAATGGAACAGGGCCACTTGCACGCGAGTAACTTTAGCCAAGATCCGAAAGTAAAAACTCAACTGGAGCAACGTTTAAGTGATATCAAAGTACAGTGTGAGTTGCCTCCTGTCAGTGTTAAAGCAGAGAAGCTAACCAGCGTTGATGTCGTTCCTAGTATCTCCGACGACGTTTTTTGCCAAACAGTACGCGATTTAAAGCAGTACGTTATCAGAGGTGATGTTTTCCAAGTCGTGCCTTCGCGCCGCTTTACACTTCCATGCCCTTCACCACTTGCTGCCTATAAAGAGCTGAAACAGAGTAACCCAAGCCCTTACATGTTCTACATGCAAGATGAGCTATTTACTCTATTTGGTGCGTCACCTGAAAGCGCATTGAAATACGAAACCGACACTAATCAAGTCGAGATTTACCCGATTGCGGGAACACGCCGCCGTGGCAAGCGCCCGAACGGTGAGATTGATTTCGACCTTGATAGCCGCATTGAACTTGAACTTCGTACCGATAAAAAAGAGAACGCAGAGCACATGATGCTGGTCGATCTTGCTCGTAATGACGTTGCTCGTATCTCAGAAGCCGGTACCCGCCACGTAGCTGACTTACTAAAAGTTGACCGTTATAGCCATGTAATGCACTTAGTTTCCCGAGTTGTTGGTCAACTGCGTGAGGATTTAGATGCCCTTCATGCCTATCAAGCTTGTATGAATATGGGCACTTTAACAGGCGCACCAAAAATTCGTGCAATGCAACTTATTCGTGATGTCGAGAAAGCACGCCGTGGTAGTTATGGTGGTGCGGTGGGGTATCTCACCGGAGAAGGCACACTCGATACGTGTATCGTGATTCGTTCTGCCTACGTAGAAAATGGCGTGGCTCAAGTTCAAGCTGGCGCAGGTGTCGTATTCGATTCTGACCCTCAAGCTGAAGCAGATGAAACACGTGGAAAAGCCCAAGCGGTTATTTCAGCTATTCAAGCAGCACATAAGGAGTAACGATATGACGACTAAAACAGAGAAATCAGCAAATATCGTCTTTATCGATAACTTCGATTCTTTTACTTACAACCTAGTGGACCAATTTCGCTCGCTTGGCTACCCAGTCACCGTTTATCGAAACAATATTGAAGCGAGTGCTGTTGAAGAAGCAATCGGTCAACTAGACAACCCGGTTGTACTATTGTCACCGGGGCCTGGCGCACCATCAGAAGCGGGCTCTATGCCTGAGCTCATTCAACGCTTAAAAGGCAAAGTCCCTATAATTGGTATTTGCCTAGGGCACCAAGCGATTGTCGAAGCTTACGGTGGTACGGTAGCAGGCGCTGGTGAAATCATTCATGGCAAAGTGTCGATGATGGCCCACCAACAACACGCGATCTATCAAAACTTACCGTCTCCACTTGCGATTGCCCGTTACCACTCTTTGGTCGCAACGCATGTATCAGATCAGCTTACTGTCACTGCGGAAGTAGATGGCTTGGTGATGTCCGTCGTGCACGAACAAGACAAAGTGTGTGGCTTTCAATTTCACCCAGAGTCAATTATGACAACTTACGGTGCAACACTACTTAGCAATGCGATAGAGTGGGCACTAGAGAATCCATCTAACCACGAAAAATTGGCTTAATAAGGACATTACTATGGAAAATATTATCAATAAGCTATACGAACAGTGCTCTCTTAGTGAAGAAGAGAGTCAACAACTGTTTGATGTCATTATTCGTGGAGAGCTAGACCCTATTTTGATGACGGCGGCGTTAACTGCACTAAAAATTAAAGGCGAAACACCCGAAGAGATCGCCGGCGCAGCCAAAGCACTATTAGCTAACGCAAACCCATTCCCTCGCCCTGATTATGATTTCGCTGATATTGTTGGTACGGGTGGTGATGGACACGACACGATTAATATCTCAACTACCGCGGCATTTGTTGCAGCTGCGTGTGGTTTAAAAGTCGCGAAACACGGTAACCGCAGCGTGTCTTCAAAATCAGGCTCTTCTGATCTGCTTGATTCTTTTGGTATCAACTTAGCGATGAGCGCAGAAGACACACGCAAAGCGGTCGATGACCTCGGTGTTGCTTTCCTATTTGCACCGCAATATCACGGCGGTGTTCGTCATGCAATGCCTGTTCGCCAAACACTGAAAACACGCACTATTTTCAATATTCTTGGCCCACTCATTAATCCTGCTCGTCCAAATATCGAGTTGATGGGTGTATACAGCGAAGAGCTTGTTATGCCAATCGCTAAGACAATGTTGAAAATGGGTATGAAGCGCGCGGCCGTTGTTCATGGTAGTGGGCTAGACGAAGTCGCGATTCATGGCTCAACCACCGTTGCAGAAATCAAAGACGGTGAGATTACTCAATACACATTAACACCTGAAGACTTTGGCGTAACTAGCCACCCTCTTGAAGCGATCAAAGGCGGCGCTCCAGAAGAGAACCGAGCCATTATTACGAATATATTGACGGGTAAAGGTACAGATGCTCAAGTAGGTGCTGTTGCCGTGAACGTGGCTTTATTAATGCGTTTATTCGGCCAAGAAGATTTGAAAGCAAATACACAAAAAGCCATCGAAGCGATGAATTCGGGTAAAGCTTATGAACTCGTGCAGCAACTAGCGAGTCGAGGTTAAGATGACACAACTTTCTGAACACGTTTCACTGCAAGAAACGGAAATGGCGGAAGTCTTAGCGAAAATCGTCAAAGACAAATACCTATGGGTTGAAGAACGAAAACAAGTTCAACCACTGAATGATTTCAAATCAGAATTACAATCATCTGATCGTGATTTCTATCAAGCCCTTGAGCAAGGGAAAACCGCGTTCATTCTTGAATGTAAAAAAGCATCTCCTTCTAAAGGTTTGATACGAGATGATTTCAACCTGGAGAAAATTGCGACGGTTTATAACCGCCATGCGAGTGCTATCTCTGTCCTGACTGATGAGAAATATTTCCAAGGCAATTTCGAATTTTTACCTAAGGTTCGTTCCATCGCAACACAACCTATTTTGTGTAAAGACTTCATGGTGGATACGTACCAAGTCTATCTAGCTCGCCACTACAGCGCAGATGCCATCCTTCTTATGCTATCGGTTTTAAACGACGAACAGTACAAAGAGCTAGCAGATGTCGCACACTCGTTAGGCATGGGCATACTGACTGAAATAAGCAATGAAGAGGAACTTCATCGAGCAGTGGCTCTTAACGCGAAAGTCATCGGTATTAACAATCGTAACCTGCGTGACTTATCGACCGACCTCAACCGAACCAAAGAGTTGGCTCCTATTGTCAAAGAGCTAGCTCCTAATGCGGTGATCATTTCAGAATCAGGGATATACACTCATCAACAAGTGAAAGATCTTATTCCTTACGCTAAAGGCTTTTTGATCGGTAGCTCGTTAATGGCTGAAGACGATCTAGAGCTAGCCGCTCGAAGTGTCATCTTAGGTGAAAACAAAGTATGTGGTTTAACTCACCCTGACGATGCAGCAAAAGCCTACCATGCAGGTGCTGTATTTGGCGGTCTAATTTTTGTTGAGAAATCCAAGCGATATATTGATATTGAAGCGGCTCGATTGACGATGAGTGGTGCGCCGCTTAACTATGTCGGTGTATTCCAAAATAGTAGCATCGATACCATCACCAAAATCGTTTCTCAATTGGGATTAAAAGCAATACAACTTCATGGCGATGAAGACCAAGCATTCGTTGATGAACTAAAAGCACAGCTTCCTGATACTGTTGAAATATGGAAAGCGTATGGCGTTTCGTCTTCTATTCCTGTATTGCTAGAAAAGAATATCGACCGTCACCTACTGGACACCAAAATCGGTGAACAATCAGGTGGAACTGGAAAAGTGTTTAACTGGGATTTAATTAACCAAACACAACAAATTATGCTCGCTGGTGGACTCAGTGCAGAAAATGCACAGCAAGCTTCGCTGATCGGATGCTTAGGCCTTGACCTAAACTCAGGCGTTGAATACCAAGCAGGTAAAAAAGATACCGATAAGTTGCAACGAGCGTTTGCAGCAATCAGAGATTACTAAGGATTATTATCATGGCAAAACTTGACGCCTATTTTGGTGAATACGGTGGACAATACGTTCCACAAATCTTGGTTCCAGCACTTGACCAGTTAGAGCAAGCGTTCATTGATTCTCAAGAAGATCCTGAGTTTCGCGCTGAATTCATGACGCTGCTGCAAGAATACGCAGGTCGCCCGACAGCGCTAACGCTGACGCGCAACTTAACCAAAGGTACGAAAACTAAGCTTTACCTAAAACGTGAAGATCTACTTCATGGTGGCGCGCACAAAACCAACCAAGTATTGGGACAAGCACTACTTGCTAAGCGCATGGGTAAAAAAGAGATCATTGCTGAAACAGGCGCTGGTCAGCACGGCGTAGCAACTGCACTAGCTTGTGCTCTGCTTGATTTAAAATGTCGTGTTTACATGGGTGCAAAAGACGTAGAACGTCAAAGCCCGAATGTCTTTAGAATGAAGCTAATGGGCGCAGAAGTTATCCCTGTTCATTCAGGCTCTGCAACGCTTAAAGATGCGTGTAACGAAGCCCTACGTGATTGGTCTGCAACCTACGAAGACGCGCACTACCTGCTCGGTACCGCTGCAGGCCCTCACCCATTCCCGACAATTGTTCGAGAATTCCAACACATGATCGGTGAAGAGACGAAACACCAAATACTGGCACGTGAAGGACGTTTACCTGACGCGGTTATCGCTTGTGTTGGTGGCGGTTCTAACGCGATTGGTATGTTCTCAGATTTCATCGAAGAAAAAGAGGTTCGCCTCATTGGTGTAGAGCCGGCTGGTAAAGGTATCGATACTGATCAACATGGCGCACCACTTAAACACGGTAAAACAGGTATCTTCTTTGGTATGAAAGCACCATTGATGCAAGACGAGCACGGGCAAGTCGAAGAATCTTACTCTGTATCTGCTGGTCTTGATTTCCCATCTGTTGGCCCGCAGCACGCTCACCTAAATTCCATTGGCCGCGCAGAATACGATAACGTTACTGATGATGAAGCGTTAGAAGCGTTCCAAATTCTTGCTCGTAAAGAAGGTATCATCCCTGCGCTAGAATCAGCTCACGCACTCGCTCACGCTTTAAAAATGGCGCAAGACGAACCAGAGAAAGAGCAGCTATTAGTGGTGAATCTTTCTGGCCGTGGAGATAAAGATATCTTCACTGTTCATGACATCCTACAAGAGAAAGGAGCAATATAATGGATCGCTACCAAACACTGTTCGCTCGCCTAAGCGACAAAAACCAAGGTGCCTTCGTTCCTTTCGTCACCGTTGGTGACCCAAACGCTGAGCAGTCATTAAAAATTATGGAAACGTTGGTTGAAGCGGGGGCAGATGCTTTAGAACTAGGCATTCCTTTCTCTGACCCATTGGCCGATGGCCCTACTATTCAAGGGGCGAACATCCGTGCTTTGGACTCAAAAGTAACCCCAGATATCTGTTTTGAACTCATTGCAAAGATTCGAGTTAAGTACCCTGAGCTACCAATTGGGTTATTGATGTATGCAAACTTGGTTTACTCTCGAGGGATTGATAACTTTTATGGGCGCTGTGCTAAAGCAGGTATAGACTCAGTATTGATTGCTGACGTGCCAACCAATGAAAGCGCTGAGTTTGTCGCGGCTGCTGAAAAGCACGGAATCCATCCAATTTTCATTGCACCACCAACAGCCAGTGATGAGACGTTAGCATCAGTTGCTAAACTGGGTGGTGGCTACACTTACCTACTGTCTCGCTCAGGCGTTACGGGCGCGGAAACAAAAGCGAATATGCCCGTCGATACACTATTGAGCCGATTAAATCAGTACGACGCACCTCCAGCACTGCTGGGCTTTGGAATTTCTCAACCTGAGCAAGTGAAGCAAGCAGTAAAAGCAGGTGCTGCGGGGGCAATATCTGGCTCAGCGGTTGTGAAAATAATCGAAAGCAATGTCGATAACCCAGCTCTGATGCTAGAAGCACTTAAAGAGTTTGTTAGCAAAATGAAACAAGCCACTCAACAATAGCGCTCAGCTGAATCATCCGTAATATCAAAAAGCCTTCAATCAATAGTTGAAGGCTTTTTTAGTTTCAGTTCCACCATTAATTCACGCAGCAAAACTGTCAAAACAATCACACAACAAATCAAAGCACGCAGCAACATTGATCTCATGAACGGCAATCGTTTGCGAATTAATAACAAAAAGTAAACTTAGGTCAAAAAAAACTATTTAAGTCTTTCAATCCCCCTTTAGTAGGTTGCTAATACCTGTATATAAGTGTAAAAAGCACAACGAAATATTAATCTAATAAATATTCATTTATTAGTGTGTAATGTTGGGATTTTACATTTAAGTAGCACAGGAGTAACACAAGTGTTAAAAGAAAAGAATTTACTAAGCAACATTGGCGTGCAAGTTGTTATCGCAATGATTCTTGGTACGGTTATTGGTGGCTTAATGGGAGAAAGCGCGATTGTGTTTGCTCCACTAGGTGCAATATTCATCGCATTAATTAAGATGCTTGTTATTCCATTGGTCGCTGTTGCCCTTATTTCAGGTGCGGCGGGTCTAGGTAGCAGCCAATCAGCCGGTAAAGTAGGCCTAACAACATTAGGTTACTTCGGTATTACTTCAGCGTTAGCAGTTACACTTGCTCTTATTATGGGCGAAATATTCAAGCCGGGTATTGGTATTGATGTTTCAGCTGTAGAAGGTATGTTTTCTGTTGGCGATTTAGCATCTAAAGGTGAGCTTCCTACTTTCTGGGCGACCATTACTGGTATGATCCCAACGAACATTTTCAACTCACTTAACGAAGAAAATATCCTACAAATCCTAGTATTTTGTCTATTCTTTGGTGTTGCTCTATCTCAACAAGCGGCTGAAAAGCGTGACCCAATCATTAACGGTGTAAACACTATCGTTAATTCAATGGTTTGGATGATCAACAAAGTAATGATCATTGCTCCAATTGGTGTATTTGGTCTAATGGCTGAAGCAGTGGGTACGTTTGGTTTTGCGGCACTAATGATCGTGTTCAAACTGTTCATGGTTTACATCGCTGCGATTCTTATCTTCGGCTTTGTTGCTTACCCACTAATGATTCAGATTTTCACAAAAACATCGGCGAAGAAATTCCTAACTGCAATGAAGAAGCCACAAGCTGTTGCCCTTTCAACGGCATCATCAATGGCAACACTTCCAGTAACTATGGATACGGTTAAGAAAGAGCTAGGTGTTCGTAACTCAACTGCTTCATTTGTTCTGCCGTTAGGCGCAACAATTAACATGTCTGGTAACGCAATTTACTACGGTCTAGTCGCTATCTTCTTTGCTCAGCTATTTGGTATTGATCTAAGCATGGGCGCGTACATTGCAATCATCCTAACTTCAACACTAGGTGCTGTTGGCCAAGCGGGTGTACCAGGTCCATCTTTCCTCGTTGTCGCTGTATTACTTGCCGCTGGTATCCCAATCGAAGGTCTACCACTTCTGTTCGCTCTTGATCGTGTATTTGACATGATTCGTACGGCGCTTAACATCACTGGTGATGCTGCGTGTGCGGTAATCGTTGATTCTCTAATTGAAGATGAAGAAATTGAAGTTGAGCTTCAAAAGCAAGAAGCGTAAGCGCATATAGGTTATAGGTGGTAATCGTTCTTAAGTAACACTACCTTCTTAAATCTGATATATGTCTGCCCTATGATGAAAATCATAGGGCTTTTTTGTTTAAATGTTGCGAGATCCATCGCACGCTTCAATCAATATGCATTCGATCACAGCAATTAGTATTGCTATGCTACTACAGCCATATTATGGAAAAAGTTATTGATACTAGGAAGTGGTCGCGTGGAAGCTGAAATCAATCATTTACAAAACATAAATACTGATCATTTTTGCTCCTCGTCACAAGAAAAATGTTTCTATCTCGCACACGCTATTGAGGCCAAATTTTCTTCGTCTTTTTGCTCTGATATTTTAAACAAGCGGCTTTCAATCACCTACTTGTTAGACCCTACAACTCGCTCCTTAAGTATCGCTTCTTGTATTGAAAGTTCAGCGTATCTAAAAGCACTAAACGCCGATATACCCGCTTGGCCAGAAGAATATAAACAAATTGAAACTCTCGCAATTAGGAGCTTTGGTAACTGGGCAAGATTCTGGTGTGAGTATGAAATATACAATATTAGGCAGCGTTATCCTTATCGACTTGATTTACGCCCGATTCACTTGCCCATTGACGAGAGTAGCTATCACTCCTGTCTAATCAATGATGTACAAGACTCCATATCGTTATATCAAACGCTATATCATCAATCACCGATGCTACTTACAGATGCTCTTGCGTTAATAAATCTATCAACACTTGTACTTATTAATAAGTGGTATGAGATTTTGCTAACACTGAATATTTCACGTCAAGGGTGTCATTTTTTATTAACCTATCCAAATAACCAAAGTAGAGGCCAGCCTTCAACTATTGTCTCATCACTGCGAGTTCAAAGCTGGCAAGATGCTCAAAATTGGCTCCACTTTGACCCGTTTTTCCAAAATAAGCACTGGAAGATGTGTCTACCAAGCAACCTAAGGGAACGTTGTTTAGATACTGGACTGTTTGACAAACAATTCAGTTACGAAGGTAACTGTAACCAAAGCTTTGAACACAGTTTCAGTTCACACATCTTAGACAAAAGCCAAGTCTGTGAAGTGATACGCTTGACCGTTAGTGGCACGGCAAGTCAAGGGGCTTTCTTTCTCTTTTTAGCGCAAAAGCGGATCATGCCCCATTTAGAAATGAAAAATTTCAAGCTAGCTTACACCATCACAGAGCAACCTTGGATAGTCCATTTCTACGAAACTCTCAAATATGGTGGCTATTTTCATAGCAGTTTCAGATTACTGGAAAACTCTAGACACAACACATACAAAGGTTTTTGGGTTATTCCAAGCTTACGCTATGAGCTCGAAAAAATAGGATACCAAACGTACAAGCGTCGCGTTGTAAGCAAAATGAAGGAATCAAAAGAGAACCGTTATGTTTGATCTACTCACTTCTCCAATAATTTATTCCAAGGCGGTAGTGCTTATCGGCACGGCTCTCCTTATGCTGTTCTGGCTAAGCTACTTCATCATCTCATCACATAAAAAAGCTGGAACGAATCAATTCAAAACCTTTCGATTTTACATCCTTTACTCGATAGGTTTATTTTTTTGGATTGTAAGCAACGCCTACTTCCATACTGAATTGTTGGTTATTTTCTCTAATAAAGTCGCTATTTTTATGGCTGTATTTGCCAATATTTCTGGTTTTTTGGCTTTTACCTTTGCCTTTCTGTTTACCTGCCAATTGCGTTCTGAAATATCGAAAGCGTCCATCCCTAGAGTGTATTACGTAATCGTAGGGCTCTGCGTAATCTATGCGCTTACGATTAACATTATTCCCGACCTAACCATAGTTGATGTCCATGTCGAAGGGGTTAGTAACTTTATCATTGTCTTTGGAGAACACACACAGGGGTTCTTCATCATCCTAATGTCTTTAGTCGCATTAACTTTAATTAACCTTCTCCACATAAGACGCAGTGCGAACAGACTTGGCCAAGCTAGAATCACTTATATGATTTTAGGGATCGCAATCTTTATGATTTCGACTGCCGTTATACAACTAGGCTTTACGTATTTACTTAACGACTTCTCTTTAACATGGCTTCCACCAGCACTATCAATCAGCGAAATGTTAATGGTCGGTTATGCATTGCTTACTCAACGTTTTTTCAGTGGTCGTTATATTCTATTTTTTAGTCTCACACTCTTTTTAACAAGTAGTGTATACACTCTCTTATATTTAGGGCTTTCTCAGCTCTTAACGCCCTCTCAGGTTGCTATCAATGCCATTATCTGGTGCATGTTCATTGGTGTGACGTGGCGTTACGTCTTTAATAAAATTAAGTGTTACGTCAGCCTCGTCGTGTATCAATCCACTCAAACACCATTAGATGACATCAATTCTCTCGTTTCTGAATTTCAGTCTTCACCCTCTGTCGCTATGGCTAAGCTGTCAAAGTTATTGGATGTCCCTCATTCGAAAATACAGCTTATACAAACCAGCGATGAAGATGAAGTTTACACAAAACAAATTCATCAATACGGTAATGCTCTGATTTTTGACGAAATTAAAGATCAAATGGATCGTTCTACAACTGAACACTCTAGCGAACTTGAGAAGCTATACGCCAAAATGAATAACACTGACATTGCAATGATGCTGCCACTATTTGGTGACAGCCAAGACGTCACGCATTTTCTCGTCTCCCCCCATAAAAATAGTGGCCGTCTGTTCTCCCAAGAAGAAATACTTGCACTACAAAGAATGTTAAAGAAAACGCAAGGCTATATAAATATGGAGTGTAAAGTTCGTCAGTCTCAGGCATTGGCCAACACCATCGCTCATGAAATGCGAAACCCACTTGCTCAAGTGTTGATTCATTTTGAAAAGTTACGTTCACAAATTGATAGCAACTCTGGCGTTCATACCCTTGAAAAGGAAATAGAGTGTGGTAAGAGTGCTGTCGAGCGTGGAAAACAACTCATCGATATTATTTTAAGAGAGGTCAATACCGCATCATTGGACGATGAACCTTCATCTTCATACTCAGTTAAACAACTGCTCAATGCTTCCATTGAACAATATGGATTTGAAAGCAAAGCCCACAAGCAGCGGGTCCAACTTTCCATTTCCAGTGATTTCTATGTAAAAGTAAACGAAACTTTATTCAATTTTGTCATTTTCAATCTGCTGCGTAATGCTATTCATTACTTTGATTCCTATCCTGACAGTCAAATTGAAATATCAGTTATGCAAAAAGACACCCAAAACCATGTCATCGTGAGAGATACAGGACCTGGTATTCCTGAAAAGATACAAACTCACATATTTAATGATTTTTTCTCCCACAATAAGAGCGGCGGAAGCGGTTTAGGTCTAGGTTATTGCCAAAGGGTCATGAACTCTTTTGGAGGCACGATACAGTGTCAGTCAAGTCTAGGGGAATTTACTGAGTTTCAATTGTTATTTCCCGCAATTGCAATGGCCAACACCAAAGATAAGCCCATTGAAAATAAACAAGATTACCGAAATATCGTGACCTCGTTTGACACACAACCTTTTAGTCATAAACATATTCTCGTCGTCGATGATAAAGAAGTCCAAAGAGCGCTTGTCACACTGTACTTAGAGCAGCTCGATTTAGGCCTAAATATTATTCAAGCGAACAACGGTAAAACCGCTATCGATATCTTTAAAAGCAATCCTATAGATCTTGTGATCATGGATGTACAAATGCCTGTAATGAATGGATTTGATGCCTCAATTGAGCTTAAAAAAATATCCCCCACTACCCCTATTATCGCGTTATCTGGGGAATCCGGTGAAAAAGAACTCTCTATGATCACACAGTTAATGGACGACTATCTTTGCAAGCCTGCTGGGCAGGAGGCCTTAGAAGAGAAAGTGCTTAAATGGCTAAATAAGAGTCAAGAATCTCAATTGGTGCATTAGTTGGCACCCATTATGCTTTAACTCCTATAACGTTGCAGTGGCAATTTATTGGCTCCCACCAATTTTTTGAAACAGCGAATATTTGGAGTAATCATTATGGACATTCATCGACACACATACTACGGTCTGATCCATCATGGAATTAAATCACTATTAGTTGATAGGCTTGGCCACTTTACCGAGATGGAATATCACGAATATTTGAGCTTAATGACCGGAAAGTCGTGCTGCTTTTCAATGAGCGATGCTGAGTTAAGGTCTGCAGTGGATAACCTCAGAAATGAAGGTTACCTAGAAGATATGAAAAGGATAATTCCAAAACTACAGACTTCAGGACTAGAGCATTAATAAGAGTGGTCGCAAGTTAAGTACACTTCAATACGCTTAACAGTTCCATCAGCACAGTGGCACTTCTTAACAGTGGTATATGCGATGAAAGAAAAACCTAACTCTTCAAAATTGTAGAGCCAAGAGTTAGTGATATAATGGCATCGTTTCAGTATAAAATACTTAAATCAGCGACCTATATGGTCGCTGATTTGTTTGAACTTCATACTAAACATTTGACGCTACAGTATTTTCGCATTAAAGCTCTTCCACTCATAATACACAGGTAAAAAAATGTCAGACGCTCCTATCGGTCAACTACTCACTCGAACACTCGCTATGCCAAGTGACTGTAACGCCAATGGTGATATCTTTGGTGGCTGGATCATGTCTCAGCTTGATTTAGCAGGGGGCATTTTAGCAAAAGAGATCTCTGGTGGCCGAATTGTAACGGTCTCCGTTTCTAGTATCACCTTTAAAAAACCAGTCAAGGTTGGCGATGTCGTCTGCGTTTATGGGGAATGCACTAAGATTGGCCGAACGTCTATGAGTATCGACCTTGCTGTCTGGGTAAAACCAGTTAAGGAAAATGGTGTTGGTGAACGTTTTATGGTTTGCGATGCCACATTTAACTATGTCGCAATTGATGCGAATGGTAAGCCAAGGGCCATCATTCAATCCTAAACTCACATTCCTATTACATTGTTACTGGAAAATCCTGCTACTTTCGGTACATTAGTTTTCAGCTCTCAATCAATATATTTAGTTAAATATTATAAGGACATACTATGTGGTACGTTATTTTCTCAACCGACGTTGAAAACTCTTTAGAGAAACGTTTATCTGTTCGCCCTCAGCATCTAGAGCGTTTGCAAGCGCTGCAAAATGAAGGTCGCCTCCTTACTGCTGGCCCCATGCCTGCCATTGATTCAGAAAATCCGGCAGAAGCAGGCTTTACTGGCTCCACCGTCATTGCAGAGTTTAACTCGCTCGAAGATGCACAAGCCTGGGCTGACGCAGATCCTTATATCGACGCAGGCGTGTACGCTAATGTCGTTGTGAAGCCATTCAAAAAAGTATTCTAATATGCGTAAGATCCTCATAAGTTTACTCTCTTCACTCGTTCTATTTGGCTGCTCATCAAATGCCGAGCAACAAAGGCATCTAGAGCTCCTAGCGAACAATCGCGCCAGTGTTCTAAGTGCCGAACTACCACTAGAGCATGGGCCACTTTCAATAATACGGGCCAACGCCAAAGGCACCACCATCGAGATCATGATGGTGTACAACGATGATGCGCGCGGAGCTAAACCTGTCCAACAAGTCATGCAAATGAGCGTCAATAGTTACTGCGCAAGCCCAGAAGTAAAGAGTAACTTAGAGGTTGGACTGAGCTACCAGATCAAAATACGGAATAGTCGTGGGCAACTAATGATTGATCAACTCATCAATAATGCAACCTGCGAACAATGATGAGCTAAGCTTTAACTGTTACCGGCTTGGTTAATTCATCTGTGATGCGCATGCAATCTAATTCGATGCCATACTTGCATAGTCCATATTGCGCATATACAGTATGCGAGTCAGTTCTCAACTTTTGACCCTTGCTCCATGAGAGTCAAATGAATAATAAATATTCTAATTTTGGAGTTTCCATGAAAAAAATAATCTCAGCTATTGCAGTGGCTGCCGCTCTTTCTTCATCGGTCGCGGTTGCATCTACCCCTGTTATGTTCTCATCTATCAACAACTTTAATGCGCCTGACCAAAGCGCAGTGGGCGGTGTACGTGTTGCAGCCCTTTACGGTCAAGTTGACGAGCTTAAAGGTGTGGATCTGGCTATTGTCGGCCTTTCTGAAACGAATAACACAACCGGTGTTAACCTTGGCATCTTTGGTGCGTCAAAAGTCAATGAATCCATGACAGGTGCTTCTCTCGGCTTCTTTAACTGGAATACGGGATCAACACTAGGCGCCAATATTGGTGCCGTAAACGTGACAAACGATGTAAAGGGTGCAAACGTGAGTTTTGTAAACTATTCAGAAGGCAACACTATGGTTGATGTTGGCGCAGCTAACCTTTCTAAAACATCAACGGTTCAAGTGGGTATCTTCAACAAAACAGCAAAAATCGAAGGCGTTCAGATTGGTCTAATCAACTGTGCTGATAATGGTTTCTTCAAGTGCTTCCCAATTGTAAACTTCGCAAAGTAATCCTCTAACGGTTTATACGTTAGTTAATTGCTAGATATTACTTAAAATGCCGCTCAATGAGCGGCATTTTTCATTCTAACATTGCCTTTAAGCAGGCTCGGCCCACTCTTTACGTAAAGTTTTCGCCGCAGAGACTAAGTTTGCTAACGCCTTTTCAGTTTCCGGCCAGTTACGTGTCTTCAGCCCACAGTCTGGGTTTGCCCATAAGCGCTCTGCTGGAATTTTCTCAGCCGCTTTTTTCAATAAATCTTGTATCCACTCTTCCGAAGGAATATTAGGTGAATGGATGTCGTACACACCCGGCCCTATTTCATTTGGGTAATTAAACTCTTCAAATGCACGCAATAATTCCATGTTCGAACGAGACGTTTCAATAGTGATGACATCTGCATCTAACGCGGCAACAGAATCAATAATCTCATTGAACTCGCTGTAGCACATGTGAGTATGGATTTGCGTTTCCGGCTTAGCGCTAGCCGCAGAAATTTTGAATGCATCCACCGCCCACTCTAAGTATTCTTTGTGATCTTGCTTTTTCAACGGCAGACCTTCTCGAATTGCTGGCTCGTCAATCTGAATTATATTAATCCCCGCATCTTGCAAATCAGAAACTTCATCACGCAGGGCAAAGGCTAACTGCTGAGCAATCTTCTTACGAGAGATATCTTCACGGGGGAATGTCCAACATAAGATCGTCACAGGGCCTGTCAGCATGCCTTTCATCTTCTTTGAAGTCAGAGACTGAGCGTACGTGGTCCAATCAACCGTAATGGCCTTTTCACGCTCGATATCCGCAACAACAATCGCAGGCTTAACACAACGAGAGCCATAGCTTTGTACCCAACCAAACTTCGTGGTTTGAAACCCAGCTAAGTTTTCCGCAAAATACTCTACCATATCGTTTCGCTCAGCTTCACCGTGCACAAGTACATCGAGATCAAGCGCTTCTTGTCGTTTTACCGCGTCAGCAATGTGCCCTTTCAAAGCCTCATGATACTGTGCCTCTGTTAATTGGCCTTGCTTGAAGGCGCTACGTTGCGCGCGGATCTCACCTGTTTGTGGGAAGGATCCAATTGTCGTGGTTGGCAACAAAGGCAAGCCCAATACGTTAGCTTGATGTTCAGCACGAGTGACATATTCTTCACTTCGATCCACAAGCGCTTTCGTAATGCTGTTAACGCGAGCCTCTACTTGGGGTTTATTCACCTCAGTTGATGAGCATCTCGCTATAATTGGCTGACTGTACATGTCACAGGCCAAAATAGCCTTTTCATCACCATCTAAAGCAGCGCCAAGTAAGGTGACTTCATCGACTTTCTGTTTAGCAAAAGAGAACCATGAACGTACTTCCTCACTTAATCCTTCTTCCAACTCTAAATCAACAGGGCTGTGCAGCAGTGAACAAGAAGAACCGATCCATAATCGCTCACCAAGCTGCGCTTTTACCGGCTCTAAGCGTTCAAGCCAAGTGCTTAAATCGGCACGCCATACATTACGGCCATTGATAACACCAGCCGATAGCACCCAGCCTGGCGGAAGTTTTGATACCACAATATCAAGCTGCTCTGGCGCTGCGGATAAATCGACGTGTAAACCCTGAACAGGCAGCTCAATAATCTTATCGATAGTATCCAAAACCGAGTCAAAGTACGTCGTTAACAGCAACTTCACATCGCCTTGTATCACTTGATACGCGAGCTTGAATGAATCTAGCCATTTACTTTCCAGCTCTAGAGACAGGATAGGCTCGTCAATTTGAACCCACTCAACACCTAGGCTTGCTAGTTTCGATAAAATCGCTTGATAGGCCGTTAACAGACGAGGTAATAGAGAGAAACGATCAAAGCCCTCTTCGACCTCTTTACCGAGATAAAGATAGCTCAGTGGGCCAAGCAGTACTGGCTTAACTTTATGACCCGCCTTAACCGCTTCATTCACTTCTTCAAAAAGTTGAGGCCAGCTGACTTCGAAGCTATCGTCTTGGCTAAATTCAGGAACGATATAGTGATAGTTGGTGTTAAACCATTTCGTCATATCCGACGCGGCATTACCGTCTTTTTCATGAGCCGAGCTGCAACCACATTGAGTTTGCGACTGACCTCGTCCCACTTTAAATAATGTATCAAGATCTGGAAATCCATCACGGTGGCGCTTTGGCGTATGCCCTAATAACAGCGTTGTCGTCAGTACGTGATCATACCAAGCAAAGTCGCCCGCAGTAGCAAAGCTTAGATTCGCATCTTGCTGGACTTGCCAGTGTTTATGACGCAAAGTCGTGCCGACTTCTTTCAGTGCTTTTTGGTCTATCTCTCCGCGCCAGTACTGTTCTAGTGCGAACTTGAGTTCTCTTTTCTCGCCAATACGTGGGTAGCCTAAAATATGAGTGATTGTCATTTCCCTAATCCTTCTGATGATGTTTTCATTCTGAAATTTGATTTTCCTTCGAACTCATTCTTAAAAATGCACTAGAGGAGCTCTGGATGGCTAAACTATCTCGCCTTTCACAAATATGAACAACCTCCAATTATTCAACTTGTTTATTAATAATATTCATGAATCTAAGTTTATTTAGCCATCTAGATGTTTACACATCTAGCGTTAAGGGGTAGATTAATGGTGCTAATGACGATTCAAGGAAGATGAGAGGAACTCATGATCGAACTAAAACATTTGCGGACACTCACCTCGTTAAGGGAAACAGGTTCGTTAACCGCAACGGCAACCGCATTGCATTTGACGCAATCTGCCTTATCTCATCAAATAAAAGATCTTGAATCTCGGATTGGTGGACAACTTTTTTTGCGTAAAACACGCCCTGTGAAGTTCACTTCTGAAGGGGAAATTTTGTTAAAGGTCGCCAATGAAGTATTGCCACAATTAGCAAAAGCTGAAAATGAGTTAGCAAGCCTAAAAGAAGACGTGAACGGACGCCTGCATATGGCTATTGAGTGTCACTCTTGCTTTCAGTGGCTAATGCCTGCGTTAAAGGAGTATCAAATCGCATGGCCAAGCGTTACCCTCGATTTTTCATCTGGCTTTGGCTTTGAACCACTGCCCGCGCTAATGGCCGGCGAGCTTGACTTGGTCATCACCTCAGACATTCAGCCTCGCTCTGAGGTTCACTATGAGCCACTGTTTGATTTTGAAATGCGCCTGATCACGTCAACTAGTCACCCTCTAGCAAATAAAGACTTTATTGAGCCGACGGATATTGCGGATCAAACCATGCTGTCGTACCCAGTACAAAAGCAGCGCCTAGATATCGTGAAACACTTTTTACACCCTGCTAATGTCGAGCCACAGAAATGGAAACAGGCAGATAACACCCTAATGCTCGTCCAAATGGTTTCTGCAGGTTTAGGAGTCGCCGCACTGCCAAACTGGGCGATTAGCGAGTTTTCGCGACAAGGGTTGATTACGAGTAAGCCTTTGGGTGATGGTTTATGGAGAAGGTTATTCGCCGCAACACGAAATTCTGAAAAGGATAAGCGATATCTTCAGGCGTTCTTTTCAACCGCAAGGCAGCAGTGCAAAAGCCACCTTGATGGAATCAAAATGGCTTAAGCTACCTATGACCCCAGAGCTGGTCAGGTATTCGACAACCAAAGGTTATAGAACAAACGCTACAGGGTCACAAATTAACGTTGATATGCCTTAAACTGGTTTGTTAGAGGGTCATATTGGTAGCCCAATACATCGAGCTTCCCAATTAAGCTTTCGACATCCATCTCATACATACTCACCAATTCTTCGAAGCTGTCACACTCTAAACGCAGCTTCTCATTGACGATTCCAAGAAGAATAACACTATCAAAACGAGTTACATTGCTAAGATCCATAGCGACACCTCCCATAGGCTGATTAACTAAGCTTACGCTCCTGTTTACTTAAGCGTAGCTTCAAATCTCCAAAGTAGAAGTGATTCAGATCTAAACTGTCATTAAACTGGATGAAATCGTTCCAGCGCCCAATAGAGAAAGTAGACTGACGGTCAATTGCGCTTTATTCACCTCTTTTGCGCTGAGCAGATGAAGACAAGAAACGACGACCGCAAATAACATCAACATAAAACTAATCACTAACGGTGTCAGCATCGTTGCCAGTATCGCTTCATCAACGTTGTAAAAGGTTCCTAATGCACAAAGAACGAATGCCATGGCTGATAAAACACCCGTTACCGGAAGGATTCTATGGAATGCTTGTAGACGAGTACGTGCAATCGTAAGTAGTAAGTGAGAGAAATTGGCACCCAGTAAAAAAACCAACACGAAGTAAGCGACCGATTGTGCTATATCAGGCTGCTGACTGATCTGAATACCCACCAACGATAGTGCAAAGCCATTGGCTAAGTACAGAACCCAAATAGGCCCGTTATCACGTGTCTTTCCAGTTTGTACTCGGGAATAAAAGTAAAAGATGGCAAAGACCACCATAAACACTTCAATTCTTAATGAAGCAACCGCAAGCCATAACACACCAATCGCAGGTAGCACTTTAAAAATTCGACCTCGTTGCCCTGGGCAAATATCACCTTTCAATAAAATGAGGGTTAACAATAATTGAGCGCCCAAGAGCATGGCAGGAAAGAGAGTCAGTAGATGATGAACCATAATATCCGTTATTCAAATTCAGTATGTATTTCTATTGCGGAGGATAATAACAGACCTATTCCAATATTTAACTACTCGCGAAAAACTTAAGTAGATCTTGATGGGTCACAACCCCTAAATAAGCATTCCTTTCTCCAACCACCACCCATGGGGGCTGAGCACCTTGGGAGAGTATGCCCCCGATATCGGCCACTTTTGTAGCGTACGGAACATTGAACATATCGGTTCTCATTACTTGATTTAAGGTTTTATTCCATATGGCGAGATCTTTTGTCGTTTCAATCTTCGTTCCCATCGTAGGGGATAAGTAATAATTGAGGTTTTCTCGGTCAACTAACCCAACGCAGACTTCTCCGTCGACAATCGGCAGAACCTCTAAGTTTAGCCGATGTGAATCAAAGTACTCTTTGGCCTTTTTGATGCTGTCTTGAGGCCCTAATGTCGGTACATGCAGTTGAGATAGGCTCAGTATTCCAACACCACGTACACTGGACTTGCGGCTCAAAAAATCCTCTAGCTGAGAATGATAGCCCCATGCATCGTGAAGGGTATCAAGAGGAAGTGGTTTAGAGAAAAAGTAACCTTGGATGTAGTCAATGCCAATACCACACAACACTTCTAGCTCTTGTCTTGTCTCTACGCCTTCCGCCACCACTTTTACATCAAGAGTATGAGAAAGCTCCGCGATCATTTTTACAATATGGTACTTGTGCGACCCGACGGTTATTCCCGTGACAAACTCTCTATCAATTTTCAGAAGATCAAAGTTACAGTCGCTTAAATAAGTAAACGATGAGTACCCTGTACCAAAGTCATCAATGGCAACACTCACGCCATGATGACGAATATTTTTAATCAGCGATGACTGACTGGATTCACTATCAAAATACGCACTCTCGGTTAGCTCTATAGTGATTAGGTTAGGCGTTTTTGCGTACTCCTCGATCATAACTTCGGCACTTTTTAGTACGGCTTCCGCCCCTAATTGAGTATTGAGCGAACGGTTTATCGTTAGACCAATATTTGGGCCAAAGCGTTGCTGTATACCGACCAAATCTTGTAGCGCTCGCTTACCAACACACCAATCCAAATCCGCGACCAATCCCATATCTTCAGCAATCGCCACCATTTCTTGAGTATTGGCTAACTGGCCCTTCTCGTCACGAAATCGGCATAATGCTTCAAATTTCACAATGTCCCAGTTATGAGTATCAACAATAGGTTGATAGAACACTTCAATGCGCTGTTGCTTAATCGAACTAACTAGCAAATCTTCTAACTCTTTTCTTCGTAGAACCTCTCGATGAATCGCGCCATGATAAAAGGTGATCATCCCTTTTGATTGTGTATTGCTCTCTAACATTGCTTGGATAGCATGTGGCACAAGCAGTTTCGGATTATAGGTATCATGCCCTAGTACCGACACTCCGACCTTGCCTTGAATGATCGCCTCATGGATCTCTTTTCCCGCGCTTTGGTTCATTGAGCTAAAAAACTGCCTAATAGTTTGATGAATAAGCCGAACCTGACTCGGACCTGTTACTTTGTCGCACTCTAAAGCAGCAACAAAATGGTTATTCCCTAGATAACCAACCAAGAAACTTTGTCTATTTTTGTCCAGTTCCTCAGACAAACGTGATTTCATTTCAAACTCTTCATCACGATGAAAACTCGGTACAAAGGCGAGTGCCATCACAATCTTTTCTTCGGCACAATCCATCCAGTGATTCGCGACACGTTGCACAAATTGAGACTCAGTGGGCAACTGGGTAAGCAGCTCTACACCGCCATGTTCAATGTCAGCCACTCGATATAAATGCGTCGATAAGTCAACAAACCACTCTAAGTAAAATACTCGTTCTCGTATCACTATTCGCTGAATCGTAAGTTCCTGAGGAATTATATGACCATCCGCAGTCTCTATAAGCACAACACCGGTCCAAAAGTTATTCTCTGTTACCTCTTTCCACAGCAACTGATAAAACTGCTCACTGTGCTTTTTTGAATTGATATTGTTGATAGGCTTACCAACTAAATGAAGATTTGAATATCCGGTGTGTTGTTCAAAGTATTCGTTTACGAGGAGTACACAGCGTTCACTATCGGTAATAACAATACCGTGGTGAGGATTGTCTAGGATCTGTTTGAACAATGAACCAAAGGTTTGGCCCGTTGATGGAATGGACAGTAGTGGAAATAGCTTCCCTTGTACTATTTTTCCATTGCTTGGGAAAATCTGAAACTCTGCGTAGCAAACCTTGCCTTTATCTAAAGAAAAGCTACAAGCATGTTTTTCCGTAGAGTGATGACGACAGCTACGCTCAATCTTCTTAAAGAGATGCTCTTGGTCTTCAAAGCTCAAGCACGACAATAAGCCACTTCGAGTTAGGGGAGGCAATCGAGATGAAAAAATTTTCTCACACTGATCTCTATCAACTTCGAATGTTTGTTCATTAATGTGCCACTGCCACTCTACGTGCGGTAAGACGTTCTCGGGGCGTGAGGAAGCAAGATCTGGAATAGCACTAATGGCCGATTGAACGCTACCCTGGTTGACAGATGATCGAGCTCCTATCGAAGGCTTATCCAAAATGACACCTATAAATAGACGTAAGGTACTTTAACCCTAGGACAAAACTGAGTAACTGACAGTTATATTAATAACATTATAGCTGAATCCAATAATCCATCACGGTAGCGGCCTCGACAATACCTTTATAGTGCCCCTCCTCATCGGTTAATACCCAAGGAAAAGGGACTTTCTCTTCGAAGAGCCGATCAATTTCCTCCAATGGATAATTGAAATCGAGTTTTTCGAATTCAGTGCTCATTAACTGATTCACTGGTCGCTTCCAGATCGCCGCTTCTTTATTGCTTTCTAGGTCAGTTCCCATCTGTGGTGTCATGTGCAAATTCACTTCACTTCTAGAGACAATGCCGACACACTTTTTATGAACAAGGACTGGATAAGTAAACTGCGGCTTCTCAGTGATAGTATCGTTTACTCGAGAAAGAGGAATGTCAGGGCTAAACGGTGTCAGATCCAAAGAAGCCAATGCCATTAAAGATTGAGCTTTTTGTACTGAATGGAAGCTCTCAAGTTCTTTGGACATTCGTATTTTATAATCATCAGCACTCGCAATATTCTCAATCGGTAACGGTTTCGAAAATAGAAACCCTTGCATATAATCAATACCAATAGACTTCAAGATATTAAGCTCTTCAATAGTCTCAACACCTTCCGCGACAACTTGAATCCCTAGAGTATGGGATAAGTCAGAGATCATTTTTACAATGTGATACTTATCCGACCCTTCCTTAATGTTTTGAACAAAATCTCGATCAATCTTTAGGATATCAAAATGGCGGTCACGCAAATAACTAAATGAAGAATACCCCGTACCAAAGTCATCAATAGCGATTTTAACCCCCATATCACGAAGGTTTTGAATTGCAAACCCTTGTGTTGGGCTACTTTCAAAATAGGCACTTTCAGTTAACTCTATTGTCACGCCATTTAGATCTTCAGCATGCTGGCTCAGCATCTCCGCCGTCGCCTTCAGCGTTTTATCTGTTCCTATTTTAGTGTTCAGTGAACGGTTAATGGTTAAGCCGACATGTTCCCCACAAATCTCCCTTATTTTATTGAGATTACCTAAAGCAATAATTCCAACCGCACTATCAAGCTCTGGGATAAGATCCAAATCCTCAGCTATCAAGATCATCTCCTGTGTCGTAAAGTCGATGGCCCCAACTGGGGTAAAACGACACAGTGCCTCAAATTTTGATATTTCCCAGCTTGTTACATTAATGATTGGCTGATAATGAACCATCAATTCTTGATTCTCTATTGCCCCCCTTACGATCACTTCCAGCAGCTTTCTTCTCTCCAGAGCTTGGTGGGTTTTACTATGGAAAAAGCAAATATTCATTTGTTCCTGTGACTGCTGGCTTTCCATCATCGCTTGCATAGCATGCGTAACTGCTCGCTTAGGGGTATTCGTATCGTAACCAATGATTGACACTCCGATACGACCATGAACAACACCTTTATAAATCTCCTTCTCAACTTCCACTTTTATTTCCTGAAAGAAGTCCCTAATGGCGTTCATGATAGCTCGTTGATCACTTATGTCATTTTGATTATGGCTTTCTATACAGACAACAAATATGCCATTGGATAGATAGCCAGAAATATGGCTAGTTCGACTACGCGACAATATATCTGAGAATGAGTGGCGATAGTCGAGCAACACTTTCGAATCAAAACCAGGTTGCAATGCCATCACTATTTTATGATTCTCTACCAAATTTGACGCGCAACTCTCTTCAAGTAATTCAATGAATTTTTCTCTAGTAGGCAACTGCGTTAACAGTTCTACCCCTCCAGACCCTTTATCAGCGACTCTCTCAAGCTGTTTAGATAAATCAATAAACAACCCCAAATAATAGATTCGTCCATCACTAAGGGAGATCTTTTGAATGGTCAATTCTTGAGGTGCATCCTCTCCTGCTGCATTTTGACTTAAGATATTGCCATTCCAGTAACCATGTTCTGAAATGCTAGCCCACATTGCTTTAAAGAAGTCACCCGAGTGTTTTCCCGAATTGAATATATTCGTTTTTAAGCCAAGCACCTCATTTAAGCTGAACCCTTTTAATTGCTCAAAATAGCGGTTACAACTTAATATACGAGTCTCAGCATCTGTGATGATGATGCCCTGATATTTGTTCTCAAATAAAGCCTGAAATACTTCACAGATATCCTTGATATTAGACAAGCCTATCAAGGGTCTGAATGTCCCACAGACCGCATTTTTCTTAGGTTTCTCCATACTGATTTCTAATTGGATAAAACCGTCGCTTTTCGGCATCAAGGTACAGGTAATACTCTCACTATCACCTGAGCGTAGAACTCGGACTAAAGCATTCTTAACCTCATCACGCTGATGGGGAGGCATATAATCCAAAATATCATCTAAAGAGCTAACCTGCCCTTTCGCTGCCAAAAGCTGCTCGATAACATCCTTATCAAAATCAAACTTCCGCTTATCAAGATCCAAATACCATTCGTACGCCAGCGAGGTCTCAAGTATGGAACGCGTATCTAAGGTGCTACCGTCTGAGACATCACTGTTTAATATTCCGCTCTCTGTACCCATACCCGGACTCTCCATCATTTGACCTTTCACTCCATGTTCTATGGTTCTATGGTTCTATGGTTCTATAAATCTAAATAACATTTAGAACACATTGACCTCTTATGAATATAGTTGAATCGGGTCTATTTAGCTCTGTAGTGTTCAAGAAAAAAACCAGTGTTATTTACGCTAAAATTGAGCTTACTCTCATCTAAACTAGATACTCTCTCTACAAGTCGCTATACTTCGCCCTCGCATTTCTAGAGGTCAAAATATGCACAGCAAAATAACCCCAATTTTTGAACATAAAAAGTACTGGGCAGAGTGTTTTGGATCCGCTCCATTCCTTCCTACCAGCAGAAAAGAGATGGATCGTCTCGGTTGGGATAGCTGTGACATCATCATTGTCACTGGAGATGCATACGTTGACCATCCTAGTTTTGGTATGGCGATTATTGGCCGATTACTAGAAGCTCAAGGTTTCCGTGTTGGTATCATTGCGCAACCCGCGTGGAACAACAAAGATGCGTTTATGGAACTGGGTAAACCAAATCTCTTTTTTGGTATTACTGCGGGTAACATGGATTCCATGATCAACCGCTATACATCCGATCGGAAACTTCGCCACGACGATGCCTATACGCCAAACAATGAAGGCGGAAAAAGACCGGATCGTGCAACTCTTGTCTACTCACAACGTTGTCGCGAAGCCTATAAGGGTACACCGATTGTTCTTGGTGGTATTGAAGCAAGTTTACGCCGTGTCGCGCATTACGATTACTGGTCAGACAAAGTTCGTCGCTCAGTATTGTTTGATGCAAAAGCGGACATTCTACTATTTGGTAACGCCGAGCGCGCCTTAGTCGAAGTAGCTCACCGTCTTGCTGACGGTGAAGAGATTTCTGAGATGACCAATGTTAGAGGTACTGCAGTTAGCCTTGCTGCTGCGCCTGAACATTTTAAGATCATTGATTCATCTCGCATCGAAAAACCAAATAAAGCGTATGTTCCTGTCAACCCATACGAAATAGAGACGCAATGCGAAACCAAAAAAGATGAAGAGCCTAAGGCACAACCGATTACAGTTCGTCCATCTCGTCATGATGCAAAAACGACAGCAGTCCGGCTCCCTGCATTTGAGAAACTGAATAACGATAGAATTCTGTACGCACACGCTAGCCGAATTCTTCACTTAGAAACAAACCCATACTCTGGACGCGCATTAATTCAACGCCATGGTGATCGTGAACTATGGGTCAACCAGGCTCCCATTCCCCTCTCAACAGAAGAGATGGATTACGTATTTGGCCTTTCATACCAGCGTGTTCCACACCCTATGTATGGAAAAGCAAAAATTCCAGCGTATGACATGATCAAGACCTCGGTGAATATCATGCGTGGCTGTTTTGGCGGCTGTTCTTTCTGCTCTATCACAGAGCACGAAGGCCGTATCATTCAAAACCGTTCGAAAGAATCGATTTTAGATGAAATCGAAGACATTAAAGAGAAAGTACCAGGCTTTACAGGAACCATTTCAGATTTAGGTGGCCCTACAGCGAACATGTATCGTTTAGGCTGCTCAGACCCTAAAGCGGAAATCAACTGTCGTCGTCCATCATGTGTGTTCCCGAAAATCTGTGAAAAGCTGAATACCGACCACCAGCACACAATTGATCTCTATCGTGAAGCAAGAAAAGTTCCTGGGATTAAGAAAATCATGATCGCGTCTGGCGTTCGTTATGACTTAGCGATCGAATCACCAGAATATGTCCGTGAGCTTGTTACTCACCACGTTGGTGGCTACCTGAAGATCGCTCCAGAGCATACGGAAAAAGGGCCGTTGGATCTGATGATGAAGCCGGGCATGGGTACTTATGACCGCTTTAAAGAGATGTTTGAGAAATACAGCGCAGAGGCAGGTAAAAAGCAGTACTTGATCCCATACTTTATCTCCGCTCACCCGGGCACTGAAGATGAAGATATGCTCAACCTTGCAATGTGGCTAAAAAAGCACAATTACGAGTGTGACCAAGTACAAAACTTCTACCCGTCACCGATGTGTAATGCGACATCGATGTATTACTCTGAGACAAACCCGCTAAAGCGTGTGAAATATAAAAAACGTGAAGATGTGCCAGTACCTAAGGGCGACCGTCAACGCCGCTTACACAAAGCGCTACTGCGTTACCACGATCCAGATAACTGGAAGATCATACGAGAAGCGTTAATCAATATGGGTAAGAAACACCTGATTGGTGACAAAGCCAACTGCTTGGTTCCGGCTGAAGATATTGAAGCACAAACACCGGCTCAACGTAGAAAATCGGGTCGCCATGGTGCAAATCGCTTCGCAACTAAGCATACCAAGAATCAACCGCATTTCGGCCCTAACCGTTCTTCACACGGCTTTTCACAAAGTAAAAGTAGTAATGAAAGCAGTGATAAAGGACAAGGCAACGGTAACTCGAAAAATACTCACAATGGCGGAAAGCCATCTCAAAATAAAAAACCTAACCGTGCAGGGAAGCCTGCTGGTCAAGGAAAGGCAAACGGTGATAACCGAGGAAATGGCGGTAACAGAAAGCCTAAAAGACGTTAGTATCACGCTCTTTGTTATTGATTAAGTAAATACCAATGGCTAGTATCGACTAGCCATTATTTCCTCCATCCGCTGTTTTATCTACTACGTATGCAATAAAGTCATCACTATCCAAAGGCTTGCTAAAGTAATAGCCTTGAATGTATTGAACATTTTTCTTTTTTGCGTAATTCAACTGCTCTAGTGTTTCTACCCCTTCTGCCACAACAGGTTTGTCCATGTTAGTCGCCAAAGACGCGATTGAATTGAATACCGTTTGCAACTTAATATCATCGACAACGTGAGTTACGAAAGCCCTATCTATTTTAATTTCGTCAAAACTTAGCCGACACAGATAACTCAAACTAGAAAACCCAGTTCCAAAATCATCGATTGAGACTTTAAACCCAAGCATTTGCAACTGTTCGAGCACTTGGTTTACATAATTGAAATTATCGATTAATGCGGATTCAGTAAGCTCAAGCTTAATATTTCTCGGGTTCAGCTGAGCTGAATTTATCGCGACAAGCAACTTGTCGACAAAATCCACATCCAATATCTCTACTACGCTAATATTTAAAGCAAACAGTAATGCATCTGAATCAACGCCCTTTTTCTTTAACTCAATAATTAATTCTTGTAACTTGCGGATATTAAACTGCGTCAATACACCAATATCTCCAATTTTCTCGGCAATAGGTATAAATTCAACGGGCGAAACCATCTTCCCGTTAAGCGTCCAACGGATTAAACATTCTGCGCCAATGACATTCTGGCTATTCGTTTCATGCACAGGCTGAAAAACCACATAGAAAGAGTCTCCTAAATCGTCTTGCGCAACAGCGGCGCGAAACTCAGTTTCAAGATTGTTTTGGTGCTCAATCTGTCTTGCGAGATCTTCTTGAAATTCAGCAAGGCGAACGCGTTCAGACAGTACATCGAGAATTGCCATTTCCGCCTTATTGAGGCTCTGGGCATGAGAATCGCCCTCTTTTTCTTGGTAGTAACCAAGGGCGACATTGCTAAAAAAGTGACGTCCATTAAAATGAAATGGTGCGTTGAGCACACTGTAGAAACTCTCTACATCAAATGGGGTTTCCGGGGGAATAAAAATATTAAAGCTATCGGTTGAGTGCTTACTACATATAGCTCCTTCTATTTCATTACTTACCCTTGCCAAAATCTCCATGAAAACGAGATTCGCGACAGCCGTACCCCAAATTTCATTGATTCGCTGGTAATTACAAATACGTACACAACACACTAAACCCAAACCATAATCAGACTCGATCTTCGCTAGAAATGCCTCTCGATATAGAAGACCCGTGTGAGGGTCTAACATAGATAACTGTCTGTTTAAGCGACGAGTAGTGATCAATTCACTTTGGTCGACCGCATGCAAAACACACTGCCCTTGTTGATGGAGAACCGAAATTTTCACCCACTCTACATTTTTATCTGGGTAACTAATCCCAACCTCTAGATCTCCCTCTTTTTGTGAGGAAATCATCCCTTCAAGAAGTGAACGAAGATCGATTGAATGATATTGGTCATCAACAAATCCAATGTCTCCACAAAATAGATGTTTACCAACTTCCACCCTAAACAACTTTTCCGCTTCAGTGGAGAGAGCTTCAACCAGCAAATTTTTATCTGTCACGATAAAAGCGATATTTAATGCCAATAACTGTTCACTCAATCTACTCATTTTTTCACCAACGTCTTTTGAACTTGATAGGGTAGCGCCTGCAATGAAAAGACCCCTCCAACTCCACCCTTCTCTATCGCTTCTTTAGGCATGCCAAATACCAAACTTGTCTCTTCATCTTGAGCAAACGTACTCGCCCCTGCTTGGTGTAGCTCTAACATACCTTGAGCTCCATCGCTTCCCATCCCAGTGAGAATCACGCCCGTCGCGTTTTTACCGGCAACTTGTGCAGTCGAGCGAAACAAAACATCAACGGAGGGTTTGTGCCTTGAGACTAATGGGCCATCTTTTAATTCTAGATAATAATGACCAGAGTGACACACGATCATCACATGTATTCCCCCGGGGGCGATATATACAAACCCCATTTGCAGAGGCATCTTATCTTTAGCTTCGACAACATTGTGCACCGTTTCATGGTTCAAACGCTCTGCAAATGCATTCGTAAATTTGGCTGGCATATGTTGAACAATAACGATAGGAGGACTACCCGCGGGGGTTTTGTCCAAAAACTGATGAACAGCATCCGTCCCCCCAGTTGACGCCCCTAAGACGATAACACGATCGTTAGACGTCACTTTTTTGTTGGTGACCTTTAACATCACATCCGCTGTATTTTTCTCACGATATGTCTCCTCTCCCAGATACTTAAGTGCTTTTACCTTAATCGTTGCCGCTTTTTTTAGCGCTTTTAGGATTGCAGAGACTTCTTGTGAATGCAGATATTCACAGAGGCTGCTTTGCGGCTTATTAATCACTTCTATCGCACCGGACGAGAGTGCTTCTAAGCTCAATTTGGGCTTACTTTCCGTTTTTGATGAACAGATCACAACAGGTGTGGGATGGGAAGACATGATCTGCTTTAAAAAAGAGATACCATCCATTTTCGGCATCTCTATATCAAGTAGGATGACATCTGGCCACTGCAGATTCATTTTTCTAATTGCCAGCAACGGATCTGGGGCCACCCCTATTAACGTGAGATCTTTATCGGCATCGATAACCTCACCAAGTACTTGGCGCATGACCGCAGAGTCATCAACAATAAAAACCTTGAATGGGGTGCTATTCACTATTCACCTTACGATAGATACAGTTATCGACGAGCTCTACACTTGGGTGATCTCGAAGGATATTCTCACTATGTCCTAAAAAGAGTAACCCTCCATCATTCAGTGCAGTAATGACATGATTTACGATCTGTTTTTGGGTGGTCCATGAAAAATAGATTAAAATATTGCGCAAAAATACAACATCAAAGAGGCTTTGGCCCATTGGTTTAAGCAGGTTATGCGTTTGAAAATGGCAGAAATCCCGAAGCGATTTCACTAAGGTAAAATGGTCGGAATACCCGCCTATGCCCTTAAGGCAATAGGCTCGCCGGTAGTGACTGGGGATCTTTTCCGACAATGACAAATCATATTGGCATGATTTCGCTTTCTCTATCGATAGTTCCGAGACATCTGAGCCCAACAATGACCAGTGACCAGTACCGAGCATATCTTGTAAAACCATGGCTATGGTATACGCCTCTTCTCCTGTTGAACAAGCCGCACTCCACACTTTTATAGGCTTTGAAATAGAAGACTTTTGTAGCAAATCCATCAAGATCTCAAATTGATAATCTTCACGAAAAAACGACGTCTCGTGGGTCGTCATTTTATCAATAAAGTGACGAAACTCCCCTTGGGTACTGCGATCTAATAGAGCACTGATATACTCATCAAAACTATTGAAACCATTTTTTACGAGACGGATCTTTAGCCGGCTCTCTATCATCGTCCGTTTATGATTGGCCAAATGTATACCAGTATGAGACTCAACTAACCTCCGAATCTGACCAAACTGGTTATCATTCATCCTTTTCATATTGGGCGGCTCTCCTCGGTTCGGCTTTACTGCTCTTTGTACCGCAATAGCGACTGCTGGTGATTCAGTATTTCCTGATTAATCACTTGGCTATCAAGCAGTACTGGCATATCTAAAACCGGGTAAACTCGATCTTGAATGCGCATCATTTTGGAAACGAATTGTTCAGGCACATGCGAACCAAAGGCTGGCTTATTCGTTTGCATATTGATTGCCATCATTTCTATCGAACGCACACGATTGACGATTAAACCTAGAACCACCAAATCTTGTACGGTCTCCTGCTCATGTTCATAGAGCACAATACAGCTGTATTTGTCGTACTTTTGTTCTTGTGGTAGCCCTAGTCTAGTAGCGGCATCAATCACTGGAATAACACTGCCACGAACGTTGATCACGCCATGGATAACATCGGAACACATTGGAACGCTGGTAATTTTAGTCAGTTCAATCACTTCCTTGACTGAATGTATTGGGATTGCAAAGATTTCTGTGCTGATATCCACAAAGAGTAAGCCGATATCATCTTGTTCAGTCATCTGATAATCGAGTAATTCAGTCAAGACAAATCTCCTAAAACATTAGCTGAACGCAAGGGGGGTGTTTCATTCTCTTTTAGCCATTCCCATTGAGTGCTATGCAATAGTTTGTCGACATCGATGATGGTCAGTAAACGCTCATCCAGTTTAGCTAACCCCATCAATATAGGATTAGTAAGCGTGCCAGCTAAATCAGGCATTGGCTCTACCTGTGAATCGTTAATGTCAATAACCTGCGTAACAAGATCCACCTTATTACCAATAATGTAACGGTTTCCATTATGTGTAAGCTCCGTCACCACTACACATGTTTTGGGAGTCAGTTCAAGAGCCTCCACTCCTAACCAAATAGAGAGTTCGAAAACAGGGACAATCTGGCCACGTAGGTTCATCGCACCGATAACAGAACTGGGCGCTCCGGTAATAGGCTCGACTTGAGGAAACTCCATGATCTCTTTAATTCTTGAGATCGGATAGGCAAATGACCTGGGGCCTATTTTAAACTCCAAATACTTGTCATGATGGTGCCTCTCTATAGTTTGCTCTATCACTCTATGCTCCTAATCTTTGAATGGTACATAACCAGATTCTGATTGCGCAGCCCCTTTACTACTCCAATTTCGTTCCTTATTCGTTGTGTTATATGAGCTATCTCGATTGGAGGTCAGTTTAAAGAAGCTAACGGTTTTCCTAATTTCACTGGTCTGCTCTTGAACCATCACGGCGGTTGAGGCTAATTCCTCTGAAGCCGAAGCATTTTGTTGAGCAATTTCATCAAGCTGTGAAACCGTCCGATTTATCTCAGCAACGCTGGTGCTCTGTTCTGTTGACGCCGCGGTGATCTCTTGAACCAGATCTGCGGTTTTTTGAATGTTAGGAACCATTCGGTTAAGCATGTCTCCGGCATGTTGAGCCACTTTCACGCTGTTATCTGCCAGTGTACTGATCTCCTGAGCGGCGACTTGGCTTCGTTCCGCCAGCTTCCTCACTTCATCAGCAACCACAGCAAACCCCTTACCATGCTCACCCGCTCTGGCTGCTTCGATCGCCGCATTGAGCGCTAATAGGTTGGTTTTATACGCAATGTCTTCAATAATTCCGATTTTCTCAGCAATCGCCGTCATGGCGTCGACCGTATCATTTACTGCTTGTCCGCCTTCATTGGCCTCAGAGCTAGATTGCGTTGCGATTCCATTAGTGACTTTGGAGTTATCCGTATTCATTGAAATTGAAGAGCTCATTTGATCCAGTGAAGCACTGGTTTCTTCTACACTGGCGGCAAGCTGGCTAGACGTGCTGCTCAACATTTGAGAGGTGGTTGTCACCTCATTGGTACTGTGTGCGATTGACTCAACCGAGCGTTGTATGTCAAGCAAAATGTTTTGTAGCTTATCGATGAATCCATTAAAGCTCTGAGCGGTTTCCCCTACTTCATCTGAACCAAAATCAGGGATCCTTCTGGTTAGGTCCCCTTCTCCTGAACGCAGATCTTCAGCCGCTTCGGCCAACGCTCTAATGGGAATAACAATCCCTTTGATGAGAAATAGAGCGATGATAAATGCCAATACAACCGCAAGCCCGAGTAAGCTCCAGATAAGCGTAATACTCTCTCGCGCTGCATCGACTAAATTGTTCAGTGATTCCGTACTTTGAGCGTTTGCACTTGCACTAATATCATCAAGAATGGTTTCGAGTTTACTGAAGACTTCATGCTCCAATTTATCAATCTGAATCGCCGCTTCTAATTTGTCTCTAGGGCGATAGGTATCAAATATATTTTTTCCTCCCTTGTAGATTTCCACATACATTTGCTCAACTTCGCTTAAGCTCTGAATTTCACTCGGTTTACGTTCTAGAGGTTTTATCTGTGCTAAAAAGCTTGCAAAGGTTCTCGCTTCATTTTCAAATGCATCAACTGCGCCGAGCTCGCCCCGCATATAGTCATTAAGCGCCGACATCATGTCGCCTTGCTCGTCAATTAATTCTAAGTAATAACGTACTCCTGGAAGATCATCATTGAGAACTTCATCAAAATCACCTTGCCCTGCGTCCGCCACTTCTTCTTCTTTTAACGTATCAAGAAGTCGCTCTAACGGTTCGGAAAAGTTCTTAATTAAATATTTATACTGCTCGACAGCTTTCAGTTCCAATGTTGGATCAAAACGTTGAAAAACCAGCGATTCCATATCGTCATAATATCGCTTCGACAGGTCTTCAATCTGACGCATTAACACCGGTTCAATTGAATTGAGTTGCTTCAGCTGTTCAAAAAAGGTGACAAATTCGGTGTAGTTTGCGACAAAATCCTCTTTTTCTTCTGCTTCACCCGTAATGAACTCGAGTACATTTGAGTTCATATCTCCTAGCTCGTCGAGCATACTCAAGGATAAAATTGCCGCAGGAATATCGCCCTGCCCAACACTCACCGCATAAGATTCAATAGTGCGGTTTTTGATCTGCACCGAAATGGCAATGATCAGCAGTAACAGTCCCATCGTACACATTGCAATGATGATTTTGTTTCTGATCGACAACTTTCCAATCATGTTCTTCTCCTAGGCTTTACAAACCGTACCTTTGAAAGGTGTTCGGATACGCTAAGTAAAACGTTCTGATATACCTGCATCACTTTGACTCAGTATTATTTGAATCAATGCAAATATGTCTAAAATGATGGCGACTTCTCCACTGCCTAATATGGTCGCGCCACTAACACCTTTAAGGCCTTCAAATATCGGGCCTAAGGGTTTTACAACCGTTTGATATTCGCCACTTAATGCGTCAACAACCAAACCGGCTCGAAATGAGCCAAATTGAACAATAACTAGTGCTTCCTGATGAAACGAACTGGTTGATTCAATACCAAACCAGTCGCAAAGACGCATAAAAGGCAATGTCTCGTTACGCAAATCAACAAACTGCTTATTTCGTATCGCCTCTTGAGTCGTGATCTCTTTCAGCTCTAAACACTCAACCACATTGTCGAGAGGGATAACGTAATTTGCGCCTGCGACCTGAAACATAAACCCATCGATTATTGAAAGCGTTAGGGGCAAACGAATAATGAAACGTGAACCCACACCTAATTCACTATCAAGCTCTATCGTCCCCCTTAGCTGTTCGATATTGCGTTTCACGACATCCATACCTACGCCGCGCCCGGACAGATCGCTGACCGTCTTTTTAGTCGAAAAACCAGGTTCAAAAATAAGGCGCTGAACATCTCTAGACGCGAGTTCGCTTCCAGAAGCAATCAGACCTTTTGCTTTTGCCGTTGATAAAATATGCCCTTCGTTTATCCCTTTTCCGTCATCTGATACTTCGATAACTATTGAGCCAGAATCGTGGTATGCATTAAGGCGGATCATTCCTTTAGGGGATTTTCCTGCGAGCACTCGTTCTTCTCGACTCTCTATGCCATGGTCCATCGCATTTCGCATTAGATGAGTCAGAGGATCACTTAGCTTCTCTACAAATGTTTTGTCTAACTCGGTTTCTGCTCCGGTGATAACAAGATCAACCTCTTTGTTCAGCTCTGAGGCGATATCTCGCACAACGCGTTTGTACTTTTTAAACGTATCTCCAATTTGGACCATGCGAAGCTGTAGTGAGCTATCTCGAATATTCTCAACCAACCTCTCTAGCTGCGCCATCGCCTCAATCAACATCTCATTTCCCGTTTCATGAGCGAGTAAGTTGGTTCTGGCGCCTGTAATGACCATTTCTCCCACTTGATCGATAAGCTGATCAAGCTTATCAGCTTCAACTCGCAACGTTTTGGTGACACCGATACTCGGTTGCTGCTTGTTAACTGCCGCCTTAATGATATCGCTTGGGATCTGTTGTTTATCGACCAGTAAGCTGCCAATAAGAGGGGCAGGAGGATGTGAAGTACCCAGTTGCTTTTGAATGCTGAGCCCTCGATTTAGCTCGTCTTGACTCAGCGCACCGACTTGAACCAAAATCTCTCCCAATCTTTGTTTTGATTCTGGAAGGTTATGGATAAGCTCAATATACGCACTGACTTCACTATCAGGCGGTATGATCAGTAACTCAGCGTCATTAAGCGTAAATTCAAAGACATCGAGTATTGCTTGTCGTTTCACGCTCGCGTTCAAACGGATCTCAAAACCCAAGTAACACGTTTCTGGATCAAATGAGTCTGCTGATGTCATGGCTTCATCAATAAGATGTACTGATTGTAATTCGCCTAACGTGGACAAATAACGAATAAATGAAACGGGGTCTAAACCATCTTGATAGACATGACGATGAGGATGATATGAAATGTGCCAAGTACCATTTTGTGGCGGTATTACCGCACTCAACTCATCTGTTGAGGATTCTTTAGCTTGCTTAGCGTCTTCAAACGTTCCATTTTCATTGTCTAACTCAGGCAAGTAAAAAAGGATCTGCTTCGCCAGTTCACTGGTTTTAGCGGCAAGGTTATCTGAATACGGTGATCCAATTGCGTCAATATGCAGTTTCACTACGTCAGTTGATTCAATCATCATTGCCATGATGGTGACATCGTTGTCTAGGTCTTGTTCTCGAAGGCGCTCTAATAGCGACTCTAGTAGATGTGTGAAGCTAACCAACTCTTCCAAACCAAACAGACCAGCACTGCCTTTTATCGTGTGTATCGCTCTAAATACTTCATGTAACCATTCAATATCTGTATAGCTATTTTTACCCTCGTTATCGAGTAAGAGCTGCTCCATCTCACCAGTAAGCTCTTCCGCTTCCATGATAAAGGTAGTGAGAGCTTTGCTGATATCAGTACTCATAGTTCTCACTCAATGAACGACCATCGCTGCCAGCCAACAAATGGGTTTCGAGATTAAGCAAACGAACGTAGTCTGACACCACATCACTTAGCGAACATAGCGGTGGGTGCTCGTGGTACTGTTTTGATAGTTTCGAAAACCAAAGGATCAGCTGCAACCCCGAAGTATCGATCTCCTCAATTTGTGAGGCATCTAGCTGAATTTCCGGGTCAGACTCCACCAACTCATTGAGCTCTCGATGAACGTCACCGACTTCATAAATGGTCAATTCTTGAGGCAATAAATAGACTTTCACACAAACCACCTTCTAATTTGATAGTAGCTTTGAGACCGCTTGTAACATTTGGTCTGGTTTAAAGGGCTTGACCATCCAAGCTTTGGCGCCGGCCTTTCTGCTCTCCTCTTTAAGATATTCTTGATTCTCAGTAGTAAGCATAATAATCGGTGTAAATTTATACTTATTGAGTGTTTTTACCTGCTTAACAAAATCTATACCGTTCATATTCGGCATATTGACATCACTGATAATGAGATGGACACGTGCTCCATCTAATTTACTTAAGCCATCAACCCCATCTTTCGCCTCTATAACATCGAAACCAACTCCACTTAGGGCGATATTCACTACCTGACGCAGTGATTCGGAATCATCAACAATGAGAATTGTTTTCTTCATCGCATTATTTCTCCTATTAGAAGTAAGTTATGCCGTCATCAGATTGGCTATTGTTCTTTTTTTCGGCCATTGCTAGCTCTGTTCTATTGGTAATTCGGCTAAATTCACTAGCCAAGCTGCTTTCATCCCAGCTTTTTCTCCCCTGCTCGACGAGACGTAATTGTTCTATTAACAGCTCAATTCCTTCCATGACACCTGCCTGCCTTTGTAAGTTTCTATCACCGTGTTGCAGTTGTTCTAATAGTTCGTTGTACGCTGCATTCATTTGCTGTTCGATCACCTGTTTTTCTTCGGTTTTGTGATCGTCTGTCAATGTATTTCGTTGTTTAACAAGCAGGGCTAGTTGGGAGAACAGTAACGTGATTTGATTAATCGATTGGTTTGAATCTTGATAGGACTTTTGAAGTTGTTTATTTAGCTTAGGTAAGAACACTCTATACGTGGAGCCTAATGCAGATTGATCTAGGTTCTCTTCTGTTTGCATAGAAATGTGTTTGTTAAACCAAGCGATTAGAGCCGCGATAATCAAGGTTGCAATCAAGGTGCTCCAAACAACACCAAACAAGGCGAGTAACGTTACTAGCACCCCTGCACTCATTTGAAATGTTCGACGAACCCAACTCACGTAGAAGTTTCCTTTTACTAACAACCTAGTAAATAGCCTAGTCCATATTTAGTACTGTGAGGTGTTTTAACTTCTAACAAGAGAAAAAAGGCCCAATCACTATCAATGATTGGGCCTTTCCATATTGTTGAAGATAACGCTATTGAAGTATTGTCTTCACACTACTCGATGCAGTTTCAATTAAGCGTACTGTTGCTCAAACTCTTCCATCAATTGAACAAGCGCTCTAACACCTTCAATTGGCATTGCGTTATAAATAGATGCTCGCATACCACCTACCGCTCTATGCCCTTTTAAAGCCGCCAAGCCTCGCTGTTCAGCTTGCTTTAGAAATTCACCGTCCAGTTCAGGTTTATCTAATTGAAACGGGACATTCATTAATGAACGGTTGTTTGGGTGAACACCGTTTTTGTAGAAGCTAGAGGAGTCAATGTAATCATACAAAAGCGCCGCTTTTTCTCGATTGATCTGCTCGATCGCCTTTACACCACCTTTAGCTTTAAGCCATTTAAAGACTAAGCCAGATAAATACCATGCAAACGTCGGAGGCGTATTAAACATCGACTCTTTTTCAGCTAAGACTTTATAGTTCATAAAACTTGGTAGAACATCAGATGCAAGGTCAAGTAAATCGTCTCGAACTATTGCAATGCAGATCCCTGCTGGTCCAATATTCTTTTGAGCGCCTGCATAAATAACCCCATATTTAGATACGTCAATTTCACGCGACAATATAGTCGATGACATATCGGCTACGATTGGCTTATCAGTTACAGGGAGATCATTGATTTCGATGCCATCGATGGTTTCATTTGGGCAAAAGTGAACATAAGCCGCGTCTTTATCAATAACCCACTCTTTTGCATCCAATACCGCCGTTTTTCCATCAAGCGTCGTTTTTGCGTCAAAAGCATCGATCTCACAATACTTGCGGCCTTCTATAATGGCACTTTCAGCCCAGTAACCCGCATCAATATAAGTCGCCTTGGTGTTCGACCCAAGTAAGTTCATTGGTACGGCAGCAAACTGAGCTCGAGCGCCACCTTGGCAAAACAATACTTTATAGTTTGAAGGAACATTCAAAAGATCTCGGAGATCCTGCTCTGCTTCTTCAGCAACCTTAATAAAAGATTTACTACGATGGCTGATTTCCATCACTGAAGTTCCGAGAGTATTCCAGTTAACAAACTCTGCTTGAGCTTGCTCCATGACTGCCTTTGGTAAGCCAGCAGGGCCAGCACTGAAGTTGAATACATTGTCCGTGTTAGGCTGCATCTGTTTCCTTACTCCTAATCAAATTGCTATATACACTGACTGTGATTAATAGCACGTTTTTTTGAGGATAAAAAGTAACAAAAGAGCTCATAGGAGCTCTTTTGTTTTTCTGTTGATCATTTACATCAATGCGGATTAAACCAAAAAGGTCATTACTGCATTAGCATTGGCATGAGTAGCGCCATGAGTGGAATCTCTTGCCCACTAGAAAATACGATATTGGCATTCTTTAGCTCAACATTAATACGATAACCTCGTTCGGTTTGCTCCATCATTTCCATCACGATCGCTTCGTCGATACCTTGCTTGATAAACGGAAAGTCAGTTACTAGTTGATTAGAGAAGTAAGTATTCAGATTACCAGTCATCGCAGGCAGAATTTTCCCAGGGTCTTGTGAAATGTCGTTTGTTCCTTCTGGAATGCTAATTTTCCATTGTGATTCAAACTCACCTTGTCCCACTTTCAATGACATTGTGTTCATCGCAAGATAAAAGCCCTTTGAAAATAGCGACTCAACATACGGAATAGCTTGGGCGATTTCATTCTCAGTCATGATCGGGTTACTTTGATACATAGACATCAGGCTTTCAAAAGCCACACTATCAATATCACCCATAGAGAAATCCATTTTAAACTCTTCTACTACCCCGTCAGGAGTCAACATGGAACCAATATTCACAACATGGTTACTGTTTAATCGGCTCTGCTCTTCGTTTAACTCTGAACTAAAGTGATAATGCCCTTGAGTGAACTCAATCTCAGCACTTGAGGTGGCGGTACTCGATACAGCAAAGCGCTCTATTGAGATGGACTGATCTCCTAACCAAAACCCGTTATCCTGCTTGCCTTGGCCTTGGCCTTCAATACCAGAAAGAACAATTTTTTCACCAGTAGAAAAGTCCAGCTCAATTGACGGCATATCAAGTTGATAGGTTAATTGACCTAAAACGCTGACATCACCTTTAATACTTGATGGTGAAACAGATATAGCCAGCTCTTCCCCATCTTGCGTTTTATAATACCAACTCGCTAGATCTATCGAATAATCAGTATTTCCATTTAGCTGGGTCACCGTATCAATAGTTAATGGGAATTCAGTATCTTGTAATGAAGAATGCGCGGTTAAACTCAATAGGCCATGACTCACAGCACTATTAACCACAAACTCTGTTGGCAAATTATCGGCTTGGAATTGAGCAATTAGTTCAGGATCTTGTAAAGTATAACGAGTCTGTACATTGGAGCTTAAGTAACCGCGATCATAATCTACAATTTCAGCACTTAAAAAATCGTTTCCTAAATGCGTAACACCATCAGTAATGACATTTTGTCCTACTTGCCCAACCGCTAAAGGCCAGCAAAGTACAAGTAATATAGAGCCGCCAATTGCGCCCATTTTTTTAAGTTGATTCATAATATTTGGCATTCCACCTAGTATTTAAAGCCATTCAAGCAAGAACAAAGTTTGAGTTAAATCAGAGTATTGCTTTTATTTTTGATAAGAGCAAATTTCTAAAACCTAGCTCCCATTACATATTGTAGATAATTGATACAGTTTTCTCAGATCCATTTGCTTGAGAGCGTTTAGTGAACTCATTTGCCCTGTTGTACCTTGACAATAACCCGATCAGTGTAGAGCAGTTACGCACTGAGCTAAGCCACTTTTCGACACGTTTTGATATCCATACTGCCGAAAGTATTGAAGATGCACACAGTACGTTGGCGTTCTGTAAACAACAGGGGCAAACTGTTGCGCTCGTTATCGCAAGTCACCACTCCCACTTTAATGGTGCTGAGTTTCTCATTCAATTAGACAAATCATCCCATACAAAAAGTGCTAGGAAAATCCTTGTAAGTTGCGGACAAGATATTCAAGCGATCCTCTCAGCCGTTAATGAAGGGCGTTTGGATCATTGCCTTACGAAGCCATTACAAGATAATTTGGTCTATAAAACGGTAAAAAAAGAGCTCACTACATTTGTCGTAGAGCAAGACCAAGATAACTTGCTCTCCTACAGTCTGATTCTTGATCAGCAGCACCTACTTCGTGCTCACATTGATGCAAAAATGAAGCGCTATCAAGAGGGTTTTATCTCTGAACATCACAGCCTCTCAGACGCTGATTTAGCCGAACAAGTCATCTCTGCATTAGCGCTATTTTTCTCAAAGGAAGATGAAAACCTAGCGTGTCGAACTTATTCTGCCGATCACCTGTTAACCAAAGAGGGAGAAGAGAATAAGTTTCTATGGTTTATCACCGAAGGAAAGGTAGCACTCTATAAAAAAGATGATCTTGGCCGGCAACGTGAAGTCGTACGTTATGAAAAAGGGAATATTGTTGGCGGCATGTCTTTTGTGACCGGCGAATCCTCATTTTCTACAGCACTCACCTTAAGTACAACCAAAGTCATTAAACTTGACCGAGACGTTTTTACCAAGGTGATGCATTCAGATACTCAACTGTTGCCACTCTTTACCAACCTCTTATTACGTCACTTCAATCGACGCTTACAGCGAAGTATTAATAACAAGCTTAAACTACAAGAAACGCTTGAATCTTTAGAGTCAGCTCATCAGCAGCTTATAGAACGCGAAAAAATGGCAATGTTAGGGCAGCTAGTCGCTGGCGTCGCACATGAATTGAACAACCCCGTCGCCGCGATATTAAGAGGAACGGATACACTGACAGAAAAGCTGAAACAACTCATTGAGATAGAAGCAACAGGTGCAAACGACGGAAAAGGAAAGGCCATTTTAGAGCATGCACTCATCTCGACACCCTCCTCCACCTCTGAAGAGAGAGCTAAATCTAAAATTGTCGAAGCGGAAGTAAAACATCGGCTGTTGGCAAAGAAAATGGTAAAGCTTCACCTCGACAGTGATGCCCCTCTCAAACGGCTAGCGAAACAAGACCCAGATAGAGCGTTGGAACTCGTCAACAAGTATGAAGTGTACCATGCAACAGGAAGTACCCTCCGCTCTATTAATGTCTGTGCGCAACGCATCGCTGATATGGTTAAAAGCCTTAAAGGTTACGCTAGGCCTGACGATGAGGTTTTCCGCTTTAGTAATATTTACGAAGGCATTGAGGACACGTTAGTTATCTTCGAAAATCGCTTGAAACATCACACGGTTGTTAAAGAGTACTGTGAACTTCCCAATATTCAATGCCAACCCATTGCACTCCAACAAGTGTGGACAAACCTAATCTCCAATGCGATTGACGCATTACCTCTTCATGGTCAATTACGAATACAAACCACCTTGGAAACTATTGAAGAGCAACCTTGGGTTAGGCTCTGCTTTGAAGATAATGGCAGTGGTATCGCAACGGATTTACAAGAACAAATTTTCACTCTTAACTTCACAACCAAACGAGAAGGCCATTTTGGTCTTGGCATTGGTTTGTCCGTTTGCCAGCAGATCATTAACCAACACGATGGCAGAATTGAAGTGGATTCAACACTTGGCGAATTCACCAAAATGATTGTTTGGCTTCCTATCCAGTCACCTCAGTCAAATAGCAAGGAGTAAATATGAACAAATACCTTATCTTATGTGTTGATGATGAACGCGATGTCCTTGATGGAGTTATTCAAGATTTAGACTGTTTTGAGGAGCACTTCATCGTTGAAGCCGCAGAGTCTGTCGCAGAAGCCAAAAATATCATTTCAAATAGTATTGAAGACCACATTAAACTGGCGTTAATACTCTGCGATCACATCATGCCAGAGCAAACGGGAATCAGCTTTCTTATTGAGCTTAGCCAAGAAGCGCAAACGAAAACAAGTCGTAAGGTGCTACTCACCGGACAAGCAGGCTTAGACGATACGGTTGAAGCGGTCAATCATTCAAGCCTCGATTATTTTATCGCTAAACCCTGGAAGGGAAATGAACTGAGGGAAGTACTTACCGAGCAGTTAACCCAGTTTATGATAGAGAATGAGCCAGATTTGATGCCATGGGCATCAATTCTAGATACGGAAAAAATCTTCAATGCCATTGCCGATAATAGAGTCAGCTTTGGAGAATAGAGCTGATTTGCCAATAGCTCGACATATTTAGGCACTAAAATTGCGTGTTTTTTGCAATTACGACAAAAGAATGACATTTTTTAATGGTGCCAACAAGCACGGATGCATTATCATGTCGTGATAAATCAGAGTCATAGCAGTTCCACTGCTTAGGACAACGGAAATAACTAGGAATAGGTTCATCGTAACTATGCGTAAAACAATCATTGCTACAGCTTTATTGCTCGCGTCGGGTCAGTCATTTGCAGAGACAGATCCAAATAGCCCTTCTGTTATGAGTAACTTCAGTTACGACTACTTCGAGGCTCGTATTGGTGCTAGCCCTGTGACATTCGGTGGTGCTTTCAGTAAAACAATCCACCCTAATGCACACTTTCTCGGGCGTATCGATTCTGAATTTGAAGGGGACTACGACGCAGCTACTGGTTTCGGATTTCACGCACCAGTAAACAACTGGGCTGATTTCACGGGTGAAATGCTATTTCGAATTCAAGATGTGGGTAGCACTGAAACGGGTATTGAAGTGAATCTAGGCGTGCGTCAATGGCTTGGTCCACAGCTCGAAGTAGGCGCAAAAGCTGGTTACGTTTCAATTGATAAAAATGAAGACTGGATTGGCTCTGCGCATATTCGCTTTCACTCAACAGAGCTCTTCTCTGTCGGTGCGGAACTTCGTATCAATGATACCTACGGTGAACAAGCGATGATGACGGCTCGCTTCAAGTTTTAATTTCTGACGAAACTACTTTTGGTAAACATTGGATATTGAAAAACGCAGTAAGAGCTTGGCAATAGAACAGCCTCATTTAAACAGCATATAAAAAACCGCTCAATTTGAATTTCAAATTGAGCGGTTTTCTTTTAATCTAATAAAAATTAACTAGTGACAGCCTGCCAATAGTTGACGCTTTTTAGGCTCTTGAATTAACTTCCAATGGATCCCCTCTACAGCACCAGCAAATTTCCATAACAGCTTAACATCTACGTCTGTTCCATATGTGTTACGCACTTTCGAATACACTGCTGCGGCACCAAGATTCATAAAGGTTTCAACATCATCAACCCCTGCCTTTTTAACCATCCGCTCTAGCGTCAATTGCATATTTGGAAGGTCTCGTAGTCGACGACTCGCTGACGATTTCTGAAATTGTCGCTGATCAACTGACAGTTTAATTGATGTTTTAATCACCTCACTAAGCGCGTCTTGCTTCTCCGTAAATAGTTGAGTTATATCATAATAGTTAACAGTTGCTGTTGTCTGTTTTTTTACATGACGGTACTTTTCACAACCTAGTGCATTCAATTTTGTATCTAACTCTTCACCACCACGAATAAAGATCTTTTCTCCACTTAATAGAGCAAACATCGCCTCGTTTTTGAAAAGCCCAATACCGCCAAACATTGAACGCTTTTGAAAGTCACAAAATGCACTTACATAGTCCATAAATAGTTGTTCTGTCATATCCATTGATCCTTCTAATCATGTTACCCCGATTATTGGTGATCACCAGATAGCAGCTTTTTTAGCGAAAGTTTATTGCTACTAAGGCTTATATTATTGTTTAAGTTTGATTGCCTTAGTTAGTAAATAAATGATAGTTCACGTTAAAAAATAAGTCTGTTCAGACTTCACATCAATTACTATAGAATCCTCAATTTATGAGACTAAAATCACAAACAATGAGTCTTTACGACTTAATTCGTTATGATGAGTATATCAATAGTGATATACGATGAAACTACTAATGTAAGTTGTTGCTAATCTAGATACCAATTAGTTACACTGTAAGGAGTATTCCTTTGGTGACCGGCTATGAATCATTTATCGTTCTATTGGCTTCCTGACAATAAGGAGGCGCTTCTTAAAAGTATTGAGAGCGAGTTTTCCGACCTTATTGCACATTCAGTAAGCACTGGCAAAATTACCTTGCCACCCATTTCAGAAGTCGTTTTACGCATTCAATCTCTTTGTACGAAAGATTCTACTGAAATCATCGACATAGCAGACTGTCTTCTCGAAGACCCTGGGCTTGCTGCAATTGTTATTCGTGTAGCTAATTCTGTTATTTTTAATCGACGTAATATTACCTGTACCGATCTTTTCACTGCAGTGTCGAGACTTGGTATCCTGAGAGTGAGAGATATCGTAACGGCTCAAGCGATTGAGCAATTAAAGCATACGGTTAGTCTTAGCAAAGAGTGTAATCGAATTTTAGTACGAAGTGCTGCTACTTCCAGAGAGCTTGCGGCAACTATGGTTATGGTTGCAAAATCCTTTAAGGAAATTCAACCTAAAACCTATAAATACCTGGAAGTGGAGAAAGCACTGCTGTCTGGCTTGATCGCAGATATCGGGCTGTTTTGTATGGTGAACGAGTACCATCAATACTTAGAAAATGGTAACTACCTCGACATTAATATCGCGCTTCAAATATTTGACTCACAATGTTCAGATTCTAGTCGACTTGTTCTAACCAGCTGGGGCTTTGATCTCGATTTTATTAGTGTCGCGACGAATGAAGAACAGGGTCAAAATGATGACAAGCCGGTGAATTATCTCGACATTGCACGAATAGCTAACCATATATTGCTATTTAGACGCCAAGATGATGCCATTGAAGATCATTTTGTCGAATTCGATACAACCGGGGCTGACGTATTATTTAAACTTTCCAACTTAAGCGAGTTTGACTTTAATTCTCAGATAAGTGCCGTGATTAATGCCAGTGGTTTATAACCCTGCTCTCTTCATAAAACCGCACGCTACGCATGCACTAAACTCAATACCTTTGCATTAGTATCTACTCTCGCCATTGTATCGATAAAAAAATATGTAAATAAGAATGCGCGTTACCAACGCGCATTAAAGAACAAGATAGGATTTTAAATGTTCTCAGGGATGATCTTTATTTTTGCCCCACTTGTTGTGGGCTACTTAATTTCTATATCTAAAAATAGTGCATTAGAAACAATTAACAAAATGACGTCGTACCTTATCTACGTCATTTTGTTCTTAATGGGGCTAAGTCTTGCTGCCCTAGATAATCTTGGTCAAAACTTACAACTCATTATCAAATTTACAGCAACATTCTTTATCTGCATTAGTTTATGTAATCTAGCCGTATTGCCATTGATCGATAAACTGTACCCAATTCACACCGACAATAAATCATCCAAGCTTCCATTGGCCAGTATGGCCCTAGAATCTGCAAGGCTTATTCTCGTGGTTGGTGGTGGGCTCATTGCAGGGCTTTTAGCCGGAATGGATCTTGACTGGGTGGATACCGCTAGTGAGTGGATTTTATTTTTATTACTCTTTTTTATTGGTATTCAGCTACGTAATAGCGGCTTGACTCTAAGACAGATCTTAATCAATAGACAAGGAATGCTCATTGCCCTTGTCATCGTCGGCAGTTCATTAATAGGCGGTGTCATTTCAGCCTATATCCTCGATATCGATCTATATCGTGGGCTCGCTATGGCCTCAGGCTTTGGCTGGTACTCACTGGCTGGGATTTTAATGGGGGATGCATTTGGACCTGTTTACGGCGGTGCTTCCTTTATGCTTGAGCTCCTTAGAGAACTGGTGGCGCTCATTATGATCCCAATGCTTATTCGAATTAAACCATGTACATCCATAGGCTACGCTGGGGCAACAGCCATGGACTTTACTCTTCCTGTAATTCAATCGACGGGTGGTGTAAGGTGTGTACCGATTGCGATAGTCAGCGGATTTATTCTCAGCTTACTTGTCCCTATACTGATGCTGTTTTTTGTTTCGTTAGCAGTATAAAATTGCTGACGCTTTATCCGAATCGCAGTAATTACAAACTAAAGCCAATAAAATAAAAGCACACGAAAGTGCTATAAAGGATTTATCATGAAACGCATAGCTTTTGCCGCATTACTAACCATCTCTACACTGGCTTCAGGGTCAGCATTTGCCGAGAACTCTCAATGCCTCGCCCAAAAATATGACGCTTACATTGACGCCTCTCTCACTTGGTATCAAGACCTAACACAACTCACTTCTGAGCGTTACCCTGAACTTTCAGAAGTGAGCCAATGGTTTCTACAGGGGCGAAAAAATCACTTTGAATTAAACAGAGCAGCCGTTCATTACTACCTAGATCACGATAAATCAAAAGTTGCCACTGAACAGTCAGTTGAAGGTTGGCTACAGCTTGAACAACACGATGTAAAAGTGCTTTCTGAACGTGATGATGAATTGGGCCAAGCCGCTAAGCTGACCTTTAATGACCGACAAAAAACGCCTCACGAAAAGAACTATGAACTGCGTTCAGCGTTCGCCGATCTGTTAAGTCACCCAAAACAGATCGATACAGTATTACAGAAATACAATCAATCCATCCAAGCTCTAGAAGCAATGGATTGCCTGAAATAAAGCTCATCATTTGCTAGAAGAATGATAAATATACCCTCTAAATAAAGACGGGACATTAGTTCCGTTTTCGTTTAGATTGTGCCGTTCGCAATGGAAATTAGAAATATAACGTAGCTGTATGGGATCAGAACAGAAAACAGTTGATGTAAACTTTGATAGTTTACTCCGCATCTTCACCGTGCCTGAAGGGCCAGATTCAACGTTGACAAAGATAGAAGACGGTCTTTCAAAGAACCTTAATCAATTTTTGCGTGAACACATCGTTGCTGAAGAGAAACCCTTAAGAGACATTGAAAAAGATTTCTCTAACCCTATCATTCCAGAACAGCCTGAGTTTGTTTCCGATCATACCCAGCACTTACTGGATACGCTCGTTGCGCAGTCAGTTCACACCTCTGCACCAAGCTTTATCGGGCACATGACCTCTGCGTTGCCCTACTTCTTGATGCCGCTTTCAAAAATCATGATTGCGCTCAACCAAAACCTGGTCAAGATCGAGACCTCCAAGGCATTCACGCCATTGGAGCGCCAAGTATTGGGTATGCTTCATCGTCTAATTTACAGCCAAGATGACGCCTTTTACTCTCACTGGATGCACAGTGCAGGTCACTCACTGGGCGCATTTTGTTCTGGCGGGACCATTGCAAATATCACCGCGCTTTGGGTAGCACGTAATAACGCATTAAAAGCCGAAGGTAACTTTAAAGGGGTTGAGAAAGAAGGGCTATTTAAAGCTATGAAGCACTATGGCTATGAAGGTCTGGCGATACTAGTTTCAGAACGGGGTCACTACTCTTTAAAAAAAGCTGCAGATACATTAGGCATTGGTCAAGAGAGCCTCGTTTCAGTTAAAACAGACGACAATAACCGTTTGTGTCCTACCGACTTAAAAGCTAAATTTGCTCATCTCAAACAGCAAAACATTAAAGCTTTCGCGGTCATTGGTGTAGCAGGTACTACAGAAACCGGCAGCATTGACCCATTAACGGACATTGCAGAAATTTGTCAGCAAGAAGCTTGTCATTTTCATGTTGATGCAGCATGGGGTGGTGCCACTTTAATGTCGAATAATCATCGCCATATGCTAGCGGGTATCGAACTCGCCGACTCTGTCACAATTGACGCCCATAAACAGCTATACATCCCTATGGGGGCAGGTATGGTTCTGTTTAAAAATCCTGACGCAATGAGTTCTATTGAACATCACGCCCAATATATCTTGCGTAAAGGTTCGAAAGACTTAGGAACACATACCCTAGAAGGGTCTCGTTCTGGCATGGCTATGCTCGTATACGCAAGCATGCACATTATTAGCCGTCCGGGTTACGAACTCTTGATTGATCAGAGCATTGAAAAAGCGCAGTATTTCGCGAACTTGATCGACCAACAAGACGACTTCCAACTTATTTCAAAGCCAGAGCTATGTCTTCTTACCTATCGCTATACGCCAAAAGAGACTATCGCGGCACTGAAAGTGGCAACTAAGGCGCAAGCAAGCCAGATTAATGACTTACTCAATGGTCTCACTAAGTTTATTCAGAAACGCCAGCGGGAAACCGGAAAGTCATTTGTTTCTCGAACACGCTTAAATCCTGGTGAGATGCATCATCAAAATACGATTGTATTCCGAGTTGTCCTTGCTAACCCATTAACAACTTATGACATTCTAGAGTCCGTTCTTGCAGAGCAGAGAGAAATAGCCAAGCAAGCTCCTAAATTGATGAATCAAATCAATTTATTGACAGAAGAAATATGTCAAACTAACAATTAGATTGTTTGTAAACTGAAAATTTATTTCTGCTTATTGTTGCTAGCTTGTCAAATTTGGCTATTTATTAGCTTAAACACTCAAATTTCCTTTAAATTTTATTCAAAAATTGAAATTTAGTTTGAGGTTTGTCATATTCTCACCAATTGTAAGCAAATAAACCTTTTGCTTAGGTTTATACTAATTTTATGGCGCTGAGCTATGGTTTTAATAGGTGAGATATCCTTTGAAGCTTTATCAGCGAGTTGTTCTCTAGCCCTCGTGAACACTATGAACACATTAGAAAAAATACAAAAAAACTTAGAAAATTTCAGCAAATCAGAGCGCAAAGTGGCCGAAGTTATTATGGCTTCTCCACAAACTGCTATTCACTCTAGTATTGCTACGCTTGCGAAAATGGCTGATGTTAGTGAACCAACTGTAAACCGTTTTTGTCGCAGATTAGACACTAAAGGCTTTCCTGACTTTAAGCTTCACTTAGCGCAAAGTCTGGCCAATGGAACGCCTTATGTAAATCGAAACGTCGAAGAAGATGATGGCCCTGATGCCTACACACACAAAATCTTCGAATCAACAATGGCTTGTCTAGATGTTGCTAAAAATAGCTTAGATTCAATGCAAGTAAACCGCGCTGTCGATCTCTTGACCCAAGCAAAACGCATCTCGTTTTTTGGTTTAGGTGCGTCATCAGCTGTGGCTAAAGATGCGCAAAACAAGTTTATCCGTTTTAATATTCCGATCACTTGTTTCGAAGACGTTGTCATGCAGCGAATGAGCTGTATCAATAGCTCTGACAACGATGTAATCGTCCTGATCTCGCATACGGGCCGAACGAAAAGTCTGGTAGAAATTGCACATTTAGCAAGAGAGAATGGCGCGACGGTTATATCTATTACAGCCAAAGATTCGCCACTGGATAAAGCTAGTTCTCTTTCAATTACACTTGATGTACCTGAAGACACTGACGTTTACATGCCAATGGCAAGCCGCGTTGTTCAAATGACGGTTATTGATGTACTCGCGACAGGGTTTACACTACGTCGCGGTACTGGCTTTAGAGAAAACTTAAGACGTGTGAAAGATGCACTTAAAGATTCTCGATTCGATAAGATGAGTCAATACCAATAAGAAAACGGAGCATTGCGCTCCGTTTTTTAATCTTAAACTCTGAACCGTTTACATTTGGTTCTCTTCAATTGAATCAGTCAAAATCTCAACACGGCTTACTTGGCTTTCTCTCTCATCAGTACAATGTCCAGCGCACTGGCACACTTGCTCCAAGATATAGATAAGCCTAGCTTTTGTTAATGGTAGTGGATTACCTTTTATTGCCACCGACATAAGCGCGTCTTCTGCTACCTTTTCAAATGAAGTACTGCACACCCCAAATTCACTCAGCTTTGGCAACTCCAGTTTATCAAGCATCATCTGAACCCAAAGAGCACCATCCTCAACATGTGCGTTTGTTCTACCTGTTACGAGCTGTGCAATACGAGAATAACGTTCAAGGACATCTTTACGTCCAAATTCATTCGCGACTGCAATATTCTCCCTCATGACGTGCGGGGCAAGTTGTCCGGCGATAACACTATGCGGCGCATTTAACTTTCCACCTAAAGCAGAAGCCAAGCCATGGGCAGCACCAAGCTTTGCATTGTTTGTCGCCATTCCACCCAGCATTGCTGCAAACGAAAGATCCGCTCTCGCAGAATAGTCATCATGTCGACAAGCAGCAACGATAGAACCCGATAACTTTCGCAGCCCCTCCTCACAAACCATATCGGTCAATGGATTAGGATCACCGCATACGTAAGCTTCCATCAAGTGAGTAAACACATCCATTGCTCCTCTTCCTGAGGTATAGACATCCATTCCATAAGTTAGCGTTGGATCAACAATGGCCACATCAGCTAACATATCGGGGCTTCGCAAGCTGACTTTCACTTGATCTTGACCAGAGCGAAGTACTGCATTACGCGTAACTTCAGAGCCAGTACTCGCCGTGGTGGGTATCGCAATAAATGGAATAGGAGTCGTCTTTATCGGTACATTGCGTCCAACGACTTCGACATAATCATAAACGTCACCTTGATTAGGGATAATAGCCGCAAGCGCCTTCCCCATATCAATAACACTTCCACCGCCAATACTCACCACCATATCAGGCTTAAACTTTCGCCCGACAATAGCGGTTTCTTCGATCATGGTAATATTTGGCTCACCAGAGATACTGACATGCTGATAGCGCATTTTTTGAGTTTTCAAATAGGAAATGATGGGCTCTGAACGAGACTGATCTTTGCCGGTCACTAATAAGACGCTATAACCATACTGATTGAGTATTGAAAGTGATGACTGAAGAGCTCCTTCTCCAAAAATGATTCGAGTTGATGTCATGAATTGAAACATACTTCATCCCTCTATTTTAATATTCACTTGTTTTAGCTTGCACTTAACCAAGTCAAATTTGTTTGACCCAGTGCAACTTGCTTAAAATAGCCACACTTAAAGTAAGCGTTTTATGCGACACATCACGCTGTCTGTTTTAAACAAAACAGTAAACTGCGATGAAAAAGTAATCATTATTAACTTAAGCTATTAATTATAAGTCAAGATAGGTTACACCTATTAGAACAAGAGGTAATTGCTACTTTATTTCCACAATAGATTGGGGCATAGTTGCAGCTATCAGATTAAAGGAGAGAAAGTTATGTTCGTAGTTATTTTTGGTCGCCCAGCCTGCCCTTTTTGTGTTCGTGCTAAAGAACACGCAGAAACGCTAAAAGCTCAGCGTGATGACTTTAACTATCGCTATGTAGATATCCATGCTGAAGGTATTAGCAAAGCGGATTTAGAAAAAACGGTAGGCAAGCCAGTTGAAACTGTGCCACAAATTTTCGTCGACCAAGACCATATTGGCGGCTGTGATGACTTCGAAGCGTACGCAAAAGAACACTTAGGCTTATTCGCTTAATTAAACGGTTCATTTATTTAAAAACTTAACCTGCTCATGTGGCAGGTTTTGTTTTATTTGCCTTATGTGAACTAATTGCAAATTATAAAAAAACTCACTTATTTTTTGCATACGATCCGCTACAATTCGCCCCACTTAATCCCTTCTACTCTGGCAACAAGAGCCAATCGTGAATATAAACGTCATACAATTGCTTGAACAAAATCCAATCCTCCTCATTTTCGTCGCATTAGCGACTGGACTTGCCGTTGGAAAGATACGCTTAGGCGGATTTCAACTTGGAAGCTCTATCGGTGTATTAGTTACCTCACTTATATTAGGTCATCTCGGTTTTTATTTTAGCCCTGAGGCACTCACTATCGGCTTTATGCTGTTTATTTATTGTGTCGGAATTGAAGCAGGCCCCAACTTCTTTGGGATATTTTTCCGAGATGGAAAGCACTACTTTATCCTTAGCTTAGTTGTTCTCTCGAGCGCGTTAGGGATTACTTATTTAGCTAGCCACTACTTTGGTTTAGATTTTGGGCTTTCTGCCGGGATGATGGCGGGCGCATTAACGGCGACCCCTGTGCTTGTTGGTGCACAAGATGCACTGACGAGCGGGCTTGCTACCCTCCCTCGCAATATGGACTTAGGCCTTGTGATGGAAAGCCTCTCTGTTGGGTACGCAATGGCTTATTTGGTTGGCCTCATCAGTATGATTGCGTTTGCAAAGCTGCTACCAAAATTACAAAAACAGAATCTATCAGACTCCGCTCAGCAAATAGCAAAAGAACGAGGTATAGGCAGCTCAGGTCAGCGAAAAGTCTACTTGCCAATCATCCGAGCTTACAGAGCTGGCCCAGAGTTAATCGATTGGACAGATGGGAAAAACCTACGAGAGCTTGGTATTTATCGTCAAACAGGTTGCTATATTGAACGTATTCGTCGAAATGGCATTTTGGCCCATCCAGATGGTGACGCTATCTTACAGCAAGGTGATGAAATAGCATTAGTCGGCTTCCCAGACAGCCACGCCCGTCTAGACCCTAGTTTTAGAAATGGTAAAGAAGTATTCGACCGAAATTTACTCGATCTGAGAATTATTGAAGAAGAAATCGTTGTTAAAAGCGATAGCATGGTAGGAAAGCGGTTATCTGAACTTAACCTCTCTGAATTTGGCTGTTTCTTAAATCGTGTAGTAAGAGCACAAATAGAGATGCCAATGGATCTCGATATTGTTCTAGCCAAGGGCGATGTACTGCAAGTCAGTGGTGAAAAGAGCCGAGTACACGGTTTAGCTGAAAAAATCGGTTTTATCTCAATTCACAGTCAAATAGCCGATCTACTTGCGTTTTGTAGCTTCTTCATTCTGGGGCTAATGTTTGGTCTCATTACTATGACGTTTGGTCAGGTGTCATTTGGTCTTGGTAATGCGGTTGGATTACTGCTTTCAGGGATTACCCTTGGATTCTTAAGAGCCAACCACCCTACCTTTGGCTATGTGCCACAAGGTGCCCTTAACATGGTCAAAGACTTGGGCTTAATGATCTTTATGGTGGGTATCGGCCTGAGTGCGGGTGGGAAGATGTTTGAACACTTAACCCAAGTGGGCGCACAAGTCATTGGCCTAGCATTTATTGTGAGTGTTGTACCTGTTGTATTGGCCTATTTAGTTGGTGCCTATGTGCTAAAAATGAACAGAGCCCTTCTGTTTGGCGCTATCATTGGTGCGAGAACCTGTGCACCAGCTATGGATATTGTAAACGACTACGCTAAATCGACGATTCCTGCGCTAGGCTATGCAGGTACTTACGCCATAGCGAATATTCTTATGACACTCGCTGGGACTATCTTGATCATTATTAGTTAAGAGTTGAATTAGTTTTGTCTCGAATATAAAAAAGGCGCTCTGTGAGCGCCTTTTTAGTAGCTATTCCTAATCATGGTAATGATTAGATAGCGATAATATCTGATTCAACCGCAGGGTTTACGTCAGCTTCGTAATCAACACCTTCGACACCAAAGCCGAATAGCTTCAAGAACTCTTCTTTGTACTCAACGTAATCAGTCAGCTCTTTTAGATTCTCAGAAGTCACTTGTGGCCATAGCTCACGACAGTGCTTTTGAATGTCTTCACGCAGTTCCCAGTCATCTAGGCGTAGGCGGTTCTTATCATCAACTTCTGCTGCGCTGCCATCTTCTTTGTATAGACGTTGGCTAAACATGCGATAGATTTGTTCCATACAACCTTCATGGACACCTTCTTCACGCATCTTCTTGAACACCATCGCGATGTAAAGAGGCATAACAGGAATCGCTGAGCTTGCTTGAGTCACTACTGACTTAAGTACCGCAACGTTCGCGCTGCCGCCTGTTGCTGAAAGTTTCGCGTTAAGCTCTGTTGCTGCGCGGTCTAGGTCCATTTTTGCTTTACCTAGTGCGCCATCCCAGTAGATTGGCCACGTTAACTCAGTACCAATGTAGCTATAAGCAACAGTCTTACAACCGTCTGCTAATACACCTGCATCAGAAAGAGCGTTAATCCAAAGTTCCCAGTCTTCTCCGCCCATCACGGTTACTGTGTCTTTGATCTCTTCTTCTGTTGCTGGTTCAACTGATGCTTCAATGATTTGGTCTTTGTTCGTATCAACAGCGGTTGCTGTGTACGTTTCGCCAATCGGCTTTAGAGATGAACGAATCAGTTCACCTGTTTCTGGTAGCTTACGAACTGGAGATGCCAATGAATAAACAACCATATCGATTTGGCCAAGATCTTCTTTGATCAGGTCAATCGCTTTTTGTTTAGCTTCGTTTGAGAACGCATCGCCATTAAGGCTTTTCGAGTACAGACCTTCTTCACGAGCTAGCTTGTCAAAAGCTGCTGCGTTATAGAAGCCCGCTGTACCTGTTTTTCTTTCAGTCCCTTCTTTTTCAAAGAAAACACCGATTGTAGAAGCACCACCGCCAAAAGCAGCCGCAACGCGAGAAGATAGACCGTAGCCACTTGAAGAACCAACCACCAATACACGTTTTGGTGCATTTTGAATTGGACCTTGCGCTTTAGTGTAGGCAATTTGTTCTTTTACATTTGCTTCACAGCCCACAGGGTGTGTTGTGGTACAGATAAATCCACGAATTCGAGGTTTGATGATCATATTCAAGTTCCTTAAAAAATCACCCGTAGAATAAAAGGTTCACGACCAAATCGCATCTAATTTCTGCAAATTTACCGAAAATAGACAAGTGGTTGGATCACTAAACGGTGATGCTGATTCAATTTTTTGCTCAATCGGAGATTCCTGACAGTTCACGCAATAAAAAGGGTCTCTATTATAGAGACCCTTTAAACATAAATAGTTCGTACTGCAATTTTACTGCGTACCTCAATTAAATATCATTGGCCTACGGAACTAGGCAACGCTATTTAACTTCGGTGCCAAGTTTTTCTGCGTTCGAACTTCACTGTAGTCGTGGCTAAAGTCGTCAACCTGAATCGCTTTATAGCGCAATCTGTCGGCTGCAATGATCGTATCCACCTCATCTTGAGTTAATACCTCTGCCGCCAGTGCTTGCTCTAAGCGAGTGTTCAGTGGCGCTTTTCTGACAACTTTACCTTCTTTTACCGCTTTATTGATTTTTCGCTCTAGGCTCTTAATGTCATACATCGCCAAAAACGCTTTCTCCATCAGGCCTACGCTGTCATCTTCACTGTCACCCACATAACAAAGGTGCGTTAAGCGATCTCGGCAAGCTCCCGGTGTCATGATACTTTCTGCTATTTTCACCGCTAGATCATCGCTGGGTTTATTGAAGTGATTACCTAATGGGAACACGAGCACTTTCAATAAACGCCCAACCATTTTCTGCGGGAAGTTACGATACGCTTCTTGCAATGACTTCGCACCTTGATGGAAACAGTGTTGAATTGCGTAGTGAACGTAATCTAAATCTTGCTGCTGACGGCCTTCATCTTCATACTTTTTGAGGACAGCTGACGCCATGTAAAGGTAGCTTAGCCCATCACCCAAACGCGCCGAGATCATCTCCTTACGTTTAAGATCACCACCAAGGGTTAGCATTGCAAAGTCTGCACTTACGGCTAGCGCTCGGCTCAATCGGGTTAAGTCTTTGTAGTAAACCTGAGTAGGTCCACTCATATCAGCTTTGATAAAACGAGAACCGGTTAATGCCGCGCCAAACGCCCCAAAGGTATTCCCTGTCGCGTGAGCGATGTGTTTAAACAGTAACTTATCAAACTCTTTTGCCCCTTCTTTCTCATCAGGGTTTCCTGCGGCTTCCATCTCTTTCAATACATAGGGATGACAGCGTGTGGCACCTTGACCGAAAATCATCAAGTTACGCGTTAAGATGTTTGCACCCTCTACGGTAATCGCTACTGGCACACCCAGATACGCCGAAGTCAGGTAATTCATTGGGCCTTCTTGGATCGCACGACCAGAGTGAATATCCATTGAGTCATTGAGAATGGTCCGCGCCATTTCCGTCATATGATATTTCGCAATCGCCGTGACAATGCCTGGCTTTTCTTTCATATCAAGAGAGGTCGTCGTTAATGTTCTAGTCGCCTCAAGCAAGTAAGTCATACCGCCAATTCGACCAAGCGATTCTGCAACCCCTTCAAACTTACCAATCGACATACCAAACTGCTTACGCACATACGCATAGGCACCTGTGGTTCGGGAAGTAAGGTGACCAATCGCAGTGCCCAGAGCTGGCAGTGAAATACCACGACCCGCTGATAGACACTCCACCAGCATTCTCCAGCCTTTACCTGCGTACTCTTGACCACCGATAAGCCATTCCATCGGAATAAACACATCATGACCACGAGTTGGACCGTTCATAAACGCGAGACCGATAGGGTCATGACGCTCACCGACTTGTACGCCTTCGTGAGATGTTGGAATGAGTGCACAAGTAATGCCTAGCTCTTTTTTGTCGCCAAGTAGCCCTTCTGGATCGTTCAATTTGAAAGCCAAACCTAGAACGGTTGATACAGGGGCTAAGGTGATATATCTCTTGTTCCAATTAAGACGAATACCAAGGACTTCTTTGCCTTCGTGAGTGCCATAACAAACGGTGCCTTGGTCAGGAATACCACCCGCATCAGATCCCGCTTCTGGGCCCGTTAAGGCAAAACATGGAATGTCAGTACCATCGGCTAGACGAGGTAGCCAATACTCTTTTTGATCTTGAGTTCCGTAGTGAGAGATAAGCTCACCGGGGCCAAGTGAGTTTGGAACCATTACCGTCACAGCCGCACTAATACTTCGTGTTGCAATGCGAGAGACGATGGTTGAATTTGCCAATGCCGAGAATTCGCGACCACCATACTGCTTGGAAATAATGAGTGAAAAGAAGCGTTCTTTTCTCAAAAAATCCCAGACTTCTTTTGGCAAATCTCGGTCTTTCTTAACGATCTGATAGTCATCAAGCATCGATAATAGTGTTTCTAGCTCATTATCCATGAACGCTTGTTCTTCATCCGTCAGGCTTGGCGCTGGGTATTGATGAAGTTTAGAAAAGTCAGGCTTACCAGAGAATAGCTCTCCATCCCACCACACACTTCCCGCTTCCATCGCTTCTTTTTCTGTGTCAGACAAGGGTGGTAGAACTTTCTTAAAAAACTTGAAAGCAGGGTCACTTACCCATTTTCTTCTTAGAGAGCACATATTCAGATCCTTTTGTTCACGTATTAGTGTGGTTTTATATTTATTATTTTGTTTCGTTTTTTATGTAACTTAAGTTTAGTCAATCCGCTGCGACGCCAGCTGATAAATAAGGGATAAGTAAGTCAACGACGGCTTTGGTATCCACTTTGTTACCAAAATCATTCTCTGCAATTTCAGCTAATGCTTGACTCGATGCTAAAGTAAATACACAAGTACCTAGCGTGAAGTGAAGACGCCAAAACAGCAGTTCTGGGGTTAAATTAGGATTCGCTTTTAAAATAGATTGAGTGAATAGCGACAATACATCTTGATAACGTGTCGTAATAAACCAGCGTAAGTGCCCTTGAACATCAGTGTACCCACGACCTATCAACAACATGAATTTCGCAGTTCCATCTGGCCTCACGCTATTAAGCGAACGCAGTGGCTGACGTAAAGATTCAAACACATCAGATACTTCAAAATGCTTTTGTTGATTCAAAGACTCTAAAGACTGTTTTAGCGCAGGCATAAAGGCTTCTAGGTAACGATCAAGTACCGCTCTCACTAACGTTTTCTTATCACCAAAGTGATAATTCACCGACGCTAAGTTTACTCCCGCCTTACTAGTTATCGTTCTTAACGACGTATCGTTAAAACCTTGCTCCGAAAAAAGCACTTCAGCCACATCGAGAATTTTATTTTTTGTATCGTTCTTGGCTGCCATTTCAATCGCTCGTATTAAACACCTGTTTGAAATATACGACTGACACACAAGATTAACAAGTGCTTAACATCACATTTATTAAACTTGGTCTGACCAGATGAATAGCATTGCCGCTAAGGCTCTGAAATTGAAGAAAATGGTATTTATTTGCTATTTTTTGAAAGAATTACGGAACTGTTTAGAAAAAGCCGTGTCCTATTAAGTGTAGAAAGTAGAGTTTTAAAAGTTTTTCTGGCCGTCAAACTTGTATTGTTACTACTCCTACAAATTAAGCTGCTTTTTCATATTAACTCCTATGTTTGTATCTGCCCAGAACCTGATTGTTCTGGGCTTTTTTTATTCTTTTTCCTACACTTCTGACAAAATGTTCGCTTACAAACATCAATTGGGCAAAGCCATATCTAAATTGATATAATCGAATGGTGTTTACTGTGTGAAGCCAATCATGATCCTCAATAACTCCCCTGTTACTCAGCATCGTTTTCAAGACATCGAATTCTTCCTTAAGCGTGATGATAAGCTCCACAGTCAGTTCAGTGGAAATAAAGCCAGAAAGTTCAAACAATTACTGAACATCGAAAACCCAGAGATTACGACCATTATTGGCTACGGTTCAGCTCAGGCAAACTCATTATACTCGCTTGCCTCTCTTGCTTGTATCAAAGGCTGGCAACTGGAGTTCTATGTTGATCACATTCCTAATTGGCTTAAAGAAAAACCAATTGGTAATTACCGAGGTGCACTCGATCTTGGTGCTAAGGTCATTGCCGTTAGTGAACTTTCCCTAGAGCCTATTCACCCAAAAGATTTTATTGAGACAATACGCAAGCCGAGTAATGATTGTATTCGTGTGCCAGAAGGAGGCCGCTTTTCCATGGCTGAATTTGGTGTTAGAGAGCTAGGTGAAGAGATCTTACATTGGACAAAGTATGAATCAGGTCAAGATTTTGTCGTCGCACTGCCATCGGGAACGGGAACGACGTCACTCTATTTAAACAAGGTTCTTAAGCCGCATGGTATCAATGTCGTTACATGTCCTTGTGTCGGTGGTGCTGACTACCTAACCGAACAATTTAATGAATTAGATGAAAACTCTCATCCTGAGATACTAACCTTAAAAGACAAACACCATTTTGGTCGGCTTTATCAAGAAGATTACGTTATCTGGAAACAGTTGTTGGAAGACACCTACGTGGAGTTCGATTTACTCTACGATCCAATGATGTGGCGCTGTCTACTTGAACATAAACATTACTTTGAAGGTAAGACGTTGATTTACGTTCATCAAGGCGGGATTTTAGGTAATGAGAGTATGCTACCTCGTTACCAACGTAAATGGGATCAAGCACACTGATTAAGCAAACAGATAGCAAGGGAATATTATGAAGTATTCATTCGTGGTTCTATTAGCCGCTGTAGCAATGCCATTAAGTGCTAACGTCGTTTCAACGTCGAATAAAGTGATTTCAACACCCGGCAAAGCAATCATTGGTGTGAATGCAGGGAGCATAGCTAAGCGAGTTTGTTACTACCAAGATCAAGCTTACTCACTAGGGTCGATTGTTCAAGTTGGTGAGCACTATATGGTCTGTAAAGAAGCGAACGACTTTGAAACCAATGGCGCGCTTAAATGGGTTCACCTTGAAACACCACAATAACAAAACAAAAAAAGCGCTACCGAAGTAACGCCGTGATGTAATTCTTTAGGGGGTATAGGAGGGATTACATCGAGTTAAATCTGATGTATTACGCGGTAGCGACTTCTTTCGCTTGCTCTCTTTGCTTCAAGAACGCATAACCAAAACCTGTTACCGCGGTGCCTGCCGCTATGGCGACTAGGTACATTAGAACAGGTGAGATTGCCCCAGGAATAAGTAGCACAAACAAACCACCATGCGGTGCCATTAACTGTGCACCAAATAACATTGATAGTGCCCCTGTTAAGGCGCCACCCGCCATACATGCTGGAATCACACGCATCGGATCTTTCGCTGCAAACGGAATCGCACCCTCAGAGATGAAGCACAGACCAAGTACGAATGACGCTTTACCAGCTTCACGTTCACCCGCTTCAAATTTATCTTTAGCAAGCCAAGTCGCAAGGCCCATACCTAGCGCAGGAACCATACCGGCGGCCATAATAGCAGCCATTGGAGCGTAGGTTTGCGATGCAAGTAAGCCAACACCGAATGTGTACGCTGCCTTGTTAATTGGACCACCGAGATCGAAACACATCATTGCACCTAGAATAATTCCAAGCAGAACAGCGTTCGTCGAGCCCATGTTGTTTAAGAAATCCGTCATTGCTGACATAATTCCGGAAACTGGCCCACCAACGATGTAAATCATCACAAGACCAGTAAACAAGCTCGCAATAAATGGAATAATTAAAATTGGTTTAAGCGCTTCCATTGACTGAGGAAGAGAGACTTTGTCTGCTATCAGCTTCGCTGAGTAACCTGCAATAAAACCTGCTGCGATACCACCTAAGAAACCTGCGCCTGTTGAACTCGCTAACATGCCACCAATTAAACCAGGTGCTAAACCTGGGCGGTCAGCAATTGAGAAAGCAATAAAACCAGCTAAAACAGGAATCATCAAAGCGAATGCGGAACCGCCACCAATCGTCATCAATGCCGCAGCTAACGTGCCTTCTTCTTGAAACGCTTCAATGCCAAAAATAAATGAGATAGCGATGATCAAACCGCCTGCTACGACAACCGGTAGCATGTGCGATACACCTGTCATTAGATGTTTGTATGCGCCTTTTTTCTCTTCGGCTGCACCAGATTGAGCTGTGTTGCCGCTGTGTTGATAAGGCGTGGCTTCAGCAAATGCTTTGTTGATTTCCTGCTCTGTCTTTTTCAGTGCGAGGCTTGTGCTTGTTTTATATAGTGCTTTGCCATTGAATCTATCAAGTGGTACTTCAATATCCGCCGCAATAATAACGAGATCAGCTTGTTCAATATCCTGCTCAGTCAATTGGTTCTTAGCACCCACCGAGCCGCGCGTTTCAACCTTGATATCATGGCCTAACCTAGCCGCTTCTTTCTCTAAGGCTTCAGCAGCCATAAAAGTATGCGCCACACCTGTTGGGCAAGCCGTAATAGCCACAATTTTTTTCACTGAGTCAGTGTTAGTTTCTTCCTGTAAGCTGATTGCATGCGCTGAGTTAAGCTCTGCTGCTTCGGCTGTTGCGGTGGTTAAAAATGCCACGGCATCTTGTGCGCACTGCGTGATACTAGCCTGATATACACGCTTACCAATAAAGCGAGTCGTATCAACAGGTGTATTTGCAGCAATCACCACAACATCAGCGTCCGCTATTTGCTGCTCAGTTAACGCAGGATTATCGATGACGCTTGAGTGGCACTCAATGGTCGCGGTGTGATTGAGTTCAGCGGCGGCTTTTTTTAATAAACCGGCAGCTATCACACTGTTGGCAACACCGCTTGGACAAGCGGTAATGATGGCAATATTCATAATGTTGACCCTTTTCCTTGTTGACCTATAGCACTTAGCTACTGGCTTATAATGTCTATCTGTGTCTGTTTTTGTAGAGTATGTAATTGTTCTAATGATGCTATTCCAACCCCCACCTGCGTGACTGCAAGTGCAGATAACGCCGTTGCGAATTGAAGTAAATCGGTTTTGTTCATCTCTTGCATGTGACCCCAGCACAAGCCAGCAACCAAAGTATCTCCAGCGCCAACCGTGCTTACGACCTCCATTTTTGGCGGCTTAGCTTGCAACCACTGGCCTTGGTTAAGCCACATCACGCCATCAGCGCCCATGGAAACCACAATATTCTCAACCTTATGCGCGAGTTCCTCTGCGGCTTGCTTACACGCACTTGCGTCGGTTTTTGGGATTTCCATCAATTGTGAAAGCTCTTCTTCATTAGGCTTAATAAGCCAAGGTTGCGCATCGACACCAACCATTAATGCGGTTCGACTGCTATCAAAAATTACTTTCTTATTGAGCGAACGAAGCTTCTTGATCCAAGAGGCACACAACTCAGCAGAGACGCCTGGCGGCAGGCTTCCAGCAAGGACAAAATAGTCATGAGCATCAGCAAGAGAGAGCAGCGTTTTTTCAAATTCAACTAAGGCGTTTTGAGTGACTTCTACACCAGGAAAGTTAATATCACTGACACTTCCTGAGTGCTCAACAAGCTTCACATTGATACGGGTAGAGCCAGAAACTCGGATGAATTTATCTGTCGCACCCAACTGCTCAAACAACTGACAAAACAGCTCTTGATTATCTGTTCCTAGAAAGCCTGTCACGGTCACATCAGCACCAAGCTCTGCAAGTACCTTGGCAACATTTACGCCTTTCCCTGCAGCGTGTAGTGAGCCTTTATCAACCAGGCTTACGCCGCCATTATTGATACAAGGAAGGTGCCCAGTTAAATCAAGCGCAGGGTTAAGCGTGATAGTGACCACTTTTGTTGTCTTATTGATTCCAGCGGTGTGAAATGTACTTTGATTGATCATTGATTAGCCCTCTCCTAAGCCAGATTCAATTGCCTTACCAATTGACTCAATCGCTTGTTTCGAGTCTTGACCATCTGCGGTGAACTTCAGGGTATAACCGTGCTTAACACCTAACGAGATAACCTTCATTAAGCTCTTAGCATTCACGGGCGCACTATCGCTATCAAGGTTTGATACCTGTATCGTTGATTCGAACTTTTTTGCTTCCGCGACAAGCATTGCACCTGGTCTTGCATGTAGCCCATGTGCATTCTTTATTTTAAATTCGCCGCGGCTAATTAGTCCGCTATCGCTGTCTTTAGAATCAGAACCGATTACAGCACTTGATTGAGTCTCTTTTGAACCGTTATTAGAAAATAGAGCGACTAACTGCTCTTCAGATTTTGAAAGAAGGGTTGCCAGTTGCTTGTTGAATACCAGCTCAGTCAGCGTTTCAAGCGCAGACTGGTGAAGTTGATTGCAAGCCGAAACAGCAATCAAAGCGTTCACTGGCGTGTTATCCATATTAAATGGTTGAGAGGTTGTCACCACAGAGATGGCCGTCTGCTTTACCGCACTTTCACTGCTGACTAACCACACCCCACTACCAAGGTGAGTCGGTGTTTTGTTTATCACGTTGGAAATAAACTCAGGTTCAACGCAATCTTGATTACGCAAGAGACCGCTTGCGACTGCGTTCATTTGGATCATATCGGTTGCTGGAAATTGAAGCTGAATATGAGCCGGGGAAATAGAAAGCTTGCTTTGCGCTTCACCATTTAAAATCGCAATCAGTTGCTCCTCAGTTTTCGCCTGTCGCAGTTGCTCTTCTACATCATCGCCAGAAAGCACATTAGTTAACTGCTTTAAAATGCCTAAATGCTCATCTGACTGCGCAGCGATCCCAATTGCGACATAGACCGTATTTTCATCTCCCCAGTTAATACCTTCTGGGAAATGATAGAGAGTAACACCAGTCTTACTCACTAAGTCTCGGGTTTGTGTCGTGCCATGGGGGATCGCAATACCATTCCCTAAATAGGTAGAGTTTTGCGCTTCACGAGCCAGCATACCTTCTACATAGCCACCTTTAACGTAGCCTTTCGCGGACAGATCGGAAGCGATCGATCGAATAGCCTCTGTTTTGTCGCTAAAAGACTGATTCAAAGTAATGTCGTTTGTTGTCAATGTGAGCATAACTGCTTGCCTCAATAGAAAGTGATAACGCTGAGCACACGATATCCAATAATGTTTTGCTTAAAAGCTGAAACGATTCAGCAATTAATTAAAAAAAACTAACAACGAAGTTACGCTACCTCGATGTCAGGAGAATAAACAGAAGGCTTAGGAAAAGATAAAAACTTATCAATATCTCTTTTTGTGAACCTTGCTGAATCCTTTCAGCTTTTATACTGAATCGATTCAGCGTATAATGCAAGCCATGATGATCGTCGGTTTTTATTTATATGATCAATGACACAAAAAGGATCAGAAATGACGTTAGATGAAATTGCCAAGCTAGCTGGCGTATCAAAGACCACAGCAAGCTATGTCATTAATGGCAAAGCACAAAAATACCGTATTTCACAAAAAACTCAGCAGAAGGTCATTGCGGTTGTTCAAGAACATAACTACCGTCCAGATCACGCAGCTTCTTCTTTACGTGCCGGTAATAGTCGCTCATTTGGCTTGATCATTCCTGATCTGGAGAACACCAGTTACGCACGTATTGCTAAAATTTTAGAGCAAAACTCTCGTAAAGCGGGCTACCAAATTTTGATCGGGTGCTCTGACGATGACCCAGAAACCGAAAAAAAAGTCACCGACGCTTTAGTATCACGCCGCATAGATGCTCTATTTGTAGCGAGCGCCCTACCCGATGCCAATGAATTTTATCTGGCAATTCAAAACTCTGGTACACCTGTCATTGCCATTGACCGACCTTTAGACGATGAATACTTCGCCTGTATTGTCAGTGAAGACTACAGCGCCGCCTTTGAACTTACTCAATCGGTGATTGATTCAAATACGAAAACTATTGGGCTTATCGGCGCACTCCCTGATTTAAATATTTCCAAAGAACGTCAACTAGGCTTTGAATCTGCAACAAAGAAGAGCAACATCAAAACGCTACATGCTTATGGTGAGCACTTTAATCGTCAAGATGGCTACGGGCAGATAGCTCATTGGGTTGAGTCAGATACTCTTCCTGATGCGATAGTGACGACGTCATATACTCTTTTGGAAGGCGTGCTTGATATGCTGTCTGAAAAACCAGAGCTGGTGAATAAAATCAAATTGGGGACATTTGGTGACAATCGCCTGCTAGACTTCTTACCATTTAAGATTAACTCTCTACCTCAACAGTTTGATTTGATCTGCGACAGCGCGTTAGAGCAGGCTCTTAACGCATCACAAAAACGCTACAACCCGGGAGTAGAATTAGTATCAAGGAAGATAATCATTCGGGCATGATTACCTCTACTTAATAGCATTCATTTTTAACTCTGTTTGTTTAAAATAAAAAAAAAAAGCAGCTCCCAGTATGTCACTAGGAGCGGCTAATCTACCTTGGAAAGTCTAAGCGACTAAGCGGTTTTGGCTTCGACTAATCTGGGCAGCTTTAATGAGATAACAGTAGTCAGGGCAAGGAAAGCAAAAGAGACCCATAAGCATGCGGCTAAACCTGCCATTTGGAACACCCACCCCGAAAGTATGGTTCCAATGAGTCTCCCCATCGCATTCGCCATATAGTAGAAGCCCACGTCTAAAGATACGCCATCCCCTTTTGCATAGCTTACGATAAGGTAAGAGTGCAATGATGAATTAACGGCAAATATGGCACCAAACAGCATCAAGCCACCAATGATCACCAACTCTGGTTGCCAATCAATTTGTACTGCATACGCGATTGCCGCAGTAACAATGGCGAGTGCAGCCGCCCATTTGAATGCAGCATTACCATCAGGTACTTTACCTTGCGCTTTACCCGTGATTTTCGGCGCTATGCCTTGAACAAAACCATACGCGATCGTCCAAATAGCAAGGAATCCACCGACCCATGAATGATCCCAACCAAAGACACTGCCTAAATAGATCGGCAACGCAATAACAAACCACACATCACGCGCACCAAACAGGAACATACGAGCAGCGGAAAGAATATTGATCGACTCTGATTTCGAAAACAACTCGCTAAACTTAGGTTTGCTTTTAGCCCTACCCATGTTCGCTTCCAAGCTCAATACGCTACCAATAAAGACTAAAGAAAGTACAGCCGCCATCGAGAGTACCGCATATTTGAAACCAATCAGTGAAAGTAGTAATCCGCCAACAAAGAACCCAGCCCCTTTAAGCGCATTTTTCGAACCAGTAAGAATGGCTATCCATTTATACAAGGCGCCCTGCTGCTCATCTGGCACTAATGTCTTGATGGAGCTTTTGGCACTCATCTTGTTGAGATCTTTTGCGATACCCGATAATGCTTGCGCCGCCATTACCCATGGAATCGTCAGCATTGCACTTGGTACGGCTAGCATGACAAGGGCAACGATTTGCATGCCTAAACCGAGGTTCATGGTCTTATTTAAGCCAAGACGCGCACCTAGCCATCCTCCGATAAGATTGGTTACCACACCAAAGAATTCATAGAAAAGAAACAGTGACGCTATCTCTAACGAACTGTAGCCAAGCCCATAGAAATGCAATACCACCAACATGCGTAACGCGCCGTCAGTGATCGTAAAGTTCCAGTAATTGAAGGTCACCAACATGTATTGGCGAACACTCTTACTTAAATTTGCGAACAAAGGGATAGAAAACATACCAAATCTCTACTTTTCAAACTAAAAGAGCTTTTGGTCTTACTACAAGAAAGCAAGATCGACCAAAAGCTCTTTATATTCAATGTTCTGCTTACCGCAATCGGTTAAGCAGAAGCAACACCATTGATGTATTCGACCTGTACTGGTTTAGTAAAAGCACCTGGACGAAGCGCTTGAACGTCGCGAATGATATCTTCTAACTTCCAGCCTTTTTCTAACAATAGATGAGCGGCAAATAGACCCGTACGACCCGATCCACCCATGCAGTGCATCGCTACTTTGCCGCCATTATCAACAACGTTGTGAAGTGTCGGACTCGCCGCCTTCCACTTTGTATTGAAATCTTCACCTGGTGCGCAGTCATCTTCAATCTCAATTTGGAACCACTGCATACCTAACGCTTGTGCTTTCTCGCCTAATGCCGAAACGTCTTTACTTGCTAGCTCTGCACTATCTAAGGCTGTGACGATTGCTTGAACGCCTTGCTCTTTTAGCTGAGCGAGTGAAGCATCAAGTTCAACGCCCTTAGTACCAGGGCAAGGTGTTAACACTAAAGCTCCAGCGTCTAAATTTAATTGCCATGTTGGGTGAGTCATTATTCGAATTCCTTATGCCAAGCCAACGGTACGCACAAGCTCAGCGGTACGTGTTGCGTAACCCATTTCATTATCGTACCAAGCGTAAATTTTCACCATACGAGTGCCAACAACCATGGTTGATTGAGCATCGACAATCGTAGAGCGCTGGTCACCTTTATAATCGATAGAGACTAACGGGCGATCTTCAAAGCCAAGAATGCCTTTTAGCTCACTTTCAGACGCTTCTTTTAGTAATGCGTTCACTTCCTCAGCCGTAGTATCACGTTTAACATCAAAAATAATGTCCGTTAATGATGCATTCGCAAGAGGAACACGTACCGCATGGCCATTGATCTTGTCTTTAAGCTCAGGGAAGATTTCAACAATCGCCGTTGCAGAGCCTGTTGTGGTTGGAATTAAGCTCATGCCACAAGCACGTGCACGACGCAGATCTTTGTGTGGTGCATCTAGAATAGTCTGCGTATTGGTTAAATCATGAATAGTGGTAAATGCAGATTGCTCAATCCCCAATTTTTCATGAATGACTTTAACCACTGGCGCAATACAGTTAGTCGTACAAGACGCCGCTGTTACGATTTTATGTACTGTTGGGTCAAAGATCTCATCGTTCACACCAACAACAATGTTAGCAACGCCTTCTTCTTTCACTGGAGCCGAAACCACAACACGCTTAACGCCTTGATCTAAATATTTATTTAATAATGATGTCTTACGGTGAACGCCTGTCGCTTCAATCACCACATCACAGCTAGACCAGTCAATCGCATCGATATCACGCTCTTGAGTCGTCTTGATTCGTTGACCATTGATGATCATCACATCACCTTCGTAGGTCACTTCGTGACTCCATCGGCCTTGAACTGAATCAAACTCTAGCAGATGAGCAAGCGTTGCTGTGTCTCCTGCGACATCGTTGATTTGTACGAATTCTAGCTCTTCCCAATCAAAAGCAGCGCGAAGTGCTAAACGGCCAATACGACCAAAACCATTAATACCTACTTTAACTGTCATTCTCTTTATCTCTCAGTTAGTGGTGAAACCTAAGTTATTTATTCATTGTAAGATTAAACGCAACACGTTGGGCGTGAGTCCATCGCTTCTAGGCGCTCAATATCTTGTTGATATTCTTTTTTCAAACAGTTCGATGCGATGAGGTCATCAATCAACTTCCGCATCCAACCAGGTAAATCTTCGGCTAAACGATAAAACACCCACTGCCCTTGGCGAACATCAACCAAAATGCCACTAGCACGCAGCTGTGCAAGGTGACGTGATACTTTAGGCTGGCTCTCTTGCAGTGCATGGGTAAGCTCACCAACCGACAAGCAAGTCTGGCGAACCGTCAACATTAAACAACGGACACGAGTTTCATCAGATAGCAATTTAAAAAACTGGTGAGGAAGCATATTACATACTCATATATGGATATGCGTATATGTTAACTTTTAAAATGGTGACGTCAATAGCGAGAAAGCGACTGTCATAAATCTTTAATAAAACGTATCCGCCCCATAAATCCACAGGGCGATTTTCTAGTGTTTGAAGTTTCGAGGTAGGAGCGCATCGATATCAGGGCCCACTTTCGCTACTGCATACACTTGACCATGTAGTCATAGAGGATAAGGTCGTTGACTTTCGCAGTTTCAACTATACATTACTTGCATGCTGGGAGCCGACACCTAAAAGCATGAGAACTGAATGTGTCATTGCAAAAGCTGTTCGAAATTCTGACCAATTATCAGCGGCAAAGAACTTTGCAGAAAGTGGGGGGTCAATAACTGCCCAGCTCATTGGTATATTTGCAAATGCGGTAATAGACATTTTTTGTACGTCAGTTTTATGTGTCGAAAACAACCTCTTTTCTACAGTAAAAATTGGTCATTACGATACGACAGAATTGCTTGGTGATCACACATCTGAAAGCGGCCTTGTAACTCATAGCTAAGCCAAAATTTATGCTTTATAGATAAATCTCCCTATTACAACAAAAACGCCCTCAAGTCGAGGGCGTTTTCTTAAGTAAAGTGGATTATAGTGCTTGTAACTCAGGAAGCGTATAAGCGTCAATCTTATCCATATTTGGCAGGTATATTCTCATATTGATCGAAATCGCATCCGTCGGTACATGCAGTAAGTTATCGACCTCACCGCACGAGGCAGTTTCAGCGTTACCATAGTGCACCGTGAATGTACCATCTTGATTAAACGCAATATCTTGGTTTGTGATAATTGAATATTCATCAGTGGCTAAATATTGCTTATCGTCGTACATAGTGATCGAGTAGAAGCCTAGCTCTTCATCCGTCATCTCTGGCGCATCATAGGTCGCCACATAACACGTGTTTTTGTCCAAGTGGTACTCTGCTACTTTGTAGCTCGCGTGAGCATCTGGTAACAAGCCTGTTGAAATCGCAACACCACGGTTTCGATCATCTTGGCTAACAATTACACCCGCTTCCAAATCAGATATTGCATCTGCAATACCTTGCGATTGAGCAATTTCGATCCATTTTTGATGAATAGGCATGAAAGTCGCCATATCCCATTTTGTCGCTTCAAATGCTTGTGGCTCATAAGTGCTGTCGACATACTCGAACTTGAAGGCATCTTGATACTCGTTCACTTTTTTAACGTCTTCTGGGCTTGCAGCATTTACTTGTGTGCGTGCATAAAACGCAATGTAGTCAGTTGTATCGTCAGCTTTGATAATATGATCGCCCGCCCCATAAAATACATAGGCAGTATCATGATTATGATTCATTACGTGCACCGATAAATAACGCCCATCCAGTTCTGGTAAGGTTACTTTGATGTCTGACCTTGCATCCGCTACCACAAAAGAATACAAGGTATCACGGTTCATCATCGGTGCTGGCTGCTCGTCAAGCTTCATTGGAGCACGGTGGTGGTTCCAGTCTTGAAGACCGCCGTTACTCGCTTCTACATTCATAGCCATATCAAACATAGCTGTTGAATAGTTTTGTTCTGTTACTTCGGCAGGCTCGCCGGCGAAAGACGTGATAGAAGTCAGTGATAGTAAAGTTGCTAGAATTGTCTTTTTCATAATTGGCTCATTAAGTTGTCTATTCATTTTCGCCTTACTTATTTCGGTAAGGCATCCATCGATAGCTTCCTTTAATCTTGTTCTTTCATCCTGTTGACAACTACTTTACCAACCTCAAATGATTAGGTATATTTAACAAAACTAACCATTGAGTTTAAATTATCTAAACACCATGAGTGAACTACTATCAAATGTCGACTTGAACCTCTTGAAAGCCTTCGTGGTTGTTTACCAAGAGCGCAACCTAAAACGTGCCGCTGAGAGGCTTTATGTCACTGCCCCTGCGATCAGTATCAAGCTAAACAAATTAAGACATGAAGTTGGGGGGACGCTGTTCATTAAAGTACCAACAGGATTCGAGCCCACTGCACTCGCAGACAATCTTTATAAAAAAGTTGAACCGCTTCTTAATCAACTGCACTCAGAGATCGTGAGCCTAAAAGGCTTTGAACCTGCCGAACTCACAGGGCGTGTCAACATTGATTTAAGCCAGCACTTTATTGGCTGGTTCGCTCCCAAACTATTCCAGCAAGTTCAAAATCTTGCGCCTAAAACCACAATGACGTTCAATGGATTTTCTGACGGGACATTGGAGAAACTCCAAACCGGTGATGTAGATATTGGCATTGAATACGCGAGGGTAAATACGCCTCAGGATATTCTAGAAGTGCCTTTAGAACGAATTCCGTTGGCCATGGCCGTTCGCAAGGATCATCCAATAACAAAGCCAACCGCGCATATTGAAGAGATGGTAGAACATGGCATCGCCATGATTGAATTGAACATTCAAGAAGCAGGCAAACGCTGGTATTTTGTCAACGAGGTAAAAAAGAACTTAGGGATAACACTTAATCCACAATTTGCTTCAAGCTCCATTGAAGCCGTTGTTGGTGCACTTTGTGCCTCCAACATGGTTTGCCCTGTATCTAAGCACCTCATTAAACTTTATCCAGATAAACTCAAGAGTATTGATTTTGTTGAACTACTCGATATAGCATCGTACCCCGTCAGCCTGTATGTACATAGAAGAAATCGACACTCTCCAAAGCATCAATGGCTAATCGAGCAAATAAAGAAAAGCTTCCCTAACCCAATCAACTAACAAAAACGTCCTCAAAGCAAACTAACAGGGTCAGGTCTTGCCTTTTGCCTTTTTGATAAGAGTTGTCTAGTTTTTAGCTTGGCCATTTTTTCATTAGTTGTTCAAACTTAAGTGTAGTGCTAACATTTGTACGCACAGATAGTAAGGAGTAGCTTATGGACACAAGAATTCAGTTTCGTGTAGATGAAGAAACTAAACGCCTAGCTCAGCAAATGGCTGAAAGCCAAGGTCGAACGTTAAGTGACGCTTGCCGAGAACTTACTGAACAACTAGCCGAACAGCAGAGAAAAACACTATCCCATGATGTTTGGTTAACTGAACAAGTTAACTTAGCTTTTGAGAAGTTTGATACAGGAAAAGCGGTTTTTGTTGATCACGCATCAGCCAAGTCACTAATGGCTGAGCGCAAGGCTAAAATCCGCAATCGAGGCAAGCTATGATTTTGTGGGAGGAAGAATCCCTTAACGATCGAGAAAAAATATTTGAGTTTCTATACGATTTCAACCCTGAAGCTGCTGAAAAAACCGACGAACTAATAGAAGCTAAAGTTGAAAACTTGGCGGTTCAGCCTCTTATGGGATTCAGACGTGATGGGGTTAGAGGCAGGCTACTTATCATTCCTGAGATTTCAATGATCGTCTCATATTGGGTTGAAGGCGACATTATTCGCATTATGCGTGTTCTACATCAGAAACAAAAATTCCCGACAGATTAACGTTATCACTAGGCAACTAAAAAAGTTTTGCCTTTTGCTTTTTTGATGAGGATGCTCTAGTTTTTAGCTTGACCATTTTTATTTAGAGAAAACAATGAGTAGACCACTACGGATAGAATATGTGTGGGCACTTGTACCATGTCACTTCTAGAGGTAATGCGCGCCAACCAATTTATCTTGGTGAAGCCGATTTTGTCGGGTGGACGGCACTTGGCAACAAGTGTCGTCCACCCGACAATAGTAAGTTAGCACAGGCAAGACTAGTTCTAAGATGCACAAATGTGAGTTACACAGCGCATCGGCAACATTTTGATGTAGAGCCAAGCTAAGGTGGGTGGATTCATTTTACTGGCTTCAATTTCTCAACTAAAAAATCAACGAAGGCACGGATATGAGGCCTCGGATATTGATTGTTCTTATATATTGCAAATATTTCACCACTTCCTTGCTCGCTATGCATTGGGGTCCAATTGGGTATCAACTCTTTCAACTGTCCACTTTCCAGATATGGCTTTAACATCCAGTCAGATAAAAGAAGAACACCCGTTCCTTTCAGTGCAGCATGCAAAAGAGGTGAACCGCCTTTTGATATCAAATTTCCGGTCACTAACACTTTTTTGTTAGTTGTACCTTTCCTAAAGTACCAATAGTTTCTTTGTCTTTCATGGCTAATCAGCAAGCAGTTATGATGCTGTAAATCTTCGGGATTTACGATAGGACTTTGCTTCTGAATATAAGAAGGCGCAGCCACCAGTGACGTATAGTTTGTTAATAAATGGCGAGCTTTGAGTCGACTATCTTGTGGTATTCCTATACGAATCGCTACATCTATATTTTCACTATTCAAATCGACCACATTGTTATCTAACTCTAATTCGACTTGGATTTTCGGGTATCGTTCCAAAAACTCTGGAATTAATGGTGTAAGGCACAAGTTACCAAAGCTCTCAAAAACTGAAATTCGTAATATCCCCTCTGGAGCACCATGCTCTCCTCTCATTTCAGCTAACAGTCTTTCGCTATCTTGTAGAATCTTGGCTGATTGCTTATAGAAATACTGCCCCTCTTCAGTCAGCATCAACTGCCTTGTACTGCGCTTAAAAAGCGAGGCTTTGAGCTTATTTTCAAGGCTATCTATATTTCTGGCCACAGAAGATGGCGCCATATTCAGAGCTTTGCCTGCTTGTGAGAAATTGCCTGACTCTACGACTTGGTCAAATACTTTAATTAACGCTAACACGCCCCACCTTTGCGATTTATGCATAACTGGTACAGATTCTATACGTATTCCGCCCATATATCGACTCAAGCATAATGACCCTATCGCAATGTTCGCGATATCCTTCAATCAAATTAATGGTAAAAACAATGTCAAAACGTATTGATCTCGATCAAATTCAACCTAACGCTTTAACTGCAATGCTATCTATAGAAAATTATCTATCTGACACAGCGTTATCTTGCGAGTTGAAAGAAATAATTAAAATCAGGGCATCAATCATCAACAAATGCGCTTATTGTATCCAAATGCATACGACCGAAGCGTTAAAGAAAAATATCTCAGAACAGAAACTATTTGCCCTCTCTGCATGGCAAGAGTCGCCACTGTTCAATAAAGCGGAGCGAGCACTACTAGAATTAACCGATGAAATGACAATGATTTCCAATGCCGGTGTTTCGGATACGACTTATCAGCAATGCTTAGACTTGCTGGGAGAAGAGTTGCTTGCACAATCAATGATGCAAATCATTATGATTAATGCATGGAATCGATTTGCACTTGCAACCAAGATGACCCATTCGTAATGGTTTGAATGAGTACCAACTACGACTTAAAAAGGTACTGGCCCTCTCTGGGCCAATCTCTTCTTTATAACCCGCTAACAGTGCAGAACCACTTTTTGATGTTAACTTGCTCAATTGCAATAGTCTTACTCTATTCACTAATTTCTAAGTGCCTATATTATTGACATTAGTCACACTTCTTCCGTTGCCCTCTTTCTATTGACTCAATTAATGATTAACTTATCTTCAAAATAATGAAGATAAGTTAATCATGACTGTACAGTACATCAGCAAAGAAGGCTCGGCGATCATGAATGTCGCCCAATATTTGATGACAACCGCAGAAGGCGATCGACTAAGAACGATTGATTTACTCTCTGATGAATTTTCAGTCTCTGTCGGGTTCATTCAAAAAGCACTGACAACCATAGAGCAGCGTGGCGCAGTGATACTGTCAAAGCAAGGTCGTAACGGAACCTTTATCACTCAATTAGACTATCGTGAGTTGGTTGCCTGCGCAGGGCTAAACAATGTTGTTTGCGCCATGCCACTGCCCTATACACGCCACTACGAAGGCTTAGCCAGTGGACTAAAAGACCAGATTGGTGACTTACCTCTATATTTTGCTCATATGCGTGGCGCAAGTGTGCGAGCCGAGTGTTTAAGAAATGGCACTTATGACATTGCGATTATGTCGAAACTAGCTGCTAAAGAATTGGCAGACGGGCTAGTTACTGCCATTGATTTAGGCGCACATTCGTACTCTCACGAGCATCGACTCATTTTTAAGAAAGGCCGTTATGAGAATATTCGACGTGTTGGTGTTGACCCTGACTCTCCAGACCAAAAGATTCTAACCAGTGAAGCCTTTGTCGACAAAGAGATCGAAATCGTTGAAATTCACTACGGAGAGAGTTTGACCCACTTAACCAATGGCGACATTGACGCGGTAGTTTGGTTACCCGAAGCGATTGAGATGGATAAATATGACCTTGATGAACAGTCATTAAGCCATACCCCCTCTTGCCGAGACGCGTCAGAAGCGGTAATGCTGGTTAATGGAACGTCTTCGCACATTACGATTTTATTGAGAAAACTATTGAGCACCGGGCAGTTGCGAAGCCATCAACAATCCGTCGTGAGTGGCGATATTACACCGAGTTATTAAACGTGAGCGCTTAACGACTATCAGCCACCGTTCATTAATTGATGACACTTAGGGATAAACATGGAACAACGATTCGCACTCTTGCTGCAAGCGAAAGCCATTAGCCAGCAAGCGCATGACCACTGCTTACGAACAATCACATTGATGGACAGTGAACTGGGCCTACCTCATGACAACGAACAGTACCAAATGGCGGTCACGCATTTGTCTCGCGCTGCAGACCGTATTTGGCGAAATGAAGCGATAGAAGAAGGGCTAGACGCCGACATTCTTGATGAGATTTATCAAGATCCTGAAGCAGCAACGATTATGGCCCTTCACAAAAAGGTGCTCGATTCGATGGCGTTGCATAACGTCCCTGCGAACGAAGAAGGCTTCTTGATTGCGAATGTTTACGCGTTGTATCAGCTTAGCCATTCCCTAGAAACACAAGAATAGGAACCACACACCATGATCGACAGCACAGGCTACACCTATTGCCACGAACATTTACACATCGATTTGTCGCCACAAAAAGGCGATGTAGATTGCCGATTGGATCAATACCAATTGCTATGCGATGAAATGAACGCGCTTCAAGATCGCGGTGTACGCAACATCGTAGAAGTCACTAATTCTTTTATGGGTAGAAATCCTCAATTTATTGAAAATTTAATCAACGACACCGGAATCAACGTCTTACTTTCCACCGGATTCTACATAGAAGGCTTCTTCCCTGACTCTCTGTACACCATGAGTGTGGAAGAGATTGCCCAAGGGATGATCAAAGAAATAGAAACCGGTATCGACGGTTCATCACTTAAAGCCAGTGTCATTGGCGAAATAGGAAGCAGCGAAAATGGCTTCACAGATACCGAGAAAAAGGTCTTTCGCGCTGGCGCTATTGCTCACTTAGAAACAGGCCGACCTATTTCAACGCACCAATCAATGAGCACCATGGGCAAAGCACAGATTGAGTTACTTCAAAGCTGCAATGTGCCGATGAACAAAGTCACCATTGGCCACTGCGACTTACGAGACAACCTAGACGATATTGTCTGGATGCTCGACCAAGGCTGTTATGTGCAGTTCGATACCATTGGTAAAAACAGCTATTACCCAGATACCCGCCGTGCAGAATCTTTGAGAATTCTGTGTGAAAGAGGCTACGCCGAGCAAATCATGCTGTCCATGGACATTACCCGCCGCTCTCATTTAAAAGCGAATGGCGGTCTTGGTTTTAGCTACCTCATTGACGAGTTTCTTCCCCTGCTTAAACAGCATGGGATTACTGACCACCAAATCAGCACCATGTTACAAGCTAACCCTACACGCTTATTTGGATAAAGAGCGACACGCTCAACAATAAAAGGACATAACATGAAAAAAATCGCTATCGCAGGTTTGCAACGAGAGCAAATCCGAGATCAGATTGAAGCATCGGCGCCAGACACGTTTGAATGCCATATTCTGACCGATATGGATGCCGCCATGAAAGTCAAAGCCGGAGACATGGACTACTTTGTTGGCTGCTGCAACACCGGTGCGGGCGGCGCATTAGCCATGGCCATCGCCATCATTGGTTTCAATCAAAGCTGCACCATTGCTAAGCCAGCGATAAAAGCCAAAGAAGACGAAGTCGCGCAATTTATTGAGAAGGGATACGTCGCGTTCGGCCTGTCTGTTGAACACATCGAGCATGCCGTACCTATGCTTACACGCTTACTCGCTGAAAAGTAGGAAACTAATATGGATATTATGCACATAGGACTCGTTGCCACGTTATGCGCAATGACCGCTTTAATCGCCAACATGAGTGCCGCGGTGTTCCACGATGGGATTCGACCTATTTTGCCTCAACTGGTTGAAGGCAATATGACTCGACGTGACGCCGGCTCTGTCGCGTTTGGTTTATCAATTGGTTTCGTCGCCTCTGTTGGTATTTCATTCACCTTATCTACTGGGTTGCTCAATCCTTGGTTACTCTTTCTACCCACTGATATTCTCGGCGTGATGATCGGAAGCCGCTTTTTAGCTGCCGCTGCAGGTGGGCTTTGGGGCATACTGGTTGTCACTTCACTGGCGGGCGTTAACGCGGTACTGACTGGCTTGCCCGTTGATGCACTCGGCGCACTGGGTGAACTTGGAACGCCTGTGATGTCAGCGTTCGCTCTGTTTCCGCTGCTGGCTATTTTCTATCAGTTTGGCTGGAGAGCAGGCGCCGTTGCAGCCGTGGTTATTTTAATGTCTCGCCTCATGATCATTAAGTTCACCGGTATTTACCCAGAATCGATTCAAATCTTTGTTGGTATGTTAATGCTGGTTCTCTTTGCCATTCGAAAAGATCTGTCAGACCGAAAACAAGGTATTGAAGCACCGGATATGTCTGGATTGCACGGCCTGTTTGACGAGCGAACCAAGCGGATCGTAAAAAACCTTCCCTTCCTAGCGGTAACAGGTGCATTAATTGCTGCGGTCTCAAACGTGGGGATCTTTGCAGGCTCAGAAGTGTCAATCTACTCACTGGCTGATGCCTATAAAATTACGGACCCAACCGAGCACGATGCCGCAATGAAGCAAGTTGCGTTGTCTGAATTTATGCGTGGCCTTGGCTTCATTCCATTGATTGCAACAACGGCTCTGGCAACGGGTGTGTATGGCGTTGTCGGTATGACCTTTGTTTTCGTTGTCGGTTACTTATCTCCGAATATGCCCGTCGCTGCACTACTGGGGGCGATTACCATTTGTGGCGAAGTCTTCTTGTTACGCAGTATTGGCCGATTCTTGGAGCAATTCCCATCCATCAGAAATGCGTCTGATAACATCCGAAACTCCATGAACACCTTGATGGAATTCGCGCTGTTAATTGGTGGCGTCTTAGCCGTCATGAAAATGGGATCGACCACGGGTTTCACCATCTTCGCTATGTTGTTCTTCTTAAATGAAGTATTAGGCCGACCAATATTGAAAATTGCAGCACCTGCTGTCGCCGCTATTTTAACCGGTGTTATTCTCAATATATTGCATGTCGTTGGTCTGTTTGCTTTGTAATAAGTCGCAAAATTTAACCCACTGTTATTATTAAGGAAAATGGCACTGAGCTGATCGTCAGCTTTATATAACAAACCCAGTTTTTATTTGTCACTCGTTATTAAGCAAGTACATCAGAAATGATGTGCCGGATTAGCTCATGCCTGAAAAAGGGGAGAATATGTTTTTAGAAGCGTTAGAACAGCAAAATCCCAATTTAATTAATGCCACACTTGCTCTATTTAAACAGGGTAAATTGCAGCCCGACACAACCGTTATTGACGTAGACCAACTGCTCGACAACGCCAAATCAATGAAGCGTACCGCCGATGAACATGGAATACAGCTTTATGCGATGACCAAACAGATCGGTCGAAACCCTGAGATTGCCAAACGACTGATCGAAGAGTGTGGCTATGAAGGCATCGTGTGCGTTGATTTTAAAGAAGCACGTGCCCTCGCCTCTCATGGTTTACCCATCGCAAATGTGGGGCATTTGGTTCAGCCGCCCACGAATATGATTCAATCGTTAGTCGAGAAGGTAAAACCCCATGTCATGACGGTCTACAGCCTTGAGAAAGCGCAGCAGATCTCAGACGCTGCGGTGAAAGCGGGAAGAAAACAGGCCCTGTTGCTTAAGTTTTACCACGACAGAGACAAGCTTTACGTTAATCAAGAATCAGGCTTCGCGTTGTCATTAATCGAAGAAGTCGCACAAGCCATACAAGCGATGCCCGGCGTTTACATAGAGGGCGTGACTCATTTCCCATGTTTTTTGTTTGACGCTCACACGCAAAAAACGCAGCCAACGCCCAATCTCACTACCCTACTAGAAGCCAAACGAGCACTGAATGCTTTGGGTATTCCATGCGCGCAAGTGAATGCACCATCGTCCACCAACTCAGAGACCATTCCGATGCTGGCTGAGTTTGGGTGTACGCATGGTGAGCCGGGACACGCGTTGACCGGAACCACGCCCGCCAATGCAATCAAACCGCAGACAGAACGCCTTGCCATGCTTTATCTCAGCGAAATATCGCACTACCACGGCGACAACAGCTACTGCTTTGGTGGTGGGTATTATCGCCGAGGGTTACTCGACAACGCCAGTGTGTATAACGGTAATGAGCATCAACGCGTTTCGGTATTTAACGACGAAACCGACAGCATTGATTACCACCTGCGAATACCTGGTCACTACCCCATTGGTGCGCCCATTATTATGGCTTATCGCACACAAGTGTTTGTTACTCGTAGTGATGTTGCCCTCGTCAAAGGCATATCAACCCAGACCCCAGTGCTTCTGGGTATTTACGATTCTCTCGGTAATGAGGTGCAAAATGGCTAGATTTATCATTGTGGTTTTGGACGGTTTCGGTGTGGGCGAAATGCCCGATGTTGCTGATGTTAGGCCACAAGACTGTGGCTCTGATACGGCTGGAAAGTTGCTTTCTCACTTTCCTCTTAAGGGTTTACCGGTTCTGGAAAAACTCGGGTTGCAAAATGTCGTGGCAAACAAGGCCTCAATTATGACGCCGAATCCGCTGGCGAACACAGGGCGCTCGAACCTTGCTCATGAAGGCGGTGATACCTTTATGGGACATCAAGAAATCATGGGGACTCTGCCCAAGCCGCCACTGACTCAACCTTTTCAGGTGGCGCTACCGGAGATAGAAGCTGAACTGATAAAACAAGGGTACAGTGTTTCTCGTCATACACAGCAAGGCTTGTCTGTACTAGTGGTGAATGAAGGCATTGTCATTGGCGATAATCTAGAAGCCGATTTAGGCCAGGTGTATAACCTCACCTGCAACTTTGACCTTATCTCTTTCGAAACGCTACTAGGCATTGCCGCCGTGGTGCGCACTTCTAATCCTGTTAGCCGAAATATTGCCTTTGGCGGCAACATTAAAGTAGAGCACCATAGTAGCAGTGATCGTGAGGGTCCTAAGAAGAACGTCGCGATGAACCGCGTTTTCAACGCCATTGAAGTCAAAAACAACACTGACGGTAAGGCAATATACATCGGCGTGAATTCCCCAGACAGTGGCGCTTACGACAACGGATTTCAAGTGGCGCATTTAGGGTATGGTGTTGATGCGAAGACTCAAGTTCCATGGCAGCTGCATTGTCACGGCATCAAGACTTGGCTCTATGGAAAAGTCGCTGATATCGTCCAAAATGCACACGGGAAATCCTACACTTCAGTGGTGGATACCGACGAAGTATTCCGCCTGTTGAACCTCGATCTTTCTATTGAAAATACGGGGTTCTTTTGTGCCAACATTCAAGAAACGGATCTGGCTGGGCATCAGCAAGACCCTAAGCAGTATTGGCGTATTTTAGAAAAAGCCGATCGTGGACTTGGAGAAGTCATTGAACAGATGACAGAGCAGGATGTATTGATAGTGATGGCCGATCATGGAAATGACCCCTTTATTGGCCACTCCAAGCACACTAGAGAACAAGTGCCCTTGCTTGCCTATAAAAAAGGGAAGCAAGCAATAGATCTTGGTGAGCGAGAAACTATGTCAGATATAGGGGCAACTGTCTGTGCTTTTTTTCAAGCAGATCCACCAGAGAATGGAACAAGCATAACTCAGCTATTAGACGAGTCTGATTTTTTGTAGTGAATGAGTAAATTTGACCACACAGTTAGAGTCAACTATCACTGTGGTGAAGTGTGTCTATTCCATTGAAATATGGAAAAGGGCTGGTATGTGTTGAGTCAGCATATTTTTATTAATCACAACTTCACCATAGGACTAATTCAGATTAAGTGAGGGATCTCGACATGTAATAAAATCGCTCTTCTTCTTTGTCAACGACAAAACCGCTTCGTTTATACAGACTATGAGCAGGGCTTATTTTAAACACCCTTAATCTAAGCTGCTTGCAGCATTCTTCATTCGCTATCCGTTCTATCTGAGCTAGCGTAACTGCACCAATTCCTTTGTTTTGGTATTGCGCGCTGACTTGGAAATCACGTAAGTAACAGTCTTCACTATCAAATGACAAACGAAAAGCACCAATTACTAATCCTTTATATAAGATGTCCCAGTTTTCTAAACCTGAAATTTGCACATGTATGTTGGGTAACTCCCAATCCACGGCATAATGCTCATAGTATGAGCGCATGTTATCAAAAGTAACCTCCGCTGAAGATAATAAATCTACTGTTGGTTGGAATGAAATCACCCTTTACGACTCCTGACGCTATCTAACACACATAACAAGTAGTCTAAGGCATCCTCGACTTCCTCAAATACATTACAAGCATAAGGAAAATCAAGTCAAATACTTATCGTGTCAAGCGAGCTATCAATCGATTCAAAGCAGGGATGAGGGAAGAGCTTGCTAGTGATTATCCGAACTTGGCTGACGACTGCGGTGCTCCGAAACTAACCTTGGTAGCTTCTTCACTCTAACTAGGTCAAAGGGATTACTCTTAATATATTCTTGAATCTTGAGCCACGAGTAGAATTGACGATTTGCTGCAATGTAATCATTCGTCGTTTTCTCGGCCTTACCCTCCTAAAGCATGCTTTGCTTAAACGCCAACCCGTCTCTAATCGTCACCAGACTTACATCGTCCTTCAACACATGTTTGCCGAATGTTTTTAGCTATAGCTCTAATTGATTAATACTGCGCAGAGAGATTCTCTCAGCTCGATTACTTTGGATAAACTCGTCTATTAACTCTAGGTATGGTTTGACGTTCGATAATGTTGTTGCCTTGTGTTGGCTTACTGACGAGTTCGGTTTAGTGCCAGAATCTAAGTCACTCTGAATAAAATCATTGAATCTAATTGGTTTCAGTAACGTTTTAATAGATTCCATTGCGGCATCAGCGCTCTGATTCAGATCCAATTGATTTACGTTATTTCGAATGGCACCCACGACTAATAGCATTCGTTCTAAAGCAATAGAGCGTTGTTTCGTAGAAAGGGAAAGCGTAGCTCGTTTGGAAGGTCCCGACTCACTAGCTCCTTAGGGAAGTAATAACGGGCGTAATATGTAGCATTGCGGTCTTTGAGTAGAAACATGATCGTATCACCTGTACGTATCATGCCAAATTTACTTTTGAGCGGACACAAAAAAGCCCTCGATAATCAAGGGCTTATTCGTTTAAATATGGCGGTGAGTGAGGGATTCGAACCCTCGATACGTTGCCGTATACACGCTTTCCAGGCGTGCTCCTTCAGCCACTCGGACAACTCACCGTATTGTGTGTTAACGTTCTGCGTTAACGAGGCGCTAATTTAATGATTCTATGCTATTTGGTCAAGTGATAATGGTAAAAAAATCCACCACCACTGACTAAGTGCTTACTAATTGACATTAAAGCGCATTTTTTCAACAAAGCTCTACGCTTGTTGATAATAACCTGGCACTTTAAACCACTTACGGCACATATCTAAAAAGTAGCCGTAAAGTACGCCCATTCCGCAAGAGACTACTGCATTACTGGTCACTGCTGTAATGATTTGATCTGTGGATGCGCCAACAACAAATAGAATTGCAGCGTACACTGGCGATTGAAACAGTACGTAAGCCACTAGGTCAGAAATATTCTTTACTAAACCAGTGTCTGAAACACGGCGACCTTGTCTTAATACGAAATCTCTGAATATTCCGTAAGGCCATGCAATTGCTATGTTTACCGGAATCGATAACGTTCGAGAAGCCAAAGACTGCTCAAAGGTCATACCCGAAATAAAGATCTCAATGATCATTCCCGACACAAAACAAAAAACAACCATGGCAAACGTATCTGCCGCGGCATGACGGATACAAAAAGGAGCGCGAGCTTTCATCTAACCAATCCACAAAACAATTAACTGCTTTAATCACAAATAAACAACGAAATAAACCAGATACTTATTAGTAACTGGTTTATTCGGCCATTAAAACATAAGTTTTGTAGTGTTAGATTTCAAAGTTAAAAAGAAGTAGTAAATAAATGACTAATTTCTTACCAAAAACTAGATATTCCATCTAGAAAACGTGCTCAAGTTCAAATTATAAGCAATATACTGTAATCTACTTACAGTATTCAGCAAGCATGACTGTGATTACGTCAACATCAGAAAAGTCTGGCTCTTGTTCTTGTTCAAGGGAGTCACGAATATGATTCAATTTTTCAAGTAACACCGTATCTTGAGAGCCCAACATAGCAATAATATCGTCGAGGACACTCATCGCTCTTGTGTATTGGTTGTTTTCCAACTCTATATACAGACGAACCAACATCTCTTCTGACAGCTTTTTAGAGTCCGCTTTCTCTACCTCAGGGTGGTATTGATACAGTTTCCTTGCATATTGGTAGAGAGCATCATCAAGTTCTGATTCATCGATAGGTTTTGAGATAATATAATCGACTCCAGCGCCTAGCATGCGCTCCCTCGTCTCTTTAAATACATCAGCCGTACAACCGAAGATAAGAATGTCTGAGTTTGAATTACTCATTGTCCGTATTCCTGTTGTCGCCTCTACGCCATCCATCACTGGCATATGATTATCCATTAGGACTAAGTCGTATTGTTCTTTCGCCACAGCTTGTAGGGCTTGCTCTCCATTTTCCACACAGTCACAGACAAAGCCTTTGTATTTCATGAATGTTTCAATGATGATGGTATTGGTCCTATTGTCTTCAACAATCAGTACTTTTAAGCCATCATAATTTAGCTTTCTATGTATTGGCATCTCAACCGTTCCTGCGGCAGTCGATGTCATAACTAATGACACGTCAAAGCTCGTCCCTATTCCTACCTCACTGGTCACTTCAATAGACCCGCCGTTAAGTTCGACGATTTGGCTAACAATAGCTAAACCTAACCCCGTTCCGCCAAAGCTCCTAGTCGTGCTTGATTCAGCTTGTTCAAACGGTTTGAAAATTCGAGATTGCGCTTCTTTGGATATACCAATTCCTGTGTCTCTTACTTTTATTAACAGACGGAGCTCATCGTCAATCACTCTTTCTTTTAAGTAGACTTCTACAAACCCTCTAGAGGTAAATTTCACTGCGTTATTAATCAAGTTAAATAGAATTTGTCTTAGGCGCGCTTTATCAGCGAAGTACCAACGTTCTACTGGAATTTCAGAATAGACTTTGAATTGCAATCCCTTCTCTGTGCACAAGGTATGATAGACGCTGTTAATACTGCCGATGATGGACTCTAGCGGAAAAGCAGCACGATCGAACTCCATGTGCCCCTGCTCGATTTTTGAAAAGTCTAAAATCTCATTGAGTAAAGTCATCATGTGATCGCCAGAATCATACAAACTATGCATATGCTTACGTTGATCTGGAGTGAGATTCTCTTTGAGAAGAATTTGTGCGGTACCCAATACCCCGTTCATTGGTGTTCTGATTTCATGAGACAAGGTTGCAAGAAAAGCGCTTTTCGCCTTAGTTGACGCTTGTGCCTTAGCTTTTTCAGCTTCTATAAAACCCGTTTTCTCATTGAAAGTATCGATCAAGTGGCGAATTTCATCATTACTCCGATAATTAACTTCAATGATTCCACCTTCTATAGAATCATCGACCTTTTTGGCGATTAAGATAATTGGCTTGATAAGGTATTGGTTTATTAAGTAATAGCCGACCATGACACAGAGAAGAAGAATTGGGATTATCCCAAACTCTACATTAGTCACTAAGTCATAAACCTCGTCGTTGACCGTTCGTTTAGCGTTTACGACATCCACAGTCCAGTTGAAGCCACCAAACTGATGCTGACTGATATATATATTTTCCTGTATCTTAAAGTTATGCTCGGTAATTACTTCATTAAAACTATCGCGTAAAATAACACCGAGATCGGACTCCATAGCACTCTGTCTAACAAAGTCAACCAAGTCCACCAGTGACAGATCAACGGTCACCACTCCCGCAAAAACATCGTCGAGATAGTAAGGAGACGTTACCGTAATCATTTGAACGTGAGTATAAGCATCGATATAAACTTCGGACCAAAATACACTGCCAGCAGGTTTGTCTATTGCGACGATATACCACGCTTCTTTATCGTAGCCTCCTGCTGCCGGATTATTCCAAGACAGGATCTTATCGACTCGGCCATCACTGGCTCGATTATAAAACAAGCTCTTATAGGCGATATCTGGATCGACGGTATAGGGTTGCGGCCAAATTCCCCCACTAACTACCACACCATCAATGGTTTTGAATAGCGAGTAAAGCAATTGGGCTTGAAACTTCTGCGAATGGTTGGTTTCGCCTAGACTGACAATACTTTGAAGTATGCCAATGGAGCTGTTTAATGGCTCTTCAATTTGTCCGGCTAGAAGTTGGGTTTTAAGATCGAGATTCTGCTCAAGCTTTTCTCGAACAGGTGGCTCAACAACGAGATAACTGACTGTCCCTATCGTTGCGATGAAAAAGCATAAATAGACTCCAAGAGCCAATATACTTTTTCTTTTAAGAGAAGAGCTTATTTCCATATAATTACTTGAATTATTTTCTGTTTGTTAAAAATTATAGCGAATATTATCTCGCATCAACTCTTTTTCCTTAGTATGTGAGTTGTTACTATAGGAATATTATTCATTCCGTGCAGTGGTACCTACTTTGACTTTAGAAAACATCCTCTCTTTACCTGAGCTTGAAGGAAAGCTTCTTAATGAAGCAAGAACACAAGGGTTTATTGCATCAATGGCCGCAGCGCCAAACATTCTGCCGCCAGAAGAATGGCTTCCTTTCCTATGGGGCGGTGATGAAGTCGCGCCATTTTCGGATGGTGAGCAACTAGAGAACTATATTGAGCTTGTCATTCAAATGTGGAACGCCTTCCGCCCTGCGCTGTTAGACGGCACCTGGGAATGGCCGTTGACGTGCAAGCTTGATGATGAAGATATCGTGAGCATTCAAACTCGTGATTTCTGTGAAGGCATGCTACAAGGGTGGCAACTAGCTCGCGATGATTGGGAAACCATCATGCCAGAACAAAGTGAAGACAACGCATTGCTTGGCGGTGTCTTACTCTCACTGAGTATGCTTTATGATCCAGAAACGTCTATCTCGACTCTTTCAGAACAAGGCATTGAAGGCTTAGAGCAATTTGAAGAGATATTTAATGCGATTCCGGTCATGCTCTGCGGTCTTACCCAGCGTGGAGCGGCGCTCGTAGAGCAGCAATAGTTTCATCGCTTAGCCTAGCCCTCATCCCCAGAAGGCTCATATAACAGCCTACCGACTTAACCATCGGTAGGCTTTTTTGAATGGGCTACCGGCTTACTATAGTAACGATAGCTATCCCGACCTAATTGATCTTTGCCCAGTCAAAGTTATCGATTCGTTCGTCCGCAATATAAAAAAGCTGAGCCCCCGCTGGTATCTTTCGCTGAAGTTGCGGGTTTAGCTCAATGCCTTCTCCAACATCCATAGCAATAAGAGTGGCATCATGGTTTGATTTCATAAAACTGAAAACCGTATCGACATTAGTGTCACTACGACTGTTTGGGTAAAATGTTGAGTATTGAGTCATCCCCCGTGTTGATGCCAGTAGCTCTTGGTGCAATACACTTGATCCTGGGTCAACAGCCGCTTTCGCCAACATCTCAGCGCCTACTGCCGGAATGCACTCTGCATTAGGACAATGTTGGCTCAGTAAGTGACTTAGCGCTTCGTCTTTAAAGTAAGCGAGCAAATGGGCATCGGGGTTAGTGTTGGCGCTGTATAGAGCTGCTGAGAGAGTTACGTCGTCTTCTAAGTTATCAACAATGATACAACTGGCTTTATTGAGATTGACCTTCTCCATCTCTTGGCCATCGGTATAGCTCGTTACTCTCACAAAACCAATTTCGCCCGGAAGCGGATTTTCTATCTCAGATCGGCTACACAATATTATTGGTCGCTTTCCGTGTTCTTCATGTTGAAGCATTCTGATCAAGTGCATCGTTCGCTGACCATTCCAACCCAACAGCAAAATATGATTTTCCACTCGCATTCTCCGTTTTCCTAATACACCTGCTCGCCAATATTCAATGGCAGAGCCAGCGATACGTCCTAATAACGCCGCAAATAAACTCAACCCACCAGGTATGATAAATAATACTACTGACCATTTACCTAATTCCGTAGTTGGCGAAAAATCTCCATAACCCACCGTCGAGGCTGTCACCATTAAGTAATACGCAAACGTCGTGAAGTTTTCAGTGAGAGTCTCTTCGCCAGCGATAAAAAATAGAAGCCATGAGATCCCAACGTAAGCCAAAGATAGAATCAGTAGGTTGCGATTATTAATTTTAAAAAGGCTAGCGTTAATCCATTTCTTTAGATGTAGCCAAAGAGTCATCATTCGTCCTAAAATCAATCTGATTACGATAGATATAACAGATATAAAAAAGCCAGTCACAAGGACTGGCTTCAATAATGTGAATTAGGTCAACTATATGGCGTATAACATGCTAATGCTAGCGATGTTCTTGCCCACTAGTTGCAGCGACTTACGCGTTACCTTTCACTTTAATGTTGAGTTTCTCTGCAAAATCTAGCATGCGATTTAATGGAATCAATGATTTAACTCTTAATTCTTCATCAACGAAAATCTCGTGATCTGCCCCACCTTCGCTGAGCGCCTGCTCGATGGCTTTTAGACCGTTCATTGCCATCCAGGGGCAGTGAGCGCAGCTACGACACGTTGCACCAGCACCAGCGGTTGGCGCTTCAATCAATTCTTTTTCTGGAACCAATTGCTGCATTTTAAAGAAAATGCCTTTGTCTGTCGCAACAATAAGCTTTTGCTGTGGTAGCTCTTTCGCCGCTTTAATTAGCTGGCTTGTGGAACCAACGGCATCTGCCAGTTCAACAACGCTAGCTGGCGACTCTGGGTGTACCAAAATAGCTGTATCAGGGTGCAAAGCTTTCATTTTGCGTAAAGCGTCAGCAGAGAACTCATCGTGTACAACACATTCGCCTTGCCATAACAGCATGTCAGCGCCTGTTTGATTCGCGATATAAGAGCCTAGGTGGCGATCAGGTCCCCACAAAATAGGCTTATCTTCGCTATCTAGCTCTTCAACAATCTCTAGGGCAATACTTGATGTTACAACCCAGTCGGCACGCGCTTTAACTGCTGCTGAGGTATTAGCGTAAACAACCACAGTATGATCAGGGTGTGCATCACAAAATGCCGAGAACTCGTCTGCTGGACAGCCAAGATCAAGAGAACATTCTGCCTCTAACGTTGGCATCAAAATGGTTTTTTCTGGAGTGAGTATCTTTGCAGACTCGCCCATAAAACGCACACCTGCAATGATCAAAGTGCTCGCTGAGTGACGATTACCAAACTTCGCCATCTCCAGTGAGTCGCCAACAAATCCGCCGGTTTCTTCTGCTAGCGCTTGGATTTCAGGATCAGTGTAATAATGCGCGATTAAAACAGCATTTTTTTCAACAAGCAGTGACTTGATATTAGCAATATAGGTTTGCTTTTCAACATCGCTCAAAGGCACAGGCTTTGGTGGAAATGGGTATATGGTATCTACAGTATCTAATATGTGGCTCATTGCTCTTGCTCTATGCAACTTCCATGAATCCGAGCATTGTACACCTTAACGATGGCTAGGATCAAAGGAGTTTCAACTGACCTGACCAAAGTTGAACAAGAAATGAAAAAGAGGCAACAGATGTGCCTCCTTTAGAAGTCTTCAACGATAGACAACCAACATAGTTTATAGGTTTTTTTCTGCTAGTTTTGCTGAAGCACTGTTAGGGTATTCATCAACAACCTGCTGATAATACTTTGTCGCAGTGGCTTGATTATTGTTTCTTTTCGCGATGTCGCCAAGTTTAACCAAGGCATCCGCTCGCTTATTAGAATCTTGATAGGTTACAACCGCTGCAAAGCTTTTCACGGCTTCTTTATCTTGCTTCTTAGCAAAATAGAGCTGGCCAAGCCAGTAATGAGCGTTTGAAGAGAATGAAGAGTCTGGGAAATCGACTTGGAACTGCTTTAAGGCAACAATGGCACCTGCGTAGTCACGCTCTTTTAGAACTAAATCTACCGCATTTTGATAAGCAGTTTGCTCGTCAACGTTGCTGCTAAATGTGCCCGTAGGCTGGGAGTCATCTATTTCAACAACGGGGGTTTCTGCGGTTCTGATCTCACCACGAACTTTATCGAGTTCGATAAATAATTCACGCTGACGCTGCAACATTTGCTGCATATCGTAGCTATTTTTTTCTAATTGTCCGCGAAGTTCACTGATCTCAAGCGACATATCGTCAATCTGCTGCTGCATATTCAGCTGAACACGATTTCGATTCTCAAGTAATCGTTCTAAACGCTGAATGTCTGTCTCGGAAGAGTTGGCTGAGCGGGTTGCTGTCGCTGTCGTAGAAGTGATTGCGGGAGTAGTACTGCTTAAGTCCGATACTGGAGCTGGTGCAGCGAACGAGGTGTTCGCTGCACTTGCCAGTAACATAAGCGTAAATACTCGCTTTGAGTTACTGAACATAAGGCTATCTCTCTATTGGCATAAGAGAATTAGTATACTAGAACTGAACGACGGTTCTTAGCGTATACTTCTTCAGATTGGCCAAGAAGAAGAGGTTTCTCTTCACCGTAGCTAACAATAGAGATTTGCTCAGCTTGTACACCAAGAGCTTGCAGGTAGTTAGCAACTGCTTGTGCACGACGCTCGCCAAGTGCGATGTTGTACTCAGGAGTACCGCGCTCGTCTGCGTGACCTTCGACTGTTACGTTTAGGCTAGTATCTTTGCTTAGGTAAGCGGCGTGAGCTGCAAGCATCTCTTCGTAGTCGCCAGCAATAGTTGCGTTGTCGAATGCGAAGTAAATTGTTTGAGTTTCACGTAGAGCCTGCTCTTTAAGCTCTTGCTCTGTAAGCTCACCATATGAATCTACTGGCGTTACTACTGTAGTATCTACAGTGTTCTCTGTGCCAGAAGTTGTTTGGTTAGTTTCAGTACCTGAAGCACTTGTTGCTTCGTCGCTAGAGCTACAAGCCGTCACTGCTAATACTGGAAGAGCAATCAATAGACCTTTAAGAACTTTATTAAGCTGCATTATATTTTCCTTACTAATTAATACTTATTTTTTGCTATAGAAACGGAGACCAAGCAGGTGCTCTTACACGCCCATTTGTCGCCGGTAATCTAGCTTTAAAACGTCCATCTATCGACACCATCGAAAGTACATTCGTTTCGTTGTAGATAGAACTGTAAATGACCATACCGCCATTAGGTGCAATACTTGGAGACTCGTCAAGCAAGGTACTTGTTAATACTTGCATCGCACCAGTTTCTAAATCTTGTTTGGCCAAATTAAACCCTGTGTTGCTACGATTCACCATTACGAGGAACCGGCCGTCCGGTGTAATTTGTCCACCTAAGTTTTGGCTGCCTTGCCAAGTCAGACGGTTGGTCGCACCATCTGCCAAATTTACGTTATAAATCTGTGGCCTACCACCTCTATCAGAGGTAAAGATTAATGATTTTCCATCCGGATGCCAATATGGTTCCGTATTATTTGATCTGCCGCGGGTAATTTGAGTCAGTTTCTTTGACTTTAAGTCCAAAGTGTAGACTTGTAAGCTACCCGTTTTCGACAATACCAATGCTAACTGACTTCCGTCAGGTGAGAATCTTGGCGCGCCATTATGACGAGGATATGACGTAATCTTTTCACGTTTACCCGTATAAATGTCCATCACAAAGATTTCTGCCTGACCATTTTGAAAACTCACATACGCTAACTGTTTAGCATCAGGAGACCACGCTGGTGACATCAAAGGTTGCTTCGATCGCAATACCAAACGCTCATTATAGCCGTCATAGTCCGCTACTCTAAGCTGATACGGATACGGATCTTTATCTTGAACAACAACATACGCGATACGAGTTAGAAATGCACCACGTTCACCCGTCAGTTCTTTGTAAACTAAATCAGAAATGCGATGCGCATACTCGCGCAGTCGGTGCCCAGGTACTGTCGCTTTCTTATTAAAAAGAACATGGTCCTTTGATAGTACCAGTTGACCATCAGAGCTTAGCGCCCTACTTTGCCCTTGAGTTAACTGACCACGAATAACATCGACTAGCTGATAATTAACGATGTAGTTATCACCTTCACCTTTCGAGATCGTGCCTGTGAGTAAAGAGTCAACGCCTACTCCGCTCCATGCATCAAAGTTAATCTCAGACTCCGAATAAGGGGTTTGTGGCATATTACTTGTCGCTACAGGGCTAAACTTACCACTGCGCTGCAAATCCGAAGCAATCACGGCGGAAACATCATGAGGTAATGGTTTATCACCTTGCCACTTAAATGGGACAATCGCTATCGGCCTTGCTGAATTGATACCGTCGGTAATAACAAGCTCAAGCGCCGCATTGGCAAATTGAACAGTGCTCGACATTAGCAACAAACATCCTAAAATTATTCGCTTAAACACTCGCTTTTCCTTATTACTGTTACAGTTCGACTGTTAAATTAATGCTTTTCAACTGCTCAACAACACTCGGTTGATTTGCAGGTAGTGGAAACGCGTTAACCTGAGCTACTGCTCGCTTAGTCGCTGAGCAAAGGCGATTATCGCCGTTAATAACTGATACATTACCCAATAGCGCGGAGTCGCCTGCAGGTATCAAGCGAAGGTTAACTCGACAAGACTTTCCCTTAAAGCTCTCCTCAACTAATAAGTTCTGTTTAATCATCTGCTTATATATCTCGCCGTAACGAGCGGCTTCTGATTGGGCAAACTGTGATTGAGCAGAAGAGTTTCTTTCGTTTTCACTCTCCATGCCGGCAAAAATATCATTGAGTGCTGCCTCTTGCTCTTTACGCTCGCGTTCTAGTTTTTCTAAACGAGCTTTCTCTTGACGAGCCTTTTCTGCCGCCTCTTTCGCAGCTTTCTCTTCAGCTATTCTCGCTTTTTCTGCACGCTCGGCCGCTTCTTTCGCTTCTTTCGCGGCTTTTTCTTGAGCTATACGCTCTTTCTCTGCTTTTGCAATAGCGGCTTGTTTTGCTACACGCTCTTCTTCCGCTCTTTTAAGTTCAGCTTCTTTCACTTTGCGTTCAGCTTCAAGTTTTTTCGCTTTCTCTCGTTCTTGCTTAACACGAGCTTCCTGCGCTTTTCGCTCTTTCTCTACTTGAACACGTTTTTTCTCAGCTTCACGAGCCGCTTTTGCTTCCTTAACCTGCTGCTCTTTCAACTTACGAATGCGATCTTCTTCCGCTTTTCGGTTTTTCTCAAGCTGCTCACTTTCACGTTTTAATTTGTCTAAACGTTCTTGTTCTTTTTTTGCCGCAGCATCGCGTTGACTTCGAATTTTTTGAGCCTGCTCTCTAACCAAGCTAGGATCAATCACAACAGCTTGTACTAGGTTGCCACTTGGCTCTGGTTCCGACATGGTGAAATCCGTCCCCCAAAGCAATGCGACAACTAATGCCGCATGCATCGCCAAAGAGATAACAACTGGATTTCGATAATCTTGTTTTTTCGAGTTAGTTTCTTTCATGAGTTATGCGGATCTTAATCCTTTATATCCGTTAACAGACCAACTTTCGGAATACCAGCGCGGCTTAGCTCATCCAACACCAATACAACATCAGCATAAGGCGTTGCGGCATCACCACCAACGGCCACTGGTGAATCAGGCTTTATGGATAACTCAGCCTTTACTCGAACAATAACGTCTTGCAATGAAATCCCACGTTGCACTTCCTCGTCGTTGACACTCAAGCCAAGATTTCCATCCCGATCTATTTCAACAATGATAAAGCTACTCTCCGTTTCGCCTGCTAAGTCTGATGCAGGCTTCGCACTGGTCGTTTTAGGTAATTCCACATCAACACCTTGCGTAATAAACGGGGATGTCGCCATGAAGATGATTAATAAAACCAACATAACATCGATATAGGGAACGACGTTAATCTCCGCTGTCATCTTACGTTTTTTTGGTTGATAACCAGCCATGGTTAATCCCTACCTGCCATCGCTTGGCGGTGTAAAATACTGTGAAACTCTTCTGAGAAGGTAGCGTAGTTATGTTCAAGCTTGCCGACATTACTACTAAATCGGTTGTAAGCCATTACCGCAGGAATTGCTGCGAATAGACCCATTGCTGTTGCAATAAGCGCTTCTGCAATACCAGGGGCAACCATTGAAAGTGTTGCTTGCTTAACTTCCCCTAAGGCAATAAAGGCATGCATAATGCCCCATACAGTACCGAAGAGGCCGATGTATGGACTAATCGAACCAACCGTTGCTAGAAACGGTAAGTTAGTTTCTAGATCATCAACTTCTCGGGCGACAGCGACGCGCATTGCACGACCTGTTCCTTCCATGATGAAGCCTGGCGAGTCTGCGTTCGATTTACGCAAACGAGCGAACTCAGTAAAACCTGAATAGAAGATCTCTTCACTGCCAGAAATGTCATTTTTTCTTTTCTTTACATCTTGGTAAAGAATGGCAAGGTCAGTGCCAGACCAAAACTTATCTTCAAATGATTCGGCGTCTTTTGCAGCTTGAGACAGTACTTTGCTGCGTTTGATAATCATTGCCCAAGAAGCGACTGACATCCCTAACAAAATCAACATAACTAATTGAACTAAAATACTGGCTTCTAGTATCAACTCTACAAACGAAATATCAGCAGTCACTTTCGGTAAACTCCAAAACTATAGATTGAGGCATCGCTTTAGGCCTCATTTTCACGTTATCGATACATGCTACCTTAACCAATGCTTTACACAATATCTTGCCATCGAGATTTACGATCTCTTGACAGAAAGTGATGGATGCTTTTTTTAGGTTAGAAATAGTCGTAACGACATTCAGTTGTTCATCAAGGCGAGCACCTTGTAGAAAATCGATATCAATATGGCGAATTACAAAAGCCACATTCTCTTCTAGTAAACTGTGTTGTGACACACCGATACTACGAAGCATTTCCGTTCTAGCTCGTTCAAAATATTTTAGATAATTAGAGTGATAAACCACCCCACCAGCATCAGTGTCTTCGTAATAGACCGTTACTGGCCAGTGAAAAATCACGTCACTTGGATGCAAAATAATACCCATTATCAATTCAATATTGGAACCTACTATACCGCACCTTAACACCATTAGTACAAGTGCTATCAACGGTTTTGTCGCCTCTCAGATAAAAAATTAGCGCTGTCTCAAAGAGGCAGCGCTAAGTTGGATATTATTTCATCATTTCTTCAATGAAATTGTATCGATGTATGACAATCTTGCTCCGATACCACAGCAATTGAAGCTATTCTTTGCTGTCTTTGTCCATCATTTCAGTGTGCTCTAACCAAAGAGCATTAATGATGCCAAATGCACAAGCGAGTAGTACGCCCAAAATCCATGCAAAATACCACATAAGTCTGCTCCTTAATAAAGTGAATGTTTGTTGTCTTCAATATGTTTGTTGTCGATGCGACCAAACATTTTGTAATAAGTCCACGACGTGTAACCAAGAATGATTGGTACCATAACAAAGGCCACTGCCGTCATCAGGTTTAGAGTCAACTCACTTGAAGTCGAGTCCCACATCGTCAAGCTATGGTTTGGTATCAAATCTGACGGCATAAGGAATGGAAACATTGCCAGTCCTGCCGTAAAGATAATACCAGCGTTAGCCAAACTTGAAGATACAAAGCCAAAACCTGGTTTGTTCAATCGAGAGAACAACGAAGCAAATAACCCTCCGACAATACCTAGCGCAGGCGCAGCCCACATCAGCGGGTAGGTCTCGAAGTTGTTCATCCAAGCACCGACTTCACGGATGACTTCTTTATTTAGAGGATTTGAAGGCGCGTTAGTATCAATCACACTTGAAATAACATAGCCTTCGATTGATTGAACCCAAACACCAGCAGAAATAAATAGAGCCACCAAAACTATACCAGCAACCTGAGCAATACCACGTGCACGAGTGCGTACTGAGTCAGTTGTTTTCATCTGTAGCCATGCTGAGCCTTGTAGTAGGAACATCAGTAGACTAATGACACCACAAAGAAGAGCAAACGGGTTTAGTAGTCCAAAGAACGACCCATGATACGTAGACATCAAGAAGTCATTAAATTGAAATGACACACCTTGCAGTAAGTTACCAAAAGCAACACCAAAGATTATCGGCGGCACAAAACCACTGATTGAAATACAGATATCCCATGACTTACGCCATTTTGGGTCTTCAATCTTTGAGCGATAATCAAGCCCTACCGGTCTTAACCACAATGCGGCTAAAGCGAGAAGCATCGCAAAGTAAAAGCCAGAAAATGACGTAGCGTACACTTGCGGCCAAGCGGCAAATAGAGCACCTGCGGCCGTGATTAGCCACACTTGGTTACCATCCCAGTGAGGGGCGATCGAGTTAATCATGACACGACGCTCTGTATCGGTTTTACCGACTACGGGCACCATGGCACATACACCCATATCGAAGCCGTCTGTAATAGCGAAGCCTACAAATAGGACACCAATCAGTACCCACCAGATGAGACGTAACGTTTCGTAATCAAACATATTTTATTCCCTTCCTATGCTTCTACTTGACGGTTAACTTTATCTTCAAGGGATTGCTCACCTTGTTCAAAGTGGTAACGACCAGTATTAAGGCTACTTGGTCCTTTACGAGCATACTTCAGCATCAGATACACTTCGGCAATTAAGAATACGGTGTATAGTCCGATGATTAACCCTAGAGATGTCCATAGCTGACCTACGGTCAACGCAGAAGCTGCTACATGCACTGGTAAAATCTCACCAACCGCCCACGGTTGACGACCATACTCAGCAACGAACCAACCTGCTTCAATCGCAATCCACGGAAGAGGTAGACTAAGAAGCGTCGCTTTCAGTACCCAAGGCTTTTGTTCAATTTTTTGACGACACGTTTGTACAAACGCAGCTGCGAATACGACCAGCATGATCATGCCACACGCAACCATGATACGGAATGACCAGAATAGAGGCCAAACTGTAGGGATAGAGTCATCAGCGGCCATTTGAATCTGCTCTTCTGTCGCGTCTACCACATTGTCGGTATAACGCTTAAGCAGCAAACCATAGCCTAGATCTTCTTTTAATACTTCAAAGTTAGCGAGGTTCTCTTCGGTACGGTTTCCTGCGCGAAGTTCATTAAGAACTTCATAGGCCAGCATGCCATTACGGATACGAACAATGTGTTCATCGCGCAGATCGCGTAAACCAGTCACTTCTGTATCTGTTGAACGAGTCGCGATAATACCCATCATGTAAGGTATTTTAATCGCATAGTCGGTTTCCATCGTCTCTTGATTTGGAATACCAAACACAGTAAATGCGGCAGGCGCTTCTTCAGTATGCCATTCAGATTCGATAGCAGCCAATTTCACCTTTTGAACATCACCGAGTTCATAGCCAGATTCATCACCTAGAACGATTACCGATAGAATCGACGCCATACCGAACGATGCTGCGATTGCAAATGAACGACGAGCGAACGCGATATCACGACCTTTTAATAGGTAGTAAGAGCTGATCGCAAGTACAAACATTGAACCTGCAACATAACCTGATGCGACAGTGTGTACGAATTTAACTTGAGCTACCGGGTTTAATACCACCTCAGCAAAGCTCACCATCTCCATTCTCATGGTTTCGTAGTTGAATTCAGCACCGATTGGGTTCTGCATCCAGCCGTTCGCAACGAGGATCCATAGCGCAGATAAGTTCGATCCTATCGCCATTAACCAAGTTACCGCTAAGTGCTGACGTTTTGAAAGTCTGTCCCAACCAAATAAGAATAGGCCGAAAAGTGTAGATTCTAGGAAGAAAGCGACCAGCGCTTCAATAGCAAGAGGTGCACCAAATATATCGCCCACATAGTGAGAGTAATAAGACCAGTTGGTGCCGAATTGGAACTCCATGGTGAGACCAGTTGCAACGCCTAACGCAAAGTTAATGGCGAACAACTTACCCCAAAATTTTGTCATATCCTTATAGATCTTTTTATCGGTCATTACATACAGTGACTCCATGATGGCAAGCAGAAACGCCAATCCTAAAGTCAATGGTACGAACAAGAAGTGATACATCGCGGTCAGTGCAAATTGCAATCGCGATAGATCAACTACATCGATATCGAACATTGATAGCTCCTTTGTGCCGGCTGAAGGCACTTTCTTCTATACAATAAAACCCCTAACGCACTAAAAGGCCGCTTTAGGGTGTTACGCAAAGTTTGTGTTATTGTTAAATCCGTGTTACACCGTAACGGTGCAGAGCCCCATGATAGTACTCCTCAAAATTGAACTTATCAAAATAATTTGAGTGGTTAGGGCATTTAAATTCAATTAAAAGCGTTAATCTTTGTAAATTTAGGAAATATTGTTTGCGAACACTAAAAAATAGTTGAATGGAATTCGTACTAAGGAATAAGTAAATACAAAAAAGCCAGGTGGTACCTGGCTTTTGAGCGTTATTCCTAAAAGAATTAAGGCTTATCAATACCGAAATGCAGATAGGCTCTATCCGTTGCAATTCGGCCTCGTGGTGTCCGCTGCAAATAACCTTGCTGAATAAGATAAGGCTCTAAGACATCTTCAATCGTGTCTTTCTCTTCGCCGATGGCTGCGGCCATGTTGTCTAGCCCTACTGGCCCACCACTAAATTTTTCCATTATGGCGAGAAGTAATTTTCTATCCATATAATCGAATCCTTGTGCGTCAACATCAAGCATATTGAGCGCTTTATCAGCGACATTCTCACAAATATGCCCATTACCTTTCACTTCTGCGTAATCACGCACACGACGCAACAGTCGGTTAGCGATTCGAGGCGTACCACGTGCTCGTCGAGCAATCTCTAATGCACCTTCCTCTTCCATTGAAAGATTCAAGCAATTGGCACTGCGCATAACGATATTTTGCAGATCGGCCACTTTGTAATATTCAAGACGCTGTGTGATACCAAAACGGTCACGAAGTGGTGACGTTAATGATCCTGCACGAGTCGTCGCCCCAATAAGGGTAAATGGCGGTAAATCTATCTTTATTGAGCGAGCAGCTGGCCCTTCACCAATCATAATATCTAATTGATAGTCTTCCATCGCCGGATAAAGCACCTCTTCAACCATTGGGCTTAAACGGTGAATTTCATCGATAAAAAGAACATCATTCTCTTCGAGATTGGTGAGTAGCGCAGCTAAGTCACCCGCTTTTTCTAGAACTGGGCCAGATGTCGTTCGAATATTGACTTCCATCTCATTCGCAACAATGTTGGCCAGTGTCGTTTTACCTAAACCTGGAGGCCCGAAGATCAAGAGATGGTCAAGCGCTTCATTTCGAAGCTGCGCCGCTTTAATAAAGATTTCCATCTGATCTTTGACGTGATCTTGGCCTTTATAATCGGCTAGCTTTTTAGGTCGAATGGCGCGATCAATAACGTCTTCTTCTTTAAAAACTGGGCTATCTGGGGCAATTAAACGATCGGCTTCAATCATAGTGAGTATTTAATCCTAGTTGTGTCTTAAACCATCGACTTTAATGAATCGCGAATAATCTGTTCGCTAGTCATATCATCTCTTGCAACTTGAGATACCACCTTAGAAGCCTGAACAGGCTTATAGCCAAGCGCAAGTAGCGCACTCACCGCTTCATCTTGCGCATGCTTCGGGCTGTTAGTTACAGGTGAATCGATAGGAGCAGCATCGGTCGCAGGCGTAAATAAATCCCCTTCGCCCCAGCCTTTCAAGCGGTCTTTCATCTCAACCACAAGACGTTCTGCGGTTTTTTTACCAACTCCAGGAAGCTTAACTAACGTTGAAATATCTTCACGCTCTACACTCGCCACAAACTGACTCGCCGACATACCCGATAAGATACCTAAACCAAGCTTAGGGCCAACTCCGTTGGCTTTAATCACTTCTCTAAATAGAGCGCGCTCTTTAACCGTATTAAAGCCGTAAAGAAGCTGAGCGTCTTCTCTCACCACAAAGTGAGTATAAATCACTGCCTCTTGACCCAATTCTGGAAGCTCATAAAAACAGCTCATCGGCATTTGCACTTCATAGCCAATGCCATTTACTTCAATTAATAATTCAGGGGGCTGCTTTTCAATCAATAAGCCGCGAAGACGTCCAATCACGTGAGATCTCTTTAGAAAACAATTTGCGACAAGAATAATAAAGAACTGGATAGACATCCAGTTCTTTATGCAAATTGGAATCAAATGTTCGACACAACTTGATCGAGCTGATGCGTTAAACGGCGTACTGAGTCCACTTGATTATTCAGTGCATCGCCATTTCGAGCGACGGTCTCTGAAATAGATTTGGTGCTCACGACACTACTCGCGACCTCACTACTGGTTTCATCGAGCTCTTTAAGTGACGTCATTTGTTGCGCCATGATACCTGTTAACCCATTTACATCTGTGGAGATTTGGGTCACTTGTTCGATAATGGAATTCATTCGTTCAGCGCTTGATGTCACAACCTCTTGGCCATGCTTCACTTCATTTTCACTACGATCTAGCAGCGAACGAATCTCTATAGCTGAGTTACTACTTTTCCCAGACAACTCTCGTACTTGCTCAGCAACCACAGCAAAACCTCTACCTTGTTCCCCTGCTCTCGCCGCTTCTATGGCGGCATTTAGTGCCAATAGATTCGTTTGTTCTGCCACTGAAGTGATTAAATCTGCAACTTTGGTTATCTCTTCATGACTACTGAGTATTTGGCCAATTGCCGATGTTGAAGCGGCAAGTAGCTCCGAACTCATTGCTGCCTGCTGATGAACCTGCTGACTTCTAAAATGAAGCTCATCGACAAATTTGCTCGACTCTTCCACTCCCAGTGCCATTTGGTGGACTTGCTGGCTCATCTGCTCGGCGGCACTCGCTTGCGATTCACAATTAATATTGAGTTGATTCACCTGTCCATCAAGTTGCTTAGATTGCAATTCAAGCTCTTCAGAGACACTTTTAAGCTGAGTTGAGTTTGTTGTGGCCTGCTCTAATACACTCGCTAATCTGTTTGATCCGTTTTGTGCCTTCGATGCTATATGCTCGCTACTTTGCTTCGCCTTTTCGGCAACCTCGATAGCGTGGTCACGCTGCTTTGCTGTGAATGCTTGAGCGATGCAAATAACGATGAGCGGAAGAACCGTTCCAGACCATATTTCAATGCGGGTCGCTGATTCACTTAATTCTAATACAGGAAATGGCGTACCTGATATGTGCTGATAGGTCATGACGGATGACAGGGATATCACAACTAGGCTCCACGTTAGCGCCATCACTCTTGTGCCAGACAAGAAGAACGCAACAATGAGGAGCGGAACCCAAAATGCTTGGGTTGAATTCACCACTCCACCACTTTGATAAATTATATTCAGCGCATGCAGTGCCATTCCCGTGAAGCCAATATTTAAGGCAATGAACGGACTTTTCAACCATCGCAAACTCATGGCTGAAATCAGCTCAAGAGCCATTAACGCCATTGACGTCATAATAAGGGAGTCGTGCCCATACTTGCTCCATTTTATGAAGCTATAGATACCGACGAGAAAGGCAATAAATGTAAATAAAGAGAGGATATCGGCTTGGCGTTGTTGTTTTCGATCCCATTGTGGATCATTCGGCATACAAGCTTCACGCCATAGTTTAGCAGGGTTCATCGGAGATCATCCTTGACTAGTTGAGACTAATTAGACCTCCGACCACTATATTTACCTAACAACTCAGCAACAAATAAAGATACCCAAACTGCTTAATATGTCTCATTTTTGAGGATGCAGATGAATTAGCGATAACGGCCTTTTTTCGCACTGGTCGCCTTCCCTGCAAGCGCCGCTAACGTTTTATTGGTGTTAGCATGACAAATAGCCACACCAAGCGCATCTGCCGCATCGGCTTGCGGTTTCGCTGGCAGTTTTAACATATGTTGAACCATGTGCTGAACCTGCGCTTTATCTGCGCCACCTGTTCCTACGACCGCTTGTTTTATTGATCTCGCGGAATATTCAAACACAGGCAAATCACAATTCACGGCGGCAACAATAGCGCTGCCTCTTGCCTGACCAAGCTTGAGCGCTGAATCTGGGTTTTTCGCCATGAACACCTGTTCAATAGCAAACACGTCTGGCTGGAACTGAGTAATGATCTCTGAAACACCCGCATAGATTTGCTTTAATCGCCCGGGCAACTCTTTTTCAGACATACGAATACAGCCACTCCCTAGATAATAGAGATGACGCCCTTGCTGTTGTATAACGCCATAGCCTGTAATGCGGGAACCTGGATCAATCCCTAAAATAATCGACATTAATTACTCTTATTATGATTTGACCAATTACGGCCGCCTCTTTATTAGTTTGCATTAGAAAAAACAAAGCGCCAATTGATATCATCAATTAGCGCTTATGTATTAGTCAATTAGCAAATTTCGCGAATTACTCAGCTTCTTTCTTAGCTTCAGTGACTGCGATCGCAAGCTCTTCCAGTGACGCTGGGTTCGCTAAACTTGGCGCGTCTGTTAGTAGACATGCTGCCGCCGTTGTTTTCGGGAATGCGATAACGTCACGGATGTTTTCTGTACCACAAAGTAGCATGGCTAGACGGTCAAGACCGAATGCTAGACCTGCGTGTGGTGGTGTACCGTATTTAAGCGCGTCAAGTAGGAAGCCAAACTTCTCTTGCTGCTCTTGCTCTTCAATACCTAGGATGCCAAATACCGCAGTTTGCATTTCTGCGTTGTGAATACGTACAGAACCGCCGCCAACTTCGTAGCCGTTGATAACCATGTCGTAGGCATCAGAGTTAGCTGCTGCTGGGTTCGCTTTTAGCTCTTCCGCGTTCACACCAAGTGGTGATGTGAATGGGTGGTGCATAGCGTGTAGGTTGCCTTCACCGTCTTCTTCGAACATTGGAAAATCAATAACCCAAAGAGGAGCCCAAGCTTTCTTATCCGTTAGTTCTAAGTCATCGCCTAGCTTAATACGAAGTGCGCCCATTGCTTCAGCAACGATGTTCGCTTTATCAGCGCCAAATAGGATGATATCGCCAGATTCAGCATTAGTACGCTCAAGAATACCGTTAATGACGTCTTCGTTTAGGAACTTAGCCACTGGAGATTGGATACCTTCCATGCCTGCAGCACGGTCATTAACCTTCATCCAAGCAAGGCCTTTCGCGCCGTAGATGCCTACATGCTCAGCATAACCGTCGATTTGCTTACGAGTTAGCTTAGCGCCACCTGGGACACGGATTACCGCTACACGACCTTTTTCGTCATTTGCAGGACCAGAGAATACTTTGAATTCGACATCTTTCAGTAAGTCAGCAACGTCCACGAGTTCTAATGGGTTACGTAGATCTGGCTTATCAGAACCAAAACGACGAATCGCTTCAGAGAATGGCATGACAGGGAATTGACCAAGTTCAACATCCAAAAGCTCTTTCCACATATCGTGAACCAGCTTTTCAGTAATGTTACGTACTTCTTGAGAAGACATGAACGAGGTTTCGATATCGATTTGAGTAAATTCAGGCTGACGATCAGCACGTAAATCTTCATCACGGAAACATTTAACGATTTGGTAGTAGCGATCAAAACCAGACATCATCAGCAACTGCTTAAACAGCTGAGGAGATTGAGGAAGTGCGTAGAAACTGCCTTTGTGAACACGGCTTGGTACTAGGTAGTCACGTGCACCTTCTGGTGTCGCTTTAGTTAGTACTGGTGTTTCGATGTCTAGGAACAGGTTTTCATCTAGGAAACGACGAACGAAGCTAGAAGCACGTGCACGAAGCTTGATGCGGTCGCTCATTTCTGGGCGACGAAGATCGATGTAACGGTACTTTAGACGCTGTTCTTCAGAGTTCGTTTGGTTGAAATCTAGTGGAAGTGCTTCAGAACGGTTGATGATCTCTAAGCCTGTTGCATAAAGCTCAACTTCACCCGTTGCCATGTCTTTGTTTACTTGGCTTTCTGGACGTACGCGTACTTCGCCAGTCAATTTGATACAGAATTCATTACGCAGTTGGTTCGCGATTGGAAAGATATCTTTCATATCTGGATCGACAACAACCTGAACGATGCCTTCGCGATCGCGCATATCAATGAAGATAAGACCGCCTAAATCACGGCGACGATTTACCCAGCCGCACAATTCTACAGTTTGTCCCGCCAGGGACTTGTTCAGGTTACCACAGTAATGGGTACGCATAATGAATTTCCCAATCTCTTAATTGTTTACTAATTTCCAAGCTGTAGGCGGACATTTCCACCCTACAGAGCAAAGGAATATTTATACGCGGAAACTCGCTCAAAATCGACCTTCCGCACTCGAATTTATTGTGTTTTATCGTGCTTTGCTGCTTTTTAAACCACCAAACGTGTAAATATTCAGCAAAACCAAAAAAATTGCGCTAATTATATCTCGAAAGTACCGAATTCAGCAAAACTCTCGTACAGTACTATTTTATCCATTTATCGAAATGAAATTTAGGGTTTTCATGTACCATTTTCCTTTACGTCTCGGCTTAACCATGTGGTCTCATCCTGAATGGCAATCTTCACTTTATGGAAAAGGGACAAAACCTGCTGAACGGCTTGAAAAATACGCGTCAGTATTTCATTGCGTTGAAGGGAATACCACGTTTTACGCCACGCCCTCTATTAGCACATTGCAAAACTGGCGCAGTGCAACACACGATGATTTTCATTTCACATTCAAGCTCCCAAAATTCATCACCCACCAACAGCAGTTAAGGCATTGCCAGCAAGAGCTCACCGACTTTCTTAATGTTATGGCCCCTCTTCACTCGCGTATTGGGCAATGGACAATTCAGCTGCCTCATCAATTTGAACCTCAATCACTAGAGGTTTTAAAAAAGTTTTGTACGCTGTTTCCAAAAGAGATGAAACTTGGCGTTGAAGTTCGTCACATGGGATTTTTTAATAAGCGTGACTCAGAAAAACGTTTTAACCACTGGCTAGTAGAAAATGGAATTAATCGAATCATCATGGATAGTCGCCCTGTTTTTTCTGCTCCTCCCACGAGTGCCGCGGTGATCGATGCCCATCAGAAAAAACCCAAAGTCCCTGTTCATGCTATTTCGACCGCCGATAATCCCATGATTCGCTTTATCGGGCACCCAGACCAAGAAGCAAACTTGGCCTTTTTTGAACCTTGGCTTAAGAAGCTCCCAATATGGATTGAGGAAGGAAAGCAACCGTATGTCATGATACATACGCCAGATAATGTAGAAGCTCCTCAATTGGCTGACAAATTGTATAAACAACTGGCTGAAAAAACAGATCTTCCAAAACTTGCTGCTTTCCCTGCCCAGCAAGGCAACAACCAAATTTCAATGTTTTAAATTCACCACAAACTATAGTTCAATATTCATACAATCAGAGCATCGATGATTTCGTGACATAACAAGGATAATTACGTAAAATACGCCCCCTTTTATCGGGTATGGATATTCCATTCCTAAGTTAACATCCATGAGAGAACATTATGGGCAACAAAGACGCTATCTTCTCCGCTCCAATCGATAAGATCGGTGACTTCACTTTTGATGAACGTGTCGCGGAAGTTTTCCCTGACATGATTCAACGCTCAGTTCCTGGTTATAGCAACATCATTTCTGCTATTGGCATGCTAGCAGAGCGGTTTGTAAAGCCTCACTCTAATATTTATGACTTGGGTTGTTCATTAGGTGCTGCGACACTGTCAATGCGTCGCCATATCCATCAAGAAGGCTGTACTATCTTCGCTGTCGACAATTCAGCAGCCATGGTGGAACGTTGTAAGCTTCACGTGAACGCTTACCGTTCTGACACACCCGTTGAGGTTATGGAAGCGGATATTCGCGAGATCGAAATCAAAGATGCCTCTATCGTCGTGTTAAATTTTACGCTGCAATTTCTTTCCCCAGACGATCGCTACGCCCTACTTGAGAAAATCTACGCTGGATTGCGCCCTGGCGGCATTCTTATTCTTTCCGAAAAATATGTCTTCGATGATGAAAATGCCAACGAGCTTTTGATCGATCTGCACCATGATTTTAAACGTGCCAATGGGTATAGCGAATTAGAAGTTAGCCAAAAGCGCAGTGCAATAGAAAACGTCATGCGCCCAGACTCCATTCAAATGCACAAAGAACGATTCAATAACATTGGATTTTCAAGTAACGAGGTTTGGTTTCAATGTTTTAACTTTGGCTCAATGTTCGCCATTAAGTAATAACGCCACTTTTTATTAGCGGGTTGGGAACTTTCGTTCGTCAGCCATGCCTTAAAGTGTTCAGTTATCCACTCTTTTATTTATAGAGCCGTACTGAACACGCACAAAATAATAGATATTTTTACAGGAACACATCAATGTTCGATTTTGCAAACATCTACCAACTTCTCGCAAAAGATGACCGCCTACAACCATGGCTCAATACACTACCTCAGCAGCTTACGGATTGGCAAAATGCAGAACATGGGGATTTTGATCGCTGGCTTCGCGCACTCAAAAAAATCCAATCGGGTAAACCTGATAATATTGATTTGAAAGAATCTGTCTCTCTTTCCAATACTACTCCTCTTGTAACAGGTGAAGTAAAGAAGCTAGAGAACCTATTGAAGACGTTTCACCCTTGGCGCAAAGGCCCTTATACCGTCCACGACATTCATATCGATACCGAATGGCGAAGTGACTGGAAATGGGATCGTGTATTACCCCATATATCTCCCTTAAAAAATCGTAATGTTCTCGATGTAGGCTGCGGTAATGGCTACCATATGTGGCGTATGCTTGGAGAGCAAGCGCGCTTATGTATCGGTATCGACCCCTCTCACCTTTTCTTAGTCCAATTTGAAGCGATTCGAAAACTAATGGGCGATGATCAACGAACTCACTTGCTTCCACTCGGTATCGAACAACTTCCTAAGTTGGAAGCGTTTGACACGGTATTTAGCATGGGCGTTTTATACCATCGCCGTTCCCCACTTGATCATCTCATTCAGCTAAAAGATCAACTGGTTTCTGGCGGAGAGTTAGTGCTTGAGACACTTGTTATTGAAGGCGATGAAAACACGGTTCTGGTTCCGGTCGGTCGCTATGCTCAGATGAGAAATGTTTATTTCTTCCCTTCTGCTTTAGCATTAAAGGTGTGGTTAGAGCAAGTTGGTTTTGAAAATGTTAGAGTTGTTGATGAGAACACAACCACCATTGGTGAACAACGTACCACAGAGTGGATGACGCACAATTCTTTACCTGATTATTTAGACCCAAATGATCCAACAAAGACTCGTGAAGGTCACCCTGCGCCACGCCGCGCAATATTAGTGGCGAACAAGCCATAATTGACAATTCTCTAACTTGTAATTCAAGCAATGAGATATTCTTCCGCTGATATAGGAGAGATGCATCAAAAAGCATCTCTCATAGTCACTAAACAACTTAATAATAATAGTGCATTAAGGTTTTCAATGTTTAAACGATTAGTCCCAGCCCTTGCCCTTGGCCTTTTAGCCGGCTGCGCACAAACCAATAGCGAACAACTACATCAAGAAACAATTTCAGCTATTCAAGAATCGAACCTTCATCTTACCAATAGGCTTAACAATATCGCCCTATCTGTTAGCAATCAGACGGATTATGTTGACAGTTTAGAAGCAGAAATTATTTTCCTACAAGAGCAAATTGAACACGCTACCATCAGTCTATCTAATCCCCCACAAATAGAAGAAGAGGAAGAGACATCCCCTCTTCCTGTATCGCTACCAACCTCATCCACAGAAAAAATAGTACTCGGTGAAATTGAGCATGTTCAAATCGACTCGATTGGACAAACTTTTGATGCTCGAGTTGATACAGGTGCCGCAACATCATCATTAAATGCTATTGATATTCAGCACTTTGAGCGCAATGGTAGAAATTGGGTTCGCTTCCACCTCTCAGACGGTGTCACAACATTGGATGACAACAACTGGATCGAACTTCCTGTTATACGATTTGTAAAAATTCGCCAATCCACTAGTGAGAGCTCAGAAAGAAGAGCGGTTGTAGAACTTTGGGTTAGAGTTGGCAAAATTCATGAAAAAGCGCAGTTTACATTGGCAGACAGGTCACAAATGAGTCATCCTATTCTTCTAGGGCGAGAGTTCATTCGAGACATCGCACTTGTTGATATAAGCCGCAAATATATACATACGGAAATCAAACAAAAATAATAGGTAGTTTATGACTTCAAAAATACCATTTTATCTATCAGTCGCCTTTCTGATAGTTGCAGGGATTGCGCTTAGTGTTTTAAGACATGATACTTACGGCGTACCTTGGACCCCAGGTGAAACTCGTCAAGTTTGGGATATTGAAGCTCGCGTAGAGTTCACTGCTCAAAATCAGCCCGTTAAAGCCTCTTTGGCCGCGCCTCTCACTCAAGCTGGCTACACTCTTATTAATGAATCAGCGTCCTCACCGGGTTACGGTGTTTCTTACTTAAATACCGATGCAGGTCGCCGTGCTGAATGGTCTATTCGCCAAGCAAGTGGCTCTCAGACGATTTATTACAAAACTCAATTTTTAGTTGATCCTCAAGCCGTCGTTCAATCTTCAAAGCCCACTGGAGAAATCATAAAGCCAACGTTTGATGGCCCAATGGAAGCGGCAGCTAATGCACTTATTACCCGTGCAAATCAACGCTCTGCAGATGACGTCACTTTTACTCGTGAACTAATCAAAACACTCAATGATGGCGATAGCCAAAACTCTGCATTAGTACTCAATCGTTTATCTAAGGTAGAGGCGGTAGATAAGCTTCTTGCCTATGCTCAAATACCAAGTAAAGTGGTTGGTGTTATTGAACTTGAGGATGGTCGACGTCGTCAAAGTATCCAGCAGATGAACCAAGTTTGGGACGGCAAGAAGTGGGAGCTATTTAACCCAACGTCTGGTACGCCTGAAACGAAAGAAAACTTGTTAATCTGGGATGAGTCAAACGTTTCTCTTCTTGATATCGTCGGTGGACAAAACAGCCAAGTCCACTTCTCTATGATTGCGCAAGACGTCTCTCCAAAACAAGCAACCAATGATAAAGTGCAAGCCGATGGTTTACTCAACATCTCTATTCATAGTCTGCCTCTCGAAGAGCAAGCGATGTTCAAAACCATCATGCTCATTCCAATTGGTGCGCTTCTTGTTGTATTCCTGCGTGTGATTGTCGGTCTAAAAACGTCAGGGACTTTCATGCCAGTACTGATCGCAGTGGCATTTGTTCAAACGCAACTGGTCACCGGTATCGTGGGTTTCTTACTTATTGTTGGTACCGGTTTGGTGATACGTAGTTATCTCTCCAAATTAAACCTGCTTTTGGTATCCCGGATCTCCGCGGTGATTATTACCGTTATCATGATCATTTCAGCCTTTACGGTTATCGCGTTCAATATTGGTCTAACAGAAGGTCTATCTATTACGTTCTTCCCGATGATCATCCTATCTTGGACGATTGAACGTATGTCTATTCTCTGGGAAGAAGAAGGTCCTAAAGAGGTTCTTTTGCAAGGTGGTGGCTCTCTATTAACCGCTGTACTTGTTTACCTAGCAATGACTAATAGCTATGTTCAACACTTAACCTTTAACTTTATTGGTCTACAGCTGATTGTATTAGCGGCTATCTTATTGCTTGGTACCTACACTGGATACCGTTTAACAGAACTACGTCGCTTTAAACCACTTGCGGAGGACTAACTATGTTTTCACAGTTTACTTCCCCAGGTAAGTTACGCCATAAAGGTATTATGGGCATGAATCAGCGTAACCATAGCTATATTGCTCGTTACAATGATCGCTCAAAGTACCCATTGGTTGATGACAAACTAAAGACCAAGATTATCGCTGAGCAAGCTGGCTGTACCACACCCGCTTTAATCGGTGTTATTGGGCACCAAGCCGAAGTTAAAACCATCCACAAGATGGTTACTGACTGGCCGGGTTTTGTCATTAAACCTGCGCAAGGCAGTGGTGGTAAAGGTATTCTTGTTATCATTTCTCATAAAGATGGCGTTTATACTAAGCCTTCTGGTGAAACTGTTGGCAAGGAAGATGTGGAACGCCACATCAGTAACGCTTTAGCTGGGCTATTTTCCCTCGGTGGTAAAAATGATGTTGCCGTCGTAGAGAACTTAATCAAGTTCGACTCTTGCTTTGACGGCTATAGCTTTGAGGGTGTACCTGACGTTCGTATCATTGTTTTTAAGGGTTATCCTGTTATGGCAATGATGCGTTGCTCTACTGCCGCTTCTGACGGTAAGGCAAACCTTCACCAAGGCGCTGTTGGAATTGGCATTGATATCGCGACAGGTCGTGCCGTGCGCGCGGTACAATTTGATAAGCCAATTACTCATCACCCAGACACCGACCAAGAGTTAAGTCAGCTGCAAGTCCCACATTGGGAAAAGCTGCTTACTCTGGCTTCAAGTGCATGGGAAATGACGGGGCTTGGTTACATGGGAACCGATATGGTACTCGATCAAGAAGAGGGCCCAATGGTACTTGAGTTAAATGCTCGACCTGGCTTGGCTATTCAAATTGCGAACGGGGCGGGCTTACTCCCTAGATTGCAGCACATTGAAAGTTTAGGCATGCCCGCTGAATACCCAAAACCAGCGGAACGAGTGGCATACGCAGCTAAGCAGTTCGGTATCTTTGCTAAAGAGATACAAGGCTAAACCCTATCTGATTCACTACATGAAAAAGCCCGCTTTACGCGGGCTTTTTGTTAGATATTCTTCCTCAGCTTAACGTTACTCCCATCGCTTACTCTTTAACGCTATGCACTCAAAGCGTTAAAAGGACAATACAAACCTATACGACTTGGATATTCAGGCGATGCCAACTTCCGATATCTTTTTGTAAGTGGAGTCAAACCTCACCTTCCCAAGACAGGAAAAGCGCCATTAATGAATATTAAGTAATAAAAAACGCTCACCAATGGTGAGCGTTTTCGTAGTTAAAAAGAACGTCAACTTATCTTGAATGAGTTAATCGATGCTCTCGGTCTCTTGTTCAAGATTGGCAGCACTATTTACGTCAACTGAGTCAAGAAGCCCATCCACAATAGGTGTTTTCTTCTTTTCAGAACCAAAGCCGCGAAGACCAACAACGTGCACGTGTTCATGGTCTTTAAAGATCTTACGAACCAGTTTGTAAGTCGTACCCTTCTCTGGGCTGATGTTTTCAGGTGCCGCAATCAGCAGCTGCATGTCGAGGCGATCACACAGCTCAAACAAGGTATTGATTGATTTAGTATCAAGACGCGCCGCTTCATCTAAGAAGAGTAAACGACAAGGTACAATATCTTTGCTGCGCAGGCGACGTGACTCTTCTTCCCAACTCTGAATTACCATTAGAAGAATTGACTGGCCAGTACCGATCGCTTCACCGGTTGATAGAGCACCAGACTCAGCTTGTAACCAGCCGTCAGAGCCACGGTTTACTTCAACACTCAGTTCTAAGTAGTTTCGGTAGTCCAGTAGCTCTTCACCTAATACCTGCGGTGAACGTTGCCCCATATCAATATGCGGGTTTACACGTTGGAACAATTTCGCCATTGCTTCAGAGAAGGTAAAGCGCATACTTTCAAACAGATCTTTGTGCTGAACTTGTTGCTCTGATAACCCAGCTAGCAAGATCTCATGACTTTCTCTGACTTTGACATTCAAGCGAACGCCTTTCACCTGACCAAACCCAATATTGGATAGCCCTTGGTTGAGCATTCGAATGCGGTTTTGCTCTCGCAAGATCGTCTTTTTAATGATGCTAGCAACAGAATCTGAACTAATAGCTAACCGGTTTTCACGCAGTGTTAACTCTTCGGTAAGTCGAGCTAACTCCACTTCCATCTCTTCTATCGCTTCAACTGGATCATCGGTGTGGATAATATCCTGACGAATACGTTCACGCAGATGCTGATACACAGCAATGTAAAAGAGAACCTTACGTTCAGGGTGTGCATTGTCTTCAGAGAGACGTAACGCATCACGCAAGTCATCGTTATTGGCCACCGCTAAACGAAGCGCACCTAGCGCCTTATCTGACATTGAACGCAGCTCAGCCGCTGACAAGTACGCCAATTCGCGCTTATGAAGGCGACGCTCTACATCATTCTCTCGCGCTAAGCGTAATACCGAACACCAACCTGCTTTTGCTGCAACCACAAAAGTACGTAGCTCAATGTACTCTTTTTGAACCTTTCTTAAGCGCTTAGCGAGCCCTTTAATTTCGAGCTCAGTTGACGTAATAGTTCTGTCACACTCGCTCTTTCTATTTCGAGTCGCGTGTAGCTGTTCGTGAAGCTCATCTTTGCGGCGCTGAGAGCGTTCTAATGAAGCTTCATCAGCAGTTACTCCATACTCTTGGAGCTCTTGCTTAAACTCTTGTACCGTCTCTTGCTTGGCTTGATGCGAACTTTTCAGCGATGCCAAAACTTGCTGGTATTGACTCATTTGCCCTTGAACTTGTTTTTGCTCTTCACGGAAACGCGTACGAGTTCTTTCTGCATCAACCAGCTTAGCTTTCAACTGATCATTCAGTTCACTGCTCTTATTGAGTAGATCAACTGAATCCGAGTAACTAAAGTAATGTTTACGCTCAACCAAATCAGAAACAGCGAAGATATCGGTTTTCAGTTTCTGAAGTTCTGTGTCAGCTTGTTGATACTCTTGAGTCAATGCATCAAACTGCTCTGGGTCACTATCAAGTGCCGTCATAACTTTAGCTAAGGCTTGAACATCTTTACCATGAGTACTTAAAAATGTTTTCGCTTGAGAAATTGTTGACACTTTCTCTGTTAAGTCATGATAGCGAGCATCTAAATCTGTCTCTTCAATCAGAGCGATCATAGGGGCCAACTTATCAAGAACCGTTAGCGCTTGTTTGCTTGCTTGACGTTGCGCTGATGTTTGCTGTTCGCTAGATGCAAGTTCGGACAATGCACGAGCAATTTTTGAGTCTGTGTCGCGTTGCTTGTTGAGCTCTAACTCTGGGTCACTTTCAAATGCAACTTGAATATGTGACGCTACAAAACGATTGAAGCTTTGATATAGTCGCGCTAATTTTTGAGAATCGAATGCCGCTTTCGCGTGATTTTCCACCACCTCTTCACGCTGCTCTCGTAATAGCTCTAATCGCTGTTCACGGGCTGCTCGACCAAACAGTGGGATCTCAGGTAAACGCGAGTAACGCATTTGGCGCTCATTAAGCAGAACGCAAACCGCACCTTCTAGTTCATCGGCATTAAATGAGCTGTCATCAAAGGCATCAATATCTCCTTCAATGATGTAAAGATCCTCTGGACAATCATCTAAATCAACCAGCTTTTCTTTTATACCCGTTAGATCTGACACAACGATCGCGTGACGAGCAGGGCCGTACATTGCACTGAAGTAAGGGGCGTCATCGATTGTGATGTCATCGTAAATTTCAGAGAGCAGTACACCGCCTAATGTATCCGCAAGCCCTTTTAGCCTAGGATCATTCGAACCGCCAGGAGAGGCAAGACGCTCTATTTCCGTATCCAGTTCCGCTCTTCTTTGAGCAAGCTTATCTTTCTCATGAGTTAGCGACTTTTCTTGCTCAAGCACCTGCTGCATTTTCTGCATCACCGCTTGGCTATCTTCTAACTCACTCTCACTTTGCTCTCTTAGTGTCTCTAGTGCATCGTTGGCAGCAATCCAATTTGGTGCGATTTTTTCGAGCCTGCTGATATCACTCGTCACCACTTGTCTTTGGTTACGGTGTTCGCTGCGTTTTTCGCGAATCTCTTCAATCGCAAAATCTAAGCTTTCGATCTGCTCAGAATGATGTTCACGCTCTTGTTCTAACGTCACTTCATCAACGAGCTCAACACCATATTGTTTTTGGTAGTTGTTAATCGTTTCTTTCAGTTGCTTTTGCTGTTCAACTTGTCGCTCTACTTCTCGAAATTGTGCTTGCCACTGCTGTTCATTTTGAGTGGTTTGCTCAGCGTCGCGTGCAGTATTTAAAATACTCTTTGCTACTGACGCCGCTTCATTACGATCGGTCTCGCCATTGATTTTTTTCACTAACGCTAAAGCAGATTCAAACTGCTCAGTTGCCGCAGAGGACATGTCCAGTTTATGCTTAACCGATAGTAGCTTAGTGGTCTGCTGCTCTTGCTGCTGCTTTAACTGAGGCAATGCCAAAGACGCTGAATCTGCGGTCAGGCCTTCATCATTAAGAAGCTGCTTTGCTTTAGTTAACGCTTCAACCGCTTGTTGATACTGCAACGCTCGAGTCTGCTGAACATCAAGTGCCTGTTGATAATCCGCCAGTTGTGATTTCAGGCTATCCACTTCATCTTCGGCAAGATGTGTCTGTTGCTCGACACTCAATAACTGCTCTTGAGCCTCTTCAACCACCATCAACTGCTCTTCAAGTCGCTCACTCAGCTCTTCTAAGTCACCTTGATAGCGCTCAACTTTTTCTTGCTGTCTTAATGCCGTTTGAACGAGTTGAAGATGATCCGATGCACCTTGATGATCTTGCTCGAGTGCTGACTCTTTCTCTATGACCGCTTCCAACTCTTGCTGCACATTGTTAAGCAGGTCATGCTGCTTGATTAGTGTATCTCTAGAGCTAAATAGCTCTGAACGCAGTGCCAGCGTATTATCGAGTTTATTTTTTCGGTCATTGGCGTGACGCATGTAATCAGCCGCAACATAATTGGTTGATTCCATGATCAGATTTTTAAACAGGTCGCGATCTGCTTGAGTGGTTTTGATTGCCTCTAACGTCATACGGTTTTCACGCAGCGCCGATTCCATGTCTTGGAACGCTTTTTTCACCCCACCATTTTGAGGTAGTAGGTAGTCGCGTAACGAGCGCGTAATCGCACTTGAAATGCCACCGTACAGTGACGCTTCAATAAGACGATAGAACTTAGAACGATCGCTAGTATTACGTAGCTTCTTAGGCACCACACCGTACTCAAACATTTGTGCATGGTAATCGACGATAGAACTAAATGCTTTAAAGTGCGCGCCTTCATGCTGAGCAGCGATCTCTTTTACTTCATTAATTTGACGTACGCGGGCGTGATTGTCTGAAACACTTTCAATCAACACATCCGTTGGTTTCACGTGGCTTGGTAAGCCTTGAATAACGAAAGGTTTAATGTCGACTTTCTTATCACGGCCTGCAACTTGTTGAAGCTTCACAGCAAAGAGTAGGCGTTGATTTTTTGAGTTCACCACATCCAACGCAGCGTAACAAGCGCCTGGTTGCAGCTTACCGTATAGGCCTTTATCACGAGAAGCTTGAGAGCTACCCGCTTCGGTCGTATTTCTAAAGTGAAGCAGACTTTGGTCAGGGATTAGAGCCGTGATAAATGCTGCCATTGTGGTAGATTTACCAGCGCCATTACCACCAGATAACGTTGTCACCAATCCGTCAATATCAAAGGTACGGGCGAAAAAGCCGTTCCAGTTGATCATAGTGAGTGATTGATACTTACCTCTTTCAATCATGCGTTACCTTCCGTTTCTGTCTTTTCTTCTTCACTTGTCAGCTCTTCATTCGCTGACTCTTCATCTTGTAAAAGTTCACCTTGGCTAGGTTGTTGTGTATGAACAACAGCTTCACCATCTCGAATTAGCCTTAGCTGCGCTTCTCGAATATCGTCGCCAATACGGACATCAGCACCAAATCGAAACACGGATTCGCTGATCTGGAATTTACCTGATTCACCCACGTTGATGACCATACCCAAACGGCGCAGACGTCGAAGAGAGGTTCTCACTTTTTCAAATAGTTTCTCACGATCTAAATCAGAGCCTGTGGCTCGATTAGTGACAAACTTCATCAGTTTTTTCTCATCCGCGAGGTTGAGTAGCTCTTCGTATAGCTCTTGGTTAGTAAAAATACCTTCATGAGCTAAACGCTCTGGGCTCAAATATAAGAAACAAAGTACTTTGCCCACTAGCATGTCTAGCTCGGTGAGCACACTACGGTTAATCAGTGATGTAGAGCGAGGGCGCAAATAAAAGAAGCCTTCTGGTGCTTTCACCAGCTCCACATTATAACGTTGATAAAAGAGTGCTAATTCCGTTTCGAAATCCGTTAACAGTGCGTGTTTATCAAGATCTTCACTCGAAATATGACGCCCTAAACGCAACACGCTATCGAGTTCAGGGAAGAGTGGATTAGAGATCGCTTTCGCCAGGTTTTCTGGCATGTATTCATTAATATCTGTCGATGACATTTGCTTGTACCTTTGCACCAAAATCGTTAATCGCTTGCCAGTCGGGCTGTATCGCACGGTAATCCGATTCGGAATACCCCAGACGGACGGCTTGGTCGATAACCATTCGAGCTAAATCAAAATGTTGTGTCTGTGGGTGGGCGTCCAAGTAGTCTCGCAATACGAGACCTAAATCGATCGCACTACCCTGCTCTTTATGTACTTTCAACATTGAGCTTATACGGTTGGATAGTTCATCATTGACCTGTTGAACTTCTTCATACTCCACATCAAGTGGAACCTGACCTGTGACTTCATCATCGCGAAGAACAAGAGCTTCATCACGAAGGTCACTGAGTCGCTCGGCATCGGCATAAGTGAGATACCAAGGCGCATCGAAGTAATCAGCAACAGACTGTCTTAGACGTTGACTAAAGGCCCTGTTCTTATCCATATCAATCGCGGTTCGGATAAATTTGTGCACGTGACGGTCATAACCAATCCATAGATCAATCGCCTGCTGTCCCCAACTGATGATACGATCAAGCTTGGTTTGAAGGTTAAAAAGTGTTTCTTCAACCTCTTCACGTTCGGAGTCGTTATAAATAAGCCCTTGAATATCAAGAATCTGGGTTTGAATCTCATCTCCCGCCGCTTGCAGTGTATCTTGCAGCTCTTTTAAGGTGGAAGAGGTTTCAGACAAAAGGGATTCACAGTTGTTGATCGCATCTCGCCAATCTTTATTTAAAAGCTCTGCGATTTGGTCCTTCACGATCTGCTGCTGTTCATCCATCACTCGTTGGTTCAGATCGATTTGATCAAATATTTCACCAACCGAGTACTTTAAAACTCCGTAAACGCGTTTTTTCCAATGCGCGTCATTGCCACCTTCATGGGCTGCTTGAGACGCTTTAGACATTTCATCAGCCGCCATTGATAACTGAATGGAGAGCTTAAGCTTTGAAAATTCTCGATGACGCACATAGTAATCAGTGATTCCGATAGCAAGCGACGATAAGCGATAGATACTCGCTCCGTCGGTTACTTCACTTGTAAAGCGGCGAATTAGGCGCTGTTTAACAAGTTCATTGATGGCATTATTCGCGCGAAATGCCGACGCTTCACCAGTGCTTTCAAACATTCGAGTGACGATGGTAAAAGCATCATGCAATTCACCTTCACCTAGTTCTTCATCAAACCTATTGTCACTTAAAACCGCTAATGCGATTAGAAATGCAAGTCGTTCATTAGACAGGTTTAATGAGAAATCGTGCTGCTTTACCCAGCCAACCAATTCATCGATTGGCTGCTCCGCAACATTGAGAGTCATCTCACTCATTTCTTATCCTGTTTTCTATTTCTTTTTTGCTGATACATGAATGTAACGGCCTAATGAGAGGTATGGCTCTTGTCGACACAACTGTTTCTCTAGAGCCAATACATCTTCGTACTGGTAATCGCCCATATATTCCATATTCCCTATGTAGTCACTAAATGAACGTATTCCCGATTTACCACAGATTTCGAAGCCCGCCTCTTCAATCCATTGATAGACGTCTTCAGGCTTCAATCCTTTCTGTGGCTGAAGTTTGAATCTTTTCCTATGTGGCATTCCCCCTAAAACGTGAGGAATATTGCCACAAATTACATTCTTATAAACTAACCCATGATGGTTATAAAACATGACCGATGCCATGCCGCCTGGCTTAACTTGTTCTAGCACTTTTTGCAGAGCGACTTTGGGTTCGCCTAACCACTCCATCACGGCGTGAAACAAGACCAAGTCAACAGAGTCTTCAAGATGTTCTTCGATTTTTTGCACTGAGGAGTGAATAAAACGGTATCGCTGTGATAGCTCATTCCGCTCTACATCCTGCTTGGCAAGTTGCAACATCTCTGACGAGAGATCACATAACGTAATATCGTGACCTAACTTAGCGAGCTTTTGTGACATTTGCCCCAATCCACCACCCGCATCAAGCACAGTAAGTGGTCTATTATTGGAATTAAGCTGTGACAAGATATCTTGAAGGTCTTCCCAAACAATGACTTGGCGAATCTCTCCTTTATCGGAACCATAAATATTTTTTACAAATTTGTGGGCAATATCGTCGAAATTACGGTCTTCAGTCACAGCAGTTAGGTTATCATAAAGGATTGTCCCGCTATTCTGTCATAGGAATGGTAGGAATAGAGAAGGATTCTCTTATTTTTATTATCAAGTGGTGTTTTTTCGGACTATTTTCGTATGTTTGAGCTGAAAAAGATTGTTTCATCGTTACTGATGCCTTTACCTGCAATGCTTATTGTTGGTTTTTTAGGCTTAATGCTTATTATGTTTACCGCCAAGCGAAAAACAGGATGTTTTGTCGTATTGTTCTCTCTTTGTGGTATTTTTCTTATCGCTTTCCAACCTATATCTACCCGTCTACTTATGCCAATGGAGCGCAGCTATTCGGCGTTCTTGCCGATTGACGAACCTGTTGATTACGTCATGGTCCTTGGCAGTGGCCATGTGGTTGACGATCAAATTCCACCAACGTCTGAGTTAAGCCGTACTGCGCTGATGAGATTGAGTGAAGGTATTCGTGTGTCACGTATGTACCCTGGCTCTAAATTGATTCTGTCTGGTTATGCTGGGGGCTCTGAGTTTAGTAATGCAAGAATGATGGCAAAAGTTGCCCTAGCATTGGGGGTCGCTAAATCAGATATTATCTTGCTTGAAACCGCTCAAGACACATGGGAAGAAGCCCGCCAGGCGGCCGCATTTGTTGGCCAGAAAAAACTAATACTGGTCACTTCTGCAAGCCACATGCAACGTTCGTTAAATGAGTTTCACTCTGCGGGTATTAAGCCTATCCCTGCGCCAACGAACTACTTGGCGCATCAAAATATCAACCAACCGTGGGAAAAGTACACACCTAAGGCGCGTTATTTAGAACAGACTGAACGTTATTGGCATGAAACCTTAGGAACCATTTGGCAATCGCTTCGAGATAAGGCTGCCAACTACGAAGAGAACGTTTTAGACAGTGCTGAATAATACGCCTTAGTTTTTCTGTCTTATTGACAGCAAAATAGACAACAAAAAGCCCGAAGTTCAAAATTAACCTCGGGCTTTTTTAATTCTCGTCAATATTCGCTATTTAAAGTTAATCGCCCGCAAACATATAGCCTTCACCATGCACGGTAACAAAGATTTGTGGATTCTTTGGATCGTGTTCCATTTTAGCTCTCATACGGCGAATCAACACATCAATGGTACGATCATTAGGCGCGTCTACACGGTGGCTGATCATGTTAAGTATACGATCGCGGGTTAATACTTGATTTGGATGTGAAGACAGTGCCACAAGTAGCTCATACTCCGCTTTCGTTAGCTTAACCGGAACACCATCACGACTTAAAGCACGACGCTGAATATCAAATGTCCACTCACTAAAACGGACAATATTTTCATTTGAGTCATCAACGTTTTCATCAACAACTGGATTTTTTGCTCTCGATATTCTCCACAACAAATTTTTTACTCGCACCAGCAGTTCACGTAGCTCAAAGGGTTTCGTTACATAGTCATCGGCACCCATCTCCAAGCCTACTATCTTGTCGATATTATCCGTACGTCCAGTCACTAAAATAATCCCAATGTCTGACTGACCGCGTAACTCTCGTGTCAGCATAAGACCATCTGACCCAGGTAAGTTGATATCAAGCATGACCAGATCAATCGGAGCTTGTTGCAATATTGCATGCATCTCTTCGCCACTTTCAGCTTCACTTACTGTATAGCCTTCATTTTGAAAGTAGCCGACGAGCTTGCTACGTGTTACCTCGTCGTCTTCAACGACCAGTACATGATTAGTCATTTACACCACATATCTATTAATTGGAATGATAAACTCATATCATTCTATTCATAATTAATCATAATTCTAGCGTTAGGCGGGTGAATTGAGAAATTTATCAGCGTTTATTGATTCAAAACAACCTCCACACTTCTGTTAATAAGTTCTCTTATTTGACTATTTTTTGTCACACTCATAGTTACCGCTATTCACTTTTATTCGTTAAACTAAAATAAGAATTTCTGTAAAGGCAAACAACAATGCAAGAAATAAGAACATTTAATGAAAAACGCGCTGAGATCTATTGGTGGTTATCAAGTCTTTTTGCTAAAGAGTTGACTGACAAAGATCTAGCTCAATACCAAACACCTCAGATTCGTTCTTTTTTAACTGGGCTCGGCGAAAACAGTACATTGAAGCCGTCAATCGATAAGTTCGTTGATGCGCTTAATAGGTTGTTGGACCGTGAGGATGCACAACTAGAGCTATCTGCAGACTTTTGTGACCTATTTTTAAAATCAGATAAAGATTCAGCGCTTCCTTACGCTTCCATGTACATCGGTAAATCAGGACTGCTCAACGATACACCTGCGAAAGATGTTGCTGAGCTAATGGCTAAACACGGTGTAGCGGTTGAAGAGTCTCTCAATGAGCCAGCAGATCACCTCGCGGTTGAGCTCGATTTTTTAGGCAATCTAATCATACGTTCAAATGAATTAGAGCAAGAAAAACACTTAGATGAAGCCTTAATAGAACAACAACAGTTTATTAATAAGTACCTGCTATCTTGGACGCCACAGTTCAATGAGAAATGCCAACAACTCGATGAGTTTGGTTTCTACTCGTCGGTCTCTGAACTACTGTGTGCATTCTTAGAACTTGATTGTCGATATTTACTTGGCGAATAGCCCAATTTCATAAAGTTGCCACTATATTGTCGAATTGTGGTTTTAGATCACGCCTACACAACCAGTTTTCGTTGCTTGTACTACGTATGAGGTCTAAAATTGGTATCGATAACGACAATTAAATTGACTATAAACCGCTATTTTTGGCGGTTTTTGTGTTTCTTAGTCACTCAACCGTGTAGCAATCTTACACGTGTGACTTAAAGCGCATCAGTGACAAGTACATTTTGAATGTACGGTACTTAACAGGACAAGAATTATGGCCACGATTAAAGATGTTGCCCGTTTAGCCGGCGTATCTACAACAACGGTTTCTCACGTTATAAATAAAACTCGATTTGTGGCAGAAACCACCCAGGAGAAGGTCAATAAAGCAGTAGACGAATTGAACTACGCGCCAAGTGCGGTTGCTCGTAGCTTGAAATGTAACACAACTCGTACTATTGGTATGCTTGTTACTCAATCAACCAACCTGTTTTTCTCAGAGGTTATTGACGGTGTTGAAAGCTACTGCTATCGCCAAGGCTATACCCTTATTTTATGTAATACGGGTGGAATCTACGAGAAACAGCGTGACTACATTCGAATGCTGGCTGAAAAACGAGTCGATGGTATTCTCGTTATGTGCTCAGATCTTACGGAAGAGTTAAGAGAAATGCTTGATCGCCATGCAGACATACCAAAAGTGGTTATGGACTGGGGCCCTGAATCATCTCAAGCCGACAAAATCATAGATAATTCAGAAGAAGGTGGATACCTAGCGACTAAGTACCTTATTAATAAAGGTCACAAAGACATTGCTTGCCTAAGTGGTCACTTCGAAAAAGCAGCATGCCAGGAAAGAATAGCTGGCTTTAAGCGTGCGTTGACTGAAGCCGATTTGAAGATAGATGAAGATTGGATTCTAGAAGGTAACTTCGAGTGTGATACAGCAGTATTAGCTGCAGACCAGATTGTTGCGATGGATAACAAACCAACGGCAATTTTTTGTTTTAACGACACAATGGCATTAGGCTTAATTAGCCGACTTGGACAAAAAGGCATTAACGTTCCGCAAGATATTTCTGTCATTGGCTACGATAATATCGAACTTGCTGAATACTTCTCACCACCACTGACCACCGTCCACCAACCTAAGCGCCGTGTTGGTAAGAATGCGTTTGAGATTCTACTAGAGAGAATTAAAGACAAAGATCACGAAAAGCGTGTCTTCGAGATGCACCCGGAAATAGTGGAAAGACATACCGTTCGCGATATAAGTAAATAATAAATATATCATTTACAGAAACTTGCGTATTTTGTGATATAGTTTAGACTCAATATTGAGACAGCATTATTGAAGGGGCATCACAGAAGCACGTGTTTTTTGTGATACTTATTCAATAAGCGATATATTCAATATATAAGTCACGCACAGGGCAAACCATTTGAAAGAGTGGGACGCAAAGCCTCCGGCCTAAACCAATTTTTCTGTCTAGCACAGTGTTTTGATAGGTAGCGGGGTTGCCGATGGCAAACAATGCAAACACAAGTTTACTTACGAATGACACAGTTTCTGCATGTTTTGCTACTCTCTCGGACCTGATTTGGTGGCGTATTTAACATACACCGAGAACATACAGCATGGATAAACCAGTACTAAAAGACTCAATGAGGCTGTTTGAACAGCTTGGACGAGTGAAATCTCGTTCAATGTTTGGCGGCTTTGGCATTTTTATTGAAGACACAATGTTTGCACTTGTCGTAAACGACAAACTTCACATAAGAGCCGATAGCATCACTGTTAAGAAGTTTAAACAACAAGGCTATCAACCGTACGTCTATAAAAAACGCGGTCACCCAGTCGTTACAAAGTATTATGCTTTGCCGGACGATTGGTATGGTCAACCTGAACTTACTCTATCAGAAGCAAAGAACTCTTTAGAGATAGCGAAGAAAGAAAAGGCAAGTCAAGCATCCGCAAAGCCAGACCGCCTTAAAGATCTGCCTAATCTCAGGCTTGCCACTGAAAGAATGCTAAAGAAAGCGGGCATTGACTCTGTTAGCACCTTGGAGCAGAAAGGTGCCGTAGAGGCATATAAAGCGATCCAGCAATCACATTCTTCAGATATTGGCTTAGAGCTTCTCTGGGCGCTAGAGGGCGCAATTAAAGGCACGCATTGGTCTGTTGTACCTCAAGAGAGACGAGAAGAGCTTTCCGGTCGACTAAGATAGAGTTCAGACCTTACTAAGCCAACGTGTATACGTTGGCTTTTTTGATCGCCTACACCCTGATTCAAAACTTGTTTGAAATTTTTTCCTATCAGTGCTGTTCTTAATAGGCATACCCTACTTTATAGGCTCCAGCACTATGAACAAAAAACTGCTCATCGGCATCCTTCTCGTTTCTATCATCGTATTTCTTACGATCAATTATGGGCAACTATTAACCCTTGAAAATGCAAAACATCAACAAGCGTCTTTAGCACAATTTATTGATGCCAATTTTCTTTTCGCCGCGCTTAGTTATTTTGCTATCTACATTGTCATCACTGCCTTATCGATTCCTGGGGCTGCCGTTGTCACTCTTCTAGGGGCTGCCTTATTTGGTTTCTGGACGAGTCTACTGCTTGTCTCATTTGCCAGTACTATAGGTGCAACTCTTGCTTTTCTAAGCAGCCGATTTTTGCTTAAGGAGTGGGTACAAAATAAATTTGGTGAAAAGCTCAACACGATTAATGAAGGAATTGAAAAAGACGGGGCATTCTATCTGTTCTCATTGCGCTTGATTCCTGTTGTACCTTTTTTTCTAATTAACTTATTGATGGGGCTTACACCTATCTCGGCAGTTCGATTTTATCTCGTTAGTCAACTAGGTATGCTTCCAGGAACCGCGGTTTACCTCAACGCAGGTACGCAACTTTCTCAAATCGATAACTTATCTGGGATTGTATCGTTTCCCGTTATTCTCTCTTTTGTTCTGTTGGGCCTTTTCCCTATCATTACTAAGAAAGTTATCGGTTTAGTGAAACGGACATCACTAGAAAAAAACAACGAGGCATGATCAACTTCCCCCGCATCGTTTGTTTGATTTGCCCTAGCATAAGTTAACGTCTATAGAAAAACAGGCTTGCAAAAATGCAAGCCTGTTGAGTTGAATAGCTAGAGATGAATAACCTTAGCGACGACAGCTTTTAATAAATTCAATCGAATGGCGATTAAACTCTTCTGGTCGCTCTACGTTACAGACATGCCCGCAATCTGGAATCTCTAGAAGATGGCTATCGTTATGAGCCGCGACCATCTCTTTTGCCGGCTGGATAAACATATAGTCCTGCTCTCCCATCAAATAAAGCGTTGGGATAGGTAGCTCTCTATGTTTGAAGTAACGCATCAATGGGTTCACTTCTGCCGTGAGAATAAACCAGCGCTTAAACTCTTTTTGGCATAATTTTTTAGCTTCCCGAACAAACATGTGTCGTGATTCTTTTTGATTACGCTGCGGCATGACAACATAAGCGAAAAGGCGATATAACCACATATAGGGGATAATATGCTTACTAAGGTCACCGAGTTTAATTAATATTTGTGAACGGGTATTCAGGCGTGTTACAGCGCCGCCTAAGACCATACTATGCACTCGTTCCGAAGCTATTTCGGCAATATTCTGAACAATGATCGTCCCTAGCGACATACCAACAAAATGCGCAGATCGAATTTTTAAATGATCCAGTACCTTTAGTATGTCGAGCGTGACTTCTTTAAATGTGTAACGATTTGAAATGATATCTTTTATAAAATGATTTGACTTACCATGTCCGCGAAGATCGAGCAGTAGGATGTTAAAGTGCTCTTTATAAGCCTTTATCTGCTTGAACCATATTGACGAGCTCCCTCCCGCCCCATGCACAAAGACCACCCACTCATCACTTGTTGGGTGTTCATATGTTTTATGAAAGAGTAGAGTTTGTGACATTTTTCAATTAAGCCTAGGTAAAATAACTGACAAAATAAGCTTAGAAGCCTACCACAATACAGAGTAATTGCTATTCGACGACCGTCAAAGATAGGCGAATTTGTTTTCCAAATATGACTGTCGGTAACTGTTGATTACTATATTTACATACAATATAAAGACTTATATGCATAGTTTTTCTGATCTGACCAGATAAAAAAAGCGCCCTTAGGCGCTTTAAAAAGTGAGTTCGGCTACAGTGCACTTCGATACATAGAAAGATAATGTTCCGCTGCTTTGTCCCAGCAGAAGTTTTGCTTCATCGCTTCAATCTGTAAACGACGAACCTCAGCTATGTCTTGAGCATGCAGTAACAATGAACGTAGTAATGTCATTAGCAAAGCGTCAGAAGTCGGCTTTGTAAAGACGAAACCTGTCGCTTTTTCTGGGCACTCGTCATAATCGTTAACACTGTCTTTAAGGCCACCTACCCCTCTTACAATAGGAAGTGTACCGTAAGCCATACTATAGATCTGATTTAACCCGCACGGCTCAAACTCTGACGGCATCAAAAAGAAATCCGACCCAGCTTCGACCCAGTGAGCAAGCTTATTGTTATACGCTTCTACAAATGCAAACTTTTCACCATGCAGGGCTGCCACTTCTTTTAGCTGTGCGGCTAAAACAGGGTCACCAGTGCCAACGATAACAAGTTGTACATCATGCTTTAAAAACTCATTTAGGATAGGTAATAAATAGTGCACACCCTTTTGCTGAGTTAAGCGACAAACCATGCCGTAAACAGCGACATCCTTCACTGGCAAACCAACTTCATCTTGCAACGCCTGTCGATTGGCTTTTTTACCACGAATCATACTTTGCTTCGTTGCACGATAATTCTTTGGCAAATAGGTATCTGTTTCAGGGTTCCATGATGAATAATCACAACCATTTAGGATGCCAATTAGATCATCTTCTCGGGTGTTAAACTCATGAGACATACCATGGCTTCCAAGCTCAGTTTTAAGCTCTTCTGCGTAAGTAGGACTCACAGCATTGATTTTATCCGCACACATCACGCCCGCTTTAAGCATAGTAACGTGTGTCTCACTGACGGCAGCTTCAGGCACATGACGCGTAGCAAATTCAGGAAACGCTTGCAGCTCATCGTAACTAAATACCCCTTTAAATACTGCGTTGTGTATTGAGATAACACTTCGCATCGATTTAAAGAAGTCATCAGACTGGTGACGTACTTTAAGAAAGTAAGGAACTAACCCAGTATGCCAGTCGTTTGCATGAATGATCTGCGGTTGAAAAGAAAGCTTTGGAAGCATATCCAAGCTTGCTGCACTAAAGAAAGCAAACCGTTCAGCGTTGTCTGAATAGGCTTGATTATTCTCCGCGTACATTTCCGCTCGCGCAAAATACTGTTCACAACGAATGGCGTAAACTGGAACGCCTGCTACTTCAGTTTGAACCACTTGATACTGAGTATGTGGCGCAGTATCAAGTTGTGTATCTAACAAAACTTCAGCGTTTTCTATACCGGCTATTTGACTATAAGCTGGGATAGCTAATCGTACGTCTTGTTTTAACCCTAAGAGCGATTCAGGCAGTGCCTTGGCAACATCTGCCAAGCCACCACTTTTGATCAAACCTTCTACTTCAGAAGCAACAAATAAAATTGAAAGTTTCTTAGTAGCCAATTTTCGCGCCCTTACCGATAACAACTACACCATCGTCAGAAACGTGGTAGCGCTTTTTATCTTCTTGCAAGTTCACACCAATTTGCGTGCCCGGTGCAATGTCAGCATTCTTATCAACGATAACACGGCGCAGAACACAACCTTCGCCAATCTTAACATCACCTAATAGGATACTTTCGCTGATGTCACAAGCCGATGCGATGTTACTTCTAAAACCAAGCACTGATTTTTCTATTCTTGATCCACGAACATAGCTGCCGTTACAAACCAAACTGTCGATGATTTGAACTCGGCCATTATCTGAGTCAGTAAAAGTCGCAGGCGGAAGTGCTGGGTAGAACGTGTGTAATGGCCACTTACGGTTATACAAAGAGAAAGGCGCATCTTTCTTAAGTAGGTCCATATGTGCTTGCCAGTACGCGTCAATCGTACCTACATCACGCCAGTAAACTTCTTCTTTTTCACCGGTAATTTTATTCGTACTAAAGTCATACACAAATACATCACCACGTGGGTACATATTTGGAATGATGTCATTACCAAAATCGTGTGAAGAGTCTTCTTTATCTGCGTCTTCGATAAGCTCTGCATATAGACTTTGCGCCTCAAAGATGTAGTTACCCATAGAAACGAGCGCATTCTCAGGATCACCTGGGATCGGTTTTGGGTTTGCTGGTTTTTCTTCGAAACCAACCATACGACCTTCTGTATCAACTTCAATAACACCAAACTGTGACGCTTCAGCTAGTGGCATACGAAGGGCAGAAACCGTTAGAGCTGCTTCTTTGTTCTTATGGAAATCAAGCATTTGCTTAATGTCCATCTTATAAATATGGTCAGAACCAAAAATACATACGTGCTCTGGTTCAGCAAGTTCAATAAACCTTAAGTTTTGGTAGATTGCATCTGCTGTTCCTTCATACCAACGTTTGCCTGTTCTCATTTGTGCAGGAATAGGATCGATAAAACGATCGGTGATTCCGCTGATATTCCAACCTTTTTTCATATGGTGGAATAACGATTGAGATTTAAACTGAGTCAATACGTAGATACGCATCAAATCAGCATTTACAAAGTTGTTCAGTGCAAAATCGATCAAACGATAACTTCCACCGAAAGGAACCGCAGGTTTACTACGAGATTCTGTTAGAGGTCTAAGACGAGAACCTTCGCCTCCAGCAAGAATCATTCCTAAAACACCAGCCATTTTTTTCTCCATTTTTTATTTTATTTATTTGACACCTTATTTATTAGTATTGGGGGGTGCCATTAATCCTTAAACTTATAAAGACTCCATCCATCGCAGAATCCTTACAAATCAGTGCATATACGTTAACTGCTTCCCAAATTATTACAATTTTAAATATGCAATTCCGTTAGCTGACCTAGAACTTCCTTCGAACAGTTTCGCCTAGATCACATATATTTCGTGCTTAAAAACAAGTTGATAACAAATACTGCACAAGCCTATAAGGTATGACCAGCCCTTGCTATACCTAACTTATAACTGACAGAATGATTAATAGACATAGAAATACCAACAATGTAATAACATAGTTATGCAACGATAATCGATAGTAATAGTTATTTATTGAGCTTACATTTATATGCACAAAGTTCTGCTCTTGTACATGACTGAAACGAGTAGCCCACACTACCTTTCTGGTTAAGCTTTAAGCCAACAACGGTTTCGCAATTTAACAATGACGCAGACCAGAAAATACAACACTAAAACAATGTATATATAGAATGTTACATTTGTTCATGATTGTAAGTCCAAAATCAAAACAAAAAAAAGCAGCTCAATGAGCTGCTTCTATTTTATTTCTTGGCGTCGGCTTTTTTAGGCTTTTTTCGTTTATCGGTTATTTCCCATTTGCCATCGATGAAGAGCCCTGTCCATCCTGATGGTTTGCCATCAATTTCTGAACGCACATAGTTCTCTTTCGATTTACGGCTAAATCGAACCACTGTTGGCCTACCATCTGGGTCTTCTGCTGGGGCGTCTGCGAGATACGTAAACTTAGGTGATAATCTTTCTTTAAATCGCGCTAATTCCGCAACCAGTGGCGCTCTAGTTTCGCGAGATTTAGGGAAATTACTTGCCGCCATAAACAGCCCAGAAGCGCCATCTCGAAGAACAAAATACGCATCTGAGTTTTCGCAAGGTAGCTCAGGCAAGTGAACAGGATCTTCTTTAGGCGGCGCAACTTCACCATTTCTAAGGATCTTACGAGTGTTCTTACAGGTTTCACTCGTACAATCCATGTATTTACCAAATCGACCGTTCTTTAGAACCATGTCTGAACCACATTTGTCACACTCAACAAGTGGTCCGTCATACCCTTTAACCTTGAACTCACCAAACTCGACAACGTAGCCATCACAGTTCGGGTTGTTACCGCAGACGTGCATCTTACGCTTTTCATCAATCAGGTAAGCATCCATGGCGGTTTCACAAATTGGGCAACGCTTCTTAGCACGAAGAGCCTCTGTTTCAACGTCTTCTTCAAGTACGTTAATGATGCCCTCTTCATCACCAAGGTTAATAGTCGTTTTACAACGCTCTTTAGGAGGCAATGCATAGCCTGAACACCCTAAGAAAACGCCCGTTGATGCGGTACGAATACCCATCGAGCGGTTACAAGTTGGGCACTCAATATCCGTTTCAACGATATGATTTGGTTTCATACCGCCTTCAGTTTCATCCAAATCGGCTTTTTCTAAATCGCCAGTAAAGTCGGTAAAGAAGTTATTTAGCACCCCTTTCCAATCGGTATGGCCTTCCGCAACTTGGTCAAGCTTCTCTTCCATTCTTGCGGTAAAGTCGAAGTTCATCAGATCATCAAAACTATTATCTAAGCGATCGGTAACAATTTCACCCATTTTTTCCGCGTAGAATCGACGCTGATCCACTTTCACGTAACCACGATCTTGGATCGTCGAGATGATTGAAGCATAAGTCGATGGTCGGCCAATGCCACGTTTCTCAAGTTCTTTAACTAATGCAGCTTCAGTAAAACGAGCCGGTGGCTTCGTAAAGTGCTGCTTTGGCTCAAGAGTTTCTAGCTTCAAAGAATCCCCCACTTGTACGGCAGGTAGGATTTGATCTTCGTTTTTACCTAGAGGTCGCTGAACACGAGTCCAACCATCAAATTTCAGAATACGACCTTTCGCTTTAAGTGTGTATTCATCCGCTTTGACACTGACTGTCGTCGAGTCATATTGAGCTTTTGTCATTTGACAGGCAACGAATTGATTCCAGATCAGTGTATAGATTTTCTGGGCATCCGGTTCCATGCCTTGTAAGTCTTCAGTTTTCACTTCTACGCTTGAAGGTCTGATCGCTTCGTGAGCTTCTTGTGCACCTTCTTTGCTTCCGTACACTAACGGTTTAGCAGGTAAGTAACTTTCGCCATACTCACTATTGATAAAGTCTCTAACAGACTCTACAGCCTCTGAACTCAAATTAGTGGAGTCTGTACGCATATAAGTGATGTAACCACCCTCATAGAGCCTTTGAGCAAGCATCATGGTCTTTTTCACACCATAACCAAGGCGTGTACTTGCTGCCTGTTGCAGTGTAGAAGTGATATATGGGGCTGAAGGTTTGCTTGACGTTGGTCTGTCTTCTCGCTTGCAAACCTCATAGGCCGCTTTTTCCAATGTACTCACCGCCGCCATGGTGTCAGTTTCATTGGTAGGCTTAAAGGCAACACCATCTTTCTGCGCAACCTGTAAACGGAAGTTGGTTTCTGAATTCGTCAGAGTATTTGCATGGATATCCCAGAACTCTTCAGGGATAAACGCTTTGATTTCACGTTCGCGTTCAACTAGCAACTTAACAGCTACAGACTGAACTCGACCTGCTGACAAGCCGCGCGCTACTTTTTTCCAAAGTAACGGGGAAACCATGAAACCAACAACTCGGTCCATAAAACGACGCGCTTGTTGTGCATTAACACCATCCATGTTCAGTTCGCCAGGCGCTTCGAAGGCCTGTTGGATAGCGTTTTTGGTGATTTCGTTAAATACAACTCGTTTATATCGCTCTTCATCGCCACCGATGATCTCACGAAGGTGCCATGCGATAGCTTCTCCCTCGCGATCCAAATCGGTTGCGAGATAGACGTAATCTGCATCTTTCGCGAGTTTTTGAAGTTCAGCTACAACCTTCTCTTTACCAGGAAGAACTTGATAGTTTGCTTCCCAATCATTGAATGGGTTGATACCCATTTTTTTAATCAGAGCTTTTCGGTCTTTCTCTTTCTTAATGCGCGCTTTTTCTTCAACGCTCATTCCTTTCGTAGAAATAGCTGCAGCTTTTTTACCAGTACTTTGACCGGCAGTCGGAAGATCACGGACATGACCGACGCTAGATTTAACGATGAAATCTTTTCCAAGGTACTTATTAATAGTCTTAGCCTTGGCTGGTGATTCCACTATAACGAGTGATTTACCCATAATTGACTCAAATGTCCTTTAATCGCTGCGCAAAAATTTATCGCATGACATACTAAAATGCGTGTTCTTTTTTTACTATCGAGCTAGAACACTAGAAGATCAATATCTTTTTCAAAAAAATAATTTCAATTGGACGACATTTCAGCAGTTTTTTGCTTTATGTCGCTAGAAATATACAATTCCTACTCCAATAAGTTGGCACATACTAAACGTCCAAGTCCCCGTGTTTCTAGTACTTCTCATAAAACTTAGTCGTAAATCACAAAACCTGTTCACACATTTCTGATTGAATTTCGTTTTTTCTTCCATAAACTAAGTCTAAATATCAATTTCTTGAACCATAAACAAATTATGAGTACAAAAAAACCAATTGCAGCCTTTGATCTTCTTCTTATTGCGAACCAAATCATTCAAGAACATGAAGATTATATTGATGGAATGCGTGCAACCTCTGTTGAAGAGAAAGATGAAGTGCTGGTTTTTAAAGGTGACTATTTTCTTGATGATAATGGGTTACCAACGGCCAACACCACCGCAGTCTTTAATATGTTTAAGTATCTAGCGCACCAACTCTCAAAAGAATTCACTGTCGAAAAATAAAAAAGCTTGCCTTAGGGCAAGCTTTTTCAATTCAAGTGACCGTTATCGACTTTATATGTTGAGTCGATAATACCATAAATTAAGCACTTAGCTCAGACAGCTTGTCAAAGTAGGTAGGGAACGTCTTTGATGTGCATTTAGGGTCATTGATCGTTACTGGTGTATCACTCAGTGCGACGAGTGAAAAACACATGGCTATACGGTGGTCATCATAAGTGTCAATAGCTGCATGCTTTAAGTTAGCGGTAGGGGTAACAATAATATAGTCTTCACCCTCTTCAACCCCTGCGCCTACTTTACGTAATTCCGTCGCCATCGCGGCTAAACGATCGGTCTCTTTTACACGCCAGTTATAAACATTGCGGATCGCTGTTGTTCCTTTAGCAAACAGGGCTGTCGTTGCTATCGTCATTGCCGCATCAGGAATATGATTAAAGTCCATATCAATCGCATTCAGCTCACCACAACGAGAAATGACATAGTCATCACCCCACTCTATTTCTGCACCCATTTTCTCCAACGCGTCAGCAAACTGAATATCACCTTGAATACTGTTTTTACCAATTCCTGTTACTTTAATCTCACCACCCTTTATTGCAGCGGCAGCCAAAAAGTACGAAGCAGAAGAAGCATCACCTTCTACTAGAAAATCACCCGGTGCTTTATACGTTTGACCAGATTGAATAACAAAAGATTGGTAATCGTTATTTATCACCTCAACACCGAATTGCTTCATAATATGAAGGGTAATGTCGATGTACGGTTTAGAAACAAGTTCACCTTCTATATTGATGGTGATATCACCGTTAGCAAGTGGCGCAGACATTAAGAACGCAGTTAAGAACTGACTTGAAATGGAGCCATCAATAGAAACGGTGCCTGACTCTAAGCCTGTTCCCGTGATTTTAAGAGGTGGATAATCTTCATTTTCCAAATATTCAATCTTTGCGCCCGCTTCACGTAATGCGTTAACTAAGTGACCGATTGGACGCTCTTTCATGCGGGGCTCACCCGTGAGAACAAATTCACCAGAACCTAAACAAAGCGCGGCAGCCAGAGGGCGCATTGCTGTTCCCGCATTACCTAGAAATAGCTCTTGAGCTTTCTCAACGTTAAACGCACGACCAAGTCCTGTCACTTCACAGACGGTTTTATCTTGAGACAGCTGATAGCGAACACCAAGCTGTTCCAAGGCATTTAACATATGGCGAATGTCATCACTATCAAGTAAGTTTGTTAAGCGAGTTGTCCCTTGAGCTAACGCGGCTAAGAGTAACGCTCGATTTGAAACACTCTTAGAGCCCGGTAGATTTACGACGCCATTTACTTTTTCGATCGGTTGTAACGTAAGACTTTCCATTAAATTTTAGTATCCTTGCTCTCCATGCTCCAACTTCTCGAGTGCAGCAAAGGTGAATATTTTTAGTACTTGCAGACTAACCAAAATAATTGCCGAACTCCAGAGCTAATCGGTGATTCGTTTGAATATTTTTACACTTAAACAATTATTTATTCCCGCAATGCACTTGACATAAAGCAATGGTCGAAATTTACTACCATTTACTGACAACGTACCCAAAAATGAATACCATTATTGGATTAGTTTGATACCACCTCTTCTATTATTATGGCCATTTACATTACCGAATTGTCTTCCCACAACCTTACATTCCCCTCGCCTTATGAAGCGATGGAAGACCCCAATGGACTGCTCGCTTTTGGGGGGGACTTATCGAAAGAACGTATCTATGCGGCTTATCAACAAGGGATATTTCCGTGGTATGGCCCTGGAGAGCCTATTTTATGGTGGAGCCCAGCACCTCGAGCGACGTTCGATCCCGCCACTTATACCCCGTCTAGAAGTTTAAAGAAGTTTCAAAAAAAACATAACTATACCGTCTCCATTAACCAAGCGACCAAGCAAGTCATACAATTTTGTGGCCAGATACGCCCAGAAGAGGAAACTTGGCTGAATACGGATATGCAAAACGCCTATATAGAGTTATCTAAGCAAGGAGACTGCCACTCTGTCGAAGTGTGGGAAGAGGAGAAACTCATTGGTGGGCTCTATGGTATTCAAGTTGGCCAATTATTTTGTGGTGAGTCCATGTTTAGCCTTCAAAGTAATGCTTCTAAGGTCGCGCTTTGGTATTTTTGTCATCACTTTCAAAAACATGGCGGCAAGTTAATTGATTGCCAAGTCATGAACCCTCATCTTGCCTCATTAGGTGCAACGGAGCAGCCAAGAGACGAGTTTTTTAAATCATTGCTACTATTAAAGAATCAAACGGTTAATGCCCATTGTTTTCGAAAGCAGTGGTTAGCGTCTCCTTTAGAGGAACATCAATGAGCTCTGATATTCAGCAAATCAGAATTGGCTTAACAGACAGTCACCCTTGTAGTTATCTTGAAAATAGAAACGAACGAGTTGCTGTCGCTCTCGATACACAGATGCACTCACCTTCTAGCTATGAGGTACTGCTTGCCAACGGTTTTCGTCGTAGCGGTGACTCCATATACAAACCTCACTGCGATAACTGCCAGTCGTGTAATGCTCTGCGTATATCGATACCCGATTTTATTCTGTCGAAAAGTCAAAGGCGGTTAAAAAATAAAGCTGCAGACTTTCACTGGGTACTGAAAGATGAAATGGATGAAAACTGGTTCGAGCTTTACTCCCGCTACATTCATGCTCGTCACCAAAAAGGCAGCATGTATCCTCCAAAGGGTGAAGAGTTTTCTAAGTTTTCTAACTGTGCTTGGCTAAACACACAGTTTTTACATATCTATTCTGGCGATAGGCTTATTGCGATAGCCGTGACCGATACGATGAGCAATAGCGCCAGTGCCTTTTACACCTTTTACGAGCCAGATATCCCACTGTCACTAGGCACTCTAGGGGTTTTGTATCAAATTGAATACTGCCGCACACAAGGAAAACAGTGGCTCTATTTGGGCTACCAAATCGATGAATGCCCAGCTATGAACTATAAAGTCCGATTTCATCGTCATCAAAGGCTAGTAAATCAACGTTGGCAAGGGTAGAATACGCTCCAACTTTACATAATTCCCATTTTAACGGAGATTAATACCCGTTAAGATTGCCAAATTTCTAAAGAGGATTAAATGGCTAAAGAAGACGTAATTGAGATGCAAGGCACTGTCCTTGATACTCTTCCAAACACAATGTTCCGTGTTGAGCTAGAAAACGGTCACGTAGTTACAGCTCACATCTCTGGTAAAATGCGTAAGAACTACATTCGTATTCTTACTGGTGACAAAGTAACTGTAGAGATGACTCCATACGACCTATCTAAAGGCCGTATCGTCTTCCGTGCTCGTTAATCTCTGACTGCCTAGCGCAATCCGAATTAATCGAATACAACAAAAAACGGAGCTTTATGCTCCGTTTTTTGTTGTCTGTTATTTAGTTGATACTTTTTTACTTACCCAGAGCTTCTTTATAATGGAGACGACACGCCGATACGTAGCGATCATTCCCACCAATAGCAACTTGGTCACCTTCTGCAATTGCATTACCCGCTTCGTCAGTACGAATCACCATATTCGCTTTACGGCCACAATGACAAATTGTTTTCAACTCAACGAGTTTGTCAGCCCAAGATAGAAGGTATTTACTGCCTTCGAACAGCTCACCTAAAAAATCGGTTCTTAAGCCATAACACAGTACTGGGATGTTCAGCTTATCGACAACTTCTGTCAATTGGTAAACTTGCTCTTTGGAAAGAAACTGACACTCATCAATTAGAATACAGTGTCGTTTTTCTGCTTCGTTAAGATGTGCAATTTCTTCGTAGAGATTGGTCTCAGAGCGAAAGAGTTGAGCTTCAGACTGTAAGCCAATACGCGAACTCACTTTACCGATGCCATAACGGTCATCAAGTGCGGCGGTAAAAATAACTGGTGTCATTCCACGCTCTTGATAGTTAAATGAAGATTGTAATAGTGTTGTTGATTTACCCGCGTTCATTGCTGAGTAATAGAAGTACATTTGAGCCACAGAAAGTACCTACAGTGCTATTTATTTAAATAAAAAAGGTTGTAAAAGAATAAAATTAAAACGACGTAGCCAGCCATAAAAAAGGGCTAACGAATTAGCCCTATTTCAATCCTTACTTACGGCGCCAAGTTGTGCCTTCTGCACCGTCCTCAAGAACGATACCCATTTCATTTAGCCTGTCTCGGGCGACGTCGGCATTCGTCCAATCTTTTGAAGCGCGAGAATCGTTACGTAACTTTATAAGGGCTTCAATTTCCGCCACTTCGTCGTTATCGCCTGCATCACCTTTTAGGAATGCTTCTGGGTCTTGGTGCAGAATGCCAATGACATCAGCCAGCTCACGCATCAGGCTACCAAGCTCACTCGCTTTTTGTATGTCTTCCGTCTTAATACGGTTGATATCACGAGCCATCTCGAAGAGTACCGAATACGCCTCTGGTGTATTGAAATCATCATTCATCGCTTCTGAGAAGCGAGCAACGTATTGTTCACCACCAGCGGCAGGAACAGTTAAATCTAAACCGCGAAGAGAGGTATATAGTCGCTCTAGAGACGCGCGCGCTTGATTCAAATTCTCTTCGCTGTAGTTTAGTTGGCTACGATAGTGACCAGACATCAGGAAGTAACGAACAGTTTCTGAATCGTAATGATTTAAAACGTCGCGGATAGTAAAGAAGTTACCTAGAGATTTAGACATCTTCTCTTTATCAACCATTACCATACCGCTGTGCATCCAAGTATTCACATATTGGGTGCCGTGCGCACAGCAAGATTGAGCAATCTCATTTTCGTGATGCGGAAACTGAAGATCAGAGCCGCCACCGTGAATGTCAAAGTGGTTACCAAGAATAGAAGAGTTCATCGCTGAACACTCAATGTGCCAACCAGGACGGCCAGGGCCCCAAGGTGATTCCCAAGTCGGTTCACCCGGCTTCGACATTTTCCAAAGCACAAAGTCCATACTGCTACGTTTTACACTGGCTTCTTCAAGTGTCACTCGTGAACCCGCTTGCAACTGCTCAAGATCTTGGCCAGAAAGACGACCGTACTCGTCATACTTTTTCACTTCAAACATCACATCACCATTACTAGCAACGTAAGCAAAGCCACGTTCAATCAGCTTTTCAACCAGCTCAATGATCTCTTTAATGTATTCCGTAGCACGGGGCTCAACATCTGGGCGCTTCATGTTTAAAGCATCAAAGTCGGCGTGCATTTCTGCAATAAGGCGCTCTGTAAGTGAATCACAAGACTCACCATTTTCCGCAGCACGCTTAATGATTTTGTCGTCGATATCGGTAATATTACGCACAAAATTCAGATCAAAGCCAAGGTAACGTAAGTAACGTGAAACCACGTCAAAAGAGACAAAAGTACGACCGTGACCGATATGACAGAGATCGTATATGGTTACCCCACAGACATACATGCCTACTTTACCGGCATTGATTGGTTTGAATTCCTCTTTCTGTCTCGTGAGTGTGTTATATATCTTTAACATGATCTCTATCTAATATTAGGTGAAATAAAATAGTGGCTCAGTATATCAAGTCAGGGCTTTTTAGGTAATCCCAGCAAAGGGAAAAATCAGCGATAAACGTAAATTCATTAACGGTTTCTATGATAATCCACGTATTAAATTGATTAGAGTTGATATAGAATCTTGCCCTAAAGTCAAAAAACATGAACAAAGGTATAATCATGATCACTCTTCATACAAACTTCGGTGACGTTAAAGTCCAACTAAATGAAGAAAAAGCACCAGAAACGTGTGCTAACTTTCTGCAGTACTGTCGCGACGGTTTTTACGATAACACGCTATTTCACCGTGTAATCGATGGTTTCATGGTTCAAGGCGGCGGCATGGAGTCAGGTTTACGTGAAAAGCCTTCTCGTGCAACGATCAAAAACGAAGCAAACAATGGCCTAAGCAATAAAGTAGGTACATTAGCAATGGCTCGTACGATGGAACCGCATTCAGCAAGCTCTCAGTTTTTCATCAACGTTAACAACAACAATTTCCTAGATTTCCGTAGCGAAAGCATGGACGGTTGGGGCTACTGTGTATTCGCGGAAGTTGTTGAAGGTATGGACGTAGTTAATAAGATTAAAGGTGTTAGCACTGGTACTATGGGCATGCACCAAGACGTACCTCTAGAAGAAGTACTTATTACTGGTACTACAATCGAAGAGTAACAGAGTAAGGAGAGCACGCTAAATGCTCTCCTTTTTTTATTATGACAACATTATTTATTTCAGATCTTCACTTATCCCCTTCTCGTCCTGATATCACCGAATGCTTCATCGATTTCATGAAAAATGAAGCTATCCATGCGACCAAACTCTATGTTCTTGGGGACTTGTTTGAGTTTTGGATTGGCGATGATGACAACTCTGACTTTTCCATGCATATTCAAAAAGAGTTTAAGGCATTAACCCAACTAGGCGTTCAATGTTACTTCACACAAGGCAATCGCGATTTCCTTGTGGGTAAACGATTTGCTAAGCAAACCGGCATGACGCTCTTAGCTGATGAAACTGTCATCGACCTCTATGGAAGAAAAGCGGTCATTCTGCATGGTGATACACTGTGTACACTGGATGTTAAGTATTTAGAGTACCGAAAAACTGTCCACCAGCCTTGGCTACAGTGGATTTTCAATCGAATCCCTTTTTTCATTAAAAGAAAAATCGTCTCTAAAGTACAAACAGATATAAAAGAAGAAAAACAGAGCAAATCACTCGACATCATGGACGTTACGCCCGATGAAGTCATTTCTGTGATGGATACACACCACGTTGATTTAATGATACACGGTCATACGCACAGACCGAATATCCATGAATTACAAACATCATCGGGTAACTCAACCCGTATTGTATTAGGTGACTGGTACACTCAGGGATCAATTTTGGTCTATGATGAAAATGGGTTCAACTTAAAATCAAAACCGTTTCAGTATCCTTAAAAAGCGCTGTCCAGACGGAAATTGCACTGTATTGCTACAATTGATATGTAGCTGTGTTTGATATATACCTATGATCGATATTTTAACTCACGGAAAGTAAGTGGCTAATTTGAAATATTCTTATGTTGCTCGTCAACCCATCTTAGATCGGGATAAAAATACTATCGGATACGAATTGTTGTTTCGTGATGGACTCAATAATAGCTTTCCAGAAATAGATCCCGACTTAGCGACAAGCCGACTATTATCAGACCACTTCTTATCAACTCATTATTCAACGTTGGGCGATAATTTAGGGTTCGTAAACTTTCCTTATCAAAGTTTAATTAACCGCGTGCCCACCCTCTTCCCTGCCAACAACTTAATTGTTGAGGTATTAGAAGACTGCCCACCAACGGACGAGTTGTTAGACGCAATAAAAGAGATGGCAAAGCAAGGCTATAAAATTGCTTTGGACGACTTTGTACCTAGCAAAGAGTGGAAACAGTTTTTACCTTATGTCTCAATTATCAAGTTCGATATTCGTATCATATCCATAGGAAAGGCAAAGACCTTCATTGATAAAATACCATCAGGCAGAATCACGTTCCTAGCTGAAAAGGTAGAAACGCACGAAGAGTTCCAACAAGCAAAAGACGCAGGCTTTGACTACTTTCAAGGATACTTTTTTAGCAAACCAGAGATTATCCAACGCAAGGCTTTGGAACCATCCGTCCTGACTCTCATTCAGCTGTGTAAAGAAGTCGCTAAAGAAGATATTGACTATAAAGCCATTGATGAACTCATTAGTACTGACATCTCGCTTTCCTATAAGCTGCTTACTTTTGTCAACTCTTCTTCTACAGTAAGCACCAAAATCGCGTCGTTCAAACAGGCGTTAATCTATCTAGGAAAAGAGCGGATAAGAAAATTTATCTCTTTAGTGGCTATCGCTTCAACCCAAGAGTCAAAACCAGATTACTTATATGGGCTCTCCATCCAAAGAGCTCGATTTTGTGAATTACTTGCGGCTCGTAACCAGACAAACTGTATTGAAGGCAGTGCATTTCTAACTGGCATGTTTTCATTGCTAGACAGCCTGTTAGATCAACCACTCAACGTGTTAGTTGATGAAATGCCAATTGAAGAAGAAGTTAAGGCTGCCTTAAGTACTGGCGAAGGCATGTTAGGCCTCGTTTTGGCGTTAGTGAAAGCCTATGAAAAAGCAGATTGGGATCAAGTTACAAAGCTTTCCAATCAACTCGGCCTATCAAGTGATAATATCAATCAAAGCTACGATGACGCAGTTAAGTGGACTGCAGACTTACTCACGAGTTGATCACCTAGGTTCTTTTCACTATCTCTTTGACTCATTGTTTAAGGCCTATTTTAATTTAATTAAAATAAAGCCTTAGCCAATCCCTTACAGCGTTTTATTTTTCCAGCAGCACTTCCCTGCGGATTTACTTCATTTACTTAGCCCCTTAAAATGCGCCTCATACCCTTAATTTGGAAACAGCTATGCCTTCTAGCTTTAACACTTCACCTTGCCCTTGTGGGAGCAAACGTACTTATCAAGCCTGTTGTGAGCCCATCCATTTAGATCACGCTCGGGCTAAACGTCCAGAACAATTAATGCGCTCACGCTACAGTGCCCATGTATTAAAGCTCGTGGATTTTGTTGTCGCCACCTATCACCCTGACTGTCAGGCAGAAGAATCTCGACAGGCCATTGCAGAATCGATTGATAGTGATTGGTGCATGCTCGAAGTCACAGACACTGAAGACGGAGAATCCGATACCGAAGGTTTTGTTTCTTTTAAAGCTTACTTTAATGATAACGGTCAACAGTACTGCTTGCAGGAGAAATCACGTTTTATTAAACAAGACGAGCTTTGGTTCTATATCGATGGGGTCGTTGATGAACAGCAGAATCACAATTCATCACAGATAAAAGTAGGAAGAAACGATCCGTGCCCATGTGGTAGCGGAAAGAAGTTTAAAAAGTGTTGTGGTTAGACCGTAATAACTCCCTACAAGCCTAACACCTAACTCTTGCCTTACTCCTACCTAAAAATACGATTTAGATAAAAAGCCGGCGAGTTTCTCAACTCGCCGGCTTTTCAATAATAAAGACTTCCAAATCAGCTAATTAGCCGATATGAGTCACGCCACCCATGTACTTTTGAAGTACTGTTGGAATCGCGATACGGCCATCTGCTTCTTGGTTATTCTCAAGAATCGCAACCATAGTACGACCAACAGCCAAACCAGAACCATTTAGTGTGTGTACTAGTTCAGGTTTCTTCTCACCCTTACGACGGAAACGAGCTTGCATACGACGTGCTTGGAAATCCCACATGTTTGAACATGAAGAGATCTCACGGTACGTTTCTTGTGCTGGAACCCATACTTCTAAATCGTAAGTTTTACGAGCGCCAAAGCCCATATCACCTGTACATAAAACGACTTTACGGTAAGGCAGTTCCAGAAGTTGTAGTACTTTTTCAGCATGACCCGTTAGCTCTTCAAGTGCGTTCATTGAGTCTTCAGGCTTAGTGATTTGAACCAGTTCAACCTTGTCAAATTGGTGCATACGGATAAGACCACGAGTATCACGACCATATGAACCGGCTTCAGAGCGGAAACATGGTGTGTGCGCAGTCATCTTAAGTGGCAGGTCTGCTTCATCTGAAATTGTGTCGCGAACCATATTCGTTACTGGTACTTCAGCTGTAGGAATAAGAGACAATTTACGAGGCTCTTCGTCACTGACTTTTTCTACAAGTGGTTCAGTATGAAAAAGGTCTTTACCAAACTTAGGTAGCTGACCAGTACCAAACAAGCTATCTGCATTCACTAGGTACGGTACGTACATTTCTGTATAGCCGTGCTCATCTGTATGCAAATCAAGCATAAACTGCGCAATAGCACGATGTAGGCGAGCGAACTTACCTTTCATAACGATAAAGCGAGCACCTGTGATTTTCGTTGCGCTTGCGAAATCAAGACCGCCGCTTAGTTCGCCAAGATCAACGTGATCTTTGACTTCAAAATCGTAAGACTTCGGCTCACCCCAACGTGAAATTTCAACGTTCTCACTCTCATCTTTACCATTTGGTACAGAATCGTCTGGAAGGTTAGGAACTGACAGTGTCACTTCTTCAAGTTTACCTTGAACAACCACAAGTTCCGCTTTCTTCGCTTCTAGATCGCTACCTAAAGAACCGATTTGCTTCTTAATCTCTTCAGCGCCTTCTTTATCACCAGACGCCATTTTTTGGCCGATTTGCTTGGAGATGGAATTACGAGTGGATTGTAAATTTTCAACTTCTACTTGAATGGATTTACGTTGCTCTTCAAGTTGACCGATTGTTTCTACGTCAAGTTTAAAACCGCGACGGGCTAATTTTTCAGCTGTTGCATCCAGCTCAGTACGAAGTAATTTAGAATCCAGCATTGCTAATCCTATGCCTTATAGTTGTGAAAAACGCATCAAAACTGCACCTATTGAAGGCGTGATACGTAGAGAAATTTTAATCGAACAAATGTATCCAAAAACGCTCACTTTTCATAGCGCTTTTGTGGGCTTTTTGTATCTAAACTAGCCAAGTAATCTAACTTTTCGCCAATTTTTGTCTCTAAGCCACGGTTTGTGGGTGTGTAGTAACGGATATGACTCATTTCGGGTGGAAGATAGACCTCCCCCGCAGCGAAAGCGCCAGGTTCGTCATGCGCATATCGGTACTCTGCCCCGTACCCTAAATCTTTCATTAAATTGGTTGGAGCGTTACGCAGGTGGTGAGGAACATCGTATTCAGGGTACTCTTTTGCATCTCGAAGGGCTTGCTTCCAAGCGGTGTAGACGGCATTACTTTTAGGCGCACATGCTAAGTAAACGACAGCTTGTGCTAAAGCTCGTTCACCTTCCGCTGCCCCAACTCGGGTAAAGCAATCCCAGGCTGACAATGCCACTTGCATTGCACGAGGATCGGCATTACCAATATCTTCTGACGCGATAGCAAGCAAACGCCTTGCGATATATAACGGATCGCAACCCGCTGAGATCATACGTGCAGACCAATACAAAGCACCATCTGGGTTAGAGCCTCGTATCGATTTATGTACCGCTGAAATTAGGTCATACCAAATGTCACCTTTGTTATCAAAGCGAGACACCTTCTCACCTGCTACTTCGGCGAGTAAAGGCAAAGTCACTTGCTTCACGCCTTGCTCTTCTTCAGCCATATCAAGCAGTAACTCTAAATAGTTAAGGGACATTCTCGCGTCACCATTAACCAGTTCTGCCAATCGCTCTAGAACGTTATCATGAAACTCAACCTTCTCGTTACCCAAGCCTCTATCGTTATCATCGAGCGCTTGATTTAAAGCGAGTAAGATTTCGTCTTTGGATAATGAAGTGAGCTTGTAAACTCTGGCTCGTGATAGCAAAGCGTTGTTTAGCTCAAAAGAAGGGTTTTCAGTCGTTGCGCCTATAAAGGTAACGGTTCCATCTTCAATATGAGGCAAGAAAGCGTCTTGCTGAGATTTATTAAAGCGATGCACCTCATCGACAAATAAAATGGTTCTCTTACCAACCATTTTATTTTCCCGAGCCTTATCGATAGCGGCACGAATATCTTTAACACCAGAGGTTACCGCAGAAACACGCTCTACTTCCGCATCCGCATAATTAGCGGCAACTTCGGCTAGCGTGGTTTTTCCCGTCCCAGGAGGCCCCCAAAGAATCATAGAATGAATATGGCCAGCTTCTAGCGCTCTTCGAAGTGGCTTTCCTGGCGCTAAGATATGCTGCTGACCGATATATTGTTCAACCGTTGTCGGGCGCATACGTGCTGCCAGTGGGCGAAAGTCCTCATCACCGGAAAAATCTAAGCTCAGATTACTCATGATCAGTTCCTTTGGTCATCAACCTCAACACCTTCAGGAATGTTAAAGGTAAAACGCTCAGGGCTTGGTCGATCAAGCTTCACGTTATTAAAGGTAAACAACCCGCGTTGACCATCTTGTTCAATGACATTAAACCCTTTCACGACACCTTTATTATTGATATCGATTTGAAATTGGCCTTGAGTTGAATCTACAGCAGTTGGGGTTAATGTGAAGCGATCGTCTTGTTGAGAAACATTATAGTTATTCCAATCACTCTCTACATTTCGAGTCAGTAATACAAATGGCGTTTGTTCTACTGCTTGCTCTTGCCAGTAAAGGCTGACCTGCTCGATAAACGGGCTGTAATACCAAAGCGTCTCACCATCTGAGATTAATGAGTTTTCATCTGGGTAAGTTGTTTCCCAACGAAATTGACTTGGTCTAGCAATTTCTACTTTACCTTCCCCTTCCATGACAATGTCACCATCAGGGCTAATAATTTGCTGGCTAAAACTTGCAGTAAACCCATCATTTAATGCCAGACGAGCACTCAGCTCTTCCTTAGGCGTAGCTAGAGCAGAAAAGCTCATTAGCATTGAACATTTTACTAATAGAAGAAAACACCATTTTTTCATTTATTTACTCCAGAATGCTTTAATACAGATATATGGGATATAGACAACGGATTCTTGAAACGTTCGTTGTTATTGCCATTTAAATTCAGTGTGGCTGCGCTAAAAGCGTTATTTCCCACAGCACTGTTTAAACTTCTTACCACTTTCACAAGGACAATCATCATTACGGCCTATCTCTTTATACGGATTCACGCTTTGACTTTTTCCACCAGATAGCGCTTCATCAGCGGCCAATGCCACCTCTGCAACCATGAGATCTATTTGATCGACAAAGTCATTCAATACAGGCGGCTCTTCAATTCCAGCATCTTTCATCTGCTGCTGTGTCTGCTCTTGGTCAATTGCCAACATGAACGTCGTGAGCAAAGCTTGAAGCATGCGCAATGAACCATCATTTAATTGGATATCTTGCCAATGAGTTTCAATCACAGGCCAAACCGTCATGAAGCCTTCTGCAAAATCAGCTAGCTTCTCGTGGCTCTCATCGAGCTTCAATAACGTGAGCAGTTCATATTCACTTCTTTGAAGGCGATTAAATTGTGCATGTATCTGCTCTGTCACCTTACCAACGATTTCTGGTGTTACATCCGAACATACTTCACCTAACCATGCTTCAGGAGCAATGGGTTTAACGGCAAAATTGGCCGCTAAAATAGCGCCTTCCATGTATTCAGGTGATTCTTTAATTGGTAAAGCATCGAGATCTAGAAACTGATAGGTCATGTGATTTAATAAATTCAGTGAAAAACAGCGATTATTATACCCTGAAGCAAGGGTTTAGTGACAATCTAATCGTGAGCCACTACAATCGCGCGGCAAAACAAATCCACAACCGTGTAAAAAGGCAATAGTGTATGCGTGTCATTCTTGGCCCTATGGAGGGCGTTCTAGACCACTTAATGCGAGAAATTCTTACAGATATCAATGATTACGATCTCTGTGTCACCGAATTTGTTCGTGTTAGTGAACAAGAACTTCCCGATCACGTATTTCATCGTTTATGTCCTGAGCTGTTAACCGGTTCTCAAACCAAGTCCGGTGTGCCTGTCCATATCCAACTTCTAGGTCAACATCCTAAGTGGATGGCTAAAAATGCCATTCGAGCTGCTGCTCTTGGAGCAAAAGGAATTGACCTCAACTTTGGCTGCCCTGCGCGTTTAGTCAATAAGAGCAGAGGCGGTGCTGCACTGCTGCAACACCCGGAGTTAATCCACGATGTTGTTCAAGCGTGTCGAGAAGCGGTTTCAGATGATATTCCAGTATCAGCAAAAATCCGCCTTGGTTGGGAGAATCCTGACGATTGCTTTAAAATAGTGGAAGCGATTGAACGAGCAGGTGCCGATGAGCTAACCGTTCATGCCAGAACGAAAGCCGGCGGTTATAAAGCCAGCGAAATTAAGTGGGAATACATCAACGAAATCCGCAAGAGTTCTTCTATTCCGTTAATCGCCAATGGTGAGGTATGGAATTATCAAGACGGGCAAAATTGCATTAAAACGACAGGGATTGATTCTTTAATGGTATGTCGCGGTGCATTTAACGTTCCTAACTTAGGTAACGTTGTTAAATACAACCACCAACCACTACCTTGGGCAGAGGTCGTTGAACTGCTGCTTGCATATTCCCGCTATGAAATGGCTGGAGACAAAGGAATGTACTATCCAAATAGAGTTAAGCAGTGGTTTGCGTATTTAAAACAGCAGTACCCTCAAGCTAATGACCTTTTCCGCGAAATTCGTACTTTTAAAACCGCGGAGCCTATCGTTGAGCATATAAAGCTGTATCAGGCTAAGTGCTTGGAATCAGCCTTTTAGATTAATAGGCTAATAAATAAGCTTATTTTTGCCCGACGTTTTTGCTTGATACAGTTTTTCATCAGCGAGTTTAAACAGCTCTACGAAATCAAGGTCGAACGTCGGCCCCATAATTTCTGCACCGCCCGAAACGGTAAAGCCTTGCTCAATCACCTCTGTCGACTTTTCGCTGATCGCAATTCGTACTCGCTCTAAGCTTCGTATCAACTGTTTCTCGTCATAACCTTTTAGATACACGACGAACTCTTCACCACCAAAGCGTGCCACTGCATCATCAGCTCTAATATTTTTCTCTAGCTGATCGGCGATATAACAGATGACATCATCCCCAACATCATGTCCGTAGGTGTCATTTATGGATTTAAAATTATCAATATCAAACACAGCTACGGCAAAAGTATGTTCGTGGGTCGATTGAGTTAAAAATGCCTCAAAGCCCCGGCGATTCAACAGACCCGTCATCGGGTCTTTTGCGGCGAGATCTCTAAAGTGGCTTCTCTCAGCATTAGTGTTGACATAAAAAAGAACCAAAACCGAGAATATATAGACGAGTAAAATAATGAGTAAGCTGTATTTTTCTTGGCTAAAGAACTGTTTAACTTCTTTCTCCAAATCAAAGTCATAGAAAATCGTATGATTAAACACTACCCCTTCAAAAACCAACTCCCTCACCCAAAAAGCAGAACCAGGGACACTATCTCGCGCACGGTCGATAATTCGAATTTTACTGCTTAACTTATCTCCACTGTATAACAAGGTATCAAGATCGATATCTAATGAAATTAAACCTTCATAGCTCTCTTCGCTGTGAACTGGAACGGTTAAACTCATCATCTCTTTACCCAATACCATCGAGTTTACAGGTCCTGAAACGGTTATTTCCCCTCGATTTTGATCGGTCGCTCTCCAATAGGGTCTCGCCTTCATTGTATCCAAATACTCTGACGTTACATTTTGCGCTAACGTATCGGGAGAAGAGACGATGTACCCCTCTTTATCTGAATAGTGGATACCAATCAAATAGTTATCCAGATCATGCATAAAGGAGAGGACTGGCGCCAAAGCAACTTGGCTAGAGGCTCTTTTATAGATGGGACTCGTAGGGTCACAAAGCTCTTCATTACCAACGAGCATGTAATTGATGTCAACCGCTGAAATACCGTTCGATTTACTTTCGGTCCTAAGCACTGCGTCAATCGGCCAGATTTTACACAAATCATTTTCAAGGAATGTGTTGTGCTTAACCAATATATTGCCACCCGTTCTATAGTAATTGGTAAAACTATAATCGAGTGCTGATATCACTTTCGATGAACGCCACAGCGACTCTTTTAATCGATCGTACTCCGCTGAAATGCTGCGGTTAACGAGATCATAATGACTTTTCACCACCACACTACTGAGCACGACTGATACAAGCAGTGGTATCAGAAATACAAACCGGAGGCTAAATCGTCGCTGTAACTTCATTAAAATAAATTACCCAATATAAAATTAAACCCATCGCAACTGGTACATTACGATGGGCTCGTCTGTGGCAACACTGAATATCAACACTTAGCTGTCTAGTTTAATAGCAAGCTGTCATCAGCCAATTCCTCACCACGGACTTTTGAGAACATCTCAAGTAGATCTGGTACTTTCATATTAGCACGTTGCTCACCAGAGACATCCAATACTATCTCACCCTGATGGAGCATCACAGTTCGATCTCCACATGCTAAGGCGTCTTTCATTGAATGAGTCACCATCATTACCGTTAGGTTGAACTCTTTGATAATCGTCTTGGTCAAATCAATAACAAAGGCAGCCATACGTGGGTCTAATGCCGCAGTGTGTTCATCCAATAACAGTAATTTACTATCAGACAGGGTCGCCATAACCAGACTAACCGCTTGGCGCTGCCCTCCCGACAATAGACCGATATTATCGGATAAACGGTCTTCAAGGCCTAGCCCTAATATACTGATCCGATCTTGAAAAAGTTTGCGCCTCTTCGACGACAGAGAAAGGTTCCAACCACGCCGTTTTCCACGCATGTAGGCAAGAGCCATATTTTCTTCAATGGTGAGATCAGCGCATGTGCCCGCAAGAGGGTCTTGAAATACACGAGCACACTGTTTTGCACGTTGGTCAACTGTTTGCCTCGTCACATCTAACTCATCGATAATAACGCGGCCACCTATCATTGGCGTTTCTCCAGTGACCGCACCAAGAAGTGTTGATTTACCTGCACCATTTGAACCAATAACCGTCAAAAACTGATGCTCTGGAACTTCCAATCCGACACTCTTTAACGCCTGATTTTCTAAAATAGTCCCAGGGTTAAACGTCACTTGAATATCTTCTAATCGAATCATACTACTTCTCCAGACTCTTTCCCCTGCTTAGATGATACTTGGCTTCTAGCAGGCCTAACGGACTTTTTTGACTTGAGATTACCTTTTATTTTTGGAGCAATGAGTGCCACTGCAACAAGAACAGCCGTCACTAAGTTAAGGTCTGACGCTTGTAATCCAAACATCCCGCTACTTAAAGCAAAGGCAACCGCTAAGCGGTACAGTACTGACCCGACAATAACCGCAGTGACTGCTACCCATATTTTCCGACCAGGAATGAGGGTCTGTCCAAGGATCACGGCTGCCAGCCCCACGACGATAGTACCTACACCAGAAGTGACATCCGCGAAGCTATTCGTTTGAGCAAACAATGCACCAGAAAACCCAACAAAACCATTAGACAACGCCAAGCCAAAATAGGTATAGAACGAGGTACTGCCTCCTTGTGCAGAGACCATTCGAGCATTCACACCTGTGGCTCGTAGCCCAAGGCCAAAGTCACTATTGAGTAACCGTACGACGCCCCATGCCGAGATAAGAACAAGTACACCAACCACAACTGGGCGGATATACATTGCATCACCTAGCGCTTCAAAGGGCGTTAAGATCGTGTCTTCTCCTAATAGAGACATATTAGGGCGGCCCATAATACGAATATTGATGGAGAACGCAGCGATCATAGTCAGAATTGATGCTAACAGATGAAGAATGCCACAACGCACGGCAAGAAATGCAGTAACCCAACCTGTTATCGCTCCCGCAATAACGGCCATACCAGTCGCAAGCCAAGGGTTAACTCCGGCAACAATCGCCGTGGCAGCAACGGCAGCCCCCATAGGAAAACTACCATCGACACTAAGATCAGGAAAATCAAGAACTCTAAAAGTTAGGTAAACCCCTAAAGCAACAAGGCCATATAAAAGCCCTATCTCAAGGGCACCAAAAAACGCAAAAGCAGACATAACAACTCCCTTTCTGCTATAGAAAAGCCAGTAATCCGATTACTGGCTTAGTCCTGTGCTATTTTACGCTTGTTGCGCGATCTAGAACGGTTTGAGGAATGGTGACCCCAAGTTGTTTTGCAGCAGAAGCATTTACAACCAAATCAGACCCTTTTGCAATTTTCACATCAAGGTCTCCCGGTTTCTCGCCTGCTAATATTGCCGCGACATAATCCGCTGTTTGGTAGCCTACTTGATAGTAGTCAAACCCTAAACTTGCAATCGCGCCTTTCTCTACATAAGAGGTTGCACCACCCAATACTGGAGTGCTCGCTTGGTTAGCGGCAACGATCATGCCTTCGATTGCGCTTGCAACTGTATTATCAGTTGGCGCGTAAAGTACATCCGATTTTGCAGCAATGGCCTGTGTCGCTGATTGAACATCAGCACTTTTAAGAGCCGTTGCTTCTACCACAACAAAACCTTGTGCCTTAGCACTCTTTTTGAGTAGATCGACAAGCGTCACTGCATTTGCCTCACCAGGGTTATAGACAACACCAATCGATTTAGCTTCAGGTAAGATCTCTTTAATAAGCTGTACATGTTGATCAACTGGAGATAAATCAGAAAGGCCCGTTACATTTTTACCTGGTTGTTCTAACTGCTTAACCAATTTCGCTCCAATTGGATCCGTCACAGCGGTAAATACGACTGGAATGTTTCGAGTAGCAGCGACTAATGCTTGAGCTGTTGGAGTTGCGATACCAACCAGTACATCAGGATTTTCACCAATGAATTGACGTGCAATTTGAACAGCAATCGCTGGATTGCCTTGAGCGGTTTTGTAATCAAACTCTAAGTTCTTACCTTCTTCATAGCCCTTGGCTTTTAAACCATCGAGTAACCCTTGTCGAGTCGCATCCAGTGCTGGGTGTTCTACGATCTGTGAAACTGCAACTTTTGCCGTTTTTGCTATGACTCCAGTTGATGAGAGTAGCGCAGCGCTGGCAAAAACTGCCGCTGCTAGAATTTTACCTGCCTTCATCTTAACTCCTTGATTTAAGCAACTTAGTAGTGGATGTTGTATTTGGTTATTATTTTAATTGTACATTTAGTATGCACAGTCAATATTATTACCAGTTACTTAAAACAAAGGGAAGAAAGCGTTAACATTAGAGCAACAAAAAAGAGACATTAAGACAGTTTAGTTACGGTACGCGTGCAGCAAAATATTTCTTGGCGTCATCTCTCGTGGGCAAAACTGAGAAAGTGTCACTTGATAACCTCTCTCTTGTAGATATAACGCTTTATCCAAAACAAGCCACATCTCCAATGGACGTCTAAACAGCTGCTGAATCAGACTGATTCGCTCCATTTGCCAAAATCGAGCCTCGCCTCTTAGCTGGTACTCCTCAAAATTGACATCGGGCAAATCGATTAATTTCAGATTCGTAGCCCAATTACAAAATGATTCGAAGCCTAACGACAATTGGGATTTTTTGATGCTTGGTATCGGAATATATTCATCCGTTAAACCTAACTCTCGAAGCATAAGATCAAAGCCTAATCGATAAGACATTTCCTGAAAGCGATGCCTCTTTACGCGCTCCCCACCAGTAACAGTCTCCTGCAATGGAATCCTTAAATCATGCTTCGAAAGCGTTAACTGGGAAGACTGCCCTGATTGCGACATTGGCTGATAGTGATCGCCTTGAATAAGATGATAACAACAAGGAGATATAGTGATGGCAGGCAGCTCTAACTGAGAGGCTTTGTACAAAAGGCTAGAATGTAGATCACCACAGGCATGTAGAGCGACCGCATGCTGATCAGGGGTCATAATGGAAAGAGCTTTCTCAGATAGCGCATCACCTTGAACAAAAGAGATAGGAAGTTCGAGAGAGTTTGCCCCCCTTTGCCCTGACTCACACAATGCTCCTTGATACTCCAAACTTGTTACTTTCTGACCGCTGCTCGCAGCAAGCACTCTTCCCAAGTAGCCTTTTCCCGAACACCACTCAAGCCACTCACTACCATAATGCGAGTTAACTGAAGCGTGTCCCATTGCTAGAATTTGTTCTAGCTTTCGCCCAGGAATGCCACGAAATAGGTGCGAAGAGAAATCAAATTCGTGAGCCTCTAATGCCGGTAACGATATCAATGATGTAATGCTGTTGAGCTCAGGGAAAAAGGAGCTCAGAGAGTGAGTAAGCTTTGAAGTATCGACTTTGTAAGCTTCGATCTCTGTATTTGTTAATGAGTCTAGCCATGTTGAGAGATTCGGATGGGAGTCATCCCAAGGATAATCCGAGCAAAAGCTGTGATGAAATGGTTCAGTTCGCCAAAATTGCTGGTGATTAAGTATAAATTGGTCGAGTTCTTTAAAGTGGTTTTGCATGACTTCCCCCATAATCTGGTAGTTTAAGAGGAAGTCATACTATTAGAAAGGTTTTAACGAACTGGAAGCTCAATATCTTTGAACATTTCCTCAATTTCAGCATTCGACTTCAGCGATGTGGCTCTTTCGACAACAGGTCGTGTCAAATGAGGGGCAAAGCGTTCCATAAAGTCATACATGTAAGTACGTAGGAACGTCCCTCTACGGAATCCTATACTCGTTGTACTTGCTTCGAAAATATGACTAGCATCGATAGCAACTAAATCGTCATCCATCTCTTTGTCGATCGCCATGCTTGCTATCACACCCACACCAATCCCCATTCTTACATAGGTTTTAATGACGTCAGCATCCGTCGCCGTAAAGACAACTCTAGGTGTTAACCCTTCTTTATTAAATGCAGTATCTAACTCAGATCGCCCAGTGAAACCAAATACGTATGTCACCAGCGAGTAATTGGCCAAGTCTTGTATTGTTACGTGAGACTTAGCCGCAAGAGGATGATCTTTGGTTACAACAATTGAGCGATTCCAGTGATAGCAAGGCAACATTATCGCATCTTGATATAAGTGGAGAGCCTCGGTTGCAATGGCAAAGTTTGCCGTGCCTTTGGCTATCGCTTCCGACATTTGGCTTGGCGTTCCCTGATGCATGTGTAGAGACACTTTAGGGTAGCGAGACGTAAACCCTTTAATAACATCTGGCAAAGCATAACGTGCTTGTGTATGCGTCGTTGAGATATTCAATGTGCCCTTTTCAGGATGAGTATGTTCCCCAGCAACGGCTTTAATACTCTCGACTCTAGATAAAATTTCTTGAGATATTCGAATAATGTCGAGACCAGCGGGTGTAACTTGGGTGAGGTGTTTACCACTTCGCTCAAATATTTCTATTCCTAGCTCATCTTCAAGCAAACGAACTTGTTTACTGATCCCTGGTTGAGATGTATATAAGCTTTCTGCTGTCGCTGAGACGTTTAGGTTATGGTTTACAACCTCAACAATGTATTTAAGCTGCTGTAGTTTCATTATATGACCTCGAAATCCTTGCCGACGGTCTAGTAGGCACTAATAGTTTATAATTATTAGTTATAACGCTAATGCGCTACAATTGGTAGACAAATTGGAAAGTCGCATCGAGTTCGCTCATTTGTCATCCGAAGCAAACTCATTTTTTGCAAGCTAACCCTCATATTACTGTGCTAATTCAAACTTTTGGTTAATAATCAAATTACAAACAGTGATAATAAAGTGTTGCTATATAGGTGCCGATGTTGAGTCGGTTCGTGTATCCTAAAGGGATAGCCATCTAAAACACAAAGATATGGAATTTATGGATATTGGATTAATTATTGCTCTAGTGGCTATTTTACTGGTGTTAGTGCTTGGTTATAACATCATGCTGCAATACAAAGTAAAAGTTGAAACAGCTAAGAAACAAGAGTCTGCTCGCTATATTGCCATCATAGATGCAACTGAAGATCTTATTGGTAATGCTCACCATATGCCTTTTAGCAAAGAGCTTCTTATTTGCCTTAACACTCGTATCCTTGATGCTCTTAACAATATGCAAGAGCTCGATCCAAAGAACAAACAGTTAGCGCAACGTGTTGAAAATATGAAGCAACAAATCAATCAACTGCGAGATAACTACCAAGGCGGTGACAGTACAACCTTCAAAGTACCAAGCAGTGATAAGCAGGCGATCGTCATGCTTAAACTTGTTAAGAGGTTGCGCGATACTATTCGTAGTGAACACAACAAAGGACGCTTCGAAACACAATCTTACGTAGCCGAAAATGCAAGATTAGAATCTATTCAAGTGCGCATCAATATTGAAAATGTTATTAAGCGTGCGAACGATGCGATCGTACGTGGCCAGCCAGGAACAGCGATCCAGCTACTGAAGAAAGGGATTGATGCGCTTAGTTCGAAAAACGATGCGTACTCAAACCAAGCTCGTGAGAAGCTGCAAAAAATGTATGACGATCTAGAGCAAAAACGTCAAACAAAGAGTGCAGAAGAACTACAACATATCGAAGAAAAAGAGAAAGAAGACGATATGGATGCGCTATTTGGCGAAAAGAAAAAGTGGTAAAGATAGTTTCTATCCTAAGGCCGCGCAAAGCGGCCTTTTTTATTTAAAGTAGATATTAAGATCATGGACAACAAAGCCCTTCTAGAACCAATACTGAAGTTTTTACACTGCCCGACTCCAACATCCTGGATTGAGCAAGCTAAGCAGCCAGAAAGCATAGAGGTCATCTTGATAGACCATCTACTGTGCGAGCTCAAGGCCGGACAGTCCGCCATGTACCTATTACGAAAGTACGCCGTTAATAAAGCAAGTGCTGATCTACTTTTAGAGTGGTTCAAACCATTTGAAGAATTCGCTTATAAGAAGCGTGGGTCATTAGAGAGTTTGAAAGGGAAGAGCCAAATTAACAAAAATTTGATCGCAAAAGATAACTCTCCATATACTCAAGACTTGATTGATAAAATGGTTCTCTTGATCAAAGAAGAGCTTCACCACTTTTATCAAGTCTTAGAAATTATGACAGCGCGAGGAATTGAATATCGCCCTATTCCTGCAGGACGCTACGCAAAAGGAATGTTATCAAAAGCCGCAACCCATGAGCCGCAAACTCTTGTTGATAAACTGATTATTGGGGCATTCATAGAAGCGCGTTCTTGTGAGCGATTTGCGCTACTAGCACCACACCTTGATCATGATATGGAACGGTTTTATACCTCACTACTCCGCTCCGAGGCTCGGCACTATCGGGATTATCTAACATTAGCGGAGGATATCGCAGGTGAAGATATATCAGATAGAATTCAATATTTTGCTGAAATTGAAGGGGAGCTTATTTCAAGTAGCGACCAAGATTTTAAATTCCACAGTGGGTGTCCTTTATAAGGACATCCAAGGTATAAAAAAGGTCAGCATTTCGCTGACCTTTCCATTTGAACTGAACTTTTATGCTAGCGTCTTATTTATTTCGCTAAGCACTAATGCAGGATCAGCTGCTTGTGTAATTGGTCGGCCTATCACAAGGTAATCGGAGCCCGCTTGAATAGCGTCTACTGGGGTCATGATACGCTTTTGATCACCAACAGATGCGCCTACAGGACGTATTCCTGGTGTAACGAGTTTGAACTCTTGGCCTAGCTCACTTTTGAGCATCGAAGCTTCTTGCGCTGAGCATACAACGCCATCTAAGCCAGAGTTTTTAGTTAACGTCGCTAAACGAATGACTTGTTCTTGTGGTGCTACATTCAAACCAATGCCCGCCAGATCGTTTTGTTCCATGCTCGTTAGCACCGTCACACCAATCAGCATCGGTCGGTCTTTCCCATACGGTTCTAAAATCTCACGAGAGGCTGTCATCATGCGTTCACCACCACTAGCATGAACATTAACCATCCATACGCCAAGCTCCGCCGCTGCTTTTACTGCTTTTGAGCAAGTGTTAGGAATATCGTGAAACTTCAGATCCAAGAAAACAGAAAAACCACGCTTATGAAGCTCACGAACGAAATCAGGCCCAAACAAAGTGAACATCTCTTTGCCAACTTTAAGACGACAAGAGGAAGGGTCGATTCTATCGACGAATGCTAATGCATCTGCTTGCTTGTCATAATCTAGCGCAACGATCACTTTTTGGTCGTTCATCTTAACTCCTAAGTATAAATATCGATTGTTAATTGTTTCTATTGTTACTTTTTACAACCTTCATCTTTATCGTTTGCTCTAATAAAGAGCGTCACTCAAAAGTCAGATTGTAATAGCCTCGCATTAAGCGAGGCCATTGTATCTGTATTTTTATTGAAGGCTAACTATTATTACAAATCAGCCTACTCGCCATCTAAGCCCTTAATAGGCTTAATGACTCCCCATCCTTTACAAGAGGGGCAGTGCCAGTACATTGAATGTGTTGAGAAGCCACACTTTCGACAGCGATAGTGAGGCTTTACTTTAAGCTGTTCACCAACCAGTTTCTGCAATGTGCTTAAACTCTTTTTCGCTGGTCCCTCTTCAGCCTCAGCTAAATGGTAATCCATTAAGCGATAGAAACCTTTCATGGTCGGGTTTTTCACCAGTTGACGCGTTAGCAAGTCTTGGGCTGCTCCAGTACCTTCGTGCTGTGCGACTAATTGAGCTAGCATTAATTCAGCCGACACACCTGATTTTTGAGAAATACAACGTCTCAAGAACTCTACTAACCCATTTTCATTACCTAGGTGATGGTAACAGTCTGCTAATATTGGCAATACTTCGCCTACGAAGTCACTGTCTTGCTCTAAAACGTTTTCTAAATGCTCTATCGTTTCTTGATAGTTTTCAGACTCTAAATACTGCTTACCAAGCAGTATACTAGCACGGACACACTTAGTGTCCTCACTAAGAGCTCGCTTATAATACTGTATGGATTTGCTGATATTACCGTCTTGCTTCTCTTGGATGGCCAGTTCACACCAGAAGTGAGCAATGGATTTCTTTATCCTTGGCTTGCCAAGCTTCACTAATTGCTCTGCTAAATAAATGGCTTTGCCCCACTCTCTTGTTTGCTGATAAATCGAAACAAGCTGTTGAAGTGCGGCTTCTCGGTGATCAGGCTCTTCTATTAACTGTTCAAAGATTTTCTCGGCACGGTCCAAAAAACCAGAAACCATGTAATCTTTAGCTAGTTGTTGAAGCGCAATGTTTTTCTGATCAATCGTTAAGCCAGAGCGAGAAATTAAATTCTGGTGAATTCGTATGGCTCGATCAACTTCTCCCCGTGAGCGAAAAAGATTGCCTAAAGCAAGATGAGTATCGATCGTATTATCATCGACTTGAAGCAATTCGATAAAGTGATCGACTGCTTTATCTGACTGATCAGAAAGAAGGAGGTTTAAGCCCGTAACGTATTGACGAGATATTTGGTTGGACTGTTTTTGCTTATCTTGTTGGGCACTACGATTACCCATATACCACCCATAGGCAGCGGCAATTGGTAATAACAAGAAAAGGATTTCTAACATCTAAAAGAGTCTACCGTTTATACTTTGGATTGAGCAACAGGTGTTTCTGGGCTGAGTTTGTTTAGCTTTTTGTTTAGCTTACGAACTTGGAGCTGAGACTTAAAGTGTAGGCTACCAAAAATCAACCAAGCCAAAGAAAAGCCACTAACAAATACGACACCGAGCAACGTTGATAGGTGAAAATCCCCTTGAGCTAGCAGATAGTTAAAAGTAACAACTGCCTGATTCTGAGATCCTAAAGCCAGTGCAATTAGGAAAAGAGCAAGAACTACAATGATTTTAATTATTTTCATAATCAGTTACCCCAATATTCATAGCAGGTACGATTATGCAGGAAAAACACCTCACAAACCATGGCTATAAGTAACATTCTACTGATAAAAAAAACGACCAACAGGAAAGTTAGTCGTTTCTTAACAATCTTATAATTTACTATTTAAGACGCGTTAACGCGCTCACGTAGCTCTTTACCCGGTTTAAAGTGAGGAACATATTTACCCTCTAATTCAACTTTATCACCTGTTTTAGGGTTACGACCTACACGTGGCTCACGAAAGTGCAACGAGAAGCTACCAAAGCCGCGAATCTCTATTCTGTCACCACTCTCTAGAGTCGTCGCCATATGTTCTAGTATATCTTTTACAGCATCTTCTATTTCTTTCGCAGACAAATGTGTTTGCTCAGAACAGAGTCTTTCAATCAATTCAGACTTAGTCATAGTTTTCCTCGTTCGCTTTTCTTTTTAGAAATTATAGACCTATCGAGAAATTAAGCAAAAAAAAAAGGAGCCTTTCGGCTCCTTTCTTAGCTAACAGCTAATATTCTCTTATCGAGAAGCTATTATTCGCCTTTCGCAGCTTTAAATGCGTCAGCCATAGCATTACCAAACCCGCCGTCTTCAGACTTGTTCAGAGAAGCCATTGCTTCTTGCTCTTCAGCTTCATCTTTAGCTTTGATAGATAGGTTGATTACGCGGTTCTTACGGTCTACACCAGTGAACTTAGTTTCAACGCTGTCACCAACGCTTAGGATTAGAGATGCATCTTCGATACGGTCACGTGAAACTTCAGAAGCGCGGATGTAACCTTCTACGCCATCTTCAAGTTCAACAGTAGCGCCTTTAGCGTCAACTGCAGTTACTTTACCGTTTACAAGAGTACCTTTCTTGTTATCAGCAACGTATGCATTGAACGGGTCATTTTCCATTTGCTTAACGCCAAGAGAAATACGCTCACGCTCTGCATCTACTGCAAGAACTACTGCAGAGATTTCGTCGCCTTTCTTGTATTCACGAACAGCGTCTTCGCCAGTTGCGTTCCAAGAAATGTCAGATAGGTGTACTAGACCATCGATGCCGCCGTCAAGACCGATGAAGATACCGAAGTCAGTAATAGACTTGATCTTACCAGTAACTTTATCGCCTTTAGCTTGCGCTTCAGCGAATGACTGCCATGGGTTAGCTTTACACTGTTTCAGACCTAGAGAGATACGACGACGTTCTTCGTCAATCTCAAGAACCATAACCTCAACTTCGTCGCCTACATTAACAACTTTAGAAGGGTGGATGTTCTTGTTAGTCCAATCCATTTCAGAAACGTGTACTAGACCTTCAACGCCTTCTTCGATTTCAACGAAGCAGCCGTAGTCAGTTAGGTTAGTAACACGACCAGAAAGCTTGTGACCTTCTGGGTAACGTTTAGCGATAGCTACCCATGGATCTTCGCCAAGTTGCTTAAGACCTAGTGAAACACGAGTGCGCTCACGGTCAAACTTAAGAACTTTAACTTGGATCTCGTCACCTACGTTAACGATCTCTGATGGGTGCTTAACACGTTTCCACGCCATATCAGTGATATGTAGTAGACCGTCAACACCGCCAAGATCAACGAATGCACCGTAATCAGTAAGGTTCTTAACGATACCTTTAACTTCGCTACCTTCTTGTAGAGTTTCAAGAAGCTCATCACGCTCAACACTGTTTTCAGATTCGATAACAGCACGGCGAGAAACAACTACGTTGTTACGCTTCTGGTCAAGTTTAATAACTTTGAACTCTAGCTCTTTGTTTTCTAGGTGAGCAGTGTCACGAATAGGACGTACATCTACAAGAGAGCCTGGAAGGAAAGCACGGATACCGTTTAGTTCAACAGTGAAACCGCCTTTAACTTTACCGTTGATGATACCAACAACAGTTTCAGCTTCTTCGTAAGCTTTCTCAAGAACGATCCAAGCTTCGTGGCGCTTAGCTTTCTCGCGAGAAAGTTGAGTCTCACCGAAACCATCTTCAACAGCGTCTAGAGCAACGTCTACTTCAGCACCGATTTCAACTTCAAGTTCGCCAGCAGCGTTCTTGAACTGTTCAGCAGGGATAGCAGACTCAGACTTAAGACCAGCGTCAACAAGAACGAAACCGTTCTCGATAGCTACTACAGTACCTTTAACGATACTGCCTTGTTTAAATTCAGTTTCAGATAGAAACTCTTCAAAGAGTTGAGCAAAAGATTCAGTCATTATTTAATCTTCAATTAATTAAACGTCCATGGGTATCCTACCGCATGGGGTTGATAAATTCGCCAGTCATCATCCTTGCGACCAACGTTCTCAGTTGACTGAGTATAGACTACTCAGCCAATTTAGATTCTATAAACTTCATTGCTGTTTCGACCACTTCATCGATACACATCGACGTCGAATCTAGCAAAAGCGCATCATCAGCGGGGCGCAAAGGAGCTACCGCACGGTTGCGGTCTCGATCATCACGCTCTTGAATCTCGCTCAAAAGGTCGCCAAATTTAACATCTAAACCTTTATCTTGCAACTGTTTAAGGCGTCTATTCGCTCTCTCTTCAGCGCTTGCATCTAGAAATATTTTAGCTGTGGCATTAGGAAAAACGACAGTCCCCATATCTCTTCCATCAGCAACAAGGCCATTTTTCTCAGCAAAAGCCCTTTGGCGTCTCAATAGTGCTTCTCGAACACGGGGAAGAGCAGCAACTTTTGAGGCTGCCATACCTGTCTCTTCTTTTCTCAATTCGTGCGAGACATCTTCACCTTCGAGGATAACTTTAACTAAATCACCTTCGGCAATAAACTGCACATCTAAGTGAGTAGCAAGAGGAACAAGAACATCTTCAGACTCAGTGTCTAAGCCATGGTGAATCGCGGCTAACGCAAGCACTCGATATATCGCACCAGAATCAAGTAACTGATAACTTAATTTTTCGGCTAGTAACATACAAAGGGTACCTTTACCGGCGCCACTAGGTCCGTCTACCGTTATGACTGGTGTTTCAAGAGGCATATTTTACTCCACGTTATTTCATCGCGACACAATTTAGTATCAGCGTTATCGGCCGAAAATTATAATGCCTATAGTAGTTTGGTGCTAGTTACGATTGGAGTTTTTAGTAATTATTAGTGGGAAGGGAGAAAAACCAAACGCTTACTCAACCAGAGGAAGCGTTTATCTAAATTAGAGTTCGATACGAGTGCGGTTCTTATCTAGTATCGACTCACCTATACCTTTGACCTTCGTTAGCTCATCTAAGTGAGTAAAATCACCAAATTCATTACGATAGTCAACAATTGCCTGGGCTTTTTTCATACCGATTCCGCTAAGTAAGGTAGCCAGTTCTTCAGCACTCGCTTGATTAACGTTAACCGTTATTTCTATGCCCTCATATTTTTCTGACCCTGCGGCCATCAGTAAACTACTTGGTACCAGGAAAAGCATTAAGGTCAATAAAAGTGTTCGTATTAGCATGTGTGTCACTCCTCTTTATTCACATGCCTTTAGCGTACAAGTCTAGCTGACAACTATTTTAGAAATAGTAGAAAAACAAAACGGGCCGCTAATGCGACCCGTTTTAACTAAACTATCAATTACATTGAAAGTAGTGACTTAGCAGTAGTTCTATTACTGAGACACAATGTAGTAATCAATATCAGTATTTGCTCGAAGAATACTTAAGATACCAGAAAGGTCTTGTTGGTTATTCAGTTGAGTAAGCTGTGCGTCAACCTGAGATACAAATTGGTTGTCGATGTTTACTTCAACTTTATCCAGAGCAACAATCACGATGTTACCTTCAAAATCCTTAGCTTGACCATATACAGCGTTACCATCAACAGGTTTTGCCATAGAAAAAACCGTTTCAGCTAACGGGTCACGACGATCAATACTGGTTGATTCACTAAAGTTGAGACCATTTTGAGTTAGAACGCTATTATCGCCGTTTACTAACCCCTCAAGAACTGTCTCAGCAAGCTCAACCGCTTTTTGCTCACCTTTAACCTGCTTAAGTGCTTCAACTACTTGTTGTGAAACCTCTTCTAAAGGCAGAACTGTTTCATCGCGAATATCATCAACACGAACCACAATAATATGCTCAGGTGCGATTTCTATAACCTCTGAGTTTAGACCATCCTCTTTCACTTCAGGGCTTAAGAGAGCCTGTATAACAGCTTGAGAACGTAAAACTTCTGGCGCATCTTGAGCAGAAATGAAGTCCGTTGCTTGAATCGGTTGCGCTACGGCTTCTGCAGCATCGTCTAAGGAATCTGGGTATTCAAACGCAACTCTTTCAAGTTCATTTTGTAACTCATAAAACTCATCAACCGCTTTTTGCTCAGCCAACTCAGTAGCGATTTCCTCTTTTACATCGGCCAGGGGCTGTGCTTGGGAGTCTTTAAGCTCGTCGAGTTTAATAATGTGGTAACCAAAGTTAGATTCCACCACTTCAGAAACATCACCAACATTAGCTAAAGAGAATGCAGCCTCTTCAAATGTTGGGTCCATAACGTCACGTTCAATCCAGCCTAGAGACCCACCCTCTTCTGCGCTACCAAAGTCTTGAGAATTGTCTTCTGCTAGCTTAGCGAAGTCAGCCCCAGAATTAAGCTCAGCTAACAAACTGTCCGCAAGCGCTTTATCACCTTGAACTAAGATATGGCTAACTTTACGCTGCTCTTCAGTTGAATACTTATTAATATTATCTTGATAGTACTGTTCAACGTCCTGCTCTGAAACATCCACACCTTGTTTTAGTTGCTCAGCAGAAAGTTCAATATAGCCAACTTTAACTTGTTCAGGACGCGTGTAGCGAACTGAGTTTTCCTGGTAGAAAATGTCAATTTCAGCGTCGGACAACTCGATATTCTTCGCCATTTCCGCAACAGGAAGAGTAACAGTACGAACCTCACGACTTTGCATGATCAATTCGCTTTGCGCTTGTACTTCACCTTCTAATGAGAAGTCACTATTTTGCAGTGCGGTAAGAAGCTGATTACGAATTAGATCACGACGTAAATAAAGAGCGAAGCTTTCAGCAGAGAAGCCTGCACGACGAAGCGCTGCTTGGTAGATCTCTTGATCGAACTGGCCATTGTTTTGAAACTGAGGCATTTCTAAAATCATGGTTCGAATTTGCGCATCACTAACACGTAAGCCAAGAGACTCTGCGTGTTGCTCTAAAAGTAGGTCGTTAACCATTCTGTCTAACACAGATTTACGAAACGACTCAACATAAGCTGGGTCAGCAAGCATGCTAGAGAAATAATCACCTAGCTGAGACTGCATGCGATTGCGTTCATTTTGATAAGCTTGTTCAAAATCGCCGCGGCTAATTTCAGTATTGCCAACGGTCGCTGCTGAATTTGCGTTTCCGCCGATGATATAGCTACCTACACCAGCAAAAACAAATGAAAGGATAATAAGTCCAAGGACTATTTTAACAAAAGGGCCATTCACGCCTTCGCGAAACCGTTCCATCATAATTTAATTGCTCTCTGAAGACGAAGCACCAAGCTTCGACATGAAAAATTATTTGCGTGATGATACCAGAAAAAGAAATGCGCATCAGTAGGATGCGCATAAATATCATGGTCTATAAAGCGATTACTTAATCTTACAAAAGTAAGCTTTACAAAAGCCTAGATTGCAAAGCTTAGTTACAAGCGTCTTTAAGTGCTTTACCTGCTTTGAATGCTGGTACTTTTGCTTCTGCAATTTGAATCTCTTCACCCGTTTTTGGGTTACGGCCTGTACGTGCTGCACGAGTGCGAACACTGAATGTACCAAAGCCAACTAAAGCAACCTGATCGCCAGATTGTAAAGTTCCACCTACTGCTTCAATAAAAGCGTCTAGAGCGCGGCCTGCTGATGCTTTTGAAAGGTCTGCGTTCTCTGCAATCTGTTCTACTAGTTGTGTCTTATTCACTGTGATTCCCCTTTGTACTACCTGATTATTATTGTGTCGGTAGTTTCCGTTCCATTTACGTTTTTGAATATAGCTTAAGCCTTGATATGTATGGCTTGAGCCTTAGTTGATAACGTTAGCGTCCAAAAAAAACGCTGACAAGCATTTTTAAGCTAATCAGCGTAATCTTTTACTTATTTTTGCTACACATCACTCTTTTAGGCGGTAACTTCAATGCCTGAAGGGTCACTTTCGAGTGCTACTTTCAGGACATCATCAATCCACTGCACTGGAATTACCTTAAGATCAGCAATTACATTGTCTGGAATCTCTTCCAAATCACGCTCATTGTCTTTAGGAATCAAGACTGTAGTTATACCACCTCGGTGCGCTGCAAGAAGCTTCTCTTTTAATCCACCGATTGGTAAAACTTCACCACGTAGCGTGATTTCCCCCGTCATCGCAACTTCTGCTTTAACCGGGTTGCCTGTTAGGCTCGAAACCAATGCGGTACACATTGCAATACCCGCACTTGGGCCATCTTTTGGCGTCGCACCTTCAGGAACATGAACATGGATGTCACGCTTTTCGTAAAAATCGGTATTGATACCCAATTTTTCAGCACGCGAACGAACGACCGTCATCGCCGCTTGAATAGATTCCTGCATGACATCGCCAAGAGAGCCTGTTTGTGTCAGCTTACCTTTACCCGGCATTGACTCAGTTTCAATAGTGAGCAGATCACCACCAACCTGAGTCCAAGCTAGGCCCGTTACTTGACCAACACGATTACTTTCATCGGCTTTACCGAAGTCGTGACGCTGCACACCTAAATACTCTTTTAGGTTATCAATTGTCACAACAACAGATTTCAAATCTTTATCAAGTAAGATGTTCTTCACTGCTTTACGGCAAATCTTAGAAATTTCACGTTCAAGGCTACGAACACCCGCTTCACGCGTGTAGTAGCGAATGATACCGATGATCGCAGAGTCTTCGATGGTAATTTCTTTCGCTTTAAGACCGTTACGCTGAACTTGTTTATCAAGCAGGTGACTCTTAGCAATATTTAGCTTCTCATCTTCTGTATAACCAGATAGACGAATAACTTCCATACGGTCTAGAAGAGGCCCTGGAATATCCATCGAATTTGACGTTGCAACGAACATCACATCCGAAAGGTCATAATCCACTTCTAAATAATGATCATTGAATGCATTATTCTGTTCAGGGTCAAGAACTTCCAAAAGCGCTGATGAAGGATCACCACGCATATCAGAAGACATCTTGTCGATTTCATCCAAAAGGAATAGTGGGTTCTTCACCCCTACTTTAGACATCTTCTGAATAAGCTTACCCGGTAGAGAGCCGATATAGGTTCGACGGTGACCACGGATTTCCGCTTCATCACGAACACCACCTAATGCCATACGCGTATATTTACGCCCTGTTGCGGCTGCAATTGAGCGTCCAAGGGACGTTTTACCAACCCCAGGAGGACCAACAAGACATAAGATTGGGCCTTTAAGCTTATTAATACGGTTTTGTACTGCGAGGTATTCAAGAATGCGTTCTTTAACACGCTCTAAACCATAGTGATCTTCATTAAGTGTCTCTTCAGCTTTTGCTAAATTCTTCTTAACTTTCGAGCGTTTTGTCCATGGAACACCAACCATCCAATCAATGTAGCTACGAACAACCGTTGCTTCTGCAGACATAGGAGACATCATTTTAAGCTTTTGTAGCTCTTGCTCTGTCTTCTCTTTTGCTTCTTGAGGCATTTTTGAATCTTCGATCTTCTGCTTCAGAACCTCGAACTCATCAACGCCATCTTCCGTCTCGCCCAGCTCTTTTTGAATCGCTTTCATTTGCTCATTCAAATAGTACTCACGCTGAGATTTTTCCATCTGCTTTTTAACGCGGCCACGGATACGCTTTTCGACTTGAAGTATGTCGATTTCAGATTCCATCTGTCCCATTAAGAACTCTAAGCGTTGGATAACGTCTAGAATTTCAAGAACCTGTTGCTTATCGTCTAATTTCAGTGGCATATGCGCAGCAATTGTGTCAGCTAGACGCGCTGCTTCATCGATACCATTTAATGATGTCAGTACTTCAGGTGGAATCTTTTTGTTAAGCTTAATGAAACCTTCAAATTGATTGATCGCGCTACGTACAACCACTTCTTGTTCTTTTTCATCAAGATCGGGGGTTTCAAGAAATTGAGCTTCCGCTAGGAAAAACTCATTCTCTTTGAATTCTGTGATTTTTGCGCGTTGCTGCCCTTCCACAAGAACTTTAACTGTTCCATCAGGTAGTTTTAGTAGCTGTAAGATCGTTGCAACGGTGCCAACTGTAAATAGGTCTTCTTGCTCTGGCTCATCGGTATCCGCTTGCTTTTGTGCCACAAGCAGTACTTGTTTATTGTTATCCATTGCGGCTTCTAAGCAATGAATAGATTTTTCACGACCCACAAATAAAGGGATAACCATATGAGGGTACACCACTACATCTCGTAGAGGCAGGACGGGGATCTCGATACGCTCGGAACGTTCCAAGTTCATATTATTCTCTCTTCCGCTTTCATATTTAACGTATGACTGATTATGATTATATGGGGGCTAATAGTTGGGATTCAATAACAGAAATAAAAAAAGGAGGTAATTGATTACCTCCTTTTAAAACAAATGCCTAGATGCTTTAGTCAGCGCCTGCTGCTTGGTTATCTGTATTACTGTAAATCAGCAATGGTTCAGATTCCCCGTTAATTACCGTTTCATCGATAACAACTTTACTCACATCAGTTGCAGATGGTAGCTCATACATTGTTTCTAGAAGAACGCCTTCTAAAATAGAACGAAGACCACGAGCACCTGTTTTACGGTTCATCGCTTTTTTCGCGATAGCTCGCAACGCATCCTCTCTAAATTCTAGCTCTACGTTTTCTAAGTCAAACAACGCACCATACTGTTTTGTTAATGCATTTTTTGGCTCACATAGAATTTGAATCAGAGCTTCTTCATCGAGTTCAGTCAGAGTCGTTGTTACCGGAAGACGACCAATAAATTCAGGAATTAACCCATATTTTACTAAGTCTTCAGGTTCTACTTTCTTAAACAACTCACCGATAGTACGAGTTTCATCTTTCGAGCGAACATCCGCACCAAAGCCAATACCACTACCCGTTTCAACTCGTTGTTCAATCACTTTATCTAGGCCAGCGAATGCGCCACCACAGATAAATAGAATCTTCGATGTATCAACTTGTAGGAATTCTTGTTGTGGATGCTTTCGACCACCTTGAGGCGGAACTGAAGCAACAGTACCTTCAACAAGTTTAAGCAACGCTTGCTGTACACCTTCACCAGACACATCTCGTGTAATCGATGGGTTTTCAGCTTTGCGAGAGATTTTATCAATCTCATCAATGTAAACAATGCCGCGTTCTGCTTTAGCAACGTCATAATCACACTTCTGCAGAAGCTTCTGAATGATGTTTTCTACATCTTCGCCAACATAACCGGCTTCAGTTAATGTCGTCGCATCAGCCATTGTAAATGGTACATCAAGGAAACGGGCAAGAGTCTCAGCCAATAGCGTTTTACCACTACCAGTAGGACCGATAAGAAGAATATTACTCTTACCTAACTCTACACCTTCACTCGTTGTATCGCCGTTGCGTAAACGCTTGTAGTGGTTGTATACCGCTACTGCTAGCACTTTTTTCGCGTAATCTTGGCCAATTACATAGTCATCAAGGTGTTCACGAATCTCTTTTGGCGTTGGTAACGCCTCAGATTGCTTCTTAGGTAGAACGTCCTTGATCTCTTCACGAATAATGTCATTACATAAATCGACACATTCATCACAGATGTAAACGGAAGGGCCTGCGATTAGCTTGCGAACTTCGTGTTGGCTTTTGCCACAGAAAGAACAGTAAAGCAGTTTACTGCTACCACTCTCTTTGCTTTTGTCTGTCATTCGCTAACCTCTTAGCCTTTACTCTTTATATTTGAGTGTATATCAAATCTACTCGAAATGCGTGGAGCTTTTAGGATTAAATCACTCTGCATTTCGTGATAATACTGAATCAACTAAGCCGTACTCTACTGCTTGATCCGCTGACATGAAATTGTCACGATCAGTATCACGCTCAACCACTTCTAAAGGTTGGCCTGTATGTTCAGCAAGTAGTTTATTTAGCTTCTGCTTAATTGTTAAAATTTCTTGTGCGTGAATCTGAATATCAGATGCTTGGCCTTGGAAGCCGCCCAATGGCTGATGGATCATTACACGAGAGTTTGGTAATACGTGACGTTTACCTGGAGCACCACCTGCAAGTAGGAATGCGCCCATTGAACAAGCTTGTCCCATACATACAGTACTAACATTAGGCTTGATGTACTGCATCGTGTCGTAGATCGACATACCCGCCGTTACGCTACCGCCAGGAGAGTTGATGTATAGGAAAATATCTTTATCTGGGTTTTCTGACTCAAGGAACAACAACTGCGCAACCACAAGGTTTGCCATTTGATCTTCAACTTGACCAGTCAAAAAGATGATGCGTTCTTTTAATAAGCGAGAGTAGATATCATAAGATCGCTCGCCGCGGGAAGTCTGTTCAACCACCATTGGCACTAACGCGTTTAGAATCGGTGACATTGCATTTTGTTCTTGTAAGCTCATATTCTTATGTCCCTAAAATAAATGGTCCGGATGATGAATATCATACGGACCATTGTTAGCAGAATAGTTCACATCAAGTCAACTACCTACGCAATATATTGCTTACTGAGCAGGTTGCTGCTGGTTCATTAGCTCGTTAAAGCCAACTTCTTTTTCAGTAACCTGAGCTTTGGAGATGATTGCATCAACAGCTTGCTCTTCTAGAGCTACGTTACGCATGTTGTTCATCATTTGCTCGTTTTGCTCATAGTAAGCAACAACTTCAGATGGATCTTCGTAAGCAGTCGCCATCTCTTGGATGATTGCTTTTACTTTCTCATCGTCAGCTTTTAGCTCTTCAGACTTGATCACTTCACCTAGAAGAAGACCAACAACTACGCGACGCTTAGCTTGCTCTTCGAAAAGTTCACGTGGAAGTTGCTCAGCAGCTTCTGGGTTACCACCGAAACGTTGTGCAGCTTGTTGACGTAGAGTAACGATCTCTTGGTCAATAAGTGCCACAGGAACGTCGATGTCGTTTTGCTCAACAAGACCGTCAATCGCTTGCTCTTTGATGCGGTTCTTAACAGCTTGCTTAAGTTCGCGCTCCATGTTCTTACGAACTTCAGTTTTAAGAGCGTCAACGCCGCCTTCAGCTACACCGAACTTAGAAACGAACTCATCGTTGATTTCTGGTAGTTCACGAGCTTCAACTTTGTTTACTTTGATTGCAAACTTAGCTGCTTTACCTTTTAGGTTTTCAGCGTGGTAATCTTCTGGGAAGTTTACGTCGATTTCAAATTCCATACCTGCTGTTTTACCAGTGATACCGTCTTCAAAACCAGGGATCATACGACCTGCGCCCATTTCTAGAGGGAAGTTTTCAGCTTTACCGCCTTCAAACTCTTCACCGTCGATAGAACCAACGAAGTCGATAGTTGCACGTGTGCCTTCTTCAGCAGCTGTGTCAACTTCTGCCCATGTAGCTTGTTGCTTACGTAGAGTATCGATCATCTCTTCTACGTCGCTGTCGTTAACTTCTACTGCTGGCTTTTCAACAGTGATGCTATCTAGGCCTTTAAGCTCAACTTCTGGGTAAACTTCAAAAGTTGCAGTGAAAACTAGGTCTTCGCCTGCTTTGTTTTCTACTGGAGCAAATGTAGGTGCGCCAGCTGGGTTTGTTTTTTCTTTAACGATAGCTTCGATAAAGTGACGCTGCATCACTTCGCCTAGTACATCTTGACGTACTGCTTGGCCGTACATCTTCGCTACCATTTTCATAGGCACTTTGCCTTTACGGAAACCATCGAAACGACGATTTTTAGCGATGTTACGTAGTTCAGCTGTAACAGCATCTTCGATGTTCGCAGCAGGAACAGTAATATTAAGACGGCGCTCTAGGCCTTCTAGCGTTTCAACAGTAACTTGCATTTTTTAAACCTCAAAAGTGGCTCAGTAATCTGAGCAGGTGAGCCAACATATATATCTATAAGTAGCTGCATCTTTGTACGACATTGATACCGTACTTAATTAAATTGAGCATCAACACTAGAATCATCTAGCGTTGGACTAATCAGTGATATCTTCACTTTCATTTGCATTTGCAATTGGATGCGACACGTCGAAACAACCACTTCAGCAAATAGAAGGTATCTCCTATTAGTCTCAGGACAAAATTTTAGACGCAGCATTCTAACGGGCGAAGAGCACACTGTCGAGCCGTTCACCGCTACAGGATGATGCATAAGTCTAATTTTTTAACTGACTGCTGTAATTTCCACCATCGGAAATTACACCTATGAATAAAGTGGGGCTGACTAGGTCATTTTCAAGAGAATGTTTGGTTTTTTTTAGCAAAAATACCAAAAAGAGATCTTGCTCCTGTTTTAGACCGCAGAATCGATAACTTTTTGAGCGTCTATGTATACCAACAATTATCCTGTCGTTTCAGCTTAGCAAGGATGCGTACGGTGAGAATAAGGAACATTAATCTATCTTTCATGGTCACCTTTGCCCTCATTGCATCGATGGGTTCAACGACGGTTTGGGACACAGAAAAACAACGTATTTACGATTCTCATCAAGCACAACTGGATCGTTTCTCTGAATACATCTCGTCCAAGCTCGATAAATATACTCATATCCCCCAACTTCTTTCTAAAGACAGGGAACTTCAAGACGCGCTTATCTCACCCAATAACAGTGCTCAAATTGACATCACTAATCGCTATTTAGAACAGGTTAATAGTGTCATTCAAGCCGCCGACACCTATTTATTAGATCGAAATGGAACCACGATAGCGTCTAGTAACTGGAACATATCACGCTCTTTTGTGGGGCGGAACTTTGCATGGCGACCTTACTTTCAAGAAGCAATGGAAGGAGAGACAAGTCAGTACTTTGCGCTCGGCTCAACATCGGGGCAACGTGGCTACTACTACTCTTACCCCATTATTGTCGCCGCCGAGGTTATTGGTGTCGCGGTGGTTAAAATGGACTTATCTTTAATTGAAGAGAGTTGGCGAGGAAAAGACAATTTCTTTGTGGTCACTGACCCTGACAACGTTGTGTTTATGTCGAATCAGCCAAGCTGGTTATTTAAAAGCCTAACGACGTTAAGTGACGCGCAGCGGAATCGTATCAAAAACAGTCGACAGTACCTTGATACCGTTATACGTTCACTTGGATTCCAAGATGAATCTACTAATACTGAAAGCATACTAACGACCCCACATAAAACGGGTTTGCTGTCCGATTATCTTGTCTCATCTCGAACACTAGGAACGTTGCCATTAACAATCAAAGTTCTTACGTCTCAGCGTCAACTCGTATGGAGTTCAACTGGCTTTATTACCGTGCTGACTTTGATTTTTTGTATCGCCTATCTAGCCACTTTATTGGTTTACAATCGACGTCAAAAGCACAGACAACTCGAACAATTACAGAATGAAGCAAAGCAAAAACTAGAATTTCAAGTCATGACTCGCACCTCTGAGCTACAAGCGGAAATAGGCGAGAGAGTCAAAACAGAAAAAGTACTCAGACACACCCAAGAAGAGCTGATTCAAGCAGCGAAACTTGCCGTATTGGGCCAAATGTCTGCCAGTATCAGTCACGAGCTCAACAATCCTCTAGCAGCCATACGTAGCTTTGCAGACAACGGACGCCGATTTTTGACCAAAGAGAAGCTCGACAGAGTAGATGACAACCTATCTCGCATATCCGCTTTGACAGAGCGAATGGCTAAGATTAGCGATCAACTGCGATCTTTTGCCCGAAAGAGTGATCAAAGTGAGCAATCTCTGGCCTCTATACAACCTGTTCTTGATGCCTCCATTGAACTTATGGCCCCACAGATTAAATCCAATATGATCACGCTGTCAAAGACCCTTTCTCCTGACATTCCGAAGGTGACCATAAACTCAATTCAACTTGAACAAGTGCTCGTTAACCTATTAACCAATGCTGTCCAAGCCTTAGAGGGGCGAGAAGATAAAGTGATTCTCTTAAACACAGTAGCAACTCAGCGTCACTTGATCATGACAATAGAAGACAATGGTCTAGGCATTAAAAAGCATCAGGCTCAACAGCTCTTTGAACCGTTTTATACCACTAAGAAAAACGGCCTTGGTTTAGGCTTGTCCATTTCCAATCAGATAATCCAAGCCATGAATGGCACTCTTAGCTATTGTGACTCCCAATTAGGGGGCGCTTGCTTCACGATTCAACTCCCTGTGCCAGATACAGAAGAAATACCTAACGATTCAAATGAAAGGAATTCGAATGAGTGACGTCTATTTTATTGATGATGAAATCGATATTCGTACCGCAATTGAACAAAGCTTCGAGCTAGAGGATATAAATGCTCGTTTTTTTCCATCAGCCGAAGAAGCTTTACTAGCAATTAAAGAGGAAGGTGCCCCAAAAGTCATTGTCAGTGATATCTGTTTACCTGGTATCTCGGGGGAGAATTTACTCTCAACAGTACTAAAGCAGCACTCAGATGTTCCTGTTATCCTCATTACCGGTCATGGAGATATCTCAATGGCCGTCGCCGCAATACAAAATGGGGCTTACGATTTTATCGAAAAACCCTTCTCTCCATCCAGACTGATAGAGACGATTAATAGAGCGATCGATAAACGCAATCTCACCCTAGAAAATGAAGCGTTGAAGCGGACGCTTAAGGCAAGTCAGACCTTAGGTCCACGCATAATTGGTGAAACACAAGCAATAAAGGCACTCAGAGAAACAATCAGTCACATCGCCAATACACAGGCCGATATTTTACTCTTTGGTGAAACCGGCACGGGTAAAGAGCTTATCGCTCGCTCTTTGCACGAGCAAAGTGACAGAAGAGAAGAAAACTTTGTCGCCATTAACTGCGGGGCGGTACCAGAGAACCTTATCGAAAGTGAGCTTTACGGTCACGAAAAAGGCGCGTTTACTGGTGCAGAAGCGCTGCGAGTTGGTAAACTCGAACACGCCCAAGGTGGAACACTATTTCTAGATGAAATCGAATCGATGCCGATGCAAGCCCAGATTAAACTATTACGCGTTTTACAAGAGCGGCAATTTGAGCGTGTTGGATCCAATACTCTTCATGGACTCAACATCCGTGTCATAGCCGCAACGAAAGTGGATTTAAAACTGGCTGCAAAGGAAGGGACATTTCGAGAAGATCTCTATTACCGCCTCAACGTTGTGACTCTCGACTTACCGCCATTAAGAGAAAGAAAAGAGGATATCCCAACTCTCTTTCACCACTTTCTGTTGGTCGCTGCTGCCCGCTTTGGCAAAGCTGCCACAACGTTACCCAATTCAGAACTTGCAAAAATTCTATCCCACAATTGGCCTGGTAATGTAAGGGAGCTTAGGAATGCCGCTGAGAGATTTGTCTTATTAGGGCAGCTTGGGCACTTAGGGGAAGCGCCCATTGATGTGGACGCGAACTGCTCATTATCACAGCAAGTTAGTGAATTCGAAAAGGGAGTGATTGAGCAAACTCTGATTCAAACCAATGGCAGTATCAAAGAGACCATGGTGTTACTAGAACTGCCAAGAAAAACACTCTACGACAAAATGCAGCGATACCAGCTTGTTAAAGAAGAATATAAACCCTAACTGAAGAACCCCAGTAAACGTCATAAAATGGAATAATCGATATTCCAAACATTGCCTCCTCAAGACCCTAAATAAACACTATGATCTGTAACATAAACAGCCCTGTTCACTTCGGAGCAGGGCTGCTTTTTCAGTTTGAGAATGGCTATCTAGGTGCATAATGATAGAAAAATAAACCTCTGTGCACTTAGAACCCTCTATTTAGTTATAATTTCAGGCCCCATTAATGTGGTTGGCAGCCATGTCGACACCCATGGCACGTAAGTTACAATGATTAGGAATAAGAACATCACGCCTACCCATGGCAATGCGGCTTTCACCACATTCATCATCGACATCTTCGCCACCCCCGCAGTCACAAACAGGTTAAGCCCAACAGGCGGCGTTATCATCCCAATTTCCATATTCACGACCATCATTATCCCTAAATGAATGGGGTCGATACCCAGTGCAATCGCTATTGGGAAGACCAATGGTGCAACAATGATTAATAAACCTGATGGTTCCATGAACTGACCGCCAATTAACAATAGAACGTTAACCACAATCAGGAATGCTATTGGCCCAAGACCCGCAGAAAGCATCGACTCTGTGATCATTTGCGGAATACGTTCTTCAGTAAGTACATGCTTTAGAATCAGTGCATTCGCAATGATAAACAGCAGCATAATCGTCAGTTTTCCCGCTTCATAAAGCGTATGTTTTGTGTCTTTATGGACTAAAGTTTCAACTGCTTTTACCAATACAGGCTTAGTATTATTCTTATCTGCAAACGGCCCCATGTCTTTGTATATAAAGTTTGCGATAAAGAACGCATACACAGCAGCGACCGCTGCCGCCTCTGTTGGAGTAAAGATACCACCATAAATCCCGCCAAGAATAATGACGATCAATAACAATCCCCAACTCGCATCTTTCGCTGCTGCAAATGTTTCGCCCCAGCCAACAAAAGGCTGAGCAGGTATTTTTTTAACGCAAGCGGTGATGTAGATAGCGATCATTAACATTACACCAGCGAGTAAGCCTGGAATGACCCCTCCCAGGAACATTCTTCCTACTGACACATCGGTCGCTGCGGCGTACACCACCATCACAATCGACGGTGGGATCAAAATACCTAATGTACCTGCATTACAAATAACACCTGCGGCAAATTCCTTGGTATAGCCATTTTTCACCATACCTGCGATGACAATACTACCAATCGCGACGACAGTCGCTGGCGAAGACCCAGAAAGCGCAGCAAACATCATACAAGCGACAACAGATGCCATCGCTAAACCACCACGAAACCAACCCACCATTGCGATAGCAAAACGGATGATTCTCTTCGCGACCCCCCCCGTTGACATAAAGCTCGAAGCTAAAATGAAAAACGGAATAGCAAGTAGTGTGTAGTGACCGGCAAAGGCATTAAATAACGTCTGGGCAACCGACGCCAGTGAGGCATCAGAGTGCATCAACAAGAAAAGGATGCTCGATAAGCCCAAGGAAATTGCGATTGGCACACCGATCAGCATAAACGCAATTACCATTAAAAATAGAAATAACATGGCCATGGATCAGTCTTCCTTCCCGTTAGGTTTTGTCTCAGATTGTGATTGGCTTTTCGAATCAAGGGGCGCAGTGGCCATTTCATCACTGCCTGCGAGTACATCCGCCTTCAACGCTTCGAGATCTTCTTCGGCTTCGTGACCGGCGATCATGCGATCTAAATCTCCAGTTAAGATTTGATAAGCAATTTGGATGAACCTAAATGTGAGTAACGCCATCCCAATCGGTAACGCCATGTAAGGGATAAATCTAGGAAGCTTTTCATACCGCTCCCCTTCATTTAGCCAGTCTGAGAGAAACTGCAGTATTTCAGGCATTGGAATATCATCGGTTTCATACCACGCTCGTTCCGTAGCAAACGGATACCAGTAATTCCATGAACCGATAAGTAGCAAAATAGAAAAAGCGAGACAGCTAACCACGGCGATGACGGCGTACACTTTTCTCAGCTTTTCAGGGGCCATATTGATGACGACATCAACCCCAATATGAAAATGCTTTTTAACGCCATAGGAAGCGCCAACGAGCACCATCCATGCGAACATGAATACGGTGAGTTCCAGTGCCCATAAAATGTTGTCGTTAAAGGCGTATCGAAACACGACATTAGCAAAGGTGAGCAATGTCATTGCTCCAAGAAAAAAAGCAATAAGTGACTCTTCAATTATGTCGGTCACTTTACCGATTTTTTGTAGCCGAGTCGGTTCTACGAAATTAGTCTGTTCCATGAGATTGTTCAGTTCCATGAGATAAGGACATACACTCGCCACGCATAAACTCGCGGCAAGAAAAAGCGCCTACGACAATCGCAGGCGCAAAAGTTTAGTTATTTGATGCTAAAGCGGCTTCAATAAGATCAGAACCGATGTCCTTCTCAAATTTCTTCCACACAGGCTTAAGCGCAGTCACCCACTCTTGGCGTTGGCTGTCGGATAACGTACGAACTTCCCCACCCGCTTCGATGATGTTGTTCTTATTTGCTAGGTTCACTTCAGAAGACTTCGCGTTACGAGTTGCTGTCACTTCCTGAATAATCGTACCTAACTGGTCACGAACATCGTCTGGTAGACCTTTCCAAAAATCATTAGAAGTTACGACTAGATAATCTAAAATACCGTGATTGGTCTCAGTAACACCGTCTTGTACTTCAAAGAATTTCTTACCGTAGATGTTAGACCAAGTGTTCTCTTGACCATCGATAACTTTAGTCTGTAGGCCGCCATACACTTCTTTAAAGGACATTTTCTGAGGGTTTGCACCTAACTGTTCAAACTGAGCAACCAACACGTCAGAAGCCTGTACGCGGAACTTAAGGCCCTCCGCATCCTGAGGTAATGTTAATGGCTTATTCGCCGACATCTGCTTCATACCGTTATGCCAAAACGCCAAACCTTGAAGACCACGACGTTGCATCGCATTCTTCAGCTTGTCACCCGATTCTGAGTTTTGAAAACGATCAACCGCTTCGACGTCTTCAAATAGGAACGGCAGGTCGAAAATGCGGAATTTCTTCGTGAATTTTTCAAACTTAGACAAAGAGGGAGCCGCTAATTGAACATCCCCATTCAGCATTGCTTCTAACACTTTGTTGTCATCATAAAGTGTCGAGTTAGGGAATACCTGCATGCAAGCTTTGCCATTCATCTCCGTGTTTACACGCTCTTCTAGCAATGAAGCCGCAATCCCTTTCGGGTGCTTGTCTGTATTGGTTACGTGACTGAATTTGATCACGATTTCGCCTGGGTCACAATTCGCAGCAGCATTAAAACTTGTCATCGCCAGAACAGATACAGACAGTAGGGTAAGAGGTTTAAACATTATTATTCTCCTTAGTTATAAACAGCGCCATCTATGGGCTGATATTTCTTAAAGAGCAATTAATAAGCCAGAGTTTAACATTTACGCTACAAGCGTTTAGCAATAACGGTTTGTTCACATTTAGGGGGGGAAGATCAGCAATCTGTAAATGACCAATAACTCATTAAATGAGCGGGAAATGACCCATTTAAAATGGGTATATGGGGGAATAATGACACACAACAAACAAGATGCTTCTGAAAAACAAAAAAGGTGAAAGCTGGGAAGGAGTATCAGCTTTCACCTAGTTCTGATGGATATTATGTTTATCTAATTACTTTTTGTTTTACTAATACCAGCCCAGATGAACGATCGGTTTCTCATTAAGTTGAAGAGTTTTCTTCATTTTGAACTGCTCTTTCAAGTTCAAACTGTGTTTTAAAATCAAGAGAATCATTAAGAGAGCTGTAATCACCACCTTCCCTCCTTACAATATTTTTCGTTTACACGTTAACTTTCATGATGTTGCTCTACTCTTAGCAACGCTAAATTGCGAATCGTTTCGTTTAACTTCTATGCATTTTCAATTGAATAATAACGTACAACCGTTTTGTTCATGCACCTTATAGTAATAGCACTATTTACAGTTTTATCACTAGGATTATTTTGTCATTGCTCGATTAGCTTAACTTTAGAAAGGGAGAACATGGGTAAGCGTTGGGTAAGATTAAAAATAAAGTGCACCTTCATTCAAGTTCAATATAACTTGAATACTCCCCCGAATATTTGGTTATAACCCATTGAGGAATAGGTTATAACCCAAATTGAAGGTGCACTTTAGAAAGGAGGAAGGTCATTTAAAATTGACCAGCCTTCGTTGTAACTCTTTGTTTAGTTAATACGATGACTTAAAAGTCGATTCGACACTCCGTATTGGCGTCAAAGAAGACTGCTTTAGAAAGGTCAAAGTGTAACGGAGCCGTTTGTCCAACCGTCACCTCAAATTCCGGCGATAGTCGACACGCTATCTCTTGATCATTGACTTTGATCATTGCTATCGTATCTGGGCCTGTTGGCTCCAACACTTCCAGTTTCAAATCAAGCTTAGTCGACGCCGTAATGTCATCGCCTTGAGAATCGCTAATGTGCTCTGGTCTTAGCCCTATCACAATCTCTTTTCCATCTTGTTCACGCATGGATTGTGGCAAACGAATATGATGCTCTTGGTCGTTGGAGCCCGTGACACGAATGATAGGATTATCTTCACTATCTAAGTCCACGATTGTCTTAATAAAGTTCATTGATGGGGAGCCCATAAACCCTGCTACAAACATATTATTCGGTTTGTTGTAGATCTCTTTAGGCGTGCCTAGCTGTTGAAGCTCGCCATCTTTCATTACCGCGATTCTATCCGCCAATGTCATCGCTTCTATTTGGTCATGAGTAACGTACACGATGGTCGTATTGAGCTTTTGATGTAAGCGTTTAATTTGATGACGCATCTCAACGCGCAGTTTTGCATCGAGATTAGATAACGGTTCATCAAATAGATACAACTTAGGTCTACGAGCCAGTGCGCGTCCCATTGCGACACGCTGTCGTTGACCACCAGATAGCTGCGAAGGCTTACGATCTAGAAGTTGTTCAATTTGAAGCATTTCCGCAACTCGATTCACTTCTGCATCAATCTTCACTTGCGGCATTTTTCGTATCTTCAAACCAAAAGCAATATTTCCACGAACCGTCATATTTGGGTACAAGGCATAAGATTGAAACACCATTGCGATATCACGATCTTTTGGCTCAACGGTTGCTACATCGGTACCATCAATAACGATCTCACCTTCATTGATTCCTTCCAATCCAGCGATGGTATTCATTAATGTCGATTTACCACAACCAGAGGGACCAACTAAGATTAAGAACTCTCCTGAATCGATACTAATATCAATCCCTTTCAATGTTTCCTGGTCCGCTTTTGGGTAGGTTTTGCGGATCTGTTTCAGTTCTAGTGTTGCCATAATAATTATCCTTTTACCGATCCCGCCGTTAGGCCGCGAACAAAGTATTTTCCTGCTAAAACATAAACTACCAAGGTTGGCAGCGCTGCGATAATGGCGGCCGCCATATCAACGTTGTATTCTTTAATACCTGTACTGGTGTTCACCAAGTTATTCAGTGCAACAGTTATTGGCTGTGTTTCGGACCCCGAATAAACCACACCAAATAGGAAGTCATTCCAAATAGCCGTAAACTGCCAGATCACCGTCACCATGATGATTGGTGTTGATAAAGGTAATAGAATTTTAAAGAAAATAGTAAAGAACCCCGCGCCATCAAGCTTTGCCGCTTTGACTAATTCATCGGGAATACTCATATAAAAGTTTCTAAAGAATAGAGTTGTAAACGCCATGCCATACACCACATGTACAAACACTAGCCCTGTATTGGTATTCGCTAAACCCAATTTGCCAAGAACAGCCGCCATTGGTAACAACACCACTTGAAAGGGAATAAAGCATCCAAACAAAAGCAAGCTGAAGAACAGGTTTGACCCTCTAAACTTCCACTTGGTCACAACGTAACCATTAAATGCGCCCAGAAGTGTCGAAATAGCAACCGCTGGAATAACCATTTGGAAAGAGTTCCAAAAGTAGCCTTTCACACCCTCACATTTTACGCCCGTACAAGCGCTGTCCCACGCTTTGTACCACGCATCAAACACCCACTCTTTTGGTAAACTCATCAAGTTCCCGGCTTTGATATCCGGCAACGTTTTGAACGACGTAATCGCCATGACAAACAGCGGCATTAAATAGACTAAACAGAAGAAAATTAGTGTCGAATAGATAAACAGTCGACCCATATTCATTTGATTACTCATGACTTTTTCTCCCTAAGTTCGGAATAGAGATACGGCACTAAAATCGCAAGTATTCCCGCTAGCATCATCATTGCACTCGCAGCGCCTAGACCAATCTGTCCACGCGTAAATGAGTGTGCGTACATAAACAAAGCAGGTAAGTCGGATGAATATCCCGGCCCACCAGCAGTCATCGCTGTCACCAAATCAAAACTCTTAATGGCGATATGGGAAGTAATGATCACTGCACTAAAGAAAACCGGACGCAGACAAGGCAGAACAATCTTTAAATAGATTGACGGTAGCCCCGCCCCATCAATTTGCGCTGCCTTGATGATCGAAGAATCAATACCGCGCAAACCCGCTAAGAACATCGCCATGACAAAACCAGACGACTGCCAAACCGCGGCGATAACTAGGGTATATACAGCCATTTCCGAGTTAACAAGCCAATCAAATTTGAAATCGGTGAACCCCCAGTCGTGCATCATTTTTTCAATGCCCAAGCCTGGGTTTAAAATCCACTTCCAAGCCGTACCTGTCACAATAAAAGACAGGGCCATTGGATAAAGGTAGATCGTTCGAATCGCACCTTCATTACGAATATTTTGGTCTAAGAAAATGGCGAGACCGACACCCAGTAATATCGCGATCAGCATGAATAACACGCCAAATACGCCTAGGTTAGTAATGGACGTAATCCAACGATCGTTCTCTAGCAACTTTTCATACTGCGCCCAACCGACAAAGTTGAAACTAGGCAAAAAACGAGAGTTGGTGAATGAAAGAGTAGCAGTCCAAAAAATGTAGCCATAGATGCACACCACGGTGATGAGCACTGTTGGGGCAAGTACAATCTTTGGTAGCCAATGTTGTAGCCTATCGGCAAAGCTAGGCTTCACGGTAGGCTTTTTCTTTGACTGAGTCAAAACATGCTCCATAACGTTTCCTTGTTATATAACCAATCAAAACCGCTCTTGTTTATACGGACACAAAACGTTTTGATATAGCGTGAATAGGCCATGACAGCCTATCCACGCTGGGAGGTGTTGCTATATGCCTTGTATTACCAAGACTAAGAGGGAAAGGTTAGATTGCCGCTTTCACAGCTTTTGCAAGTTTGCCTGCCGCTTCCTTAGGATCCGCTTTTGGATCATTAAAGAAGTTTGTTACTACGTCATAGATTGCGCCTTGAGCGTAGCTGGTTGTCGACAAGCCATGCGCCATACTTGGAACAAGGTCACCCGTTTCAGCACTTGCTTTAAAGGTAGACATTGAATCCAGTGCACATTGGTCAAACTTAGACATATCCATATCAAGACGAACCGGGATAGAGCCCTTGTTCAGATTGAAAACTTCTTGGAAGTCTTTTGTGAGGATGGTTTTCGCTAAATCTTGCTGCGCTTTTTGATTCGCGCTATCGCCTAGCTCAAAGAACGCAAAACTGTCGATATTAAATGTGAATTGGCCATTTGTACCTGGAGCTGGTGCACAGATGTAATCTTTACCCGGTACTTTGCCCGCTGCAGTGAATTCACCTTTTGCCCAGTCACCCATGATTTGCATTGCCGCTTCACCATTAATCACCATTGATGTCGCGACATTCCAATCACGGCCCGGTGAGTTAGAATCGATGTAGTCACGAATCTTTTTAAATTTAGTAAATACTTGGGTCATTTTATCGCCTGATAAAACATCCATATCAAGATCGACAAACGCTTTATTGTAATCTTCACTACCCAAGACTTCTAAGGCTACAGCCTCAAAAACAGTCGCGTCTTGCCAAGGTTGTCCACCGTGTGCGAGAGGAATGTATCCCGCCGCTTTGATTTTCTCAGCAGCAACAAAAAACTCATCGAGCGTCGTCGGTACTGAAACGCCTGATTTTTCCAACACTTCAGGGTTAGCCCATAACCAGTTAACACGGTGAACATTCACTGGAACAGCAACGTATTCGCCATCCCACTTCATCACGTTAGTCACAACCGAAGGAAGAATTGAATCCCACTCTTCTGCTTGTGCGGTTTTTTCTAGGGTCGTTAAGAAGCCTAAACCACCCCATTCTTGAATATCATGACCTTTGATCTGCGCTGCAGACGGAGGATTACCCGATACTGCTCGAGTTTTAAGAACCGTCATCGCACTTTCACCGCCACCACCGGCAACTGCAAAGTCTTTCCAGTTGTGGCCTTGTTCTTCTAGCATCTCTTTAAGAACAGCAGCCGATTTCGCTTCACCACCTGCAGTCCACCAGTGAAGAACTTCAACTTCACCGGCTTGAGAAAATGAGGCAGCAGATAAAAGGGATAAGGTAAGTAGGGTTTTATTAATTTTCATTATTATCTTCCATGTATTGGATTAGACGTCACTCAACGAAGAGCTATGCTCAACTTAGAATAAACAGACGAGCATTCATGCCCGAACAATAATGAGTCTATCCAAACCGCTCTAAAACACTGAAACAAACCGTAACCTCAAGGTAACAACTTCGTTACATTACACTTCCAAACCCCGCGGTATATAGATTTGAGCCTTTAGCCCACCGCTTTCTTGATTACTAATAATGAGATCTCCACCATGTCCATGGAGTATATTACGGCAAATCCCTAGCCCTAACCCATGCCCATCAGTGTCCGTTGCGATACGAAAATAAGGTTCAAATACCAGTTCAAGTTTGTCCTTCGGTATCCCGTTCCCCTTATCTGTGACAATGATTTTTATCCACTCTTCCGTTTGCGTCGTCACCACTTCGGCATGCTCACCATACTTAACCGCATTATCAATAATATTGGTCAACACACGCTTAATCGCTAGGGGCTTAGCAACGATAATACCAAGCTCTATCGGATAAAAAGTCACTTTGGTCTCATAATAATTATGAGACTCAATCACAGACTGAATAACCTCTGAAATATCAACTTGTGCGTTATTCTCATGTAAATCGGTGTCTCTCACACACTGTAAGGCACCTTTAACCATGATTTCTAACTCATCAAGATCCTTATTAAACTTGTCTCTTTTTACATCACTCTCAAGCAACTCCGCCCGCAATCGTAAGCGAGTTATTGGGGTCTTTAAATCGTGCGAGATGGCCGAAAACAGATGGTCTCTATCTGAGACATAACGTCGAATACGCCTTTGCATTCGGTTGAAAGCTCGCGTCGCTGTCACAAGCTCGCTTGCTCCCTCTTCTTGCAGAGCCGGTTGATCAATATCCATGCTCATTTCATTGGCGGCTTTCGCTAAACGTTTTAATGGCTTTACTTGCCGTTTAACCAATAGGTAGGTGAGAAGAAGCAGTAACAACGTTGATAACAGCAAAAAGATGATCTGTTCACGACCTAAAATCGTGTCATCTAATGTGACGTAAGGTGCGGGAAGCAGCGCGGCAATATAAAGCCATTCGTTACTCGCAAGCTCTATTTGAACGACCAGGATCGGTGGATTTATAGGTTCTAACGTTAAGGTATGGTGCGCCCATGATTTAGGTAAATCACTGAGAAAAATATCATTTTTTAATAGTCTAAGATGCTCAGGACGAGAAAAGTTAACAGAGACTGAAGTGACCTTATTTAGCTTTTTTTCTAGTACCTCAGTAACAGCATTAACAGAAGTCACTTTTAAGCGAGTATTGGCGATCGGTTCAACAATTAATTTCTCTTTATTAAACGAAACGAAAAAGCGGGTGCCGCCCATGTTTCGTATTTGATCAAGAACGATGTGACGATAATTCACCGGAAGTGATTGAAAAAAAGTAACTGTAGAGGCAAACATAGTCGCCATACTTGAAGACGCAGAATGAATTCCTTCCACCTCTTTTTGCTTGGATTCAACAAACCAAATTGACGTCGCAATACCTTGGGCAATAATCACGGCTAGCAACGTTAGCCACAATGTACGCGCTACCAGTGAGTTTGGTTTTAATCGCTGCTCTAAACCCATAATTTACTCAATTTTCAGTTCTTCTCTATTTATGCAGCCTAACGCTCTTGCTCAACAGAAACCGCCAGAATATAACCATTACCACGCATGGTTTTTATGTAGTGAGGGTATTTTGCGCTGTCCCCTAACCTATTCCTTAATCGGCTTAACTGAACGTCTATTGCTCTTTCAAACGGTAACGACTCTCTGCCTTTTGTGGCGATTGATATGGTGTCACGATCGAGAACTTCATTGGGCCGGTTTAAAAACAGCATGAGCAGAGAAAAGTCACTGCCAGAAAGATCATGGGATTGGTCAGTCTCACGGTTAACAATTCGATGAGCCAGCGTATCTAAACTCCAATCACCAAAGTGAATCTGCTTGGGCAAGGTGTCATGGGTCGGCTCTTGAGTGATATTCACTCTGCGTAATACAGCCTTTATTCGCGCAATAAGCTGGCGAGGATTGAACGGTTTTGCAATGTAATCATCAGCGCCGATTTCTAAACCAATAATTTGATCCATTTCGTCAGAAACCGCCGTTAACATGATTATCGGAACGTTCGAACTTTTACGTAATTGCTGACATAACGTGAAGCCATCGTCACCGGGAAGCATCACGTCTAATAAGATCAGGTCAGGAAAACCTTGTTGGTCTATATACTGATTGAGAGACTCACCATCTTCTACCGTGGAGACGTTAAAACCGGATTTACTCAAATACTCATCCAATAACTCACGGATCTCCAGATCATCATCAACCACCAAAATATGGGTTTTCACTTGCATCCTTGCTACCTAAATACAACAAAATCTTCACATAGTGTATAGATTAGACTAAGTGGCCATTATTGATATTTCTATAAAATTTGATTGAGTGACAGATACCGATCACAACTCATCAAACTCTTATCATTAATTAATCCCCCCTATTTATATTGCTATATCTTCGCGGTTAGTGACGGCTCAGAACATAACAAAATGAGTGTAGCAATTTGAACTGACTACCCTAACAACGCTCAAGACTTTAAGCATGGCTTAAAAGAAAAGGGATTGATCTAGCGATTCAAACAAGTAGCAGAAAAAGAGAAAACCCGATGAAGAGAGCTGAAACAGGAATTATAAAAGTGAACTAGAGGTCTATGACAGAGGTATTTAATAAATAATGAGTATAGAAATTAGAAAGAGCTGGGAGAAGATACCTAAAATGACAATGCATTCATATTAGGCTTCTCCTTATCTTTGGCTTACTGTCAATGTTGATAACAAGACTTGTTGACTATGAGATAGCGACAAGAATAGTAATGACAGATAATAGTGAAAACAGGCATGTACGACTTACTAGGCCGAAATTTGAAGGTTGAATCATCTCTTGGTGTTGTTCCATATGCGCTCCGAACTTGTGTGACAGTGTCATTACAATATGATGAATTTACAAAAATTTCTCAACCACATTAACGTTAACTTTTTATGACAGCCTGAGTAATAATTTGTATTTATCTCTCCTTTTAGCCACCTAGGCCCCTTACGACCCAAGAAAAGAATAACTTAAATTTAAAATGAGAATTCTCCCTGTTCTGTCGCACTTCTTCAAAAGCTGCCTGATTAATTTGCTTAGGTCTTAAGATTTTTATTTACTGCCCTCAAGTTAGATACCCTTTGAGAATAGAAGTAGGAACCTCATGACCCCATTAAAGTTTGCTGTTGATGATGGCTCAACCAATGTAAAAATCAGCTGGATTGAAAACGGAGAAATTCGCACAGTCATTTCTCCAAACTCTTTTCGTAAAAACTGGAAAAGTGCCGCATTAAGAAAAGACAAAAAGGTCTTTAACTACACCATTAACTCAACCAAATACACCTACGACATGACGTCTGACAAAGCATTAGAGACCACTCATGTTGACTACCAATACGATGATCTAAACCTCCTTTCTGTCCACCATGCTTTGCTTCAGACTGGCATTAAACCAGGCCCCGTAAAACTGGTGGTTACTCTACCAATCACTGAATATTACGATGCGGAAGACTGCCAAAAAAACGAAGACAAAATTGAGCGTAAACGTGAAAACTTAATGAGAAAGATTGAGCTGAACAAAGGCGAACTTTTTGACATCACCGATGTTGAAGTCATGCCAGAAAGCTTACCAGCTGTTCTCTCTACCTTGCTAATGCAGTCTGTTAGTCAATTCAACCGTTCTTTAGTCGTTGATATTGGTGGCACAACTCTTGATATGGGTGTCATTGTCGGTGAATTTGATGATGTTTCTGCTATCTACGGAAATAACGAAATTGGCGTTTCCATGGTGACTGATGTCGCTCGTAAATACTTGGCAGCCGCTGACAGTGACTCAAGCTACCTTGTCGCGAATGAGTTAATCAAACAGCGTGATAACCTTGATTTCGTACAAGAAGTGGTGAATGACGAGAGCCAAATATCGCTTATCATCAACAAGATTGAAACCAAGATTGAAGAGCTAGGAAAACAAGTTGCGCACGAAGCTAAAAAGTTCGCGAAAAACCCTAACCGTGTCTATCTTGTTGGTGGCGGCGCAAGCTTAATCTACCCTGCTATCAAAGCGGCTTATAGCACACTTGGTGACAAAGTGGTTTTAGTCGATGAGCCTCAAGAAGCATTGGCGCGTGAACTGTGCCTCTACCATTCTGACGGCGAATCCGTTGAAATGCCAGCTCAAGAACTTCCTGTTCAAGAGGTTGTGAATGTCTGATCGACTAAAGCGCAAACGTATTAGTTACTCAATCCTGCTTGATCCACAAAATAACGCGGCAGACTTATACGCTAGTAAGGTTTTGCACCAGTGGGCGGAAAAGCTCACTGAGCTCACGCTAGCGTCAGAGAATAAAGATAGTCATGCATTGCATGAAGCTCGAAATGTACATAAGCATGTCTACCTGAGTGGTTTATTTCTATACTTGATTAATCCAGAGTTGTCCCAACGTTTAAGCGCTCAATTAACTGAAAATCAAATATCAGAATTTACCTTAACGACCACTTTGCAAGGTCTTGGGTATGGGAGTTTAAATCAGCAAGCAGAGATCAACCATGAGACCTTCGAAAGTCAGTTCGAATCTCTCGCCAAGACAATCTCAGACCAAATAAGCAAAGAGTCAGCATTAACACGTGAAGGGTTCGACTCTCTTGCTATACAGAGAAATAGCGACTCAAGCGAACATATTCAAACCCAAACGCGTGTCGACTCCGACATTATTATGGCAACCAAAGGGCAAAACGATCACTTGATTGAGTTGATCCAAGATCAAAACAGAGAAATTGAGCAATTAAAGTCAATGCTTGTAAAACAAGGTACATTGATTGATTTACTTTCAAAAGATAGCGCAGGTTTCGCAGAAAAAAAATTACAAGGAGCGAACAGCGAAAAGTCACCAGTGATTGATCTCAATGAGCGCCTTGCTCACGTTCAAAAAGTGAAAAAGAAAGGTATTTTTTAAAATAACGAATCATTTGCTAGCTAGAAATGCTCGTTTATTCTGATGATTAGGCTAAACGAGCAGATTACTATCCCCCTGCCTCAAATACGCACATTAAAGCTCCACCATAAACTATCGTTCAGCATAGACCACCCCAATGATATAAAATAAAATGCATACAATACAAGTTGCATTACTTTTAAAACACTTCTAACTTTATAAGGAAGCTTGAACCTAGGTAACAGTTGAATTAGGTATGATTGGAAAATACAGTTATCACAATATAAGCTGGTCTTTTGGCCTGATAATATTTCTACTGCTATTTCAAGGCATTCTTTCGGTATTCTATCTGCACAAGATTGCTGACAATACCGACAAACTCTATAAGCACCCCTATACCGTCTCAAATGCTGCACGCACGATCAACATGAACTTAATATCTATGCATAGATATATGAAAGACGTCGCGCTGGCAGAAAGTGAAGAGTTGATAGCGTTGGCTTCAAGCCTTGTTGATATGCACGAAAAGGACGTGTTTAAGTCCTTTCATGTCATTTTTCGAAGCTACCTTGGCGATGTGGAAGATATTGAAACCGCTCATAGAGCATTTATTGACTGGAAAGCCATTCGAGACAAAGTTATCCACTTAAAAAAGCAAGGAAAAGATAAAGAGGCATCTGATATTACACGCCATGAAGGTGCAAAACATGTTGAGTTATTAAATGCCGAAACACAAAGACTCATAGATTTTGCAGACAACAAAGCAAAGTTCTTTCTTAACCAAGCGTTAAAATCAGAGGCCAATGCCAAAGTAATCCTAATTTCTTTAATCATTTCCAGTGCGTTATTAGCTCTTTTCACATCCTATTTCGCAATACGTAAATTACGTTCCACGCTACGAGAACTCAGAAGTCAAAACAAAGAAACCGAGAAAGTAACTCAGTGGGTAGACAGTCTATTAAATGCCGCACCCGATGCCACTGTTATCATCAATGAAGACGGTAACATCGTGAGAGTGAATACAGCGACTGTCCAACTATTTGGCTATACCGTTGAGGAAATAGTAAATCAACCCGTCGATATCCTGCTTCCAGCCTCGTTAAAAAAACGCCATAAAAACCTTGTTGCACAATCTTTTAAACAACCCACCAACGTCGCAATGTCTAATCGAACAAACTTAACCGCTGAATCAAAACATGGCGACGTTATAGCTGTTGAGATAAGCCTTAACTTCATTCGAAACAGAGGTGAACTATTCGCTATTGCTTCCTTGAGAGATGTCACCGACCGTAGAAAAGTCGAAGAAAAAATCAAATACCAAGCAAATTATGATGCATTAACAGGGCTAGCAAACCGTTTTCAAGCAATGACTAAGCTGTCTGAACAGATCAAATTGGCGCAACACCATCAAACTAACGTCAAAGTTCTGTTCTTAGATTTAGATGATTTCAAAAAAGTGAACGATACCTTAGGCCATGAGGCAGGGGATGAAGTCTTGATCGCACTTGCAAAGCGATTGAAAGAAAATATCCCCGAGAAAGGTTCGATTGCTCGACTTGGAGGAGATGAGTTCCTTATTTCTCTCTATAACATAGAGTCCCAAACAGAAATAGAACTCATCATCGACACGCTTCTCAAGCAAATAAAAGGGCCTATCAACGTCGGTGAACATGGCATTGTGTTAACGTCAACTGTTGGTGTTTCGTCGTACCCAGAGGATGGTAAAACAATTTCTGAACTTCTGAGACATGCTGACACCGCCATGTATTTTGCAAAGGAGAATGGGCGAAATCAAAAAGCATTCTATTCAAATTCCATGGCCAAAAAAGTCTCACGACGCTTTGAAATAGAACAACACATCCATTCAGCCCTTGATAACAACGAATTTTCATTGGTTTATCAACCTAAGATTGAGTCCGCGTCTGGATCGCCCATTGGACTAGAGGCCCTCATTCGTTGGAATAATCCTCTATTAGGTAGCGTGTCTCCGGATGAATTTATCCCTATCGCTGAAAGCTCTGGAAATATAATAGCGATCGGATTATTCGTATTAGAAAAGTCATTATCTATGCTCAAAAAGCTCCATATCTTAGGGTTTACAGAGCTTCACCTTGCAGTAAATCTATCTCCTGTTCAGTTCGAAAGCATCGAACTTATTCCTCAAATAACCACATTATTAGCGAAAGAAAATTTACCCTATCACTGTCTAGAGCTTGAAATCACTGAAGGTGTATTAATTAAAGGGAGCCAACAAATTGTAGACTCATTTAATAAACTAAATGAGCTTGGCATCAGCATTGCTATGGACGATTTTGGTACTGGGTATTCATCATTGAGTTATCTACACAAGTACAAATTTAATGTACTCAAAATAGATAAATCTTTTGTTCAAGACATATCTAACTCAGACTCAGAGCGTGAGTTGATCTTTCAAACTATTCAGCTCGCACACGCACTTAATTTGAAAGTTGTCGCCGAAGGCGTTGAAACACAAACACAAGCAGACATATTGTTAGGATCTAGCTGTGACTATATACAAGGTTACTACTACAGCTACCCACTAAATGACCAAGATCTGATTGCTTATATTACAGAGCAATCAATATTGCAAAATGTCATCCATATTAATTAAGTATGACTCAACACCTACGCTCACTCCCTAATAAATTAAGACATTTAGTATTGGCTTTTTAGAATACTGTTTTGATTTGATTTGATTTGATTTGATACGAAGATAACCCCCTATACAACTTGAATACGCCAAACAACTGACTAAATTTAAATAGGGCGTAATGCACAAAATAGGGGGCTATATGTTAAACCGCATATCACTATTTAGCTTGTTATTCGTATTTGTAGGGTTTCAATCTACGTCAACTGTGTCAGCCACCAACACATTTATAATGGCCTTCAGCCAAGATCCTGCAACCAGCCCCCAGTATTCCTTTTATCTCAAAGTCTACAGTGAGGTTTTCACTGAACTTGGCTATGCATTTGAGTATGAGCTGTACCCTAGTTTACGAGCATCTCATAAAGCAGATTTAGGTGAAGTAGATGGAGAGCCACAACGTATTTTTGATTATGCAAACCGTAACCCCAATCAAATTCGAGTCGAGGAACCGATATTTGAAAATAGAACCTTAGCCTTCTCCACTGACCCTACAATAAAAATAGAAACTATAGACAGTTTAAATGGCACTGATTTTAGAGTTGACTACCTTCGAGGTTCAGTGTGGAGCAAACAATACCTAGAACCTCGTATTCTGCCCAAAAATCTGAAGGCCGTTGATGGAAGCCATCAAGGGTTTATGAAACTCATCAACAATCGATCTGATATTTTCATTGTATTGGAGGTCGTCGGCCGCAGAGCATTAGAACATCATACTCTCACCGACTCTGGCGTTATTATTTTAGGTGAAGTGGGGAGCAATCTATCCTACCCCTATCTCCATAAGTCACATGCCGACTTAGTGCCAAAGCTTGAACAGGCCTTAAGGAATATAAAAAAGAGTGGTCGTTATAATGAGCTGTTATTCGAAAGCATGCCATTTTTAGACAATCGCTAATTTCATAACAGTTAAACGTAGGAGGCTTATCAGCCAAAACCTTTATTGATACAGATCTGAAACCGCTACTCGATCTCCAGCACATCCTATTAGTTATATGGTTATATAAACGAAAAAACCGAGACAACTTATTAAGTTATCTCGGCTTTAAAAATATGGCACACCCTGAAGGATTCGAACCTTCGACCACATCCTTAGAAGGGACGTGCTCTATCCAGCTGAGCTAAGGGTGCGCGATGGAGAGAATTATACGAATTGAATTGAGTAAAGCAATGGGTTTATTGCTGTTTATAGTTCAAGTGCCTAAAAAAGAGTCATACGCCGTTTTTTTCCACGATCTCACCTTGACGCAAACGTTTGCTTATGGAGTTTGTTAACAAATTCTGCGACAATAGTTTTATAAGTATTAACCATCCTAATCAAGGAACGTCATGACTGCTCAAAATATAGACGGAACTCTTATCTCTCAAACCGTACGTTCAGAAGTTGCTGCGCGTGTAAAAGCACGTGTTAATGCTGGCTTACGAGCGCCAGGACTAGCTGTTGTCTTAGTTGGAGAAGACGCTGCCTCTCAAGTTTACGTTGGAAGTAAACGTCGCGCTTGTGAAGAAGTCGGTTTTGTTTCTAAATCTTACGACCTTCCAGCAACGGCTACCGAAGGCGAGCTTCTTGAATTAGTAGAAACACTTAACAACGATCCTGAGATTGATGGAATCCTTGTTCAGCTGCCACTTCCAGCCGGTATTGATGCGACTCACGTTTTAGAGAGCATTATTCCAGAGAAGGACGTTGATGGTTTCCACCCATACAATGTTGGTCGTCTAGCACAACGTATTCCTAAGCTTCGTTCTTGTACTCCAAAGGGTATTATTACTCTTTTAGATCGTTATAACATCGATCTGAGAGGCAAGCATGCGGTTGTTGTTGGCGCGTCAAACATTGTTGGCCGCCCAATGACACTTGAGCTTCTACTAGCAGGCTGTACAACCACAACCTGTCACCGTTTTACAAAAGATTTAGAAGGTCATGTACGCCAAGCTGATGTCGTTGTTGTAGCTGTAGGTAAACCTAACTTCATTCCTGGCGCTTGGATTAAAGAAGGTGCTATCGTGGTCGATGTCGGTATCAACCGTTTAGAGTCTGGAAAGTTAGTCGGTGATGTGGAATATGACGTTGCCAAAGAAAACGCAAGCTTCATTACTCCAGTACCAGGCGGTGTTGGCCCAATGACCGTAGCGAGTCTTATTGAAAATACGATGATTGCGTGCGAGCAATACCACACAAAAAAATAACCATTTCATCGTTATAAATCGTAAATACAAAAAAGCTCCGAATTCGGAGCTTTTTTAAGCATCTTCAACAGTAACAACAATGCGCTATTAATACTTAATGCGATCCGCTAAATGGCTCACCGCTAGTGCAAAGTAGTAAGAGCGATTCCACTTCATCAAAACGTTATAGTTGTTATAAACCAAATAAGTTCGGCCATGATGATCATCGGGCATAATGAGCCACGCTTGAATATCATTATCTAGTTTTGGTAATGGTCGGCCATCATATCGAGTTATACCGAGTTTACTCCACTCTTGAAGATATTTACCCTTCTCTGCTTCTCTGCCCTGCATACTTATATCAACGGATTCTGGCACCTGAACTTGACGGCCCCAAGTGTAGGTATCATCCCAGCCTGATTGACTTAGGTAATTTGCAGCAGAGGCAAACACGTCCGCTTTGGTATTCCAAATGTCTTTTTTACCATCGCCATTACCGTCTGCAGCGTAGGCTAAAAATGAGCTAGGCATAAATTGCGGTTGCCCCATGGCACCAGCCCAAGAGCCTTTCATTGCTTCAGCCGTAATGTGCCCTTCATCTAAAATAGTCAGTGCAGCCAGTGCTTCTTTGCGAAAGAACGCTTCTCTACGGCCTTCATAGGCTAACGTCGATAACGCATCAATCACACTATAGCCACCAGTGAGAGCACCGAAATTACTTTCAACACCCCATAGGGCTACAATGTATTGTGGCTGAACACCATACTCATCACCAATACGTTTTAATTCGGTGTAGTGCTTGTTGTACAAATCTCGAGCTTGTTTGACTTTCCAATCTGGAACTGCTCTTGGAATGTACTCATCAAGGGTCAGCTTCTTCTCAGGCTGATTCCTATCAGAACTCACCGCTCTTGGTCGATAAGTAACCCCTTCAAAGGCCTGATTGACAGTGTCCTGAGAAATGCCCTGTTCTAATGCTTGCTGTTTTAACGCATCGACATATTCTTCAAAGCTCACTTCGTTCGCGATCGCTGAACATGACAACCCTAAACCTAGTATTACTGACAGAATTTTTTTCAAACTGCCCTCCTTGAGCAATTATCTCGACTATTTTTGTTGTGCTTTTCTTGCTTTGTACTCATCTAACAAGTTTTCTTGTCGTGGTGGAAGCTGCAAGAAAAACCCTTCTTCTGCTAGTGATTTAACAACCACTTCTTTATTCACTTGAGCAAGATTATGCTTGTCTAACTTAATCACCATAACGAATATAGGTTTACCGAACATTTGCATCAAGGTGTCAGGAACTTGTGAAAAATCGTCCTTCTTCGGAATGTACAGATAAGTCCCTTCTTTCTTAGAACTTTTATATATAGAACAAAGCATAAGTCGCCTTTTGATTAAATGTTGAGTCATTCAGAAAAATAACGTTAAAGTTTTGAAAATTAACGACCACAGCGCTTGCCGTTAATAGTGATGGAATATAACATGATATCCATAGCATCCGGCAACGCCCATGTAGTAAAGGCCGAAATAAAATGTCCAGTACTCCCGACTTAAAAGGCAGCAGCTTCACTTTGTCAGTGTTACACCTTTCTGATAGTGAAGTCACCAAAACAGTTACATTTCTTAAAGAAAAAGTTTCTCAAGCACCCGCTTTCTTTACCTCAGCGCCTGTTGTTATCAATATTGCGAAAGTGGAAGGTGATATCGACTTTGTAGCGCTCAAATCTGGTATCGAAGAAATTGGAATGATTCCCGTTGGAATTACCGGCAGCAAAGATAAACGACTTCAGAACCTAGCAACAGACGCAGGCTTTGCGGTGATGTCAGCAACGAATACTCGCCAGCAAGCGCCCGCAGAAATGGCGCCTGTAAAAGTCATCCGTACTCCTGTTCGCTCTGGGCAACAAGTTTATGCTAAAGATGGCGATCTCGTCATATTAAGCCATGTCAGCGCTGGTGCAGAAGTCATAGCTGATGGCTCAATTCATATTCACGGAACGCTTCGTGGCCGCGCTATTGCCGGTGCAAGCGGGCAAAAGCAAGCTCGAATTTTTTGCAATGATTTACAAGCTGAACTGATTTCTATCTCTGGGAATTATTGGTTAAGCGACAAAATTGAAGAGACGTTTTGGCAAAAGAAAGTCATGATCAACATGGATGATGACTCACTCAAGATCGAAACTCTAACACTATAATTAAAAAGGAAAAATCATGGCTCGAATTATTGTAGTCACGTCAGGTAAAGGTGGGGTTGGCAAAACGACGTCAAGCGCTGCCATCGCATCAGGACTTGCACTCAAAGGTAAAAAAACCGCTGTTATCGATTTCGATATTGGTCTTCGAAATCTCGACTTAATTATGGGCTGTGAACGCCGTGTGGTTTACGATTTCGTTAACGTCATCAATGGTGAAGCTACGTTAAACCAAGCGCTAATTAAAGATAAAAGAACGGAAAACCTATTTATCTTACCTGCATCTCAAACACGGGATAAAGACGCCTTAACCAAAGAAGGGGTACGCCGTGTCTTTGATGAGTTCGATGCCATGGGGTTCGACTTCATTATCTGTGACTCTCCAGCCGGTATTGAGCAAGGTGCATTAATGGCACTTTACTTTGCAGATGAAGCGATTGTTACAACTAACCCAGAAGTCTCTTCAGTACGTGATTCTGACCGTATCCTTGGCATTTTAGATTCTAAGTCTCGACGCGCAGAAGAAGGGCTAACACCTGTACAGCAACACTTGCTGCTAACGCGTTATAACCCTGCTCGCGTTAACCTTGGTGAAATGCTTAGCGTTGAAGATGTTGAAGAGATTCTACACATTCCACTTCTTGGTGTTATTCCAGAAAGCCAAGCTGTACTTAACGCTTCAAACAAGGGCGTACCTGTAATCTTTGATGATGAGTCAGATGCTGGTTGTGCCTACAATGATACGGTAGAACGCTTACTTGGCGAAAAAGTGGATTTCCGCTTTTTAGTTGAGCAAAAGAAAGGAATCTTTAAGCGATTATTTGGAGGATAACCACATGTCATTAATTGAATTTTTCCGCCCGCAGAAAAAAAGCTCAGCTAATTTGGCCAAAGAGCGTCTGCAAATCATTGTTGCCGAGAGACGCAGCCACAATGATCCTGCACCTTCTTATCTGCCTCAGCTTAAAGACGATATTCTAAAAGTTATCGCTAAGTATGTAGAGGTTGACCCTTCCATGGTTGATCTTAGCTTTGAGCACAAAGACGATGATATATCTGTCTTAGAGCTCAATGTGACACTGCCAGACGAAGAGAAGTAGAGCTCAATCCGCTACCTCAAATAAAACAAAAGAGCCTCTAGGAGGCTCTTTTAGATCGTTCTATTAAATAAAATGGAGAAGACCCAAATCACTCCATCCCTTCACTCACTTGTTGAACTAAGAACGAGCTTGCTGGCTCAATAGTTCCCACAAGAGACTTCACTTTCTCAATAGACTGAATCGCATGAGTATTCTTACGGTAGCTAATGTAGATCGGGCGCGACCACTCCTCGGCACCATCAACGCGATACAGTTGTTCAGCCTCTAAAAATGGTTCAACAAGCGAATAAGGTAGATAAGCACAACCACCCTTCTCCAAGATGAAATCAAGGGCGATTCTACCAGTTGATGTTCTTAAATAAGGCGCTGGAATATTAGGATGCCTATCCGCATGCTCAAAGGTAAACCGAGTTCCCCAATCAATATACACATACTTACTTTCAAACGCGTTTTCTACAGAAACAGGCGTAGTCGACACCAATACTAAGTTTAGATCAGCAATCTGTTCTGTTTTAAACTCATCAAGTTTTAACGGATCAAACGAGAAAGCAATATCTAAAGAGTGATCAAGAAGATTACGATGGAGCTGCTCTCTTCCCAATGATTCTGCATTAAACCCATAGCCTTCCAATGACTCCGTCACAACACTCAAGCAATTCTGCAAATAGGCATCCCAGATATTGGGCGTGCCACCAATCGTTAACTGCATCACTTTGTTGCACTCTAAAGACAACTCAAATCTAGCCTGTTTAAGTGTCGATACCATGGTTTCAGCGTAGCCAAGCAGTCGCTGCCCAGCGGAAGTCAGTTGTATATTGTTGCGGTGCCTTATAAACAACTGCACATCAAAGTGCTCCTCAAGTTGTTTAATTCGGGCGCTCACTGCAGCCTGAGTAATATAGAGATTTTCAGAGGCTCTTCCAAAGTGCTTTTCTTTCGCGACTTCCAAAAAAGTCTGGAATACTTTTACGTCCATTCTTTCGATTAACTCCAATACAACAATGATTGATTTAGAAACTGAGAAATCAACGGCCTAGCTTCTTTTATATTATGGGGCAATGGCCTAATAAATAACAAAATTAGTTTTATCTTGGCGACAAAAATTATTCGTTTTTATGATAAGCGTCTGTGCCCTATTCTAACCCCAGAGTAATAACAGCTCTTGTGGTACCACCAATGTGGTTTTCATTTTGTAATTTTATTGCGTATCGAGGATCCCATGATAGACACTCAATTTCGCCACGGTAAAAAGCGCTTCTACGATATGGTGAAATTTCCACGTGGTTTTGCTAAATCAGGTGATTTCACTCTCATAGAGAATGAAATTTTGATGACCTATGGCGAAACGATGTTAGCACTAGAAACCGGAGAGATTAGCCCTGCAAATTCTGACGAGAAACACTTTATAAAAGTATTAAAACACCCAGCCAAAGCAAAAACCAAGCTTGAACATATTTGGCTTAAGTACGTAAACTTAGCTCGTGGCCGACGCGCGTTCCATACACTCAATAGCCGAACGAAATTTCATATTTCGTCGCAAGAGTTTGATCATGCCGTCAATGATGACGAAGTGATTGAAGTTGCGTAGCGAGAAATAGAATCCAAATATTCAGGCTGCTCCACAGCCAATACATCAATATATTAGCGCTCTATCTGACCCCCAATAACGATGGAGCGCTAATGCATTTAAACTCCGTTTTTCTTCTAGCCTTAGTCAACCAATCTTCTACCCTTCGCCAACCAAAAAGGTATGACTCGGGTCAACATACACTTTATTACCCATTGCTTCTCGCCCTAGTAACATCATATAGGTCATGTCATTTCTATTGCTTAGCGTGAGTTGAATCGGCCAAGATTTCTTTCCTAGTTGGAAAGTTGTTTCGATAACAACACGTTGCTCAACGTTTCCATTGGAAGACTTAATGCGTCTTGAGTCGAACACGAGTGACTCGCAACGCACCACTTCTTCTAACTTATACGTATCTGGGTGCAAATCATACTGAACGTAGAGTTTGCCTTCTCGAACGATTCGTTCAATGTTATCCACGTGCAGTGAGGATGTTTTAGCCCCTGTATCGATACGTACTTCTAAATCATGGATACCTAGGTCCGGTAGCGAGCATAGTTCTAGGTTCCCTATGATCATCCGCTTTTTAAATGTATCTGGCATGTTTGTCTCTTTTTATTCTTACTATTTGGCTCGCCTTAACGTTAAGGAATTAACGTCAGGTATTAACGTTAGGAGATAAACGATAAGACGAGTCTATGTTTCTTCAGATTGCTAGCGCTTGCATTTCAAGCACATCGCTAGCTCTAGTTTGCCGGTTCTATCGCGACAATCGCTTCTTGCATCATCTCGATATGTTCGTGAACATCGTCCGCACTGCCTCCAAAATAGGCGATGTGGTACATCGCCTCGCCCTCTTGAACGAGTGGGATATTTTGTTTTCCAATAATAATCCCCGACCGTGTCGAAATAATCTGACTAATATGATTACCCAACGGGCCATTGATATCCGCCAATATGTCGCCTTTTTCCACCACCGAACCCAGTGACACAAACTCTTTAACAAAGCCGCTGGCATTTGCTCGCGTCCAATCACTTCTGTTTGCTACAAACGGTTCAATATTCACTTTACTCATTCGCTTACGGATCATTCCAAGCGCCCTAAGCACTCGAATCACACCTTTAACGCCGGTCTGAATAGACAGTTCATCAAAGCGAAGCGCTTCCCCTGCTTCATAAAGCAACACTCGAGTACCATTACCGACCGCAGCACCTCTCAATGAACCATCACGAATGTTGGCATTAAGAAGCACTGGTACTGCAAATGCCTCTGCAAGACGCTTGGTTTCAGCATCTTCCAAATTGGCTCTTATCTGAGGCAAGTTCGATCGATGAATCGCCCCTGTATGTAAATCAATACCATAGTCACAATGAGCGACAATACTATTTAGAAACGTATAAGCTAATCGTCCTGCTAAAGAGCCGGTTTTTGACCCTGGGAAACAGCGATTAAGATCGCGGCGATCAGGCATATAACGACTTTGGTTAAGTACGCCATAAACGTTCACCATGGGTACTAATATCAATGTTCCAGCTTGCAGCTTTAAATTTTCTTGAATTAAACGACTAATAATCTCGATGCCGTTTATTTCATCACCGTGCACAGCCGCACTCACAAAAACGACTGGGCCCTCTTTCTTCGCCCTAATTACCTGTATCGGTAAGCTCATGTCTGCGTCGGTGTAAAGTTTCGCTACCGGAATCTCAATCTTTTTACGTTCACCAGGGTAGATTTCAACTCCGGCAATGATCAACTTTTTAGTCATTATGCGACCGCCTTTACGATGCCATTATCTAAACGATTATTACTAATCGCTTGCGTTTCGATAAATTCAAAAATCAAACCCGCGACATCTTTTCCTGTCGCTGATTCAATGCCTTCAAGACCAGGGGAAGAGTTGACTTCCATAACCACAGGACCGCGCTCTGACTGCAAAATATCGACGCCACAAACATGAAGCCCCATAATTTTTGCCGCATTAACGGCGGTTGCATTTTCTTCTTCGGTCAGCTCTACCAACTGCGCAGTACCGCCACGATGTAAATTCGAGCGGAACTCGCCTTCACCCGCTTGACGCTTCATCGCTGCAATCACTTTACCGCCGACAACAAAGCAACGAATATCCGCGCCTTTCGCTTCTTGAATAAATTCTTGAACTAAGATATTTGCATTTAGTCCCATGAACGCTTCAATGATGCTCTCTGCCGCTTTATCGGTTTCCGCTAAGACAACGCCAATACCTTGAGTGCCTTCCAATAACTTAATCACCACTGGCGCACCACCAACATTTTTAATTACGTCTTTAATCTTATCTGGCTTACTAGCAAACCCTGTTCTTGGTAGCCCAATACCTTCACGTGATAGCAGCTGTAAAGACGACAGCTTGTCGCGAGAGCGTGTAATAGCCGTAGAGTCATTCACACAAAAAGTGTTCATCATCTCAAACTGTCTGACTACCGCTGTTCCGTAAAAGGTAATCGACGCACCGATTCGTGGGATAACCGCATCGTAATAAGGTAAGTTTTCACCCATGTAGCGAACCTTTGGCTCATTACTTGTGATATCCATATAACATTGTTGAGTATCGATAATATCTACTTGGTGGCCTCTCGCCTCACCCGCTTCTTTAAGACGACGAGTCGAGTACAAATTTTCGTTGCGTGATAAAATCGCAATGCGCATGGCAGTATCCTCTTATGATGAATTAACCCGTCGGTTCGGCCCGTCGGAAAGTGGGCGAACTTTAAGAGTTATTTCAGCTTAAATACAACGAATAGTTTTAGTCATGACGATAAGAAATATTTGTTATAAAGGAGGTCACTGCATTCTTGCGCTTGTCGGAATCAAAGGATAAAAAAAGAGCCAAACAGCATAGCTATTTGGCTCTTAATAATATCGGCAACATGTGTCGTAATTTAAAAACAATCGTGGTGATTACTTCACTAGCTTATCGAGGTTTTCACCCATTAACTCTAAACGCCACCCTTGCATCACATCTGGCAAGACACTTGGGTTGCGATCTTTTTTCCAAACCCACGTTAATAATTGGTTGAGCTGTTTTTTAGAAGCAAGGAACTCCGTAGCTAAACCTGACTTTGTTGAGGCTTTTTTCACTTCATCTTTCAGGTGTTTGAACAACTGCTTATAACCTGGGTTATCCATTAACCGCTCTATCTGCTCAGGATATTGATCTTCAGGTGTCTGCTGCGCTGACTTAACCATGGCAATGATTCGACTTGCGTGACGACGCACAGCTCGGCTATCAATGCCTTCTTGTTCCATTTGTTGTGAACTTTTGATTGCGTCACGAGCAACAAGCAGTAAGTCCGCCTCTTTAAACACGAAGTTAAGCGCTAAATCGCGCTTCATCGCCTCTTTATAGCGCCAAGTTGCCAACGGTTTTAGTATCGCAAGTTGCTTTGGTTTTAGCTGCCATGCCCCTTTAATATCGCGATACACATTATTAGCATCAATATCTTTAATGCGTTTACTAACTAATAGATCAGACTCTTGCTGAGCAGCGTCCCACCAGCCTGCTTCATTCACTTTCTCTAGTAGTTTTTCATAAAGTGGCATCAAATAGAAAACATCAGCGGCAGCATATTCTAGCTGTTTAACACTTAATGGGCGTGCCATCCAATCAGTGCGAGATTCACTCTTGTCGAGCTCAACTTCAATATATTCACTAACTAAACTTGCAAAACCCGTTGATAAACCATGGCCTAAAAACGCCGCCATGATTTGAGTGTCGACCATAGGGAAAGGCGTACAACCGAATGCGTTTTGGAATACTTCCAGATCCTCACCACAAGCATGCAGTACTTTTAGCACCGATGTGTCTTTCAATAGCGCTACAAATGGAGACATATCATCAAAGACGGTAGGATCAATCAATGACAAGTTTTCTCCATCGAACAGCTGTATTAACCCAAGCAAAGGATAGAAAGTGCGGATACGTACAAACTCCGTATCAAGCATGACGACATCCGTTTGTTGGGCTTGATGGCAGACACGTTCTAAATCTGACTGCTCGGTAATAATTTGATAATTCACAAAACGCTCGCTAATGGTTTCTGTGGCCATTCAACCTTAGTAATAAGGTCTACTAGCCATAAAGATGACACAAAAATGCCGACACTAATGTCGGCATTCTAGCACTAATCACACGTTAGTTTCTGCACCACTGTTCAATTTGCATCGTTGATGGATGTATTGAACGGCGGAAACGCATTATTTGTCATGATTCGGCACGACATAAGCCTACGCACTTTCGCGTTTTGCTAGTTCCGCGTCGTTCTCTTCACGTAATACACGACGTAAGATCTTACCTACATTGGTTTTTGGTAGATCTTCTTTAAACTCAACAAGCTTCGGTACTTTGTAGCCGGTTAGGTTCTCACGACAATGTGCAATGACTTCCTCTTTGGTCAAGCTTGGATCGCGCTTAACCACGTAGATTTTCACGATTTCACCTGAAACTTCATGAGGCTGACCGATAGCTGCGACTTCCAACACTTTTCCGTGCATCGCAACCACATCTTCAATCTCATTTGGATAGACATTAAAGCCAGATACCAAAATCATATCTTTTTTACGATCAACGATATGTAAGAAGCCTTCATCATCGAACTTCACGATGTCACCCGTCGACAACCAACCTTCGGTATTAATCACATCTTTCGTTGCTTCAGGGCGCTGCCAATAACCTTGCATTACTTGTGGGCCACGAACTTGCAGCTCACCAACCTCACTGTTTGCCACAGGGTTACCTTCATCATCAACAATACGGACTTCCGTCGATGGAACTGGTAAACCAATTGACCCGTTATATTCAGTTAGATCGTACGGATATGCGGCCACCAAAGGCGCACATTCAGTTAGACCGTAACCTTCAAGAAGATAACAACCTGAGATCTTTTTCCACTTCTCAGCGACGGCACGTTGAACCGCCATACCGCCACCAACAGAAAGGCGCAGATTACTAAAGTCTAATTCGTTGAAATCTTCGTTATTCACTAACGCATTGAACAACGTATTTACCCCAGTGATCGCGGTAAACTGATACTTTTGTAGCTCTTTAATAAAGCCAGGGATATCTCTTGGGTTAGTGATCAGCAAGTTACTGCCGCCGATTTCCAAGAAAAGTAGGCAGTTTACCGTCAGTGCAAAAATATGGTAAAGCGGCAATGCCGTAACAACAAGTTCACGACCGTCAGCAAGTACAGGGCCGTAGGCGCCTTTTGCTTGCATAACATTCGCTATCATATTGCGGTGGGTTAAGACTGCCCCCTTCGCCACACCCGTTGTACCACCGGTGTATTGTAAAAATGCAATGTCATCACCCGACATATGGGGTTTCACATATTGAAGTCGGCGTCCCTTCTGCAGAGCCTGACGCATTGAAATGGCACCGGGTAAATTGTATTTTGGCACCATGCCTTTTACATACTTCACCACAAAGTCGACGATAGTACCTTTTGCTCTTGGTAGCATTTGACCAAGACTCGTAAGAACAACGTGTTTGACTGGCGTATTCTCAACAACTTGCTCTAGGGTGTTCGCAAAATTTGACACGATCACAATGGCTTTTGCATCGGCGTCGTTAAGTTGGTGCTCTAGTTCACGCGGCGTATAGAGTGGGTTGACGTTAACAGCAATCATGCCCGCTCGAAGTACACCAAATAATGCGACTGGGTACTGAAGCAAGTTAGGCATCATTAACGCAACACGATCGCCTTTCTTAAGCTTTAATTCGTTTTGAAGATAAGCAGAAAATGCGCGACTACGCTCTTCCAATTTGCGGAATGTCATGACCGAGCCCATGTTCATAAACGCGGGTTGGTCGGCAAATTTTTGTACCGATTGTTCAAACATCTCAACAAGTGATGTGTATTGATCAGGGTTGATTGTTGCTGGTACATCTTCTGGGTAGCGTGAGAGCCAAGGGTTTTCCACAGTATTACTCCTCGTTATCGGCAAGCTGATTGACCGTTATTATTATTCGTCTATTACAGCACAGCCAAAGCGTATGAGCACGAAAGACTCAAACACTTGTTTAAATTTTGTTAAGCACGCCAAATATCAGATCAGTAACACTAGAAGGATCTTGTAGATGGCAATGATGTCCGCCCTTAATCGTCACTACCTCACACAATCTATTCAGTTTGCGCTGTGAATGCTTTAAGTAGCGGTAACCTTCATCACCTAATATCACGGTTTGAGGACACTCGATTCGCTGAATCACTTGCAGAGCATGATCAAATGACATGCGATACAAAGAATCACTTTGCAATCGGCTATCGTGTCGCCAATACCAGTCTCCGTTACGATGAATCATCCCCCGCTCAACAACGGGTTTGATTAGCTCGGCGTCTAAGTGATTGAGCTGAGCACGGCGCTGCGATACCTCTTCAATGCTATTTAGGTTTCGCACAGGTTTTCGCCTCAATCGTTGGCGACTCAGCACCCCGTTTCGTAATCGTTCTAAGCTTTTATCAGCCGATTCAGCCAAAGGACCAAACCCTTCTATTTGTACTAATCCTGCGACGTTCTCAGGAAACGCGGCACTATAACAACTTGCTATCAAAGCACCAAGAGAATGTCCTACTAACACCAGTCTGTTCGGTGATAAAACGGTCAATAGTTGGTGAAGATCGTCAATATAGTCATGAAAAGGGTAATAATACCCCTCTCCTTTATGGCTTGATAAACCATGACCTGACAGATCGACTGCGCAAAGGTGAAGGTTTTCATCTTTGCTAAATAATTGAGGAAGGATCGTACTAAAGCTCGCGGCGTTATCTAACCAGCCATGTAAAAAAACGACCGTAGTATGGGCACTTTTAGCTTCGCCTATCTCAAGTGTTGCTATCTCGCTAGTGGCGATAGAGATCGTACTTTCACGCATACTAAACTTTATTTCACTTCTTGAATGACTCGACCATCAGTTGGGCCGAAATACGCTTGGCGACAGTGTAAACTGCGGCAAGGATATGGGTAGAGTCGAACTTCGTTGATCACAACGCGCTCTTGAATTTTCCAAAGGTGGTGACCTGTAATTGTCATCACAGGGGCGACTTGCTCTGACTCCCCAACTTTAAAATCTTCTGTACCACTGCTTTGACCAATCACGCTGATAAGCTGTCCTTTCCCATACGCCATTGGCTCTAAGAAACCATCTACGTACCCGACAAAGCGGCCATTCGGTTGTTGGTTAATGTCCGGTTTAGCAGAAGAGCTAATCGGAAGGTTTACGATTTCAATTCGGGTTTTATCTTCAAGATTCGTTACGTTAGCAATAACACCGCCCAAACGAACTTGAGGCGTTGTTTTGGGTTCAATGTTAATCCAAGTCGCGTAATCGGAAATCAGCTGCTCATCATCTGAAGAAAGTACTTCAGGTAGTGAGGAGCAAGCACTGATAAATAATAAGGCAAAGGAGACAAAAGCAGTTTTAAAGAGTGAAAGATTCATAGTCGGCTCTTAGATTGAAGGGAGTTAAGAAAAAGTGTCAAGATAGCGAGGACGGTTGGCGCTAGATATAGATATCGACACCAAGTAACTTAGCAAGTTCCTCTCGTTTAGATTGAGTCATCACTGAAAGGTACTCTTGCATCGCTTTGCGACTTTGCCCTTCTGGAAGGTCGTATTGGACTTGAGCACGGTGAATTTCAGATTCACTAACATGACGAATGGAATTAGAAACGGCATCAGCAACCTGTGTGGTTTGCCCTACAGCGGTTTGCCCGACTGCTGTCGAGGATTGCCCTTTCTTTACCTCACTTTTTTTACTCGCTTTGCTAGTCTTAGTAGTCTTATTACTACCTGGAACTATCGAAGGAGGTAAGCCATTAATAGAGACCATACTCTTCCCTTATTAATGGGCCAGCGAACTGACCCAATTCCACGGTTAAAATCCGCTAAGTGCGTTTAACGCTACTCTCTTCCCGGCAATTTCTTCCAGGTCACTTTATCTCGTAGGTAAACAGGGCTTGCATGCTCTGCATCTACGGTATTGCCATTTACCCACTCAAATTGAGCTAAGTAAGCAATATCGATCGCTTCTGGGTAAAGAACATCACTTTCACTACTACCTAAATCTAACGAAAGCTCCGACAATGTTTCTTGGTACGCTCCCCAACCCGTTCCTGCGAGATGCCAAACAGATTGATCTTTTTCTATCTGTTGAACAAGCTCACTTGGCGGAATGACACACTCTGCATCCACTTCAGCCCAAGTGCCGTTTTCTTGACGACTAAAGCGTCCCCAGTAAACTTCACTCATTCTCGCGTCAATTGCACAGGCAACCTCAGTGTGGCCGTGTTTGCGGAAACTTCCTTCAGCCATTGCTGCCAACGTTGAGATGCCAATCATTGGCAACTCTGCACCAAACGCTAAACCTTGTGCAATACCGATGCCAATACGTACACCCGTAAAGCTACCCGGGCCTCGGCCAAAGGCTAATGCATCAACCTCTGCTAAGGTTAAACCCGCTTCTTTTAAGACTTCATCAACCATAGGTAAGATTTTTTTTGTATGATCGCGAGGTGCAACTTCACTTCTTGCGAAAACTTGATCGCCTGAAATCAGAGCCACAGAGCAGTTTTCTGTCGCGGTATCTAAAGCAAGGATTTTTACACTCATTGATATCTCTATCTTTTAATTAATTTGGTTAACTTCTGGCTGTTCAAGCTGTTTGAGAAAAGCCTGTACAGTATTGAGATCCCGTGTTCTCGGAATCGGCGGCAAACTGGCTAAAAACAGTCGCCCATAATCTTTGGTTACTAAGCGATTATCACAGATAATCAGTGCACCGTGGTCACTTCTATCTCGGATAAGACGCCCCACCCCTTGCTTTAGCGTAATCACTGCATCAGGTAGCTGAACTTGAGCAAATGGGTCTCCCCCTTTTAATCGACAATCTTCAATGCGTGCTTTTAATAGCGGATCATCAGGGGCGGTAAACGGCAATTTATCGATGATAACACAGCTTAATGCGTCACCTCTAACATCAATCCCTTCCCAAAAAGCGCCCGTCGCTACTAACAACGCGTTACCTAACTCCATAAATTCAGCCAAGGTTTTCTGCTTGCTCGTCTCTCCTTGCAAAAGAACGGGGATCGACAAGGTTTCTCTAAAACGCTCACCTAACTCGCGCATCATGCTATGAGACGTGCATAAAAAGAAGCAGCGTCCTTGGTTTTGCTCGATCACAGGGCCAAGCATATCAACCAGTATATCGGCCATGCCTGGGCTATTCGGCTCAGGCAAGTAACGCGGCACACATAATCTCGCTTGGGTTTGATAATCAAATGGGCTCGGTAGAGCGAGTTTTTGTTTTGGAACCAGACCTAAACGCGCAGTGAAGTGACCAAAATCTTCATTTACCGCCAGTGTAGCCGAAGTAAAGATCCATGCGCCTTGCTTTAATTCAATCTGTTCATGAAATTTGTCAGCAACCGATAAAGGCGTAATATGGAGGGTAAAATGACGTGGCGTGGTATCAAACCAATAAGAATAGCCGGTGATTGAAACGTCACACACTCGCTCTATTCGCGCTTTGATCATATTAGCTCGTTCAAAAGCCGTGTCGAGCAGTTGGCTTCTTCCCAAAGCAAGTTTTAGCACTTCAATCGCAAAATCTATTGAATCTTGCAAACGTTGTATTTCACGAGCAACGGCTGGTGAGTTCATCGCTTCACGCCAGTTACCACGAAAGTTCGCATCGCCTAGAATAATGCGCAGGTCACTGGCCGACTGTATAAGGCTGTCGCCGACCTTTTGAAGCTGACGCATGTCTTTCGCTTCCGTCCGATAAGCAATTTCGATATCTTTAGCTAATTCTTGAACCTGCCGGCTCGAGACTGACTGACCGAAGTATTGACTTGCTATATCTGGGAGCTGATGAGCTTCATCAAAAATAAAGACATCAGCTTCAGGAATAAGCTCACCGAAGCCTGTTTCCTTTATCGCTAAATCCGCCAGAAAGAGATGATGGTTAACCACCACGACGTCTGAGTCCATTGCTCGCTTTCGAGCTTTTAACACGAAACAATCGGTAAAGCTTGGACACTCTTTCCCAAGACAATTGTCGTTGGTTGAGGTAATCGTGGGAATAACTGGGCTATCTTCAGCAATTTCATCACAATCGCCAAGATCACCACTTTTGGTTTGAGAGGCCCAACTGCGTACCTTGATGAGTTGAGTGAGCAGCGTGGGATCAGCGGTATTAGTGTGGCTTTCCACCATTTGACGACTCAACCTATCTAAACACAAATAGTTTGAACGGCCTTTCAATAGTGCCACTTGACCATAAAACCCTAACGCGTCGACCATTAACGGCAGGTCTCGGTGGAAAAGTTGCTCTTGAAGGTTTTTAGATCCGGTACTGATGATAACTTTCTTGCCACTCATGAGAGCGGGAACAAGGTACGCAAATGTTTTTCCTGTTCCAGTCCCTGCCTCTACAACCAGTTGACTCTGTTTATCAATCGCATCATAAACGGCCTGAGCCATATCCAGCTGCGGCTGTCTTGGTTGAAATCCTGGAATCGCTTTACCTAACGCTCCATCGGCAGAGAAGGTTTTTAAGATCATGAGAGAAGACTAGCAATAAAAGATGGGGGGATTATGTCAGCTTTAGTGAGCCGGCGCGAATCAGATTATGATCCGCACCGGAGGTGTTTGGTTTTAGTTTGTGAGCGTCTTAGAGAGTTATTTTCTGTTTAAATAGCGAGATAGCCAAGCTGGTCCATCAAATCCGTTATCGTCGCTGAGTATGGCTTTCGCCGCGTCACTTGGTGAGGCTTTGTTCTCCCACATTTCAGTTAACATTGCTTCATCAACATCATGATCGCCTACAAGCTTATTTACTCGCTCTACATACAATTTTCGCGCTAGTAGTTCTTTATCCATATATAGCACCTCTGATACTTCTTACTACAGAAACCACAACAAAATGAGCAAACCTTGATTAATGGTAACGATCTTTTGTTGAAACATGCTCGATAATAGATTAATTATAGCAGGTATATTGCGGGTCACGTCACCGTTCACGTAACCCGAAATTAGTTTTAAGCCCAAAAAAATAATTCATGGAAGTAATACACAAATGGAAAAAAAAACACTCCTAACCCATTGCAAAGATGCACCTGGGCTCATTTCAAAAATCACGAATATTTGTTATAAGCACCAACTCAACATTATCCACAATAATGAGTTTGTTGATAACACCAGTGGTCACTTCTTCATGCGTACTGAATTAGAAGGTTACTTCAACGACCAAACGCTTCTCGCTGATCTTGACCAAGCCTTACCTGAAGGTACAAAACGAAGCTTAGTAAACTCAACACGTAAACGTATTGTCGTGCTAGTAACTAAAGAGTCGCACTGCTTAGGCGACATTTTGATGAAGAATTTCGATGGCAGCTTAGATGTTGATATTGCAGCCGTTGTCGGTAACTACGATACACTGCAAAGTCTAACTGAACGTTTTGATATTCCTTACCACGCTGTGTCTCATGAAGGGCTAAACCGCGAAGAGCATGAAGAAAAAGTACTTGAAGTAATTGAGCAGTATGATGCTGACTACTTAGTACTAGCAAAATATATGCGAGTACTAACACCGGGTTTTGTTGAAAAGTACAACCATAAGATCATCAACATTCACCACAGCTTCTTACCTGCATTTATTGGGGCTAAGCCTTACCAACAAGCGTATGAGCGTGGCGTGAAGATCATCGGTGCAACGGCTCACTTTGTGACTAACGATCTCGATGAAGGTCCTATCATTAAACAAGACGTTATTCCTGTTGATCATAACTTTAGTGCTCAAGATATGGCACGAGCAGGCCGCGATGTTGAGAAGAACGTTTTAAGTAAAGCGTTAAATAAAGTTCTTAATGACCACGTCTTTGTATATGGCAACAAAACCGTCATCCTTTAGACTTCAGCATTCTTTTGGCTTCAACACTGTTTATGCCTCAAAGAGTTATCTAGTTGCTTGATGACCTAGCTAATACAGATTCTTATCAAGAAAAATGGCGCTGGCTTTTACTGATTAATAGTAGAGCCAGCGCCATTTTTATACCGATTACAAAACTTAGAGACGGATTGCGAGTTCAACACCTTGCTTGATGGCTCTCACAGCATCTAACTCACCAGCATGATCAGCGCCGCCAATGACATGCAGTTTATCACCCAGTTCATGCCATTTATTTTCAAATGGGCGAACAGACTCTTGCCCGGCACAAATGACGATTTTATCCGCGTCGAGCAGCTGCTCATTGCCTTTAAGACCAATATGCAAACCTTGGTCATCAATCTTCTTATATTCGACTCCGCCTAATAGATTCACACCGCGTTTCTCCAACGTGCGCTTATGAATCCACCCCGTTGTTTTCCCTGGCCCTTTTCCTACGCGTCCTGGTCGTCTTTGCAGTAACCAGACAGTTTTTTCACTCAAAGAGGCTGGATACGGATATAACCCGCCCGGATGACTGATCTCTTTATCAATTCCCCATTCATGCAGCCAATCATCAAGGGTATTATCTTCTGGCTCTGTGATCATAGTGGCGATATCAACACCAATACCACCAGCGCCAACAATCGCAACCTTTTCACCCACCGGGGTTTTCTCGCGAATTAAGGTCTGGTAGTCGACCACTTTTTCACTATTGTCTATGCCATCGATCGTCACTTTGCGCGGTTCAACACCAGAGGCCATGACCACCTCGTCGTATTCAGATAGATTGTCAAAAGAGGCTTCAGTATCCAGTAGTAGATTGACACCCGTTGCATCAATTTGATTGGCAAAGTATCGAATGGTCTCTCTAAATTCTTCTTTTCCTGGGATCTGCATAGCAAGCCTAAATTGGCCTCCAATACGATCATTTTTTTCAATTAAGTCAACATCATGCCCGCGCTGTGCCAACGTTGTGGCACAAGACAACCCTGCTGGGCCTGCTCCAACCACAGCAATCTTCTTCTTTTTCGTCGCTGGCTGAACAACAATTTCAGTTTCATAACACGCACGAGGGTTGACCAAACAACTTGCTCGTTTCCGATTGAACGCATTGTCTAAACACGCTTGGTTACAGCCGATACAGGTATTAATAAACTGAGCTTGGTCTCGCTCTGCTTTTAAAACGAACTCTGGGTCGGCTAGAAACGGTCTTGCCATGGAAACCATGTCGGCTTGGCCTGAACAGAGTATTTTCTCTGCTTCATCAGGGGTATTAATACGGTTACAAGTGACAACGGGAATACTCACATAAGGTTTTACCTTCTCAGTAACCCATGTAAAGGCGCCACGCGGCACTTGTGTGGCTATCGTTGGAATACGCGCTTCATGCCAACCAATGCCCGTATTGATAATGGTAACACCGGCCTCTTCAAGTTTTTGAGCCAGTAATACAACATCTTCAAATGTACTGCCTTGCTCGACTAAATCGAGCATCGACAATCTAAAGATAATAATGAAGTCTTTGCCAACGGCTTTACGCACCGAGCGGACAATTTCGAGTGGAAAACGCATACGCTTCTCATAACTGCCACCCCATTCGTCGTAACGCATATTAGTTCGCTTACAGATGAACTGGTTGATGAGATAACCTTCAGAACCCATTATTTCGATGCCATCGTAACCCGCGAGCTGAGCGAGCTCTGCACTGTTTGCAAATGCACCAATGGTTTTATTGATTTGCCTTGGACTCATTTCGCTAGGCGTAAACTTGGCAATCGGCGCCTTCATACCCGAGGCACTTTGTGCAAGAGGATGGAAAGCATAGCGCCCAGCATGCAACAATTGTAAAGCGATTTTTCCGCCATATTTATGCACAGATTCTGTAATGACTTTATGCGCTTGCGCGTGTTTAGGTTTACTAAACTCCGCACTAAAAGGGGTAAGACGACCTCGAAGATTTGGAGAAAAGCCACCTGTGACTATCAGCCCAACACCACCTTTCGCACGCTCTTCATAAAACGCGGCGAGTTTATGTAGGCCTTGTTTATCTTCTTCTAAACCCGTATGCATCGAACCCATTAATACGCGGTTTCGTAATTGAGTAAACCCAAGGTCAAGCGGTTGCAATAAATTTGTGTACATGGCTGACATCACTATATCTTTTATAATTCGTGGTCTGACCAGAGTATTCACACTTCAGCAATAAATCAAACAGGTGTTTACATTTTTGCAACACCGGTCAAGTTCATGGTAAATGTGAGCAACGATGAACGCAGGGCGAGCGTTTCAACCATGATCATTTTGCTTTATCGTACTTTTTCTCCAATGATTGATAGACAAGAAAAAATTACCTAGGGTCTGTTGATCTTTCGTGCTGATTTTTGCGGTAACTTGTTGGGTATTTAGGCAAGGCAGAGGTTTTGATAGGTAGTCACTCTACCTGATAAGCCGATAACGCAGAATAAATGACCAACAAGTGCCGCCCGAAGGGTTCAGCTAAAATCGTTTTATGCTTTGTTAATGAATATTTGCTTAGAATAACTAGGCTACAAACTCATTGCCGCGCCTAAAACGATTTTATCTCGAACAAAACTTAACCACGGAAGAACAACAGACCCTTGCACATCGGGCGTCGTCTTAATCATTGAATCTTATCTAAAACACCGGATAACACTGTGGTTGTTTGGTATATGGAGATCACGTAGGATATGAAAAGCCCTTCAAACTGCATCATGGACTCTGTTAGGTCAACTACAGTGAAGATTCGATGAAAAAACTATTCAAATTTATTGGTTTGATATTTAAAGGCATTTGGAAACTTATTACCTTTATTCGTCTTGCATTAACAAATCTTATTTTTATTCTCAGCCTTGTGGTTGTTTATTTCCTATTCACCAGTACTGGCAGTGAACTTCCAGAAGTAAAACAACAATCAGCACTGGTACTCAACCTCTCTGGACCGATTGTTGAGCAGAGAACCTATAACAACCCAATGGACTCTCTAACGGGATCGCTATTTGGCCAAGACTTACCTAAAGAGAATGTCTTGTTTGATATCGTAGACACCATTCGACACGCTCAAGAAGATGATCAAATTCAAGGACTGGTTCTGTCACTTCGTAGCCTGCCAGAAACGAACTTGACTAAGTTAAGATACATCGCCAAAGCGCTCAATGAGTTCAAAGCGTCTGGAAAGCCGATTTACGCTGTGGGTGAAATCTACAATCAGAGCCAATATTACCTCGCCAGTTACGCCAATAAGATATTCCTTTCACCAGATGGCGCGGTGCTGTTAAAAGGCTATAGTGCCTATTCTTTATACTACAAAACACTACTAGAGAAACTCGATGTAAACACCCATGTGTTTAGAGTGGGTAGTTATAAGTCAGCGATAGAACCTTTCATTCGTGAAGATATGTCTGAAGAGGCCAAAGAGTCTGCTGCTCGTTGGTTAACACAACATTGGGGTGCTTACGTCGATGACGTAGCGACGAATCGCCAAATGGATGCTAAGACGCTCAATCCTTCTATGGATGAATTCCTTGCCCAACTCAAAGCGGTTGACGGCAATTTAGCTGAGCTTTCACTTAAGTTAGGCTTGGTTGATGAACTTGCCACCAGACAACAGGTTCGAAGTGGACTAGCAGAAGTCTTTGGTAGTGATGGTAAAGATAGCTACCAAGCGATGGGCTATTACGAATACCGTACGACTATGTCTCCTAAAATGAGCATTGAAACTGACGACATCGCTGTTGTCGTTGCAAGTGGTGCCATTATGGACGGTAAGCAATCGCGCAATAACGTTGGTGGTGACACCACGGCAAGCCTTCTTCGCCAAGCACGTAACGATGATAACGTTAAAGCGGTCGTGTTACGTGTCGACAGCCCGGGTGGCAGTGCGTTTGCTTCTGAAGTAATTCGTAATGAAATTGACGCTCTAAGAGAAGCCAACAAACCAGTAGTCGTCTCTATGTCGAGCCTTGCCGCATCAGGCGGTTACTGGATCTCAATGAGTGCGGACAAAATTATTGCCCAACCAACAACGTTAACGGGTTCTATTGGTATATTCAGTGTGATTACCACCTTCGAAAAAGGACTCAATAAACTCGGTGTTTATAGTGATGGTATCGGAACCTCACCATTCTCAGGGGTTGGTATCACAACGGGCATGTCACAAGGCGCAAAAGATGCATTCCAAATGGGTGTTGAACATGGCTATAACCGTTTTGTTGGGCTCGTCAGTGAAAACCGTGATATTTCTCTAGAAGCACTTGAACGTATTGCTGAGGGTCGAGTTTGGACAGGGCGAGATGCGATGGAGCATGGTCTTGTCGATAAAATGGGTGACTTTGATGATGCTATCTCTCTTGCCGCTGAACTTGCCGAGATTGAGAGTTACAACATCTATTGGGTAGAAGAGCCGCTTTCTCCAGCTCAGAAGTTCTTCCAAGAGATGATGAATCAAGTCTATGTGCAGTTCAATATCGATGTATCTAGCTGGTTACCAGCATCTTGGATTCCGTCAACATGGCAGCCAATGATGAATCAAGTAGCCGCCGATATCTCTTTACTCGATAGCTTTAACGATCCTAAGGGGCAATACGCCTTCTGTTTAAACTGTCAGGTACAGTAATTAGAAAGCAGTAATAGAAAGAGTGCTGTTATCGTAAAATACGGTAACCATAAATAATTAAGGCCAGCTGTCATTCTAGAGCTGGCCTTATTCTTATCTACACTGTTTAGTGAGCAACTCTAATTCAAAAGAAAGTTTTCTAGCTCTTGATGATCCTTAATGACCACCACTCCATCTCGCTTAATAAGCAGATCCATGTCGATTAACTGCTTCAACACGCGACGATAAACTCGTTCCGAACAGCCAAATCGCGTCGCTTCTTTATTGATCTGTGAAAAGTTAACGGGCTCTGTTAACCCCTGCTCTCGCAGTTTAATATCCCACGCAATATTATAAATGAGCGGGTGGAGAAAACGTTTCATCGTCAGGCTCATCCCTTCTTGATATCGACAAGCTAGGGAATGGCTTAACCACCATGAAATCTGAGGGCTCTCCCTCAAAATGGTTTCAAATACAGTAATGGGGAGAATAAACACCTCAACAGACTCATTTGCCACCACGGTAAATTGGCACGGCTTTTGGCTCAAAAATTCAACTTCACCAAATAAATGCTGAGAAACGAAATGACGGCCTAGACTGTACGCCCTTCCATTTTCAGCCACGCACTCGAGGCCAAACTCACCAAGCTCTATCCAATACAAACGTTCAACCACTTGCCCTTGTGTTAGCAACACATCGCCCTGCTCAAGATGAAGCGACGTCAATGGCCTCTTATCCAGTTCAGCTAAAAATGCACTTAGCCCTTGTGCCGCTAATGTATTTATACCGTTCATATTTCCTCAAACTTTGAGTTCGCGCGATGCATAGCGGACAAATGTCCTATTGGTACTGAAATCGATAAATTAATCTAGCATTTTATGATGTAAAAAGGACCAACCTATGACCCCACATAATAATGCAGCCATTGGTGATTTTTCGGAAACCGTCCTTATGCCTGGCGATCCGTTACGAGCAAAATTCATTGCTGAAAACTACCTTGATAACGTACGCCTAGTCACCGATGTACGTAATGTTCTAGGCTACACAGGTGAGTATCAAAGCTCCCCAATTTCAATCATGGCACACGGAATGGGAACCCCCTCAATTTCCATCTACCTTCACGAGCTGATCACTGTGTATGGAGTAAAAAAAGCCATACGTGTGGGAAGTTGTGGAGGCGTTGCGGATCACTTAGATCTAAAAGATATCATTGTGGTCACAGGCGCAGGAACCGCCAACGCAATGAACCGAGCCAAATTCGCTGGTTACGATTACCCCGCGACACCGGACTTTGAACTTCTAAGGCAGTGTTGGACGAGCGCTGAACAATTAGAGATCAAGCCAACCTTTGGCAACATCTTCACCAACGACTTCTTCTACGATGATCCAGAAGCCTTACTCCCCGCTCTGCAGCGCTTTAATATTCTTGCCATGGACATGGAAACGTCTGCCCTTTTCACCATCGCCGCGGAAAAACGCATTCAAGCGCTGAGTATTCTTACCGTCTCCGATCACGTAGTGAAAGGCGGGGAAATGTCGCCAGAAGAGAGACAAGCAAGCTTTGATCAAATGATTCGATTGGCGCTTGATACGGCTATTAACTCGAAATAGCCGCTTCTTTTTGAAAAGGTACAGTGGGAAGAGTCAAACATCTATATTTCACTCGATGAATCTAATGAAGCTGAAAAATAGCGGAATTTTCAGCATTCAAAAAATCCATTAATAACTTCGATTTTGATTCAGCTCTCTTCCTACTAATAGACGATGAACAGAAAATAGAACTTTAACTTACAAAATATACATCAAGCATAGAATTTAATACTGACAACGGTCTATAATCGCCGCCTGTTCCCAATTCATCATATGGTTTTCAACATGACGAGAAAACACATCTATATCGCCTATACAGGCGGTACCATCGGTATGCAAAAATCTGATCACGGCTTTATACCTGTGGCAGGTTTTATGGAAAAACAGTTAGCAGGTATGCCTGAGTTTCATCGACCAGAGATGCCTGAATATACTATCCATGAGTATGATCCGCTAATTGACTCGTCAGATATGACCCCAATGGATTGGCAGCAAATTGCTGACGACATTCGAACAAACTATGATAAATACGACGGATTTGTGATTCTTCATGGTACAGACACCATGGCGTATACCGCATCTGCTCTGTCATTTATGCTAGAAAACCTTGGGAAGCCAGTGATTGTGACAGGGTCTCAGATCCCATTAGCTCAACTGCGTTCTGACGGCCAAGCGAACCTACTTAATGCACTGCACATTGCCGCCAATTACCCTATCAATGAAGTGACCTTATTCTTCAATAACCAATTGATGCGTGGTAACCGCAGTACGAAATCTCATGCAGACGGGTTTAGCGCATTTACTTCGCCTAACCTACCCGCACTACTTGAAGCGGGGATTAGCATTAAGGTAAGCAATGGTGTGGTTGTTGACCAAAAACCTGAAGGTGAGTTTAAAGTTCATAATATTACGCCACAGCCTATCGGGGTAATCACGATGTACCCTGGCATTTCCCATGAAGTAATCCGAAATACCTTACTTCAGCCTGTGAATGCCATGATCTTACTAACCTTTGGTGTAGGTAATGCTCCACAAAACCCAGAACTCCTAGCACACCTTAAAGAGGCTTCAGAGCGCGGTGTTATTGTCGTAAACCTCACTCAATGCCTCGCAGGTAAAGTCAATATGGGCGGCTATGCCACGGGCTGCGCATTGCAAGACGCTGGCGTAATTAGCGGTTTTGATATGACTCCAGAAGCGGCGCTCGCAAAACTTCACTACTTGTTAAGCCAAGGGCTAACGTATGAAGAGGTGAAAGAACAGATGCAACAAGTATTGCATGGTGAGATGAGTTTATAAGGTTAAACGCGATTCAATACATCCCGCTTTAAGCGCACTGTATCAAACGCAAACCGCCTTAAAATTAAAAAAGCTATCCTAGTCACTGACTAAGATAGCTTTTTTGTTATTCAGTTCCGACAACTGTTATCCAGTTTAGTTGGTCTTTAATCCCTGCTCTTTGTTAGGGTTAACCCGTAAAATGTCACTTTCACTCTTATTAAACTGCTTTTTTAGTTCAGACTTTGACTTGAAGCTGATCTCTCCGCCTGCTGCGACTGTCATATGTGGCGCGTCTACATTATGCTTAGATTGATAAAGCATTACTGCTTGCATACAAGAGTCTCGTTGAGATTGAGTAAGCCGACCGCCTTCTGGCCACTTTCCAGTTTCAACAGCATAGTTTAATCGCTGATAAACTTCAGGAGTAATCGCTTCAATTAAATTTTCAGCATCCATGTTCTATCCTTACGTTATAAAACAGTAATAAAATATAACGCTCGTCTATTGAGTCAAGTTTAGGTAGAAGAATAAGAGTAACCGATCACAAGCGACCGTATGAAATTTTCTAAAATCACAATAATGACCTTAACCTCACTCTCTTTAGCTGGGTGCTTTGAGTTCAACCAAAATACCGACCAGCTCTGTGAAGGGACGCCCGAGCTTCGTTGTGAATTACTTAATATGAATGACGGACAGTGTCGTCTACCACGTACCGACCTCATATGGCACCGTTATGAAGTTTTTAAAGACCCATCAGACGCCAATGTCATACAGGAGTACGAATATGCTCGTCTGTATCGACGCTGTCTTGAACTCGCAGCACAAATTCAACCTATCGATCAGTCGAATCTCAAACAGAGACGATTTAATGCCTTAATGCACTCAGGGGAAGAATTAGAGCGCATCGTTTCTCAGCTACAAAAATCCCGCTCAGCAGAAACGCTCTACTTCTTATGGAGTCAAATTGGCGATGACCAAGCTCGCAGAGAGTTTCTTCAGATGGAAGGTTCTCCACAATTAGAAACCGCTGACATGCAGTATGCCTTAGCGACCTTTTATACCAATCGCAACCATGTTAAAACGGTAGAGCTGCTTTATAAAGCATTAGAACTAACCCCTGCAGGATCGGTAAATACCGAGATATTGAAAACCTTAGCGAGCACTCAATATCGGTTGGACAACAGAGAAGAAGCTTACATTTGGGCGATGGTTGCAAAAGAATACGATATCGCTATCGCGTCTGATCAAGAAATACAACTACTGTATGGTTTCACACAAGATAAATATAGACGGCTCAATAACATCGCGGATTCCGTCGAAGATGCCATCGACTCAGGTCAATTCAATAAACGTACGATCCCGGCAGATCTGAAATAAACGAACCACCTGTATGATCATGTAACAATGAAACAAAAAGCGGTGACTATTCACCGCTTTTATTACTTTTGTTGAAAATTAACGACACTGAATTTACGCAATAACGGTCACCTGTAGAAGCTGGCCCATCTTCAAATACATGGCCTAAATGGCTGTCACACTGGCTACATCGTATCTCTACTCGCTTCATTCCGTGACTTAGATCCTCAATATAGCGAATAGCGGCTTCATCAACTGGGGCATCAAAGCTTGGCCAACCACATCCAGAATCGTATTTATTCTCTGAGTTAAATAATGCTATTTGACAGCAGGTGCAATGGTAATCACCGGTATCTTTGTTATGCAGTAGAGCGCCGCTAAATGGAGCCTCTGTACCACTTTGTCTGCAAACCCTATATTCCGCATCAGAGAGCTGCTCACGCCAGTTCTCATCGGACTTGTTAACAAATTCACCGTTATCGTTATTCATAAATAAATCTCTCTTACTCTCATATTTTAAACAATCTTTTTATCCTAAAGACTTGCGAAACCAAGCTTTTGTAGCACATACTTTCTAGCCGTAACAAGGGAGTTACGAAAAATTTGATCGCTTTAGTATTTTAAAGCATTTTTCGATAGCTGACTTACAGACAATCCAGAATTAAGTACAAAAAATCATCATTTGCGACAAAATGTGAAAAAAAGCGACAGTTTTTTTTGACATTAAACAAGTAAAGCCTGATTATCAGTTGCAGATGCAAACTGGATTTTGTAATTTTACTACCAGTTATCTTTATTCAGAAATTAAGTTGTGGAGCAACTATAATGACTATCAAAGTAGGTATTAATGGTTTTGGCCGTATCGGTCGTTTTGTATTCCGTGCAGCGCAAGAGCGCAATGACATCGAAGTTGTTGGTATCAACGACCTTATCGATGTTGAGTACATGGCTTACATGCTAAAGTACGATTCAACTCACGGCCGTTTCAACGGTACTGTTGAAGTTGAAGGCGGAAACCTAATCGTTAACGGTAAAACAGTTCGTGTAACTGCTGAGCGTAACCCAGAAGATCTAAAATGGGATGCTATCGCAGTAGACGTAGTTGCTGAAGCAACTGGTCTTTTCCTAACTGACGAGACTGCACGTAAGCACATCACTGCTGGTGCTAAGAAAGTTGTTCTTACTGGTCCTTCAAAAGACAAAACTCCTATGATCGTTATGGGCGTTAACCAAGACACTTACGCTGGTGAAGATGTTGTTTCTAACGCTTCTTGTACTACTAACTGTCTAGCACCTGTTGCTAAAGTTCTTAACGACAAGTTCGGTATCGAATCTGGTCTTATGACTACAGTTCACGCTACTACAGCAACTCAAAAAACTGTAGATGGTCCTTCTGCTAAAGACTGGCGCGGTGGCCGTGGTGCTTCTCAAAACATCATCCCATCTTCAACTGGTGCTGCTAAAGCTGTAGGCGTTGTTCTTCCTGAACTAAACGGCCTTCTAACTGGTATGGCTTTCCGTGTACCAACTGCTAACGTATCTGTAGTTGACCTAACTGTTAACCTTAAGACGGCTGCATCTTACGAAGCAATCTGTGCTGCTATGAAAGAAGCATCTGAAGGCGAGCTTAAAGGTGTTCTAGGTTACACTGAAGACCAAGTAGTATCACAAGATTTCATCGGTGAAGTTCAAACTTCAGTATTCGATGCTAAAGCTGGTGTTGCTCTAACTGACAAATTCGTTAAAGTTGTATCTTGGTACGACAACGAAATCGGTTACTCAAACAAAGTTCTTGACCTAATTGCACACATCTCTAAGTAATTTAGATTTGTAATCAATTAGCGATACTTGTGTTTGACACATAATCGTGAAAAAGGCGACTCTTGAGTCGCCTTTTTGTTATCCAAATTTTGCCTAGTGACTCTAATACCTAAATAACGAATATCCAGTTCACTGCTTATGTACTGCTCTATTACTCTCAACGTGAGTACTGAACTGTAATTTCAACATCCGAGGTCATATCAATGGACTTATTATCCCTACCCGCATTAACCGTACTTTCAGACAACGTAACAATCGTAGAAAAAGATGGCGTTAAGATTGTGCGTGTCATTCATGAAAAAGCAACCGCAGGTATCGCCCTACATGGTGGTCATGTTGTTTCTTTTAAGCCACAAGGCCAAGAAGAGCTTATCTGGATGAGTGACAAAGCGGCCTTTGATGGCAAAGCGGCGCTTCGTGGTGGAATTCCTATTTGCTGGCCTTGGTTTGGTCGTATCGCAGCGCCTGCTCATGGTTTTGCACGTTCAAGCGAGTGGGAATTAGTTGAACATCGTGAAAATGACAACGGTGTTATTATCAGCTTGGGCCTAGCACCAAACGAAAACACATTGTCTATCTGGCCACACCAATTTGAAGCTCGTTTGAATGTTGAAATAACCGACACACTGAAAGTCACTCTTGATGTCACCAATACTGACGATCACGCTTGGACATTCTCTGGTGCACTGCATACTTACCTAAATCTAGGCGATGTTCGAGAGTCTTCAACTGTGGGAATGGGCAGCGAGTACATCGATAGCCTGCAAGCGAATAAAGTTTGCGAAGGTGGTTCTGAGTTAGTTTTAACCGATACTATTGATCGCGTTTACACCAAGCCTGAAGCTTTGATTCAAGTAAACGACCTAAAACTTCAGCGCTCTATTACCGTTGAAAACCAAGGCCACAATTCTGCAGTTCTATGGAACCCTTGGGCAGAAGGCGCAACCGCTATGGGTGATATGTCTGATGATGGCTACTTGGGCTTCTTATGTGTCGAATCTACGATTAACGCCGAAACAATCGAAGATGGAAAAACACTTCAACCGAGTGAAAGCCACCAACTCGTGACGACTATTTCAGCTAAATAACAAGATCGATATCAATTCGAGTTTCATTTCGATTGATACTCTAAAGAGCAGCCATCGCTGCTCTTTTTATTTACACCTAGACCCGATACACTTACCGCCTTCGCTACTCTTTAGAGGTCTTTATGGCTTACCAATGCCCACTTTGCCACCAGGCTCTTGTGCTTTCACAACGCACGTTTAAATGTGATAACAACCATCAATTTGATTTAGCAAAAGAAGGCTACGTGAACTTGATGCCAGCGCACCATAAACGTTCTAAAGATCCTGGTGATAACAAAGAGATGATGCAAGCACGTCGAGCCTTTTTACAGACGGGTTACTATGACCAAATGCGTCAAGCCGTTGCGACGCTTTGCAAAATGAATATCGAATCAGAGCAAGCTCAATTACTAGATATCGGATGTGGTGAAGGCTATTACACGGACCAAGTTGCCTCCACCTTAAAAGCATCTTTACCCCAAGCTCAAGTTTACGGGCTAGATATCTCTAAGGTCGCTATTCGTTACGCTGCAAAGCAATACCCACAGTGTGAATTCAGTGTAGCTTCTAGCCACCGCCTACCTTTCGCTGATCATAGCTTAGATGCCATCCTGCGCATCTACGCACCTTGCAAAGCGGATGAACTGGCTCGTACCCTAAAGAGTGATGGTAAAGTCATTACAGTGACACCGGCTGCAAGACACCTATATCAATTACGAGAAAAAATATACTCTGACGTACATCTACATAGTGAGGATCCAGAAGAATTAGATGGATTTGAATTAGTGCATCAAGAAAAACTAAATTACACAATGAACCTAGCCAAAGGCGATGCATTACAGCTGCTACAAATGACACCATTCGCATGGAAAGCCAGCGACGAACTAAAAAAAGAACTCGCGAACGTCGAGCAATTCGATTGTGAATCCGATTTTATGCTTCGTGTTTACAAGAAACGCTAGAAGCCCCTAACGCTCGTCACTTAAAGCAGTGTCTTACCTAGCACTGCTTCCTATATTTTGACCCTGCTCTCAATTCTCTACTGCAGCATTACTACCCCTAAAAATAGGCTCAGTTTTTGCTTAATCATTAGATATACAAATTATGGATAATTTTATACAAGTTTTTCATAATTCGGTCGATACAGTTACCGAAGGCGTATAAAGGAGATATCTATGACACCAGTAGGAATGGGGCCAGCTTCGCTGTCTCAAGCCCAACAGGTTAAGCCTCAAGGAAACCAAGCAGCAGTAGATAAGGGCCCAGCCCCTCTTAAAGTTGAACAGAATAAAGTGACCTTGTCAGACGAAGGCAAAGCATTGCTTGCTGCCCTAAAAGATCTAGAGAAAGAAGGAATTGAAACGGATAAATCAACAACATCTAAGGTTGAGTCCTTCGCCCATGGCGCATTAGGAATGGACCACCCTGACAAAATTAAAGAAGAAAGCGACGGTTCTTACTCCGCGGGGCAATACCTTTCCGCAGCGGCAACTATTGGTGGCATTCTATTAATGCTAGCTTAATTCTAAGCTTGTCTACATAGGCTTACTTCACGCATAGCCTAACAAATCAATTTGTCGTCAAGACAAAGGATTCGATTTGTCCTGTAAAACACCTTCACTCCATAATTACCCCCTATTTTTATGGAGTTACACTCGTGAAAAACGCTTTTGAGTTAATTGATAAACCTACCTTTTTTGGTGCTATTGCACTTCTACTCACGATAGTCTTTCCACTCATCATGTTCCCAGCAGAGGGTGCCGATTGGATTGCCATCGCCAAAACATTCATGACCGACAAGCTTGGATTCCTCTACCTAGCTCTTGGCTTAGCGGCCTGCGCCTTTATGGTTTACGTTGTCTTTAGCGATATGGGGCAGATAAAGCTGGGGGAAGCAGATGAGAAACCCGAATTTACCACGGCATCATGGGCCGCTATGTTATTTTGCGGCGGTATCGGTGCTAGCATTTTGTACTGGGGCTGTATCGAATGGGCTTACTACTACCAATCCCCACCCTTCCAACTAGAAGCAGGAAGTGAAGAAGCGGTGCGCTGGGCGGCCACCTATGGTTTATTCCACTGGGGTCCTATCGCTTGGTCTATCTATCTAATTCCGGCGATTCCGATCGCTTATTTTTTCTATGTCCGTAAGCAGCCTGTATTAAAAATTTCTAGCGCTTTAATGCCAGTACTCGGTGAGCATAGAAGCCGTGGTATTGCCGGAAAAACCGTAGATATTCTTTTTATCTTTGGCTTATTAGGCGGGGCGGCAACCACTTTAGGCTTGGCTGCTCCTCTTATTACCGAAGGACTTAACCATCTATTTGGTTTACCAAAAAACAACCTTACTCAGATTTCCGTGTTGTTCGTCTGCACAGCGATCTTCGCTTACTCGTCGTATGCTGGCCTTGAAAAAGGCATTAAGATTTTAAGCAATATCAACTTCTGGGGTGCTATGGGGTTACTCGCCTTTGTTCTCATCGCGGGTCCAACGATCTTTATGCTAGAAACAGGGCTGGACTCCATTGGACGACTTTTGTCTAACTTCTTTGTTATGGCTACCTGGGCCGAACCATTTGGCGGCTATGGCACGTTTGAAAATACGCACTTTCCACAAGATTGGACGATCTTTTACTGGGCATGGTGGTTAGTTTTCGCACCAAGCATGGGGCTATTTGTCGCTCGAATCTCTAGAGGCAGAACCATTAAACAAATGGTGTCGGGCTCAATCTTCTTTGGATCGCTTGGCTGCTTCCTATTCTTTATGATCTTAGGTAACTATGGCTTGTCATTGCAGCTTTCCGGTCAACTAGATATCGTCGCGATTTTAAATGATGAAGGCGCGACCAAAGCAATATTTTCGATGCTCGACCAGCTACCAATGAGCACACTCGTTATTGCTGTGTTTACGTTGCTGTGTATCATCTTCACCGCAACAACGTTCGATTCCATCTCTTATATTTTGGCGTCTGTGGTTCAAAATAATGTCACGGAAGAACCTATGCGTTGGAACCGAATGTTTTGGGCATTCACGCTGTCATTTCTTCCTGCAATCCTATTGTTTTTGGGCGGATTAGACACCCTACAGACAGCCGCGATTGTGGGGGGATTACCATTGCTGGTTATCTCAGTTATGTTAATGGTATCAGCAGTGCGAGCAACAACCTTAGACTTGCGTCATCAAGACGACTACATCGAGCCAACTATTAATATCGAAGACTTGCCTGAGATGGACCCTTGGTCGACTGAAGGCATCGCTTTAGCTCGATTTGAGAAGGAAAAAGATGCCGCTCAAGAGGCTGCAGTACTCGAACGTGAAGCCTACAACGCACTGATGGAAGTCAGAAAACAGGTACGCGCTTACGTTCTTGAACAAGGTTCGGAGAGTGAGACTCATCAACTGCCTGAAGAGCTTCAACAAGCCCTTGAATCGGCAGAAAGTAGCTTAAAAGCTGCGCAAGAGAGAAAAATTGAGTTATCTGAGCTTGCTCAGAAAGCTCGTATCGCGTTCGATCTGGTTGTTGCTAACCCAACAACGGCCTGAACTAGCCATGACAAAATCCATTAATTTGGACTATTCCTAGATAAGCAAAAGGCTCACGATATTGTGAGCCTTTTTATTTGAAGATAAGCGATGAACAGCTATCGATTTGGATGATTAAGTATGTGGTCTTCCCAATCTATGACATCAATCTCATAAACCACTTTATTCTGAACGGTTTCACCTGCCGCATGCATTTCTGCTTTAGAACCGGTAATTAGTGGATGCCATTCAGGAAGCGGCTTGTCTTCGGCTAGAAGACGGTAGGCGCAGGTATCGGGCAACCAGTGAAACTCATCGATTTTGTCGCGAGTTAGCTTTAAACACTCTTCACCCGAATTAAAGCGATTTGGGTAGTCTTTACACGAGCACGTTTTATCATCAAGCCAGCTGCACGCCACATTGGTGTAATACACTTCGTCACTGTCTTCATCCATGAGTTTATGCAGGCAACACTTTCCACAGCCATCGCACAGAGATTCCCACTCTTGCTCGCTCATATCATGGAGAGGTTTTGATTGCCAAAATGGAGAAGTCATAGCTTTTATCTTCAATTCGAAATGGATGCGTTTTATACCGTTACTGCCTATAAACTTCAAGGTTATTTTGCCCTATCAGATATAGAATGTATCATCTCACTGGTATTGATGGGCGATCGTTTGCTATTATCCGCTCCCCTTTGCTTCTGGTGTAATTACATTATGGATTGTCGTCTTCATTGTGGTGCTTGCTGTATCGCGCCAAGTATATCCTCTTCAATTCCTGGAATGCCCAACGGCAAGCCTGCTGGAGAGCGCTGTATTCAGCTTGATGACCAAAACCTGTGTAAGTTATTTGGTAAGCCAGAAAGGCCTAAGGTTTGTCATATGTTCAAAGCCTGCCCTGATATTTGCGGCACAACCAACCAACACGCTATGAAGTCTCTCACTGAACTTGAGCGACTAACCTAGCTGTTTAGCAATACTCACGAAGCCTTCCAGATCTTCACTATTACGTTTCATTTGCCCAAAACGCTCTGATTTAATCACCTTCTAACATCAATCCAGTAACACCTCATAACCATTGGTTAACACCGATATACCCACTGGTCATTGGTTGCATAACATACGCATATGCATAATAGCGCTCACTCGCTCCCAACCTTTGGATATACAAAATGAAAAACACACTTTTAGCGTTAACAATTGCAACTCTTGCTGCACCTTCTGTAATGGCTACTGAATACTTCGTCGGTGGTGGTCTTGGTTATCATTCTGCTACGACAGAAATTAAAGCTGGTGGGGAAAGTAGAGACAAAAAATCAAAGGGGTCGGCTTTTCATATCCGTGGCGGTGCTTACCTAGCTGAAAACCACCGTGTGACTGGTACAATAAACTTTACTGGCGACAATGACCTCATTAATTCAGGTGTATATGATATTTCAGGTGAAGGTTTCGACATGGAAACCAATATTGACCTCGCACAAACTGAATTCTTAATTTCATATGACTACATACATAATCTAAATGAAAAGTTTTCTGTATTCGGTGGTGCAACTATCGGAATGGTTAAGAATAAATTAACTATAGATCATACGGACTTTGATGATTCAGATTACTCTTTTAAAGAAAGTGGCGATGAAAGTGATTTTGTATATGGCTTACAAGCAGGCGTTCAGTACAAAATAACTAACGAGATTTCAGCAGATCTTCAATACCGTCACATGTTTGAGTCATACTCAGAAACTGGTCCTAATGATGTAGTTAAGTACTCTATCCCGAACAACAGCGAATTCACTATCTCACTAGATTACCGTTTCTAATTGAGAACAATTTACTGCCTAATGCCTTAAGTATAGGGAGTGTACTTTAGGCATTATTTTTTCTTTATTTAGTCCAGCAAAGCAAAAATAAGAAAAGCCCGCCCAATATTCATTAGGCGGGCTTTTTGCTATCTAGTTTTTGCATTAACCTTTATTTTGCTTCGCTTCAAACGCCGCCATCTGCTCTGGTGTTGCTTTCGGCTGATGGTTCTGCTTCCACTCATCGTAAGTCATGCCGTAAACGCGCTCACGAGCGTCATCAATATCAATCTCTAGGTTGTTCTGCTCAGCTTCTGCTTTATACCATTTACTAAAACAGTTGCGGCAAAAGCCCGCCTGAATCATAAGATCAATGTTCTGAACGTCTTTATTCGCATCTAGATGAGCTAAAAGACGGCGAAATACCGCCGCATCCAATTTGTCTTGATCTTGTTGAGATAGGTTTTTGTATTTAAATTCAGCCACTTTACAATCCTTACTTACTTGTTTTATTTATCGTTTGATTATGTTCAATTCGTTTGAAAACTTAAATAAAAAAACGCTCAGACCGAGATCTGAGCGTTTTAATTTAAACTAAATTTAGTGTTGCCTAGCGCGAAGGTAATCTCTCGGCCTAAGAGCCTTGAATACCAACAATCAACCACGGTGCATTTTCTTGAGTCAAGTCACGCTCTAGGTGCCAGATATCTTCGATGTCTTCTTCAACACCTTCTGCTGCATCACGGTATCGACCACTGAACTTAAGGCTCAATTGAGCTTTTGTCGCATCGTAATCGGCACGTACAATCTCAGCATCGACATACATAACTTCAGTATGTTGTTCACCTTCTGCTTTTGCACGTTCCGCTTTTAGGTCTTCAAACAAACTTGGAGATACATACTCTTGAATCGTATCTAACTCATTATGATTCCACGCACCTTGTAGGGTACGGTAGTGTTCACGTGAACCATTAACAAAAGCCGCTTGGTCAAATGATGGCGGGAAGTTATGTGGCACATCACTTTGTGCACCAAAACCACCAGTAGCGTTTGCTGTGCTTTGATTTGGGGTTTCTGTTTTTTGCTCAAAGTTATGAACGTTTGGCTGCTCAAATTTTTGATTTGTTCCACCAAATGCCGGTTGCTGGCGATGCTGGTTCATGCTGCCTTGCTTAGACCCCAACATGCCTCGTAAAAACTTAAACGCTAAGAAAGCAATTAGCCCCATGATCAAGATATCCATAAATTGAATGCCTTCAAATGCACCGCCAAAGAATGCAGCCAATAGGCCACCAGCTAATAGACCGCCCATCAGGCCACCCATTAAGCCACCTTTAAGGCTTGTATTCTGTGTTGCGCCTTGGTCTCGGTTTACACGGCTAGTATTTGTTGTTTGTTGTTTTGGTGCAGGTGCCGTTTTAAAACTTTTACCAAATGATTTACCACCACCGAACCTTTTTGCTTCGGCAAGGGGAGCTACAACGACTGATACCATAAGTAACGCTACCAGTGAAAAAATCTTTTTCATGCTTTTCCTCAAGGAAATAATTATAGAAGCACGTTAATCATAACGACTTCGTAACACTATGCAAACTATCAAATTAGAATGTGTGTATCAGAATATTGCAAATATAGTGTGAGTTAGTTGACGCTTTGCCTTTGCTTCCCTAGAATATTGAACGTTGTTCATAATTAGTTAGTTACCATGGCCCGTAGAAACGATCACACTCGCGAAGAGCTTGTTGCTCTTACCCTTAACACTGTTAAAGAATTTTTGGCGGAACAGCCTCATCATGAGCTGAGTCTAAGAAAAATCGCTAACTTGATTGGCTATGTTCCAAGTACGTTAGTAAACGTTTTTGGTAACTACAATTTATTGCTGCTTCACGCTGTTGCCCAGACTCTTGATGAGTTGGGAGAAGAGGCTCACAATGTCATGGAAAGATGCAGTGACCCTCAGTCGGCTCTTTATGAACTCGCCTATTGTTATCATGACTTTGCACAAAAACACCCCCACCGTTGGCAGTTAATTTTTGCTCATAATATGAACGGTGAAACACTGCCACAGTGGCAATCTGAACGAATTGACAATATGACGGGTATGCTTGAAAGCTTACTGCGCATTATTGCGCCTCAAAGAACAGAAAGCGAAGTATTACAAGCAAGCCGTGTATTGTGGTCTGGTGTTCATGGTATTACACTTTTAAGTGTTGATGACAAGTTCTTCGCAGCCACACCAATAGATGGTAAAGAGCTTATCGAGAACTTACTGTCTAACTACCTCACTAACTGGTAACAATAAGGACCTGCAATGCCAGAGCATCCTCAGGCTTCGTTACTAACAAAAAAGCGCTTTTTACCCTATTTTGTCACTCAGTTTTTTGGCGCTTTTAACGACAATATATTTAAAAATATTCTATTGCTCTTTGTCGCTTTCGCTGCGGTTGGGAGCTTGCCATTTTCTAGTAATCTGTTTATTAATTTGGCGGCTGGCCTTTTTATTCTTCCATTCTTCTTATTTTCAGCATCTGCAGGCGTATTGGCCGATAAATATGAGAAGTCTCAGCTTATTCGAATTATTAAACAATTTGAAATCGGCATCATGTGCTTGGGCGCAGTAGGGTTTATTACCGAAAGTTATACCATCTTACTGATCTTGCTTTTTTTAATGGGAACTCAATCGGCTTTCTTCGGCCCCGTTAAGTATGCTCTTCTCCCACAGCACCTAAAATCTGAAGAACTGGTTTCTGGGAATGCTTTAGTTGAAACAGGGACATTCCTTGCCATTTTACTCGGTACACTCGCCGCTGGAGTCATCGCCTCCGCAGATCATGCCAAGTACATTGCCGCACTGTGCGTTGTCGTCTCTGCCATTATTGGATACTGTGCGAGTAGATCTATTCCAAGTGCGCCAGCCACAGCACCGGAGCTCGAGTTTCGTTGGCAACCTATTAAGCAGACGAAATCAACACTCGCCATTGCTAAGTCTGATAGAGTCATTTTCATCTCAATCATGGCCATCAGCTGGTTCTGGTTTTTGGGCGCGACATACTTAACTCAGTTTCCTAATTTCACTAAGTTGCACTTAAACGGTCAAGAAAGTGCAGTTTCGTTTCTATTGGCACTTTTTTCTGTTGGTATCGCTATTGGTTCTCTGGCTTGTGACAAGCTTTCTAACCATAGAATCGAAATGGGTATTGTGCCGCTTGGTAGCCTTGGGATTACTATTTTTGGTTACCTGATGATTTCGAGTATTCCGGAATCACTGCCCCTATTTACCAGCTTTCTAGAATTTGTGTCTTATCAACCTCTTTGGCCGGTGTTTATTTGTCTGCTTTTACTTGGAGCATCAGGGGGGATTTTTATTGTTCCTCTTTATGCACTTCTACAGCAAACGGCCAAACCAAAACAGAGAGCCCAAGTGATCGCCGCTCTCAATATTTATAATTCACTCTTTATGGTAGGCAGTGCCATTTTAGGCATTGTTTTCTTATCAGTATTAGAACTCAGCATTCCTCAACTATTCACCATGTTGGCGATAATGAACTTTATTATTGCTATCTACTTGTGCATTCAAGTGCCGATCTTTGTTGTTCGCTTTCTGGTGTGGATTTTGACCCACACTATGTATCGAGTTCAGCATAAAAATCTTCACCACCTGCCTAAAGAAGGTGGTGCTCTGATCGTGTGTAACCATGTCAGTTATATGGATGCGCTACTTCTTAGTGCCGTTTGCCCACGATTAATTCGCTTCGTAATGGAAGAAGATTATGCCAATTTACCTCCCCTGAGAAAGTTCCTAAATCGTGCTGGTGTTATCCCAATTTCAGCCAGTCGGAAAACCTCCATCCGACGGGCATTTCAAGAAGTTGAAGCCTCATTGAAGGAAGGGCATATCGTCTGTATTTTCCCAGAAGGTAGCTTAACGTCCGACGGAGAGGTTGCTGAGTTTATGCGAGGCATGGACATCATATTAAAACGCAGTCCTGTTCCTGTCATTCCTATGGCGCTTAAAGGCTTATGGGGGAGCTACTTTAGTCGCTATAAAGGGAGCGCCTGTAAAGGGCTACCTAATCGTTTCTGGTCTAAGATTGAAATTGAAGCGGGTGAACCCGTCGCACCTAATGAGGCGTCTGCGAAACACATGCGCGAGAAAGTGTCCCTTTTACGTGGCGACTTCTACTAGCAAGTTAAGAGAAACTAGTTGAGGGCTTAATTAAGGCTGTTCAGTTTTACTGAACGCCTGTTAAAAACATTAAGACTGACTGATCTTATTTTTCATATACACTGAGCGCTCTTTTCGTCGATGAACATGAATATGAACCAGATAAAACATCACATTCCCTTTTGGCTAGCCGGACTTTTTTGTTTAACGCCTTACGCTTCATCACCTACCGCGTTAGTGATTGGTTTCCTCTTGGCAAGTTTTGGCCTAATTCCTAACAATATCGCCATAGGAAAAATGACGAAAAAATTATTAGCCATTTCAATTGTGGGTTTAGGGTTTGGGATTAAGCTGGAAGAAGCAATTGCTGTCACATCCAATGGGATTGGCATCATTATCACAACGATTGCCAGTACACTCGTTATCGGATGGTTTTTCGCGAAAGCAATTGGCTTAGATAAAGTCACTGGTTATCTAATTTCAGCAGGAACCGCAATTTGTGGGGGAAGCGCGATTGCGGCTGTGTCTCCTGCGATCAAAGCAGATGACGATAAAACCGGACTCGCTTTAGCCGTTATTTTTGTGTTGAACTCAATAGCACTCTTCATTTTTCCAGTGATAGGACATACCCTAGGGCTCGATCAACAGACTTTCGGCACTTGGGCTGCCATCGCTATTCATGACACCTCTTCGGTTGTTGGGGCTGCTTCAGCTTATGGTGAGGAAGCGTTAACAACGGCTACTACCTTAAAGCTGGCTCGTGCCTTATGGATCGTTCCTATCGCTCTTATAAGTTCATTTATCTTTAGTAGCGAGTCGAAAAAAGTCTCTATTCCTCTGTTCATTATTTTCTACTGCGTCGCTATTGTCGTAAGTGACTTGCTGCCACAGTTTGAAATGCTCTATAACGGGGTCTTTGCGGTGGCAAAACAGATGCTCGTGGTTTGTCTGTTTTTAATCGGCTGTGGGATTTCTATTGAGAAATTAAAGGCGGCGGGGCCTAAACCATTGCTCTTTGGTGTCGCTCTTTGGAGCATCATTTCCATCACTTCACTCGCTTGGTTAACGTTAGCATAAGCTGAGCGACAGAGGCTTTAGAGAGCTACAACTCTTTAGCCTCTTGCGTAATCGACGAGCGTCGTTTGTTGTACTTGACGCTTACTACGAAACAAATTAAACCTAGAAATGCCGTAAGTTCAGCTAAAGAGCGTATTAACCCTTCGGTATTAATCGCTAATGCGATCAGTAAAACCACCGCTGTTATTAAAAGAGCCTTCATAACTCACCTATATACTTGATCCGTCTAACGCACTGCATCTATTATGAGTTATCGTTATATAGTGTGAAATTCTGTTTTGGACTATTTAATATCAAAAGTAACTAACCAGATTATTCAATGAGCAATGGTTAATCTAACTGCCCTTCTATCCACTGAATGAAAGTTCGTACTTTCGGTCTTTTCTCTGTACCTAAGGGGCACAGTAATTCATAGCCTAAATCCGTCTCCATGCTTGGATAAGGTGCCACCAATTCACCTGAATTTATATAGTCACTGACAAAGTGAAGGCGCCCCATGGAAACACCAACATCACTCAAAGCGCATTTAACGCCCATTTCTCGGTGACTGACACAATAAAACTGGTTAAATAGGTTCACATCAAGATTAAAATGCTTAATCCATCGCTGCCACGCATCCGAGCCTAATGCATGAATAAAATTGATTCTGTGCAGCGAATCTAGCCCATCTTCAAAAATTCGATGCTTCTTCGCGTATTCAGGAGTGCAGACAGGGATGTATTTTTCTCCAAACATTCGTTGTCGATACATATCTTTCAGTTCATTTTCACCATAGTAAATAGCGATATCTAATTGATTATTATGAAAGTCTTGCTCCTCTTGAGAGAAAATATTGAGATTAAATTTAGGGTAACGTAATTTGAAATCGTTGATTCGAGGGATCAACCAGTCACTTGCAAAAGCGGGGCTAGTACCTATATTTATCTGGCCATAGAGATCCGCGTTATTAATATCTTCAATTTCACCAAAAATCGTGCTCAGTGACTTTGATAATGTTCTTTGAAACCTTTCCCCCTCTTCCGTTAACACTAATTTACGTGTCCCCCTAACAAACAGATTAAAGCCAAGCTCACCTTCTAAAACTTTAATTCGGTGACTGATCGCCCCCTGCGTTAAATGCAGCTTTTTTGCGGCAAGTGTAAAGCTCATTTGTTGAGCAGCAATATTAAAAGTGTGCAGATTTCTTAGCAGTGATTGATGGTTAGTCATAACTCGTAACCCATTAAATTTTTTAATCCATACTACTATTCATTTCGTTTGTTTGCATCGATAAATAAGTTTTTAATACGCCCAGATAACAACAGTGCAAGCAGCATCAATTATTGACTACATTTGATCGGTTTTGGCGCATTAAAAATTACTAATCTATTGAAAACTTAGGGGCATACATGAATATTCTTGGATATATGCAAAAAGTAGGCAAGGCACTGATGGTTCCAGTTGCAACACTTCCTGCTGCTGCAATTCTTATGGGCATAGGCTATTGGCTTGACCCTGTCGGTTGGGGCTCAGAGAGCATCTTAGCGGCATTTTTAATTAAATCTGGTGCAGCAATCATCGACAATATGGCCGTACTTTTTGCCGTTGGTGTATCATTTGGACTAAGCCGTGACAAAAACGGCTCTGCAGCACTGTCTGGCTTTGTTATGTTCTTAGTCGTGACAACGCTACTTTCGCCTGGCTCAGTGGCACAACTGATCGGTGTCGACGCAAGTGAAGTGCCTGATGCGTTTGGAAAAATAAGTAACCAATTTATCGGTATTATCATCGGTATTATTTCAGCTGAGATTTACAACCGTTACTCTAATGTTGAACTACCACAAGCTCTGGCTTTCTTCAGTGGTAAGCGTTTAGTTCCTATCCTCACCTCTATTGCTGGTATGGTTTTATCATTTGCATTGCTATACATCTGGCCTGCAATCTACGACGCTTTAATTGCATTCGGTATTAAACTTGAAAGCATGGGCGCGCTAGGCGCTGGTCTATTCGGTTTCTTCAACCGTCTATTCCTATCGGTTGGCATGCATCATGCCTTATACCCTGTATTCTGGTTCGACGTTGTTGGTATTAACGATATCCCTAACTTCCTTGGCGGTGCGCAATCTATCGCTAACGGTACTGGTATTGTGGGTAAGACAGGTATGTACCAAGCTGGTTTCTTCCCTATCATGATGTTTGGTCTTCCTGGTGCTGCACTGGCTATGTACCACTGTGCCGATGCTAAAAATAAGAACCAAGTATTCGCAATCATGATTGCCGCTGCAATGGCATCTTTCTTCACTGGTATCACAGAGCCGCTAGAATTCAGCTTCATGTTCTTAGCGCCTCTACTGTTCCTTTTCCACGCAATTTTAACGGGTATTTCTCTTTACATTGCTGCAAGCATGGAATGGATGGCTGGCTTTGGTTTCTCGGCTGGTTTCGTAGACTTTGTTCTATCGAGCCAAAACCCACTTGCTAACAAGTGGTATATGCTAATCCCTCAAGGTCTTGTTTTCTTCGCACTTTACTACGCAGTATTTCGCTTCGCTATCATCAAATTTAACTTACCGACTCCAGGTCGCGGTGAAGAGATGGAAGCAGAATCTGAATCAGGTAACACTGAAGAAGGTTTAGCCATCCTAACTGATAATTACATCGCCGCTCTTGGTGGTGCAGAGAATATCCTAGAAGTGGATAACTGTATTACTCGCTTACGCTTAACAGTGAAAGACTCTTCTTTAGCAGACAGTGATACGCTTAAAAAGCTTGGCGCTGCAGGTGTCGTGAAAGTTGGCAAAGGCGGCCTACAAGTTATCATTGGCCTTGGTAAGGTCGATAAGGTTGCCGCTCAGATGAAAGTTGTTTTAGCTAACTAAGCTTCAACCTAATTAAAAGTAACACGTTTTGAAATTGTGGTGGCCTCACCTCCACCACGCCCCCCGAAGTGCAGGAACGATTAGTCACCGATTCTGCACTTCACTTTATCTGCTAGATAATGTCCTTCTCTCAAGCCTACCCTTCCCTCCAGTACTCCAATAAAGTAGCCGAGGTTTCTAACTTCCTTTTGATTATTTACAGAAATTAATTACGAGATTTGTTCTGCTAACCATGACCTTAACTCTTCTCTCGAGACTTTCATACCTTTATTAATAAGTTCAGCGGGTATAGGGTAATACGCCTTCGGCCATTTAAATTTTTCTAACCTCTGTTGCAAAAATATCTCTACGTTTAGAGACTTAATAGAGCCAAGGCTTTCTAACAGTGCGACAGGTCGATACCCAAATTCTCTGTCTTTAACAGGGACAATAAAGGCCTGAATGATGTCGGGGTGCTGATTCAATTGCGCTTCAATCTCTTCACAATGAATGTTCTCACCGCCAGAGATAAATTGATTATCTGCACGGCCAATAATTGTGAGCTCTTCATCACACCAAACGCCTAAATCTTTACTATCAAACCAACCGCTTTCGTCAACCAGAGGCGTCACCTCCCCTTGATAAAAATACCCACACGCCAACGTTTTTCCGCTAACAAAGATACGTTGATTCACTATCTTAAGATCACGGTTTGGTAATAACTTACCCGAACTTGAATTCTCATTTACCTTTTTTGCAGTCACCGTGGAAGCGGTTTCGGTCATCCCATAGCCCACCCAAGTGTCGATGCCTTTTCTTGCGCATTTAGCTAGAAGTACTGAAGGAATATGACTGCCACCTAGTAGCACTCTTGAAAGGGTAAGTGGCTGCTCACTATCAATGAGACGGTTTAACTGGGTAGCCACCAAGGAGGCGTGTGTGACGTCTTGTATATCAAAACTAATATCCCCGCTACCGACCTTCAATTGACCACCAGCAGATAGCCAGCGATAAACTATTGCCATTCCTGATACATGGTACATCGGTAAACTGAGTAGCCAGGTATCTTCCGTCGTATAGCTGAACACTTGTAGTAACCCATCAGCAGAGGCGAAGTGTTGTTTATAATTGTGAGTTACGGCTTTAGGGACCCCTGTAGAGCCTGAAGTAAAGATGATTGACGCAAGCGTATTGGGATCAATACTGGTTACGGTTTCTCTATCTAAAACTGCATTCTGATGTTCTAGAGTGAGAACCTTACAGTCCTTATGAATTTCAATCTGTTCTAGCTCAGTGAATCTTTGCCAAGTCTCTTCTGAGAACCACAAATATCGAGTTTGATTTTGTTGGTACAAACAGTCTAGTTTTTGCTGCAACTTAGCCCTTGGTTGCGGCATTGTTATTGCACCAATCGCGCCTAACTCACAACATGCTAAATAGACAAACAGCGTCTCTGGCTGGTTCTTCCCTACTAAAGTAACAACGTCGCCCTTAGTAACGCCTGCTAACTTAAGTTGGTACGCGTAGTCGTTTACTTTCTGACTAAGTTGTTGCCATGTATAGCTCTGTTGAGGGGTAATAAGCGCACAAGAAAATGGGCTCTGAAGAGCCCACTGTTTCATTGCTGACTGAGTCGTGAGCAAAAGATTATCTAACGGCATTAGGACTGCCACATAAGTTGCTGCTCGCTCAAGTAGCGCATTGGCAGCGTTGACTCTGGCCAAGATGTTTCGAGTTGATACTGGAACAGATTTAACGTGTCTAGCCCAGGGACTTCTTCTGGTAGGTAGCGTTTTGACAAGCGTGCGAGCTGACTTAAACCTAGACTTGACTCAATACTTGAGCTGATCACCGCCTGAATACCCAACACTTTTGCTTTTTCAATTAAGCCGATACAACGCTGAACAGAGCCAATTAATGTCGGTTTAATGACAATGGCTTTCGCTCCGGTAAGATCTTCCAAAGCAAAGTCATGTTTTTGAACCGCGTGTTGAAGTGTTTCATCCCAGGCGATGGCAATACCTGTGTCTATCGCTAAAGAAAAACTGTCTCCCGGTACCATACAAGGCTCTTCCAAGTAATTAATGCGCTGACGTAGCGAGGGGGCAATATAGGAAGCGAACTTCTGCGCCTTTTCTAAGGTCCATGAACGGTTCGCATCTAAACGTAGCGAAAGTTCGGGAACGGATTCAAGTAATAGACTAACAATCATGCCATCGCGAATCGGCTCGTAGAGACCGACTTTAACTTTCGCGACTTTTTTCCCTTCCATTGCACTGAGTACGGGAATAAGCTCATCTGGATCGCCACTGCACAAAGGTGCAGCACGATAGTTACCTTCTTCAGGTAATTCGCCTGAAAGCTCTAATTCAGCCATGGATAAGCCAAATGCGACCGATGGATAAAGTTCATCGTAATCAAACTTATCACCTGCAACCCACATTTCTAGCTGTTGCTGAGCTTGAATTCCTGCTTCTTCGGTTGTTTCAACACTAAAGCCAATTAAGGGGGCAATTTCACTGCGGCCAATTCGACCATTTTCGGTAAGCTCTACGATAAAGCCAACACGTTCTGTGAGCTTATGATTTCGTAAAATAACACCGCTATCCATAGGTAGCTGATAACGATACAGTTTAGCTGATTTCATATAAGATTCCGCTTTTGCAATGCGCGATCATGAGTAGTACATAGACCACCAAATCAGGGAATAAGTTCATCCTAAAACTTGCCAATCCAAGGTATCAAATCAAGTAGACCGCTAAATACTGAGATTTCTTTTCTCAAAAGGCAAAATGCACTCATCAGTTACATACATTTCGCCTAATCACTGTTGTTTTGCCGAGTAAAGAATCAGTGTCTATGGATTACGCGGGTACTTATCGAAATCAGGACGGCGCTTCTCATTAAAGGCATTGCGCCCCTCTTGGCCTTCCTCTGTCATATAGAACATCATGGTCGCATTACCTGCGAGTTCTTGAAGGCCCGCTTGACCATCACAGTCAGCATTCAGTGCCGCTTTCAAGCAGCGCAGTGCCATTGGGCTATGTTGTAGCGTTTCACGAGACCAACGGATCGCCTCTTTTTCTAGATCGGCAACAGGAACCACAGTATTCACTAATCCCATATCCAGCGCTTCTTGTGCATCGTAGAATCGACACAAGAACCATATTTCTCGTGCTTTCTTTTGACCAACAATACGAGCCATATATGAAGCACCCCAGCCGCCGTCAAATGAACCGACTTTCGGACCAGTTTGGCCAAATTGTGCATTATCTGCGGCAATGGTTAGATCGCACATCATATGCAGAACATGACCACCGCCCACGGCCCAACCCGCTACCGCAGCGATAACCGGTTTAGGACAAGTACGAATCTGACGCTGGAAGTCTAGTACGTTAAGGTGATGCGTACCGCTGTCATCTTTGTAACCACCGTAATCGCCACGGATACTTTGGTCACCACCAGAGCAGAACGCTTTCTCGCCCAGCCCAGTTAAAATAATGACGCCAACTTTTTCGTCGTATCGTGCATTTGCAAGCGCATCGATCATCTCTTTAACAGTTTGTGGGCGAAACGCATTGTGTATTTGAGGGCGGGCAATAGTAATTTTGGCGATACCATCTGACGACTTATGGTATTGGATATCTTCGTACTCATTGGTACAGTCTTGCCAATCAACGGGTGCATAAAGCTCTTCTTCGGTAATTCCTACTGTTTTTGCCATCTTATATGTCCATTTATTTGATTAAATACTCATCTAACATGAGCTGAAATTATTCTATTTCTCTTTCATAAAAGCCGTTCACAAACTGATGAACCACTTGTGCAAATTGCTCTGGGCACTCTTGATGTACGTTATGCCCAGCCCCTGAAACCTTGCTGTAGCGCAAACCACTTTTAAACGCTATTTGGCTAAACTTAGTGTCTTTTTCACCACAAACATAGTGCATGGGAATCGCGAGTCTTGTTAGTGCAGCAAGCAAATGCTGTTGCTTTGCCAAAGAGGTCGCGAGCAACACCTTTGCAATAGAGCAACCAAGATTAGCACTACGTTTGAGTTGTAATAGTTGTTTTTGCTCATGGTTTAGTGAACTAAAAACACCTTGCTGATACCAATCGATTAACACTTGTTCAATTGGCTCATGAATGAAACGTTCTGCCCACCTTTCATCGTTCGACAGTCTCTTCTGTTTATTCTCTGCATCGAGTAAACCGAAGTTGCCCCCTTCGATCACTAAGCCTTGAAGGTTAAGCGCTGAAAATCGACAAGTTGCTGCGCCATGCATTGCAATTCTCCCCCCCATCGAGTAGCCAATAATCACAATCGGCTGCGCTTTGGGCAAATGTGCTATCAGCGCCTTAGAAATCATATCGCAACAATCATCAAAGTCGTAGCACGTCATTTCTACACTTTGACCGTGTCCCGGAAGATCGATGGTAATACAGGAAAATGAGTGAAGCCGATCAAGAGTTGCCGACCAATCCTCGCCACTACCTAACAACCCATGAAGAAAAACCAGCGTTGGTTTCTGTTGATTATGAGGTTGATGGAAGTGACGACTATGCAGCATGAATGATTTTTTGGAACTCTTTTAGTTGATTGGACGCTTCGCCTGGGGTGGTCAGTACTTCCACAATAAGCGCGCCACTCCCCTTAGTTAGATGTCGAGTCACACTCTCTACACATTGAGAAAGAGTCGTTGGCCTATCGTAGGCCAAACCAAATTGTTTAGCGGCATAGTCAAATTGATAGCCATGTGGCATTTGATAAAGCGCTTTTTTTTGCTCTTCAGGGACCGGAAGTAAATCGAATATTGCACCACCGTCATTGTTTGTCACGACAATAACCATCGGTACTTTTTGATGAGTTAATAAGGCCAAAGAGTTGAGATCATAAAGCAAAGAAGTATCACCAATAAACATCAGCAATGGTCTTTCTGTTTCTCTTAGAACACCACTCGCTGTTGCGATCAATCCATCAATACCAGAGGCGCCACGATTAGTATAAACGTCTCGTTGGTTTAGGGCCGAAAACATATCAACTAGGCGAATAAACAGACTATTGCCAAAGAAAAGAGATACATCCTTTTCAATAGAGTCATTAATTGAACCTAACGAATAAGCCAAGCTTAACTCTGTTAATCGATCACCCTGAACCAAAAACCTGTCTGCTTGTCGTGCCACGTTATGAGATAACGGCGTTAATGCATCCGCCCAACCCAAATGAACCGGCTCTATCTCGGCTTGGCTGTGCTGCAAGCCGTTCAGCTGAGCGTGTAGCCAATCTGAAATAGGGGCAACATAGTGGATTTGGTTTAGGTGTGCTTGATTATTTCTATCTTCACTAGGATCAATAAAGTAGTAGTCACATCGAGAATCAGATAAGTGTGCCTCTAGCCATTGATTTAATCGCTTAGAGATCACTCGGGAACCAAACTGTAAAATGACGTCACACTGATTCAGGATAGCTTGGTGTTGAGGAAAAACTCCAAGATTTTGCAACCAAAGGTCGTAATGCGCCCAGTCACTGCTTACTCCAGATTGTGGGTCGCATAACACGGGCCAACCTAGCTTAGCAGCAAACTCCAACACGTTAATCGCATCATGTCGGCACACACTGCCAATGACAATAAGCCCCTTCCTAGTAAAAAGATCATCATGGGCTAAATGGTTACGCTGGCCGACGCTCTTCCTAGTGTAACAATCGCTTCCCTCTTTCCACCTATTGACTGAGTCTTGGTAATCTTGGAAGAGGGTTTTATCTTCATCTGAATAGAGCGGTTCTGGAAATGGGCAGTTGATATGTACAGCAGAGCCTATTCGAGCTTGCTGATGCAGGACATCATCAACACTTGTTAGTAACCAATTTAAGGAAACTTGCTCAGACGGGCTTGGAAGACTTAATTCACGAGTGACATGATTTGAAAATAGACCTCGTTGCTCTATCGCTTGGTTAGCACCACACCCAACCAACTGTTGTGGTCGATCTGCACTTAACACCACCAGCTTTTCACCAGTAAGCTTAGCTTCCGCAATCGCGGGAAGTAAATTAGCAACTGCAGTCCCCGAAGTGACAATAATCGCAACCGGTCGTTTACTTGCTTTCGCCATTCCTAAAGCTAAAAAGCCCAATCCACGCTCATCAAAGTGAGTATGAATATTTAGCTTTGGATTTAAGTCTGCTTCAAGAGTCAGAGGTGTAGAACGGGAGCCTGGGGCAATGCACACCTCAGTAACACCAAAGCGAGTAAGCTCTTCTAAGACTGTCTCACACCAAATACGATTCATCACCGCTTGATGCGGCATCATGAAGCAACACCCAAAGGCGCACTATCGGAAATGAGAGAAAGGAGAGTCGACATTTTTTTATCCAGCTCTTGCCACTCAAGACTGGCATCAGAGCCTGGCACAATACCGGCTCCGGCAAAAAGTTGTACTTGATCATTCACCACTAGCGCACTTCTAATCGCCACACAAAACTCCGCTTTCTTATGGCTTACGTACCCAACAGAGCCCGCATACCAGCCACGTGCAAAGGGTTCATTTTGACGAATAAATTCAATCGATTCTTTTCGTGGTAACCCAGCTACTGCCGCGGTTGGTTGCAACGCGCTTAACAGTTGTACGCCATTGGTCCCTTTATTCAGGTGTGCTCGAATGCTTTTCTTCAAGTGCTGAACTTTACGCAGCCTAACAAGCCGCGTGTCCTGCTCTACATGGATCTCTTCTGAATGCGGTGTTAATCGGTCAACGATGTCATCAACGACATATTGGTTTTCGTTTAAATTCTTAATATCTTGCGATAACCAATTCGCCAGTTTCATATCTTGAGCAGCATTTAAGCCGCGCCCTATCGTTCCCGCCAGCGCTTCAGTATGCAGCTCTTGCCCTAAACGTGAATACAATCTCTCAGGGGTTGACCCCATGAAGCTGTGTTTCTGATCCAAAGCGATTAGGAAATGAAAACTATGGTGGTTTTGTTGGTAACTCGCTTTAAGAAGCTGGGCTGCACATACCGGTTTATCAAGCTGTAATACCGTCTTTCGAGCTAATACCACTTTTTTAAAATCACCGACCGCAATGCCATCTAATACTTTATCCACCAAGCTTTGCCAATCCGAGCTACTCGGAGTGTGCTCAACACGGTCTATATGAGAAGAAAGAGGCAATAAAGGTGCAACGTCAAACTGAAGCTTGCTTAAAGAGGCTAATGTCCGTTGTTTATCGATCGTAATATTGGCGACGAGTGAGTACGAATCATCAAATCGAATTAATTCAATTTGTGGCAAGAAGAAAAATGATGGCATGCAACGACGGTTTTTCTCTGTATTCCCGTCAAAAGAACGGCCACCCCAAATTCGTTGCTCATCACCTAAGATTGCATACGCGGGTGCAGGGTCAGAAAAAGTATATAACTGACCAAGTGCAACCACCTCTTCACGAGTATCTCGAGACTGCCAATAGAACTTTGGAAATATCGGCTGGGCTTCTAGCCAATCGATAAAAGCAATATTAGGATTTTCTTCAAGAACTTGAACTAGACGTACTTCGCCATCTTTGGCGTTCTTTACACGTTCAATGAGTTCAGAAACAGCTTGATGAAAATGCGACAAACCAACCTCGTATATCAATGATATTGCTATTATTAGATGGCTACTTTATTTATAGACTCCTTTCAAATCAAGACTGTCACACACTTTTTCCATATTCCTGTGATAACAAACGTACAAAGATCAATCATCAGATAAATAAATGGTAGATTTTAATTCTATCAAAGCCAAAATTGAGATACTTTAAATATATAATTGAATTATTTTTTGGGATTACGCAATGCAAAATATCGGGATGTCGTCAAAACTCGATAATGTCTGCTACGACATTAGGGGTCCAGTACTCAAACATGCTAAACGCATGGAGGAAGAAGGGCATAAAATTCTTAAACTGAACATTGGTAATCCCGCCCCTTTTGGTTTTGACGCCCCAGATGAAATTCTTGTTGATGTAATTCGTAATCTGCCTACTTCGCAAGGTTACTGTGACTCAAAAGGGATCTACCCAGCTCGTAAAGCCGTCGTTCAGCATTACCAAAAGAAAGGAATACATTCACTTGATGTAGAAGATGTCTACATCGGTAACGGTGTTTCTGAGCTTATTGTGATGGCGATGCAAGCACTGCTCAATAACGGCGATGAAATGTTAGTACCCGCGCCTGATTATCCATTATGGACCGCTTCTGTGGCATTATCAGGCGGTAAAGCCGTTCACTATATGTGTGATGAAGAATCCGATTGGTACCCCGATCTTGACGATATAAAAAAGAAGATCGGTCCTAAGACTCGTGGCATCGTCCTCATCAACCCTAACAACCCAACAGGCGCAGTATACAGCCGAGATTTCCTGCTAGAAGTCATTGAAATTGCTCGCCAGCATAAACTCATTATCTTTGCGGATGAAATTTATGACAAAGTGCTTTATGACGGCGCAACGCACACCTCTATTGCAACGTTAACAGAAGATGTCTTGGTTGTTACCTTTAACGGTTTGTCGAAAGCTTACCGCGTTTGTGGTTTCCGTGGTGGTTGGATGTTTTTAACCGGTCCAAAGCATACTGCCGCTGGTTATATTTCAGGTTTGGAGATGCTTGCCTCGATGCGTTTGTGTGCCAACGTTCCGATGCAGCATGCCATACAAACCGCACTTGGGGGCTACCAAAGTATTAATGAGCTTATTTTACCGGGTGGACGCCTACTAGAACAGCGCGATCGAGCTTGGGAGCTGATCAACCAAATCCCTGGTGTTTCTTGTGTGAAACCGAAAGGCGCAATGTATCTGTTCCCTAAAATTGACACTAAGAAATACAACATTAAAGATGACCAAAAAATGGTCCTTGATTTCCTTATTCAGGAAAAAGTATTGCTGGTACAGGGTACCGGCTTTAACTGGCCTAAACCCGATCACTTCCGTATCGTCACTTTGCCGCATATCGAAGATTTGGAAACAGCAATCGGGCGTTTTGAACGCTTCTTAACGACTTATAAGCAATAAATACTGACTTACTAGATACGTAATACATGGATGCTTTCTCACAAAGGATACGGTCTTTTAAAGACAGGTATTTATAAAATGAGAAGGTGTCCATTTTTGTTTTTTCTTATTTAGCTTATGCTTAAATGAATGGTAATACTCAAGGATAGCTATTGTTATGGATGATTCTCCCACCGTAAAAGAGAGCCATTTTTTTGCGCACTTAGCTCGAATGAAATTGATTCAGCGCTGGCCTTTAATGCGCTCAATTTCGACAGAGAACATTTCTGAGCACAGCCTTCAAGTCGGCTTTGTGGCTCATGCACTTGCAGTCATAAAAAACAAAAAGTTCAACGGCACACTAAACCCTGAACGAATCGCTATTTTGGGCATGTATCATGATACAAGCGAAGTGCTTACCGGCGACCTCCCTACCCCTGTTAAATATTACAACGCAGAAATAGCAAAAGAGTATAAAAAGATTGAAGCCGCAGCGGAGAAAAAGCTGCTCTCAATGCTTCCTGAAGAGTTCCAGGAAGATTTCGCACCTTTCCTCACAAGCCAAGACGCTCACCCAGAAGACGCCGCAGTCGTTAAACAAGCCGACACGATTTGTGCTTATCTAAAATGCCTAGAAGAACTCAGTGCAGGGAACCACGAATATGCGCTGGCCAAAAAGCGTTTAGATATCACCCTAAAAGAGCGAAGCACCGATGAAATGGAATACTTTTTAAATACTTTCGCACCTAGTTTTGAGCTGTCACTCGATGAAATCACCTAATTGTGAACGCTGTAAAGCGAGCTTAACTACACTTTGATTAACAACTAAAAATTTGTAGGTGTTGTGTGTCAATAACGAGCGACCAAAAATTACTGCGATTAATAAAGTACTTACCAATGGTCATAATTGGACTTTCTCTCTTGGTACTCGTTACTATCGTGTTATCAGCCAATCGAACGGCTTTGAAAGAGGATCTCGCCACCCTTCATACTGGGTTTTATCAAACACAACGTGACACGATCCAATACCGAGTGGCAAATGTCATAGAACAAATCGAATTTGAAAAATCAAACACAGAGAGAATCCTAAAAAACGATATTAAAAACCGAGTTGATGAAGCAGTAGCAGCGGCAAATAATATTTATGCTCAAAACCAACATCTCAATAAATCTACCGTCAGTAAAATGATCACAGATGCTCTAAGACCGATACGCTTTAATAATGATCGCGGATACTTTTTCATCTACCAGCTCGACGGTACCAATGTTATGCACCCCATTTTGCCTCATGTAGAAGGGAAATCTCTTTGGGATCTGCAAGATGCCCGCGGTGCCTTTGTCATCAGAGATTCAGCAGAGCTAGCTCAAACACAAACACAAGCATTTCACCGCTGGTGGTGGGTGAAACCAGACGCCATCGATCAGGAATTTGACAAAATCGGGTACCTCTCGCTATTTAAGCCTTTTAACTGGTTTATCGGAGCTGGCGATTATGTTGTGGATGTCGAAGAAGATATTCAACATCGTCTAATACAACGTTTTTCGGATTATAGTTATGGTGAAGGCGGTTACATCTTTATTATGAACAGTAAAGGGGAACTGCTCTCACACCCCAATCAATCCCTTATAGGGGTAGGAAGATTGGACGCCCAAGATAGTAACGGAACGTATTACATACAGGAGCTAATCAATCAAGCGCGTAGTGGCGGCGGTTTTGTCGAATACCAGTCCAGTTATACCCCTATTGGGACCATGACACCCGATAAAATCAGCTATGTAAATTATCTGCCCGATTGGGACTGGATAATCGGTACTGGTGTGTATACCGAAAAAATCGATGGTTTTCTCGCAGAAAGAGAAGCGTTGATCCAGCAAAAAAATTCAGAAGAAGTATTGAAAATCACTTTTTTAGGGATAGTGGTTTCTCTGGTATTGGCGGCTCTGTCTTTATTTATCGGGAATGCGGTTGGTCATCGATTTTTACGCTTACAACATAAGATTAAGCAAGACTTTCATGAGCTAGAAGAAACCAAAAACCAGCTTCAATATCTCGCACTGCATGACAGCCTAACCGAATTACCAAATCGACTGTTCTTAATTGAGTTTATTGATCGCCAAATTAAAAAATGTCAATTGAATGGTCAGTCTCTTGCCATCATGTTCGTTGATCTCGATGATTTTAAAAAAGTAAATGATGCTTTTGGACACTCAATCGGTGACCGCCTATTGGCAAAAGTGGGGGCTCAATTTGAAACCTTGCTCAATCAAGATGAAATTGTCGCTCGGTTTGGCGGGGATGAGTTTGTATTTTGCTTCTCTAATCTCTCTAGCGTCTTAGAAGCTGAAGAAAAAGGCGCACAAATAAGTCAGACCTTCCTAAGTGATTTCCTTATTGCTGGTAAAGTTATTTCATCAACGTGCAGCATTGGTGTCTCCATCTATCCTCAAGATGCGCGAGACTCTGAGGAGTTAATCGCTAAGGCAGATACCGCACTTTACACTTCGAAAGCCCGTAAAAAAGGACAAATTCTTTTTTATGATGAATCCATCAATCAACAAGTCCAATACGAACTCACTTTAGAAAAAGAGCTTCGTTGTGCGCTGGAACGTAACGAACTCTCCATGGTCTACCAACCTCAGATTGCTCTGAGCAACGGGAAACTAGAGGGCGTGGAAGCACTCATCCGCTGGGAAAACCCGACGCTAGGGCATGTATCACCTGTAGAGCTCATTCGTAAAGCAGAAGAAATTGGCCTTATCCATGATATTGGAAAGTTTGTCATCGAGCGTTCGTGCCAACAGATAATTGAACACTATCCTAATGGCGCTAATAGTATCGCACTATCTATTAACGTATCCCCTAGCCAGCTTATAGCTAAAGGGTTTGTGGATACTTTAACGGCCATCGTCGATGCTCGCGGTATTGCTAGGGAACGCATCACGGTTGAGATCACTGAAAACGTATTGATTAACGACCTAGAACTCGTCACGCCAATTTTAAAGCAGATCAGAGAGCAAGATTTCTCGATTTCTCTTGATGACTTTGGCACTGGGTTTTCATCACTCAGCTACCTGTCTAATCTGCCAATAACGGAGATAAAAATCGACCGGAGTTTCATTGATAAACTGCTAGTCAGCAAGCAAAGTGATGCCTTGATTAAAGCCATCATCGCGATTGGTGATTCACACTCTCTCACAGTAGTGGCGGAAGGTATTGAGTCTTTAGATCAATACCGCAAACTTAATCAATACCAATGCAATCTCGGTCAGGGCTACTACTTTTCCAAACCTATTTTAATTCAAGAACTTGTAAACTATCGTAATGACCGTACATTAGACTAAAGGCCATCCATAATAGAAGGATAATAACAATGGATATGGAAATTAGCCCACTTTGGCAAGCTCGGCACGATGATGAACACAAAATTAGGCGCGATGATCACCGTAGCCCGTATCAACGCGATCGCGCTCGAATACTTCATTCTGCCGCATTCAGGCGACTACAAGCTAAAACTCAGGTTCATGGCAACAGCGAGAATGATTTTCATCGCACTCGCCTAACCCACTCTTTAGAAGCGGCTCAATTAGGCACTGGTATTGTTGCTCAGCTAAAAAAGAAACAACCAAAATTTCGTGAGTTGCTTCCCTCTGATAGCCTAATCGACTCTCTCTGCCTCGCTCATGATATCGGCCACCCGCCTTACGGTCACGGTGGTGAAATTGCGCTTAATTTTATGATGCGGAACCATGGTGGATTTGAAGGTAACGCTCAAACATTTCGAATTGTGACTCAACTAGAGCCTTACACTGAACACTTCGGTATGAACCTCTCACGAAGAGCACTACTTGGATTAATTAAATACCCCGCCTTCCTTAGCCAAACTCAAGCCAAAAAGAAACCCACAGCGAGTGTCGACCAACGCCGACTAAACGCCAATGAATGGCATCCTGCAAAAGGCATCTATGACTGTGACAAACACTTTTTTGATTGGGTAATTAAGCCATTATCAAGTGAAGAACAAGAGCTCCTGTGTGAGCTTCGTAATGCACCACTGTCTAGTCGCCAGCACAATAAGACACGCTTTAAATCTCTCGATTGCTCTATTATGGAGCTTGCGGATGATATTGCTTATGGGGTTCATGATCTCGAAGATGCTATCGCATTAGGCATGATAGACAGAAACCAGTGGGTAGAAGCGGCAGCAAGCCAGCTAGCAGAATGTGGAGAGCCTTGGTTTGAAGAACATATTGCCTCTATCACTGAGATGCTTTTTTCAGGTAAACACCACCAACGAAAAGATGCCATTGGGGGAATGGTTAACGCCCTACTCACCAGTGTTACCATTCAATCGGTTAATGCTGACTTTCAGAGCCCATTACTCGCTTACAACGCTTACTTAGACCGTAACATGGCAACAGCCCTGAATATTCTAAAGCGCTTCGTTAGCCAATACGTGATTCAAATACCGCAAGTTCAGGTCGTTGAGTACAAAGGACAACAGATCATCATGGATTTGTTTGAAGCGCTAAGTGCGAATGCCGACCGGTTATTGCCTGAGGTGGAGAAAAGAAAATGGCAGTTGGCAAAAGGTAATCAAAGCCAAGAGCTACGTGTGATTGCTGACTATATTTCCGCGATGACCGATGGCCATGCTCAGCGACTTCATCAACAGCTCTTTTCAAGTAGCTAATCTGTCAGAGTTTATTCAGATAAACTCTTTTGATAGTTACGCTCAAAAACACCTTCAGGCATTTGATTGATGTAAAACTGGATCATATTGTCAAACGCAGTCAGTAGTGGTGTGAAGTCTTGCTCTGGCTGCAGAATACTAAGCACATGATACCCTGCCTCTACCGTCGATAAACTGTTGTCACTGGGCGCTTTACGAATACGGTAATTGCCTTTTAAACCTTTAGGTAAATGCAGCATCGGCAGTTCATGTAGATTCTTGGATACCTGCCACATCTTGTAGGCTTTCTTCCATGTACCATCCAGTAATATGACTCTGATTTTTTTAGACGATGGATTGAGGCCTAAACCACTCTGTTCATCACCATTCACTGAAAGAGATGAAACACAATAAGATTGGTCACATGGGTACATGATGTAGTGCGTATAGTGTGAATCATCCAGTAAACTATTTAGCTCTGTATGCTGGCTAAAGTCTTCACCAATAAAGCAGACACTATTTTCAAGCGACAACGTCAAAATCTTAGCCGTTCCCATCGGGCGGTTTTTTTCGCCGGAATGCTGAAGGATGATCAATTCAACATTCGATGGTAAGCTTTTAATCCAACGACAAATACACGCTTTGTGTGATTTTCCACATTGTAAACAATATCGGTACATATCTTGCGCGTTTACCTTCTGTTATCTGTTATCAGCGTCATCTGTTTTGGCTTACAATTTGAGCCGATGCAATCCTATGTCGAATGGAATGCGACTGCAATCCATTCGGGACAATGGTGGCGGATCCTAACAGGAAATTTCACCCACACCAACTTTGCCCACTTGGCAATGAACCTGATTGGACTATGGGCCATCAGCTTTATTTTTAAACCAAGCGTAAACACACTGTGGATTCCTCTTCTGGTCACCTGCATCGCTGTTGGTATCGGTAATCTATTCACCGACATGCAAATCTATGTGGGTTTGTCGGGAGCGCTGCATGGATTATTTGGTTATTACGCACTACGTGAAAGCCTACAAGGGCGAAAAGGGAGCTGGTTACTGGTGATGGGGTTATGCTTGAAAATTGTATGGGAGTTTTTTTTCGGTGCACCCACCGCGACCAGCGGTTTAATTGAGGCACGCGTGGCGATTGAGTCCCACCTCTTTGGTGCCTTATCAGGGCTACTGCTTGCAAGCCTAATTTGTCTCTTTAATAAAAAACAAAATGCCCAACATTTTTAACTACTAAGAATCAAAAAGTTAGGCATTTTGTGGATATTAACGCTCATTAATCGCGATGAGCTATCTAGACTGTTCTAGCTACTACTTAGACAATCGGTTTTTGACCTCGACTGATCAGCTTCATCAGTACACTGTCAGCTGCCTCGCCTGCAACACCTGCCAGCTTATCGGTGATCTTTTTCTTCTGCACATAATGAATCGACAATACTGTCTTATCTTTACACGCTTCAACCACAACATCGTCTGACGTTTTTATCTCATCAACTAAGCCAAGCTCTTTCGCTTGAGTACCAAACCAGTGCTCGCCCGTTGCCACCTTCTCAAGATCAAGCTCAGGACGACGCTCACGAATGAAGTCTTTGAATAGACCGTGCGTCTCTTCTAGCTCTTGCTTGAACTTGTCACGCGCTTTATCACTGTTCTCACCAAACATGGTCAAGGTACGCTTGTATTCACCCGCCGTCAGCTGTTCAAATTCAATGTCGTGCTTCTTAAGCAGTTTATTGAAGTTAGGCAGCTGCGCAATCACGCCAATTGAACCAACAATCGCAAACGGTGCAGAGATAATTTTGTCAGCAATACACGCCATCATGTAACCGCCACTTGCTGCTACTTTATCAACCGAGATACTCAGTGGTAAGCCAGCCGCTTTAATACGATCAAGTTGAGACGATGCCAAACCATAGCCGTGTACCATGCCACCACCAGATTCTAAACGAAGTAGCACTTCATCACCTTCACGTGCAACTGCTAAAATAGCCGTGACTTCTTCACGCAGTGACGCCACTTCTTTGGCATCAATACTGCCATTGAAGTCTAAAACAAACAGGTGAGGTTCGCGTTGTGAGTCAAGCTCCCCCTCTTTCACTGCTTTTTTAATGTCTTTTTCACGAGACTTAGTTTTCTCTTTCTCGCTTTTCTTCTCAGCTTTATCACGTGCTTTAAGAAAGGCTTCATCATGTAAGTGATGTTCTAGCTGTTCGACACGCTCTTTATGCTGCTCAGTTAGGTTAGTGATTTCGAGTTCACCTTTCGCTGCGCCTTTTCCACTAACGCCTTTAGCAATCACTAAAATCGCAATAATCGCGACGACGACAGTCGCAATCTTGGCCAAAAACAGGCCATAGTCCAACAAAAATTCCAATGTCATTATCCTCAAATGTGCGAATTAGTGTATTGTTCGTTCTACTCGGTTATTGTAACCGTCTTATCATAAAGAAAAAAAGAAAATCATAACAATAAGGAAGCTTACGGTGAATTATTCAGTTTCTGCAGATGCCCTCAAAAATAAAGTCATTTTAGTCACAGGGGCTGGTGCAGGCATCGGAAAACAAGCTGCGATGAGTTTTGCAGAGCATGGAGCGACGGTTATTTTACTTGGCCGTACCGTGAAAAAATTAGAGCAAACCTACGATCAGATCGTTGAAGCTGGCTTTGCTCAACCTGCCATTGTCCCTTTAGATATGAAAGGCGCAACAAAGCAGCATTACATTGATATGGCTGAAACCATTCAAGGTCAATTTGGTCGTCTTGATGGGGTATTACATAACGCGAGCCTTCTCGGTGTGATTAGCCCGTTTGACCAAATTGGTGAAGACACCTTTGACGAAGTCATGCAGGTGAATGTGAAAGCTCAGTTCTTGATGACTCAAGCCCTGCTGCCACTGCTGCACAAATCTGATGATGCTCGTGTGACTTTCACCTCATCAACCGTTGGCCACGTTGGTCGCGCCTATTGGGGCGCTTACGCGATCTCTAAATTTGCAACAGAAGGCATGATGCAAGTACTCGCTGATGAAGTGTCTGACTCATCTATTCGAGTGAATGCGATTAATCCAGGCGGTACTCGCACTGGTATGCGCGCTAAAGCATTCCCAGCTGAAGACGTAGAGCTATTAAAAACGCCGAAAGATATTATGCCTCTGTACCTGTACCTAATGGCACCAGAAGGTAAAGAGCTACATGGCCAATGTATTGATGCTCAGCCTAAGTAACGTCTTGAAATAACAGATATCGATACGTTAAAAATGCCTCATTAACATAGTGAGGCATTTTTGATCAACACAAGTTAACACTCTCATCCCTTCACGCTTTTTCATTCCAATATCTTGATCTTTTTATTGCTGCTCTGACTGCATAATATATACTGTATAAATGTACAGTTAAATTATTGTGTGTGTACTGATATGTATGAAACGATCGAACAATTAAAAAGCAATCACTTAATATGGCAAGGCGCCCATACTCCGATCTCTGGTGAACACCTTTCAACAGGCTTTGATACTCTGGATCAGAAGCTAGAAGGCGGCTACCCAAAGCATGGTGTTGTTGAGATTCAATCTCTTAGTGGGATTGGTGAGCTTCGCCTTATGTTTCCTCATATTAGACAGAGTAATAGCCAACGATTGACTGTCTTTATCCAACCACCGGGAAACCTATGTGCCGAGCAACTTGAAGCGGAGCAAGTTGATCATGGAAAAGTTCTGATCATCTACCCTGAAACACCGCAACATGCACTATGGGCAGCCGAGCAATGCTTAAAAAGTGGTGCATGCGAGCAGGTGCTCTTATGGCACTCTGATCTTGAAGTTCATCAAGCACGAAGGCTACAAGTCGCGAGTGAAGAAGGCGATTGCTTGCAGTTTATTTTTCGTCACCCGCAAGAGGGGCGATTTTCTTTGCCCGTGAGTTTAAGTATGACGCTTTCCCCTCATCGACACGGGCTTGAAGTCACCGTGACAAAACGTAAAGGTGGCTGGCCTCAAGGCAGCTTTATTCTTCATATGGACCATTTGTGGCCAAGCCTAACTCTTGTCCAAGATTCGCCTGTTGTTGTCCCTTTCCCTCTACTCAAGCAGGGTTAAACATGCAGGTTTGGCTCTATTTACATTTTCCTTATTTGCAGCTTGATGCCCTGTTTTCTTCACCTGCGTCACTTTCTTCACAAGGGCCATCTTCTGAGCAGAGTTCGTTAACGCTGCCGCTCGTTATTGTTGATGAGAAAAAACATCAAATTGTTCAATTAAACAATGTGGCGCAAGAGCAAGGGATAAAAGTTGGAATGGGGCTAGGAAGCGCAGCGGCACTGTGCTCTGATCTACAAGTACACGCCTACGACAGTGATACTGAACACCAAACGTTAACTCATATTGCCCAGTGGCTCTATTTAAAAACCTCAGACATCACCTTGTACCCATCAAAAGGGTTGTTACTCAAAGTGACCAATATGCTTTCGCTATATCATGACCTTGATAGCTACTGGCAAACTCTCTATGCACATATCACCAAACTTAACCTGCGCTTTCACTTTGCCACAGGGTTCTCTCCTTACTCTGCAATGGTTTTAGCGAAATCCGCAAAGGATACGCTTTATCGCGATAAAGAAGCGATCATGGCCCAACTAAAACCCCACCCTCTAGCAGCTAGTGAACTAGAAAAAAAACAGGTTGAGCAACTAAGCCGCGTGGGAATTAAGACCTTTCAAGAGCTGCTTGCTTTACCTCTTCAGGATCTGGCTAAACGCTTCAATATTGAATTAGTCAATTATGTGGGTCGATTACTTGGTCAGTTCAAGCACCCTGTGATCTTTTATCACCCGCCAGAAGCGTTCAACCGTTACCTAGAACTGCTGTTTGATATTGATAATGTACTATGGCTTGAGAAACCACTGATGAAACTGCTTGAACAATTAGAGCTCTTTTTAACCCTACGTAACCAAGTGGCCTATGAGCTTTGCTTAACCTTACATCTTCGTGATCACCCAGACCAAAACCAATCATTCACCTCTGCGGGAGGCGATTACTTTGCTGCAAAATGGGCCGTGCTCAGCAAGCTTTCACTGGAGTCTATCACCCTTAATGCCCCTGCTCACGGTATGACACTGAGAATCACCCGTGGCGGTGAGCGGCAAAGTCATACTCAGGATATTTTTACTGGGACAACGGCACGTGGAATCAATGCCCAACAAACCGAACTTGAGCTCATCTCACTGCTTCAAGCAAAACTTGGTAGCGAACGGATATGTAAAACGCAAAAAACTCACGATCCTAGGCCAGAAAAGGCAACACGATTGTATAACCCTATCTCAATGCCAGAAGTTCATTCCCCGCTTATAGAACCGCGTCTTCGTCCCTCAATTATGGAGCCAACCCCTCTGCCGCTATATGAAAAAGTGAGCATTATTGATGGCCCCGAAAGGATTGTTTCAGGTTGGTGGGATGGCGATCAGATCACGCGTGACTACTTTGTCGTACGCAGCAATGAAGGTCGTTGGTTATGGGTATTTCGCGATAATAAGCAGCAGTGGTTTTTACATGGCCAGTTCAGTTGAGCTCACAGCCTTCGAGTAACACTATGAAATACGCCGAGCTCTTTTGCCAAAGTAATTTCTCATTCTTAACCGGTGCTTCTCACGCAGAAGAGCTTGCTATTCAAGCCGACTTTTTACGTTATCAAGCATTAGCGATCACCGATGAATGCTCGGTTGCAGGCGTAGTAAAAGCGCACACCGCAATAAAAGACCACCAACTCTCCATTAAGCAGATCGTGGGCAGTATGTTTTGGCTCAATTCAGAGTGCCAGTTCATACTGCTGTGCCCAACGAGAGAAGCCTACGCTGAGCTATGCCGTATTATTACGAACGCAAGAAGGCGCGCTGAAAAAGGTGACTATCAGCTTTCTGAATGGGATATTCTGTCTGTTCAACACTGTTTCATTTTATGGCTACCTTGCTATCAAGAAACAGACCATCACTGGGGTCATTGGCTCACTCAACACCACTCACACCGATTATGGCTTGGTTTACAGCGTCACCTTAATGCCAACGACAAAGCATTTATAAAACATTGTGAAGCACTCTCCGCCGAGCTTCATCTACCCATTGTTGCCTGTGGTGGGGTTCTTATGCACACGGCAACGCGGCTGCCGTTACAGCATACCTTAACCGCGATTAAGCATGGCGCTACATTAGAATCGATTGGCCCTCATATGCTCACTAACGCCGAAAGAGCACTGCGCACTAAAGAGAAACTGTCCAAACTGTTCAAACCGGAATGGCTTCTTGAGAGCCACCTTATTGCTGAACGATGTAAGTTCAACCTTGGATCTCTGCGATATGAGTACCCAAGCGAGCTCATCCCCAATCAAATGACCCCAATCGGCTATTTACGCGCCCTCACAGAACAAGGTAAAAACAAGCGCTTCCCAAATGGCACCCCAGAACACATTGAACAAACCATTGATAAAGAGTTAATGCTGATCGAACAGCTTGATTATGCTTTTTTCTTTCTCACCATTCACGACATTGTGATGTTTGCTAAACGTCAAAACATCCTCTACCAAGGTCGAGGCTCCGCGGCAAACTCCGTTGTCTGTTATTGCCTTGAAATAACAGCCGTCGACCCAAGACAAGTCTCAGTGTTATTTGAGCGATTTATTAGTAAAGAGCGTAATGAACCGCCCGATATTGATGTTGATTTTGAACATGAACGTCGTGAAGAGGTCATTCAGTATATCTATAAAAAGTATGGCCGAGAGCGTGCTGCACTCGCCGCTTCCGTGATCTCCTATCGCTTAAAAAGCGCCATTCGAGACATAGGTAAAACATTAGGAATCAATGAAACTCAACTCGATTTTTTCATCAAAAATATCAATCGAAGGGATCATCAACTCGGCTGGCAGGCTCAACTCATCGAGCTTGGGTTAAAGCCTGAGTCGCTCAAAGGTGAGCAATTTATCTCATTGGTTAACGAGATCATGGGATTTCCACGCCATCTGTCTCAGCATGTGGGCGGCTTCGTTATCTCTTCAGGCCCATTATATGAATTGGTGCCGGTTGAAAATACGGCAATGAAGGAGCGCACAGTAATTCAATGGGACAAAGATGATCTTGAAAGCCTTGGATTACTCAAAGTCGATGTCTTAGCACTGGGTATGCTCACGGCCATTAGAAAATGTTTCTCTTTGGTCGAAAAGCATCACGGTCAATCACTCTCTATTGCCGACATTACACGAAGAAAAGACGAGCCAAATGTCTATAACATGATTCAGAAAGCCGATACCGTTGGCGTGTTTCAAATAGAGTCACGAGCGCAAATGAGTATGCTGCCACGGCTTAAACCCACTTGTTACTACGACCTAGTCATTCAAATCGCGATTGTACGTCCTGGGCCCATACAGGGCGATATGGTGCATCCATTTTTAAAAAGACGTGATGGCATAGAGCCTATTACTTACCCATCTGACGAAGTAAAACAAGTTCTCTCACGGACAATGGGAGTGCCTATTTTCCAAGAGCAAGTCATTAAGCTCGCGATGGTTGCCGCGGGATTTTCAGGAGGTGAAGCCGATCAGCTGCGCAGAGCCATGGCCTCTTGGAAAAAAAATGGCGAACTGATTAAGTTCAAGACGAAGTTGATTAATGGCATGCTTGATCGGGGTTACGAAAAAGAGTTTGCCGAACGCATCTTCGAACAAATTTGTGGATTTGGTGAATACGGTTTTCCGGAAAGCCACTCGGCGTCATTTGCAGTGTTAGCTTATTGCTCAGCATGGCTAAAATATTATTATCCAGAAGCCTTCTACACATCGCTGCTCAACAGTTTACCTATGGGCTTCTATAGCGCTGCACAGCTGATTCAAGATGCAAAGCGACACAGCATTACCATCTTGCCCGTCTGTGTTAATCACTCTAATCATCAACATACCGTAGTAAGTGGGCCATCTGGACTCGCCATTCGCCTAGGGTTTCGCCTAGTAAAAGGGCTCAGCACAGATGGTATACGTCAGCTCAGTAAAGCGAGACCTAGCCATGGTTACCAGCATCCAAGCCAATTACAGCATATTGGGTTAAACAAGCGTGATATTGAATTACTGACATCTGCAGATGCGATGCATGAATTTGCTAATAATCGTTATCAGGCTCGTTGGAGCATGATGGACTCCATCACCGACCTGCCACTCTTTCAACACATCAATGAAGATAGCCATACTCAAAGCAACAATTGTCAAAATAACACTAATCCAAATAGCAGCTATCAAGGCAATGAGCCTCAAATCGAAGCCCCAAATGATATGCAAATATTGGTTGAGGATCTTTCCTCTATGGGCGTTTCTTTAACTCAGCACCCCATTACCTTACTTGATAATTCAAAGCTTCTTGGCCCCTTTACTCGCCAAAAAGACCTCACTCAAAAAGCGCATCAATCAATGATTACCGTTGCTGGATTAGTGACGGGAAGACAATCGCCAGCCACCGCGGCCGGCGTTACTTTTCTCACTCTAGAAGACGATACAGGTAACGTTAACGTTGTGGTTTGGAAAGCGACAGCTCGCGCACAAAAACAAGCCTACTTAACGGCAAAAGTATTAATGGTGAAAGGGATATTAGAGCGAGAGGGGGATGTAACGCATATCATTGCAGGGCGCTTGATTGATTTAACGGAACATTTTGAGCAAATTGATACGCACTCACGTGACTTCCATTAGGGCTAAACGTCATCAATGTCATTGAATAGTAGGCATAAAAAAGGGAGGAGAACCTCCCATTTTTAATCAGTGGTTGAACTGACTATTTACAGTTCGACTTCTGCTTCCGTGCATCTTTTCTTCCATACTTTCCACAATAACATGCTTAATGTTGTTGCTATCAAGATCATAGAATAAAACTACCTAAAAGGAATTTAAAAAAGATTACAGATAGTACGGTTTATAAAAACCTCAGTAATTGTAGCAAGAGTACGGAATAAGCCTCTCAAAAAAGCAATAAAATGAGATCTAGCCGGATAAAAGATCTCGCAGCCTATCTTGAGCAACTTGAACTAATAAATCCGGTTGGAATTTAGAGATAAAGCGATCACACCCTACTTTTTCTACCATCGCTTCATTGAAGTTTCCACTAAGTGATGTATTCAAAGTAATGTAAAGATTCTTCATTCTAGGGTCATTTCTAACTTCATAAGTCAGCTTATAGCCGTCCATCTCTGGCATTTCCGCATCGGTTATCATCAACAGTAATTCAGAATAAATATCCTTGCCTTCATCACACCAAGATTTGAGCAGATTTAAAGCTTCCAAACCATCATTGCACTCTATGATATTCAAGCCAAGCTGCGACAGTGTTCCCTTCACTTGATTTCTCGCCGTAGAAGAGTCATCAACAATCAACACATTTCTACCAATCATTTGCGAGGCTAGATCTTCATCTAAGATCCCTTCAGAGATTGAGACATCATAATCAATGATCTCAGCGAGTACCTTTTCTACGTCAATAATTTCAACGATATGAGACTGTCCCTCCTCTTCGATGTGAGTGATTGCAGTCAGATAGTTAGATCTTCCGGTGGTTTTCGGTGGTGGCTGTATCTCTGTCCATGCGGTATTGACTATATTTCGTACTTGTCCCACGAGGAACCCCTGAGTAGACCGATTGTACTCAGTAATGATCAAATTCTGCTCTTGCTCCTCACCTCTCACCGGCGGGAAACCAATAGAGCTACGAAGATCAATCACAGGAACGGATTCTCCACGCAAAGATGCAACGCCTGTAATATTATGATGTGAGCCGGGCATTTTAGTCATAACAGGCACTTTAAGCACCTCTTTGACCTTAAATACATTGATGGCAAAAATCTGTCGACTATTTAAGCTAAACAACAATAGCTCTAGACGGTTTTCTCCAACTAGGTTAGTTCGTTGATCAACTGAATTAAGAACTCCGGACATACATTCTCTCGGATTACTGGTCTATAAATAACATAGTCCATAGTATGGGCCTTAGACAAAAAATAACCCACACAACAGCTACGTCACGTGGGCATACTTTTCACCATTGAATATCGTGAGCTAGCCTTCGATGACTCTCATTAAGAGTAGTCCATCAAACAGCGCTTGCTTAATTAGTGCAGCACCAGGCATGGTAGCCTGCTTATAAAAGCGCGATTCCACTAACTCTAAGTCATGATGATAAACAGGTAAGCTTTGCTCTTTAATACACTTTGATATTGCAGGGTAAAGAACATCTTTCGCTTGATTAATAACACCGCCAACCAAAATCTTCTCTGGGTTGAATAGATTAATCACAATAGCAATAGCAGCCCCTAAATAACGGCCGAGTTTTTCAATAACATCAACAGCTAAAGGATCGCCATTGGCAGCAGCAGAACAAATTGATTCTAATGTCATCTCTTCCTGGGTACTAAGCTCAGACTCTTCCCCATTGGCTATTCGTCTTGCCACTTCTTCTCTAATCGCTTGAGAACTTGCCACCGTTTCAAGACAACCTCGATTACCGCACTGACACAGTGAACCATTCGGATCAATTTGAATATGACCAAGCTCACCAATATTACCGTGACGACCTTGTAGCACGCGGCCATCCAAAATAATACCCGCACCTAACCCATGGTGAATCGAAATCAACACAGAGTTGTCATTGTCTTGAGAGTGCCCAAAAAGCTTTTCCGCCAACGCCCATGCACGAGTATCGTTAGCAACAAAAACAGGTAATCCTGTTGCTTTATAGATTTCAGGACCTAACGCTAAATCTTTCACATTGTAATGAGGCATCTGCAACACAATGCCATCTTCTGAATTAACAAGCCCAGGAAGCGTAATCGCTATGCTCGTCACCCTGTCTAACTGCTCTGAATAGGTTTGGAAAAATTCATCAATTTCATGCAGCAAACGGGCAAGAACATCCTCTTGGTCTAGCTCATGAATATCAATTTTCGTGTCAATAAGAACATCACCACCTAACTCATGAAGCGCAATCGTCAAATAGCCTCGACCTAAACGCATTGATAAGAACTGCCAGCCTTGATTATTCACTTGCAAACCAACAGCAGGTCGACCACGACTTGTCGACTCTTGAACTGTCGTTTCATGAATAAGGTGAGACTCTATTAACTCACGAGTGATTTTTGTGATACTTGCAGGTGCAAGCGCACTCTCTTTCGATAAATCGATTCGAGAAATAGGACCTTTTTGGTCTATGAGTTTATAGACTCGACCAGCATTAACCTGCTTAATATGATCAATGTGACCGGGTTGGGCGATGTACATGATGTACTCCAAAATTCAACAACATATTAATTTTTTTACTTTGCGAAGTAATTGTGAAGTGCTTTGATATATTGCCGTGACAAGTATCACGGAGAAAAACTCATCTTTGCGGAAGATGTCGAATTGTGGACCTAATTTTCTCTAAAACTTTTTTATGAGCGCGAACTAATTCGCTGTTCCTATTGATTATCATTAATTCGACATCCCAAACTTTAAACACCGCATATACTGTAAAGGTTACGTGTAATTTAGGAGAACAGGATGACCCCAGCGACACGCAGAACAAAGATAGTAACCACTCTTGGCCCTTCCACCGATAAAGACGATAACTTACTCGAAATTATTAAAGCAGGTGCAAATGTTGTTCGAATGAACTTCTCACACGGCACTGCCGAAGATCATAAAATCCGCGCGGAAAAAGTAAGAGCCATCGCCGCTAAATTTGGTATACACATCGCCATATTAGGTGATCTACAAGGACCAAAGATCCGCGTCTCAACATTTAAAGATGGCAAAATCACCCTAGAACAGGGGGACCGCTTCACGCTTGATAGTGATTTAGGTAAAGGTGAAGGTAATAGCGAATCTGTTGGGCTTGATTACAAAGAACTTCCAAATGATGTTGAGCCTGATGACATTCTTCTTCTTGATGATGGACGCGTGCAGCTGAAGGTGATGTCAGTTGAAGGGAATAAAGTTCATACTGTTGTCACTATTGGTGGACCTCTTTCAAACAACAAAGGCATCAACAAGAAAGGCGGCGGCCTTTCTGCTGACGCTCTCACAGAAAAAGACAAAAGAGATATTCTACTTGCCGCTGAGCTCAAGGTTGATTATTTAGCCGTCTCTTTCCCAAGAAATGGTGAAGACATGAAGTACGCCAGACGCCTCGCACGAGATGCCGGCCTTGAAGCTAATCTTGTCGCAAAGGTCGAGCGAGCTGAAACCGTTGCAACGTTAGAAAATATTGACGACATCATCATGGCATCAGACACCGTTATGGTAGCCAGAGGTGATTTAGGTGTTGAGATTGGTGACCCTGAACTTGTAGGCGTACAAAAACAGCTGATTCAACGTGCGAGAGCGCTTAACCGCACTGTGATTACTGCAACGCAAATGATGGAGTCAATGATCAACGCCCCTATGCCAACACGAGCTGAGGTTATGGATGTAGCCAATGCCGTCTTAGATGGGACTGATGCCGTGATGTTATCTGGGGAGACCGCAGCAGGCTCTTACCCTGTCGAAACGGTGAAGTCGATGGCTGAAGTATGTGTGGGAGCGGAGAAAAAGGCACTAGAGAGCACCTCAAGCTACCGCATTGATCGAACCTTTGTGACCGCAGAGGAAACCATCTCTATGGCGACGATCTACTCTGCAAATCATATGGAAGGTATTAAAGGGATGGTTGCTCTCACAGAGTCTGGGCGCACCGCATTGATGATGTCACGACTGAGCTCAGGATTGCCTATCTTCGCTTTATCGAGAAATGAGGGGACGTTGAACCGATGTAGTTTATATCGTGGCGTGACGCCTCTTTATTTTGATACATCCAAAGAGTCAGGTATCGATGTCGCGCTTGAGGCGTTAAAGTCATTGAAGGAACGAAAGCTGGTTGAGTTTGGTGATATTTTAATCATGACCCAAGGTGATATTATGGATGTAGCAGGGTCCACCAACTGTCTTAGAATCTTAGCGGTAACGTAACTCGATCGTTAACCATCTTCCGTTCTATTCGTTTACTTAGGGCCTAGCCAAACATATCGCTAGGTCCTACTCAAAAAGCCGCTCTATGAATTCAGCTCTCATCGAAACTACAAGGGAGTTGAATACCCGACAAGGCTCTATTTATCTCATTATCAGAAGTGACTTCAACATGCGTGTCGACAAACTGATAACCCGCATCAAGACCAAGTTGGTAATCATGCAAAAGATCGTCTTTATTGCTCATCAAAGAGTTGGATTTTAATGGGCTATCCGGCTTAATTTGAACGATAAAACAGTCATCCGGCGGATGATGCAGAAAGTCTTGAGTTAATGAATAGGTTTGATAGTGTGCCATCAGCATATCCGTCAAACCCGAGTCAAACTTGTCACCAATGAGGTGACTCAGGCGATAAATGTCGTCCGCGCCAAACAGCCATCGACCTCCATTGATGGATTCTAAATGCCTGTGATCCAATTTCTGTTGTTTTGATTTTTCGACTTGCTGTTGAAAAAAAACATTCCAATCCAATTTCCAACGCCCGACTTTCTCTTGCCATTGCTCTTGAATAGAATTGAGTGATTCTCGATACCACACAACGTCTCTAGGCTGATCAGTCAAAAGATCGCTCTCAGAGTCTAGGTCTGCACCTTCTGTGCGTATAACTACGATACAGCGGGCTTCATTTCTCCACGCCTGTTGGACTGGGATCGCCGCTGAAACACCACCGTCTACATAACCTTCCCCGCCAATCATGACTTCTTTAGGGTAAAGCCTCGGTATGGCACAGGTTGCAACCATGACCTTATACCAATCGTCTTGAAGCATAGGTAAATAATGATCGTGCAACGTTGTCGCATGCGTTACTGCTGCAAAAGCTTTACGTTCACCAAGAACAAGCCGTCCCATATCAATATCAAGTTTATACGGATGGCTACTGATCGTATCTAACGCCCACTCGATACCTAAATACTGTTTACGACGAATATAGTGAAATAGGTTAAAAAATCGCGGATCAGTGGTCAGCTCAGTGAGGAAGGAGTGACCTAACCCTTTTTGCCGGCAGATATACGCACATAAGTTCAACGCACCTGCGGAGGTGCCGTAAAACTCATGAAAAGGATCAAAATTTGAAATCAAAAACGCATCAAGGACACCAGCAGTAAAGATACTACGCTGGCCCCCTCCTTGAGCGACGAGAGCATGCTTCCCGCTAACATATTGGGAAAACTGTTGAAGATCGAGACTTTTGGTAAGGTTGGTTACCACACCACAATTTTTCATAGAAAACACCCCGCTAGTGAGTGATAACAATCGCTCCAAATCCTGCCAAGACTCCAAGAATAATGGCGGTGATGAGAAGCGAGTATTTTAAATCTTGTTCCATAAATTCCTCCTTGTGCATATAAAAGTAATAACAGCACTGTGAAGCATCTTCAATTTATGTGTATTTTTCGTGCACAATTATGCTGTTAGCCTCACAATTGATTATATATGCAACAGTTTAAGTGGATCATTATGAATCAGTTCTTTAAGTCTTTTACAGTCACTGCCGTGTGGTTGAGTGCATTATTCATAACTCCACTCTCTTATGCTGACTTTTATCTAACTCCATGGGTTGGCTATACAGGGGGTGGTGCCGTTATTGATCAAGACGATGTTGAATACGATTTAAAGAACTCAGAAAGTTTCGCATTCACTTTTGAATCTACGTTAGATAAAGGCCGCATCGGGCTGTTCTACAGCAACCAAAATAGCCAAATAGAAACACTCAATGAAAAAAGTACGATTCAATACCTGCACTTTCAAAGCAGTATTTACTACCCGGTACGAGATAAAGTAAAAACTTACGTTGGCGTTGGTCTTGGGGCGTCTTATGTCGATGTGGATTGGGCCAGCGATAAATATGGGTTTTCAGCAAGCATGTTTGGAGGCATTGAATATGACATTAACGATACAATATCACTTAACAGCCAGTTACGTTGGTTAGGGACTGTCGTTGATAATGAAACAACTGGGATTTGTAACCTTCCAACCGACGAGTCTTGCGTCATTCGCTTCAAAACTGACTGGATGAATCAATTCTCAGCCAACATTGGATTAGTCGTACGTTTCTAACTTTGATCTTTATACAGTCGATTAATTCGTTATTGTGGCGAAAATCCAGTCATACGCCCTAAATGCCAAATAAGTCAATTAAACCACTGAAAAAACAACAAGCAGACCAATAACGCCAAATAAAACCAACTTGACGACATATAACCCTAATTTATCACGAAAAAATCAACAGTTTATCAATGCAAGGTAATCTCTTATCCATATATATTATATTGCACTCACCTCGATAACTCGGTAACCTCCCAGTCAACGCGTAGTTTATTATTTCAGATTACGCAAACACATTTAAAACAATTAAGAACAATATTCTGAGTTTTCTCACAGCAGTTAGAATATAAATCTAATATTGCGCGATATCACGGATGATAGAGCAGCCATTCAAGTCATATTTAGATGACTTAATTTGCCTTCCTTTTTATCTACACGCATGCTCAAGAAAAGCTTCATTCCTCAGGAGATTGTAAAGGAGTTATTATGAAGCGAGAACAATGGGGATCACGAGCTGGATTTATCTTAGCTGCAGTAGGGTCCGCAATCGGTCTTGGGAACATCTGGCGTTTCCCTTACATGGCTTACGAGAATGGTGGCGGCGCATTTTTTATCCCATACCTTTTTGCAATGCTGACTGCTGGTATTCCATTTATGATCATGGAATTCAGTATGGGGCAACGAAATCGAGGCTCAGCACCGATATCCCTATCTAAAATTCACAATAAATTTGAGTGGCTAGGTTGGTTCCAGGTGGGTATTGCCGCCGCTATCGCCGTCTACTATGTCGCGGTTATTGGTTGGTCAATTTCATACTTAGGTATGTCGTTTACTCAAAGCTGGGGGACAGATACCAATGCCTTCTTCTTTAGTGAGTATCTAAAGCTTGGTGACAACTCCCCTTCTAACCTAGGTTCTATACAGTGGAAGATTGCCGGTGCCATGCTAATTGCTTGGGGTGTCACCTATGCAGCGATCGTTGGCGGCGTTAAATCTGGTATTGAACGTGCCGCTAAAATAATGATGCCCGTACTGTTTATTATGGTGCTTTTGCTCATTGGTCGTATGATTTTCCTACCGGGTGCTCTTAATGGTGTGAACTACCTATTTGAACCAGACTTTAGCAAGATTTGGGATCTCAAGGTTTGGGCTGCCGCTTATGGTCAAATCTTCTTTACCCTAAGTATCGGTTTCGCTATTATGCTTGCATATTCTAGCTACCTACCAGAAAAGTCTGATATCAATAACAATGCCTTTATGACGGTATTGATTAACTGTGGCTTCTCTATTTTGGCCGGTATCATGATCTTCTCTATCCTTGGCTACATGGCTCATGAACAAGGTAAAGAGTTAACCGAGGTTGTGTCTGCAGGCGTTGGTTTAGCCTTTGTTACTCTGCCAGCAGCAATTAATGAACTCCCGGCACCGTACATTTTAGGTCCACTGCTGTTCTTAGCGTTGACAATTGCGGGTTTAAGCTCTCACATCTCAATCATTGAAGCCGTAACATCAGCGATCATTGACAAACTAAACTGGGGCCGTAAAAAAGCTGCAACCATCGTTTGTGGCGTGGGTGCTGTAGTATCATTGGCCTTCGCAACGAATGGCGGTCTACTACTACTTGATTTAGTCGATTATTTCACCAACAACATCGGTATTGTCGTTAGCTGTTTTGTCGAACTACTTCTGATGGTTTGGGTATTTAAAATTTCAAACGTTCGTAGTTACGTTAACAAAGTATCTGATTTTGAGATTGGCAGCTGGTTCGAAATTTGCCTGCGCTTTATTAGCCCTGCCATCCTTGCAGTCATTGTCTTTAATACGCTAAAGACAACTTTATCAGAAGGCTATGGTGGCTACGCTCAATCGGATCTATTACTGCTTGGTTGGGGCCTATTAGCGCTACTGTTTCTCGGTGGTGTGATTATCAACCTAACTAGCAAGAAGGAAGCTTAATTATGACAACTAGTGCAATTATCATGATGGTTCTAGGTCTTGGGATTACTTGGGGTGGTGCTATCTACTGTATTCGCCGAGCAATGAACAAGAAGTAACTTTCTCTTTTAAAAACAAAAGCCAGCATCAATTGCTGGCTTTTCTACATTCAAAATTCTTCTTAAAACAAAACCAACATTAGAATGCGTATTTGATACCCACTGCTGCACCAATTTGAAGCTCTGGCCCTTTATAAAGGTTTAGCTCTGGATGTACTTGTGCATACATATCCCAGCCGTGTGGTAGATCTACCGATAAGCCTAATGGAACACGTACTCCAAAGTCGTGGTCCCACTCTCCCCACGCACCCGCACCCACATACCAAGACAAAGGTAGATCGTCTTCGAAGCTACCGCGCTTAAGAATGTAATCAAACGCCGCGCCTTTGTTCCCTATTGTAAAACGATACTGACTATCTAACTCAACAACAACACTGAGCTGTTGATCGACTGCCATTCCCACTGAGAAGCCACTAGCGCCTGAAGACTCTTCAGAGAGAGCAGAAAAGGAAGCAATAGTTGCAAATAAAGGTATGAGCTTTTTCATCATGATCTCCAAAATAAGTGTGCGTATTTTATTTTGAATGGCGTTCAAAATGTCAGGGGAAAGTCAATGGGAGGAAGAAAATTGAAATGACATGATCAAAAAAGGAGGCCAAAGCCTCCTTTCATTTATAAATCAATGAGATTACGCGTTGTTGCGAATCCACTCATCCATATCTGTTTTTAGGTTGTCAGATTTCGTACCAAAGATAGCTTGAACGCCACCTGATACAACAACAACACCAGCTGCACCTAGTTTCTTCAGCTGATCTTGATCCACAACTTCAGTGTCAGCAACAGAAACACGTAGACGAGTAATACAAGCATCTAGGTTAGTGATGTTTGCTTTACCACCAAATGCAGAAACTAACTCACCCGCAAGTTCAGAGCCAGACGTTGCTGTAACAGCATCTTCTGTTTCATCTTCACGGCCTGGAGTCTTAAGGTCCATCGCCTTGATAACTGCGCGGAATACCACGTAGTAGATTACAGCGTAAACTAGACCAAGACCTACCATTAGTACCATGTTCTGAGCGTTGCCAGACAGTACAGTAAAATCAATTAAACCGTGTGAGAATGAAGTACCGTGTACAATTCCAAACGTGTTAGTTAGGAAGAATGCAGAACCCGCTAGTAGAGCGTGAATTGCGTAAAGTACTGGAGCAACGAATAGGAAAGAGAATTCGATTGGCTCTGTGATACCTGTTAGGAAAGATGTCAGTGCCGCAGAAGCCATGATACCCATCACTTTCGCGCGGTTCTCTGGTTTTGCAGAGTGAGCAATTGCGATTGCTGCTGCTGGAAGACCAAACATCTTAAACATGTAACCACCCGCAAGCTGACCGAAGCCATTACCAGCAGCACGTGTCGCTTCATCAGCAACTAGGTAACAAGTAAGAACACCCGTGTTCGCTTCGCCTGCCGCGTTTACACAACTACCAGCTTCGAAGAAGAATGGTACGTTCCAAACGTGGTGAAGACCAAATGGAATTAGAGAACGCTCAACGATGCCGTAGATACCAAATGCGACTTGTGGGTTCTGATCGGCAGCCCAGTGAGAGAAAGCACCGATAGCTGAACCGATTGGTGGCCATACGATAGAAAGTACAACACCTAGACCAATAGCCGTGAAACCAGTAATGATTGGCACCGCACGCTTACCAGCGAAGAAGCCCAAGTACTCTGGAAGTTGAAGTTTGAAGAAACGATTGAATGCCCACGCAGCGACACCACCAACAAGGATGCCACCTAGAACACCAGTATCGATGCTTTCAACGCCCATTACACCAGCCATAACACTTAGTGTTGCAGTCATGATGCCGTAGCCAACGATTGCAGCAAGACCTGCTACACCGTCGTTATTTGTAAAGCCAAGTGCCACACCTACTGCGAACAGCAGTGCCATTTGACCAAATACTGAACCACCAGCTTGCTCCATTAGATTTGAAACGATATCTGGAATGAAACCTAGATTGGCAGCGCCTACACCGAGTAAAATACCCGCAACCGGTAAAACTGATACTGGTAGCATCAGAGACTTACCGACTTTTTGCAGATTAGCAAAAAGGTTATTAAACATAATTATGCTCCTGAATGAATTATTAGAATTTTCTAGGTGTTAACGGCATACCCCCGTAGCTTTGATGTTAGCACCCAGCAAAAATGTAACCACGTATTGCATTATATTTTTCGCCTCTAAATATATATTGATGCCCTTCATGTTTTCTATACAGTTACGAAATTTAGTTTCAAAACACTAGATAGATCACAGTCGGCACTCGCTATAACAAGTGCCAATCATCACTTTAAATCGTTGTTTATATTGAACTTCATGTGCACAGCGATTAATTTCACTACGTAAATAAAATCAGCGTGATTGTTATTTTATGTAACAAAATTACATTTATCGCTTTCATCTCCATTGTTTCAACAAATTTCGTGAACAAGGTTTTTTTTGAGATCGATATCACTTTTAATACAAAAAAAAAGAGCCGAAGCTCTTTTTATAATCTATTCACAGTTTCTATCGCAAAAAAAGATCTGAGAAGTTTTTGCTTGTTTCCTGCCCTATTTTAGATAACGACACACCTTTAAGCTGAGCAATATACGCTGCAACCTCGACAACATAGGCGGGTTGATTCTCTTTACCGCGATGTGGAATAGGAGCAAGGTAAGGGGAATCGGTCTCAATTAACAGGCGATCGATAGGAAGCGATTTCACGACTTCCTTCAACTCAGTCGCCTGTTTAAACGTGACGATGCCTGATATAGAGATATAAAATCCCAACTCCATTGCTTTAATCGCAAAAGATAAGTCTTCAGTAAAGCAGTGAATCACACCACCACATTGATGTGCATTTCCCTCTTTTAAAATGGCGAGCGTATCTTCACGCGCATTACGAGTATGGATAATCAGCGGTTTATTGAGTTCAACTGCAAGTTCGACTTGTTGAGCAAAGCGCAGTTTTTGCAAATCGGCGGTTTCTGGCTTGTAGTGGTAATCTAAGCCTGTCTCGCCAATCGCCACAACCTTTTCATGGCGTGCATACTCATGAAGTACGTCTAGAGCAAAATCACTTTCAACGTCTAGTGGATGTACACCACAAGAAGCGTGGACTTGTTCAAAAGGGGCAATCATCTCTATCATTTTAGGAAATGAATCAAGTGTCACGCCGACAGAGAGCAGTTGAGTTACCTTAGCGTCTTGAGCTTTTTTAATCACATCCTCAATACCTAAGTGGCACTCGGTATAGTCTAGCTTGTCTAAATGACAGTGAGAATCTACAAACATACTTCCTCATTAAATTTAATTAGCCAATCAGAAATCATCAGTTCTTGATTTAATCCTGAGAACTGTCTTAACTGCTCTATCAATTGACAAAGCCTTTGACTCTGTTGATATAACAAATCATAGCTCATGGACTCAGATAGCTGCTGAGCCGCTGTTACCCCAGAGTCTTCGCAGACTTCAAAATGCGCTTTCTGTGCTTCACAAAGAAGATGCCAGAGCCATTGAAGTGCGTCTATCCCGCCATCACTAAGTGGCTTTAAGAGAACCAGAAAACTATCTTCTCCTTTTGCCATTGAGAGCATCGCGTTTTCAATCGATGCGTAGCGTTCAAGATGCCCTTGCTCAATAAACGTCTCTAGCTTTAAGGGTGCATTTTCATTTAATAATGCGGCATAACGGGGAATATCACGTTTCAAGCGATTCGAAACCCATGACGACGCATCCTCTGAGCTTGGTGACTTAATCGTCCACTGCTGGCATCGGCTAACAATCGTTGGTAAAAGCTGTTCTTTTTTCTCTGTTACCAATAAAAATAGACACTGATTTGCAGGAGATTCCAATGTTTTTAACAGTGCATTGGCCGCTGATTCATTCATCGCTTCCGCAGGATGAATAACAAAAAGGCGATAACCTGATAGCTGTGAAGATTCTTGCGCCGTATGGTTACATTGACGAATTTGGTCAACCGAGATGTTTTTTCCCGCCTTTTCAGGGGTGATGAAGTGAACATCTGGATGATTTGATGACAGCATCAGACCGCAGCTATGACAAAAACCACATGCACCGCTTTTATCATTGGTACACATTAATGCTTTACTAAAATGATCAACTAACTGGTCTGCACCTAATCCATCGCGAGCAATCAGCAACGTAGAATTGGTAAATGTGTCATTCTCTAGATTTCGTTTCCAAAGCTGCCACGTTTCTTCCAACCATGGGTAAAGCGAATTCATGCTATGCATTCTCGCTGTTTTTCATGTTATTCGAGCTGATAGCATTTTCATTAAGCCAAGTAATCAAAGCTAATTTAATATCAGCGGCCACTTGATCTATTTTTTGCTCAGCATTAATAACGGCTACTGCCTTATCATTTTTAGCTAACTCTAAATACTTATCTCTAGTTCTATCAAAGAACTCAATATTCATCTTTTCAATGCGGTCAAGCTCGCCACGTCCTCGAGCTCGCTCCAAGCCAACACGCGGGTCGAGATCGAGATACAGCGTGAAGTCTGGTTTGAAGCCGCCCAATGTGGTCTCTTTGAGAGCGGTCATTGTGGTCGATGGAATCTGTCGGCCGCCACCTTGATACGCTTGAGATGACATGTCATGTCTATCGCCTACAACCCATGAACCGTTATCCAACGCTGGTTTAATCACATTCTCTACTAACTGGACACGAGCCGCATACATAAGCAGCAGCTCGGTCATGTCTTGTAGTTGTTCACCTTGGTGCTCTTCTTTCACTAACGCACGCATTTTCTCTGCTAAAACCGTACCACCTGGCTCACGTGTTTGGGTCACGTTAGCAATGCCCGCGTCTTTGAGTGTTTCTAAGATAGCATTGATAGCAGTGCTTTTTCCTGCACCTTCAAGGCCTTCTACGACTACAAATTTTGCTTTATTCATTTCTGACTTCTTATCTCTCTCAGGTAGGCTCTTACAGCTGTATTGTGATCTTTCAGGTTTTTAGAGAACACATGACCACCTTTACCGCTGGCTACAAAATACAAATAGTTACTGTCTTCAGGGTTTAATGCTGCTTCAATCGAAGCTCGTCCTGGCATGGCAATTGGCGTTGGTGGCAGGCCATAAATAGTATAAGTATTGTATGGTGTTGGTGTTCTTAAGCCTTTCTTACCAATGCGCCCTTGATACTTATCGCCCATTCCGTAAATTACCGTAGGATCCGTTTGCAAGCGCATGCGCTTGTTTAAACGATTAACAAAAACTGACGCTACGCGTTCTCGTTCAGATTCGACAGCCGTTTCTTTCTCAATTATCGACGCTAAAATCAACGCTTCATAAGGAGACTTAAGTGGTAAGCCCGATTGCTTTTCGTTCCACTCAGAACTCAGCGCTTCATTAAGCTTATTATGAGCGCGTTTCAAAATATCTAAGTCTGTTGAGCCTAGCGTGTAATTATAGGTCTCAGCGAGCATCAGCCCTTCAAGCTTTAAATGTTCACTGCCTAGCTTCTGCGCAATTTCTTCTTCACTAAGCTCAGTAATGGTCTGCTCTAAGTACTCATCGGATGCTAACGCTTCTCGCCATTCATCGAAACGTGTACCTTCTACGAACGTAATAGAGAATTGATGCTCTCGCCCTTGAATAAGAAACGAAAGCGCCTCTCTTAAGCTTTGCTCTGGCAATAATCGAAATGTACCTGCTCGAATTTGAGTCAATTCCGGATATAGGCGACGAACTAACGGTTGGAATTGGTTTTCATTCACCCATCCTTGAGCTGTAAACTGAGAAAGTACACGATTAAAACTCGAACCAGGTTCAATCGTAAAAATCTGTTCATTGTCGATAGCAAAAGGTTGATCAAGGTAGTCGTCAACCTCACCTGTCACATAAAAAAAAGCACCTGCAGCAGTCACAGATACAACCATTAATAAAATAAATAACTTCTTAATCACGAACTATAATTCTCCTGAAATTCTCGGGTCGCAGGGCCCACTGGGAATAACTTATCTTTGATTTTCGTTACTGGAACAATCTCGCAAATTGAATTCGTTATGAACACTTCTTCTGCATTAAGTAACGCTGGCAGCTTGAATGAACCCATATTGATGGGTAATTGTTTCTCTTTCGCTTTCTTTAACAAAGCTTCACGCACTACACCGGCAACGCCACTATTTGTAAGTGAAGGCGTATATAGCGACCCTTCTTTTATCCAAAATATGTTGGCCATCGTTGTTTCAACTATATGACCTTGAAGATCAGTAACAATACCATCAAAAAAGCCCTGTGAATCGATATCTTGCTTAGCCAATATCTGTTCTAAGCGATTGTTGTGTTTATGCCCAGCAAGGTGTGGATTAAGTCCGAGTTGATAGTGGCAAACGCCTAACTCGATACCGTGTTCACCCCAAGTTTTATATTGTGCTGGATAAGCAAAGTGGCTGATAACAATATTGATGTTTGAGACACCATAACAACTATAACCCCGACCACCCTCGCCGCGAGTAATATTAAGGCGAAGCCCACCTTTTGGGGAGGTCAAAGCGGCTTTTTTTAACCAATCTTGGACTTGGTTCCAGTTTGGTTGATCGATATTTAATAATGTTAAACATCGCTCCATTCTAGACTGGTGGGCACTCCAGTTTTCTATTCTGCCTTCTCGCGTTAGCATCGTCGTGAAGCAGCCATCACCATATTGAAATGAGCGATCGGTTAACGAGATGGCCTCACTAGGCTGTCCATTTACCCAAAACATACAACTTCCTTATCGTGATAAACAATGGCACTACAAAAAAAGAAACGGCTTAATGCTAAGCATCAAGCCGTTTCAATACAAGTCAATTTAAGACTTTTGCTTATCTAGATTTTTTTGAAGATAAGACATCCGTTTGTACCGCCAAAACCAAATGAGTTACACGCAGCGTATTCCATATCCACTTTACGAGCGGTATGTGGAACAAGATCGATATCTAAATCGTCTTCTGGGTTATCAAGGTTTATTGTCGGTGGCACAATTTGGTCAACAAGGGACAACGCGGTAATGATAGCTTCAGCAGAACCCGCAGCACCTAGAAGGTGACCCGTCATTGATTTCGTTGATGATACCAATACTTGCTTAGCGCCAGCTTCACCTAGAGCGCGTTTAATGCCTTTAACTTCCGCAACGTCGCCTGCTGGCGTAGACGTTCCGTGTGCATTAACGTAACCAATCTGCTCACCAGTGATGCCTGCATCACGCATGGCCGCTTCCATTGCAAGCGCTCCACCAGAGCCATCTTCGCTTGGTGAAGTCATGTGATAAGCATCACCAGACATACCGAAACCAACAAGTTCAGCGTAGATTTTCGCTCCGCGAGCTTTAGCATGTTCGTACTCTTCAAGTACCATCATGCCAGCACCATCGCCTAGAACAAAACCGTCACGGTCTTTATCCCAAGGGCGTGACGCTTTCTGAGGTTCGTCATTACGCGTTGAAAGCGCTTTAGCAGCACCAAAGCCAGCCATACCAAGCTCAGATGATGCTTTTTCAGAGCCACCAGCTAGCATAGCTTCAGCATCACCGTAAGCAATCATACGAGCCGCATGACCAATATTATGAAGACCTGTAGTACAAGCTGTAGAGATAGCAATGTTTGGACCGCGTAAGCCACGCATAATAGATAAGTGCCCAGCAACCATATTTACGATTGTTGATGGAACAAAAAATGGGCTTACTTTACGAGGCCCCTTCTCAAGAAGAGTATTATGGCCTTTTTCGATTAACTCTAAGCCACCAATGCCTGAACCGATTGCTACGCCAACGCGTGGAGCATTCTCTTCAGTGATTTGTAGGCCAGAGTCATCCATTGCTTGGATACCTGCCGCGACGCCGTACTGGATAAACAAATCCATCTTACGAGCATCTTTTTTAGTCATATACTCTTCGCAGTTAAAGTCTTTAACTAGACCTGCAAAACGAGTTGTAAAATTGGTAGTGTCAAAGTGATCGATATCAACGATACCGCTTTGACCGGCGAGCAGGGCTTTCCAAGATGATTCTACAGAGTTGCCTACCGGTGACAGCATACCCATGCCAGTGACAACAACACGACGCTTGGACACGATATAATTCTCCGGAAATGAAATGGTTCTATGAAAGGGGTGTATATACTAGAAAAACACAGGCGGCTAGAAAGCCGCCTGGGAGAGATATTACTGAGCGCTGTTTACGTAGTCGATAGCAGCTTGAACAGTAGTGATCTTCTCAGCTTCGTCATCTGGAATCTCAGTATCAAATTCTTCTTCTAGAGCCATTACAAGCTCAACTGTATCTAGAGAATCTGCACCTAGATCGTCAACAAAAGAAGCTTCGTTTTTAACTTCTGCTTCGTCTACACCTAGCTGTTCAACGATGATTTTTTTTACGCGTTCTTCGATGTTGCTCATTTTTCTTTTCCTTTACAGATGTCGCCTAAATGCGATGATTCCGTAGTTTATTCAAACTATTGAAAGTTGCAAGAGAGACCTTGCTGGTCAAACCACAATTTTAGCGATTTTAACCGAAATTCAGTACATTATTGACTTAAATCATGCCCAACTATTGTTCACGATCCAGCCAAGCCCTCAACAGTGTAGAGCAAATTCTTATTTAAACTTACTCTAAATGTCGAAAACTGTGGTATTAAACCATATACATGCCGCCATTAACATGCAAAGTTTCACCTGTGATATAAGCAGCTTCTGGTGACGCTAAAAATGCGACTGTTGAAGCAATTTCACGAGGGTCACCTAAACGCCCTGCAGGGACATTAGATAATGTTGCAGCGCGCTGGTCATCATTCAGTGCTTTTGTCATATCTGTTTCGATAAAGCCTGGCGCTACTGTGTTAACAGTAATGCCACGAGAAGCCACTTCACGAGCCATCGATTTAGTAAAACCAATAACACCGGCTTTCGCTGCTGCATAGTTTGCTTGACCAGCATTACCCATAGTACCTACAACAGAACCTACGTTGATGATGCGACCGTTACGCTTTTTCATCATGCCACGCAGTACTGCTTTAGACATACGGTAGATAGGCGTTAGGTTGGTATCGATGATATCGTTCCATTCGTCATCTTTCATACGCATAAGAAGGTTGTCACGAGTGATACCCGCGTTGTTTACCAAAATGTCGATAACACCAAACTCTTCATTAATCGTCTTCAACGTTGCTGCGATTGAGTCAACATCTGTCACGTTTAATGCAAGACCTTTACCGTTCTCACCAAGATACTCACTGATTGCTGCAGCACCGTTGTCGCTTGTCGCTGTACCAATAACGGTCGCGCCACGTTCAACCAACAATTCAGCAATTGCGCGGCCAATACCACGGCTTGCGCCAGTCACTAGAGCAATTTTGCCTTCTAGATTAATCATCTGTTCTTCCTTATTTTCTTAGCTCGCTACTCGTTAATAAGTAAACTGAGTTAGCAAATTAAACTATGGCCAATTAAGACTTAGCCGCTTCCAAAGAAGCAACATCGTTAACCGCCGCTGCGCTAAGTGTTTTTACGATTCGTTTAGTTAGGCCTGTTAGTACTTTACCTGGGCCAAACTCTAATAATTTTTCTACGCCTTGCTCGTTCATCAGCTGAACACCTTCAGTCCAACGAACTGGGCTATGAAGTTGGCGAACCAATGCTGCTTTAATTTTTGCTGGTTCACTTTCTGCTACGACGTCTACGTTGTTGATAACAGGCAGTGTTGGCGTGTTAAATTCAATCTGTTCAAGAGCAATTGCAAGTTTATCAGCCGCTGGCTGCATAAGAGCACAATGAGATGGAACGGATACTGGAAGTGGAAGTGCACGTTTAGCACCCGCTTCTTTACAAAGTGCACCCGCACGAGCAACAGCGTCTTTATTACCCGCTATAACCACTTGGCCTGGAGAGTTAAAGTTAACTGGTGAAACAACTTCGCCTTGCGCTGCTTCTTCACAAGCTTTGGCAATTGACTCATCATCAAGACCAATAATGGCGTACATTGCACCAACACCTGCAGGAACTGCTTCTTGCATTAACTGGCCACGTAGCTCAACCAATTTGATTGCCTGTTTGAAATCGATAACGCCTGCGCACACTAGTGCAGAGTACTCGCCCAAGCTGTGACCCGCTAGGTTTTCAGGTTGCTCAAGACCAAGCTCTTGCCATACACGCCAGATAGAAACAGAAGAAGCAAGTAAAGCAGGCTGAGTACGGAAGGTTTGATTAAGATCCTCGGCAGGGCCATCTTGAATAAGAGCCCAAAGGTCATAACCTAGAACATCTGATGCTTCAGCAAATGTTTGCTTGACGACATCAAACTGCTCACCTAGCTCTGCAAGCATACCAAGAGCTTGAGAGCCTTGACCTGGAAATACGATAGCAAATTTGCTCATTGTTATTTTCCTTTAAATATTGTTAAAAGAGAAAAGGCACACCAACGTTGATTTCACTTCAACAAGTGCGCCTTAGCCTAAAAATTCGTTCGAGCTTAGAACTTAACCAGTGCTGAGCCCCAAGTAAAACCACCGCCGAATGCTTCTAATAAGAGCATCTGACCACGTTGAATACGCCCATCACGTACTGCTTCATCAAGCGCAGTCGGGACAGTAGCCGCAGAGGTATTACCGTGCTTGTCTAACGTAATAACGACCTGATCTAGCGACATCGTTAGTTTTTTTGCTGTCGCTGAAATAATTCGATAGTTCGCTTGATGCGGAACTAACCAATCTAGTTCAGATTTATCCATATTATTTGCCGCAAGCGTATCTTTAACGAGTTTAGAGAGTTGCGTTACCGCCACTTTAAACACTTCATTACCCGCCATGTGTAACCACTTGTCAGCATCACCACCACGCTCTGGAACACCAAGGCTGAGTAGCTCACCAAATTTTCCATCGGAGTAGATGTGGGTAGACAAAATGCCAGGCTCTTCACTTGCGCCGACAACAACGGCACCCGCCGCATCACCAAACAAGATGATGGTTGATCGATCGGTAGGATCACATGTCTTTGACAACGCATCAGCACCAATCACTAACACATTTTTACACATGCCTGTCTTAATGTGTTGGTCAGCGACTGAGAGCGCATAAACAAAACCAGAACAAGCAGCACCAATATCAAATGCTGGGCAACCTTTTATACCTAGCTTACCTTGAACTTGGCAAGCTGATGAAGGAAATGCGTGGCTGCTACTCGTTGTTGCAACGATAATTAGGTCGATATCGTGTTTATCGATACCCGCCATATCAATCGCATTCACTGCTGCGTGGTAAGCCATATCTGCAACAGTTTCATCTTCTGCTGCTATGCGACGTTCTTTAATGCCCGTACGAGTCACGATCCATTCGTCGCTTGTCTCTACCATTTTCTCAAGGTCTGCGTTTGTACGCACCTGAGTTGGCAGGTAGCTGCCTGTACCTAAAATTTTGCTATACATGAAAACTAATAATGCCTCTCGAGTAAAACCGCTTCTAAACGATCGCTGATACGACTTGGAACTTGTCGTTTGACCTCATGTACCGCTTCTCCAATCGCGTTGACGACGGCTGCTACATCGGCACTTCCATGACTTTTGATAACAATGCCGCGCAATCCTAGCAAACTTGCACCATTATACTGGTCGGGGTTCAATGTTTTTAACTCATCAAACAGCCCAGAAAATAACTTTTTTGCCACCCAACCTTTTATCGAATTCTTTCGCATACTTGCTTTTAATTTATCAATAAAGAGTTGAGCAGTACCTTCACATGCCTTTAGGCATACATTACCAACGAAGCCATCACAAACGACGACATCGGCAGCATCATGTAATAACTGATTACCTTCGATATATCCAGTAAAGTGAACAGATTGGCTTTGGGATAACATCTCGGCGCAACGCTTGACCAGGTCATTGCCCTTAATTTCTTCTGCACCAATATTTAAGATAGCGACACGAGCTGGTCGAGATAAATATTGTTCAGCTAAAGCGCTTCCCATTACAGCGAATTGGAATAGTGAATCAGCATCACTGGAAACATTCGCACCTAAATCAAGCATCCAAGTTTTGTTTCCTTGAGCCGTAGGCAGTGCAGAAATGAGTGCTGGTCTCTCTATACCTGGAAGAAGCTTGAGGCGAAAACGAGACAGTGCCATCAACGCACCGGTATTACCGCCGCTTAAGCAAGCATCAGCCTCACCGTTTGCAACAGCGTCAATCGCTACACGCATTGATGTGCCTGAACTATTACGTAGGGCCAGGGAAGGTTTTTCGAGATTAGAAATGACTCGGTCGCAATGTTCAACGATCAATCGATCATTGGCTGCGTAACCAAGTGAAGAGAGTTGAGTTGTGATCGAGGTTCGATCACCTATCAAAATAACTTTGAGCTCTGGGTAAGACGACAGTGCCTGCACGGCGGCAGGCACTGTAACACGAGGACCAAAGTCCCCGCCCATTGCATCAAGCGCAACGGTTATATTTTGCAAAGGTCAACCTTACTTGTTGATAACCTTTTTGCCACGGTAAAAACCTTCGGCAGTCACGTTGTGACGTAGGTGAGTTTCACCTGAAGTTGCATCTACAGAAAGTGCAGCTGTAGTAAGTGCATCGTGTGAACGACGCATGCCACGCATTGAACGTGATTTCTTGCTCTTTTGTACGGCCATTGACCCTACTCCTATGTAAATTCTTAAAGATACTTACTTGTTAATAAGTTAGCTCTTTAAGTTTTTTAAAACATCAAAGGGGTTCGGTTTTTCTTCTTCCTCAATAATTTCTTCAGGAATTTCACCAAACACCATGTTATTTGTATCAACGCTACAATCAGCTTCGTCGTGCATTGCGATTTGAGGCAAACTTAAGATGAACTCATCTTCAACTAACTCAATAAGGTCTAACTCACCGTACTCGTTCAGATCTACCAAATCGTACTCTTCCGGTGCTTCCTCTTCACTCTTCTCATTACAAGGAGTATATGTGAATTGGACTTCACAACAATGTGTGAAAACCTCATTACAGCGTTGACATTCCAAGTCGACATCGACGTTAGCTTTACCAGAGATAACTACGAGTCGCTGCTCATCAAGCCCAAATGACATTGAGACTTCTGCGTCGCGTTTAACGCCTTCGGTTGCTTCCTTTAAACGCTTAAGAAGACTGACCTGGATGATGCCATCTATGTCTGTTCTTCTTTGTGCTGTTTTTGCAGGATTAACCGTGCGTTGTATTTTTACCTTTTGCATAGGGCGCGAATCTTATCTTTCAAAATACGTTTAGTCAAAGAAAAAGGTAAAAAAGTTGGACTTTTTTGCCTTTCAAGAGAGAGAATTATTAACAGCATTCACTATTAAGTTATGCTGTCGTCTAAAACCCACACATTGTATCTAAAAATGCATAATTACCAAATAGTATTGGCCTCAACTTCGCCATTTCGCCAAGCGCTTTTAAATAAACTGGTAATACCGTTTATCACAGCCCAGCCTAACTGCGATGAAACACCGCTTCCTAATGAAGAACCAAAAGCGTTAGTCAGTCGCTTAGCCACAACCAAAGCCAAATCTTGCCACACTGATCAACCAAGCTTAATCATTGGCAGCGATCAAGTCTGCGTGATAAACGACACGATCGTAGGTAAGCCATTAAAGAGAGAAAACGCCATTAAACAACTTAAGGCTCAAAGTGGAAAAAAAATCACCTTTTATACCGGCTTGGCTTTGTATAACAGTGCAACAAAAACGTGCGAAACCATTGTTGATGAGTTCCATGTGTACTTTCGTGATTTAGATAGCGCAACGATTGAAAACTACGTTGACAAAGAGCAGCCCTTTTTTTGTGCGGGAAGCTTTAAATGTGAAGGATTAGGTATTGCACTGTTTGAGAGGCTTGAAGGGAAAGATCCCAACGCACTCGTTGGATTACCTTTGATTGATTTAATCACTATGTTGAAATCAAAAGGTTTTGATGTATTGGCTCAGAAGTAGGCTACATATAAATGCGACTGACGATAATCGCCAGTCGTATTTATTCTAAACTAGGAGCACAATCGGTTAAGCAAACAAGTCATAATAGATGACAATCGCACTAACTGCTTTTTCTTAAGGCCTTTAAAGCTCGTTCAAGTTTGGCTTCTAACGGTGCACTAATATCGACAACCTTTTCGGTTGAAGGGTGAACAAATTTGATGTTTGCAGCGTGTAAAAACAGCCTATCTAATCCGCACTTACCCGTATAAGCATCGAATCGACGATCGCCATATCGGTCATCCCACGCAATAGGGTGTCCAGCGTATTGAGTGTGGACACGAATTTGGTGCGTTCTGCCTGTTATTGGGCTTGCTTGAATTAACGTCGCATCATCAAACTTCTCGATTATTTTAAATCGCGTTTCTGACGCCTTACCCTTTGGGTTAACCCGAACAATGCTGTTTACTTCGTTTTTTAATAGCGGCGCGTTGATCGCTTTGCAGGTCGCCTTCCACTGCCCCATCACCAATGCGAAGTAAAACTTTTTAACGGTTTTCTCCCTAAATTGAGCCTGAAGATGTCGAAGTGCAGAACGCTTCTTAGCAACCAGTAAAATACCAGAAGTATCTCGGTCAATACGATGAACAAGCTCCAGAAACCTCGCCGTAGGGCGTAAGGCGCGTAACGCTTCAATCGCTCCAAACTTCAAGCCGCTACCGCCGTGAACCGCAAGGCCTGATGGTTTATTCAAAATCAAAACGTGATCATCTTCAAAAATGATATTGCTTTCTAGCGACGCGACTTTGTTCAGCTTTGTGCTGATTACCGGTTCATCGTCTTTCTCTTCAAGCGTGACAGGAGGAATTCGGACAATATCACCAGCTTGAAGCTTATACTCCGCTTTGATGCGTTTTTTATTTACTCGAACTTCGCCTTTTCTCACGATCCGATAGACCATGCTTTTAGGAAGATTTTTCAATTGGTTGCGTAAGAAGTTATCTATTCGCTGACCCGCCATGTCTTCGTCGATATCGACGAACTGGACTTTAGTTCTTATTTCACTCATTTCGTTAGTGTATCACTCTAACCTGTTATATTTCACATTTTCTTAGTGAAGAACGAACGAATTCTTGCAAACACCTACTCCTTTAGCAGTTATGCCCTCGTTGCTGTGGATAAAAAATAAACATTCATTCATTGGTTTCCCTCCTACTAGAATAAATACACAGAAAAACAATGAAATACGTGACCCAACGCAGGAAGAATGTTGTTTTTTTTTGCCTGTTTATAACAAAGCAGATTGCTGTGATTTCTTTGCACTGCTATAGTTCACAGCTGCTATTCACGCTTCGGTGATTATTTAAACAAAATCAAGCGTGAAACTGCACAGTTAACTGAGTAGATTACTTTATTCCGTAGTGCCGCAACTGGCGTAAGACGCTTCTGAATTTAGTCAACTTATTGCTCTACTCGTCGTATTTTCATGTTGAGTATTCTCCGCAAATCGCGGGTCACAAGCTTTTAGTTTGTGACGACTGACGTGCCCACAGAGCATCCCCTCCAGCCGGGAGGCTGCACTTTTAGCCATGGGATCTGGCACCGTGAAAACGAACTAAAGCAATAAGAACAATTAATATAAAGAAAGATAACGAGATTATTAAATGAAAAGAATGTTAATCAACGCAACTCAAAAAGAAGAGTTGCGTGTTGCTTTGGTAGATGGCCAACGACTATTTGATCTAGATATTGAAAGTCCTGGGCACGAATCAAAAAAAGCAAATATCTATAAAGGCCGTATCACCCGTATCGAACCAAGCTTAGAAGCAGCTTTTGTTGACTACGGTGCAGAAAGACACGGTTTTCTTCCTCTCAAAGAAATTGCACGTGAATACTTCCCAGCAGGTTACACCTATCAAGGTCGTCCTAACATCAAAGAAGTATTGAAAGAAGGCCAAGAAGTTATTGTTCAGGTAGAAAAAGAAGAGCGTGGTAGCAAAGGTGCTGCATTAACGACTTTTGTTTCACTTGCAGGTAGCTACCTTGTTCTTATGCCAAATAACCCTCGTGCTGGCGGTATCTCTCGTCGTATCGAAGGTGATGAGCGTACTCAGCTTAAAGCGGCACTTAGCACGCTTGAGCTTCCACAAGGCATGGGACTGATTGTTCGTACGGCTGGTGTTGGTAAAAGTGCAGAAGAGCTAGAGTGGGATCTTAATGTACTATTAAACCATTGGGGTGCTATTAAGCAGGCTTCTGAAACTAATACTGCTCCTTTCCTTATCCACCAAGAAAGTAACGTTATTGTACGTGCTATTCGTGACTATCTACGTCGTGATATTGGTGAGATTCTGATCGATAGCAATACTATCTATGAGCGCGCTTTAGCACACATCCAACTAATTCGCCCTGACTTTGTTAGCCGAGTTAAAAAATACGATGGCGAAGTACCTCTATTTAGCCACTACCAAATAGAAAGCCAAATTGAATCTGCATTCCAACGTGAAGTTCGTCTTCCATCGGGTGGTTCAATTGTTATCGATCCAACTGAAGCGTTAACGTCTATCGATATCAACTCTGCACGCGCAACAAAAGGCGGCGATATCGAAGAGACAGCACTTAACACTAACCTAGAAGCGGCTGATGAGATTGCTCGTCAATTACGTCTGCGTGACTTAGGTGGTCTAGTTGTTATCGACTTTATCGATATGACGCCAGTTCGTCACCAACGTGAAGTTGAAAACCGCTTACGTGATGCCGTTCGTTTAGACCGAGCTCGTGTTCAAATTGGTCGCATTTCTCGCTTTGGTCTATTAGAGATGTCTCGTCAGCGTTTGAGCCCATCATTAGCAGAAGCAAGCCACCATATCTGTCCTCGTTGTACCGGTACTGGTGTTGTTCGTGACAATGAATCTTTAGCGCTTTCTGTACTTCGTCTTATTGAAGAAGAAGCATTGAAAGACAACACTGCTCAAGTTCTTGCTGTCGTCCCTGTTCCAATCGCTTCTTACCTGCTTAACGAAAAGCGTCGCTCAGTGAATCATATTGAGAAGAACCAAGAAGTTAAGATTACCGTGGTTCCAAACTCTGATATGGAAACGCCTCACTTCGAAGTTATTCGAGTGCGTGAAGGTGAAGAGTTTGATCTACTTTCTTACCTGCTTCCTCAAAAAATTGATGCTTTGAAAGAAGCGGAAAGCAAAGAGCCTGCAGAGCAAGAGATTAAACCACGTAAGATTGAACAACCAGCGCTTCAAGGATTTGCATCTCCAGCTCAAACAGCACCAACACCAGCACCTGCGCCAAAAGCAGCTCAAGCAGCACAGGTAGAAAAAACAGAGAAACAAGAGCCTGGCTTTATTTCTCGTATGTTCAAAGCACTGAGTGACTTCTTTAACGGCTCTCCAGAAGAGACGAAAAAAGAAGAAGTGAAGGAAGAAAAGCCAGAAGAGCAGCGAAATACACGTCCACGTCGTAATCGTAATGATCAGCGCCGTCGCAACAACCGCGATAATCGTGATAATCGTGACAATCGAGATAACCGCGATCGTAACAAGCGCAAACCAGCTCGTGACGAACAAGTAACGGGGAGCGAGGATAAAGCCAAGCAAGAACGCAAGCCTAATACTCGTAAGCCAAGAAATGATCGTCGCAACAACCGCGATGAAGTAAAAACATCCAAAGTTGCAGAACAAGGCCAACAAATTGCTGCTGATGCTCAAAAAACTCAACAGCAACAGGCTCCTTCTGAAACTAAAGCAGTAAAAATCAAAGAGCGCCGTCAACGACGTCAACTGAGCAAGAAAGTACGCGTTAATGGACAAAAAGAAGCAGAGCTTAACAAGGCAGAAGAAGTAGCAACCGCTGTTGAAGCTGCCGAGCAGGTTGAAGCGAAAGTTGAAGCAAACGAAACAGCTCAAGAAGAGCAGCCGAAACAACGCCGTAATCGCCGTTCACCACGTCACCTGCGTGCAAGTGGTCAACGTCGTCGTCGTGGCCGTGATCGTCGCCCGAATCCATTCCGTCTACGTAAAGGTGGCGTTGCGTCTCCAGAGATGGCAATGGGTAAAGTAATGCCTCGTTATGATCTTGCTAAGCCAAACCATAAGGCTAAACAGCGCTCTAACGACAACAAAGCCGAACAATCTTCGAACATCGCTCTTTCGGGCTTTGCAATGCCAGAGATGGCAATGGGTAAGATTGTTATTCGTCCAACCTTTATGAACGACGAAATTAGCAGCGTTGACACTGCTGCAACCGTTAAAGTTGAGCCAGTGGTAGAGGCAGCACCTGTTGTTGAGCCTGTTGTAGAAGAAAAAACTGAAGTTGTTGCAACTAAGCAAGTTGAAGAAGTGACTCAGGCAGTTGAATCGGAAAAAGTAGAAACGCTTGAAGCACCGATTGCTAATGAAACTCCTACTGCTAGTAACGAAGAAACTAAAGCTAAGCCAGCTCCTGTTGCTGAAAAAGCGAGCGAAGCACCTAAAGCAGTCGCTACTTCTCCTAAAGGAACTCGAGTGAAGGCTCACGCAACCTCGGTAATGACTAAGGCTCCAGGGCCTCAGGAAATTAAAGAGATTGAAGTTGTTGCGATGCCTCTACGAGCTGAACGTTACCAAGCAAAAGGCGCTGGTAGCCAAGTTGCTCGTAGCCAAGCTGGAGCGGTAACAACCAAGCCTCAAAGTTTCTAAGAAGCTTATCAGGTATAAAAGGCTGCTAATTTTAGCGGCCTTTTTTTTAGCGTATCAAAGCGAGTAACAGTGATATTAATCTATAATAGGTTAATCATTGAACTTAATCACACTTTTAGGTAGCATGCGCCGATTCACATTCATTTACACTTGCTCACACTTCAAGATAGATTGTTCTTCAGTCTCGGATATTTACTCTATTCATCGAAAGTGTTGTTTAAGGATAAACCCACCAGCCAAAATACTGAGTAATCATGTTTGAATTTCCACAGTTTTCTAAACATTCTGTAAAAAATGACGTCCTATCTGGACTGACCGTTGCCCTAGCTCTTGTCCCAGAAGCCGTAGCCTTTGCTTTTGTAGCAGGTGTTGACCCTATGGTCGGACTCTATGCCGCCTTTATCGTTGGTTTAATCACCTCTATATTTGGTGGACGACCAGGCATGATTTCCGGTGCGACCGGCGCGATGGCTGTCGTTATGGTCAGCCTTGTTGCTACTCACGGGGTTCAGTATCTATTTGCCGCTATTATGCTAGCTGGATTTTTACAAATCTCAGCCGGTCTTTTCAAGCTTGGTAAATTTATTCGCATGGTGCCACATCCGGTTATGATCGGTTTTGTAAATGGCCTTGCGATCGTTATTTTCCTTGCTCAGCTCGGTCAGTTTAAAACTCCAGACGCTTCAGGTGCATTGTCATGGTTGCCTCAGGGTGAAATGATGCTGATGCTTGGCTTAGTTGCACTGACGATGGCTATTATTCACTTTTTGCCGAAATTGACCACAGCTGTGCCCTCTTCTCTTGTCGCTATTGTTACAGTGACACTCCTTGTTCTAGGCCTTGGATTAGAGACAAATACTGTTGTTGATTTTCTAAGAACAATGTCTGGTGATGCAAATGCAACACTTGCAGGTTCTTTGCCAACCTTTGCTATCCCGATGGTGCCGTTTAACCTAGAAACGCTACAGATCATTTTGCCTTACGCGATTATCCTAGCGGCTATCGGCCTTATAGAGTCTCTATTAACACTGACCGTTCTTGATGAAATGACAAACACTCGTGGTAAATCAAACCGTGAGTGTGTCGGCCAAGGCCTTGCCAATGTCACCTGTTCAGTATTCGGCGCGATGGGTGGTTGTGCGATGATTGGACAATCTATGATCAACGTTAATTCCGGTGGTCGTGGACGTTTGTCTGGTATTGTCGCTGCCGTTGCTCTGCTTGCGTTTATTCTTTTTGCTTCAGCTTTAATCGAGATGATTCCATTAGCGGCGCTTGTTGGCGTGATGTTCATGGTTGTTATTGGTACGTTTGAGTGGGCAACCTTTAAGTTGGCGCGCCGCGTACCTAAACAAGACTTCTTCGTTATCGTTCTAGTAACGATTGTTACCGTATTGACAGACCTTGCGATAGCAGTGGCGGTTGGTGTTATCGTCTCGGCGCTGATGTTTGCTTGGGAGCACGCTAAGCATATCTACGCAAGTAGCAAGATTAATGAAGAAGGCTCAAAAGAGTATCACGTAAATGGCCCAATCTTCTTTGGTTCTGCAGCAAACTTCTTGGAGCTTTTTGATTTCCAAAATGATCCTGAAGATGTCATTGTCGATTTCGCAAGCTCACGCGTTGCAGACCACTCAGCAATTGAGGCAATTGAAACACTGGCTGTACGTTACTCAACGTTAGGCAAAACTCTTCATCTTCGCCATTTGAGCCCTGATTGTCGTGCTCTGCTGCACAAAGCGGGCAGCTTAGTCGAAATCAACGTGAAAGAAGACCCTAGCTACAAAGTTGCGACTGACGTCTTAGCAGGCTAAGTCTCACATTACAGTAACTAACGTTATATGAAATAATTATAAGGCTTACCTCTGGGTAAGCCTTTTTCTTCCTGTTAACCCCTACGCCTAAACTGTAAGTAATAAAAAAGGAAGCACATCGGCTTCCTCTCAAGGTTATCTTTATTTTTACTATTAATTCAGCACAACATAACCACGGTTTGTCATACAGTTACGCATAACGGTTTACTGATCTTGCTCGTAGTTTGCTTGATTTTCTCGGCGGTCACGGCTACCTCCAATAATACCTGCACCAAGACCAACAGCCGCACCTTTCTTCGCCCCTTCAGAGCCAGAACCACCCGCAATAGCAACACCTGCAGAGCCGATTGCAGCACCTTTTAGAGCACCACCGACAGCACCACGAGAACGCTTATCTTTTTGAACTTGGCCAGCCATTTCTTCGCATTGGTGCATGTCAAAGACATAGTCTTTTTCATCCACACCAGATTTATCAATGATTAAGTTAGCGTTAGCACTTAAAGAGAAAGCCATTGCCAGTGATAGTAAAGTTACGCGTTTCATATCTAGGTTTTCCTGTTGAGCTTTAGTTATTCAAACAGTATAAAGAAACGCCGTACAATTAATGGAATAACGATTATTCCTAATGTAATAAGGTGATTCTCCATCAATGGTGAATCACCTCCCCTAGCCATTACAAAACGGTTATCGAGAAATACAACGATAAAAAAACCCCAACCTGTTGGCTGGGGCTTGATAATCAATATTTCGTGCTAGCGAAACATCTTATAACGTCAGAAGTCTTACTTCTTTTTAGCTGGTTTTTGGTCAGCTTTTTTCTTGATTACTGTCGTGCCTTCGAAAGTTTCACCTTCAACGTATGCAGTACCGAAGTATGCCGTTGTTAGAACTTCTTTTAGCTCAGTAATTAGAGGGTAACGTGGGTTTGCACCAGTACACTGGTCATCAAACGCTTCTACCGCTAACTCATCAAGTTTAGCGATGAAGTCAGCCTCGTTAACACCCGCTTCTTTAATAGATAGAGGGATGTCTAGGTCTTTCTTAAGCTCTTCTAACCAAGTTAGTAGACGCTCAATCTTCTGTGCAGTGCGGTCACCAGCTTGGCTTAGGCCTAGGTGGTCAGCAACTTCTGCGTAACGACGACGTGCTTGTGGGCGGTCGTACTGAGAGAAAGCAGTCTGCTTCGTTGGGTTATCGTTCGCGTTGTAGCGTACAACGTTAGAGATAAGTAGTGCGTTAGCTAGACCGTGTGGTAGGTGGAACTCAGCACCAATTTTGTGAGCCATAGAGTGACACACACCTAGGAAAGCATTCGCAAACGCTACACCAGCAATTGTTGCCGCGTTGTGTACTTTCTCACGAGCGATTGGGTCAGCGGCACCATTTTTGTAGCTTGATGGTAGGTACTCTTTAAGCATCTTAAGAGCTTGTAGAGCTTGACCGTCTGAGTACTCGTTCGCTAGAACAGATACGTAAGCTTCAAGAGCGTGAGTTACTGCATCGTAACCACCGAACGCTGTTAGAGACTTAGGCATGTTCATTACTAGGTTAGCATCAACGATAGCCATGTTTGGCGTGATTTCGTAGTCAGCTAGTGGGTACTTAGCACCAGTCTTATCGTCAGTTACAACAGCAAATGGCGTCACTTCAGAACCTGTACCTGAAGTAGTAGTAATACATACTAGCTCAGCTTTCTGGCCCATCTTAGGGAACTTGTAGATACGTTTACGGATATCCATAAAGCGCATTGCTAGCTCTTCGAAGTGCGTTTCTGGGTGCTCGTACATAACCCACATGATCTTAGCTGCATCCATTGGAGAACCGCCACCTAGAGCTAGGATAACGTCAGGTTGGAAGCTCTTCATTGCTTCTGCACCTTTCTCTACTACAGATAGCGTTGGATCCGCTTCTACGTCGAAGAATACTTGAACTTCGATGCCTTGCGCTTTAAGAAGACGAACAACATCATCAGCGTAACCGTTGTTGAATAGGAAACGGTCAGTAACTAGGAATGCGCGTTTCTTACCTTCTAGGTCGCCAAGAGCGATTGGAAGGCTACCACGACGGAAGTAAATAGACTTAGGTAGTTTGTGCCACAACATGTTTTCAGCTCGCTTCGCTACAGTTTTCTTGTTGATAAGGTGCTTAGGACCTACGTTCTCAGAGATAGAGTTACCACCCCAAGAACCACAACCAAGAGTTAGAGACGGTGCTACGTTAAAGTTGTAAAGGTCACCGATACCACCGTGAGTAGATGGGATGTTTACAAGAATACGTGCTGTTTTTAGTTTGTCACCAAAGTAACGGATACGGTCAGTGTTTGTATCTTGGTTCGTGTAAAGACCAGATGTGTGTCCGATACCACCAATTTCAACCATAGTTACTGCTTGAGCAACAGCGTCTTCGAAATCGTCAGCACGGAATAGGCCTAGCGTTGGAGACAGTTTTTCGTGAGCGAACTCGTCGTCAACGCTTACTTTACCAAGACCTTCACCAACAAGAACTTTCGTGTCAGCAGGCACTTTAACACCCGCCATTTCAGCGATTGCAGGAGCAGGCTGACCAACGATTTTCGCGTTTAAGTTGCCATCAATAAGAAGTACTTTACGTACTTTATCTGCTTCAGTTTTGTTTAATACGTATGCTTTGTGAGAAGCAAAACGCTCTTTCACTTCGTCATATACTTCGTCAACAACGATTGCTGCTTGCTCAGAAGCACAAACAACGCCGTTATCGAATGTCTTAGACATAAGGATAGAAGCTACTGCACGTTTAATGTCAGCCGTTTCGTCAATGACGATTGGCACGTTACCAGCACCAACACCGATAGCCGGCTTACCTGAAGAGTATGCTGCTTTAACCATGCCTGGACCACCAGTTGCAAGGATAAGTGCGATACCGTCGTGCTTCATAAGCGCGTTTGAAAGCTCAACTGAAGGTTGGTCAATCCAACCAATGATATCTTTTGGAGCACCCGCTGCTACCGCTGCATCCAAAACAAGTTTAGCTGCGTCGTTTGTAGAATTTTTAGCACGAGGGTGTGGCGAGAAGATGATGCCGTTACGTGTTTTAAGAGAAATTAGAGACTTGAAGATTGCTGTTGACGTTGGGTTAGTCGTTGGAACGATACCACAGATAATACCGATAGGCTCAGCAATTGTCATTGTACCTAAGCTGTCATCTTCTTCTAAGATGCCACACGTTTTTTCGTCTTTGTATTTGTTGTAAATGAACTCTGAAGCAAAGTGGTTTTTGATTACCTTATCTTCAACGATACCCATTCCAGACTCTTCTACCGCTTGTTGCGCTAGAGGGATACGAGCGTGGTTAGCTGCTAGAGAGGCTGCGCGGAAGATTGCGTCTACTTTTTCTTGAGAAAAAGTTGAGAACTCTTCTTGAGCTGCTTTTACGCGAGCTACTAGAGCATCTAGTTCAGCTAAGTTAGTTACAGGCATAGTGGATCTCCTAAAATAAATAAATATTAAAAACTTTTTATTAAGATTGCGTTGGCGCCTTCTTCAAAACTACTGTCAAGGTCTCTACCTGACACACATACTTAGTAAATTGCTTTCAGGACTGAGTATAATATTTCACACCACGAAAGAAATTGACGCAGATCAGTTCTCAAAAGGCAATTACCTACAAAGTAGTGCTACAAACGCCACCGCTCACCTAAGAGCATGATAATAATAAAGAAAAACAGAATCACTGCATGCTTAAAAATCAAACAAACAGATAAATAAAAATAAATAACTTTCAAAAATCTGTAAAAAAGTTTCATTTCCCTACAAAAAAGCACACATAAAGAAGCTTTTTTCGTGCTACGAGCATATACTTTTTTGAGACAAATGTGACATTAATGATAGAAAAAATTGTCATAAATGTGGGATTAAACTCATTTATTTTCGACGAAATTTAACTTTCACCTGTCAACGAAGCGCTATAAATCAGATTAGTTTTATTACAAAGAACTGGTCAAAAAAAATCATACTTTTCTCTTCATTTTCACTCGTACCCACAATCGTTTTACCATAGAATCGCGGCAAAATTATTCACCCTTTATCTTGTTGTTGAGTTATCGCTATGACGTCATTTGAAATCGCCATATTTTTGCAGTTTTTCTTAGGATTGGTTGCTGCTGTTAATCCAATTGGGATCATGCCAATTTTTGTCTCTTTAACCGGTCACATGACGGTGGAAGAAAAGAACAAAACCGCGAGGACCGCAAATATAGCTGTCGCTATGATTCTGATTATCTCTCTGCTTGCAGGGCAAGTATTGCTCGATATGTTCAGTATTTCACTTGATTCATTCCGTGTTGCTGGCGGTCTGCTGCTACTTAGCATTGCCTTCTCTATGATGAGCGGTAAGCTTGGGGAAGATAAGCAAAATAAACAAGAGAAGTCAGAATACGTCACTAAAGAACAAATTGGTGTCGTTCCTTTGGCTATGCCCTTAATGGCCGGCCCAGGTGCGATCAGCTCAACCATTGTTTATGGCGCGCGCTACCCAAGCGCACTCGACACCGTCGGAATCATTGTGACGGTCGCTCTATTTTGCTTTTGTTCATGGCTACTGTTTCGTTCGGCTCCCTTAATTGTCCGTTTTCTTGGTCAAACTGGAATCAACGTAATCACCCGTATTATGGGATTGATCCTTGGTGCACTAGGCATAGAGTTTATTGCAAATGGTTTGCGAAACCTTTTCCCAGGGCTCGCTTAGTTCTATTGCTAGTCACTAACAATAGAAAGTGGCTATTGCTTGGGTCTGCGTAAATAAGCTCGGTGTTATACCGAGCTTATTTATTATTACGTGGTCGCAATAGGTTTATCTATGCACCGATGATTCCACCATCTTTACGAGTAATCACTACAACCGTCGATCTTGGTATACTTGAACCTCCGTCAGGATAATGAGATGGAGCCAGAGATTCACCGGGGTGCTGAACCCCAACAAACATGGTTTTGCTATCAGGTGTGAAAGCTAGCCCCGTGATTTCACATGCAATGGGCCCGGTTAAGAATCTGCGAATTTCACCCGTGGCAGGGTCACTGCACAACATTTGATTGTTACCCATTCCTGAAAAATCTCCTTTATTTGAATACTTACCATCGGTCTGAATCCAAAGACGACCTGCTTTATCAAAGCCAATACCATCGGGACTGTTGAACATGTTATCTTTATTAATATTAGCCGTACCCGCCATAAGGCCCGTTTCATGTACCTCAGGATTCCCCGCTAATACGTAGATATCCCATTCAAAAGATGGGCTAGTATGATTTCCTTTACTAGGTCTCCAACGAACGATATGGCCATACGGGTTTTTCTCTCTTGGGTTAATGGGATTAACTGGCTGCGAGTCTTTTACTCCTCGATATTTATTATTGGTGAGGGTACAGAACACAGATTTATTATCAGGATGAACAGCCACCCATTCTGGGCGATCCATTGTCGTTGCCCCTACTTGTGTTGCTGCAAGACGAGCAAATACCATCACGGATGCTTCATCTGGGAAACCATTTTCAGGGGTCAGTCCATTCTTACCCCAAGTAAGCTCTAGCCACTTACCTTGACCATTGAGTTCACCTTCTGTGCCTTCAAACTTAGCAACATATAATGTCCCCTCTTCCAAAAGGTCACGATTAGAATCTGATCCTTTTACAAATTTGTTCTTAGAGACAAATTTATAAAGGTGCTCCCCTCGCTCATCGTCCCCGAGATAAACAACAATGTGACCATCATCGTTCACCATCAGTGCGGCATTTTCATGTTTAAATCGACCGAGCGCACTGCGTTTTTTGGGTGTTGAGTTTGGATTCATCGGATCAATTTCAACGACCCAGCCATGACGGTGCGCTTCATTTGGCTCTTTACTAATATCAAAGCGTTTATCATGCTTATACCAGTCATAATCCCAGTCTTCATCTTTCAAACCATAGCGAGCATAAGAGTCAGCTAGCTTTCCTCCAGCCGTATTAGCAAAATACCCATTAAAATTCTCCTCACAAGTCAGGTAAGTCCCCCATGGTGTTTCGCCATTTGCACAATTATTAAATGTACCCAGAATCCGTTTACCTAATGGATCCGCTTCTGTCTGAAGTAAATTGTGGCCAGCTGCTACCCCTGTCATTTCCATTTCAGTGTAAGCCGTTATTCGGCGGTTTAGACGGCCATCTACATTTACCTCCCATTTTCCAGAGGTGTTTTTTAGTTCAATCACTGAGACGCCATGTGCCGCTTGGGCTTTACGCACATCGTCAGCAGAAATAGATTTTCCTTGATGGGCATACAAATATTCATTATTCGTGTATTCATTATTGACGACCAATACAGCACGAGTACTAGAGAGTGGGAAAAAAGTCATGCCATCATTATTGTCGCCAAACTGCATCTCTTGGGCTTTTGAGTCATTTTCTTGATTAAAAGCGGGCGCCCCTTTGATAACGGCATCACCCCAAGATATTAACGCTTCCGCTTGATACCCATCCGGAACTTCAATCGTGTCTGCCACTGAAATAGGAATCGCCCCAAATCCTAATAAACTCGATGGCGTAGCATTTGTTTTCGCTATTGCTTGGCTCACTGGGCTAGCAGCAAAAAATCCAACAGTGCCTGCTGCTCCTGTCGTCCTAAGAAATTGACGACGCGACATTGCCGCCTCAATGAATTTATTGAATTCAGGTTCTTGCTCAAGTGGGCGCTGATCGTGGTTATGGTCGAAATGCTTCACAATGACTTCCTTTATATTTATGAATTAGTCTCTATATCTAGCAATGATATTTCGACGTTAATCGTGAAGATGAAGAGTTACAACTTGGTTGCAAAATCTTGACATTAATATGTAGTTTTAATGTCTAAGATTATCGATATGATATAAAAATCTCAGATATTCGATAGCCAATGAATCTAGGCTGCCATTGGTAATGGTTGGCGTACCTCTCTAATCTGCTATTATTAAGCGTCAATACCAAGGGTTGTAATTTCATGCCACGACACTCTCTAAAGCATCATTTGTACGTTATCATTTTTGGAGCCCACACCCCTGCGGGTCGAGCTTTTGACATTGGCTTGATCATCGCCATTATCGCTTCTCTAATTGTACTTATTTTGCATTCCATACCTGCTCTGAATGATAAGTGGGCTGATGTATTCTTCTATCTCGAACTCAGTTTTACTGTTTTATTCACCATTGAGTATTTATTAAGGCTCTATTGTTCGCCAAAACCAAAGGCTTATGCGACCAGCTTTTATGGCATGGTAGATTTGCTGGCAATATTGCCTACCTATCTCGCGCTTTTCTTCCCTGCCGCTACCTATATTGGCGTAATTAGAATGCTTAGGGTGATGCGTATTTTTCGCATACTCAAGTTGGTGCGGTACCTGCAAGATTCAAATATCCTCCTTCGTTCATTACTCATGGCAAAAAGAAAGATTTTTATCTTTTTTAGCACGGTTGGAATTTTGGTTATTATCTTGGGATCGTTAATCTACGTTATTGAAGGGCCTGACAATGGGTTTACTTCCGTTCCACAGAGCATTTATTGGGCAATTGTTACTATTACGACGGTAGGGTATGGCGACCTCGTGCCACAAACATCGGTAGGTAAAGCGGTGGCTTCAATTACCATGTTACTCGGTTATTCCATATTGGCGGTTCCCACCGGTATTATCACTGCTGAGCTAAACCAAGAAATGAATTCACATAAAACACTGGTTAAGTGTCCGAACTGTATGAAGACCGGTCATGAAAGTGATGCCATACATTGTAAGTTCTGTGGTAGCGAATTAGCTGAACCAGACGAACGCGTTGTACCTGTAGAAAATGGGTAACGATTAGGAAGGTAAACAATAGACATTAAAAAAGCGCCATACTCGGCGCTTTTTATCCCCGATATAAACCACATCGGGATTGAACAGTCGTCAACTATGACTTTTCTGCGAGTATGATACGCAATGTTCTACGTAAAGGTTCAGCTGCACCCCAAAGTAATTGGTCGCCCACAGTAAATGCATTGAGGAAATCATTACCCATAGACATCTTACGTAGACGGCCCACAGGAACTGACATTGTTCCTGTCACTTTCGCAGGAGTGAGTTCTTGCGCTGTGATATCCCGGTCATTAGGAACCACTTTAACCCAATCATTGTGAGTCGCGATGATCTCTTCGATTTCGTCCATCGGAACGTCTTGCTTAAGCTTGATCGTTAGAGCTTGAGCGTGGCAACGCATTGCACCAATACGAACACAAGTACCATCAATGGGAATTGGCTGCCCATCTAGGCCAAGAATCTTGTTCGCTTCAACGCCCGCTTTCCACTCTTCTTTGCTTTGACCGTTTTCACGCTTAACATCGATCCAAGGGATCAGAGAGCCCGCTAGAGGAGCACCAAATTGATCGGTTGGGAAAGAGTCTGAGCGAATTGTCTCTGCGACTTTCTTGTCGATATCAAGGATCGAACTAGCAGGGTTTGCAAGCTCTGAACTTACCGAGTCGTTAATCACGCCCATTTGTGAAATAAGTTCACGCATGTTCTTAGCACCCGCACCTGATGCGGCTTGGTAAGTCATGGCGCTCATCCACTCGACCATACCCTTCTCGTAAAGACCACCTAACGCCATAAGCATCAAGCTCACCGTACAGTTACCACCAACGAAGGTGTTGGTGCCGCCGTGAATGCCTTGTTGGATTTGAGCCAAGTTAACAGGATCAAGAGTTATAATTGAATCAGCATCCATACGTAGAGTAGATGCCGCATCAATCCAGTAGCCTTTCCAACCTGCTTGACGCAGCGCTGGGTAAACTTTCTCAGTATAGCTACCACCTTGACAAGTAATGACTGCATCTAATTGCTTTAAGCTTTCAAGATCAAATGCATCTTGCAGCATGCCAGCATCTTTACCTAGATTAGGAGCCGGAATACCTACTTGAGACGTGCTGTAAAATACTGGCTCGATTAGGTCGAAGTCTTTCTCTTCAACCATGCGTTGCATCAATACAGAACCAACCATGCCACGCCAACCAACTAAACCAACTCTCATCACAAACTCTCCATGTACTTTAAATAGGGTATACCTCCATCTATAAGTTTTTAAGCCAAAGATCTCAAGCAATAATTGCTAAAAGTTACAATTTAACGACGGAAATGGGTAAAAACTGCTTTAGAAGGCTAGAAGTCCAACCACAGGTCGGTTTTTTAGATTGAGACTCTAGTAACAGAGAAGAAAAAGCGTATTCATAAAAACAATAATTTAAAAAAGCGCCACATTGTGACGCTTTGTTATTATCAGGCTTTCGTACTAGCCCTTTTTCCGAGGTAGTAACCTAATCCTAATGGGGCAAAGAAGATGGTTAGAATGAATAAAACGAAATACAGAAGTACACTTTTGATTAATTCAATCAGTTTCTCAATCGCCAAAGTCACGATGTCTTGGGACATCTGATCAATATCTTGAGTAAACCTCTCTCGTTCATTCGAGACAATTACAGCAATCGCTTTTCTTTCTCTTTCAATCATACTGATCAGTTCAATACGCTCTTTTTCTACCATTTTTTCAAGCGCCTGTCGCTCGATACTTAATTGACTTAATTTGTCATTCGTTTTGGTATCAATATCATCAACCAAAGGCTGCAACTCTATCGCCATCTGCTCGGCAAGGTTACGCATATACTCAGGGTTATTTTCGACAAAATCTTGGAATGATTGAGAGCTTTCTTGAATGCTTTGCAATGTGGCCGTTAACTCAGCACCACTTAAACTGCTGTTTAGTGCCAATAATTGAGCTTTCCACGTCATTACTTTCGGCGTTTGCTCTGAAACTAAGCTCAATTTATCAGACACATCACCGAGTGCCTCTGGCATCGTACCTAAAGTAGCGACTGCCTCATCACCGTTAATATCATTGGATTCTAACCATTTACGATAAGCTGGCGTTCGAGTAAAAGAGATATCAGAAAATGGGTTTTCTTGAGCAAACTGAACAACAAACGCCTGAGTCGATTGGAAAGCACTGCCTTTTAATACACCTTTCGCCAATTGATCCATTTCCATTGAAAGCTGTTTGGATGCCATAAGCGCATCGTCTTGAGCAAATAATGCTTGCCCTGCTCCACTTTCAAAAAATTTTGTCATCTGGTAACTAAACACCCAGGTATCAATCAACCCTGCCATCGGGGCGACTTGATACGCTGCGCCCTGTAATCCTTCAGAAGCGTTAATCTTCCACAGTAATAAATGAGATTGGTTGAATGTGTCGTCTTCAGAATAACTTAAGGCCATCATATCGGCCGTTTGTTCCACTTGAGCAAAAAACTGCTGAGCGAATTCTCGCGTCATCAAACGCATATTCAGCTCTTGTTTTGTTAAGGGCGTCGTTTGGCTGTCTATTTTCACCTCTAACAATGAGCACCCACTTAAAGTAAACACGCAAAACAGAGCCACCCATCTAATCCAGTAATTAGTCATTATAGAAATCTCACAGTACAACCTAAAATCGGTCAAGATTATGAAATCAATAAGTCAGAGAACTATCAGAACTCAAAAATAAATGTGATGTGTCTTCCATACCCTCATTGGCTCTCGATATATCGCTTAGCACTCTCAATGGTCGATAATAACTCTATAACTAACCGTTCTAGTTTTTGATCCGTTACCTTGATTTCATTTTTTAAATCTTCTTCAATTGACATTGAGATATCTTTTAAAGGCGCGGCGCCTAAGTTTGCCGATACACCTTTCAAACTATGGACCTTTCTCATCGCGTGCTCAATATCAGACTCAAGTAGCTCAGGTAACATCTTGGCATCATTCTCATGGTCTTCAATAAACACCCCTAGCAACATAAGTACAGACTCTTTATCTCCATTTAAGGTATTAAGCATGTAATCAATGGAGACTTCCGACGAAGCCACAACGTCTACGTTTTGATTGTTAAGCTTCTCGAGCTCATACGGCTCTACTTCGGGTATATCCATCGTTCTGGCTTCGGATGCTGGTAAGGAGGACGAGGATGCAGCGGTTGGCGAGGCCGTTTGTTTATCTACAGACCTTTTACTAACGGACTCCTTGCTCACTGACTCTTCATTGACTATTGGCGCATTGGGGGTCTTCACCTTATTTAGTTGGCTTGGGTTTGTTACAAGCTCACTTTCAACCTGTACACGTACCTGCCCGCTAACTGGTGAATCTGTCGCTAATCTTGGCTCCTCATAAAACGTCTCACTCACCTCTACACTCTCTTTCTTGATGGTAATAAGCGACAAGAAGAACAGAGCTATGGCGCTAACAAAGATTGCGATGAAAAAATAGTATCTCTCCAATTCGTTAAATTGCATTTTTAGTTGGAGCTGAAGAATATTGACTGGATGGTTCACTAACCTTTCGACTAAGTAACTCCCCTTAGCGTAACTGCCTAAAACAGAAGAAGTTTGAGCCAACGCTTTCTGAAGCTTTTCGCCATCCAAGGAATCCATAGTTTGAGAGTGAGCAAATATAGAATCCAGTGAACGATAAATTTCAGGGCTAGCCGACGAGCTACTAAACATCGCCTCAAAAACACGGCTACTCAACTGGTAGTAAAGATCCTGAATTTCTGGTCGCTGACTATAACTCTCCCTCGTGCTCTTCAGCTGATCAACTAATGCCATGAGTTCTACCTCTGTACCGTTAAACTGTTTTACTAATTCAATAAAACGATCTGTCGTAAAGAGCAGGTGTTCGATATCAGGTTGGAAAAACCCTTGTTGGTAATTCGTTTCTAGTTGGATTCTCAATGAATAGACCAATTGAATTTTAAGTGCAATATCCTCGGCATGGGCAATACGATATTGAGTATCAAAATACAGGGCGCTTCTGAGTTCTTCTAGGCCATTACCTAGTTCATCAACACTGGTCAGGTTCTGTAAATTAGATCGAGCGAACATCGTAATGACAAGAATCACCGCAAGCCAAAGACCAACAATGATGGATATCTGCTTACGCTTATTCTTCATTGAACGTAGAGTTTTCATCGATTCCTTCGACATAGAGATAGCCTATTATTTTTCAAACTAGAAAAGACACTTATATAGATTATGACACCTTAGTGAATAAATAAAAAAAGAGAGAGCAAAAGCTCTCCCTCATCACTAATTTCGTGTCAATTGGTCACGCAAGTTAGGCGGCGTGCCTTTTATTGTTAATGTGTCCGTTTCTGGATCGTAGAAGATACGTTCTCCCAGTAACAAGCTATCGAAACTCACATTTAAACCACCACCCGCACCAACATACTTCGTCAGTTTTCTCATTGTGCTACGGTCTGCGGGAAAGCTCTCTTCGAGTTCATAGCCTTGTTCTTTGGTATAATCTAAGAAGCTAGTCCCCTCTTGGCTTTGTGGAAGCTCACCTGATAACTCTCGAACTTGTACTTCCTCGCCAGATTTAATGGTCTCATTACAATAATCGTATACTTGCTTCTTATAATTCGTCGCCTCTTCCTTCTCTAATTTAGAGTCACTACAGAAGTCTTGTACTGCTTGCATTAATACTTGATTTTGCTGCTTCGTGTCTAAGCCAACTTCCGCTTGTAGGAAGTCGAGGAAAAAATCTGCCACTTTACGGCCAACTCTACCCTTAATGTAAGACAGGTAACGGTTTGATTCTTTATCTGTTTCATAACTAGAAAGATCAATGCGAGCGACGATATCCATTTTGTTAATATCTAAATAATCCGTCGCGCTAATTTCTAGCCCTTCAGTCACTTTAAGGCTTTGAATTGATGGGAGTAAGGCAACAAAAAGATAATCTGTTGCTAGTGACTGATATTCAGCAATAACCAAGATACCTTCATCAGCAAATGGGTACTTACTCAACTCTGATTTCAGTCTATTTGCACTAAGTTGTGAGAAATCATAAAAATTCTTCTCACCTTGGCGAAGTTCTTGCAACCACATTTGAAATTCGCTGTCTGACTTAAAAGAACCAAAGCCTTTACCTGCTTTAGCATTAAAAACACGATGTAGTTCAGCAACAAGGTGCTCTGTTGAGCCATCGTTTTCTAGAGAGTGGGAACGAAAATTAACAATCAGTTCATCCTGATCGTTTTTCGAAATTTGATGTAAAATGACGTTGGAAAGTTGAAGGCTCATAATGAAAATATCGTCGTTCTAGGTTTCAGTTGTTAGGCATTGTAGGTTATCATAAGCCGCTTTTACTATCATTTATAGAGTCTTTATGCCTATTACATCGAAATACAGTGACGACCAAGTTGAAATCATCCTTGCTGAGGTGGCTGCGATCTTGGAAAAACATGGTGCAACCCCTGAGCTTTCTTTAATGATCGCAGGTAATATCGCAACCAATGTCTTAAATCAAAACGTTGCTGCTTCACAACGCAAAGCAATTGCTGAAAAATTTGCACAAGCGTTGATCTCTTCATTAGAAGAACAAACACATTAATCTTGACGGGCTGCAAAACAACGAATGGTAGATAGCGGAAATACATATAGTGAACGAGTTTCTCGTTTAGTGGGTTGGGGGCACTGGTTTGCCTTCTTTAATATCATCGCAGCAATGCTGATTGGTACTCGCTATATTACACAGTCACCTTGGCCAGAAACGCTACTTGGGCAATTTTACCTAGCGGTTTCATGGGTAGGTCACTTTGGCTTCTTAGTGTTTGCACTTTATCTGCTGGTTTTGTTCCCGTTAACATTTGTGATCCCGTCACGTAAGCTATTTCGCTTACTTTCGGTCTGTTTTGGTACCGCAGGATTAACGATTCTCCTTATCGATACTCAAGCTTATCAGACCATCAATTTACACCTTACGCCTGTCGTTTGGGAGCTGCTATTTAGTGATGGCAACCGAGAAGCGGGCGCGGGACTGCAACAACTGTTTATTGTATTACCGCTGATCTTTTTACTTCAGTTGGGCCTTTCTGAATGGGTATGGCGCAAGCAGCGTAAGCTCTCTCATAAGCATGTTGGTCGCCCAATTACCGCTATTTTCTTTGTCAGCTTTATTGCTAGTCACTTAATCTACGTTTGGTCAGATGCTTTCTTTTATAATCCAGTAACCTCTCAAAAAGCGAACTTCCCACTCTCGTACCCAATGACCGCTAAGTCTTTCATGGAAAAACATGGGTTGCTTGATAAAGATGATTACTTAAAGCGCCTTGCTGAAAGTGAAGACAGCAGCGATTTGGTTCGCTACCCATATGAAGATCTTCGCTTTGACCGCAGAGCAAACAATCTAAATATTCTAATGGTTAGTGTGAATAGCTTAAGAAGTGATGCATTAAACTCTGGATCTATGCCAATCACGACAGAATATGCAGCCAATGCTTTGAGCTTCACCAACCACTACAGCTCTAGCAATAATATGCATGGTATTTTTGGCTTGCTTTATGGGTTGCCAAGTAGCTACGCGGCTAGTATTAAAGCTCAAGCAAGCTTACCTGTTCTAATGAGTACCCTAGAGGACAAAAAGTACAACTTTGGTTTATTCAGCGGTGATAATTTTGATGACGACCTTTACGCAGAAACCGTATTTAGAGGTATGGAATTTACCGGAATCGCATTCGACAAGACAAAGTCTGCCGACAGCCAGGCAATTGAAGCTTGGAGTAGCTGGGTAGAAAATACCAATAGCCCATGGTTTAGCTTTATCGAATTAACGACGGTAGATAACTTCACTTTTGCTTCTGCTAAAGGCACTGCGAAAGAGGTGTTTAAGAAAAACTACCAGGCGTCAGTTCAGCAAGTGGATCAAGAGTTAGGTAACTTATTTGCACAACTCGAAGAACAAAACCTCGTTGATAAAACGATTGTTATTGTTACCTCAAACCATGGTACCGAATTTAACGAAACGAATAGCAACACTTGGGGGGCAAGCACAAATTATAGCCGCTACCAACTTCAAGTTCCTATGATAATACATTGGCCAGGTAAACTGCCTACAACCTATTCACATCGTTCTAGCCACCTTGATGTGTCTGTTACCTTATTGCAAGATTTGTTGGGGGTTTCGTCTAACCCTACAGACTATAGTAGTGGCCGTAACATCTTTGATGAACGAAAGCGAAAATGGATATTGGCCGGTGACTCGAGAGAACTTGCGCTGATTACCACTAATCAAACGACTGTGATTGACAAGTTTGGTAACTTCAAGTTATACGACAACATGTATCAGAGAGTGCAAGACCAAAGCCCAACCTTACCTATATTGATGCAAGGGTTAACCGAGCTACAACGCTTCTATATTCGTAATGATTAGTCTATTTGTAACGATAGGCTGATTCAGCGTCATTTAGGCTAAGACCGCGCCTCTCACAACGTGAACCTAAAAATAAACAAAAGGAGCTAATGCTCCTTTTGTTTAAATACCAAACTGTATAAATATTGTTATTAATGACTGTACTTGTCAGCGAGAATAGTATGGCTTCTCATAACTTGATGTTCTAAACATCAACGATTAAGCCAGTGCCCACTTTTTATCTGACGACTTTTGTCTAACCTGCTCATTATCAACCATACTTGATGCCGTTAATTCCGTTTGTTTATTCCGTTCATTCGCACCCATCCAGTTTAAAGTGCTCTGCCATAAATCAGCATCTTTGTTTGAACTCTTTATAAGCTTCTTATAATAAAACGCTTCTTGATAGTGTGCAGATTCACTCATTATCCCTAGTGACTGAAATTGCCTAAAATTCTTCAACAGTTTTTGAACGTTGACTAAACGCTCATCACCTTGATAGACGCGATTAAGAACGAACCCAACTTTTATTTCCCTTCCTTTATAAAGGTGTTGATCAATTAAGTTATTAATCAAGGGCAACGATGAATGCAAATCAATTGGAGATGGTTGCATTGGAATAACAATATAGTCTGCGTACTTTAAATATCGAAATAGCTCACGTTCACTAAAGTTAGCCGGGGAATCAATCACGACATAATCAGAAGACGTACTCACCTTTAGTGTTGAAGCCATCTCAGAAAAGCTCTTCAATGCGGGATTATAGGTTTGACACTCTATTTCTGGTACTGAAGATGCCCAGTTGTATGAGGACTCTTGCTGGTCAAAATCAATGAGCTCAACCTTGTGCCCTTTCTCAACCAATTGACTCAATAAACCAGCGGTAAATGTCGACTTCCCTACACCACCTTTTAGGTTCAAAGTAATAATACGTTTCGCTTTAGTATGAGCGATGCTCACTTTATCTTTATTTGTAATTGAAGATCTAAGTCGGCAACTGAATGAAGGCGCCAGCCCTCTGACTTCATTTAAACTATTCATAGCAATTCAATTTCACCTCAATGTGTATAAATAAAGTACTGAGTTAGTACCTACTTTATTCTGCGAACAATCATCCAGTTGAATTATCAATTTAATGCTTTCAAAGCATAAACATAAGCAACCTAGCTCAACACATTAATAACCAATAATTTTACTTTCTGTATACTAGTATCGTGGCAAGATGAATCATATTTAACTCTTTAGAGAAGAAGATCTTTGTACCAAATATGTATAAAAGATTATTTTCTTTAAGCAACAATTAAAGATATTCATTTTTTGTTTTTCCAAATTGGTAATGATATTCCGGACGCTACTTTGGCACTCAAAAGCGTAATAAACGCCCCTAGACCAAAAACTTTACGTTAAGTGATTAAATTTAGAGCGAACAGTACATTTGTCTCTTTACAAGGGGATAACCACCCTATATTATGCGTCCCAACAACGGAGAGATGGCTGAGTGGTCGAAAGCACCGGTCTTGAAAACCGGCAAGGGTTTGTAGCCCTTCTAGGGTTCAAATCCCTATCTCTCCGCCACATTCAGAAAAAGCCCGCTAAGAAATTAGCGGGCTTTTTCGTTTCTTGTACTTAGCCGATTTCACCTCCACCGTTCCCCACACTTCAATCGATATTTTTATCAATAATGGCTTCATTATTATTTAACACGACTATACTTCAGAGAGTCTTCAACAAAGCGACCTGTTGATAGTGAAGATCCCACAGCGATTACGCCTTAAAGATCACAAGCTCGTCTCATATTGAATCACAAGTCACCGAGATAAAAATGAAGAAGCTCCTGTTCTACTCTCATGATAGTTATGGTCTAGGTAATATTCGTAGAATGGTCGCGATTGCGAACTATTTAGTCAGTCAACATCAAGATTTGTACATTCTTCTCATAACTGGTTCACCGATGTTGCACGCTTTTCGCACCCACCCACAAATCGATTATATAAAATTACCTTGCTTACATCGTTCACAAGCAGGGGAATATCACGCAAAGCTTAATTGTTTTTCAGTAAAGTCACTTCTTAGGTTACGAAGCCAGATGATTAAAGATGCGATCACACAGTTTTACCCCAACCTACTCTTAGTTGATAAAAAGCCAGAAGGGTTAAATGGAGAGCTCAACGAAACGCTTGAGCAAATTTGCACTCAACCTTATAGACCCGCCTTAGTCTTACTACTAAGAGATATACTCGACACCCCAGAAGAAACGCAAACGATATGGGCTAAGAATAAGTATTACCAGCGAATAGAAAGGGACTATGATGCGGTTGCCGTTGTTGGGGAGCAAACCATCTTTGACCTCCCTAAGCACTATAACTTCCCCAGTGACGTTGCGAGTAAAACGTTCTTTTGTGGCTACCTTGAAAGAATGAAGAGTAATCGTAGCAAAAATAACATTCGTGACAAGCTACACATCCCCAGCACAAAACAAATTATTGTTGTTAGCGCTGGTGGGGGGAATGATGGTAAGAACATCATTACCGCCTACTTAGAGGGACTCAAAAAACACGCGGCGTATAGTCATTTAATCCATAGCATCATTTTTTATGGGCCAGAAATGTCCTCTAAGGACTGTGATGAATTACATGGACTCGCTCATGGCATTGAATCTTTGACATTAGCTGAATTTACCGATGACTTTATAAGCTACTTATCGACCGCCGATCTAGTCATTTCTATGGGCGGATACAACACCGTTTGCGAAATACTATCACTCAACAAGCCAGCGGTCATTATTCCTCGCGTTGAGCCTGTCAAAGAACAACTAATACGAGCTGAATGCTTCCATAAGCTTAATATCTTTAACTATATCCACCCTAACGACCTCTCTGCGCAGTCTCTAATTGAGTGCATATCTCACACTTTGTTTACCGATACGCCGCTTAACTACTCAAATGAAGTCGATCTACAGGGGATGAAAAAACTCGAACAAAAGTTACTCTCTCTCATCAATAAGCACTAATATAAATAAAACAAAAAGAACAACGTCAGTTCGGCTTTCTATCAATGCACAAGAATCTGCAAGGAGTAAAAAGCCATGCGCGTCGCTTATATAGTCAAACGATATCCACGTTACTCAGAAACCTTCATTGTGAATGAGATTCTAGCGCATGAGAGATCGGGACTTGATGTTCGAATTTACGCTCTATTACCCCCCCAAGATTCACATTTTCAAGACATCATATCGAGAGTTAGAGCGCCTGTTACCTATCTGACGGCAAAAGCGGAGAGAGCTAGCCCATTTTGGAAGTTACAGAAGAATGTCGCGGCCAAATATCCCTCGGTTTGGTCTGCTTTAGGAATGTTTCCTGAAGCGAGCGCTCGTGAGGTTTTACAAGCACTTGAACTCGCCAGTTTCATTCATAAAAAGCGCATTACCCACTTACACGCCCACTTTGCAACCACTTCTACAACCGTAGCTCAAATTGCCTCAGCCATTACATCTGTACCTTATACTTTCACCGCTCATGCGAAAGATATTTTCCATAATGATAACAACTTTGATGTGCTAAAAGAAAAATTTTCTCACTCAAAACTCGCCATTACCGTCAGTAATTTTAACGTTAGATATTTAGGGGAAGAGCTTCATATATCTCCAGAAAAAATTAAGAAAATATACAACGGTTTAAACCTAACGGATTTTCTATTTTTATCTCCCTTTCAGCGACCAATGAAAGTTTGTGCCATCGGACGGCTTGTTGAAAAAAAAGGATTCAGCGATCTGATCAGTGCTTGTCATATATTGAAAAATAAACAGATTGATTTTACGTGTGAAATTATTGGTGATGGCGAGCTTAAAAGTTCACTTGAGCAACAAATCAAAGCACTTGATTTAACCAACTACGTCGTCATGTCAGGCTCACTACCACAAGTAGAAATCAAACAGAGGTTGCATCAATCGGCTGTATTTGCAGCCCCCTGTGTCGTCGGTGTAGATGGTAATCGAGATGGCCTTCCAACCGTACTGCTAGAATCCATGGCATTGGGCACACCTTGCGTTTCAACCAGTGTGACTGGTATTCCTGAAGTTATTACTGATAATGAAACCGGCCTTCTTGCCAAGCAAAATGATCCAGCCTCCTTAGCTTCTGCGATAGAAACATTACTGCTGAACTCAGAGCTTCGGCTAAAGCTCGCTAATAATGCTAGACAACTGATAGAGCAAAAATTTGATATTGATATTAACGCAGAAAAAATTCGTCAGTGCTTTGAATACCAGCCTCTAAAACCGTCCATTAGTGAGGAGTCTACCTTATGAAGGCGGCGTACGTATGCTCAGATAGGGGCGTACCAGTTTTTGGTACCAAAGGTTGCTCCTTGCATGTTCAAGAGATAACCAAGGCATTTGAAGCCTTAGGTATCCATATCCGCTTGGTCGCGGCAGCACTAGGCGGCAAGTGCCCTCAAGAGCTCAAGACAGTTGAAACCCATCACGTAAAGCATACAAAAACAGCCGATAGGCAACAACGTGAGCAATACGATATTCAAGACAACCAAAAAGTGATTAAGGAACTCGATCAGCTAGGACAACTCGACTTTGTCTATGAACGTTATTCACTTTGGAGCCATGCAGGAATGACATTTGCCAAAGCCCATCAGATTCCGTCTATTTTGGAGGTCAATGCACCTTTGGTTGAGGAGCAGAAAAAATACCGTGAGTTATTCGATGAACAAAGCGCGATCAAAGTAACCCAGCAATGCTTTTCGGCTGCTAGCCTTATTCTCACTGTGTCCAATGAAGTGGCTGATTACGTCAACACTTTTCCCGAGGCAAGAGGGAAAATTCAAGTCTTGCCCAATGGCGTAAATATCGAACGATTTTCACAAATTCATCATGAGTTGGAACCTGACCATGTCAATTTCACCATTGGATTTGTTGGCACGTTAAAGCCTTGGCATGGTGTGGAACGATTATTGGAATCTTTCGCCACTCTAAACCACACTTATCCAACGACTCGTTTATTGATTGTAGGAGACGGACCTATGCGCGATGAACTCCAATCGCGGATTCATCAACTAAAGCTAGAAGATGTGGTGGAGATGACCGGGCCTGTCGCACCAAGCGATATCGCACAGTATTTTGACCAGATGGATGTGGGGGTTGCACCCTACCCAGACGACATCCATTTCTATTTTTCCCCACTTAAAATCTATGAGTATATGGCGGCAGGGTTACCGGTAGTCGCCAGTAACGTGGGAAAAATCTCAGACTTAGTGAATGACCACCATCATGGGCTCGTCTACTCTGCTCACGATATAGGCCAATTAACGGAAGCGCTAAGCTACCTAGTAGAGCATCCAGATATTGCGCGTAGCTACGGCCAATCAGGTAGACAGTGTGCCATTCAACACCATAGTTGGCAAAGTAGAGTCAAACACGTACTAGACTGGTCTGGCATAACAATAAGGTAAATGATGGCAAGGCCTAAAGGGCTCAAAAAATCCATGCCCAAACTTATCCAATTCTTAAAATACGTTTGGCCATACATCAAACAGAAAAAATGGCTAGTCATCGGAGCCTTCACGGGCTTATTAGGCCAAACTGTTTTGCGCTTGCTCGAACCTTGGCCTCTTAAATTTATCATTGATAGACTCGTTAGCCCCGAGTTTGACAGCTCAAGTGACCTTCAATTTCTAGCTTCTTTTAGCCTCCCCACCTACTTCGCTGCCCTCGCTTTTGCATTGGTCATCATTACCATGTCTCGCGCGTTCATGACTTACGTAACCACCGTTCTAATGGCACTAGCAGGCAATCACGTCATCATAAGCCTTAGAGAGAAGCTGTTTAGTCACTTACAGGGGTTATCCACGGTCTATCACCAAAAACAACGAAGTGGTGACCTAGTGGTGCGGATTATAAGTGATATGGGCTTGATGAAAGAAGTCGCCGTTACCGCAGCCGTGCCCTTAATTGGCAACAGCTTTATCTTCTTCAGCATCATCGGCGTGATGCTGTGGATAAACTGGCAGTTGGCATTGATCTCACTCAGCACCTTACCTTTTCTTTGGCTAGTAACGCTAAAAAAGAGTAAGAGTATCCATAATGTTGCGCGAAAAAACCGCCAACGAGAAGGGGTAATGGCCGCGGCCGCCTCTGAGTCCATTAACGCGATCAAGTCCGTCCAAGCTCTCGCATTAGAAAACCGATTTTCTTCAATATTCAGCGATGCCAACAACAAAAGCCTCAAAGAAGGTGTACAGGGAAAAAGATTGGCTGCGGGTTTACAGCGAAGCGTCGAGATTCTATTAGCGATATCAACAGCATTGGTTCTTTGGATGGGCTCATTGCAAGTGATTGAGCAAATCCTCACTCCCGGTGAACTATTGGTTTTCATATATTATCTACGACGAGTATTCAGGCCGATACGAGACTTTACCAAATACACCGCTAGACTGGCTAAGGCATCCGCTGCCGCAGAAAGGATACTCAAAGTACTTGAGCACCCAAGAGATATCGAAAATAAACCAGATGCCAAACCATCCCCGAGCTTTCTGGGCAATATAGAATTTGAAGAGATACAATTTTCTTACCTCAATGACGAAACCACCAACTTACGCAATATTAATTTAACCATCCCAGAAGGGAAGAGAGTGGCTATCGTCGGACCTTCAGGCAGTGGGAAATCAACATTAATTGCGTTACTGATGAGGCTTTATGACCCACAGCAAGGCCGTGTTTTAATTGACGATGTAGACATCCGTCGCTACACATTTCAGAGTGTTCGGCATCAAATCTCCGTAGTGATGCAAGATACGGCACTATTTGCGACTTCCATCTCCAACAATATAAGCATAGGCCTCGATAACTCTGGTCAAGAACAGATTATAGAAGCAGCTAAACTGGCCGACATCCACGAATTTATCGAATCCCTTCCCAACGGATATGATACTGATGTGGGTGAACGCGGCGTCACTCTATCAGTAGGCCAAAGACAGCGTATCGCTATCGCAAGGGCAGCTCTCAGAAAATCACCTATTTTGATTCTCGATGAGCCAACAACAGGCCTTGACCCACAGACGGAATATTCCGTAAATCAATCTCTCATGAAACTCGCGCAAACCTGTACAACACTACTCATTACCCATCGAAAAGAGATTGCCCAGCAGTGTGACCATATTGTGTATCTAAAGCATGGGGAGATCATCGAACAAGGAAGCCATGAAGAACTAATGAGTTTTAACTCTTGTTATGCACAACAGTTCTATCAATCGACCTCACATGGAAAGGAGTAGCCTATGTTAGAGGAAGAAAGATCACTCGTAAAAAGGGACCCAAACATCACAGGGTTTGATCTTATTCTGGATGATCAAGCCATGCTATTGGTCATCCAACAGCACTTTCCACAGCTAAATGTCACGTCAGTACAAAAACATTACCTTCGTTATAAGCAAACTACTAACTGCTTAGCTCGTTATCACATCACTACCAATTCAACCCGCCAAGAGCTGTATGTAAAAGCCTTCACCAAGAAAGATGATTTCAAACTGACCAAGGCTCTACTTCTGCAACAACAAGAGCGTCGCCATGACGATTTGAATTTCAATCAAAAGGACTATTTTCAGCGATATGTCCTTGTCGAACATAAATTGATTTTCTACGGCTTTCCTTACGACGATAAACTAAAAGCTCTACCACGATTGATAAAAGATGCTTCCCGACAGGTATTGCTTGAAAGAGTGTTAAAGCACGAAGGTTCATTGGAAAATACGCATATCACACCACTGCAGTACAAACCTGAAAGACGATTTGTCGCCAAACTAACACAACCCTCTGGTGAGCATTTTCTTATAAAGCTACATACGGCACATCGTTACCAATTAGCTAGCCAAGCTCAACAATTGAAAATGGATGAGAAACGGCTCCTGACTATAACCGGGAGAAGTAGCAAACATCATATCTTGATGTACCGCTGGATAGAGGGTGATAATTTAACAGATAGTTATCACGGAGAAGGTTTTGACCTTGAACATATTCGGTCAACAGGACAGTACCTAGCAAGGTTTCATCGTTCTAAGAAAAAAAGGCTTAATACACGAAACAACGATGAGTTTACCCACGTTCTCACACAACTAGGAGAAGGGATTAGCCACCTTCTGCCAGCATTGAAGCCACGAATTAAGGCCCTATTACCATCTCTAACAACAGCCATTAATTCATTACATTCCAAACTTAGACGTATCCATGGGGATTTCTACTCAAAGCAAGTACTATTGACGCGTAAAGGCATACAATTCATCGACTTTGATGATGTTTGTATATGGTATCCAGCTTACGATTTAGGGCTATTTATTGCTCACCTAGAACGTGATGCACTGTCAGGTATTATTACCCATGGCTTGGCTAACCAAATCACTCAATCTCTTCTAGAAGGTTACGCAGAGATACACCCATACTCGAAAAAAGAGGTGGAACTCTTCATTGCAGTCGGGCTATTACAACTGGCCCATCATCCATTTCGTAATGCAAACCCACAGTGGCCCTCAGTTATCAGTCTCATTATTTCCTGCTGCCAAGATCACCTTAAACAATATTTAAATGTGTCCGCCCCTTTATCTTCACCGCCTATAGTCATTGCAGGTGAGAGCTGTCCCAAACAGCTTCAAGAACTCTCCTACATGGCAGCTCCACTGATTAAAATGCTAAGCCCGATTCTCGCAAAAGGAGAAATTGCTAATCTAGAGTCCATCCACTTAATTCGTCATAAAAAAGGAAAACGTTGTTTATTGGAATATATGTTCACCATTTCAAAAGGTGATATTAAGAATGAGCTATCCATTCTAGGAAAGGGTCGGATAAAAGGGTTTGATAAAAGGGCATGGAGTATCAACACTCAGCTTTACGAAGCAGGATTTAACGAGCAAAGCGGAGATAAAATTCAAGTTCCTGAACCACTGGGTTATAACGAATCGCTTCATATATGGTTTCAGCGAAAGGTAGCAGGTGAAACACTCTTCTATCCCTTTTCTAATAAAGAAGAAGGCCTGATACTGGCCAATAAGGTTGCAGAAGCTCTCTATAAACTACATTCCAGTAGCATTAACATCGACAAACACCACACTATTGATAAAGAGCTATCGCTACTCTGGGGATACCTCAGCAAAGTAATGGAAACACACAACGAATGGAAAGAAGATATAAAAGAACTGCTCTTGCGGTGTAGGCTACTATCGGAATTACTTCCTCCGTCCGCCCCTTGTGTGATTCACCGAGATTTCTACCAAGATCAACTCATCGTTCAAAGAGAATCATTATTCATTTTAGATCTCGATCTGTGCTGTCTCGGCGATCCTGCCGTTGATATTGGAAACTTTATCGCTCATATACAAGAACAATGTCTTCGTGATTTTGGAGATCTTAATTATGCAAATAAGAGCCTCAGCGAGTTAACCCGTTCTTACCAAGAGCTGAGTAAAAAACAAACAGCCCCTTCAATTGAAATCTACACCTTACTCTCTTGGACTCGGCATATATACATTAGCCAGCGAATAGCCGAGCGACAGCCCTTCACCAAAGCGATCATTGTCCATTGCCTATCGCTTTCTGAGGATATTCTCAACAAGTACACCTCAAAAGTTAGTCGCTAGAAAAAATGTCTCGGCTATACACTTTATCGAGAATGTCTATCAACTCATCTGTCATCCTATTCGCTAATATAACATCCGCCGCTTGTTTGAATTGGTGTAAATCACTGATAACTAGATCATTATTGAAGGTACTACGTTGTAGTACGGGTTCGTAAATAATCACTTCCAAACCCATCGACTTTAGACGTTCAATCACCCCTAATGTCGATGAAGATCTAAAATTATCAGAGCCTACCTTCATGATTAATCGATAGATACCGACAATCTTAGGGTTTCTCTCTCTGATCACCGTTGCAATATGATCTTTACGTATCGAGTTAGCCTCAACAATGGCGTGAATAAGTTTACTCGGAATATTTTGAAAATTAGTTGATAGTTGTTTGGTATCTTTTGGAAGGCAATAGCCTCCATAGCCAAACGAAGGGTTATTATAATGACCTCCGATTCTAGGGTCGCTACAAACTCCGTCAATGATTTCCTTACTGTTTAATCCATCCAACTCTGCATAAGTATCGAGCTCATTAAAAAATGCCACCCTCATAGCAAGAAATGTATTCGCAAAAAGCTTTATCGATTCTGCCTCAGATGAACCTGTATACTGAATTTTCATAGACTTCCGCTCTGAGCCTTGCAACACTAGCTCGCCAAATTTAACTGCAACATCAGAGTCATCACCAACGATAACTCGTGATGGATTTAAACAATCAAATAGCGCCTTCCCTTCCCTTAAAAACTCTGGAGAAAATATAATATTACGATGCTGAAAACGGTTTCTCAGCGATTGAGTGAAATTGACCGGCACCGTACTTTTGATAATTACGGCTGTTTGAGGGCTTAATGCTATTGCCTCTTCAATCACAGCTTCAACCACTGCTGTGTCAAATTTACAACTATTTGGGTCGTAATCCGTCGGTGTAGCAACAATTACCATTTCAGCATTTAAATACGCTTCAGCAGCATTCGTTGTCGCTGTCATATCTAAACACTTATGAGATAAGAAGTAATTGATATCAGGATCATCGATTGGTGAGGACTTTTGATTAACCAGTTGGACTTTTTGTTCGTCAATATCGAGTAAGACCACTGGATTATGCTGGGCGAACAAAATGGCATTGGCTAATCCAACATAACCAATACCAACTACCGTGATTTTCATATTTTCCCTTTACTTTCAATCAATAGTCATTGAGTCATAGCCAAAGAGATCACTCTTTTAATTATTGTAGTTTTAACCTAGTACTTACCTAGTATAGACGATAAAAACATGGCTCAAGCTGAACAAATTTATAGCGTTTAGCGTAATAACAAACTCTAACAACACAGATAAAAAGAATTGATTGAAAAATAACAATAAACGATAATGATTATCATTTACTATTGTTCCGGTTATTTTATGTCTAAGAAAATATTCCTGCTTCTAGGTGTTATCTCTGGCGCTATTGGCGCAGTCACTTTATTCTCTCTCATGACGATCAGTAGCTACTGGTTCGTTATCGAAGTATTAATCACTTAGTAAGAATTTGAAGCTTAGGAGTAACGATGAATTCTGTATTTATTACTGGTGGGAATCGAGGCATTGGCTTTAGCTTAGTAAAGCATTATCTAGAGCAAGGGTGGAGCGTCCATGCTAGTTATCGTGACACTGAGCAATCAATAGAGCTTCTCAAGCTTGCTACGAATCAGCCGCTATTAGTTTGCCATCAAATCGATATCACAGATTACCCTACGCTCACTCAATTAGCGGATTCGTTACCTCTATTAGACCTGCTGATTAACAATGCTGGTTATTATGGCCCCAAAGGGAGTAAGTTTGGTCAAATTGATGATATTGAATGGCGTAAGGTATTTGAAATCAACACTATAGCCCCATTAAAGCTAGTTGAATCTCTCTACCCTAACCTTCTAGAAGGCAAGTTAAAGAAGATTGCCTGTCTCTCTTCAAAAGTCGGTAGTATGACGGAAAACACGTCTGGTGGAGGATATATCTACCGCTCTTCAAAAGCCGCACTTAACTCTGTGGTAAAAAGCTTGAGTAACGACTTAAGCTCCCAAGGATTCAAAATTGTCGCCCTTCATCCTGGGTGGGTAAAAACGGAAATGGGTGGGCCGAATGCCCTTATTGATAGTGCTACCTCGGCTTCTGGCTTGGCTCAGGTCATCAGCTCACTGACCAATTCACAAAGTGGGCAGTTCATTAATTTTGATGGCAGCAGTATTCCATGGTAAGTGCTACTTATTGAGCAAATGTCATTACGAACTCTTCTTTGGTTTTTTTGAATAACTGCGTTTTTTTCGTTTAAATGCAGGCCTCTCAACTTTAGGTAATGAACGCAACGACTCAGGAACGGCATTTACTTTTACGTTAGACATAATTGAGGTCACACGCTGCTCTAAAGCCTGCATGAATGGAGAATAGGCTTGGTTCTTCTCAGCCATGCCTTGCAACTGGTGCTCCCAATGTGCTGTCATATCTGGGAAGGTAGATTCTTTTGGTAGCGCATGTATTAGGCCACGTCCAGCACCACTACTCATGATACTTTTCCCTTGCCTCGTAAGTAACTGCCTTTTGAACAAGGTATCTAATATTCCGGCTCTCGTTGCTTCCGTACCGAGCCCATCGGTCTCTTTGAGTATCGCCTTAAGGCTTTTATCTTCGACAAAACGGGCTATCCCTGTCATTGCTTGAAGTAACGTCGCTTCAGTAAAGTGTTTCGGTGGTTCTGTTTTTCGATCGTGGATCACCCCCTCGCGGCAAGTTAATACCGTGCTTTTAGGGAGCGCAGGAACGGTATCAATCGAAGAGTCTTCATTGTCACTTTTGCCCATTAAGACTTTCCAGCCCGCCTCAATCAGTTGTTTACCTTTTGCAATAAATAACCCACCAGCAATATCAAACTCTAGCTTGGACTCTGCGTAAACGGCTTCAGGATAAAATTGCATTAAATATTGGCGAGCAATCTGAGAATAAATCTTCATTTCAAACGCAGACAAAGCATTGAGCGACGCTTTTTTAGGCGTAGGAATAATTGCGTGGTGCGCATCCACTTTTTTGTCGTTCCACGCCTTGGATTTAATTGATAAGTTCGCGTTCTTTACCGCTTCGCTAAGCTCTTTTGCATTATTGGCAACAGCCTGAGTAACAACAGACGCTTGAGCGTAATGTTCTGCAGGTAAATACCGGCTATCCGAACGAGGATAAGTAATTAGCTTATGTTTCTCATAAAGAGACTGACAGGTATCGAGAACTTGTTGTGCGCTCATTCCAAAGCGTTTAGCCGCATCAATTTGAAGTGAAGATAAAGAGTAAGGTAATGGTGAAAATTGCTTAGACTTCTTTTGTTCTGACTTTACCACAGTCGCTGGTTGATTAGTAATACGCTGCGCGACATTCTCAACCAGCTTTCGATTTAGAATACGCCCTTCCTCATCCTGCCACGGCTCACACGCTTCACTTGGCTTCCATTTCGCCACAATATCAAAAGGTTTTATCGACTCCTGATAAGGAATAAGCGCATCAAGAGTGAAATAGTCTTTCGATACGAAATTTTCTATCTCTTCATCACGACGAACAACAAGGCCCAATACCGGCGTTTGTACTCGCCCTACAGATAGCACGCCTTGATAGCCAGCTTTTTGCCCAAGTAACGTATACGCACGTGTCATATTCATACCATAGAGCCAATCAGCACGGGAGCGCGCTAAAGCAGAAATGGATAAAGGAATAAAATCACGGTTACTGCGCATATGAGAAATGGCTCTTTTCACCGCAGGAAGGTTTAAGTCACTAATAAGCAGTCGCTGCGCCGCTTCTTTCTTGCGTTTTCCAACTTTGCAGTAATCAAGGACTTCATCCACCAGAAGTTGCCCTTCTCGATCTGGATCTCCAGCATGGACAATAGATGAGGCTTCTTTTAACAGTTTTCGAATAACCGTGAGCTGTTTACTTGAGGTTTTTCTTGGTCTTAATTGCCATTGTTCAGGCACAATTGGGAGGTCGGCTAAATTCCACTTTTTATAACGGTCATCATAAGCATCTGGCTCAACTTGTTCTAAAAGGTGACCAATACACCATGTGACTATGTCTCCATTACCACAACGAATAAACCCTTGATCTTTCTTTTGGGGATTTGGTAAAGCTGATGCTATCGCTCTACCTAGACTGGGTTTTTCAGCTATAAACAGACGAGACATAAAGTGATCACTATAAAAACAATTAGGGCCACATTTTAAAATGTGGCCCTAATAATTCAAGCAATAATGTGTATTTATACAGTGTTATTCAGCATCGTCTTGCTGATCTGCCATTGCTTCTTTGATGAGAGGCTGAAGCTCACCTTTTTGGAACATTTCTAAAATGATGTCACAGCCGCCGATCAGTTCACCTTGAACCCATAGTTGTGGGAACGTAGGCCACTGTGCGTAAGCCGGAAGCTCAGCTCGAATGTCTGGGTTTTGCAGAATATCTACATAAGCAAACTTCTCTCCACACGCCATCAATGCTTGTGATGCTTGAGAAGAAAAACCACAGCTAGGTAGCTTAGGAGAGCCTTTCATATATAGAAGGATTGTGTTTTCTGCGATTTGCTGTTTAATTTTATCGATAGTTTCCATTGCTTCCTCTGAATCGATGTCCTGCGTTTAGACGCTCATTCTAAACCATTACTAAAGAATAAAAAGCGGTTAAATAGTAAGGTTATTATTTTGTTCTCATTTTAACGTAAAAGTTGCAACAAAATCAGAGCGCCCCCTTTTAATAAAGTAAAAACTTGCTAAACTAGTTTGCAAGTCAGCAATGCCGACAAGAAAACAATAATATTGGAAGCAATTAAAGAGAGTTAACGCTCTCAACTAATCGGAGAATTAAGCAATGTCATTTGAATTACCAGCACTACCTTATGCAAAAGACGCACTAGAACCACATATCTCAGCTGAGACTTTAGATTTCCACCACGGTAAGCACCACAACACTTACGTTGTTAAGCTAAACGGTCTTATCCCTGGTACTGAGTTCGAAGGCAAAACACTAGAAGAGATCATTAAGACTTCAACTGGTGGCGTATTCAACAACGCTGCACAAATTTGGAACCACACTTTCTACTGGCACTGTCTTGCTCCTAAAGCAGGCGGCGAACCAACGGGTGCGGTAGCTGACGCAATCAACGCTGCATTTGGTTCTTTCGAAGAATTCAAAGCTAAGTTCACTGATTCAGCAATCAACAACTTTGGTTCTTCATGGACTTGGTTAGTGAAAAAAGCTGACGGCTCTCTAGACATCGTTAATACTTCTAACGCTGCGACGCCACTAACAGAAGAAGGTGTTACGCCACTTCTAACTGTTGACCTTTGGGAACATGCTTACTACATCGATTTCCGTAACGTTCGTCCTGATTACATGGGTGCGTTCTGGAATCTAGTAAACTGGGATTTTGTTGCACAAAACCTAGCTAAATAAAATCGAGTTCCCAACTCAATTTTGTCACTTTAAAGCCTGCACTTACTTTATATAAGAAGTGCAGGCTTTTTTATAATGAATAAACTTTAACCACTTAACCTCAAAATCCCTTTCCTTCGCTTTATTCATCTAAAGTTATCTAACTCCTTGCCGCTAAAAGTGAACTAAGCGGGGAGTAATATGCAAATTCATACGTTAGACAAAGCTGGTATTATTAACGAGCTACAATTTGGTGCGGGAATCAATCATGCCGTCCATGCTGGTCGACGTGCTGACTTTTCTCTTATCCTATCTATGTTCTCGGACGATGTTCGCGATAACACGCCTGTTGAAAAAATAGATGAGCCGGAAATTACCGATCAAACCCTTCGTAAACGATTTGAACTTCAGTCGCCGCAGCAACTTCGTTCTGATCAAAGCTCTTACGATATTTCAGCAGCACAAGCCCATGCTTTTCATCATGGCGGGATGGCCAGTGCAAAGCTCAATCATTACTTAGTTCCAGAGACATTGACCTACTTGCCAGAAGAGACTCATGATCTACCTGAAGAGGTGTATCACAACCTTTCTGGGCATTTACGACGGCAACTTATTGAAACTAAGCCAAAAAATTTACTACCTGCTGATCTATACAATCAGCTTGTTGTTGCCCAGCGTAGCTTCCAGATCAGCGCGCAAGCTTAGATCCCTTATCTCACTATTAAGACCCATTCGACAAATGAATGGGTTTATGTGACCTCAGACTAACTTTCGTAATAATTGTCCTTCATCCACAGCTTATTTGACGTTATTCACACCTAAGCCACAGTTAATGTACCATGCTATGTGGACAAAAAATCCCACCAATAAATAAAGAAAGGGGTACTGTCATCAATGGATATTAAAAGTGCTGTCATATTAATTACATCTGCCGGATCGTTGTTAGGGGGAACACTGGCAACCCACTTTGCATCGCTCGGTGCAAAGCTAGTGATATGCGATCAAGATATTGAACTACTCAATGATACCTACCATCGATGTAGCATTATTTCAGATGATGTACACTACTTTAAAGTTGACGACTATTCTCTTGATTCGATTCATCAGCTTTTTGATTTTGTGGATGAGAAGTTTCAACGTTCACCGGATGTACTGGTCAATAACTGGCCCAACGCACCTCTTCCCGGTCTTATCAGTGACCAATCTGCAGAACAGTTTTCAGATAAATTAACATCGCTAGCTTCGACCTTGTTCGGCTTTGGTCAAGCAAGCGCGGAAAGAATGTGCTTAGAAAAGAAAGAAGGTGTCATCGTTAATGTCATATCGGTCGATAACACGAACGACTTTGAAGGTTTTGAAAACGCCTCTTCTATTGTGACTGGGTTTACTCAAAGCTGGGCAAAAGAGTTAACCCCTTTTAATATTCGAGTTGGGGGCGTTGTTCCTGCATTAAGCCGCTCATCAAGAAAAAGCGATTACCACTGGCATCAAGTCAGAGACGAGCTAATAAGAAATACCGAATATATTGTCGCCAACGACTATTTTAGTGGCCGCATCATGGCAGCAGAGGCTTCGTAATCAGTAGCCTCAAGAACCCTGCAGCTGACGTAAAATTTGTTCGGCTGCTTCTTCAATGAGATCAAGTACTAACTCAAACCCTTTATCCCCACCATAGTATGGGTCAGGAATCTCATCGTAATCAGAATCTGAGTAGCTTAAAAATAGTGACAGTTTATGCTGATGCTCCTTGGGACATATATCATAAAGATCGGCCAAATTGGCCTTATCAGCTGCTAAAATCAGATCAAAATCTATGAAATCACTATTTACGACCTTTCTCGATTGAATGCCCTTAAAGCTATAACCTCGTTGCTTACCTACCATTTTTGAGCGTGAGTCTGGCTCATTTCCTTGGTGATAACCTATCGTTCCCGCAGAGTCGATATCAACATCCAAACCAAGCTCATTTGCTTTTGCTCGTAACACCGCCTCTCCAGTAGGCGAGCGACATATATTGCCCATGCATACAACGAGGATCGATGGAGTTTTGTTTCTGTTCGTCATGCCAATTCCATTTGTCATAAATTTATAAAGTGTTGAACTCTGCGTATTTTACAAGTACTTCTCAATTGGAAATAACTGTAAAAATCGTGAGTTGAAACGCTCCCAACGGCCAGTTTCTGGCTCGGTTTCCCAAACTTTATCCCCTGAATACCAACGAGGGTCACCCTCTTCTAGACCCAAACGCCAGCTGTTCTCTTCATTCATTGCTTGGGTTATATCGTTTGCTAACTCTTCAGCAATCGCCAAATCTTCTACTATCAGTAGCGATTCAGTGTTGAGATAAGTAGAACGTAGGTTGAAGTTAAATGAACCAATCACAGCGACTTTTTTGTCAAACACAGCGCTCTTAGTATGAAGGCCGTAAGGTGTGATTGGAGCGCATTTAGAAGCATCTCTTGTTGAACTCTCGCACAAAGCAGTGTCTGGTTTTAGCTCAAACAGTTGCAAGCCATTTTCAAGCATATCTTGTCGCCTACCGGCGTAGCCAGAATGATTGGTGATAAGGTCATTTGAAACCATAGAGTTTGTCAGTGCTTTAATCTCAATACCGCTGTTTGTTTGCTGCTTAATCCCTTCCAACTGACGATCATCAAATATTAGATAGGCTGACTCTAGCGTTACCGACGACTTGGCCTGATTCACCAACTGGCTCAAAGTCACAGCAGTCTCTTTTGGAATAGAAGTATCGTCAGCATCTTCAGGGACAGGTTGATCAGATATGAAGCTTGCTTGAACCCATGTCATCTGAGGCATTAAAGCCTGCAAAAAGTGATAAGCAGCTTCATTATCTTCAGGTAGATTAGGATAGCCATGATAGTGTGGACGGGCTATTTTATCGATATCTGATAAATCGAGTGTCTGCTCCCCCCCTAACAATTCAACAGGGTAAGACCAGCGGCTATCCCAGTAACTTATAAAGCTCGATTGAATTTCACCGACGACTTCTCCCATCACCATGGCGTCTCGGTCACGGAAGTTAATTTCATCAGAAAGGTCAAAATACTCATCACCAATATTACGACCACCAACGACGGATACCACGCCATCAACGGTGAATGTCTTATTGTGCATTCGACGGTTTAGGCGAGAAAAGTCACCCAGCACTCTTAACCACTTGGAGACACCTTTACGAGTAGGTATAGGGTTGAATATTCTGATCTCGATATTAGAGTGGGCATTAAGACTGGTTAATAGATCTTCTCGCTCATCAAGATTTATATCATCAAGCATAACGCGAACTTTAACACCGCGATTTGCCGCCTCAATAATACGGCTAGCTAAGTAGCGGCCAGAGTCATCTGAGTTCCAAATGTAATACTGGATATCTATGCTCTGCTCTGCCATTTCAATCAGCGCTAACCGTTGAGATAACGCTTCCCAACCGCTATTTTGAAGCAAAACAGCACTGTTCTCGCTTTCTGTTTGTCCGCTTTTTTGACCGTCACGCAACTCAGAGAGCGAACTCGTCGAATATGCCACTTTACTTTCAGGTGAGTGCTCAAACTCTTCAGGTAGCGAAGAACAGCCTGAAAGTAATACAGAAATAAGTAACACCTTCGAGGATATAGAGAGATTAGTGAATCGAATGCGCGATAGCATTGAGATAGTGTCCTTTTTGTGTGATTAACCTAGGCTTTGATTTGCAGCTGTCGATATAGATAAAAAACTCTAATAAATTGTACCGTATTAGCTGATTCTATCCTAACAAGAACCGAGCTAACGCCCTAAAATAAGACGCTCTACCAAATAAGATGAAAACTCAGGGTTGTACGTGTTCTACTTCTTACTATTTCCTTAATTTTCAGTGGTGTTTGCATCCGATAAACTCAGTTATGATAGGAATAACTATAGAGATAAGGGACTAGTAATGACAAGTGATATTGACAAAGAGTCACGGCATAAGGCTCGCCAGCAGAAAGTAAAAGAGAAAGTAGATGAAAGAGTCGCTGCGGCTCAAGAAGAGAAAGGCTTGCTTCTTATCATTACCGGTAATGGAAAAGGTAAATCCACATCAGGTTTTGGGACGGTTGCTCGCGCAGTTGGTCATGGGCTTAATTGTTCAGTTGCTCAATTTATTAAGGGCACCTGGGACAACGGTGAAAAGAACCTGCTTGAAAAGCTTGGGGTTGAGTTTCAAGTGATGGCGACAGGGTTTACCTGGGAAACGCAAGATAAAACAGCCGATACACTCGCTGCGCAAAAAGTGTGGCAGGAATGTAAACGCATGCTGCAGGATGAGTCTATCGATGTTGTACTTTTTGATGAACTGACCTACATGGTGAGCTATGGGTATATTGAACTCGATGAAGTGGTTGAAGCATTGAATAACCGCCCGAAAATGCAGTCGGTCATTATCACAGGGCGCGGTGCACACCGTACTTTGATAGAGATGGCTGACACTGTATCTGAAGTTAAGAACGTCAAGCACGCCTTTGAATCTGGCGTTAAAGCACTTAAAGGTGTTGACTGGTAACGAAGCCGACGCAACCGTGACTCAAAGTAATTGGTTATCAAAATCATAGCGCAGAGGGGGGGATTTATGCCCCCTTCTTTTTGTCTAAGAAGACTTCCATCTCTTCCACTTCTCACCGTCGTTTACTAACCAGCCCAACTCAGCAGAAAATTTGATCGTTAGACTCTCTGTTTACGTATGCTTATACAATGAATATAGAAAACCTAACGTAAGTCTTTGCATTCTAAGGCGGAATTTACAATATGCGACTAAAAAACAAGCTGACGTACACCCAAGATAGCAACGGCCAAAATTTACGGCCAGAGGAAGTGGCTAAGTTTGATGAACTCGCCCACGAGTGGAGAAATCCGAAAGGGAAGTTTGCATCTGTCCTCGCCTTCAACCAGGTCAGATTACAATACATTACCACTGAAATTACCCACCAGTATGGCAGTAAGAAAATCCGCATATTAGACGTGGGTTGCGGTGCTGGATTATTGACTCAGCCACTTGCAGAAGCTGGCCATGAAGTTTTAGGGATCGACGCCAGCCAAGTTAATATTTCAGTCGCAAACCATCATGGAAAACATCTACCAAATTTACACTACCGCCATGCATTAAGTGATGCTTTAGTAGCAGATACGAGAAACAATCTGCTTACTGCATTCGATTTAGTAATTAACACCGAAGTGCTTGAGCATGTACCGAATCCCAGGCTGCTTCTCGAAGAATGCTGTGCTCTGGTTGCCCCTCTTGGAATCTTGATTATCGCTACCCTTAATAGAACTTGGCAAAGCTACCTAATTGGTATCATTGGTGCAGAGTATATTCTTCGAGCCTTACCTGTCGGCACTCATAGTTGGAAAAGTTTTGTTACTCCTAGTGAAGTTGAGCAAGCTATTTGCCCCTTAGGTTTCAAAGTAAACCAAATCGAGGGGATGCGTTACAACCCACTAACTCAGCAATGGAAATTCGCTCGCTCCTACGATGTAAATTACTTACTAAGCGCAGTTAGGAAAAGTTGAATAGGTTACTCATTCAGTGTCTGCGTAAATAATCATGAACCATCATAAAGGTTACAACATGTATAACAATATCTCGATTATTGGTAGTACTGGAACGATTGGCAGCGCCTTAACTCATCAACTTGCCCAGCTATACCCTTCTTCACACATCAGTGCGTTTTCACGTAAAAATCTGGACGGCGATAATCAGAATCATCCTAAACACTCTAATGTCAGGCCATACAACATAGAATATGTTGAAGAAAGCATTAAGGAAGCGGCTTACATCGCTTCTCATGAAAATAAGCTTGATTTAATCGTCGTCACCACAGGAGTTTTACATAGCGAAGGCATTAAGCCAGAAAAGTCGCTAAAAGATTTATCAGCCGCCAATCTACAACATATTTACGAAGCAAACACTATCCTTCCCACGCTAATCGCTAAACATTTCATCCCGTGCTTAAATAGAAATAGACGTAGCTGTTTTGCTGTATTGTCCGCTCGCGTTGGAAGTATTTCAGATAACCACTCTGGTGGGTGGTATTCGTATCGCGCATCAAAAGCCGCATTAAATATGATCATAAAAACGGCATCGATAGAAACAAGACGAACCCATCCAGAGTCAGTCATTGTTGGTCTACATCCGGGGACTGTTGATAGCCAACTCTCTAAACCCTTTCAGCGTAATGTCCCAAAAGACAAGCTGTTTACTGCGCAACACTCCGCTCGCTGTTTAATTAATGTACTCAATACTCTATCACCCAATCAAAGTGGCAAAATAATAGCTTGGGATGGCAAAGAGATAACACCTTAAATTTCCCTAAACACAAGACGGCAAAGGTTTTATGCTCACTATTTTTGTCAGCATTGGCAGTAACATTAATAATAAAAAGCTTAACTAAACAACCCTTTCAAAGCCCCTAGAATGGCGTCTTTGGTTTTCTCGTCACCAATTTTATCAAGTTTATTCAAACTAAGGTCAATCTCTTTCTTAGCCTTCTGCTTCAATACATAATCGAAAATTAATGTACATCAAGGATATGAAACTAATACTTACAAACTTCCCCGCAATCTCTTCCTCAATCGACTGATTGTCAGGGATGTAACTGGTATAACTAATTACATCTCATAGCAAAAAGCATATACCGAAAGGATTTCAAGTTAATCACTGTGATTTCATTCCCTCAATTATCTCAAAATTTAAAAACCCCAATCTGGATATACAGCATTGATCAAGGTTACGTAATCTGGGCGAATGACTCAGCATTAGACGTATGGGAGTCAGACAGTCTCGAAGAATTAAGGTCCAGAGATCTTAAAAAGGAAATGTCAGAAGTTGTTGCTACAACGTTATTATATTATCGCTCTGTGTTCGAAAAAGGAGAAGCAATCCAAACGTGGTGGCACCTATCTCCGAAAAACAAAGTGAAGAAAATATTGTTCCACTTCTCGGGTATTGATCTAGAAAATGGAGAAAAAGCGATGCTAGCGGAAGTACTCGCTTTTAGTGAACATTCCAACAATGCGGTTTTATTTGATTCCAATGGTGATATGTGAACAACTGAAGTTCCTCTCTCCAAATTCACAGAATAACGTTTTGTACCAAGACTAGATCAATCCAAGCACATATAAACTAAGGGCCACAATATGCGGCCCTTAGTTATTCTTTACCGTTTATAGGAAGTGATTAGTTAAACAACCCTTTTAATGCGCCACGGATAGCATCTTTGGTTTTCTCGTCACCAATTTTGTCACCGTATTTTTCTTCCAGCTTATTAAGACCACGATCGATCTCTTTCTCTGCTTTCTGTTTTAATACATCATCAAAAATCAACGAAAACTGAGGCTGTGTCCATGCACCATGAATACGGATAGGAATCGTCACGTCTTTAAGCTCATCAATGTCCTTACCGCCCTGCCCTTTTAAAGAACCTACGACAGAGGTACTGATCGTCATATCAACGGTTTCATTAATGTAGTTAGCTTTACCTTCCCCTCTCACTCTCAACAAAGGAGATTGAGCAGTCAGGTTGTTCGTCGTAACCACGCCTTTATTCAGTTTCAGCGTCGCTTTCATTGCACTAAAGTCGGTTTTCTGAGGTTCATCATGATCATCAATTTTTCCACCCGTAAAGCGAGCGTAGTTATCACGAATCACCTGAGCAACGTTAATACCATTCACCGCACCGTCTTCGAAGTTGATATCAACGGTACCTACTAGGTTTTTCTTAATACCTGTTGGTGTTAAGCTTTTACCTTTAACATCCACGTTAATATTACCTGTTCCCTCAAGCATCTCATTATCAGCGACATCTTTGAGCAATGGTAAAACCTGTACGCCTTTAATACGTTTCTTAGCCGTGTAACTTGCTGGCGTTTTACGTGCATCAAGTTTTGCGCTGGCTTTGATAGAACCCTTGTAGAGTTTAGAGCTGAATGACGTAAGCTCAGCCACACCACGATTCACCGAGAAATTCGCAGTCACATCTTGCATCTTCGCGTTACTCGCCTTGAACTTATCAATCACTATTGTGCCTTTCACATCTAAGGTTTTTAGTGCTGATAAATCAGGTTCAACTTCGGTTGTATTACTTGATGCAGATTTCGTTGGTGACGTTTTAGCGGCTTTATTATCACCACTACTTGATGGCGTTCCTTCACTTGAAGTGCTTGTCTTTGATGCCGGCTCAGTTTGAGCTAACCCTAAAAACTCATCCAAATCGATATTTGGGCTATGGAGGTTAAAGCGAACCTTAGGGATTTCAAGAAGCGTTACATTCGCTTCTCCATCGAGTTCAATGGCATTTGCTGTCAGTTTTTCAAGAATGAATTGCAGATGGCTCTTGTTTAAATCAAAACTCAAATCAGACGCCATATCTACTTTCATTGGGCTTTGTGGTAAAGCGTCACCTTTGAAAGTGGCATCCAGTGTTAGTTTCTTCAGCAGAACCTTCGAAACAGCGCTGTCAACGGCTAGCTGCCCTGCTCCTTTCATATCAAGGTCCAACCCTGCAGCATTACCCAAAATCGCATACGTTAGGTTATTTACTTTGTCGAATTCAAACGTATCCAAACCAATTTTGGCGGACTCGATGGTGTTAGCTGGGTCGTTAAAACTTGCATCAAGAGCTATATTTTTCAAAGCGTAACGAGAGAAGTCAGACGCTAAATTAAACTCCGCTTGCCCTTTCGCGGCAAACTCTTGCTGATTATTTTGGCCTTTCGCTGCAAATGTGGCTGTCGTCCAGTTATCAAATTCGAATTGAGATAATCCAAGAGCAACATCGTAAAGTTTGGTAAACGAACCTGTTTGGTGGTCTTGAATTTCAAGCACCGCATTTGAAACCGTAACACCCGCTAAATTGATGCTCCACTGCGAAGACGCTGAAGAGCTCGCTGCTGACGAATCTGCTTGTGTTTGCTCAGATGACGTTACCTCTGTTGCAGCTTGATCTGCTTGAGATGACGTCAAGGCATCAATATTACGTTCGCCAGTTTTTAGTGTCTCAAGGTAAAATTCAGCTCCATCTAGCGTGACGTTTCCGATTTCCAATTTCTGGTCAAACAGCGGCATCACCGAAACATCAACACCAATAGAGCTCACTTTAAAAAGATTCGGCTGACTAAACCCTTGAGGGTTCTTTAATGCTGTTCTTCCTAGCTCAAAACCAATCGAAGGAAAAAACTGCCAACTAATATCCCCATCAATAACAAGTTCAAGCCCCGTATGTTGTTTAGCTTGCTCTACGATTAAAGGCTTAAATTGATTAGGGTTAACGAGAAAAACCAGAGCGGCGATCGCTATAAAAATAACGGACAACGGGATGGCAATGAACAGAAACAGTTTTTTCATTAGCTTTTTCCTTGCTGGAAGTAATTCCTTTCAATCATTGTATAGGAATTAGAAAAAAGAAAGTGGCACTTAAAGTGCCACTTCTCTTAACAAAAATAAAGACTCAATTGCGCTTTGAATTTGAGATTTAACCTAATCCAAACATGCAATAGCATCAAAAGGTTAGATTACTCAGCGGCAATTTACGCTTTAAGTAATTTAGCGATATGCGCTTTTAAAACATCGATAGCGATTCGGTTCTTACCACCACGAGGGACAATAATGTCGGCATACTGCTTCGAAGGCTCAATGAACTGCATAAACATTGGGCGTACTGTCTCTTGGTACTGAGCCAACACTGACTCCATAGTACGGCCACGCTCTTCCACATCACGTTTAACTCGACGAAGTAAGCAGATGTCTAGCGGAGTGTCCATAAAGACCGTTGCATGCATTAAATCACGCAAACGTGGATCAGTTAGAAGTAAGATACCTTCTAAAATGATCACTTTCTTTGGTGTCAGAGTAGTCGTATTCTCCATACGAGTATGCTCAGAATAACTGTACTCAGGGACTTCTACTGCGTCGCCTTTCAGTAATTGCTCAAGGTGCTGACAAAGCAAGTCATGGTCTAGCGCTTTAGGGTGATCGTAATTCGTTTTTACACGCTCTTCCATACTCAGGTGGGTTTGGTCGTTGTAGTAACAATCTTCTGTGATGACACCAATTTGATCAAAACCTACTTTTGCACACAGCTCTTTATAGACAGTACTTGCGATAAGACTCTTACCAGAAGCCGATGCGCCAGCAATTCCGATGATGACACATTGATTATTCTCAGACATTTTTACACCCAGTGATGATTTGGAGGAACAGATAAACGGCCCGATTATAGGCAGTTCATTCTATAGATTCTAGTCGTCTGCTGAGTTTTATGTCAGCTTTTACGTAAATAGAATAACAAACCATCATGCAATCGATTACCAAGAATAAAAAGCCTTAAATATCTTAACGACTAGTCGGCTACTTGCTGGAAAGCGATAGCATCTGGCTTCACTTTTCCCTGCCAATATAAGCAACTGCACACTCTTTCAGCTAAGGCCAGATAGCGCTGCGTATGCTCACAAAGCGACGTTTCGTTTGATGGCGAGACGACGGTAGGAACGCCTTTATCGATATCTTCTCGCACTTTAATATGCAATGGAATCTGCGCTAATAGTGACAGGCCATACTCGACTGATAAGCTTTGCGCACCACCCGCACCAAAGATATGCTCTTTTTCACCACAATGACTGCAGATGTGATAGCTCATATTTTCAACTAATCCAATTACGGGCACATCAACTTTGTTGAACATGGCTGCGCCCTTACGAGCATCCGCTAAAGCAAGATCTTGTGGCGTAGTGACAATTACAGCACCTGTCACCGGAATTTGTTGAGATAACGTCAACTGAATATCCCCCGTTCCCGGTGGCATGTCGATAATCAAATAATCAAGTTCAGGCCACTCTGTCTCATTCACCAATTGCGCTAACGCTTTTGAGGCCATTGGCCCACGCCATATCGCGGCTTCTGATTTATCCACCAGATAACCAATAGAATGTGTATGAATGCCATGCGCTTCTATCGGTTGCATCCACTTGTTGTCTCGAACTTCTGGTTTTGCGTCTTCTTGCCCGAGCATCATTGGCACTGACGGACCATAAATATCGGCATCAAGTAGCCCGACTTTCGCCCCAGACTTTGCAATCGCTAATGCTAAATTCACCGAAGTCGTTGATTTACCGACGCCCCCTTTAGCAGAAGTAACCGCAATCACATTTTTTACGCCCTTAATTGGCGTTGGTACGGGTGTTTCTAGGGTTTTAACACGGCTTAATATTGAATATTCAAATGACCCAACATGTTGAGCCTGCTGAGACGCGTCGATCCAATCACGTAGAGAATCGATAAGTTCGTTGGCTGCAAATGGAATCGAGATCTGAAAAACGCCTGTTGGTAAAATAGTAACGATACCCACTTGGCTGGCCCAACCATCGATGAGATTTTGATGGCTAAATTCATTGAGCCACTGACAAAACTCCGCTTTAGACTGAAACTGACGCATAACATCTCCTTTTTTAGCAATCCTAACACTGGAAAGGGCACGACTGAACCCTAAAAAAACTGCGGGAATAGCCCGTACCACACCTTGGAGTTAATCGCCGCATGCGGTAGTATTAGCCATCATTTTTATACCTATCAAGAAGCGAAATATTAAGTATGGCGACTGATTCAAGGAAACTGCTTGTAACTTGTGCCCTTCCGTACGCTAACGGTTCAATCCACTTAGGTCATATGCTTGAGCATATCCAAGCGGATATCTGGGTTCGTTACCAGCGTCTACGTGGCAACACTGTAAACTTCATCTGTGCAGACGATGCACACGGCACGCCTATAATGCTGAAAGCTCAGCAAATGGGCATTACCCCAGAAGAGATGATTGCAGCAGTGAGCGAAGAGCACCAAAAAGACTTCGCCGGTTTTGATATCAGCTTTGACAACTACCACAGCACACACTCTGAAGAGAACCGTGAGCTCGCTTCTCATATCTACCTTGAGTTGAAAAAGAATGGCTTTATTTCTAGCCGCACTATCTCTCAATTGTTTGATCCAGAAAAAGAGATGTTCTTACCAGACCGCTTCGTAAAAGGTACTTGCCCTAAATGTAAGTCAGAAGACCAGTACGGTGATAACTGTGATAACTGTGGTGAGACATACAGCCCAACTGAGCTAATCAATCCTAAGTCTGCAGTGTCTGGTGCTACTCCAGTAATGAAAGATTCTGAGCACTTCTTCTTCGATCTGCCTCAATTCGAAAGCATGCTGAAAGAGTGGACACGTTCTGGTTCACTGCAATCTGAAACCGCGAACAAGATGCAAGAGTGGTTTGAGTCTGGTCTTCAGCAGTGGGATATCTCACGTGACGCGCCTTACTTTGGTTTCGAAATCCCAGGCGAAAAAGACAAGTTCTTCTACGTATGGCTAGATGCCCCAATCGGCTACATGGGTTCATTCAAAAACCTATGTGACAAGCGCGATGACCTAGATTTCGATGAGTACTGGAATAAAGACAGCTCAACAGAGCTTTACCACTTCATCGGTAAAGACATTGTTTACTTCCACAGCCTATTCTGGCCTGCAATGCTTGAAGGCTCTGGTTTCCGTAAGCCAAACAACGTATTCGTACACGGCTACGTAACGGTTAACGGCGCGAAGATGTCCAAGTCTAAAGGCACCTTCATCAAAGCAAGTACATACCTAAACCACTTAGACCCTGAGTGTTTACGTTACTACTACGCGGCGAAACTAAACAGCCGTATCGATGACCTTGACCTTAACCTTGAAGACTTCACTCAACGTGTAAATGCTGACGTAGTAAACAAGATTGTAAACCTGGCATCTCGTAACGCTGGCTTCATCACTAAGCGTTTCGAAGGTAAGCTTTCTGCTGAATTTGCTGAACCTGAGCTTTACAACGAATTCGTAGCAGCGGCTGAGCGTATCGGTCAGCTATACGAAACTCGTGAATTTAGCCGCGCTATTCGTGAAATTACTGCATTAGCTGATAAAGCGAACCAGTACATTGATGAAAAAGCACCTTGGGTTCTTGCCAAAGAAGAAGGCAAAGAAGCTGAGCTTCAACAAGTATCTTCTGTAGGTATTAACCTGTTCCGCGTTCTAATGGCTTACCTAAAACCTGTAATGCCTGAACTTGCAGCTCGCACTGAAGCATTCTTAAACGAAGAGCTAACGTGGGAAGCGATTGCTACACCGCTAACTGATCACGAGATCACTAAGTTCAAAGCGCTATTTAGTCGTATTGATCCTAAGAAAGTGGAAGCAATGGTTGAGTCTTCAAAAGAAGATGCAGCAGCAGAAATGGCAGCCAAAGAGAAAGCAGAAGCTGAGAAAGAAAAAGCGAGCAAAACAGAGCTAGAGAAAGAGCCAATCGCCGATGAGATTGAGTTCGATGCGTTTGCTGCTGTCGATATGCGTATTGCTCGTATCATCTCTTGTGAAGAAGTGCCAAAAGCGAACAAACTACTGAAATTCCAATTGGATATCGGCGGTGAAACGCGTCAGGTATTCTCTGGGATTAAATCAGCGTACAAACCTGAAGAGCTAGAAGGTAAGCTAACCGTTATGGTCGCAAACCTGAAACCTCGTAAGATGAAGTTTGGTATGTCTGAAGGCATGATCTTAGCAGCAGGCCCTGGTGGCAGCGATCTTTGGATCCTTGAGCCACACGAAGGTGCTCAACCTGGTATGCGCGTGATGTAATACTCACTACTCGCTTCCAATACAGAAGCAAAAGTAGAAAATAGAAGTCCCCGTTATGGCTAACTTATTAGCATCGAATAACGGGGATTTTTTTGTCGATAGAAATAACAACTGTAAAGGGTTCGTAAAGTTATCTATCGGTATATTGTAATAAGATGACGCCTTCTATACGCTACGCAAATCATGATGATAAGTAGAGTGTGTAATGAGACTTCTAGTATTGGCAACAACCGCTTTGTTAAGCGCCGCAGTAAACGCAACTCCCTTCGTAAACGCTCAAATTGGCGTAGGCTCAGATAAGGCCAATAAGATTTCATTTGGTTACGCAGTCGATAAACACGCATTATCGTTGGGCTATATGGCAACAGAATCAGACAGCGATAAAACCTACACACAAGGAACATCTCCATTTTCAGAGCATTATGAAGCAGAAGCTCAATTTGCCGTACTCGACTATGAATATACGCTGGGAAGCTTTGATGGCTTCGATATGATGATCAATGCTTCATTCGGCCTTGGTAATACGGACAACAAGTTAATTCGAACCAACATGAGCTCTAACGAAGTTATTTCGACAGACAAGAGTGATCATAGCGCCACCTATTACGGCCTATTTTTTGGCGTATCGAGAACCTTTGAAAGTGTCGACGACCTTAGCATTTACGGGTTAGTTGGCGTTGATTCTTATGACTATGAAGAATTTGATAGTGGCGGTTTCTCTGGAAGCGTTGGATTAAGATACCGATTTTAATCAGAATAAATCTTCAGTCATTTCAAATGATGTGTAAAAAAAGCTGGCCCTAGAGCCAGCTTTTTATTTACCAAGAGTAAACAGGTAAAAGTTACTATGCCTCGCTTTCTGGTTTCCACCACCACTGATAAAACTTAGACGAGCCACGTTTGATATCGTTCAGTACCAAATAAAGAATCGGCACCAATAATAACGTTACAAAGGTAGAGAATAGAATACCAAACGCTAATGACACGGCCATTGGTATCATCACCTGAGCTTGAAGGCTAGTTTCAAGCATCATTGGCACCAAACCAAAGAACGTGGTTAGAGAGGTCAAGATAACCGCTCTAAAACGGAAGCAGCCTGAATCTATCGCGGCTTGCGTAATACTCTTGCCCTCAGAGCGAGCTCGATTGACATAATCCACCAACACCAGTGAATCGTTCACGACAACACCGCCTAGGGCGATAATTCCTGTCATACTCAACATACTCATTGATAGCCCCAAGAACAGGTGGCCAAATAGCGCGCCAATCATGCCAAATGGGATCACCGACATGATAATCATCGGTTGAGTATACGACTTCAACGGAATCGCCAGCAGCGTATACACCGCTAATAGAACAAACAGCGCCCCTTGCGCTAACGCGACCATGGATTCTTGTTCATCTAAACTCGCGCCACCTAGCTTCACAGTTAAACCGTCGTATTTAGTCGCTAACTCTGGGACAAAATTCGTCAATATGTCATCTATCACCTTTTTCGGCTCGGCCACATTGGTATTAACGTTCGCTACGACAGTCAGCGCTCTGCGGTAATCTTTACGGTTAATGGATGAATATGAGTCATCAAGCTCTATCTCAGCAACCGTAGAAAAAGGAACTCGATCACCAGATGGCGTTCGTATCAGCATGTTTTCTAAATGACCAATACTGCGCCTTTCATCACGAGGATAACGCACCATGACTTTGACTTCTTCTTTGTCACGTAACAAGCGCTGTGCTTCATAGCCAAAGAACCCGTGGCGAACTTGAGAGGCTAAATCTAACAGGGTTAACCCTAATGCTTCCGCTTCTGGCTTTATCTGTAGACGAATTTCGCTTGAACCTGAAGAGAAGTTATCAGAGATATCATAGAGCCCATTATAGAGGCGTAACTTCTCTTTCAGCTCATCAGAAGCTGCCGTCAAGGCATCCAGGTCATCAGAGGCCAGTTCAAACGTCACTGTGTTTGTTTGCGCTCCACCACCCGCCTCAAATGAGAGTTTATTTACCCCCACTAACGTCGGTAGCTCCGCACGCCATTTATCAGCAATTTGAACGCCATCAACTTCACGGTCTTCAGCTTTAGAAAGCTCGACAAAAAATTCGATATTGGTCAGAGATGATTTCACTACTAAATAGTGATCGACCACAGAACTGCCATATTCCTGCTGAATTTTCTCATCCATTTTATGCATCGATTTCTCGATTAGCTGCGCCGTTTCAATGGTTCTGGCTTCAGAAAAGGCCGGTTCCATTTCAAGCGTTACATGGATATAGTCCGAAGGCATGTCTGGGAAGAAAACCCAACGTACTTTGCCGCTCATCACCAACGCAACAGAGAACATGAGTACGCCAATAAAGGCGGCTAATACACTGTATCGATACTGGATACATCGCTGTAGGAATGGCTTATAGCGCTCAAAAACAAAGGTATTCAATCGAGCATTAAACGCTTGTTTCGCTTTAACAAATCGATTGGGATTTTTGTTCGGTTTGATTTTCATATGCGCAAGGTGCGCAGGAAGAATAAGCTTTGACTCAACCAGTGAGAAAATGAGGCACAGAATAACAACCCAAGCCACCGCTTCACTCAAGCTTTTCATTGGGCCAGAGATGAGCAACATGGGAATAAAGGCGACAATCGTGGTTAAAACACCAAACGTCGCTGGCGTTGCCACTTTACGTACGCCCGTCACAACACTATCAACACTGTGGCCATTATTCTCAATCTCTTGAGCGGCACTCTCCCCTGTTACAATCGCATCGTCCACTACAATCCCGAGCACGAGAATAAAGGCAAACAAGCTCACCATATTGAGCGTTACCCCAAATGGTGGGTGCGGCATTAAAAAGAACGCCCCTAAGAAACAGACCGGAAGGCCCATCATGACCCAAAAGGCCAATTTTACATTTAAGAACAGAGCGAGTATGGCAAAAACAAGAATAGCACCGAAAACAATATTGGAAACCATCATGTCCAAGCGACCATCAAGGTAGTGCGTTAAATCAAGCCAACTGTCCATAAAGACCCCGCTAGGGAGCGTCTTTTTATGTTCATCAAGCCAAGCATTAACTTGTTTTGATATCTCCACAGCATCTTGGCTATCCACACTGTTCACTTGGATGATCGCAGCGGGGTAACCATTAAAACGAACATAGTTATCCCAATCAATAAAGCCATCACGCACATCTGCAACTTGCGATAATAGAATACGGCTACCATCGGGATTAGCGGCAATCACTATGTCCGTAAAATCACCCTCTCTGTACGCTTGCGCCTTCGTTCGCAGTAAAATATTTCCATCATCGGCACGAATGGAGCCACCCGGTAAGTCAAATGACGAGCGTTGTACCGCTTGTGCAACATCGTTGAAAGTTAAGCCATACTCCCTAAGTTGACGCTCACGGACTTCTATTGCAATTTCATAGTCTAACGCACCGATTAAATCCGCACTTGATACCGCAGGAAGTGACGTAAATTCATCACGAGTCTGCTTCGCTAGCTCTTTCATCTCATGATCAGTCAGGTCTCCGTAAATGGAAACAAACATCACCAGATTTTTGGGCTTTATTTGGAAAATATTTGGCTGTTCAATACTGTCCGGAAAGGTGGATATCGCATCAACTTCTAACTTAATCTCATCTAAAATATCTTTAGGCCGATAACCCGAGTCCACTTCAACAGTAACGGTACCGACACTGTCAGCGGCGACAGAAGAAACCTGCTTAATTCCCCGAATGTCTTTGATGGCCTCTTCAATCTTGATGTTTATCCCCTCTTCAATTTCTTGAGGAGCGGCGCCGGGATAAGCGACGGTAACTTGAACGAAGTTAGTTTCAATCGTTGGGAAAACTTCTTTGTTCAATGTGAAGACACTAAAGGTCCCGCCAATAATAAGCAGCCACATGATAAGGTTTGCTGCGACTGGGTTGTGAGCAAACCAAGCGATGATACCGCGCTGCTTAGTCATTCTGTTGCTCCTGCGCGCCGTTCTCTTTCACACCAATGATGGTCACTATTTGTTCTTCGCTGTATTGATTGATAGGTGTCACAGAGATTTGTTCACCCTCAACAAAGCTTGATTGAATATAAGCAAACGCTTCATCTTGACGAATAATATTCACGTTACGTTGCTCAAGTTTCAATTCATCATTCACCACGTAAGCTTTACCATTACGAACTAAATTACGCGGCAGAGAAACGACATCCTCCACTGTATTGGCAACCACCTTCGCCGTCACATAACTACCAAACTTTAGCGATGGTTGAATACAACGCCCCTGCTCTAAGCAATATGGGTCATCGATTTCAGCAATGAGGTTGAACATACGTGAGTTACGGTCGATAACACGCTCACTTCGCTTAATAGTTGCTGGGTAATTGAACTCCTGCCCTGCATATCGAACTTGAAGTGTCGCAGTTAACGAAACATCATCATTAATCGGTAAGTAAGCTAAATCACTGTTTGTAATAGGTAATGAGACTTCGGCCTGCTGAGTATCATAAATATCGGCGATAGGCGCGCCAACGGTTAAGTACTCCCCTAGGCTGGCGTGTCGTTCACTTACTAAGCCATCAAAAGGTGCTCTGATCACCGTTCTTTGGACATTACGAATGGCACGCTTTACCGCTGCTTGAGCAAATTTAACATTGGCTTGTTCACGCTTGACTTGTGGGACTCGCAACCCGAGTTTTGGCGCTTCACCCTCGCCAACATGAGCCCAATCTCGCTTTGCTACTTCTGCTCGCGCGAGCTCTTCTTCTAGTGAGGCTTTTGCCTGAGCCAATGACGCTTTCGCTTGCTCAAGGTCCGCTTCATAATCAGAGGGATCAATATTCGCGAGTATCTGACCTTTCTTAACTAAACCACCCACCAATAAGTCTGGTGATAAGGTTACGATTCTGCCTGATATTTCACTGACGACTTTAGATTGATACTTAGGTTCAACAAAGCCATAAGAATCAATATGGAAAGTCATTTCCTTTGGCGCCGCATCTAATACCTCGATACGAAGTTCAGTTGGCTCAATAGCTATCTGTTCAGGCTCCTCCTTGCTTGCGATGAGTATCTGGGATGCAATAAAAAACACGCCGAGAATAATGAGAGGAGCAGCTCTTCTTGCTATGAGTGCGAAGTTCATATGAGTCCTTAACTGGGAAGACAATAGTAATAATTTGATTTTTCATAGGTAAAATCACGCAATAGTATTCCGTTATACAACGACAAATACTCTGCTCTACCTCAATGATACGCTGTTAGTACTCATAAAAAAAAGCCACTGATGGGATTCAGTGGCTTTTTGATACAATATGTCATGCTTTGATAAACTAACTCACTATTAAGAAAGCTAACTACGCATAAGTTTTCACGCTTGGATTAAAGCATTTTACGAGCAGCTGCAACAACGACCTTAATTGAACGCGCTTCTGTCTCTTTTAATGTCGCGTGATCTGGAATCTCTTTTTGGGTACGGTTAATAATAACACCCGCAACACAACCCGCTTTTAAGCCAGAACTTGCACACATGGTCAGTAGCGTTGCTGATTCCATTTCGAAGTTCAGTACGCCCATATCCTGCCACTCTTGCATTGAGCCTTGGAAGCTCTTAACAACACGCCCTGAGAATGTATCGTAACGCTCTTGCCCAGGGTAGAAGGTGTCGCTTGAAGCAGTTACGCCCATATGAACATCAGCGCCAGACTCTTCAACAGCGGCTTTCATTGCCGTCGCCACATCAAAATCAGCAACTGCAGGGAACTCCATTGGCGCAAAATGTAAGCTTGCACCGTCTAGACGAACGGAACCCGTCGAAACAATCATATCACCAACATTAACATGCGGTTGAATTGCCCCAGTCGTGCCGACACGAAGGAAAGTACGAACACCTAGTTGAGCAAGCTCTTCAACCGCTATTGACGTTGAAGGACCACCGATACCTGTTGAACAAACAACAACTGGCTTTCCATCTAATTCAGCACGATAAAGGGTGTATTCACGATGGCTCGCTAGGAAAACTGGATTCTCCATCTCTTCAGCGATCTTTTGTACGCGTGCAGGATCGCCCGGAATGATCGCAAGCGTCGCGCCATTCAAATCAGCTTCAGTAATACCTAGGTGGAAAACAGCTTGAGACATAAGTCACTCCTTTTGCAGCTTGTTCAGCTATGAGTTTATTGGGTTCGTAGGGTATGGAATTACTGTATCGAACCTAACAACAACAAAGAGTGACAAGCATCACATCAAGAGTTCGTGATTATCATTTCATTTCACACAAAAACGGTTGGCATCACACTTTTATCAATGTAGTTAACAACTGATTGCACAATTTTGATACCCACTTCGATCAAAGTGGGTATCACAACGACATCTCATTTCCCTCTCAACGAGAAGTTTTAGTGACCAAATTTGGATTTAAACTTTAATAACCGTAACGCGTTAAGCGTCACTAGTGCGGTAGCACCACTGTCGGCCATAACAGCCACCCATAAGCCCGTAATCCCAAATAAGCTCGTGACAAGAAATACGGCTTTGAGCCCAAGAGCCAAGCAGACATTCTGTCTGATATTAGCGAGTGTCGCTTGTGATAGCTCAATCATGCCAGAGAGCTCAATCAAACGATTATGGGTAATTGCTGCATCAGCTGTTTCTAACGCAACGTCTGTCCCACCACCCATCGCAATACCAATGCTTGATGCTTTCATTGCAGGCGCATCGTTAATCCCATCACCAACCATGGCGACATTAGAATTTTGAGACAGTTGCTCAACATAGGTGACTTTATCTTGTGGCAGCAAACTGGCTTTATAATCAATATCAATCTGCGAGCTAATCGCCGCTGCACTGCGTGGGTTGTCGCCCGTTAACATAATGGAATGAATACCAAGTGACTGTAGGGCTTTAACCGCCTGTTTCGCATCTTCTCGAAGGGTATCTTGCCAAGCAATCAGGCCGATACATTCAGGTTCGCCTTTAGTGGCAATAACAACCGTTTTACCTTCGTCTTCAAGCTGTTCAACCATAGCCACGATATCAGCATGAAGGGATACCGTCAGTTTGCTCGGTGCACACACCTGATAGATATGTCCATTAACCGTGCCTTTCACGCCACTACCAATCAAGGCTTGTTTCTCACTCGCCTCTGGCAATGTTATGCCCATTTCTTCTGCACGCTTAACAAGAGAAACAGCGAGCGGGTGACTTGAACCAACTTCAATGCCGCCTACCACTTCTAACAGTGAGTTTTCTTCCCATTCGTTAAAGGCTATCACGTTAGTCACTTCAGGTTTTCCTTTGGTTAAGGTACCGGTTTTATCAAACGCGACGGTTTCTATTTTTCCAAGTTGTTCAAGTGCGGCGCCACCTTTGATCAACGCGCCTCTCTTAGCACCAGCGGCTAATCCTGAAGTTATTGCAGCTGGCGTAGAAATCACTAATGCACATGGACAAGCGATAAGCAGTAAAGCTAAACCTCGGTAAACCCACGTTTCCCAAGGTTGAGCGAATAGCAGGGGCGGAAGCGTGATAACCGCTAAGGCCACCAACATCATCAGCGGCGTATACCAACGGCTAAACTTATCCAGAAAACGTTCTAAGGGTGCTTTGCGAGATTCCGCTTCTTCGATAAGGTGAAGAATACGATCAATCGCATTCTCGCCCTGTTTTGAGGTAATGGTAAATCGAACCACGCGATCGGCTACAACAGCACCAGCCATCACCGCTTCACTTTTATAGCGCTCAACAGGAATGGATTCACCTGTTAACGCACTTTCATCAAAACTTGCTAGTTCATCATGCAGAGTACCATCGGCCGGAAGCCTTGAGCCCGGAGAGACTTCAATAACATCACCCGGATTTAATTCACTGGCAGAAACCTCGACTCGTTGACCATCAATAATCTTTGTTGCAGTTTCAGGAACCAGTGCCATTAACGCTTGAACACCACTTCTTGCTCTAGAAGCGGCAAAAGCTTCAAGGCGCTCGCCAATCAGAAATAACAGTAGAACCATCGCCGCTTCCACTGTCTCACCTAAATACAATGCCCCCAAAGCGGCAACGCTCATGAGTGTTTCAATTGAAAATGGTGTACCCGATTTCGCAAGCTGAATAGCTTTTTTGCCAATAGGGTATAAACCAGCAAGACAGGTAAATATGAATAACCCTTCGCTCAAAACAGGCAATGAGGGTTTAATTATGGCAGCGAGAACCATCGCCACAGCAATGGCAATTATCTTTCCATTTTGTTTCAGTAGAGGTAGCCAACCCGTTTGGGTTTCCGTTTGACTGTTATTCGCGGTGACAAAGGAGAAACCTGCACTAATGACGGCTTGTTCAATGCTGTTAACGACAGACGGGTCATTGAACTTGGCAACCAGCTTTTCGGTGGCGAATAAGACTTTTGATTCTTTTATCCCCTCTATTTTATTGACCGCGGTTTCAACTTTCCTTGCACAGGCAGGGCAGTCCATGCCCTCAATCTTCCAACTCTGGCTTAGTACGGATTGAGCCGTATTTGTTTCATTTTTAATTTTAGTGGAAGTAGATGTTTGTTCCGTTGAGGTTAAACTAGGAGAGCAACTGGACTCGCTTTCCTCATCATTCGAGCTCGCGCTACTGTCACAAGAGCTTGAACTGCAGCAACTGCTATCCGACGAGGTTGAGACACCCGCCATCTGTATTGAGTTTATTTTAGGTGTAGAGCATCCACTACTTGCCGCTGCGGCTGGTGTGACTTTATTTGAGCGGCACCCTGCGTGTTTTGTGCACATATCTTTCTCTCCATAATCCATATTCAAAGAATAAGTACTGTTTATAAAGAGTGTAAACCTTTGAGCCTACTCCAAGGTCAAACTATATTTTCTCTTTTTCGCTCTTATTTTCATCGAGGTGCATGATGTCCATCACCTCTTTATCGATAATTGCATCATCAATTAACACGGCATCATGAGAACAGAATGGCTGTGAGTTAACGCAAGTAAACGAAGGATCATCATCCACTTCTGGCTCTTGGCCTTCCATCATGCCTGCAATGTGCCTTCGTAACATGTAGATTGCGATGATCCCAAATACCATGGTACCCACGGCTTGACCATATAACACCCCAAGTGCACCAAACCACATTGCCCCAAAATAGACGAAAGGTAATGTGCCTATCGTTGCTTTGCCTAAATTGAGAGCTGTTGAATAGAGAGGCTTACCAAGATTATTAAACGACGTGTTGGCAACAAACAGGGTTCCATTAAAAATGAAACTGATCGCGACATAGGTACAAAAGGCAACAACGATGATGGCAGCATCCCCTTCAAGGCTAAACATGGCGACAATAAGATCCTGAGCAAAATACAAGATAAGACAAACCACTAGGGTATAGCTTGTTGTCACAATGAGAGAGTTATTGAGCGTTTCTTTGACTCTATCAAAACGTTCCGCACCGAAATTTTGCCCAATAATCGGCCCAACCGCACCGGAAAGGGCAAATATGACAGCAAAACAGACCGGAATAAGTCGCCCTATTACCGCGTATCCAGCAACAAAATTTTCTCCAAATTGTGCAATCGATGAGGTCACAATCGCGTTACCAACTGGCGTAGCAATATTGGTAATAATCGCGGGGATTGCAATGGCCAAAATGACTTTCAAGTTGCGTTGCCAATCGCCAAATGACGGCATTGCCACCAACTTATGGACCTTGATAAGTGGATAGAGAGAAAAGAACAATACCGTGAAACGCGCGATGACCGAGGCAAGCGCCGCCCCTTCCACATTCCATCCAAAGCCAAAGATAAAGATAGGATCAAGTACCGCATTAACAATACCACCAGATAAGGTCGCCCACATGGATCGTTTTGCATCACCTGCGGAGCGTAATCCAGCCCCTGCCGCCATAGCTAAAGCAATCACAGGCCCGCTCGGCAAGAGTATTTGTAAATACGCTTGCGCTCGTTCAGCAGCGATACCTTGAGCACCAATTAATGACAGTAATTCAGGAATATAGACATACATAGAAGCGCAAACAATTGAGCTTATAACAAATGCGGTTGCCATAATGCTCGCACTGAGCCTTCGCGCATAATCGCGTTTTTTTGAGCCTATGGCTTTAGAGACAAGTGCTCCCATTGCAATGGAAGTACCAATAGAGATAGAGGTAGAGAAAAAGACTAAACTTCCTGCAAAGCCAACCGCTGCGGCTAATTCAACTTGACCAAGCATACTGATAAAGAGCATATCCAGTAAGTCGACTACAAAGAGTGCCATCAAACCAACAGAGCCTGCACCAGACATCACTAAGATGTGCCTCATGGTTGATCCTTCAACGAATTTTGCACCTTGGTTTGACATTCTATTCCCTCAAAAACAAGAAAAGGCGCAATAAGCGCCTTACATTTTGTTACTCTTTTACGCTAGGGACAACCTATCACACAGGGTGTTTAAAGCAATCATCAATACTTTGACCAATCGCTCTCAATACGTCTGTTCGACTAATTATGCCAACCAACTTTTCGTTATCGACGACGGGATATACTTTAGGTTTGCCGACTTTCATCTTATCAGCCATCTCGATGATAGTAGTTTCGGGAGAGACAGAAAGTACCTCTGTGTGCATACAGTCGCCGACTAGGTGCGTATCTTGGCAAAAGTAGCTGACTTTCACTAACTTATCGAGTAGATCTTGCTCAGATAAGAAGCCAATCACTTTCTCTTGCTCATCAATAACTGGACCACCAAGGTGAGAACACTTCATCACCTTCTGCAAGGCAACACTTAAAGACATATCAGGTGTAAAGGTTACTGCCTGAAGAGTCATATAATCTTTTACTCTTTGTGATTCCATAGCTTGCTCCTTAAGCAACAACTTTTTAACGTGTCTATAGTAATTGTTGTCTAATTTCTTGATTTTACTAAATGGATTTAACCAATATTATCGATAGATATGACCGATTGATCGCTAAAGCCCCGTTGTACCTCACTTCCAGCCATATGGTACTGTCACTATTTTTTATGTTCTTGTGCCATATCTCTCATTGTGATTATGCTACTGATGAGCGATACGAAAAATGGAACACAATAAGTCAGCCCAATTTTTATCCATTGTATTGATGCATCAAAGAAAATCGCATCATGCTGATTAATGATATTTAAAAGCGTCCCCACAATCAGTGCAATCCATGCAGCGCGCTTGATGACTTTTCTATTTAACACGCTCGAATTCCTTCTTTTGTCGCGCTTTTATTGTGCTTCCTACCTTAATACACGTTCTAGTATGGCAAAGTTAGCGAGGTAAATTTGAGTCATAGGATCAAAAAAGGCTAACCGAAGTTAACCTTTAAAAATGCATATGCCATGCCAGCTATTTGTCTTTCCAACGCTCAGCGGCATCGGCATCGGATTGTCTTGACTCTACCCAGCGAGTGGTCTCTGTCGTCCGCTCTTTCTTCCAGAACGGCGCTTTGGTTTTCAAGTAATCCATAATAAACTCACACGCTTCAAATGCAGCCCCACGATGAGCGCTAGACACACCAACAAAGACAATTTGATCGCCAATATCAAGATCACCTACCCGATGGATAACGCGCAATCTTAATAAAGGCCAACGTTTTTCAGCTTGGTCACAAATCTCCAATAGCGCTTTTTCTGTCATTCCTGGGTAATGCTCTAAGGAAAGACCGGTCACATTATCACCTAGGTTCATATCACGAACTTTACCAATAAAAGTTACGACAGCACCCGCATCGGTACCTTCACCTAAATAGTCACACTCGTCAGAAACTGAGAAGTCTTCATATTGAACACTAACGCGATTATCCATGACTAACCTCCGGTAACAGGAGGGAAGAAAGCGATTTCATCACCATCAACAATAGTAGACTCTAGCGGAACAATCGATTGGTTCACCGCCGCCAATAACTTACCTTGCTCTAGTGCGATGTCCCACTTGCCTTCTTGCTGAGCGAGGTGAGATCGAATTTGCTCTACCGTGTCGAAATTAGCGTCAAGTTCGACACTATCAACCCCAACTAGCTCGCGGGTTTGAGCAAAAAACAGAACCTTAATCATGACTCCACCTTAAAGTGACCAGATTTACCGCCCGTTTTTTCAAGTAAACGTACATTCTCAATCACTATGTCTTTTTGCACAGCCTTGCACATGTCATAAATGGTTAACGCAGCCACTGAAGCGGCCGTTAATGCTTCCATCTCAACGCCAGTTTTACCTGCCAGCTTACACACCGACTCAATGCGAACTTTGTTGTCAGCTTCCAGCGCTTCAAGTTGGACTTCAACTTTAGAGAGCAGAAGCGGATGACAAAGCGGGATCAAATCCCATGTTTTCTTTGCTGCTTGAATCCCTGCTATGCGTGCGGTGGCGAACACATCGCCTTTATGATGTTGACCAGAAACAATCAAATTGAGCGTCTCTGCAGACATAGAAACAAAAGCTTCTGCTCTGGCTTCTCGAACGGTATCAGCTTTCGCAGACACATCAACCATGTTCGCTTCACCTGAAGCATTAATATGGGTTAATTCACTCATAAAATGTCTCTGCCCTTATACCGATAAATGTGGCATGAAGTTACAAGGGCGATGACTTGCGTCTAACTGCTGTTTAATTATTTTGGTCCACGCGGTACGGCAAGCCCCTGTTGAACCTGGCATAGCAAAGATAACCGTATGATTAGCAAAGCCTGCAATCGCGCGAGATTGAATCGTTGACGTACCGATCTCTTCATAAGAAACCGTACGGAAAAGCTCGCCGAAGCCTTCAACTTGCTTATCGAACAACGGTACTAGTGCTTCAGGCGTACTGTCACGAGAAGTAAAACCTGTACCACCAGTAATAACGACTGCTTGTACTTTCTCATCGGCAATCCACTGAGAAACGATTGCACGGATTTTATACATATCATCGATTACAATTTGCTTATCGATAACATTATGACCCGCTTCTTTCGCTTGTTCTGCTAAGTAGCCGCCCGATGTGTCGTTCTCTTCAGTACGTGTATCTGAAACCGTTAAAACAGCAATGTTCGCTGCTTGAAATTTGCTTTCTGCGTGACCCATTTATTCACCTATTTGATAAATTTTAATCCGACGTCTTAAAGGTGTCCCGGCCATGATCAATCACAGCCGGAGGCATACTAGCCACCAATAGACGCTAAATGAGGAGTAATTCCTGAATTGCCATCATGTAAGAAATGGCTTTGAGATTTATTCTGAAGTTGTTGTGAAATACGTTCCATCAACGCGTTTTGCTGCAGATCATTTTGCAAAAGATCTCTTAACTCAACGCCGTGATCACCAAATAAGCACATATGAAGCTTACCTCGAGCCGACACTCTTAATCGGTTGCAGCTTTCACAGAAGCTTTTCTCATACGGCATGATAAGGCCAATTTCTCCCTGATAATCAGGATGAACAAAAACTTGCGCTGGACCGTCATTGACAGCACGGACTTTTAATATCCAGCCGTTGGCAATGAGCTGATTACGTATCGCAACACCAGATACATGATGTTTGTGAAACAGATCATCCATTTCTCCCGTTTGCATCAGTTCGATAAAACGCAATTGAATCGGACGATCTTTAATCCAATTAAGGAAGTTTGGCAGTTCTTGAGAGTTAAGATCTTTCATCAAAACGACATTGACTTTAACTTGCTCGTATCCCACTTCAAAGGCGCGGTCGATACCCGCCATGACTTGAGTGAATTTATTCTCACCAGTTATTTGATGGAACATTCTAGGGTCGAGACTATCTAGACTCACATTGATATGCGTCAGACCCGCTTGTTTCCAATCAGCAACCTGCTTCTCCATACGATAGCCATTCGTCGTCGTCGCTACCTTTTGGATTCCAGAGGTCGAGGAGACAGTATCGATAATATCTATGAAGTCTTTACGTAAGCTAGGTTCACCACCGGTGATGCGAACTTTGGATGTTCCACATTCAGCAAATGCGGAAACCACTCGTTTCACTTCAGGGACGGTTAAAAAAGACGAGTTTTTCTGCCCCGAAGGCTTATAGCCATCAGGTAAACAGTAGGTACACTTGAAGTTACAGACATCTGTAACGGATAACCGCAAGTAATAAAACTTACGGTTAAATTTATCTTCGAATTGTTGCGCCATGGAACACCTTTCCAAATACGGGAGGCGGAATCATTTCTAATTCAGCCCTGGTGACAACTTGTCACTGGCTCATTGCGCCTATCCTTACCGACATACAAGGTATTAACCAAAGACGGGAACTTAGCGAAATGAGCTCGGAGTTATGGCAACCATTAATGCTGATTCACATTCAATGGTAGCTATTTAATAAAATACTTAATATTTTGATACGATTCTACCCTAGCGGTCAAAAAATTTTGCTCACCCCACAAATTACCCACTATTGAGTATTTAAAAGGGCGGAATTACACTAAATTAATAGACACAGCGACTAACTTGTATAGTGAAAGCGCTGATAATTATTCTACCGCCCTACAATTAAGAAGAACTTCATGACTCTATACTCATCTAAAAAAGTGGTTGCCATTGGAGGCGGACACGGATTAGGTCGTATGCTTGCTGCACTTAAAGACTTTGGGTCTAACGCAACAGGAATTGTGACCACCACAGATAATGGGGGATCCACGGGGCGAATTCGTCATTGCCAAGGCGGTATTGCTTGGGGAGATACACGAAACTGTATTAACCAGTTGATCACCGACCCTTCCATCAGTTCAATGATGTTTGAGTACCGCTTTAAAGGCGCGGGAGAGCTTGATGGGCATAACTTGGGAAATTTAATGCTTACCGCATTAGACAACCTGTCTGTTCGGCCTTTTGAAGCCATTCAACTGATTCGTAATATGCTTAAAGTTGATGTCAATATTGTTCCAATGTCTGAGCATCCGTCAGACCTAACCGCCCTTTCCGTTGAAGGTAAATGGGTAACGGGTGAAACCAATGTGGATGAGATGCCTGATGACCTTATGCGTTTAGATCTCTCTCCAGAAGTTCCAGCGACAAAAGAAGGCGTTACGGCCATTGACGAGTCTGACTGCATCGTATTAGGGCCAGGAAGCTTTTTAACGAGTATTATGCCGCCATTATTGCTTCCTGAAGTCGGTAAAGCGATTGCTAATAATACAAAAGCGAAATTGGTTTTCGTTGAAAACTTGTCACCTGAATATGGCCCAGCAGGACGCATGAGCCTCAAACAGAAATTGGAATGGTGTGAACGGGCCTGCCAAGGAAGAAAAATAGACGTCGTACTCGGTGATACGCCTCATCCAGAGATTGACCAAGAGTGGCACTGCTTGACCACTGAACTTGCATCGCCAAATAGAGATTGGCGACATGACAGAAGTAAACTCCAATCGGCCATTGAAAACCTACTTAAATAAAACGGCGTAGATACTCTAATGACGCAACTACTTAGCGACCAGAGCTTGATACGTCTCTCTGGTCTCTTCTAGGTGTTGAACCATTTTTTCTAAATCCGCCACAGGGTTAAGCGCTTCCCCAGCTTTAATTCGAGCATCCATATCAATGGAAACGTGACAAAGCCTATCGGCACCGAAACTCGCCGCACTGCTTTTTAAAGCATGGCTTATTTCCCTTAAGTACTTCTCTTTATCAACCGTTTCATCTTCCAAAAGGGTCTTTTTATACAAGCTCAATTCACTGAGAAAGATATCGAGCAACACGGGTAGATTATCAGCCCCAATCTCGTTGGAAAGACGCTCTATTTTTTCTTTGTTTAAGATATCCATCGCTATTTTCCATTACCCCATGCTTGCAACTTTCTATAGATAGTCGAAGGACTGACATCTAAATAGCCAGCAGCCCGAGGAATATTGCCCTCGCATGCTTCAATCGCTTGCTCAATGGCCGTTTTTTCCGTCTGCCATAAAGGGAAGATCTCATGAACCGACAGACTCTCTTTTACCGTTTTCTCGACTCGAATTTGATTCTCTGTCGGTAGGTTTAGCGGCGGAGGTAACATATCCAGATTTATCTCTTTCCCGTTATTTAGTACTACCACGTTACGCAATATATTCTGTAACTGCCTAACGTTTCCTGGCCACTCATAACGGTTAAATCGCTCTACCACTTCCGGAGATAAACGAACAAAGCCCTTACCTTCTTCATTTGACATAAAGCCCAATAGAGAATAAGCAATTTCAATCACATCTTCACCACGCTCTCTTAATGGCGGAAGATGCAATGGGATCACGTACAAGCGATAATAAAGATCTTCTCTAAATCGTCCTTCTTGTACCTCTTTCCATGGGTCGCGGTTGGTTGCACAAACGAAACGGACATCCACACTTTTCATTTTTGAAGAGCCGACCTTTTGGAATGTACCCGTCTGGATAAAGCGTAGCAGTTTGGTCTGCAAGTCGAGATCCATTTCACACAGCTCATCGAGAAACAGAGTGCCTCCATCAGCAAGCTCTGCCGCACCTTGCCTATCGGTAGCGGCACCAGTAAATGCACCTTTTACGTGCCCAAAGAGTTCACTTTCAATCAGATCTTTAGGGATCGCAGCACAGTTTATGGCAATGAATGGTTTATCTCCTCGCTTACTCGCAGCGTGAATAGCTTCAGCACAAACCTCTTTACCCGTTCCACTTTCACCCGTGATAAAGATACTCGCTTTACTCATGGCTGCAGAATCTATAGTGCGATAAACCGCTTGCATCGTTAAGCTACTACCAATAAAGCCTTGATAGTTTTGATTGCCAGGATAATCATCTTTATTTTTTAACTTGCTTGCTTTGCGAATAGCGTTATTGACAGTGACACGCAGTCGATCCGCTTCACAAGGTTTGATAAGGAAGTCTTGGGCGCCTAAACGCATAGCTTCAACGGCGGTATCTATGGAGCCGTGCGCAGTCATGAAAATCACAGGCACATCTGGATGACTCTGTTTTACACTCTCTAATACATCCATACCCGTCATATCAGGTAGTCGTAAGTCGAGAAGGATTAAATCGGGTGTTCGATTTTTTAAGCTATCAATGGCATCTCTACCCGTCCCAACAATATTAATGTCGAGACCAAGCGGAGTAAGGTAAGAACGGTACAAGGCCGCAACGGACGCGGTATCTTCTACCATCAATAGATATTTTGATTTATGTACATCTGACAGTTGCTGCATAACCTAGCCAATAATCATTTGCATTTTTATAAATGATCGCATTGCGAGTTGCAATTTGCAAATAACATCAATAAATACAACCCTAAATGGGTATATTTTGTGCGATATTCTCCAATTTCATATGGCGTAATTGATGCATCTGTAACTATGACCTGAATGGGTCACCTAGCCAACTGACGTTGTTAGTGGATTCAATGTCCACAAATTACAGCCAATAGACCTTCAATTATCTATTGGCTATTTTTTGTTTATCTGCCTTAGACATCAACTGTTTGTTATAAACTGCTGACGTAGCTTCTCTATCTCATCTCTTTTTTGAGCCGCTAGTTCAAATTCAAGATCTTGCGCGTGCTGGTACATTTGACCTTCAAGTTTAACAATTTCTTTATCAAGCTCTTGGGGGGTCAAAACAGTGTATGCCTTAGAGGGTTCCGCAACCTTAGACAACGGCACCTGCTTGCCCTTGCGTTGATTTTTTGTTTTGGCAATATCGCCAATTTCCATAATATCTTTTACATTGCGTTTGAGAGCTTGTGGAACGATACCCAGTTTGAGGTTATGCGCTTGTTGTTTTTCACGGCGACGATTGGTTTCATCCATCGCTTTCTTCATCGACTTAGTAATACGGTCACCATAAAGGATTGCCTTACCTTCGAGGTTTCTCGCCGCACGACCAATCGTTTGAATCAGCGACCGTTCAGAACGTAAAAAGCCCTCTTTATCAGCATCCAAAATAGCGACTAACGAAACTTCCGGCATATCTAAACCTTCTCGAAGTAAGTTAATGCCCACTAACACATCAAACTCACCAAGGCGCAAGTCTCGAATGATTTCAACACGCTCAACCGTATCAATATCGGAGTGAAGGTATCGAACTTTCACATCATGCTCAGTCAGGTACTCAGTTAAGTCTTCTGCCATTCGTTTGGTCAGCGTTGTGACCAGTACCCTTTCATCTTTTTTCTCTCTTATCCTGATCTCAGACAGAAGATCATCGACCTGTGTCGCAACGGGCCTCACTTCCAATAAGGGATCGAGTAACCCTGTTGGTCTCACGACTTGGTCAGCAATATCATCCGCTGACTTTTCTAACTCATAGTTACCAGGGGTCGCAGAAACAAAAATCGTTTGTGGGGCTAAGGACTCAAATTCTTCAAATTTAAGCGGACGATTATCCAGAGCTGAAGGCAGACGAAAACCAAACTCAACTAATGTTTCCTTACGAGAACGGTCGCCTTTGAACATAGCGCCAATTTGTGGAACGGTAACATGTGACTCATCAATGATAAGCACACCATTATCTGGCAAGTAATCAAACAATGTAGGTGGCGGCTCACCCTCTTTTCGTCCACTGAGATACCGCGAGTAATTCTCAATGCCCGAGCAGAAACCCAACTCATTCATCATTTCCAAGTCAAACTGTGTTCGTTGGCTAATACGCTGCTCTTCAAGCAACTTATTGTTGTCCATTAAGTAGGTTTGACGCTCTTTCAAATCCACCTTGATATGTTCAATCGCATCTAAAATACGATCTCTGGGTGTGACATAGTGTGTTTTAGGGTAAATCGTATAACGAGCAAGATCTCGCTGTTTTACAGCCCCCGTTAATGGGTCAAAAACACTGATACAATCAATTTCATCATCAAACATCTCAAGGCGAACAGCATCTTGCTCGGATTCGGCAGGGAAAATATCAATCACTTCCCCACGAACGCGAAACTGACCACGTTCAAACGCGACATCGTTACGTGAGTATTGCAGTTCCGCTAAACGGCGTAAGATATCGCGTTGATTTATCACATCGCCACGCGTAACGTGAAGCATCATTTTCAGATAAGATTGAGGGTCACCTAGCCCGTAGATAGCAGAGACCGAAGCGACAATGATGGCGTCTTTTCTTTCTAAGAGCGCCTTAGTGGCCGATAACCGCATCTGCTCAATATGTTTATTCACCGATGAATCCTTCTCTATGAAGGTATCGGTCGTGGGCACATACGCCTCTGGCTGATAGTAGTCGTAGTAAGAAACAAAGTACTCTACTGAGTTATTTGGAAAAAAGGATTTCATCTCTCCATATAACTGAGCAGCTAGCGTTTTGTTAGGCGCTAATAAAATAGCCGGTCGCTGAGCCTCAGCAATGACATTGGCCAAAGTAAATGTCTTTCCTGAGCCTGTTACACCAAGTAGAGTTTGATGAGCCAACCCTGAATCTAATCCATCAAGTAGCTGCTTAATAGCCGTTGGCTGATCGCCTGCTGGTTGGTAATCAGACTTTAAATTAAACACTTTACTCATCTTTCCCTCACTACAATACATCGCATAACCTTCATTATTGCTGTATATATATACACCTGCAATGAAATTATTTAAGTTCATCTCTATTTCTGGATTTAGATCCTTATAAAGAATCAATATGTGTAGGATTCCACCTAGCTATTTCAATCGGACTTTGTTACTATCTTTCGCCCTACTTCAAGATCCCCCTTGAAAATGCGCCATATTTATTCACACGATTTCCCCATTTTTGACTAAAATTACCTATATTTTATTTTCTCTGCTCAGTAGCGCTAATCAACACCTCGTTTCTACTTTTATTAATTCCCTATAAAATACAAAGCATTAGCGAAATTTATAAATACGAAAATGTTAGAGTATTTTATCTAATCAATCTTACTAAACGTTGTTCTACCGAGTAATTAACACACTTATCCACAAATTTAGTGGATAAGTAAATCAAGCCCAATAACAGCAAGGTGTACGAGAAAGTAAAGAATAATTCATTAAAAAATTTTGGCATTTTCTCTATTCAAAGAGTTGACACCTTAAAAAGCTATCGTTAATATTCGCCCCGCTTTACAGCAATTCCCCTTTAGTTCAGTTGGTAGAACGGCGGACTGTTAATCCGTATGTCGCAAGTTCAAGTCTTGCAAGGGGAGCCAAATTTTAAGGCCCAGTCTTTTGACTGGGCCTTTTCCGTTTTTATGGCAAGATTTTCGCTATCAATACTATTCAACCGTTAACTGAAAGTTAAGTTTTCACTGCATTAAATCGATAGTTTAATAACGCGTCCTCTCGCTATAATCATCAATTCATTAAGTTTTTACTCAAATTCCTTAAAACCTTACTGATCGTCAGTTGTTATTAGCCTAGCAAAGCACGATAATATTAGGATCGGAATTTCAAATACATATAATTATGACCGAATATTTTTTGTTGTTGATTGGTACTGTACTCGTCAATAACTTTGTACTGGTAAAGTTTTTGGGCTTATGCCCTTTCATGGGCGTTTCAAAGAAACTTGAAACCGCAATTGGTATGGGCTTGGCGACCACTTTTGTGCTGACGCTTGCCTCTGTATCCTCGTACCTTGTGGAAACCTATCTACTCGCTCCATTAGGTATTGAGTACCTTAGAACCATGAGTTTCATCTTAGTGATCGCCGTTGTCGTTCAATTTACTGAGATGGTTGTTCATAAAACAAGTCCAACACTCTATCGACTACTTGGTATTTTCTTACCTTTGATCACCACCAACTGTGCGGTGCTTGGTGTGGCTCTACTTAATATCATCGAAAACCATACGTTCATTGAATCTATCATTTATGGGTTTGGCGCAGCAGCAGGGTTCTCACTTGTTTTGATCTTATTTGCCTCTATGCGTGAACGCATTGCTGCCGCGGATGTACCAGGGCCGTTTAAAGGCGCTTCAATAGCGATGATAACAGCGGGCTTAATGTCACTGGCCTTTATGGGCTTTACTGGTTTGGTGAAGCTATAATGACGACCATTGTTATTGCTGTTCTCGCTCTCGTCGCACTTGCGGCGCTGTTTGGTGCAATCTTAGGTTTCGCATCGATCAAGTTCAAAGTTGAAGCGGATCCGATTGTTGAACAAATCGACGGTATTCTTCCTCAAACTCAATGTGGCCAATGTGGTTACCCTGGCTGTCGTCCGTACGCAGAAGCTATCGCAAATGGCGATAGTATTAATAAATGTCCTCCCGGAGGCCAAGCAACGATAGAAAAACTGGCTGACCTATTGGGAGTCGATGTAGAAGAATCAGCTCATGATTTAGAAAACACCATTAAAACCGTTGCTTATATCCATGAAGATATGTGTATTGGCTGTACCAAGTGTATTCAAGCCTGCCCTGTTGACGCTATTGTTGGCGGGACTAAAGCTTTACACACCGTTATAAAAGATGAATGCACAGGCTGTGATTTATGTGTCGCTCCCTGCCCAACTGACTGCATTGAAATGATCCCTCTCGCCCAAACCACTGAAAACTGGAAATGGCAAATGAATTCGATTCCAGTCGTCGATATTACCGACGCAACTTCCCAACCAGAAAGCCTTGAAGGGAAGCAGTCATGAACACACCATCGTTAATTGAGCAAATCAAAACAGGTAAGCTGTGGGATTTCCATGGGGGTATTCACCCGCAAGAGAACAAAACTCAATCTAATCAACTACCACCTGTTTGGGCAGCGCTACCTAATGAACTTGTTGTACCTATCAAGCAACACATAGGTAAAGCGGGGGATTTGATCGTCAACAGTGGCGATAAGGTTTTAAAAGGCCAACCGCTTACTCAATACAACACAAGTATGATGCTGCCTGTTCATGCACCAACGTCTGGTGTCATTACCGCGATTGAACCTAGAGCAACGAATCACCCTTCTGGGCTGAGTGAAACGTGTATCGTCATCTCTCCTGATGGTCATGAGAATTGGTGTGATAAGAACATCATCGAAGACTTCCGATCGGAATCCGCTGAAACGTTAATGGAACATATCCGCCTTGCGGGTATTTCCGGAATGGGCGGCGCTGGATTTCCAACGGCAAAGAAGATTCAATCAGGGCTCTCCAAAACCGAGATTCTGATTATCAATGCGGCCGAGTGTGAACCGTTTATCACCTCTGACGATGTTCTCATGCAGCATTACGCCGATGAAATAATGATCGGCATTGACATCGTCGACCATATATTGGCACCGAAACTGACGATTATTGCCATTGAGGACAATAAACCAGAAGCCATTAAGGCACTCGAGCTCGCGGCCAAAGATAAAGACATCGTTATTCGAGTTATTCCAACTAAATTTCCTTCGGGTGGTGAAAAGCAGCTGATCAAGCTTCTGACTAATCAAGAAGTTCCTAAAGGGGGGATTCCCGCTGAGATTGGCATGTTGGTGCAGAACGTTGCCTCAATGTATGCAATAAAACGTGCAATATGTCATGGCGAACCTCTTATCCAGCGACTCGTTACTTTGACTGGACAGTGTTTTTCTCAGCCCAGAAATGTATGGGCACTCTTTGGGACAAGCGTTAAACACCTAGTTGAACAGTTCGAATACAAAGCGCAGAGAAAGAACCCCCGAATTATTATGGGTGGTCCTATGATGGGTTACACGCTACCTCATAGCAATATTCCAATTACCAAGACCAGCAACTGCTTATTAGCACCAAGTGCCAATGAACTGCCCGCAAATCAATACGAAATGGCTTGTATTCGATGCAGTCAGTGTGCCGAGGTTTGCCCGTCTTCTTTACTTCCTCAGCAGCTACAGTGGCATGCCAAGGCAGAAGAGTTTGATAAGTGTACCGAACTTAATCTGCAAGATTGTATTGAATGTGGCGCTTGTGCTTACGTATGTCCAAGTGAAATTCCACTCGTTCATTATTATCGTCAAGCCAAAGCAGAGATTCGTTCGCGCAAAGAAGAAGCGCAAGCCGCAGAACGTGCTCGTCAACGGTTTGAAGAGAAAAATGCACGCCTTGAACGAGCAAAAGCTGAACGAGAAAACAAATTTAAAAAAGCGGCTGACAATCGTAGAAGTGAGATGAAGCAGAAAGGCGGCGATGACGCTGTCGCTGCAGCGATTGCACGAGTTAAAGCACAAAAAGAATCCGCGGAAAGTAATGCAGGAAATAAAGAGATAAAACCTGCCGTAGCTGCCGCTATTGCAAGAGCAAAAGCCAAACAAGCACAAGCACAAGGTAAAGAGCCGGTTACTGAGCCTGATAACTCAGAAATGAGTAGATTAAGAGCAGAAAGAAAACAACGTGCTCGCGATGAAAAGCGTCAACAGCAAAATGTAAATGAAGCCACTCCATCAACAGATTCACAAGATGCCAATAATGCTGACATCATTGAAGGTGTAACAGAGAAAGATCCAAAGAAAGCAGCAATTGCCGCGGCAGTAGCTAGAGCTAAAGCACGGAAAGCTAAACAGGAAACATCAGATATATCACCTAACAGTGAGCCTGCTGAACCTGTCAACGACGATCCTAAAAAAGCAGCCGTTGCTGCTGCGATTGCTAGAGCCAAAGCACGAAAAGCCAAACAGGAAACATCAGATGATGCTCCTAGCAGTGAGTCAGCTGAACCTGTCAACGACGATCCTAAAAAAGCCGCCGTTGCTGCTGCGATTGCCAGAGCTAAAGCACGAAAAGCCAAACAGGAAGCATCAGATGAGACACCTAACAGTGAGCCAACTGAGCCTGTCAACGACGATCCGAAAAAAGCCGCCGTTGCTGCTGCGATTGCCAGAGCGAAAGCACGAAAAGCCAAGCAGGAAGCATCAGATGAGACACCTAACAGTGAGGCAACTGAATCTGTAAACGACGATCCTAAAAAGGCCGCTGTCGCTGCTGCGATAGCCAGAGCGAAAGCACGAAAAGCCAAACAGGAAGCATCAGCTGATGCACCTAGCAGTGAGCCAACTGAACCTGTAAACGACGACCCGAAAAAAGCGGCAGTTGCTGCTGCGATTGCCAGAGCTAAAGCACGTAAAGCAAAGCAAGAGGCACTAGCATCAGAACCACAAGATAATACCAAGGAGAAAAACTAGTGGCCTTTTTTATTACCAGCTCCCCACACGCTCATAGTAAAAAAAGCACTCCCGAGCTCATGAAATGGGTGATGATTGCTGCATTACCTGGCCTTATCGCTCAGAGTTACTATTTCGGTTGGGGCACCATTATCCAACTGATTCTGGGGATCGTTGTTGCGCTACTCCTTGAAACCGCCGTTTTGCTAATTAGAAAGCGTCACCCTATTTCTGGTCTTCGCGATTACAGTGTTTTAGTAACTGCGTGGTTATTAGCCATCGCTATTCCACCCTATTCACCTTGGTGGGTTATCGTGGTTGGACTTATTTTTGCGGTTGTTATAGCGAAGCACTTATATGGTGGGATCGGCCAAAATATATTCAATCCAGCGATGGTCGCGTATGTCGTACTACTTATCTCTTTTCCGGTACAGATGACTTCATGGGTTGCTCCTATCCAATTAAGCCAAGACCCTGTTCACTTTGTTGACGCTTTCTCACTGATTTTTAGTGGCTTCAATCATGAAGGTCTTTCTCTTGCTCAGATTAGAACTGGCATTGACGGCGTAACAATGGCGACACCTTTAGACGCTTATAAATCCGCACTGCACGCTGGTAGCACGGCATCAGAAGCCATGCAGCAGCCTCAATTTGATGGTCTAGCTGGAATCGGATGGGAATGGGTCAACCTCGCTTATCTCGCTGGAGGGCTTCTTCTAATTAAACTACGAGTGATTAATTGGCATATTCCCGTGGCTTTTCTCGCCAGTCTCTTACTGGTTAGTACTGTTTTCTCTGTCATAACACCAGGAGAGACGGCAAGCCCAATTCTACACCTATTATCAGGGGCTACTATGTTAGGAGCATTCTTCATCGCCACCGACCCTGTGTCTGCTTCAACGACAGTGAAAGGTCGCCTAATTTTTGGTGCCTTTATTGGCGCTTTAGTCTTTGTTATTCGAAGCTGGGGTGGTTTTCCTGATGGTGTCGCTTTCGCTATTTTACTCGCTAATATGTGTGTACCTATGATCGACTACTACACCAAACCACGTACCTACGGACACTAAGGGAAGTTATGCTCGCGGCTATTCGTAAAAACGGACTCACACTGGCTATTTTTGCTTGTGCTTCAACTGGGCTTGTAGCGGTTACTCATTATTTGACAAAAGATCGAATTCACCTTCAAGAAAAGGCTCAACTTCTTTCTACACTCAATCAGGTGATTCCGCATGATCTTCACGATAATGACCTTTATCAATCTTGTAGTTTAGTATCCAATGCCTCCCTTGGTACTAACGATCCAATGCCGGCTTATTTTGCTACATTAAATGATGAGCCAAGTGCTATAGCTATTGAAGCGATAGCCCCAGATGGGTACAACGGCACGATTAGAATCATTGTTGGTATTAACCAGCAAGGTTACATTACTGGCACTCGTGTACTCTCCCATCAAGAAACACCAGGGCTTGGTGACAAAATTGATTTACGTGTCAGTGACTGGATATTGAGTTTTACTGGAAAAACAGTGACTGAATCAAACTTGGGAAGCTGGAATGTACGTAAAGACGGTGGGCAATTTGATCAGTTCACCGGCGCAACCATTACACCAAGAGCCGTTGTTGGCGCAGTGAAAAATGCGGTTAACTTTGTAAATCAAAATAAACAGCAGCTCATCGATCAAGAATTCAACTGTGGAGGCTCTAATGAGTGACCATAAATCACTATTGAAGAATGGCCTTTGGGATAATAACCCAGCTCTCGTTCAACTGCTTGGGCTTTGTCCATTATTAGCCGTTTCATCGACAGTAACCAATGCGCTAGGGCTAGGCATCGCAACTCTGCTTGTTTTGGTCGGTTCCAACGTTATCGTCTCTCTAGTAAGAGATTACGTACCAAAAGAAGTACGTATACCTGTTTTTGTAATGATCATCGCCTCACTGGTCACCTGCGTTCAATTGCTAATGAATGCCTATACTTATGGCCTTTATTTGTCACTGGGTATTTTCATTCCTCTTATCGTAACTAACTGTGTCATTATTGGTCGTGCAGAGGCCTTTGCCTCTAAGAACGAAGTATTACCCTCTGCTCTTGATGGGCTCTGGATGGGGCTTGGTATGACAGCGGTTCTCGTACTCCTTGGTGCAATGCGCGAAGTACTTGGTAACGGTACTCTCTTCGATGGTGCTGATATTTTGTTAGGCGATTGGGCTCAGTCACTAAGAATCGAAGTCTTTCAATTTGATAATAGCTTCTTACTTGCCCTTCTTCCTCCAGGAGCTTTTATCGGGGTAGGATTCATCATTGCGATCAAAAATGTTATCGATACCCAAATTAAATCTCGACAGCCTAAAGCTAAAAAAGAAGCAATTGAGCGTGCGCGGGTAACAAACTAAATCAGGCGTTAATTAAGTGACAAAATAATGAATAAAGACAAACGGCTAGTCATTTTAGAGCGACTAAGAGACAACAATCCAAAACCAGAAACCGAGCTTAACTGGAGCACACCTTTTGAGCTGCTTATCGCTGTCTTACTTTCAGCGCAAGCGACCGATGTCAGTGTCAATAAAGCCACTGACAAACTTTATCCTGTCGCCAATACGCCACAGTCGATTCTCGATCTAGGCGTAGACGGAGTAAAAGAGTATATAAAAACAATTGGTCTATTTAATTCAAAAGCAGAGAACGTCATTAAGACATGTCGATTGCTCGTCGAACTTCACAATAGCGAAATACCAGAGAACCGAGAGGCCTTAGAAGCGCTTCCTGGCGTTGGTCGAAAAACCGCTAATGTCGTTCTTAATACCGCATTTGGCTGGCCAACCATCGCTGTCGATACCCATATTTATCGAGTCTCAAATCGTACTAAGTTTGCGATGGGCAAAACGGTCGATGATGTTGAGCAAAAACTGCTTAAAGTTGTGCCTAAAGAGTTTAAAGTCGATGTGCATCACTGGTTAATATTGCACGGTCGCTACACTTGCATTGCGCGAAAACCACGCTGTGGAAGCTGCATGATAGAAGACCTGTGTGAATTCAAAGAAAAAGTATACCCAGAAAGCTAGGAGCCTATAATGTCAAACGGAAGAGTTCTTCACACGATGCTACGTGTTGGAAACTTAGATAAATCTATTGAGTTCTACACTAAAGTAATGGGCATGACCTTACTAAGAACCAATGAAAATAAAGAGTATGAATATACATTAGCCTTCGTCGGCTATGGTGATGAATCCCAAGGTTCAGTGATTGAACTTACTTACAATTGGGGAACTACTGAGTATGACCTAGGGAACGCTTTTGGTCATATCGCTATTGGCGTAGAGGATGTCTATTCTACTTGTGACGCCATTAAAGCCGCTGGCGGTATCGTAACTCGTGAAGCAGGCCCAGTGAAAGGTGGTACTACTGAGATTGCTTTTGTCAAAGATCCTGATGGTTACATGATCGAGCTGATTCAACGTAAGCAAGCATCAGAAGGTTTAGGTAGCTAAAGTTTAGGTGATAAGGTTTAAGAATAATCTATAAAAAGGCAGCCATGTGTTGCCTTTTTTGCTTCTCGATGTTAATAATAATTCTCATTTTTATTTAAAGCATTTATGGGGAAGTTTAATGAGTGTAACAAATTGGGAAAAGCATACTCTGCTTGCCGATATTGCGATGCAGCAAAGCGATAGCTTGAGAAGTATTTTGCATTATCAACAAGCCTTAACGATCAGTGAAGACCTCACGCACTCTGAAGATATCGACATTGAAGATCGGCTGATTGTCTCTGTGATCTCTTGTCACAATATGGCAAAGTTCTGGCGTACTATGGGAGATGAAAAATACGAATTAAAGTACTTACAGCTCGCATCTGAAAAAGTCCTATCTTTAGTTCCACAATGTGCAAACAGCCAATGCGACTCCTATATCGACTCACTTGGCTGCTGTAAAAAAGCGCTTATAGAGTTTTTGAAGCGTCACCCTAACCCATACATAGCAAAACAAGTTAGCCACCTAGACTCAGCGACTAACTGTAACCTTATATCGATGTTTAAACTCAACTAGTGATTTGGACATTGATCACTATACTTGTGTGCGTCCTAATGAAATAACAACACGACGGTTTTTATCTTTACCGATCGGAGAAGAATTATCGGCGACAGGACGGCGCTTACCATAACCTTGAACTTGAATCCTATCTTCAGGAAGTCCAAGAGACTCGAAATAGTCTCGTAATACTTCTGCCCGTTGCTCAGATAAGTTTTGACTCACGCTTCTAGTATCAACAGAGTCCGTATAAGTTGAGACCAAAACAAGATCAATATCTTGATTGTGACGGATATACTCCGCGATCTGTGCCAAGCGTTTTCTTGACGCCTTGTTTAACTGAACACTGCTGCGGTCATAGTGAAGTATGGTAAACGCGATATCTTCGAAGCTGTATGGCAGTAAGTTCGCGATACAATCACTAAATACATTGTATTTCTGTTGAAACAATACAGATGACAACGCAACTTCAATTCTTTGGTCACGACTTTGCCAATCTTGATAACTGAAAGTTGGGTAACGACCTTTTTCAAGCTCGCCTAAAATCCCCCACGCTGTCTGACCGCCAATATAGCCATCAAACTGCTTAAAGAACTTTATATTGGTAATACGCTCAGCACTTTCGCCCGGTCTCCATGAAGGAGGAAGCGAAACTAAGCTCACATCACGAGTTTCTCCCATTGGTCTGCGCATTTTCAATTCAAAATCTAGAATGATTTTTTTACTCGCCCTAGAGGAAAACTCTGCATCGCCGTAGTTAGGGATTGGGTGGACTAATCGGCACTCTAATGGCGTATTTGCCACCATCTGCCATGTAGACTGAATTGGCGTCGCAACATAGCGCTTATCCAAGGCAAACACCGTTGGAGAAACCATTATATTGGTCAATAATACTGCGCTAAACGCGGCCCACTTCTTCATATGTACTGATCTCTTCAAACTGCTAAGTGACGGCGAGTCATTGCCGCTGTCAATTTCTACAATTGTTAATGCAAAAATCTAGCCAAACATAGAGGGTAATTTCCGCTTCATTATTAAATCTTCGGTTTTGCTCGTAGCGAGAATCTGCAATAATGCACGGCTTGTTCATCTAGCCAAATTAATTATGACCGTACAGAATGAAATGTTAGCTCTAAATAAACGTTTTCGTGGGTATTTTCCTGTTGTTATTGATGTTGAAACTGCAGGATTTAATTCAGAAACCGATGCGTTGTTAGAAATTTGCGCTATTACCTTAAAGATGGACGAACACGGTGATCTACACCCTGCCTCAACAATTCATTTCCACATCGAACCTTTTGAAGGCGCTAACCTTGAAAAGGCCGCTCTCGAGTTCAACGGCATCATCGATCCGTTCAGCCCGTTAAGAGCTGCTGTTTCAGAAGAGCATGCCCTAAAAGAGATTTACAAGCTTGTTCGCAAAGAGCAAAAAGACGCCAATTGCAGCCGTGCAATTATCGTTGCTCACAACGCGACGTTTGATCATAACTTCGTTATGGCTGCCAGCGAGCGCAGCAAGCTTAAAAGAGTCCCATTCCACCCATTTGCAACGTTTGATACCGCCGCACTAAGTGGCCTCGCTTACGGTCAGACCGTTCTGGCTAAAGCGTGTAAAACAGCAGGGATGGAATTTGACAACAAAGAAGCACACTCAGCGCTATACGATACTGAAAAAACAGCTGAGCTTTTTTGTGGCATAGTCAATAAATGGAAAGCCTTAGGCGGCTGGCCACTTATTGATAACGATAATTAGAAAACAAACACAACTAACCGAGAAAACTATGAACCCTGTTGTAATTTCTGTCTGTATCATGTTGATACTCGCTTTAATGCGCGTGAATGTCGTTGTTGCTTTGACATTCAGTGCCATTGTTGGCGGTCTTGTATCTGGCATGAGTTTAAATGACGCAGTTTCTGCTTTTGAAAGTGGTTTAGGTGGCGGTGCAACGATTGCATTAAGCTACGCTATGCTTGGTACTTTCGCTGTCGCTATCTCAAAATCTGGTATTACCGATCTTCTTGCTCAAAACGTGATAAAACGTATCCATGGCAAAGAAAATGGAAGTGCGACCACTGGGCTAAAATACGCGGTATTGGCATCGCTTATCTTAGTCACAATGTCATCTCAAAACGTGATTCCTGTACATATCGCCTTTATCCCAATTTTAATCCCACCTCTATTAGGCGTGTTTGCAAAGCTAAAGATGGATCGCCGCATGATAGCGTGTGTTCTAACATTTGGCTTAGTGACCCCTTATATGATTTTGCCAATCGGCTTTGGTGGCATTTTCCTAAACAATATCCTGCTTAAAAACTTGCATGACAACGGTTTAGAAGGTGTTGTTGCTTCACAAGTACCAACAGCAATGATTCTACCTGCGTTAGGTATGGTATTTGGTCTTTTAAGTGCCATTCTATTTACCTATAGAAAACCTCGTGAGTACAAAGAAACCGAATTAACTCACGTTAATGAAGAACCAAAAAGCATTCATAAGAAGAGCATTCTCGTTGCTTGTGTTGGTATTGTTGTCGCTCTTGCTGTACAGCTTTCTACAGGTTCAATGATCATTGGCGCTCTTGCTGGCTTTATGGTGTTCACTTTTGGTGGCGTAATTGCTTGGAAAGAGACGCAAGATGTCTTCACTAAAGGCGTTCATATGATGGCAATGATAGGTTTCATCATGATTGCTGCCGCTGGTTTCGCTGCCGTAATGAAAGAGACTGGTGGTGTTGAATCACTCGTTGAAGCCCTATCAACAACGATTGGCGACAATAAACCTCTCGCTGCTCTACTGATGCTGATTGTTGGCTTACTTGTCACCATGGGTATTGGCTCTTCGTTCTCTACGATTCCGATTCTTGCGACTATCTATGTACCATTAGCAGCGGCATTTGGTTTCTCTCCAATGGCAACTATTGCACTTGTTGGTACTGCAGCGGCGCTTGGTGATGCGGGTTCTCCGGCTTCAGACTCAACGCTAGGACCAACCTCAGGCTTAAACGCTGATGGGCAACACGAACACATCTGGGAAACGGTAGTACCTACATTTATCCACTACAACATTCCATTGATCATTTTTGGTTGGATAGCGGCAATGGTTCTTTAATCTAGCCCGAAAATATAAAAGCAACAAATACAAAAAAACCGAGCATCGCTGCTCGGTTTTTTATTAAGTTAGGTTAGGTTAGCTTACCAACCCGTTACTTCACGTAGACCTTTACCGATCTCCGCTAGTGACTTAACAGTCTTAACGCCCGCTTCTTCAAGTGCTGCAAACTTATCTTCAGCGGTACCTTTACCACCAGAGATAATTGCGCCAGCATGACCCATACGCTTACCAGGAGGAGCCGTCACCCCCGCAATGTAAGAAACAACTGGCTTAGTTACGTTCGCTTTAATGAACTCTGCCGCTTCTTCTTCCGCAGTACCACCGATCTCACCAATCATTACAATTGCTTCAGTCTCAGGATCTTCTTGGAAAAGTTTTAGGATATCAATGAAGTTCGAACCTGGGATAGGGTCGCCACCGATACCAACACACGTAGATTGGCCGAAACCTTCATCTGTCGTCTGCTTAACCGCTTCGTAAGTTAATGTCCCTGAACGAGATACGATACCAACTTTACCTTTCTTGTGGATATGACCAGGCATGATACCAATCTTACACTCATCCGGAGTGATAACACCCGGACAGTTTGGACCGATCATAACAGCGCCAGTCTCTTCTAGCTTAACTTTCACATCAATCATATCCGTTGTAGGGATACCTTCGGTGATCGTTACAATAAGCTCAATGCCAGCATCAATCGCTTCTAGGATTGCGTCTTTACAGAATGGAGCTGGTACGTAGATAACAGTCGCAGTAGCGCCCGTTGCTTCTACAGCGTCACGTACTGTGTTAAATACAGGAAGGCCTAAGTGTGTTTGACCACCTTTACCAGGAGAAACACCACCAACCATCTGAGTACCGTAAGCAATAGCTTGCTCAGAGTGGAATGTACCTTGCCCACCAGTGAAGCCCTGACAGATCACTTTAGTGTCTTTATTAATTAGTACAGACATTATTTCGCCTCCGCAGCAGCAACAACTTTTTGAGCAGCGTCAGTTAGAGACTCAGCTGCAATGATATCAACATCAGAATTAGCAAGAACTTCGCGACCTAGGTCTGCGTTAGTACCTTCTAAACGAACAACAACAGGAACAGCAACGCCAACTTCTTTAACAGCACCGATGATACCTTCTGCGATCATGTCACAACGAACGATACCGCCAAAGATGTTTACAAGTACGGCTTTAACGTTGTCATCAGAAAGGATGATCTTGAATGCTTCTGCTACACGTTCTTTTGTCGCGCCGCCACCTACATCAAGGAAGTTAGCTGGTTTACCACCATGAAGGTTTACGATATCCATCGTACCCATTGCAAGGCCCGCACCGTTAACCATACAGCCAACGTTACCATCAAGTGCTACGTAGTTCAGTTCCCACTGAGCTGCGTGAGCTTCGCGCACGTCTTCTTGTGAAGGATCGTGCATTTCACGAAGTTTTGGCTGACGGTACATTGCGTTTGAGTCAATGTTAATCTTGCCGTCAAGACAAAGAAGGTCACCTTCTGCTGTAACAACAAGTGGATTGATTTCTAGAAGAGCAAGATCGTACTGAGAGAACATGTTGCCAAGACCCAAGAAGATCTTAACAAACTGCTTGATTTGATCGCCTTTCAGGCCCAGTTTAAATGCAAGTTCACGACCTTGGTAAGCCTGAGGGCCAACAAGCGGGTCGATCGCTGATTGATGAATCAGCTCTGGCGTTTCTTCAGCGATTTTCTCAATGTCCACACCGCCTTCAGTTGACGCCATGAATACGATTTTACGAGTTGCGCGGTCAACAACCGCACCTAGGTAAAGTTCGTTAGCAATGTTCGATGCTTCTTCGACTAGGATCTTCGTTACAGGTTGACCATTAGCGTCAGTTTGGAATGTAACTAGGTTTTTACCAAGCCATTTTTGTGCGAACTCTTTAACACCTTCTTTAGTGTCATGTAGCTCTACACCACCTGCTTTACCACGTCCACCTGCGTGTACTTGACACTTAACGACTTTCTTTTCCGTGCTAATACGGCCAGCAGCTTCGAAAGCTTCTTGAGCAGTATCACATGCGAAGCCTTCTGGTACAGGCAAACCGAATTCTGCAAACAGCTGTTTGGCTTGATATTCATGCAAATTCATTTTGTTATTCCATTTGTTTATCCCTAAAGGGATTTATTATTTCCGTAACGTCGCTGTATATCGCGAAACGTCTGTAGGGTCTTCTCAAATAAATCGTGTTCTATTTGGGCAATAATAAACGACTTAAATGAAGGCTAAACCGTTGAGCGAGTCTAGCCTTTGAAACTATCACCGTCGAGCTAACAAGGTTAACTCGACGTTTTAGCGATACTAAACGTCTAATAACAGACGTGCAGGATCTTCTAGTAACTCTTTAATTGTCACAAGGAAACCAACAGATTCACGGCCATCGATTAAACGGTGGTCGTATGACAACGCAAGGTACATCATTGGTAGTATTTCAACTTTACCATTCACAGCCATTGGACGGTCTTGGATTTTATGCATACCAAGAATCGCAGCTTGTGGTGGGTTAATAATTGGCGTTGACATAAGTGAACCAAATACACCACCGTTAGTGATAGTGAAGTTGCCACCAATTAGCTCATCAACGGTTAACTTGCCGTCACGGCCCTTAATTGCTAACTCTTTGATGCCTTTTTCAATATCAGCAAAGCCTAGCGTGTCACAGTCTTTTAGGACTGGTGTAACAAGACCACGTGGCGTTGAAACTGCCATGCTAATGTCGAAATAGTTATGGTAAACGATATCAGTACCATCGATAGAAGCATTCACTTCTGGGTAACGTTTTAACGCCTCAGTAACTGCTTTAACGTAGAACGACATAAAGCCTAAACGAGTGTCATGACGCTTTTCGAACTGCTCTTGGTACTGCTTACGCAGGTCCATAATAGGCTTCATGTTCACTTCGTTGAACGTAGTGAGCATTGCCGTGCTGTTCTTCGCTTCTAGAAGACGGTTAGCAACTGTCTTACGTAGGCGAGTCATTGGAACGCGTTTCTGGCTGCGAGCTGCAGCAGGCGCAGCTACTGGCTCTTCACTTTCAGCCGGTACAGACTTAGCTGCGGCTAGATGCGCATCAATATCTTCACGAGTAATACGGCCACCAACACCCGTACCTTTCACTTGCGATGCTTCAAGGCTGTTCTCAGCAAGAAGTCGACGAACGGCAGGGCTAAGCGCATCATTACTCTCTTCTGTTAACGAGGCTTTGTGGCGTTTATCAGGTGACGCTTCTTTGTCATCTGTTGTGTCTACCGTTGGCTCTCCGGCAACCGCGCCTGGCTTCAGTTTCGCGATGAGCTGCTTTGACAATACCGTAGCACCCTCGTCTTCGATAATAGCTTCTAGAACACCAGCTTCAGGCGCTGGTACTTCTAGAACAACTTTATCTGTTTCAATATCAACGATTACTTCGTCGCGCTCAACGGCTTCACCTGGCTTTTTGTGCCAAGTCGCTACTGTTGCGTCCGCTACTGATTCAGGTAAGTCTGGAACCAGAATTTCAATAGTCATATTAGTGTCTTCCTTTTACTTCTAGTTCTTATTTCGAAACTTGAGGATTGATAGTCAAAGCGTCTTCAACTAACGCTTTTTGCTGTTTCAAATGCACCGACATATAGCCGACTGCTGGTGAAGCTGATGCTGGACGTCCGGTATATCGTAACTTACCGTCAGCAGGGATAGCTGCTAAGAAGTTATGCTGACTACTATACCAAGCACCTTGGTTTTGTGGCTCTTCTTGACACCAAACGAACTCTTTCGCATTAGAGTAAGGTGCAATAGCGGCTTGAACATCTTCTAATGGGAACGGATAAAGTTGTTCGATACGCACAATAGCCACGTCATCTTGCTCGTTGTTCCTACGCTGTTCTAGTAAGTCGAAATACACTTTACCCGAACAGAATATAACCTGCTTAACCTTAGATGCGTCTAACTCATCAATTTCACCAATCGCTGACTGGAACGTACCTTCTGCTAATTCTTCAAACGAAGACGTACATAAAGGATGGCGCAATAGTGATTTTGGTGACATAACGATCAGTGGACGTCGCATTGGGCGAACCACTTGACGACGAATCATGTGATAAACCTGAGCAGGTGTCGAAGGCACAACAATTTGCATATTTTGCTCAGCACACATCTGTAAATAACGCTCTAAACGCGCAGAAGAATGCTCTGGCCCCTGACCTTCATAACCATGAGGAAGAAGCATTGTTAAGCCACATAAACGTGCCCACTTCTGCTCACCTGAGGAAATAAATTGGTCAATAACGACTTGAGCGCCGTTAGCAAAGTCACCAAATTGAGCTTCCCATAACGTTAAACCACCAGGTTCAGCTGTCGCATAACCATATTCAAATGCCAGTACTGCAGCTTCAGAAAGTACAGAATCATACACCTGGAACGGGCCTTGCTTATCGTGAATATTACTTAGCGGAACGTAGGTGCTCGCATCAATTTGATTATGCAATACCGCATGGCGATGGAAGAAAGTACCGCGACCAGAGTCTTGCCCTGAGATACGAATACGTTTGCCATCGTCAACTAATGTTGCATAGGCCATGGTTTCAGCCATACCCCAATCAACACGCTTCTCGCCACCAACCATCGCAACGCGATCATTAACTAACTTGTTTACACGGCTTTGTAATTTATGGCTTTCTGGGTACTGACAAACTCGGTTACCAAGCTCTTTCAAACGCTCAATATCGACCTTGCTGTCCCACTCCATATTCCAGTCATGCCCAAGGTACGGAGACCAGTCAACAGAATGCAGTGCCATAGGGCGCCACTCTTTTACAACCACTTCTCCGTGATCAAGTGCATCGCGATAACCATTAACTAGTTCAGTCGCTGTTTCAATATCAAACTCACCACGATCTATCAGCACGTCGGCATAAAGCTTACGTGGTGTTGGGTGCTTCTTGATTTTTTGATACATCAAAGGCTGAGTTGCATTTGGCTCATCGGCTTCGTTATGCCCATGACGGCGATAACAAACAAGTTCGATAACAACATCGCGTTTAAATTCATTACGGTAATCCAACGCAAGGCGTGCGACAAAAGCAACCGCTTCTGGATCATCTGCATTAACGTGGAAAATAGGTGCCTGAACCATCTTAGCTATATCGGTACAATACATCGTAGAACGTGTATCACGAGGATTCGACGTTGTGAAACCGACTTGGTTATTCACCACGATTCGAATCGTACCACCAACGCGGAAGCCACGTGTTTGAGACATGTTGAATGTCTCTTGTACGACACCTTGACCTGCAATTGCAGAGTCACCGTGAACGGTAATTGGCAGTACAATGCTACCGTCTTTATCGTCCAAACGATCTTGACGAGCACGCACAGAACCGATAACCACTGGGTTAACAATTTCTAGGTGAGATGGGTTAAACGCCAACACTAAGTGAACATCGTTACCCGGTGTGGCGAAATCGGCAGAGAAGCCTTGGTGATACTTAACATCACCTGTACCCCACGTTTCATCATGTTTGCCAGCAAATTCGTCAAATAGGTCTTGTGGCTTCTTACCTAACACGTTAACCAACATGTTCAAGCGACCACGGTGAGCCATACCAACAACGACTTCACGCATTCCTTGACTGCCCGCATGGCGAATGAGCTCTTTCGTCATAGGAATTAATGCATCGCCACCCTCAAGAGAAAAACGCTTTGCTCCTGGGAACTTAGCACCAAGATAGCGCTCCAGACCTTCAGCAGCAGTCAATTCTTCAAGGAACGCACGCTTTTCATCAAGATTAAAGGAAGGTTGACCTGAAACAGATTCCAAACGTTGCTGAATCCAACGTTTTTGTTCTGTGTTAGTCATGTGCATATATTCAGCGCCGATTGAACCACAGTAGGTCTGCTTCAGTGCTTTATAGAGATCTCGAAGAACCATTGTCTCTTGCCCAATAGCAAAAGAACCGATATTGAAGGTTTCGTCAAAATCTTCTTCAGTTAAATTATGGAAGGATGGATCGAGTTCAGCAACTGCTGGCCTAATCCATAAACCTAGAGGGTCTAAATTTGCAGCTTGATGCCCTCTAAAACGGAAAGCATTAATAAGCTGTAGAACTTTTACTTGTTTAACATCGACATCAGGATCACTAACTTGGACATTGTAATGCTTAGTCTCTTGAGCGAGTCGTCGGAAGTATTCACGAACACGCGAATGTGGTTGTTCAACCACTTCTGAAGATTGCGTTGGCAGATCTTCAAATACACGTCTCCATTCCTCACTTACCAGATCGGGATCACTTAGATACGTTTCGTAGAGTTCCTCTACATAAGTTGCATTGGCGCCAGCCAAGTGTGAAGACTCGAGCCATGCCTTCATCACGCCGTTGTGCATAAATTCCCTTAACCAGTAGTTTTCACGTTTGCTTCGGTTAAACCGAGCCAGTATTCGTCGCCCTACTAGAGGGCGACAATCTTATCATTTAAACCGAGCGATTCACTAACATGGTCTTAATATGACCAATGGCTTTCGTCGGATTTAATCCTTTAGGACAAACACTTACACAATTCATGATGCCATGGCAACGAAAAACGCTAAATGCATCATCAAGATTCGATAAACGTTCATCTGTCGCTGTATCACGGCTATCAATTAACCAACGATAGGCAGCAAGCAGCCCAGCAGGGCCAATAAACTTATCAGGGTTCCACCAAAACGATGGGCAAGATGTCGTACAACACGCACACATAATGCACTCGTAAAGGCCATCTAGATGTGCACGTTCATCTGGGCTTTGTAAGTTTTCACGAGACGGTGGCAAATCACCATCAGTCACTAAGAATGGTTTAACTTTAGAGTAGTTATCGTAAAACTGCGTCATATCTACGATCAAATCTCTAACCACCGGTAAACCAGGAAGCGGACGGATAACAATTTTACTTTGATCGGTTAATGCAGATAGCGGTGTGATACACGCTAATCCATTTTTTCCGTTCATGTTAAGGCCGTCGGATCCACATACACCTTCACGACATGAGCGTCTAAATGAAATCGTTGCATCCTGCTCTTTAAGCAAAATCAACGCATCAAGTAGCATCATGTCCGAGCCTTCTTCTACTTCCAGCTCGTAATCCTTCATGTACGGCTTATCATCCGTATCAGGATTATAGCGGTACAAAGAGAAATTCAATTTCATAATATGGTCCTCTCCTTAGTACGTACGAGCTTTTGGTGGAAATGCTTCACGATGAACAGGTTCCATATTTACACCACGCTTAGACATACTTTCCGTCTCAGGGTTGTAAAGAGAGTGGCATAGCCACTGTTCATCATCACGGTCTGGGAAGTCAAAGCGAGCATGTGCGCCTCGGCTCTCAGTACGGAAGTTCGCAGCTACAGCGGTAGCAAATGCAGTTTCCATCAGGTTTTCTAATTCTAAACACTCGATACGCTGAGTATTGAATTCCGTTGATTTATCTGATAGGTGAGCATTTTTCAGACGTTCTCGGATTACCTTAAGCTCTTCAAGGCCGTTAGCCATTGCGTCACCTTCACGGAAAACTGAGAAATTATTCTGCATACATTGCTGAAGATCTTTACGAATGACAGCAGGGTCTTCACCATCTGTACTATTCTCCCAACGATTATAACGCTCTAGAGAACGCGCAATATCGTCTTCCGTCGCAGGTTTCGCTTCTGCTTGTTTCTTCAGCGTTTCGCCAAGGTGCAAGCCAGTTGCGCGACCAAATACCACTAAATCAAGTAGTGAGTTACCACCAAGTCGGTTTGCACCGTGAACCGACACAGACGCGATTTCGCCACAAGCAAATAGACCTTGTACTTCAACATCAGTACCAGACTCATCTTGTTTAATCGCTTGACCAGATACCTGGGTAGGAACACCACCCATCATATAGTGACAAGTTGGGATAACTGGAATTGGTTCTTTAACGGGGTCAACGTGAGCAAAGGTGCGAGATAATTCACAAACACCAGGTAGACGAGACTCAAGTGTCTCTTTACCTAAGTGATCAAGCTTAAGTTTAATGTGAGGACCCCATGGCCCATCGCAACCACGACCTTCACGGATTTCAATCATCATTGAACGCGCAACAACATCACGACCAGCTAAGTCTTTCGCATTAGGAGCATAACGCTCCATAAAGCGCTCACCATCTTTATTAAGAAGATAACCACCTTCACCACGACAACCTTCAGTAACCAGTACACCAGCGCCGGCAATACCGGTTGGGTGGAACTGCCACATTTCGATATCTTGCATCGGTACGCCAGCACGAATCGCCATACCAACACCATCACCCGTATTAATGTGAGCATTGGTTGTTGAAGCGTAGATTCGGCCTGCGCCACCCGTTGCTAAAATCGTCGCTTTCGCTTTGAAATAACAAACCTCACCCGTTTCCATACAAAGTGCTGTCGTACCTAATACGGCACCATCTTCATTTTTAACAAGGTCAAGTGCATACCACTCCGAAAAAATCGTCGTCTTATGCTTAATATTCTGCTGGTAAAGCGTATGAAGAAGCGCGTGACCTGTACGGTCAGCTGCTGCTGCGGTACGTGCCGCTTGTTCACCCCCAAAGTTCTTTGACTGGCCGCCAAAAGGACGTTGGTAAATTTTGCCATTATCGAAGCGAGAAAATGGTAAGCCCATCTTTTCTAGCTCAATAACTGACTCAGGACCGTTCTTACACATGTACTCAATTGCGTCTTGGTCACCGATATAATCGGAACCTTTCACAGTGTCATACATGTGTTGTTCCCAGTGATCTTCATGGGCATTGCCCAGCGCTACAGTGATACCACCTTGAGCGGATACAGTATGGGAACGAGTAGGAAATACTTTTGATAGCAAGGCACACGAAAGTCCTTGCTCTGAAATTTGAAGGGCAGCGCGCATACCTGCGCCACCAGCGCCGATTACAACGGCATCGAACTCACGTACTGGAATAGTCACTTACGCACCCCACAAAATAAAGAAGCCAGAAAAGAAGTAGCTTAACAATGCAATCACAATCACTAGCTGTAATCCGCCACGAAGCTTAGAACACTTAATGTAGTCGGTAAGGACCTGCCATAAACCGATCCAGGCATGGATCAGTACAGAGGTCAGTGCCAGCATTGTAAATACTTTGGTAAAGGCACTACCGAAAAATTGAGTCCAAGAGATGTAAGAGATATCCCCAGAGAACGCAAAAAAACTAACTAAGTAGATTGTGTAGAGGGTCATGATAATAGCGGTGGCACGAATCAATAGAAAATCGTGTACCCCATTACGCCCGAATGATGAGACATGCTTTACCATACTAATACTCCTGCAAGAAGTGATAGAACGGCAGTGGCAGCAAAAGCGACTTTAGCACTTAAAGCTCCAGTATCGAGTTCTTCAAAATAGCCTAAATCCATCATCAAATGACGAATGCCACCAACAATGTGGTAGGCCAAGGCAGTTGCGATTCCCCAAAGAACAAACTTCATAAAAAAGCCACTAACAAGGTCACTGGCTTCTTTGAATCCTAGTGGGGACTCAAGGGAAATAGACAATAGCCACAACAATATACCAATAGCAACAAACGTAATTACCCCTGACACTCGGTGCAGGATAGATGCGATTGCTGTTATCGGAAAGCTAACTGTCTGTAAATCTAAATTAACAGGTCTTGACTTTCTTTCTTTCACGGGCTTGCTCACTCAGCTCCATTGAGCATTTATTGTTATTAACGAATCTCGTGCAAAAACCGATAAAAGTTAACATCAAAACAACAAAAACAGGGGTAATCGCCCCAGTTAATTGTAAATAAAATGTTAACAACAAAACTTAAAAACCTACCTCTCAATTGTTTCAAGCCTTGAATTTATAAGGTTTTCAACGGAAATTTCAGGTTAACTATACGACCGGCAACATTCTAATACAATTGATGTAACAAATTTTGCTACATAGAACAGATTTTTAACTTATTTGCCATAAAAAGTTACGGTAAGTGCACACATCGAAGGAGAAAAATTGACTTTATAGACGAACACACGTACAAAAATGGCACATAAACATCCTGGATGGATTAATAAAAACAAAGGAGAATGTTATGGCGGATAAGAAAGCAACCCTTCACATTGAAGGTTTAGCGCCAATCGAGCTACCAATTATGGACGGGACTGTCGGCCCTGAAGTAATCGATGTTCGTAAACTAGGAGCTAATGGATATTTTACCTTCGACCCGGGTTTTCTTGCCACTGCATCTTGTGAGTCTCAAATCACTTATATCGATGGCGGCAAAGGTGTTCTATTACACCGTGGCTATCCTATTGATCAATTAGCGAATAACGCAGACTACCTAGAAGTATGTTACATACTTCTTTATGGTGAAGCCCCAAATCGTGAGCAATACGAAGACTTTAAACGCACTGTTACTCGCCACACTATGGTCCATGAGCAAATTGCTAGTTTCTACCACGGCTTTAGACGTGATGCTCACCCAATGGCGGTAATGTGTGGTGTGGTTGGCGCACTCGCTGCCTTCTACCATGACTCACTAGATATTAATAACGATACTCACCGTGAAATTGCGGCTTATCGTTTGATTTCAAAAATGCCTACACTTGCGGCAATGTGTTACAAGTACTCAATCGGTCAACCGTTCATTTACCCAAGAAATGAGCTGAGCTACGCTGAGAACTTCCTACACATGATGTTTGCAAACCCATGTGAAGAGTACGAAGTAAACCCGGTTGTTGCTCGCGCAATGGATAAAATCTTTACTCTACACGCGGATCACGAACAAAACGCCTCAACGTCAACAGTACGTCTAGCAGGTTCATCGGGTGCTAACCCATTCGCTTGTATAGCTGCGGGTATCGCATCGTTATGGGGACCAGCTCACGGTGGTGCTAACGAAGCGTGTCTACGTATGCTAGAAGAAATCGGTAGCGTTGATAATATTGAAGAGTATGTCGCAAAAGCGAAAGATAAAGACGACCCATTCCGCCTAATGGGCTTTGGTCACCGTGTTTATAAGAACTACGATCCTCGTGCAACGGTTATGCGCGAAGCGTGTCACGATGTTCTTAAAGAGCTTAATATTAATGATCCACTGCTTGATGTTGCAATGGAGCTGGAACGTATTGCTCTTTCTGACGAGTATTTCGTTGAGAAGAAACTTTACCCGAACGTAGATTTCTACTCTGGTATCATCCTAAAAGCGATTGGTATTCCAATCTCTATGTTTACAGTTATCTTTGCGATGTCTCGTACTGTCGGTTGGATTGCACACTGGAATGAAATGCACAGTGATCCAAGCAACCGAATTGGACGTCCACGTCAACTTTACATGGGTAAAGAGAAACGTGATTTCCAACCTCTACATGAGCGTGATTAATTACTGTTTCGTTGTATTTATATAACGACCAGCTTCAGTTAAATATAAAGAAAAAGCTTGCCTATTTCGGCAAGCTTTTTTATTTTCTTTCAAATATAGCTCTTAGACAGGATTATCAATATCAACAAAGATCACTTCAATCTGGTGTTCTTTTTCCAACCACTCTCCTAATGCTTTAATACCATAGCGCTCGGTCGCATGATGGCCTGCCGAAAAATAGTGAATATTTAGCTCTCTAGCAGTGTAAGTTGTGCGTTCTGATATTTCTCCCGACACAAACGCATCAAGGCCATGTTGAGCAGCAAGTTCAATATAATCTTGTCCACCACCAGTACACCAACCTACTGTCTCAATCACTTTTTCAGCATTATCCGGGGCAATGTGCAAAGCTTCGCGGTTCAGAGTCTTGCTAATTTTCTGCGCAAACTCTTCACCTGTTAAAGAAGCAGTCAAACGACCAAACATGGCGACAGACTGAGCATGCCCCTCTAGCCCACCCTCGACTTCTATATCCAAAAGCCTAGCTAGTTCTGCGTTATTCCCAAGTTCTGGGTGAATATCAAGTGGAAGATGATACCCATATAAATTGATATCATTTTTTATTAGCGCGCGAATACGCTTCCCTTTCATTCCTCGGATAGGCGCTGGTTCACCCTTCCAAAAATAGCCATGGTGAACCAAAATAGCATCTGCCTTTAACTCAATGGCCTTATCTATTAATGCTTGTGATGCGGTTACCCCTGTGACTATCCTATTAATTTGCGCACCACCTTCTACTTGAAGGCCATTTGGGGCGTAGTCTTTAATCAGATGAGGGGAGAGCTTCTCATTGAGGATTTTTTCAAGCTGTAGATTATTCATGATGCATTCCGATGATGTCTTTACTTATTATCTGTTGACCAAAGTGTATACTCTGGTGGCTAATGGTTACAATAGTGGCCTATGGAAATTCAATAGGATTATGGATGAACCAACTTCAACGTTTCTATCGATGGGTCGCTTCTACCCCCTCACTATTTCAACTACAGCCTCCCTTTGTTGATTTTCGTGGTATCGATGTTTCAGATCTAAGCTCATCAGAGGTTTATGATGGTAACCGAAGACTTGGCTTTCTCTATCAACACTTATGTACCAAGTTGATTGAAAACATCCCCGACTATCAAGTTGAACTCGATGAAATCCAGATCAACTCGGCATCTGGACAAACCATCGGAGCGATAGATTTGATACTACACAATATTGATACTCGTTCTTATGAGCACTGGGAAGTCGCGATCAAATTCTACCTGCTCCATAAAGGAGTTTGGTATGGGCCAAACGCTCATGACCAACTCGATAAAAAACTCGATAGAATGCTGTCTCATCAACTTAAGATGAGTTCAGTAGACGAATTTACCCAAAAATATGATGGCTTCGGTTCATTGAGTGAGCACCTACTAATGCAAGGGCGCTTATACGTGAACCCTTTCTCCCCAGAACCGATTCCAACAGAGTGTTTAGGGTTTGAACTCAACTCAAGCCAGATTTCAGGATATTGGTGCTACCAAAGCCAATGGCATCTCATTGATGTGCCTCTATACGCATTAGAGAAATCCAATTGGGCGATAGGCACGGATACCTTTGATGAACTCGAAGAAAAGCCTAAAGAAGGTTTTATTCACGCTCAAACCAAGAAAGGCAAATTTTGGTTTGTTGTTCCCGATAAATGGCCTAACTGATCAGCGTACTTAAATGCCAGACACAAAAAAGGCGACCACTAGGCCGCCTTTCCAATTATGAATTCGCTCTATAATCCTGCATCAGCAAACACTTGATTTACAATCTCTTGAGCTTCCGCTTCAATTTGAGCTAAATGTTCTGAGCCTTTGAAGCTTTCACAGTAGATCTTATAGATATCTTCTGTGCCTGAAGGGCGTGCTGCAAACCAACCATTTTCAGTCGTCACTTTAAGACCACCAATCGCCGCACCATTTCCCGGAGCATGGGTTAAGCGCGCTGTAATCGGCTCACCCGCTAATGTTTCCGCTGATACCATTTCGGCTGATAGCTTCTTCAAAATATCTTTTTGAGGGCCGTTCGCAACCGCTTGAATACGGTTGTACTTAGAAGCGCCATGTTTCGCAGCTAGCTCTTCGTAGTATTCTTGAGGGTTCTTACCCGTTACCGCCGTAATTTCAGCCGCTAGCAAACAAAGTAAGATACCGTCTTTGTCTGTTGACCAAGGTGTACCATCTTTTCTTAGGAAAGAGGCACCGGCACTCTCTTCGCCACCAAAGCCGAACTTACCTTCGTACAAGCCATCGACAAACCATTTGAAGCCTACTGGAACTTCACACAGTTCACGGCCTAAATCAGCAACGACGCGATCAATAAGTGCACTTGAAACTAATGTCTTACCCACGGCAACATCTTTGCCCCAACCTCCACGGTTGCGATATAGGTAATCAATACAAACAGCTAGGAAGTGGTTTGGATTCATCAAACCTTTTGGCGTAACTATGCCATGGCGATCGTAATCTGGATCATTACCAAACGCTAAGTCATAGTCGTCTTTAAGTTCTAATAGACCCGCCATTGCGTACGGTGATGAGCAGTCCATACGAACGACGCCATCTTTATCCAGAGACATAAATTGGAAAGTTGGGTCAACCGCTTCGCTAACCAGTGTAAGATCTAGGTTATAAGCCTTGCCAATTTGACGCCAATAATCAATCCCAGAGCCGCCTAATGGATCGACACCCAGTTTCAGACCCGACTTTTGGATGGCTTCCATATCGATGACATTCACTAAGTCCTCAATGTAAGGCTTCACAAGGTCCACTTGCTTAAATAACGGAGAGACTTTCGCTTGTTCAAGAGGCATGCGTTTAACGCCTTGCATCTCTTCAGCAATAAGTGCATTAGCACGGTTTTCAATTGCTTTCGTCAGTGCGTCTTCCGCAGGTCCACCGTGTGTTGGGTTGTACTTAATACCACCATCTTGCGGTGGATTATGGGACGGCGTAATAACAAGGCCATCCGCTTTTTCTTGATGCGTTTCATTGTATGTAAGAATCGCATGAGACACGCCTGGTGTTGGCGTGTAACCATTATCTTCTTGGGTGATGACTTCAACGCCGTTCGCAATAAGAACTTCTAGCACGCTAAAGAACGCAGGCTCTGATAAAGCATGCGTATCTTTACCGACAAAAAGTGGGCCTGTCGTCCCTTGCTCAGCACGAATTTCAGCAACCGCTTGAGCAATCGCTAAGATATGGTTTTCATTGAATGTCGACTTGTCAGCCGTACCGCGGTGACCCGATGTACCAAATTGAACCTGATGCTCAGGGTTTCCCGCAATTGGTTTTAATAAAAAGTAGTTTGAGACTAAAGCTGGAATGTTGTGCAAATCTTTTTGTTGTGCTTTTGTTCCAGCCCTTGGATGCATAGCCATTAGTGACGTCCTTTCTTGGTAGTTTTAAAACAATAAAAAGCCTCACAATAGTTTGCTAAGAAGCGCGTTACGGTGAGGCTCTAAATAAAATTCTAAATGGTGTTAATTACCTTTTCGATTAAGTCAGCTGGGAAGTTCATTCTTGTCATCAGCTGCTCAGTCATTTGTCGTTTACGACTTGTATTATTATTGGTAATAACCCAAAACTGTGTATTTGGTATCGCTTTCGGTTTGGTTGTATTTCCGTTTGCCAATAGCGTCTGTTCGTTATCGGCAAAGTAAACTCGCTTACGCCCTTTTACTTGAGTGGCTTCTGAAAAGCTAGTTGGATTAATGCGATGTAGAGTCGACAGAACCAACATAAATCGATCAATAGCTTTTTTCAGGCCCGCAAACTCATCTGATATTAATAATGAACGCATCTCTTTCACGCTATCAACAACAGGTGTTTTCCCTGCATCTTTACTGACCACGATGCTTTTCGCTGCAGCTGGTACTTGCGTCTCTTTCTGAGTTACCGGTGCAGCTTCAGATTTCTCATCCAGTAAACGGCGCAGAATGTCTGACGCACTTTCACCAATATGTTGAGTCTGGCTCGCAATATAACGGTATAGATCCTCATCTACCTCAATTGTTTTCATTCGCTTTTCACAATCTCTATGTTTAAACTCTTGGGGATTATAGCGAGATCTTTGCTGATACTCTACGTCAAACCAATCATGAATAAGATAAAAATGTCACAACTACTGAACTATAAACTCGAAGGCTCAGGTCAAACTCTGGTTTTACTCCATGGTCTATTCGGAAACTTGGATAATTTGGGGTTACTTGCTCGCGATCTTGTCAAAGATTACCAAGTTTTGAGTGTCGACTTGAGAAATCATGGTTTGTCATTTCATTCAGACAAACATAGCTATCACACTATGGCAGAAGATGTCGTTGACCTGCTCTCTCACCTTGGTCTATCTAATGTCATTTTGATTGGCCACTCAATGGGTGGAAAGGTCGCTATGAAAGTCACTGAACTTATTCAAGCAAGAGTTCAAAAACTGATTGTCTTAGACATGGCCCCCGTCTCATATACCGTCCATCGCCATGAAAATGTTTTATATGGGCTGCAAGCTGTCATTGATGCGAAACCAAGCAATAGAAGTGACGCAATATCTTTAATGTCAGAGCATATAGAAATTGAAGGTGTTAGACAGTTCTTAAGTAAATCACTCTATCGAGTAAACGATGCGATGGCATGGCGCTTTAATGTCGACGCTATCATTGACAATTATTGGGGCATATTAGGCTGGCACACTTTGTCAGCCATTGAGGTACCTACTCTCTTTGTGAAAGGGGAACAATCAGATTATTTACTTGCTGAACATCAAGCTGATATTCAGAAACAGTTCCCAAACGCGAAAGCGCATATCGTTTCAAATACGGGTCATTGGCTACATGCCGAAAAGCCTAAAGAAGTGATCCGTGTGATTCGAAATTTCATATAGTCAGTTTTATCGATTGGATCTAAGATTTTGATAAATGCGATGCATTAACTTTACCGTTTAACAATGGTATAGTGCGCGCAAGTAAATTGGCATAAAGGGATATCATGCTCTACGACTATATGAACATACTCGAGTCTATTGGCTTGGACTTACTTTTTGCATCTATCTTCTTCCTTATCGGTATGGCGATTAAAGATGTTCTCAAGCAAGGTAATGTTCCTCCATTTGGGCGTCGTATTGTATGGCTAGTTCTCTTTCTTGGCTGCGCTGGGTTTATCACTAAAGGATTAATCCAAATAAGCTGGGAAGGTACAGGGCTTGGCTAACCACTATCTCGCTGTCACCCGATACAGATAATATTTAAGGTAATGATTCTATGGCAAGTGTAGGTATCTTCTTTGGTAGCGACACCGGCAACACTGAAGCTGTTGCTAAGATGATTCAAAAGCAACTAGGTAAGCAACTAGTTCACGTTCAAGACATCGCAAAAAGCAGTAAAGAAGACATTGATAATTTTGATCTTCTTCTTCTTGGTATTCCAACTTGGTACTATGGCGAAGCTCAATGCGATTGGGACGATTTTTTCCCTGAGTTAGAAGGCATTGATTTCTCTACCAAGCTAGTTGCTCTATTTGGTTGTGGTGATCAAGAAGATTACGCTGAATATTTCTGCGATGCGATGGGCACAATCCGTGACATCGTTGAAGCGAAAGGCGGCACTATTCTAGGTTACACTTCTACCGAAGGTTACGAGTTTGAAGCATCAAAAGCACTTGTTGAAGGTGATGAGAGCCAATTTGTTGGCCTGTGTATCGATGAAGACCGTCAACCAGAGCTAACTGACTCACGCGTTAACACGTGGGTAGCTCAGATTCACGAAGAGATGTGCTTAGCAGAACTGGAAGGCTAGTCATCCAGTTGTTTACCTAAGCAACGCTTAATCGATTCAAGAAACCTCCCAAGTGGAGGTTTTTTTATTGCGCCTTTCTAAATGACCAACTAATCTTCTACTCGGTTCTATATTTAGGCTTTTTTCTAATATACAGCTTTCTTTGTACTTCAGAGACAACCTCTCCTTTATTGTTCTTCACATGAATAACAAATTCTGGAAAACACTTATCACCATTTATCGTACTTTCATAAATGGCGTCGAGTTGTGGCTGTGAAATCATAAAGTCAGCAAAAAGATCACTTCCTCCCGGCTTGATAAAGTTAATGCTTGCCTCTTTATCCCAAACAAAATATTGCTCACGGAGAATGCCCATGAGCATCAATGAATAAACGGGATCTGTCAGCGAAAATATGCTGCCTCCATACTGGGTACGATTGGCATTTTTATTCCACCACCTCAACTTCAATTTCATTTTCACCTCTCTGAAGTCTTCACTGATGGAAATGATTTTTATACCTGCCCCCCAAAACGGTGGCCAACTATTAAGAGCAAACTTGACGATACTTGGCTTATAAATTTTTGATAGAAATACGTCCATAACAATGTTGACCTTCACATAAGAGAACGAAATTGTTACACAAAACACACTGGTCAGACATGTTTAATGGCTATTTTTGCAACGTTTATCAAGCATTCATAATAACCCTTTGAAGTTGACGGTTTATTGTTGGGAAGCACTGACTTATAATAACGAGAATATTAGATTCTGTTACGACCGCAGAGCATCAACAGGAAAGTGTATGTCAGACAATAACCAAGCGTTAAAAAATGCGGGTCTTAAAATAACCCTACCAAGGCTTAAGATTTTAGAGATTCTGCAACAACCAGCTTCTCAGCACATTAGTGCGGAAGATCTGTACAAGAAGCTGATAGATCTTGGTGAGGAAATTGGTTTAGCCACCGTGTACCGTGTTCTTAACCAATTTGATGATGCAGGTATTGTAACCCGCCATCACTTTGAAGGCGGCAAGTCTGTTTTTGAACTTTCAACTCAGCAACATCATGATCACCTAGTTTGCCTAGACTGTGGAACTGTGATTGAGTTTGCAGATGACCTTATTGAAGAACGTCAAAAAGAGATCGCGAAGAAGTTTAATGTTGAGCTGACTAACCACAGCCTTTACCTCTACGGCAAATGTGCAAGTGGTGATTGTAAAGAGAAAGCAGACGCTCATAAGCCGAAATAAATCTTTTTAAACAATAAAAAAATGCCAGCATCAGCTGGCATTTTTGTTTTTGAACTTAATTTCGCTTACTTAGCCGACCCAAGTATCACGTAAACCGACAGTGCGGTTAAACACTAATGCGTTTTCTGTCGAGTCTTTTGAATCAACACAGAAATACCCTGTTCGTTCAAACTGATACCCTTGCTCCGCTTTCGCTGATGCTAAACTTGCTTCAACAAAACCGTTCATTTTCACCAAGGATTCTGGGTTAATTGTCTCAGAGAAGTTATCTTCAGCCGCTGGGTTTGCCACTGTAAATAAACGATCGTAAAGACGAATCTCAGCAGGTAATGCCTTATCTGCAGAAACCCAGTGAATCACACCTTTTACTTTACGACCATCAGCAGGGTTTTTGCCTAGCGTTTCGTTATCGTAAGAACAGAAGATAGTAGTAATATTGCCTTCCGCATCTTTCTCAATACGTTCAGCTTTAATTACGTAAGCACCACGTAAACGCACTTCTTTCCCTAGAACCAAACGCTTGTATTTCTTGTTTGCTTCTTCACGGAAATCATCACGTTCAATCCAAACTTCGCGGCTAAACGGAACGTCACGTGTGCCCATTTCTGGTTTGTTTGGGTGGTTAGAAACGGTCAATGTTTCAACACTGTTAGCATCAAAGTTTTCGATTACAACCTTGATAGGATCAAGAACTGCCATCGCACGAGGAGCATTTTCATTGAGATCGTCACGAATACAAGACTCAAGAGAGCCAAATTCAATCATGTTCTCTTGCTTGGTCACACCGATACGCTTACAGAACTCACGGATAGAGCCTGGCGTAAATCCACGACGACGTAGGCCTGAAATTGTCGGCATACGAGGGTCATCCCAACCTTCAACAAGGTTATCAACGACAAGCTGGTTTAGCTTACGCTTAGACATAACCGTATATTCAAGGTTAAGACGACTAAACTCATACTGACGAGGCTGACAATCAATAGTAATGTTCTCAAGAACCCAGTCATAGAGACGACGGTTATCTTGGAACTCAAGCGTACATAGAGAGTGCGAAATACCTTCTAACGCATCAGAGATACAGTGAGTAAAGTCATACATCGGGTAGATGCACCACTTGTCTCCTGTTTGATGATGATGTGCAAAACGGACACGGTAAATCACTGGATCACGCATTACCATAAATGACGAGCTCATATCAATTTTAGCTCGTAGACAAGCAGTCCCCTCTTTAAAGCCGCCATCGCGCATCTTTTCAAACAGTTCGAGGTTCTCTTCAGGGCTACGGTCACGATACGGGCTTGCTTTACCTGGCTCTTTTAGCGTGCCACGATATTCACGAATTTGATCAGGGCTCAACTCATCGACGTATGCTAAGCCTTTATTAATAAGCTCAACTGCATAACTATACAGCGTATCGAAGTAGTTTGATGAGTAGCAGATATCGCCTGACCATTCAAAACCGAGCCAGCTTACGTCGTTCATGATTGACTCAACGTATTCGACATCTTCTTTTTCAGGGTTGGTATCATCAAAGCGTAGATTACACTGACCCTGATAGTCCTGAGCAATACCGAAGTTCAAACAGATGGATTTAGCGTGTCCAATGTGCAAGTAACCGTTCGGTTCCGGTGGAAAACGAGTATGCACGCTAGTGTGTTTGCCATCCGCTAAATCTTTATCAATGATCTGGCGAATGAAATTCGATGGACGAGCCTCAGCTTCAGTCATCTATAGCACCTCAATATGGTTTAGTATTGTTCAGAAAATATAGCCGTTTATGATCCACAATTCTGCGCCTTTACACAATAAGTTCTCGCACTAATTTTCCAATTAGTGGTCGATTCAATGAAGAGTCGTACGATCTGCACTCAATTATCTCGCGAGTTAACCGACATTGTTCCTATCTCAAAATATTGCAGACACAAAAAAGCCCCCCAAAATGGGAGGCTTTAAAATATTACTTACTTGTCGTAATTAGCGACTAAGGAAGTTTTACTTCAGATAGGTCTTCACCAGCACCGATTGCTTTCATTTCGCCAGCAACGATTTCAGCCAGTGGGCCTAGGATAACTTGAAGGTTATTCTCACCAAGTTTCACTACACCTTTAGCACCTAGTTTCTTAAGTACAGCTTCATCAGCGATAGAGCGGTCTTTAAGCGTTAGACGTAGACGTGTGATACAAGCATCGATTGATGTTAGGTTCTCATGACCACCTAGTGCTTTAAGGTATTGACGTGCAACGTCACCCTTAGGAGCATCACCAGCTGGAGCAGCTGCTTCATCTTCATCTTCACGGCCAGGCGATTTAAGGTTAAATGCGCGGATAGCGAAGCTGAATGTGAAGAAGTATAGAGCACCGAATGCTAGACCAATCAGTAGTAGAACGAATGGTTTAGTTGCTAGACCCCAGTTCAATACGAAGTCGATAAGACCAGCAGAGAAACCAAAGCCGTGTAGCGTACCAAACATGTTAGCAACAACTAGAGACAGACCAGTGAACACCGCGTGCATTGCGTATAGTGCAGGCGCTAGGAATACGAACATGAACTCTAGAGGCTCTGTAATACCTGTTAGGAATGAACAGAATGCAACAGAGAATAGCGCACCACCAACTTGGCTACGTTTTTCAGCAGGAGCTGCTAGGTACATAGCAAGAGCTGCACCAGGTAGACCAAACATCATGACAGGGAAGAAGCCGTTCATGAATACGCCAGCGCCTTTATCACCACCGAAGAAACGGTGTAGGTCACCCGTTTTCACTGTTTCAGTTACTTCTTTAACAGTTGCTACGATTTCTGGGTTTACTGAGTTAGCAAATTCAAATGTGTACTCTTGACCAACAACTAGTGTTTTAGCAAGTGCAGGGTCAATACAAAGTTGAGAGAAGCCTTCTGCAGCTACGATGATCTCTTGACAAGAGCCCATGCCGAACCAGAAGTACGAGTTAAGAACATGGTGAAGACCAACAGGGATAAGTGCACGGTTAAGAGTACCGTAAACGAATTGACCAATTGCGCCAGATGTAGAAACTGCGTGAGCAAGAGCATCTAGACCAGACTGAACTGCAGGCCATACAACACCGAAGATTGCACCAGCAACTAGAGCAAATAGACCAGCCATAATTGGAACTAGACGTTTGCCAGAGAAGAATGCTAGCCACTCAGGAAGACGAGTTGCGTGGAATGCATTGTAAGAGTGACCTGCGATGATACCTGCAAAGATACCGCCGAAGAACGACATGTTTACACTTGCATCAATATTTGTTGCTGTTGCAGTCAGTACAAAGTAAGCAACTGCGCCAGCAAGACCTGCTGCACCGTTACCATCTTTCGAAAGACCGATAGCTATACCCAAACCAAACAACAATGGTAGTTGGCTGAAGATTGCGTTACCAGCAGATGCCATGAATGCGATATCTAGTAGATCTGGCTGACCCAGACGTAGTAGTAATGCCGCAATCGGTAGCGTTGCGATAGGTAGCATTAGAGCTTTACCTAACTTTTGCGCGTATCCAAGAATATTCACCTTAAGTTCCCCCTATAGGATTTAATATTTTTTGCGAGCGACTTATTTCGGTCACTCAATTTAGTCACACTCAGTTTATGATATTAATTTTGCTCCGCAAATTAAAACCTCACCATTTGTGATCCTAATCACCAGAAACAACCAAATCAGAAGGTTTTTGCTAGCTAGATCATAAAACTTATTTTACAATTCAAAAAAATGGTTAAATGACGATAATATTTCAGCGTTATTTACACTCTAAGAGTATAGCTCAGAGTAATAAAATAAAGGGGTTTGATAGTTTTTCATCATGCGGGGATAGACCATAAAGCGCATGAGAACAAAGCACTAACAACCAAGAGCCGCTACCTTTAAAAGCCGTTTGCTAACAATAATTCAAACCTAATTGAACGACAGAAATTAAGTACTAATTAAACACCTTGTTCTCAGTCAGGTTCATTAAAATTTAATAATTTTTAAATATAAGGATTAGCTGATCATGTATGCGCTAACTAACTGTAAAATCTTCACCGGCAGCGATGTGCTCGTCAATCACGCCGTTGTTATTAATGAAGGCATCATTGACTCTGTATGCCCTCTATCAGAGTTGCCTGCAGGTATCGAAACCAAAGATCTGCAAGGTTCAAACTTAAGCCCAGGTTTCATCGATCTACAACTAAACGGTTGTGGTGGTGTTATGCTTAATGACGAAGTGACTGCAGAAACGATGCAAACGATGCACCTTGCTAACCTAAAATCAGGTTGTACGAGCTTTTTGCCAACTCTTATCACTTCTTCTGATGAAGATATGAAGAGTGCAATCAGCGCTGCTCGTGAATACCACAACAAATACCAAAACCAGTCTCTAGGACTGCACCTTGAAGGCCCTTACCTGAATGTTCTAAAAAAAGGCATTCACAGTGTTGACCACATCCGTCCTTCTGACGATGCAATGATTGATCTGATTTGTGAAAACGCAGACCTTGTTACTAAGGTAACGTTGGCACCAGAGCAAAATTCGCCTGAGCATATTGAACGCTTGCGTAAAGCTGGTGTTGTTGTTGCTATTGGTCACACGAACGCAACTTACGCTGAAGCTCGTCAAGGCTTCGAATCTGGTATCACGTTTGCCACACATCTGTTTAATGCAATGACACCAATGGTTGGTCGTGAACCTGGCGTTGTAGGCGCGATTTATGACACACCAGAAGTGTACGCTGGTATTATCGCAGACGGCTTCCATGTCGATTACGCAAACATCAGAATCGCTCACAAAATTAAGGGTGAAAAGCTCGTATTAGTGACCGATGCCACAGCTCCAGCAGGCGCTGAGATGGATTACTTTATTTTTGTCGGCAAGAAAGTATATTACCGTGATGGCAAGTGTGTTGATGAAAATGGCACGCTTGGCGGCTCTGCGCTGACTATGATTGAAGCAGTTCAAAATACAGTAGAGCATGTCGGTATCGCTTTGGATGAAGCTCTTCGTATGGCTACGCTATACCCAGCTGCAGCAATTGGTGTTGATAACCAACTAGGCCGAATTAAGAAAGGCATGGTTGCAAACCTAGCTGTATTTGATAGAGACTTTAATGTTCAAGCGACTGTTGTTAACGGACAATATGAGCACAACTAATAATGAATGGCGGACAAATAGGTAACGTAGATTTAGTTAAGCAACTAAATAGCGCAGCAGTATATCGATTGATCGATCAAAAAGGACCTATATCCAGAATACAGGTCGCTGATGTGAGTCAATTAGCACCAGCAAGTGTTACCAAAATTACCCGTCAACTATTAGAGCGCGGCTTGATTAAAGAAGTCGCGCAACAAGCCTCTACGGGTGGACGTAGAGCAATATCGCTTACCACAGAAGTGGAACCCTTCCACTCTGTGGCAGTGAGACTAGGACGAGACTACCTCCAATTTAGTCTCTATGACCTTGGTGGCAAAGAACTGGTCACTGAACATCACGAACTTTTCTATACTAATCAAACTGAACTGACCGATGGTTTAGTGGCGCACTTAAGCTCCTTTATCGAGCGATACAAATCTATCACTCAGCAACTTATTGCGATTGGTATTGCGCTACCTGGCCTTGTCGACCCAGAGAAAGGCATCGTCGAGTACATGCCAAATACTGATATCGACCACCTTCCTCTAGGCTCAATCATCAGAGATAAATTCAATGTCGAGTGCTTTGTAGGCAACGATGTCAGAGGTATTGCACTAGCAGAACATTATTTTGGTGCATCCCAAGATTGCCAAGATTCGATTTTGGTTAGTGTACATCGTGGTACGGGTGCGGGCATTATCGTCAATGGTCAGGTTTTTCTAGGTTTCAACCGTAACGTCGGTGAGATTGGCCATATTCAAATCGACCCTCTTGGTGAACAGTGCCAATGCGGTAACTTTGGTTGTTTAGAAACCGTCGCCTCTAACCCTGCAATTTTAGAGCGCGTAAGAAAGTTGATAGGGCAAGGGTATGAATCTAGCCTGACAAAACTTGATAGCGTCACTATTCAAGATGTGTGTGAACATGCCAATAAAGGGGATGAACTTGCAAGCCAAAGTCTAGTTCGTGTTGGGAATCAGCTAGGCAAGGCCATCGCAATCACCATCAACTTGTTTAACCCACAGAAAGTGATCATAGCAGGCGACATTACCGCAAGTGAAGATATTCTCTTTCCAGCGATCCGCCGTAATGTAGAAAACCAATCGTTGACAACGTTCCACCAATCACTCCCTATCGTGGCGTCATTAGTTGATAACCAACCTACAATTGGCGCATTTGCGATGATAAAGCGTTCAATGCTCAATGGTGTATTGCTGCAAAAGCTGCTCGAAGATTAGCTTTAATAGCAGCTAATCCATCTGCATCTATCCCATTTACAACTAACTGATGTACAATCCTAGGCTGTGATTTTTCACAGCCTTTTGCTATCTAGGAACATCCAAATCATATGGAAATCATATTTATTACGACTGCGTTTGTCGCAGGGTTTCTTGCACTAAAGTGCAACCTTCCCCCTCTTGTGGGGTTTCTATTAGCCGGTTTCGGTCTTCATGCTTTTGGTTACCAAAGCAATGAAACGATAATTACCCTTGCCGATCTCGGTGTTACTCTTCTCCTTTTCACCATTGGGTTAAAGCTCGATGTAAAGATTTTACTCTCCAAAGAGATTTGGGCAGGAGCAACGGTACACAACCTTCTATCAACACTATCTTTTAGTGCCGCACTTTTGCTATTTAAGTACTTAGGTGTGTCAAGTTTAGCGTCGGTAGAAATTGAACAGATTGTATTACTCGCATTTGCCCTCTCCTTCTCATCCACTGTTTTCGCCGTTAAAACACTGCAAGAGAAAGGTGAAATGAATGCCACGTACGGCACACTCGCCATTGGTATTCTTGTTATGCAGGATATCTTTGCTGTCATCTTCCTTACAGTATCAACCGGTAAGATACCAGAGTGGTACGCCATCGCACTGTTTGCCCTGCCATTCTTAAGGCCATTAATTTACCGCCTACTTGATAAGGTGGGACATGGTGAAATGCTGGTCCTTTGCGGTATTTTCATCTGCCTAGTTCTTGGCGCAGGATTATTCGACTTAGTCGGCATTAAAGCAGACTTAGGTGCACTGCTTATTGGCATGTTGCTAGCAGGGCACAAAAAGGCATCAGAGCTCTCTAAATCGCTCTTTAACATTAAGGAGCTACTGCTAGTTTGTTTCTTCTTAAATATCGGGTTATCTGGTCAGCCAACCCTGTCTGCTATTGGTCTTTCTCTGCTATTTATGCTTATCCTGCCAATTAACGGGGCTCTATATTTCTTAATTCTTAATTCCTATAAATTCAGAGTTAGAACCTCACTGCTCACATCATTATCCCTATTGAACTTTAGTGAGTTTGGTTTGATTGTTGGTGGATTAGCATTCAGTAAAGGTTGGATTTCTAGCGACATTCTTGTTGCGTTAGCACTAACGGTATCAATGTCATTTATTGTTGCAGCTCCAATTAACCGTAAAGGTCATGAACTATACCAACGCTCTGGTCGTTGGCTAAAAGAGCATGCAGCTGAAAAGCTCAATAATCGAGATCAATTGATTAATCCAGGAAACGCTCAAATACTCATACTGGGTATGGGAAGAATTGGATCGGGTGCGTACGATGAGCTTATAAGCCGTTATGGTAAAATTAGCCTTGGGATAGAAATCAAAGAAGACTCTGCCATTGAGCATCGTTCGGAAGGTAGGAATGTAATTTCTGGCGATGCAACCGACCCTGATTTTTGGGAGCGAATTCTCGATACAGCCAATGTGAAGCTCGTTTTGCTTGCGATGCCACATCACCAAGGTAATCAAATCGCGTTAAAACAGCTTCAGTCCCGTAACTTCCAGGGGCAAATCGCCGCGATTGCTGAGCACTCAGACCAACTTGATCTTCTTATTGAAAATGGCGTCGATGCTGCCTTCAATATCTATAACGAAGCAGGGAGTGGCTTCGCTCGTCACGTTTGCGATCAGCTAGAGCCGACGTTCGCCAAAGAAAACGAGCACTAAATAAAATCTAATGTTTAAGGGCGAGATACAGGGTATCTCGCCTTTCTCGACTAAAACACCGTCCCGCCTTAAAAAAAATTCACCAAAACACACCTTGTATTAAACATTTTCTTTCTCGTGGCCATTTTATTGTATTTATTTCTCTTTAAGTGTTGCTTTTCTTAACCAAAATGGCAAATTGCTATTAACAGGTTAAACATAATTTAAAAGGAAGTTCTATGTGTTCAATATTTGGCATCTTAGATATTAAAAGTGATGCAAGTGCACTACGTCCCGTGGCACTGGAAATGTCTAAAAAATTACGCCACCGTGGCCCGGATTGGTCAGGAATCTACACTTCAGACAATGCTATTTTGGCCCATGAACGTCTTGCTATCGTTGGCCTAAATAGTGGTGCTCAGCCTCTCTATAGCCAAGATAAAAAACACATATTAGCGGTAAACGGTGAAATCTATAACCACAAAGAGATCCGCGCTCGCTATGAAGGAAAGTTTGACTTCCAAACCGATTCCGACTGTGAAGTTATTTTGGCACTTTATCAAGAGTACGGCTCAGAGCTTCTAGAAGAACTTAACGGCATTTTCGCCTTCGTACTATACGACGAAGAAAAAGATCAATACCTAGTAGGACGTGACCACATTGGTATCATTCCGCTATACCAAGGCTATGACGAACATGGCAACTACTACGTTGCTTCAGAAATGAAAGCGTTAGTCCCTGTTTGTAAGACAGTCAGTGAATTTCCTCCAGGTTGCTACTACACGTCTGGCGACTCAGAGCCACAACGTTACTACACTCGTGACTGGAATGAGTATGCTGCAGTACATGGTAACTCGACGAGTAAAGAAGATCTTACCGAAGCATTAGAAGCGGCGGTTAAACGTCAGTTAATGACCGATGTACCTTACGGTGTGTTACTTTCTGGCGGTCTTGATTCATCCATTACATCAGCAGTTGCTAAACGTTTTGCAGCAAAGCGTATCGAAGATGATGGCCAATCTGAAGCTTGGTGGCCACAACTGCACTCTTTTGCTGTTGGTTTAGAAGGTGCACCTGATTTGAAAGCCGCTCGTGAAGTTGCGGACCAAATTGGTACCGTACACCACGAAATGACCTACACCATTCAAGAAGGCCTAGATGCCATTCGAGATGTTATTTACCACATTGAAACCTACGATGTGACAACCATTCGTGCTTCAACACCGATGTACTTACTGGCACGTAAGATCAAAGCCATGGGTATCAAAATGGTTCTATCTGGCGAAGGCGCTGATGAGATTTTTGGCGGCTATTTATATTTCCACAAAGCACCAAACGCGAAAGAGTTCCATGAAGAAACAGTACGTAAGCTATTAGCTCTTAATATGTTTGACTGTGCTCGTGCAAACAAATCATTGGCAGCATGGGGCGTTGAAGGCCGAGTGCCATTCTTAGATAAAGAGTTTATTGACGTAGCAATGCGACTAAACCCTGAAGATAAGATGTGTGGCAATGGAAAAATGGAAAAACACATTCTTCGTGAGTGTTTTGAGCACTACCTGCCAGAAGCTATCGCTTGGCGTCAAAAAGAGCAGTTCTCTGATGGTGTTGGCTACGAGTGGATTGACACTCTGAAAGCAACAGCAGATGCAAAAGTGACTGATAAGCAGATGGAAACCGCTGAATTCCGTTTCCCATACAATACTCCTCAAACCAAAGAGGCGTACGCTTACCGTGAGATTTTTGAAGAGCTATTCCCTCTTCCTTCTGCTGCAGAATGTGTACCTGGTGGTCCATCAGTAGCGTGTTCTTCAGCGAAGGCGATTGAATGGGATGAGTCATTCCAAAACTGCGTAGACCCGTCAGGTCGTGCTGTACAAGCTGTACATAATGACTCTTACTAACACGATAAGTTAAGACTTTCTGTAAACCAGATAGTCTCATGTGAAAAAGGCACCCACGGGTGCCTTTTCTGTATATACTCATCATCTGAGCTACAAATCCAGATGTTTATTATCAATGCTAACGGGAACCACTTTATTGATCATTTTCACCAATAATATCGAGCGAAGCTCACCGTCGGATTCTTTATAAATCGCTTCTAGTCCGGTAAATTGTCCGCTAACCACGCTGACCGTTTCACCTTCTTTCGGTAAATCTTTTGCTTGTAGCTCTACCGTCTCTTTCTCAAACTTCTTAAGTGTATAAATCAAATCACCTTGAACTTCCTGAGGGTCTCTCCCTAAGCGTACAAAGTCTACCACGCCACGTGTAGAACGGACGGTCGTAAACGATGGACCGGCTTCAAAGTCAAAACGGACAAACATATAAGAAGGAAAGAGAGGCTCTTTCTTGATCGATTTCTTACCGCGCGTTATTTTTTCTAATTCCACTTCAGGGTAAAACACTTCCACCGACTGGTTTTCCAAGTGTTGTTTAGCTCTTTGCTGTTCGCCTCTTTTACAATAGAGAAGATACCAACGTTTCATTTTACTAGCCATTTTCTATTTTTCGGACATATTAACATAAGCCCAAAATGGTGTTAATTGAATTAGGTAAACAGGGATAATCACACTGAAACCTTATTCGGTAATTAGTTCATTTACATCGATATTAACGATGAAGATCAACTAACTCCGCCATCATATCGATATGTGAGTCTCTGTCGTTCAGGCACATAATATAGCTAAACTCCGAACCACCAGCTTCGATGAAGGTTTCCTTACACTGGTCAGAAATCTCTTCCAGCGTCTCTAAACAGTCTACTGAGAATGCAGGTGCCATAATATCAATTTTCTTAATGCCTTTTCCCGGCAAAGATTCTAACGTTTCATCTGTATAGGGTTTTAACCACTCTTCTCGACCAAATCGAGACTGGTAGGTCATCGTGATTTCTTCCGCCGACAACCCTAACTCTGCAGCAAGCAACTTTGTCGTCGCTTCACAATGTTGCGGGTAGATATCACCTTCATCAGCCAACCGCTTCGGAATCCCATGGAAAGAACAAACCAAATGATCGGCTCGGCCATTTTTATCCCAATGACTGCGAACACTTTCAGCTAGTGCTTTCGCGTAACTCGGGTGTGAGTAATAGTCGCGAATAAAGCGATAATTTGGGATAACCGGCATCTGTTTAAAGGCTTTCGTTAAACCATCAGAAACCGCCGCGGTGGTTGTCCCTGAATATTGAGGATATAAAGGCAATACGATGATGTCTTCAACGCCCTGTTCCAACAGCTGTTCAATGCCCGTCTTGAGACTTGGGTTGCCATAGGTCATACCCAATGCAACAGGTATGTCTATTTTCTTCTGCAGTTTTTCAGCTTGCCTCTTTGAATAAACAAGCAGTGGAGACCCCTCATCCATCCAAACAGACTGATACAACTTTGCCACTTTTGGTGAGCGAATTGGCAAAATCACGCCATGTAAAATTGGACACCAAAGCCAGCGAGTTAAGCTTACCACTCGCTTATCGTGTAAAAACTCACCCAAAAAACGACGAACACCAGCCGGGGTAGCTGAATCTGGAGTACCTAGGTTCACCAGTAAAACACCCTGTTTCTTATTATTTTCCATAGATACCTGAGACCAACATTTTACTTTTTGAAAGTAATGTACTAAAAATTAAAACAAAAAAAGCGACCTTTAAGGTCGCTTCAAATATATCAAATTCTTAGGTAAGAAGTTAACGATTTATGCTAGTGCTTTTTCAATGTCAGCACTCACAGCGTCTACTTGCTTAGTACCATCAAATTTCAGGTACTGAGTGTTACCTGCTTTTGCTTCTTCACCGTAGTAAGAAATAAGAGGTGCTGTTTGCTCATGATATACACCAAGACGTGCACGAACGGTTTCTTCTTTATCATCATCACGAACAACAAGATCTTCACCAGTAATATCGTCTTTACCTTCCACTTTTGGTGGATTGTATGTTGTATGGTAAGTACGACCAGAAGCTAGGTGAGCACGACGACCAGCCATACGCTCAACGATAACACTGTCAGCAACATCAAATTCGATTACGTAATCAACCGCTACGCCCATCGCTTTCAAGCCATCAGCTTGTGGAATAGTACGTGGGAAGCCGTCAAGTAAGAACCCTTTCTCGCAATCATCTTGCGCAATGCGCTCTTTGATAAGACCAAGAATGATCTCATCAGAAACAAGTTGACCAGCATCAATTACCGCTTTCGCTTGCTTGCCCATTTCAGTGCCCGCTTTAATTGCAGCACGTAGCATGTCACCCGTTGAGATTTGTGGAATGCCATACTTTTCCATGATGAATTGAGCTTGTGTGCCTTTACCTGCACCTGGAGCACCTAGAAGGATGATGCGCATGTTTGTTCCTCTTTAGAAATAAATGATTTATACCGAAGCTCACTGCACTACTGTTCTGATTACCATATTTCTATGGTTCCAAAGCCACTATTTTACAGCAGGGTAGTAACGATAAGTTTCGGTATAATGTATTAAATGTGTCGCCTTTTGAATGAATAACAGTGCATAGAGCATGTCAATCCGGCAGGCATATTAACATATTTTTTTATCAATCGATCCGATTTACGACTAAAGAATGGTCCTAGACGCAACCGTTTTCTTACTCAAATAGAAAAACGTAAGTAATTTCGATGGTTTTAATCAACAAAAAGAAAAAGCTCGCCTAAGCGAGCTTTGATTTTTATTTGCGTATTACACTTTAGTCAAAAGCTTATTGATCGCGCCAACAAACTGAGACGGATCTTCCATAGAACCTTTCTCTGCTAGCATTGCTTGACCAAGTAGAACTTCAACCCAACCACCAAATGCTTGTTCGTCAGCTTCATCAGCCATACGCTTAACTAAATCGTGTTGTGGGTTCAGCTCAAAGATGTACTTCACTTGAGGCGCTTCCTGACCAGCTGCTTCTAAAAGCTTCGCCATTTGAGTACCCATTTCAAAGTCATCAGTGACAACAACTGCTGGAGTATTAGCAAGCTTGAACGTTGTACGAACTTCTTTAACTCGGTCACCTAGGTAAGCTTGAGTACGCTCAACAACTGACTTGAACTCTTCTTCCGTCTCTTTTTGCTGCTCTTTCTCTGCTTCGTCTTCAAACTTACTTAAATCAAGACCCGCTTTCGTAATTGACTGGAACTGCTTACCGTCAAAGTCAGTTAAGTAGTTCATCAACCATTCGTCAATACGGTCTGACATTAGAATGACTTCAATACCTTTCGCTTTGAACTGTTCTAAGTGTGGGCTGTTCTTCGCAGCAACATGGCTGTCTGCGGTTAGGTAGTAGATCTTATCTTGCTCTTCTTTCATGCGTTCAACGTAAGAAGCAAGACCAATGGTTTGCTCTGAAGAGTCAACTTCTGTCGATGCAAAACGTAGTAGGCCCGCTACTTTTTCTTTATTCGCTGCATCTTCAGCAGGGCCTTCTTTTAGCACAAGGCCAAACTCTTTCCAGAAATTTTGGTATTTATCTTCGTCGTTTTTCGCTAGACGCTCTAACATTGTCAACACACGTTTGGTACATGCATTACGTAGTGATTGCGTTACTTTGTTATCTTGTAAGATTTCACGAGAAACGTTCAGTGGTAGATCATTTGAATCAATTAAACCACGAGTAAAGCGCAAGTAAGATGGCATGAACTGCTCAGCGTCATCCATAATAAAGACACGTTGAACGTACAGTTTTAAGCCAGATTTATGATCACGATTCATCATATCCCAAGGGGCTTTCGCTGGGATGTAAAGTAAGCTGGTGTAATCGTTTTTACCTTCAACTTTGTTATGGCTCCATAACAATGGATCAGCAAAGTCGTGAGAAACGTGCTTATAAAACTCTTGGTACTCTTCTTCTGAAATGTCTGACTTATTACGAGTCCAAAGTGCTTGAGCTTTATTAATTTGCTCCCACTTAGTTTCTTCAGTCTCTTTCCCTTCTTCGTCTTTTACCGCCGTTAGAATAGAGACAGGAATCCCGATGTGATCAGAGTACTTACCGATAACTTCACGAAGGCGCCACTCAGAAAGGAACTCTTTACCTTCGTCACGCATGTGCAAGATGATATCAGTACCACGAGTCTCTTTAGTGGTATCTTCGATCGTGTAATCGCCTTCACCAGCAGAGTGCCATTGAACAGCTTGATCGGCATTTTGATTTGCACAACGAGTACGAACCGTTACCGCATCAGCAACAATAAATGCCGAATAAAAACCAACACCGAACTGACCAATAAGTTGAGAATCTTTACTTTGGTCTTCCGAAAGCTTAGAGAAGAAATCGGCAGTACCAGACTTTGCGATAGTTCCTAGGTGCTCAATCACATCTTCACGGCTCATACCAATGCCGTTATCTGAAACAGTTAACGTGTTAGCCGCTTCGTCAAATGAGAGTTTAACGCCAAGATCCGCATCTCCAGCATATAAGCTTGGATCTGAAAGCGCTTGAAAGCGTAGTTTGTCAGAAGCATCCGACGCGTTTGAGATTAACTCTCTTAGGAAAATTTCTTTATTCGAATACAAAGAGTGAATCATTAAATGAAGTAACTGTTTTACTTCAGACTGAAAGCCGCGCGTTTCTTTATTGCTTGTTGCCGTTTCGCTCATATTAGCTCCGTGACTCTAATTAATTCATTAATCGGTAATAAGCCCACCTAAGGGGCAATTGATAGTTAACATGAGGATGACAAATGTAAATTCAAGGTCAAAAGTCATAAAAACACTGTTTTTTTTATCATTTTTGTTTATCCTACCAACCGAAAATCATCAAAGAAGCTAAAATCTATCATTTGATGTTTCAGTTGTTGCCATTCAAACTGACCGTTTGCCCCCGAATTTGTATAAATTGAGAAGAGTCCAATGAGCAATATAGGCACGAAGTTTATCCTCGCAAGCCGATTTACTTTTGACCCAAATAACAACTCACTAGTAGATCAAGAAAATGATACCGACCTCGTTCGCTTAGGAAGCAATGAAAGTCGAATTTTATTGTTATTGTGTGAGCGCCCAAATGAAGTCATTACTCGTAATGAACTGCATGAATTCGTCTGGCGTGATCAAGGCTTTGAAGTGGATGACTCAAGCCTAACACAAGCAATATCAACACTTAGAAAAATGTTGAAGGACTCAACAAAATCGCCATTATTCGTCAAAACAGTGCCAAAGCGTGGTTACCAGTTGATCTGTTCCGTTGAACAAACAACGGCATTAAGCTCTTCTAAAGACGTCAATATTGACGCCACAGAAGAGGGTTCTATCGATGAAATTTCAACAACGCTCACACCTGAGGCGGCTTTAGAGCCGACAGTTGAGCACGCAAAATCACCAAATATCAAACCAAGCTTTGGGATTGCTAAACCTTCTAAGCTACTCGCTAATATTCTATTGATTCTAGCGGTTCTTCTCCCGCTATCCGTCACTCTGCTTTCTACGCCAAGTGAAACAGAATTTAGAGAGCTTGCTGTGTACAACGATGTACCCGTTATGGCTCCAATGAATCACCCGGAACTTAGTCAATGGCTTCCATCACTCAAAGCGTGTGTTAATAACTATGTAGAATCACACGATGGTGAATTAATACCTAGCATGATCATTGCAACTGGTGGACAAAATGACCAAATCATTTTGAACTACATTCATGATGTTGAGAAATCCTCTAACAATAAGAGTGTTCGCATTATCTGGAATAACCCAAATATCAAGAAGGTATGTAAGTGATGAATAAGATGATGACTCAAAAAGTCGCGGCCCTAATTCTTGCACTATCCGCGATATTCAGTGCTTGGTTATACTGGGGAAGTGATCTTAAAGTTGAACAGGTGCTTACCTCTCACGAATGGCAATCACGTATGATCACAGAGATTTCTCATACCGTTGAAGACTCTGTTGGCCCCCTAAGACGTGCTGAAGTAAATTCCAATGTAAAATACCTGCCTAATGGTACTTATATTCGCGTTTCGCTAGTTAGACTGCTTGTAGAAAATAGCGATAATGAAACCGTTATTAATATTTCAGAAACAGGCGAGTGGGATATCAGTGACAACTACCTATTAGTATCACCAAGAGAATTTAAAGATGTCTCATCAGCGCAAACGAGAGATTTCACCGAGGACCAACTCTCTCTGATTACTCAGCTATTTAAGATGGATGCTCAGCAAAGCCGTCGTATTGATATCGTTAACGCTAAAACCTTGTTGTTAACAAGCCTTAGCCATGGTTCAACGGTACTGTTTACTAACTAATCAATACATAACCTTTAGTTAGCACTTACTGACTAAATTTTAATGTTCAATAAGTTAGGTAGCGTCACATAGCTTAAACTAAAAAATCTAAAGGGAGACAATTTGTCTCCCTTTTGTTTTAAGTTATCTCTAGCAATAAAAAACAGCACCAGATTGAGAAGGAACTCAATGGATATCATCGACTCAAGTGTACTTTTCTTTGGCTCACTTATCGCTAACACCCTCGCCTCGCTCTCTGGTGGTGGCGCTGGCTTACTCCAATTTCCACTGCTTATTTTTCTAGGGTTACCTTTTTCTATCGCTTTAGGAACGCATAAAGTGGCGAGTGTCGCTTTAGGTCTTGGGGCGGCCTACACCCATATAAAACACAGAACATGTCACCTTCCAATCGCATTATTTATCACACTTGTTGGTAGCGCTGGGGCGATTGTAGGGGCCAATATCGTTATGCTTATTCCTGAAGCTATCGCCACTAAGTTATTAGGCAGCATGATTCTCTGTTTAGGGGTTTACTCACGATTTAAGAAAACACTTGGGCAAGAGGAGTTATCCATAAATAGAACCACAATGGGCTGGGTAATTGGTGCAATAGGACTATTCACAATAGGCATCATCAACGGTTCTTTGACCGCAGGATCAGGGCTACTTGTCACACTATTTTTAGTTCGCTGGTTCGGTTTTAGTTACAAACAAGCGGTCGCTTATACCATGCTATGCGTGGGGATTTTCTGGAATGGTATCGGTGGTATTGCCATCGCTCAAGCAGGGGCGCCTATTTACTGGCAGTGGATTCCTATTCTTTTATTGAGCTCTTTTCTAGGTGGTAGCATCGGCGCCTATATTGCTCTAAAAAAGAGTAATAAGACCATTAAGATCTGTTTTGAGGTTCTTACTTTTGCCGTGGGAATAAAGCTCTTAATCTAAGAGAAGATATTTTTAATTAGAAAGAGCTTTACTCACTAGGTCTGTTGAACTTTCGAGCTGCTTCTAAATTAATCTGAGCAGCGGCACTGAGCTATCACATCACCTTTGAAACTAATCACTTGCAACTCACCATTTCTGTAGTAGCCGAAGCTTGCCGGGTGTCCCTCTCTAGGAAAAGTGACCGAGCCAGGGTTAAATAGAATGATTCCCTGTTCTTTTTCTGCCAATGGTATGTGTGTATGCCCAAATGCCATGAGATCATTGTTTTTTAAGGGAGGTCTTTTAGTTGAATTATAAAGGTGTCCATGAGTAATAAACATACGCTGGCCAGACTCAAGCAGCAGCCATGAATAATCCGTCATCATTGGAAAATTCAGAAGCATTTGGTCAACTTCACTATCACAGTTACCTCTAACGGCAATAATAGAGTCCGCATACTGATTTAGTAATGTTGCTACCTCGGCAGGGGCATAGCCTTCTGGTACTGGGTTTCTTGGGCCATGATTCAATACATCCCCTAGTAGAACCAATGTACCGGCACCAGACTCCCTAAATTTTTCAATAACCAGCTGGGTTTCCGGCAGGCTTCCATGCAAATCAGAAGCAAAAAATAATTCCACGGGTATGACTCCTCAATCAATATTGAGGCACATTCTAAGGCCTATTCTAGCTTTCGTCATCTCTAGCCATACCATTAACCACAATATTATTGTAACTAACCATCCCAATGACTTCGCCATTTTCAATGACTGGAGCTCTGCTGATACCAAAACGTTCAAACAGGCGTGCGCAGTATTTGACGTTCATATTAGGCTCTACCGACAAAGCAGGCTTGGTCATAATCTCATACACATTGGTTCTCAGTGGAGAGCGATTTTGTGCCAAGACTTTCTTCGCTATATCATTCATCAATACGATTCCGAACTCATCGTCATCGTGGCGCTTATTCACTACAAGCGCTTTTACTTGATGTTTCCTTGCCAAAGCGATTGCCTCATTGACGGTCGTTAAACCATCAACCATGACATAAGTATTCGCCATGACATCTCGCACTCGTATTTTCAAATGAGCATTCATAATTCGTCCTCTACCACTTTTGTTAATGTCTCAACTTGATGGGCTACACCTACAGCGTCTTCAATATCGATTTGCACAGCAATTCCCTGCCCTGACTCGGAATCAAACTCGCCAACCTCACTGATTGTTTCCAAAATATGCCTCGATAGATGCTCTTCGACGACAAACAACAGCACATCCTTTTGTACCTCGAGTGTTAAACCAAAGAAGGTTCGTTTTTTATTGAGTCCTTCACCTCGAGCATTGTTAATCACGGTTGCTCCAGTTGCACCAGTATTCCTAGCGGCATCAAGAACAATGTCGGTTTTACTTTCTTCAACAAACGCCAGTATGAGTTTAAAGCGCATCAGAGTTCTCCTTTGATACTTTCTTTTTGTTTAGAAACTGTGTGATTTGTGCATAAGCCATCACTGAAATAATTGGGAATAAGCTGGCAAACGCGATGAGCCCAAAGCCATCAATGACTGGATTCCTTCCAGGCACCGTTGAAGCCAATCCCAACCCCAAGGCTGCCACCAACGGAACCGTTACTGTCGAAGTGGTGACGCCGCCAGAGTCGTAAGCCAATGGAATAATCAGTTTAGGGGCATAAAAAGTCTGGATGACGACAACGATATAACCAACAATGATGTAATAGTGGATGGGATCCCCCACTACAATCCGATAACTACCCAGTGCAATACCAAAAGCCACACCTAAAGCCACAGAAACTCTCAAGCCATTTACGCTGATACTGCCACCAGACACTTGATTGGCCTTTATCGCAACGGCAATCAAAGAGGGCTCAGCAATTGTCGTACTAAAACCTATCAAAAAAGCAAAAAGGTACACCCAGTAATAATCAATCCATGAAAGCTGAGCACCTAGGCTGATACGAACTTCGTTTAAGAAGTCGGGTGCCGTCAATTGTCTCGCCATCGTCTCTCCTAAGGGAAAAAGAGCGAGCTCTAGCCCGATCAAAAATAGGGATAGACCTAAAAGAACATAAATAAATCCAATGATTACTTTAGGAAGGTTATTGACTGGACGTCGAAGTACTGCCACTTGAAAGGCAAAGAGTATTATTACAATGGGAAATACATTGATAATGGTATCGGCAAACGTATTGATAAAATGGCTAAGGCTAATCATCCCAGCACCATCCCGTAGATCATCACAAACATCATGGGTAATAGGGATGCAAAAGCGATCAAACCAAAGCCATCAAGCATTGGGTTTCTTCCTTTAATCGCAGAAGCTAATCCAACACCAAGCGCAGTTACAAGAGGAACGGTAATTGTTGATGTCGTCACCCCTCCTGAATCATAAGCAATACCAATGATATGCGAGGGTGCAAAACCGGTAAGGACCACCACACCAATATAGCCACCAATGATCATATATTGAATAGGCCAGCCTTTAAGTATCCTTAACACGCCGATTAGAATGGCGACTCCGACAGACAATGCAACGGTATAGCGCAGGCCATTCGCATAATCATCCCTCGTTTCCATTGAGTTCGTGATCACTCCGCCTTCCGCTGCCACTTCAGCCGCCTCATTAGCCACAGCAGTTAAAGCCGGCTCGGCTACAGTCGTCCCAAAACCAAGACAAAAAGCAAAAACCAGCAACCAAAAGACACTCCCCTTTCGAGCAAAAGTCTGAGCCATTGATTCTCCAATCGGAAAGAGCCCCATCTCTAGTCCGTAGATGAAGAAAGTTAACCCTAGTACGACAAGAACCAAACCCATCACTATCGATACAATATTAGGTAAAGGCTCTTGCAACACGAGAAGTTGGAAAAAAGCAATGACCACAATAATGGGCAAGAGATCTCGAAAGCTTGAAAGCAATGATTTAAATAGGGCTGATAGTCCTTTCATTCAATCTCCATGGAATTAAAGGGGCATTTACATCATGGCAAATAGATCACCGCAGTGATGTGATAAACATAGCGAGGTGGTAATAAAAGATTTATTAATTGTAGCGTTAACGCCTATTAATGCTAAAAATGTACGTCTATCATTACTTTAATAACAAAGTGATTATAATTTAGAAAAAGGAGGCCGAATGAAGATATTGATTACAGGGGGGACAGGGTTTATCGGTCAAGAGCTCTTAAAAAGTCTAATAACTCATCAGGTCGTCATACTCACACGCAATATTGAGCGAGCAAAACAGACACTGTCTCACATCAGTAGTATTAACCTCTCCTTTGTCTCTTCACTTAACAAGCTCCAACAACTTAATGATTTTGATGCCATTATAAACCTTGCGGGCGAACCCATCGCCGATAAGCGTTGGTCAAAACAACAGAAAGAAAAGATATGTGACAGTCGTTGGGAGATTACAGAAAAGTTAGTCGCTTTAATTCACGCTAGTACCTCTCCTCCTTCTGTATTCATCAGTGGCTCAGCGGTTGGATATTATGGCGATCAGCAGAGTCACCCTTTTGATGAATCGTTGCATGTCAGCCAAGAGAATTTTCCACATAAAGTTTGTGAAAAGTGGGAGTCAATCGCCAAGAGAGCGCGATCCGAACAGACGCGAGTTTGCGTACTAAGAACAGGAGTCGTGCTACACCCTAGCGGTGGCGCTCTATCTAAAATGCTTCCCGTTTATAAATTAGGGTTAGGCGGTGCGGTTGGCTCTGGGCAGCAATATATGCCGTGGATCCATATGATTGATATGGTTCGAGCCATTAATCACCTTCTTGATACTCACCATGCTGACGGCGAATTTAACCTTACCGCCCCTCACCCAGTCACAAACCAAGACTTTAGCAAGGCTCTGGCTAAGACGTTAAAGCGACCACATATCTTATTCACGCCCGATTGGTTAATTAAATTAATGCTCGGTGAATGTGCCATGCTGCTTCTTGATAGCGTGCGCTGCAAACCGAAAAAGTTAACGGACCTAGGATTCCGCTTTACCTACTCACGTATCGACCCTGCGTTAAAAAACCTGTTACATCATCAGGGCTGATCCATTATTCTATCGTCAAGTTTAATTGTACGTAGCATACATATGAGTCGATGGATATTAATTACAGGGTGCTCTTCTGGCATTGGTTTAACAGCCGTAAAGGCGTTAACAGAGAGAGGGTACAACGTCATTGCCTCTTGCCGAAGTGCTAAAGATGTAGAATCCCTCAATCAGCAAGGTATCACTTGCATTCAACTTGACTTAAACAGTGAGCAGAGCATTCACGCCGCCGTTGAGTCTGCACTAAGGATCTCTAACAATCAGCTCTATGCACTGTTTAATAATGGCGCATATGGGCAACCTGGAGCCCTTGAAGACCTACCAACCCAAGCACTTCGCGAACAGTTTGAAGCCAATGTGTTTGGTTGGCATACATTGACTACTCTGTTACTGCCAACTTTACGTCAAAATGGTGAAGGTCGAATTATTCAAAACAGTTCCGTTTTAGGCTTTGCTGCAATGAAATATCGAGGGGCTTACAATTCCTCCAAATTTGCGATTGAAGGATGGAGCGATACCCTTCGACTTGAACTAGCAAATACCAATATTCATGTTAGCTTAATTGAGCCTGGGCCGATTGAGACTGAGTTTCGTTCCAATGCTTTGGTTGCATTTGAAAAGTGGATAGATCCTAATAACAGTGTTCATCACAAAGCTTATGCACTTCAAAAGTCTAGGCTGGATAACGACAAATCCAACAACGCTTTCGTACTTCCCCCTGAATCGTGTATTCCCCCTCTCATCCATGCACTAGAAGCCAAAATGCCTAAGATTCGTTATCGAGTTACGACCCCAACAAAGGTCTTTTCAGTGTTGAAACGTATATTGCCTAATAGATGGCTTGATAAACTTCTCCAAAAAGCAGCTTAAAATTCGACCTGTAATGAAAGCGTCACAGATCTCTGTCATATTGTTTATGAAACATACAAAAGTGTTACTTAAAATATTTGATCAGGTGAGACATTCAATGACATTAACTCAACTAAACATACTAGGTGTATGCGTTACGCTGACATTGTTTATCTATTTTTAGCTTGCAACTTTTAGCTCCCTTAAGTTCTCTACGATATCTCTAAAGTCTTTTGTTCTTTCGAACGAGATTATTCAGATATTGGACTGAAATGCCGCCACTCCCAGCGGCATTTTTTGTTACCCCTTGATAAACTCAAGATTCGCCCTTATTTCCTATAGTAATTAGGCAGTTCATCTAGGATAAGTACACATGCAATCCCCTTATATTGTAGAAATGAATGAGCAAAACTTCAGAGAGATCCTTGAAGGCTCAACGACATCCCCAGTTCTTATTCACTTCTGGGCTCCTATGAGTCAAGAAAGTGCAGCGATAATCCCACAGCTTCAATCACTGACTCAACAATACAACGGTGCTTTTACGCTTGCGCTACTTAACTGTGAACAAGAACAAGCAATCGCCTCACAATTTGGCGTTCAAGCACTACCAACCATCGCACTGTTTATCAATGGCCAAGCGGTTGACGGAATGGGTGGCCCTCAAGAAATTACCGCCATTGAACAGATGCTATCAAAGCACCTACCAAGCCAAGATGAGCTAAATCTCAATAAAGCCATAGAGTTAATGCAAGCGAAAGAATATGAGCCAGCATTAGCCCTATTTATTGAGCTTGCTGATGAACTAAAAGCAAAGCCTGAAGTGAAGCTTGCTATCGCTGAAAGTGCACTTGAAACACAACAATTTGAGCTAGCAGAACTGCAATTAGACAGCATTCCGCTTGAATACCAAGATAATTACTACAAGAGCCTAATAGCGAAACTTGAGCTACATAAACAAGCTGCTGATAGCCCTGAAATTCAAGCTCTAGAATCTGCGCTTTCCTTAAATGCGAATGACTACGACACGGTTTGTGAGCTTGCACTTCAATACCATCAAGTTAGCCGCTCAGAGGAAGCTCTAGAATTACTTTGGAGTCACCTGAAAACCAACTTAAATGTTCATGATGGTGAATTGAAAAAGACCATTATGGATATCTTGAGTGCGCTAGGCCAGACAAGCCCAATTGCTGGAAAGTATCGTCGTCAGCTCTACTCACTACTTTATTAGCCCCTTCTTCTCCTGATCAAAATGCATTTCATACAATGACTTAAGGTTGCGACTAAATCCTTAAGTCATTAAAACTTAGCCACTAAATCGACTATTTAGACGAAAACTAAGATAGTATAGATAGAAATAATGCAACAACCCCCATAAGGAATTGTTATGCCTATCGACTCTCTGATCACCATTGGTTTTTTCGTATTCGTCATCATTGCGCTTATTGCCTCAGCGGTAAAAACCGTTCCACAAGGTAGCAACTGGACCGTAGAACGATTTGGGCGTTACACACAAACGCTTCAACCCGGATTAAACATCATCATCCCTTTTGTTGACCGTATTGGGCAAAAAATCAATATGATGGAGCGTGTGCTAGATATCCCAGCTCAAGAAGTGATCTCTAAAGATAACGCGAATGTGGTTATTGACGCCGTCTGTTTTATCCAAGCCATTGATGCTGCAAAAGCCGCCTATGAAGTTACCGACCTCGCTCATGCTATTCGTAATCTAACGCTCACGAATATTCGTACGGTATTAGGTTCAATGGAGCTCGATGAAATGCTCAGCCAGCGTGACATGATCAATACCAAGCTGCTGTCGATCGTTGATGAAGCAACCAATCCGTGGGGTGTAAAGGTCACTCGTATCGAGATTAAAGATGTACAGCCACCAGCAGATTTGACCGCCGCAATGAACGCGCAAATGAAAGCGGAACGTAATAAGCGTGCCGATATATTAGAAGCCGAGGGTGTAAGACAAGCTGAAATTCTGAAAGCAGAAGGCCATAAACAGTCTGAAATTTTAAAAGCGGAAGGTGATAAACAAGCCGCTATACTTCAAGCAGAAGCTCGTGAACGTGCGGCGGAAGCGGAAGCCAGAGCGACAGAAATGGTATCAACCGCTATTGCTCAAGGTGACATGCAAGCGGTGAATTACTTTATCGCGCAAGGCTACACCGATGCTCTAAAATCAATAGGTCAAGCTGAAAATAACAAGATCATCATGCTGCCACTTGAAGCAACCGGTCTAATGGGTTCTGTTGCTGGCATCGCGGAAATGTTTAAAGCAGACTCTTCTCAAGATAAATAGGTGGTAACGTGTTGGAATTCTTAGAATCAATTAATCATTGGCACTGGCTCGCTTTTGGTCTAGCTCTTCTCGCTATAGAGCTACTCGGTACGGCTGGTTACTTCTTATGGCTAGGAATTTCAGCACTTATCGTTGGGGCTATTTTTACTAGTCTACCGATGAGTTGGCAGCTGCAATGGGTCTGCTTTGGAGTATTATCTCTCATCACCACTTGGCTATGGTGGCGAAAACAACTAAAAACCGATACTCAAGATGATAAAAACCGAGACTTAAATCAGAAGCAAAAGCAGTTAATAGGTAAGACACTAATCTTACAAGAAGATATTGTCGTTGGAACTAATCGTTTGAAGCTTGGTGATACGACTTGGTCGGCAAAATCGGAGTCAAGTTTAGAAAAAGGTCAAAAAGTCATCATCACTAAAATTGATGGAATAATTTTAACTATTAATAAAGTGTAAAACTAAAAAGCTACTGATTATTGTATTAGCACTAAATTTATACTTGGAAATTGCTCTTTATCCATAGAATTTCAATCTCCTCTCAAATCAGTCTAAAATGATAAACTAACTTGATAGGGAGGTAGTCAATGAAACGTACTATATCGATATACCTAACCGCGCTATTTTCATTTTCTGTTATTGCGAATACAGGAACACCACAAACAGGCCCTTTAGTCGATTGTAAACTGTCGAGTGGCGATGTGGTAAGAATGACAAGCTTTCTTTGCAAACAAAATGGGGGTCAAAGGGGTTAAAGTAAAAGGCAGATGAATCACCACCTGCCTTTCGTTTTATTCTTGCTCTAATAACCAAGATAGAGTCTGTTTTCTTTCTTTACTGCTACTCTGAGTAAACCAATAGCTCGCCATTTCAAGCGCTTTGCTCCCCTCTAACGCGTCTACTTCTTTAGCTTTTCGGTTATCAAATGCCCAATCACTAAAAGTCGATTTATCTTCTTTTGAGGCTTTTTCAAACCAGTATTCAACCATTTGAGTTGGTTTACTTGACGCTAGTGATGCCTCAGGTTTCGCTTCTACAACAACAGCAGCGGTTGCTACAGTAGCTGTTGCAATATTAATTGAATGCTTAGAATTGTATCTATCTAACTCTTTGAGATAATCACGTGAGATACCACTAGATGCAGGTAAAATATCCTGCCTGATTGTAATTTCCTTTCCTGAAGCATCTGTAATTAAAAAGCTAGGATCACGATTAAAGGCTTCTGAATGTTCAACACGACTAATAGGCGACTTAGTTGCAACATTTAAAGTGGTATTTTTCGCGTCAAATGTCAAAACAATAGGTTTAGAGTTGAATTTTTCTTTCTCACCACGGTTAGAAACAAGCTGTTCAACGCGTAAAACAACCTGATTTTGGCCATTTCCAAATTCTAATTTATCTACTTTAGAAATAGAGAACCCGACTTCTTCACCATGTGCTACTAATGCAGATATATTTCGATCTAATATAACATCTACCGCTGCCATAGGAGCGAATGAAGTAAACATGGCACCAACAACTAACACATTATTCATTACTTTCATTTGCTTCTCCTTTTAATGAAAACGAGCACCTGTGTTCTAGGTGCTCGTTAATACTACATAACAAATTTATCTATGCAATTGATTAGAAGTAATATTCAGCACCAATTAGCAGGCTGTTTGCCCAGTCATCTGCTGTGTAATCATTGTCGTCATTCTTAATCTTATAGTTACGAGAATCTAGGTACAGATACGCACTTGGTAGGATATAACCTAGACGAGCAGTAATCGCTGTATCACCTGAGTTATCAAGGCCTGTTGCATCATCAGTCTGAGCATAACCAGCTTTTAGAACCCATTGACCACCAATAACGTACTGAGCTGTTGTTGAAACAGCAGTTTGATCAGCATCACCATTTTTCATTTTTTTCAATGCTGCAGTTAGAGTAAAGTCACCTAGGTACAAACTACCACCGACAATACCATAGCTTTGCTTTTCAACTGTTTCGATTTCTTTCGCACCAGAATTGTTCCATTCAGTCCATGCCGGGTTTAGCACAACTGTTGCACTATTACCTGTTGGGTCGATAATGTATTTTGGCGGCTCATCAACACCTTGGTCATATGAACCCTGCTGATAGAAACCAGCATGAACACTAAACATATCTCTAGAGAAAGAAGTACCTAAACTACTTACTAGTCTATCTGTATCTGTACCCATTCCACTTAATGTAGCTTGGAAGTTGAAACCGTTCCAAGTCGCAGAGTCATATCTGAATACGCTATCTGCACGATCTTGGTAGCTAGCACCAATGTCATTGTTCCAATCAAATACGTTGCCAAGACCAGGGTTAGTATGAGGCCAATCTACGTAGTTATAAGCAGCAACTAGCTGACGACCAAACTTAAATTGACCTACGCCATCAAAGTCTAAGCCGATAAATGTATCACGAGCACCAAGTTGACCGGACTTAGCAGAGTTATCAGCATTACCACCTTCGATTTGCCAAATAAAATTTGGAGCAAAATCATCAAATTCTACCGTACCGCGGAAACCGATACGCGACTCCATAACAGAACCAGCACTAGTTGTATCACCAGAATCTACTAGCAAAGCAAAACCAGCCGCTTGACCGTAAACTTGAACGGCATCACCTGCTAGTTCGATTGCAGCGTTAGCTGAGCCAGAAACAGCAGCAAAAGAAACTGCTGCGCCTAGTAGAGTGCGTTTAAAAATTTTGTTGTCCATGGAAAAACTCCTAAAAAATGGATATATAGCTGTTTTATATTTCTCGCCTTAAGTTGGCCGCCGAAGGGAGAAAACAATTCCTATGTCGAAAATCTAAATTAGTCATTAATTTTTGATTTTCTTATTTCCTGCATACACACCGTGTATCCATGAGTTACAGACTAACTTTGCATCAAAAAATATCAACGAGAACTTAATTTTTATCTAAAAAAATATGAGCCAGACCAAACTTTCCTCAAGTTAGTGATCGAGATCTTATAAATAAAATGAACTTACACCGAATAGAATCAATTCATTACAAAACAAACACTTAAAATCAAACTTACTCAAATAACCTTGAAGCTGATCGCATAGATCAACGCTCCACCCATCATTAAAGTCATAGTTTGAGCAGAGTCACTCTATTTTTCAATACATATCTATTCGAAGAAATGCTTACTATATTTCGAGCATAAAAAAAGACGCTAAACCTTACGGTTTAACGTCTTTTATCTATTTTATGTTTTTTTATGAGTGAATCACGAGATTAAATCGACCAAATCTTGCTCAGTTTTTACTTCAATCCCCAACTCAACCGCTTTTGCCAATTTAGAACCCGCGGCTGCCCCAGCGAAAAGAACGTCTGTTTTCTTCGAGACACTGCCCGTTACCTTAGCACCTAATTGCTGTAGCGCTTCTTTTGCCTCACTTCTCGAAAGCTGAGAAAGAGAGCCAGTCAATACCACGACTTTACCGTCAAGTGGTTTTGGTTGGGCATTATCAGAAGCTGAAAGGTCAGGCCAATGAACGCCTTGCCCAATAAGATCGGTCGTAATTTGTACATTTTTATCTTGAGCAAAAAAGGTAATGATATGGGCAGCCACAATTTCTCCAATGTCATCCACTTCAAGCAACTGCTCATGCGTCGCCTCTTGAATAGCCTCTAAAGTCAAAAAGTGTTGCGCTAAATTACTTGCGGTTGCTTCACCTACTTCCCTTATACCTAGAGAATAGATAAACCGAGCTAATGTCGTCTCTTTCGCTTTATTGAGTGCCGACACAATATTCTGTGCTGATTTAGGCCCCATTCGGTCGAGTACCGTTAGAACACCAGCAGACAATTTAAATAGGTCAGCCGGTGTTGCTACCATTTCTCTATCAACCAGTTGTTCAATCACTTTGACGCCCAAACCATCAACATCGAGTGCTTTACGTGAAACAAAATGTTTAAACGCTTCTTTTCGTTGTGCTTGGCAAACTAGGCCCCCGCTACAACGGGCAACCGCTTCACCTTCTATACGCTCTATCTCAGACTGACATACGGGACAATGCGTTGGAAAGGTAATTTCTCGGCACGATTCGTTTCTGCGCTCTAAAACAACCGCCGCTATTTGTGGAATCACGTCGCCTGCTCGGCGAATAATGACGGTATCACCTATTTTTACGCCTAAGCGTTCTATTTCATCAGCGTTATGAAGAGTGGCATTACTGACAGTGACACCACCTACAAATACAGGTTCAAGCTTAGCAACAGGAGTAATCGCGCCTGTGCGTCCTACTTGAAATTCAACATCATTGAGCGTGGTTAGCTCTTCTTGAGCGGGAAATTTATAAGCTATGGCCCAACGTGGCGCTCTTGCGACGAAGCCTAGCGTTTCTTGTTGCTCTATATCATCAACCTTAATCACAACGCCATCAATTTCGTATTCCAGTTCGTCTCTACGCTGCATGATGTCTTGATAGTATGCCTTTACCTCATCCAAAGAGTTGACTTGCTTTGTAGCGCCACACATTGGCAACCCCCAGTTTTTCAACTGCAAGAAGCGGTTATAGTGGCTGTTAGACAACTCTCCGCCTTCTACTATGCCAACGCTATAAGCGTAAAAACTCAGTGGCCGCATTGCTGCAATTTTTGAATCCAATTGACGAAGGCTGCCTGCCGCCGCATTTCTAGGGTTAACGAATACCTTGTCGCCTTTACGTAACGCTTCTTGATTCAGTTTTTCAAACCCAGCTTTAGGCATAAATACTTCGCCACGGACTTCAATACGATCAGGCCAGCCCTCACCTTGTAACTTTAAAGGGATTGCATTAATGGTGCGAGCATTTTCCGTCACATTCTCACCTGTCGCGCCATCACCTCGAGTCGCGGCTTGAACTAATACGCCGTTTTCATACAGTAAGCTGATTGCTAAACCATCTAATTTAGGCTCACAACAGTACTGTTCAACACATGAACCAATTAGTCGATCGTTAAGTCGCTTATTGAAACTGTCTAAGTCGGCATCATCAAACGCATTATCTAAAGACAACATGGCCATTTCATGGGTCACTTGTTCAAAACCGTCAAGTGGCTTTCCACCGACTCTTTGACTAGGGGAATCAACCGTCATTAATTCTGGATGTTTTTCTTCTAATGCAAGTAACTCCCTCATTAACCTGTCATATTCTGCATCAGGTAATTCTGGCGCATCTTCTACATAGTATTTAACAGCGTGGTAATGAAGGGTGTTTCTTAATTCGGTTAGTTTGTCATTGATTGAGTCAGACATAGTATTCTCTAAACTGGTCATTTTGTTATGAGTAACAACAATAAAAAAGGCCCCCTACTAGGAGCCTCTCTATTCATAAACTGATAGGTTCATTTTAGCATTAAGCAGGCAATGCAGTCTTAAATTCTTGAATTTGGCGTCGGTAGGCCGACAAGCGATCAGGCGTCATTAGGTTTCTCGCATCATCAAGAACGTTTCCACCAAGATCATCGGCAATTTGCTGAGCCGTTCTAAGCAGTAAATTAAAGTTTTGTTCAGCATCACCGCAACAAGGTAAAGTCATGAAAAATGAAATCCCTTTGGTCGAGAACTCTGCCGGATCTGAGTGTTTTAACGTACCCGGTTGCATCATGTTTGCCACACTAAACAGTACTTTACTGTTTGATGTAGAGTCTACGTGGTAATGGAAAATATCCATTTCACCATAGCGTAGGTCGTTCTTCTCCATGCTGTTAAATAGTTTAGTTCCAACAAATGGTACTTCTCCCGCACAGTGGACATTGAGAACGATGACTTGCATTTCCGGCTCAGGATTTGGTGCAGTTGCAGTTGCAGCGATTGTTTCTTTTGTTTCGTTCTCTTCGCCGTTCATCTCAGCAACGGGGGTCGTTACATCGTTGTCCAATTGGTTTGAAAATAGAGATTCATTTTCATCCGTCTCTCTCATCGCATGAAAAGATGGAATAACCTCACTTTCTTTCGAATCCAATTCGATTGAAGGTTCTAGGTCAGGATCATAATCGTCAGCCAAAGGATCGGAATCAATTAACGGATCCGCTTTCATCTCACTTTGAAAGCTAGGGGTTTTACGCTCTTTACGGATAATGTCAAAGTCATCTTCCGGCGCAAAACCACGCTCAGGGGTTGGATCTTTTTCTTGATTATCTGTATTCAACTTTCCGAGCGGCTTATCACCAAACTTGGCTTTCCCTTCCTTCTTACTTGTCCATAGACCATGAAACAGTAACGCTGCTATCGCTAGAGCGCCGACAATAATAAGTACGAATCGCAATTCCTGCATGCTTAACTCTCAATAACTTGATGATAAAAATAGTGACCGAACAGCCTTGAGCTTGTTCGCATCAAGGGAAAAACGGGAATACTTCTGCTACTCTACCAAAACTCCCCACTAATTTAGAACAACTTAATGCAATAAGTTCAACCTATATTATAAATTTGAGCTCTTTTCTTATTAACCAAGTTAAGTAGAATGAAGCTTATAACATTATGTGGATACCTGATTGAATGGACTCGAATACTTCTTCACGCTCTGGATTTGGCTACTTCTTTTACGGCATTGAACTTGCCATGACACCGGGCATTCGTCGATTTGTACTTCTCCCACTGTTGGCTAATGTCTTGTTAGTCGGTGGGGCTCTCTTTTATCTGTTCTCCAATATGGACTCTTGGATTAGCCAATGGATGGGTCAGCTTCCTGAATTTTTATCTTGGCTGAGTTACCTACTTTGGCCTCTTATTGTCATCACTATATTGGCTACCTTTTCTTATTTTTTTAGCACCTTAGCGAATTTCATAGCCGCTCCATTTAATGGATTGCTGGCAGAAAAGGTAGAAGAGTACCTCATTGGCGCCCCAATCAATGATGATGGGTTCTCTGCTTTGATAAAAGATTTACCTCGTATCTTTGCTAGAGAGTGGCGTAAGTTACTCTATATATTTCCTAAAGCCGTCGGGCTGTTTATCTTGCTACTCATTCCAGCGTTAGGGCAAACCGTAGGACCATTCTTATGGTTTATTTTTACGGCCTGGATGCTTTCGGTTCAATATTGTGATTATCCCTTTGATAATCATAAGGTGGAATTCAATAAGATGCGTTACAGTTTGAAACAAAATCAAACTAAGACATACAGCTTTGGTTCTCTTGTGGCGATATTTACGACCATTCCAATTTTAAACCTGGTTGTTATGCCCATTGCGGTGTGTGGCGCAACAGCCATGTGGGTTTCGGAATACAAGGAACAAAACCCATAAACATTTAAGCACCAGCAAATACCTCTTTTTACTGGTGCTAATTTTGAATAACCTACTTTGCTTCTATATGTTATAACTTTTTAATCCTTTTCCGTTTTTTGCTTAGCGCATATTCTTCTAAACGTATTCACAAAACGTGTAATGAAGGGACATCGACATGAGCAAGATCTACGAAGACAATTCACAAACTATTGGTAACACTCCACTTGTACGCCTTAATAAAGTAAGTAACGGTAAAGTTCTTGCGAAAGTTGAGGCTCGCAACCCTAGCTTTAGCGTTAAGTGCCGTATCGGTGCGAACATGATTTGGGAAGCTGAGAAAGCGGGAACATTAAAAGAAGGCGTTGAGCTTGTAGAGCCAACCAGTGGTAATACCGGTATTGCTCTAGCATTCGTAGCAGCAGCTCGTGGATATAAGCTAACGTTAACTATGCCTGAATCAATGAGCCTTGAGCGCCGCAAGCTTCTTAAAGCACTAGGTGCTAAGCTAGAGCTCACTGAAGCAGCTAAAGGCATGAAAGGCGCAATCGCAAAAGCAGAAGAAATCGTTGCATCTGATCCAAGCAAGTACTTACTACTTCAACAGTTCAACAACCCTGCGAACCCACAAATTCACGAAAAGACAACGGGCCCAGAGATTTGGGAAGCGACAGACGGTCAAATTGATGTATTCGTTGCAGGTGTAGGTACTGGAGGTACTATCACAGGTACTAGCCGCTTTATTAAAGGCGAAAAAGGCAAAGCGATTACCTCTGTTGCTGTTGAACCTGCGGAATCTCCAGTTATCGCTCAAGTGCTAGCCGGTGAAGAAGTCAAACCCGCTCCACACAAAATCCAAGGTATTGGCGCAGGCTTTATTCCTGAAAACCTAGATTTAGAGCTTTTAGATCGCGTTGAAGCGGTTACTTCTGAAGATGCCATTAAAATGGCACAACGCCTAATGGAAGAAGAAGGTATCCTTGCTGGTATCTCTTCTGGCGCTGCTGTTGTTGCGGCAAATCGATTAGCTGAACTGCCTGAATTTGCAGGGAAAACTATTGTAACCGTACTACCAAGTTCAGGTGAGCGCTACCTGAGTACCGCCCTATTTGCAGGTATCTTTGGAGAGAAAGAGAACCAGCAGTAATATGTGGTCAAATCAATTTTTGATATGAAAAAGCCCCTTTTAGGGGCTTTTTTTGTTGATCCCTGCCGCACCTTTGGTACTATCAAGCCTGTTTTATTTTTAGCTTCAAAATAAAGAAGCAATAAACATATTTAGACAGTAATGATTCACTCTGTGGATTGAAATCGTCACTGCATAACTTTAATCTAGTATCAGTTCTGACACGTAAACTGCGTTACTCAGGTAGCACAAACCCGCTGAAAGAGTTAAGCTGAAATTAGGTTAATAAACTAACAAAAAATAAATCAATTGGGGTAATAACATGTACGAGAAGCAAGTAGAAATCACAGCAGAAAACGGCCTTCACACACGTCCAGCAGCACAGTTCGTTAAAGAAGCTAAAGGCTTTGACGCAGACATCACTGTGACTTCTAACGGCAAAAGCGCTAGCGCAAAGAGCCTTTTCAAGCTACAAACTCTTGGCCTTGTTAAAGGTACAAACGTTACGATTTCAGCTGAAGGCCCTCAAGCACAGCAAGCTGTAGACCACCTAGTTGCTCTAATGGACCAACTACACTAATCCGGTCTCCTACTTCTTAAGCCATTTTGTGAAAGCAAAGTGGCTTTATTGGAAATAGGGCAAAATATAAGCTACAACTTATCGTTAGCACTTTTAGCTACACTCTCCCGTTTACAGTTGACCAATTTAAGGTAAGGCTATGATTTCAGGCATCCTAGCATCTCCAGGTATTGCTTTTGGTAAAGCACTACTTCTTCAAGAAGATGAAATTGTCCTAAATACTCATTCGATTTCAGATGACCAAGTCGAAGCTCAAGTTCAATGCTTCTTTGACGCACGTAATAAATCCTCAGCACAGTTAGAAATCGTCAAGCAAAAAGCGCTTGAAACGTTCGGTGAAGAGAAAGAAGCGATCTTTGAAGGTCACATCATGCTTCTTGAAGATGAAGAGCTAGAGGAAGAAATCCTAGCACTCATCAAAAAAGAAAAAATGCACGCTGATAACGCGATTCACACCGTTATTGAAGAGCAAGCATGCGCTCTAGAATCTCTAGACGACGAATACCTAAAAGAACGTGCAACAGATATCCGTGATATCGGTACACGTTTTGTTAAAAATGCACTAGGCATCAACATCGTTTCACTAAGTGACATCGATGAGCAAGTGATCCTAGTTGCCTACGACCTAACCCCATCAGAAACAGCACAAATCAACCTAGACTACGTTCTTGGTTTTGCTTGTGATATCGGCGGTCGTACTTCGCACACTTCAATCATGGCACGTTCACTTGAGCTTCCAGCTATCGTGGGTACTAACGATATCACTAAGCAAGTGAAGAACGGCGACATGCTTGTGCTAGATGCGATGAATAACCAAATCATCATCAACCCTTCTGACGCTGAGCTAGAAGCAGCTAAAAAAATCAAAGCTGATTTTGAGGCAGAAGCGGCTGAGCTAGCAAAACTTAAAGACCTACATGCTGAAACCCTAGACGGACACCGTGTAGAAGTTTGTGGCAACATCGGTACAGTAAAAGACTGTGATGGTATTTTACGTAACGGTGGTGAAGGTGTTGGTCTGTACCGTACTGAGTTCCTATTTATGGACCGTACCGCGCTTCCTACTGAAGAAGAGCAATACGTTGCTTACAAAGAAGTAGCAGAAGCAATGAACGGCGAGTCAGTGATCATCCGTACTATGGATATCGGTGGCGATAAAGATCTTCCATACATGGACCTACCACAAGAGATGAACCCGTTCCTTGGCTGGCGTGCAGTACGTATCAGCTTGGATCGTCGTGAAATCCTACGTGACCAATTACGCGGTATTCTACGTGCATCGGCACACGGAAAACTTCGTATCATGTTCCCAATGATCATCTCTGTTGAAGAGATTCGTGAGCTTAAGAAAGCAATCGAAGAGTATAAAGTTGAGCTTCGTGCTGAAGGCCTAGCATTTGACGAGAACATCGAAATCGGTGTTATGGTTGAAACGCCAGCAGCAGCCGCGATTGCACACCACCTAGCTAAAGAAGTGTCATTCTTCTCTATCGGTACTAACGATTTAACTCAGTACACACTAGCAGTTGACCGTGGTAACGAGATGATTTCTCACCTATACAACCCACTATCTCCAGCGGTTCTACTTGTTATCAAACAAGTCATCGATGCTTCTCACAAAGAAGGCAAATGGACAGGTATGTGTGGTGAGCTAGCAGGTGATGAGCGCGCAACACTTCTTCTTCTTGGTATGGGTCTAGATGAGTTCTCAATGAGCGGCATCTCTATCCCTAAAGTTAAGAAAGTGATCCGTAACTCTAACTTCGCAGAAGTTAAAGCGATGGCTACCGAAGCGCTTTCACTAGCAACAGCTGCTGAAATTGAAGCTTGTGTAGACAAGTTCATTGCAGAGAAAACTCAATAATCTGCTAATACCCACTATCATAAGCGACAAAAATAGTTAGACGACTAAAAGTAGTCGTCTATTGTTTATGATTGGTATACTATATTTGACAGAATAAAACTAAACGTTAGGAGCATGACACAATGGGTCTGTTTGACAAACTTAAAAAGCTTGTATCTGATGACAGCGCTGATGCTGGTGCAATCGAAATCATCGCACCACTTTCTGGTGAAATCGTAAATATCGAAGATGTGCCAGATGTGGTTTTCGCTGAGAAAATCGTTGGTGACGGTATCGCGATCAAGCCAGCTGGCGACAAAATGGTAGCTCCTGTAAACGGTACTATCGGTAAGATCTTTGAAACTAACCACGCATTCTCTATCGAGTCTGACGATGGTGTTGAACTATTCGTTCACTTCGGTATCGATACTGTTGAGCTAAAAGGTGAAGGCTTCACTCGCGTAGCTGAAGAAGGTCAATCTGTTAAAGCTGGTGACACAATCATCACTTTCGACCTAGCGCTTCTAGAAGAGAAAGCAAAATCTACACTTACTCCAGTTGTTATCTCTAACATGGACGAAATCAAAGAGCTGAACAAGCTTTCTGGTTCTGTAACTGTTGGTGAGAACCCAGTTCTACGCGTAACTAAGTAATTTAACTTAGCTATTCGAAGAATTAAAAAACGCTGCTCTTAGCAGCGTTTTTTGTATCTAACGTTTACTGTTAACTATCAGAGAGCACACTATTCTTCCCATTACTAGGTTTACTACTTCAATCCAACCGCGTATTTCAGTACTTCACTTTTTAATGCTCCGGACTTATCCGCTATTTTTAGCGCACCATTACGAACAAACTTAATCAGTGGGTTTGTGGACTTAAAACCTTTATAAAACAGATCCATTCCTGTTTGCATCAGTAGATTATCTCTACGCCTCTTGTTCTCATAGCGAGAAAGGTCATCCAGTTTAATCTCGTCTCCTTCCGTCTCATCCAGCAGTGACACGACATCCTTAAAGCCTAAATTAACCCCCTGTCCTGCAAGTGGATTAATGGTATGAGCAGCATCTCCAACTAATATGCATCTGTGTTTTACGTATTGCTGAGCATGTCGACGAGTGAGTGGGAAAGAGCCGCTCTCTAGTACTTTGATGTCACCTAGCTCTTTCGGAAAGTGGGAAAGTATTTCTGTTCTTAACGTCTCATTGTCCATTGCACTCAGTTGGCGGATACGTTTTGGAGCGTCATACCATACAAGTGAACCGTTCTGACCACTTAACGGAAGGAACGACCTAGGACCTGAAGGCATAAATTGCTGCCAAGTAATGTCTTGTTGAGCAAGCGCTGTCTCGACATTAATAAGCATGCAGTGTTGGCGGTAATCCCACGCAGTAACACCAATCCCCGATAATTGCCTGACTTGTGAATTAGCACCATCTGCACCAATGACCCATTCCGCTTCGATCATTTCTCCTGACTCTAATGTCAGTTGATTCGAATTACCAAACTCTATCGCTTTTAATTGCTCTGGGCATCTTAATTCCAAATTTGGGTACTGTGAGAACTCTTGCCACAAACCCAATTGAATCAGTCGATTCTCGACAATGTACCCAAGCTCAGGCAAACCGAGTGAATCTGAATGGAAGCGAGTTCTACACTCAGAGTGCTCCCATGTTTCAAGACGCTTATAAGGGCAAACACGCATTGCAGATGTATGCTTCCATCCCCCTAAGCGCTCTAATAACGAAACCGATGCGTGCGAAATAGCAGAAACGCGAATGTCATGTGTTTGAGCAACGCTGTAACTCTCTGGCTGTCGATTTTCAATCACAACGACATTACGCCCCTGTTTAGCAAAGCCGATGGCAACCGCTGCGCCAACCATACCACCGCCTACTACTGCAATTTCATACTTCTTCATCAGATCGTAACTCAAACTATTCAAGACAATTTATTGTACGTTTTCATTACGATAATGTAAGCCTCTTTATTTGGCTTTCATTCCGCAAAATTTACGCACTTTATCCTCAGCATTAGTTTTGCCTAATCACTGGTCAGTTGGTATTGAAACCAGTACAATACGCCGCTTGCCGAGCCTGAGCGACGTTATAGAGTCGCTGTAGGCAGGAGTAACACTGGGCAATTTGCTCCCTTATTTTAAACTAACGACCGAGCGAACAAAGATGAGTAAGAAACTACTAATTAAAACTTGGGGTTGCCAGATGAACGAATACGATTCATCAAAAATGGCTGACCTAATGAATGCAGCTAATGGCTATGAATTAACAGAAGATCCAGAAGAGGCAGATGTACTTCTACTCAATACCTGCTCTATCCGTGAAAAAGCACAAGAAAAGGTATTCCACCAACTTGGTCGTTGGAAAACACTAAAAGATAAGAAAGAAGGCGTGGTTATCGGGGTCGGTGGCTGCGTAGCAACACAAGAAGGTGATCACATTCGCCAACGAGCGCCATTTGTTGACGTTATTTTTGGCCCTCAAACTCTGCACCGCCTTCCTCAAATGATTGCGTCTTCACTTTCAAATGAAGCGCCGGTTATGGATATCTCTTTCCCTGAAATTGAGAAATTCGATAATCTACCTGAACCAAAAGCTGATGGCGCAACCGCTTTTGTTTCTATTATGGAAGGCTGCTCTAAGTACTGCACCTACTGTGTTGTCCCTTATACGCGTGGTGAAGAAGTTAGCCGCCCGATGGATGACGTACTATTTGAAGTCGCACAACTTGCTGAACAAGGCGTTCGTGAAGTAAACCTTCTAGGCCAAAACGTAAACGCTTATCGTGGCCCTATGCACGATGGTGATATCTGCTCTTTTGCGGATTTATTACGTCTTGTTGCTTCAATCGATGGTATTGATCGAATTCGTTTCACAACAAGCCACCCGCTTGAGTTTACTGACGATATCATTGCCGTTTACGAAGATACGCCTGAACTTGTGAGCTTCTTACACCTACCAGTACAAAGTGGTAGCGACCGCATTCTAACAATGATGAAGCGTCCACATACTGCGATTGAGTACAAATCCATCATTCGCAAGCTACGTAAAGCGCGTCCTGATATTCAAATCAGCTCTGACTTTATCGTTGCTTTCCCTGGTGAAAGTGATAAAGACTTCCAAGACACCATGAAGCTAATTAAAGAAGTTGATTTCGACATGAGCTTTAGCTTTATCTTCTCAGCTCGCCCTGGTACACCTGCTGCTGACTACCCGTGTGATCTCCCTGAGCAAACTAAGAAAGATCGCTTATGGGAACTGCAACAGCAGGTAAATAGCCAAGCAATGCGTTTCTCTCGCCTAATGCTAGGTACTGAGCAGCGTATTTTGGTTGAAGGTCCGTCTAAGAAGAATCTGATGGAACTTCGTGGCCGTACTGAAAATAGCCGTGTTGTAAACTTTGAAGGTTCAGCCGATCTTATTGGCCAATTTGTCGATGTGAAAATCACCGATGTCTTCGCTAACTCACTTCGTGCAGAGCTAATCCGCACGGAAAAAGAGATGGATCTTCGTAGCGTGATTTCTCCAACTCAAATGATGGCACAAACAAAACGTGAAGATGAGTTAGGTGTCGCCACCTTTACCCCATAAGATCCTTATCAGAAAGCTGATATATAAAGCTTGAAATTCTCTCACTAAGTGACCATCTTAGAATGAGAGATATCGCGACTAAAAGCCCGGTCTCAATCGGGCTTTTTGCTATTAGTTTAAAATAGACGCGACTGGTTTAAAATGAGAGGCAACCTTGAGCAATAAAATTGTTACGCTAGAAATTAACTTAGAACCTGCAGACAACCGCCGACTAGCCAGCCTATGTGGCCCTTTCGATGATAATATTAAGCATTTAGAACGCCGCTTGGGCGTGGAAATCAATCATAGAAACAATTTCTTTACCATTGTTGGTAAGCCTCACACAGCTGCGGCTGCTCTTGATATTCTCAAAACACTTTATGTGGATACTACACCTGTACGTGGCAATATCCCAGACATCGAACCTGAGCATATTCACCTGAACGTAAAGCAGTCCGGTATATTGGAGCAGACTGCCGAATCAACCATTGAACATGGCAAAGAAGTTTTTATTAAAACCAAAAAAGGCGTGATAAAGCCCCGTACACCAAACCAAGGCGACTATTTGGTTAACATGGTGACGCACGATATTTGTTTTGGTATTGGCCCTGCTGGTACGGGTAAAACCTATCTTGCTGTAGCCGCTGCGGTTGATGCATTAGAGCGACAAGAAATCCGCAGAATTTTGCTTACTCGTCCTGCGGTAGAAGCGGGCGAGAAGCTCGGTTTCTTACCTGGCGATCTTAGCCAGAAAGTCGACCCATATTTACGCCCGCTTTATGATGCATTGTTTGAAATGCTTGGCTTTGAAAAAGTTGAAAAACTCATCGAACGTAACGTCATTGAAGTAGCGCCACTTGCTTATATGCGTGGCCGCACTCTCAATGATGCATTTATCATTCTCGATGAGAGTCAAAATACGACCGTTGAGCAAATGAAGATGTTCTTAACCCGTATTGGCTTTAATTCTCGTGCAGTGATTACTGGGGATGTAACTCAAATCGATTTACCTCGCGGTGCTCGCTCTGGTCTTCGCCACGCTATTGAAGTACTGAGCGATGTTGATGAAATTAGCTTTAACTTCTTCCTTGCTGATGATGTTGTTCGCCACCCTGTTGTTGCGCGTATTGTTAACGCCTACGAAAAGTGGGAAACGCAAGATCAAAAAGAACGCAAAGAGTATGAGAAGCGTCGACGAGCAGAACGCGAAGCAAGTTTAGCTCAAGTTGATTCAGCAGCAGTACCTCAACCACCTGCGACCATAACTCCGCCGCTGCAAGAGCCAAATAAGTAATGAGTATTGAATTAGACCTTCAATTAGCGGTAAAAGATGAAGCTGGTTTGCCAAGCGAAGCGGATATTCATCTCTGGTTAAGCAAAGCTGTGACAAGCTTTCAATCGAATGCGGAAGTAACTATCCGAATTGTTGATACGGAAGAGAGCCATGAGCTTAACCATCAATACCGCGGAAAAGATAAGCCGACAAATGTGCTTTCTTTCCCTTTTGAAGCGCCACCTGGCGTAGAGCTTGATCTTCTTGGTGACTTAATTATTTGCCGTCAGGTTGTAGAGCAAGAGGCCATCGAGCAGAACAAACCCTTGATGGCACACTGGGCGCATATGGTTGTACATGGTAGCTTGCATCTGCTAGGTTATGATCATATTGACGATGATGAAGCTGACGAAATGGAGTCCTTAGAGACTGAGTTCTTGCAATCAATGGGGTTTAAAGACCCTTACATTGACGAGAAATCTTAGCCAGCCATCGAAATAAGCGATATTATCAGCAATGCTTAATGTATAAGCTGAATAACACCCGAATTAAGGTTGTTAGTCGATGCCTTCATCAATGAACACTAACATGAGAAGGCATCATGTGTGCTACCACACTTTTGGTAGCTTTTTAGATATGAGACATAATGAACGAAGAAAATCCTCCCCCTTCGCCGGAAGGTAAAAAAGAAAAGGCTGAAGGTCCGAGTAAAAAGTCCTTATTAGGACGTATTGGACAACTGTTTCAAGCAGAACCTAAAGACCGCCAAGAACTGGTTGATGTTATTAGAGATTCTGAAGAAAACGACTTAATTGACCATGACACCCGAGACATGCTTGAAGGCGTTATGGAAATATCTGAAATGCGAGTTCGTGACATCATGATCCCTCGCTCACAGATGATGACTGCTGATAAAAGTGACGACCTCGACGCTCTCGTTGCGCTCATCACCAACGCACAACACTCACGCTACCCAGTGATCAGTGAAGATAAAGATCACGTAGAAGGGATATTACTGGCGAAAGATCTACTTAAATACCTCGGTTCTGATAGTGAAGACTTCACCATCGAACAGGTTATTCGCCCAGCGGTTGTTGTCCCTGAAAGTAAACGAGTCGACCGTTTACTGAAAGAGTTCCGTGAAGAACGCTACCACATGGCGATTGTCGTCGATGAATTTGGCGGCGTGTCCGGGCTTGTGACAATCGAAGATATCTTAGAAGAGATTGTCGGTGAAATAGAAGATGAATTTGACGACGAAGAAGAGATTGAGATTCGTAAACTCAGTAAACACACCTTCGCTGTTAAAGCTTTGACGACGATAGAAGAGTTTAACGAAACCTTTCACACCAGCTTTAGCGATGATGAAGTAGATACTGTAGGCGGCCTTGTTATGAGCGCGCTAGGTCATTTACCCTCACGTGGTGAAATCGTGAATATTAATAACTACCTCTTCAAAGTGGCGTCCGCAGACAATCGTAGAGTCCTACAACTGCAAGTGACAGTACCTGATGAAGAGCCTCTTCCTCAACCGCAGGAAGAGTAACGTTATTTTCACTGTCTAAATATACTCTATGCGAGAGCTCTTTTTAATAGAGCTCTCTTATTAAATTTATTCCTTAGGGAAACGGTCTTTACCGAGAATACGAATAGATGACTAATCCAATTATTCATCGCCTATTACGGCCTTTAGGGGCCGTTTTTGTTGGCGCTTCCACCACACTTGCTTTCGCACCTTATCAATTCTGGCCAATGGCTATCATCAGCCCTGCTCTCTTACTGTTACTTATTCAAGGGCAATCAACCAAACAGAGTTTTTTGATTGGCTGGGCTTGGGGAATAGGCCTGTTTGCGACAGGAATCAGCTGGGTTCACATCAGTATCGATGTATTCGGTGGAATGCCGAAAATCGCTGGTCTGTTTTTAATGGCACTGTTGGTCGGCTATCTTGCTCTTTATAGTGGTTTATTTGCTGGGGCTTTAAATCGTTTCTTTCCAGTACAAAGCCGACACAGATTCTTCCTCGCAGCCCCCGCTTTATGGTTAATCACTGATTGGCTTCGAGGCTGGGTTATGACTGGCTTCCCGTGGCTTTGGCTTGGCTACAGTCAAATAGATTCATCGTTAGCAAACTTTGCTCCTATCGGTGGAGTTGAGCTTATAACCCTGCTCATTATTCTCGCTTCCGCGAGTTTGAGCTACGCGGTGCTCACACGCGCATGGGCGCTATTACTGATACCAACGGTTATATTCACCTCAGGGTTTGGTCTTCGAAATATTGATTGGGTTGTTCCTAATCTAGAAAAAACAACGCAAGTTGCGTTAATTCAAGGAAATGTTGATCAAGCAAGCAAATGGTTACCTAGCCAACGTTGGCCAACCATTATGAAGTACGTCGATTACAGCCGAGAGAATTGGGATGCCGATATTATCATTTGGCCAGAAGCAGCCATTCCTGCGTTTGAATTTGAAATCCCGTCATTTTTAAGAAATATCGATGAATCCGCCAAGCAGAATAATAGTGCGATTATCACTGGTGTGGTCAACAAAGGCGATAACAACGACTTTTATAACAGCGTACTAGCTATTGGTGAAACGCCCTATGGCGAATACAGCTATGACCCAACTGAGCGCTACCATAAACATCACTTACTGCCTTTTGGTGAATTCGTTCCATTTGAAGACATACTGAGACCATTAGCACCGTTTTTCAATCTGCCTATGTCTTCATTCAGTCGAGGAGACTTTGTTCAGCCAAACATTGTTGCAAATGGCCGCCACATGGCTCCAGCGCTCTGTTATGAGATTATTTTCAATGAGCAGGTCAGACAAAACATCACCGATGACACCGACTTTATTCTGACTCTTTCTAACGATGCATGGTTTGGCGATTCAATTGGACCTTTACAGCACATGGAAATAGCGAGAATGCGAGCCCGTGAGCTTGGCAAGCCACTAATACGTTCAACCAATAATGGTGTCACCGCAGTAACTGATTACAAAGGTAATATCATTGAACAGGTTGAACAATTTGAAACAGTCGTTCTAAAAGCCACTATGCACTCTACCTCAGGTCAAACTCCATATCGAAATTTTGGTACGTGGCCTCTGTATATTTGGGTTTTAGTCAGTTTAGTTCTGGCAGGAATCACTGCGCGTAAATTGAGCACTCGTAACGAAAGTTAATTCATAAATGGAATATTGAAAATAAGGCACTGACGATACACAGTATTGTCGGTGCCTTGCTATTAAAAACTCAAAGTAAGGCATCGACTAGCTGCATTGAAACACTCGGAGTTTAAAAAACTAAGGTTTTAGAGCCTGACGACTAAATCCTGTATGACCACACTTTGTACATGAAATAACCGTTGTCGGGTGGTTGTACTGCACCTTGTGCCCACACTCATCACACACTAGTATCCCAAGTCCTATCATATCTCCAGCTTGATACAGCCCTTGATGCTCAAGATCTTGAAATAATTCCACCCATTCAACTTTAGTTCGGTCCGTAATATCTAGTAACCCTTGCCAAATCGAATCTGAGATCATTAGTGAAAATGGGCTGCCCTTGCTCTCTTCATAGTTGTCAGCAAACTCCTTAAAATCGTACTTTAGATAAGCAGAGATCAAGGATAATTCATCTTTAGTCATGTCGTTAGCAGCACTGACTACCTTAGCCGACGTTTCAAAAACATGGTTAATTTCTTCAGGGCTACTTTTCAATGTATCGACAACTTCTTCGAACATCTCTTCGTAACCAGCTTTATGTTTTGGCATAACAGACCCCTTCAAGCAGATTGGCTATTGTTGTACTTCGCTCCTTTAGGTATTCTATGTCGATCTACTCGTATCTGTTCTAACCGAACTCACAAATTCCAAGATAACCGGATATCATCGATGCAAGAGCAATATAACCCGCAAGATATTGAACAAAAAGTTCAGCAGCACTGGGATAACAACAAGACCTTTGTTGTAAGTGAAGACCCAAATAAAGAAAAATTCTACTGTCTCTCCATGTTCCCTTACCCAAGTGGTCGACTGCACATGGGTCACGTGCGCAACTACACCATCGGTGATGTGGTTTCTCGTTTTCAGCGCCTACAAGGTAAAAATGTAATGCAACCAATCGGTTGGGATGCATTTGGCCTACCAGCAGAGAATGCAGCAGTGAAGAACAACACTGCCCCAGCTCCGTGGACATATGAAAATATCGAATACATGAAAAACCAGCTTAAACTTTTAGGCTTTGGTTACGATTGGAGTCGTGAATTCGCGACATGTACTCCTGAGTACTACCGTTGGGAACAAGAGTTCTTCACTAAGCTTTACGAGAAAGGCTTGGTTTACAAAAAGACCTCTTCTGTTAACTGGTGTCCAAATGACCAAACTGTTCTAGCAAACGAACAAGTTGAAGATGGTTGCTGCTGGCGTTGTGATACTCCAGTGGAACAGAAAAAAATCCCACAGTGGTTTATTAAAATCACTGAGTACGCACAAGAGCTACTTGATGACCTAGATAACCTTGAAGGTTGGCCTGAAATGGTTAAGACCATGCAGCGCAACTGGATTGGTCGCTCTGAAGGTGTTGAGCTATCTTTCGCCGTTAACGGTGAAGATGCGCCTCTAGAAGTGTACACTACGCGTCCTGATACGCTAATGGGCGTATCTTACGTTGGTATCGCTGCTGGTCACCCTCTTGCAGAGAAAGCCTCTAAGAACAACGCTGAGCTTGCCGCCTTCGTTGAAGAGTGTCGCAACACCAAAGTTGCAGAAGCTGAACTCGCAACGATGGAAAAGAAAGGTATGGATACTGGCCTAACGGCTATCCACCCTCTTAACGGTCGTGTTGTTCCTGTTTACGTAGCAAACTTCGTTCTAATGGATTACGGCACTGGTGCGGTAATGGCGGTTCCTGCTCACGATCAACGTGACCACGAATTTGCAACGAAATACGGTATCGACATCATTCCAGTAATCAAACCACAAGATGGTTCTGAACTAGACGTTTCTGAAGCGGCTTACACAGAGAAAGGCGTACTGTTTGATTCTGGTGAGTTCGACGGTCTTGAATTCCAAGCGGCATTCGATGCTATTTCAGCGAAATTAGAAGCAGACGGCAAAGGCAAGAAAACCGTCAATTTCCGTCTACGTGACTGGGGCGTATCTCGTCAGCGCTATTGGGGTGCTCCAATTCCAATGGTCACAACGGAAGACGGTCAAGTTCACCCAGTTCCAGCAGATCAACTGCCAGTCATTCTTCCAGAAGACGTGGTAATGGATGGCGTTACAAGCCCAATCAAAGCAGACAAATCTTGGGCAAAAACGACGTTCAACGGTGAGCCAGCGCTACGTGAAACCGACACATTTGATACCTTCATGGAATCATCTTGGTACTACGCTCGTTACTGTTCTCCACAAGCGGACGACATTCTAGATCCAGAAAAAGCAAACTACTGGCTACCCGTTGATCAGTATATTGGCGGTATCGAGCACGCATGTATGCACTTGCTTTACTCTCGATTTTTCCACAAATTATTACGTGATGCCGGTTACGTAACGTCTGACGAACCATACAAGAAGCTACTTTGCCAAGGCATGGTACTGGCAGACGCGTTCTACCACGAAAACGACAAAGGCACTAAGGAGTGGATTGCTCCAACAGATGTTGAAATCGAACGTGATGGTAAAGGTCGAATTGAAAAAGCAGTAGACAACCAAGGTCGTAACGTTGCGCACTCAGGCATGATTAAAATGTCTAAGTCGAAAAACAACGGTATCGATCCACAACAGATGGTTGATAAATACGGCGCGGATACCGTTCGTCTATTTATGATGTTTGCATCCCCAGCAGATATGACACTTGAGTGGCAAGAGTCTGGCGTTGAAGGGGCTAACCGCTTCCTGAAACGTGTTTGGAAACTGGTTCATACTCACTCTTCGAAAGGTGCAGCTGAATCTGTAGATGTTGCTGCACTGTCTGGCGACCAAAAAGCACTTCGCCGCGATGTTCATAAGACTATCGCGAAAGTGACGGACGATATTGATCGCCGCCAAACCTTTAACACTGCAATTGCTGCCATCATGGAGCTGATGAACAAGCTAGCGAAAGCGCCTCAAGCGAATGCACAAGACCGTGCAATTCTTGATGAAGCACTGAAAGCCGTTGTTCGTATGCTTTACCCAATGACACCGCATATCTCTTATGAAATGTGGATGGCTCTTGGTGAATCAAATGTAGATTCAGCAACATGGCCAACATTCGATGAGAAAGCCTTAGTTGAAGACGAGAAAACTATTGTTGTGATGATCAATGGTAAACTTCGCGCGAAACTTCAGGTTGCCGCTGATATTACGGAAGAAGCAGTGAAAGAGCTTGGTCTGAACGATGAGAATGCGATTAAGTTTTTAGATGGTTTAACTATCCGTAAAGTGATTTACGTACCAGGTAAGCTTCTAAATATCGTTGCTAACTAATTAGTCGAAAACAATATAAATAAGCAGGGTGTTCATTCACTCTGCTTACTTATCTAATCGCTCTATTCGTCTTACGAAACACGAGCAATTAGATAAGTTTTTTAATTAATGAGAGCCTCCTACAAATGCGCCTGACTTCTAACTCATTTAAACTCGCTTGTGTTGTATTAACCGCCAGCCTTCTTTCTGCTTGTGGATTCCAATTGCGCGGTGATTACTCGGTACCCGAGGAGCTTTCAACCATATCGGTCACCAGTTACGACCAATACAGCACCTTTACACGTTTAGTTAAAACTCAACTTCGTCTCAATGATGTAGAACTTGTCACGCCAAGTGAAGACGTTGCCAATATCCATTTGCTTGGTGAAGGCGTCGGTGAACGAACCCTCTCTCTTTACCAAAATACTCGCGCAGCAGAAAAAGAACTGACTTTCCGCGCTTCATATCGAGTCACTATTCCAGAATTAGGTGCTAAGACTTTTTCGACTAGCGTTACTCGTAGCTACCTAGATAACCCGCTAACCGCACTAGCGAAATCGGTTGAGCGAGACATGATTGAAGATGAAATGCGTAAGCTTGCTTCTACTCAAATCATCCGTCAAATGGCGCGTTTAAGAGCCGATATAGAAGAACATGAACTTAGCCAAGAAGAGCAATTTCTAGATTATACGGACTTACCTGCTGAAGATTACAAAGTTGTCACTTCCGAAGACTACGAAGTGACCATTTCTGAAGACTCGCCTTCTGAAGAAAAGCCTCTAGAGGATTTAAACTCAGAAACGAAGCAGTAGGTTCATAATGCGGATCTATGCAGACAAACTAGCCGACCAACTCAATAGACAGCTTCATTCCGTCTATCTATTGCTTGGTAACGAGCCTCTACTGATTCAAGAGTCACACAGTGCAATCAAAGCAAAAGCAAAAACAGTTGGCTTTGAAGAGCACCATCGCTTTACTCTTGATAACAGCATTAACTGGAATGAAGTGTACGATTGCTGCCAGGCTCTTAGTTTATTCTCAGCTCGACAAATAATAGAATTAGAGATCCCCGAGGCAGGTGTTAATGCCGCCCACTCGAAAGAGCTCGTCGCTCTTTCGGCCTCTTTACATCCAGATATTCTACTCATTATCATTGGTAGCAAGCTCACCAAAGCACAAGAAAATGCAAAATGGTTTAAGACTTATAACACACAAGGATGTTGGGTCAGCTGCTTAACGCCTGACATACAGCGGCTACCGCAGTTTGTGCAAGCTCGCTGTAATGCGCTTGGATTACGTGCTGACATCGAAGCTAGACAAATGCTAGCTCAATGGCATGAAGGCAACTTATTTGCTCTCTCTCAAAGCTTAGAAAAACTGGCTCTACTCTATCCAGACGGAGAACTAACCCTAGTTCGCCTTGAAGAGTCATTGAGTCGCCATAACCACTTTACTCCCTTTCACTGGATAGACGCGCTTCTAGCGGGTAAAGCAAAGCGTGCTCAACGAATATTACGTCAACTAGAGGCAGAATCAGTAGAGCCTGTTATTCTGATCCGTACTATTCAAAAAGAGCTCATGCAACTGCTTAAACTTCAACTAGAACTAAAATCAGCGCCAGCAGGACAGGTTTTTGACAAGTACCGAATTTGGCAGTCTAAACGACCGCTCTACAACAGTGCGCTTTCACGTCTGTCTATTTCGGCCATCCAGCAGGGTCTTCAGCTACTGGCACAGTGCGAATTATTATCAAAGACTCAGTACGAGACGTCACCTTGGCCAACATTACACCAGTTGAGCTTAGAGTTATGTCAGCCCTCTATTGACCTTGGTGTACAGGTAAATTAGCAGCCTACCACGAAAAGCATGTTATACTACGCGGTCAAATTTCTTAATTAATAACCCTTGAGGATACCCTTTTGTTGCGTGAAGAACTGAATGAATTTCTAGCTGATAAAGCCGATGATATGAAAGCCCAAAACATTACGACTATCGATGTACAAGGTAAATCGAGTGTCACTGACTACATGATCATCTGTACTGGCACTTCAAAAACACACGTTTCATCTATTGCGGGCCACGTAGCAAATGAATTGAAAAAATCGGGCTTGGAAACGCTTGGTATGGATGGCGAAAAAGAGGGGGAGTGGGTTGTCGTTGACATGGGCTCAACTATGCTCCACGTTATGCAACAAGAACATCGTGAACTGTACCAACTAGAAAAGCTTTGGGGCTAAATCTGTGAAAATACAACTGATTGCCGTAGGGACGAAAATGCCGAAATGGGTTGAGGAAGGCTTTCAAGAATATCGCCGTCGCTTCCCACATGACATGCCACTTGAGTTGGTTGAAATAACCGCAGGTAAGCGTGGAAAAAATGCCGATATTGCACGCATTCTACAAAAAGAAGGCGAAGCAATGCTTGCGGCTGTACCTAAGGGCAATCGGATTGTTACTCTAGATATTCCAGGTAAGCGTTGGGATACTGAACAGCTGTCGCAGCAATTAGAAGCTTGGAAACTTGATGCTCGGGATGTCTCTATCTTAATTGGTGGACCCGAAGGGTTAGCGCCTGCCTGTAAGTCTGCAGCAGAACAGAGTTGGTCTCTATCCCCATTGACTTTGCCTCACCCAATGGTTCGAGTTTTAATGGCTGAAAGTCTTTACCGCGCTTGGAGTATAACGGCTAACCACCCATACCATCGTGAGTAACTCGACCGTCAGAAAACGACTAGTTAAATTACTTTAACCTACGACAACAGAAAATTTTATTATCCGCACTAATTTGATCGAGAGCACGACCCATGTTGCGTAAGCGTAGCCAAATCAGAGATCACCATGAAGAGTCACGACTATTTAAAAGCCGTGCTCTTGTCTCGTTTGTCGGCATTATCCTACTAATGTGCGTCTTGCTCGCAAACCTGTACAACATTCAGGTCAATCAATTCCAAGACTATAAAACACGCTCGAATGACAATCGGATCAAAGTGGTTCCGATCGCCCCTAATCGCGGCTTAATCTATGATCGAAACGGGGTATTACTGGCTGAAAACCGCCCTGTTTTCAACTTAGAAGTGACATTGGAAAAAGTCAGTAATATCGATGAAACCATTGCTGATTTACAACAATTAATGCCGGAAATAACCCCAGAACGGGTTGAATCATTCACTCGAGAGAGACGTCAAACGCGCCGCTTTAAATCCGTTCCGATCTTGACACAATTAACTCAAGAGCAAGTGGCACGCTTCTCCGTCAATCAGCATAATTACCCAGGCGTTGCCGTCACAGCTAACCTAAAACGCCATTACCCTTACGATAAAGTACTGACCCATGTAATCGGGTATGTTTCTCGTATCAATGACCGAGATATGAGACGGTTAGTTCGTGAAGAGAGAGCGGCTAACTACCAAGCAACAAGAGACATTGGTAAACTTGGTATCGAACGTTATTATGAAGATATATTGCACGGCACAGCGGGCTATCAGGAAGTTGAAGTAAATAGCCGTGGTCGTATCATTCGAACATTGAAATATGTACCACCATCCCCCGGCAAAGATATCGTCTTAAATCTTGATATCGAACTTCAACTCTACGTGTATAAACTACTCGATAGCCGCCGTGGCTCTGCTATTGTGCTTGATCCCGTCGACAATGGGGTATTAGCCATGGTCTCAAGTCCAAGCTATGACCCTAACGCCTTTGTTCATGGGATTTCGAGTAAAGCCTATAACGCGCTACTTACCGATATAAACCGTCCATTGGTTAACCGAGCAACGCTGGGGATTTACCCTCCAGCCTCTACCGTGAAACCATTTATTGCGGTTGCTGCGCTGCAAGAAGGTGTGGTGACACCGACGACCACTCGTAATGATCCAGGGTATTGGCGAATTCCAAACTCAAAGACTCGACCATTCCGTGATTGGCTTCGTTGGGGTCACGGTGTTGTTGATATCACCAAGTCTATTGAAGAATCTGTCGATACTTTCTATTACCAAATAGCGTATGACCTAGGAATCGATAGAATTTCTAGTTGGATGAACATGTTCGGTTTCGGTGAATACACAGGTATTGATATCCATGAGGAAAGTAAAGCGAACATGCCGACTCGAGATTGGAAAATGGCTCGCCACAGAACGCCTTGGTATCAAGGTGACACCATACCCGTCGGGATCGGACAAGGCTATTGGACAGCGACACCAATGCAGATCGCAAAAGCCACTTCTGTATTGATTAATCACGGTGAAGTTATCGCGCCTCACCTACTTCGCGCAACTATTGAAAATGGTGAACAATTCGATCTTCAGCAACTCGAAGATTATGAAACGTACCCACCAATCACTGGTGTACCCGAAAAATACTGGAATATTGCGACAGATGGTATGCGTTTGGTTAACCATGGTAAAAAAGGGACCGCTCGCCGGGCGTTTACAAACATGGATTACGTGACTGCAGGAAAATCAGGAACCGCACAAGTCTTTGGTCTAGCAGAAGACCAAGAATATAATGCGGAAGAGCTAGAAGAACATTTAAGAGACCACGCCCTCTATACCGGTTTTGCTCCCTACGAGAAGCCTGAGTTTGTGGTAACTGTTGTCCTGGAAAATGCCGGTGGCGGCTCAAGTAATGGTGGCCCAGTTGTTCGACGTATTTTTGATCACGCAATTCTCAGTGAGAAAGAGGAATCCAAGCCATGATTTTTGACCCAGCAACTGGACAAAATCGAGCCTTTTTCCAACGATTTCATATCGACTTACCACTGCTACTTGGCCTTTTGGTGCTCATGGCCTTTGGCTTAGTCGTTATGTACAGTGCGAGTGGGCAAAGCTACGCGATGATGGACCGACAAGCAATGCGTATGGCGTTGTCTTTAGTCGTTATGGCTCTACTCGCTCAAATATCGCCCCGAACTTACGAGTCACTCGCCCCCTTTCTTTTCTTTTGTGGGATTATCTTATTATTAGGAGTGCTCTTTTTCGGGGAATCATCAAAAGGAGCACAACGTTGGCTTAATTTAGGCTTTATTCGCTTTCAGCCCTCAGAACTGCTTAAGCTAGCCGTACCTTTAATGATTGCCCGCTATATTGGCAAACGCTCTCTTCCTCCTAGTTTCAAGACTATTGCCGTCTCTTTGGTGATGCTCTTTGTACCGACAATTTTGATAGCAAAGCAGCCAGACTTAGGTACATCCATACTTATCGCGGCATCGGGAATATTCGTTATTTTTCTTGCAGGAATAAGCTGGAAAATAATCTTTGCTGCGGTTATGGCAGTAAGCGCTTTTGCCCCCGTATTATGGTTCTTTTTAATGCGCGAATACCAAAAAGTTCGCGTTAGAACGCTGTTTAATCCAGAGTCCGATCCCCTTGGTGCTGGCTATCATATTATTCAAAGTAAGATTGCTATTGGCTCAGGTGGTATATCGGGTAAAGGTTGGCTGCAAGGAACGCAATCTCAACTCGAGTTCTTGCCAGAGCGCCATACCGATTTTATTTTTGCCGTCATCGCTGAAGAATGGGGCATGATTGGCGTTTTAGGGCTGTTAAGTATCTACCTATTTATTATGGGCAGAGGCTTATACCTTGCGAGCCAAGCACAAACCTCATTTGGTCGCATGATGGCGGGCAGTATCGTATTAAGTTTCTTTGTTTATGTCTTTGTAAATATCGGCATGGTGAGCGGAATTTTACCTGTTGTTGGCGTTCCTTTGCCATTAATCAGCTATGGTGGTACTTCCATGGTCACCCTTATGGCCGGTTTTGGCATGTTAATGTCGATACATACTCACAGAAACGCATTCTCAAAGGCAACCTAGTTGATGATACTAAAGTCGATGAAACAAAAGTTAATGAACCAGAAGCTCGTACTATTATTCGCAGCTACTAGCATACTGCTCGCTGGCTGCTCATCTTCAGGCCGTTATAGTCTTAATGATGACGTTGCACCGAAACAACCTATATCTGTCGACCATCTAGAAGATGCGGTTCCTCAGTACGAGCCTTACAGTCTTGGTGGTAATAGTGACTACACGCTACGTGGTAATCGATACATCATAGTCAAAGATGCCAAAGGATTTACCGAGAAAGGGAAAGCCTCTTGGTATGGCAAAAAGTTTCATGGGCACCTCACCTCAAATGGTGAAATCTATGACATGTATTCCATGACCGCCGCGCATAAAACCTTGCCGATTCCAAGCTATGTCAAAGTGACAAACACAGACAACAATAAAACGACCGTAGTACGCGTGAACGACCGTGGACCCTTTCATGAAGGGAGAATTATAGACCTTAGTTATGCCGCCGCTCAGAAGTTAGACGTATTAAAAACAGGAACGGCCAACGTTAAAATTGAAGTTATTACGGTTAAAAGACCTGAATCTGCGCACAAACAGAGTGCATTCCCTAACTATGTTGTTCAAGTAGCGACGTCACAACATCATGACCGCTCCATGGCACTATCCAACGAGCTTGCGACCAAACTGTCGGTTGAGAGTTTCCTTGAGACTAGTGACTCAATGCACCGAGTCTTCTTAGGCCCATTTACTGACTACGCCTTGACGCAGAAAGCCTTAGAGCAAGTTAAGGTGCTCGGCTATACCTCAGCGTTTATAAAGAAACACGCTACCGCGCAGTAATCCCACTTCACATCAGCTGCCATGCACTTGGCACTGGTGTGAAAAATGGTTTCTGTTAAGATACGGACAGTTAAAATAGAAATTTTGTATTCATCATGAAAAAAACATCACTACGTAATACCATTCTTACTTGCTCAATCGCTCTTTCTTCCGTCATCGCAACGTCCGCTAGCGCAGCGCCTATTGTTGTACCTGACGCGCCTCAAATTGCAGCTAAGGGCTTTGTTCTTCTGGATTTCCACTCAGGCAAGGTTCTCGCTGAAAAGGAGATGAATACCAAACTCTCTCCTGCAAGCTTAACCAAAATGATGACTAGCTATGTTATTGGTCAAGAGCTAGAGAGCGGCAACATTTCACTAAAAGATGAAGTCACTATCAGTGAAAAGGCGTGGGCAAAAAACTTCCCAGACTCTTCAAAGATGTTTATAGAAGTAGGTACAACCGTTACAGTTGAAGATCTCAATCGTGGCATCATCGTTCAATCAGGAAACGATGCTTGTGTTGCGATGGCAGAACATATTGCAGGCTCAGAAGATGCCTTTGTTGACCTAATGAATGCATGGGCAAGCTCTATTGGGATGACGAACACGCATTTTGGTAACGTTCACGGCCTAGATAATGATGAGCTATATTCGACACCTTATGATATGGCCTTATTAGGTTCTGCTCTTATTCGCGACGTGCCTGATGAATATCGTATTTACGCAGAGAAGAAATACACCTACAACGGCATCACTCAATATAACCGTAACGGCTTGTTATGGGACAAGAGCATGAACGTGGATGGCATAAAAACAGGCCATACAAGTAATGCTGGATACAGCCTAGTCAGCTCAGCGACTGAAGGAAAGATGCGCTTAGTTGCTGTAGTCATGGGTACAAAAAACGCTAATGCGCGTAAATCAGAAAGTAAAAAGCTCCTAAGCTACGGGTTTAGATTCTTTGAAACTGTCGCACCACACACGGCGGGTGAAACCTTCGTTGAAGAAAAAATCTGGATGGGTGACAAAGATAAAGTCGCCCTTGGTGTTAATGAGGATACCTTCGTCACATTACCTCGTGGGCAAGCTAAGAACCTAACGGCAAGTTTTGTTCTTGAAAGTGAACTAGAAGCTCCTATTACCGAAGGTGATGTTGTCGGTAAACTCTTCTATCAACTTGATGGTGAAGATGTTGCACAATACCCACTATTAGCACTAGAAGATGTCCAGCAAGGTAGCCTATTTAGCCGCCTTTGGGACTACTTAGTTCTACTATTCAAAGGGTTATTTTAGACAAAACCTGAACTGACAAACAAAAGCCGCTAACCCTCAAGGGATATAGCGGCTTTTTTCATTTTATGCGCTATCCTCGATGCTTGAGATCCACCTCAATTGACAGTAATATGCGTCCCCTTAAAAGCCATTTATATTTGGAGTCTTTATAATTATGGACATTAATTCAGATGCAAAGCTAAAAGACTTGCTTGAATTCCCATGCTCTTTCACTTTTAAAGTGATGGGTTACGCTAAACCTGAATTACCAGAGTTAGTATTAGAAGTTATTCAGCGCCACGCTCCAGGCGATTACAGCCCAGTTGTAAAACCAAGCGCCAAAGGCACCTACAATTCAGTCTCTGTGAACATCACTGCAACCTCGATTGAACAAGTAGAAACCTTGTACAAAGAGCTCGGTGAGATTGATATTGTGCGAATGGTTCTTTAGAAAGTTTAATCATTAAAATATTTTTGAAAGCAGCCCTAGGCTGCTTTTTTGTTTTTTATCAAATAGATAACATAAAGATAACTTTGTTTGGGTTAATTTGTCGTTATCGAAATGTAGTTCAATCGAATGAAAGTGTTTATAATGCAATAACTTTATTAATCACCACGGATAACGGCATGGCAAATCAGCTGATTGTAAAACAACTTGGTCGTCAAGATTACCACCCAGTGTGGCAAGCGATGCATAAGTTTACCGACAATCGAACCGATGAAAGTAGCGATGAAGTTTGGCTTGTCGAACACAACCCCGTTTTCACCCAAGGGCAAGCAGGAAAAGCGGAACACATTCTTGCTGCTGGTGATATCCCAGTAGTACAAAGTGACCGTGGTGGTCAAGTGACTTATCATGGACCAGGCCAACTGGTTGCCTATTTTTTGATTAACCTAAGACGAAAAAAATTAGGTGTTCGAGATCTCGTTACACACATTGAGAATCTCGTAATCAATACACTCAAAGCATACAATATCGACGCATCAGCAAGAGCCGACGCTCCCGGTGTTTACGTGGACAACAAAAAGATCTGCTCACTAGGATTAAGAATCCGTAAGGGTTGCTCTTTCCATGGTTTAGCACTGAATGTTGATATGGACTTATCCCCTTTCTTGCGTATTAACCCTTGTGGTTATCAAGGAATGGAAATGGCACAGGTGAGCCAACTCGGTGGCCCCAAAGAATTAAAGATCGTAGAACAGCAGTTAATAGAAGAACTTGTAGCATTATTAGACTATGAGCATGTTGAATTTTGCACTGAAGCCCTTAACGAGAAGTAGTAAAGCATGAGCAAACCAATCCAAATGGAAAAAGGCGTTAAATACCGTGACGCTGATAAGATGGCGCTAATTCCAGCAAAGAATATACCTACTGAACAAAAAGAGATATTACGTAAGCCTGAATGGATGAAGATCAAACTTCCTTCAGACAGCCAGCGAATTCAAGATATTAAGTCTGCTTTACGTAAAAACAACCTTAGCTCGGTATGTGAAGAAGCCTCTTGTCCAAACCTTGCTGAGTGCTTTAACCACGGCACCGCTACTTTTATGATTTTAGGCGCTATCTGTACTCGTCGCTGCCCATTTTGTGATGTAGCTCATGGCCGCCCATTAACCCCAGAAGCTGATGAGCCTCAAAAGCTTGCACAAACGATCAAAGACATGAAGCTTAGATACGTCGTTGTTACCTCAGTTGACCGAGATGATTTGCGTGATGGCGGTGCGAAACACTTTGCTGACTGTAACAAAGCCATTCGTGAGTTAAACCCAGAGATCCATATCGAGACGCTAGTTCCTGACTTCCGTGGCCGTATGGACATTGCGCTTGAGTTGTTAAAAGACAACCCACCAGATGTTTTTAACCACAATCTAGAAACAGCCCCTCGCCTTTATCGTAAAGCTCGCCCAGGCGCAAACTACAAGTGGTCATTACAGCTTCTTCAAAAATTCAAAGAGCAACACCCAAATGTACCAACAAAGTCTGGTGTCATGATGGGACTAGGTGAAACGAAAGAAGAGATCGTTCAGGTACTTAAAGATCTACGAGAGCATGGCGTGACAATGTTGACACTAGGACAGTACCTAGCACCAAGTCGCCACCACCTTCCAGTTGAACGTTATGTTCCACCTTCAGAGTTTGATGAGCTAAAAGAGATTGCCCTAGAGCTTGGCTTTACTCATGCCGCTTGTGGCCCATTTGTACGTTCGTCTTACCATGCCGACATGCAAGCACAAGGCAAAGAAGTGAAATAGTACTTCGAATTACCGCTCTAGCGAAAAACACTAAGCCGACGATCTCGTCGGCTTTTTCATCTCAATTTTTTAGCTATGCTTAAATTAATCATCTAGTTAATTGAAACTTAGCAGTTAAGTAGATAGGCTTAGGAAACTAAAGGAATAACAAACCAATAAAGTAGTTAAGGAATCGCTATGAATAGATTTGGAATATTGGCCGTAATAATTGCTGCGATTACAGCGGGCTGTGCTTCAAACACTAAACAAGATAACTTTAGAGAAGCCTCTTTCGAGCTGTGTAATACAGAAGTTGATATCTATTCAGTCAGTGATGATGGCCGCGTTCGTATCGTCTGTTCAGACGGCTCAAAATTCGCTCTCACCTCTGAAAAAACACTCGATGTAATGCGAGATATCAATATCGATTACTGCGATGGTGAGGGGCTAGGAAAATTCAACGAGAGCCGCAAGTATTACTCATTCCAGTGCAAATCAGGCACATTACTGAGTATCTCGAAGAAGTAAGACGACCTTTTAGACTATTACCGAGATAAAAAAGACCAGCCCCCGCAATAGGCTGGTCTTTTCATTTCTGACGTAAACAAAAAGAAAGCTGACTATAGCTCTCTTTTGGAATTGCCTTTTTCAAAGTCGTTGATTGAAATTCTAGGAGGGCACGCGGAGTTTACGTATGTAAATGAACATGCCCGACAAAGAAGTTCAAATAACGACAAAGAAAAATTAAGCGTAAACAGGTAGACGCTTACAAATTTCTAGCACTTTTGCTTTCGTTGCTTCAACAACCGCTTCGTCACCGATGTTGTCTAGGATGTCACACATCCAGCCAGCTAGCTCTTTTGCGTCTGCTTCTGAGAAACCACGGCGAGTAATTGAAGGAGAACCAACACGGATACCAGAAGTCACAAACGGGCTACGTGGATCGTTTGGTACAGAGTTCTTGTTCACAGTGATGTTAGCTGAACCTAGTGCTGCGTCTGCTTCTTTACCTGTAATGTCTTTGTCGATTAGATCAACTAGGAACAGGTGGTTTTCAGTAGAACCAGAAACGATGTTGTAACCGCGTGCTAGGAACTCAGCGACCATGGCTTTTGCGTTAGCAACAACGCGAGCTTGATACTCTTTAAACTCAGGCTCTAGAGCTTCTTTGAACGCTACTGCTTTACCCGCGATAACGTGCATTAGAGGGCCACCTTGACCACCAGGGAATACTGCTGAGTTAAGCTTCTTGTACAGATCTTCACCTTCACAAGAAAGGATTAGACCGCCACGAGGACCAGCCAGTGTTTTGTGCGTTGTTGTTGTTACAACGTGCGCGTGTGGTACCGGGTTCGGGTAAACGCCTGCAGCGATTAGGCCAGCAACGTGAGCCATATCAACGAAGAAGTATGCGCCAACTTTGTCTGCGATTTCACGCATGCGTGCCCAATCACACACTTGAGAGTATGCAGAGAAACCGCCGATGATCATTTTTGGCTTGTGTTCTACTGCTAGAGCTTCCATCTCTTCGTAGTTAATTTGGCCTTTCTCATCGATACCGTAAGGGATGATATCGTATAACTTACCAGAGAAGTTTACAGGAGAACCGTGAGTTAGGTGACCACCGTGAGCAAGGCTCATACCTAGAACTTTATCGCCTGGATTTAGCAGTGCCATGTAAACAGCGTTGTTTGCTTGAGAACCTGAGTGAGGCTGTACGTTTGCGTACTCTGCACCAAATAGCTCACACGCACGGTCAATTGCTAGTGTTTCAACTTTATCAACATACTCACAACCACCGTAGTAACGCTTACCTGGGTAACCTTCAGCGTATTTATTCGTTAGCTGAGAACCTTGAGCTTCCATTACACGTGGGCTTGTGTAGTTTTCAGATGCGATAAGCTCAATATGTTCTTCTTGGCGTACCGTCTCTTCCTGGATAGCTTCAAATAGGTCTGCATCATAATCTGCAATGTTCATGTCACGTGTTAGCATCTGTATCTCCTGACTCAGATTGTACTGAAAGTTTCAAAAAAACCGCACAACAACCATACGCAAACGTTTACGTCGGTCGAATTAATGGAATGCATTCTACATAATTTGATCTATATCATAAAGTGCAAATTCAATTTTTATCATGCAGTTTATTCATAATGCGGTGTAAGGTTTATAATGCATACGCGCTATATCGACTTTACAAGACGCCTTACTGTCAAATATCCGTTTTACACCCTGTAAAACGATGGTTACATAGGTTTACCCTAAATAAAGCGCTCTATCTACCGAAAAGATCATCTTTTCTCTACTATTCTCCCCAATATCCCCTAGAAGAAAATAAAGTTGATGGAAAAACACACACGTAAAGAAGATTGGATCGCAATTCTAACGGGTACATTTCTGGTCGCTCAGGGCGTTTTTTTTCTCCAGTCGGCACACTTACTGACAGGCGGAACCACAGGGCTTGCTTTACTGTTAAGCCAAATCGTTTCCGTCTCTTTTGGTACCTTATACTTCCTCATTAACTGCCCTTTCTATTTATTGGCGTGGCAGCGCTTTGGAAAACGGTTTGCGATCAACAGTGCAATATCAGGGGCGTTAGTTTCTGTATTTGCTGATCACCTTTATTTGGTCATTACATTAGATATGATCAATGAAATCTACTGCGCAATCGCTGGTGGTCTATTAATGGGATTGGGTATGCTCATTCTATTTAGACACCGCTCAAGCTTGGGTGGCTTCAACGTACTATGTTTAGTTATTCAGGATAGATTTGGAATTTCAGTGGGTAAAACTCAGATGGGCATCGATATGATGATTTTATTCGCCTCCGTCTTCTTTGTATCACCAATGGTAATTGCTTTGTCTTTGCTAGGCGCGGTGGCATTGAATATCGTATTGGCGATGAACCATAAGCCAACTAGGTATACTGTGGGGTATTCTTAGAAAAAGAAAAGTGAGAGGTACTGCCTCTCACTTTATTTTATGATTTGTCGATTAAGCGATTCTATTGGTCAGCAACGCAAGATGCATAATACGTTCTCGTTTTATCAGTACCACCTGTATCCCCTAATTTACCAGTTGTGAAGTCATAGTATCTATAGAATGTTTGACCTCCAACTTGTACTGTTGATGTAGTCCAATAGGCAGTTCCAACAGGGATATCATCATAGCCTATATCATCATTTAAAGAATCAAGCTCGTCTTCATTAGGAAGAGTCCAAACTTTATCGTCGAATGAACGATTTGTTAATTCCGAACACCAATCATAGGCTTGATCCAAATTAAAAATAGCCATTTGATAACCAATGGAATCTCCTGTCGCGCCGGAGTTATTAGCACCTGAAGCTCTAACTAATGAATAACTAGGTGCTACTGTGTATAGGTGCTCTCCAGACTCAAGAATAGTAATACAATCATTGGAGTTACTTGAGAAGTTACATTCACCTAACTCTACAACAGTAATATTTAAGGTATCTAATACATCTCCATCAATAGGACTCTCAGCGTAAACAATGGCAACCTCACCAATTTGTACATTGCTTGGCGCAGTAACTAAACCATCTTTTACTAACCATCCACTAGTCACAGATTCTACCTTCCAAATTACAAAAGATGTTACATCGTATTCACCAGAGATAGCAAAAAGCTGTCTAGCCCCGCCTATAAAGAGTTCCGCTTCTTCCTTTTCATTTGTGATGACGTCTACTGTTGAACCAGCTGGTAGACCTACTACCAGTTCGTAATTGCCAAACAAAGACTGAGGCGAAGTATCGAACCTTACATGAACCTTACCTTCTGTACCTACATCTACAGAAGTAACAATACCTTTATTATCTACAGAAAAACCTGAATCCGAAGACCAAGTAGTCCGTGTATCAATTGTCACATCTGTTCTCTCATCGCTATCTTCATAAGTCAAATAGGCTGAACATTGAGTTTCTCCAAAGAAATACTTTTCTGCGTCACACTTTACTTCTACACCCGATATTTGAGCTGCAAACGAAGATACTTTAATAAAGTCTTCGAATACTGTGCCTGTTCCCTCAACAAAATAGCTCGCAGATATAGAACAATCGTCAATTTGACCATTGGCCGTCACGACACCCGAACTATTAACAGACAAAACATCCGGACAAGAAGATACCCAATCAGCTCTATCGGTAAAATCAAAAGGATTTTCGGCGTCCCCTTTGAGAACAATAGCGGCATTTAATTGAGTAGTCGTGCCAGTGGCTATTCGATCGCTTCCCGAAACAAAAAAGTCTACGTCTTGCTCCGTGCCTTCAACTATTTCAAGAATTGTTATCGCTTTATCATCAACATATGCAGCATGGTTATCTGTTGTAAATACAGAAAGTTTTCCTTCAATAGTTGCAGTGACAGTGTTTCCACCTATTGAAGCTATATCAGGATTATCAATCTCCCACTCAACGAAATCAGTTATGACGTGAGAAGATCTATCAAAATACGTGGTCGCTTTATATGAAACGGGGTAATCAATAAAAGTTAATTGGCGACCTTCGATTAATAGCTCAGTTGGTTCTAATGCTTGAACTTGAATCTCTTTACTAGATTGGCGACCGTCAAAAGTAGCGGTTACTTGCGCACTACCTAGATCAACTGCTATAAATTCACCCTTCGAGTACCCTTGCACTACATCCAGCTCAGCACTATTACTCCAAGATGCTTTATCCGTAACATCTTCGTGAGTACCATTATTGTATACCGCTGTAGCTTCAAGCTTAGTTGGGTACCCTAGCGGTAGAACTCTCCCATCCTGCATAGCACCATCATGAGCCTTAATAATAACATCAGTCACATACGGTTCTGCATCAGACCCAGAATCACTGCACCCCATCATTACAGCTGCGCTTAACACAGTTGGCAACAACACTAACTTTTTATTCATTTCTTCTCCAAACAGGTTTTATTATTCTGGCGTAGAAATTAACAAAAGTAATGAGTCCGTTTAAGTTATATGAATGATAACCCATAGTTATCACCACCCAAGATATTGAAATTAAAGACTTTACATCTGTAGTAGATTTGGAATATAGATAATTCCCTAAGGAATAATGGTTTTCATTTAATATGAAACGTGTCGCTCTACCCAATAAGTAGTAAGAGACAAAACCATAGAAAAGTAGTGAGAAAAATAGAAAGAAGAGAAAGAAGAGAAAGAAGAGAAATAGTAGGCTGATAAAAAGCCTATTAACTGCAAAATAAAATCCGCTTCAAACACTGAAGCGGATTTTATTATTAGAGATTAATGCGCACTTCGCGCTTTCACATCGTGTTGTAGCGCTTTGTTAAGTTCAGCTTCAACATGTCCTGGCGAATGGGTCGTAATTGAAATCAAACGATACATCGCTGGAATAACGAACAGTGTTACTAAGGTCGCAAAGCCCATCCCAAAGAAGATAACCGTACCCACAGCAACGCGGCTTTCATAGCCTGCCCCTGTCGATAGTATCAATGGAATCGCGCCTGCTAGCGTTGTAAATGCCGTCATCATGATCGGGCGAAGACGACGCGCTGAAGCATCAATAATGGCTTTTTCAAACTCAATACCACGGTCACGCAGTTGGTTGGCAAATTCAACAATCAAAATACCGTTTTTGGTAACCATACCAATCAGCATGATCATGCCGATTTGACTGTAGATATTAAGCCCTTGCGACATAAGTACTAAGCCTAAGAAGCCACCAAACACACCCATTGGAACGGTAAACATCACAACAAGTGGGTTAATAAAGCTTTCAAACTGCGCTGCAAGTACCAAGTAAGCAACTAGCATCGCTAAGCCAAAGACAAGAAGCGTACTCGATTGGTTCTCTTTATAGTCTTTTGATTCACCAGAATAACTAACCGATACGTCCGACGGCAGTAGCTCAATCGCCTTTTCATCAAGGAAATTCAGCGCATCACCTAGCGTGTAACCCTCCTCAACGTTTGCCGTGATGGTTATCGACTTCTGCTTGTTGTAGTGAGAAAGACGAATAGACGAGGCGATCTCTTCAATGTGAGTCACGGTATCCAGCGTAATCAATTCACCGCTGTTAGTGCGTAAATAAATTTGGCTGAGATCGGCGGCATTATTGAAATTGTTCTCATCGCCTCGAAGGTACACATCATACTCTTCACCACGATCAACAAATGTTGTTTCAGATTTGCCACCTAGCATAATTTCTAACGTTTCCGAAATCTCAGAAACACTAATACCAAGCTCTGCCGCTCTCTGTTTATCAACATTGACGACTAACTCCGGTGTTTTCTCTGAGTAGTTGATATTGGTGCCATTCATCATTGGGGAATCTTCGGCCAAGTCTTTCAGCTTATTGGCCCACTGTTGCAACTCATCGTAATCTGCCCCACCGAGAACAAATTGAACAGGTTCACTCGAGCCACCTCTAAAACCAGGCATGAATGGGAAAATACGCACATCAGGGATCCCTGATAACGCTTTACGAACCTTACCAAGAGCTTCTGTCGCCGTAATATCACGCTCATTCCAGTCTTCTAACACCATGACGACAAAGCCAGTCTGATCGCCCGCGTTACCACCAAAAGCGGGAGTCTCTGCACTGAATGATTTTAAGAAATTCTCTTCAAGCAGAGGCATTAAGCGATCTTCAACAATATCCATATTGGCTGACATTCGATTATAGCTGGTTGCATCTGCGCCACGAACAAAGGCAAAAATAACGCCTCGATCTTCTGTCGGGGCTAATTGTGCAGGGACTTGCTTCATCAAACTAAAGCTACCGCCAATACAGGAGACAATGATAATCGGGGCTATCCATTTGAAACGAATAACGTGTTGCAGGACTCCTCGATACTTTCTCTCCAAGAAAGCAAAAGCACGGTTAACCACCAACGTAAAACGCGTTGGTTTGACATTAGCTTTTAAGATCTTACTGCCAAGAACAGGGGTTAGAGTTAGCGCGATCAATGATGAGAAAATCACAGACATCGCCAATAACACAGAGAACTCCGTAAACAGTAACCCAACCATGCCATCCATAAAAGATATAGGTAGGAAAACCATCACTAAGACCAGCGTTGTCGCAACAACAGCAAAGCCTACTTCTCTTGCTCCTTTATAAGCGGCAAGCAGCGGTGTTTCACCTTGTTCAATATGGTGGTAAATATTTTCGATTACCACAATGGCATCATCAACAACTAAGCCAATCGAAAGGATCAGCGCCATTAACGTAATCAGGTTAATAGAGAACCCAAAGTAGTACGCGGCAATGAAAGATGAGATCAAGGAGATAGGAACCGTGATCGCAGGGATCAATGTTGCTCGAGCCTGACCAATAAAGATGTAAAGAATGAGGACAACGAGACCACCCGTGATAAATAAGGTGGTGTAAACTTCAGAAATTGAACGTTCAATGAAGATCGTCGCGTCATAATCAATCACTAAACTCGTTGCTTTCGGTAAAAACTGTTGAATATCTTGAACTTCTTTACGTACTAGTTTCGCCACGTCCAGCGGGTTCGCATCTGACTGTGGGACAATACCTATGCTTAAATTAACAATACCGTTTGCCTTAAATGACGCATTTTCATTACGAGCACCTAAGTAAACATCCGCAACGTCTTTTAAATAGATCGGCGAGTTATCACTCGCACGTTTAACAACAAGGTATTCAAAATCTTTCGCTTCACTATAAGCGCGAACCGTTCGAACTGACATTGTAATGGAGTCATTTCGAACTTCACCGCCCGGGCTCTCCATGTTCTCTCGGCGCAGAGCAGCGGTAATATCACTGGTACTCACACCTCGCCCTGCCATCACCTCTGGTTTTAACTTAACGTACATTACCTTGTACAAACCACCAGACAGATTGGACGAACTAACTCCAGAAATAAGACTGAAACGGTCTATCAACACGCGCTCAGCGTAATCAGTCAGCTGAGTTCGATCCATTTCTGATGAGCTGAGGTTAATGTAAATAGATGGCTCACCGGAACCGTTGTTTTTATAAACCAACGGGTCATCGGCTTCATCAGGCAGTGATCGCTGAGCTCTTGCGACCGCGTCTCGAACATCACTAATGCCTGAGTTTAAGTCATAGCCAAGATCAAACGTAATGGTAATTCGAGAAAAGCCATTTCGCGTGGTCGACACAATTTCATCGATTCCACTAATGCCAGAGAGCTGATCTTCTAAGACCGTGGTTATTTGGCTCTCAACAATGGTGGCTGAAGCGCCTTTATAAGTGGTATTGATCGACACAACTGGATATTCAATATCCGGCATCTCACGTACCGCCAACTTTGAAAAGGATACGATGCCAAAAACGCACAGCAACATGCTAAGAACAAGTGCGGCAACTGGGCGTTTTACTGAAATATCAGATAACAACATTAGTTACTTTCCTTTTCCAGTGCACTCTGTTCAATATTAAGCTCTTTCACAGAAACACCATCACGCATATTCACAATACCTTGGACGACAATTTTTTGTCCTACTTCTACGCCTTCTGCAATCACTACTTGATTCTCAACTCGCTCAGCTAAGATGACTTCGGTACGTGTCGCTTTGTTATCTTCACCGATAACGTACACAAATCGTTTTGTACCTGAGTACTCCAATGCTTGTGCAGGGATAATTGGCGCTTCTATTGTAGGAAATGCCATGTTTGCAGACGCAAGCATGCCTGGTTTTAGTAAATATTCTGGATTATCGAAGCTAACTCGAACACGTAAGTTCAACGTCTCCATGTTAACTCGAGAATCAATACCGACAAGTTCACCGTCAAAGGTTCTACTACCCCAAGCTGACGTACTAATCACCACCTTCATACCTTGGCTTAAACGCGATAAGTAACGTTCTGGAATAAGTAGATCTAACTGCATCACCGACAAATCATCAAGCGTCAGCAGTTGGCTTCCCGCACTGACTAACTCACCGGGGCTTAAATCAATGAAACCGATAGTGCCAGAGAAAGGCGCGGCAATATTCAAATCTTTTACGTTGGCATGGGCTGCATCCAAGCGAGCTTGAGCGATTTCAACACTCGCTTTTTGCCCATCTATTTGTGTTTGAGTGATCGCATTTCGCTTTGCTAGGCGTTCAAACTCTGCCAGCTTACGAGTTTCATCATTTAAGTAAGCTCTTGCTTCTTTGAGTGATGCCTTCGCCTTATCGTCGTTTAATTGAATCAGCAGTTGACCTCGTTTTACTTCTTGGTTCGCAGTAACGGGGATTTTGGTCACTTTACCCGCCACTTCCGGAGAGATAACCACGGCTTGTTTTGCCTCTAACTTACCAACTAATGTTAAAGATTGAGATATTTGGTGGACTTGAACTTCTTCAGTGATCACCGTAACGGCTTGTGGGCCAGAAGGACGCTTTGCCTGAGCCAAAGGAGCAGACGTTAGAATAGACAGTGCCAGTAACTTTATGATTATTTTATTTTTCATGTTTGGTATCTGTGAAAATAAGAACTATCAATATAGTACCTCTTCTTGGCTAGTGATAACGTCAAGTAGTGTAAATAATAGGAAACAAACTCAACGTTTACCTCATATCCCTTACGCTAAAATGGCTATTTAGTATCACCTTTGTCCAAAAAGGCACCATTCAGTTCAAAATCCTAAGAAAACTCTTTACAGCTTTTACGAGTTTGCTATGATGCGCTCCGCACTTGAGTGACGCGTTGGGAAAACATCACTTAAGCTTATTTCTTAAATCCTTAGAGATTAAGAAATACCAAAGTGCCCCCTGGGGGGGTTCCCGAGTGGCCAAAGGGAGCAGACTGTAAATCTGCCGGCTCCGCCTTCG
>NZ_JAJHVV010000010.1 GCF_023145695.1 Vibrio amylolyticus
GAGTAGGACATCGCCAGGCTTTAAATTCATCTTTACCTATAAGGTGAAGATAAAAAAGCCCGTTTAGAGCGGGCTTTTTTAGTCTAACGGACTTAAAACAGTATGCTGATATAGCTCAGCCCGGTAGAGCGCACCCTTGGTAAGGGTGAGGTCCCCAGTTCGAGTCTGGGTATCAGCACCACTTAAAAGGCTAACGTAACTTACGCTAGTTTAAGAATTTACTTGGCAACCATAGCATTGTGGACCCACCTGATTCCATGCCGAACTCAGAAGTGAAACACAATAGCGCCGATGGTAGTGTGGGGCTTCCCCATGTGAGAGTAGGACATTGCCAGGTTTGAATTATCCCTCCACCGATCAGGTGTTGAGAAGAAAATAGAAACCTCAGCAGAAATGCTGAGGTTTTTTGTTTTCTGGAACTAAATATATTCTATAGTTCTATTTACCATTGAGTTTCCAATCATAATCATAGTTAACTTTTCCATCGTACCCTGACAACTCACCCCGATACTTTGATAGATGCTCAAAGAGATCCTCTTCAGCTCCAAAGTCAGCAATGAACCATTCATAGATAGACGAAAGTCTCAGCGTATTACTACTGACTAAAGCCCCTTTATCGCTATTGATGAATCCATTGGCTGCTTTTTCTAAGTTTCGCTCTGTATTCTCAGCAGTAAAGGCTAAAGGTTGTAAGTTTGGGCATCCTAGGCTTGCACAGTTAAGAGCGTAATGAGTTCTGGGATCATTCCAAATAGGCCGTAAAATTCTGTGTTCAATGTCATTTAAGGTGAGCTCTTTACCGTCAATTGAAATGATATTTTGCCCCCAAGGCCCGAAACTAAAAAAGCTTCCAATTTTCGTTATAGATTTGGTTGGGTAGTTATCCAGAATCAAATTAACAGTAAGAGCGTTATATAGGTTAACCCAATAAGAGTACTGTTCATCCTTACTATAGCTTTGTGGGGTTAGCGAGCTCAGCATTGTTATATACTTTTCCAGTAATCGTTTATCTTTCTTAGATACTGCACTATAACGAAACAGAGTATGCTGCCCCTCCATTACAAGATATTCATCAAGTATGTTTTGCCAGCTTTGATGTGAAATAGTGTCTGTACTTTGTTCATTACTGACATTCCAGTAAGGCCATAAGTTTGCTTTTGGTGCAGATAGGACAGAAAAAGAAGTGGTTAACGCCAATAGCGCTATTAGAAGTCTCATTAAAAATACCAGTGGTTGTAGATTTCATTAGTTAATTAGACCATAGCGTAGAACTATTCCTTTCATAACATTTGAGAAATACGAGCTAATAAAAAAGGCCAGTATTGCTACTGACCTTTAGACGGTGTTCTCTTAGTTTTTACACTGAGCTATCTTAGAAATGATGGAATATTTGCTTCGAAGGCAGAAATCTTATCTTCATGCTGAAGCGTTAAACCTATATTGTCTAACCCGTTAAGCAAGCAATGACGACGAAATTCATCGATTTCAAAACCGTATTCTTTACCGTTAGCGCGAACCTTCATTGCCTCTAAGTCAACTTCAACTTCAGCGCCTTCATTTGCTTCTACAAATTGGAATATCTCGTCAACTTCCTGTTCAGTAAGACGTACTGGAACCATTTGGTTGTTAATAGAGTTGCCATAGAAGATATCGGCGAAGCTTGGCGCTATCATTGCTTTAATACCGTAATCGGCTAGTGCCCAAGGTGCGTGTTCACGCGATGATCCACAACCAAAGTTTTCACGCGCTAATAATACGGAAGCACCTTGGTAGCGCGGAGCATTCATTACAAATTCAGGATTTGGTTGTTCACCAGCATCATCAAGGAAACGCCAGTCGTGGAAGAGGTTTTTACCAAAGCCTAATCGAGAAACGCGTTGTAAGAATTGTTTAGGGATAATGGCATCGGTATCGATGTTCGCCGTATCTAATGGAACGACTAATCCAGTATGTTGTTTAAAACCTGACATATTTATCGTCTCCTAAAGTTCACGAATATCAACAAAGTGACCAGCAATTGCGGCAGCAGCAGCCATAGCAGGACTCACAAGATGGGTTCGGCCATCACGACCTTGGCGACCTTCAAAGTTACGGTTCGATGTTGAAGCACAGCGCTCTTGTGGGCCTAGTCGATCGTTATTCATCGCTAGACACATAGAGCAGCCTGGCAAACGCCATTCAAAGCCTGCTTCAATGAAGACTTTATCAAGTCCTTCTGCTTCTGCTTGTGCTTTAACTTGCTCAGAACCAGGGACAATCAACGCTTGTACGTGTGAGGCAACTTTACGTCCTTTTGCAATTTCAGCAGCGGCGCGCATATCTTCAATACGAGAGTTAGTACAAGAGCCAACAAAAACCTTATCGACATTGTAATCAGATAGGGCTTTACCAGCTTCAAGTCCCATGTAAGCAAGAGCTTTCTCAGCAGAGGCTTTCTCTACAGGATCAGAGAAACTGTCTGGTGATGGAATTGGTGTATCTACGGAAATTACTTGGCCAGGGTTAGTACCCCAAGTGACCTGTGGTTTGATGTCAGCAGCATTTAGCGTTACAACGGCATCAAACTCAGCATCATCATCCGTTTTTAATGTTTTCCAGTACTCTACAGCAGCATCAAAATCGGCACCTTCTGGAGAGAATTTACGTCCTTTGATGTATTCAAACGTCGTTTCATCAGGAGCAATAAGACCTGCTTTAGCACCTAGCTCAATCGCCATGTTACAAACAGTCATACGCCCTTCCATAGAAAGGTCAGTGATGGCTTCACCACAGAATTCTACAACGTATCCTGTACCGCCTGCTGCGGTTGTCTCACCGATGATAGCGAGAACGATATCTTTTGCAGTAATGCCTGATGCGACTTTACCTTGTACATTGATCTTCATCGTTTTTGCGCGCGCTTGCTTTAGCGTTTGCGTTGCTAGTACGTGCTCAACTTCAGATGTACCAATACCGAATGCTAATGAACCAAATGCACCATGGGTAGCAGTATGCGAATCACCACACACGATGGTCATACCTGGAAGTGTAATACCTAGCTCAGGACCCATTACGTGAACAATACCTTGGTATTTATGGTTTAAGTCGTAAAGGGTAACGCCAAACTCTTCACAGTTCTTAGATAGCGTTTCCATTTGGATACGTGCCATTTCACCTGAAGCGGCAATATCTTTCGTTTGGGTTGATACGTTATGATCCATCGTGGCAAATGTCTTGCTCACTTGGCGAACTTGACGACCCTTTTCACGCAGACCATCAAACGCTTGTGGTGAGGTCACTTCGTGGACTAAGTGTCGGTCAATATAAAGGATTGGGTTTTCACCCTCAGCAGCTACAGCAACGTGTGCATCGTAGACTTTTTCATATAGTGTTTTTGACATTGCAATCTTTCCTTGGGAGCGAATCATTCCCAGCATTTTGTATGTGCAACTTCATAGCCTGAAGCTGCACAATATAGTTATAGGAATCTTTATGAGTTCAAAATGTATTCAGCGATTTTATCGCCCATTTCTGACGTAGTCAGCGCTGGGTTATTACCTGCAAGATCGGCTGTTAACTCACCTGCTGATAGTGCTTTCGATACCGCAGCTTCTATATCTTGAGCTGCAGCTTCTTCATTTAAGCTATAACGAAGCATTAATGCTGCCGATAGAATTTGCGCTACAGGGTTAGCGATGTTTTTACCCGCAATATCAGGTGCGCTACCGCCTGCTGGTTCATACAAACCAAATTGGCTTTCGTTCAGGCTTGCAGAAGGAAGCATGCCCATAGAGCCTGTGATCATGGCACATTCATCAGAGATGATATCGCCGAATATGTTTGAACAGAGCATGACATCAAACTGAGACGGATCTTTGATTAGCTGCATTGTCGCGTTATCAATGTAGATGTGCGAAAGCTCAACATCAGGGTAGTCTTTTGCAATTTCTTCAACCACTTCACGCCAAAGAATCGAGCTCTGTAGAACGTTAGCTTTATCGACAGAACATACTTTTTTGTCACGTAGGCGAGCAGATTCGAAAGCAATTTTAGCGATACGCTCTATTTCAAAGCGGTGATAAATTTCGGTATCAAATGCTTTTTCGTTTGGACCTTCACCTTCACGACCTTTTGGCTGACCAAAGTAGATACCACCAGTAAGCTCACGAACGACGACAATATCAAAACCGCGTTCAGAGATATCAGCACGTAGAGGAGAGAATGTTTCTAGACCTGCATGAATTTGCGCTGGACGAAGATTACAAAATAACTGGAAGTGTTTACGAAGTGGAAGCAGTGCGCCGCGCTCTGGTTGATCGTTTGGTGGGAGATGTTCCCATTTTGGACCGCCAACTGAGCCAAATAGTACCGCATCTGAATCTTCACAGCCTTTTACTGTGCTCTCAGGAAGTGGGCTGCCATGGTTATCAATCGCAATACCGCCAACATCGTGTTCTTCGCGAGAAAAAGTGATCGCATGTTTCTTTTCAATCGCATCAAGTACTTTATGTGCTTGTTGCATTACTTCTGGTCCAATACCATCGCCCGGTAAAATAGCGATCTTGTATGTTTTGTCTGTCATGTTAATCCTTTAAATATTTTGATTTGTGTTTCTAACCTAGCTATTTACTGCTCTAGGCTAGAACGCTTTTATTCATTAGCGATTTATACTGCTGCGATCTTTTTTTGCTTAATTTCTGCGATTTCATCTGCACGGTGAATACTGTTAATGACGTGCAGTAGTGCTTGACCAGAAGCTTCAACAATATCCGTTGAAATACCCGTACCATGGTACTTACGACCTTTATAGTTAGCGATGATATCCGCTTGGCCTAATCCGTCTTCACCTTCGCCTTTGGCGGTTAGGTCAAACTTGTCTAGAACAATATCATAACCTGTCACGCGATAGATACACTGGTAAAGTGCATCAACAGGACCGTTCCCCACAGCCGCTTCAGCGGTCTCTTCATCACCACAAAGCATCTTAATACTTGTGGTTGCCATTACGCTGCCAGATTGGACACTTAGGTAGTTAAGCTTAAAGAAATCGTCCTCTTCACGAAGGTTCGAGAAATGCATTAGTGCTTCTAAGTCATAATCAAAAACTTGGCCCTTGCGGTCAGCCAGTTTCAAGAAGTCTTCATACAAAGCATCCAAGTTGTACTCTTCATCTTTATAACCCATTGCATCCATGTGGCTTTTCACAGCAGCACGGCCACTTCGGCTTGTTAGGTTTAGAGCTTTGTTTTTTAGACCAATAGACTCAGGTGTCATGATTTCATAAGTATTCTTATTCTTAATCATGCCATCTTGGTGAATACCTGAAGAGTGGCTAAAGGCATTTGAACCTACAATCGCCTTATTGTCTTGGATTGGCATATTACATAGCTGACTGACAAGCTTACTAGTACGATGAATCTCGTCGTGCTTAAGTCCAGTATGTACACCTAATAACTCTTCGCGAGTTTTGATGATCATTGCGATCTCTTCAAGAGAACAGTTACCAGCACGCTCTCCGATACCGTTAATTGTTCCTTCAACTTGACGAGCACCTGCTTGAACCGCAGCAATAGAGTTTGCCACTGACATGCCTAAGTCATCATGGCAGTGCACAGAGATAATTGCCTTGTCGATATTCGGTACGCGATTGAAAAGGGTTTGAATGATGCCACCAAATTCATTTGGCACTGTGTAGCCAACGGTATCTGGGATATTAATGGTATTCGCCCCAGCATTAATCGCCGCTTCAACCATACGACATAGGTCATCAATTGGCGTTCGACCTGCATCTTCGCAAGAGAACTCAACGTCATCTGTATATTTACGAGCATGTTTCACCGCTCTTACGCCCATTTCTACAACGTCGTCATAGCTGCGACGAAGTTTGTCTTGAACGTGAATCGTTGAGGTCGAAATAAAGGTATGAATACGGAATGCTTCCGCTACTTTTAGCGCTTCAGCTGCAGCATCAATATCTTTAGGCACTGCACGAGAAAGACCACAGATTCGGCTGTTCTTAATATGACGAGCAATGGTTTGAACCGATTCAAAATCACCTGGTGAAGAGACAGGGAAGCCAGCTTCAATTACATCAACACCTAGGCGTTCGAGCGCGTAGGCAATTTGCAGTTTTTCTTTAACTGTTAAGCTTGCTGACAACGCTTGTTCACCATCACGTAGAGTGGTGTCGAATATAATGACCTGATCGTTCATGTTTGCTTCCTTAGTGATTAGACGTCTTTTGCGTCAGTTAATCGTTTACTTCCAGTCGATAATTACAAAAAAACCCGCATCTCAGTGCGGGTTTTTGGAATTCTAATGTGGCTATTTTTCTTCCATGACCTACCCGCGTGATGTGTTCACGATAAGGAGGAGGTTGAGCAGGATAGAAAAATTCTTTGTCATTGTTAATTACTTCCTAAACGGAGTTAAAGAAACCACAAAATTAAGTTAACAAATTAGTACCGCACTCGCGTAGCAACGTCAACCATTAAGTTGTTTTTTTATTCATATCGGATCAGTTAAGGCGTTTCTGGCCTGAGAATAATAAATTAATCAAATGATGAATTAGTGATTAATTAAGCAGCTACCGATTGTTATATTATCGCTCTATAATTAATCGAATGATTAATATATGAGATTGTTATGACTGATTCAAAGGTAGCCAACATCGAATCAAGAAAAGCAGGAAGACCGCGCGATAAAACGGAGTCGAGAGCTCTGCTGTTAACTCATGCGAGAGAGCTCTTTGTCGCAAAGCCTTATGACAAAGTGTCAACGCGTAGCATCGCTGAAAAAGCAGGGGTCAATATTGGCATGATCCGTTATTACTTTGGAAATAAAGAAGGTTTGTTTGAAGAGATGATACGTGACGCATTGTCTCCGATGAAGAATCAAATGGGCCTATTAATAAAAGAGAGTTCACATCAAAACCTTGTGGATCTTATGAGAACGTATTACCAAGCCATGATTAAGGTGCCAGAGATGCCACGTTTAATCATGAACACCATGAACATGCCTGCCGACGATAAGCAAAGACAGTTAATGGAGAAGGTGTTCATGGATCTTGCTCGACCAATGCAAAAGCTTATCTTTGAAAAATTGCGAAGCAGTGGGGTGATACGTTCTGACATGGATGAAAAATTGTGCCGAATCTCTTACATAAGTTTGATGGTATTTCCATTCATCGCGCCACCTGCGATGCTCAAGATCCACGGCGTAGAGCTAAACGAAGATTTTTTAGCGAGATTATTTGAACACAACATCAAACTGATGACACAAGGCTTTATAACGCCAACTCCCTATGAAGGAACACCGCATGACCATTAATCGTAAATTTCTATTTTTTCCTGCCGTGTTAATAGGAGTGATTATTTTAGTATTGGCAGTCAAACTCAAGCCCTCTCTACCTGTTAAGCCAGCTACTGATCGTGCAAGGCTTGTTGAAACGGTTCCTTTGAAATTAAAGTCAGTAGCACCATTAACAATTGGTTTTGGTAAGGTGTCACCGAAAGTAGAGTGGAAAGCGATTTCTGAAGTCACTGGTAAGGTCGTTTACCGCCACCCCGACTTACAAAAAGGTCAGGTGTTACCAGCCGGAACTGAAGTGCTGCGGATCGATCCTCTCGATTATGAGTTGAAGCTTGTTCAAGCATCTGCCGATTTTAAGTCGAGCCAAACGTCTCTGGCCAAACTGAACTTGGATGAAAGTAATTTAAAACAAACGTTATCCATTGAAAAAAGTCGTTTGAAGATTTCCAAGACAGAATTGCAGAGAAAGGTCGATTTACGAAAAAAAGGTTTAACCTCTCAATCGGATGTCGATCAGCAGCAGCAAAGTAGTTTGTCACAGAAAAAATTAGTCTTGGATATAGAGCATAAATTAGCGCTCATGCCTGATGAAAAACAGGTGGCAGAAGCGGTGGTTAAAGTGAATGAAGCGAAGGTTCAAGAAGCGCAGCGATTGCTAACTAAGACATCCATTATTCTGCCTCAAGCTCTACGCATTGCAGATGTTGATATTGAGCAAAACCAGGTCGTGAATATCCAGCAAGCAATGATCATCGCCCACGGGATAGAGGTCATGGAAGTGGATGCACAAGTCTCCATTCATGACATGCAAACCTTAGCGTCAAGCTTGGGAGAATTTAGCCGAGACGAATCAGGCATGCCTCAAGTGGACATGACCTTTGTCGAGGCCTCAATTGAGTTGAACAGCGGATCTCTGAAGGTAACTTGGCCAGCTAAGGTTGCAAGGATCAGTGAAACGGTCGATCTCAATCAGGCAACGGCTGGTGTGATCTTAGAGATCGTTCAGGATTATAAAGATCTCTCACCGACGTCGGTGCCGCCACTCGTCAATGGAATGTTTGTTAAGGCCTCGATTGAAGGTCAATCTAACCCTAGTTGGTTTATTCCTGAAAGAGCGTTGCATGGAGATAAAATCTACATAAAAGACGCGCAAGATCGTTTGGTTATAAAAGAAGTAGAGGTGCTCTACAGGCGTGATAACCATGTCGTGATTGATGGAGATCTCGAGCAAGGCCAGCGTTTGATTCTCAATGACTTATTGCCTGCGATAGAAGGAATGCAATTAAGAGAGAGCCTGTTAGAGAGTGAGGAATCCACATTATGATTCGTTTTTTCTCTCGCCACCCTACGGCTGCAAACCTACTCATGCTGATGCTGCTGATACTTGGTATCTCAAGTGTCATGACCATAAAGCGAGAAACATTTCCAGAGTTCACGCCTCCATACATTATGGCAGCGGTCGTTTATCCAGGGGCTTCGCCACAAGAGGTTGAAGAGAGTATTTGTGTTCGTATGGAAGATGCTGTCGATGGCCTTGCTAATATCGAAGAAACCCGTTGTGAAGCGATTGAGGGGTCGGCTCGTCTAACGCTCAAGCTGAATAGTAAGGCCGACATTGGACGCATGTTGGTGGATGTACAAACACAGATCAATGCAATCAATGACTTTCCTGATGAGATTGAATCGCCAATGGTTCAAGAGCTAGATTGGAATGAGCCTGTTGTCGATGTCGCTATTTCTGCTGATACGACTTGGCCTGAATTAAAGGCTTACGCAGAAAAACTAAAACGAATTTTAAAGCTTGATTACGATGTGTCATTGGTTGATGTGAGCGGTTTTTCAGATCACCAATTTCGCGTAGAACTGGATTTACAAGCAGTGAGGCAGCTCGGCATCAGTGTTGGTGATATTGCGGAGCAGATAAAACGCCAGAACGTTAAGTTACCCAGCGGTAACATTGAAACAACAGATAAAAACTTTCTCATCCGTTTTGATGAAAGACGTATTACGCCATTTGAGCTTGAAAGTATCGTGGTAGGTTCTGGACCAAATGGCTCACAGATCCGTTTGAGAGATATCGCAACCATTAGTGATCGCTTCGAGCTAGATGAGCAGAAAGTCTACTTTAACGGCCACCCTTCGGCTTTACTGAAAATAAGTAAGAATAAAGAGGATGATGCACTCAGGATCAAGCAGAAGGTGTCTGAGTTTGTTGCTGATCAGAAGTTAATTGCTCCTGATGGTGTGACGCTCGAACTGACCAATGATCTCTCTTCTGTATTGTGGGATCGCTTAACCATGATGCTTAAAAATGGCTGGCAAGGGATTGTGCTGGTGTTTGCCACCATGTGGTTGTTTTTCAGCTTTCGATATTCATTTTGGGTGGCAGCGGGTCTACCAGTCGCGTTTCTTGGCGGACTTTTCTTGATGGCAAATCTTGGTCTATCTATCAACATAATGTCGCTCGTTGGCTTGCTGATGGCAATCGGCATCATGATGGATGACGCGATAGTCATCGCCGAGTCTGTCGCCTCCCATTTAGATAAGGGTCAGAGTATTGACGACGCGGTGATTAATGGCGTTAAAAAAGTCTTTCCAGGGGTTTTATCATCGTTTTTAACCACAATTTGTATTTTCGGCAGCTTGCTGTTTTTAGATGGCGAAATGGGGGCAGTGCTCAAAGCAGTACCACAGGTGCTGATACTGGTTCTGATATTAAGCCTTGTTGAAGCTTTTCTCATACTCCCTAATCATCTGTCTCACTCTCTACACAATCTAAAAGGGGAACGTGAGCCTGTAAAATTTAAAAAGGTGCTGTTAGAAAAATTTGAACGGTTTCGTAATGAGCAGCTTGTTCGTGCTGTGACTGAGGTGGTTGAATATCGTTACGCATTTTTAGGAAGTGTTGCAGCGTTAATGCTGATTTCAGTGGCGACTATTGCTGGTGGATTACTCAAATTTCAACCTTTCCCAGATCTTGATGGAGACATCGCTGAAGTACGAATTATTCTTCCACCCGGAGCGTCTTTATCACAAACAGAGCGTGTCGTTGAAAAGATCGTAGCCTCAGCTGAGAAGCTGAACGTAGAGTGGAGTGAGAAAGAGGAGAATGGGCAAACACTGGTTAAGCACATTACCTCTCAATTTAATGTCAATGCTGATGCCAATGAGTCGGGACCGCATATAGCAACCGTGAGGCTTGATTTATTAGGTGCTGAGACTCGAAATGCATTAATCGATGACTTTGTGGCAGCTTGGCGAGAAGACGTCGGTGAATTAGCCGACCCCGTTTCATTGGTTTATAAGCAACCCACAATGGGCCCAGGCGGGCGTGCGATAGATATTCGGATTAAGCATGATGATCTTGATGAGCTAAAATCGGCTTCGATTGATATTCAACAGTACCTTAATCAGTTTGATGGCGTATCCGGTGTTTTGGATGACATGCGTATGGGGAAAGAGGAGATACTCGTAAAGCTTCGTTCGGGCGCAGAAACTTATGGAGTAAACGGCCAAATGATCGCAGGGCAATTGCGTGCGGCTTTTTTTGGTCAAACGGCGGATGAGATTCAAGTTGGTGTCGAGAACATCTCTATTGAAGTGCGATTAGACAAAACTCAGGCGGGTGATCTTCAGCAACTCGCGAATTTCCCAATTATTCTTTCAGACGGCAGTCAGGTTCCCCTCGCAACGGTGGCAACATTAGACTTTCAACGTAACTATGTACGAATCCAACGTATTGATGGTTTAAGAACCGTGAGTGTGTTCGGCGATATTGATAACCATAAGATCAGTTCGTCTGCAATAGTGGCTCAGTTGAGAAAGGAGTTTGCACCAGAGCTATTACAGAAGTACCCAGGGCTCCGTTTTGATTTTGAAGGTGAAGCCAAAGATGCTGCGAAAACAGGTGCTTCGATGGGGAAAGGTTTCTTGTTAGGCCTGTTTGGTGTCTTTGCGATATTAAGTTTTCAATTTCGTAGTTACCTAGAACCGTTTGTTGTCATGCTAGCAATACCTTTGGCTTTTATCGGTGTGGTATGGGGGCATTTACTATTAGGGCACTCTTTAAGCATGCCAAGCATGATGGGGTTTGTATCGTTAGCGGGGATTGTCGTTAATGACTCGATATTGCTGGTGCAGTACATAAGGCATCACGTTGATGAGGGAGATAGTGTTTATGACTCCGTGGTTAAAGCGAGTCGAGAGCGCTTTCGTGCTGTTTTTCTAACTTCGATGACGACGGCAGCCGGGTTATTACCGCTGCTTCTTGAAACCAGCTTACAAGCACAAGTTATTCAACCCCTCGTCGTGTCTATTGTGTTCGGTATCTTCGCCTCAACACTTCTGGTTCTATTTATGATTCCAGCAGCCTACGCGGTTTTAGCGGACTTTGGTTTAGTTCATAAACATGAATCTTTAGACGCCTAGTCTCTATTCTTTCATATCTTAATGCCGCATTTGAATAAGAGGGAGCTTCGGCTCCTTTTTTTATGTTCATTACGTGCATAGATGAATCTTCATCCTAGCTAAAAAAAAACGTCACGCAGTTGTCATTTGGTTCACATAGCTTGGTTTAAAACCAAGCGTGATCATCATAAGGAGCCAATGATGCGTAGTTTTGAATCCGTAACACGGTTTGATTTAGCTTTTTCATCATTCTGTTTGCAGCACCGTTTTTCTCAACAAGTGGCAACAGTCAGTAAAGCCGTTTCACACAGTGGCGATGGCCATCTCTATTTAATGCTCGGTTTAACCGCATTTTTCTTTGGAGGGATGAAAGGGGAGCTTTTTTTCTGGAGTGTTTTGATGGCGTTCTCTATTGAACTGCCGATCTACTGGCTCTTGAAAAACAGTGTGAAACGTCGTAGACCAGAAGAACTCACTCCTTATATTGCTGCATTTATTACCCCTTCAGATCGCTACAGCTTGCCTTCTGGTCATACGGCGGCGGGCTTTTTATTTGCGTCACTGATTGGGGCGTTTTATCCCACATTATTGCCATTTGCTTTCATTTGGGCGTGTTTGATTGGTGCGTCGCGAGTGTTGCTTGGCGTCCATTTTTTAACGGACATTGTGGTTGGAGCTCTGCTCGGGTTTGCCAGTGCTCGTATCGTTCTAACTTTTATAGGGATGTAACAATGAAAATTCTGTATGGAGTACAAGGGACGGGTAATGGTCATATCGCTCGTGCAAGAGCGATGAGCTGTGCATTAAAAGATCGCGGTATTGACGTTGATTACCTGTTCTCGGGGCGAGACGCTGATAAGTACTTCTCTATGGAGGAGTTTGGAGCGTATCAAACTCGTAAAGGGTTATCGTTTGAGACTGAAAACGGACAGGTGAGTTATCTAAAAACGATTCAGAATAATAGCCTGACAGAGCTGTACCGCGAGATAAAAAATTGCGATTTATCAGACTATGATTTAGTGCTGAATGACTTCGAACCGATAACCGCGTGGGCGGCGAAAAGACAGAAAAAAACCTGTATTAGCATCAGTCACCAAAATGCGTTTAAGCATTCCGTACCGTTAAAAGGAGCTAATTGGGTAGATAAAAGGTTAATTCACCACTTTGCTCCCTCAAATTATTCCATTGGACTGCACTGGTATCACTTCGAACAAGATATACTTCCTCCGATAGTTCACTCGGTTGACTATCAAATTGAGCAAGAAAACTTCATCTTGGTGTACCTTCCGTTCGAAAATAGCAATGAAATTTGTAATTTATTGTTTCGTTTTGCGAGTTATCAATTTGTTTGTTTTCACCCAAGCGTTAACAAAGTAGAAACAATTGGAAGTATAGAACTTCGTCCTCTTTCTCATGAAAGCTTTCAATCACATTTGCATCGCTGTAACGGCGTCATCGCGAATGGTGGTTTTGAACTTCCCTCAGAAGCACTAACTTTGGGCAAGAAGCTGCTGTTGAAACCATTATCGGGACAGTTCGAGCAACAAAGTAATGTGGCGACTCTGGATGGTTTGGGTTTAGCAAGCAGTATGGACTTCCTAGACGCATCAAAAGTCAGGCTTTGGCTTGATGATAAACCGGGAGAGAAGGTGGTCTACCCTAACGTCGCGCAAGCGATTGCGGAGTGGGTGCATAATGGGCAATGGGACACCCAAGATAAGCTATGTCGGGCTCTATGGGAGAGAGTCGATTTTCCGAGTTATGTTTCAAATATATAACTAATATATCGAGCGCTTTTAGTATGTCTACCCCATTCATAATTCAGCTAAATGTAACAGGGTGTTAATTGGTTAATTAATAAACGCTATCAATGTTATATGTAAAAACCATAAATTTATACATTTTATGGTTTTTTATGTATTGCCTAAGGGTATGTTTTACATGGTGTTTTATTGATATAAGATAAAATTAACTGATTAATTGTCAATCTTGTTGCCAATCGTCAAATGATTCGCAGATAGTAATTGTCAGCTAGGAAGTATCTGAGAAATAAATGATAGCGAAACTGCTTAAGTATTTCCTGAAATACTAATTATAAATGTTGATGATAACGAAACAATGAGGCGTACCCGATGTTAGATAAAAAAGACGCGATGAGTGCTATTGCAAGCTACCGAATGGAAAGTACTTTACGTGGTGTAGATTTAAATCTACTGACTGTGTTTGATGCCGTAATGCAAGAACAGAACATTACGCGAGCAGCACATAACTTAGGGATGTCTCAACCGGCTGTTAGTAATGCTGTAGCTCGCCTAAAAGTGATGTTTAATGACGAACTGTTCATGCGTCAAGGCCGTGGCATTCAACCAACTCAACGTGCTCGTCAACTATTTGGCCCAATCCGCCAAGCATTGCAGTTAATTCGTAATGAACTCCCTAGCTCAGTGTTCTCTCCAGAAACATCGACTCGTCTATTTAAGCTCGCTATTTGCAGCCCTTGTGACATGCGTTTTGCACCAAAAATCATGTCAACAGTGCATGAGCAAGCACCAAACGTACAGCTTCACTTGGATGCTGAGTTTGACCGTAAGTTGGCGGAGCGTATGCGTTATCAAGAGATTGATTTTGTTATTGATTACGCTCGATTTGATGAGCAAGGATTTTCAAGTACTGAAATTTTCCAAGATGAATTAGTTGTCGTTGCTTCATCTTCACACTCTCGTGTTCAAGGTTCTGTTTCTGTTGAAGATCTAATGACAGAAAGACACGCTAAACTATCGAAGATCCATGGTCAACGTAGCTTCTCTGAGCAGGCGTACCGTGAGCTAGATTGTCAGCCATACTATGAAGGTACGAGCTTGAGCAACGTACTTTATGTTGTTGGTCAATCCGAGTTAGTTACCATCGCACCACGTTGGATGGTAGAAAACGCTGCTAATCGTGATCAACTACAGATCTTAGACTTCCCATTTGAAAATGCGAACATTAGCGGATTCTTAAGCTGGCACGAATCTAGTGAAAAAGATAAAGGCCACATCTGGTTCCGTGATCAATTAATGATGATTTGTGGCGAAGTGGTTGCTTTGAACTAAAATTAAAAGGTTGAATGCAACTTAGACAGATTGAGTTGTATTTATACAAACTGATAACAAAACCTTGAACTGACTAGATTGGTTCAAGGTTTTTTATTACCCATTAATTGATAACTTTGAAGTTAGTCAGTTGCCTTTTCAAAACTGGAATGTACACTTGTTCGCTCAAAATAGCTTACATGTGTAAGCCAAAGGTAAGAGACATGGCCAATATAGATTTCCACATCATAAAATGTATTCGAGAGCAAATTGCTAAAGGGGGGGATCGCATCGCCCTTAAACACAAAGTTGATACCAATTGGAAGGGTATTAGCTGGAAGCAGTTTGGTCAGCAAGTTGATGCACTATCACTTGCACTATTGGCTCAGGGAATGAGAATTCAAGACAAAGTTGGTATCTACGCCAACAACATGCCTCAATGGACGATGGCTGACTTTTCTGCACTTCAAACACGCGCAGTATCGGTTCCTATTTACCCGACTAATACAGCGGCTCAGGCGTCTTATATCATCCAAGATGCAGACGTACGTATTCTATTCGTTGGTGAGCAAGACCAGTTTGATGCCGCAATGGGCCTTTTCGATGACTGTGAACAGTTAGAGCTTGTTGTCGCGATGTCTGATGACATCAATATTGGTGATGCTGAGCATGCTATTAGCTGGCAAGACTTTCTACAAAAAGGCAGCGATGCTGAACGCGCTCAGTTAGAACAACGCATTGATGAGCTTTGCTTAGATGACTTGCTAACGCTCATCTACACCTCGGGTACGACGGGGCAGCCGAAAGGCGTGATGCTTGATTACGCTAACATCGCGGCTCAACTAGAAGGCCATGATGAACGTTTGAGTCTAACTCAAGATGATGTCTCATTAGCGTTCTTACCGCTCTCTCATGTTTTTGAACGTGCTTGGACATTCTACGTTCTCTATAAAGGTGCAACTAACTGTTACTTGCAAGATACGATGCAAGTGAAAAGTGCACTGGAAGAAATTCGTCCAACCGTGATGTGTGCGGTTCCACGCTTCTACGAAAAGATTTTCTCTGCGATTCATGAAAAAGTGTCCAAAGCGCCATTTATTCGTAAAGTGCTGTTCACTTGGGCTGTAAATATGGGCGCGAAAGTCTCTCTTTGCCATCAAGAAGGACGTGAACCTTCTATGATGCTGAAGAAGTCGCATCAACTTGCAGACAAGCTGGTTCTTTCTAAGCTGCGTGCATTGCTTGGTGGGCGCATAAGCTTTATGCCCTGTGGCGGAGCTAAGCTTGATGAAACCATAGGTCGTTTTTTCCATGCGATTGGTATCAACGTTAAGCTTGGTTACGGCATGACAGAAACAACAGCAACCGTTTCTTGTTGGGATGACAAATGTTTCAATCCAGACTCGATTGGTATGTCGATGCCGGGCGCTCAAGTTAAAATTGGCGAGAACAATGAAATTTTAGTCCGCGGCCCTATGGTGATGCGTGGCTATTACAAAATGCCAGAAGAAACTGAAAAGACGTTTGATGAACATGGTTTCTTAAAAACCGGTGATGCGGGAATGATTGATGAAAACGGCAACGTCTTCATTACTGACCGTATCAAAGAGTTGATGAAAACATCCAATGGTAAGTACATTGCACCGCAAATGGTGGAAGGTACTATCGGTAAAGACCATTACATCGAACAGATAGCGGTAATCGCTGATACGCGTAAGTTCGTTTCGGCTCTTATCGTACCTTGCTTTGATACGCTTGAAGAGTACGCTAAAGAGCTCAACATTAAGTATAACGATCGTATTGAACTCGTTAAGCACCATAAAGTGGTTGAGATGTTTGAAAATCGCGTGAGTGGGCTGCAAACAGAATTGGCGAAATTTGAACAAGTGAAGAAGTTCAAATTACTGCCAAAAGCATTCTCAATGAACGATGGTGAGCTTACACCAACGCAAAAACTGCGTAGAAAGGTGATTAGTGATAAGTACCAAGATGAAATTGAAGAAATGTACACTGAAACAAAGAAAGATAAGTAACTTACTTAACAGTTAAATTTTCCTTTGTTCAAAAAACCTCCATACGACAATGACCATTGTTGATGGAGGTTTTTTTATTGTTCGAAGCCTGAATGGTCTTATCCATTAGAGAATGATCTAAGAATTATTCTCTTTTTATCTTGCAGTATAAAATCATAGATCAATAAAGTTTTAATGTTCATGGTTTTAATATCTGAATTTTACGTAAATATTAGTCGATTAATGTTATGGCGATCTCTGTCGCAATAGACCCTTTGCTAATAAAACGTTACAGTTGTTTAGTTTCCTGTGTTTGGTGATAACAAGACAGGACATAGCCACAAAGTGTCACAACTTGGAAATAGGCTACAAATAAGCCCTAGACTATGCAAAACCAGACTAATTGATTAACCAAATCAACGTAGTGACTGGTAAGGAGAAAGATATGGAGAAGTTATCTGGCGCAGAGATGGTGGTTCAATCTCTGATCGAAGAAGGTGTAGAGCAGATCTTTGGTTACCCTGGAGGCTCTGTTTTAGATATTTATGATGCACTGCATGCTAAATCAGATGAAATTAAGCATGTATTAGTTCGTCATGAACAAGCGGCGACGCATATGGCTGACGGCTATACGCGCTCAACCGGAAAACCGGGTGTTGTGCTCGTTTGTTCTGGTCCTGGCGCTACGAATACCGTTACGGGTATTGCAACAGCGTATATGGACTCAATCCCTATGATCGTTATCTCAGGTAACGTTCCTCGAAATTTAATCGGTAATGATGCATTCCAAGAGTGTGACATTGTTGGTGTTTCTCGCCCAATCGTTAAACACAGTTTCTTAGTAAAAAGTACTGAAGAAATCCCAGAGGTGATGAAGCAAGCTTTTTATATCTCAACGACAGGACGTCCAGGTCCGGTTGTGATTGATTTACCAAAAGATGTGATGAGCCCGCTCAATAAACTCCCTTATGAATACCCTAAAACGATCAATATGCGATCGTACAACCCAACTCTGACTGGGCATAAAGGTCAAATCAAGAAGGCACTGAAAGCGCTATTAGCTGCGGAAAAGCCTGTTCTTTATGTTGGTGGTGGTGTCGTGATCTCGGAAGCCGATCAGCAGTTACTAAAATTGGCTGAAGCACTGAACCTGCCAGTAGTGAGTACGTTAATGGGCTTAGGCGCATTTCCTGGAACACATAAAAATTCATTAGGCATGTTGGGCATGCATGGTTTGTATGAAGCGAATATGGCCATGCATAACGCTGATCTGATATTTGGTATTGGGGTTCGTTTTGATGACCGAACCACCAATAACTTAGATAAGTACTGTCCAAATGCCAAAATCATGCATATCGATATTGATCCATCATCGATATCTAAAAACGTAAAAACTGATCTGCCTATTGTTGGCTCGGCAGAAAAGGTTCTTGAAACCATGGTTCAGCTGCTTGAAGAGCAGGGCGGTAGCAATGACTCTGACGCTATTGACCGTTGGTGGAGTGAAATTCAAGTATGGCGTGATCGCAATTGTTTGAGTTATGAAAAGCTGCCAGATCGCATCAAGCCTCAACAAGTTATCGAAACACTGCACAAATTGACCAATGGCGATGCTTATGTGGCATCTGATGTTGGTCAGCACCAAATGTTTGCCGCACTTTACTATCCGTTTAACAAACCGCGCCGTTGGATTAATTCAGGTGGTTTAGGGACGATGGGCTTTGGTCTACCTGCTGGTATGGGTGTTAAGTTTGCTAAGCCTGATGAAGAGGTCGTTATCGTAACTGGTGATGGCAGTATTCAGATGAATATCCAGGAACTCTCTACAGCGCTTCAATATGACATTCCAGTGAAAATCATTAACCTAAATAATCGATTCTTAGGCATGGTTAAACAGTGGCAAGATATTGTGTATCAGGGTCGCCATTCCAATTCATACATGGATTCTGTACCAGATTTTGCTGCCATCGCAGAGGCGTATGGTCACGTTGGTATCCGTATCACTTCTCCTGATGAATTGGAGTCAGGAATGAAAAAAGCACTCGATATGAAAGATCGCTTGGTGTTTGTAGATATTACAGTAGATGAAACGGAGCACGTATACCCAATGCAAATTCGTGGCGAGGGTATGGATCGTATGTGGCTAAGCAAAACGGAGAGAACATAATATGAGACACATTATTTCGGTATTGATGGAAAACCAACCTGGTGCATTGTCTCGTGTTGTAGGCCTGTTTTCTCAACGAGGTTACAACATAGAATCTTTGACGGTAGCACCAACGAATGATGAAACCCTTTCTCGTTTGAATTTAACCACCGAATCTGACGAAATGCAGCTAGAGCAAATTCAAAAGCAGCTGCATAAACTGATTGATGTCCTTAAAGTTCAAGAAGTAACAGAGCTTGAGCACATTGAACGTGAAATTCTGATGGTGAAAGTAAAAGCCAGTGGCTTTGCTCGCGCAGAAGTGAAACGCACAGCGGACATCTTCCGTGGTCAAATTGTCGATGTGACGGCTTCTCAATATACAGTGCAATTAACCGGAACCAGTGAAAAGCTCGATGCCTTTATCAAAGCATTGTCTGAAGTGACGGATGTGATTGAAGTTGCTCGAAGTGGTGTTGTGGGTATTGCTCGTGGCGAGCGTTCACTAAAAGCTTAGTTAAACCGTTTAGATTCAAATCAATAATAGAAAAGGCCACGTAGAGTGGCCTTTTTTGTATTTGTAATTTGCGATAATTCTTAGTGAAGAATACGAGCGCGAAGTGTACCTTCGATCTCTTTTAGCTTAGCGAGTGCTTCTTCAGAGCGAGCTGTCTCAACATCGATGACCACATAACCAATGTCAGCAGATGTTTGTAAGTACTGACCTGCGATGTTAATGCCTTCTGCCGCAAAGATGGTGTTAATTTGCGTTAGGATACCCGGACGGTTTTCGTGAATATGCAGTAGACGAGAACAATCACCGTGTTCTGGTAGAGATACTTCAGGGAAGTTAACACTTGATAATGTTGAACCGTTGTCTGAGTACTTAGCCAGCTTACCCGCAACTTCTACACCAATGTTCTCTTGTGCTTCTTGAGTCGAACCACCCACGTGAGGTGTTAGGATGACATTATCGAACTGCATTAAAGGTGATTCAAATGGGTCGGCATTCGTTTTTGGTTCTGTTGGGAATACATCCACCGCGCCACCAGCAAGGTGACCAGACTCTAAAGCGCCACATAGTGCTGGAATATCTACTACTGTGCCACGTGCAGCGTTAATGAAGATAGAGCCAGGCTTCATGCGAGCAAACTCTTCTGCGCCCATCATGTTCTTGGTACCTGGGGTTTCTGGAACGTGCAGCGAGATAACATCACACTTATTGAGTAGCTCACTCATCGTGCTTATTTGAGTCGCGTTACCAAGAGATAGCTTGTTTTCGATATCGTAAAAGTAGACTCGCATTCCAAGGTTTTCAGCGATAATACCCAGCTGAGTACCGATGTGGCCGTAACCAATAATGCCAAGGCGCTTACCACGTGCTTCGTATGAAGCATCAGCACTTTTCTTCCAAATACCACGGTGTGCTAGAGCGTTCTTTTCTGGAATACCACGAAGCAACAGTAGGATTTGTCCAAGAACAAGTTCCGCAACACTACGCGTATTTGAGAATGGTGCATTAAAGACAGGGATACCGCGCTTGGTTGCTGCTTGCAGGTCGACTTGGTTAGTACCAATACAGAAACAACCAATCGCAACCAGTTTTTCTGCAGCATCAATAACGTCTTGAGATAAATTAGTACGAGAACGAATACCAATAAAGTGAGCGTCTTTTACCGCTTCCAATAGTGCTTCTTCAGATAAAGAGCCTTTATGATACTCGATGTTGCTGTAGCCAGCGGCTTGAAGAACTTCAACAGAAGAAGGGTGAAGCCCTTCCAATAGCAGAATTTTAATCTTGTTTTTTTCCAGTGAAACTTTGGCCATTATTCTCGTCCTTAAAATGGAAAGGTGGGCAAACGCGGCGCACATTGGTCAAAAGCAATGAAAAGGGGGAAATCATCGATTTTGTTGGAAGACAAACGTTTCCTTGTGCGTCTTCTGTTCAATAAAGTAACAAATAATTTTGCTTTTGGGTAAGAAAATTACGGAATAAGCCATAATAATATTGCTAGAAACCATAAAAAACGGCACCCAAGGGTACCGTTTGTAATCAAATAACAGAAAGTGCCTTTCTTTTTATCGATTATTCTTCAATTTTTGCGCCTTCAGGCGTGCCGGTAATAACCACATCAGCACCACGAGCGGCAAATAGGCCATTGGTTACAACACCGACGATCGCATTAATGGTTTCTTCTAACGCTTTTGCGTCAGTAATGCTTAGACCGTGAACATCAAGAATGTCACAGCCGTTGTCTGTCTGTACACCTTCGCGGTAAATAGGGTTGCCGCCTAGCTTAGTTAGTTCACGTGCTACGTGGGCACGGGCCATTGGAATGACTTCAACAGGAAGTGGGAATTTACCCAGAACATCTACTGCTTTGGTTCCATCGACAATACAGACGAACTTTTCAGAAATTGCCGCCACAATTTTTTCACGAGTCAGTGCCGCACCACCGCCTTTGATCATATCGCGGCTTGCATTGATTTCGTCAGCACCATCAACGTAGACATCCAGTTTTTCTACATCGTTACAATCAAAGACTTCGATACTCAGTTCAATAAGCTTCTCAGTTGATGCTACTGAGCTTGATACTGCACCTTTAATGTCACCTTTAATAGAACCAAGAGCATCGATGAAGTGATTCACAGTAGAGCCTGTACCGACGCCTACAATACTGCCTTTTTCTACGTACTTTAGCGCTGCCCAACCGGCTGCTTTTTTCATTTCATCTTGAGTCATGCTCATCTCCTGCGGATAGTGATTGCAAATAGTTAACTGGATTTTTCGGCGCGATTATAACGGTATTGGGCTAAGATTCCCATTGCCATACTTTGCTTGGGGTCACTATTTTTGGTAGTGGTACATCCCATGCCGCACTTGGCAAACTGTCAACATGTTGGCAATCGTGCGCAAGACCAATAGGCTTTGCACCTTGTTTGCTTTTAAACCAAGAGGAGAGGGTTCTATCGTAATAGCCGCCTCCCATACCTAAACGTTGACCTGTTGAGTCAAAAGCGACTAAAGGGGTACAGATAAGATCTAACTCCAAAACGGGCTTGATGAGTGTCTGATTGAGCTGAGGCTCGAGAATCTGATACTTATTGAGTGTCATGGGGGTTGTTGGAGTGTAGTGCAAAAATAGCAGATGCCCTTTTGAAAAAGGGTGTAGAACGGGTATGTAGACTGATTTACCTTGCGACCAGAGCCATTCAATTAAAGGCGTGGTATTTATCTCACCATCGGTAGAAAGATACAGCGCGATATGTGTGCTGTTAGAGAGTTCTGCAAGGGTTGAGAATTGCTCAATAAGATCGAGACCAGCTTGATGCTGAGTATCAGAAAGTAACTGATTTCTCTTTTCTCGGATATGTGAACGAATCGCTTGTCGAGATAAGATCATTGCTCCGCCTGTGTCTAGCGGGATATCGAAGAGGATACCCCAGAGTGCCGTTGAGGATTGTGGCCCTTGAACCATCTGGTTCAAGGCGGGTCAGCAAGGTTGACCGTAGGCTTCTCGATACGAGTCGAGCTTGCTCAATAGTCAGCGAATACTAACCCTTGGGTATTGCTTATCGGCTCAGGGACTTAAATCCTACTGACGCACACTCCAGGGTAAATACGGTGACAGACAACATATAAACTGCTTATCTGTATTGTAACGCTATGACTTTTCTAGCTTTACTTTTTTTAAGGCATCATCAAGTGACGCAGAGAGAAGCTCAATCTTCTCTGTAAGTTTAGTTTGTTGAGAATCATCTTCTCGGTTTTTGTTATGTAATTCATAACAAATATTTAGTGCTGCAAAGGTGAGTAGCTGAACCTCATTGGTGACTTTGGTACGTTCGGCTAATTCACTCAAACGGTTATCAAGATCTTTGGCAGCATTTTGCAACGACTCTTCTTCACCACTTGGGCAATTGACTCGAGTTAGCTTACCTAAAATTTTAACGTCTACCGCTTGATTGCTCATTCTAGCTCAACTCTATTTTCGTAATTCAGGATCAGGTTATTAAGAGTATCATTAATTCTTGATCTTATAACTAACCAATCTTACAACTAAGTATGGTCACTGTGAATACAATCACTGAGTCGGAAACTATAGAAAAAGCGTCCATAACATTCAAGCTTTTCCACTAACCGTTGAGGTAAAGGCGTGTTAATAACACAGATAATGGGCAAATTGTCTAAAACCCCACCATATTCGCCTTAACGCCATTTTCGCTTAGAGGGTGAGATGTTAGGATGTTGAACAAATTTAGAAAACAGAGTTTTATCATGAGTGAAATAACGCTACCTAACTACCTTTCAAGTGCCACTGAGCTGCAGACCGCTGCGCTAGCGGTATCCCCTTCAGAATTGCATGGCTTATTGACTGGAATGTTAAGCGGTGGCTTGGACCTTAATGATAAAAGCTGGCAACCGATTATTTTTGATTACACCAATGATGGAATGGGCTGGCCCGCGACAGCTTTACAAGTCGCTGAAACCATCTTTGAAGCCACTTCAAAAGAGCTAACTAGTACTGACTTGGTTTTATCGATGTTGCTACCCGATCAAGAAGCCAGCGCAACGATCTTTGATTTGGCTGATGGTGTTACCGATTGGATTAATCACTTTATTTCAGGGCTTGGCCTTGTGGGTGCCAAACTAAACAAAGCATCGGCTGATACAAAAGAAGCCTTAGCGGATTTAGAAGAGATGGCTAGGCTTGGTATCGATGAAGATGACGACATAGAAGAGCAAGCGTTACTATTAGAACAAGTCATTGAACACGTTAAAGCTTGTGTACTTATTATTCACACTGAGTTTGGTGTGAAAGTAGAAAAAAACGCTAAAAAGCCGACGCTGCATTAATGAGGCAATATAGAGTTAACGTGAAATAGAGAGATGTCGTTTTAATGAAAAGCTATGATGTAATTATTGCTGGTGGTGCAATGGCGGGGGCAACGCTTGCGCTTGCACTAACCCGGTTAAGTACTACGCCGTTGTCTATTGCTGTTGTTGAGTCTTATCTGGCTGAGCATCAATCCCATCCTGGGTTTGATTCGCGTTCCATTGCGCTCTCTGCTGGGACGGTTGAAATACTTAAGAAGTTTAAGTTGTGGGATGCTATTGCTTCATTGGCAACCTCGATTCATCACATTCATGTGTCTGATCGCTCTCATCTTGGCATGACAGATATCTACGATCATGAGCTTGGTGTCGATGCTCTCGGCTATGTGGTTGAACTGGCCGATATCGGTAAGCTCTACCAAACTGAAATGATAGCCGATGCTCACATTGACTTGCTCTGTCCTGATTCTGTAGTGAACGTAGTGAGAAAGCCTGATGAGGTAACGGTTGAACTCACCAGTGGCCGTTCTATTCAAAGTAAGTTACTTGTTGCCGCCGATGGGGCCTCCTCAATCTGTTGTCAGCAACTTGGCTTAGAGCTTGAAGAGCATGATTTTGAGCAGTCAGCGGTCATTGCCAATATTGTTAGCAGTGAACCACACAATGGTCGCGCGTTTGAACGCTTTACCGAGAATGGCCCCGTGGCGTTATTGCCAATGAGCGATAACCGGCTCTCGTTAGTTTGGTGTTTACCACCAGAAAAAGCGGAGCAAGTGATGACACTCAGTGACGATGCTTTTTTAAAGCAACTTCAGAGTGATTTTGGCTGGCGTTTAGGGGAGCTACTGAAAGTAGGAAGCCGAGCGAGTTACCCATTAATTTTGCGTTACAGGCAGAAAAATGTCTCTCATCGTTTTGCCATTGTTGGTAACGCGGCACAGACATTACACCCTATTGCCGGTCAGGGCTTTAATCTCGGTATTCGCGATGTGGCCAGCCTAGCGGAAGAGATTGTGAACGCGAGCTCTGCTCAAGATGTCGGTTGCTATAACGTATTGAATCGATATATGCGACGTCGTGAATCAGATAGAAATAGCACTATTTCATTGACCTCACAATTGGTACACACATTTTCAAATGACCTTTTGACCATGAGAGTAGGTCGAAATTTAGCGCTAGTGGCAATGGATAACTTTCCAGTGTTGAAAACACCGCTGTTACGAAGAACATTAGGCATCGTAGCGAGATAAATGCGGCAACGATGAAGATAAGGTAATTGAAATATGATGCAAAGCGTTGATATCGCGATAGTAGGCGGTGGCATGGTAGGGCTAACACTTGCTGCTGCTTTTAAGGATACCGACTTACGTATTGCGGTTATTGAAGGAAATGCACCTAACTCAACGATCAATGAGTTACCGGATGTTCGTGTTTCCGCTTTGAGCCGTTCAAGTGAGACGATCCTAAAAAATGTTGGGGCTTGGGGCGGTATTGAGCAGCGTCGACTTGCACCTTATGTAGGAATGGAAGTCTGGGAGCAAGATAGCTTTGCTCGAATAGAGTTTGAAGCTCAACAACACGCGCAACCTAATCTAGGGCACATTGTCGAAAATAGAGTGATTCAGCTATCACTGCTTGAAAAAGTGAAGCATCAATCTAATGTGTCACTTTTTATGCCCAACACCTGCCTGAGTATTGCTATTGGAGAGAGTGAAGCTTGGTTATCGCTCGATAACGGCCAATCACTGACGGCTAAACTGGTTGTCGGCGCTGACGGGGCAAACTCTTGGGTTAGAAATCAACTGGATATCCCTTTGACTCATTGGGATTATGGGCATAGCGCCATTGTTGCGAATATAAAGACAACAGAACCTCATCAGTCTATTGCTCGACAGGTCTTTACCCCATTAGGTCCTCTTGCATTCTTACCTATGTCAGAGCCGAATATGAGCTCTATTGTTTGGTCGACTGATCCAAATAGAGCTGAGCAGTTGGTGAATATGACCGACAGTGAATTTAATAAGTCAGTGACGGCAGAGTTCGACAATCGTCTTGGTTTATGCTCGGTGATAGGCGAGCGTTCAGCGTACCCACTTCGAATGCGTTATGCTCGAGATTTTGCATTAGATCGTATTGCTCTTGTGGGTGATGCGGCGCACACCATTCACCCTCTAGCGGGGCAAGGAGTTAACCTTGGTCTTCTTGATGCCGCGAGTTTAGCTCAAGAGGTGAATAAACTTTGGCGCCAGGGTGAAGATATCGGCAGTAAGCGTAATCTTCGTAGCTATGAGCGCTGGAGAAAAGCAGAAGCCGCGAAGATGATTGCTTCAATGCAGGGTTTTAAAGACTTGTTTGAAGGAGATAACCCAGCGAAGAAGCTTTTCCGAGGTATTGGAATGTCACTGACAAGCCAGTTACCAGGTGCAAAAGATGAGATTATGAAGCGAGCGCTTGGATTAAAAGGAAACCTGCCTGAGCTAGCGAAATCCACGCGCAAAGTGGTTGTATAATACCAACTCTATCAATCATCTAGTTATTCTTGCTTGCTAAAATCATTGATAACGGCGTTAAAGATTTTGTAGGTAGAATAACTAGCTAGCTGCAATCTTTGCCTTGTTCTAAATGATTTTTTCTACGCAATTGTCTAACCATCTAATTAATAGAATTGGTATAGTTTTCGATATTCAATGAAAAAGGGCTGACATAGAGTCAGCCCTTACTAATTCTTAACGCTGTTTTTTTTTAATTCTTATGCGTAGGCGCAGCGTAGCTTTTTAACTTCACTGTTTACTTCTTTTACTGCTTGAAAATGACGGTTATCAGCACGAGCAGGTAAGATCAATTTACCGTTATCAAACTCAAATTTCCCAACGCCATAAATATAAATTCTTCCCTTAAAAAGCCGACTAATATGTTTAGCAATCATACTTGGTGTATAGCGCTTAAACAGTCTCATATTGTTATGTCCTTATAGTTCTTCCTAGCACCGCGAATTATATAAATCCCACACTAATATTGTTGTGATAAGGCGAGGGGATTATGCAGATTTAATTAACGTTATTGGATATTTGTGCTGCTCTGAGCAGATATGAAGATTAATACCCAACTTTGCGTGATGAACTCCTCAAAGTTTATGTAAGCCTGATTTTTCGTTGTTCAATTTTCCCACGCATAGTGCAGGAAAGTTGTGACATTTTTAAGAATAGCGTGAATATTTTGAATTGTGTTAATTTTTTGTAAACAAAAGCTGTAAGGAAGTATTACAAGGAAAAAAATGCCCGTTACATGGTGAACGGGCGAATAGTCACAGATGCATTACACAAAAAGTGGATGTCCTGAAACAATCAGTGGATTCACTTTTTTGTTGGCGAAGGAATACAATCAGACGATGTCTTGTTGTCACTTTAACCAACAATATTACTCTACTGCAAAAAAACACTTGTGACTATTTATGTTTTTATTGTGAATAATGATTCTCTAGATTAGGGTGGGGAGTTCGATGGGTGTCACACTTTGTTGAGAAAAAGAGATCTGTATCATTTAATTTGTGCGACAAATTGAGGCGATGATTGGCTGACATAAAGTTCTTAGGTCTTCACAACGTAAAGCGATACCTAACTGAGCATCACCGCTACTAATGGTTACCTCAGTCTCATTAAATAGCTGAGTATCAAATACTACGGGCATTGGGGTAGTTATTTGTAACGGAGTCACAGAGCCCGGTTTATAACCAGTAATGCTAAACACATCATCCAGAGAGACGCAGGTCATTCTACGGCAATTAAGAAGCGCACGTACTTTCTTAGGGTCGACATTCCGGTCACCAGGAACACAGGCAAGGGCGTATTGATTCCCCATATCTCTAAGAACGATACTTTTCACCATCTGTTCTGGGCGAATACCTCGCTGTTTAGCGGTTTCTTCAATAGTGACGGTTGCTTTTTCTTGGGGCAGCAAACGATAGTGTATTTGCTGCTCATCAAGGTATTGGATGACCGATGTTGAAGGTAACTTACTCATCGTCTAATGAATAAGGGAGCGCGTGAAGTTCCCAAGAGTGTTCAGGTTGCTCACTCAACCTTAGCTTTGTCTCTTCATCAAGATCTTTAGGTAGAATAATTAGGCCAATAGCGGTGTCATCATCAAATTGAAAATGATTGATTAGCTCGCCAGCGGAACGCCAGTTTTCGCCAACGGAGCGCTCTAAGCCGATGGTATCGAATGAGGAAAGTGCCTTATCTGTGGTGCCCGATACAATGTACATGGCTCGCTTATTCATACCACGGTATTTTGCTCTAGCAACGGTTTCTTGGCCAGTGTAGCAGCCTTTACTAAAGCTAATTCCATCGACGGCTTGTAAGTTTAGTGCTTGAGGGATATGCATATTTTGTGTTGATTTATCAATCGCTGGAAGAGCAGATTCAATATCAAATCGAGTCCAGAGTTCTTCTGTTACTTTCTCTACTTTATCAGGACTGCAATTATTGGTGATGTTCTCTGCTGCTGAAGGTGTCACAAGTAGTAGCCAGCGGTTAGCATCAACTTTAACCGCAGTGCCGCCTTCTATCTCTCTCACATCTCCAGTGTTTTCACTGATGGAATTGATCCACTCTTGTGCATTCTCACCAATAACGCCTAACGCGATATCTTGGCTTGTTTGAATATCGACTTTAGCGAAGATGGCATATTTTTTAAGTTCAGCTAGTTCAGTCTCAATTAGGCTCATTGGTTGGAACATGGCATAGCCACCATTGTGATGGAAAAGGCGGAAGATGCTCCAGACTTTTCCTTTTGCGTCACAGTGAGCCCCAAATGTTGACTGCTCTTTGTCTAAGGCAACAACATCACAAGTGACTTGGCCTTGTAAGTAGGATTTTTTGTCATCTCCAATCATGCTGATAGCGCCCCAAGACTTTAAATGGGTAAGCATCAATGAAGGTAATGAGTCTTTTGACGTGCTAGAGAAGCGAGTGAATTGTTGCTGCCAGTCCATGTTTGGATCCTAAATACAGTAAATAGAGATGATGGGAGCTATGGTAATCCTTAACCTTAATGAAATTCAAGGAGAGGTCACCGTTTCATTCGTTTTAACACTTATTTAAATACGATAACTTTTTTTTATCAAGGTAGAGGACTGTGACTGGGATAATAGTTGTCTTTAACTTGGATTGGTACACTTCAAGCCAGTGAATACAAAGTAGGAACCCATTCATGTACACCAAAGAACAAAAAGCACGCGTTAAGTGGGCCTGTCGCCGAGGAATGCTTGAATTAGATGTCGTGATTATGCCTTTTTTTGAAGAGTGCTTTGAGTCACTAAGCGCTAATGAGCAACAAGATTTTGTCTCTCTGCTTGAAAGTGACGATCCCGATTTGTTTACTTGGGTAATGGGTCATGGCCGTAGTGAGAATCTAGGTCATGCTTCAATGGTTGATAAAATTGTCGCGCACAACCTATCAAAGGTCCGTTAACGCTACCGTTAAACCCTCCCAAACTGCTCGCATCATCAATACCATTCTATTGTTATTGATGATGTGTTTTTTATTCTCTACGTCTCTCCCGTTCATCGTTATATTGGGTCTAATTCTCTTTTCTAGTTATTTGTATTTCCAGTGTGGCTTTTTACCCACGGCCATAGTGGGTCATGTCATCGTTTCAGAAACAGGCGAGCTTAAACTGAATCAAGAGCGTTTTTCAACAAAGTACAGTGTATTTAGTATGGACTTCTTAGGTGTAATTATTGGCTTTGAGAATAATCATCGAAGGATTTTATGGCGAGATAGCGTCACAGATGAGGAGTATCGAACGTTGATTGTGCAATTAAAAGCGATTAAATAGCGCATCAATACGCTGCCAATAAAAAAGGAGTATCCGCTAATGTGATACTCCTTTCTTCGTTCTAAGGTGTCGCCCTATTAATCGTCAAAGTTATCTTTAGGGTCTAAAATAGTGGGCCCGCTATCTTTGGCGAGTTCAGGGTAATCAAGGGTGTAATGAAGGCCTCGACTCTCTTTACGTCGCATTGCACTGCGAACCATGAGTTCGGCAACTTGTAGCAGATTTCGAAGCTCTAATAAGTTGTTAGAAACTCGGAAGTGACTGTAGTAGTCAAAGGTCTCTTGCTGCAGCAATTGAATTCGACGTAGAGCTCGTTCAAGTCGCTTGTCTGTTCGGACAATGCCCATGTAGTCCCACATAAATAAGCGTAACTCATGCCAGTTATGTTGAATAACCACCTCTTCATCAGAGTTACTGACTTGGCTTTCATCCCAAGCTGGTAGAGAAGGGGGCAACTCTGCATCTTTAATTTTACTGACTATCTCTTTTGCTGCAGACCATGCATAAACCACGCACTCTAAGAGAGAATTAGAGGCCATGCGATTTGCGCCATGTAGACCGGTGTAGCTTACCTCTCCAATGGCATATAACTGAGCAAGATCGGTTTGACCAGATTGGTCGACAATCACACCACCACAGGTGTAGTGAGCAGCAGGGACAATTGGGATCGGCTCCTTGGTCATATCAATACCAAGATCTTGTAGACGCATATGAATCGTAGGGAAATGTTTCTCAATGAAATCAGCAGGTTTATGGCTGATGTCGAGGTACATGCAGTCTGCACCTAAGCGCTTCATTTCAAAGTCGATAGCACGAGCAACGACATCACGAGGTGCGAGTTCACCACGCTCATCAAAATCTTTCATGAAGCGGGTGCCATCGGGGCGCAGTAGATACGCACCTTCGCCACGTAGGGCTTCTGTGAGTAGGAAGTTTCTCGCTTCAGGGTGGAATAAGCAGGTCGGATGAAATTGGTTGAACTCTAAATTCGCGACTCGACAGCCTGCACGCCACGCCATTGCAATACCATCACCGGATGATACATCTGGGTTAGAGGTGTATTGATACACCTTAGAAGCACCGCCTGTCGCAAGAACAACAAACTTACTTCTTACAGTTTCAACGTGCTCTTTGTTTCGATTCCAAATGTACGCCCCAACAATCTTATTCTCGTCGCCACCAATCTTATCCTCTGTAATAAGATCAAGGGTATTATGACGTTCAAAGATTTTGATGTTCGGATGGTTTTGAACGTTATCTTGAAGTGACGTTTGCATTGCCATTCCGGTTGCATCTGCAGCATGCAAAATTCGACGGTGGCTATGACCGCCTTCGCGAGTGAGGTGATAACGAGGTTTTTCATCGCTGTCATTCTCTTCACGATCGAAGGGCACGCCGCCATCAATTAGCCACTGAACGCACTCTTTTGCGTTTTCCGCAATGAAGCGAACGGACTCTTCTTCACAGATGCCAGCTCCGGCAATTTGAGTATCCTGTACGTGAGATTCAATGCTATCTGATTCATCAAATACCGCAGCGATGCCGCCTTGAGCATAATAGGTGGCGCCCTCGCTAAGAGGCCCTTTACTCAGTACAATCACTTTGCCATGTTCTGCCACGCGCAGAGCCAAAGATAGGCCCGCTGCGCCACTTCCTACCACTAGTACATCACATTGATGCTCACGGTTTGCGTTCATAAAGCTATTCAAATCCCGAAATGTATAGAGTCATCCAACTCTTCACTCAAATGCGCTAATTGGCGCTATATTTATGCATCTTATCACTACATTAAATGCAAATCCTTGTAAATGCGATTGCAATTGATGTACATCAGCTTCAAAATTCATTGCTGGTTAAGTGACGAGCACATCACACTGTTAATTACTATTTACCATTATTTTTAGAAAGTTTTGAACTTTCCTTTTATTACTGAGTCACAATAGTGCTCATGTAGACAGTGGTGTCAATACTACAATGTGCATCATTAAAGCTCATATCTGAGAGGATAAGAGTAAATAACAATAGGAGTACACGCTCGAATGAACGAGCAGCTAACCGATCAAGTCTTGATTGAGCGAGTTCAGAGTGGAGATAAGCAAGCATTCAATTTGTTGGTATTAAGATATCAAAACAAGGTTTGTAATCTTATCTCTCGGTATGTGAGCAATTCCGGAGATGTAGCTGATGTTGCCCAAGAGGCCTTCATCAAAGCGTATCGAGCGCTGCCCACGTTTCGTGGAGAAAGTGCGTTCTATACTTGGTTATATCGTATTGCTGTTAATACTGCTAAGAATCACCTCGTAGCACAGGGCCGGCGCCCACCAGCTACCGATGTTGATGCAGAAGACGCTGAATATTACGAAACAGGCAGTGCTTTAAAAGAAATATCGAACCCTGAGAACTTAACGTTGTCCAATGAATTGAAACAAGTAGTTTTTAGCGCGATCGAAGCACTACCAGAAGATTTAAAAACCGCGATGACGCTGCGAGAGCTTGATGGCTTGAGCTATGAAGAAATCGCAGATGTAATGGATTGCCCCGTAGGAACAATACGTTCGCGTATTTTCCGTGCTCGTGAAGCGGTGGAAAAGAAAATCAAACCTCTTTTGCAGCGCTAGTACTAGTAATTTAATGGTGAAAATAATGGCTGACCAAGAAAAACTTTCAGCACTCATGGATGGAGAAGTTGTCGACAAGGCTCTGATATCAGAGATCGAACTTGACCAAGAGTCTCTAGATACCTGGAAAAACTATCATTTAATTGGTGATGTTATGCGTGGAGACACGCCGAAGGTAGCAGAGTGGAATATTGCTGAAAATGTAGCACTTGCTTTAGAAGATGAGCCTGCTCATGGACTATTAAATAGTGATAATGTTTCAGAGTTAGCATCACGCAGAATTGAATCGCAGCCGACACCTCGTCAGGCTAAGCAACAATTACCAGCATGGTTGTCTCAATTTGGACAAGTTGCCGTTGCAGCGTGTGTATCATTGGCCGTCATACTTGGCGTGCAACAATATGGTGGAACAGAGTCATCTTCGGTTGACCAGCTACCTGTATTACAAACAATTCCATTAACAGGCAGCGTTGAGCCTGTTAGTTTAAGTCGTGAATCAGTGGATAAACCTAATCAAAATGTGAATGTTCAAGAGCAACGCCGCCGCGTAAACGCTATGCTTCTTGACTATGAGCTTCAGTTGCGGCTGAACAGCGAAGAGTCAGAAAACGACACAATTGAATCGGTAATTGAATGAAAAAAATCCTGATCAGTGCTCTGACACTGCTCAGTTTGAATGTAAATAGTGCCTTTGCAGAGCAACCGCCTGCAGAGGCTTTATTGCATCAAATGAATGAAGCAAGTCAGCAGCTAAGTTATGAACTCTCCTATATCTTAATTAAAAAAAATAGCATTGAGCCTTTGCTATATCGTCATGCGCAAAACGAATCAAGACAACTAGCACATCTCATTTATTTAAGTGGGCCAGTGCGAGAGGTGATCCGCCGAGGTGATGAAGTCAGCTATATCGAACCAGGTGTGGAACCATTTACGATTGAATCTGGGAAAATGGTTGCACCGACGATCCCTCTGTTAAATACCAATATCGATACTCTTAGTGAGCATTATGACTTCATTACGGTTGGTCGTGCGAGAGAAGCGGGTACGGCTTGTCAAGTGGTCCGAGTGGTGCCAAAAGATGGTTTAAGATACTCCTATGTTTTATGGGTTGATGAGAAAACCAATTTGCCTCTTAGAGCCGATCTCGTTGATAGAGATGGTGAGGTGTTAGAACAATACCGAACAATTTCATACTCTGTGAATGATCAAATTGAGGGAGTATTAAGCGGCCTCAATGATGTTCAGCTTCCTGAAGTGCTTTCACTACCGAAAGGAAATGTAAAGGAGGCTGTTTGGAATGTTGGTTGGATCCCAACAGGGTTTGAACCTAAAGAACTAAACCGTTATCGAATGGCGGTGACCGATCGTATGGTTGAAAGCCAAATGTACACCGATGGACTATTCAGTTTTTCTGTTTACGTTTCTGATAGTGACGATAACTCACTAAAAGGTCAGCTGGTGCGCCAAGGGCGAAGAACTCTCCATAGCTTCGTAAAAGGCAGCGCCGAGATCTCAATTGTCGGCGATATTCCACCTGCTACCGCGAAAAGGATTGCTCAATCTGTATCCTTTGATAATAGCAAGCTCAGTGACAGTGATGGTAAGGCAGCCACGCAATGATGACCGCCTTAGCAACCGTTGCGGCAGTTCATCGTCGCAACAACGATTACCTTATTGATCTCAGCTGTGAGCAGAATACGAGTTGTTCAAGCTGTGCGTCTCAAAAAAGTTGCGGCACCGGTATTGTGAGTAAAGCCGTCGGTGCAAAATCTCTTTTTTGGAGTGTGGTTAGCTCAAAGCCGATCAGTGAAGGCCAGGTGGTAGAGATAGGGTTTCCTGAAAAAACACTTCTGCAATCTGCCGTAACAGTTTACATACTTCCCATTGCTTTTTTGATGATAGGGGCCCTTTTGGCTCAATGGTTATTAGTCCCTTACTTTAAACTCGGTGAGCTAACGGTTATTGTAAGTGCCTTCATCAGCGCTTATATCGGAATTAGAATTGCCAAACATAAAGCGCATAAGTTGGAGCAAGCCTCTGCACAACAAGTGGTTTTATTGCGAATCCTTGGTGAGCCAATCATCCAAAGCTCAAATAAGGGTGCGAATTGAGTAGAAATTGGGTAGAATCGGCCAACTTGATTGAAATGCAGCCTTAGGCCGCTTTCATATTATTCCCTTTTGCAACGAGTTTAGTCACCCCAAGCCTATGAAGCACATTCGTAATTTTTCGATTATCGCACATATCGACCACGGTAAGTCGACCCTATCAGACCGTCTAATCCAAGTTTGTGGTGGATTAAGCGAACGTGAAATGGACGCTCAAGTTCTAGATTCAATGGATATAGAACGTGAACGTGGTATCACCATTAAAGCTCAGAGTGTGACACTCGACTATAAAGCTAAAGATGGTGAGACTTACCAGCTTAACTTTATCGACACCCCAGGACACGTAGACTTCTCTTACGAAGTATCTCGCTCTCTAGCCGCGTGTGAAGGTGCCTTGTTAGTTGTCGATGCAGGTCAAGGCGTAGAAGCTCAGACTCTCGCTAACTGTTATACCGCTATCGAAATGGATCTAGAAGTTGTGCCAATCTTAAATAAGATTGACCTGCCTGCTGCTGATCCGGAGCGTGTATCTGAAGAGATCGAAGAAATTGTTGGCATTGATGCGATGGAAGCAACGCGCTGTTCAGCAAAAACGGGTCTTGGTGTTGATGAAGTTCTAGAAACGATTGTTAAGCAAATTCCGCCACCAGAAGGTGATCCAGAAGCACCAACTCAGGCGCTTATTATCGACTCATGGTTTGATAACTACCTTGGTGTTGTTTCATTAGTTCGAATCAAAAATGGTTCACTAAAGAAAAATGACAAAATCAAGGTAATGAGTACTGACCAAGTTTGGGGTATTGACCGAATTGGTATCTTTACACCGAAACAAATCGATACTGACGTCTTGAATACAGGTGAGGTAGGTTGGGTTGTTTGTGGTATCAAAGATATTTTAGGCGCACCAGTTGGCGATACATTAACGCTTGCTAAAGGCGGTAGTGAAGAGCGTCTACCAGGTTTCCAAAAAGTGAAGCCTCAGGTTTATGCTGGTCTGTTCCCTGTGTCATCTGATGATTATGAAAACTTCCGTGATGCGCTAGGTAAACTTAGCCTTAACGATGCATCACTATTCTACGAGCCAGAAAGCTCTGCGGCACTTGGCTTTGGTTTCCGTTGTGGTTTCCTTGGCATGCTGCATATGGAGATCATCCAAGAGCGTCTTGAACGTGAGTACGATCTTGACCTGATCACGACAGCACCGACAGTAGTGTATGAAGTGGAGATGAACAATGGTGAACTGCTGTATGTAGATAGCCCATCAAAGCTACCTGCTATCAATGATCTTGAAGAGATTCGAGAGCCAATAGCCCGTTGTAATATCCTTGTTCCAGCTGATTACCTAGGTAACGTTATTACGCTTTGTATAGAGAAGCGTGGTATTCAAGTTGATATGGTTTATCACGGTAATCAAGTGGCATTAACGTACGATGTTCCAATGTCAGAAGTGGTTCTCGACTTCTTTGACCGCTTAAAATCAACGTCTCGTGGCTACGCGTCATTGGATTACAACTTCCACCGTTACGAAGCATCAAACATGGTTCGTGTTGATGTACTGATCAATGGTGACAGAGTCGATGCATTGGCGATCATTACTCACCATGCTAATGCGCAAGGTCGCGGTCGCCTATTGGTTGAGAAGATGAAAGAATTTATCCCTCGCCAGATGTTTGATATCGCGATTCAAGCAGCTATTGGTGGACACATTATTGCGCGTTCTACCGTTAAACAGCTGCGTAAAAACGTAATTGCTAAATGTTACGGTGGCGATATCAGCCGTAAGAAGAAACTTCTGAAGAAGCAGAAAGAAGGTAAGAAGCGTATGAAGCAGATCGGTAACGTTGAGCTGCCTCAAGAAGCGTTCTTAGCGATTCTTCACGTAGGTAAAGATTAATACTGACAGTAAGCTGCTTTTTGTAATTGCAGCGACTTTGACGTAACACTATTAAGTGAAAGGGTTTCGGCTCTTTCACTTTCGTATTTTTTAGATAAGGGAAGCTAAATGGCAAATACATTTTCACTGATTCTTGTCATCGTAACACTCGTGACTGGTGTGGTGTGGGCATTAGAAAAATGGGTCTGGGCTAAGAAGCGTCAGCAAAAAATTGCGGATGTTGAAGCTGAAACCAATGGTCTAGATGCCGAAACAAAAGAAAAGATGCAAACTCAGCCTTGGTGGATTGAGAACAGTGTCTCTATCTTCCCTGTGATTGCCTTTGTTTTAGTATTACGTTCGTTTATCTATGAACCGTTTCAGATTCCATCGGGATCAATGATGCCAACATTGTTGGTGGGTGACTTTATCTTAGTTGAAAAGTACGCATACGGTCTAAAAGACCCTGTGTGGCGTAGTCAGCTGGTTGAAACAGGTAAGCCAGAGCGTGGTGATGTTGCGGTATTCAAATACCCACCTCAGCCAAGCATCGATTACATTAAGCGTGTCGTCGGTATGCCGGGTGATACGGTTCGCTATAATGGCAAGAAAGAACTTTGTATTCAGCCACAAGGCGAACGTAGCTGTGAGCCTGTGAAGCTATCGAATGTTGAAGAGAGTAAGTTCATTCAAAATGGCATTCCTCTGATTCAATTAGATGAAAAGTTGGGCCCAGTAAAACATCAAATTTTAGTTCACCCACTGCGTCAAGATCGCCGAGAAGCCTATGAGCCTCGTAGTGGTGTTAGTGAGTGGATTGTTCCACAAGGTCAGTATTTTGTGATGGGTGATAACCGTGACAACAGTGCTGATAGCCGTTACTGGGGCTTTGTTCCAGAAGCAAACCTAGTCGGAAAAGCCGTAGGCATTTGGATTAGTTTTGAGTTTGAACGTGGTGCTGATAGTGTGCTGCCTTCATGGATCCCAACCGGCGTGCGATTCAGTCGTGTCGGTGGTATTAACTAGTCCAGCGCAAGCTGGACCTAAACAAACGAGAGAGTATGAATTCTCCTATTGAAAAGCTACAAAAAAAGATCGGTTATCAGTTTGCTGATGCCGATCATTTAGATTTAGCGTTAACACACAGAAGTGCTCATGGTAAGCACAATGAACGTCTTGAGTTTCTGGGCGATTCAATTTTAAGTTTTGTAATAGCGGATGATCTATATCATCGCTTTCCTAAGGTAAACGAAGGCGACATGAGTCGTATGCGTGCCACCTTAGTTCGAGGTCATACACTGGCTGAGCTAGGCCGTGAATTTGAACTTGGAGAGTACTTAAAATTAGGTCCAGGTGAGTTGAAGAGTGGTGGCTTTCGCCGTGACTCAATTCTCGCTGATGCAGTAGAAGCTATTATTGGCGCTGTCTATCTAGACAGTGATACAGAAACGGTTCGCGGTATTATTCTTAGCTGGTATAAGACTCGCCTAGACGCTATCGAACCAGGCGTATCACAAAAAGATCCTAAAACTCGTCTTCAAGAGTTCCTTCAAGGTCGAAGAAAGCCACTGCCTGTCTATACAGTGACTAATATTAAAGGTGAAGCACACAACCAAGAGTTTACGGTTTCGTGTGATGTGGCAGGCCTAGGACAGCCTGTTATTGGAAAAGGTACCAGTCGTCGCAAAGCAGAACAAGCGGCCGCTGGCACAGCATTAGAGCTGGTAACCAATGGCGGAAAATAAACCAATGGCTGATAACGAATTCGATATTGATGCATACTTTGCATCAGATGCAAAACCGAGCGCTCCTGAAAATCAACACTGTGGTTTTATTGCCATTGTTGGTCGTCCGAACGTAGGTAAGTCGACACTGCTGAACCACATTCTGGGGCAGAAGATCTCAATTACTTCGCGTAAACCACAGACTACTCGTCACCGTATTATGGGTGTTGAGACGGAAGGTGAGTATCAAGCGATTTACGTTGACACCCCAGGGCTTCACATTGAAGAGAAGCGAGCGATTAACCGTTTAATGAACCGTGCTGCTAACAGCTCATTAAGTGATGTTAACTTAGTTTTTTTCCTTGTTGACGGTACGCATTGGACTGACGACGATGAAATGGTGTTGAACAAGCTACGTAAAGCGAACTTCCCAGTTGTATTGTGTATCAACAAAGTGGATAACGTTCAGGATCGTAACGACGTAATGCAGCACATGATGCAAGTCTCTTCAAAGATGGACTTCCTAGACGTTGTGCCTATTTCAGCGAAGCATGGTAAGAATATTGATGTACTGCGTAAGCATGTGCGTGAACATTTACCGAAGGCGACACACCACTTCCCTGAAGAGTATGTAACCGATCGTTCACAGCGCTTTATGGCGTCTGAAATCATTCGTGAAAAGCTAATGCGTTTTACTGGTGATGAACTTCCATACTCAGTAACCGTCGAGATTGAACGTTTCGACTTCAACCCTGATACTGATGGTTTCCATATCAATGCCCTTATTCTTGTTGAGCGTACTGGTCAGAAGAAAATGGTGATTGGTAAAGGTGGAGATAAGATCAAGACCATCGGTCGCGAAGCTCGCCTTGATATGGAAGAGCTATTTGGTCGTAAGGTTTATCTTGAAACTTGGGTGAAAGTGAAATCGGGCTGGGCTGACGATGAACGTGCATTGCGTTCTCTGGGCTACATCGACGACTTATAAAAATGACATGACCGCTAAGACTAAATAGCCGTTAGCGATGTTTGTTTTTATCCGATAAAAGAGAGAGTATTAACTCTCTCTTTTTGTATCTCTATTAAGGTAAAGGTATGAGTGAAGGATTACAGCGATGCTTTGTATTACATCGACGCCCATACAGTGAATCGAGCTTAATTCTTGACGTTTTTAGTGAAGAGTATGGCCGACTTACCTTAATGTCTAAGGGGGCGAGAAGTAAACGCTCCAATCTTAAAGGGGCATTACAGCCTTTTACCCCACTGCTTTTGAAGTGGTCAGGTAATAGCTCGATGAAAACACTTCGTCAAGCAGAGCCTATCAGTTTAGGGTTGCCTTTAACGGGAATAAACCTTTATTCCGCGATGTATGTTAATGAGCTTATCGGTCGAGTGTTGGTTGCCGAAGTGGCCATGCCTTCGCTGTTTCATGATTATCTTCACGCGCTGACTGAACTGGCTCAGTGTGATAACCCTGAACCTGCCTTAAGACGCTTTGAACTCGCACTGCTTGCAGCCCTTGGCTATGGTGTTGATTTTATTCACTGCGCCGGCACAGGTGAACCTGTTGAACCAACCATGACTTATCGCTACCGAGAGCAGCAAGGTTTTATTGCCTCGGTAAGAAAGGATCATTATTCATTTCTAGGTGACGAGTTGATTGCTATCAGTGAACGACGATTCACCACGAAAGCGCAGTTAAAAGCAGCAAAACGCTTTACACGCATGGCATTAAAGCCGTATCTTGGCGGCAAACCATTAAAAAGTCGGGAGCTATTCCTACCAAGAATAGGTATCCCTAAAACACGGAGTATTGGAAAATGAGCGCAATTTATCTTGGGGTAAACATCGATCACGTTGCAACGTTACGAAATGCACGTGGTACTAAATACCCTGATCCTGTTCACGCCGCAGAAATCGCAGAGCGAGCAGGAGCGGATGGCATTACTATTCACCTACGTGAAGATCGTCGCCATATTGTAGATAGAGATGTACGTGTATTGCGTGAAACACTACAGACGCGTATGAACTTAGAGATGGCAGTGACTGATGAAATGGTAGACATTGCACTTGAAACACTCCCTGAGTTTGTTTGTCTCGTCCCTGAAAAACGAGAAGAACTCACCACAGAAGGTGGATTAGACGTTGTTGGTCAGCTTGAAAAGATAAAAGCGGCGACGGCTAAAATGACAAAAGTGGGTATTAAAGTGTCTCTGTTTATTGATGCTGACCGTGAGCAGATTGATGCAGCGAAAGAGAGTGGTGCGCCATTCATTGAGCTTCATACGGGTCATTATGCGGATGCGAAGACAGAAGAAGACCAACAAGACGAGCTAAAGAAAATTGCTGCAGCAGCAAGCTACGCGAATGACCTTGGTATTGTGGTTAACGCTGGTCACGGTTTGACCTATCACAATGTGGCGCCAATCGCTGCTCTTCCTGAAATCTATGAGCTGAACATTGGTCACTCCATTATGGGACGTGCGATGTTTGACGGTTTGCAAAAGTCAGTGGCTGATATGAAAGCCATCATGCAAGCAGCAAGAGGCTAGCCTGTATGCCTGTTCTTGGCTTAGGTACAGATATTGCTGAAATAGAACGGATTGAAAAAGCCCTCTCCCGATCGGGGGAGGCGTTTGCTAAACGAATCTTAACCGAATCTGAAATGTCAGTTTTTCTTGAACTTAAACAGCAAGGTAGGTATTTGGCAAAACGATTTGCAGCTAAAGAAGCAGCTTCAAAAGCGCTTGGGACAGGAATCGCCCAGGGTATTTCTTTTCAAGATTTTCATATCAGCAATGATGAACATGGAAAACCGATATTACGTTTGTCCAACAAGGCATTAGAGCGAGCTGAAAAATTAGGCGTGGCGAATATCCACCTGACAATTTCAGATGAACGTCATTATGCAGTGGCGACGGTGCTACTTGAGTCCTAGTATTAGATTTATAAATAAAATCTGAGTAGGCAATTTCAAGCTATATCGTAATAATAATAAAGGCTTAATCGATACATAAATGAATTATTCGCCTGGTCTCCTTCCTACTAGGGAGTATGCCACATGTGCAATCGGTACCTTAGCTATTGTTTTTTATTATATTGTTCCCTTTATTTCTCTTCCTCATGGGCTAATGACGTCCACATTTCTGGTTTTGGTACCTTAGCGTATAGCTATGAGTCTGAAGATAATATTGGCTTTAGGCGTGACCTCTCTCAACCATTTGATAGTACAACCAATGGATCTTGGGTTTCTGACTCACGGTTCGGCCTTCAGTTAGATTATTCCTTAAATACAGAGTGGCGAACCACGATACAAGCCGTAGCCAAGGACAGAGTCAGCAGCGATTGGGGCGATGTTTTTGAGATCGGCTTTATTGGCTATCAACCAAGTGAACATTGGGATTTTCGACTTGGCCGTCTCCCTGCTGATGCTTTTTGGGCGACTGAAACACGAAATATCGACTATGGGCATAACTGGGTTCGTCCTCCACTCGAGATCTACTCTTGGCTTCCGTTCCAATCGGTTGATGGCCTTGATGTAATGTATCACTTATATCATTCTGAGATTGATTGGTATTTCAGCTCTCAAATAGGGCTTTTTCGAACCTCCGTAGAGACTCCTATTGGGGAGAAAATCGACACCAGTGGAACGAAATTGGTCTCTTTAACAATTAAAGCGCTTTGGGATGATTGGCGAGCTCGTGGCTCCATTATTTACTCTCCTGGTATTACTACCGATGTTTCACCTTCTAATCAGCAGATCACGACTCAATTGGATGCGATAACACTGATGAGGATCAATGGTGTAAGTCAGGAAGCACAGTCATTAGCACAAGCCTTGGTCGTTGAAGATGAAGCGATGCTATATACCCAATTAGGGATTGAGTATTTCAATGGACGCTGGCTGCTTTCAGGTGAAGTCGTTTCTATCCATTCAGAATCAGAACAAGTAGTGGTGCCTTCGGGAATCGGAGGGTATCTTTCTTTGAGCTATTACATCAATGACTGGTCACCTTACCTAATTGTGTCGATATTTGACCCTAATGTTAACCCACAAGCCGCACTGGTTGACTGGAATACCGTCTCTCCTGAATTAGGTTACCTACAGCAACAACTCATTGAAAATATTAATTTGAGCCGAATTGAGCAGCATACTTGGTCAATTGGAGTGCGTTGGGATGTGGCAAAAAATACAGCATTAAAAGCACAAGTCGACTTTGTTGAGATAGCACCTAACGGTTATGGGTTATGGGCGAATGATATTTCTCTTAATTCAACGAAAACTCAGCTTGAGTTATACACATTATCTTTGAACTTTGTTTTTTGAGGAGGAAGTATGCGACTACTATTAATACTCATCAGCTTTACTTTTTCTTCACTCTTACATGCGGATATATATGTTGTCGTGAGCCCTAATAGTCACATAGAAAGTATCTCAAAAAGTGAGTTAGCCGCTTTATATTTAGGGCGGCAGCGACCAGATCAACACGATATTCGTCTTTACCCGTTAGATCGAGAAGGTGAGTTGCGCTCACTGTTTTTTGAGTCCATAACCAACATGTCACTCAGTCAGGTTAATGCTTATTGGGCCAAGCTGCGTTTTTCTGGTCGGGTTCGACCTCTGGATAGCTTTAATGACCCTGATAGCTTGCAGAAAAAACTCTTGGCTAACCCCGCGAGTATTAGCTATCTCGACAGCAAGCCAGAGAGTGAGCAGCTAAAAGTGGTAATGGTGATCCATGAATAGAGTGACTCGTTCATTAACCAACCATTTATTATCGATTGTAGCTTTAAGCGCGGTGAGTTATATGGTCGTTGCAATGCTCATTATTACCAGTTTAGGTATGGCTACCCGCCATAAGCAGCAAGATGTATTTAAAAGTAAGCTGGCGCTAACAGTATCCAATACAGCCGCTATTGCCCTCTTCGCCAACAATCAACAAATCGCTGATGAAGTCTTAGATGCCATTTTATTACACGAAGAGATGGAGGGAGCGCGTATTGTCAGTACGAAAGGTACTTCTTACGAACGGTGTAAAGATGAAAACAAAGTGGATCACTTCTGGGATAACTCGTTCAGCTTTGATCTTTATTCACCTATTGATGATTCGGTGATCGGCTATATTCAGCTTCATGATAATGATGACTTTATTCGGCAGAAAACAATCGATGATATTGCCTATCAAATCTCCTTTTTACTGATTCAGTGGCTGGTGGTGTTTGTCGTTATTGTCTTTGTGGTTAAACGCGTAATAGGACAGCCCTTAACGGAACTTGCGAGTAATTTACTGAGTGTTAGACCGGGAAATGAACATAAAATAGAGCTAGAGAAGAAGCATAGTAGCGATGAAATTGGTTTGGTCACACGGAGTATCAACCAATTCGTTGAATCAACGAATAGTGCATTGAGGCGAGAGAAGGCATTAAGAGTCAAGATTGAAGAGATGGAGCAGCACTATCGACACATCGCACAGGTTGACAGTTTGACCCAGCTTAGGAATCGATTAGGGTGTGAGCTGACGATGGCACAAGTGAGCTCTTCATACATTGGTCTTCTACTGATTGATCTCGATGGTTTTAAGTCAGTCAATGATCATTTTGGACATGCCGCTGGAGATACGGTACTGGTCAAACTGGCGCTTCGTTTTAAGCAATCGTTAGAGGGTTTAGGCACTGTGGGGCGAGTGGGTGGGGATGAGTTTATTGTAATCGTTCCACTTGAGAGTGAAGATAATGAGCTCTTAGAGGGTATTGCAGCGGAGCTCATTCGTAGCGCGTGTGAGAAAGTGACGTTAAGTTGTAAACGGCAGGTTCAACTTGGTGCCAGTATCGGTATTAGTATTAGCTCAATGGAGCATCGTTCGTTAGAGCATTTAATGCATGAGGCCGACTTGGCGATGTATCATGTTAAGGAAAACGGTAAAAATCATTATTGTTTTTATAGCACTCTAGTTGCGCGAGCGAGCAATATCTAGCTTTATTGTCTTGGACAAACCGCTATGCTTTCAATCGTTAGATATAGGATAGCGGAATGTGTATCAAGAGCAAAAATATTAGTTAAATTTAGTCAAGATAGTGCTGTGCAGTGGCTAGCACTTTATCCATTTCATCTTGCAGTTCAAACATTTCAGGTTCTATATCCTCTATATTACTACCAGAGCGAAGTGCGGTTTCGATGGTTGCACACACTTGTTTGAGTCTCGGTACGCCGCAGTAGGAGCAACTACCATGCAGTTTGTGAACATGGTGAATTAGCTCTTCGGTGTTGGTTTGCTCACCTTCTAAAGCATTATCGATATGTGCACTCACCTCAGGAATGAAACTCACTAGCATGGCAAGCATATCTTTTGCGAGATCCTCTTTATTTGCAGCCTGTTTCAATGCGGCTTGCCAATCGATAATAATGGTTTGATTGGCATCAGGAAAAGCAGCCTGCTCTGGTATATCCATGTTGCTATCAACCTCACCTTGAGAGATATCGAGTTTTTCGACTTCACCATCAACCGTATGCGGATTCCAGTGCACCAGAACCTGATGCAAAATATGCTCTTCGATTGGTTTAGTTAAGTAATCATCCATGCCAGCGTTGAGCAGGCGATCTCGCTCTCCTGCCATGGCGTGGGCGGTTACCGCTATGACTGGCGTATTGGCATTGAGTTCCGTCTGCTTAATTTTATGGCAAGCCGTGACACCATCCATATGCGGCATTTGAATATCCATTAATACGATATCAAAAGCGTGATTCTCTGCCTGCTGAACCGCGTCTTTACCATTCGTGCATGAAATAATACTTTCTACTCGTTCTTTCAGTAGCGCCGTGATCAACTTGAGGTTAGCAGGGTTATCATCCACGGCCATGACCTTAAGAGGCAATGTCTCATGGATCGAGGGTTCTATCACCGGAAGAAGTGTGGGAGGCTGATTCGCAATCATCGTCTGAAGTAGTTTCTTACGAGACAATGGCTTAGTAATACACTGAACATGATGTGACTGTATCAGATGGTCAGAGAGCGCTAATTCGGTGCTTGGTGTCCCCACTATGACATTCGGTGAAACGGCCTTCGCTTTTTCGACCCACTCTCCAATGGTCTCTACAGAAGCATTTTTGTTGGGTGCTAAGTTCAAAATGACGTAATCATAGCGTTCATTTTCTTCAGGCATACTTGAGCGATAAGTGACGATCAGTCCTTCTTGGGTTAGCGTCTGTTGAATAATAGACGCTGCTTGCATGTTCGGTTCAATCAGCAATAGGTGACGCTGTTCTAGCATTTTAGAGTCCACGGCAGGACTGATTGGCATATCCGTGATGTGCAATCTCAGCGTGAACCAGAATGTCGAGCCTTGGTGCAAACGGCTAGTTAGGCTAATTTCTCCCCCCATTTGGCTCACTAGTTTCTGAGTGATGACGAGTCCCAAACCTGTGCCCCCATAGCGACGGGAAATACTCGCATCCGCTTGACTAAAGGCTTGGAATAGCTGAGCTTGCTGACGCTCAGAGATACCGATACCCGTGTCTCTTACCATAAATTGAAGCTCAACCATGTCATCTTTTTGAGAGCGGAGTTCAACACTGATATCGATGTTGCCTCGCTCAGTAAACTTGATTGAGTTACCCACTAAGTTAGTGAGTACTTGCTGAATACGTAGCGGGTCACCCACTAAACCAACCGGAACTTTAGGGTCTATTTTAAGGGTAAGCTCTAAGCCCTTTTCGTGGGCAGAGGTCGCTTGTAGGCTGACGACCTCTTCAAGACTGTCTTGGAACTCAAATGGAATATTTTCTAGTGCCAGTTTACCCGCTTCCAGTTTTGAGAAATCCAATATGTCATTGATGATGCTAAGCAGGTTGTTTGCCGACTTTTCTATGGTTTGTAAGTAATCGGTTTGGCTATTAGTTAGCTGAGTTTTCAGCATTTGCCTAGTAAAGCCAATAACACCATTCAGAGGGGTTCGTAATTCATGGGACATATTGGCAAGGAATTCAGACTTCACTCGAGCCGCTTCTTGAGCGCGTTTCTTCGCAATATCCAACTCCACGTTCTGGATCTCGAGCTGCTCAAGCGTTTCACGAAGGTCAGAGGTGGCTTGGTCAATGCTGTGCTGCATCTCACTGTGGTAGGCCGATAGTGATTCCGCCATGGCATTAATGCCATTTTTAAGGGAATCTAACTCACCGTGCATTTTTCCTTCGATACGAACATCAATGTGACCGCGGCGAATACGCTGAATCATGTTTTTCATGTGCTCGATAGGGCGGGTGACATCGTGCATTAAACGCATAGCAAAAATAGCAGAAAGCCCAAGACCAAGTAGCAACACTAATACGGAAAGAACGATCTCTTGATATTGCTGAAGGCGCAGCGAAGAGAGATCAAGTTCAATTGCAATGTAGCCAAAGGCTTGGCTTTCTCCTTCCGTTTCAGTCGCAATAGCTAAGCGCGATTCAGGCAGAATAGGCGTTCGTAAAATCAGCGAATTGTCATCAATATGGGAAGAGCCATAAAGGGGAATCGGCTGATCTTTTGGGAACGTTAACGATTCGAAATTAGGGTGAAAGTTAGAGGTTACGAAAAGTTCGTGCTTAGAATCAAAAACCGCAATACTACGAACAAATTTGGAATTTTTTCGGTGAGAGTAACTGATTAAGCGGCGCACCGCTTCATGGCTCTGGTTTCTCATGCCATCTTCACTGGCAATGGCCAGCGGTTCTATAATATTTAACCCTGAATTAATCACTTGCATTTCGAGATCGTGGTAGCGATTAAAAGAAAAGAAGCTACTCAGCAGCAAGCCAATTATAAGGGTTGGCGCTAAAGTAAGGGTAATAACTCGCGCACGTAAGCCATATCTGGTCATTATTATCTAAACATCGTGGGTTGGATATGGGAAAATAACCCGCTAAGCGGATCATTAAGTGAATCACTTAGCTTAATCAAGTCGGCGCGTTTCGACAATATACCCAGTGAGAAATAGTGATACTGGGGGTAAATTAACCAGCAAGCAATTACTTTAGGCATAAAGAGCATGGCACGTTTTTTCCAACCAAAAAAGAAAACTCAAATCGAGACTAAGCATCAATCGGTGACAGTTGAAAAGCTTGATAATTTAGGCTCGGGTATTGCGTACCTGAATAAAAAGCCAGTGTTTATTGAGCAAGCGCTACCAGGCGAAAAAGTGGTTGTTCAACTCACCGAAAGCAAAAGTAAGTTCTCAAGAGCTAAGTTGATTAAAGTATTAGAGCCAAGTGAGAAGCGAGTCAGTGCCTTTTGCCAATATTATCAGCAGTGTGGTGGTTGTAACTTGCAGCATTTTGAATTAGATGCTCAACGTAGTTACAAACAGCAGTCGCTTAGCCAGTTAATGAGTAAATTTGCAGGGCAAGATCTAGCACTCTCAGAGATGATCTCAGGTGATGACAAAGGCTATCGTCGCCGTGCCCGCATTAGCTTGTTTGTTGATAAAAAATCTCGAGAGCTTCAGTTTGGCTTCCGTAAAAAACAGAGCAAACAGATCGTTAATATTGATCATTGTGGTGTACTTGAACCCAGCTTAAATGCACTTTTGCCTGAATTGAAATCGCTGTTATCAGGATTCAAGTCGCCAGAAAGTTTAGGCCACGTTGAGTTAGTGAAAGCGGATAATGGCATTGTGCTGGTGTTAAGGCACTTAAAATCGCTAAGTGAAAAAGATCACTCATCGTTAGTTGAGTTGGCGAATAAGCACCAAGCGACACTTTATCTGATGCCAAGTAATGATCAACTCGACTTAGTGACAGGGCTAAAGGCGACCTATCAAGAAGCGGGCGTGACACTTTCTTTCATGCCAAATCACTTTATTCAAGTGAATCAAGATGTGAATAAAAAAATGATCGACCAAGCGACAGAGTGGTTAGATATTTCGGAGAATGACCGTGTATTGGACCTTTTCTGTGGTTTAGGTAATTTCAGCCTGCCCATCGCTAAAAAAGCCACCAGTGTTGTCGGAATAGAAGGCGTGGATGAGATGGTCGTACAGGCAACAGAGAATGCGGTGGCGAACAAGCTAACTAACGCTCGTTTTTACCAAGCAAACTTAGAGCAAGAGCTAATTAAAGAACCTTGGGCTCAAGAAACATTCGATAAGGTATTGCTAGACCCAGCAAGAGCTGGAGCGAGTGGGATCGTTGATCAACTTTCACAATTTGGCGCGAAAAGCGTAGTTTATGTTTCTTGCAATCCTGCTACCCTTGCAAGGGATAGCCAAAGCTTGCTTGAACAAGGCTACCAGCTTAAAAAGTTAAGTATGTTGGATATGTTTCCTCATACTAGCCATTTAGAGTCAATGGCTCTTTTTGAAAAGCAATAAGTAACGAAAAAGAACAACCAAAATACAGAACTAACAGGGACGCTGTTAGTCAAAGGCATGATAATAATTTCTAGGATGAAAAGATGGTTGCGGTAAGAAGCGCACATTTAAACCCAAACGAACAGTTTGATTTAGATAACTGGGTGGCTAGCCTAGGACAAGAAAAGAACATCGCAAAACGGTTAAAAGAAGTATACCGCCATTGCGAAACGGTCGTGGAGGGGCGTGATGACGCTCAGCTACTATTGTGGCGCGGCCGAGAAATGAACGAAATTTTAGTGACCTTATCGATGGATAAGGCCACCTTAGTCGCTGCGCAGCTATTTCCATTAGTTTCCGCTGGCGCGTTTGAGCGTGAGCTGTTTGAAGAGAGTTACGGAAAAGAGACCATTAAGCTGATTGATGGCGTTGAAGAGATGGCGGCCCTTGGTCAACTAAATGTCACACTTGAGGGGAGCGCAGCTTCCGGCCAAGTCGATAACGTACGTCGCATGTTATTGGCGATGGTTGATGACTTCCGTTGCGTGGTTATCAAACTGGCAGAACGAATCTGCAACCTAATTGAAGTAAAAAAAGCGCCTGATGAAGTGCGTAGAGCGGCAGCAAAAGAGTGTGCCAATATCTACGCACCATTAGCAAACCGTCTCGGTATCGGCCAATTAAAGTGGGAAATCGAAGACTACGCATTCCGTTACCAACATCCTGACACCTATAAGCAGATAGCAAAACAGCTATCAGAGCGTCGTATTGTTCGTGAGCAATACATTACTGACTTTGTCGATGACCTGACGTCTGAGATGAACGGGGCGAGTATTAATGCTGAAGTGAGCGGGCGCCCGAAACACATCTACAGTATCTGGCGAAAAATGCAGAAGAAGAGTTTAGCGTTTGATGAGCTTTTCGATGTGCGAGCAGTAAGGATCATTGCAGACCAATTGCAAGATTGTTACGCCGCGCTAGGTATGGTTCACACCAAATATAAACACCTTCCAAGCGAGTTTGACGATTACGTCGCGAATCCTAAGCCAAACGGCTACCAATCGATTCATACTGTCGTTCTTGGCCCTGAAGGTAAAACCATTGAAATTCAGATCCGCACCAAGCAGATGCATGAAGATTCAGAGCTTGGCGTGGCGGCGCACTGGAAATACAAAGAAGGCGCGACAACGGCACGCAGTGGCTACGATGAAAAGATCACTTGGCTACGTAAACTGATCGACTGGCAAGAAGAGATGTCGGATTCAGGTGAGATGCTGGATGAAGTTCGAAGCCAAGTCTTCGATGATCGAGTATACGCCTTTACCCCAAGAGGGGATGTGGTCGATTTACCCATGGGTGCAACGCCACTCGATTTCGCTTATCACATACACTCTATGGTCGGCCACCGTTGTATTGGCGCTAAAGTTGCAGGGCGTATTGTACCTTTCACCCACAAACTGACCATGGGTGATCAAGTTGAAATCATTACTCAAAAAGAGCCGAATCCATCGCGTGATTGGTTAAACCCAACACTCGGTTTTGTTCATTCTGGTCGAGCGCGAGCTAAGATCAATGCTTGGTTTAGGAAAGAGAGTCGCGAGCAAAACCTTGAAGCAGGCAAAGAGATCCTCGAAGTTGAACTTGCTAAGATTGGTGCGTCATTAAAGCACGCTCAAGAATATGCGCTGAAACGCTTTAATGTGAATACAACAGACGAGCTTTACGCGGGTGTGGGCAGTGGCGACTTGCGTATTAATCAGGTTGTAAACCACATTAATGCGCTAGTGAACAAGCCAACGGCGGAAGAAGAAGATAAGCAAGCGCTTGAGAAGCTTCAAGAAGCCGAGAATAAGCCGGCCGTTCAAAGCCGCCCGCAAAAAGATGCGGTTGTTGTTGAAGGCGTCGATAATTTAATGACACACCTAGCGCGTTGCTGTCAGCCAATTCCGGGTGATGCGATAAAAGGCTACATCACACAAGGTCGAGGCATATCTGTGCACCGTGCAGATTGTGAGCAGCTAGAAGAGCTAAGTCATCATGCGAAAGAGCGTATCATTGATACTGTATGGGGCAGTGGCTTTGTCGGTTCTTACATCTTAACCGTACGCGTTGAAGCGATGGAAAGAAGTGGGTTACTAAAAGACATCACCTCGTTGTTGTCGAATGAAAAAATCAAAGTGACTAGCATGAAAAATCGCAATGATTACAAGCGTCAGCTTTCGATCATGGACTTTGATTTAGAGCTGACCAATATTGAGATTCTTAATCGAGTGACGACGCGGGTAGAGCAGATTAAGGATGTTATGTCGGTGAAGCGCCTCGGCTGATTTTTACTTCACATTTGGCTTTTTATCGGCGTTAGCGGCACTTACATCGCCCCATCACATAGGCGAGCTATGCTTAGGGGCCTCATAAGTTTGCTGCCTTGCTAAAAGAACCAACTGTTTAGTAAAACCTATCAAATATAGTAGAAATTTATAGATTGAAAGGTGAGTGGTTTTGGCTACTCACCTTTTTGTATAGAGGAATATGAGAAATGAGTCATCCAATTGAGCAATTAGAAAAGATCATGGTGCAGTTACGTGACCCAGAGAACGGTTGTCCTTGGGATAAGAAGCAAACTTTTGACACGATTGTTCCTCACACCATAGAAGAGACGTATGAAGTCGTAGATGCGATTCACAATAAAGATTGGCCAAACTTAAAAGAAGAGTTAGGTGATTTGTTGTTTCAGGTGATCTTCTATAGCCAAATGGCCAAAGAAGAAGGGCTGTTTGATTTTTCAGAGGTGGTTGATACGGTGAATGAAAAATTAACTCGTCGTCATCCTCATGTGTTTTCTGATGTTGAGTTTGAAGATGAAGCTGCGATTAACGCCAATTGGGAAATTGAGAAACTCAAAGAAAAAGCAGAATTGAAAGCAAAAGAACAAGTGAACGGAACAGAGTCATCGGTGGAAAGTATCTTAGATGCTGTTCCAAACTCTCTTCCTGCTCTTCCAAAAGCGGTAAAAATTCAAAAGAAAGTAGCTCAATACGGTTTTGATTGGGACACATTAGGTCCTGTCGTTGGTAAAGTGCACGAAGAAATTGAAGAGGTAATGGAAGAAGCCCTGCAAATAGAGATGGATTCAGAGCGAGTAGAGAGTGAGCTCGGTGACTTATTATTTGCTGTTGTAAACTTATCTCGTCATCTAGGACAAAATCCTGAATCGGCTCTGAGCAAAGCGAACTTGAAATTTACCAACCGTTTTAAAAAAGTAGAAGGGTTGGTAAATCAGAAAGATAAGCAACTAACCGACTTTAACTTAGAGCAGCTCGATGCCATGTGGGACGAGGTAAAACGTTTAGAAAAAGAGAATCAGAATAATTAGTAGCCACTATTGTGAGTTTACGATTGATTAAAAGTTGACTCATTTTAATTTTTGACTAACTTAAAAGTGGTCATACAAATTGATTTGAAGCAAAAAATAAAAAACCACAGTGTGATAGATTTCACGTTGTGGCGATAAGGGGCTTCTGGTATATTTACACCCCGTCCAGAAGTAGTCCATTTCCCTCATTCAACCAATTTCAGGTTAAACATGACGACAAATTACATTTTTGTTACTGGCGGGGTTGTATCCTCTCTAGGTAAAGGTATTGCAGCAGCATCGTTGGCTGCTATTTTAGAAGCTCGTGGTCTTAAAGTGACTATGATGAAGCTTGACCCTTACATCAACGTTGATCCGGGCACAATGAGCCCAACTCAGCATGGTGAAGTGTTCGTTACGGAAGATGGCGCTGAAACTGACCTTGACCTTGGTCACTACGAACGTTTCATTCGTACCAAGATGACTAAGCGTAACAACTTCACTGCAGGTCGTGTTTACGCAGACGTTCTACGTAAAGAGCGTCGTGGCGATTACCTAGGCGCAACTATTCAGGTTATTCCTCACATCACCAACTCGATCAAAGATCGTGTGATTGCAGGTTCTGAAGGTCATGATATTGCATTGGTTGAAGTTGGTGGCACAGTGGGTGATATCGAATCTCTACCATTTATGGAAGCCATTCGTCAGCTAGCGGTTGAGCTTGGCCGTGAACGCGCTATGTTCATGCACCTAACGTTGGTTCCTTACCTTGCAGCTGCGGGTGAAGTGAAAACGAAACCAACACAGCACTCTGTGAAAGAACTTCTGTCTATCGGTATTCAGCCTGATATTCTGGTTTGTCGTAGCGATCGTGTTATCCCTGCAAACGAACGTAAGAAAATTGCTCTTTTCTGTAACGTACAAGAAAAAGCAGTTATCTCAATGAAAGATGTAGATTCAATCTACAAGATCCCTCAATTAATCAAAGCTCAAGGTACGGATGACCTTGTATGTAAGCGCTTTGGTATTGACGCTCCTGAAGCTGACCTTTCTGAATGGGAACAGGTTATCTACGAAGAAGCGAACCCAACGGCTGAAGTGACTATCGGTATGGTTGGTAAGTACATCGAACTTCCAGATGCTTACAAATCAGTTAACGAAGCTTTAAAACATGCGGGCTTGAAAAATCGTCTAAGCGTAACCATTAAGTATGTAGACTCACAAGATGTTGAGTCTAAAGGTTTCGAAACGCTTGAAGGTTTAGACGCAATTCTAGTTCCTGGTGGCTTCGGTGACCGTGGTATTGAAGGTAAGATTCTTGCTGCTCAATATGCTCGTGAAAACAAAATTCCATACCTAGGTATTTGTCTTGGTATGCAAGTTGCCCTTATCGAGTACGCACGTAATGTTGCGGGTCTTGAAGGCGCACACTCAACAGAATTCAACAAAGAAACGAAGTACCCAGTAGTTGGTTTGATTACTGAATGGGTCGACGGTGAAGGTAAAGTGGAAGAACGTACTGAAACCTCTGACCTTGGCGGTACTATGCGTCTTGGCTCTCAGCTTTGTCACCTTGCGAAAGGCACGAAGGCTTATGAGTTATACGGTAGCGCGACGATCCATGAACGTCACCGTCACCGTTATGAAGTGAACAACAATCTTCGTCCACAAATTGAAAAAGCAGGCCTTAAAGTATCTGGTCTGTCAGCGGACAAGAAACTGGTAGAAGTTATCGAGAACCCAGAGCACCCATGGTTTGTTGCTGCTCAGTTCCACCCAGAGTTCACTTCAACACCTCGTGATGGTCACCCACTGTTTGAAGGTTTTGTAAAAGCAGCGGGCGATTACCAACGCGGTGAGTTTGAAAAGTAAGATTTTGAAGTAAGGAATACAGGCAGTTATATAGGAATTATATTACTGCCTTTAATTTGACATTTATATATTCAACGAGAAGGAAACATTCAATGTCTAAGATCGTTAAAGTTCTAGGTCGTGAAATCATCGATTCACGTGGTAACCCAACTGTAGAAGCTGAAGTACACCTAGAAGGCGGTTTCGTAGGTATGGCTGCTGCTCCATCTGGCGCATCTACTGGTTCTCGCGAAGCTCTTGAGCTACGTGACGGTGACAAATCACGTTTCCTAGGTAAAGGTGTTCTTAAAGCAATTGAAGCTGTAAACGGCCCAATCGCTGAAGCACTAATTGGTAAAGACGCTAAAGCTCAAGCTGACGTTGACCAAGTGATGATCGACCTTGACGGTACTGAGAACAAATCTAAGTTCGGTGCTAACGCTATCCTAGCTGTTTCTCTAGCGAACGCTAAAGCTGCTGCTTCTGCTAAAGGCATGCCTTTATTTGAGCACATCGCTGAGCTAAACGGTACTGCTGGTCAGTTCTCTATGCCTCTACCAATGATGAACATCATCAACGGTGGTGAGCACGCAGATAACAACGTTGACATCCAAGAGTTCATGATCCAACCAGTTGGCGCTAAGACTCTTAAAGAAGCTCTACGTGTTGGTGCTGAAGTATTCCACAACCTTGCTAAAGTTCTTAAGTCTAAAGGCTACAGCACTGCAGTTGGTGATGAAGGTGGTTTCGCTCCTAACCTTAAATCTAACGCTGAAGCATTAGAAGTTATCGCAGAAGCTGTTGCAGCTGCTGGTTACGAACTAGGTAAAGACGTTACTCTTGCTATGGACTGTGCTGCATCTGAGTTCTTCGACAAAGAAGCTGGCATCTACAACATGAAGGGCGAAGGTAAAACTTTCACTTCTGAAGAGTTCAACCACTACCTAGCTGAGCTAGCGAACAACTTCCCAATCGTATCTATCGAAGATGGTCTTGACGAGTCTGATTGGGCTGGCTTCAAGCACCAAACTGAACTTCTAGGCGACAAGCTTCAAATCGTTGGTGACGATCTGTTCGTTACAAACACTAAGATTCTTGCTGAAGGTATCGAGAAAGGCGTAGCTAACTCTATCCTTATCAAGTTCAACCAAATCGGTTCTCTAACAGAGACTCTTTCTGCTATCAAGATGGCTAAAGACGCTGGCTACACTGCAGTAATCTCTCACCGTTCTGGCGAAACTGAAGATGCAACTATCGCTGATCTAGCGGTAGGTACAGCTGCAGGTCAAATCAAGACTGGTTCTATGAGCCGTTCTGACCGTGTTGCTAAGTACAACCAACTAATCCGTATCGAAGAAGCTCTAGGTTCTAAAGCTCCTTACAACGGTCTTAAAGAAGTTAAAGGTCAATAATCTCTCTGGTTTTTAAACCAAAGGAATTATTAATCTAAGCTTTGAATGCCTCGCCTTATGCGGGGCATTTTTTCGTCTGAAGGAAATGAAGCAAAGAAACTCAAGGATCTAAAGCTCCTCCTTCAGTAACGAAAGCGGCCTTAAAGAAGTTAAAGGTCAATAATCTCTCTGGTTTTTAAACCAAAGGAATTATTAATCTAAGTTTTGAATGCCTCGCTTTATGCGAGGCATTTTTTTGTCTGAAGGAAATGAAGCAAAAGAAACTCTAGGTTCTAAAGCTCCTCCTTCAGTAACGAAAGCGGCCATAAATAAGTTAAAGGTCAGTAATTCACTCTTGGTTTTAAACCAAAGAAATTATTCATCTAAGCTTTGAATGCCTCACTTTATGCGAGGCATTTTTTTGTCTGTAAGACAACGCCTTGGGTTATAATTGGATGAATATTAAACGGATTTGCATTGCTGCTCGTGATACAGTCATAAGAAAAGTAAGGCTTCTTATTTAAGAAAGGATAAGAAAGGCGAAATTAGAGAAAGGATCTCTTATGTCCAATACGGCTTCAAGTTGGAAAACACCACAAAATTTTCTCGTTATCATCTCTATTATAGTGCCCATCGCTTTTTCAAGTTGGATGGCCCTGCTTAATAACTTTGTAATTGAAAAAGCCAACTTTGATGGTAGTGATATTGGTTTGCTACAAAGTGTTCGAGAGATCCCAGGCTTTCTTGCGTTCACTGCCGTATTTGTATTGCTGTTTATTCGTGAGCAGCGCTTCATGTTGCTATCTTTAGCCATGCTGACGTTAGGAGTAGCTTTGACAGGTTTCTTTCCAAGTCTTATTGGGCTGCTATTGACTACGGTTCTTATGTCGACAGGGTTCCATTACTTTGAGACGTTAAAACAATCCCTCTCCTTACAGTGGCTAAGTAAAGACGAAGCCCCAGAAATGTTAGGTAAACTAATCTCCGTTGGCGCCCTTGCGTCTCTTCTTACCTATGGCGCGATATGGGTGATGTTTGAACAGATCCAACTCGACTTCGTTTGGGTTTACTCTATTACTGGTGGAATCGGCTTTATATTGGTTCTATGGATTGCCTTTGCTTTTCCTGAGTTTAAAACAAAGACTCAGCAAAATAAGAAGTTAGTGCTGCGTAAACGATACTGGCTTTACTATGCTTTGACCTTTATGAGTGGCGCGAGAAGACAAATTTTTACCGTGTTTGCTGGCTTTCTCATGGTTGAAAAGTTCGGCTATTCCGTTGCGGATATCACGCTACTTTTCCTGATCAATTACCTGTTTAACTTTCTATTTGCCAAGCGGATAGGGCGCTTTATTGGTATGGTGGGTGAGAGAAAGGCGTTGATCTTCGAGTATGTAGGCCTTTTCTTTGTTTTTGTCGGTTACGGGCTAGTACAAAGTGCTGAGTGGGCTGCAGCACTGTATGTGATTGATCATCTCTTCTTTGCTTTGGCATTGGCGATAAAAACCTATTTCCAGAAGATAGCAGACCCTGCTGATATGGCGTCAACCGCAGGCGTCTCGTTCACCATTAACCATATTGCAGCGGTTGTCATTCCAGTCACGTTTGGGTTTATCTGGTTGGTGTCACCTTCAACGGTGTTTTACATTGGAGCGGCGATGGCAATGATTTCATTATTGCTGTCTTTTAACATCCCCAGAACACCTGAAGAAGGAAATGAAGTTCGTATCTTACGTTGGAATTAAAAAGGAAAATATCACCTTATCTCTTCGTCTCAGAGACAAGGTGATAGGACACCATTAGGCCTGTGCTATTGCTTCAATGCGTCGTTTATCCATTTCCGTTCTAATATCCTTTCCTTTAAAACCATTGGCAATAATATCCTGTACATTAACGCTTAGTGCCGCTTGATAAGCTTGCTCAAAGAGCTGCTTTTGCGGATATTCAATCTCTTCACATCCCGTTCTACCTCGGCTATCTGCCATGCAACAAAGCAAGATATCACTGAGGCGCTCTGGCTTTCTCCATACATCAAATTTATTCAGCACTTTCAGTTTCGTACTTGGTTTTAATTCTGCCGCACGGTGGATATTGGAGTGCTGCTCACACACCATTAAAGCGAGATCTTTAAATTCATTAGGAACACGGACTCGTTCACACAAATCTTTGATAAGTTTCAGGCCGGTATGACAATGTAGCTTGTGGCTTGGCCACTCTTCCTTTGGTGTTATACCTTTACCTAAGTCATGGACTTGAGAGGCAAAGCGAACAGGCAAAGAGTCAGAGAGCTGTGCCGCTTGCTTCGCGACCATAAGCGTATGAATTCCTGTATCGATTTCTGGGTGCCACTGCTCTGGCTGTGGAACACCAAAGAGCTGAGATATTTCAGGTAGAACGATCTGTAATGCGCCACATTCTTGCAGTACCGATAAGAATTCTTGAGGATTTTGTGTCGACAAAGATTTATACCACTCTTGCCAAATTCGCTCTGCAGTGAGGTGTTCTAACTCACCTGATTGGCTAATACGTTTCATGAGCGATAAGGTTTCTGGAGCAATGGAGAAACCTAAGTGTTTGAGCTTAGCGGCAAAGCGGGCAACCCGAAGTACACGCAGAGGATCTTCGGTAAACGCTTCAGAAACGTGGCGTAAAATACGATCGTTAAGATCCGATTGACCACCGTAAGGATCGATAATCTGACCTTGGTTATCCTGAGCTAACGCGTTAATGGTGAGATCGCGACGAAGAAGATCCTCCTCCAATGTAACATCAACTGAAAAGTGACATTCAAACCCAGTGTAACCCGCAGACGTTTTTCTTTCTGTACGTGCCAAGGCATGTTCTTGTTTTGTTTTAGGGTGGAGAAACACTGGAAAGTCATTTCCAACCGCTGTAAAGCCGTTTGCGAGCATCTCTTTAGGAGTACTCCCTACAACAACCCAATCTTTGTCATAGACATCAAGATTGAGCAATTGATCGCGAACTGCGCCACCTACTAAATATACTTGCACTTTAAATCCTTGAATTTCGTCGTTAGCCATTGGCGTTCAATGTCAGTAATGGTACTTTTCTTATCAGTTAAATTATAGAGACGAGAATGATGTATCAGGATTTTTTTACATTTAGTGAAGCACCATTTTCAATTGTCCCTAATTCTCGTTATCTGTTTTTAAGCCAGCGTCATAAAGAGGCGATACAACATTTAGAGGCTGGGCTTGGTGAAGGTGGCGGCTTTGCAATGCTGACTGGTGAAGTCGGGACGGGAAAAACGACGGTCGCTAAAGTCATGCTCGCTAACCTGGGTAACTCGACTCAAGCTGGGCTTATCCTCAATCCTACCTTCTCTAATATTGAGCTTCTTGAAGCGATTTGTGATGAATTCTCCGTGACTTATTCTGAAGGGGCGTCTCTCAAACAGCTTAGTCAGGCTATTTATCAGTTTTTATTAGATAACCATGGAAACGGTTTACAAACGCTGCTTGTTATCGATGAGGCGCAGCATTTGGCCGCAGACGTACTCGAACAGTTGAGACTGCTCACCAACTTAGAAACGGACAGTCAAAAGCTGCTAAAAGTCCTGCTGATTGGCCAACCCGAATTACAGCAAAAGCTAAAGACGCCACAGCTTCGCCAATTAGCACAGCGAATTACAGGGCGATACCATTTGCTGCCGTTAACGACGGAAGAAGCAGCGAAGTATATTCAGTTTCGTTTAGAAAGAGCAGGAGGCGATCCACAGCTTTTTCCTGTCAGTGGGCTAAAATTCATCGCGATCCAAACACTAGGGATCCCAAGGTTAATTAACCTAGTGTGTGATGCGGTGTTGAAATCGGCTTACCAAGCAGGCGTAAAACAACCGAATAAGCAGATCATTCAATCCAGTTGCCAAGAGGTGATGCAGTTTCAAACCTCATTCAGTGTGCCTTTAAAAAACACGCCACTGAGTTCGTCGAAACCAATGTTGATCAGTCTATCGCTTGGCGTTGTTGTATCAATAGCCATTTATCTAGGGTTCGCTACGTGGGCGAACGAGCTAAAAAGTAACTGGGGTACTTCTTCACAAATACAATCAGAGCCACAACAGGTTGTGAAAGAAATCCTTTCCCCTAAGTTGAAACAGCAGTTGATGCAATCTTCTACCTTAGAGCAATCCATTAGCGATTTATATCAAGTGTGGGGTTATCGAGCGAGTGTGTTAGACCGGCTTTGTGATAGTCATAGAGAAACATCACGCTTGTTTCACTGCGAACAGCAACAAGGCGATTGGAACGACCTGCTGACCCTGAATAGGCCTGTTGTTATCCACCTAGACATTGATCAACAAATTCGTTTTGCTGTTTTAAGCCGAGTTAATGCTGATTATTCAATTGAGCTGATTTTCAATGGGCAAAGAGTGGTTGTCGACAGCCATTGGATTCAGCCATTGTGGACCGGTGATTACCATTATATTTGGCAATCCCAGTTTAAAGAGGTATTAAGAAAAGGCATGTCGGGTGGGGCCGTTGCTCAGCTAGACAAAGTGTTGTCTGAGCTGATTGGTGAAACGCCAAATGCGTCTGCCGTGTTTGATGATCAACTAGAGCGTAAGGTTATGCTGTTTCAGCGCTGGCAGAATATGTCTGTTGATGGCATAGCAGGCCAGCAGACACTTAAAGCGTTAGAGCAATTAACTCAAAATAATGCACCTGAACTTAATGCACCAGAACAGCACACTCCTGCTAATCATGATAATCAACTCAGTGAGGTCCATTAATGTCTGAAATACTGAAGGCACTCAAGATCTCAGAGCAAAATCATCAGCGCTATGATGCTACCCCTATAGCGCCAATGAATCTAACTCAGAATACCGCTAACGTTTCTAAGTTAAGCATAGCGTTGGCTTTTATAGCGCCGGTTATAATGACAACTTCATGGCTTGGGTATGATGTCTATCGAGACTATCAAGCCTATCAGGCAAAACCGTCGATTGTGATGAAAGTCGAGCCTGAATTTATCGAAGTGGAAAGCGCGTTTAGTTCCTCACCTTACTTTCCACCAAAAGAACTAAAGTCGACGTATGTAGAAAACAGTAGAATTTCCAAAGAGACGCTCAAGGTTAACAACTCGGTTGTCGCTGAAACAGAGAGTCGTTCTGCCGTTGAAAGTGATCCTCAATTTTCCAGTCATGAAACTGTAGATACTGTGCTTGCTGTTCCAGCCTCTGAAACTAATGAGGCACTGGATTCATTATCTCAGCTTGATTTAAGTCAGTTCTCTCCTGAACTCGCTCAAAGAGTGCAATCTGCTTTTAACCACAGTGATGATGCAGTGAGTCAATTAAGCAATGTTGAACCTACCGATGCTTACGATCAAAATGAAGCTCAAGAGTCGATTAAACTCTCTCAGCGAGGAGCTGATTTTGTAGGTTTACTCCCATCGATGAATTTCCAAACCCATGTTTACTCAAGTCAGGTTGATAAGCGTTGGGTAAAGGTCAATGGCAGTGAGTATGTTGAGGGAGATCAGATAGGGATCGATGTTAGGTTAATTGAAATCAGGCAGCGTTACACCACGATAGAGTATCGAGACCAGTTGATAGAAATTCCAGCGCTGTTTGATTGGAAAGGGTAGTGGTACCAATCTCATCAATTATCTAGTCATTCTTGCTTGCTAAAATCCCTGATAATGGCGTTAAAGATTTTGTAGTTAGAATAACTAGCTACAAAATTTTTGCCTTATTCTAAGTGATTTTTTCTACGCAGTTTTATGACCATCTAATCAATGGGATTGGTACGATTTCAGGACATAATATTTGGGTATTAAAAAAGGTCACCGAGGTGACCTTTTTTATGTCTAAAGACTTTTTGATGCCTAAATACTAGGCTTCGAGCTTATGCCCAACCGTTTGGTGATTTCTTACGACGAGGCATCACATGAGGTAGCAATAGTCCAAACAATAGACCGCCACCTGCAACGCCACCACCGTACATGAAGTATTTCAGTAGTAGGTCTTCTTTTTGCGTATCTAGGCGAGCGCGAAGTTCACGCACTTCCGTTTGAGACGCCGTTAGCTGTGTGCTGATGTCGCTGTAATTTTGTTCAAGCTCAGAAATTTGCTGATTACGAACTTCTAGAGAATCAATCAGGCCTGCTTTTTCACTGTCGGCATTACCACGAGCATTTGAAAGCTGAGCTTTCACTGTCGTGAGCTCTTTCTCTAGCTTAGGCAAGCGAACAGCCATACTCTCTTGGCGCGTAACAAAGCGAGTCTCAACCCAACCTTTACGACCGCGAGTATCTTGAATTTGGCTATAGCCCGTCTCTTTATTTGTGTTGAGAAGAGTAATCTTATCGCCAGCATCAATACTGCCAATAATGCGGAACTGATTATTGGGGCCTGAGTGCATGTAAGTGAATAGTTTATCCGCGATGTAGCGGTCTTGAGCAAAAGCTGCTGGAATGGCCATAAGAGAGACCAAGACCATGCAAATCAGTTTCTTCACAGTGAATCCTTTAACAATCTTGAAGTTGGTTAAAATGTATATTGAACAGATAGTATGAATTTTCGTAAGGCCATGCAACAAAGAAGGGAGGCAAAGCCTCCCTTTCTGTGCGTTTGAGTCAATAATGACGCTACGCTTACAATCTACAAACCTTATCTTTGAATAAATAAAGTTTTAAACTGGCATCGTTCTACACAAACATACCTTGGATTGCATAGAAGAATACAACAGCTAATAGTGCACCTGCAGGGAGTGTAACGACCCAAGAGGCAACGATGTTACGCACAACGCCTAAGTTTAGAGCACCAATACCACGTGCAAAACCTACCCCTAATACCGCACCAACAAGCGTTTGTGTGGTTGAGATTGGCAGCCCTGTACCTGACGCTAAAACAACAGTACATGCAGTTGCTAACTGAGCAGCGAAACCACGGCTTGGCGTTAACTCGGTAATACCAGTACCAACAGTTGCCATAACTCTGCGGCCTAGGGTTGCAAGACCAATGACGATACCGAAGCCACCAAGTGGAAGAATCCACCAAGCAATCTTAGTTTTGCCTGCGATCTCACCCATGTTTTCAACGGTTGATACAACAGCTGACAGTGGACCGATCGCGTTTGCTACGTCGTTAGAGCCGTGTGCAAAGGCCATCGCACAAGCAGTGATAACCATTAGCACGGTGAAAACGCCTTCCACACCTGCAAATCCATGGTCATCTTCACGGTTAGCGAATTTCTTCTGAATGTATACGTAGCCCGCTACCATAACAATTGCCGATACCACGGCAGACCACATCCAAGCTTCGCCGTTGCTTAAGTGTAAACCAATGTGCTTTAGGCCTTTCTTAATCGTTACAAGTGCAACAACCATGGTGGTGATGAACATGTAAACTGGAACAAAGCGCTTAGCGTTGAACAGAGGATTCTCTGTATCAAAGATTAGGCGTTGTGCACTGACAAATATCATATAAGCAAAGAAACCTGAGATAACTGGTGTTATCAGCCAGCTACCCACGATACCTTGTACAGAGCTCCAATCGACCGCTTCAGTACCGACAGACACACACGCAAAACCGATGATGGCACCGATAATTGAGTGAGTCGTTGATACAGGCCAACCCATATAAGAAGCCAGTAATAGCCAAGTACCTGCCGCTAACAATGCAGACAGCATACCAAAGACTAAAACGTCAGGTTGGTGAGCAAATAAATCAGTATCGATTACGCCACGTCGAATAGTGTCGGTTACTTCACCACCAGCAAGATATGCACCGGCAAATTCGAAAATCATCGCAATGATGATGGCTTGTTTTACGGTTAGAGCTTTAGAGCCTACTGAGGTGCCCATTGCGTTCGCAACGTCATTTGCACCAATACCAATAGCCATCAAAAGACCGAAAGCCGCAGCAATAATAATCAGGACAGTGCCGTAGTTAGCAATAATATCCATCGTAATACCTAGTTGTTTAATAACAAGCGGAGCAAAATTTAGGCGCGTCAAACCCATCAGCGATAAAAATACTCATCGCCTAACCTGTCGCGTTTATATCGTGCTCTTCGTTATCGGGTTGCTTGTGATTTAAGAGCGAGAAAGCATTACTTCAAGACGAGCGCCTACACGCTGTGCTTGATCTGCAATACCACCAACCCACTCTAGAATTTTGTATAAGAACATAACGTCAATAGGGTTATATTCCGATTCAATTGCCATTAACTGCTGACGAAGTTGAATTTGAATTGCATCAGTATCATCTTCAATCAGATCCAGTTGATGGATCATTTCGGCAACAAGTGTGACTTCGCGTCCTTTAAAACCTGTCTCTAGCAACTCATCTAACTCATTAATTACTTTTTGAGCTTGATCAGCAGCATCAAGACAACGTTTAACATAAACGATGAAGTTTTCTTGAAGTTGTTCAGGGATAACCAATTGACGACCATAAACTCGGCCTGAAATGTCTTTGGCTAGGTTAGCGAGTTTGTCTTGTTGAGTTAATAACTCAAGCATGTCGGTACGATCGACAGGCATAAACAAACCGCGAGGAAGTTTGAGGCGAATTTCGCGCTTTAGCACATCAGCTTCTTTCTCTAAGTGAGAAATCTGAGCACGAATTTCTGCTGCTTTTTCCCAGTCACCTTTTGAAGAGACTTCAAAAAAGTTCACAAGATGAGAGCAACATTCATTAACGCACACTACGTGGCGCTGCAAAGGCTTAATAGGGGACTTTGCAAATAACCCCATTATTGTATTTACTGGCATGGCCATTCAACCTATTAAATATAACCTAAAAAGAACATACACCATTTCGTGGTGAAATGTTGAACGATGGCTATAAAGGCGCGCATGTTACCCCATTAAATCATTCATGAAAACTGTTTTAGATCATCAATGAGGTGATATTTCTCTCTTGCCCAGTTAACTAATACGCCATATCCTGTTGCTATCTGCTTTGAAAGGTACAGTTATGGAAACCGAGATAGAACTGAAGTTTTTTGTTTCACCAGAATTTTCAACGATTTTGCGTGAAAAAGTCACCGAGATGAAAATCCTTCAGCACAGTAGCCGTGAGTTAGGAAACACCTATTTTGATACACCAGATAACTGGCTGCGTCAGCACGATACTGGTTTACGGATTCGACGTTTCGATGATGTATTTATTCAAACCGTAAAAACAGCAGGTCGCGTTGTCGCAGGCTTACACCAACGGCCTGAATATAATGCAGAGCATACCTGTAATGACCCTATGCTCTCGCTGCACCCTGAAGATATTTGGCCACAAGGCCGTGATACTGAAACACTACAAGCGCAATTAACACCGTTGTTTACCACGAACTTCACACGCGAGCAGTGGCTGATTGGCATGGCTGATGGAAGTCAAGTTGAAGTCGCCTTTGATCTAGGAGAGGTAGTTTCAGGGGATAAACGTGACCCTATTTGTGAAATTGAGTTTGAACTGAAATCAGGACAAACAGATGCGCTATTCACCTTGGCTAGACAATTTAGTGAATTTGGTGGAATGCGCTTAGGTAACTTAAGTAAAGCGGCAAAGGGCTATCGTCTTGCTCAAGGACACCAAGGTGATGAAGTTAAGCCATTATCTTTGGTTGAAACCAATCGACATGATTCTGTCGAGTCTTGTTTTGTCCATTCACTAGAGCATGCGTTGTCTCATTGGCACTATCATGAGCAAATCTATTCTGAGCGAGAGTCCATTCAAGCGTTGCATGAGATTCGTCACTCGTTGAGCTTCATAAGACAGACTCTCACCATTTATGGTGGCATTGTACCACGCAGAGCAAGTGCCATATTACGTCAAGAGTTGAAGTGGTTAGAGCAAGAGTTAGGCTGGCTAAAACAATACGACTATCTATCAGATTTGCTGGAAGACAAAGGGCACGTCTTAAGAAAGCTTGAAGCGCGCAAATTTTTAGTCAGTGAGCTAAAAGGGGTTCAAGATGCGCTTCCAAACCGTGATGAGATACTAACGCTTCTCTCTTCAGCTCGGTACACTGGAATCTTGCTTGATTTGAGCCGTTGGATTTTGACTCGAGGCTGGCAACCATTTTTAGATGATAAAGCTCGCGAGCAGATGTCTCATTCCATCTCACCCTTCTCCGTTAAACAACTCGACCGAACATGGGCTGAGTTGATGGAGGCGTTCCCACCAGAAACGATACTGAGTAGTGAAGAGTATATAGAACAGCAGTACCGTTTGATGCGAAACCTCTATACAGGCGTCGGCTTCGCTTCCCTTTATGATGTTGAAGAGCGTAATAGCTTCCGTCTCCCATGGGCTGATCTCATGCAAGGCATTGATGATCTTCTTATGCTCGATCAACTCAAGCCTTTTGTTGAAAAACTCGAGGGTGACGAACAAGATCAGTTGCAGCGTTGGTTAGTTCGTCAAGAAGCCTCTATTCTGCATGCTATGGAGCAGACGCGTATTATCTGTATTGAAGCGGAACCGTATTGGCAAAAATAGTAATGCTTTGATTAGCCAAATGATCGTTTAACGCCTTAGCCACTCACTTAAATGCAAAGTGGCTAAACCATTTTTAGGGAAAAGTTATTAGAAAGGCCGTGGACTATTCTTTACTTCAGTTCTGTAATTAGCCGTAATTTGACAGATAAGGCCTAGGCTGAGTAAGGATAAAACGTACCCTGAAATAATTAGTATTGATTGATACGACTCAAGACGCTCTTGGGTAATATTAAAAGCGGGGAGTGTTAAAAGTAGTACCCAGCCAAGGGCATAAAATGAGACATACAGAATTGCGAATTTCATTGATTTAGACAAAGCATAACCCTCTTATATTCGTGAACATGGAGATAATAAGGAAGTTACAGTCGCAAATGTCAGCCTAATATCGGCTTTAGTAATAGTATTGTCAGTTACCTTTTGTAACTTAACTTACTCATCTAGGCACTACCGTTTCCCTTCGTAGTATCGCAATGACCTTGTTTTATTATGTTCTCTTCCATCTTGTTTAGTCGTTGTAATATCTCAGCTTGTTGCTGAACGATCTCATTGAGTAGGCGTTCTTTATTTTCCAACCTTTGAGTTTGCTTTTTGGTTGGGGAAGTAATCATGGAAGTAATGAGGCCTGAAATCGCACCAAAGATACCGACCCCACAGATAATGAGCGCAGAGCCTAACATTTTTCCATTGGCCGTCACGGGGTAGTGATCGCCGTATCCAACGGTAGAAATGGTCACTAGAGCCCACCACAGGGCGTCACCACCATCTTGAATATTTCCTCCTGGATTCTTTCCTTCAATAAACAGCATCATGCTTGAGCCGACTGTGAGTAAGAAAACCAGTAGTAACAAGATTGAAGCGAGTGTTGTTTCTTTTCGATTTGAAAAAATCTGACTAAATATGTGTTGCCCAGAGCGGAAAATAAGAATGAGACGAAGTATCGAGAAAATTCGAGCGTATCTAAGCGGCTCGATCATCGGTAAGCTCGCCAGAAAGTCGATCCAGTGCTTTTTCATATATTGCACTTTGTTTGCGGCTCGGATCAAATCTATCGATAGCTGCAAAATAAAAATGCTACAGATAACAAAGTCGATGCCGATAAGTACCTGACGTGTTTCAGGATTCAAAGGCATAAACAACAAGCCAGAGATCACAAATAGCGCCATAAAAGACAAGATCAGTGACAATAAGCTCATTGGTCTGGTGTCATTTTTGATATCATCTTTATTCATACGAGGCTCGAAATAAATTAGAGGCTAGGGCGTTTGCACTAGCTAAAAACAGTCTACTCAATATACATGACATCCATAAGATGTTGAAAATATAGAGTGAGACATAATGACAAAATTAGAGACAAATTTGCGGAGAACGAACAATGGCTAGGATGGTATTCAAACCATGGGAGCGAGTAATCACCAATACTCGTTTAGTTCCAAAGATGATCTTATTGATGGTGATGAGCACCATTTTAATTGTCACAAAGCAGCTTTGGGATGCAAGTACATTTCATGATGCTCTTTTAGTGGCAACAGACAATGCAGCGGTTGCTCAGCAACATTATGAAGCGTATTTGGTTCAGGTTCTATGGCAAACTATTATAATGATCGCGTTCTTCGTTGTGATCTTGCTAGCTGCAGCGCGCGTTATGTTACGTCAAACTCAGTATTTAAGTGACTCAATCAAGCAGATGGCGAATAAAGATCTCTCTGTGGAGATCATGATGGATTGTAAAGATGAGTATGGCGATGTGGCTCGTGAACTTGAAATCACGCGTCGCCAACTGCAAGAGATGATAAAGATGCAGGTTGAGTCCTCTCAAGAGCTATCGACATTAACTGAGGTTATGACGATGAGCATGTCGGAGACGAAAGAGTCAACGCAAGAAGAGTTCAGTGAAATTGACCAGCTTGCGACCGCAATGAGTGAAATGAGCTCAACGGTTCAAACCGTTGCCGATCATGCACAAAGTGCTTCTTCATTAACAGAGAGCGCATCAACTCAAGCGCAAACGGGCCAACGTTTTGTCCAAGACAGCGTGACAAAGATGAGTGTTCTTTCTCAAGATATTAGTGCATCAGCTGGAGCGGTAAACCAAGTTGAAGAGAGTGTCGATTCTATCGGTAGTGTAGTTGGAACCATTCAGGGTATCTCTGAGCAAACGAATCTACTAGCACTGAATGCTGCGATTGAAGCGGCGCGTGCGGGTGAGGCGGGTCGTGGTTTTGCTGTGGTTGCGGATGAGGTTCGAAATCTTGCGCAACGCACACAACAAGCAACGGTTGAAATTCAAGAGATGATTAGCCAGTTGCAAACGAGTGCAACGTCAGCTGTCGAATTGATGGAAAAAAGCGTGGTTGAGGCTGCTGAAGGCGTTGAGCTTGTCACAAATGCAGGTAGCGAGCTTGATGGTATCGTTAGCCAAGTCACTCAGATCAACGATATGAACTTCCAAATTGCTACGGCAGCAGGCCAGCAAAGCAGTGTTGCCGGTGAGATGGATCAAAACCTAACAAACGTACGTGAGCTTGTTGAAGCATCAGTACTTGTGATTGGTGAATTACTAGAAACCTCTGAAATCATGCAAAATAATGCGGAAGAGCTCGATAAAAAGATCACATCGTTTAAAGTCTAAATTCACGTTCTAATGATAAAAACGCTCACTTCGCATGGTGGGCGTTTTTTTATGGCTTAAGTTTGTTATAACTATGGCTATTCGTTTTAAAATCCTCTCAAGACGTTCTCTAAGTGACGCACAAGGAAGCAGTATGCTATTGCCTGATAAACTTATTCCTATTTCCGACTCGGTGTTTGAAACCTTGATGGCTAAACCCGCTTTTGAATCGTGGCCTGAAAATCGCACTGATGAACTGAAGTTGATATCAGGTCTGAGCCAGTTTATCACTGAGGCACTGCAGCGAGATGAGGGTTTGATTGAACAACTGCCAATCATGCTTGAGGATAATTCTCGCTGCGCTGATTACCGCCAACGTTTAAAAGCACTACTGGATCAGTGCAGTGATGAGGCGGCAGGTCATCGAGTATTACGACAATTTCGAAACAGAGAAATGAGCTATATTGCATGGCGTGACTTTTTAGCCTCTTGGGAACTTGAGCAAAGCCTCCAGCATTTATCAGAGCTTGCTGAAGCGATGATTTTCGAAACCTACCAGTGGCAGTACAAAATCTGTTGCCAAGAGTGGGGAACACCTTGTAATAGCGAAGGTACCCCACAGCCGATGCTCATCATTGGTATGGGTAAACTGGGCGGAGGTGAGCTGAATTTCTCTTCTGATATCGATTTAATCTTTACCTACCCAGAAAACGGTGAAACTCAGGGCGCTAGACGCAGTATTGCCAACGCTCAGTTCTTTACTCGCTTAGGTCAGCGAATCATCAAAGCTCTCGACCAGCATACCTTTGACGGCTTTTGTTATCGTGTGGATATGCGCCTTCGACCGTTTGGTGAAAGTGGCCCGCTAGTGATGAGTTACGCTGCGTTAGAAGACTACTATCAAGAACAGGGGCGTGATTGGGAACGTTACGCGATGATCAAAGCGCGAGTGATGGGCAGTGAGATGTATCCGGAATATCAGGAGCTGCGTAAAATGCTGCGTCCCTTTGTTTTCCGTCGTTATATCGATTTCAGTGCAATTCAATCTTTGCGTCGAATGAAATCAATGATCAGCAGTGAAGTGAGAAGACGTGGCCTAAGCAATAACATCAAGCTGGGTGCTGGTGGTATTCGTGAAGTTGAGTTTATCGCTCAAGTGTTCCAATTGATTCGTGGTGGACGTGAGCCAAGCTTACGTGGTCGTGGTCTACTTGAAACCTTACAAGCGATAAAAGAGTTAGCACTGCTTGATGAATTCGAAGTCGATAACTTATCCAACGCTTATCTGTTTTTGCGCCGTACTGAAAACTTGATACAGGCGATGGCTGACAAGCAGACACAAACATTACCTGACTCGGAAATTGAGCAGCTTAAGTTAGCGGTCGCTATGGGCTTTGAAAGCTATGTAGAGCTGACGGCTGAGATCGCGGCACACATGAAAAATGTACACGATATCTTTGAAGAGCTTATCGGTATTGAAGAAGATCAATGTGATACTGCCGCGCCACATTTTCATGAACTGTGGGACATGGCAGCCGAGCAAGATGTGATTGAAAATATTCTTGATAGCGATTTGGCACAAACACAAGCTGAATCGTTGGCGAAGACAATCTTCCAATACAAACAAGATCTTGCTAAGAAGACGCTTGGTCCCCGTGGTCGTGAAGTGCTCAATCGATTAATGCCCAAAGTATTCTCAACCTTATTTGCACATAAAGATGCACAATTTGGTTTGTCGCGAGTACTTCACTTACTGCATAAGATCGTTACAAGGACGACTTATTTGGAGCTCCTTGATGAGCATCCCGCGGCGTTGACTCAATTGATACGTTTGTGTACCGCAAGTCCAATGATCTCAGAGCAACTGGGTCGCTATCCAATCTTGCTGGATGAGCTTATTGACCCTCAGCACCTATATAACCCCGTTCCACTTGATTCTTATAAAACCGAACTTCGTGACTATCTGGCACGTATTCCTGAAGATGATATGGAACAACAGATAGAAGCGCTACGTCAGTTTAAACAGATCTGCATTTTGCGTATTGCGGCGGGTGATATTGCAGGCGTGTTGCCTATCACCAAAGTGAGTGACCACTTAACCTACTTAGCGGAAGCGATTGTCGAAGCGGTGATCAATCAAGCATGGCAACAGATGGCTGAAAAGTATGGGGTTCCTACTCATGTCAATGATCGAGGCGGTAAAGGGTTTGCCGTAGTCGGTTATGGCAAGGTTGGAGGATGGGAGCTTGGCTACAACTCTGATCTCGATATTGTCTTTATGCATGACTGCCCGGTCAATGTGTACACTGATGGCAAGAAAGAAATTGATGGTAGGCAGTTTTACCTCCGCTTGGCTCAGCGTATTATCCACATTTTCTCAATCCGTACTGCATCAGGCATTCTCTATGAAGTTGATACGCGTTTACGACCGTCAGGTGCTTCTGGCTTATTGGTGAGCCCAACGGATTCGTTTGATGAGTACCAACATAGCGATGCTTGGACATGGGAACATCAAGCTCTGGTCAGAGCCAGAATGATTTATGGTGATACGCCGCTACAGCAAGCATTTGCTAAGACTCGTCAGGATATTCTGTGTCTTGAGCGAGAGCAGGAAGCGCTGAAAAAACAGGTCACTGATATGCGTATTAAAATGCGTGACCATCTTGGCGGGAAAAAATCGGGTCGCTTTATGTTAAAGCAAGATCCTGGTGGTATAACCGATGTAGAGTTTCTAGCGCAATATCTGGTGCTTAACTTTAGCCATGAGAAGCCAAAGTTATCACGTTGGTCTGACAATATTCGCCTGTTTGAGTCGATGATAGCTCAAGGTGTGATGGATGAAGCTCAAGCGATGGGGCTCATTAAGGCGTATATTGAGATGCGCGATCAGATCCATCACCGGAACCTGCTCAACCTTGATGCGGATGTCGCAGAAGATAAATTCATTGATGAACGAGCATTAGTGACGCAAGTTTGGAAGCAGTGGCTAGAATAAACAGTGTCAATTAACTGATAGATAGAACAAATATGAGTCGAGAGTTTAGTGATAAAAAGCCTTGTGCTAAACTCGCCTCAGTTACGAATTTTGGAGATCCACAATGAAACCAATCCTACCTGATTACAACGATTCAGGCGTCCTTATCATCGGTGATGTAATGCTTGATCGTTATTGGTATGGGCCAACAGGGCGAATCTCACCAGAAGCGCCTGTTCCTGTGGTGAAAGTTGAAGATAATGAAGAGCGTCCGGGCGGCGCTGCTAACGTTGCCATGAATATCGCCTCTCTAGGCGGCCATGCACATATCATTGGTTTAACGGGTATTGATGAGCCTGCAAAGGTATTAACGGAAACACTTTCAGCTTTGAAAGTGCACTGTGATTTCGTTTCACTGCCAAACTACCCGACGATTACCAAACTGCGTGTTTTAAGTCGTGGTCAGCAGCTCATTCGACTCGATTTTGAAGACAAATTTGAAAATACCGATGCTGATTTGATCTTGTCTCGAATGGAGCAAGCATTACCGAAATCACGCTCAGTCATTCTTTCTGATTACGCTAAGGGTGCTTTAGAGCATGTGCAGCAGTTTATTCAAAAAGCACGTCAAGCCAATGTGCCTGTGTTCATTGACCCTAAAGGGGCTGATTTTGAGCGCTACCGTGGCGCCACATTGCTTACGCCAAATTTGTCAGAGTTTGAACAGGTTGTAGGGCCCGTTAAATCAGACGAAGAGTTGGTAGAAAAAGGGCTAGCTCTGATTGAGAAGTTCGATTTTGAAGCTCTGCTTGTCACGCGTAGCGAACACGGCATGACACTGCTTCGCCGCGATGAAGAACCATTCCACTTACCAACACAAGCGCAAGAAGTTTACGATGTGACCGGTGCAGGGGATACGGTAATTTCGGTATTGGCCGCTTCGGTTGCTGCCGGTAAGCCTTTAGATGAAGCGTGTGCACTAGCTAATGCTGCTGCAGGTGTGGTTGTCGGTAAGTTAGGTACATCGACACTCTCTACGATTGAATTAGCGGAAGCCATTCATGGCAGTCAAGACACTGACTTTGGTGTTATTACAGAGCCAGCATTAATTGAAGCGGTTAAGCAAGCAAGAGCGAAAGGCGAAACAGTCGTGATGACTAATGGCTGTTTTGACATCTTGCATGCAGGTCATGTCTCTTATCTTAACCACGCTGCTAAGTTAGGTGATCGCTTAATCGTTGCAGTGAATACGGATGACTCTGTTAAGCGTCTAAAAGGCCCTGGTCGTCCAGTCAATCCAACTGATCGTCGTATGGCCGTTTTAGCGGGCTTAGGTGCTGTTGATTGGGTCGTGCCATTCAGTGAAGATACGCCACAGCGTTTAATCTCTGAAGTACTGCCAAGCCTATTGGTTAAAGGTGGTGACTATAAGCCAGAAGATATTGCGGGTGGAAAAGAGGTGATTGCTGCTGGTGGAGAAGTCAAAGTGCTTAACTTTGAAGATGGTTGCTCAACGACTGAGATTATCGATGCTATCAAAGGTGGTCGAGGCTAACTCGTTTCTCACACAAATTTGAACAATAAAAAACCGCTTCATCGTGAAGCGGTTTTTTTATACGTATAACCTAGCAATACGACGGTTAGCTAGCAGGCTTAAGACCAGCATCAACATCGAGCACATCTTGCTCGCTTAGAGTACCTACCGCTTGACGCAGTTGTAGGACACTAATGATGTAGTTATAACGCGCATCTGATAGGTTGCGGTTAGCATCGTATAGACGACGAGTTGAATCTAGTACATCAACAATGGTACGTGTACCAACATCGAAACCCGCTTCTGTCGCTTCTAGTGCCGAACTTGCAGAAACTACCGTTTGCTCATAAGCACGCAGCGCACCAATAGAAGCTGTGATGTTGTTGTTAAATGCGCGAACATCTTTCACAACACTACGGTACGTCGCTTCTAAATCTTGGCTAGCCGCAACGTAAGCAAATTCAGCTTGCTTAGTTTGCGAGGTCACGTTACCACCGGTATATAGTGGAACAGAAAGGTTCACACCGATGTTAAAGTCATTATTTGTGTAGCTCTGAGAAGTTCCTTGAATATTTGAATCATTTCCGTAGTTGTAACCACCATCTAAAGTGATTGACGGAAGGTGACCAGAACTCGCTAGCGAGATATTGTCTCGTGCTACATCTTGAGAGATACGCGCAGTCAATAAGCTAAGGTTCTTCTCTTCTGCTTGCTCAACAAGAGTATTCACTGGAGAAGCGGTCTTTTGAGCGGCAAAACGGTCAGTATCTAGAATGTTTAGATTAGAGTGCTCGCGCCCCGTAATTTCACGCAGATTCTCATAGCTGTTCACTAGGCTGTTTTCAGCAAGAACTTCGTTTGCTAAAACGCCATCGTATTCTGCTTGAGCATCATGGACGTCAGTAATTGCAGAAAGACCCACTTCAAAACGTTGTTTTGTTTGTTCAAGTTGGCGGCCAACGGCTGCTTTTTCTGCGCGAACAAACTCAAGGTTGTCTTGAGCTCGCAGTACTTCAAAGTAAGCAGAAGATACGCGAAGGATCAAACCTTGCTGCGCTGCAGCGTAAGAAGAGTCAGCACGGCGAGCGCTTTTCTCTGCTGTATCTAACGTCACCCAACTAGAGCGATTGTAAAGCTCCTGAGAGAAGTTAATACCAGCGGTAAGCTTGTTACTTTCTCTTTGTTCTTGGTCACTACTGTTGACGTTATAACCAGCCGTTAGGTTGATTTGCGGAAGCAAGCTACTACGACTCGAAGTCACAGCTTCAAATGCGGCGTCACGTTGTGCTGCTGCACTTAATAGTTGCGGATCATTATCTTTTGCATGATTGTAGATATCAGCAAAAGAATCGGCTAATGCAGAGGTACTCAGGCCGCCTAGTGCAGCTGTGATGAATACGGGAAGCAGTTTTTTCATTATTCCTATTCCTGCCTAAAATATAAAGAGGGTAATCAGGTCGAAGTCTACCCTAAAGTGGTGGTAATTTACCCGAAATTTTGCATATTTTTACATATTGCTGACAGGTATCTGAATATTTATAGTCTATTGCTTAAATAAATCTATAAAACTTGTATAAATATTTTAAAACTATCCTTGGTTCTTAGGGTCAACTCTAGGTAAAATACAAAATACACAGTAAGAGGTGCTCGGATGCAACACTCAAACAGGTCATTGATCAACTTTACTAAAGAAGATGTGAAAATTATCTCAAAGAAGAGCCTATTTAGCGGTTTCTTTAAGATGATTAAATATCAGTTTAGCCATCGACTCTTTGATGGAGGGTGGAGTGAGCCTATTGAGCGAGAAATGTTTGAACGAGGACATGCCGTTGCTGTGTTGCCTTATGATCCTATTTTGGATCAAGTGGTCATCATTGAGCAGATTCGTGTTGGTGCATTGGAGCATGAGTCACCTTGGCAGTTAGAGATTGTGGCAGGAATTATTGACCGCGATGAAACCGCTGAAGATGTCGCTCGCCGAGAGATGGTCGAAGAAGCTGGGATTGAGGTTAATCATCTAGAAAAGATTACCTCATTTTACCCATCCTCTGGTGGCTGCTCTGAAAAGTTGGATGTCTATATAGGCGAAGTCGACGCCTCAAAAGCTTTTGGTACTCATGGGCTTGATTATGAGGGCGAAGATATTCGTGTACATGTCATGTCAAGAGAAGAAGCGTATCAAAGGGTCAAGTCAGGTCAATTTGAGAACGGTGCTTCTATCATTGCACTACAATGGCTGGAACTGAATTACTCAGAAATTGTCTCTAAGTGGTGCACGTGATGGAGAACAAAATCTATCACGTTGATTTAGCTGAGTTGATGCGTGTCTATGAGACTAACTACGCAAAACTGAACGCACTGTTACCTTTGCAGGCAAAAGTAGGCGATATTCGCTGCTATAAAGCTGCTGCCATGACATACCAATTGCAAGTGTGCGAGGTCACAAAGTACACAACTTTAGTGGAGGTTTGTCAGAGTGATGACGTTCCAATATTTCCATTACCTAAAATGTCTGTCAGGCTGTATCACGATGCTCGTGTGGCAGAAGTGTTTTCTAGCGAACATTTTGGGCGTGTAAAACCTCGATATGATTACCCAAATGCTAGAATGATGCAAAAAGATGAAAAAGCACAAATAAACCGTTTCTTAGGGGATTGGCTGACATTTTGTCTCAAGCATGGGATTAGCCAAGCTCCAATAAATATTCGTCATTAGTTATGTAAATGTTCAGGTTTTGATTTTGAAATTGTCGTCAAGCACAGCTAGGTCTACACCGATCAAGCTGTTACAAATCACAGATACTCACCTGTTTGCTCCTGCAAACGGAAGTCTTCTTAGTGTCACGACACTGGATAGCTTTCGTGCGGTCGTCGCTAAAGTTGAGCAGTCTGCTGTGAAATTTGAAGCTATCTTGGCCACTGGAGATATCTCTCAAGACCATAGTGTTGAATCATATCAACGCTTTGCAAACGGTATTGCTCCATTAAAGAAGCCTTGTTACTGGTTGCCTGGTAACCATGATTTTAAACCCAATATGGGTTCAGTTTTCCCTTCGTCACAAATAGAACATTTAGAGCACCTTCTTGTCGGTGAGCACTGGCAAATTATTATGCTTGATTCTCAAGTTGTGGGCATGCCTCATGGGCGATTAAGTGATCGTCAATTGAGCCTGCTTGATCAGCACTTAAGTGACAACCTGAACCGCCATACCTTGGTGTTACTTCACCACCATCCTGTATTGGTTGGTAGCGCATGGCTTGATCAACATACGCTTAAAGATTCCGATCTGCTATGGCAAGTTATTAATAAGCATGACAATGTTAAAGCTATGCTGTGTGGGCATGTCCATCAAGATATGGATCGAGAGGTCAACGGTGTGCGTGTTATTGCAACGCCATCAACTTGTATTCAGTTCAAGCCCAATTCGGATGATTTTGCTCTAGACAGGTGCTCCCCAGGCTGGAGAGAACTTGATCTTTATCCTGACGGGCAGTTGGTGACAAAGGTTGAGCGCTTAGCTGATGATAGCTTTTTGCCTGACTTTACCGCTGGTGGCTATTAATAGTGGCTCAATCAAAAAAACCACTACTTTTGTATATTCATGGGTTTAACAGCTCTCCCCAATCACATAAAGCCAATGTGATGAAGGAGTACTGCCTCTTTGAACGCCCAGATATTAAACTTGTAACCCCACAGCTTCCTTGTTTTCCACAAGAGGCTGCTGATTGCCTTTTAGAGCTGATTGATAAGTATCACGTAGATTATCAAGTTGGCCTTGTTGGCAGCTCTCTAGGTGGATACCTATCAACTTGGCTTAATGCTAAATTCGGTTTTAAATCGGTGTTAGTCAATCCAGCAGTTAAGCCTTATGAATTATTGGTCGATTATTTAGGTGAGCAGGTTAATCCCTACACGCAGCAGCAATACGTTTTAGAGCCCGTTCATATAGAGCAATTAAAGGCGCTTGATGTCGAGTCGATTCGTCAACCACAAGACTTCTGGTTATTACAACAAACCGAAGATGAAGTGCTTGATTATCGTCAAGCTGTCGAAAGGTTTAGCTTGTCTAAACAGACGGTCGAACAAGGTGGCGATCATAGTTTTATCAATTTTGAACGATACCCTGCTGAAATTGTAAAGTTCCTCGAGCTATAAGTGATTTCAACAGTATAGACTGCGCTGTCGTATATTATGTGTTGGAAGATTTTCGTGCCCAAGCCCAATGTGAGTAATTTTACTTTTTCCTTCGCTCACTGAGGGAGGAGTCATAATTTTACCTGTTACTTACCTATCTCTCTTGACATAAGAGAGCCACTTCCAGACTATGTTCTACCTATACTTTTGTTGTTGAGAATGCTGATAGTTTCAGCAGATTTGTCACTTTTAGTACAATTGCCACACTCTAGCCTCTATTTAAGCTTGATTCGCGAGAAGTGTTAACAGTCTCTCTATACCAACAGCAATATAATGACTTAATTATCTACTAAGTATATTCCGTATTATGACTGAACAATATAATGCTGGGGCCATTGAGGTTCTCAATGGTTTAGAACCAGTACGCCGCCGACCAGGTATGTATACGGACACAGCGAGACCTAACCACTTAGGTCAAGAAGTCATCGATAACAGTGTCGATGAAGCGCTAGCCGGACATGCCTCAAAGGTGCAAGTAATCCTCCATGCTGATCAATCGTTAGAAGTGATTGATGACGGCCGTGGTATGCCTGTTGATATTCACCCAGAAGAGAAAATCTCAGGGGTTGAGCTTATTTTCTGTAAGCTGCACGCAGGTGGTAAGTTCTCGAATAAAAACTACCAGTTCTCAGGTGGTTTGCATGGTGTGGGTATTTCTGTTGTAAACGCACTCTCAAAGCGCGTTCAAGTCACTGTGCGTCGCGATGGCCAAGTCTACGAAATGGCGTTTGAGCATGGTAATAAAGTAGAAGAGCTAACCATAACGGGCACATGTGGCCGTCGTAATAAAGGGACCAGCGTTCACTTCTGGCCTGATGTTAGCTATTTCGATTCAGGTAACTTCTCTGTTACTCGTTTGATTAATAACTTACGCGCTAAAGCCGTTTTATGCCCAGGGCTTGAAATTACCTTTAGTGATAAGGTTAACGGGAACGAGCACAAGTGGTTCTACGAAGATGGCCTAAAAGATTACTTAGCTGAAGGCGTCAAGGGTTATACCGTTATTCCTGAAGTTCCTTTTACTGGTGAATTCTCGGCCGAAACGGAAGCTGCTAACTGGGCCATTATTTGGCAGCCAGAAGGTGGTGATATGATCACCGAAAGCTACGTTAACTTAATTCCGACCGCACAAGGTGGTACACACGTTAATGGTCTCCGCCAAGGTTTGCTTGACGCGATGCGGGAGTTTTGTGAATTCCGAAATTTGCTACCACGTGGTGTGAAATTGACCGGTGATGATGTGTTTGAGCGCTGTTCATACGTATTGTCGGTTAAAATTCAAGACCCTCAGTTTGCCGGTCAAACCAAAGAACGACTCTCTTCTCGTCAAACCGCGGCGTTTGTCTCTGGTGTTGTAAAAGACTCCTTTAGCCTGTGGCTGAATGAAAAGCCGCAACTTGCAGAGCAGCTTGCTGAAGTTTGTATCGCTAACGCGCATCGCCGTATGCGTGCAAGTAAAAAAGTTGTTCGTAAGAAAGTGGCGTCGGGCCCTGCCTTACCGGGCAAGCTGACAGATTGTTCTGCACAAGACTTAAGCCGCACTGAAATCTTCTTTGTCGAAGGGGACTCTGCGGGAGGTTCAGCTAAGCAAGCGCGTGATCGTGAATTCCAAGCGGTAATGCCACTTCGCGGCAAAATCCTCAATACATGGGAAGTCTCTGCTGATCAGGTTTTAGCGTCACAAGAAGTCCATGATATCTCTGTTGCTCTGGGTATTGATCCTGATAGTGATAATCTAGAGAGCTTACGTTACGGAAAAATCTGTATTCTTGCCGATGCTGACTCGGATGGTCTCCATATCGCGACACTCCTATGTGCGTTATTTACTCGCCACTTCCGAGCGTTAGTTGAAGCGGGACATATCTACGTAGCCATGCCGCCACTTTTCCGTATCGATTGCGGTAAAGAGGTTTTTTACGCCCTTGATGAAGATGAGAAAGAAGGTGTACTAGAGCGGTTGAGTAAGAAAAAAGCCAAAATCAACGTGCAGCGATTCAAAGGTCTAGGTGAAATGAACCCACTTCAGTTACGTGAAACTACAATGGACCCAAATACTCGCCGCTTGGTTCAGCTGACTATCGATGATAGCGAAGCGACGATGGAGATGATGGATATGTTGCTAGGCAAGAAGCGTGCTGATGATCGTCGCGCATGGCTCCAATCTAACGGCGATATGGCAGAGGTTTAATTTATAATGTCGACTGAAATTACTTATGATGGCGTTGAACAATTGCCTATGCGCAAGTTCACCGAAGACGCTTATCTGAATTACTCAATGTACGTCATCATGGACCGAGCATTGCCCTATATTGGCGATGGTTTAAAACCAGTTCAAAGACGTATTATTTACGCAATGTCAGAGCTTGGTCTATCTGCGGCATCAAAATATAAGAAGTCAGCACGTACCGTTGGTGATGTACTCGGTAAGTATCACCCGCACGGTGACTCAGCGTGTTATGAAGCGATGGTATTGATGGCTCAGCCATTCTCTTACCGTTATCCGCTTGTTGATGGCCAAGGAAACTGGGGGGCACCCGATGACCCTAAATCCTTTGCTGCGATGCGTTATACCGAAGCGAAACTTTCTAAGTTTGCAGAAGTTCTTCTTGGCGAATTAGGCCAAGGGACGGTTGAGTGGCAGGCTAACTTTGATGGCACGATGAAAGAGCCACAAATGTTGCCAGCACGTCTACCTCATATTCTGCTTAACGGTATTACGGGTATTGCTGTTGGTATGGCAACGGACATTCCACCACATAACGTACGTGAAGTGGCTGATGCAACGATTCATCTATTGGATAACCCTAAAGCAGAACTGAGTGATGTGATGGGCTTTGTTCAGGGTCCTGATTATCCGACAGAAGCAGAGATAATTTCGCCTAAAGGCGATATTGAGAAAATCTACCGCACCGGTCGTGGCAGTATCAAAATGCGTGCGGTATGGCATAAAGAAGGTAATGACATTGTTATCACTGCTCTGCCACATCAAGTCTCAGGCGCTAAACTGTTAGAACAGATAGCGGCTCAAATGCGTGCGAAAAAGCTGCCAATGGTTGACGATTTACGTGATGAGTCGGATCATGAAAATCCAACTCGTATCGTAATCGTACCGCGCTCGAATCGCATCGATTGTGATCAGCTGATGAATCACCTATTTGCGTCAACCGATCTTGAGAAAAACTTCCGAGTTAACCTCAATATGATTGGCTTAGATGATAAACCACAAGTGAAAGGGTTGGTTCAAATTCTTTCTGAGTGGATAGAGTATCGTCGTGCAACGGTTCGTCGTCGTTTGCAGCACCGCTTAGACAAAGTTCTTGCTCGCCTACATATCTTGGAAGGCTTGTTAGTTGCGTACCTGAATATAGATGAAGTTATTGAGATCATTCGTACTGAAGACGAACCACGTCCAGTATTAATGAGCCGCTTCAACATTACTGAAACGCAAGCAGATGCAATCTTAGACATCAAACTACGAAACTTAGCGAAGTTAGAAGAGTTTAAGATTCGTGGAGAGCAAGATGAACTAGCAAAAGAGCGTGATAAGCTTGAAAAATTGCTGGGTTCTGAACGTCGACTAAGCACATTAATTAAGAAAGAGATCCAGGCTGATGCCGAGAAATATGGCGATGATCGTCGCTCTCCTTTAATTGAACGTGCAGAAGCAAAAGCACTGACAGAGCGAGATCTTGTTCCTAGTGAGCCAATTACGGTTGTCTTGTCTGAAAAAGGTTGGATACGTCATGCGAAAGGGCATGAGGTTGATGCAGAAACACTGAATTATAAGTCTGGTGATAACTACTTAGCACATGCTCGCGGAAAGAGTAATCAGCAAGCCGTCTTCTTTGGTAGTGATGGACGTAGCTACTCGTTAGAGTCTCACTCTTTACCATCTGCACGTAGCCAAGGTGAGCCGATAACAGGGCGATTGAACATCAGTGTTGGTAGTTCTATGCGTCAGGTGATTATGGGTGAAGATGAACAACTGTGGTTAGTAGGCTCAGATGCCGGTTATGGATTTGTTTGTAAAGGCAGTGATTTACTGTCTAAGAACAAGAGTGGAAAAGCACTGGTTAATTTGCCTCAAAACTCAGAAGTAATGCCACCTCACACTGTTGGCGATCTCGACTCCGATGAAATTCTAGCAATCACCAACCAAGGTCGTATGTTGCTGTTTCCTATTAAAGATCTACCTCAACTGGGTAAAGGTAAGGGGAATAAGATCATTAATATCCCGGCAGCCAAGGCAAAAGAGCGCGAAGAGTATGTGTCGCACCTTATGGCTCTACCTCAAGGGGCTTCATTAACCATCTACGCAGGTAAGCGTAAGTTAGGTCTCAAACCCGCTGATTTAGATAATTTCCGTGGAGAGCGAGGACGTCGAGGTAGCTTATTACCAAGAGGTTTACAACGCGTGACGCGAATTGAGCTTGAAGCTGCGAATACTGTGGAAAGTTAATATCCTAGATATTAATGAATAAAAGCCCCTAACTAGTCATCATTAGTTAGGGGCTTTTTCTATTCGAACTATATTGATTGTTGTGTAGAGTGAATTAATGCTCTTGGGCTATTCACGCTTATCTTCTGCAATTTTAACAGAGAGCGTTTGCTCTTCGCCTTTCCTTAGTATTAGCACATCGACCTCGACGCCAGGGCGTAGATCAGTGACTAAATCCATCACGCTTTGGCGACCATTAATCTTTTGCCCATCAATCGTAAGAATAATGTCTTGTGCCTGAAATCCAGCTTTAGCTCCAGGCCCATTAGGATCAACCCCGAGTACCACAATACCACCTAGATGCTCATCACCAAGTAATCGTGACGTGACTGAGTTTATATCTTGTCCATCAATGCCAATATAGCCACGGATAACACGGCCATCAGCAATGATCTTATTCATTATTTTGTCAGCGAGGGCATAAGGGATGGCAAATGAGATGCCGTAAGTTTCCATATCGGTGGCTTGTTGAAAAGAAGCGGTATTGATACCGACGAGCTCTCCTTGACTATTGACCAATGCACCACCTGAATTTCCTTGATTGATTGCCGCATCGGTTTGTATAAAGGCTTGGCGACCGTCAGCACTAATTGATGAGCGCCCCGTTGCAGAAATGATACCAAAAGTGGTTGTTTGACCGAGGTTATACGGGTTGCCGATTGCGAGGACAACATCGCCAACTTTTGCTGAATAGTCTGGGTTTAAAGGAATGATAGGTAAGTTAGTGCCTTCAATTTGCAAGATAGCAATGTCAGTACGGCGATCCTGGCCAACAAGTTGCGCTGCGGCGACGCGCCCATCTTGAAGGGCGACGATAATTTGATCGGCCAGGGCGACAACATGGTAGTTAGTAACGATGTAGCCCTTTTCACTGACAATTACACCGGACCCTAGCCCTTGAGTCGAGAGCTTGGTTCTGTTGTCTTCGGTGTATTTGCGACTATAGATATTCACTACCGCTGGTGCTGCTTTTCTTACCGCATCGTTAAATGATAGCTGTACGCTAGAGAGATCGTCCGTCGTTGAAGGTATTACTTGAGGTAATAGGTTAGGGCGCAAAGATGGGACAGCAAGTAATAAGATAAGCGCAGTCGCCAAACCTAAAATAACCGAGCGTAATAAAAAATTCAGCATACCTTCCTCAGTAACAGAGTAAAAATCCTTGAGATAATCGGTGAGCGCCGATTCTTTTTATATCGTGTGCTGTCGAAGCATAGCATTAGATTGATAAATAACAAAAAGGCGTCACCAAATGGTAACGCCTTAAGCGACTTTAAATGTAGATATTATGGATCTAGACGTTGCCTCTAGCTCACTTTACGATGCAGTTCACAATGTGAGTATTAGCGAATAACAAGGTAAATCGTACGATCTCCACGCTGAATATTGAGTGCTAGCACACCTGGTTGCTGCTCAATGATCTTTCTAAAGTCAGCTAAGTTCTTAACTCGTTTTCTATTTACGCCAATAATAATGTCGTTGGGTTGGAGTTGATAGGTGGCAGCAGACGAACCTTCGTCGATATTGGATACCTTCACGCCTTCCACCTGGTCACTGTCAGTGGTGTTTGTTAGTTCTGCACCTGATAGCCCAGGGTGCAGTTTATCTGCTGATGTTTTACTTGTTGTCTGCTCACCAAGCGTGACGCTAAATGAGAGTGTTTTTCTATCTCGAATGACCCCTAAGTCGATCTCTTTTCCCGCACCTAAAGTTGCGACCTTCGCTCGCAGTTCACTAAAGGTATCGATTTTTTTACCGTTAATGGACGTGATGATATCACCGGCCAACAATCCGGCGTCATCGGCAGCACTGTTAGGGACCACTTGGCTGACAAAGGCACCTCTACTCGATTCATAGCCGAGTGCCTCTGCAAGCTCAGAAGTGATCTCACCACCTTGAACACCTAGCATGCCACGTTTTACTTCGCCAAAATTGATGATCTGTTCGGTGAGGTTTTTCATCATGTTGGCGGGAATGGCAAAACCGATACCGACGTTGCCCCCATTAGGGCCAAGGATGGCGGTATTGATACCGATTAGCTCCCCATTGAGGTTGACTAACGCACCACCAGAGTTGCCGCTATTAATCGCAGCATCCGTTTGAATGAAGTTCTCAAAATTCTCTAAATTTAATCCACTTCTACCTAGCGCAGAGACAATACCAGATGTAACCGTTTGGCCTAAGCCAAAGGGGTTACCTATAGCCACAGTAAAGTCGCCAACACGCAGTTTGTCCGAATCAGCGAGGTTAATCTGAGTTAAATTTTTTGCCTTTTCTAGTTTGAGTAGTGCAATGTCAGACATTTGATCTCCACCGACTAGTTCTGCGTCATACTCACGCCCATCGGTGAGTTTTACGCGTATTTTGTCTGCACCGTTGATGACGTGATAGTTGGTGACAATATGTCCTTCTTCGGCATCAATGATGACCCCAGATCCAAGGCCTCTAAACGGGCGTTCTTGAACTTGATCGGTTGGGAAGTCAGGGCCAAAGAAAAAGCGAAAATTATCGGGGAGCTGTTGACGAGAAACCTGAGTGCCTTCAACAGCAATACTAACCACGGCTGGGGTAATGGTTTCGAGCATTGGGGCTAAGCTTGGCAGTGGCTGGTCATTAATCGATATTGGTAAAGCGGCAGTTGCGTATAATGGGGTGATGATTGAACTTAAGCTAAGGGTGAGAGTTGTTAAAACGAGCAAAGGTTTTTTCATCTGATAACTCCAGTTAGATAAAGCCCCTTATTTCAACATCTTCTATCGTGTTGAAATTTCGGCGGGCACTAGTCAGAGTTATGACTCAAAAACCTTTATTTAGTTCCAATTCAGATTTGAATTAGTTCATTTAGGACGCTTTAGCTGTGACCACTTCTCCGGAGTTAATGATCTCTTTTTCTTTATCGGTGAAGAGTCCAGTTGCTCCTTTTGCGTAATCCTTGGGTGCTTGCTCTGGCGTAGTCACCGTATCTGGCGCTTGCTCTTCAGCTTGTAGCGTAATCTGTCTTGTAAAAGGATTATCTTGTTCAGGCTGATTAGGTAAAAGCTCTGACGAGGTTTTAGCCATGTGTTGATAAAGTTTTGTGTAATCCTTTCCTAGTGTGTCTAGCATTTCAGCACTCTGTGCAAAATAGTCGGTCAGTTCTTGTTTCTGTTGTTCCAGAGCGAATTTTGCTGCGTCTAAATCTTTTTGCACAGTTTTTTGTTTTTTATATTCGGGAGTCGTGAAGCGACCAAAAATAACTCCTAATACGGCACCAATTAATAAACCTACAACGGCGTAAATCCAAGGCATAATAGCTCCTTATTGAGTGAGAATTTAACATGCTAGTTACCTGTTGCTTACACATGTCTAAGGGGCATGTTACTATGAGCTGAACGCTCGATAAAGAGCAATAAGATTATTTTTACAGTGTTATGTTGTGGTGAGCGGTTTTTCTATGACCCCAAAAGAAAAGTACGAAAAAGACATAAAAGAGCATGGTTTTCAAAGGGATGAAGCTCAATTTCAAGCAGTAGAAGCGCTTGATGGCCTTTACCACCAAATCATCAATTACCTTAACGCCCCAAAAGTTTCGCTCTCTCGCTGGCAAAAGTTACTAGGCCCAAAAGTTTCGCTCTCTCGCTGGCAAAAGTTACTAGGTAAGAAAGAAGAGGGGCAGACCGTACCTGATGGCTTATATTTCTGGGGGGGAGTCGGAAGAGGTAAAACCTATCTAATGGACTCTTTCTTTGACGCATTACCAAGTGAACGAAAGATGCGAGTTCACTTCCATCGCTTTATGTATCGAGTACATGATGAGCTTAAAGCTCTTGGAGAAGTTAGTGATCCCTTGGTAATTGTTGCTGATAAGTTCAAGCAAGAAACAGATATTATCTGTTTTGATGAGTTTTTTGTCTCTGACATTACCGATGCAATGATTCTAGGCACACTTTTCCAAGCGCTGTTTGAGCGAGAAGTGATGTTAGTGGCGACGTCTAATATTCCCCCGAAAGAGCTGTATCGAAATGGTTTACAGCGGGCTCGCTTTATTCCTGCTATTCAATTAATCGAGAAACACTGTCGTGTTATGAACGTCGATAGTGGTATTGATTATCGACTAAGAACGCTCAAACAAGCTGAGATCTACCATTACCCACTTGATGAGGTGGCAAATCAGAACTTATATCGTTACTACGCGCAATTGGTCGGTGAAGATAAACCGGTTCAAACCAGTATTGAAATTAATCATCGGACTCTTAATGTTATTGAAGCGAGTGATGGGGTTCTGCATGCAACATTTGAACAATTGTGTAAAAGTGCGCGTAGTCAAAATGATTACATTGAACTCTCCAAAATCTATCATAGTGTCTTGCTTGCCGATGTTGAGTTGATGGGCGCAACACTAGACGATGCAGCAAGGCGATTTATTGCGTTAGTTGATGAGTTCTACGAAAGAAATGTCAAATTGATTATTTCTGCGGAAGTGGCATTAGAGCAATTATATGAAGGGGAGTTTCTCGCCTTTGAATTTAAGCGTTGTCAGTCAAGACTGATTGAAATGCAAAGTCATGATTATTTAGCCAAAGAACATCTAGGCTAACGAGATATCCGATAGATAGTCAGGACTCAAAAAATAATTGTGATTTTGTTCAAAAAGAGGTGATTTTTTCTTCGCTCTTCTCTATAATCCTGCGACCTACCGTTACTGCGGGCCTCTAACGTTGAGTCAAATCTCGTTAAGCCAAGAGTTTTCCAACACTCGAAGGGGTGATGAATGGTAACTCTTAGACAGTGGGAATACGTAAGTATTCCTTAAGTGTAATTTTTTTAAATAGGTAATTATTAGCATGAAAACTTTCGTTGCTAAACCAGAAACTGTAAAACGCGACTGGTATGTTGTAGACGCTGAAGGCAAAACTCTTGGCCGTCTAGCAAGTGAAATCGCTTCTCGCCTACGCGGCAAGCACAAAGCAGAATATACTCCTCACGTAGACACTGGTGATTACATCATCGTTGTTAACGCTGAGAAAGTTGCTGTAACTGGTAACAAAGCTAAGGGTAAGGTTTACTACCGTCACTCTGAGTTCCCTGGTGGTCTAAAAACTATCACTTTTGAAAAGCTAATTGCTAAGAAACCAGAAATGGTTCTTGAACTAGCAGTTAAAGGTATGCTTCCACGTGGTCCACTAGGCCGCGCGATGTACCGTAAGCTTAAAGTATACGCTGGTACTGAGCACAACCATGTTGCTCAACAGCCACAAGTACTAGACATCTAAGGGGATTAAGACAATGGCAGAGAATCAATACTACGGCACTGGTCGTCGCAAAAGCTCAGCAGCTCGTGTTTTCATCAAACCAGGCTCTGGTGAGATCGTAATCAACAAGCGTAGCCTTGATGTTTACTTCGGTCGTGAAACTTCTCGTATGGTTGTTAAGCAACCTCTTGAGCTAGTTGAACTAACTGAGAAATTAGACCTATACATCACTGTTAAAGGTGGTGGTATTTCTGGTCAAGCAGGTGCTATCCGTCACGGTATCACTCGCGCGCTAATGGAATACGATGAGTCTCTACGTCCTGCGCTACGTGCAGCTGGTTACGTTACTCGTGACGCTCGTTGCGTTGAACGTAAGAAAGTTGGTCTACGTAAAGCACGTCGTAAACCTCAATTCTCTAAGCGTTAATTTTTCTTTTACAGAAAAGTTCACGCTCCAGTTTCAGTACTGGAATTGTGGTTCAAAGCTCGGCTATATGCCGAGCTTTTTGTTTTTTTAACATCCCAAAACTCTTTCTAATTCTCCCTCTCCAGACCTTTCCCTTTTAATTCAGCCTCTTTTGTGACCTAGCATGGGCTTTCCCCTTTGATTGTTACAAAAAGGTAGCTTTATCTTGTCAAAAACTAGGGTTTTATTTATCATTTGCAATCAAATAAATATAACTAAAATTTTAATTTGTTAGCCATGCTCTGTAAGCGGAATAACAACTATCCAAAGGGAGCAAATGGGAGAATGTTTGGATGAGCAACGCGCCTTTAAATAACGGTCGTAGACGTTTCTTAACTGCCACAACTGCGGTTGTCGGTGGCTTAGGAGCAGCAGCGGTCGCCGTTCCTTTTATTAAATCTTGGAACCCAAGTGAAAAAGCAAAAGCTGCTGGTGCCCCAGTAGAAGTTGATATCGGTAAACTCGAAGAAGGGCAAATGGTTCGTGTTGAGTGGCGTGGTAAGCCTGTATGGGTTGTCCGTCGTGCTCAATCGGTTGTAGATGGCCTTAAGGCTCTTGATGGTCAATTACGCGATCCTAGCTCTGGTGAAGAGCAACAACCAGCTTATGCTCAGAATGCTTATCGCTCAATCAAGCCAGAGTACTTTGTTGCTGTCGGTATTTGTACTCACTTAGGTTGTTCGCCAACTTATCTACCTGATACCTTTGCTGAGCAAGTTCAGGGTGTTAAGTCTGGTTTCTTCTGTCCTTGTCACGGTTCTAAGTTTGATATGGCTGGACGTGTATTCCAGGGAGTACCAGCGCCACTTAACTTAGTTGTACCAGCACATATGTATTTGAGTGAAACGAAAATTATGATCGGTGTTGATGACACAGGGGAGGCATAATGCAAGCGTTACTTGATTGGGTAGAAAAACGTCTACCAGTGATGGATTCTTATAAAAAGCATCTATCAGAATATCCAATGCCAAAGTCGTTCAACTTTTGGTACCTATTCGGTTCACTAGCGATGTTAGTGCTGGTAAACCAAATTCTCACTGGAATCTGGCTGACAATGAACTATGTGCCGTCTGGTGAAGGTGCGTTTGCTTCTGTTGAATACATCATGCGCGATGTGGAATACGGTTGGTTACTGCGTTATATGCACTCAACTGGCGCGTCAGCGTTCTTTGTGGTTATTTACCTGCATATGTTCCGTGGTCTTATCTATGGTTCTTACCAAAAGCCTCGTGAGTTGTTATGGTTATTTGGCATGTTGATCTTCTTGGTATTAATGGCTGAAGCTTTCATGGGGTACTTACTTCCATGGGGACAAATGTCGTACTGGGGTGCTCAAGTAATCATATCGCTCTTTGGTGCCATTCCTGTTATTGGTGATGATCTAACACTATGGATTCGTGGTGATTACGTTATCTCTGGTGCAACATTGAACCGATTCTTTGCTCTTCACGTTATCGCACTGCCTATCGTTTTACTTCTTCTCATCGTGCTGCACGTTCTAGCACTGCATGAAGTTGGCTCAAATAACCCAGATGGTATTGAAACTAAGCTACCTAAAGGTTCTATGGGTGATGACTATAAGACACAGTTTAAATTCCATGACAATTACTCTAAGAAGTACGACATCATTGATTCGATTCCATTCCACCCATATGGAACGGTAAAAGATCTCGTAGGTGTGGCTGGTTTCTTATTCCTATTCTGTTACGTGCTGTTCTTTAATCCAGAAATGGGTGGTTACTTCCTTGAGCCACCTAACTTTGAAGCCGCTAACCCGCTGAAAACGCCGGAGCACATTGCACCAGTATGGTACTTCACACCGTTCTACGCGATTCTTCGTGCTGTTCCTGATAAGTTGCTAGGTGTTGTAGCGATGGGCGCTTCTATTGTCGTGCTATTCCTTCTGCCTTGGTTTGATCGTTGTAAGGTTCGTTCATACCGTTACCGTAGCAAGCTTCACCTGATTAATATTATTCAATTCACGATCAGCTTCATTGCACTAGGTGTATTGGGTGCGCTACCAGCGACACCAACGTACACGCTAATGGCTCAAATCTTTAGCTTAGGTTATTTCATGTTCTTCGTACTACTGTGGTTCTACAGCAAGAATGAGGCGACGAAACCATTACCAACTAGGGTGAAATTCAAATGAAGAAGTGGATTGTAATTTTATTTGTGATGTTACCTGCGTTAGCGATGGCTGCGGGTCCAAAGGTTCCTTTAGATAAAGCCAACAACGATATGTCTGATCAGGCATCTCTGCAAAATGGCGCAAAGATCTTCATGAACTACTGTTTTGCGTGTCATGCAACTCAGTATCAACGTTATGAACGTGTAGCCAGAGATATTGGTATTCCTCTCGATCTAATGAAGGAAAACCTTATCTTTAACCCTGAGGCGAAAGTCGGCGACTTAATGCTAAGTGCTATCCCTCAAGAGTCGGCAGCGAAATGGTTTGGTGCTCCACCACCAGATTTAACATTGGTTGCTCGTGTTCGTGGTACTGATTGGCTCTATACTTACTTACGGTCATTTTACGCAGATCCGGCTCGTCCATTTGGCGTAAATAACATTGTTTTCCCAAGTGTTGGTATGCCGCATGTACTCGAAGAGCTACAAGGTATTCCTCAGCCAGTTTATGAAACTAAAATGGTTGATGGAAAAGAGAAGCAGGTTGTCGTCGGTATCGAAACAGATGGTTCTGGTGAGTTAAATACTGAAGAGTACGACGCAGCCGTTCGCGATTTAGTGAACTTCCTACAATACTCAGGTGATCCGGTTAAACTGGAGCGTGAAGCTTTAGGTTGGTGGGTTATGGCATTCTTGGTAATCTTATCTATAGTATTTGTATTGCTTAAGAAAGAGTATTGGCGTGATGTGCACTAATTATGCTATAATGGCACGCTAATTTTTTATTTTGTATATGGAGGCTTAGCCTCCATTATTTTTTTGTATCTGTAAGTATGCTGGAGGGCTCCATGGCTGTAGCTGCCAATAAACGTTCTGTGATGACATTGTTTTCAAGTGCATCTGATATGTATAGCCATCAGGTTCGTATTGTCCTGGCTGAGAAAGGCGTAAGTGTTGAGATTGAATTAGTTGATGAAGCTAATCTTCCTAATGAGCTTATCGAACTTAACCCGTACAAATCTGTACCAACGCTAATCGATCGTGAGCTTGCACTATACGATTCAAAAATCATTATGGAATACCTCGATGAGCGTTTTCCACACCCACCATTGATGCCTGTTTACCCTGTTGCTCGTGGTAATAGCCGTCTAATGATCTACCGTATTGAACGTAACTGGTACTCGCTAGCTGAAAAAGTAGTCAAAGGTAATGCAGAAGAAGCTGAAAATGCTCGTAATAAGCTGCGTAACGACTTGCTAACTCTAGCACCAGTTTTTGCAGAGTATGAGTACTTCATGAGCGAAGAGTTCAGCTTGATTGATTGCTACCTAGCACCGCTACTATGGCGTTTGCCTCAACTTGGTATCGACCTCGTTGGCCCAGGCTCAAAAGAGCTTAAGATCTACATGAGCCGTGTATTCGAACGCGATTCGTTCTTAGCTTCTCTAACAGAAGCTGAGCGTGAGATGCGTTTAAGCCGATAGTTATTGATGGATATTGAAAATATGACGCCAAGACGCCCATACATGCTTCGTGCATTTTATGAGTGGCTGGTAGATAACGATTTAACCCCGCATTTGGTTGTTGATGCAACCATGGCGGGTGTTCGAGTTCCTCAAGAGTTTATTCAAGATGGTCAGATTATTTTGAATATAGCGCCAAGAGCGGTTGGGAACTTGGAACTAGGAAATGAAGCGATTACGTTTAGTGCTCGATTCAGTGGCCGTCCTCATTCTGTTATTGCTCCTCTTTATGCAGTTCAAGCAATCTATGCAAGAGAGAACGGTGCAGGCACAATGTTTGACCCAGAAGAAGCGTACTTGGATTCCGAGACGCGAGCGGAAGAGTCAATAGATGAGTCTCCTGTAAGTGGTCTATCTTCTGTTTCTGAAGAGGTTGTCTCTGAAGATACATTAGAAGAGAAAACGCCTTCAGAAGAGCCACCGAAACCGAAAGGTCGTCCTAGTTTACGTGTCGTTAAATAACACGCAAAGAATCAAAAAAGCAGCCATTGGCTGCTTTTTTATTATCTCGTTTTTGGTTGGCGTCTCTGAATACTCAAGTCACCTAAGCGCTGAAGAATTAATTACCTATTTGGAAGGCGCGTATCACTTGCTTCACACCCGACACATTTCGAGCGACTTCCGTTGCTATATCGGCATGATACTCAGAGACGTAACCTAATAAAAAGACTTCTTTATCTTCCGTAATCACTTTTACATTGACGCCCTTAAGGTCAGAGTTGGTCAACAGCGCAGATTTTACTTTGGTTGTTATCCAACTATCGCTACTCATAGAAGTCACAGATAGGGGCTCACGGATGCGGACCTGATTATGGACTTTATTCACCCCCTTAATACTGTTCGCTTGCTCTAGAAAAGTATTAAGTTCGTGATCGGTCTTTGACTGCCCCATGAGTACAACAATGCCATTATAAGAGCTAGCCGTTACACGTACTTGGCCCCGAAATGGCGCTTTGTTTCCAAGCCCTGCAACTTCAAATTCGATATTACTGTCACTCCACCTCTCCTTAGTGCTTCGTGTGTCCGTTGCCGTAGTTTCTGGGTCGGAAAAACTAGCGCAGCCAGATAGAATGGCGAAAGTCAGAATGAGTACTAGGTTACGGAATGTTTTCATCGTTATTCTTCGTGTGCAGGAAAAAGTACTTGATCGATAAGATCGCATAAACAGTGTAGCGTCACCATATGAACTTCATGAATACGCGGTGTTCTGTGAGAGGGGATACGGATTTCAACATCATGCTCTCCCAATAGACCCGCCATTTCGCCACCATCTTTACCGGTTAGGGCGATGATCGTCATGTCACGTGTTACTGCTGCTTCCATTGCTTTAATGATGTTCTTACTATTACCACTGGTCGATATTGCCAATAAAATATCACCGGCTTGACCAAATGCTCGTACCTGCTTTGAGAATATTTCTTGGTAGTGATAGTCATTGGCAACGGCAGTCATGGTTGTATTATCTGCAGTCAATGCCATTGCGGGCAGGCTTGGACGCTCGGTCTCAAAACGATTAAGAAGACAAGAGACAAATTGCTGAGCGTTGGATGAGGAACCACCGTTACCACAGCAGAGAATTTTATTACCATTAAGCAGGCTTGCTACCATTGCTTGAGCCGCGTGAGTAATCGCATCCGGAAGCGCTTCAGCAGCAGCGATTTGAATTTGAATACTTTCAGTGAAGCTATCTTTAATGCTATCTAGCATCGATTATCCTTGAGTAATTGCATTTTTTATCCATTCGATCTGCGCGCCTTTCTCGTGGATCGCAATAACATCGAAACGGAGATCGGTCTGCTCAACAGATTGGCCTCTTTTTAACAACCAGTAGTGGGCAGTTTTTAGCAGCTTGGAAACTTTACTTGGAGAAATAGTCTCCGCAGCGTGACCGAAGTGCTTGCTCTCGCGGTATCTAACCTCAACAAAGACGACACAACTGCCATCTAGCATAATGAGGTCGATTTCTCCGCAGCGAGCTGTAAAGTTTCTCTCAATCAGAGTAAGACCGCAACCTTCTAAGTGTTTTTTAGCGACGGTCTCATAGTGTTGGCCGATATCTCGACGGCTAAAGAGCCCCATACTCTGACCAACTGATCTCTCTTTGCACGATACAATTCTCGTCAATACGTAGCAGTCCGGTTTGACCTTGATAGCTGTGCTCAGGAAGAAGCTTCATTTGTGGAAGTTGATCCATCATATGATAGGCGTCGATGCCTAGCGCTTGTAATCTTCGTTCAGAATTAGAATCTCTAGGCCAAAGCTGCTCCATCTGTGCAGTTAAACTACTGTCATTTTGCAGCAGTAGAGGGATATCACTGTATGTGATGCCTGTCAGGTCTTCGTACTGTTTATTGCCACTGTTACTACGAGAGTTAGAAAACAGCTGTGGTGGCTTTGTATCAGGGTTTATCGCGACTTCGATAAATGGCTTAATCAATGTTAACTCAGAGCCTTTTGCTACAATATAGACCGCATCAATATCACGACGGCTACGAGGTTGGCTTTCTAAAGGAATACCCATTAAGGCTTCTATTTGAGCGATATGCTGCTGGCTTTGTTGCAGTCCAAAAACAGAGTTAATATTGCGCTGAAGCTGTCGTTTATCGCCAAATAAGCTGACAGACACTTTATTATCGCTCAGTGTCTCCCACTCCGAAGAGAAGGCTTCACTGACTCGTTCGCCCAGTCTGCCTTGCGGAGCAAGAACAAGTGGGTATTGGTAACCTTGCTTATGAAGGTAGTGTGCCGCTTGAGCCACTTCTTGCTCTGGTGATAACGCTAGGTAACAGGTGCCCGTACCAACCTCTAGTTGTTCTGGGATATTTAGCGCCAATGTAGGGATATGGTATTCGAAGGTGTCTTGAATTTCTTCAAGTTCCTCGACATTATCTTTTGTCAAAGGGCCAACTATAAAGTCGATATTTTTTTCAATAAGGATAGATTCAAGTTCTTCCTTTGACGTTTTATTGGTGTCGATAATGGTGAGTGTTGCATCTTCTTCACGCTCTTCATCATTCATCATTGCCATAATAAAGCCATCTCGAATCAGCTGTGCTTGTTTGGCAAAACGTCCTGATAAAGGAAGCAGAATCGCGGTACTGTTAGGCTTGGAAATCTCTAAGTCCAAAATATCTTGAATGGCTTGTGGGGTATAAAGACTGGCAGGGTGATAAGGGTTTTCTTCCAACCAATTGCTCAGGCTGCTTTTTAACATAGGAATATCACCCGAGAGTGTTTTCATATACACACTAAGCTGTACCCAGCCGTCAATAGTACTTTCATCGGCCGCAGAGCTTAACAGGTCGACCTGGTTCGATGGATAACGCCCTAAGTTATCCCAGATAAGATTGGCAGTTTCACGTTGCTGCATCTCATCTTGATAGGCGCTCAAGTGCACGAGCTCTTTACTGGATTCAAAGAAACGCGACTGATTAGCATATAAGTCGGCTCGTAACTGGTAATAATCAATCCACTGTTGGTCTGGTAAAGACCACTGAGCTTGGAAGTTAAGCTGATTTAGTGCTTGCTGATACTCACCCTGGCTATTTAAAAGTTCAGCCCGAGATAATTGCCACTCTGATTGTTGCAGTGCACTTAGTTTTTGTTTGACGATTCTTTTTGATAAGCGATTAGCAAGGTCAACATCATTACTTTCTATTGCCGCCTTAAAGGCCATGATTAACCAGTCATTCTGAATCGACCCTTGGGCACTATCGGCCTGCATTAAGTAGTTTTGCGCGGATTGCACTGGATCGAGCAAGATATCAACATAAGTAGGTGCTGAAGGTTTAGACGAACACGCACTCAAAACGACTGCAAGTGCTACAGGGGTGAGTAAGCGTGGTACACTGATTCTCTTATGGTTCTTCATAGCCATGTATTCTTATACTTGTATGTGTAAAATTATCTCTATATTAATCGTTGAAGTGATGGTAAACAAATGACAGATAACAAAACATTGCCTGCAGAGATCCCAACTCTCTATATTGTTCCGACTCCAATTGGCAATTTAGGTGATATTACCCAGCGCGCCATTGATGTTTTATCAACGGTTGACGTTATCGCAGCTGAGGATACCCGCCATACTGGTCGATTACTTGCTCACTTCAATATTAAAACTAAAACGTTCCCTTTACATGATCACAATGAACAGCAAAAAGCTCAAGTCTTAGTTGATAGATTATGTGACGGGCAGTCCATTGCATTAGTTTCAGATGCTGGAACCCCATTAATTAGTGATCCAGGATACCACTTGGTGAATAAATGTCGTCAAGCGGGTGTTAGAGTTGTGCCGCTGCCTGGTGCTTGTGCGGTTATAACGGCGTTGAGCGCGTCTGGCTTGCCATCGGACCGTTTTAGTTTTGAAGGTTTCTTACCGCCTAAGAGCAAAGGACGTAAAGATAAGTTTCTTGAAATCGCCAAAGCTGAGCGCACTTGTATATTCTATGAATCACCACACCGAATTTTAGATTCGCTGGCTGATATGTTGGATATATTAGGCCCAGACAGAGAGGTCGTACTGGCGCGTGAGATTACTAAGACGTTTGAAACCATTAAAATGTTACCTTTGAGTGAGCTTATTGAGTGGGTGAGCAGTGATGAAAATCAGCGCCGTGGTGAAATGGTATTGTTGATTCACGGTTATCGTGAAATTGCAGACGATACTATTGCAGAAGAAGTCACGAGAACGTTGACGATTTTGACCAAAGAGTTGCCTCTTAAAAAGGCCGCAGCGATGACCGCTGAAATCTACAACTTAAAGAAAAACGCTCTGTATAAATGGGGCCTTGAAAACCTCGATTAAATTGCCCGTATTGGTTGTTTGTTGAACGAATAAGTAGGCCGTTGAGCTCTTAAGAGGTTTAAACTGACTTCACTCTAGACACACTGTTCGCTTATCTATACAATCCGCCTCGGAGTTGACTGGGTAATCGCTGCTTCATTGATGTCCTTCGGGAGACTGATGAAGGGGAGGAACGTCCGGGCTCCTTAGAGCAGGGTGCCAGGTAACGCCTGGGTAGCGTGAGCTAACGACAAGTGCAGCAGAGAGAAGACCGCCGATGGCCTCATTTCTTCGGAAGAGGCACAGGTAAGGCTGAAAGGGTGCGGTAAGAGCGCACCGTGCGTCTGGCAACAGTGCGTAGCAAGGTAAACTCCACCCGGAGCAAGATCAAATAGGCCCTCACATTGCGCTGCTCGCGTATGGGGGCGGGTAGATTGCTTGAGCCTGTGAGCGATTGCAGGCCTAGACGAATGGTTACCGCCGCGAAAGCGGAGACAGAACCCGGCGTATGTGTCAACTCCACCAATTCGAGACCCATCATAACGTAGAGTTATGATGGGTTTTTTGCTTTATATTGACGAAAATTATTTTGTTAACACTAAACTTAGCGCAATATCACGTGATGTTTTGCGCAAACAGTAGCGATAGCTCGTGAAATCAGTACACTGATGTTTATCTGTATTTTAGTGTTATCGCCTTCAGCCCAAGCTTGATGAGACCAACATGACTGAATCATTCCAACATATTTCTGTTTTACTCCACGAGTCGATCGATGGATTGGCGATTAAACCTGACGGTACCTATATCGACGGTACGTTTGGGCGTGGTGGTCACAGCCGAACTATCTTGTCTCAGCTAGGTGAGAATGGACGTTTATTCAGTATTGATAGAGATCCACAAGCGATCGCTGAAGCAAAAAAGATTGATGACCCTCGTTTTACGATCATCCATGGTCCTTTCTCTGGCATGGCTGAATACGCAGAGCGTTATGATCTTGTTGGAAAAGTTGACGGTGTCTTGCTCGATCTAGGTGTTTCATCGCCTCAACTAGACGATGCAGAGCGTGGCTTTAGCTTTATGAAAGATGGCCCACTTGATATGCGTATGGATCCGACCTCCGGTATCTCCGTTTCAGAGTGGATATTAGGTGCGGATTTAGACGACATTACTTGGGTTATTCGTGAGTTTGGCGAAGACAAGCATGCACGTCGTATTGCGAAAGCGATTGTTGCTCACCGTGATGATGAAGAGAAAGAGCCACTTACGCGCACAAGTCAGCTAGCAAAGTTAATCTCAGAAGCGGCGCCTAAAAGTTTTAAAGAGAAGAAGCACCCAGCCACTCGTGCTTTTCAAGCCTTTAGAATTTACATTAACAGCGAACTTGAAGAGATTGATACTGCATTAAAAGGTGCAGCGAGTATTCTTGCCCCTCAAGGTCGCTTATCTGTGATCAGTTTCCATTCACTTGAGGATCGAATGGTGAAGCGCTTTATTCGTAAAGAGAGCAAAGGACCACAAGTTCCTCATGGCATTCCTCTTACCGAAGCGCAGATTAGTGCGTTAGGCTCTGCAGACTTGAAACCAATTGGCAAAGCGAATAAGCCCACAGAGCAAGAAGTTGAGCAAAACCCTCGTTCACGCAGTTCAGTACTTCGTATCGCTGAAAAACTGTAATCTATATGAGTGATCGCCAAGTAAACTTAGCAAAAATAATTATTACTGACCTGTGTACGGTCGGTCGTTTACCACTATTGATGCTGATTTTAATCTTTACTAGTGCGATGGGAGTGGTGTTCATTACTCACCACTCTCGACAAGCTATTTCTGAAAAAAATACGATGCTACTCAATCGAGACCATCTCTCTAATGAATGGCGAAACCTCATCTTGGAAGAGACGGCTCTAGCGGAGCATAGCCGAGTACAAGCAATGGCAAAGAAAGAGCTTGAGATGCGTCGTCCTGACGCGGATAAAGAAGTGATCATTAACCTGCAATGAAAAGCAAAAAAACCTCAGTCACCCCTAAAAGCAGTAAATCCAAATCCACGGAAGATGCACCTCTATTAATTCGCTGGCGCTTTTACCTTGTTATTTTTTGTGTTTTTGCCTGTTTTGCCATTCTGGTTGGTCGCATTGGCTATATTCAGGTTATTGAGCCAGACAATCTTATCCGTCAGGGTGATATGCGTACGGTTAGGGCAAAAACCATTCATTCTGCAAGAGGGATCATCTCCGATCGAAATAGTGAACCATTGGCGGTGAGTGTCCCTGTTGAAGCTGTCTGGGCAGATCCTGTCGCCATATTTAGGAAGAGTGGTTTAGACGATCGCGATAGATGGTATGCACTTGCGGATGTATTAGGTCTTGATCGTAACGGATTGATTGAAAGAATTGAAAATAACGAGTCTCGCCGCTTTATCTACCTTCAACGACAAGTTAGCCCGGCGATGGCGAATTATATACGTGAACTTAAATTGACCGGTGTTGGCCTTAAATCTGAATCAAGACGTTACTATCCAGCCGGTGAGGTAAGTGCTCACTTAGTGGGAGTGACAGGTATTGATGGTCATGGTTTAGAAGGGGTTGAGCGAAGCTATGATAAATGGCTTACCGGTGAAGCGGGCAAGCGAATTATACGTAAAGATCGTTATGGCCGTGTTGTAGAGAATATCTCTTTAGAAAAGCAAGAGGAAGGAAAGCCTCTTGAGCTAACCATAGATCAGCGTTTACAGGCTATTTCTTATAGAGCGATTAAGCAGGCCGTTGCCGACACTCGAGCAACGTCTGGTTCTGCCATTCTTTTGGACGTCAAAAGTGGTGCCGTGCTTTCAATGGTTAACGCACCATCCTATAACCCAAATAACCGCTCTGATTTACAGTCGTTTAAGATGCGTAATCGTGTTATTACCGACGCATTTGAACCTGGCTCTACAGTAAAACCTTTTGTTGTATTAGCCGCTCTTGAGGAAGGCTCCGCTACTCCAGATACCGTTATTGATACTGGAAATGGCGTAATGCGATTAGGGGGAAGTCGCGTTGTTGATACTTCCAAGGTTGGGAAAGCAGACCTAACCACGATACTCCAAAAATCGAGTAATATTGGCGTTGCCAAGCTTGCATTAGACATGCCTTTAGAAGCACTTCTGGGTATGTACAGTTCAATAGGATTTGGTGAGACCTCAGGTCTTAATCTTGTTGGCGAAACCTCGGGTATCTTTCCTAATAGACGTCGCTGGTCAAAGCATGAGATCGCGACTTTGTCATTTGGTTATGGCTTAACGATTACCCCTCTACAACTTGCTCATGCCTATGCGACCTTAGGCAATTACGGTGAGTATCAACCGATCCATATCATTGAAAACAATCAGCAAGATCTTTCAAGACAAGTTATTGGTAAAGATAATGCTCGTCTAGTATTAGAGATGCTTGAAACGGTTACACAACCCGGTGGTACCGCAACAAGAGCAGCCGTACCAGGCTATCGTATTGCGGCGAAAACCGGTACATCGCGTAAAGCCGTTGCTGGTGGGTATGGCGATGAATATTTCGCTTATACAGCCGGTGTTGCCCCTGCGAGTAACCCAAGATTAGCCTTAGTCGTTGTCGTCAATGAACCTCAAGGTGATAACTATTATGGCGGCTCGGTAGCAGGTCCTGTTTTCTCAGAGATAATGAAAGGTGCGTTGCAAATACTCAATGTCGCGCCAGATGAGAATCAATTAAAAGTTACAAATTAAGAGATGAAGAGCATGAATTCTGAAATGACGCTAGGGCAGTTATTGTCACCTTGGGTTGATTTAACTAAGCAGGACATTGAACAACAACCTGTGACTCATCTAGAACTCGATAGCCGCAAGGTTACAGCAGGTGATACTTTCGTAGCCGTTAAAGGTCACCAAGTTGATGGACGCCAATATATCGAAGCGGCAATTAAACAAGGGGCATCTTCGGTTATCGCTCAAGCATGCGAGCAACATGCCCACGGAGACATTGTTTCTACGTCTACAGCCTCGGTTATCTACCTTAATGATCTAGATACTTATCTATCCCGCCTCGCTAGTCGTCTCTATTCTATGAAGCCCAAGGCATTAATCGGTGTGACAGGAACGAATGGAAAAACCACCATCACTCAATTGATTGCTCAATGGATTGGCTTGTTAGGTGAATCAGCTGCAGTGATGGGGACCACTGGAAATGGTTTCCTAGCGAACTTAAAACCAGCACTGAATACCACTGGTAGCGCCATTGAAATTCAGCAGACATTAAACCAACTCGCCGTTGATGGCGCTGATTATGCCGCATTAGAGATATCGTCTCATGGGTTGGTTCAAGGGCGAGTGAGTGCCTTAGCCTTTAATGTTGGGGTATTTACGAATCTAAGCCGAGATCACCTAGATTACCACGGTACGATGAAAGAGTATGGAGAGGCGAAAAAAACACTCTTTACTCAACACCAGTGTAAGACTGCGGTGATCAATATTGATGATTCAGTGGGCGCTCAATGGTGTGATGAGTTACCAAACTCTATTGGTGTCTCGTTAAGTACGGCTAATGACTCAGATAATCGAGTTTACGCGACAGGTGTTCAATACAGTGAATCTGGCATATCACTCTCATTTTCAGGGCAGTTTGGTGATGGTACATTTACAGCCCCTCTAATCGGTGAGTTCAATGCCAGTAACCTATTGCTCGCTCTAACCACCTTGCTCAGTTTAGGCTTTGATAAACAGAGCTTGATTGAGACGGCACCAAAAATCTCCCCCGTACTTGGGCGTATGGAGTTATTTAAGAACCTCCAACAGGCAAAAGTAGTGGTCGATTATGCACATACTCCTGATGCATTAGAAAAGGCATTAATGGCTCTTAAAGTTCATTGCTCTGGAAAGCTTTGGGCTATTTTCGGTTGTGGTGGAGATAGAGATACGGGCAAGCGACCAATGATGGCAAAGATAGCTGAAACGCATGCGGACAAAATCATTCTTACCGATGATAACCCACGCAGTGAATCACCTGAGTTAATCGTATCAGACATGCTAGCAGGGCTAGACTTTGCTGAGAAAGCACACGTAGAACACAATCGATACCAAGCGCTTTGCTACGCTTTATCGCAAGCCGATAATCAGGATATTATTTTGTTGGCAGGAAAAGGACATGAAGACTATCAAGTGATGGCCAATGAAACAGTCCACTATTCTGATAGAGAGTCAGCTCAACAGTTATTAGGAATCGAACTATGATCTCAGTGTCATTATCTCAATTAGCTGAGGTGTTAGGCGCGAAACTCGTTGGTGATGATGCCTCAGTAAGTCAAGTGTCGACAGATACTCGCAAGATTGAACCCTATACGCTGTTTATCGCTCTCGTTGGTGAGCGTTTCGATGCGCATAACTTTGTCGAACAGGCCGTAGAAAATGGTGCAGTAGCACTTCTTGTGGAACGTCAATGTGATGTTAGGGTCACTCAGTTGCTTGTTGACGATACTAAATTAGCTCTGGGGCAACTTAGCTCGTGGGTTCATCAGCAATGCAAGACCCCAACTGTCGCCATTACAGGAAGCTGTGGAAAAACCACAGTAAAAGAGATGCTGGCAAGTATTCTTACCCGACAAGGTCAGGTGTTGTATACCGCGGGTAATTTTAATAATGATATAGGCGCCCCCTTAACACTGCTTCGATCTGAACCTAGTGACGATTATGCGGTAATTGAGCTGGGGGCGAATCACATTGGTGAAATTGCTTATACAACCGACTTAGTGAAACCTGATATTGCGCTGGTAAACAATGTTGCTGCAGCTCACTTAGAAGGGTTTGGCTCCATTGATGGCGTGAAAGTGGCTAAGGGGGAGATCTATCAAGGATTACCTCAAAACGGTGTGGCGATTGTAAACCTCGACAGCAATGGGGGCGAATATTGGGATAACGTTCTGTCTGATAAGAAAGTGATCGCTTTTTCAACAGAACAGTCTAAAGCGGACCTTTTCGCTTCTGACGTCTCAATAAATGAACTAGGAGCCGCTCAATTTTTGATGCAAACGCCACAAGGCAGTATAACTATTCAATTAGGTATCATTGGGCGACACAATATTGCCAATGCATTAGCAGCCTCGGCACTCGCTATAGAACTTGGAGTCGGACTGGAAGAGATTAAACATGGCTTGAGTCACTTAAATGAAGTGAAAGGTCGAGTCGAGGCGATTGAACTTACCTCATCAATCCGACTCATTGATGACAGTTACAACGCCAGTGTTCCTGCAATGAATGCCGCCGTTGACTTGTTAGCCAGTTTCCAAGACAAACGTTGGTTAATTTTAGGTAATATGGCGGAGTTAGGCAGTGAAAGTCTTGCACTTCATCGCCAAGTCGGTGAATATGCAGCCCGATTTAATTTTGAGTACGTTTTGACGTATGGCAAAGATGCGAAAGTCATTAGTGATCTTTGCCAAGGTCATCATTTTGAAACACATGAACGTATGAACGCATACATTAAGCAGCATTTAGAACAACATAATAAACAACACCACACGCTATTGGTCAAAGGGGCAAATAGTGCTGGGATGAGTAAAGTTGTGGCTGCTTTAAAGGAGAACCATTCATGATTATTTGGCTTGCAGAGTTATTTCAGCCATATGTGTCTTTTTTTCGCTTGTTTGAATACCTATCGTTTAGAGCGATTGTCAGCATATTGACCGCACTCGCGATCTCTTTGTGGATGGGACCACGACTGATCAAGCGTTTGCAGATGCTGCAAATTGGGCAAGTTGTTCGTAACGATGGCCCTGAGTCACACTTTAGTAAACGCGGCACCCCGACAATGGGTGGCATCATGATTCTTGCTGCGATTATTATTACCGTTCTGCTGTGGGCTGATTTATCAAATCCTTACGTTTGGGCTGTTATCGGTGTTCTTGGCGGTTATGGTGCTGTTGGCTTTGTCGATGATTATCGTAAAGTGGTGCGAAAAAATAGTGATGGCTTGATTGCACGTTGGAAGTACTTCTGGCAGTCAGCGATTGCGCTAGTTGTCGCGTTTGCACTTTATTGGCATGGTAAAGATACCGCCGCTACGCAGCTTGTGGTGCCATTCTTCAAAGAAGTGATGCCTCAACTTGGTTTGTTCTACATTGTGCTGACTTATTTCGTTATCGTCGGTACCAGTAATGCGGTTAACCTAACCGACGGTCTTGATGGTCTAGCGATCATGCCTACCGTTTTAGTTGCTGCTGGATTTGCCGCAATTGCTTGGGCAACGGGTAATGTTAACTTTGCAAACTACTTACATATTCCGCATATTCCTTTAGCTTCTGAACTTGTTATTGTCTGTACTGCTATTGTTGGTGCAGGCTTAGGCTTTCTATGGTTTAACACTTATCCAGCGCAAGTGTTCATGGGCGATGTTGGCTCACTCGCATTAGGCGGTGCACTTGGGACGATTGCAGTACTTGTTCGTCAGGAGTTCGTATTAGTGATCATGGGCGGTGTGTTTGTTATTGAAACATTGTCGGTTATTTTACAGGTTGGTTCTTATAAACTCCGCGGTCAGCGAATTTTCCGCATGGCACCAATACACCACCATTACGAATTAAAAGGTTGGCCTGAACCACGAGTCATCGTACGTTTTTGGATCATCTCTATTGTGTTAGTGCTAATTGGGCTAGCAACACTGAAAGTACGTTAATCCGTTAGTTGTCGCTGTAGAATCGTTATTATGGATAGCCAATGAATCCTTGGGATAAAATTGAAAAGGTTGTGGTTGTAGGGCTCGGTATTACCGGACTCTCAGTCGTTAATCACTTGCAAAGATTACCAAAAGCGTTGTCAATTAAGGTCATTGATACACGCACCGCACCGCCTGGAAGTGAACGGCTTTCTGAGCAAGTTCAACTGCATCAAGGTGGTTGGAATCTTGAGTGGTTGCTAGAGGCTGATCTTGTTGTTGTTAATCCAGGTATAGCGTTGGCTACGCCTGAGCTTAAACAAGTTGCGCAGGCCGGAATAAAGATCGTTGGTGATATTGAGCTGTTTGCTTGGCAGGTAGCTAAGCAAGGAGATAAGCCTGTTATTGCTATTACGGGCTCCAATGGAAAAAGTACGGTAACTGATCTTACAGGCGTTGTTGCGCAAGCTTCAGGCTTAACTGTCGGTGTTGGTGGTAATATCGGCGTTCCTGCCTTGGATCTTCTAGAGCAAGATGCGGATCTTTATATTCTTGAATTATCTAGCTTTCAGTTGGAAACGACCTCAACACTTAAGCTATCCGCGGCCGCTTTTCTCAATCTCTCTGAAGATCATATGGATCGATATGATGGGATGGATGATTACCGAGAGGCAAAGCTGCGTATATTTGAACATGCTGCTTACTGCATTGTGAATCATCAAGATAAAGCAACGTATCCCGATGAAAAAGGCAAGTCTCTTATTACCTTTGGTTTGGATGAGAAGAGTGATTTTTGCATTGGCAGTTATTTAGGTAAAGAGCATTTATTTGCTCAAGATAACCCGGTTATTGCAACGGATGAGCTTACTCTCGTTGGACGACATAATGTGGCTAATGCACTCGTGGTACTTGCTCTATTAACACAAGCCAATGTGGATTACACCAAGGGGCTAAACGCACTAAAGTCTTACAGTGGTTTGACTCATCGATGCCAGCTTGTCGCTAATAATAACGGTATTAAATGGGTTAATGACTCAAAAGCAACCAATGTTGCAAGTACCATTGCCGCTCTGTCTGGGCTTGAGTGTCCAGGTACGTTATATCTGCTTGTGGGTGGGGATGGCAAAGGCGCGGATTTTTCAGAGTTAGAACCGGTTCTACAACCACTGAACTTAGAGCTGTGTTGCTACGGAGCAGATGCAGAATGCTTTTTACCCTTGCATGAGTCTGCGAAAATGTTCACCACGATGGAAGATGTTATCGGTGATATTTTACCGAAGCTCACGAGTGGTGATATGGTGATGTTATCACCAGCTTGTGCCAGCTTTGATCAGTACCCAAACTTTATGAAAAGAGGTGATGCTTTTACCCAGTTGGCATTACTTAATGCGTAAGCAAGCGATAGGAATGGTATGCGAGTAAAGGGCATTTTATCTGGTGTGCATCAATGGTTTTCCCACCCAAGCTCGGAGCCATTGTTTGATAGGCAGCTAGTATGGATATCGCTTGGTTTGATGTTAACGGGCTTAGTGATAGTGACGTCGGCCTCTTTTCCAATTAGCTCGCGTTTAACCGATCAGCCTTTCCATTTCATGTTTCGGCATGCAGTTTTCCTCGTGTTAGCTATTTGTACTTCAGCAGTAGTGCTTCAAGTGCCATTAAAAAAATGGCTCCAATATAGCTCGGTACTTCTGGCTATCTCATTTTTCTTGCTCATTATCGTTCTTTTGGTTGGTAAATCGGTCAATGGGGCGTCACGCTGGATCCCTTTGGGGCTATTTAACTTACAGCCTGCTGAGTTGGCAAAGCTATCCCTATTTATTTTTATGGCGGGTTATCTTGTTAGAAAGCAAGCTGAAGTGCGAGAGACCTTTTTTGGCGGCTTTATGAAGCCAATCATGGTGTTTGCAGCTCTTGCTGTGTTGTTATTGATTCAGCCTGATCTTGGTACCGTGATTGTAATGCTCGTGACTCTATTTGGTATGTTGTTTATTGCCGGAGCGAAGCTGACACAATTTATCGCCTTGATGGTTGCAGGTGTCATGGCTGTTATCGCTTTGATTGTCGCCGAGCCGTATCGAATGAGGCGTGTGACCTCTTTTCTCGACCCATGGGAAGACCCATTTGGTAGCGGATATCAATTGACTCAATCATTAATGGCGTTTGGCCGTGGTGAGTGGCTTGGGCAAGGGCTGGGTAACTCTATTCAAAAACTAGAATATTTACCCGAAGCGCATACTGATTTTGTATTTGCAGTACTGGCAGAAGAGCTTGGCTTTATAGGCGTAGTGCTTGTGCTGATGTTGATTTTTAGTTTAGTGTTTAAAGCGTTGTTTATTGGCAAGAAAGCTTTTGAACATCAAGACCTTTTTGGCGGTTATTTAGCCTTTGGTATCGGCATTTGGTTTGCCTTTCAAACATTAGTGAATGTGGGCGCGGCTTCTGGCATTGTTCCGACCAAAGGGCTGACCTTACCCTTGATAAGCTACGGTGGTTCAAGCCTCATTATTATGACCGTTGCCGTCTCCATTTTATTGAGAATTGATTTCGAATGTCGACTCAATGTAAAACCAAACTCAAGATTAGAAAATAATAACGATGACAAAGAATAAACGACTATTGGTAATGGCTGGTGGAACGGGAGGGCATGTTTTCCCTGGATTAGCCGTTGCGAAAAAATTACAACAACAAGGTTGGGAAATCCGCTGGCTAGGCACTGCCGATCGTATGGAAGCCGAGCTTGTACCGAAGCATGGTATTGAAATCGACTTTATCAAAGTCAAAGGAATTCGAGGGCAAAAAATCCTTGGTTTATTGCAAGCACCTTTTCAAATTCTAGGTGCAATTAGTCAAGCGAGACGATACATCAAGGCTTGGCAACCAGATGCGGTACTAGGAATGGGTGGGTACGTCAGTGGCCCTGGTGGTATTGCGGCTTGGTTAAGTGGTGTTCCAGTTGTTCTTCATGAGCAGAATGCGGTTGCTGGATTAACAAATCAATGGCTATCAAAAATAGCGAAGAAGGTCTTTCAAGCCTTTCCTGGCGCATTTCACAGCGCTGAGGTTGTTGGCAATCCTGTTCGTGATGATGTTGCCAGTATTGCTGATCCTAGAGAAAGGTTAGCTGAACGAACTGGTCCAATACGTATTCTTGTCATGGGGGGGAGTCAAGGCGCTCGAATTCTCAACCAGACTTTGCCAGAGGTGATGGGAAAATTAGGTGACCAGTACCAGATCCGTCATCAAGCGGGAAAAAATAACCAAACAGAAGTCGAAGCTCTTTACCAACAACATCATGTTAATCAATTTGAAGCGTTAGAGTTTATTGATGACGTTTCTGCGGCATATCAATGGGCAGACCTAGTGGTTTGTCGCTCGGGGGCTCTAACTGTTTCTGAGTTATCAGCAGCGGGTGTGGGCGCAATCTTTATTCCTTTTATGCATAAAGATAGACAGCAAGCACTTAATGCAGATCACCTAGTTGAATCAGGTGCTGCGAAAATGATCGAGCAGCCAGAATTAACGGTTGATAAGCTTGTCGATATGATTAAAGAATTAGATAGAGTGCAGTTGTTAAAAATGGCAAGTAATGCAAGACATGCTGCAAAGCTTGAGGCAGACACTATTGTCGCTGATGCCATTATTACCTTAAGTCGATGATCACCAATTAAAGTTGTCGGGCTAATTAGGTAGCTGCTCTTAGAATATAACGAGACAAAACTATGACCATTAAACATACACAAGACCTTGCTCAAATCAGAGCGATGGTGCCAGAAATGCGCCGAGTAAAAAGTATTCACTTTATAGGCATCGGCGGAGCGGGAATGAGTGGTATTGCCGAGGTTCTGCTTAATGAAGGGTATCAAATCACTGGTTCTGATATAGCACAAAATCCAGTTACTGAGCGTCTTTCATCGAAAGGTGCAACGGTCTTTATTGGCCACCAAGAGAGTAATGTCGCGCAGGCGAGTGTCGTGGTGGTTTCTACAGCAATTAATGAAGCCAACCCTGAAATTGTTGCGGCTCGTGAGCTAAGAATTCCTATTGTACGACGTGCTGAAATGCTTGCAGAGCTCATGCGGTTTCGTCATGGTATTGCTGTTGCGGGGACGCATGGTAAAACCACGACAACGGCCTTAGTGACACAGATTTATTCAGAAGCTGGTCTTGATCCAACCTTCGTTAATGGTGGATTAGTAAAAAGCGTGGGTACAAACGCAAGATTAGGCTCTAGCCGAATTTTAATCGCTGAAGCGGATGAGAGTGATGCCTCCTTCTTACACTTGCAGCCGATGGTCAGTATTGTGACAAATATTGAAGCGGACCATATGGATACCTATGGTGGCGACTTTGAGGTTCTAAAGCAGACGTTTATAGATTTCTTGCACAACCTACCATTTTACGGTCAGGCGATTGTGTGTATCGATGATCCCGTCGTAAGGGAGCTTATTCCACGCATTAGTCGTCAAGTGATTACTTACGGGTTTTCAGAAGATGCAGATGTACGACTAGAGAATTACCGTCAAAATGGCCAACAAGGTATGTTTACCGTTGTGCGTAAAGGGAAAGAGAACCTCGATATAACCTTGAATATTCCTGGCCGTCACAATGCTCTCAATGCAACGGCGGCAATTGCGGTTGCTACTGAAGATGATATTAGTGATGAAGCCATATTATCAGCCATGATTGGTACTGAAGGAACGGGGCGTCGATTTGAGCACCTCGGTGAGTTTGATACCGGCAAAGGCAAGGCGATGCTTGTTGATGATTACGGTCATCACCCAACAGAAGTGGACGTAACCATTCAAGCGGCACGAAGTGGCTGGCAAGATAAGCGCTTAGTGATGGTGTTCCAACCTCACCGTTATTCTCGAACTCGAGATTTGTACGATGATTTTGCTAATGTACTGGATCAAGTCGATGTGCTCCTAATGTTGGATGTTTATTCTGCGGGTGAGCAACCTATTGCGGGTGCTGATGGTCGAGCACTTTGCCGAACTATTCGTAGTCGCGGTAAGATTGACCCTATCTTTGTCGCCGATACAGATTCATTACCTGCTGTTTTAGCTAATGTTTTACAAGATGGTGACTTGGTACTAACTCAAGGTGCAGGAGATGTTGGCAAAGTAGCGAAACAACTTGCTACTCTCGAGTTAAATATCAATAAGATGAAGTAATTAGCGTGTAGGCCAGTTAGATTTAAGGGTTATACGTAAGCTAGTATATATCAAGCTCTTAATTATCGAATTCTGTATTTGATACTTTTGGTTAGCTCAGTATAATCTCAAGGTTAAAGTAAGTGCTTTACCTTTACTATTGTGTCACAAACACGCTAAGTAAGACTGAGCTAAGTAGGATAGGGACAATTGCCAGGTAAGCTAAGGACTACGAGCCTTGATTAAAAGTGCTTTAAGTGAAGGTCGCCGAGTTGGACAACTACCGATAGTCCAGCAACACGCCGTAGGTGGTGCGTTCTTTCTTGCGGTTTTATTGCTTATTGGTACATTGCTATATTCAACGCTTTCTTGGATGTGGGATGATCAACGTCTTCCCCTTTCGAAAATCGTGTTACAAGGCGATATGGAATATGTAACAACACGGGATGTTCAACACTCCTTTGCAAAGCTTGATCATATTGGCACATTTATGTCTCAAGATATCGAGTCGCTTCAAGAGACCGTGCAAACTATTCCCTGGGTATCCCAAGCTGCAATTCGAAAGCAGTGGCCTGATACAATTAAAGTCTTTTTGACCGAGCACCAAGTAGAAGCTATTTGGAATGGTTATGCGCTGTTGAACTCGAAAGGTAATGTATTTAATGGTGACATCGGTCAGCTAAGAGGTGATAGAGTGAAACTCTATGGCCCAGCGGATAGTAGTCAACATGTTTTGGCTGTTTGGCGAGAGATTTCGCCCTTATTTCAAGCTCTAGATCTAAATATTGGATCATTGGTTTTGAATGACCGGCGAGCTTGGCAAATAATTCTAGATAACGGTATACGTTTAGAATTGGGTAAAGAGTCAATGGAGGAGCGCATTGCGCGTTTTATCTCTCTGTATAAGAATTTGGGAAATGATGCTGAGCGAGTGAGCTACATTGACCTAAGATATGATACTGGAGCTGCCGTTGGGTGGTTCCCTGAACCTGATTTAGAACAAGAGAGTTTGGATGACTAAGGCTGTAGATGACAATCTGATTGTTGGTCTGGATATAGGTACAGCGACCATCTCTGCACTCGTTGGTGAAGTGCTACCAGACGGTCAAATTAATATCATTGGGGCGGGCACCAGCACCTCTCGTGGTATGGATAAAGGCGGCGTCAATGACTTAGAGTCTGTTGTTAAGTCCGTACAGAGAGCTATTGACCAAGCTGAAATGATGGCTGAGTGCCAAATCAAGAGTGTTTTTTTATCACTATCTGGTCGTCACATCGCGAGCCGTATTGAAAAAGGCATGGGAACGATATCTGAAGAGGAAGTCACTCAAGAAGATATGGATCGCGCCATTCATACAGCAAAGTCGATAAAGATTGGTGATGAATTACGAATTCTTCATGTCATCCCGCAAGAGTTTACCATTGACTATCAAGAGGGGATTAAAAACCCACTAGGTTTGTCTGGGGTTCGCATGGAGGTCAGTGTACATTTGATCTCAAGCCATAATGATATGGCAAAGAATTTAGTAAAAGCGGTGGAGCGCTGTGGCTTAACGGTTGAGCAGTTGGTCTACTCTGGTCTTGCATCAAGCAACTCAGTGATTACTGAGGATGAGCGAGAGCTTGGGGTTTGTGTCGTGGATATCGGCGCAGGTACTATGGATGTCTCTATTTGGACTGGTGGCGCGTTACGTCATACCGAGGTCTTTTCGTATGCGGGTAATGCCGTGACGAGTGATATCGCTTTTGCTTTTGGCACACCGGTGAGTGATGCTGAAGAAATTAAAGTTAAATATGGTTGCGCGCTCAGTGAGCTCGTAAGCAAAGATGATACAGTTAACGTACCAAGTGTTGGTGGGCGTCCGTCTCGAAGTTTACAAAGACAAACATTGTCTGAAGTGATTGAACCTCGCTACACTGAACTCATGGGGCTCGTTAATCAAACTATTGATACTGTTCAAACTAAGTTGCGAGAAGATGGCATCAAGCATCATCTTGCCGCTGGCGTTGTCCTCACAGGAGGCGCAGCGCAGATTGAAGGGTTGGTAGAGTGTGCGGAAAGAGTATTCCGCAATCAAGTTCGCGTTGGTAAGCCTCTTGAAGTTAGTGGCTTAACAGATTATGTAAAAGAGCCGTATCATTCTACGGCTGTTGGTTTACTCCATTACGCTAAAGATAGCCAAATAAATGATGACATTGAATATAGCGAACCTAAACGCCAGTCAATGTCGAGTTTAGTGGGTCGTTTACGTAATTGGATACAAAAAGAGTTTTAACCTGAATAACAGGAAAAACGGAGATAACAAATGTTTGAACCGATGATGGAAATGTCTGACGATGCCGTAATTAAAGTCGTTGGAGTTGGTGGCGGTGGTGGTAATGCCGTTGAGCACATGGTACGTGAATCCATCGAAGGCGTGGAATTCATCAGTGTCAATACGGATGCACAAGCACTACGTAAGACGAGTGTGAATAGCGTTATTCAGATTGGCGGTGATATTACTAAAGGTCTTGGTGCTGGCGCTAACCCTCAGGTTGGTCGTGATGCTGCTTTAGAAGATCGAGAAAGAATTAAAGAAGTTCTTACTGGTGCCGATATGGTATTTATAGCCGCAGGTATGGGCGGTGGCACAGGTACTGGAGCTGCTCCTGTTATTGCAGAAGTGGCTAAAGAACTGGGAATTTTAACGGTAGCTGTTGTTACTAAGCCATTTAGCTTCGAAGGCAAAAAGCGTTTAGCCTTTGCTGAGCAGGGTATTGAAGAATTATCGAAGTCAGTTGACTCATTAATTACGATCCCTAACGAAAAGCTATTGAAAGTACTTGGTCGCGGTGTGACGCTCTTAGAAGCGTTTGGCAGCGCAAACAATGTATTGAAAAATGCGGTTCAAGGTATTGCTGAGCTAATAACTCGCCCAGGCATGATTAACGTCGATTTCGCCGATGTAAGAACGGTGATGTCGGAAATGGGTCACGCTATGATGGGTAGTGGTATTTCAAAAGGTGAAGACCGAGCAGAAGAGGCCGCAGAAACGGCAATTTCTAGCCCGCTATTAGAAGATATCGATCTAGCAGGCGCTCGTGGCGTACTTGTCAATATTACTGCTGGCCTAGACATGCGTCTTGATGAGTTTGAAACTGTTGGTAATACAGTTAAAGCGTTTGCATCAGATAACGCAACAGTTGTTATTGGTACTTCTTTAGATCCTGATATGACGGATGAAATCCGAGTCACTGTTGTTGCAACAGGTATCGGCACAGAGAAGAAACCTGACATTACATTGGTAGCGGGTGGTAAAACGAAAGTTGCTCCAGTAGCTCAGCCACAACAGCAAGCTGCACCAGTACAGCAACCAATAGTTAAAGCTGAGGAAAAACCGGCACAACCTTTGCAGGAAAAACCTCAGGTTGCCGCGCAACCGACAGCAACACCGACGACATCGAACTCAGGACAGGCAGCTACGGCACCTAAAACTGAGAAAGAAAATGCTTACTTAGATATTCCAGCATTCTTACGTCGTCAGGCTGATTAATAACTGTACGTAATTTGACAGCGTTCAATATTATGTTAACATGCGCGGTCTGCATAACTGCAGGCCGTGATATGTAGCGAGTTTATTAAGGGAAGTAGATGATTAGACAACGTACTTTGAAAGAGATAGTGAAAACAACTGGTGTGGGTCTCCACTCTGGTCGTAAAGTGACGCTTACTCTTCGCCCTGCTGCTGCAAATACTGGCGTTATTTACCGTCGTACTGATGTTAATCCTCCTGTTGATTTTCCTGCTGACCCTGAGTCAGTGAGAGATACAATGCTTTGTACCGCTTTAGTTAATGAAGACGGTGTAAGGATCTCTACTGTAGAGCATTTAAATGCCGCTCTTGCCGGTATGGGAATTGACAATGTTATCGTTGAAGTTGATGCTCCTGAAATCCCAATCATGGATGGCAGTGCAAGCCCGTTTGTTTTCTTACTGCAACAAGCTGGTATTGAGACATTAAATTCACCTAAGCGTTTTATCCGTATCAAGAAACCAGTACGCTTTGAAGATGGTGATAAGTGGGCAGAATTTGTTCCTTTCAATGGCTTCCGTATGGATTTCGAAATTGAATTCGATCACCCTGCTATAGAGATTGACGAACAACGTTTACAGTTTGATTTCTCATCTCAAGGATTTATCAAAGAGATTTCGCGAGCTCGTACTTTCGGTTTCATGAAAGATATTGAATACCTTCAATCGCAGAACCTTTGTTTGGGTGGTAGCTTTGATTGTGCAATCGTGCTTGACGAGTACCGTATTCTTAATGAAGAAGGCCTTCGTTTCGCAAACGAGTTTGTAACCCATAAAGTACTCGATGCGATTGGTGATCTTTACATGTGTGGTCACGCTATTATCGGCGAATTCCGTGCTTACAAATCAGGTCATGGCTTAAATAACCAACTACTACGCGCTGTGTTAGCGGATCAAGAAGCTTGGGAATGGGCAACCTTTGAAGAGCAAGCTGGCTCTCCAGTCGCCTTTGCAGACCCGAGTATGGTCTTAGCGTAAAGAAAAGTTTAAAAGAAAAAACCAGACATCAAGTCTGGTTTTTTTTAGCTTTCTACTTTACGAGCGATCTAAATCATTCTAATTGCCCATCGTATTACTCACTACAATTCCCTGAGTTACTTCCTAATCAGAACGCTATTTCTTTGCGAGTTGAGCTATTCGCTTCAATCGTTCTTGAATTTTTTTCGGTGCAGATTCTGCCACAATAAGAAGAGCCTGAGCTGCGCTTTCCGATAGTGGAGCGCGTTTTTTAAATTCATCTTCCTTAGGTGTTCTCCCTTCCTGTCGGTATAAGCTGGGGTTAATTTTGACCTCAAGTGAAATGAGCCGAGCGAATCCAGCAGAACGCAGATGATTTAAAATGGTCAGCCGATCATAATCTAGCTTCATCTTCATCGAAGCATTTGCGACCTCTAGTAGTAAGTGACTGCCACGAACATTGGCCGCTCGGCAGTGCTTAACCACATTGGCAGGAAGAAACTTTTGCAGTTCTTGGTTAATCGTTAAGATCTCTTTGGCGTGCTGCTGTATCTGATTAAGCTTAGATTCTGAAAGCAACTCTTGCGTTAACGTCGGGCGATGATCTCTCATGGTAGTCTCAATCGTTGTGTTAAGGCTATTTTAGTGCATCTATGCCATGGGGAGTAGTAGCAAATAGGCACAATAGATAACCAATTAGCAAAAAAAATTAAGTGCGCTTCAAACAAATGACGAAGCTATTGGTTGTTAGTGGTAAAATTCCTTAAACTATCGTCACTAATTATAACTATCGCCTTGAAAATTCAACGACTCACCACAATATCGGTGATACATGATTTATCTCAGTATCCTTAGTTTAAAACTGGTCGAGACTGAAGGCATTTAGAGTAGACCGTATGCGGTCTAAATTAAGAGAGATTCCTAGCAAATGATAACTAAGCTACTGACATCGGTTTTTGGTAGTCGCAACGACAGAACCTTGCGTCGCCTAAGAAAAATTGTAAAAGAGATCAATAATTACGAGCCAAGCTTCGAAGCTCTATCTGACGAAGAATTAAAAGCGAAAACGGTTGAGTTTCGTGAGCGTTTAGAGAAGGGGGAATCACTCGATAAACTTCTCCCAGAAGCATTTGCTACGGTTCGTGAAGCGTCTAAGCGTGTTTACGGCATGCGCCACTTTGACGTTCAGCTTATCGGCGGCATGGTGTTAAATGAAGGCCAAATTGCTGAAATGCGTACTGGTGAAGGTAAAACACTTACAGCGACGTTAGCGGCATACTTAAATGCTCTACCTGGTAAAGGTGTGCATGTCATCACGGTCAACGACTACCTTGCAAAGCGTGATGCAGAAACAAACCGCCCTCTATTTGAATTTTTAGGGATGACGGTTGGTGTCAATGTTGCCAATATGCCACCTCAAGAGAAAAAAGAAGCGTACTTAGCCGATATTCTTTACGGCACGAATAATGAATTTGGCTTCGATTATTTGCGCGATAACATGGCATTTCGTAATGAAGATCGAGTTCAACGTTCTCGATTCTTTGCCATCGTCGATGAAGTGGATTCTATCTTAATTGATGAAGCTCGTACCCCTCTTATTATTTCAGGTCCGGCTGAAGATAGCTCTGAGCTATACGCTAAGATCAACACTCTAATTCCACACCTTGAGCGCCAAGAGAAAGAAGACTCTGAAGAGTACCGTGGTGATGCACACTACACGCTTGACGAAAAATCCAAACAAGTTCACTTGACTGAGACGGGTCAAGAGTTCGTTGAAGAACTGATGCTTAAAAATGGGTTAATGGAAGAGGGTGACACACTTTATTCACCAACGAACATTAGTCTGTTACACCACGTAAATGCGGCACTTCGTGCGCACGTTCTGTTTGAGCGTAACGTTGATTACATCGTTAATGACGATGGCGAAGTGGTGATAGTTGATGAACATACTGGTCGTACGATGCCAGGACGTCGTTGGTCGGAAGGTTTACACCAAGCTGTAGAAGCTAAAGAAGGTGTGAAAATTCAAAACGAGAACCAGACTTTAGCTTCGATCACATTCCAGAACTTTTTCCGTCTGTATGAAAAGCTGTCAGGTATGACAGGTACAGCGGATACAGAAGCTTTCGAATTCCAGTCCATCTATGGTTTAGATACAGTTGTTATTCCGACAAATAAACCGATGATTCGTGATGATATGCCAGATGTGGTCTATCGTACGGAAGAAGATAAATTCAATGCAATCATCGAAGATATTAAAGAACGTGTTGCCAAAGGTCAGCCTTCATTGGTCGGTACGGTTTCGATTGAAAAGTCTGAACTTCTTTCAAACGCGTTAACGAAAGCAAAGATCAAACATAACGTTCTGAACGCGAAGTTCCATGAAAAAGAAGCAGAAATTGTAGCAAGTGCAGGTACGCCTGGCGCAGTTACCATTGCTACTAATATGGCGGGTCGTGGTACCGATATTGTACTTGGTGGTAGCTGGCAGGCAAAAGTCGAAGCGCTATCAAATCCGACACAAGAGCAAATCGATGCAATTAAGGCCGAATGGAAAGTTATCCATGATGAAGTTTTAGCTGCGGGCGGTTTGCATATTATTGGTACTGAGCGTCATGAATCTCGCCGTATCGATAACCAGTTACGTGGTCGTTCAGGTCGTCAAGGTGATGCTGGTTCATCTCGCTTCTATCTATCAATGGAAGATTCATTACTTCGTATCTTTACCTCTGATCGTATGGCTGGCTTAATTCAAAGTGGAATGGATGAAGGTGAGGCGATTGAAAGTCGTATGCTTTCTCGCTCAATTGAAAAAGCGCAGCGTAAAGTGGAAGGTCGTAACTTCGATATTCGTAAACAGCTTCTTGAATACGATGATGTTGCCAATGACCAGCGTAAAGTGGTTTATGAGCTACGTGATGAACTAATGAGTACTGACAATATCAGTGAGATGCTTGAGCAAAACCGAGCTGATGTCTTCACCTCTATTATCGATGAATATATCGCCCCTCAATCATTAGAGGATATGTGGGATATTCCTGGTCTTGAAGAGCGTCTGAAAAATGACTTTGATATTGAAGTCTCGATTCAAACATGGCTTGATGAAGACGATAAGCTTTATGAAGAGGCTCTTCGCGAAAAACTCTTGGCTCATGCGGTAGAAGTTTATAAGTCAAAAGAAGAGGCGGTCGGTGAAACTGTGCTACGCAACTTCGAAAAATCGGTGATGCTGCAAACACTTGATACGCTTTGGAAAGAGCACTTGGCAGCAATGGACCATCTTCGCCAAGGTATTCATCTTCGTGGTTACGCACAAAAGAACCCGAAACAAGAATATAAACGTGAATCATTTGAGCTATTTGAAGGTTTACTTGATACGTTGAAGTTTGACGTTATTACGATTTTGTCGAAAGTTCGAGTTCAACAGCAAGAAGAAGTTGAACGTATGGAAGCTCAGCGACGTGCTCAAGCGGAAGCTGCAGCTCAAAGAGCTCAAGCTCAACATGCGAGTGCTGATAACCAACTTGCTGGAAATGAAACTGAGCAGCAAGAAGACGGACAACAGCCAGTTGTTCGTGATGAGCGAAAAGTAGGTCGTAATGAGCCGTGTCCATGTGGTAGCGGTAAAAAGTACAAGCAATGTCACGGTAAGATTGCTTAACTCTTTCCAGTAGTCATTAAAAATGAAGAGTCGCATTAGCGGCTCTTTTTTTAACTAAATTTTGCTTAGGTCAGCCATTTACTTAGTAAGCGAGTTGAATGAAAGGAATTAAGATGAAACGTATTCATATTGTCGCGGGCATTATTTTTGATGCTAAACAGTCCCAAATCTTTATTACCAAGAGACCTGATAAGTTACACAAAGGGGGCTTTTGGGAATTTCCTGGAGGAAAAGTAGAGCTAGGGGAAACAGCAGAGCAAGCGATGACAAGAGAGCTTGATGAAGAGATTGGAATCGTGGTTACTAAGCAATCCTTTTTTGAGCATTTAGAGTATGACTATCCAGAAAAGTCGTTAAAGTTTGACTTTATCATTGTTCATGAGTTTGATAATCAGCCTTATGGAAGAGAAGGTCAGCAAGGAAAGTGGGTAAGAGTAGAGGAACTGTCTCACTATCGTTTCCCTGAAGCGAATCTGCCTATTGTTGAACGTGTACTAAAAGAGTTTACCTAAACGCTAGTCAAGGTTGGGGAATGTTGTTAGTTTATATAGCTAATAGAGTTATGTGAGTTTGATCAAAAATAGGTTTTGCTATTCATAGTGAGCTAAATGTAAGGGAGAAAAAGTCAATGGTACGAGTTGCAATCGCCGGTGCTGCAGGCCGCATGGGAAGAAATCTAGTAAAAGCGACCTATTTAAATCAAGAAGCTAAAGTCGCATCTGGATCAGAGCGTCCGGAGTCCTCATTAGTCGGAGTCGATCTAGGTGAGCTATGTGGTGAAGGTAAGCTAGATATAGCGATTGTTGACAGCCTTGAAAAGTCTATTGAAGAGTATGACGTGATTGTCGACTTTACGGCTCCAGTAAATACAATTGCTAATATTGAACTGTGTAAAAAATATGGAAAGCAGATTGTAATCGGTACGACAGGCTTCTCTGAAGAAGAAAAGCAGCAGATTGATGCAGCATCCAAAGATATCGCTATTGTTATGGCACCGAATTACAGTGTTGGCGTCAACCTGGTGTTCAAACTACTAGAAAAAGCAGCCAAGGTAATGGGCGATTACTGTGATGTTGAAATTGTTGAGGCTCACCACCGCCATAAAGTCGATGCACCATCTGGTACCGCAATTGGTATGGGGGAAGCGATTGCCGGAGCAATGGGGAACGAACTTAATGATGTTGCGGTTTGGGCCCGAGAAGGCATCACTGGTGAGCGAACAAAAGATGAAATTGGGTTTGCCACGATTCGAGCGGGTGACATCATTGGTGAACACACGGCAATGTTTGCAGATATCGGTGAACGTGTTGAGATAACCCATAAGGCGACTGATCGAATGACGTTCGCAAATGGTGCGATCAAAGCGGCTGTTTGGCTCAATGCAAAACCAGCGGGTTTTTATACGATGACCGATGTGCTCGGTTTAAACGATCTTTAAACTGCGAGACACATTCTAGGTTTAGATAACGATTAAACCGCTTTTTCTACTATGATTAATTATGCGCTGAAAAAACTCAGCGCATATACCTTCCTTTTTCCCTTCTACGAATTCTAATACGTAATTCAATGCTTTTATGGCTTTTTAATGCATTGATTTTACCCGTTACGATTGTTTGTTTGCATTAAAGGCTTAAAAGTACATGTTAACTATGGTTGTTGAACGATTGCTTTTTTTTAATCTCAATCCTCATGTCTTCTTTCGCCTCTGCGAGTGATTTTTTTGCTAAACCCTCTCCGTGCGATAAAGCTCTAGGGGTAAAACTTGTTTTTTTAGCTGCTTTGTATGGGAAATTAGTGCTACCCCATTAAAGTAGTGATTTATTAATAGTAAAACTTGACACATGTCACAAGCATAATTAGAATACCGCCAATTTGTCTAATTTCCATAAAAACGCTGTTTTACAGCGAAAAGGAAGGTAGATTTGCAAATTAATTCATTTTTAATGCATTTTTATTTTGGAGGTTGTCTTGATTAAGTCAGCACTGCTAGTCCTAGAAGATGGGACAGTATTCCACGGTGAATCAATCGGCGCAGATGGTTCAGCTGTTGGTGAAGTCGTTTTTAACACCTCGATGACGGGGTACCAAGAAATCCTCACTGATCCTTCCTATTCTCAACAGATTGTAACCCTTACTTATCCCCACATTGGCAATACCGGAACGAATTCCGAAGACGAAGAATCCTCAGCGATTCATGCTCAAGGCCTAGTAATTCGTGATCTACCTCTTTTAGCTTCAAACTTCCGTAACGAACGTTCTCTTTCTGATTACCTTAAATCTCAAAATATTGTTGGCATTGCAGATATCGATACTCGCAAGCTAACCCGTATTTTGCGTGAAAAAGGCGCTCAGAACGGATGTATTGTTGCTGGTAGCAATATTGATGAAGCGTTAGCACTGGCTAAAGCAAAAGAGTTTCCTGGTCTTAAGGGGATGGATCTTGCGAAAGAGGTTACAACAAAAGAAGCGTATCAATGGAAACAAGGTTCGTGGACGCTTACGGGTGGTCTTCCTGAAGCGAAAGATGACAGCGAGTTGCCATACCACGTTGTTGCCTACGACTTTGGAGCAAAACGAAACATCCTGCGCATGCTTGTCGACCGAGGCTGCCGCTTAACAGTTGTTCCTGCTCAAACTTCTGCTGAAGAAGTTCTAGCCTTGAACCCTGATGGCGTATTCCTTTCAAATGGCCCTGGTGACCCAGCACCATGTGATTACGCAATTGAAGCGACAAAAGTATTCCTAGAAAAAGAACTACCAATTTTCGGTATTTGTCTAGGACACCAAATTCTTGCGCTAGCGTCAGGTGCACAAACTGTGAAAATGAAGTTTGGCCACCACGGTGCTAACCACCCAGTTAAAGATTTAGATCGTGATATTGTGATGATTACTTCACAAAACCATGGTTTTGCTGCTGATGAAGAGACTCTACCAAGCACACTGCGTGCAACGCATAAGTCTCTATTTGATGGTTCTCTACAAGGTATCCATCGTACAGATAAGCCAGCATTTAGCTTCCAGGGTCACCCTGAAGCAAGCCCAGGTCCAGAAGACGCAGCGCCGTTATTCGACCACTTTATCGAACTCATTAAACAGCACAAAGCTTAATTCGGAGTAGTAGACAATGCCAAAACGTACTGACATTCAAAGTATTCTAATTCTAGGTGCTGGCCCGATTGTTATCGGTCAAGCATGTGAGTTTGATTACTCTGGTGCTCAAGCTTGTAAAGCACTTCGTGAAGAAGGCTACCGAGTTATCCTTGTAAACTCGAACCCAGCAACCATCATGACAGACCCTGATATGGCCGATGCAACATACATCGAACCTATTCAATGGGAAGTTGTTCGTAACATCATCGCTAAAGAGAAGCCAGACGCAGTTCTACCGACTATGGGTGGACAAACTGCTCTTAACTGTGCACTTGATTTAGAGAAGCACGGCGTTCTTGAAGAGTTCGGTGTTGAAATGATTGGTGCAACGGCTGACGCTATCGATAAAGCAGAAGACCGTTCACGCTTTGATAAAGCAATGAAATCAATTGGCCTTGAATGTCCAACGGCTGATACAGCGAAAACGATGGAAGAAGCTTACAAAGTTTTAGACATGGTTGGCTTCCCTTGTATCATTCGTCCATCGTTTACGATGGGTGGTACAGGCGGTGGTATCGCTTATAACAAAGAAGAATTTGAAGAAATCTGTCGCCGTGGTCTGGATCTTTCTCCTACCAATGAGCTTCTAATCGATGAGTCACTTATCGGTTGGAAAGAGTACGAGATGGAAGTGGTTCGTGATAAAAACGACAACTGTATCATCGTATGTGCGATTGAAAACTTTGACCCAATGGGTATTCACACGGGTGACTCAATCACCGTGGCTCCAGCGCAAACGCTGACAGACAAAGAATACCAATTAATGCGAAATGCTTCTCTAGCAGTACTGCGTGAGATTGGTGTTGAAACGGGTGGTTCAAACGTACAGTTTGGTATCAACCCGAAAGATGGCCGTATGGTTATCATCGAGATGAATCCACGTGTATCTCGCTCTTCTGCTCTAGCATCGAAAGCAACAGGCTTCCCAATTGCTAAGATTGCAGCGAAGCTCGCTGTAGGCTTCACGCTAGACGAGCTAATGAATGACATCACTGGCGGCGCAACTCCAGCATCATTCGAACCAACAATCGACTACGTAGTAACTAAGATTCCTCGTTTTAACTTCGAGAAATTTGCAGGTGCTAACGATCGTCTAACGACTCAAATGAAGTCTGTTGGTGAAGTTATGGCTATCGGCCGTAACCAACAAGAGTCTCTGCAAAAAGCACTACGTGGCCTAGAAGTTGGTGCGAATGGCTTTGATGAAATGGTTGATTTAGATGCGCCTGACGCTCTAACAACGATTCGTCACGAACTAAAAGAAGCCGGCGCTGAGCGTATTTGGTACATCGCGGATGCATTCCGTGCTGGTATGTCAGTAGATGGCGTATTTAATCTAACGCAAATCGACCGTTGGTTCTTAGTTCAAATTGAAGACATTGTGCTTCTTGAGCAACAAGTAAAAGCGAACGGTTTTGCTGGTCTTAACAAAGACGTATTGAACAAGCTTAAGCGTAAAGGTTTCGCTGATGCTCGCCTATCTAAAATTCTGGGTGTAGCAGAAAGTGAAATTCGCCGCCTACGTGACCAGTTCGATATCCACCCAGTGTACAAGCGTGTAGATACCTGTGCGGCTGAATTCTCTTCAGATACGGCTTACATGTACTCTTCTTACGATGATGAGTGTGAAGCGAACCCTACAGAAAAAGACAAGATCATGATCTTGGGTGGCGGTCCAAACCGTATCGGCCAAGGTATTGAGTTCGACTACTGTTGTGTACACGCATCACTAGCGCTACGTGAAGATGGCTACGAAACAATCATGGTTAACTGTAACCCTGAGACAGTTTCTACCGATTACGACACATCAGACCGTCTGTACTTTGAACCAGTAACTCTGGAAGATGTACTAGCCATCGCTCGCGTTGAAAAGCCAAAAGGCGTTATCGTTCAGTACGGTGGTCAAACACCACTGAAACTAGCTCGTGCTCTTGAAGCTGCTGGCGTACCAATCATTGGTACTAGCCCAGATGCTATCGACCGTGCAGAAGACCGTGAGCGTTTCCAAGTTGCTGTAGACCGTCTTGGTCTTCTACAACCAGAGAACGCAACAGTGACAACAATGGAGCAAGCGGTAGAAAAATCTCGCGAAATTGGCTTCCCATTGGTTGTACGTCCTTCTTATGTTCTTGGTGGTCGTGCGATGGAAATCGTATACGATGAGCAAGACTTACGTCGTTACTTCAACGAAGCCGTAAGTGTTTCGAACGAATCTCCAGTACTACTTGATAGCTTCTTAGATGACGCCGTTGAAGTAGACGTTGATGCGATTTGTGACGGTGAGCGCGTTGTTATCGGCGGTATCATGGAGCACATCGAACAAGCCGGTGTTCACTCTGGTGACTCAGCATGTTCTCTTCCTGCTTACACGCTTAGCGATGAAATCCAAGATGTCATGCGTGAGCAAGTTGAAAAGCTAGCGTTTGAATTGGGTGTTCGCGGTCTAATGAATACACAGTTTGCTGTTAAAGATAACAAAGTATACCTAATCGAGGTTAACCCTCGTGCAGCACGTACCGTTCCATTTGTATCTAAAGCAACTGGTGCGCCAATTGCTAAGATTGCAGCTCGTGTAATGGCAGGCCAATCTTTAGAGTCTCAAGGCTTTACTAAAGAGATTATCCCACCTTATTACTCAGTGAAAGAAGTTGTACTGCCATTCAACAAGTTCCCTGGTGTTGACCCACTATTAGGCCCAGAAATGCGCTCTACTGGTGAGGTGATGGGTGTGGGTCCAACATTCGCTGAAGCATACTCTAAAGCTGAACTAGGTTGTGGCAATATCTACCCTGAAGGTGGACGTGCACTTCTATCTGTTCGTGAAGGTGATAAAGAGCGTGTTGTAGACCTTGCGTCTAAGTTAACTAAACTTGGTTACCAGTTGGATGCTACTCACGGTACGGCGGTTATTCTAGGTGAAGCGGGCATTAACCCACGCCTTGTAAACAAAGTACACGAAGGTCGTCCTCACATTCTTGACCGTATCAAGAACAACGAGTACACCTACATCGTGAACACGGCTGCAGGTCGTCAAGCGATTGAAGATTCTAAAGTTCTTCGTCGTGGTGCTTTGGCTGAGAAAGTGAACTACACAACAACGCTAAACGCAGCATTTGCAACATGTATGGCTCATACAGCGGATGCAAAAACTTCGGTTACTTCAGTACAAGAGCTACACGCTCAAGTAAAAGCAAACGAAGCATAATCTGATAAAGATTAAACAAAACCCGCTCACTAGAGCGGGTTTTTTTATGCTTTAATTGTATCAATTAGTCACCACCGAGAACACTTGATGAGTTCCCCTTCAATTTTGACCACTAAGTACTTGGTTCATTCCGGTTGGTTTAAGCTATTAAATAGCTACCGAACAGAGCACTTACCCTCTTTAGAGTTTGATGTCGAAGAGATTGAAACTCGTTATATGGATGTACGCTCTGCTAGGCAATATTACTTTGACCTCCAAAGCGCTTCGCAAAACTATAAACTGCCTATTGAAGTCGCAGGTAATATTGATCCCTTAACGTTTGGGAGTTATAGCTTGGCACTTTGGACTGCGCCAGATCTTTATACTTTGCTTAAGGTTGCCTGTGAATACTGCATTGTATTAGGGATGCCCCTTGATCTTCAGTTCTATGAAAGTCGGCAAGGTAATGTCGAGATATGGTTCGTCACTAATGAAGTTGGTGACAAAGACGGCTATGTAACGAATCGAGGTATACTTCTTTATATAACAACACTACTAACACTGCTGCGCCGTGTATGCCGTACAGAGCTTGATGGGATAGAGGTTCAACTCGATTCTCTGTTTAGTGAAAATTCTGCTAGCTTTCAAGCTGTTGAGAAAAAGTTCTCTTGCCAGTTTACCTCTGGGCATATTTTAAGGAAGATTATTTTTAAGCGTAAAAGCATGTTCACATCTTTAGCAACTTCAGAGCAAGACATCCATCGCGTTAATATGGTTTTACTGCGAGAACAAATGACAGAGCTTAGTACTAATAACATTGTTTTGAGAGTTCGGAAAGCACTCGATAGTTTGGATGAGCTCTCATTGGCGAATGTTAATTTCGTGTCTCAAAATATGGGGATGACAGCCCGTACATTAAATAGAAAATTGAATGAAGTTAGTACTCATTATCGAGTCGTTCTTGAAAATTACAAGCTAGAAAAGGCACTCAGCCTGTTAAGTAAAAGTAACCTAAGTGTATCTATTATCGCAGAAAAACTCGGTTTCTCTGATGTTACTGCATTTTCTAGAGCATTTAAAAGGTGGACAGGGTGCACGCCATCTGATTACCGATGATGGTGACGGGGATGATAAAACTGATCTAAATCAGGCATTGTATGGATGTCTGGTTTAGTCATTAGAATGTCTCAAAATGTCAGATTTCATTTTTCGATTATTGTTCTAATAGCGGCAGTTTTTGGTTAACAGCCATATTAAATATTAGGGTAATACTAAGATGATGAAACAAGAACATCGAGTCCTATTTGAGCCAAATAAAATTGGCCCAATGGAACTAAAGAATCGTTATTCAATGGCACCAATGGGAACGCTGGGTCTCGTTGATGGCGATGGTGCTTACAATAAACGTGGTATTGATTACTACGTAGCGCGTGCGAAAGGTGGTGTAGGCCTTATTATCACTGGTATTCATATGGCTGAGAACAAACTTGAGCCGTTACCAATGCCTTCACTTCCTTGCCCAACTCTAAATCCGACTGCGTATCTTCGTAGTGCAAAAGAAATGTGCGAACGTGTTCATAGCCATGGCGCTAAGATCATCGGTCAGATTACGGCAGGGTGGGGACGCTCAATGATCCCTGGCTTTACGCCAAAAGACAAATCGGTTGCACCATCTGAGTGTCCTAACCGTTTTGATCCATCGATCACTCACCGTGCTCTAACAACGGAAGAAGTTCAGTACTACATCAGTCAGTTTATTCAAACTGCAGCAATCATGAAAAAAGCGGGCTTTGACGGTGTTGAAGTTCACGCGGTGCATGAAGGCTACCTGCTTGATCAATTTACACTGGAATTTTTCAACAAGCGTACAGACCAATATGGCGGAAGCTTCGAAAACCGTTACCGCTTTGCTGTTGAGATCATTAAAGGCATCCGTCAGGTATGTGGTGAAGATTTCGCAATTTCACTGCGTTACTCGGTGAAAAGTAATACTAAAGGCTTTGGTCAGGGCATTCTTCCAGGTGAAGATGCACAAGAAGTAGGCCGTGACTGGGAAGAAGGTCTTAAAGCCGCGAAGTATTTAGTAGATGCAGGTTGTGATGCGTTAAACGTAGATGCAGGTACCTACGATGCATGGTATTGGAACCACCCGCCTAACTACTTTAAACCAGGTATGTACAAGCCATACTGTAAAGCGGTTGCAGAAGTCGTTGATGTGCCAATCATTATGGCGGGTCGTATGGATGAGCCGAACATGGCTTCACGTGCGGTTAATGAAGGCGTTGCTCATAACATCTCTTTAGGTCGCCCACTATTGGCTGATCCTGAGATCGTTAATAAGATTCGTCGTGGCCGCTTTGAAGAAGTTCGTCCTTGTTTATCTTGCCACCTAGGTTGTTTAGGTCGCATGGCTGAAGTTGGGAATGTTTCTTGTGCGGTTAACCCACAATGTGGTCGCGAAGAAGAGTACAAACCTGAGCCTCTATATAAAAAGCAAAAGCTGGTTGTTATCGGTGGTGGTGTTGGCGGAATGGAAGCAGCTCGTACCGCTTCAGACCGTGGTCACGAAGTCGTATTGTTTGAAAAATCAGACCGTTTAGGTGGCAACGTTATTCCGGGCAGCCAAGCACCATTCAAGCACGACGATGCAACGCTGATTAGCTGGTATGAAGGGGAAATGAAGCGCAAAGGCGTTGATGTTCGTATGAATACTGCAGCAAATGTAGACGTTATTAATGCAGAGAAGCCTGATACAGTCATCTTCGCAACAGGCTCTCGCCCTGTGGTTCCAAAATCCATTAAAGGGATTGATAAGTCTCATGTGATCATCGCAGAAGATATGCTGATGAACCCAGAGAAAATCACAGGACAGAATGTCACCGTGATCGGTGCTGGCCTAGTGGGCGCTGAAGCCGCTCTTTGGATGGCTCAAGAAGGTAAAACAGTCACATTGGTTGATGCGGCTGATGACATCATCGGTGGCCCACACGGTACTTGTTTTGCTAACTACCTCATGATGAAAGAGCTCCTTGTTAAAGAGAAAGTAGCAGTTAAAACATCGACATACCTATCTCAAATTACTGACTCTGGTGTAGAGCTTCACGCTACAGATAATGCAGAAGATATTGAAGCACTTGCTGCGGATCATGTGATCGTTTCTATCGGTTACAGTGCTGAGAATGAGATGTTCAAAGAGTTAGAGATGAACCTTGATGTTGAGAATATCTACAACATTGGTGACAGTAAGCAGGCCCGTACAATTATGGCTGCAATCTGGGACGCTTACGAAATCACGCGTTCTCTATAAATATTGATTTAAAGGTTTAACAACGATAAGCGTAATAATCTCCTATTAAGCTAATCACCTTGACGGTATTAACCTTGTGTTGATACCGTCTTTTTTATCTCAGCTTAAAGGGAAAAGAAAGTTATTTTCCGAGGGCGAAAGTTGGTAAAGATAAATGCCAGCGAATAGCGCCTAAACGAATGACTAACGTTGAGATGAGTCCTGCTAGAAAAGCGGTAGTTGTGTCGTATCCCATTTGCAATACTAGCGTATGGAAAATACCACCGAAAATACATGCTGTCGCATAGACTTCACTGCGCAAGACCATTGGAACTTCGCGTGCAAGCATATCTCGGATGATGCCGCCACCACAGCCAGTAATGACGCCCATGATAACCGCAACCATTGCAGAGTCTTGGAACATCAACGCTTTTTCAACACCAATGCCAACAAATACCGCTAAGCCAATAGCGTCACACACAGGTAAAATCCACCAAGCGAGTCGCTTCGGTCTACGCACAATCAACATGGTTAACAAACAGGTAATAAAAATTACCCATAGGTAAGTGGTGTCTGTAATCCAAAATACTGGGGTTGCCCCTAGTGCCATGTCTCGAATCGTACCACCACCAATTGCCGTAACACTTCCCAATACAATGACGCCAAAAGGATCCATTTTAAGACGCCCTGCAAGGAGGACGCCAGAGATGGCAAAAATAGCGGTGCCAAACAGGTCAAATAGGTAGAGCAGCATGGAATCCATGTTACAAATTTCTCATTCAGTGATAAGGGTTTTTAATGGCGAGATTGTACGTAATTCTCCATTAAAACGTTAGCGTTTTTGTCGAACAGACTCTAAGTGTCCACACACTTCTTCAATGGCTAAAAGTGTTCTTGGAGTTGGTCGATTAATCCAATCCGCTTTCAAGGACCAAACCGCGCTGTTCTTAACAGCGGGTATTTGCTGTTCCCATTTGTCCCACATCTTTCCATTTTCGATAGCATGCTCAGATAAAAAGAGGACTTCCGGTTCTGAAACAATGACTTGTTCTATGCCCACTTGGGGATAGGAAGTCGCACTATTTTCGAAGACATTGACGCCCCCACAAAATGAAAACACTTCACTAGGCCAATGCCCTTGAGCTAACGTAATTACAGGATTTTCACTGAGTTGGTAGAAGTAACGTACAGGATCGGTAACGTCATACTGTTCTGATAATTCGGCGAGTTTTTTTCTGAACAGTTTAGCTTGTTCGAAACCGTAGTTTGGGTCATCGCTATAGTGGCTCAACTGTTCAATATTATTGGCGATATCATTAAGGCTGCTAGTGTGAGAGTAATAGATATCAAAACCAAAGCGTTCTAACATTTCGAGTTCTTTCTGTGGATTACCGGATGGCCATGCAATGATAAGGTCAGGCTGAAGAGCAATGATTCTTTCAAGCTTCATTCCTTGATAGTTGGCGACTTTTTCAATGGATTTCACTTCTTTGGGATAGTCACTCATCTCACTGACCGCAACGAGTTTATCCCCAAGGCCAGCAGCAAAGGCGATTTCTGTTGCGTGTGGAGCCAGTGATATCACCCTATTGACGGGCGTTCTTGTTTCAGCGGCAGCGTTCAGCGACGTGGACAGAAAAAGGCTAGATGCGATAAAAAGTGATAATGGAAAAAGGCGAGGCATTTAAAACCCTTGGTAAACAGTAAAAAGAATCAGACTTTGAATAAGAATCCACGCAAATACGCGCCAAGCAATTAGGGTTTGCACTTGTGATAGGTGGATAGCAGAAGGCGCAATTCGGCCACCTATTTTGCTTCGCACACTTTTGCGCTTGTTATAGATAGCGGGACCACCTAAAGACAGCTCAAGCTTATTACCCACAGAAGTGAGTAGCCATGCAGGGCCAGGAAGTGGCCAAGAAGGGCTTTGAATCAGCATGGTTTTGAATGTATGAAAGGCCTTGTTACCACAAACAATAAAGAGTGCGAAAAGGCGTAGAGGTATGAAATCTAAGATGGCAACGGTGCGAGTCACAGTCAACCCAAAAGGAGAATAGCGTGCACGAGAAGGCGACCATGCTCTGGCTAGCTCTGCGGTAAGTCGATAAATAAGAGCGCCACTGCCGTCTGCAATTGCATACCAAAAGAGAACACAAACTACATTGCGACCATAACCCATAATGATGGTCTCTGCGCCTGCTTTCCCGAGCCCTAGTGCAGATAAACTGCTCGTATCACGATTCAAAACCGGAGAGAGGAGGGTTCTTGCGGTTTTTTTATCATCATGAGCGAGCGCCTTGGTTAAACCGTTAGCGAGTTTTTCGTTGCTTCGCCAATCTAACGCAAGCAGCAACAAGGCAAGTTCAAAGAGTTGCGGTTGCCAAACAAGAGGTTTGAGTGCCCAAAGAACCAGAATTGCCGGGATCACCATTAACAACCAGGCTAATGTGCCCGAAATTAGGCTTTGAGAGTAGTGGGTGTTGGTATTTACTTTTTCAGCCAGTTGCTCCGCAAATTTATGCCATAAAGTGACAGGATGAGCCTCCCTTGGAATAGGGATAATAAGGTGAAAAAGTAGCGCTCCCCACATAACAAGGAGCGTACCGTTTGAATATAGCTGATTGAAGATCTCTTCCATGATATCCGCTGTTAACTATTTTAGAAGTTGAACCATCTTAACGACCATTTCTGAAGAGCTTTTCGCTGCTAGCGGTAAGAACTCTTCAAAACTCATTGGTGATTCTTTATCTGCTACGTCAGAGATCGCACGTACGACAACAAATGGGATGTTGAATTGATGACAAGTTTGAGCAATCGCCGAAGCTTCCATTTCTACTGCAATAACAGAAGGGAAGTGCTTACGAATAAACGCTTGGCGTTCCGCTGTACAAACAAACGCATCACCGGTACAGATGAGACCACGAACCGCGTGTTTGTCTTCCATTTGTGTTAATGCTTGCTCTGCAATATCCATCAATTTTTGGTCTGCAGTGAAAGCGGCAGGTTGACCGGCCATTTGACCCATTTCGTAACCAAAAGCCGTTACATCAGCATCGTGATGACGAACTTCCGTTGAAATTACCACATCACCCAAGTTAAGAGTCGAATCAAATCCACCCGCAGAGCCAGTATTAATCACCACATCAGGTTGATACTCATCCAGTAAAATAGTGGTACCAATCGCGGCAGCAACTTTACCAATACCTGATTGCAGAACGACAACATCAACACCTTCTAGTTGGCCTGAGAAGAAAGTGCAGCCTGCTTTGTTGATCTCTTTACAGTTAATGATGGCGCTCTTTAGAATAGAGACTTCTTGTTCCATTGCGCCAATGATGCCGATTTTCATAATGGTTCCTAATAAATGATTTGAGGTGTTAACCCTAAGTTTACCATGAAAAAAATCGTCGCAAATAAACTTTAGTGAGCCGTATGAAGGTGTAGTGAGATGCAAGTAGTTTTATTCAGTTGCTATCGCGTTGAACTTCCCTTATAATCCGCGCTTCGCGTAGTGGCTGAATCAGAGATTGGCTGCTACAAATACAAACCTACTCTTATTAGGAGAGCATTATGTCTCTGAATGCAGAAACTAAAGCAGCAATCGTTGCAGAATACGCACGTTCTGAAGGCGACACTGGTTCACCAGAAGTACAAGTAGCACTACTAACTGCTTCTATCAACCACCTTCAAGGTCACTTCAAAGCTCACAAAGGCGATCACCACAGCCGTCGTGGTCTTCTACGCATGGTATCTAGCCGTCGTAAACTTCTTGATTACTTGAAAGGCAAAGACCTAGCTCGTTACCAAGATCTAATCAAACGTCAAGGTCTACGTCGCTAATTATAGCTGCATAGCAAGTTTGTTTAGAAAGGGGCTTTATGCCCCTTTTTTGTTGCCTGAAATCTGCTTAAAAACCCTCTTTTTTTTATGACAAAGTCATAGGTCATAGCAAAAGAGCACCTATATAGTTTATACTACGCCTCGCCTGACATGCTCTCGCATTAGGCAGATAAAATTGTTCAAGAATTACAGTCACAGATGTCGGCCAATTGGTCGCGACTATTCAAAAGCGATTCGGGTAAAACCTTATTTATCCTCAGTCTCTTTTCACTAGTCGCGATTGGTAATTTCTTGAACTGTCACTTACTTATTCTAAAGTTGCTCTTTAGATCAAGGATATATAATGTTTGAAAAACCAGTTGTAAAGTCGTTTCAATACGGCAATCACACCGTTACTCTAGAAACTGGCGTTATCGCACGTCAAGCTACTGCTGCTGTAATGGCAACTATGGACGATACGTCAGTATTCGTTTCTGTTGTTGCTAAAAAAGAAGCGGTTCAAGGTCAAGACTTCTTCCCGCTAACAGTAAACTACCAAGAGCGTACTTACGCTGCTGGTAAAATCCCTGGTGGATTCTTTAAGCGTGAAGGTCGTCCTTCTGAAGCTGAGACACTAACGGCTCGTCTAATCGACCGTCCAATTCGTCCTCTTTTCCCTGATGCGTTTAAAAACGAAGTTCAGGTAATCGCAACGGTTGTTTCTATCAACCCAGACGTAAACCCAGACATGATCACTATGATCGCAACGTCTGCTGCTCTTGCTATCTCTGGTGCGCCATTCAATGGTCCTATCGGTGCGGCACGTGTTGGTCACATTGACGGTCAACTTGTTCTTAACCCTTCAAACACAGAGCTAGAAAGCTCTAAGCTGGATCTTGTTGTATCTGGTACTGAAGGCGCGGTACTAATGGTTGAATCTGAAGCTGATAACTTAACAGAAGAAGAGATGCTTTCTGCTGTTGTTTACGGTCACGATCAACAACAAGTTGTTATCAAAGCGATCAATGAATTCGCAGCTGAAGTAGCAACTCCTTCATGGAATTGGACAGCTCCAGAAGAGAACACAGCGCTTAACACTAAGATCGCTGAGCTAGCAGAAACTAAGCTTGCTGATGCTTACAAAATCACTGAGAAGATGGCTCGTTACGACCGCATCCATGAGATTTCTGCAGAAGTAAATGAAGTATTGCTTGCTGAAGATCCAGAAGCAAACACGAAAGAAATCCACTCTATCTTCCACGATTTAGAGAAGACAGTTGTACGTCGCAGCATCATTGCTGGTAACCCACGTATCGATGGTCGTGAGAAAGACATGGTTCGTGCACTTGATGTACGTACTGGTGTTCTTCCGCGTACACACGGTTCATCTCTATTCACTCGTGGTGAGACTCAAGCACTTGTTACTGCAACGCTTGGTACACAACGTGATGCTCAAATCATCGATAGCCTAATGGGTGAGAAGAAAGATCACTTCCTTCTACACTACAACTTCCCTCCATACTGTGTAGGTGAAACAGGTTTCGTTGGTTCTCCTAAGCGTCGTGAAATTGGTCACGGTAAACTTGCTAAGCGTGGTATTGCTGCGGTTATGCCTTCAATTGAAGAATTCCCATACACAGTACGTGTTGTATCGGAAATCACTGAATCTAACGGTTCTTCTTCAATGGCTTCTGTATGTGGTACATCTCTAGCGCTTATGGATGCTGGTGTTCCAATCAAAGCTTCTGTTGCGGGTATCGCGATGGGTCTTGTTAAAGAAGGCGACGATTTCGTTGTTCTTTCTGACATCCTTGGCGACGAAGATCACCTAGGTGACATGGACTTTAAAGTAGCAGGTACTAACGAAGGTATCACTGCTCTTCAAATGGATATCAAGATCGAAGGTATCACTAAAGAGATCATGCAGATCGCTCTTAACCAAGCACAAGGCGCGCGTAAGCACATCCTTTCTGTTATGGATGAGGCACTTGGTGGTGCTCGTGAAGATATCTCTGAATTCGCTCCACGTATCCACACGATGAAAATCAACACTGATAAGATCCGTGACGTTATCGGTAAAGGTGGCGCTGTTATCCGTTCTCTATGTGAAGAGACTGGTACAACTATCGAAATCGAAGATGATGGTACAGTTAAGATCGCTGCGACTTCTGGTGAGCAAGCTGAAGATGCAATCAACCGCATTAAAGCACTGACTGCTGAAGTTGAAGTAGGTACTATCTACACAGGTAAAGTTGCTCGTCTAGCTGACTTCGGTGCTTTCGTTACTATTCTTCCTGGTAAAGATGGTCTAGTACACATCTCTCAAATCGCTGATAAGCGCATTGAGAAAGTGTCTGATTACCTGACTGAAGGTCAAGAAGTTAAAGTTAAAGTTCTTGAAATCGACCGTCAAGGCCGCGTACGTCTAAGCATGAAAGAAGCAGTAGACAAGCCTGCTGAAGAAACTCCAGCAGCTGATGCTGAGTAATTCGCTATACTTAACTAGGTAATTAACCTATTGAGTATAAAGCATGTTATAAAGGGAGCATTATCGCTCCCTTTTTTATCATCTAATTTCCAGCAAATTCATGTTGGGCGACAGGAGTATCTATTTGTGAAATGGTTTCGTAGCGCCACAATCAGTGCAGTTTTGTTGGTTACAGCAGGTTGTGCATCTACCTCTACAACTGAGCAAGAGCAGTGGATTTATCCACCAATGGCGGTGCCACTACAAGCGAGTGTTCAACAAGAAGTGCAAATTGCGCGTTTAACACAGCTTCTTCAACGTGCTGATTTACAAGACGAAGTCAGAGCTAAAATGCATTATGAACGCGGCAACTACTATGACAGTGTTGGCTTGCGTGATTTAGCTCGGTTGGATTTCAATCAGTCACTTTCATTAAATCCGGCTCAGCCAGATATTTTTAATTTGCTAGGTGTCTATTTTACCCAAGTCGGTGAATTTGATGCCGCTTACGAAGCTTTTGACTCAACGTTAGAGCTTGACCCAGATAATTCATACGCGGAAAGAAATCGCGCGATTGCTCTGTATTATGGTGGTCGAATTGATCTCGCATTTGAAGAAATGTCTCAGCACTTTGAACGAGATACCAGTGATCCATTTGGTGCGCTTTGGCTCTATATTATTCAGTCTGAATTAGATCTTGATGTCGCTAAAGCTGAGTTAAAGGCTCGATACGATGCTCGTAGCGAAGAGTGGGGTTGGGTTTTAGTTGGCTTAACACTAAACGAAATCTCAGAAGAAAATGCGTTTAAAGCGATTTTAGTTGGTACACGAGATAATACGTTATTAGCTCAGCGCTTGACGGAAGTTTACTTCTATATGGCAAAACGTTATCAACAAGAAGGTGACTTTGCTAGTGCTATTTCATTGTATAAGTTAGCGCTTGCTGGCAATGTCTTTGAATATGTTGAGCATCGATACTCATTTTTAGAATTGAGCCGCATCTACAATCAAGTAAAAGCTGAGCAATTGGCGCAGGCCAAATTGGACGCGAAGCTTGAAGCAGAAGAAGAGCAGCAAGCTAAAAGTAATTCACCTGCCCAATAAACCTTTAGTCAACCTGAAAAATTAGCAGGTAAGCCACTCTAAGAACCGCCTCTCTGAAATAAGAGGCGGTTTTTTATTACCCTTAATTTAACTATTTGATCAACAATTTTGTTGCGGTAAGTACAAATTACGCTAGAATAGTTAGCTTGGCTAACTAATTTGAATTTAAGATGCTCAGTGATAACTTAGAAAAAATTGAACGATTCGCTTCTAAAATATGGAGACAGCAGAATAAAGCCGATCCCATTAGCCAGTTAAGCTTTAATGAATACGATTACCTGAAAGTGATTCAAGCGGCGAAAGATCCCATTAGATTAACCGACTTATCAGATAAGATGGAGGTGACGAAACCTTCTGCGACCAACATGGTTAAGCGGTTAGAGAGAAAAGGGTTAGCGATGCGACTAAATTGTCCTGAGGATGCTCGCTCTAAACGGGTTGTATTAACTGAGAAAGCGAGGTTAGGGTTAGAGGATGAAAGTAGTGTGTATAAAGCGATGGCAGAAAAGCTTGAAGGCAACTTATCAAGTCAGCAAGTTGAACAGCTAAACATCCTTTTAAATCTAGCTTTAAAATAGCGGCCTAACCAAAAATTTAGCCATTTAGTTAGCCATACTAACTAAATGTTTTGGTAATGTTCGAGTTAATAAGATTGAATGAAACAGTGAGAAATAAAGATGAGTAACAACATATATCGTCAATTTTGGCGTTATACGATCCCGACCGTTGCTGCAATGCTTGTTAATGGCCTATATCAAGTCGTTGATGGCATATTCATTGGTCACTACGTTGGGGCTGATGGGCTTGCTGGAATTAACTTAGCTTGGCCTGTTATTGGCACCATATTAGGGCTAGGGATGATGATTGGTGTTGGTACTGGTGCCTTGGTTTCCATAAAGCAGGGAGAAGGGAAAGCTTTAGAAGCTAAACAGATACTCGCCACTGGCCTACTTATACTTCTGGCTCTGGCTCCTATCGTAGCGATTAGTTTGTGGTTTTTGTCTGATGATCTTCTCTTACTACAAGGTGCGTCTGGCAAAGTGCTTGAGCTAGGTGTCCAGTATTTAGATATCTTGATCATTACCAGTGTCTGTTCCCTCGGTTCGATTGCTACGCCATTCTTACTTAGAAATGATGACAGTCCGAACTTAGCGACGATATTGATGATCATTGGTGCGATTATCAATATCGTATTGGATTTTATCTTCATTGCTTGGCTAGGTTGGGAGTTACAGGGAGCTGCTATCGCCACAGGGATAGCACAGGCGGTAGTAACGATACTTGGATTAGGTTACTTCTTCTCATCTCGTGCAAAGGTTCGCCTTAGCATCACGTGCTTAGTCGTACGATGGGATGCTTTACCTCAGATCGTATTCATAGGTGTATCGAGCTTTTTTATGTACGCCTATGGCTCCATGATGGTGGCGCTGCATAATGCTCTGTTTACTCAATATGGCAACATGATGCTAGTAGGGGCTTACGCCGTCTTAGGCTATATCGTGACGGTTTATTATCTCACGGTAGAGGGTGTTGCCAATGGTATGCAGCCTTTAGTGAGTTATAACTATGGGGCGAAAAGGCTCGATAATGTACGTAAGTTACTGAATATAGCGATGGTGACTGCCGTACTTGGTGGAATAGCATTTATTGTATTGTTGAATTTATTCCCTTATCAAACGGTGATGATTTTTAACTCTGAGGATAGTGAGTTAATTGAGTCAGCAATCTTAGGTATTCGCTTACATTTGTTTGCTCTGTTCTTAGATGGCTTCTTAGTCGTCACTGCGGCGTACTATCAGGCGGTAAACAAAGGTAGCAAAGCGATGTTTGTGACTGTTGGTAATATGCTTATTCAGCTGCCGTTTCTCTACGTGCTGCCTAAGGTTTGGGGTATTCATGGGGTTTGGATTGCCTATCCACTCTCTAATATCGCGATAAGCATCGTGGTGATTGTAATGCTATTGAAAGACCTAAAGCAATTTGAGAATCAAAATATGGTGGTTGCACAAACATAACAATGCTTAACATTATCCAACCAACTAAAAAGGCTTAGCATGCGCTAAGCCTTTGATCGGGTTTTGCAGACAAAGGCTGTCGTTAAACGTTTTTTACATCAAGACCTGCAAGTTGGTGCCAGTAACCATTACACTGCTTATCCAGTATCTGTTGTGGCTGTTGACCGTTTTCATTGGCTCTAAACTGATCGACATCGCTAAAGGTAGTTAGTCCGAGTGGACTTAGGCGTACCACATCTACCAGCCCCTTCATGCTTGGTAAATCATTGATCAAGTTATAACAGTAGCCTGATTGAGTCTGGATTCCGTTTAGATTAAAGACAGATTGGCCTTCTTGGCTGTGAACCTGCATGCCTGTCGGGTATTTAATGCAGCAAGTCTCGCAATCATCTTTCGCTTTATTCTCGGCGCGAGCGGTAAAACAACGTGCTGAATAGGCAAGTGGAAGATAACCATGACTAAAGACTTCTACTTCAAATTGGTTTCTAATCCCAAGCTCATCACATTGGTTGAGTACGTTACCAAGCCAGTCTCTTGATAGTTCGACAGGCATACACCAGCGAATCATCCCTTGTTTTAGAAACAATTTAAGGGTGTGAGCATTGTAAGTATTGACGGCAGGGCCGACAACAAAAGGCGTTTTGTGCTCATAAGCTAATTGGATAGCAGAGACATCATTGGCTTCAATAGCAAAGTCGCCATTATCAATGTAGCGCTTCATAACATTGACTTCACTCGGCGCTTCTAACAGGGCCATAGTAGAGAGAACGACCTGCTTCCCACTACCCGCGAGCTCTTTAGCTATGTCAAACCAATGGGCTGCTTTCATTTCTCTACGCTTTGAACAAACAGCTTCACCGAGATAGATAATATCGGAAGAGCTCTCTTTTGCTTGCTGATAGAAGTCATCGACATCTTGTTTTGGCCAAAAGTAAAGCAGTGGGCCAAGGGCATATTTCATTGTATTTTCCATGCTGTTCTTCATAACTGACCCTCTATTGCCACTTTCGGTGATAAGCACCGAGTGTAGTTTGAGTTCCTTCCGATACGTTAGCCAAGGCTGTATTCCAAGCAGCTTCAACTTGATAACCTTCAGGGTTAGCCAAATAACGGTCAATGGCTGCTCGCCATGTTCTTGTCACTTGTTCTACGTAGGCAGGGCTGCGTTGGCGGCCTTCAATTTTTACCGAGGCAACATTAGCAGCAAATAATTCAGGAAGCATAGAGAGAGTATTGAGACTCGTTGGCTCTTCTAAAGCATGGTACAACTTAGACTCACCTTCAACCTCTGTTTCAAAGCGGCCTTTACATAGTGTTGGGTAGCCTGCATTTTCTCCTGCTGCGTATCGATCAATGAGGATCTCATTTAAACGAGACTCTAATCCTGTCTCCGTCTCTTGCCAGCGAACATATTTTGCAGGAGAGCAAGCACCGACGGTATTGGGTGACTCACCCGTCATGTAAGAGGATAGGTAGCAACGACCTTCTGCCATGATGCACAAACTGCCAAAGGCAAACACTTCTAAATCAACGCCATTTGGAATGTTGCGAGAGAGCTGTTTGACTTGATGTATGGATAGAACACGAGGCAGTACGACACGCTTAACGTTAAAGTTTTGCTTGTAGAAATTGATGGCTGCAACGTTCGTCGCTGATGCTTGTACTGATAAGTGCAATTCAAGTTCAGGATATTTGTTTGCGGCGTATTCAAGAACCGCTATGTCAGCAACGATTAAGGCATCAACACCAATTGCGGCTGCATTGTCTACGGCGTTAGTCCAGCGCTCAAACCCGTTAGGGTGAGCAAACGTGTTCAATGCGACGTGAATTTTTTTATGACGGTCATGAACGTACTGAACGGCCTTATCTAATTTTTTGCCAGTAAAGTTTAGGCCGGCAAAGTGACGTGCATTCGTGTCATCTTTAAAGCCAATATATACCGCATCAGCACCACAATCGATGGCCGTTTTGAGTGCTGGTAAATTACCTGCAGGGCATAAAAGTTCCATTGTTAAGTACCAAATTTCCAAAAAGAGAGCGCATTTTATGAAGGATTATGAATAGCGAATTTGATGTAAGGCAGGTTTGAGTGAATAAAGCGGCTTTCCATCAATAAATAGCTAAATGTAGGTAGCGTGCAGAGCTTCAGCGGTTCGGTTATTAGCTTTTGTGACGACGGTTTTGTGCGAAAAGCTCTTCAACTTCTTGCTTGGGCTGAGGGCGATAAAAATGAAAACCTTGAATAGAGTGGCAATTTAAATGAGACAACAGAGTCGCTTGCTGCTGAGTTTCAACGCCTTCTGCAACCACTGATAGATTAAGAGACTTACCTAAATTGATGATGTTCTCTATAACAGTAACCTGCTTTGGTAGTGTGTCGATATCAGTAATAAAGGCGCGATCGATTTTAAGTTCATCAATTGGGAACCGAGCTAGGTAGGATAAGGAAGAGTACCCCGTACCAAAGTCATCGATAGACAGTGAGAAGCCTAACTTTTTGATAGCATTAAGCATTTGCAACGTATGCTCACTGTCACTCATCACTGCACTCTCAGTTAATTCAAAGGTGATGCAGTTTGGATCAAGACCCGTAGAGCGAAGCAGTTTTTCCATATAGTCAATCAGTTTTGGATTACCAAACTGCTCTGGAGATAAATTGATTGCCACGCGTCCCGGTAAAATTCCCTGAAGCTTCCAGCGCTTCACGGTTGCAAATACTTCCCGCATGACCACTCGTCCAAGGTGTTCGATCAATCCTGCTTTTTCAGCAACAGGAATAAAAGCCGCAGGGCTTATGTAGCCTTCAACAGGGTGTTTCCAGCGGATCAGAGCCTCAGCGCCATTAATGCTAAAATCACGAGCGTTAACCTTTGGCTGATACCATACTTCAAGGCCATTTTGTTGTAAGGCTTTTTGCAGCTCGATTTCAAGCCAAAGCCTCATACGGGCCTCTTTATTCATCTGATCATTGAACTTAATCAGACGGTTTCGACCTCGATCTTTGGCCTCGTACATAGCGGTATCCGCATTTTGCAGCAAAATACGCGCATCGTTACCATCGCCAGGGTAGGCCACGCTGCCAATAGAACATGATAAGCGCTTACTAAAATGGTGAAGATCAAAAGGTTGGTTAATGAGCCCTATGATACGCTCAGCTAAGATCTCAGCCATTCGATTGTTCTCGGGCTGAGGTAGAATTAAACCAAACTCATCCCCTCCTAAATGACCAAGAATAGCTTGCTGTGGAAGTAGGCGCTTTAATCGAGAGGAGACCTCTCGGATGACCTTGTCACCAATGTGATGGCCCAAAGAGTCGTTGATATTCTTAAAGTTATCGATATCTAGGTAAAGCATGATGAGCGGCGTTTCATTTTGAATGAACTGCTCTAAACGCTTGGTAAAACCAAAGCGATTAAATGATCCGGTTAAAGAATCAATATGTGCATCTTCATGCGATGTCGATAAAAGCTTTTGGGCGTTATCAGCATCTTGAATTAATACCAGTTTCGATTGGTTGCCAAGTACGATAGTTGTATCTGCTTGAAGTTGAACTTTTCGTTCCAAACCACAGCGAGGGCCAGTCAGGCAGGTAAAGGGTTTTTCTGTTAGCAGCTGGCTTAAAGGTGTATTGAATACGGTTTTACTTTTCTCATCGACAAATAATCTAGAGAGGTCCTCACCTAACAGGTCTGCTGACGAGTTTAACCCTAACAGACGAACGGCTGAGGTGTTGGCAGAGATAATACAGTCATCTTCTACGAGAAGTAGGCCGTCAGGAAGCAGTGATGTCAGCGTTGAATATTTGCTTTCAGACTCTTCCAGAGAGCGAATTAGAATCTGTTTTTCAGAAGTATCAATGGCATGAAAGACAACCTGTTCAACTTTTTGACCATTAACGATTGGCGATAAGCTGAAGTGTAAGCTGGTGTCGACATCAATATCGTGCAGTGTTATCTCTGCCTCAAGTGTCTCTCCCTTAAACGCACGTTCATAATATGGCTTAATATGTTGGTAAAAATGACTACCAAGAATTTTAGTGTCATTCATCCCTATGAGATCGGTTAACGAAAGACCTGCGATATCGCAGTATCGTTCATTGACCATACTGTAGTTATGTTGCTCATCTAGGATGGCAAAAAAGAATGGGCTGTGTAGCGTAATCTTCTCAAACCAGTGCTGTAATTGTTGCGCAGGCATCAATAACTACCAACTCTCCATTTGCGTTTTAAGTTTCACAGGGACGGTGAAACATGAGACGATATATTTACTATACCTGTGAATCTTAATATGTAAAAGTCTCTTGCCCTATAGCCTTAAAAGGGTGAAGGTTAAATGTTGAGTTCTTTGACACATGACAGGAATCGATATGAATACATCTATTATGATGAAACATTATATTTACAAAGTAACGGATAACCCGCGTGATTAACAAGATTCGTACTCAACTAGTTCAAAATGCAGCGTCAATTTTGCGATCTCCAGTCCACTTTTTGCCTCGGACTGTTCAAAAAAAAGCCTTATTAGAATCAATGAAAGCGGTTTTTAAAGAGGCGCTTGAAGATGGAGATTTTGAGTTTCTTGAGGGCAAGTGGCTAAAAATCGAAGTGCGCGATATAGCACTGAGTTGGTATATAAGCTATCAACAAGAGAAATTGATTGTAGCAGACAAGCCTGTTCAAGAAGATGTTAGCTTCTCTGGTGATTTAAATGATTTAGTCCTTATTGCGGGACGAAAAGAAGATCCGGACACGCTTTTCTTCCAGCGCCGTTTATCCATTGAAGGTGATACTGAGCTTGGCTTGGAAGTGAAAAATCTAATGGATAGCGTTGACCTTGAATTGCTGCCAAAACCGATGCAGATAGTCTTAGCCCAACTAGCGGACTTTGTGCAAAAAGGCGTTCAACCGCCTACCAATACAAATGAGGCTGTGAATGCTTATACGAACTGAAGCTCCCGCTGATATCTTAGCCATTGACCGCTTAGTTAAAGCAGCGTTTGATACTGATGCGGAAGCGAATCTAGTGATGAAGCTACGTGAAAATAGTCATTTAACGCTTTCTCTGATCGCCTGCAATGATGAGGGTGAAGTGATTGCTCATGCTATGTTTAGCCCTGTATTGGTTGAAGGTGAAGACCATGCTTGGCAGGGGCTAGCGCCAGTATGTGTGAAAGAGGGTTACCGTAATCAAGGGATCGCAGAGGCAGTGGTAAAGGAAGGACTCTCTTCATTGCTTGAGTTCGGTTACCCGGTTTGTGTGGTACTAGGCGATCCTAACTACTATTCTCGTTTCGGATTTACTAATGCAGCCGAGCACGGTTTTGAGTGCCAGTGGAATGTACCTGAAGGCGCGTTCCAAATTGTTGAACTGGCTGATGGTTATATGAAGCCGCATTCTGGGTTGATTGAATATTGTCCCGAGTTTAATGAACTCGGATAATTGAAGTTCAGGTTAATTGCTTTATCTAAGTTGATTAACCGCTTCCCTTATTAATGATATTTGTTAGGATCGACGCGTTTTCTCTACTCAGGTTTCTGTCATGGCACATACCGAACTTCAATATTTACAAGAAATGGGCATCGATGCTTGGCAATTAAGTCACCCTGAGCGACTACAAGGTTTCCAAGTGGCACGGTTTAATCTACCAACCACTTGCCAATTGTTGCTTGTATCCAATGAGCTTCCAACCGGAGAGCTTGCTGTTATGTTTGAGCGTGTTTTGAAAAGTATCAAACTGGAGATCGACCAAGCTCAACATGTCTACCCAGAACAGTTATCAGCGCTAGGCGAGCACAATATCGCATGGGTTTGGTATGCTGGAGAGGACGCTCAAATGAGTGAGACTCTTTCAACAAAAAAACTGACTACGCCACTACTTTCTTCCATTAATGGTCACAATGAGCACCGAAGAGCACTTTGGCAGCAAATTTGTTCTTACGAGTAATTAACCATGTTTGAAATTATCCCGCTTAACGAATCACATACAGCGTCGGTTTATACGATAGAACGCAGTGCTCATACGCACCCTTGGTCTGAGTCTATGATTCGCGATGTAAATAGCCGTGGCGCTTGCCATCATGTCATGTTGGTGGACGATAAAGTGGTCGGGTATTTTTACGCGCAAAATATTGTTGGTGAAGTGACGTTACTCAATATTGCGGTTGCAACTGAATCTCAAGGTAAAGGCTACGGTAAAACGTTGACGGAGTTCTTCTTATCAATGTGTGAGAAAGCGAAAGCAGAGAGCGCTTGGCTTGAGGTAAGAGAGAGCAATAAGAAAGCCTATCAACTCTATGAGTCAGTCGGGTTTAATGAGCTTGATAGACGCGTTAATTATTACCCGACAGATAAAGGGAAAGAAGACGCGATTATCATGAGTTATCTGTTTTTCTAGTCGCTACACTTTAAGTGAAAGTATCTTTCAGCCACTAAGGTTGCTAACGCTCACATGGTAGTCTGATCACTTGGTCTTACTTTGGTAGCGCTTTTACTTCATGTGCTTGCTCTTCTCTTTCTGGAACTTGATAGAGGTTTTTCTCAAACCTACTCACGACTTCAGAAGCAGGCAAAGGTTTATCAAATAGGTAGCCTTGGAACTGGTCACAGCCTAATTTTTTAAGGGCGTGAAGCTCATATTGGTCTTCAACGCCTTCGGCAATTACCTCTAGATTCAATCGTCTTGCCGTCATGACTATCGTATCGACGATAGCCTGATCACTCTCATCTAAATGGAGCTTGGTGACAAATGAGCGATCAATTTTAAGCACATCAGCAGAGAGAAGCTTTAAGTAGCGTAGCGATGAGTAACCCGTCCCAAAGTCGTCAATAGAGATTTTGAGTTGATGCTCTTTTAGCATCGCCATTTTTTGAATGGCACTTTCTACATTCTCTAGTAACAGGCTTTCTGTGATCTCTAACTCAATGTGTTCTCCGGTGATCCCTGACTGGGACAACGCTTGAGTGATATGATCAACAAATGAGTCTTTTGAAAACTGCAGAGGGCTTATGTTGATGGCTAAGCGACGAAAAGTCGGAGGTAGTACACCTTGCTCCTTCCATTGAGAGTACTGATAACAAGCCTGCTCTATGATCCAATCCCCAATAGGAAGAATTTGCCCCGTCTCTTCTGCAATAGGCATGAATACCCCAGGTGGCAATAGACCTCTTTCTGGGTGATTCCAGCGTATCAGCGCTTCTACTCCCACAATCTGATGTTTTTCGTTAATTTGTGGTTGATAGTAGAGCTCAAGCTGATCGCTGTTTAATGCCTCATGAAGCCCTTTCTCAATTGCTAAAAATGATTCAACTTGTGCCTGCATTTCAGGCTCGTAAAACATGTAATTATTTCTACCTGCGCTCTTGGCTCTATATAAAGCTGTATCGGCTTGTCGAAGCACATCGATATTGGTTGCGCCGACGGATGGGAACACAGAAATGCCAATGGTTACGGTGCAGTAAAGTTGGTGTTCATCAATAGAGTAGGGGTTAGAAATCAGAGCGAGAAGCTGCTTAGCAATGTTACCTGCGTCATCGCTCGCTATTTCTGGAATAAGTACCGCAAATTCATCGCCGCCAATTCGGGCTGCGATATGTTCTTTTTGTAACCAGGATTCAATTCGACCTGAAATGGCTTTAAGTAGATTATCGCCAATCGTATGCCCTAACGAGTCATTAATGGTTTTAAAGCGGTCTAAATCTAAGTAGAACAGCACCCCTGTAGAGTGAGATTGATGAGCGTTCTCTATATATTCACTAAGTGTTTGTAATAACAATGCTCGGTTCGCTAATCCAGTCAGCGTATCGTAATAGGCGAGTCGATTTAACTGAGCTTCAGCCTCTTCTCGTTGCTGCCATAAGTTATGAAATGAAATCGCAAGCTCTCCCAACTCGTCGTGGTGTTTTTGTACTGGAATAGGGACAGATTTTTGTTTGTCTTGCAGTGATTTTACCCATGTAATTAAGGTGACAATCGGCTTAGAAAGCTTGTAATAGAAGAATGCCAGTAAGATGGTAGTCAACAGTATATTTCGAATTAAATCAAACAGAATAGCCTGTGTCATTTTAGTGAGAAAGTTCTGCGCAATGTTAGTTCCATTAACACTAAAACTGAGCTCTCCAACGATGAGTTTAGAGTTAGGTTGATGCAGCTCTGCTTTATAAATAGGTGCGGTAGGGGTTAAGTAGTCCGATAGAATTCGAATAAACGAGCTTTGTGACTCAATCTGTCTCTCATTTTGAGTGAGGGTATCACCAAAATCATCGATGATTTTTACTTTATAAATAGCATTATCCATCATTAGGCTTGAGGCGACTTGCTCTGCAAGTAGATGGTTTAAGTGGTAGGCGGCCTGACTAGCATTTGAGTAGTTTTGTAGAAGCTTAAACTGGTAGTGTTCTTCAATTCGTTTTTGTTCGTTATGTAGGTCGACTAAAATATGATAAAAACTAAAAATCAGTCCTAGTATGACTGATACTAGAAACACTGTTTTTGCTTGGCGAAATGCGAGAGAGTTTATTTTCTTGGATTTATACATAGTTACTTTTTAGGCTCATACATCATTACTTTTGGATTCTTGAAGTTACTTTTCATTTTGATATAGCCGATTAAGCTTCTTCCACTTACTTAGTTATAGCCCATAATCGTCGATAAATTAATAACAAAGCCAATTGATTAGAATTAATCGGGCTTTAGTTGCTCCTAAGGCAAATATAAGGGAGAATATCGCGCAAAATTGAATCGAATTGCTAGCTCGGCACTGTTTTGTTGTCATCCATAGCTCGCTAGCCCAAAAGAAGACCTTTTCATGTCAAATACTCCATTTATTGGTGAAGTTTCTAAACGTAGAACGTTCGCTATCATATCTCACCCGGATGCGGGTAAAACCACCATTACTGAGAAAGTACTGTTATTCGGAAACGCGATTCAAAAAGCGGGAACGGTTAAAGGTCGTGGCTCTAATCAGCATGCTAAGTCAGATTGGATGGAGATGGAAAAAGAGCGTGGTATCTCAGTAACCACGTCTGTGATGCAGTTCCCTTACAATGATTGCCTCGTTAACTTACTTGATACTCCTGGACACGAAGACTTCTCAGAAGATACGTACCGTACATTAACGGCTGTTGACTCTTGTTTGATGGTTATCGATGCCGCAAAAGGTGTCGAAGATCGTACCCGTAAGCTAATGGAAGTTACCCGCTTACGCGATACACCTATTGTTACCTTTATGAACAAGCTAGACCGTGATGTTCGTGATCCAATGGAAGTATTGGATGAAGTGGAAAGCGAGCTAGGAATGGCTTGTGCACCGATTTCATGGCCAATTGGTTGCGGTAAAGAGTTTAAAGGTGTGTACCACATTCATCGTGATGAGACGATTTTGTATGAATCTGGTCATGGGCATGAAATTCAAGAAGTTCGCACGATTAAAGGGCTAGATAACCCTGAACTAGATGACGCAGTTGGTGCAGATTTAGCAGAAAGTGTTCGCGAAGAGATTGAGCTAGTTATGGGGGCATGCCCAGAGTTTGACCAAGAACTCTTCTTAGCGGGTGAGCTAACACCTGTTTACTTCGGTACCGCATTGGGTAACTTTGGTGTTGACCACATGCTTGATGGTCTGACTGAGTGGGCTCCTGGTCCTCAAGCTCGCCAAGCCAATGAGCGTGAAGTCGTCGCAACAGAAGAGAAATTCTCTGGCTTTGTGTTTAAGATCCAAGCAAATATGGACCCTAAACACCGTGACCGTATTGCCTTTATGAGAATCGTATCGGGTACTTATAGCCAAGGTATGAAGATGAATCATGTTCGTACCGGTAAGAGCGTGAGTATTTCAGATGCAGTTACTTTTATGGCAGGTGATCGTTCTCGTGCCGAAAAAGCGTACGCGGGTGACATCATCGGTCTGCATAACCATGGTAAGATCCAAATTGGTGATACCTTTACTCAAGGTGAAAACCTGAAATTCTCTGGTATTCCAAACTTTGCACCTGAGCTGTTCCGTCGTATTCGTCTGCGTGATCCACTAAAACAGAAGCAGCTACTAAAAGGTCTGGTACAGTTATCTGAAGAGGGCGCAGTACAAGTATTCCGTCCGCTGCAAAATAACGATTTGATTGTTGGTGCGGTAGGTGTTCTACAGTTTGATGTAGTTGTGGCTCGTTTGAAGTCTGAGTATAACGTTGAAGCGATATACGAAAGTGTGAATGTTGCAACGGCTCGTTGGGTTGAATGTGACGATGACAAGAAGCTTGAAGAGTTTAAGCGTAAGAGCCAAGCAAACTTAGCGCTTGATGGCGGTGATAACCTTTCTTATGTTGCTCCAACGATGGTGAACTTGAATCTAGCGAAAGAGCGTTTTCCAGAGGTTGAGTTCCGTGCGACTCGCGAACACTAATACTCTTCATATTTGAAGCTCTAGCTGCGTTAGCTTCACTCATCCGCCCCAGTTACATAGTTTACTATGCTCCCGGGGCCGGATTCGCTTGTTGCCTTGCTAGAACTCCAACTATTTTGAGTAACAGTGCTCAGGTCTGAATTTAAGCTTGTTATAGATACAAAAATGCCGCTGTTTATTAATAAACAGCGGCATTTTTTATTTATCGAAAGAGGTGCTTACTTCTTCTTGGTGCTCTTTTTCTTAGCGACCTTTTTCTTTGCATCTTTCTTTTTCACGTCTTTCTTTTTTTTCTTTGTAGACGCTTTTTTGTGTTGTGGACGCATCTCTTTAATAAAGCGTTCTTTTATCTCTTCGTCAATGTAGCGAGCAACGCGCTCAAGCATAGCTTGGTCATGTGCTTCTACAATAGAGAGAGCATTACCTTTCTTACCAGCACGAGCAGTACGACCGATTCGGTGCAAGTAAACATCTGCTGAGCGAGGCATATCGTAGTTAATAACGTGGCTCACATCAGGAAGGTCGATACCACGAGCCGCGACATCAGTTGCTAGTAATACATTCACCGTTCCATCGCGGAAACGTTCAATCGCGTTATTACGACGATCTTGTGGCATTTCACCTTGGATCCAAGCACAAGGGATCTGCGCTTTTTCCAACTCAATACGCAGGTCTGCTAAACGCTCACGTGTTTTTAAGAAGACAATTGAACGCTCTGCTTGTTCTGTGAGGATCTTTTTAAGCAGTGCCAGTTTGTGGTCCATGCTATCAGCACGGTGATACCATTGCGTAATCTTTTTGCGCTCACGGCGAGATGGCTCTGCAGATACTTCTGCTGGGTTTTTAAGAAGGTCAGCAGTAAAACCTTCAACACCACGGCCTTCAAGCGTTGCAGAAAACAGCAGTGTCTGTTTACGCCAGCGGCATTCAGCAGCAAGACGGTCGACGACAGGAGCAAAACCCATATCCAACATACGGTCAGCTTCATCCAGGATCAACCACTCAATGGCACGACAATCAAAACGCTCTGACTCAATGTATTCCATTAAGCGGCCTGGCGTTGCGACCACGATATCTTGAGTCGTTGCCAAAATATCAGCGTGCTCTTGGTATTGAACACCACCTGTAATAGTAAATACGTTCAAGCGAGTATTTTTTGCTAACGCTCGAGCTTGATCCGCGACTTGCATCGCAAGCTCACGAGTTGGCGTTAGGATCAGCACTCGGGCAGGCCCTGGCTTCTTACGCGGGAAATCTAATAAGTATTGCAGTGCTGGAATAGCAAATGCAGCCGTTTTACCTGTTCCAGTCGGCGCTGAGGCAAGAATATCTTTACCGTCCAAAGCTTGTGGGATTGCATCTTCTTGAATTTGCGTTGGGCGCTCAAACCCCAGCTCTTCAATTGCTGCAATAAGGGTATCATCTAGATCAAGGTCAGCAAAAGTTCTGATCACTGTAGTATCTCCACAAGCCAATGGGCGTGTTAGGCAAAAATTAGGTCGGGTATTATAGAGGTAATAGTGATTATGATCACATGGTATTTCTACATCTTGAGATAAAAGTTGCTAGTTAATGTACAAAATGCATCGCTGTACTGGCCATTCTCATGGATAACCAGTTGAGTTTCTTCTTTTTCACATTCTACTTTACTTAATTCTATCAATAACCTAGATGTCGCTTTCTTGTCAGTAGGCTTGATATAACAAAGTCGGCTAACGTGCCAGTTCTGCTCTTTTGCGAGCTTAATAAATTGTTGCCCTTCATATAAAGGTAAGATAAAGCTTGCTGTCGAGCGCTCTGCTGTTAGAGCAAAACATTGTTTAAGTAGCTGTTGATGATCAAGCGTATCTGTATGTCTTGCAGTCGCTCTCTGAACGCGTTGAGACTGCTCGCCTGAGTTAAAATAAGGGGGATTACAGATAATGCCGTCAAACAGTGTGTTGAAGACTTGTTTTAGGATATCCCCTTTAACCAGTTCAATACGATCCCCCCAGTTAGATTGCTGGAAGTTGCGCTGAGCACTCTCTATGGCATGTTGATCAATATCGATTGCGGTAATGGTTAATGTCGAACTTCTTTGGGCGGCCATTAAGCTCAATAGCCCGGTTCCGGTTCCTATATCAAGTAGGGTTTTCATCGCTGAAATTTGACTCCATGCACCCAATAAAACACCGTCTGTGCTTACTGGCATACCTGACTCTCCACCGTAAATGGAAAACTGCTTAAATTTGAAGTCTTTAGTTTTTGACGTGCTACTCTTCATGATTATTTTGTTTTTTAACTCTCTATTAGTAAAACCATCTATTGTTAATTAAATGTATGGTGCTTTACGCTGTTGGTTTTTATTTTGTAGTCAAAATGATCTCATTTATGTTCTATATTTTGTTTGCGTTATGGTGTTATTCACTGCCTACCTGTTAAAAAGGCAGTTGATTATTGTGTTTTTTTATTGAAGGTTGCGAATTGATAAGTGTTTCGTCATTATGCGCGACCAAATTAAAGCGTATTGTGCTAATTAGCAGAAATATGCAAATACAATATTGTTCAACAATCTAGTAAGGGTTAGCTGTGAAGCAGACTTTAAAATTAACAGACATTATAGCCGTTGGCTTCATGCTATTCGCTTTTTTCTTAGGGGCAGGCAACATTATTTTTCCACCACTGGCGGGTCAGCTAGCAGGCGATAACTTGATGCCAGCGATGTTCGGTTTCCTACTGACCGCTGTTGGCTTACCACTAATTACGATTGTTGCTGTAGCAAAAGCAGGTGGTACATGGGAGCACTTAACCAAAGATCTTCCTCTACGCGCTGCAACGGTTATTGCTGTTCTTATTTTTATCATCATCGGTCCTGCTTTTGCTGCCCCTCGTACAGGCCTTGTGGCTTATGAGATGGCAATTCGTCCATTTTTAACTGATGCTGGTCAATCTAGTTTAGCGCTGTTCTCTATTGCGTTCTTTGCAACGGCAATGTTCTTTGCATGGTCACAAGGTCGTTTGATTGATGTGATTGGTAAGGTGCTAACGCCGGTTCTATTTATCGGTCTTATTATCTTAGCGATAGCGGTTTTTGTTGACCCACAAGGCGAGATGATTGCAGCGCAAGGTGACTACGCTACTCAACCATTAACCAAAGGGTTCTTGGAAGGCTACAACACCATGGACACATTTGGTTCTTTGATGTTCGGTATGCTGATTGTTGATGCTCTACGTAGTAAGGGTATTACGGAACGTAGCGCGACGGCTAAGTATCTCGTAAGCGCGGCTTGTATCGCTGCGGCTGGTTTAGCCTTTGTTTATATTTCACTGTTCTACTTAGGTGCGACGAGCGCGGTAGTGGCTGCTGGCGCCGATAATGGTGGTGTGGTGTTGAGCCTTTACGTGCAAGCATTGTTTGGCCCGTACGGTCAGCTAGTATTGTCTGTGATTGTTCTGCTAGCGTGTCTAACAACTGCTATTGGTCTTATCTCTGCGTGTTCTGATTATTTTAGTTCTCTTACGTCACTCTCCTATAAGAAGTGGGTACTTATCATTGGTACTATTTGTGCGACTGTTGCTAATGTTGGTCTATCTCAGCTGATCACGCTGTCTGTACCTGTACTGTTTGCTCTCTACCCAGTAGCGATTGCACTAGTTGCTCTTACCTTTGTGCGTGATAGATTGCCAAATCCAAAGACTGCTTACCGTGTTGTGGTTCTTGTGGCGCTTATTTTTGCCCTAATTGACGCGGCAAAAGTTGCAGGTATTGATGTTTCTGCACTGAATATGCTGCCGCTGTTTGAGATTGGTATGGGGTGGTTATTACCAACATTTGCTTCGATGGTATGTATGTTCTTTATCGGTAAACCGAGTGAGCAAGAACTGGTAGAAGATACGGCGTCTTAACGCATACATTTCTAGCATATTGAATAGAGGCTGATGGAAACATCGGCCTTTTTTATTTTTAGAACAAACCGTTTTTTTCTGTATCTTCGTCACATTTTTGAGTAAACTTCTTCGGTTAAATTCTACTCATAGACGATGAGCTAAAATGTTTGAAATCAATCCTATTAAATACCGTCTCCAGGATGTGTCAGAGCGCACAAATATCCTGAGGGGGTACCTTTGACTATGACGCGAGAAAAGAGCGTCTAGAAGAAGTTAATGCAGAATTAGAGCAACCTGATGTTTGGAACGAGCCTGAACGCGCACAAGCGTTGGGTAAAGAGCGTGCATCACTTGAAGCGATAGTTGAAACAATCGATTTACTTGACCAGGGTGTTGAGGATGTCGATGGTTTACTTGAGCTAGCTGTTGAAGAAGGTGACCAAGAAACGTTTGACGAAATTGAACCAGAATTAGCCGAACTTGAAGCTAAGCTAGGCAAACTTGAGTTCCGTCGTATGTTTTCTGGCGATCATGATGCTTCAGATTGCTACATCGATTTACAGTCTGGTTCTGGTGGTACAGAAGCGCAAGATTGGACGTCAATGATGCTCCGTATGTATTTACGTTGGGCGGAAGCGAAAGGCTTCAAAACTGAAGTAATCGAAGTATCTGATGGTGATGTTGCTGGCTTGAAAGGCGCAACGATTCGCATCTCTGGCGAGTATGCTTACGGGTGGCTACGTACAGAAACTGGTGTACACCGTTTGGTTCGTAAATCTCCGTTTGATTCCAGTGGTCGTCGCCATACTTCATTTGCATCTGCATTTATCTACCCAGAGATTGATGACAACATTACGATCGACATTAACCCTTCTGATTTACGCATTGATGTTTACCGAGCCTCAGGCGCGGGTGGTCAGCACGTAAACACGACTGAATCTGCGGTACGTATTACCCACGTACCAACCAATACAGTGGTGCAATGTCAGAATGATCGTTCTCAGCACAAGAACAAAGATCAAGCAATGAAGCAGCTACGAGCTAAGCTTTTTGAGCTTGAGATCCAAAAGCAGAATGCTGAGAAACAAGCGAGTGAAGAAACAAAATCAGACATAGGTTGGGGCAGTCAGATCCGCTCTTATGTGCTCGATGATTCTCGCATTAAAGATTTACGTACCGGCGTTGAAAACCGCAATACTCAAGCGGTTCTCGACGGTGACTTAGATAAATTTATTGAAGCTAGTCTGAAATCAGGCCTTTAATTTTTTCACCGACAACTATTGTCCAAAAAGATAAAACAGGAAACATCGAAAATGACTGATGCTGTTAACCAAGACAACCAACAAGAAGAGAATAAACTGATTGCTGAGCGTCGTAGCAAACTGGATCATATCCGTAAAAGCTGTAAATCAAACGGTCACCCAAACGATTTCCGTCGTGACAGCCTTGCTGGTGATCTACAAGCTGAGTTCGGTGAAAAGAGCAAAGAAGAGCTAGAAGAGTTGAACCACATTGTTGCGATCGCTGGTCGTGTCATGGCGAAACGTGGTCCATTTCTTGCGATTCAAGAAACGTCTGGCCGTATCCAAGCATACGCAGCGAAAGACGTTCAAAAAGTACTGAAAGAGCAGTATCAAGGCCTAGATATCGGTGACATCATCGGTGTTAAAGGGGCGCTTCACAAATCAGGTAAAGGCGATCTTTACGTGAACATGGAAGAGTTTGAACTGCTAACCAAAGCACTTCGCCCTCTACCAGAGAAGTTCCACGGTCTAACTGACCAAGAGATGCGTTACCGTCAGCGTTACGTTGACTTAATCGTGAACGAAGATTCTCGCAATGCATTCATCGTGCGTTCTAAGCTTGTCTCTTCAATCCGTAACTTCATGAGCTCAAAAGGCTACCTAGAAGTTGAAACGCCAATGATGCACGTAATTCCAGGTGGTGCAACTGCGCGCCCATTCATCACTCACCACAATGCACTAGATATCGACATGTACCTACGTGTTGCACCTGAGCTTTACCTTAAGCGTCTAGTGGTTGGTGGTTTTGATCGTGTATTCGAGATCAACCGTAACTTCCGCAACGAAGGTCTGTCTCCACGTCACAACCCAGAATTCACAATGATGGAATTCTATCAAGCGTATTCTGACTACAAAGATCTTATGGATCTGACTGAAGAGATGCTAAGCACGGCAGCAATGGACGTTCTTGGTTCAACTTCTATGCCTTACGGTGATGAAACCGTTGAGTTCGGTGGCACTTACGCTCGCCTGAGCATGTTTGATGCAATCAAACAGTACAACCCTGAACACGCTGAAATTCAAGCGCTCACAGAAGCAGATTTACAAGACCGTGAGAAGATGGTGGCTATCGCTAAATCTGTGCACGTAGACGTAGAAACGTTCTGGACATGTGGTCAGCTTCTTGAAGAGATCTTTGGTGAAACGGCTGAGCCTCAACTAATTCAACCAACATTCATCACTGGCTACCCAGCGGACATCTCTCCTCTAGCCCGTCGTAGTGATGACAACCCGTTCTTCACTGACCGTTTTGAGTTCTTCATCGGCGGCCGTGAAGTCGCGAATGGCTTCTCTGAGCTTAATGATGCACAAGATCAAGACGAGCGTTTCAAAGCGCAAGTTAACGCGAAAGACGCGGGTGATGATGAAGCAATGTACTACGATGCTGATTACATTACGGCTCTTGAGCACGGCCTACCGCCAACAGCGGGTCAAGGTATCGGTATTGACCGTCTAGCAATGCTATTTACAAACACGCACACAATCCGTGACGTGATTTTGTTCCCAGCAATGCGTCCTCAAGCATAGAGCTGTAACCTAGGAGCGAGTCTCCTAATTAGAGCCATTATTAAAAGCCACCTTCGGGTGGTTTTTTTGTTTTTGATGTTCATCGCAATAAACGATTGATGCTATGTGTTGTGAGTGTAGTTTTATATGGTTTTTTAATGTATTTTGAAGAAATAGTTGCAAGGGTGATTATTCGCGTCCTAGTCTTAGTATTGAGACAGATTATCTCGGCAAGTCTCGATAGTGTAACGGTAGACGTAGTTTGGTTCGCATTGCTTTGGTATACAAATACTTCATGTTTATCACCTAGCTTTGACGTAAACCACGGACTTTACAGCTATAAATAAGAAATCAATATAAGGAACATAGTAATGGGTAGTCAATTCCGCATGGATTCTGTCCCAGGTTCACTTGTCGTTGTTGGTGGGACATACGAACCTTGGCTTTCAGTGTTGGAGCAAGTTGGTTGGCGTTGCACGTTATGCGCTGATCTACGTAAGGCTGATACACTTTTCAGTGAAACAGGGCCATGTATTGGTATTGTAGATTTAAGTCACGATGAATTTAGCCTCAATGGTATCGCTAATTTAGTGAGCAAGCATAAGCAAGTTCGTTGGCTTGCGTTCATACGAGAGTCTCAACTCAGTTCAGATACCATTTGCCAGTTTATCGTCAACTTCTGTATTGATTTCTTCACCTCTCCGATTCCAGATGCACAACTCTTAAGCACGATTGGGCATCAGCTTGGTATGCTGAAACTTGAGAAGAAAGTATGGCCTAACTATGGTTCGTCTAATGATATGGGCTTGATCGGTGAGTCCATTCCAATGAAGCGTCTGCGTGATCAAATTAAGCGTATTGGCCCAACAGATGTTTCCATTCTTATTTATGGTGAAAGTGGTACAGGAAAAGAAACTGTTGCTAAAGCGATCCATAAAACCTCAGCGCGTTCACAAAAAGAGTTTATATCGGTTAACTGTCGAGCTATGTCGGAAAGGCGTATAGAGTGCGATCTCTTTGGAATAGATCAAGAGGACAGTACTCAAGTTTCTATGTTAGAAAAAGCGGATGGTGGGACAATTCTTCTCAACGATATTTTGACATTGCCGAAGAGTCAGCAGCTCAATCTATTACGCTTTCTACAAGAAGGCGTTGTTGATACTCAGAAAGGGCAAAAAGAGGTGGATGTTCGAATATTAGCCGCTAACTCTTCTGATATAGAAAAAGCGCTGATTGATGGTGACTTTAACGAGGAGCTCTATCATTACATTAATGTTCTAAGAATTAATGTACCGAGTATGAAAGAGCGAGCCGGAGATGTGGCTATTTTGGCGCGTCACTTTTTACAAGAGTACTCAAAAGAGTTTAACGCTCAAGCGCGTAGCTTTTCTGAAGACGCAATACGAGATTTAACTCGCTACCATTGGCCTGGAAATATTCGAGAGCTGATGAACCAAATAAAGCGCATCGTATTGATGTCTGATAACGTTATGATTAATGAAGAGCAGCTAGAGCTTCCTAAGCGTAATGATAGCCGACGTAGTCTCAAGAGTATTCGTGAACGCAGTGAACGAGACGCTCTACTTCTGGTGCTTGAGTCTCATTCAGGGCAAGTATCAATTGCAGCAAAAGAGCTCGGCGTATCTAGGGCAACAATGTATCGACTGTTAAATAAACATAATCTCATTACTGAAGATGCAATGAGTTAATCATAGAAATGTCATTATAAGTAATGTAATTACAATGACCTACAGAAACCATGCCAATTGCGCATGGTTTTTTATACCAATTATTATCTCGATATAAACCTATAGATAGTGTAAATATGTCGTTATTGAAATGTTGAAGGAATGAAACTAGATGAATGAATTGTTTTTTGCTTATTTTATAAACGACGGTTGAATTATCATCTCATTTGCATAGAATTTAACCGTGAACAGTCGTTTCACACCACACATTTTTTGGATTTATTATTTAGTTAGGAGGTACAGATGAAACATTTATCAATCAATCATTTTGTTTGTATTTCTATCGATAAACCGATGGCGAAAGCCATAGACGCCACTTGTTTTAAGATGGCCTTCGATCGAACCAAATCAACTAAGTAACGAATCCGTAACCTTGTTTTGGCTGCGGGTAAATAGCAGCACAAACAGGGAACCCTTTTGATACTTTCCCCTGCTATTTCCCCCAGTTATTAAACATAGATTTATCGTTAATAATCTGGAGAACAATTATGCGTCATTCAATTTATCTAAAACTTGCTACTTTACTTGTCCGAGCTGATCTTCGTCGCGAAGAGCAAGAGTGGAAACGAAAACTGCGTCGTAGTGCTTATGAAATACCTTGGGAAAATACTCACTTATTGCGTGATATTGGACTAGAGGTCGATGGTCGACCTATTGGGTTTACTGAGCCTGAAGCAGTAAAAGCGGAGCGTCGTGTTCGTCATCTTCGCCGAGTTTTAAGCGCGCGAATACCAACGTAGCGGGTGGGGTAGGCTCTTCACCTACCCCGAATAACCCTAAGGGCAAGGGTTGGAATATGTCGTACCAACCCTTTGTATTTCTTGAAGTAATTCATCACTTAAAACGACATCTAGACTATCAATATTCATTTTTAACTGTTCGAGATTTGTTGCACCGATAATATTTGATCCAACAAATGGTCTTTGATTTACGTAAGCAAGAGCCATTTGTGCAGGGTCGAGTGAATACTTATTGGCAAGTGCCACGTACTCTTGAGTTGCAGCTATTCCTTGTGGAGTAAAGTAGCGGACGAAGCGTTCAAACAAAGTACAGCGAGCATCTTTGGGTTTTTGATTATTTAGATACTTTCCACTTAAACAGCCAAAAGCCAATGGCGAGTAGGCAAGTAACTTAACCCCTTCATAATGACTGATCTCAGATAACCCAACTTCAAAACTGCGGTTAAGTAAATTATAAGGGTTTTGTATCGATACTATTCGAGGTAAGTCATGTTTCTCTGCCAGTCTAAGCAAGCTCATCACTCCCCAAGGCGTTTCATTTGAGACACCGATATATCGAATCTTCCCCGCTTTGACGAGATCACTCATCGCTTCCAGTGTTTCTATAAGCGTGACTTCTTCATGGTCTGAGAATTCTGGATAATTTAGCTGACCAAAGCAGTTCGTTTTACGCTGAGGCCAGTGCAGTTGATAAAGGTCGACATAATCTGTTTTAAGGCGCTTAAGGCTCTCATCAATGGCGAGATGAATATTACGTCGATCAAGGCTCATATTCTCTCGAATATAAGGGACGTTTCGAGGGCCTGCGACTTTTGTAGCCAGGATTACTTTCTCTCTTTTAGATGACTTTTCTAACCAAGAGCCTATATAACTTTCCGTTAATCCTTGAGTGTTCGCTTTGGGAGGAACAGGGTACATTTCGGCGGTATCGATAAAATTTACGCCCCTTTCTAGAGCGTAATCCAATTGGTTTGCAGCATCGGATTGGCTATTTTGCTCACCAAAAGTCATGGTACCTAAGCAAATTTTACTCACTTCTAAAGTTGAGTGTGGCAACTTGGTATATTGCATTTTACTTCCTTGTCTGTTTTCTCTCTGTCTCCCAATATATGTGAATTGAAGCTAGGTTCAAATATATTGGGACACGAATTCGCAAAAGTGGTGTCTTTGTCTAGAATCATTAATGGAGTATTGAATAGTAAATGGAGTTACTAATGCAGAAAAGACAACTAGATAAATGGATTCATGGCTTTCACAAAGCGTCTTATAAAACACCTAAAGTGTTTGTTATTGGCTGCTCTGATCTTTCTCAATATCAGATAGCAGTGGAATATAAGCATAAAGTTGAACCTATAAAGGTTGATGAAGAGCCCATCCATTTTGACTCGTTAGAGAGGGTAAAAGAGGAGTTGGTAAGGCTAGGCATAGATAAGGCCTATCTACGCCTACATAACGCTTATGATGAGTTTGGAAACGAGGGGAACCAACGATACAGTGATGAAGAGCTTTGCTTGGCGATACATTAGTGAGTTGAGATGAGTAAGAGTACCTTTGTGAAAATGCAATAGGTTTAGTTTGCGACAGGGTCTAAATAAAGTACTTTGCGAGTAAATTAGCCGTAAATTGAGTGCGTAGGTAAAATCCCCTAGGACGCGTTTTAATGAGCTTCCCACTCGCACCAAATGCATCAGTAAGCGCTCTACCATTCGCGGCTTTTGGTCTTAATTGTAATACTTCACCATGTCTGGCTGTGATCTGCTCAACCTGACCAAGTACAATGAGCTCCATCAATTCCTCCCAGTCAGCTTTCAATTGTTGCTCTTCTTTTTCTGATGGTGACCACATCAGCGGAGAGCCGACTTTTCGTTCTGCAAGTGGAATTTCTCTTTCGCCTTCAACGGGAATCCATAACACTCGAGAAAGCTTATTTCTCACATGGCTATGCTCCCAACTTAAGCCATGTACTCCGACTAGAGGAGCAACGCAGACAAAGGTTGTTTCAAGAGGCTTTCCACTATAGCTGATAGGAATGCTCTTTAGTTCAATTCCTAGTGACTCGAAATCTTGCTGCGGCTTACTGCCAGCGGCTGCCCCTAAATGCCACTCTAGTAGTTGCCCAACCCAGCCTTTATCACGCTTTAAGTTTTCTGGAACTACGATGTTAGCTTCGTCAGCGAGTTCTTGCAGAGATAGGCCTGCAATAGCATGCGCTCGTTCAAGTAACTCGCTTTCAGAGGTCGGTTCAGGTTTCATGCCGTTCGCTCTTGGTGGATTTACAGGTTAGGTATCATATCAAATGCGCTTCAATAGGTAATGGAGAATAAATGATCATTAAGATTAAAAGATCATCACTTGCTTACTTATCCACAGGTAAGTGTCTTGGCTAAGTGATTATTTATCTTCATGTGTAAATAAACAGTGGTTTTTGAGGGGGGAATTGGTTGATAAATGGAAATTGAGAGGTTTGTTATAAAATGGGTGTGGATAAAGAGCGGGTTGGTGGATCTTTGACCATCTAGTTTTCTATAAAATAAATATAACAACACCCAGTATTGTTATGTAGTGGTATTTTATTTAAGTCATTGTATTTTATTGCTTTTATTGTTTCATTTAAGTTTCTTCTGTTTTGGCATTGGTAATGTTAATTGTTAAAAGATCTGTTTTTTAAACTTTCTTCACATGGTTATTCACAGAAAAGGTGAATAAATGTGGCTTGGGTCTCATTGTTGTGTTGATAACTAGTGCGTTGTTTAATACTTATCCATATTTGTTGTTGTTACCAATAAATCACGTGCTAATCACACTAGTAAGTTTGCTCCTGTTGGGGATATGTGGAAAAATCACTGTTATTAAAGATTTTATTTGAGGTTGGCCAGTGATAGATGGCGATGGTTACCGGTTAAACGTAGGGATAGTAATCTGTAACAACCATGGTCAGGTCTTCTGGGCTAAACGATACGGGCAGCACTCTTGGCAGTTTCCTCAAGGGGGAATTGATGAGGGTGAAACAGCTGAACAGGCGATGTTTAGAGAGCTGTACGAAGAGGTCGGTCTTACTAAGAAAGACGTAAAAATCGTAGCGACAAGTCGTCATTGGTTAAGATACAAGCTACCAAAGCGCTTAGTTCGTTGGGATTCAAAGCCTGTCTGTATTGGACAAAAACAGAAATGGTTTTTATTGCGCTTAGATTGTGAAGAGTCACAAATCAATATGCAGCGCGGTACTACCCCTGAATTCGATGGTTGGCGTTGGGTAAGTTATTGGTACCCAGTACGACAGGTTGTATCGTTCAAGCGAGATGTTTATCGTCGAGCGATGAAAGAGTTCGCTTCAATGGCCATGCCATTTAAAGAGCGCAAAGTAAAAGGTAAGCGGAAATTTAAAAGAGGGTAGATAGGCATGCTTTCTCAGCTAAGGGAAATAGTTGAACAGGTATCTAAGGTTGACGATGTACATCAAGCATTTGATGTACTGGTTAATCAAACTTGCAGCGCGATGGCAACGGAGTGCTGCACTATCTATCTTGCTAATGAAGATAAACATCGTCTAGAACTCATGGCCACCCAAGGCTTAGTTCTTAAGGGCGATAAAATACACATTCAATTTGGTGAAGGTCTCGTTGGGTTGGTGAAGCGAAGCGCGGAACCGATTAATATAGCGAATGCTTCTAAGCATCCTGAGTTTAAGCTTTTTCCTGAACTTGGGGAGCAGATCTATCACAGCTTTCTTGGTACTCCTATCATCCACCGCAAAAAGGTGTTAGGTGTTTTAGTTGTTCAGCAAAAATCTTCTCGTCTATTTGATGAAATTGAAGAGTCTTTTCTTGTTACGCTTGCTGCGCAGCTAGCGGTCATTATTGCTCATGCTCAAACTCAGGGGCACTGGAGCCTATCTAAAAAGCAACATGCAACGGTTGGTATTCCTGCCTCATCAGGCGTAGCCATTGGTGAGTTTTGGTGGGATGATGCTCAACCCCAACTATCGGATGTCTATCCTGCTTCAACAATCAATATAAGCCAAGAATTAGAATGGTTAATGCTGGCTATTGAAGATGCGCGCAACGATTTTAGTCGTATGAGAAAAAAACTGCGTGGAGAGATCAATAAAGAGACATTAGCGATATTCGATCTATTTACTCACCTATTGAACGATCCTATGTTACGTAAGGATCTTAAAGCGCAGATACAAAAGGGTGACAAAGCTGATTGGGCATTAAGGCAGGTAGTTGAGTCATACTCAAACCGTTTTGCAAGAATGTCTGATGTCTATCTTAGAGAGCGGGCACAGGACATCCGAGAGCTAGGGCAAAGGCTTCTGTTCTTTTTGTATAACACCCAGAAAGACCAGCAACAGATTGATAAGCCGATCATTCTTGTTGTTAGAGAGCTGACGGCATCTATTCTTGCCTCTGTGCCTAAAGACAAGCTATTAGCCGTTGTCGCTTTAGAGGGAGCTGCGAATTCACACGCCGCTATTTTGTCTCGCGCCTTAGGTATTCCTGCGGTTATGGGAATAAACCTAAATCTTAATGATATTAATGGTAAGCGAGGCATTGTCGATGGGTACAGCGGCAAGGTCTTAGTCTCTCCAAATCGCCACTTGCTAAAAGAGTATCGTGCACTAGCCAATGAAGAGCGTGAATTGACTTCTATGGTCAGTAAGGGCTCAGAAGAACCCGCCATCACCGCAGATGGTCAGCGTATTGATATGTTCTTAAACGCAGGCTTAAGTGCTGATACAAACATTGCTATCAATCAAGGTGTTGACGGTGTTGGCTTATATCGAACCGAAATTTCTTTTTTACTTCAACATCGATTTCCGTCAGAAGATGAACAGATACAGCAGTATCGGAGCGTACTGAACACCTATCCAAATAAGCGTGTTGTCATGCGTACATTGGATGTTGGCGGTGATAAGGCGTTACCCTATTTGCCAATTGAAGAGGACAACCCATTTCTAGGTTGGCGTGGTATTCGTTTTACCTTAGATCATCCTGATATTTTTCTTATTCAAATTCGTGCCATGTTACGAGCAAGCAGTGACAATCACAATTTGAGTATCCTTCTACCGATGATTGCGAGTACGCAGGAACTTGATGAGGCGCTGAAGTTAATACATCAAGCGTATCAGGAAGTGTCGAAGGTGGATGAGAGTATAACAATGCCAGAAGTGGGGATCATGATAGAAGTCCCTTCAATGCTGTATCTTCTACCTCTTATCGCGAATAAAATCGATTTTGTTTCTGTCGGAACCAACGATCTTACTCAATACCTACTGGCCGTGGATAGAAACAACTCACACGTTGCTGATGTGTACGAGTCGATACATCCTGCTGTGATCATGGCACTTAAGCATATACACGATACTTGTCAGACTCTAAATTTGCCTGTTTGTGTTTGTGGTGAGCTTGCAGGTGATCCGATCGGTTCATTACTTCTTGTGGGTTTAGGCTATACCTCACTCAGTATGAATACGTCTAATATCGCTAAGGTTAAGTATCTATTACGACATTCCAATACAACGGAACTAAAGCAATTTGCTAACAAAGCCCTGATGAAAGCGTATGGGGAAGATATTTATACTATGATGTCGTCTCATTTTGAAGAGAAGGGTTTTGCTGGGTTCATTCGAGCTGGCAAAAAGTAGGGGTTGTTGTGCATATCGAGTTTTTGTTTCTCTTAGTACTGCTTGGCGCATTTGTGGGTGTGATGGCAGGATTACTTGGTATTGGTGGTGGGCTTATTGTTGTCCCTGCACTTCTATATTTGCTGCCATATATCGGTATTGATGCTGAAAACGTCATGCTTGTTGCACTTGGTACGTCACTAGCCACCATTATTCTCACTTCTGGGTCTTCTGCGGTTAACCACCTAAAACTTGGTAATGTCGATATGTATGTGATTAAGTGGCTGGTGCCAGGTGTCGTCGTTGGTGGTTTTATTGGTAGCTATATTGCCGATTGGGTGCCGTCAGAGTATTTGCCAAAAATCTTTGCCGCGATCGTGACCTTTTTGGCTGTTCAAATGTTGGTTTCGGTCAAATCGACCAAGATAAGAAGCATGCCGAGTAATCCTGTGACGCTCTTGTGTGGTTCTATTATAGGGGTTATTTCAAGCCTGGCTGGCATTGGTGGTGGCTCTTTATCTGTGCCTTTTCTTAGCCGGTTCGGTGTAGAGATGCGAAAAGCAGTCGGCTCTTCTTCCGTTTGTGGTTGCATGATAGCACTGTCGGGAATGATTGGTTTTATTTTGCATGGCTATAATGCAGAGGGTTTGCCAAGTTTCAGTGTGGGTTATGTCTATCTACCAGCGTTGATTGCCATCGCTTCAACCTCCATGTTTACCACAAAGATTGGCGCTAGACTTGCGAGCACTTTGCCCACGAAGATGTTAAAAAAGGTTTTTGCACTCTTTTTAATGTTTGTCGCTGGAACTATGCTGCTGTAATCTCGTCTCAGTTATTACTTATAAAAACTTCCTAATTTTATTAAAGAGTACTTGTTTATGTCTGAGGGATTATTTCAGTTTCCTAATATCGATCCTGTTCTTGTGTCATTAGGGCCAATTTCTATCCGCTGGTATGGTCTTATGTACCTAGTTGGTTTTGCTTTCGCTATGTGGCTTGCTAATCGACGAGCTGATAAACCAAACAGTGGCTGGACGCGAGAACAAGTGTCTGACTTGCTATTTGCTGGCTTCCTAGGTGTTGTGATTGGTGGCCGCGTCGGTTACGTACTTTTCTATAACTTCGAGATATTTCTTCAAGATCCTCTCTACCTCTTCAAGGTTTGGACCGGTGGTATGTCGTTCCACGGTGGCCTTCTTGGTGTTATCACCGCAATGTTTTGGTATGCCAAAAAGAATGGTCGCACCTTTTTCGGTGTGGCTGACTTTATTGCGCCATTAGTCCCTTTTGGACTGGGTATGGGGCGACTAGGTAACTTTATGAACAGCGAGCTATGGGGTCGTGTTACAGACGGTCCTTGGGGGATTGTATTCCCTAATGGTGGGCCGTTACCTCGTCATCCATCGCAACTGTATGAGATGGCCTTAGAAGGTATTGTGTTGTTCTTTATCTTGAATTGGTTTATCAAAAAGCCGCGTCCACTTGGGGCTGTATCAGGGCTATTTTTGGCAGGGTATGGTACATTCCGCTTCCTAGTTGAATACGTTCGTGAGCCGGATGCACATCTTGGACTCTACGGTGACTTTATTTCAATGGGACAGATTTTATCGTTACCAATGATGATTGGTGGTGTCTTAATGATGGTGTGGGCATACAAGCGTGGTCACTTCAATGACAACACAGCAGTAAAGTAAGGGAAAGTAGTGAAACAGTATTTAGATCTTTGTCAGCGCATTGTTGATAACGGCACTTGGATTGAAAATGAGCGAACAGGTAAGCGTTGCTTAACCGTTATTAATGCCGACCTTCACTACGATGTGGCGAATAATCAATTTCCTTTAGTGACAACTCGAAAAAGCTTTTGGAAATCGGCGGTTGCTGAGTTGCTCGGTTATATTCGCGGCTACGATAACGCAGAAGACTTTAGAAAGTTGGGCACCAAGACTTGGGATGCTAACGCGAACTTAAATCAAGTTTGGTTAAACAGTGAATATCGCAAAGGCGAAGATGATATGGGCCGTGTATACGGTGTTCAAGGACGATCTTGGGCGAAACCAGATGGTGGACATATCGATCAGTTACGTAAAATAGTAGACGATTTGACTCGTGGTGTTGATGACCGCGGAGAGATATTGAACTTTTACAATCCAGGTGAATTTCATATGGGCTGTTTGCGTCCTTGTATGTATAGCCATCATTTTTCATTACTTGGTGATACGCTCTACCTTAATAGCACACAGCGTTCTTGCGATGTTCCTCTTGGCCTAAATTTCAACATGGTTCAGGTTTATGTGTTCCTTGCGTTGATGGCTCAAATTACAGGTAAGAAAGCGGGTATGGCGTATCATAAAATTGTTAACGCGCACATCTATGAAGATCAGCTAGCTCCAATGCGTGATATTCAACTGACGCGTGAGCCTTTAAAAGCGGCAACGTTCCACATTAACCCGAAAATCACATCGTTAGAAGATCTTGAAACATGGGTGACGTTAGACGATTTCTGGGTAGAAGGTTACGAGTGTCACGACGCTATTAAGTACCCCTTCTCTGTCTAGCTATCTCTGTTAGTGACCATTAAACGCTTTAATCTATTGAGATAGAAATAGATAAGGTGTTACAGATAAATTGGTAGATTACAGATACAAAAAGGCCCTAAACAAATCAACGTTTAGGGCCTTTTTAGTTGTTCTAGATATCTTAAGCAGTCAATGCGAGTACTGCGCCTGGCATGACAACAAACACACCTGCCAGATAACCTGCGACAACCCACTTATTTTTTACCGCCATTTCTGAGATGAACTCGGCACCTTTCACAGGCAGTTCACGTAGGAATGGAATACCGAAGATAAACACCGTTGCCAGTAAGTTAAATACTAAGTGAACTAGGGCAATTTGTAGTGCGAATACCGCAAACTCGCCAGATACTGCTGTCGCTGCTAATAATGCGGTAATACACGTACCGATGTTTGAGCCCAAAGTGAACGGATAAATATCACGAACCTTTAGAACACCAGAACCAACAAGTGGCACCATTAGGCTGGTGGTCGTAGACGATGATTGAACTAAAATTGTAACGATAGAACCAGAAGCGATACCGTGTATTGGACCACGACCAATCGCATTTTTTAGGATTTCACGAGCACGACCAACCATTAAGCTCTTCATTAGTTTGCCCATGACGGTAATCGCAACAACGATGGTCGCAATACCTAGAACAATCAATATAACACCAGCGGTTACATCACTGAATGTTGATAAAGGACCTTTGATTGCGCTCACTACAGGCTTAGTAATAGGGCTGATAAAGTTTAGCCCTTTAATGCTCATATCACCTGTTGCTAAGAAAGGAGATACTAACCAGTGTGAGATTTTGTCGAGAATGCCAAACATCATCTCAAGTGGTAAGAATATAGCTACTGCAAGTAGGTTAAAGAAGTCATGAATCGTTGCACTAGCAAATGCGCGCTTAAATTCAACCTTACAACGAACGTGGCCCAAACTAACAATAGTGTTAGTGACAGTGGTACCGATATTTGCACCCATTACCATAGGAATGGCTGTCTCAACAGGCAGACCACCAGCAACTAAGCCAACGATGATAGATGTTACTGTACTTGATGATTGAATCAGTGCTGTTGCGACAAGACCTATCATTAGGCCTGCAATAGGGTGAGAGGCAAATTCAAATAGTACCTTTGCATGTTCTCCTGTTGCCCACTTAAATCCGCTTCCTACCATAGATACTGCTAAAAGAAGTAGGTAGAGCATGAATGCCAAGTTAGCCCAGCGTAACCAGTGGGAAGATCCCGATGTTGGTGCCGCTGTAGAAGTAGCTTGGTTCATCATAGTTTTCTCCGTTGACCGTTTAAGTTTGTTTGGTCTGTAGTTGAATCTGATAGCGATACTAAATCGTAAATATTTCACTAATATTACAGTTTGCTCAGTAGTGGTTAATTTTGCGATTTGTCAGGGTTGTAATGTTTTTTTTACACTTATATTTGTCTTATTTATATGATATTAAAGGGTATTTTTTTGATGTCTATTTGGCGGGGAAAAAGAGAAATTTTGATTAATTTTGTCATTTACCCTGATTGATATGTCATATCTGTAACATTAAAAAATTACGATTTAGGTAATAGTAGTGGTAAAGGTGCTAAAACTTCGTTTATTTCGAAATGTCTATTTAACTTGTAGAATATAGTGATTAAAATAGACTGAACTGTTTTTACCGAAGCGATCCTATGTATCATTTAAACTATAACCATCTCTATTATTTCTGGATGGTATGTAAGCAAGGCTCTGTCACCAAAGCCGCTGAAGCGCTTTTTTTAACGCCTCAAACAGTCACTGGGCAAATAAAAGCCCTAGAAGAGCGCATGGATGGAAAGTTAACGAAGAGAAATGGGCGTAGTGTTGAGCCTACTGAGCTTGGGCAACTTGTTTTTAAATATGCCGATAGAATGTTTGGTTTAAGTTATGAAATGATTGATATCGTCAACTATAGTCAGCGTTCTAATATGTTGTTTGAAGTTGGTGTTGCTGATTCACTGTCTAAAAACCTCGTGAGTAAAATCTTGCTCAGTGCTGTACCGCAAGATAACAGTATTCACCTTCGTTGTTATGAATCCACTCATGAACTACTACTTGAGCAGCTTTCTCAACACAAGCTTGATATGATTTTGTCCGATTGCCCAGTCGATTCGAGTCAGAGCCCTGGCCTATACAGCAAAAGGTTATGTGAATTTGATATGAGTTTTTTTAGCTATGGTGATAAAGGTATCGTTTTACCTGAAGGGCTTGAGCAGACAAAACTACTCATTCCTAGTGGTCAGACTGCAATGGGGCGAAAAGTCTTTCAATGGTTTGATCAACATGGCATTAAACCCGATATATTAGGCGAATTTGATGATATTGCACTGATGAAAGCCTTCTTCCGTCAGCACAAAGACGTCGTATTATTGGCTCCGACTATCTACATGGATGAAGTCGATGAACATTTACCATTGAAAGTTATTGGGACAATAGAAGAGTTGAAGGAAGAGTATTACATTATTTTTGCTGAAAGGATGATTCAACACCCTGCGGTTAAGAATATCTTTGATGCTGACTTCAATACTCTTTTTAAATAGAAAATGTTTAATACGTAATAATATTTCCAGTGAAATATGATGAAGTGTATTTCTTGCAAGTTGTTGATAGAGAAATAAAGTTATACTATTTAAGTGATAGTGATCGATATGTGTATTGCTAATGCTGATGAGAGTGGGACAGTTAAATGAACTTAGAAGAGATGGATAAAAATTCTAGCAAAGCTGTGGTATTGCTTAAAGCAATGGCGAATGAAAAGCGATTGCAAATCCTGTGTTTATTACACACCAATGAGCTCTCTGTTGGTGATTTAGGTTCACAGTTGGCTTTAAGTCAATCTGCATTATCCCAGCATTTAGCTTGGTTACGTCGTGATGGATTGGTGGTTACTCGAAAAGAGGCACAGACGGTCTATTATTCGTTAAGCAGTAACGAGGTTAAAGCGATGATTCAGCTTCTCTATCGTCTGTATTGTGAGCCTAATGATTGACCAAGGGCAAAGACGGTAGGGTAAGTGACATAAGAGTAGGTGAGTGAAATAACGCTCTGAATGACAGGTATAAAAAAACCGGCAGAAGCCGGTTTTTTTGTTCTCGTTGTAATCTAAGTTCTAATTAAAGAGCTTTGATTGCAGCTGAGAAACGAGCCTTATGACGTGCAGCTTTATTCTTATGAATAAGGCCTTTAGTCGCCATACGGTCTAGAAGTGGTGTTACTTCTACTAGAGCAGCAGCTGCTGCTTCTTTATTGCCTGCTTCAATAGCTGCAATAGTTTTTTTCATATAAGTGCGCATCATAGAGCGACGGCTAGCGTTATGCTGACGACGTTTCTCAGCTTGGATAGCGCGCTTCTTAGCAGATTTACTGTTTGCCAAGGTCTAACTCCCAAAAACATAGTTCGGTGACAATTTAAGGGCGAGGAATATCCTCTATTTGCGCTTAAATGTCAAATAATTTGTGCAAAAACCAATCGGAGCCAAACAAGTTTGGTATGAAAAGGTTATCGCGGTTAAGATGGCGGGGATTCTAACAGTATTTTTATACCATTGCTAATACTTATCTTCTCTTACTCTAGCATTCGTTAATTGTGGTTGAAGATACAGAGCGATTGAAAGTAGTAATTGAGGTTATTTTGAGTAAACGTCTTCTTAAATCAGGCATGATTGTCAGCGCAATGACGTTGATTTCACGAGTGTTAGGCTTAGTTCGTGATGTGGTGGTTGCAAATCTAATGGGCGCAGGTGCAAGCGCTGATGTCTTTTTCTTTGCCAATAAAATCCCCAACTTCTTACGACGATTATTTGCAGAAGGCGCATTTTCGCAAGCCTTCGTCCCTGTTCTAACAGAATATCACGCTAAAGGCGATATGAATGAGACTCGCCAATTAATTGCGAAAGCGTCAGGAACATTAGGGGTGATTGTTTCAATTGTCACTGTTCTTGGTGTTTTAGGCTCTGGCGTTATAACCGCACTCTTTGGGGCTGGGTGGTTTTTAGATTGGTTAAACGGTGGTCCTTCAGCAGAGAAATTTGAACTGGCGAGTTTCATGCTCAAGATAACGTTCCCCTATTTGTGGTTCATTACTTTTGTGGCGCTATCTGGAGCGATTCTCAATACCCTTGGCAAATTTGCCGTATCCTCATTTACTCCAGTATTTCTCAACGTAATGATCATCGGTTCTGCTTGGTTTATTTCCCCAATGCTTTCACAGCCTGAAATTGGATTGGCAATAGGGGTATTTCTTGGTGGTCTTGTTCAGTTCTTATTCCAACTGCCTTTCCTTATTAAAGCGGGTGTTTTAGTCAAGCCTAAGTGGGGGTGGCGCGATCCTGGTGTGGTTAAGATTCGTACCTTGATGATTCCTGCTCTTTTTGGTGTTTCGGTTAGCCAGATAAATTTACTGTTCGATACCTTTATCGCCAGTTTTCTTGCTACAGGCTCAATTAGTTGGCTCTATTACTCAGACCGTTTATTAGAATTCCCTTTAGGGCTTTTTGGCATTGCGATTGCGACAGTTATTTTACCTGCGCTATCAAGAAAGCATGTGGATGCACACAGCGAAGGATTTGCTAATACGATGGATTGGGGCGTTCGAATGGTGACACTACTTGGTGTTCCTGCAATGCTTGGGCTTATGGTGTTAGCAAAACCAATGCTCATGGTTCTATTTATGCGGGGGGAATTTACCCCACATGATGTAAACCAGGCGTCAATGTCACTGCTTGCCTATGCGTCAGGCTTACTTAACTTTATGCTTATTAAAGTTCTGGCTCCAGGATACTTCTCTCGTCAGGACACGAAGACGCCGGTGAAATACGGCGTTATAGCGATGGTTACCAATATGTTTTTCAACGCTATTTTTGCTTGGTTTTATGGCTATGTGGGTTTAGCGATGGCAACTGCGTTATCTGCATTTGTGAATATGTCTCTGCTCTATCGTGGGCTTCACATTAGTAACGTCTATAAAGTTTCAAAGAAAACACTGTTATTTATTGGCAAGCTTGTCATCGCAGGAGCCTCAATGGTTGCAACTCTGCTTTGGCACCTTGAAGATATGTCAGTTTGGCTCAGCTGGGCATTTATAGAACGTGTTGCAATGCTCGGTCTTTCCATTGCAATTGGAGCGAGTGTGTACATTTTTATCCTGTTAGCATTAGGGGTTCGTTTAAAAGACCTAAAAGCAGCGACAGAGTGAACCTGATTAGTATATAATCCGTCGGTTTCACGCATAGTAATTGATAAATAGGTATTTAGTTAATCCCAATGGAATTGATTCGTGGTATTCACAACATTAAGGCGCAGCATAAAGGTTGTGTCTTAACGATAGGTAATTTTGATGGTGTGCATTTAGGGCATCAACAAGTTTTAGAACAAGTTAGCCAAAAAGCGGCGGCTCTAGAGCTACCTTCAGTAGTGATGACATTTGAACCTCAGCCCATGGAGCTATTTAGCAAGGGCAGAGCACCAGCTCGCTTAACTCGTCTAAGAGATAAGTTTGTTCAGCTAAGTAAGTTAAACCTCGACCGATTACTTTGCGTAAATTTTAATGACTACTTTGCTTCACTCTCAGCCGAAGCCTTTATTCGTGATTTACTCGTAACAAAGCTTGGTATTAAGTATCTTGTTGTTGGTGATGACTTCTGTTTTGGTAAAGGGCGCACTGGCGACTTTACGATGTTACAAGAAGCAGGGAAACGTTTTGGCTTTGAAGTGGTTAGTACACAAAGCTTTTGTGTCCAGCAACAACGGGTAAGCAGTACTGCAATTCGCAATGCATTAGCTGACGATTCCTTAGTGACGGCCAGTGATATGTTGGGGCGTGATTATAGTATTAGTGGTCGTGTATCGCATGGAAGAAAGCTCGGGAGAACCATAGGGTTTCCTACGGCAAATATCCCACTAAAGCGGTGCGTATCACCAGTTTCCGGTGTTTATGTTGTAGAGGCATTAGGGCTCGGAAATAAGAAAGTTGGTGGTGTGGCGAATATCGGCCAAAGGCCAACGGTCAACGGTATTCGTCAACAATTAGAAGTGCACTTATTTGACTTTGATGGCAATTTATATGGCCAACAGTTAGAAGTGTTACTGTTACATAAGCTTAGAAATGAGCACAAGTTTGAGTCGTTTGAAGAGCTCAAACAACAAATAGAATTGGATGCTGAAGCCGCAAGGGTGTGGTTGCTTCAGCTTAAGCGTTAATCGGTTTATTCCACCGACTAACATAATGTCTAACTTCGCCCAATAGAACGGAATTAAGAATCGATGAGTGATTACAAAAATACCCTGAACTTACCAGAAACAGGGTTTCCAATGCGCGGTAACCTAGCAAACCGCGAACCTGAAATGCTAAAGCGTTGGTATAAAGAAGATCTTTACGGTGAAATTCGTAAAGCTAAAAAAGGCAAGAAATCGTTCATTTTGCACGATGGACCTCCTTACGCTAACGGCGATATTCATATTGGTCACGCGCTAAACAAGATTCTTAAAGACATTATTGTTAAATCAAAAACATTGTCTGGCTTTGACGCACCGTACGTTCCTGGTTGGGACTGTCACGGTCTACCAATCGAATTAATGGTAGAGAAGAAGAAAGGCAAACCGGGTCAAAAAATTTCTGCATCTGACTTCCGTGAAGAGTGTCGTAAGTACGCCGCTAAGCAAGTTGAAGGCCAAAAAGAGAGCTTTAAGCGTCTTGGCATCATGGGCGAGTGGGACAAACCATACCGCACGATGGATTTTGGTACTGAAGCGAACATCATTCGTGCTCTAGGTAAAATTGCCGATAACGGTCACCTGTTAAAAGGTTTTAAACCTGTTCATTGGTGTACAGATTGTGGTTCTGCATTAGCGGAAGCAGAAGTTGAGTACAAAGATAAAGTTTCACCGTCTATTGATGTGAAATTTGCCGCAGCAGATGAAGAAGCGCTTGTAAGTAAGTTTAAATTAGCGAATGAGCATGTTGGTCAAGGTGATATCTCAGTTGTTATCTGGACAACAACGCCATGGACATTGCCAGCAAACCGCGCGGTATGTTTACGTGATGACTTAGAATACGTTCTTATTCAAGTTGAAGCGAAAGGCGAGCAACAAGAACAGCGTATCATTGTTGCTTCTGAGCTAGCGAAAGACGTAATGGATCGCGCTGGTATCGAGCACTTCCACAATCTTGGTTTCGCTTCTGGCGCAGACCTTGAAATGATGCAGTTTAACCACCCGTTCTACGATTTTACGGTTCCAGCAATTCTAGGTGAACACGTAACAACAGACGCGGGTACCGGTGTAGTACATACAGCACCAGGTCACGGCCAAGAAGATTTCGTGGTTGGTAAGCAGTACGATCTAGAAGTGGCGAACCCAGTTGGTTCTAATGGTGTTTACTTACCAGATACTGAACTCTTTGCAGGTCAGCACGTATTTAAAGCGAACGATTCTGTATTAGAAGTACTGAAAGAGAAAGGCGCACTTTTACATCATCACGCATACGAGCACAGTTACCCACATTGTTGGAGACACAAAACACCAATTATCTTCCGCGCAACGCCACAATGGTTCATCTCTATGGATCAAGCTGGCTTACGTGCAAAAGCACTAGAGTCGATAAAAGGCGTAGAGTGGATGCCTGAATGGGGTCAAAGCCGCATTGAAGGTATGATTGAAGGTCGCCCGGAGTGGTGTATTTCTCGTCAACGTACTTGGGGTGTTCCAATCGCTCTATTTGTTCATAAAGAAACATCGGATCTTCACCCTGACAGCCCAGCTCTTATTGAAAAAGTAGCAAAGCTTGTTGAAGAAAAAGGGATTCAAGCGTGGTGGGATGTTGATGCCGCTGACCTTATGGGTGCCGAAGATGCTGAAAAATACGAGAAAGTACTGGATACGCTAGACGTATGGTTCGATTCTGGTGTGACTCACTACTCTGTGGTTGATGCTCGTGAAGAGTACAACGGTAATAGTGCTGACCTTTACCTAGAAGGTTCCGATCAACACCGTGGTTGGTTCCAATCTTCTCTTATCTCATCTATCGCGATGAAAGACGAAGCACCATACAAGCAAGTGTTAACGCACGGCTTTGTGGTTGATGGTAACGGCCGTAAGATGTCGAAATCTATCGGTAACGTGGTTGCACCAAAAGATGTTACGAACAAGCTAGGCGCAGACATTCTACGTTTATGGGTAGCTTCTACTGACTACACTGGTGAAGTTGCAGTTTCAGATGAAATACTAAAACGTTCTGCAGATGCTTACCGTCGTATCCGTAATACAGCTCGCTTCTTCCTTGCTAACTTAAATGGTTTCAATCCAGAAACAGATTTAGTACCTGTCGAAGAGATGGTTGCATTGGATCGCTGGGCTGTAGGTCGTGCATTCGCTGCTCAAGAAGAGATTGTTAAATCTTACGACGAGTACAACACTCACGCTGTAACTCAACGTCTGATGCAGTTCTGTTCTATCGAAATGGGTTCTTTCTACTTAGACGTAATTAAAGATCGTCAGTACACAGCGAAACAGGGCGGTCATGCTCAACGTAGCTGTCAATCTGCGCTTTACTACATTGTAGAAGCTTTGGTTCGTTGGATGGCACCTATCATGTCGTTTACTGCCGATGAGATCTGGAGTGAAATGCCAGGCGCTCGTGACAAGTTTGTCTTCACCGGTGAGTGGTACCAAGGTCTAACGGCACTGGCTCAGGATGAAGAGCTGAACAACGAGTTCTGGACTGAAATCCAAGCGGTTCGTGGTGCAGTAAACAAGCTTCTTGAAGAAGCACGTAAAGAGAAAACGATTGGTGGCTCACTACAAGCTGAAGTTACTCTGTACGCAGATGATGCTCTAGTGGCGAAAATCAACAAACTTGAAGATGAACTGCGTTTCGTTCTACTAACTTCTAAGGTTGAAGTTAAAGCTCTGAGTGAGAAATCAGAGTCAGCACAGACAACGGAAGTGGAAGGTCTATTTGTTGAAGTAGCCGCAACTGAAGCTGAGAAGTGTGACCGTTGCTGGCACCACACTCCAGACGTAGGCACTATCGAAGGTCATGAGAAAGTGTGTGGCCGCTGTGTGTCAAACGTTGAAGGTGACGGTGAAGTTCGTAAATTTGCCTAATCCCAACTCTTTTTGAGTATGAATGAACTTTTTATCAATAATATAGCCCCAGTATAAGCTGGGGTTATTTTTTAGGAAGATTATGAACGATCAAGCAATCACACTAAAACAGTCGGGTGTTCGTTGGCTATCGCTTGCGATTGTCATTTTTTTTGCTGATATAGGCATCAAATTCGTTGTTCTTGAGCACATGGGTTATGGCTGGGCAAACCGAATTGAGGTCTTGCCATTCTTTAATTTATTGCATGTACACAATTACGGAGCCGCATTTAGCTTCCTTGCTGATCAGCCAGGTTGGCAGCGTTGGTTTTTTTCTACCATCGCGTTCATTGTGACAGGCATGCTCATTTACTGGATGAGTAAGTTACCCTCAACCGAGAAGTGGAACAACATTGCCTACGCCATGATAATTGGTGGGGCTGTTGGTAATGTATTTGATCGTATTGTTCATGGTTTTGTGGTCGACTATCTCGATTTTTACTGGGGTAATTATCATTGGCCTGCATTTAATTTAGCTGACATGGCTATTTGTATTGGTGCTGCGATGATCATCTTGGATGGCTTTCGAAAGAAAGAAAAAAGCGAGTAGAGCTATAGCGAGAAATTTATTGCTTTGGTAATCAAAATTGTAATAACCCTAAGCGCTATCTGTTGTTCAGATGGCGCTTTTTGTTTACTCTTCTGTTACAACTACAACAAGGAAGAACAGACTCGTGTCGACCATACAAAAAGACTCAGCGATAACGCTTCATTTTACGATTAAACTGAATGATGGCTCGGTTGCTGATAGCACCCATAACATGGGTAAACCCGCCAAACTCATTATTGGTGATGGAAGCTTAAGTGATAATTTTGAGCAATGCTTAATTGGTTTAACGTCAGGTGAAAACAAGTCGATTGAACTAAAAGCTCAAGATGCCTTCGGGATGCCTAACCCAGATAATGTTCACTACATGGATAGAGCCAAGTTTGTGGGCGATGCTGAGGTTGAAGTCGGAACGGTCATGGCGTTTTCTGGTCCAGATGGTGCGGAAATCCCGGGTATCATTACTGATATTGCTGGAGACTCTGTGACGGTAGATTTTAACCACCCACTCGCAGGGCAAGATGTGACCTTTGATGTTGAAATTTTGTCTGTTGAGTAACTTGTCGTAGAATACTGACCCATTAAGAAGAAGTCCCATGAGTAATGACATGAAAATCCTATTAGCTAACCCTCGCGGTTTTTGTGCTGGCGTTGACCGCGCAATCAGTATCGTCGAGCGTGCGCTTGAAATGTACCAACCGCCAATTTATGTTCGCCATGAAGTGGTCCATAATCGCTTTGTCGTTGAGGGTCTAAAGCAGCGTGGTGCCGTCTTTGTCGAAGAGCTAAATGAAGTACCAGATGGTCAAATTGTCATTTTCTCAGCACACGGTGTGTCTCAAGCGGTTCGTAAAGAAGCGAAACAGCGTGAGTTGACCGTCTTTGATGCGACTTGCCCTTTGGTAACGAAAGTACATATGGAGGTGGCGAGAGCCAGCCGTAAACATATGGAAGTGGTACTCATTGGTCATGCAGGGCATCCTGAAGTAGAGGGGACAATGGGACAGTATGCTAGTGATAAAGGCGGTATGTATTTGGTTGAAGTTCCAGAGGATGTTGAGCGACTAAAACAAAAAGTCAGCGATCCTTCTCATCTTCACTATGTTAGTCAAACGACCTTATCAGTTGACGAAACAGCGGATGTGATTGATGAGCTGCGCCGAGTATTCCCTGATATTCAAGGCCCGAGAAAAGATGATATCTGTTACGCGACTCAAAACCGCCAAGATGCAGTTCGTGAATTGGCGAACGATGTTGATGTTATGGTGGTCGTGGGATCGAAAAACTCGTCTAACTCAACACGCTTAAAAGAGCTGGCTGAAAAGCTTGGAACACCTGGTTATTTAACGGATTGCCCTGAAGACATTAAAGCGGAATGGTTTATAGATAAAGTTAAGGTTGGCGTAACAGCAGGCGCTTCTGCACCAGAAGAGCTTGTTGACCAGATCCTGGGGCGTATTGAAAAGTTAGGCGCAACGTCGATAGAGAACGTGCTAGGCCGTGAAGAGAATATGTTTTTTGAAGTGCCTAAAGAGTTACAGATAAAACAGATAGACTAAGTTAAACATTAGTCTTTCGTCCTCATACGAGTTGGTAAAGTGTAAACAAAGGGAGCGCTAACTTAGCGCTCCCTTTTATTATGTATTGATTGTCGGTTGAATGATTAAGCAGGTTTCGTTTCTACTTGAGGCTTCTCTTCATCAGCAAGCTCAGAATCGCCTTTGCCTTTTGAAATCTTAATCACGTAAGTCGTTACACCTAATGTGAATAGTAGGCCAGCAATCGTTGATACAGGCATTGATAAACCAAAGCCTAGTGTGCTGTTGTTTAGAATGAATGTAGATACAACCGTTGTCATAAACATCGCAGGTACTGTTGTTACCCAGTGCAGTTTGTTGTGACGCAGTAGGAATGCAGACGCAGTCCAAAGCATCATTACGGCTGTTGTTTGGTTTGCAAATCCGAAGTAGCGCCAGATAATACCGAAATCTACTTGAGTTAAGATGCCACCAAGAACGAATAGTGGTAGAGCCATCATTAGGCGATTACGAAGTGTTTTCTGTTCCATGTTAAAGTATTCAGCAAGGATTAAACGGCTTGAACGGAACGCAGTGTCACCTGAAGTGATTGGTAGAATAACCACGCCTAGGAACGCTAAAATACCACCAAATACGCCCAGAAGACCAAATGATGCACTGTAAACAACCGCACCTGGGCCGCCATTAGCAACGGCTTCACCAAGAGACTCAACTGAGCCGAAGAAGGATAGCGCAAGAGCACACCAGATAAGAGCGATAATGCCTTCACCGATCATTGCTCCGTAGAATACAAAGCGACCGTTCTTTTCATTTTCCATACAACGCGCCATCAGTGGAGATTGAGTTGCGTGGAAACCTGAAATCGCACCACAAGCGATAGTGATAAATAGCGCTGGCCAAAGTGGCATATCGTTAGGGTTCATGTTGTTGAACATATCGCTAACTTCAAAGCCGCCAAGTACGGTGTGCTCACTAGACATCGCGACAGCAGTAATTAGACCGACAGACATGAAGATCAGTAGTGCCCCAAACAGTGGGTAGAAACGACCAATGATTTTATCAACTGGAACAATCGTTGCGATGATGTAATAACCAAAAATAATCGCGACCAATGTAGACATACTGACATTCATGCCTGTCTGGTCATTGATTAGGTTTGTAATCATGCCGGCTGGTGCCGATACGAATACAACACCAACAAGTAGTAACAAGACAATGGCAAAAATGTTCATAAAATGTTTGGCGCCTTTGCCTAAGTAACGACCTGTGATTGTAGGTACAGAAGCACCGCCATTACGCACAGAAAGCATACCTGAGAAGTAGTCATGCGTTGCACCAGCAAAGATACAACCGATAACAATCCAAAGCATCGCGGCAGGACCATAAAGCGCACCCATGATAGGTCCGAAGATTGGGCCTACGCCTGCAATGTTTAGAAGTTGAACTAGGTAGACTTTTTTGGTCGACATTGGAACGTAGTCAACACCGTCAGTTTTAGTGTGAGCTGGCGTTTGGCGTTTTTCGTTGATACCAAACACTTTTTCAATGAAAGCGCCGTAAATAAAGTAGCCGCCGATAAGGGCCGCAACACAAGTTAGAAACCACAACATAGGGTCATCCTTTGGATTAAATTATCAGTTCAATATGTATATTAACTAGCCCTATTGATAGAAACATCCACTAAAGTGCCCAGTGGTCATATCCTGTCTTTAATGGTGGCTTATCTAATTAAGTGGTTTTTAGTTAAGCTAAACGGTTGCGGATTATAGTGAGTGGTTAACAACACCGTCTAAGTGGTTGATGAGGGAAATACTCGGTAGCAATATAAATTTAAGTGGCAGAATGGCAAATTAACTGGCAAGTTGAGTTACAGTTATAAAAGAGAAATAAAAATAAGCGAAAGGAAAATAATGAAAAATATTATCGCATTAGCACTACTTGGAACTCTTGTCGGTTGTGTCAGCAGTACTGAGCAACTCGCGGAAAGTGGTGATTGGTATCAAATAGGGTACCAAGATGGCGTCAAAGGACATACAGAACGATCATACAAAGATTTAGCCAAGTTAGGTGGCGCGAAACAATCTGAGTATAACGAAGGTTATACGGAAGGGGTGACGGAATACTGTAACCCAAACTTTGCCTACCAAATGGGCATCTCAGGGCAATACTATGAAGGTGTGTGTGAAGGCATGCCGGAATCTCAAAAATTTCGCATGGAATGGCAACGCGGTTGGGCTGAATACAGTAATTAACCCCCCTAGATCTAATACCTCAAGCAGTAGGCGACTTACTCACCGTCGCCTACTGCTTTAATCACTGAATACGTTAAAGGTGTTTACTTCCTTCAACGGCTTTTCTTAGGAAGCCATCTTGGTTGTTAAGCTGCTGTTTCGCCTCTTCCAAGCTTAACCCTGTTAATATCATCAAAATGGCCAACTTAACATCGTACTTTGTTTGTTCCAGTGTTTGAGTTGCTATGCTTACGTCACAATCGGTGGCTTGGGTGACAATACGAGCGGCTCGTGCCACGAGCTTTTTATTGGTCGCTTTCACATCGACCATCAAGTTTTGATAGCTCTTACCAAGACGAATCATACTGGCTGTCGTCAGCATATTGAGAATCAGCTTTTGCGCCGTTCCTGATTTAAGTCGAGTCGATCCGGTTAACGCTTCTGGTCCAACGACCGGACTTATCGCGATTTGAGCGATTTCCGCAATAGGAGAGCTAGGGTTGCATGATAGCGCAACGGTGGTAGCACCAATATCGTTGGCGTACTCTAAAGCACCGATGACATAAGGGGTTCTGCCGCTAGCTGCGATTCCAACAACCACATCTTGATGAGTGAAGTTAATGTTCTTCAGATCGTCGACGCCAAGCGTGAGAGAGTCTTCTGCGCCTTCTTTGGCTTTGAGTATGGCCTCAGCTCCACCTGCTATCAAACCAATCACCATTTGATCTGACACGCCGAAAGTTGGAGGGCATTCTGAAGCATCCAAAACGCCTAATCGTCCGCTGGTACCTGCGCCCATATAAATCAGTCTGCCTTGTCTTTTGAAAGCAGACGTAATCGCATCCACGGCTTTGGCTATCTGTGGCAGTTCTTTTTCGACCGCGATAGGGACCTGTTTATCTTGCTGATTTAGTCGTTGTACAATTTGCTCTGATGATAAAAGATCAATGTCCATTGTATCAGGGTTACGACCTTCAGAAACAAGGTGGGAAAGGGCGGCAATTAGCGCATCATTAGTCATATAAAACCTATTAATTATTCGGATAAATTACGCCGAGTGAGGCTAGCTTACTGGCACCGGTCACTTCCGGTAAATTGCTGCTGAGTCCATATGTACGCCTATAAGCTAACCAAGCAAAGGCGATAGCTTCCATATAATCACTATCAACCCCTTTCTCGCTGGTGGTTGTGACCTCCCAGTTAGGAAGCTGCTCACATAGGCGCTTTAGAATTAAAGGGTTTCTAGCTCCGCCACCACATACTAGCAACTGAGGATAATGCCCAGTAACGTACTGTTTAACCTGGTCACAAATGGTAACCACCGTATATTCACATAACGTTCTTTGAACATCTTCTATCGATGTTGGGAACTCTTCTAAATATGACTCAAGCCAAGAGAGATTAAAAAGCTCTCTACCTGTACTCTTTGGTGGCAGTTGTTGTAAGTAAGGCTCTTTGAGTAAAGTGTTGAGCAGCAGAGTATCAACATGGCCTGATTGCGCGAAAGTGGCACCTTTATCATACGGTTGGTTGAGATGTTGTTGGCACCAAGCGTCCATTAACATATTGCCCGGCCCTGTATCAAAGCCAAGTGCCTTTTTATTTGGACGCAGAACGGAGATATTCGATATGCCACCAATATTTAAAACCACAATACTGGAATCCGTTGGGGTAAATATGGCGTGATGAAAGGCGGGAACCAACGGTGCCCCTTGTCCCCCTAACGCCATATCTTTACGTCTGAAATCAGCAATGGTATTGATGCCTGTCCTTGCGGCGATAATATTGGCATCCCCAAGCTGCATAGTAAATGGGGAATCTGCGACAGGTTGGTGAAAGACCGTCTGACCGTGATTCCCGATTGCGGTAATTTGATCGGCGCTATACCCAGATTCCTTGAGCAGTGCATTAACGGCATCAGAAAATAGTATGCCGAGCTGATGATCGAGCTCACCGATTTCAATTAGGTTAGTAGATTGTCCAACCGCAACATTAAGCAAACGCTGCTTTAGCGCCTTTTGCATTGGGAACTCATGATGTGCGACCATCTTTACGTGGCTCTCGTTAATTTGGACTAATGCGGTATCAACACCATCCATACTGGTTCCCGACATCACACCAATAAATAGTTCAGGCTGTTTCAAATTCGACTCCGTGGAACTCGGTTAATAAAGGCTCGTGACAGATAAATAGACTCGATAGCATCAGAGAGTTTACTGACTTAACGCGAACCGAAAAAGCATTGTAATGTAAATTTAAAACGAATAATCTCGATAACTTAGCGAATTGAGGAGCAGGTAGAAGAAGTTATGGGACCACTGTGGATAGACGTAGCAGGTTACGAACTAACAGCAGAAGATCGAGAGATTCTTGAACATCCAACGGTGGGTGGCTTGATCCTGTTTTCGAGAAATTATCACGACAGTGAACAGTTAATTGCGTTAAACAAAGAGATTCGCAAAGTGGCGAAGCGTCCACTCTTGATTGGTGTCGATCAAGAAGGGGGGCGTGTGCAGCGATTCAGAGAAGGCTTCTCAATCATTCCTGCTGCCGAAGAGTACGCAAAACACAACAAGGGTGAAGCGCTCGCTAAGCAAGGTGGTTGGTTGATGGCCGCAGAGCTAATTGCTCATGATATCGATCTCAGTTTTGCGCCTGTTTTAGATAAAGGGCATGAGTGTAAAGCGATTGGCAGTCGAGCATTTGGTGAGAGTGTTGATGAGATCATTCGTTACAGCTCCGCTTATATGCAAGGGATGAAGTCGGTTGGTATGGCAACAACAGGAAAACACTTCCCAGGCCACGGTGGTGTGATTGCTGATTCGCACTTGGAAACACCTTATGATCATCGAGAAGATATCTTTCAATCAGACATGGCGACTTTTAAAGCTCAGATTGAATCGGGTATTTTGGATGCAATGATGCCTGCACATGTTATTTACCCTCATTATGATGAGCAACCTGCAAGTGGTTCTGAGTATTGGCTTAAACAGATCCTACGCCAAGAGCTTGGTTTTAAAGGGCTGATTTTTTCTGATGACTTAACCATGGAAGGCGCTTCTATTATGGGGAGCCCAGCAGAGCGTGCACATCAGTCATTGGTGGCTGGGTGTGACATGTTGTTGGTATGTAATAAGCGGGATGCTCAAGTGGAAGTGTTAGATAACTTGCCAATCATGGACGTACCAACGGCCGATGCATTACTTAAGAAGCAGTCATTTAATCTCTCTGAACTGCAAGGTTCTAATGACTGGAAGCAAGCGTCTGAGGCGATGAAAGCGATAATTGGTTAAAGACATTTGTTGAAATTTAGTCTCATAAAAAAGCCACAATTTAGTGGCTTTTTATTTGGGCGCTTTAATGGAAGCCTAGCATCTCTTTTAGTGCTTTTAGGTAACGACGACTGACTGGAACTTGATGATCGCTGGTGGTAATGATTTCGGCTAATCCATTTTCCAAAAGCTTGATCTCTTTGATCGCTTTAGTGTTGATTAAGTACTGCCTGTGACAACGAACCAATGGCGTTTTCTCTTCTAGTACCTTCAGGGTTAGTTGGCACGCCGCGACTTGTTTCTCTGTTTGTACTTGCACGCCACTAATATCAGTATGAGCGAACTCCACCTCGTTGGTTGGGATAATCATAATACGGTTCAAACCAATACAAGGCACTTGTTCAAGTGACTGTGGAGCAAGAACGGAAAGATCTTGACGCTGTGAGGGGGTTAACTTGATCAGGCGTTTGATGGTTTTTTCCAAGCGGCAGGAATTGACGGGTTTTAGAAGGTAATCAAATGCATTTTCTTCAAAAGCTTGAACCGCGTAGTCATCATAGGCTGTAACAAAGACGACATTGGGCATGGTTTCAGGGTCAAGCATGCCAAGCAGTTCAATGCCGGTTACTTGTGGCATTTGAATATCAAGGAACACCACATCAGGCTTTAATTGATTGATTTTCTTTAGCCCCTCAATCGCATTACTCGCGGTGTCGACTACAGTCACTTTACCTGTCTCTTCCAGTAACTCGGAGAGCTCTTCTCGAGCAAATAGCTCGTCATCAATCACCAATGCTGAAAGCATACTCATACCTTACTGGTTGTCCTGATTTGGAATAATAAAACTCATTCGAGTGAATTGATTCTCTTCGACTTCAATTTTTAGTGCTGCGTCACGACCAAATTTATTGGTTAATCGTTTATCTACAATCGACATCCCAAGCCCAGAGTGATCTTCTTGCGGTACTTTGTAGCTCCCTGCATTGTCTTCTACGACGATTCGTTGACCTTTCATTACCGGTTGATTGTAAATTCGAACTCGTCCCCCTTCGAGCAGTTGAGAGGTGCCATGCTTAATGGCATTTTCGACTAAGGGTTGCAGCGTAAAGGTGGGTAATTGGCGAGATAAAAGCGCTTCATCGATATTAATATCAACTTCTAATCGGTCACTAAAACGTGCTTTCTCAATGGTCAAATAGGCGTTTACGTGTGCCAGCTCGTCTTTAACTGTGACCGTTTCAATGTTTTGTTTCAGGTTACTACGAAAGAACTGAGATAAGTGTTGGATCAGCTCACGAGCTTTATCTGGGTTACGACGGATAACGGCATTAATGGTGTTTAGTGCATTAAACAAAAAGTGCGGGTTAACTTGAGCGTGCAGCAGTTTAATCTCAGCCTGAGAAAGCAACATTTGCTTTCGTTGGTAATCTCCAAAGAGGATCTGACTAGAGAGCAGCTGTGCAATACCTTGCGCCATGGACATATTGATGGTTGAGAAGAGTTTACGCTTTGGCTCATAAAGTTTGATCGTGCCAATGACTTTATCGCCCGCTCTCAGTGGGATAATAAGTGCGGAGCCTAATTTACAATTCGGTGATAGAGAGCATTGATAACGGGTTTCCTTTCCATCAAGGTACATAATTTGATTACCATTGATGGCATCAAGTGTACTTACAGATGAGATTGGAGTATTGGGTTTATGGTGATCGTCGCCAATCCCAACAAAGGCTAATATTTTTTCATCATCCGTAATCGATACCGCGCCGACACTTGTCTCTTCATAGACGATACGAGCAATTTTTTCGGCATTCTGACTATTAAAACCTAGAGCCAAAATACCAACAGAGCGCTCTGCAATATTCAATGCTCGGCGAGAAAAGGTGGCCGAATACTCTTCAAAAATGGTCTTTCTATCTTGCAGAATACTCATAAACAGTGCCGCCCCAAATGAGTTGGCAATGATCATGGGGGCAGCGATATCAGAAACCAACGCATACGCTTGAACAAAAGGTTTTGCCACGATCAAGATGATCAGCATCTGTACTATTTCAGCAAATAGAGTCACGGAAAACACAACGGTTGGGCTAAAGAGAAGGCTGATTTTGTTTTTACGAACAAAGTAGATGTGTACTAACCCACCGATGAGCCCTTCAGCGGTTGTTGAAATGGCGCAGGCGACATCGGTAAAGCCTCCTAAAGAGTAACGATGCATTCCACCTGTGAGTCCAACCAAAAAACCAACCACAGGGCCGCCAAACAGACCGCCCATCACAGCCCCAATAGCCCGAGTATTGGCGATGGCATCGTTAATCTGTAAGCCGAAATAGGTGCCTAAAATACAAAATAGTGAGAATAGTACGTAGACACTGGCTTTATGGCTCAATCGATTAGAGATGCTCAGTAGAGGCAAAAAAATGGGAGTCTTACTAAGCATGTAAGCTAATACAAGATAGACACACATTTGCTGAAGTAAGGAGAGGATAAGATCCATGATGGCACCAGATAAAAGTCTTAGTGCTATTTTAGATAAGAAAAAGGCAATAAAACACGGTTAACTCATCATTTATATGAGAAGAGTTTGAATTATCAGGGTGTAATGTATTATTTACACGTGGTGTTTTTTGTTGTTTACACTTGAAATATCATTTTATCCTGTTATTTTGTTCAATATTGTCGTGGGCGAGATAGGGTTCTCGCTAGGTGTAAAAATGGATATACAGGTGTGGTTATGCAAAAAAGTGAGTTAAGTAATATTAATATTAGCAATGAACAGGTGTTAATTACTCCTGAAGAGCTAAAAACAAAACTGCCTTTGAGTGATAACGCTCGCCGATTTATCCAAGAGTCTCGTCAAACTATCGCAAATATCATTCATAAGAAAGACCACCGTATGCTGATCGTCTGTGGTCCGTGCTCTATTCACGATATTGATGCGGCAAGAGAGTATGCGAAGCGTTTGAAAGCGCTCTCTGAAGAACTAAGCGATCAGCTGTACATTGTGATGCGAGTTTACTTTGAAAAGCCACGTACCACAGTGGGTTGGAAAGGCCTAATTAATGACCCTCATTTGGATGGTACATTTGATATTGAGCATGGTCTTCATGTTGGTCGTGAACTTTTGGTTGAACTGGCAGAAATGGAAATTCCATTAGCGACAGAAGCATTGGATCCGATCAGTCCTCAATACCTAGCGGATACATTCAGTTGGGCGGCCATTGGTGCTCGTACAACGGAATCCCAAACTCACCGTGAAATGGCAAGCGGCCTTTCAATGCCTATTGGTTTTAAAAATGGTACGGATGGCAACTTAGGGACAGCGATTAATGCTATGCAAGCCGCTTCTTCTAGTCACCGTTTCATGGGGATTAGCCGTGAAGGTCAAGTTGCGCTACTGACGACGCAAGGTAACCCAAATGGCCATGTAATCCTTCGTGGTGGTAAACAAACTAACTACGATTCTGTTTCCGTGACAGAGTGTGAGCAAGATATGGCGAAGTTTGGTCTTGATGCGTCATTAATGGTGGACTGTAGTCATGCAAATTCACGTAAAGATTACCGTCGTCAGCCTCTTGTCGCAGAAGACGTTATCCACCAAATTCGTGAAGGTAATCAGTCTATTATCGGTCTTATGATTGAAAGCCACATCAATGAAGGTAATCAATCTTCTGATATCCCTCTAAAAGAGATGGAGTACGGTGTGTCTATCACTGATGCGTGTATCAATTGGCAATCAACTGAGGCACTATTAAAGCATGCACATACTGAGTTAGTGCCATTTTTGGAAGACCGCCTAAAAGGGAAATAAAGGAACTAGCATGGCCGTTGAGTTAAACGAGTTACGTGACCAAATTGATATTGTTGATAAGCAAATTTTAGATTTATTAGCACAGCGTTTGTCACTGGTAGAAAAAGTTGGTGAAGTAAAAAGTGAGCATGGATTACCTATTTATGCGCCGGATCGAGAAGCGGCAATGTTGGCTTCACGTCGAGAAGAGGCTGCAAAGAAAGGGGTTCCGCCACAACTGATAGAAGATATTTTACGTCGAACGATGCGTGAATCTTATGCCAGTGAAAAAGACTCCGGCTTTAAATGCCTAAACCCAGAATTACGCTCTGTTGTCATTGTGGGGGGTAAAGGTCAACTCGGTGGGCTGTTTGGCCGTATGTTCGAACTTTCAGGTTATGAAGTGAAAGTTCTAGGCAGCCAGGATTGGGACAGAGCCGATGAAATACTAGACAATGCTGGTTTGGTGGTTGTGACGGTTCCAATTCATCTCACTCAAGGTGTTATTGAAAAGCTATCAAACTTACCTTCTGATTGTATTTTGTGTGATTTAACATCGATCAAATCGAAACCTTTACAAGCGATGTTAAACGTTCACCAAGGACCTGTTGTTGGATTACACCCAATGTTTGGCCCTGATGTACCTAGTTTAGCGAAACAGGTGATCGTTTATTGTAACGGTCGAGATGAAGAGAGCTATCAATGGCTTCTTGAGCAGTTTTCTATTTGGGGGGCGTCTTTGTGCAATATCGATGCAGGAGAGCATGATCATGGCATGACATTGATCCAAGCACTGCGTCACTTTACCTCATTTGCTTATGGGCTTCATTTGAGCAAAGAGAACCCAAATATAGACAAATTGCTTCAGCTTAGCTCTCCTATTTACCGTCTTGAGTTGGCTATGGTTGGACGTTTGTTTGGCCAAGACCCTAACCTCTATGGTGATATCATTTTCTCATCGCAAGAGAATATCGATATGATTAAGCGTTTCCATCAATGTTTTGGTGATGCTCTAGAGCTGTTAGATGGAAAAGATAAGGCCGGATTTATTGAAAGCTTTAATGATGTGAGTGAGTGGTTTGGTGATTACTCTTCACAGTTTATGAGCGAGAGTCAAAACTTGTTGAAGCAGGCTAACGACGCAATACATCGTGGTTAGTTAAAATAAAACAATGAATGATAAAGAGCAGCTTAGTCTGCTCTTTTTTATTGTCTTTTTTTCAACACTAAGGTTAACCGTAATTCAACAATAGTGACTAAAGGTGTTCGCCTAAATCAGATAAGTGTTCAATATCTCGGTGAAGTAAACTGTCATCACCGACATTGAGTTCAATTAACCGCTTTAAGTGAGAGATACTTTCAATATCAATATGGTCGATACTGGCTCGAATAACATTGTTATCCATATGGATTAGGTTGACGCTCATCTCGATAACGATATCACTATCTATAAGTGAAAACTGAACATCAGCTAACTGGTTCAGGTTAAGATCTTCGCAACTGGCTTCGGCACTGAGTAATAAACCATGCAATGATAAATCCTGAATGCTAGAGTCGACGGAGATCTGCCCTTGAACAATAGTCGCAGGGGCCTGATAAATAACTCTTGAAAAGCGACGTTTTTCAACCATAGTAATGTCTCTTGTAAATTAGCTTTGCTATTTATTCGAACATAGCGTCAATGGATATTTAAATATCATAGCAAACTGACTGCCACATCAATGTGTCGCTGCTCTCTCTTTAAGGTTAACCTACGATTAAGTAGAAACAATAAAGGCCGCAATGAGCGGCCTTTTAATGCGATTATCTAAGCAAAATTTACTACTTAGCGATACGCTTATACTTGATACGATGTGGTTCTGCTGCAGCCGCACCAAGAGTCTTTTTCAGCCACTCACTATATTCAGTATAGTTGCCTTCATAGAAGTTGACCTGACCTTCGTCGCGGTAGTCTAGAATGTGTGTTGCAATACGGTCTAGGAACCAACGGTCGTGCGAGATAACCATTGCACAGCCAGGGAACTCAAGCAGTGCTTCTTCAAGAGCACGTAGCGTTTCAACGTCTAGATCATTGGTTGGTTCATCGAGTAGCAGCACGTTACCGCCCGCTTTTAGTAGTTTCGCTAGGTGAACACGGTTACGTTCACCACCAGAAAGCTCACCGATGATCTTCTGTTGGTCGTTGCCTTTAAAGTTGAAGCGAGAGCAGTATGCACGTGCAGGGATTTCGAAGTTGTTGATCTTAATGATATCAGCGCCTTCAGAGATCTCTTGGAATACTGTTTTGGTATCATCCATGCTGTCACGGAACTGATCAACTGACGCAAGCTTAACTGTTTCGCCAAGTTCAACTGTGCCTGAATCTGGCTGTTCTGCACCACTTAGCATTTTAAACAGGGTTGATTTACCCGCACCGTTGGCACCAACGATACCAACGATAGCACCTTTAGGCATGCTGAATGATAGGTCGTCGATTAGAACGCGATCACCAAATGATTTGGTTAGATTGTTAACTTCAAGAACCTTATCACCTAGGCGCTCACCTGGCGGGATGAACAGTTCATTGGTCTCGTTACGCTTCTGGTATTGGCCAGTAGTGAGTTCTTCAAAACGAGCCATACGAGCTTTAGATTTAGCCTGACGGCCTTTCGGATTTTGACGAACCCACTCTAGCTCTTTCTCAATGGTCTTTTGACGTGCGCTTTCGCCTGCTTTTTCTTGCTTCAGACGCTCGTCTTTTTGCTCTAGCCAAGACGTGTAGTTACCTTCCCATGGGATACCTTCACCACGGTCAAGTTCTAGAATCCAGCCAGCTGCGTTGTCTAGGAAGTAACGGTCGTGGGTAATTGCCACAACAGTACCGCTGTAATCAACTAGGAAGTGCTCAAGCCATGCTACTGATTCAGCATCCAAGTGGTTGGTTGGTTCATCAAGAAGCAGCATGTCTGGCTTTTCAAGAAGTAGACGACAGATTGCAACACGACGACGCTCACCACCAGATAAGAATTCAATTTTAGCGTCCCATTCAGGAAGACGTAGGGCGTCAGCAGCGCGCTCTAGAGCAGTCTCTAGATTGTGACCATCTTTCGCTTGGATAAGCGCTTCCAGTTCACCTTGTTCTTTTGCTAGAGCATCAAAGTCAGCATCTGGTTCTGCGTATGCTGCATAGACCGCGTCTAAACGAGTCAGTGCGCCAGCTACATCAGAGACGGCTTCTTCTACAATTTCACGTACCGTTTTTGATTCATCAAGAACAGGCTCTTGGGGTAGGTAACCTACTTTTAGACCTTGTTGTGCGCGTGCTTCACCGTCAATGTCTGTGTCGATGCCTGCCATAATACGCAGTAGAGTTGATTTACCAGAACCATTAAGACCTAAAACACCAATTTTGGCACCTGGAAAAAAGCTAAGAGAGATGTCTTTTAGAATCTGACGTTTTGGAGGCACAGTTTTGCCAACGCGAGACATGGTATATACGTATTCAGCCATTGCCGATCGTTCCTAATTTTATGGGTACAAAGGAGTTATTTTATACCAATTGCACCACTTTTGTTACTCAGGAGCTCCCTTTTGTCGAAGGAATAATGTAAACAAGCCTCAAAGAAAATGGCTTTTAGATAAACTTAAATAAATTTGTCGCAATTTTATTAAATTATCTCTTTTTGTGAACAAAGGCTTTACATTTGGCACTAGAATTAGCGTAATTAGTATTCACCAAAGCTTATCTCAACAGGAAGAGAGTTAATGAAGTCTTTGTCATTTGTTAAACCGCAGCGCCTTCTTAGTTCAATGATCGCTATGAGCTCATTGATCTGCGGTACGTCGTATGCAGAATCCCTAGATTTACCCTCACAGCGCAAACTATATCAACAAGCTCAAGACCTATTAGATACCAATCAGGTTGATCAATATTTGAATTTAAGACCTAAAATAGCATCTTATCCATTGACGCCTTATGTGGATTACCGAGCTTTCTATGCACAATTAGATGAAAAATCTCCGAAGCAAGTGAACGATTTTATTCGCGATTATAATGACTTCCCGTTCTCTTACCGTGTTCGTGCTCCTTACTTGGATCAGCTTGCGTCTCAAAAAGAGTGGCAACGATTTCTAGAGTTTCAAACAAAGCCGCCTAAAGGTGAAACTTACCTATGTCACTACTACTATGCTCATGCACAGACAGGTAATAGAGAAGAAGCCTTTGAAGGCGCTTCCAAGCTTTGGCTAAGTGGAGATAGTGTAGCGGATGCTTGTGATCCTCTATTTAAGCTTTGGGAGAAAGCAGGGCATAAAACGGATCAAGTCATTCTAGAACGCATGCAACTTGCCTTTAAAGAGAACAATAGTCGTTTAATGGGTTACCTAGCGAAGCAACTTGATAGCTCTGCGTCCAAGAAAGCGGCGAAAGATATGAAGGCGCTTTATGCAAGTCCGAGTTCTGTTGGCGCGTTTGCAAAAAAACAAAAAGTAACGCTCTTTAATCAGCAACAAAGTGAATTAGCACTAAAAAAATTAGCACGGAAAGATGCAGAAAAAGCACAAAGTCGTTTTGATAAAGTCGTTGAGGGACAAAAATTTTCTACGGATAAAGCTCAAGAATTGGCAGACTTCATTGCATTTAGATTGATTAATACCGAATCTGATGAGCTAGCACTTTGGCGTGACAGTGTTATAAAAACAACTCAAAACCGTTCTCTTATTGAGCGTAGAATCAGATTGTCGATTCAGCATGTCGACTGGAATGGCGTACAAGCGTGGGCAGATTTATTACCTAAATCTTATCGTCAAGTTCCTCGCTGGCAGTATTGGTTAGCTCGTTCTGAAATTGCCTTAGGGGAGGCTCATAATGGGCATCTTCGATTAGAAAAAATTATGGGGTTAAGAAACTTTTATAGCGTTGCGGCGGCGAAAGAGATGAAGCAGTCGATTCAATACCCAGTTACCACTATCACGTTAGATAAATCGGTTATCAAACCTTATCAGTCAACTCTAACGCGTATTCAAGAACTCCTTGAACTAGATAAAATCGCAGCGGCAAAAAATGAGTGGCGTTGGCTCTTACAGCGAAGTTCTAGTGTTGAGAAAGAGATGTTAGCCGCTTATGCGTCGATGAAACAGTGGCACCACTTATCGGTAACGGCGTCTATCTCAGCCAAAATGTGGGACAACACCAGTATTCGTTTCCCCGTTGCTCATCAGCAGTGGTTTAACTTATACGCAGACAAACACGATATTGACCCAATCACGCTCATGTCGTTGGCTCGTCAAGAGAGTGCGTTAGACAGTGAAGCTCGCTCTCCTGTTGGTGCACGAGGCATTATGCAGATCATGCCATCGACGGCTAAATACACAGCTAAGAAATATCAATTGAGTTACCAAGGAAAGAGCGAGCTCTATGAAATAGGAAAAAACATTGAGATAGGCAGTCACTACCTTGATGGATTATTAGAGCGTTATGACAATAACCGTATCTTCGCTTTAGCCGCTTATAATGCAGGGCCACATCGCGTGACACAATGGCGTAAACGAACTGACGAAAAGCTCGATGCTTATGCCTTTATTGAATCGATTCCTTTTAAAGAGACTCGTGGTTATGTTCAGAATATTCTGATGTTCGAGACGTATTACCGCGACCTAATGGGAGTCGATGGGGCCTTTCTCAATGAACATGAGGTGAAAACAAAATATTGATTCCAATGGCGTTTGAACTCACTACAATAGAGTCATCAAATTTGAAGCGAGTGTGTATATGTCGTTAGAACCTCAATATCGTGATTGGCAGCAGTTAATGGATTTAGTTAAGCATGCAGTGGATACTGAGCAGCATGAGTTATTGTTGACGATGTTAATGACCTCGGATGAAAGAGATGCCCTGTTAGCTCGTACAAATATCGTTTGTGAGTTGATTAAGGGTGATATCTCTCAACGTCAATTGAGTCAAATGCTAGGAGTCGGTGTCGCGACGATAACACGTGGCTCTAATGAACTGAAAGCCAAGTCTGATGACGAAAGAGAAAAAATAGCTAAGTTACTGATAAAGTAGATGGATAAAGCTAATTAAGGGTAGAGAAAACTCAAAGTAAGGCTATCGCATCATTGATTGTCGAACTTTGAGTTTTTATTTGTTTGGCTTACAGGTTATTGGAGAAGTGACTTGGGTTGATAAATGGAATTAAGGCTAAGATTAACGCTTGATGATAAACACTGCTTCGACTTAAAAGATTGTGAGTAAGTAGACCAATTGCCCCGCCTTGTTGCTTAATATTCTGAGTCCCAAACACTTCATCCATCACATCGCCTAACTCGTTTGCATTGGCTAGTTTGCAGAGAACTTCTGGTGGAAGCATTAAACTTGCCGAACGAGACTCACCACGTTTATGTTGAGACTCAATGACCATCCATGCAAAGGTCACATTATCTTCAATACCAGCTTCTAGGCCGACGTAATATAAGCCATTAGGCTGAGCAAGTTTCGCGTTTTTGACCCTATTGAGGGCCCCTAAGTGGGTTTCTTCGTTCGACATCGGTTGATCATCAACCTCACTCGCCACCGAAACACCAATAAATTCAAAGGATGTATCTTGAAATGCTTCACCAAAGGCACTTTCTACGGCCCTTATTTTAGCGGGATTAAGCGAAGCTATGACGACTTGGTTGCTCTTGCTTTGGTTCATTATCTAAAACTCCTTCAAGCAAGCTTTCACGCCATATTCTCAGTTCATCAAGTGAAAGTGGATGGGCAAAATGAAAACCTTGCATGTAATCACACTGATATGCAGAGAGCCAATAGTGCATCTCTTCATTTTCAATGCCTTCTGCAGTAACGACCATCGATTGTGAATGACATAGGTCGATCAATGGCTTAATGACTTTTTCATTGCCTGTTTTTATCAAAGTTTCTAAGAAAAAGCGATCAAGTTTTATTTTCTGTACGGGGTATTGAACCAAGTGAGTAATCGATGTGTAACCAGATCCAAAGTCATCAATCGCTAATCGATAACCTTGAATAGTGAGCTCATGCAGAAGAGGGAAGCTTTGTGAATCAGCGGCAAACGTTTCTGTGATTTCAAAATCGATAAGGTGAGGTTTAACGCCATTTTGTTTCGCATGCTGTCGAATGAAGTGCGCCAATTGCATGGAATCAAGTTCAGCGGAAGAGAGGTTAATGGCTAACTGAATATCATAGTCAAACTGAGATTGTAAAACGCTATAGTCTTTGAAAGCCGCTTGAATTACCCAGCGATCTATTTTACCAAAGATCCCAGTCTGCTCTGCAATAGGTATAAATTCACTAGGAGAGATAACTCCGAGTTTCACCGAATTCCAACGTAGCAGCGCTTCAACGCCAGCCACATTTTTTCCTTCTCGATCAAAGTAAGGCTGATAGACTAAATAGAACTCTTCTTCTATATTCCCATTTCTCAAGGCTCGCTCGATTTGAGTTCGGCGTTTAACAACGAGATCCATCTCTTTTGAGTAAAATCCAATTTGGTTTTTACCCGCTCTTTTGGCTTGATACATCGCAGTATCAGCCCTAGAAATGAGAGAATGTATGTCTTTACCATCGTTAGGATAAGTCGCTATACCAACACTTGCCGTAACTGGGAAGCTACCCAGTAGCGAGTCGTGGTTTTTTTGAATAGGCTCTAATAGTTTGTCAGTGAACGTCTTAATAATATGACTTTCACTGTCGAAGAACTTCGATGAGATAAAAATAGCGAACTCATCCCCAGACAGGCGGGAGGCTAGGCAAGTTACTTTGTGTTTACTATGGAATTCGTCACTCAAGGCTCTGATGTGGTGAGAAAAATTAACAAGCAATTTATCGCCAACAGTATGGCCATACTTATCATTAACGTATTTAAAGTTGTCTAAGTCAATGTAGAGAATCCATACCTGTCTATTGCCGTTGTGATTAGATAACGCCTGTTCCGCGAGCTGGTGAAATTGGTGGCGATTGGCAAGTTGGGTTAAGTGGTCATTTTCTGCTAGAGCTTTGGTTTTTTGATAGGTGGTATGAAGTTCCTGGTACATTTTATGAAATCGCTTTGAAAGGTTAGCAACCTCATCCTCACCGCCTAGTAGTTCAATATTTTTTCGTTCATTATTCTCCACTTCACCTAATTGTTTGTCTAAGCGGGAGATTGGGCTTATGACATGACGATAGAGGAGAAAGGTTAAGATCAGGACTGTTAATAGTGAGGAAATACCAAAGGCGGCAGCAAGACTTTTACCCATTGCATATATTTTATTCTTAACAATAAAATGCGCAGGATCGAGCGTGGCATAAAAATCGTTTTTTAACTTTACGGTTTGAGTTAATTCCGAGGGTTCTGGCATTAACAATTCAGGTATTACGGCATCCTCAGTAAAAAATATGCTGCTTTTTGTATCAAATTCAATTTGCTTACGAAGCTGGTTGAAAGAGTGAAGTGAAACAGAAACAACGACAAAGAAAATATCAGCGTCTTGATAATTTAGGGGCGACTTTAAGCTGTCTCGGTCAAGGACGTCATAGCGAACCAATACCCCTTCTCCTTGGGAGTTTTGTGTGTAGCCAATATGAGTTGGACTTTTGGTTGTTGAGAAAACGGAATCGGTATAGTCCCTTATCTTTGGGTCAAGGGTCTCTAACGCATCAACTCGGCTATCGACATAGAACTTAGTTTGTCGGTTCTTATCTAAAATTGCGATACGCCCATTAACGCTGACACCAGACTGAAGTGACCTAATTGAACGGGTTAGGTTATCAATTAACTCAAGGTCATGATAAGGGCTGTTTTCATTGTGAAAGTAGTAACGAATAATGTCGCTCTTCGTCAACGTGTAGGAGTAACTGTTCAGTACAGAAACAGCATGACGAAAATGTCCGGCCAGCTTTTCCATATTAAGCTGTAAATAACTCTCTTCACGTTTTAGAAGAGCCTCTTTTTGGCTTTCAAATATAGAGTAACCAGACAATGCAGCGCTGATAGCAATAACAGGAACCACTAAGAGTAAAATTCGTGTATTTAACTTCATTGTGTTTTGACCATCGCCAGAGTGACACGTGCCCAATACAGGAGTGTTATCCTTAACATCATAATAAAAAGCCAACCTTGAATTATTAGTTATTAAATAATTAGATAAAAGTCAGTATCTGATAGATATAAAAAAGCTGACACTTACTACGAATCCATTCGAATTTTGCATTCTACGGGTTGCGTATTGGGGTGTCAGCTATTAACGGCTGATTATTAGACAGAAGTATGGTTATTGAAGCTTGACTTGAGTCGGTTTCACATTCTCTGTTGGATAGCACCCAAGTACTTTGAGATGCTTGGTTATTTTAGTGAGCTCTTGAATGGCCGACTGCATGTGTTGTGAGTCCAAATGTGCTTGTAAATCAACATAGAACATTTCTTCCCAAGGATTCCCCATGATTGGGCGAGATTCCAGCTTCGTCATGTTTATGCCATAACGTTGAAGGATCAATAGACACTCGACTAGTGAGCCAGCCTCTTGAGAGGTGGACATTATGAGTGTTGTCTTAGCTGGAATCTGCTGAGAAACCTCCACAGGCTTACGTGCTACCACAATAAAGCGAGTGTGATTCTCGGTTTGATTTGCAATATTGCCTTGAATAGGCTGCAGTCCATAAATCTTACCACTTGAGGCGTTGCCTATTGCTGCAACATCAGTGCGGTTGAGCTGTTTTACCTTTTGCATTGCATCGGCTGTACTTGCGCAAGACTCTAAAGTCACCCCTTTTAAGTGATTTAAAAACTCACTGCATTGCTGGTGGGGTTGTGGGTGTGAGTAGAGTGTTTTTATCTCTTCAAGGCGTATGTCTGATGTGGCCACAAGACAATGTTCGATGCGCTGAGTAAGCTCGCCTACAATATAAAGCGTTGTATGTTGAAGAAGGTCATACACTTCATTGATCGAACCTGAACTCGTGTTTTCAATAGGAAGGACGCCATAATCGGCATGGCCAGATTCTACGGTACTCGCGATATCCCTAAAGCTGTCACAATTAAGTTCAACCAATTCTGTGTTTTTGCGACTAAAAAATTCACGGCTTGCAAGATGTGAATAAGAACCTTTAGAGCCAAGGAATGCAACACGCGCCAATGGCTTACGACTTTGAAGAGGGTTTGCTAGGTTTTGCAGGTAGGCTTGTTGAAGTAATACCGAGTCTTCAATTATCGTATGAAAAAGTTTCGTGATATATGGCGCATCAAGAGAGTACTTACTTTCACCATTGTTAATAAGTTTAACCAATAGTTGTTGCTCGCGGTCTGCATCTCGTACAGGTTTCGAGGTTTCTACTTTACTTTTCGCTACCTCAATACTCATTTTTCGTCGCTCAGAGATCAGGCTGAGAAGTTGATCGTCCAATTCGTTAAGGCGAGTGCGAATTTCTTCCAGTGAGTATTGTCTGTCGGTCATGAATATTTCCTTTATAAAAAAGCCTCCCGGTTGGGAGGCTTTCTGTTCGTTTTTGACTTTTCTTCTGAAAACGAGCTAGCCCCCAAAGTTATTGGAGAAAAAAGAAGTCAAAAAAAACAGTTGAATTTGCATAGTGGTCACGTACAAGTGAATATTTAAACACAATAAGCAAGCTAGCTTAGGGCGTCAAGCAAAAAAATAGCGCTTTTCAGCGCTATTTTTAGTTTCGTTTAAATTGCTGTTAATCGAGCTCTTCTTCGAGTTCTGGTTTTTCAGCGCGGCGCGCTTCAGGCTTGTGACGTAGTTTGTTCAGCTGACGTTCTATTTTCTGTTCTACCTCATTAACAGCTGTGTATAAATCTTCATGAATAGCCGATGCGACGAGTTGTCCTTTTGGTACGGTGATAACGGCTTCGAACTTCTTCTGTTTGTTCGGTTCTTCGCTAAAGTTTGTTTGGCATTTAATAATGTCTACTTGCCATTTTTCAAGCTTCTTAAATTTGCTTTCAATGTGCTCACGGATTGCAGAGGTGATTTCGATATTCTTACCAGTGATGTTTACTTTCATAGATGTTTTCCTCTGTGTCATCCCTCATGGGTTAACTTCAGATTACTTATCTGGCAGGAACTTATTGTGATGCACCTCACCTTTTTGCGTGGGTTTTTAGTGATGAAAACTAAATGTGATCCTACGCAAAGAGTCTCACTATTTTGCTAAAGAAAAGCTTGTTATTTAATGAAAACTATTTAAATTGAAAGAGGTAGCACGCAAAATAACTTCCGACTTTTGGGGCCTTTCTACAGCCCAATAAACCTTCCTGCTTGTTTTGCAACCAATCCAAAATGTGATCTTAAACTTCTCTCTTTACAGTGTTACTTTGCTTCGATCGGCAGAAGGTCCGTTTGTGTAATACTGGCACTTCTTTCAGCTCGTAATTGCTCTAATGCGGAAAGCTGTTTGTAGACCACATAATAGCGGTTGATATTGGCGACATAGGTTACAGGCTCTCTGCCAATGTTTCGCCTAGTGATGATTTCAACATTTTTAAACCACACGTTTGGGTCATAACCGTGTTTTTTGGCGAGACGTCGCATCTTCCTGATATTCGCAGGACCTGCGTTATAGGCCGCCAAAGTGAAATAGACCTGATCGTCTTCATTGATGTCATCATTGGTAAAATATCGATCTTGTATAAAGCGCATGTACTTTACACCAGCATGAATATTGTTATCGACTTTACGAATATTTGGAATGTTAACGTTGGGGTCTTTGGCTGTACTTGGTAATACTTGCATCACACCAACAGCCCCTTTATGGGATACCTTACTTTGATCGAGTCCTGATTCTTGAAAGCCTTGAGCAGACATCATTAATGGGTCGAAATCATACTGTTCAGAGTAAACCTGAAAAATGGAATAAAGGGATTCTAGTCGCTCAATCTTTTTTGGGTTGAGCAGTCTGGCTAGCCAACGAGTATCATCAATGTATTTACTATAGATAACATTACCTAATAGTGTCCCAGAGCGAGCGGAACGCAGGAATTGATCCGTTACTTTTTTTAGCTGAGGGCTATTCTTTCTCATCGCCCATGCTATTTCACCATTCTCACGTAGCGGCAGTTCATGATGGACTTGTAGGTTCTCAAGTGTGTTCATCCACAACTCGGCTTTGTGGCTATCAAGGACCGTCGATTTTATGTGGCCTAAATTTATCATCTCCATCAGTTCATAATCTTGCAAAGTCTCTTCAATAAATTGGATGATGACAGGGGGCTTACCAAGAGAGTCTAAATGATTGTTAATCGATTGAAGGCTTTCAAAGTAGCTTGAACTAGCGCGAACCCATATTTCTTTACCGCTGAGTTGCTCAAAGGTAGTGAGCTTTTCAACTGATTGCTGAGTAACGATCAGTTCACTGACGTTTTTAATGACAGGGGAGCTAAAATCAACGTGTTGTTTCCGTTTATCGGTAATGGTTAAATTGGCAACAGCAAGATCACCATACCCATTTTCAATCGACAGAAGTAGGTCATCTCTATGGATTGGAATAACCTGTAGATTTAGATAGGGTGAGGTTTTTTTTAGCTGTTTTTCGAAATAATAAAGAAGTTCAGCAATGATCCCTTTTGGTCTTCCCCCCTCTATATAATAAAACCCCAAGTCAGCAGCGACAAGAACTCGGATCACGCCTTTCTTTTTGAGCTGTTCAAAGTCTCCCTTGTAAGGCGTTTTTTGTAATGGTGACAATTCTAAAGCTGATGCCATGGGCACACTTACAGAGAGAACTATCAATAACATCCAATAATAGAATTTACGCGGCACAATAAGTCATCCTTTACTAATTGATACCTTAAGGGTAAGTCGAAACACGCTTATGAGCAAATATGGACATAAAAAAACCGCTCCAGTAGAAGCGGTTTTAAATCATAAGGTTATTGATTTTACTTGTTTAGCTTTATGAGTTCTTCGGTTCTTGCAACAGAGTCTTCAAGGCCTAGCTGCTTATAGGCTTCAAGCTGAATTTTCAGTGATTTGCGAGCCGCTTCGGTATTTGGATACGTTTTCTGTAATTCTTGGCTTCGGTTGATCGCAGCAATCCAAGCTTCGCGTCGTAGGTAAAAATCAGCCGTTGCTAAGTCATAGTCAGCTAGACGATTTTTTAGGGCATGCATACGTATTTTTGCATCATTTGCATACAGGCTGTCAGGATAGCGTTGTAATAATCGTTTAAAATCGGCAAAGGCAGACTTCACTGGTTCAGGATCTCGGTCACTACGATCGACATTGAAGATGTCGTGCATAAAATTGCGATCTTGTGCCATGTGCGTTAGGCCGCGCATATAGATCACCCAATCGAGTTTATCGTGAGTAGGGTTTAATCGAGTAAAGCGCTCAATAGTCGCTAAGCCCAATGCCAAGTCATCGTTTTTGTAGTAAGCGTAAATAAGATCGAGTTGTACTTGCTCAGAGTAAGCACCAAAAGGGTAGCGTGAATCTAGAGCTTCTAATTGACCTATCGCGGTTAACCAGTTTCCTGAACGTAGCGAAAGCTGAGCTTCTGAGTACAGCTCTGATGGTGGGACATCAGGAACGATTTCATCGCTGCTAGAACAACCAACTAACAATGTGAGGGCGAGTAAACTGGATAAAGTATAGTGTTTCATGTCAGGAGCTGATTCCTTGAATTAAATATTTCTTAAGCTTCCGTTACTTTCTTCGTCGTAACAGATACAATGGCGCTTATTTTTCCACAGTAGTGAGCATTAGTCTCACAGTTTTTGAAAAAGTTCGATATGGCCCAGCAGATAGAATTAACAAATACAGTAAAAGATAGCCAGCTTGGTCAGAGATTAGACCAAGCAGTTGCGGAATTATTCGCCGATTTCTCACGCTCTCGTATTAAAGAGTGGCTTTTAGCAGGCAAAATCCAAGTGGATGGTGAAGTGATTACCAAACCCCGAGTTAAAGTGATGGGTGGAGAGGTGATCATTGTTCAAGCTGAACTTGAAGATGAAGAGCGTTGGGAGGCTCAAGATATTCCTCTTGATATTGTCTATGAAGACGAAGACCTTTTGGTTATCAATAAGCCTATTGGGTTTGTTGTTCACCCTGGTGCTGGTACGCCAGATGGCACCGTGCTTAATGCATTACTTTTTCACTACCCTGATATTGCAGAAGTGCCGCGTGCCGGAATAGTGCACCGTCTCGATAAAGACACTACCGGCCTAATGGTTGTGGCGAAAACTGTACCCGCTCAAACACGATTAGTTCGTGCGCTACAAAAGCGTAAAATTACTCGAGAATATGAAGCGATTGCGATTGGTAAAATGACCGCTGGCGGTAAAGTTGATCAGCCGATTGGTCGTCACTCAACAAAACGGACTCTAATGGCTGTGGCGCCAATGGGGAAACCGGCTGTAACTCACTACCGTGTCGCCGAACACTTTAGAGAGCATACCCGCATCCGTTTACGTCTTGAATCAGGACGCACACACCAAATCCGTGTTCACATGTCTTACCTGCAGCATCCACTACTAGGTGATACTGCGTATGGTGGCCGAGCTCGTATTCCAAAAGAAGCGAGTGAAGAAGTGACTGAGATGATTCGTGGGTTTCAACGCCAAGCACTACACGCTGTCATGCTGCGCTTTGATCATCCAGTAACTGGGGAAACAATGGAATTCCATGCCCCTGTGCCTGATGACATGGTAGCGATAACTGAAGCTCTGCGTGAAGATGCAAGAGACAATCATTCTGAAGACGATTATTGATGAATGTACTTACCCCTAATTGGAATGTTCCTAGTTGTGTTAAAGCTGTCGCTTCAACTCGTGTTGGTGGTTTTTCCGAATCACCTTATGAAGCGCTAAATTTAGGAACCCATGTTGGGGATGATAGAGCTTGTGTTGAGAAAAATAGAGATTTATTTTCTCAACACTGCTTACTGCCCACACGACCTATTTGGTTAAATCAAACGCATTCAACGTATGTTATTGACGTAAACCGTCCAATGAGTAAGGCATTAGATGCCGACGGGGCATTTACGGACGTTGAAAATGTGGTGTGCAGTGCAATGACGGCTGATTGCCTTCCTGTTTTACTGACCAACAAAACTGGTACTCAAGTCGCTGCTGTTCATGCGGGGTGGCGCGGTTTAGCCGATGGCATTTTAGAAAACGCTATTGCTAAGTTTGAAGAAGCGAGTGATGTTATTGCGTGGTTAGGACCTGCGATTGGCAAAGAAGCATTTGAAGTCGGTGACGATGTCCTAAAGGCATTTGTTCATTTCGATGAAAGTGCTAAGAAAGCGTTCAAACCAACACAAGAGCCAAATAAATGGCTTGCTGATATGACAATGCTTGCGACACAGCGTTTAAATCGTATGGGGGTCGTTAATGTAACGGCAAGTAACTTATGCACCTATCAAGATAAAGAGCAATTTTTTTCTTATCGACGCGATGGTGTGACAGGGCGTCAGGCCGTCTTTATCTGGATTGAACCTTCTTAATCTTCTTTTGTATACCAACAACACTTTAATTCTAACTATTGGCATCGTTTTTTCGAGAGCTTCAAGTTTCTCTTTTTTTGAACTGATTTCTGCCAACTAAAATCTAACTCTTCTCTTGAAAAGCTAATGCCTCCCTTGAAAACCGAATGTTTAGTAGCCATCTTTCTATTAAATAGATAACTCTTAGTTAGATCGGGAACATAGACATGCGCCTAGATAGATTTACCAGTAAATTTCAAATCGCCATTTCTGATGCGCAATCTTTAGCGCTTGGCCGTGATCATCAATATATCGAACCTGTTCATCTGATGGTTTCTTTACTTGATCAAAATGGTAGTCCAATTCGTCCACTCTTCACCATGCTCAATGTCGATGTTCCTCATCTTCGTTCAAAGCTCAGTGAAATACTCGAGCGTCTACCAAAAGTAAGTGGAATAGGTGGGGATGTTCAGCTTTCTGGTGCAATGGGAACATTGTTTAATATGTGTGACAAGGTTGCACAGAAAAGACAAGATGCCTACATCTCTTCTGAGGTTTTTCTCCTTGCGGCTCTTGAAGATAGCGGTGCCTTAGGGGCTTTATTAAAAGAAGTTGGTTTAACTGAGAAAAAAGTTAACGATGCGATTGATAAGATCCGTGGTGGACAGAAAGTGAAAGACCAAAATGCAGAAGAAATGAGGCAAGCCTTAGAAAAGTTCACGATAGATCTAACGGAACGTGCTGAGCAAGGAAAGCTGGATCCTGTTATCGGTCGAGACGATGAAATTCGTCGTACCATTCAAGTACTGCAGCGACGCACTAAAAATAACCCTGTCATTATTGGTGAACCTGGCGTTGGAAAAACGGCGATTGTTGAAGGTTTAGCACAACGAATTATTAACGGCGAAGTGCCTGAAGGACTTCGTGGAAGACGAGTCTTGTCACTTGATATGGGATCTCTCGTAGCGGGTGCAAAATATCGAGGTGAATTTGAAGAGCGCTTGAAGTCGGTTCTTAATGAGTTGGCAAAAGAAGAGGGAAATATCATCCTTTTCATTGATGAGCTTCATACCATGGTGGGGGCGGGGAAAGGTGAAGGTTCAATGGATGCAGGAAATATGCTGAAACCAGCACTGGCTCGTGGCGAACTTCATTGCGTTGGTGCGACAACACTCGATGAATATCGACGTTATCTTGAGAAAGACCCTGCTCTCGAACGCCGCTTTCAGAAAGTGATTGTTGATGAACCAACCGTTGAAGATACGGTTGCGATTTTACGTGGTCTTAAAGAGCGCTATGAGTTGCATCACCATGTTGAAATCACAGATCCTGCCATCGTGGCTGCTGCAAGCTTGTCCCATCGTTATGTTTCTGATCGTCAGCTTCCTGATAAAGCGATTGACCTTATTGATGAAGCGGCGTCGAGTATTCGTATGCAAATCGACTCTAAACCAGAATCACTCGATAAATTAGAGCGAAAGATCATTCAACTTAAAATCGAACAACAAGCGCTTATTAATGAGCTTGATGATGGCAGTACTAAGCGATTAACTGTTATCGAAGATGAACTGGCAGAAAAAGGCCGTGAGTTCTCTGAACTTGAAGAAGTTTGGAATGCCGAGAAAGCAGCGCTGTCTGGGACTCAACATATAAAGTCAGAACTTGAGCAATCAAGGATGGATATGGACTTTGCTAGGCGAGCAGGTGATTTGAGCCGAATGTCAGAGCTTCAGTACGGTCGTATACCTGAATTAGAAAAACAGTTGGATCTAGCGACTCAAGCAGAAATGCAAGAAATGACGCTGTTACGTAATAAAGTGACGAACAATGAAATTGCTGAGGTGCTCTCTAAGCAAACCGGAATACCGGTTTCAAAAATGCTTGAAGCTGAGAAAGAAAAACTTCTTCGTATGGAAGATGTATTGCACAAGCGGGTTATTGGTCAAACTGAAGCGGTAGAGGTTGTTTCGAATGCCATACGTCGTAGTCGAGCAGGTCTTTCTGATCCGAATAAGCCAATTGGTTCATTCCTGTTCTTAGGTCCAACAGGCGTAGGTAAAACAGAATTATGTAAAACACTAGCAAGCTTTATGTTTGATAGTGAAGACGCAATGGTTCGTATCGATATGTCAGAGTTTATGGAAAAACACTCAGTAGCTAGATTAGTGGGGGCCCCTCCTGGTTATGTCGGTTATGAAGAAGGTGGTTATTTAACCGAAGCTGTACGTCGTAAACCATACTCTGTGATCTTGCTTGATGAAGTTGAGAAAGCGCACCCCGATGTATTTAACATCCTTTTACAGGTTTTAGATGATGGACGATTAACCGATGGACAAGGTCGAACGGTAGATTTTCGTAATACCGTTGTAATTATGACCTCTAACTTAGGATCGACTCGAATTCAGGAGAATTTCGCTACTCTGGATTATCAGGGAATCAAAGATGCAGTGATGGAAGTTGTGAATAAACATTTCCGACCTGAGTTTTTAAACCGCGTTGATGAAAGTGTCGTGTTCCACCCGTTAGGAAAAGAGCATATTAAATCCATCGCCTCTATACAGTTAGAGCGTCTAGGGAAGCGAATGGAAGAAAATGGATATAATTTGGATGTTTCAGAGCAAGCGTTGGAGCTAATCGCCAAAACAGGGTTTGATCCTGTGTATGGGGCAAGGCCTTTGAAGCGGGCTATTCAGCAAAGTGTAGAAAACCCGTTAGCGAAAGCTATTCTAGCTGGAAAGGTTGATCCTGATAAGAAAGTACAGTTACTTGTTAAAGACGATAGAGTTATCGCACACCAATAGATATTGAAGTTATGATTTCGAGGAGTAAAACATCATGTTTTGCTCCTTTTTTATTCGTGCTGATTGGATTTTGTTCAAACGAACTGGAAAGCCGTTTTTTTATTGGAAATAGGGTTGCGCCGAAGATGAACTTCTCTATAATGCGCATCCACTGACACGGCAGACGCCACAAGGCATCAGCATGAATCAGTATGACGGAAAGTCGATAAGAATTAAATTTCAAAAAGTGTTTGACACTGAAACTTAAATCGATAGAATGACCGTCCGCTTAGAGAAGAAGACTTCGATAAGCAACGCTCTTTAAT
>NZ_JAJHVV010000011.1 GCF_023145695.1 Vibrio amylolyticus
TTTTTGCTATGCATTTCGTTTTGTGTTTAAGGTGGCCTTCTGAGACATCGGTATTGCGTTGCTCACACCTTAATAGGGCGTTATGTGTCCGAAGAGCTCACAATTATCGAGAGTAAGATGAAATTGATTCGAAATATGAAAGACTCGCTTTTGAATGCAGGTGAAGCGTCAAAGGAGCTCTGTCAGGCTGCAGAGTCTTCAATAGATATCTTCATTGAAAGTGAAGTCTTGTCGGAAGTCCCATTCGTAGAGTATGCGTTCTCAATAAAGAATGCATATGATAAATACCAAGTCGCAAAGGTAAAAAGAAACTATGCTAACTTTATCAAGTCTGCATCCACTCTAAATTCGGAAGAAGCCCTATATTTCACCGGTCAGATATTTGCTAATACTGAGCAGGCAGAAGAAGCAGCTGAAACCATTTTTGAAATCATTACTTCTGCAGAGCGCCCAATCCAGGCTGAAATACTTGGACGCCTTTGTGTTAGTTTTGCTAAGGGTAAAATCGATCTGAATGAGTTTAACTCGTTAATGCATATTATATGTGCTGCAACAGTTCCTGCCCTTAGAGCGATGCAAGGACTAATGAACTTATATAGCAATCAAGTAAGAACCTATTATCAACGTTCAAAGCCATATATAGCTCAATTATCCTCTGTTGGTTTAGCTGTTAACTCAAGTAAATCAAACGGTTGGGAACTGACAGAGCTAGGAATTCAACTAGCTTCATTTGGTTTTGGGCTTACGCTATATCAAGCTGATGGCAAATTGTATGAAATGCCAACAGAACTTAGTGAGTCGAACGAATTTCTAGTCTTCGAAGGTGACGAAGAAAACACATAACATAGCGTTTAAGACAGATTCGCAACGCTCGGCACTTTGAGTTGAATCGGCTTTAATTTTTAAGGTGTAGTGGATTAGATTGGTGGTTAGGTTTTTCACCAATTAATAAGGTGCTATGTACTTTACGGAAATCATCACTTTATGGATATAAACACTGATATTTGGCGTCAATATTACGAAAAGGCACTTACTCGTCTACACTCAAAACGTACTGAGTTCGCAGTTCGGCTTAATGAATCAAACCTCAAGGTAGCCACAGACTGCGGTTGCGGGACAGGGAGTGATGTCGAGTATTTAGAACAGCAGGGGTATCAAGTTCATGGCTTCGATATTAATCCTGATTCCGTTGCTATTTGTAGAGACAGATTTAGGTCAAAGCCATTAGTGAATATCGCAGAGTCTTCGTTTGAATCGTTCGACTATCCGAAATCTGGGGTAGTTATCGCAAACTCAAGCCTGTTCTTCGCAGACCCTGACCAATTTGAAGTGACCTGGAGCAACATCAAATCTTCAATTGAAGTAGGTGGGGTGTTTGTCGGTGACTTCATGGGCTTTAAAGACAGTTGGGCCGAAAACTATCGAAGCCCTACGACACCGTTAACGGAATCTGAGGTCATGAGCTTGTTCACTGAATTTGAAATCGTTAGGTTTTTTGAACGTGATGAAGAAGCGAAGACTTCACTAGGTAGAATGAAGCATTGGCACACATATTATGTTGTCGCGATAAAACGCACACACCTACAATAGAAATCAGGGTTCAAGGTGCTTCTTGCACTGAATACGAAGTTCATCTCTCAATAATAGAATCGCAGGCGTCACCTGTTGTCTATTCGGACAAATAAGCCACAAACTGGTTGGGGAGACTACATAATCAGGTAGTAATTCAACTAACCTGTTTTGTTTTAAATCACGAAGCATATCTAGGCGGGATTTCAACGCAACTCCCTTCCCAGCCACGCACCAACGACGAACAATCTCACTATCATCGCAGCGGTGGTTTCCTCTTACCTTAACCTTAATTTCTCGGGATGAAGGTTCATCGGCTTTAGAATGGAACACCCATTGATCGAACTGCGTTGTCCCAAGCCGATACAATAAACAGTTGTGCTCTAGCAGTTCTGTAGGCAGGGCGGGTTGTCCGTGTCGAGCGATGTAGTCAGGGGAAGCACAAACGACTCGTTGTACATCGGCAATCTTAAACGCAACCATCGACGAATCTTCTGGTTGCCCGTAGCGCAGCGCCACATCAATTCTATCTTGATATAAATTGGCCACAGAATCGCTGATGGTCAAATCTAAACTCAATTTAGGGTGAGTATCCATAATCGAGTCAAGCCAAGGCAATACAACATTACGACCAAGGTCAGACGACACGGATAAACGTAACTTACCTGCGACTTCACCCCGCATCTCTAATAACGAAGCTTTAGCGTGATCCAACGATTGCAACGCACTTCTACAGTGCGATAAAAAGCGTTCACCTTCTTCAGTGATACGTAACTGCCTAGTGGAACGTACGAATAACTCCACGCCAAGCTCGCGCTCTAACCTTTTTATCGCGGCGCTGGCAGCTGCAGGGCTCAAGTCAAGCTTTGTCGCGGCTTTGGTTATGCTCAATAAATCCGCAGTTGCAACAAATAGAGTGAGGTCATTGGTCTGCATGGTACGCCTATTATCAAAATACTTTTGATAAAGATTATAGTATTGCTGTGTTTTTGTTTGAGTTGGAATCCACTATTGTGAGTTGTAGAGCAAAACGAACCCTAATGAACACAATAATAGGATGTTAACCATGAAAGCAGTTGGATACCAAAAGTCATTACCCATTGATAACGCAAATTCCCTAATCGATATCGAGTTGTCTGTTCCTCAACCATCAGAACGTGATTTGTTGGTGAAGGTTAACGCTATTTCTGTCAACCCTGTAGACACTAAAATCCGTACACGCAATCAGCCAGATGAAGGGCAGCATAAAGTATTAGGTTGGGATGCAGTCGGAGAGGTTGTTGCAGTGGGTAGCCTTGTCGAACATTACAAAGTGGGTGATGCCGTCTGGTATGCGGGAGACATCAATCGTCCTGGCGCAAACTCTGAATTCCATTTGGTTGATGAGCGTGTTGCAGGTAAAAAACCAACGAGCTTAAGTGATGCTCAAGCTGCTGCTTTACCTCTTACAGCGATTACTGCATGGGAATTACTGTTTGAGCGCTTTAAATTTACACCCACGCCTAACACTACAACGGATGATTCTGTCAGGCTTTTGATCATCGGCGCAGCAGGAGGGGTTGGTTCTATATTGACTCAACTGGCGAAAAAGCTGACCAATGCAACGGTCATTGGCACAGCGTCTAGAGTAGAAAGCCAGAACTGGTTAGCCGAACTGGGCGCAGACCATACTATCGATCACACGAAAGCCTTTGCGCCTCAGTTAGAAGCATTAGGCATCGACAACGTTACGCATGTTATCAGCCTGAATCAGACCCAAGACCACTTTGACCAATGTATGGAAATACTAGCCCCTCAGGGTGACTTTGCATTGATTGATGATCCGTCAGAGCCGTTGGATGTGATGAAACTGAAAGCTAAGTCTCTCTCTCTTCACTTTGAGTTGATGTTCACTCGTACTCTGTTTCAAACGGAAGACATGGATCAGCAACGTCAATTGCTCAACGCAGTGTCAACGTTGATTGACGATGGCGAGATAATCACAACGCTAGGGCAGCATTTCGGAATAATCAATGCTGAGAATTTGCGTCGAGCACACGCATTGCTTGAGTCGGGTAAATCGATTGGCAAAGTGGTGCTAGAAGGATTTGAATAAAAAGAGTATTGAAAATACTTTAAACGTTTAAAAATACGGCAAGCCATTGGCTTGCCGTATTTTTCTAAGTATTGAATCTAAATAAAACAGTGAATGGCTTAGCTATTCACCTTCTTACGACTGACTAAGTGATTTGAAGCGGCCGCCGCCAATAGCGCAGCACCGATAACTAAGGTTTGATAGTACGCAGGAACAAGGGTCAGCATACCAACAGTGAGTGTCATGATGATAAGTGCACCAACGAAAGAGCGTAGCACTTTACCTTCACCGCCACTAAACGCAGTACCACCAATCAATACGACTAAAATAGCAGTTAGCTCCATACCATCGCCAGATAGTGGATCACCGATGGACATAAAACTCGCTCGGGCAATGCCAGCTAAAGAAGCGCAAGCCCCAACGATAGCGTATAAGCTAAAGACGACTAACCCTGTTTTAATACCGGATAGCTTGGCTGCTGTTGGGTTGCCCCCTGTAGCCGCGGCGTATTTTCCAAGTAGTGAGCGATTTTGTAGCAAGATGAGAAAAGCCGTCACCCCGACGGCTACCCAAAAGGCCATTGGTAATCCCATTAATACCGCATCTCGTCCATAGTCATTAAACCAACCTGGCATTTTCATATCGCCCATTGATTTAATCGCAGAGACACCATCTTCAACCAACAATAGCGCCACACCTTTATACAAACTCAACGTAATCAAGGTTGCTATAACAGGGGTAATTCCAAACTTCACGACTAACAATCCGTTAAATGCCCCGAGTAAAACCCCACAGAACACGGTAATAGAAAAGGCTGCCCAAAATGGTACACCATTAATCGCGAGCAGGGCGTAGATAACAGCACTTAACCCCATGGTGCTTCCTACGGAAAGGTCGATATAACCTGAGATCATCAATAAAGTAAATGCCCCAGCTAGCACCAAGATTGGCGCAGACACACGTAAAATATTGATGATGTTTTTCTTATAAAGAAAGTTGCCGCGTTCGAACAGCGCATACTGTTCTAAGTTAACACTACTAAGAAAAATCACGATCGCAGCTAATACAAAGTAAATGTAGTAATTGAGAACAAACTTAGACACTTGGTTACCAAAGCTCGACGGTGTGTTTAACACTTTTGTTGAATCAGACATGACGTTCACCTATTGATTTACTTCGGTTATTTACTGCGAAGGGACAACGCCCACGTTTGAGCTGTAATAGCTAAAAACACTGCGACGGCCCTTAATATAAATTGCCAGTCGGGTGACAAGGTGAGGCCAGTGGCTGCTGATGTCACCACCGCAAGTATGATGGCGCCAAAGAACATACCGATGACAGAACCAAACCCGCCTGCAATCGCGATGCCTCCGAGAAGTGCGATAACTAACGCATCGAACTCCATAAGTAGGCCACGATTAGAGAAGCCAGATTTGAACTCAGAAGAGAGCAGTATTCCGACTATCCCTGCGACTAAAGCGCTAAATAGATACAAGTAGGTAATGTGTTTCGCGTTATCAATACCTGATAATTTCGCCGCTTCAGGGTTCGCGCCAATCCAATAGGTGATGCGTCCGAAAACGGTTTTACGTTCAATAAAAATGGCCGCTAAAAAGAGAAGAAGCATGAAAAGAACAGGGAACTGCATAGACGTGCCGAACACTTTTAAACTGCCCAAGACACCAAACTCAGAAGGTAAATTGGTGTTTCGTTGTGAGCCCTGAGTAATCACTTGGGCGATTCCTCTGGCTACCATCATTGTTCCTAACGTGACAATGATAGAAGGGATACGAAATCGAACAACGAAAAGGGCGTTTAACCCACCAATGAGTAGTGCGCCTAACAATGCACCAACAATCGCCATCCAATAAGGTAAACCCAATCCAGACGATAGAGTCGAGGCACCAGTGACTGATTGAGCAAACCATACCGATAGAACACCTGATAGGGCGACGATACCACCAACAGAAAGGTCGAAATTACCCGAAATAAGCAAAAACGAGACGCCAACGCCGAGTGAAATCACAGCCCAGTTATTGGTGACCAAGTTCAACATGTTCTGGACTTGAAAAAAGTTAGGCACCAAGACGGACGCGACCAAAAATAACCCAACGGCGACAAAGGCGACTAATAGCGTAATGTACATTTGATCACTGACCCTGCGATGTTGCACAGGTGAGTGATTTAACTTAATGGAAGTATTTAACATACCGCCTCCTCAAGGCCACCAGTGGCCGCGTTTAATATGTGGTTTGTATCGACGTCTGGCCCATTTTTAATCTCAGAGACTAATGAACCGTCATAAAGTAGGAATAAGCGATCGCAGACACCGAGTATTTCTTCGAGTTCTGTTGAAAATACCGCGACAGAGTTACCGTCATTGGCGAGGCTTTTAACGAGATCGTAAATCTCAGTCTTAGCACCCACATCGACGCCGCGTGTTGGCTCATCGAGCAGTAGTAACTTGGCTTGGGAGAATAAACATTTCGCGATGACGATCTTTTGTTGGTTTCCGCCAGAGAGTTTTTCAGCGGGCTTTTCAATTGAGCTGGTGGCTATGGAGAGCTTTTCAACGTAATCATTAGCGGCGTTTAGTTCATCATCCGCTTTGAATACGCCCAAATCTGACATTCTTGGTAAGTTCATTACCGGAATGTTTTCGCGAATAGTTAAGCTAGTAAAAAGCCCTTGCGTTCTACGCTCTTCGGGTACTAACGCGATACCTGCGGCGAGTGATTCTTTAGGGGACTGGCCGATCTCTTCGCCATTGAGTTTAATGCTGCCTGTTACTTTATCTGCGCCAAAAATAGCTCTTGCGATTTCTGTCTTTCCTGCGCCAACAAGGCCATAGAAGCCGACGATTTCTCCCTTATTAATATTGAAAGAGACATTTTTAAGTCGGTGGTTATTAAGGTTGTGAACCGACAGAAACACCTCATCAGTAACGGTGTCACGAGGAGTGTAATCATGATAGATGGTTCGGCCGATCATCATGTCGATGAGTTCAGCGCGACCTTCTACGTCAGAAATAGGTTTGGTTGCGATATGTTGACCGTCTCTCATGACGGTAACGGTGTCACCTAGCGATAGTATTTCATCAAGCTTATGAGAGATGTAGATAACGGTGACATTTTGAGCTTGAAGGCGGCGAATTACCGTGAAGAGCCGTTCAACCTCGCGCTCAGATAAAGCGGCGGTTGGCTCATCCATAATAATGATGTTAGCACCAGAAGAGGCAGCGCGAGCGATTTCCATAATCTGCTTTTGCGCGACACCTAGCGTCGAGACTCTAGCGTAGGGATCAATTGAAGGCTCAATTGTTGCTAACGTACGGATCATTCTCTCTTCTAAGTCGGATTTTATTAGAAACCCAAATCTACTTTTTTCCATACCCAAGGTTAGGTTCTCAAGTACAGTCAGTTCGTCAACAACATGTAACTCTTGAAAAAGGGTAGCAATACCGGATTCTCTAGCGGATTGTGTTCCTTTTGGGCGATACGGTTGGCCGTTTACTTTCATGGTGCCCCGAGTCGGCTTGATAGCGCCTGTGATCATTTTCACCAGTGTCGACTTACCCGCACCATTTTCGCCGATTAAACAATGCACTGTACCGTGTTCAATTGAAAAGCTGACATCGTTAACCGCCCGCACCCCGGGGTAGTCTTTAATGAGCCCTTGAATTGAAAGAACAGAAGTAGAATTTTGACTATTCAAGATGATCTCTCCTTTGGTTGTTGGTTCTTCAAAACTGATGAGTCAGTGTTGGTAATACAGTTGAAGTGACCATTCCTTGTCTATGAGATTTGAATCTAATTTCAGTTAACAAGCGGCTTAACGCTTCATTAAGCCGCCATTGGTTTTCACTAAGTGATTAATTAGTGATGTTAGTTACTAAATTGAGCTTCTAGCCATTGCTCTGCATCAGGCTTTGGCATTGACCAATAAGAGATGGTGTAAGCCTTGTAGAAGAACTCTTCTGCTTCAGCGCTACTTGGCGCTACTTTTTCATTGATTACGTCCATAACCAAGTCGATACGTCCGCGTGCTGTTTCAACAGGTGGAAGACCCATTGATAGCTTCAGGCTTGAGTCAGGATCGTAAATTTGGTCAAACTCAACCGAGTCAAAGTCGACGCTTGCCACAATTTCAGTGTGAGGTTTACCATCTTTAAACTTACCTCGGCCAAGCTGAGACAACGCAGCCATCGTACCTACTGTTAAGTTAGAGGCCTCAGAATAGATAAGGTTAACTTCTGGCTGTTGGGTCAAAAGGTCTACGACTATCTGTTTTGCGGCTTCTTGACCGCCACTTGCATCAAGGGCACCTAGGTTCTTCGCGGTAGGATCAACGGATAAAACGCCTTCAGCAAATGGGTTAGTACGGCCTGAACTCACTTCTGTATGGTTTGGCCAACCTAGCTGAACCATCACAATTGGTTTATCTGGGTTTGCTTCTTTCCACGTTTTTGCCATTTGTGCGCCCATATCAAACGACACTGTCGCCTCGTCGCTACGTGCTGTTGGAATGCCCGTATCGGTAATTGGGCTAAAGAACGAAGTCATCGCGATGTTCTCTTCAAGTGCTTCTTTCACACCTGGTGTAGCGGCTTCGCCATCCCAAATGTGCAGTGATGCACCATCAAATGCGCCAGCTGCAACTTGATCTACGTTTTGTGTCATTACCGCTGAATCGGCTTTGCCATCGAAGATAACCACTTCCGCGCCGTACTTCTCTTTGGCGTAGCGTTTCGCTTCGGTTGCTTGAGATTGGTGGAAAACATTCGACAAGTCTGAAACGAAAAATGCAATTCGTTCATTTGCCTGTGTCGTAGCAGCAAGGCTTGAAGCAACAAGAATACTTGTAGCGATAAGTCCTTTATTAAAAATCTTTTTTAATGTTACTGACTTCATGATCTTCTCCATTTGTATTGGGTATTCACTTGTTGTTATCACTAATTTGAATTTTCTTTCAAACGGTGAAATGTATTTCACGTGTTAAAAGGTAGTGAATGAAAATTAGACGGTCAATCTCATATTGATACATTACGTATCAATATTGTTATAAATGTGATCTTTCGCAACAAAGCAACTAAAACGAAACTATTTGTATCGTTTTAACTTGTAAAAGTTCTTTGTTGTGATTATTTTTTACTCAGATGAAATAAATTTCACTGCTTATGAGTCAGTAAATAGCTAGCTATATAGACAAGAATAAACAGTGAACTAGGGAAGGATTATGGCGATGAGTGAACAAGACGACATCTTGAGGCAAACGGCAAAAGTTCTGACGTTACGTTATATGGAGAATCTAAATCAATCCGATATAGCGAAGCAACTTGGTTTGTCGACGGCTAAAGTGAATCGCGTTATTAAGCAAGCTCACGATGATGGGCTAGTAGAAATAACGTTAAACCTGCCACAAGAGAGAACCCATACGTTGGAGCAACGAATGCTCGACGCTTTTGGGCTCAAGACGGCAGTGATTCAACCTAGCTTAAGTAAAGATGAAAGTGTGGTCACTCGCCAAGTCGCTAAAGCAGCAGGTGAATTACTGATAGAAACGGTGAAACCAGACAGCGTTATTTGCATCAGTGGTGGTAAAACCATGGCTCAAATAGTGGAAGAGATTAAACCGATGAGCTTTCCCAATGTTCGAGTTGTCCCCGCAACGGGGGGCATCCAAGGCCACCATTTCACGGATGTGAATTATCTCGCGAGTCGCCTAGCTGAAAAGCTAGGAGGTAGCAGTACTCAACTTCATGCGCCTTTATTTGTGGATACCGACGAGCAACGCTCAATACTGATGGAAATGCGCAGTATTAAAGAGGTATTGGATCTCGCGAGAAGTGCGGATATTGCTTTGGTTGGGGTTGGTTCTGTCGCCAGTGAGAGTGACAGCTATTACGACTTACGTTCGCTAAGTGGTCACCAAGCAGAAACGGTCATCAGCGCTCAGTGCAAAGGCGAAGTTCTTGCGCATCTTTACGATGAGGATGGAAACAAATGTGCTGAACATATTAACCAGAAGCTGATTGGACTGAATCTACAAGAATTGAACAATATCGAACACAGTATTGGCGTAGCAGCGACTCATTCAAAGGTTGATGCTCTAGTCGCGGCACTAAAAGGTCGACTAATGAATGGCATTGTTTCGGATGAAGATACGGTAGCCCGTGTATTAGAACTCATTAAATAGGAAAAGATCATGAAAACAAGAGAAATAGGAAAGTCAGGAATTGAAGCATCTGTGATTGGTTTGGGTACATGGGCTATGGGCGGTTGGATGTGGGGTGGCACTGACGAAAAAGCCGCAATAGAAGCTATCCATGCCTCGCTTGATAATGGTGTATCGCTGATTGATACCGCACCGGCTTATGGTCTTGGAGTGTCAGAAGAAATTGTCGGTAAAGCAATAAAAGGTAAGCGTGACCAAGTGGTCTTAGCGACCAAGTGTGGATTAGTTTGGCATACAAACAAAGGCAATCACTTCTTTGATGAAAATGGCAAACCCGTTCATCGCTATTTAGGCGCTGATGCGATTCAACACGAAGTGGAACAAAGCCTTAAACGATTACAAACCGATTACCTCGATCTTTATATTACGCATTGGCAAGATCCGACTACGCCAGTCGAAGAGACGATGGAAGCGCTGTTATCTCTCAAAAAGGCTGGAAAAATTCGAGCGATTGGAATTAGTAACGCCAATCAAGCGGAACTGGCGAAGTATCAAAGCTGTGGGGTTGTTGATGCGGTTCAAGAGAAATATAACCTAATCGATCGTCAACTCGAGCAAACACTATTACCAACAACGATTCAAACCAATGTTGCCTGTTTAAGTTATTCGTCTTTGGCGATGGGGCTATTAAGTGGGAAGGTAACGCCAGAGCGCTTGTTTACTGGGGATGACCAACGCATTACTGATCCTATGTTCACCATTGAGAATCGCCGCTGGGTACAGAAATTTTGCCAATCAATTGAGCCGATTGCTCGACAAAAAAACATCAGTGTCGCTCAACTGGTGATAGCCGCAACCTTGCAACAACCTGGAATTACCTACGCCTTGTGTGGTGCAAGAAACCCGCAACAAGCGATAGAGAATGCAGCTGCTGGGAGTGTTGAACTATCACTGGAAGAAGTGAAATTCATCGATGCCAAATCTCTAGAGTTTTTTGGTGAGTTGGAACTGGCTTAGAGCGTAAATCGTAGCGTTTGAAAATGGTTCGGAAGGGAACAGCACTTGGCAGGAAGCAAAGATGAATAACAACACAAAAGTATTCCAAAACTTAGAGCAGCAAAGTGGCTTTGACGTCGTGGTTATTGGAGGCGGTATTAATGGTATTAGCGTATTTAGAGAGCTAGCACTGCAAGGCGTTAAGGTACTGCTTGTTGAAAAAGACGATTTTTGCTCCAAGGCAAGTGCGGCTCCCTCTCGGATGATACATGGTGGTTTGCGCTATCTTGAAAACGGCGAATTTTCTTTAGTGAAAGAAGCACTGTTCGAGCGTAATCGTCTACTCAGTAATGCGCCTCATTTAGTCTCGCCACTGGAAACAACCATACCAATATTCTCAACCTGGTCTGGCGTTTTTGATGGGTTGTTCAAGTTTATCGGCCTTAAAGATCGTCCTTCTCAGCGCGGATCTGTGGTTATTAAGCTTGGCCTAAGTTTGTATGATTGGTTTACCAAACGAGACCAAATGATGCCTGCCCACAAAATGCACTCTGCGACCGTAACTCAAAAACGTTGGCCGTTAATGGGCAAGAAAGTCCGTAGTAGCGCAACCTATTTTGATGCTTGGATAAGCTCTCCAGAAAGGCTAGCTATGGAGCTGATTCAAGAAGGCATTAAAGCGGGTGGTACTGCGCTTAACTACACAAAAGTAACCGAGTTAAGCGATGGACAACTTACGTTGCAGCAGCCGAGCAGTGAATCGGACAGTGAATCATCAGTTCAAGTGTTCAGCCGTCATGTCGTGAATGCAACAGGGGCATGGGTAGATAGTACCAATGGCCTTTTGACCGCCCCCAGTCAATACATGCAAGGCACAAAGGGATCGCACATCATTGTTGATAACCCAGAACTTTTACATGAGCTAAACGACAATATGTTGTTTTATGAAAACAGTGAAGGGCGAGTGTGCATTCTGTTTCCATATTTCGGCAAGGTGCTTATTGGCTCAACCGATATTCCAGTCAGTGATCCTGAATCGGTTCACTGTACCGATGAAGAAATTGATTACATTTTAGAATCGTTAACAGGCGTTCTGCCTGATCTTACTATCAGTCGAGATCAAATCGTTTACCAATTCAGTGGCGTGCGTCCGTTGCCTTCTGTGAACGCTTCGACAACGGGGCAAATACCGAGAAGTCATTCGATTAAACGAGATGTAATAGACGGAACCGAAGTGTATTCGCTGATTGGTGGGAAATGGACAACATTTCGTGCTTTTGGGGAAGAAGTGTCTGATGAGTTGTTAAACATTCTTGATAAACCTAGACGCTGTAGTACCAAGCAAAAACAGATCGGTGGCGGGGAGGGTTACCCTGTCACTAAAAAAGACAAGGATCAATACGTAGCGACACTTACCGATCGTTATTCAAATCAGTCACACAGCTTAATTGACGTTTGGTTCAAGCGTTACGGTACAGGGTGTGAAAGTCTATTGGAATGGTTGGAAGGCCAGTCAGATTCACGCCTGAATTCTCTGTCAGATTATAGCCTAGGCGAACTCACATACATTCTAGAACATGAGCATGTTGTCACGTCTCTGGACGTATTTTTGAGACGAACGTCTATTGCCATTGAAGGCAAATTGAATAACGAGGTTTTTGAAGAAATATCGGACATTACTGCCGATTTCTTCAACTGGAACTCACAACAAAGAGAGGAAGATCGCGAGCAAACTAAGCGTGTCTTGCTTACGTTTCATGGCGTCGAGTTAGACGGCCTAACAAAGACGCCTGAAACCACATCAAAATTAAATAATGTTGAAAATCAACAATTACTAAATGGAGAAGAGTATGTATTTGACCAATAAGGTTAGGATGAACCGATTGTTTAAGAACGGGCGATGCCTCGATGTAGCGATTGATCACGGCGTCTGTAACGAACCGTCTTTTCTAGACGGGCTAGAAAACATGAGCTCGGTTGTAGAGCAGTTAGTTAACGCAAAACCTGACGCTATTCAGATGAACGCTGGTCAAGCGGACCTTCTACAAAATGTTGACGGTAAAGATAAGCCGGCATTAGTGATGCGAATAGATTTGGGTAACCCGTATAACGCCGAACGTCACCGCCACATGTGGGCGCTTCTACAAAATGCAGAGCAGCCTATTATTCAGGCTTTACAGATGGATGCTGCGTGTGTCGTGGTCAATCTATTCATGCTTCCTGATGAGCCCGATCTATTTAAACAATGTGTCGCGAACATCAGCAAAGTGAAAGCGGAATGTGAAAAATACGGCATGCCATTGATGGTTGAACCGCTAGTGATGCAGCCAAATACAAAAGGGCAGGCTTACATGGTCGACGGTGATTGCGAAAAAATCGTGACGCTTGCTCGAATGGCACGTGAGTTGGGGGCTGACATCATTAAAGCTGACCCTACTGCGAATGCTGAAGACTTTCATAAAGTGGTTGAAGCAGGTCGTTGCCCCGTCCTTGTACGTGGCGGTGGTCGAGAAGATATTGAGTCGGTGTTTAGTAAAGCAAGAGCGTTACTTGATCAGGGAGCGTTAGGGATGGTTTACGGTCGCAATATCTATCAACATCCGAACCCAAGCCGTGTTGTTGATGCGCTGATGGCGATGATACATAACGATGCGTCTACATCAGAGGCCATGAACATCTACATTGGCGACAAGTAAACAATTTTCGATAAGTAACAATTGGTATTAAATGAAAAGTCAGGGAGGGAATATGACGTCATACGCACTTGGGATTGATTGTGGCAATACAGCGGTTAAGGCTGCGTTGTTTGATGAAAATGGCGTGGAGATAGCCACAGTTGCTAATAACTATCCGACCCATATTCCTAAACCTGACTATACCGAAGCTGATCTTGATGAGTGCTGGGAGCTGTGTGCTGATGCTATTCGCCGAGTAATGGAGAAAACTAAGGTAGATCGAAACCATGTTGTCGCAGTTGGCTGTAGTGGCCATGGAAACGGGCTCTATCTATTGGACACAAATAGAGCACCACTGCTCGGTATAAAATCTCTAGATAGCCGAGCGCAATCAGATGTTGAACGTTTGCAAAAATCAACGCTATTTTCGGTCATCAATCGAAAAAATCATCAAGGTGTTTGGAGCTCCCAAACGGCGGTGTTATTGCATTGGTTAAAGCGTCATCAACGAGAGACGTACGAACAAATAGGCGAAGTACTTTTTTGTAAAGACTATCTGAATTTTAAACTCACAGGAGAGTGTGCCACGGAATGGGGGGACATCACGGCTTCAGGTCTGTTTGATTTTGAAACGGACAGTGTTTCTGATGAGTTATTAGGCGCTTATGATATTGCCGACATTAAAACGAAACTGCCAGACACTCTAGAGAGTAATCAGGTGATTGGCGGCATTACGTCAGAGGTTTCAGAGTTAACTGGACTCAACATTGGTACGCCTGTTATTGCTGGGCTATTTGATGTGGTTGCTTGCGCGTATGGCTCGGAAGCACACCACCTAGGTGAAACGTCTGTTGTCGCAGGGACATGGAATATTAACCAAATTGTCACTGATACGCTTCCCCCACAAGATATATTTATGGCGTGTAAACTTGGGAAAGATCGTTATTTAGCGATTGAAGCAAGTACATGTTCAGCCTCGAATTTGGAGTGGCTCGTTCAGCGGTTCTTTACAGAACAAATCGATAAATCATCATCAGGTGAGAGTGTATTTGAGCGATTTAATCGTCAGTTAGAAGATGTTGAGTTGAATCATGCCTTACCGCTGTTTCACCCTTACTTATATGGGTCGACAGGTCAATCGTCACCATCTGCCAATTTGATTGGGTTGAAAGGCTGGCACCAAGATATTCATATTGTTTATGCTTTTTATGAGGGAATAGTGTTTGCACACTTAGAGCATATCAATCGCCTACGCAGTGCGGGTTATAAGATGGACTCTGTTGCAATTAGTGGCGGAGCGTCTAGAAGTGATTATTGGTGCCAGTTGTTTGCTGACATTCTTAACGTTGAAATCAAAGTGAGCTCGTCTAATGAAGTTGGCGCTAAGGGCGTAGCTATGCTTGCGCTAAATAGCGTTACGGCATTGCTATCTAACGACCGTTCTTTGATGGATAAGGTTCAAACGAAGAGGTCACAACGCCTATTTAGACCAAGCGATGAACGTCATGAGTTCTATGAAGCAAGATTTAAGAAGTATTGTGCTTTGAAAGAGTTACTGGCCGACGTCTAGAAAAATAGCCGATCGTTTTAAGCCAAATGTCTGTTTAACCAAATGCCTGTTTCACTAAATGTTATATAAGCAAATATTTACATGAGTAAGTAAGCGATCAAATAAGAGTAACTAGCCAGTGATGATCTCTAGATAGAGCATTTCTGCGCCCAAAATATATTTTAGTAAATAATGATACTAAATGTATCGATATTAAATTAAAGGTGATTTATGAGCCAATCTATTGTTTTACCAAAATTCTTAGAAGTCGGAGAAGGTGCAAAAAGCGCGACTGGCGATATAGCACGTCAGTTAGGTTGTAAACGAGTGTTGATAATCTCGGATCCAATTATGAAGACGTTAGGTCACGTTGAAAATCTTCAAGCGATTGTCACAAAAGCCGATATTCAATCCGATATTTTTACCGATACGATTCCAGAGCCTACTGAAGCGTCGATTCTTCCTGCAGTTACAAAAGCGATTGAAGGAAATTACGATGGCATTATTGCATTAGGCGGCGGCAGCGTAATCGACAGCGCAAAAGCCATTGCGTTATTAGCTCAATATAAAGGCCGCATACGCGATCACTCTGTACCAAATGTCGTCACATTACCAATCATGCCACTCATTGCTATTCCAACAACCGCAGGTACGGGATCTGAAGTGACGAAAGTAACCATCATTACCGATGAAACCAACGATGAAAAGCTGCTTTGTATGGGGCCAGGGCTAATTCCCGCTGCTGCCATTATCGATTTTGAGCTATCAATGACTGCGCCTGAACGTATCACAGCGGATACAGGAATAGACGCGCTGACTCACGCAGTAGAAGCGTATGTGAGTGGAAAGTCCGGTTTGTTTACTGATCAGCAAGCGCTGCTCGCAATGAAGCTTATTGCGCCTAATTTACGTGAGGCTGTGAATAATCCGGATAATAAGCACGCCAAAGAGCAAATGATGCTTGGTGCAACACTCGCTGGTATTGCATTTTCCAATGCTTCAGTGGCATTAGTTCATGGTATGAGCCGACCGATCGGTGCCCATTTCCACGTACCACACGGCATGAGCAACGCTATGTTGCTTCCAACGGTGACTGAGTATTCGATTCCAGCTGCGAAAGCTCGCTATGCAGAATGTGCTCGCGCAATGGGAGTTGTTGAGTTATCAACCAGTGATGATGCCGCTGTTGACGCATTACTCATTGAACTAAAAGCGATAAATAGGGACCTAAGCGTTCCTTCGTTAAGTGAGTTTGGCATAGACAAACAAGAGTTTTGGTCAAACCTCGACATCATGTCTGAGCAGGCTTTGGCGTCAGGGTCTCCTAATAACAACCCACGAGTACCCGATAAAGAAACCATGATCGAGCTGTACAAAGCAGTTTGGTAACACGAATTTCAAACTTTAAATCAAAGCCCTAAATATTTTATACAAGGAAGAGAATATGATCTGTAATTTCATCAATAACCAAAGTGTTGAGAGCCATTCAGAAAGGCAGCAACCCGTCTATGACCCTGCAACGGGTGAGATACAAAACCATGTAAAACTGTCGGCTAAAGCAGAAGTCGAGTTAGCCATTCAAGTCGCCGATAAAGCATTCAAAACATGGTCAACGATTACGCCTCTTAACCGATCACGTGTTTTGTTTCGCTTTAAAGCACTGTTAGAAGAGAACCGAAACGAACTGGCTGAGATAATAAGTCGTGAGCACGGAAAGGTGTTTAGTGACGCGTTAGGTGAGATTACTCGCGGGCTAGAGGTGGTTGAATTTGCGTGTGGGATTCCGCATCTACAAAAAGGCGAGCACAGTTTAAATGTGGGTACGGGTGTGGATTCCCATTCTCTGATGATGCCTTTAGGCGTTGTCGCTGGTATTTCACCGTTTAATTTCCCTGTCATGGTGCCAATGTGGATGTTCCCAATTGCCATTGCTACAGGCAACACGTTCATCTTAAAACCGTCGGAGAAAAATCCTTCCGCACCGCTATTCCTGGCTAAGTTACTAAAACAGGCAGGGCTTCCAGATGGCGTGTTCAATGTTGTTCAAGGCGATAAAGAGGCGGTTGATACGTTATTGCAAGATGAGCGCGTTCAAGCCGTAAGTTTTGTCGGCTCTACACCGATTGCTGAGTATATCTACTCTGAAGGCGCTAAATATGGCAAGCGTGTTCAAGCATTAGGCGGTGCTAAGAACCATATGCTTGTTATGCCTGATGCGGATATGAATGGCGCTGTTAATGCTTTGATGGGCGCAGCGTATGGTGCAGCCGGTGAACGCTGCATGGCGATATCAGTCGCGGTTACCGTTGGCGAAGAAACAGGGGATGCATTAGTGCGCCTTCTTCAAGATAAACTGGCAACTCTCAAAGTGGGTCAAGGTTATGGTCAAGAAATCGAGAATGACATGGGACCGCTTATCACCAAAGAGCACAAACAAAAAGTCTCTGGCTATATTCAGCAAGGTGTCGACGAAGGTGCAACCTTAGTTGTAGATGGCAGGGAGTTACCACTCGCAAAATCCAGCGATGGGTATTTTGTTGGTGGCACGCTGTTTGACAACGTAACGACTGAAATGACGATTTATAAAGAAGAGATCTTCGGTCCTGTGTTGTGTGTGTTGCGCGCCGACAATTACCAGCAAGCCTTAAAAATCATTAATGATCATGAGTACGGTAACGGCACCGCTATCTTCACAGCAGATGGGGATGCAGCAAGAGACTTCACAAGCAAGGTTCAAGTAGGGATGGTGGGGGTGAATGTTCCAATCCCTGTGCCTATGGCTTTCCATAGTTTTGGTGGTTGGAAGCGTTCGTTGTTTGGACCTTTACACATGCATGGCCCTGATGGTGTTCGATTCTTTACTCGAATGAAAGCGATAACCACACGCTGGCCTGAATCTGATATTAAATCAGGTTCTAAAGAAAGTACCCAAACTCAAGCCGAATTCGTCATGCCGACTATGAAATAACGCATTGATGTGAGGAGGTGCGCGGTAGGTTTACTGAACGCGATGTAATAGGGTAGGTAATTCTGTCCTCTTCATGTTTTTTAGGTGCTCGCTTTTCTTGGGTTAAGACACTCAAGTGAAGCGAGCTTTATTTAATGACTATAAAAACAAGGAGAAGGCGATGATAGCCGGAAGCTTAAATAAGTATGTAAAGACTTGGCGTCGCTTTGTTGTAAGCAGTGTAATAGCAGGGTTATATGGAACTTCTATGATAGCGTCGGTGAATGCCGCGCAGGGACCGGGGTTAGGGAATCTTAACTACGGCTCTTCGGAAGCGTTTACCCATGTATCGAGTCCACTCGTAGATGATACAACCAATTTTCTACCTCCGGATTATCCAGGTAGAAAGCATTACGGCGTTAACGTAATGACCATGTTAAATGGTTATATGGTCGGGGTGTTTGCACCTGATAGTGGTGGAGGCCCTGGTGGTTGGATAGCGTTAGATGTGTCTAACCCCAAATCTATGCAATTAGTAAAAACCGTTTATGAGCCAGACTTAGCCAACGAGAATCGAACGGGTGACGGTTTAAGAACGGCTGAGTTTAGAGAGCCGCATTCGTTTGGCTTGGGTGAAAACAACACGATTGCAATTCAATCGGGCAAAGGCATCGAAATTTGGGATTGGAGTGATGTCTCTAGCCCAGTTCGCCTCTCTAAATTGGCGATATCAGGCGTAAACTTTGGTGACTATAACAATGTGTCATGGCAGTTGTTTTGGCAAGCGCCATATCTTTACGTAGCACGTGGTAATGCAGGGATTACCATTGTTGATACCACAGACATGAATAACCCAACGCTAGTCAAAACCATCCCAAATTCAGAGCTAGGCGGTTTTAATGTTGGGCCAATCTTCGCCTTGGGTAATCGAATGTTTATCTCAAGTATGGAAGGCACGGCAGGGTTCTCCATTCTCAATATCGACGATCCAATAAACCCAACACTCGCGAAAACCGTTAACCGCTTACCTGAGAAATATTATGCGTCATGCTGGGATGGTCGGTACGCGTACTTTGGTGCACGAAGCACAAATGAAATGCTACGTGTGTACGACACAACGACTAACCCGATGACGTTAGTGAATGAGAAACTCACTGGGTTTGAAAATCTTTACTGTAACGTACAAGACAATAAGTTATTTCTAGGAAATCAGGATGATATCGCCATTTTAGATGTGAGCGATATTAATAATATCCGAGAACTGGGTAGAGGCTCACTCAACGCGACAAGCAGTAACACAGACCACGGGCAAGTGTTTCCGTTTGGTAACCTTGTTTGGGTTGGCAATGATCATGGCTCGGGCAGTGGCTTAATTGCTCATCAAAGTTCGCCAGACATGATACCTCCGTATCTATCAGCCGCTGTACCCGATATTAATTCTACTCTTCAGCCTTTAACAACTCGAGTCGGCATCGCCTTGTCTGACAGTGTGTTGATGGACACGGTTCACAGCAGCTCTTTCACGGTCACTAAATTTGGTAGCAGTACCCCTCTAGAAGGTGAGTACAGTACGAACTTAGGCTTTATCAACTTTACCCCTTCACAGCCATTAGAAGCGGACAGTATTTATGAAGTGACGCTTGAAGGCATTCAAGACTTTGCTGGCAACCCAATGGCACGAACGGAATATCGGTTCTCAACCGGATCACAGGTTGGACATGATGTTCAGATTTCTTCGGTGGATAAAATCACGCTAGGAAGCAGTGTTAATTTTGCTGCGTCAACGACGCCAATCTTAGGCGGTGATGTTGAATACTCATGGAATTTTGGTGATGGTGGAGGTTCTACACCGTTTTCCCCAAGTGGTAGCGCATCCTATCTTTACGGTGAACCTAACCATTGGTCAGCCGTAGTCACTGTGCGCGAAGCCACAGTTGATGGTGTGTTTGAAAGCAGTAAATCGGTGCCAATTACAGTATATCGTCAACCTACATTTAATAGTCCTACCGCGTCTTCGACCATTATAGAAAGTAATGGGCAGGTCCTCGTGGTCAACGAAGATAACGACTCGGTCAGTGCGATTGCTAATACCGCCCCATATGCAAAACAGTGGGAAACGGCAGTAGGCGATCAACCGAGAACCTTAGCGGTAGCACCCGATGGCAATATCTGGGTAGTGAATCAAGCGAGCTCTAACGTTTCTATTTTAAGTTCAACAGGGCAATCGCTAGAAACAGTAGCATTACCAAGAGCCGCAGAGCCTTACGGTATTGCATTTACGCCTGATGGCACGAGTGCGTTTGTGTCGCTTCAGTCTAGCGGCCAGTTGGTGAAAATAGATCCTACTTCAAAAGCGATTATTGATACGCTTGATGTTGGACACAATGCGCGAGGCATCGCGATTGACAGTTCTTCCTCACAAGTGTTAGTGACTCGATTTATTTCGCCACAATCGTATGCGGAAGTGGTGGCTGTGGATGTATCGAGCATGACCATCGACCAAAGGTATCAGATAGCCAAAGACACCACGACAATTGATGGACCCGATAGAAGCCGCGGTATTGCGAACTACTTAGGCTCGGTGGCGATCTCCCCTGATGGCTACAGTGCGTGGTTACCATCGAATAAAGCGAACGTTGATCGTGGCTCTTATTTAGAAGGTGACGAGGCGAAAAAGCTGACGTTTGAAACTACGGTTAGAGCAATTGTGAATAGGCTTGATCTGAATTCACAAACCGTCATGGCGAATGCACTAGACATCGATGACCGTGCGCAACCTAAATCAGCAGTATTCAGCGATATTGGAGACCTGATTTTCATTGCCGTCGAAGGTCAGAACAGTATTGAAATACGCAATACGTACACGCTTAACCGTACAGGCGAGATCTTTGATACAGGGCTTGCACCAAGAGGCCTGGTACTTTCTGGAAATACGCTGTTCGTGCATAACTTTATGTCTCGAACGGTATCAGTTCATGACCTCACGAGTTTCTTAGAGAACCGAGGAGAGATAACCGATCTTGCGAAAGTCTCCACCGTAGAAAATGAATCCTTCCATCCTAGAGTGTTGAAGGGGAAGCAGATCTTCTATAACGCAGCCGATGCGAGAATGACGCAAGATGGCTACATATCGTGTGCTTCTTGTCACGCTGATGGCGACAGCGACCATAGAGTCTGGGACTTTACCGACAGAGGAGAAGGGCTACGCAATACGATCTCGTTGTTGGGTAAAACAGGTACGGGACATGGCCGAGTTCACTGGACCGCGAGTTTCGATGAAATCCAAGATTTTGAAAACGACATTCGATATGCGTTTGGTGGCCGCGGCTTTATGGTCGATGCTTTGTTTACCTTAACCGAGTCACCGCTTGGAACCTCTAAATCGGGTAAAAGTGAAGACTTAGATAACCTAGCGTTTTACGTAAGCAGTTTAAATGAATTCCCTCAAAGTCCATATCGAGATGACAATGGAAACCTAACTAGCGAGGCGCAAAGCGGTGAAACACTTTTTGCAGCTAAAGGGTGTAATAGTTGTCACGAAGGCGTCTACTTTACTGACATGGAAAGGCACGACGTTGGGACTATCGATGCAACATCGGGGCAAGGTATTGGCGCACCATTAGCAGGTGTTGGGTTTGATACCCCAAGCTTAATAGGGCTTTGGAATAGCGCTCCGTATTTCCATAATGGTCAAGCATCGACATTAGATGAAGTATTACAGATAGGCGCTCAACATACGGTATCTGATAGTAGTGAACGCGCCGCGCTCGTCGCGTACTTACAACAAATTGAGTACGAAGGGCCAACCATTGTTGTACCCGATCCGCCACAAGCGACGACTTATGTATATCTCAGTGATGTGTCAGAAACATCGTCAACTAACGGTTGGGGACCAATCGAGAAAGACACCAGTGTGGGTGAAAACGCAGCTGGTGATGGTTCAACCATTTCAATAGGAGGCAGTAAGTTTGATAAAGGGCTAGGTGTTCATGCTCACTCTGAAGTGACCTACAGCTTAACGGGGGATAACTACAATCAGTTTACCGCGTTTATTGGTGTAGATGATGAAGTGGGAAGCAATGGCTCTGTCGTATTCGAAGTATGGATTGATGATGTAATGGCGTATCAAAGTAGTGTGCTTAGAGGTAGTGATGTTGCTGAGTACATCGCCGTCAACATTAGCAGTAGTGCTCAAGAATTGAAGTTGGTGGTGTCTGACGCTGGAGATGGTGTTGGTAGTGATCACGCTTCATGGGGAGACGCTAAATTGCGTATACCGAGTGAAGGTGGAAGTGCCGCTGTACCTGGGCTTTTCTACGGTACGGTCTCGGGCAACATCAATGTGACAGATGAGAACCCGAAAATGTGGATCACAACTAGCTTGAGTGAAACTGAGGACAGTATTGCTGGTAATACTACAGAGGTTTATACAGGGTACATCTATGACGCTGATGGACAAATATCGTTTAGTGAAAACAATGACGATAAAACGCGCCTATGGATTGATGGGCAATTGGTGTTAAGCAGTGATTTGTGGAGCGATAGAGTCTCTACCGGTAACCTAAATCTTGCACCAGGTTGGCATCAATTCGAACTTCGATTGAGTAATGGCAATGGCGGCAGTGGGCCCCATACAGGTTTAGCATTTGCTTATGACCCTGATGGCGGGACGAACTGGATTCACCCGTCAGACAACGGCACGGGCAATCTGTTTATGACCGAAGACCCGGGTAGTGCGCCTGTCGAACCAACCTTAGTGTATTTGAGTGATATTCAAGAAGATACATCCACAAACGGTTGGGGACCGATTGAAAAAGACATGAGTAACGGTGAAGAGGCGGCTTCGGATGGTGTCACCATATCAATTGGTGGGCAACAGTTTGCCAAAGGACTGGGTGTTCATGCTAACTCATCGATTACCTATACAATCATTGCGGGCGAATACAGTCAATTTACCGCTAGTATTGGTGTAGATGACGAAGTAGGTAATTCTGGGTCGGTTCAGTTTCAAGTAGAGCTGGATAGTGTGCTTTATTATCAAAGTGTGACTTTAACGGGCAGTGACGCAGCTCAGCCAATATCCATTGATATACCAGCTGATACAACGTCAATTACGCTTAAGGTTAATGATACTGGCAACGGAAACGGATATGACCATGCAAGTTGGGGGAATGCTGCACTTCAATAATCATTATTTTAGAGTGACGAAGTATTAACAATTTAGGGCTTACCTTATTAGTAAGCCCTTGTTTATTGGGCTCCTAGGTTGCAGCACGGTTGCGCTTAGGCAACAAAAACAATAGGCTATAGCAAGCACGTTGAAACCGATTTCAAAAAGAGTTTACCTTTATGCCAACTTCAAGTTCGACTAGCACAACCAAAGGATCAACCCTAGATCGCGTGCTTCAAGTGCTGTCTTTAGTCGCGAACAGCAGAGGGCATTTAGATAGAGAGTCGATAGCCAATCAACTGAACATGCCTATAGCGTCAGCAAATAAGCTAATCACGCACTTGATATCGTTAGGGCACCTCCAAGAAAACATTGTTGGCCGTGTTATCGCAGGGCAGAAATTACAAACCTTATCTCACGATATTCTTAAAAATCAGCGCTTTTCTGAACAACGCGAATCTGTACTGCAACGCTTGTCTGATCGTATAGGGGAAACTTGCGGTATATCAGTACCGAACGGCATAGAGATGATCTACTTTGAACGTGTTAATTGTAATTGGCCGTTGCAGATAAACCTTGCAGAGGGGAGCCCAGTTCCTATTGCGGCTTCTGCGTCGGGTAAACTTTACCTTTCAATGCTCGATGAAGAGATTAGGAAGAACGTTGTACAACATATGGGGCTGACCGAATACACGCCTAAGACCATTACCAATGAAGCAATATTTCTTGAAGAATTGACGCGGATACGCGATCAAGGATTTGGCGAGGATAACGAAGAGTTTGTAGACGGAATGGCAGCGATTTCCGTGCCTATTGGTTCCAATGAGCTTAATTTTGGGTATCTATTCTGTCATGCACCGAGCTTCAGAACCTCTTTAGAGCAGCTAAAAATGTATCTTCCAGAGATGCAAAACGCTGCGAAAGAGATCCTTGATTTTACGGTTGAAGAAATGGCGCGTAAATCGTCGTAATTTTGTTTGCTATCCGTCTGGTTACTATTCGTTTGCTAACTAGCAGTTGGGTTTAGTTGAACTGGTCTTTCATATCCTGATATACCGTTTCTAAACTCTGCTGTGCAGAACGCAGTATCGGCAGGTAATTTTCTAGATCACTAACACTCTTACGGCTTTTCGGGCAATGACAAAAGGCCGCTGCCATAAAGTGTCCTTGCTGATCGTAAAGGGGCAATGCTATTGCTACCATTCCATCGATAAACTCCTCATCATCAAGGCTGTATCCACGACGTTTGATTAAGCTGAGCTCTTTCTTAAGCGTTTGTAGATCGGTAATGGTGTTTTTGGCGCATTGGGTTAACTCAATTTTGCTCAACACTTTTCGAAGTTGTGCTGGTGTTAGTGTACTCAGATAAAGTTTTCCGCTGGCGGAGGCCCATAATGGGGTCGGAAACCCAACAGGAATAACAATTTGAAGCGGCCAGTTGGTCTGTATACGATCGTAATAGACCATGTGTGGCATAGGATCATCGTTCGCTAATGCGAGCCCACAGGTTTCTTCTAGCTTACGAGATAAACCGTGTAATATGGCTTGGCGTTGCAGCTTATGCTGGTTAGTCCATTTAACGTCCAAGGCAATCGAGAGCATCTGTGAACTCGGGTAAAAGTGTCCACGTTCGTCTTGCTGAATGTAATTCGTTTCTTCTAGAAGCTGAAGCAGTCGATGACAAGTGGGTTTAGGAATGCCAGATTCGAAAATGATATCAGAAGCAGGAACTGGACTTTTTGATGATCCAATTCTTTCGATAACGTTGACCAAACGATCCACGGAGTTTACTTTCTCTGACACCACTTTTTCCGACACTATAGATTCCTTTTTAAACGGCTCTTCGAGTTGGCCTAAGAGCAAGGCCGAAGTTGGTATCTTCCCAGACTCCCCATGCATTTTCAACCAGTTAGCCAAAGCATAAACGCTATATTCATATTGGACAAAGACTACGATTAGAGCAGCGCAGAGTTTATTGTTGGCTCAACTTTACCTTTCGTAGGTGCATTAAGTATGAATAACTGCCCAGAGTGAGGGTAAAGCTTTTTTTCAGTCGGGGTTAGTTCATAATTTGCGGTGGTAACAAATAAGGTATCCAAATATTCACCACCAAACGTACAGCGCGTTGCGTGCTTTACAGGAAGTTTAACTTCACCAAGCTTATCCGGATTACCAATACGATTGGGCGAAGGCATGTAATAGCTGACTTTTCCATTGTCCCAGTGACAGATATAAATGTTGCCATAACGGTCACTACACAACCCGTCAGGGAGCCCCTCTAGATCATCAAACTTAACGAAAATGGTTTTATCGATAATCTCAGTCATATCGTCATTCAGTTGATACTCAAAGACGACCTTTTGAAACATGTTTGAACAGTAGGCACGCTTAAGGTGATGATTAAAACAGATCCCGTTAGCCACGCTAAACTCAGCGTCCATGCTCTGAACTTGCCCTTGGTTAAACTGGAAAAGCTTTCCATCAGGAGATTCAAGGTCTTGGCAATTCATCGAACCAAACCATAGCTGTCCGTTGGGCGACGCCACAGCGTCATTACAATGAAGGTGAGGAAATTGAGCAAAAGGGTCAGTGATAAGGGTAAAATTGTCCAGTTCCGGAGAGGCCAGAAATAACCCTTGTTTGCTGGCGCATACCCAATGTTGATTATCACAGGGGACAATGGCCGTGATTTCAAAAGGCACCTCATAAGATTTAATTGTGCCATTGAGTGGGAAATACTCGTGTACATCGCTTCCTGCTGCTTCTACCCACACTAAGCTCTGAGTATGGACGTTCCAAATTGGAGATTCGCCAATTGTGTTCGAAATGTTGTTTGCTACCTGCATATTCTCGCCCTCCCTTTGGTTTCGCTATAATGATATCTTTCGTATCATTATAGTTAATAACTGATTGGTGAGGGCGATAAGATGTTAATTGTGTGAGGATCTTAAAAGTACGGCTCTATCATCAATATCTTGTCTTAGATTCTCTTCTTTATGAATTCTTACGCGTGCTGCTTCTAAAGGGGGCGCCAATACATACTGTATATTCACAGGTTAGGTATCAGAAAACTTCGTTAACATGGAAGTAGAATGCCGTTTCATCGTTACCAAATCCAATGTCCGCTCTTATGTTAACTTTGTCTTTGATTTTGAAACGCAATCCAGCCCCAACAGAAGTAAGTAAATCTTCATTTAGTTCATTTATTTCGGGTGCAACGGAACCTACGCCTCCCCAAAATACGGCCCCGACTCGCCAGAAAATAGGCAAGCGATATTCCACTTGCCCCATCGCCATATGGTTGTCTCGGTAGCGGCCTTCAACGTGCCCACGTAATCCATTAGCGCCTCCTATGTCTGGCAAGCGATTCCAAGGTACATCACCGCTGGTGAAATCGCCTTGAACTTGCCAGGCAATGAGACCGGGAAACTCGCCCAAATTGATGTAGTTTGCCAATTCAAAGTTGTATTTCCCAAACCAATCGTTGGTAAGAGATGAGTGAAAATAACCGGCGGTCATGTCGACCAATAAACCTTCAGAGGCATTTAATACGTTGTCTCGAGAATCATAAACCGCGCTCACGTTAGCGCCGTAGCTCGTGTTTTCTTCCAAATCAGCTGATTTATCTAACGAGCCTTGGCCGTCATCTAATTCAAAATCACTGGCTTTGGCGTAAGTAATGTTCGCCCCTAGGCCAAGGTAGAAATCATCCGCGACTTTCGTGAGTAGAGTGGGCTCTATCAACGCTACCTTTTCTGAGTAGTTGATTTTGTTATCGTTCACACTGCCTGCGTCGTGCCCAACACCATAGTACACACCCGCATCATCAAACAGTTCTAAATCGAGGTAAAAGCGATGATGATCGCCGAAAAAGAAATGTCGGTTCTCGAACGTGATCCCTTTAGAACCGTTAGTGGAAATATAAGGGTTGATCACCATTGAAGAAGGTTGGGTGGTTCCACCATGAGTGTCGCCATAAAGGCCAACGTACAACAGGCCAACACCAAAGCCTTGCTCAGGCGTATAGAACAAAGCGGGAATGTAGCTAGAGTCAATGCCCTTGTTCGGATCGTACTCTTCTTCCGCACCGAATATAGCTAAAATATCATCCAGCTTTTTTGTCGTCTCAGAAGGTGTCGTTTCGAAGAGGGGTTTGACGGCAAAAGCTGGGCTAGCAAGGCAACAGGTGAGTGCTGCAACTCGCAATAAGTGAGTCATTTTTATACCTTAAAAGTGTCGGTTCATTTAATTATACCTAATTTCTTTGGTTAAGATTGTTCTCTAGGGGAGTTTGGTAATGACTTGAAACGAGTTTAGCCTGAATATTAGACTACAATAGACACGAATTTTCAGGCGATGATTAGACACCGTGCCTCTGGGCCCTATACCTGAGTATAGGTATTTCGAGATGATGACTTTCCATAAGAGAGTTTTTGTAGGCATTGCTATAGATTAAGCAAAGTCGTGAGGTTTAGTGGTGCTTCTTAAACAATGAGCTACTATTAAGTCATATACTTTCAATGAGTTATTTATGGATCCAATAACGCAGGGGGTACTCGGAGCTTCCTTGTCGCAGTCAGTGAGTAAAAGAAAAAACTTGGTTATCGCTGGGTTCTTTGGGCTAGTCGCTGGCATGATACCGGATTTGGATGTATTTATTCGGTCTCAAAGTGATCCGCTACTGTTTTTGGAATACCATCGACAGTTTTCTCACTCTCTCTTCTTTATACCTCTGGGCAGTTTTATTTGTGCTCTGGTTTTACATCAATTATTTGGTAAACAACGCGGACTTTCATTTAGGCGAAGTTGGCTTTATTGTGCTTTAGGCTATGGTACGCATGGGATTTTGGACGCATGTACTTCCTATGGTACGCAATTACTTTGGCCTATATCTGATAAGCGTTATGCGTGGAATACAATATCAGTAATCGACCCCGTATTCTCACTTCCCATCATAGCAATGGTTGTATTTTCAATGATAAAGCGAAATCGTTGGGTTGCTCGTTTAGCCATTCTTTGGTCGGTGACTTATTTGGGAGTAGGGGCAATACAAAAGGAAAGAGCTGAGACGGTAGGGTGGGAATTAGCGAAGGAGCGGCAACATTTACCCATTCAGCTAGAAGCCAAACCAAGCTTTGCGAATATCTTACTGTGGAAAGTGATATACGAAACAAACGATCATTACCATGTAGATGCAGTGAGGTTAGGGACGTCAGTAAAAACGTTTCCGGGAGAATCGATTGCTAAGCTCAACACTGAACGGGACTTTCCATGGCTTAATGTTCGTTCTCAACAAGCCAATGACATTGAGCGTTTTCGACGATTTTCAAGAGGATTTTTAGCGCAGGACCCTATCGATGAATTTAGAATCATCGATGTGCGATATTCAATCCTACCGAACCAATTCAAAGCGCTATGGAGTATTCAGTTAGACCCACTCGCTACCGCGGAGACACATGCCGAGTATACTGAACATCGAGATAATTCGTTAGTTTCGCGAGAAACATTTATTGGAATGCTTTTCCATGGTAGGGGACCATCCCCTTAGAATTAACCTCTTTAAAGGTGGTTAATGGCATTTGAGATAGTATTTTTCTAAAAAACGCGCATAATCTCGGAAATACAATATATAAAGAAGAAATTACTTATGACTGATTTTCAATATCATTTTCAGAAACTGCCTTGTTTTAACTGTAAAAAAACGACAGTAAATACGGATCTTGGGTGGCTAACACCGGCGATGAAAGACGATGTTATGACCCAGTTGGCGGCTATCATCGAACAAGACAATGTAGAAGCCGATCTTTCCGTCAATGTGTCTTGTACTATTGATGAAGCGCATGATTACTTATTGCTGAACTTTTACGGTTACTCTATAGAAGAGTTAGCAGATCAAGTTGAAGACGAAGATAAGCAAGAAGTGGCGAATGAAGTCGTGGAACTGGCGACTGATAGTAAAGGTATCATCGTTTTCGAACACGAAATTGCGTTGCAAAGCTGTACAGACTGCAACATTGAAGAAGTGTCAGAGCAAGATTAGCCCTTTAGCATAGATTAAGAAATAAGAAGGTTAGCTTTAGGGCTAACCTTCTTTAGTTATAAGCCTTGATAGGTTAAACACTGACCGTTGCTATCAATGTTGGGTATACGGAAAATAGTTAAGAGTTCTCAGCAGACTCTAGATATACCCGCATCTCTTCTATGCTTGTTTTTGCAATTACTTGATTATTTAGAGAGTAGTGAACTTCGTCACCAAAGCGCTCGCCTGTTAATGTGGCACGAGAACCATCATCATAAGTTAATTCAATCGCTATTTGATTGTCATCGATTACTTTCATTTCACCATGACCGATAACACGCTTAACTAATGGGTCAAGTGGCGCGTCGGTAAGGTTTTTATCCAGTTGGTCGTTAATCTCTATATAAGTGCCAACTTTAGAATCAAAGATATGCGGCTTTTTGTTAATAGGGTTCTTACCCGTCCAAAATTCTAGCGAGTTAAACACGATATAATCAGCAGCGACCGTGATGCCGTATGCTGGCGCAAGTAACATATTCAAGCCGCCACGAGCGTATCGGTTATCAACCGCTTTTACGTTAAATTCCATTAGCTTACCCGTTACGGCGTTGCTACCTACGCAACCAAATAACGTTACAAGGCTTGCTGATATAATCATCGGTTTTACAAATCGGTTCATCATTCACTACTTCTATAGGTGTATTTTTTGGAACCGCGGATTATGCCAAACACAAGCCAGATCTAATATAGGGGTTTTCCTATATTAGATATAGTTTAAATCTATATCCTCGTAAGATTAATAACTTAGAGTATTAACGTGGTTTAAATGTATTTCGTTTGTTTGGAAATTCCATTGAAAAATCTAACAGTACTATGTCATGGCGCTAACGAAATATTAAAATAAATAGTTGAACATGTAACATGACACGGTTGTCGATTTATCACCATTTAACAGAACGCTGTCACTTGAGAATATAATGAAACGATTTAACCTAAATCTCGTCTACTACTTTATCGCAATTTATGAAGAAGGGAACCTTACCTACGCTGCAGACAGGCTGAATATTACACAACCGAGTCTAAGTGCTAATTTAAAGCGATTGCGTGAAGAGTATCGTGATTTACTGTTCGTTAGGAAATCCTACACGCTTGAACCCACTCCGTTTGCAAATGAACTATACCCAATATTGAAACAAGCATTTGAGCTTGTATCACACTCATTGCCTTCGACTAGACGATTTGAACCTAAAGAATGTACTGGTACATTTAGAATCGCCGCAATAAACATATCAAATTGCGTATTATTACCCCAAATACTGGATAATATTCAAGAAGCTGCGCCAAATTGTGTTATTGAAGTTGTTAATATAAAAGAGGACATGTTTACTGATATTCGAGAGAAGAAGATTGATCTAGTCGTCGACCACAGTGCAGCTCATCCAACATTATTAAGTAAAGTAATCTGGAGTGATGAGCTATGTGTTGTTTGCAGTCATGAACATTCAAGGATAGAGGGTGAGATTAGCCTAGAGCGTTATATTTCAGAAAAGCATGTCATGCTTACACATGACAATTATCGTGTTAATCAATTGTCGGATATACATAGCCCGATATTTTCGGAGAGGAAAGTGGCACGAAAGCTTAATTCAATTCGAGACTTTTCTGACACGATTTATGGTTCCGACTGGATCGCCACCGTACCTAAAACGGTCTCGAATACGATCTTCGATAGCAATAAAATCAAAACTCTGGCGGTGCCTTTTAAATATTCAGCGCCATCACTCAGCGTATTCTGGCATGGTAATCGAAATGATGATATTGCGAACCAGTGGCTCCGTAGCCAATTTAGGCTCGATAGAGATGGTTTACCTGATTAAGATGATATTGGCGTTTATTGACTAACGGAGTTTATTTTGTAAAAGAAGCGATAAAAGCGAACGCCTTTCTGTTAAAAAAGAAAGGTGTTCGCAATTTTGGGCTTTAGTAATCTATATTAAGCGTCGGTGACATAATAAAATGATAAATTCATACTATAAATTATGTAACTCAAGTAACTCTTTGATTCCAATAAGCTCAAAGTTATTGATTTCAAGGAATGTTTTAAACGCTTCTGATCTAATGATATCCAGATCTTGTTGTCTGCATTTTGCGGCCCATCGATAGACGGGTTCTTCAGGTAAAGAAAGGGCATTTTGCTCAGTATCGTCAAGAGCACAGTGACCGATGATGTGATAGATACCTGACTGATAATTCGAGAGTCGTTCAGTGATTTGCTCAAAACTCATATGAGTCATTGTAAAGCTATCGTTGAAATACTTTAATCGATCATTGTCTACCGCATAGGTATAAATTAAGCCAAATTCGCTTGCGACTTCCTCTACAGCTTGTGCGATAGGCTGGTACGCTTCTGAACCATTAAAGAGCAACTCTGGGAGCATATGCGTTTCAACATGCGTAGGGGTAACACCACTGTTGATCACACGCTTTATCTGTGCGCGATATTCGTTTTTGACGTCTTCAATGTTAAGCGTGGTCAACAGCTCTTCATAGCTACTGTAGAAATAGCCGAGCTCATTACATAGTGATGTAGCACCACTAATGGGCCCACAACTCATGTTGGTCCATTCACAGGTTAATGTTAGATGGACACCAATAGGTAAATCATGTTGCTTGGTGAGACGGACGGCTTCCGGCAACCAAGGTGCAGCAGCCATAAAATTACTGCTTTTTAATAAGCCATGCTGAAAGCCTTGCAGGATGCCTTGGTTGACACTGTGGCTAATTGCAAAATCATCACTGGTTATAAGAAGGTATTTTTTGTCCATCATCAAGCCTGTTTGAGAAGGTAGTGAACCTATTGTACCAGTGCAAATAGGGAATAGGGTTAAGAGAGTGTAATAATAGTATCGAGTAAAAAAGAATCGGGCCAAGTTAAAAACTTAGCCCTTCAAGCGTTATAGAAAACTTGCCGATGCTTTTATTCACCCGCCATAATTTGGCGTTTGCCTTTCACGCTGGCGAAAAGCATGTAGATGCAAGTTGCAAGCAGTGAAGCAAATAAGTAATCCATTAGCCCGTGTTGGGAAGTCATGAACTTGTCCGCAATGACCGGGCCAGAGACCGAGCCAATACTGTAGCTAAATAGCATGACTTGTGTTGCCGAAACAATGTATTTTGCGTCTAAGCGATCGCAACCTAAGTTGATGGCGACTGGGTATAGCGCAAAGATCGCCATACCTAAAACAAATAGGCTGACAGCAAATACGCCCATATCGTTGTTCAATACGGTAGCCGCTACCGCTGCGACACCTAACATACAAAACATGGCCATTAATAGTGTTCTGCCCAAGAACTTAGAAAACCAAGGAACCATAGGTTGAACCGCCATTCCACCTAATATAATCAGCGCCATTAACCCGCCTATGTCACTGTTATTAATCCCACGTTGTTTTAGCTCTAATGGCATCAACCCATAAATAGCCCCTAAGGTTAATCCAGACACGATACAACCGATAATTGCAGCATGATTGAGCTTTGCAATTTGCTTAAATGATAGTCTCGCAGGCTCTTCACTTTCTGGTTGGTCTGACTCTCCAAATACAAGCACAAATACCGCAATTAACATTAGCGTTAAAATAGCGATAAATGGAACTCCGCCGGTGACGCCAATTGTGCCTATCCCTAGCTGGCCTAGAGAAGACCCCCCGTAAAGGGCGCCCATGTACAGGCCAAGTCTTTTAGCTCGGTTAGATTCATCCCCATGTAGCAGCCAAGACTCTACAATTACAAACACGCCCGCAACGGCAACCCCTGCGATGAAACGCGCGATAAGCCAAGCTGCTGCGTAGTTCAGTGTTGGAAGCGCAATAACCGTTCCCATTAGTACGAATAAACACAGTACGAAAGCATTGCGATGACCAAAGCGAGAAACAATAGGTTCAACGCCAATCGCGCCGACAAGTAAACCTGCATAAAAAATGCTGGCCAGCCAACTGGATAAACTCGCGTCTAATCCGTAATGAGGCAACATAAGAGGAATTAAACTCATTAAATAACCTGATGCGACAGCGTATAGAGATAGTGCAATGACAGGTACAGAGATACGAGCATTTTGCGCAGCAGTAATCGTTTTTTCCAATGTATGATCCTCCGAAATTAATGAGTTAGAACCGTTTTCGGGGGCGAATATGAGCTTAAATTAGAATGAGGTAAAACGAATAATATTACTCCTCACGACAAAAGATATTTATCGCAAGGAGCATTAAAAGGGATGACAATTTTTGACTGTGGTTAGAGGACTGTTTAGTCCTTAAGTAAGCCTTAATGGACTTACTTTTAAATAGGGGGGCTACTTAGTAATAGCTTGGTTTAACCATTGATCAAATTGATTTTTTGGAAGCGCACCGTTGATCATGTCGACACGTTTACCATCTTTGAACACCATAATGCTTGGGATGCTACGTATTTGGTATTGTGCCGCCAGTTCTTGTTGAGCTTCAGTGTTAATTTTAACGTGGCGTATTTGGCCATTGTGCTGTTCTGCTGAGTCAGAAAATACGGGAGCAAAGCCAACACATGGATTACACCAAGGGGCCCAAAAGTCGATGACAACAGGTTGATCGCTTTGCAGTAGCGCAGAGAGGTTAGATGACGTTCCTTCAATAGCCGCACCATCAAGAAGTGGAGTTTGGCACTTACCACACTTTGGGCTTTCTGAAATTCGTTCATTTGGGATTCTATTTAGCCCTTCACACGATGGGCAACGGGTATTAAAAGTCGACATGGCATTCTCTATCATTTGTTTATTGCTCGGTACTGTACAAAACGTTTCTATCATTGTATTTGAAACGGGTAAGCAAAGAGCGTCAAAGTGTTACTTGTACGATACGAAAAACAGTGGCAACAATAAACCGTGAACCAATTGTTTTGACCTATTGGTTTGATAGGCAACATCTATCAGTCAGGCTGATGTGTATTTAATAGGTTAATGCATTAAATAAAAACTCTTTTATAACAGTGCTTTAGTTTTCTTTGTGGCGATAAGGAATAAAATTTACATTTGGAAATATTTTTGTAGACGCGAGCGAAAATGAGGAATAGAATCCGCTCTGTTTGGGGAGTAGTCGCCTTTGGTTTACTTATCGTCATCTCGTTAAGCTTTCGCTTTTCCGGTAAGTATAAGTTGAATCTGAATATTCAGATTCATACTTCGACAAGACCAACGTAATCGTAGCTATGAAGTTAGTTATGTCTGTTTAGCAATAAACCATCGGTTTAGCGTTTTACGGCGTAGGTGATGCATAGCGTGTTTGATTGCGTAAGGTGTCGACTAAGAGTCTTTCTCAACGATCCTTGCGCGCTTGGAGGATCTATGCCCTTGATGACTTATCTTATTTTTGCTTTATTAACACTCTCACTCGTACTGCTCGACATTTGGCAAACCCGTGGTGGTCAAATCACGATAAAAAAAGCCGCTGCTTGGAGTGTCTTTTGGTTTGTTTTGGCATTTGCATTTGCAGCTTCAATCTATGTTTTCTGGGATTTTTACGCGCCTAATAGTGATTACACGGCGGAAAAAGCAACTGTCTCGTTTATTACTGGTTATCTGTTAGAGAAGTCGCTAAGCGTTGATAACTTATTTGTTTTCGCAATTATTTTTCATCAGTACCAAGTCCCTGAGCATTTGCGTCCAAGAGCGTTACTTTGGGGCGTGATTGGGGCGTTAGTGCTTCGTGCAGTGATGATTGTTGTCGGTGCTCAATTATTAGAACAGTACCACTGGTTATTGTATGTGTTTGCACTATTCCTAATTTGGACGGGGATAAAGTTAGCGCGCGAAAATGGCGATGAAGAGTTAAACCCATTACCCGAAAAATTGATCCGCAAGGTGGCTAAGGTGACCGATGATTTTCGAGAAAATGCACTGATCGTTAAAGAGCGTGGTTGCTGGTGGGTGACACCAATGATGGTCGTGATCGGCGTGATTGCGTTTATGGACGTGATGTTCGCGTTAGACTCTATCCCCGCTATTTTTGCGGTGACAAGAGAACCGTTTTTAGTCCTTGCGGCTAACGTTTTTGCACTGTTGGGGCTTCGCTCTTTGTACTTCGTTTTACAAGGCATGATGGATAAGTTTGTCTACTTAAAACCTGCGTTGTCTTTCATCATGGTATTTATTGGTATCAAGATGATGTTAGTTGGAACAAGTTGGGAAATACCAACCGCAGTGTCGTTATTGGTGCTATTGGTCACGATGAGCGTAGCCGTTTTTGCGTCAATGCTGAAGAAAACCGTGGTGGAACAGCACTAATATTACCGTTGTCATGGGGCTTTATTGAACATAAGGCCCCAAATACGTAACACTGCTTTTATGTGAGATCTAACGTGACGGTATTACAGAGAATGGCGTTGCAATTAGGCTAGGCGAATCTCTTGAAAGTAGCTAGTATGAACGAAACACAACATCTTTGAGCTGGAAGCTTAGAAACAGATAAGGAACACTCATGAAGAGTAAGACATGGATTGTATTGGTCATTTCCCATCTCGGCATTGGAGCATTTGGTTTTGCGCTCGGAATCTATATGCTGCCCATCTTAATAGCCCCATCGGCTCCGACGGCATCAGAAATAACGAGCATGTCGTCTGGTTCACTGTATTCAGCACAATTTGAGCGTAATAGACAGGACAGTGACCGATTTCATTGGGGTGAAGGTAAGCTCTCTATTGGAGCGGAACACATCACTTTTGAAGGTGAGTTAGCGCCAGGTCCAGATTACAAATTGTACCTATCAAATGTCTTTGTTGAAACCGAAGCGGATTTTGAACGTTTGAAGTCAACCATGATGTATGTCGGGGACATCAAAACATTCGACAACTTCGTCGTTGATGTACCGCTAGAGGTTGATCCTTCAAAATATAGTACGGCCATTGTGTGGTGCGAAACCTTTGGTGAGTTTATTACTTCGGCTCAGTATCAGTAACTCTGTTTGGCAATGAAATAAGAAGAATAGAAGATCGTATGGAACATATTATTAGATGCTTAGAAAATACCGATACATCAGATTTGGCCGAAATATACAGTTTTCAATCCGTTACTCAAAATACCTCTCAAGTTCCTTTCCTAAGTTCAGAGAAAGTGGCTTCCCTGTTTAGTAACCCAGATCATTACACACTTGTCGCGGAATATGATTCAAAGGTCATTGGTCATGTTACTTTGTTTATGACGACGAAAGTTCGAGACAGACACTGCTCAGGTGTGGGGATTGCTATTCACCCTGATTTTCATGGTAAGGGGGTCGGTAAGTCGTTAATGATAAAAGCCATTGAACAAGCGGATAATTGGCTCAACCTCGTGCGATTAGAGTTAGAGGTTCATTGTGATAACCCAACAGCGGTCGCGCTTTATGAAAAACTAGGATTTGAGCATGAAGGAACAAAAAGGTTAAGTACCTTCAAGCATGGTAAGTATTCAGACATGTTTGTTATGTCGAGAATTGCGCCAAACTTTCGATAATGCTGATCTTCAATGGTATCCGTTAATAGCGCCACGGAAGGAGAAGATATGGAGAAGCTAAGAGATCTGCAAGGACTCGGTCCTAAATCTGAAGCTATGTTAATTGATGCGGGTATAGACTCAGTTGCGATGTTAAAAGAGAAAGGTGCGATAAGATCGTTTATCCAAGTAAAAAAGCATGGCGCTATTAACCCAAGTTTAAATTTATTGTACGCCTTAGTGGGGGCTTTAGAAGGTACACATTGGCTGCATATCGTAAAGCGACGGAAAGTGGATTTAATTATGCAGCTCGAAGGCTATGAAGAGCTAGAAGCATTGTTTGAATCGTATGAAGAGCCGTTAGATCTCAATAACGATTAGCGATACTAATTGATTAAGCGCTATACCGACTGATCAAGCGTTTCATTTCTGAGCTGTTGAGTGTTTTAGGAGATTCACCACTGTGGTCAAAGAGTTCGCATAGCATTGCTTTCGCCACTTTATCCGCTTTAATGGGGATATACTTCGCTAAAGGACCAACCATAAAAGGCGCTAAAACTTTAAAGATATACTCGATGACAACTTCATTATTTCGAGTTTCTTCTCGTAGCCCAGTTAAAGGGCCGGGGCGTGCAAAAACAACCTTTTCAAACTCCATTCCACTTATGGTTTCTTCCATTCTTCCTTTGCACTTTAAGTAATGAGACAAAGAGTACGAAGAGGCACCAATACTTGACACAACCGCGATCTTTTTAACGCCTAATGTTTTCATTGAGCTCGCTACGTCACAAACAAGCTGATAATCCACGTGTTCTAGCTTTTCTTTGCTACCGGCTTGTTTCAGTGTGGTTCCTAGGCAGATGACACCGATCTCTGGGGTTGGATTCTCATTATTCCATTCGACTATGTTGAGTTCGTTGTCTTGTATTTGCTCGAGTTTAGAGTGAAAGAATGGCAATTCTTTACGTGTTAGGGCATAGACACGACTAATGGTGTCATCTTCGAGTACTTGCTTAAGTACCTCTGTACCAACAAGCCCAGATGCTCCAGCTAGAATAACGACTGTGTTATCACCTAAAGTGCTCATGCCATTGCTTCCTAAAATCATAAACGTATTACGTATCGACAAATCAACTCGAAATATATACAAACCTACTTCGGGGTTCTGTGACCCATTAACCAAAGTGTTTAATTCGTTAACTGGTCGTCTCCTTTTTTAGTAGAGTGCGAGTGAGATAGTAAATCAGCCTCATTAAATGAGGCTGACAATGGAAAAACAATGACAATTTTCTCAGTGTTATTCGTTAAATTAGTGATAATGGGACTTTGTTTGTCCCCTTAGTTTGAGTGCGTGTGTTGGATTTCTGCTTTTTCGCTTTTCTAGTTGGGGATTTTTGATTAGCAAACATCTCGACTCCTTGCTTATCTTTATTATGTAAGTCCAGCTCTACAGTTATAGTAAACACGGTGTTCTAGATTACTATCTTCACAAATATACCTGCATCCTTCGTGCCAACATTAATGGGAAATCACGCCAAAATTATAGCGTTTATAAAGGGTAGGTGATAAATCTATCAATATCCATTTCAGGTTGATTTTCATTATGAGAATCGCTTAGAGATAAGATCGTTAATCGACGTGTTTGAATGATAGTTAAGTGTTTGATTTCGGGTTAAACTAGGAAACCCTATACACGGACGTGTTTTAACAAACGATAGACTTATAGGTATGCCCTATAAAGTTAGCGTCCTCAATGAAATGAGAATGTTCCCCATCATGTTAAATCGTGAGTTTTCAGCAGCAATTCAACAGCGTATCGACCAAAAAACCAAGCCGTTAGGTGCGCTAGGACAGTTAGAAGCCCTTGCTCATCAATTGGCGCTGATTCAAAGCCAAAATCTAAACGCATTTACGAATTCCATTGTAATTAATAAGCCTACCGTCGTGGTGTTTGCCGGAGATCATGGTATTGCCGACGAAGGGGTCAGTATTGCTCCTAGCGCTGTTACTCAGCAGATGGTCTTGAATTTTCTAGCTGGTGGAGCTGCTATTAACTGTTTTTGTCGGGCGAATAATGTTGAATTAAAGGTTGTTGATACAGGCATCCTGTTACCTGTGGAAGGTCAGTATCAAGACTTGGTTGTTCAAAGACTGGGGAATAGAACTCATAACTTCGCTGAACAAGCGGCGATGTTGGAAGAAACGGTCGTTGAAGGGATCAAACTAGGTAACAAGCTTGTCACTGAAATCATTTCTCAAGGTTGTAACGTCGTGATGTTTGGTGAGATGGGGATCGGTAACACCAGTAGCGCTTCCGCTATATTGGCAGCACTGACAAATCAGAATATTGATGACTCTGTCGGTTTAGGCACGGGTATTACTCAAGAGCAACGCCTAAAGAAAGTTGAACTTGTATCAAAAGGCGTTAAGCGATGCCAATCTCAAGAGCCAATCAAGGTTCTGTCTGAACTTGGTGGGTATGAGATTGTTCAGATGGTGGGAGGCTTTCTTGCAGCATGCGAACAAAAAACGCCGGTTCTAGTTGATGGCTTTATTGTCAGCGTAGCGGCATTGGCTGCTGTGATGATAGAACCACAATGTCGTGAGTATATGATTTTTGCTCATCAGTCTAAAGAGGCTCCTCATCAATCGGTTCTTAAAGCGTTGGATGCGGAACCATTACTGGATCTTTCATTGCGTTTAGGGGAAGGAACTGGTGCTGTGCTGGCGATGCCGTTATTAAGAGCGGCGGCAGAATTTTATAATAACATGGCCAGTTTTGAAGATGCTGGAGTGACCGTTTAATGGTCTCAAGGCTTAGGTATCAGCTAGAACTGTTTTGGTTAGCGTTGAGTTTTTTTTCACGGCTCCCAATCCCTAAATCTACGCCTTACAATGATGAGCGTATGAACCGATCAGGGCGTTATTTCGCCGTAGTTGGTGCATTACTTGGTGGGCTCTGTGGTTTAGTGTATTGGTTGGTAAGTATGCTTCTTCCATCTGAAGTTGCCATATTTATTACGATGGTGTTCAGTTTACTTCTCACGGGCGCATTTCATGAAGATGGGCTTGCTGATATGGCGGATGGCATTGGCGGAGGTATGACTCAAGAACGCCGATTAACCATAATGAAAGACAGTAGAATCGGCACTTATGGGGCATCTGCTCTGGCAATGGCGCTACTTGGTAAATTTATTTTACTTAGTTTTATCGCTAACACGGCAGGCAACCAATATCAGTTTTTAGGTGCCACTGGAACAGCGACAATACCAACAGTCGCGTTAACTCTTATCATTGCCTATACCATTAGTCGCACGTTGGCTGCGTCATTGATCTACGATATGCCTTACGTTACGGAAGAATCTAACAGCAAAAGCAAGCCACTCGCTCAAAAACAGACAACGGGAGAACTTATTTTCCTAGTGTTCTGCTCTGTAATTGTAGGGTTAATGCTTTCTCCTATAGCTTTTATAACGGTAACCGTTGTTCTCATTGTTTTTCGTTTCTTCTTTAAGCAGTGGTTGATTTCGCGTATTGGCGGGTTCACGGGAGACTGTTTAGGAGCAGCGCAGCAGCTTAGTGAGTTGCTCATCTATTTAATATTGGTTGGCTTTATCCATAACAACATGTCGTTGTTCGGGGGATGGTTATGAGTGTTCATCTCATTTTAGGTGGTGCGCGATCAGGAAAATCTAGTCATGCAGAACGCGTGGCTAAAGCGCATTACCTGGAATCCCAATACATCAATAAATCCTTGCATTACATCGCAACCGCTCAAGCCTTTGATGATGAAATGACAGCTCGGATTAAGCATCATAAAGAGCAAAGGGGCGATCAATGGGAAGAGCATGAAGTACCATTGGCATTGGCTTCCGCTCTAAAGGAGTTCGGTTCCAGTGATGTAGTTTTAATCGACTGCTTAACTTTATGGCTGAATAATGTCATCTATCACCTAGGTGACAATGTCACTGATGAACAGATTCAACAACATATCACTGTGCTAGTCGATGCACTAGCAAAAACAGAGGCGACGGTTTTACTTGTCTCAAACGAAGTAGGGCTAGGGGTTGTCCCTTTAGGTGAAGTGTCACGTCTGTTTGTTGATCATGCGGGTTGGATGAATCAAAAAATCGCCACGATAGCATCAAAAGTGGAGCTTATTGCGGCAGGGTTGCCTTTGCAATTAAAGTCATAAATAGCAATTAAAACCATAAACAGCCATTAAAGCGATAAACCTGCAATTGAAACCACAGCAGGTTAATCAAAGCATCGAATATTGAAGGTACAAGAATGGGTGATCGCGAAAATCAATCGTACAACATCTACTTATTGCGTCACGGGAAAACGTTAGGACCTGCAGCGCTTAACGGAAAAACGAATGTCGAAGTTGCCGAGGAAACGCAGCAAGCGATCATTGAGACACTCTATCAAGACGGCATAACGTTTTCTCATGTTGTGAGTTCGCCGCTGATTCGATGTTGCGATTTAGCAAACAAGTTAGTGGAACAAGACCAAAGCCTAACGTTAAAAATTGAGTCTAAGTTTCAAGAATTGGATTTTGGTGATTTCGACGGGCGGACATTTGATGAACTTCAACCACACTGGGAACAGTTAGAGTCATTTTGGCGTGATCCCGCAAGCCATACGTTACCTAATGCTGAGTCATTACAAGCGTGCTATTCACGTGTCAGTGAAGGCTGGAGCAACTTAATCGAGCAATCAACGCACGACACACTGGTTATCTGCCACGGTGGTACCATCCGTTTAATCTTGGCTAAACTACTTGGTATAGATTGGAAAAATCCAAATTGGTATTCAACACTGAATATCGCCAATCAATCGGTCACTCAAATAAAGATTCTAAAGCAGTATCAAAATAAACCGCATATACAAATGATCGGTAAGCCACTTTAATTATAAAAAACACCATTTAAGCGCCTTAGTAACCTCTCGCGACTATGGCTATAAGGAAAGAATATGACAGCACCTAGTTGGAATTTATCGATTGCATATAACGGCTTAAACGATCCGAAAATAGAACAAGATATTGAGTTAATTAAGCAGTGCATTAGCGCACTGAATATTAATGTTGAACATCGTAACCAAGTGTCTGTGATGCAAAATGCACTGCAAACGTCTGAGGCTGCGGGAACACTTATGGCCACCATCAATACGTTTGCTACTTGCCATGCGTCAGTTGACTCATCAGACGAAGATGCAAAGGCAATGATGGGTCGAATTGCAAAGCTTAGTTCGGAATTGAGCCAGGCATTTGCCCCTTACAGTGACACATTAACCCATAAAGATGAGCAATACATTGAGCAAGTACTAGACCACGAAAGTGGTGATGTCGCAGGGCAGTCATTTCAATTACGTTGTTTAAGAGGCTTAGCAGACACCAAACTGTCGGTGGTAGAAGAGCAACTATTAACGGCGATGGAAGTGGATGGTAAAGACGCTTGGGGACGACTCTATGACAACATTACTGGTACGCTAGAAGTAGTGCTTGAGCACTCCGATGGCGCAACCGAAGTGATGGGCTTTTCACAAGCGGCGAGCGTGCTCTATGGCAGTGATTTTGAATTACAACCGATTGCTTGGAAAGCGATACAAAAAGCCATGGAGCAGAACAAAGAGAGTTTCGCTTCAATATTAAATGCATTAGCAGGCTGGCGTTTAACTGAGATAGCAAAGCGTTCAACTAAGCGTGATGTTCACTTTTTAGAGCCGAGCCTGCACGATAGCCGCATTACCTCAACGACACTGGACGCGATGATGGATGTCGCAAAGTCTAATCGTCACATCGGCCAAAAAGCAGGAAGCCTAATGGCTCAGGTTTATCAACTTGATGAAATGAAGCCGTGGAACCATATGGCGGCAATGCCAGCACTGAACGCGGAAGAGAATAGCACAACAGAGCTTTATGCATTTGATGACGCGATAACGATCATTCGAGAGGCCTTTGCGACCGTTGATGATGAAATGGCGGATTTTGTCGATGTGATGGTAGAAAACGGTTGGATTGATGCAGCACCTGGCAAGCAACGTCGTTTAGGCGCTTACTGTACTAAGTTAGCTGCAACACGATCACCGCTCGTCTTTATGACATGGGGGGGAAGTCGATCTGATTTGTTGACCTTAGCTCATGAGCTTGGTCACGCCTTCCATAACTGGGTTATGAGAGACATGCCACTGTGTCAAACTCGTTATCCTATGACGTTAGCAGAAACCGCGTCTATCTTTGCTGAAAATATTGTTCGAGACCATTTGCTGAATAAGGCTGAAGTGAATAGTGAAAAATTGGAAATGCTTTGGGAAGAGCTGTCATCATGCTTCGCATTGATGGTTAATATTCCAGTTCGGTTCGAATTTGAAAAGGCATTTTATCAAGCGCGTAAAGATGGAGAGTTATCCGCAAATCAGCTTTGTGAACTGATGAGCAAGCATTGGGCCGAGTGGTATGGCGAGTCAATGTCCAACTCTGATCCTTACTTTTGGGCAAGTAAGCTTCACTTTAGTATCTCGGAAGTGAGTTTCTATAACTACCCTTACTTATTCGGGTTCTTGTTCAGTAAAGGGGTTTACGCCCAAAGAGAACGCAAAGGAGCTAGCTTCTATCAAGATTACATTTCCTTACTTCGTGATACGGGGTCTATGACCGCAGAAGAAGTGGTTGAGAAGCATTTAGGAATGGATCTTTCTAAAGCAGATTTTTGGCAGCAGAGTGTTGATCTCGTCAAAGATAAAGTGGATGAATTTGAACGATTAATGAACCAGATTGAATCGAAGAAATAACGTCATATTTGCTTTCATAAAAGTGTTATATAAACCTGAAATTAGTGTGGGTTAATGTAAACTAAGTCGTTGTTATATTTATTATAGGCAGTGTGTTGCACCTATATAGATGACGTGAAATTATCTATTAAGTGAATGCATTGCCATTTTTGCGATTTGTAATCAGGTTTCTGTTAATAAGTGGGATCCTATCAACATAATTTGCGTGTTCAATTCATTACCATACCGCTGTGAAATAAAGGAGTAACACATGACGAAGAGTATCTTTCGCCAATCTTTTCTTTTGGACAGCCTAGATTTAAAACAAGAAATAGAAGCTGCGGGGTATACCGCGCCATCTGGAGCCATCTTAAAACTGCATCAACGTGGTATCTTGGAAGTGATCCCTGTTGAATCCAATGAGCAGACTAAAAATATTATTGTCTCGTGTGGGATCCATGGTGATGAGACAGCACCAATGGAGATCATGGATAAAATCATCTCAGATATTCACTCTGGATTTCAGGCCGTGTCTGAGCGCTGCTTGTTTATCATTGCGCACCCTGAGGCCACCAATCAACACACTCGCTTTATCGAAGAGAACTTAAATCGTCTGTTTGATAAGAAGAACCACGGGGAAAGCCGTGAAGTCACCATTGCTGATAACCTAAAAGTGCATGTCTCGAACTTTTATCGAAATACGCCCGTTGAATCTCGATGGCACTTAGACCTTCACTGTGCAATTCGATCATCTAAACACTATTCATTTGCAGTTAGTCCCAAAACTCGACACCCAGTGAGAGGGCGTGAGCTTTTAGAGTTTGTTGAACAGGCACACATTGAAGCGATCTTATTCTCAAACTCTCCGTCGAGTACATTCAGTTGGTACAGTGCCGAAAATTTCTCTGCTCAGGCCTTAACGGTTGAGCTAGGACAAGTGGCGGCGATTGGGGAGAATGATTTAGATAAACTGGTTGCGTTTGATCTCTCGCTAAGAGATCTAATAGCAACAAGTGAACCTGAACATCTACCAAAGAAAGCCATTTTGTATCGTGTTAGCCGTACATTGGTGAGAATGCATCAGGAATTTAACTTCTTGTTTGATGATGGTGTTGAAAACTTTACTAGCTTCAAGCATGGAGAAGTGTTTGGTTACGATGGCGAGAAACCATTGATGGCTAAAAATGAAGATGAAGCGATCGTTTTCCCTAATCGACATGTTGCCATTGGTCAACGTGCTGCGTTAATGGTTTGCCAAGTCGCGATTCGTTACGAGAATGACCAAGCAGTATATGATTAATAATTAGCTCACGAACGCTGTTCTCGGTGTTTTAGTAGTATCAATTTAAATGGCTTAACGTTAAGGTTAGGCCATTGTTGTTTTTATGGGTTATCAAGCGTCTAGCTTTGCTAAAAAGATGAATTTTAATCAATTGCTAATGCAAAAGCATCGTCGTTGGATGCGTTATTCTGTTATTTTTTCCGCACTTCTCTTTATTATCAGTGCTCTTTATCTGATGGTGGGCGAACTGTTTATTTCCCCTTTTGACTCACTCTCTACTTTAGAATATCAACTTCTTTATCAACTCCGCTTACCAAGACTGTTCGCTGCAATGGCCATTGGTGCGTCTCTTGCGATATCAGGCGCTGTACTTCAAGTTCTTTTGGGGAATGTGCTTGCAGAGCCAGGCGTTCTTGGTATATCGGGGGGAGCCAGTGTTGCGATGGTGGTCGTTCTATTCTTCTTCCCTATGGCTGCATCAGCACATATCTTTATGCTCGCAGCAATCACTGGCGCAATGGTGTTCACCTTAATATTGGTTAGCATGGCAAAAGCAATGCGCCTGACGACGTCACGATTACTGTTAGTCGGCGTTGCACTGGGTATTTTGGCGAGCGCAGTCGTGACATGGGCGTTCTATTTCAGTGATGACCTTAGCCTTCGTCAGTTAATGTATTGGTTAATGGGTAGTATTGGTGGAACCAGTTGGTATCAACATACTGTGACACTGGTGATTCTTCCCGTTTTAATTTGGCTCTGTTTTCAAGGCCACGTACTTGATAAGTTGATGATGGGAGAGGCACACGCCAGACAGCTCGGGATCAATATTGATTCTGTTCGATGGAAGTTGATCTTTGCTGTATCAATTTTAGTGGGAGGGGCAGTGGCGATTGGCGGAATTATCGGATTTGTCGGACTGGTTGTACCGCATTTGTTACGACTGGCGTTTGGTACTGAAAATCGATTCCTCATTCCAATGGCTGGACTCAGCGGCGCACTGTTAGTCGTTATTGCCGATTTTGTCGCACGATTAGCGCTCGATTCGGCTGAGCTTCCACTTGGTGTGGTAACAACAACAATAGGAGCACCAATCTTTATCTGGATGCTAGTGAAAAGCCATGATTCGCATTAACAGTGTCTGCGTAGATTCTCGAGTTTTACCGTTGTCATTCGAGTGCAAAGCAGGAGAGATCTTACATGTGATAGGCCCCAATGGGAGTGGAAAAAGCACGCTTTTGTCAGCCATCGCTGGAGTGCTTCCATTTTCCGGAGAGGTATTCATTGAAGAGTTAGATGTTGGCTCATCGTCGCTCGAGACATTAGCACAATACCGAGCGTTTTTGAGCCAAAGTGGTAGACCCACTTTTAATTTGGAGGTCTATCAATATCTCGCTCTTTCAATCCCTAAGGGTTGCCAACTGAATGAGTTAAAAGTCAAAGAAGCGATTGAAATTCTGACTCAACTTGTGGATATTGAGGACAAGATTCATCGTTCTATTCATCATTTATCTGGAGGGGAATGGCAACGAGTTCGATTAGCTGCGATCTGTCTACAGGTTTGGCCAACCCTGAATCCAAATGCGAAACTGCTGATTCTTGATGAGCCTGCAGCTCCCTTAGATATAGGTCAAGAAGCGCTTCTCTATAAACTGCTTAATGAAGTCGCGCAGCGGGGGGTGTGTATTATTATGGCAAATCATGATTTAAATAGAACCTTACGTCATGCCGACAGAGCGCTATTACTTGCCAATGGTGTCATGCAAAGGGTAGGTGAGGTCGAGGATGTATTAGAGGCGAACATGCTGTCGGATGTTTTTCAAACCACGGTAAATAAGGTTAAGGTTGAAGGTAATTACTACCTTATTTTTGACTAAAACGGCCCTTAGAGATTCCTTTGAGAAGTGAAAATAAAAAACACGACCTAAGTAGGTCGTGTTTTTGCTTTATTATCAAAGATAAGGTATCAACGATAAAATATCGGAGGTGAAGTGTTCGAGCTTTAAACTAACGGTGCTAAATCTGCAGGACGATAATAAACAGACTTCAATACTTTACCTTGGCGAATTGTCTTCGCTTCTGATACGAAATCTTCAGCGCACTTAGCGATAATGTAATCCCCTTTCTGAACCGCCATCAGCTTGATGCCTTGTTCTGCGTAAAATGCTTCTGTTTCAGCATACTCTTTCTCATTGCGGCAAACTTTACTCATGTTGCTAGAATGAACTTCATCCCAACAAGGAATGAACTCGATACCGCGGTTAATTGAAACGTTTAGAAGAAGATCAATTAAGTAGCTAATTGCAAGGTTATCTTCGACGTTTGAGTGACCTAAATGAACCAAACGTCCCATCAAAACATAAACGCTATCAACGATTGCATCGGCTTGTTCCATCTTACAATCCGCTTCAGCAAGCTCTGTTAACTCTTCAATAATAAGCGATGTGTGCAGGGTATCTGCTTTGTCGTTTAGGCTTGAAGCATCAGCAACAGGAAGATCGAATGTGCTACGAAATTCTGTGATGTCTTTATAAAGGTGATCAAAGATTGGTTGGTTCAGTTGAGATAAATGCATGAACAAGGTCCGTCATAATGAAGCGTAAATAATGGCGCTTATGATAGCAAAGCCACTTGATTGCTTCTATCTACTTCTCTGTAAGTTTGTACGAGTTATCATTGTCTTGTTCATTTAAAACAATGGGAATGACAAAATCTGTCATTCCCTAAAAGGAGATCAATTCGAGAGTCGGTGGCGTTAACGACCTCGTCCATCAACCATCACAACAATGGTTTTTGAAATAATGCTTAAATCCATTGCTAACCAGTTGCGAAGTGAAGACATTGACAGCGCGTAACTGTGGTCAAAACCGACTTTACGACGAACATCATCAAGACAGGTATCGTAACCTTGGTTCACTTGAGCAAGCCCTGTGATACCTGGCATCACACCATAAGTACGATCGGCGAAATAAGGAATTGCTGTCTCTAGTTTGTTATAAAAGCTAGGACGTTCTGGGCGTGGGCCAATAATAGACATCTCACCACGTACAACATTAATGAGCTGTGGAATCTCATCTAGGCGCGTTTTTCTTAAAAAGCGACCAACAGGTGTAATACGTGGGTCACCTTCTGTTGCCCATACCGCCCCTGAGCGAGTCTCTGCGTCTTGGTACATAGTTCTGAATTTAATGATATCAAAGAACTCCATGTGAGTTGGTGTCGATTTACCAACACGTTGCTGTTTATAAAAAACAGGGCCTGGTGAAGATACTTTAATCGCTAGAGCAATGATTGGCATGATAGGACTTAGTATTAATAGGCCAACGATAGCGCCCGTTAAGTCAAAGATTCGTTTTGCACACCAAATTGAAAGTCGGGTTGATTTATTAGTACTCATAATATTCTCCTTAGCGGTTAACTCTTGTCCAGCGACCTGATTCAAAACCTAGTAGGTAACGTAGTCCGCCAATTAGGTTGGCGAAATGGCCGGATACTAGATAAGTCATAAGCTTACACAGTTTGCATGTTATTAAAGTTGGAAAGATTAAGCTCATTGCAGCAAGAGTATAGATGCTTACTTGCGCAATTAGAGCGGCTAAAAATAGAGGGTGGCTCATCAGCATAATTGATGTGATAAAGCACGCTAACATTAAGTAGGGCATGACAAGTCGCAACCCTTTACCTGATATAAAGGCGAAAGCCACACCCTTATATTTTGGGCTAAATAGGCTAACGAGCTGAATCGCTTGCTGCATATTTCCTGCCGAAATCCGTAGTCGACGTTTAAAGTCGCTCTGTTGGCTGGTGGCTTCTAGTTCGACTGCGACCATTTTGTCGTCATAGATGGCGTTATACCCTTTTTTGACAATTTGCATCGGAAGAACGAAATCATCGTTAATCGTATTTTTTGCAAGTGATTCAAACAAGTGAGTACGAAATAGGTAGAAAGCGCCGTGAGCCCCAAGTGTTGAACCGAGTGACGCTTCATTTTGTTTCACTTTACTTTGATAATTCCAGTAACTAGCTTCACCTTCATTGCTAGTTTCAAGTAACTGGTACCGACCATTAACAACACCTGTAGAGCGATTTTTAAAATGTTGTTCTGCAACAAGCAATGCATCAATTGAAATCAGAGCTGAGACATCTGAAAGAGCCGTGATATCTGAAGAGATGGTTTTCATTTGATCATTGATCAGAGCGACCTTTCCTCGGTTCTCATCGAATGCACGAATCTCAAAATGCGTATCGCTACAAATGGATTCTTGAATAGTGTCTTGAGCGAATTCTACCGTTTTATCGGTACATCCGTCGCAAGCGATAATGATGGTTAGACGATTACGTGGGTAATCTAAACTTGCAAGGTTACGAATCTTATCGGAAATCCAGCGCTCTTCATTGTATGCCGCAACTAACACAGTGATAGAAGGACGAGCGCGGTCTTGTTTATTATCGCGATAGCCTCGAGGTAAATTGACCGACTCTTGTTGTGGGTGAGTCTTTGAATACCATTTAAGAACAAGTGGGTAGCCAATATGATGATAGACAATTAAAACGGCACTTGTTACTGATATTAATATTGCGATAGTGTCAATCATGCTAAGGCCCCCATTGGCATCGCTTCGACAGCCAGTAATTCATACGCCTTAACCATGTTACGAATGTTATTGTGTTTAAGAACAAAGTCACGTGGGTTGGCATCAACACTGATACAAGTCATATGAAAGAGAACATCGGCCATATCGTGAATATCGTTGGCTCTGATGAGGTGTCCGGTTTTTGGACATAGCGTTTCTTTACTTGCACCAACATTGGTGACGGCGGTTCGAATGTTACATGCTTGAGCTTCAAGTGGAGAAAGAGGGAAGCCTTCAGAGCGAGATGGCATGCAAAACAGGTCTAGCGCTTGATAAAATCGTTGCATATCGTCAACTAACCCTAAGAATGTGACGCGGTCACTCACATCATATTGGTCCGCCATTTTCTTCAATTGCGTCAATTGGCTACCATTACCAGCAATGGCCAGATGAACGCTACGTGGCATATAGGAAAGCGCCGCAATGGCTAAATCGTGGCCCTTTACCGTTTCCAGTCGACCAGCACAACCGATCAGGGTTTTATCTTGAGGAAGATTAAAATGGGCTCTTGCAACATTCATTGAACCCGGACGAAATTTCTCACAATCAACCCCGTTTTTAATGGTGGAAGTGTTTTTGTAATCGAAATGAGAAAGCAATGTATCTTGTACTAAATTTGCATCCGCTACTAATTGTGGTTTCGCTACGTTAAGTGCCATTTTTTCAAGACGTACATGCTTGTCATTGTTTAAATGCCAAACATCATGCTCGGTATGAATACGAACTGGGACTGAGGTTAAGCGAGCCGCGAGTCCGGCATAAAGTAGTGGACCAATATGATGGGTATGAACGACATCCGGCTTAAATTGGTTAAAAGCCTTAACCAATTGCATGATGGTTTGAAGTTTGACACCCGGATTTTTATCAAGAAAAAGAATTTGGTTGGCAAATGGTTTTAGTCGAGGCCACTTTTCAATCGCCTGATCTTTGTTACCTTCAAGGCTTACGATCATCACTTGGTTAATCGGTGTAGAGAAAGCCAGAAGATCGAGAGCGAGGCTTTCAAGCCCACCTGGAGCAAGATGCTGTACGACATGAATAACTGTTTGGCCCGTTAGTGTGTCAGTTGTTTTCATAGCTTGCCCCTTAATAAGAAATATAACGATATTGGCGTTTGTATTACAGTATTGCAGGGAGTATGCCAGTTTCACATTGCCTATAATTTCAATGGCTTACTGAGGGTTTTGCCCTGATTGATTTATTGTTTTCAAATTGAGAATCTAATTGAAAAACAAATTGAAAAACAAATTGAATTTTCACTATTGAAAGGAATTAGAATGAATTAGGCCGAGACTTACTATGGTCAGTCTCGTTCCTTTTAAGGCAACATGGAAAGTTATTTAATGATGAACTTTAGGAATGATCGTTATCACAGGGACGCCAGTGAGTTCTTCTAGTTGATCTTTTCTTCTAACCGAAGTATCGAAGAGCTCGGCAATGGTCGCTAAACCGCAACCCAGACCAATGCCTGCTACAAAGCCCGCAATAACAAAAATGATTAAGGGCAGGTTAGAAGGACCACTTGGTGTATAAGGTAAATCAATGATCTTAACTCGTTTATTCTCCTCAAATATTCCTAACGATCCAGTAAGCTGCGCCATCTCATAACGCTCGACTAACTCATCGTATAACTGGCGTTTGATTTGAACATCTCGTTGTAAACGATAGAGTGCCTTTGCGTTATCACCAAAGTTGTTTGCTCGTTGCTCAAGTTCAAAAATCATCTGTTTTAAACTTTTGGTCTCTTCATTAAGGGATTCGTACTGGCCACGAACCAGTTGCAAGCTATGAAGTTGGGTCACTAAGAGTGGCTGAATGTCGGACATATCAGAGAGTGTCGAGGTACTAGCGATATCCCATAATTGATCACTACTTAGGTTAGGTTGCTCTACATTTAGTAGTGATGTTCTCTCAATCTCTAATCGAGAAAGCTCTCTGTTCTTTGCTTGTACCGCACTGTGTTCTTCCGTGTATTTTGCTCTTAATAAGCTAAGTTCACTTCGAATATCAATGATTTGCTCTTCAATCTTACCCACAACCGGGTTAGTTTTGGACAGTTGTTCATCAAGGCTACCTAAGCTTTTTTTAACGCCAGCCAGTTCAGCTTGTTTCTCGGCTAAGCTCTGCTTAAGAGTGGCAAGACGGTTTAAACTTTGTGCTTGCATCTCTGGGCTAACAGAGGAATTCTCATTTTTAAAATTGGCCAGTGCGTTTTCTGCCGTATCTAAATCACTTAGCCTTTTGTCGATATGAAAGGCGAGAAACTCACTAGAGTCTTTAATAGATGAACGTTCAGGCGCTAATAGCTGCTCGATAAAATGATCACTAATGGATTGAAGGAGCTCTTTCATTCCTTCTGCTTGGTCCGATTTTAATTCGATCTTAAGAAAGTCTTTACCAAGCTGAGAAACACTCAAGCTCGATGATATTTCGCTCATCACTCGGTCGACGTCCGCAGCAGACGTGTCTTCATCAATAAGCCCTTGCTCAAGCGCTACCGAATGTAAAACGTGTCGACTCTTTAATAGTGTACTTAACGCGTTCATTCGATCTTTTAACATTGTAGAGACGGCAATATCTTCAAGAAATGGATTCATCTTTGCCGTTTCTTGTATCAACATACTGGTATGAGAGCGATAGTTAGTGGGGGCGAGCTTAGAGATACCAATACCAACAAAAGGAAGAATAAGAATCGGCATAAATATGAGATAGCGCCTTCTCCATGCGCCACTCAGAATTATAATCAATCGAATCTTTAATTCATTCATAAAAGCTCCAGTATCCAGTCGACAAACTTGCTTCGTTCATCCCAACTGTGTTGATTGACTATTCCAGATGGAAGGAATGCTTGCTGGCGGGCCATGTTTAACGCGTCACTCATCTCTTCACTCGTGCTGACAACATTGACATACTTCTTGTAAGGTTCCAATGCTGGAAAGGAAGTCGAAACAATAGGCTTACCTGCTGCTAAATATTCCATTAATTTTAATGGGCTACATGCAATGATTTGCTCATTTAATTTAAAGGGTAGCAGACTTACATCCCAATGCTGACTATATTGTGGTAATTCATGATGTGGCTTAGGGCCGAGATAAAAAACGTTGCTAGCTGAAGGCAATTTTGACTGGCTGAGCTCTTGAGGTCCTATAAATATAAAGTCCCAATCAGGGTTACTCTTCACGACCTTGTCTATCATTTCATAATCTAACCAGTTTGATAAACTGCCGTAGAACCCTGCAACGGGTCGATTTCGATTCGGTAAGTCTTTTGCTCTTTGAACCGGGGTAGAAAAAAGGGCTACGTCAACACCGTGTGGTAATAGTTGAGTTTTGCAAGCTGGAAAACGCATTTTCATCTCTTCACTCGCAGCAAAGATGAGGTCAGCTTTTGATATAAGTTCTTTCTCATGTATCGATACGACATCGTGATCAACGCCCGCGAGTGAGGAAAAGTCATCACCACAATAGTAGACAACGGCTGACTCTCCTAAGTGGCCACAAAGGTCAGCAGCGGTTGGTAACGAGCACCACAAAATTGGGTCGTGTAATCTTGCGTTCATTAAAATGGGACGAAGTTGAGATAGCATTGCGGATTTTGCCAATCCTCTAGCCAGATTGCTTTTTGGAGCCGGTATGGTTTTAAGATTTACAACGGTTAAGTTCTTTGGGACGAAGTGGTTAGAATTGCCCGCGCTATTTGATTGAGGCTCTTGGATCGTGTTGGAAGAAAACCCACTTTTAGAACGACCACATAATTTGTTAACCACACGTTTTGCATCGTGACGGTTTAATTTAGGCTGGCGAAGGCCAATAGAGTTTACCCATACGACTTTTCGATGTTCAGTAAGACGCTTAATTAGGTGTTGTGTGCTTGAGGGTAGGCCACCAAAGTCCTCACCAAATACGATAAGATCACGCATGGGCTACTCCTCCATGTTGCTTAGACAGTATTGGTCTAATCACTTTGGCAGGGTTTCCTGCAACGATTGAGTAAGGAGGAAGATCACCGACGACAACACTCCCTGCAGCGACAACGGTTCCTTCTCCTATCGTTACCCCTTGACGAACTGTAACATTAGTACCAAGCCAGACATCCTTTTTTAGGATAACGTCTCCGACTTGTGATTCATCATCGGGCTCACCTAACGCTCGACGACGTGCATCAAGAGGATGCCCTGAATAGCCAAAAATAAACGCCCCACCTGCAATTCTCACGTTATCTTCAATTATCACGTTTCGTCCAACGGCAATGGTAGTTTGCCAACTAATATCCACGTTATTACCTACTATGAGTTTAGGCTGTTCTGATAACGTGCGACCACTAAACGTTGTTTGTCCTGAAATTCGACAGTTTTTACCAATATTGATTTCTAAAGGGCCGGAAACAAAGGGAATCCCACCATAAAGGTACAGGCCACGCTCATAGTGGTTCAAACGGCCTTTAAAAGCAGGAGTATGAAATAGAACTCGAATGATTGAGTGCCATACAGAAGAGGTCAGTTTGTATAACCCATAGATTGCTTTATTAAAGAACTTCGGTGTTGGCAGTTCGAACATGCGAATCTTTTTAAGAGTCATAAAGAGAGTTCTATAAGCCGGATTTGGATGGCACTGAAGCCAAATCTTTACCTCATTTAGTCTATTCGCGATCATGGGGTCACCTGTCTGTTTTAGTATTTATGCGTTTCTAATACAGAGGTATTACACGGAACGTGCCAGAATTTATTTCTTATTTAATCAGTTGCTTACGTTGGTTCTGAGTTGGTTTTATCGTGGTTTGTCTATTGATTCTCAATTTGAGAATGACTTTGAACATCAGTTTCTTCGGAGTTTTCGTCAGATTTAGGGCCACATTGTTCTGCGATATTCGCAACAGCGACGGTAAGTGCGGCGAGGATATAGATAGGCCAGTTAAATCCTTGAGTTAAAAATGTTCCAGATACGATGGTGCCAATTAACCCGGCATAGACAGCATTGGCTGCAACAACTAGGTTTGGTGAATAAATCTCTGGATGTTTAGCAATTGCCGCGAGTGTGTGTCGAGCACTTAAAATGAGCGAAGTGATGAAACAGAGAAAGATAATCAGCCCAAGGAATCCTGTTTCAGCAAGAACCCCAAACCAAGTACTATGGACGGCATGATTTAAGCCATCCCAATGTGAACTATAAAAGAAATAGTTAGCGAAAAAGTTATCTATTCCGACGCCAGTGAGAGGGTTGTGTAGCGCCATTTTGAAAGCGGCTTCCCAAGCATAGATTCTTCCCATAGCCGATTCATCAATGCCTTCCTCATGAGCGCCCCCTGACGCACGATCAGAAATGCCTGCAACAAAATACAAGATCACTGCACCTATCGCTCCTAACGTTAGTAACAAAACCTTAGAGCGGATAATCTTAATCGCGTAGATACCTATCACGGAGACTGAGCCCAGTAGTCCCCCTCGGCTTTGTGTTGCAATAATGGCACTCATTAATAGGCAGGTTGTAATAAGCCCAATCAGCCGCTTTATAAATGGCGTTTTGGGTGTGGTCACTAAGCCAATAGCAAACGCGAGTGGGAACATAAGAACGAGCGATAAATCGTTAGGGTCACCTAACATTGAACCAAATTTTCGACCAATTGAAACACGTGTACCTTCAACAAGGTCAATGCCATTTGCTGAATTATAGAGCGCAACGCAAGCGATAAGTGCACCAGAGAGCGTGATCATGATGGCTATACGCCCAATGTTTTTATTGTTGTTCACTAGCCAAGCAATGGCGAGAGTCATAACAATGATTTTCCAATACACCGAAGTGAATGCAGCAATTGCGATACCACGACTTGAGGCGAAAAATACCCCGACAATGACAAGTACCCAGAAAATAGAAAGCCAAGTAAACGAGCGATGCCAATAGATCTTTATCTGTCGACTAACGAGAGAATGCCAAAGAAGCGCTGAAAGTGCGCCTAAGGAAAGCATCAGTGGGATTTTTAACGAATAGAGGACGGGCAGTGCTTCATGTATGCGAAAGAAAGAAAACAGAACGAATAGCGTCACCAACCAAAAGGTTTGGCTGAGAACAAACAGCGCCCCGAGAGGGATAAACGCGATCAAGATCGGAATTACGGGATGTGGAACAAAATACCAAGCGACAGTAATTAGGCTACATAGTAATAAAATCAATAATATAGAATAATTACGTTGCTTGTCTGTCATTACGATCCTCTAATTGCCGAAGGGAAGTAGTGGGCTAGGTTAGGTAAACCAAATCCATTTAAGAACTTGAATCGGAGTGCAACAACTAAATTGAATATAGCACCAAATAGAGTGATAAGAACTAACCATACTGCTTGTTGATTAAAGTAACTCAGAGCTAAGCAGCAGAAAGTATTCATTAAAATTAAAGAAAGTGCCGAATAACGGAAAGGAAGCGTGACTAAACGTTGGCTAAAGTATAATAACAGTATTGCCCGAGACACTTGAGCAAGCGCAATAGAACCAATAATCCCCCAGATTCCCATCGAAGAGTAGGTCACGCTGACCCAGCAAAAAATAAGCCCCCCTAATGTACAGCTCGCGTTAATCGCCAACATTAGCTGCGTTTTTTTATGCTGAAGGATGCCAATGTTCATAAGATCTGACAACTCTTTGAATAAGGCAACGAGAATGACTCCGGCCATTAGATTCGCCGCAGACGAAAATTCAACAGGTAATGTCCATGAAATAAAGAGTTGGCTAGCACAAGCTACTGAAATTGCGAGAGTGGAAATAAACACAACACCACATTGAGTGACTTGAGCCGTGTAAGGTTTTCCCTGGTATTTGAGTGCGTTAAAGCGTTTAGGCATCCACCACATACCAAAAGGTTGAACTAAAATGCACATAGCTAAAGAGAATTTGGCTGCAACTGAATAGATACCCAGTTCTTCGATTGAAAATGAAGACCCAATGATCCATTTTTCTGCTCCAGTTAGCCCAAATGCAACGAGTGTTGAGAGCATGAGAGGGATAGAGTATTGCAATAACTGCTTTAGGTTTGAGAGGCCAGCCCAAGACCATTTGAACTGATTGATGAAGTGCAAAATAAATAGTTGAAATACACCTGTAAATACGCCCACAGCGTAAATATAAGTAACAACTGGTGCGGTATAAAGCACATAAATAACGGCGGCAACTTGTATCGCACTACTTACAATACTGATGGCAAAAAACACCATTGCTCTATCTTGAAACCTCAGCCACGCCATACTAATACCGAGTGCACTTTCGAAACCTAGAACGAGGCAAAGTAAGGCGATATCAACGTTGGTAAACGTGGCGTGCAATTGCGGTGCAATAAATAAGAATAGGGTCACGACACTGCCTATGATGATAGACAGAATTGCAGCATAAGTATAAAGCTCGCTGACTTTACTAAACTGTTCGACTTTACATTTTAACTCCCCAACGAATCGATATAAATTTTCGTGCATTGCTAGGCCAACAAGCAAACTAAAAAAAACAGTGACGGTGGCGAGCAATTCCATTTTTCCTAGCTGAGCAGGAGAAAGAAACTGAGCCATGACAGGAAGCATTATTAACGACATACCCTTTACCAGAAATATACTGGTTGCGTATATGGCCATGTTTTTTAGTGAGTTAGGTAGTTTTGGCAATCGCATAATATCAACCTTAACGAGTTTCGTTCGTAGGGATGAGTAAAAATGGCGCAGGCGTAAACATTGGCTTATCAAGTCCACACACAATTGCGCGATAAGAGTTTGATGCTTGATGTTGTTTCGCGATTTTTAAACCCTCATCGCCAAGTCTAACAACTAATTCCAAATCTTGGTTCGCTATAGAAATGGCCTTGATTAGAGAATCAGTACACCCTGGTTTGTATTTTAGGCAATTAACACCATCAGTTAATGCTTGATCCCAATAAGCACCATCTTGAGGAATGATCACGCACATTCCGGCCGCGATTGCCTCGAGGGTATCGAATCCAAAGTATTCTTTTGGGCTAGTAGAAACGAAAATATTACTCTGGCAACGTATCTCATCGACATTAGTTGGATTCTGGTGCCACTGCACGTGAGGTAATAGCTTCGGTGTATCACAGGTTGGTAAGGACGTATCTATAGGGCGAGTAAAGCATATATTGGCGGCAAAGGGGTCGAATTGCTCTAACTCTTTGGCGGCCTTTGTCAGCAGATCTAAGCCATTACATTTCAACGCAGAATCATTCCAAAATAAGGTAGGGTAATCATATTGTGCGCGGGTAGGCCAATGCTCTTTACTTATTCCATTTTGAAAGCAGCGATAGCGTCCACCTAACATAAGATCATGGCTCTGCGTGTGAGCATCAACCGCCGATAATGTTCTTCTCAAGTAGTGGTTAATAACCAGGTAAACACAGGGTTTGACCGACTCGAGATAATAAACACGGTCAGCAATTGTTAGGCAATAGCCGACACAGTAGGACTTTTCTATAGGGGTATGAATCATTTGAATTACTGGGATATTGATTATTTTTTTCGTGATATAAAGGGGCAGATCAACACTAGGGCCTGAATGACCAATAAGCGCCGTGATCTTCTCATGTCTCAGCCAAACAAATAATATCAACAAAGCGTAAGTGACCTGTTTTAGCCGGTAACCAACCCCGTTTTCATTGTGAGTTAAGTCAGCAAAAGTGGGGATTGAGATCAAGTTAACTTGATGATTACAGAAGCCACTATCAGCCCAAGATGAACGATGAGCCGTAAGTATGGTGTATTTCGATTTACTTGGATTACTCAACAGTAATGCTTCCTTGATGGCAACTTTTGAATCACCAAGAAATTCTACTGGGTCGAATATTAAATAATGATTCATACGCATATTCATCACCCGGCTACGCCATATGGTTCGCAAGAAATGTTTTGATAGGACTCATTGCTTGCCAAAAAGAGGTCGTTGGCTGTTGGTTATCGGAAATCGTTTGTGTATAGATATTTTCTATTGCACGAACATTGTGCACTGCAGTATGAGCTTCTAGGATATGTTCTCTTGCAAGGCGACCAACCGATTTAGCGCTTTTTCTGTTTTTAACGACTGCTCTCATCGCGTTTACGATTGGATTCGTACCACTGTTTTTGTAAAATATCGCGTTCTTTTTATGGGTAAGAATTTCTGGAATACCCCCTTCAAAAGGTGCAATAACGGGAAGAGAAGCAAGAGCGGCTTCTGCTGTAACAAGGCCATTTGCTGCTTGACGAGCACCGCTAACAAAACCATCAACGCCTTTTAACCAGCCAACCACATTTCTTTTTTCACCAACAAAATGAACATGTTCACTCAGTTTAAGATAATCAACTTGCTGCTCTAGGTTGTCACGTTGTGGCCCGTCTCCAATGATAACGAGATGTACATTTGGATACTCAAGGACTAGGTGACGTAATGCGAGGAGTAGGCGGTCTACACCTTTTCGATGAGTCAGTGAACCAACTGTTGCGAAGGTAAACGTGCTTTCATCGATATTGAGCTCTTTTTTAACATCAACCGTTTTTTGGTTATCTAATCGCTTTACATCAATTCCATTATGAACGATCGATAAACGATCTTGTGGGTAGCCATCTTTGATGAGTTGATGAGTAATCGCTTTACTTACCGCAATAATCTTTGGTGAGTAGTGTAGTCCTAGCGTTACGCGATCACGTACTGAGTAGTCTGAATGCAGCTGTGCCACCATAGGGGTATTGGTTACTTTTGCTACGGTATACATCCACTGGCAAGGAACACCGCTATTCACATGAATCAAGTCAATATTGGCTTTTTTCACATAAGCTTTTGCTTGTTTCACCTGACGTAACCAAGCTTTGACATTAAATCGAGGAGACGACCAACCAAGTAAAATTGAAAAGGTTTCTAGCTCACTGTGAATACCCAAGCTAAGTAGTTCTTCGTGAAATGATGGGTTGTTTGTTAAAACAAAAGGATTGAATCGGCTACGATCGATATTCGACACTAAATCGAGTAAACATTGCTCGCTACCACGAATCAAGTCATCTCCACAGTGTACAAATAATACGTTTTTAGTCGACATCATATCATTTCCCCTTACTTCAATTTGAAATTGAGTTTTTTTGTTAGGGGAATTCTTGCAAGTTAAGTACCAATATATTAACGTAAGTAACTTGTTGAAAAATATGACTATATTTGTGGTTGTTCTTTTGGGGAGTGCTAATTCTCAAAATGAGAATCAGATTTGATAGATTTCTAACAGCTTAGGTAAGACACTCTGAGTCGAATAATTTTGCTCAATAGTTTGTATGGCTGCTTGTTGTAATTTCAGCTTTTCTGTTTTATTCATTGATAACCACTCGGCTAAGTAATGGTTAAGTTCATTTTCATTATCGGCAATAAAGCCGTTTATCTGGTGTTCGACGAGCGTGTCAAGATCGCCGACACGGGTACAAAGAAGTGGGATACCCCGAGCCATTGATTCCAGTGCCGCCATGGGTAGTCCTTCATAGCGAGAAGGTAGTATAAGCAGCTCAATTTCGCCCCAAACCGGTACCATATCGTTTTGGTACCCGTAAAAGACGATATTTTCTGGTGCGTCTTTCTTAAGCTCTTCTAGCATTGGCCCACTACCGTAGCAATGAAATTCACATTCAGTATTGAGTCGAGCAAGGCTGACAAATCGGTCAGGTGCTTTTTCATGGCTGACTCGACCGACAAAAGCAATTTTCGTCCCTTTTGAACGTTGTACATGTTGAGTATCGATAAAATTATTCAGCCGATGAGAATGCTTTGGTAACTTATTTTGGATTAACTGGCTGACCGACAAGCGGTCGTTAGACAGCCATGAACTATAGCGATCGACAAAATCGTATAGCCAAACTTTTCCTTTTGGTGTTTCTCCAGCATGAAAAGTAGTGAGTTGTTTGAAGCTAGATTTTGTCGTCAATAACTTTGCGAGTTTACTGTAGATGCTCGCTTTGTACCCATGAGCATGGATGAGCGAAGGTTCGTGAACCTTGATGGCTTGCTTTAACGAGTTGAATGAATGGTCTGAAGGGAAAGCAATATCGAGATAGAAGTATTGGACACCCATTTCACCAATCTTTTCAGCGAGAAGGGCTTGCTTGCCATAATAGGAAGTGAAGACTACTGAAACGTCGACACCAAACTCGTTCAGTCCCTTCGCTAACTCAAGAACATGGGTTTCAATCCCCCCAAAAGTAAGGCTATCAATAAGTAGCCATACTTTATGTTGGGAATCTTTTAACGTTTTAGGTTTACACGGCGCTACGTTCATCTTCCGCTTCCCAAGCCTGTTTTTTTCGATAGACAGTTGATGGGCTGAGTTCAAGTAAGACGGCAGCGTTTAGTACATTACCATCGCAAAAATCGATAGCGTTTTGTATAGTTTCACGTTCGATTTGCCACATCGGTCTGATGTTCATCTCTTGTTTTGGTATTTGTCCTGATGCCTGGGCCTCATTTAAAGGGGTGGATTCCCTAGCGGTCATTAGTGTCTCTTGTGCTGCAGAGGGTGTGACCATAGAGGTAGGTGAGGGCACTGGTTTTGTCGTTGACGCTTTGTTTTTTAATATTTGCGCAGGCAAGTGGCTTATCGATAGCTTACTTTCATCATTAAGAACGACGATATTACGGATAATATTTTGTAGCTGTCGAACATTACCAGGCCATTGATATTTTTTTAACAGTGCTTCGGCATCGCTATTAATACCGGAGAATTTTTTACCGTCTTCTTTCGCATAGATCTTAAGGAAATGCTTAGCTAGCGTCGCAATATCACTGCCACGTTCACGTAATGGTGGCATTTCGATAGGGACAACATGAACACGATAATAGAGATCTTCACGGAATCTGCCTTCTTCGACTTCAACCAATGGGTCTCGATTGGTTGCGCAAAGAATACGGACATCAACTTTAACTTCCTTGCTTGCGCCTAGCGGTGTAAATGTCCCAGTTTGCAGAAAGCGTAATAGCTTTTTCTGCATTTCCAGGTCCATTTCGCATAATTCATCGAGAAATAGTGTTCCACCATTGGCCATTGATGCTGCGCCTTTTCTATCGGTGTTTGCACCGGTAAACGCCCCTTTAATGTGACCAAAAACTTCACTTTCCATGAGATCTTTTGGTATCGCTCCACAGTTAAGCGCAATAAAAGGCATATTCTTTCGTTGACTCTCTTTATGAATAGCCTCCGCACACACCTCTTTACCCGTTCCACTTTCTCCGTTAATAAACACACTAGCGGTTGTGGGCGCAACAGAATCTATTATTTTATAAACACCTTGCATAGCGAGGCAGCTACCAAGAAAACCATGGAAACGACTTCGGTCAAATTTACTCTCTATATCTTCAACGAGGTGTTCTAATTTTGCTTGTTTCAAATGAAGAGAAATAGACGTTTTGAGTCGGTTTGCTTTAATAGGTTTTTCAAGGAAGTCTTTCGCGCCTTTTTGTATTAGGCCAACCGCTATATCGACGGATCCATGTGCGGTAGCGATAACGGTAGAGGTAGGAATTTGGTTCTCGGAAATCCAATCTAATATATCTTCACCAGACATATCTGGTAGCTTGAGATCGAGAATAATAAGTTGAGGAACATTACGTTCAATGAACGCTATTGCTTCTTGTCCTGTCTCCACATGGAAAAGGTCATAAGGCTCATCCTTAACGTATTGTTTGTAAAGTACGGCAAGTGATGTTGAATCTTCTACAAGTAGTACTTTTGGTCTCATCGGCTACGTCCTTGAAATTATATATGAAACAGTAATCTTATATGATTAACATATCATTTAGCATAAAGGAAATAGAGTCTATTCAATCTATTACCTTAAAGGCGAATTAGCCCTCTATGCCTTATTGTGAATCAGTAATAAACCCGAGCTCTTTTCGTGCAACTATCGCTTTTAATGAGCGTTTTGCAATTATTTGAAGATTAGGGATAAGACCAAATGCTTCTTCTTTCTGATTATTAATACAAAGCTTTTCGATATCGCGAGCAGCGATCGACAGAGCCCGGTTACCAAGAGCAAGTGAAGAACTTCCTAACGTATGTGCCTCAAACTCTAACAAGTCTGCGTCTCGCTCTTTCAGAGCCATCTCAATCTTAGAAAGTCTAGCGCCGGACTCTTCGATATAATGGTCAATGAGGATAGGGATGACCTCAGCACTGGTGTCTTCGATCATTTGAACCAATATCGTTTCATCGACAAATTCAGCTATCTCAGAGTTATTCACAGGTTCGATAGAATGGGTTTGTGAGTCTGCCATTACAGAACTGTCCGTATCTTTGCCACTATCTTCAACAAGAGTCGTTGATTCTAGTGTAGTCGGTTTTTCAATCATTAACGTGTCCGTATTTTTAACTCTATCTGATAAGAATAAGTTAATTTTTTCAATTAGCTGAGACAAACGTACAGGTTTTGACAAATAATCTGACATTCCAGCTGAAATAAAGTGTTCCTTATCACCAGTTAGCGCATGGGCGGTTAGTGCTATGATAGGAAACGTTTTCATTTTTTCGCTGTCCAGTGAGCGAATAATTTGTGTCGCTTCGATACCATCCATCTCTGGCATTGAAATGTCCATGAACACTAGATCGTAGTTATCACTTTTTACTTGTTCGACGGCTTTTAAGCCGTTATCGACGATATCGATATCAAGTCCTGCGTTTAGAAACATATTCTTTATCACGAGTTGGTTGGCTTTATTATCTTCTGCAACCAGTATGCGAATATCTTGTAACTCTGGTTCGAGTATTGTGGCTTTTGGCGTTGCATGGGTTAGAAGTTCTCCAGCCAACTCCAAATTAATCGAAAAAGTGAAGGTACTGCCTTCGCCATAGTGGCTGAATACATGTATATCGCCGTCCATTAATTCACATAAACGTTTACAAATAGCCAACCCCAACCCTGACCCTTCTTGAGTACGAGAATAGCTTTGGTCGACCATAGTAAACTCATCAAACAAGTATTCTAAAGACTGCTCTTTGATACCAATCCCAGTATCAGCGACGCTTCCTTGTATTAGACACTGGTTTTCGTCGACTAACGCTTTAATCTTCACAGTTACGCTCCCTTCGTGCGTAAACTTAAGAGCATTCCCTATCAGGTTATGAAGTATTTGGCATACACGGTTACTGTCTCCACGAACAATAGGTGGTACGTTACCTTCAATATAACAATGCAGAATAAGATCGTTCCTTTTAGCTTCAGGAGCAAAACTATCGATGACACTTTCAATACATTCGCGTAAGTTAAACGGTTGGTTTTCCAACATTAATGTATTGGATTCCATACGTGTGAAATCTAATATGTCATTGATTACGGTCAGTAGGAATCCACCAGAGGTAGTGGCTGTTTTAACGAGGTGTTTTTGTTCTTTGCTTAAAGGTGTTTCTTCTAGAAGTGATAAGATTCCAAGCACGCCATTCATGGGCGTTCGTATTTCGTGCGACATAGAAGCCAGAAAGCGTCCTTTTGACTCACAAGCGTTTTCAGCTTCTTGGCGAGCCAATTTCAGATCGGTATAACTTTTATTTAGTTTACGAGACATGGTATCAAAGGCACGGGCTAGATTACCAAATTCGTCATTTGACGTATCGTTGAGTTGAAAGCCAGGCCCACGTTCGCTTAACGCTTTAGTCGCTGCTGTTAAACGAACTAGATTACGGGTTAGGTAAGTCCCAAGTACAAAAGAAAAAACCGCTACAAGAATGACTTCAATCGACGCGATACCGATAATCGATTTTTGGGCACTTTCTAACATGTTGCTGATAGCCGATGTACCAAACCCCATATCGATATAGCCGTAGTTTATTCCAGCACTAACGATAGGCACTCTAGTATCGAATATACCGTCACTGATATTTCGCAGATTAGTATCGATAGTCATATTTCGCTCGAGTAAATCCATGTCACCAGCACACGCTAGTACTTGATCGTGGCGAACGATTTTTACGTATTGAACACCTTCAAGCGTCATAAACTCTCTAACAAGATCGTCTAATGTTGCGATATCGGTTGAAAGAACCGCGTCTTTCGTGGCATTGACGAACATGGTGGCCGTTGAGTTTGCCCTTTGAATTAACTGTTTTTCATTAGATTCTGAAAGAAACGACATTGCACTAAATACCAGAAACATAAGTAGTACGATTTCGATCAGTGCTATGCCGATAATTGTTTTAGCTCGAAAAGTCATATTTACCTACCTATTTGTAACTGTAATCGTTACATCTACTGTTTAATCTCTTTAATGTTTAGCGCTCTAACATCATCCCAATCGGAGTTCGCTCCATCGACAAAACTTTTAATGTTTAACGGTTTTAATAGGGCTCTTCCTTGTTCTGAAGTGTGTAGCGCTGCCAATAGCTCTTGAACCTGTGCAGCAAGTTTGGCATCAACCCTAGGGTGATGAGCGATAGCGTGAGGGGTGTAACCCTTAGTGGTATAGATAGGTACAAGTTGCTCACGAAGCTCGGGGTCAATTGAATTGAACGTTCGAATAATACCGCCGCCTGCTGGATAGAAGCCTTTCGCGACCGACAAATAAACAGAATCATGCGACGACACGTAATCAGGTTCAAAGCTGACTCCTTTCTGCTTTAGAACGCTACGGGTAAGAACCGAGGCTGCGAAGGCTGCCGGAGCGGGAAAGGCTAGGGTGCTGCCGTCTAACTCCATCAAGTCGGTTATGTTGCTATCCTTTCTAGCAACGATGATCCCTTTTATTTTTTTATCTTTTGCTTTTGAGATAGAGCGGTAGCCAGGAGAGTGGCTAAAGGTAACGTAATGGTATGGATTCATATAGGCAAAGTCGTATTCTCCATTGCTTAAGCGTTGTTCAAACATTGGAATGTCTTTCGCCGTAGAGAATATGAAATCTCTCCCCGTTTCTTGAGATAGATATTGGATGATAGGCGACCATTGCGCTGCCAGTCGGCTAGCTGATTGTTGAGGAACGATTGCAAAGGTAATAGGGTCTGCTGCCAACAAGGGTGCCGCAAAGCTTATCAAAAATGTGTATAGGATCTTTTTCATCATAATTACCTCGAAATTACCTCGAAAGTTCTGTCTATGACTCGTCTTAGGGTCTGTGTACTTTTAATTTCATACTGAATATATCTATGCAGACTGTGATAGAAATTCATTTCTATTTAGCCAGTTTTCTATCGTTCTACGCAATTTTTTCGGGATAAAGGGGATTCGCCGTAGTTCACGAATAATTTCAAAGCTAAGCGTTGGTTGATCTTTGATATTGAGCACTGTCCCCAGCAATGAAATCTTTCCACTATTTAATAACTCAGTGGCTTTTTTTATCTGTCCAGCAGAGGTGACGCCACCTTTTACAACTAAAATAGTTTTGTCACATGCGTTCGCTATACTTTGAGCAGGGATATTGCTGCGATTTATCTGTAATAAAGGTGATGTATCAATGATGACTCGGTCGTACTGCTGACCCCACTCGATAACGGCTTGCTCCATAAAAGCAGGGTCTTTATAGGCCAGTTGAGTCGATTGATCCCTGGGGATGGCTACCCCAGTAAATAGCCGATGACTATCAACATGTTCGATCCAGTGGGTATTATCGTCGGTTTTCAACTCCAACTCTTTAAACGCAGGGTTAAACATATTGAGATCAACGAGCAAAGCGTTGTGACCCGCTAATAAGTACCTTTCAGTCAAAGCACTCGCCACAGAAGTGACGCCATCAAGCGATTGGCATGCCGTAATGCACAATGATTTACAGCCGGATAGTTCGGCAGACAAATAAAGCTGCTCGATTTCAGCATGGGTTGCAGGGATAGTCATCATAACGCTCCTATCAACACAATGGCTGTCGTTAAACGAAGAATATCTTCTAAACCGACACGGGCTTTTTCAAGAAAGCTATCTCTACGATTCGGGATGAAAATGGTATCGCCCGAGCGCAGAACCGGTAAGTGATAGATATTGGCGGTTTTACTAAACTCAATAAGGTCAAATGTTCGAGCCTGTCCTTGGCAGCAAGACATATTTACAACGGTGATTTTCTCAATATAGGCATCGTTTGTTGGACCGCCAGCTTCTGCGAGAATGTCTAATATCGTCATGTTATCGCTGAATGCGTAGCGTCCCGGTTTGTTGATAGCGCCTAAGACTCTAACAGTCGATTCCTTTGATTTATCCAACCAGTTTTTATTCTTTTCAGGGATAAAGATAGTGTCACCCATTGTGACATTGGGTAATAAGTTCTCGTCACCCGTCTCGAAATACAAAGAAAGGTTTAGCTTACTGATTTTTGAGTAGCTTTTATCTCGGTGTGTGACGCGAATATTATGAATATCAGCGTCTTTGGTTGGGCCATCAGCGGCGGCCAAAATATCAAGGAAGTGCATCTCTTTGGTAAATCTAAAGCGTCCTGGGGTGTTTACTTGACCAAATATGTAGATTGAAGCGTCTGAACTTTGGCGAACCCATTGTGCTTTATTATCAGAAGGGTCTCGTGGTAAGTCATGTATACGTACAATTGAGCCACCAGCAATCGTCGGTAAATCTTGTGGAGGTGCACCGTTTAATATGAAGGCATCAAGGTCAAAGACCACCAATTTTTTATTACTATCAATGACTTCAATTTTTGTGGTGTCGGCTCTTAATGTTGGCCCCCCAACGTGAGAAATGAGATCCATTAAGTTCATTTCATCTGACCATTCGATTCGTCCGGGACGCTCGACCGACCCCATAACATTAACAGCGCGACTAGGGGCCACCTTCAACCAAGATTTTTCATTCATGTCTGTCTTTTCAGGGACGAATATAGCATCTCCCGGTAAGATTTTTGGTGGAAGAGAGTCGATTAACCCTTCAGTGTAGGCTGCGAGATCAAAGGGAATTACTGTTCCGTTGGCTTTAATAATTCTGATCTGACGAGATTCCGCATAACGAGTAGGACCTCCTGAATTCGCTAAGATATCCATAAAGGTAGCGCCTTGCTGGCCTTCAAATGCTCCGGGGCTCTTTACTTCGCCCATCACGTATACAGTGTTCGAGCCCGATTTTATCTCTTCCTCTTGTTTTGGCACAAAGACGGTAGCACCAGGAGCCAAGTCAGGGAGAAGCTTTGAGTCGCCACTGTCTAGATAACGTTTTAGGTTAAAAATGACGGGATTGTTATCGGAGATGATACGAATTTGCTCAACACTGGCATAGCGAGTAACACCGCCAGAACGCATCAAAATATCGACGAGATCGGTTCCTTCTTTATATGAAAATGAACCTGGAGAATTGACCTCACCAAACACTTTAACAGCACTTCTTCCGTCAGCACTGTCACCAGAGTCTGCAAGTTTTGCTGGGTCAAACTCTTGCTCAATATTGCCGACAAGAGGAGAGGCTGGAACAAATAGCGTGTCGAGAGATTGCAGTGCAGGTAATTGACTTTCGTCCCCGCTATCTAAAAATGCTTTGTAATTAAACGCCTGTTTCTCAGTACCCCTTTTGAGCAACATGTTATTAAGCTGAGCACCGGAACGTAACCCGCCAGCAGCATGAATCGCCATTTGAATATCGGCACTTTTTGATAAGGTATATTCACCGGGTGATTTCACGTACCCCTGAACTGATATAAGAATTTGTTGCTCTGATATGTAGATGGAAGCGTTAGATAAGTCTCTAAATACAGATTCAAGTGCTTTTAGAATACTCTGCTCTAGTTGTGTTTCGTTGTATCCCGCCACAAATATCGCACCAATCTCGGGGAGGGTAATTCTACCTCGTTTGTCTACTTGGAAACCGCGATTAAGGGTACTCTCGCCAGGTAGGTTAACTTGAATGAGATCACCAATTTGCACGGTCACTTGCTGATCGGGTTGTGGCGTTGTCGATTCGGAAGCATACACTGGGTTAATGATGAAAAGTGCAATGGCAATAATAAGGATGTAGGTGAGCTTATTCATAAAAACCACCTTGTGATTGAGTGACGGCGTGATCTTGCGTAGATATCACTTCAATACTGACACGTCGGTTGGTTAACATCACACCATCCGTGTTTCCTTCAAAAAGAGGGAGCTCAGCACCAAGTGAATGGGTGCTAATGCGTGAGGGTTCCAGACCGAAAATAGTTAAGTAACGTTTCACTTGCTTGGCTCGGCCCATAGCAAGTGTTTGATTGTGCTGTTCATCACCTCTAGCATCGGCATGACCAGTGACAGACAGTTTGAGTGTATTGTGTTCAAGTAAAATATTGGCCGCTTTAGCAAGGTGCCCCATATATTTAGGGTTAATTTCTATTGAATCAAAGGCAAACTGGTTATCTACATTCAAAATCTCGAAGAGTTGGTCAATAACAGCAAGCTGCAAATTTAGCTGTGATTGGCTAGCGGGAGGTGAACAATGAGTTTGGGAGGTGACATAATCAAGTTGAAGCTCCAGTTCATTTAAGCGTTTTCTTTGAATAACCAAATCATTGGCGGCATCAAGTAGTAAGCCACCTTCTAGCTCTCTCGCTATTCTATTTTGCTTTTCAATCGCTTGTACGACGGCAGCAGGAAAACACCATTTTGCCCCTTCTCTAATCAAAGAATCTAAATGAAGTTGTGCCAGTTTCCAGTCGAACCTAAGCCCATGCTCTGGGCCAAGTGGTTCATCTGGCATTACAGGAGAGAAGTCAGCGGAGATATGACTTTCTGCCATTCCGCCTCTCCCTTCCTCGGGATAGCTAGAGCATCCGGCTAAAACAGTGACAGACACAAATGTAGCTATGTAAATAATGATTCCTTTCATCGCCAACGTCCTTTTCAACCTAGTTTCTACGAATATTTTTCTATGAATATTTTCGATTGATTTTAAGAGTATAGTTAGGTTTAGTGAGTATTTGAGTTTACTGGAATTGCTTGCCCAATTCGTAGTAGTTTAATTATCTCTAGTGGCTGACCACGAACATTCTCAATACGCATATTTCGTTCACGTTCAACAAGGCGTTTGTATAAATAAACCAAAGCGCCGACACCTGATGAGTCAAGAAAGCACACGTGGCGAAAATCAAGCTCTACCTCATGGTATTTGTCATTAGTAATGACAGAATCGATATGTGGTTGGACTTCACGGCTACCTTCAGCATCAAGGTTGCCAATGATCTCTAAAGTAAGAATGTTGTCGTTTGTTTCAACAGTACGTAGTTCCATGATGTTCTCTCCTATGTGGTTAGTTTCTATAGAGCAGGTTCTATGCCAGTATTTAAACTCATATTTTTCAATTACTTAAATTTATATTAGTGTTGTTTCTCAATTTGATAACGACTTTTCTTAAAATGAGAATCAAATAATAATTGGGTAATTCGTTCAATTATTATAAAACTAGATGCTTACTTGGTAATGAGCGTTATGATGCGTGTCGCATTGAAATCAATTATCACTAGCGATTAATTAATAGATTGAGAGAATGCAACGTGTATTCATTAAGAGGTAAGTTATGCGTCTCTCTATTCTTTCTTACAGTATTTTGTTAACGCTCAGCCAGCCTGTGAGTGCGGATATCTCCTACGATCTCGGTGTTATGAACGCCTATAATTACAACGAAAGTATCAATATCCTTGAATACTGGAAAAGTGAGAAACTAGACGGAATTAGAGCGATCTGGACCGGTAGCCGACTTATTACAAGGCAAGGTAACGAGATTTTCCCACCACGTTGGTTTATTGAGCCTCTTCCAGATTATCCGCTAGAGGGGGAGTTATGGGCAGGCAGGGGGAAATTCCATATTGTTCAGCAAACCGTCATGGATGCTATTCCATCCGATGCCGCGTGGAAGCAAATAGATTTTATGCTATTCGATATGCCTAGAGATGCGGGTAATTATCAAAAACGTTATTACAATCTAATCCACTGGGTGAACTCTACAAAATCACCTCATATTAAATATGTTGAGCATACCCCCATTGCGTCGGAAAAAGAGTTATTTGAACACCTAGATAATGTCAGCAATCAAAGTGGTGAAGGTATCATGCTACGTAAGATAACGAGCCGATACCAGGCCGGTCGTAGTAACGATATGTTGAAGCTGAAGAAACACCAAGATACCGAAGCCATAGTAATTGGCTATAAGCTTGGAAATGGAAAGTACAAAGGAAGCATGGGATCACTAAGAGTAAAGCTAGAGTCTGGTGTAGAGTTTAACATTGGAAGTGGTTTCACGGATGAGCAAAGGCGTCACCCGCCAAGTATTGGTAGCACCATTACGTTTCGATATAACGGTATGACGCAAAATGGTGTCCCAAAGTTTGCTCGTTACCTCAGAGAGCGCCATCCCGAATAGAAGTGAGCGTATAGGTTTTATAAAGATAACAAAAAGCCCTGATTGAATTCTTATCAGGGCTTTTGCTTTCTACAATAATATTTGGCTGCTTTATGGTAGGTCGTATTCTTAGAAGAGAATACTAATCTTGTGTCCTTTTACTTAGAAGAAAAGGTTAACTGTACATCTTCGTCTTGCTTATGCATCCAATGCAGCCTTATTCCAAGTAAAATAGCCGCTGATGATAACCCAACGATAAACCCAATCCAGAAACCATGTGCCCCCATTGGTTCAACAATCCAGTCTGTCATAGCAAGTATGTACCCAATCGGTAGACCGAGTAACCAATACGCGATGAAGGTTCGATTAAAAATCGCCGTCATATCTTTATAACCACGTAGTGCACCCGCAGCAATAACTTGTATTGCATCGGCACATTGATAGATAGTGGCAAAAATTAAGAGTTGGACAGCAATTGTAATTACCGCTCTATTGTCGGTATAAAGTTCAGCGATACTCTCTTTGAAGACGAAAGTTAAAATCGCGGTAAAAACGGATAGGCATACACCAACAATCAAGCCTACATGTGACGCAATTTTAGCGCCTTCTGTGTCTTGCTCCCCCAGTTTATGACCAACCCGTATACTGACTGCTGCACCAATGCTCATTGGTAGCATGAAAACTAACGACGAAAAGTTCGCGGTAACTTGATGCGCTGCGACAATAAGCGGCCCTAAAGGGGCAATGAGCAGAGCAACGACAGCAAAAAGCGTCACTTCAAAGAACATAGCTGCTGCAACAGGGAAGCCTAACTTAAATAAACGAGTAATGGCTTTAACTTGAGGGCGATGGAACTCACCAAAGAGTCGTATGTGCGCCAGTCGTTTTGACGTGACAACATAAAACAGAATTAGGGCAAACATGATCCAATAAACAATGGCGGTTGCAACACCACAACCCACACCGCCTAATGCAGGAGCGCCAAACTTGCCGTAAACAAAAATCCAGTTGAGGGGAATGTTGATAAGTAGGCCAATAAAACCAATAACCATTGCTGGTTTCGTTAGTGACAATCCGTCAGTTAAACTTCTGAACGTTTGAAATAGCAGGAATGCGGGAACCGCAAACATCACTGCGTTCATATAACCGTTAGTTTTATCACCCATTAACGCGTCGATATCCATGACATCGAGTATCCACTGTGTTTGGAGTAAAACCAAAATAGTGGGAATGGAGATGAGCAGCGCTAATATGATTCCCTGATGGATTTCAAATGGAATTTTAACCTGTCTTCCAGAGCCATTGAGTTGAGCAACAACGGGCACTAATGCCATTAACAGCCCGATACCAAATAAGATGGTAGGAAGCCAAATACTCGATGCGATCGCGACTGCTGCCATATCGGTAGCACTCACGCCACCTGCCATAACTGTGTCGACGAAGCCCATACCAGTTTGCGCGACAGAAGCGATCAATACTGGAGTAGCAAGTTTTATGAGGTTTGAAGCTTCTAATTTATAACGATGCACATAAACTCCGAGAGCAGGAGGTGGAAAGTAAAGTGTTTCTAGCAAAGAAAAATGTTCTTAGTATTGCCGCGCATGATAAAGAAATGTCACACTAAGCACCATAAAAACCTCATGGAATTTAATTATGTTTACTGGAATTGTACAAGGAACCGCAGAAGTCATTTCGATTCTCAAAAAGGATGAGTTTCAAAGTCATACACTCAGTCTTTCTGAAGAATTACGAGAAGGCCTTACGATTGGTGCTTCTGTAGCTCACAACGGTTGTTGCCTAACGGTAACCTCAATGAATGATGATGCGATCACCTTTGATCTTATGCAAGCGACTTTGAATTTAACCAATCTCGGTGAACTTGAAGTAGGCAATCACGTGAACATTGAGCGCGCTGCGAAATTCGGCGATGAAATTGGTGGTCATTCGATGTCTGGTCATATCTCTTTTACCGCTAAAATCGATGAGATTATTAATACGCCAAATAACCGCACACTCTGGTTTAAGGTCGCTCCTGAAGCGATGAAGTACGTATTAATAAAGGGCTACATCGGTTTAGATGGTTGTTCATTGACGATCGGGGATGTCGAGGAGGAGCGCTTCAGTGTTCACCTTATTCCTGAAACACTAGAGAGAACGCTATTTGGTCAGCGTAAAGTGAATGATAGAGTTAACGTCGAGTTTGACCCACAAACACAAGCGATTGTAGATACTGTTGAGCGAGTACTTGCCCAGCGACTCTAGCGGTTTGTTTTTGTACGGAAACGAAGCGATATAAAAAGAAGCACTCAATTTGAGTGCTTCTTTATCGTTTATTGGGAAACATATCGTTCAATAAAAGTAAAACGACTAACTAGCTAAAAGGTTCATCTTCAATACACGCGGTTAAATTAATCTGATGCTGGCTGCTGTCGATGAACATATTTAAGTGAATAGCACGGTGGCAATAAGGACAGTCATCATGAAACTCCTTGCTACCGTTTGAAGCGTCTAAAGTGAGACCAATCTTGTGCTCACAATGGGGACACTGAACATGTTTCTCTGTGTAATTTCTAATCATTGCGTACTCCATTACTGCTAGCAATAAAGCAATAGTAATTGTCGAAGTTAGTAATGGTCGTGAATTAAGTGAAAAGTTTGAAATAGACCATGAAACAATGTGATTTTTTTCTAAGAAAGCTTATTAATATAAATAAGCAAAATAATTCGATAAATTACCATTTGCCCTGGGTATGTATTGAGTTGTTACATAGTAATTAATATGAACTCATGAGCTTAACAGTTTGTTCTATATTTTGATTTAATTTTTATATTTGGAACTGCTCCCTCATTAGTAGAGGTTGCTATTTTATATACAACCCCAATAGCTTATAGATAAACTGTTAGTAATTAGGATCATCTATGCAATCCCAACCAGACTTAGATAATGACAAAAAGACAGGCCATTCGTATAAGTCGAAAGCGGGTACAGCGAAAGGAAAAAACCTAGGTATTCTTTTTGAGCTGGTTAAATTTATTCAGCCCTACAAAGGGAAGGTACTTGCTGCTCTTGTTGCGTTGATCTTCACAGCCTCTTTAACGCTCTCTGTTGGCCATGGCGTTCGTGTTCTTATCGATGAAGGTTTTACACAGCAATCAATCGTTGACCTTGGTAACGCGATTAAATTTATACTCGTAGTTACTTTGCTTATATCTGTTGGTACTTTCTTTCGTTTTTATCTTGTGTCATCGGTAGGTGAACGAGTCAGTGCTGATATACGACTAGCGGTTTTTAATCATGTGATCACGTTGCATCCAAGTTATTTTGAAACCAATGGTAGTGGCGACATTATGTCCCGAATAACAACAGATACGACACTGTTGCAAAGTATCATTGGTTCTTCATTTTCAATGGCGATGCGAAGTGCACTCATGTGTGTCGGCGCAATTATTATGTTGTTTGCCACCAACATAAAGCTAACATTAATCGTATTAGTATCTGTGCCATTCATTCTCATTCCTATTTTAATCTATGGCCGTAAAGTACGGGCGCTGTCTCGCCAAAGCCAAGACTCCATGGCTGATGTTGGTAGCTATGCTGGTGAGGCGATAGAGCATATTAAGACAGTTCAGAGTTATAGCCACGAAGCTCAAGAGCGAGATTCATTTTCTCAAGAGGTAGAGAAGGCCTACGAAATTGGTCGTCAGCGGGTTAAGCAACGTGCTATTTTAATTTCCGGCGTCATTGTGATCGTATTTAGCGCGATAGCTGGAATGCTGTGGGTTGGTGGTAGCGATGTCATTAACGGAACAATGTCAGCGGGAGATTTAGGCGCGTTTGTATTTTATGCGATCATGGTGGCTTCATCACTTGCGACTATTTCTGAAGTTCTTGGAGAGCTGCAACGAGCAGCAGGAGCAACAGAGCGACTCATAGAAATACTCCAAGTTGATAGCCACATAGTTGCGCCGAAACAGAATATTGTCTCTCCAAAAGCGCTTAATGCTGAGGTTATTTTTGACGATGTGACTTTTCATTACCCATCAAGACCTGACCAATCGGCGACGAACGATCTACACCTGGAAGCAGAAGAGGGCAAAGTGCTCGCTCTTGTTGGACCGTCAGGGGCGGGTAAAACAACTCTGTTTGAGTTATTACAGCGATTCTATGATCCACAATCTGGGGCAGTTACGTTTGGCGGCGTAGATATTCGAGATATTGAGCCCAACGAACTACGTAAAAAAATGGCACTGGTCCCTCAGCAACCCGCTTTGTTTAGTAATGATGTTTTTCATAACATCCGCTATGGAAATCCTGACGCGACAGACGATCAAGTGATAGCCGCAGCAAAAAAGGCGCACGCTCATGACTTTATTCTGAATCTACCTGAAGGGTATAACAGTTTTCTTGGCGAACGTGGTGTCAGGCTTTCAGGTGGCCAGCGTCAGAGAATCGCTATTGCACGCGCCATTTTAAAGAATCCTGATTTATTACTGTTGGATGAAGCAACCAGTGCTTTAGACAGTGAAAGTGAGCATCATGTTCAGCTTGCATTGGAAGAGTTAATGCGTGGAAGAACAACGCTAATCATTGCACACCGTTTATCAACCATTAAGCATGCGGATAAAATTGCCGTGATGGATCAAGGTCGTTTAATCGATGTAGGAGACCATCAATCATTGCTGAAGAGTTGCGAGTTGTATCAGCGTTTGGTTGAGCTTCAATTTAAAGAGATAAAATGATGAGCTAAATACATAAATGTGCAGGCATTTGGTCCACCGATTATTCGTGAATATTTCGGTGGAAACGCTTTCTTTTCTCTCCTTTGTTCCATAGTATCCGCCCATTAGTAATTTCACTGCACTTATATTTCGGTACTAGACAAATTATGCCTATCAACTTCCTTAGTTCAGTCCCTCTGGGCCTACGCTATATGTTCATTTCAGCGCTTGCTTTTTCTTTGATGTCTGCCTGCGTGAAATTAGTGAGTCATCATGGAATACCTGTTTTTGAAATTGTCGCGGCTAGGGCACTGGTTTCGCTTATCATCAGCTACATCGATGTAAAACGAAAAAGGATATCCCTTTGGGGTAACAATAGGAAACTACTTTTCGCTCGCGGGGCTGTAGGCTCACTAGCACTTATTTGTGTCTATTATGCTATTGCTACTCTACCACTGGCAGAAGCAACGATACTTCAATACTTGCATCCAGTATTCACTGCGATTCTTGCGCTGCTGTTCCTAAAGGAGAGAATTCAGTTATCCACGATGCTATGTATAGCGTTCTGCTTAACGGGGCTATTTTTTATCGTCAATCCAGGCTCGGCGTTTGAAGGTGCTGTCGAGCTACCACCTATCAGCATCGCCGCTGCATTGTTTGGCGCTTTCGGTAGTGCCATTGCTTACGTAATCGTCAAGCGTCTAAGCACGACGGAGGACACGTCAGTGATCATTGTTTATTTCCCATTGATTGCATTACCGTTATCGCTGATTTTATTGGGCAACGATTTTGTGGTACCGAGTTTCGACGCATTAGTGCTGTTACTCTTTGTCGGCATATTTACTCAAATCGGACAGATCGGCTTAACCAAAGCAATGAAAGCGGAAGTGGCAAGTAAAGCAACCGCGTATTCATACATCCAAGTTGTCTTTTCGATCATATTTGGTTGGTTGATCTTTAGTGAAGTGCCATCAATGTGGACTCTCGTTGGCGGTAGCCTAATTATCATTGGTGCATTGATTAATGTGCTTGGTGGAAAGAGAAGTAAACAACCCAAACCAGTGACTTAATTATATTCACGAACACAAAAAAGCCGACGATTACGTCGGCTTTTTACTAGCGGTAGGATAGTTGTGGTTAACGTTAATCCCCGAGTTACATCAAGGCTTAAATACTATCAACCTTGGATACTATAAGCCTTGAATGCTTATAAACCTTGAAGGTATTGATCGTTGGTTCTAACTTCAACCATGCGATTCAAGTGCTCTCGAGCCCCATCAACCCCATTAATTAACGCTTCAAAGTGCTTAATCAGCTCAACTTTATCCTGAACTTCTTTTGAACCTGCACCGATATTGGTTAAGTCAATAAAGAACTCATCAAACAAGCCCGAGAAATCTGAGACCGCATCTTGGTTTAGGAATTGCTCATGGTTGTAAATGCTAGGGTAACCGCCTTTTTGCTTATCAACCGCGAACGAGATCCCTTTAACATTCGTAATCGTAGTGGCTTTCTCACACTTCAGCATACAACCGGCTTCAATCGATGGCTTGTTACAACCAACGGTTCTTTGGAAGAAACATTGGCGGCTGGTCATCATCAAAATAGGGTGGTAGATACTGTAAAACAGTTTGAAGTTTTCAGGACGACGAATGTGACGAATCTGACCTTTATTGATCTCATTTGAAATGAATGCACCCGCACAGTTGAGCTCTTCTTTCAGTGTGATCAACGCATGTGAGTTAGTCGTGTTCATAAATGGACCTGCAACCCACTCAATACCCATTTCAAAGGCTTTATAAGCGATTCCCGTATTGTTTGTTACGATGCGCTCTGGCTTAATCGTTTCGAGTAAGCGCACCGCTTCGTCGTAATCTTTGCCGATGAGAACAGCAGGGAACCAAGGGATCAGGCGAGGGTTAGCGGCCAGGATGTCGATGTATTTATTACAGCGCTTTTTAAAGCTCTCTGGCAGCTTGAAGTAAACATCAGCGTCGGTGACATCACATAAGTGAAGGTCTTCTACGTCGGCGATTAACATAGAAAGCGTTGGTTTCTCATTCACTTTAGGGTGTTTTTCTAAAGCAGGAACGTCAACATGCTTAATGACTTCAACCGAGCCATTTAAAATGAAGTCAATCTGCTCTTTTAGTGCCGTTACTTCTTTAAGAGGTATTGCTAAGCCTTCGTCTAGCTGTTCGAAGTCGTAGCTTTCTAATGTATGTACTGCACTTTTAATCGACTTAAAGCGTTTCTCTAAGAGCTCTTGAGTAATCGCCTTTTCGCCCGCTTTAGCAAGGATAGAAGGGGATTGAACGGTGAACGTTTCGTCTTTTGAAACGACATTAATCGTAAAGGGTTTATCGATTGTCGCCACGAACTCAAAAGTAACCGCTGTTTTACTGATATCAAGAAATTCGATTTTTTCACGCATCTCTGCGCCAATATCATTTTTAGATGAGTATAGATTATCTGTCACTTCTTGAATTTGAACGACAGAAATTTGTTCTACTTCTTTAGACGCTTTTTCAACGGCGTAATTCACACTGTTATCACGAGGATTATCAATGAACATGTCTTTCGTTAAATTACCTTTAAGGAAAGAGTTGGTGAAATCACGATTAAAAACCTTGTGCAGGTTAGAGTCATCTTCAATAAGTAACCCCTGCTCAACAAAGCTATCAATTTGTTTACGCCACGTGTCAACAACCGTGTAAACATAGTGTGCGCCTTTGATTCGGCCTTCCACTTTTAATGAGTCGACTTTTGCATCAACCAATTCAGGAAGATCGTAGTACGCAGAATTGTCTTTTAAATTCAGTGGGTATTTATTACCTGCTTCAGTAACCTCATACTCGTCGCGACAAGCTTGGCTACAACGACCACGGTTACCTGAATTACCCACACTTACTGAACTTGAATAACATTGACCAGAGAATGCAATACACAATGCACCATGAACGAAAACCTCAGTTAGCACATCATGTTTATGAGCGACTTCGGTTAGCATTTTGATTTCTGGAAGGTTGAGTTCTCTAGATAGGTTGACACGTGTCGCACCAATCTTAGAAAGAAACTTGATTTGGCCTTCATTGTGAGTCGTCAATTGAGTCGACGCATGAACATCCAAAGAGGGGAAGTGCTTTTTAACAAGGTCGAACAAACCTAAATCTTGAACGATGATGCCGTCAACTTTGGTGTTAACCAACTGGTTTAATAATTTGCTGATGCTCTTAATTTCATGTTCAAGCAGAACAATGTTCAGTGTCAGGAAGACTTCACAGCCATATTGATGAGCAAGACGAATAACCCCGTTAAGTTCATCCATCGATAAGTTGGATGCACGGTTACGCGCATTGAAAGTGTTTAAACCACAATACACCGCATTGGCTCCAGCAACGATGGCTGCTTTAATCGCTTCAACATCGCCACCAGGGGCTAACAATTCAATCTTTCTGCTCATTTGAAAATCGCTCGTTTGTAGACTTATAATATTTTTGAGCGCGTATTCTAACTAGATCACTTATTTATTACCACAACTCTCGATTTTATTGACCTGAATCATTTTAAATTACTCGTCAAATGCTGTTCGCAAAGCAGAAAACACAAGATAAAACCAATAAAGGCCACCAAGCAGTGGCCTTTATTGGTGCTCTAGAGAGTTGAGTTGCTAATAACTCAGAATTCTTTTGATCAGTTCCTCGGCCTCAGATAAATAGTGGCCCCCGAATTGATTGTAGTGGTTGAGTAAATGGTACAAGTTATAGATATCTTTTCGTTCGGCATAACCAAAATCTAGCGGGAGGACGCTTTCATAGCCTTGGAAGAATTCCGGTTGAAAGCCCCCAAATAACTCAGCCATCGCAATATCACATTCCCGATCTCCCCAGTAGCATGCAGGGTCGTAACAGATTGGTCCAAAAGCAGAGTTCGCAACGTTTCCATGCCACAAATCACCATGCAGAAGAGATGGGCGAGGGTGATGATTAGAGAGTAGCTCTTTCACTGTATCGGTGAACTCGGCGATATTCACTAGTTCAATCCCTTTCTCCCTAAGCAGTTGAAGTTGCCAACCTATTCGCTGCTCTGCAAAAAAACGATGCCATTTACGGTCCCATTTATTAGGCTGTAGGGTGCTGCCAATATAGTTGTCTTGATCAAAACCAAACTCTTTTTGCTCCCCCCAAGAGTGAAGCTTCGCAAGTTGAGTTCCAAACAGGTGGCTTTTCTTTGCATCATCAAGTGGTTTGGTCGTTAGGTAGTTAAGCACTAAAAACGAGTGGTCTTTGCTAGTTCCTGTCAGGATCAGCTCAGGCACATAGACCGTTGACGTGCTACGAAGAGACTTAATGTTGTCTGCTTCAATTAAATACTTATTAATGAAGTTTCGTTCATTAGTTTTAACAAAATAGCGCTGTTCACCATCACTAATCATGTAGCACTCACTAATATCGCCTCCCTTAACCTTAGTTCGTTCAGCGATAGTAAAATTAAATAGGAGTGTTTCAGAGAGTTGCTCAGTCAACGCTTGCCACATAGTAAAACTCCATTAGATAAGTGCTTATTTATAATCAGTTTAGGACAATAAATTTTCCTTTTCTGAATGAACTTTCAAAGAATCGAATTTTTTGCCTTCAATTCTTAACTAAAGTAATGAAATGTGAACTTAATCAAATGAGTTCATAGCCCTCGCTTTATCTGTTCATAGAGTAAGCTGTCACCGACTGGGACAATATATTTTTGGCACACTGCTCACGCTATCTATAGGTAATTGAGAAATTTGGACTACAATGCGATTTACTGTTATCAACTCACTATTCATCAATAATTAGACAGTGGCGACATTTGTTAATCTTAAACAGTGTCCATCATGATATTCAGGTTGTTAAAACTTGGATAGTTGTCTTAATATTAGGGAGTGAGATTATTCTCAAAAAGTGCAGTAACTCGGAGATTTTAGTGTGGTTGTAGAAACCGATGGATATTTAGCCTTAATTGAACATTTAGCTTTTAACTTGGATATATTCACCTCAAGAGATGGTGATACCGGAGCAGAAAGCGTCGAAGATGTGGTTACCGATATGGTAGCAAGTAACATCATGGCGATTTTTGAGCAAAACCCTGAGTTACATTCAAGTGTGCGCTTCCAGCTATTAAAAGAAGCTGACTCAGTTGTTGAAGATTTGAGTGAGGTATTAGCCGGAGCTTGGAACCGAGCGGCGACTAACGATCAGATTACCTTTTTGGATGAATACATCGCGTTGGTAAAAAACCTATTTGATGTTGCTGTCGCTACTTACGACTAACCCCTCTATCAAATATTTACCATCAATTAAACGTAGGCGGGCTCTGTACTCGCCTAAAGTGCCAAAATTTAGAAGCCCAATAAGGGTTATCTACTCTAGAAATAATTACTCCCCGTGACGTTGAAGCATGTAAAAATTGCTTGTTTCCAAGATAGACCCCAACGTGACGGGTTGTTCTTGACGTCTTGAAAAATACTAAGTCTCCAGCCGCTGCGTCATTGTATTTCACTGAAGAGCCAATTTTACTTTGTTGTAAGGTGGTTCGAGGCAAGTTGACATTGAGCGCATCTCGGTAGGCAACTTGAACAAAAGCCGAACAATCGATGCCATTAAATGAAGTGCCGCCCAAACGATAAGGTACGCCCTCCCAACGATGATGAACTTTGAGAAATGATTGCTGTATCTTAAGATCGTGTTGACTAAGTGTAGTGGTACTCGTTTGATTTACTGGTTGTTTTGATGGCGTAGGCGAGCTGCTACAACCTGAAAAAAACAGGATTGAACTAATAAGTGCTACTTTTGATTGAAAGTTAACCATATGTCGCTTTTCTGAAATATTGTTGAAATTTAATTGTCATGATTACGTCCTAGGATCACCGACTAAGTATTGTTGCCAACGCAAGCCAGAAAGTCTATGAATGCCAAAAGTAATCAACCATCGTCGATATCCTTAGTACAAACCATTTCTGTCATATTTGTCACGATCTTAATGTTGATCGTGTTTCTATCACTCTCAAGTCTTAACAGCGTAAAACGAGTTGGAAATGAGTTTAGTGTTTTATCGGAAGAAGCGCTTCCATTAGCGTTTAATAATGCCAAGTTAACCCAAACAATTTTGGAACAGATAAAACAGCTAAGCTATGCCACACAGGCTTTGTCTATAGAAGAGTTAAAAACTAAGCGCGCCACTATAATCGATTTGATAGACCAAGGTGCGTTGTTATTAACAGATGTTAGTCAGCTTTCTGCTAGATTTTCGACGGGTGAGATTGATACTCAACGGGCTCAAGGGGCAACTAACCGAGTTGATGAGGTGTTATCAGGTAAAGTGGAACATCTAAACGCACTATCGTTAGAAGTACTTAAAACGCAGCTCGCCATATTAGAACAGCATGACCTTATTAATAAACAAGTAGGGTCATTTCGTTATGGTGTTGGGTCGCTGGGACCAGAAATGAACCGAATTTCCTCTTTTCTAACAACGGATAACCCATTATCAGCCGATGCGGCTAACCGTATTATTACAAGCGCGAGTGGGTTAGAGGGTACGTTTCTACTGCTAATGATGGAGTCTGATATCGAGAAAGCCGAAGATTATTTTCGTGAACTTCGTAACAGGCTTGCAGGGATCAATCTAGCGTATGATGAATACCAAGAATGGCACCCAGACATTACTGAATTTTCAAGCCTAACAACCCCTTACGATATGATAAAAGAAGGCTTTAAAAACGATGGTATTTTAAGAAACATCATCGACAAGTTGGTACTGACAAACAATCAAAACGATCAAGTTGCACGCGTACTTACTCTAGCGAATGAAACCGTCCAAGAACTCGAATCAATATCTCAAACCTCAATGCAATTGATTGACCAACGAGAGCAATCCGTTAGCGACACCATCTCTTCTACCTTTTTTCGCCTAATTGCCATTGGTTCAGTGATCGCATTCATTGTTGTTGGTTTTGGGTTAGGTATTCGATCATGGGTTAATCGCAGTGTTAGCAATATTAAGCGTCATTTGAATTCGTTAACCGATCATGACTTTTCAGAACATGTACCAATGACAGGCCCTTTTGAGTTTCGCGAGGTAGCAAGGAAACTGAATCAGGTTATCGATTCGACGGGAGATTCGATATCAACGGTAACGAGAAACTGTGAAACCTTGTACCAAACTGCCGAGATAAGTTATGACGCCGCTGAGATCTCTAGTAAAAATTTGATTGAGCAAAATGAATCTTTAGCCAGCATGGTAACAACGGTGACGGAGCTAGAAGCTTCAATCAAAGAAATTTCAACTATTACAACAGCTTCTTACGAAGACTCTCGTCATGCGACTACTCAATCAAGTTTAGGGATGGAAGCCGTTGAGCAAAACAGATTGCGCTTGAGTAAACTAGAGCAAACATTGGATCTTAACGAGTCTTCAATGGTTGAGTTGGACCATCGAGTTACGCAGATTAGAGAGATGGTTGAGGTTATTTCAAGTATCGCTGAAAACACCAATCTGCTCGCGTTGAATGCGGCTATAGAGGCGGCTAGAGCAGGTGAGCAGGGACGAGGGTTTGCCGTTGTTGCTGATGAAGTTAGACAATTGGCCAGTGGAACATCACAGCAAACTAAAAATATTCGGGTGAAGATGAATCAACTTATTGCCGCTGCGGATAAATCAAAGCAAGCCGTTGAGGAGTCGCGTAAAGAGATGGCCTACGCGTTAGAGTCTAGTGATGAGGTTAAAACCACCTTCTTTGATATTGAGCAGGCGGTAGGCCATATTCAAACACGCGTTGAACAGATCACTATTGCTACCGAAGAACAAGAACGCGCGACGAGCGATGTTAGCCAATCTATTACGCATATCTCGGCTCAAGGTGAACAAACAAAACTACAGCTGCAATCGATGGTAGAAAGCTCAGAGCAGGTAGCGGAGATAGCGGGTCATCAACAGGCTATGCTACACAAATATACTTTTAAATAATCGACGTTGTTTCATCGTTTTAATAACACGCCGATAAGACTCAATCTTTTCGAAAAGGTTGAGTCAACATTCTATCTAGCCATTGCTCTCTAGAAGAGCGAAACTTTGGCAGTCCAATCGTCATCCCATCATGACCTTGCTTAGGTTGCTCGATATAGGTTCCGAAGATCTTATCCCAGACCGAAAGGAAAAAGCCAAAGTTAGAATGGGTCTCTTTCACCATGATTGAGTGATGAACCCTGTGCATATCGGGTGTCACGATGAGCATTCTTACTGCGGCATCAATCTTGGACGACAGCTTTCCATTACTGTGATTAAACATGGCGCTTACGTTAAGAAGCACTTCAAAAACAACAACGGCTATTGGGGGGATCCCTAATGCAATAACTATCGAAACTTTTATCAACATCGAAAGAAGTATCTCAATAGGGTGAAAGCGTGACCCAGTTGTTAGGTCTATATCTTGATCCGCATGGTGAACGCGATGCAGACGCCACAATATAGGAACCCTATGAAAAACAATATGCTGAATGTAAATGGCAAAATCTAGGAGTAAAACAGAAAAAACAATAGTGAGGACTGTTGGAGTGGAGAGATAGTGAAACAATCCAATGCCTTCATTCGTTGCATAAACCGCTGCTTGGTAAGCGACTATTGGAAGAAGTACTGATACCAAAACGCTTCCGAGTGAAATGATCGCGATATTATTTAACCAACGAACACTCTTATTTTGCGTCAGTTTTTTTTTAGGTAATAACCATTCCCACGTTGCACAAATTAAAAATGTACCGACAAAAAACAGTAAGCGGGTTAGCTCTGGATCGATCATTCTTTAAATACCCTTAAGACGCTAGGCGACAGTATGCTTTGATTCTCTTTGTACTGTAAGTACAATACCGTCAAGTTTCTAGTACAAAATAGATATCATGAGAATTCACGCTTTCCATCACCTATATAAACACCGCCAATCTCTGTCAACACGAGTGTTCAACGCAAGAGGAGCGAAAATATCCCGTTGTGAATATTGCCAAGTTGCTACCAAGCACTGCTTGTGCGGATACCAACCTGATATAGAAACGAATCTCGCCGCAATGTTGATTGTTTCTGAGAATGAGGTGTTTAAACCTAGCAATACCGGTAGGTTAATTGCTGACGTAGTCAAAGAAACAAGTGTGTACCAATGGAACCGTACAGAGCCAGAAGAAGCGATGCTAGCGAAATTAACCGATACTAACTATTACCCAATAATAGTGTTTCCAGAAGATTATGTAGACGACAAAACCCGTCTAATCTCTGAAAGGGTAGAAGAGTCTAGCCAGCTAACCACTCTACTAGGTGGTAAGACACCGCTATTGGTTTTTATTGATGGAAGCTGGCGTGAAGCAAGAAAAATTTTCAGACGATCCGAGTATTTAAATTCACTGCCTGTTTTTTCAATCAAACCAGAATCGGTCTCTCAATACTTAATGAGAAAGTCAGATAACGAAGATCATTTATCAACCGCAGAGGTCGCTTCATTGGTGCTGGCTAAGATGGATGAACCCAAAGCGGCAAAGACACTAGAGATGTGGTTTGAAACATTTAGAGAAAGTTACCTGCTAACTAAGACGAGATTAAAGCCAGATCTGACAAAGCCTGCATTGAAACGTTTCCTAGCACGAGAAAATTTCGAGAAGTAACTCTAATAAATGAATACAAGCAGGCTGAACAATGTACAGTTACATTGGTTGGCTAAATAAATAAGCCTTACATCACGGTTTGTAGGATGAGCTATGTGGATAATAGCAAAAGTTTAATTTTTGGCGCCTCGTTTAGGTGCTATTTTAAGGAGAGAATTGCATGTATTACGGCTTTGATGTGGGCGGCACTAAAATTGAATTTGGTGCTTTTGATCAGCAGTTGAATAGAGTCGCGACGGAACGAGTACCTACACCGACAGACGATTATCCACTATTAGTCGAAACTATTACTTCATTGGTAAAGAAATACGACCAACAATTCGAATGTGAAGGTAAGGTTGGATTGGGGCTTCCTGGTATGGAAGACGCTGATGATGGAACTGTACTAACCGTAAATGTTCCAGCTGCAAAAGGGAAACCATTGCGAGCGGATCTTGAAAAAAGCCTTGGTCGCAATGTTAAGATTGAAAACGATGCTAACTGTTTTGCTTTGTCTGAAGCATGGGATGACGAGCTAAAAAACGAGCCTAGTGTCATGGGACTTATTTTAGGGACTGGGTTTGGTGGTGGTCTAATTTACGACGGTAAAGCGTTTGGTGGAAGAAACAATGTCGCCGGTGAAATTGGCCATACTCGACTTCCTATTGATGCTTGGTTTCATCTAGGTGATAACGCACCGCTTCTTGGCTGTGGTTGTGGTAAAAAAGGGTGCTTGGATAGTTACCTATCAGGTCGAGGCTTTGAGTTACTCTATGATCACTATTACGGTGAAAAGAAAAAAGCAATTGAAATCATTCAAGCAAATGCTGACGGGGAAGCTAAGGCTGTTGAGCACGTTGACCGTTTCATGGAATTATTGGCTATCTGTTTTGCAAACATCTTCAGCGCGAATGACCCACATGTTGTGGCACTCGGTGGTGGTTTGTCAAACTTCGAACTCATCTATGAAGAGATGCCAAAGCGTATCCCTAAATATCTATTATCAGTAGCAAAATGTCCGAAAATCATTAAAGCGAAGCACGGCGACTCAGGCGGTGTTCGTGGAGCTGCCTTCCTAAATATCAAATAGTTAAGTACTATGCTCCAAATAAAATAGGCTTGCGATTGCAAGCCTATTTTTGTTTTTGGTATATCACCGATATTGCGTGACTATTTCTTTTTGCCTACACCTAAGTTTTCTTTAGGTTTCAGTGTGATCTTACCAAAACCTAACTTTTGAAAGTGGTTGTCGCGGTAGTTACGCACTGATTTAGTGTCCGAGATTGCTTCTATCTGCTGTTCCATTTTTAGAAACTCAGTCAGGTCAATGCCTTCAGCTTCAGCAACCGCCTCGTGAATATTGCGGTGCTTTTCATAAGAGAAAGTCAGTTCTTTATCTTCGCTTTTGTATGTATAGATGATGGTGCGTGCCATAATAATGCTCTCAAAAAAGGTCTGCTATACAGACCTTTCTATTTATTCGACAATGAATGTTAAACATTCAAGTTTGGGTCAATGTTAATTTAGCTAGATTCTGCCTTGTAGAGGTATAATTGTCACGCTTTCTCCTACTTTTACTGTATCAACAGCAGGAGAGACCTCGATCAAACAGTTTGCTTCACTCATAGAGCGTAAGATCCCAGAACCTTGTTTTCCTGTAGTTGCAACGACAAGCTGCCCAGACTGATTGACAGAATATACGCCACGGCTGAACTCGGTTCTACCAAGACGAGAACGTAACGGCTCCGAAGCTACGGCTGCAACTTTCAATGGTTTCCAATTTTCTTCCCCCTGCATTTTACGAATAGCAGGTTCAACAAAATTGATAAATGAAACCATAACTGCAACAGGATTCCCTGGAAGACCAAAGAATGGTTTGTTGCTTATGTTACCAAATGCAAGAGGGCGTCCAGGACGCATATTAATACGCCAAAAATCAATATTGCCCAGCTTTTCAAGCGCGAGTTTAATATAGTCCGCATCACCAACAGAAACGCCGCCAGAGGTAAGGATCAAATCAGCTTGCTCTGCAGACTTTTCCAGAGCCCGAGTCATGAGTTGTTCGTCATCTTCTAAAATACCGAAATCGATCACTTCACAGCCCAATCGTTCTAGTAACCCCATCAAGACAAATCGGTTGGAATCGTAAATCGTATTTGCTTTTTGTTCGCTCCCAGGCGCTTGTACTTCATCACCTGTTGAGAAAATAGCGACTCGAACGGGTTTCTTTACGTCACAGTGGGCAAAACCTAACGATGCCAACATGCCCATTTCAGGAGACTCTATTCGCGTTCCTTTTTTAAATACAGCTTGGCCTTCAGCAAGGTCTTCACCGGCCTGACGAACATTCTGGTTTGCTTTAATCGTTGCCCCTTTAAAAGTGACCATGTCACCTGACTCGGAAGCTTGTTCTCTCATGACAACCGTATCGCCAAAACATGGAGTCGGTGCGCCAGTCATAATTTTAACCGCTTCACCTTTGTTAAGTGGCTTATCATACGAATAACCCGCAAGCACTTCCGCGACAACGTTATACTCTGAGCGTGTTAAGTCATCACTTCGAATTGCAAAGCCATCCATTGCTGAATTGGTGTATTGCGGCACATGGATAGGTGAGGTGATGTCACGGGACAATACTCGACCGTAAGAGTGTTCAATAGGCGTGTTCTCTTCTAAATCAACCGCTGAGATTGAAGACAAAATCTTCTCTTGGCCTTGCTCAACAGAAAGAAAGGCAGGGGAGAGAATGTCACAACAAGAAGAGGCAGTTTTCAATGAGTCATTTGTGAGTTGCGCGGAAACACTGCTATTTGGAGATGAATTGAACTCACTGACATAATTTAGAATGAACTGACAAATACCATCCAAATCATTGATACTCATTTGAGGCAGTTGAGTATCCACTTGTGAATCAGCAGCAATCGCGATGATGTTTTCATCATGAGGGTACAACCAAGGTTTACTTAACTGTTCTCTGTGCAGTTCAACTTTTGGAAAGGCTATATTTTTACACCCTTCTACTAAGATGACATCAAGTTTACTGGAGTCAAACCTCGTGAGCAGGTAATCAAACTCAGCTTCACTCTCTGGCGTTTCAGTCATTAAAGCGTGGCGGTTTCTCGATGAGATTAACATCTGAGACGCGCCTGCTTTACGCAATCTATGGCTATCTTTACCTGGCTTGTCCACGTCAAAATCGTGATGCGCATGCTTAAGTACGCCCACTTTTAACCCAGCATTAACCAGTTTAGGAAGAAGTGCTTCAAGAAGCGTCGTTTTTCCTGTTCCCGAGTAGGCGGCAAACCCTAATAACGGTAAATGTGTCGAGGGCTTGTTCATAGCTGAAGGGCTCCAAATTGAGAAAGTTCTTCGGGTGTATTTAAGTTTAAAAAGCAGTTCGGCGAGTCACTAAAGTCAACATACTCGGTGTTGCACTCGTTATATAACAAAATGATTTTTCGGTCACCTCGCTGTAAAAAGGCTTCGAGCTTAGGAAGAATACGTGTATTCATAAGGGTGAATACAGGTTGTTTAAATACCCCATCATGGGCAACTAAGATATCAACATCGTCTGTAACTTTTTGGCTAAATCGAGCAACGAGATCACTATTAATAATCGGGCTATCACAAGGAACGAATCCAACCCAATCGGTCTGTGAAAAACTGAGACCTGCATGAATGCCGCCTAGAGGCCCAGGGAAACCAGTAAATTGGTCGGCGATAACAGGTGCAATACGCTCGTATATTCCATGATTTCGGTTTGCGTTGATTGTGATATTACTTGTTTGAGACGTTAATCGATCAAATACGTATTGTATTAGGGGCTTGCCATCAAGGTGTATCAATCCTTTGTCTTGGCCTCCCATACGGGTCGCTTGTCCGCCCGCTAAAATAACCCAACTAGTTTGTTCGGGTATTAACATAATGTTTCTCTTGTTCTATATCAGGGATAACCTGTAGGAGTGGCGACTCAACTAACGTTGAATCTTTAATCCACCACTGTTTTCGGCACAGTTGAGTGAGAGCATTAGCCTGGTGGCTGGTAATCACAAGACTTGAACCACGTTCGATCAAGTCTTTTGCCATAATGACCAAGCGTTGAATTGACTCTTGATCAAGTGACGCACTTGGTTCATCCATTAAAAGAATCGACGGCTTTATTATCCAAGCTCTCGCCATGGCAACTCGCTGTTTTTCTCCGCCAGATAATACTGAAATATGTTCATCAGCTAAAGTCTCTAAGCCAACCATTCTTAAGGCTGTGATAACTTGCGCACGTTTTTCTATGTTTGACTGTTGTTGGAAGCGAATACCATACGAGACATTCTGAAAAACCGTTCCGTCAAAAAGGTACGGGGTTTGATGTAAATAGATGACATCTTTGTGCCCAGTGCACAGAGATAAACGTTGTAGCCAATTTTTGTTAGGTGTGTTTATTTTGCCAGAACTTGGGTTCATTAGCCCCGCCAAAATCTTTAAAAGTGTCGTCTTCCCAACACCATTATCGCCCTTTAGATAGATCGCGTCGTTCGGACCAATGGACAGTTCTGGAATATGGAAAAGAACACGCTCTTTGAAACGCATAGAGAGATGCTGCGTTGTTATTTTTATAGTCATGCAACCTCGTTTATGTTCGTAAGTAGCCTTTGCCACGCATGCTTGAAAGCATAAAGTTTAAAAGTAGTGCAACGGTTAGTAGCACGATACCCAGTGCCACGCCTTGAGCAAACGCCCCTTTATGGCTTTCCATTGCAATCGCCGTTGGAATATTCCGAGTGAGCCCCATAATATTACCGCCGACCATCATAGAGCAGCCAACTTCCGTCACTATTCTAGAAAACGCCGCGACTATGGCTGCCATTAAAGGGAAGCGAAGTTCCCACACCATCGTCATTCCAACACGGTATAGTGGAACGCCTAGCGTCACCGACGTTTCAATTGCACGGCGATCGCTAGATTGTATTGCGCCGTACATCATTGAAACCAGTACAGGAAAGCAGATGAGTATTTGACCAACGATCATCGCTTTTTGTGTAAACAGCAACTGAAGGTCACCCAAAGGCCCGGACCGTGACAACATCATATAAAGCAACAATCCAATAACCACCGTTGGGATGGCTTGAAGCGTATTAATGATAGAGAGAAAGAACCATTTCCCCCAGAACTCATTATAAGCTAACACAAAAGAGAAGAGGACAGAGGGTATCAGCACCAATGAAATAGCCGAGAGCGATACACTGAATGATACCGCTACAATCTTCCACAACTCTTGATCAAACCCCAAAAGTAAGGAAAGTGCTTCTAGTGTGGTTTGCCACAAGCTCATGAATGTTTAACTCTCATAATGATCTATCTTTGATTTATCTCTTTAACGTGAGCTTATTCAGCATTAGCGACAAACAGTTGCTTACCATTCAGTCGGTAACTGTTTATCAAGACTTGCCCCTTATCATGATCAACTAACCAGTCACTGAATATCTTCGCGCCTTTTTGGTTGATACTAGGGTACCTTTCAGGGTTAACAAGTATCACTTGGTATGGGTTAAACAGCCCCTTATCTCCTTGGAATAACAACGACAAGTCGAGTTTATTGGTGTACGCCAACCATGTACCGCGATCGGTAATGGTGTAGCCCTGCATCTCAGAGGCCATATTGAGCGTTGGCCCCATACCTTGCCCAACAGAGCGGTAACCACCAAAGTTAGGTTCAATATTGGATTGCTGCCACAAACCCTTCTCTTTTTTATGCGTACCAGAATCATCACCACGAGAAATAAATATCGCATTTAATTGCGCAATTTTACTCAGTACTGAAGTGACATTGTCTGCTTGTTGGATTTTTGCAGGGTCTGCACTTGGACCGACAATAACAAAATCGTTATACATTAATTGTCGAGGTAGTACGCCAAAACCTTGGTCGACAAAACTAGCTTCTGCTTTCGGTGCATGGGTCATAACTAAATCAACATCACCATTTTCTCCCATTTTGAGAGATTTCCCTGTTCCAGCCGCAATGACATCAACCTTATAGCCTGTATCTTTTTCAAATTTGGGTAATAGATGATTAAGTAGCCCAGAATGATACGTACTGGTGGTCGTGGCCAAACGAATGTTAGGTAGGTTGTCACTTGCATTAGAAGTAACGCTGAATAAACCGAGAGAGAGTGCCACAAAGCCTGTGTGAACGACGTTCATAGTAATATTAATCCGTTAATTTATTTGTAAGTGTTATTAACCCTAGCCACCATAGAGCAAAAACAATGCCAAGAGTGTGGATTATTATAAGTGACTAAATTACTTGGCTCTAGCAGTAATTCTATAGGGTTAAGAAAGGAAATATCGTGGTTAAGGACAAAATGTCGCACATTAATCGATGTTACGATGAAAAAGGTTGGTACACTCTGTCTTAATCCTTCAATAACATTGAGATTTTCATGCCTGTTCAAAGTGATACCAACACAAACCTCAAATATGATGCCTTTTCAGTTTTAGTTGTCGACGATGAAATTGGAATGCAAACCATTTTAAAAAAAGCGCTGGGTAAATGGTTCTCAACGGTAGAGTGTACAGGCTGTATTGAAGACGCAGAAAAAATCAGAAAAAACGGACATTTTGATCTCATTATCCTAGATATTAATCTCCCCGGCCGATCCGGAATAGAGTGGGAAGAAGTCTTTAATGACAATGAAAAACGTTGTGATGTGATCTTTATGACTGGCTACGCCGATCTCGAAACGGCGATCAGCGCGCTAAAGCTGGGTGCAAGCGACTTTATATTAAAGCCTTTTAATTTAGACCAGATGCTTCAAGCCGTGACACGGTGTATGCAAAAAAGGTTAGCCGAGCGAATGCAGTACGCACTGCAGCGCGATGTATTACGTCACTGCACAACCGATATTATAGGCAGCTCTGCTCAAACCGCGTTATTAAAACAGTTGATCGTTCAATTCGCCCCTTCAAAAGCGTCGGTCTTAATAGAAGGAGAGTCCGGAACGGGGAAAGAACTGGTTGCTCGGGGTGTACATGAGGCTAGTGCGCGTAAAGGGCCTTTTATTCCAATCAACTGTGGTGCCATTGCACCTGATTTATTAGCGAGTGAGTTATTTGGTCATACATCAGGCGCGTTTACTGGCGCAAAAAAAAGTAAAGAAGGGCTATTTAGAGTCGCCAATGGAGGGACTCTATTTCTTGATGAAATCGGGGAAATGCCACTCACTATGCAAACTTCTTTACTGCGAGTCTTAGAGCAGAGAACCATTCGCCCTGTGGGAAGTGAACGCGAAATTAGCGTCGATGTTCGTATCGTAGCCGCCACGAATAGAGATCTGGAACAAGAGGTGAAAAACGGCGCTTTTCGTTCTGATCTTTATTACCGTCTTAACGTGTTGAAAGTAGCGGTACCCGCACTAAAAGAGCGAAAAGAAGATCTTAAAGAGCTAGTCCCGCATTTCACAAAAATGCTCACCAGTGAACTTGGGATGCCTTTCCCTGACTGGGCTCATGAGGATATTTCAGCGCTCAATGATCATGATTGGCCTGGTAATATTCGAGAACTTAAGAACCTTATCGAACGCTGCATATTATTGGGTAAACCTCCAGCGCACTATTGGCGAGAACTGAACGGTGAAACCATTGTTCCTCATGTTTCAATTCAAGTATCAACAGGAAACGAGTTACCTGAATTTACAGAATCTGGCGCCAATATGGGGCAGGGATACCCTGACTCCTGGTCTCTAAAACAAGTAGAACGCGCGCACATTGAAAAGATTGTCGAAATTCATGATGGGAATAAGTCCGCTGCTGCTCGTGATCTTGGTGTTGCGCGAAAGACTCTAGAAAGAAAGTACAAAGAGTGGTCACATGAGGAGAGTACTTATGCCCAATGACTTGGGTTTTTTATCTAAGTGGCGATTTCGATTCAAATCCATGGTGCGCTATCGACTACTGATTTTGTCGTCTGCACCCATTGTTTTGACGCTGCTCTCATTGATCGCGATTACGGTCTATTGGTCTATTCACTACACATGGAATTCCACCTTAATCGATGTTTCTGATCGTCTCGGTATTGCGAACAACAGTATTACTTTGTTGCAAACTAAGCAGGCCAAAGATATTGAGTCCCTCGCTGATTCTTATGACTTTAGAGTTAAATTGGACAAGGGTTTTACTTCCAATGAGACAACGCTTATTAACACGCTATCACAATGGGTATCGGAACAAAAAGAGCGTTATAAACTCGATTTTTTAGCCTTTTACCCAGTAGGTTCTAAACAATTTCAGGAGGTTAACCCGTTACGGATTTTATCGGCAAACACAGAATCCACCTATGGAACCAAGGGTGAATCACATTCGTTGAGACACAATCAATCAGTAACGTCGTTTGATAGGCTTTCGGTTTCTGAACTTGAAAGCTATAGCCAAGAATTAAAACAACGTGCTGAAGTTCCTCTGGTTCATGATTCGGGAGTACAAGGGGACGGCCTTGTTAGCCGTACGGTTCTTCCCATATTCGACACTAAGCAAATACTAATCGGATATTTAGATGGCGGAATACTGCTTAATAACAGCACAGTATTAGTCGATAAAATTAAAGATTTGATCTATCCCATTACTAATCACGATAGCCGTCGACCCGTTGGTACCGTCACCGTCTTTTTGGATGAATATCGTGTGAGTACAAACGTTCCTTTAAACAGTAGTGGTCAAAACACAGACCAACCCGCGACTCGCGCAATAGGGACGAAAGTCTCTAAGGAAGTTGAGAAAGCAGTTTTAATTGAAGGAAATCAATGGGTTGACCGCGCATTCGTATATGACGCTTGGTACATTACCGCTTACCAGCCGATTAAAGACAGTAATAATGATGTGATTGGCATGTTATATACCGGCTATCTTATTTGGCCGTTTGTGAAAGAGTACATGACCAATATTGTCGAAGTTAGCATTATGACAATACTCTTGTTACTCGGTTCAGGCTATGTAGTTTATCGAGGCTCAAGAGATCTCTTTCAGCCCATCGAACGAATACATAAAGTCGTCAAACACATGCAGCTAGGGAAAGATAAGAGAATTGGTAACCTTGGATTAGATGAAAAGCATGAGTTAGCTCAACTAGCGAGACAATTTGACAACATGCTTGATTCGCTTGAACAGCGAAAGGTGGAAATTGAACAATCCGCCGCTGAATTAGAGTTGAAAGTTCAAAAACGAACAGCAAGCCTTGAAGAGAAAACCGCGCAACTTGAGCATCATATTTCCTTATTGAACCAAACGAGAGATAAACTCGTCACCAATGAGAAACTCGCCGCTTTAGGCGAATTGACCGCTGGTATCGCCCATGAAATAAATAACCCAACGGCGGTTATACTGGGTAACGCGGAACTCATTAAATTTGAATTGGGTGACAACTCTTCTCAGATTAAAGAAGAGCTCAATGCAATTTTAGAACAAGTGGATCGTATTCGTAATATCACAAGAAGTCTGCTTCAATATAGCCGCCATGGTGGTATTCAAGATGAAATCACTTGGGAGCGAGTTAACCCGATAGTAGAAGAAAGTGTCACTTTGGTTAAAACGGGCTCAAAGAAAAAGCAGGTTAGATTTATTACCGATCTCAAAGCCAAAACTGCCGTTGCTGTCAATCGACATCAGTTTTTGCAGGTCTTAGTCAACCTTCAGATGAATGCCATCTATGCAATGGAAGGCGAGGGTGACTTGAAGATTTCTACTGATGATTGGTATGAAGGTGAAGAGCTAAAAGGCGCGGTCATTCATGTGGAAGACCAAGGATGCGGTATAAGCCAAGAACAAATCAAACGCGTTTTTGACCCATTCTATACCACCAAACGTGACGGAACAGGGCTTGGGTTATCAGTCTCTCAGAGCATTCTAAGCCAGTCAGGTGGTGAGATAAAAGTCTCTTCAGAGCTAGGGAAAGGCAGCCTGTTTAGCATCTATTTGTTAAAGAAGACTGAGCATATTCCATCGGTTTGTATTGTGTAAATGTAAGTCTATTTCTAATAACGTCATGAAAAAAAAGGAAGCACTCGTAATGATGCTTCCTTTTTTTGTTCGTAGTTTATTAGCTTTAGTTATTCGACTTTATCCGTTTCTAATTGCGATTTGTGGAGGGTTAATACCGTGTTTTTTAAACTCTTTCATTACCCTCAAAGTGATATCGGTTTCAAATAGTTTCTCGAAGCCTGTATCGACAACATACGCTTTGCAGGTGAGTTGAATAGCTAAGTAATTGTCGGTAATCGTCTGTTTGACTAGTACGACAACAGGTTTCGGTAAATGAATATAACGACTCGAAGAAGCTGCTTCTTGGATTAAATCCCTCGCAAGAGAAATATCTTCTTCCATGCCAATATAAAACGGGATGACAACTTGCATATCCAATGCGCCATAGTTACCGCTCACGGTGACTTCATTTAAAAACTTGTTGTTAGGAATAGTAATAATGTCGTCATTAAGAGTGCGCATTCTCACCGAGCGCAAACCAATGGTAATAATATCACCATAGTTACCTTCAAATGTGACGCGGTCACCTACTTGAAAAGGTCGATCAACCATGACGGTCATACCCGCGATGAAAGAGGCGGCAAGATCCTTTAAAGCGAACCCAACAGATACGGCAAGTGTCCCACCGATAAGCGTAAGTATCTGATCGTTGATTCTAAAGCTCATCATAAAGACCAGGATACCCGCACTCATGTAAATAAAGAATTGTAAAAACGACTGTAGCTTTTGAAGCAGCATTCGATACTGGACAAATTGTCCGCCGACACTCACGACCATAGAGTTGATGAATTTGAGCAACAACCATGTCGCAGCAATAACAATCGAAGAGAAAAATACGCCACTCCAACGAATCAAGCTAGTGAACTGAGAGATATTCTCAACGTCAGCTAGCTCTTCTGTCGCAAAAACAGATAGGGAGCTCGTAGCGAGGGCGATAAAAATAAATAATCGAATCATGTTACTTCACCAGTAAGTGTTGACGGTCTAATACATTCGTTATGTGGCGGAACCAGTGATCTGACACCCGAGCTTTATCTTCACTCCACTCTATAAAGCCACGACTTTGAAAATAGCGCAGTGTCCCAATAACTTCAGCGATACTCAGTTGAGTACATTCAGATAGCTCCTCTGGTGAAGCAACTTCAAGTTGAACAATGGAACGAATAACCGCGAGCATAGGCTTAGGCATAGATTCAAGCTCTGCTGATTGTGGCGCGGTAAACAATCGCACTTTAACTTGTTTCGTTTCTTTATCTCGATTTAAAGACAAACGGAAAAAACGGAGTGCTACTGTCGGGTTACCATCGGAATAGTGCCAAAGAATACGATAGAACCCTTTTCTGGCTCTTTCTGCTTCTGTTATATCTTCTTGGTCCCACTGCTTGGGCACAACCAAGCCTTCAAAAGACAATGGGTTTTCAATTTGAGTGTTGATGCGGCTGTCCAATAATTCTTGAATTTGTAACTCACTCCAACGAGGCATGAACGCGACCCAATCGAAGAGAAGGCGCTCTCCACGGGCTCTATCGACAAAACGCCAACTCGATTTTTCAATCGCCATAACCACACGATGATTCTTTTTCGACCGCCTTAGTAAATTTGTCAGCTTTATTAACCCAGATAAGCCTCCAACCATTGGTTTTACCAATCTTTGAGCGTTATCAACCGCAATCAAATAGGTCTGTTCACTTTTTCTCAAAAACGCCAATACTTGAATCTCGGTTGCCGATTCCTCAAGACCTAAACTAAGGGCAAATAATTCAAGGAGTTCTTTATAGCCAGAGTAAGGGCAGTTTAGGTAGATAGGTTCTGCATTTTTCACTTTATGCAAAATCGTATTAAGCAAAGTGGTTGCCCCTACGCCTCTTTCCCCAGAAACAACACAGATAGCAGGGCTGTCGCTGAGTAGGTATTTGGATAGCGTTTTAATTTCATCTTGAGCGTAACGAATTAGATCGCTATCTTGACTACCCGGAAGGACATAATTAAACGTCTCATTTCCTTTCACTCTCACTAAATGTGATTGTGCGTCACTGGTTTCAGCTTGCTTGGCTACTTCTATTTTGAATAGATAGGCTAACGCTTGGCTAAAAAAGCTGTATTGTGATAATGCAGAAACAACCCTGTGTTGGAAGGTATGAATAGAAATCCAGGCAATGGCGACAGCAGTTGCCACTATCCGTAATATAAACGTATCTCTATGTGTTACTGCCCATTGTAACCACACGGGACGATCAGTTTGCTGAGTCACTATCTCAAAAACGTGTATACGCCATAAACGTAATACAGATAAAGTGACCAAAACAAACCAGAAGAAAAGGGCACTGTAAATCCAGTGATAGATCGTCGCCTGACCAAGAGTACGTAGTGAAATTTGCAATACCACGCCTGCAAAAATGGCACTCCACACATAACGTTGAATGGTTTTTAACCTTAACGCTATCATTTCAGGACTTGAGCGGCGGCTGTGCCGATAAACAAACTCTAGAATAAAGCTAATGGCTATCGAGCCACCTAATACCCACCAAGTAAAGATCTCTAGAAAGATTAGGTGTTGTAAGCTAGGTATAGAAGAAAGCACTCTGAGAGATAGGGTGATCGCAACTAACCAAGCGATCGCTCTTTGAGCGCGCGTGAGGTACCAAATAATGCGAACCCAAATAGGTGGTGCGGTGTTGACACCTAATTGAGTTTCTCGAAATATTGATATCAATCGTTGGCTATTGGTAAGCCACCACGTTAAGACAAAATAGATAGCAAAGACTTTTAATGCGACCCAAATGACGGGAACAGGCGAGATAAACAGGTCTTGAAGAAAAGCGCCAAAGCTTCGAACTTGAAAATAGACCATGTACTCAAGGTTCACTTGAACCAGCGCCCACTCTTGGTTGAACTGTTTAACGCCACTAGGACCAAAACCGATTAAATTTTCGCGAGTTCTTTCGTCAGCGAGCATCAGCAGTGCTTGCTTACTTTGACTCAAGCTATTTAAGGTCAAGTAAGACGATTCAGTTTGTCGCCAATGGTCATCATTTTTTTCTTCTTGGTACGCTGATAACTTGTCATAAAATTGAACTAAATGTTTATCTTGCTCGTTCAATGTTGCGGTTAGCAACTGATTCACCTTCAGTTTATCGGTTTGTGTCATGAAAAGAGCATCAGGAAATTGAGAGACTTCAGCCGCAATTGAGTTTGCCGTTTCATCAATAAATTGCTCGGCTGATAAATCATAATTCCACTTTGCACTGGAGGAGAGTGGAACAAGTATCAAGATAGCGGTGAAAAAACGAAGTAAGGCGCGCATAGAATTCACTTAAAACTTATATGGTTAGCTAATAGTGTAGACATTTTTTATTCAAAAAATAGTTAAACTATTGGTAACTAATCCAGTTAATGTTTTTTAGTGCAATAATTGAACAAAATTTCATGTGCGAAGCGCAAATGTAACTATGCTTGGTAAACAGCAAGTTTATGCAATGAGAACTTGTTCAATAAAGCAAACAACACTTGAAGTTCTTGCTACGAACAAGTAACGTTGCGCCGTTTGTAAGTAATCCACTCAATTTTAAGGTAACGGCTTTGATCTCCACTGCGAATATCACACAACAATTTGGCGCTAAGCCACTATTTGAAAACATTTCTGTCAAATTTGGCGAAGGCAATCGCTATGGCTTAATCGGCGCGAATGGTTGTGGTAAATCAACCTTTATGAAGATTCTTAGCGGTGAGTTAGAGCCTACTGGTGGTAACGTGAGTTACGATCCTAACGAACGCGTTGCTAAGCTAAACCAAGACCAATTCGCCTACGAAGAGTTCACTGTAATTGATACCGTTATCATGGGTTACAAAGAGCTGTGGGAAGTAAAGCTTGAGCGTGACCGTATCTATTCTTTAACAGAAATGAGCGAAGAAGATGGAATGAAGGTTGCCGATTTAGAAGTTCAGTTTGCTGAAATGGACGGCTACATGGCTGAAGCGAAAGCAGGTGAGCTTCTTCTTGCGGTAGGTATTCCAGAAGCACAACACTTCGGCTTGATGAGTGAAGTGGCTCCAGGTTGGAAACTTCGTGTGCTACTGGCGCAAGTACTGTTCGCCGACCCGCATATCATGCTTCTTGATGAACCAACCAACAACTTGGATATGGACACTATCGCATGGTTAGAAGAGACGTTAAACCAACGTAACTGTACCATGATCATCATCTCGCATGACCGTCACTTCCTAAACTCTGTATGTACGCATATGGCTGACTTGGATTACGGTGAGCTTAGCTTATTCCCAGGTAGCTACGATGAATACATGACCGCAGCAACCCAAGCTCGCGAACGTCTATTAACAGACAACGCGAAAAAGAAAGCACAAATTGCTGAGCTTCAAACGTTCGTTTCTCGATTTTCTGCTAACGCATCTAAAGCGAAGCAAGCAACCTCTCGTGCTAAACAGATCGATAAGATTCAGCTAGCCGAAGTAAAAGCGTCTAGCCGTCAGAGCCCATTCATTCGTTTCGAACAATCGAAAGAGCTATTCCGTAACGCGTTGGTTATTGAAAACTTATCTCAAGGTTTTGAAGACGACCTTTTCAACAAGTTTGATGGAATCTTCGAAGTCGGTGAGCGTGTTGCGATTATTGGTGAGAATGGCGTAGGTAAAACAACGCTTCTGAACACTTTAGCGGGCGAATTAGCGCCACGTACTGGTGAATACAAGTGGTCAGAAAACTCTAATATTGGTTACTACGCACAAGATCACGCTCATGACTTTGAAAAAGACATGAACCTGTTTGATTGGATGAGCCAATGGCGTCAAGAAGGAGAAGACGAGCAGGTTGTTCGTGGCTTCCTAGGCCGTATGATTTTTGGTCAAGACGACATTAAAAAATCGGTAAAAGTTATCTCTGGTGGTGAGCAAGGCCGTATGCTTCTAGGCAAGATCATGATGCATAAACCAAACATCCTACTTATGGATGAACCAACGAACCACATGGATATGGAATCCATCGAAGCGTTGAACTTAGCGCTTGAGAACTACAAAGGTACACTGTTCTTCGTTTCACACGACCGTGTATTCGTTGATTCACTTGCTACACGTATCCTAGAAATCAAAGATGGCAAAATCAACGATTTCCGTGGTACGTACGCAGAGCTTTTAAAATCAAGAGAAGCTCAAGCTAAATAGTGCGACCTCTATAAGAACATAACGTTTAAGGCTCCTAGTTAGGAGCCTTTTATTTTTTGCTACTTTATTTCTTTCGAGCTTTTGACTACGAGACTAATACTTGAATTGGGCGACAACCCCTTTTAGTTTCTGACTAACATTAATCACTTCTTGGCTCGACGTTCCCGTTTTCGCTACTTGCACCGCTGTACTTCCAGCTAAATCAGCAATTTGAGTAATATTACGATCGATTTCCGCAGATACCATGGATTGTTCCTCCGAAGCCGTTGCAATAAGAGCATTCATATCAAACACTTCCGTAATTTGATCAACGATCTTCTGTATTGAGTGAACCGCTTCTACGGTGTGATTATTGGAGATATTGACTTGTTCTAAGCTCTCTTGCATCGTTTTCACTGTACTCTCTACGCCGGAAGTTAAACCATTGATGGTATCTTCAATCTGTTGGGTAGATTCGTTTGTTTTTTGGGATAACTGTCTTACTTCATCGGCAACAACCGCAAAACCTCTGCCATTTTCTCCCGCACGAGCCGCTTCTATTGCGGCGTTTAACGCAAGAAGATTGGTTTGCTCTGCAATACTGGTAATCGTAGATATGACATGTTTGATTTCATGGCTGTGTACCGATAGTTCATGCACTAATTGTTGTGAATCTCCAATATTTGTTGCTAGCACTTGGATACTTTCGCCTGCAACATTGGTGATCTGCATGCTTTTTTCTGCTTCATTTTTTACACGCAAAGCATTGTCAGCGGCACTTTCTATGTTGGCTGTGATCTCGTTACTCGTCATAACGAGTTCATTAACCGCAGTGGCCACTGATTCAGACTCTTGTTTTTGCTGCTCAGCGTTCATCATACTTTGTTTAGCGGCTTGCTCTGAAGTAGTAGCGCAGTCGGATAGGGTATGCATAACAGACGCAATTTCAGATATGTTTGTGTGAAGCTTGGCAACGAAAGTATCAAAAGAGTTGGCCAGTTGAGCTAATTCATCTTGGCCCTTTGCATTCATTCTTACCGTTAAATCACCGTTACCTTCAGAAATGTCCTTCATTAGGTTGGTAATTTTTCCAATTCGTGACGTTATACTCTTGCCTATAAATAGAAGCATGGAAGAGACAATCAGTGCGATGCTTGCTCCTATGATTTGGAGCTTTAAGGTAACTTGTGTTATTGCTACGGCATTCAACTCTGTGACTTGATCTTGTAGTGTGTGTATAGCTTCCTCCGTTCGGTGTACATTCGTTCTTAGATTACCTTGGAGCCCTGATTGAGCTGTTAACCCAATCAATTGATGTGAATCTAATAACGCTAGGACTGATTGTCTGTAAGCATTCACGGCCGTTTCAATAGTAGGATAGCGTTGAGACAAAAGAACAAAGGTTTCAATTTCTGTTATGAATAGATTCAAAGAATCACGATTAGGGTTTCCTTTGAACTGTAAGCTTCGATTCAACAACAACGTATATGCGCTTTGTAAACTCACATCTTGGAGAGCGTTCACCTTCTCAGATAAGTTTATCCGAGTTTCAATAACATCCAAGGTTAGGCCTTCGCCACTTACAGTACCTTGTAAGAGTAATTGTTCTGCTAGTTGGCGAAATTGTTGCTGATAAAGGGTTAGGGTATCTAGAGATATCGAGACTGGATCCTGAATTAAGGCTTTTTGATCCGGCAACAATTGTTGGATGTGTTCAATTCTCTGCTTTAGCTGACCCATAGTTTGGTCAAATCGCTTCACGTACTTAGGATCCTGACGAGCTAAAAAGTCTTTTTCATGTCGACGGAGTGTGAGTAGGTCAATTTCACTGCTTTGATTTTCATGGTCAGCCGTTTGTAAGAGATTAAGCTGGTTGAAACTGTACTGTTCGTAAAGGCCATATGTGAGTATTCCACTCAGCAAGAATAGAGTAATTAAAATAAGCTGAGCTCGGATCGAAAGAGACAGCATGAAGCGAGTAACAAGTGTTTGCCTAGCCATAGAAAACTCCTAGTTAACAGACGTTAAGTAACCCCTGAAATATTATGGTTTTATGACATTTTTGTGACAGAGGTAATAAACTAATAGCAGTATTTACAGCCTATGCAAGTAGATGACTAGTTAAACTGATGAATATCGGAAAAATGCTGGAAAATTCCCACTTTTGTGAGGAAGCGGTTTTAATTGGGGAATTATTTGATAGAAGAGGCAATAAAAAGGAGGCCAATTAGCCTCCATATATGGCGTCGGATAAGACGAACGTTACTGGTCTTTTAAATGGCCTTTAACGTCAAAGTTAATTTTATCTGCGCCAGTAAATACTTGGAACCGCATTCCTTTAGCACGGGCGATGGTCGTGATGCCAAATTTCTGCGCTAAGTCGAGCCCCATTTGTGTCACACCAGAACGTGAAAGCAGGGTAGGTATGCCCATTTGTGCCACCTTAATCACCATCTCTGAAGTTAAGCGCCCAGTAGTGTAGAAGATTTTATCTTCACCAGACTCTTGATTAAGCCAAAGCTCGCCTGCCAGCGTGTCAACGGCGTTGTGTCGACCGACATCCTCCACAAAAGAAAGCACTTCGTTGGCATTACACACTGCACAGCCATGGACCGCTCCCGCTTTCTTGTAAGTATCATTGTAGTGAGTTAAAGCTTCGAGAGCAGAGTATATTTCAGATTGCTTGATTGAGACTTGAGGAACTTGATAATCCTCAAGCTGCTTCATTACGTTGCCATACATAGTGCCTTGACCACATCCGGATGTAACGGTCTTCTTTTTTAACGCTTTTTCTAGGTGATCGGTGTTTTCTTTCGTGATAACCGCTGCGCTGTAAGTTTCCCAATCGATAATAATGGATTCAATCGCTTCAGGGTCAGACAAAAAGCTTTGGTTTTTCAAATAACCTAAAACAAGGGATTCAGGGCGTGATCCGAGAGTCATCAACGTCACGATCTCTTTCCAGTTAAGCATGACTGTTAAAGGACGTTCACAAGCAATCTGTTTAACGAGCTTTTCACCATATTCATCGAAGACTTCGACTTCCATGGTCTGCAATGGGTTTTCTGTTGTTTTTATAATATTAGGCTTAACCACACGAAATTCCTGTTTGATGAAATGTATAACTGGCGTAATTATTGCTTTTATCATGCCAAGATTACAATAATAAACAGGTTAACTGTAAATAGGTGAACTATGTCTAACAACCTTAATGATGAAATGGAAATGACCAAGAGTGAAAACGCATGGCCGATCCGTTGTCATTTAACCTCCCATGAAATCAACACTGGAATATGGTCGACCATTCAATGGCAATTAACAGGTTTTGATTTAACACCTGATAAATCAGACGTTGGAAATAAAGAAAACAGTATTAACCCAACGGCTATTTTAGAGCTATTTAAAGATGAGCGAACTGACTATCGCTTTAATCTTAACGCTGTTAAACCCAAGCTATTTCTTGTACTAGATAACGTTGACGAGACAACGGAACAATCGGTTGTTGCGCTAACCGCCTCACAAAGTGTTGCAGGACAATATATGGATGGTGACTACCTAGTGCTATCTAACGATATGCCATTGCCCGTACAGGCATGGATGGAAGCGTACATAGGTCGACACGGTGAACTTATTGAGCAGCGTCGTAAAAAGCGTAAAGGAGCGGGGCGAGCGAGTGGCAACTAATTTTATATCTCGATGGTCTAAAAGAAAGTTGAGTGAGGAAGACTCACTGCAATCCCTTGAAAAATCATCGGTATCGGAAAATATATCAAGTGAGGACAGTCTCTTAAATAGCTCTATTCCAGAGAACGATTCCTCTCGCATAGACAACGCCTTTGCACCGAGCGATGATTCGAATGTAGACGAATCAATCGAAACATCAGAGCAAATCGAGCCCCCAGAAGAGCAACCATCCTCTATTGCTTCCATGTTGACGAGTGATATCGACCCTCTTGTGAAAAAAGCGGCCCTACGAAAACTCTTTATGTCAGGAGAGTTCAGTGAAGTCGATGCACTTAATGACTATGATCACGACTTTAGCGCCGTCAAAAGCTTATCAAATGATGTCGTAGAAACATTACGTGGATGGGTCAACGATCACGAATTAACGGATAGCGATGCTTCTGAGGTGCCAGAAGAAGGTACAGACTCAATAACGCTTGAGGAACAGCAGGATAATACGGAACAGGAGCAGGTTGAGTTATCCAGTGACGTTCAATCAGACTCCGATTTAAATTTAAACTCTGACCATGGCCTTGATTTAAACGAGGGGCCAGTTATGAATAATAACCACAATTAAATTAGGTACATTTTGACCATGCTGAGTGTTTTCGGTGGGACAAAATGTCTCACCCATGTTTTTGTAAGGTAACAAAATACACCAAAGCCTTTAACTCGCTGATTTTACTTCGTAATATTATTGGAATAGTAATTGCATTGTTGCTCAGGTACTCCCTGTTCTCACATGGACTGAGCAATGTTAAAAGAACTATTAAAACAATATACAAGTAACAACGGTAAAGCACGTAGCTACGCTATTGAGAATACTGTTGAATTAACCAATCTTATTCCACCCACTGTCAGTTATGAAAGTGGGGGACATACATTGATCTTAGGTCCTACTGAGATCATCCAATCGGCTGCCAAACAGCTATCTAGCATGACATCACTGACCCTTCTTTCTACTGATGGGGAGAAAGGTAAGAGCGATAATATCTACTTCTCACACTCTATTGAGATTTCGGGGTTTTTGGGTGCCTTCTACGTCAACATCTCGGTAGAAAATAGTGTATTGGCTAATAATCTTGCAAAGATCGCCGTAAACCAAGATTGCTTTGATGTGATATTGGACTTGTCATTGAATGGTGTCATGACGGAAGAGGTGCCTGTTCCTGGTTATTACCCTGTTGGTCGTGGTTATCCAACGATGCAACAAGCGTTGGAAGAGATACCAACGTTAATGGGCACGTTCGATAAGCCTAAATACTTTAGATTAGATACTGATTTATGTGCACATAGCTCACGTGGCGTTAAAGGTTGTGATCGTTGTGTTGATGCATGTCCGGCTGGCGCATTGGAAAGTAAAGGAAGTGATAAGACGGGTTACAACATCGAGATCAACCCGTATCTATGTCAAGGTGTTGGAACCTGTGCAACGTCTTGTCCTACCGAGGCAATTAGTTACGCATTACCAAATCCGAAAGAGACACAAAAGTTTGTAGAGCGCACATTAGAGAATTATACGAAAGCGGGTGGAAAAGCGCCCATCGTTCTGTTTTGCAGTGATCGCCATGAATCGTACACACTGATGGCTCTGAAAGCGCTACCTGATAATGTTATTCCAATCGTGGTAGAAGAATTGCCTTCTGTCGGCATCGACACGTGGTTTACCGCACTAGCTAACGGCGCCACTCAAGTACTGTTTGCAGCAAGTAAACATATGCCACAAACCATTCTAAGAGTACTAAGTAAAGAAGTAGCGATGGCGCAATCTCTGTTAGCACCACTCGGCATCCAAAGCAGTTGCATTGATATTCTTTATCTCGAGTCACTACGAGATGAAAAACCAACGCTTCATACCGAAACGTTGGTTTCTCCGATAGGGGCACTATCAGGATCAAAACGCCAACGTTTATTCCAATCTCTTGATGCGCTATCAAGCAATCGAATTCCTGCTACGACCGTTACTGAATTGCCTATCAGTGCGCCTTATGGGTCGGTAAGTTGTGAAAGTACTGATTGCACGCTTTGTATGGCGTGTGTTGCCGTCTGTCCGACTCGTGCTCTCCATCATAGCGGTGATTCACCTGCCCTCAAATTTGTAGAGCAAGACTGCATTCAATGTGGAATGTGTGAAAAGGCATGCCCAGAGTCTGCGTTGTCTCTGAGTCCACAAATAAACTGGAATCAAGCAGAGCGCAGTGAAGCTCAAGTTCTTCATCAAGAAAAAGCAGCAGAATGTTTGCGTTGCAATAAGCCATTTGCACCACAGTCTATGATTACCATGCTTCAAGGTAAGTTACGCGGTCACTCTCAATTCTCTGATGAGGCTGCAATCAACCGTATTGCTATGTGTGAAGACTGCCGAGTTCGTGATGTTTTCGAAACAATGTCTGAAGACCCAACTGAACAATTAAAATACTAGGAGAAAGTTTTGGATAACCAATATCAAACATTGCGTGCTGACATCTATCTACTGCTTTCGACTCTGTTTCGACAAGCACCTAGGCCTGAACTTATCGAATTTCTGTCTACGCTAGACATTGAAGCTGAAGACAGCATTATGCAGCAAGCTTGGACCTCAATTAGACAAGCCGCTCGTGAATGTGAGCTTGAAAGCGTTAGCGAAGAGTACCAAAACCTATTTATCGGCATAGGCCGTGGGGAAGCCGTTCTATTCGGTTCATGGCACATGACTGGTTCCTTAATGGAGAAACCCCTAGCGCTTCTTCGCCACGATTTACAAGAACTCGGATATGAAAGGGGTGAAAACGTAAAAGAACCCGAAGACCATATCTCTGCGTTATGTGAAGTGATGGCTCTGTTAGCCCAAGGAGATGAAGATGTTCAGCAGAAGTTCTTCAATGATCACATCGCCCCTTGGTATCCATCATTTACCCAGCAAGTTTCCGAAGCAAAACACGCCAAATTTTATATTCCAGCGGCTGAATTACTGAACGCTTTTCTGCACATAGAGCAGGTGAGGTTTAGCGAAAAAGTGTCAGGCGCGAAAAGTAAGCTCAATATCAATGTAAATAACATCAGTAATTCACTTTAACTCACTCCAATTTGGGTTTTGCAATTCTATTTATGCAGAACCTTAATTTTAGTTAGACAGAAAAAGCTAAGAAACGTAAAGCGTTCAACTACGTCAGTCTGTCTAAGTTAAGCAAGTAAGGAAGCAATGGATGAACAATAAAAACAAATCAGATAATGGCAAGGTCGACACTAGCCGTAGGGACCTGCTCAAAGGAATAACCACAGCAGCAGTCGTTGGCTCAGTCGTGGCTGGAACAAGCACAGCGGTATCAGCGAAAGAAGAGATTGCCGTAAAACCTGAGAAGGCAACCGATGGTTATCATGAAACCCAACATATACGCGATTATTACGAATCACTATAGGAGCCAAACAAATGAAATTAACAAAACGCTCCGATAGCGTAACCAAAAAAGAGAATCAATTTGGTGTAAGTCGTCGTACGTTCATGAAGAACTCTTCGTTAGCAGCGGGTGGCGCAGTTGCGGGGGCAAGTCTATTTGCTCCTGGAATGATGAAAAAAGCGGAGGCGAAATCAGTCAGCTCTGATGCTAAAACTGAGATTAAACGCACTATATGTTCTCACTGTTCTGTCGGTTGTGGCATTTATGCTGAAGTTCAAAATGGTGTTTGGACAGGGCAAGAGCCAGCTTTCGATCATCCATTTAACCTTGGTGGCCACTGTGCTAAAGGTGCAGCCTTACGTGAACACGGTCATGGTGAACGCCGTCTAAAATACCCAATGAAGCTTGAAAACGGCAAATGGAAGAAGCTTTCTTGGGAGCAAGCGATTGAAGAAATTGGCAACAAGACATTAGAGATCCGCAAAGAGTCAGGCCCAGATTCGGTTTACTGGCTTGGTAGCGCGAAGCACAATAACGAACAAGCGTATATGTTCCGTAAAATGGCATCGCTATGGGGAACCAATAACGTTGACCACCAAGCACGTATTTGTCACTCAACCACGGTAGCCGGTGTAGCAAACACGTGGGGCTACGGTGCAATGACGAATTCGTTTAACGACATGCACAACTGTAAGTCGATGCTTTTCATCGGGTCTAACCCAGCAGAAGCTCACCCAGTGGCGATGCAGCATATCTTGATAGCGAAAGAGAAAAACAACTGCAAAATTGTCGTTGCGGATCCACGTCGTACTCGTACCGCTGCAAAAGCAGATCATTACGTATCACTTCGCCCAGGTACTGATGTTGCCTTTATTTGGGGTGTGCTATGGCATGTATTTAAAAACCAATGGGAAGACAAGGAGTTCATTCGTCAACGTGTCTTTGGTATGGACGAAGTACTAGAAGAAGTCGCCAAGTGGACACCAGAAGAAGTTGAACGTGTAACGGGTATTACAGAAGACGAAGTTTACCAAACGGCCAAACTGCTCTCTGAAAACCGTCCGGGTTGTGTCGTTTGGTGTATGGGCGGAACTCAACATACAACAGGTAACAACAATACTCGTGCTTACTGTGTACTTGAACTTGCTCTAGGCAATATGGGTAAATCAGGCGGCGGCGCTAACATCTTCCGTGGTCACGATAACGTGCAAGGCGCAACAGACTTGGGCGTTCTTTCTCATACTTTACCAGGGTATTACGGGCTATCTGACGGTGCATGGAAACATTGGTCTGGTATTTGGGATTTAGACCACCAATGGGTGAAAGATCGTTTCGATCAAAATAAATATCGTGGCAAATTACCAATGAACAACATGGGTATTCCTGTTTCTCGTTGGATAGATGGTGTTTTAGAAGACAAAAGTAATATTGAACAGAACGATAACATTCGTGCCATGTTCTATTGGGGTCACGCGGTAAACTCGCAAACTCGTGGTGTTGAAATGAAAACCGCGATGCAGAAACTCGACATGATGGTTATTGTTGACCCTTACCCAACCGTTGCGGCCGTAATGAATGATCGCACTGATGGTGTGTATCTGTTACCTGCGACAACTCAATTCGAAACCACAGGTTCCGTGACCGCGTCTAACCGTTCACTGCAATGGCGCGAACAAGTCATTCCACCATTATTTGAGTCAAAACCTGATCATGAAATCATGTACCTGCTGACTAAGAAGTTAGGTTTCTCTGATCAGCTTTTCAAAAACATTGGTGTTACAAACAATCAGCCTAACATTGAAGACATTACTCGTGAGTTCAATAAGGGTATGTGGACAATTGGCTATACAGGTCAAAGCCCAGAACGTATCAAATCACATACTATGAACTGGCATACGTTCCATAAGACGTCTTTGGAAGCGGAAGGCGGTCCAGCACACGGTGAAACCTATGGTCTACCTTGGCCATGCTGGGGAACACCTGAGATGAAACACCCAGGTACTCACATTCTTTACGATACCTCTAAACCTGTTGCCGAAGGTGGCGGTAACTTTAGAGCTCGATTTGGCGTTGAATTTGAGGGGAAGAGCCTGCTTGCTGAAGACAGCTATTCAAAAGATTGTGAACTGAAAGATGGTTACCCAGAATTTAGTGACAAACTGCTTAAACAGCTAGGTTGGTGGGACGATCTAACCGAGGCCGAAAAAGCCGCGGCGGAAGGCAAGAACTGGAAAACCGACATTTCCGGCGGTATTCAACGTGTAGCGATTAAACATGGTTGTATGCCATTTGGTAACGCGAAAGCACGTGCCATTGTTTGGACATTCCCAGACCGTGTTCCGCTACACCGAGAACCTCTTTACACTCCAAGACGTGACCTTGTCACTGATTATCCGACATGGGATGACAGTGAGTCCATTTACCGTCTACCAACGATGTACAAATCGATTCAAGACCAAGACAAGTCTAAAGAGTACCCAATCATTCTAACCTCTGGGCGCTTGGTAGAGTATGAAGGGGGTGGTGAAGAGACACGTTCTAACCCTTGGCTTGCTGAGCTTCAACAAGAAATGTTCGTTGAAGTGAACCCTAAAGACGCTAATGATCTTGGATTTAAAGATGGTGACATGGTTTGGGTTGAAGGCGCAGAAAAAGGGCGTATTCATGTTAAAGCCATGGTGACTCGTCGTGTTAAGCCTGGCCTTGCATTTATTCCATTTCACTTTGGTGGGAAGTTCCAAGGTGAAGACCTTCGAGAGAAATACCCTGAAGGGACAGACCCTTATGTTATTGGTGAATCCGCTAATATAGCGACTACATACGGTTATGACCCTGTGACTCAAATGCAGGAAACTAAAGTGACGCTTTGTAACATTCGTAAAGCTTAGGAGAAATAAAGATGGCTAATATGAAATTCCTTTGTGACACCAAGCGCTGCATCGAATGTAATGGTTGTGTCACTGCGTGTAAAAATGAAAATGATGATGCTCTTGAATGGGGTATTCAGCGTCGTCGCGTTGTTACCCTAAATGACGGCGAACCGGGAGAGAACTCTATCTCTGTAGCGTGTATGCACTGTACCGATGCGCCTTGCATGGCAGTTTGCCCAGCTGACTGTTTTGAAAGAACCGAAGATGGCGTTGTCTTGCATAATAAAGACCTCTGTATTGGTTGTGGCTACTGCTTGTTCGCCTGTCCGTTTGGTGCACCCCAGTTTCCAAAGCAAAGCGCATTTGGCGAACGAGGCAAGATGGATAAATGTACATTCTGTGCAGGTGGCCCTGAAACAGAAGCAGGTTCAGAGGAGGAGCGTAAGAAGTACGGTGCTAACCGTCTAGCTGAAGGAAAGCTTCCTATGTGTGCGTCACTTTGTTCAACCAAAGCGTTGATTGCTGGTGATGCGAACAAGGTGTCTGACATTTTCCGCCAGCGTGTTGTAGAACGTGGAGCAAAAGAGGCAGGTTGGACAAATGGTGAAGACCTCGCTTTTGATGCGACGAAGAGCTAACCATGGAGAGAGATATGTTCAAATGTATTAAACGTACCTCTCTTGTAATGCTGTCAATAGTGACAGCATTACTGCTTAGCTTGTCTTTTAATGTTCTTGCTAACGACTCTAATAACACTGGGTCTAGCGTTGCGGAAAGAGAGATTACGCAATTAGCGGGGGCTGATTTTTGGCGTCAAGTCAGAGCAGGAGAAGAAGGTTATACGACTTCGCAATCTCCTGAACATGGCGTATTGATCAGTACACCAGGGCAAACATGGTACATATTGAAAGAGAAGTGGATGTCACCAGCAGGTGCTATCGCTATTTTTGGTAGTATTTCAGTGGTAATTCTTGCATATATTATCGTTGGCCCTGTTATGTTAAGTAAGCCTCGTACGGGAAGAAAGATAAAACGTTGGACGCGATTAGACCGAGCGCTGCATTGGAGTATGGCGTTTACCTTCCTTACGTTAGCCTTTAGTGGGCTGATGCTCGTTTATGGCAAGCACTTTTTGAAACCTTATGTTCCGACCGAACTGTGGGGCTTCGTTATCATGCTTGCTAAGCAATATCATAACTACCTAGGTCCGCTGTTTGGTGTGCTGCTTGTTCTTATTCTGTTTAAGTGGTGGCGCAAGTCTATTTTCAGCCAAGTCGATATTACTTGGTTTATGAAACTAGGCGGGATGGTTGGTAAACATAAAGGGTCGCATCCTTCTGCTGAGTTTTCGAATGCGGGTGAAAAAGCGCTCTTTTGGTTGCTAATCTTTGCAGGCTCTATTGCCGCGTTTAGTGGCCTTGTACTTGATTTTCCAATCTTTGGCCAGACACGACGTGATATGGAGTTGTCGAACCTTGTACACATGGTTTCTGCACTTATCCTGATTTGTGGCTTTGTGTTCCATATCTATATTGGCCTGTTCGGTATGGAAGGGGCATTAGAAGGAATGGTAACAGGTGAGGTGGATGAAACATGGGCCAAAGAGCATCATGATATCTGGTATGAGGAAGTGATGTCTGAAAACAAGAAAGAGAGCTCTGTAGAAGGCCAAGTTAAGCAAGAGGCAAAACATGAACAAACAACATAACGGAATTTGGTTTGCTTATATCGCTAGCTTGTTTACGCCATTAACTTGCTTGCTCTCTGGTGTCGTTGCGATTGTCTATGCAGGGTATCGCTTAGATAAAGGTGAAGACTCTGAAGTGGTTAACTCCCATTATTATGGGTTGATCCGTAGCTTCTTTCTAAATCTAACTTTCTTTGTTGTATTGATCGTGACCATTGCTACGTCTAATGGCGTGTTAATCGGCATTAATGACTATTGGTATCAGAGTTCAATGCTAGACAGCATTGCTTACGTTATTCCTATTATTGGTATGGTGTTCGCCGCTCTCGCTATTGTCATTTGGTTCTATCGAATGTTTAAGGGAATGAAACAGCTCAAGGCGAATCTTCCTCATAAACCGACGAAAGGTCCAAACTTGTAAACATTATTGTTGGCCGATAACAAATATAAAGAGAGAGCAACTGACGCTCTCTCTTTTATTTTTACTTTTACATAGCTAGTGAGCTAAATGAGCAGATTCTCCAGTTTGGTGCAATAACCCCAAACTGGTGCAGCATTCAAGCAAGCAATCACGAATTACCCCTAGTGCCACATCTGCAACCTATTGATAAGTCGTCAATATAGTACAAAAACAAACCATAAGTTCATTTAATACCTTCGTGGCATACTCTTTGCAATATACGCACTAAATCATGATAAATCTAACAATATAAAGGTACTTTTCGTTTTTTAGCACCAAAGCAGTGCGACGTAAAAGTATGTAGTACGAATGAGTAAGGAGACTCTATTCATGTCAGAATCATCAAGCCCAGTCCAAGGTGTCGTTCAAGTCCTCACGCAAAGCTCAGATACATTATTCTTATTGCTGGGTGCCATTATGGTTTTTCTAATGCACGCAGGATTTGCATTTTTAGAAGTCGGAACGGTACGTCGTAAAAACCAAGTCAACGCGCTAGTAAAAATACTAGCTGATTTTGGTGTTTCCGCACTCGCTTATTTTTTTATTGGATACTGGGTCGCTTATGGTGGACACTTTTTTTCAAGTGCAGAGACACTTTCACAAGGAAATGGCTACGAACTCGTTAAGTTCTTTTTTTTAATGACGTTTGCGGCAGCTATTCCTGCCATTGTCTCTGGTGGAATTGCTGAACGAGCACGTTTTTACCCTATTCTTATCGCTACCTTCTTAACCGTAGGCCTTGTCTACCCATTCTTTGAAGGTATTGTCTGGAATGGAAATTTTGGCATACAAGCTTGGTTTGAAAATAGTTTTGGCGCGGGGTTTCATGACTTTGCTGGTTCTGTCGTTGTTCATGGTGTTGGTGGATGGATCGCTCTCATCGCCGTTATTTTTTTAGGCATGCGAAAGGGCCGAGTCAGAGCAGGTAAGCACACAAACTTCGCACCATCCAATATTCCCTTCCTTGCGTTAGGCGCTTGGATTCTTTGTGTAGGTTGGTTTGGCTTTAATGTTATGTCAGCCCAGTCGTTGGATGGGATCAGCGGTTTAGTGGCACTGAACTCATTGATGGCAATGGTAGGTGGTATAGTCGTTGCGCTTATTGCGGGTAAGAATGACCCAGGGTTTATTCATAATGGTCCGCTAGCGGGTCTCGTGGCCATCTGTGCAGGCTCTGATCTTATGCATCCTATTGGTGCTTTAATTACTGGTGGGTTTGCTGGTGGTCTTTTTGTGTATCTCTTTACGTACTTACAGAACAACACCACTATAGATGATGTACTTGGTGTTTGGCCTCTTCATGGCATATGTGGCGCATGGGGTGGGGTCGCTGCTGGTATATTTGGTCAAACTGCACTTGGAGGTTTGGGTGGAGTGAGCCTAACGGTACAATTCTTAGGGACAGTTCTGGGTATCACGGTTGCTGTAATTGGTGCCGTATTCGTTTATGGGCTTCTTCATAAATTGACTGGCTTAAGATTATCAGAAGAGGATGAATTCCTCGGTGCCGATCTTGCTATCCATAAGATTTCGTCCATAAACGAAGATTAGTTGTGAGGCTATTGCAGATTTAAGAGAAGCTCTAGGCTTCTCTTTTTTTGTTGTAGTTCACATAACCCGCAGTAAAGTAAGGGGTTTAATACTATGGTCTAACATGAACAACTTCTGATACTAAATGAACAGTGCTAATCTTGAATAAAGTCAGGGCTAAAAGGACATAGCATGCAGTTTCCTTATAAAAATATCGTTATTCTCACTGGTGCAGGTATCTCTGCTGAATCAGGAATTCAGACTTTCAGAGCACAGGATGGGCTTTGGGAAAATCATCGTATTGAAGATGTTGCGACACCAGAAGGGTTTGTCCGCGATCCTGATTTAGTCCAAGATTTCTACAATCAAAGACGAAAAAAATTACAGTCTGAAACGATTAAACCCAATTCTGCACATAATGCACTAGGTCGTTTAGAGGAAGAGTTAGAAGGTAAGGTTACCGTTATCACACAAAACATTGATAATCTTCATGAGCGGGGTGGCAGTAATAATATAATTCACATGCATGGTGAGCTATTGAAGTCACGTTGTAGTGAGTCGAACCAAGTCATTGAACACAAAGCTGATATTTTAACGGGAGAGCTTTGCCATTGCTGTCAAATACCAGCACAGATGCGACCTCATATTGTCTGGTTTGGAGAAATGCCTTTAAGAATGGGCGATATCTATTCGGCTCTTGAAGAGTGTGATTTGTTTATATCAATTGGCACTTCTGGCGTAGTCTACCCAGCAGCTGGGTTTGTCCATGATGCTAAGATGCACGGTGCTCATACGATTGAGATTAATCTAGAGCCAAGTGCAGTAGAAAGTGAATTTGAAGAGAAGCGTTATGGTAAAGCGAGTCTTGAAGTTCCAAAATTGATAGAGGAACTGTTAGCTGTTGATAACCAAACTAGGCAGCACGCGTAATAAAGAAAGTTTACTCATTAAAGCTCTCCGCCTTTGTTTAGGGAGCTTTTCATTTTGTACATTGCGGCATCAGCTTTGGCTAGGGCGTCGTCAAAATTTTTTAACAAGGTGGTTTCAAATCCGTAGCTAAAAGTGATTTGTTCCCCCTCCAAAGTGCGATGCATCGAATCGACATAGTCTTGCGCGCGCCCAACCTCTGCGATGACAACAAATTCATCCCCACCAATTCGAAAAACTTGTTCGCCTTTTTGTTTAGCAATCTTTAAAGCTTGTGAAAAACGAATGATTAATAAATCCCCAACGGCGTGGCCTTTATTATCATTGATTTTTTTTAACTCATTAATATCAAAGTAGATAACATCAAACTGACTTTTTTTAATGCTACTAAGTTCTTTACGATTATACAGACCAGTTAACTCATCGAGCGCTGCTTCGTGATGAGCTTGTTGAAGTAATCGAGTTACACCAAATGCAATTAACAAGAATGAAATTTGAAGAACGCCATCTTCCAAAAACGTGTGAGTAAGGTCATGTCTGTTCGCCCAGTCATCCAAAACTTTTATTTCTGTAATAACATCGTAGGCTTGGTTACTTGCCAGAAGTAACAACCCCAGCATGAGGATTCGATTGTTCTTTATAACTTTTCTAGAGATGAAATAGATATAGATAGTAAGGAAGAGAGAATTGCTTTCAAAGAGTAGGTCATAGTAAGAATCAATTTCGATAAAATAGCTTAAAGCCATCATAGAAATTGAAACAAACAGCATTAATGTGATTAAAGCCAGTACACTACTGTACTTTACATTGTACTTAATTCGCTCACCTCAGACACTTTGATTGACGCAGTAAGAAGTAGCCATGAGGAAAATATAACCCTCATGGCCGCTCATTTAGTTTCCGACTTTTAAACGCTGGAAGTAGTCTTCATACAATACGCTTGCTTCACCAACTTCATCTTGCCATACACCGGAATCCATCACCTCTTGAGGAGGAAATATATTAGTATCATTGGCAAACTCTTCAGGCAGTAAAGGGTAGGCCGTTTTAACTGGAGTAGGGTAACCGATTTCTAGAGCTATCTTGGCAGCATTCTCTGGGCGAAGAAGGAAATCTATCATCTGGTGTGCTGCATCGATGTTTTTAGCTCCTGAAGGGATAGCCAAGCTGTCCATCCAGAAAATAGCCCCTTTCTCTGGCCAAATAATATCGATTGAAGCACCTTCTTGGCGAGCCATGTAAGCGGATCCATTCCAAAGCATTCCTAACGACACTTCTCCAGCAAGATATGGGTTAGCAGGGAAGTCAGAGTTAAACACTAAAACGTTTGGCATTAGCTTTCTAAGTTCTTGATAACCTTCTTCGATCTCTTTAGGGTCAGTTGTATTTGGTGAATAACCGAGTTTGCTTAGCGCGATATGGAAGACTTCGCGAGAGTCATCCATCAGCATAAGCTGACCTTCCCATTTACTGTCCCAGAAATCTCCCCAATTACTTAATGAAGAACCATCAAGCATGTCTGAGTTAACACCAATCCCCGTCGCCCCCCAAATGTAGGGAATAGAGTAGGTGTTATTAGGATCAAATGGCTTGTCTAGGTAGTTTGGATCTAGATCAGAAAAGTGAGAGAGTTTGTTTTTATCTATCTCTTGTAGCATATCTTCTTTGTGCATTTTAGAGACGAAATATGTTGATGGTACTACCAAGTCATACCCTGAACCTTGTGTTTTTAGCTTGGCATACATGCTCTCATTCGATTCGTACGTTGAGTAAATGACTTTGATACCCGTCTCTTTGGTGAAGTTTTCTAGCACTTCATTCGGGATGTATTCTGACCAATTGTAAAAGTAGAGTTCTTTGTCATTAGCAAGCGTTGGTTGGGATACAAGAGTCGCGGCAAATATCGCAGCAACACAGAATTTTTTATTCATGGTACTTCCATATCAATTTATAGATAAATGCTTAAATTAATAAGCTGTAAACTTGGCATAAGCATAGGAAAAAAAACGAATATTTCAACTTTTTACAGTGCCTTTTTATAGAATTCTTCCTTCATTTAGCGATCTTCATTTCTTTCGAGCCCATCTCGACTAATAAATTGAGATAGCCCCACTAGAAATAACGAAACGATGAGCATGACCGTGGCTAACGCATTCACTTCTGGAGAGATCCCAACTTTAACCATCGAATAGATTTTTAACGGTAATATTTCATAAGCCGGACCAGTCACAAACGAGCTAATAATCACGTCATCAAGAGAGAGTGTAAAACTCAGTAACCAACCGCCTGCAATCGCTGGTTTAGCGATTGGCATGATTATCTTAGTCAATATCGTCCATTCGCTCGCGCCGAGGTCTTTCGCAGCCTCTAACATCTTCACATCAAAACCTTTGAGGCGGCTGTATACGGTAACAACGACAAACGGTAGACAAAACGTGATATGAGCGATCAACAGCGTCAAGAACCCGAGTTGAACACCAATCACTAGAAACAGCGCTAAGAACGATATTGCCATAACGATGTCAGGCGACATCATGACAACGAAGAGCAAACTGTTAACCGCAGACTTTCCCTTAAATTGATATCGAAAGAGGGCAACGGCGGTTAAACTACCAATAATCGCTGCAGCCGTTGCTGAAAAAACAGCAATGTTAATCGAGTGCCAAGCCGCTTGCATTAAGCTGTCGTTGTTCACGAGTGCTTGATACCACTTGGTGGTGAATCCCCCCCATTTCATGCCAAATTTGTTGTCATTAAATGAGTTAACAATGAGCACGATAATCGGTAAGTACAAAAAAAGGTAGACTACGCTCATGAAGCTGTATTTAGAAAAGCGTCCCATTAGCTTAGCTCCGAATTACGGTCAAATAGCTTACCGGCTTTATAATAAGCAAAAAGTAATAGTGCCATAGCAGCGGTGAGTGCAATACTTGTGGCTGCACCAAATGGCCAATCGCGCGCATTGAGTACCTGACTTTTTATCACATTACCTATCAGCAAGTTTTTAGCACCACCAAGTAAATCAGCCACATAGAACATACCTAGTGCAGGCAATAAGACGAGTAGGCATCCTCCAATGATACCTGGCATAGTCAGTGGCAAGATAATTTTGGTGAAGGTTTGAAACTTGGTTGCTCCGAGATCTTTGGCTGCTTCAATGTAGGAGCCATTCAGTTTTTCAATAGCAGAGTACAGCGGCAATATCATAAATGGTAATAATACGTAGACCAGCCCAATCATTACGGCGGTTTCTGTGTACATCAATCGAATTGGCTTTTCGATAATATCTAAAGCCAACAAACTCTTGTTAAGAACTCCTTGTGTGCCGAGTACAATCTTAAGGCCATAGGTGCGAATTAACGAGTTAGTCCAAAATGGAATGATGACCAAAAACAACATAAATGGACGAGTGTTCTTAGGCATTTTAGTAATAATATAAGCGAACGGATAGCCAACCACTAAGCATAAAAGCGTTGCTATCGTTGCCATATAAAACGAATGCCAAACAACCTTTATGTATAGAGGGTCCGCCAATCTCACATAATTGTTAAGTGTAAACGTGAAATCGATAAGATTAGCTTCATCACGAGTCAAAAAGCTCGTCGCGATAATCATGAGATTAGGCACGAAAACGAAGAGCGTTAACCAGCCAATTATGATGGCGAGAATGGTATTTCTGAAGTTAAACAATTTGAGCATCGGTCAACACCACTTCCCAAGTTTCAATCCAACTGATCGAGACTTTTTGTCCTAGAGAATGATCAACGTCGGGATCATCTTCGTTAAAGAACTCACTGGTCATAACTCGCATTCCTGAAGGGAGCTCAATAACAGAATCAAGCGTCATTCCTTTGTAAGTTCTATCGATAACGTGACCGACAATTCCCTGCTCATCAGACTCTTTGATTTCAGTCACCTTCAAATCTTCAGGGCGCAGTAAAACGTGTAATGAATCCTCGGAATCAACCATTCGATCATGATGAACGATGACTTCTGCGCCTTCGATATTAACCAGAACTCTCTTGTCATCGACTCGTGATACGACTGTCGCTGAAAAGTTGTTTATCTCACCGATAAACTCAGCGACAAACAAATTTTTAGGCTCTTCATAGATCTCTCTAGGCGTACCGTCTTGCTCAATGACACCGTCTTTCATCACGATGATTCGATCTGACATCGAAAGAGCTTCTTCTTGATCATGGGTTACAAAAATAAAAGTGATGCCGAGTTTACGTTGGAGCTGCTTGAGTTCCGACTGCATCTGTTTACGCAATTTATAATCTAAAGCTGAAAGGGACTCATCTAGGAGAAGAACCTTAGGCTTATTCACAACCGCACGAGCAATGGCAACTCGTTGTTGTTGGCCACCCGATAACTGGTGGGGCATGCGGCTCACGTGATCCTGCAGTTTCACCATGACTAAAGCTTCCAATACCCGCTGCTTAATCTGCTCAGTCGGTACTTTTTGCATACGAAGTCCAAAAGCAACGTTTTCAAAAATAGACATATGTGGAAACAACGCATAACTTTGAAATACAGTATTTACATGACGTTGTTCTGCGGGAACATGAGTAATGTCGACATCATCAAGAACAATACGCCCGACGTCGGCTAATTCAAATCCAGCGATCAACCTCAACACGGTTGTTTTGCCACAGCCAGAAGGCCCTAGAATGGTTAGAAACTCACCGTGATTAACATCGATTGAGAGTTCGTTAATGACTCTTTGCCCATCAAAACTCTTACTAATTGCAGATAATTGAATAATAGGCAATGAGTTACCTGTTAATGTATTCAAGGCTTTCTGTTCTCCTTACGGGGGTGTGGGTGCTTATATTCGAGTGTAATACAAGATAGAATATTGGGCGGATGATAATCATCAATTTAGTGAATTAAAAGCGTTTTCATATTGATCAGTGAACTTTTTTAACGCATTACCTTAGAGTAGTCTTATTATCTCGATAAAAATGATAAAAACGAAGAATTATCATACAAATATGTAAGAATTTTAGGATAAATATCAGTTCAGATTTTCGTATAAATGCTATTTAAGTATAATGCGGCTAATTTTATCAAATCAGTAATTAGAGCAATAAAGATTGCTACGGGCATTAGAATGAACAACGACATTAAGAAAGACTTCAACCTCGGCGGTAGTGTAGAAAAAGCCCTATCCGGCGACTACGAATTAAAAGTCGGTGACGTGTTAAAAGAAGCGGGGAGTATTACTGTTAAGCACTTCCTTTCATTCACACCTTCAGTAATGATTCTGCTGATTGTGCAATTGGCAATATTCTATATCGCCCTCAAGCTTCAACTTGGTGATCCATCGATTATCCTTACGATTCTTGACAATCCTGATGGCTTCAACCAATCAATGGTTCAAGCGATTTTTGTGGCTAACTTCAGTTACGAAGTCGTCAGCGCCCCGATTTTTGCGGGAATCAGCCTAATGGCCATGAGTCATGCAGCGGGCTTGAACACTAAATCACGTCACATTGGAAAGGGGTTACAATTCACTGTACCTGTTATTCTAGCGACGCTTTTTGCTCTTGTTCTTCAAGGCATTGCTGGGGCGGTATTACCATTTGTATCGTTATATCTTTCATTGGCCTTTAGTAATTCAATCCTACTTGTTTGTGAAAAACGTGTTTCGCCCCTTCAATCATTGTGGCTATCACTTCGCGCTGTAAATAAGAAAATTTTCACCATCGCTGCCATCTATTTCGTTGTTACAATGCTATTTGTCGCAGCCGCAATGTTTTATGGCATCGGCCTTATCTTTGTGTTGCCATTCTTCTTCCATGTTAAGGGGATTATCTACCGTAATATGTTTGGTATTAAATTAAAGATTGTTGCTACAGATAGATCAGATGATGACACGCCAAATGACGATACCCCAACGACGAAAGATGATCACAACAAGGACTCGGACGTTTTCAATGCGTAATAAATTAGTATTAACAGTAGTTTCAGCTGGAATCGTCACCGCCATTGCTTTCTGGCAGAGTGAACAATCAGAAATAGAACCTGTTGTGATTCAAGATGAACAACGAGAAGTACTGGTTCAAGCACATAGTATTGATACTGCACCTGACTTTGCGTCTATTAATGATATACAGCAGAAGAAAACCGCATTTTTTGATTACTTAAAACCAGGTATTGCGTTAGAGAACAAGCGGATCCTTAAGGAACGCGCTCGTTTAGAACAAATTCAAGCACACTTTAATAATAACGAGCTAACCTCTGAAGATGGCTCTTATGCAGAACGATTAGGGCAACTTTACCAAGTCGAAGTTCCGTCAGAAGGCATCAATGCAAAATGGATTGATATGATGCTACATCGCGTCGACGTATTACCAGAAGCCTTGGTGTTAACCCAAGCAGCAAAGGAGTCTGGTTGGGGAACATCTCGTTTTGCAACGCAAGCCAACAATTACTTTGGTCAGTGGTGCTATAGTTCTGGCTGTGGTGTCGTACCTGAGCAGAGAAAAGAGGGCATGACTCATGAAGTCGCGTCATTTAGCTCTGTTCAAGAGTCTATCCATCGTTACTTTATGAACGTCAATCGCAATAGAGCCTATCAAGATTTAAGAAACATACGCTTCGATCTTCACTCTAATAACCTCGATCTACTCGATACCGACAGTGCTATCGAGTTAGCAAATGGATTGATTCGTTATTCGGAGCGTGGCCAACCTTATGTTGATGAGATTCAAAGTATGATTCGTTTTAATCAGCCCTTCTGGACTAAATAATAAGAAACTGTATGAAAAAATTATCTTCGTTGTTAATTGCGACAACCGTTCTTCTCACTTCGCTACCTTCTACTGCACAAGAGTATCGATTTACGTATTCAAAGCTATACACACAAATGAAGAATAACCTGAATGAAGGTCACGATGACGTTAAGGTAGGGTTCTTCTTTGTTAACGCACAGACTCGAGAGCTGTGTAACATCGAAAAAGCATGGATGGAAAAAGAAGAACATTATGAAGAGCTTCAAGTCGCCTCTAATAATGAACTAATCGTTCCACTAGACAGCCATTTACGCAACGCTAATCCCCTTGTTTATGTACACACTCCAAAATCATTACAGTGTGACTTCTCTATGGTCGTCCTGACGAAAGAACCATTGAAGGGTGAAGTACATTACGAGAAAATCAGCCAATACCTGCCTCAAATGAAAGCGATGCTCGATGATCTAGGCGGTATGTTCTCAAGTTGGTTCTCTCCTGATGTAGAAGGCGTAACTCTAGAATTTGCTAATAGTTTGAACGGCAATATTGAGTTATCTCAAGGTGGATTAATTCCGATTAAAAATGGCTTAGCAACAGTATTACTAGCCGAGATTGGCGAGGGCGAGTCGATGACACTGCCCCAAGAGACAACTAGGGTTTTGCCTTACATCCCAAGTGCCCAATAGTCGGTTAATTAGTATTCCTATTTTTAAAAATAGCCTTTCGTAAATGTAATATAAGAGCAGCCTTTTGGGTTGCTCTTTTTTATTCGCGATACCCTTCCTACATGTCTTTAAGTCAAAGTTCTCTCGTAGGGATTTAATCCCGCCATAAAAGTCCGTATAATCCACGCCCTTAATCATCATGTGAAAACATTTTGTTGTTACGATAAGTTATGTGTGAGCAAGCAATGAGCCAAACAGAAACAAGAAAAGAGACACTAGAGCTAAATAAACTTCAAAAACGCCTAAGGAGAAATGTTGGAAATGCCATTATTGACTACAACATGATCGAAGAAGGTGATGTTGTGATGGCCTGTATAAGTGGAGGTAAAGACTCTTTTGCAATGCTCGATATTTTACTTCAACTTCAAAAAGCTGCCCCGATCAAGTTTGAGGTCATTGCTGTTAACTTAGACCAAAAGCAGCCAGGTTTTCCAGAGCATATCCTGCCAGAGTATTTTGAAACTCTTGATACCCCGTATTATATCGTTGATAAAGATACTTACTCTGTCGTCAAAGAAAAGATCCCTGAAGGAAAAACAACATGTGGGTTGTGCTCTCGTTTACGCCGCGGAACATTGTACTCTTTTGCTGAAAAAATTGGCGCGACAAAAATTGCACTCGGTCATCATATGGATGACATCGTCGAGACTATGTTTTTAAACATGTTCCATGGCGCACGTTTAAAAGCGATGCCACCAAAACTACGTTCTGATGATGGACGTAATGTGGTTATACGACCATTAACTTATTGTCGTGAAAAAGACCTCATTACTTACGCTGAACATAAAGAGTTCCCAATTATTCCGTGTAATTTATGTGGCTCTCAAGAGAAGCTAGAAAGACAATCAATCAAAGCGATGTTGGTCGATTGGGATAAGAAGACCCCTGGTCGAATTGAGAAAACATTTAAGTCTATTCAGAATGTTAGCCCTAGCCAGTTGGCGGATAGAGAGCTGTTCGACTTTGTTAACCTCCCATTAGATAGGGAAGGGACGAGAGAAGAATATGAGTTCAATGAAGCGACCGTCTCTTCTACCAATATCGATGAGTCACTTTATATCGATGTTACGCATATCTAGGTAAAAGCAGAGGAAGGTTACTAACTTCCTCTAATACTAATTGATAAAAGTCACTATTATGTACTTATTGCGCATGCGTCAGTGGCTTTTGACTATACCGCGGTTTGTGGATCCAGTGGGCTGACATAACCATGGGGTTTAAGAGCTAAAACATCACAATTTATCTTATCGATAACGTGCTCTGCCGTATTACCTATAAATACGGCAGACAGACCAGTACGCCCCGTTGTTCCAAGAATCACCATCGCAGCATTAAGCCTACTCGCGACCTCCGGAATCACATCCTCTGGCAAACCTTGCTCGACAATCGTCTGCTCTTCATCAAATGAGTGCTTTTGGCGTAACGCTTTCATAGAGGTTAAATGGTGTCCGCGAACAGCGTCAGTGTAAGTTGTTGGATCAAATTCTGGTAGCTCTATCGTGATATTAGCAGGGGTTACTGGGTAAGCATTAACTAGATATGAATTAGCATCAAGGCGCTCAGATAAGTTAGTCAGCTGTTTTACCATGCGATCGTTAAGGTCACTGTGTGTCTCATTCTCAGATCCAACATGTACAGAAGCAATGATATTTGCATCTTCTGGCCAATATTCACTTTTAACGAGTAATACAGGGCAAGGCGACTTTCTTAGTAAATGCCAATCAGTTGGAGTGAATATCACAGATTCAAGAACATCGTGAGTTCGAGTGCCTTTAATCAGGATGTCATGTGAACCAGAGAAAACTTCTGCAATGATCGCTTCATAAGGGCGGTTATGCCACACCACTTTAATTTCAAATTCAACGTCACTACTTAGGTAAGGCTCAGCGACTTTTTTCATCCACTGCTCGCGCTGATGAATAACACCTCTTCTCATTGCATCACGCTCATCCATTGAGAGCATTGAGGTCATATCGTATGAAAAATCATAAATGGATAGAAAGAACATTACATGGCTAGTTGACTTACTTTTGGATGCCAACTTCATTGCTCGGGCTAGGGCAGGCTGTTGATCATTATTGATATCAGCAACCACTAATATCTTGTTATATATACTCATGCGCTTACCTTAAATGTTTAGGGCTATATACCTAATGTAGCGCAGATAGAGGAATTAGTATGAGAAAAAAGAGAGGAAAGTTTGTGGAAGTATGATGCAGCTCATTAATGAGCTACATCATTGAAGTTACTTATGATTCTGATGATACACCAGCTAGTTTCATTAACGCATCGTGGTCAACAATTGTGATGTATTTACCTTTAACACATAAGATTTCTGATTTCTGAAAACGACCCAACAAACGGCTGATCGTTTCAACGGTTAAACCAAGGTAATTACCTATGTCACCACGCGTCATCGTCAAACGAAACTCGCGAGGGCTAAATCCACGCTGAGAGAAGCGGGTAGACAGATTGTACAAAAATGCCGCCAAACGCTCTTCTGCATTCTTTTTAGAAAGCAGTAGTATCATTTCTTGGTCGCCCTTAATCTCATTACTCATTAAGCGCATGATCTGCTGACGAAGCTTAGGCATTTTACCGGATAAATCGTCTAAGATTTCATAGGGAATTTCACAAACCATAGATGTTTCGAGAGCTTGAGCAAAACTTGGATGACAATCATCAGTGATAGCATCAAAACCAACCAAATCACCCGCTAAATGGAAAGCGGTAATTTGTTCATCACCTTGCTCAGTAATGGTATAACTTTTGATAGTACCAGAGCGGATAGCATAGAGTGATTTCAGTTCATCACCCGCTTTAAATAGCTCTTGGCTTTTCTGGATTGGTTTTTTTCTTTCAATGATATGGTCGAGCTGATCTAGCTCAGATTCGCTTAATGTAAATGGGATACACAGCTGGCTAATACTGCAATCTTGACAGTGGATCGCGCAACCGCCGGATGAAATGCGACTTGTACCTGGCTTTTCAGAAATCATAACAACCTTTCACAATTTGATATACATCAATATTTTACCACCGCTTAACACTAAAGGGTAGTTTTAAAAATCAAACTAAATCACGCATTTATAAACTAAATGATAAAAGTATTAACGCGGCATATGCGGTATAAACACCATAGAGCAGAATACAGCTAGCGCCGATAGTTCGAAATAGTGAGGATTGCTGTATCTTTTTTAAGTGCGTGGCACTATACCCAATTAACAGCATGGCAGGAAGTGTTCCTAGCCCAAAACAAAGCATAATGAGAGCTCCGTTTACGGCACTTCCTGATATTGCTGCCCAGGTCAAAATAGAGTAGACCAAACCACATGGTAACCAACCCCAAACGAAGCCAAACGGTAGTGCATACAACGGTTTTTTAAGTGGTAGCAATGATTGCCCTATAGGAGATAGGTATTTCCAAAAGCGCTGCCCAATCTTTTCAAATGCGAGCAAACCAAACCACCATCGACCTACGTATAGCGCAAGGATAATCATAAAAATTGCAGCAACTAAGCGTAACCATGCAAGGGCTTGATTAAGTTGGGTGAACTCTATAAGGGTAGATACTGTACTGCCAATAATAGCGCCAATGGTTGCGTAACTAAGCAATCGGCCTGTGTTGTAATAAATCGGTATCATACGCGAGTTTTGTTGATGACCAATACTCAACGCCGAAGCGAGACCACCACACATACCCATACAGTGGCCCGCACCAATGAATCCGATTAAAAAGGCGCCCATCCAGTCAATAGACATTAGTCATCAACCTTATCTTCACCTGTTTGTTTATCGATAGACTTACTGGCTACTGGCTGCTGAGGTTTTGTTTCATTGTGAACCTTGTCATCTTCAAACAAGATGTTGTGCCCCTGACGCTCTAAATCCTCAAACTGGTCACTTTTTACAGCCCACAAGAAGATGCCAATAGCCACACAAACGAGAAGAATGGCAATAGGAATTAATATATATAGACTTTCCATTAGTTAAGGTGCTCTTTAGCTGCTACTTGTTGTTTAGGCGTAGCTTTCTGTTTCGATATGGATTGCTCATTCATTGGCGTAGAACTTCTTGACGACTTTTTCTCTTTGAGCAATCGTAATGAGTTCGTAACAACAATGATTGAGCTTGCTGACATACCGAAAGCCGCAATATAAGGGGCGACTAAACCAGCCATCGCCAATGGAAGGATAAGTAAGTTATAGCCTAATGACCACGCCAAATTCTCTCTAATGATTTTACGCGTTTTCAGCGCCATTTCACGTGCTTCTAATAGACGGTCTAACCTATCTCCAAGTAGAACCATGTCTGAAGACGCTTTAGCAACATCAGTACCACCGCCCATTGCGACAGAGATATGAGCACCGGCAAGAGTAGGGGCGTCGTTTATTCCATCACCAACCATCATAGTCACATCGTCATCGAGTTGATTAAGATAATCGAGCTTATCCTGTGGTTTTGCAGACGCAACAACCTTCTCTATCCCTATTTTACTCGCTACGAGGTCGGCGTTGTTTTGCGTATCACCAGTGAGAAGCGTGACCTTAATACCTGCTTCTTTAAAGCGCTTAATGAAATTTTCGCTCTCTTTACGAATAGGATCATTGTAGGTAAAGGTAGCTAAATGAACATCATCGAGAGAAAGGTAAATACTATTCACTTCCGCAAGTGAAGCGTTACCAAGAACAAAATTAGCACTACCGATTTTTACCTGCTTTCCTTGATATGAACCTAAAATACCTGAGCCAATAATGTTCTCAATGTTAGTCACATCAACTTCAGTTTGTGATTCAAACTGATTGAACGCTCGCGCAATAGGGTGGTTGGCATGTGATTCAAGTGTGGTAGCTAATGCGATACAGGTGCTTTGATCAATAGTCGACGTAATCTCAATGTTACTTATTTCGATATTACCGCAAGTTAGGGTCCCCGTTTTATCAACGATAAGATGATTCACCTTACATAAGGTTTCGAATACGTGGTTTTTTCTCAGTAAGATGCCAAAGTTACCCATCCTAGAGGTTGCACAAGTCAACGCTGTCGGGGTAGCTAATGAAAGCGCACAAGGGCAGGTAGCAACCAACACTGAAAGCATGATCCAAAAAGCATCATCAGGTCGAGTACCTTGCCAATAATACCAAGTACTTGCGGCTATGACTAAAGAGACGGCGACAAAGTAGCGTGCTACAACATCAGCCAGTTTAGCAATCGCTGGTTTAGACAGCTCAGCTTCGTCTTGCAGGCGTACGATATTAGAAATGACTGAGTTTGCTTTAGAGGCTGTTACTTCTAGCTCAAAAGAATCATCGCCATTAATAGTACCAGCGAATACAGTGTCTCCTTGAACTCTCACTACCGGTAGTGATTCACCCGTAAGCATAGATTCGTCGATATGGACTCTTCCGAAAGCGATAATCCCATCAGCAGGAACATGTTCACCAGGTAATACGCGAAGTTTGTCTCCGACTTTTAATGATTTAACAGGTATTTGATTTCCATCTAGCGTGGTAGCCACGGCTGGTATCAATTTAAGAAGGTTTCCACTCGCCGCTGCTGCCTTTCGCCTTGCTCGCATCTCAAGAAAGCGACCGATAAGCAAGAAGAAGGTGAACATTGAAATAGATTCGAAGAACACTTCTCCTTTTTCATTAACCGTTGCGACAACACTTGCAACGTAAGCAAAGATCAATGCGATAGAGACGGGGACATCCATACCTAGAGTTCTGCCGCGAATGCTTCTCCATGCGTTCATGTAAAACGGAAGGGCTGAATAGACCAGTACTGGTGTTGCAAAAATTAAACTGACCCAACGAAAGTAGTTTTTAAATTCAGGTTCTAAATCGCCGAAGACCTCTAAATACAGCGCAACCGCAAGCATCATCACCTGCATTGTCGCTATACCAGCTATACCCAAACGATAAAGGTACTGTTTCATTGAGTGATGGTAAGACGCTTCATGCTTATCAGCTTCAAAAGGCGCGGCTTTATAGCCCAAGTTATGAATTTTAGCGAGAAGCTCACTCAGTTTTACTTTTGAGTTATCCCAAACTAATAAAGCACGATTGGTTGTGGTGTTAACCCGAATAGATTGAACACCACTGATCCCGCTGACGTGCTTTTCAATTAACCATGCACAAGCCGCACATGAAACACCATCAACAGACAAGGTCACTTCTGAGCTATTTTCGGTGTGCCGAACAAACTCAGATTGAACTTCATCATTATCATAGTGGATGAGTTTTAATAGCTCTTCAGGGACTAAGTCGACTTTTTCAGCAGGCTCTGTTCTAAATTGATAATAAGAGATAAGACCGCTATCGACGATCGTTTGTGCCACTGTCTCACATCCAGGGCAGCACATATCTCTTATCTCATCCAGTATCTCTACTTTAAAGTCCGTGTTGACTGGTACTTCTTCACCGCAGTGATAACACGATTTACACATAATAATTAGTTCGACAGTTTAATGGATTGTTCGGTAGGGAATTCAACACGGCCTTGGATTAGCCAATGCTCGTCATGTGGGCTCAATTCAACAAACCATGGGCCTTGAAGCCCATTATCAAGAGTAATTCTATATTGGCCAAATGCATCCGAGGTAACAAGTTTAGTGAAATCACGATCTGGGAGTGTACGATGAGCGAACATCGCAGTGACTGCAGGGTAGTGAGCAAGTTCACCTTTCTCTAGTTGAATCACCACAGCGTTATCTTCTGAGCGAACTGTCGCTTTAAGGCCTAACTCTTCTGCTACGTTAACCCGAGAGATATCGACGTTTATACCTTTCCCTTTTTTGTAATAGTCTTCAGTGACTAGGTGAACCGAATGATTGGTAAGAATGGCGACTCGAACTAATGTCAGCATAGAAACACCAACGGTTAGGGAAAGTAAAAACCAGGGCCAAAACTGCTTATACCAAGGCTGTTCCATATATGACTCTCAATAAATAATGAAATAAAATTAATTAATAACAAACACTTAACACATTTACTTTAAAAGAAAAACAGCCCCTAATAAAGGGGCTGTTATTGAAATGTTACTTATTATTTTTGCTCTGTGTTGGTTAGCCCCCATACGTAGGCTGAGACAAGTTGAACCTTATCCTCACCTAGTATGTCTTTCCAAGCTGGCATGACACCAGAGCGGCCATACATAACCGTTTCCGTTACGTCTGCACGTGAACCACCAAACAACCAGTTTTGGTCTGTTAGGTCGGGGGCACCTACAAGAGGGTTACCCTTACCGTCTGTACCATGACACGCTGCACAAACCACGAATCTCGCTTTACCAGCGGCGGCTTCTTTAGCGTTAACAGAACGACCAGAAAGACTCAATGTATAGGTAACAACTTCAGCGACACCTTCTTCACCCAATGCGTCTTTCCAACCAGGCATTTGACCAACACGACCGTGCATAACAGATGTCAGAATAGCTTCAGGTTCACCACCATATAGCCAAGCGTTATCTGTTAGGTTAGGGAAGCCTTTTTGACCACGAGCATCAGAACCGTGACACTGAGAACAGTTTTGTAGGAACAAGCGCTGACCAACTTTAACCGCTTCAGAATCTTCCGCGATGTCAGGGATAGCTTTTAGCGTTGTACCGTCTTCGTTGTATGCTAAGCGTTTAAATGCCTCGCCAAAGTAAGTATCAGCATCGTCTAACTCTTTTGCATATTGGTTAAGTTGCTTATTTTGCTGAGCGTTAGCAATAGATGCACGCGATTCTTCAATAGAGCGAACCGTTTGATCTGAACTTGTCCAACCTAATACACCTTTGAAGTTACCTAAGCCTGGGTAAAGGATAAAGTAAACAACAGCGAAAACTAGGGTACTAACGAAGAGATAACTCCACCATTTCGGTAGTGGGTTATTAAGCTCACGAATACCATCGTACTCGTGTCCCATATCTTCACCAGCTTCAACACCTGTTTTGTCATTGCTACACCAACGTAGTAATGCAGCACAACCGATCAACGTACCGATGGTAATTACAGTTACAAAAACACTCCAGAATGTACTCATTATTTCGTCACTCCTTCGTCCGTTTTATTCGCTGGAAATTCATCATCGAATACCAAATTTGCGTCTTCATCGAAGCGAGACTTACGGTCTTTCCCAAAAGCCCACCATACAATCCCCATGAAACAAGAAAAAACGGTAACAGTCCAAACACTTTGAAAAGTAATAATATCCATAATTATGCCTTATTTCATTGCGTGGCCAAGAGATTGAAGATAAGCGATGATGGCATCCATCTCAGACTTACCTTTCACGTCTTGCTGTGCGTTAGCAATCTGTTCATCTGTGTAAGGTACACCGAATTGATTGCGGAAGATTTCTAGCTTCTTCTGAGTGTGTTTACCATCCAGAATATTGGTTTCTAACCAAGGGAAGCCAGGCATGTTTGACTCTGGAACAAGTTCGCGCGGGTCAATCAAATGCACTCGGTGCCATTCATCAGAATAACGTCCACCTACACGAGCTAGATCTGGACCAGTACGTTTAGAACCCCATAGGAAAGGATGTTCCCATACGTGCTCACCAGCAACAGAGTAGTGACCGTAACGCTCAGTTTCAGAACGGAAAGGACGAATCATTTGGCTATGACAAACGTTACAACCTTCGCGGATGTAAATATCACGGCCTTCCATCTCCAAAGCAGTGTAAGGTCGCAGGTTTTCTACTGGCTCGTTCGTCTGCTTTTGAAACATCAGAGGCGCGATTTCAACTAACGCACCAAAGCTGATAGCGATAACGATAAGAATTGCTAACAATCCTACGTTTTTCTCAATCAGTTCATGGAAGTTTTTTGAATTTTTGCTCATTCTTAAATCTCCTTAAGCCGGTTGCGGGATAGCTTTAAGGCTATCTTTAGGCGCGGTGATTGTTTTGTACGCGTTGTATGCCAATAAGAACATACCTGATAGGAAGATGAGGCCTCCTACAAAACGTACAAAGTAGAATGGGTAAGATGCTTCTACAGACTCAACAAAGCTGTAAGTCAACGTACCATCTGCATTAACTGCACGCCACATTAGACCTTGCATAACACCAGAGATCCACATTGCTACAATGTAGAAAACCGTACCGATAGTTGCTAACCAGAAGTGGACGTTGATTAGAGACACTGAATACATACGCTCTTGACCAAATAAGCGGGGAATCAAGTGATAAAGCGTGCCGATAGTAACCATTGCAACCCAACCTAACGCACCAGAGTGAACGTGACCAACGGTCCAGTCTGTATAGTGAGAAAGTGCGTTAACCGTCTTGATTGCCATCATCGGACCTTCAAAGGTAGACATACCATAGAAAGATAGAGAGACAACTAAGAAACGTAGAATCGGATCGTAACGAAGTTTATGCCATGCACCAGATAGCGTCATAATACCATTGATCATACCACCCCAAGATGGAGCAAATAGAACCAATGACATCACCATACCTAAAGACTGAGTCCAGTCTGGTAGCGCTGTGTAGTGTAAGTGGTGAGGGCCAGCCCAGATGTAAAGAGAAACCAGTGCCCAAAAGTGAACAATCGATAAACGGTAAGAATATACTGGACGTTCTGCTTGCTTAGGAACGAAGTAATACATCATGCCTAAGAAACCAGCGGTTAGAAGGAATCCAACGGCGTTGTGACCGTACCACCACTGTATCATTGCATCGATAGCACCCGAGTACATTGAGTAGGACTTACCCATTGAAACCGGAATTGCCATGCTGTTTACAATATGTAATACAGCAACAGTGATTATAAAGGCACCGAAGAACCAGTTTGCTACATAAATATGCGAGGTATTACGTTTAATCAATGTTCCAAAGAACACGACTGCATACGCAACCCAAACAAGTGTGATAGCGATATCGATTGGCCATTCTAGTTCTGCGTACTCTTTACCTGAGGTTAAACCCAAAGGCAACGTGATTGCAGCGGACAGGATTATTGCTTGCCATCCCCAAAAGGTGAATGGGACAAGAGGGCCACCAAATAGGCGAGTTTGGCAAGTACGCTGTACAACATAATAAGATGCTGCGAAGAGGGCACTTGTACCAAACGCAAAAATTACTGCATTGGTATGCAGAGGACGTAAGCGACTATAAGTCAGCCACGGAGTATCAAAGTTCAGCTGGGGCCAAACTAGTTGAGCGGCAATCAAAACACCAACAGCCATACCGACAATACCCCAAAGAATAGTAACTAAGGTGAATTGACGAACGACCGTATAGTTGTAGTTTTGTTCAAGCTGCTTTTCTTGGCTCATTTGCATGCTTCCATATTTTTATTAACTACACTTTACTTCCAACACGACACTTTACTTTCAACAAAACAAGTGTCGTAATGCCACCCAAATCCTTTGGAAATTTCATACCAAAATCGGTGTTATCATTCCATTATCAACTTTAAAAAGTGGCACTTTCAGGTCGAAACTATACTTGAATTAACAATTTAATGACAGCTCAGTAACCTTGCGATTGGTCAGGTTTTGTGGGTTTTTTTAAAAAATTTGAACTTAATTACATGGAGAGACATTTACAATGGCAGCACAGCCTTTAACAAAAGGGCGTTTTGTTCAAATAATCATCATGTTGATTGTATTGATCGGAGCTTTTACATGGCGCACGATAAACCATTCACAAGCCCTATTTGTAGACTGCAAATACCAAGAGACTTGTGTATTTAATGTGAAAAATAGCATTGTAGAAGCGGTTTTCACGCGAGAGCTAATAAAACTTAACGTTGACCAGTCTATTATCGATATTTCTACCCCACTGATCGTCGTTAAACCTACTAAAAATCAAAAGGAATGGGCTTTACCTGATGCTGATCACGATAGTGGGATAAAAATGCAATTTACATTAGAAAATAACGATGTATATCAAGTAAGTATCAATAATTATCAGCAATAAACGAATAGGATACCGAAAATGTATGTCACAACGTTATTTTGTTGTATAACTTAACGAGCCCTTAGAACTCGGTGTTGATGTTATGAAGTTTATTACTCATGTAACTCACAATAAAAATACACGTTTAGCTGTGCAGGAGCTTTCAAAAGCACTGCAAAAAGAAAATCTATCTAGCGTTATCTGTTATTACACGCAAGAGCATAGGCCAGAGGATCTTCAAAAAGAGTTCTCACTGTCATTACCTGGAGTTTCCCTCATTGGATGCTCAACATGCAAAGGGGTAATGACAGATAAAGGTGTGCATTTTGGAACGGTTATTGGTGTACTTGCTATTTGCGATAACGCGTCAAATGCATATGGCTCGGGATTAGTGCATGTAACCGAAGATAACAACGTAGAAGAAGCCACCGCACAAGCACTGGAGATCGCATTAACCAAATCAGATAGAAAAGGTGAACTACCAGGATTTATAGTCCTTCACTCGACACCTGGAACAGAAGAGCGAATCATCGATGCTATCGATAAAACATTTCATACTCAAGTTCCAATAATAGGTGGGAGTGCTGCTGACAATCATATAGACGGTCATTGGTCTATTTTTACAGAATCAGACTCAACAGGTTCTGGCCTCGCATTGCAAGTTTTCTACCCATCACAAAACGTATCCGCTGGATTAAGTGCAGGGTATTCACCGACAGAATTCAAAGGAAAAGTGACCAAGTGTGATAATCGTGAGCTACTCGAGATCGACCATCAACTCGCGCAGGATGTTTATTTAGAGTGGATCAGTGATCACGCCGGCGTCGATGTGCCAAAACATTTTGTTTTTGAACTAGTCACTGAGTTCCCATTGGGTAGAACCGTCGGCGAAATATACACAAACCCATACTACAAGCTTTCTCACCCTATAAGCATAAGCAGTAACGGTGGTCTCTTACTGTTTACTGATATTGCTATTGGCCAAGAAGTGACATTAATGTCAGGTGATCGCCAAAAACTAATTGGGAGAGCAGGGCGTATCCTAAAAGAAACAAAGCGACGTATACGGTCTGATAACCAAATCGTAGGCGCAATCTGTATTATTTGTGCCGGGCCAATGTTGTATTTAAAAGAAGATATTCACGAAGTATATAAAGAGATTTCAAACGAGCTAAACGGCCGACCATTTATTTGCCCATTTACATACGGAGAGCAAGGTCGTTTCATTGATGGTGAGAATGCCCACGGAAACCTAATGGTCTCATCAGCGCTCTTTCATTCTACTTTGTAACAATATGGAAATAATAAAGAAAGAAATGGAAATAAAGACAAAAGAAGAGTTGAATGAGTTGCTACTGGAACTAAAAAGAAGCCAGCAAAGAGAGACTAACCTTGCATTAGAAAATAGAGCCATTCTGGATGCGATATCAGCGATCACTGGAGCACAGAACAAACACCAAATATTCCATGAGCTTAAACACACATTAGCACTACACATTGATTTTGATGATTTTGTTGTTTTGAGTAAAACATCAAGTGATGCCGTATTTGAAACCTTCCTCACCTCCAACTCAGCTTTCGTTAATCTAAAGTGGCCACAAGAAGAGAAGTTCATTCGTGTCTTAAGCGGAGAATGCATCATTCTCTTTGAGCCTACTTCTTTAAGTGAATTTTCACACTTAAACCCTTTTATTAAAAACCAAATCAATTCTGCATTGCTGACAGGGATAAATACAGCGACGTCTCAATCAGTGATCTTGCTGTTAGGAAATAGTAAAGGGCGTTTTCCAATCTCAACTCGCGATACGTTGTCACGTTTCCGTCCTCTGTTAGAGAGGGCTCTAATAGATATTGAACAAAAAGAGCGCCTACAACAACTCGTCTCTATTCGTACTGCCGAACTTAAATTAGCACAAGAAAAAGCCGAGGAAGCAAGCAAAGCAAAAACTCAATTCCTCGCAATGATGAGCCATGAGCTAAGAACACCGCTCAATACCGTACTAGGCCTAATTGAAGTCTTAGAGCTTGAATTATTGGATGCCAAACAGCTTGATTCGTTGAGAAAAATGAGCGCTTCTGCTGAACTTCTGCTTGTGTTAATCAATGACATATTAGACTTGACTCGCATTGAAGCAGGACAGTACTCCATTAATTATCAATGGGTTGAATTAAACTCATTGCTCAATCAAACAGTAGAACACTACTATACACAGGCAAAGCAAAAAGAACTGGAGCTGCTTTGTGATTTTAATTCTATCGCTAATCATTACTACCATATCGATCCCATTCGCTTGTCTCAAATTGTCTTTAACCTTATAGGTAATGCCATTAAGTTTACTTTGACGGGGAGCGTACATGTAAAAGCAAACATTGATAATGACACCTTAACGATCACTGTTTCAGACACTGGGATTGGCATTGAAGAGTCTCGACTCTACACGCTGTTTACTCCATTTATACAAGCTGATAATTCTATAACCCGACAGTTTGGTGGGACTGGTTTAGGCCTAACAATAACGAAGCACCTTGTAGAGTTAATGAACGGCGAAATAAATGTAGATAGCACGCTTGGTCACGGTGCTACATTTTCAGTAGAAATTCCAGTGACGTGGAAGGCCTCTGTAAATTCGCAAAATAATGAAACGAATAATCTAGAGTGTGGGGAAAAGCCTTATAAGGCTCAGCGAGTACTTGTAGTTGAGGATACAGAAACAAATCAGATGGTTATCAAGCTGCTGTTAGAAAAGAAGGGTTACAACGTAACTACATTAACTAATGGAAAGGACGCAGTGGAGTACTTAAAGTTACATAATCAAAGCCAAGATGCTGTAATAATGGATGTATCCATGCCAATAATGGACGGGTTAACCGCAACGACTTTAATCCGAAAGTTTAACCAAGACATTCCAATCATCGCGCTCACTGCGCACGCAATGAAACAAGATAAAGAAGATTGTTTTAAAGCTGGAATGAATGCATTTGTCACCAAACCAATAAGAAGCCAAGAGATAATACGAGCATTAGAATCAGTCATCTAAACAAACTGAATCTAAGATCTAGTAGAGATCTCTAACTAGATAAGCAAAGAATAGATGCTCTTGATACTAATAATCATTTCTTTAGCTCTAAAGAAATGATTATTAGGTATTTTATGGTAAATACATTTATGTTCAATGAAAGTGATCACAGGGCGAACATTCAGATATAATCAACACACAATTACATTCAATTTAACATAATATACATAATGCGCACTGATGATGCAATCATCAATAGTATGTGTATTACTTGAGAAGTTTTGAAGCGGTACAGATTAGACCGCTTCTCATGTTAAAAAGTTAAAGTTTGATTGGACACTATGCAATGGCTCTAAAGTAAAACAATATAGAAGCCCCAAATATAACGCCTGCCCATCCTAAGCATTTTTTAACTAAGGATTCTGACTGACTAAAACAATAGAAACCGACTAATATACAAGCAAATACAAAATCGAAAACAATATACATATAAGTCTGCTATAAAATTATTCAGTATAAATTAAGCGCTCTAATCACTTTCAAAGCATCGAATGGTGACTCAAAGTACTCATTGACGAGTTTTATTACTTTCTCCACGCCGAGTTCTTCAACAACTTTTACTATATCTTTATCCTCTTTGGCCAGTAACAACCATTGATCATATGAAGAGGTGTCACCCGTTTCAGCCACGTAATTAAGCATGGCATCTGTATAGCTAGCTCTTTCATGCTGAATACATTTATTAGAAGCATGTGAAAATGCAAACATAACTACATTTTGTTTTTGAGCTACTGTAAGTGACAAAAACCATTCATTCTTAACTTCTATGCTGTAATCAAATTCTTTTCGAAGCTGTTTGCATTCACGCACCTTAGAATTCAACACTTCGTAGTTTTCAACCATTTCTTGCTCTAAATAGTTTGTCCAAGTTTGGCTAACCGCACTCGAAGTAAATAATAAAGATGTTAAGAAAAAAATCGACTTACAACGCATTGTATACGCACTCCCAAAATTTACGCTCTTCACCATGGCTTTCTAGAGCCGCTTTTAAATATAGTTCTTGTTCGACTCACTCATGATTAAGATCTCTTTGAGTAAGCTCGTGCTGTTAAACACTTTTTCATATTGAGCCGTTGCCACTTTATCATTGGTGTCTTTCAAGGTTTCGTAGACGTCTTCGTGCAGCCAAGTTATCAACGCTTCTAGCTCGCCTATTTCAATTGCTTTATCCATGTGATTTATGAAGCGGTACAAATTAAACCACTTCTGATGGTAGCTAATTAAAAGAAGTATCGAATGCCAGTGTATGCACTACCAGTAGATACTTCGATAGTTTCAATTTCAGTGAAAGCTGCACGATAACCAAGATGAATATCGATATCTCGATTAACAATAAACCCAAGTTCTGCACCAAATTGATAGCCAAGCTCTGATTTTGAAGCGGAAACATTACTAACTTGAGCTTCCATGTCCATACTACCAATACCAGCTAGCAACGACACGTAGACATCTGCCTGATCATACTGAACAATGAATTTGGGTTTAATATTAACAAATACCCCATTCCCTTTAATCTTAAATTCATCGTCATAATTTGCTTTTCCAAAATGACGATATTCAGCTTCTAAGCCAAGCTTAACGACTTCATGTGTATCAAATTCATAGCCTGCCAAAAAGTTATAACCGAAATCTCCAAAGTCACTAGATTCTTGTATAGATACATCACTTACTTCAAGTTTCGTATTGTTGTATACAGATAAGTCTGCACCGATATAGAAGCCTCGTTTATTTTCTTCCATAGTATTCGCATGAACACTTGAAACAGAACTAATACTTAAAAGAGTTAATGTTGGAGCCAACCAATAGTGAGTTTTCATTAAATTAATTATCCATAATATAGGGAAAATATAACAACCAAGATTAGGCTTAAGCGCCATGGGTTATGTGTCAATACACATAGTATGCATTTTTTTGTTCGTAAACGGAATGGCATTCCATTGATTTCCTGTTGATCGCTCTAATCAACCACTTCCAAGAGCATAATATCCTATCTATCAACTTTTAAAATATCATAACACCCTGATAAAAATAACTTTTACTATTACACTAGTGAAAGTGACTTATACCCCTATTATATTGGTATGGATAGCTCCCTCTTGATTCATTAGCTCATTTGAACTAGTATCAAGAGGTCATATGGACCAATAAAGGAAATAATGATGGCAATGAATGAACTTAAACGCTTTAAGCCTCAGCGCGGCCACAAACCCAGTTTTTGGTCTGGTCTTGGAATTAAGGACGCTAATACTGCAGCGGTACATCAAGGGTTTGAACCTAAGGTCTACCGAAACATTATTGAACGCACTAAGCTGTCTCAAAGTGAATTTCATCATGTCACGCATATTCCTGTCAGCACTATAAAGCGTCGCCTAAAAAACGATGAGCGCTTTAATACACAAGAAAGCGATGCGATCTACCGATTAGCAATGCTTATTAAGCTGGCTACCGAGCTATTCAATGATGAGCAACGTGCTTTGGAGTGGATGAGAGAAAGTGTGTATGGCCTTGGTAACAAGCGTCCCCTAGATATGGTGTCAACAACGGTAGACTTTGAGATAGTCAAAGATTTAATTGGTCGTGTTGAACATGGTGTCTTTTCATAATGGAGCTGTATCGACTGACTCAGAAGAAATTTGCAGATTCACCCTTCAGCCCAATTGGAGCCAAATTATTTGGTGGTCGTTGGAACTCAAAAGGCACGGAAGCTTTGTACTTTGCAGAGTCTGAATCCCTATGTGCATTGGAAGTATTTGTCCACGTCAACAATGACCCAAACATCATTACGCAATATGATCTCTACCGAATTAACATCCCAGATGAGTTGATTGTAAAACTGGATAATGAAGATTTACCGCCGAGCTGGCGTGATATTCCGGTCAGTGAGCCGACTCAAGAAATCGGCGATCAATTCTTAACTGAAGTGGAACCACACTTTGCAGCGTTACAAGTGCCCTCCACCATTTCACCAAGAGATCACAACTATGTGGTGAACCCTAACCACTCTGCTTTAGTAGCGATTTTTGAGCAACATGAAAAACTGGAATTCGAGTTTGACCCAAGAATTTTCAAATAATTGTCCAATAAACCTTAATCTCTAACTAAATACCTTTAAGTACATTCGCTGACTAATAACCTCCAGTCTTCTTCAGAGACGTCGCCTTTATATACTCTTATTCGGTAATAACCAGATTTCGTTAACGATGTCACCCTTACATGCGGACGCCATAGAAGTGGTCGCCTGTACCTTAAGGCGGCAATCAATCCGTGTAGATAGAACTCTCCATTGTCTATAGTGAGCCGCTTGTCTGCCCCATTCTTGTCCGCAAAAAAATGGCTGATACCAGCAAGAAAAGGATAAACGAACGACATGTAGTTAAGTTCAGTGGTGAAGGCAACTTGATAGAGGAACAGGCCAAATAATGCCCCGCCAATACTTAAGTAGATACCCATCAATCGTTGTTTCTTCGTGTTAAATTGAATCTTTCTTTTCATTTTCTTGTTATACATGTGCCGTATATAAGTGTATTTTTCTCTACGTGAAGGAGTTGTCTAGGCTTAATCGTTATAAACTTCGACACATATCAAAGAGTGATGGATAAATGATCGATGAATAGCGGAAAATTTCTGTTTATCTTTAAAGTGAGGAATTATAAACCTTTTGATTCCACATGAATGCGTAGATACTTCTCTGGCTCATCCATATGGTATTTTTTGTTTTTCCTCAGTATTTTCTTGCTCTCTCGACACATTGATGTGCTTCCTGAGCCATGTGCACGACGAATTGTTGCTGTATTGCCATTTACTTTCAACTCAAGCATTAAATCGCAATATTCTGTCGCTTCAAAGTCTAACTTTCTTAGTTTTTTAACCAAATCTTTCTTGATAGTTTTAGCTGTTTTGTTGTAGTCGGCATCATCTTGACCCGCTATTGAATAAGCTACTAATAATAAAAGTGATAGTACAATAGTTCGAATGAGCATAAGCGCCTCCTTTAGAGGCACTGTAGCATTACACTAGAAATGAATTTGACAAAAGATCGCTGAAAGCGAGTGATAGATAAGTGTGTGGTAATTATGCTGTTTAACAGTAAGTGCTTAAAGCTTATACCCTATAAACACAACACGTTAAATCAACCAATTTTTAATTGCGTAGTTCGATAAAACTCAAGTCTATGCTCATGCTCTCTTGTTGCTAGAACGGTTTCTAAACCCTTGATGAGGAAAAACGTTGCGGATACGTTGTTGAACCTTTTTAGGCACAGCGTCAGTAAACACGAGTTTAGTCCCTGTACGTTGTTGATAAACCTTAAAGCTTCCATCAAATGGTACGATACTCGCTATTTCTTCTACATTGTGTCGAAATTTTGCAGGAAAGTGCCCTTTTACCTTTGAGATTTTTCCATGTAGGAAGCTCACTTTAAGAACCGGACGATCGACTGCAACCAACCAAAATATAATTATTGCAGCAACCAAAATGACATATAACATAGCGTAACCTCGTCAAGAGTTATCAATTAGATAGTAGCTTATTTAAATCCTGTTTGAGATCGCTCACCGTTTGGCTCGCTTTTTCACTTCGAGAAGCTTCGGTTAGCAAGTATTCGATCGCGTCTGATAACGTACAGCCTAATTCGTTTGCACGATAAGAAAGCTTTTCCCATACTCTGTAATCAAGATCGATGGATTTCTTCTTGGTGTGAATCTGCTCTGCATTGAAATGACGCTTTCGCTTGGCACGAATGGCTTGTTTCATTTTATTATCGAGTTCTGGTGACATATGTTCGTCTATCCAATCTAAGACTCGAGTTGGCTCGTGTTCTAACTCTTGTAACAGTTTAACAGCAGCATCGGCTTCACTTGTATCAACGTGGCAAGTAATAGAATCCCCATCTTTCCATTTTTTGATTAGGTACTGCCATTTCCATCCACATTCTAGATTTTCAAGTTGTTGATACTTCATCACTCTGCCCTTCTACTATTTAGGGTGACAGCGTAACTCTAGATGAATTATATAACAATTAACTTAGTTAAAATTCTAGAGAAAGATCATTTTATCTATGCCGAAATCCCCTTTTACGTTACAATTTTCAGCCCTTAATTTGTCATATGACGATAGTGAATGAATCAAGAAATCTGGCGCGCGGTCACGCCACAATACGACGCTTTTAAAGACATCATTGAAGGGATATCTTCTATCCCACCAAAAGCGTTTATGGATACGCAAAACCGCCTTTCCGGATCTATTAATCAGTTTGTCGGTCTCTCTGGTGTTTCACGTGTCATGATGATCAACGCACCTGACAATGCACTGTATCGAAACCTTATCTCAGAGCAGATCCGCCGTTGCGTAGACCTTTCTACTCCTGTGGTATATAGCGAGACTTTAGATTCTGCTTCGGTATTTGGTCAATATAAAGCGGAAGATGGTGTGTTGAAGCAACATTTCCCAGGCTTACTTGACCAAGCAAACAACGGCTATCTGATTCTCACCGCCTCTTTCTTACTTGCAAACCCAATCAGTTGGCTAAAGTTAAAGTCTGTTGTTTTGGGCCAAAGTGCTTCGCCACTCAATCTCGACCCTAAGCATGAGCTATTGGAAGCCATACACAATCATTACAATATTAAGATAGTGATTGTGGGAGATCGAGAGCAGCTAGCTGAAATTGATTATCTTGATGCTGATATTCACACGGGGCTATGTTTATTCAGTGAGCTAGAGCTTGAGCTTCCCGTCACGACAGACAACATTCATACGTACCTTGGGTACCTTAATTGGATTTGTTCTAGTTACTCACTCCCTTCGCTTGATTCAACATCCATTGAACGTTTGTTGATCGCCGGGGCACGTTACACAGAAGACCAAGGTTACATCCCTATTTGTTTGATGTGGCACCTAGCGCTACTACAAGAAGCCGCCCTTGTTTCAAATGGCGAAACAATAACGTTTGATCACATCGATACTGCAATTGACAATAAGAAGTACCGAGAGTCATATCTGCCAGAACGAGCACTGTCTGATATTTTAGATGGTCAGGTTATTATTGAAACCAAAGGAGAACAGGTTGGCCAGGTGAATGCACTCACCGTGATTGATGTGGCAGGACACCCATTATCCTATGGCGAACCCGCTCGTATTTCTTGTGTCATACACTTTGGTGACGGTGATGTCTCTGATGTAGAGCGTAAAGTTGATCTTGCGGGTAATCTTCATGCTAAAGGTATGATGATCATGCAAGCTTTTGTCAGTAGTGCCCTTCAACTTGATGAGCCGTTACCCTATTCTGCTTCTCTCGTTTTCGAGCAGTCTTACTGTGAAGTTGATGGCGATAGCGCCTCTTTAGCAGAATTGTGCTGCTTTGTAAGTGCTTTATCTGAATACCCAATAAGCCAAGAAATCTCAGTCACCGGTGCCGTCGATCAGTTTGGTCGAGTACAAGCCGTCGGTGGCCTGAATGAAAAAATTGAAGGCTTTTACCATGTCTGTAAACACCAAGGCTTTACTGGAAATCAAGGGGTGATTTTGCCTCGTTCAAATTTGAAGCACTTGGCATTGGATAAATCAGTAATTGAAAGCATCAAATCAGGTGAGTTTCATATCTGGCCAGTATCTAATGTGGATGAAGCCGTCCCAATATTAATGAACCAACCTTTTAGAGGTGATGACGACAATAGTGTCGTTAGTAAAATCGCTGAACGTATTGAAAACTTTGAAAGACTTGAACATCCACCAGGAATTGTAGAGCGGTTCAAAAACTGGCTCTCATCGTACTGATCGGAGTTGTTTAGCGTACACCTGTTCACTAACATGCACATATCAGAAATTGGAGTGATAGATATAATGCAAAACAAAAAAGATTCTTACGACCGCGACGACCTACTAGCTTCTAGCCGAGGCGAGTTATTTGGCCCAGGTTACCCTCAATTACCAGCGCCAAACATGCTAATGATGGACCGCGTAAGCAAGATGTCTGAAACTGAAGGCGAATATGGTAAAGGCTTAGTAATTGCTGAGCTTGATATTACTCCAGACCTTTGGTTCTTTGATTGTCACTTCCCAGGTGACCCTGTAATGCCAGGCTGTCTTGGTCTTGATGCAATGTGGCAACTTGTTGGTTTCTATCTTGGTTGGGTTGGCGGTAAAGGCAAAGGCCGTGCTCTTGGTGTAGGTGAAGTTAAATTTACTGGTCAAGTTCTACCGACAGCGAAGAAAGTAACGTATGAAATCAACATGAAGCGCGTTGTTAACCGCCGCTTAGTTATGGGCGTAGCTGACGGCCGTGTTCTAGTTGATGGTAAAGAGATTTATGTAGCGAAAGACCTAAAAGTTGGCCTTTTCCAAGATACTTCAACTTTTTAAGTTAACGTTATTTTAAAAACGACTCTCTTGAGTCGTTTTTTTGCAGCTTGATATTTAGTTATAGTGCGTTAGGGTATCTTTATATAGCCCCTTGCGGGGCTAATGTTCCTTAGCTTAACTGTGTATGGAGGTTATTTATAAAGTCCAGATTGTTTGTCATCTCTGGCATCACGCCACCCACCTAACCAGTAAGACTTCGCATCCATTTGTTGATACGGGCAGTTTTCGGAAGATCGTCCGTTTAATCCTGCTTTATAGCCTTGAGATTGTGCTCTTTCTAGGCGGTCACGCTTTTGTCTCTTCATAGTGTCGTCCTCATACATGAACATGGTTATCTAACAAACTAGGTTTTTAACCTACTAAGTCTTTAACGTACTACTACTAAATTTAGGTGGAGTTTTACAGCTCCAACTTTAAGATTCGATCAAAAATGCACTTTTCTCAAGTAAAAAAAAAGCAGCGCATCAAAAATGTGACGCGCTGCTCTAGATTACAATTTAACCTATTTTCTACGGAACCCTAACAGGCCAATAAGAGCAAACATGGCCCAACCTATGCTTCCGCCTTGACGTTCAACCGTTGGTTCTTCAACTCCACGTGGTTGAATGTGACTACTATTTCTATCTTGAATAGGAATTAACTTAACCGCGACAGTCGATTCAGTTTGAGTACCGCCACCACAGTAAGAGTTATGTGTTGTATTGTCGTAACCACCGTCACATTTAATTGCCGTAGCTGAAATTACACCAGCATCGTTGATGTCCGTTGCGTCAATGATGCGGTATTGGTTCGCGTTACCAGTCGCATTATCATCATTCGTCAAGTTATCCAAATACTGAGATCTATTTTCGAAGATAGCCCTACGCTCATCTACACTACCTTCAAAATCATGCGGATAGATAAAACCACGAAGACGACGAGGCTTACCATTGTTCTCACGCGTATCTTCCGCGTCAATCTGGCCAACAATCTCATTATATTTGTTTACAGCGCCTGCTTTACCACCAGCACCATCAAAGAATATTCCACCAGAAAGGAAAGAAGCAGACGGCGAAGAGCTAGCAGCGTTACTTACAAACAAGCGATTACCTGCCGCACCGTTTTGTGGGTAATAACCACTGCGTTTTGCGGTACCAATTACCAGTAAGTTTTCGTTAATGCCGGACGCTACTGAGTTACTGTGAATAGTATCACCGTCGATACGCTGTTGTGCACCAGAAATTTGTCTTGTAGACCAACCGCCAGCCGTTGAATAAGTTCCCGTGGTAGAAACAAAAACTGAAGCATTGTAATAATTATCATCACCGAAAGTATTGAAACCTACAGAGTAAATATTACCTGTGTCGTCAATAACGATGTCACGCATACTACCTTGAGCTAATAATTCACCATCTTGAATTTGGCCACCACTTCCCCAACTCAACTCAACTGGTGCTTCATTGTTTTTCCATATAGCAGGTTTAGATGTGTGATGTTCGCCTTGGTCATTAGTCCTGCTACGAGCAATACTGCCTACACCGTAATTATCAGAACCAACGCTTGTTACAGCCCAAGAGCGCCCCTGTTTCCAATCACTAGTCGCAACTGGAAATGGAGAGACAATATCATTTCGGTTATCTTTGTCCGTGCTTTGGTTACCGACAGGGTTGCCATCAGAATCTAAACTATTAATAACGTTGTTAAATTTATTAATGTACGCAGCTGCGTCGTTTTCAACAAACGCGAGCGCGTTAGAAGTAGTACTTCCTTGACGTTCCGTATTCCAAGCAGCCCAATGCTCATCAGCCCAAGTTTCGCACGTTGAGTAAAGCAGTTCACGGTAACAGTAGTATTTGAAATCATCGTAATCTTGGATATAGCTGAAGCTTCTATCCATTGCAAATGGTGCCTCTTCACGATAACTCACACCATCCACTGTATTTCTAGTTTCGCCTGCTAAAACATAATCAGTGCTTGAACAACTATTACCAAAACAACCTAAGTCGTTAGTTCCAACATCGCCAGGCTGAATAGCCACACCATGGACTTCTTGGTACTCACCATCACTGATCCCAATCGGATCAACTTCTACAATCGTATAGAGAGCTGCATTAGCCGTGGTCGCAGCCAAAATAGTGGCCGCAATAGTTGATAATTTAAATACGTTACTACTTGTCAAAATTAACTTTCCTGTTGCATAGCTTCGAGCTCTTCCCATCGCTCGAAAGCAGATTCCAGCTCCTGCTCAGTAGCAGAAAGCTTATCTAATGTTGTTTGAGTCTCATCGATTGACTTAGCAAAGAAGTTAGGATCATTTACTGTCGTCTGTAATGCTTCGATTTCTTGCTCTAATTCTTCTAAACGTAGCGGCAATGCCTCTAACTCTCGTTGCAGCTTATAAGATAACTTCTTAGGTTTAGCCTTAGAAGTTACCGTTTTGGGAGTTTCCTCAACTACTTTCTTTGGTTCTGGCGGTTTTTGCGCCAATCGCGCGTTATTTACCTGCGCTCTTTGTTGCTGTGCATCATGGTAACCACCAACGAACTCTTCAATTACTCCATTACCTTCAAAGATCCAACTCGTCATTACAGTATTATCTACAAACTGACGATCGTGGCTTACAAGAAGTAGCGTACCCTGATAGTTGGCAAGTAAATCCTCTAAAAGTTCCAAAGTTTCGATATCTAAATCGTTGGTTGGTTCATCAAGAATCAATAAATTGTTCTGTTTAAGGAAAATACGAGCTAGCAGTAAGCGGTTTTTCTCTCCACCTGACAAGGCTTTAACTGGAGTACGTGCTCGTTTAGGGGCAAACAAAAAGTCCTGCAAATAACTTAATGCATGACGCTCGCGTCCACCAACCGTTACCTCTTGTTTACCATCAGCCAGGTTATCAATAACAGACTTCTCAGGGTCAAGAATCTCACGATATTGGTCAAAATAAGCGACTTCTAGCTTAGTACCACAATGTAGGCGACCAGAATCTGGTTGTAACTTGTTTAATAGCAACTTGAGTAACGTACTCTTACCACAACCATTAGGACCAATTAACGCGATACGATCGCCTCGCATGATGTTAAAGCTGAAGTTCGAAACAATTTTCTTGCCTTCAATTTCATAATTAAGGTTTTCAGCTTCAAATACGATCTTACCTGAACGTGCCGCGCTATCGATATTGAGGTTAACTTTGCCCTGCACTTCACGACGGTTACTGCGCTCTTCACGAAGCTTCTTAAGTGCACGTACACGCCCTTCATTACGCGTTCGACGAGCTTTAATGCCTTGTCTAATCCAAACTTCTTCTTGAGCAAGCTTTTTATCAAACTCAGCGTTCTGCATCTCTTCGACACGCAGTTGCTCTTCTTTTTCTACTAGGTAGTTTTCGTAGTCACCAGGGAAAGAGTTCAATTTACCGCGATCAAGGTCAACAATACGTGTCGCCATTGATTTAATAAACGCACGGTCGTGGGAAATAAAGATGATTGAACCACGGAAATCTTTTAGGTAGCTCTCTAGCCATTCAATCGTTGCAACGTCTAGGTGGTTAGTTGGCTCATCAAGCAACAGTACTTGAGGATCACTCACAAGTGCCCTAGCAAGCGCGGCTTTACGTTGCCACCCACCAGAAAGGTCAGTTAATTTTGTGCTCGCATCCAGCTTAAGAGACGCCAATACGTTAGTAATTCGTTCTTCAAAACGCCACGCATTAGAGTGATCAAGCTTGTCTTGTACACGAGATAACTTATTAATATTTGATTCACTAGGATCTATCGCAATAAGATCAAGAAGATCGTGGTAGATCTTCAGCTGTTCGCCAACTTCGGCTAAACCACCAGACACATAATCAAAAACCGTACCCGCTTCATTTCGAGGTGGATCTTGCTCAAGCCTAGAAACAACAACATCTTGCGTGATGGTGAGCTTTCCATCATCCATAAGAATGTTTCTAGATAGAACTTTCATTAATGTTGACTTGCCTGCACCGTTACGGCCGACAAGACAGACTCTCTCGTTTTCTTGAAGAGCGAAATCAGAGTGATCCAGTAACGGGTGATCGCCAAATGCTAGCGAACCATTATTAATGGTGAGTAATGCCATTTTTATCTAACCAACTTTGTAATTCTTGTGAGTTAAAAGGCCAATTCAGCTCCGATTCTTCGAATCTAACCACTGGAATCGTGACCCCGTAACGTGAAAATAGTGTTTCATCAAAAGCAATATCAACGATATTCAACTCTTGAGATAACGTACATGCTTGAAGCAGTTCAAGGGCCATCTCACATAGATGGCATCCTTCTGTACTGTATAGAGTGATCAAATCAGTAACCTATTACTCGCTATCGTGTGTTAATAGCCAGCAGTTATGAATATGTTTGTTTCTTGAGAAATCTAATGGCAGTGTTTTCGATGAAATATTTGTCGCTTTCAATCCAAGTTCTTTCAACGCTTCAAGATCCATTTTGAAATGACGTTTATTGTTTGAGAACACAATCGTACCCTCTTCACGTAGTAAACGCTTGAGGTCAGTCATTAACTGAATATGGTCTCTTTGGATATCAAAAGATTGAGCCATACGCTTAGAGTTAGAGAATGTCGGCGGATCAATAAAGATAAGATCGTATTGCTTATCAGACATGCTTAACCATTTTAAGCAATCTGCTTGCTCAAACTTATGCTGGCTGCCTACTTTACCATTAAGCGTCATATTGTCTTTCGCCCACTCTAAGTAGGTATTTGACATATCAACGGTCGTCGTAGATTTAGCGCCACCACAAGCGGCATGAACCGTTGCAGAGCCTGTATAAGCAAATAGGTTTAGGAAATCTTTACCCGCAGCCATTTCACCAAGCTTGCGGCGAGTGATCTTATGATCGAGGAATAAACCAGTATCTAGGTAGTCATGAAGATTAACAATCAGCTTAACACCGTACTCATGAACTTCTAATCGCTCAGACTGTTGACCTAGCTTCTGGTATTGCGAGCGGCCTTTCTGTTTCTCACGAACTTTTAAAACGACTTTATTCGCTTCTGTACCCGTTACATCGATAGCGGCACGGATAACATCGGTTAATCGGCGTTTTGCTGTCTCTTCAGGTACATCTTTAGGTGCTGCGTATTCTTGAATCACTAATTGATCCAAGTAAATATCAATCGCAACATTGTACTCTGGTAAATCTGCATCATAGATGCGGTAACACTCTAGCTTTTCTTTACGTGCCCATTTACCAATTTTTCCAATGTTCTTCTTAAGACGATTCGAGAAATCTGGTGCAATAAGAGTCGGCTCTTTATTGTTATCGACGAAGTCGGCACGCTTTGCTGATATCGAGTAGTTCTTTTGGTTACACGGTAACGCACCATTATTCAACTTGAATGTTTTCTCTGCTCGCATACGAATGCAGCTCAATAGCTCATCTGACGCAGAGAAGATAGAGGCGGTACTACCAGGAAATTCTAACTTAAGTTGTGCACCAAACGCTGTGTATAGAGCGATTAGGCCTGGGTGTGTACCTAAACGCTCACCATATGGAGGGTTAGATACGATAACTCCGGTTTCGAAACCTTTTGGACGTTTCAATTCAGCAGCATCACCTAGCTCAAATTCAATTAAGCTATCAACACCCGCACGACGAGCATTATCACGTGCTGTTTGTAATACTCTAGGGTCGTTATCAACACCAAAGAACTTACAGTCAACTTTATTGACACCACGACGACCTTGTACAGCCGCCTCTGATTTAACTTCAGCCCAAAGCTCTGGTTCAAAGTCTTCTAGTGCCTCAAACCCCCACTTCTGACGCTTAATACCAGGTGCTACGTTCGCTGCCATCATTGCGGCTTCAATTACAAGCGTACCTGAACCACACATAGGGTCTAGGAATGGTGTTGACGCATCCCAACCACTTCTAAGAATAATCGCAGCAGCAAGAGTCTCACGTAATGGTGCTCGTCCAGATTCAGGACGGTAACCGCGTTGATGCAAACCACCACCCACCATATCGATACCGAGAATCGCTTTATCACGGTGAAGACGCACGTGAACACGAAGATCGGCATGATCTTTACTGATCGACGGTCTTGGAAGGCTTTTCTTAGTGAAACAATCAACGATGGCGTCTTTAACCTTCATTGCGCCGTATTGGCTATTTCGAATTTCTCGGTTTGTACCATTAAAATCAACGACAAATTTCTTAGAACTGTGGAAATGATTCACCCAGTTCACCGCCGTTGCAGATAAGTACAAGTCCATATCGTCGTTACAGGTGAATTCTGAAAGAACACGGACAAATCTAGAAGCTAATCGGCTCCATAAACAGCAACGATAAATTTGCTCAGTCGATGCCTTAAACTTCACCCCTGCTTGCACAGGTTTTGGGTTCTGAATGCCTAATTTAATCAGTTCTTCAACCAATAAGTTTTCAAGGCCGTTTGAGGTAACTGCTAGATATTGTTGCATAGTGCTCTTTTAGTATTAAAAAATGACCCCGCATTATACCTGACTATCAATTTATATACCTACCTATCCAAATATAAAGTTAGTCCATTCACCTAATTTTCTTGGCAAAGCCCCGTTAACTGTTTAATAAATCATCAAAGTTAACTTGGTGCATTTCTTTCTTACCTAACAGGTCTTCATTTTCTTTTATTTACCTATTTTCTTAGCCTAGAGGCGTAGTGAATACTTATTCACCCTGAATTTGGACTATACCAACCTGCATTTCCGACTGTAATTTAGTTACAATTAGGCTTAAAACGGGAATTATTCGTTCTCGACTACGTCGAAATCTTTCTTTTTGGGGAAGTTCAGAGGAAAACTATTTTGCTATAAAGGACACACCTCACGATATTTGAGGCAAAACAGATGACGATTGATTGGATAATCACGAAATTTAGGACAAAAAAAATCGGCCAGTGGCCGATTAAAAACGTAAAGGAAAGATATTATAGCTAGCCGACTAACGCAATTGGCTCGCTTTGGAACATATCATTGGCAAGCACCATGCGATCATGCATCACTTTTATAGCTTGCCCGAATACCAGCTGTTTTGTTGAAGAGAGGGAGAACGATTCTAAATCGATAGACGCAACTAAACTCGCCGACTCTCCTACCTCAAGGATAATGAAACAACTGTCACTCAGTTGATTGGTGAGTTTGATGAGGTCCCCTTCAGATGGAGAGAAGTCATCATATTGAGCATCAAAGAACCAGCTTTTTGGCTGTACAGGCTTGTGGAAGCGCTTAGCGGCCACACAATATAGTGCCAATTCCGCTTGGCGAGGCTCAGATAAAGGAAGTAGAGAGATTTGCTCTTTGAACGTTTGAAATGCAGATGCATCATCAACAGAGAATTCATTGATACCCATCGCACACTCAACCAATAGCTTTTTAGGAAGGTTGGTTTTAAATACAATGTCATCACCAAGGTCCAGCATCAGTATGCTCTCCTTGTCATCGTAGTACCAAGTCCATTTGTCGCTGGGTTTAAGCATCGTATCACTCTCTAATTAACGAATTATCAATCCATTCGGTAAAATGCTCTATTACCTATCGCTATGAATAAGATAATTTTACGAGTGAAACCGTAAAAAAAAAGAGGAAATGAATTATCATTTCCTCTCTATAAAGTGCCTATAAGAGCATATAATCAAACGTTACAACGTCATTAATTATTAGTGATCTCTATAGGTTAAGACGATCTATGTGGCTTAAAGATTCGTCACGATATTCTTTACAAGCTTTGGCCCATTGTAGATGAAGCCAGAATAGACTTGCACTAGCTCTGCCCCCGCCATTAACTTCTCTTTAGCAGAAACATAAGAATCTACACCACCAACACCAATAATTGGTAACTTGTCGCCTAACGCTTCATGTAGGCGACGAACGACCTCTGTACTACGAGCTTGAACTGGACGACCACTTAAGCCCCCAGCTTCATTCGCGTGCTTCATGCCTTCAACAATAGAACGATCAAGTGTTGTGTTCGTCGCGATCACTCCGTCGATCTTATTTTTGATCAACGATTCGCCAATCTGACTGATTTCATCATCACTTAGATCCGGTGCGATCTTTAATGCAATCGGGACATACTTGCCATGCTTTTCAGCAAGTTCTGCCTGTTTCGTTTTTAATTCCGATAACAGTTCATCGAGTGCTTCACCGTATTGAAGGCTGCGTAACCCTGGGGTATTTGGCGAAGAAATATTTACTGCTATGTAACCCGCGTACTGATAAACCTTTTCCATACAGATAAGGTAATCTTCAGCACCCTTTTCAATTGGTGTATCTTTATTTTTGCCAATGTTAATGCCTAATACACAGTCGTATTTTGCTTTCTTAACATTTTCGACAAGATTATCAACGCCAAGGTTATTGAAACCCATACGGTTAATAATACCTTCCGCTTCAACTAGACGAAATAGTCTTGGCTTATCATTACCTGATTGTGGACGAGGTGTAACTGTACCTACTTCTACAAATCCAAAACCCATTGCATCGAATGCTTCGATACACTCACCATTTTTATCAAGACCTGCAGCTAGTCCCACAGGGTTTCTAAAAGTCAGCCCCATACACTCGACAGTGCGAGCAGGAAGGTGTTGACGATAGAAAAGATCTAAAGGTGTACCCGTTAAACGTTTAAAATTTTGAATTGCTAGATCATGTGCCTTTTCGGCATCAAGTTGGAAAAAGCCAGTTCTGGCTAGACGGTAAAGCATTGTGCCTCCGAAAGAAATAAAAAGCCCCGTATCGACGGGGCATTATTATTTACTCATTTGCTGCACAATTCAAATTTAATAGCATTAATTCCCTGAGTGCGACTGAAAATTTTGCAAATTCATGTACAGAACCGACTTTAAACTCATTTAATATGTTTTCCCATCGATGTAAAGACACTTCATTGCTAACAATCCAATCATCCAATGCTTTAATAACATCAAATTTATCAGGATCACAACTGCAACTCATAACCTGCCCAGTTAACTGCCTTTGCTGCCAGTCTAAATCTTCTCTAAAGGCTGCTCGTGCGAGTGCTTGCCAGTTGTTATCGACCGCTTGACCATTTATCTGTTTTAGGAACCAATGAAGTGACAATCTATCACCTAAGTTGTAGTACAACTTGGCCGTTTGTTCGATAGTTTTGCCTTTTTCACGAGCCACTGTGGATATATCCAGTACTGAGTATAAACTAGATAATCTAGACACGTATTTTGCTAAATCCGCTGAGATTCCTTTTTCAACCCAACGTTTGGCCATTTCAGCATGCTCTTCAACTTCTTCTTTCACTAACATTGAATCAAGTTGGTTAGTAATAGCGTCAACATCAGATTGGTACAAGTTGATTAGCTCTTTAACCGATTGCTTACCTGGGCGATTTCTTAAGATCCAACGCGCAAGCCTTCTTAACGTACGACGAACATAGAACAGCACATCATATTGCGCATCAGAGTCCGCTTTATTATCTAGCGCTCTTGTTTTTACCAGTACATCCCCTAACCCGTATATCTCTCTCGCTGCTACATACGCATTCGCTATATCAACAATGCTAGAGCCGGTTTCTTCTTGCAAACGGGTAACGAAATTACAACCCATCTCATTAACCATTTGATTGGCAAGCACTGTCGCAATGATTTCAGCTCTTAGTGGATGATTATCCATGTACTGCGAGTAGTTACGGCGTAACTCCTCTGGGAAGTAGTTGACTAGATTCTTCGCATGAAACTCGTCATTAGCGATATCATCATGAACAAGATCTTCTTTTAAGGTCATTTTCCCATAGGCGATCAAAACTGATAGCTCAGGACGAGTCAACGCTTTACCTTGTTTTTCTCTTTCAAGCAAGGTTTCATCATCAGGAATATACTCAAGCGCTCGATCTAAGTGACCCGATTTCTCCATGGTATGGATGAATCGAATCTGCTCTTTAACCAGTGAAACGCCTTGCTTTTCTGTTACGGAAATAGACTCCGCCTGGCAGTAAGCATCATCAAGAACGATAACCCCGACTTCCTCTTCCATCGACTCTAAAATCTTGTTGCGCTGTTTTACAGTAAGGTCGCCGTGTGTCACAAGGCCATTAAGGAAGATCTTAATGTTCACTTCGTTATCTGAACAGTCAACACCGCCTACATTATCAACGAAATCGGTATTTACTCGGCCACCAGACAACGCAAACTCAATACGGCCTAACTGAGTCATTCCAAGGTTACCGCCTTCACCAATGACTTTCGCTTTTACTTCTTGCCCATCAACACGTAATGAATCATTCGCACGATCACCAACATCAGTATGCGTTTCACTTGAGGCTTTAACATACGTTCCGATCCCGCCGTTCCAAAGAAGATCGACCTCCATAGATAGGATCTTTTTAATCAGCTCATTTGGAGTCATTGATCCTTTCTTAGTGCCAATCATTTTCTGTATTTCTGGCGTAAGAGTGATTGATTTCGCTCTGCGAGAGAATACGCCACCACCTTTAGAGATTAACTTTTCGTTGTAATCATCCCATCCTGAACGGGAAAGATTAAATAGGCGATCACGTTCTTTCCAAGATTTCGCTGAGTCTGGGTTTGGATCAATAAAGATATGTAAATGGTTAAATGCGGCTTGAAGTCGAATATGCTTAGATAACAGCATACCGTTACCAAATACATCCCCTGCCATGTCACCAACACCAATCACCGTAAAGTCAGTTGTTTGGCAATTAATGCCCATTTCACGGAAATGACGTTTTACCGATTCCCAACCACCTTTTGCAGTAATACCCATCGCTTTGTGGTCATAACCATTAGAACCACCTGAAGCGAACGCATCACCTAACCAGAAGTTGTACTCTTCGGAGACAGAGTTGGCTAAGTCAGAGAAGGTTGCCGTTCCTTTGTCTGCAGCAACAACCAAATATGGATCATCTTCATCATGACGAACCACATTTTTCGGTGGCGAGATTTCACCATCGATAACATTATCAGAGACATCTAGCAGTGCTCTGATAAATCGTTTATAACAACGTTGACCTTCAGCAAAGATTTCATCACGGCCCGTAAAGTTGTGCTGACGTTTACATACAAAGCCACCTTTCGCACCAACAGGTACAATAACGGTGTTTTTAACTTGTTGTGCTTTCACCAAGCCTAAGATTTCGGTACGGAAATCTTCTTGACGGTCAGACCAACGTAAACCACCACGCGCGACTTTACCTCCTCGCAGATGAACACCTTCAATGTCTGGTGCGTATACGAAGATCTCAAACGCAGGTACAGGTTGTGGTATTTCAGGAATGTCGCTTGGTTTCATCTTCAATGATAACCAAGGTTTAGGCTGCTTATTTTCACCAAGCTGGTAGTAATTCGTTCTTAGCGTTGCAGTGATCATTTCCATATAACGACGAATGATACGATCATCATCCAAACTTTCTACATGGTCTAACTGCTCTGTTAGTTTAGTAACAAGATCATTTTGGCCTTTTTGACTTCCTTTCGATTTCGGGTCAAAACGCTTAACAAATAGATCAACTAACCCTTTCGCAATGTGTGGATAGTGGCTCAGTGTTTCTTCAATATATTGTTGACTGAATGGGAAGCCAACCTGACGCATGTATCTTGCGTACGCTCTTAGAATAGAGATTTCACGGCCTGATAATGACGCTCCGAGAACCAGTCGGTTGAATCCGTCACTCTCTAGATCGCCCTCCCAAATTGCAGCAAATGCCTGCTGGAAACGATCTCTTGCTTCACGTAAATCGACAGAGCGATCACTTTTATGAAGCATTGAGAAGTCAAGGATCCAGTATGTTTGGCCATTCACTTTTCTTACTTCATACGGAGATTCACCGATAACACGTAAGCCTAAGTTTTCAAGCATTGGCATAACATCAGATAAGTGAATTGGTTCATCACGGTGATAAAGTTTTAGCTTCACCGCTTTTGAATCTGCCGCTTCTTCTTGTGGGCGATAAAATAACATGCCCAATTTGTTGTCATCGTTGAGCGCTTCAAGTCTTTCGATATCTGCTACCGCAGATCCTGGCATCATGTCTTCTTTATAAGAGCGAGGGAATGCTCGCATGTACTCTTTAGATAAAGACAAGCCACTACTTTCACCAAAGTTCGCAACGATCGCTTGCGATAAACGGTCATCCCAAGTTGAAGATGCTTCCATCAGGTTATGTTCAATTTTCTTAACGTCTACATCCATATTGTTATTGTCTACACGTACTATGTAATGAGTTCGAGCTAATGGGCTCTCTGAGAAATAAGTAGTAAATTCTACTTCTTGTTCGCAACCAAAATACTGTTGTAGAATTCTTTGGGTTTGGCGTCTTAACTCGGTGTTATAACGATCTTTGGTTACATAAACCATACAACTGAAGAATCGACCAAATGGGTCTTTACGTACAAACAGACGCAACATATCTCGGTCTTGCATCTGTACGACACCCATGCCAACTTCAAGCAATTCATTTTCTTTTGCTTGAAGCAGTTCATCACGCGGGTAGTTTTCCAAAATATTATGGAGTGCTTTGTAAGAATATGAACCATCGCGGTAACCACTTAGATCAAGAATTCGTTCCACTTTTTCACGAATTAATGGAATGCTTTCTACGCTCTGGTTATAAACTGCTGATGTATACAAACCAGTAAATCGGTGCTCACCGATCACTTTGCCTTTCTTATCGAATTTCTTGATACCAATGTAATCGGTATACGCTGGACGATGAATTCGGCATTGAGTATTACCTTTCGTGACAATAAGCAAAAATTCTTTCATTGCTTCTAATCGTGCCGAATCAGTAAAGTCGGAAAGTTTCGTTGCTCTTACACGACTAGAGTCTGCAAAAAGTCCTAAACCAACGTCTTCGGTTGGGGAAAGAACGGTATCCCCATCAATATTCACTAGATCATATTCTTTGTATCCCATGAAAGTGAAATTATGATCCCCTAACCAACGAAGGAACTTAACCGTATCGTCATAACGATCATCTTTCGATTCAATGATCTTTTGTTGAGCTACGACTGTATTAGTTACTTCTTCTAGTTTCTCAACCATAAGAAGCCAATCTTTCACAACTAGACCTGTATCGGTAACGATGCTTAGTAACTCAGTTTTGAGAGAAGCCATTGTTTCTTTAGCGCTAAGTCTGTCTACTTCAATGTGGAATAGAGATTGGTACGCCCCATCACCACTGTTGATGCCAACCGTTTGCCCTTTTTTGTTGCGCTCAATTTGAGTTGGGCCATGAAGCATTAAGTGGGATGAAAGATCTAAACGACTCAGTGCCATTTTAACCGAGTCCACAAGGAAAGGGCTGTCTGGAACGATCATTTCAACGATAGTATGCGTTGATTGCCAACCTTGGCGACTTACTGTTGGATTAAATACTCGGACGGATACATCTTCCGGCTTCTTTTCATTGATATGGTGCCAAAGGCTAACAACGGCGCCATATAAATCAGATTCGTTCCTCTCTATCAAATCTTCTTGCGCAATATTGCTAAAAAGATGTTGAGCAAGCTGTGTCACTAAAGGTTGATCAGAAAGTTCTAGTTTGTCTTGAATTAGCTTATATACCTTTTCAAGAAGAACCGGCATTAAAGTTTCACGCACGGTCATATTCACGCTCCACAATTAGAATTGTATTTTTTGTAGGGAATGCTGTAAGCATAGTGCTTAAAGCAGGTAATGCATGATTTTATTGTAAAAGTTTTATTAGCAAATAGTTAATGGTATTTTCACGTGCGACAGGATGAATGTTTGATAATGTGATAGGTGTTCTATTTAAACGTCTACTAAATCAGTCACTCATAGCATTTCTAACTTAATAAACTTGTTGTTATGGTCAGTTGTTAGTCTAAAGCGACCTTTAACACCAATTTGACTTAAGAATACTCTAAACTTTGTTGCAGGTAATTGAAGTCTTAGACCGCTGTCTGTCATAACTTGAACGACACTCGCCGCCCCAGAATAATGGTCTAAAAACGCTTGGTAAGTGATATTGAGAGAAAAATGGTACTGTTTCATTATCTGTCGACTCTCATCGATATAGTTAGATCGTGACATACAGCTAGATGTGACAAGTAGTGGTTGAAGAGTTAAAGGTAGCAACAATGCCACCTTTAACTATTTATCTTCTATCTATAAAACTACTATCAATATACGTGCTATGCCTTGATTATGATTCTAGTGCTTTATTGACCTTTTCATAAAGATCTTTGGCTAGGTTATCCAAAGACTTTAAAGATTCAAGCTGCTCCTTAATCAAGGCCTGCCTTTCAGCATCGTATTTTCTGTATTTTAGTAGCGGATCGATAAGTCGAGAAGCAACCTGTGGGTTACTACTGTTTAGTTCTCGAATGATTTCGCCAGCAAAGCGGTACCCTTCACCAGATTTGTCATGAAACTGGACCGGGTTGCCATTTAAAAACGCACCAATCAAACTGCGCGTTCGATTAGGGTTCTTAATACTAAAGGCGCTATGATCCATAGTTTTCTTAATGATATTCAGTGCATCCGATGATGGGTTGGTTCCTTGTAACGTAAACCACTTATCCATCACAAGCCCATCATGGCTCCACTTATTACTGTAGTCTTCCATTAGGCTTTCACGACATTTAAGTTTTGCCATGTTGGCACAGTTCATTGCGGCGATCGTGTCTGTCATATTGTTCGAATTTTCATACTGAGCGGACACTAAAGTTTCTCCTCCGTCAGTATGTGCTAAATAAGAAAGACATACATTACGTAATGCACGTTGACCTATCGCACTATGCTCAATCGTATATTCAGACTGATTTAATGAGTAATAGATTGCACTTAGCTCATCAGACAGTTCTTTAGCTAAAGTCACTTTGATCTGTTTCAGTACGTCAGCAATTGCATCAACATCTACAGCTTCATACCAGCCAGACACTTCGTTGTGACTTGGTAACGATAACACCTCCGCAATAAATGCTGGCTCTAGCTTATCACTTAACAAGACACCTCGGAACGCATCCACTACTGTCGCTTCAATATTGACCGCACCACCATTTTGAACATTAGCTACGTTACTCTTAATGTATTTAGCTAACAGCATCTGCCCTGCATCCCAACGAGCAAATTCATTTTGCGCATGACTCATTAAGAAAATAAGTTCGTCATCAGAATAGTCATACTCTAAAATGACTGGCGCTGAAAACTCGCGTAACAAAGAAGGCACAGGCTTAGACGTAACATTTTCAAAAACAAACGTTTCTTGCTCTTGTGTAACGTTCAATACATTCCCTACTTTTAAACCGTTACACTGTAGCGGAATCACATGACCTAACTGGTCATAAAGCTCTATATCAAATGGAATGTGCAGCGGCTGCTTTTCTTTTTGATCTAGCGTAGGAGATGTTAGCTGCATTATCGTTAGTGAATACGTTTTTTCATCTTGGTTATATTCACTGCTCACCGTTACTTTCGGCGTACCTGATTGGCTATACCATAAACGGAACTGTTTCAGATCAACACCCGATGCATCTTCCATCGCTGATACAAAGTCTTCACACGTTGCGGCCGTTCCATCGTGTCGTTCAAAGTAAAGCGTCATGCCCTGTTGGAATGCCTTTTCTCCAAGTAACGTGTGCATCATGCGAATGACTTCGCTGCCCTTTTCATACACAGTTAATGTGTAGAAGTTATTCATTTCAATCACTTTATCCGGGCGGATTGGGTGAGACATTGGGCTAGCATCTTCAGCAAATTGAGGACCACGAATAATACGAACATTATTAATTCGGTTTACTGCTCTAGAACCAAGATCTGAAGAAAACTCCTGATCTCTAAATACCGTTAAGCCCTCTTTTAGACTCAACTGGAACCAATCTCGACAAGTAACTCGGTTACCCGTCCAGTTGTGAAAATATTCGTGACCAATTACCGCTTCAATACCCAGGTAATCTGTATCAGTGGCCGTTTGATCATTTGCTAGTACGTATTTAGAGTTAAAGACATTCAGCCCTTTGTTCTCCATTGCACCCATGTTGAAGAAATCAACGGCAACGATCATATAGATATCTAAATCATACTCTAGATTGAAACGCTCTTCGTCCCATTTCATAGAATTAATCAAAGACACCATGGCATGATTGGCTCGATCTAGGTTTCCTTTATCAACAAAGATTTCCAGATCAACCTTACGCCCTGACTTCGTTACATAATCATCGCGAAGTACATCAAAATCACCGGCAACAAGCGCAAATAAATACGCAGGTTTCGGATGTGGGTCTTGCCATTTTACCCAATGGCGACCAGATTCGGCTTCGCCTTCTTCAACACGATTACCATTACTGAGTAAGTAAGGATATTCATTTTTATCTGCAATAACTGTTGTAGTAAATTTCGCTAGAACATCAGGCCTGTCTAGGTAATAGGTAATGCGCCTAAAACCTTCTGCTTCACACTGAGTACAAAAAGCACCGCCTGATTTATATAACCCTTCTAATGCAGAGTTTTCTTCCGGGTTAACTTGGGTAACGATGGTAAGTTCACAGTCGCCAGGCATGGCGTTAATTGTTAGGCCCGTATCGGTAAGCTGATAATCACTCCAAACTTCACCATTAATCTGAACCTCTTTTAGCGACATGCTTTCGCCATCGAGAACTAAACTTGTGCTGTCTGATAATTGCTTGACGGTCGAAACTGCCGTCACTGTTGTTTCCTTATCAAACAAGTTAAACGTAAGTTCTAAATCGCTGATAGTAAAAGAAGGTGCTTGATAATCTTTGCGGTATTTGGCTTGGGGTGTATGCGCCATTGTCTTTATCCTTATGACTGAAAACGTCTAACCTATTTCTACGATGAGTAAGCAATAGTTACAACCCCAAAATAAAAAAAACGAGGTATTTTGTTCAAATACCTCGTATAAGTGCTGAATAAAACATCATATTGATTGGATAACGCTAGGTAATGATAGATGGATAATATACTCAACTAAATGATGATAATACCAATACTCACAATTAGCTTGCTAACGTATTCGATTCAGTACTGCGTACATCCCACCTTCCTCTGCTTCGAGAGTAAGTCTGTCATGATTAAGTGTATAACGAGTATCGTGCTCGCCTTTTTCATAAAGCAGTACTAAGTGATCGCCTTCAGTGTAATAGACACCTTTATGAACCGTCTCCATGCCTTCTTTGTTGCTCACTCTGAACAAAAATACAAAATCAGGTTGTAGAATTAGATCCATTTGACTGACGTTACTTGCTAAAAGGTCATCACCCGCAAGCTGTTCGCTAGACCACATACCTGCTAAGGCATTGGGTAATCCTTTGGTGAACATCACACCATTCATATTTAACAGATTATGATTACCTGAATATTTATAAACTTGAGGCTCTGAAGTATTAAGTCCAAGTATAATGGTGTCTTCATTAGCGGCGTAAATCCCTTCCCAGTGGTCAACACTGTAATCTTTTTTCTGAATATCAATCTTAAAAGTATAATCTGAGTTTAATGACAATTTAATTGCCATAAAGTTATCACTTGAATTTTCAGGGTCTGGATTGGCCAAGTACCAGTCCCCCAATAAAAATGGTAAATCAAACTGAGTTATGTCACTGTCTTTTTTAACATTCTCACTAAAAGTTGAGAAACTAACACACGCTAAAAGTATCGTTATCCATTTCATCATATGCCCCTCGCTTTTCTTAAAGCTTAGGCACGCATCACAAATAACGCCATATTTTTGATCTAAATCACATTTAGGGCGATCAAAAAAGCGAGCAGTTAATGCTCGCTTTTGACTTAATTGACCAGTTACATATAGGTTAGCTAACGTAACATGTCGACCATAATTGCCACTGACTCATCAAGATAAGCATCGGGGGCTTCATAATCTTTAGGGATGTCGTCTAACGATTCGAAAGGTTCTTCACCTTGCGCTTTTTGACGCTGATTAACGCGAGCTAAACGAAGGTCGTCATTTTTATCACTCTCTTCCTGTCTAACTCGTTCACTCAATGAAATCGTATTGTTGTCTTTGTCTGCCAAGTATTTTTCGATATCTTGGGCAATGAACTGAAACTCCATGTCTTTTGCAATGCGCACATCATGCAGCGCAGTTAATTTAGCAATTTTAGCTTCATTGTCTTTTAGAGTATCGTACTTAACTCGGTCAATTTGATCCCACGGAAGTGCATTATCCTCAACACTTTCACCTGTTTCAGCAGGATCAATCGGTGTTGGATAAGGAATATCTGGAACGACACCTTTATTCTGAGTACTACCACCATTAATTCGATAGAACTTTTGGATGGTGTACTGAACATAACCGAGCTCTTTTTCAAACAAATCATAAATATGATTCAAAGAACGGTGTTGCTGCACGGTACCTTTACCAAAAGAGTTCTCACCTAAAATAATGGCACGACCGTAATCTTGTAGTGCCGCTGCAAAAATTTCAGATGCTGATGCACTGTAACGATTGACCAATACGGTTAAAGGCCCTTCGTAACTAATCTTGCCATCGGTGTCACTATTTACATTGACACGACCGTAGCTGTCTCGAACCTGAACAACTGGACCACTTTCAATAAATAATCCAGATAATGACGTCGCTTCCGTTAATGCGCCACCACCGTTGTTACGGAGGTCAACAATAATGCCATCGACACCATCCGCGACAAGTTCACCAATTAATTTATCGGTATCTTTTGATAAACCAACATAGAAACTTGGTACTTCTAGAACACCAATTTTCTTTCCATCACGTTCAATTATCTCAGACTTTACCGCTCTATCTTCTAAGCGAATCTTATCTCGAACAATTGTTACAACATGACTTTTAGCATCATTACCATCAGGAAGGATCTGAAGATTAACCTTAGTCCCTTTCGGTCCTTTGATTAATTGAACGACATCATCCAATCGCCAGCCGATAACATCAACGATCTCTTTACCATCTTGACCTACACCAACAATTCGATCACCTTCACCAAGCTGCTTACTGCTCGATGCAGGACCACCCGCAACCAATGAACGAATAACGGTATAATCATCCGTCATTTGTAACACGGCACCAATGCCTTCTAATGAAAGATTCATCTCAGATTGGAATTGTTCAGCGTTACGTGGCGAAAGGTAACTTGTGTGTGGATCAACTTCTCTAGCAAACGCATTCATATAAAGCTGAAATGCATCTTCATTGTTCGTCTGACTTAAGCGTTTAATCGCGTTGTTGTAACGCTTACCTAAAACTTCTTTAATTTCAGGCCACTCTTTATCCGTCATTTTTAGGTTTAGCGCATCATACTTAACACGCTTACGCCAAAGCTCTTTGACTTCAGCCATATCAGCTGGCCAAGCCGCTTCTGAGCGATCTAATTCGATAGACTCATCAACGTCAAATTTCATTTCTGTATCAAGAAGCGATAATGCGTATTCAAATAACTCATAACGCTTTTTCATTGAGATGTTATAAACATCAAACGCTATTTGATTTTTACCAGCTTTAAGCTGCTCATCGAGACCGACAGACCATTGATTGAAAGAATCGATATCTGCTTGCGTGAAAATATTTCGATTATAATCGAGCATTTCAATATAACGAGCAAATATAGCTTGAGAAAACTGATCGTCTAAAGTGAAGTGATTGTAATGAGAACGAGTAAAGCGAGATGTAACGCGCTTGCTAGCGGTTTCATGCTGAACTTCAGGAGCGAGAACGGGTAAGTCCTCTTTGCTTAATTTGGCTTCAAGAGCCTGAGCTGATGACACTGCTAGCCATAGGCCAGCAGCGATCAGAGTCAATTTTGAACGGCATTTCATGCGTAGGAGTATCTCCTTTATGCGCGCAAGTGCTCCGCTTTCACAACCATTTGCAGGCCGTTTGCTAGTTGAACTCGCACATCTTCCTTATTAATTTCAACAATGGTCGCAGCCATGTTTCCTTTACCCATATTAACGTTTACATCGTTGCCAACTTTCATTTCATCAGCATTCAAAGCGCGCGTTTCTACTGGCTTTTCTGTTTTTTGTGCTTTAGGTGCAGCGCGGCGAGCTTGTGGCTTCTTCGCTTTTGGCTTAGCGCCAGTTTTTGCTTTACCTTCTTCACGCGCTTTCTGCGCTTGTTCTTTACGACGAGTCTGAACTCGAGCTTTACTCTCTGCTAACGCAGTTTTTGCATGTTCAACATGCTCTTCTTCAAGTTCACCACATGCATTGCCATCAAGGTCAACACGAATAGCGCCTGTTTTTGCACCGTGTAGGTAGCGCCAAGAAGATGTGTACTGTCTCAATGCTGCACGAAGTTGAGTTTTACTTACTTTTTCATCTTCATTTAAGCGTTCAGCAAGATCTTGAAAAATACCAATTTTCAAAGGTTTTGCTTCACCTTCTAAAGTAAAGCACTTAGGGAAACATTCAGCAATATATGCGATAACTTCTTTGCTGTTTTTTAACTTTTCAGTATTTTCCATTTGGATTCCTGGTTATTGCGGCCTATCCGCAAGCGATAAAGTAAATATGGGTGGTATTATAGAGACCTAGAAATGAAAAACCACACCAGAAAGTTAATTTATGCTTTGTTAGCGTGCGAATTGAGCAGCTTTTCTACTTCTCGCATCAAAAATGTTAACCCTTCCTCATCAATTTCACTAAAACGACCAATAGTTGGACTATCTATATCTAACACTCCGATTATTTTACCCCCTACTGAAAAAGGAATAACTAACTCAGAGTTACTTGCCGCGTCGCAAGATATATGACCTTCAAACTCATGTACATCATAAATACGCTGAACGGTATTTGTCGCTACTGCTGTCCCACAAACGCCACGACCAACTGGTATTCTCACGCACGCAGGGTTACCTTGAAAAGGACCTAATACCAGTTCATTCTGTTTCATCAGGTAGAATCCAACCCAATTTAAATCAGCTAGTTCCATGTTTAACAATGCACTTAAATTCGCTAAATTGGCGACGAGATCAGATTCTGACTCTAAAAGTGCTACAGCTTGTTTGGTTAGTCGGTGGTAATGTTCTATTTTCATTAATGGTTCCAGTTGAAAATCTGAGCCCTAGCTCGACAAAAAGAATAAGGTTTTCAATACTGAAATAGGGATATTTTGACTCTATGACAACATCAAAAGATACTATTAGCCGCTCTTGGTTATTAATTCAAGTAAAAAAGCATAAGTCCTTGCTCCTGTTTGCAAATTCAGTCGCAATTCTTGCGGCATTGATTAGCGTTCCTATCCCTCTACTTATGCCTTTAATGGTAGATGAAGTGTTATTAGATCAGCCTGGCTCTGGGCTTGCTGCAATGAACACGTTGTTGCCCCTTCAATTGCAAACCCCAACAGGCTATATCATTTTAACGTTACTCGCTGTTATTCTGATGCGCACTCTAAGTCAGGCTCTTAATATCCTTCAAAGTCGACAATTTACACTCGTCTCAAAAACAATTACTTACAACATTCGTACTCAAATGATCGACAAGCTTGGGCGAATTAGCATCAAGCAATTTGAAACAAAAGGCAGTGGCGGCATTAACTCTCATTTAGTTACCGATATCGAAACCATTGATAAGTTTATTGGTGGGACTCTCAGTAAGTTTATCGTGAGCCTTTTAACGGTATTGGGCACGGCAATGGTTCTATTGTGGCTTGAATGGCGACTAGGGCTGTTTATTCTTTGTGTTAACCCCATCGTCATTTACTTCTCTCGAAAACTCGGCAATAAAGTTAAACATTTAAAAAAGTATGAAAACCAATCCTTTGAACGATTTCAAAACCGACTGATCGAAACCCTAGATGGCATCTATCAACTAAGGGCAGCAAACAAAGAAAAGCTGTTTCTTGAACATCTTAAAAGAGATGCGAATCAAATCCGCGTAGACGCGGACAAATACGCTTGGCAATCAGAGGCGGCGGGGCGCTTCTCATTTCTACTATTCTTACTAGGTTTTGAGCTTTTTCGTGCAATGGCGATGCTAATGGTTCTTTTTAGTGATCTCACTATTGGGCAAATATTTGCTGTGTTCGCCTACCTTTGGTTCATGCTAGGCCCAGTGCAAGAACTACTCAGTATTCAGTTTTCTTGGTATAGCGCGAAAGCCGCACTTGCTCGTATTAATGTTTTATTGTCACTAGAAGAAGAGTTTAGACCCGAAAGTAAGGTAAACCCTTTCACTCAAGAAAAAGAGGTTGACGTTACAATCAGTAACATTAATTTCTCGTACAATGATGAAAATCAAGTATTGAACGACCTATCATTAACGATTCCAGAAGGAAAAAAAGTCGCGCTTGTAGGTGCGAGTGGCGGTGGTAAGTCTACATTAATTCAATTACTTATCGGAGCCTACCAACCAACATCAGGTTCAATATATTTTAACGGTGAGCCCGCGTTAGATATTGGCTATGAGATAATTCGAGAACAAATTGCTGTTGTTTTACAACAACCTATACTTTTTAATGACACGTTGAGGCATAATCTGACGCTTGGCAGTAATATAGACGACCATTTACTGTGGCAATCACTTGAAGTAGCGCAGATGCATGACGTGATAGCTTCATTAGATAAAGGGCTGGATAGCCAAATTGGGCGAAGTGGTATCCGCCTTTCTGGAGGGCAAAGGCAGAGATTGGCTATTGCCCGAATGATACTGAGCAATCCAAAATTTGTCATTTTGGATGAAGCGACCTCAGCTCTTGATACCGCAACAGAAGCGGCTCTTCATACGGCTCTTAATCAGTTTTTGAAAGGTCGAACGACACTAATTGTCGCACATAGATTATCAGCCGTTAAGCAAGCCGACCTTATCTATGTCCTCGAAGATGGTCAGGTTAGTCAAACAGGTACGCACGGAGAACTGGTTCAACAACAGGGTTTGTACCAAACACTCTATGGTACGGTTCAATCACAAGCAATGTGACGCCGTAACTACCTTAAACAGTTTAAAAGGTTTTGTAATGCCATACGTTAGACACAATTTTAGTGCTCAATCCATAACGCTTTAAGCGGCACTGACTATACCTAACGACAAGAGTAAAACAGGACTTAATTTTATTTTATGGGGAGTCATATTGAAAACGCTGGCTGAACATTCTTCCGAACCGACAAGCATCAGACTTTGTCAGGGATGTGAGTTGCCCGTCGATGTCGTGACGGTGAAACAAGGAAGCTCAGCGTATTGTCCTAGATGCGGTACCCAACTTTATCGTGGAGGTACTCCCTCGCTCTCCGGAAACTTAGCAATTGCACTGACTTGCCTATTGCTCTTTATTCCATCGCACTTTTTCGATTTTATCAGCATCCGTCTTGTTGGTGAATTGATTCCAGCCACATTGCCTGCAGGCACCCTTATGCTTATTGACGAGGGTTATATCGCTTTAGGGCTTTTGGTTCTTTTCTGCAGCTCTTTAGCCCCCTTAACGGTATGCACCTCTGTGGTTACTGCGCATGTCGCCATGAAAATTCGATCCTTTACCTTGCTTCGATACTCACTCACTATTATTCAAGGGTTAAAGCATTGGGTGATGATCGATGTTTTCCTCGTTAGCATCGCTGTCTCTTGTTTTAAGCTGCAAGATTATTCCGATATTTACATCGGTGCAGGGCTATATGGACTGGTTTTATTGCAACTATTTACCGTTCTTCTTATTAGCCGGATCAGTGTTAGGCGATACTGGGAGTCATGGCACAAAGAAGCGCACTATCGATTTAAAGAAAAAAGTATTCATTGTCATCACTGCCATTTGTCGCAAGAGGAGGCTGAGCTCTGCATCCGTTGTCATCAGCCCCTGCATCATCGCACCCCCTATTCAATTCAAAAGACCTGGGCACTATTAATCGCAGCAACGGTTGCTGTGTTCCCTGCTAATTTAATTCCAATTTCAATTTTGTATACCAATGGGCAGCGTCAAGAAGACACCATCATGTCAGGCGTTATCGAACTGGTTAATAGCGATATGTATGGCATTGCCGCCATCCTTTTTATCGCCAGTATTGTTGTTCCTATTGCTAAGATAGTTGGCCTCACCTATCTATTGATCGCAATTCAACTAAAACGAAGTGTTTTAAATCGTCAGAGAATGAAGATCTACTACGCCGTCAAGTGGATCGGAAAGTGGTCAGTTCTTGATTTGTTCGTTATATCCATCATGTTAACCTTAGTGGATAGAGGACAAATTCTAAATTTCACCCCGGGATTCGGGGCCGTTGCTTTTGGCTTAGTTGTCGTATTGACTATGCTAGCGGCAGAAAGCTTAGATCCTAGATTGATATGGGATAATCTCCCTGAATCAGAGAAAAAAGAGTCAAATAATGAGTAATGGAGTCACACAACCATCGTTTTCGCCGAGCGTTAAACGTAATAGAGGCATCTCACCACTTTGGCTACTGCCAATTCTTACCTTTGTCTTGGCGGGTTGGCTGGTTGTTAAGTCTATTCATGATGCTGGACAGCGAATTGAAATCTACTTCTCTGATGCACAGGGTCTTATTGCTGGCCGTACAACGATTCGATATCAAGGTCTTGAAGTAGGCATGGTAAGAGATATCAACCTTTCTGAAGATCTCGAAAGTATTTATGTAGATGCTGACATCTACCCAGAGGCAACAAAGTTACTTTCAAAAGAGACGCGATTTTGGCTTGTCAAACCTACCGCTAGCTTAACGGGAGTGTCAGGGCTTGATGCACTCGTCTCAGGAAACTATATCTCTATATACCCAAGTGACAAATCTACTGAGCCAGAAACTGAATTTACGGCTCTTGAACGCCCCCCTTCTGACGTTCTCACGAGCAAAGGTTTGAACATTCGATTAAAAGCACGAGACTTAGGCGGCATATCCATTGGGTCTCAAATTGTTTATAAGAAGATCCCTATTGGTGAAGTTTACGATTACCAGCTCGATTCTGATTTAAAAAGCGTCATTATCAAAGCGTCTGTTCAAGATGAATATCGTCATATCATCACTAATGAAAGTCGGTTTTGGAATGTGAGTGGCATCGGGGCAAACATTGGCTTTGAGGGGGTTGATGTTCGTCTAGAAAGCTTTAGTGCCCTTCTTTCTGGCTCCATTGCGGTAGACTCCCCTGGAGGGGGCGAAGCAATAACTGAGACCACAGAATACAAACTCTATAAAGATTTAAAAACCGCAGGTAGAGGTATTCCAATTCAGATTGTACTTCCTGACGATAGCAACATCAGCGCTACAGGCGCTCCGATCATGTATCGGGGTTTAGAAGTTGGTCAAATCACTAGTCTCCAACTTAGTGAGGGGCGTGAACAGATCATTGCCTCTGCCGCTATTCAGCCCGCGTTTAGTGACATGTTAACAACGCAAAGCTCGTTCTTACTTGAAGAAGCGAAGGTATCATTAACGGGTGTTGAGAACATTGGTAACTTAGTGAAAGGTAACTTTTTATCGATTGTTCCTGTAGAAGGTGAACGATCAAGACACTTTACCGCCATCCGAAAAACTGAGTTCAATAAGCATCAGTCACGCTCTGTAGCAATCAACCTTATTGCCGACAACTCATTCGGGCTCGATGTTGGTGCGGGTATCCTTTACAAAGGGATTAATGTTGGTTCAATTACCAACGTACAACTTGTGGGTGATGATGTTCACCTTAGCACGTTAATCGATAACGACTATGCGCACCTTATCCGCTCTAATAATCGATTTTATGTGACTGGTAGTGCCTCTGCAGAGCTCACTGAATCAGGGTTAAGCATCTCAGTTCCGCCCGCCAAACAATTATTAACCGGCTCTATCAGCTTTGTGAGTGAAGGCAGTAATAAGGCAAGTAGCGACTATCAATTATATGCGAGTCAATCACTCGCGGAACTCGCTAAATATAATCAGTCCGGTTCTAAAAGCATTTCACTTTTTGCTAACGAACTTCCACCAATTTCTCAAGGAAGCCCTCTACTCTACCGCAACTTACAAGTCGGCAATATTTCAGGATTCGAGCTTGTCGATGGTGGGGTGAAAATTAAAGCCACCATCGAAAACCAATACAAACACCTCATGACGAATCAAACAGTATTTTGGAACCGTTCCGGTGTCGAGGTTGATGCTTCATTAGCGGGCGTCAGCATCAAAGCGGCCCCACTAAAAACATTAATTCAAGGCGGAATTGCTTTCGATAACCTGGCGGGCGTTGAGAATAAAATAAACGAGAGTTGGAAACTATATGAAGACTTTAACCAAGCGCGTAAATTTGGTCACGTCATCACTTTAATAACAACGAGTAAGAACGTCGTCACCAAAGGAACCACAATTAAATACAATGGAGTCAAAGTTGGTGAAGTCACTTTAGTGACACCTAACTTTAATAATCAACAAGTGGAACTCAAGGCTCGCGTGCTACCAGAGTATTCACAACATATTGCTCGCGCTGGTAGCTATTTTTGGGTTTCTCAAGCTAAAATTGGCCTATCTGGCATCGAAAATATTGAAAGTCTTTTGAGCCCTACAATCCTTGTTCAGCCGGGCAAAGGTGACGCAACTACCCAATTTACGCTTCAACAAACACCAAAGAATCAACCTGGTGTTATTTTCACTCTACAAAGTGAAAATCGCGGCTCGGTTTCCGTAGGAACACCGGTTCTATATCGTGATATGCAAGTTGGTCAGGTGATTGATATTAAACTTGGAGAATTTGCAGACCGTATCATTTCTACACTCCGAATCGATAGCGAGTATGCTTATCTTGTTCGTACAAACAGCCTATTTTGGAACACTTCTGGACTTGATGTTTCGATAGGTATTACTGGCGCAAACATCAAATCTGGCACTTTGGATAGCATTCTAAATGGCGGTATTACGTTCGCGACACCTGAAGGTAAGCAGTTAGAACCTGCCGCCGCTGAGAAACAAACTTTCTTCTTGTATCCGAGCCCAGAAGAAAAGTGGCTGAAATGGCGAACACCTATCCCTAAGCCTTAGGAAGGTCAGACCTATCTCCATAAAAAGCAGCATTACCGCTGCTTTTTTTTATTCTTAAGCATAGAATTTAGTTATAATTCGGCTAATTTTTTTGATCCGAGCTATTACCGTGCATTCCAATATTCAACTACCTGAAGAGTTTTTAAGCGAAATTGAAGCGATCCTTCCTTCAACTCTTAACATGCAAGATTTTATTGATGCGTGTAAGCGCCCCTTACGCAAAAGTATTCGGGTTAATACTCTGAAAATTTCAGTGTCTGAATTTACTCAAAGGGCTAAGACAAAAGGCTGGGAACTAGAGCCTGTGCCTTGGTGTACTGAAGGTTTTTGGATAACTGCCGATGAATCAGTAGTTCCCCTAGGTAACACTGCTGAACACATGTCTGGTCTTTTTTACATTCAAGAAGCTAGTTCAATGATGCCAGTGTCGGCGCTTTTTGAGAGCAGTAATGACAGCTATCAATCGGTACTTGATATGGCGGCTGCGCCTGGTTCTAAAACCACTCAAATAGCAGCGCTAATGAATAACGCCGGTATTTTGGTAGCAAATGAATACTCAGCCAGCCGTGTGAAGGTGCTGCATGCGAACATAGAGCGTTGTGGTATCAAAAACACCGCAATGAGTAATTTTGATGGCAAAGTTTTTGGCGGATGGTTACCGGAACAATTCGATGCCGTATTAATAGATGCCCCTTGCTCTGGTGAAGGCACCATTCGTAAAGATGCGGATGCAATGAAAAACTGGAGCCTTGATTCGGTTAAGTCTATTGCTGATACACAAAAAGAACTGATTGAGAGCGCATTTCATGCATTGAAACCAAATGGCACACTGGTCTATTCAACTTGTACATTAAGTACCTATGAGAACCAACAGGTTTGTCATCACCTTAAGGAGATGTTTGGTGAGTTGGTCGAGTTTGATGATTTAAGTGACCTATTTCCAGATGCCCAACTAGCAACAACCGAGGAAGGTTTTCTACATATCTTCCCACAAGTCTATGACTGTGAAGGCTTCTTTGTCGCTCGTATTCGAAAAACAGGAAAGACCACCCCGCCTGACGTCAAAAAGCGCATGGGTAAATTCCCTTTTGAAAAAGCTCCGAGTAAAACTCAAATAGAGATTGCTAAGCAGCTTAAAGAATCATTGGATATCGATCTTCCAAGCGATAGCTCTGTGTGGTTAAGAGATAAAGACGTTTGGTTGTTCCCCAATGCGCTAGAACCTATGATTGGAGAGCTTAGGTTTTCTCGAATGGGAATAAAAATAGCAGAGGCTCATAAGAAAGGTTATCGCTGGCAACACCAAGTGGCTACAACGCTGACATTAGGCAATGAACCAAAATGTGTAGTTCTTTCTATTGAAGAAGCAAGAGATTGGTTTATGGGCCGAGATGTTAGACCCGATACCACACCCGGTAAAGGTGAAGTCATCGTCAAATTGGGTAACGATGTGATTGGATTAGGAAAATGGGTTGGTAACCGCGTTAAAAATGGCCTTCCAAGAGAATTAGTTCGAGATAAAAATCTATTCTAACTGAGTAAACGATAGTATGAAATTCTAGCGCCATACTATATCGCAGCTATTCTGTACTATAATTTAAGCTGTATTCAACCTATTTGGTATTCAAGATAACTTGATATTCAAAAAGCAAGTCATTAGCGTAGGCTCTTTAAAGCGCGTCCCCTAGGCCCAGAACAGGAAGTTTTGGGCCTCTTTTTTTATAGAGTCATCTAAGGAACTTATTTACATAAGTTCAACATGTTCAATATGTTCAATATGTTCAATATGTTCAATAGATAAGCTTGCGTTATTCACCTTCAACTAAATGAATACCGTCAGCCTCAATTGTGATCTTACCTTGCTTATAAAGACCACCAATCGTTTTCTTGAATGTGCCTTTACTTGTTCTGAATGTTGTAAAGATAGCATCTGGAGATGATTTATCATTAAGAGGTAAGAAGCCGCCTTTTTTCTCTAATAGGTCGATAACTTTCGTGCTCAGCTCGTCCATTTTAGCGACACCAATCTTCTGTAACGATAAGTTCACCTTACCATCGTCGCGTACTGACTTAATGTAGCCTTTAAGCTGTTTACCAATAAATAGCTTACCGAATACATCAGAAGGGAAGATCATCCCCCAATGCTCACCATTAACAATCGCCTTGTAACCTAAATCACTACGCTCTGCGATCACTAAATTCACTTGCTCGTTGACCGTGTAATTCGCCGGCGTTTTATCAAGTAATTTATTAAACTTGGTAGTTCCAACAATACGACCAGATGCTTTGTCAGAATATACATAGACAAGTATTTTAGAACCTTCACGTAAAGTGCCGCGCTGTTCGCTATAAGGAACTAATAGATCCTTTGCTACGACGCCCCAATTAACAAATGCCCCTGTGCTGTTCACACCAACAACATCCATCAAGCCCCACTCACCCACTTGAGCAATTGGCGTTTCAGTGGTCGCTGCTAACTGATTTTCTGAATCAAAATACAAAAACACATCGATGAACTGGCCAATTTCTACGCCATCAGGCATATGTTTCTTCGGTAATAAAGTCGAGCCGAAATCACCAGCGTCTAAAAATACGCCGAAATCCGCCTTCCTTACTACTTCTAAGTTGTTCACTTGACCAACATTAATCATTTTAACTGTCTCTTTTTAAATTTACGGAGATTATAACTAAACTCTGTTATCCTTTCCCTAGTTCTATTCATTAATTTATAGATAAATTTCCGGAGCACTATTTGGTCACAGTCGATAAACATGACGCTATCACCCTCAAAATCTCTCATGCTATGGCATCGACCAAGCAATCAGATCTAGATATCTACCTCTTTGTACCCGGCGAACTCGGTTTATCCCCTGAAGTTCTTAGTGAAAGTGCCTTTTACTATAGCTCTATAAACCAAAAAAGAGCGTATTTCAGTGACAAAACATTACTACCATTAGTACACAGTCGACTGGCTAAACGAGGCCGCCTTTCCACGACGCAGTATCGTGTCAGTTTGAGTTTGTTCGCCTATCAATATGTTATTGCACTCGATAAGGCCGTTGGTGAGTTAAACAAGCATAATACCGATAGTGTTAACGCCGATGATGTTGATGAAGTGATAGAGCTAGCACTCGACATTTTAAAACGCTTACGACGCGCTATCCCTTTCGAAGAAAGCTTAAAGCGCTACTATGCCAATATCGATAACTACCTATCTTGGTATACCGGCCAAAAGTTCATGTCTTTGGTTGCGCATATGCCTCGTGAAGGTGATTATAAGACGATAAAAGAGCGCCTTATCACCATCGTTGAAAAAGAGACCGCGCATCGAAAACTCAATAACTACAATTCTAAAAATGTTAGAGAAGACGCAACACGCATGAGTAATAAGATGCGCTTGTTACGTCGCCTTATTGAACATCCGATCGTTTTGAAAGAGAAAGTTACTTCTCTTGGTAAAAACATGAAGCGCGCAGTAAAAGGCGTAGCTACCGGGCTCGTGATGGTATTCGTTACGATTACAGCGCTTGTTGCTCGTGATTACTGGGGAGAGATCACGGCTTCTTTTATCATCGCCATGTCTTTCATATACGCTTTACGTGAAATATTTAAAGACGACCTAAGAGACGTTCTATGGCGAATTATCCGCAAGGGTAAAGCCAAGTGGCGTAGAAAGTATATCGACCCAACCACCAATAAAGCAGTAGGCCAAAAAAATGAGTGGCTTGATTATACATCGATGAGCAAATTGCCCGACCGCATATCGCTTATTAGAAAAAAACGCGTTGTGCAGCGCGAAGAGCAAATTCTTCATTATCGATCTGAGACTGAGATGTCGACCTCTCGCTTCATGAGCGGCTATGAAGAGACTAGAGAAACATTGCAAATTAGCATGCGAGCGTTAACCCGCTTAATGGATAAAGGGTCTAATAAACTTTACCAACTCAATAATGGCCAAGTGACTAAAGAGTCGGTTGAAAAAAGGCATTTACTCAACTTGATCGTAAGAGAAAACAATCATAATGATGAAGTTCGCTATTATCGTTGGAAAATCATTCTCAATCGAAGCAAAATTGTCGCTATAGAGTCGATTGATTTAGAGAGCGACAAAGAAAGCTCTTCCTCTAATAAAAACTAAACTTTTTTTAGAGACAAAGTCAGATAAAACACAGCCATCGGCTCATCACCATGCAGTGATGGGCACATTGCTGTAATTTTCACTTCTTGATTGACTCGCTCTCCACTTTCTATCGTTTGATCTAACATTTCATCGATCAAATCACCATCATCGCAATGAAAATGGACATCTGTCTCAGGCCTCTTCAAAAAGTCCCCTTTTACGGATTTAAACGCCAATGAAATTTTCTCTCCGCGGCTTTGAGCTTTACTCATTGCCATGAAGCCACCAGCTACATCAGCGCCCACACATAACGCACCAAAATACATACTATTAAGATGATTCTTGCTCCGACGCTTTAAAGGGAGCTTAACTTCCACACGTGATTGATCTAGATGAAGTATCTTAGGCCGAGAAAGCCAAATAAAGGGAACTTTAAATAACCCGAAAAGAGATAAGTAAATATTTGCTTTTTGGAGGGGTGTTAATAATTGAAGTTTCGCGCTTTTGGAGGTTCCAGTGAGCATAGTGATGTCCTTTCACAAAGTCATCTGACCAGATCAACCAAATTAAGTGTAACTGTCAACTCTTCTAGCACTACAACGAGATAAGCCGCTTGTTTATTTAGCGCATAAGTCATCATTTTTGATTTTCAGTAAAAAACCCGATGAAGAACACCGGGCTTAGTTACACCGTAACGAAGTGATTCGTAGTGCCGCTATGCAAGTATTAGCTATGCGGTAATAATTACGCCAACTTGGCTTTGCTCTACTAAATATGAGTGAAGCCTTTTGTGTTCTTGTATCGCATGAGCAACGAGAACCAATGGTTTCTTAGATGCACTGGATGCTTTAACTATAAGGTCTATCAACTGAATAACCGCTTCATTCTCTGAATCGAAGCTATGCTCCAATTTTTCTGCCGTTCTATCGATACCTAGAGTGAATTGAGTCAAATTATCTAGATTAACAACTGCACCATCAAAATAGTGCAATAGACGTTCAGCCAGCAGTGCTGACGAAGGCACATCAACGCTGAACATAACTTTCAAGCCATTTAAGCCTCTAGGTAAACCCTGCTCTGCTAATTTGTCGATAATGGTTGCTGCATCAGACAAAGTGCGGACGAACGGAACCACGATCTCAACATCAATGCCCTTTTCGCGAAGTGTTTTTATCACCTCACATTCAAGCGCAAAAGCCGCTGAATAATCACTAGATGCAAAACGGATAACGCCACGTAAACCTAAAGCTGGGTTTTCTTCAGACTCTTCTATACTTCCTGCGATTAACGAACGAAAGCCACTGCTGTCACTATTGCTTAAGCAAACTCGAACCACTGTGTGCTCTGGTTGTATTGCTGCTTCAATCTGAGAGCTCATGGTTGAAACAAAATGCGTCTGAACGCTCTCATCAGACAGTATTGAATCTAATGACGCTTTCTCAAGATCTGAGAGTGTCTCACTTCCTTTCACTAAGGATGGATGATAAAACACTTTATCCATAATCAAGTCAGCAATTGAAACGTATAAGTGCGTTCCAGTGTAATCATCAGAAGATGATGGAAATGCATCCCCCAGCTCAAAATCGGAAACCAAACTGTTTGTATTTGGAAGACTCATTACTACTCCGTGTCTATTAATAACGTTTTTATCGAAAATACCGATTGAGTGGCAGTAATACAAGAAAAAACGTTTCTGATTATCAATTGATTAGTAATAGCGTACTCAATCGATACTTTAGAAAATGTCCATTCAGAACTTAGACTAGGGAATCAAAATAACGAATAAAACACATAAACAAATACTAAGGTTTACACTCTCTCGAATTGACCGGAAAAAGAATCTTCCTAAACGGTTTATTCCTAAGCTCAATTCCGTTATCTTTACCGCTTCGAAATAAAAGGTACAGGCAATCACATGCCATTAAAAACAGATGAATTAAGAACCCAACCTTTGGGTCCTATGCCGACTCCGGCAGAGCTTGGAAGCGCTCATCCTATTACTGAAGACGTGGCAAGTAAGATTGCACATTCTCGTCGCCAGATTGAAAACATTTTAACAGGACAAGATGATCGCCTTTTGGTCATTGTCGGTCCGTGTTCAGTACACGATACTGAAGCAGCATTAGATTACGCAGCAAAGTTGGCCGAAATACAAAAGCAGTACAGTGAAGAATTATTCATTGTCATGCGTACCTACTTCGAGAAACCAAGAACAGTCGTAGGTTGGAAAGGCCTGATTACTGACCCTAATCTTGATGGTTCATATGCTCTGGAAACTGGATTAAATAAAGCTCGAAAACTCCTGCTTGATATTAATAAGCTAGGTTTGGCCACCGCAACCGAATTCCTCGATATGATCACGGGGCAATATATTGCGGATTTGATCTCTTGGGGCGCTATTGGCGCTCGTACAACAGAATCTCAAATTCATAGAGAGATGGCTTCTGCGTTATCGTGCCCTGTCGGCTTTAAAAATGGCACCAACGGTAATGTAAAAATTGCGATTGATGCCATTCGTGCATCGAGTGCGTCTCATTACTTCTATTCTCCAGATAAGAATGGACGTATGACGGTCTATCGCACAAGCGGTAACCCTTACGGTCACGTCATCTTGCGTGGTGGTGATACTGGCCCTAACTTTGATTCTGAGTCGGTTGAGAGCGCTTGCGAAAAGTTGGATGAAGTCGGATTACCAACCCGTTTAGTGGTTGATTTCAGCCACGCAAATTGTCAGAAAAAACATCGTCAACAACTCGATGTGGCAAAAGACATTTGCCAGCAGATTAAATCTGGAAAGAATCGCATTGCCGGCATAATGGCAGAAAGTTTTATTGTTGAAGGTAACCAATCAATGTGTGACCTCAACAATCTTACTTATGGTCAATCGATTACCGACCCATGTTTAAGCTGGGAAGATACCGAGACTATGCTTGATATGCTTGCTAGCGCGGTTAAAGCACGATAAAAAATTAACACAAGGACAGAACAATGCCTTCTTTTGATATTATTTCTGAAATCGATACGGTTGAGCTTAAGAATGCCGTTGATAACGCATCTAGAGAACTAACGACTCGTTTTGATTTTCGTAATGTGACTGCAAGCTTCGAGCTTCTTAAAGATGAAAACGTAAAGCTTTCTACTGAGAGTGATTTTCAACTAAAGCAGATGCGCGACATTCTACGTGGCCAGTTAACTAAACGCGGAATTGATCCTAGTGCGATGGAATCGCTTACTGCTGAGCAAACGGGTAAAAGCTGGCACCAGAACGTCTCCTTTAAGCAAGGCATCGACACGCCAGTTGCCAAAAAAATTGTTAAAGCCGTAAAAGACTCCAAGATCAAAGTACAAGTTTCAATTCAAGGCGAAAAAGTACGAGTGAATGGTAAAAAGCGCGACGATCTACAAGCGGTGATGGCACTTGTAAAGAATGGCGAACTAGGTCAACCTTTTCAATTCGAGAACTTCAGAGATTAAGATTAGCTATTAATATAGGTTCACTAAGCTAAGCGTTACCGCTCATGGCTGTGGTCCTTAATAGCCTATTAAAAAGCCGCTAAACGTTACGTTCAGCGGCTTTTTTGATTTCAATTTCTGGGCTAATCTGGAAGACTAGGAGACACTCCCAGGAAGAAGAAACTCATCATTTTTCATGAGTAGTGCATAGTCATGACTGTGCTCTGATACGAATACACAGACTCGTTCGTCACGGCTTCTCGCGGCTTGCAACTTATCAGATAAATCCATTGGTGTATCGAAGCTCACTCGCTCAGCATCACGGCGCGATAAGTCAATAAACTCAAATGGGCAATCAACATGATATAAAATTAGCTCAGCTTGCTGCATATAGCGTAACGCTTTCATAGTTAACAGTTCAATGTCATCGCCGTAGCATATCCAGAAGCAAAAACCCTGCTCATCAACCCCCGTATCAAGCTGTTTGACATAGAATTCTTCTAATTGTTCTCGACTTTTCGCTTCATTGACATCTGATGAGCTTAAATATTGTTCCCAAAACTTTCGCCTTTGGTTCACCGTAGGAAGACTCTCTTTTATAGAGTTTCGTTTCGATGCAGCGAAGTCTGCAATGAGTGAAAGATTTTGGGGTAATACCGTCTCTAGTGTCTCTCTTATGTTCCTGACTAACACCGGTGAGGCTCCGCCACTCGAGATTGCTATCTGTATTCGACCACGATTGACCATCGAAGGCGTAATAAAATCACAATAAGGGAGATCATCTACGACATTAACGAGAATGCCATGACGCTTTGCATCTTTATAAACTTGGTGATTTAGATCAGGGTTATCCGTCGTTGCCCATACTTGTACATACTCTTTTAAAATACAGTCAGATGAATAAAAATGCTGTATCCAGTGGCACTTTTTATCCGCTACGAGAGCTTGCAGGTAGTCATCTATTTTAGGTGAAACTATCGTTACTAATGCCCCTGCTCTAAGTAACGCATCAACTTTTCGACACGCAACTTCACCACCACCAACAACCAATACAGGTTTGTTGTCCAAGTCCATAAAAAGTGGAAAATACTGCATTTCAATCCTTGAACTAGTTAGATATCTGTTAGTCACATCCTAACAGATGTTGTGCAATGATTTCACCACCAACAGGCGCATCATTTATTTTCTACCCTTTTTTATAAAACAAATAGTCATTTATCCCGGATAAAAACAGCGTAGCATTTTGTTACACTACATTTACATGCTTATAAAGCCCATTCATTCCATTGCATTTTTCAGGTGCACTGTTGCACTATTTACAAGTTAATAACATTTCGTCATTCTAACAACTGTTCGGTAATGTGATTTTTGTCAAATATATTTCTATCTTAATTATTTGAGAAAATACAAAACCTTACCTACGCTTAAAAAGGGTTGAAATGGGTAGAACGAAAGTTTCATTTTTTCAACCTAAAAACAATAACAACATTTTTAGCACGTTGTATCAGGTGTCACCTGGTTTAACATGGATCATACAGGAAGGATACAAATGACAAATAAACTAACACTTCTTGCTTCTGTAGTAGCGGCATCGACTGCCCTAATGTCGACCAATGTTTTAGCTGCAGATAGCACTCTTGATAAAGTTACTAAACAAGGTTTTTTAACTTGTGGTGTCAGTACTGGCCTACCAGGGTTTTCTAACCCAAATTCAAAAGGCGAGTGGGAAGGAATCGATGTTGAATATTGTCAAGGGCTTGCTGCTGCAGTTCTAGGCGATAAAACTAAAGTCAAGTATGTACCACTAACTGCTAAAGAGCGTTTCACCGCCTTACAATCTGGTGAAATCGACGTTCTATCGCGCAACACAACTTGGACTCTACACCGTGATACCGCGCTAGGTCTGAACTTTGTTGGCGTAAACTACTACGATGGTCAAGGCTTCATGGTTATGAAAGATCTTGGCATAACAAGTGCTAAAGAACTTGATGGCGCTTCTGTTTGTGTTCAATCAGGTACGACAACAGAACTTAACCTTGCCGACTATTTCCGTAACCAAGGAATGGCATACAAGCCAGTTGTATTTGATACAGCAGCTCAAACATCTAAAGGCTTCGATGCAGGCCGTTGTGATGTTCTAACAACTGACCAATCTGGTCTATACGCACTGCGTCTTAACCTAAAAGATCCTAGTGCAGCGGTTGTACTTCCAGAAATCATTTCTAAAGAGCCTCTAGGTCCAGTTGTTCGTCAAGATGATGACAAATGGTTCAACGTTGCTAAGTGGACTCTTAATGCAATGATTAACGCTGAAGAATACGGTATTTCTTCGAAAAATGCTGATGAAATGCTGAAATCTAACGATCCAAATATCAAGCGTATTCTAGGTGTTGATGGTCCTAAAGGTAAAGGTTTAGGAATCCGTGACGATTGGGGTTATCAAGTAATCAAGCAAGTTGGTAACTACGGTGAAAGCTTTGAACGTACAGTAGGTACGGGCTCTCCACTTCAAATCTCACGTGGTGTTAACGCACTTTGGAATGCTGGCGGCTTTATGTACGCTCCACCAATCCGATAATTACGTTAATGAAATGGGCGGTCTATACCGCCCATTTCTCTATTTTTTCTATGTAAATGTTTTTAAGTCTCTACTTCTTTCAAGAAGTGAGGTTTCAAAAAGCACACACGATTTTTAAAATAAGTAGTTATTTATAATAAAAATGGATTTTGAGGTTATTGTTGTATGAAACCCAATAAAAGTTCAGCACCAGCTCCTACGGGAAAGAGTGCTAGCCTGCTATACAATCCTACTTTTAGGTCTGTCGTCTTCCAGATAATCGCCGTTTTGGCTTTAATCTTTTTCTTTTACTCCATAGTCAACAATGCACTTACCAACCTTGACGCTCGAGGCATCGCCACCGGCTTTGGCTTTCTCGATCAAGAAGCTGGATTTGGTATTGGATTAACCCTTATTGAATATGATGAAACATATTCTTATGGTCGCACCTTTTTTATTGGCTTACTCAATACCGCATTGGTTTCTTTCCTCGGTATTATACTTGCCACTGTAGTTGGGTTTTCAATGGGTATCGCCCGTTTATCCTCTAACTGGCTTGTGAGCCGTTTAGCTGCAGTATACATAGAAATCTTCCGTAACATCCCTTTGCTTTTACAAATTTTCTTCTGGTATTTTGCTGTTTTACAAGCGTTACCCTCGCCAAGACAGAGTATGAGTCTCGGTGAAGCTATATTCCTTAACGTACGTGGTCTGTATTTCCCTGCCCCTGTTATGGAAGCCGGCAGCGGCATTGTCATTGCCTCTTTTGTTATTGGCATTATCGCAACAATTTTAATCAGTATCTGGGCCTCAAATAAGCAAAAACTAACAGGACAACAGACCCCAATGGGCCGAATTGTTCTATTACTTTGTGTTGTATTGCCTGTTGTTGTTTATTTCTTAATGGGTTCACCAATTAGCGCTCAATACCCTGAATTGAAAGGCTTTAACTTTAAAGGTGGTATCAGTATTATTCCTGAGTTAGCTGCTCTATTGCTTGCTCTTTCGATATATACTGCGGCCTTTATTGCCGAGATCGTAAGATCGGGAATCAACGCTGTGAGTCATGGCCAAACAGAAGCAGCCATGAGTCTTGGTCTACCTCGCTCTCGTACGCTAAAGTTGGTCGTTATTCCACAAGCATTACGTATTATCATCCCACCTCTGACTAGCCAATATTTGAACTTAACAAAAAACTCATCTTTGGCTATGGCAATTGGTTATCCAGATCTTGTCTCTGTATTTGCCGGTACAACCCTCAATCAGACTGGGCAAGCGATTGAAATCATTGCAATGACTATGGCGGTTTACTTAACATTAAGCCTATTAACATCAGCATTGATGAACATCTATAACCGTAAAGTGGCGTTGGTGGAGAGATAATATGAGCATACATCAGTTTCAACCAGATCTGCCGCCACCAGGTAATACCGTAGGTGTCGTAGGTTGGTTTAGAAAGAACCTTTTTAATAGCCCTGTAAACTCTGTTGTAACAGTAATTCTCGGCTATCTAGTCTTTTCTCTTATTGTAGGCGTCTTAGATTGGGCATTTATCAATGCAGATTGGATTGGAACCACTCGTGACGATTGTAGTCGTGAAGGGGCATGTTGGGTATTTATTAGCGTGCGTTGGGAACAGTTTATGTATGGCTTCTACCCTGAAGCTGAACTGTGGCGACCACGTCTATTTTATATAACACTGGCAATTTTCACTGCGCTATTGGCTTATGAAAAAACGCCAAAACGCATGTGGATTTGGCTATTTTTCGTCAATATCTACCCATTTATTATTGCTGGATTGCTATACGGTGGCGTATTTGGCTTAGAAGTGGTTTCTACTCATAAATGGGGCGGTCTATTAGTTACGCTAATTATTGCGCTTGTGGGTATCGTTGTTTCACTTCCTATTGGTGTAGCTTTAGCCTTAGGTCGTCGCTCTGAAATGCCAATTATCCGAAGTATCTGTACTGTATACATCGAGATTTGGCGTGGTGTTCCACTCATTACCGTTCTCTTTATGGCTTCGGTCATGCTGCCTCTGTTTTTATCTGAAGGTTCTGAGACAGATAAATTAATTAGGGCGTTAATAGGCGTAGTCATGTTTAGTGCTGCCTATATGGCGGAAGTGGTACGTGGTGGTTTACAAGCAATACCTAAAGGTCAATATGAAGCTGCAGATGCACTGGGATTAAGTTACTGGAAAAAAACTGGGCTTATCATTTTACCTCAAGCTTTGAAAATCACGATTCCATCAATTGTAAATACCTTCATCGGTCTATTTAAAGATACCAGTCTCGTTCTGATCATTGGTATGTTTGACGTACTAGGTATCGGGCAAGCTGCAAACACTGACCCTGAGTGGTTAGGTTTCTCAACAGAAAGTTATGTATTTGTCGCGTTAGTGTTCTGGGTGTTCTGTTTCAGCATGTCGAGATATTCGATATGGCTAGAAAGCAGATTAAACACTGGTCACAAACGATAATTAAAAGTTCAAGGACGTATTATGACGCAACAACAAGACACGAACCAACCAATGATTCAGATTAACGATATGAACAAATGGTATGGCGAATTTCACGTATTAAAGAACATTAACCTTACTGTAAAGAAAGGCGAAAAGATCGTTGTTTGTGGCCCTTCTGGCTCAGGTAAGTCAACGATGATTCGCTGTATTAACCGCCTAGAAGAACACCAAAAAGGCGATATATTTGTTTCAGGTAACGAGCTAACGGAAGATCTTAAAAATATCGAAGCCGTTCGTAAAGAAGTGGGAATGTGTTTCCAGCACTTTAACCTCTTCCCTCACCTAACCGTGCTTGAAAACTGTACGCTAGCGCCGATTTGGGTAAAGAAAATGCCTAAAGAAGAAGCGGAAGCGATTGCCATGAAATACTTAGAGCGTGTTAAAATCCCAGACCAAGCTGACAAGTTCCCAGGTCAGCTTTCAGGGGGTCAACAACAACGTGTAGCGATTGCTCGTTCATTATGTATGAATCCTCAAGTGATGCTGTTTGATGAACCTACGTCTGCCCTCGATCCAGAAATGGTTCGCGAGGTACTTGATGTAATGGTCGAACTTGCTGAAGAAGGTATGACGATGATTTGTGTTACGCACGAAATGGGCTTTGCTAAAGAGGTCGCTGACCGCGTGATATTCATGGATGCGGGTGAAATTATTGAAGAAAACAACCCTGTTGATTTCTTTGAGAATCCACAATCAGACAGAACACAAAACTTCTTAGCTCAAATTCTACACCACTAACGATAACCTGAGCTCTTTGAAGATTTGCAAACAATAGTGAAAAGAGGCGATAATGGTCGCCTCTTTTTTATTGGTTATATCGTGTTACATCTTTGTAGGTACATAACACGCCATTTCCATTATTATTTTAAATAACGTTAGTTACGTAATGGGTTGATTTTTTCTAAGAATAACCCCATAAATATACTTATAAAGATAAACTCTTCACGAGGAAGATTATGAACAGCCCTATGTTTACTCGCACTTCAACACAAGAGAGTGCTCTACAAACCAATAAAGTACTGCGTAATACTTACGCTCTGCTTTCTATGACTTTACTATGGTCTGCTATTGTAGCAGGCGTATCTATGGCGATGAATCTACCTCGCCCAGGCCTTATTATCATGTTGGTTGGCTTCTACGGTTTACTTTTCTTAACTGAAAAGAATCGCGACAACAGCATGGGTCTTGTTTTCACATTCCTATTTACTGGTTTCTTAGGCTACACAACGGGCCCAATCCTTAATATGTACCTCGGTGCTGGCATGGGTGACATTATTGTGACGGCTCTTGGCGGTACTGCACTAGCGTTCCTAGGCGCATCTGCTTACGCACTAACTACAAAACGCGACCTATCATTCCTAAACGGTATGTTGATGGCCGGCTTCGTGGTTCTATTAGTTGGAATGGTGGCAAACATCTTCCTTCAAATGCCAATGCTTCAGCTAGCGATGAGCTCTATGTTTATCCTGTTCTCGACTGGTGTGATTTTGTTAACAACACAAAACATCATTCGTGGCGGTGAGACAAACTACATCTCGGCTACTGTTAGCCTATACGTTTCTATTTACAATATCTTTATTAGCCTGCTAAGCATTCTTGGCATCACTAATAACGACTAAAATCATCTACTGCCCTATAGGCAAATCATGATGATTTCAAATCAAACCCAAGACATTGTTCTTGGGTTTTTTATTGCCTATTTATTTTTGCTACAGAAGGCTTGAGTTGAATGTACTAGCTAATGTACTCTACGCTCGTTTTCATGAAGCTCACCAGATTAAGTACACAAGATGTTTATATATAACGACACTGAAATTCAAACCGATGCACAAGGCTACCTACTTAACCACCAAGATTGGGAAGAAGGCATGATTGAAATCCTCGCTAAAGACGAGGCGATTGAACTTACGGATGCCCACCTTGAAGTCGTTCATTTTGTTCGAGAATTCTACCTAGAATTCAATACCTCACCCGCTGTTCGCATGTTAGTCAAAGCGATGGAAAAAGCACACGGCCCAGAGAAAGGTAATAGTAAATACCTATTTAAGCTCTTTAAAAAAGGCCCAGCTAAGCAAGCGACTAAACTTGCAGGGTTACCAAAGCCTGCTAAATGTTTATAGGATACTACGAGTGTTTAAAGTAGACCTTTAAACACTAAGTAATCTGAAAGTCAGTAAAGGAAAAGGAATCCGCCTCTTCCTTTTTTAATTTGCTTACATTAGCCAGCCTTGGCCCTTTCTCTAGCCAACACTCAAACGCTTCCATTTCCCGTTTATCACCACTTGCCAAAACTTCAACGTCTCCATTACTTAAGTTTTTCACATACCCAAGTAAGCCCAACTCATTAGCTTTCATTGTTGTGAAATACCTAAAACCCACTCCCTGAACCGTACCAGATACTGTGAACTTATAGCATTTTTGATACATTTTCTGTAACCTCGCGATTTTATAAGTGATATATTTAGCTTCGTCTATTTATGCCATCTATCAATAGTGGCAGTTTGGTTAGTTTTATTTGGATATAAACATTATGAAAGAAACAGCTTTTCGATGGATCGATAAATATCTGATTCACTTAAAAATTCAAGAGAAATTCTACTTACTTTTACTTCTACCACTTTTTGCTTTAGGCGTGCTGACCATTGTCTTAGATAACGCTTCCGACACGATGCTCGATCATCTATACCAAGATGAATTGGCGCTAATGAAGAACCTTATTGAGGCCGGTGATCTATCAAAAGAACAAGTCAGTGGTATTCTTGCCCAATCAGACAGCATTGCATTTGGCTCTGGTGAAGGCTCTATTTCGGTTTTAAACGGTGCCTACTCAATCACTGCTAACCATGATATCGATATCTGGCATTCTTTAAGTGCGTTGCAGATTGCGGTCATAGGAGTAACGCTCTTAATCATCACACTAGGTGTTTATTATATTATGACCTTTATTGGTGGTGCTATGTTTACCATGAATAAAGCGCTGTCTACCTTAGCCGATGGTGACCTCACTCAACGTATGAATTTTTTTCCAGTACGAGATGAGTTTAGCACTATCGCCATTACCATCGATAAAGTTGCCGAGCGAGAACAGCAGATGGTTATTTCGATTCAAGAATCTATCGCTTTGATGCAGCAAATCAGTTCAGATTTAAATCAATCAACTCAGCAAAGCTCATCCCTATCGAACATTCAACAAGAGCATTTAAACTCTTTAGCCAGTGCGACAGAAGAGATGGCGTCGACAATACGAGAAGTGGCTGGATTAGCGCATGACTCTAGTACTCAAACAGAAAATGCGAGAAGTGTCGCCCAACAAGGCCAAGGAAAGGTATCAAACACGCTAGGGTCTATTTCTAACCTGTCTAGCGAGATACGCTCAGCTTCTGAAGCAGTAGAAGAGCTCGATTCAAATGCCGCCCAGATCGATGATGTGGTCACGACGATTAACGGCATTTCAGAACAAACTAACCTACTCGCTTTAAATGCAGCTATTGAAGCGGCACGCGCCGGTGAACAAGGTAGAGGGTTTGCTGTGGTTGCTGATGAAGTCCGCGCTTTAGCAGGAAGAACTCAGCAAGCGACAGTTGAAATTCAATCTATGATCGAAGCACTACAACGTAATAGCCAATCACTGACTAAGTTGATGGACGTGACCGTTAAAAATGCGGATGAAGGCCAAAGCCTGATGTCGGAAGTAAATCTTGAAATCGGTGAGTTAGCAAACAAAAATCAATCGATATCCGATGCAAGCATACAGATAGCCACAGCGGCAGAACAACAAGGTGTAGTAGCAGATAGTATCGCTTCAAGTGTTGAAGAAATCCGTACTCAAGCAGATAGCGTATGCCAATTGATCAGTGCTACAGATGGAAACATTGAGCAGCTGCGACAACAGAGTAACAATATGGAAGGATTACTAACAGGGATCAAAGCATAACTTGCTCCATCATCACTAACTCCTTGAATCCATTAAGTAGACGAGCTATTTTTTTGGCTCGTCTTTTTGATTCAACGCCAACGCAAAATTCATTCGCCGCATTCTACCTAATACCAACTCTACCCTTAACTTGGTTAACGAATGCATTCTGTTTGTAACAATTGTAATTTTAATTAAAGAGACTATTCATTAACAACGAGTCTTGTTAAGCTAAATGCAAATGAGAATATTTAGCGAGACAATTCCATGAAGAAACCTTCACCTACTGCGTTAACCGTTGTCCAATCAGAGCAAATATCTCCCAATATGAGACGCATCACCCTTCACGACAATGCTCTCGCCCACCTTCCCGAAAATTGCGAAGGTAACTATATAAAGCTGTTGTTTAACTCCAGGGGGGGTACCGACCTTTCAACCATGTCCGAAGATGAAAGGCCTGTTATGCGCACTTATACGATTAGACGCTACTCTCCTGAGCTTAGAACAATTGAAGTGGATTTCGTCAATCACATTACCCAAGACCTTCAATGTGGCTTCGCTGCTCGTTGGGCGATGAATACGAAGGCTGGCGATACCATTAGTGTTGTTGGGCCAGGTACTATTCAAGACATCAGCACTGAAGTTGATTGGTTCTTTATGGTTGCTGATATGAGCGCGTTACCAGCACTTTCAGCAAAAATCAAAAAGCTACCAATAGGTGCTCGTGGTTATGCTGTCATCAAAATAATTGAGAAAGGCGATATCCAGCCCTTGAAGGTGCCTGATAATTTTCAAGTTATTTGGCTTACTGGAGACGAATCACTAGTTTCTAACGTAACGTCACTTCCTTGGCTAGAAGGCACCCCTTCAGTTTGGACAGCCTGCGAGTTTGACTCAATGCGTGTATTACGTGACTACTTCCGTAACGAAAAAGAGGTAAAACGAGAAAACATTTATATCAGTAGTTATTGGAAAAAAGGGGTTTCCGAAGATGGACACAAAATCTTCAAGAGAGAAGATGCAGATAAACACCCCGCCTAAAATGGAGTAATTTCCAATTTTATCTATGTTTCGGTGCTTACTACAGTGATAAGCACCGACGTTCGATTCGACTTTATCATAAATTCTTATTCATGAACTGGCTATGCGGATCCAGTTCATAAACAGAAAATGGACCACAGGATCGAAACCCAAATTTTTCATAGAGGTTACGTGCAGCTAAAAAGTAGTCATCCGATCCTGTTTCTAGGCTCATCCTTTGATAGCCTTCCTGCACTGACACATCAATAACATGCTGTAGCAACTGAGATGCAACACCTAACTGCCTAGCCTCGTTAGCTGTGCGCATAGACTTTAACTCAACATGTTTGGAGTCGAGTTGTTTTATCGCGACACATCCCATTAAACGTTCACCATTCCATGCGCTAAAGAAAGTGATCTCAGAAGACTTAAGCGCCTCAACATCGAGAGCATGAACACTCTCTGGGGGCGATGTCGCATACATATCCGCTAAATGCTCTTCAAGAAGACGTAACACACCACCATCTTCTAGGTTGTCTATTTTTATATCCATAAAGTTTGCACTTTCCTTGTGTCGTCAATCCTTCAAAGTTCGAATCAAAGTGATTTTACATAGTCGGCAATTTTGCCACTTTCTTCGTTATCCATATTCGGGAAGTTTGGCATTTTATCACCGGCTTCTTTTGGAGAAACCATTTTATCTATGATTTGCTCTTTGGTTAGACCCGTTGATCTATTCGCAGGGATACCCTTCAAGAAGCGGCCTTGCCCTGTCGATTGATGACAACTTGAACAATGATGCTCAAACAATTGTTGCCCGGTTACTAAATGAGGATGATCATGAATATCTCTATCACAACCGGAGATAAGAGCCGTAAACATAACCAAAGCAATCCGTCGCAATTCGTACCACCTTACAAGCTACCAAGCCAAATCAATGAGGCCGCTAAACAGCAAGCTGCATTTGTTCAGCACACAATAAATGATTTATACAGTAATATCTTATCGAAATAACTCGAGCAACACCTAGATAAGTAACACATTTTTAACATGTTTAACGTATTTCGAGAGCGATAAAACTATGGGACTAATAACAGATAAGGCGACCTCAGCGAAATGCTACAACGTAACTTATCGGAGCTAGAATCGAGTGAATTTTAACGGTATTGATGCCGAAGACTGAGGATGAAGGCCGCCTTGCGTAAGGATATCGACTCGTTCGTTTAGAATAAACCTCTCATTGAAGCACTCGTTTAATGAGAGATTTCAACTAATTCGCTGTCTAACGTTTATCGAAAAGCTTCCATTTATTCAGCGCTATTTAACAGATTGTGCATGATGCTTGGTTAGCTGAGAATGTAGCGTATCTTTTAACTCCATTCGCTGAACCTTCAAGTTATGCATGCTTTCATCGTCTATCGGGCTGCCCGATATTTCTAGTTGTCGAATATCGTAATCAAGTTCGTGATACTTCTGAAGTTTCGCTTTAAAGGTTAAATCATCATGATTTAATTGAACAATGTCTAACTTAAGCTCCGGGAAATCTAAAATAAAAGCATGGTTCTCATTTAGCATCAGTATCTCCTTTTTTGTGAATTGCTCCCAGTATAAGAACAATTCACGATAAGAAATGCGTTATAAAACACAAAGGGATAAATTCACCACATTACTTAGGCAGATTATCCAGTGTGTTCGCCATAGTGACTAAACGATCCAGTATTCGCTCACCATCGACTCCAATGCCATTATGCTCGTATTCGTTAGTTATCCACGCCTTTGACATTGGAATATTCGTCAAGGTTTCCCGTGTATAATCAAGCTCTACATACATATCATCGGCATAAACTGCACAAACAAGAGGTACACTGTTTTTACTCAAGGTCTCGGCACAGTATAAGTCGCCCCAATCTTGTTTATTTGCTAATAGATTGGCCGCTTCTCGTAGGGGCTTTAATGTCTCTAATTGCTCAAACATCCATGGATAGACCATTTCACCAGTAAAACAAAAAGCCTCCCCTGCCTTATAATTAAATTGTGGATATTGCTCTCTTACTCGATGAGCTGACCAACTTGATGCAAAGCCTTGGCAATAGATGGACTCATGAAGAATGGCGTAAATTGGGTTTGTTAAATACCCTTGTTCTTGCTGCATTTGGTTTAAGAAGCCATAGCTTAATTGCTTGCTGCCATTCACTTCAATAAACGCACTTTCTAACAGATAATAGAGAGGCAAGTTTGCCCCTCCGCGTCCAAGGTTAATGCCTATCAGCTGAAACTGTTCAACCGTAAATCGCTGACCATTCGGCAATGTCACTTCATTTCCGAGAAGGTAGCAGGCAATGTCACAGCATAATTCTTGCGCTTGAGGAAACTGTGCAAAAAATGCCGCATTCTTATCCATCACTCGCTTGTAGGTGGCTTCGTATACATCATCAGAATGACGCGAAATCGACGGTATGCCGCCAGTGACATAACAACGCAGCAAACTTTGGGGAAATAGCGATAGATAAGATAGGGTACAAAAACCACCGAAGCTTTGACCTAACGTCGCCCACTGCTGAATGCCAAATTGCTCACGAATAGCTTCAGCGTCTCGCACAATATTATCGGCTCTGAAATGAGAGAGATATTCAGCTTGCTGCTTGGGGCTTTGATGGGCCAAAGACTCCATATTAATCACAGAGCTATTTCCGGTTCCTCGCTGATCCAACAGTAACACTCGATACTCTTCAAGTGCACGCTTTAACCAACCCGATTCTCCGCTTGCTCTAGGAGAAGGAAAACCAGGGCCTCCTTGAAAGTACACAAGCCAAGGTAAGTCTTGTTTGTCTTTGTTTAGATCGACAAGCTCCCGTGCAAACACTTGTATTTGAGTGCCCTTCTGATCGTTATAGTTAAGTGGTACATCAAAATAGTGTTGACGATAGAGCGTTGTTCCATCAATAAAGTGTTTGTGCACAGACGGTTCCTTTTTTAACGTTAGTTCTGATCGAAGGTAGCCAATTCAGCCCTCCATTATTCAAAAAGATTAACATCAATCAGTGATAGATGCTGTCATATTGTCTTAGTTCAAATTTTAATTTCACTTTAAAAGGGTCGTTATTACTATTGATTCTAGGCATTTGCGTTCCTGACTTACATCTGTTCGTGCTATTCAATTCCTAACGCAATATACTCTTTTAATAATGTTTCTATCACTACGATGGCTAATATCTTTATGTTATCTCGCATTAATTTGATTTTCACTCACACTATTTTTGCTCTGCTTCTTTTATCAACTCATGCTTTCGCTTCGCCAAGCAGTTTTTCTCAAGCGAAAGTAATGGCAAAACAAAGTATCTATTTCGATAGAACAGAACAAGGCACTTTTTATTGCGGTTGCGCTTTTACCTTTACGGGAAGAAGTGGCGGAACTATCGATCTCGATTCCTGCGGTTATCAGGTAAGAAAAAATGAAACAAGAGCACAAAGACTAGAGTGGGAACATATCGTTCCAGCTTCAAACTTTGGTCGCGCTAGGCAATGTTGGCAAGATGGAGGAAGGCAAAACTGCACACGTAACGACCCTGTTTTTTCAGCCATGGAAGCCGACCTATTTAACCTAACGCCATCTGTTGGTGAGGTAAATGGCGATCGTTCAAACTATAACTTTGGGATGGTGCAAGAAAAGAGGCAGCATGGCCAATGTGATATTGCCGTCGATTTCAAGCGTCGCAGTGTCGAGCCGAGAGATGAGGTAAAAGGCTTTATTGCTCGAACTTATTTCTATATGCATGACCGCTACCAGTTCCCTATATCAAACCAGCAAGAGCGTCTGTTTATGGCTTGGGACAACCAATTCCCTGTTACCGCTTGGGAGCGAGAAAGAAACAAACGCATCGCTGTCATTATGGGGCATAACAACCCATTTGTTACTGGAGCAAAGCATTGGTCATTAGGTTTTAGTCCGAGCGACACAAACACCAGCACCATCAAGGACAGTCATGACCTGATGATCATTCACGGCAACAAACGAAGTAAGGTTTATCACCTACCAAGCGGATGCCCTAGTTATAACAGCATGAGTGACAAAAACAAGATTCTCTTTTCTTCCGAGAACGAAGCGCTCTCTCAAGGTTATCGCAAAGCCGGAAACTGCCGATAATACAACTTAAGCTTACGTTAAACTTGAAAGCTTAGAACCTCACTCTATGCTGTATATAAGGATTCCTACATATACAGGCATACGATGACATTTCCACGCGTCCTTAAACATGGAAAAATCGAACCCATTACAGAGAATATCTATTGGGTTCGAGGAAGCGTTAAGTTAAAAGCTCCTCACCCTAAGTTTGGTCCATTAACACTGCAATTCAGTCGTAATATGACCATCATCAAACAGGGTGACGAACTTATTCTTGTCAACTCTGTACGCCTTGATGAAGAAACGTTAGAGCAATTGGATAGCTTAGGCAAAGTTAAACACGTTGTAAGACTAGCGGCCTTTCACGGCATGGATGATCCCTTTTACAAAAACCGTTACGACGTCACAATATGGTCAGTCAATGCGCCCTATTTCTCTGGTGTCGACCCTAACCCGCCTGAAGCACACTATTTCGCACCAGATAAATTACTCTCGTCAAAGTCATTACCTCCCATCCCTGACCTTAAATATTTCGAGATAGGTTCCGGATCTCTCAATGAAGGGCTATTTTATTTGGAACGTGAAAACGGTATCGCGATTTCTGGTGATAGCTTACAAAACTGGCATCAAGCCGATGAAAATTTTAACCTGACCGCAAGATTTATGATGAAGAAAATGGGCTTCATTCGGCCTACGGGCATTGGCCCTGGCTGGGTTAACGCCGTTAAGCCCGATGTTTCAGAGTTATTCGATTTTTTTGATTGGGGGTTCGAGACTTTGATTCCCTCACATGGTGAACCAATCACATCAGCGGCTAGTGAAGCATTTCGAAGTTCGGTTGAAAAAATAATCGACAGCAAAAAAATAGAGAGTCGTCCATAGAGTCGGTCAAGTTTCATCTCGACCGACTATAACGGTTCACCCAATACACAATTAGGTTCGACCTAGCGACGCCTGCTAGGTAGCATATCAGTCATCGAGCCTTCAACTAACTCTGCAGCAAACGCAAAGGTCTCAGCTAAGGTTGGATGCGCATGAACAGTATGAGCAATGTCTTTTGCTCTACCACCCAGTTCTAGAATCGCAGAAGCCTCATGTATCAATTCACCTGCATTTTCTCCACAAATGCCCGCGCCGAGTAACGTACCCGACTCTTTATCGAATAACGCTTTAGTGACACCATTCGTCGCGCCAACACTTTGAGCGCGCCCACTAACAATCCAAGGAACTTTCCCCACTTCATAATCAACACCTTGAGCTTTCGCTTCTTTCTCGGTCAAGCCAACCCACGCCACTTCAGGACTGGTATACGCGACAGATGGAATGGCCGCAGGATGGAACGTCGAATCCATTCCCGCAATCACTTCAGATGCAACTTTGCCTTCATGGGTTGCTTTATGAGCGAGCATTGGCCCTTTTACGACATCGCCGATTGCATAGATGTGTGGCAATGACGTCTGCATCGCTTCATTGACTTCAATAAGACCCTGCTCATTAATTGCAACGCCAATGTTTTCCAAACCAATACCGGATGTATTTGGGCGTCGACCCACTGCGACTAACACCGCATCATAGGTTGCACTATCTGGTGATTTTTTTCCTTCAAACGAAACCACAATGCCATCTGGTTGTGCTTCCATATCCGTCACTTTAGTTTTAGTTAACAACTGATACGTTTTCTTAGTGGCTTTCACCAGAGGCTGAACGACATCTTTGTCGGCAGCAGGAATCACCTGCTCTAAGGCTTCAACAATTGTAATCTTCGAACCTAACGATGAATATACCTGAGCCATTTCTAGGCCAATAATTCCACCACCAACAATGAGTAAATTCCCTGGGATATTCGGTAAGGATAGGGCATCTGTTGAATCCCAAACACGAGGGTCTTCAGGAGCTATTGGCAACGTCACTGAGTGCGAACCTGTAGCGACGATAGCATGTTGAAACTCAATGCGTTGCTCTTCATCACCAACCACTGACAGGGTGTTTTCACCGATGAACTTACCCTCACCTTGCACTCGTATTACCTTCCTTGCGGAACATAGGTTCGAAATGCCTTTCGTAAGTTCTGAAATCGTTGACTCTTTATGAGAACGTAGTGCATCAATATCAATAGTGGGCTCAGTAAATGAAATCCCCATGCTAGCACCATGTTTACTATGCTCAATTAGCAACGCCGCATGAAGTAAGGTTTTAGACGGTATGCAACCTACATTGACGCAAACGCCGCCCAAGGTTTCGCGCTTTTCTACCAAGCAGACTGAGAAGCCAAGATCGGCAGCTCGAAACGCCGCTGTATAACCGCCAGGACCACCGCCAAGAACAACAACATCGACATTGATACAACTCATTACAAACCCCTTTCGCCATTCATTATAACCCACCAATAAAGCCATTATCAGCATTATTAGCCAACTAAGTACATATCTACCCTACAAGGTGCCTTTAATAAACCTTGGCGTTGGAATATTCGATGGTGGCTCACTATTTGAATTGTGCTGTTCAGCTATTTGGGCCACAGAACACAAGAAACTTAAAAAGAGAAAATCACCACGAACCAAATTTGAAGCTTGTCGCGTTAATTAATATGCCAGTCTAGACAAATTGCAGCCGCATTTGGCATGCTTCTTCATTCAGTAACACACCTACAGTAAAGGTTAACGTTGCTGTGATAATTCGTATTTTCGGCATTCCATTGCTCGTATCGAGTGGATTACTGGCTAGGTTTTCTCAATAACTTGAATGGGTAACGTATTTCATACAAGGTAGTGCAACTTAAAACAGAAGGATGGAGTTTAATATGGACATCAAAACTGTACATAAGGCTAAATGCCATTGCGGTACGGTAGTCTTAGAGTTAACAATGCCAAACGGACTTGAAGATCCGAGACGGTGTTCGTGCTCCATGTGCCGAAAACGCGGAGCAATCGCCGCTTCAATATTACTTGAAAACCTAAAAATCATTGAAGGTGAAGAGAATCTAACTCTGTATCAATTTAATACCATGACCGCTAAACACTACTTTTGTAAAACTTGCGGTATCTATACACATCACCAACGTCGTTCAAATCCACATCAATTTGCCATCAATGTCGCTTGCTTAGAAGGAATAAACCCTTATGACTTAGAGCCCGTAAAAATCTACGATGGCATTCATCACCCATCCGATACAATCAACTTATAGTAACGTTTGAATTCTTTCCATTTTGATTATTGACCCATTTAGCTAAACGTAAGTCTAAGGAGAGACTATGACGGTTACATCAGGGATTGCATTATTTATCGCTATGGCTTTGTCTGCAGCCATTCCAGGGCCCAGCGTTCTTGCCGTGGTTTCTCGCTCAATGTCGCTCGGCTGTGCTCAAGGGCTATTAGTCGTTATCGGGGTTTTAGCTGCGGACTATCTATTCATATTCCTTGCCATTTCGGGGTTAACGGCCGTGGCGAGTGTTATGGGAGAGTTCGCCACCATCATCAAGTATATCGGCATTATTTACCTTTTTTGGCTTGCTTACATGACTTGGACTTCTGACGTATCCAGCTCATTGGCAAATCAACCTAAGTCAAATAAGGCCTCTTCAAGTATTGCTATTGGCGCATTAATGACCCTTTCAAACCCTAAAGCCATCTTGTTTTACATGGGGTTCTTCCCTGCCTTTGTTGACTTAACTTCATTAACAATAATGGGCGTTGTCAGCATTATTACGATTTCAACCCTCTCGGTCGGCACGGTTTTGGTCTTTTATGCGTGCGCAGCCTCTCGGGCTAGCCTCGTATTTAAAGGAGCGAAAGCTAGAAAGCGATTAAATAAGCTCTCAAGTGGTTTTCTAGTTACCTGCGGTGCTGTATTAATCGCAAAAAACTAGCGTATTTGTGATGCTACCATGTTACTGGGCAGTTTTTTAATCACAGATAAAGCGAATAGCCGCAATGAGTTACCTTATACGGCGCAACTTTATGGCGGTAACCTTTCGAGTCTAGTAAGCTGCTATACCTACCTGAAAACTAACAATCATAAGGATGATACATGCACGAATCTAAAGTTGTTCTAGTCACCGGAGGGGGGCGCGGAATCGGTGCAGCCACCGCTTTACTCTATGCTTCAAAAGGTTATACCGTATGTATTAATTACAAGTCGAATTCCTTAGCAGCAGAGAGTGTCGCAAGACAAATACAATCGGCGGGTGGGAAATGCATCACCGTTCAAGCAGATGTATCTCGAGAAGAAGACGTCGCTCGCCTTTTTGCAACCATCGACAAAGAACTAGGCCGTTTGTCTGTACTTGTTAACAATGCGGGCATCCTTCGCCCTCAATCTCGACTCGTGGATATGTCCGCCGACAGAATCAATACGATTCTTACCAACAACGTGACCAGTTATTTTCTATGCTGTCGTGAAGCCATTAAACGTATGTCTACTCGCCTTGGGGGAAAAGGTGGTGCCATCGTTAACGTATCCTCTGGGGCTGCTCGATCAGGCTCTCCAAACGAATACATTGATTATGCTGCATCAAAAGGCGCAGTCGATACGCTCACTAAAGGGTTATCTCTTGAGGTTGCTGCAGAAGGAATAAGAGTGAATTGCGTACGCCCTGGGCTCATTTATACAGAGATGCACGCTGATGGTGGTGAGGCGAATAGAGTTGAACGACTCAAGAGCATTATTCCTCTTAAAAGAGGTGGCGAACCCCAAGAAGTCGCTGAAGCTATCTATTGGTTATCTTCTGAAAAAGCATCATTTTCTACAGGAAACTACTTGGATTTAGCTGGGGGGCTTTGATATTTATTATCGGCTCAACAGTAAGGCATTAATAAACGACTTACATAGAGCGAAAAACCAAAAAGTTCACTCTTAAGAGTGGAAGACACCATAGTTATGCCTTAGCCGTTCACCCTTCCACAAGTTGCTTAGTTATGAACGAAAGTGACTAGCGCGTTGGATTCTTTACAACAAACTATCGGTAAAACGTTCTCTTCCCTTCCAATACAAACAATGCGGACAGTGCTCACCTTCTGGGTAGTCGATCCCTTCCTCGTGAGGGCAGCCGATAATGTCATCTACCATGCTCACCGTTTGTGCATCATTTTCATTCATAAATACCAACACCTCTTTTAAAATGAGTTCAGATTTACGTATGTCAGTTGCACTAAACCATTTTCTCATCGGTTCAGGGCTTACATCCTCATAAGGAATTATCGCGCAAACAAGTTTTGTAGCCGTTTTATTATCAGCCCCGTAGAAAGCAATCGTTGCAACAGGAAAGCCTTTGTTCCCTTTGCGAGCTCTCTTATTCAGTGCTTTCCTATTATTTCCTTGAGCCATTGCCTACTCCTAACTTAATTTAACCACCTTAACCAAAATAGCAAACCAATAAAAAGTGCGAGCGTTTGCAATCAGATGAACAATTTGTCATATACCGTTATGCATGGCCTAAATATGGGACCAAAAATGGACTTACATTATCGCAGCATAAACCAATACTGACTTCTATGCCTGCTTGTTCTAAGGCTTTGATACCTTTGCCATTATTTCTAGGGTCAGGATCTAAAATTGAAACAACCACGCGCTTAATACCAGACTGAATTAGTTTAGTAGTACAGGCTGGTGTTCTTCCAGCGAAAGAGCATGGCTCCAAAGTGACATAAGCGGTAACACCTTTCATTAGCCCTGAATATGCGTTTATAGCTTGAACCTCAGCGTGATTCCCACCTATTGCTTGAGTGAAGCCTTCAGAGACAATAACGCCATTCTTTACCAGTACACAGCCAACAGGTGGGTTAGGAGTGCAATTGGGCAAAGCCTTTTTAGAGAGTTCTAATGCTCGTAGCATGTATTTATCTGACAATATGTCACTCCCTTTCTTTGATATACCAACGCCTCGTTAAATAGTGAGCAACGCAACGACCTAACTTAACTTAACTTAACTTAACTTAACTTAACTTAACTTAACTTAACTTAACTTAACTATTGCACCTTAAAACACTAAAGCCAAATGGAACCCACTATCTTTAAAAGCCATTCTGGGTTGTCTAGCGCGATATCATGACCGTCTATTTCATTTACGACGACTGGAATACCCCACGAATTAGCCATAGCTTTAGTTGCTTCAAAATTAACTAGCCTGTCATTTAAAGAAGTCACAAAGTGTAAATCGCATTTGGGACGTGAGATGACAAACCTACTCGCTGCGATTAACTGCCGCCAAAAGTTTGAATGACTCATTGGATAATTCTGACTGTAGTTTGCCCACTCATTGACAGTCCCCCTGTTAAAGGCCTGGTTAGATACCATTTGATAAATGATGGTCTCTCGATTAAACGGCGATGAAAAAAGAGCCCTTACGATCCTAAAATAATTTCGCGGTAATAATCTTTCGTAAAAAGGACTAAAACCCTTAGCGCTCGTATTTACGCAAATGACAGACTCAATCTCTTCTGGGTAAAGCTCAGCCCATTTGAGGCCTATCATCCCCCCCATGGAAACAGCCAAAATATGTGTTTTACCTTTGCTCTTACGCTGTAGCCTAACGCTCTCAACCATCCCTGAAATGGTCTTGGGAGATACTTCAGAAGACAAATAACCATTGCCAGGGATATCAATGCAACGAACCACGGAGTCAGAAAAAAAACGTTGCAAACGCTCAGGGAAGTCTGCCCAGTGGTAGCTTCCTCGAAATAATCCCCTTAATAGTATTATTTCAGCGGCCATAGCCGAAACCTCCTAAAGACAAATTTACAACGCCGTGTGTAAAGAATTGTGTTAATGCGATTATTAAACAGCCTATTGATAAACGACATGAAATCGTTCCAATACAAGAACCATGTCCTCGCTGGGCTTAATGTTTAACTCTTCACATTCAGCAGCAAAGAAACGCCAATGAGCTTCACGCCACCATTTTAATGAACAGTCACCCTCGCCTTCTGCATGAGCGAACTCAGCCGTAACTTCGTTATATTTACACGTTTCAACTGATTCTATTTCAATGATACAAATTGGTTTTCCATTCCAATCAACAACCACTTGTAAATGGCCAACAGTTGGCATGGGTTCTTCACCAGATTCATACCAAATATTTAAACTACAAGTTGCTGTCTTTTGACCAATTCGGATTAATTCTGCACATAAATTAGCGTTTTTCTCATCAGCACAGAAATAGTCTGAACTAAAGGATTGATACTTTTTACGCTCAGTTTCAGACAGTGAACTGAGATACCTATTCAAGTAGATTTGAGACTGTTCTTCCATGAAACCCTCTTAACTATTTTCGCAATGCGGGATTAAGGTGTGTGAGCGACGCTCCCACAAAACTTAACGAATGATATGGACTCCCTCTACCCAAACTGTAGCGTGCCATAGTTAACTATGAATACGCTTAGAAACTGGAGGTTACTATGTCCACTATTCAAACCATTGGCGTTGATGATGATCTTCACCCGATAAAATGGACATCATGCTGTGACCTTAAATTCAGTTGTATATTGTTGCGTCTTTTTACCTGATATATAAGCTGGCATAACCACCTCCAATGTCAATTTAAGGTGTCCACTAGATCGGGTCAACTACAGAATCTGCTTGAATTGCTTGTTATGCCTACGAACATGTCTTGTATTTGGAACGCAGACATTTACGAGCGTCTTTTTGAAGGTTTAGCATTTCTTGGGAGGTTAATTTAGTACTTAACACTGACAACATCCGTGCTCCTACAGAAGGACCATCATTTAGTTTGGACATGTACCCCCAAAAATATGCTTTAGAAAAATTTTGAGGAACACCCTTACCATCTTTATAAAGCGCTCCCAAATGTAACTGAGCTATAGCTACACCCTGATGAGCAGATAACTCATAGTATTTATGAGCTGTAACATAGTTCTCTTTATTCCAATCATTGATTCTGCCAATTTGAAATTGAGATAAGGCATTACCTTCCTCGGCAGCCTGATGAAACAATGCTAATGCTTGCTCTTCATCTGACATTATTATTTCGATTGCTTGCTGATACAACTGTTCTGTAGAAGGTTTAGCTTCAGCCAAAGACAAACTACAAAAGTAAAACAATACGATATAAGCATATTTCTTCATTTTTCATTCAACCTCGACCAAGTCCGAATTAGTTGGCATAACGCTTAGCTAAGCTGCACGAACCTTGGCATATACTTTTGCGAAGCAAAAATGCCAAGCGTGTAGTGTCCGCTTAAGCGCCTTGTTATGTACTTGGCTGATACTCAAATTTCGTTAATTTCCAACGATCCTTTCCTGACCAACTAATTTCGTTAAATGATGTAGTCAGAACATCATTTTCCAACAGCTCCATCATGAATGAACTTGGAGAAACAGCAACTTTGAAATCATACGAAAACGCAAAGCCTTGTTTATTTAGCTTCAACATTAGCTTTAAAACCAGTTCTTTTTCCTCTTCTGGAGAATTAGCTGAGATAGGTATTTCACTCTTATATCCTAAAGCCTTTAACTGTTCTAAATTTCCGCCTAATTTTAACGAGGATATAGATATATATCTAACATAAGGAGGAGCAACTTCTCCCACCTCACCCATAGTTACGTCATATGGTGGTTGCTTTATCATGTTACCTCCTTGTACATAACG
>NZ_JAJHVV010000012.1 GCF_023145695.1 Vibrio amylolyticus
ACTAACGGGGGCAATCTCGTCATACCGGGTGATGCCACAGAAATCAGTGTCAGTCTTGGCACGTTGAACGATGAGATTTTTGAAGGGGTAGAGAGCTTTGGCCTTGATGTAAATGTCTATGGTGAGATAGGTGACGAAGGTGAAGTGCTCGACCTAAATGGTGCGGGTAATACGACGATTGTTGATGATCTGGATGGTGAAGATAACGCCGATACACCGGTACTGACGGTAGGTAATGCGGAAACTATTGAGGGTGATAATGAATCCCCGGCTACGTTCTTAGTTGGGTTAGATAAAGAAGTGGATGGCGATTTGACTTATACCTTTAACCTGAATGTCGAGGGTTATGGTGAAGGGGACGATGAAGTCAGTTACAGCGCCGAAATGGCGGACTTCTTAGCCAGCGGTAAGCTCACAGTGACGTACACCGTGGGAGATGGGGATCCTATCTCAACACCGGTGGTCAACGGAGGCACGTTAGTGATACCGGGGAATGCCACGGACATTTCAGTCAGTGTGGATACCTTTGATGACGACATCTTTGAAGGAACGGAAAGCTTTGGTTTGGATGTACATGTTGACGGAGACATTGGGGATGTGCCAGATGTACTTTCCCTTGATGGTCACGGCAGTGCGACCATTATTGATGAGAATGCACCGGACTATGATGACAAGCCAGCGCTAACTGTCGCTGATTCAGCGGATGTAGTTGAAGGAGATAACTCAGTCTTTGCTGTCACACTCAGTAATGAAGTGGATGGGGAACTCGAGTATACATTTACTCTAAACTTTGACGGTAGTGCTGAACTATCAGATATGGCCGATAGTGGTGCACTAACTGTTATTTATACTGACAGCAATAATGTTGAACACACGATGGATATTGCAAACGGAGGAAGTCTGTCTATCCCTGGGGATGTTCTAAGCCTTTCAGTCAGTGTTGGAACTCATTACGATGGTATCTTCGAAGGAGATGAGACCTTCGCTCTTGACGTTAATGTATCAGGTAATATAGGTGACGTCCCGGATGTACTCAATCTAGATGCCAGTGGTAATGGCACTATCATCAACAAAAACGCGATTCCTGAAGCGGAAGACTTTGAGGCTTACCTACGAGATCCAGATTCACCAATTCCAATTGTTTTTGATTCCGATGATCCTGAGTTTGATCATATTTGGGATTTCGACGAAACCATACCAGGAAATACTGAAACAGTTATGGTCATGATTACCTCTTTGCCAACCACTGGTACTTTGTATTACACCGATGAAGAAGGAGAGCGAAGAGCCCTAACTGAACTAGACCTTTACACTGAAGGCGGCGGTGGAACCATTCTTGACCCTAGCAAAGTCGAATACGAGCAAGATGAAGGCGATACTTTTGAAATTGGTGGAATGCCTGATGATCTTGAACTTGTCGATGGCTTCTATAATTGGGGGGTAGCAGTTGGTGAGTCAGGAACGGAACGACAAGTCAATTTAGCGAATGGTACAGCGATATTTATTTCGTTGATTTCCAATAATAAGAATGGTGTGTTTAAACAGTACGATCAACCAGATAACCATAAAGGCTTTGGTTTAGCTGAGAACCATGGGCAGGGGATGAATCCTGGTGAACAGATAGTTATTGATTTATCTGAGAATCCGTTGGAGAGCGTTACCTTTGGTATTGATGGTATGGGGCAAAACTTTAGTAATGGTTCTTCAATTGTCGTCACTTATACCCTTCAAGACGGTACGCAAGAGACTGTGGTATACAATAAAGATTCTGACCTTGGTGTTAAAGATTTTTATGAACAATTTACTTACTCTTCCGAAGACAACCCTGTTACTGAAATGGTGATGGAAGGTACAGGTGGTAACTGGGTATTAAGAGATCTATCTGGTGAGGAAGCAATAACCTCAGATGATAGCTTTGACTACCTAGCTATCGACTCGGGCGGTGTCGTTAGTGAAGAAGCCACAGTAACGATTCCTCCATATGTTGAACATGCAGCTAGCTTAGAGGATGAACTGCTGTCAGGTACTGAAGATACCGATGCCTTTAAGTGGAGTGATGCGACGATTAATAATGGAGAAGATACCATTGAGAATTTCACGCTTTATGAAGACCTTATCGATTTAACCGGGGTTCTTGATGATGATTCTAGCGTGAGTATTCATGACCTCATGGATATTGTTGAAGCGGAAGTTGTTAATGATGATGTAGTGCTCACTATCGATGCGGAGAACTCCGAGGGCGATGAAGTGACTCAAACTATCGTTATCGATGATGGAGCGACGATTCTAGAGGATTATGTCCCTATTAATAGCGATCTAGATCAGATGGAACTCTTGTCACAAATACTCAAGACAGACGCTGCTTAGCAGCCATCAAAAAGCTGGCCACTGTGCCAGCTTTTTATTTATAAAATCATTAGTAAAAACAGTTGCCATACTCTTTGAAATTATGATACTTTTCCGCGCAATCTCGGAGCCTAATTTTGAAGCGGCACTGGGGGATACGCGCAACGAACATTCAGGCTGATTGTATCGTTGCGTAGGGTAGGTATCAGCAAGCCATTTGCTGATAGACGGGATAACTTTGTTGCCAATGCAACAGACGAGAGAGAAACCCAACAGTGAACACTTTTAACTTATACAGTCTAATCAGCGTCGTACTTCCTAAATGCACTGTGCTTCACGTCAGTAGCATCACCGAACCCTGAATTCCAGCACTCCAAATTAACCATTTCTAATGGTCACTATCTAAATCCCGAACGTATGGATGTTTTCGGAAGGTATTGCTTTGCCTCTTGTTTTATCAACTGGTGTTGAAAAGAGCGCAAATCCTCTATTTTTAGGGAATTACAATGAGCTCAGCTTTTGAAGTCGATAACACGCTTATCGCAACCACTTTTTCTACCAAAGTACCTCACGTAGAAGGTCTTTATGATCTTACGCCAGACCAAATTTTGCTTGATCAAGCAGAGCATGAGTCTGAAGTTCGCTCGTACCCAAGACGCTTGCCTATCGCAATCAAACAAGCGCACGGTGCGTTAGTTGAAGACACGCGTGGACAGTTATTTTTGGACTGTCTTGCCGGTGCAGGTACTCTGTCTTTGGGTTATAACAACCCAGAAATTAATCAAGCACTAAAAGAGCAGCTTGATCTTGGTTTGCCATACCAAACACTTGATATGACGACGAGTGCAAAAGACTTGTTTACGAAACGAGTGAAGGCATTTTTACCAAAAGAGTTTTCTCATAATTCTGCTATTCAATTTTGTGGCCCGTCTGGCGCAGATGCCGTAGAAGCGGCGATTAAGTTAGCCAAGCAGACAACAGGTCGCAATACTATGTTTGCTTTCCGTGGGGCTTACCACGGTATGACCAATGGCACCATGGGTATGATGGGTAACCTAAGTACCAAAGAACGCCGTACAGGCTTAATGTCAGATGTTCACTTCATGCCGTTTCCATATAGCCTACGTTGCCCGTTTGGTTTAGGTGGTGATGAAGGCGCGAAGGCGAGTATTCGCTATATGGAACGCCTACTTAATGATGACGAAGCGGGCATCATGAAGCCTGCAGCCATTATCGTTGAGCCAGTGCAAGGTGAAGGCGGTGTTATCCCGGCTCCTGCTTTTTGGCTTCGCGAGCTTCGCCGTATTTGTGATGAACACGAGATTTTACTTATCCTTGATGAGATTCAATGTGGTGTCGGTAAAACAGGTTATCGTTTTGCCTTTGAAGAAGCCGGCATTTCTCCAGATATTCTATGTTTGTCTAAAGCGATTGGCGGCGGTTTACCAATGTCGATCCTTGTATTCAATAAAGAGATTGATACATGGAAAGCAGGCGAGCACACGGGTACGTTCCGTGGTAACCAACTTGCGATGGTTTCAGGTGCGAAAGCGTTAGAAATTATTGAACGCGACAACCTAGTTGAACATGCAAACATAGCTGGCCAATACCTTCGCATGGGTCTTGAGAGCATTCAACAGCGTGTAAATTGTGTCGCTGAGGTTCGTGGCAAAGGCCTAATGCTCGGGATGGAAATTCAAAAAGCAGACGGTTCAACCAACAAGTTTGGTGAACCAGAAGCTGATGGCGAATTAACGTTAGCGATTCAACGTGCGGCGCTTGAGCGTGGCTTAATGGTAGAAAAAGGCGGCCGAGAAGGTTCAGTTATTCGCTTCCTGCCACCAATGATTATTTCATTTGAGCAAATTGACTTCGCACTTCGCGTGATGGAAGACGCGATTATTGCTGCAGGTGGCGGCCGACGTGAAGCCGTTGAAGACAACCAAAAGTGGAAACAGCACTTCATTCATGCGGGTAAAAATGGCTCGGATGAATTTGCTTCTGTGATGAACCACGCTACTGACGCGTTAAAGCAAATTTTTGAACAGGTTGAACAGCCATACACTGGTATCGATCCGAAGCTTTTGGAAGCGCAAATCAACTCAGTCTGCCTAGATTCAGCGAACGCTAGCTTGAAAGAGGTGATCGATAGTACGAGTGATCTTGTAGTGAAGAACTCTATCTTCACACAGCATCCGAACTGTATCGCTCATCTTCATACCCCACCAATGATGCCAGCTATTGCTGCTGAAGCAATGATTGCTGCGTTGAACCAATCAATGGACTCTTGGGACCAAGCGTCTTCTGCTACCTATGTAGAGCAGCGCGTTGTGGATTGGTTATGTGGTAAATACGAGCTGGGCAATCAAGCGGATGGTGTTATCACCAGTGGTGGTACTCAAAGTAACCAAATGGGTTTACTGCTTGCTCGAGATTGGATTGCTGACAAATTGTCACAGCACTCTATTCAAAAGTTAGGCTTACCTGAGTACGCACATAAACTGCGTATTATCTGCTCTGAGAAATCACACTTTACGGTGCAAAAATCAGCTTCGTGGATGGGCCTAGGTGAACAATCAGTTGTGACTGTACCTGCACACGTTAACGGCACAATGGATACTGACGCTTTAGAATCAACGATTATTGATTTAAAAGAGCAAGGATTGATACCATTTGCTCTGGTTGGAACCGCAGGTACAACCGACCATGGTGCGATTGATGATTTAACGGTTTTAGCCGACTTAGCGGAACAAAACGAATTATGGCTTCACGTTGATGGTGCTTACGGTGGCGCGTTGATTTTAAGTAGCCATAAAGATCGTATAGCGGGTATTGAACGTGCCGATTCTATCAGTGTTGATTTCCATAAGTTGTTCTATCAAACAATCAGCTGTGGTGCGTTGCTACTTAAAGATAAGTCCCAGTTTAAGTTCTTACTTCACCATGCGGATTACTTAAACCGTGAACATGATGAACTGCCAAACTTAGTCGACAAGCAAATTGCTACAACGAAACGCTTCGACGCATTGAAAGTGTTCATGACCATGCAAAATGTCGGTCCACAAGCGCTGGGTGATATGTATGACCACATCATTGACCAGACCCTTGAAGTGGCTGAGTTGATCCGTTCACATGATGGATTTGAGCTGCTCGCTGAACCATCGCTCTCGACGGTTTTATTCCGCTCGATTCGTACTTGTGAAGGTTCTGCAGACAAGCTGAATCAGAAGGTTCGAATTGAAGCTTTAGTTCGTGGTATCGCAGTTCTGGGTGAGACGGTTGTTAAAGGGCAATCGGCACTGAAGTTTACGATTTTAAATCCGTGCCTCACATTGGCAGATTTTGAATCACTAATTAGTGATATCAACCAGCTAGTTTCTGAGCTTGCGGATTAATATTTAGAATATATGAATCACTTAAGAGGCTCGTTCAATGAGTAGAGAGCCTCTTTAAAGTAATTAAATTGAAAGAATAAGGTAAAGATAACAATGGCAATTCTACAAATTGGTGCAGGTGGTGTTGGGTGGGTTGTTGCGCATAAAGCAGCTCAAAATAATGAAGTTCTTGGTGACATTACTATCGCATCTCGCACCCTAAGTAAGTGTGAAAAAATCATTGAGTCAATTAAGGGAAAAAATAACCTTAAAGACACGTCTAAAAAACTAGAAGCGCGTGAAGTAAACGCCGATGACGTTGACTCTTTGGTTGCGTTAATCAAAGAAGTGAAGCCAGATCTTGTTATTAATGCGGGTCCTCCATGGGTAAACATGGGCATTATGGAAGCGTGTTACCAAGCAAAAGTTAACTACCTAGATACGTCTGTTGCTGTAGATCTATGTTCAGAAGGCCAGCAAGTACCACAAGCTTACGATTGGCAGTGGGCTTACCGTGAGAAGTTTCAAGAAGCAGGTATCACAGGTATTTTGGGCGCAGGTTTTGATCCAGGTGTTGTTTCAGTTTTCGCAGCGTATGCGGTTAAGCATCTGTTTGACGAAATCGATACGATTGATGTCATGGACGTTAACGCTGGCGATCACGGTAAGAAGTTTGCGACAAACTTTGACCCAGAAACGAACATGCTTGAGATCCAAGGTGACTCATTCTACTGGGAAAACGAAGAGTGGAAACAAGTACCGTGTCATGCACGTATGCTTGAGTTTGACTTCCCGAACTGTGGAACGCATAAAGTGTATTCAATGGCGCACGATGAAGTACGCTCAATGAAGGAGTTTATCCCTGCTAAGCGTATCGAATTCTGGATGGGCTTTGGTGATGCTTACCTAAACTACTTCAACTGTATGCGCGATATTGGTCTGTTAAGCCCAGATCCACTAACGCTGCATGACGGTACTGTGGTTCAGCCGCTACACGTACTTAAAGCTCTGCTGCCAGACCCAACTTCTTTAGCGCCGGGTTATACAGGTTTAACGTGTATCGGTACTTGGGTTCAAGGTAAGAAAGATGGCAAAGAGCGTAGTGTCTTCATCTACAATAACGCGGACCATGAAGTTGCTTACAAAGACGTTGAACACCAAGCGATCTCTTATACAACGGGCGTTCCTGCTATTACGGCGGCACTGCAGTTCTTCCGTGGAAAATGGGCAGATAAAGGCGTGTTTAATATGGAACAACTGGACCCAGATCCGTTCCTAGAGACAATGCCGGAAATTGGTCTAGATTGGCATGTACAGGAGCTTACTCCTGGGCAGCCAGTAATCCATAAACTGAAGTAACTCTACGAGCCATCAATAGAGTGATTTAGATGAAAGCCGATGCACTAGCGTCGGCTTTGTTCAATTTATAAGTGATTGAAAAATGAATACTAAAGATTTCAAAGTAGGTGATTTAAAAACACCGTACTTTATGATTAATGAAGATAAGTTGATTGCCAATCTTGAGAAAGCCAAGCAACTGAAAGAGATCTCAGGCGTGAAGCTTGTTCTTGCCTTGAAGTGTTTTTCAACTTGGGGTGTGTTTGACATCATCAAACCATATTTGGATGGCACGACAAGCTCTGGCCCGTATGAAGTGAAGCTTGGCCATGAAACCTTTGGTGGTGAAACTCACGCTTACAGCGTTGGTTACAGCGAAGATGACGTCCGTGAAGTTGCGGACATCTGCGATAAGTTGATTTTTAACTCTCAAACACAGCTAGCGGCGCATCGCCACATTGTTGAAGGTAAAGCATCTATTGGATTGCGTTTGAACCCAGGCGTGAGCTATGCAGGACAAGATCTTGCAAACCCTGCGCGTCAATTCTCTCGCTTAGGTGTACAAGCGGATCACATCAAACCTGAAATCTTTAACGAGATTAATGGCGTGATGTTCCACATGAACTGTGAGAACAAAGACGTTGATGCATTTATCGGATTGCTTGATTCAATCTCAGAACAGTTTGGCGAGTACCTAGATAAGTTGGACTGGGTGAGCATGGGCGGTGGCGTATTTTTCACATGGCCAGGCTACGATATCGAGAAATTAGGTTTAGCTTTGAAAGCTTTTGCTGAAAAGCACGGCGTTCAAATGTACTTAGAGCCGGGTGAAGCGATCATTACGAAAACAACGGATCTTGTTGTTACTGTCGTTGATATTGTTGAGAACGTGAAGAAAACGGCCATCGTTGACTCTGCAACGGAAGCACACCGTCTTGATACGTTAATCTACGATGAGCCTGCTTCTGTTTTAGAAGCGACAGAAGACGGTGAGCATGATTACGTGATTGGTTCCTGTTCTTGTTTGGCGGGCGATCAGTTTTGTGAAGCGAGTTTTGATGCACCATTAGAGATCGGTCAAAAGCTTCATTTATTGGATAGTGCTGGTTATACGATGGTTAAGCTGAATTGGTTTAACGGTTTAAAGATGCCTTCCATCTATTGTGAGCGAAGCAGTGGCGATATTCAAAAACTGAATGAGTTCAATTATTCAGACTTTAAGCGCTCACTTTCACAATGGAGTGTGAACTAGTTTTATCAATCAGTATAAATAAACCAATTGATAAATATGAGAAAGAGCAGCGTTTGCTGCTCTTTTTAATGGGTGCTAAATGCAAACGTTATTTATAGAACTAAAGCGACACTTCGGTTGAAATTAAGCGTTTGAAGCTAATCCGTTGAAATTAAACTTCTAGGATTACTCGGGTATCTTCGCTGAGGGATTCAAGTTCATTTGCTACGTCTTCAATTTGCATTTCACTTGGTAAGCGAACCGCCATATTCGCGGTAAATAGACTAGAGCTGACACCTCCCCCTCCCGCGACAAAGACGCGCTGACAGTCCATATCTAAAATGCTGATTCCTTGTCCATCAAGAACGTGAGTGATTTCATTGACGATTCCCGCTCTATCATTGGAATCTAATCGAAGCTGAAAAATCGTTTCTTCTCGGTGAGGAAGTGCATCTGAGTCGACTATCTGTACCAGCAGTTCATCGTGTGACTGAAAAGCGTTTCTTACTAGGTCTGCATTCTTTTCTGGTAGCTGCACCTTAATCACCGCAGCGACTTGATCTTCAATAAAGTTAACTTTACTGATTAACCATTTCCCGCCGTTTTCATGAGTAACAGAAGCAAGCTCTTTAATGGTTGCAGGCGTGGCTTTGCCGACAAAATTCACGATAAAGGTAGTGTTCATGAGGGTACTCCTACGCCAAGTGACTAAAATAATTGATAGTTTCAGTGTAGAAGTAAATATTAGGAAAGACTTGATGGAGGTCAATGTTTGAAAATAAAGAATTTACCAGCTTGCTAGAACGGGGCTTCGGACACAAAAAAAGCACCTATGAACAGGTGCTTTTTGAATGGGAGGCTAGACGCTAGAAGCCGATCTTAAATTCTACGCCGTAGAACTGACGGTCATAAGAGGCACCAGCGTCCATTGCGAACGCAGCAGCATTCGAGTTTCCGAACCAAGGCGTGCTACTGTATTGGAATTCAGCACTGCCACCCCAAGCATTGGTTACCCAACCATGGATATGACCAACAGGGTTTAGGAAAAATAGAGTGAAACTGCCCATTCTTTCAGAGCCCCAAACTTCACCACCGTTATTATGAACAATGTCTTGCTCTGCTTCGAACATCATTTCACCGACGACAGCACCAAAGAATGGCGTGATGAAAATATCCTGCCATGAAGGCACTTCCGCAAAGGCTTCAACACCCATTTCCCAGAAGAAAGTCGACATAGTAGCGGAATATAGGAATGATTCGAATTCATTGAAGCCGGCGTGTCTTGCCGTTGTATAGTAAACACCACCAAAGTACGGGTGCATGACATAGTTAAGGAAATGTTCATCGCGATCCCATACAGGGCCGGCACTGATATTGTCTTTCCACTTTTGACCTAATTTACTCATGTCACGAGCGTCTTCATCCCACTTAGTGATGGATTCAGGAAGTAGTGTCATCAAACCAACCGTCGCAACGCTTAAGCCCAAGATTGTATAGGTCTGACCCATTAGGTAATCCCAGTCCTTTTCGTCTTGCATCACGAGATATTTTGGAAGTCCAGGATCTTCAACCTTAAGTTCAGGCTCATTAAGCGAGAGCATGAAACTTTCTTGAGTATATAGCGAGCTAGATTGGTATGAAGGAGTATCATCTTGAAAACAATAACTCTGTTTACAATCGACCGTGTAGGAAAACTCGATATGTTGGTTGACGTTAAAGTTGTTGGCGTTAGCGCAAGCGGAAAACGATAACATCATGGCAGCAATGTTTTTCTTAAGCACGGTGGCTCCATTATTCTAGTTTTTTAAGATCCTAGTCACAATTATCATATAAAGGGCGGTCAATAGAAACCACAAAATGAACTATTTTAATTACTTATAAGAATTATTTGGCCGAAGTACCAGTATTCGTTACATAGTTTTAAGAAAAGTATGTGATGATAAGGGAACGAGTTATGGGGGTTAGGAAAAATCAATGACAAAAATTGCAATGCTTAGCACAGGAGAAGAAGTCCTTTATGGGGACATTGTTGATACCAATGCCGCTTGGTTATCAAGAACCTTCTTTGAAAGTGGATTCTCTTTAACGAAGCGCTCTACGGTGGGCGATAGCCTTGTAGCGTTAAAAGAAGAAATTTTAATGCTCAGCTTTAATTGTGATGTTGTTATCGTAAATGGTGGTTTAGGGCCAACAAGTGACGACCTGTCCGCTGAAGCTGCCGCCGCATCGGCCAATGAAGAGTTAGTTTTGTTCCCAGAATGGCTTGATAGGTTGACCGCTTTCTTTAACGCTCGTGGTGTGACAATGCCTGAAAGCAATGTTAAGCAGGCTATGCTACCTAGTAATGCCTCTATAGTCGATAACCCAATTGGGACCGCTTGCGGTTTTCAAATGCTTATAAACGATTGCCTGTTCTACTTTACGCCAGGTGTACCAAAAGAGTTTGAGCTGATGGTTGAAACTCAAATTTTACCCGATTTACAACAGAGATACCCAGACAGCAAAAGCATGAGCTGCAGCCGTTTATACACATTAGGTACCTCAGAGTCAGTACTGTCAGACAAGCTTGATAAGATTCAGCTTCCCGAAGAGTATATGATTGGTTATCGATCATACCTTCCTTTTATTGAAGTGAAGTTGTTTGCTCCGAAAGGGGATCTCGATACTCGAGTTCGTGTGCTTCAGATGATTTACAAGCTGATTGAGTCGAATGTTGTTAGCGTCGATGAGAATATGCTGGCTCACTTGGGTCACTTAATTGCTGAGAAGAAACAATCGGTCTCTATTTCTGAGCAGTCGACACAAGGTTGGCTGTCTAACTGGCTGCACTCAAACTCAGACGCGAATCCATATTGCGGTCACTCTTGGGTGATGAGCAGCTTATTGGATGTTTCAAGCCAAGAGAAGAACCCTTTGGCTGCGGCCTTTGCACTCGCGGGGGCAACAAGAGAAAAATGTGCGACAGATATTTCTTTAGTGACTGGTAAACTAGAAGATGAGCAATTTTCTATTGCTTTGTCGACATCGAAAGGAGAGTGGGGGCAAACTCTTCAATTCAATCGACACTATTCAAAGGAAGAGCAAAAAGAGCTGATTGCAACGATTACCGCCGACATGCTTCGACGCTATTTATCCAGCAAGCCAATGTTCGTACAGTACAGTTCAGTCACTAGCCTCAAGGATATGTTCATCCCTTCAACTCTCATCTAATCAACAAGTTAAAGGCTACTTATATCAAAAGTAGCCTTTGTCAAATCTCTACAGAGCGCCGTGCAGTAATAAAGTGATGAATCTAAACCTTATTACCTAGTCCAGTTCATTTTTATTTCTTATAAGTAAATCGTCTAAATGTAAGTCGATGATTTAAAGGGTCGACATAAAACGTCCCACTTTTGAGGCTACATTTGTTCAAATTTACTTGTACACTAACACCTCATCCAAGCATTCTATCAAGGAGGTTAGTATGTTTTCTCAATCGAAAATTTTAGTGTGGTATCAAGTGGCCAGCCAAAAAGTTGTTTTAGGAGAGGCGCTTAGCAGTGAAAACTGTGACGTGGTTTCAGACTGGCGCCGCGCACCAAGTGATGAAGATTGCAAAGCTGCACAAGGGTATCGCTTATCTTTGTTTGATGATGATGGTCGTGAGATTGCAGATAAGCCAGTATCTATGTTTACTGCCGATGCTTTTCTAGATGGAATAAAAAAGGCCAGCTTATAGCTGACCTCCCGCGTAACTTATAATGTTCAAACTCTACGCTCGTTTTTCTTTAAGTCGGTAACGAACATTAGATAATTCAACATTGCTTTTGGCTTTACAGATACAAGGTAGAATTTCATTCTTATCTGTATAGGCCATAGCAAAACCAACAAACTCTACTTCACCCGATTCCAATGTACAGCGACAAGCACCACAGTGCCCATCTCGACAATTATACTCAGGCTCTAGCCCTGCTAACTCTAGCGACTCTAATAGCGTGTTCGACGCGTTAGATTCGATGGTAGTGAGCTTGTTGATTTTTAGTTGAGCCATTACAGTTCGAAATCCTCAAAGTCGTCGGCATTGACTTCATTATCTATTTGACCCACCAAGTAAGAGCTGATTTCTGCTTCTTGTGGTGCCACTTGAACATTATCAGATGATAACCAAGCGTTAATCCAAGGGATTGGGTTAGACGTTGCTTCTGGGTAAGCGACACCAAGGCCAACCGCCTGCATGCGAACGTTTGTGATGTATTCAACGTACTGGCAAAGAATGTCTTTGTTCAGGCCAATCATCGAGCCATCTTTGAATAGGTACTCTGCCCACTCTTTTTCTTGCTCTGCCGCATCTTTGAACAGATCGAAACACTCTTGTTTACACTCTTCAGCAATCTGCATGAAGGAGAAGTCATCTTGACCGTTACGTAGAATGTTCAGCATGTGCTGAGTACCCGTAAGGTGCAACGCTTCATCACGAGCAATCAGTTTGATGATTTTTGCGTTACCTTCCATAAGCTCACGCTCTGCAAAGGCAAATGAACAAGCAAAGCTAACATAGAATCGAATCGCTTCAAGAGCGTTTACAGACATCAAACAAAGGTAAAGTTTCTTTTTAAGGTCATGAAGAGTAACAGTAATCGTTTCTCCATTTACCTCATGAGTGCCTTCACCTAAGCGATGGTAATCACTGGTTAGTTGGATGAGTTCATCATAATAACGAGCGATATCTTTAGCTCGGCTAAGAATGTGTTCATTCTCAACAATATCATCAAACACGACACTTGGGTCGTTAACGATATTTCGAATAATATGCGTGTAAGATCGTGAGTGAATCGTCTCTGAGAATGACCAAGTTTCAATCCAAGTTTCTACTTCAGGAAGAGATACAAGAGGAAGTAGGGCAACGTTAGGGCTGCGACCTTGAATAGAATCGAGTAGAGTTTGGTACTTTAGGTTTGAGATGAAAATGTGTTTTTCATGCTCAGGTAACTTGTTGTAATCGATTCGATCACTAGATACGTCTACTTCTTCTGGTCGCCAGAAGAATGAAAGTTGCTTTTCAATGAGTTTTTCAAAAATCTCAAATTTTTGTTGGTCGTAACGTGCAACGTTAACGGATTGACCAAGAAACATTGGTTCTTTTAATTGGTCATTTTTAGTTTGAGAAAAAGTACTGTAAGCCATAAATGCCTCAATTCCTTTTAAAACCCTTCTTCTAAGAGAAGGGCATTAAATCATAGTGTTGTTGTCGATTGCGTAATGTTCTAGATAGGTAGCGATTAAATCTTACAACCGCCGCCTGCACAATCTTCTTCTTCAACAGTAACTGAACCTGATTGCTCGTCCTTAGCACCGTCACGGGTGTTATGGTAATACAGTGTTTTAACACCATATTTGTACGCAGTTAGAAGGTCTTGTAGAAGCTTCTTCATTGGTACCTTACCGCTGTCATAAACACTTGGGTCGTAGTTAGTGTTTGCTGAAATAGCTTGATCAACGAACTTCTGCATAATACCAACCAGATGCAGGTAGCCATCATTTGAACCAATATTCCAAAGCAGTTCGTAGTTCTCTTTTAGGTTAATGAAATCAGGCACAACCTGCTTCAAAATACCATCTTTAGATGCTTTTACTGACACGTAACCACGTGGAGGCTCAATACCGTTAGTCGCATTAGAGATCTGAGAAGACGTCTCAGAAGGCATTAATGCCGTTAATGTCGAGTTACGAAGGCCATGCTCCATAATTTCAGTACGCAGCTCATCCCAATCGTAATGAAGCGGTTCTTCACAAACAAGGTCGAGATCTTTCTTGTAAGTATCGATAGGAAGCAAACCTTTCGCGTAGTTGGTCTCATGGAAAGAAGGACAACGGCCTTGTTCTTTCGCGAGTTCAACAGAGGCTTTCAGTAGGTGGTACTGAATCGCTTCAAAAGTACGGTGAGTGAGGACATTTGCACTGCCATCAGAGTACTTAACACCATTCTTCGCTAGATAGTATGCGTAGTTGATTACACCCACACCTAAAGTACGACGGTTCATTGTCGACTTGTATGCTGCTGGAAGCGGGTAGTCTTGGTAATCAAGTAGTGCATCGAGAGCTCGAACCACTAGATCAGAAAGTTCAGCTAAGTCGTCTAATTCGTTGATTGCGCCAAGGTTGAATGCTGAAAGTGTACATAGTGCGATTTCGCCTTCGTCATCTTCTACGTTAGAAAGTGGCTTAGTAGGTAGCGCGATTTCTAGACATAGGTTCGATTGACGAACAGGCGCAACCTCAGAATCAAACGGGCTATGTGTATTACAGTGGTCAACGTTCTGAATGTAGATACGACCAGTAGAAGCACGCTCTTGCATTAGCAGAGAGAATAGCTCAACCGCTTTTACAGTTTCACGCTTCACTGAAGGGTCGTTTTCGTACTTAACGTATAGCTTTTCAAAACGGTCTTGGTTTTCAAAGAACGCATCATATAGGCCAGGTACGTCAGATGGTGAGAACAGACTGATGTAACCACCTTGCACAAGGCGAGAGTACATTAGCTTGTTCAGCTGCACGCCGTAATCCATGTGACGAACACGGTTCTCTTCAACACCGCGGTTGTTTTTCAGAACTAATAGAGACTGAACTTCACCGTGCCAGAGTGGGTAGAATACGGTTGCTGCACCACCACGAACACCACCTTGAGAACAACATTTTACCGCTGTTTGGAAGTATTTGTAGAAAGGGATGCAGCCAGTGTGGAACGCTTCACCATTGCGGATCTCAGAACCAAGCGCACGGATGCGACCTGCGTTGATACCAATACCAGCACGTTGAGATACGTAACGAACAATTGAGCTTGCCGTTGCGTTGATTGAATCAAGGCTGTCACCACACTCGATCAGTACACAAGAACTGAATTGACGAGTAGGCGTACGTACACCAGACATGATTGGTGTCGGTAGAGAAATCTTGAATGTCGATGTCGCATCATAGAAACGTTTGATGTAACCAAGGCGCGTCTCTTTTGGGTAGTTTGCGAATAGGCAAGCAGAAACCAGAATATAAAGAAATTGAGCACTCTCGTAGATTTCACCAGATACGCGGTTTTGAACGAAGTATTTACCTTCAAGCTGTTTAACAGCCGCGTATGAGAAATCTAAATCACGTTTGTGATCAATATAGCTATTAAGCTCTTCAAATTCAGCTTGAGTATAATCTTCTAGTAGGTGCTTATCGTATTTACCTGTATCAACGAGGCGCGAGACATGATCATAAAGCTTAGGCGGCTCATATTGCCCGTAGGCTTTTTTACGTAGATGGAAAACCGCAAGACGGGCAGCCAAATACTGGTAATCAGGCGTCTCTTCTGAAATTAGATCAGCTGCCGATTTGATGATGGTTTCGTGGATATCAGAAGTAGTAATGCCTTCATAGAACTGAATGTGAGCTCTTAGTTCTACCTGTGAAACAGAGACATTATGTAGGCCTTCTGCAGCCCATGTGATCACGCGGTGTAGTTTCTCGAGATCGATACTTTCTTTACGTCCATCACGCTTAGTGACAGTGAGTTGTTGATTCATTCTGGATTCTTTCCCTAACAAAACTGATGAAAGCTATATTCTTTGCGAGTTTACTAAAAAATTGTATCGGCTTTGTGATCAAGCTCTCTCTACTCATTCTAGTTCAAAACACAACATATAGGGGTGCTTCGTCATTCGAGTTACAAGATAGTGCTATGTGATAGGATTATCAAGGTGGAGATCTTGGATGACTTGTGGATAACTGACAAAATTAAAAAAAACAGTGAGTGACTACTTACCGATGAAGAAAGATTGGAATTGACTGTAAAAAGTTACAGTTTTGTAATCGGTTTAAATGTAACCATAAACAAAAATATTTCTCTTGATCTTTTAATAAATTCTGGAGATTAAATTGAGTTGTATGAAATGGAATCTAACGCACAAAACACGCGCAATAAGCGATGAAAAAAGTGACACTGATACAATGTCACTTAGTTGAGTTGATTGGGTAAAGTTTTGACTAACTAGATTTGTTTACGCTTTATTTTGGGTATGAACGATGTAATTAACATCAACATTTGCCCCGAGTTTATAGTTATCTGTTAATGGGTTGTAATGAAGGCCAGTGATGCCTTGTTCAACCAGATCTGTCTGATCAACCATTTTTATTAACTCAGAAGGGCGAATGAACTTATCGTGATGATGAGTCCCTTCTGGCACGATTTTAAGTAGCTTTTCTGCACCGACAATAGCGAATAGGTAAGACTTAAAATTACGGTTCAGCGTCGAGAAAAATACGTGACCGTTAGGCTTTACTAGTTTGGCACATGATTGAATAACAGAAAGAGGGTCTGGTACGTGCTCTAGCATCTCCATACAGGTTACGACATCGTATTTTTGGGCATTATCTAGAGCATGCTCTTCAATGGTACTTTGTATGTAAGAGAGTGTAGTGCCTGTTTCTAATGCATGCAGGCGGGCGACTTCTAACGGTTCTTTACCCATATCAAGTCCGGTTACGGTTGCGCCTTCTTTCGCCATGCTCTCAGCCAGGATTCCCCCACCACAACCAACATCTAAGACGACTTTACCAAAAAGACCGTTTGCTTTTTCGAGAACATAGTTGAGACGAAGCGGGTTGATTTGGTGGAGTGGTTTAAATTCACCGTCCAAATCCCACCATCGTGAAGCCATGTCTTCAAATTTCTTGATTTCGTTTGGGTCTACATTTTGATTTGTCATCTGATATCCGTACTTGGTAATCCTATACACTGATTCCGCATTATAACCACATATAAAGAAGAGACTATAACTTCTCCTATTTTTGCCTATGAATGAGTGATTTTTGACCGATAATCAATCGGGTATAGTTTAACTGTGCAAATTATCGTCACTTGATTCACAACCAAGCTCACAACATGGTAAAAGGTAAGGGAAAGAGATGCCGAAGAGGCAAATAGTGTGTTATATTTTCCGACCTTGTACGTATAAATATACGATCAAAATATAGAGGGATAATGGCTCTATGAGCGATCTAGCTAAAGAGATCACGCCGGTAAACATAGAAGATGAGCTTCGAGGTTCATACCTTGACTACGCGATGTCAGTCATCGTGGGTCGTGCTCTTCCTGATGTGCGTGATGGCCTGAAACCAGTACACCGCCGCGTATTATTCGCGATGAATGTACTTGGTAATGATTGGAATAAATCATATAAAAAATCTGCCCGTGTGGTAGGTGACGTAATCGGTAAATATCACCCACACGGTGATAGCGCAGTATACGACACGATTGTTCGTATGGCTCAACCGTTCTCACTACGCTATATGCTAGTTGATGGCCAAGGTAACTTTGGTTCTATCGATGGCGATTCAGCGGCGGCGATGCGTTATACCGAAGTTCGTATGGCAAAAATTGCCCATGAACTATTGGCTGACCTTGATAAAGAGACAGTGGACTACGTACCTAACTATGATGGTACTGAGCAGATCCCTGCAGTTCTCCCAACCAAGATTCCTAACTTACTGGTTAATGGTGCTTCTGGTATCGCAGTAGGTATGGCAACCAACATTCCTCCGCATAACTTGACGGAAGTAATCGATGGCTGCCTAGCGTTCATTAATAATGAAGATATCACTATTGATGAACTGATGGACTACATTCCTGGTCCAGACTTCCCGACAGCAGCGTTAATCAGTGGCCGTAAGGGCATTGTAGATGCATATAAGACTGGTCGCGGCAAAGTCTACATGCGCTCTAAAGCGGACATTGAAACGGAGAAGAACGGTAAAGAAACAATTATCGTTACTGAAATCCCGTATCAAGTAAACAAAGCTCGTTTGATTGAGAAAATCGCTGAGCTTGTTAAGGATAAGAAAGTTGAAGGCATCAGTGCACTGCGTGACGAGTCAGACAAAGACGGGATGCGTATTGTTATTGAATGTAAGCGTGATGCTGTTGGTGAAGTTGTACTAAACAATCTTTACTCTCAGACTCAACTTCAAACGACATTTGGCGTCAACATGGTTGCGCTAAACAATGGTCAACCACAGCTATTCAACCTAAAAGATATGTTGAAGTGCTTTGTTGATCACCGTCGTGAAGTGGTGACTCGTCGTACTATTTTCGAACTAAGAAAAGCGCGCGACCGTGCACACATATTAGAAGCGCTTTCTCTTGCACTTGCGAACATTGACGAAATTATCGAACTCATCAAAAACGCACCAACACCGGCAGATGCGAAAGCTGGCCTTGTTGCTCGCGGTTGGGATTTAGGTAATGTTGCGTCGATGCTTGAGCGTGCTGGTACTGATGCAGCTCGCCCAGATTGGCTTGAAGATGAGTACGGTATCCGTGATGGTCAATATTTCCTAACGGAAACGCAAGCACAAGCGATTCTAGAACTTCGTCTTCACCGCCTAACTGGCCTTGAACACGAGAAGATTCTAGACGAATACAAAGCACTGCTAGAAGAAATTGCTGAGCTAATGCATATTCTTGCTAGTACAGAGCGCTTGATGGAAGTTATCCGTGAAGAGCTAGAGCTAGTAAGAGAAAACTTTGGTGATGCACGTCGTACAGAAATTACTGCGGCAATCCACGATATCGATATGGAAGAGCTTATTGCACGTGAAGACGTTGTAGTAACACTTTCTCATGAAGGTTACGTGAAGTACCAACTGCTAAGCGACTACGAAGCACAGCGCCGTGGTGGTAAAGGTAAGAGTGCAACTAAGATGAAAGAAGAGGATTACATCGAGCGTCTGCTTGTTGCGAATACTCATGACAACATCTTATGTTTCTCTACTCGTGGTAAGACATATCGCTTGAAGGTATATCAACTGCCTCTTGCAAGTCGTACTGCTCGTGGTAAGCCAATTGTTAACGTTCTTCCTCTTGAAGAGAATGAGCGTATTACTGCCATTCTACCTGTCTCTGAGTTCAGCCCTGAGAAGTACATCTTCATGGCTACGGGTGACGGTACGGTGAAGAAAACATCACTAGACCAATTCGCAAACGTACGTGCTAACGGCTTAATTGCAGTGAACCTTCGTGATGAAGACTCATTGATTGGTGTTGATATCACTAACGGCGACAGCGACATTATGCTGTTCTCTAAAGCGGGTAAAGTAGTTCGCTTTAGCGAAGACAAAGTTCGTGCTATGGGACGCACAGCAGCAGGTGTTCGCGGTATGAAACTTGGCGAAGACGATCAAGTTGTTTCATTGATTGTTCCATCTAACGAAGGCGAAATCTTAACAGTAACTGAAAACGGTTACGGTAAGCGTACTGAATTAGCGGAATACCCAACGAAAGGTCGTGCGACTCAGGGTGTGGTTTCAATCAAAGTCTCAGACCGTAATGGCCCAGTAGTTGGTGCTGTTCAAGTTGAAGAAGGCGATGAGATGATGATGATTACAGATGCTGGTACGCTTGTTCGTACTCGTGTATCTGAAGTCAGCCAAGTGGGTCGTAATACTCAAGGTGTTACTCTAATTCGCACTGCGGATGATGAGAATGTAGTGGGTCTTCAACGTATTGATGAAGTCGAAGAAGCTGAAATTTTGGATGATGAACAGTCTGAAGAAAGCTCGGAAGCGAATGCGACTTCAGTTGACAGCAACACTTCAGAAGAAAAATCATCTGATGATTCGAACCAATCTAATGCTGAGTCTGATGACAAATAATCGTTAGTCAGGTAACAATATTCTAAAGACCGAGCTTATGGCTCGGTTTTTTTTTAGCTGTCATTTGTATAGTCTCACTTCGAACCAATCAGTTTAAGCTCTCCTTAATCATGTGTCTGTTGCGCCATGTGATCATCGCTGCTGATAGGGAAGTAACCGTCTAGAATTACATAAGCAATTGTATTTTTTATCGTTAAATGTTTGAAATAAAGAAATTAATAGAGCTTTAACCTAAGATAGGCCTGTGTTTTGTAGTAAAATTACGTCAAATTATATGTGTTACAGTTTGTTATATTGAGTAAGCACACTTTAGATAAACGAAATGAATTATCACCACTAGAAACCATTAAAAAGATATTTTGGTGATTTTTACTGGTCGTAATTTAAACGGCTACAAGTCAAGCTTAAGAGAGGAATGATGACTAAAGGGATTGATAAGTACAGTATCGACAGTACTGACTACACCGTTGGGCAAGATAACGTCCAAAAATGGGGATTTGATGTACATAATCCAGTATTCGGGATCAGCGCGGGTTTAATTGCACTATTTTTAGTTGCGGTATTAATCTCAGATGTAGAAACCGCAAAAAGTGCTCTCGATGGCGTAAAGTGGAAAATTATTGGTGCATTCGACTGGCTATTTATTTGGTCTGGTAACATCTTTGTACTATTTTGTTTAGCTCTCATTGTTTCCCCGTTTGGTAAAATTCGCCTAGGTGGTGATGATGCAACAGCAGATTACTCATTAGTATCCTGGTTCTCAATGCTGTTTGCTGCAGGTATGGGTATTGGCCTGATGTTCTGGAGTGTGGCAGAACCTGTTGCTTACTTCACTGGTTGGTATGAAACGCCTTTGAATGTCGCTGCTAATACGCCTGAAGCTGCAAAGTTAGCGATGGGTGCAACGATGTATCACTGGGGTCTACACCCTTGGGCTATTTATAGTGTCGTTGCCTTATCATTGGCGTTCTTTGCCTACAACAAAGGCCTTCCACTTTCGATTCGTTCGATTTTCTATCCAATCTTAGGTGATAGAGCCTGGGGCTGGGCAGGACATATCGTTGATATCCTTGCGGTATTGGCCACTCTGTTTGGTCTGGCGACATCATTGGGTCTGGGCGCACAACAAGCTGCGAGTGGTATCCACCATGTATTTGGCGTTGATACCGGCCTTACACTTCAAATTATTGTTATTACTATCGTAACTTTATTGGCTGTCGTATCGGTTCTACGTGGTATCGATGGTGGTGTTAAAGTGATCAGTAACATCAACATGCTGGTTGCTATTGTTCTGCTTGTCTTAGTTGGTTTGATTGGCTACGCGGTAACACTTGGATCTATTCCAACAACGATTTCAGCTTATGTTGAGAATATTATTCCTTTGAGTAATCCACATGGTCGTGAAGATGAAGCGTGGTTCCAAGGTTGGACGGTATTCTACTGGGCTTGGTGGGTATCTTGGTCGCCATTCGTTGGTATGTTCATTGCGCGTGTCTCACGTGGTCGTACCGTTCGAGAATTCTTAACTGCCGTACTACTTGTTCCGACAGCGTTCACAGTACTTTGGATGTCAACGTTTGGTGGCATGGCCATTGAGCAAGTGAAAGAAGGTGTTGGAGCACTAGGCACAGAAGGTTTGACGGATGTGTCACTAGCGATGTTCCAGATGTTTGATTTGTTACCGCTAGGCTCACTGTTATCAGTAATTGCCATAATTCTTGTATTGGTGTTCTTTATCACCTCTTCAGACTCAGGCTCACTGGTCATTGATAGCATTACCGCTGGTGGTAAAGTTGATGCTCCTGTGTTGCAACGTGTTTTCTGGGCCTTTATGGAAGGTGCCATCGCGGTTGCACTTCTGTGGATTGGTGGAACAGAAGCGGTACAGGCACTTCAAGCGGGGGCTATCTCGACAGCACTACCGTTCGTTATTATTCTATTATTGATGTGTGTTAGCTTACTGATGGGTATGCGCACCGAGCGCTTTAACCGCTAGTCAGCGTAAAATTGGTAATATAATAAAAACTCTAGCTTTTTAGCTAGAGTTTTTTGTTTTTAGTCACTGTTCGTTGAATGGTTACAACCAAAAATCACGAATAGGTTGTTTCGCATCATAATGGTAGGCGATTTGAGCTTGTAGTAGCTCAGCTGTTGCAATGGCGTCTGTCAACGCGTGGTGCGGTGTGTAAGGGGGAAGTCCGTAGCGTTCGCGGCTTTTACCCAGTCTTACTGATTGTGGTTTTTTACCTTTAAGCATATTCCAGAACCCTCCAGCCCATAGAGCTTGAATATTCGATTCAATATGCATAGTGTCAATGACAGGGAATTGAATTCCCTCATTAAATCGGGATCTTAGCGCCTTATCTAAAAACTCTCGCTCAATACGATTGTAATGAACAACCAAAATATTTCCGGCTATGCAATCGAGAATTTCTTCTACAACCTCAGTTAAGTCTGGCGCATCGATAATATCATTATGAGTGATGCCATGAATAACAATCGAGTCGTCGTTAAGTTGTTTTCGTGGCCTAACTGTCCAATGCCTTGCTCGGTTCAAATAGATTCGGTTCAGCGTAAACGGCACTAAACCAACGGTAATGATATCGTCTTTTTTCGGGTCTAATCCTGTCGTTTCGAAATCCACGGCAAGAAATTCGACCTCACTCATTGAGCTCGTACCTTCAGGAATAGGCTGCTCATAGAAGCGTTTCAAAACAGGATGCTTAGCCTGCGCTAATTGTTTACTTAACTTTAGCGTCCAATCAATCGTTGGTTTTCCGACAAAATAACTCATAGTGAAACCCTACTTAAAGCTGTTGTTTGCTTGATAGCGGAACTTCAGGAAATTCTGCGCGTTACTCAGTATTTGAAACGCATCCTTTAAGTTACGGCGCTCAAAATCAGATAAGTTTTCCGGCTCAATATTGTTATCCGGTTCTATTTCATTTTCTACATCTAAGGCTTGGTGGCGAATTCGCACCATGGAAATAAATTCCATCGCATCTCGAAGATCTTGTGCTCGACCTTTTGGCAATATTCCAGCATCGATAATGTCATCTAAGCGTTCAAACGAATTTCTTGAGCGAGAGCCAACGGCAAGTGCATGCACGCGTACGAGATCGGCTAGAGGTGCAGTACCTCGACGTTTAAGGTTGATTGAGTTGTTATGACGACCGTCTTTTTCCATAACAAAATCTTGGAAAAAGCCCAGAGGCGGTGTGCGATTAAGCGCATTACGGGCGAGGCATGCCAGAAAACGATTGTTCTTTCTCGCTCTTCGAACAATAAAGCTATTCAGCTGTTCTGCCCATTTTAGACGACCATACACTCCATCTAAATCGAAGAAAATGGAGGAGTTTAGCAGTGCTTTCGGGTTTGGATCATCGATCCAGTCTGAGAAGCAAGCTTCCCATTCTCTGCGAGTCATACGCCATTCTGGATTTGTCGCCATGATATCGCCGGTACATAAGGTATAGCCACACTTAGCTAACCCTTCGCACACAAATTTAGAGAGCTTTTCAAAGTAAGCGTTATGTTTTTCTGGAACGTAGCTGTCATCGAGAATAATGGCGTTATCCTGATCGGTTACGATCAGTTGTTCGTCACGTCCCATTGACCCTAAGGCTAGAAAACAGTATTGAATTGGAGCTGGACCAATTTCTTGCTCTGCGAGTTCAATGATACGCTGCTTAAAGCTTCGACCAATTACCGACATCGCGGTACCCACCATGTGGGAGTTGGCATCTTCGTTAACCAAACGGACAAAACTGTCTTTTACTTGTTCCGAAACCTGTACTAACTCTTCTATCGATTGTTGCTGGAAAATACTGCTTACCAGAAGGAGTGAGTTCTGCGATTCATAACGAACGATATCAGTGGCTTCGATAATACCAATCGGCTGCCTGTCTTTTAATACAGGTAAGTGATGAACGTTATAACGAAGCATCGTCAACATCGCTTCATAAACGTAAGCGTTATGATCGAGTGAAATGACTTCGGTGGTCATGACACTTGCCACATCATCACTCGGGTCTAATCCGTCAGCAATCACTCGGGTACACAAATCTCGGTCAGTAATGATGCCTAGCACAGGGCTATCGTCATTTTCGTCATCATCGAGCTTATTTTGATCAATGATCAATAAAGATGAAACGTTCTCTTCAGCCATTTTAATTGCCGCTTGCTGAATCGTCTCAGTACCTGCAATAAAGAGTACATCACGGGTTAGAAGTGTTCTTACTTTACAGGTTGTAAGATCATTTTCGTCTTCAGTGTTAGAAACCGTTTGTCTTAAACGGGCGTTATCTTCCACTTCGACAAAGTCGGCAAACGAGTCATGATTGTCATAGAGTTCTTGGAATATTTTATCTGGTAGGCAATAGAGTAGAGTATCTTCGATCGCCTTAGCAGGAAGCTTCACTTTATTATTGGTGAGTAGCCCCATTTGGCCAAACAGCGCTCCCTCATCAATACGGTTATATAGCTCGCCCTTACGCCGATAAACTTCCACAATGCCACTACGGACAATATATAAGTCATTGATGTTGTCCCCAAAATGGATGATTGGTGTGCCTTGACGGTAGTAGGAGATTTCAATGTGCTTTGTGACGTGCTCTAAGACATCTTCAGGTAGGTCATCAAATGGAGGTCGTTGGGACAAAAAGTTTTGAATCTCAAGTAGTTCAGCTTCCATTATGTGAATCCATTAAGTGTTTTTTATATAGTACACGATTTTATTCGTTAACGCCGATCTTGCCATAGATAGAAAAACAGCAACTGGCGAAAGTTTGCTCGTTTTAGAGCGCCTTAAATCTGTAAAAATTAAATAAAACCGATGTCAATTTATAACTACACCGCAGAGATAACATTATTGATCTAACTTAATGAATCTACCGCAAGTAATCTGTACTATCTCGCATTATTTTATTGAAATGAAAGAAGATATGAAATTAACTCTAAAGCAAAAGCTCACAGCAAGCAGTATTGCAGCGGTGGTTTTGATGGCGGTTATTCTAACAACGCTATCGGGAGTAAAACTCCTTAATGAAACGTCCTCGAATATCTATTCTCGGTCGGAAAGTATTGCAGCAACGGCATCAGAAGGTATTTCTGAATGGGTGGATATCCGCAAAAATATTGCTTCTGCGTTTAATGATAACAGCAGTCAGTCAGACGTTGTGCCATTCTTGAAGCAAGCTAGAGTCTCTGGTGGTTTTGATGATATCTTCTTTGGTACGGTTGAGGGTGAAATGCTTCGCTCTCATCCTGAGCGTAATAGAGCAGGGTACGATCCTAGAGAGCGTCCTTGGTATAAAGACGCGCTTATTGCGAATCAACAGATTGTAACAACGGCTTATCAAGATGCGATTACGAATGAGTTACTCGTTACGATCGCAGAGCCTCTTTATTCAGGTTCACAATTAAAAGGTGTGGTTGGCGCAGACGTTCTATTAGATCAATTAGTCTCGGATGTAATCAATCTTGATGTAGGTTTGAATTCTTACGCGATGTTGATTGAGTCTGTAGATGGGACTTTCTTAGTACACCCAGATAAAAGCCTAACGCTGAAATCGATAGACCGATTATCACCGATTCTTTCTATGCCATTCGTAGAGAGTGCGATTCGAAATAATCAAGTAGAAAGAATCTTTGAAAATGGCAAAGAGAAGCTTGTTTATTTCTATCGAGTAGCTGGGACAAGTTGGATACTTTCAATTGTTATGGACTATGAGACCGAAGCGGCGGGAAATATTTCGCTATTGAAGAGCTTAGCATTCACGGCTTTAACAGTGACTCTTTTTGTCGCGTTCGTGATATCGGTCTTAGTTAATTTCTTATTTAAAGACCTTACTCGAGTGTCAGACGCGATGAAAAATATCGCAAGTGGTGAGGCCGACTTAACTCAGCGCATTACACCTCGTTATGATGATGAAGTTGGAAGAATCGCGAATGACTTTAATCTGTTCGTGGAAAATATGCATGGTGTTGTCAGTAAGCTGAACAATGTTTCTTGCTCTCTATCGAACCAAGCAAGAATCACACTTTCTCAATCTGAAGTTCGTAGTCAGCGTATTGTGTCACAGCAAGACGATATCAATATGGTCGCGACGGCAATTGATGAAATGGGTGCAGCAACGCAAGAAGTGGCAGGGAATGCAGAGAATACAGCTCAACAATCTGATCAAGCTGTTATTGCCTGTGTTCATGGTACGGATCGAGTGACTCAAACTCATAAGTCCATTAACAGCCTTGAGGCAGAGGTTCAGTCAGCAACAGAAATCATGAAAGAGCTTGAGCTTCATGCAAATAGTATCAACTCAATTATCGCGACGATTCAAGGCGTAGCGGAGCAAACCAATCTACTCGCATTAAATGCAGCGATTGAAGCAGCTCGTGCAGGAGAGCAAGGGCGAGGCTTTGCAGTCGTTGCCGATGAAGTCCGTGTTTTAAGTCAACGTACCCATGCGTCAACAACAGAAATACAAACGATGATTGATACGTTGCAAACGACAACCGTTAAAGCCGTTAGCATAATGAACCACAGCCGAGAATTGGCGGTGACGAGTGTTGAAGACGCAAACTTAGCAGCGGTAAGCCTAGATCAGATTCAAAACTCAGTGCGTTTGATTAACGACATGGCAACGCAAATTGCCTCTGCAGCAGAAGAGCAAGCGACGGTAACATCGGAAATATCTCGAAATACGATCGGTATTCGTGATGTTTCAAATGAACTCTCATCAGAGTCTCAGCAAGCAGCCGCACAAGCATCAGAGCTTTCGCAGCTGTCTGAAGAACTACAAAAAGAGATAGGCCGCTTTAAACTATAAGCGCCCTTAATCGAAAATGTGATAACAAAAAAGCGCCAGTTTTAAACTGGCGCTTTTTATTTAACAAATGAAGCTAACAGTAGCCATAATTTCCTAAGATCAATCAATTAATCCGTAGTCGTTACGCAGTACATCAATGATCTCTTGCTTTGGATTTTCACTTAGGTGAATAGCGTTACCTGTGATTTTTTCAGCGATACTGATATACGTTCTAGATATATCCATGAGTGCTTCATGAGGTAAGGCATTGTCTCGTGCAAGCGCTTCACGCTCGGGCATTCTCTCTTTGTTAAGAAGAATATCAGGATCAGGAAAATGATTTAAAAGAAACTGTCTAAAGCCTTCTTTTGAGTTTTCAACGATATTACCCGCTTGGTATTCTTTAGTATCCCATATACGTGAAGAGTCAGGTGTACCCACTTCATCCATGTAGATAAGCTTTTCATTCCCCGCTGCATCGTTGACGTAACCAAATTCAAATTTAGTATCAACAAAGGTTTGATCAACTTCCGCAAGTGCTTTACTGATAACGCCAAAACCTTCTTTAAGCAGAGTTTCATATTTATTAATATCTTCTGCTTTGGTGAAATTGAACGCACTGAAGTTTTCTTCAATATTCTTACGAGAAATATTCACGTCATCCGCTTCTGGAACGCCAGGGATTCCTTTTAAAATGCCTTTTGTAGAAGGGGTGATCAGAAGTTCAGGTAATACTTTATCTTTCTCTAATCCTTCTGGTAGTTCGATGCCGCAAAACTCACGTTCGCCTTTCTCATAAGCACGCCACATAGAGCCAGTGATGTAGTTTCGGCAGATTGCTTCAATCATCACTGGTTTAGCTTTTTGTACAATCCATACAAATGGGTGTGGGATATCAAGTATGTGGCTGTCTGCGAGATTGTTCTTTTTAAACAGATCAAACCAATGATTAGAGATGGCGTTTAGAGCAGCACCTTTGCCAGGAACGCCTTTTAGCCCACCTTCTGCATGCCAAATACAATCGAAAGCGGATATACGATCGCTGATCACCATGATAGCCAGCGGAGCATCAGAAGCGACATCGTAACCTTTCTCCTGAATAAGACGCTTACTGTCATCTTCAGTTAACCAATACACAGAGCGGACTTTACCGCTGTGAACAGGTTTGTTGGTACGGATTGGTAAATCGTCATTAACGGCTAAGACTTGATCAGCAGTGCTCATTAGACATTCCTACTTTTATTAAACGTCGAATTGAGAAAGTGTCTAAGCCGACTAAATGAGATGACTTAGACAGTGAATATGCTGAGCATCATACCAGAACTTTTGTGACTCGCCACTTAAAAAGCAAACGTTTGCCTTTTGATTTCATACATTGAATATATAAGAGGGGAAATAAAAAAGCCTCAACAAGTGAGGCGTAAAGAGTGTGAAAAGACGTTGACCTTATTAATGGTACTTTTGACCTCTGCCTTCAACGAAAAATACTTCACATTCATGGTGTGATGCTAATGTTTTTAGTAGTGCTTGATTAACCTGATCGATGTTGTTTGAAGCGACAATTGCACAGGCATTACCTGACTTTATCGCTTTGGTTACGGTTTCTAATTCAGACATTGATTGAGAAGGCTTCATATGAATGATTTTATTACAGCTCACTTTTGAAGAAGAGAACTGATTAAAATCAGGACGAGGACAATCAGAAGTAAACAGAATCCACTGATGACTATGAGATAACCCTGACAATCGGGACATCACTGAATCGTCAATGTTCATCGCTGCTGTTGGCTGCGCAAGTGTGTTGTATTTTGAGTACTGATTAGTTCTAAGTTGCAACATGTCCTGTCCTTTTATACATACTGTATGCCTATACAGTAGTTTTATTTTGGATAAGGATCAAGTAGAAAATGAATGAAATTCGAACAAAATGTGAACTGTATTGGTTAATTCGAGTGTTTATGAACCAGATAAGAGCAACAGTAGAAAGTCGAGGCACAAAAAAACCGCTTTGAAAGCGGCCTTTTATATTTGGGAAGTGTGTTAGATAGTTATCAGCAGTGAACGCTTTGACGTTCCATCTGACGTTGTTCAGCGATATTAAATTGGCGGACGTCTAACGTAGCGAGTTCAATACAATCTTCGCAAGAGTGGTTTGATTTACCGTCAATATAGTTAAGTTGAGTGAGTACACTTGGTTTTTTACACCAGTCACAAGTACCTTCTGTGCTAAACATTCATTTCTCCCTATAGGGTTAGTTTCGATATCTATCTTCCACTGGCATTATGACATACCTAAGTAGGATAAGTTAATTGTTTGTTACTTTAGTGAGAGCGTAATCGCTTGCGCAAGCTTATTGGTTGGGAGTTATGGGGCGGTTTACATTCTGAAATGATATTTAACATATTATGATCATTTGCTATTTTTGTTTTAGATTGGTTGAAATAATCTTCAACGCGTTATTAAGCCGCTTCATCTCGTCTTCACTTCCACTTAAGTCTGGATGGTAAACCTTTGAAAGTTGTTTATAGCGAGTTTTAATTTTCTTTTGATCGGGTAGTTGCTTAGGTTGGAAACCAAAAATAGCACATGCTATCGCTAATTTTTGTTCTTGTGGATTTGGTTGATTTGGTTGATTTGGCTGTTGCAGCCGTTTTACTTGCTTGAACAGGGTTTCCATTTGACGTTTTTGCTGCTTAATCGTCTTAGCTTGGCTTTGAACGGTTTCAGCTAATGTTTCGGAATGACCTTTTTCGGTTAGAATCTTCGAGTTTTTACGGCGCTTTACGAACAGTGAAATTAAAGCAGAAATAACGATGAATATGACAACAAACAGCTGGTTTGAGTAAGCTTGATGAGCTGTTGATGATGGCTTAGAACTGACGTTGGAACTAGTGCTATCGAAACCTTGGTTACCTGGTTCAAAAGCGATATCGAGTTGATCAAGTGATGAGACTTGTTGGGCTTTACGCTGATTAAACTTGGCTTCTAATACTCGGCTATATCCAATGTCGGCCATTTCACTATGTGGTTGAGCGATCAAGTACCAAAGCTCGGCCATATCAAGATTGTTCGGTTTCTCTTGTGTTTTTTCGTAGATAGTCGCGATAGCGACTTGAGCATCAATGTTTCCCTCTAGAGACAGCTTCGTTAACCAATAGAGTGCTTGAGAGAGGTCTGGCTCTACACCTAAACCTTTTAAATAGAGAGTGGCTAAAGAGAATTGAGATTGAACATGCTCTTGCTTTGCGGCTTGTAAATACCAATAAAGGGCTTGCTCGTAATCTTGTTGAGTCGAAGAGGTCTCATAAAGGTTTGCCAGTTGAAATTGCGCACGCACATTATGTTGTTCGGCTAACGGAGTTAACTCAGAAATAGTACTCCCAAAGGATAGAGTCGGGACCAATAGTGATAGCGAGAACAACCATTTCAAAATCTTCACATCCCTTTGTTAATTAATGAATAGAACCTGATGGTCGCTCATTCATAGTTAAGATTAGCCGATATTATCCTGTGTCGTGCTATTTAATAGTGCTTGATCTATAAATCGTTACTGATGTCGTCCGGCAGCGTAAAGCCACTTCTATCTATACAGGGGACTATCGCAACTTCTTTGGAGCCTGCGCACCATCTATTGGGCGGCTTACCGAAAGTTTGCGTCCTTTTTTCAATCCAACTTCATAGTCTGCAGTTAGGTTTTTCATCGCTTCTTTCAACTGTTGTTTGAATGTTTCACGATCGATATTTTCAAATTCTTTATCAATATAATTGTTAATCTTGTTATTGGACTCATCGTCAGGGGTAATAACCGGCAGCTTTTCTAAGGCGCCCTCTACCCAACCAGAAACGAAGGAGTTAACTCGGCGAGTGACTTCAGCAGAAGGTGTGCCGCTTCCTGAAAAACTGTTTCTAAATTGGCCAGTATGTTCGTTCATTTCTCGGTAGATAATATCGAAAGCGAAAGCGGCAAAAATGGCTCTATCTGCTTCACCAATAAACTCGACCCGTTTAAGACCTTTATGGTTTAGTAACACCGCTTCGACACCGAATTTCGTGTTAATCCCACGAATAACACGTAGCAAAGTGGAACTGATGTTAGCTGGAAGTAGGTGAGAAGATTGAGTTTTCCCCATCTTGATGAACTCAATATCGTCTTTATCCAGACCATATTTAAGCATTAAGCTATGGGCCATTTTGATGGCGTTAGCGGCTTCATTCACGTTTGCTGAGTTACCAAGTTCTAAGCACTTGGCGATTTTCTTTAGAGCTTTTTGTTTATTCATCGATAATTAACAAGGCAGATGCAATTTTTACAAAGTCTGCCATATTACCTTTTTATGACTGAAAACAGAATAACTCTGACAAAATTACCAATAAGAATTTTAACGTGTAGTGAGGTTTATGATTGAAACTCATCGGTAATAAGAGGGGAGTCGTTATCGGCTAATGCGGTTCATTAGCCGACAAGTGACTGTTACGTAAAAACTCTCTATGGGTTAGTGAATTTTAGATTCCGAGTTCGTCTAAGAGGTCGTTTGCGATATCGTTGCTTGGCGCTTCGTTCTTCTCTTTCTTATTGCCCATGTTGTTTTGTGTCGCCTCTAAAATTGAATCAGGGCACTCATCTTCCGCAACTTCGAATTCTTCTAATTGAATAAACTCAGTTTTATCCATCGCCAATTCGAGATAGAAAATATTGTTTTCTGCTGTTGAGAAAGTAACGCGACGAGCTTGAGGTCTATCAAGGTTTGTATCTACAGACAGAATCACTTGCTTATTTAGCGCTAACATTTTTGGTTGGTTTTGAGTGATGTTGGTTTGTAGCTCTTTTCGAATCTTATTTGTGAAGTCGCCGACCAGTTGATTCATTAACTCACCAAGTACATCACCCACTTCATCTGAAGTGTGTAGTACGGCCAGTTCGTCTTCTGGCATACCCATGTTGCGCATGTAATTGGTATAGACTTCTAATGCGGCTTTAGCAGTAAAGTTAATAACGACAAGACCAGAGAAGCCACCGTCAAATAACACAAAACAACCAAAATCTGGTTTCAAACTGGTCTTGTTGATTTTCTGAACCATCGCTGAGTATGAAATTTTTGTGTCTGTTGCTGAGGTTAATACGCCAGATACGGATTGGCACAATTTGAGAAGAATATCCTCAGTGGTTACAATTTTATTCTTTTTCATTATTAGTTCACTCTAAGTCAAAGCTATTTATTGAATGCAACGCCCATTTTTAGGTTTAAGTTTTAAAAAATAAAGCATTAGTTTCATTTTATGATTGAGAATCTGTTTTGATCACGTTTTCAAATGTTGTAAAGTGACCAGATTCAAAAAAATTAATAAATACAATTACCCATAGCTGATTGGATCAGCGCTGTAGGGGCAGGAAGCACATGTTACCAAGACTTCAATCTCAATCTGATGTCGACCCAGTCGTACTCAGTTATCTCAAAGAACTTAAACAATCGGGTTTTACTGGTGATATTGAATCACAGTATTCAAGCCGCTTAGCCGTTGCGACGGATAACAGTGTTTATCAGCAACTACCACAAGCTGTTGTGCACCCAAGAACCACACAAGATGTCTCTCTTATAGGTAAGGTTAGTTCAAAATCTGACTATGAGCGCATAACATTTTCTCCTAGAGGCGGGGGCACTGGTACCAACGGTCAATCCTTGACGAAAGGTGTTGTGGTCGATTTGTCTCGCCATATGAACAAAGTACTTGAAATCAACGAGCAGGAAGGCTGGATAAGAGTGCAAACGGGCATCATAAAAGATCAGCTTAACGATGCTGTTCGCCCGTTTGGTTTCTTCTTCTCTCCTGATTTGTCGACCAGTAATCGTGCGACATTAGGGGGGATGGTCAATACGGATGCATCTGGACAAGGCTCATTAAAATACGGTAAAACGTCTGATCATGTTTTATCTCTTCAAGCCGTTTTCTCTGATGGCAGTATGTTGGAGTCAGACCTATCCCTCGGTTTGCCAAATGCTGAAACACAAGCCTCAACAGCACTAGAGGTAACGGAAAAGGTATGTCGAGAAAACCGAGCGAAAATCATTGAGAAGTTCCCTCCACTGAATCGTTTCCTAACCGGGTACGATCTAAAAAATGCTATTGATGATAACGACGAGTTCAACTTCACTCGTGTCCTGTGTGGTGCTGAAGGCTCCTTGGCATTTATCACTGAGGCGAAGTTAAACCTAACGCCAATTCCTAAAGCTAGAACGCTTGTTAATGTTAAATACTCAAGTTTTGATGCGGCCTTGCGTAACGCTCCCTTCATGGTTGAAGCGAAAGCGTTGTCGGTCGAAACGATTGACTCTAAAGTTCTAAATTTGGCCAAGCAAGATATCGTTTGGCATACCGTGAGTGACCTTTTGCGAGAAGTGCCAAATAAAGAGATGCTTGGCATTAATATGATCGAATTTGCTGGTAATGATCAACAAGAGGTTGCCGATCAAGTCGATTCTTTAGTTGAGCAGATTGAGTCCATGATGCTCAACGGTGAAGCGGGCATTATTGGTTTTCAGACGTGCAGTGATGTCGGCAGTATTGGCAAAATCTACAATATGCGTAAAAAAGCGGTAGGGCTACTTGGCGCTGCGAAAGGTAAAGCCAAACCCGTTGCATTTGCTGAGGACACGTGTGTACCACCAGAGAACTTAGCTGACTTTATTGTTGAGTTTCGTCAGTTACTCGATAAAAAAGAACTTAATTACGGCATGTTTGGTCATGTGGATGCGGGTGTCCTGCATGTACGTCCAGCGCTTGACCTATGCGATCCCGCTCAAGAAATGCTGATGCATGAAGTGTCTGATGAAGTGGTTAAGTTGGTGGCAAAATATGGTGGATTAATGTGGGGCGAGCACGGTAAAGGTTATCGTTCTGAGTACGGTCCTGAGTTTTTTGGTGATGTGTTGTTTAACGAGCTTCGTCGAGTTAAAAAAGCATGCGATCCACTGAATAGAATGAACCCTGGCAAGGTGTGTACGCCGCTTGATAGCAATGCGGAGTTGGTCAAAGTTTCAGACACTAAGCGTGGTTACTTTGATCGCCAGATCGATGTTCAAGTACGTGATAGCTTTAAACAAGCTATGGAATGTAATGGTAATGGCCTTTGCTTTAATTACGATACGTCCTCACCAATGTGTCCGTCAGCTAAGGTGACATCAGACAGACGCCATTCACCGAAAGGACGGGCAGGGCTTGTTCGAGAGTGGTTACGTCAACTCACTGAGCAGGGCATTGATATTCTCGATGTAGAAAAGCAAACCTTATCAGGAAAGTTGAGTATTAAGTCGCTTATTGAGCGTGTACGTAACCGTGTTAATAAACGTCATGAATACGACTTTTCTCATGAAGTTTATGAAGCGATGAATGGTTGTTTAGCTTGTAAAGCCTGTGCGAGCCAATGTCCAATTAAAGTCGATGTGCCAAGCTTCAGGTCTCGATTCTTAAACCTCTATCACACACGCTATCAGCGTCCGGCGAAAGATTATTTAGTCGCGAATATTGAGACCATGTTGCCTTTGATGGCGAAAGCGCCAAAAGTTGTGAATGCTGTCATCAAGCTTCCTCTTGTTCAGTTATTGACGGAAAAAACGATAGGTTATGTTGATACACCTTTAATGTCTGTTCCGACGTTAACGGATAGATTGGTCAATCCAACCAAATTTGATCTTCAGCATTTAGCGAGCCTTTCTGCGGAAGAGAAAAAAAATCACGTCCTAATTGTTCAAGACCCATTTACTAGCTTTTATGACGCTGAAGTCGTGGAAGATTTCATTACCTTAGTTTCAAAACTCGGTAAAACACCCGTGCTATTACCATTCAAACCCAATGGTAAAGCGCAGCATGTGAAAGGTTTTTTGAGCCAGTTTGCGGCTAATGCTAAAAACACCGCGACCTTTTTGTCACTGGTCGCCGATCTTGGTATTCCTTTGGTCGGTGTCGACCCTGCTTTAGTGCTTTGTTACCGAGATGAATACAAAGAAGCGCTTGGTAAGGAGCGTGGTGAATTTGATGTACTAACGGTACATGAATGGCTATTGCCAAGATTGGATGATGTTCAGCTTAATCGAACGACAGAAAGCAAACCGTGGTATCTGCTAGCGCATTGTACTGAAAAGACTAAGATGCCCAATGCTGAAAAAGAGTGGGGTGAGATCTTCACGCGCTTTGGCTCTGAACTTAATACGGTTCCAGTTGGGTGTTGTGGCATGGCGGGTACATTTGGTCACGAAAAAGATAAGCTTGAGATGTCTGAAGACATTTATAAATTGAGCTGGAAGCCTAGATTAGAAACATTACCTTCAGAGCGTTGCCTAGTGACTGGATACTCTTGTCGTAGCCAAGTGAAACGCTTTGAACAGGTGAAAGCGAAGCATCCATTACAAGCCTTGCTAGAACTCGTGTAGCGCTTGTGACGTAGTATAAGTAACCAATATTCAATTAGATAAATAGCCCAGATGAACAATCTGGGCTATTTTTATTTAGGGTTGATGTTCGGCATAAATGACGAGCTTAGTGGGAGTAGCAATGAATACGTTAGAGTTAAAAATACCACCTGTCGCGGTGTTTCTTATTGTCGCTTTAATGATGAGTTATATCGCCAAAAATATGCAGTTCGCTCACCTCGGGATTCCATTCTCACAGCTTATTTTTCTGGTGTGTTTTATTATCGCGTCTTTCATTGCGCTGTCTGGAGTCAGAGAGTTTCGAAAAGTTAACACTACGGTAAACCCAGTTCGACCAGAAACCGCGTCTACTATTGTGGATAGTGGGATTTTTGGTTTTACTAGAAATCCAATGTATCTGGGGTTGTTTATCTTTCTTTTCGGTATTGGCTGTTGGCTTCAGAACGGGATAAGTCTGTTGATGAGTTTTAGCTTTATTTGGTATATGAACGGTTACCAGATCAAACCAGAAGAAGCGGCCTTGGAAAAATTGTTTGGTGCTGAATATATGGCGTATAAGCAGCGAGTGAGACGATGGCTTTAGTTCGTTCACTTTAAAAAGAAAAACGCCCACTTGTAATAAGCGGGCGTTTTAGTATTCGGGCTATTTAATTGCTAATTGCTAATTGCTAATTGCTTACGCTGCGGCTGCAAACTGCGCTAAGAACATTTCTTTACGTTCGTTAAAGCGGTTAACTAGGTCGTCAACTGAAGCTTGGTCGTAAGGCTTTAGGCCGCTTGCTACCATGCGTTTAACACCTTTACCCACTATCGCACCGTCTTCTTTGAATGCGAAGTTAAGCGTAACGATGCCGCGTTTGCCATCAACATCAAAAGTTGCACCTGTGAAATCCACTTCAGGGTGAGTCAGATCTAAACGGTCAAATTCAACTTCCATGCTTTCGTAGATTACTAATGGACGCTGGCAGTTGATCATCATCTGCTGTTCTTCCATTAAAGGCACCATGATATGTGGGAAGTTCATGCCAGAGAACTGAACGTAGTTAGTCACGACATGCTCAATGAAAGCAGCGTTGTGGCTCACTTCACCTTCACGGCTCATGTGAAGGTATTCTTTACCTTTCTCATCAACCAATGCGCTCTCTTTGTCACATTTGTTTTCAACACTCAATGCGATACCGTCGTTCACCATGCCTGAAAAATCAAACCGCATTTTCTTGCTGATGCCTTCTTTTTGTAGCAGTACTGCAAAAAGCAAATCGCCAGGCACGCAAAAGCGCTTGTTATCTTCATCGTGGATAGGATTAAAGTCACCCGCTACTTTCTTTGCAAAGTGGCTTGCCTGTTCACGTGTGAATTTAAATTGATGGTCTTGTGTTGAAACAAAAGGAGTCAGAAACATAATCTACAATCGGTTGCAAAATCTGAAGCGGAGTATATAGGAAAAGTAGATTTCTATTGGTCCATCCAGTGTAGAGTTGATTTAAATCAATAGGTTATAAAAAAGGCCCATACAATGTGGGCCTTTTTTGTAAGCGAGCGTGTACTTTTTCCGTCTCTATCTCGTCATGCTAGTAGCTGTTAAAGAGTTGCGAGGGTACTAAATGGTTATGTACTGCTAATTTAAGTAGCGCATTGGCCTGCTCAATATCAGGAGCGAAATAACGGTCTTTGTCGTAGAAGGATACTTTCTTTCGTAAAATGGCCTTCGCTTCTTCAATGCGTTCGGACGATTTTAGCGGTGCTCTAAAGTCTAGCCCTTGCGCTGCTGACAAATACTCAACCGCTAAAATACCGCGAGTGTTTTCGGCCATGTCTTTAAGCCTTCTCGCAGCAAAGGTCGCCATTGAAACGTGGTCTTCTTGGTTAGCTGAGGTTGGTAAACTATCAATCGAAGCAGGGTGAGCCAACGTTTTATTTTCACTCGCTAGAGCAGCAGCGGTCACTTGTGCAATCATAAAGCCAGAGTTCACACCACCGTTGTCGACAAGGAAAGGGGGAAGCTTACTTAACGCGCTGTCAATGAGAAGTGCCATTCGTCTTTCAGACAGGCTTCCAATCTCGGCAATGGCGAGTGCAAGGTTGTCTGCTGCCATAGCGACGGGTTCAGCGTGAAAATTACCGCCTGAGATGATGTCACCATCTTCTGCAAAGACCAATGGGTTGTCTGAGACCGAATTCGCTTCAACTTCAAGCGTTGAGGCTGAATTTCGAATCTGCTGCAGACATGCGCCCATAACCTGTGGCTGACAACGCAGTGAGTAAGGATCTTGCACCTTTTCACAAGCGGTGTGTGAATCACCTACTTCGCTGCTACCGTCGAGGATATAACGATAGGCTTCCGCAGCATCCATTTGAGTTCTATGGCCCCTCACGCGATGAATTCTTGGGTCGAAAGGTCGTCGGCTTCCTAGTGCTGCATCTACCGTCATTGAGCCACACACGGTTGCGGAAGCAAACAAATCTTCAGCAACAAAGAGCCCTTCTAATGCAAATGCGGTTGAAGCCTGCGTACCGTTTAGAAGTGCAAGCCCTTCTTTAGGCGCGAGTGTGATTGGAGAAATACCTGCAATACTTAGCGCTTCAAGCCCAGACATGATTTTTCCGTTGTGTCTGGCTTCGCCTTCACCAAGAAGGATCGTACTCATATGGGCGAGGGGAGCAAGGTCACCGGATGCGCCGACCGATCCCTTTTGTGGGACACATGGGTAAACCTGCGCATTAACCAGTTCAATGAGTGCATTAATAACGGATAAACGAATGCCAGAATAGCCACGAGCGAGGCTGTTGATCTTTAGAACCATCATCAAGCGAACGGTTTCGTCTGACATCAGTTTACCAATACCCGCAGCATGAGAAAGTACGATGCTTCGTTGTAACGTTTCTAAATCTTCAGGAGCAATCCTTGTATTCGCAAGCAAGCCGAAGCCAGTGTTGATTCCATAAACAGTTCGGTCTTCCGCAATCACTTGATTGACAACCTGTGTACTTGCTTCAATGTCTTCAATCGCATCGGGGCTTAATGACAAATTCACCGGCGAACGGCTAACTTGGCGGAGTTCTTTTAAGCTAATATTTCCCGGCTTTAGCATGAGGTTTAACATCTTCATAAGTCCTTAAATTTCTTCTCTATCGATGCTTTGCAGGCATAGGGCTTGTTGCTGATTAGCCTGCAAAGAGTAGGGTGGTTGTTGAGCCTAATTTGCTTACTTAAGCTTACGAAGTTCTTCATTTAGCATTGGAAGATCGAGGCCTTGCTCTGCCGCACAACGTTTCGCAATGTCGTAGCCAGCATCAGCATGGCGCATAACGCCAGTTGCTGGGTCATTGTGCAGCACTCGTGCTATTCTTTCTGATGCATCGTCGCTACCATCACAACAAATCACCATACCTGAATGTTGCGAGAAGCCCATTCCTACACCGCCACCGTGGTGAAGTGATACCCAGGTGGCACCGCCAGCTGTATTGAGAAGAGCATTCATCAGTGGCCAATCTGAAACCGCATCAGAGCCGTCCATCATGCCTTCAGTTTCTCGGTTTGGACTTGCAACAGAGCCCGAGTCTAGGTGATCTCGTCCGATGACAATCGGTGCTTTCAACTCACCATTTTTCACCATCTCATTAAAGGCTTGGCCCAAACGTTCACGATCTTTTAAACCAACCCAACAGATACGAGCTGGCAGCCCTTGGAATTGAATACGTTCGCGCGCCATGTCTAGCCAGTTGTGGAGTTGAGGGTTGTCTGGAATCAGTTCTTTTACTTTTTGGTCTGTTTTGTAGATATCTTCTGGATCGCCGGATAATGCAGCCCAACGGAATGGGCCAATGCCTTCACAGAACAGAGGTCGAATGTAAGCAGGAACAAATCCAGGGAAATCAAAGGCATTTTCCACGCCTTCTTCAAGTGCCATTTGGCGAATGTTGTTTCCGTAATCAAGCGTTGCAGCACCGCGATTTTGCAGATCGAGCATCGCTTGTACCTGTATCGCCATCGACTGCTTAGCTGCTTTGACGACTTTCGCTTCATCTTCTTTTCTAACAGATGCTGCGTGTTCCATGCTCCAACCTTGAGGAAGGTAGCCATTCAACGGGTCATGGGCTGAGGTTTGATCGGTAACCACATCAGGGGTGATGTTTCGTTCAACTAATTCAGGGAATACGTCAGCGGCATTACCAAGTAAACCCACCGAAATAGGCGTTTCTGATTCATAAATCATAGCGAGTGCTTCGTCGACGCTGGTGGCTTTCTTATCTACATAGCCAGTGCGAAGACGATAATCGATTCTTGATTCATCACACTCAACAGCGAGCATAGAGAAGCCAGCCATTGTGCCCGCTAAAGGTTGAGCGCCACCCATGCCTCCAAGGCCGCCTGTGAGAATCCAACGATTACTCGGATCGCCATTAAAGTGTTTTTTAGCCACAGAAACGAAGGTTTCATAAGTGCCTTGAACGATGCCTTGTGAGCCAATGTATATCCAACTTCCCGCGGTCATCTGACCGTACATCATTAGCCCTTGCTTATCGAGTTCATTAAAGTGCTCCCAGTTCGCCCAGTGTGGGACAAGGTTGGAGTTAGCAATTAATACTCTTGGTGCATTTTTATGAGTAGGAAAAACGCCAACAGGTTTACCTGATTGAACTAGTAGAGTTTGATCATCTTCGAGTCGCTCAAGAACTTCAACAATCTTATCGTAACATTCCCAATTTCGGGCGGCGCGGCCAATACCACCGTAGACCACAAGTGCATGAGGATGTTCTGCCACATCAGGGTCTAGGTTGTTCATTAACATTCGAAGCGGCGCTTCCGTTAACCAAGATTTTGCACGAAGTTTGGTACCGTGTGGGGCACGAATAATTCGAGAGGTGTCGAGACGCTTATCTACAGTCTGGCGTTCCGTCATGTAAATCTCCTTAATAAGGTTGTAGGGTAGTTATGTGATTAGTTATTGGATTATTTATTGTTATATAACGTGTTTACTGAACAGAATTTCTATTCAGTGTGTTGCACAGCAACATGTTCCGCCATCGCGTTAGCAATATCCCAACAGAGTCGAGCCGCGAGCCTTGCGGTTTGGCTGTCGACATCGTATGTCGGGTTATACTCTGCAATATCGGCGATAATGAGTTTGTTTTTGTAGTGAACAATACGTTCTAAAAACATGGCTAAGGTTTCGTAGCTCACTCCACGTGCCGCAGGCGCGCTAACACCGGGGGCCGTGGCGGCGGGAAACACATCAAGATCGATAGTGAGGTAGAGAAAGTCACAGTTATCGATAAAGTGCTGAAGCTGAGTGAGATGATAAATGTGGTTCATGTGCGACATCTGTTTGTCTTCTACGTACCACACATTCAGCTCATCGGCGGTTTTGAATAGCGCTGTGGTATTACTGGCGCGACTTACCCCCAAACAGGCGTAGTGAAAGTCCCATTCATTTTGTTGGCAGTAATGGTGAATCTGGTTGAAAGGTGTCCCTGAGCTGGGTTTAACGTCAGCGTGATCGCTTTCAAATGCCCTTAAATCAAAGTGTGCGTCGAAATTAATAATGCCAATTTTTGGTTTTAAATCTGGCTTTGTTATTTTTAGATGGTTGGCGAGTCCTAGAAAGGATGCCCACGCTATTTCATGTCCGCCGCCTAAGGTAATAACGGGGGTATGGACAAGTGCTTCAGTGATGACGTTTGCGGTGTGAGACTGGCTTTCCTCTAGTAGATCGTCTTCACAGATAACATTACCCAGATCGACGATTGGAACGGGTTTGTGCCACGCCATGTTTGCCAATGCGCGACGAATTAAATCTGGGCCTTTCTTTGCACCGACTCTACCTTTATTGCGCAAGACGCCCGCATCAGTGGCAAAGCCTAGAATACTAATGGCGTTCTTTATCGTTGCTAGCTCGTGCGCCTGTTTTTTCTTAATGACGTGGTGAACGCGTTTACCTAAGTCTCCGTCTTCGGCATCGTGTCTTCCCTGCCAATGGAAATCTTGATTGGTTATCAATGGTTGATTGTCGATTGAATATTGCTCACTCATGATTGCTCTCCGCCTAGGCATAGCACACCATCTACGATGCGAGTAGCTAAGCGTGGAACACCAACTTGATAACTAAGATCAGCTGGGTGAGGTATATCCCATATCGCCAGATCGGCATCGAACCCTGTTTTTATCTGCCCTCGGGTTGTTGAATGACCAAGCGCTTGTGCAGCGTGACAAGTAACGCCACGCAGTGCTTCTTCAGGTGTTAAGCCAAATAAGGTACAACCCATATTCATCATCATAGTCAAGTCTGCGAAAGGTGAGGTACCAGGATTGAAATCCGTTGCGATCGCCATCGGCACATTGTGTTTACGCAATAGCTCAATAGGAGGAAGTTGAGTTTCTCGAAGGAAGTAAAAAGCGCCAGGAAGTAGGGTAGCGACCGTGTTGGAACTGGCCAGAGCTTCAACACCAGATGAATCAAGAAACTCAATATGATCAACCGATAAACCCGAATAGTGAGCCGTTAGAGCGCTTCCACCTAGATTAGAAAGCTGTTCGGTATGGCCTTTTACATGCAGTCCATTTTGTTTAGCGGCTTGGAAAACTTTTTCGGTTTGCTCAAGGTTGAAACCTATGGACTCGCAAAATACATCGACCGATGAGGCAAGATTCTCCTCGGCGACGAGCGGAATGATTTCCTGACAAACAAGGTCTATATACCGATCTGCATTGTCTTTGAATTCAGGCGGAACAGCGTGCGCGGCTAATAAAGTCGTTTCAACTTTAATATGTGCATGATGTTCTAGAGCTTTGGCTGATCGTAACATCTTAATTTCATCTTTAAGTGTTAACCCATAACCAGATTTAACCTCAACGGATGTCACTCCCGTTTGCATAAGCCCAGTTAAGCGTGGAACCGCGAGTTCTGTTAGCTGATCAACCGTCGCATTTCGGGTGGCATGAACCGTTGATAATATTCCACCGCCTTGCTTGGCAATTTCAGTATAAGGAACCCCCTTTAGGCGCATTTCAAATTCGTTGGAGCGGTTACCGGCAAAGATTAAGTGCGTATGGCAGTCGATCAGCCCAGGCGTGACTAATTTACCCTTACAGTTGTAAACGACTTTAGATTGCTCTTCTGGTTTTAATGGAGAGGCAGAAACTGCTTCTGAATTGGATATCGCTACGATCTTTCCAGACTTTATCTGAAGGGTTTTAGGTGAGCTTACTTGGTAGCCTTGATCGTTGGGTGTCATCGACACTAAACGAGCATTTACAAGTGTTAGATCGTAGCTGGATTCCATTAACTGTCTCAATCTTAATTTAAATGTATATACAATTAATAGTTCAAGACGCGTATGAGGGCAAGATGGATGTTATAAATATGTGATCAAACAATAGTCTATTATGCTCTATTGAAGTAAAATTTTAGAGCTTAATTTGTATTTTGAGGCGGGATGGTAGAGTAATGCTGTGCTGATCAGCTTGTCGTGGCTCCACGTTCGTCTGTTGAGTAGCAAGCAAGGTTCGACAGAGCTTAAGGCCAAAGCGTTTCTGACATTATCTTCGGGGATGATCGCTTCCACAGTATGTTCTATCGCGCTGAGAGGGCAATTGTCTGAGAGGTATTGATTAGGGGTTATCGCTGAAAAATCTTGCTGTAGATAGCTTGGAGCGTAGAGGGGGTTTACCCAGCGAAGTTCGAGCTGAATAGGTGTGTTATCTTCAAAGTGGATGATTTCACTAAAGTAAATGTCTTTACCGAACATGACCCCTAATTGAGTAGCGATTCTGTCATCTGCTTTGATAGCAACTTGTTTTAGGACTTCACTGCGGTAGCTTCTTCCACGTTGTGCCACTTCATCTGCAATATTTCGAATATCGAGTAGGGGAGACTCTGCTTTTTCAGGGCTCTGGCAAACAAAGGTACCTGCACGAGGCTTTCGTTGTAGCTTTCCTTCATTCACTAAATCTCGAATGGCTTTATTCACCGTCATACGACTAACATCAAATTGCTTGGTCAATTCAATTTCAGTGGTAATACGATGACCAACGGGCCAGCGCCCAGAGTCGATTTGTTCTGATATAAAACGTTTGATTTGAATATAAAGCGGTGAACTAGGCATATACAAGCTCGAAATAATTGACTATACAAATAGTGTGTCAATTAATAAGAGATTGCAACTGTCGTTAGGAGAATTATGATGAACGACTTAAGTCTTGCATTTTAATTAGCGCTGATGGGTAAGGTGACATTACCCGATTAAATATAACGAAAATAACAGAGAGATAATGATGCCTTATCCTACAGAGATGACTTTTTTTGAACGCTTCGAAGCGGATATTTTGTCTGGTAAGAAAACGATAACGATTCGAGATGAAAGTGAACGAGATTACCGCGTCGGTAGTGTCGTGGACGTAAAAACCCTAGAAGCGGGGCGTCGATTCTGTAAACTAAAGATAAACGCTGTAGACCCTATTCTATTTAGTGAACTTAATGACTTTCACGCAGAGCAAGAGAATATGACATTAGCTGTGCTGAAAGGCGTGATCAATGAGATATACCCAGGTACAGAGCAGCTCTACGTGATTAGCTACGAGCTTGCTTAGATTGTTTTTTAGAACGTTCTAGTGCTTGAGTAATAATGAACACAAAAAATAAGCGCCAACCTTACGTTAAGGTTGGCGCTTTTATATGTATCGATAAACGTTTAAACAAAAACGAATTAATCACGTTTCCAAAGCATGTGACAGAATTTGTTGTCTGGGTCACGGCTAACTAGCATACGTGCGAACACATCATCGAGCGTGTCATTTTCTTCGTTAACTAGACCAATTCGAACTTCAGCGTAGACTTCTTTATCTACGTCAAAGCCAACATGACTACCCCAGTCGTCGCCCGTTTCCACTAACTCTGCAGCACCACGATCTTCGAACTGAGCGGTGAAAATGATCACATCTGCAGGTTCTAGATTGTCAGGCGCCATTTCAAGGAAAATATCGTATGCCACATCAATAGCATCGTCGTATGAGATTAGGTTTTCTTCAGACATAGTCATTAAGCTCGACTTGTGTATTTGCGTTCAGCGATATTGATAATAACGCGGTCGCCAGTTGCGATGTACTCAGGAACTTGAATCGTTAAGCCCGTTGCAAAACGAGCTGGCTTAGTACGAGCTGAAGCTGAAGCGCCTTTGATTGAAGGGTCAGTCTCTTCGATCACCATCTCAACGGTAGAAGGTAGTTCAAGGCCGGCTACTTTGTCGTCTACGATAACCACATGCATGCCTTGGGTGTCTTCGTTAATGAACAGCAGGTCATCTTCGATATCGGCTTTGTTGAATGTGTATTGAGTGTAATCTTCGTTATCCATGAAAATATACTCTTCGCCATCAACGTATGAGAATGTTGACTGGCGCTTGAACATTTCAACTGTATTGATAACTTCATCTGCTTTTAGACGCTCATCAACGCGAGCACCTGTTGCGATGTCAGTACAACGCATTTTATAGATCTTAGTTCCGCCACGGCCACCTGGAGTGGTTACTTCAATATCTTTAACAAGTAGTGTCTTACCGTTTGATTCAATGGCAAAACCTTTTTTAATTTCACTGGCTCTAGGCATCAGAGAGGTCCTTTGTATTTAGTTTGGGGGCATTATACCAACTAAGTGACAAGAAGGAATCTCTTGATCGAATTCCTTCTGTGAGCGACCATTAAGCTTGTTTTCATCACTGAGCATATTGACCTTTTCCATGACTCTTCAAGTTATCGACCCGAAACAACCTTTTCAGAGCGAATATCAACCAGCCATCAATGATCTATTGAAATTTTTACGTGGCGGCTTAGGAGAGAACCTCCACAGTGTTTATCTATATGGAAGTGTTGCAAGAAAAACGGCGAAACCTGGAAAGTCGAATATTGATGTTATCGTCGTGACAAAACGTTCATTTAGTGACACCAGAACGACACTGCTCAATACCATTAAATGGCGCTTTCAGCAGAGCTTTAAACATATAACCGAAGTTTCGATCAAAACGGTTTTGAGTTCAGAGGTTGCGACGTTAGAGAGTATTTTTTCTTGGGGCTTTCAGCTTAAACACTGTTCTGTCTGTATTTATGGTGAAGACTTATCTGAGTGTTTTGGTGACTATGAGCCTAGTTGGGAAATAGCCAAGCATTGGAATATGGATGTCGAAGACTGGTTGGCTGTATATCGAAACCGAATTGCTCGTTCTAGTTCCGCAGAAGAGCAAATAAAAGCACAAAAGATAATTGCAAAAAAACTACTGAGAGCGAGTCACTCTTTGGTGATGCATCGCGACAAAAAGTGGTTTGACGATCCAACCGAGTGTGGCAAGCAGTTTCTGCGATTTCATCCGGAAAAAACAGTCGATATAGAAAGGTTGAACATCTTACTGATGGATCGAGCGATTCCAAAACGTTCTGTGGTAGGGATTTTAGACAGTTTCGGGGATTGGTTAGTGAAGCAGTATAAAAAAACTGAGTTTAGAATTGGCTAATAGTTAGCTTCAAAGGGCGCTCCACTTAGCGTTTATGTTGAGAACGTTGCAATATTATTGCGTACAAAATCACACTTGGTCACTATATGGAAACATCGGATTGTCTTAATCTTGATATTTCATGCAAATATATTGAGTAAAAATAGATAATTCGTTACTGTGTCACCGATTTCAATAGAAACCAAGTGCATATTAATGAATGTGATGAAAGGCTCTGATTCTAAAGTAGAAACTAAGAAATCTCTTGGTAAGATTTATCGCACCTTAGCGGTTCAGATTCAGGCAATTAGAGAGGGACTACTTTGGATTCTCCCGTGCTTGATGATTTCATCATTGCTCCTTTTTGTAGGTTCTGTAAGTGAATTTATTATCGGCCCAAATCAACCTTGGGTTGAGATGTGTTACCTAATCTACCACTATCTAAATGATCTTTTTCCTATCTTGCTGACAGCTGCTCTCTCGTATATTTTAGCCATGCATTGGCGATTACCTCGGCCCCCAGTCGCATTAATTTCTATTGTTTACCTAGCGATATTTAACCGACTGTTTCAAGGTACTCAAAGTGGGGAGGTAGTCGAGTTGGTTATTTCTGTGGTGACACCGCTTTATTCCATTCCACTGTTAGCCGTTCTATTTCGTCATCGATTTTTTCAAATAGTTTCTAGTAATCACATTGGACAGATTGTTAGAGAATCACTCAATTTGATTTTGCCATCAATTTTGGTTGGCTTAACCGTGATCAGTCTAAACAGTGCCGTGGTTATCGCGTTTGATACGGCGAATTTATTATCCTTTATGGAGGTGAATTATGATGAATCGCCGCTGTCTTTCGGTGTCATATTTACGGCCGTTAACTCTTTACTTTGGTTTATTGGCATTCATGGCTACTATGCTTTACTTCCTTGGATATCGATATTAGAACAAGCTATTCCCCTCGCTCAGCACAATGCAATGTTGGGCGAGATTACTGACTATGCGGTGAATTTTTCATTTATGGGGGCGTTTGTTTTTGTTGGTGGTAGTGGAGCGACCCTTGGGTTGGTTTTATCTTTGCTATTGTTTTCTAAACAAAAGCCGCTGCGTTTAATTGCTCTAGCGAGTCTTCCATTGGGCTTACTTAACATCAATGAGATATTATTGTTTGGGTTACCCATTATATTTAATCCACGTCTGTTTATTCCTTTTATATTAGCGCCGGTTCTAAATCTATTTATCGCGTACATGACCATTTCCTTAGGCTACGTATCGGTTCCAATCACAGCGCTCCCATTTAGCAGTCCTATCTTGTTCAACTCTTGGCTAGTCACCGGCGGTGATACGAATGCACCACTGCTTCAGATGATCAATATTGTTGCTTCGTTACTTGTTTATAGCCCGTTTGTGTTAGCAATGAATCGTGATAACTATGAAAAAACAATTCAATTTAACTCACTTGATACCGTTTATTCGCGTCGAAAAGAAGAAGCACTCGTACTCAAAAGTGACAGAGTTGTGGCCGCTCGTAGTATTCGACAGCGTCAGGTTGGTCTGGAACAAAAGCTAGAAGTCATCAGCCGCAAAGAGTTTTGCTTAGAGTATCAACCACAAATATGTGCTAACACACATCAAGTGACTGGGTGTGAGGCATTAATTCGAGCGATTGATGCTCAGGGTAATAAAGAGTACCCAGGCAGCTTTTTACCTTGGTTTGAGAAAGCCGGAATGATGATGGATATTGACCGCTGGGCAGTGATACAGGTCGTTAGCGATGTAAAAAAGGCACGTTCTCAAGGTTGGGCGCTAAAAACCAGTGTTAATATTACCCCTGAAACACTCCTAAACCACGCATTGGTTGAAGAGCTTTGCCGTCATATAGCTCCTGTAGGCAAATACATCAATATAGAGATAACAGAAGAGAGCCTGTTGAAAGACCATCGTTCTATTCAAAAGTCGATTAATGCATTTAGAGAGGTAGGCGCGAGCATCTATATTGATGACTTTGGCTCTGGTTTTTCATCGCTCGGTTATTTAAGCTTGTACGATATAGATGCCATTAAGATTGATCGCAGCTTTGCTCTGGCACTAGACAAAGAAAAAGGACGAAAGGTTTTTCATGGGCTATTGGGTGTCGCAGAAGAGCTAGAATTGGCGACGGTCATTGAAGGTGTGGAAACTAAAGAACAAATAAACCACATTCCTAGAAAAAATGGGGTCTCAATTCAAGGTTGGTACTACAGTAAATCGTTGCCTTATGACAACCTGCAGGCTTATATCGTCAATCAAAATAAAAATAAGGTTTTTGAGGTTGCAGATACTCTTCTTCGAAGTGAGCGAAACGAAGGGAATAAGGTTAAAAAAGGCCAAGTTGAGGCTCGGTTAAGCGAGTGAAATCTAACCCTATAAAAGGGAGAATCGCTTCACCAATGGGCTTAAGTTGTTTATCGATGTAGTGCTGATAATCAACAGGGCTTTTAACGTACTCTTTTGGCTCTGGCCCATTGATGGTGATCAGATATTCGATCCTACCTTTATTTTGGTACTGTAAAGGTCTTCCGAGCTGCTGATTAATCTCATCAGCCAGTCTGGCTGCTCTCACTTGAGGTGGAATATTCTTTTGGTATTCGTGTAGTTTACGTCTCAATCTTTTTTGGTAAGTGAGCTGGTCATCGTATTTACCCGCGAGTGTCTCTTCAACGAAAGAGCGCACGTACTGCTTTGGACACTTTCCGTGGAAAATGAGTTGATATAAATGTTGTTGAAATACCTGTGAGAGAGGTGTCCAGTCGGTTCTTGCGCTTTCTAACCCTTTAAAAATGATTTTCTCATTGTCTTTGTCACCAATAAGCCCGGCATAGCGTTTTTTCGAGCCTTTCTCTTCACCTCGAATAGTGGGCATTAGAAACTTTTTATAATGGGTTTCATACTCAAGCTCTAATATCGAGTTTAGTTGGTACTCTTTTTGTAAGTGATTTGTCCACCATGCATTTATTTTCTTTACGAGATTTTGACCAACTTTATTAGCGTCTTCTGAAGCGCATGCGGAGTTAAGCGAAACAAAGGTTGAGTCTGTATCGCCATAGATCACTTGATAGCCTTCCTCTTCTATAAGCACCTTAGTTTGCTTCATTATTTCATGACCACGCATCGTGATACTAGAGGCAAGCCTTGTATCGAAAAAACGACAACCGGAAGAGCCCAGTACGCCGTAAAATGAGTTCATGATAATTTTAATGGCTTGTGAGAACGCTTTATCATTGTTGCGTTTAGCTACATCACGAGCTTGCCAAAGGGTTTCGATCATTTGAGGTAGAAAGTGTTTGGCCCGATGAAATTGTCCACCTCGAAAGCCTGGCACGGCTTGATTGTCAGCCGTTCCAATATCTTGTTTGAGTCCTTCAATTAGACCCATAGGGTCGATTAAAAAAGAACGAATAATGGATGGATATAGGCTCTTGAAATCGAGAACTAATACAGAGTCGTATAGGCCGGGTTGAGAATCCATAACGTATCCGCCTGGGCTCGCCATCCAGTTTTCAGGCTCTAGATTTGGCGCTATGTATCCTGCTCGGTGTATTTGTGGTAGATATAGGTTGCTGAAGGCAGCAACTGAGCCCCCAATTCTATCGAGTTCTACACCCGTTAAACGTGAACGCTCGATAGCAAAGTCAATTAAATGTGTTTTTTCGAAGATTCGGTTAACAAGAACACAATCTTGCAGGTTATATTTTGCTAAAGCGGTTTTGTCTTGGCGGAACATTCGGTTTATTTCGTCCATTCGGTCGTGGACATTGTGAATGACTTTACCTTCACCGAGCATCTCTTGAGAGACGGACTCTAAAGACCAAGAACGAAAATGATAAGTGGCCGTTTTAAGTGTATCAATACCATCCATCACAACACGCCCGGGTATCGTAATGAAACTTTGCTGAGTTGTTGAGGAGGTGCGGAAGTAACTTTGCTGGCTCCCTCGACCAATCTTCAGCTTTAGTTGGTGGAATTGAGCTCGCTTATGTAACAACCGAAAGTCAAAATCAATCACATTCCAGCCGACAATAACATCAGGATCAAAGCGTTCAAACCACTGAACTAATGCTTTTAGTAGGGAAGATTCATTGTCTACCCATTCAATAGGTGTATCACTAGCTTGCTTAGTTCCAATCATGATAACTCGGCTATCCATAGCACTATCTAACCCAACAGAGTAGAGGATGCCTTTCTCTGAACATTCTATATCGAGTGACACGACCTTTAAGTTTGGAGAAAAGTGTCCTTGTCGACATTTAGTGTTCGTCACTTTTCTATATGAACTTTTCAAGGCTTCAGTCCCTGTAAATTCGATACCACCTTGAATAAAACGCTCCATTAGGTAGCGATCAGCGAGACGAATGTCAGATTCAAAAGTTGGAATATCATTTGAGTTGAAAAGGGTGACCATTTGCTGACTGTCTTTGGTGGTATGAAAGTAGCAGCCGGCTAGAGGCTCAGAATCAAAGGTTTTTAGATCCAGCGATTTGCACATCATCTGAATATTATGTTGTTGGGAAAGCTGAAATGCTTTTTGTGAAAGCGTTTGAGGGATAAAGAAGACCGGTTTTTCTTGAGTGATGACTAATTGCGCTGGGCCTTGCTCAGTGGAAAGCCATAACTCTATTTGGGTTTGATTTCCAATATCTCGAGCTTGACGCGTCAGTAGAAAGCCTTGTGATGTACTCAAAAAATGTCCTTTTCCTTACGCTGTGTCGCTGCAGTGATACGTTTTCTGCGCCACATAGTAGCAAACTATGTCGATAGAGGAAGGGGTAAACAACCGAACCAACTTTCTTGATGCATAAGTAAGCAAGTGATTTATATGTGGCGCTTAAAGTTGAAATAATAGAGCTAGAACTCCCTTTTATTACAAAATTTCTGTTAATGTGTCTAGGCTTTAGAATCTTAGTTTCATATGTGCATCAACAGTATGTGAGTTAAATTCTACTTGATAAAGTTATCGTTTAAGCTCATATTCGATGTCACTTCTTTCTAGTTGTTCTTCGTTTCCTAAAGCCAATAACGCTTTTTGAGTAACGAAAGTGCTCTGAATAAGTTAAACTTAGATTTGAAAAAGTAATGAAGCTGTAATCCACAGAAATCGGTGGGTGCAGAGCCAATTAACGAGTGTGGAGATACAAGTTTGATAAGTGTTTTCCTTGTAGATGATCACGAGCTGGTTCGCACAGGGATACGACGTATTATTGAAGACGTCCGTGGTATGAACGTAGCAGGGGAAGCTGAAAGCGGTGAGGATGCAGTAAAATGGTGTCGCAACAATCATGTTGACGTCATTTTAATGGATATGAATATGCCTGGTATTGGTGGCCTTGAAGCAACCAAGAAAATTATACGTTTTAATCCAGATATCAAAATCATTGTTTTGACTGTTCATACAGAGAATCCGTTTCCAACGAAAGTGATGCAAGCCGGAGCTGCAGGTTACCTGACTAAAGGTGCTGGCCCCGATGAAATGGTGAATGCAATTCGTATGGTAAATAGCGGTCAACGCTACATTTCCCCTGAAATTGCACAACAGATGGCATTGAGTCAATTCTCTCCAGCGTCTGAAAACCCTTTTGCCGATTTATCTGAGCGCGAGCTTCAGATTATGATGATGATCACCAAAGGTCAGAAGGTTACCGACATTTCAGAGCAGTTGAATTTAAGCCCTAAAACAGTCAATAGTTATCGCTATCGCCTCTTTAGTAAGTTAGATATTAGTGGCGATGTAGAGCTGACACATTTAGCGATAAGGCACGGGATGCTCGATACAGAGACATTATAGTGCCCCAATCTTTTGATTTTGTTTCTTTTCTGAAAACAGTGACTGATCAGCCCGGTGTTTATCGAATGTATAACACCGAGGCTGTCGTGATCTATGTTGGTAAGGCAAAAGATCTTAAAAAACGCCTTACGAGCTACTTCCGTAAAAATGTAGATAGTGAGAAAACCAAAGCTCTCGTATCTAACATTGATAAAATTGATGTAACGGTTACTCATACTGAGACCGAAGCCCTCATTCTCGAGCATAACTATATTAAGCAGTACCTGCCCAAATATAATGTGTTATTACGAGACGATAAGTCATACCCTTATATTTTTATCAGTGCTCATAAGCATCCTCGGTTATCGATTCACCGCGGGGCGAAAAAGAAAAAAGGAGAGTACTTTGGGCCTTATCCTGAATCAGGGGCCGTCAGAGAAACACTTCATCTTCTACAAAAAATCTTTCCCGTAAGACAGTGCGAAGATACGGTTTACAGTAACCGAACACGCCCGTGTTTGATGTATCAGATTGGTCGCTGTGCTGGCCCGTGTGTCTCCAGTATCATTTCAAAAGATGATTATGATGAGATTGTCGATTACGTGCGTTTATTCCTCCAGGGAAAAGACGGGCAAGTCTTAGAGCTTCTAATTCAAAAAATGGAGAAGGCGAGTTCACAACTTCGTTTTGAAGATGCAGCTAAATTTCGCGATCAAATTCAAGCGATTCGCCGTGTTCAAGAGCAGCAGTTTGTCTCAGACGACAGTATGGAAGACATGGATGTACTTGGGTTCTCTCAAGAGAACGGTATCGCTTGCATCCATATCTTGATGATTAGACAAGGTAAAGTTCTAGGAAGTCGTAGCCATTTCCCTAAAATCCCTAATAATACGACACAAGAAGAAGTCTTTTACAGCTTCTTAAGTCAGTACTATTTGAGCCATAATGAAGCACGTTCCGTCCCTAATCGTATTGTCTTTAATGGTGGTTTGGTCTCTGATACGGCTTCTCTTCAAGAAGCGATTGCGGATATAGCGGGGAGAAAGGTGAATTTTCATCTTAACGCAACTGGTGTAAGAGGCCGTTATCTAAAACTGGCTAATACTAACGCGTTGACTGCAATTACCACAAAGATCAATCATAAGATGACGATTTCTCAACGTTTTAAAGCGTTAAGAGAGGTTCTCGATCTCGATTCTATTTCTAGAATGGAGTGTTTCGATATCTCTCATACTATGGGGGAAAGTACGATTGCATCGTGCGTTGTCTTTAATCATGAAGGGCCCGTTAAACAAGAGTATCGCCGATACAATATTACTGGGATTACCGGTGGAGATGATTACGCAGCGATGGGCCAAGTGCTAGACCGCCGGTATTCTAAGCAGCTTGATGTAGAGAAAATTCCCGACATTATCTTTATTGATGGTGGTAAGGGACAACTCAACCGAGCGTTAGAGATAGTGAGTCAATACTGGGGAGACTGGCCTAAACAACCGAAATTACTGGGCATCGCTAAAGGTGTAACTCGTAAGCCTGGTTTAGAAACGTTAATTACAACAGACGGAGAAGAGTTTCATTTACCAAGTGATGCTCCTGCTCTTCATTTAATGCAGCACATACGAGATGAGAGTCATAATCACGCAATTGCGGGTCACAGAGCGAAACGTGGTAAAACTCGAAAAACCAGTGCATTGGAAGGAATTGAAGGGGTTGGACCTAAACGTCGCCAAGCGTTATTAAAGTACATGGGCGGATTGCAAGAATTAAAGCGCGCAACTGTAGAAGAAATAGCCAAAGTGCCGAGTATAAGCCATTCTTTGGCAGAAAACATTTATCAAGCATTGAAACAATAGCAAAAATCCCGCAACATAAACGCGCAATGAATAAGAGCTTTAAAAAATATGCGTTTTAATATCCCTAACATTTTGTCTCTACTACGACTTTTTCTCATTCCAGTTTTTGTTGTAGCATTTTATCTCCCATACAGTTGGGCGCCTTTTGCTGCCGCAATGATCTTTTGGGTCGCGGGCTTTACAGACTGGCTTGATGGCATGCTTGCCAGGAAGTTAGGTCAAACATCTCGGTTCGGTGCGTTTATAGACCCTGTAGCTGATAAAGTATTGGTCGCCACAGCACTGATACTCATTACTGATGACTACCATACCATTTGGATCACGATACCTGCCGTCGTCATGATAGCTCGAGAGATTATCATTTCAGCCCTTCGAGAGTGGATGGCAGAGATTGGTAAGCGAGCGAGTGTTGCGGTGTCATGGATTGGAAAGGTTAAAACAGTCTGTCAGATGTTTGCTCTATGGGTGCTGATATGGCAATACGACGATTGGATGATCTGGCTAGGTTACGCTGCTATTTATATTGCGATGATTTTGACGTTCTGGTCAATGATTCAGTATTTGATGGCCGCTAAAGACGATTTACTTAGCGAAGAGCATCAATAGAAGAAACGGGCAGTAGCCCGTTTTTTATTTTCATCTGAATTTTAACTAGTTTACTTTCGTTATATCAGCTGTTTACAGCAAGAAAAATGTACAAAATAAGCTGTGTTGAATGGAAATTAGCCAAACGATTCAAAAAACAAAAAAACGGGTTGACTCATTTGGCTGAATCCGTAAAATGCATCCCGTACCCAAGAGGAACGCTTCTAAAGAGCGAGCTGATTGAGGCTACGGCGGCGTGTTGGCAGAGTGGCTATGCAGCGGATTGCAAATCCGTGGACCTCGGTTCGACTCCGGGACGCGCCTCCATTTGCGATACTAGCTCAGTTGGTAGAGCGCAACCTTGCCAAGGTTGAGGTCATCGGTTCGAACCCGATGTATCGCTCCAAATTTTAAGGTGTAGATTTATATAATGCATCAAAGATGGTGTCTAACTCACTCTAAAGAGTGCAATTATTAGAAGCATCGCAACAAGTTTTGCGTGCCCTGGTGGTGGAATTGGTAGACACAAGGGATTTAAAATCCCTCGGCGTTCGCGCTGTGCCGGTTCAAGTCCGGCCCGGGGCACCATCTATTAAGTCTTTTACTTTTAAAAAGTATTAGCAACGCGATACTAGCTCAGTTGGTAGAGCGCAACCTTGCCAAGGTTGAGGTCATCGGTTCGAACCCGATGTATCGCTCCAATTTCGAAAGAAACGAAAAGCCCTAACAGAAATGTTAGGGCTTTTTTGTATGCCTTATTTAGGTAGTTATTCAGATCAGCGGGTGTCTTAACTTAATGGCTTATCAAGAGTGGTTTGAGTTACCTTGGTAGAAATTCATAACGTTGGTGTCGAGTGTCGAATCACCGTTATTGTATTGGTTAGCAAGTAGCTTGGTCATTTCCTCATGTGGTACAGGTTTGCTAAAGAGATAGCCTTGAGCAATATTACATTTTTCGCTCTGTAAGTATGAAAGCTGTTCGGTTGTTTCTACTCCTTCAGCTACGACTTGAAGCCCCATATTATGTGCCATCACAATTGTTGCTTTAACCAATGCTTGGTCATGTGTATTTTGGGTAATATCCGAAATGAAACAGCGATCAATTTTGAGAACATCAAATTGATAGTTCCGTAAATAACTTAATGAAGAGTAGCCTGTTCCAAAGTCATCCATTGACAATTTAATGCCAAACTTTCTGAGATCATTAAGACTATTTTTAATATTAGAATGCCCTTTTAATAGGACTCCCTCCGTTATTTCGATTTCAACGGTACTGGGGGCGACATTACAACGGATGATGGCATCTTTAACAAACGTTACAAAATTAGGGTCGATAAACTGCCTCGGTGAAACGTTGATAGCGATTTGTAAATTTTCGTTTAACGTTCGTTGCCATTGACTAATTTGTTTGAGTGACTGCGTTATAACAAATTCACCAAGTAGAATAATGGCACCAGTTTGCTCGGCTATAGGAATAAACTCATCTGGATAAATATCATCAAGGATAGTGTTGCACCAACGAACTAACGCTTCAGCACCAATAATCTGTCCGGTTTTAATATCTATTTGAGGTTGGTAATGAACTGAGAATTCATTTCGGCTAACCGCACCATGTAATTGCTCTTCGATAGCCAATCGTCTCGAGACTTTCTGGTTCATATCGTCAGTAAAGAATGAGTATCGATTACGCCCTTGATCCTTAGCATTGTACATAGCAGAGTCGGCATTACGTAAAAGAGTAGAAGCGCTTTCACCATCGGAAGGGAAGAGAGAAATACCAATGCTTGTTGTCAGAACTAATTCACGTGTATCAATTTTAAAAGGAACCCGAAATTGCTTCATGATTTTCGTTAAGACGGGTTGAATGTCTGAGACTTTTTTAAATGAGGTGAGTAACACGAGGAATTCATCTCCCCCCAAACGAGCGACAGTGTCAGTCCCTCGAACTGTATTTACTAAACGTTCGGAGGCTTTTATAAGAAGCTTATCACCAGTATCGTGACCCAATGAGTCATTCACTTTTTTAAAATCATCAAGATCGATAAATAGAACAGCAGCTAGTGTTGATTTTCGTTTAGACTCGCTGATGAGTTGCTCAAGTCTATCGAGTACCAAAAATCGGTTCGGTAAGTTGGTCAGTGAGTCATAGTAGGCTTGGTGTTTAATATGCTCTTCTTGAATTCTTCGTTCTGTAATATCGATTACAATCCCGATTGAACGCAAAGGGTTACCTAGATCGTCGTAATAGGTTTCGCAGCTTTCTCTAACATACTTTATTCTTCCATCTTTCATGAGCAGCCGGTGTTCAATTTTATAGGGCTTTTTTGATTTCAAAGACGATAAGTAAGCGTGTTCAACTATGTCACGGTCATCTGGATGTATCGTCTCAACGAAAGCTTCGTAGGTTGCTCCAAATTTGTTTTTGTCAATTTGGAAAATGCGATAGATTTCATCACTCCACGTAAGATGATCATCAACGATATCGAATTCCCATGATCCCATCTGAGCAATCTGTTGCGCTTTCTTTAAACTAACTTCACTTTTGATTAGCTTTAATTCAGCATTTTTTCTGGCGGTAATATCTTCCTTAATTGCAATGTAATTGTATATTACGCCTGTGCTGTCTGAAATAGGGGCAAAATGAACATTTTCATAATAGATCTCGCCATTTTTCTTCTTGTTACTTAATTCGCAATCGTATGGCTCTCCATTTGTAATATGTTCAAAAATCTTTTTATAGACACTGCTCTCAGTAAAGCCAGATTGCAGAATATTAGGGTTTTTTCCGATAACCTCATCAGAAGAATACCCGGTTAAATCTTGGAAATGTTGATTCACATAGACAATGTTGATCTTATCATCTGTAATCATGACTGATACTGGGCTTTGGTCAATGGCTAGTGAAAGCAGATGGATTCGTTCTGAGGTATCAACTTCTTGTTTGACAAGTTTTTCTATTGCTCGTAACTCTTTTCTCGTGATCAAAAGGCCAATGAGTATGCTGAAAAAAGTAAAAATATAGAAAAACCAGAGCTGACTTTTTTCCATTTCATCAAGTTGTATTTCAATGATTTCTTGTTCAGAAAAATGCAATTTACCTAGTTGATCTAAGGGAGAGATTAAGCTAACTAGGTCGATGAGGATGATTTTAGACGGTAGCGTCTCTTTTGCGCCGTCTTCTTGGTGCTTCAGTAAATTGCTAAATTTAGATTCTAGTTCTTGGATTAAAGAGTCAAATTTGCCTTCTGAATGTCGCCGGTGTATCTCTAAGAGCTGTGTGATCTCATTTTCTATTATGTGGGTAGAAGCCACGTTACTAAATTCACTATTAGGTTGACCAATATACATTTCAAACTTTGTTTGGCTGTTTTGATCAAGCAGATCGAAGGCTTCATGGTATTTGTATAACCGAATTTCCTTCAATGCACGAAGAATGTGTTCAGAACTTTTTTGGTGATAGCTATTTAGGTGATCTTTTACACTGTTCGATGAATGAACCTGCCAAGAAATATAGCCAATAGTAGCTGCTGATAAAATTAGAATAATCAAAAACAGCTGGTATATATTACGTCGAAGCGTTTTCGTCCAACTTGCGTTAGCTTGGGATATCATAGGTACTAGCTCTTGGAAGCAATGACTAAAGCTTAGTAGGCAAGTACGTTATATCAAGTTGTGGTTAGTTCAAGATTCAAGAAGACAATGCAACTTTACTCTTAGTGAGCCTAATCGAAGTGCTAAACTCTGGTTTTTACCTTACTGAGCAACGATTTGAATAACTGTTCTAAGTTGTTCAACCCAGAGCAAGCCTTATCGTTAGACGTTGGCAAAGGGTTTGATGTCGATGAGATACGCTTTCAATAACGAAGATTGATCAGCACGATTTTAGATAGAGAGGGCTTGGTCTCCATTTTTTAGCCTTAATTTATCGCAATAACAAGACAGTGGATTAGCTTGGTGAATGTAATTGAAATTAACTCTTGATATGCTCAATGAATGATCTATTATGACGATGTGTCAAAAATGACGAAGTGTCACAAAAGGTGAAGTACACAGATTTTGCATTCGTGTTACAATTGTAGAGTAGAGGAGTTTTAACGAAGGCGGATTGAAATAGCATGTTTGGCTTTAGCTGTAATAAAAGTGATGAAAAGAAATCGCAAGGTTGTCCATTTGGCTTGTCCAAAAAACAACAAGCGATCGCAGACCGAGAAGTAGAGCTAACCTTGTTAGCCAAAAATCTTGTTCAGGAACAGGGCTTTGGTAACTTAACAATGGATAAGCTTACGGCAGCTAGCCCGTATTCTAAAGGGACAATCTATAACCACTTTTGTAGTAAAGAAGATGTTATTTTGGCGTTATGTATCCATTCGTTAAAGACCGAAGCTTTGCTATTCGCACGTATTGGGGGCTTTGAAGGGAGCACAAGAGAATTAGTCATTGCTATGCATGTTGCGCTTCGTGTTTATGCACGTATGGAGCCAGTGTTATCAACGTGTGCGATCATGGCGAAAAGCCCTTGGGTTCTTGAAAAGGCCTCTCCAGAACGGCTTGTTGAGCTTAATCAGTTGGAAGAAAAGGTGATCGGACAAGCAGACGAATTAACCAATTTAGCTGCTGAAAACGGTGACTTGAAATTCTCTTCTGGAGTAGGCTCCGATGCGATAGTATTTGCAAATTGGTCAATTGCTTTTGGTTCCAATGCATTAACGCAGAATGCGTCAAATAGCCATTGTATCAGTCGCTTACAGGACCCGTTTTCAGTACTGCATAATGCAAATATGTTACTTGATGGCTTAGGTTGGAAACCGCTTTCTACTGAGTGGGATTACCGAAAAACCTGGCGTCGAGTAGAAAGAGAGTTATTCAGTGAAGAAGTGGCGTATTTAGAGTCAGTTGGTCGTTAAATAGCTTCTTGTTAAAAAAGCCCATTAGAAATGGGTTTTTAAATCACTGTTTGTGACGATTCGTCAAAAAGCCCGTGTTTATCTAATGGTCTTTATTGATACATGTGCATCGCTCTTAAATCAGCACACCGGCTGGTTTTTTTATTGCGATAGTTGACGAAACGTCACAAACGGAGACTGTGATGAACCCATCTAATCCACCACTAAAGCAACTTAATGGTTGGTTTACACTACCAACAAGGCTCACTTTTTGGGTGATGTTAACCACAATATCACTGGTTGTTGTCGCCACATTAGGCGCAAAAAATCTGTACTTTCGAGGGGATTACAATATCTTCTTCGAAGGTTCGAACAAACAGCTTGTGGCGTTTGATGAAATTCAAACGACATTCGCAAAATCTGATAATTTATCCATCGTCATTGCGCCTAAGCAAGGTGATATTTTCACGCCTGAAATCCTAACATTGGTCAAAGATATCACCAAAGATGCATGGCAAGTCCCTTATTCTAGTCGTATTGATTCACTTTCTAATTTCCAACATACAGAAGCATCCGAAGACGACTTGATTGTTGAGGATTTGATTTATGAGGGATACTCATTAACCAATGAACGCATTCAAAAAATCAGACGTATTACGCTGACTGAGCCTGCTTTAGTTAATTCTGCAATCTCTAGCAAAGGTGATGTCACTGTTGTCAATGTGACGGTTCAGCTTCCAGAAGTCGATAAAACAGCGGAAGTTCAAGAGGTCATCGCGAGCGTTAATCAAATCGTTGACCACTACCAAGCTGAATATCCGGATGTTGAGTTTCATAAGGCTGGCATCATAGCGATGAACAATGCGTTTATGCAGTCGGCTCAGTCTGATACGTCGACGCTAGTTCCAGCTATGTTGATAGTGATTTTAGTCTTTCTCACCGTGATGCTTCGTTCTATTTTTAGCGTGATTGCAACGTTAATCGTCATCATAGGCTCTGTGGCTGCAACGATGGGGCTATCAGGTTGGGCGGGCATGTTTCTTAGTACCGCGACCGTTAACATTCCAACACTCGTTATGACACTGGCGGTTGCGGACTGTGTACATGTCATCGCCACAATGCGACAAAATATGCAGAACGGGTATGAAAAGAGGTTTGCGATTGATCAGAGTATCGCAGTTAACTTTATGCCGATCCTTATTACGTCAGTGACCACTGCCATTGGCTTTTTAATGATGAACATGTCGGACTCTCCAGTTTTAAGAGACTTTGGTAATTTGGCTGCGCTGGGTGTAATGATCGCGTGTTTCCTATCTGTATCATTGCTTCCTGCCATGTTGAAGTGGCTGCCGATGCGAGTAAAAGAGAATCAGAACACGGCGTCAAACCGATTCATGGATGGCCTAGGAAACTTTGTGGTAAATAATCGCAAAGCTCTGTTGCCGCTATCTGTCGTTGCCATTGTAGTTTCTGCGGCGTTGATTCCACTTAATAAAGTAAACGATGACTCGGTTAAATATTTTGATCAACGAAGCGAGTTCCGTCGCGCCGCTGATTTTATGGAAAAGCGCATTAGTGGCATGACCAACATCAGCATTGCGATTAAGACAAATGAATCGCAAGGGATCGCCGATCCGGTATTTTTACAGACCATCGGCGACTTTAGTGAATGGTTACGCTCTCAACCGGAAACGGATCATGTCGCGACGTTATCGGACGTCTATAAACGTCTGAATAAAAACATGCATGGTGATGATAGCCGTTACTACCAATTGCCTTTGGATAGAGAATTAGCCGCGCAATACTTACTGCTTTATGAAATGTCTTTGCCTTATGGTTTGGACCTGAACAATCAGATCAACGTTGATAAATCATCTATCAAAATGGTGTTAACAATAGATAACCTCGGTAGCGTAGAGTTGGTTGAACTGGAAGAGCGTATGTACGCGTGGTTCAAATCCAATGCGCCACAATATGATGTTGTCGCATCAAGCCCGTCGCTCATGTTTGCCCACATTGGTGAAACCAACATGACGAGTATGCTTTCTACGCTGCCAATTACGCTCATTTTGATCTCTGCACTCATGATCTTTGCACTGCGCTCTTTGAGATTAGGCATCATCAGCATCGTGCCTAACATAGCCCCTGCCTTGATTGGTTTTGGTATTTGGGCACTGGTCTCTGGAGAGATAAACCTTGGACTATCCGTTGTTGTGACACTAACGCTTGGTATTGTCGTCGATGACGCGGTTCACTTCTTATCGAAGTATCAGCGTGCTCGTAAACAGGGCCAAAATGCAGAACAAGCGGTACGTTACGCATTTCAGACTGTAGGTCGAGCACTTTGGATTACCACAATTGTTCTCGTAGCAGGGTTCTCGGTCTTGGCTATGTCTTCATTCAGGCTCAACGCTGATATGGGACAGTTAAGTGCCATTGTCGTCTTTATTGCGCTAGTGGTGGACTTCCTGTTCCTACCAACGTTGTTGATGTTGTTCGATAACAAAGAGTACGTCCGTGAGCCAGAAACGCCAGAAACTAAAGAGATTTTGATCCCTAATAAACCGATCACCAATGCTTAGCAAACACTGAATCAGTGTCCATGTAAGTATTTGATTATAGGAATTGAATTAGCCTACATGGACATCAAGCGATTGAATCTAGACGATACAAGGAATGAATGATGAACGTATTAGACACTCAACTAAATAATAAACACATACCATCTTGGATGACTAAAGCTGCTTTGGTTGTCATGGTCTCTCTCGGCGTTTCACTGCCTGTTTCTGCAAATATTGAAAAAGGTTTGGAGATTGCTACTGAACGAAAAAATCGAGATGAAGGGTGGGGCGACTCAGTAGCAACAATGCAGATGCTGTTGAAAAATGCACAAGGTGAAAGCAGCACTCGCTTGATGCGCTTAAAATCATTAGAAGTTAAAAACGATGGTGACAAAGGGTTAACGATATTTGAAGAGCCTAGAGACGTGAAAGGTACGGCTTTTTTGAATCACTCTCATACCGTTGAGGCTGACGACCAATGGTTATACTTACCAGCTTTGAAGCGTGTGAAACGCATCTCGTCTAGAAACAAGTCAGGTCCATTTATGGGCAGCGAGTTTGCTTATGAAGACTTAAGCTCATTTGAACTGGAAAAATACTCCTTTAATTTTCTTAATGACGATGTCATTGACGGTACAGAGACGTTTGTTCTAGAGCAGATACCAACTGACAAGAACTCAGGCTATACCAAACAAGTCGTTTGGCTTGAGAAACAAGAATACCGCCCATTGAAGGTAGAGTTTTATGACCGTAAAGGTGCGTTACTGAAGACCTTAACGTTCACTGACTATAAGCAATATTTGGATCAATACTGGCGTGCACACACGATGGCGATGCAAAACCACCAAACCGGTAAAAGTACAATATTGACGACCAGTGATCTCGCATTCAAAACCGGTCTTAATGACAGTGACTTTCAGAAAAACACGCTGAAACGTGTAAGGTAGCGCGCAATGAAAAGGAGTCGGAAGTCGTTAAAACAATTGGGTGCGACGTTAACCGTCGTATCCGGCACCTTATTGGCGTTACAATGTCACGCTGATGATTCGTTGTCTGAGCAAATAGAACTGGCTGGACAAGTGAATGTAGAGCATCGCCAGTTTTTCTCGCCCGGTGAGCAAGGGCAAGGAAAAGGCCAATCTTCTATCGTCGCTGCTCCTGAGTTCTATTGGCAATCGACCGCAGGAAATGGAAGTTTCACTTTTACCCCATTTTATCGTTTGGACAGTATGGACGATGAGCGAACTCATGGCGATATTCGCGAAGCGCTGTATCTGACTTATTGGGATGATTACGAGCTGCGTGTTGGTGTTGGAAAAGTCTTTTGGGGCGTCACTGAATCGAGCCACTTGGTGGACGTTGTTAACCAATCTGACGCTATTGAATCACTTGAAGGGGAAGACAAGCTAGGTCAGCCGATGGTGCACTTTACTCCAATCAAAGAGTGGGGAACGGTGGATGCACTCGTGCTCCCTTATTTTCGAGAGCGGACTTTTGCCGGAGTAGATGGGCGAATTAGGCCAATACTTCCGGTATCTAACGATGCTTTGTACGAATCCTCGAGAGAAGAGAAGCACATAGATGCTGCTTTGCGTTACAGCCAAATGCTAGGGGATTGGGATGTAGGACTTAGTTACTTCTACGGGACGAACCGCGATCCGTATTACCAGTTAAACACGGGCGGGACTGAAGCAACACTACAACCTTATTACGCACAGATGAGCCAAGTTGGTTTGGATGTACAAGGTATTGTTGGCGATTGGTTGTTAAAACTGGAAACGATCTATCGCGATAGTTTTGACAATCATACTGGTCTTGCAACTGGGTTTGAGTACACCATCGTTGGCCCTTTTGAATCATATTGGGATGTGGGATTAATTGCTGAGTATCTTTACGACAGTCGAGGCAATAACGCTCAAACGCCAAATCAGAATGATATTTTTGCAGGTGTTCGTTTGGCGTTAAATGATGAAGACGGGACTGAGGTACTTACAGGTATTACTCAAGATTTAGATAATAGCGATGTATATAGCGCAAAGTTGGAAGCTTCAAGTCGTATTACCAATCAACTCAAGTGGCAAGTAGACGCTTGGTTATTTGAAAATGAAACTCCGACCGATTTACTCTATTTTGCTCGCAAAGATGATTTTGTTGAGGTGTCTTTAGAGTACTATTTTTAGTGTTGATTATATTTGGATGAGTGTTGTTAACAGTAAGAATAAGGCGTTGTGAGACGCCTTATTCGTTCGTTGTTAATATCGTTACTAGAGCCTACCATTGGCCTGTACGATTTGGAGTGTGCAACTAACTGACTGGTAAAGCTTCGACTTAAAGCTCTTTTATCATCCATACATCACAATTACCATGAATTGTGCCTTCTAAAGGTTTCTTCAAATGTTCGAAACCGAGCTTTTCATATAAAGAAATAGCTGACTTCATACTTGATAACGTATCTAGATAGCAGTGAGTGAATCCTTGTGATTTCGCATAACTTAAACACTCTAGTGTTAACTCTTTTCCTACACCAAAGCCTCGACCAGTGGGTAATAGAAAGAGTTTTTTAAGTTCACAGATGGTTTGAGAATCACCAAAAGGTGCGACTCCGCTTCCGCCTACGATTTCATTGTTAATTAAGGCGATTAGGTATCGGCTACGTTTATCTTCTGTGTAATACGCACTCATTTGTGCAACTTCTGCATCGCTAGGCCCAAAACCTTCTCCAACGGCACCAAACTCCTCACCAACTTTTTTGATGATTTTTTGTATGGTTTCATCGTGTTTGGGCTGAATTTTATCGATGGTTAACATAACGAACTCTAATGAAAAATGATGTTGTATAAGATTAATGGGAGTACTTGAGGTTAAATTCAATCGTCGGGGTTGTTTTTTTCATCAATAGGGTGAGATATGGGCAATTCAATTTGGCTTTAGATGTGGGTTTCGCTACTATGTACAGCTATTTGAAAATGCCCAAGAATCCCGTGCTGGGACCCTTATGGACACTACCACTTATGCCTTTCCAATGTAGGAAGTCATAGGTAGATGAGGAAACGATGCAACATCTAGAAGAGATTATTGCTAATGCTACTACTGCGATTAACGCGGCAGAGTCATTGGTTGCACTTGATGAAGTGCGAGTTCAGTACTTAGGTAAGAAAGGCGAGCTTACGGCTCAGCTTCAAAGCCTTGGTAAACTACCACCTGAAGAGCGTCGTACTGCTGGTCAAGAGATCAACAAAGCGAAAGGCGCAGTTCAACAAGCAATCGTTGCTCGCAAAGACGCACTACAACGCGCTGAGCTAGAAGCAAAATTGGCTGCTGAAACTATCGATGTGACCCTACCAGGTCGTCGTATCGAGAACGGTGGTTTACACCCAGTTACTCGTACTGTAGAGCGTATTGAACAGTTTTTCGGTGAACTTGGCTTTAGCACTGAATCAGGCCCTGAAATTGAAGATGCATTCCACAACTTTGATGCTCTGAACATTGCTGAAGATCACCCGGCACGTACTGATCACGATACTTTCTTCTTTAACCCTGACTTGATGTTACGTACGCACACTTCTGGTGTTCAAATCCGTACGATGGAAAATGGCAAACCGCCATTCCGCTTCATTGCACCAGGCCGTGTTTACCGTAACGATTACGATCAAACTCACACGCCAATGTTCCACCAAGTGGAAGGTATGTTAGTTGACGAAAATGTTAACTTTGCACAGCTTAAAGGCATCTTAAATGATTTCCTATGTAACTTCTTTGAAGAAGAAGTTGAAGTGCGTTTCCGTCCTTCTTACTTCCCGTTTACTGAGCCCTCAGCTGAAGTTGACGTAATGGGTAAGAACGGTAAATGGCTTGAAGTTCTAGGTTGTGGCATGGTTCACCCTAATGTTCTTCGCAGTGTTGGTATCGACCCTGAGAAATACTCTGGTTTTGCATTCGGAATGGGTGTTGAACGTCTAACGATGCTTCGTTACGGCGTAAACGACCTACGTGCGTTCTTCGAGAACGACTTACGTTTCCTTAAACAGTTCAAGTAATTCAAGGGTAGAGACACTATGAAATTCAACGAATCATGGCTTCGTGAGTGGGTTAGCCCTTCAGTAACGACTGACGAGCTAACACATCAAATTACAATGGCTGGTCTAGAGGTTGACGATGTTCTTCCTGTCGCTGGCGAATTTACTGGCGTTAAAGTTGGTAAAGTGGTTGAGTGCGGTCAGCACCCTGACGCAGACAAACTGCAAGTAACTAAAATTGATATCGGCGAAGAAGAGCTGTTAGACATCGTATGTGGTGCATCTAACTGTCGTCTTGGTCTTACTGTAGCAGTAGCAACAGTAGGCGCGGTTCTTCCTGGTAACTTCAAAATCAAGAAAGCGAAGCTTCGTGGCGTTCCATCGCACGGCATGCTTTGTTCTTTCTCTGAGCTAGGTATCGATGTTGAATCTGACGGTATCCTTGAGCTACCTGAAGGTACTACTCTAGGTATGGACGTTCGTGAGCTTTTAGAGCTTAACGATGTAACGGTTGATGTTGATCTTACCGCTAACCGTGCTGACTGTTTCAGCATTCGCGGTATGGCTCGTGAAGTTGGCGTATTAAACCGTGCAGACGTAACAGAGCCTTCTGTAACTGCTGTCGCACCAGCGATCGATGACGTTGTTTCTATTGAAGTAAAAGCAACGGAAGCGTGTCCACGTTACCTTGGCCGTGTGGTTAAAAACGTAAACGTACAAGCTGAAACGCCACTATGGATGCAAGAGAAACTGCGTCGTTGTGGTATTCGCTCAATCGACCCAGTTGTTGATATCACGAACTATGTTCTTCTAGAACAAGGTCAGCCAATGCACGCGTTTGACCTAGCTAAGGTTGAAGGCGGAATCGTAGTACGTATGGCAGAGCAGGGCGAAAAGCTGACTCTTCTAGACGGTAACGAAGCAGAGCTAAACGCAGATACACTGGTTGTTGCTGACCATAACCAAGCACTAGCTATTGCTGGTATCTTTGGTGGTGAAAGCTCAGGTGTGACGACTGAAACTAAAGACGTATTATTAGAGTGTGCATTCTTTGCTCCTGACCATATTCGTGGTCGCGCTCGTGCATACGGCTTGCACACTGACTCTTCAATGCGTTTTGAGCGTGGTGTTGATTACGCACTACAAACAAATGCAATGGAACGTGCAACTGAACTTCTTGTAGAAATCTGTGGCGGTGAAGTTGCTCCTGTTGTTGCTGTTGAGTCTGAAGTTGATCTTCCGAAGCCAAACACAGTAACACTACGTCGTACTAAGCTTGATAGCCTACTAGGTCATCACATTGAAGATGCAGACGTTGCTGAGATCCTAGAACGTCTTGGTCTAACTGTTGAAGTAACGGCTGAAGGTTGGACTGCAACTGCACCAACATGGCGTTTTGATATCGCTATCGAGCAAGATTTGGTAGAAGAAGTGGGTCGTATCTACGGTTACGATAACATTCCAAATCAAGCGCCTGCTGCAGCACTTAAAATGAACGATCACAAAGAAGCAAACCTACCGCTTAAGCGTGTACGTAACCTTCTTGTTGACCGTGGTTATCATGAAGCAATCACATACAGCTTTGTAGAACCAGAGCAACAAAAATTGGTTGTTCCAAATGTAGAACCACTGATTCTTCCATTCCCAATCTCTGCGGATATGGCGGCAATGCGTCTTGGTTTAGTTCAAGGTCTGCTAAACACGGTTGTGCACAACCAGAAGCGTCAACAGCCACGTGTTCGTTTATTCGAATACGGTCTACGTTTCATTCCATGTGAATCAGCTGAGAACGGCATGCGTCAAGAGCCTATGCTTGCTGGTGTAATCGCTGGTACTCGCGGTGAAGAGCACTGGGACATTGAAACTAACACGGTTGATTTCTTTGATCTTAAGGGTGACTTAGAAGCGGTTCTAGAGTTATCTGCAAATGAAAAAGCATTCTCATTCGCAGCGCTTTCAGACGAGCAGAAAGCAGCAAACCCTGCACTACACCCTGGTCAATCAGCAGCGATCGTTGTCGATGGCAAATCTGTTGGTGTGATTGGTACGGTTCATCCAGAACTTGAGCGTAAGTTTGGCTTGAATGGTCGCACGGTTGTGTTTGAAATCGAATGGACTGCTATTGATACTCGCGTTATCCCAGAAGCGGTAGCAGTATCTAAGTTCCCATCAAACCGTCGTGACATCGCTGTTGTTGTTGATGAAGCTGTGGCTTCTGGTGACATCGTTAACGCTTGTCTAGAAGCTGGTGGTGAGTTCTTAACTGACGCTAAACTGTTTGACGTTTATGTTGGTAAAGGCGTAGAGGAAGGCAAGAAGAGCCTTGCAATCGCACTATCACTTCAGTCTGTAGAGCGCACGCTTGCAGAAGCGGATATTGCAGGTAGTGTTGAAGCTATCGTTGCAAAAGTTTCTGAGCAATTTGGCGCGGCACTTCGCGACTAGGTTTTCACAAACAATGGTAAAGAGCCTGCTTTTTAGTGGGCTCTTTTTTTATCTGAAACTTGTTGATTATTAATGGCTTAAAGCGTTATCGTAAGTAATACTAAGGTGCTAATTTTTAACGATATAAAGTTTTTTGTTCAAAAAATTGCAAAAAAACTTAATTTTCTCATTATGGCTTTATCATCTGCATTGTGTCTGCTTCGTGGTTTTATGTTCTATTGTTGTCATCTTTTTAATTTTAATTTGAGATAATGTTTTGCTTGATTGCTTTCTTCTTGTTTTGTTTGCTACTTCGCTTATTGATAGCTTTAGAAAAAAGTTGGCGAAAATCAGAAGCTTGGCATACACTTTCCAAGGTAAAGCCGATATGTTGTTGATTGGCTAGGCAAAATGCTTTGGCGCTGCGTATAGCAGCAATGTTAAACATAGCTTTAAGGGGAGTTTTATGGCGCTCACAAAGGCCGATTTGGCTGAGAACCTGTTTGAAAAACTTGGATACAGTAAACGGGATGCCAAGGAAACGGTTGAAGTGTTTTTTGAAGAAGTTCGAAAAGCGCTCGAAAGTGGCGAGCAGGTAAAGCTGTCTGGTTTTGGTAATTTTGATCTACGCGACAAAAGTGAACGTCCAGGTCGAAACCCTAAAACTGGCGAAGACATTCCTATTACTGCTCGACGTGTTGTTACATTCCGACCGGGACAAAAATTAAAGGCCCGAGTTGAGAACATAAAAGTTGAGAAGTAGCTGATCAATTGACCACGCCAAGCGTGGTCTTTTTATTTGAGCTTATCTTTGAGTTATCGTGAGTTTAGATAAATTGGTCGCAATCGAAAATAAGAAAGGAGTGCATACGCACTCCTTTTTAGTATTTGCTATCTCAACTTAATGAGCTGGCTGAGCTTCGGTTGGCTCTTTTCCTTTTGAGCGAGATAGCCTCAAAGAAATGAGCACTCCAAGCACCGCAAAGATAAGCATCGCTCGATTCGATGTGGTGAAATTTAGATTTCTTGAATCATTGTTAATTTCAAGAATATGATTAATTTCACTTTCATCAACACCTAACTCATTAAGAAAGTCGATGACCATGAAATCATTGATATAGGGAATTGCTTTTGCTTCACTGACTAAGGTTTGAATTGGCTGAGATACATGCTCATTGTCGATGATACGCTCTCTAACATGGTTCTCTAACGTTGATTGACCTGAGCCAGCAACAACAGCGATACCAAGCGCTAGGCCAATTTTTCGAGTTGTTGCTTGTATGCCACCAGATTGAGCTGCACCTTTCTCACCAACGGCGAGAGTTATAATAACGGGAGTTTGAGATGATAAAATTCCAATTCCAATACCACAGATCGCCATTGCTAGATAAATGAGTGCAGAGATACCTTCCTCGCTAGTTGATATGCCAAGAAAACAGCCTCCAAAAAAGAACAGAGCAAAACCCAGAGCACAGAGCTTTTTGGGTTGCTGCTCTTTCAACAATATAGGCGTTAGAGCCGATGAGATGATCATTGCGATAGCAAAGACTAAAATGATTGCGCCAGTTTTAATGGCTGACAAATCCGCAGCAATTTGTAAATAGGCAATAATCGAAAAATTAAAGCCTCCAAAGATACAATACATGACCAGCAGTATTGCGAGCCCTTTCTGTAACTCTCGCTCTCTAAGCCAGGAAACAGGCAGCAACGCAACACCATATTTTCGTTCAAATTTTTGTTCGTGGAGTAAAAACAAAGCAAAGATTATTAGCCCAAAGATAAGCATAAATAGCGCAGGGCTAATGGAACCGAAGAATGGTGGAAGATCTAGATTAGAAGAATTTGTTATTAGCCCCCAGTTAGGGGTTAACAACAGAGCACAGACTATCAGTACTAAACTCGTCGCGCATAGGATTGAGCCTAAAGTATCAAACTTTTTAGGTTTTACGTTGTGCAGAGGTGAGATCCAAAAAATGGCACAAAATAGCCCGACAACGAAAAAAGAAAGTTGTAAAAAGAAGCCACTTCTCCAACCGTAGGAATCAAACAGCCAACCTGATACTAGTGGACTAATTGCAGCAGCTATCCCCGTTGCTGCAGCCATAGCACCAAATACAACGGCTCTCTTCTCTTTTGGGTAATGGCCAATAACTAATGCTAGTGCAGCAGGTAAAATAGAAGCAGAACCAAGGCCAGAAAGAGGTCTAGCAAGATAGATGATAAAGTTTATAGAGGGCGCGAGGAGAATCGTGACGACGGATAAAGTACTAGTGAAAAAACCAAAGATGAGTAGTCGTCGCCACCCAATAAAGAGCCCGACCATGCTACAGATCAGCATAAAGGAGGCGCCAATTAAGGGGTTAATTGCCCCTGCGATTTTTAAGTCATTTCCATCAGCTTGGAAGTGTGACATGAGGGAGCTTGTCGCAATTGAAAAACTTGCGATATCGGCAGAGATAGCGAATTGAGCTAAACAGAGAGAGAATAGAAGTAGAGTTTTGTTTTTATATATGGGAAGAGTCATAGAGAGTGGTCCGCTTCAATGTTAAAACTGAACAAGGAATCTGTTTTTGTCAGATACAATGTATTTATTCATGTCATAGAATCCCAAATTGAAAAAAGCTGACCCTTTGGGCCAGCTTATTAGAAGTATTAATTAGAATTGGTAGTTAAACTCGATGCGGTGATCGCCATCTGAAAAATCTACATCTTCATTCCAGTTTGCAAAGTAACGAACATTGAAACGTGGTTGAATTTGGTAAGAGGCGGTAAACTCGTGAGTTAGTATGCTGTCATCGCCGCCGAACGCGTAATCTTTAAACGTATCTGAACCTGAGAATGTTTGCATGTACATAGGGTTAAAGTTCAGCCAAATTTTGTCAGTTACTGTGATTTTTGTATACATACCAACAACACCAAAAGTACCAGGAACAGAATAACCGCTACTGTTAGTTAACCCTTTTTCGTTGAGGTTGTTGCCAAACATTAAACCAGCACCCGCAAGTGGAAAAAAGTTTATTGGGCCAAGAGCAGGAAGAGCTTGAATCATTGAATATGAAACAGTGCCTGTTTCACCCGCTGCACCATTTGCATCTGATGATGTTGCGTAAGCGATATCTAATTGAGTACCACGACCGTTTGTTAGGTCAACGACGAAATCACGGTAACGGATAGAGTCTACTGAGTCGTTACGGCTACTTGAACCATCCCAACCTAAGATGTCACCGGCAAATCCTTTAACTTCTAGGATGTTCATGCCCATTTCTGTAGCAACACCTGTTGTGTAAGTAGCACCGACTTTTAGGTTCACGCCTTTATTGGTAAAACCGATACCGCCCTGCGTGTATACCGCAAGAGGGTCTGACATATCTTGAACTTCTTCTTCTGCAATCGCTTGGTTCATACATAGAGTAAGGGGTAGGGCTGCGGCTAGATATATCTTTTTCATTATTAACACCTTAGTTTTTTATACTTACCTGACAGAGAAGACAACCATATGTGTTCGAAAAGTCAGATGCTGATTGGAAACGAGGTGATAGTACCGCTGCTGTCATACCTGTGAAACAAACCTAAAGCAACAAAAGATAAGTCACTTTATGTTGTTTTTATGTCAATACAAATCAATGAATTAGCACACTTATGACATGCTCGATTGTTGGTGGGTTTGCTCTTTAACTTGAGGAGAAAGCAATGAACAATTGTATTTGATTTTAATAAAGTGTAATCAAATGCGACTGGTTGCCTATTTATAATGCAGATAGATTTAAGTGTTTCTAAGAGCTAAGAGCTTTCCGATTAATTACTATCGTTGAAGGTTCAATACTCTGCTGTGCTAGACATTGGAACAATGAAGATACTGAAACGAGTTTGTTGATTCCTTAATGAAGTCGAGAGAGTAAAATCTAGCCCATGGTGAAAGATTTCGTTATGAATTGTACCGTTTAGATAAGCTAGGTAGCGATGGTTCATACTGGAAACGAAAGCGAGTGTTTTAAGCCTATAACCGAGGATAGTTAACTATTGAATAGCTTTGGGAAATAAAAAGGGCCACCAATTGGAATTGGCAGCCCCCAAAATACTAACCTGCGGGCTTAGAAGTTACCGTAGTAGTATTTGAATAGGTCAGAAGAGTAGATAGACTTAGTAGGTAGTTCGTGACCGTCTTTCTTAATGTCTTCTTTTGTTGCACCCGCTAGCGCATCGATGATGAAGATGTGTGCACGAGCATACTTTTCTAGCAGTTTAAAGCTAATGATACCCATATCATAATCGATCGTTGAGTGGTAAGAGTAGCTTGAAATAGCCCAACCTGTTGATACCGCATCTAGATCATCGAATTTAGCGAACGGTGGATGGAAGTGTGTCTCGTCAGCTGCAGGGTCTTGATAGTAGAAATCAGCTGTTGGTAGCGCGTAGTTGTTAACCGCTTGCTCGAATACGTCCAACAGTAGAGGAGATTTGTTCGTAATCATCTGCATTGCAGGGATTGCTTGGTTACTCTTACTCTGGATTGGACCTTCTTTTGTTAGCGCCATCAAGCCTAATTTTTCAGGACGTAATACCATCAGCATTTCATCGCGAACAAACGCGTGATTTTGCTCAACGAATTTGTCAGTAGCACCAACACCTGGGTGTTCGTGATCACCAACAGAAAGAACAACTAAACCGTGGCCACGTTGCTCTAGAGGACGTGCAGCATAGTGCTTAGCCGCTGCCATTACCATTGCTGCAGTACCTGCGTTGTCGTGTAGACCATAGAAGTAGCTGTCAGTGTGGAAAGTCATTACAACCGACTTGCCTGTTGTACCAGGGATGAAACCATAAACATTTGAAGATTGACGCTGAGTTCCATCTTCCATTTTACCTTGAACACATAAGCGAGTGATAACTGGCTCTTCAGGTGTTGCACGGTCGATCAATTTACGAAGGTAAAGGCCGTCGTCGTAACCAATTGAGATCCATGGTAGTGCTTCACCAACACTGTCACCGCCGCCCATCGCGCCGATACGAGTAGCAGTTTGCTTAGAACCAGGCAGTGTCCACCATGCGATGATGCCTGCTGCTTTACCGTAAGTGCCCGCTGCGATACGCGAGTATGCAGTACGACCAGTCGAGTACATTGGACCGCCCGCTGAGAAATCACACTGAAGAAGAACAATCTTGCCTTCAAGATTACGGCCATTTAGCTCAGAAGCTGTACCTTGACCAACATAAATCACTTCCGCTTCAACACCATCTTCAGATGTTAGGCCTGAAGGGAATGGTGTAACAGCGTATTTGAAGTTGTGTTCGGTTTCGCCTTCTTCGAGTGCATTTGAAGAGATAACAGTAAGCTCGTTCTTTGTTGGTTCCCATTGAGCGTTACGGATAGGGAAGAAGTCTTCACGTACGTCTTCAACACCAAATGAACGTAGCGTGTCAGCCACTAAGGTTTGGGCTTCTGCTTCATACTTAGTACCTTGGATACGACCCCAAAGAATATTGCCATCTTCACGAGATTTTTTAGAGATATCCACTAACTTCATAGCGAACTCTTCGATATAGTCAGCGCTGATATCGCCACGAGGATCTTCGCTTGCGTCGATGTATGGGCGTGGAGTTTCATCCATAGCAAGAGTCGGGAAGTGGCCTTCATGAAGAGTTTGAATGCGTTGTGAAAGCTCTTCAGGCTTAAAGAATGAAAAGTTCGCTAGAATTTTTACCATTTCTTCTGGCGTGCTCGCCATGTTTTGCTTTGCTTTCTTTGTAGAGTCGGTCATAGGTTACCCTTTATTTGGACAGTTGTATGAATCACGGCGCCATCATATTACTGAGGGTGATAGTGTTAAAGGAAACTAATCAGACAAAATCTAAGTCAGGTTTTGTCATTTTTTAATCTCTAACAATCAGTGAGTTAAGGTTTTTTTTATGAATTAGCCTTTATTAAATTAGGGTTATTGATAGGTTGGGATTTTGGGTGTCATAAAAACGTAAAGTTATCAAATGATAGCTAAAGTCGATTGATAAAAAATGAGAAAGATAAGTATGACGAATATCAAACGTTCTATAATTACCTAAGCGAAAGTTAGAATTAAATGAAATAATTAGTGATATCGCATTCGACAGATTTATTTTATGACCAAACTAAAACTTGAAGCTCCGGTGTATCAGGTCGGTGATTATTTGTACTCTATGACTTCGGGAGTTATATCAAAAAATGACTCTTTGTCTCAACTGCGCTCGAAGGAGTCTGCACTACTTAATGTTTTTATCGAAACATTTCCAGAAGTGACATCAAGAGAGAAAATAGTTGAAGAGCTTTACCAAAATACATACGCAACGGATGCGACAATAAACCAGCTGGTTAAGCGCCTGAGAAAGTCGTTGGAGGATAATAATCGCTCGCTGATTCGTACTATTTCTAAGCAGGGTTACTTATTATCATCACCACCAGATGTCGTTGAATTAGAGAAGCAAGAACAGCTAGATACAACGATTAGCCGTTATCAAACAGAGCATAATTTTGAGGGGATATCGTTAGAAGCTCAGCAGCAATTGAAACGATTTGAAGATCCTGTGGCTGTAAAGGAACTGCTCGATACGACTAAAAGCAAGCAACGCTTTTTAGGCGCAGCGGTGACGACGGGTTGTGTTATCGCTTTTGTTATCGGATATGCATTCTCTACGTTAAACGGACACAGAACACCACACTTACAAGAGATATCATCATTGGAAGCCTTTGCGTTAAAAGTGACAGACCTACAGGCCCCTGTCTATGTACGTGACGCTGATACCGACCATCTTTCTATTTATATCGCAGATGACAACACTATGGTTGTGTGCAACAAAAATGAGGAGTTAACCGAATGCAAGTAAAGTCAAAACCGTTTCTTGTTATTGGGTTGTGGTTGCTCTGCGCTTTAATTGGTATGTTGGTTTACAAAACAACGAATACTCCGACGAAACCTTTTATTGGCATCTGGACAGGAAGTACTGTGGTTCAGTACCCACACCGCGAAGTTATTATGGATCTACAACTTATCGTTGATGACGCTAAAAACGAAAGTGCAAGGCTGATTTCTAGCTTTAGCTCTAATGAAGCTTCTGAAGAAATTCTACAAAGTAATGTTACGGTCGACGTTACGGTTATCAAAAGGGGTGAAGACAAACTGACCTTTTCTCTTTTAAATCCGAGTTACTCTAATAAGACGCAATTAGAAGAGTATATAGGACGCGATTTACCTGAACAGGGTACGTTGATCAGTGGACAAGCGTGGGCTATTGATACGAATGAAGTGTTCTTGTATCTAACATTGGGTTTTGGTGAGAAATTTGGTGCTGTATTGACGCGCGAACGTTAAGACACCGTTTCCCCTAATCGTTTATTGAAAGCACTCTCTAGGTAGGGTGCTTTTTTGTTTCTGCTCACCTAGCGCGTTTGCAGATAGGCACGTGTTTATGTTCCACCCTATTTATAGGTATCGCCCTTAACCTCTCTAGAAGGTAAGTTCTCCTTACTGATTAAGCGTATCGTTAATCCACCTCTAACCTTGTTTGGTAGTGTTAATCACAAAAGCGGCACAAAGAGTACTAGGTAATTGACAAAGCAAACCAATGAATGAAAGGACAATAGGGTTGGTGGTTATATAAAAGTGATGGTGAACAAAAAGCCCAGCATCAGTGCTGGGCTTAATAATTTAATCAGAGAGGAGTAAATCTCTGTGAGTGAGAAGACATTACGCTTTGTATGTCACTTCACCTTGCATATAAGTCGTTTGAACTTTAACGGTATCTAGGTCTTTAGCTTCAAGGTTCAGTGGGTTCTTATCAATAATGATCATATCAGCAACTTTACCTGCTTCTAAAGAGCCATATTCCGCTTCCATTTTAAACTGCTCAGCAGCCCAAATTGTGTAGCCTTTAAGCGCTTGCTCTACTGTAATCGCTTCTTCTGCATTTAGAATGTCACCAGAGTATGTTTCGCGAGTTACAGCTGCTTTGATTGATTGCCAAGGTTTCGTTGGCGTCACTGGTGCATCATTGTGAAGAGTAGGGCGTAGGCCTTTCTCGATTGCTGTTTTCACTTTGAATGTGTGGTGCAGATCATCGGCTTTAAAGTAATCGTGGATGATTTGACCGCCAGTCCAGTATAGGTGGCCCATGATGAAGCTTGGACGTGTATTCAGTTCAACCATGCGGTCAAACTGACTAGCCGTTGTTAATGATAAGTGGTGAGCACATGACATAAAGTTTGATACGTCGATACCATTCTCTTTAGCAGAGTTACGAGCATGTTCTACTGCGTCAAGTGCTGCTTCAAGTGCTAACTCACCATTTGCGTGGAAGATGAAGTCTACGCCTAGTTGAGTTGCGGCTTGTGCAGTTTGGTTGAACATGTCTTGTGTACCCCAAAGAGGACGAGGCATATTCTTAAATTCTTCGTTTTGGTACTCAATGGCCGTGGATGCATTGCCGCCTTGAACAGAACCGTCTGTAAAGGCTTTTAAGAAGCCGATCCGGAACTTGTCTGTTTTGTACTCGTCTTTTTGGCTGATGACTTGAGGGAACTCAGGGAAGTTATTCACGATACCGCCAACGATACGAACTTTGAACTGCTCGTCTTTTGACGCTTCAACCATAGTTGCTAGGTTTTTAGGTGCCATGATCATCAGATCAGAAGCCGTCGTGATACCTTCTTCTGCATATTTAGCAGAAACTGCAACAACATCTTCAGCAAGAGGTGCTGGGAATGTGCCTTTGTATGCTTGCATTACAGCAGCTTGACCTAGGATCATGCCTGTAAGCTCACCGTTTTCGTCTTTAACGTATTGAGAGTTTTGTGGTGGCTCGCTCTCTTTAGTAATGCCTAGTTCTTCAAATGCTTTGCTGTTTAACCAGCCGCCGTGACCTTGCATAGTGATGAACATTGGTAAGTCTGGGTGAGCTTCATCAATTTCAGCTAATGTCGGGATAGATTGCTTTTTCACATCCCAACCGATGCCCATCAACCAACCGTCTTTGTTTGGTGTCATCGAACGGAATGCTGCCATCATCTCTTCGTCGACTTGGTATTTGAAGAAGCTTAGGTCTGTCATTTGTTCCATGTTTGCACATAGAAGAATGTGAGAGTGATTTTCGATGAAACTTGGCATTAGCGTTTGACCTTCAAGGTCAACCATTACAGCGTTTGGATACTGTTCTGCCAGTGTTGTTTTGTTACCAGTAGCTTTGATTATTCCATCTTCAACTAATAGCGCTTCAACCGTCGGTTGATTGTCGTTCATTGTAATGATTGAACCGCCAAAAAATAGGGATTGATTATTCATTGTAGAAGTCTCCACGTGATGAGAAGGTGCTGAGCTTTGCTCATTATTTGATGCGAATAGTTTCTTGAAAAATTTAATCGGCATTGTCTATCTCGCCTATGCTAGTCACTAAATTGGCGACCTGTTTTGGTCACCCGTTTATGTATTGGATTTCAAAGTATGGGTGAATATTAACGATATGAAGCAAGGTGCGAAACCAACCTAATAGGACAAAATCTAAGTCACTTTTTATCATTAATTAATCATTTTAAAACAATAGGTTGGACTGTTTGTGTGACTTTCCTTTTTTCGATTTCAGAGTAATTGCTGTTGTTATTTTGATGGTTCATTGAGCAGAAATAGGGTGTTGATGGATTTTTATAAGGAAGTATTTCAATTGAATCAACGTTATTAGAAAGGGGGAAAGTAAGTGCTTTCCAGTATTCGCTTAACAACTACGGCTGAATGGTTTGCTTCTGATGGAATTAGTGTCTGACACAAGGTAGGTCGTTACCAAAGAGCGGAAGATATGATCGCTTGGTCGTTTATAACTGAAGATGAACTTTCTCTTGAGTTCCAACTGTCGCCAGAGAAATAGAATGTTTAGCGAATGCTCTAATTGTCTTTTACTTCTTCTATTTGGACCTGTAAATCTACTCAATAAATGTGTCAAAATTAGATGATTCGCCGTTCTATTGAGTTTTCATACACTGATGCAGCGACTGATTTAAGCGCTCTCTTTTTGGCAAATTTTGGGAGAGTAGATATAGTGATTTATCAGAAGTGGAGGTTGGTCTTATCAGGAAGTGTTTGGCGTGTTGATTATTTGCTTCATTCTAGATTGATAATAAAAAATCCCCATCACAGAGTGATAGGGATTTAAGTACTGTTTAGCTAAAAGCTGTGATTAAGCTTTTTTGTTTTCCATTAGAGACCTGCGTGGTAGACCACGACAGATGACTAAACCAGACGCTACGATAAGCATTAGAGCAAACATGGTTTTCACTGCAGAGCTGTGACGAGCTTCTGAGTTAATCGCTAGGATGATCTGTGTTTCTTCTTTGCTCTCTGTTACGTCAGCAAGTAGTAGTTCGAAATCAGTCGTGCTAGTAAACGGCAGTGCAGGCATCGCTAAAACGGCTTCTTTCGTTTCAGCAGAAAGTGCAGCGTGGTTTGTTACGTTCTCTTTGATCTCACCAGTAAGCGAGAACATAAGAACTGAACCAAGTACCGCAACACCAAATGCTTGACCAACGTTACGAGACGTTGCTTGGATACCACCAGATTGCTCAGCATCACGCTGTTCTAGAGCAGTTGTAACCGTGATTGAAGCTTGAGTCATAAGTAGACCAACACCGAAACCAAAGATAGCAAGGCCTGTGTGTTGTAGGGCATTAACGCCAACTTCAGTGAAGCCAAAGGTCGCGATGACAAGACCAACAAAAGAGATAGCGAAACCTAGTAGACAAACAGAACGAACTGTCATACCAGACATCTTAGCAGGAGCAACGATAGTACCGATGATCATACCAACGGCAAACATAGTCATTAGAAGACCAGCAGCCATTGCTGATGCGCCACCAACAACTTGTACGTATGCGATGTTAATGAATAGCGAACCAAACATTAGGAATACGATAGCACATAGGTAAAGTCCGATAAGTACTTGCTTGTTCTTAACGAAAGTAGAAGGAATTAGAGCAGTACCGTGTTTCGCTTCGAAGCTCTTTTCCCACTTCATAAGAATAAACAGAGTGATTGCACCAAATGCCACTAGTGGTAGAGCTGGTGAAATACCCATGAAGGTTGTTTCTGAGATTGGTGCGATTAAGCCCCACTCTGAAATCTTTAGTAGACCAACAATCGTTGCTAGTAGACCAGTAGAAGAAAGAATAACACCAACAAGGTCAAACTTACCTTCGAATTTCGCTTTCGGCATTGGAGCTAGCTTAAATGTCGCTAGGAAAACAATGATGAAGTAAGCCGTTACACCCATAAATGATGGCGTGAAACCAAATGCGTCAAGCGCAGCGCCCATTGCTAGTGGTACTACAGCGGTAGCAACACCAACGGCACCAGCGATACCAGCGAATGCAATCGCTTGGTCTTTACCTTGGTAAAGGCCAGCTACGTGAGCAAGGATAGAAGGTACAAGGAATACAGCACCTAAACCTGCAGCGACACGACCACCGAAAATAAGAACATCCATATTTGGAGCCAGCGCTGCGATTAATGCAGAAGCTGCTAGTAGAAGCGCGCCTAAACGAAGTTGACGACCCCAGCCTAAAAACAGACCAGTAAGACCGCCGACAACCATACCAGCACCGGCAATCAGTGGGTACATCGCGTTAGCAAATTGAATTTCTGGCATGGTAGCGCCAAGTTGTGAAATAAGTGCTTCCGTAGCAACAGCGAATCCGCTGTTATCTAGCATCGTTCCTAGTTGAGCTAGAATAAGAATTCCTAAGCTAAGCCATTTGGCTTTGCCTGCTGTTTCTTTGTTTTCAAAATCAAGAGTCGTGCTCATGGGTTTTACCTCAGAGGTGTATAAGTAATAAATTTAGTTATTGATTTTTCGAGGGTATTATTGAGCTGAACGGCGAGGTGGGCTAGCGACAAAAAGTGAACTAATATCGTGACCCTAAAGTGTTGAATTTAAAGTTTTTATATTTTGCGTGTCACTTTTTGTGTTGGAATATGTTGCTTGTTTTAAGAGTTAACCTTCCTAAGTCTATGCGTGGAATCTAACAAACTTTGGTTGTAAATGTGGTGACTAACCGTCCTGTCTATATTGGGAGATAATGTCACTTATTAGATCTGCTCCTCTAAGTGTTTACTTATGATGACTGCGCTGGATGAGTCTGTTGAAGAACGTAAACAGCAGCCCGCAGGGACGGGATAAACCACTTAAGCCCCATTAAGCTAAAGGCCATGTAAAAATATGATTGTTATTCTAACCATCTCTTTTTGAATACCATTATTCCTCATTTAAAGTTACCCACCCTTATGCATGTAAATGATGTGACAGTATCAATCATTTCGTTTAAATAACGACCAAAATAATAACCAAAGTGATGCCCATATAAACTATATGGTTTAATAATGTAAACTTTGGTGAAGTTAACAAAATTGAACTGGTAAAACGCCATTAGTGAGATCGCTATCAAATTACGTTTTAAAACAAGAGGGTGAAAGTTTGATTTGGCTCAATTTTTCGCTGAGATAACTATTGTTAAGGTTAAAAATAGTTTACTCAAATTTGTGTAATTACTACTTTATGGTTAATCTAGCCCCATAAGGTAAATTAATGTAAACGAGTGATTTAAATGCTTAAACAAGTGAAGTTTTCTCAACAAGACAGTGAGTCATTATCGAATTACTTTCGTCTTGCAGATACGATTGCTGATCTTATTGGCCCGCACTGTGAAGTGGTCATTCACTCGTTTGAAAGCTTTGAAGAGTCGGTTGTTAAAATCGTCAATGGACACCACACTGGACGCGCAATGGGTGCACCAATTACCGATCTTGGTTTGAAGATGTGGCGTGACTATGAAAACTCAGGCGTCGTATCTCCAAAAAGCTATTTTACAAATAGCTGTGATGGCTCATTGCTAAAGTCGACAACTTGTATATTGGCCGGTGCAGATAATAAAGCCATCGGTATGTTGTGTATCAACATGAACCTCTCTTTTCCATTCCCTGAAATCATTAAGACGTTAATGCCTGATGTTTCTGTTGCAACGACAATGGTTAATGAAAACTTCAGCACCAATGCAACAGATGTCATTGACCAAGCGTTAAGCAGTGTGATTGAAGAAGTTGACAATGATGACTCAGTTTCTAGTAAGGGCCGCAATAAAGCGATCACCAAGCGTCTATTTGATAACGGTGTTTTTGAGTTAAAGGAAACCACAACTCAGGTTTCAGAACGTTTGGGTATTACACGCCAAGCGGTCTACAAATATCTTCGTGAATTTAAATCAGAATTTTTAGTAAATTAATAATCAAAATATAGGTGTATCAATAATGAAGAAAATCATTAATACCAACGAAGCGCCAGCAGCTATCGGGCCGTACTCACAAGGCGCGACATTTGCTGACTTGGTATTTAGCTCTGGTCAACTGCCACTGGTTCCAGAAACGATGGAATTTGTTGAAGGTGGAATCACTGAACAGTCTCGTCAGTCGTTAGAAAATTTAAAAGCAGTATTAGAAGAGGGTGGTGCAGGCATTGATACTGTCATCAAGACTACTTGCTTCTTATCAGACATGGAAAACTTCGCTGCATTTAACGCAGTGTATTCAGATGTATTTGGAACGGAAAACGCACCAGCTCGCTCATGTGTAGAAGCTGCTCGTTTACCAAAAGACGCGTTGGTTGAAGTTGAAGCCATTGCTTATCGTAAGTAATCACAGGGTTGGTTGGAGTATCTTATGAGTATTACATTTATTGCACTTAGTATTATGTTCTTTGGCTTTTATGCCGTGCTATCTAAGTTCAAGAAACAGAAAAAAACGTTTAACTTCCGAGTGTTATCTGCATTAGTTGGAGGCTTATTATTCGGTGGTGTTATTCAGATTACACTCGGTTTTGGCAATGAAGCTGTAAATGGGTTTGCTGAGCTCATCTCAGTATTCGGTAAAGGCTACATCAAACTTCTACAAATGATTGTTATCCCGCTGGTCTTTGTGGCGATGATATCTTCAATCATGAACGTAGAAGGCGGTGGTGCACTGTCTCGTATCGCGCCTAAAGTTATCGGCGTTCTAATCGTAACGTGTGGTATTTCTGCATTAATTGGTGTTGCGGCAATCTACATCTTCGGCATCGATGCAAACGCATTGGTTAGCACGGTTGGTTCAAGCGCTGCTATGGACGCTCGTGGTGCAAACCTTGCTTCTACACAAGAGTCGATGGCGAACAATGGCCTTGCTAGCTTAGCGCTATCAATCATTCCATCGAACATCTTTGACATGCTGACGGGTTCTGAAAGAACGTCTACGCTATCTACTGTTCTGTTCGGTATGTTCCTTGGCTACTGTATCCTGCAAGTCAGAACTCGTCGCCCTGAAAAAGTACAAAGCTTTGTTGATTTCATCAATGCGGCAAAAGAAGTTGTACTGTCTATGGTTCGTGAAATCTTGAAGCTTACTCCATACGGTGTATTCGCTCTGATGACGACGTTCATGATGACAAATGACCTGTTTGCTCTTGCTGAAATGGGCCGCTTCCTTGTTGCAAGCTACGCTGCAATCTTTGTGATGTACGCTATCCACATCGGTATGGTTGCATTCACTGGTCTTTCTCCAATGCAGTTTGTTAAGAAGACATGGCCTGTACTGGTGTTCGGTTTCGGTTCTCGTTCAAGCATGGCGGCTATCCCGCTAAACGTTGAAACTCAAACTCAACGTATGGGTATCGATGAAGAAACAGCTAACATGTCGGCGACGTTTGGTACAAGTATCGGCCAAAACGGTTGTGCGGGTATCTACCCAGCAATGCTTGCTATCATGTCTGCTCAAGTTATGGGTATTCCGGTAGACTTCGCTTTCATCGCTCAACTGGTTGCGGTTATCGCTATCGCCTCTTTCGGTATCGCAGGTGTTGGTGGCGGTGCTACGTTCGCAGCAGTTGCAGTACTGACTATCATGGGCTTGGATATTACCGTTGTTGCAATCCTAGTATCGATTGAAGCACTGATTGACATGGCTCGTACAGCGCTTAACATCTCTGGCTCTATGCTATCGGGTGTTCTAACGGCTAAGAAGAATGGCACTATGGATGAAGAAGCATACAATGCTGAACATGCAAACCCATCTTCAGACAGCGAAGTCGTGGCTTAATCACTCGAACTATTTAATCTAGCTCCTTCGGGAGCTATTTTTGTTTACTATTTATAGGTAAGAAAAGATGACAACAGTAATCGTAGGTGGCAATGCCGCTGGTATGAGTTTCGCAGCAAAATACAAACGGAATCAACCAAGTGAAGAGATCATCGTTATCGAAAAACGTGACTACGTTTCGTTTGGTGGCTGTGGTTTGCCTTATTTCACAGCAGGCATGTTTGATGATACAGAGCGCCTTATTTCACGTACTCCAGAGCAGGCTATTGCGTCGGGTTTGGATTTGCGTTTGGACTCTCAAGTTATCGGTTTAGATAAAGCCAACAAGTCTGTTTCGATTAAAACCAGCCAAGAAGAATATCAACTCGCGTACGACAAACTGATCGTATGTACTGGTGCTCGTCCTATCTTACCTAACTTTGGTGAATACAACTCTGAGCACGTTTATACACTGACAAGCATGGAAGATGGCCTTGCCGTTAAAGAAGCATTCAAAAATAAAGAACTGAATAATGTTTGTATTATTGGTGCAGGCTTTATCGGCCTAGAAGTGTTTGATGCAGCAGAACACCTAAATAAAAACGTAACGATCATTGAGCGTGAAGCAACGGTAATGAGCCGTCAATTTAGCCCAGAAATGATTGATACGGTTGAAGCGGATATCCGCGAAAGTGGCGCTGACCTGAAATTAGGCTGTAGTGTAAAAAGCATCTCTGATGCTAAAGACGGTGGCTATGAGATTCAAACGGATGATGGCGTTGTAAAAGCTGACGTTGTTATCATGTCACTTGGTTTCAAGCCAAATACAGAAGCGTTTGATTTGCCGAAATATGACAATGGCGCGCTATTAACAAATGAATTTGGTCAAACTGAAGACGAATACATTTATGCGGTTGGTGATTGTGCAACAAGCTATCACATCGCCATGGATAAAATGGTGTATTTACCACTCGCGACAACAGCCAATAAGCAAGCCCGTATGATGGCGGATCACCTTGCAGGGAAAGACACGTACCTTGATGGTTTCTTAGGTTCGTCGTGTCTGAAAGTACTGGATCTGGAGTTGGCGTGTACGGGTATTTCTGAAGTGGTTGCGAAAGAGCATGGGATCGCATATAAGACGTCAATCATCAAAGATAAGAACCAAACCGATTACTGCCCTGGTCAAGAAGACATAAAGATTAAAGTGCTCTATCACCCTGAAACAAAAGTACTTTTAGGTGGTGAAATTATCGGTAAGAAAGGCGCTGTTAGTCGTATTAATGCACTAGCCGTTGCGATTACCGCTAAGATGACGACTCAACAACTAGGTTACTTAGATTTTGCTTACGCGCCTCCTTTTGCTCGAACGTGGGACGCACTGAATGTTGCAGGTAACGTAGCGAAATAAAGACGTTATCACCTTAGATATGAAATTAAACATGCCAGTCATCAACAATGACTGGCTTTTTTGATTGATAGCTTTATCAATTACTGACGATTTTCGCTTTGCAAACTACACTGATTAATACGATCTCTGTATCAGTTTAATCCATTATAAGTGTTAACGATTAGCGTTAGGGGGCGACATGGCCAAGCAGAAAGTACAGCATTTCTTTCATCCCATTTCAGGCACAATCAGCTACGTAGTATCCGACATTGCAACCAATGAAGCGATCATCATTGATCCTGTCGCAGACTATAATGAAGCCACGGGAGAGGTGACGTTTGAGTCTTCTCAGATGATTCTCCATTACGTCGAAAAGCATCAATTACACGTTACGGCAATTTTAGAAACACACATTCATGCGGATCATCTTACAGGTTCCTTCTTCTTACATGAAAAGCTTAACGCACCTATTCATGTGTCAGATGCTGTGAAAGAAGTGTACGCCACGTGGAAAGACGATTTGGCACTGAGTGAGATGTATGAGTTTGAAAATTATTTATTAGATCACGAGCACCTTGGCTTTGGAGAATCCGACTTAGAAGTCATTAATACACCGGGGCATACGCCTGCCGATTTGACCTATAAAGTAGGGGATGCCGTGTTTGTCGGTGATTCTTTGTTTCATCACGGTACAGGTCGAGCCGACTTCCCAGGAGGCAGCGCAAAACAAATGTTTCACTCGCTCACTAAGCTCTATGACATGGATGATGATACCAAGGTCTATCTATGTCATAACTACCCTAAAACGGCCGATGAATTGATTCATATGACAACGATTGGTGAAGAGAAACATGAGAACAGTTTTATAACGGAAGAGACGACGGAAGAGGAGTTTGTTTGTCATCGAGAAGAGAGAGATGAACAACTGGCGGAACCGAAATTAATTAACCCAGCGTTGGTGTACAACTTAACCTGCCAGTTACCTCAACCACAACAGATGCAGTAGCGTTTGCCAAGGACTTATAAAAAACCCGAACGCACGAAACGTTCGGGTTGATTTATCTAATTAGCGCGATTTCGATGCTTATACTATTAAGTAATTAGCTAAATAAATAAGGGAACAGTTTGTTTTTTTCTTCCTGAGTTAATGATTCAACTCTTGCGATATTAGTGTCAGGGATCGCTTCAGGGTTAGGGTAGTGTTTCAGCACCTTCTCCATGCTCTCTTCACGAATTAAGTGAATCGTTGGATATGGAGAGCGATTAGTTAAGTTCTCGGCGTCTTCTGGCTGTGTACCATGGAAATAATATTCTGGGTGGAAAGTCGCGACTTGATAAATGCCTTCATAGTCTTGCTGCTTTATTAGTCCATCAACCCAGTCTAGGAAGAAGTTGTAATCCATGAAGTCTTGAAGGACATCAGGGAAAACGACCAAGGTTGTTTCAAGCTCTTTAGGATCTTTGCTGTCGAGGATTTGAAACTCTTCAAGAATAAACTCTAGGAGTTGTTCTTCCGTTGTTGCTGGCGTCACTGCAATTTTGATCTGCTTATTTTTATTGGGTTTATGTGCAAAAGGGCAAAGGTTTAGGCCAATAATGGCATCTTCTAACCATTGCTGAGTTTGCTTTTCAGCTAATTCATATTTGTTCATGGGCATTACTTTCTTAATTGCTTCTTGCTTCATTTTCGCAACAGAATAGCAGAAAATGAAACGAAGACTACTCTAGATGTATGCCGTCTATGCTGGTTGAGCGGCAAGTTGTTTTTGTGTTCGTTGAAATAGAACAAAACAGAGCGCAAAGAGTAATAGATAGAGTGACATTCCACCTGTGACAACACTTGCCCATCCACCATGTTGCCAGCAGTAAATGAGGAAAAACCCGCCGAGGCTTCCTCCAATATAGTAATGAACAAGATATAACGCTGTTGCCGTTGCTTTGGCATGAAGCGCTTTTTGGCTAACCCAGGAGTAGGCCAGAGTATGAGTAAAGAAAGCGCCGAAACTGATCAAAATCAGCCCGACTAACATCATAGGGACGGTGTCTATTAACGCAATCCACATCCCAATCATACTAATGATAGAACCAGTAACCATTCCTGAGATAGGCTGTTTCGTTTGCGTCCACTTTCCGGTTAGTTTCGAGCTTAATGTTCCTGCTAAATAGCAGAGAAAAATAAGCGAAGACAAGCCAACGGGCAGATTGTGCGGCTCGCTGACCAAACGAAACCCCATTACCGAATATAAGTTAACAAATAATGCGAAATTAACACCACCGATAAGCATGGCAAACCAGATAGTTCGGTTCTTTATATGTTTAATAAGAGCGCGGTTGTGATGGAAAAAGAGCCCCCGTTGTGGGGTGAAATTCTCTTGCTTGGGTAAAATTGCACTGACAATCATCGCGCCAATTAAGGTCAGAATAGCTAAAATAGCAACGGCGTATTGCCAGCTGAAAAAATCGGTTAATGTGCCCCCAAGAACACGACCAAATATCCCGCCTAATGAATTAGCTGCAATGTAGCCACCTATTGCTCGCCCGAAGGCGGCAGGGTCAAGTTCTTCGACCATATAGGCAACGGCTACTGATGCAAATGCGGCGAGTGCGACGCCCATTAAGCCCCTTGCCATTAGAAGTAACCAGTAGCTGTCGCTGATGAGCATGAGTACGCCAATAATAGGCATGGAATAAAGCCCGATTAGCATCACTTTTCGCCTGCCTAAAGACTCAGAACATATTGCCCAAGGCACAAGAAACACAGACAAAGCGAAAGTGGAGGCAGCAAACACCCCGTTAACCTGAGTCTCGGAAACTGAAAAGTGCTCCGCCAATAATGGAAGAATTGGCTGAAAAATATATAAGTTACAAAAGACTAAGAATGAACCTAGCGCCAAGCTGAGTGTGATTTTTCGGTACTTTACGCTGCCAAATTCAACCATGAGAGTTCCTACAGACTAAACATCTTGGTAATAGAGATGAGTTGATGACTATGTGATCAAATTAGCAGTGAACTTGTGATTAATAAAATATATTAAAAATATCTAGTTAATATATAAAAGATATCGAAATTGGACTCGAGACAACTTAGGCATTTCGCAATGGTTGCCCAACACGGGCACTTTACCATGGCGGCAAAGGCGTTAAATATCGCTCAACCCGCTCTGAGCATTTCTATCAAAAAATTTGAGCAGCAACTAGGGGTGGTGCTATTTAAGCGTCAAGACCGAAAAGTAGAGCTCACCCACGAAGGGAAGGTATTACTCGAGCATGCAAAGCGTATTTTACAGCAGCTTGATGATGCCAAGCTCGCTATGGATGAATTGATTGGGCTGGATAAGGGAGAAGTACGATTGGGGGCGCCGAGTATGATGGGATCTTACTTTTTCCCTGAGATCTTAATGGCATTTAAATCACGTTACCCCAAATTAAAGCTCACGCTAGTCGATGCTGGAACTCAATCGATTAGAGATATGTTGCTAGCTGGAGAGCTTGATATTGGTGTGATCGTAAACAAAGACATTCCAAGTGAATTGGATGTAGACCATTTGATGATGGGGGAGATGGTGGCGGTTGTTTCTGAAGATCATTCATTAGCCCAAAATCAATCTATATCTTACCCTGAATTTTTTGAACATGAGCTGGTGATGTTCAAGCCCGGATACTTTCATCGAGACTTTATTGATAAGGTGTCACGAGATGGAGACTATGACCTTAAGTTCTCCTTTGAAACGAACTTAATACCTATGATACTCAATATCGTTAAACGAGAGTTTGCTATTTCTGCCTTGCTAAATTTGGTGACAAATCATGAGCCAGGCGTTGTCGGCATACCATTTGAAGAGCCAGTAAAAATGGATCTGGTATTGGCATGGAGAAAAGAGGGGTATCAATCGAAAGCCGATAAGACGTTTATCGACTTTGTTAAGCAGTATGTCTAGAGGAAATGAAAAGTCGATTTAGGCGTTGTACATCTTATCGAAGTTCTTTTGATTCCAACCTACCATTATTTGATCGCCGATTTTAAGTACAGGGATTGAACGTGCACCCATCGCTTGTAATTCTTTTCTGCCACGCTGCATTTTGGCGTTGGTTAAGCGGTACTTTAACCCCTTAGAGTCAAGATAGCGTTGTGCGTCTTTGCAATGAGGGCATTTGTCGGCAACATAAAGAACTAAACGTTTCATAATAGACTTCACTTATCTTGGTAATTAGGTTTCTGATACAAGTAATTTTCTTGCAGCGTTCACTTTGAGCGCGGATTTTAGCGGAAATTGCCGACAGAGAAAAGCACACTGACAAAATCAATGATCCACAAAGGCAATTCCGTTAAACTGAGCGCCATTAAACATCATCGTTATTTTACTTATGAACTCTTCACTTCGTTATGTTCAGGGCTACCCAGAGCATATAGTCTCTCAGATTGAACAACTGGTCTCATCAAATAAGCTGATCCCTTGGTTTGAATCTCGTTACCGTGAGAATCATGTCATCAAAAGTGAAAAAGCGTTATTTGATTATACGATGGCAATAAAAAATCGTTATATGAAAAAGACCGCGCCATTAAGTAAAGTCGTCTACGATAATAAAATCCACATCATTAATAATGCGCTTGGTTTACATACGTACGTACGTAAGGTTCATGGCAGTAAAATTAAATCGAAAAATGAAATACGTATCGCCAGTCTTTTTAAAAATGCACCGGAGCCCCTTCTTAGAATGTTGGTGGTACATGAACTCGCGCATATAAAAGAAAAGAATCATGATAAAGCGTTTTATCAGCTCTGCTGCCATATGGAGCCTGATTATCACCAACTGGAGTTGGATGCGCGGATGTTTATGATTTATCAAGAACTAAAAGATAACTAATTGAATATGAAACCAACTGATCCTAATAAGAAAGCCAGTAAAAAGGCCAGTAAATTTAAAGCGAAACCAACTAAAAGTAGTAAGCCTTCAAAAACTAACAAATCGTTGAAGAGTGACGCTTCATCTGACATAAAAGTACACGCTATCGCGACAACATCGGGTCTACATAAACGTAATAAGCATCATGGCCGTTATGATTTTGATTCTCTAATCTCTGCATTACCTTCACTTGAGCCAAGCGTAATCTTGAACCCACGTGGTGAGAAGAGCATTGATTTTTCAAATCCAATTTCCGTTAAAAGGCTCAATAAAGCGTTATTGGCGCACCACTACAACGTGATTGAGTGGGATATCCCTGAAGGCTACCTTTGTCCACCCATTCCGGGACGTGCAGATTATATCCACCGAGCTGCAGAATTGTTGAGCAACGAGAGTAAAACAGTTAAGCACTCACTGGTCCGCACGCTAGATATTGGCGTTGGCGCGAACTGTATTTACCCAATTATTGGCGCAACGGATTATGGCTGGCAGTACGTGGGTAGTGATGTTGACTCAGTATCGGTTGATAATGCCAATAATATTGCGAGAAAGAATCGCCACTTGAGCCTTAAAGTTGAGTGCCGACTACAGACGAATAGTCACTCCTTCTTTGACAATATCATTCAGCCAGGAGAGTTCTACGATCTCACAACGTGTAACCCGCCTTTTCACAAGTCACAACAAGAAGCAGAGCAAGGCACACAAAGAAAAATCAAGAACTTGAATGCGAATAAGGTAAAGAAAGGGACATTTAAGTCAGAAGATCTCAGTAGTAAACCGACGAAGTCGACACTGAATTTTGGTGGTCAAAAAGCGGAACTTTGGTGCCCTGGTGGTGAAGCTGAATTTATTAAAAACATGGCGATTGAAAGTAAACAGTACGCTGAGCAGGTCTTATGGTTTACGACGTTAATTTCTAAGAAAGAGAACGTACAGTGGATACAAAAGACGTTAGAAAAGATTGGCGCTCTTGAGATGAAAACCGTTGAGATGAGCCAGGGGCAAAAGATCAGCCGCTTTGTTGCTTGGACATTCAAGAGTGAAGCTCAACGTAAACAGTGGCTGAAATTAAAAAGCTAATCACAATGTAAATGAGAGGAGTTATGGATATTGAAATTTATATGCCGTGTAACCCCGATTGGTTTTGTGACGGTTTGATGGCTTCGTTTGGCGTCGTCGCCGTACTAGGTTTACTCATTTTTGTGGGCGTTTTGTATCGGGAGCATCAGAAGATGAATGCGCCCAATAAACGAAATAGACGGAACAAAAAAGAGTAGCTTTAGCAAGCGAATCAATTTGATTGTTGTAATGAGACTTAGCTACAACAATTTCTCCAGCTGATGTTGGTATTTGTCTCTTATAGCTGGATTTCCAGCCTTAGTTTCGAGTTCGACAAGTAGTGAAAGAGAAGCTTGCTGTAGCCCATAGCTTTGATGAAATCTCATCAATCGAATTCTCGCTTCGGTAAACTCATGATCCTCAATTTCAATTTTCGCTAGCTGAAGTGTTGAGCGAACACGATTAGGATCATGATCAAGTGTTCTCTTAAAGTAGCCTTTAGCTTTGACCGTATCACCAGACTTGAGTGCACACAGAGCGGCATTTTCATAACTTCCGGAAATAAGGTAATAGTAGGGTTGTTTGATAGCGCGGTTGAAGAGTTCATCAGCATGTTTGAACTCTCCTTGTTTGCATAGGAAAGTCCCATAGTTATTAAGAACATTTCCATTGTTGGGTTGCTGGCGGAGTGCTTTCTTGTAGAGGTTATCTGCTGACTTTACTTCCCCAACGGTATCATAGTAATGCGCCATGCTAAGCTGAGAACGGTAGTAATTGGGCGCATGCTTTAGTGCCTTTTCAAAGTTTTCACGCGCTTTCATCATATTACCTTGTTCAAGGTAGCCAAGACCTAATGTCACTCTTGTTTCTGCCATTTCGACAGATGTTGCAGTAGCGGCTGGTGGTCCTCCCTCGGTCACTGTTATACAACCAATAAGAGACAGAAGTGAAATACTAGGAAGTATGGTTTTCATTATCAAATTCATGAGTGCTCCTTAATCAGCAAGCTCATGATATTCTGATTGCATATGTAATTAGTTGAATTTAAAAAACAATGCGACCTACCTAACAATCATAAAATAACGGCCACAAGAGGTGACCGTTTTTTGTATGTATTACTAACTAAGTTATTAATAACTAGCTGTTATTAACTAAGGTATATGACAGGCTTACTAATCATCTTTAGTGAAATGATCTTCACTAAAGTGGTCAAGATCATACGGAGTTTGTTGGTAAACGCAGTAGTTTAGCCAGTTTGAAAAGAGAAGGTGCCCATGACTACGCCAGCTGGCACAAGGCTTATTATCTGCATTGTTATTTGGGTAGTAATTAATTGGTATCGCTGGCTCCATGCCTTCTCCGAGATCTCGAATGTACTCATTGTGAAGAGTATGAGCATCGTATTCAGGGTGACCCGTTACGAAGACATTTCGCTTATCTTTGGTTGAGGCTAAATACACGCCCGCGATGTCTGATGTTGCGAGAATATCGAGATCAGTATGCTCTTCTAAAAACTCGGAAGAGAAGTCAGCAAAGCGAGAGTGGGGCGCTAAGAATGTATCATCAAAGCCACGAAGAATAGGGTGGAATGGATGATGAATCTCATGATGATAAACACCCGACAGCTTTTCTTTACGCGTTCTCTTTGGTAAATCATAAAGCAGTTTTAAACCTGCTTGAGCGGCCCAGCACACATAGAGTGTTGATGTAACGTGGCTCTTTGCCCAGTTCATGATAGTTTTTAGATGATCCCAATAGATGACATCTTCAAATTGAACCAGACCTAAAGGCGCACCTGTGATGATGAGGCCATCGAAGTTGCGGTTCTTTACCATCTCAAATTGGCGGTAAAAGTTATCGAGGTGCTCAGTAGGTGTATTCTTGCTAGGGCGATCATCAATACGCAGTAGCTCTACATCCACTTGAAGGGGGCTATTTGATAGCAAACGTAAAAACTGAGTTTCCGTCTCAATTTTTTTAGGCATAAGATTTAGGATCAATACCTTGAGGGGACGGATCTCTTGGGTTGAGGCGCGAGATTCCGGCATGATGAAAATATTCTCTTCACGCAATACATCAGATGCTGGTAGTTGATCGGGGATCTTAATTGGCACAGCTTTTCTCCCTTAGCTATTATTTTAGACGTCTATACATCCAAACTTAGCGCAATCGGAATGAGATGTCGATAGCAAAATGAATCTTAATTGCGTTACTATTCATCCTCAATAGTATTAGGCCCTAACTATGACACAAACACTTACGCTCATCCGAGGGCTCCCTGGCTCGGGGAAGTCAACGCTCGCTCGCTCCATGGAAGCGACTCATTTTGAAGCCGATATGTTCTTTATTAATGAAAACGGTGACTATCGATATGACGCTGCTTTAATCTCAAAAGCGCACGAGTGGTGCTTTAGCGAAGTTGAAAATGCGATTTTGAGAGGCGAAGATGTTGTCGTATCCAATACGTTTGTACGTCGCTGGGAAATTAAGCCTTATAGTCAGTTAGCAAAAAAGTATCACATTACTTTTGATGTTAAAGAGTGTTGTGGGACATTCCAAAACATCCATGGTGTTGACAATAAAACCATTAATATTATGAAAAAACGGTGGCAACAATGGCAAAACGATCGCCAGTAATTGAAATGTCTTCATACGGTATCTATACCCAATGGGACTCGCGTTCTAAACACCTTCCCAAGATACAAGACTTTACAACCAATGTGTCGGCAGAGATTGATGTGGAGTTTGGCTTTATCGTTAATATCAAGAAAGCCAAGGGAGAGAAGTTTACATTCTGTATTGATCACCCTGGGATTCTGAGTAAAAAAGGTGAGCCTCTCGAACCATTTACTGGAGAAGAGTACATCAGCAGCAATGACTATGACTTTTATTTAGGTGATACCATCTGGGACCCAATTGAAGATAAACTGGGTAAGTGGCGTATGACTATCGAACTAAATGGCCGAGTTATTGCTGATAAAACGTTCAATTTAGTCGCTAAAGATGAGCAGCAATTTTGGAAGCATCGAGGTTTCTAGCGTAATGAGTCTAAACCTAGTGCCAATTTATACTAGGTTTTGATTACTCAGCATTAAGCGCTTTAGTTTAGCGAGTGGCAGAGGCTTATAGTAGTAATATCCTTGTAAAACAGAGACATTTTTGTCGACCAAATAATTGACCTGATGCTCTGTTTCTACACCTTCAGCGACGATGGTGACGCCTAAACGATGACCTAAATCGATGATTGTATTAAGAACTGGCGCGCTAACCGACTCCACACCAATATTATCAATAAAGCACTTATCTATTTTTAAATAATCAAAATTGATCGTTTGTAGAACCGATAGCGAGGTATGGCCGGTTCCAAAATCATCGATGGAGATTTTGACACCCTTTGTTCTTAAACGCTTAATTGTTTCTCTTCCAGTTTCATCAAGCATCTGCCTCTCCGTCACTTCTATCGTTAAGATATACCCGACCGCAAGAAAGCCTTCACGGTACGTATCGAGCACATCTATACAGTTTTGTTGATGCAGGTAGTTCGGGGGAACATTAATACCCAAATGAATATGAGTGCTGCTTGGTATTTGCGACAGATCATTGAGTGCCGCGTTAATAACATAATCCGTGAGTTGGTTGATTAAGTTTTGCTGTTCAGCCAATGGAATAAAGAGATCTGGGCGAATAAGTCCAAGTTTTGGATGGTTCCACCGAATAAGCGCTTCAATACCACCTATTGTTTCGTCTTCTGAATTTATTAATGGTTGATAACAAAGAAAAAACTCCTGTCGGGTAAGTCCCCTTCTTAGGTCGTCTACGAGGGTAGAGCGCCTTTGGAAGCGTCTAACGGACAAAAATATAATGTAGGAACTCAAGATCGATATTGCTAAGGAGCGCAAAAACGAAACGATAATGTTGTTTGTCACATAAGCCGGTTGAGTTTCAACTAAAACGCTAAAGTTATAGTTATTTGAATGACTGAAGGCGTGTGTTCTATTTGAAATAAAATCACTGTCATATGGGTATATTTTATTTCCAAATTTTAGAGTAACTGTGCTCGATTGGCTGTTTGCAACAGTTGTATATTGTTCCAGCAAGTGTGCTGTATTCGTTATAGAAAAAATACCAGAGTGTTTGTCTCCAGTTACGCTATTTACAACAAATAGAGTGCGCTGAGAAGGGTCGTTATTTATATCGAAGAGATAGGCACCATCATTACTTCCTTCAGGAGGAATAAAAGAGCTAAGGTCAATCTTAATAATCCCCCGCTTAGATGAACAAATAGCGATGTCATCTTTTACGACAATTAACTCCCTTGATGTATTCTCAAACATCAAATTCTCTTGCATTTTGACGCAATCAATTGGGGTCGTTATCGCGGCGAGATTATCTGCCTCAAGGTTACTAACGGTCTGTTCTATTAGCTCGAGATAAGCTGCCGCGTTTTCGTGCATCTCATTTTGAATTGAATTCATCGTTACTATGGTAAAGGTCGATGAAATAAGAACAAATGGTAATAAAATTATGAGTGGTAGAGACTTAAAGGGATTCGGTATGGCGAGTGAAGAGTGATGTTGGGTCATAGCGCCGACTGTCTCGATATAAGAGGGAATAGCTTGGGTTAGAGTATAGTAAGAAAATTGACAGAAAATAATAGTAATTGCGAATTATCCTGACATGATTCTAACCTTCACTCTGAACTAGGATCACACTATTTGATGGGTGTATTAAATATGAGGCATTTTTGGTCGTTTAATTATCGCCCTTGAAAGTAATCAATATAAAACCAATTGATTATATTAAAGAAAGAAGCCAAAGAGGTTAAATACTCTTTGGCTTTGCTAGTAAATTATTGTTCGGCTTTCTTTGGCTGAACTCTTAATTTTTTGACCATTTTTAATAAAAGTGGGCTAAGTAAAACAAGAGCGGCCAGTACAGAAAAACTAAGAGTAATTGGTCGTTCCCATAGGAAGCTCAACTCACCATCACTGATCATTAATGCTCGGCGTAAGTTCTCTTCCATTAATCCACCTAATATGAAACCAAGTAATAACGGTGCTAAGGGGAAGTTAGCCAATCGTAACGCAATTGCCGCCATTGCGATGATAAGCATAATGAACACATCCATCGTATTAAACGAAACCAAATACACCCCTGTGATTGAGAAGAACAAAATCATTGGAAGAAGAACCGTCCTTGGTACTGCCAATAACTTTGAAATATAAGGAATCAGTGGAAGGTTTAGAATCACCAATACGATGTTACCAAAGTACATGGAAATAATGACCGACCAAAAGACATCTGGGTGATCAACAAACAAGCGTGGACCTGGTTGAATACCGTAAGAAATCAGTGCGCCTAGCATAATCGCCGTTGTACCAGAGCCTGGAATACCTAACGTTAGAAGTGGAACAAATGAACCGCTTGATGCCGCATTGTTCGCTGATTCAGGGGCTACTAAGCCTCGAATGCTTCCTTTACCAAACTCTTCTTTCTTGTCTTTAGGTGCTAAGCTGCGCTCCATACCGTAGCTTAGGAAGGCTGCAATTGTTGCACCTGCACCAGGTAGAACACCGGTGAAGAAGCCTAGAATAGAAGATCGAATTGAAACAGGAGCGACTTCCTTAACTTCTTCTTTTGTAATCTTCATGCTACCGATATCGGCCATGACTTGGTTTTCTTCCTTACTGGTGTCTTTCTGGGGTTTCAAGATACCCATTAAAGTTTCACCAAGAGCGAAGGTCGCCATTGCAAGAAGTAGGAAGCTGAAGCCATCCATTAGATCAGTTAGGCCAAAAGTAAATCGCTCAACACCAACCCCTTTATCAATACCTACTGTTGATAGCATTAAACCTAGGATAGTCATCATCCATGCTTTAACGACTTGACCCGGCCCTGCGAATGCAGCCACAGCTGACAAACCAAGAATCATGAGTGCAAAGTAATCAGATGATTGGAAGCTCAGTGACACACTGGCAAGGGCAGGCGCTGCGATCAACAGCATAATTGCAGACAATGTTCCGCCAGTAAACGAAGAGTATGCAGCTAATGCTAACGCTTTACCTGCTTGACCTTTTTGTGCCATCGGGTAGCCATCAAACGCTGTAACAACTGTTGATGAACAGCCAGGTGCATTGATTAATATTGATGATGTAGAGCCACCAAAAACAGCGCCGTAGTAAACACCCGCCATTAGAATAAGGCCTGAAGAAGGGTCTAAACCGTAGGTAATTGGGATCATCAGAGCAATGGCTGAAATTGGTCCAAGACCTGGTAGCATTCCTATAAATGTACCTACGAAACAACCAACAACCACCATCATGATGTTCATTGGCATAACCGCGGTAGAGAGTCCTTGTAAAATTCCGTCTAACATAATGCGTATCCTAATTACCAGATGATGAAGAGAAGACCGGGCTCAAGATAAACATCAAGAGCTTGTGTAAGAAGTAGATAAAAGGCGATAACAAAAGGGAAAGAGGCGCCAAATAACACGGACTTCCGACGTTCTCCGAGCAAGTAAAACCCGGCAAGTAAAAAGAAACTGGTTGCCAGAACAAACCCTAAGTAGGTAAGTCCAACACCGTATAGAGCCATTAGGCACAAAAATCCGATGAGCAGCTTCCAATCAAAATCAGAAACAGCACCACTGTCTTTGTCTGTTTGTCCTGTAACTAGGAGGAGTAACGAAAGTCCAATACCAGCAAATGTGAGTAGAGTAGGTAATGTTCTAGCCGTGAAAGGTTCGTATTCGTCCCCGGGGAAAAGGGGGATGAGCGTACTTTGGTAGCCGTAAACAAGACAGACCAAAAGGAAAATAATCGCCCCGACTCTATCGCGACATAATAGGTTTTCTTTACTGAAAAAATTAGTTGGCGAATCCGACATATCCAACTCCATTTGCGTGAGGAAATAAAAGGCCGTATACGAGCGAGTTAATGAGTTGCTGTCAGCGAAACTGAGAACCTAAGCATTAACCAAAAAGTAAGCTGCTTGCTGCTAGTCAATTGGCTTACATGTTTAGCTACATAAACAAAAATGCATTAAACAAAGGAGTTTTGGGGTTAAACTCGTATACGGCAAAACTGGGTATTACGAAGGGCTACTGCTATTGCTGAAGCGTGTGTAGCCCTTATTAGAGTGTTGCTAAGTGTCTTACTTAAGGAAACCAAGCTCGCGCATTAGGTCGCCCATTTGCTTTTCTTGATCTTCTAGGAATGTGTAGAAGTCTTTGTCCGCTTTATAGTTGTCAATCCAACCATTTCGGTCACGAACCACTTCCCATTGCTCTGTTTTATACATCTTAGTTAGCGCTTTGTTCCATTCGTCGATTTTCTCTTGGCTAGCGCCAGGTGCAGCGAAGAAACCACGCCAGTTAGCGAAGACAGTTTCATTACCATACTCGACTAACGTTGGGATATCTGGCGCTGCAGAAAGACGTTCAGGTGCGGTGACTGCAATGATCTTAACTTGGCCCGTTTTAGACATTTCTAGTACTTCGCCTAAACCGGTTGATAGAAGCTGTGTTTCACCAGAAAGCAGTGCCGCCATCGCTTTTCCGCCTGCATCATAGGCAATGTAACGAACTTTCTTAGCGTCAAAACCTTCGCCTTTAAATGCGGCAGCGACAACGAGGTGATCCATACTACCGCGAGCAGAGCCACCAGCGATCTTAACTTTACGAGGGTTAGACTCGAACTCTTTAACCACGTCTTCCCACGTGTTGTATGGAGAATCTACTGAAGCAACGATAGCACCGTAGTCAGCGATAGTGGCAGCAACAGGTGTTAGGTCTCGGAAAGATTGTGGGAAAATACCCGTTAAAGAACGAACAACGATAGGGGTAGAGTTCACCATCAACGTGTCTTCTTGACGCTCGGCTGTTTCAATAAGGTGTGCAATTGCTTTACCACCGCCGCCACCAGACAGGTTTTGGAATGATACATTTTCAACAATGTCGGATTTAACCAGTACATCACCAGTACCACGAGCCGTCATATCCCAGCCTCCACCAGCACCACCAGGGATGATGAAGTGAATTTTTTCCAGATCAGCGGCCATCGCGCCAAAAGAGAATGAAGCTGCAATGATCGATGCTGCTAGTGTTGGTTTTAATACTTTAAACATGTTTCACGTTCCTTATGTAGGCGCACAAATCGAAATAGATAAGTGCTTATCGTTATGTTTTCTTCTACATCGTTAGGAGGAATAACAATGAAGATGTCATTGAGGTTACGTGTATGTTAATTTTTTGTCTGTAATGTGGGGATAAAAAGAATATTGGTCATTTAGAGGGTTTTGTTCATAAAGTTCACGCGTTGGAAGGCTCTGCTTCAGGAGGCGTCTTTGCATAAGTATTTAGGTATTAGGTATTAGGTATTAAGTTAAAAGCGAGCTATTAGCAGATCGCGGATGAATCTAATTAGTAATCATGACTTGATAACGACTCGGTACAAGAAAGGAGGGGATGCCTTGCGGAGGATGTGAACGTTGGAGTGCCTCAGATAGTACTAAGAGCGTCTGAGCAATAGAATACCAATCATTGTCGATTGAGCTAACCTGACCGATATTAGGTGTAGCTAGGCTTTCGTTGGTTTTAGCATAACGCTGACTAAGGAACTGAAACGGTAATGAATGCATTTCAGTTCCAATTGGTGTAATGGTCGAAAAATCAAGGAGTAGGACCTTTTGGGATGAAGTAATTAAAATATTACTCGGCTTAATATCGCCATGAACAAAACCAAATTTATGAAGGGTGCTAATGGCAAGTTCAAGTGATTCTAGCCACTTGTTTGCCACTAGATTTCCACGTAAATCGTGGCCTACATTGATGATATATTCTGAGACTGTTTGACCACAGATATAAGGCAGTATTAACCAATCTATTTGCTTGTCGCTGCCATATTCAATGACAGGAGACCAAAAGTCAGAAGCAACTCGAGTGAGGAATTCAGCGCTTTGCTTCAGCCCATATCGACTAGGAAGCGAAGCACCAAATTTGATGATAACGTCGCCATGCTCAAGAGAGGAGGCGAGGTATACGTGCTCGCGATAAGCACGTTTAAATCGATAACCTGACGAAATAAGCCGCTCTGCTGTTTTTCTATATCGCTCGTTAACTAAACTCGCCAAAGGGGTCTCCTGAGTATCGTAAGTGATGATCAATAATCATCAGCCCAAGGCTAAAACTAAAGTTGAAGCTTGCGTCTTAAATCTATATTGCACTCGGTAGAGAAAATCCGGCAAAAAAACCGGGGACAAATGGATTAACTTGCCCTTGTGTTCGGATTGCAATGGTGACTTTACTATCATCATAATTAAACTGAATTTGAGTTTTCTGAGAGGTTGCAGATTTCACTCTTGGTTCGATTAACCTAAACCAATTCCAGTTACCCGAGAACTCTTCTTGAGCGACCGATTGGGCCTGAGCGCTCAATTTAACGCCCAGAGCATCTTCAAGTTGTTCGGCACCAGCCCAGGTGTGCTGGCTCCAGAACGTAGGTCCGTGTCGATAGGTGAAAATTGTTTTCTGGTTCGTAATGGCAAATTCTGTAAGATCAGGGGTCATATCTACTGCTTTTATCTGGAACTGAACTGAAATTTTGCTAGGGTCTGCCAAAAATAGAGCTTGTTGAATGTCTTTTGCCTTACTGACCATTTGCCATAAATCAGGATCTAGCGCTAAACCTGAGCTTGGTAATAACCCCGCTAAGAATGGACTTGCGTTGTCCGAAGTAGTGAACATTTTTAATTTGGTTGCATAAAAGGTATCGAAGATACCGTTATTTGAGAAGAAGGCGAATACGTCGGCAACACTCGCATCATTTGTCGACTTTTTGTTAAACGGATAGAACGCAGCCAGGGTATTTTGGTATGGCTGATAGACCTCAGAAGTCCATGAACTGTTTAGGTACTCATGGGTCAGTGATAGCAACATTTCATTACTTTGATTGCTTATCTCATTTAGCACCTTTTTCATTAAATCTGGTTGCTCAGAAGCAATATTGGCCATGGTAGATATTGGGTTGTCGGCCTTCAATGACGCAGACAAAGTCTGAAAAGCAAGCGTTTGAGGCTCATTGCTTTTATAGAATTTATCAAGCCAAGCATAGCTATTTTCGATTGCAGTGAGTACAGAATCAATCGGTTTATTATTTGCTTTGTCAGGTGTCACTAACGTGTGAATTGACGCAAAGGCGAGTGATATCTGACGCGCAGACTCTGTTTTATCTGAGTCTTGTTCAGGAATAACGTCTTGATCATCAGTCACAGGAGGAGACTCAATTTCAACTGATGTGTATTTGGCAAGTGTTGTGTAGAGCTGAGAGAGTGGGTTTTCACTAGGGGTTGCCAATAAAGTCACTACTCGATGCAATTCACTAGGCTCAGTAATTGAGTTAGCTTGTATATTTTGCACTACTGAGCGCCAGTAGTTGATGTAATCTTGTTGATACATCTGTTTTAAGTCGCGGCTGATACGATACATCTCTAGGGCACTTGGCGCAGAGCCAGCAATGCCTTGATAGGCATCAATAGCTTCTTTTACTAGTGCTGACTCAACAGAAAGATCAATTTCATTAAAACCAGAAGGTGTGTAAATGTACGGTACCAAATAACCAACGAATTGAGGGGAGAAGCTGAAAACTTGATCGAAATTACTGCCGAGTTCGCTACTAATATCGACTCTTTTTGAGAACTTATCAAGGTTGACAATATGCTCATAAAGGAGCATTTCGACCCCAGTTTGGTTAATGACCTTTTTTGCCAGTGATTCCAGACCAACATTAGGTTTTACTGGAATCAAATTCTGATCAAAAACGTCGTTAAGTAATCGAGATAATTGGGCTGTATTTACATTGTCGGCCTCTCCTTGCTCTTGGAGGGTATGAATGAAATAGCTTTTTAGCTCATCAACGTTGGTTCGATTTGGATTGAATAAAAGGCGATAATTATTGAGTAATGTGAGTGTTTTTGATTGGTCTTCTAGGTTGACGTAAACAAATAAGTCTTTTTCTAGGGTATTCTCCATAGAAGGAATAAGAACCTGTTTCAACTCATTAAAATACGCGCTTTCTACCTCTTCTTTTATTGAGGGGTTAGGTAAAAAAGGTAAGCTATACCATGGCTTTGGTTCAGTATATAGAGCGTAAATACGATATAGGGAATACAAATTAGGCACGTTATCTGCCATGTTTTCAATATCATAAGGAGAGGCGGATATTGCCTCTTTATAACGTTCTAAAAGTTGGTCAGCTCTTAGTTCACGTTGGCTTTGGTCATCGAAATTGAACTTAATGAGTGTGAGAGTCGCGACTAATATACCGGCCCAAAAAAGGCTATAAAATGTTTGAGCGAGCAATAGGGTATTTTCACGGCGCTTGTTAACCCCAACAAGTTCTTGCTCGTTAAGTACGACATGCGTCATTAAGTGTTGCGAGAAAAGGGTTTGATTCACTGGGATTTGAGGATGATAAAAGTACTCATCATTTCCTAGTGAATGGTTAACAACACTGGCCAAAATGTCTTTTTGGTTCTGCTCAGTACCGTTATGGGTAAAATAGAAGCCTCGAAATTGAAGTCCATCACTTAGCTGCTCACCCCGATATAATCGCTGCAGAAACAGCCATAAATGCTGTTTTAACAAGCCAAATTGAAAAGGTGCTGAGACAATCGAATTTCTAAATTCTTGGTTGAGTTGATTTCCCAATGCCGTATTTACGTTGCTAATGAGTTGGCTTGTTAGGTGATCAAACTCATCGTAAAACCACTGTGCATCGATGCCACCATGTTGTTGATATGGCGAGGTAGCACCAAGAACATCATTACGCTTAGACTCATCAAACGACGAGAAAAACTGACAAAAATCACTGATACTCCCCATGTTCGTAATGACATTATAAATGGGTAGATTCAAGCCAAAAGTGTAGTTGAAGGTCTGTAACGTTGACTTTAGTTCATCGGCTTTTTGCGTTACTTGTTCTTCATTGGTTAAGACCGTTGAAATATCAGTTGCAAGTAGCAGGCCATTAATCGCTTGACGGGGACGCCACTTATTTAAACATTTACACAGTGTCTTGATATATTCAGGGTGCTGATCTTCCCCCAAACTGATCGACATGAGTATTGAATGCTCACTTTGCCAAAATAGAATTGGGAATTCTATATCATTACCAAAGTCATCGAGCTTATAAGCTTCGTAACCCATCTGACTGATGATTCGTTTATCTTCTTTAGGGTCTTGGCTAAGAAAGAAATATATTGGAAGATCATAACGACTTAAGCGCATCTTTTTGCGGTTTTGCAATTTCATCATGCGATAAAAGTGAGTAACCAACAGCTTTTGGCGCTTCTTCAACAAGATCTTATCTTGGTTGTTAGTTGGGGCTTTCTTTTTCGAGCGAGAGAGTAACCAATAGCTAATTAAGCCAGTAATAAGAGACAGCAGCATGCTGATAGAAATGACGGCAACCATATGTGCCATCAAATCCAGCCCCCAGGCTGTTGCTCCACAGAGACAGAATATGAGCAATGAAAAGCAGAGCGAGATAACGATACGCTGAGATTTACTGTATTTTGGTGATGATTTCGTATCAGGCATAATAGAAATACTTCATCCTTAAAAGTTATTGTTCATTTTTGACAATGATGGCGTTGATACTGTCATTACTTTGATACCACTGCTTAATTGATTTCGCTTGTGTGGACGATGTGGTACGGACAATTACTCGAAAATAGCTTTTATATTCATCAATAAGCGGCTCAAAGCTCGAGGGCGATAACTGTTTAATAAAAGCCGCCGCGTTCTCTTTAGATGAAAACGTAGCCAGTTGGACTAACCAAGGGATTTCACTGCTCGTGCTTTGATCCAAAACAGTGCTCGAAGAATTGTTAAGGTTTGCTGTGCTAGCGTTAACTGGACGTTGCTCTACCTTAGCGGGTATTAACCCCCCCGTTGGTTGTTCCAGATCATCGTCAGTGCTGATGTAAATAATATCGCTAGCTTGACTTGAGAGTATGTATCGCTGACTAAAGTCGTCTAAATAGGCAAAATCTCTAGCCCGTTGGGGGTGAGTTTCATTATACCAATACTGTGTTAGCCCAACGCTAGTGATAATGAGTATGAGGTAGAAAAGAGTAGATATGACGTAACGGCTTTTTCGGGCCGGCTTCCGTACTTTTGGCAATGATACTTTGGTGTGACAATAGATATGACTAGATTGTCGATATTGACTGATCAGCTGCTCCAGTTGGTGGATAGACGCTTTAAGCTGATCGCTTCCATGCTCACGATATTGACCTTTAAACCCGATGCTTACAAAGATATAAATAATCTCAATAAGATCGATCATTTTGTGTGGTTGACGGATAGCTTTTTCAGTCACATTGAAAAACAGCTCACCACCATTTCTCATCCCAAATAGCTCACTGAGTAGTGTTTTGTTTTCCCAACCTTTCTTTTCTCCCCAATCGGTATAGATAATCAATTCATCAATAACGACCGCATAGAGAAAGCAAAGTTTATCGATAACAGCAACAGGGTAGGTGAGTTGATTGGCGCTCTCTTTGACGTTATTAATCTCTTGAATGATCTCTTCTCTTAATGAGGTGAGATCGTAAGGTTCAGGCATGGTTGATATTTTAAGGACGGTCGCCAAAAGAGGGCTACTGATGTTCAATAGCTGGTTTTCCGCCTTATCGAAATGTTGCAAAAAGGCAGCTTGATTTGAGTCGGAGTGAATAGGGATGTGCTTTACTGGAGTATCAACATCCTCAGGCTTTGAAAAAGTCTGATTCGATTTGTCCCAAACAAGCGTATCTTCGTCAACAAATTCCATATCGTTACCTTAACGCGTATAGCACAGCTTCAAGCTCGGTGATGCGAGCGTCAACATGCATCGCCAACGCATCACGATTATCCAACATCTCAGTCCAACTCTTATCGAGTGTATCAATCTCAAAATAGGAAACCCCTTGAATAGGCTTAAGTTCACTCGGTGCAATCGGGAGAGGTTTGATCGTGATACCTGATAGGGAATTTCTAACGATATCAACAATGCGAGTATTGCTGCTGAGTTTTGCTGAAACGGGGAATAGCTCATTAAGATCACTGCTATTAATATTGGATTTAACGCTAAGCACTAAGCGTCTGTTTGCCACCGCAGAGGTATCTTTAATGATGGTTCTTAGTAATCGACGTTTCTCAAATAGCGACATATCCCAGTGGTATTCTAAAACAGAGTCTTGTTGTACCAGTGTGAGCATATTCCTTAGATTTGAAAATAATGGATTAAAGCATTCATAAAGGTCGTGCTGGCTTAACGGTTTACAGCTGTCTGGTAATGCAGGCGTCAGTGCCAATATTTGAGCTTCAAACTGTTTTAATTGGCTATATAGTTCATGTGTTTGAAGCTTTGGATTAGCGATAGTGAGATCAAACCACGGCAGCCAGGTATTGAGTACCTGAAGCCAAAGGTAATCTTGCATCATTGACTGAGTACTTTTTTGACCTTGTCCTGCCTGTATACGCTTAATCAAATTGGTTGCACGATTATTGATTAACGCGTGGATCTCTTTAATTCGTTCGATAAGCAGTTGAGAAGCGCCATAATGAAGGCTTGCTGGAATAAACGAACGGTCAAGAATGACATCACCAGCCTCACTGCATTCCAATACCTTTGCTACAGGGATTAGCGTAAACCCTGATACATCATCGGTATTGAGCTTCAAGCTTATATTGAGTGAAGCAACATCGATTTCTACGTTGGCATTTTCAGACGTTGATGTATCAAACACATTAATCGCATGAGTCAGATAACGGCTTTGATCGCTATTTTTTTGGCCATAATCATTGTTGCCTTGAAGAGATATTGGCAAAGCCAAATAGACAACTGTTTCAATACTCCCCTGAGGGATATCGATGACAACTTCATGTAGAAGATCAAAATGGGTTCCGTCTGGGAACAGTCCGCAGCAGTGCGCGACGGATAGCTTACCTATTTTTAATAAGTCATGATTAATAACTAACTCGGTGACACCGTAAAATGGTGCGATGCCTGCTAGGGTTTCAACATTTTGGCGAATATAATTTTGTACGTATCGATCCTGCTGTTGAAAGTGCTGAGGAGCAATAAACATACCTTCTTGCCATACTACTTTTTTAAATGCGTCCACGATATTTCCCTATGTTCGAATGTCCTAACGCTCTAGTTTTTGTTCTTATTTTCGCAGAAGTTTTTAATTTAAGAGCCACGTTGAAAACACGAATTCTCATGATTTATTTTCTGATTACCACCAGCCAGTATCCGGGGTGATGACTTCAAATTCTGCTTTATTTCCGGTTAAGTTAAGTTGTAAATATTGTTCTTCTTCACTGGGTAATACACTCACAACTTTAGGTTCGCTTTGCTGATAATTGGCATACTCGACAAGTACGGCCAAAAAGAGTGTGTTTTTATTAATGTCGATATCGATGATGTTGCTGCTGTTCGGCATGACAATCGATAGCACTTGTTTTGAGATAAGACTGCTTGAAAGAACTTGCTCGTCTTGGGTATAAAGCTCAATAAAGGGAGCTTGCAAAAATACTTGTTTCTCATTCAATTGATAAAGTCTAACCACGACAGGGTTGGCTTTACTTGTTGCTGATGGATTAATGGTATCGTCAGCCTTGACAGCAAAATTATGCGTTGTATACGTGGGCACGGGATCAGAAGAGCAACCGAGCATAAACATCGCGATAAGTCCTAACCACCACGCCTTCAATTTTCCTCTCCTTGTTTTTGCATGTTTTCCATAAACAACGCTTTGAATTGACGACGAAATTCCCCGTTATCTTTTCTATGTTCAAAGTGTTTAGTATAGATTCGCCAGTACTTCTTCTCTTTGCTAGTGAACAGACCGTTAGATAGGTAGCTACTAAATTGATGCTCTAATTGCTCAGGGCAAAACTCATTAAGAAACTGATCGACTGTCTTTTCTAGCGCTTCGAACAGAGCGTCATGTTGAAGAGGAGGGTTGCGTAAATATTGTTGGTTTTTCTCTGTCAGTGATACCAGTTTATTCAGGGTTTCTTCTAATTGAGGGGACCCAGAATTGTTAGCAATCGGCAAGTACTCAAGATCTGATGTTGAAGCGTCGATCTCATCATGGCTCACTTCATCAATTTCGACTTGAGACGCAACGTCAATATGAGGCTCAATTTCCTCTGGAGAAAAATCTTCAAATGGATCGGAAGAGAATGGGTCATCCACTAGGACGTTAGTTTGTGAAAAGCTCGCGTTATTTTTAGCTGCGGGTGGTTCACTAACTTGGTCGAGAAAATCCACATCATCATCTTTTAGGTTGAGTGAAAATGCAGGCTCGTTAAACGTATCGTCCTTATCATCAATTGAAGAGGTGCTATTACTGCTCATTAAGGTACTAACGAGCATCGTATATTTTTCAACGACAAGGATATCTCCATCGTTTAGGAGGTAATCTTTACCGGAAATAAGCGGTTTATCATTGAGCGAGGCTTGGTTCTTTCCTTGATTAGAGACGATATAGCCTTTGTTGCTAAGGGTAATACGACCATGAACACGAGATATGCGTTTGCTTTGATCCGGTAACGCAATATCACAAGAAGGAGAGCGTCCAAATTCGCCTCCACTTTCAGGTAAGTAGATAACGCGAGATGTGACGACTTCTTCGTCTGGTATTGAAATTAAGTGAACACTAATAGTCATTAGTACTGTCTCTCATTAATCACTGCTCTTCATATACAAATATCTCTTACTGATTTGAATGGCTTTTACAGTCCGCCAATAATTACTTGTTACTTTCATTTAGCTAAAGCGTTGAAAATTGTGCATCAATACTGTTAATTACAAACGGTGATGGCACGGTTAAAGTTATCGAGAAAACCACTGTATTTACTCAGAAAACGATTTGAGAAATAGACGCCCATAGGTTTAGTTTCCAAAAGCTCAGATTGAAAATAATCAGAAGGAAGCAGTGCTCTCTCAATCTCAGACTTGAATACCAGTTGATCTTCTAGAGCAATGTCTATTTCACGATCTTTTAGTAGCCTTAATAATACTTTAGCATCACGCGGCTTCTTCACGACGTTATATCCGTTACGTTTTAACCAAAACCATTTATTTGAGCCAAATTTAGCGGAAAACTTCAAATTAACTTTTGATAGCTCATCTATTTTCGCAGTTACGCCAGGCCCGAAATACCAATACAGTTGTTGCTGTGCAATGGGGTCAGAGAGTGTCGCGTATTCATTACGCTCCTGCGTGTTCGTCGCGACAAAAAAACCATGCTGAGTGCCACTATGAACTTTTAACTGAGCCTCTGACCACGAAGTCATGGTAATTTTGTATGGCTGACTCATCTTGCTTAACGCACATTTGACTTTATCCAGAGCTACCCCTTCCATCTCACCATTTTTATACTCTTGATAGGGTGCCCAATCTTGAGTTGTCAATAATAGGCGGGTTGGGCCGTATTTGTTCTGAATCGTGTTATTGGTCGTTGTATTCGCTACAGCGCTATTTGCCCCTAAAATAAACAAGGATATTGCCCATATAAACTGCACTAGCCAATGAAACTTATTTATCATCACTGTTATTCCCTATGAGTTCAGATATTTTTAACACCGATACCGGAGGGTAATAGTCTAAGTGTTTTGCTGCATCTATGTTAACAATATATGAGTACTGGCTTAATGGCTCAATAGGAATATCACTGATATTACTAATATTAATGTGTGAATTGAGAACTTGTTCGGCTTTGTAGGCGGCAAATTGACCAACATTATAATACCGACTAACAATACCGATGAGCGCTTGTGACTTTCGTATCGGCGTTTCGGTAGAGGAAAAAGTCATAATATTCTGATTGTGCATGCTCTTTACGATAGTTTTTGCTGATGAAATAACGAATGAATCAGGGGGAAGGTAAGCGAGATCGATACCGTCGTTAGCCATCTTTTTGGTAATACTTTCTACGGATTTAAGGCTAGGTTTATTTTCTATAATAGATAATGGGTATAGCGTCACCTGTATATTATATTGTTCAGATAACGCCTGCATTTTTTCCGCAGTGACGACGGAATTGTTCTCTAGTGGGTTATACACAATCCCAATAGAGTCGACACCTTCAAGCATGCTAATGGATTTAAACTGAACGTCATGGGGGACGATATGGCTGACACCAGTAAAGTTACGCGACGTACTATCACGAGAAATAATGTTTGAACCGATAGGATCGCTAACAATACTAAATACAGCAGGTACATTACCAGAACGAAATGGAGTAGGGTTATCGGCACTGCCAAGTAAGGCCAATGTCACCGTGGTACCGAACGTGTATACAAGATCGATCTTACGATGTTCAAGAGACTTTATGTGGCGAGATAGCGCGTTTTTGTCTCGGTTAGCATCCAAAATAGTGAAGTGGACATCCACCTTACTGGACAAATACTCCATAAACCCTTTTTCAGCGTCGGTAACACCTCGCCATAAAAGCATGACGACATGATTCTTCTCTGTGGACGCAAACACTGGTGACCCAATTGAAATGAAAATCAAAAGTGACGTGAGCGCAACAATCAATACATTTATTTTCATCGCGTGGCTCCCAGCTGCTGTTTGTCTGTTTTAGTAAATAGCGTAAAGAGACTCAACAAAACAATAGAGCTAGCCAATAAGGTCAAACCAAAAATAAGTATGGTGGTTTCAAAACCAAAGAGGCTTAATATAAAGCCTGCTAGTATTGGCCCTGCTACATTACCAATACGTTCAAGAAGCCGGAATATACCAATGGTTTTTCCTTTATCGATTCCTTGTTCACGAAGGAGCTCAATGACTAGAGGGATTTGTGGTGACACACAGATGCCATGAGCAACACCAATGAAGATTACGATCATTAATAGCCCATATGTTCCTGGTAGCACGAGTATGTTAATTAAGGCGATGGCAGAAAGTAGCCCGCCACACACAATAAACACCATTTTATTGCGGTACTTATCAACCAAAGCCGCACTTATTGGAGATATTACAATAAGCGAAAGACCATAGGTCATCATTATTCTGCCTGATACAGAACTGCTTTCTCCTAAGTATTGAAGGTAAACAGGGCAAATATAGTAGAGAAATCCAGTCAGCACTATTTTTGCAGGGATGGCACTAAATAGGCATATTAAGGCGAAATATTTGTTACTCAGCAACACCTTAAAATCAGACAAACGAACAGGTTTACTTGTATTTTGAGAGTCGCTTTTGGTGAAGAAAAGCATCACAAGTAGGGCACTCAATAATGCTAATAATGCGGCGCATAAAAATGTCGTCGAGTAGCCTAGCTTGTCAGCAAGAATCCCACCGATTGCGGCGCCACAGAGTGATCCAGAAAAGAACGCGGATAAAAAGGTTGCCATACCTTTAGTTCGGTTACCATCGTGTGTGGTATCTGTGACGTATCCTTGAGCGGAAATAAAGACTATGCCATAACCTACCGCGGTAATAGAGCGAGCGATGAGTAGGGTTAACATGTTAGGTACAAAAGCGGTCAGGGCGAGCCCGATAGCGGTCAATGACGCCCCGGCGATCAGAGAGTAGCGTCTACCCACTTTATCTGACCAGTATCCTGCAAAAGGTAAAGAAAGCGCCCAACAAAGCATGAAGAGTGATATTGGGATGCTAGTTTGAAGGCTTTCAGGTATCCAAGCTTGGTTATTAGGTAAGCTTGAAACAAAGTTTGGAAAAAACGCGAGTGACGATGCCTCTGCAAACACCAATAGGAACAGTGGCAGCCTGATGAAACGATAATCTAAAGCAAATAACTGCTTATTGGGTTGAGTTGGGTTGAGTTTGACGACACTGTTATTCAATTTTTTCAATAACTGACCAATTTCATCTTTTGAAATGATGGTCGCTAAATGATTCACTATGTCTCTATTTACGGCCATAAAGACTTGTTTCAGTTGTTGCCAAGGAGCCAGAATTAAAAAGTGGCAAGTAAAGAGAATGATTTCAATGACAACCAGACATGACGCAATCAATACCGTCATCATATCCATGAAGCTCTCTTTTAGTAAATTGATAATTAAATTGTCGTCGGTAACGACTTTAATAAACGTATCTTCATCGCTTACTAAGGATGAAAGGTGCTCACTGCCTTCTTCATCAAATTCGTTAGGATATTGATAAATAGCCTCTGTACCACGAATAAGTGAGATCGAAAGAATTTCATTGTGTTTATGAGTATAGATAGAGAACTCATCTTCAAGTCCATTAAGCTTATTGATCGGAATACCACTGCTGACTAAACGGTCAATGACCGTTGAAAGAGTCTCTCCAATGAGATTTGATTTTTGTTCAAGCTTGGCTTCATAGACTGTCGAAAATGAGCTCATCGATTGATATGAAAGCCCAGCATTGGCAATTACTGTGAGTCCCACCGTGATACTTATTATTACAATGGGAAAGTGTTTATTGGTCCATTTTTCCCATTTGGAACGAGATGAGCTTGCATTCACTATTTGATGAGCTTTAGTAATTTGGCTCAAAGTGCTTTTTGATTCTTCTTTACTGATCAGTTTTTCATTCGGCTGTTTTTCACCTAATTTCTCAATAGGTGTTGGTGTGAGTGCCTGATGAGCTTTGCTGATCTTTAATAAAAAGCCATCTAGTAAGTTTTTAACGGCGATAAAACCTAGGCCAGCCGTGATCACTAGCCAAAATACAGCAATGTATACCTGCTTACTTAGGAGGGCTTTCTTTAACTTATTGAGCGGTGTAGTTGAGTAGTGGAGTGTCAGTTCACCCTCTTTTACGTTGAACGTGTTTAAGATATCAACACTTAATGCTCTTTCTCCTGAATTAGAGTTGGCCGTTGCAATTTCCACATCTCCAGAGGTAAAAAGCGTTTTACCTGAATCAGAGAGAACTGATATATGGGTAATGCCATCGACAAGTAGCTCTCTTCGCTCCAAAAGGCTTTGTATATTGGTGATAGAAGCGAGAGGGAGACCTAGGCTAATTGCTTGATTGATATCATTATGTGTTTCTTCAAGAACAATCTGATAGGTTGAATCTGACGTTTCGTTTAAACGTTTTTCAAAGTTCAAATAGTTTAACGTGGTGTTCAAGGCAATAGAAAAGAGCAACACAGAAGTGATCGCAAATAATAGCTTCACTTTGAGTGTTACTTTAACCGTTTGAGAGTCGCTCTTTTCCATCGTCATTGATTACCAGATATTCACTTAGTTTGGGTTTTAGTTAATAGTGAGTGTAAAACCATCACTAGAGGTGCTGCCTACGACGGCGACCGCAGAAATTGGCTCATTTTTACTTAAACGAGAAATACACTCTTCGGCTAACTTCGGCATCAGTGAACGGTTAATGATCTGCTCTACAGCACGACCGCCCGTCGTTGGATCGCTGTTTCGATTCACGACAAATTCAATGAAGCTTTCGTCCCAATTGAAGGTTGCTTGATACTGTTCGGCTAGTTTCTTCTTAATTCGATTTAAGGAGATTTCTGTAATTTTAGACAGCTCGTCATCGTTCAGTGGGTAGTAAGGAACGATGGTTGTACGGCCAAGGAAAGCTGGCTTGAAGTATTGCTGAAGATCAGGTCGTATCGATTCAAGTAACTCTGTGTTATCGATGCGCTCTTCTGACTCTGCAACAACATCGCATATTGCCTGATCTGCAGCGTTTGAGGTCATGATGATAATTGTGTTCTTAAAGTCTATTGAACGACCTTCACTGTCTTTGATGCTTCCTTTGTCAAAGATTTGGTAGAACATGTCATGAACGCCAGGGTGCGCCTTCTCCATCTCATCCAAAAGAAGAACAGAGTATGGGTTTCGTCGAATCGCCTCCGTTAGTACGCCACCTTCACCAAAACCAACATAACCAGCTGGTGACCCAAGCAGCATAGAAATTTTATGCTCCTCTTTAAACTCGGTCATATTGATAACGGTAAGATCGTTGCTACCACCATAAAGTTGCTCAGCTAATGCCATTGCGGTTTCAGTTTTACCGACACCACTTGGACCACACATTAAGAAAACGCCTATGGGTTTTCTGTTGTCTGTCAGTCCTGCGCGTGAAATACGAATTGCTTTTGCCAACTCCTGTTTCGCCACATTTTGCCCAATAACACGCTTATCAAGTTCGCTTTCGAGGGTCAGTAGTTTGGCGATTTCATCACTCATCATGTTGCCAACAGGGATACCAGTCCAGTTAGCGATAATCTGAGCAATCGTATTATCATCAACCATGGCATTAACTAGAGGCTCTTCACCTTGTAACTCATGAAGCTCATCAAGTAGTTTTGTTAGCTCAACTTGTTTATCTGGGTCAACATTATCCTCAATCTGTTGTTCCGTGATCTCTTGCTGAACCAGTTTAACTTGATCAACGAGAACAACTTCTTTCTCCCAGCGCTCTTGATATGCGGCTAAGTGAGTCTTGTTCTCTTCAATCAGCTTCTCAATTTCAATAATCTCTTCTGCACTGTTACCAAACAGCGCTTGCTCTTTCTCTAAGGCGGCTTTTTCATTCGACTGATATTTAATTGTCTGTTCGAGGCTTTCAATTACCTCTGGTTTAGCACCTTGCGTCAATGCAATACGCGCACTTGCGGTATCAAGAAGGCTGATTGCTTTATCTGGAAGTTGGCGACTTGGTAGGTAGCGTATAGATAAATGAACCGAAGCTTCGATCGCAGACTCAGCGATAAATGCCCCATGGTGACTTTGTAAGGATGCAGCTACACCACGTAACATCTGCATGGCATCTTCAGCGTTAGGCTCTTCAATAGTAACCACTTGGAAACGTCGAGTTAATGCAGGATCTTTCTCGAAATACTTTTTATATTCAGCCCATGTCGTGGCGGCGATGGTTTTAAATTCACCACGAGCAAGTGCTGGTTTTAATAGGTTAGCGGCATCATTTTGACCGGCAGCGCCACCAGCGCCTATGAGCGTATGCGCTTCATCGATGAAAACAATAATTGGAACATCAGAGTTCTTCACCTCATTGATCACATCTTTAAGGCGGTTTTCGAACTCACCTTTAACGCTTGCCCCTGCTTGAAGTAGCCCTAGATCAAGGGAGTGAATCTGCACACCTTGAAGAGCCATTGGTACTTCATCTGCGGCAATTCTTAACGCGAGACCTTCAACCACCGCTGTTTTACCTACACCTGGCTCTCCGACCATTATCGGGTTGTTTTGGCGTTTTCGACAAAGGATATCGATCGCTTTTCGAACTTCTGAATTACGCCCAGAAATAGGGTCGATTTTTCCGTCAATCGCTTGTTGAGTAAGGTTGATGGTGTATTTGCTGAGCGCATCATTGCCTGACGGGGTAGTGTCAACGCCACCTGACGCAGCCGAAGCTGAAGAAGAGGATCTTGCAATCGCCGTTTTACTGATGAGCCCTTGAAGCGATTCAATGGAAAGTGCGTCTAAAGATTTAAGCTCGAGGGTTTTAACGCCCATAACATTCTGTTGAAGAAGCGCTTGTATTAAGTGCAAGCTGATGATTTCACCGTGCCCATAGTTTACCGATGCGATCATCCATGCGTCTTTAACCAGTTCCGTAAGGGCATGACTTAGTGTTGGCTGCCCCTCACTTCCTTTAGTTAGTAGCGTAATCTTCATCGTGAGCTCTTTGACCAGCTCTTCTTGAGGCAATTTTTGTGAATCAAACAGATTATTCAAGTTACTATCTTTTTGAGATAATAATTGAAGTAACCAGTGTTCGACTTCAATAGCTGGCACCCCCTGATTCATTGCAGCACCGGCAGACGTTTCTAATGCCTGTTTAAGCGGTGTTGATAGCTTTCCAACAAGATTGGTTAAGGTCACTTGTGTCATACTTTATTCCTTGTATCGAATGCAGTTTGTCCGATTAACTATTCAGTAAAATATTCACGGTCTCAGCAGGGTAGCGTTCTGGAGCAAGGCAAGTTGCTTCTCCAAGTCGAGCTGAATTTGCAAAATTGCTTGTTAACATTGGTTGAGCTAAAAACGCCCGTTGTACACTTAAATAAATTGAAATTGGTGTGCTGTCACGAAGGTAGTGCTGAGACAGTTCTCGCACTTTTAGTGCCAAATTCGAATCATTGACGGTTTGGCGATATTCATTTTCATTATCCATTAATATAAAAATATCGATTCGACTAAATTGGGCATGGCAAGTCTTACCCAATAAAAATCCTTGTCCAAGTCGACTATTGAAATGCTGTTCAGTACCCAATCGAGTTAAAGAATCAATAGGTAGCTTTTGCCTAACACTTGGCCTCGTTTTTACTTGAAATCGATAGGGGAAAAAATCAGTGAGCATTTTAGCCAATGTTGGTAAATGACGGCTGTTTTGGTTCAATAGTGTACAGTACTGGAAATAGTGATGATGCTTTTTACTAAGATTCGCGAGTTGATATAAAAGTTCAGAACGTTTAACTGATATCTCTTGATCAAGTAGTAGTGATTGTTTCATCGTCACTCGGTAGAGAATTTCGTAGTGACGCTGATTCATAACATCCAAAAAGTCTTTTAGTGCATGATCTTCTCTATGAAGCGCGGCTAACAACTCTTCGTACAGATAGTTAGGTATGACACCTTGAACACCCGCTAGCGCAGATTTGGTTAACCTAAGCTTGGCTACGTTGTTTTTTAGCGAAAAGTATTGAATATCACTGGAATCGCCTGCTGGCATTACTTCTGCTTTGAGTTCTAATCGAATTTTGTTGGGTTGATTTAACACAAATTGCGATAATTGACGCATTGCTTGTGCAAATTCCCATTCTTGGGGCTGCTGGCTAAGATCACGAATTAGAGACATAACTGACTCCCATGAACCTTGGCATACCGTTTGATTATTCCATCTCTACCAAAAATACGAATATTGAGCTGAATGTAACGGTCAAAGCTACAAAACTGTTGAAAAAATCGATTAAGAACATCACTGAATGCATGAAAAGGAGCGTTAGTGTCGAGTTCAATATCGATCTCTGTCCCTGGTGAAAACGTGTTCTTACCGAGTATACGAATAGCAGAAACTTGTGAGTTGAACGTGACACTCCTGATGGTTTGAATATCGCTATCTGAGATCTGATTACGACAGCATAGTTGTAGCATCTGTTTCAACGATTCATTCGCCTCTTGTGAGTGAAGTAGAGACGAAAAGTTACTGTTAAGCATACCGATGAATTGCCAGTGCAAATTTTGGTCGTACTCTCGTTCAATTGGTGCTGAGGGAGGGTAAATAGGTGAGAATTCACCAGGTAAATCGATACTCTCTTTACACTCCATTACCCCTTCAATGCCACAAGCTAATTTACCATTTGAGCATAATAAACGTGTACCAAATAACTTGTTAAACTCAGGTGCTGAATTGTCTCCTAGCGATACCATTAATTTGTGCTCACCAAACGCATCCCTTGTGACTTGCCAATAATTTTGGTCATCAGTGCTGTTATAGCGATTCTTAAACAGGGGTAACAAAGGTATTTCACCGCTTGACGTAATCTCGTAAATCTCTTTAATGTCGTAAATTTCTGTCGAATCACTAAAGTGTGCGTTTGTATTAACTGGAGCAGTGAGCGTTCGTTGGTCATAGCGAATCGGCTCTCCTGACTCCTCAAAAAGGTTAATCGCAGGTACAACATTGAGTTTAAAAACGGATAGGTTGAAAAGCCTGACGAATTCGGATGGCAATGAGGAAAGAAAAAGATTCACAACAACCTCGGAGGAAGCGTGATTTCCTAAGGTTCGACCAAAGCCTTTTAGTCTGAAAAATTGACGTTTCTCCTTAAAGAAAAAATACTCACTCATTAACTGGTAACCGGAAAACTGATTGCCGTGCTGAGGAAGGAAGGTAAATGAAAGGTCACTAATTCGGTTTTTTAGGCTATTCGCGTCAATACATGTATGTTGTTCGCAAGAAATATCAGAGACTGAGATGGCACGAGTTTGACTAAGAAGCTGCTCTACTAGTGAGTCAGCGTTGTTTTCGAAGCCTTGAACAAAAAAATCGAGGTCCTCAATATCAAGGTGACGAAAGTGGACGTCTGGATCACCCGTTGAAAGCGTGATTTGAATCACCGCAGAAGAGTGTTCTGCAATCTTTGGTCGGTTAAAGTTAAAAGGGGCTCCCAATGCGCTAATGTTGGTAATGCTAAATGGGGTAACCTTTAATTCATCGACAGTTTGAAATTGGCACTCTTGCTCTTCGACGGTTGCAGAGAATTGTGCACCTTTAGGTAACGTCGCACTCTCTATTGGGCCCTCAATATCTTCTAGTTTTATATACGCAATGCTAGGTACTGTTTGTACATAAGATGGAAAAAGAATCCCAAGTAAACCCTCAACAACTTCAGGGAGCTGTTCTGAAAGCTGTTTTTCAACCTTTGCGTTAAGCAGAGCGACACCATCCAATAACCTAGCGATACTCGGGTCTTCTATCTTCCCTTGATGAATATTAAGGTTTTCAGCATGACGAGGGTGTTTATCACCAAATTGACCCAATGAACGCTTAACAACGGCGAGTTCTTGCTCAAAGTATCGCAGTAGGGGGTCACTCATAGCTGTCCTCACTTAACGACGTAGATAGGTCATTCAGTGCAATCTTCGAGTCAAATACCAATTCAGTTTCTCCTTGGCTTGTATTCACTTTGGCAATGATATTAAAAGCGATCGCGTTTTCACTGGCTTTACGCTCAACGAGTTCGACAGACACATCGTGTAATCGCGGTTCAAATTGAGATACCCAAGTCTCGATTCTCATCGCTAATTGAGTTTGATCTAGACTTGCACTTAAAAGCTGAATATCTTCTATACCGAAGCGATGGTTCGAGCGGTTAAGCTCAACAAATCGATCATCAATGTAGAGTAGTGAAGCTTCAGATTCTAAAAGTTTCGTTAAGTGGTATTTGATATCTTCTACTTCATTGAAAGTATTCGCATTATTTTGACTAATAAAACTGCTCCATAAACTCATTACGCAACCTCATCTAAATCGGTTGTCAGAACCACTTCACTACTGAAATGATCATATTGGTACTGAGGTACAATTCGTAATGTGCAGCTATAGTGGCCACGGTGAGATTTCGATTCGTTAATCTGAATCTTGGCAAAGCTTAAAGGGTATTTGGCTAATGTTTCTTCGTTAGCAAAAGAGACATTGCTTGAGAATTTTTCGATCCATTGAGTGAGAAAGACTTCACATTCAGCTGCGGTACTAAAGCTTCCTATCATTTCCCTAACTTGTACTTTTAGATAGTGCGCAATTCGGCACGACATGAGAGTGGTCTGGATCTGTGTAAGCACTTTTTCATTGTCACTGTTGCCATATTTCCAGATAGAATTGTTTCCGTTGAAGTAGTACTTATCTGAAAGTGGGCTTTTAGTCAGGGGAACAAAACCTTGTTGAGCATAGAATGATGAAATCTGCCCAAACAGCATGATTTTAGTCGTTGGCGAATTTAGGTAGTGACTAGACGTTGATATATTTGGGGTATTAACAATCGAACCTTGGTAGCGGTCATTCCATCGAGATTTTAAAAAGCCAAACCAATTAACTCGGTGATGTTCTTTGATAATTGTCGAGGCAAAGGCAAAAACAGCATTTCCCCACAGGCCACTTCCTGTTTCGTTAAAGATAAACCCAGCTTTTAGATTCTGGTATCGTTCTCTCATTCGAATGGATGGCATGACAAGAGCCACAAAACGAGAGCAGCTTTTCTTTCTCAGTTGTTGCCAAGCTAAGAAGTCTGGACCCGCAAGTATCTTCTCAATTCGAACAACGTCAGAGAGCCAATCTGCACCCTCGTTAACAAAAAAATGGTTATCTGGAGCAAGAAGAATAGGGCATAGTGTTGTTTCGCCAAGCTTACCAAGAAGCTCTAGAGTAAAGAGATCATCGTAGTCGGCATCAAAATCCATATCCATTTTGATAGGATGTGTAAATAGCAAGGTGCCAAATGGCTGGCCCCCGAGAGTATTTAGCTCTTTGTTTCCAATCAGATTATACAAGTGGCTGCTTTTGGTGCTGTAGGCTTGATTCACGTCGGATGAAATTTCATGCCAGCTCATATCCAACATTCGTATTTTGGTACGTTGGCTATTAACGGGTAGGTGAATAAGCCCTTCCAAGCCAAGCCAGTTACTGTGGAGCTCTTCAAACTCGTCTGCGTGTAAAATATGGTTAAGTTGGTTAGACAACTGTTGGTCGATATTAGCAATCAATCGACTAAGCTTACCGACTAGGCTCGAGGCGCTAGATACTATATTTGGGTCGAGTTCAGATAGTAAAGACAACGCTTTTTTCATAAAGGCGTTGTCTTTATCATCTAGTTGATTAAAGGTTTCTTGCCAATCTGTATTTAACTGCATACAAATAAGTGGCCGAATTACTCCGGCCACATCCTTCGGTTAACCAGGGATCTTAGCAACCATACGAACAGAGGTTGTCAGCTCTTCTAGCTGTAACCAAGGGCGTAAGTGTGCAACCGCTGAATACGAACCTGGTCGACCAGGCTGTTCAACAACTTCAATACGAGACTCACATAGAGGTGTTTTTCCACGTTGCTCATTACCAATGGCACCTGAATTGGTATATTGATCGATCCACAATTGAAGTTCCCTTTGAATATCAGGAGCTTCAAGATTAGAACCTAATTTGTCACGACCCATGATTTTCAAGTAGTGGGCGATACGACTACTTGCCATGATATACGGCAAACGTGCAGAAATCGCGGCATTGGCAGTGGCATCAGGGTCGGTAAACGTTTTAGGTTTTTGAGTCGTTTGACCACCGATAAATACGCCATAGTTGGAGTTTTTGTAGTGAACGAGTGGCAAGAAGCCTAAGTCGCTGAGCTCTTTTTCTCGTTCATCAGTTAGATTTACTTCAGTAGGACATTGTTGAAGAATGTCACCGGCTTCAGATTTGTAGGTTAGGTTCGGAAGGTCTTCTACTTTACCTCCATTATCTAAACCACGAATTGAAGTACACCAACCTGTTGCTGTATACGCTTGAGTCATTTTAAGGCCCAAATCGTAAGCGGCATTAGACCAAACTAGCTGATCATTACCAGCTGGTTTAGGGTTGCCATCCATGTCTGTATCAAGTTCTTCATACTCAAATACATTAGTACCTAACCCTTTTCCACCGTAAGGCAGTCTGGCTAACGTTCTTGGTAGGGTTAAAGTAACGTATCGAGCATCATCACTTTCTCTAAATGAATTCCATGCAGCATAAGCAGGGGAGTCAAAACCTGCCGCAACCGGTTTACCTTCGTTGAATGTTGTGAAGTCATTAAATTCGAACATCTCAGCATTTGCAGAAGCGACAAAAGGTGCGTGACAAGCAGCCGCCACTTCGCCCATATATCTAAGTAGAGCAACGTCTTCATCTTTCGCACTGAATTCGTAGTCACCAATGAACGCTCCGTATGGCTCGCCACCAGCAGTACCGTATTCACCTTGGTACACCGCATTGAAGAGAGGGCTTCGATCGATTGCTGGCGCATCTTCAAACTGCTCAAGAAGCTCTTCTTGTGTGAAATCAACCATTTTAATCTTCAGATCTCTACCAAGCTCGCTTTCTTTAACCAGTTTTTGCACTCCGCGCCATGATCCTTCCAGTTTTTGAAAGTCATCTTTTTGCATAACGGCAGAGAGCTGCTTTGACAATTTCTTATCAATTTCACAAATGGCATTTTCAATGGTCTTTGTGACGTTTTTATCCCATGTAACCGTGCCTGATAGCGCTTGTTCTGCAAGAACAGAGAAAAGCTCTTTGGTCGTGTCAGCAGGTGTTTGAGTCGTTGCTTCAATGGCTCTGTCTAAAAAGCTCAGTGAGCCTTCCGCAGCTTCGGGTTGCGCTTGATTCTCAGTTTCTGTACTCATTATTCTGCTCCCTCGCTGTCAATACCAAGCTCACCAGACAAAGCGTTGATGGTGTCAGCACTTTGAAGAACCTCTTTAAGAAGTTTTTCTAAATCACGAGAGCGGTCTGCTTTAGATAATAGAACCTTGAGTTGGTTACGCGTTTCGACGAGCTTTTTCAGAGGTTCAACTTGATCAATAATGGCTTCAGGTTCGAAGTCTTTCATTGATGAAAATTTCAGATCTGCTGAAAATTCGCTATCGTCATCAGCTAAGACATTCTCAACTTTTAATGAAAGCTCTGGACCGACGCGTTTCATTACGTTGTCGAAATTATCTTTATCAACATTATAAAATTCACGATCTTCTACATCAGATTTATCTTGTTTATGACCAGAGTAGTCTCCAATCACACCGACAACAAAAGGAAGTTCTTTTGTTTCTACTGCGCCGTTAGTTTCCACATCGTAAGTAATACTTACACGGTTTTTACTGACGCGTTTATGTTGGGAATTTAATGCCACGATAGCGCTCCTTTAATTAGCTAGCAGTAGAGGTGACTTTAGCTTGAGTAGCATCAAAGCCAACTTCAGGGCCTTTATCAATCTTGCCGCCTTCGCCTTCAATGTAGTAAGCCTTTGATATTTGTGTGTAAGTTAAGCTAAATGATTCGTTTGGAAGTGAACCGTCAGTCGCAGACATATTGTAGCTAGACATACGAGCTGCACTTAAAGTGACGATTAGGTAAGGATCGGCACCTGAACCTTCACGATTAGGTTTCGTCATAATGACTTCAATTGTTTTTCCTTCGCCACCCGGTGCATATAGAAATGTTGTTAGGAATGGACTTGCACCATCACAAACGCGGTTAATATTAATTTCGCCTAATGCAACCATACCTTTGTCTGCATTGTTCGCATTACCAACGTCGATACCGACGCCACGAACAGCACTCCAAGAAAGGCTATCGATCGCAAAGAAGCCATCTTTGCCACCTATCTTGTCGACGGTTGCAGCGCCTTTAGGGTTTGTGCCATCGATTCTCATGAAAATTGAAGCCATTGTTTTCTCCTTTGCGTTATCGCATTTTTAGTTACCACTCGAAGCTAGTGACGGCGCCACTATCTTGAGAAGGTTGTTGTCCAGTTTCTGTCCGTGTTGCTGTAGTAGCCGTATCACTGACGTTAAAATTGTCGCTTGGATCATTGCTACTTAGCGAAGAACCAGACGAGGTAAGAGCGGTATTTGTTGATGAGGATGATTTTTTTGCTAAATCGGTTTGAGATAAGTTATCCATACCCGTTAGCTGATTTATCTGTTGTAGCATTTGAGTATCTTTACCTACCATTTCTTCTAGAAGCTCGGGCAAACTTAAGTAACCCCAACGAATTGCGCGCTCCAACAAAAATGAGATTGGGCTATGTGGTTCGGCTTGTTTAAAATAGTCCGAGATTTTACGTAACTCATGAAAAGCTTGATCGCGATTAGTAACGGCACCCTGAGCGGATATTATCGAAGCTGAGTTATTCTCTATCGAAATAGGAGCAGGGGCATCCGTGGTTGGCGCTGATTGCTGGAGAGTTGAATTGATAGAATTGTTTTCTTCAGATATGCCAATTGAAGGTTCTATTCTGTTTTCTACGCGGCTTGATACTGTCTCTTGAGAGTGGGCCTGAACGACAGGCGCTGCTGCAATTGCAAAATGGTCATCTAATGGCCAAGCAGAAAATGTATCACTGACTAAGAATTTAATGGCGTTAATAAAATCAGCAATATTGGCTTTTATGAATTTAAATGAAATAGGGGTTACCCCCAACTCTTTGCAGTGCGCTGCGATCACATCCTCAGATTGAGATAAGTTTTGATAAGCATTCGATAATGCGTTTAGTGTTTCTTGCACGTTACTGTTGAATTGAGATGAAGCCGATTGTTTGACTTCCGCTAGCGAGCCACTGCGTTCTGCCGTTAAATAATCAAAGAAACTGATTTCGCCAACAAGGGGAAGTAACTGGAGAGGCATGAATACTGCTGTTGAGTCGGGGCTTTCACCAACAAGTTGAAGTAAGGGCTTTAATCTAAATTCAGCAAGCTCTTTATCACCTTCTGGCCCTTCCGCAGCTTTGCGTTTACCTTCAGGAAGCATAGGGTTTAGCTCACCCCAGTGCCTTTCAAGTAAGCCATGCATAGCCTCAATCGCTGATGCAAAGTTATTGAAGGGGTCACGGGAAAAAAGCTGGCTCGCAATATACCAACCAAGTATTTCTAGATCTTTGGTTTGTTGTTCGAGTGCGTCTTGAGTGACCGTTCTTAACGTTTCCCAATTCGTATCATTAGTTTCCAGCAACTCCTGGTTACTTGACGCTTCAGGGGTTTCAATCAGCTGTCGAAAAGAGGACTGCGCTGTGTTGTAAGCGTTCCTCAATCCTCGATAAGCACTTCTGTCCAATTTTAGATATGTACCACATGGCTTGTCGTCTGATATTGGTGTTAACAAGCTATTCACATCAACCATATGCATTCCATTGCTATTTGGGGTTGTAATTAAGTAAGGTACTTCTACCGCACTGTTGGTTTTTTGTTAATAAATATAACAGTTTATTAATGAGTCTAAGTCTAGGTATAAATTATTTAATCTGCTATATAAATTATACTTTTAATCAAAAACTAGAGCTTCATCTAAGAAATCAAAGAGAAAACACGTAGAAAATTCATTACCAAGGGGAGTGAACCATCAACCACCGATAAGGACGGTTGGCATTCCTAAAACGATTGTACCGCCATGTGCGGTTGTATCCCCCATTCGAGCAGCGGGTTTATTCATGATTAAGACTGTTGCACTGCCTTTAATTATCGAATCCGGTGGACCAACACAGACACACATATCACCTAGTGTTGCTGCTGGCATATTCCCAATGAGTACAGTGGGTACACCCGGACCAGTTATTGGCCCGCCAATATGAGGAATGGGAGGGACAGCGGGTGTTTGCATTGGACAAACGTGCATATCCGTCAATCTGGCCGCTAATGTCATAGTTAGGTGCCCCCTTTTGCTATGTTTGTTGCTGTTTCTATTGCGTAGTGATAGTAGCGGTGAGTATGTTCCCACTCTGGTAGGGCGGCAGCATGGTTAATTGAGCCAGCCACTGCTTTTGAATAGAGCAGAGCATCAGGCATAACCTGTGGTAAATCTGGGGCTACAATACTGCCTGAACCATTCCAAAATACCGCTTGAGCAAGCCATGATGGTCCACAGTTTACATTAAGGCGGGTGGCGAATAATTCGGCTTTCCGGCGTAGTTCTTCAGAAGGTGTTTGAGCCCATGATTTTGCCGTTTCAATGCACTGAATCTGAGTTGGGTTCCAATCTTCTTTTCGCTGTTCTAAACAAAGGGCAGCCCACCAAATAGCTTCTCGAACTGGAAGAGCGTGTGCAAAGAACTGGCACAGATCAAAATATTGTTCATTAGCGTTGAGTATCTCAATGGATTCATTGATGCTGCTATCTTCGGTGATAAGAGAGAGTGTCTCTTCCGATGGTTTGAAGCGCCCAATTACTTGCATACCAACTTGGTAGGGGATTTTCTTATAACTCATTAATTCACCTTCACGATTGCGCCTTTTAGCTCGCCCATCACACCACCATCAAACGTTGCTTTAAGCCCAGATTTAAACTCAGCGCTCAGTTGACCTTCCGCACTAAGCGTTGTGTCCGCTTTTATTGCTACGCTAAGGCCTTTGATTGAGTTAGAACTGGTTGCTTCAAGTGCGGTTGTTACCCCTGAAATTTTGTTTGCAGATGTTGCTTTGCTTGTCACGTTGACACCTTCAAGAGTAAGACCACTGCTCGCTTTAATATCGATGTTTGTTGCTTCAATTGAGATAGCAGATGACGACATTGATATTTTGCTCGAGCCAACGACGAGATCGAGTGAATCGCTTCCCTCTAACTTGATGGATTTACCTTTTTCCGACAGTGCTTTAGTGACTTCTAGTGTGTAATTGTCTTCTGTTGAAATGGTCATTTTTTTCGTAACCGATTGAGAAAGTTCACCCTTTATTGTCTCGGTTTGATTTTCTTCAACGTCGTGAGTTAAGTCTTTCGCTGCATGAAGATAGATAAGCTCATTATCTTTTTTATCATCAAAATAGAGCTCATTCGCAAGCCCATCAAGTTTGGTGCTTATTCCAGACTTCGTGGTATTTTCTTCTTTGTAAGGAGGGCTGTTCTTACTGTTGTAGACACTCCCCGTGATAATAGGCTGGTCGGGGTCGCCATCAATAAATGAGACTAAGACTTCATGGCCAACTCGCGGGACAAATTGGCTTCCATAGCCAGAGCCCGCCAGCATTTGTGCGACCCGTACGTAGCAACTGGTTTTATCACCACTTGTTTCGGTGTCCCAGTGAAATTGAATTCGGACTCTACCTTGATCATCCTGATTGATTTCTCCAGCTGTCGAACCCGCAACAATGGCACTTTGAAGCCCAAGTATTTTCTTCTTACTCATGGGCGTTGGATAGTGGGGGGTGTCTTTAGCAATTAGCGTGAGATCGGATGACACTTGCTCTTTTGAATAAGACCTTGTTTGGGAAATAACAGAGTACTCGCCAAGCAATGACTTATCTAAATGACTATTGAGCGTAAACCAAGTTCCGACTTCGAAGTTATCATGATGTGCTATTGCTTCAACGGTGGAAAAGTTCTGCTCAAGTTGTTCGATACGCCTTTTCGCAAGGTTACTCGCAAGGTCGGTTTTATCACCCAAAATACCAAGAGGAGGGTAGTGACGTGATGTAAGTTTCGTGTTGTTGGCGATCGTGTGGCTAGATTTCGTTGCTTTACTCGTCACCAACTTAGACTGGCTGTCATCATAGGCTGATAGCTCAATACTGGCACCGTGGAATTGGGAGGTTGGCTGCCATGTTCTAATTAAGGGATTGCTTCCCGTAGGTGTTTCAGCCATATCAAATTTGCTGATGCTTGCCTGTTCAAACGGTGTTTGTGCATCCTGCATGTTTAACGTATGCCCAGAGCTTGAATAAGTGAAAAAGTAATGGAGCCCTTCTTCTGCTAATAGGCGAGTGACAAAATCAAAATCAGATTCGTCATACTGTAAACAGTACTCTCTTTTCGTGCTTGGAAGGCTTCCAAACTTGCTATCACCACTAAATCCAGCCTGCGTAAAAACGTCCGAGACAATGTCTTTGGTTGATTGATTTTGGTAAACACGAAAATGATGAGTGTGTTTGAGTAACCAAAACCATGGTCGCAGAATAATTCGATAAGAGGAGTACTGAAGTTTATCGTCCATACCAATGTGTTGAATATGGGTAATAACACCGTTAACGGTGCTAGATAGCTTTAAACTTCCGGACTGATTAAGGTAATGATTAACCGAGAGTTGTTGACCTAATTGGTTCTCAACTGAAAAAGATTTAGAGACTAACGTTATTGATATTTTAAAAGGCTCCGAAAGGCCTTCCTCAATAAGGCTGTCCGTAACGACATGATCTTGTCCTTTATAGTCGACAGCAGAGATTGAACTTGCTGACGCACTGAATTGTTCAGCCATGATCACTCCTTAATCTTAAGGCCAATAGTTACCAGTATATTCTCTAATGAACATCCTTGTAATAGTATTGTTAATGATTCATTAAATTCATAACCTTTGCAAGTAGAGACTGGTAGGAGAACTAACGTTCTTGGAACAGGTTGCAATTAATCAATACTATTGTGGTTGTTAATTATTCGATCTGTTTGTAAATCAAACGATGTGTCAATTTTTAATTTTATTATTCGAGTGGATCGATTTGTTTTGATGATATTAAGTAACAACCTAGTAGGGTGAAAGTGCTATGCTGCTAGTTGAATAACCATTAAGGAAGTATGGTTTGAGCAGTAGGTTAGTAAGTAATGGAGTGGAATATGGTAAATAAAACAAAACGTCGAGCTAAGAAATATTCAATTCGTTTTACTGTTGGGAGTATGTTTGTACTTGCAACCATCTTAACGTCTATTTGTGCCATTTCTATTCAATATCACTTTTCTAGACAGATGTCAGAAGAGCTGGTGTTAACAAAGTTGTCCATGACCTCTTCCAAAGTGAGTGAACATATTGAAAAGGTAGATTCAAGTGCATCAAATGTCGCTAGGCTCCTTAAAAACATCTCCCTCGTTACTGAGTATCAATTTAGTGAGCATGAAGTTACCACCATCTTTACTCAAGCTTTAAAAGATAATCCGATGTTCTACAGCATCTACTGGGGGAATAGTCAGGACGATTTCTTCCAGATTATTAATTTAAACTCCTCTCCAATTGTGAGAGAAAAAATAAACGCAGGTGAGCAAGACCGTTGGGTAGTCATACGAATAGAAGGCCCCAAAAATAATCGAGTAAGGAAGACGTTTTATTACACTAAAGAATTTGAAAGAACGAATTTAATTGTTGAATCGAGTAACTATTACCCAACTCAGCGGCCTTGGTATCATGAGGCTAATAGCCAAAACGTATTTAAAACTGAACCGTATCTTTTCCAGCATCTGAAAATAGCAGGACAAACGTACGCAGTGAAAACCCATACCGCGGTGATTGGCATTGATATTGTTCTGTCTTCAGTCAGTGAGTTGATTTCCCCGACCGCTTTAGGGCTAGGAGAGTTTAAAAATGTGGAGTCATTTTTATTCAATCAGCAGGGTGAAATTATAGCGACGAGTTTGAAGAGAAGTGAAGAGGTGGAAGTACCACCATCAAATCCCTTGAAACTGGATGCCAACAAACAGCAGATGCTAAAGAATGCTCGTTCACTATTGGTTTCAAACCAAAATGACTGGGGACCTTTAGACTACTCGTCTGCAGGACAGCCCAAGGGGTACGCTGTTGATCTAATGAAACTGATTAGTGATATGACGGGTCTTCGATTTGAATTCGTTAATGGGTTTGATTGGTATGAACTGCAGGATATGTATCACCTAGGTGATATTGATATTTTACAGTCGGTATCGATGACTGATCGAGACGATGAGATTATTAGTAAATCATTATTCAACGTTCCATTAGGTTTCGCCACGACTGTAGATATTCAATCAGTTGACCCATTACGAGCTGGCCCCATTGCGTTAATTAGAGGCCGTTCCACTGACAAATTGATAGGCCAAACTGAGTCCTCTTTTTTTCGTTATGCCAATAGTCTAGATGAAGCAATGACATGGCTCTCTAAGGGTAAAGTTGCAACGGTTGTCGATACATTGCCCGTGTTACAAAAATACAAAGCAGAACATTACCTTAAGGAGCTCACACTATCTGAATTTGGTAAACCGATTAAGGCTGACTATCACTTGAGCATGAAAAACAAAGATCGTTTTCTATCACAGGTCGTTGATATTGCGATTGATAATGTTTCGGATGAGCAGTGGAAAGCTTTGAATGCCAAATGGTTACAAGATCTCAGTAAAAGTGATTCATTCGTCCCTTACGCAAGAGTCGTGGAGCTTGCTAATCAAGGTGCGCTACTCGGTCAAATGTCAAAACAGATCATCGATGGAACGACGCGATACCTTTATATAACAAGGATGGATACGACCAATACCGAGTCTGAATATTTTGCAGTTGTCGTTCCAGAACAGGTTATTTATGCCCAAGTAATACCCAAAGTGCTCGTCACTATTGGTTTTAGTGTTCTGGTTTTACTTGGCTTACTGCCGCTAGCGTGGGTATTTGGTAATCCGATTGTTTCCCCCGTCAGGTTGCTAATCAAAGAGAACCACAAAGTATCCAAACGAAAGTTTGACGAGGTTCATCATGTTAAATCTCGAATAAAAGAGGTATCTGACCTATCTGATTCAATGGTGGATATGGTTGAAGAGATAAAGAATCATCAGCGCGCTCAAGAGGAGTTTGTCGAAGCTTTTATTCGCTTAATCGCACAAGCAATCGATGAAAAGTCTCCTTATACGGCGGGCCATTGTAACCGCGTCCCTAAAATTGGGATGTTACTCGCTTCAGCGGCTGAACAAGCGGATTATGGCAAGTTTAAAGACTTCAAATTTGAAAATGAACACGAAAGGAAGGAGTTTCAAATTGCAGCGTGGCTGCATGACTGCGGAAAAATAACCACGCCTGAACATATCGTTGATAAAGGCAGCAAGCTTGAAGCGAACTACAATCGAATTCACGAAATTAGAACACGTTTTGAAGTGCTATGGCGTGATGCGGAGATAGATTATTTGAAGCAACGGTATATTGAAAAGCTACCAGAGGAACAAGCGCAAGAAGTATTAACCTCAACACAAGCACAGCTTCAAGAAGAATTTAGATTCATAGCGGAATCAAATGTGGGCAGTGAGTTTATGAGCGCTGATTGTATTGAGCGCATTAAAGAGATTGGATCTAAAGAATGGCTACGACACTTCGATAATACATTGGGGCTGTCTCCGTTTGAGGAGCTTGCCTTGGAAGCTCAGTCGTCGGTCACCCCAAAGAGTGAACCATTACTTCAAGATAGGCCAGAGCATATTATTAAGCGGATCCGTCCACTAAAATTTGAACCAGAACTTGGAATCAATATTGATGTTCCAAAACACTTATACAATTTGGGTGAAGTTTATAACCTCTCAGTGACCCGTGGCACTTTGACTACAGAAGATAGATTCAAAATTAACGAGCATATGACCAGTGGAATCAAAATGTTGAATAATCTTCCATTCCCACCTGAGTTAAGCCGAGTTCCTCGTTATGCGTCGACTCACCATGAAACTCTCAAGGGAACGGGTTATCCGAGAAAACTGACAGGAGAGCAACTGTCAATTCCTGAGCGCATTTTAGCGATTGCTGATGTTTATGAAGCATTGACTGCTGCAGATAGACCTTACAAAAAAGCCAAACCAGTCAGTGTAGCCATAGACATTATGCATAAGATGGCGCTTGATGATCATCTTGATATCGATATATTTAGGCTATTTTTGGAAAGTGGTGTTTATATTCAATATGCGAAAGAGCACCTGCCTGCGTCTCAAATAGATATGGTGGATATTACTAAGTATCGCCCAGTAAGTGAAAGCGTCAGTGATACGAAGGTAACTCAAGATAAGCCCTTAGAAATGGCGTAATCGTTCCTGAGTTAATATTGTAAGTAAAAGGCCATAAGGGTTATTCACTCTTATGGCCTTTTTTATCTCATTTTATAAAGTGTTAACAGGAATAAGTAGGCAGCGAAATAACGCATCTCCCTTCAATTAAATAGAATAGCATCTAACCTTATGATTTCATTGGCTATATAAGGCCTGCCTGTTTTTTTGTTACACACTCAACCTTAATTTAAACCTAAGACATTAGTCTAAATTGTCGACAATTAACTTGATTGTCGACACTTTTTTAGTCTATTTTATAGTCAGAAATTAATATTGTTGACACTTTAAGTCGCAAGCCATTGAGAATGATATTGCTTATGGACGTATTGAATAAAGAAAAAGAGATGACGAAGTCAGAGAACCTGACCGAGTATTTAATTGAAGCCATTGTAGGGGGAGACATTCTTCCCGGAAGTAAGATCTCTGAGCCTGAACTAGCGAAGCGCTTTGAAGTAAGTCGAGGCCCACTACGTGAGGCAATCATGCGTGTTGAAGGGTTAGGGCTCATTGAGCGAATCCCCCATGTCGGTGCGCGAGTCATCACTTTTTCGGAAGACAAACTATTAGAGCTTTATGAAGTACGTGAGTCCCTAGAGGGAATGGCAGCGCGTTTAGCCGCAAGGCATATAACTGAAGATGAGATCGTGCAACTTGAAGGTGTTCTCGCCACTCACTCCAAGCATATTCGTGAGGTTGATGGTGCATCCTACTTTCATCAACATGGTGACTTTGACTTCCATTATCGCATCATTAAGGCGAGCCGAAATAGTAAATTAATCTCACTCTTGTGCGATGAGCTTTATCACTTGCTTCGTATGTATCGTTATCAATCACCAAGATCACAATCACGCCCAAATGAAGCATTAGAAGAGCATAAGTACATTCTACAAGCGATACGTAATCGAGATGAAGAACTCGCAGAGATGTTGATGAGAAGACACATATCAGGGAGCAGAATGCTAATTGAAAAACAGATTTCATCACCAGTCGTTAAATAACAAATAAACCATAAAGCGAAATAAAACAGTGTTATGAAGAGGGAGTGTAATCATGAAACAATCACCGGGGGCGAAGTTCAGACTTGCCGTAGAGAAAAATGATCCGTTACAGATAGTCGGAACCGTCAACCCTTACTGCGCAATGATGGCGAAAAACTTGGGGCATCAAGCTATCTACCTTTCTGGTGGTGGAATAGCGAATGCTTCATACGGACTGCCTGACCTTGGAATCACAACGCTTAATGATGTGTTAGTGGATGTTGAACGTGTCACTAATGCTTGCGACTTACCACTGCTAGTCGATATTGATACCGGGTTTGGTGGGGCATTCAATATTTCTCGAACCATTAAAGCAATGGAAAAAGCAGGGGCAGCAGCGGTACATATGGAAGACCAAGTTGCTCAGAAGCGCTGTGGTCATCGTCCAAACAAGGCGATAGTAAGCCAACAAGAAATGGTGGACCGAATCAAAGCGGCAACGGATGCACGTGACGAGAGTGAATTTGTCATTATGGCTCGAACGGATGCATTGGCCGTTGAGGGCATTGATAGCGCTATCGAGAGAGCTATTGCTTGCGTTGAAGCGGGTGCCGATATGATTTTCCCTGAAGCGATGAACAAACTGGATCAGTACGTACAGTTCTCAGGCGCTTTAAAATCAGCCACTGGGAAACATGTTCCAATTCTTGCCAACATCACCGAGTTTGGTCAAACACCACTCTATAACTGTCAAGAGTTAGCGAAGTCGAGTGTTGATATGGTGTTGTATCCACTAAGTGCTTTTAGAGCAATGAACAAAGCGGCAGAGATGGTGTACAAGCATTTACTCACTGAAGGAAATCAAGAAGTACTGATTGACTCAATGCAGACGAGAAAAGAGCTATATGAACATTTAAATTATCATGACTATGAAAACAAACTTGATCAACTGTTCTCTAACAAAGAGTAAACCAGTTTCTCTTCATAGTTAAACAGTCTCTGGTTAAGAGTAAACTAACCTAATCCAATAATGTGAAATTGTTAGCTCATCAGAACGTGCCAAAGAGCACTTGTGAACTAACAAAGAAAAGGAGTTCATTATGTCTTCTACTGCTTCTGTCGATAAACAAGCATCAGATGCCCAAAAAAAATCAGTCGCTAAAAAGCTAGCGATAGGGGGGGCGGGTCTTCGTGGCCAAAGCGCAGGTACAACCTCCTTATGTACCGTTGGGGTATCAGGGACGGGGCTGACGTATCGTGGTTACGATATCACCGATCTCGCTAACAATGCCCAGTTTGAAGAGGTGGCACACTTACTACTTCGCGGCCATTTACCGAATCAAAAAGAGCTTGATGATTACAAGAATCTACTTACAGGTTTAAGAGGACTACCAGAAGCGCTTAAGGAGGCGTTAGAGTTGATTCCTGCTGACGCACATCCAATGGATGTGATGCGAACGGGTTGCTCGGTTCTGGGGAACTTAGAACAGGAAAGTGATTTCAGTGAGCAACAAGCAGCCACTGAGCGCATGTTGGCATTGTTTCCCGCCATTATCTGTTATTGGTATCGATACAGCCATGAAGGTGTGAAAATTGAAACCAAGGATGAGAGTGAAGATTGCATAGGCGGATACTTTCTTAAGATGCTAACAGGTAAATCACCCACAGAACTGCATAAAAAAGTGATGCACTGTTCACTCATCTTATATGCAGAGCATGAATTTAACGCATCGACATTTGCTGGCCGAGTTTGTGCGTCGACATTATCGGATATTCACTCTTGCATTACCGCGGCTATTGGTACTTTACGCGGTCCACTGCATGGCGGAGCGAACGAAGCGGCAATGGATATGATTAAGGATTGGAAAAGCGCAGATGAAGCTGAAGAGAAAATCATGCAAATGTTGGGCAATAAAGACAAAATTATGGGCTTTGGCCACGCCGTGTATCGAGAGAGCGATCCTCGAAATGCACTGATCAAACGCTGGTCTAAAGAGTTGTCACACGCGGTTGGAGATACACGTCTTTATCCTGTTTCAGAGCGTGTAGAAAGCGTAATGAAAAGAGAAAAGGGGTTATTTTGTAACGCCGACTTCTTCCATGCCTCTGCTTATCACTTTATGGATATTCCAACAAAGCTGTTTACACCAATATTCGTAATGAGTCGTTTAACGGGTTGGGCTGCCCATGTGTACGAGCAGAGAGTGAACAACCGAATTATTCGTCCTAGCGCTGACTATGATGGTCCAGAGCATCAAGAATGGTTACCAATTAACGAGCGCAATTAGCCTGATTTATGGCGTTAATTGAAGTCAGTCCTATGGAGCTTGTGTAGCTCTATTAGGATGATATATAGCGATTAATGGACGGACGTAATGAACGACTTAAATACAGAAAAACTAGCGATAAATCGGCAGTATCGTAAGCCACTTCCGGAAACAGACCTAGACTATTTTGACGCGCGAGAAGCGGTTGATTCAATCTCAGAAGGTGCGTATAAAACGCTGCCTTATACTTCAAGAATTCTTGCTGAGCAACTCGTAAGGCGTTGTGACCCTGAGCAACTCACAAAGAGTTTGTATCAGCTGATCGAGAGAAAATCCGATTTGGATTTCCCATGGTATCCAGCAAGGGTAGTTTGCCATGACATACTAGGGCAAACCGCTTTAGTGGATCTCGCAGGCTTGAGAGATGCGATTGCCGACCAAGGAGGCGATCCATCGAACGTTAATCCAGTTGTGGAAACACAGCTTATTGTTGACCACTCACTTGCGGTGGAACATGCGGGGTTTGATGCAGAGGCATTTAACAAAAATAGAGCAATAGAAGAACGACGCAATGAAGATCGCTTTCACTTTATAGAGTGGTGTAAAAGCGCATTTAAAAATGTCAGTGTGATTCCTGCCGGTAACGGCATCATGCATCAAATTAATCTCGAGAAGATGTCTCCTGTCATCCAAGCGAAAGGCGGCATTGCCTACCCAGATACTTGTGTTGGTACTGACAGTCATACTCCTCATGTCGATGCTTTAGGCGTTCTCGCCATTGGTGTTGGGGGATTAGAAGCAGAAACGGTAATGCTTGGGCGACCTTCGATGATGCGGCTTCCAGATATTGTTGGGGTGAAGCTCGTGGGCAAGCGTAATCCTGGTATTACCGCCACAGACATCGTTCTCGCGATTACTCAGTTTTTAAGAGCTGAACGTGTTGTCTCTTGTTACCTCGAGTTTTTTGGTGAAGGAGTAAAAGACCTAACCATCGGTGACCGTGCAACAATATCGAATATGACGCCAGAATACGGTGCCACGGCAGGGATGTTTTATATCGATGAACAAACCATTAAGTATTTGAAATTAACAGGCAGAGAACCAGAGCAAGTCGCGTTAGTTGAAAAATACGCAAAACATTGTGGTTTGTGGGCCGATGATCTAAGTGACGCGCAATATGAAAGAGTGTTGGCGTTTGACCTACCAAGTGTCCAGAGGAATATGGCGGGGCCGTCGAATCCACATCGCCTTCTACCCACATCAGAATTGACTCAACGGGGTATTGCCGGAAAAAGGCAGGATCAGGACACGCTGCAAGAGTGCAGTGACGGAATGCCTGATGGCGCTGTTATCATCGCAGCGATCACCTCTTGTACTAATACCAGTAATCCAAGAAACCTTGTCGCCGCAGGACTCGTCGCGAAAAAAGCCAATGAATTAGGTTTGACTAGAAAGCCTTGGGTGAAAACATCCTTCGCACCGGGTTCAAAAGTAGCGAAGCTCTACCTAGAAGAGGCGGGGTTATTAGCGGAAATGGAGTCATTAGGCTTTGGTATTGTGGGCTACGCCTGTACCACTTGCAATGGGATGAGTGGCGCACTGGAGCCTTCAATTCAACAAGAAATTATCGAGCGTGATCTCTACACTACGGCTGTTCTTTCTGGGAATCGAAACTTTGACGGTCGAATTCACCCTTATGCCAAACAGGCGTTTTTAGCATCCCCGCCTTTGATCGTCGCGTATGCATTAGCAGGAACGATAAGATTTGATATAGAGAAAGACAGATTAGGAATTGATGATAGAGGTAATCCAATTTACCTCAATGATTTATGGCCGAGTGATGAGCAGATTGATGAGGTGGTTAATCGTCATGTGAAGCCTGAGCAGTTTAAGCAAATTTATATACAAATGTTCAAGCTTGAAGAACAACAAACGAGCATTTCTCCATTGTACGACTGGCGACCAAAGAGTACTTACATTCGTCGCCCTCCATACTGGGAAGGTGCGTTAGCGGGTGAAAGAACGCTTAAAGCGATGAGGCCATTGGCCATACTGGGTGACAACATCACAACAGATCATTTATCTCCTTCAAATGCCATTCTAGCTTCAAGCGCTGCGGGTGAGTACCTAGCGAAAATGGACGTCCCTGAAGAGGATTTCAACTCTTATGCAACACATCGAGGTGATCACTTAACGGCGCAGAGAGCGACATTTGCGAACCCCAAACTGTTTAACGAAATGGTTAAGGAAGGTGGGGAGGTTGTGCAAGGCTCGCTCGCTCGAATCGAACCAGAGGGTAAGGTGAGTCGAATGTGGGAAGCGATTGAAACCTACATGGAAAGACAACAGCCTTTAATCGTGGTTGCTGGGGCAGACTATGGGCAAGGTTCATCAAGAGATTGGGCGGCTAAAGGCGTTCGTCTGGCAGGCGTTGAAGTGATTGTTGCCGAAGGGTTTGAGCGAATACATCGAACTAACCTTGTGGGGATGGGGGTATTACCGTTGGAGTTTAAGCCAGAGGAGAACCGCAACACCTTCAAATTGGATGGTACAGAACTTTATGACGTAATTGGAAATGTTCAAGCTGGTTCAGATTTAACGCTGGTTGTTACTCGCAGTAATGGTGAGAAGTTAGAGATTGTTGTGACGTGCCGATTGGATACCGAAGATGAAGTAAGAGTGTATCAAGCCGGGGGTGTTTTACAGCGCTTTGCTAAAGACTTTTTATCTAAATAAGGGAGTGATGATATGTGTTTAAAACAGATCAAAATCCCAGCAACGTATATGCGTGGGGGTACGAGTAAAGGTGTGTTTTTTAACCTTGAAGACCTTCCTCAAGAGGCTCAAGTTGCGGGGAAGACGAGAGATGAACTGTTACTAAGAATCATTGGCAGCCCTGACCCTTATGGTAAACAGACTGATGGTATGGGGGGCGCTACATCGAGCACCAGTAAAACAGTGATTGTCTCGAAAAGCGCTAGCATGGATCACGATGTTGATTACTTATTCGGCCAGATCTCTATTGATTCACCTTTTGTCGATTGGAGTGGTAATTGTGGCAATCTGTCAGCAGCTGTAGGGCCGTTTGCAATTCACTCTGGGCTTGTCGATGAATCTCGCATTCCGCTTGATGGTGTGGTCGCGGTTCGTGTATGGCAAGCCAATATTAGTAAGACGATTATTGTGCATGTCCCCATACGAAATGGAGAGGTTCAAGAGCTAGGTGATTTTGAACTCGATGGTGTGACATTTCCAGCCGCTGAGATTCAAGTTGATTTTATCGACCCTGCTGATGGTGAAGGGTCGATGTTTCCTACTGGCAATGTCATTGATGAACTGTATGTGCCTGAGCTTGGACAATTGGAAGTAACGCTTATTAACGCGGGTATTCCAACGATATTTGTCGAAGCTAGCGCGATTGGTTATCAAGGAATCGAACTACAAGAAGAGATCAATGGTGACGAAAAAGCGCTTTCTATGTTCGAGTCTATTCGAGCTTATGGCGCAGTAAAAATGGGCTTAATTGAACATATCGATGAGGCCGCTTCTCGCCAGCATACACCGAAAGTTGCCTTTGTGTCTGAGCCTAAGCGTTACGTAAGTTCTAGTGGCAAAGTAATATCTACGAACGATGCGGATGTCGTGGTTAGAGCGCTTTCCATGGGCAAGCTCCATCATGCGATGATGGGTACGGCTGCCGTTGCTATTGCCTCTGCGGCATGTGTGCACGGTACGTTGGTCAATAGAGCAGCAGGAGGGGAGCACCGAGAGTCTGTCACTTTTGGTCATCCATCAGGGATCTTAAAAGTAGGGGCGAAAGCAAGTAACAGTGAGCAAGGCTGGGTAGTAGAGAGGGCGACAATGAGTCGTAGCGCCCGTGTATTAATGGAAGGATCCGTCCGTGTTCCTTTCGATGTTTCGAAATAACGAAAATTTAATTCATGGAGGAAGTGCGCTATGACGTCACAAACAATAGAGCAAGGCTTAATCAATGCAACCTCTGCATATGAAAAAGAGTATGGCCTAGCTAAAAATGATCCAACGTTATTTTGGGGTGAGCAAGCTGAAAAGGTTGATTGGTTTGAGCCTCCTAAAACTATTCTACAAAATGATGAACACGGTATTGAACGCTGGTTTCCTGATGGGGTCTTGAACACTTGCTGGCTTGCTCTAGATCATCATTGCGAAAATGGAAGAGGTGATCAAACCGCACTCATTTATGACTCTCCCGTTACCGAAACTAAACGAAGCTACAGCTACGAAGAGCTTTGTGAACAAGTGTCAAAAGTAGCAGGAATGTTAGCTGAACGCGGAGTGGCTAAGGGTGACCGTGTGGTTATTTACATGCCAATGATTCCCGAAGCGGCGATGGCGATGTTGGCTTGTGCACGCATAGGGGCGATACACTCAGTTGTATTTGGTGGATTCGCGCCAAGTGAGCTTGCAGTGCGTATTGAAGATGCAGAGCCCAAAGCGATCATCACCGCGTCGTGTGGCATTGAAATTAACAAAATTCTGCCTTATAAACCGTTGGTGGATAAAGCCATAATGGACAGTCGTTGGAAGCCCGAGACGGTGGTGGTGGTCCAAAGAGAGCAGTGCATTGCTGAATTAAACCCAGATCGAGATATTGATTGGCATACACATATAGCGAAAGCACAACCGCACGCATGTGTGCCCGTCTTGTCTACTGACCCTTTATACATACTTTATACCTCAGGTACGACAGGAAAACCAAAAGGTGTTGTTCGTGATAACGGGGGTCATGCCGTTGCCATGAAATATTCAATGGGTGCGATTTATGACATGCCTCAAGATGGTGTATTTTGGGCGGCTTCAGACGTTGGTTGGGTGGTTGGACATTCATACATCGTTTATGGCCCGTTGATCCATGGATGTACGAGCATATTGTATGAAGGAAAGCCTGTTAGAACACCAGACTCCGGGGCTTTTTGGCGAGTTTGTGAAGAGTACAAAGTGGATGTGCTTTTTTCCGCTCCAACCGCATTTAGGGCGATAAAAAAAGAGGACTCTGATGCACAACTCTTGGCACAGTATGATTTATCAAACCTAAAAACGATCTATATGGCGGGGGAGCGATTAGATCCACCGACATTAGATTGGGTCACGTCAAAAACGGACAAGCCCGTTATCGATCATTGGTGGCAAACCGAAACAGGGTGGGCGATAGCGAGTAATCCATTAGGTATTGAAAAGATGGCAGTGAAAGCAGGGTCGTCTACAAAGCCAGTCCCCGGCTACCAAGTGGAAGTACTCAATGAAATCGGTGATACGTTACCACCTAATCAACAAGGATTTGTGGCGCTTAAGAGGCCGTTACCTCCTGGTTGCTTACCGACTGTCTGGCGAAATCATGATAGATTTGAATCTGGTTACCTTAGCCAGTGCCCTGGTTATTATGTATCAGGAGATGGCGGTTACTTAGATGATGACGGATATCTGTTCATTATGGGGCGGATTGATGATGTGATTAACGTTGCAGGGCATCGTTTATCAACAGGGGAGATGGAAGAGATTGTGGGTGGGCACCCTGCCGTTGCTGAGTGTGCCGTTGTTGGCATTCATGATGACCTAAAAGGTCAACTGCCGCTTGGGTTAGTGGTATTAAAAGATGGTGCAAAAGTCAGTGATGGTGAATTGAAAGATGAGCTAGTTGGCAAGGTGAGGAATGAAATTGGCGCTGTTGCTTGCTTTAAACAGGCGTTAGTTGTAGATCGTTTACCTAAAACGCGATCAGGAAAAATACTTCGTCGAGTGATAAGGCAAATTGCTGATGGAGAGCAATACACCGTACCATCAACCATTGATGACCCCGGTAGTTTGCAAGAGATAGAGCAAGCGTTGACGGAGTCTGAATCTTAGCGCTTGTCGTGGCTCAATGTGTAATGAACTCAAACTAAGCCCCGATTTTAAGGGGCTTTTTCACGTAAGTTTCTATACAATCGGAATTATTATTACTTTATTTGTGTCGCGAAAATATTATGCTATCAATAACAATCTCCGCCGGTCAGATGTCAGACATCGAAGAATTGAATGCGATGATGTTTGAGCTTCATGATGAGCACCATCTTGCCTGTCCTGAATTTTTTAAAACCGCCCATGATATTGAACAAGAGAAAAGTATTTCTCGCTATCTTGATGATCCTGAGTGTTTGGTTTTTGTTGCCAAGGTAGAGAACAACATCGTTGGGTTTATTACTGGGCATTTTAGCGAGTTGGTTTCAAGCGTCAGTAAACCGGTTCAAATGGGAAGTATCGATGAGCTCTATGTTCGTAAAGCGTACAGGCATCAACATATTGCCAATCAGCTTTGCTCTACATTACATCAACGTTTTAAAGAGTACGGCGTTGCTCAAATTTTCGTTGAAGTTTGGGAATTTAATTCTTCGGCGCAAAAGTTTTATCAGCAGTTGGGGTTTGATCATCATATCCACTGGTTGCGTAAATCGATATAAACAACACATTTAGTTTTTACATATGGAAGGGTTTTAACGTGATTAAGCGAATGCTATTGCTTATATTAAGTAGTTTCTCATTAGTATTTTCATCTTTTTCAATAGCTTCAGATATGCCAGATTCAATTCGTGGCGCACTATGTATTGTTAATGCCGATGATAAAATCGTGCTTGTGAATGAAATATTAACCAAAAAAATATCATTACCCGGTGGCACTATTAACCCGGGGGAAGCACCTAGCTTGACCGCGCAGCGCGAAACCTGGGAAGAGACAGGGCTAGTCGTCACGGTTGGTGATGTGCTTGGCTACACTGACACCGCCGTTATCTACGATTGTGTTTCTGAATCTGAAATCATCGCCTACGAGTTTAATAATGACTTTGACGGCAACACAATGCCAATATGGTTCGCGCCACACTATGGTGTAGAAGTTTCAAGTGCCATGCTGCTATCTCCGACAAAGCTTCCATACGAACGCTACCGTTATCCAGAACAGTGGGATGCGATAAAAACATTATATTCAGCGTCTACTGAACAATCAGTTACTTATGTCGGTAATTTGATTGAAGCAGCCCCCGCTCTTAATCAAGCCCAGTTAAGTTGGGTTTTGACCCTGCAGCAAACCATCTCAGGGGCGCCAACATTTATTAAAAATAGTGTGGGCTTCGTTAATACTCTAGTCGGTCAATTGATTAAGCCTTGGGTACTGTTAGTCGCATTTCCACTTCTGTTATGGCGATTTGGTAAAGAGTTTAGTTATAAAGTTTTCTTTGCGATTACTGTGACATCGCTATTAAGCCTTGTGGCACAACAGGGATTCTCAATACCACGACCACATGCTTATATGCCATCTATTAATATGATGCACAGCTATGGCTTTAGCTTCCCGAGCTTGCCTATCGCTGTGTGGTTTACGGTGTTTACGTTATTACTACGAAAAATTGAGCCTGAATTTAAAAAGACGTTGGTGATAGGTTTTGGATTGTTTATCGCTATATTGAGTGTATTCAAGTTCTATAGTGGGACGGCATTGATATGGGATATGGTTATTGGTGCTGTGCTTGGTGTTTTAGTGGCGTGGCATATCATCCGATTGGACACGAAACCAGATGTCGATGTTCAAACCTTATTATGTTCAAGAGCGTTATGGATATCTCTCACGCTTGTGGCGGTTGTTCTAACCGTTATTTGGCCACTACCAGTGTTTACTGAGTGGTTAGCGGTACTCGTGACGGCAACAGGCTTAGTGATGACGCTGGATAGAGAGAAGCAAAACGTATCTTTAAAGAACATTATTTCGATGATTATTGTGCTACTGCTGCTAAACCAACTTATATTATTTGGTGCAACGTTTTTCTCTTACAGCAGTGTTATGTCGTTGGTAATAGAGTCATTCCGATTCCCTATACTAATGCTCACTTATGTTGGATGTGCTCGAAAATTTAGCTCACATTGATGTAGGTTGATCTCCAAAATGACAAAAGCGCTCTATCTCTTTATTAGTGATAGGACGCTTTTAGTTTGGTGCCGAGTAACAAAGTTCCATTACCAGTGTTTATAACCATTGTTTACTCACAGGGAGAGAGAAGAAACTTGTCAATGACAGCGGCTACGCCATCTTCATCATTACTAGGTGCAATGAAATCAGCCAGCGCTTTAGTCTCTTCCATTGCGTTACTCATAGCAACGCCTAGTCCTGCAAATTTAATCATGTGATTATCATTCTCTGCGTCGCCAACACAGATGATTTCTTCCGCGCTGATTTGCAAATAGTCAGCGATTGCTTTAATGCCTAGACCTTTATTAGACTCTAGATTCAAGAACTCTAAGAAGAATGGGGCACTTTGAACAATGGTATAGCGACTATGAAGTTCAGCGTGTAGGCCTTTGATTGCTTTGGTTAACTTTGACGGCTCTCCGACAATCATGACCTTAATGATAGGGTGATCATCGCTAAGGCCATCAAAACTCATCTCTGTAATATTAAGGCCATTGATCGTGGCTTCTAACTGTGTGTATTCACTATTAACGGGAGTGATTAGGCCATGCTCTTCACTAAAGGCATGCACATTTAGACCAAGTTGATTGGCAAGTTGTGCTACTTCTTTAGCTGCTTTCCCATTAATGATTCTACGATGAATGACCTTTTGGCTTCCAAGCTCCTTAACCATTGAGCCGTTGTAGTACAGGACGAATTCGTTGTTGCCATCGATACCAAGCTCATTGAGTTGCCTTTCCATACCATCAATAGGGCGACCTGAAGCAAGTACAACTTTGGTTCCATTTTCACGAGCAGAAGCGATTGCTCGTTTTGTATCGCTCGATATTTGTTTGTCACTGTTTAGAAGTGTGCCATCCATATCTAACGCAATTAGCTTATACATAACTTACCTAAAAAAAATACCACAATGTGCGCAGCTTAATTAAATTTTTTCAGTTCTGCTAGTGATAGTTATATGACGTCTAGGTTGACTATGCATATTCAGAAATAGCCGTTCGGATAGTGGTAAAATTTGACCTTCGAGACAGACTCCTTTAATGTCTCCGTCCTAGTTTGAAACACCATGGGTAAGCTAAGTTGTATAAGTTAAATGAAATGTTTGAAACCATTCAGGGTGAAGGCTTTTTTACAGGCGTTCCTTCCGTTTTTGTAAGGCTGCAAGAATGCCCAGTTGGTTGTGCTTGGTGTGACACCAAACAAACATGGGAGGCGTTGGAGGAAGATCAACGTCCACTTAATGAAATCTTAGTGAAAACAGAAGATAGCCCTTCATGGTGTGGGGTTAGTGCAGCAGATATCGTCGATGTGTATGTTAAACAAGGCTTCAATGCCAAGCATATTGTCATCACCGGTGGTGAGCCGTGCATATATGACCTACGACCGCTCACTCAAGCATTTGAAGATCATGGATGTCAGTGTCAAATTGAGACAAGTGGTACATCTGAAGTTCAAGCGACTGAAGAAACATGGGTTACGGTGTCACCAAAGGTGGCAATGAAAGGCAAACTGCCTATTATTACGAGTGCATTAGAGCGCGCTAATGAAATAAAACACCCTGTAGCCACACAGAAAGATATCGATCATTTAGATGACTTGCTTAGCCAAAGTAACATTGATGATAGAACAGTTATTGCGCTTCAACCGATCAGCCAGAAACCACGTGCGACCGATCTTTGTATTGAAACGTGTGTAAAGCGCAATTGGCGTCTCTCTGTTCAAACGCATAAGTATCTAAGTATCGCCTAGTTGTCTTATGGACGAAAATTGGGGTATAGAAAGGGCATTGAGCCTAGTGGAAATTGAAATGAAAAAAGCAGTTGTAGTATTCAGTGGTGGGCAAGACTCCACGACCTGCCTAGTAAAGGCGCTTAAAGAATTTGATGAAGTGCATGCGATTACGTTCGACTACGGACAAAGGCACCGACTAGAAATTGAAGTGGCTGAAAATCTAGCTAAAGAGTTGGGTGTGGCGGCACATAAAGTAATGGATGTGACACTTCTTAATGAGCTTGCGATCAGTTCATTGACTAGAGACGATATTCCAGTATCTCACGAGCTTCAAGATAATGGTTTGCCAAACTCATTTGTTCCTGGCCGCAATATTCTATTTCTGACCTTAGCGGGAATCTATGCGTATCAGATTGGTGCAGAGACGGTTATTACCGGTGTTTGTGAAACCGATTTTTCTGGTTACCCAGACTGTCGTGATGAGTTTGTTAAATCAATGAACACAGCGTTGGTTCAAGGGATGGATCGACAGTTTGAAATCTCAACGCCGTTGATGTGGTTAAATAAAGCAGAAACTTGGGCAATGGCCGACAAGTATGAAGCGCTAGACCTCGTTAGAAATAACACACTGACATGTTACAACGGAGTGCTAGGAGATGGTTGTGGTGACTGCCCATCTTGTGATTTACGAAAATCGGGCCTAGATGAGTATCTACTTAATAAAGAAAAGGTCATGGGTCAGTATACCCTAAAGGTTGCTGGTTACTCCTAGTGATAATGGCTTGGTAAAGCTTAAGTTACATACAAAAAAACGTCGCTAATGGCGACGTTTTTTATAAAGCAGATAAGTTAGCTTAGTTAGCTACTTTTGCTAAATATAGCTTAGCTAAGTCTGAAGGCTCAATTTCTTTACCTTCTAATGACTCATTCCAGTTAGTGCCAATAAGTACACCGTCTTCAGCCAGAGTCAGAAGCCAATCTTCAACAAAAATATCCAGTGGAATCTCAAGAACTTCGAAGTCTGCCCACTCTTCTACATTGTGGTGCTTTGCATCTTCTTTTGAAGACCAAAACGGCATCACTTCACTTTGTTCAAACTCACTAGAGTCACATGCTAACCAACCTTCTTCATTTCGTAGGCCCCAAACCAGTTTGTTCTGGCATGTTTCAGCAATGAATAGCTCTAGGTTAGCTTCGATATCAGCGGTTAATTTAGTCATGGTAGTGTTCTCAATAGATTAGACGGCGCTAGGTTATCATTTTCGATGGTTAAACTCATTATAAAATGAGCACAAAATAAAAAAGGACGCATAGCGCCCTTAATGAAATTATTCTAATGGTAGATTGCCGACTATTTAGCAATCTTATTAAAAATCGTCCACGCTTCTTTTACTGAACCTTTATAACCAACAACGGTTGCCTCAACCTTTCGATTCAGTGCATGACTTTGCTCATCATCACCGAAGGCGGATAATGAGGTATCGCCATAACCGACAATCGTGATTCGAGTATGGCTCACACCATTTGAGATAAGAGCATCTTTAATACTATTCGCTCTCTTTTTGGATAGATTCAGGTTGTATTCTGCGCTACCTGTTTTACTTGCGAAGCCTTGAAGCTCAATGGACGTAGAAGGGTAACCTTCTAAGAACTCAGCCATAGCACGTACTTGCCCTAAGAAGACTGAGTTTAACTCAGCAGAATCATTACCAAACAGAATGTTGAGTTTCATCTGCTCTTCAGTCTTGACATGAGTTTCACAGCCATCATTATCAATTTCGGAAGCCAAAGGGGTCTCAACACAAAGATCTCGTGCGTTGATTACACCGTCCTTATCATCATCGAGTAAATCTTCAACTTGAATCGCGACAGGTGTTTCAATGTATTCGTACTCGTCACTTGCTAGAACCGGAGCAGTAAAAATATAAGTGGCGACAAGTGTGCCAATAAGGTGCTTTTTCATTTTAGTACTCCACCTTTTGATTCCATTCATCAGGAGTTGAAACTCGCAGAGCTGATAGTAAGTTACCAGACGCATTCATGACACGATACTTCGCATATTGTTCATCGTATTTCGCATCAATATAGCCTTTACGAGCTTCAAACAATTCATTTTCTGTGTTGAGCAAATCAAGTAATGTGCGCTTTCCAAGACCGTATTGTTTTTCATAAGAGATAACGGTTTCAGATGCAGAGTCAACATGGTCAGCTAAGAACTCTTTTTGCTGAACGGTTAAATCAAGGGCACTCCAAGAAAGCCTCAAGCCTTCTTCAACACTTCGATAAGTGCGATCTCTAAAGTCCTTGGCTTTGTTGAGTTGATATGCGTAACTCTCAGTACGATCAGAATCAGAGCCACCGTTGTATAAGTTATAACGCATACGTAGCATCGCAGAGAACTCGTCACTACTTCCTTCTATTCCGGCCGCATCATCGTACCAAGTTTGAGCAGCTTCTATAGAAAGCGTAGGGTAGTTCGCCCCTTTAGATTGCTCATATTGGAACTTTGCTGAGTCGATATCTGCTTGAGAGATCTTAATGACAGGATGTTGTTGAAATGCAGTATCAACAGCGGCATCCACTGTTAAGGGAATCGCCATTTGATCAGCCATAGGGAAAGTAAGACCAAGAGGGGCTTGACCAACAATTCGTTTAAACTGCGTATGGACATCAAAAAGGTTGTTTTGTGCAGCAAGCAAATTACCGTGTGCTTTTGCAATACGAGCTTCTACTTGCGACATGTCAGCGGTGGAACCTATGCCTGACTCTACTCGCCTCTTAATGTCTTTATAGATGTCTTTATGCTTTGCTAGATTACTTTCAGACAGGCTAAGAATTTCGTAGGCTTTTGTAGAGTCTAGGTAAATCTTGGTTACTTCTAGTGCCATATCTTGTGCGTCAGCGAGTAATTGGAACCTTATAGACTCTGCATCGGCTGCTGTTCGATCCATATCGTTTAGAGTCGAAGAGCCATCCCATAGCAATTGAGTTAGCGTAATCGTGGCGTCTTTTCTCGTTAAGTCAGTATCGTTGCCATTTACGGGGTTTATCCCTTCGTAACCAATGCCAGCGTCTAAGTCAATGCTTGGTAGATAAGCACCACCAGACGCCTCTGAGAGGTATCGCTTACTTACAAATTCATTAAAGGCAGCTTTAATCTCAGGGTTCGTTTTTAATGTATGAGCAACAGCTTGCTCTAAGGTTTGGCTTTGGCTTGGAAAACTTATGGCGATTAGAGCGCTAACTGCACTTATTCTATTCCACTTCACTCTGTCTCTCCTTGGACAACAACATCGTTAGTCGCGATTATATCGCGCGTCAATAAAGTAACACAAAATATTTTAAAGACTAATGGTTTAAGTACTCTCCTGTAACAATTATGTTACGCGTGTCATATTTGAGACCCTGTTCTAACCAATATTGAGAATCTGCATTTTGGAATGTAGATCAAATTTATTTTGTGATCTTGGTTCATTTAAAGAGTGTGATGCGTGTCTATATAAGACATGGTCAGCGTTGCTGAAATGTTATGTATTTAGTTTTGTTTGCTATGTATTGATGGTAATGTATATCAGTTATGAATGGAATTTTGATGGGGTCATTAATTTGACTCTTTCTGTATTTAAAGTTGGACGAAGCAGAGGCTTATATGGGAATCGGTACTTTTATTAATGGTAGCAACTTGGCTGCTGGACAAATAGTGGTTGTAGACATTAATGGAAATCTAAAAGTATTGGGTGAAGGTGAACAACCTTTACCGGGAGAGGTACTCATTAAGAGTGATGGTTCATTAGAAGAGCAGCCACAACAGCCTCTGCAAGTTGAAATTGTTGGAGAGAATGGTGAAAACCAAGATATTTCAGCAGAAATTGAAGACATATTTGCTGCCTTAGAAGAAGGGCAAGACCCGACTCAGTTAGGGGAAGAATTCGCAACGGCCGCCGGTGGTAATTCAGGTTCAAGTTTAACATCTTCTGCAAGTTTAGAGCGTGATGGTAGCGAAACCATTGCCAAAACAGATTTTGATACGCAAGGCTTAGAGGCTTTAGGCCTTTCTCAAACCCAGAGCCTGACTCTCCTTCAGCAATTTCGTCAATTTGCCCCGACCTTTGTTGACGCAACGGGAACCGATCAAGGTGATAGCCTTGCCGTCACGACCGACGAAGATACCCCAATCAGCGGACAATTCACCGCAACAGACAGTAATGGCGATAGCCTTGTTTATGCACAAACAGAAGCACCAACGAACGGCATAGTAACGGTTAACCCAGACGGTTCTTGGGAATATACTCCAAACGAAAATTATAACGGCCCAGACAGCTTTACCGTTGAAGTAACTGATGGACAAGGTGGTGTCGATACGCTTGTTGTTGAGATCGGGGTTAATCCGGTTAATGACTTACCTGTTGCTGAAGATGCAACGACGATAACAGAAGAAAACACGGTACTTGAAGGCCAAGTTCCTGCTGCAACGGACGTAGATGGTAACCTTGATGAAGAGGGTTACACCTTGGTTGAAGGGTTAGGTGACGGTAATGGAAGCTTAGTCTTCAATAAAGACGGCAGTTACACCTTTACGCCGGGCACCGACTTTGATGCATTGCCAGAGGGGGAGTCACGAGAGGTGACGTTCACTTACACAGCAAGCGATGACTTAGACGCTGTTAGTGAAGCGAAGACCATTACCATTGAAGTAACGGGCACCAATGATTTGCCTGTGGCAAACGTAGATACGGGAAGCGTTGATGAAAACAACAGCGTGACCGTGGATGTCTTGGCCAAC
>NZ_JAJHVV010000013.1 GCF_023145695.1 Vibrio amylolyticus
GTTCTTCTTTTGTGATTCGTATCACTTGGAAGAGGCGGCCATTTTAGCGAGATAATCTTCAGTGTCAAACACTTTTTTAAAATTTTCTCTTTTTGCTTTCTAGCCTTGTCAACGTTGCTTGTTAGCCCGTAAGCCCTTGCTGTGTCAACGAGGAGGCATTATAGAGATCGAACTCACATTGGCAAGTATTATTTGTGAAAAAATGCAAAAACAAGCATTAAGAGCTGCTTTTTCATTCAAATGGCTATTTAGTCTATTTTACACAGAGTAAATATACACCTTACCCCCAAACTTATGCACAACATTACCATTTCTCTATTAGTGGTTGCCTAAAAAAAGCCACTTACGCGGCTTTTTAGTAGTCTTCGGTCTAATTAAATTCCTGAACCGTATTGCTCACCATCATCTTCATGGAGACCACACTCTCTTTTCAATCCAAAAAATCGAGTTTCTTCTTCATTCATTCCTGGCTCCCACTTTTTAGACGTGTGGGTATCGCCAACCGATAGATAGCCTTCTTCTCTAAGCGGGTGGTAAGGCAATCCATGTTTCTCTAAGTAGTAGTGGACATCCTTATTACTCCAATCGATCACAGGGAGGAATTTGAACACTCCATTTTGTATAGAGAGTATCGGTAAGTTTGCTCGGCTACTTGACTGTTCTCTTCTTAATCCAGAAAACCATGTACCCACTTCTAACTCATCTAGGGCGCGACGCATCGGTTCTACTTTATTCAGCTTATTGTATTTCTCAATTCCTTCTATACCTTTATCCCATAATTTTCCATAACGGGATTCTTGCCAGTTCGGACTATGGTGTGAGCGATAGACCTTAAGGTTTAAGGTTAACTTCTGGCTAAGGTCATCAATAAACTGATACGTTTCAGGAAATAGATAGCCCGTATCTGTCAATATGACAGGAATATCTGGCTCTTCTTGAGTGACTAAATGAAGCATCACCGCTGCTTGAATGCCAAAACTTGAAGAAACAGTATGAGTTCCTTCTAAATTATCTAAGGCCCATCTTACTCGTTGCTGCGCAGTTAGCCGTTCTAGCTCTGCATTAATTTCAGCAAGACGGATGATTTGCTCCGTCTTAGTTAATGAGAGTAGTTCTGCTAACTTCAATTTTGAAGTTACAGAGTTAAGCATAGAGATCCCTCTTTGATACTTTTACTTCGGCAATAATGCCAGCACGAATAACAAAATCACCAAACGCTTCATTAGGCTCTCGTTCTTTTGACCATTGAGCAACTAACTGATCAATCTCTTCGAGTATCTGTTTATCGGTAATGTTCTCTTTATACATCTTAGGGACACGAGTGCCCGCTTTATTACCGCCGAGGTGAAGGTTATAACGATTCGGTGCTTTCCCCACCAACCCAATTTCAGCCAGCATTGCTCTTCCACAACCATTAGGACAACCAGTAACGCGTGTAATAATGCTATCGCTCTTAGAAATGCTATGCTTTTCTAGGATTGCTTCAATATCGGTTACAAATTGAGGTAAGAAACGCTCTGCTTCTGCCATTGCCAATGGGCATGTAGGAAACGCTACACACGCCATTGAGTTTTTGCGCTGCTCACTGACTGCATCATCCATTAAGCCGTATTCACGAGCGATCTTTTCAATCTTCGCTTTTTCTTTTGTAGGTACACCTGCGACAATCAAGTTTTGATTGGCAGTCATACGAAAATCACCTTTATGTACTTTCGCAATTTCTGCTACGCCACTTTTTAATGGTTTGTTTGGGAAATCAAGTAAGCGACCATTCTCTATAAAGAGAGCAAGGTGATGTTTGCCATCGATTCCTTCAACCCAACCAATGCGGTCACCACGTTCAGTGAACTCATACGGACGGCTTTCACCAAAACTCACATCCGCACGCTTTTCTACTTCTGCTTTAAATACGTCTATTCCAACACGGTCTAATGTGTATTTGGTCTTCGCGTTCTTACGGTTTGAACGGTTACCCCAATCACGTTGTGTCGTTACTACTGCCGCAGCTACTTCCAACGTTTTCTCTAATGGAACAAATCCAAAGTCATCTGCTTTTCGAGCATAAGTTGAAGTGTCACCATGTGTCATGGCTAGGCCGCCACCAACTAACACATTAAAGCCAACTAACTTTCCATTGTCGGCAATCGCAACAAAGTTCAGATCGTTAGCATGAACATCAACATCATTTTGCGGTGGAATCACAACCGTTGTCTTAAACTTACGAGGTAAATAGTTGCTGCCTAATATAGGCTCTTCCGTTGTTTCTACTTTTTCACCATCCAGCCAGATCTCAGCGTAGGCTTTCGTCTTAGGTAATAGATGTTCACTTATTTTCTTCGCCCACTCATACGCTTCTTGATGAAGTTCTGATTCAACAGGGTTAGTCGTACAGAGTACGTTTCGGTTTACGTCACCCGCTGTTGCAATTGAATCAATACCAATGCTGTTTAACGTTTGATGCATTAACTTGATATTTGGCTTTAGAACACCATGGAACTGAAATGTTTGACGAGTCGTTAAACGCAGACTTCCATAACTGGTGTTTTCAGTCGCAAATTTGTCAATCGCTAACCATTGTTTCGGCGTGATGATACCGCCCGGCATACGTGCACGTAGCATTACATTATGTAAAGGCTCCAACTTTTGCTTTGCACGCTCTGCTCGAATATCACGGTCATCCTGCTGATACATGCCATGGAAACGAATCAGTTGGAAGTTATCAGCCGTAAAACCACCCGTAATACGGTCTTGAAGATCATTTTCAATGGTTCCACGTAAAAAGTTACTTTCGCGTTTCAAACGTTCATTGTCTGCTAATGGACCAAGCACTTGACCCAATACTTCTTGCTCTTGCTTGCTCATTAGTACACATCCCTTTGGTAGCGTTTCTCTTTACGTAAGTTATTAATGAATTCTTCAGCATCGTCGCGTGACATCTTTCCTTGCTGCTCAGCCACTTCGATCAAAGCCTCATGAACATCTTTCGCCATTCGAGTAGCATCGCCACACACATAAATGTACGCGCCATCTTTTAGCCATTGCCATACTTGCTCAGCTTGCTCTAGCACTCGGTGCTGAACATAGACTTTTTCATGTTGGTCACGGCTGAATGCCACATCCAATTGAGAAAGCACACCAGATTTTAAGTACTTCTGCCATTCAACTTGGTAAAGAAAATCTTGTGTAAAGGTACGATCACCAAAGAAAAGCCAGTTTTTACCATCCGCATCACGATTATCACGCTCTTGAATGAAGCTACGGAAAGGGGCAATACCAGTACCAGGGCCAATCATGATCACAGGAGCAGAGTCATCTTGAGGAAGCTTGAAGTTGTTATTGTTTTCAATAAAGACTTTAACTTCTCCGCCCTCTTCTAGGCGCTGCGCTAAGAAGCTTGATGCACCGCCAAGTCGAGACTCTTCACCTTTTTGGTATTCAACAAGACCAACGGTTAAGTGTACTTCTTCGTCAACTTCCGTTTGGCTTGATGCAATAGAATATAAACGAGGCGTTAATTTACGTAATAAGCCGACTAGGTCATCCGCTGATAGCTTGGTTTTCTTTTCAGCCAATACATCGACTATCTGCGTATTCCCAGCGTAAGCGCGCAGCTTATCTTTATCTTCCACCAGCTTTTGTAGCTTCTTACTACCAGAAAGCTCTGCATACTTAGTGACGAATTGTGGATTAGAAGCTGTAATTTCAAACTTACTCACTAAAGCACTATGAATAGACAGACTTTCGCCATCCACTTCGACACTCTCAACGCCTGAAAGGCCGACTTTCGACAATATCTCATTGGCTAAATCTGAACTGTTTTCGTACCACACACCAAGAGCATCGCCTGCTTGATAGGTAATTCCAGAGTCTTCAAGATCGATTTCTATATGACGAACGTCTTTACCAGAATCTCGACCTGTGATTTTTTGGCTCGTTAATAAGCTCGCGGTATACGGATTCTGTTTTGTATATTGCGAGTGCCCTGCCGCTTGAGCTACTGGTAATTGCACCACCTCAGCTTCATTACCTGAAGATAAGTCCTCTTGAAGGATATCCAGTGCTTTACCACGCCACTCTTTTGCTTCTGTTTCGTAATCAACATCAAGATCGATACGATCAATAAAGGCTGTCGCACCTTGTTTAGATAAGTAAGCATCAAAATCTTTACCGGTTTGGCAAAAGAACTCATAGCTTGAATCACCAAGGCCAATAACCGCATATTTTAAATTCGGTAATTTAGGCGCTTTCTTCGATTGTAAAAACTCGTGCAGCTCAATGGCATTATCTGGCGCTTCGCCTTCACCGTTGGTTGAAGCGACAATAATGACATGCGTCTCTTTCGCTAAGTTCTTGCCCTTATAATCACTGGCATCAAATAATTGCGATTCAACACCTAGCTGCTTCGCTTCATGCTCTAGTGCTTCTGCCACACCTTTCGCGTTTCCGGTTTGAGAAGCGAAGATGATCGTCAGCTTGCCCGCAGGTTTTGCGGCAACAACGGCTGCGGCTTGTGAAATAGGCGCTGAAGCAGCATTTGATTGCGTTTGACTCAGCCCCCAAAAATAACCACTTACCCAAGCAAGTTGATTCGCTGATAATTCTGAAACTGTTTGTTGAAGTTGTCCAATTTGCTGTTGATTAATAGGCGCTGTAAATGCAGCCTGATCATTTGCTGAAGTGTTTCCAGTTGACACTTCCTTTTGAGAGGACTCTTTCTTATTTAAAGACATGGTCACGACATCCCTATTCATTGCGTGTCGATAGATTAACCACTCTTGCTAATAACAAGAAAGAATAGATAAGTATGTTTTATAACTTTTTGGAAGATAAGAAGTGAAAGTGCTCTCTACTTTTGCTCTATTCGGACTTGAGAAAACCCAACTGCCATGGCTGATTTTGAAGCTAAATCAAGATCCATGTAGTGGCACTCTCCTCCGTGTGAATCTGTCAGTAGTACAAATCCACCACGAGCGTGACGAAACTCAACAACCCAGCTTCCCTCTTGAACAGAAGGCTCTATTATCGCTTCAACCAACTTATCTTCACGATACAAACTTCTTAATTCAGTAATCGTCATATCACCACGCTTCCATTAAAAAAATTCCATTACCGCCCTATAAGAATGGCTGATTCTGCTCAATCTGCTAATAAATTGCATGGTGATATAACGACTAGATATAAAAAACGCCACTTAATAAAGTGGCGTTATAAGAAATATATTTAACGGCGCTGCTAGAATTGGAACTCAGCACCTAAGAACCAACCATTTACAAAGATGAACTCTTTTCCTAATGGTTCGTCAGCCTTGAATTGATCAGACTCAATATCAATGGTTCGGTAGCCACCTTTTAAGGCTAATTCACCTGAAGATACATTGATACGATATTGCATACCTGCGATCAAGTCTGTTGTTTTTAACCCTTTGCTATCACCAAAGTCGACCTGACCAATAATGTCAAAGTTAGTATTTTCGATATTAATTAGAGCTTTACCGAACCAATTAAAAGTTAGTTCATCAAACGTTTCGATCTTGCCCGTCGTTGCGTTTTTGTACTTTGTATTGGAAAACTGACTGAGTGCAATACCGAAGTCGAAGTCCATTAATGCGTGATCAAATACAGTGTAGTAGAAGTTATAATCGTACTTGTCGAACGCCATATATTCAGCGTCAAGCGTTGTATAGCGGAACCCGACATTAGGTAAATATGGTAGATCATGTTCGAAAGCAATATTAAGAGAGGGTAGCTTCTCATCTTCACGTCGAACTTCGTTTACTTTGGTACTTCCCCACCACATATCAGCACCTAGGGTAACGCTGTTAGGTGACTGCGCATAAGCTGCTGATGAGCTAGCCAACATTAATAAAGCTAACCCAAATCCCCGAATATTCATCCTATAAGATCCCTAATTAAATAACTGTATTGATTGTGATCGATAATAATCGGGATGATAACACATTACATTCTCTATTTTTTGCTAAATTAAGAGGATCAACGGGGACTATAAACGTAGTTTTTAAAAAACCACACACCCACTGCGATAACGATAAGCCAAGGGAGTAGCTTAAAGACCACCCCAACCATACCCAATACACTTAATACCAAGAATGAAAGAACTGTTGCAGCCAAAACTGTCATCATTGTGATACCAGTGACCAGTAATGTAGCGATAAAGACAAGTATAAATATCAGTTCAAACATATGTATCTCCTAAAGTATTCAATTGGAATCTATAGAGATACTGCAGGTATCAAGCCAACTTTAAAATAAACATAAAATCAAAGAGTTAAAAACAAAAAAGGTGAGTATCAATAATGATAGCTCACCTTTCACATAAATATTGGTAAATTTCACCATGCTATATGGCGATAATTACACATTCCACTATCTCGGTACTTTAGCCAACGCCGCTTCTAGCACTTCAATTCCAGAACCTGCTTTATGTGCGTTCTCACTAATGTATCTTCTCCACTGGCGTCCACCCGGCATTCCTTGAAACAACCCCAGCATATGTCGTGAGATATGACCTAACTTAGCGCCACTTGCTAGCTGCTTTTCAATGTATGGATACATCATTTCGGCAATGTCATGACGTTCGATGACAGGCTTATCGTGACCAAAAACTCGTTGATCAACGTCTGCTAATAAATAAGGGTTTTGGTACGCTTCACGGCCAACCATTACACCATCAAGATGTTGAAGATGCAGTTGCGTCTCTTCCAGTGTTTTTACACCACCATTAACAGCAATGACCAAATGAGGGAAATCTTTCTTAATTTGGTACGCTCTATCATAATCTAGCGGTGGGATCTCTCGATTCTCTTTCGGGCTTAGACCACTAAGCCATGCTTTACGAGCATGAATCGTAAATTGTTCACACTTCGCTTTCTCAGAAACGGTGGTGATAAAGTCAGTTAAGAACTCATACGAATCGTGATCATCAATACCAATTCGAGTTTTTACCGTAATAGGCATATCGGCTACGTCTTTCATTGCCGACACACAATCTGCCACCAGCTGAGGCTCTGCCATTAAACATGCACCAAAGCGACCATTTTGAACACGGTCAGAAGGACAACCTACATTAAGGTTAATCTCATCATAACCACGCTCTTGAGCAAGCTTGGCGCAAGTTGCAAGATCAACAGGATTAGAACCGCCTAATTGCAGCGCAAGAGGATGCTCTTCTTCGTTATACTCTAGAAAGTCTCCCTTCCCATGAATAATTGCACCTGTGGTAATCATCTCGGTGTAAAGCAGAGTATCTTTCGTCATTAGACGATGGAAGTAGCGACAATGGCGATCTGTCCAATCGAGCATGGGAGCAATCGAAAATCGGGAATGGTAGAAATGTGGGTTTTTCCCTTTCATTTCAACAGCATTAGTTGTTTTTTGAGTCGCATCATTTTGCATCTTTTTGCCCTATTTAACCCGAAATTCGACCTTTTTTTAGCTTGGTGACCCGTGATTGACCCACCAAACCAACCGAAATAAACATTAAGCAGCCAAAATAGCCTCGTTAATGCCGATACCCCGATTCAAATCATGTTTTATTTAAAGAGCGGGGATTCTACATCAAGTTTCTCGCTCACCCAAGCATGAGGACTTTCGTATGGCCAGTTACCATATTGAAAAAATAGCAACGGCATCTAAACAAGGCAAAGGCTACCGATGTCGCATTCGTGAGCGCCGTAATGGTGTAAGTGTTATCGATAAGAGTAAGTTCTTTGCCACTAAAAAAGCGGCAGAAACTTGGGGGAAACGAGAAGTCTCTATAATAGAAGGAGTTGGAGTCGGAGGTTACTTCCCAACAGATGAAACTATTGGCGATTTGCTAAAAATGGCACTTACCGATCCCACTCTTAGCACTAAGCGAACTAAACGTTCTAACCTAAAGCAATTACTTGAGTATCCGATCAGTTTAATTCCTCTCAAAGAATTTAACGAGAATCACCTAATCGGTCATTGTAACTACCGAATAGAGATAGATGAAGTTCAGGCTCAGACAGTCGCGGTTGATGTATCTAACTTAAGGTCGATATTTAAGAAAGCTAAAGCAATGTGGGGAATGGCTATCAATGATCATGTATTTAAACAAGCCCATCCGACTTTGGTCTACATGGGCTTAGTAAAAAAGAGCACTCGACGTAGCCGCCGACCAACTCAAGAAGAAATTAAATTGCTTCATCAGGCGCTTTCCGAATTAGAGCAATCGCCGAAGTGCTGTATTCCCTACTCCACTATCTTTGAATTCTCTATTTTAACCTGTATGCGTATTGGTGAAGTTTGTTCTATTCGCTGGGAAGATGTGAACGAAATTCAAAGAGCGGTACGAGTGCGAGATAGAAAAGATCCTCGTAAAAAGGAAGGTAATCATCAATGGGTTCCTTTGCTTGGAGACGCCTGGGATATCTTGCAGAGACAACCCAGAGATAGTGAACTCATCTTTCCTTATCACTCTCGAAGTATCACTGCTGGATTTCGTAGAACACGAAAAGAGTTAGGTATAGAGGATTTGCGTTACCACGACTTAAGACGAGAAGGAGCAAGCCGATTATTTGAAGCTGGATTTACTATTGAAGAAGTCGCACAAGTGACTGGGCATCGTTCGCTAAATATCTTATGGCAGGTTTATACCGAGCTGTATCCCAACTCCTTGCAAGGTAAGAAAGTTAAGTCGGTGCTTACTTAGCCACAATAGAGAAGCTCACCTAACGTGATCTTCTCTCCCTTCTATATTTGCCAATTCACACCAATAAAAGCGAAATCACAAGTTAAGATCGCAAAATAGCGTCCTTATTTCCGATATCACGTAAAAAAAGGTGTTTAACTAGAAGTATTAACCGCAAATCAAATCGCCATCTTTTGATGGTCTTGGTTTGCACTCCAGATAGTGGAACTGGAATAAAAGGCCACCCATTGTGCTGACCCTTGGTCTCGTACATTGATATATTGGGGGTGTAATCCCTCGCCAAACCGTAGCGAACAACTCGCTAACTGTGCATCTTAGCAATGTGATGTGAACAGATCTCTAGACCCAGTTTCATTCTGTGTCTCGGCTTGAAGATCTCAGGCCAAACTATCGTTCGTCTATTTTACATTTTCCTAGGAACTCCCTCGGTAAGCTAAGCCTTATGGAAAATAGACGAACGAGACAGCCCCCAAACCAGCCCTTACTAGACATAGTCTCAGGACTGATTTACAGGCTTATATTCAGACATGAAAACACATGAAAACATGCTATTTCAGTCATATCAGGACCCTGTATTGTCAGCCGTATAAATACTTACGGAAGACTTGTGACGCAGCCACGTGTACTACTCCTAACTCTTCCAAGAGTAACCAACCTCATACCAATTTAATTCACTCGCTATAGCTATGACCTCTCCTCCTATGAGATCTCAAAACTCAGTCACTAGCTATCTCAAATTGAACAAATTTCGTATGACTATCAAGCGTAAGAGGCGCATTTATCTCTCTATATCCTATCGATGCCGCGCCCATATATTAGGCGCATTTACATTTATCGACAGCTAGCTGCAGCGAAAGGATGGTTATTTTTTACAAATACTTAGGAGTTCCCCATGAAAATTTATCGACCGACAAATCGTACGGAGCGTACGAACCCGAACGCTAGGAATTTTGGTTTACGTTCAAGAGATATGGACAGTGCAGCAAAGCACTCTCTCATAGAAAAGCATAATGCTAAGCAAATCGGCTATAAAACCGTAGCCGATCAGCACTCTCGCTTTAAACAGTTTAGTCGGTTCCTAAAAGAGGAGCACGGTATTAAGGATATGAGAAAGATAGATAAGGAGCATGTAGCTGCTTACGCTGAAAGGTTGAATGAGCGTTATGAGAATAACGATATCTCAGCAAAAACAACTCACGATTACCTTGCTGCCGTTAATAGCGTACTAGAGCAAGCCGTTGGAAATTGCTCACTAAAAGTAACAGGTAAAGAGGCAGGACTTCCTACTCGCACTGAGATTACTACCGTTAATAAATCAATCAACGAGCAACAGCATAAACAAGTTCTTAGCCAGCTACCTGAACGACTCTCATCTATGGCTGAACTTCAGCGTGAACTAGGCTTGCGCTTTCAAGAGTCATGCAAATCAAATCCTCAACAAATGCTCAAGGAAGCTTTATCTAATAAAGTTGTTACGGTTTCCAATGGCACAAAAGGTGGTCAAACACGCCAAGTACCAAGCTCATCACCAAAACAGATTGACGCATTGGAAAGAGCTGCAGCCATACAAGGGAACCACTACTCAATGATTCCAAAATCTCTCAGCTACGCTCAATTTCAAAGTGCAGCTTACAGAGAATACGCAAAGGTTGGCTTCCAACCACATAGTGAACGCCACGTCTATGCACATCAACGCTATTCAGCACACCTAGAAAAACAAACGAATGTTTCAAGCCTTCAATGCCCTGTAGCTTTAGGGCTAAAACATGGTCTTGAGCACTTCAACTATCTCGCTGAAAAGATTGGATGTTCTGTCGAGCAAGCAAAAGCTTTTGATTACCAAGCACGTATGTGTGTAGCAGAGGAGCTTGGTCATCATCGAATTGGAATAACTAACAACTACTTAGGGTAGTAAGGAGCTTACCGTGGACAAAATTGATTACGAAATTTTCATGGGAACAAAACTGTTCAAGCGAACAGGAGGAAAGAAAAACAGAAAGGAGCAAGTTCGTAACATGCAACGCTTCGCAGATTGGGTAAAGCAAGCCCACCCAGAAATAAGGTCTCTAGGGCAAGTAGGTCGCAAGCAGGTTGCCCATTTTTGGCGAGCGCACTCTAATAAGTCGGAGTCGTATAAGCGTAACCTTTATTATGCAATCCGCTACATCTGGAAGAAGATCTTGCACCGTACTAGTAATCCACCACATTTTGAGAAGGTTTAAAATAGAGCATTCACGTTCTCACTACCTAGATATAGCTTAAATAATACTGATATAAGCCTACATAATGATGATTACTTCCTAAAGCTCAGCACTGCTAGGAAGTACTCTAATGTAAAACACATTACCTCAATTGCATCAAACAATAATTCCCGTGCGAAAAACAAACTTTTTTTATTAAATTTTTATTGAAAATTGACGATAACACTATTATGCAGCTGTTTAAGGTGGTAACGTGGCTATAAATGAAGCAATAAAGTACTTTTAAAAGCATCATATTGCTTAACTTCTGCTCTTTTGTTCAGTAGAATACGTCACCCTACAAAAGAACATTAGCAGGAATAGTAAATGTCAATTAAAGCCAACGAACAGGAAATCAATCAACGAATTCAAGGGCTAGTTAAGTTTGCAAAAAGCGTTTTACACTTACCGTTCCCTGAATTGGATTTGGTGAATCCATCATTTACGGTTCTAGCGAAGACTTGTGACCTTATCGCTGCACTACTTCGAGCAAATGCCCAAGGTGGGCAAGCCGAAACTGCAGAAGAAGTAGCAGGCTATATGCGTGACATCGCGACAGCTATCGTTGACCGAGATGACAAAGCTGTAATCGACAGCATGTGTATCCTTGATCAATTTCTAGAAAGCAACCAGGTAACTCATCTAGGTTCTGCTAGTATTAAAGCAATAAAGTAACAAAACATAAAATTTGGTTTAAAAAAGAAAACCCCCAATCAGGAGTCAATTATGAGTAATGAGAGCTATAAGACAATCATGTCACTATTAGATGTTGTTGAGTCTGAGCTTAATAAAATTGCTGAGGCTGTTGGTCACGTAAGTTATGAAGAATTCATGGCTAACAACGAAAAGAAGCAAGCAGCGTAGTCCTTGCATTTTCAATTAACAATATTCAGTAAGAGGAACCTTCGGGTTCCTTTTTTCTTGCCTGTGTTTGCTGCTCACCTTCATACACTCTATGTGATTGAGCATTCCCTAATCGACAACTACTATAAGTAAGTCAAGATTCATTTAAAAACTCCAGGTAACACCTCTACTAACGATACTGCTATCAACATTTACTTCTATTTGCATCAATGTATTTTGCTAAATCTTCTAAGTGAACAAATAGAGGTGCTTTCTGTCCTTCTCCCATAGCTATGATGGGTAACCTTAGCTTTCCTTCGTTGTAATGACGTCTTGCGACTCGATAACTAACACCAAGATAAAGGCTGCACAGGTCCGCCAAAGGGATAAGTAACTTTCCATGCTCTTGGAGTAGGGTGTCATAGGTTGAAACTCGTGCTTTCATAACTCGCTCTCCTTCTTTAATTCATTACACTATGGAAGAATAATTGAGCAAATTTATGCAATAAGCAGGCTATTTTGCGATCTTAGCTGTTTTTTCTTGCTTGTCTTGTTGGTGTATATAAATAGCTCGCTCTACTACAAATTAAATACGCGTTCTGATTTATGCTTACGCTATTAGATATATTAAGTTGTTTGAGAGGATAGATAAGGTTCATTAAGCTAGAAGAAAGCTTGGTGATAGCACTGTGAAGTACAGCATTACTTCACTATCTGCTAGCACGCCAAACTAGCCCATTACATTGAAGGGAAGCTCTCAACCAAAATCATAAGACGATACTCGTTAGATGTGGAAATCAATTAAGTAATGAATTGCGAAGAGAGGATATACTGTAAGAGAAGCAACTCAGCTACGGATATCGAAACTTGAAGAATCATTTACACGTTTATACTCAGCTAAATCCTAACTTACCCCACAGAAAATAAACAGTACCTCACCTTTGTGTAAAGGTGAGGGTTATGCAACTAACTATAGCGCTTTTCAAAATCTAGCTTCACCTTTTCGATGATATCAAAGATCGGCTTGAAGTTAGTAAAGTCGATTGTTTCCCTGTTAGCTCGAATAACTTTTAAAGCAAAGGGCCTCTTCCCATACTCCTTTTCAGGGTTGGGGGCTTTGCTAAACGACTTTCCATCAAGCTTTATCGCTTTAGTTTTTTCATCAAAGAGTTCTTCTATATCAGACTCATCCTGTCCTTTCTTTCTAGGTGTTAGAATCATGTATAAATTATGAAATATATGCGTGAACTCCGCCTTACGCATATCTTCTGCTTTTGTCGGACAATTAGGGTATTTCTTATTAGTCAGCTTCCCTAACAGAGTTTCTACTCCCTCATCATTATCTAAGACGAGAATCACTGGGTTCTTAGGCTTCTGATTCTTAAAGTAATGGAACTCACTTTCAAATCGTTCTAGAAATTTAGAAAAGGTGCCAGCACCATCATCTAAGTCCCAGAAGTATTTAGTTCGGTCATCAAACTCAGGAAATAACAACCTAGGCTTATATGATTTTGTCAGTGACTTTTGACGGACAAGATTCGGATAAGTTTGACGCAGTCCATATAGAGCACTCTTCAAATATATAGGATCAGTCACGCCTTCAGTTAGAACGGTAGGGTATTCATTAGCATAAAATGAACGATAATAAGTAAATCGACTATATACAGCTTCTCGGCTATTCAATCTATTTCTATAGTTTGCCGATTTTTTGTGCTGAACCAGTTCATAGATTGGTTTGGGATGAGACTTCTTAAGGTAATTATTGAATCTATCAATTGAATCAATAAAAGCTAGTTTACCTCCAAGTTCTGCGAGTGATCCCTTCATAGTCAAACCAGTTGCTTTATTCACTGTCTCATATGAACCTTTCTTGAACTGGGAGTGAGCCATAGCTCTCACATTGCGCCAGTACTCACTTTTCACGTTAACTTTTTTATTTACAACCAAACCTGTTGCATCTTGTCGGGAGTCCTTAAATTGAACTCTGGTTTTTTTCGAGTTAATACTGAAACCTGATCTACTAATCTCGTGAACTAACTTTTTGCCAAGCTTTACTTCACCGTTGACTATTTTGACTATGTTTTTATCGAACTCAGCCTTTCTCGTAGAGATCGTAATATCATCAGCATATCTTGAATAGGAGCAACCTTTAGATTTGCTTAGCTTAGAGAGTTTAATATCCAATGAGTTGGTTATCAGATTAGCGATTACAGGTGAGCATGGGCTCCCTTGAGGAAGCTTATTATCGTGGCACGCAATTTGAGCCAAAACCGTTGCAACATCCGGTTCTAGTTGGAAGTCTCTATTTTTGATAAAGAACCCTCTAACACGGCCAAAATTGATGGTTCCAAAAAAATCTTCCAGATCAAGATTCAGAACGTTTTTTTTACCAACATGAACATATGCATTTGAAGCGATCGATTTATGCCTCTCGAAACCATGAGATAACATACATTCCTTTTTTACATCGTTCTTGACCATAATTGCATCTTTACAGTCCAACAATAATTTCGAGAGGCGTCGCTGTATGTCTTTTAACTCCGGGTTCGGAGCACTAATAACTCGAACTCCCCCTGTCTTTTTCTTAACTTCAAATTCTTTGTAATGAGAATCCATCCCTCTTTGATATAACGTATACGTCAGAAAGTGAGACTTTAAGCCAAGTAGCTTTGCTAAATCAGGTTTAGTTTGAGCAGCTTGTAATTGAAGAAGGGACTTATTTTTGGACATAACAATGACCGCCAGAAAGGAATAAAAAGGGTGGGCTCACATTCACTCCTATGCGCATAAGCGATATATTGCTACCAGCACAACTTGTCATCAAAAGGCGAGTCACTCGGACATTTTTTTCACAGGTTGCGAAACGCAACCAACAAATCTGGATGTGAGCCCATACCCCTATAATACTGAACACATAATAACTGTCAATGCATCACTAACAAATTGATCTAAAATGAGTTTCACTATTTTCTAGGCTCAATATTTTTTGCTCTGGTTCACTCAATCAGCCATTGAGTAATATACCCAACTTCAATGGTAGGCAAGAATCCAAAGTGTGATTATGGATATGATGATCACTTGCCTAACTACAGAATCTAACGAAATTATGACTTGGGAAAGCAACTCGATCTAAGTGTTGTTGACCGCTATACTAAGAGAGAAGATTTGAATCGGATTCGGTACGAATGAAGTTGGTTTTGAATGTGAATCGCTTCCTATTGGATAGGAACGATTGAAACCTCGTCCTGATGTGGACCATGGGAGTTTAAAATTACGCTTTACTTTCAGATGGATAGAGAAGGTTTGTTCTCATCGAGCATCGGTATGTTTCTGGGCTTATCAGCTATCTATACACCTACTAATTCAACTTCCTAAACTGGTCAGGTGTAACACCCGTAAGCTTGCGGAACATTTTAATAAATGAAGAACCTTGGCTATACCCTAATTCAAATGCTATCTCATTAATTGATATCGACTCCTTTAATAGCATTATAGCTTTAACCAGCTTTGCCCTTTGTCGCCAATCATTAAAGCTCATATTTAGCTCTTTTTTAAAGCGTCGTGTAAGCGTCCTCTCCGTACTGAATACTCGTTTTGCCCAAGTGGCTAAACTTGAATCATCTGCTGGATTTTCTTGAAGCTGCGCCAAGATAGGGGCAAGTAACTTATCGCGAGTAGAAGGAAGATAGTTGTCGATAACATTTGTCTTCGCTAATCGCTCCATCAACACATACCCCATGCATTTATCTTCCTCAGAGACTACAGCAGTTGTCTTCCTTTCAACTAAATCATCTATTAGCGCTCTAATGAGTGGTGTCAATGGAATCATGCAAGCTTGCTCTGGTAAGCTCTGACTAAGGTCCAAAGCTATGTTTATCGCACAATACTCTATATCACCACGATTAAAGGCTCGATGTATTTGGTTAGGGGGAGTCCAAATTGCATAACTTGCAGGGCAGACCATGACTTGCTGATCTACCTCCATTTCGAGTACTCCTTGCTTAATTAGATGCAGTTGCCCCCATACATGTGAATGAGGCAGCGTCTCTGTTTTTGCTTCTAAAAAAAAGTAGTGAAAGAAGATATCTGTTGGGAGTTTGTCATCTAGCTTAGGCTCAAATTTATTCGCTGTCCTATTGGCTATATTGGGTGTCCTAGTTGGCATACAGCTCTCGCTCCCATCAGTGTGACAATTCTGTTAGTTATTCCATAACAGAGATTCTTATGAATATTATTTTTCCGATTGCAGCCGTATTTATTTGGGCTGCTAATGCAGTAGTAAGTAAACTAGCAACTGGCGCTATAGAACCAGGAGCAATAGCTTTTTATCGTTGGTTTTTTGCCTTAATCGTCCTGCTACCGTTTTGCGTAAAACCCTTATTAGAACAAAGGACTACTGTATTAAAAAACTTAGGTAAACTGACTGTTCTAGCTTCTTTAGGGATGGTTCTAAATCAATGCCTTGCCTATTATGCAGCTCATACTACAAGTGCTACTAACATTGCTGTATTTCTATCACTAATGCCTTTATTTGGGCTTTTCTTAGCTGTTCCTTTACTAGGTAATAAATTAAAAAAGCAGGCTTTATTCGGTGCCATAATCTCTTTTTCTGGCTTAGTTTTTATGCTCAGCGAGGGTAATCCATCAAGTTTACTGGCTAGTGGTATCAAACAGGGGGATGCATTGATGTTTATCTCTAGCTTGGCTTATGCTCTCTATTCAGTATTACTTAATAAATGGAAACTACCACTTAAACCATGGACTTCTGTTTTTTGCCAAGTTGCTATTGGAGCACTTCTCCAACTGCCTTTGTTACTCGTTAGCGACTCCTATGTCATTACGAGCGAAGCATTCCCCATGGTCCTATTTGCTGCTGTATTTGCTTCTGTCTTAGCACCTTGGTTTTGGTTACAAGGAGTACGTCGTATTGGTGCTTCAAATGCCACGTTATTTATGAATTTGGTTCCAATATTTACTGTACTTATCAGCCTTGTTTTTCTTGGTAATCCACCTACTACATATCATTTAATTGGCGGTGGTTTTGTATTAATCGGATTGATAACCGCTCAAGTAAAAGTAAATGCACTGCGGCTACCACTATCCCCAAAAGCAGCCTAAATAATTCCAAAATCTCGGCCGACTAGTTTATCTTCTATCATTTTGAATCCATCTCTAATGCTAATTAGAGATGGATTGGGATGAAAAATCTAACGTTCTAATTTTTCTATTCAGACTCAAAAGCTCGAACTAACAAACCATCTCCTGACACCTGAAAAGTGCCTGGTTCTACAAACAGAGATTGACCTGCATTTAGTGCAGTACCATTGATTTGAACGCTACCTTTCGCTACTAATAAAATAGAGCGAGATGCCACGTTGATGCTCTGTTCAGATTCAAAGACTTGGCATAATGCTAGGCCAAACTTTGTTTCTAGTGGTTGTAGTACACGCTCGTTATTAATGAGGTTCGCAGTCAATTTTTGGGGGATGAAAGGAGCAAATTGAGTACAATTCATTAATTCCGCAGTATCTATGTGTTTTGGTGTTAGTCCTGCTCTCAATACGTTGTCTGAACAACCCATTAATTCGACACAAGTGCCTTGAGTGTAGGCATGTATCGTGCCCGCAGGTAAGTACATCGCCTCTCCAGGTTCAAGAGTCATGCAATTTAGATATAAAGGAGCAAGAACCCCTATATCTGTTGGATAATGATGCGCTAGTTCAACCACCTGTTGCCACATTGGAACGTTACGTGTGATAGCAATAGACAGTGCTTTGGCAATAATGTGCTGCTTGTCTTTTTCTGGCAGCTCTAGCAGTGATATAAGTAAGTTCTGATACCCAAAAGAGTCACCTTTAATTATCTTATTTAATGACTCAGATTCAATGGCATTTAAGTTAACCGTTATCTCTTCTAGCGCTCGGAAACCAACCATAATTTTAAATGGAGACAAGGCCATCACCATTTCCGGCTTTGCATAGGCATCTTTATAGTTCCGATGTGGAGCGTCCAATGGAACATTTAGTCTGTTTTCACGTTCAAACCCATCAACTGCTTGGTTTTCATTGGGGTGAACTTGCAGCGATAACGGCTGAGAAGCACTGAGTACTTTAAACAGGAAGTTAAGTGGTTTTTTCTCTAAAAACTGATCCAACCCTTGCCAAGATTCATCATCAAGTTGGATACTAGATGGCAACGATGGGTGTCCTCCTAGCCATAATTCAGCCAATGGGCTATCCCCTTTTTTTGGAAGCCCAAACAGCCCATAAAGTAGATGGGATCCCCATTGATAGTGCTGCTGTCTTCCCTCTAAAGTGTATGTTGTTTTCATTATGCTAACTCTTTGATTGCTAGAATGAGTGCTGCTAGGCCTTGCTCTACTTTTGAGCGTGGACAACCTAAATTTAGGCGAACAAAGTTCTTTCCAGCTTCGCCATAAGTACTACCTTGCATGATTGCAACTTTATGCTTTTTAATAAGGCACTGATTAAGTGCTTCCATATCTATGGATAAAGGCGAAAGGTCTATCCAAGCAAGATAAGTCGCATCAGGAACTTGATATTTAATCGACGGGAGCTGCTCTGATAGTGTTTGTTGTACATAGAAGTGATTGGCGTACAGATACTCTTTGAGTGCATCTAACCAAGGAGCCCCATTTTGATATGCAGCCATAAGACCAATAACACCTAAGATTGATGGTGAAGAAAGTCCATCAACTTGCTTGAGATTAAATAGATACTGATCACGAGCAGATCCCTCCGCGATAAATGCATAGGCACCATTTAAAGCCGGAATGTTGAATGATTTAGAAGCCGAACTAACTAAAGCCCAACGAGGTCCCATATCAAAGCCGTACCAAGGTGTATGAGGCTTAAAGCAAACATCCATATGTATTTCATCGCTAATAACTGCCACATTGTGTTTTTCACACAATTCAGCCATACGATTCAATTCTTCCATACTCCATACCTTCCCCGTTGGGTTATGAGGACTACAAAGAAGAAGTATTTTGTTATTCGGGTCAGCGAGATGGCTCTCAAACTGATGCCAGTCAAGTTGAAAACCTTGAGAAGTAGGTTGTAGTGGATTTGCAATAATCGTTCGATCTAAACCTAAAATCATTTTATCGAAGGCATCATAGGCCGGAGTATGGATAATGACCCCCTGGCCTGTATTACTCCAATATCGAATAAGCTGAGAAATAATGTAGATCACTGATGGTCCATAAACCAAATGCTCACTATCAAGAACCGTATCAAATCTTGTTTTAAACCAGCCTGTTATTGCATTTTTAAAATCTTCATGATTCCAACGGCTATAGCCAAATACAGGATGTTCTATTCGTGATTGAAGCGCGTCAATGACTACTGGTGGGGCGGAAAAGTCCATATCTGAAATAGTAAATGGTAATAAATTCGGCTCACCGAACCTATCTTCAACGTAATCCCATTGAGTACAATAGCTATTAGTACGATCGATTTTTTCAGAGAAATTGAACATGAACACTCCAAAAGCCCATTCACATGGGCTCTATTAAACTAAATAAATAATCTTAGAAACCGACTGTTGCACCAATAACAAACGCACTATTTCTTGTCTCTTCTATGCCATTTGTCATCATTGGTTGGTTTCTATATTCGACGTAAGGTGCCCACGCCGAGTTTTCGAAGAAATGGGTATATCTCACTTCGTGATCAAACGAATTATCAGCACCAGTATTACGGTCTAAATAAATATTCTTATATTGCAGCCCGTAGCTATCACCACGCCAGCCTACTGCGGTATCCAATCTATTTTCTAAAAAGTCACCGCTGTCTTGATCATAATGAAGACGGAAACGACCACTATAATAAATACCATTATCCCAGTTATAACTTGCCATCACTGCTGGGCGATATTGTGCATTGGCTAACGTATCACCGTCTTCATCGACATAAGTCTGCCCATCAATCATGAGGTAATGTAATCCAACACTCATAGAGAATCGCCCTTCATCCGCATCAAACATTTTTTGCTCTAATGCAAACATCGTATTGGTTGTATTCATGGTCCCTGAACCAAGTGAGCCTTCGATTTCCATCCAAAATGTTGTATTGGTTTCAAACGTATGACCCATCTCGACAGTGTAGGCGTTATCTTTTTTATCATGTATTTGGTAATTACCCGTTAAATAAGCGGCTGATGCTGTAGTGCTTAATAGGGCAAGAGAAATGGCTAAGGTAATGTGTTTTTTCATTGGTAAGCGCTCCGAATATATGGGCGAACGCATCCTTTCTTTAATTATAAAGACGTAATCCAGTCGTCTATTTTTGATATCCAGCTGATACCGATTAAGCGATATCAGCTGGTGTAGGTAGTGGAAGTTATATCTCGCAGTATGTGTTATGAAGTGGTTGGCATGAGAGATTGAATTTCATTTTTAACAAGGTGAACCTGTGTTCCGATAACAACTTGTAAGCTATGCTCATCAAGTTTAACGACACCAAGTGCTCCGTAAGATTTAAGTTTTGCATCTTCAACTAAGCTCATGTCGGCCACAGTTAAACGTAGACGAGTAATGCAGTTATCAAGTGAGGTAATATTCTGAGCGCCACCTAGAGCCGCTAGAATTAGCCCTCCTTTACCGCCTTCAGTTGCAAGAATCGTTTCTGCTTCTTCTGATAGTGCTTCTTCAGCTTCACGCCCCGGTGTTTTTAGGTTGAACTTAAGAATGGCAAATCTAAATACGAAGTAATAAACCGTGAACCAAATACCAGCGACAAGAGGAACCAAGTACCACTTAGTTGCAGTTCCCTGAAGGATACCGAAGACTAAGAAGTCAATGATATTGCCGTCAGTATTACCAATGGTAACGTCAAGCATACCCATAACCATGAAACCAAAACCAGTTAACATTGCATGAATAAAGTACAGAGCAGGTGCAACAAATAGGAATAAGAACTCTAGAGGCTCGGTAATACCACCAACAACACAAGCGACAACACCAGATAATAATAGCGCTTTAATCTTGCTGCGGTTTTCAACCTTTGCGCAGTGATACATTGCTAGGGCTGCACCAGGAAGTCCACCCAAAAATGCTGGCATTTTACCTTGTGATAAGAAAGCAGTTACTGAAGGTGTAAAGCCTTGAGTTTCAGAACATGCTAGCTCTGAATAAAAGATGTTTAGTGCACCAGATACCGTCTCACCACATACTTCTAACGTACCACCAGCTTCAGTAAATCGGATAAGAGCAACGAGAATATGATGAAGGCCAATAGGAAGAAGTAAACGTTCACCCGCACCAAATAAGAAAGGTCCAAAGTCACCAGCTCCAGCAATCGCATACCCAATACCATTGATGCCAGCTGCAAAGTAAGGCCAAATAAATGGTACAAGTAAGCCAACTAGCCCTAGTACAACACTCGAAATAATTGGAACAAAGCGCGCTCCACCAAAGAATGCTAATGCATCTGGCATTTTGAATGTATAGAAGCGAGTGTGCAGCTTAGCAACGATAATACCGACAATTACAGCTCCCAAAATACCAGTATCAATCGAATCTGTACCCAGAATTGACTTCACGCCATATGCCTGTCTCAGAGTGTCACTATCAAGCACTCCATTCACAGTTAGGTAGAAGTTAATTGCTAAGTTCAATGCCGCATAACCCACTAAACCAGAAAATGCAGCCACACCTTTTTCTTCACGTGCTAAACCCATAGGAATAGCAATGGCAAACATTACTGGAAGATAAATAAAAGCGACTAAGCCAATTTTTGTCATCCAAATAAAGACATATTGAAGAATTGTATTATCAAAAAGTGGCATTGCTTCTTTTAGAGCAGCACTTGAGAAAGAGCTACCTACACCCAGTAAAATACCGGAAAAAGCGAGCAGAGCTACGGGAACCATAAAAGTCTTCCCTAAGCTTTGGAAGAACTCCCACAAAGTGGATTTCTTATTCTCTTGTTTCATTGGATCTCTCCATTAGGATTCAGATTGGCTATAGAGCGAATTTCATTCACTACATTTTTGTAATTGAGGGAACAATACACCTGATAAACTTTTGATAAAACGTTTTACCAACTTTATTGTGATCATGATCTTTTTAATTTTTGCATCTCACCTAAAACTCTATAAGATATAGGATGTCAAACGTAAAATTACGTGATTTAACGTTTTATCAATATTCAGCATTTGTGAGCAATGACTAATAAAAAAGTAAACATAAAAGATGTAGCTAAGAAAGCTGGTGTCTCCGTTACTACCGTTTCTATGGTATTAAGTGATAAAGGGCGTATCTCTGTGGAAACTGCAGAGAAAGTCAATCAAGCTGTACAGCAGTTGGGATACATTAAGAATCAAAGCGCATCTAACTTAAGAGCTCAAAAATCAGCCTTGATAGGACTCGTGCTACGAGATATCAGCGACCCCTACTATGCGGAAGTTGCTGCAGGGTTAAGTGAAGTGCTGGAAGAGAAAGGCTATATGCTGTTTCTTGCTCAATCAGGATCAAACCAAGAAAAGTTTGACCAGTGCATTTCAACACTAAAAGCACAAGGTGTTGGAGGGATAGTATTCTGCCCAATTAGAGATATTGGTGTACCAAACATTGATAAACTGACTGATTTAGGTACACCGTTAGTTTGTGTCGCTAGAGCGAAGGTTGGTCAACAAGTAGACTTCGTAGGCCCAGATAATATGTTGTCAGCCAAGATGGCAACGGAGTACTTAATTAAACAAGGGCATCGACAGATTGCCTATGTGGGCGGGAATAGTGATTCTTTAAGCCGAGCAGAGCGGCTCGGTGGATATTGCAGTACTCTCATGCAATTTGGCTTACCTTTTAAACCAGAATGGGTAATTGAATGCGACAAGAGCCAAACTGTCGCTGCCGAAGCTGTTAGCCAACTCATAAGTAAAAACCCAAAGATCACAGCAATACTATGTCACTATTCATCAACTGCTTTTGGGGCTGTCTATGGTATCAATAGAGCTAACCGTAGCGTCGGCAAAGATAACTACATTGGTCAGCAGATCGCTGTAATTGGTTTTGATGATGTGCCAGAAGCAGAATTGATCCAACCTTCCCTTACTTTTGTTTCAACTCCAGTACGTGAAATAGGTCGCCAAGCTGGTCATAGGCTAATTAGTCAGATTGGTAGCAAGGAAAGTAGTCCACAAAGCGTAATCCTAAGCCCAGAGCTGATTACTAGGGACTCTGCTTAAAGGGGATTACCAAGATGGCTTAGGTTAGATTTCTCGTAATGTAGAGATTATACTAGAAAGAGTGATTTGATCTGGTTTCGGTAAAATGAAAGTAAATGTGGAATGTTAATCGCTTCCTATTAGATAGGAGCGATTGAAACCTCGTCCTGACGTGGACCATGGGAGTTTAAAATTACACTTTATTTTCAGATGGATAGAGAAAGTTCGTTCTCATCGAGCATGGGAGCAATCGAAAATCGGGAATGGTAGAAATGTGGGCTTTTCCCTTTCATTTCAACAGCATTAGTTGTTTTTTGAGTCGCATCATTTTGCATCTTTTTGCCCTATTTAACCCGAAATTCGACCATTATTGTATCAACTGGGCCATTAACGCCCTACATGAGCACTTTATAAAGCTAAGAAGAATGACTTCTACTGCTACTCAAGGCCATGAATTTTAGAGCGTCGGATTCTACATCAAGTTCACTCTACGCCCAAGCCTCTTTCTTATGAGTCACATCTTTGTTTTTCTTCTAAATCCACCCTATACCTCGTTACTCACGGACTTCTAGCTATCGTTCCTCTAATAATTACGGTAACTTATAGCCTATAATAAAAGAGTTATGTTTTTAGCCAAGTCTAAGTCGAGACAAATACTACAATGGTAAAACGATATTTAGCTGGAATTGGTATATTATTAATTATGTCCAATGGTTATGGTGATTAAGTTGGACAAAGATCTTGTACAGCAAATTGAAGATATATGCGAAACACGCAGGGTGAGGTTAACACCTCAGAGAAAGAGAGTATTTGAACTTATATGTGCAAATAAAAAAGCCTCTTCAGCTTACGAACTTCTTGATGATCTTAAGAAGACAGAGCCTCAAGCTAAGCCCCCTACGGTATATCGAGCGTTGGACTTCCTTATTGAGCAAGGTTTTATACATAAGGTGGAATCAACAAACAGTTTCATTTCATGTTGCTCATGTAATGCAGATAAACATCATTCTCATTTATTGATTTGTGACAGTTGCAGTAACGTTATTGAGCTACAAGATGATAACCTTGTAAGCTTGTTAGCCAAGAACGCTGAGAAGCATGGCTTTGAAATTTCGAATCATGTTATTGAATCTCATGGCATATGCCAGACATGCTCCTCAAATGTAGAAAATAAAATATAGAAGAAAGATATGCGCGCTGAATTTGTAAACCCGTTTTTAGCTTCATTAATGAATGTTCTAAAGACGATGGCTTCACTGGAGTTGAAACCACAAAAGCCTAGAGTTAAGAAAGATGAAATCGCCCGAGGTGATGTATCTGGCTTAATCGGAATGGTAGGGGACAAAAGCCGCGGCTCTATGTCTATCACTTTTGATGAAGCGCTTGCTCTAGAAATTATGCAGAATATGCTCGGTGAGCGGCCAAATGGCATTAATGAAGAAGTGACCGACATGGTTGGTGAAATCACTAACATGGTGACCGGTGGTGCAAAACGAATCCTAGCTGAAAGTGGTTTTGATTTTGATATGGCAACACCAATTGTGGTTGCAGGTAAAGGGCACACGATTCGTCATAAGTGTGAAGGGGCGATCATCATCATGCCTTTCACCTCGCAATGGGGTAACGCATTCATCGAAATTTGCTTCGAATAACAAATTGATTTGAATACAAGGCTCTAAGAACCAAAAAAGGTTGGCTATATGCCAACCTTTTTATTATCTGCTTACCTAGTTAAGGTAATCAAGCTCTCATTACGCCTTGAATGCTTTAAACGCATTAATTAGGCCATTTGTTGAACTGTCATGAGAGTTAATTTCAGAACCATCAGCCAATTCAGGTAGAATTTGATTCGCAAGCTGCTTACCAAGCTCTACACCCCATTGGTCAAAACTGAAAATATTCCAGATAACACCTTGAGCAAAGATCTTATGCTCGTACATAGCAATCAAGTTGCCCAGTGTACGTGGTGTAATTTTTTTCACTAAGATAGAGTTTGTTGGGCGGTTACCTTCAAACACTTTAAATGGTGCTAACTCAGCCGCTTCTAGCTCTGATTTACCTGCCGCTGCAAATTCCGCTTTCACCGTCTCTTCTGATTTACCAAATGCTAACGCTTCTGTTTGAGCAAAAAAGTTAGACATGAGTTTCTGATGGTGATCACTTGCTGGGTTGTGGCTAATTGCAGGTGCAATGAAATCACATGGAATGAGCTTAGTGCCTTGGTGAATCAACTGGTAGAACGCGTGTTGACCATTAGTGCCTGGCTCACCCCAAATAATTGGACCAGTTTGGTAAGTAACAGCTTCGCCATTGCGGTCAACTGATTTACCGTTTGATTCCATATTCCCTTGTTGGAAGTAAGCGGCAAAACGATGCATGTACTGGTCGTATGGCAAGATAGACTCAGATTCAGCGCCGTGGAAGTTGTTGTACCACAAGCTGATCAACGCAAGGATGACTGGAACATTGCTTTCTAGATCTGTCGTTTCGAAGTGGTTATCCATCTCATGAGCGCCTTCTAGAAGCTCAACGAAATTATCAAAGCCAACCGCTAGTGAAATTGAAAGGCCAATCGCAGACCATAGTGAGTAACGGCCACCAACCCAATCCCAGAATTCAAACATGTTGTCAGTATCAATACCAAAATCAGCAACTGAAGCTGCGTTGGTCGACAATGCTGCAAAGTGTTTTGCAACGTATGCTTGATCGCCAGCTGACTCTAAGAACCAATCTCGAGCACTGTGCGCGTTCGTCATTGTCTCTTGTGTCGTAAATGTCTTAGAAGCAATCAAGAATAGTGTTGTCTCTGGATTTACTTTCTTCAACGTTTCAACGATGTGAGTGCCATCTACGTTCGATACAAAGTGCAGATTCAGGTGAGTTTTGTAAGGCGCTAATGCTTCACTAACCATGTATGGACCAAGGTCAGAACCGCCAATTCCGATATTGACTACATCGGTAATTGCTTTACCTGTGTAGCCTTTCCACTCACCAGATACGATTCGGTGCGTAAATAACTCCATTTTAGCTAAAACGGCATTCACAGCAGGCATGACATCTTTACCATCAACCATCACAGGCTTGTCGCTGCGATTACGTAAAGCAGTATGAAGTACCGCGCGATCTTCTGTTTTATTGATCACTTCACCACTGAACATTGCATCAATCGCAGATTTTAATTCAGTCTCTTTTGCTAGGCCAAAAAGATGCGTTAACGTCTCTTCATTGATTAAGTTTTTAGAGTAATCGATGAGAATATCTGAACCAAATTGCGTTGAAAACTTATCAAAACGTTGGCCGTCTTGAGCAAAAAGAGATTTCAGATCCATATCTTGCGCGGTTTCAAAGTGCGCAGTCAAAGCTTTCCAAGATTGAGTTTGTGTTGGGTTGATATTTTTCAACATGATGTAAATTCCGATGTGACAGTAGGTTTTATCCTATCCTCTTTACTAGATAACATCGCTATGCTTAGTAGTAAGAGAAATAGAACCCCCGGTTAGCAAATATTAATAAGTGGTTCCGTAATTAGCTTGAAAACGTTGTAATTAATTTTCATATGACGATTATGACTCAGCTCGATGTCACCAACGTTGAACTGGGTCACGTTAACAACTTTCGTAACAAGAAACCTTGTTTACATAAGGTCTCAAGCTTATAACAATCGTTAAACAATCATTTTTCAAGATTAGGATAGACTATGTGGTTTCAGAAAAACATTCAACTTTCAGGGAGAAAACGAGGCTTTCATCTCGTTACTGATGAAATTGAACAACAAATCCCTGAATTAGCGTCATTAACCGTTGGTATTGTGCACCTCTTTCTTCAGCACACCTCTGCGAGTCTAACTATCAATGAAAATGCAGACGCTACGGTTCGAATAGATATGGAGGCTCACTTTAACCGATATGTGCCTGAAAACGCACCTTACTATCAACATACCTATGAAGGTGAGGATGATATGCCCGCTCATATTAAAACAGCGTTGATTGGTCATAGCCTTACTATTCCAATTAGACAAGGCACATTCGCATTAGGGATGTGGCAAGGTATCTATTTAGGAGAGCACAGAAATGATGCCGGAGGAAGAAATATTGTCGTGACGATTCAAAGGGAGTAACACTCAGGCACTCCCTCTTTTCGCACTTCTCAAATTTAAAATGGTTGGTTTATCATTACACGGAATAAGCTCTCTTCAGAGCCTTTGGCCACTTCCGCCCGTACAACAACTCCCTCTACTTGCAAGCGTACCGCTCCTCCAACACTCCACTGCATATCGGTATGCAGTGTTTTAAGATCATACTCTTCAGCTACTCGCCCTACATCCACAAACGCCACCCATTGCCACCACGGTAGGTCATAGTAATTAATGACTGGGATACTCCCCAACGGTTGCCACTCTGGCAGCATTCGATATTCCGCCGAATAGTGAATGGCGGAGCGACCATGATACCGCCCTCCAGTGTAACTTCTAAGGCGGTATAACCCGCCTAAACTCACTTGCTCATGTTCTGGAGGTCGAACACAGGTTAGTGATTCATCACAGCGGTTCCAACTTGGCGTATCAGCGGTATAAAAGTCAAAGGCGAGGACCTGCTGTTCAAAGATGCCTCCTAGAGAGCCCAGAGAAAAGTACTGACTGTTTTGCAGCTCAATTTGGTTCCAAATTTCTTCGTTAGCCCAACTCTCTGAGCCCATGCTGAACGTCAGTTCGGTATGGGAACCTTTGGTTGGGTTTCTTGTGCTGTCTCGGTTATCCCAGTCTAACGCTAACCGAATACCTTTTGCGGTTTCATCTGAAGAAATCGCTTTTGATAATTTGCGGGAAGTATAAAAAGGAATAAGAGAAATAGAGGTCACGCCAGAGTCAATGGGGCTTGCAAAAGAGCTATCACGTTGAGGCTTGAACATGCCCATGTAACCATCATCTTTAATAACCCCCCAAGGTAAAAGAAACTTAAACTCCAGCTTATAATTTTCTTCAAAGCCATCAACAATGCTTTTGCCTTCAATAGAAGAACCATTGTTCCCTTGATTACCAATATAATATGGCGCTTGGTTGAGCTTTGCTTGATACAGTTGAGTGCTAAATAATAAACGATCAGTAAGTGCATAATTATACGCGGAGAGAAAGCCAATATAGCTGTCTTTATCAGAATAGAGCCCCATTCCGAATAAGGCGGCCTGAGGTTGCCATACGCCTTTCGCTACACCAGCAACGCCAACACTTAAGCCAAGAGTCTCTGTACTAAATAAAAATGGTACGAATGCAGAGTCTTTCTCTTTTGCTGTGACATTACTTGCCAGTAACATGTAAAAAAGCACAAAAGAGTGAACAATCAAGCGCGACATAGAACCTACTTTTGATATTCCATAGCGACACGAGAAGTCAGCTTCGTCACCAATTCATACGCTATAGTACCGATATGTCTTGCCACTTCTTCTGCGGCAAGTTCATTTCCCCAAAGTATCGCTACGTCGCCAACGCAGTCTTTCGCATCAGCGCCAAGATCAACCGTGAGCATGTCCATAGACACTCGCCCAGAAATTGGGACTTTACGCCCGTTAACCCAAACAGGTGTACCGTTGGGAGCCATTCTAGGATAGCCATCCCCATAACCGATGGCAATAACACCAATCTTCGTGTCTTTGTTACATACCCAAGCGCTGCCATAGCCCACGCTTTCACCCTCTTTCACCTCTCGCACTGCAATGATCGGTGCTTTCAATGTCATCAGTGGTTTATAACCGAGTTGCTCTGCCGTTTTATCGGCAAACGGAGAAACACCATACATAATGATGCCCGGTCTGACCCAATCCAACTGACTTAACTCCCAAGCCAGTAACCCCGCCGATGCCGCGAGAGAACGCTCACCATCACAGCCCTCTGTTAAGGATAGAAATAGATCTAACTGCTCTTGAGTATCAGGAAGCGTCAACTCATCTGCGCAACCAAAGTGGCTCATATAACGAAGTGGGCTGGCTACATTCGGACAAGCCTTTAAACGAGCAACAAATTCTGCATAATATTCAGGACGAACACCCAAACGATGCATACCAGTATCCACCTTAAGCCAAACAACAACAGGTTTATCAAGCTTCGTCTGTTCCAATGCTTCAAGCTGCTCTTCACAGTGAACCGCCGTTTGAATATTATTCGTGACTAATATCGGCAGATCGCCTGAGGAGTAAAAACCTTCCAGCAGCAAGATCGGCTTTACCACACCACTGGCACGCAGCTGTAGAGCCTCTTCAATTCTTGCTACACCAAAGGCGTCGGCAGCGTGCGCAGATTTAGCAACATGACGTAGCCCATGACCATAACCATTCGCTTTAACAACGGCCATCACCTTACTATTTGGCGCCTGCGCCTTAACTCGACTAAGGTTGTGCTCCAAAGCAGGAAGATCAATACAGGCCGTTGCCGCTTTCATATAGCTCATGCTATTACTCGTCATCAAATGCCGGGCCAGCATAATTATCAAAACGAGAGTACTGACCCTGGAACGTTAAACGAACCGAACCGATAGGACCGTTACGCTGTTTACCAAGAATGATTTCTGCGATGCCTTTGAGTGAGCTTTCAGGGTTATAAACTTCATCACGATAGATGAACATGATCAAATCGGCATCTTGCTCAATCGCGCCCGATTCACGCAAATCCGAGTTAATTGGGCGCTTGTCAGCACGTTGTTCTAGGGAACGGTTAAGCTGAGACAGTGCAACAACTGGAACATTAAGCTCTTTTGCCAAAGCTTTTAATGAACGTGAGATTTCTGAAATCTCTAACGTACGGTTATCTTGTAAACCAGGCACTCGCATTAACTGGAGATAGTCGACCATGATCATGCTCAAACCACCGGAATCTCGCGCAATTCGACGTGCACGAGAACGAAGCTCTGTCGGTGTTAAACCTGAGCTATCATCGATATACATGTTCTTCTTCTGCATCAAAATCCCCATCGTCGAGGAGATTCGAGCCCAGTCTTCATCATCCAATTGACCAGTACGAATTTTTGTTTGGTCGACACGAGAAAGCGATGCAAGCATACGCATCATGAGCTGTTCGGCTGGCATCTCTAACGAGAAGATCAGAACGGGCTTATCTTGATCCATAGCTGCGTTTTCACACAAGTTCATCGCAAATGTGGTTTTACCCATGGAAGGACGAGCGGCAACAATAATTAGATCTGACCCTTGCAATCCTGCTGTTTTCTTATTGAGGTCGTTGAACCCTGTACTCACACCTGTCACACCATCTTGCGGTGTCTTATAAAGCGTTTCGATACGCTCTAACGTCTTCTCTAGAATATTATCGACATTTTGTGGGCCTTCATTTTCTGTTGTACGCTCTTCTGCGATGGCAAAGACCTTACTTTCAGCAAGATCCAATAAATCTTCAGAGCTTCGACCTTGCGGATCATAGCCTGCATCAGCAATCTCATTCGCAACGCCAATCAAGTTGCGCACAAGTGCTCGCTCTGCGACAATATCGGCGTAAGCATTGATGTTGGCAGCACTTGGAGTATTCTTAGCAAGATCAGCGAGATAAGCAAAACCACCGACATCTTCAAGCTGTTCTCTAAGTTCTAAGAACTCAGACAATGTGATCAAATCAAGAGGCTTGCTGTCTTCTAGGATCGCTTTAGCTGCCTCAAAGATAAGTCGATGTGGTCGGCTATAGAAATCGTTCGCTAGGACTTTTTCTGCAACTGAATCCCAACGCTCGTTATCCAGAAGTAAGCCACCAATAACGGATTGCTCTGCTTCCAATGAGTGTGGAGGAACTTTGATTGCATCAACCTGTTTATCTGAGGTAACTCGCTTTCTAAAATCTGGTTTTCGATCAGCCATTATAGTGCTCAATTTCTCTTTTATTGCCGCCATTATAACGAGAATATCTCATTTGTAATTAAGTAAGCGGATGTTTGTATTTTACATCGATAGAATTGACCTATCGTTGACGAAGTAGTGTGAGGTTCAACATACTATTTATCCCCCATTTTATCTCTTGAGGTTCTGAGTGCGTAAACTTTTGTTCGCAAGTTTTAGCTTGCTAGCGACTTCATTGGCTTATGCAGAGGAAGCAATACCAAATCCGCTAGAGATTGAAATACCATCGCCATGGAACTCCGAAATTGAATTCGGTTATCAAGCACACAGTGGGAACTCTGATTCTCAGTCGCTGAACTCTCGACTCAATGCAGAGTACGTTGCTGGTCGGCACCGTAGTAGTGGCGAGTGGAAATTCTATATGTTGTATAAGGATGGCGAAGAAGACAAACGTCAGTCCACTTATACAGCGCAAAGTGACTATAAGTTAAGCCCTAAAACCTATCTATACGGTAACTTTAAAGGGGTTGAATCTCGCTATAGTGCCTACTTTAAAGATCACACATTATCAGGTGGTCTCGGTTATCAGTTTACCAATACCGATGCTTTGCTGGTCGAGTTGGAATTGGGCCCTGGTTTTCGTTATCAAGAACCAAACTTAGATGAAATAAAAGACGACGATATTATCTTTCCAGAAACCGTGCAGGAAGGTATTTTCCGTGGCAATCTTAATGTTGTCTGGAGCGTGGTTAACGACTTAAAACTGGCGGCAGATATTACCGCGGTATCGGGACCAAGTAATACCCGATTAGATACGGATTTTAATGTCACTAATAACATCACTGACGCAATTGCTCTTAAAGTATCTTACGCTCGACAATACCACGACAAGGTACCTGAAGGACTAAGTAACGGAGACAGTATCTTTTCCGTTAATCTGCTGTTTATCTTTTAAGTCAGTGACTAGCCTTAACATTTGCTCTCCGGTTTGTGGTGATTCACCGTTCGTTATTTCAGAGATTTCGTCTAAAGCCTATTTTAAAGACAAAAAAACACCGGCCTAAGCCGGTGTTTCAAATCTTCTTACGAAGAATTCGTCTAGATACTGAAATTACTCAGCAGCAACAACTTGTAGTTTCGCAGTAGCAAAAACTTCTGAATGAAGTTGGATGCTAATGTCGAATTCACCAGTGTTACGTAGAGCACCTTCAGGAAGGCGTACTTCACTCTTAGCAACTTCAACGCCAGCTGCTGTAATAGCATCAGCGATGTCGCGAGTACCGATAGAACCGAATAGTTTACCTTCGTCACCAGCTTTAGAAGCGATAACAACAGCTTCTAGAGCAGTTACTTTATCAGCACGTGCTTGAGCTGCAGTTAGTTGCTCAGCAACTTTAGCTTCTAGCTCAGCGCGACGAGTTTCGAACATTTCAACGTTAGCTTTAGTAGCCATAACTGCTTTACCCTGTGGGATAAGGAAGTTACGAGCGTAGCCAGATTTAACGTTTGCAGTATCGCCAAGTGCACCTAGGTTACCAATTTTATCAAGTAGAATAACTTGCATTATTTAATCCTCTTTCTTAATAAAACGACCGTTTACTGATGCTTATCAGTGTACGGTAGAAGAGCTAGGTAGCGTGAACGCTTGATAGCACGAGCTAGTTGACGCTGATATTTAGCACTTGTACCAGTGATACGGCTAGGTACGATTTTACCAGCTTCAGTAATGTAGTTTTTAAGAGTTGCTACGTCTTTGTAGTCAATCTCTTGTACGCCTTCTGCAGTGAAACGGCAGAATTTACGACGACGGAAGAAACGAGCCATGGGCTATCTCCTGATCTTAAATTTGAGTTATGTTGTCGGCATGCAATACTAATTTTCCCACACCATTTCGGCCGGTCTGATAAGCGACAAAGCCACTCACCTTAATATTACTACCTTGAACTAAGTTCTGAATTATTGCTTGTGACCCTTGCCCACTGATGACTACCGGCATACGACAATAAACTTGTCTCGGTAAATCAGCTTCAATCATGGTGGAACGGTGCTCTAACCAAAAACGGCAATGAGCGATACCAGCAGGACTTCGGCTTCGAATTGGTTCTTTCACGACAGAGCCGCTAAGTTCCATTCGATTGGTCATAAGTTAATTACTCAGCAGCTGCTTCTGGCTTAGCTTCTGGACGATCTGTACGCTCTTCACGACGAGGAGCACGTTCAGCACGCTCTTCTTTTTGCTTAAGCATAATAGATTGTTCAGTCACAGCGCCTTTAGTGCGCATGATCATGTTACGTAGAACTGCATCGTTAAAACGGAAAGCAGTTTCTAGCTCGTCAATCACTTCTTGGCCAGCTTCAACGTTCATAAGAACATAGTGAGCTTTGTGAAGCTTGTTGATTGGGTAAGCCATTTGACGACGACCCCAGTCTTCTAGACGGTGGATAGTACCGCCAGCTTCAGTGATAGAACCAGTGTAACGCTCGATCATGCCAGCAACTTGCTCGCTTTGATCAGGGTGAACCATGAATACGATTTCATAATGACGCATTTGGTTGCTCCTTACGGATTATTAGCTTCCACGAGTGGCTCGGTCGTCCAGAGGAAGCAAGGAACTAAAGATAAATGACCGAGAATTAAGGACGGCAAATAGTACAGAAAGGAAGCAGAATAGGCAAGAGAAATGTGAGATTGACAATGGTTTCTAGTTTGGAGGGCTAATGAAGAAAATAAATTGTGGTTCAACGAGAGTAAAGCCGCTCAATCAATTGGAGATTGAACGGCTTGAATTGGATAGTGAATGTGCGTGTTATTAGTCGTCTTCGTCAACAAACTGAGCTTGTAGGTAATTTTCTATTCCCGTCATTTCAATCAGGCCAAGTTGTGTTTCTAGCCAATCTACATGCTCTTCTTCATCTTCTAAGATATCTTGAAAAAGATCGCGTGATACGTAATCTCGAATCCCTTCAGCATAAGCAATAGCATCTTTTAGGTCAGGTATCGCCGTCATCTCAACATTCAAATCACTTTCAAGCATCTCTTTGGCATTCTCACCAATATTCAGCTTACCTAGGTCTTGAAGGTTAGGAAGCCCTTCCAAAAACAAAATACGCTCAACCAGATGATCGGCATGTTTCATCTCATCAATGGACTCGTCATATTCCTTATCAGCAAGGTGCTTTAAACCCCAGTCTTTGTACATACGAGCGTGAAGAAAATATTGATTAATAGCAACGAGCTCGTTGCCTAGAACTTTATTGAGATGTTGGATGATGATTGGATCGCCTTTCATAGATTAGCCCTCCTCATATGGCTCTATTAAATGTAGAACGTATAAGAAGAGTGTCAACGTATCAAAGGACGTAAATGTCGTTAAAGTGCTCTAACTGGCCTGTCTAAATTGGGTAGAAAGTGTTTCGTCAATGATCTCTTTCGCTGGACGAACGCACTTACCGCACTGGCTGCCAAGTGCTGTGCATTTTTTTATGCCACGAATATCGGAAATCCCCTCTTCAATAACAAGCTTCTTAATTTTTTTATCAGAGATTCCATGACACAAACAAACGTACATACTACAACCTAAATAAATGAACCAGGGCCTAAATATAAATGAGAACCGTTATTATTACCACTTTCAATTGCAGCTTGTTTAGATACTTTTGTTATAAGAAAAATCACTTTTATAGCATGCATAAAAAAGGGAAGCCTAAGCTTCCCTTCTTGATACAATGATTGCAAATCTAACTAATTAATTAGTCAAAGATTTTAGCAACAACACCAGCACCTACTGTACGGCCACCTTCGCGGATTGCGAAACGTAGACCTTCGTCCATTGCGATTGGAGCAATTAGCTCAACCGTCATTTGAACGTTGTCACCTGGCATTACCATCTCTACGCCTTCAGGTAGAGTGATGTCGCCTGTTACGTCAGTTGTACGGAAGTAGAACTGTGGACGGTAACCCTTGAAGAAAGGAGTGTGACGGCCGCCTTCGTCTTTAGAAAGTACGTATACTTCAGACTCAAAACGTGTGTGTGGGTTGATTGAACCTGGAGCAGCTAGTACTTGACCACGTTCAACGTCTTCACGCTTAGTACCACGTAGAAGTGCACCAACGTTCTCACCAGCACGACCTTCGTCTAGAAGCTTACGGAACATTTCAACACCAGTACAAGTAGTCGTTGTTGTATCTTTGATACCAACGATTTCTACTTCGTTACCTACGTTTAGGATACCGCGCTCGATACGACCAGTTACAACTGTACCACGACCTTGGATTGAGAATACGTCTTCAATCGGTAGTAGGAACGGTTGGTCTACTGCACGCTCTGGCTCAGGAATGTAAGAATCTAGTGCTTCTGCAAGCTCTACGATCTTGTCTTCCCACTGCTTTTCGCCGTTTAGTGCACCAAGAGCTGAACCTTGGATTACTGGAAGATCATCACCTGGGAATTCGTACTCAGAAAGAAGTTCACGAACTTCCATCTCAACTAGCTCTAGAAGCTCTTCATCATCTACCATGTCACATTTGTTCATGAATACGATGATGTAAGGGATACCAACTTGACGACCAAGTAGGATGTGCTCACGAGTTTGAGGCATTGGGCCGTCAGTCGCAGCAACAACTAGGATACCGCCGTCCATTTGTGCAGCACCAGTGATCATGTTTTTAACATAATCCGCGTGTCCTGGACAATCTACGTGTGCGTAGTGACGTGCTGGAGTGTCGTACTCAACGTGTGAAGTTGCGATTGTGATACCGCGCTCACGCTCTTCTGGAGCGTTATCGATAGAAGCGAAATCTTTAGCAACACCGCCGTATACTTTTGCAAGAGTAGTACAGATAGCAGCAGTTAGAGTTGTTTTACCGTGGTCAACGTGGCCGATAGTACCAACGTTTACGTGCGGTTTCGTACGTTCAAATTTTTCTTTAGACACGATCGTGTTCCTTCCTAGTTATGATTCGACCTGATCATTATTGATCAGGAAGATCCAGAATTTGCTATTTTATGCGCCAACTCGCGTCAGCGCAATATTTGGACGCATTGATCTTTCAAAAAAAAGAAAAATGTGTCCGTTTTTTTAACCACGCTCTGCAATGATGGCTTTTGCTACATTGTTTGGCACTTCAGCGTACTCACTAAACTCCATAGAGTAAGAGGCACGACCTTGTGTCGCAGAACGTAAATCAGTTGCGTAACCGAACATGACAGACAACGGAACTTGTGCACGAATTATCTTCAGGCCAGCTGTCCCCTCGTCCATTCCTTCGATGATGCCACGACGACGGTTAATATCGCCAACGACGTCACCCATCCAATCCTCTGGAGTAGTCACCTCAACTTTCATCATAGGCTCAAGCAAAACAGGTTGCGCTTCTAGCGCCGCCGTTTTGAAAGCCATAGAGGCAGCAATCAAGAATGCTGTCTCACTTGAATCTGTTTCATGATAAGAGCCATCGTAGAGTGTCGCTTTGATATCCAAAATTGGGTAACCAGCAACGACACCACTATTCATCTGCTCTTCAGCGCCTTTTGCGACTGAATCGATAAACTCTTTTGGTACTGCGCCATCAGCAATCTCATTAGCAAAGACAAACCCTTCCCCCTTCTCTGATGGTTCAAGCTTAAGCCAAACATGGCCATATTGCCCTTTACCACCCGACTCACGGATGAATTTACCTTCTGCGTTTGCTGTACCTCGAATGGTTTCACGGTAAGCAACTTGTGGATTACCAACATTACAGTTAACGCTAAACTCACGTTGCATACGGTCAACAATGATATCTAAGTGAAGTTCACCCATACCAGAAATCAACGTTTGCCCCGTCTCATCATCCGTTTCAACACGGAACGATGGATCTTCTGCTGCTAGCTTACCCAGTGCAATCGTCATTTTGTCTTGATCGGCTTGAGAGCGCGGCTCAACAACAATTTGAATCACTGGATCAGGGAATTCCATACGCTCAAGAATGATCTTATGGTTCTGATCACACAGGGTTTCACCTGTGGTCACATCTTTAAGACCAATAATAGCGGCGATATCACCTGCTCGAACTTCTTTCACTTCTTCACGCTTGTTTGAGTGCATTTGAACAATACGACCCAAACGCTCACGTTGCTGTTTCACTGAGTTGTAAGCGGTTTTACCACTTTCAACGACACCAGAATAAACACGAACAAACGTTAAAGTGCCAACAAATGGGTCTGTTGCGATCTTAAATGCCAATGCAGAAAACGGTTCGTTATCATCAGCGTGACGTTCTACTTCATTCTCTTTTTCATCAATACCCTGAATTGCAGGTACATCCGCAGGAGAAGGAAGGAAATCAACTACTGCATCTAGAACGGCTTGTACGCCCTTGTTTTTAAACGCACTGCCACAAGTCGCTAGTACAATTTCATTACTCAGAGTACGAGTACGAAGACCTTGCTTAATTTCTGCTTCAGTCAACTCACCTTCTTCAAGGTATTTGTCCATTAGCTCTTCAGAGGCCTCAGCCGCTGCTTCCACTAATTCAGTACGGTACTCTTCAGCCATTTCTTGCATGTCAGCTGGAATGTCTTCGTACTTAAACGTCATGCCTTGATCAGCTTCGTTCCAGTTGATCGCTTTCATCTTGATCAGGTCAACAACACCCTTAAACTCATCTTCAGCGCCAATATTCAACTGAATCGGTACAGGTGTCGCACCAAGGCGATCTTTAATTTGTTCTACAACACGCAAGAAGTCAGCGCCAGTACGGTCCATTTTATTAACGAAAACCATACGAGGAACGCTGTATTTGTCAGCTTGACGCCATACCGTTTCTGATTGCGGTTCTACACCAGACGAGCCACAGAAAACAACGACTGCACCATCAAGTACGCGTAGAGAGCGTTCTACTTCGATAGTAAAGTCAACATGTCCTGGGGTGTCGATAATATTGATGCGATGATCTTGATACTGTGCTTCCATACCACGCCAAAAGGTGGTGGTAGCCGCAGAGGTGATAGTAATACCACGCTCTTGCTCTTGCTCCATCCAGTCCATGGTCGCAGCGCCATCATGAACTTCACCGATTTTATGAGAAAGGCCAGTATAGAACAGAATACGTTCACTTGTGGTTGTTTTACCTGCATCTACGTGAGCTACGATACCGATATTACGGTAGCGCTCAATAGGAGTTTTACGAGCCACTGTGTATCCTCTTTGTAGGAATTATTGATGTTTCAAAAAAGAGCTTTTGAAATATAAATAAACCCTAATATCTATTAGGTAGGAAGGAAGAAAGTGCTGCGAGAGGAACTCGCAGCACTAAAAAGGTATTACCAGCGGTAATGAGCGAATGCTTTGTTAGCATCAGCCATACGGTGAACGTCTTCACGTTTCTTAACCGAAGTACCTTTGTTCTCAGACGCGTCTAGCATTTCAGCAGCTAGGCGTTGAGCCATAGATTTTTCACCACGCTTACGCGCAGCTTCAACTACCCAACGCATAGCAAGAGCGTTACGGCGAACCGGACGAACTTCTACAGGTACTTGGTAAGTTGAACCACCCACACGGCGAGATTTAACCTCTACCGATGGACGAACATTTTCAAGAGCTTCTTCAAATACAGCTAAGTGATCTTTACCAGATTTCTCAGCCATAACTTCTAGTGCAGTGTAAACAATTTTCTCTGCAGTAGATTTTTTTCCGTCAACCATAAGGATGTTAACGAATTTTGCCAGCAGCTCAGATTTGAACTTAGGATCTGGAAGGATCTTACGCTGGCCTATAACGCGACGACGTGGCATGGATATTCTCCGTTGTCTTCTTCAGGTTTTTTCCAAAACTTTTCAGAATAATAAATAAAATAGTGTTTGGCCTTACTTAACGCTTTCTTTTAAAAAAGACGCATTAAGACTTAGGACGTTTAACACCATACTTAGAACGACCTTTCTTACGGTCGTTTACGCCAGCACAGTCTAGTGCGCCGCGAACTGTGTGGTAACGTACACCCGGAAGGTCTTTAACACGACCGCCACGGATTAGAACAACACTGTGCTCTTGAAGGTTGTGGCCTTCACCACCGATGTACGAAGTCACTTCAAAGCCGTTCGTTAGACGAACACGGCAAACCTTACGAAGTGCTGAGTTAGGTTTTTTAGGTGTAGTTGTGTAAACACGAGTACATACACCACGTTTTTGTGGGCACGCTTCTAGTGCAGGCACGTTGCTTTTAACAACTTGCTTTACACGAGGTTTACGTACCAACTGGTTAATAGTTGCCATTAACTAGCTCCTGATTTACTTGAAAGTAAGCTTTGTGAAAAATCTAGCCCTAATGTAGTTCATACAATTAGGGACGCAAAATTCTATTCAGACGTGGGAGATGTGTCAAGAAATATACAGATCTTTTTTCACTACGATGGTTAAAAAGTGGCTTTATCAAGAGTAGAAATGCTGAGTTTATCTACCAAGATATTGATTTAGAATGTTTTGCCGTCAGATCAACAAAGTTATCCATATCAATCACCGAAATTTTAGGCGAAACATAAGAATCGATACCCCTTGCCTGCAAGTCAATATTCAAGACAGAAATGGGGCAAGGTAAACTTTGTAGTTGCGTATGCAAAAAATGATTTGGGTTTGCCATATAAACCGAAGATTGGGTCAATAACAGTTCATCTTCTTTAGTCGCAAACTGGAGGACAATAGGTAGCTTTTCAATATGAGTCAAAATATAGAGCATGATCGTGCCTAAAAACTAAGAAGGTGATGACAGTCAGCCATAAGAGCTGTAATTTCCTGACTAGAGACAACACTCGCCTCGAACGCCATAGAGGCATCAAGTAAACCTCGCTGTTCTAAGGCTGCCTGACAGACGTAGACCTGTTCAATGTCATACAAGTCCATCAATTTAAAGCTGCTAATATAATCTCGACTTAACAGCTGTTCTGGTTGCTGTGAACTAATCGCTTGCGCCACGCCATCACCGATGAAAAAGACATAAATGTCCTCACTGTAGGCAGAAGCGGCTAGTAGGGCGTCTAACCCTTCTCGTCCTGCAGAAGTCGAATGAGGTGGTGAATGGAAAATAAAACCCAGTTTTTTCAAAATTGAACCACGCGATCTTGAGTCAACATAGCTTCCGCTAAACTTCCTAAACCAGATTGAGTAAAACCATCTGCCAGATTGCTACTCGTTAATTTATGCTGAACCGCTTCACTCTCACCGACAACCCCTCGGCGAAGGGCCGCTGCAACGCAGGTCTCTAACGCGGTGCCATGTTCCCTTGCTAGGGTTTGCCAAGCTTGAACTAAATCAAACTCGTCATTAGCTGGAACCGTGAGACTAGAGCCATTACTGACCCCATCTTGATAAAAAAAGACACTTTTTAATGTGTGCCCTTTTTTAATCAATGCTTGTGCAAAGAGAAATGCAGTTCTCGCAGCTTGTGAACCGTACACTGAGCCATTGACCACTAATGTGTAGCTAAGAGAAGAACTCAAGACTCTTCGTCCTCAGTCTTACGTTGACGGATATAAAGATAGACGGTGTGCTTCGAAATGTTCAAGCGATCCGCTACTCGATTAATCGCATCTTTAATATCAAAGATGCCTTTGTCATAGAGTTCCATAACAATTTGGCGGTTCTTGGTATTATTAGAGACTGACTTATCAGCATTAATCTCTTCAATCGTGCGCTCAACCGTTTGATCCACCAGCTCTTCAACATCACTAGCGAAGTTAACTGAGGAAGCGGCTTCATTTGCCTCTTGCGTCGGCATAAACGACTTTAGTACTTGAGAAAATGGCGCGTCTAAGTTTACGTTAATACATAGAAGGCCAATCACTCGATTATCACCATTACGAATAGCAACAGTGATCGATTTCATTAATACGCCACCTTTTGCGCGCGTAAAGTATGAGCGAGAGAAGTTGCGCTCTGACCCTTCGATGTCTTTAAGCATCTTTAAAGCAAGATCAGTTATAGGCGAACCAACTTGTCTTCCTGTGTTCTCACCATTGGCAATCTTAATTGCTGAGGTATTTAAGTCCTCTAATGAGTGTAAAACAATCTCACAAAATGGGCCGATCAAGCTGGCAATACCGTCAACAACTGCTTCGTAAGATCTTAGAATTATTTTGTCATGGTCACTAAATGGCATCACATGGACGGACTCCATCTCAAGCAACTCAGTCTCAAGTAGCATATCTGCATTTAGTGTTTCGGTCGTGGTCACGATATTCTCGCCTCAGTGCAAAAAATCAACAAATCTAACTAAGTTTATCAGAAAATTTGAAGAGAACATCAAGCTAAGTGGAGATCTGGTGATTTAACGCAAAGAATAAGGCATGGATCTCTAAATAAAGCGGCCCCATGTTATGGATAGCAAAAAATAAGGGCCTGATCTAATCAGGCCCTTATCGGTACAGCTGTTTATTTCGATTATTGAGTTTCTACACTCTCATCACTTTCGATTTTCAGAAGCTCAACTTCAAATACAAGCGTTGAGTTTGCAGGAATCGTCGGTGTGTCTTGTGGGCCGTAAGCAAGCTGTGGTGGAATAACAAACTTGAACTTAGAACCAACTGGCATTAGTTGAACACCTTCAGTCCATCCTGGAATAACGCGATTCAGTGGGAATACTGCTGGCTCACCACGATCGTACGAACTATCGAACTGAGTACCATCAATCAAAGTACCTTTGTAATGTACTTGAACCGTGTCAGTGTCTTTCGGCTGGTCGCCTTTCGCTTCTGTCATTACTTGATAAAGAAGGCCTGAATCTGTTTTCGTTACGCCTTCTTGCGCTGCGAATTCAGCTTGGAAGTCTTGACCCGCTTTTTCAGCGGCTGCTGCTTTCTCTTCCGCCTGTTCTTGCATTGCCGTTGAAACGCGTACGTCTAGCTCTTCAAGAGCAGCACGTGTTTCTTCTTCATTCAGTTCAGCATTACCAGCAAACACATGCTCAATACCTTTCAGTACAAGCTCTTTATCTAAATTGATACCAATTTCACTCGGCTTCTCAATGCTGGTGCTTAGGTAGTTTGCAAAAGAAACACCGATTGCATATGCCGCTTTATCATCGTCCGTTTTAAAGTGAACAGCTTTACCTGTTTCTGCAACTTGCTCTACTGCTGCTGTTTCCGCTTTTGGCTCTTCTTCTTTCTGACAGCCAACTGCCAACATTACTGTTGCTGCAAGCAGTGACACTTTAAAAATCGATTTCATTTAATTCTCCAGTTTTAGGCTAACCATTCGTCACAATCGCTCAGTTATAACTGGCATGCGAGACGTAGTTGTACCAATATAGCTTATATGTTTACAAATTGTCTTTAAACACCAAGCGGATATTGGACTTGATGCGAAATATTCTTCATTCAATTTTATGTGGCTTTGTCATCCTAATGTTAAATGGATGCTTTTTCTCTTCTAAAAATGATCAACGGTGGGAGCTAGAGCCCAAAGGCACAACAAGCTTCGCATTAAGCCGCGATGCAAGGTTTGCTTTAATTTACTCAAAAGAGCATCACCTAGTGCTATGGGACCTTGAACAAAATGAGCAACTCGCCCAATTAGGAAAACAAGACGCTCAACAGAACCTAGTTTCTCGTATTCGAATTTCCGACAATGGTCGCTTTGCTATCACTGCGAGCCAAATCAACTTCGCCGTTTGGGACCTATCATGGACGCAAGCAGAAGGACTTTGGTCTATTTCTGATGGTCTTATTCGTGATGTTGATATTTCTAGCAATGGCGAGCAAGTACTACTTGGGCTCTCTAACGGTAAAGCCATCCACGTCAATTTAGTCACCGGACGCCGCCTAGAGTTCCTTGCGCACCAAGAAAAAATTAATTCTGTTGCCCTTTCACCGAATGGCCGCTTTGCGTTTTCTGGTGGAAATGACTATAAAGCTCATTTATGGGATACCGAATCAGGGCTTATTATGAGGACGTTCGAACATGAACAACGTGTTGTCCGTGTCGCATTACAGAGGGATGGAGAGCTCGCCTTTAGCTCCGATGGAGGCAATCAAGCCATTATCTGGGATTTAACAACAGGGGAAGAGCAAGCTTCATTAAGCAGTTTCTCTCGCCAACTGATTTTTTCTACTGCCCGTTTCTCTGATGATGGTTCAAAACTGATTACTGGCACACCATCAAGCAGAGTTATGGTTTGGGACACAGAAACAGGGAAGCGCATGAGCGGATTTGAAGTAGAGCCATTAAAAGATGCTCGCCCTCCCCGTGCGGTAGTGTATGATGCCGCTTTCGATAATCAGCAGCGCGTTGTCTCGGGTACATCCGCTGGAATTGCACAGGCTTGGAAATTTGATGACTGACAAAAACTATCAAGCACTAGAAGATCGCATTAACGACTTAGAGTGCCAACTCGCTTTTCAAGAACAAACCGTAAGTGAATTAAACGATGCACTTTCTACTCAGCAACTGTTGATCACTAAGATGCAAGATCAAATGAAGTACGTTGCTGGGAAAGTAAAAAACATGGACTCTTCTAACCTTGCAGATCCTTCAGAAGAGACGCCGCCACCTCACTACTAATAAGGTGAAACATTCTCTAGCTTAACGTTACTGCTCATTTAAGCAAATACATAAGCTATCACCACCCCGGCAACCACTAAGCAGCCCCCCATTCTTCTAAGGTGGTTATCTGACTGCTCACTTAATTGAGCCACCATTGCACGCCAACCATTGGGGGCCAAAAGTGGGCCTAACCCTTCTACAATTAAGACCAATCCAAGCGCCATCCAGATAGAGTTCGACATTTGTTATCCTTTCTAAAAAGAAAGGCTCCTAAAAAGGAGCCTTATTCAACGGTTCAGTTATCAACTGCTGTTATTTCGCTGACGCACCGTGTGAGTTATTCATGTATTGGAAGAAATCACTCTTAGGATCTAATACTAAGATATCGCTCTTATCACCAAATGAACGCTCATACGCTTGAAGTGAACGAATGAAACCATAGAACTCAGGATCTTTTCCGAATGCATCCGCGTAGATGTTTGCCGCCTGTGCATCCGCGTCACCGCGTGTTACACGAGCCGTTCTATCTGCTTCAGCCAGTACTGTTGCTACTTCTAGCTCAGCCTGCGCTCGGATAACTTCCGCTTTCTCACGACCTTGAGAACGGTGTCTACGAGCAACCGATTCACGCTCAGCACGCATACGACGGTAAATAGACTCACTAATTTCTTCAGGAAGATTTATTTTCTTCATTCGGAAATCAACAATCTCAACACCCAAGTCAGTCATCGCACTACCCGCAGTTCCCGAAAGTACGTTTTCCATGATCTTGTCGCGTTCACCATCGATCTCAAGTGCTTCTTTCGCCGCTTCAGTGGTGACTTCTTCACTATCTGCGCTATCCGGTAAAACATCTTTGTTACGAGGACCAGAAACAATCTGCTTGATTTCACGAGCACCAATTTCAGAACGAAGAACGTCCGTCACTTTACGCTCTAGAAGTGCTTCTGCAGTCATGACATTACCGCCACCCGTTGTCAGATAAAAGCGGCCAAAATCAGCAATACGCCATTTCACATAGGTATCGATGATGACATCTTTTTTCTCTGACGTTACAAAGCGATCAGAACGGCCATCCATTGTTTGGATACGCGCATCAAGTGTTTTAACACGGTCAAACAGTGGCATCTTAAAGTGAATACCAGGTTCGTAAATACGAGAGACGCCATTGTCATCCAGTACACGACCAAAACGAATCACCATACCGCGCTCACCTTCTTGAATCACAAACAGTGACATCAGCATGAGAACAACGGTCACTGCCAATACAGGGATCATTAACTTACGCATTTTTAGTATCTCCCTTGACGTGAGCCCGACGTGCGGGATTGTGAATCAGATTGTTGATCATTACTTTTCGACTCAAGTTCGATTTGATCGTACGTTGAACCTGATGATGACTTACGATTACTTTGAGAGCTACCTTCTTTACCTGCCAATTTATCAATTGGGAGGTATAACAGATTGCCACTAGACTCAGAATCGATCAGAACTTTCGACGTATTAGAGTAAACCTTTTCCATTGTATCTAGATACATACGGTTACGGGTTACTTCAGGTGCCGCAGCATACTCTGGTAATAGCTTCTCAAACTGAGCCACTTCACCAATGGCTGCATTGATTGTACGTTCAGAGTAACCAAGTGCTTCTCTTTTCAGACGTTCTGCACGACCAGTTGCTTTTGGTAAGATATCGTTACGATACGCTTCCGCTTCACGCTCAAAACGCTCTTCATCTTCTCGAGCTGCGATTGCATCATCAAATGAGTCTTTCACTTGCTCTGGTGGACGCGCAGATTGGAAGTTAACATCAACAATCGTTAAACCCATATCGTAAGAATCGATAATGTCATTTAGCGTCTCTTGAGTACTTTGACGAATTTGCTGACGACCACTGGTCAGAATGCTATCCATCAACGAGTCACCAATAACAGCACGAAGCGCTGAATCTGTTGCTTGACCTAAGCTGTCATCCGCATTTGTTACTGTATATAGGTACTTATATGGGTCTGAAATTCGGTACTGAACATCCATCCCAACCGTCACTACATTTTCGTCTTTTGTCAGCATCAAACCTGAGCCACGAAGAGAGCGAATCGCCTGTACGTTAACGGCTTCATAGGTATCAATACCGGCTGGACGCCAGTTCAAACCAGGATCAACAATGCGATCGTATTTACCTAAACGTAATACAACACCTCGCTCTGCTTCACCAATTGTATAAAAGCCTGAGAAAAACCAAACTGCGACTGCGATTGCTGCAATAATACCTAAGCCAATTGCACCGCCGCCTCCGATAGAAGGGCCTTTACCACCTTTATTACCAAACTTGCCACCCAATTTTTGACTCAGTTTACTAAATACTTCGTCTAAATCAGGTGGTCCTTGATCTCGGCCGCCACGATTATCTTTATTACCCCAAGGGTCTTTATCGCGGCCGTTATTGCCGTTGTTATTACCAGGCTCATTCCACGCCATTAGAAAGCTCCATCATTAGATATGACGTTATACTGTAGCAGTCCTTTAAGTAACTATAAAGTCACGTAAAACTACCTCTTCTCTTTTCTCTAGCTTTGACCAATCAACTTGCTGCATTCGAATATCAATCAGCAGATCACCATCTTGGTCATACTCTTCTTGTTGAATACAATTCAATTGGAAGAATGCACTACGAATTCGTCCCTGATACTCAGGTGGGATTCGTAGTCGATAACTCACCATTTGACTCGCCAAGCGTTCTGTCAGCGCTTCAAACAGTAGATCAATCCCCTTTCCTTCCATAGCTGAAACCCAAACGGTACGTGGATGTCCTTCCTCGTCCCTTTCAATTCTCGGCTTCTGTCCCTCAAGGTTATCAATCTTATTCATTACTACAAGAGCGGGTATCTCGTGAGCATCGATCTCTTCTAGCACATCATGAACGGCTTGAATATTCTCACGAAAGCGGTCATCACTGGCATCAACAACATGTAACAAAATGTCAGCTTCTTGCGTCTCTTGTAACGTTGCCTTAAATGCAGCAACTAAGTCATGAGGAAGATGTCGAATAAAACCAACAGTATCCGCTAATATCGCCGTTCCCACATCAGAAAGTTCGATCTTTCTTAATGTTGGGTCAAGCGTTGCAAATAATTGGTCCGCAGCGTAAACACCCGCCTCTGTAATGCAGTTAAAGAGTGTTGACTTACCTGCATTGGTGTATCCAACTAATGAAATAGTGGGTATTTCTGCACGATTTCTCGCTCGACGACCTTGCTCTCGCTGTTTAGCCACTTTAGCTAAACGACGTAAAATCGTTTTGATTCGATCTCGCAACAATCGTCTATCGGTCTCTAGTTGAGTTTCACCCGGCCCACGTAAACCGATGCCACCTTTTTGTCTCTCAAGGTGAGTCCAACCTCGGATCAATCGAGTAGATATATGACGCAGCTGAGCAAGCTCAACTTGTAACTTACCTTCATGAGTACGAGCCCGCTGTGCAAATATATCTAGAATTAAACCTGTACGGTCTAAGACTCGACATTGACACAACGCTTCTAGGTTTCGTTCCTGGGCAGGCGAAAGAGCATGGTTGAAGATCACGACATCGGCACTCACTAACTGAACAGCTTGTGCGATCTCTTGAGCTTTGCCCTCTCCGACATAGTATTTAGGGTGTGGAGATTGACGACTGCCAGTAATCACTTGCAGTGTCGACACTCCAGCAGAAGAAACAAGCATTTCACATTCGCTTAAATCTTCCCACTCACCCTCTTGCGAGAAGTTGATATGAACAAGTACGGCTCGTTCACCGGCTTCATAACGGTCAAACAAGCAGCCAACTCCTTCTTGTTGAACTAATAATATTCAGTTTTTTAATCTTCTGATTTCTCTTGTGGACGTTGTTCAGGACGATCACCACTGTGATGACTTACTGCGCGAGCAGGAACCACAGTCGAAATTGCATGCTTATAAACCATTTGGTTAACCGTGTTCTTCAATAGAATAACGAACTGGTCAAATGATTCGATTTGTCCTTGTAGTTTTATACCGTTCACAAGATAGATTGAAACGGGAATACGCTCACGACGGAGTGCATTCAAGAATGGGTCTTGTAAAGATTGCCCCTTAGCCATTTTATTTTCCTTATTTTGTATTTTGTTGTAATTATTTAGCTAGTGGTTTCGTGCAAAAAGTTGTGTTGCTTTGCATCTGAGCTAAACGAGTAATAAACACCCCGTCATTACTTGTTATGTAGGCAATGCATACGTTTTTCAAGTAACGGATCCTTTACAGGGTATATTCACGCAAAAGCGATCTCATTATACACAGCTAATTTAATCAGATGCTATTGCATTTGATAACGTTTCTAGCGCGTGTTCAATGTTCTCGCTATCTAACCAAGTTAAATCATCCCAGCTGCGCAACCAGGTGATCTGACGCTTGGCCAATTGACGGGTTGCACAGACTCCGCGAAAAATCGCTTCATCTTTACTGCAATTCCCATCTAAATAGTCCCACATTTGTCTGTAGCCAACGCAACGAATCGACGGTAATTCTGGATGAAGATCGTCTCGGGCATACAGCGCCTTCATTTCATCTTCAAAACCAGCGTCCATCATTTTGTCAAAGCGTAGCTCAATACGACGGTGGAGCTCAGCCCTTTCCTTGGGAGCTATTGCAAACTGCTTTACTCGAAACGGAAGGCTTTCGCCTTTAATTTCAGTAAGCTCAGTAAGAGTTTTACCCGAAATTCGGTAAACTTCCAATGCCCTTGATAGTCTTTGTGGGTCATTCGGGTGAATTCTTGTTGCTGAAACAGGATCGATCTCTCGTAATTGGTCATGAAGGCTCTGCCAACCTAAGCTCGAGGCCTCACTTTCAATCTGCTTTCGAATCTCAGGATCTGCAGCGGGAAGAGGAGATAGCCCTTCCAACAACGCTTTGTAATAAAGCATTGTGCCACCAACAAGAAGAGGGATTTTACCTTCGGAAACAATACGATCCATTTCAGATAATGCATCTCGGCGAAAATCTGCTGCCGAATAGGCTTCACTAGGATCTAAGATATCAATCAAGCGGTGCGGTGCCAAAGACAACTCATGCTCATCTGGCTTTGCTGTGCCGATATCCATGCCTTTATATATCAAAGCGGAATCGACACTAATGATCTCAACAGGATATTTCTGTCGTAAGCGAATCGCGAGATCAGTCTTCCCTGATGCTGTTGGGCCCATCAAAAAGAGGGCTAAAGGTAATTTTTCGTTCATTATATTTTTTAAGCCAGTAACGCAGTAATTGTCGAAGAGAAATCAACCGGTTGAACAAATTTAGGGTCATCTAAAGGTAGTTGACCATGCCAAAGCTGTTCTAGTTCCGCAATAATTTGAATTGCTTCCGATAAAGTGTAGTCGCTTTTTACTTGGGTTATGTGATCCGATAACCAATCCGCTAACTGAGTTGCCCCAAACTGCGTATTGTTACCTAGGTCACTAGATGCGGCGTAAGATAACAGATCAGGAATGATTTTTTGCAGGTTTTGTTGTCGTAATGGTTGTGGAACCCCCATGACCATTAACGCCTGCTTATTACGTTCTTTAATCTGAATACCAAGTGGTCGTAAGAAGGGTTGCAACTTTTCGCAAGCGAAACGCTGACTCTCTTCAACCTTTAGTGAAAGTGGGACCAATAGTGGTTGAGGCTTTAAATCATTACCAAGTGTATCAAGCTGACCACGAGTCCGTAGCCACTCGGCTTTAGCCAAAGAAACTAAAACGCACCCCTCTTTTCCACCCATAACAACATAACGCCCAGCGGTAATTGCGATTGCCTTACCTAATGACTCTATAATTAAGCGCTCTGGAGTATTGAACTCTTTAGGCACCAAGGTGTTCAAGCTTTGGTCTTCAATCGCTGGTTCTGAAGGGAGTGTTGTCAATAGCTCAGAATAGGCATTCAGCTCTCGCTTAGTCGGAGCTTCCACCACCTCTGGTCTCGTTGGCTTTCTTGCTGATGTCGCTTTTGAGTTAGACCATTCATTTGAACGGCGAGGCGCTTCATTTACCGCATCTTGTGAATGACTCGACACTTTATTAGGATAAGATGGCGTTCGGTCTATCGAAGTAAAAAGCGGTGTTGATACTTTCTCGATAGGTTCAGCAGGCACTTCCGGCTGATGAAACGCCGATTCAGTAATTTGTGGGCTTTCGATATGCTTGCTCTGAGCTAAAGCATCACTCAGCGCCTGATAGATAAAGTCATGGACAAGCCTTGCTTGATGAAAGCGAACCTCATGTTTAGCAGGATGCACATTAACATCCACCTGATGAGGATCGATTTCAATAAACAAAATATATGTAGCAAACTGATCGGGACGAAGCGAGTTCTCGTAACTCTGTCTGATAGCATGATTGATCAACTTATCTTTCATCATGCGGCCATTCACATAGCAATATTGGAGATCATTTTGCTGTCTAGCGCCTTCAGGCGTCGTGATCCACCCATGCAAATGAAGCCCTTGATGCTCTAATTCTATTTTGAGCATGTTTTTAACAAAGCCACTGCCACACACTGCGGCAATGCGCTTTTCCGCTTGGATATCCGTTTTAGCGGCACGGTACTGTCTGACTGATTTTCCATTATGAGTTAGGTTAATCGTGACATCGAAGCAGCTCAACGCGATTCGTTTTATCAGCTCATCGATATGAGTAAACTCAGTCTTCTCAGTTCGAAGAAATTTACGTCTCGCAGGCGTATTAAAAAACAGATCAAGCACTTCAACGCTGGTACCAATGGGGTGAGCAGTAGGCTTTAGCTTAACCTGCATATCTCGCCCTTCACTATAAGCAGACCAAGCTTGCTCTTGCGTTGCTGGGCGAGAACTCATGGTTAGGCGAGCGACAGAGCTAATACTCGCCAGCGCCTCCCCTCGAAAGCCAAGACTGACAATCGCTTCAAGATCATCAAGAGAGTGAATTTTCGAGGTTGCATGACGACTCAGTGCAAGCCCCAATTCATCTTTATCAATCCCTTTTCCGTTATCGCGTACACGAATCAGCTTAGCCCCACCCTTTTCGATATCAATATCGATACGAGTCGCACCAGAATCTAAGCTATTTTCCACCAGCTCTTTAACAACAGAAGCAGGCCTTTCAACCACTTCTCCTGCTGCAATTTGGTTTGCTAAACGAGCAGGTAAAATCTTTATCGTCATTCTATACGCTACTTATTTGGAATAATCAGTACTTGGCCAATTGCCAACTCATCAGAACGCAGCTTGTTTGCCTTTCTAATGCTATTAATCGACACACCATATCTATCCGCGATCTTACCTAAGAACTCTCCGCGTTGAACTTTGTGCTTACGAATAGGCACATCTTTCACGCTCACCGTTATTTTTAGCTTTTGTCCTAGCCTTAGCGTGTCAGATTTTAAGTTGTTCTCTCGTTTAATCGCCGCAACAGTGACTTTGTATTTCCCTGCAATTTTTCCTAAATAGTCCCCAGAACGAACCGTATGGGTAACCGTTTTCGTTTCGACTGTATTAACAACGGTAGAGACACTGCCACTCGCGGGGATTTTTAGTACCTGTCCAATTGCGAGACCACTGCTTTTCAATTTGTTCTCTTTCATCAGGACGCTCGTAGACGTCCCGAATTTCTTCGCAATCGCTGACAATGAATCGCCACGCTTAACTTTATAGGTACTTGCTTTAGTTTGCGCTGTAAAACCAGTCCCTTCCGGTGGGTTCGCTTTCAAGTACTTGACAATTGCTTTCGTAATAGAACGTGCCAACTTATCTTGATGAGAACGTTGAAACAGCAATTGCTCTTCAGTTGGGTTAGAAATAAAGCCCGTTTCGACCAAAACGGATGGGATTTGAGGTGAACGTAATACCGCTAAGCTGGTATTAATCGGCTTAGAATTATGTAGCTTCGTCACTTTTCCCATTTCAGAGAGTATTTCTGTTGCTAATTTATAACCTTCTTTTTGTGAATGACTAAACTGCAGATCAAGGAGCGTTTGGTTTACATTACGATCATTAATACTGCTCGGGAATGCAGCCCCACCACCACCAAGTAGCTCTGACTGCTTCTCTTTATCCTCAATCCAACGGGATATTTCTGTATTCGCTCGGCGAGTATTCAATACAAAGACGGAGCCTCCACGAGGCTGTGGCGTTGTAAAGGCATCCGCATGCACCGAAATCAACAGATGTGCATTATTTTCACTCGCAATAGCGACACGTCGATTCAGATTCACATAATAATCACCGGTACGGGTCAGTTTCGCCTTAACGCCAGGAATCGCATTAAGTTGTGCCTCAAGCTTTCTCGAGATACTTAGTGTGGCGTTTTTTTCATATTTACGAGTTGGACCAATTGAACCTGGATCCTCACCACCATGACCAGGGTCAATAACAATTAAGACCTCTTCTTGCCGCTTAATCTGAGAGGCGTCTTTACTTACCGTTGGCGTTGAGACAGTCGCAGGTGCTTTCGTTGCCGCTTTACCGTGAGGAAGATCGATCACCAATCGATGACCATATTGGCCACCAGGCGTTGGAGCAAGTTTAAAAATGTTCGTCGACACTTTCTGCTTTAACTCAAAAACCAAGCGGTACGTTGACTTCTCAGGCGGGGTACTTTTCCTCACTTGAGTCAACACGGGGCTATCCGTGACTTTCAGAGGAAGCTTGGTACTCAGTGATGTATTATTCAGGTCAACAACTAATCGACTCGGACTGCTCAATGTAAAATAGCTAAAGTCCGCTTCCGCTTTTAAATCGATAACGACCCGAGTTTCATCAGGCGATGGCCAAACACGCACTCCCTCTAAAGCATTCGCCCACAAGGTGTGTGAAAAAAATAGTAAAGAAGCAGCAACAATCAATAAACGTGCTTTTAAGGCTTTAGTACTCAACTTAACTCCAATTGATTCAACAATGAACGTCCATACTCATTATTCGCAGTCAAGGTAATCATTCGCTGTTCACCTTGATAACGTAACTCCAAATCAAGATCCGGCTCAGGAAGCAGCCCTGCACCTTTCTCTGGCCACTCAACCAAACATATCGCATCCGGCGTGAAATAATCTCGAATTCCCATAAACTCAAGCTCTTCAGGATCAGCCAGACGATAGAGGTCAAAATGATATACCTGCCACTTATCGAGTTGATAAGGTTCAACTAATGTATAAGTTGGGCTTTTTACATTTCCCTGATGCCCAAGAGCGCGCACAAAACCACGACTAAACGTTGTTTTTCCTGCGCCAAGATCACCATGCAGATATATAGTCGTTTGTTGTGTGCAAAAATTAGCTAACAGAGTACCGACTTTAATCGTCGCCTCTTCATTAATAAGGGTAAATTGTTTTGTATTCATGGTTGGCTTCTCAAGCTTACTCAAACTGACTATATATAAATCAAAAGAATAGGAATAGTAAACTGGGATAGAATTGAGAGACAAGAGCTCTTGTGTAATTAAACGCAAATAATGACAAATATTCTCTCAATCCAAGTCATATAATTGCTAGATCCTTGTTATAAGATCTTGTAAGATCCCGCCCCCCTATTTCACCAGGCTCTTTATCTATGGCAAGTTATCCATCAGTAGATTATCAACATCTCGCTGATCAAATCAAAGTATGGGCAACAGAGCTTGGTTTTCAAAAAGTCGGCATTTGTGATATCGACTTATCTGACCATGAACCACAGCTTCAAAAAAGCATCGATGCGGGTTTATATGGTGAAATGGACTGGATGGTTCGTCACGGCATGATGCGAGCGCGCCCTGCTGAGTTATTACCAGGAACCATTCGTGTGATTAGCGTGAGAATGGACTACCTTCCACCTCAAGCACAGTTTGCTTCGAACCTATCGGACAAAACGCAAGCCTACATCAGTCGTTATGCGTTAGGTCGCGATTACCACAAGCTCATTCGCAACCAATTAAAGAAGCTGGGCCAAAAGATTGAACAAGAAGTTGGGGCATTTGGTCATCGCCCTTTTGTTGATACCGCGCCGATACTAGAGAGGCCACTTGCTCAAAAAGCCGGGTTAGGTTGGGCAGGAAAACATTCACTACTCTTAGATAAAGAGACTGGCTCATGGTTCTTCCTTGGGGAATTACTGGTTGACCTTCCACTTCCTATTGATGAACCGAGTCAAAATGAATGTGGCAAGTGCACGGCATGCATGACATCTTGCCCGACTCAAGCCATCATCTCTGAAGGTGTTGTGGATGCGAGACGATGTATTTCATACCTCACCATTGAATATGACGGAGTCATACCTGAAGAATTCCGAAAACCGATAGGCAATCGTATTTATGGCTGCGATGACTGCCAATTGGTGTGCCCTTGGAATCGCTTTGCAGAGATCACGGAACAAAAAGACTTTCATCGCAGAGATACTCTCTCTAATGCAGATCTGGTTTTGCTGTTTTCGTGGAGTGAGAAAGAGTTCCTACAAAAAATGGAAGGCTCAGCGATTCGAAGAATTGGTCATATTCAATGGTTAAGGAACTTATCTATTGCGATGGGCAATGCTCCATTTTCCGCTCGTATTGTTGAAGCTTTGAAAAGTAGACTAGGGCTAAACTCAAATCTAGACACCCATATCGAGTGGGCACTTAATGAACAGTCTAATCAGGAGCCATTAATTAATCGAAAAGTTGATAATAAAAATCAAAGATTAATTAGAGTGATAGAAAAAGGTCTTCCTAGAGATGCATGAATCTTACATAAATCAACGGTTCATTTTTTGACTTAGTTCTAAAAAATAGAATGTGGAAAAAAAACTAAACTAGACAGCGTTTCCTATAGTTCAGAAAAGTTAGCCACAAACCCTTTAAATGATTAGGATCAATAAACAATCACTTAATGATCTTGCCAAAGAGCGAAATCAAACACAAAAAACAAAGAGAATGACTTACACATCAATGACTTGTGAGTTATTGGTTTACTGTGGTCCGAACTAAGGTTTTAAAAAGATCTTTTCTTAGCCAGCTTTTCTAGCCCGAAAAATCAGTTTACCCACTAACTTATCCACATAGAAGAATTTGTGGATAACTCTGTTGATAGGCAGTAGAAAGTAACACTCAACATCAACAATGACGCGGCGTTCGCTTATCTATAAGCTAATCGACTATTCAAGTCAGACAAGAACATCTACCACAAGATAATGTTTATTCATTTTTGGGGGTTATGCTTCGCAGCATGATAGAAAAGAGCAGTGCCTTACGGCTATAAGTGAAGAATCACTTAGAAAATAGAAGAGCTAAAAATCCTCTTGTTAAACTCTTTGAATAACTTAACAAGAAAGTGGTTGCGGGAGCCGGATTTGAACCGACGACCTTCGGGTTATGAGCCCGACGAGCTACCAAACTGCTCCATCCCGCGTCCGGATGCATTGCTTAAGGCAATGAAACTAAACATCTTATCTAGAAGCATGTTGCTAATAGGAAAGAATTTGGAGCGATACATCGGGTTCGAACCGATGACCTCAACCTTGGCAAGGTTGCGCTCTACCAACTGAGCTAGTATCGCAATAGTTATTCGCTGCTCTTACTGCCTTTGGCAATAAATAGCGCCTAACTGTAATGTGGTTGCGGGAGCCGGATTTGAACCGACGACCTTCGGGTTATGAGCCCGACGAGCTACCAAACTGCTCCATCCCGCGTCCGGATGCATTGTTTAAGACAATGAGGCTTTCTCTTTAAAAGAGAATTTGGAGCGATACATCGGGTTCGAACCGATGACCTCAACCTTGGCAAGGTTGCGCTCTACCAACTGAGCTAGTATCGCAATAGTTATTCGCTACTCTTACTGCCTTTGGCAATAAATAGCGCTTAACGGTAATGTGGTTGCGGGAGCCGGATTTGAACCGACGACCTTCGGGTTATGAGCCCGACGAGCTACCAAACTGCTCCATCCCGCGTCCGGATGCATTGTTTAAGACAATGAGGCTTTCTCTTTAAGAGAGAATTTGGAGCGATACATCGGGTTCGAACCGATGACCTCAACCTTGGCAAGGTTGCGCTCTACCAACTGAGCTAGTATCGCATAGTTACTCGCTGCTCTTACTGCCTTTGGCACTAAATAGCGCTTAACTGTAATGTGGTTGCGGGAGCCGGATTTGAACCGACGACCTTCGGGTTATGAGCCCGACGAGCTACCAAACTGCTCCATCCCGCGTCCGGATGCATTGTTTAAGACAATGAGACTTTCTCTTTAAGAGAGAATTTGGAGCGATACATCGGGTTCGAACCGATGACCTCAACCTTGGCAAGGTTGCGCTCTACCAACTGAGCTAGTATCGCATTAGTTAATCGCTGCTCTTACTGCCTTTGGCAATAATGGCGCTTAACTGTAATGTGGTTGCGGGAGCCGGATTTGAACCGACGACCTTCGGGTTATGAGCCCGACGAGCTACCAAACTGCTCCATCCCGCGTCCGGATGCATTGTTTAAGACAATGAGACTCTGTTTTATCGTTCACATTAGCAAACAGTAAAACCTAATTTGGAGCGATACATCGGGTTCGAACCGATGACCTCAACCTTGGCAAGGTTGCGCTCTACCAACTGAGCTAGTATCGCTTTAACAACGTTTCCGTTGTTTAGGGATGCGAATTATAAGAGCATTTATTTGTGATGCAAGTCATTATGATAAAAAAGCTGATTTTTTTTATCTCCTGACTAAAAAATCGTCACAATCATTGCTATTCCTCTCTTTAAATTACTCAAAGATAAGCAATCAATCATAATAGTGCGAACTAAGCCTTTATTTTCTTTATCCAATTACTGAATTGTTAGAACTTAACTAAGCTTTGATATAACGTAATTTCATACCTCTGTACTTTTTCTGAGCGCCTAGAAACAGAGTACTCTGTCATGGACCGACAATGATGTTATGTTTTTTATCTATTGCACTCTCACCACGCTCAAGAGCCGTTGTGCTCTCCCTATTAGCGTGCTCCCTACTCGCCTCCTGTGGTTCGGTACCTAAACCCATTCGAAACCTGGGGAAAACAGATATTGACTTTGTGATGGATGTGCATACGCGTCAACAAAAAGAGATGATGATTCGGTTAACTCGAAAGCTCTATGTTCGAAATCCAAGTCAGCTTGATAAGAATCCAGAGATGACGATTGATAGGCGAATTGAACAGATATTCGGCTCCCCTGATGAAACGGAACTTCCTTCACTCATTTTCGATGAACTCAATGGCATGACGAGTATTGATGCCATTTTACTGAGCTTTGACGAAACATTTGAAGGGGACCGTGTGTTTGCCGCCGCCGTAGGCCTTGCTGAAATGTTGAGGCGATCTTACAACCACCAACAAGAGTTCTTCATTCTCGACTCACTGGATGAGCAAGCCCTCTATAATAGCGCACGTAATCTCGAAGTCTTTGTGTGGCGTCTCTATCATAGGCGTGATTCCAATGGCGAGCTTTTCCTTCTGTCTAATCGACTCAGCGAAACTGACTTTGATATCAGCTTTGATCGACTGCTGGCAAAAATGGCGACAGTGCAAGATATGATGGCTCTGATTGTGGCTGATAAAACAGACCGTGGCATTACTAAGGTCGTGCACGGCGTCGCTCAATTTGTATTTGTGCCTATTCCATAGCGAAATGGTTAATGAGTGAAACAGGTTAACCAAAAACAAAAAATGCCAGCTCGATAAGCTGGCATTTTCACAAAGTCTTCATTAGCTAGATTGAAATAATCGTCTTTCTGTAATACTGAAGTTCCGCAATTGACTCACGAATATCATCTAACGCTAAGTGACTACCGCTTTTAGAAAAGCCCTTTAACACTTCAGGCTTCCAACGACGAGTCAGCTCTTTTAATGTGCTGACATCGATATAGCGATAGTGGAAATACTGCTCAAGCTCTGGCATGTGCTTGTAAAGAAAACGGCGATCTTGACCAATGCTATTACCGCAAATAGGTGATTTTCCTTTCGGCACCCACTTTTCTAAAAACTCAATCGTTTCTTTAATGGCTTGTTGCTCAGTAACTTTAGACTGACGAACACGCTCTACAAGACCACTACCATTATGAGTCGAGGTGCACCACTCATCCATTTTTTCCAATTCACTTTCATCTTGATGAATAGCAAGAACCGGACCTTCAGCTAAAATGTTGAGTTCACTGTCAGTGACGACAGTGGCAATTTCAATGATCTTATGTGTCTCAGGATTTAAGCCTGTCATCTCAAGATCGACCCAAATTAAGTTTTGATCGCTAAAGGACATGAATGAGTTGCCTATTTGTTTACGGATAAAAGAGGTACTATACCCAAATAAGGATCCCCAAGATAGCTTTGAATCATCAGCGTTTGCTGAAAGATAAGCACTTCTGAGGGTAGATCGCATCATCAATCACATATTAAGACATCATTGTGGCAAAGAAGAAAAAATTAACTAAAGGTCAAGTTCGACGAGTTCGAAGTAACCAGAAAAAACGCCTAACAAAAGAAGACTCCGTTCAATGGGACGAAGAGATGCTAGGTGCCACAAAAATGGGGCTAGTTATTACACGCTTTGGCCAACATGCCGATATTGAAGATAGCGAAACCCAAGAGATCCATCGTTGTAACTTACGCCGTGGTATCGAAAGCATCGTCTCAGGTGACAAAGTTATCTGGCGCGCAGGGCTTGAATCCATGGCCGGTATCTCGGGTGTAGTTGAAGCCGTAGAGCCAAGAACATCGGTGCTTACACGCCCTGATTACTACGACGGTTTAAAACCGGTTGCTGCGAACGTCGATCAAATGATCATCGTCTCCTCTGTCTTACCAGAACTGTCGCTTAATATTATTGACCGTTATCTTATCGCTTCAGAAACCGTTCAGATTGCACCGCTTATAGTGCTCAATAAAATCGATTTGCTTGATGAAAAACAGCGTGAAGAGTATCGAGAGCAGCTTCAAGAGTATGTACGTATTGGTTATGACGTTCTGTTTGTGAGTAAAGAGTCTGGCGAAGGTATTAAAGAGCTTGAAGAGAAGCTAAGCGGACGCATTAACATCTTCGTCGGTCAATCGGGGGTTGGAAAATCAAGCCTAGTGAACGCCCTAATGCCTGAACTTCATATTGAGGAAGGTGCGGTTTCAGAGAACTCAGGTCTTGGGCAACATACGACAACAGCCGCTCGTCTTTACCATATCCCAAGCGGTGGTAACTTGATTGACTCTCCGGGAGTTCGTGAATTTGGCCTTTGGCACCTAGAACCCGAAGAAGTGACCGAAGCCTTTATTGAATTTCGGCCACTGCTCGGCGGGTGCAAATTTCGCGACTGCAAACACAATGATGACCCTGGTTGTATCATTCGTGAAGCGGTCGAGAAAGGCGATGTTAGCCAAGCTCGCTTTAAAAACTATCACCGTATCATCGAGAGCATGGTAGAGAATAAAGCCAATAGACAATACTCTCGCAACAAAAAAGCAGATCTTTAAGCCATTTTTGTATGCAAACATTGTCTGCTTACTGACATTGAAATGATATTTAAGTAATATCTCGCGCCCAGAACATAAGTCGAACATTTAAACAGTATTGGAATTATCAGAATGGATAAGATTAAAGTTGAGCTGCAACACTGGCTTCCAAAGCATGCTTTGACCCGTTTGGTTGGTAAATTAGCATCAGCTCGATTAGGCAGTTTAACCACCGCAATTATTCGTGGATTTATTAAACAATACAAAGTGAATATGGATGAAGCCTTACATTCAGACCCTAAGCACTTCGGCACATTTAACGAATTTTTTGTACGTGAGCTTAAAGATGGTCTTCGCCCAATTGCCGATGGTGAAGCCGTAATCACACACCCTGCTGACGCTTGCGTAAGTCAATTCGGCCCTATTGTTGATGGTAAACTCATTCAAGCAAAAGGCCATGATTACACGTCGGTTGAGCTTCTAGGTGGTGATTCTGCACTGGCTGACGAGTTTACCGATGGTGAGTTCGCCACTTTGTACCTTTCTCCAAGTGATTATCACCGCGTGCATATGCCATGCGATGGTGTATTACGCCAAATGATTTACGTTCCCGGTGATCTTTACTCTGTGAACCCATTGACAGCGGAAAATATTCCAAACCTGTTTGCACGCAATGAACGTGTTGTGTGTATTTTTGATACTGAGTTTGGACCGATGGCGCAAGTACTAGTGGGTGCAACCATTGTTGGCAGTATTGAATTAACATGGGCGGGCACAGTAACACCACCGCGTGGTAATACGGTTTATCGTTGGGACTACCCAGCAACAGGTAATAAATCTGTGACATTCAAAAAAGGCGAAGAGATGGGTCGTTTTAAACTGGGCTCAACCGTTATCAACTTGTTTGCGAAAGATAAGATACGTTTTGATGACTCAATGGCACTGTCTGCGACGACTCGCATGGGCGCGCCTTTTGCTCACATCAAAACTGAAGAGAATCAAGCTTCAGAATAAAAAGTCGAACAATGCCCTGCTTTATCCGCATAGAATAGCGCAGGGCTTTTGACTAAAAACAAATCTACCTCAATAAACCCAAACACTTCCTAAAATTTTAACGCCCGTCCAAGTCCTTGAATATCAAATAGCTTATTCTACTTTGAGTTAATTTATTGTAGGGACAGCTCCATGCCAGCACTGAATAAAGGAACACTGATAAGGCTACTTATCTGTTTTAGTATTCCTATCGCCGTACTATTCATTCCAATTGATCTCATTCCCATTGATGACCTCACGTTAATTCAGCATCGACTGCTCGCTATCTTCTTGCTTGCCGCGCTTCTATGGGTTCTTGAACCCGTCCCCGTATTTGCCACATCGATTTTGATCATCGCTCTTGAACTGATCATGATTTCCGATAAGGGACTTCACTTTTTTCGTCAGCCACCAACAGGTCATGAACTCGGTGAACTGATGAATTACACCGATATTTTTAGCGCTTTCTCCTCTCCAATCATCATCCTATTCATGGGTGGTTTTGCCTTGGCCATTGCGGCTTCAAAATATGAACTCGACAATAACTTGGCTCGGGTGCTGCTTAAGCCATTTGGTACTCAACCTAAATTCATCATGCTCGGCTTAATGCTCATTACTGCTGTATTTTCCATGTTTATGTCGAACACTGCGACAACCGTCATGATGCTTGCTCTGCTAGGTCCAATTGTCGCCTCAGCACCGAAAGGGGATATAGGGATCAAAGCATTAGTTTTATGTATTCCAATCGCCGCTAATACCGGTGGTATTGCCACACCAATAGGAACACCCCCTAACGCTATTGCTCTCCAATACTTGACTGAAGAAAACAGCATCGACTTTCTCTCTTGGATGATGATGGGCTTACCTTTTGTCGTCATACAGCTCACTATTGCGTGGTTTTTGCTTCAGAAATTATTCCCATCGCAGCAAGAAAAAATGATTCTCAAGCTCAACGGCACATTTAAAACCAGCTGGCGAGCAATCACTGTTTACGTAACATTTGGTATGACAATCTTATTGTGGATGACAACCAAAATTCACGGAATGAACACCTATGTTGTGTCCATCATTCCATTGGCGGTGTTTACCCTAACCGGCATTATGGGCAAGGAAGAGTTAAAACAGATTAACTGGGATGTGCTTTGGCTTGTTGCAGGTGGTATCGCCATTGGTATCGGGCTTGATAAAACAGGGTTAGCGGTTGCCCTCGCCCACGCCATCGATTATGAATCACTCTCGCCTATTGCCGTTGTTCTCACTCTATCGGTAGTGTGCTGGTTAATGGCGAACTTCATGTCTAATACCGCAACAGCGAACTTGTTGATGCCTATTGCCGCTGCCATTGGCGCTTCAATGGAGAGCTTAGCCGCCATTGGTGGCCTGCAAGGGTTGTTAGTTGTTGTCGCTTTCTCTGCCTCACTGGGCATGATTCTACCTGTTTCAACACCGCCTAATTCGCTGGCCTACTCTACAGGGTTAATTGAGAGCAAAGACATGGCGAAAACTGGACTCATCATCGGCGTGATAGGCCTACTCATTGTTTATGCTGCTATGTTGATCTTCACCTAAAGAGAAGATCTAGATTAGTCGACTTCCAATCTACCTTTGATGTCATCTAGCACTAGGCATCAAGGGTAGATTAAGGCATATTGAGAACCAACTAACCGCCACTTACTCAAGGAAGATGTAGCGTGGGATTCGAATGGCTCGCTTTAGCAGCCGCACTTCTTTGGGCTATCGCCAGCTTACTTTCCATTACTCCTGCACAGCACCTCGGTTCTTTTGCTTATAGTCGATGGCGTATGGGCTGTACCTCTGTCATGCTCTCCACTATGGCACTGTTCACTGGGGGCTGGGAAACCATAGAGCTAAGTTATGTCACTCCTATGATGCTCTCAGGTTTGATTGGTATTTTCATTGGTGATACCGCCTTGTTTGCCTGCCTTAACCGTATGGGGCCTCGACAAGCTGGCCTGCTTTTTTCTTGTCACGCGGTATTCTCCGCGGTCTTAGGCTACTTTATTTTTAGCGACACTATGAGCAACATAGAGTTTATTGGTTCTGCGTTAGTGTTTTCTGGCGTTATTACCGCTATCTTTTTTGGTCGTAAAGGGTCAACTCAAAGTGCACTGGATCATATCAAGGGAAAGGTATCGATTGGCCTTGCTCTGGGCCTGCTAGCGGCTCTTTGCCAAGCTTTAGGTGGGATTATCGCTAAACCAATCATGACGACCTCTGTTGATCCCGTCGCCGCTTCGGCCATTCGTATGATCACCGCTTTTATCGCACATAGCTTGTTCTTATTATCTGGTGCGAAGCTCGCCAAAGCCGTTAAGCCAATGACAATCGGTATATTTTGGATCACCGCAGTGAATGGTTTTCTTGCGATGGCTGTTGGTATGACATTGATTTTGTTTGCTCTTCAGACTGGCAATGTCGGAATGGTCGCGCTGCTCTCTTCGACGACTCCAATTATGTTGCTACCGATTCTTTGGATTTATACCAAACAGCGACCTAATCTTTATGCTTGGCTCGGCGCGATTGTCGCTGTCATTGGCACCGCTATTTTAGTTCAGTAAGTCATACTTTCAGTTGTGATAGCAATTTGATCAATAGACAACTCTTTATTGTATCGATAGGAAGAATCATTGATCTTTAGCTACTGCAAAGGCTATAAAATGTAGTAAAGTTACGCTAATTTGTTTTTAAAGTTACTTTAATTTTTAACGAGGTTATATCTATGTCAGCTAAGAAGCCAATGGCTCTAGTGATTCTTGACGGGTGGGGACACCGTGAAGACAACGCAAGCAATGCAATCAACAATGCAAAAACACCCGTAATGGATGAACTAATTGCAAGCAACCCTAGCACTCTTATTTCAGCTTCTGGTTTAGACGTGGGTTTGCCTGACGGTCAAATGGGTAACTCTGAAGTAGGTCACACCAATATTGGTGCTGGTCGCGTTGTATATCAGGACCTAACACGCATCACTAAGTCTATCTCTGATGGTGAATTCGTTGAAACTCCAGCTCTTGTAGAAGCGATTGATAAAGCAGTTTCTGCAGGTAAAGCCGTTCACCTAATGGGCCTAATGTCTCCAGGTGGTGTTCACTCTCACGAAGATCACATCTATGCAGCCGTTGAAATGGCAGCAGCACGTGGCGCAGAGAAAATCTACCTACACTGTTTCCTAGACGGACGAGACACTCCACCTCGTAGTGCTGAGAACTCTCTAAAGCGTTTCGATGCACTGTTCGCTAAATTGGGTAAAGGCCGTATCGCTTCTTTAGTTGGTCGCTACTACGCAATGGATCGTGATAACAACTGGGAACGTGTACAGGTTGCTTACGACTTACTGACTCAAGCAAAAGCTGAGTTCACATTTGATTCTGCCGTTGCTGGTCTTGAAGCGGCTTACGCTCGTGAAGAAAACGATGAGTTCGTTAAAGCAACAGAGCTAAAAACTGACGCTCAAGAAAGTGCCAAAATTGAAGATGGCGACGCAGTTATCTTCATGAACTACCGTGCTGACCGCGCGCGTCAAATCACACGTACGTTCGTTCCTGCATTTGACGGCTTTGAGCGTGCTGTATTCCCAGCGATCAACTTTGTTATGCTGACTCAATACGCTGCAGACATTCCTCTGGCGACAGCATTCCCATCTGCTTCTCTAGAAAATACCTACGGTGAATGGCTATCGAAGAAAGGCCAAACACAACTACGTATTTCTGAAACTGAAAAGTACGCGCACGTAACCTTCTTCTTCAATGGTGGTGTTGAAAATGAATTTGACGGTGAAGAGCGTCAACTTGTTGCTTCACCAAAAGTAGCGACTTACGACCTTCAACCAGAAATGAGTTCTGAAGAGCTAACAGACAAACTAGTTGCGGCTATCAAGTCTGGTAAGTACGACACAATTATCTGTAACTTCCCTAACGCAGATATGGTTGGCCACACTGGTGTTTACGAAGCTGCTGAGCAAGCTATTGAAGCACTTGATAGCTGTGTTGCAAAAGTGGTTGCTGCAATTAAAGAGGTTGATGGGCAACTTCTTATCACTGCCGACCATGGTAATGCAGAAATGATGGTAGACCCAGAGACAGGTGGCACTCACACTGCGCACACTAATCTGCCTGTTCCGCTAATCTACGTTGGTAACAAAGAATTTAAGTTCAAAGAAGGCGGTAAGCTTTCAGATCTTGCTCCAACAATGCTTGACCTTGCTGGTCTTGAAATTCCAGCAGAAATGAGCGGCGACATTCTGACTAAATAGTCACTTGTCTGCTGATTAAATGAATGCCTCAATATTTATTGGGGCATTTTTGTCTCATCACTATCAATTCTTCGTATTGATTTAATACCAACTGCCCTGCAACTTTTAACATAGTCCTTTCTTCTCTTAAAACTCTTTGAGTATACTAAGCTCTTATTTTTAGTAGATGGACCTCATGCTATATGGCGACGTTTTTGACATTAAACCCTTTTAAAAGCCGCCTTGATGCTTTGACTCTACTTTTAATATTCTCAATGGGTGTTGTTTCGACGAGCTTTGCCGCTTCTCCAAATGAACTCAAAGGAGTGAAGAATGAAATATCACGCCAACAAAGCTCCGTTTCTAGCCAACAAAAAAAACTCAATACACTGCAAAGCACGCTAAAAAAACAAGAGCTGAGCATCAGTGAGTTAGAGTCACAAATTAAACAGACGAAGCAATCTCTTGCAGCCTCTAACAATAACATCAGTAAAATTGACGCATCCATCGCTCAACTGAATAAGCAAAAAAAATCTCAAAGCGACACACTTGCTGAATTAATCAAAACTTACTATGTGACTCGACGTGCAAGCTCAACCACCAGTATCTTAAACAATGGTGTCGAAGAAGATCGTATTAGCCAATACTTCCAGCACCTTGCAAGGCAGCGTGCAGAAACAATCAGTGCCTTAGAAAAAACACATAAAGAGCTAGATCAGAACCAGCGACAGCTGCAGCTTGAAAAACAACAAATCGCTAAGTTGCTCGATCAACAAACCAAGAAACACACCAGCCTTAAGCAAGGCCAGACGAAAAGAAATCAAACTGTTAGCCAGATTAGAAAAAGTATATCGAGTGACAAGGTGTACCTCTCTGAGCTACAACGCAATGAAACTCGACTGAAGGCAGAAATAGCGAAAGCGGCGAAGCGTAATGCCGTTCCAATGGATGGTTTGAGCAAACAAAAAGGAAAACTTCCTTGGCCGCTCAAAGGGCAACTTCTTCATAGTTATGGCTCGAAACAAGCGGGACAAAGTAATTGGAGTGGCATTGTAATTGATGCGAAATACGGCCAAGCAATCAAATCCGTCTATCCGGGTACGGTCGTTTTTGCCGAGTACTTAAGAGGTTATGGTCTTGTAGTGTTACTAGACCACGGTAAAGGCGATATGACGCTCTATGGCTTCAACCAAACGCTATTAAAAAAAGAAGGCGATAAAGTATCAGCAGGTGAAACTATCGCCTTAGCTGGTGATACAGGGGGACAAACTCGCCCTTCCCTATATTTTGAATTACGCCGCAACAGTAAAACACAGAACCCAAAGTCTTGGCTGACTCGCTAATACAATCGCTTTAGGTTCTGAATACCCTTGAGGTAACAAATAGCAAAGATTCCGCTAAGGGTAGAATTCTTCGACGGTTCGGATAAACGTATCCACATCCTCTTTCGCTAGGCGATTAATACCTGCCGCTGCCGCCCTGCCACCACCCGTTTCAAACTGAATGCAAATATCACCCGCGCCTTGCTTATTGCTGAGTGGCGCTCTCAACGAGACCGTATAGCTGCCATCTGCATTTTCAGTCAACACTGCATGAGCAGAATCAGGAGATTGGTTCGCGAGTAAGTTGCCATAGACGCCACTGATTCGACGAGATGCGGCATTGTTAGGTAGCTCAAACAGCCCTAGCTTGTCACTACGGTATTTAGCCTCAATCGATAGCGCCTGATCCATGTCCGTTTGATACGCGTCTTTCAGGGTATAATAAGGAGATTGAGTATCAGCTATCACATCAAATGGAGAGGCATATTTCGTTAACGCTTGATATAGGTCCGCCGGATGGTAATGAAGATCATCCACCTTCGCACCGTAACCATTATAGTTAATTAGCGTACCAAGCTCTTTTAGTTGCTCTTTTTGCTCTAACGTTAAGCCCTGAGCATCAGCCAAGTCGTCAGCAACAGCGATCAAATTATCACCATACGCTGCTGTTATTGCCCATAGGTGATACTGACCAGCTAACAATTTATCAATAATCAATGCAGTACAAGTGTTCGCATCTAAATCAATATGGGCCTCTAATGTTGGGTTTGTAGGGATATCACCCGATTGGTGATGATCCGCATAGAAGACGTCGATTCCTTTTTCTAACGCGGCCAATAAACCATCCATGTTTTTTGCCATCGAGACATCAAGGACAGTTAACGAGTCTTGAGTTGTTAAATCAAGTTTATCAATGAGTTTAATATCGCGTTTCACACCCGTAATCAATTGTGTTTGCTTTGGGCTAGCAAGTCTCAGCTGAAGCAACGCAATGATGCCATCAGCATCGCCGTTAAAAACATCGTAATGCATAAATTCCCTTTCATCGTGAACATGTTTAAAAAGAAAAAAGTGCCGTTAAGCACTTCTTTATATTGGGTTGTATGTAAACCGAGTTAACTATGCGTGGATTGCTTTCACGCCGTCTTCTAATAGCAGCAATTGCTCCATCCCAAGCTCTGTCGCTCTCGGTTTTACGACATTTATCATCTGAAGCATACCTTGAGACACGACTTGCTCCGTGATTTTTGAATCTGGAGACATGGCTGATTGATAAGCAAGCCAGCTACAAGCAATTAAGTGCAACGTTGTTACTAGTGACTTCATTTCTTCATCTTCAACGGTGAGAAGCTCAAGTTCAACAAAAGCTCTCATTATATTGATCAGGTTAATCTGAAGCTTCTCTTGGACAAGTATATAGTCATCATGCAACTTGTTATCACGCTGAAGAATTTCAGGCAAATTGGCGTAGAAGAAACGGTATTTCCACATCAGTGTAAAAATAGAGTCTAAGTAATGCTTAAGCATAACCAAGCTCTCTTGCTGCCCTTGAATAGGCGTAAACCGTTCAATCAGCTCTTCTGAATAGAGTGTAAAAATATCACGAACAATCTCTTGTTTGTTGCGAAAGTGGTAATAGAGATTGCCAGGACTAATTTCAATGTGTGCGGCAATATGATTAGTCGTAATGTTGCGCTCACCATGCTCATTAAATAGCTCTAATGCTGCATGTACTATTTTATCGCGAGTCTTCATTTATTGCTCGTATCCCTTCGGTCAATCGAATCAGTATAGCGACAAGTGTACCTCATAACAAAAAAGCGCCTGGTCGTATCAGGCGCTTTCAATCTATTACTCGGCTATTTGTGGTATGGCTTAGATAACTCGTGGACAGCCTCAACAAATACGCCTGCGTTTTCAGGCGGAACATCCAAATGAATACCGTGACCCAAGTTAAATACGTGACCGGTGCCAGTATCACCGAATCCTTCTAGAATAGTTCCAACTTCTTCGCGAATTCGCTCTGGTTGAGCATAAAGTACAGAAGGATCCATATTGCCTTGTAAAGCAACTTTATCACCAATGCGTGCTTTCGCATCAGCAATGTTGATTGTCCAATCTAGACCTACTGCATCACAGCCCGTTGCCGCAATTTTCTCTAGCCACATGCCACCGTTTTTCGTAAACAGAGTCACAGGAACACGGCGACCGTCATTTTCACGGATCAGACCATCGACAATTTTGTGCATGTACTGTAGCGAGAATAGGTTGTAATCACGCGGTGTCAGAACGCCACCCCATGTATCAAATACCATCACAGACTGAGCACCTGCTTTAATTTGAGCATTCAAATACTCAATGACGCTATCTGCTAACTTATCTAGAAGCATGTGCAGTGTTTGAGGCTCAGCATACATCATCTTCTTAATTTTAGTAAACGCCTTCGACGTTCCACCTTCAACCATGTAAGTTGCTAGCGTCCACGGGCTACCAGAGAAACCAATCAGTGGTACGTCACCGTTCAGATCTTTACGGATCTGACGAACCGCGTTCATAACGTATTGCAACTCACCTTCTGGATCCGGCAAGCCAATTTTTTCTACGTCAGCTTTACATGTAATTGGCTTGTCAAAAACAGGTCCTTCACCGGTAGAAAAACGAAGCTCTAGGCCCATCGCATCAGGAATCGTTAAGATGTCAGAGAATAGGATCGCAGCATCTAGAGGAAAACGGCGAAGTGGTTGAAGCGTCACTTCAGATGCTAGCTCTGCATTCTTACATAAAGACATGAAGTCACCGGCTTCAGCACGAGTCGCTTTATACTCAGGTAGGTAACGACCCGCTTGCCGCATCATCCATACAGGTGTGTAATCTACAGGTTCTTTGAGCAATGCACGAAGGTAACGGTCATTTTTTAGTTCTGTCATTCCATTCTTCCGATATTTTAGACTTTTTTAAAGGTGGCTATTCTAACACTGATCAGCTCTCAAAAGCGGGGTCGTTTGCAACATAGATCAAGTTATTAACTTTTAAATCAACGCTTAATTTGCACCCGATAACTAACAGTGATAAAAATTCGTCTGCTAGCGAAAACTACTATAATAAACTGAGTACTTAGTGCTCAGCATCTCATAACGACATCTTACTTACCCCCTCCTTCTCGGAGGGTTTTTTTTATCTGTAACTCGCTGTATTTTTGTAACTTTTCAAAATAAAGTTTAATTCAGCTCTATCAACTCTGTTCTTTCTCCAAAACAATTGAATCAATGAGTTGCCTCGCGATGGTTCCCTTTGGTGCTATAGGAGGTAGCTGATCAATATCAAACCATCTCGCATCGCTAAGCTCTCTATAATCAGGCTTTACAACCCCTGAGCGATAGCTAGCAATAAAGCCCATCATCATACTCGATGGAAACGCCCATGGCTGACTACCAAAGTACTCTATATCGCAGACTTCTATGCCTGTCTCCTCTCGAACCTCACGCGCTACGCACTGTTCTAAGGTTTCCCCCACCTCAAGGAAGCCTGCGATGACGGTATACATTCCGGCTTTATGCCTTGGGTGTTGGGCCAAAAGTATCTGGTTTTGTTTACGAACAGCTACAATGATGCAGGGAAAAATTCTTGGGTAGTGTAAAGTTCGACAATCACTACACTGCATTGCAAGTTGATTTAAATTAAGATGATTTCGTCCACCACATTGTGGACAGAAACGCTGTGTTTGACTCATATGTCCGAACTGTACCGCTTTGCTCATCAACAAAAATAGCGCTTCAGGAAACTGTAGGCACTCCCTAAGTGAAGTCAGTTCAAGATCATTATCTATATCTGCATCATTAAGCCATAAAACAGGGAACCCTTCAAAGCTGCCTATCTGAATGGCTTTTTCTCTAGGTAGAACAAGCTCATGCTCACCACCAAAAGGAAGCGTGTCATTGACTAACCAAATATCACTGCCGGATACGACACACCAATAGGCTTCACCCGCCGTTTTATCGTTACTATTTTTTAACATTAGCGTATCTCTTAGCTTGCAGTTCGTTCATTTTACTGGCAATCTAATTTATACCAGAGATTTTTCTTTGTTAGTATATTTCAACACTCTGGACATATTTTCAATGGACACTTTGCACTGCAAAGCTAATTTGTACACACCTTGTGTACCGATCATGAGGGCATGGTCATGCTAAGTAAATTCAAACAAACACAGCAACAATGGGGTGGCTCAAGTGAAGTCATCGATCACTGGTTAGAAACCCGTCAGCTACTCATTATTGAGTATTGTAATCTAGCTGCTCTTCAGCCGTCTGCGCAAAAAACCTCAGAATTACCGACACCTAAAGCACTTCAGTCATTTTGCCAACATCTTGTAGATTATATCTCTGAAGGTCACTTTAAAATCTATGACATGGTGATGGATAAGTGGCGAGCAACAGGCTTTGAAGCAACGGATGATATTAACCAAGCCTACGGAAAAATTGTTCTTACGACAGAACCTTTGCTGAATTTTACCGACAATTATGCGGCAGTTAGCAGTGAAGATCCGCTTGAAAGTTTTGTTACGGACCTCTCTTTAATCGGTGAGATTATTGAAGTGAGATTTGAAGTTGAAGATGAACTCATTCAGTTGATTGCCAACAGTCTCGCAGTGCCTCCTGGCGCTTAATTAAACGAGCCCTTGTTCATGATTAAGTATCACTTCGGTGATACTTAATACCATGCTGCGTATCCCTCTTTCTCATATAAATACACCTTCTCTAGTCCTCCTAAGATTTTCTGCAGCTGACCTGCGTCTTTGCTATTTCTAATGCTCTGGTGTTACTCACACCTAGATTTTATTGTTCAATCGAGCATGACTCAGTTATTAATATGCAAAAAAACAAAAAAGGCACCCTAAGGTGCCTTTTATCATCACTAGCTGTGAAGCTAATTCATCCGAGGATTACTCGTCAGAAGAGAAGCCTGCATTTAGAAGTGCTGCTAGGTTATCTGTCGCTTGTTCAGCTGACGGACCTTCCTGTTGCTCTTCACGCTGCTTTTGACGCTCTTGGTGGTATGCGAAACCAGTACCAGCTGGGATCAGACGACCAACAATAACGTTCTCTTTCAGACCACGTAGATCATCACGCTTACCAGAAACCGCAGCTTCTGTTAGTACACGTGTTGTCTCTTGGAATGATGCTGCTGAGATAAATGACTCAGTCGCAAGAGAAGCTTTAGTGATACCTAGTAGATCACGTTCGAAGCGAACCAGTTCTTTACCTTCAGCTTCTAGAGCGCGGTTAGCGATCTTAACGTTGTGGTATTCAACTTGCTCACCAGGCAAGAACTCAGAGTCACCAGCGTGCGTAATCGTACACTTACGTAGCATTTGACGAACGATAGTCTCAATGTGCTTATCGTTAATCTTAACGCCTTGTAGACGGTAAACTTCTTGAACTTCGTTAGCGATGTACTGAGTCACAGCGTGAATACCACGTAGACGTAGAATGTCATGTGGAGTCTCTGGACCATCAGCGATTACATCACCACGTTCGATCTTCTCACCTTCGAATACGTTAAGCTGACGATGCTTAGGAATCATCTCTTCGTAAGCGTCACCGCCTTCACGAGTAATAACTAAACGACGCTTACCTTTCGTCTCTTTACCGAATGACACAGTACCTGTGTGCTCAGCAAGAATCGCAGGCTCTTTCGGCTTACGTGCTTCAAATAAGTCAGCAACTCGAGGTAGACCACCGGTGATATCTTTGTTTCCGCCAGATTTCTGAGGGATACGAGATAACGTGTCACCGATGCCAACTTCTGCACCATCTTCGATGTTAACAATCGCTTTACCAGGTAGGAAGTAGTGAGCTGGCATATCAGTACCAGGAATCATTACGTCGTTACCTTGCTCATCAACAAGTTTGATAGCTGGACGCATATCTTTACCTGCTGCTGGGCGAGCGGCTGCATCAGTCACTTCACTTGAAGAAAGACCAGTTAGATCATCTGTTTGACGAGAAACCGTCACACCATCAATCATATCTACGAATTGGATACGACCTGCCACTTCAGTGATGATTGGCATAGTATGCGCTTCCCAGTTCGCAACAACTTCGCCAGCAGTAACAGCGTCGCTGTCTGCTTTGCTAAGAATCGAACCGTATGGAAGTTTGTGTTTCTCTTTAGTACGGCCAAACTCATCAATGATCGTCATCTCAGAAGCACGAGATGTGATAACCAGTTTCTTATCTTTGTTGATAACAAACTTAGCATTGTGAAGTTTAACAGTACCTGTAGTCTTAGCTTGGATGCTGTTTTCTGCTGCGGCTGTAGATGCTGCACCACCGATGTGGAACGTACGCATCGTTAGCTGTGTACCCGGCTCACCGATAGATTGAGCAGCAATAACACCTACTGCCTCACCTTGGTTTACTAGGTGGCCACGTGCTAGGTCACGACCGTAACACTGTGCACAACAACCAAAGTCTGCATCACAGGTAACAACTGAACGTACTTTCATACGGTCAACAGAGTTGTCTTCCATGATCTGACACCACTTCTCATCAATTAGAGTATTACGTGGAATCAGGACATCTTCAGTACCAGGCTTAAGAACATCTTCAGCAACAACACGACCAAGAGCAAGTTCAGAAAGTGCAACTTTAACGTCACCACCTTCGATATGAGGCATCATGTCGACACCTTCATGCGTACCACAGTCATGTTCATGTACTACAACGTCTTGAGCAACGTCTACTAGACGACGAGTTAGGTAACCCGAGTTTGCTGTTTTCAGTGCTGTATCCGCAAGACCCTTACGAGCACCGTGCGTTGAAATAAAGTACTGAAGGACGTTTAGACCTTCTTTAAAGTTCGCAGTGATCGGCGTTTCGATGATTGAACCATCTGGACGGGCCATCAGACCACGCATACCCGCTAGCTGACGAATCTGTGCAGCAGAACCACGAGCGCCCGAGTCAGCCATCATGTAGATGCTGTTAAACGACTCTTGTTGCTCTTCTTCACCGTCGCGGTTTACAACTGTCTCAGAAGACAGGTTATCCATCATTGCTTTCGCAACACGGTCATTCGTAGATGCCCAGATATCGATAACTTTGTTGTAACGCTCACCCGCAGTAACAAGACCAGATTGGAATTGCTCTTGGATTTCACGAACTTCAGCTTCTGCTTCTTCGATTTCAGTGTACTTAGCTGCCGGAACAACCATGTCATCGATACCTACAGAAACACCAGAAAGTGCAGCGTATGCAAAACCTGTGTACATGATTTGGTCAGCGAAGATAACCGTGTCTTTCAGACCAAGCTTACGGTATGCCTCGTTAAGTAGAGTAGAAATTTGCTTCTTACCCAACTTTTGGTTAACTAGGCTAAACGGTAGACCTTTAGGTACGATAGACCACAACATTGCACGACCAACAGTGGTATCAACCATGTCAGTGCTTGTTGTGCTGTTACCATCTTCATCCACAACAGATTCAGTGATACGTACTTTAACGCGAGCGTGTAGCTCTGCGCTCTTAGTACGGTATGCCTTCTCAGCCTCTTCAGGGCCAGCAAGGTACATACCTTCACCTTTCGCGTTGATCATGTCACGCGTCATGTAGTAAAGACCTAATACAACGTCCTGAGAAGGAACGATGATTGGGTCACCTGATGCTGGAGACAGAATGTTATTCGTCGACATCATCAGAGTACGAGCTTCTAGCTGAGCTTCCAAGGTTAACGGTACGTGTACCGCCATTTGGTCACCATCGAAGTCGGCGTTATATGCCGCACACACTAGTGGGTGAAGCTGAATCGCTTTACCTTCGATTAGTACTGGTTCGAACGCTTGAATACCAAGACGGTGAAGTGTTGGTGCACGGTTCAATAGTACTGGGTGTTCGCGGATAACTTCGTCTAGGATATCCCAAACAATAGCTTCTTCGCGCTCTACCATTTTCTTAGCTGCTTTGATTGTCGTAGCCATGCCACGAGTCTCTAACTTGCTGTAGATGAATGGTTTGAATAGCTCAAGTGCCATCTTCTTAGGAAGACCACACTGGTGCAGACGTAGGTATGGACCAACTGTGATAACAGAACGGCCAGAGTAGTCTACACGTTTACCTAGAAGGTTCTGACGGAAACGACCTTGTTTACCCTTGATCATATCAGCAAGAGATTTCAGAGGACGTTTGTTAGAACCAGTAATCGCACGACCGCGACGACCGTTATCTAGAAGGGCATCAACAGACTCTTGCAACATACGCTTTTCGTTACGCACGATGATGTCTGGAGCCGCTAGCTCTAGAAGACGCTTCAAACGGTTATTACGGTTGATTACACGACGGTATAAATCGTTCAGATCAGACGTAGCAAAACGACCGCCATCTAGTGGTACTAGAGGACGTAGATCTGGCGGAAGTACAGGAAGTACGGTTAGGATCATCCACTCAGGGTTGTTACCTGATTGAATAAACGCTTCAACTAGCTTAAGACGCTTAGTCAGCTTCTTACGCTTAGTTTCAGAGTTTGTTGTCTCTAACTCTTCACGCATCTGCTCAGCTTCAGCGTGCATATCCATGGTTGAAAGCAGATCTTTGATCGCTTCAGCACCCATCTTAGCGGTGAATTCATCACCCCACTCTTCTAGACGATCAAGATACTCTTCTTCAGTAAGCATCTGTGATTTTTCTAGATCCGTCATACCCGGCTCAGTTACAACGTACATTTCGAAGTAAAGAACACGCTCGATATCACGTAGAGGGATATCCATCAACAAACCGATACGAGACGGCAGTGATTTTAGGAACCAGATGTGAGCAACTGGAGATGCAAGCTCGATGTGGCCCATACGGTCACGACGAACTTTAGTTTGTGTAACTTCAACGCCACACTTCTCACAGATAACACCACGGTGCTTCAAGCGTTTGTATTTGCCACAAAGACATTCGTAGTCTTTAACTGGACCAAAAATACGTGCACAGAAAAGACCATCACGTTCTGGTTTGAACGTACGATAGTTGATCGTTTCTGGTTTTTTAACTTCACCAAAAGACCATGAACGAATCTGGTCAGGTGAAGATAGACCGATTTTGATCGCGTCAAATTCTTCGGTCTTATGCTGTGCTTTTAGAAAGTTTAATAAGTCTTTCACATTCAGCTCCTGTAAGGAGTTAAAAGCAGCCCGGTAACTCCAGGCTGCTTTCTACCAAATAACCCATTTTCTATAACAGAAAAAAGATTACTCTTTGTCTTCTAGCTCGATGTTGATACCTAGCGAGCGAATCTCTTTCAACAATACGTTGAACGATTCTGGCATGCCAGGTTCCATGCTGTGGTCACCGTCTACGATGTTCTTATACATCTTAGTACGGCCGTTAACGTCATCAGACTTAACCGTTAGCATTTCTTGAAGCGTGTAAGCAGCACCGTATGCTTCTAGTGCCCATACTTCCATCTCACCGAAACGCTGACCACCGAACTGAGCTTTACCACCAAGTGGTTGCTGAGTTACTAGGCTGTACGAACCAGTAGAACGAGCGTGCATCTTGTCATCAACAAGGTGGTTCAGTTTCAGCATGTACATGTAACCAACAGTTACAGGACGCTCAAACGCATCACCAGTACGACCATCAAACAACGTAAGCTGACCAGATTCTGGTAGATCACCCAGTTTTAATAGCTCTTTGATTAACGTCTCAGAAGCACCATCGAACACAGGTGTAGCAATCGGTAGACCGCCACGTAGGTTCTTAATCAACGTGCGAACTTGATCATCTGACAGTTCAGCAATGTCAACTTTCTGGCGAGTATCACCAAGATCGTAAACTTCCTGTAGGAAATTACGGAACTTGTGCAGTTCCTGTTGTTCCTTCAGCATTTTATTGATCTTGTCACCGATGCCTTTCGCAGCTAGACCTAAGTGTACTTCTAAGATCTGACCGATGTTCATACGCGATGGTACACCCAGCGGGTTCAGTACGATATCAACAGGGCGACCCGTTTCATCGTATGGCATGTCTTCAACAGGGTTAATCTTAGAGATTACACCTTTGTTACCGTGACGACCGGCCATCTTATCACCCGGTTGGATACGACGCTTAACAGCTAGGTATACTTTAACAATCTTAAGTACGCCTGGTGCTAGGTCATCACCTTGAGTGATCTTACGACGCTTAGTTTCAAACTTCTTATCGAAATCAGCTTTTAACTCATCCCATTGCTCAGCAAGTTGCTCAAGCTGCGATTGAAGCGCATCGTCTTCAAGCGTTTGCTCTAGCCATTGCTTACGACCAATAGAGTCAAGCTTAGCTTCAGAGTAACCACCATTGATAAGAACAGCACGAACACGAGCAAGTAGACCACCTTCAAGAATTTGGAACTCTTCAGTAAGGTCTTTCTTCGCTTCTTTCAGCTGCATCTGTTCAATTTCAAGCGCACGCTTGTCTTTCTCTACGCCATCGCGAGTGAAGACTTGAACGTCGATGATAGTACCTGAAACAGAGTTTGGTACACGCAGTGATGTATCTTTAACATCTGATGCTTTTTCACCGAAGATTGCACGTAGTAGCTTCTCTTCAGGAGTCAGTTGAGTTTCACCTTTAGGGGTTACTTTACCAACGAGGATGTCACCACCCTTAACTTCAGCACCAATGTAAACGATACCTGACTCGTCTAGTTTAGACAGAGCAGATTCACCTACGTTTGGAATATCAGCAGTGATCTCTTCAGAACCCAGCTTAGTATCACGAGCCACACAAGATAGTTCTTGAATGTGAATCGTCGTGAAACGGTCTTCTTGAACTACGCGCTCAGATACTAAGATCGAGTCTTCGAAGTTGTAACCATTCCAAGGCATGAATGCGATACGCATGTTTTGACCAAGCGCTAGCTCACCAAGGTCTGTTGAAGGACCATCAGCAAGAACGTCACCGCGAGCAACAGGTTCACCTGGCATAACGGTTGGGCGTTGGTTAATACATGTGTTTTGGTTCGAACGCGTGTATTTCGTTAGGTTGTAGATGTCGATACCAGCTTCGCCAGGAATCAGCTCATCTTCATTAACCTTAACTACGATACGAGACGCATCTACTGATTGAACAGTGCCGCCACGTTTCGCTACCGCTGTAACACCAGAGTCAACTGCGATGTTACGTTCGATACCTGTACCAACTAGAGGCTTATCAGCTTTTAGTGTAGGTACGGCTTGACGTTGCATGTTCGCACCCATCAATGCACGGTTCGCATCATCGTGTTCTAGGAACGGGATAAGCGAAGCAGCGATAGATACTACTTGGTTTGTCGCAACGTCCATGTAGTTAACATGTTCGCGAGGGTGAAGACCAGATTCACCTTTCTGACGAGCAGTGATTAGCTCTTCAGCAAACGTTGAATCGTCAGTCAGTATTGTGTTCGCCTGAGCGATAACAAACTGGCCTTCCTGAATAGCAGAAAGGTAATCAACCTCTTCGGTCACAACACCATCAACAACACGACGGTACGGAGTCTCTAGGAAACCGTAATCATTACAACGTGCGAATGCTGAAAGTGAGTTAATCAGACCGATGTTTGGACCTTCAGGTGTTTCGATAGGACATAGACGACCGTAGTGAGTTACGTGTACATCTCGAACTTCAAAACCAGCACGCTCACGTGTAAGACCACCAGGACCTAAAGCAGAAATACGACGCTTATGCGTCACTTCTGACAATGGGTTGTTTTGATCCATAAACTGAGACAGCTGTGAAGAGCCAAAGAATTCTTTAACTGCAGCAGAAATAGGCTTAGCGTTGATCAGATCTTGAGGCATGATTGCATCAAGGTCACCAAGGCTTAGGCGCTCTTTAACAGCACGTTCTACACGCACTAGACCAACACGGAATTGGTTCTCTGCCATTTCACCAACACTACGGATACGACGGTTACCAAGGTGGTCGATATCGTCCACTTCGCCTTTACCGTTACGGATCTCGATCAGACGCTTCATTACTGAAATGATGTCTGTTTCGTCTAGTGTGCCTTGTTCGCCAGCATCTTCACGCTCAATTGAGCTGTTGAATTTCATACGGCCTACAGTTGATAGGTCGTAACGATCTTCATTGAAGAATAAGCTTTCAAACAGTGTTTCTGCAGCATCTTTTGTTGGCGGCTCACCAGGGCGCATCATGCGGTAGATTTCTACCAAAGCTGAAAGGCGATCAACAGTACTGTCAATGCGCAATGTTTCAGACATGAATGGACCGTGGTCTAGATCGTTCGTAAATAGAACTTCTAGAGCTTTGTGACCCGCTTGAGATAAGTTTGCAAGAGCTTCTAGGCTGATCTCGTGGTTTGCACCAACAATGATCTCGCCAGTTGCTTCGTTGATGTAATCTTTCGATGCAACTTTACCAACGATGTACTCTACAGGTACTTCGATGTGCTCTACGCCATCTTTTTCAAGTTGACGGATGTGACGTGCCGTAACACGACGACCTGTCTCAACGTAAGTCTTACCATTTGCTTCAATATCAAATGACGCAGTTTCACCACGTAGACGATCAGGAACTAACTCCATTAATAGAGTTTTGTCTTTAACTTCGAAGTTCACTTTCTCAAAGAATAGATCCAGGATCTCTTCTGTGGTTTTACCAAGTGCACGAAGAATGATCGAAGCTGGTAGCTTACGACGGCGGTCTATACGTACGTATAAGTTATCCTTAGGATCGAACTCAAAGTCTAACCATGAGCCACGGTAAGGAATTACACGTGCGTTATATAGAACTTTACCTGACGAGTGGGTCTTACCCTTATCGCTGTCGAAGAACACGCCTGGGCTTCGGTGCAGCTGGGATACGATAACCCTCTCAGTACCATTAATTACGAAGGTACCATTGTCTGTCATAAGCGGAATTTCGCCCATGTAGACTTCTTGTTCTTTAATATCTTTTACGGTACCTGCTGGCGCGTCTCTATCAAAGATCACTAGGCGAAGTTTTACGCGTAGAGGTTTTGAATAAGTTACGCCGCGGATTTGACATTCTTTAACATCAAATACAGGCTCACCAAGACGGTAGCTAACGTATTGCAGCTCTGAATTGCCGTTATAGCTCTGAATTGGAAAAACAGAACGGAAAGCAGCTTCAAGACCGTATTGCCCTTCAGGATCCTGTTCGATAAATTTGTCGAACGAATCGAGCTGGATCGATAACAGGTATGGAATGTCCAAAACTTGTGGACGAGTACCAAAATCCTTACGGATGCGTTTTTTCTCGGTATAAGAGTAAACCATGGGGTTCCTCAGCTCGCTGATAAGTGACCCAAACTGCCCAAGACACTAGAAAGTGGGGCAGTGACTAACAACTGTTTACTGTAGTGACACTATTATGTTTACAACAATAGTGCTTTTTTGCATGGATAACGGTGCTTAAACAGCGGGAAAATTCACCGGTACCCTACAGCGCAAAAAGGCCGGTGGTTAATAAACCACCAGCCATTAGCCTTACGGCTATGAAATTAAGTAATAATTACTTAATTTCAACAGTTGCACCAGCTTCTTCTAGCTGAGCTTTAAGAGCTTCAGCTTCAGCTTTGTCAACGCCTTCTTTAAGTGCAGCAGGAGCTGAGTCTACTAGACCCTTAGCTTCTTTAAGGCCTAGACCTGTAGCGCCACGTACTGCTTTGATAACTTGTACTTTGTTACCGCCAACAGCAGAAAGGATCACGTCAAATTCAGTTTGCTCAGCAGCAGCTTCGCCACCAGCAGCGCCACCAGCTACAACAGCAGCAGCAGCAGATACGCCGAATTTCTCTTCCATAGCTTCGATAAGCTCAACAACTTGCATTACAGACATTTCTGCAACTGCGTCTAGGATTTGCTCGTTAGTAATAGACATAACAATTCTCTTTTAAGTCAACAATTAGTTTATTTTACAATCAGTAGAAAGCAAGGCTTATGCCGCAGCTTCTTCTTTTTGATCACGTAAAGCAGCGATAGTACGTACCAGCTTGCCAGCAGAAGCTTCTTTCATGCACATCATTAGGCGTGCAATAGCTTCGTCGTAAGTTGGTAGTGTCGCTAGTACTTCAGCGTCAGTTAGTGCGCCTTCAAATGCAGCGGCTTTGATCTCGAAATCTTTGTTCTCTTTCGCGAAGTCTTTAAAAAGACGCGCGCCAGCACCTGGGTGCTCGTTAGAGAATGCAATCAGAGTAGGACCAGTGAAAGTGTCTTGTAGACACTCGTAGTCTGTACCCTGAACTGCACGGCGTGCTAAAGTGTTACGCACAACTCTCACATAAACACCCGCTTCACGCGCTTGCTTACGTAGAGAAGTCATTGCGCCAACTTCAACGCCACGAGAATCAGCTACAACTGCAGAAAGTGCACCACTGGCAGCTTCGTTGACTTCAGCAACAATTGCTTTTTTGTCTTGAAGGTTTAAAGCCATTTGGATTTACTCCTGGTTGTCGTTACACCACTCACTATTATCACAACAGTGAGAGTTAATAAGGTGCAGTCCCAGAAGAAAGAAACTCGATACAATGAAACATTATACAAAAAATCTTTCTGTCAGTTCGGGCACCATCTACGTAGGATGATTAAGTCAACTGCGAACAATTAACACCTACGGTCTTGGACGGAGACTGTTTCTAACTCAATTTACTGATAAATCAATAAAAGAAATTAACGTCAGCCCCAACCACAAATTAGGCGCAGAATTATACACTAATTCTGCGTCTAAGCAAATAATTATGCTTGAGTGTCAAGACTAGCTTGATCAACAACAACACCAGCACCCATAGTGGTAGAGATGCTTACTTTCTTCAGGAAAGTACCTTTCGCTGAAGAAGGCTTTGCTTTCTTAAGTGCAACTAGAAGAGCTTCTAAGTTCTCTTGAATTTGCGCTGCTTCGAAAGTAGCTTTACCAATAGTAGTGTGGATGATGCCGTTCTTGTCGTTACGGTAACGAACCTGACCAGCTTTAGCGTTTTTAACTGCTTCAGCAACGTTAGGAGTTACAGTACCAACTTTAGGGTTTGGCATTAGACCGCGTGGACCTAGGATAGTACCTAGTTGACCTACAACGCGCATTGCATCTGGAGAAGCAACAACAACGTCAAAGTCCATTACGCCTTTTTTAACTTGCTCAGCAAGATCTTCCATACCAACGATGTCTGCGCCAGCTTCTTTAGCTGCTTCAGCGTTTGCACCTTGAGTGAACACTGCTACGCGGATTTCGCGGCCAGTACCGTGCGGAAGTACAGTTGCACCACGAACGTTCTGATCAGATTTACGAGCATCGATGCCAAGGTTTACAGCAACGTCTACAGACTCAACGAATTTAGCCGTTGCTAGTTCTTTAAGAAGAGCTACAGCTTCGTTGATTTCGTATTCTTTCGTTACTTCAACTTTTTCACGAATAGTGCGCATGCGCTTAGTTAGTTTTGCCATGATCTTAACCCTCTACCACTAGGCCCATTGAACGAGCAGTGCCCGCAATAGAACGCTTCATCGCTTCAACGTCAGCACCAGTCATATCAGCAGCTTTAGTTTCTGCGATTTCTTGTACTTGAGCGTCAGTAACCGTACCCACTTTTTCAGTGTTAGGACGACCAGAACCAGACTTAACGCCAGCAGCTTTCTTAAGAAGAACAGCAGCAGGTGGAGTCTTTGTGATGAACGTGAAAGAACGATCGTTGTAAACAGTGATTACAACTGGAGTCGGTAGACCTTTCTCAACAGATTCTGTTTTTGCGTTAAACGCTTTACAGAATTCCATGATGTTCACGCCGTGTTGACCTAGAGCAGGACCAACCGGTGGACTTGGGTTTGCCATACCAGCTGCTACTTGCAGTTTGATATAAGCTTCAACTTTCTTAGCCATGATATTTCCTAATTTTGGGTTCAAACGCCAACTTTTCAGTAAGCTCCCCGTTTTTCATAAAAAACTTCTTACAGTAAGACCTGTAAAAAGGCGCGAAATTATAAGCATAATTCGCGCCTTTAACAAGCCTTAAAAAGGTGTTTTTTTAATCAAGTTTTTCAACTTGACCAAATTCGAGCTCAACAGGTGTTGCACGACCGAAGATCGATACAGACACTTTAATGCGGCTCTTCTCGTAATCTACTTCTTCAACAGTACCGTTGAAGTCAGCAAATGGACCATCATTAACACGAACCACTTCACCTGCTTCAAACATCGTCTTAGGACGCGGAGCTTCGCTCGCTTTCTCAAGACGGTTCAAAATAGCATCAGCTTCTTTGTCAGTGATCGGTGCCGGACGGTCAGAGGTACCACCAATGAAGCCCATTACACGAGGGATACTACGTACTAAGTGCCATGATTCATCGTTCATTAGCATCTGAACTAGTACGTAGCCAGGGAAGAATTTACGTTCGCTTTTACGACGTTGGCCCGCACGCATCTCAACTACTTCTTCAGTAGGGACCAGTACTTCACCAAACAACTCTTCCATGTTGTGCATTTTAATATGTTCGCGTAGAGATTGCGCTACACGACCTTCATAACCTGAAAAGGCTTGAACGACATACCAACGTTTTTTTGGAGCTTCACTCATGAATTAAAACCCTCACACCCCAGTTGCTAATGCAACAAGACGAACCATTATGCCGTCAATGCCCCATAGCACTAGAGCCATTACAATACATACAGCTAATACGATCAATGTGGTTTGCATAGTCTCTTGGCGTGTAGGCCAGACTACTTTACGAACTTCCATACGGGATTCGCGTGCAAACACAATCGCTGCTTTACCTTTAGTCGTTGTCGCTGATACGCCAAGTGCAGCGGCGATTAATACAACGACGCCTGCAGCACGGATAACTACAGACATTTCACCATACAGGTAATTACCCACAACAGCTGCGGCTAGCAAACCAAAAGTGACAATCCACTTAAAGATGTCTGAGCCATTTGAGCTATCAGGAGTTTCAGCATTATTTGCTTTCATAAAACCAACCTGTCATAAGTCTTAATATAGACGACAATAACCCCGCTGTTGCAGGGCGAAATCCATAACATCAATTAAAAATAAAATTGATGTCTACTCTCGCGGATGAAGAACATTTCTTCAAACCAAATCCTTTGCTTTACGCCGCATTGTTCGTTATGAGCAACGAGCATAATATCTAGCGAAGAAAAAGGGCATCAAATGATGCCCTTTTTACTAGTAGTTAGTCAAATCTTAATCAAAGATTTTAGCAACAACACCAGCACCTACTGTACGGCCACCTTCGCGGATTGCGAAACGTAGACCTTCGTCCATTGCGATTGGAGCAATTAGCTCAACCGTCATTTGAACGTTGTCACCTGGCATTACCATCTCTACGCCTTCAGGTAGAGTGATGTCGCCTGTTACGTCAGTTGTACGGAAGTAGAACTGTGGACGGTAACCCTTGAAGAAAGGAGTGTGACGGCCGCCTTCGTCTTTAGAAAGTACGTATACTTCAGACTCAAAACGTGTGTGTGGGTTGATTGAACCTGGAGCAGCTAGTACTTGACCACGTTCAACGTCTTCACGCTTAGTACCACGTAGAAGTGCACCAACGTTCTCACCAGCACGACCTTCGTCTAGAAGCTTACGGAACATTTCAACACCAGTACAAGTAGTCGTTGTTGTATCTTTGATACCAACGATTTCTACTTCGTTACCTACGTTTAGGATACCGCGCTCGATACGACCAGTTACAACTGTACCACGACCTTGGATTGAGAATACGTCTTCAATCGGTAGTAGGAACGGTTGGTCTACTGCACGCTCTGGCTCAGGAATGTAAGAATCTAGTGCTTCTGCAAGCTCTACGATCTTGTCTTCCCACTGCTTTTCGCCGTTTAGTGCACCAAGAGCTGAACCTTGGATTACTGGAAGATCATCACCTGGGAATTCGTACTCAGAAAGAAGTTCACGAACTTCCATCTCAACTAGCTCTAGAAGCTCTTCATCATCTACCATGTCACATTTGTTCATGAATACGATGATGTAAGGGATACCAACTTGACGACCAAGTAGGATGTGCTCACGAGTTTGAGGCATTGGGCCGTCAGTCGCAGCAACAACTAGGATACCGCCGTCCATTTGTGCAGCACCAGTGATCATGTTTTTAACATAATCCGCGTGTCCTGGACAATCTACGTGTGCGTAGTGACGTGCTGGAGTGTCGTACTCAACGTGTGAAGTTGCGATTGTGATACCGCGCTCACGCTCTTCTGGAGCGTTATCGATAGAAGCGAAATCTTTAGCAACACCGCCGTATACTTTTGCAAGAGTAGTACAGATAGCAGCAGTTAGAGTTGTTTTACCGTGGTCAACGTGGCCGATAGTACCAACGTTTACGTGCGGTTTCGTACGTTCAAATTTTTCTTTAGACATTGTGTGTCCCTCTAGGTACAGATTTAAGTGGCTTGATGACCACGTAACCAAAACAAATTGGTAATAAACTTATTCTTAGAACTAAACGTAGTTTAGTTAAAAGGAAGTATCAAAAGGAAATAACGCTTAAGAGCTGGTGCTGATACCCAGATTTGAACTGGGGACCTCACCCTTACCAAGGGTGCGCTCTACCGACTGAGCTATATCAGCAACAAAAAGAGCTGGAGCGTGCAGCGGGAATCGAACCCGCATCATCAGCTTGGAAGGCTGAGGTAATAGCCATTATACGATGCACGCAACATAATAACTCAGGTGCTATTTTCTTTAGAATATGGTGGGGGGGGACGGATTCGAACCATCGAAGGCAGTGCCGGCAGATTTACAGTCTGCTCCCTTTGGCCACTCGGGAACCCCCCCAAATTTTCAATCCATTCAAACTATAAATGCTTCAATTGACATGAAACTGGAAAGAATGGTGCCGACTACCGGAATCGAACTGGTGACCTACTGATTACAAGTCAGTTGCTCTACCTACTGAGCTAAGTCGGCATAAGTGGTGCGCATTCTATTGAATGATATTCGACCTTGCAATAGTAAATTTAAAAAAAAACCGTTTTTTTACCTGATTGAAATTAATTGTCGTTTTTTCATTCAAGTTTGCGTTTTTTGGGGTCTTAAACATCTTTACACTTTGCAATATTTTACGCTTGTTGTATGTTCGCATTTCCATATCGTTATTAAATTGTTAGTGAGCCAATATGAGTCCTTATATAACTTTTGATCGTGCAAAATGGGCAGAGCTTCGTAACTCTGTGCCTATGACACTGTCAGAGTCTGATATTCAAGAGCTTAGAGGGGTTAACGAGCATTTATCTATGGAAGAAGCGGTCGATATTTACCTCCCTCTTAGTCGACTACTTAACTTGTACATCGAAGCTCGCCAGAGTCGCAATTCAGTATTACATCAATTTCTCAGTAACGATGAGACACCACCACCTTTCATTATCGGTATAGCTGGTAGTGTCGCGGTTGGGAAAAGCACCACCGCTCGTATTATCCGTACCCTACTCTCGCGTTGGGAAAACCACCCGAAGGTTGAACTGGTCACAACAGATGGTTTTTTGTTTTCTAAAACTGAACTTGATAAACGCGGCATCATGCACCGTAAAGGGTTCCCTGAATCCTACGATACAAAACGACTGGTTCAATTCCTTACTGATGTAAAAGCAGGCGTAGCTAACGTTCAAGTGCCCGTTTATTCACACATCACCTACGACATCACTGACGAAGTAAAGCTTATTGATAAGCCTGATGTAGTGATCATTGAAGGGCTCAATGTCCTACAAAGTGGTCAAGACTACCCGAATAAACCCGTTAGTACCTTTATCTCTGACTTTCTTGATTTCTCTATTTATGTGGATGCAGAGAGTAAGGTGATTGAGAAATGGTATGTCGAACGATTTTTGGAGTTTCGCCAAGGAGCATTTAAAAAGCCGGGATCTTACTTTAGTCACTACACTCTGCTGAGTGAGTCTCAAGCAAAAGAGAAAGCGAAAGGCATTTGGCAGTCGATTAATGGACAAAACCTAAAAGAGAATATATTGCCGACTAAACATCGAGCTCAACTGATTTTAAAGAAAGGTCAAGATCATGCTGTTGAAGAGGTGCTATTACGCAAATAGTCGTTTGAAGAGAGTAACGAATTAGGTGTTATAGGCAATTTTCATGTGGCTCGAACGGAAGCCCGAGCCTTATAACGATTACTTTATCTCATCGCCATACTGATTCGATGTCACTTCCCCTTTCATAAAGCCGCACTCCACTAAAATCCAGGTTCCACAAATAAGCGCTGCGACAGAGATTAACATCTCTATGGTTGATGTCTGAGCGAGGCCCGTAGGGTCGCCAGCCGGTACCGCCATTCGACCAAAAACAAGGGGAACATTGAGTAGTAACCACCAGCTTGATTTTCCTCGGTCATGCCAGCGCTTTGCCGTTATAGCTAAATCTGGAACCAAAACGATCAATAAAAATACCGGTAAGATAATATGTGCCATCGCTGGAAAAAGCACGTTAGCCCCAGCAGCAAACCCAACAATTACTGCGTAGTAAAGTGCATTCCAAATCCAATACGTTTTTCTGCCTACACGTCCTTCAAATGAGAACAACAGCTGTTTTATCGACATCTTTTTACCCTAAAAGTCACTGACTAAAAATAATACTAAAATTTCACCGAACTTATCGGTTTTGCACCTTCTGGAAACAAGCCTTGTCCATATCTCGAATATTCACGGTTAGGCTTCTCACATCGCTGGCTTGCTCTTGCAGAACCGTCATTAATTGGCGCGATAGCTCTCTTTTTTGCTCTTCCGTTCGCCCATCCAACAACTCAAAACTAATGTGAATAAAGTCGACGGTGTCACCTTGTTCACCAACAAGCCAGTGATGGTACCTTAATGCACGAGATTTTACCGAATCAGTGTCAAATAGGCAGCTCTTTAGTGCTACATCATGCAGATCTTCCAGCAGCCCCTGTACGTTTATGCGTTGGTCGACCGAGTTTGAGTATTCCATAACAAGATTTGGCACTGCTTCTCCTTTTGATCTATCAATAAGATCGTTATTTGCACGCTAAATTCTCAACACTAATACCAATTAACTCAGCAAATTCCGAGTAAGACGCTATCATTCTGTCTATTAGATCACTTAACAAGAACTCGCATCATTAAATAAACTCATGACCCGAGTCATGATTTGCTGATATTAATCTGTTATATTCTTACGCAATCACGTTTATTTTTTACAGCAATTTGCTTTTTACATTCAAAAATGGAGATATTCCTATGCGTCATCCTGTAGTTATGGGTAACTGGAAACTGAACGGCAGCAAAGAAATGGTTGTAGACCTACTAAACGGTCTTAACGCTGAACTTGAAGGCGTAACTGGCGTAGACGTAGCCGTTGCTCCACCAGCTCTTTTCGTTGACCTTGCTGAGCGTACGCTTACTGAAGCAGGCAGCGCAATCATCCTAGGTGCTCAAAACACGGACCTAAACAACAGCGGTGCATTCACTGGCGACATGTCTCCAGCAATGCTGAAAGAGTTCGGTGCTTCTCACATCATTATCGGTCACTCTGAGCGTCGTGAATACCACGCTGAGTCTGACGAGTTCGTTGCTAAAAAATTCGCATTCCTAAAAGAAAATGGTCTAACTCCAGTTTTCTGTATCGGTGAATCTGAAGCTCAAAACGAAGCTGGCGAAACTGAAGCAGTATGTGCACGTCAAATCGACGCTGTAATCAATACTTCAGGTGTTGAAGCTCTTGAAGGCGCTATCATCGCTTACGAACCAATCTGGGCTATCGGTACTGGTAAAGCAGCAACAGCTGAAGATGCACAACGCATCCACGCATCTATCCGTGCTCACATCGCTAAGAAATCTGCAGACGTAGCAAGCAAAGTTGTTATTCAATACGGCGGTTCTGTTAAGCCAGAAAATGCAGCTTCTTACTTCGCACAACCAGACATCGATGGTGCTCTAGTTGGCGGCGCAGCTCTTGACGCGAAAAGCTTTGCAGCTATCGCTAAAGCAGCAGCTGAAGCAAAAGCTTAATTAGTGACTCTATCTAATTAGTGATAAGGGCCTGCTTTGCGGGTCCCTTTTTAGTGCCTCTCTGCCAATTGATTCTTCCTATCACTACACATTCCCAATGCTCCTTTAATCTTGTATCCTAGCGTTTTGAAAATAAAGCGTACGGACAATGCACGATAAACACGGACTTTTAACTTCCCCGATTCCGGATGTGCTGCGTCAAATGACCATTCCTATGACATTTGGAATGATCGCGATTTTAATGTTTAACGTAGTTGATACGTTTTTCATTTCTCTTCTAGGAACCGATGCGCTTGCCGCCATCAGCTTTACCTTCCCTGTCACGTTCGCCATCAACTGTATTACGATGGGTATCGGTATCGGTATTTCTACTAACCTTGCCCGATTATTAGGAAAAGGGAGTTCAAAACAAGCCGCCTACTTCTCCACTCATGGGTTATTGTTAGCGCTGCTGCTTGTCTCGTTCGCATCAGTAATTGGCTTTTTTAGTATCGACTTCGTGTTTTCAAGACTCGGTGCTGAGCATCACCTTCTACCATTAATCAACGAATACATGTCGATTTGGTATTTCGCCATTCCCCTGTTAGTGATCCCTATGGCTGGAAATAGCGCTATTCGTGCAACGGGTGACACAAAAACGCCAGCAAAAATCATGATGCTAGCCGGGCTTATTAATGGCATTTTGGACCCATTACTTATCTTTGGCATTGGGCCATTTCCAGAACTTGGTATGCAAGGGGCTGCCATCTCTAGTGGCTTAAGCTGGCTTGGCGCTTTATTCGGTTCTCTCTATGTTCTCATTAGGCGCGAAAAGTTACTCGCGATGCCAAACTTATCGACTCTATACCAAGACTGGAAGCAAATATTAAAAATTGGTACTCCAGCGGCACTCTCTAACGCGATGGTGCCACTCGCAGGCGCGGTATTAATGATGTTGCTTGCCTCACATGGAACCATCGCCGTTGCCGCCTTTGGTGCCGCTCAGCGGATCGAGTCTTTATTGATTTTAGTTCTCATGGCACTCACGTCAGCTCTAACGCCTTTTATGGCGCAAAACTTAGGTGCGAATAACTGCCAGCGCAGCTTTTCTGGCCTGTTCATTAGTATGCGCTTTGCTATCGTTTTTCAGTTGCTTATTTTCGCTATGATGGTGCCTTTAAGTATTCCTCTTGCTCGTCTTTTCTCGCAGGAACCCTCAGTACGAGACCTCTTATGGCACTATCTGTTGGTTGTTCCTTTTAGTTATGGCTTTCAAGGCGTATCAATGATGCTCATCGCAGGGTTAAACGCACTGCATAAACCAATGAGAGCATTTCAGTGGAGTATTATGCGGCTATTTCTACTCATCCTGCCTATCGCTTGGGTTGGGAGCACTTGGTATGGTGTGGAAGGGTTATTTATAGGCATCGCTATTGGTAACATTCTTGGAGGTATCTTTAGCTACCTTTATGCCGTTAAGTTGCGCCGCTACTATTGTTGTTGATGAATCAGTTAAACATCATAAATAGAATGGCCTTGCCGTTAAAAATACAGCTCTGCCAATAAAAAAGCCGACACACTTGGTATCGGCTCTATAAAAAACCCAATGATAACTAATCGATCACTTCGTCTTCATCTTCTATCTCAAGCTCTATATCTAAAGGCTCTTGAGAGATGATAATTCCGGTGTTATCAGCATAAAGAAAATCTTCTGGCATAAAGGTAACGCTACCAAAGTTCACCGCGACATCAAGCTCACCAACACCATTGCCTACTGCACCTACAGGGATAGAAGCAAGCGCCTGAATACCTACACTCATATCTTCTAGCTCGTCAACTTCACGAACACAACCATAAACCACAATACCTTCCCACTCATTCTCTTCCGCCAGCGTTGCTAGCTCGGCATCAATAAGCGCACGACGAAGAGAGCCTCCGCCATCAATGAGTAGTACGCGTCCAACTCCATCCTGCTCTAAAACTTCTCGAATGAGGCTGTTATCTTCAAAGCATTTAATGGTGGTAACTTGACCAGCAAAAGACGCACTGCCGCCAAAGTTACTAAAAAGTGGTTCAACAACATCGACTTGATCTAAGTAAATATCGCAAAGAGCTGAAGTATTGTATTCCATAGTATTTTTCCATACTGATAGTCATCTTTATCGAGTATATAGGGTCAATAAGTCAATGCAATGATAAGGCGCAATTAACTGACTAGAGTTTGAGCTATAACGACGCCAGTAAAGAGTACATTCGTCAGCAGAGCACACTTAACGACAATGGGCATCATAGGGGCAATTTGTACTGGCTGACTGGCTTGCCATACAGCCTTGCCATGTTTGAACACCACCACTAGGCTCAGTAAAAATGGCAAGCTCACCCAAAGCGGTGCTGGTTGGATAACGAGATAAGCAGCAAAGGTTGCTAGCGCTGAAGCCAGCAGGAACGCATGGTATTGTTTCGACTTCGCTTGTCCTAAGCGTACTGCCACCGTTCTTTTTCCACATGCCTGATCATTTTCAATGTCGCGCATATTATTGACATTAAGTACTGCGACAGCAAAGAGACCACAACCGACGGCCGGTAATATTAATGCAGTTTCAACAAACCCTGTATGTAGAAAGAATGTACCTGCAACACCCAACAACCCGAAGAAGATAAACACCGAAATATCACCAAGCCCTACATACCCATAAGGCTTATTCCCTACCGTATAAGCGATAGCAGCCACAATAGCCAACACACCTAAGGCAATAAAGGTGAGAATACTTTGTAAACTGTCTAGGGCATAAAACACCAGAGTTAAGCCAGACGCCATAGTCAGTACGATATTAATCACCATTGCTTGCTGCATGGTTTTTAACGATACCGCACCTGATTGAATCGCCCGCATAGGACCGAGGCGATCCTCGTTATCGGTTCCTTTAACGGCATCACCGTAGTCATTGGCTAAATTGGATAATATTTGCAGTAACGTCGCCGTAATAAATGCCAATACCGCAATAGCTAAAGAAAAATGATCGATTGAATAAGCCAATACACTTCCGGTTAGTATTGAAACTAATGCTAAGGGAAGTGTTTTAGGTCTCGCTGCATCTAACCAAATCTGTATTGATTGCTTCATTATTTTATTTTTCTAAGCCCAGTGTCATTTGATTGTGTCACAACCTTTTCTATCAGGCAAAAACTAAAAAAGGCCACCGAAGTGACCTTTAACATAAGCTATATCGCAATGATATTTCAGTAATTACTTAACACGACCAACGTATTCGCCAGTGCGAGTATCAACTTTGATTACTTCGCCAATCGAGATGAATAGTGGTACGCGAACAACGGCACCTGTCGAAAGAGTCGCAGGTTTACCGCCAGTACCTTGAGTATCACCCTTAAGGCCTGGATCAGTCTCTGTTACTTCAATCTCAACAAAGTTTGGTGGCGTTACAACGATTGGATTACCGTTCCAAAGCGTGATCATGCATGAATCGTTTTCTACCAACCATTTTGCATTCTCACCTACGGCTTTTACTTCAGCAGCGATTTGCTCGAAAGACTCACTGTTCATAAAGTGATAGAATTCACCGTCGTTGTAAAGGTAATCTAGATCAACATCCATTACGTCAGCCACTTCTACCGTTTCGCCTGACTTAAAGGTTTTCTCTAATACTTTACCTGACAACAATTTACGGATTTTGACACGGTTGAATGCCTGACCTTTGCCTGGTTTCACTAACTCGTTTTCGAGAATGACACACGGCTCCTTATCAAGCATAAGTTTAAGACCGCCTTTAAATTCATTCGTGCTAACAGTAGCCATTTTTTCCTCTTACCCTATTTCGAGTTTAATTTAATGCCGCACATCATAACCCGAATTACCCCATCTGTTGAGCAAAACTGGCTCAAACAGCTAGCGAATGCGATCTCAGACCCAGCCAAACTGCTCGCACAGCTTGAGATTGACGCCTCAGAATGGGAACGAGGCTTTGATGCAAAAAAGTTATTTGCGCAGCGAGTACCGCTTAGTTTTGTCAATCGAATGGAAAAAGGCAACCCGCACGATCCACTATTGAGACAAGTGCTACCGTTAATTGATGAGTTTGAACAACATGAAGGTTACTCAAACGATCCGCTCGACGAGCAAAACAACGCAGTTCCAGGGTTACTGCACAAATACCGTAATCGCGCACTTTTTATTGTTAAAGGTGGGTGCGCTATAAATTGTCGCTACTGTTTCAGACGCCACTTCCCTTACAGTGATAACAAAGGCACTAAAGCTGTCTGGCAGCAAGGGCTTGATTACCTCAAAAAGCACCCTGAAATTAATGAAGTCATTCTATCTGGTGGTGACCCACTGATGGCAAAAGATCATGAGTTGGAATGGCTTATCGAGGCGATTGCCAACATCAGCCATATTAAGCGGCTTCGAATTCACTCGAGATTACCCGTGGTGATCCCTGAAAGAATTACCGAAGCATTATGCCAGCTGCTGACTCAGACAAGGCTACAAGTTGTTTTCGTCACGCACATCAATCACGCCAATGAAATCAACGCCGAACTGACTCATTTCATCAGTAAGTTAAGACATGCCAATGTCACCTTGCTTAACCAAAGCGTACTGCTTAAAGGCGTTAACGATAACGTATCAGCCCAAGTCGATTTAAGTGAGTCTCTGTTTACTGCTGGAATCCTACCCTACTACTTACATGTACTTGATAAGGTACAAGGCGCTGCGCACTTTTACGTTTCAGACGAGCGAGCGAAAGAGATTATGGCCGGTTTAATTGAGCGGGTATCAGGTTACCTAGTACCAACACTTGCCCGAGAAGTGGCTGGAGAGAAAAGCAAGACACCGCTCGACCTGCACTTGGAATAAACGTAGATAATAAGTGATCATATTTATCAATAGATTACCATTCCGCCCAAATGTGACTTACTAGCAAAGTTTGGATAACACCCTACCGTTGAAGCACGTTTTTTTGACCAAAAACAATGAAATAGCGGATCACCATACAGGCGTTCATATACGCACATCAGCTCACATCCACGCCTACCACTTTTGTATAGGATGACCTTCTACATACATAAATGGATGAGGTATAAGCATGTTCTATGTTCATATGCTGCTGTTGTTGTCGGTGATATTCATAGGTATCCGTCATGGGGGCATAGCGTTTGGTTTACTGGGTGGACTTGGTGTTTCGGTTCTCGCCTTTGTATTTGGTATCGCTCCTGGCACCCCGCCAATCAGTGTCATGCTGATTATTTTGGCCGTTGTTGCAGCGTCTGCGACCTTAGAGGCTACTGGTGGTCTAAAGCTATTAGTGAAGTTTGCTGAACGCTTACTACGTAAACATCCGAATCAAATTGTATTCCTCGGCCCACTGTGTACGTACTCATTAACAGTGCTCGTCGGAACAGGCCATTCTGTGTACCCACTTCTTCCGGTTATTTATGATGTCGCTTATAAAAAAGGCATTCGCCCAGAACGCCCTATGGCGATGGCGACAGTTGCATCCCAAATGGGCATCACAGCGAGCCCAATTGCCGCTGCAGCCGCAGTCGTCATGGCAACAGCAGCAGATAACAACTTGGATATCAGCTTAGTTAATGTGCTGCTCGTGACCATACCTGCCACTCTGATTGGTTTACTTGCAGGTTGTACTTGGAGCTTGAAGCGCGGTAAAGATCTCGACCAAGACCAAGAATTTATTACTCGCTGTAAAGCCCCTGAGTTCAAGGCGCAACTGATTGATGTCAGCACCGAAAGCTCAAATGATCAGCAAGCAGACTCTCAAGCGAAAAAAGGTCTGGGCATATTCTTAGCGGGCATCGCCACGGTTATCTTTGTCGCCATGTTTGGTAAAGATCTCGCATTGCTGCCTGATGGCGTTAATATGTCGGTCGCGATTCAGTTCCTAATGTTATCTGTAGGCGCGGTAATACTACTCACGACTAAAGTCGACCCAAAAAAGATTGTTCACAGTAATGTATTTATCGCGGGTATGACGGCTGTCATCATCATCTTTGGTATTGCTTGGATGAGTGACACCATTATTGGTTACCACAAGCCTTACCTAATTAGCCTAGTGAGCGACTTAGTTGCTGCACATCCATGGACCTTCGCCATTGCCATGTTTGTGGTATCGGTGTTCTTGAAAAGCCAAGCGGCTGTTCTCACCATTATGCTACCGCTTGGGTTTGCGATGGGGATCCCTGCCCCCGTATTGATTGGCGTACTGCCCGCTTGTTATGCGTACTTCTTCTTCCCGTTCTACCCAAGCGATCTCGCGGCTATTACCTTTGACCGATCAGGGACAACGCAGATTGGAAAATATGTACTGAATCACAGCTTCTTGATCCCTGGATTTATCGGCGTCACAACGGCGACTGTTGTTGGTTACCTTATCTCAATGGCCATTAACTAGTTGCTCAGTGCAAAGTCATTTCTGCTGAATGACATATAAAAAAATCCCGCTAGTTTCCTAGCGGGATTTTCAAGATCAGTTCCGATTCGAACTATGACATCAACATGTTTATGCCTGTCTTAGAACAACTCTTCCGCAACTTTAAATAGATCGTTGCGAACTGGGCGCTTCATGTTCTCAATCGCATCAATGATGTCGTGGTGTACTAGCTCTTCTTTCTGAATGCCAACACAACGACCACCATGACCTTCCATTAGAAGGTGAACCGCGTAGTTACCCATGCGAGACGCTAATACGCGGTCAAATGCTGTTGGGCGACCACCACGTTGGATGTGACCTAGTACCGTTGCACGAGTTTCACGACCCGTTGCATCTTCAATCTCTTTCGCTAGATCGTTCGCATCCATCATCAGCTCAGTTAGAGCAATAATTGCATGCTTCTTGCCTTTCGCGATGCCATCTTGAATGTTAGCGATTAGCTGATCTTTATCTAGACCTGTCTCTGGCGTAATAATGTACTCACAACCACCTGCAATTGCTGACATCAGAGTAAGGTCACCACAGTGACGACCCATGATTTCAACAATAGAGATACGTTGGTGAGATGAAGAAGTATCACGTAGACGGTCAATTGCATCAATAACAGTATTCAGCGCTGTTAGATAACCAATGGTGTAATCAGTACCTGCGATATCATTATCAATCGTGCCAGGAAGACCGATACATGGGTAGCCCATTTCAGTTAGCTTCTTCGCGCCCATGTAAGAGCCGTCACCACCAACAACAACCAGTGCTTCAATGCCGTGCTTTTTAAGGTTTTCGATACCTTTTTGACGAACTTCAACATGCTTAAAGTCTGGGAAACGAGCTGAACCAAGGAAAGTACCGCCACGGTTGATAACATCTGAAACAGCAGAACGGTCAAGCTTTTCAATGCGATCTTCAACAAGGCCTTGATAGCCATCGTAAATACCGTAAACCTCAATACCAGCCGACAGTGCTGTGCGCACAACGCCTCGTACTGCTGCGTTCATACCAGGTGCGTCACCGCCACTTGTTAAAACACCGATCTTCTTAATCATGCTCACCCTCGAATTTTTTGGGAATTAAACTTCAATTTAATACCGATGACGATACAAGCGTCACCCGTGAAATCCTTTTAATCTGTGCCGTATGTTACCTTTACCAAAAAGGAATACTACTTTTATTTGCACTGAATTATGTAAGTTTATTACTTATGTAATAGTATTACAGTTTTCTCCGATTCCTTTGTTGATTCACATCAGAGTCTGGTTTTTCTTTTGCTGCTCAAAATATAGTTAACACTGTTTAATCTGTCTTGTCGAATAGATAAAAGTTTTATGAACACTCTGTTCTAGCAAAGTATGCATACCACTGAATAAGCTACCAATCCTGCTCAACTTGAGACTTTTCGCTATTCATTACCACTGAATATGGGTCTTGGTGAATAAGAACATCCGCGCCCGGGAACTGACTCATAAGAGCCTCTTCCACTTCATCTGAGATACGGTGCGCTTCTATCAAAACCATATTGTCATCAAGCTCAAGGTGGAGCTGAATAAATCGAGTTGGTCCTGACATACGCGTTCTCAGTTGATGTACACCCAATACTCCCTCAACCTCTATACAGCTTTGACGAATCTGATCTAACTCTTCGTCAGGTAACTTACGATCAAGCAAGGTTTGAATCGCCTCACTCACCATTTGAAATGCGCTGTATAAAATATAAAGGCCGATAGCAACCGCAAAGACTGCATCCGCTTGAGTGACACCAAACCAACTAAGGCCCAATGCAAACATGATGGCGCCATTCATATACAGGTCAGTTTGATAATGAAGTGAGTCTGCGGCTATCGCTTGGCTTCCGGTTTTCTTTACTACATGTTTTTGGAATCGAACTAGCGCAAAAGTGACAATCATGGCAAAGAAGCTGACGTAAACACCATATTCAGGGGAGTTCAATTCATGCGGACGGAAGAAGCGCTCAACACCATTAAGAATGAGAAAACAGGCCGACCCAGAAATAAACATCGCCTGAGCAAGCGCCGCTAAAGATTCAGCTTTACCATGACCAAATGTATGTTCTTTATCAGCAGGTTGAAGTGCGTAGCGAATCACCATCAAATTGACCGCAGATGCAGCGATATCGAGCATTGAATCGATAACAGAGGCAAGCAGACTCACCGAGCCAGTGATCCACCAAATGGCAACTTTAACCACCAATAGTAGAGTCGCGACCGCCGTTGCAGTCCATGCGGCCAGAGTGACCAATCGAGCGTATTCTTGTTTCATATAACGTTTATAACTTAATCAATATGATCTCAGTATAACGCGTCAGTCACAAAAAAAATATCAAACAAAAGGCAGCCATTATGGCTGCCTAGTCGTGAATTCGTTTTTGAGCTCGTTCTCAGTGTCTATGACTCGTGCATGCGCTTTTGCATTTTATCACTGCATTTTTGCATACGCTCTTGCTGAAGCTCAACAAATTGCGCTTTCTGCTCTTCAGTAAGTACACTCAACATTTTCTGTTGCTGTGCAAGCTTATTAACACGACGCTCGGTCTGCTTTTCAACCATCTGCTTCGCTAGCTCATTGGCTGCTGCTTCATCAAAGCTATCAGCTAGCACTAATGCCTGAATTTGCTGATGATACGCTTGCATCTCAGCTTGTTTTGCTTCGAAGTTACCTTGATGGTGTGCTTTTCTTTCCGACTTTGACGTTTCACGCATCTCTTTTAGCTGATCTTTCTGTTCATCGGTGAGATCGAGCTGGCGAACAATGCTTCGATCAAATCCACCCGAACATCCACCCTTACCACCTTTATGGTGAGAGTTTCCACCAAAGGCATACGCACTTGCTGTCGCGAATGTCAGTGGAAGAATCGCCGCAGCCAAAACCAGTTTTTTTGTAGTGTTCATAATCGTACCCTCAGTTGTTTTTGTATCACGTTGTCTGTTGTCACTGCTCATGCAGCGGATAACTTAATAGTACGACCTAGGGTGTAAACGAGCGTTTAGTAAGCGTAAAGGATCGTAAAGAGAGAAAATTAAGCTCTTCGCCTGTCATTTTTCGCAGTACTATAAATAGGAAGCACAACGCAGACGTAATTTCGAAAGAGGCAGCACAACTATGGCACATATCCTACTCATTGATGATGACACTGAACTGACTGGCTTATTGAAAGAAGTATTAAGCTATGAAGGCTTTACCGTGACCGAAACCAACGATGGTGAGTCAGGGCTTGCGGAAGTCAGTGATGATATCGACCTCATCTTGCTTGACGTGATGATGCCTAAGCTCAATGGCATGGATACGCTTAAAAAGCTGCGTGAAACTTGGAATACCCCAGTGCTTATGCTTACCGCTCGTGGTGAAGAAATCGATCGCGTTATTGGTTTAGAACTTGGCGCAGATGATTATTTACCGAAGCCATTTAGCGATCGAGAGCTACTGGCGAGAATGAAGGCGATTCTACGCCGAACTCAAACCAAAGCCGCACCGAAAATGACCGATTGCATTGAGTATCTCGATATAAAAGTCTATCCAGGTAAGCAAGAAGCTTACTGCCAAGAGCAGTTGCTAGAGCTAACGACAACCGAATTCGCCCTATTAACGCACTTTATTCAAAACCCGGGAGTGACTCTGACTAAAGAGGCACTTAGCCTCGATGTTCTAGGTAAGCGTCTAGCCGCTTTTGACCGGGCAATAGATATGCACGTCTCTAATTTACGTAAAAAGCTCCCTGATACCGAATCCGGACGCTCTCGCATTAAGACCCTAAGAGGCCGAGGTTATTTATTGGTTGAGGAGGATTGATGCGTCTACCTAAAGTTACTAGCCTGTATGGGCGTATCTTTGCCATATTTTGGTTCACCATGCTATTGGTGCTCATTGCTGTGTTGTCCCTACCACATCTTGATCCAAGAAAGGCTCGTGATTTACCTGCAGAACAACTCAGTAGAATGACTCAGCTGAAACAAAACATCGAGAACAGGCATAGAAACGACACCGATCTTGGCCGGATCATCTATAACCTTGAAGATCAGCGCCGATCCCACAGAGATCCAAGACCTAGGATCTTTATTACCGATCTTGAGGGCAACGTTCTCACGACTAAAAAACATCACGATTTTAAAATTCGAGCGCTTAAGAATTTTGTCACGAGCATCGAGTCCATAGAAACACCAAAGCAGAAGCTTTATGGCCAATATATGGTGGCAGGGCCGCTACCTATCACCCTCGCGCAGCGTGAACTGTTGCTCTATGTCGGCCTTAGGTGGGATCAACCCTCACCATTTCTATTACGTTTATTCGATAAACCCTTTCAGCTTCTCTTTGCTGTCATGCTTGCCAGTACACCTCTGCTACTTTGGTTAGCATGGGCCTTGAGTCAGCCTGCCCGTAAACTTGAACGTGCTGCCAAGCGAGTAGCCAGAGGAGAATTTGTTGTCGATCCTGAGCTTGAAAAAGGCACATCAGAGTTTCGCCAAGCAGGAGCGAGCTTTAATCAGATGGTGGAAGCGGTAAACAGCATGCTCTCAGGTCAGCAGCGGCTACTTTCAGATATCTCTCATGAACTTCGCTCTCCCTTAACCAGGCTCCGCATGGCTAACGCACTAGCAACTCGCAAACAAGGGGAAAGCTCAGAGCTCATTCGTATTGATACCGAAGCGCAACGTTTAGAGCAGATGATTGCTGAGCTTCTAGAGCTCTCTCGCATGCAAGCTGATAGTCACCTAAATCGCGAGGATCAGCCATTAAGCAGTTTATGGGAAGAGCTACTCAATGACGCACAATTTGAAGCCGAGCAGGTGAATAAGTCATTACGATTCTCAGCGATCCCTGACCGCCTCATCTCAGGAAATCCGAAACTCTTGATGAGTGCGATTGAGAATATTACACGCAATGCGATTTATTACGGTAAAGATAAGGTTCAAGTCTCCATGCAAGCAAGTGGTGACACCCTGACGATTGAGATTGAAGATAATGGCGAGGGCGTTCCAGATAATGAGATGAGTGAGATCTTTCGACCATTTTATCGAGTCTCCACTTCTCGTGATCGAAACTCTGGTGGCGCAGGGCTTGGGCTTGCCATTACCGAAAGCGCAGTGCGTCAGCATAGTGGTCATATTTTAGCAAGCCGAAGTACACTTGGCGGGCTAAAAATAACCGTCACTCTGCCTATTATCTGCTGATCGTTACTCTATCCAACTCAACTTTATCAGGTTTGGTTTTAATGCGACTCCTTAATCGGTGACTTGTGCTGCCAAGGCGAGTCACCTTATACTTTCTCCAATTTCATTATTAGAGAGTAACCTCCATGTTTGATATTGCGCTTTTCGAGCCAGAAATTGCCCCAAATACCGGCAACATTATCCGACTCTGCGCTAACTGCGGCGCAAATCTACACTTAATCGAACCACTTGGGTTTGATTTAGAAGAGAAGAAAGTACGTCGAGCCGGATTAGATTATCACGACCTTGCTCGTGTAAAGCGTCATAAAGATCTCGCTGCATTTATGGACTATCTAGAAAACGAACGTGAAGGTGAGTTTCGAATATTTGCTTGTACAACCAAAACTACCGGCCATCATGTGGATGCTAAGTTTGTTAAAGGCGATGTGCTCTTGTTTGGCCCAGAAACACGTGGATTGCCAGCGGAAGTGATTGAGAGCCTACCTATGGAGCAGCGTATCCGAATCCCAATGATGCCGGATGCAAGAAGCCTTAATCTCTCAAATGCGGTTGCTATCATCGCCTTTGAAGCTTGGCGTCAAATGGGATTTGAAGGCGCTCTTTAAACCTCTTATTCGACACCCTAACGTTAAAGAGCTTCACCAATAAGCAATAGAAATCAAAAAGGCAGCCAATGGCTGCCTTTTATTTTGTTCATTCAAGATAAACGCTTCTAATTCAGTTTGTCTCTATCCTGATCGTCTTTTTTCTCATATTCGCCTTCAAACGTACTGCCGTTTGAGTCTGAATTGAACGGCCCTCGATGAAACGGGTCTTGCTCAAATGGGCTTTGACCAAATGAATGCGCACCAAAGCCAGCGCCACCCACTGATTTCACGACCATCTTGCTCATTAAGTATTTAGCAATTGCAGCTCTTGGAGCCGGAAGCAGTACTAACATACCAAAAGCGTCCGTCATAAAGCCCGGTGTCAACAATAACACTCCTGAAACCGCTAACATCACACCTTCAAAAATCTGCTGTGCCGGCATCTCACCTTGATTAAGGCGACCTTGCACCGATCGTAACGTTTGTAGGCCTTGACTACGTACCAAGGATGCACCGACAAAAGCGGTCAATAATACCAAGCCGATTGTTGGCCATAAGCCAAGGAAGTCACCCACTTGGATAAACAGACCAATCTCAATGATCGGCACAAAAATAAACAGTAATAATAAGATAGGAAACACACGCCCTCCTTTGTTGAATTCAGTGTACGCGTAAAAGCTCCATTAGCTCAAATTATTCGTGTAAAAAACTGTATCTCACACTGAAATCCACCACTCATTTAGGTCAGCATAAATGACATTACAACCAATAAATCAAAGCTATAGGTTGACTGCAATTTATTAACTGAATTGTTTAAGAAAAGTGATCCAGTTACTATTTTTATGTATCTAGTTCAGTATGATGTGCAACAGATGCTAGAAAAGATTTTCTAGCCCACAATTCTGAAGAAGGGATTCTTAAACGCAGAGTTGGGGAATATTTTATTAATTAACAATAATAATTCTCTAAGGATCCCGTTATGGCTACCCCATCTATTGCTACAACTACAGCGCACCAAGCCACTCGAATCGAAGAAGATCTTCTAGGTCAACGTCACGTCCCTGCTGATGCGTATTACGGCATCCATACCCTACGCGCAATTGAAAACTTTAATATCTCCAACTCAACCATCTCCGACGTACCTGAATTTATTCGTGGCATGGTGATGACAAAAAAAGCAGCTGCATTAGCCAACAAAGAGCTTGGCGTACTACCAAAAGATGTTGCTAGCTATATCATTGAAGCATGTGATTTGATTCTAGACACAGGTAAGTGCATGGATCAGTTCCCTTCAGATGTATTCCAAGGCGGCGCTGGCACGTCAGTTAACATGAATACTAACGAAGTTATCGCTAACGTTGCGTTAGAGCTAATGGGTAAAGAGAAAGGTCAATACGAATTTATTAACCCAAATGACCACGTTAATAAAAGCCAATCCACGAACTGTGCTTACCCAACCGGTTTCCGTATTTCGGTATTTAATAGCGTTCGAAAATTGATCGATGCGATTGAATACCTAAAAGGCGCATTCGATCTGAAGAGCAAAGAGTACGAAAACACACTAAAAATGGGCCGAACTCAACTTCAAGATGCTGTGCCTATGACCGTTGGACAAGAGTTCCACGCGTGGTCAGTGACATTAAATGAAGAGATTCGTGCGCTCCAGTTCACTTCTAAATTACTACTCGAAGTTAACCTAGGGGCAACGGCAATCGGTACTGGTCTCAATGCGGTCGACGGTTATCAAGAAGCCGCGGTTAAACACCTTGCAGCTGTAACAGGTCATGAATGCGTTCAAGCGGAAGATTTGATTGAAGCAACGTCTGATTGTGGTGCTTATGTAATGGCTCACGGTGCCCTTAAGCGTCTTGCGGTGAAGCTATCTAAGATCTGTAATGACTTACGTCTGCTCTCTTCAGGCCCACGTACGGGCCTTAACGAGTTAAACCTCCCAGAACTGCAAGCCGGCTCTTCAATTATGCCCGCTAAAGTAAACCCAGTGGTTCCAGAAGTCGTTAACCAAGTGTGCTTTAAAGTTCTCGGTAATGACAACACCATCTCTTTCGCAGCGGAAGGCGGTCAACTGCAGCTTAACGTGATGGAACCCGTGATCGCACAAAGCATGTTTGAATCTTTAGATATTCTGACTAACGCCTGTGTCAACTTACGAGACAAATGTATTGATGGGATTACAGTCAATAAAGAAGTCTGTGAAGGTTACGTATTTAACTCTATCGGAATTGTGACTTACCTAAACCCATACATTGGCCACCACGAAGGTGACATTGTTGGTAAGATTTGTGCAGAAACAGGTAAGAGCGTTCGTGAAGTGGTACTAGAGCGTGGATTGTTGACCGAAGAAGAGCTAGATGACATTTTCTCGGTTGAAAACCTAATGAGACCACAGTATAAAGGCAAGCGTTACGAGTAATTGCTAAAACAGGCTCCCAATTGGGGGCCTTTTTTGGGCTTATTGACAATAAATCAAAATAACAAATACGTATAAGCTACTCATAATAAACATTTATCTTATTTAATTTAACAATAGAAAAGAGGTGATCACATGATCGCAGTTGAACTATTTGTGGTTCTATTCTTTATTTTCATTGGTGCGCGCATTGGTGGAATAGGGATAGGTTTTGCTGGCGGTGCAGGCGTAATCGCACTATCGCTTATTCTTGGTGTTCCAACGAGCCAATCTTTCATTCCTGTGGATGTTATCTTAATCATTATGTCTGTGATCACCGCCATCGCTGCAATGCAAGTCGCAGGTGGTATGGACTGGTTAGTACAGATTGCTGAAGACTTTCTACGAAAGCATCCTGAACGCATCACCTTTTATGCGCCTATCGTAACCTTCGTTATGACCTTAATGGCGGGAACAGGCCACACTGCCTTTTCTACTCTACCTGTTATAGCCGAGGTTGCAAAAGGACAAGGCGTTCGTCCATCTCGTCCACTGTCTATAGCTGTCGTTGCTTCACAAATTGCGATTACTGCCTCGCCAATTTCGGCCGCCGTTGTTGCCTTTGCTGCTATGCTTGCGCCTTTCGGTGTCGACTACCTAACGCTTCTGGCGATCTGCATTCCAACTACATTCATTGCCTGTATGGTGGGTGCCTTTGTGGCTAACTTTATGGGTTGTGAGCTAAAAGATGATCCTGTCTATAAAGAGCGCCTTGAGAAAGGTCTAATTAAGCTCGCTAGTAATGAAAAACGTGAAATTCTTCCAACCGCAAAACGTGCTACGTATATTTTCCTTGCAGCGATTGGCTTTGTTGTCTGCTACGCGGCCGCCATCTCTGGCTCTGTTGGGTTAATTGAAAACCCAGCACTAGGTAGAAATGAAGCCATCATGACCTTTATGTTGGCTGCAGCCGCTGCCATCGTTCTATTCACCAAGATTGATGCCTCTAAGATTCCTGCCGCAGCCACCTTCCGCTCAGGTATGACGGCGTGTGTTTGTGTACTTGGTGTTGCTTGGTTAGGTTCAACATTCGTTAACGCACACGTTGACGGCATCAAAGATGTGGCTGGTGCTCTGCTTTCTGACTACCCATGGATGCTCGCTCTGGTTCTATTCTTTGCTTCTATGCTGCTTTATTCTCAAGGTGCAACGACCGTTGCTCTTATGCCAGCGGCACTGGCAATTGGTGTTGCTCCACTCACTGCTGTTGCATCATTTGCCGCAGTAAGCGCACTGTTTGTCCTTCCAACTTATCCAACCTTGTTGGCTGCGGTTGAAATGGATGATACGGGTTCGACTCGCATTGGTAAGTATGTATTTAACCATGCGTTCTTTATTCCAGGCGTCACAACCATTGCAACCGCTGTTGCTCTTGGCTTCGCATTTGGTGGACTGTTTATCTAACGATAATTTTCCTCATGTACAAATAGTGAATAAATAGGCCTGATTTTCAGGCCTATTTTATTTTGGGTGAAACTTATCCACTACTAAACCTGTCTGATTAAGTTAAGATAACCACTCCTAAAATAGAAAGACGATTTGTATGCGTTTATTAGCCCTTGTATTTGCTTTTTGTTTATCAGTCACAGCGCTTCCTGCTAATGCCTTATTCTCAGATAGCTCGGATTCACTGTTCGCGCCTTCAGATAACAATACCTTTGTCCCTGTCGATGAAGCGTTTCCGTTTAATTTCTATCAGCAAGGCGATCGACTCTCTCTTGATTGGCAGGTCAAAGAGGATTATTACCTCTATCAAGATCGAATCTCTTTCAGCGGTGAGAGCATTACACTTGGTGAGATAAAAATGCGCCAAGGCCTACCATATGAAGACGAATTCTTTGGTAAGGTCAACATCTACACCGAGCCACTTTTGGTGGATATTCCGTTAAGCGACTATCAAGATAAAGCCCGTGTCATCGTTCAATATCAAGGCTGTGCAAAAGCCGGGTTCTGCTACCCACCAGAAACACGTGTTATCGATATTACCAGCTTTGAGTTTTCAGACAGCACTCCGATTGTTAATGCCTCAACACAAGTGTCGGCAGAAAACTCTCAACCTCAATCGAATATTCAAACCTCACAAGACAGCAATCTAGCCGATAACCTCGCAGAAAACTGGTGGACTCCACTGCTGTTTCTCGCGCTCGGTGTGGGCTTAGCCTTTACGCCATGCGTACTCCCTATGTATCCCATCTTAACCAGTATTGTATTAGGCAGTGGTAAGAAGCTCAGTCATACACGAGCACTAGGGCTGTCATTCATTTACGTACAAGGTATGGCTCTCACTTATACTCTGCTTGGCTTAGTTGTCGCGTCCGCGGGGATGCAATTTCAAGCTGCAATGCAGCACCCCTACGTCCTGATCGGCTTAAGTACGCTCTTTGTTGTATTGGCCGCCTCCATGTTTGGCCTTTACAGCCTTCAGCTACCTAGTGGCATGCAAACTTGGCTCAACAACCTTAGCAACCAACAAAAAGGTGGCAGTAGCCTTGGCGTTTTCGCTATGGGTGCCATATCAGGATTAGTCTGCTCTCCGTGTACAACTGCACCGTTATCTGGTGCCTTGCTCTATGTCGCTCAAAGCGGTGATCTACTCACTGGTGGCGTCGCTCTTTACGCGCTCGCAATGGGGATGGGGATTCCATTGATGCTAGCTGCTGTCTTTGGGAATAAGCTATTACCAAAAGCAGGCGAGTGGATGAACGTGGTCAAAACCTTATTTGGCTTCGTCTTGCTCGCGGCTCCCATTTTCCTACTCGAGCGAATCCTTCCTTCGCTATGGACAACGATTCTTTGGTCATTACTGGGCTTTATTGCTTTTGGTTGGCTCTACCACCTAAAAAATCGACTTCCGTTCGGTGGTTGGAAACAAAGTGCGGTGGGTATTGTTGCCGTTCTAGGGCTATTTGCTTCAGCGCAACCAGCGCTTAATTTCTACTTCAACCCAAGCGGCCAGTCTTCACAGTCGACTATTGAGTTTATTCAGATCAGCAATGTTGCTGAACTCGAAGATCAGTTAGCCAAGGCTAAGCAGAACAACCAACCCGTTATGCTCGACTTCTACGCAGATTGGTGTGTTGCATGTAAAGAGTTTGAAAAATACACCTTTCACCAACCAGACGTAGAAGCTCAGTTAAAGAACTTCGTCTTACTCCAAGCAGATGTGACTCGTAATAGGCCAGAAGACATTGCAATGCTCCAGCATCTTAATGTTTTAGGTTTACCCACCATTGAATTTTGGGATGCCTCAGGAAAGAAAATAAACAACGCAAGATTGACTGGATTTATGGAGGCGAAGCCGTTTCTTACCCACATTCATGCCGTACTGGCGCAAGGTCAGTAAGATCTCTTCAGGTAACTTGGCTAATCACTAAAAGAGTTGGGAGGGCAATAACCCAACTCTTTCACATTTTAAGAAGAAAAATCAGGCAATAAGTGGGTATTGGTTGTCACGCTCCACTCAAGTGGTAATACTAAAATTAACTTTTTCCTAATAAGCGCTTAACTTATGGAACCAACCTATTCCATTATCATTGCTGATGATCACCCATTATTCCGCAATGCTCTGTTTCAGTCAGTTCATATGGCCGTCAGCGGTGCCAATCTGCTCGAAGCCGACTCTCTTGATGCACTTCTAAGCTTATTGAAAAAAGAGGAAGAGCCCGATCTTCTGCTTCTCGATCTCAAGATGCCAGGCGCCAATGGGATGTCAGGGCTGATCCATCTCAGAGCGGAATACCCAGACCTCCCGATTGTCGTTGTCTCTGCCAGTGAGGAAGCCTCGGTTGTAAGTCAGGTTAAAAGCCATGGCGCCTTTGGGTTCATTCCTAAATCAAGTGATATGCGAGAGCTAATCAGCGCACTAAATCAGGTGCTTAATGGCGACCCATTCTTCCCTGAAGGGCTAATTACAAACAATGCAGCCTGTAACGATTTAGCTCAAAAAATTGCGGCGTTAACGCCACAACAATATAAAGTACTTGGGATGCTTTCTGATGGGTTACTCAACAAGCAAATCGCGTATGAGTTGAATGTCTCAGAAGCGACTATCAAGGCGCACATGACAGCCATCTTCCGTAAACTTGGGGTGAAGAATCGCACACAAGCGGTGATTCTTTTACAAGAACAGCCAAGCTAAACGAGTAAAGAGTGAAACGAGCTAATTGCTAGTTGAAGCCGCCTATACTACCTTCCTACGCGGCTTCATCTTCATCCTCTGGTAAACACAAACCAATGGTTATCACTTCGTTATCTTGAACGTCAGCCACCACCCAATGTAAACCTTCCCAATCAAAACTGTCACCGAGTACCGGATACGGGCCTATTTGATCTTGAGCAAGCTGCTTAAGCGTCATGCTCTGGTCTTCAACGGATACCGAGATGCCATAATGCTCAACAACACTTTGAATAGAGATCGTCGCATCAAGGAAGAAATCGCCGTAGAAACGCGCCACCTCTTCTTGCTCGATCGGTGCCACACTAAAGAGCTCACTTAATGCATCAAGATCTTTATCCTGCCCCAATACACATAACGTATCATTGGCTTGCAACACAGTGCTTCCTGATGGGTGCAATAAGGTATTGTCTCTAAATAACGCGGTAATTCGGGTCCCATCTGGCATGGTTAAACGCTTCAATGGTTCACCGACACACCATTTCTCTTCTTTCAATTTATAGACAAACATTTCCCACTCACTGGTCGGAAAGATCTCTATGCCACTGCGGTAAATAGGACTTGGTTTTGGCGGTAATGAGACATTGGCTAACGACGCTGCTTTCATTAGGGTTCCACCTTGTACAATCAAAGAGACCATAACAACGAAAAACGCGATATTAAAATACAATTGAGCATTAGGAAGCCCTGCCATCATTGGGAATACGGCTAAGATGATGGGTACTGCGCCTCGTAGCCCTACCCAAGAGACAAACCAACGTTCTCGAATATTAAAACTTCTAAATGGTGCGAGGCCAAGCCAAACAGAAATTGGACGTGCTATTAAAATCATCCCGAAAGCAAGTGCTAATGCAGGAAGCATAATCTCAATTAACGTCGATGGCGTGACCAATAACCCCAAGACCAAAAACATGACGATTTGGCTTAGCCATGTCATCCCATCTAAGACACTAAGAATAGAATGACGTGAGCACGTTGGCTTATTACCAATCAGCAAGCCGACCAAATAAATCGTCAATATACCACTACCACCAAGAATGGTTGATAAGGCAAACAGAGCAATACCACCACTTAAGACTAAGATGGAATACATCCCCTCAGGTAGTAATATTCGATTGACCAATGACCACAATAACCAACCACCAGCAAAGCCGACTAACGTGCCTATCCCAAACTGCATAGCAAAGCTTGTAGCAAGAAAGCCCATCCCCATATCCATGTCAGGATTGGATAAAATAGCAATTAGGGTCACGGTTAAGAACACCGCCATAGGGTCATTCGTCCCAGATTCAATTTCAAGTGTCGCTCCGACACGTTCATTGAGGCTTTTACCTTTCAACAGAGAAAAAACCGCTGCGGCATCAGTTGAACCAACAATGGCACCAACCAATATCCCTTGCAGTAAGGTAAGATCAAATAGCCAAGCAGCCATTAACCCTGTAATGGTTGCAGTACAAGCGACGCCGATGGTCGCTAAAGAAAGAGACGGCCAGAAAGCCACCTTAAAGGTAGAAACTTTAGTGCGCATTCCGCCATCAAGTAGAATAATGGCTAAGGCAAGGTTACTGATAAGATAAGTCAGTGAATAATCATCGAATTTAATGCCACCGGGGCCATCTTCTCCGGCCATCATGCCAACAAAAAGAAAGACCAAAAGAATCGGGACACCTAATTTAGAAGAGGCTCGGCTGATAAGAACACTAATAGCGATTAACGTCGCTCCAGTTAGAAACAAACTATTAATGGTATTTACGTCCAATTCATCCTCCTAAGGCAAGCCATTGCTGATATGACAATATAACAAACATGAAATTAAATTGGTCATAATGTTATAAAGAACTTACATTTATTTACTGCTTTCTAATCACAAAAAAATTAAACCCACCTTTTTTACAACATTATTACGATACATTATGCATAACAGCATTAGACCTTTGGCTAAATTAACAATGCATTAACATCACAGTTTAACCTCATTACCCGTCTAATCTCTTATTTTTTGGTTGATTTTACTTTATTGACCCCGACTAAAGTTGAAAAGATCCCTTGCGCTTGCCTTGCTATTGTACAAAGTGAAACATTTCATTAACAACAATACATCGTAAGGAGACGACGATGGCATTTGAAAATAAAGATGACGCCAAGGCGTATTGGGACAAAAACGTGAAAATCATGATCAAACTGATGGTCGTATGGTTTGTTGTTTCATTCGGCTGCGGCATTCTTTTTGTTGATGTCCTAAACCAATTTCAAATAGGTGGTTATAAGCTTGGATTCTGGTTTGCTCAACAAGGTTCGATTTATGCATTTCTAGGGATTATTTTCTACTACGCGTGGAAAATGAGACAGCTTGATCGCGAATTTAACGTAGACGAATAAGGAATACCTCAGATGGACTTGAAAACAATCACCTATCTCGTAGTAGGTGCTACATTTATCCTCTATATCGGTATCGCTATTTGGGCGCGTGCTGGTTCAACCAAAGAGTTTTACGTCGCTGGCGGCGGTGTAAACCCAATTGCGAATGGTATGGCAACAGCCGCTGACTGGATGTCGGCAGCATCGTTCATATCCATGGCTGGCTTAATCGCGTTCATGGGATACGGTGGTTCAGTATTCTTAATGGGTTGGACAGGTGGTTATGTACTCCTTGCCCTACTTCTAGCGCCTTATCTGCGTAAGTTTGGTAAATTCACTGTACCTGAATTCGTTGGTGAGCGTTTCTACTCGAACACAGCTCGTATCGTAGCCGTAGTATGTCTTATCATTGCATCGGTCACTTACGTTATCGGTCAAATGAAAGGGGTCGGCGTTGCGTTTGGTCGTTTCCTAGAAGTTGATTACGATACTGGTCTTCTGATTGGTATGTGTATCGTATTTATGTACGCAGTAATGGGCGGCATGAAAGGGATTACCTACACACAGATTGCTCAATATTGCGTACTCATTTTAGCTTACACTATTCCTGCAATATTCATCTCTCTACAACTAACAGGTCACCCACTACCTCAAATTGGTCTTGGGAGCACCATGGTCGGAACCGATGTCTATCTACTCGACCGGCTCGATCAGGTGGTCACCGAACTCGGGTTTACCGAATACACCACCCAAGTTCGTGGCGATACGTTAAACATGTTTGTTTACACCATGTCACTGATGATCGGTACTGCAGGTCTACCTCACGTAATCATTCGTTTCTTCACAGTACCTAAGGTACGTGATGCGCGTACCTCAGCGGGTTGGGCTCTATTCTTCATTGCTATCCTATACACAACCGCTCCAGCGGTATCAGCAATGGCGCGCCTAAACCTAATGGAAACAGTGAATCCAAGTGCGGGTGAATACCTGGCTTACGACGAACGTCCTGACTGGTTTAAGAACTGGGAAAAAACAGGTCTGTTAGGCTTTGATGACATAAATGGTGATGGCAACATCAACTACACGTCTAGCGCAGAAACAAACGAGCTAAAAGTTGACCGTGACATCATGGTTCTTGCTAACCCTGAGATTGCTAAACTACCAAACTGGGTTATTGCTCTGGTTGCGGCAGGTGGCTTAGCGGCGGCACTATCAACGGCTGCGGGTCTATTACTGGCTATTTCGTCATCCATATCCCATGACTTAATTAAAGGGGTCATTAATCCGAATATTTCCGAGAAGAAAGAGCTACTCGCCAGTCGAATTTCTATGGCAGTTGCAATTGGTGTCGCGGGGTATTTGGGGCTCAATCCACCAGGCTTTGCCGCTGGTACGGTTGCACTGGCGTTTGGTCTAGCCGCATCCTCCATCTTCCCGGCATTGATGATGGGTATCTTCAGTAAGACGATCAATAAAGAAGGTGCTATTGCAGGTATGATCACTGGTATCAGTATCACGCTATTCTACGTATTCCAACATAAAGGCATTCTGTTTGTTGCTGACTGGAAATTCTTGGAAAGCTGGGGAAGCAACTGGTTCCTAGGTATTGAACCTAATGCATTTGGTGCGATTGGTGCACTATGTAACTTCATCGTAGCTTTCGCTGTCTCTCGTGTAACAGCTGAAACGCCACAAGAAGTGAAAGATTTAGTTGAACACGTACGTGTTCCTGCAGGCGCGAGTGATGCTGTAGACCACTAAAATCTAACTCAAACCACAAAAGCCCCTCCGGGGGCTTTTTTTATCTACTCAATGCTGTACTTTATCTATTATTACAATTAGTTAACTTATCTACAAAACGTCTATAGCTGCAAGGAAGCCAATATGTTCAAAAATAAGCACCTCGTCGTTGCTATGCTCGTCGCCCCAATTCTCTCAATTGTTGCTTACCTTGGCACCGACATGGCCCTTAGCGAAAAGCCCCATGCAGCAAAAAAAGGGGAAGCGTATAAGCTCCTAAGTAAATCTAACTGCCGCTATACCAGTGGTTTATGTGATATGGAAAATGGCGAGTTCAAAATTCAGTTTCGTTCTGAAAGTGTTACCGATACACAGCTTTTCCTAAGCCTAAGTTCTAAGCTACCACTGCAAGGCATTAAACTCTCTCTTGTTGATGATCAGGACGCGGCAGGAACGCCTGTCAATATGCAGCCCCTGGATGACAGTGAGCTCAACTGGAATGTAGAGCTACCAGCCCCAGCATCCGATGAAAGCTGGCTACGTGTTGCTATTCAATCCAACGACACGCTGTATTACGGAGACACTCAAACGGTCTTCGTCAACTATGAAACATTATTAAATCAATCTGAATAAACGCAAAGGCTGATTAAGTATCCGTTACTTAATCAGCCCTCTCTACTCTTCTAGCTACGTAGCCTTCCACAGCTCAGTTTTCTAAATACACGTATTCATCTAACAATCAACTTCAACTCTAATGACCGCCGTAGCTCATCAGCAGTCAAGCTATTTGACTTGGTTTAGTATCGCTCTTAATTTTAGGGGTTTAACAGGCTTAGGAATAAAAGCAAAATCATTCGACTTAATCCCGTCAAGCATATCTTCAGTTCTATCCGCACTGATGATCACGCCTTTAAAGCTATCTCCTAATCTCAGACGACATTGTTGAAGTACCTCAAGCCCCGTACGACCATTATCGAGTCGATAGTCAGAGAAAATCACATCAGGAACCCAACTACCCTCGAGCGCTTTCATACTTTGCACTAAATCCTCAGCTAATTTAATTTCACAGCCCCAGCGCGCTAGCAAGTTCTCCATCCCAACTAATATCTCTCGCTCATTATCAACACACAGAATTTTTATATGAGAGAGATCGGAGACCGGCATCGCTGTTTTTTCAACCTTAATGATCTCATCACTTTGTGCTCTATTGAGCGTAATAGAAAACACACTGCCTTGTTCTGGCCAAGAGCGAAGTGAAATGGAATGGCCTAACACGTGAGCAATCCCTTTAGAAATGGCTAGCCCCAAGCCTAGACCTTGATCGGAGCGAATTTGACTACCACGAGTAAATTCCTCAAAGATTTCCTGCTGCTTACCTTCATCGATACCAATCCCATTATCCCAAACATCAATTCTCACTTTGTCACCAACACGCCTCACCCCCAAACGCACTTTGCCTCTTGGGCAGTATCGAAATGCATTGGTAAGGAAGTTCTGGACCACTCGTCTTAATAATTTAGGGTCTGACTGAACCAGTAACGATGACGGGATCATTTTAAATGAGAGCTGCTGCTGTTTTGCCAATGCACTAAATTCGGCATCTAGATTAGAAAGGACATCTTTAATCGCGAAGCTTTGAACATGAACGTCCAACTTGCCAGATTCTAAGCGTGAAATATCAAGCAGATCACCAATCAGATCTTCAGCCGCCTCTAGTGCGCTCTCAATGTGCGTTGATAGCCCTTTCACTTCTTGGTCTTTCGCCACCTCAGACAGTGATGAAGCAAAAAGACGCGCGGCATTGAGAGGCTGCATCAAATCATGACTCACTGCGGCTAGAAATCGAGATTTTGATTGAGACTCATGCTCTGATCGTTGGGTAGCACTCACTAACTGCTTATTCAGTCGCTCTAATTCTTGCGTCCGTTTTAAAACTCTAACTTCAAGCGTTTCATTGGCTTCTTTGAGGGCTTGTTCAGCGTCTCTAAACACGGTGATATCGGTAAAGCTCATCACAAACCCACCGCTCGGCATGGGATTACCTTGAACCTCAATCACTCGACCATCAGGACGAATACGAGAAGATGTGTGGCGAGTCCCCTGTTCTAAGTGTGAAACTCGGCGACGAACATGGTCTTCAGGATCACCCGGCCCACAAAGTCCATTCTCTGCGTTATGACGAATCACATCCGCAATGGGGCGACCAACCTGAATCAACCCCGTTGGAAATTCAAACAGTTCGAGATAGCGCTGATTCCAGGCCACTAACCTAAGCTGTCTATCAACCACGGCGATACCCTGCCCAATATGCTCAATCGCCCCTTGGAGTAGGCCTCGACTAAAGTCATACAGCTCTGAGGCCTCGTCAACAATAGTGGCAACCTCTTCCAATTGCATATTCTTGCCTTGCAGCGCTGAAGTCAGTACTAACTTGGCAGAAGACGCACCAAAGACACCAGCGAGCACCCGCTCGGTATGGCGGATTAGAGTAGAAGGTGCTTGTTGATTGGGTAGCAAGGTTTCATGCTGCTGTGTCCAATACTGGTTAAAAGCGCTACGCACGCGTGTCCGTCCAACAAACCGAGACGCAAGCATCTCAAGTTCTCCAACGGTCACACGACTTTGATATAGCGTCTGATTTTCACTTTCAGGAAGTGGCATCCCGATAAAGGACGCCGACTGTAAGCGCTCACTCAGGCTTGCACGAGTTACCATTGAGATGACCACAAAACAGAAGGTATTGGTAACCACACTCAGCAACATTCCCCAGTCTGAGCTTTTTATACCCCAATCGCTCAATAGTTCTGGCGGCGTAATCAACCAAATCAGTGCGTTATTGCTCGCATCTCCAGCTAGCACGCCTGTTTGGCTCATTAAGGTCACTAACCAAATACTAAAACCTACCGCTAAACCTACATACACACCTTTTCGGTTGCCTGTACGCCAATACATTCCGCCGATGAGTGCCGGTGCAAATTGCGTAATCGCAGCAAAAGAGAGAAAGCCAATAGCAGAAAGCGAATGGATCGTATCGAGCGCCTGATAAAAGCCCCAAGCCCCAATAAGAAGCAGCAAGATCAGCGCGCGCCTAATAATCAGCAACAGCCCCGAAAAGTGACGGTAATTACGATCGGTAATACGCATTCGTCGTAGCAACAGCGGCATCACTAAATCATTAGATACCATAATGGCAAGAGCAATCGTGGAGACAATCACCATTCCACTTGCTGCCGATGTACCGCCCAGGAAGGCCAGTAATGCGATATTATCAGCGCCCACAGACATCGGGACACTAATCACATACGCATCAGCAGGACTTCCAGCTAATAAGCTCTGCCCAACCCAAGCGATTGGCAGAACAAAGATCCCCATCAAAATAAGGTAAAGCGGAAATAGCCAACGCGCAGTATGAAGATCTTGAGCACGTTCATTCTCAACCACCATGGTGTGAAATTGTCGGGGCAGACAGACAATTGCGACCATCGTCAGTGCAGTATGGATCAATAACGTGGGGATATTCGGGGATTGATAGGTTTGCTTAGCCACCGAGACTAAATCGACATGCTCTTGATTCCAAGCTAAGTAAATAATAAAAAAACCAACGGTTAAAAAAGCCACTAGCTTAATGACCGATTCAAACGCAATCGCCATCATCATGCCACGATGGTGTTCGGTGTTATCAATATGCCTCGTACCAAATAGCATGGTAAAAACAGCCAGTGCCCCCACCACAAACCACGATACATAGCGTTCCTGATAACCGAGATCACTCGCCAAATTTGGCGCGACAATATCGAGCCCCATGGTAATGCCGCGTAGCTGCAACGCAATATAAGGCAAAATTCCAGCAACCGCGATCAACGTGACTGCAACCGCTAAGCCCTGAGATTTACCATACCGTGCCGCAATAAAGTCAGCGATAGAGGTGATGTGCTCTCGCTTGGCCGTTAACACCAAACGAGCTAAAACTCGCCAACCAAGCGTAAAGACTAAAATTGGAGCGACGTATATCGGTAAGAATGACCATGGGTTACTACTGGCCTGCCCAACCGTTCCATAAAACGTCCAAGAGGTACAATAGACCGCGATTGATAAGCTATAGATCCACGGTCGCCACTTCGCTAACCAGTTAGTTTGACGATCGCCATACCAAGCAATAAGAAAGAGTATGGCGAGATACGCGAGTGAAACCGGTATGACAATCCATCCTTGCATTAGACATCCTTTTCTAATCTATATTTTCGCAACCATTTTTTACAAAAGAGGCACAGTGCCAGAAACAAAAAACCTCTCCGACAGGAGAGGTTTATTTAACTAGGGAACTGCTGCAATCTCAATCAATTGAGTCTAATTCTGTGCTTTGGACTCGGCTTTATTAAGATCAATTATTTTTGCACTTCTATCTTCAACTTTAACCAACAGAGCGACAGCCCCCATGAACGACATCGCCCAGAACACATTTGCGCCAAAATTATCGTAGCCCCAACCGCTCAGAGTTGTGATAAGTGCAATCACAGCGCCAAGTGGAATGGCATTGTACAGAGCTTGCAGTGCCACCATTTTATGCTCTTCTTCTTTCTGTATGTATTGAATAGCAGCAATATGGGCCATCGCAAACGTCACACCGTGCAATAGCTGAACCATAACCAGTGCATACAGTTCTGTTGTCGAAGCGGTGATACCCCAACGTACCATCACACCAATAGAGGCCGTCACAAACAGCGCTCGGAGCGTCCAACCAGCGAAAACTCGTTTACTAAAGGCAAACACAGCCACCTCGGCCACAACGCCCAGACTCCACAAATAACCAATAATATCAGCCGAATACCCGGCACCACGCCAGTGGATCGCACTAAAGCTATAATAAGCAGCATGGCTTCCTTGAATAAGAGCAATCAAGGTCAAAAACTTGATGACTGGCCATTCACGTAGAAGCTGAGACACTTTTGGCCTTTCGACATTTTTAGTGCTCAACGTCTTAGGCATCGTGCTTATGCTTCTCATCGAAATAATCAATGAAAATAAAACACCCGCCAGCGCGGTATACAAGATCATATCAGTGCCATACCAAGCAATAAGATACCCAACAACCGTAGAGCCAGCAATAAACGCAACCGAACCCCACAGGCGTGTTCGGCCATAATCGAGCATTTTTAAGCGTGCGTAATAGTTCGCTAATGCATCGGACAATGGAACAATAGGGCCACAACAAAGATTAAATAAGACGGTTGCGGCGACCATTAACCAGAAGTTTCCCCCCGTAAAAAAGTGAAAGCCAACAAATAAGAACGCGGCAAAGCTTAGCCAACGAAGCGCAGGTAAAAGATGCTCCGCTTTATGAATTCGCGGCGTAATCACTAAATTGGCAACGCAACGGGTGGCAAATCCAATACCGACTAGCACGCCAATATCGGTTGCAGAGACACCTTGCTCTTCAAACCAAAGCGCCCAAAACGGTAGATAAACACCGTAAGCAAAAAAGAAACCGAGAAAATACTGGGAGATCCAGCCATAGGGGGATGGGGTTAGCATCGAGTGCTCCTAAAACATGGCAAAAGTGCAAGCGCGCCTATTATGGGCATAGAAAGCGAGATAAAAAAGGGAAGAAAGCCTTTCTGTGTATTTCCGCTTTAAATTCACGTTCAACCTCATCTAAAACTCCGTTTAAAAGCGAAAGCGAACTTTTTAATAATCAATCATTAGACCAAAGTCGTCTGGAGCTAATGGTGGAATTTGTCACACTGGTTATAGAGAACGTTACCAGGAGGAAGGGTGATGCCAGACAAATTCAATATGCAGTCTCCACCTTTTGACCGCTTAACCGAAAAACAGCAACATCAACTGCGCTCATCTCTGGATGTCGCCTATTATCGTGACAACGATGTCATATTACAGCCAGAAAGAAGCTGTCAGCACCTGCACATATTAATAAAAGGCGCTGTTGAAGAACGCTCGACCAACGACTCAGAGATCTTCGCACATTACGCTAATGATGACATGTTCGATGTTAGAGCCCTATTCGATGGCGAGGTACGCCATCAATATATTGCACTTGAAGACACCCTATCCTACCTATTGCCCAAGGCCATTTTTATTGAGCTTTATGAGGCTAATGGTCAGTTTGCTGCCTACTTTGACAATAATCTCAAGAAACGCCAAGTTCTCATTGATGCCGCGCAGCAACAGCAAAATCTTGCGGAATTTATACTGACGAAAGTCGATCATTCGATCTATCACCCTCCGATGATCCTAAAACCTGAACAGCCGCTCAATGAAGTGACACAGCAACTAAAACATAATGGCGTTGATTCTGCACTGGTTCGACTTTCTAATGATGATCCGCGATTAATCGAACACCCAAACTCACACCCTTATGCGATAGTCACAAGAACCAATATGTTGCACGCCGTCATGCTAGAACACTGCCCACTGGATGCTAACATTGGAAAAATAGCAACCTTCCCCGTCCTTCATATTGATGATGGCGACTTCCTCTTTAATGCCATGATCACCATGACCCGCAATAAGATGAAGCGTTTAATGGTTTGCGATGGCAAAGAAGCGGTGGGCATGCTCGATATGACGCAGATCCTTAGTGCGTTTTCAACTCATTCACATGTATTAACATTAAGCATCGCTAGAGCCAGTAGCGTCGAAGAACTCGCGCTTGCATCAAATAAACAAAGACAACTCGTCGAAAGCTTGCTTGGTAATGGTATTCGAACCCGATTCATTATGGAGCTCATTTCCGCGGTCAACGAACAGATCATAGAAAAGGCGTTTGAACTCGTCGTGCCACCAGCACTTCATGACCATTGCTGTCTCATTGTTTTAGGCTCAGAAGGTCGTGGCGAACAGATACTTAAAACAGATCAAGATAACGCGCTCATTCTACGAGACGGCCTTGAATGGCACTACTGCCAATCGGTTATGAATCAGCTGACCCACACTCTACAGCAGCTTGGCTATCCACTCTGCCCTGGCGACGTCATGGTAAACAATCCCAAATGGGTTAAGAGCCAACAGCAGTGGAAAGATACCGTGAGTCGTTGGGTTCAAAGTGCTAAGCCTGAGCATGTTATGGATCTGGCTATAATGGCAGATGCACATGCTGTCGCGGGTAACGAAGAACTACTTAAAGAGGTAAGTGAACACTTACACGGATTAATGAAAAATAAGATGCTCGTGCTGCAAGAATTCACTCGCCCAGCGCTTCAGTTTTCAATTCCATTGACCTTATTCGGTAACGTAAAAAATAACAAAGAAGGCTTAGACATCAAACAAGGGGGCATATTCCCTATCGTACATGGTATTCGCGCCCTCTCACTCGAATATGGACTTGATGAGAAGAATACTTTTGATCGGATCGAAAAATTGCAATCTAACCGTATCTTAGAACCCGAAACCGCCGATAACCTCGCTGAAGCACTCAAGCTCTTTTTCAAATTGCGTCTATCACAACAACTATCCTTACATCATAGTTCGAACAAAATTGAGCTTAAGCAACTTGATCGAACAGAACGAGACTTACTACGCCATAGCCTCCACGTGGTGAAAAAATTTAAGCAGTTTCTTGGTTTCCATTATCAGATTAGAGATTAGTCTTGACGCGATTAGAGAGGTTTAAATGAATTGGTTGGTACGACAATATTGGCATCGGAAACTGAAAGGTTCCCCTTATCAGTCGCTGTTTGGCACTCCACAAAAAGGGGAGTTTGTCTCACTTGATTGCGAAACCACGAGTCTGGACCCCAACCGTGCAGAACTTGTCACTATTGCTGCGACCAAAATAATTGATAATCGCATCATCACTAGCCAACCTTTTGAAGTACGGCTAAGAGCACCTCAATCACTTGACTCTGGTTCGGTGACCATCCATAAAATTCGCCACCAAGACCTACTCGATGGGATTGGGGAAAAGGAAGCATTATTACAGCTACTCAAATTTATTGGTAACCGACCATTAGTGGGTTATCACATTCGCTACGATAAAAAAATTCTTGATATTGCTTGCCGAAAACAACTCGGATTTCCGCTCCCTAATCCACTCATAGAAGTGAGCCAGATTTATCACGATAAACTAGAACGTCACCTACCCAATGCCTACTTTGACCTTAGTTTGGATGCCATCTGTAAGCATCTCGATTTACCAATGCAAGGCAAGCACGACGCACTACAAGATGCCATTTCCGCCGCTTTGGTTTTTGTTCGGCTAACAAAAGGTGATCTTCCTTCGCTGACCTCCCCTTATCAACAGCGATAAACTCGCGACTCACATCTCAATTCATTAAGTTAAGTCATTACCAGATAAGAAAAAACCGCCGTCTCATCCTAAAGTCTAATTGTGGAAAGCCGTAAGGTAGCAGACAGTGGTAGCCATACAAACTTTCCAATCTAGATCTATGAATCGATAACAAAATGGAAATTTGTTCTGCTCACAACATCAAGGCGCAAGGAGAGAAGCAATGAGTGAAGCCCATATTTATCCGGTAAAAGAAAATATTAAATCAACGACACACGCGGATAACGACACTTACCTAGCCATGTACCAACAGTCTGTCTCTAACCCGGAAGGTTTTTGGGCTGAACATGGAAAAATCGTTGATTGGATTAAACCATTCACTCAAGTTAAAAGTACTTCATTTGATACTGGCCACGTTGATATTCGCTGGTTTGAAGATGGCACATTGAATGTCTCTGCAAACTGTATCGACCGCCACCTTGCCGATCGTGGTGACGAAGTTGCCATCATTTGGGAAGGTGATGACCCCGCTGATGATAAAACACTTACTTTCAACGAACTTCACAAAGAAGTGTGTCTATTCTCTAATGCCCTAAAAGACCAAGGTGTGCGTAAAGGTGACGTCGTTTGCCTTTATATGCCAATGGTACCTGAAGCTGCTGTGGCAATGCTTGCTTGTACACGTATTGGTGCGGTACATACTGTGGTATTCGGTGGTTTCTCTCCAGAAGCACTCTCCGGACGCATCATTGATTCAGACGCAAAAGTGGTTGTGACTGCGGATGAAGGTGTCCGTGGTGGTCGCGCTGTTCCATTGAAGAAGAATGTCGATGAAGCATTGACTAACCCTGAAGTGAAGAACATTGAAAAAGTCTTTGTTTTCAAACGTACAGGTGGCGATATTGACTGGCATGAGCATCGTGATGTTTGGTGGCATGAAGCAACAGCATCGGTATCAGCTGACTGTCCACCAGAAGAGATGAACGCAGAAGATCCACTATTCATTCTTTACACCTCAGGCTCTACAGGCAAGCCAAAAGGCGTTCTACATACCACAGGCGGCTACCTAGTTTACGCAACCATGACCTTCAAATATGTATTTGATTACCAAGAAGGCGAAACATTCTGGTGTACAGCGGATGTCGGTTGGATCACTGGCCACACATACCTTATCTATGGGCCACTGGCGAATGGTGCAAAAACCATTCTATTTGAAGGCGTGCCAAACTATCCAAACACAAGCCGCATGAGTGAAGTGGTCGATAAGCACCAAGTCAATATTCTATACACTGCGCCGACCGCAATTCGAGCTCTTATGGCGAAAGGCACAGAAGCCATTGATGGGACATCACGCTCAAGCCTTCGTGTTATGGGCTCTGTAGGTGAACCGATTAACCCAGAAGCTTGGGAGTGGTACTACAAAACTATCGGTAATGAAAAGTCACCAATCGTCGATACATGGTGGCAAACCGAAACTGGCGGCATTTTGATTGCACCGCTTCCAGGAGCGACCGATCTAAAACCAGGTTCCGCAACTCGTCCATTCTTTGGTGTTCAGCCAGCCCTAGTCGATAACATGGGTAACATCATTGAAGAAACAGCAGCGGAAGGTAACCTAGTAATACTCGATTCATGGCCAGGCCAAATGCGTACCGTTTACGGTGACCATGAACGTTTTGAACAGACTTACTTCTCTACATTTAAAGGTATGTACTTCACGAGTGATGGTGCTCGTCGCGATGAAGATGGTTATTACTGGATTACAGGTCGTGTTGATGACGTACTGAACGTTTCTGGCCACCGTATGGGGACGGCGGAAGTAGAGTCAGCACTTGTTGCACATAGTAAAATTGCCGAAGCCGCTATTGTGGGTATTCCACACGATATTAAAGGCCAAGCTATTTACGCTTACATCACACTCAATGATGGTGAATTCCCATCTGCTGAGCTTCATAAAGAAGTGAAAGATTGGGTAAGAAAAGAGATTGGGCCAATCGCAACGCCAGATGTCCTTCACTGGACAGACTCTTTACCTAAAACACGTTCAGGTAAAATTATGCGTCGTATTCTCCGTAAAATCGCAACCGGAGATACGAGTAATCTTGGTGATACCTCAACACTTGCAGACCCGAGCGTTGTAGAGAAACTGATCGCTGAAAAAGCGGAGCTTGCATAGAGCGAATACTCATAGAGGACTAACTACACGACAGGTTGCACAGTGCAACTAATAGTCACTCTCACAAGCATTCGTTTAAAACACTAAACGCTAAAACCGCCACTTTATGTGGCGGTTTTTTTATGGGTGCAACCTCAAACTTTGGCCATACAAACGCGAAGGTTAATGTGTTTTTTGTTAACTCGGTAACAGAATCAGTCGTTACAGACAGGTGATTAGACCAGTAAATTGCTGCGATTTGCGCTGAATTAGCTATAATCGTGGTCTATTTTCAAAGAATCGCGATCTTTTGACAAAAATTTCATGCTGATTCTTTGAATATGTGGGAATATTATGATTCATCACACGATACAGGAAGATGGCAACACAATGACTGCAAAATCTCGCATTCTAGTCCTAAACGGTCCAAATATTAACCTTTTGGGGTTAAGAGAGCCCGCTCATTACGGTTCTCAAACGCTAGCTCAGATCATTGACACCTTAACCGAGCAGGCATCAGGCGCTCAGGTTGAGTTGCAACATCTCCAATCGAATCGTGAATATGAGCTGATCGAAACCATTCATGATGCCTTTGGTAAAGTGGATTTTATTATTATAAATCCCGCAGCTTTTACGCACACTAGTGTTGCTCTACGCGATGCATTACTTGGTGTTGCTATCCCGTTTATTGAAGTGCATTTATCAAACGTACATGCACGAGAACCTTTCCGCCATCACTCTTACCTTTCGGATAAAGCTGAAGGCGTTATTTGTGGTTTAGGCGCACAAGGGTATGAATTCGCTTTGTCGGCAGCCATTAAGCACTTGCAATCAAAGTAAGCACTTAACCGCCAAAGCAACAAGATTACTTTTTTAAGTAAACAAACACTCTACAGCTCACTTAGGAGCTGTCTTATTCACAAGATAAAGAGAAAGAAAAATGGATATCCGCAAAATCAAAAAGCTTATCGAGTTAGTTGAAGAATCAGGCATCGCTGAGCTAGAGATCTCTGAAGGTGAAGAGTCAGTACGAATCAGTCGTAATGGCGTAGCTGCACCTGTAGCTCCAATTCAATATGCTCCAGCACCAGTTGCTCCAGCAGCAGCCCCTGTTGCACAAGCGGCTCCAGTAGCGGCTCCTGTTGCAGAAGCGGCACCAGAAGCTGTATCTGGTCACCAAGTTCTTTCTCCAATGGTTGGTACTTTCTACGGTGCTCCAAGCCCTGATGCAAAACCATTTGTTAAAGTTGGCCAACAAGTTAATGCTGGCGATACTATCTGTATCGTTGAAGCGATGAAAATGATGAATCAAATCGAAGCTGATAAATCAGGTGTTGTAACGGCTATCTTAGTAGAAGACGGTCAACCTGTTGAGTTCGATCAACCACTTGTTGTTATCGAATAATAGAGGCCTCTCTCATGTTAGATAAATTAGTCATCGCGAACCGAGGTGAAATTGCACTTCGTATTCTTCGCGCATGTAAAGAGCTAGGTATCAAAACAGTTGCTGTTCACTCAACAGCTGACCGCGATCTAAAGCACGTACTACTCGCCGATGAAACCGTTTGTATCGGTCCTGCTCGTGGTATCGATAGCTACCTAAACATTCCTCGCATCATTTCAGCAGCAGAAGTAACTGGCGCAGTGGCTATCCACCCAGGTTACGGCTTCCTGTCTGAAAATGCTGACTTTGCAGAGCAAGTAGAGCGCAGTGGTTTTATCTTTGTTGGTCCTAAAGCGGAAACTATCCGCATCATGGGTGACAAAGTGTCTGCTATCACTTCAATGAAGAAAGCAGGCGTTCCTTGTGTACCAGGCTCTGATGGTCCACTTGATGACGATGATGCAAAGAATAAAGCACACGCTAAACGTATTGGATTTCCAGTAATCATCAAAGCCTCTGGTGGTGGTGGTGGTCGTGGTATGCGTGTTGTTCGTAGCGAAGCTGACCTTGTTGAAGCGATTGCTATGACTCGTGCAGAAGCAAAAGCGTGTTTTAACAACGACGTGGTTTACATGGAGAAATTCCTAGAAAACCCTCGTCACGTTGAAGTTCAGATTATTGCTGATGGTCAAGGTGGCGCAATTCACCTTGGTGAGCGTGACTGTTCTATGCAGCGTCGTCACCAAAAAGTTGTAGAGGAAGCTCCAGCACCTGGTATCACTGAAGAGATGCGTAAGTACATCGGTGAACGCTGTACTCGTGCGTGTATTGAAATTGGTTACCGTGGCGCGGGTACGTTTGAATTCCTATATGAAAATGGCGAATTCTACTTCATCGAAATGAACACTCGTATCCAAGTAGAACACCCAGTGACTGAAATGGTAACGGGCGTAGACCTTATTAAAGAGCAGCTTCGAGTTGCTGCGGGTCAACCTCTGTCGTTTACTCAAGATGATATTAAACTTCGTGGCCACGCCATTGAGTGTCGTATCAATGCTGAAGATCCTGAGCGCTTCCTACCTTCTCCAGGTAAGATCACTCGCTTCCATGCTCCTGGTGGCATGGGCGTGCGTTGGGAATCGCATATTTACACAGGTTACACAGTACCGCCTCATTACGATTCAATGATCGGTAAACTGATCACATTTGGTGAGAACCGCGATGTTGCTATTGCTCGCATGAAAAATGCACTGAGCGAAATGATCATCGAAGGCATCAAGGTAAACGTAACACTGCAAGAATCCATCATGAACGACGAAAACTTCCAACACGGTGGTGCAAATATCCACTACCTTGAGAAGAAGCTTGGTCTTCAGTAAGATTCACTTTCGCTAGGGTTAACCCTCTAGACGTAGCCAAAATGCTCACTTCGGTGGGCATTTTTGTTTATGGCTATAAAATCGGCAGATATCTGCTAAACTCTGCGCCATTCCTATCTTCAAACATTGTAAGAGTACAAACTCATGCCTTGGATTCAAATCAAACTCAACGCAACCAAAGACAACGCCGAAACAATTAGTGACATGCTAATGGAAGAGACCGGCGCACTTTCTGTCACCTTTTTGGATGCACGTGACACACCGATCTTTGAGCCGCTTCCTGGTGAGACTCGTCTTTGGGGTGATATCGATGTTCTTGCGCTTTACGATGCAGAAGCCGACACCACATTTATTATCGACCAAATTAAGCTCAGCAACTTGTTAGAAGCAGACTTTGCCTACAAAGTGGAGCAGCTTGAAGACAAAGATTGGGAACGTGAGTGGATGGATAACTTCCACCCTATGCAGTTTGGCGAACGTCTTTGGATTTGCCCAAGCTGGCGTGATGTTCCAGATCCTGATGCCATTAACGTTATGCTTGATCCAGGTCTGGCTTTCGGTACAGGTACTCACCCTACTACCGCTTTATGTCTTGAGTGGCTTGAGAGCATAGACCTATCGGATAAAACCGTTATCGACTTCGGTTGTGGCTCTGGCATCTTAGCCATCGCAGCCATCAAGCTTGGTGCCAAGAAAGTCATTGGTATCGACATCGATCCTCAAGCACTGGTTGCTTCAAAAGACAATGCAGAACGAAATGGCGTTGCAGACCAACTTGAACTCTTTATGCCTCAAGATCAGCCTGAAGGCCTTATCGCTGATGTTGTGGTTGCAAATATCCTTGCTGCACCACTACGAGAGCTTTCACCAATCATTAAAGGTCTTGTGAAACCTTCTGGCGCCTTGGCCATGTCTGGCGTGTTAGACACCCAAGCAGAAGACGTTGCAAGCTACTACCGCGATGAATTTACTATCGACCCGATTAAAGAGATCAGTGAGTGGTGTCGCGTATCGGGTCACAAACAGGCGTAAAGAAGACTTTTTTCGCTTAATTGGCTGAATTTAATGCGATTTACCTAAACAAATTGTAAATGCTCAAATATTAGTCTTTTCACGCAGCGAAAAAATGCGTAAAATGCGCGCCCTTGCTGCTGTATAACTGTGAAGACGTTTTGAAAATAGGAAATCATCAACTTAAGAACAATCTAATCGTCGCTCCTATGGCTGGAGTTACTGATAGACCGTTTCGAGAGTTATGCCTTCGCTATGGTGCGGGAATGGCGGTCAGTGAAATGATGTCATCAAACCCAAAACTATGGAAAACGTCCAAATCAATGCAACGCATGGTACATGAAGGCGAATCGGGCATTCGCTCTGTACAAATTGCAGGTGCTGATCCACAGCTTATGGCAGAAGCTGCACAATTTAGTGTTGAAAACGGTGCGCAAATCATCGATATCAACATGGGTTGTCCAGCTAAAAAAGTGAATAAAAAACTAGCCGGGTCTGCGTTACTACAACACCCTGAACTCATTAAAGAGATTCTAAGTGCCGTAGTTAATGCAGTAGATGTCCCTGTAACATTAAAAACCCGTACTGGTTGGGACACAGAGAATCGCAACTGTGTCCAAATAGCAAAAATAGCCGAAGACTGCGGCATTCAAGCATTAGCACTCCATGGGAGAACTCGCGCTTGTATGTACAAAGGTGAGGCCGAATATGAACACATTAAAGCGGCAAAACAAGCTATCTCAATTCCGGTTATCGCTAACGGTGATATCGATAGTCCAGAAAAAGCTAAGTTTGTACTGGAGTACACCGGTGCTGACGCTTTAATGATTGGTCGCCCTGCCCAAGGTCGTCCATGGATTTTTCAGGAAATCCAACACTATTTGGAAAACGGCACCACTATGCCTGACCTTCCCCTTGAGGAAGTGAAAGACATACTGCTTAGCCATGTTGATGCTCTTCATGATTTTTATGGTGAGTACTTAGGCCCTCGTATTGCTCGTAAGCATGTCGGGTGGTACCTGAAAGAACATGAACAAGCGAGTGAGTTTCGCCGTACCTTCAATGCTATCGATGCAGCCCCGCTGCAACTTGAAGCACTAGAAGGTTATTTTGATAACGTTGCATCATAATTAATGAGAAGAGCTAGACCGAATATGTTCGAACAAAATATAACTTCAGAAGCTTTAACAGTTACTACCGTTACTTCACAAGATCAGATCGCGCAAAAACCACTGCGTGACTCCGTTAAAGCATCTCTAAAAAACTATCTTGCTCAATTAAATGGCCAAGAAGTCACTGAACTATATGAGTTAGTTCTAGCTGAAGTTGAACAGCCATTACTAGATACCATCATGCAGTACACGCGTGGTAACCAAACTCGTGCAGCAACGATGATGGGCATCAACCGCGGAACTCTTCGTAAAAAACTTAAAAAATACGGCATGAACTAGAATTCATACGTTATTTTATTAAATGCCAAGGGGTTAGATGGAAACATCTAACCCCTTTCTAATTCAGCCAACAACACACTCTAAACACTGCTGTTATCAACACCTCATCATACCAGTTAGCTATCAACGCTAATGCATTGAAACAGAACACTAAGCAACCTTACCTAAATATTATACCTAAACCATCTTTGACTATTTTATCAATACAACTACCAAACCACCCTAACCTCCACTACATTTACTGGTAGAAAAATAACAATATAAGTCAGCGGCTAGCCAAAGAATTAATGTACCTTTATGGGGTGTACTATGAATATTTTTGGTTTGAGAACCCTGACGATTCAAAAACGTCTAATCTTACTCACCACTCTTGTGACAATCGCGCTGCTGATTCCGTTAGGCTACGTCCTTAATCAATATCAAAACGATTTAATGGAAGCAAAAAAGCTTAAAACTCGCCACCTTGTCGAGTCAACACATAGCCTTGTCAGTCATTTCCACCAACAGCAGCTTTCCGGCGCACTTTCCAAAGATGATGCACAAGAACAAGCAAAACGTGCAGTAGAAAAGCTGAGATACGAAAGTAAAGACTACTTTTGGATTAACGATATGCAGCCAGCCGTTATCATGCATCCCATTAAACCGGCATTAAATGGAAAAGATGTATCGGGCGTTAAAGATCCGACTGGTAAACTTTTGTTTGTTGAATTTGTTAAAGTCGCACGCGCTCAAGGCGGTGGTTTCGTCAATTATATGTGGCCTAAGCCAGGGTCAGATACTGATGTTGAAAAAGTCTCATACATTAAACTCTTTCAGCCATGGGGTTGGATCATAGGGACTGGCGTTTATATTGATGATATTGATGCCGTGGTATGGGAACGAGTTCAGCATGTCGTCTATGCGCTTTTCTTTTCGCTATCTTTGATGGTCGTACTCGCCCTTTGGATTGGTCGAAGCATCTCTGCTCCTTGTCAAGAAACCCTCGACGCTCTCAATGATATTGCGAGTGGAGACGGTGATTTAACGAAACAGCTATCAGAGCAAGGTAACGACGAGCTATCCCATATTGCTATTGCATTTAATCAGTTCACGGAAAAAATCCGTAACATTGTTCTTAATATGACGCCAGTAAGCGAAAATATTACTAATGCTGCGGTTAATCTAAACAACGTTGCACAAGACAGCTCCTCAAAAGCAAATCAACAACACCAAGCCGTGGATACTGTTGCTTCGGCAATGAACGAGTTGCATGCAAGTAATCAAGAGGTCGCGAATGCCGCTCAACACGCCGCAAATGCCGCGAAAGAAGCGAGTGACAAAGGCTCTCAAGGCGCAAGCGTCATTGATCAGGCTAGTACTCAAATCGATTCACTCTCTGCCATATTGAGTCAAACTGAAACCAATACTCATAAGTTGGCTCAAGACTCTGAGCATGTAGGAACAGTGTTGGATGTCATACGAGGAATCGCTGAGCAAACTAACTTGTTGGCACTGAATGCTGCCATTGAGGCCGCTCGTGCTGGTGAACAAGGGAGAGGCTTTGCCGTCGTCGCTGATGAAGTCAGAACCCTAGCGACACGTACTCAAGCCAGTACCGATGAGATCGAGCAAATTGTTTCTAACCTGCAAGGTAGAGCGAAAGAAGTCTCGGAATCAATGGCTCAAACGCAAGTACAATCCTCTCAAACTCAAGAGCAAGCAGTACTCGCCAAAGATGCACTCAGTGCCATAGAGGAACAGGTGAATATTATCTTAGGATTAAATGAACAGATAGCAGAGGCGAGTTCGCAGCAAACCCTTGCCACCGATGAGATCAGTCAAAACCTAACCAGCATTGCAGATCACAGTGTTCAAACCACCTCACAAGCTGAGCAAGTAGCGCAAGCAAGTAACAATATGATGGAGAGTGGCCAGCAACTACAAGTAAACCTTAGTCTATTTAAGGTTTAGTCTTCTGATGAACATGATCGTTTAACGATATCGTATTCTATGGAAGCCAAAATAGAACAGTGGGTCGCTTTATCATCAGCGTGACCACAGCAAGCGTCATTAATCTTTTTTAACGCGGAGCGAATACGAGTGAGCTCATTGATTTTATCGTCAATGAGCTCTAATTTTGCGGATGTAATAGATTTAACTTCTGCACAGCTGTGCTCTGTTGGTTCAAGTTTAATTTCAAGTAGCTCTTTAATCTCATCTAAGCTCAGGCCTAATTCTTTCGCTTTTATTATAAAGCTGACTTGGCGCTGGTTCGCTTCGTTATATAAGCGATAGCCGGAGTCACTTCGCCCAGCTGGCTCTATTAATTTATTTTTTTCATAGAAACGTAACGTATCCGTACTTACCTGACATTTTTTAGCCAATTCACCAATTTGAAACATACCCTTTCCTATTCACTGCATTGTTACGTTTTTGGTTCATTTTCGTCGATTTTACAATTATTTTTGCGATGCCAAACGATTGCGCGAGCTTTTATGTAATAAATTAGTTAGAATGTGCGCCATCAAAACGGGTCTCTATCGCGACTTTCAATCGCACAAAGGTCTTTACCAAAACTGAGCAACCTCTAGTCTAAAGCATGAGTATTTAACCTCATCCATTACTACATTGCCAATTCGGCTTTGTTTACAATGACATTGACTGGGACATTGTTTATTTTTAGCAAATATCTTTACTATTTTTAACTCCGTGAATTTGAGGAAGATGGAAGCATGACTAACGCTCGCCCTATTCGCCGCGCTCTTATCAGCGTATCAGACAAAACTGGTATTGTTGAGTTTGCACAAGCTCTAGCTGACCGTGGTGTCGATATCCTATCGACTGGTGGTACTGCTCGCCTTTTGGCTGAGAAAGGTATCTCTGTAACAGAGGTTTCAGACTACACTGGTTTCCCAGAAATGATGGACGGTCGTGTAAAAACACTTCACCCGAAAGTTCACGGTGGCGTTCTTGGCCGTCGCGGTCAAGATGATGCAATCATGGAAACTCATGGCATCAACCCAATCGACATGGTTGTTGTTAACCTTTACCCATTTGCTGAAACGGTAGCAAAAGAAGGTTGTACGCTTGCTGACGCTGTTGAAAACATCGATATCGGTGGTCCAACTATGGTTCGCTCTGCGGCGAAAAACCACAAAGACGTGACTATCGTTGTAAACGCACATGACTACGACCGCGTTGTAGCTGAAATGGACGCAAACGAAAAATCTCTAACTTTAGAGACTCGCTTCGACCTAGCTATTGCAGCATTCGAGCACACAGCATCTTACGACGGCATGATCGCTAACTACTTCGGCACTATGGTTCCATCTTACGGTGAGAACAAAGAAGGTGATGAACCTTCTCCTGAAAACAAGAGCAAATTTCCTCGCACGTTCAACCAACAGTTCGAGAAGAAACAAGACATGCGCTACGGTGAGAACAGCCACCAAGCAGCGGCTTTCTACGTAGAAGCAAACCCAGAAGAAGCATCTGTATCAACAGCAACGCAAATTCAAGGCAAAGCACTGTCGTACAATAACATCGCTGACACTGACGCCGCTCTTGAGTGTGTGAAAGAGTTCGACGAGCCAGCGTGTGTCATCGTTAAACACGCTAACCCATGTGGTGTAGCACTAGGTGGCAACATCCTAGAAGCTTATGATCGCGCATTCAAAACAGACCCTACGTCTGCATTTGGTGGCATCATCGCATTTAACCGTGAATTAGACGCAGCAACGGCAACAGCAATCACTGAACGTCAGTTCGTAGAAGTGATCATTGCCCCTTCTGTTTCTGCTGAAGCAGTAGAAATCGTAGCAGCTAAGAAAAACCTTCGGCTACTTGAGTGTGGCGAATGGACAACGAGAACGACTGGCTTTGACGTGAAACGCGTTAACGGCGGCCTACTTGTTCAAGACCGCGACCAAGGCATGGTTTCTAAAGATGACCTTAAAGTAGTTTCTAAGCGTCAGCCATCTGCAGAAGAGCTAAAAGATGCCCTGTTCTGTTGGAAAGTAGCAAAATACGTTAAATCTAACGCTATTGTTTACTCAAAAGGCGACATGACTATCGGTGTAGGCGCAGGTCAAATGAGCCGCGTTTACTCAGCTAAAATTGCAGGTATCAAAGCGGCAGACGAAGGTCTTGTTGTGGAAGGCTGTGCAATGGCATCAGACGCATTCTTCCCATTCCGTGATGGCATTGATGCAGCGGCAAAAGCTGGCATTAAGTGTGTTATCCAACCAGGTGGCTCTATGCGCGATGACGAAGTTATCGCTGCAGCAGACGAGCACGGTATGGCAATGATCTTCACTGGCATGCGTCACTTCCGTCACTAAAAATTAGAGTTAACTTCTAAACAGTAAACGAATATCAAGCCTCTCATTATGAGGGGCTTTTGAGAATTTAGAACTTAAGGAATAAAACATGAACGTATTAATCATTGGGGCTGGCGGTCGTGAACACGCACTTGGTTGGAAAGCAGCGCAAAACCCAGATGTTGAAACAGTATTTGTCGCGCCTGGTAATGCAGGTACAGCACTAGAGCCAAAGCTTGAAAATGTAAACATCGGCGTAGAAGACGTTCCTGCGCTAGTAGCATTTGCTAAAGAAAAAGCAATTGAACTAACGATTGTTGGCCCAGAGGCACCTCTTGTGATTGGTGTTGTTGATGCATTCCGTGAAGCTAGTCTACCAATCTTTGGTCCTACTCAAGCGGCAGCACAGCTTGAAGGCTCTAAAGCATTCACAAAAGATTTCTTAGCACGTCATGACATCCCAACAGGTTACTACGCTAACTTTACTGAGATCGAACCTGCTTTAGCGTACGTTCGTGAGCAAGGCGCTCCAATCGTAGTGAAAGCTGATGGCTTAGCAGCTGGTAAAGGCGTTATTGTTGCTATGACTCTAGAAGAAGCAGAAGACGCGATTAAAGACATGCTTGCTGGCAATGCGTTTGGTGAAGCAGGTAGCCGCGTCGTTATCGAAGAGTTCCTTGAAGGTGAAGAAGCAAGCTTCATCGTTATGGTAGATGGTTCTAGTGTTCTTCCAATGGCAACTAGCCAAGATCACAAACGTGTAGGCGATAAAGATACAGGCCCTAACACAGGTGGTATGGGTGCATATTCTCCTGCACCGGTTGTAACACCAGAGATCCATAACCGTATTCTTGAAGAAGTCATCTACCCTACAGTACGTGGTATGGATGCTGAAGGTGCACCTTACACTGGCTTCCTATATGCCGGTCTAATGATCGATGCTGACGGTACTCCGAAGGTAATTGAATACAACTGTCGCTTTGGCGATCCAGAAACGCAACCTATCATGATGCGTATGGAATCGGATCTAGTCGAGCTGTGTCTTGCTGCAGTAAACGAAAAGCTTGATGAAGCAGAGTCTCACTGGGATCCACGCGCTTCAATTGGTGTTGTGCTAGCCGCTGGCGGTTACCCTGCTGATTACGCAAAAGGCGACGTTATTTCTCTGCCTACTGAAAACGTTGAAGGTCAGAAGATCTTCCACGCAGGTACTGCTAATAATGGCGCTGGCGACGTTGTGACAAACGGTGGTCGTGTACTATGTGCAACTGCCCTTGGAAATACTGTTTCTGAAGCTCAGGAGCGAGCGTACGAGCTAACCAAGCAAGTAAGCTGGAATGGTATGTTTCACCGTAATGACATCGGCTACCGTGCTATTGCGCGTGAAAATGAAGCTAAATAATTATCTAATTACAGGCTAAGCAAAAGCTTGGTTTTTAATTACAACAAAGGCGCTATTATTAGCGCCTTTGTTTTATGCTTCATTTGGTTTAAATCAATTAATTGGATTCAATGAGTCTTGGACGTTCTACGCAATCATGGCTGTCACTATTAAGCATCAGTAAATCCTCAATAATCACTTTGTTAGAGCGTATTTTACCAAGCACCGCTACGTAACTATCAAATTCGGCTAAACGATTGACCACAAAGCCTGGTAATGTCTGGTTAAACTCAATACCTTCATATGATTGCCCACCACAAGACTCAAAGCGAGAACCATCCCAATAACCTTGAATCAGTTCAATCCCATCTCGACTGAACTCTTTGGTCACCTCGGCAACAGATTTCGCTTCTTGTTGGTAGCGTAATAGCTGTTCTTCATTAATAGGCAGAACTTTATCATCAATACGGTACTGCTGATAAACCGCTTCTCCCTTTACATTAAACCGAACATGTACTCTATAAGGTACGAGACCTACATCCTGGCGAATTTGCTCACCCTCACGAATCAGCTCTCGAACCTCTCCTTCATTCCAACGGTAGTCAGTTTTATACCAGCCGTAATCACCCGAAAAAACATAATCGCCAGCTGTATAGGATTGACTGAGCCTTTCGGTGTACCAGTAGAATGATGTCGCATCACCCATTGATTTGCCACCGCTATGGTGAGAAAACTGGTCTAAATTAGGCGTTGAAACGGATGAGCTACACCCGACAAGAGAAGAGATAATTAGTGAAGATAGCAGAAGTTTTTTCATAGATAGAAAATTACGCCGAGATAAAGATTACCTCGGCGTATTATAAATTATTTAACTGAATCTTTCAGTGCTTTACCAGCAACAAATGCAGGAACATTTGCAGCAGCAATTTGAATCTCAGCACCAGTTTTTGGGTTACGGCCTGTGCGAGCGGCACGGTGATTCACTTTGAACGTACCAAAACCGATTAGTTGAACCTGATCGCCCTCTTTAAGTGCGTCTGTTACGCTACCAAGAGTTGCTTCTAGAGCAGCTTTAGCTTGTGCTTTTGATAGATCTGCTTTTTCAGCGATAAAGTCGATTAATTGGGTCTTGTTCATTAGGTTTCCCTTCTTATAGGTTATCGAATTCAACTCACTCTAATGCATAAAGCCCCCGTCTGGCAAAGGTTTGTCGATGTTCTTTGGCTTTCCTGACGTACTTTTAACCGCATTATGAGCATTAACTCACAATTTGAACGGCGTTGGTTACTTTTTATCTACCGAGACTGTTCAATAGTTGACCTCAATTGATACTCAAAATCATTACTTTATGGCTTATATACCCCAAAATATTTATTAGCAAACCAATATTAAAAGATAGTATGTGAACTATTCCTGTGGTTAAAATGTCCAAGTATTGCATTATTCATCTATAGGAAAACCATGCTTTTACTTTTCACTTACGTCACTGTTGCTATCGGTGTTTCATTTATTTGTTCGGTTCTAGAAGCTGTACTTTTAAGTATTACACCTAGCTATATCGCCCAATTAAAGCAAACTGGGCATCCATCAGCTTCAGCACTAAGTAAATTAAAACATAATATCGACAGACCATTAGCGTCAATTTTAACCCTAAACACCATTGCTCACACCATCGGTGCCGCCACTGCTGGCGCACAAGCTGCGGCTGTATTTGGTAGTCAATGGTTAGGTCTTTTTTCTGCTGTGTTAACCCTAGGGATATTAGTTCTTTCTGAAATTGTCCCTAAAACAATAGGCGCGACTTATTGGCGACAGCTATCTCCATTGTCTGCCGTTATTTTGAATTGGATGGTATGGGCATTAACACCATTCGTATGGTTCTCAGAACAGATCACAAAAAGGCTATCAAGTGGCTATCAAGAACCTAAAGTTAGAGAAGAGTTAACCGCAATGGCGTCCCTAGCTAAAGAGAGTGGTGAGTTTGCTGAAGGGGAGTCAAAAATACTTCATAACCTACTGAACATTACAAACATACCAGTCACACAAATAATGACTCCAAGGCCGGTTGTTTTTCGCGAAAGCGCCTCACTATCAATTAATCAGTTTTTGAAGAAGCACCCTGACACTCCTTTTTCGCGGCCATTGGTCTACAGCGAATCCAAAGACAATATTATTGGATTTGTGCATCGATTAGATTTGTATAAACAGCAGCAAGATGGAAACGGTAATAGGCAGCTTGGCTCAATAATGAGGCCTATCCACGTCATCCTAAACACGCGTTCTCTGACAGCAGCGTTCGATCAAATGATGTCATTGAGAGTTCAGTTAGCAATGATTGTCGACGAATACGGTACTATTCAAGGTATTGTTACTTTAGAAGATATCTTCGAGCACCTAATAGGTGAAGAAATTGTTGATGAAGCTGACCGCTCTGTAGATATGCAGCAGTTAGCTTTTGAACGCTGGGAAGCTTGGAAAAAGCAGCATGGTGTAATAGATGGTAAAAAAGACGACTAAATAACAGTGGGAGGTTAGCCTCCCACTATTAATAAAACTTAAAGTGCGATACCAATGTTGCTTGTTGCTTCATCCTTAAGCTCTTGGCGAAGATCCTTAATCAAGTCGATATCTCGCTCTTGGGTTTCTCTTAACGGCCTAAATATGGCCCATTGAACATCCCATTCAGCACACACTGCTTCATTCTCTTTTTGGTTCTCATTAGTAATTTCAACTTGTGTTTGAGCTTCCTCAAGTTGAGCAACGGTAACAACAGAAACCTGACTCAGCTTCTGCATATTATCATACAGATCTTCTCTATCTAATAAGCCGTGCAGCAAATTCGATAGCCCTATACAAGCATCAATGGCTGGGTATACACCATAGAAGTCGAAGTCTTCAGAGCTAGGAATGATTTCTTCAAGCTTTTCAAGTTGACGTTCGAAATTGATCTTCGCATTTTTAACCGTTAGCAATTCCCAGACACTGTCTAAAATATCGCGGTAGATTCGGCTTTCTGCAAATTCTGTATTTTGACAAAATATGGCATAGTTAGGGTACATACGCTCGCACAGGCAAGCCATAAAAGTAATTTGTTGCCAAGGTTCGAACTTTTCAAGACGAACTTGTATCGGGTTCTGTAGCATGGTCACTCATTATTGCAGAAGAAAAATACAGCGAAAGTGTACTTGATTACTCTCAGGGAAAAAAGTAAAGCCGATGAACAATTTAACGAATAAACTATATATCGATACAGAGCAAGACGCGCTATACCAAGAACTAATCGAACAGCTTAACCTACAAGATTTAACTATAACTGACGATCCAGAGAGTGCCAATATTCTTCTCGCATCCCCTCCTAGAATTTCAACTAAGCTAGAACAGTATAGTTGTGTTGAATGGGTCCAATCTATCTACGCTGGTGTTGATGCTCTTTCAACTTTGGATAAGACGCCTAAGTTTACCCTTACTAATGTTAAAGGTATTTTTGGACAACAGATAGCGGAGTATGTGTTGGGTTACGCAATCTCGCACTTTCGACACTTTGATCAATATAAAGAACAACAAGTAAATGGCTTATGGCATCAAATACCTTATCAAACCATTGATACCAAATCGATGCTTATTCTTGGCACCGGTTCAATTGGGAATCATGTCGCCCAAATGGCAAAAGCATTGGGGATGACGGTATATGGTGTAAATAGAAGTGGCATCCCACCTAAGGATTCAAACTTTGATGAGACATATCATATACAAGAATTAAGACAAACCCTTTCTCAGGTTGACATCGTAGTATCTACATTACCCAATACAAAAGAAACAAATGGATTATTGAATAGAGAGACCTTAGAGCAATGTAATGGTGTTTTAGTTTTTAATGTAGGTAGAGGTCCAACTATTAATGAAGAGGGGCTACTAGCGGCTGTTGATGGGGGTTCGGTGACTCATGCTTATCTTGATGTCTTCAATCACGAACCTTTAGATAGACAACATGCCTTCTGGAATCATCCCTCAATCACTGTGACGCCTCACATTGCCGCTATAAGCGTCCCCGAGCAGGTTGTAGAGATATTTCAACAGAACTATAGGAACTGGCACAGCGGATTTAAGCTTGAGAATGTTGTCGACTTATCAAAAGGGTATTAGTAAATACTCACCTTCAATTTTTAATTGGATAAATG
>NZ_JAJHVV010000014.1 GCF_023145695.1 Vibrio amylolyticus
ATGGTTCGAATCCGTCCCCCCCCACCATATTCTTAAAAAGAATCGAAAGCCAACTCATTGAGTTGGCTTTTTTTGTTTCTGGAAAGAAAGAATTCTAGCGAATAAAAAAGGCCTCGATTACTCGAGACCTAAACGATTGATTCAAACATTCATCGTATCTAATTGGGGGCATCTAGCTAGATACTAAGACTCAATCAAAATAATCTTCGTTTCATAAGGTTTAAGCACTTGGTGGCGAGAAACCGCGCTACTCTCACCCCCTACACCCTTATCTAATAAATAATCACCTAATAGATAGTTACCTAATAAGTAGCGAGCACCTTCTACGTTTAAATGCTCTGGCAACACACACTCAACCTCATCTGCATAATAGTTATTTAAGCAGATCAACGTCTGTTTATCTGATTTCCTCTGATAAGCGAAAATCGCGTTGTGCTCGGGGAATAAGTCAACATAGCTACCTGATGTGATGACATCGACCTCTTTACGTAGCTGAATCAGCCTCTGGTAGAAATAGAACACGGAATTCGGATCATCAACGGCCTGATTGGCATTGATGTCTAGGTAATTCTTAGCAACTTCAAGCCACGGTAACCCTTTAGAAAAACCCGCAAACTCAGAGGTGTCCCACTGCATCGGGGTACGAGAGTTATCACGAGATTTTTGTGCGAGGATTTTGATCATCTCATCATGACTTGTACTTTGATGGTTCACCATGATGTCGTACATATTGGTACTTTCAACATCTTGGTACTGAGATAATTCCGTATAACCAGGATTGGTCATTCCTATCTCTTCACCTTGGTATATGTACGGTGTCCCTTGCATCATATGGACCGATGCGGCCAACATCTTCGCAGATTCTAGTCGATATTCAGTATCGTTCCCCAATCGGCTAACAACACGAGGCTGGTCGTGGTTACACCAAAACAGTGCGCCCCATCCTTTACCGTTTAAACCCGTTTGCCAATGATTAAAAATCTGTTTAAGTTGCAGAAAATCAAACGGAGCATTAGTCCACTTTTCTCCGTTTTCATAATCCGCTTTTAAATGATGAAAATTGAACACCATCGATAACTCTTTTCCATCATTTGAAGAGTACTGCTGGCAATGTTCTAGTGTGGTTGATGACATTTCACCTACGGTAACGCTGCCATACTTCTGAAATACCGCTTCGCTTATCTCTTGTAGGTATTCATGAACACGGGGACCATCAGTATAAAAACGTCGTCCATCACCTACATCATCACTGGCGTAATCTTGCTGTTTGGAAATAAGGTTTATGACATCGAGCCTGAAACCGTCCACACCTTTTTCAGCCCAGAAACTAATGACCTGTTTAACTTCTTCACGAACCTTAGGGTTTTCCCAATTGAGATCCGCTTGTTCTTTAGCAAAGAGGTGGAGGTAGTATTGACTCGTCTTTTCATCCATTTCCCAAGCACTGCCACCAAACTTTGATTGCCAGTTATTTGGAATATCGCCTTTAACGGGATCTTTCCAAATGTAGAAATCACGGTAAGGGCTATTTACATCGCCAAGCGCCGATTGAAACCACTGATGGGCCGTTGAAGTGTGGTTGACCACGATATCCATAACAATTCGAATCCCACGTTGATGCGCTTGTTTCAATAGCTCATCAAAATCGGCCATGGTGCCAAAGTCTGGGTTAACAGTGTAGTAATCAGCAATATCATAGCCGTTGTCGATCATTGGAGAATCGTAAATCGGCGTCAACCAAATCGCATCAACACCTAGCAATTTAAGGTAATCTAATTTGGAGATGATTCCTTGAATATCTCCCGTTCCTTTATTGCCACTATCACAAAAGCTTTTTGGGTAGATTTGATAAATCGTCGCTTTTTTCCACCACTCTTTATCTTGAATAATCGTTGTCATTAATAGGCTCACTTACCAAATAAACTAAAAAGTGGAGTGGTAAAAGCACCACTCCAATCTAACGTACTGAATATAATTAAGCGCTGACAGGCTCTAGCTCACCTTTTAACTGTGCTCGTTTGTAGAAGAACAGCGTCAGTGCTGCAGGAACAAGAATGGCAACAAGCATTGCGATTGCGTAGATACCCCAGTATTGTGGTTGAATCGACAAAATACCCGGCAAGCCACCAACACCAATACCATTCGCCATCACACCTGCACTGCCACATATTGCTGCAGCCAGTGCACTGCCCACCATTGCGCTCAGCATTGGAAATTTGTATTTCAAGTTAATCCCGTACATTGCCGGTTCAGTTACCCCAAGGTATGCAGAGATAGCAGCAGGAACTGAGATATCACGCTCGCCATGTTTTTTACTGATAATAATGATCCCAACAACCGCAGACGCTTGTGCAATGTTTGACAGTGCAATCAATGGCCAGATTGGCGTGCCACCGAGATCTTGCATGAGTTGTAAGTCGACTGCATTGGTTGTGTGGTGAATACCAGTAATAACTAGAGGTGCGTAAAGAAACGCAAACACCATCGACCCGATAATCGCAAAATCTCCAGTCATGGCTGCTTTTGCGGCAAATGCAACGCCATTACCTAACACTCGGCCAAATGGGCCAATTAACGCATGAGCAAGTACAACAGATAGAATGATCGAAACAAACGGAACTACAACAAGGTAAAGGTAAGAAGGAACAATACGTTTTAAATTAGTTTCGATAAAGGCCAATGCAACACCAGCAAGCATGGCAGGAATAACTTGTGCTTGATAACCCACTTTTTCAATAACGAACAACCCGAAGTCCCAGACTTCTGGCACCTCCTTACCAATAAGATAAGCATTCATTAGCTGAGGAGACACTAACGTGACACCCAATGTGATACCTAAAATAGGCGTACCACCGAGTTTTTTCACTGTTGCCCAACAAACACCAACCGGTAAGAAGAAGAAGATCGCTTCACCAATCAACCATAAAAACGAGTGCACTGTCGCCCAAAATTGGCTGATTTCCGTGAGAGACTGACCATCAAACATCTTGATGTCACCAATCACATTACGGAAACCCAGAATAAGACCACCAGTAATAATGGCAGGAAGCAATGGGACAAAAATTTCGGCTAGGTGAGAAATACCGCGCTCTAGAATGTTCATATTCTGACGAGCCGCCAACTTTGAATCGTCTTTTGAAGACTCTGATTTACCAGACAGTTCGATTAGGATGGCGTACACTTCATCAACTTCAGTTCCAATGACCACTTGGAATTGCCCTGCATTCGTAAAGCACCCCTTAACGACACTGAGTTCCTCAAGTGCTTTCTCATCCGCTTTATCTGTATCATTCAATACAAATCGGAGTCTCGTTAAGCAGTGACTAACACTCGCTATATTATCGCTACCGCCGACCAGTTGTATAAGACGCGCAACGTCTTGTCTCGCTATCTTGCCCATATCCTTGTCCACCCTATTGGAGTCTTACTTGATTCTAATTTTGTTACCACCACAAAATGGGAACATTCCCATAACTTAAGATTATAATGACAGATGCAAACAAAAACCAAAATGGGAACAGTCCCATTAATTGAGTGTGATCACAGTATAATTTTAATTCAACTAGAAATTAATGAGTTAAGAAATGATCGGATTCTGAGTGAGGTGAACCAGATCCTGGTTACCATTTACATGAGAGATCAACAAGTTAGCTGCTTGTTGCCCAGCCAAAGTGTAGCCAGGATCAATACTATGTACTTTGGGGAAAAGAAACGAAAGTAGCTCATTACCACCAACACCCGTTACCATGACATCTTCACGCCCTAGTTCTTGAAGTCGCTTTATTACCCCAAGAGCAAGAGTGTCACTGGCACACACAATGGCCTGCGTCGAGTCAACGAGTACTTTATCCACCAGTTGATAAGCGCTTTCATGATGCAATTGACCCGTTTGATAAACAGGGGTGATCTGATGAGACTGACACCACGTCAGGTAAGAATCTAAACGCAGTTTCCCAGTTGTTTTATCACTAGGATCAACGCCAATAAACGAAATCTCATTTAAGTTAAGATCCGTTAAATACTGCAGAGCATGATAAATGACACCGGAATTATCGTAATTGATCGATGACGTGACCTCGGTATCCATAGCGATAACAACCGATCGTCCTTGCCAGTGTTCTAACTGTTCTGTATCTAAATCGGTAAAGCCAAAAACAATCACGCCATCAACGTTACGCTTTTTTAATACATCCAAATGCTCATTGGTTTTTTCTCTGTCAAACTGACTCTCCATGATCACAGCGTCGTAGCCTGCTTCATAAAGTGTACTTAACATACTTCCCACCGCTTTATTCTCAGACGGAGAATCAAGGCGAGAAATAATCACTCCCACCACCTTCTGACTTCCACCACGCATAGACTGAGCAGACTTAGAGGGAATGTAGCCAGACTCTTGAATGATCTTCTCTACTTTTTCTCGTGTCGCAGGTTTCACTTTCGGATCATTCGTCAATACTCGTGAAACGGTTGATTTCCCAACCCCAGAAAGCTTTGCTATGTCATGAATTGTGAGTTTTTTGGTCATACTATTTGAAAGAAGTCGGCAAAGGGAAAGTACACCGGTGAACCTATAACTCATCGGCAACAAGAAATGGATGTGTCACCTATTGGGCTTTATTCTCCTGTTGTGGAGATAAGCTCAATAGACTGATGGTAGATAACTTATTGTGTTTTACAGTTTTTGTAAACTTGCTGATTATATTCTAAACGAGCTTCATCGCCTTTTGTGCGTAACGTAACAGGGTTTGTTACCTCCGCAGTGCCATCATTAAGAATATAGCGAGTACCCGAACCTGAGCGGATTTGAATTAACGCGTACTCCATCTCTTCAACACGCAACACCGCAATTTCACTGTCTGGGATATAGGCGACATCAAAACTCATATCAGACTGACAACGATAAGTGTGATAAAGACTCTCATCAATCTTCATCTCATTAACTGAAGATTGCGAGCAACCCATTAAGCTTAGCCCTAAGGCCAAAAGAAAAAACATTCGTAACCGCATTGTTCCCTCCAAACTTTATCTTATCTTGCCTCTCTATCTGCTCTAGTTCGAAGCAACAAATAAAAAAGGCCGCTAGGCGACCTCTTACTTCGATAGATAAGCGGGGACATCTCTGATGCTATCGAGCACGGTGGTCGCTAAGGCTTCACCTTTGTCCGTAACAGGCTTGCCCGTACGAACCAAAATCTTAGTGCCAACACCAGCTGCTTCTGCCGCCATCATATCTTCGGCTTTGTCACCGACCATGATGGATTTCGCCATATCAATCTTGAGGAAGTCTCTTGCTGATATAAACATGCCTGGTTTTGGCTTTCGGCACTCACACTCTTCTTTGTATTTACCCACGCCATGTTCAGCATGATGGGGGCAATAATAGAAGCCATCAAATTCAACACCATGGTCAACAAAGTTCCAATCCATCCACTGAGTGAGTGAAAGGAATCGCTCTTCATCAAACATGCCTCGTGCAATACCTGACTGGTTAGTGACTAATACAAGCATATACCCCATATCTTGAAGTTGCTTAGTTGCCTCAAAAACCCCTTCAACAAACTCAAAGGAGTGTTCGTCGTGAACATAACCATGATCCACGTTAATCACGCCGTCTCGGTCTAAAAACACTGCTAGTTTAGCCAAAATTCATTCTCACTTACTCTATATTGCCTAGAATTATCGCACGCTTTATTTCTTTCATCACTATCTAATTACTTTTGATACTAGCACAAATGAACGTTTAGACGTCTAGACGTAAAAATATCTATTGACTTGATTCTGTGAAAGCCATAGCATCCTCTGCTAAATGAGATACAGTTCAAAATATTATTCTGTTGTCCCTGCACAGGAAAGAAAATGATTGAGATAAATCAAGTAAATAAAGTTTTTTACCAAGGTACAAAAGAAATTGTCGCGGTAAAAGACATCAACCTTCACATCGAGCAAGGCACTATCTTTGGTGTCATTGGCTCATCAGGTGCAGGGAAAAGCACCCTGATCCGTTGTGTGAATATGCTATCAGCGCCAACGACAGGTTCTATTATCGTCGACGGCGTGGACTTAACTAAGTTAAGTAAGTCAGAGCTAAGCGAAGCTCGTCGTAACATCGGCATGATCTTCCAGCACTTTAATCTGCTTTCATCTCGTACGGTATTTGACAATATCGCGTTGCCACTAGAATTGGCCGGAAAAAGCAAACAACACATTGAAGAAAAGATTAGCGAGCTGCTAAAGCTTGTTGGTTTAGCGGATAAACGTGATACCTACCCAGCGAACTTAAGTGGTGGTCAAAAGCAACGTGTTGCTATCGCACGAGCATTGGCGTCCGATCCAAAGGTATTACTATGTGATGAAGCAACCAGTGCGCTTGATCCAGCAACGACGCAGTCAATCTTAGAGCTGCTACGTGAAATCAACAACAAACTAAAAATCACGATTCTACTGATCACACATGAAATGGATGTGGTGAAAGGTATCTGTCACGAAGTGGCGATTATCGGTGATGGTGAACTGGTTGAGAAAGGCACTGTTGGTGAGATATTTGCTCACCCTAAAACAGAGCTTGCACACGAGTTTATCCGTTCAACCTTAGATTTGACGATTCCAGAAGATTATCAAGTTCGCCTACAAGAAACGCGTGTTGAAGGTAGTTACCCATTAGTTCGCTTAGAGTTTACGGGCGAAACGGTTGATGCGCCTTTGATGTCTCAAATCTCTCGTAAATTCAATATCGACGTAAGCATTCTAAGTTCGGACCTCGATTACGCGGGCGGTGTTAAGTTCGGCATGATGGTCGCTGAGCTATTTGGTAACGAACAAGACGACAACGCAGCCATTGAGTTCCTGCGTGAGCATAAAGTAAAAGTAGAGGTACTTGGTTATGTCCTTTAATAACGTAATGGAATGGCTTAGCCTAAATGGAAACCTACTGCTAGGTGCAACATGGGAAACCATCTACATGGTCGGTGTTGCAGGTATCGTTGGTTTCGGCATTGGTATCCCTCTAGGGGTTATTCTGCACACCACGAAAAAAGGCGGTTTACTTGAGAACACGAAACTCAACGCTGTCTTAGGTGCGATCGTTAATATCGGCCGTTCAGTGCCCTTCTTGGTGCTTATGGTTGCGATTATTCCGGTCACTAAGCTACTCGTAGGCACATTTATTGGTACAACGGCTGCGATTGTTCCACTGACAATCGGCGCGATTCCTTTTGTGGCACGCTTAATTGAAGGTGCTCTTTTAGAGGTACCAACAGGGCTTGTTGAAGCAGCGCAGTCTATGGGTGCAACACCAACACAAATTATTACCAAAGTTCTATTACCGGAAGCACTGCCTACCATTATTAACTCAGTCACTATTACCTTAGTAACACTTGTGAGTTATTCAGCAATGGCAGGAACGGTTGGCGGCGGCGGTCTCGGTGATGTTGCTATTCGATACGGCTTCCACCGTTATGATGTTGTCATCATGGGTGTTACGGTCGTTATGCTAATTGTACTGGTACAAATTATTCAATCTATTGGCGATGCAATTGTACGCCGAGTTGATCATCGATAACGCTAATCATTGATACAGTTAGTTATTGATAAAAAGTGTCACAGATAAAAATTTAAAAGAGCTCGCGAGTAAAAGCAGCGAATTACACAATATTCATTTTTTAATAAGGAGATAATCATGAAATTTAGCCTTAAAGGTTTACTAACCATCGCAGCAGCAGCGTCTGCACTTGTTCTTGCAGGTTGTGGCGATAAAGCAGAAGACAGCAGCAAAATTAAAGTTGGTGTTATGGCTGGCGCAGAAGCTCAAGTAGCAGAAGTAGCAGCTAAAATTGCTAAAGAGCAATACGGTCTTGATGTTGAGCTAGTTACTTTCACTGATTACGTAACTCCTAACGCAGCGCTGGATGATGGTTCTATCGATCTTAACGCTTTCCAACATAAGCCATACCTTGATCAGCAAGTGATTGATCGTAACTACAAGATCACAATCGCGGGTAACACTTTCGTATACCCAATCGCGGGCTACTCAAAAGAAGTAGAGTCGGTTGATCAAATCGAAGATGGTGCACGTATTGCGGTTCCAAACGATCCAACAAACCTAGGTCGTTCATTACTTCTTCTAGAGCAACAAGGTCTAATTACTCTACGTGAAGGCGCTGGTCTACTGGCTACCGTTCGCGATATCGTAACGAACCCTAAAAACATCACTATTGTTGAACTAGACGCAGCACAGCTTCCTCGTTCACTGGATGACGTAGCGCTTTCTATCATCAACACAACGTACGCAAGCTCTATCAACCTAACACCACAAAACGATGGTATCTTCGTTGAAGACAAAGAGTCTCCATACGTAAACCTAATCGTTTCACGTGAAGATAACCTAGATGCAGAAAACGTTCAGAACTTCGTTAAAGCATACCAAACTGAAGAAGTGTACCAAGCCGCTTCAGAAATCTTCAAAGGTGGCGTAGTTAAAGGTTGGTAATCACTTTTGCTTTCAAAAGTAAAACGCCTTTAATCTAAGTAATACAATCAAAAAAGCCGATACTTTCCACTCATTGCAGTGAGAATGTATCGGCTTTTTGTTATCTACAATATGAACGACAGAGAAGTTCTACCGCTCTTGTAAACGATTAAGAATGATAAGTTTTAATCTGATCCCAAGATATGTTGGAAACAATTCGACAATCATCACACTTGAAATGGAACATATCGTGAGCCGGTTCATCCAGTAACCACTCACCTCCACACTTAGGGCACTTACGTTCTTTCTCTTTAGCTAAGCTCTCTCCACCTACTCTATATTGATAGTAGTAAGTCGGCACTTTAGTTAGAAACTCAATGCGGCCTCTTAAATCCCAACCACGACGAAACAGTAGGCTATCCACATTACAGATCTCAGCTTGAGTCGCATGCTCTGCTTTACAACTGCCTGCCATTTGAATTTCATCGCACGCTTGCCATTCCGTTTGCCACTTGATCAGCGCTTTATGATCGCCATTAAAGGTCGCGGGGTTACGATAAAGGGGAATAGGCAACAATGTCTCGCCACTTCTTAACGGAGAACAGGTATGAACAAAAGTGGTGTATAGAATTTGCCAGCTTGGCGTCTCTTCTTCCGCTGTCTCTTCAGAGTTTAGGTCTCTACCCAGTAATCTCATTTTAGGCGCGAGTAGACTCGCTTCTGATAAACGATTAAAACAAACCTTAACAAAGTCAGAGTGGTTTTTAGGGTGCAAGCTATCTTGCTCTGGGCAAACAGCGCGAACATAGAACTCGCCCTCTCCCATTACAATAGGGAATTCACGACCAAGCACTTGCCCATTGTATCGAAAGGCATCCATCAGGCCATTCACGGCTTTATCAACAGCGCTTACCGTTGTGTTATCAAAACACTCGAATTGCAATTCAACGACGTACATTATTTATTTCCAATCATCAGTTACACCGCAGGCTCTAATTTCGTTAAGAACTCAACGATATCATTGGCCAAAACATCGCGCTTATCCGTTCCAAGGCGTTCTAAAACCACGTTACCTGACAGGTTACAGATGGAGATGACATCTAGCTCGGCGTCGGTCGCAGCGATGAAGACAGTCGGTTTTAATTTTAAACGGCGTTGTGTCACGAGATGCCCTAGAATGTTTTCTTGTAGCATGACAAAGTCGTCGTCGCTCCACACTTGTAATAACGTTAGCTCGTTACCTTCCCATGTGGCGTTCATATCAGCACTGTATTGGCTACAATAAAACGCAACAATGTCCTCATGTAATGTTAATTCAATGCCCTTTTCTACATTCGAAAGATCCGCATTATTTTCGCGAGGGAATGCTTTCCATAGCACACTATCTTGCAGTTTTTTTTCAACACATGGTGACACTAACTCAAATAGGTCTTCGTTTTGAGGAAGAGAGTTATGCGCGACTTGATACGCATCTAAATACCGTTGGCTAAATGAAAAAAGCGCTTGAGAGGCATGAGAAGTCATTGATGTCTCCAGAATATGAGTAAAGAAAGCCATCGAAGTGGCACATCATTTGATGACAGTTCGATGGGGATTGCGTAAAATTCTCGCCATTCTAATCTAATTTAAGACAAAGTATGAGCAAATATTCTGATGCCAAAGAGCTTGCGGGCCTGACGTTAGGCCAAAAGACGCAATACACCAATCAATATGATGTGAGCTTATTGCAACCGGTACCAAGAAGTTTGAATCGGGATGATTTAGACCTTGGTGAGAGTCTGCCATTTCAAGGCTGTGATATTTGGACCATGTACGAGTTGTCTTGGTTAAATAGCAATGGTCTACCCCAAGTTGCCGTTGGCGAAATCGCCATCCCTGCAACAAGTAAAAACCTAATTGAATCAAAGTCTTTTAAACTTTATCTTAATAGCTACAATCAGACTAAGTTTGATAGCTGGGAAGAAGTGACTAAACGCCTTCAAACCGATCTCTCTGACTGCGCTGGAGAGGCCGTTAGTTTGAATATTTTCCCTGTTACGGATTACACAGGGCAAACTATTGTTTCGATGGCGGGTGATTGCATTGATGATCAAGACATTGAAATTGATAGTTACGATTTCGATGACAAGCTTTTAGAAGGGTCAACAAGTGAAGAAGTGGTTGAAGAAGCACTGCATAGCCACTTATTAAAGTCTAACTGCCTAATTACCAACCAACCAGACTGGGGCAGTGTTGAGATTCAATATCAAGGTCAACAAATTAACCGCGAAGCTCTGTTACGATACCTCGTCTCTTTTAGAGAGCACAACGAGTTTCACGAGCAGTGTGTTGAACGAATCTACACCGATATCATGAAATATTGTCAGCCGAGCAAGTTAACGGTATACGCACGCTATACACGTCGTGGTGGCCTAGACATTAATCCTTACCGTTCATCAGAAAATGCTAAGCCAGCCCATAACAAGCGCATGGCCCGTCAATAAGGAATCAAATAGGATGTTACCAATGCGCTGGAAGCGAGCGACTTACCTAGCCTTTTGCTTAATTGCTTGCTTAGTTTCAAGTATTGCCAATGCTACTCTTTACTCTTCGGCAATCTTAAATGAAGCGAGCAGCTTTCTAGATATCGTGCCAGCGCAATCTAAAGCACTAACGCTCAATTATCTATCACAGCGTAAACTGAATACGGATCAGAGCGAAATCCCATCAGCGATGAACCGTGATGAAAGTGACAGTACGATTCGCACACCAACCAGTACCATTGATGCATTAACCATTCTTGCACAAGCTGAATATAACCTTGGTAACATCCCTGCAGCGAATACTCGCTTAGAAGAGGCAGAACAACTGGCGGAGAAACACCGTTTACACTATCTCGGGCTGAGTGTACGACTTCTCCACACTAGGCTCTCGTGGTTACAAACGCGCAATTCGCAACAAACCAATCAAGCTATTGAAGATATTCAACTAAGATACAGTGCTATCAAACACGCCGATCAATTTGCTCGTGTTATCTATTATAAGATTTTCATGCTCAAGGCTGATGTGGCGTCTTACGATGGCCATATCGATTTAGCCAATCAATACTTTGCCAAAGTAAAACCTTATGTCGACTCTCTCAAATCGAGATCGACCTATATTGATTACCATATTGCCGTAGGGCAGCACTACCTCAATCATAAGCTCTATAATCGCGCTCTATCACAGCTTTTGATTAGTTACTGGCAAGCAATTGAAGATAATTCAAGCGCTCAAATTGCAGAGGTAAACCGACTACTTGCTCAAGTTTTTTATGAGAGAAAGGTCTATGACACTGCACTGAGACACCTTTCTCAGGCCGCTGATTTTTATGACAATTACCAAAGCTCCACCATTCTTGCTGAGGTTTTAAAGCAGATGGGTGATATCTACTTCCAACAATCAAAATATAATCTCGCATTGGTTCACTACTTTAACGTGATTGATCATGAGAGAAAGATCAACAAGATAGAAAACGTTATCGATATTCGTCTCTCACTCGCAGCAACCTATCTACAACTCTACAATTTCTCGTTAACTGAGCAGTATTTGAATCGTGCGGAAAACTTGCTTGAATATGCAAAAATCCCTCACCTAAAAGCTGAAGCGCTTCTTCTCAATGCAGGGTTGGCGTACCACAAGAAAGAGCCAGTACTGGTTTATGCTTATGCTAACGAGGCGCTTGAGTTAGGCATTGAACTTAAAGATATCACGATTCAAACCCAAGCCTATCAACTTCTCTACCTTGGCTACGAACAGAAAGGAAAGTTCGCAAAAGCGCTTGAGAACCTAAAACAGTTCAACTCCCTTTCGCGCATTCAACAGCAGTCTCTTAATCAGATCAATGAAGAAGCATTTCGTCAGCAAAAAGAGTTTGTCGAACAAACACTCCACCTTGCTGGGCAAAAAGAAGAACTCAAAGAAACACACGATAAATTCATTAAAACTCGTCGAATTTCATGGGCACTGTTTGCGATGGGGGTGTTGATTTTTATTGTGCTATTGCGTCGAGGCTACGTAATACAAAGACTGAACTCAGATAACACCACGCTCAATGATGCATTGTTTACTCACTCTCGCTCAACATTACCCAATTTGCGTATGCTCAATGACAGGCTACCAACCTCGCTTGCACAAAATCGACATCAGTTTGAACAATGGCAGTCAGGGGAGTTGATCAATGAGCCACTCAATGATCGGTTGAAATTCGTCCTTATTGATATTCCTTTTTTACGTAATATGTATTTACAGCATGGTTATCAAGATGGACTGAAGCTTGAGGCCGCGTTTGGAACATTTCTAAAATCAAAAATCATCGCTCCTGCTCGTATCTATCATTTCTCGGATGCTAACCTTCTCTATATTGAACCTCAAAACGAGGAGAACAGTGATACCGAGCAACTGTTTAATAAAGTCCAAAGTTGGATAGAAGAGTTTGAGTCTGAGTATGACATGACCAGAATCGTTCGAATTGGCATCGCTGACTATCCCTTCTTGCCACGAGCTTATACAGCAATTAGTGATAAAGAGTTGATTGATATATTACTCATGTCGACAAGTGTAGCTCGTACATTAAGTATGAAAGAACATTCAAGCCAATGGGTCTATTTAAAGGCGATAGAAAATGCTCCCGCAGCAAGCCTTGCAACAGGGAACATAAGAAAAGCGTGTAAACATTCGATCAATCAAGGGTTAATTAAAGTGCATTCTTCTTACAAGAATGAGGACAGCATCAAAAAACTATTAAAAGATGGGTAAAACCTGAGCGTTCAAGCATTAGATTCAGTGACGTAATGATTTATTTTGTTATTATCGATGAATTAGTTAATAAGATCATATTTGATCTTTTTTTAATCAGCTTATAGTTAAGTTTGCATGGGCGTTCTCGAAAAAGAATTAGAATCAGAGCTTCAGAAGCTAAAAATCGAACTGGAACAAGTTCGTTTGACACAACGAGATTCATCGTTCAAATTTAAAAGAGAACAAAACGTTCTTAAGCGTATTGTTGCATCTCTAAGTTTTGCTTGTGGCGAAGAAAATTCGAAACTAAGCACTAACTTGGCAGAATTGCGCCATGCCCTTGAGCAACAAAAAGATATCAGCACGCTAATACCGCGATTGGCCGTATTAGAGAGAATGCTGAAACAACAGACGTTGGCTATGGAAAAAAAGACTGTTCAGCTCGATTCACAAGTCAAGCACAGTGGAGAAACGCTCTTGCGCGTGACTGGGTTACCGCCTAGATTAAAACGTGATTTAAGAGATCTCCTTAGCTACTCTGGTGCCCAAGACCCAAAGAATTCTACCCATGCCTTACAGCTGCTCACTATCTATGAGCGTGCGATTAAAATCATCACCTCAAACCCAGATACCGCGCTAACCGAAATAAACAATGCAGCAGACAAAGAATTACTGACTCGTTTATCAGATGAACTTCAGCACCTGATTACAGAATTAGACTTTGAAGGCGAGTCTGGTGATCTGTTAATCGATATACGAGCTAAACTGCTCATTGGTGTTTCAACCCAATCACTGCTTGAGCTGACTTTACAAGTGCTGAAATTGGTTATTGATGGCACTAACTTCGAGCGTAAAACCTCTGAGCAATTCCTCGAGCAAGTCAATTCCTCTCTCTCTTCTACACTGAAAAGTACGGAACAGAGTGTCGATCAAAGCCAAAGTTACTTTGAACAGCGCCAAAATATGAATCAAGAGCTCGATGCCTTGGTGGTCAAATCCAAATCGACCCTCGACGCTTCTGATGATATCGCCACTGTTAAACAAGAAATGACCCCACTGCTTTCTCAACTGGCCGCGTTATCTGAACGGTTAAGCCACGCAGAGCAGCGTGAGCAGGCTCTCATCGAACGTATGGGATATGGAAAGCAACAGTTAGAAGCGTTATCGGAGTTGACTCAAGATCATCGCCGTCGCTTAGATGATCAAGCAAAACGAATGTTACTTGACCCTCTCACTAAGGTTTACAATCGAACCGCATTTAATGATCGGGTAGAGTTGGAATATCGTCGTTGGATCAGAGCACAACATAACCTACGAATTGTTCTGCTTGATATTGATAAGTTTAAAGCGATCAACGACAGTTTTGGCTATGTCGCTGGCGATAAGGCATTAAAGATAATCGCTCGGACCATTTCAAAAGAAATCTCAGACACCGATACCGTAGCTCGATTTGGTGGTGAAGAGTTCATTCTTTTGCTGCCTGAGCGTGAAGACAATGAATGCTACAAGATCATTCAAACCATACAGAGGCAAGTCAGTAAACTGCCATTTAAGTTTAAGGATAAGAGTATTACTATTACTCTTTCCGCAAGTAGCACACTCTTTAAAGAAGCAGACACTCCAGAAGAAGTTCTTGAACGTATCAACCTCAATTTAATGGAAGCAAAGAACCTAGGGAATAATCAAATCGCTTGGAAATAAACGTTAAAGAATCCACAGCCAAACCTACAGCTTCATCCATTCCATTCTCAGCATATTCACCAAATACCCGAGTTCACAACCTTTCACTTTTCTTGCACCAACGTTAATCCCGTAGCACGTTTTTATTGATTTAAATGTTTTCAAATAGTTACATACGGAATTTCTTTGCTAAGATAATAGATACACCTTTATGTTTTGACGTGGTGTGTCTGTTCTCTAACGAGTTATTCTCTCAATAAAAGGAGGCGACTATGATCACTCATATTAGCCCTGCTGGCAGCATGGATCTGCTTTCTCAACTTGAAGTTGAGCGCCTTAAAAAAACCGCTTCAAGCGATATATATCAGCTGTATCGAAACTGTACTCTAGCCGTACTAAACTCTGGTAGCCATACCGATAATTCCAAAGAATTACTAGAAAAATACCGCTCCTTTGATGTCAATGTGGTCCGTAGGGAGCGAGGAATCAAACTTGAATTAAACGATGCTCCCGATCATGCCTTCGTTGATGGGAACATCATTAAAGGCATCCAAGAACACTTGTTTTCCGTACTGCGTGATATTGTTTACGTCAATATGCACCTAGCTGATAACCAGCGCCTTAACCTCACCAACCCTGCCCATATAACCAACCTAGTGTTTGGTATATTACGCAATGCAGGGGCGCTTACGCCGGGTATCGAACCTAATCTAGTTGTGTGTTGGGGTGGTCACTCAATTAACCCAACCGAATATCAATATACTCGAGAAGTCGGACACGAATTAGGGCTTCGGGAACTCAATATCTGTACAGGTTGCGGTCCGGGTGCGATGGAAGGCCCAATGAAAGGAGCCGCAATTGGGCACGCGAAACAACGATACGAAGAACGTCGTTATTTGGGGCTCACAGAGCCATCCATTATAGCTGCTGAACCGCCAAATCCAATCGTGAATGAATTGATCATCATGCCCGACATTGAGAAGCGTTTAGAAGCATTTGTTCGCATGGCGCATGGCATTGTTATTTTCCCAGGTGGTCCGGGCACCGCTGAAGAACTGCTCTATATCCTCGGTATTATGATGCACCCTGATAATGCAGACCAACCTCTACCTATTGTGCTAACGGGTTCAAAAGAGAGCGAAGAATACTTCCGCTCTATTGATCAATTTATCGGCGATACTCTAGGCAAAGAGGCACAAAAGCATTATCAGATTGTTATTGATGACCCAGAAAAAGCCGCACAGATCTTAAGCCAAGCGATGCCTGATGTTAGACAGCACAGAAAAGAGACGGGAGATGCCTATAGCTTTAACTGGTCTCTAAAGATTGCGCCTGAATTTCAGCTTCCTTTTGAGCCTACCCATGAGAGCATGGCAAGTTTAGACCTGCACCTTGATCAACAACCTGAGAACTTAGCAGCGGCTCTGAGACAAGCCTTCTCTGGTATTGTTGCCGGGAATGTTAAGGCGGAAGGTATCCAAGAAATTGAACGTCATGGGCCATTCACCATCAACGGTGACGCTGTGCTGATGAAAAAAATGGATAAGCTACTCAATGATTTCGTTGATCAACATCGAATGAAATTACCCGGCGGTAGTGACTATGTTCCTTGCTATCAAATCGCAACATCCGATGGCGACAAAGGATAGAGACTTCAACTCTTCGCCAATAGTAGCAATCTACGATTGATTCATTACAATAAGGGCTGAATAAGCCCTTATTTTTTGGAACGTTATGTCTATACACCTTGTGATCATTGATGCGCTTAACCTCATTCGCCGCGTCCATTCAGCCCAGCCAGACCCTGCTGATATCACAAGAACAATAGAGACCACCAGCCGTACCTTAAATAGAATCATCAATGAAGCTGAACCAACGCATATCATCGCGGTGTTTGACCATCATTTACAAGATAGAGGCTGGAGGGCAGAAGTCCTTCCTCGCTATAAAGAAAACCGCAAACCAATGCCAGAACCGCTGCTTCACGGGTTAGATAAAATCCAACAAGCATGGTGGGATCTAGGCATAGATTCACTGTTATCTGATGGAGATGAAGCGGATGATTTAGTGGCAACGTTAGCCGTCAAGGTTGCTGAACACGGTGAAAAAGTAACGGTCATCTCAACTGATAAAGGGTATTGCCAGCTACTCTCCCCAACATTGCAAATCCGCGATTACTTTCAGCACCGTTGGTTAGATGCGCCTTTCATTGAACTAGAGTTTGGGGTTAAGCCAAGCCAACTTTCAGATTACTGGGGGCTAACTGGAATAAGCTCAAGTCAAGTTCCGGGTATCCCTGGTGTTGGACCAAAGGCGGCGAAAGAAATCCTTAATTTATACCCAGATATTGAGACAGCTTACTTAGCGGAAGATTTACCTAAAAAGTACCGTAAGAAGTTTGATGAACATATTGACACGGCGCGTACCTGCAAAATTGTCTGCGCACTGAAAACTGACATTGAACTCGGCTTTAACCTTCAAGATATTCGTTATCGTAAATCCAGTTAACTTAGTTCACGCTTATTAGGCTAAACTAACTGAAAATATTGATAATAATTATTAATAACAGGTGACTAATATGCGGACAAAAACAATGCTTACTAACTTGAGTCGACTTAGTTTGTTACTCATCGCATTGTTTACTATTGCTGGATGTGAAGACGTATCCGATCCCGCTTTATTTGAACCTTCAACAGATCTTCCCGACTATCAACAAGCCAGCTTTTCCCTTTACCAGTCAGAAACCAAAGCCTGGTTAAGTCAGCACCGATATTTTTTCACCAATGACAAACTGAGTGAAATAGAACGCATTGCGCCTCAAGAAGTTCTTCCTTTAAAACCTAACGGGAAAGCGGTGCTGCTTGTCCATGGATTGGGGGATAGCCCTTACTCATTTGTCGATGTCGCCGAACACTTAGCAGAACAAGGCTACTTGGTTCGAACGGTACTGCTACCTGGTCACGGAAGTAAACCCGCTGACCTTACCCTACCGGAACTGAATGATTGGCAAGCGATCGTTTCTCACCATGTAACACTCTTAAAACAGAAGCAGATGAATATTTGGTTAGGGGGTTACTCAACCGGTGCTAATCTTGTGACACAATATGCGATAACAGATAATGACATTCAAGGGCTGCTCCTTTTCGCCCCAGCCTATCAACCCGTCTCTTTTTTCACTCAATTTGCTTCATTGGCTAAGCACTTTACGTCATGGGCAACCAGAAACCTTGAGGATAATTATTTACGTTATAACTCGCTTGCTATGAACGGCGTGGCTAATTATCACCAAACAACCCAATTGGTCGAACAGCTTCTATCAACGTCGACCTACAATCACCCTGTTTTCATGATTTTGAGTGAGTATGACAGCGTTATTGATTCTAACTATTCAGCTGAGCAGTTTTCTAGCAAAATGATGAATCCTTCAAGTCACCTAATATGGCTAGGTGAAGAAGCTCAATCGGACACTCGCTCAACCTCCTATTCCATGAGAAGGAACGATCTAAAGATTTCCTCAGGCTCCCATATGGCTATGTTATTTTCACCTGAAAATATAGAGTATGGAGAAAAAGGGAAAAATAAGATCTGTCAAAATGGTCAAGGTTCTGAGAAGCAACAACGCTGTGAAGCGGGTGAAGAGGTATGGTTTTCAGGGCGAGGTTATGTAGAAGAGAACAAGATTTTCGCAAGGACGACCTACAACCCCTATTTTGATCAATCGATGCGTGCGATGGATAATGTAATGAAAGATTCTGAACTAAAAAGGGCTGAATAATCAGCCCTTTTATAACAAGAAAATCGACGTTTAGTGCGCGGAGATATTCGATAAGCACTGAACATGAACAGTGATCTCTTCACGGTCATGATATAAATGCTTGGCTTGAAGTTTAAACTTCACATTGTTCTCTTCTAAGAAAATCTTCAAGTTCTCAATATCTTGCAAAACTTCATCGTAGCGGCCTTTCATTGGCAGCTTAAGGTTAAATATCGCCTCTTTAGCCCAACCACTGATGATCCACTCACCCATTAACTGCGCCACGCGTGATGGCTTCTCAATCATGTCACAAATAAGCCAGGTGATATTCTTACGGTCTGGTTCAAACTTAAAGCCATCAGCTTGATGGTGTTTCACCTGACCTGTTTCCATTAGGCTATCCGCCATCATACCGTTATCAACCGCATGAACGAACATCGAGCGCTTAACCAATTGGTAAGTCCAACCGCCTGGACACGCTCCTAAATCAACACCCCACATGCCAGAAGCTAAACGCTCATCCCACTCATCACGAGGAATGAAAACATGAAACGCTTCTTCCAGTTTCAACGTTGAGCGGCTCGGCGCATCCGAAGGGAACTTTAATCTTGGGATGCCCATAAAGAACTTAGAGTTGTTATTAGCATTAGAAAAGCCAACGTAACAATGGCCTGATGCGATAAAACAGATATGTAGCACTGGCTTCTTTGGGTTATCTTTCGCAAACAGTAGCCCTTTCCCACGCATCGCTTGACGCATTGGAACGGTAAATTTTCGACAGAACTTCAGCAGCTCTTTCGCTTCATTGGTGTCAGGCGTTTCAATTCGAAGATCGCCACAGCGCGGAAAACCTTCTACGCCACTAAGCTGCTCAAGGATCGGTGAGATACGATCTTCGGTTGGCAACTCGCTAAATTCAAGAGCCACGGCAAACATCTGACGTGCAAAAATCAGTGATTGGAAATCAATCGCTTTGACTAGCTTGGCTGCATCGCCATCTTGATAGCACTCAAACAGCACATAGCCAGTATTTTTCTTTACACGAGGAAAGCCAAACACTTCTAAATGGTTCGCTTTATCTTGGATTTCACCTGCGCACTCTTTTTCAAAACCAGAGCGGCAATAGAGCATGACGTGTTTCACTTGTTAACCTCTTTTAACTGTAGTGCTGCGGCAGTAAACAAACCCCAGCCGAAAATAAAGAATAGACCACCAAACGGAGTGATAGGCCCGAACCATTTTATTCCGGTGAGAGCGAGTGCATAAAGACTGCCACTAAAACAAAGGATGCCGATGATAAAGCAAATCGCGGCAAGGAAAAAATACTTTCGTGCTTTTATTCCAATATTTATATGGATTAAAATCGCGCACAATGCAATCGCAATCGTATGAATAAATTGATACTGCACACCCGTTTCAAATACACCGATTAAATACGGTGACAAGATCGCTTTCAGCCCATGAGCTGCGAATGCCCCTAATACGACAGAAAGAATCCCAGACAACCCGCAAAAGGTGAGTAAATACTTACTTTTCATTATCGACCTCTAGGATAAATTGGCTCAGTTTTTCTACCGTTAACGCAATATTTTGAGCTTCCGTAAAGCCAGAACGAACTCTGGGTTTAAAGCTATGATCACCGTCCGGCAGAAAGTTAACCGCTATGCTCTTTGATAAAGCAAACTCAGCAAACTCCTCTTTTTTTCCCATGGTGTCGCGCTCCCCCTGCAAGATAAGGCAAGGCTTACTCAGCGTTGCTAGATGTTCACCTTTATATTTCTCAGGCTTGCCTGGTGGGTGAAAGGGGTATCCTAAGCACGCAATACCGGCAACCTGTTCATCGTCAGCCAACAAGCTCGCCATGCGTCCACCCATTGACTTACCACCGATAACAATTGGCTTATCACCAAGCTCATTCATGACGTGTTGGAAGGCTTCTAAAAGCTTAGGGGCACGGTCAGGTGGACGTCTTTTACCATCCTCAGCACGCTTAATCATGTAAGGGAAGTTAAAGCGAATAACCTGAATGCCTTCTTTCACTAAGCCTTTGGTAACTTGCTTCATAAAATCATGATTCATATCCGCGCCTGCACCATGGGCAAATATAAATCGCGGCCGTCCGTTTTCCCCATCAACAATAACGTTGTTGATATTATCGCACTCATCTCGTTGATAATGGTTCGAAATCACATCGTTACTCATCTAAAAACACCTCTTGCTCACTTTGAGCTTTCGCTAACATCCAGTCCCTAAATGTCGCTATACGTCCCATATCCGCTTGTTTGTCGTGACACACCACGTAAAAAGCATTCTTGGTGACAAACTTTTCATCAAAAGGAGCGATAAGACGGCCCGCTTCAAGCTCAGGTTGGGCAAGAACATTGTTGCCAAGAGCAATTCCTTGTCCATGAGCCGCCGCTTGAAGCACCATTGTAGAGTGACTAAAAATCGGGCCGTGATTTACATTAACGCCTTCCAAGCCATACTGCTTAGTAAATTGTTTCCAATCTTTACGCGATGTATCGTGAAGTAACGTATGCGCTTTTAAATCGTCAAGTGACTCAAGGGGTTTCGCCCCTAAAAGAAGTGCTGGTGAGCACAACGGTACTAAGTACTCTTGATACAGTTTATCTGCACGTAAACCTGGCCAGTTTCCACGACCATAATAGATAGCCACATCAACGTCATCGGTCAGTGAACCGTCATCCATATCAACCGCTTTAATACGTACGTCAATATCCGGCTGCTGCTGATTGAAATCCGCCAAGCGAGGAACTAGCCACTGAATCGCGAAACTAGGCTGTAAACTAATGGTTAACGCCCCTTTCTCACTGCGTTCAAGCACTTTATCCGTCGCTTCGGCAAGAGAAGAAAAAATATCTTTAATATCGAGGAAGTAACTTTGTCCCTCTTCAGTTAAGAGTAACGATCGGTTTCGACGTCGAAAAAGCTTTAAACTCAAAAACTCTTCTAATGCTTTTATTTGGTGGCTGACCGCAGCTTGAGTAACAAATAATTCTTCAGCTGCACGGGTAAAACTAAGGTGCCGTGCCGCGGCTTCAAACACTTTTAACGAATTAAGTGGTGGCAATCTTCTAGACATAGGGGCACTCAATAATATGGATTAGTTTTTTTAATCTGAAACATTATAAATTGTCGATTGCTTAGCGGCTAGAGAAATTCTATATTTCATCCCGCAGCGCTAGCCTGAACGGCTTAATTCTCTCCAGAATTAATTGGTTAGTTGTTGCGATGTTGTGTTTGCAAACTCGTTTTTCGAGTTAGGTAGATTTCTACCAATATTTTGTTTGGGTTACCCCAAAACAAAATCAACTTCCTGTATTTTTGACCTGTCTGTCAAAGAATTTTTCACCGCCTTATTAAAGGCGGTGTTTTTTTATCTGTCCAATTCAACTTTCCTAGCAATCGATCCAACCTTAAATAGTAGGCATAAAAAAAGCGCAAACCGCTTTTACGATTCACGCTTTAATTTCACGACACCAAATGGCGCTAGAAAGGCCTTAGGCTAATCTATGGGCGATATACTTTTACATTGCTATAGCCTTGCTCTTGCAAGTACAGCGCCTGTAAACGGCTCATTACGCCTCTATCACAGTATAGAAGATACTCTTTGCTCTGATCTAGATCGCCAAACTTAGTGCCAAGCTTAAAGAACGGGATGTGTTTCACTTCCACGCCATCAATTTCTAATGGGTTACCGTCTTCTTCTTCAGGGCTACGAATATCAAGAACGATAGCACTAGAGTCTGCTTGTTGAACATGTTCAACTTCAGGCGCCGCTTTTTCACTCTCTTTGGCGATATCACGAATATCCATCACACGAGCATTCGTCACTACATCGTCTAGAATCGCAAAGTCAAACTTGGCTTCTTCCGCTTCAAGCTTACCTTTTACCGCTTTCACTGTTGGCTTCTTAGAAATCACACCACAGTACTCTGGCATGGTTTTAGCGAAATCTTCGGTTCCAATCTCACGAGCAACATCAATGATGTCTTCTTTATCCCAGTTAATCAGTGGACGAAGAATTAAAGAGTCAGTCACGTTATCGATGTGGCGAAGATTAGTCAGCGTTTGGCTCGACACTTGTCCTAGGGCTTCACCGGTTACTAATGCTTGGATACCGAATTTCTCGGCAACCTGACCAGCTGCACGCATAAACATACGCTTGAGCACAACGCCCATTTGACCGTCATCGACTTTTTCTAGAATCTCAGCCACAACAGGATCAAAATCAACAGAGATAAATTTAACCTTGGCTGACGAGCCATATTTGTTCCATAAGAAGTGTGCGACTTGCTTTACGCCAATCTCATGAGCAGGGCCACCTAAATTAAAGAAGCAGTAATGCACTTTAGATCCGCGCTTGATGTGTAGGTAACTTGAAACACCGGAATCAAAGCCACCAGAGATAAGGCTAAGCAGATCTTCTTGAGTACCAAGAGGGAAGCCGCCTAAACCTTTATGACGTGCAATCACTTGGTTTAGTTTCTCGTTAGCAATCTCAACCTTAACTGTGACCTCTGGCTTAGTCAGTTTAACTTTTGCACTCTCAACTGCTTGGTTTAAACCACCACCAACGTAACGCTCAAGCTCTATTGAGGTAAATTCATGCTTACCACGACGCTTTGCGCGTACAGAAAAGGTCTTACCCTCAATGTTTGGACGGTTGAGTTCAAGCACTTGCTCATAGATATCGTGCAGATCTTTAAATTCAGATTGCTGAACTTCTAAAGAGTGATGAATACCAGGCGTGTGCGTCAGTACTTCAAGCGTCTCTTTATAAAACTGATCCGTTTGAGCAGTCACTTCAATATGATCACGACGGTTGAATACCGCGACAGATTCAGTGCGACTCTGTAAAACGTTGCGAATATTACACTCAAGAATCCTTGTGAAGCGCTTACGCACAGAATCACTTTTTACAAAAATTTCTGGATGGGGCTTAACAATAAATTTCATACTTCACTTCACAGGTTGAACGCTTTCGCAACGTGGCTATTGTATTTTCAATCTTCAAATTAGAAGAGAAATAAAATAACCGCTCTATAAGGGCGCAAGATTATACACGAGGTCACAGACATAAAAAAGGTGAGCGTCATGCTCACCTTTTCTCTTTTTCTTAACAGCGACAATTTATCAGCGAAACCAAGTACTAAGGTTCTTGGGGTATCGATGGGACTTCGTCACTATACAAAGGCTCACCTTGCATAATACTGATTTCAACTCGGCGATTTCTAGAACGCTGAACAGCGGTATCATTAGGCTCTAATGGATCAGTATCAGCCATGCCCCTTACTCTCAAACGTTGATGCGAGAATCCACGGACCTTCTCCATCTCTTGTGCGACCGATACAGCACGCTGGGAAGAGAGATCCCAGTTAGAGCGATATAGCTCTGAATCCAAACGTTGATCATCGGTGTGACCTGAGATTCGAACTATACCTGGTACATCTCGAACCAGTTCCGCAATCTGGCGAACCAAAGGTCTAAACTTAGGTTGTAAGAAAGCAGAGCCTTCTGGGAATGCCCCTTTCTCTCGAATTCGGATGACAATCTGCTGCCCTAGATTTTCAACCTCAATCGCCCCTTCTGCAATTTCTCGTTCGAGCGCCTTCTTAATCGCCTCTTCAAGCACCTCTAACTCTTGAGACTGCGCCTGAGCTTGTTGTTGCTGTTGCTGCTCTTGGGGATCGGTATTTTGATTATCTTTGGTTGAGCTTTCAGGTGACTTACCACCCGTTTGTTTACCCTTATCCCGCTGATTACCACCGGCCCTATCAGACTCTCCTTCATGAAACTCTAAGGTCTGCTGGGTAATATCGATAGTTTGCTGCATGATAACATCAATAGGTGTGGGCTCTGGACGACCCGGTCTAAATTCCTGAGCAATAATACTGGTGCCTTTCGGGATGTCTTTTACTTCAAGGCGGTTTTGCACACCAAAAGCAAATTTCATCGAACCTGCTATCTGTTTAAATTTCAGTACGTCCATCTCTGAGAATGATAGCAGCAGTACAAAGAAACACATCAGCAGTGACATTAAATCAGCAAAAGTCCCCATCCAAAGGGGGAGCCCTGGAGGGGGGCATTTACAGCTTTCTTCATCATCCATACTGAATTCCTTACTCGCTATCTACATCAAGAGCACGTTTACCTTCGTGGAGGTAATTCTTAAGGTAGCTGTCGATAACGCGTGGGTTTTGACCATCTTGAATCGCTAATACGCCATCCATAATCAAACGTCGGTTAAGCTTCTCTTGTTCACGCCTCAACGAGAGTTTGTCAGCAATAGGGAAAAACACCATGTTAGAAAGAATGGCACCGTATAACGTGGTCAAAAGAGCTACTGCCATCGCTGGGCCGATAGATTTAGGATCATCCATGTTTGAAAGCATCGCAACCAGACCAACCAGTGTACCGATCATCCCCATTGCAGGGGAAACATCACCAAAGGCTCTAAAAACACTCGCGCCAAAATCATGACGTTCATCGGTTAGCGCGATGTCTTTCTGCAATGCTGCACGAACCACATCCGCATCATGACCATCAACCAACAGGTCGATCCCTTTTTGCATGAAACCATTGGTAATTTCCATCTCTTCGAGTGCTAAAAAGCCCCCTTTACGAGCAGCGTCTGCCATCTCTACAACTTTAGCAATCAGATCTTCAGGCTCATCAGCTTTAAACATGAAGGCTTTTCCGGCGATTTTAGCCGCCCCAAAAAACTGCCCCATCGTAAACTTCATCAATACAACGAAGGTAGAGCCACCTACAACAATCAAAACAGAAGTGACATCAACGAACATCATGATACTTCCGCCTAAAATCATCGCCATGATGACAAAGGCAAAACCACCAATGAGTCCTAATAGCGTTGCTAAATCCACAAAGCACTCCTCATGCTATTTATTAGCGAATATGAGATTTATACCAATCAAAAAACAGACAAGACGAAGGTTTAAGTTAACTCGCTTCAAAATTCGTAAAAATTGGTATTATTTCGTCAGTTAAATTAGTTATCGGCCCGATCATAAGATCTTTAACTAAATTATTGGAATTCCTTTCAAAGTATTTCGCCACACAGATCAATTTATCACGACATTATGGCTAGATTTTTATCACAATTGCCGTTAATTGTATCAATATGGCGTCACACTATTCCATTGATACCTGTGTCATACAATCTTTGATGTATAGATTAGGTATAGAGAAGAGACCGTTTAAGCTCCACTTTTCTAACAATTTCTTTTGGTTAAATTTGACCATAACCACGCCCTGAGGTAACTTTCGTCCATCTTTCTCAACTAGACAGCTAAACCAGACAAATTATGGCGAGCAAAAAACCAGAAAATATGTCGTTCGAAGCGACCATCGATGAACTCGATACCTTAGTTGATCAGTTGGAAAATGGTGATTTAGCACTTGATGACGCATTGAAGAAATTCGAACGCGGCATTGCTTTAGCCCGTTCCGGTCAAACCAAATTAAGTGATGCTGAACAACGTGTCAGCATCTTGCTCCAAAATGACGACGAAGCGCCACTCAGCACTTTTGAGTCTCCTTCAGAATAAGAGTGAAGATCCGTTATGATTGAAGCGTTAACCGCTTATCAGCAACAGAATAATCGCATTCTTAATGCATGGTTAGATCGTCTGCCACACCAAAGCCAAACTCTTATTGAGGCCATGCGTTACGGTCTACTGCTTGGTGGTAAGCGAGCAAGACCTTTTCTTGTTTACGCGACGGGACAAATGCTCGGCTGTGAACAAAATGAATTGGATACCCCAGCAGCTGCGATTGAATGTATTCATGCCTATTCATTAATTCATGACGATCTTCCCGCAATGGATGATGATGAATTGCGCCGTGGACAGCCAACTTGTCATATCAAATTTGATGAAGCAACCGCTATTTTAACCGGTGACGCACTGCAGACGCTTGCTTTCACTATCTTAGCGGAAGGTGAATTAGCGCAAGACGCAGAAAGCTTACGAATTAAGATGATTCAATCTCTTGCACACGCTTCCGGTGCACATGGCATGTGTATTGGGCAGTCATTAGATCTCGAAGCCGAGAATCGACAGGTTAGTTTAGAAGAGTTGAAAGAGATTCATCGCAATAAAACAGGGGCATTGATAAAGTGTGCGGTTCGATTAGGGGCACTTGCCGCTGGAGAAAAAGGCGTTCAAGTACTGCCTCAGCTTGATAAGTTTGCTGACGCTATCGGCCTTGCCTTCCAAGTCCAAGATGACATCTTAGACATCATTGGCGATACTGAAACACTAGGTAAGCCACAAGGCTCAGATCAAGAATTGAATAAAAGCACTTACCCTTCGCTGTTAGGGTTGGACGGTGCGATAAATAAAGCGCACACTCTATTGAATGAAGCCCTTCAAGCACTCGAAGCGATTCCATACAATACTAAAACACTTGAAGAGTTCGCAAAATACGTCATCGAACGCAAGAACTAAACATAATAAGCACGCAAAACTATGACTCTTGATATTTCAAAATATCCAACATTATCACTGGCCAATACGCCAGATGAATTACGAAGCCTTCCTCGAGATACGCTACCTAAGCTGTGTGACGAGCTTCGTTCTTATTTATTGAACTCAGTGAGCCAATCAAGTGGCCACTTAGCATCAGGCCTTGGTACTGTTGAGTTAACAGTTGCTTTGCACTATGTCTATAACACTCCGTTTGACCAGTTAATCTGGGATGTAGGCCATCAAGCTTACCCACACAAGATTTTAACTGGACGCCGTGACCAACTCTCGACCATTCGTCAAAAAGAGGGGCTACACCCTTTCCCTTGGCGTGAAGAGAGTGAATACGATACCCTTTCCGTGGGCCACTCTTCAACGTCAATCAGTGCTGGTCTAGGAATGGCGATTTGCGCTGAAAAGGAGAATAAAGGCCGTAAAGTCGTGAGTGTTATTGGTGATGGTGCGATTACTGCAGGCATGGCATTTGAAGCGATGAACCACGCTGGTGATGTTCACTCTGATATGTTGGTTGTGCTTAATGACAACGAAATGTCTATCTCTGAGAACGTTGGCGCCCTCAATAACCATCTTGCTCAAGTGCTTTCTGGGAATCTATATACCTCTATTCGTGAAGGCGGTAAAAAAGTGCTTTCAGGTGTCCCTCCAATTAAAGAATTGGTTCGACGCACCGAAGAGCATCTTAAGGGTATGGTGGTACCGGGTACTCTGTTTGAAGAACTTGGTTTTAACTATATAGGCCCAGTTGATGGTCACGACGTTAACGAACTCATCAAAACATTAAAGAACATGCGTGAGCTAAAAGGCCCGCAGTTCCTACACATCATGACCAAGAAAGGGAAAGGCTACGAGCCAGCAGAGAAAGACCCGATTGGTTACCATGGTGTACCGAAATTTGACCCAAGCCATACGAGTCTGCCAAAAAGCAGTAATTCAAAACCAACATTTTCTAAGATCTTTGGTGATTTCCTTTGTGACATGGCAGCGCAAGATCCTAAATTAATGGCAATTACGCCTGCAATGAAGGAAGGATCAGGCATGGTTCGCTTTGCCAAGGAGTTCCCGAAACAATTCTTTGATGTGGCGATTGCCGAGCAGCATGCCGTTACACTTGCGACAGGTATGGCAATAGCAGGTGATAAACCCATCGTCGCTATCTACTCGACGTTCTTACAGCGTGGTTACGATCAACTGATCCATGATGTCGCTATTATGGATTTGCCTGTGATGTTTGCCATTGACCGAGCAGGCCTTGTTGGTGCTGATGGTCAAACCCACCAAGGGGCATTTGATTTAAGCTTTATGCGTTGTATTCCTAATATGACCATCATGACACCAAGCGACGAAAATGAGTGTCGTCAAATGCTGTATACCGGCCACCAACACACAGGCCCTAGTGCTGTTCGTTATCCACGTGGTAATGGTCTGGGCAGCGAAATACACGCTGAGTTTAGCGCTCTTAAAATCGGCAAAGGCCGTACACTTCGTCAAGGTGAGAAGGTAGCTATTCTAAACTTTGGTACTTTCCTCCCTGATGCTCTGGAAGCGGCTGAAAAGCTTAATGCCACAGTTGCTGATATGCGCTTTGTTAAGCCTCTTGATGAGACATTGATTGAAGAACTGGCTGCTAGCCATGATGTACTCGTCACTCTAGAAGAGAACGTGATAGCAGGTGGTGCTGGCGCTGGTGTAATTGAGTTTATGATGAGTAAGAAATTACTTAAGCCAGTTTTGAACTTAGGTCTTCCTGACCGATTTATCCCTCAAGGCTCACAACAAGAGTTGTATGCAGATCTTGGGCTTGATTCTGACGGTATTGAAACCTCAATCAGAGGCTATTTAGCTTAATCTGTTTATTTTTCAACTCTCATTTTTGCCACGACATTACACCTATAAACGAAGCCATTGGCTTCGTTTTTTCTTTCTACTAATGAAATAACTCAACGACCTATTCAAGCAAGCGAAGTAAGAAAATAATCAAAAATAGTGACCAAACTTGTGACTCATTACATTTCAACCCCTTCCAACCTTATGCGCAAAGGCGCATATTGATACAAAACCATTCACTTGACCTTGTATTTTCTATGGCTTCTACTAATTTATAAGTAATTAAAATCAGTCAAAGTAACTGTGTAAAAGGCTTATGTAATACAAACATAGAATCGTGTTGCGAAGAACAACATGGCATATTGCTAGGTAGGTGTAAGAGTGAGTAATAAACAAATTGTAGTCATTGATGACTCCAAAGCTATGCTTGTGACAATAAAAAGCATGTTTTTAGAGCTTGGTTATACTAATGTCGTCACATCCTCAGACCCCGAAAAAGCGCTCCAAAACATTCGTAATAATCCTCAACATTATCTCGCTGTATTTACTGACCTTAATATGCCCAACCTAGACGGGATGGCAATCATTAAGGAGTTAGGAAGTATCTCATTTAAAGGTGGCATTTGTATCATTTCTCAAATGGAGACAAGGGTCATTAGGTTAGCGTCAGAAATCGCTAAACAGCATCGAGTCCATCTTATTGGTAACATAGCTAAGCCTGTTGACCTCAATTGCATCAAACAAGTGATGACTAAATTACAGCAAATTGAAGAAAGAAAATTTGTTCATTACCAAAAAATGTCAAAAGATGAGCTAAAGGAATGCATCGAACAAAACTTGATCACTCCTTATTATCAGCCAAAGATCGACACACATAATAGCCAAGTCAAAGGCTTAGAAGTATTAGCCAGAATTTGTAAGCCCGGTACCCCTAATGCCATTTTACCTGGGGCTTTTATACCCACTGCGATACAATTTGATTTAATTAATAACATCACCCTACAAATCATTAAGAAATCTCTAAAAGCCTTTCCTGCTTTAACCAAAGAATTTGGTCAAAATATCAGCCTCAGTATCAATCTATCTCCGAGTCAATTAACCAGCGTTGAGCTTCCGAAAAAACTGGATCATATTCTAAAAAAAGCAGGGGTAGAAAACTCGAGAATAATACTTGAAATAACAGAAGAGTTTTCACTTAAAACGACTGAGCAACTGGAATCGTTAAATCGTTTTCGAATGTTAGGTTTTGGTCTTTCACTGGACGACTTTGGTACGGGCTATACCAACATTCAGCAACTAAGAAGTTTACCCTTTACCGAAGTCAAAATTGATCGCAGCCTTATCTCTAACATCCATTGTGATAAATTTAATCAAGTGGTTGTTAAATCACTGACTGAGCTTTGCCCAGAACTTGATATGAGGTTAATTGCGGAAGGTATTGAAAATGTAGATGATCTTACATATCTAGAAATTAATATGAAACATATCGATATGCAGGGCTTTCTTCTTTGTACACCGAAACCCTTTGATAGCTTAATTCGTTGGTATCATAGTTGGAACTTAACTATGACAAACTAGTGGCAATATCGTTATAAGCTTGATATATACGATTAGAGGCGAGTCATGTTCGGGTAGCTTAAACCAGCTACCCACCGAGCGTTAGATCACCAACCAAATTCCATTAATAACTTTTTCCATGTGTCATCAAAATTAGCCTTAAGCACTACCTCTTTTTTCGTCAATGGATGAGTAAATTTGAGCTCCGATGCATGTAACATCAATTGGTACACATCGTAGTTCTCTCTGAAAAGACGATTATGCTTTCCATCACCATGAGTCGTATCACCTACAATTGGGTGCCTTAAGTGCGCCATATGGCGACGAAGTTGATGCTTTCGCCCAGTTTTTGGTTTCATTTCCATCAAACAATAGCGGCTCGTTGGGAACCTTCCTGTTGAATATGGTACTTCTACTTTGGCTAAAGGTTGGTAAGCCGTCACCGCGTCTTGAGCTTCTTTTTCTTGAGTCGCAAACTTATCGGCAATTTTGTCTAGTTCTACTTTCAGTGGGTAATCGAGTACATCCCCCTCCTCTATCCAACCACGAACAATCGCGTGATAAGTCTTTTCCATCTCATGATTGGCGAACATCGGCATGACTTGTGAAGCCACTTCACTCGACAGTGCAAATACAAGAACGCCTGAAGTTGGTCTATCTAACCGATGTAGCGGAAACACATGCTGACCAATTTGATCACGCAGAGTCTGCATGACAAATTGAGTTTCGTGTTTATCTAACCAACTTCTGTGAACCAACATTCCCGCGGGTTTATTAACGGCAACCAGATACTCGTCTTGATAAATTATCTCTAACACGGTTGGCATACCTTATCTATTTTCTGAGTCACCTTAATCACGCCTTGGCATTGCGGTGCTTCTTGCCATGCTTGTTCAAAATAGGGCGCCATCGAAAACCCACTAGGTAATTCCCCACCTTGCTCTAACATTACCCGTATTTTAGGAATAAATATCCACTGTAACCACTGCTCGGGATCGAGTGTGTCTAGGGCAAAAGGCTGCTCACTTTGTAACACTTGTTCAGAAGGCATATTTGTTTGCCATAGCTGATTTTTCTCTAGCTCTTGCTGCAGTTCATCGAGCAAAAGAAGAAGTTGTTCAGATTGGGTCATAAATCACCCTGAAATTTGTTAATGGACCTTGAAATTACGCACTAGGATACCATGTTATAAGCAAAGAAACTTAAGGTCATTATCTCCATGGAACTGATTCATACACTTACAGAGCTGCTAGAAAACAGCGGCTGCCAATATAAGATTTTTGATCTGGGTCGCCGTATCAAAACGATAGAGAACAAAACGTTTTCTCGAGTAGAAAAAGGGCAGCAACCCTACCCTTACCCGCTTCAACGTAAAGCTCACTTAGCTATCGCGTATTGGAATGAAGAACAACAGCCATGGATCTGGTTCTTAAAGTTTGAGCTTGATGAGCGCGGTTTGTTTAAACAAGCCGAAGTTGGAAACTTCTTAAAATATGTTCTTGAAGCCATGGGATCGCGTATCAACCAAGAGATGAGCGAAGAGCAGCAAGAGAAGCTCTCTAATAACCCTTATACGTTTAAACCAAGCGAAGACAAAATGGCGGTATTCAACAGCCAAATTCGTGCAGAATTAAACCTTGCTTGCAGCCAGTACTATGAGCATGCTCAGCACTACTTTACCGGTGACCTCGGCTGGGACAACTGGCAGACTGTCGGTTTACAAGGAATCACCGATCTTTGTGCTCGATTAGGCCAGTCCCAAAACAATGTTCTCGTTCGTAAAGCGCTGCGTCATCTGCCTAATGAACCGCTTTACGCATTGCTTGGCGCCTTAGAGCATACCGATCTATCGGAAAAACTCGCGCAAACCATCGCTGAAATAACCACTCAAAAGATATCGGAAGACCAACCTGATCTGTTTTTAATCTCAGCGCTTTGTCGAGCTTTATCAGGGGCCGATCGTTCAATCTCTCTACCGGTCATCAATGCCATTTTAGCGAGCCCACGCTTAAGCCACCAAGAAGTATTGATTGGAGTTGCAGGTCGCGCTTGGCACTTATTATCAGAACCAAAAGTGGCAGAGCTATTTCTATTGAGACTTGCACAAAGTGGTAATCAAAATCTGTTTAATCAGCTGTTTTCCGACCTAGTCATGCTACCGGAGCTTCGTTTAGTGCTGTTACCACTTCTACACTCTAATCCATCAGAAGAGCTGACCAATGCGCTGCTGCTCCTACAGCAATCCACTCGGGCATCCTAATCAGTTAGGTGGTTGCTCAAAATCACCCGAGTACTTTGGGTTAGTAAAAAGCGATATGTAGGTTTAGTAGAAGGAGAACTATGATTAATAACTTGATGGCTATCGTAGGCTTAAGCTTAGTCTGTTTCCTATTTTGGCAGCAAAGACGACAAGGTGAGTTAGCGAAAAATGCAATAGAGAGAAAATGTAAACAACTTGATTTGCAATTGGTTTCGGTGGCGCTTGGGCAGCATAAATTGAGAACACCTAAAGGCGATTGGCGTTGGTATACAGTGTATCACTTTGAGTTTTCAGCACTTGGTGATGATTGCTATCAAGGGGAGTTAATGATGAGTGGCTTTAGGCCATTGAACTTTCACTTGCCACCACATCGGATGTAAGCTCATATTCGTAATACGGACCATGAAAATCTTGGTTTTCACCCACTTGTTGGAAACCAAGTTTTTTGAGCAATTTGATTGAGGCGGTATGATGAGTATTCGCCGTCGCAATGACTTTGTTTAATGACAGCTCGCGATAAGCTTTAGGTAGAAATGCTTTAAGTGCTTCCGTTGCTAACCCTTCCCCCCAATAGGCCTTATCCAAAATAAAACCTAATTCAGGCGTTGAATCCAGCTGAGAAATAAAGATATGGCCAATATACTCACGATTATAGTTATCTAATATCGCCATACAGTACATCGATTTATCGTTTAATACTCTCTCAAACAACTCTCTCGCTGAAGAGACTGTATGTGGACCATTCATCTCCGCGCGATTCTTCACACAACAGTGCAGCATCAGAAACTCTGACTGCAATGATTCACTGTAGGGAAGTAACATCAAACGACGGGTTACTATGGTCATATCTAATCCTTGATAGCGACTCGAAAGTCTAATTTCCACGCTAGAAAATGTAATACTTAATTGAGGAGCGAAAAATAAACTAACTGATGGTACGAAGCATTGATCTAGGTTTATTTTCTGCCCTGTTAATGACTTTTATATCAAAAGAATAGGCAACCAAGGATGAAGGTAAAAAAGAAAAACCCCGATACTCGCGTATCGGGGTTATAGTCTTACTCGCAGCAGTCCGGCTACTCGTTAGTGCTCCATGCATCATCCATAATAGTGGCTGAATCCATCAGCATTTCCATACGTCGCCGTCCTAGCGGTGTCCTAATCATCCTGATCGCTAACTATCCTAGTCAGCACTCATCACTTGTTCCTTGAGCGGTGTCCTTTGCATCATCCTAATGCTGTCCTTGCCTCTTCCTAGAGGTGCAGCTACCATCCTCGCAACTGTTGTATCCGTACAATGTCCTTCGCTTCCTGCTGACCGCTTTCCTAGCCGTCATATCTTCTTCCTGAAGATAACCAAATCCTTGGTTGTTCCTGTTCCGTGTTGAACTCCTTTCAACAGGTTCTAATTTACGTGATTTCCCAATTTAGACAATACACCCGACTTTTAATTATTATTATCGTCACAACAAGAATTACAAATAAATATAAAAATCAAAAAGTTAATCAACTTTGCACTAATATATGCGGCGTTATAATGCTGTTCTCTTACGTGTTTTGTAAGAGATCTCTCACACGCAAGTGCCCATTTTGAGATTCGCCAAATTACCGAATAGAAAGTATGATGTTTTCAAGAAGATTTAAGAGGAACAAATGATGTTAACTCAAAATATCACTGATGAACTGACCACTATTTTGTCGAGCCTTGCTCAAGAAGGAAAAGAACCGACAGTCGCGTTAGTAAAAGCACGTTTAAGCACCTCTGTCCCTATACCTGCGCTAATTACTGCGATCAAAAGTTGGAAAGCCTCTAATCGAGTTCCAAAAGTAGAAGTCGCTAAAGCAACAGTAACTGATCAAGACAAGCTCACTCAGTTGGAGCAACAAGTTTCAATGCTTCTTAAACGTGTCGAAGTACTAGAAGATAAACTAAACGAGAAATCATAATGATGAAGATTTGGGTTGATGCCGATGCGTGTCCAAAAGTGATCCGTGAAACCATTGTACGTGCGGCTGAGCGTACTGGTGTCGAATGTACATTCGTCGCAAACCATGTCGTTCCAGTGCCAAAGCGTGCCAATATTCATTCTCTGCAAGTCCCCGCTGGGTTTGATATTGCTGACAACGAAATTGTACGTAGAACCAATGCCGGGGACTTAGTCATTACCTCTGACATCCCTCTTGCCGATGAAGTAATTACAAAGGGAGCTTTGGCTCTGAATACACGCGGTGAACTCTATACGACTGAGACCATTAAAGCGCGCCTCAATATGCGCGATTTTATGGATACACTACGCTCAAGCGGTGTTCAAACCGGCGGCCCAGCCACACTGTCTCAAACTGACCGACGCGAATTTGCCAATCACCTAGATAGAATTCTCGCTAAGCGAAAATAACTGCCTTCACTGCGTCACTCTTTTATTCTCGCCACTCTCCTATTTAAAGTACTCATTTCCGATATATTAAGTACATAAAAAAACCTGCGAAGTTCGCAGGTTTTTTATTTATTTCATAATCATTGACTATGGCGTGTAGTAAGTTTCAGCGCCAGGGCCAACTGGTAAACCTAGTAGGAATACCCAAATGTAGAACATTAAGCTCCAACCCACCATGAATACGACCGAGTAAGGCAGCATGGTTGAGATAAGCGTACCGATACCTAGATTCTTCATGTAGCGAGTTGCAACAGCAAGAATAAGACCGAAGTAGCTCATCATTGGGGTAATGATGTTCGTTGTTGAATCACCAATACGGTAAGCCGCCTGAATCGTTTCTGGTGCGTAGCCTACTAGCATCAACATAGGAACAAAGATAGGCGCTGTTACCGCCCACTGAGCAGATGCAGAGCCGATCATTAGGTTAATGAAGCCACACATTAGAATGAAAGCGAAGAACAGCATTGGACCTGTTAGGCCAATGTTCTGTAGGAAGCTTGCACCACCAACCGCAAATACTTGACCAAAGTTAGTCCAGCTAAAGAAAGCAACGAACTGAGCTGCGAAGAATACAAGAACGATGTATAGGCCCATTGAAGACATTGACTTAGCCATTGCATCAATAACATCACGGTCGTTCTTCATCGTTCCAACAACTCTACCGTATACAAAACCCGGAATAGCAAAGAAGATAAAGATAAAGGCAACGATACTTCTTAAGAATGGAGAACCTGCGATTTCACCCGTTACTGGGTGACGTAAAATGCCATCAGCTGGAACAACCGTCCAAGCTAGTACCGCACTTACTAATAGAACAGCAACACCTGCAAACTTAAGACCTTTCTTTTCAATGTCTGTTAGTTTACCAACTGAATCGTTAGATAAGTCTTCGGCAGCTTCTTCTTCGTTGTATTTACCTAGTTTTGGTTCAACAATTTTCTCAGTAACAAACGCACCAGCAATGGTAATAAAGAAAGTAGAAACAAACATGAAGTACCAGTTCGCTTCAGGGCCAACAGAGTAGCTAGGATCTAGCATCTGTGCCGCTGTCTCTGTAATACCTGACAGTAGCGGATCAACCGTACCGATAAGAAGGTTTGCAGAATAACCACCAGATACACCAGCGAACGCTGCTGCAAGACCTGCTAGAGGGTGACGGCCTAACGAGTGGAACATCATCGCAGCAAGTGGGATAAGTACAACGTAGCCTAGCTCAGATGCTGTATTAGAAATGATACCAGCGAAAACGATGGCAACCGTTACCATACGCTTCGAAGCACCCATTACCATGCCGCGCATTGCAGCAGATAAAAGACCAGAGTGCTCAGCAATCGCTACACCAAGTAGTGCAACAAGAACGGTACCTAATGGTGCAAACCCAACAAAGTTACTCACTAAACTAGTAACAATGCGCTGCAATCCTTCAGCATTCAATAAACTGACAACATGAATCATACCATCAGCAGCACGACCACTTGCGCCTTCTGGGCGAGGGTCAATTACGGACACTTCAAAATAGCCGGCAATACCTGACGTAACGAGAATCGCTACACAGAAAATAGCAAAAAGAGTAATAGGATGAGGTAATAGATTCCCCAAGTATTCTACGGCATCAAGAAAGCGCGTAAAGATCGGCTTTTTTGGTGAGTTTTGTTTAATCGAAGCAGATGAACTCATCTGTTCCCTCCATTGTGTTTGCTTTTAATTTATAATTTGTTTTTTCCTGACCTAACGCTGTCAATACGCAGGGATTCAGCACATTACTTTACAGATCGTAAAAACTGAAGCCTAAACTGTAACAAAAAATGTAAAAATACAGTCTAGTTAACCACCAAATAACAATCACATAGAGTTTATAACTAAAAAAACACAACAAGTTATATAAAAAAAGGTAATTAACACATTGTGAGAATGTCTATAAGTACTTACTCTCCATCTAATTTTGTTAAACTCGAACCACATCAAGAAAGCTGAACGACTTTCTGTTCATATTCGGCTCAACAGAGTCACCTAAAAGACAAAAGTGTGAGGTTACGCGTGTACTCAGTGAAGCCAATTGGAGTGATCCAGACTCCTTATAAAGAAAAGTTTGCTGTTCCAAGGCAGCCGAGGCTCGTACCAAGTGCCACTTCTCGCGTTAAATTACTCGATGAAGCAAACTGCATTGAATCAGTGAGGGGGCTTAGCGACTTTAGCCATTTATGGCTTCTCTTTTTATTTGATAAGAACCTTGAAGCAGGATGGAAACCCACAGTTCGTCCACCAAGATTGGGGGGCAATGAACGCATCGGCGTTTTTGCTTCTAGAGCAACCTTTCGCCCTAATGGTATTGGCATGTCAGCAGTGGAAGTTCGAGGCGTGGTTCAAGAAGGCAATCAGGTGTACATTGATTTAGGCAGTGTCGACCTAGTCGATGGTACCCCGATTATCGATATCAAACCGTATATCCCCTACTCCGATGCAATAAATGACGCAACAGGAAGCTATGCAGAGCAAGAGCCAGAAAAAGTAGACGTCACTTTCACACAAGAAGCCTCAGACTCGCTACAAAACAGCGGTGACCATGTAATGAAAATGAGCGTTATCACTCAAGTTTTATCACAGGATCCTCGACCAGCCTATAAGAAGAATAAAGCCGACAACAAAGAATATGCCGTTAACCTATTCGACTTAAATGTTAAATTCGTCGTTTCACATAACTTAGTGACGGTAACTTCAATAGAACACTTTTGACAAACCCGTTTGACTGCTATTATTGCGGGCTAACACTTTTTCCTATGCCACATCGAACTCGGCAATGACTGAGATTCATGCTTAAGGCGTTTAACTTAGATGAACGGATATAATAATGCGCACCAGTAACTATCTTCTTGCTACTCTGAAAGAGACTCCAAACGACGCAGAAGTCATTAGCCACCAGCTGATGCTACGTGCAGGTATGGTCCGTAAGCTCGCTTCAGGTCTATACACTTGGCTACCAACTGGCCTACGTGTGCTACGTAAAGTTGAAAACATCGTTCGCCAAGAGATCGATAATGCCGGCGCGGTTGAAACACTAATGCCTGTTGTTCAACCATTCGAACTTTGGGAAGAGACAGGTCGTGCTGAAAAAATGGGCGCAGAACTGCTTCGCTTTACCGATCGTCACAGCCGTCCGTTTATTCTTAGCCCAACAGCTGAAGAAGTGATTACTAGCCTTGTTCGTAACGAAGTTAACTCTTACAAACAGCTTCCACTGAACTTGTACCAAATTCAGACTAAATTCCGTGATGAAAGACGCCCTCGTTTCGGTGTAATGCGTGCTCGTGAATTCTCAATGATGGATGCATACAGCTTTGACATTGATAAAGAAGGTCTAGAGAAATCTTACCAAGCGATGCACGAAGCATACTGTAAAGCATTCGATCGCATGGGCCTTGATTATCGCCCAGTTCTGGCCGATACCGGTGCTATCGGTGGTAACGGTTCTCACGAGTTCCACGTTCTAGCGGAAAGTGGCGAAGACCTGATCGCATTCTCTTCTGAGTCTGACTACGCAGCGAACATTGAAAAAGCGGAAGCGCTTGCTCCTACTACTGAGCGTGCAGCGCCTTCTCAAGAGATGACGCTGGTTGATACACCAAACGCAAAAACCATCGCCGAGCTTGTTGAACAATTTGAAATGCCGATTGAAAAGACAGTGAAAACACTGTTTGTTAAGGCATCAGATGAGATTGAAGCTGAGATCGTTGCATTGATCATTCGTGGTGATCATGAGCTAAACGAAATCAAAGCAGAAAACCTATCACAGGTTGCGTCTCCACTAGAAATGGCAGATGAAGCAACAATCCGTGCTCTAGTCGGCGCTGGCCCTGGTTCACTAGGCCCTGTTGGTCTTGAGCTACCTTTCATTGTTGATCGTAGCGTTGCTGTTATGAGTGATTTTGGCGCAGGTGCAAACGTCGATGACAAACACTACTTCGGTATCAACTGGGGTCGTGATGTTGAACTTGGTCAAGTTGAAGATTTACGTAACGTAGTTGAAGGCGATGCAAGCCCATGTGGTCAAGGTACTATTCAGCTAAAACGTGGTATTGAAGTTGGCCATATCTTCCAATTGGGCAAAAACTACTCAGAGAAAATGAACTGTAACGTTCTTGGTCCTGATGGTAAGAGTACGATCCTTGAGATGGGCTGTTACGGCATCGGTGTATCACGCGTAGTTGCGTCGGCTATCGAGCAAAACCATGATAAATTCGGCATCATCTGGCCTGAAGCGATTGCACCATTCCAAGTTGCAATCGTTCCAATGAACATGCACAAATCTGAGCGAGTTAAAGAAGCCGCTGAGAAACTCTACGCTGAGCTAACCGCTATGGGTATTGAAGTACTGTTTGATGATCGTAAAGAGCGTCCTGGCGTCATGTTCAAAGATATCGAGCTTGTGGGAATTCCACACACCATCGTTATCGGTGACCGCAGCATGGATGAAGGAAACTTCGAATATAAGAACCGTCGTGCGGGTGAGAAATCTGCCATTCCAATGACGGATATTGTTGAGCATGTAAAAGCACAACTAAAATAAGAAGTCTTTAACTCTCTAAAAGGGTTGGCAATTGGCCAACCCTTTTTCTTTTCTCGTTCCTAACAACCTCTTCCTCTCCCCCTACCACTCCTTTATTTATAAAATTACAACATGTTAATCTTGTGTTCATTCACTCCACTTTAGACTTCAACTAAATCTACTGGAGGTGTTTTATGAATCTAACTAGTCTTCTCAACCAAGCGCTCAAATCTGACATCCTAAAACAGGGCTCTGAAAAATTAAGTAAACATGCATCTGGCCTTGGCTCAATGAGTACAGACAAAGGAAAATTGAAAACGTTAGGAGCTGGAGCCATTGGAGGCGGTTTAATTGTAGCGCTTATGGGATCAAAAAAAGCGCGAAAGGTAGGTTCTAAAGTGGCCGTAGTGGGCGGTGCTGCTGCACTCGGGACATTAGCATACAAAGTGTATAATGATTGGCAGGCAAAACAACCAACTCACACTTCTGAAAACACGTCATCAGCTTCCTTTGATGAAACAGACAGTAGCCATCAAGTTCTTATCCTCAAGGCCATGATTGCCGCCGCTAAATCCGATGGTCATGTAGACGAACAAGAAATGCAGCGAATCGAACTCGCTGTTTCTGAAATGGACGCAGATAGCTCTGTACAACAATTGATTCATCAAGAGCTAAATAAGCCCCTCGACCCAAGTGAGATAGCACGACTTGCAAACTCCCCTCAGCAAGCGAGCGAAATTTATCTGGCTTCGCTACTCGTAGTGGATGAACAGAATTTTATGGAAAAAAGTTACCTACAAGAGCTAAGTAAACAACTCAATCTTGATTCAGAAGTCACTTATCAGTTAGAGCAACAAGTACAAGGCTAACTTTCAACCAGACTCTAGCACTCCTTGAGATAAAACAAACTCCCGCTTTGTTTTTACTTTAGCCAATGTGTATATTGAGAGCAGTTATCATTTTTAGGAAATAGGCATGCAAGTATACGGTTGCTGTGATTTAGTTCGTGAGCTTTACGCTCAAATTGGCAGTGGTGATCAAGGGTATATACCACAAGCTATTTCATGTGCAGTAAAAGCACTCAATGAAGTCGCAGCAGATGAAACACTCCCGAAAGAGACTCGAGAAAAAGCGGCATTTGCAGCCGCAAATCTCTTGATCTCGGATTTTGAGGATAAGTAATGCAGCTTTCAAATTTTGAAACGATGGATCCCATCATGCTAATGAGCATTGTGAACATGAAACTTCGTGACGATTTTGGTGGTGATCTTGATAAATTAGTATCTTACTTCGAAATTGAACGAGCATCATTAGAGGCTAAGTTAGCAACGGCTGGTTTTGATTTTTTACCAGAAGCCGGTCAGTTTCGTTAGCGTGTGATTTATAAATCAAGCATACAAAAAAACCGCCAGTTGGCGGTTTTCTTTTTCTAACGCTGTAATAACGCAAGAATTATTCTGCATCATCTTCAGCAGCAAGACGTGCTTCGCGTCTTTGCTCTGCTTCACGAGCAGCCGCCGCTTCGCGTTCTTCACGCTCTTGGCGTTGTTGACCTTTACGCTCGTTACGTTCAGCTTGGTTTTTAACGAAACCAGCAAGCTCTTTCTCAGCCCAAGCTTGCGCTTCAGCTTCTGTTTCAAAGCCCATTTCACGCTTTGATACGACAACTTTACGTGAAGTTACTTGGCGCGTAATTTCAGCAGCCCAGCCAGTACGCTTTTCAGTTAAGCGGATAGCAAATTTTTTATTTGAAGCCATTTTTATATTCCTAAGGGATTAATCAGGGATTGCCCAACGCTAAGAAATCTATCTATATTGAGCGCGTTTAAAACCATCCCTTGGTAAGCGCGGTATTAGAGCATAAATAGATTTACTTTGCTGCTGTTTTATCAACTCACTTTCATCAAATTACAACCTATTTACTGATTTTTAGGTTGAAAGTTTAACTGCCATCTATAATGCTTGTCCCGTTTCGTCCATTTTCTTTCACTTTATAGAGTTCTATGTCCGCTTTATGGATCAAACTTTGATAGTTCTCGGTTGAGCCTCTCACACACTGTATTCCTCCGACACTGACCGTTAAGGTTTCTGCTACTTTTGAATACTCATGTAATATCCCTAAGGTCTTCATATTCATATGAATTTGCTTGGCAATCGCTAAGCTATCAAACGGTGTTGAAGCAGCAATCACTAAACAGAACTCTTCTCCGCCAAAACGAGCAAGCACTTGCTTTTCAATCTGTATCGACTTCGGCAACCGCTTTGCAACTCGCTCAAGAGCTTGATCCCCTGCTAAATGACCATAGTGGTCGTTATAGGGTTTAAAATAGTCAATATCGATCATAAAAAACGTTAAATAGGCGACTTTAGGGTCATCTATCCATTTCGTTGTTAACTTTTCTAATAGACGCTTATTGGCAAGCCCAGTTAAAAAGTCGTGCTCCGATTGCCACTTTAGTTCCTTTCGACTTGCATCTATCTCATTCACCAGTTTATTGATTGTCATTGAAAACTGTTTCATCTCTTTAGAGACAAACTGCTGATCATCTGGGAGAGTTTTACCTTGTTGAGCAAACTCGATAAGAGCCTTACGCGCTTGTTTAATTGGCGCAGTTAACTTATGAACTAACAGCATATTCATTAAGAACAGTGTCAATGAAAAACCAATCACAACACTGAGCTCATCAACTTCAATAAACGTAGGACGAATAATACTGTGGATGATCTTTATATTGATGTTGATATTGGATATTGGGTCAAGATAGTTTAAATAACTCTCAGCAGAAGAGCCATGTTCGTGGTGAAAAACAGGAATGGTTTTTAAAGTTCTAATCGACACCTCTAGCCCTGTGGTCTTCTCGACCAACTGCAGATAGTCAGGCTCGAGCGGGGCAATAAAGATAAGAAAGCCGTTATTGCACTCTAGCGCTTCACTGTTACAGATTCGAGCTAGTGAGTAGATATAAGCATGCTCTTCAAATGCAATTAACCCCGTAAGCGCGTTAAGCTTATCCACAGGTGTTTGTTCAGCTTTATGCAATAACAGATCAAAATAACTGGGGAGCTCTTTCCCCATCAATACTTCTTTCTCTTGTATATGATCATAACGTCTGGAATAAACGGTTTCTTTATCCTTATTAAAGACAATCACCCCCTCTAGCCCCATAGAACTCAACGTATGGATATTAAGATCATCTTTACGGAAGGCTTCGTTTCCATCACTAGCAAATTCAGCCATTGAGTCCCATGCTGCATAATCTGACAGCTTACCTTCTAAGTCATCTTTAGCTAGAGTAAGCATGGTATTAACTTGTTGCAGCTCTCTCTCATGAATGCTTTCGATTTGCGCTAAGGCTTTGTCATAAGACCAAAAAAATTTAAAAACAAAATAAGCGCAAAGAAACATGACAACAATAACAAAGGACATCAATCCAGAAAGGGTTCTCATGCTCCAGTTCGATACCGACATTCCATGCTTCTCCTTTAAGACATGTACTTATTACCTTAGCTAGCGCCCTCAATTTTAGCCAATATCAATACACACCTCAGCAAACTCAGCTTACGACTTAGTTATCATACCTTCCAATCGCCCAAAAAAAATCGCCACTCAATGAGTGACGATTTCTATATTTTAAGATAAATCAATTTACGCTAATCGTTAGCCTACGTTTTTACGTGCATTTTGGAACATACGCATCCAAGCACCGTTTTCACCCCAACCTTCTGGAGCCCAAGAGTTAGCAACCGTACGGAATACTCGCTCTGGGTGAGGCATCATGATAGTCACGCGGCCATCAGTCGTTGTAAGACCTGTAATAGCGTTTGGTGAACCATTCGGGTTATTTGGGTATTGCTGCGTTTGGTTACCGTTGTTATCAACATAACGTAGCGCTACTGTACCTGAACTTTCAATCGCCGATAGGTGCTCACCATCTCGTACTTCTACGCGGCCTTCACCGTGAGAAACCGCGATTGGCATGCGAGAACCTTCCATCCCATCGAAGAATACAGAATCTGATTTCTGAACTTCAACTAGGCTGAAACGAGCCTCAAAACGCTCAGATTCGTTACGAACGAAACGTGGCCAGTTATTTGCGCCTGGAATCAGCTCTTTTAAATTCGACAACATCTGACAGCCGTTACACACACCTAGTGAGAACGTGTCTTCACGTTGGAAGAAGCCTTCAAATTGGTTACGAGCTTGTTCGTTAAATAGAACAGACTTCGCCCAACCTTCACCAGCGCCTAGAACGTCACCGTAAGAGAAGCCGCCACAAGCAACAAGACCGTTGTACTCTTCAAGTACAGCAGAACCTGTCAGGATATCACTCATGTGGATATCCGTTGCTTCAAAGCCAGCGCGATCAAACGCCGCTGCCATTTCAACATGAGAGTTAACACCTTGTTCACGTAGAATTGCCATTTTAGGTTTAGCACCTGTCGCAATGTATGGTGCAGCAATATCTTCGTTAACATCGAAGCTTAACTTAACATTTAGACCTGGGTCTGAGTTGTCTTTCTTCGCTTCATGCTCTTGGTCTGCACAGATAGGGTTATCACGTAAACCCTGCATCTTATGTGTTGTTTCAGCCCAGATAGTACGTAATTCTGTACGGTTGCGTTCAACAACAACTGTGTCACCAGACTTAATCACTAACTCATCAGACGCTTCTACTGAGCCGATAACGTGTGAACATTCCGCTAAGCCGTTTTCTGCTAGCGTTGCTTTCACAGCGTCTAGGTCTTCGTTACGAACTTGAATTACCGCACCAAGCTCTTCATTGAATAGTGCTGCTAGCGTGTCTTCGCCTAGCGCTGCAATATCAGCATTAACACCACAGTGACCTGCAAACGCCATTTCAGCAAGAGTAACGAATAGACCGCCATCGCCTTTATCGTGGTAAGCAACAACTTGATCGTTTGCTACCAGAGCTTGAACGCCTTCGTAGAAGCCTTTTAGTTGCGCTGCGTTATCTACATCTGCTGGCTTATCACCAAGCTGCTTGTAAACTTGTGCAAGCGCCGTAGCACCCATGCGGTTTTGGCCGTTACCTAGGTCTATAAGTACTAGACTTGAAGCGCCTTTGTCAGTACGCAGTTGAGGAGTAATTGTCTTACGAACATCCTCAACACGAGCAAACGCTGTGATAACGAGAGATAGCGGAGACGTTACTTCTTTCTGCTCACCATTCTCTTCCCACTTGGTCTTCATAGACATTGAGTCTTTACCAACTGGAATCGTTAAGCCAAGTGCAGGACAAAGCTCTTCACCAACTGCTTTTACCGCTTCGTAAAGACCCGCGTCTTCACCTGGGTGACCAGCTGGAGACATCCAGTTAGCAGACAATTTAATGTGTTTGATATCGCCAATGTTTGTCGCTGCTATGTTAGTGATTGCTTCACCAACCGCTAGACGAGCAGATGCACCGAAGTCTAGAAGTGCAACAGGAGTACGCTCACCAAGAGACATCGCCTCACCGTGGTAAGAGTCGTAGCTCGCTGCCGTTACTGCGCAGTTAGCAACAGGAACCTGCCAAGGGCCTACCATTTGGTCGCGAGCAACAAGGCCAGTTACCGAGCGGTCACCAATGGTGATTAGGAATGTTTTCTCTGCAACGGTTGGGAGACGTAGAACACGGTTAACCGCTTCATTCATCTCAATGCCAGAACGGTCAATCGCAGGATTGCTTACTTTCAGCGTTTTCGCATCACGGTGCATCTTAGGTGTTTTACCTAAAAGAATGTCCATTGGCATGTCGATTGGCGTATTGTCGAAGTGTGAATCTTCTAATTTAAGATCACGTTCTTCAGTCGCTTTACCAACCACTGCGTATGGTGCACGTTCGCGTTTACAAATTGCATCGAACGTTGCCATGTCTTTATCAGCAACGGCCATAACGTAACGCTCTTGAGATTCGTTACACCAAATTTCAAGAGGGCTCATGCCCGGCTCATCGTTTGGCACATCACGCAGATTAAAGATACCGCCACGCTCACCATCGTCTACAAGCTCAGGAAGTGCGTTCGAGATGCCGCCCGCGCCCACATCGTGGATGAATGCGATTGGGTTTGCATCACCTAGTTGCCAACAACGGTCAATAACTTCCTGACAACGACGTTCCATCTCTGGGTTTTCACGCTGTACCGAAGCGAAATCTAAATCTTCAGAAGAAGAACCAGAATCCATTGAAGATGCCGCACCGCCACCAAGGCCGATGTTCATCGCCGGACCACCAAGAACAATCAGGCTTGCACCGACTGGGATCTCTTTTTTCTGAACATGATCGTCACGAATGTTACCTAGACCACCAGCCAGCATGATTGGCTTATGGTAACCACGAACTTCTTCACCTGCGTGCGAGTTAACTTTCTCTTCGTAAGTACGGAAGTAACCTAGCAGGTTTGGACGACCAAATTCGTTGTTGAATGCTGCGCCACCAAGAGGGCCTTCAAGCATGATATCCAAAGCTGTCACGATACGGCTTGGCTTACCAAAGTCAGTTTCCCAAGGCTGTACGAAGTTTGGAATCTTAAGGTTAGATACAGAGAATGCCACTAGACCCGCTTTTGGCTTACCACCAATACCTGTCGCGCCTTCATCACGGATTTCACCGCCTGAACCTGTTGATGCGCCCGGCCATGGAGAAATAGCAGTTGGGTGATTGTGCGTTTCAACTTTCATCAAGATGTGTGTTTGTTCTTGGTGGTAGCTGTACTGGCGAGTTTCTGGATCTGGGAAGAAGCGACCAACCTCTGAACCTGTCATTACCGCAGCGTTATCTTTGTATGCCGACAGAACGTTTTCAGGCGTCACTTCGAATGTATTTTTAATCATTTTAAATAATGATTTATCTTGCTTAACGCCATCAATTGTCCAATCAGCGTTGAAGATCTTATGACGACAGTGCTCTGAGTTCGCTTGTGCAAACATCATTAACTCGATGTCAGTCGGGTTACGCTCAAGCTTTACTGTAAAGCTTTCAAGTAGGTAATCAATCTCATCTTCTGCAAGAGCAAGACCAAGCGTCACGTTAGCAACTTCCAAAGCTTTACGACCACCAGAAATAAGATCAACCTCTGCATAAGGTGCAGGCTCAGCAACTTGGAAAAGCGCTTCCGCTAATTCGAAATCAGTGAAAACCACTTCCATCATACGATCGTGTAGGATTGCTTTTAGTTCAACTAACTGAAGCTCAGACAGCTCAGAAGAAGATTCAATATAGTAAGCCGTACCGCGCTCTAAACGTGCAATCTTATCTAGACCACAGTTGTTAGCGATATCGGTCGACTTTGAAGACCAAGGAGAGATAGTACCCGGACGAGGTGTAGCAAGCAGCAGTAAACCTGTTGGCTCATGCTCTTCAATCGTTGGACCGTAAGTCAGCAGCTTTTCTAATTTTTCTACTTCAGACGCATCTAGGTCTGCCGTTAGATCAGCAAAGTGGGTAAATTCAGCATAAATACCAGTTACTGGTAAGCTTAATTCACGGCAAAGCTCTAAAAGCTTGTTAACACGAAACTCAGAAAGGGCAGGGGAGCCACGCAAAATTCTCATGTACTTAGGTCTCTTATGCAAGTGGATAGGGTCTATTTACCTTTTGCGGTAAAGTTTTGTTCGAGATAAAAGCGTTTTAATCGCGGCGAGAGGTGTGATGCCTAGTCATTCTAAGCAAATACCTCTCAACAAAGAGTAAAACGCTTTTAGCCGAACCCTTCGGGCAGTGCTTGTGACTTATTTCTACGGCGTTATCGACTTATCAGGTAGAAAAACTACACTTCCAAGTCTCTGCCTTGTATAAACAACTCACAAACCACTGCAAAAATCATCTCAAAAGGTCAATAGACCCTGAGGTGATATTGGTATAAATTCAGTGGGTTAGCTTACAAAGCCAAACATGAACTTCGAACTTATGCCGATTGCACCTCTTCTGTTGCGAGCGCATTATAAAGCAATTAGTTTTGTGATGTAACACCAAAAGCAACCGTTTGCGTCATTTTTTTTGTCAATTTGCAGTTACACCTAAATTGATGAATAAATGCTCACTCCGCTCAATCTTTTATGACTCTTCTTTTATAGAGCGTTAGGCTTTGATATAAAAGCGATACTAGAAGTATGAGAACTTAAAAATGTTGAACAGCACACTGTCAAAACTAAAACTGACTGCCGCCTTTATATTTGCATCCGTAATACTGACAGGCTGCCAAATAGAATCAGAGCCAAAAAGTGAGCTCCAAGAGATCCTCGACCGTGGCGTTTTACGTGTGGGCACTCTAAATAATCAACTCTCTTACTATATAGGCCCAGATGGCCCTGCGGGGTTAGATTACGAATTGGTTCGCGAATTTGCTAACGAACTGGGCGTGAAGCTTGAGATGAAACCCGCTTACCGTATGTCTAGCCTCTACCCTGCACTAGAGAATGGTGAGATTGATATTATTGCTGCGGGATTAAGCCAATCGGAAAAACGCTTAAACAATTTTCGTGCTGGTCCTGCCTATTACTATGTGAGCCAACAGCTTGTCTATAAAACGGGACAATGGCGACCAAGGAACATAAATCAACTACTCGAGAGGCAAGAAGAGCTCATTGAGCAAAATGATGGTAACTCGGTAGTAAGCATTGTTGACGACTCACACTTTAAAAACACTCTAGAGCAGTTAAAACATCAGCATGAAACGTTTAACTATGCTGTCGATATCGATGCCGATATTAACGAGCTTTTAAAACAGGTATCTGAAGGTAAGCTTCCGTTTACGGTGGCCGATTCTATCGAGATATCTTTGTCACAGCGTATCTACCCAGATATCGCTATCGCTTTTGAACTGACAGAAGACCAACCTATCTCATGGTTTATCAATCGCTCTGAAGATGAAAGCTTATACGCGCTGCTCATCGAGTACTTTGGCTCCATCAAACAGTCAGGTCAGCTGGCTGCACTTGAAGAGAAGTACATTGGTCATATTGGCAGCTTTGATTATGTTGATACTCGCGCCTTCATTCGCGCCTTAGACAGTAAACTTCCAGAGTGGTCTCCTTTATTCATCAAGCACTCACAAGAGTTTGACTGGCGTTTGATTGCTGCACTGGCTTACCAAGAATCACACTGGAACCCGATAGCTCGCTCACCAACAGGAGTGCGAGGCATGATGATGCTTACCCTACCTACAGCCAAAAGTGTTGGGGTAACGAATCGACTTGATCCTGAGCAGTCCGTATGGGGTGGTGTCGCTTACCTAAGAAAAATGGTGGACCGCATTCCAGATAGTATCTCTGAGCATGAGAAAATCTGGTTTGCCCTTGCGTCGTACAACGTTGGCTTTGGGCATGTGATGGATGCTAGACGCTTAACCAAGCGCCAAGGAGGCAACCCTGACGCTTGGGCTGATGTAAAGGATCGCCTTCCACTACTAAGACAAAAGAAATATTACAGTCAAACCTATTACGGTTTCGCTCGAGGTGATGAGGCAAGAAATTATGTCGAAAATATCCGCCGCTACTATCAGTCGATTATTGGCCATGTAGAGCAGAGAAGCGCAACAACGGGCACCGATACTGAAGGGCTAACCGTTATTGCAGCACCAGAAATCAGCGTATCTGGAGCGGAAGGATCCGAGTCGCCGGCGATTGAACCCGACACACAGAAATCGGATGCTGTTTCTTCTGACTAAGAAACTGGAATTGCAGGGAATTACGTCCTTCTAGCTCAAGTGTGTAATAGAATTTTCTACTATTACACACTTGAAAATCATCTAAATAGCCCTTATATCTTAGTTTGTTCAGACACATTCATATTGCCGTAACATTCCCTTTCTATAAAGGATAGGTAATCGAGTTTGAATGGCTCAAACCGACGTGTTTGAGAAGATAATAGTAAGAACTTAAGGAGTGTTTTATTATGAAACGTAAAATGCAATCCAAGCGTTTGAGTAAGACTGTTTCAGCAACGCGTAGAAAACGTATGCTATCGAATAACAAGAAAAAGATTATTTGGCGAAACCGCACTTACACTCAATTACAGATGGATTAATCAAACAAGCAAGCATCTATCAGACGAGGTAGATTCACAAAAAGCTATCCCAATAGCATGGATGTTTGCTGAAATCCCCCCACTCTAAGTGAACAAACCAAATTCTTTAATCGCCCTAATTTACCCCTGACTGGCTCTCCTACTGTTCGGATTTACCTTCCAAGTCGAGTTTCATTTGCTTCTTTTTCTCTTTAATCTCTTTTCGTCTGCGTTTAAAGAATGCTTGTAGTACTGCTTTACACTCTTCCTCCAATAACCCTTTTTCAACCTCTGCATAGTGATACGCCGCTTGGCTTTCAAATAAATTCAGTACGGTTCCCGCGGCCCCCGCTTTAAGATCAGAAGCGCCAAAAACCACTCGTTTTACTCTGCTGTGTAGGAGCGCTCCAGCGCACATAGGGCAAGGCTCTAATGTGACGTATAAGGTGGTATCAAGTAGTCGGTAATTCTCAAGGGCTTCTCCTGCTTTGCGGAGCACTTCAACTTCAGCGTGCGCGGTGGCATCGTGGTGGCCAATAGATCGGTTCCAGCCCTCGGCAATAATCACTCCCCCCTTAACTAATACCGCTCCAATAGGCACTTCCCCTTCACGCTCAGCCTCTGCTGCAAGCTCTAAAGCGCGACGCATAAAGTGTTCATCTTGTGAGGTGAATTGATCGAGGGGCACTATGTAACTCCAAATAAAAAAGTTGTGATAAACAAAGTTAAGATAAGCGGTCTGCCAGAGTTTACCCTGTTTCAGTAGATAAGAAAAAGCCCGCGATTATAATCGCGGGCTTGAGTATCTGTATATCGCTTAAATTAACAGATTACATTGTGTAAGTGTAAGGAGCATTGATACCTAGAGGAATACCAAGTGCCCAGTAAGCGAGTAGGAAGACAGTCCAACCAATTAGCATCGCGATAGAGAACGGCATCATCAATGCAGCTAGTGTACCGATACCCGTAGACTTCACGTAACGTTGACAGTAAACAACCACAAGAGGGAAGAACACCATTAGTGGAGAAATGATGTTAGACACTGAATCACCAACACGGTAAGCCGCTTGAGATAGCTCAGGAGAGATACCAACAACCATCAACATTGGAACAAGGATTGGGCCAATTAGAGCCCACTTCGCCGATGCAGAACCAACCAGTAGGTTAACAAACGCAGTCAGAAGAATCATACCAACGATCGTAAATTCACCCGACAGGTCCATCGCTTTCAAACCTTCAGCACCGTAAAGCGCAAGCATAGTACCAATGTTTGATTGGCCAAATGCAGATAGGAACTGAGCACAGAAGAACGACATTACAATGTAAGCACCCATCGTAGACATCGTCTCTGACATTGACTTAATGATGTCGTTATTGCTGTTAAACTTACCTGAGATACGACCATAAACGATGCCAGGAATAACAAACAAAATAAAGATAAGTGGAACGATTGACTGCATTAGAGGCGCAGAGAATGCAGTAAGCTCACCTTCCGGAGAACGTAACGCTGAATCTTCTGGCATAAGTGCGAAGACTAAAGCTGCAATACCTGCAACCATTGCCCAACCAGCCCAACGGAATGCTTTAGACTCAATCTCTGTGAACGTACCTAGATCAGGTGCTTCTTCTGCATCTTCATCAACGGGTGTATTAGAAAGACGTGGTTCAATGATTTTCTCAGTTACCCACCAACCGATACCAACGATCAGGAATGAAGAAAGGCCAGTAAAGAAGATGTTCGCTAGAGGGTTAATAATGTACTCAGGATCAAGAACATTTGCTGCTGTTTGCGTAAAGCCAGCTAACAGAGGATCGATACCAGAAGGGATAAAGTTAGCTGAGAAACCACCTGATACACCAGCAAATGCTGCTGCTATACCCGCAAGAGGGTGACGACCCGCTGCGTGGAAGATAATACCACCTAGTGGAATGACTAATACGTAACCGGCATCAGCTGCTGTGTGAGACACAATAGCGACCAAGATAAGCATAGGAGTTAGAAGCTTAGCTGGCGTGAAGTTAAGCATTTTCTTAAGGCCAGTTTGGATAAAGCCAGAAGCGTCAGCAACACCAACACCTAACATCGCAACCAAAACAATGCCTAAAGGAGCAAAGCCAGTAAACGTTGTTACCATGTTTGCCATAAAGCTAGCGAGTGCTTCGCCAGTCAGTAGGTTGTTTACTTCTAACGCATCACCCGTACGTGGGTTGATAAGGTCAAATGAAACATTAGATAAAATCGCAGATGATACCCAGACAATAACGAGTGCCCAGAAAAATAGAATTGCAGGATCAGGAATTTTATTACCTGCTGTTTCAATCGCGTTTAAGAAGCGATCCATGCCGCTCGGCTTCGGCGATGGTGCTTGTTTTGCAGCTTGGCTACTCATGGTAACTCCGTATTTTTTTGATGTGGTTGCCTTAGACCTTATAAATACTATTTGTGGTCTATATAACGCTGCGCATTGTATAAAATTCAGACCTTAAAAGCACAAGGTTCTATGACATTTTCTTTAAACAGAGGCATGTTTTGCAAAAACACAATCTACGTGCAACAAAATAGACACAATTTAGCATACCAAACCAACACAACATTTAAACCTATTAAAAACACACACTAGCCAAATCAATAACCATTAACTTATTTACTATGTAAAATATAAAACCAAAAAAACCAACAAATTCGACATTTAATCGAACTCGCTATATTTAGATAACATTGTCACAATGTTTACTTCTTTATCTTGTTGATAACGATCATGCCAATACCCCTTTATTGATATTGAACTAACCGTATCACTTAAACTCAGTGTCGATTGACAAGTGAGCTGAACATCTAGCGTGGCACTATTCTCAATCATTGCATTGCATTCATCGTGCATATTAATAAATGAGTAGCTTGAGCTTGCCGACGATACTCCTCTTTGACGAAAATACTCTAACTGTGACTCAATCATATACAGAGCTTTTAAACTCGTTTTAGCCTGTTCTGCCCTCGCTTCCACGTAGATCTGAAGCTTAACAAGACCTAAAGAAGCAACCCCAATAAGAATAAAGGCCACCATTACCTCAATTAAGTTGAAACCTTTCTGTTTAGTGATCACTCCAAGACCCCTCTTTCCACTTTGGTTTCGCTGAAAAAACAAAACTCTCAGTGATATCACTGTTATATTGAAGTCGCATTGAGTTATTGAAAAGAGCCATTTGCCCTTGTGTATCAAATATCATTCCCCCAGTAAACTTGAATGAGCCCGATTGAAGATACGTTGCATGTTTGGGTGTTAATGTTGTCGTTGCGCCATAAACAGTCTCAATCGGATCAGTAAAATTGGCATTCAGGTCAGCCTGAAGAGTCGTAGAGAAAGCATCCCAATGTTCAGGATTTGCAGCAAAGTTTTCAGTAAAATGAAAGACAATACCTTCAATTGAACCAGAACCTCGTATACCCAAAACGCCATTATGAACGAGCAAGAATAAATACGTCCCAGAATTGGTTGACTGAATAGCTGTAATTTCGTCTATAGCCGACTGATCAAATTCACAGCTCCCATCAATCCAGACCTTATTGGGTTGGCCTGTGACTAAGTCCGCTTTAAACTTCGCTACACAATCAACATCATTGCCTAGCATGGTGTAACTAAGGAACTCAAAATCAGGATGGTCTCTTACCTGCTCCCAATCTCCACGCTCAAAATCAAATTTCGTTGTAAATGGATTAAGTGTTTCATCTCGTTGGAAGTCTAGTTTCACACCTGTTGAGACATAGTTATTACTCGCATCCTGCCAAATACCATTGATTCCTCCAATACCTGTCTTATGGGAAGGAGCACAATCAGAACTATTATCAAAGTCTTCACTTGGTTTAGATATTGTACTCCCTACACCTTGGTTACTTATGTTCCCTTTAATAATGATATTGCTCCGGACAACCACGGCTACACATTCATACATACCGTCACTATTTTTCTCTCCTGGGTCTGGAGGTGGAAATTCTGCATTACCAAATACAACTAAATCAGACGTTGACTTAATTGCGCCCGCCCCCGAGTCACTCGTAAAAACAATCGTCTTACCAATTTCTCTATTACCATACTTTGCGATAAGTCTTTCTGGATCAGCACTGCTGGCTTGAAGATAAACAAGATCCATATCAGAGCAGGTCGTGTTTAAATCAATTGGGATGCTAGTGTCATTATTGAGTACGATCGAGCTAAACCCGCACTCTAGCCCTCCCTCTGCACGCCAATGTGCTTTCCGAGCATCAATTTGGTTATTGGCGACTTTTATCTGGTAGAACACACCTCGATAGGATCCTAGCGCAAAAGCTAACGCGCCCATTAAAAGTAACGCCGTGACGAGCAATGCCGTTGCACCTCGTTGAGCCTTTAACCCATCAATACATACCATTCCATTTTTCATAGCCAGTTCCTTTGCTTGATTGCCATCGAAACAGACTGGTTATATCCACCATCAAGTAGTTCAGCTTCTAGGTAAACATGAGTTAATAAATTGGTTGCGCTGCTGGTAACCAAAGGTGTTGTCGTTATTGCCATGGATACGACCTTCATAATATTTTGATCGAGCAAGTTTGCGCATCCTGTTAAGTTATCTAACGATGCGATAACCATGTCCTTTCTTTCACAGCTATAAAGAGAGCCATCACTTAACCTATATTTAATATTCTGGTACTTGTTTATGTTTGGTAAGTAGTAAACAAAACCGATGCTTGCCCCACTTACTGCAACTGTACTGGTCGCTCCTTGAAGTGTGAGAGAGTTTCCAGAACCACCATCAAATCCTGCTCTTTGCATATCCGCTCTCATCATGGAACTTGTGCTCATTAAACTCTGTAAAACGAGTAACTCAAGAGTGCGCTCTTTAGCAATTTTCTGTCCTGTGAGAAATACCGAGCCGATAATACCAAGCGCAATAATTCCAATAAGCGCAGAGACCATCACTTCAATCATTGCAATGCCCTTCTGATGCTTAGCAGCTTTTATAGCCATAATGCTCCCCTCCTATACCGCACACTTTGACTCTTCCTGGTGGGTTAGAAGTTTTGAGTGCAAGTTGGTTAGATCCGTTCTGAATAGGCTTAAAAAAGAAACTGCCCGACTTTGGCCTTCCTCTAATTTCGTCAAACACAATTTGCTGAGAACTATAGGTATGCTCAACTTTTAGACCATGAAAGGGTCTACCATCGAAATAGGCGATATGGTTGGCGGTATCTAGATCATCAGAGTCCGCTAGAGTAATACTCCATGCTCCGGTCGAATTTTCGGTATTTTCAGCAATCGAAAAGTGGGCATACAGCTTTTTATTTCTCAGAACGGTTTCGGATTTAGCCTGAATAATGAAGCCATTAACCTCTGTTGCCAATCGCTTCATCTTGCTCATTGACACTAAATAACTAAAACTAGGTGCGGCAAAAGCGAGAAGAATTCCACACAAACTAATCGTTATCACCAACTCTAACAAAGTAAACCCGCGAGTCATTTCCCAACTTCCTATGAAATTCGTTGTTTATAATCTAATTCACTTGCGCTGATGCTAACAGCTCATAAAAATAGGGGTAAAATATCTCAGGACAACTCGTGATGATTCAATTAATCAACTGTAATCTCTACAAAAAAAGAGCACTTGGAATGACGCTGATCGAATTATTGCTCACTATCTCTATCGTTACGATCTTAGCAACCATTGCTTACCCTCGTTATACTGACCACATCCTAAAAGCCCATAGAACGACAGCTAAAGCTGATATGTTGCGTATGCAGCTTCTGTTAGAAGAGAGCTATCAAGGAAGCTATGATTGGTCTAATCTCATCTCAGGAGGGAGCTGTACGATATGCGACAGTGATACTGATAGGTATCAATTTTCGGTGGCAAGTTCAGCGACAACGCCCTATACCATCGTTGCTACTGCGCAGACGACGAAAGGGCAACATAACGATGATTGCTTAGATAACGATCAAGTAATGAAATTGGATTCTAAAGGTCAAAGAATCCCTGTAGATTGTTGGTAAATAAGAACTATGAACAAAAAAACGTAACTAAAATGAATTAAGTTACGCTTTCTAATTAAAAGCTGAAAAGATTTAAAACTTAAAAGAGATAACTAAAAATAGACTCTCAAACCCGCTTTAGCTTCTAATTCAAATTGCATTTCATCAAGGTATAAATTCGGTCCCACATCGATATAGAACCCCATCGGCTTTACCCTTAATTCAGCGCCTATTCCTGAGGTGACAGCCATATAATGTGTATTACGGTCAATATATTGGCCACCGACAAATAAATACAACGGCGTATTAGAAACTTGAAACGATTTGTTGGCCCCCAAACCAAATTGATCATCGAGACTTAGATTGAACCGAATATCATTATGTTTGAATTCTAGCCCCCAAAATGGTTCGCCAACAAAAAGCCCCACTGCCGTATCAGCCTTCGCAGTAAGACTTGCTAAGCAAAGCCCAACCACTAGCATTGTTTTTCTAACGATGTTCACATCTCACCTTCAATTTCGGATATTTGAAAGCGACGAGACTATCAGGAGTTAGGCATAATTAGGTAAATAGAAATGAATATTGACGCAGCTTTTACAGCTGCTGATAAAGCAAACAAAATTATGACGCTAGACTAACAGCACTTTGAAAAATTTGGTCGTTTAACAATAGATCGGTAGAGGAATCGAGTTAAAAATCAGAATGCTAGATACAAAAAAGACCTGCAATATAGCAGGCCCTTTAGGTATTTTTTTAGCTAGAAAATACGTCGGCTGTCTCTAGCTCGTTAGGTCGTCAAAAAACTTCTTAACGCCATTGAAAAAACCTTCAGACTTCGGCTTGTGTTTGTTCGCCGCTTCGCCACCACAGGTATCTTCAAACTCACGTAACAGTTCTTTTTGACGAGAACTTAGCTTAACTGGTGTTTCCACCACAAGTTTCACAATTAAGTCACCAACACCGCCGCCACGAACGCCTTTAACGCCTTTGCCGCGCATACGGAACATGCGGCCTGTTTGTGTCTCATCTGGCACTTTCAAGTTAACACGCCCATCAAGAGTTGGGACTTCCACTTCACCACCTAACGCCGCCATAGAGAAGCTAACTGGCACTTCACAGTATAGGTTGTTGCCGTCACGCTCAAAGATATTGTGCTCTTTTACATGAACCTGAACGTACAGATCGCCTGCTGGTGCGCCCATATCGCCCGCTTCGCCTTCACCTGATAAGCGAATACGATCGCCAGTATCAACACCAGATGGGATTTTAACGTTAAGTGTCTTAGTCTTTTGCTTGCGACCTTGACCGTGACATGAGTTACAAGGATCTTTAATGATCTTGCCTTTACCATTACAGCTAGGACACGTTTGCTGAACAGCAAAGAAGCCTTGACGCATTTGAACTTGGCCATGACCGTGACACGTACCACATGTCTCAGGAGAAGAGCCTTTCTTAGCACCATTGCCATCACACGTATCACAATGCACTAGTGTTGGAATCTCAATCTCTTTAGAAACACCTTTTACCGCTTCTTCTAAAGTGAGCTCCATGTTGTAGCGAAGGTCGGCACCGCGCTGTGCACGTTGACCACCGCCACCACGACGACCACCGCCGAAGATATCACCGAAAACATCGCCAAAGATGTCACCGAAGTCACCTTGACCGCCGCCACCGAAGCCGCCGCCACCCATTCCACCTTGCTCAAATGCGGCATGGCCATATTGGTCATACGCTGCTTTCTTTTGAGCATCAGTCAAAATTTCGTACGCTTCTTTTACTTCTTTAAACTTCTCATCTGAAGTGTCATCACCTTGATTACGGTCAGGGTGGTATTTCATCGCTAAGCGCTTATACGCCTTTTTGATATCACGTTCAGATGCGTCACGACTGACGCCTAATACTTCATAAAAATCACGTTTTGACATGCTATTGGTCACCAATTTAATGCTACAAGCGGCTCTACACCCCTTGCTGTTGTATCGATATAGCTAAAGGCTTTGATAAATACTGACCACTTAACCGGGTTAGCAAGACATTTAGCTATATAGATACTTCAGGACAAACATACGGGCGTATGAGTTGCCTCAAACGCCCGCATTGATATCTAGATGTGCCTTTATCTTAATAAAGACACATAAAATCAGGAAGTTAGATTAAAAGTAATCATCACTTCCTGAGAAGATAGAATTACTTCTTATCTTCTTTAACTTCTTCGAACTCAGCGTCTACAACGTCTTCGTCTTGAGCTTGCTGTTGGCCTGCTTCTTCGCCGCCTTGAGCTTGTTCAGCTTGAGCTTTCTGCTGAGCAATCTCCATTAGCTTTTGAGAAGCTTCCATTAGCGCTTGTACTTTCGCGTCGATAGCTTCTTTGTCGTCGCCTTTCTTCGCTGTTTCAAGTTCTGCAATTGCTGCTTCAATCTTCTCTTTATCTTCTGCAGGTAGAGCTTCACCAGCTTCTTCTACTTGCTTCTGAGTACCGTGAATCATTTGGTCAGCTTGGTTACGTGCAGTTGCTAGCTCTTCGAACTTTTTGTCCGCTTCTTTGTTCGCTTCTGCTTCTTGAACCATTTTCTCGATTTCGTCGTCGCTTAGGCCGCCTGAAGCTTGGATAGTGATCTTCTGCTCTTTACCTGTCTGCTTATCTTTAGCAGAAACGTGTAGGATACCATCCGCATCAAGGTCGAAAGTTACTTCGATTTGAGGCATGCCACGTGGTGCAGCTTGGATGCCTTCTAGGTTGAACTGACCAAGAGACTTGTTGTAAGTCGCTTGCTTACGCTCACCTTGAAGAACGTGGATAGTTACCGCGTTTTGGTTGTCTTCTGCAGTAGAGAACGTTTGGTTCGCTTTCGTTGGGATCGTCGTGTTCTTCTCAACTAGCTTAGTCATTACGCCACCCATCGTCTCGATACCAAGAGATAGAGGAGTTACATCTAGAAGAAGTACGTCTTTAACGTCACCAGCTAGAACACCACCTTGAACAGCAGCACCCATTGCAACCGCTTCATCAGCGTTTACATCTTTACGCGGCTCTTTGCCGAAGAAATCAGTAACTTTAGCTTGAACCATTGGCATACGAGTTTGACCACCAACTAGGATAACATCATCGATGTCACCAACAGATAGGTCAGCATCAGCTAGAGCAACTTTAAGTGGCTCAAGAGAACGTTGTACTAGGTCTTCAACTAGAGATTCTAGTTTCGCGCGAGTTACTTTAACGTTCATGTGCTTAGGACCAGTTGCATCAGCAGTAACGTAAGGTAGGTTTACGTCAGTTTGCTGTGCTGAAGAAAGTTCAATTTTCGCTTTCTCTGCTGCTTCTTTAACACGTTGCATTGCAAGAGGGTCGTTCTTAAGATCGATACCTTGCTCTTTGTTGAACTCGTCTACTAAGTAGTTGATTAGACGGTTATCAAAGTCTTCGCCACCTAGGTGAGTGTCACCGTTAGTCGCTAGTACTTCAAATGTCTTCTCGCCTTCAACTTCGTCAATCTCGATGATTGAGATATCGAATGTACCACCACCAAGGTCGTAAACAGCGATAGTGCGGTCGCCGCCTTTCTTATCAAGACCGTAAGCTAGTGCAGCCGCTGTTGGTTCGTTGATGATACGTTTAACTTCTAGACCTGCGATACGGCCAGCATCTTTTGTTGCTTGACGCTGAGCATCGTTAAAGTAAGCAGGTACAGTGATAACAGCGCCAGTTACTTCCTCACCTAGGAAGTCTTCAGCTGTTTTCTTCATTTTCTTTAGTACTTCTGCAGAAACTTGAGGAGCAGCCATTTGTTGGCCTTGCGCTTCAACCCAAGCATCACCGTTATCAGCTTTAACAATGTTAAATGGCATGATTTTGATGTCGCGTTGTACTTCTTCGTCTTCAAAACGACGACCAATAAGACGCTTAATAGCAAATAGCGTGTTAGTTGGGTTAGTTACCGCTTGACGTTTTGCAGGCTGACCTACTAGTGTTTCACCGTCGGTGTATGCGATAACTGAAGCAGTTGTACGCTCACCTTCTGCATTTTCAATTACGCGTGGCTTGTCACCGTCAAGAACAGCAACACAAGAGTTAGTAGTACCTAAGTCAATACCAATGATTTTACCCATCAGGCGATCTCCGAATTAATTCTATTTTGATTTTCTATATCCCCTATGTGGGGGATAGATACTGGGCTTTCAACCCTTACGAATAAACAAAAAATGAATCTTTGTTTTGTATGCACCATAGATAAGGGCGCTAAATCCCATTTCAAGGGTTGATACAAAAAAAGTTATTATATTTCTCGCATAAAAAAACAGAGCCAAACGGCTCTGCTTTTAGATTCAATCACTAAGCTTTCTTAAGCAGTGGCGCGTGAAGGCTCTGCAACAGCTTCATTTTCAGCAACCTCACCTTCTGATTGAGCAACAATCGTATTCACAGCCGTGTCACCAACAACGTTAGATGACGTACAGAACATGTCGTTGATACGGTCTACCGCAGCGATGATTGCAAGACCTTCAGGTGGTAAACCTAGTTGATGCAGTAGAACACCAACCATAACCACACCACCACCAGGAACACCGCCTGCACCAATTGACAGAAGCAAAATAGTGAAACCAAGCGTAAACAGGTCAGCGGTAACAATTGGCTGTCCAAACGCATTCGCCACAAAAATAGTCGCTAAAGCAATATAAACAGACACACCCGCCATGTTCATCGTTGCACCTAATGGAACACCAAAACCAGCAACCGATTTAGACACGCCTAACTTCTCAGTTAAAGTGCGCATTGTCACAGGGATCGTCGCGTTTGAACTTGCCGTTGAAAGTGAGAAAAGAATTTGCTCACGAACCGCGCGAAGGAATGTTTTCGACGAACACTTGGTAGTTAGTGCAACCACTGTTGGATAGAAGATAAAGATTTGGAACAGCAGCATCGCAATAACTAAAGCAACATAGCCCGCAACCGACATTAATGTGCTTGCTTCTAACGTTGCACCCAAATTAATCATAAGTGCAAATACACCGTAAGGCGCAAGACCCATCACAAGGCCAATTAGCTTCATCATTAGCTCGTTACCAAGCTTAAATGCGTTAGCGATCGGTGCGCCGCGTTCTTTCATCGCTTGAATGCCGATACCCACTAAAATCGCCATAAAGATGATTTGTAGCATGTCGCCACTTGCGAATGCAGCAGCAGGGTTACTTGGAACAATATTAACGATTAGGTTAAAAATATTCGGCGTATCCGTTGTTACAAACTCAGCAGCGCTTCCAGTCGAAGCCACTAAGTTCGCACCAGCACCCGGTTGGAAAATCATTCCTATGGTTAACGCTAAAACGATCGCAATGACAGTATTAAGAATGTAAAGAGAAAACGTTTTACTGCCTAAGCGACCAAAAGAGGTGAGATCTTTCAGATCGACGATTCCGCAAACAATTGAAAAGAAAACTAATGGAACAACCATCAATTTGATCATTTCAACGAACATGGTACCAACGCCGTCAGCGAGCCCTAACAGGTAGGTGTCCATAAAAGTGACGCCGCTAAATAGGTATTGAATTGCGGTACCGATCATAAGGCCAGCGAAAAGCCCTACGAATATTTTGCTTGAGAGCGACTTATCCATCATTCTACTCCAGTTGTTGTGTGTGCATTTATGTTAAAAATTAGTTATAAACTCGGTCTATCGCCGAGAAGGCAGTCATAATACACAGACAAAACATAAAGAAAAGAACCATCCACCTTGCAGGTAAATGTAATAAATAGATATTAATTTCAACATACTTTAGATTATCAGCACATGACACTGAAGAAAAACAAGAAAGGCAGTGGATAATATTTTGAGAAAAGAATGTTAAAATGTTTACATCTAGGCAAAAAAAAGAGGAGCTTCTGCTCCTCTTCATAAATAACAATAGGTAGTAGCTATTACTTAGACACCATTACCATTGCAGGGCGAATAACTCGACCGTTTAGCTCGTAACCTTTTTGCATAACGAACATGACGGAATTAGGTTCATGATCTGCACTCTCTTGAATAGACATCGCCTGGTGCATTTCAGGGTTAAATGCTTCACCTTCTGGGTTGATCTCTTTCAAACCAAATTTAGCAACAACATCAACAAATGACTTATGTGTCATTTCAACACCTTCAAGAACAGGTTTAACCGCTTCGTTCTCAGCATCAGCTGATTGAATGGCACGCTCAAGATTATCAATAACTGGTAGTAGCTCTTCAGCAAACTTATTCAATGCGTACTTACGTGCTTTATCGATTTCTTGCTCAGTACGACGACGCATGTTTTCTACTTCTGCTTTTGCACGCAATACAGAGTCTTGTTGCTCTTGAACTTTTGCTTCACTCGTTAATAAAGCCGCTTCAAGTTGAGCAATCTTACTTTCTTGTTCGTCTAGCTGTAACTCTTCATTCCATTCAATATCAGCATCGCTTCCAACAACATCAGCTTCTTGCTCTGTGTTTTCAGTGTTCTTTAGTTCTTCTTCTTTCATTTTGTTTTCTTCGTTGCTCATGATATCTCCAGAATTCAATCAAACGTGCGCCTATACTCTTTGTTACTCATTTAGGGGCACAAAAATTCGCATAAAGGGGTGACTTGCCATTATTATGGGGATGAAGATTCTTGATTCAAGTCTAAATAGCCTGGAAAACCTATGAAAAAATGCTTTGAAGTGATTGCCATCATCGGAAAACCGCGAGATCAGCAAGCAATACAAACACATAAAGAGCTCTACCTATGGCTAACAGCTGAAGGTTACCACGTTTTTATTGATGACCGTTTATCCGATATTCTTGATGATATTCCAAAAGAGAGTTTTTCCAGCCTGATTGAACTTGGTAAAAAAGCCGACTTAGCCATTGTTGTTGGCGGCGATGGTAACATGCTTGGCGCTGCGAGAGTGTTATCTCGCTTTGATATCAATGTTATTGGAGTGAACAGAGGTAATTTAGGCTTCTTAACAGATTTAGACCCTGACAACTTCCAGTCAGACTTACTCAGTGTATTAAACGGCGAATATAGAATTGAGAACCGCTTTTTGCTAGAAACCGAGATCCATCGACATGGTCAAGTAAAAAGCCATAACTCTGCACTTAACGAAGCCGTATTACACCCCGGCCAAGTGGCGCATATGATTGAGTTTGAAGTCTACATTGATGACACTTTTGCGTTTTCCCAGCGTTCTGATGGACTCATTGTTTCTACACCAACAGGCTCTACCGCTTACTCGTTATCAGGCGGGGGCCCTATTCTATCCCCAAGCATAAATGCCATTAGTTTAGTGCCAATGTTCCCACACACGCTATCTAGTCGACCATTGGTCGTGGATGGAAACAGCCGCATCAAGTTAATCGTCTCACCAGATAACAGAGGCACACAAGAAGTTAGCTGTGATGGGCAGATATCTCTCCCTGTCTCCCCTGGGGATGAAATACATATATTTCAAAGCCCTACAGCGTTAAAGCTGATACATCCAAAAGACTACAGCTACTATCACGTTCTTAGGAACAAGCTTGGATGGTCAAGCAAACTGTTTTAGATCTCGCATCTAGACCTCAGTTGACCTTGCTCACAAAGTAGTCACATCTTAAAAATAACTTACCTGTACAACTTTACTGTATAAAGAAACAGTATATACTGTTTTCTTATACAGTATTGTTCAATTGTACAGGTAAATAAGATGCTGGCTCATTTAAGTGTAAACAACTTCGCTATCGTTAAATCTTTGCAGCTCGAGCTTTCTAAAGGGATGACCAGTATTACTGGTGAAACCGGCGCGGGTAAATCAATCGCTATTGATGCTTTAGGGCTTTGTCTTGGTGGCCGTGCTGAAGCAGGAATGGTAAGACAAGGCGAAGAAAAAACTGAAGTGAGTGCCGCTTTCTCTCTTGAAAATAACCTACACGCCACACGCTGGTTGGAAGATAACGATCTTCTTGAAGGCAACGACTGCATACTTCGCCGCATTATTAGTAAAGAAGGCCGTTCAAGAGCTTTTATTAACGGCAGCCCTGTCCCGCTTTCTCAACTAAAGTCTCTTGGTCAATTGCTGATAAACATTCATGGTCAACACGCTCATCATCAGCTGATGAAAAGTGAATACCAAATGGCGATGCTTGATCAATACGCAGGCCATACAAACCTATTAAAAAGCACTCGAAATGCCTATCAAAATTGGCGTCAGGCTGATAACAATCTCAAGCAGTTAAAAGAAAACAGCGCCACTAACCAAGCCCAGAAACAGCTGCTTGAATATCAAATTAAAGAGCTTAACGAGCTCTCTCTTGGCGAGGAAGAGTATGAACAACTCGAACAAGAACACAAACGACTCTCCAATAGTGGCGAACTTGCCTCAACCTGTCAGCAAGCTATCGAGCTTATCTATGAGGGTGAAGAAGTTAATGCGCTTGGTATTCTGCAATCAGCCAATCAGTCCTTAATTCAATTAGCCGAGCTTGATGAAAAACTGACAGAGCTTCCAAATATGATCTCAGAAGCAATGATTCAGCTTGAAGAAGCAAACGCTGAGCTGCGAAATTACCTTGATTGTATTGACGTTAATCCGGCCCGAATGGCCTTTGTAGAACAACGTTTTTCAAAAGTCATGTCTATTACACGAAAGCATCACGTAATGCCTGACGAACTGTATCAGCATCATCAAGACTTACTCGCTCAAATTGAAGCATTGGACTGTTCTGATGAACGGCTTGGAGAGTTGGAACAAGAAGTAGAAAACAAATATCAGGCATTTATCTCTGCATCAGAAAAACTCCACAAATCTCGCTGCCGTTACGCAAAAGAGCTCAATAAACTGATTTCAGCGAGCATGCATGAATTAAGCATGGAAAAAGCCAAATTCTGTATAGATGTCGATAACAAAAATACACATCCATCACCACTTGGTATGGACTCCGTTTGCTTTTTGGTTTCAACAAACCCGGGCCAACCACTCCAGCCAATTGCAAAAGTCGCCTCTGGTGGTGAGCTGTCGCGTATCTCACTCGCGATTCAAGTTATTACCGCTCAAAAAATTGAAACACCAAGTTTAATCTTTGATGAAGTTGATGTCGGTATTAGTGGCCCTACCGCAGCCGTAGTTGGCAAGATGCTACGAACACTAGGCCAATCGACTCAAGTACTTTGTGTGACACACCTCCCCCAAGTCGCTGGTTGTGGCCATCAGCAGCTCTTCGTTGCCAAAGCGACCAAAGCAGGAAAAACAGAAACGAAAATGTACACACTGGGTACTGAAGAAAGAATATCCGAGCTTGCGCGCTTATTGGGCGGTAGTGAAATCACCCAATCGACACTGGCTAACGCCAAAGAGCTATTGATTGCAGCGTAATCAACGTAAAAGTCTCAGGGCCTTGCAATACGCTAGGCCCAATAAGTTCCACGATTCGTTTTATTTTAACTTTCTTTGCAACCTATCTCTAAATTCGCGGTCTGAAACAGTTCGAAGGTGAAGGAGTTTTTTACTTCTGCGCTTAGGTTGTTTATTATCACCGCAGTTTAGTGTTTACTTGTTAAGAAAGAAGATATGCAGTTGAAAAAATGGTTAGTCATCGCACCGCTAGCAATCACCATGCTAACGGGTTGTTCTGTGATAGAGAAAGTGGTTTATAGAATTGACATTAATCAGGGCAATTACGTAGAGCAAGAAGCTGTCGATCAACTTAAATTTGGCATGACAAAAGAGCAAGTACGCTACGTAATGGGTTCTCCGATGTTGATTGAGAATGGTTACCCAGACACTTGGTACTATATTTATCATCACACCGCTGGCCACGACGAGTCGATACAACAGAACCTAGTCGTAAACTTTGACCCTTCCGGAACATTGGTTGATATTGCAGGTGAGTTCCCTGCTAGCGATCAGTTTTTTGAGAGCATTAACTAAGTTAATCACTCACACTATCGAATACAAAAACGGCTCGTCATATGACGAGCCGTTTTTAATTCATTCTACTGTTCTTTTGCAGCTTTGGCTTGCTCAGCCCTTTTTCTTCGGATCTCTTTAGGATCAGCTAGAAGCGGGCGATAGATTTCAATGCGGTCTTTGTCATGTATCGTTGCGTCGAGTTTTACATTACGACTAAACACACCCACTTTATTCTTCTTGAGATCAATGTCAGGATAAAGCGCAAGCACGCCTGATTGAACAATGATCTCCTCCACCGTCATCGACTTGTTCACCACTAAAGTAAAGACACGTTGCTCATCAGGAAGCGCATAAACCACTTCAACGTGGATCATTTCCGACTCAATACTCATAACAGCTGTAAACCTCTTTTGCGCGCTTGGTAAATGAATTCACCATATTGCTCGTCAAGTCGTTGAATATTTTGCCAAATGCAAGCTCGACCATTTTGCTCGAAAACTCAAATTCTAACTTTAATTCAACCTTACAAGCACTCTCATCAAGAGGGGTAAAATACCATCCACCAGTCAGTGAGCTAAATGGCCCATCGACTAAGTTCATAATAATAGATTGACCATGAGTTAGCTGATTTGACGTTGTGAATGTCTTGCTAATACCCGCTTTAGAGACATCAACCGATGCCACCATTGCAGTCTCTGACGATTCCAACACCTTGGAGCCTGAGCAACCTGGTAGGAATTGCGGGTAATTCGATACATCATTCACTAAGGCGTACATCTGCTCTGCACTAAACGAGACTAATGCCGAACGACTCACTTGTTTCATCTTAACTCCGGTACTGCTTTACATAATCAATCATTACTGTAATTCTACGTTTATTCTCTCTTAGAGCAAATAAAGGATTTCCTAACCGAAATCCAAGCCGTATAATGCAGGCACTATGGCAAAGAAATCAAAGAATAAAGCGGGTAGCAATACCATCGCTCAAAACAAAAAAGCTCGCCACGAATATTTTATCGACGATGAAATTGAAGCTGGCTTGGAGCTACAAGGCTGGGAAGTAAAATCTCTGCGTGAAGGCAAAACCAACATTGCAGAAAGCTATGTTTACATTCGTGACGGCGAAGCATTTGTAAGTGGCATGACAATCACACCACTCACTCAAGCTTCTACCCACGTTGTTGCTAACCCAACGCGTATACGTAAGCTACTACTCTCTCGTAAAGAACTCGATAACCTTATTGGTCGTATTAACCGTGAAGGTATGACGCTTGTTGCAACGGCGCTTTATTGGTCTCGCTCTTGGGTGAAACTGAAGATTGGTGTCGCAAAAGGTAAAAAGCTACACGACAAACGTACAGATATGAAAGAAAAAGACTGGGCTCGCGATAAAGCACGGATTATGAAGAGTAATCTGCGTTAATTCTGAGCACTTAAACGCACAAGGCTAGACAGGCAAAGCTTTTCTGGTACTATGCAAATAACACTTGGGGCTGATTTAGGATTCGACAAGAATTTTGCAGTTTGAGGTGCATGCCGTGGGGCGGTTGGCCACGTAAAAAGCCGCAAAAAAATAGTCGCAAACGACGAAAACTACGCACTAGCAGCTTAATAACCTGCTGAGAGCCTCTTTGCCCTAGCTTCCGCTTGTAAGACGGGGAATTACAAAGAGTCAAACCCAAACTAGCTAGATCGGATTCTCCCGCCTGAGAGATGAAGTTCGAAATTTAATTCAGGATAGTCATTTACTAGCGTGTCGGTTCGCAGGTACTTGGTGAATTTAAAGATCGACTAAGCATGTAGTACCAATGATGAATGATTTTTGGACGCGGGTTCAACTCCCGCCAGCTCCACCAAACGTTTGGAACGGGACATCTCAGGATGTCCCGTTTTTATTTTTAAAGCCTTATATATCAACGCATTAGCCGTATCGTAGCATTTCATTACATATCAACACCTCTCATGCCTTTAGTATTCCAGTTAGTATTCCAAGTAAGAAATCGTATTTTTGGAATACTAAACAACGTATCTGAGGGGATAACATGGCTCGCAAGACTACTCGTTTAACAGATAAAGAACTTAAAGCAGCAAAACCAAAAGACAAAGACTATGTATTGTCTGATGGTGAAGGCTTGCAATTCCGAGTCAGAAAAAATGGGACGACTCAATGGAATCTCAATTACTACCACCCCATCACCAAGAAACGCATTAACCTTGGTTTAGGCACATACCCTAACCTTACCCTAGCCAACGCCCGAAAGTTGGCGCTACAGGCTAAGGAACAGCTTGCACTCGGCATCGACCCTAAAGAATCACGCGAGAAATCAAATAAAGAACAAGCAGCCATCATTGAGCACACACTTTTCAACGTAGCTTCGGAGTGGTTTGAAGTGAAGCGTAACGATGTTACTGAAAACTACGCTAAAGATATTTGGCGCTCTCTAGAGCTTTATGTATTTCCTGCCCTATCCAAGACTCCAATATCTAAAATCACCGCACCAATGGTTATTGAGCTCCTTCGGCCTGTAGAGGCTAAAGGTAGCCTAGAAACGGTTAAACGAGTGACTCAACGTCTAAATGAAATTATGGATCACTCGGTAAACTGCGGACTAGCACCAGCTAATCCTCTCTCGGGTATTAGAGCCGCTTTTAAGAAGCCAAAAAAAGAGAACATGAAAGCTTTAGCACCTGCCGAGCTACCTGAACTTATGGCTGCGATTGCTAACGCCAGCATTAAGCGCACTACTCGATCACTTATCGAATGGCAGTTACATACCATGACACGTCCAAATGAAGCTGCTGGCGCTAAGTGGAACGAAATTGACCTTGAAAACAACCAGTGGTTGATTCCTGCTGAACGAATGAAAAAGAGAAAAGAACACTCTATACCGCTGACACCGCAAATGATCGCTATCTTGGAATCAATGAAGCCAATAAGCGGACACCGTGAATTTGTATTCCCTGCTGATCGTGATCCTAAACAGCCAACTAACAGCCAAACAGCAAATGCAGCCTTAAAACGTATGGGATTTGCTGGGCGATTAGTAAGTCATGGTCTCCGTTCAATAGCTAGTACCACTCTCAATGAACAAGGTTTTGACTCTGATTTAATTGAAGCTGCGCTTGCTCACGTAGATAAAAATGAAGTAAGACGAGCATACAATCGTACAGACTACCTAGAACGTAGACGACCAATGATGAAGTGGTGGAGTAACCATATCGAACAAGCCTCACAAGGTTCGCTATCTGTAACAGGTTACAAATCTCTAAGGGTTGTTGGCGATGAGTAAACAAACATATATAGATATTAATCCTAGCAAAGTAACTGCATCGGAAGTTCACGATCAAAAAGATGGTGTTGCTAAAGAAACAAGCATAGAGATAACACAATTCGTAGAGGACGAAATTTTTCTTGAATATGAAGATGAACTGTTCGAGTTTTTAAAAAGCCCTCCAAGCTATCTAGCCCCCGAACATCGATTCTACATTCAAATGCTGAATAACTTGATAAAAAGAGCTCCAGATAAAAAAGCTAGATTAGGTCGCCCAGAAAAACTACTTTCTGATTCTACTTTCGTTTGGGCTATTTGCGTTTTGTTAGGTAGCAAAAAAAAAGCACAACAGGCTCTAGGCATTGATACTAAAGCAATTCGCGTGCATATAAAAAAGCTTGATGAGTTAGGAATCAGCCCTTTTCCTGATAGGGAGTTTTGCCACAATGATGCTATTGGTAAAGCATCAGTAACGATTGAGTTTCATGCAATTCGAGTAGCAAAAGCTTATGAGGAGGGTTTGCAAGCCTCGACAATAATTGATGGAAGTAGCACGCTAACAGAAATTAGAAACTACTACATGAATACAAAAGACCAAGAATACTTGGCGAAATACCAGACACTATACAAAGACCTTATTCGTAAACAATAGAATCAGTTATTCACTATAAGGGGGGAATTAATCTCCCTCCTTTTTTTCCGTCTTACCTCAATTCAAAGACCTTATTAATCTCCTATTAGAAGTTACAGCACATTAGGAGAACGCATGAATACCCAAGTCCCAATTTCAATTATTCGCTTACCTGAAGTCATTCACTTAACAGGTCTATCACGTCCAACTATCTACCGCCGTATAGCCGAAGGAAAGTTCCCAAATCGCGTTTTGTTGGGGGAACGAGCTATCGGGTTCAAACTGCATGAAGTCATTGCTTGGATTGAAAACCTTGAAGTAAAACAAAATGGGGGAGCTTGATATGACACCAGAACAGCAAACAGCTCAACACCAATACATTGCTTTAAAACAACGTAATCACAAGCATATACGAGCCATAGAGCATCTTACAGATCTAGGTATCTGTATCCATAAATCGACATACAGCAATGAGTGGAAACTGCTTCACCTGTTAGCAAAGTCATATGGACAATATGTTTTCGTTCGTAAGTACAAACTATCAATTAAATTAGGTGTTACTTGCGGTTATCTCACTCAAAAAGCACGAGCGATCTTGAAAGATTACTCTAAGGGTTACCCCTTAATTGTGCCTACAGAAATTAATATCACTTCAAAACGAATGCTGAGTAATAACAATACCTTTGAGTCAACTAGTAAAGGCTCGTTGAAAGTTCGAACACCAAGAACTAGTAGCATCAAAGGTAAGTATAAGTAAGCAACACCTTGCCCCGCTTAAAAGCGGGGTTATTACCACTGGTATTTGTAACTAATGCTAACTATTCAAGATCTATGCTTCACGCTACAAGTATCAGAAAGCTCTATTAAGAGAATGGTTAACGACAAAACTCTCCCGCCACCGACCAAAGGGAGAAAGAACAAAAACACTTGGTTACCTTTAAAGCTCAAGCAGCACTCCCCTATTCTGAGTGAACTATTTGCTCACTTGCCAAACAAGGGAGAAAATCAACGCAAGTATCAGAAGAATAAACCTCACCAAACCACACAGCCTACATTCAGAAGTCCATTATCGGGTAAGCACTTACCCATTCTCACAAGTGCCACAAACGGAAGCCCTAGAGCTTGTTTCAGCGCTGAACTGAAACGCTTAAGCCTAACCTTTGAACCATTATTTAATAGCTTTGAGTTACCCATAGGCGTAATGCTCGGAGTAGGTGCAAAAGTCGTTAAACAGCATCAAATAAAAACCATGAGCGATATCATTAAGCCGATTAATCAGCAGCTCAAGATACTAAAAATAGAACCTTGCATATGGCGAGGGTGTGAAGAAATAACCTCAAATGGTAAGCACTACCACATAACAATCATGTTTGATTCCTTTCCTATGGCGAGTAGAACAGATGCCGCAAGAAAAAGAAAAATAAGAACGATACTCAAGCAACTTCCTTTCAAGGCATGGTTTGGTGACAATGATAAAGATCGCTTTGAGCGTATTAGGTTAATAAAAAGTTGGAACGACTATGAACGCTTTTTTGAGCACACAAGCTATCAAGCCAAGGTTGCCACCAAACCAACACGAGATAAACAAAGCTCATTATCAAAGCGTAAAATCGCCTTTAGTGGAACTAGGCTAAAACGGGCTTTAGTAGAGATGAAATGATACCCATAGAGCTTGTATTATAAGCTACGGTCAATTTGAGCTGGTTGGTAGCGTAGTTGAGCGACATAAAATCCAGTATCGCCACACGACTCAAAGTTGACAGCAGTAGGTACACCAAGGGATAGCATACACCACGGCTACTCAAAAACTCGGTGGAATGGATGACGTTTCTATATCCCTCTTTTTTAGCTTAACTTCATGTTCACTGTAATGGATTGTAAAAATACCGCTTAACTGGAACTAGAAACGACATTTAGAACACAAGTTACATATTTATAACAAGCTCTATATTTTGACCCAAAGTATGTTCGGCATAGGTGGCACATGAGATTTCTATGTTGCTTTCCATAAAGCATCAAGTCAAAATTATGGTATATTTATAGTAATTTATTCCATGATTAGTCTTCTATGATCACTAGTATTCAATTAGAAAACTTTAAACTCTTCTCTGAAGAAACGTTCGAGTTTAACCCTGAGTTCAATCTTATTGCAGGTGTTAATGGTAGCGGTAAAAGCTCTCTTCTCAAGGCAATCGCTATATCATTAGCTGGTTGGGCGCATGCTTATATTAAAAGTGAACAGAATCTTCGACTAATCGAGGATAATGAAGTGCGAGAAATTGAGAGGGATGGACGCTTTGACCTAACTAAAAAGACATCAATTAGTGCGACTGGTGTTTTCCCAATTATTAGCCGACTTGGGCATTCAATTAACGGTAAAGTTAACTGGAAACGCTATAGGGAAGAAGGTTCTTCAAACACGTACTTAACTGGCGGCATTCGATATGAAAATCGCTACGATGGTTCATACTCCCCGACGGAATACAATCTAAACTTATCGACTCTAGGTAGTGATGTTTTAAGATACATAGAGAAAGATAAACACTTTGATTTGCCAGTAATTGCATTTTATGAGTGTGACAGGTTATGGATATCAAAAGGAAACATTGATGTTGAAAGTTCAGCTTCAAAGCAGTTTTCAAGGTTCGATCCTTATTTAGATTGTTTCCACACTGGTGCTGATGATAAAGCTATTGGTGAATGGTTACTAAAACTTGAATTAAGTGAACTACAAAAGAAAGTTCCCAGCCCAATGAAGTCAGCTATAGAGTTCGCAGCGAAAGCAGCTATGGAAAGTTGTGTTGGCTTTGGGTTTGATTTTGAAGAATCAAGGGTGATGGTTCGTTATGAAGATGGTAGCTCGACACCATTCGAGCATCTTAGTGATGGACAAAGAACTATATTAGGTTTGTTTTGTGATATAGCTAGAAGAGCAGCTATTCTTAACCCACATTTAAAAGAAAATATTTGCTCTGAAACTAAAGGGGTAATATTAATAGATGAACTTGATCTTCATTTACACCCTAAATGGCAACGAAGAGTAATTGAAGATCTAAGAAAAATCTTCCCGAAAATGCAGTTTATATGTACAACTCATTCTACTTTTTTAATTCAATCATTACGTAATAGTAGCGAACTAATTATGATGGATGGAGAACCCTTATTAGACTATAACAATAAGGGAATTGAAGAAATTGCTCGCAATATGGGGGTATCTAGCCCCGAAGTGTCTCAGCTATATGAAAAAATGAAAAATACTGCTCATGATTTTTTAGATACTCTTGACAATGAAGAGCTGTCTCCAGAAGAATTTCATGAACGTTTTAATGTTCAGTTAGCTAGTATTATTGCACCATATTCGAACAATCCTGCGTATCAAGCATTTCTCGAACGAAAGTATGCCCTTAAAACTGGGAAAGAGTTATGAGACCAGTGTCTAAAGGTAACGCTCCTGTAGGTGTTACCTTTACTAACTATCGGGAGTCTTTTGATTATCTATTAGATCGAATCGGAATTGGGGAATATAACAACATTAAGTTAGCTCAGTATTGTAGTTACTGTGAGAGAGTGATTCCTACTAATCTCGCTGTTGAGCACATAGAGCCAAAGAAAGGCCCGTATGCTCAACCGCACTTAGAAAACACGTGGACTAACTTTCTACTCGCATGTGTAAATTGTAATTCTAAGAAAGGCTCAAAAAGAGTTCAATTTAGTATGCTGTACCTTCCTGATCGAGACAATACTTTCCATGCTTTCGAGTACCGCCATAATGGTGAGGTCCACCCTAGCCCTGCATTAAACCGCGATCAAAAAGTTATCGCTCAAAATACAATTAATTTAGTTGGCTTAAATGAACCTATAGATACTGATGTAGATGGTGTAGCAAAAGATAGACGAACACAGCGCTTAAACGCGATTTCTCTAGCTTTAGATTCATTAGAAGACTTAAAAACAGACCCTCAAAATCAAACAATACAGAACCTTATAGTGAAAGGAATGTTAAGTAGTGGCTACTTTAGTATTTGGATGTCAGTTTTTGATGCTTACCCTATCATTAGACGTTTGTTTGTCGACTCAATTCGAGGCACTCAGCAAAGTGGATGCTTTGACGCTAATGGAAAAACCTTACACCCCCACCCAAACCCTGACAATCTGCAACTTGGTGGAAAAATATAATTATGATTAGCGTCATTGGTACTGATTTAATTTATACCCCATTATGAGCTAATCAACACACTTAGCATTCCAAATGGTATTCCAACAGAAATTAAGAAACAAAATAACCAATAAAAATCAATAATTTAAAACACAAATTCAACTTACGCCAGCGTTTGGAAAGGGCCAACTCGCAAGAGTTGGCCCTTTTTATTTATCTTGATTCAGAACGACCGCAACATTAAGTAACACCAGACTAATTACCCACTCAATCGTCACAATATTTCCCTGCCTTTCCGTACTTACTCATTACCTTTGATACCGTTGACACGTATTCACTGCGGAGTAGCTTATGGAAATCTTTCACCATGGAGGCAAAGACACCGTCACAGGTTCTTGCCATGAATTGAGAGCGAATAACCAAGCGATACTCATTGATTGTGGGATGTTTCAAGGGGCTGATACACGCCCTCTAGATATTGAGTTTTCAATCAACCATCTTGATGCACTGTTACTTACCCATTCCCATATTGATCATATCGGGCGCTTACCTTGGTTACTAACATCGGGTTTTAATCAGCCCATTTATTGTAGCGAAGCAACGGCTGAACTTGTTCCACTCATGTTAGAAGACAGCCTAAAACTTCAGTTAGGGTTAACAGGTAAAAAAGCAGAACAGTTTTTGAATCGTATACGTAGATTACTTCACCCTATCAACTACAACCAATGGCTTCCCGTGACTCAAGACCTAGAATCTGGGCTTTGGGCTCGCTTTCAACCAGCAGGGCATATTCTGGGTTCAGCTTATATTGAAGTTCGCTTGCCTAATCAAGAAGTGGTCGTCTTTTCTGGTGACTTAGGGCCAAGTAATACCCCCCTTCTGCCTGACCCAGTTCCTCCACAAAGAGCAGATCATCTAATCATAGAGACAACCTATAGTAATGCCATCCATGAGGACATCGCGACCCGCTCTAAACGTCTCCGTCAGATAATCGAACGATCTTTACTCAATGGTGGCGTTATACTAATTCCCGCATTCAGTGTGGGCCGAACTCAAGAGTTGTTATTTGATATTGAGCAACTGATCTTCTCAAAGAAAATTGAGGTGGACTTACCTATCATTCTCGACTCACCAATGGCGCAACGTGTTACCCAATCTTACCGCCGCTTCAAGCAATTATGGGGACAAGAGGCCAAAGAGAGATTGGGAATAAAACGTCACCCACTCGCCTTTGAGCAATGTATCATGGTTCAAGACTATCGAGCCCACCAGCGTTTAGTGAACCGACTAAAATCGACCGGAGAGCCCGCTATCGTCGTCGCTGCCTCTGGTATGTGCCAAGGTGGTCGAATAATGGATTATTTGAAAGCACTCCTTCCCGATAAGCGAACGGATATAATTTTTGCTGGCTATCAAGCCAAAGGAACTTTAGGTCACTCCCTTCAACAACAAGCATCTTCTGTCATTATTGATGATGAAAATATATGCGTTGAAGCTGAAATACACAGCATGTCAGGTTACTCTGCTCATGCTGACAAAGCAGACCTTATTAAGTTCATTAAAGGGATATCTCCCCCACCGAAAATTATCCATTTGGTACATGGTGAACCTAAAGCTAAACAACACTTTGCTAGCCAATTAGCAGCCCAAGGACTCAATGCTATTAAATGATTTAAAAACAAATACTTAACTACAATTAATTCAATGGACGCTAGGTAATCATTTGGTTTGGGTTACTATGATCCTTTCCCTTTTTTATCATTAAACCACCAGGTATATAAACGAAAAAAGCCTCAACAAATGTTGAAGCTTTTCATCAAACATAACCGGAAAAACAATAGAAATTCACACCGAATGAGATTAGCGAGCGCTGCTCTTTCTACTCTTCTAATGATCAGTTTTGCATTCGCTTTTTGAGTCTTGCTAAATCAATTGGGCTTGAACGTACAGAAAGTTTTATATGGTCGTACTCATACTCTTCTTTAGTGACACTCATGCTTGAGCGAATTTCACCAATAATGCCGTTTGCGGTATAAGGGACAATAATCTCATCTTCTACCATTTCGTTCTCAGCAGAACTAACAATGTATGCATGCAGTTTAGCGATATCGAGTGGGTTACGAGTTGAGGTCATCATGGCATCTGGAAACTCTTCCATCAATGCGCTCTGTTGCTCTTCACTCAATCGATCGGATTTATTCAGAACCAGAAGCTTCTTAATATCATCAACGCCAACCTCTTCCAACACCTCGTGTACAACATCTAGTTGGGTGCGAAATGTCTTATCTGATGCATCAACAACATACAATAACAACGATGCATCATGAGCTTCAGCCAGCGTTGAGTGGAATGAAGCAACGAGATCATGTGGCAATTTTTTAATAAAGCCAACGGTATCAGAAACCAATATACGTGGTTGTGTTTCCGGGTAAAGCGCACGTACGGTTGTATCAAGCGTAGCGAACAGTTTATCTTCCGATAATACGTCACTGCCTGTAATGGCTCTCATCATAGATGACTTGCCTGCATTGGTATAACCTACTAATGCAACACTGAATAACTCAGAACGCTGTTTACGGCGGCCTTTTTGCTCAGCCTGAACACTAACAAGCTCACGCTTCAACTCGGCGATTTGGTCGCGTACTTTACGGCGATCCAGCTCAAAGTTTGTTTCGCCTGAACCCGCACCCATTTGGCGCTCATTATCACCACGCATCGATTCTCTTAGTCGTGGTACCATATAATTAAGACGAGCAATTTCCACTTGTAAGCGAGCGGTTCGAGTTCGAGCGTGTCGGCTAAAGATTTCAATGATGATACCCGTACGATCATACACTTCTACGCCAAGTTGATTTTCAACATTACGCATTTGTGACGGCGTTAAATCGCAGTCAAACACCACAACGTCTGCACTTGAAAGCGGCAAGTTTTCAGAAGGGAGATCGTCAAAGTCCGTATCATCAAAAAGTTCTTCTAGCTCGTCTTCCTCTTCTTCAATAGAGCCTTGGTTACCTGTAAGGCGGGCAATTTCAGCCAACTTTCCTAGGCCCAGTACATTCAGTCCTTGAGTTGAGCTCTGTTTTTGCGACTGAGTTCCAACCACTTTAAACCCAAGGGTAGTCACCAAGCGAGCTAACTCTGCAAGTGATTCAGCCGCCTCATCACCTTTAAAATTCGGTGTACAGATGGAGATAAGTAATGCGTTATTCAGTGACGGTTTAGCGGTTAGTTTCATAATTTATGATGATAGAGCACTAAAGTGCAGGCCTAGTTTGGAGTCAAAAGTGGCCCGATCCTACGCTGTTATAGGCAAGCTTTATAGGTTAATGAGGCAGTTAAGTGTATTTATTATTTTAGTTATCGAAAAATCATACACTTAAAAGCGTCCATAATATCATCGCCATAGCGTTGGGATCATGGGTAACCTAAAGCTTTAAAAGGTACCTTTCGCTAAAATAAGACAAAGCCAATAAGTAGTTAAGCCAGATAAAAACAAAGACTTAATCACAATAAAACATTGAGTGGACATGGTAACGATCGGCAAGGCTTACTATGATACATTCCCTCTAGCGACTCATTTAGGTTAGTGTTTCTAGCTAGGATGAATACCCTTTTTCAGGTATCGTAGTTTCGCAACTTAGGAGGCTAATTAACCTTGGTGACTGTTGGCCTTGATAATTATTAGTCTTGATAATTAGTAACCTCGGTAGCAATTGTCCTTGCTAATTCCCTGTATAAATCACAATAATAATGTCGGTGTAATAACTATGGATAACTCTTCGATTGATTCCACCTCTTTTCACTCGGCTTCGCTCTATGACTTTTCCCGCTCGAGTCTTAACGCCATAATCTCTAAGCACCAAGTCGATGCTTCATTTAAGTTAAAGGAAAAGGTCGAGCTAATACAGTCGCAGTTAAATGAACTACTGCATCTGGCAGGCGATATTATTTTCGACTACCCCATCCCTCATAACGAGTCGAAATCGAACGTAATTTTCTTATATCGCGGCCTGGTCTTTGTCGTTATCTTTAAGTTCAACGAGAACGAGTATCACCAGAAAGACATCGACGTAACTCAGCAACTCGCGTTCGCTTTAAAAACACATCACTCACTTTGCCAAGATAGGTTTATCGTTCCGGTTTTAATCGCCACTGGTGCAGAGTCACAAGGGTGTGATATTCAGGTTAGTACGGAGCGAGTTATAAACACTATCGTTGACAATGGTCATAACCTCGCCGCTCTACTGGAGCACTTTTCTAACCAGTTTAAAGCCGACAAGATAGATGCTGATGCATGGATAAGCGAGAATAACTAACACACTAGCAGAGTCGACTTTGAAAGGTCTCGGCTTCTAGTGTGCCTACTTTACCTGTCTTTTGGGCGACATCGATTTTAGTGGCATTAACTTAATGGCATGGCTTTCAAAGATAAAGCAGACGGAAATCAATTCGTCTGCCATTGCATATTTCCGCTTTACCTTACCTTATCTGTATTGAAGTTCTAACTATTAGGCTAATACCTCCAAGAATTCACCCGCAACAATGGGGAACTTACCGAGTCATTTTTTTAACAAACACCACCACAAATAACGCCATGGTAAAGCTCCCTAAAAATGCCTCGAAAGCAGCTATAAACCTTGCAACGCCGTGAGGCGAGATGTCTCCATAGCCAAGCGTGGTAAAGGTCACAACGCTAAAATAGACCGCATTAAAAAACTCATACGCATAAAATCGCCAACCTTCTACATCGGCATAGATCGGGTTACTAGCCGTCGTATCCAGAACAAAATACGCCATCGCACAAGCAAAAATTAAAAACAATGAAAACGTCACGACCCTTATTGGTGACTCGCCATAACCACAAAACAGATCAACCGTTTTTGAAATAAATCGATTAAAACTAAAGAGTGGCATTTGATAGCGACGATACCTCATCTCTTTTTTAAAAAAGGTTCCTGCCGTCTCAAATAACCCCTCTTTCTCACATTGCTTACGGATATTTCGACAGACTTCTTCGGCCTCCTGACACAGAGACACGACTTTGTTTCTATCGCCTTGTTTTAATGCTTTTCTGGTATCAATCTCTTGTTTTAAAGAGTCCCCCCACTCTATATTTTCAAGCCTTGCCCTACTTAAGTCGGCCCCTAATAAGTTACAGTTATCTAGCTTTGCACAGTGTAAATTTGCTGAGCACAGCTTCGACTTCATTAATGAAGACCCTTGTAAATCTAAGCCAAAAAAGTGTGCATGCGATAAATCTGCACGGTAAAAATCGACATCTCGACATTTATAGCCTTCTTTGCATCCTCGGTTGACAAGATTAATGTCAACCAAGTCAGCTTTAGCCAACTGAAATCCATCTAAAGGCTTCCCTTCAGCGGCCCAGTTTTCAACCTGTTCACGTACGTTATCTTTGCTTTTATCGACGCTTGGATCATGCCAGTAACAGAGTCCTGACTCTCCACAAGGTTGGTCGCAATGCCAGTTATCGGGGCTTTGATAACGACATTGGTTCTCTTTTGCTTTCATAGGCATACCCCTCAGTACTTAAGTGTAGGAGGTCGCTATTAAGTTGCCATTGAATTTTTGTTATGGCGATGAACAACATTCATGAAATGAAATTTAAACTCAGGTACAAGATAAAATAACTCTCTTAACGAAAGTAAACATTCAGCATTTACCACTAAATAACTTCAATACACCATCCAGACCCATAGTTCACCATTTAACAAAATTATAACTCAATAAATACGTATTTACCAAATCACTAGATATTTCATCTATCAATTAAACCAAAGGCAGTTTTGTGTACTGAGTCACAGTCATCAACCACAACAGATAAAAGTGTTAACAAATTAGCTACAAAAAAGTTAATGTAACGGCTGAAAAATAATCACCACTACATAAACAGGGAAAATACTCATGCAGTCATTTGTTGATTTCTTAAACGGAATTATCTGGAGTCCAGTGCTAATTTACTTGTGTCTCGGCGCTGGATTGTTCTATTCCGTTTTAACTCGTTTCGTACAGATCCGTCACTTCTTTGAAATGTGGCGCCTACTTCTATCAGGTAAAAGCTCAACGAAAGGTATCTCATCATTCCAAGCTTTAGCGGTGTCGCTTTCTGGGCGTGTAGGTACAGGTAACATTGCAGGGGTGGCTGCGGCTATTGGTTTTGGCGGCCCTGGTGCCGTATTCTGGATGTGGGTTGTTGCCTTCTTTGGCGCTGCAACGGCCTATACGGAATCAACACTGGCTCAAATCTATAAGGAAGAAGACGAAGGTCAGTTCCGTGGCGGTCCTGCTTACTACATAGAAAAAGCAATGGGTCAAAAATGGTATGCATGGATCTTCGCGATCATGACTATTTTTGCTTGTGGTGTTCTTCTTCCTGGTGTTCAGTCAAACAGTATCGGCAATGCCGTTGAAGCCGCATTTGGCTCTGGTGACATGATTGAAACCGCCATCGGTACATTCAGTTTTGCAAAAATCTTAACGGGTACTGTTGTTTGTATCATTCTTGCGTTCATTATTTTTGGTGGCGTGAAACGTATTGCTAACTTTACCCAAGTTGTTGTGCCTTTCATGGCATTAGCGTACATCATTACTGCGTTTGTGATTATTCTACTTAATATCGGTGAAGTGCCACGTATCTTCGCGATGATCATCGGGGATGCATTCACACCAATGGCAGGCTTCGGTGCGGCTATCGGCTGGGGTGTTAAACGTGGTGTTTACTCAAATGAAGCGGGGCAAGGTACTGGCCCACATGCGGCAGCGGCTGCAAGTGTTGATCACCCAGCACAACAAGGCTTAGTTCAGTCGTTCTCTATCTACATCGATACTCTACTCGTTTGTTCGGCGACTGCATTTATGATTCTAATCACAGGTGCGTACAACGTACATGGTGGTCCAGATGCATTCATCGTGCAAAACCTAGCTGAAAACATCAGTGCTAACGGCCCTGTATTCACGCAAATGGCAATTGAAAGTGCCCTACCTGGCGTTGGTAAGCCGTTTATTGCAATTGCACTATTCTTCTTTGCATTTACAACAATTCTGGCTTACTACTACATCGCTGAAACAAACATCGCTTACATCCGTAGAACCTTCAAAGTCAGTGGCCTAATGTTTGTTCTTAAGCTAGTGATTATTGCTGCTGTATTCTATGGAACAGTGAAAACCGCTAACTTAGCTTGGGCTATGGGTGATGTCGGTGTGGGCATGATGGCTTGGCTGAACATTGTCGGTATTATCATTATCTTCTTTATGTCAAAACCTGCCCTTAAGGCATTAGCCGATTACGAAGAACAACAGAAACGAGGTGTGACTGAATACACATTCAACCCTGTTAAACTTGGTATCAAAGGTGCTGACTACTGGGAAGAGAAGTACAAGCGCAAAACAGGGAAGTCTCCACAAGCAGAGCTTGAAGAGACCAAACCTGTAGAGCAGCCTTCTACTTAATCACATAAATTATCTCAACAGATATAGAAAGGGTTAGCCATGAGCTAACCCTTCTTTTATCTGCACTTCGGTATAGAAAAACCTACGCAGCAACCTGCTGTGTCATTGCTGGCGTTAATTCATCTTGAGTAGATTGTTTTTTCTTCTCACCGATAGGTAATACGGTACGACCGTACTCATTATTGATCACTTGTGCCATGGCAAAGTAGATAGCACTTGCACCACAGAAGATCCCTTCAAACCCAGCGATTGTGCCAATAAGTTCACTACCCGTGAAGTCACGAGCCGCCAACAAAGCAAACAGAATCGTGAGTGACCCAAATACCACTTGCTTCGCGCGTGGGTAGCACAATGATCCGATAAACATAAAGCCAGTGAAGACACCCCAAAGTGACAGGTACCATCCCATAAAGTGAGCAGGGCTCGCAGGGAGCCCCATATAAGGCATAACGAGAATACCCACTAAGCTCAACCAGAACAGGCCATATGAAGTAAACGCTGTGGTACCAAAGGTATCACCGCGCTGAAAACACATAATGCCAACGATCACTTGGCTTAGCCCACCATAGAAGATCCCCATTGCTAAGATCATTGAATCAATAGGAAAATAGCCTGCATTGTGTATATTTAGCAGAATGGTCGTCATACCAAATCCCATTAAACCTAACGGGGCTGGATTGGCTAACTTCGTTGACATTTCACTCACCTTTAAAAAATACTGATAAAAATTACACGCGGAGTTTAGTGTAAGAAAATGTAAAAAGGAAAAGCAGTTAATGGAAACTTAGGTTTCAAAATATGGAAGCACAGTTATTGGTAGGATAAGAGAAAAACAAAACCCTGCAGCTCTAAACATAAAGCAGACAGGGCTATTGACTTAGTCATGAAAAGTCACTGATAGGATATGATTATTGGCAGCTAATCTCATCCCAGAACCAGTTACTTTGCGTTGGGCTTTCCCATACACCTGGACCATTTTTGGCGACGAAGCACTTACCTAAATAGCTGACCTTTTCTCCATCACTCACTTGTGATCTTCCGGGTTGCCAAGGTGTAAATAGGCCTAGATCAGGTTCCGTTGCAGGAGGCTCTGTAACCGGAGGTTCTGTTACGGGTGGTTCTTCAGTAATCGGTGGTTCAGGCTCTGTTGGCGGTATAGTGATATCACCCGCAATCACTTCCCATGGCCCTCCTTGTGCTGGATTGTCGCCCTGTGTCCACCACTTCGCTTGATAGGTAACACCTGAAACCGTTGCTTTATCTCCCGCTAGGTACACTTTATTGATATCCCATGCCGCAACACCACCAATAGGAGGATCAGTTGGATCGACAGGCGTCAGCTCAGCTACTACGCGTACTTCAGGCCAGTTAGCATGTGACCCATAAAAGTTGGTGACACATTTCTCATAGTCTCCAGGTACCAATGCGGAATAGGCTGTTTGGAACCCGACAAGTTCACATTCAAATGAGAAACCTTCTGGGCGATCAGCATAATACTTCCAATTTCCGTCCCAGTTGGTGTAAAGCACATCCGTTGCACCATTTAGATTCAGGCTCCCGTATGGGGTTTGTTGCCAGCAAGTATTTTGTTCATCCGATTTAATAGGGATCTGGTAATGATTAGATAACCCTTCCCAGTAACGAATACGGTTAACCGGTTGTCCTTTATCTTTATTTTGCTCACCACACTCAATACCACCATTGATCACATTGATCGTGGTACCAAATCCATACCCTATACCTGCTTCTGTTTCACGAACTGAAGGCGACCATGTTCTGTCAATAACATGCAACATCGCAGGCTTTGGAGCTTGGGGCGTTAGGAAAAACCAAATCGCAGAAGCAAGATTCAACCATGAGTCTGCAACCAAACCAGGGTAGTTAAGCAATACTGATGCATCACCATCAAACATCACTTCTGAAAAGGCACCGTAATTGAAGTGATACGAAAGCTGTTTTGCACCACGGCCAAAATATCCCTGACCCGCTGCACATGGCCAGCGTTGGTTCTGCCAATCGTTTTGTCCACACCCTGTCGTATAGCCCTCTTGCCCCTCTGACCAACCCATTTCACGAACGTGAACCAAAGCTTGCTGCCACTCTTCCAGAGCCAATGGATTATCTGAAATATTATCTTTGGCAATATGGCCCCCCGTCTCTTGAGAGAAGTGAGCAAATGCAGTCACAATAGACTTCTTACAAATTTCATCCGCGTCTCTGCCATCAGTGTAATCACCACAAAATGCAGGGAACTTACCAATCGCCCGTAAGAATCGTGTATAGGTATATTCCGGTGCGGCCATGTGGGTTAGGAAGTCCCACTCCGACTGCGGAAATACACTCTCAACACGTTTTACATTCGCAGGGTTTGAGGCAAGGTTTGGTTCTATTGCTTCAACAACGGCGTTATTCGTTGTTCGTAGTGCTTGAGACCATGTTACGTACATAGGATCACTGGCTTTTTCCGCTTCATTGGCTTCAAGATCAGCACGAGACACGATATAACCGATAGGGTTTTCAGGATCTGGTTGAATGGTTAACGCTGCCAAACTAGTGGCTGAGAGCGTCGCGCCCACCAATAACGCCAACTGGGTTACTTTCTTCATGAGTGAAGTCCTTATTTTCACTGGAAATTACCCAAAGAGTAAAAGGTTAAAACCCTTATCAGCAGTAAAACAGTGTCAAGAAAACGAAACTTGCGAGTGGGTTAATTACAATGTAAACCATCTGTCATTCGGTAGACATAAAGAACACACGGTGTGCTACAAAATACACGTGCTAGGTTAACAAGGCTAAACGATAAAGAAGATCACTCAAGCGAAAAAAAAAGCCCCGCGAGAGTATCGCAGGGCTTTCAAAAGTTAGGAATCTATTTAAAGATTATTCCCACTCGATAGTTGCAGGTGGCTTACCTGAAATATCGTATACAACACGTGAAATACCGTCTACTTCATTGATAATGCGGTTAGAAACCTTACCTAGGAAGTCGTATGGCAGGTGTGCCCAGTGTGCTGTCATAAAGTCGATTGTCTCTACTGCACGCAGTGATACAACCCAATCGTATTTACGGCCATCACCCATTACGCCAACAGAACGTACTGGTAGGAATACCGTAAATGCTTGAGAAACTTTGTGGTAAAGATCAGCAGTGTGTAGCTCTTCAATAAAGATAGCGTCAGCGCGGCGTAGCAAGTCACAGTACTCTTTCTTGATTTCGCCAAGAACACGAACACCCAGGCCAGGCCCAGGGAATGGGTGGCGGTAAAGCATGTTGTATGGAAGACCAAGTTCTAGACCAATCTTACGTACTTCATCTTTAAACAACTCACGTAATGGCTCAACCAGACCCATTTCCATATCATCAGGAAGACCACCAACGTTATGGTGAGACTTGATAACATGCGCCTTGCCTGTTTTAGATGCCGCAGACTCGATAACGTCAGGGTAGATAGTACCTTGCGCTAACCATTTCGCGTTTGATAGTTTCTTTGACTCTTCATCAAAGATATCAACAAATACGTGGCCAATGATCTTACGTTTAGCTTCTGGTTCGTCTTCGCCTTCTAGCGCTTTAAGAAAACGCTCTTCTGCTTCAACTTTAATGATGTTTAAACCGAATTTATCGCCGAACATTTCCATAACTTGATCGGCTTCGTTTAAACGAAGAAGACCGTTATCAACGAATACACACGTTAGCTTGTCGCCAATTGCGCGGTGAGCAAGCATCGCAACAACTGAAGAATCAACACCACCAGATAGACCAAGAATCACTTCATCGTCACCTACTTGCTCTTTAATGCGAGCAACGGCGTCTTCGATGATTGATTCAGATGTCCATAGACGCTCACAACCACATACATTAAGTACGAAGTTTTCTAGCATCTTAAGGCCATTTTTCGTGTGTGTTACTTCCGGGTGAAATTGAACGCCGTAATATTTTTTCTCTTCATTTGCCATCGCAGCGTATGGGCAAGTTTCTGTCTCAGCGATTTTGGTAAAGTCAGCTGGGATTTCAACAACCTTGTCACCGTGGCTCATCCATACATCTTGAGTTGCTTCAAGATCTTGGAATAGTGCAGATTCACCAGTCACTTGTACTGCAGCGTAGCCAAATTCACGTTCGTTTGAACCTGCTACTTTACCGCCAAGCTGCTCTGCCATGGTTTGCATGCCGTAACATACACCAAATACTGGCACACCAGAGTCAAATACATATTGTGGTGCACGTGGAGAGTTTGCTTCCGTAACACTCTCAGGGCCGCCAGAAAGAATTATACCGTCCGGGTTAAATTCACGAATGTCAGCTTCTTCTACGTCCCAGCTCCAAAGCTCACAGTAAACACCGATCTCACGGATACGACGAGCAACTAGCTGCGTATATTGAGAACCGAAATCCAGAATTAGAATACGTTGGTCATGAATATTTTTAGTCATTTGATGCAGTCTTATTAGCTAAATAATGAAACGGAGGCGAGTGTACTCGCCTCTCATTAAGTCTTCAAGTGATAAAGCAATCGTTTTCGTCAAACCGACTTTATTCAACATATTTAGTTAAACATGCTGAGAAATATAGCGGTTCAACCCTATTGCATTAACCTAAACGGTAGTTTGGTGCTTCTTTTGTGATTTGAACATCATGCACGTGAGATTCAGCCATACCTGCACCAGAAATACGAACAAATTCAGCTTTAGTACGCATGTCTTCAACCGTTGCAGATCCCGTTAGACCCATGCTTGATCGAAGGCCACCCATTTGCTGGTGAACAATCTCTTTTAGACGACCTTTATAGGCGATACGACCTTCAATACCTTCAGGAACAAGCTTGTCAGCGGCGTTATCTGATTGGAAGTAACGGTCTGAAGAACCTTGAGACATCGCGCCAAGAGAGCCCATGCCACGGTAAGACTTGTAAGAACGGCCGTTGTAAAGAATCACTTCACCTGGTGCTTCTTCAGTTCCGGCGAACATTGAACCAACCATCACACATGATGCGCCAGCAACGATTGCTTTACAGATATCACCAGAGAAACGGATACCACCATCAGCAATTACTGGAATGCCGTATTCAGCGGCTGCTTCTGCTGCGTCTGAAATAGCGGTGATTTGTGGAACACCAACGCCTGTAACGATACGAGTCGTACAGATAGAACCAGGGCCGATACCGACTTTAACTGCGCTAACGCCCGCTTCGATAAGTGCTTTAGCACCCGCGCCCGTTGCAACGTTACCACCAATAATTTCTAAATCAGGGAATGCTGCGCGTGTTTCACGAATGCGGTTTAGAACGCCTTCTGAGTGGCCGTGTGAAGAGTCAATAAGAAGCACATCTACACCCGCTTCAACGAGTGCAGCTACGCGCTCTTCGTTACCTGCACCAGCACCAACAGCCGCACCTACGCGTAAACGACCTTTGTCATCTTTACATGCATTAGGTTTGCGTTCTGCTTTATGGAAATCTTTTGCTGTGATCATACCGGTAAGCTGGAACTCATCGTTCACAACCAGTACTTTTTCAACGCGTGCTTCGTGCATTTTCTCTTGCACTTCTTCACGTGTTGCCCCTTCTTTAACTGAAGCTAAACGCTCTTTTGGCGTCATTACTACGTCAACTTTCTTAGAAAGATCCGTAACAAAACGAATATCACGGCCGGTAATAATACCCACCAATTCGTTGTTTTCAGTCACAACAGGGAAACCTGCAAATCCGTGCTTGTCAGTCAAAGCAACAACATCTTCAATGGTTGCGTCAGGACGAACCGTCACTGGTGCAGAAACCACACCCGCTTCAAAAATCTTAACTAAGCGAACTTGTTCCGCTTGCTGCTCAATAGACATGTTTTTATGAATGAAGCCAATACCACCTTCTTGCGCTAGGGCAATAGCAAGGCGAGCTTCTGTCACAGTATCCATAGATGCAGAGATCATTGGGATGTTTAGGGAAATATTCTTCGTCAGCTGAGTGCGAAGATCAGCTGTGTTTGGGAGAACGGTGGAGTGTGCTGGCACTAGCAGTACGTCGTCGAATGTCAGCGCTTCTTTGGCAATTCTTAGCATTTGCAATATCTCACAATAATAGGAGTAAAAAGAAACAACCCAATCTCATCGTTTCGCCTAATGAGGACAGCCAATTTAAGGAAATCAAACTGCATTTGGATTAGATATTGCGGACGGATTATACGGCTAACGAAATCGCTTGGCTACACATTTTTGTATATTTAATTTGCATTTACCCCCTTGCTATGTATTATATTGCCGCTATCTTCCATCCTCACGTCTATGAGTTTAGCTGTGTCCTCTCTGACCAATCAGAATATCTTCACTGTTTCTCGTCTTAATTCTGAAGTTCGCTTACTGCTTGAAAACCAAATGGGTATTGTTTGGCTAGTCGGAGAAATCTCCAACTTTTCATCACCTGTTTCTGGTCACTGGTACCTCACGCTAAAAGACTCTCGCGCCCAAGTGAAATGTGCGATGTTCAAAGGCAATAATCGTCGAGTGACATTCAAGCCGAAGAATGGTCAGCAAGTATTAGTTAAAGCGCGCTTGTCTCTGTATGAGCCTCGTGGTGATTATCAGCTGATTATCGATAGCATGCAGCCTGAAGGGGATGGTCAGCTTCAACAACAGTTCGATGAATTAAAGATGAAGCTGGCAGCGGAAGGTCTTTTCGCTCAAACCTGTAAATCACCGCTACCTGAACACCCTAAATGCGTTGGTGTCATTACTTCGCAAACCGGTGCCGCTCTTTTTGACATTCTAGATGTTTTAAAAAGGCGAGATCCGAGTCTACCTGTGATTGTCTACCCGACCGTGGTTCAAGGACAAGAAGCCGCCATTCAGATTGCTCAAGCGATCGGCCGTGCAAACAGCCGTGAAGAGTGTGATGTATTGATCGTTGGTCGAGGGGGCGGTTCGCTTGAAGATCTATGGTGCTTTAACAATGAAATAGTTGCACGAACCATTGCAGCCAGTCAGATCCCGATTATTAGCGCGGTTGGGCATGAAATTGATGTCACGATTGCAGACTTTGTCGCTGATATGCGTGCGCCTACCCCATCCGCAGCTGCTGAGCTTGTTAGCAGAGACAATAGCCATAAAGCACAATCTTTTATGGCGAAGAAAAGAAACCTAGTAAACGCTATGCGTCATTATATATCGTCACAGCAAAGCCATGTTGCCCAGCTACTACATCGTTTAGACAAGCAACATCCAAGTGTTCAACTTCAGCAACAGAGCCAACAGATTGACCAATTAGAAGTTCGTCTGCATCATGCTGCAAAACAATATTTAAATAGTCAACGCACGCAGCTCAATCGACTAGAACATAAACTTCAATTACAGTCTCCTGCCATTCAGCTCAATCAACAAGTGTCACACTTGGCACAGTCAGAGCAACGGCTCATTGATGCGATGCAGAGGAAACTACTAAACACTCGTCATAAATTCAGCTTGATGGCAGAAAAACTTGATACCGTTAGCCCACTCGCAACCCTATCTCGTGGCTATTCAATAACTCAAGACAGCAAGGGATCAGTTATTACTCGTCGTTCACAAATAAAAACAGGCGACCAATTGATCACCCGTTTATCTGATGGCGAAGTGCGTTCAACGGTCGATTAGTCTGCTTGTTTCTCTTTAAATACAAACTTTGCTCGTGATTTAGACTTTAGCTCATTACACGTATTACAAAAGTAACTCGCTGAACCACAAGCTTGAAGCTTTTCTAATTCAGCATCGCAATCAGGGCAGAATGCCTGCTTATCAAACCCCACCTCACATGAAGGACACGAATAGTGTCCAACCCACTCTAATGAAATTTCACATTTTGGGCAGTTATTGTCGCTCATCTGTTTTTCTCGCTTTTCATTTTAATTATCTTGTTCAAAGCCGTTAACTCGATTGCATCGAAAATTGGCATTTTTTGAAAATTAAGCCGCTCTATTTAACTCTTTTTCAAATGTGATGCTTGATCAATCCCACACACTTGCACCTTGATCCGATCAGGAAAAGATCCTTTAATGATCTTGTGCTTTATCCAACTTGATCAGCGATCTCCCACAAAAAGAACATTTATATCACCACACACCGAAAGCATAAGTTACATGTGCTGCATTTCAATTTTAAACAGTTATTTATTTCAATATCAGGTGTGTTAAATATTATTTTCAGGTTTTAATAAAACTATCGTAATTCTATATTGAATGAATTACATCGGTCTGCATTTCAATATTCTGACCATCCGTTTGAACCAGTGTTACCTTAATAGTCGTAAATTCACTCAACGATACGACATGCGTGCCGCCGCAAGGTATGGTTGCGATGCTCCCCTCACCAAGATCACACGACCAATAACGAGAACTTGTTAACGTCTCTCCATCACAAGTCATAGTGACATCCGTATCATGCTCAAGCCAAGCTACCAGCTGCTCATTAACCTTAGACTCAATTTCTGGTAAGTCTTCAAGCATCTGTGCGCTGTTTAAGCCGCGTTTACGTATTGTCTTTCCTAAACGATAGACATCGTTGCACTTATCTTCTGTAACGAAGCTGGTGACTTGAGCGTAGCTATTAAAATCGAAATGACCATGTGGGTCTTTTCTGTCTGCATCTTTACGCCAATATCCTGCAGCTAAGACTTTATTTAACGCAAGATACGCTAAGTGCCCAGCGCTATGGCCTCGGCTTAAACTCTGTTGGTATGCCTTATCAACAACTAAACTCACGCGGTCATTCACTTCGATAGTTTGCGATAGATTATCGATACAATGTACCACTACAAAGGCCCAACCCGCTTCATCACGCTTTACGGGAATATCCTCACCGATAAACAGATTATTCGTCTTAAGCTCAACCGCACCTACTTGGCAGTCATCGACATTGAATGACTCACCAGAAATGACGATCTCTCCCCTATCCGCAGGGTGATCTGGCCAAATGTGGCTGACAGGATGAAACGGGGTGGATTCTGTGACTATGTACGTGACAGAGCCCTGTTTTAAAAGTAATTGAACACAAGATTCTAACTGCCATGTTTGATGGCAAAACTGAGTCATTGTTGGAGTAACTGTCATTGTATTTTTAGCTGCTCTTTAAATTGATGTGATACAAAAAGCCCAAGCATAGTAGCTTGGGCAATGTTTTATTTTTTACGACCTTTTACCATCGTCATCAAGCGTTTTCGTTTACGCTCTTGAGAGATTGTCATCTTATTGCTCTTACCCTCAAATGGGTTTTCGCTGTTTTGGAATTGGATACGAATTGGCGTACCCATAATTTCCAATGACTTACGGTAATAGTTCATCAAGTATCGTTTGTAAGATGCCGGTAACTCTCTTACTTGGTTACCGTGAATAACGATAATTGGCGGATTGTAGCCACCCGCGTGTGCGTACTTCATCTTAACGCGACGGCCACGAACCATAGGCGGTTGGTGATCGTCTGACGCCATTTTCATTATACGCGTTAGTACCGAAGTACCGACACGAGTTGTTGCTGACTTATACGCTTCCTGTACAGATTCGAATAAGTGGCCAACACCTGTACCATGCAGTGCCGAGATAAAGTGAATACGCGCAAAATCAACGAAGCCAAGACGACGATCCAGTTCTTTCTTCACATGCTCTTTTACATCGCTATCAAGTCCGTCCCACTTGTTTACCGCGATAACGATTGAACGCCCAGCATTCAACGCAAAGCCAAGTAAGCTCAGGTCTTGCTCTGAAATGTTTTCACGAGCATCGATAACCAGTAACACAACATTGGCATCTTCAACGGCTTTTAGAGTCTTAACAACAGAGAATTTTTCAACGGTCTCGTTAATACTCTTACGACGTCGAACCCCTGCGGTGTCGATCAGAACATATTCTCGTTCGTCACGCTGCATTGGGATATAGATAGAGTCACGAGTCGTTCCAGGCATGTCGTAAACAACCACACGCTCTTCACCTAAGATACGGTTCGTTAACGTCGATTTACCAACGTTTGGTCTACCGATGATCGCAAGTTTAATTGGCTGATCTTGTAAACGCTTAAACTCTTCTTCTGCTTCTTCTTCGGTGAAATCAACCTGCTCTTCTTCTGCGTCTTCAAACTCAGTAAGATCGGTAATTTCACCATTTTCAGCGATTAACGCTTCAGCAAATGGGTTTAAAGCACGATCAATCAAAGCGGTCACACCACGGCCATGAGCAGCTGCGATCTGGTACATGTCATCGACACCTAATTTCCAGAATTCAGCACAAGCTGCATCGCCATCGATACCATCAATTTTGTTGACCACAAGCATTGACGGTTTTTCGATTTGGCGTAAATGTTTAGCGATTGCTTCATCAGACGGCGTTAGTCCAGCACGGCCATCAACCATGAAAAGTACAACATCGGCTTCATCAATAGCGGCAAGTGATTGTGCGGCCATTTTCGTCTCAACACCTTCTTCAGTACCATCAATACCGCCGGTATCAATAACAATGAATTCATGTTCTTCTGACTTCGCATGACCGTATTTACGATCACGAGTTAAGCCAGGAAAGTCAGCAACCAATGCGTCACGAGTACGTGTCAGTCGGTTAAACAATGTAGACTTTCCTACATTTGGACGCCCGACAAGAGCAACAACAGGTACCATAATAAACCTCTACAATTGTTCTTAATGTAGTTATAGGTAACGGTTTGCCCAACCTCTAACCTTCTCTCTATACGCTACCCAATATTAATTGGTTAGTATAAACAAGTTCTTAGAAACAAAGCGCAATGCGGTTACCTATAACCACATGATTTGATTTTTCTCAATAAAACGGCCCCTAGCTGATAACAGCAAGGAGCCGAATGTGAATTGTATCACGATATTACTTATTGATCGTCAGTTTCTTTACATCGCCATTGCGAGTTACGATGACATAACCATCTGGAGTAACAGTTGGACCGACCGCAAAACCACTATCATCAACAAGCTGTTGAGCAACAAACTCTCCGCTAGTGCGGTTAATCCAATGCAAGTACCCTTCGCTGTCTCCAACCACAACATGATTGTTTACGATAACTGGGGCGGTAAGTTGGCGATATTCCAACTTCTTATTGCTCCACAGTTCAGTACCGCTACGTGCATCAACGGCAACCAAGTAATCTTTATCGGTCACTAAGTAAATACGACTTCCATCGGTTGCTAGGTCCGTTGCTGAAGAGTAAGTTCTCTTCCACATCGATCGGCCTGATTGGAGATCTATGCTCGTTAGTTGTCCATTAAATCCGACAATATATAACGTGCTACCAATAACAACAGGCGACGCATCGACATCAACCAAGCGATCAATTTCGGTTGACCCTTGCGGCATCCCGATTGGCTGTTGCCAAATAAGTTGACCACGTTCCACGATTGCAGCCGCTAAGCGACCATTGGCGGTACCCCAAAAGACACCACCAGAAACAGTTACTGGCGCACTGTCTCCACGTAAGGTTAGATTTGGCACATCGGTACTGATGGTCCATTTCTGTTCACCTGTCGACTGATCAACGGCGATAAGCATGCCGCGGCTTGTGTTCACGATGATCATATTGCTATCAGCAACAGGCGCTGCCAATACTTCACCATCAACAACAACACGCCAAGCGAGCTCACCAGTCTCTTGGTTTAGCGCTATTAACTGACCATTTTCACTGCCGATATAGATCTGATTATACGCGGCAACAATACCGCCAGAGAGACGTGCAGACACCTCTTCTTCTAAATCATTTTGCCAAAGCGTTTTTCCATTCTCAGGATCAAGCGCTTTAACCAACCCATCGCGACTTGCAACAAACACTTTTCCGTAAGCATACTCAGGAGCGAGCTTAGAGAAAAAATGACCGACACCTTTTCCAGCCGATGCACTCCATTGTTGATCAGGTGTGAATTCACTGGTTACCACAGGTACGGGTGCCATAATGATGGTATCTTCTTCGCTTGCACAACCAATGAGTGTGCCGACAGCGACAGCGGACATAAGTAGTCTGCTTAATATTTTTTTCATCAACAACAGCCCTTACTTGGCTAAATCATCAAGCTTCAATTGTAAAGTTTGACTTGCATCCATTGCTTGTTGAGCTTCAGAATAAGCCGCATAAGCAGCGTCTTCATTGCCCTGTCTTAGCTCAATATCACCACGCAGCTCCGCAATACGGCCAGACCAGTTCGCATCGGTAATATTCGTTAATTCAGCCAATGCATCTGCGTAGTTCTCTTGCTCAGCTTGAATACGAGCAATACGGTAACTAATTACCGCTTTTAGCGCTTCATCTTTACTGTTCGCTTTCGCCCACTCTAGTTGCGCTAACGCTTCATCTAATTGACTTGCTTCAACTTGTACTTTCGCCAGCTGAAGAGCAGCCAGTACGGAATACTCTGATTTAGCATTTGCATCAATGAAGCTTTGTACTTGATCTTCACTACCTGGCTGCTGGTTTAACAACGCAGTCATCGCTTGAGTATAAGATTCAGATGCCAACTCTTTCGCTTCTAGGGCTGAATCTTGATAATAGCGCCAACCAAATAGACCACCAAGACCAACGACTGCACCTAAAATGACGGCCTTGCCGTTCTCTTTCCACCACTCTTTAATGGCTTCAACTTGTTGTTCTTCAGAATCGTAGACTTCCACTTGCTGTCCTCTATTATTTGAAAAGTGATGCCTCTCAGCACCACTTAAAAATCAATTTGTTATCAAATTAACGGATAATTAAATGAGTTCTGCTAACTTAGCAACAACGTCCGTTTGTGAGTACGTATCTTGCGTACCTGCCGATAGATCTTTATAAACGACCGTATTATCCATCACTTCATTTTCACCAAGCACTAATGCGACAGCCGCTCCAACTTTATCCGCGCGCTTAAACTGTTTCTTAAAGTTACCGCCGCCAAAGTGCGTCATGATTCGAATACCAGGAACTTGTTCACGAAGCTGCTCAGCGAGTTTCATACCAGCCATCATCGTTCCTTCACCAGCCGTTACCATGTAAACATCTACACTACGACGAACGTCGGTTAGCTCGAGCGTTTCCATCATTAGAACTAAGCGCTCAAGACCCATAGCAAAACCTACTGCAGGCGTTGCTTTGCCACCAAGTTGCTCAACAAGACCGTCGTAACGACCACCGCCACACACTGTGCCTTGAGCACCTAAGCTATCAGTGATCCACTCAAATACGGTACGGTTGTAATAATCTAAACCACGAACTAAACGTTCATTGACGGTGTATTCGATACCTGCGGCATTAAGAAGTTCACACAAACCTGAAAAATGTTGCTTTGACTCATCATCTAAGTATTCAGATAAGCTTGGTGCATCACCCAAAATAGCTTGGACATCTGGATTCTTAGTATCTAATACGCGTAACGGATTAGTGTGTAGACGACGTTTACAATCTTCATCTAAAACATCTTGGTACTGCTCAAGATAAGCGATTAGAGCGGTGCGGTAATTAGCACGCGCTTCTAGAGAACCAATAGAGTTAAGCTCTAAGCGAACGTGCTTATCAATACCGAGTTCACGCCATAGACGTGCCGTCATCATAATAAGTTCAGCATCAACATCAGGGCCATTTAAACCAAAGACTTCAACCCCACACTGATGAAATTGACGGTAACGGCCTTTTTGAGGGCGCTCATGACGGAACATAGGCCCCATGTACCATAAACGCTGCTCTTGATTATACAAAAGACCATTTTCGATCCCGGCACGCACACAACCTGCCGTCCCTTCAGGACGTAACGTTAAGCTATCTCCGTTACGATCTTCAAAGGTATACATCTCTTTTTCAACCACATCCGTTACTTCACCGATAGCGCGGCTAAATAGATGTGTTGACTCAACAATCGGCATGCGAACTTCGTTATAGCCGTAAGCGCTAACAACACTTTTAACGGCGCCTTCCACTTTGTGCCAAAGTGGAGATTGAGTTGGGAGACAGTCGTTCATGCCTCTAATTGCTTGAATATGTTTTGCCACAATACTTACCGTAAATTAGTTGTTGTCGATCTGGTTGCTGTCAATTTGCTGAACAGCGATGCGGTTACTTTCATCCATTTGGGATGCTTTAGCGCGAATCTTCGCTTCTAACTTCGCCACGAGATCATCATTATCGAATCTTTCTTTTTGACGCTTACCGTCTTCGTAAAATGCGCTTTTCTTATTACTGCCCGCTAGCCCTAAATGAGACACTTCTGCTTCACCGGGACCGTTAACGACGCAGCCGATGATGGAGACATCAAGCGGTGTAATAATGTCCTCTAGGCGCTCTTCTAATGCATTAACTGTGTTGATCACATCAAACTCTTGACGTGAACAGCTAGGGCAAGCAATAAAGTTAATGCCTCGAGAACGAATTCTGAGTGATTTTAATATGTCAAAACCAACTTTGATCTCTTCGACAGGGTCGGCCGCTAAAGAGATACGTAGTGTATCACCAATGCCTTCAGCTAACAGCATACCTAAGCCAACCGACGACTTAACCGCGCCTGCGCGCATGCCACCAGCTTCGGTAATACCTAAATGAAGAGGCTGATCAATTTCTTTCGCCAGCAAACGGTACGAACCAACCGCTAAGAACACATCGGATGCTTTAACACTAACCTTGAATTGATCAAAGTTAAGGCGGTCGAGAATATCGACGTGTCTCATCGCTGATTCAACTAACGCTTCTGGTGTTGGCTCGGTGTATTTAACTTGAATGTCTTTCTCAAGCGAGCCACCGTTTACTCCGATTCGAATCGGGATATTTTTATCACGAGCGCAATCGACCACCGAGCGAACACGAGCTTCATTGCCTATGTTACCAGGGTTAATACGTAAACAATCTACACCATACTCAGCCACCTTTAGTGCAATACGATAATCGAAATGAATATCCGCAACCAAAGGTACTGAAACCTGCTGTTTTATCTGTTTGAATGCTTCAGCAGCATCCATAGTAGGAACGGATACACGCACAATATCAGCGCCGACTTTTTCAAGTGCTCGTATTTGTGCGACAGTCGCAGCAACATCAGTTGTACGAGTGTTGGTCATTGACTGCACCGCAATGGGTGCGCCATCACCGATCGGCACATCACCCACGTAAATACGTGTCGATGGGCGACGTTTTATAGGGGATTCGTATTGCATAGTTAGTTTCTAAGGTAAGGTGAATCTTGCTACTTTACCTGAAGTATACCCAGAAAGGTCGATAGGTTCACTCGCAAATGTCATAGAAACACTTTCTGGTGCTCCAAGAATGATATTTAGCGGGGATTCGGCGTCTAAATTGATGCTTTGACCTCCCTTTTTAATACCCGTCGAAAGCACTTTACCAGAGGCATCTTTAACTTGTATCCAGCAATCAGCGCTGAATGTCATCACTAATGGACGTAACGTTGCCGATGGTGGTGTAATTTCAGTGACAGGTGTACTTTCGTTAGTTTCAACAATCGTCATAGGTTCTGTTACCGATTCACCCTCTGTTACCGTCTCAGTGTCAGCAGCGGCATCAAATTGCTCGTCTGCTGTCTTTGGTTCAACTGTTTGAGTTTCCACAACTTCAGGTAAAGTGCCACTAGTCTCTACCTTTGACTCAGTCTCAGCAGCCGCTTCTTCAAGCGTCGTAACCTGTACGCTTTGAGTTACTTCGGCTTGTATTACTTCAGGTGTCGTATCTTCTGTGTCTAGGGTAACGAGAGTATCTTGAAGTTGATTTTGCCACCACCAAATCGATGAGATCGCAATGATAACGGCCAAGATTCCCCACGTTAGCATCATAATGCGGCTATCATGGCGCTCTCTCTTAGTCTGCCTTGAAAAGCTCATCATCTCTTGCTCTTGATGTTGAGCATCACCACTATCAGCCAACGCACTTAAGACAACGTCTTCATCCATATTGACCGCTTTTGCATAGGAGCGAAGATAACCACGGATAAACGTAGCGACTTGTCCCGATTCAAAGTTATTATCTTCAATACTTTCAATAAGAGAAAGACGTAGACGTAATCGGTCAGCAATCTGCTTCTGACTTAACCCTAACTCAATTCGACGCTCTTTAAGAATCGTTCCTGCTTCTTTCTTCTCTGCCACTTGCACTTGTGGCTCTTCAATAACAATATCTTGTTCAGTACTCATTAGTAATGTACTTCTCGTTTAGTTGTTCTTGTTCAGTGGTAACTTTTATTAGTTATAGTTGGTAGTCACTTCAATGTACAAAAACAGATAGTTGTAGAGGGACTAACCTCTCTCAATACAGCAAAATTCAAGGCAAAGACCTTAAAAATCCTTCGAAAACCTGAATCAAAATTAAAACAACAGGCTAATTAGCAATTCTAATAGATATTGCATGATTAACAACATGACCTTGAAGCGAAAATCACAAGCAGGTCAAGGTTTTTCATAAATTTTACATAGAAGATGGCAAAAACAATTTCAAAATGTAAAAACAACAAAGCCAGAGCATGCTCTGGCTTTGTTTTGTGAAGAGAGGTTAAACCGATTTCGTCGGTATTTGCTCACCAACCGCAGCTTTTAACTTTGTTCGTTTGGTTCTGTCGATAACATCACCAACAAGTTGCCCACAAGCGGCATCAATATCATCGCCACGTGTTTTTCTTGTCGTCACAGTAAAGCCATATTCCATTAGTGTTTTCATGAATCGGTCGATACGTGAGTTGCTTGGTTTCTTATACGGAGAACCTGGATATGGATTAAATGGAATCAGGTTAAACTTACACGGGGTGTCTTTCATTAACTCACCGAGTTCACGCGCATGCTCCATACCGTCATTCACATGATCAAGAAGAATATACTCAACCGTTACTCTTCCTCTGTTTGCGTTTGACGATGCAATATAACGACGAACTGAGGCTAGGAAGTCTTGAATATCCCAACGGTCATTAATTGGCATGATTTCACTACGAAGCTTATCGTTGGCAGCATGAAGAGAAATCGCTAATGCGACATCGATATTACCCGTCATTTGATCAAGGCCAGAAACAACACCCGATGTTGATACCGTAACGCGACGTTTTGATAAACCAAAGCCAAGATCATCAAGCATAAGCTCCAATGACGGCATGAGGTTTTTCATGTTAAGCAGGGGCTCACCCATACCCATCATGACGACATTTGTGATTGGGCGACGACCCGTCTCTTTTTCTAGACCAATTTCTCGTGCTGCTCGCCAAACCTGACCGATAATCTCTGACACTTTTAGATTTCGATTAAAGCCTTGTTGCGCCGTAGAACAGAATTTACACTCTAATGCACAACCTACTTGAGAAGAGACACACAAGGTTGCACGATCATCTTCTGGGATATAAACCGTTTCGACATCTTGGTCGCCAACTCGCATAGCCCACTTAATTGTGCCATCAGAAGAGTGTTGCGCTTCTGATACATAAGGAGCTTTTATTTCACAGCGGTGCTTTAGCTTCTCACGGAGCTTTTTATTGATGTTGTTCATCTTATCGAAGTCATCACAACCAAAGTGATAAATCCACTTCATCAACTGATCTGCGCGGAATGCTTTTTCACCCAACTCTTCAGCAAAAAATTTGCGCATACCTTTACGATCAAAATCGAGTAGATTGATTTTTTCTGTGGTCATGTAGCCTCTCAATAACAGAAACAAGTTTTAAGGGCGCGAATTGTACAGCCTTTATGCATTGCCAACAAGAGCCCGTACACCCTGAAATGACTAACTTCATCAAAAAGAAGCGATTATTTTTTGAGCTTAGTTTTTGTGTGAGAATAAAAAAACCTCAACACAGTGGTTGAGGCTTAAATGGTTTACGAATTGAAACTATCTAGGACAGATTTCTGAGTTTGGAAAAAAGTACTCAATCTCTCTAGCAGCAGACTCAGGGCTATCTGAACCATGTACTGAGTTATAACGCATGCTAATCGCGTAATCAGCTCGAATGGTACCGCATGCCGCTTCTTCTGGGTTAGTCTTCCCCATCAATTCGCGGTAACGAGTTATCGCACTTTCACCTTCAAGAACCTGCACCATAATAGGCCCTGAAGTCATAAACTCTTTTAATGCAGGGTAGAACTCTTTACCTTCATGCTCAGCATAAAAACCACCAGCCTGCTCATCGGTTAAATGAACCATTTTTGCAGCGACAACTTGTAAACCTGCTTTTTCAATACGGTGATAAATCTCACCAATCAAATTGCGCTTAACCGCATCTGGTTTAACAATAGAGAACGTTCTTTCTACAGCCATTACATTTCCTTTTTGTTTCGTTTATTTTTTTAAGGCCGCCATATAGGATTGCGGCCATTTATTATCTGTTCTGTTTAGTCTTACTTTGCTTGTTCAGTGATAAAGCGAGCTAGTGTACGAACACCCATTCCTGTCGCGCCTGCCGCCCACTTATCATTTGAAGATTTACGATAAGTACCAGCGCAGTCCATATGAACCCAACCTTTCTTATAGTCATCCACGAAGTAAGATAAGAATGCGGCTGCCGTGCTCGCACCTGGTGTGTAGTCGCCACTACTGATATTGGATAAATCTGCAAAATTTGATGGTAACATTCCACGATGAAAGTCAGCTAATGGAAGTGGCCATAAGCCTTCTTTTTCATGACCTGCCGCACTTAATGCTTGATGTGCTAATTCATCATCAAAGCTCATTAGAGCATGATAATCGTTACCGAGTGCATTCTTTGCGGCCCCCGTTAATGTTGCGCAATCGATAATGATCTCTGGGTTTTGCTCGCTCGCGTACATCAGGCCATCCGCTAGAACTAAACGTCCTTCCGCGTCGGTATTCATGATCTCTACCGTTTTACCATTTTTATAGGTAATAATGTCACCAAGCTTCAGAGCTCGACCTGAAATCATATTTTCTGCACAACATAAAATGAGCTTCACGCGTTTGTTCAAGCCACGCATAATCGCCAATGCCAAACCACCAGTGATGGTACCAGCCCCACCCATATCGGCTTTCATGGCTGTCATAAATTGCCCAGGCTTAATGCTGTAACCACCAGAATCAAAGGTGATGCCTTTACCAACAAGACAAGCGAAAACTGGCGCTTCTTCATCACCGGTTGGGTTGTAATCAAGCTGTAGCATTGCTGATGTTCGCTCTGAACCACGACCTACCGCAAAGATGCCCTGCCAGCCTTCCGCTAATAGGTCACGATCTTTTACTATCTTAACACTGACGCTGCCTTTTGGTGCTACTGACTTAATGAACTCAGCGGCCATCGTTGCAAGTTGTCGAGGAGCAACTTCTTCAGCCGTTTTGTTAATGATATCTCGAGTCCAATCCGTCGTTTTAATACGCGCTTCTAGTTCTGATTGTTCTTCTGACTCAAGTGGTAGCCATTCTAAGCTGTTTACGTTTTTAGGGCCTCTATAACCTTGATGAAAAGCCCAGATACTTTCTAGATCCCAGCCTTCACCTTGTAATGAAATACTTTTAACGCCTTGAGCATCTAATTTACGAGCAGCGCGCTGTATAGCACCTAAATCATGGCCTTCACCAATATGAACCGTCGCACCTTTGTCTGAAAATGACAAAATAGCTTTATCACCCCATTGTGGGTTAGCAGGCTTCTGGCTGATAAAAAGAGACATCTGAGTCGACATGGTTTCTCCTTGTCTGTGAGTGATTACAACACCATTTTTAATAATGAAAGAATGTTAGCATTATGTAGGCGTAAAGTGTCAATTTGATAAAAAAAAGCGGACCTCGTGGTCCGCTTTTGTAGTTTAAAATACTGTTTTTAGCATTTAGTCAGCTTCATCCATCCAGCACAACATAATTGCTTCTAAGATTTTCTCATTCGAATGCTTAGGATCATCATCAAAATCCTCTAACTCTAACACCCATTGGTGTAAGTCAGTAAAGCGAACAGTCTGAGGATCTGTATCAGGATACAAATCATATAGCTCAATCGCGATATCGCGCGAATCAATCCATTTCAAGCTCATCATTAACCCTTAATAATTCAATCTTTAGTGTTCTTCTGACGCTAAGTTTAGTGTGTATTTAGGAATTTCTACCACTAAATCTGCATCAGCTACTTTTGCCTGGCAACCCAATCGAGACTCCATCTCTAATCCCCAAGCTTTATCCAACATATCATCTTCCAGATCATCACTCTCTTCAAGTGAATCAAACCCTTCGCGAATCACAACGTGGCAAGTCGTACATGCGCAAGATTTTTCACAAGCGTGTTCAATACCGATGCCATTTTTCAAGGCAACATCGAGAACTGTTTCACCTTTCTCTGCTTCAAGTACAGCCCCTTCTGGGCAAAGGTCTTCATGGGGTAATACAACAATCTTAGGCATTCTTTTATCTCTTAAATATCATCAACAGACTGGCCTGACAGCGCAGTGCGAATTGATTTATCCATTCGGCGAGAAGCAAACTCTTGGCTTGCTTTATCGGTTTGTTTAATTCCATGCTCAATCGCATCAGGATCATCGCTATTTCGTAACTCGATCAAAGATTCGATCGCTTTAACTAGCGATTGCTCTTCTTCTTCGGATAAGAGCTCATCACCATCAGCTTGCATCGCGGCAATAAGCCCTTCAATCACTCTATCCGCTTCAACACGTTGCTCAGCTAATGCTCTGGCACCCATGTCTTCTTTGGCATAAGTCATCGAGTCTTTTAGCATACTCGCGACTTCATTATCACTTAGACCATAGGAAGGCTTAACTTGAATATCCGCCTTTACACCAGTGCTTTTTTCCATCGCTGTTACTGACAACAAACCATCAGCATCAACTTGATAAGTCACGCGGATATGGGCGGCGCCAGCCGTCATCGGTGGAATACCTTTCAGCGCAAATCGCGCTAACGAACGGCAATCATCAACCATCTCACGTTCACCTTGAACGGTATGAACCGTCATGGCCGTTTGACCATCTTTAAAGGTGGTGAACTCTTGTGCTTTAGCAACAGGTATTGTGGTGTTACGAGGAATGATTTTTTCAACCAAACCTCCCATCGTCTCAATACCTAGCGATAGAGGGATAACATCAAGCAATAATGTTTCTGAATCAGGCTTATTTCCAGCTAAAACATCCGCTTGAATTGCAGCGCCAATAGCAACCACTTCATCAGGATTGATATCAGTTAATGGAGTGCGACCAAAGAAGTCACCCACAAGCTCACGAACATGTAAAGTTCGAGTAGAGCCACCAACCATAACCACTTCCATGACTTCTTCAGCATCAACAGACGCATCTTTTAATGCTCTTCGACATGACATCAAAGTCTTTTTAATCAAAGGTGTTACAAGTTGATTAAACTCTGAACGGGTTAACGCACCTTGCCATCCAAGAACAGACACCTGACATGATTCAGTGTCTGAAAGCGAAATCTTTGCCTGCGTGGCGGCATTAAGTAACTGGCGATGCTGCTCTGGCGTCAGTGGTGCATCGATACCGATTTGTGCAAGAAGGTGTTCAGCAATTAAATGGTCAAAATCATCGCCACCGAGAGCTGAGTCCCCTCCAGTTGCCAGGACTTCAAACACCCCTTTGGATAACCGTAAGATTGAAATATCGAAGGTACCGCCACCTAAGTCGTAGACCGCGATAATCCCTTCTTTACCAGAATCTAAACCATAAGCTAATGCCGCAGCGGTAGGCTCATTTAGCAAACGGAGTACATGCAGACCCGCTAAGTTCGCCGCGTCTTTTGTTCCGGCACGTTGGGCATCATCAAAGTAAGCTGGAACAGTAATAACAACGCCCGCTAGTTCGCCTCCCAAAGCGTTTTCAGCCCGTTGGCCTAGTACGCGTAAGATATCCGAAGAGACTTGAATTGGGTTCTTTGTACCTTGCTTGGTTTGCAGTACTGGAAGTCCGTTTTCACTCTCTTCAAAAAGATAAGGTAACGAAGGGTAACGACTTTGAATATCTTTGAGTGAGCGACCAATCAAACGTTTCACGGAAATGATGGTATTTGCAGGATCAGCCTCTGCTTTATCGTGAGCGCTATGTCCAACAATTAACGACTCTTCTGAGTAGTTAACCACTGACGGAAGAATACTTCGGCTCTGCTCATCTTGTATAGGTGTTGCTTTTCCACTTCGCACGGAAGCGACAAGTGAATTCGTTGTACCTAAGTCAATCCCAGCGGCCAATTTGTGTTGGTGAGGGGCTGAACTTTGTCCTGGTTCAGCAATTTGAAGTAGTGCCATTAAAGCGTCCTTAATTATTCAAATTAGCTTTTTCTAAACTATTTTACTGTTTAGCTAAGTAGTCGATCTTCGACCTGTTCTATTTGTTGTAATAACTTAGCGATAAATTTAAGTTTTTTTACTAAATCAGCGGCTTTTATCCACTCAGAGTTTGCTAACTCAGTCTCAAGCTGCTGCAGTTGTGCCTTGAACATTCGACTAATCTTGCTTTCAAAACCGAACAGTTTATCTTCGGCATCAATTGCAGATTCAATCTCTTCTAGTTCTTCTCGCAACTCCATTTGTTCCATAAGGAACATTGGATCTTGCATAGTCTGCTGTTCAGATTGAGCTTCCTGACCATTTAAAGAAAGTAAGTATTCTGCACGAGAAATAGGATTTTTTAAGGCTTGGTATGCATCATTAATTTGTGCCGCTTTTTGCACTGACATTAAACGGTCACGCTCTGAAGCGGTCGAAAAGTTATCAGGATGAAAGCGTTTTTGCAGTTCTCTAAATTGAGAAGAAAGAAGGCTACCGTCCAGCGTAAACTGAATTGGTAGCCCAAATAATTCAAAATGATTCATGAAACATCAATCCTAGGATACTAGCTAGGCTACAACCACCTAGCTATTCATCTCATCTAATTAGACGTAGTCGCTTTAAATATGAAGCTAACTAAACACTCAGTATTAAACGTTAAAGCTTTCACCACAACCACATTCGCCTTTCGCATTTGGGTTGTTGAATTCAAAGCCTTCGTTCAAGCCTTCTTTTACGTAATCAAGCTCAGTTCCATCTAAGTAAACTAAACTTTTTGGGTCAATAATAACTTTGACACCAGAGTGTTCGAACACTTGGTCTTCTTCGTTCAATTCATCTACGAACTCAAGCACATACGCCATACCTGAACAGCCTGTCGTTTTCACTGCTAGTCGTAACCCGATACCTTTACCGCGGTTCTCTAAGAATGATTGAACTCGGCCTGCCGCCGTATCTGTCATGGTGATGGCCATACTACAACCTTGTGTCTTCTATAGTAAGTAAAACTAGGAGGGAGCAACTTGCGCTCCCATCTGTTAATTAACGCTTTTTCTTGTAATCAGCAACGGCTGCTTTGATTGCATCTTCCGCTAGAATTGAACAGTGAACTTTCACTGGCGGTAATTCTAGTTCTTCAGCAATTTCAGAGTTTTTGATAGCCGCAGCTTCATCAATACTCTTACCTTTAACCCACTCTGTTACTAGTGAGCTAGAAGCAATTGCGCTACCGCAACCGTAGGTTTTGAACTTTGCATCTTCAATAATGCCATCTGCAGTTACTTTAATCTGCAGTTTCATTACATCACCACAAGCTGGGGCACCGACCATACCGCTACCAACACTTGGGTCTTCTTTATCAAACGAACCTACATTACGTGGGTTTTCGTAGTGATCAATTACTTTTTCGCTATATGCCATGATTATTACCTCGAATCCTCTATTTCCCTGAGATTAGTGATGAGCCCACTCAACAGTGTCCAAATCAATCCCTTCTTTATACATATCCCATAGAGGAGACATGTCTCGTAATTTATTTACCGCTACACGAATCTGTGCGATCGCGTAGTCCACTTCTTCTTCCGTTGTAAAACGGCCGAAGGAAAATCTTACAGAACTGTGTGCTAATTCGTCATTCAAACCAAGTGCACGTAGAACGTATGAAGGTTCTAAGCTTGCCGATGTACATGCAGAACCAGAAGATACCGCTAGGTCTTTTAGAGACATAAGTAGCGATTCGCCTTCAACGAATGCAAAGCTCACATTAAGGTTATGAGGAACACGTTGTTCAAGGTCACCATTTACAGTTACCGCTTCTAAATCGATAACACCATTTAATAAACGCTCACGAAGTGCTTTTGCATGCTCGAAGTCTTTTTGCATGTCTTGCTTAGCAATAGCAAATGCTTCACCCATACCAACGATTTGATGAGTCGCTAGAGTACCAGAACGGAATCCACGCTCGTGGCCGCCACCGTGCATTTGAGCCTCAAGGCGAATACGAGGTTTACGGCTAACATAAAGCGCGCCAATTCCTTTAGGGCCATAGACTTTATGTGCAGAAAGTGAAATCAAATCAACTTTCATCTCTTGTACGTCTAGAGGAATTTTACCAGCAGATTGTGCAGCATCAACGTGAAAAACGATCTTGCGAGCACGACATAGTTCACCAATTGAGGTGATGTCTTGAATAACACCAATCTCATTATTTACGTGCATAATTGATACAAGCACAGTGTCATCGCGCATTGCATCTTGTAGCTTGTTCAGGTCAATAATACCGTTTGACTCTGGCTCAAGATACGTGACTTCATATCCTTCACGCTCTAGTTGACGACAAGGATCTAAAACCGCTTTATGTTCCGTTTTACAGGTAATGACATGCTTACCTTTCTTACCATAAAAGTGCGCTGCACCTTTAATAGCAAGGTTATCAGATTCAGTTGCGCCTGATGTAAATACAATTTCACGTGGATCAGCATTTAGTAAGTCCGCGATTTGCTCACGAGCATTATCTACTGACTCTTCAGCCTGCCAACCGTAACGGTGAGAACGAGAAGCGGGGTTACCGAAGTTACCATCCATCGTCATACACTGAACCATTTTTTCAGCTACACGAGGATCAACCGGACAAGTGGCTGAATAGTCAAAGTAAATAGGCAGTTTCATTTTCTACTCCAATGTAAAAACTGACCGCTAAGAGCGGACATTACCACTAACAGAAATAGCGCTAGTCATTTTTTGAGAAACACCTTGGTTTGCTACTAATTTAACGTCCTGACGTTCAGAGATATCTAATACCTCACTGTCATTCATTAGCTCACCAAGTGTTATATTATTTAAAAACCCACTAATACGTGTACTAAGATCACGCCATAGTGTGTGAGTTAGACAACGAGACCCGCCTTGGCAGTTTCCTTTGCCGCTACATTTCGTTGCATCAACAGATTCATCAACCGCTGAAATAACTGAGCCAATCGCAATTTGATGCGCTTCTTCGCCGAGGCGATAACCACCGCCAGGTCCGCGAACGCTCGCTACTAAACCAGCTTTTCTTAATTTAGAGAAAAGCTGCTCTAAATACGAAAGAGAAATACCTTGTCGTTCTGAAATATCAGCGAGGGGCACTGGGTTTTCTTGAGAATGCAGCGCCACATCTAACATGGCTGTTACCGCATATCTTCCTTTAGATGTCAGTCTCATATTGCTCATATCCACATTATTTATGTGGTATGAATTCTTTCATACCTGACTAATTTGGTCAAGTATTTATCCGACCAATTTAGTCAGGTATTAAATTTAGCTTTAAGTGCTCTTAGTTCTTTTTCTCAATTGAGGACAAAATACCACGTAAAATATTAAGCTCTTGAATCTCTGGCCTTGCTCGACTGAAGAGACGCTTTAGCTTATTCATAACCTGGCCAGGTTGCTCTTTAGAGATAAATTGGGTATCCGTTATCACTTTTTCAAGGTGTTCGTAGAACATTTCTAGCTCTTTGTGACGAGGATACTCTTGCGCAGTCTCTTCGTTTTTCACGTACTGACTCTCTTCTAGTGCTAAGTGAGCAACACGGATTTCGTAGCTAAGAGTTTGTACTGCCATTGCTAGATTCAGTGAACTGTATTCAGGGTTAGCTGGGATACAAACATGGTAATGACAAGTTTGTAGTTCCTCGTTGGTTAATCCGGTTCTTTCTCGACCAAACACAAGGGCTACCGTATGACTCTGAGCTTCTACTGCAAACTTTTCGCCGCATTCTCTTGGCTCAAGCATTGGCCAATTTAATGTACGTGAACGAGCACTAGAACCAACGACTAACGTACACTCTTCTACAGCGTCAGAAAGCGTATCTACAATCGTTGCATTTTGTACTAAGTCACTCGCACCAGCCGCTAACGCAAGCGCTTGATCATCTATCTCACATTGGGGATCAACTAAAACAAGTTGGCTCAACCCCATCACTTTCATAGCACGTGCCGCTGAACCGATATTTCCTGGATGTGATGTACCAACAAGTACAACCTTAACGTTGTCTAACATATAGCTTCTCTACAACATGATTAAAAACGGACAAATTCTAACATACCTATTTATAAATAGTGACGAGATGATAACACTAAGTTTTAGTGCGCAAAAAATAACCACTTCCATTTCGTATCAGCTCTGGTATACTTCGCCAGCTTTTTTCGTTCTTTAACATCCGTTGGGAAAATTTGTATGCATCCAATGCTAAATATTGCTATTCGCGCTGCGCGAAAAGCGGGCAATCATATTGCTAAATCTCTGGAAAACCCAGATAAAATCGAATCTACTTTAAAAGGTACACATGACTTTGTAACTAATGTAGATCGTGAAGCTGAAGCGCTAATCATTGATACTATTAAGAGTTCATACCCTGATCACTCTGTTATCGGTGAAGAAAATGGTCTTATCGAAGGAAAAGATAATGACGTGCAATGGATCATCGACCCACTGGATGGAACTACTAACTTTGTAAAAGGTATTCCTCACTTCTCTGTTTCTATCGCTGTACGTATCAACGGTAAAACAGAAGTTGCTTGTGTGTACGACCCAATGCTAAATGAACTGTTTACCGCTCAACGTGGTGCAGGTGCACAACTGAATAATGGTCGACTACGTGTTAATCCACTAAAAGACCTAAACGGCGCAATTCTAGCGACAGGCTTCCCATACAAGCAAAAGCAACACTCTGAATCTTACTTCAAAATCATGTCTGCTCTATTTGTTGATTGTGCTGATTTCCGTCGCACAGGCTCTGCAGCTCTTGACCTTTGTTACCTAGCTGCTGGTCGTGTCGATGGTTTCTTCGAATTAGGCCTTAAGCCTTGGGACCTTGCTGCAGGTGAACTTATCGCTCGCGAATCAGGTGCTATCCTAACTGATTTCTCAGGCGGTACTGACTACATGAAATCTGGCAACACTGTTGGCTCTAGTGCTCGTGGCGTAAAAGCGATTCTTAAGCACATCCGCGACAACGCAAATGAAGCAATGCTTAAATAATCGCATTGATTGAAAATTTTAAAAGCCTCGCTTAATGCGAGGCTTTTTTTTGGATTTAATTAGCAGCCGCCGATTAATTTTCCTCCTCACCCGCTACGTCATCGTCAATGATCAATATATTTTTCTTTTTCAGTACTTTCTCTTTATTAGCTTTCGTTTGAGTATCACTCGTAATTGTTGGTTTTGGTAAAGGCTCAGACAAAGATAAGTTGGAGTTCAACGAAACAATACTGGTCTTGCTTATCTTATGACGATAGATCTCTCTAATGTATTTAATGGCACGAATAACACAGTCGGACGTTAGACGAATATCATTTATTGATGTGAACTTTTTCTTATCCGTGATCAGTTCTCTGTATTTTTTTTCATACATAGGTTTGATAGCATACCAGTTAGTGTCGAGTACCTTAGCTGGGTTCTCATAGCTTAGAAAGTAAGATTTAATTTCCTCTTCATTAAACTCATCCTCTTTGATTGCTTTTAAGATCACCCTGTCTATCGTGTCACTATATCTAAACTCATCTTTTGCAAAACAGCGTTTTACGTAAGCAACAATCAAAGTTAAAAAATCATCACTTAAACAAGGGCTCTTAGAGACTAATGTCGTGAGTGATAAATTGGGGGACGTTCCAATAACTAGCGCATAACGCTTTAATGTTGTATTCGGAAACAAGCGATTTATATGCGACTTAAGACGATTTAACGAAGTGTAGGTCAGCTTATAGTCTTTTGGTAAAGAGATAATAGAAACAATAGAAGAGCAGTTTTTAAAGAAATGTAGCTCTTTAAGCTCATCCAACTCAAAGTTAGCTTCTTTATAACGCCTTAGTAATTCTTCGTACTTGGTGGATTCAACAGGTAGCAGACTAATTCCCTCAATAGCTTGCGTCTGTTGATTGAAATGAGGAAGCTCAATCGAGCGATAAAATAGATCATCAACGTCAGTCGGCCCGTTGCGATTCGACCCAACGACACTTTCAGAGTAAGCGATCGCAACAGGACCCGCTAAGCTCATGAACAAGTCATTCGCATCTAATCTTATTGTCTCGGCTATATCGATGCCTGCTTTTCTAAAGTAGTTTTCATCGTAGTCAGATGTCACAGCTTGCGCGGTTAAAATGTTAAAGATCTGCTGAGAGATATATTGATTGGCATACTTCTCCATCTTATTCACATCGATCTCTTTCTTGCTTTTCTCTTCTCCATTTTCGGCATAACGCATAATATCATTTGAGATCAGCATCATTGCGTTCCATGGCCTAATACGACTTAAAACGTCTGAGCTATCAATTCCATCTTCAATTGCGTCGAGATTATAGGAAAAACTCCACTCTTCAGAGAGATACTTACAAAGCAGCCTTCCAGAGTTAATATGTAGAGCTTCAGAAGGTTCAACATTATCCCCCCATATGTTGGGAAGAATACAAATACCGGATGTAAAAATAGGTTCAAACACGAAACTGTGGGGTTTATTACTCGAGGCACTACTTTTAGGTACTGCCAAATCAAATGTCTTACTCATATAAGAATACTGCTGTGCTAAACCAAACTCAGAGGCCATACCCGAACCGGTTCCACCACCCGAGCTAAAGATATAAAAGTAAAGTCTCGATTGATTTGCCTTTATGCCACAGGAGTCGACAAGGTAAGAATGAAGATATCGCCATGTTTCGTTAGAGAAATTACTGGTCTTTCGATTGAGTATAGTTTTGGCTAGGTACTGCCCAAGTATTGGTGCGTTACCAGCACCACCGGCATGAACTTCAGACAGATCCATTATTTTGATCTTCTTGTAGTTCTCTAGAAAGTCTAATCTACCCTTGCTGGTTGAGTATCGGATTCTGCCTTCAATATCCTTGTCCAAGTCTCCAACCATAACGACAGGTTCAATTAAATAAACTGGGTGACCTCGAGAGTCTGCGTGACCGGACAGTCGTCCTTTAAGCCAATTTACAGGGCCTTTTTCTTGCGTATTGGATTTTAATTCAGAACAGTCATCAGTAAAGTAGTTACTACGAGCATTATAAACGAGTGTCGCCACATCCAGGGCGATGTTAGAGCCACATCGGCCTAGCCCTATTAGACACACTGAAGGGAACTTTTGCTCTAACTCTCCCTCTGCCGTTTCACGTTCAAACATGCTTTTTCTAACAATATCTAGGTTTTCTAGAATTGTATCGATATGCATTTCCGTAAAGTACCCATGCTCTACTAAACCGTCGTCCTGCTGCATCTTGCTATACTCCCTGCCAATAGTATTCCTGAATCAAGAGTAGTCTCAAAAATGAAACTAGCATTTGAACACTCACATTTTTATTGGCTTTTGAGCGCTAACTCACGCTGATGATTAAATATACTCGAATATTACAGGGAGCAATTCTGTATGCATTAACTAGAATCTTCATTGAAATGACAATGATGAAAGTATTGTGACGCTATTTTTAGAGATGAATAATGAAAGAAGTAAACACTATGATTAGAAGACAATTATTGAAAGTGCGCCTTTTTTAGAGTTATCCAAAGTAAAAAAGGCTCTAGCATTTCTGCTAGAGCCTTAAATATGGCAGGGGTGGAGAGATTCGAACTCCCAACACGCGGATTTGGAATCCGCTGCTCTGCCAATTGGAGCTACACCCCTATCTTCGTATTTAAAGAGACGACTCTCTG
>NZ_JAJHVV010000015.1 GCF_023145695.1 Vibrio amylolyticus
ATAAACCAAGAGTTTAAATGTGGCTGGGCTACCTGGATTCGAACCAGGGAATGCTGGCATCAAAAGCCAGTGCCTTACCGCTTGGCGATAGCCCAACAATATGTTTTAAAACCTCAACGAGATTTACAGACATCATCTGAATGATGGTGCGGTCGGAGAGACTTGAACTCTCACACCTTACGGCGCCAGAACCTAAATCTGGTGCGTCTACCAATTCCGCCACGACCGCAGCAAACTTTTACTCTAGCTAAGAGTATAGTTATATCGATGATTGGTGAGTCGATATAACGTTGTATGGTGGCTACTGCGGGATTTGAACCTGCGACCCCATCATTATGAGTGATGTGCTCTAACCAACTGAGCTAAGTAGCCAAATAGCAATAAGTCACTATTTAAAATATGGTGCGGTCGGAGAGACTTGAACTCTCACACCTTACGGCGCCAGAACCTAAATCTGGTGCGTCTACCAATTCCGCCACGACCGCGATGCTGTTTAATTCAATTAAGAATACTCTAAGCAAGAGTGTGTAGTCATAGTCGACGATTGGTGAATCAACTAGACGTTGTATGGTGGCTACTGCGGGATTTGAACCTGCGACCCCATCATTATGAGTGATGTGCTCTAACCAACTGAGCTAAGTAGCCATCTTTTCGAGCGAGACAATATAATCAATCTCACTGCAAGTGTCACCTTCTTTTTCAAGATAAGTGCCACTTTAATGTGTGGCTGGGCTACCTGGATTCGAACCAGGGAATGCTGGCATCAAAAGCCAGTGCCTTACCGCTTGGCGATAGCCCAACAATCGACATCTCAAAGAGATATCTAAATATGGTGCGGACGGAGAGACTTGAACTCTCACACCTTACGGCGCCAGAACCTAAATCTGGTGCGTCTACCAATTCCGCCACGTCCGCTTTATTTCCTAAAAACTCATATTCACACTTAACAAGCAAAATAAGTGTTTAGGAAATGGTGGCTACTGCGGGATTTGAACCTGCGACCCCATCATTATGAGTGATGTGCTCTAACCAACTGAGCTAAGTAGCCAATACCAAATTGTCTTTCCCTCTAAGAACTCGTCTCGTTGGGAACGGGGCGCATTATGCGTAGTTGAGTGAAAACCGTCAATAGTTTTTTGTAATAAATCCAGATAAATCTATCGTTCGGTTTCTTTTTGAACAAAGCGCTGTGTTTGTGATCGAAAAGTGGCGCTATTCAGGAGAAAATAAGCAGGTTAACATTTGATGTATGAAGCGTTACGAACTGTTAAAAACAAAAGAGCCAGTATAAATACTGGCTCTTCATTTACCTCAAATAAGTAGTGGTAACTTATTGAATTATACGTTGAAGCGGAAGTGTACGACGTCACCATCTTTTACGATGTAGTCTTTACCTTCTAAGCGCCATTTACCCGCTTCTTTTGCACCACTTTCACCGTTAAATTCGATGAAATGGTCGTAACCAACAACTTCAGCTCGAATAAAACCTTTCTCAAAGTCAGTGTGGATCTTACCCGCAGATTGTGGTGCTGTTGCGCCGATCGGGATAGTCCAAGCGCGAACTTCTTTAACGCCTGCTGTGAAGTACGTTTGTAGAGCAAGAAGGTCGTAACCTGAGCGGATAACACGGTTAAGGCCTGGTTCTTCAATGCCCATGTCAGCCAAGAACTCTTCACGATCTTCATCATCAAGCTCAGAAAGTTCAGATTCGATAGCCGCACATACAGCAACAACCACATTATTTTCTTTTTCTGCGTACTCACGTACAGCGTCAAGGTACGGGTTATCTTCAAAACCGTCTTCATTAACGTTAGCAATGTACATTGTTGGCTTAAGTGTTAAGAAGTTTAAGTATCCAATCGCTGCATGTTCTTCTTTTGCTAATTCAACAGTGCGCGCCATGCCGCCTTCAGTCAGGACAGGGAGAAGCTTTTCTAATACAGTGATTTCAAACTTAGCATCTTTATCACCGCCTTTTGCTTTCTTTGCGTTACGCTGAATCGCACGCTCACAAGAGTCTAAATCAGCAAGAGCAAGTTCTAAGTTGATGACTTCAATATCATCAATTGGAGATACTTTTCCTGATACGTGAATGATGTTTTCATTCTCAAAACAACGTACAACGTGACCGATAGCGTCAGTTTCACGAATGTTTGCTAGGAATTTATTCCCAAGACCTTCACCTTTAGAAGCACCAGCAACAAGACCTGCGATATCAACAAACTCCATGGTTGTTGGCAGAACTTTTTGTGGATTAACGATTTTTGCTAGTGCATCTAATCGTAGATCTGGTACCGGAACGATGCCGGTATTTGGCTCGATAGTACAGAAAGGGAAGTTAGCGGCTTCGATGCCAGCTTTAGTTAGTGCATTAAATAGCGTTGATTTACCGACATTTGGCAATCCAACAATGCCACATTTAAAACCCATGATAGTAACCTTATTCTGCTTTGAACGTATGTAAGCGGTTTTGTGCTTTAGCGAGGTCATCTTTTAATAAGATGTCTAAGCAGCGTACGGATTCATCGACAGCTGCATCTAAACACTCCTGCTCTTTTGCTGGAGCTTTACCAAGCACATAACCTGAAACTTTGTCTTTATGTCCAGGATGACCTATGCCGATCCTTAAACGATAGAAATCTTTGTTATTAGCCAATTTGCTAATTGTGTCGCGTAGGCCATTATGCCCACCGTGACCGCCGCCTTTTTTGAACTTAGCGACTCCCGGAGGAAGATCGAGTTCATCATGAGCGATCATAATTTCTTCTGGCTTTATTTGATAAAACTTTGCCAGAGCCCCAACTGCTTTACCGGAAAGATTCATAAAAGTCGTTGGAATAAGTAAGCGGAGATCCTCACCGTTAACAAGTATGCGTCCGGTTAATCCAAAAAACTTAGTTTCATTTTTTAGGGTAACGTTATGAACACGAGCGAGTTCTTCTACAACCCAAGCACCGGCATTATGTCGAGTACGTGTGTATTCTTGGCCTGGATTTGCTAGACCAACAAGTAGTTTGATTTGCTGACTCAAAGTTTGGATCTCTCTGGAATATCAAAAAGCGCCGTATCATAGCACAGAAAAGAGCCTTGGCTCTAGCGTGGTCAGATATAAAAAAAGCACTTCAAAATATGAAGTGCTTAATACTTTTTAAACGTGTTTATTAGAGCGAACTCTAATTCAGTTTAAATAGCTGATTAGCTAAACATCGCAGAGATTGACTCTTCGTTGCTGATACGACGAATCGCTTCAGCTAACATGCGAGAAAGGCTTAGCTCAGTTACTTTACCTGTTGCAGCCATCTCAGGAGATAGTGTAATAGAGTCAGTAACAATAACTTGGTCTAGAACCGAGTTCTTAATGTTTGCAGCAGCAGTACCAGAGAAAACAGCGTGAGTAGCGTAAGCAAATACTCGCTTAGCACCGCGCTCTTTTAGCGCTTCAGCTGCTTTACATAGTGTGCCGCCCGTATCGATCATGTCATCAACGATAACACAATCACGACCTTCAACATCACCAATAAGGTTCATTACTTCAGAAACGTTAGCACGTGGACGACGCTTATCTACGATAGCGATGTCTACATCACCTAGTGCTTTAGCTGTTGCACGAGCGCGCACAACGCCGCCAAGGTCTGGAGAAACCACAACTGGGTTGTCTAGACCACGGTTAGCCATATCTTCAAGAAGTACTGGAGTACCGAAGATGTTATCTACAGGTACATCGAAGAAGCCTTGAATTTGCTCAGCGTGTAGGTCAATAGTCAGAACGCGGTCAACACCAACGTTAGACAGGAAGTCTGCAACAACTTTTGCAGTAATTGGCACACGAGCAGAACGTACACGACGATCTTGACGAGCGTAACCAAAGTATGGGATTACAGCAGTAATACGGCCCGCTGAAGCACGGCGCATTGCGTCAATCATTACCACCAATTCCATTAGGTTGTCATTGGTTGGTGCACAAGTAGATTGAATCAGGAATACATCACTACCACGAACATTTTCGTTGATTTGAACAGCGACTTCGCCGTCAGAAAAACGATCTACAGTAGCATCGCCAAGTGAAATGTATAAACGATCAGCAATACGTTGGGCTAGTTCAGGTGTTGCGTTACCAGCAAATAGCTTCATATCAGGCACGGTGGAAACCTCAGGGTTGCGTCCAGTTTTCAAATAAATTCGGTGTGGGCTGTTGTATAGTCAGCCAAAGTCTCTTTTAAAGGCGAAACATTCCGTCCTTTCGCAACAAATGCGGAGACTGTGTCAGAGAGTTGTTCTAGTACAAGCATAGCTTCTTTTTGGCTACTAAATTCAGCAAAAATACACGAGCCCGTTCCAGTCAATCTTGACGGCGCGTATTGTAGCAGCCATGAAAGTTTCTGATCAACCTCTGGGTACAGCATTCGAACAATTTTTTCGCAATCGTTTCCGTAATTGCCCTTTAGTAGTGTTTTTAGCGGCTGTTTTTCTGTATCTCGAGTTAAATCCTGGTGTGTGAATATGTCCACAGTTGCAATGCTAACTTCCGGTTTGATCACCAAATACCACTTTTCTTCTGGTTCGGCATTTGTCAACTTTTCTCCAACGCCTTCAGCGAAAGCGGAAAACCCACGAACAAAGACTGGAACGTCAGCGCCGAGTTCCAGTCCTATTTCAGCCAGTTCATCGTCAGTTAGGTTGAGTTGCCAAAGGTGGTTAAGTGCGACCAAAACAGTTGCGGCATTCGAGGAGCCCCCTCCAATGCCGCCTCCCATAGGAAGGATCTTTTTAATTCCAATTTGAGCACCTAAGCCTTGGGAGTCGAGTGAATGCTTTTCACAGTAACGCTTTAAAGCATCTGCGGCTTTCCATATTAGGTTGTCTTGAGTGGCGACTCCCTCTATTGGATTAGTAAGTGTAATTTCACCAGATTGATCGGCGGTAATCGTTAACTCATCACCATGCTCTAAAAATTGGAATAGGGTTTGCAGTTCATGGTAACCGTTGTCTCTACGTCCGGTAATGTAGAGGAAAAGGTTAAGCTTGGCAGGGGATGGCCAGTAAGTTGTGCTGGTGATCATGGCTGTAACGTCCACTTTGAAATAACTAAGTTAATGCTGGTGTCTTGTTGAGTAAGTTTGATCGTTCTAGGTAGCGGCATTAAGTCACCTTGATACCCAACATCATGAAAAGAAAGGTATTCAAGTTGCCATGTTTGATGTTCGATGGTTTTTGAAAGAGAACGCAACGTATTGTTTTCATTAAGTTGAAATTTATCGGCTGATGTTGGGTTGCCCAATAGCCAATCTTGCAACTGTTCAACAGGCATGCTTAAACCGGTCAATTGTTCGATTAAAACATCCGCACTTTCGTGAGCGAGAGTTTGATCATCATAAGTATTTACAATTGATCCGTTTGGCGTAATAGACAGGTTAAGTACCGTTTGCCCTATGAAGGTGGTTAGCCTTAGCCGGCTATTTTCTGTCGCATGTTTCCACTGGAAATTAAGGGATTGACGCTGTTCTGGAGAGATGTATCCGAGTTTGCCTGAGGTTTGGTACTGGGTTATAGATTCTAGCTTAGCTTGGTGCGTCTGCCATTCAACACTGGTTTCACTTTCTGGAAGAGTAGAACACCCTGCAAGAAATAAAACAGGCGCTATAAAAGAGATAAGTCGACGAAAGTTAATCATAACTGGTGGCACTTTGTACAGATATCGGTGGCTAATAGCCCTAACTATATCATTGATATCACGAAGTCAGGAAAACAAATAGCCTTCACTCTTTTAATAAGCAAAGGCATCAAGTAAAATTCCGAACCTATTTGTATTTTCTTCACTCTGAGAACTTTCTATACATGTCTTTGCTTGTTATTGGTATCAATCACAATACGGCGTCAGTTGAGTTGCGTGAAAAAGTGGCTTTTGGTCCAGATAAATTATCTGAAGCATTACAGCAACTAGAAGCAAGCTCAAATGTAAACGGTAGCGTTATATTGTCTACCTGCAATCGTACCGAGATATACTGCGATACAAAGGCAGCAAAAAGCAAAGTCATCGATTGGTTAACTCAATTCCATCAAGTGAGTCCTGAAGAGCTCAAACCAAGTATATACGTGCATGAAGAACAAGCGGCGATTCGTCACTTGATGCGCGTGTCATGCGGGTTGGATTCCCTTGTATTAGGTGAACCACAAATTCTCGGTCAAGTTAAACAATCGTATTCAGATGCAAGAGATGCGAAATCGGTCAATGCCGCCGTTGAAAAACTGTTCCAAAAAACGTTTTCAGTTGCGAAGCGAGTGCGTACCGAAACAGAAATTGGTGGCAGTGCGGTCTCTGTTGCTTACGCGGCATGTACACTAGCGAAACACATTTTTGAATCGATAGCAGACTCAACAGCACTGCTAGTTGGGGCTGGTGAGACGATAGAACTGGTCGCCAAGCACCTCTCTAGTAATGGATGTACTAAAATCATTGTCGCGAATAGAACACGAGAAAGAGCGCTTGGTTTAGCTGAGCAGTTTGGTGCAAAAGTGATCAGCTTAGAAGAGATTCCAGATCATTTGGCTAAGGCTGATATTGTGATCAGTTCAACGGCAAGCCCGTTACCGATTATTGGTAAAGGGATGGTTGAAACAGCACTGAAAGCACGTAAGCATCAGCCAATGTTGCTCGTTGATATTGCGGTTCCTAGAGATATTGAGTCGCAAGTAGGCGATCTTAATGACGCTTATCTATATACTGTCGACGATCTGCAGTCGATCGTTGATAGTAATATTGAGCAAAGAAAAGTGGAAGCGATACAGGCAGAAGCAATTGTTAGTGAAGAAAGCGCCTCATTTATGACATGGCTTAGATCGCTGCAGGCGGTTGATAGTATAAGAGAATATCGTCAGTCATCGAATGATATTCGCCAAGAGTTACTGGCGAAAAGTCTCCAGTCATTACAAGCTGGAGGTGAACCTGAAAAGGTATTGCTGGAACTGAGTAATAAACTGACGAACAGATTGATTCATGCGCCGACTCGCGCATTGCAAAGTGCAGCAGAGCAAGGTGAACCCGCTAAACTTGCTGCTATCAGGCAAAGTTTGGGGCTAGACGAGCTAAAATAGTCCTCGCCTAAAGAGAACAACAGACATCACACATTTTTATAGAAGGTCACTTATTGAGTGACCTTTGTAACCTAAGTTAAGAAAAGAATTATGAAAGCATCGATTTTAGTAAAGCTTGAAACTCTTGTTGAGCGATATGAAGAAGTTCAACACCTGCTTGGTGATCCAGACGTGATTGGTAACCAAGACAAATTCCGCGCTCTTTCTCGCGAGTACTCTCAGCTTGAAGAAGTGACTCAGTGTTTCCAAGCCTACCAGCAAGCTCAAGAAGACTTAGAAGCCGCTGAAGATATGGCAAAAGAAGACGATGCTGAAATGCGCGAAATGGCGCAAGAAGAAATTAAAGAAGCGAAAGGGAACATCGAACGTTTAACCGATGAACTGCAAATTTTATTACTACCAAAAGATCCGAACGACGAACGCAATTGCTTCTTAGAAATTCGTGCCGGTGCGGGTGGTGATGAAGCGGGTATTTTTGCGGGTAACTTATTCCGTATGTACTCAAAGTTTGCAGAGAAAAAAGGCTGGCGCGTCGAAGTGATGAGTTGTAATGACTCAGAGCAAGGCGGTTATAAAGAAATGATCGCTAAAATCAGTGGTGACTCTGTTTACGGTACGATGAAGTTTGAGTCGGGCGGTCACCGTGTTCAACGTGTTCCTGAAACAGAATCTCAAGGCCGTGTTCATACCTCTGCATGTACAGTCGCTGTTATGGCTGAAGTACCAGAAGCGGATCTTCCAGAGATTAAAGCCGCTGATTTAAAGATTGATACATTCCGTGCATCAGGCGCGGGGGGTCAGCACGTAAACACGACAGACTCTGCTATTCGTATTACTCACTTACCAACGGGTACGGTGGTAGAGTGTCAAGATGAGCGTTCACAGCATAAGAACAAAGCGAAAGCGATGACTGTTCTTGCTGCTCGTATTGTTCAAGCAGAAGAAGCGCGTCGTGCAGCAGAAGTATCAGATACTCGTCGTAACCTTCTTGGTTCGGGTGATCGTAGTGACCGTATTCGTACTTACAACTACCCACAAGGTCGCGTATCGGATCACCGCATCAACTTAACGCTTTACCGTCTAACGGAAGTATTAGAAGGTGACCTGCAAAGCTTAGTTGAGCCTGTCATTCAAGAGCACCAAGCCGATCAGCTTGCCGCACTTGCAGATAACAACTAGTTAGCATTTGCACGTGTCGACTGTTGAACAGACTATTCAAAGCGCAACGAGTGCTTTGCAAGAGAGCGGCAGTAATTCGCCCTCTCTTGATGCCGCCGTTTTGCTGTGCCATTCATTAGATAAACCTCGTTCATTCTTATTTACTTGGCCTGATAAAGTCTTGGCTGAAAAAGACCTCAATGAGTTTCAAGTCCTGTTGGATCGCCGTTTAAAAGGAGAACCAGTGGCTTATATCGTTGGTGAACGAGAGTTTTGGTCATTGCCGCTCAAAGTCTCTCCAACCACTTTAATACCAAGGCCTGATACCGAGCGTCTTGTTGAAATTGCATTGGAAAAATCAAGTGAGCAAGATGGGCCGATCCTAGATCTTGGAACGGGTACAGGCGCTATCGCATTGGCGTTGGCCTCTGAAATGCCTGACCGTAATGTGGTAGGCATAGATCTAGAGGAAGAGGCTCAGATACTCGCAAGCGGAAATGCTAAGCGTCTAGGTATTACCAATGCTCGTTTTTTGTCGGGTAGTTGGTTTACACCGCTTGAAGATGGAACGAAGTTTGCTTTGATTGTCTCCAATCCGCCTTACATTGATGAATTAGATCCTCATCTCTCTCAAGGTGATGTCCGTTTTGAACCAATGAGCGCTTTGGTGGCCAAAGAGAACGGGCTGGCTGATATTCGTTACATTGCGGAGCATGCGATTGGCTTTCTTGAAACAGATGGCTGGCTGATGTTCGAACATGGCTTTGAACAGGGGGACTCGGTGATAGAAATATTGTCTTCATTAGGTTACCAGCAAGTCGTTACAGAAAAAGATTATGGAAATAACGATCGAGTAACGCTCGGTCAATGGAAGCACAATTAAAATAAGAGAGTTGTAAATGTACGAAGGAATTAAACATTTTCACATGCTGACAATTGCACTCAGCGCAACATTATTGTCAGTACGCTTTGGTCTTATGATCGCAGATTCAAAGTTATTAAAGAATCCAATTTTAAAAGTTTTCCCGCACATCAATGATACATTGCTGCTGCTTTCTGGCTTTGGCTTAATGTACGTTACGGGTTTTATGCCGTTCACCCCTGAAGGCGCATGGCTAACAGAAAAAATTACCTGTTTATTGGCTTACATCGCATTGGGCTTTTTTGCCTTAAAGCTTGGGCGCAATAAATTATTGAGAACATTTTCGTTTTTTGGTGCGTTAGGCTGGTTGGTGATGGCTGCCAAGGTTGCGATTACGAAAACGCCGATTTTTATGTAACAGAATAGACGGTTTGAGCTTTGGGTCTACCATGATCCTAAAGCTCCACTAAGTAAAAGGGCACCCATGATCTAATTGCTTTAATTGGTTAACGAAAGCTTTGTATTCAAATCATCATGGGTAGGCTAGTTGATGAATTTTTTATCGACATTATGACAATATAGAGAAAGGCATCGTTGATGTTGGAGTTATTTGACGAAGATTTTGATTCAATGGAACTTGCGGAAGGGGCGTTAATGCTTAATAAAGCCGTGAATCCAGAGACTGAAAAAAAGTGGGCTGAAAACGAGCTAGAGCGCCTATTTTCTGAAGCCGAACAAGCTCTTTTCCATGAAGTAGATGAAAAACAAAAGTTTGAAGCCTTCTTACGACTCTTCTACCAAGAGTGGGGTTTTCAAGGAGATAAAGACGCTTATTTCAACTCAAATAATGCTTTTATGGATAAAGTACTTGAGCGTCGTAAAGGGATTCCTGTCAGTTTAGGTGCGCTGCTATTGTATCTTGGCCGAAAATTAGGCTTCCCAATCGAAGGCGTAACTTTCCCTACTCAGTTTATTGTCAAGCTGTCATGGCACGGTGAAAAGCCACAGTACATCAATCCATTTAACGGTGAATATGTATCGTTGCACACTCTGACTTCTTGGCTTATTGGGCAGGAAGGACCACTCGCAACGCTAAAATCAAAAGATTTAGATGCTGCAGATAACCCGACCGTTATTGGACGTTGGTTAGCGCTGTTAAAAAGCTCGCTACTTCGGGAAGAGCGCTATACGCTGGCATTGCAATGTTCAAATTTAGCACTGACGTTTGTCCCTGATGATCCATACGAGATTCGAGATCGTGGTTATATTTATCAACAGTTGGACTGTCATCAAATAGCGACGTTGGATTTCCAGTACTTTGTAGACCAATGCCCTGATGACCCTGCGTCTGAGTTGTTGAAAAATCAAATTAGTGCAATGAACAAAACTGCGGTAGTTATCCATTAAAAGTCGTGCCTTTTGTTTTATTAGAGAGTCTGACAAGAAATAAGTGACAGCTAGTGCTAACTAAGGCCTAAACTAAAAACACGGTGCTCTAATTTTTGAAGAAGAGCCCTGAGCCATAAAATATAGAGAGAAAAAAATGGAACAAAAAGTAGTTAATATTGGTGATATCCCAGTAGCTAACGATAAGCCATTTACTTTGTTTGCCGGAATGAATGTTTTAGAGTCACGTGATCTGGCTATGCAGATCTGTGAGCACTATGTGAAAGTCACAGAAAAATTAGGTATTCCTTACGTATTCAAAGCATCTTTTGATAAAGCGAACCGCAGCTCTGTGCATTCATACCGAGGCCCAGGCCTAGATGAAGGTATGAAAATCTTCCAAGAAATTAAAGAAACCTTTGGCGTGAAAATCATTACTGATATTCATACTGAAGCGCAAGCACAAGTGGTTGCTGATGTGGTAGATGTTATTCAGCTACCTGCGTTCCTTGCTCGTCAAACTGATCTTGTAGAAGCAATGGCGAAAACTGGTGCGGTTATCAACGTTAAAAAGCCTCAATTTATGAGCCCAAATCAAGTGGGTAATATCGTTGATAAGTTTGCCGAATGTGGAAACGAGAACATCATTTTATGTGAGCGTGGAGCGTGCATGGGTTACGACAACCTCGTTGTAGATATGCTTGGTTTTGGTGTCATGAAGAAAGTATCAAATGGCAGCCCTATCATCTTTGATGTTACACACTCTCTTCAGATGCGCGACCCTTCCGGCGCGGCATCAGGTGGTCGTCGTGAACAAACGGTTGAATTGGCAAAAGCAGGCCTTGCTACTGGTATTGCTGGTCTATTTATTGAAGCGCATCCAAATCCAGATAAAGCACTGTGTGATGGCCCATCGGCATTACCACTTGATAAACTTGAGCCATTCTTAGCTCAAATGAAAGTGCTAGATGATGTTATCAAAGGTTTTGAACCGATTGATATTAAATAGATTCTAAAACTTAATCATTCAGAGGTCAGCTTATTGCTGGCCTTTTTTATGCTTGCTAACATGCTATTACCTCAATCATTTTCCTTCCTAACACTCAATTTTGTCGAACTTCACAGTAAAACGTTTGCCTGTGATCTATTGAAATTTGGTATGAAAACATCGGTTTTCGTTACAGTTTATTCACTTAATTTAAGTGATCTACTAGACATAAATATGAAATCATAGTGTTAGGTTTGCTTTGTTAATTTAAACTAGTTCAAGTTTTATTGAGCTATAACCACCAAAACGCCGGTGATGTCTATTCTTTATGGATCAATATATACGCAGTGGATCCCCCAACAGTTCAAAGGTATGACAATGAAGCAAGGCCTAATTCTAAAAACGACGCTAAGCGCAGCTATTCTTGCAACTCTCGCGGGTTGTGCAACTCAACCTACCCATGAGTGGGACGCAGATACAACCTACAAATTGACCGTTTTGCATACTAATGACCATCACGGTCGTTTCTGGCAGAACAAATATGGCGAGTACGGCATGGCCGCTCGTAAAACACTTATAGACGAGTTACGTGAAGAGATTCGTGCTGAAGGTGGCAGTGTGCTGCTACTTTCTGGTGGTGATATTAACACGGGTGTACCAGAGTCTGATTTGCAAGATGCAGAACCTGACTTTAAAGGTATGAATAAGATTGGTTACGATGCAATGGCACTGGGTAACCATGAATTTGATAACTCACTAGACGTGCTTGCTAAGCAAATTGATTGGGCAAACTTCCCAATGCTATCGGCGAATATTTACGATAAAGCAACGGGCGAGCGCAAGTTCCAAGCATACCAAATGTTTGAAAAACAGGGCATTAAGATTGCTGTAATTGGTTTAACAACAGAAGATACGGCTAAGATTGGTAATCCAGAATTTATTGCTAGTATTGATTTCCGTGACCCGAAAGTAGAAGCGAAGGCCTTGATTGCAGAGCTTCAAGCGTCTGAAAAACCAGACCTTATTTTTGCTGTAACGCATATGGGCCACTATGAAGATGGTAATCGCGGCATCAATGCGCCAGGCGATGTGGCACTAGCGCGTTACTTAGATGAAGGTTCTCTTGATATGATCGTTGGTGGTCACTCACAAGAGCCAGTGTGTATGGAAGCACCAAACGTTGTTACTAAGAACTTCAAGCCAAGCGATGAGTGTCGCCCAGACGTTCAAAACGGTACTTACATTGTGCAAGCGCACGAGTGGGGCAAGTACGTTGGTCGTGCAGACTACGAATTCCGTAATGGCGAACTAGAAATGGTGAGCTACGATCTGATTCCTGTTAACTTGAAGAAGAAAGTAAAAGTAGACGGTAAGAAGACACGAGTATTCATCGAAGATGAAATTGCACAAGACCAAGAGTTACTAGAGTTCTTACGTCCTTACCAAGAGCAAGGCCAAGCTCAGCTGATGGAAAAAATCGGTGAGATTAATGGCAAGCTTGAAGGTGACCGTAATGTGGTTCGTTTCCAACAAACAAACCTTGGTCGTTTGATTGCAACGGCTCACATGGAGCGCGCACAAGCTGACTTCGCCGTGATGAACTCTGGTGGTGTACGTGATTCTATTGAGTACGGTGACGTTACTTATAAAGATGTACTGATTGTTCAGCCATTTGCCAATATCCTAACGTACACTGATATGTCTGGTGCAGAAGTCATTGATTACCTAAACGTCGTTGCAACGAAACCTGTTGATTCTGGGGCATACGCTCAGTTTGCTGGTATTTCTATGACAGTATCCAATGGCGAAGTATCTAACGTATTCATTGGTGGCAAACAACTTCGTTTAGACGAAACGTATCGCTTTACTGTACCAAGCTATAACGCAGCAGGTGGTGATGGTTACCCTAAACTGACTGGCCACTCTGGTTTTGTCAATACTGGTTTTGTTGATGCGGAAGTGTTGAAAGACTACATCGAAGCTAACAGTCCGCTAGATGTAAACCTATACGCACCATCGGGTGAAATGGTTTATAAATAATCGGCCATTTGATGATGGGAAGCTGAGTGTGAATAAATCAGCTTAACGATATAAGAAGCGGTGCACTGAGTGCGCCGCTTTTGTTTTTATTCAAACTATGGTTTATTAAATCATCGACCTATTATTTTGATAGCTTTGGGTCGCTTTAAGATGATAAGGACGAATAAATGACACCGGCGATTGATTATGCAAAGAAGAATAAGATTGAGCATACTATCCACCAATATGAGCATGACCCAAGAGCTACCAGTTTTGGTATGGAAGCGGCCGAAGTGCTAGGGCAGGACCCGTCTAAAGTATTTAAAACGTTACTGTTCTGCTTAAATGGCGAGCCTAAGAATCTCGCTGTCGCCATAATTCCGGTAGCAAATCAATTAAACCTTAAATTGGCTGCGAAAGCCGCGAAGTCGAAAAAAGCAGCAATGGCTGATGCGAACATCGCACAGAAAGTAACAGGCTATGTTGTTGGAGGGATAAGCCCACTTGGACAGAAAAAGCGATTGCCTACGTTCATTCACCAAAGTGTGACCGAAAGTGAATCAATCTGTGTGAGTGCGGGGAAAAGAGGTCTTGAGATAGAATTGGCGGCTGGCGATCTCGCCAAACTCACAAACGGCCAATTTGCTTGTCTATGTGATTAGCTAGGTGATTAGCTAGAAATAAACGTCGCTAAATCAAAATGCAAAAGAGCCCAATATACGAATATATTGGGCTCTTATCGGTTCAGGTCGAACTCAAGATAGAGTTCGGAAACGTATTATTGACCGTCTTCTTCCATTTGAGCATTATCAACCACATGATTTTCACCAAGGTCGTTAGGTAAAATCAGGTTAAGAGCAATAGCTACGATACCGCATAAGCTTACGCCTTGAAGGCTAAATTCACCTATACCAAATGCCATACCACCAATGCCGAATACTAACGTTACTGCAACGATAACAAGGTTACGTGACTTGTGTAAATCAACGTTATTTTTGATTAGAGTATTTAATCCCACCGTTGCGATTGAACCGAATAGTAAGATCATAATCCCACCCATCACAGGAACAGGAATGGTTTGAAGAAGTGCACCAAGTTTGCCAACTAACGCGAGAATAATGGCGGTAATCGCAGCCCAAGTCATAATAACTGGGTTAAACGCTTTGGTGAGCATAACGGCGCCTGTCACTTCACTGTAAGTCGTATTTGGTGGCGCGCCCATCATTGAAGCCGCAATGGTTGCGACCCCGTCACCGGCGATTGTGCGGTGAAGCCCTGGTTTCTTCAGGTAATCTTTTTTGGTTACGTTTGATATAGCCAGCATATCACCCACGTGCTCAACAGCCGGGGCGATCGCAACAGGAATCATAAAGAGAATCGCATTAATGTTAAACTCAGGAGCGGTAAAGTTTGGCATCGCAAGCCAAGCTGCCTGCGCCACTGGCGTGAAATCGACAACACCAAAATAGAGGCTCATTACGTAACCTGCCATGATACCGCCACAAATTGGCAGTAACTTAAGGAATCCTTTAGCAAACACACTGATCGCAATGGTGACAATCAGCGCCACGCTTGAGATCCAAAGTGAGGCTGTGCCATCAATCAGTTGAACACTACCATCCCCCGTTTTACCCAGTGCCATATTAACGGCAACAGGGGCTAAACCAAGGCCGATAACAATAATTACCGGGCCAACAACGACGGGTGGTAACAGTTTATGAATGATCTCTACACCACGAACTTTTATTACAACGCCCATTAATACATAGACAACACCGGCTGCCATTAGGCCGCCCATGGTTGCTCCAATACCCCATGTTTGAACACCAAACATAATCGGCGCAATAAAGGCAAAAGAAGAGGCTAAAAAGATAGGTACCGAACGGCGAGTAATGACTTGAAAGATAAGGGTACCAACGCCTGCACCAAACAGAGCAACGTTGGGATCTAATCCTGTAAGTAATGGAACAAGTACAAGTGCACCAAAAGCGACAAACAGCATTTGTGCGCCCTGAATAGCATTTAGCATGGTGGAGTCCTATTGATAAGTATCGACTGAATTAGTATGTTACAAAAACCAAAGAATTCTAACATCAACGTAAACGTTTGCGGCGGATGAGATCAATTTTATTCGTATATTTGATGCTTACTAATTAAGTTTTGAAACGTCTTGGTCAAATTCTCACATTATCTTGAAGTCCATTTCTTGCTCACAGGTTGATAGTTGCTTATCATCTACGTTCGCAAGCAATTATCTAGGAAACGTATGCGTCATTTAGCTTTATTGGTCGTTGGATTACTATCGGCTTCTGTTCACGCTCTGACTACGGTTGATTTGTACCGTTCTGAAATCACGATTGATCAAGAGAAGCAAAATGGAGATACTGCTGCTCGCGTTCAAGGGATGAAAGAGGTGATCGTACGTGCTTCTGGAGATCGCGAAGCGATTGACAATGAAGTGGTTAAAAAAGCGCTTAATCAGTATTCACAGTATCTCTCTCAAATAAGCTATGGTCCGGATCAGTCATCAATTCGTATGGCTTTTAGCGCCCCACATATTCGAAGCTTACTAAGCCAGGCTCAATTGCCATTTTGGCCGCAAACTCGTTCCAACTTATTGGTTTGGCTTGTTGAAGACTCTAATTTCGAACGCAATATTTCGTGGGAACACTCTTCAACCCAAACGTTGAATCGTATCAAACAACAAGCCGAGGTTCGTGGGCTGCCATTGACCGTTCCGGTAGGGGATTTTGATGACGTTACCGGAATCGCTATCTCGGATGTATGGGGTGGCTTTGTCGAACCAATTAGTGATGCAAGTCAGCGTTACCCTAGTGATGCAGTCTTAGTGGTGCGTGCTCAAGGTAACAACATTCGCTGGACGTTGTACGATCAAAAACCCGCGAGTATGACTTCACGAAGTCAAGTACCACTGACAGGTCGAGAGTCAGGCTCTAGCGCTGCCGCTGATATGATCAATGCGGTGAGTGATTACTATGCAAATAAAGATGCGGTTGTTGTTGCAAGTGAATCATCAGAGTCTGTCACGGCTGAGTTTGCTCTTATTGATAGTGCGCCTGACTTCTTCCAACTTGAAGATAAGTTGAAGTCACTCTCGTCTGTAGCGTCATTAGATATTCTAAGTATTCAGGGCTCGACCGTTACGTTTAAGGTGCACCTACTAGCGACGCAGCAAGAGTTTGAGCAGGAAGTACTTCGCATGAGAGAAGTGAATAAGAAGCCTGAGCTGGTTTTACCTACAGAAACAGAACAGACACTCAATGGTGATTCAACGCCGACAGAGACAGAAGCTGAGACAGGCGAAATGACGGTAGAAGGGAATGAGCCTATCTTAGTTGAGCCAAGAACGTTACCAGCGCCATCTTTGACTGCACAGTCAACAGAGATGGAATCATCGGTTGAAATGACGCTTCCTCAAACAGATGAAGAACCTGTGGCAGAATCCAGAACTCTATTAAGGTTTGAGTGGCAAGGTAATTAATCTCGCTTATTCAAAACGTTATCATTAAAAAACCGCAGCACTCTGCGGTTTTTTTTCGTTTAGAAAGCACAAAGATACAAAGTCTAACGATGCTCGCTAGTTCATGATTAGTTCAATGGTAATATCGTCAAAGGCGTAAACTTCTCCTCCAAACTTATTACTAAATGAGGTTGCATCATCTTGTTTAGCAAAACTTGCTAGTGTCATTCCCATTGCCCCCTTTTGATTAGAGCCGACAACATACCAAGCCGTTCTTGCATCAATGAAATATTCATCGTTAGGTTTATGCCAAGGTGATTGACTCATATCGTGGACAAAGACTTCACGCGCTTGGGTGACGTTCTCTGGTTGAAGCAAAAAGGCAAATAGATCACGGGTTGAGCAGAACTTACTAATGTGTTCTCCTGTGGATTGATAAGACTCGCCCTTAGGACCCGGAAAGTTACTGATTATCATACCGCACAGGTGGCACTCATCGGCACTTTCAATAGCAACCGCTTGACGCAGCATTTTCTCTTGTGGCGCGTCACTACAACCGAATAGCGCGATACTGAAAAGGGCAAGTAAGTAAGGCGTTGGGGAAAAGAGTAAATTCATGTTCAATCCTTATTAAAGAGTTTTCTTTCGGAAAATAGCCAAAGCGGAAAAAAGAGGGACGGCAACCCATGCAAGCATAGTGAATAGTAGGCTAGTGGTTGAGTAACTATTATTGATCGCGACCGCTAGAACCCCACTAATGTCACTGGTGTTAAGGGCTGAGAGGTTAATTAAGCGGAAAAGATCTGCCGGATTTAGCATCATCAGTTGAACTAAGTCATGCTGGCTTAAGCCATCACTGGCACCGACAAGTAACGCTAGAAGTGCTAAATCAAAAACCAACACAAAAAACAGCCAAGTCATCAGTGCAATACCTGCTGCTTTCGATTTTTCATTGACCAGCAAGCTAATGACATACGCGATACTAATGAAGCTCAATCCAAGCAATATGGAGGTGAGAATAAACAGCCCAAACGCAGTCCAAATAGCACCGAGTTCACTTGTAAAGCTAAGCAATACTCCAGCGCTACCAAACCCTATAATCGTCGCTAACATGATGATGCTGCCTTGGCCTAAGAATTTTCCGAGCAGCAGTTGCCCATGGCTAATCGGATAGGTCATTAGCAACAGCAGTGTTCCTGACTCTTGCTCTCCGACAAAACTGTCATAGCAAAGCAATAGGGCGATCAGTGGAATGATGAAAACTGACAAGCTAGATAAACTGGCTATTGTAGTTGAAATGGAGGGAGCGCTTAACGTGCCTGATGCGGCACTTCCATAGTAACTAAGTCCTATTGAAAGTAACGCAAAGATACAAGTAATCGACACCAACCAACGATTCCGTAATCCATCTTGAAACTCTTTAATAGCAACAGCTAAAACTGGGTTCATTGCGTCACCTCGTTATCCACTGACAGTGGTTTTATTGAATTGGCGGATGCGGATAAGAAGTGTTGATATATTTGTTCAAGATTTGCAGGTGTTACCTGGATATCGTGTAATGAATCGTAGCTGACTAACTCTTTTAGAATGTCGATTTTTTTCGACTCAGGAATGTGTAACTTATCGGCTTCCACCATAAATCCTGATAACCGTTGGTTTGTTGCTAACGCACCATTGAGACCATGAGTTTTAATAACAACGGGGAGCTGGGCTTGTTCGCGAAGTTGGGCAAGCGTCCCTGAAGCTACTGTGCAACCTTTAGAAAGAATCATGGCTCGGTCGATGTGCTGTTCTACACCAGGTAGTACATGAGAACAGAGTACAACACTGGCACCTTGATCTTTTAGCTGGTCGACACTTTGATAGAAGTCTTGGGTGGCGATAGGATCCAGACCCACCGTAGGTTCATCAAGCAATAACAGTTTTGGCTCTCCTAAAAAAGCTTGAGCCAATCCTAAACGTTGACGCATGCCTTTTGAGTAATGTTTAACTTGTTTGTCTTTCGCTTCTAGCAATCCAACTTTTTCGAGTAGTGCCTGAATGTGGCTCTTAGGTACTGACTTAAGGCGAGCAAAGTAGGTGAGTATTTCTAACCCTGTGAGTTGGTCGTAAAAGCTGACGTTTTCCGGTAAGTAGCCAATGGCTTTGCGCCCGTGCCACGCCTTTTGACTACACGGATTCGTTCCAAATACAGACACATTTCCTTGGCTGGCTGAAATTACGCCTAGAATGAGCTTCATCATGGTGGTTTTTCCTGCACCATTGTGACCAAATAGCCCCAGTACTTCACCGCTTTCTAGTTCTAGGTCGACTGAATTAAGCGCTCGTAGCTGTTTATATTGTTTCGTTACTTGCTGTAACTGGACGATGTATTCCTTCATGAGGCTTGTCCTTCTATCTTTTGATGCGGCATCTCGTCGTGCGAAATGATTGGCTCACCCTGTTGTTCGGGCGTCATTAAAGGGAATGAGTCTTTAACGCCGGGTGGCTTAAGGATTGGGAATTGTTTTTGAATCCACCTCAGCATCAATACCGATGGACTATCAAGCAGTACTTTTGACTCGGGGTATTTCCAAACAATTTTATCGATACCATCATTGGGCTCAAAAGGGGTGTCTCCGATATTGTCATTGTTGAGATCCCAACCAAGATAGTTACTCCAATAGTTACCAATACCGCCTTGGCTCCACTCTTGCTCTCGGGTTGATACATATTTAACTTGAATGGGGTTGTTGATAAAGCTGTTACCGAAAATCTTGCCGTTTTCAGACCCAGCCGTTAGGTGAATGCCTATTTCAGCCGTATCAACGGTGTTATAACTGATGGTGTTGAAATTTGAGTTGTAGACAAATAACCCTTTTCCTTCACGACCAATGACTTTGTTTTCTGGGTAGGTCCAGACGTTTTTTATCTGGTTGTAGCTAATGTCGGACGAAGTAATGAAGTTCATCAAGATACCGTAGTCCTGACTGTCGAGACTGCGGTTATTATGTACCGTGAGATCCTTAGAGCTCATTAAGGCATAGCCAGCGCGTGTGTTGTAAGCAAAGTTGTTGATGACTTGGTTATTATGGGAATACATGTAGTGAATACCATAGCGAAGATCGTGCATGGTATTGTTTTCTAATACACTTTCTTGACTAGATATTACGTACAAACCATCTCTGGTTAAGCTGATGGTGTTGCCTTTCACAACCGCGTGTTTTACTGCTGATAATTGAATGCCATTACCTCGATCCGCAGAGCGCAGTTCAGGGTTACCGATAATGGAATTGCCTTCAATATGGATATGTTCCGCTTTTTGCGTCCAGATACCAAAGCCGTCACCTTGAAGCTGGTTATTCCGAATGGTGAGGTGTGTCAGTGACTGATCATTGTAAATCCCGGCATTTTGCTCGGTTAGGTCATCTCCCCAGTTGGTAATGTTGAGATCTTCAATTGTGATGTTGGAGGCAAACAGAGTGAGACCATTTCCAGCCCCATTGGCATCGATAATAGTTTGCTTACTCCCTTTAAGGGTGATCCCTTGAGTGATAATAAAGTTGCCCACATAACGACCATCAGATAATAGAATAACGTCCCCTGTAGAACTGTTATCAAGTACCGATTGAAGATCATCGTGTACGGATATTTTTATCTCAGCGGTCATTCCCCCAAGTGAGAAAAGAGAGAGAGTAGGGGCAAGTAAATAGGCAGTTATCTTCAAATGTCGCTCCTAATTTTCATGCTAAATATCAGGCATAAATGAAGGCCCCTCAATAATGAATCACTTTATCGAGGGGCAACCGTTTATGCTTCGACTAGCATACGTCCACGCATCTCCATATGTAGAGCGTGACAGAACCAGTTACAGTAGTACCACTGAACTCCTGGTTTATCGGCGGTGAAGGTAATGGATGCGGTTTGCTGCGGGCTAATTTCCATTTGAACACCGTGGTTGGTCATACAGAAACCGTGGCTAACATCCTCAACCATGTCGAGGTTAGTAATGACAATCGTAACTTCATTGCCAAGCTTCACCTTAAACTCATTCATACCAAATGTTGGCGCTACTGAGGTCATGTAAACACGCACCTTATTACCGTCGCGAATCACTTTATTTTCAGTCATGACATTCACACCATCTTTTTTCGCCATTTCAATGGTTTCAGCAAAAATGGGGTCATTTCTGTCCCAGATTTTTGCAGGCTTCACCTTACTACGGTGAATAATGGTGCCATCATGGGGTTCCGCAAACGTTGGTCCATCGTGAACCAGTTTCATCTCATCGCCAGAGATATCAATTAACTGATCATTTTCTGCTTTTAGTGGCCCAACAGGCAGGAATCTATCTTTAGAGAACTTACAAAGAGAAACCAACCATTTACCATCAGCATCACGAGTTTCACCATTTGACGTACTGTTGTGCCCTGGCTGGTAGTGCACATCGATTTTTTGGCGGATGTAGTTAATTTTCTCACCATTGTGAGCACGAATGGCCTCTTCGACATTCCACTTTGCTATTTGGCTATCAAGGAATAGGGTTGTATAGGCAAAGCCTTTGTTATCAAAAGCGGTGTGAAGTGGACCGAGACCCAGTTCAGGCTCTGCAACAACCGCGTCTCTAGGTTTAATTTTGTTATCAAATAGCGCGTCTAATTTGGCTATTTCAATAATACTCACGGTAGGTGACAACTTACCGTTAGCCATAAAGTACTTGCCATCTGGCGAAGCGTTCATTCCATGTGGTGACTTCGGTACGGGGATATAGCGGGTAAGTTCCGAGCCTTTACGCCCATCAAGTACAGGCACATCATTACCATTATATGTTTTGAACTGGCCTGCTTTTAGTGCTGCTTCACAACGAGCAAGGCTGAAGACAACAACATGGTCACGCTCTGCCGTTATCATTTCGCCTAGGTTCATTCCCATCTCAGAGTTGTAGCAGGTTGACGCAAAGTATTTACCATCATAATCCGCATCGGTATTGTCGAGGTTACCATCCACCATGACTTGGAACGCGACTTCCATTTTTTCTGCATCAATCACATTGAACATAGAGCGGTAAGTGCTGACATCTTCTAGCGATGACTTACCATCATTATTCATTGGGATTTCAAATTCACTGTTACAAATAACGTATTTTGTTTGTGGTGCTTTTTGAACTCGTAAGCCGTGAATCGCTTGCACATTTGGAATGGTGATCATCTTGTCGACTTTCATTACATCACAGCGAATACGAGCCACTCGAGAGTTGGCTTTGTCATTAATAAAAATGTATTTACCGTTGTATCGACCGTCGGTCATACTCATATGAGGGTGGTGTGAGTCCCCTGACATAATATGAGCACTATCGCCTTTGATTCGCTTACTCTCATCGGTGAAGCCCCATCCTGTGGCACTACAACTGTTAAAGACAGGAATTCTCATCAACTCGCGCATGGAAGGAATACCAAGGATGCGTACTTCACCTGAGTGACCTCCACTCCAGAAGCCATAATACTCATCGAGATCGCCAGGGTGAACAAAAGGGCTATTATGAACTTCTTCCGCTTGAGCTTTCGCCATTGACGCAAACATAGCAGCGGTCATTGGAGCGGCTGCCACACCCAAGCCTATCGCAGCACTTTTGCCAAAAAACTTTCGTCGTTCGGAATTAACGGGGGTGTTGTCATTATCGAGTTTGCTTTTGTCATCACTCATGGGTAAATCTCCATTTTCATTATTAGTATTAAGACTAATTCGGCAACCAACGACCAAGATAAGTAGGGTGATCGTCTTGCGTTTACAGTTGTGTTACTGGAATATCAGATTCTCTTTGTTTCATCTTTTTACGTGCCAGTTTTTTTAATGGTGGGCACTTTCCATCATTGGAATAGGTAATTTGGCAATCTAAGCAGTAGTGGCATTCACGCATGTTGATGACACCATCAGGATGAATCGCTTGGATCTCACACTCTTTCGCACAAATCTTACAGGGAGAGCCACACTCCGGACGGCGTTTGAGCCAGTCAAATAGGCGCACGCTATTGGAGACCGACAAAGCTGCACCAAGTGGGCATAAGTAGCGACAAAACGTTTTGCGGTTAAATAGATTTAGAGCGAGGAGAAACAGAGCCCAGAGAACAAAGGGCCACTCTCGATCAAACTTCAGTAAAAAAGTAGTTTTAAACGGCTCGATTTCGGCAAACTGCTCGGCAACGGCTAATGAATCTAGAGAGAGCCCGAATAAGCCTAATAAAATAAGATACTTGATGGCCCATAGTCTTTCATGGACTGCCCAAGGCAGTTCAAATTGTGGAATCTTAACGTATCGAGCGAACTGATTAATCAGCTCTTGAAGCGCGCCAAAAGGGCATAACCAGCCACAGTAAACGGCACGCCCCCAAAGAAGGATAGTGACGGCGGCGGCACTCCATAAAATGAAAATGACAGGGTCGAGTAAGAACAGATCCCATGAGAAACCTTTGACGAGCGCTTGTAGGAAGGTAAAGACATTCACTACAGAGAGCTGTCCTCCCCATACCCAGCCGATAAAGACAACCGTGATGGCTAAGAATCCATGACGCAGTCGGTGCATAAAAGTCGGGTGGCGGACTAAAATATCTTGGAAAAACAGGATTAATATAAGAATAACAATCAGGCCAATTAAGATAATGACTTTTACTTGGCTCTCTTGCCAGACTTGCTCCGTTAAGGTTAACTCCGGCGGCAAAATAATAGGGGCCGGTGTATCAACATATTGCTCTAGCGTGTCGTAGCTGCCTTTGAAACTGGTAAAAACACTGTCAATTGGGCCCGTTTGACGCCTAACCAGAAGCTCTAGCTCCCAGCTCGCCCCAGGGTCAAAATCGTGGTGTGCTTGGACCGTAAATACCGACATTTCTTGAAATCTAGGGTGGCCGTTAGCGTAAAGGTCACTAATCCGATTATGATCTAAGTCCCTAAAGGAAAATTCGTTGTTATTTTGATGAATTTGAAGTCGGTCAAAGATGCCGCCACGGACATACCCTGATCCTTTATATGAATACCCATTACCAAATACCGCAATGAGGTGCTCATCTGGTTTGAGTTGATTCACTAGCCACTCATATTCCCTTTCACCAAATAGGTTTTTACCTACTGTAGGAATATCCGCCAGTGCGAAATAGACTTCGGCAAACATCTCTCCATTTTTACTCGGCTCGACTCTATCGGCATCTTCCCCTGCTGTGCCATCAAAGGCTACTTGAACGGCTTCGTTGGTTAAGTAGAGTTTTCTTATTGACCCATCGCCTGTGAGATCAAGCCAATTTCTTTCCGAGAACACCTCAGGTTTGATGATCGATTTCGGTTGAATAACGTTGCTAGCGCGCTTAACGATACCTAAAGACTCCGCCGCTTTGGTGGCGGCTTTAGTAATAGCGACATTCATCACCATGACGGTTACCGTAGCACCAGATAAACCGTCGATTGAGGTAAACCCCTCTTGAGTTGCCTTGCCACCCACTTTGATTTTGTCTTTAACAGATAGACCGACATATTGGTCACTAAAGGCAGTTAACTTACTTTCAGGTATGCCCGCTAAAATGATGGGTTCATGATGCTCCAAAACTTTGGAGGCAAGATATTCTCCTTCAGGATTTATGACGACTAGCATGTTAACAGGCTCGCCAGAGTAGGCTGGAATCCGTGCTATATCATTGGTTTCGAACGCGTAGCCTAAAATCTTATCGTCTTGTTCTATGACGCGAAGCAGCGGTTCTCCCTGTTTTTCTGATATATCAGTGTGCTGAGGGAATGTTTCTTGAATAAGTGGGAGCGGATCTTTAGGTGGGCTAACAAAGAGTGCATAGCTGTAAAACGAACAGACCCAGAGAGAAAGTACGATAAGTAAGTGTTGGCTTATTATTTTGAATAACACTCTCATTGCAGCTATGTCCTTATACGGCGCTCAAAAAAGGCGCAATGTTTGGACCTAGCCTAATGGATAGCTAATGGTGATTATTGATATAAATCATTGTAAGTTGTGTGTGGTTACATAAGTTTAGTGAATTACTGGTGTGATCACGTTAATGAAATGTTTCTTGAGTGATTTGAATTGTTGGCATTGGATAGTTCTTTAGGGGTATGTTTATTAACCTTTTTATTCTTGTGGTTACTGTTTGTATAGAATAAAAAACCAGAGCAACGAGCTCTGGTTCAAATTTGCTAACTTTTTATCTGCTACTTAGGTGTTGTCAAAATGGGATTTTTCCTGCTTCTCCACTTGGGATAATCTAGGCAGTTTTAACCCTAGTTCTGCACCTCTAGCTCGGGCGTAAAGAATATTGCCGATAAAAGCCAGTGTTGCTAACCCTAATTCTACCGTTGCAAGTAAGTATTCACCCTCTCCGATAGAAAGAATAACCAGTGCATGTAGGAAATAGAGCATCAATATGAAGTTAGACCAGGCATGAGTATACGGTTTACCCGCTAAGATACCTGGTAAAGGCAGTAATAGTGGTACACACCAGGCAATCGCAAGGGTGATGTTATTCACGTGAGGGTGCGGAGAGAGTTGCCATTGCCAAAGTGCAACCCAAGTAAGCAACCCGAGGTTGGCAAACAGTGCAAGCAATCGGAACTGTTTGGTTCTGCTTGTCATGTTGTCTGTCATCGTATCCCTACCTAATGTCCTATTGATTGAGCGCTATAATATATCAAGAGAGGTTGATATGGCGAACCGTTATAAAATGTCGAGAACTTGTTCTGGTGGTCGGCCGTGTCTTGCTTTGCCATTGTTCACCACAATAGGGCGCTCAATCAGTTTAGGGTTACTGACCATAGCACTGAACAACTCTTCATCACTGGCGTTAGCGAGTTCAAGTGTCTTATAGATATCTTCTTTTACACGCATCATATCTCTAACGTTTGAAAGCTCTAATTGAGTGTAAAGCTCTTTTAGTAACTCAACGCTTAGTGGCTCTTCTAAGTATTTGATGATGGTTGGTGAGACGTTGTTCTCTTCTAGAAGCGCTAATGTTTGGCGGCTTTTTGAGCATCGTGGATTGTGATAAAGAGTCACTGACATGGTTTATTCCTTATATAATTATTGGAGTGATAAGAATCTATCACGCTGGACCATTAGTTGATCGATTCGAGCGTCGTATCGAGCTTGCTGTAAACTACCTAGCTCAGCAAGTTGTCCTGCTTGAGTGTAAAACTGAATCGCTTTATTCCAGTTTGCCTTTAGAGCGAGTATTTCCGCTCGAGCAGCAAGGTCTTCGGCACTTGCCCCCATCGCTATGTGGCCTTCAGATAACAGGTGCCAACCATTGATATCATCACTGTTGTCGTGGGTATAACGCTGCAATACTCTAATGGCCTGTTCATTTTCATCTAGCTTGAGCAGAACATTGGCGTAGTTAATGGTCAGTACCGCATTGTTAGGTGTTGCTTTAAGTGCTCGTTCTAACATTACTTTGGCTTTTTCTGGCTGTTTTTTTTCAATATACAAATCAGAGAAGGCATCTAAATAGAAATTGTTATTTGGGTCGAGCTTAATCAACTCATCAAGAATCGCTTCTGCTTCTTCGAGTTTTTTATTATCAAGATGAACAAGCGCTTTCCCGTATCGGAAAGCAGGCGCAATTTCTTTACCCGATTGATTGGCTCTTCTCTCTGCGCGATCAAGCCAGTCCATCGCCGCATCGCTTTCTATTCCTGCGTAGCGAGCGACAATTCGAGAGCGAGCTAATTGATAATCGAGAGAAGGTTGAATTCGCATGGGTGGATAGCTACGTGCTCGCTCTCGGCTGTCAGTTATACGGTCTTCTGGAAGCGGGTGGGTGAGTAGCATTGGTGGCGGCTTACTGGCGTAGCGATATTCATCGGCGAGGCGGCCAAAAAATCGTGGCATTGCTTTTACTTCAAAGCCCGCTTTTGCCAACGTGTTAATACCAAATCGGTCAGCTTCTTTTTCATTGCTTCGGGTGTAGTTAATTTGGCTTTGCATGCTACCCGCTGTTGCGGCAGTGATTGCGGCAATACCGGCTTCTGGTGCTGCAATCGCTATCAATAAAGAAGCGGCAAGGGCGGCCATTGTTGCTGGTGATCGTCTTGCTTGATCTTCCATTCGTCTAGCTAAGTGACGTTGAGTAACGTGAGCAATTTCGTGCGCAACAACAGAGGCGAGTTCACTTTCTGTTTGTGCGTGTAGAAATAACCCAGTGTGAAGCGCGACGTACCCACCAAAGAATGCGAATGCATTGATGTTTCGATCACGAATCATGAAGAAGGTAAATGGCGTTTTCACGTCATTAGCATTAGCAACTAAGCGGTGGCCTATCGAGTCGATATATTCGTTTAATACTGGGTCGTTCACAATGGGTTGATTGTTTCTTAGAATCCGCATGTACGCATCACCATAGATGATCTCTTGATCTATAGTCAGCGTTCCCCCTGCCGCAGTACCGATATCAGGCAATTCAATATTGTTTGCAACTGATACCGATGGACTAGCAATAGCGGTCGCAACACAAAGGCAGATTAGCGAGCGGGTGCGTTTAAACATAGTAGTCAACAATACTCCATTTTCATTGTTGTAATGGACACTGAGATATCCGTTTTGTTTCAACTATTCCATTTCTTAGGTGAAAAATATTAACTTGATGAATAGGAATGGCAGTAGCTAGACGCTACTTTAACGTTGTTAGCCTTGCAAATACAAGGGCTGAGAAGTGAAACATGAAGTTGATTTTGTTTGCTGTTCAAAACCCTATACAATACGGCGATACTTAATTGTATCGAGTCATAGAGTGGAATCATTACTTGATTTAAGAAGTGAGCGTTGCCCGATGGCGCTGTTATTGGCAAAACGGTATGTGGCCAATTTAACAGAGGGTGATAATGTTGAAATATATATAGTTGACCCGAGCTCACTTCGCGACATCGAACGTTACTTGCTTATGAAGAATCATAGGGTGACGAGCACACAAATTAACGATTACTTTAGCCTTAAAGTCGTCATCTAGAAAAAGGAAAGCGGTTTAATGTTAGACATGGTGAGTCGTTGGTATAAACGACGTTTTTCTGACCCACATGCAGTAAGTTTGGTCGCGATCTTACTGTTTGGTTTTATCACAATTTACTTTTTCGGTTATTTGATAGCGCCACTACTGGTTGCTATCGTTCTGGCTTACCTGCTTGAATGGCCTGTGACAAAAATTTCAAATCTTGGGATTCCAAGAACGCTGTCGGTGATACTTGTGATTCTTTCCTTTACTGGTGTCATGATACTTGCTGTATTTGGACTTGTTCCAACTATCTGGCAGCAGGTGGGCAACTTGATCAATGATATCCCAAGTATGTACATAGGTTTGCAAGAGTTTATCTCTATATTACCCGAGAAGTACCCTGAGATTATTAATGTTCAGCTCGTGGAATCCGTCATGGACAACATGAAGAATCAAGTGCTCGTGATGGGAGAAAGTGTGCTTAAAGGCTCACTTGCATCATTAGTGAGCTTGGCAACCTTGGCCGTTTATTTGATTCTGGTACCGCTTCTTGTGTTCTTTTTACTGAAAGATAAGCAAGAGATGATATCCATGGCGAGTGGCGTTTTACCTGACAACCGACGCTTAGCGGACAAGGTTTGGGTAGAAATGAACCAACAAATCTCTAACTACATTCGCGGTAAAGTGTTAGAAATTCTGATCGTTGGTGGTACGAGTTATATCACATTTGCGCTGCTGGACTTACGTTATTCCGTTTTGTTAGCGGTTGCTGTTGGTTTCTCTGTATTGATTCCTTACATCGGTGCTGCGGCGGTAACAGTACCTGTTGCGATTGTCGGTTTGTTCCAATGGGGGCTAACGCCACCGTTCTACTGGTTATTGTTTGCTTATGGCATTATTCAAATGTTGGATGGCAATGTGCTTGTTCCAATTCTTTTCTCTGAAGCGGTGAATCTACATCCTGTTGCCATAATTGTTGCGGTACTTGTCTTTGGTGGGCTATGGGGCTTCTGGGGCGTTTTCTTCGCTATTCCTCTAGCCACGTTAGTGAAAGCCGTCGTGAATGCTTTACCTGGTCAGGATGAGGACGAATTAGAGGTTAGTAACTAACTACTACAAGCCATAACCGTGCCTTCTTTTTGAGCTAAATAGCCCAAAAACATAAAAGAGCCCTATTGATTTTAAATTGATAGGGCTTTTTTTTATAGATTGCATCTATACTTTTACTTGTGGGTCACAGATAGCCTTGAAATTATTTACAAAAATGTAATTAAGATTTTGTTACATTTGACGATATAGCGTGTGGGATAAAAATAATTAGATATAGTTTTAGTCGAGGGAAGTTATGAAGTTTAGTCAAAAAATTGTGGCAGCATCCTCTGCTTTGCTGCTTGTCACGGTGACATTGTTATCGGTTCAGCAGCTGTCTACCGTTAAGTCGGAAGTCGAAGGTTTAGTGAATAGTAGCTTGAATGAGATGGTGGTTGGAGTAAAGAATACCGTAACCTCTGAGATGGAAAGTAAAAAGGCGCTAGCTCAGGCCGCGACAGAGGTTATAGAGATAAATCCACAAGATCATGACTATATAAAGACTATTTTGGAAAAGCCGACGTTAAAGTCGAGTTTTTTGGCAGTAGGGCTTGGGTATAACGAAAGTGGTTTCGTGCTAGAAAATGATGATAGTTGGGATGTAGGGCCCGATTACGATCCACGTGTGCGCCCTTGGTTCATTGATGCAAAATCGAAAGGTCGACTGGTTGTTACCGCTCCTTATATTGATGTATCGACGAAAAATGTCATCATTTCGATAGGAACACCGGTGAAAGATGCAGGTCAATTCACGGCAGGTATGTTCTATGATATGGAGCTGACTGGTCTTGCTGATCTTGTTAATAGCATCAATCTGCTCGACGCTGGCTACCTGTTTATTGTTACGTCTGATGGAACAACCATTGCGCACCCAGAAACCAAAAATAACGGGGAGAAGCTGTCAACGTATATGCCTGGTGTACAGATAAAAGAAGGTATCCAAAATATTGAAATTGATGGGTCACCATTCCTTGTGCAGTTTATGCAAGTTCCTTCTGAAAACTGGTATGTCGGGGCAATTGTTGATGAATCCATCGCTTTCTCTTCTATTTCTACGTTAAGAAATAGTGCTGTTATCTACGGTTTAATTGGTGTTGTTCTCAGTATTATTGTCCTAAGTATGCTGATTAAAGTGCTGCTGCGCCCATTGGGTACATTGAATGCTGCAATTCAAGATGTTGCTTCTGGGCAAGGGGATCTAACGAAACGCCTTGATACCGATACTGATGCGGAATTTGCCGAATTAGCGAAAGGGTTCAATACGTTTACAGAGTCACTACAGACTCAAATTATCCAGTCTAAGGCAATTGGTAATGAGATCATGAGTGGTACAGAGATGATTGTGCACGGTGCTCATGAATCTGCTGATGCGATGCGTAGCCAGTTGCAAGAACTAGAGCAATTAGCCACTGCGATGAATGAGATGGCAGTGACGGCAACCGAAGTGGCAAATAACGCACAAGGGGCAGCAGGAGCCGCTCAACAAGCCGATGATGCGACAGAGGTTGGCTCTAAAGTCGTAAGCGAAACCACAATCTCTATTGATAATCTATCGGCCCGAATTGACCAAGCGGTTGAAGAGGTGAAAGGTTTAGAGTCAGCGACAGCGAACATCGAAACCATCTTGAAAGTTATCAACGATATTGCAGATCAAACGAACTTGCTGGCATTGAATGCGGCGATTGAGGCGGCCCGAGCGGGTGAGTCAGGACGTGGTTTTGCCGTGGTTGCTGATGAAGTACGTACACTTGCTCAAAGAACGCAAGAATCGACGACTGAGATCCGTAGCATGATTGAACAGCTGCAAGCGGGTGCAAGTTCAGTATCGACTGCAATGAATGAGAGTAAAACCACTGCAGTTGATGCTGTCGACAAAGCGCAAGCTGCGAACTCTTCACTAGAGAGTATTCGAGAGGCCATTCAGCAGATTTCAGACATGAACTTACAAATAGCTTCGGCGGCCGAAGAGCAAAGCCTGGTTGCTGAAGAAATCAATAATAACACGGTGAAAATTAAAGACCTGTCTACGCAGGTGGCCGATTCTGCTGAAAATACGAGTCTAGCAATGCAGACACAAAAAGAGAATATTCACCAGCAAGATGCGTTGTTGAATAAATTTATTGTGTAATTGAAACTGCGTTAACTAAACAAAAATGCCCGCTCATAATGAGCGGGCATTTTTTATGATGATTGAAAACTACGAAGCTTTTTCGTTTAGGTAATCGAGCACTATTAGAGCGGGGCATTTTGCTAACTTGCTTATATTTGACTATTTGGCTTGGTAAGTCATAGCTCTTATGTTTCTAGAGTGACTTATAATGCTAGTGTGACAAAAGCAGGTGATAATATTACCCATGGGTAAATTATATGTATATTATTCTTTACGGTTGTATTTTACGCATCAATAGATTGGTATTTACGAATTAAAAAAACACTGTATTATTGCGCTGCTTTCAAACAACAACGTATAGGAAATATCATGAAGAAGTTAGCAATCATTCTTGGTTTAGCTCTAGCAAGCACATCAGTAGTTGCAGAAGAAGCAGCGATTACCGAAGAAACACAAAGCCGTGAATTTTATGCAATGGTGGGTGCAGGTTATAACACCGACAATTCAACAAACGCATTGTTAACTATTGGTGGTCATGTTTATGGTAACTGGTCGCTTGAATCAACAATGATGTTCTACACCAATGATTACAAATCAGATGATGGTGTAGGCAATACGATGAAGAATGATGCTGATACACTAATTTTTACAATCACGCCTCTCTACACTTACGCTTTAACTGAAACTTTTGATGTGTATGGTAAGGCAGGTTTGCAGCATCGACGTTCACGCATAGAAACTACTTTTTCAAGCAAGGATAAAAAAGACCAAATGAGCACTGGCACTGATAGCGATTTGGGTTACACCTATGGCTTTGGTGTTCAATACACAATGCCACAGCCTATTATTGCTGATTCACGTTTGCGTATTCGTGGCGGCATTGACTGGAACAGAGATTTTAATGGTAACGATGGTTGGGCTACAAGCGATAAAGCAACATATGGTTTGCAAGCTGGTCTAACATTCTAAGATAAAAATTAGTTAACAACTGGCTTTGTTGCTTCATTCAGAAAGAAGGTATGTCTACCCCGTTGTGCTTGATTCTTAAAGGAGAAACTGAGTTTCAAGCACACCTAGTCCCGTAAGCTGTTCAACGCTTCGATCATTGCATAAGTTTCACTGGTGGTAACTATCGTGGCAACACGAGAAGAACTTCGAAAGGAAATGGCGTGCCCTTGGGATGAATATCTGACACCAGAGCATGTGGAGAATACAGATAAGGCTGTGAATGACTTTAAAAATATGGTGTTTGAGAATTGCAAAATTCAAATAGGGCAGGAACTAACATTATAGGTATGATAAGGCTATAGCATAACAATCCGCTCACTCAACAGTTAACTTTTGGCACTTATTGTGCGGATGTATTTAGTGATTAAGGTGCTTGATTGTTTATGACGGTCACTTACGGTTAACTGACAAGCGTCGCCTATCCGAGAATACAGAGCCAACTAAAGTCGTGTCGGCTCTATTAATAACTAGAAACTCTATTGGCTTCCCAAAGAGTGCGTTTACTTACTATTTAGGTAATCCAGTACTACTTCATGGTGTGTCTTGGTTTTGAACTTGTTGAACACATGCTCGATCACACCTTCTTCATTAATAAGAAAGCTTATACGGTGCAGACCATCGTACACTTTTCCCATGAATTTTTTGGTTCCCCAAGTTCCGAATTGATCTGCGGCGATGTGTTCTTCATCTGATAATAAAGTGAAGTTTAGATTATCGCGCTCGATAAACTTACCTAAGCGCTTTACTGGATCAATACTTGCGCCAAGAACAACAACATTATGTGCATCAAGCTCTGCTTTGATGTCACGTAGACCTTGTGCTTGCACAGTACATCCGGGGGTCATTGCTTTTGGGTAGAAATAGAAAAGCACCTTTTTGCCACTAAAGTCGCTGAGTGACACTGTCTTTCCATCTTGATCTAAAAGAGAGAAGTTTGGCGCTGGTGTTCCAGCAGTCAAAGTATTCATTGAACGTCCTTTCTATTGACTGTTTTTGATAAAATTGAGTGAGCCTTGTACTGATAGTGACTGACAGATATCAGTGAACTCTTCTTGAAGTTGCATCAAGTTACATTGAGAGTCAACGGTTGCCGTCAGTGCAATATGAAATTGGTCACTATCAAGTTCGATTTTTGATTTGCTAATGGTTTTAGCACTAAGGGAAGCAAGGCCAATATTTCGGTCAGCAAAAAACTGTGTAAATTTTTCCGTTAACCCCATTCTGTCTTCAGATTCAATAAAAGCTTCTAAAGTGTACGCGTGATCAAGCTCTGCATGGGTTGAAGTTCGCTTCATCATTGTGATTAAGTCATGTTCCTGACCTAATAATGGCAGCGTTGTTTCTACTCTGGTAATACAGTTAGCGTTACCGGAAATGAGCATTAGAAGTGTAAATTCATTACCAAACAGTGCGATTCGGCTATCGATGATATTGCATCCAGATTGGGTTACAAGGTGGACAACTTGATTCGATACACCAGGGCGGTCAGTGCCGACTGCAGTGATCACTAGATGTTGAGTCATAATATCACGTTTAAAAAGGGTCATAGAAAGCATGTTAGCATAATTGCTAGAGATACTTATCAGTGCATGAGGTTTGATCCAAAACAGTGTGAAGAACCCCAATGTTTTTCCCGTTAGAAGAACGGTACATAAGCCTTAGTGTCATTATTTGCCAAGAATATAGGTGAATAACTATGCCAAAGGTCAAACATGTGATAAATATTCATTCTATAAGGTGGTTTATAAGCGCTTAATGCCTTGTATTGAGCAAGGGGCTTACAGTACCATGCAGAAAGTATCAAATTATGGAGAAAGACATGTTTTCAGGAAGTATTGTTGCATTAATTACACCGTTTAATTCCAGTGGTGAGGTCGATTACGTAAGCCTGAAAAAATTGGTGGATTTCCACGTTGAAGCTGGTTCTGACGGTCTTGTTGCTGTAGGAACAACAGGCGAGTCTGCAACACTCACTGTTGAAGAGCATGTAAAAGTCGTCCATAAGATTGTTGAGTTCGCGGCTGGCCGCATTCCAATTATTGCCGGTACGGGTGCAAACGCGACTCATGAATCTGTTACTTTCAGCCGTTTGCTGAACAACTCTGGTATCGTAGGTTGTTTGAGCGTTACGCCATACTACAACAAACCAACACAAGAAGGTTTGTACCAGCACTACAAAGCGATTGCTGAAGTGAGTGACGTTCCTCAAATCCTATATAACGTACCCGGCCGTACTGCTGTTGACTTATTGCCGGAAACAGTGGCTCGACTTTCTAAGATTGAAAATATCGTTGCACTTAAAGATGCGACGGGTGATTTAGAAAGAGTTAAAATTCATCGTGAACTTTGTGGCGAAGATTTCATCTTACTAAGTGGTGATGATAGTACTGGTCTTGATTTTGTTCAGTTAGGTGGCCACGGCGTTATCTCTGTAACCAATAATATTGCTGCTGCCGATATGGCGAAAATGTTTAAGCTAGCAGCCGACGGGCAATGGGATGAAGCTAAAATAATCAATGAACGTTTAATGCCTCTGCATAAAAATCTGTTTATTGAATCAAGCCCTATTGCCGTAAAATGGGCGGCTAAAAAGCTCGGTTTGATTGAAGATGGTACTCTAAGATTACCACTGACCGAACTATCAGAATCGGCGCAACCTATTGTTAGTCAAGCTTTGACTGATTCAGGTGTTTACTAATTACTGGTATTTACTAAATAACAGAAAGAATAGCCAAGGTTACTAACCTTGGCTTTTTAGGAGTTTCAATGAAGTTTTCTCGCCAGCTAGTTATGACATCACTAGCTGTTTTTGTTTTAAGTGCATGTTCTAGCGATCCATCTTCACGCCGTCAGGCAAAGGATGATTTTGAATACCTAGAGACCCCTCAGTTTAAAGAGTGGCAGTCTGCAGCGGATGCACAACCTCATATTTATGATGACTATAAAATTCCTGAAGGGGAGTTTAATGGTGAAATAGGGCGTGATGTCGATATTCGTCCTCCGCAACAAATTTTAGAGCTTGTTCCTGGTGCCCGTTTTGAACGCAATAACGGTGAAGTGACGTTGTGGTTGCTGAATAAAGAAGAAGCGGATAGGGTTCGAGAGACGGCGTTAACCCTGTTCAAAGAAAGAAATATCGAGCTTCTTGAAGATACCGAAGAACGTTTGGAAACGGGCTGGTTTAGCTGGATTTCTGATGATGAAGATACTGAAATTGGCACCAGAACCGAGGTGACTCGAGTCGATGCGAATAACCGTTATGGTTTTAAAATTTCATTAATTGAGTGGCGTGAAGCGAACAAAGTGACACCGGTATCGGCGACTAATAAAGAGCGCTATAACGTGCTGATGACTAACTTAGTTATGGCTCGCTACGATCTCGATTTACGTGAAGAAGCCGCTCGTAAAGCACAAGAGCTGGTTAAGAGTATCCCTATTAGCATGGGCTCTGACCGTAGTGGTTTCCCTGTTATTATTGCTCGTACACCATACAATGTATTCTGGCAGCGTTTACCTGAATTGCTTCCTTCGATGGGCTTTACTATTGAGGCACGAAACCAGTCTCAAGGTACGGTGAAAGCGAAGTACGCTTCCCCTGATGACAGCTTCTGGGAAGAAGTAGGCGTGAAGCCAATTGAACTAAAAGGTGGCACTTATAACTTCCTGTTTGGTGACCTTGGTAACCGTACATCTATCAATGTAACAGACTCGGCAGGCAAGCCTGTAGAGGAGCAGTTGCTGGCCGATATGGTCCCTGTTATTGCGGCAATGGTAGAGAGTAAGTAGAAAACTAACCATGTAGTGAATGAAAAAAGGAGCGTAAATACGCTCCTTTTTTATTTCTCAGTATCCGAGTTACTATCGTTATTTGATTCGCTGTCTGCCTCGTTACTACCCTCATTATTATTCTCATTCCCTTTAGCATCTTCTTCGAGCTTTTTTTTCTCTAATGCCTCTTTCTGTTTTTGGCTTTTATTAAACTGGCCAAGCTTTAACTTAGAAACGTATTTCAAAGCCATAATGTTACTCACCATAAAGCCCATGGCGAGAAAAGAGATAAACCAAGGATTGGTTAGAAGATCCATTACACCCTCACTGAGCTAATATTTGCTATATATTGAGCATAGATTTGATCAAGTGAATTAAGTACGTCTTTTATACCAATAATTTTTTGATATTGAAGTTGCTTCGCAAGTTCCGTAACGGTTAGTGAAGAGAGACAGGTTTCACCCTGCGTGATATGACTGATATGCCAAGGTTCAGCGGCCACACCACCAAGGTCTTCACGGTAAGGGAGAAAAAAACCAAACTGCGCCAAATGAGCCGATAACCAACCGTTAAAGTGCTGTTGGTGACCCGTTAGGTATTCCCATGGTTCGAGTTGGATTTGGTTTCCTTTGGGGACGGAAGCGGCATCATAGAGATCAAAGTCTGTACCCCAGTGATGGCGACTTGCTCCGGGAAGAGCCGACCAACGAAGAATAGCGTTTACTTTTTGTGATTCGTTGAGTAGTGCAGGATCTATAGGTTGGCTGTCTGAGTCTAAAATCGCTCTCTCTCCAGACATTTTACCGTTCCAGATTGCAGCTTGACGTTCAAAGCTGCGAAATCCACTCGCGATACATAAATCAAACCCTGCTTTCGTCGCAGCGTCTTTTAGGGCGATAAGATCCCGAACCACCTCGCGATGTACTTGAAACTGCTTCTTACCAATCAAAACTTTAGTAAGGTGCGTATCAGTTTGTCCAGTGAGCTGTTCGGGAGTCATCATTAGCCTAATCCGTTTTCAAGTAATAGGTTCTCAAGCGTTTTCTCTAACATATCAGTCAACTTCTCTAGATCAGAAATGCTGACACACTCGTTCACTTTATGGATAGTTGCGTTGACAGGACCTAACTCAACCACCTCAGTATTTTTACTCATCGGTGCGATGAATCGCGCGTCAGATGTTCCACCTGTCGTGAGTAGTTCAGGTTTCTTATGGTTAACATCTTCAACCGCTTTGACAACCGCTTCTAGAAGTTTACCTTCATCGGTTAAGAAAGGCTGACCACTCAGAGTCCAGTTGAGTTCATAATCCAGTCCGTGCGCGTCAAGAATTGAGTGAACACGTCGCTTAATTTCAGTATCGGTTAATTCGGTACTAAAACGGAAATTAAATTGAACATCAAACTCACCAGGAATCACGTTTGACGCCCCAGTGCCAGAGTGAAGATTAGGGATCTGGAAGCTCGTTGGTGGGAAGAACGCATTGCCATCATCCCACTTGGTCGCGGCTAACTCTGCTAGTGCAGGTAGGGATTGGTGGACAGGGTTATTCGCCAAGTGAGGGTAGGCGACATGGCCTTGAGTCCCTTTCACTTTTAGATCGCCAGTAATAGAGCCTCGGCGACCATTCTTAACCACGTCACCAACCGCATGTGTGCTAGAAGGCTCCGCCACAATACACATATCGATAATTTCGTTACGTGCTATCAAGGCATCAACAACACGAGTGGTACCATTAATAAATGGGCCTTCTTCATCAGAGGTGATAAGGAAAGCAATCGAGCCTTTGTGTGCTGGGTTATTGGCAATAAATTGTTCAACCGCAACAACCATTGATGCCAGTGACCCCTTCATATCAGCTGCGCCGCGTCCATGTAGGTAACCATCAATAACGGTAGGTTCAAAAGGAGAAGTATGCCAATGGTCAAGGTTACCTGCTGGTACGACATCGGTGTGCCCTGCAAACGTAAAGAGTGGCGCTTCTGTGCCACGACGTGCCCAAAAGTTGGTGGTGTCTTCGAAGACCATGACTTCGATTTCAAATCCTAGCGCCTCTAGGCGTTTGATCATCACCTCTTGGCATCCTGCATCTTCAGGTGTCACTGATTGACGGCTAATTAAGTCTTTTGCGAGCGCCAGAGTTGGGCTGTCTGTCATCCTTGTTGTCCTATTCATTATTACTCAAAAATGTAAGTTACTTAAAAAATATGAGTTAGTTAAAGATTGATTGGTATTGCTCTGCTTTGAAACCAAGATACAGCTCTTTATTTACAGAGAGTATTGGTCGTTTGATCATCGCAGGGTTTTCTAGAAGTAGCGCAATCGCTGATTCTTCATTTAATGAATCTTTTTGCTCTTGGGTGAGCTGGCGATAAGTTGTGCCGCGCTTATTGACCACTTGTGTCCAGTCTAGGTTCTGGAAAAACTGAGCGATTAACTCGTTGTTTACACCTTGTTTTCTGTAGTCATGAAAAACAAATTCAATGTTGTTCGCTTCTAGCCATTTCTTCGCTTTTTTAATGGTATCGCAGTTTGGGATCCCATACATAGTGACGGTCATATTGATTTCTATATCAGCAATTTAGTACGTATAGAAATCCTAACAGGAAGTGAGCTAGGACACAAAATGGAGTTTTATATATTTCACAGGGTGAAAAAAATAAGTATCAAATTGTTTCGATTAAAAAGAAGTTGATCAAACGCACGTGTTTATTTCTAAAAAAAGCGAATAATAGTAAGGAACTACTAGGAGATGTTATCAATGGAATTGAGTCCTGTTTTTGCAAGACGTTTGTATTTGGCTCTATTAGTTGAGAGTCTAGAAAGACCGAATGTACCTAAACTCATCGAACAAACGGGCTGGCCCCGTCGCACTATTCAAGATGTACTTAAAGCATTGCCCGGCATAGGTATTGAATTGATGTTTGTGCAAGATGGTCGTCGACATAACGATGGCTATTACCAGCTTTCAGACTGGGGACCTTTTGACAGTCAGTGGGTGCTCGAAAGACAGAGCGACATCGCTGAAAGTCTAGGGTTTCAAGCTTAATTTAAGCCAGCGTTTGCTGGCTTTTTTACATTTGTATTAGAGCATTTGTCCTGAATAGGTATCACTCGTTAAACTATTTGGTTGATTGCAATCGTATGCCATGCCAAATACGGTAAATGACGTAGCAAAGTCTTGTGGGTTAACGAGATAAATGGTGTCAGCACCCAGTGCTAGGGCCTGATTTTTGGCATCGTGAAGCGCCCCTTGAATCAATACATCATTAGGGAAGAACAGATAACTATACCAATGTCCTTCACTACCAGTGACTTCTCCAAGTGACTGACAACTATCTGCGTTAAAGCCGTAATCCATTCGAATCGTGATCTCTTCTATCCCCTCATCAGCTTTCATTGTCGGTGTCGAACAGCCAGACAGCATGCTTGTAAGAAGCAGAATGACACTAAGAGTAGTGAATTTGTTCATTAATATTGCTCCGTTTATTCGAGTGGCCATTATTGTTGAGTCAAGTAAGTGAAGAACCCTGCCCAACTCACCACCAGTAACATCCAAGGAAGCATCGACTGTTTTGCTTCGTTTTTTTCTGAATGTTGAGTGGTGTTGCTTTCTTGATTAGGCTGATCATTGACTTGCTTGACCTTTTGGCTCTTTTTACGTGCTTTATCAGCTTGTCTATTTCTCTCTTTCTGTTGTTTCTTATATTGTGCGATCCCTTTTTCAATGCCTTGGGAAATCAACTTAGTTTGTTCTTTGGTTTGGCCTTGTTTTTGGATCGATTTGGCAATTTTCATCGCTTGTTGTTGAGTCTCTTCTGAAGGAGTAACTTTATTTTTCATTGGATATAGTGATGGTTGATCAAGGTTATTAATAGGGTATCACGATATAATTGATTTGGATGTCATAAAGTGTAATGAAGAGGAACAGAATGCAGACCAGTGCCGTATTATTGTTACTGCTTGTTAGTGTGTTAAGCGTGTTGATATTTTCACAATCAACATCGTTAAATAGACGAAAAGCCGCCGGTTTTGGAGTGCTTGTTTGTGTCATAACCGCTTTCTTATATTCAGTGCTCTATAAGCCTATGCCCACCGAGATAACCGTTGGTGAGATGCCCAAATCCCATTCAGAGGCGATGCAGCAGATTCAAACTAAGCTTACTCAAGATCCAAATCAGCAAGGACTGTGGTTTCAATTAGGTAATGGCTACTTGCGAGAAAATGACTTCCAATCAGCGTTGACCAGTTTTGATTATTCTATTCGACTTTCTGAGTCAGCTTCTGCCAATCAGCTTTCAGCTAAAGCGAGTGCGTTGTATTATTTAAGTTCCCAGCGCATGACCTCAGAAGTAGAGGGGTTGTTGCAAAGAGCGCTGACATTAGATTCCACAAATACTACGGCATTGACGCTCATTGCCAATGACCATTTACTGGGCTTTAGACATCAACAAGCGATTGATACTTGGGTTCAATTACTCGATTCTCAACAAACCGATCTTAATCGGGTCGCCATTATAGAGTCTATTAATCATGCTAAATCTTACCTGCCAAAAAACTAAACACTATGCGGATTGATTGTTAACGGTCTAAAAGTAGAAAAAACTCAATCGCCGATAACAGAACAAAGAAAATAGCGGCCCCTTTCCAGAATAGTGTTGGGTTTCGTTTGATCAGCGGTTGTAATTGTGCAGCTTTAAGCAGTTTTGGGTTCGGTGTGTAAAGGTCATGAACGAACTCACTTAATACTTGATAACGGTGGCTTGGTGATGGGTGACACGCTTTTTGAAGACTCAGATCAAACCAAATTGGAATCTCCTGTCTATGAGTACGAAGCGTTTGATATCGCCAGTCGTGATGTCGAGCTGACTGAACCGTTTGCCCATTAATCGCCTTGTATGGACGCTTTCCACAGAGCATCTCATAGCCAATAACAGCGATTGAAAAGAGATCACTAGATAGAGAACTGGTGCCATTTTCAATATATTCGGTCGCTGCATAGTTCACGTCGCCAAGGGGAATCGATTCTTTCGCGGTTGTCGAGCCATCCTCTAAACTACTGACTTTTATTGAACCGAAGTCGATAAGCTTGATGTTCCCGTCATTGAGAATCATGATGTTTTCAGGTTTTAGATCACGGTGAACCATTTCAGCGCGCTGTAGTACGCGAATCGCTTTGATCATCTCGCTCACAAGCGCTCTTACCGTGTCTATTGACGGCGCAGGGTTATCGTACATCCACTGGCGAAGTGTTATTCCATCAATATGTTCACACAGCTGATAGCAGAACTTTGAATGAATAGGGGTTGGGAAGACTTGCATGATCCGCTCATTGTTAAGCTGGCAGCCTACCCAATACTCATTGGCAAATTGAGACAAAACATCGTGGTCATCCACATAGTTAAGTGATGGTGCTTTAAGTACAAAAGTCTGATAGGTCTTTTCATCATGAACGAGATACACATGGCTTCTAGGCCCTGAATAGAGAACGCGATCAACGATAAAGTTATCAATCTTATTATTAACCCTCATTGCTGGTGGAATGGCTTTTTTGAGCAATAGTTTTTGATGTTCAAACAAGGATTGTTCAGGAAGCTGTTTTATATCGATGATTAAACAGCTCAAGTTATCATGGCTGCTATTGGCCAGTGCTTGCTGACAGAAGTCGTTGCTGATTGCTTCGCGTGAAGACAGTTTGCTTTGAGCAAGTTGGTGAAACTCTGATTGAGATAAGAAGTCGTGTACACCATCTGTGGTCAGCAGAAATCGGTCGTTGACTTGAAGCGTGACGGTCTGATAATCAACCTCGAGTTGGTTGTCTATTCCCAATGCTCGAGTGAGATAGGAACCTTTACCAAAGTTGGTTCGCTGATGATCTCGAGTGAGCATACGTAATTTTCCATCGCGTAATCGATAGATGCGACTGTCGCCAATATGAAATAGGTGAGCGGTATTCGACTTGAAAACGATGGTGCTCAGCGTTGTGACAAGGCCATTATGGTTAAGGCTTTGTTTTTGACCTTGAGAAAAGAGCCATGAGTTAAGCGCTGATACTATTTTACTCGCAGAGTGCTTAACACTCCAAGTATCTGGCGTGGCGTAATAGTCTGTGATGAACTGCATTGTAGCAGTATGGCTGGCTTTCTGCCCTTGTTCACTGCAACTCACGCCATCCGCGATGCATGCCACTATGCCTTTGTGTTCTAGCTCGGAAGGTAGCGTCGGGCTTTTGACCAGAAACGCGTCTTGATTTTCATCGCGCAACCCCGTTAAAGAAGTCCCACCAAATTCAACGCAGAGTGAAGCCTTAGTTTTAATGTTATTTATGCCCATCACGTGTCCAATAGTTATCGATTTATGTTCAGAACAAAAGCCCTGCTGGAGCAGAGCTTCTGAACGATACTGGGATTCTGCATTATTGAGACAGTGCACCTAGTGGTGTGCAAGTACTCAGTGCACTAATAATGCAGAGCAACCAATATCTCCCGATTCAGTGATTAAGATTAATGCGATACGTCAATCATAGTGACACTTCCATCATCATTCACTTCAGCAATTTGCCCGTTTGGTTCTTCCATTAAGATAAGTGTTGCGAAACCGAGAACGGCGGTTCCTGCTATGACATAGAAGAAGGTGCTGTAGTCAACAAATGACAGAACGGTCAGATAAACGACGGCCCCAACGTTGCCGTACGCTCCTGTCATCCCAGCGATTTGCCCTGTCATTCGACGTTTGATCAATGGAACCGTCGCAAATACGGCACCTTCGCCCGCTTGAACAAAGAACGAACAGGCCATCGCCGCAGCAACCGCTAGCCATAGAGGCCAATGGCTGCCTACTTGCCCCATTAAGAAATAGCCTACCGCTAAGCCAGCAGTAAGAATAAGTAGGGTTGATTTACGACCAAACTTGTCTGATAACCAACCTCCACCAGGGCGAGACATCAGATTCATGAACGCATAAGCCGATGCCACCATGCCCGCCATAACAGGGGTTAACTCAAAGGTTTCAGAGAAGAATAGAGGCAGCATAGAGACAACGGCAAGCTCGGAACCAAAGGTAGCGAAGTATAAAATATTCAATACAGCAACTTGCTTAAATTTGTATTGGTGAACTTCAGGAACAGGTTCAGCAAAGATATTTTTGTTTACCTTCCATACCTGACTGATTTCGTAAGCGTACAAGGCGACGAGTGATAAGTAGATGCAGGTGACGGTGAAGTCTGACAACATTCCAATGCCCGCAGGCGAGAGCTTCCAGCCTAGTAAGGCAAGCGCGCCATACATAGGTATCTTCATGATAAGCAGAAAGAAGAAGTCCCCTTTGCTAGTGACTTCCATGGCAGTGAGATGCTTTGGTTTAAAGTAGGTAGCGCCTTTAGGGGTATCTTCAACGTTGAAGTAGAAGATGGCCGAGAATACTAAGCTCATTGCACCGGTAATAGCGACAGCGTAGCGCCAACCGTCTTCTCCACCGAAAACCAATGCTAGAGTAGGAAGCGTAAAGGCGGCAGCGGCGGAGCCGAAGTTACCCCAACCGCCATAAATGCCTTCTGCCGTCCCAAGTTGATCATGGGGAAACCATTCTGAGACTAAGCGGATGCCAATAACAAAACCTGCACCAATGAAGCCCAAGAGAAAGCGAGCAATGGCGGCTTGAAGAAAAGAGTCTGACAACGCAAACATAAAACAGGGGATTGAGCAGACCGCAAGCAGTGCAGAGTAAACTAATCTAGGGCCATATTTATCGGTAAGCATACCGATAACTACCCTTGCTGGTATGGTTAACGCGACGTTGAGTATCAGTAGAGTTTTAATCTCTTCAGTGGTTAATCCCAACGTTTCTTTTACCATTGAGAGTAAAGGAGCAAAGTTAAACCACACGACAAACGTGATGAAAAATGCCATCCAACTGAGGTGTAATACTTTCATTTTTCCTTTAAATGAAAATATCGAAAAGGCTGTACTATCCATAGTAAGTGATCCTTATGTTTAAATGTTTCGGAAATAGAAAGCCCTGAGCAGAGCAAAGTGCTTCTCTATCTAAAAATTAATCTATTCAACAATCTAAAGTACAATCATGATAAAGCCGTACATAGACGGCTCTGGTTGCTAAAGCCGTCAATGAAAAAATCGGCTATGCGGCGATTTTGTCGGGCAGCTGAACTTGAATCGCATTGTCACTAAGTCGCACAGGGTAGGTGGTTAATTGAACCTGAGGTTCTTCAAGGCAAACGCCTGTTTCCAAGTGAAAATGTTGTTTATATAGGGGAGACGCCACGCACGGTTGGTCGTCTAGTGAGCCAATGATCCCTCTAGAAATGACATTCACACCACTGAAGGGGTCAAGATTTGAAAGCGCATAAAGTTTACTGCTGCGACCACAATAGAAAATCGCGACTTGTTGCTCTTCAATCTTGGCGCAGATGCCCATGTTTGGGACTAAATCCTCGGTCGAACAAACGGTTATCCAATCTTTCATTGTATTTCTCCTAATTCATGTTTCCTAAAGTTCAGTTCATTACACTTCAACGACGTCGATTTCTTTGCCAAAGTCATGCTTAGTTGTTGTTGATGTCGACGTTGAGAGCGGGAAGCGCTGCTCGCGTATTGTGGTGAACGTTAGGTTTTGATCGGTTTGCTCACTGTTGACGAAGTGCTTAAAGCGTTTGAGTTTTTGAGGGTTCTCAATGGTGGTTTTCCACTCGCACTGGTACTTGGAGATATTAAGCGCGATGGCTTGCTCAAGTTCAGCCGCTAAACCCAGTTTATCTTCGATAACGACTTGCTTGAGGTATTCGATACCACCTTCAAGGTTCTCTAGCCATACTGATGTACGTTGTAGACGATCTGCGGTACGAATGTAGAACATCAAGACGCGATCAATGTATTTCACTAATGTTTCGGTATCGAGGTCACTGGCAAAAAGATCCGCATGGCGTGGTCTCATTCCACCATTACCACAGACATACAAATTCCAACCCTTGTCAGTGGCAATGATACCAATATCTTTGGATTGAGCTTCGGCACACTCACGGGTACAACCAGAGACGGCAAATTTGAGTTTGTGGGGAGAACGTAATCCTTTGTAGCGATTCTCTATATCAATGGCAAAGCCGACACTGTCACCAACCCCGTAGCGACACCAAGTACTACCGACACACGATTTTACTGTTCGAACCGATTTACCGTAAGCGTGTCCCGTTTCAAAACCGGCATCGATAAGTTCTTTCCAAATGTCAGGAAGTTCATTGAGCTGCGCACCAAAGAGATCGACACGCTGTCCCCCTGTGATTTTGGTGTAGAGATTGTATTTCTTCGCGACTTCACCTAAAACGATGAGACGATCGGGGGTGATTTCACCGCCAGCAATACGTGGTACGACGGAATACGTACCGTCTTTTTGCATATTGCCAAGGTACACATCGTTGGTATCTTGCAGTTCGATGTGCTCATCTTCGAGAATGTAATCATTCCAGTATGAGGCGAGTATCGAGCCGACAGCTGGCTTACAAATAGTACAACCTAGGCCTTTACCGTGAGAATCTAAAAGCTCGTCAAACGTTTGGATTTTGTTGACGCGAACAATGTCGCTTAACTCTTGACGAGAGTAGGCGAAGTGTTCACAGATATCGTTGTTGACTTCAACACCTAAGCTGCTGAGCTCACTATCGAGAACTTGTTTTGCAAGCGCGCTACAGCCGCCACAACCTGTTGATGCGTTGGTGGTTTCTTTTAGTGCTGACATTGTGGTGCAACCTGACGCAACCGCTTGTTTGATATCGCCTTTGGTGACGTCAAAACAAGAACAGATCATCGCCGTGTCAGGAAGTGCATCAACCCCTAGCGCAGAAGATTCGTCTTGAGCAACGTTTGGTAGAATCAGCACAGATGGGTTTTCAGGCAGTGGCATGTCGTTTTGCATCATCTGCAATAGGGTGCCGTACGCGTCTGCATCTCCAACTAAAACAGCGCCCACTATTTTCTGACCATCTTGAGAGATAATCAGACGTTTGTAGACCTGTTCGATCTCATCGCTATACGTGTACGACTGAGCACCTGGAGTTCGGTCATGGACTTCACCAATACTCGCGACATCAACGCCAAGTAATTTGAGTTTGGTGCTCATGTCTGCGCCAGTAAACTCAAGATCGTTCGTTTCGTTTGAAGATGGGAAGTCAGCTTGGATGTGACTAGCGGCTACCTTTGCCATTTGGTACCCCGGAGCAACCAAACCGTAGATTTTTTGGTCCCAAAGTGCACATTCACCGATTGCGTACACATCAGGGAGGTTCGTTTGACAGTGATTGTTGATAACAATGCCGCCACGTTCTCCCAGTTCAATAGCGGTATCGCGGGCTAATTCATCTTGCGGTCGAATACCGGCTGAAAAAACGATCATGTCGGTTTCAATGTGGCTACCGTCGGCAAAGTTCATGCGGTAACGAGAGGTTTCGCCTTCAATGATCTCAGTGGTTGCTTTTTCGGTATGAACGGTTACGCCAAGATCTTCAATTTTACGTTTAAGTAGCTCACCTCCCCCTGCATCAAGCTGAACCGCCATTAAGCGCGGAGCAAATTCAACAACATGGGTTTCAATATCTAGGTTCTTTAACGCATTAGCTGCCTCTAAACCTAGCAGGCCCCCCCCAATCACAACCCCACTTTTGCTTTGCTTGCTCGATAGTTCAATCGCATCAAGATCATCAAGAGTACGATACACATGACAATGTTCTTGGTCGTTGCCCGGAATAGGTGGAACAAAAGGGAATGAGCCGGTAGCAAGAACCAGTTTGTCGTAAGCTTCTATACGACCATTTGCGGTAGTGACTTGATGATTATCAGTATCGAGAGAAGTGACTTTTTCATTCACGACGTAGCTGACACCATTTTCTTGGTAATAGGCTTCACTTGTCATTGCCAGATCTTCGGCACTTTTCCCATCGAAGTAAGAGGTTAATTGCACCCTGTCATAGGCGAGGTACTTCTCTTCACTAAAGGTGATGATCTCAGCGTCATCACCTGATGATTTAATGAGTGTGTCGATAAACTTGTGACCCACCATGCCATTACCCACGACCACAATCCTTTGCTTGCTCATTATGTTCACTTCCTATGTAAATTTGTAATTAGAATCTGATTTATCTGGCAACTTATGCCGAGAGTCTTAATAGCGGGTTACTTTCTTGTTGCGCGCTATTAAGTGTGTGTTTCGTGCGTTGTTCTAGCCACTGCATCTGCTCTGAAACAGCAACAACTTGTCCGATAACAATCAGCGCAGGAGATTGAATATCGTGCTGCACTTTCAGTTCGGTCAGTTGTGTCAGCTTGCCAATAATCGTTCGGTGCTCTTGAGTACAACCTTTCTCTATAAACGCGATAGGTGTCTCTGCCTTCATACCTGCGGCTAAAAGCTTCTGACAAATCATGTCGGTTTTACTTAAACCCATGTAGATAACCAGAGTTTGATTTAGAGAAGCGAGTGCCTCCCACTTGATGCCAAGCTCTTTGTCTGCGTGTGCGGTGATAAATGTGCAGCCTTGCGAAATACCACGATGCGTTAATGGAATTTGAGAATAAGTAGAGCAGCCAGATGCTGCAGTAATGCCGGGAACCACATCGACACGAATGCCATTTTGAGCCAAAAACAGCATCTCTTCACTACCACGACCAAACACAAAAGCGTCGCCTCCTTTTACTCGGCAGATGTTTTTTCCTTGCGTTGCGAGTTGAACCATCAGTTGGTTTATTTCATTTTGAGTTCTGCTATGGCGGCCTTTCTTCTTGCCAACGTAAATGTGTTCTGCATGGGTTGGGAAAGTTGTGCGGATCTCTTTGCTGACTAAATTATCAAAAACAATCACTTCAGCGTGTTCGATGGCCTTAGCTGCTTTTATGGTTAATAACTCAGGATCGCCTGGTCCTGCGCTTACTAAGGTGACAACTCCGTATTGGCTAAGCTCTGTGTTCATTGCGTTACTCCGTTAACGGCAAAACTGCTGAGTTAATATTGATTCTTTGGAGTAGAGCAAAGAGAGTGCCAAACAAAATGTAATTGAGAGGTTTTATTTTTTTATTCTTATATTTCAGCCTCTTACGTTGTGTTTTTCGAGTGGTGAGTTATCAGCGAGGCTTTGTGATTAGCTATAAAATTGCGACTTATTGGGCGTTTTTGGTGCAACAGGTTGTAACTTGGTGCAAATATGGACTCTAAGTTATTGAATTATATACCCATTTAGGGTTAGTTGGTTTTTTGTTTTGTTTTAACTTATTGATGTTTAAGGAAGTATTGTTGACTGATTTTGATGTGCTTGATTTGGTTCGCTTGGCGTAAATGTTGCAGATTAAGAGGTAGGGAAAGAATAAGGCTCAATGCGGATGAGGCAAAAATGAATACAAATAGCGAAGGATGGGTAAAGACAACGTGCGCTTATTGTGGTGTTGGTTGTGGCGTAGAAGCAAGGCCTACGTCGTCAGGGAAACTGGAAGTTCGAGGTGATCAACAGCACCCTTCAAATTACGGGAAGCTTTGTACCAAGGGAATAGCGTTGGGCGATACGGTTATTCATGATGGGCGATTACTTCAGCCAACCATCAAAGATTGCGGCCACTCTGAGCCTATTGGGTGGGATGAAGCGACGGTTTTGGTAGCGGAAAAGTTTTCTCAAGCGATAAAGCAATATGGCCCAGATTCAGTAGCGTTCTATGTTTCAGGGCAACTACTAACGGAAGATTACTATTTAGCCAATAAGTTAATGAAGGGGTTCATAGGTAGCAGTAACATCGACAGCAATTCTCGCCTGTGTATGGCGTCCTCTGTGGTCGGCCATAAACGAGCTTTTGGAACCGATACGGTGCCGGTGAGTTATCAAGATATAGAACAAACCGATGTTGTTGTGATCGTTGGATCGAATTTAGCATGGTGTCATCCGGTGTTATTTCAGCGACTACGCCAAGCTAAGCAAGTGAACCCTGCCATGAAGGTCGTGGTTATTGACCCAAGGGAAACGGAAACCTGCTCCATCGCTGATCTTCACTTGTCCCTCGAGTCAGGTTCCGATGTTGCTCTGTTCAATGGATTACTCAGCTATTTGCAAGAGCACGAACAGATCGATAAAGCGTTCATTGATAATCATACTGAAGGGTTCGAACATACGATCCAGCAAGCTAAGCAAGCAACAGATGTTGAAAGCGCAACAGGGCTAAATAGCGAAGCGCTTACCAATTTCTACCAAATGTTCTCTGACGCTGAAAAAGTGGTCACTATCTACTCACAAGGTGTGAATCAATCGAGCCAAGGCTGCGATAAGGTGAATAGCATTATTAACTGTCACCTCGCTACAGGTCAGATTGGCAAAGTAGGATCTGGCCCATTCTCTGTAACCGGTCAACCTAATGCGATGGGAGGACGTGAAGTTGGTGCGCTTGCTAATACCTTAGCCGCGCACATGGAGTTTGATGACCCTGAGCAGCATCAACTGATCAGCGATTTTTGGCAAACGAAAACATTAGCGACAAAAGCGGGGTTAAAAGCCATCGATTTGTTTGATGCGATGGCTGACGGAAAAATTAAAGCGGTTTGGATCATGGGAACCAATCCGATGGTGAGTCTGCCCGATAGTGACAAAATAAAAACTGCGCTAGAGATGTGCCCATTTGTCGTGGCTTCTGATTGCATTGAAGATACGGAAACGACACGAATGGCCGATCTTATATTACCGGCTCAAGGTTGGAGTGAGAAATCAGGAACCGTGACTAACTCTGAGCGTCGAATATCGCGTCAGCGTCGGCTGCTTCCAAGCCCAGGTAGTTCAAAACCGGATTGGTGGATCATTGCTCAAGTCGCGAAAAAGATGGGATTCAACAATCATTTTACCTATCGCCATGAGGCGGAGGTGTTTAAAGAATATGCCCTTATGACATCGATAGGTCATGATAAGAAGCCACGCGATCTTAACTTGATTGGGTTAACTCAGTTAGACGATGCAGGCTATAGTCAGTTAACGCCCCAACAATGGCCTGTTGTTGACCTTCAAACCGATGTTATCCATCGCCCTTTATTTGAAAATCATCGTTTCTTTACGAAAAATGGTAAAGCCAACTTTATTGCGGTGCAACATGCAAAACCATTAGGGGAAACAAATGATCAGTATCCTTTGATTCTCAATAGTGGTCGAACGCGTGACCATTGGCACACGATGTCTCGGACGGGACTTTCAGTGCGGTTAGCAACGCATGCTCCAGAGCCGTATGTTCAGATTCATCCTGATTCAGCAAAGCTCTACGGTATCCGAGATGCTCAGTTAGTCTCTGTGACAAGCCCAATAGGTAAGGCTATTGCTAGAGCAGCGATCACAACAGATGTTAGCCGCCAACAGGTGTTCATGCCAATACATTGGAACGCTGTGACTGCTAAACAAGGAAAACCGTGTGAATTGATTTTGCCGACCAATGATAGTCTTTCAGGTCAGCCTGAGTTTAAACATACCCCCGCAGCGGTTGCTCCACTCGATATGTCTTCGTGTGCTATTTTACTGTCACGGGTGACGCTTAATTGTGATGTGTTTGATTATTGGAGCCGCCAGAAAGTAGAGGGGGGATACCTTTATCGTATTGAATCTACGATGGAGATTAGTGACTTGATCAAGCTTGTGAAAAATAGCGTTGGGCGTCCAAATGGTGAAGCTTTAGAAAGCACGGGTGCCAATTTCCATCACTCCATTAATATATTAGATGATCGTTGCCAGCAATTGATATGGGTAGGCGCTCAGCTTATTGACGATCAGGTGTCGGTGCTAATTGAGCAGTTTGGGCAAATCTACGATGAACAGACGAAGTTTGATGGCGTTCTATCGTCAAGAAAAGTCGCTCTAGGTAGAAGCGACTTAGCTGACAATAATGTCGCAGAGAAGAAAGCATCAAGTCAGAAAACGGCCGCTTGATAATGGGCTTGAATTGCTAGGTTATTTAACGAATTGGGAGGTAGAAAAGTTATGTGCCTCCCAACTCGTATTCTAACAGAGTCGCAAATAATGCTGCGCTGATTTTGGTGTTGGTAAACCTTTCTGGCGATGAATTTAAATAGTCAATCGCCTACAGGTCTCGCATTAGCATTTCATACTCTTCATGGGCATCGCCAATGAGTTTATTGAGCTCTGACGCATCATTCACTGCAAGTTCAAGTTCCCACTGTTTTTGATTCTCTCTGCCACATAGTTTGGTGAACACACCTGATGGCTTGAATACGACATCGCTTAACTCTGTTTTGTGGCGAATGTCCTTTTCTTTTATCTCTATATCTAAAATACCCACAGGGTTAACTTCTATGTGAGCGATAGGGTGATTGGTATCTTGTAATTGGTAACTTCTATGTACTGAAATCATAACGGCTAGCCTCCGTGATTATTGATTATCGAATATGGCGAACCGTTTTTCTAAGGTAAACACCTGATTAAAACGTGACCGCCTAAATCAAGTGTAGGAGAATAAGTATGGAAAAATTATGAATTAATCATGAAAATAATTAGAGGTGAAATGTGATGTATATCACTGGCGTGTGATGAGGGTAAACAAACTTTTTTGACTCTCTAAATCTCTGTGCTGACCACTTTATTCCGTCCGGACTCTTTCGCTTTATATAGTGCAGCGTCTGCGGCTTCGTACAACGTTGCTGCTTCGTGGTCGAGATTGTTCGTCGTCACCAATCCAAACGATGCAGTCAACACTGGTGCGGCCTGACTGTAGCGGTGTTCAAGGTGTAGAGCTTCAATTTCTGCTCTCAGTTTTTCTACAAATAGGAATGCTTCTTTAGGCGAAAGGCCTGAGAAAATGATGCCGAACTCTTCTCCTCCTAGCCTGAAGCAGTAATCTGATGCGCGGTGGCAGTTGGCCTTGAGGCAAGTTGCGAGAGAGAGTAACTGATCATCCCCGCTTTGATGCCCGTAGTTGTCGTTATATTGTTTGAAATAATCAATATCAAGAATGACAAAGCTAATCCAGTCTCGATTACGCTGTGCTCGGCGAATTTCAGATAACAGGACAATATTGTAGTGGCGTCGGTTGTATAAGCCAGTTAAAGAATCCGTAATCGCAAGCTTTTCTATCTTCTTCTTTTCTTCACGTAACTGTTTTTCTATTTGTTTTCGTTCTGCAACTTCATGGTTTAGCTTGCTATTAAGCGTCGACAGTTTACGAGTCCAGTAACTAAGTATTAATAGAACAATGAGTGAAGTGACCACGATTTTCCATACTAGATTGTAATCGACACCGTGTTCATAGCGCACTGTTATCCAACGTGAGTAAATATGCTTTCTTTCCTCTTCAGTAATTGAATCGAGGGCTTTTTGAATAATGGCGTGTAGAGTCGGCCAATCTTTACGGACGGCCATGCTCAGGTCAATACGGTATGGCGTTACCCCTGAGACTTTTAAGTTGGTATAGCCTTCTCGAGTCATAACGTAGTTGGCCGTTGCTATGTTACCAATGTAAGCGGCTACGCGGCCTGATGAGACTGCTTCTAGTGCTTCAGAGACATTGTTGGCTTCGAATAATTTGATCTGTGGATGGTTATTTTGGAGCATTTCATGGGAGGAGTAGCCTTTAACAACCGACACGACTTCGTCTTTCAATGCGTTTATATTATTGATGTAAGGGATGTCTTGATTGGTGATAATCATCATCGGAAAACTGAGGTAGGGGAGAGTGAATCTTAAATACTCTTTACGGTCAGGCGTGATGGATAGAGCGGGGTAGATATCCAACTCTTTTTGTTTAGAGGCTTGGACAACTTGTTCCCAGCTCTTACCGACACTAGGCTCTATTTTTACGCCTAAACGCTGAGCGATTATCTTGATATAGTCCGCCGACATACCTTGGTAAATGTTGTTATCATCAACATATTCAAATGGCGGCCAATCAATATCGATCGCGAGTCTTAGTGTGTTGTGCTGCTCTAGCCATTCAGTCTCTTCATCGGTAAGGGTGAGCATCTTGGAGTTGTTATAATAGGTGTCAAGTAAGTGTTTTATACTGAAGTTATAGATCTGACCATTCTGGTGCTCTTTTGATAGCGACTTAAAATCGATACGTTTCCAATCATCCCCAATAAAGCTCTGGAACGTATTGATATTTTTCTCGTTAATTGCATACATTTGAGAGTGAAACTGAGTAGACTCAGCAGCAAAGTCACTTCCGTGTAGGTAGTCGTTTAACAGAATTAACCCCCAAGCTGCCTCACTAAAGTGGCCACCAACTGAAACGTAAGGCATTTGTTTACTCACCATTCTTAGCGCTTCTGGAAGCCAATCGATTCCCCCAACAATCATGTCTTGTCTTGGCAAGGCTAATTCAGCCATTGCATCCATAGCGCCTAAAGCTAAGGTGTCTGAAGCTGCCCAAACAGTATTGATCTCAGGGAATTGTTGGTAGTGTTGAATGAACAGGCGTTTTGCTTCTTCGCGGCTCCAATTTATTCCTGTACTGCCTTCAGCAACGACGGAAACATTGGAGTGGTGTTTAATGAACTGGTGTAACCCTTGGTTACGCTGCTGAGCAGAAAGCTCATTCATGTTGCCATTGAGTACCAACAGCTTCACTTCTTTCACTTCATTCGTTTCTGCCCGACGTAAAAGTTGCTCTGCTAGTAGTGCGCCAGCGTATTTATCATCAGGGGTGATACTGCCTATCCAATGTTTATACTTGGAGCGAGGGAGAAGATTATCTTCGATGAATCCAGTGTTATAGATAACACTGGGGATTTGGTAGCGCTCGGTTATTGATAAAACCTGCTCACCAATGTGTTCGTAATTCATGAATAAGATGCCGTTAACCCGTCTATTACAGGCATCGATGACTTGTTGCAACATAACTTGCGATTGATTATTGGCATCGTAAATCAGCAGGTCTATATCAAGATCTTCAGCAGCAGACTGAGCAAACTGTATTTGCGATTGCCAAGCGGCCGTTTCAGTACGGGGAACAAATAGCGCGATCTCGGTAGCCATTACCTGCAGTGGTAACAATATGTAGAGATACAGTATTGCGTGGCTCTTCATTGGCAAGGCTTGAGCGATGGGTTTTCTCAAGTATAGCAGTGGTAAATGAGTCGATTCCTGTAGGCCATAAAAAAGAGCCAGATCATCCACCTGGCTCTTGAGAGTATCTAAATTGTTACTTAGTAGTCGGCTTCACGTTTTTCAGCGGCTTTATCCCAATCTGGCACGACCGTTTTCAAGAAGTCTTGCTTCTCTTTATTCATCGCATCCATATCCATACCGAGTGCTTGTTGTGCTTTCTCTTTGGTAGAGATGTCAGGTATTTCAACCGGGTCTGTAATGCCTTTTGTTGCGAGTAAACGTATCAGTTTGGTTCGCGCATCAGCAGCTTTATCGACAGCCGCTCCCAGCTCTTCTAACGCGACTTCTGGTGCATGCATGTGAACACCATGAGAAGCGATAGCATAATCCCAACGCCACTGAGCATGACGGATATCCATTAAGATAGGAGCCATCTCTGCTTCTGTTGCACCAGCGTCCCAAGCAGCACCGGCTTCAAAGTGAGCAGCCACGATTTGTTTCTCAGCCGTTAGCTTCATGTTTAGTACTTGAGCTTTACGCGACGAAACTATCTCTCTTAACTGATCTTTAGTTTGGGTGTGACACTGAGCACAGGTATCTTCAAAACGGTCAAATGGGTTACCGACTTTGTGGTCGGTATAAACCGTGCCATCTTCTTTGGTCACTTTAGGCATATGACAATCAACACACACCACTTTGTTTTTACCATGAATGCCGTCGCGCCATGTCTCATACCCTGGGTGTTGAGCTTTTAACATGGGGGCTTTCGAGACTTTATGGGTCCAGTCTTTGAAATTAAGAGCATCGTAATAAGCTTCCATTTCACCCGCTCGAGTTCCCATATCCCATGGGAATTTTACCCCTTTCGTTGGGCCAGTGAAGTAGTACTCTACGTGGCACTGAGCACAAACAGAGGCTTGCTGATCAAGGCGAGATTGATGCTCAAAAGGCTTATCAATAGCGTTAAATGCACGTTCTACATAAGGTTTGGTGATAGCCAAGGCAGGCTCGCCATTTTTGAACGCTTCGCTTCGAGTATCGTGACAATCGGCACAACCAATAGGATTGGAAATCTCAGAACCTAAACGTGCCCATTTACCTTCAAAGTAGCCGTCTTCACCACGCTCTTCGATTACACGACCTACGTCTGGGCTTTTACAGCTCCAACACGCCATAGGCATTGGGCCAGACTTTTCATCTTGAGGTCCACCTGTACGCAGTGTTTGGCGAACATCGTCGAGAGCGAAAAAGTGACCGCGCGCTTTGTTATAGTCTTTAGCGAATCCGTAGCCAGCCCACATGATGACCATGTTTGGGTCTTCAGCAAGAGCATCTTCTATCTGTTCACTTTCTGAGGTTTGTTTCCAGGTTTTATATTGATCAGGATGGTTTTGCTCGTAAGCTTCATTACGAGGATCAGCTTCAGCTAGTCCTTTTTCTCCAGAAGCAGCAAAACCAGTAGCACTAAAAATAGTTGTGGCTACTAATATCATTGCTGCAGCGGAATTAGGAATCCAATGCAATTTTTTCACAGTGTTATCTCCGTATTCTGTTTTTGTTATAAACAGCGTTGTGAACTGGCTATGTCGAAATAAAGAATTGGAGAACTATTTATGAGTGTAATGGATGTAACAATAAATAATAATTGCTTACACATAATAGGTTGTTCTAGATCAATTCAGCACGGTGATGTAGCTCACGATTTACGTTTTCTACCCCTAAAGTGTTAATTTTGGGCTGCTTAAATTTAAACTTATCAAATACTTAGTGATAATACCTGAGAATAAATAGGGTGATGCATGTCTACTTTTTGAGCTAAGTGACTACCCCTAAATGGGCATGGGTTTAATATAAAAGATATAGCGTTGTGGCTTATTCCGAAATAAGAATTGATATCATTTAGAGTTAATGTTTTGACTCTGGAAGACGTTAAATTTGATCAGTCAATAATAATTGCGAATGGTTATTATTAATAATTTATGGGACTCAATTAGTCTTGGTTTTTTATTATTAACCCGTTGTCGTTATTAGCACTGATATAAGGAAAGGATAAAATGGGCAATATAAAGTTGGCCATGGTCATAATGCTAAAGTCTCTTCTAGTATTTTGTCTCTATGGTTATTCTCTTCATGCCGGTGCCGATACTTCAACCTTGCAGTCTGAAGATACGTCAGGTCGACATGAAGTTACGCTTATCCGTGACAAGGATTATAAATGTGTCCAATGTCATAAGGATTCAAAAGAAACACTCGCTGGTTCTCATGGTGGTGCGCACAAAAAAATTGGGCGTGAAGTTAACTGTACCGATTGTCATAGTGGTATTGGACCGGATCATCGAGAGGGATCACCTGAAGTCACTAAGTACTCTAGTGCTCAATCAAAACATGGCTCGGATAAAGTGTTTAAAGATCCTGAACTGATCTTAAAAGCAAACAGTCAATGTACCGATTGCCATACCCCTGAGAGATTACAGAAAAAAAGCTGGACGCACGATGTTCATGCTAAGAATCTGACCTGTTCTAATTGCCACGATGTACACGCAAAAAAAGCCAAGGTTCTTGGTGTCGAGCGTAAAGATAAAATCCAAATGTGTGTTGATTGCCACTCTGACTTTAACCAAAAAGATGAGGAGAGGTAGTATGAGCTGTTCTAGACGAAATTTCTTAACTGGCGCTGGTGCGGTGATATTTACCACTGGCGTTGCAACAACGGCTGCATTAAGTAGTCGAAAAACCTTAGCTAATGTCGAGCAAGACGGAAACAAACTCTACGGTATGGTTCACGATGAGACTGCCTGTATAGGTTGTACAGCTTGTACAGAAGCGTGTCGAGAAGTGAACAATGTTCCTGAAGGGGTCTCTCGATTAGAGATTGTTCGCAGTGAACCTATGGGTGAACACCCTGATGTTGAATACCGTTTTACTCGTAACTCTTGTCAACATTGTGATAACGCTCCGTGTGTGATGGTGTGTCCAACAGGTGCCGCTTATAAAGATGAAAAGACAGGAATCGTTGATGTACACAAGGAAAAATGTGTCGGTTGTGGATATTGCTTATTAGCGTGTCCTTACCAAGTTCGATTCTTCCATCCTGAAAATGGTTCCGCTGATAAGTGTAACTTCTGTCGTGATACCAACCTGGCACAAGGGAAACTGCCCGCGTGTGTGGAGTCCTGTCCAACAAAAGCACTTGTTTTTGGGGACTTAAATGATCCAGCTAGTGAGATCAGTAAGCTACTCAATAATGAAATTGTGTATCGAGACAAGCTGCATTTAGGCACCAAGCCTAAGTTGTACAAAATACCACATCAGAAAGGGGAGGTTTCATCATGAGTGCATGGGCTACCGCATTTCAATCTGGTACGGTTGTATGGGATTGGATCATTGCAATCTATCTGTTCTTAGCTGGAATGTCAGCAGGGGCAGTCATGATCTCTATTTATCTAAAGAGAAAAGTCATTGAAGGAGATGCTGCAGATAACGGTATCTTAAAAGCGACGGCTTTCTTAGCACCATTTGGCATAGTCGTCGGGTTAACCATTCTAGTTTTCCACCTAACTAAACCGTTAGATTTTTGGAAAATCATGATCTATTACAACCCAACGTCAGTGATGTCGATGGGTGTTATGCTGTTTAACATCTATATGGCGGTGCTGTTTGCTTGGATCGGTATCATCTTTAGGGTGCAAATCGTTGGTTTATTGAAAGGTAAGTTTGGGTTTGTAGATGAGATACTTCAAAAGCTCAAGCCACTAGAGAATGCTATCGAACTCTTCCTTGGTGTACTGGCAATTATATTGGCTGCCTATACGGGTTTCCTATTATCAGCACTGCAAACCTTTCCAATGCTTAATAACCCTGTGCTACCAATTTTGTTCCTGTTTTCTAGCTTATCGTCAGGGGCTGCTGCTTGTTTGCTATTTGGCACTTTAGTGTTTAAAGAGCCAGTAAACAGCCCTAGTGTGAAATGGGTTCATGGCTTTGAACGTCCCGTTGTATTGTTCGAGTTGTTTGTATTAGTGACCTTCTTTACTGGGCTTATTTTCAGTGGTGGTCAAGCTGAACTTGCAGCTTGGAATGCGATTGGAAGCGGGTTTTGGGCTAAGTGGTTCTGGGTAGGGGTTATCTTTATCGGTATGCTTTTACCATTAACATTGAACGCTGTAACACCAAAAGAGGTGCGCCATAACAGCGGCTTTATCTTAGTTGTGACGACCTTAAGCTTAGTTGGTGTTTTGATGCTAAGAACGTTTGTTCTTTATGCTGGCCAATTGACCGCGGTGTAGAGAGCCGTCAATACCTGTTACGATGAAAGAGGTTATTTAGATTAGAATGATAGGAGAGTTTGGCTTTGCAACACTGCTTTTAGTTGCAGTATTAAGTTCAATCGTTGCACTCTATTATGTGGTGGAGCGTTGGTGGATTAAGCAGGAATCAGACAGTTTAATGCTGCCAGTAACACAACTTAATGCCTTACTCTCGTTATCAAGTCTACTTCTCTTAGGAGCAGCGTTTGCTACCGATTTATTCGGATTGGAGTACGTTGCTTCCCACTCTAACTCTCAGCTCCCCATCTTTTATAAAATCGCAGCGATTTGGGGGGGACATCAGGGGTCAATGCTCTTTTGGGTAACGACGCTCTGTTGCTGGGCTTGCGTTATTTCTTTCACTAAGAGAGTTAATACCGGCTATTTAAAAGACGTGTTATGGGTGATGAATTTACTCATTGCCGCGTTTAGTTGGTTTACGCTTTTCGCTTCCAATCCATTTCAGTCAGCCGCTAGTTTTATGCAAGAGGGGCGAGACCTTAACCCTATGTTGCAAGATATTGGGCTCATATTTCATCCTCCGCTTCTTTATCTTGGGTACATCGGCTACTCAACCGTGTTGGCTTTTGCCTGCGCGTCTATGATGCGTAAAGATATTGAGTTTGAGTGGTTAGTACTCAGTCGACATTACACCCTCGCATCGTGGGTATTTTTGACGGCGGGTATTGTTCTGGGTTCGTGGTGGGCGTATTACGAATTAGGTTGGGGTGGTTGGTGGTTTTGGGATCCAGTTGAAAATGCCTCTCTTCTTCCGTGGTTAACCGGAACGGCGCTACTGCATGCACACTTTGCGGCACAGCGTCATGGGATGTTTCATCGTTGGGCGCTAGGGTTAGCGGCAACGACATTCTGCTTTAGCATACTAGGCACCTTTATTGTTCGCTCTGGTGTTCTGACATCGGTGCATGCGTTTGCGGTCGATCCCAATAAAGGCATCGCGTTACTGGTGATATTAGCGCTTGCACTTATCGGTGCCCTAGGGCTTTTGGTGCTGCGGTTCGATGAAATCATAAGTAAGCCGATTAAAGCGCTACTTAGCCAGAGCTATTTACTACTTATCGCAATTGGACTGTTGATGGTTGCAACCTTTACGGTGTTCTTAGGAACCTTCTATCCAATGATCTATGAGCTCATTGGTCTTGGAAGTATCTCGGTAGGCGCCCCTTATTTTAATACGCTGATATTACCGATTGCATTTCTCTCTTTGATTGCGATGGGGTTTGCGCCTTTGCTAAAGTGGCATCAAGGTCATTATATCGAGCGGAATAGGCTAATTGCACTGGTTGGATTTTCTCTATTCAGTGGTACGGTGTGCTACTGGGCACTGCTTGCGCTTGTTCAATTTCCTCAAGTTGCAGCCGACGAACTGTTGGTCGATAAATTTAGTGTGTTGGCATGGGTAATTTGGGTTTTGGCTATGTGGGTGACGGTTAGCCACCTCTATAAGTTTGCCATGAGTCAGCTTCCAATTAGACGATTAGCGTCAGTGCTTGCCCATATTGGTATGGCGATATCGTGTGTTGGCGCTGTCATGAATAGTGAGCACTCACAAGAGATAGGAAGAAAGCTCTCTAATGAGACACAATTTACCTTCCAACAGTGGCAGGTTGTTTATCATGATACCCATTGGGTCATCGGCCCCAACTATACCGCTGAGCAAGCAGAAATTGAGTGTATTGATCAGCATGGTGCTTCCATTACGCTTTTACCGGAGCGCAGACACTACCCAGTACGTGTGATGAATATGAGTGAGCCAGCCATCAAGATATTCTGGCATGGTGACATTTATGTCACACTCGGTGAGAAACTAGATGTAAATAGCTACGCGGTTAAGATCCAGTACAAAGCATATATACGTTGGGTATGGTTTGGCACAATATTAATGATGTCAGGCTGCCTGCTAGGAATGTCTTCTTCAAGAAAAGTAATAAAGAGAGCTGATGAGCAAATCCAAATTACGTAATTTTATTATTCTGATTGTCGTTGTTATTGGGTTTGCCGCGATTTCAATGGTAGCAATAGTAAAGCAAGGTGAGACGAAAACCATTGAGAGCGAAGTTAGGCCTTTCCCTTCGTTTTCGACAATCGATTTGGGCCGTGATCTAAAGGCTACGTCCAATGATCAGGAGATGATAATCACTGAAGGTGTTTTGCAAAACAGAGGCTATCAGCTTGTTAATGTATGGGCTACTTGGTGTAGCGTGTGCCGTAGTGAACATGATGACTTGCTCTCGTTAAGCCAACAGGGCGTAACAATCGTTGGGTTAAACTATCGAGATGACAAACGAGCCGCGAAACAATACCTTAAAGAAAAGAGCAATCCATACAGTGAGGTGATCTTCGATCCGAACGGCAGGTTAGCTATCGATCTTGGGGTTGTTGGTACGCCTGAAACATACCTTGTTGATAATCGCGGTATGATTATTAAAAAACATGTTGGGCGCTTAACCGAGAAAGTATGGCAAAGTCATTTTCTAGAGTATTTCAACTAAGAGGGTAGCTGTTGTTTCATTTTATTCGTTTCGTCTTTTTTGTTTTTCTTCCTGTTAGCTTTGCTGTTGCCGATTCAGAGGTTTTTTCTGCGCCAACGAAAGAAGCTTCTGAGCTTGTTGAGTTGTTTGAATTTAACTCTCCTGAATTGCAAAATGTCGCGGTTAATCTCGCTAAATCATTACGTTGTCCCCAGTGTCAAAACCAAAACTTAGTGGAATCAAATTCTCCAATCGCTAAGGATCTACGCTACATCGTCTTCACTAAAATCAATCAAGGTCAAAGTGAGCAACAGGTCATTGATTTTATGACCCAGCGCTATGGTGACTTTGTCTTATATAATCCGCCTAAATCGCTTAAAAATATCATTCTATGGGGTGCACCTATTGGGTTACTGATGATATTTTGCGTTTATTCTTACCGTTCAGTGAAAAGAAATGAAGGGCAGATGAGGGATGAATAATCCCTTCATTCGCACGCATGATTTTTTGCTAAATTTTGTAAATAGAGCATCACATGCGTGGATATTTACGGTAAAGTGAGCGCCATTAATATATGGCTATAAGATACCTTGTGCGCTACTCAGTCGAGCAACATGACAAAAACGGATTTTTGAAAGCTCCAATCTGGCTCTGGCTAGGCTGGATCTTATTAGCGAAAGCATGGTTAGTCTTTATTGGAGCTGGTGCCAGTCGTGAGAGTGGGGCTAAGATACTTAGTATTGTCTACCCCGATCAAACCACACTCTATGTAGGCTTAATCATGGGCTTACCAAGCATTATCTTTATGTGGTTAATCGGGTTAAGAAATGTAGAACGACACTGGATAAATACGATAGTCAGTTGGGGGCGTAATATTACCCTTGCCACGGTCTGCGCTCAATTAGCGCTTACCTTGTATCATGTACACCTTGAACATGGGGCGTTCAACTGGGCAAATGGCGTAGTCTTGATGCTACTGCTATGGTTTGCTATCTACCTGATTAAAAGTCGCAGTGTACGAGATAGCCTTCGTATCCCTACATTACATTAAACGATTTTAGAAATAAACGATATTACGGTCTTATACAGGTGCTCGTCTCTGTCTATAAGGCATTAAGAATTTGAAAATTAAGAGGACAAGTTGATGTCACAACCACAAAGTGCAATTTTGCCGGAAGCTGGCCCGTTTGCGCAGTACACCTTGCTAAAAATTAAGAAGAATTCAGCACAAGTACTTAACCACCTAAAAGCGTTTCCTGAAATGGTAAGCGGTGTGAATGAGACTCAACCAGGTGCTGAACTAACGGTATCATTAGCGTTTACTCAGTCTTTTTGGTCGCAGCTGAACCAGAAAACACCAGATGAGCTCATTGATTTTCCAGTTTTAGGCAGCGGTGATATTACAGCGCCAAGCAGTGATGTGGACGTATTGATTCACTGTCACTCTAATCGCCACGATCTTCATTTCTATGTGTTAAGAAAACTGTTGGCTAATATCTCTGATGACGTTGAAGTGATCGACGAAACCAATGGCTACCGCTATTTAGATTCTCGTGACATGACAGATTTCGTTGATGGTACAGAGAACCCGAAAGATGCGGTTCGTAATGAAGTGGCAATTATCCCTGAAGGCAATTTTGCAGGTGGTAGTTACGTGATGGTTCAGCGTTTTATCCATGATCTTCCAGCTTGGCACCGTTTGAGTGTTGCAGCGCAAGAGAAAGTGATTGGTCGTACTAAGCCTGATTCTATTGAACTTGATGATGTACCTGCTGCGTCTCACGTTGGCCGAGTAGACATTAAAGAAGAAGGCAAAGCGGTTAAGATTGTTCGTCACAGCCTACCTTACGGTAGCGCGAGTGGAGAGCATGGTTTGTTATTCATCGCTTACTGTAATCGCATCCACAATTTCAAAGTAATGTTGGAAAGTATGTATGGCGAAACAGATGGCAAAACAGATCAGATGCTTCGTTTCACTAAAGCGGTAACGGGTGCGTACTTCTTTGCACCTTCAAATGAAATGCTACAAACGTTAGAGTTAAAGTAAGCATTTATTCGCTCCACTTAAGTAAATGAAAAAACGAGCCTTGTGCTCGTTTTTTTTGCTAAAGATTCCGGGAAATGTACCGATAAAATAACGAGCACAGATTTTTCGTGACGAAGTTGAATGAGACTGTACACATCGATACGTCTTTAGATTAGAGGGCAATATGGCAATAACCGTTAATACCAATGTTTCAGCACTGACAGCGCAGCGCCATTTGAGCAATGCCACGAATATGTTGAATCAATCTCTGGAGCGTTTGGCTTCGGGGAGTCGTATTAATAGTGCTAAAGATGATGCTGCAGGTTTGCAAATTTCGAATCGCCTTGAATCACAGATGCGCGGTTTGGATGTCGCTGTTAGAAACGCCAATGATGGGATATCGATCATGCAGACAGCCGAAGGGGCGATGCAAGAGTCGACTAACCTTCTTCAACGAATGCGCGACCTTTCATTGCAATCGGCCAATGGCTCGAACAGCAAATCTGAAAGAATCGCCTTACAAGAAGAAATGAGCGCTTTGAATGCCGAATTAAATAGGATCGCTGAAACCACCTCTTTCGGTGGTCGAAAACTGCTCAACGGTTCGTTTGGAGAATCCTCTTTTCAAATCGGTGCAAGTTCAGGAGAAGCCGTTCAAGTCTCATTAAACTCGATGCGTTCCGACGATTTGGGTATGGGGGGCTTTAGTTATATAGCGGCAGGCAAGGCCGACTCAAATTGGCAAGTGAGCCAAGGCGCTTCAACGCTAACGATGCAGTACACCGATGCGGTGGGTGAGCAGCAGAGCATTCAGATTGATGCTAAAGTTGGCGATGATATTGAACAGCTTGCGACTTACATTAACGGCCAGACCGATCAGGTTTCCGCTTCAGTCAATGAAGAAGGTCAGCTGCAGATTTATATGTCTGGTAAAGAGACATCAGGCACCATCGCCTTTTCTGGCGACCTTGCGTCAGAACTTCAACTTTCACTCACAGGCTATGAAGCGGTTGATAATGTTGATATCAGTAACGTTGGTGGTGCACAAAGGGCGGTGTCGATCATTGATACCGCACTCGAATATGTAGATAGCCATCGAGCGGAGCTAGGCGCAATGCAAAATCGCTTTAGTCATGCTATCAATAACCTTGATAACGTACATGAGAATTTAGCAGCGTCGAATAGTCGTATCAAAGATACCGATTATGCGAAAGAAACCACCCAAATGGTTAAGCAGCAAATTCTACAACAGGTCAGTACTTCTATTCTTGCTCAAGCAAAGCAACAACCTAATCTAGCGTTAACACTATTAGGCTAACCAGCTACGCCGACAACTTTCCTCCCCCCTTTTTGTTTGCTTTCCTTCTATAACAGTACGTCCCTTCACAATAAGCGAGAAACTATCGGCAGAGATGGTTAATCCTTTAGCAAAAGTTGCCCGAATGATTGTTTTTTGAACGATATATCACGACTTTTACCTGAAAAGCATTTTTTTTATAAAAAACGTAAAAAAATTCTCAAGGTTTGGAAAACGGTGCCGTTAATTTAAGTAACTTAAAAAGAACACCTTGGTTTTTCGAGACGTCGAAAACCGGTACATCGGAAAATCAATTGGAGAAATTATTATGGCAGTGAATGTAAATACCAACGTATCAGCAATGACAGCTCAACGTTACCTAAACAGCGCGAACAATGCTCAGCAAACTTCAATGGAGCGTCTATCGTCTGGCTTTAAAATCAACAGCGCTAAAGACGATGCCGCAGGCCTTCAAATCTCTAACCGTTTGAACGTTCAAAGCCGTGGTCTAGATGTTGCGGTACGTAACGCTAACGATGGTATTTCAATTGCTCAAACTGCTGAAGGCGCAATGAATGAAACCACTAACATTCTACAGCGTATGCGTGACTTATCTCTTCAATCAGCTAACGGTTCTAACTCAAAATCAGAGCGAGTAGCAATTCAAGAAGAAGTAAGCGCACTAAACAACGAATTAAACCGTATTGCTGAAACCACGTCATTTGGTGGTAACAAACTACTCAACGGCACGTTTGACACTAAGTCTTTCCAAATCGGTGCAGATAACGGTGAAGCAGTAATGCTGTCGTTAAACAACATGCGTAGCGATAATGCTGGCATGGGTGGCACAAGCTACCAAACAGCTAACGGTCAAGATAAAGACTGGGCAGTTCAAGCGGGTGGTAGTGACTTGACGATGACGTTTAAAGATAACTTTGGTCAAGATCAAGCTCTCACTATCAACGCGAAAGAAGGCGATGATATCGAGCAACTAGCGACTTACATCAATGGTCAACAAGACTTCATCAAAGCGTCAGTAAATGAGGACGGCCAGCTACAAATGCTAGCGGGTGCGAACAAAGTAACGGGTGACGTGGCATTTGGTGGCGCTCTTTCTGGTGAACTTGGTTTCCAACCGGGTCAAGCAGTCACAGTTAATGACATTGATGTTACTTCTGTAGGTGGTGCACAAGAGTCAGTCGCAATCATCGATACTGCGCTGAACTTTGTAGATAGTCATCGTGCTGAGTTGGGTGCGTTCCAGAACCGTTTTGACCACGCAATCAGTAACTTAGATAACATCAACGAGAACGTTAACGCGTCTAAGAGCCGAATCAAAGATACAGACTTCGCCAAAGAAACAACAGCACTAACCAAATCTCAAATTCTTTCGCAAGCGTCAAGCTCAATTCTTGCACAAGCGAAACAAGCGCCAAACTCAGCGCTAAGCCTATTAGGTTAATTTGAATTTATAGTAAGCTCGCTTACAGCACTAAATTCTCAAAGTAGCTCTCCATTGAGTGAACCAAAATCCAGCTTCGGCTGGATTTTTTTGTTTTTTACTAAAGTGAACTAAAGGTGTTTTGGGGGATGAAATGGCCCTATCACAAATATTGGTGCTGAAGGTGCCAAAATTAATTCAAATTCTCTCCGATACAAATTTATTTAAATTTCAATAAGTTTCATACTTTCTCATTAAAAGTTATAGATCGTACAAAATTAAATCTAAAAAAAATCAATTTAATCCTAAAGCTTATTTGCTCTTCGCCGTTACAGGACTGAGAGAAATGAGATGCGTCAAAGTGAGGTGAGAGACACGACGGCGCATCACCCTTAATGCCGAAGGAGATCAAACATGGCAATTAACGTAAACACTAATGTGTCGGCGATGACCGCACAGCGGTACCTTAATGGTGCCTCTGACGGGATGCAAAAGTCGATGGAACGCCTATCGTCAGGGTATAAAATAAACAGTGCTCGAGATGATGCGGCCGGCCTTCAAATATCTAACCGTTTAACATCGCAAAGTCGTGGCTTAGACATGGCGGTTAAAAACGCGAATGATGGTATTTCTATTGCTCAGACAGCGGAAGGGGCAATGAATGAAACAACCAATATTCTTCAACGAATGCGTGATCTATCCCTTCAATCTGCCAATGGTTCGAACTCTCGTTCTGAGCGTGTTGCGATTCAAGAGGAAGTCTCTGCGCTCAATAACGAGTTAAATCGTATTGCAGAAACAACCTCGTTTGGTGGTAACAAACTACTGAACGGTTCATTTGGTAATCAGTCATTTCAAATCGGTGCCAGCTCAGGTGAAGCAGTTATGCTTTCTATGGGCAATATGCGTTCTGATACCATGGACATGGGTGGCAAAAATTACGTTGCAACGACTGGGCAAGCGCCTGACTGGAAGGTAGATGCCGCAACGGATCTAACACTGGACTATAATGATCAAAACGGCGTTGCAAAATCGCTTACTATCAACGCGAAACAGGGTGATGATATTGAGCAGTTAGCGACGTATATTAATGGTCAAAGCCCAGACGTTAAAGCGTCGGTTGGAGAAGAAGGTAAACTTCAATTGTTTGCATCCACCCAGAAAGTTTCGGGTGATGTGACTATTGGTGGTGGTTTAGGCGGTGAAATTGGCTTTGGAGCAGGGGCTGATGTCACTGTTGCTGACGTGGATGTGACAACGGTTGCCGGTTCACAATTAGGCGTATCGGTCATTGATGGCGCGTTAAAAGCGGTAGACAGTCAACGTGCATCATTGGGTGCATTCCAAAACCGTTTTGGACACGCAATTAGTAACTTGGATAATATCAATGAGAATGTGAATTCATCTCGAAGTCGTATCCTCGATACCGATTACGCGAAAGAAACAACGCAAATGGCGAAATCGCAAATACTTCAACAAGCGAGTACGTCAGTGCTAGCTCAGGCGAAGCAGTCACCATCTGCAGCTCTTAGCTTGTTAGGTTGATCGGTAGGTTTCGTCAGGAGCTTATTGGGAAAGGTAACGTTATGGTTACCAACCTATAAGGTGGAAGGGAGATTGTTATGGAAATACCATCCAATGCATCGAACATCCAGCCTTACGGCTCAAATGGTGGCATTAAACTTGCTTCAGAAAACAATGGTGCCCCAAGCGTTTCCTCCCGAAAGGAGAGTAACAGAGCGTCAGAAATTAATCAGAGGCATGTTCAATCTGTTGAAGCAACGATCGAGCTGGTAAAACAGCGAGAAAAGCTTAACCAGCAAGAACGTGAAATGATAGTCGAGCAGATGAACGATTTTATCTCTTCGATTAATACTGGTTTATCCTTCCGAGTTGATGAACAATCAGGAAGGGACGTTGTTACCATCTATGAGGCCAGTACTGGTGATATTATTCGTCAGATACCGGAAGAGGAGATGTTAGAGGTATTACGACGCCTTCGAGATCAAGCAGCCCGCTACTCATCGGGGCTAGTTATTGACAAGGTATAATCGTGTTTTTTTGAGGTGATTTAATGAGTTTAGGCCCTATGGGGATGAATACTGGCATGGATATCAATTCCATGGTCAGCAAAATTGTCGATGCGGAGCGTGTACCCAAACAGCAACGTATCGATAATGAGCGGGCCAATATTGATGCTAGTATCAGTGCCTACGGTCGACTCAAAGAGTCGCTGGATACGATGAAAAATCTCATGGCAAGCTTTCGTCAAGAGAAAGCGTTTGCAGCACGAACGGTCGGCACAACTAATGAAAGTGTCGTCGCTGCAACCGCAAATACGGAAGCCATGGCTGGGAGATATGCTGTCGATGTGTTGCAGCTTGCACAGAGTCACAAAATTGCGTCTGATGTTCTCTCACCAGACGACAAATTTGGCCCTGGTAGGCTGCAGATCCAATTAGGTCGAGATGAATTTACCATCGATGTAAACGAAAACTCGCGCCTAGTTGATGTCGTTAGAGAAATTAATAACAACAAGAGTAACCCAGGTGTTAGAGCTTCGGTTATTAATGATGTCGAAGGGCCTAGGCTCATCATGGCATCAAATCTATCAGGGCAAGAGAACGCAATTAAAGTCTCTGCAGACGCCGCACTACATGATCCGCTTAATAAGCTTGAATACAAAACACTAGAAGAGCGAGTCAAAGACTTAGAAAAAGCCCGTTCTGCTGCGCAACAACTTATCAGTCCTTTATCCCCCATTGAACAAAAGCTTGCAGACAAGGTCGCTGAGACAATTAGTAACGCTGCAAAAGGGGTTGATGAAGAGCTTGCCGAAGAGGCCTCGGAAGCGGCATTAGCCGCTGACCCATCAGCAGATAAAGCGGGTAATGAGTTATCAAAAGATGGTATTACCGCCGCCGCTGATGCAACAAAATATCAAAAACCTCAAGATAGAATCCCTGGCTGGACAGAAACGGCGTCAGGAACACTGCTAGACTCATACTATGAACCTGAACCTGAACTTGATGCAAAAGCATTAGAAAAAGCGCCAGATGTTCCTGGGTGGAATAACAGTGCGTCAGGAACATTAACGGATTCATACGTCACGCCTAAAGAAGCGAAGCAAGCCTTAGAGCGTAAACTTGCTGACGAAAAGGCCGCGATTGAACGCGCTGTAGCTTCAGGTGAAATGACGCCAGAACGAGCCAAGCAGCTTGAGCGAGCGAAACTCACACCAGAAGAACGTGCTTACTTAGAGCGTGTTGATAAAGCGGATGCCGATCTTCTGTCGGCTCAGAAAGCGTTTGATACTTATGTTGGTATGACTCAGGTTCAAGCCGCCCAAGACTCTAAAGTGATGCTTGATGGTGTCGCTCAATTGTCTAGCCATAATAACGTAATTGAAAATGCCATTGAAGGTGTTGATTTAACGGTTAAAGGTAAATCAGAAGTAGGAAAAGCGCCTGCCGAAATTGATATTGAATACGATAGGCAAGGTGTTCGAGAAGATATTGAGCAATTTGTTGCAGCTTATAATCAATTTTATCAAACCAGCAAAGAGTTAGGCGGCGTTGATCCAAGAACTGGACAGGGTGGGCCTTTAGCCGGCGACAGTATTGTTCGAAGTGCAGACTCACGATTAAAGTCGGTGTTTTCATCCAGTATTGAACCTGCTCCGGATGAACTCAAAACGTTGACAGAGTTTGGTATCACGACCACCAGGCAAGGTACATTAGAAATCAACTACAATATGCTTGACCGTCAGCTCAACAATAATTTCACTAAGCTAGGTGATTTTTTTGGTGGCAACCAAGGTTTTGCAAAAAAAGTTGAAGATGCGATCAATAGCATGACCAATGCTACTGGATCGATTAGAACCAGAGAGCAGAGTCTTGTGGAGAGTAATTACCGCTTGAATGATGATCAGGTGGCACTTGATCGCCGTATGGATGGTTTAGAGAAGCGAACACACTCGAAATTTGCCAGCATGCAAGACTCAACTAGCAAGATGCAGTATCAATTAGCGGGTATGATGAATGCCCTTGGTCGATAAACCTTGATAATGTTTTCGCCTGTAAGGGCGGAACAATAAGAAACTATGGTTAAAACAGCAGATATTCGTGATATCGATCACCAAATTACCGCAATTTTACAGAAAGATGACTTTGATGCTGAAGAAATCGCTGGGCTGGTCGATAAAAGGGAACAGATATTGCAAAATATCTTAAACTATATAAAAGAAAATCCGAGTTTTGCGGAGTCAGATGATTGGCTCTCCTTAGTTGAACAGACGAAGAATATCGTACTACTCTTGCAGTCAGAGACGACGAAAGTCGGTAGCGCGCTTAAGAAATACCGTTACGGTAATAAGTCAGTTCAACAATACAAGAAGTTTTTATAGAAGAGGAAAGCTATGCGTGGTTCATTACAGGCATACAAAAAAGTATCAGTAGACAGTCAGTTGAGTGCAGCGTCACCACATAAGATTGTTCAAATGCTTATGGCGGGTGCCATCGAGCGACTGATCCAAGGTAAAGCCGCGATGCAGCAAGGAAACATCCCAGTAAAAGGGGAGCGTTTAGGCAAAGCGTTAGACATCATTATTAGTCTAAGAAGCTGCTTATCGATGAGCGATGGTGGGGATGTAGCAAAAAATTTGGACCAGTTGTATGAATTTATGATCACTCAGATCTCTACAGCAAATCACCAAAACGACCCTCAGCCGATCGATGATGTTATCGACATTATCCGTGAAATTAAGTCAGCCTGGGATCAAATTCCGGCTGAATATCATAATTTAACAGCCTCTGACGTTGGCATGTAATTACTAATTAAAAGATGACATTAAGCTCACAACGAGCAATTGCATTGTTGCCTTATTTTTTTAATCAAATAAAATAGAAGCCACTTACAGTATTGTAGTGGCTTTTTTGTTGCTGATTCATATAAATTGTCTATCGTTATAGTAGTGCTTATAAGATAAGCGCCCCGTTTCCAGACTAGTAGACTTAGCCACTAACATATCAAATGAAGGCAATCATTCTCACCTATGCATGGTTTAGCAAAAATACTTGTGATTGAAGATGACGCGCAAGTGCGAATCAATCTGAGTAATATCTTAGAATTCGTTGGAGAACAGTGTGAAGTTGTGACTTCTGATCAAATTGATGAGCTCGATTGGTCAAAGTTTTCTGCAGGATGCATCATCGGTTCTATACAAGGACAAGTACTGCCTTCGAGCTTGACTCATAAGCTCTCAACCGATCACCACATTCCACTCTTAATAGCGGGCAAACAGTCATACTCCGTTGATGACTACCCTCAATATATCGGAGAGTTAGAGTTCCCTCTTAACTATCCTCAACTTAGTGAAGCGCTTAGACATTGTAAAGACTTTCTAGGGCGTAAGGGCGTTCAAGTTTCAGCGGCTTCTCGTAAAAACACCTTATTTCGAAGTCTAGTCGGCCAAAGTCTAGGCATGCAGGAAGTGAGACACCTGATAGAACAGGTGTCTGACACAGAAGCGAATGTACTCATTCTAGGGGAGTCAGGAACGGGTAAAGAAGTCGTCGCACGTAATATCCATTACCACTCAACACGCCGTAATGGACCATTTGTGCCAATTAACTGTGGTGCTATTCCGCCAGATTTACTTGAGAGTGAGTTGTTTGGTCATGAAAAAGGCGCATTCACAGGGGCCATTACGTCGAGAAAAGGGCGTTTTGAGCTTGCAGAAGGTGGCACGCTGTTTCTTGACGAAATTGGTGATATGCCAATGCCAATGCAAGTTAAACTGCTGCGTGTACTTCAAGAACGAAGCTTCGAGCGTGTTGGTGGTAATACGACTATTAAAGTCAATGTGCGCATCGTCGCGGCGACCCACCGTCATCTTGAAGAGATGATAGGGGCAGAGTCGTTTCGTGAAGATCTGTACTACCGTTTGAATGTATTTCCAATTGAAATGCCTGCCCTGAAAGAGCGTAAGGATGACATTCCTCTGCTAATTCAAGAGTTGATGACCCGAATGGAAGCAGAAGGCGGTCAACCAATCTGTTTTACTCCAAGAGCCATTAATTCACTAATGGAACACGATTGGGCGGGTAACGTTCGTGAGCTTGCCAATTTGATTGAGCGAATGATTATCCTCTATCCAAATAGTTTGGTGGATGTGAATCATCTTCCTACTAAATATCGTTACAGTGATATTCCAGAGTTCCAACCTGAACAATCAAGCTTTGCTTCAATTGAAGAGCAAGAGCGTGATGTACTTGCGGATATTTTCTCGGAAGACTTTAGCCTAGATAGTGTTGATGCGTTCCAAGATCACAGCCATGATCACGCTCCTCAATCTCTTCCACCAGAGGGGCTAAACCTCAAGGAGCTATTGGCAGAACTAGAGGTCAATATGATCAACCAAGCGCTTGATGCTCAAAGTGGTGTCGTCGCAAGAGCGGCGGATATGCTTGGCATGAGACGCACGACTTTGGTCGAGAAAATGCGTAAGTACAATTTGCAACGGTAGTGTGTCAATAACTTGTCGTCTTGATAAAGTGCTGATAAATAAAAGAAATAGTCTGGCTTGTTAATTGCATGTCAGGCTATTGTAGTTTAATTGGCAGAAAGTCGACATGCAAACATCAGAGTCTACCGAACATCAGTCCCACTTAGGAACACTTGAAGACCAAGTTGAGCGCTATAAGCAGGTGCTGGACGTTATGCCTGCGGGTGTCATCTTACTTGATACCCAAGGCGTGGTGCGAGAGGCGAATCCAGAAGCGCAAAAGCTACTTGAGATACCATTGATTGGCGAAAAGTGGTTCAGCGTAATTCAAATGGCGTTCGCCCCACGGGAAGATGATGGTCATGAGATATCTTTGCGTAATGGGCGTAAGGTCAGGCTAGCAATATCTGCGTCTCATACGGGGCAACTTATTTTGATCACCGATTTGACTGAAACACGTTTGCTTCAGTCACGTATCGGTGACCTGCAGCGTCTGTCATCACTGGGTAAAATGGTGGCTTCATTGGCTCACCAAGTTCGTACGCCACTTTCTAGCGCAATGCTCTATGCGTCTAACCTTGGCGCTCCTAACCTTCCAACTGCAACCAAAGATCGCTTCCAATCAAAGTTGATGGATAGATTGCACGACTTAGAGAAGCAAGTGAACGACATGCTTTTGTTCGCGAAAGGTGGCGACAACAAAGTGGTTAAGCCATTTACTGTTGAAGAGTTGGTAGCCGAGTTCAACCCCATGGTTGAGACTGCACTAAAACATAATCAGATTGATTATCATCTAGAAGTGGAACAAGAACAAACAGCAATGCTAGGCAACGCCAATGCGATTGCGTCTGCGTTAAGTAACTTGGTGTTAAATGCGATTCAGATTAGCGGCAAAAACGCGCAGGTTGATGTCTTTTTCCGACCTGTAAAAGATATGTTGAAAATTTCGGTTCAAGACAGTGGCCCGGGTGTACCCAAAGAACTACAAAGCAAAATTATGGAACCATTTTTCACAACACGCTCCCAAGGTACTGGCCTTGGCCTCGCGGTCGTACAAATGGTTTGTCGTGCTCATGATGGAAATTTAGAGCTAATATCAGAACAGGGTGACGGCGCATGTTTTACCATGTGCTTACCACTACAACAAGACGCCTCGAAGACTCAGGAAGGGGAATCTCATGCCAATTAAACTGGTTCTGATGCTTAAGCAAGAATTAACGGAGAATAACGATGGCACAAAGTAAAGTCTTGATCGTAGAAGACGATGAAGGTCTACGCGAAGCATTGGTCGATACATTGGCATTAGCAGGCTACGAATGGCTTGAAGCCGATAGTGCAGAAGATGCTCTGGTTAAACTCAAATCTAATTCCATCGATATCGTTGTTTCTGATGTCCAAATGGCGGGCATGGGCGGCTTAGCGCTACTACGTAATATCAAGCAGCACTGGCCTAATCTTCCTGTGTTACTGATGACCGCATACGCCAATATTGAAGACGCCGTTTCAGCAATGAAAGATGGCGCAATTGATTACATGGCAAAACCGTTTGCACCCGAAGTACTGCTTAACATGGTGAGTCGTTATGCGCCGGTCAAATCGGATGACAATGGTGATGCAATTGTTGCGGATGAGAAAAGTTTAAAGCTTCTCGCGTTGGCCGATAAAGTGGCGAAAACTGATGCGAATGTCATGGTTCTAGGGCCAAGTGGTTCGGGTAAAGAAGTGATGTCGCTTTATATTCATAACGCATCGACTCGCAAAGAGGGCCCATTTGTCGCAATCAACTGTGCTGCAATTCCCGATAACATGTTGGAAGCGACACTTTTTGGTTATGAAAAGGGAGCCTTTACCGGAGCGGTTCAAGCGTGTCCTGGCAAATTTGAACAAGCTCAAGGCGGAACCATACTGCTTGATGAAATCAGTGAGATGGATCTTAACTTACAGGCCAAATTACTGCGTGTGATTCAAGAGCGAGAAGTTGAACGATTAGGTAGTAGAAAGAGCATACAGCTGGATGTTCGAGTGTTAGCGACCAGTAACCGAGATCTTAAACAGTATGTCCAAGAGGGCAACTTTCGTGAAGACCTTTATTATCGCTTAAACGTTTTTCCTATTACTTGGCCGGCATTACGAGAGAGAACGGGTGACATTCAGCCGTTAGCACAACACTTAGTCGAACGTCACTGCAAAAAGCTTGGTATCCCTGTTCCTCAGTTCAACAACGAAGCCATCAATAAACTACTGAGTTATGCCTGGCCTGGTAATGTTCGCGAACTCGACAATGTCGTTCAGCGCGCATTGATTCTTAGCGATAACCAAAATATTACCGGTGAGCATATATTACTTGAGGGTATTGATTGGCAAGATGCTAGTGGACTACAGCAAGCCGTAGAGAGCGGTGCAGCGATACCGACGGTAAAACCGGTGGCTCAAGTGGATTCACCGCTTGTTAGCTCTCCTGCTTCATCAGGGCTAGGTGGTGAGCTTCGTGACCAAGAGTACAGCATAATTTTGGATACGCTCGTTGAATGCAATGGCCGTCGAAAAGAGATGGCTGAAAAGCTAGGAATTAGCCCAAGAACATTACGATACAAGCTCGCCAAGATGCGCGATGCTGGGATAGATGTTCCAGGCTAAAAATGAGATAACGAGTACACTGAAATCATGGCATATTAATTGCTGCTTTCAGGTTATAGAGAACATAAGTCAAAGAATTGGCATTTGAGGTTGTTATGAGAGTTGATGGTCTAATAGGCGAAATGCAAGCTTTGAAGCTTGAAGCCACAAACACAAAACCAGCTGCAACAGGCCAAAGTGTTGGTGCAGATTTTGGTGATATGTTGACCAAGGCAATCAATAACGTTAATGGACTACAAAAAGCCTCAGGCAACCTTCAGATGCGTTTCGACCGTGGTGATGAAGATGTCTCATTATCTGACGTTATGATTGCCAGAAACAAATCGAGTGTGGCGTTCGAAGCGACGATTCAAGTACGTAATAAGCTAGTTGAATCGTACAAAGAACTTATGAATATGCCAGTGTAATTTAAGTAGTATAATAATTTCAGGTAGTTAAACGTGGCCGACGATAACCAAAATACAGACTTAGCGCTAACGGACTCAGCAGACAGTCATTCGATGGTCGCCAGCTCCGATCTAGATATGCAAGAGCAAAACCCTGATCTAGATGAAAAAAGCTCTTCCAAATTTGACATGGCTATTGGCGATTTAGATCTTCTTCGTCAGGTGGTTCTAGTTTTATCGATCTCCATCTGCGTTGCGCTCATTGTGATGCTATTCTTTTGGGTGAAAGAGCCTGAGATGCGCCCATTAGGTGCTTACGAAACCGACGAACTCATTCCTATTCTTGATCACCTCGATCAGCAAAAACAGACGTACACTCTTGATGGCAACACCATATTGGTGCCCGTTTCTGAGTACAATAATCTTAAGCTAAACCTTTCACGAGCTGGTCTTAATCAGGCGCGAAACCCTGGGGACGAAATCTTGTTGCAAGATATGGGGTTTGGCGTGTCTCAGCGTCTTGAGTTGGAACGACTAAAATTAAGCCGCGAGCGTCAACTCTCCAAAACAATGGAAGAGATGAACCAAGTTCGTCGAGCAAGAGTATTATTGGCGTTGCCTAAGCAGAGTGTTTTTGTTCGTCATAATCAAGAAGCGTCCGCGTCGGTTTTTCTTACCCTGAGAACGGGCACAAGTTTACGACAAACCGAAGTTGATTCTATCGTTGATATGGTCGCAAGCGCAGTACCGGGTATGAAACCGACGCGCGTTACTGTCACTGATCAGCATGGCAGACTGTTGAGTTCAGGCTCCCAAGATCCTGCCTCTTCTGCTCGCCGTAAAGAGCATGAGTTAGAGCGCAAGCAAGAACAAGCAATGCGTGAGAAAATTGACTCGGTTCTTATCCCTATTTTGGGTTTTGGTAACTATACCGCCCAAGTGGATATTGAACTCGACTTTAGCGCGATTGAACAGACTCGCAAACAGTTTGATCCGAATACACCAGCAACTCGCAGTGAATATACTCTGGAAGATTATAACAATGGCAATGTGGTGGCGGGTGTCCCTGGGGCACTAAGCAACCAGCCTCCGGCCGATGCTTCCATTCCTCAAGATGTGGCTCAAATGAAAGACGGTTCGGTGTTAGGCCAAGGTTCGGTGCACAGAGAAGCAACCCGTAATTTTGAATTAGATACCACTATCAGCCATGAGCGACGTCAAGCTGGAATTATTAATCGCCAAACGGTCGCCGTTGCAATCAAAAATCGCTCTTCTGTCAATCCAGATACGGGTGAAACAACTTACACAACACTCAGTGAAAGTGACCTCAACTCTATCCGCCAAGTACTTATAGGCGCAGTCGGCTTTAATGAGGGACGTGGGGATTTACTTAACGTCTTAAGTATGAACTTTGCAGTCCCTGAAGTTGAGAGTGTTGCAGATGTGCCAATTTGGGAGCACCCGAACTTTAACGATTGGATTCGTTGGTTTGCGAGTGCCCTTGTTATTGTTGTCGTTATTTTAGTTCTTGTACGCCCTGCAATGAAGAAACTGCTCAACCCTACTGAAGATGACGACGAAGGATTATACGGCCCAGATGGCATGCCTATCGGGGCGGATGGAGAGACCAGCCTGATAGGTGGTGATATTGAAGGTGGAGAGCTGTTTGAATTTGGTTCAAGTATCGATTTACCTAACCTCCATAAAGATGAAGATGTACTCAAAGCTGTTCGTGCATTAGTGGCTAATGAACCTGAGCTTGCCGCTCAAGTTGTGAAGAATTGGATGGAAGATGCCTAACGATATTGTTCCTCAAGAAGAGGGAGCCGGCGAAGATCAAACCGTCGACGTTTCAACGATTAGCGGTGATGAGAAAGCGGCTATACTTCTACTTAGCCTTAATGAAGATGATGCCGCTGGTATTATCCGTCACCTCGAACCCAAACAGGTGCAACGTGTTGGTAGTGCTATGGCGCAAGCAGCAGACTTGAGTCAAGAGAAAGTAGGCGCTGTCCACCGTGCATTTTTGGAAGATATTCAGAAATACACCAATATCGGTATGGGCAGTGAAGACTTCATGCGGAATGCACTGGTTGCTGCATTGGGTGAAGACAAAGCCAATAACCTAGTGGATCAAATTTTACTTGGTACGGGGTCTAAAGGCCTAGACTCGTTGAAGTGGATGGACCCTCGCCAGGTTGCGAGCATCATCATTAACGAGCACCCGCAAATTCAAACCATTGTTTTATCGTACTTAGAAGCGGATCAGTCCGCAGAAATTCTTTCCCAGTTTGCTGAGCGTGATCGTCTAGACCTTATGATGCGAATCGCTAACCTCGAAGAAGTTCAACCATCAGCTCTGGCTGAATTGAACGAAATCATGGAGAAACAGTTCGCAGGTCAAGCGGGCGCACAAGCAGCCAAAATTGGTGGCCTAAAAGCAGCTGCTGAAATCATGAACTTCATGGATACCAATGTAGAAGGTATCTTGATGGATCAAATTCGTGATCAAGATGAAGATATGGCAACACAAATCCAAGACTTGATGTTCGTCTTTGAAAACTTGATTGAAGTGGATGATCAAGGTATTCAAAAACTGCTGCGTGATGTTCCTCAAGACGTTCTGCAGAAGTCGCTTAAAGGTGCCGATGATGGCCTACGCGATAAGATATTCAAGAACATGTCGAAACGTGCTGCTGAGATGATGAAAGATGATCTAGAAGCGATGGCTCCTGTGAAAGTATCCGACGTAGAAGCAGCTCAGAAAGAGATCTTGGCTATTGCTCGTCGTATGGCAGACAACGGTGAGATCATGCTTTCTGGTGGTGCTGACGAGTTCTTATAACCCGTGATAACAGAAAGTAAAATGACAATTAAGGTTCCCCATGTCCGGTGAAAGAAAACGAGGCTTTTTACGCCTTGATGATGATTCCGAAGCTCAGCCTAAGAAATGGGGCCTGCCTGACTACGGCACTGAAGTGAATAAACACGCCAAAGATACGGCGATGAACTATGACCCGGGTTGGATTCCTAATTTTGAAGAGCCTGTTGAAGAAGCGCCACTGAAATTAACTGAAGAAGAGATCGAACAGATCAAACAAGCCGCTTACCAAGACGGTTTACTTCAAGGGCAAGAAGCTGGCTTTAAGCAAGGGTTCGACAAAGGTAAAGAACAAGGCCTAGCAGAAGGTCATACCGAAGGGGTTGAACTTGGTCGAACTGAAGGCTTATCCGCTGGGCAAGAGCATATTGATCAGCAAGTACAGACCTTTGTCGCCTTGGCTAATCAATTTGCTCAACCACTTGAGCTTATGAATGCCCAAGTTGAAAAGCAGCTTGTCGATATGGTGCTTATCTTAGTGAAAGAGGTGGTGCATGTTGAAGCTCAGACAAACCCACAAGTTATTCTCGATACACTTAAACAATCGGTAGAAGCCCTCCCTGTTTCTGGACATGCAATCACTCTGAAATTACATCCCGAAGACAGTGAAATAATTCGTGACTCTTATGGCGATAAAGAACTCGATTTTAGAAACTGGACACTACACAGTGAACCGTCATTAAATCGTGGAGATGTGCAAATTGAAGCCGGAGAGTCGAGCGTAAACTATCGATTGGAAGATCGAATCCGAAATGTAATTACCAGTTTTTGTGGTAGCAATCGCCATCAAGGTGGCGAGTAATGCTGCCGCTTGCCGAACGTCTTAATCAATATAAAACTCAGGGAGTTAGCTGTAAACCAGTCGCTTCAGGAAAGTTGGTACGAGTCGTGGGTTTAACCTTAGAAGCGACAGGCTGCCGCGCCCCCATTGGCAGTTTATGTACGGTTGAAACCATGTCAGGCAAGATGGAAGCAGAGGTTGTGGGCTTTTCAGGCGATAATTTGTATCTCATGCCGAGTGAACAGATAACAGGTGTGTTACCAGGTGCTAAAGTGACACCAATGACAACCGATGTGGGACTATCAGTGGGGATGGAGCTGCTTGGCCGTGTCATAGATGGTGTGGGGAACCCGATTGATGGTCTTGGCCCAATCTATACTGAAAAACGAGCTTCATTTAATGCTGAACCGATTAACCCTCTCTCTCGTAAACCGATTACCGAGCCTCTAGATGTTGGTTTAAAAGCCATAAATGGCTTGCTTACGGTAGGTAAAGGGCAACGAATAGGTCTATTTGCTGGCTCTGGTGTCGGTAAATCGGTCACCCTAGGCATGATGACCCGAGGCACTACCGCTCAAGTAGTGGTGGTTGGTCTGATTGGTGAACGTGGACGAGAAGTAAAAGAATTTATTGAAGAGATATTAGGCGTTGATGGTCGTCAACGTTCCGTTGTTGTCGCAGCCCCTGCTGATTCTTCACCACTGATGCGCCTTAAAGGCTGCCAAACCGCATTAACGGTTGCTGAATACTTTCGAGATCAAGGCTTAGATGTTTTGCTATTGATGGACTCTTTAACTCGTTTTGCTCAGGCGCAGCGTGAAATAGCGCTCTCCGTTGGTGAGCCACCCGCGACAAAAGGGTATCCGCCATCGGTGTTTGCCAAGTTACCTGCGTTGGTTGAAAGAGCAGGAAACGGCAGTGATGCACAAGGTTCAATTACCGCATTCTTTACCGTTTTAACCGAAGGTGATGATCTACAAGATCCCATTGCTGATGCATCACGAGCCATTCTGGATGGTCACGTCGTCTTATCGCGAGAAATGGCTGATGCAGGTCATTACCCTGCAATTGATGTCGAAAAATCAGTGAGTCGTGTTATGCCTCAAATCACATCCGAAGAGCACATGCTGATGTCTAAGGCGGTGAGGCAGGTCCTCTCAATCTGTCGTAAGAACCAGGACCTTGTTTCTATTGGTGCTTATAAGCCGGGGAGCGATCAGGCCATTGATAGCGCATTTACCTTAAAACCACGTCTTGATGAGTACTTACAGCAAAGCATGAAAGAGAGTGTCCCTTATGCGATGTGTGTGGGAATGCTCAAAAATGTTCTACAGATAGAGTCATAGAGCGATGGAAAACGCATTAGGTTTTTTATTAGAGCAGTCAAAGGATCGGGAAGACCAGGCGGTGCTTGCCCTTAACCAAGCTCGTGCTGAATTGACCAACTATTATGAGCAGCTATCGCAGATCGAACAGTATCGATTAGATTATTGTCAGCAACTCATTGACCGAGGGAAATCAGGTCTAACGGCGAGCCAGTATGGTCACCTTAATCGATTCCTCACTCAACTCGATGAAACGCTAGCAAAACAAAAACAGGCTGAATCACACTTTAAAGGTCAGGTCGATAACTGTCAGGAACACTGGATGGACATCAGAAAACAGCGCCGTTCCTACGAGTGGTTACTTGAAAAGAAACAGACAGAGCAACAAAAGCTGCAGGATGCGAGAGAGCAAAAGCAGCTCGACGAGTTTTCAACGCTACAATTTAGTCGTAATAAATCGACTCGAGATCTCTTCTAGCTAAAACTCTTGGCTTATTTCTTGCAAAATAACCGAATGCAGATTCGTTTTCATGTGCTATTTGCCATCGCTGAAGCCTGAGTTTGCTTAATCGTTTTCTTGCTAAGAGTGCTACCGATATGAATATAAATCTAACGACAGTTTCTGATAGCCCAAAAACTAAATCCAGCGCTACTGTCGGGTCTGATGCTGCGACCAATGCAGCCGACGTTAGTGCAACTGAATCAGGTGGTTTTTTTGCCGCATTTACCAGTATGGTCGGTGGTCTCATTGGTGGTGAAGAGGCTGCAGAGGGTTCGACAAAAGAATCTAGTGCTAAGGATGGTAAGGCTTCGGAGAGTTCAGATACGAACGTTGGAAGGACAGATAAGACTGTGGCTGACGAAAGTACTGATGAGATGTTAAAGCAAGCGAACAACTCAGATGAAAGCAGTGAAAAACTAAAAAGTAATCAGAAAGTCGATGGCGAACCAACTGTTAAGGTGAAAGATTTAGACGTAGAGAAGCAGACGAAAGAACACGGCGGTAAGGAAGCAAGCAAAACGGTCGCTGAGAGTGATGAGTTACTCGATAGATTGAATGAATCCAATAAAGCGCTACAAGCTCAAAGTGGCAAATCCTTGCCTCAAGAAGAATCAGATGAAAATAACAAGCTTAAAAATTCAGCTGCGGTCACCACGACGGTAGCCGTCGCTAAGTCGCAACAAGATCAAAATGTTGAGCGAGGGGCTGTGACTACTCCCAACTCAAATGAAGACAAGATCAGCGTAGATAGTGCGAATAAAACCAATACCGATCCAACAGGTAAGGCATTAGAGAAAGAGCAATTAGCCGAACTCCCTGATTCAGTGAAACCCTTTATCCAAAAAGAACCGTCATTAAAGGATGAAAACCCTCAACACGTTCAAACTAAGCCGAATGAAGTTCAGGGTGATTCTAACTCTTTAGGTAAAAACGGCGTAGCTGCAGCGGCTGCTAAGCAAGGGGTTGATATGATTGAGTCAGAGCAACCTGTCTTTGAACAAGCGAATATTAATGCGAGTAAAGGGATCTCTGAAGTCGCTCCTCAACCAACGAAGCAAGGCACGCCGCAGTCAGCCTCTAACACGCCAGAGCCCGGATTAACGGCAACCGAGCAGCAAGCGCTGGCCGCCGCGAGTGTGGGCGCTGGAGCTATTGCATGGAGTAACCAGACCTCTTCCGAACAAGCAAATGCTGAACAGGTAGCGGCTCAATCGGGACGCTATCAGGCGCCAACCCAACAAAATCAGCCGCCTCAAAATCAAGCGGCTGTAGCGGCGTCGGTTCAGCAAGCGTTGAACCAAGCACCTCAGATTCAGCAAGTTCAAGGGATTCCCTCACAAGCTTTGGATAACATGGCCTCGGCGATGCCTACTGACTTAACTCAATCACAGCTTCAGCAACTGGCGGCCACAAATGGGGCGTTACCCAACGGAGCAATGCCTGCCGGAGTTCATGGGCAAGCGAATAACCAAGCCGCATTGAAAGCAGCGCTTGGTTTAAAGGCAGCAGATGGACTAACAAACGGCCAGGCTAAAGATCCAAAAGATGCAGCACTTGCGCAGCAAATAGCGCTTGCAACAGGTCAAACACAAGGGATATCTCCTGCACGTGCGGAAGCGACGGCTCAAGCTCAACTTCCTATGCAGTTGACTCGCGAAATGGCCAGTGATCAGGTTGCTGAACGTGTTCAAATGATGATGTCTAAAAATCTTAAGAATATTGATATCCGTTTAGACCCACCAGAATTGGGGCGCATGCAAATCAGAATGAACATGAATGGGGATAACACCACGGTTCATTTTAATGTCTCCAACCCACAAGCGCGTGAAGTGATTGAACAATCCATGCCAAGGCTGCGTGAAATGTTAGCTCAACAAGGTGTGCAGCTAGGTGATACTTCAGTGCAGCAGCAGAGTGCAGGCCAACAACAAAGCCGATATGCAGCCCAAGAAAATGGGCAATCTGGTCAAGGTTCAGGCAACAATGGCGTAAATGGTGAAGAAAACCTTGATTCAGACACAAAAGTTGATTTGAATGTCGCAACAAAGCGTGATGGAATCAGTTATTACGCTTAAACTATACAAAACAAAATGATAGAAAAAGAAAAATTGAGATTGCTATGGCTGATGAAGAACTAGAACAAGATGCGCCCCAAGGTAAAAGTAAACTCCTCATTATCATTATTGCTGTCGTCGTACTGCTTGTTGGTGGCGGTGGTGCAGCATTTTTCTTAATGGGTTCAGACGATCCAGCAGAAGCTGCAGCGGCGACGCAAGCGCAAGCGGGTGCTCCAGTCGACCCTGTTGCTTATGTGAATATTCCTCAACCATTTTTGTTTAACGTGACTGGCGACTCACGAGACAGGTTAGTACAGATTAAAGTTCAACTCATGGTAAGAGGCAGCGACAATGAAAACCTTGCTCGTTACCACTCTCCACTTATCGAGAGCTCCTTACTTGGTACGTTTGCTTCAGCAACCGTTGACCAATTACGCAGTGCCAATGGCCGCGTAGAGCTTCGTGATAAAGCAAGTGAAGATATTAAAGCAAACTTGACGCGAGCAGTCGGTCACCCAGTGATTGAACGCGTATTGTTTACCGATTTCGTAATTCAGTAGGTATCACGTGACCGATCTATTAAGCCAAGATGAAATTGATGCACTCCTACATGGTGTAGATGACGTTGATGAGGTGGAAGAGGAAGTCGAGGCAGATAATGCCTCAGCCGTTAATTTTGACTTCTCTTCACAAGACCGAATCGTTCGTGGTCGAATGCCGACATTGGAGCTTATCAATGAACGCTTTGCACGACACTTACGTATCAGTCTTTTCAATATGCTGAGAAAGACAGCGGAAGTCTCTATAAATGGCGTACAGATGATGAAGTTTGGTGAATACCAAAACACATTGTACGTTCCAACCAGCCTGAATATGGTGCGCTTTAGACCGCTTAAAGGTACCGCGCTGGTGACGATGGAAGCACGCTTAGTTTTTATTTTGGTAGAGAATTTCTTCGGTGGTGATGGTCGATTCCATGCTCGAATCGAAGGGCGTGAATTTACGCCAACTGAAAGACGTATCGTACAACTGCTACTTAAGATTGTTTTTGAAGATTATAAAGAAGCTTGGTCTCCGGTTATGGGAGTCGAGTTTGAATATCTTGATTCAGAAGTAAACCCAAGCATGGCGAACATTGTCAGCCCAACCGAAGTGATTGTCGTCAGTTCATTCCATATCGAAGTGGATGGTGGTGGTGGTGATTTCCACGTTGTTATGCCGTATTCAATGGTTGAACCTATTCGAGAGCTTCTCGATGCAGGTGTCCAGTCTGACAAAATGGAAACGGATATTCGTTGGAGCTCAGCACTTCGTGAAGAGATCATGGATGTGCCGGTTAACTTCCGAGTTAATCTATTAGAGCAAGATATTTCTTTACGCGATCTCATGGAGCTTCAAGCGGGGGATATTATTCCAATTACCATGCCTGAGAACGCAACTATGTTTGTCGAAGAGCTACCGACGTACAGAGTGAAGATGGGACGTTCGGGGGAAAACCTAGCTGTTCAAGTGTCAGAAAAAATTAAACGCCCTGATGTTGTTAAAACGGATCTCGCTTTCCTTGGTAAAGATATCATGTCTGAGTTTGAGGATGACCATGGCGATGATGAAGATGAGTATTAAAGTAGGTAATGAAGAATGAGTGAACCAAGTGACGACCAGAAACTAGCAGACGAGTGGGCCGCCGCATTAGGAGAAGATCCAACAGCACCAGACGTTGATGTCGACGATATTCTTGCTGCGCCGCTTGATGAGCTTCAAGATACTTCATCGCCAATCTCTGAAGATGAACGTCGTAAGCTCGATACTATACTGGATATCCCTGTGACTATTTCAATGGAAGTAGGGCGCTCTCAAATTAGTATTCGTAACTTACTGCAACTAAACCAAGGTTCGGTTGTTGAACTTGAACGTGTGGCGGGTGAGTCATTGGATGTATTGGTTAATGGTACCTTGATTGCGCACGGTGAAGTGGTTGTGGTTAATGACAAGTTTGGTATTCGCCTCACCGACGTAATTAGCCAAACTGAGCGAATTAAGAAGCTTAGGTAATAGATAGAGTATTGATGAAATATGCAGTAATAGGGCTTTTGTTCGTGCCATTTAGCTCGATGGCAGCAACAGGCAGCCAGCTAGATTTAGCGACCACAGTAGGGTCGCTTTTATTCGTGGTTGCACTGATTCTTGTATTGGCTTGGGCGGTGAAAAGAATGCGAGTGCCAACCATGATGAATCAAAAAGGATTGAGCATAGTGCGTCAGATTACCGTAGGTACGAAAGAGCGCATTATGATTGTTCAAGCAGGAGAGGATCAGTTTTTAGTCGGCGTTACTAGTCAATCTATTCAATTGATTTCTAAGCTTGATACCCCGATTACTCAGGAGGAGTTAGCGTCAGGGTCATTTGCTGATCAAATGAGCCAGCTATTGAAGAAAAATGGTTAATATTAATCGTCTAGTCACACTTCTTTTTGCCAGTGCGATGCTACTTTTCGCCTCTATCTCTTTTGCTCAACAAGAGATAGAGACACCTATTCCTTCAACGGCAGCGGGTGCGTCGAATATCACGGTCACGGCAATGAATAACGACCAAGGGGCATCTAGCACTGCGGCGTCGGGTAGTGTGAGTGGTAATGGGGGAGGCATACCTGCGTTCACCATGACAGCCAACCCAAATGGGGGGGAAGACTACTCGATTAACATTCAAATTTTAGCACTGATGACCATGTTAGGCTTCTTGCCTGCCATGGTGATTCTGATGACATCGTTTACGCGCATAGTCGTGGTGATGTCTATTCTTCGTCAGGCTATGGGGTTACAGCAAACACCGTCCAATCAGGTCATTATCGGTATTGCGATATTTTTGACCTTTTTCATTATGTCGCCAGTGATTAATGAAGTTAATGAGCAGGCAGTACAGCCCTATCTGAACGAGTCAATTACAGCAAGGGAAGCATTTGATACCGCTCAAGGGCCACTGAAATCCTTCATGCTTAAGCAAACTCGGGTTAAAGATTTAGAAACATTTGTGAATATATCGGGTTCAACAGCAACTAATCCTGAAGATGTATCCATGGCGGTATTGATTCCTGCGTTTATCACATCTGAGCTTAAAACCGCGTTCCAAATTGGTTTTATGCTGTTTCTCCCGTTCTTGATTATTGATTTGGTTGTTGCCTCTATATTGATGGCGATGGGTATGATGATGCTTTCCCCAATGATCGTATCGCTACCCTTTAAGCTCATGTTGTTTGTACTGGTTGATGGGTGGAACCTAATTCTTTCCACCTTGGCCGGCAGTTTTGCATTGTGACGGGGGGGAATCATGACTCCTGAGCTGTTTGTCGAGATTTTCAGAGAAGCCCTATGGATGGTACTGATAATGGTATGTGCCATTATTATTCCAAGTCTTTTAGTGGGTTTAGTGGTCGCGATATTTCAAGCTGCCACTTCTATCAATGAACAAACATTGAGTTTCTTGCCTCGTTTGATTGTGACGTTACTTGCGTTAATGCTATTTGGACACTGGATGATGCAGATCCTAATGGATTATTTCTTCGGCATTATTGAACGACTGCCACAGCTGCTCTATTAGGGGCGCTTATGGAATATCCTACTAGCACCGTCTTAGAATTTATCGCGAACTTCTTTTGGCCGTATACTCGTATTGCGGCCATGTTGATGGTGATGTCGGTAACCGGGGCTCGTTTTGTTCCTTCTAGGGTTCGTCTATATTTGGGCCTAGCGGTGACTTTAGCGGTTTCACCTGCGATTCCGGCTGTTCCTTCTGAAATTGAACTGCTCTCGTTTCAAGGATTTTTAACGGTTCTAGAGCAAGTGATTATTGGCGTTGCCATGGGTACAATTACCCAGTTTATGATTCAAACCTTTATCATACTTGGACAAATTCTAGGTATGCAGTCGAGTTTAGGTTTCGCGTCGATGGTTGACCCAGCTAACGGACAAAGTACGCCGCTTCTTGGTCAGCTATTCATGTTTTTGGCCACCATGTTTTTCTTATCCACTGACGGTCATTTAAAAATGATCCAATTGGTCGTGCTCAGTTTTCATAGCTTGCCGATTGGTTCTGGTTCTTTAACTACCGTCGATTTTAGAGAAATCGCTCTGTGGTTAAGTATTATGTTTAAAGTTGCACTGAGTATGGCGTTATCTGGCATTATTGCACTACTCACGATTAACCTTTCATTTGGTGTTATGACGCGTGCTGCACCACAATTAAATATCTTCTCACTGGGTTTTGCCTTCGCACTCTTGGTCGGCTTATTGATCTGTTGGTATATCGTGGGTGGGTTATTTAGCCACTACGAACTATTTTGGATTCAAGGTGAGCAGCAGATATGTCGATTGATTCGACTCGACTGCTGATGAATTAGCGATAAGAGAGGATTAGATGGCTGAAGACTCAGGTCAAGAACGCACAGAGGACGCAACGCCCAGACGCTTGCAACAGGCCCGTGAAAAAGGGCAGGTTGCAAGGTCTAAAGAGCTCGCTTCTGTATCGGTATTGATTGTCGGTTCTATCGCTTTGATGTGGTTTGGAGAAGCACTCGGCAAAGAGTTGTTTGACTCAATGAGTCGCTTGTTTACTCTTAGTCGTGAAGAAGTGTTTGATATGACCAAGTTGGGTGATATCGCGATTGGCGCACTGGCCAGCTTGCTTGGCCCATTGATCCTTATTCTTGCCATGTTGTTTGTTGCTGCACTGATTGGTGCTGCGGGTGTGGGTGGCGTAAACTTCTCAGCCAAAGCGGCGATGCCTAAACCATCTAAGATGAATCCTCTTAGTGGTTTAAAACGTATGGTAGGTCTACAAAGTTTGGTTGAGCTACTCAAGTCGATACTCAAAGTAACGTTAGTATCGGGTGTTGCCTTCTATCTAATTAATTCTTCGAAGAATGACCTTTTCCAACTCAGTATGGATGTCTATCCACAAAATATTTTCCACGCGCTCGATATCTTACTCAACTTCATTTTACTGATCAGTTGTTCTTTACTGATTGTGGTGGCTATTGATGTTCCATTTCAGATTTGGCAACACGCAGACAAGCTCAAAATGACCAAGCAAGAAGTCAAAGATGAACATAAAGATACGGAAGGTAAGCCTGAAGTTAAAGGGCGAATTCGGATGCTTCAACGAGAAGCTGCACAGCGTCGAATGATGGCCGATGTACCAGAAGCGGATGTGATTATTACCAACCCTGATCACTTCTCAGTCGCGCTTCGTTATAAACAAAACGTGGATAAAACACCGGTTGTCATCGCTAAAGGTGTTGATCACATGGCTCTTAAGATTCGAGAAGTGGCGAGAGAACACGATATTTATGTTATCCCAGCGCCACCGCTAGCGCGTGCTCTTTACCATACAACGGAATTGGAGCAAGAGATCCCCGATGGGTTGTTTACGGCGGTCGCGCAAGTGCTAGCGTACGTATTCCAGCTGAAACAATTTAGAAAGCGTGGTGGTCAAAGACCGAAGCTCGATGAAGGTAACATGACGATTCCTACTGAGCTTCGACATTGATTCGTTAAAAGTGTTTGGAATAGCGTGCTACTTTTCAGGAATAGACAGAAGAATAAGCAAAGCGCCATCGCCACCAAACTCCAAGGGAGCCTGGTGAAAAGCCATGACATCTGGGTGCTGAGCAAGCCAAAGTGGGGATTTTTGTTTAAGAATGTGTTTGCCAATGCCGTGTTGAACACAGGCACAGTGAACATCGTTTTTGATGCAGTAAGCGATCATGGCGCCAAGCTCTCGTTTCGCTTCGTTTTGCGTCATGCCATGCATATCTAAGAATACATCCGGTACATAGACCCCACGGCGTAAGCGCTTAACTTCATAAGTCGATACATCATCTCGAGCATAGCGTGTAGGCCCGTCTTCGCTCAGTAGCGGGACAAACTCATCTGAGAAGTAGAATTCAGTATCACTGGCTTCACGAGCAGTGCGTTTGACTTCTTTTTGTTTAGCGTTTCTTTTTGGAGGCTGGACTATGGTATCCTGTTGCAACTTTTTTACGCCCTTTACTGCATCGGTAAATAAGGCGAAATCGTCATCAATGTCGGTGTCTTTTTTGCTCATGTTTTGCTCATTGTCTTGCACGCAGCTTGATAGCTTAACTTTTTAAACATTATTAGCAGTATTGTAGCGCTTTTCGGAGGCAATTTTGGATAAGATTTTTGTAGAAGAAGCGGTATCAGAACTTCATACCCTTCAAGATATGATTCGTTGGACAGTCAGTCGTTTTAATGCCGCTAACTTATTTTATGGTCACGGTACTGATAACGCGTGGGACGAAGCGGTACAACTTATCCTGCCAACGCTTTATTTACCTATCGACCTTCCGCCACATGTGTTGAACTCTCGCCTGACGAGTAGTGAGCGTCTACGTATTGTTGAGCGTGTTGTGAAGCGCATCAACGAGCGTACTCCAACGGCTTACTTAACTAACAAAGCATGGTTCTGTGGTCTTGAATTCTTTGTTGATGAGCGAGTACTTGTACCACGTTCTCCAATCGGCGAGCTTATTGAAGCGCAGTTCCAGCCTTGGTTGACTGAAGAGCCAGTAAGAATCATGGATATGTGTACGGGTAGTGCTTGTATTGCGATCGCTTGTGCTCACGCATTCCCTGATGCAGAAGTGGATGCGATTGATATTTCTACTGATGCACTTCAAGTGTCTGAGCAAAACGTTCAAGATCACGGAATGGAGCAGCAAGTTTTCCCTATTCGTTCTGATCTTTTCCGTGATTTACCGAAAGATAAATACAACCTCATCGTCACCAATCCACCTTATGTGGATGAAGAAGATATGAATTCTCTTCCTGATGAGTTTACTCATGAACCTGAGCTAGGCTTAGCAGCGGGGACTGATGGCTTGAAACTGGTACGCCGAATCCTAGCTAATGCGCCAGATTACCTGACTGATGAAGGTATTTTAGTGTGTGAAGTGGGCAACTCTATGGTCCACATGATGGAGCAGTACCCAGATATTCCATTTACTTGGATTGAGTTCTCAAACGGTGGTCATGGCGTATTTATGCTGACTCGTGATCAGCTTGTTGCCTGTGCCGACGAGTTTGCGCTTTATAAAGATTAATCTCTACTCTATTTAAATTAAAGACGTCGGCAATTGCCGGCGTTTTTTATCTCTAAATTTTGGTTACCTCAGTTTGAAATCTATCAATTGAACACTTTTAGGGGTTTACATCATTCCGTATAAAAGACACTATGAAATAACTAAAAATTAAAGTGTAAAGCCCAATATACAGGGCAGTATAAGGTGAGGCAGTAATGGCAGGAAATAGTATCGGGCAACACTTCCGAGTGACGACATTTGGAGAGAGTCACGGTATCGCACTAGGATGTATCGTAGATGGGTGCCCACCAGGATTGGAAATCAGTGAAGCAGATCTACAAAAGGATTTAGACCGTCGTCGTCCGGGTACGTCTCGCTATACCACTGCTCGTCGTGAAGCAGACGAAGTGAAAATTCTATCGGGTGTTTTTGAAGGTCAAACTACGGGGACCTCTATTGGTCTATTGATTGAAAATACCGATCAACGCTCAAAAGACTATTCAGAAATTAAAGATAAATTCCGCCCAGGTCATGCTGACTACACTTATCATCAAAAATATGGGGTACGTGATTATCGCGGTGGTGGCCGCTCATCAGCTCGTGAAACGGCGATGCGTGTTGCGGCGGGAGCAATTGCAAAGAAATACCTTAAGCAAGAGTTTGGCGTAGAAATCCAAGCGTATCTTTCTCAAATGGGTGATATTTCCATTGATAAAGTAGACTGGAATGAAATTGAAAATAACGCGTTCTTCTGCCCTGATGCAGATAAAGTGCCAGAATTTGACCAATTAATCCGTGATCTTCTAAAAGAAGGCAACTCGATTGGTGCAAAAATTCAAGTGGTAGCGACCAAAGTTCCTGTCGGCCTAGGTGAGCCAATCTTTGATCGCTTAGACGCGGATATTGCCCATGCTCTAATGAGCATCAACGCAGTAAAAGGTGTTGAAATTGGTGACGGTTTTGATGTGGTTAGCCAAAAAGGCAGCGAGCACCGTGACCCATTAACGCCTGAAGGTTTTGCCAGTAACCATGCTGGAGGCATTTTAGGTGGTATTTCTACAGGGCAAGACATTGTGGCAAGTATTGCGCTTAAACCGACATCAAGTATTACCGTTCCAGGTGATACGATTACTAAAGATGGTGAGCCAACACAGTTAATTACTAAAGGTCGACATGATCCGTGTGTCGGCATTCGCGCAGTTCCCATTGCGGAAGCGATGTTAGCGATAGTACTGCTTGATCATTTGCTTCGTCACCGTGGGCAAAACCATGGTGTAGCGACAGAAACACCGAAAATATAATTGTGTCATTTACTCTAAGCTCCGATTTATCGGAGCTTTTTTTTGAATTTTATGTTGAGCAGTTTATTCGGGTTCTTTTTTTAATTACGCATGTCTCATAGGAAAAGGTGCTTACAATCGCTTACACAGTAACCAGTTTGATTTTGTTACATTGAAAAAAAATTATCGAGGTGGCTAGTGGAAATAGAAACAATTTATTCCAGACAAATGGATTACATCCAAAGTTTGCTCCGTTATCAGGGTGATGAGTCTGTTTATGGCCACTACCGACAAGAGTCTTTCTATAGTGCCTTCCAGCCTATTGTTGACCATTCAGGGGAACTTTTCGCTTTTGAAGGGTTGGTCCGTATCTACAATCAACAAGGTGAATTGAAGAATACTGGCGACTACTTCGATCGTTTAAAGCCGGGCTCAAAAGCAAACGTTATCGTGACGTTACTGTGTGCGAAATTACATACGATGAATTTGGCACACTCTCGGTACCGTACCACTAAATTGTTCATCAACGTCGCACCATCAGTGTTTACGCTACTCGCGAATCATCATCAAGCTATTGAGCAGCTTATGTATCGGTTAGAGTGTTTAAAGATTCAAAGCTCGCAAATTATCTACGAAATAACGGAATTCGATCAATCTGAAATGGAGGGGATCCTTCGTGGTCAACAACGATTAGCAGAATATGGAATTTTGACAGCCTTAGATGATTACGGGACTCGTTACTCCACTTATGAAAGAGCAATGCAAATCAAAGCGCCCTACTTAAAAATTGACCGCAGTTTCGTCAGCAATAAAAGGTTTGTACGAAGTGCTGTTGAGGTTGCCCAATCTATCGGTGCAAAAACGATAGCAGAAGGCGTTGAAACACAGCAGCAATATCAACTGTGTAAAGAGTATGGGGTGGATTTTTTTCAAGGTTACTGGCTTCAAAGGCCAATGACGACTCAACGTCTCAGTCAATACCGCGGCAAGGCACTCGAACTAGAAGGGCATGTTTTAGGCACTTAAACACTAAGTGCCTTGTCATACACAATTAATGTATAGAGCCTTCCGCTTCGAGATGAAAAGAAGGTAGTCGCCATTTAAATCTTACTGCCGCCATACGCATTAAGTATCCAACAATAATTGTTGATACGGTTGCGATGACATTAGATATACCAAGCTCAAGTAATATTAGATACATACCTGATGCAACAAGCGCTACAGAGGCATACAGCTCTTGATGTAATACGAGTGGTGTCTGACGACAAATTAGATCACGTAGAAGCCCACCGAATACACCAGTAACCAACGCTGAAACCATGCAGATCAGTGGATGAAGCCCCATATCTAACGCTACATTGGTACCAATGATACTAAAAACCACGAGACCAAGAGCATCAAGGCGAATAAAGACCCCCTTGAATTTTATGATCCATTTTGCTGCGATTGTGGTGAAGATACCTGCAATACAGGTAATCATTAAAAACTCAGGGTTCTTGACCCAACCCAATGGGTAATGGCCGAGCAAAATATCGCGCACCGTACCACCACCAATTGCAGTCGCACTTGCCACTAACATCACACCAAACCAATCCATTTGTCGACGTCCAGCGCTCAGTGCGCCAGTCATTGCTTCTGCTGTAATTCCAATAATATATAAAATGCTTAGTAACATAGCGGCTAACTCGGATAAAATTAATTAACGGTAATTGAGGTGTAATTTAGACGCGAGTTTAAAAGCAAAGCGGGGCTTTGGCGAATGAGATTTTATGCTGACGAAAACGATTGTTGGATTATAAAAACTAATGACTGGGCCGTATTTAAAAAGCTCGATACCTCTTTACCTAACAAGGAAAAAAAGCGAAAATCCACCTCACTGCCATACCAATAGAAAAACCAATGACACACCAGTACCAAGACTTAATCCAAATTTTTAATGACACTTTCTTTGACTCCCTGAATACACGCTTAGAACTGGGAGGGGATGAACCTATTTACCTTCCAGCAGATGAAAAAGTAGACCACCATCGAATCATATTTGCGCGCGGTTATTACGCCTCAGGCCTCCATGAGATTGCACATTGGTGTGTTGCAGGGCCAAAACGACGGTTACTCGAAGATTTTGGTTACTGGTATGAGCCTGATGGTCGCAGTGCGCAAGTACAAGCGGAGTTCGAAAAGGTAGAGATCCGCCCTCAAGCCTATGAGTGGATTATTGCTAAGAGTGCAGGCTTTCCTTTTAATGTTAGCTGTGACAATCTACACGGCGATTTTGAACCAGACCGTTTGGCTTTTATGCAAAAGGTACATCAAGAGGTCGTGAAAATATTTGACCAAGGCTTGCCAGAGCGAGTGAAAGCATTATCTGAAGCCCTGCGCGCTCATTACCAAATCGAACCATTATGCCCTAGCCAGTTTATCGTGAAATAAGAGAAAACAATGATCATAGAATTTGAAGAAAAAGTACTAGAACTTATCGATGCACGAATTGAAACAGCGTCAGACGATGAATTGTTTGCTGGTGGTTATTTACGTGGCCATATCTCTTTGTCAGTTGCTTCTTGCGAAGAAGAAGGGATTGAAGATATTGCTGAGGTGAAAAAACGTATTGAGCAGAGCTTATTAGATGCTCGCTCTGAGCTTACACCGGCTGACACTGTTATCGTGAATGACTTATGGGCCGAGTTACATAACCTAGCTTAAGTTTCATTTAATTGTGAGATAACGCCCATTCAAGATTTTTGAATGACTTGATGAGATTTTTCGGCTTGTGACTAAAAGTAGTTAGGTTATTCTGAATTCACTTAAAGAGAACGCAGAAAAAGAGTACATCATGAAAGTTATCGCATTTGGTGCTAGCACCAGCTCATCATCAATTAATAAAGCACTCGCAACTTATACAGCAAACTTGATTGAAGGTGCCGACGTTCAAGTTCTAGATATTGCTAACTACAATGTACCAATGTTCAGTGAAGATACTGAAAAAGAGATTGGTCAGGCAGAAGGTGCACAAGCATTTCTTCGTGACTTATCGGAAGCAGACGCGTTTGTTATCTCTTTTGCTGAACATAACGGCCACTATCCAGCGGCGTACAAAAACTTGTTTGATTGGGCGACGCGTATTGACCGATCTGTATTTGGCGAAAAGCCAGCAGTTTACTTAGCGACGTCTCCAGGGCCTGGTGGTGCACAAACCGTATTAGGTGCAGCGGTTGGTTCGGCTCCTTATTTTGGTGGTAACGTGAAGGCCTCGGTTTCAGTACCAAGCTTTTATGAGAACTTCGATTTGGACACTGGAAAAGTTAAGAATGAAGAGATTGCTTCTCAGCTGAAAGAAGCGGTATCTGCGCTCAATTAATTTGAGTAGTCTATATAAAAAGCCCGAATAGAGTCATGCTATTCGGGCTTTTTACCTTCTTAATATTGAGTTACTTAGTGGTCTTATTCTTGTCAGCAACCCAACCTGCGGTTAACGCTTTCCCTTTTATCAAGCGTCTTACCCACATTCGACTTGGGTGAATAGCCTCAAGTACGTCGGCCGGTAATGGTAATGGGTCACCACAGATCTGTGAGGCTAAAGTCTCAGCCAGTAAAGGCGCAGAACTGAGCCCGCGTGAACCCAGTCCGATAAAACAGTAGAGGTTAGGATAGCCATTAACCGTGTCTATATCTTCAATTGAGTCTCGCTTCGGATTGAACTTATATAATTCGCTATACTGCTGCTTAATCGCATCAAAATCCCCGACATTTCCCACGAAGGGCAAGTGATCTCGACTGACACTACGAATACCTTGGCGAGAGAGGTTATTGCTTGTATCGACTTCTTTCGTCCACTCTTGTTCGGGAAGTGAGCGTTCCAATCGTTCGCCATTATGAAGTTGGACTTCAGCATCAAACTCTTGGTTTATATTGCTCTTATCGTAGTTCGCACCAATACAATGATGACCGTTGTTTGGGTTCTGTGGTGTTAGATAGCCATCAAAACATAATACGGTTTTAAGCTTACTTAAATTTTCAGTGGTAGGGATGTGGCTGACTTGCCCTTTTACGGGGGTCAACGGAATAGGTTGAGTTTGTTCAAACTGGGTAAACTTATGACCATTCGCAATAACCACTTGATCATGCAGAGTGTGCTTAATGCCACTTGGGGTCTGAATGGTGAGCTGCCATTGATTACTTTCAGAAAGCCATTCTAACTGGGTCACTTCATGTTGATAAAGTGCATTGAGCGAGGCGCGATTCTCTAGTGCGTTGACTAGGCCTTGCGTTAATTTAAGCGGGCTCAACCATCCACCAAGCGGAAAATAAACGCTCTCCTTATCAACTGGTAAACCAATTTGTTTGTTTGCTTGCTCTGGTGTTAATCGTTGGATTAAATCCGTATGGAAGTTGCCTTCTAGCATACGATTTAACTTCTTCGTTGAGCTTGTATCCCACATTAGAATGTTAACGCCGCACCATTCATGGTCGAACGGGATGCTTTCGGCTGCTTGATTAATGAATTGACGGGCAAATAGTAACCCTGGGCCAAACACACGAGAAACATTGGATTTTTCTTCACTGAGCAGCGGATAGATAGCGCCTTGGTTGTTTCCAGACGCGTTATTTGCCGCTTGTTCATGTTCGCAATAGAGGGTAATAGATTTACCACGACGTGAGAGTGCCTTCGCTAAAGTAGCACTGGCAATACCGCCACCAATAATCGCAATATCATCCGATTCTGATGCGGCTGGTCGACCATACCAAGGTTTCGTGTTTGTATGAGGCTGCTTATCTTTCAGTGAACCTGCAATCATTTCTCGCTTAGTGCCAAAACCTTTTACCTTTTTCATATCAAAGCCTGCGTCAATCAGCCCTCTGCGAACAAAGCCTGCTGCGGTGAACGTGGCACAAGTAGACGCTTGTTTAGCTAGCTTAGCCATTCCTTCAAAAAGGGCTTGGTTCCACATTTCTGGGTTCTTACTTGGTGCGAACCCGTCAAGAAACCATGCGTCGACCAAACCTTGATTAGGCGTCGGCACCAAAGGCATACAATCTTTGATATCTCCGAACCAAAGATCGAGGGTAACGGCGCCGTCATCGAGTATAATTCGGTGACATTCTGGAAGTGCAATTGGGTAATGTTGTTGTAACTTCTCAGCGTATTGCGCGAGTTCAGGCCAAAACTGGTGTGCTTTCTTTAGATCGTCTAGGCTAACTGGGTACTTTTCAAAACTAATAAAATGAAGTTCTTGTAATGCTGCTGTAGGGTTGTTGGTTTTAAATGTATCAAAGCGTTGCCAAGCAGCAAGAAAGTTCAATCCCGTGCCAAACCCCGTTTCTGCTACGACAAAGCGACGTTGCTGTGAAGAGATCCAACGATCATCTAAGTGGTTCTGGTCTAGAAAAACATAGCGAGACTCTTCAAGGCCATTAGCGTTGGAGAAATAGACGTCGTCAAATTGGTCTGAAACAGGGGTGCCAGTTTCATTCCATGCTAGCTGTGCGTTAGTTATTGAAGTCATAAAGATTGAATTTCGCGATGTTGAGCCATATATAAGAGAGGATTGTACGAATTTATGGGAAAGCTGACCACTTTTGTTGGCCTTCTTAGTTATTATCTAGCGGAATTTTGAATTATAGGAATGTCACATGAAACGAGTCGTAATCACCGGTATGGGTATTGTTTCAAGTATCGGTAACAACGTCGAAGAAGTTTTAGCGTCTCTAAAAGCAGGCAAATCAGGTATCACAGCTTCAGAACAGTTCAAAGAAAAGGGCTTACGTTCTCAAGTTTGGGGTAACCTAAAAATGACGCCTGCTGAACATATCGATCGCAAAAAAATGCGCTTTATGGGTGATGCGGCCGCGTTTGCATACCTTTCTATGGAACAAGCGATCGCAGATGCTGGCCTAACTGAAGAGCAAGTATCTAACGACCGTACTGGTATCGTTGCAGGTTCTGGTGGCGCTTCTTCACTAAACCAAGTTAACGCGGTAGATATTCTACGTGAAAAAGGCGTTAAGCGTGTTGGTCCTTACATGGTTCCACGTACGATGGCTTCAACGGTTTCGGCATGTCTTGCGACTCCGTTTAAAATCCGTGGTGTAAACTACTCAATGAGTTCTGCATGTGCGACATCAGCACACTGTATCGGCCACGCAATGGAGCTTATCCAACTAGGTAAGCAAGACGTTGTTTTTGCTGGCGGTGGTGAAGAACTAGATTGGTCGCTAACAATGATGTTTGATGCAATGGGCGCGTTGTCTTCTAAGTACAATGACACTCCAGAGCAAGCGTCTCGTACCTACGATGCTGACCGTGATGGTTTCGTTATCTCTGGCGGTGGCGGCATGCTAGTTATTGAAGAACTAGAGCACGCGGTTGCTCGTGGCGCGAAAATTTACGGTGAAATCGTAGGTTACGGTGCGACGTCTGACGGTTACGACATGGTTGCACCGTCTGGTGAAGGCGCTGTTCGTTGTATGAAGATGGCTATGCAAGATGTAGATGGCGTTGACTATGTGAATACTCACGGTACTTCTACTCCTGTAGGCGATGTGAAAGAGCTTGGTGCAATCCAAGAAGTCTTTGGCGGTAACAGCCCTGCAATCTCTGCAACTAAAGCGATGACTGGTCACGCTCTAGGCGCGGCAGGTGTACATGAAGCGATTTACTCAACGCTAATGCTAGACAACGGCTTCATTGCTCCTAGCATCAACGTTTCAAACTTAGACGATGCTGCAGAAGGTCTTGATATCGTGACGGAAGCGCGCGAACAAGAGCTAACGACGGTTATGTCTAACAGCTTTGGTTTTGGTGGTACAAACGCGACACTAGTAATCAAGAAGTACCAAGGCTAATAACTGAATGATGCTCTTTTGAGCTCACCAGTTTCCAGAGCTGATTAACCTTTTATTAGGTTGATTGAACAGACGCAAATTTTGTCTCACGGAGAGCGAGACAAATTCCTTTTGTTCTGGATGTTTTGCCCGACTCATTTGAGTCGGGCATTTTTATTTCTGCTAGGCAGAAGCATTGGTTTACAGAAGCATTAGTTTTAAGCACAATCATTGAATTCGAACCCTTTGTCTCACAGTTCACGACGGTCACTAACCATGAAAATTCTCATCGATGAAAATATGCCCTACGCGGAAGCGTTATTTAGCCAGTTAGGGGAAGTCATACTCAAACCCGGTAGAACATTAACCGCTGATGATCTTATCGACGTCGATGCGTTGATGATTCGCTCTGTGACGAAAGTGAATGAAGACCTTATCTCTAAAGCTAATAAGCTTAAATTTGTTGCTACAGCGACGGCTGGCATGGATCACATTGATCAGCCATTGTTGCAATCAAAAGGTATCGCGTTCACCGCAGCACCGGGTTGTAACAAAGTGGGTGTCGCTGAATACGCGTTTAGTGTGATGATGGTTTTATCTCAACAACACGGTTTCTCGATATTTGATAAGACAGTTGGCATTGTTGGCGCAGGTCAAGTGGGTAGCTACTTGGCTAAATGTCTTGAAGGCATCGGAATAAAGGTGTTGATTAATGATCCACCTAAAGAGTTACAAGGTGATCCTCGCGTCTTTACCCCGTTATCCACTTTACTCGAAGCGGCCGATATTATTTCTTTTCATACGCCAATTACCAAAGATGGTGAGTTTGCAACCCACCACTTAGTTGATGAGACTGTGTTAAACGGACTTCGGCATGATCAGATCTTGATTAACGCCGCGCGTGGTCCTGTTGTTGATAACCAAGCACTAAAGCAGCGATTGTCTAAGCAAGACGGCTTTATCGCGGCATTAGATGTTTTTGAGTTTGAACCCGAAGTTGATATGGAGTTGCTTCCTCTGTTAGCATTCGCGACCCCGCACGTAGCTGGGTACGGTTTAGAGGGTAAAGCTCGTGGTACGACAATGATATTTAATTCATACTGTCAGTATCTAGGAAAGACACTAAGTGCGAGTGCAGATGAATTATTACCTATTGCGCCTATTCCTAAACTTAGGTTAGAGCGACAGTGGGATGAAGCGACACTGAATAACTTAACGCAGTTGATTTATGATGTGCGCAAAGATGATGCTGTTTTTCGTCGAGAAATTGAAAAGCCGGGTTCGTTTGATGTCATGCGAAAACAATATTGGGATCGCCGCGAATACAGTGCGATCACGTTAGTGGGTGGGGAAGAATGCAATTTGCAGCCACTGGCTAATCTAGGATTTAAAGTTGAGGTAAGTAATGAGCCAACAATTTAACGTTGCGATATTAGGCGCGACTGGTGCAGTCGGTGAAACGATCATCGAAGTCTTGAAAGAGCGTGAATTTCCAGTGGGGGAGCTGTTCTTGCTTGCGAGCGAGCGTAGCGAAGGTAAAACATACCGCTTTAATGGTAAAACAGTAAGAGTACAAAATGTAGACAATTTTGATTGGTCTCAAGTACATATTGCACTTTTCTCTGCTGGTGGTGATTTGTCAGAGAAGTGGGCTCCTATTGCTGCTGATGAAGGCGTTGTGGTCATTGATAACACCTCTAAATATCGATATGAGTATGATATTCCGTTGGTGGTTCCCGAAGTGAACCCTGAGGCAATCGCCGAGTTCCGTAACCGTAATATTATTGCTAATCCAAACTGTTCAACCATTCAAATGATGGTGGCATTAAAACCAATACATGATGCTGTGGGTATTGAGCGTGTTAACGTTTCAACTTACCAGTCAGTATCAGGCGCGGGTAAAGCGGGTATTGATGAATTAGCGGGCCAAACAGCGAAATTGCTTAATGGCCAGCCAGCGGAAACATCGGCATTCTCCAAGCAAATCGCTTTTAACTGTATCCCTCAAATCGATGAGTTTACAGAAAATGGCTACACGCGCGAAGAGATGAAAATGGTTTGGGAAACACAGAAGATCTTTAATGACTCTTCTATTACGGTAAACCCAACCTGTGTTCGTGTTCCTGTGTTTTATGGTCACGCTGAATCTTTGCATATAGAAACACGTGCTCCAATTGGTGCTGAGCAAGTTGTACAGCTTCTAGAAAACACCGACGGAATTGAAGTGTTTGAAGGTCAAAACTTCCCAACTCAAGTTGAAGATGCAAATGGAAAAGACCATGTTATGGTCGGTCGAATTAGAAACGATATTAGCCATCATAGCGGCATCAATATGTGGGTTGTCGCCGACAATGTTCGTAAAGGCGCAGCGACGAATGCAGTACAGATTGCTGAACTATTAGTCAGAGATTACTTTTAATCCCTTAGCTAAATAAGCAAAGCGCTCCAAATGAAAGCCTCTCGTTCACGTGAGGCTTTTTTAATCAGTGTGAATTATTTGAACAAAATAGTGTGAGATTACTGCTAATATTCCATCCGCCACACATTTTTTGCCTCTCACCCTATAGTTTTGCTTGGTTTATCCGATATATTTAATAGATCTAAATTATTTTCTCATAAGCACAAAACTGAGCCTTCATATGCGTCAAATTTTAAAACGACTTTTATTGCCATTTGCAATAGTTGCCGTGACTCAGACTTCAATCGTTAGTGCAGACAGCATTCGCCTGAAAGGTCCCAATGGCGAGGTGCAATCATCGCCACAATTTTCCGAACAAATCAGCCGTTCTACGAGTAGTGAGCCTACTCAATTTTACGGCCCGACAACTAAATCTGACACGTTGTGGCGCATTGCATCTCAAGTAAAACCGGCAGCTAATCTGACGGTTCAGCAAACCTTACTTGCCATTTACAAATTGAATCCGCGTGCGTTTGAAAACCAGAATATACATAGCTTAATACCGGGAAGTAATTTACGCATACCTTCGCTATCTCAAGTACAGAGTGTTTCTACTCAAGAAGCTGTAAACGTAATGGCTGCTCATAAGGCGAAACTTTCCGGTGAAAGTGCTATTAAGCCAGTAGTAAGCAAACCTGTCGTTAAATCCGTTGATGCTAAGAGTGACGTAGAGACGCCAAAAACACCGATAGCAATAACTAAAGACAACATGGATGAAAAGTCGACGATGGTGTCGACCGTTAAAAAGCCAACGATAAAATCGCCGCAAGTCACCCTTCTCGAGAGTGAACTGGAATTATCAGAAAGTGAGTTGATGGCGCTTGAAGAGAAAAACCATAAACTTCGCCTCATGTTGTCTAAGGTTCAAATTGAGGTTGATGGGCTTAAAGACGAGTTGGGCGATGAAAACCGAATTCGTTCAGAAGTGGAAAAACTGCTACAAGAAGAGCGAGACCGCCTTTTAGAGCAACAGAAAGCGCAACCGACTCTTCTCGATCAAATACTATCAAACAATATGATGGTGGCAGCCTTAGCCATCGTTCCTGGCTTAATCATAGGACTGTTCATTATTTTACTAATGGGCCGACGTTCGAAACGTAACGAGCAGCAAGACCCCGTTTCTACTCAAGACCCTACAGCACCTCAAGCTCCTGTCGTACCACCGCAAAACTTAGATGACAGTATTGATGATGACCTCTTGCTTGATGACGATTTGTTTGGTGAAAATGAAGACGTTGATTTGGATCTTTCTGATGATATTGACTTGGTCGGTGACGAAAAAGAAGAAGACGATGTTTTTGCCGGCCTTGGTGATGATGATCTCGACTTTAACTTAGAGGGTGAAGATGGGGAAGACCCATTCGCAGGGATTGGTGATAACGGCGACTTAGATGCTGAACTTGACGATCTCGAAGAGAGCTCAAACGGTATTAGTGTTAACGGTGAAGATAAGGCTCTAGGCCTAGAAGAAATGGAACGTGCACTTGATGATGTTTCGATGGAGGACCAAGGTGAAGAGGCCGAGTTTGATCTCTCCGATGATGGTGAAATTTCTCAAGATGATATTGAAGCTCTTTTAGCTGGGGACGACCCGACAGAAGACTTACTTGATGACGACTTAGATCAATCATTACTTGATGACTTATTAAGTGAAACATCGGATTCCGATGAAGCTGATGACTTTGATATTGATTCATTGCTTGCAGAGTCAGCCGGTGATTTTGACCTGGACGTTAAAGAACCAGAAGTAGCTCAAGATAAAGCAGAGCCTAGTGATAGTGAAATCGATGATATTTTTGCATCAGTCGGCACTGAAAATGATCTTGATTTAGGTGATGCACCACTGGCGAGTGACAGTGAGATAGATGATCTTTTTGCTCAGATAGAGTCGCAAGCTGATCTTGAGTCATTGGAGCAGAACTCGACCGATGATACTGCGTTACTTGATGAACTTGTTGAAGAAAGCGATGGCATCGATATTGCCGCTGATAGTACTGAGTTACTGGATGAGCTTGTCGATTCAACAGATGATTTGCTAGCGTCTGAGCAGAGTGATATCGAGCCACTCGAAGATCTAGAAGATGGCAGTACAGAGCTTCTTGATGAATTACTATCTGAGCCAAGTATTGACGATGAGTTGGGTATCGATCTATCTGAAGATTCGACTCAAACTCTCGATGAAGTTCTAGGTAATGATACCGAAGAAGACAAGGTGTCTATCGAAGAAGATAGTACGGATCTACTCGATGAGCTGCTTGATTCAGCCGAGTCAACGTCAGGCTTAGATGAATTAGAAACACTAGAGGAGTTGGCTGAATCAGTAGATGGCTTTGAGTCAGATGGTACTGAGCTATTTGATGAGCTCCTTGAAATTGAACAGTCAAATAATGAAATAACTCAGGAAGACAACGAAAATGATTTTGGCTCAGAACTGGACCTAGATGCTGAGTTAGAACCTGTACAACACAGTGACTCCAGTTTAGATACAGACGCAGAAATCGGCACATCGACAGAGCTGGAAGAGGCCTCTCCAGAAAGCCCTAAAGTTGATGATATAGAAGAAATAGCGACTAACGATCTTGATAGTGATGAACTTGAGAGTGGTGATTTCGATAGTGAAGACTTTATTGATGATATGCTCAGTGCAGCGCCAGAGTCTGATCCTCTGCTTGATGTAACTGATCCTTTAGAGCTTGAAAATGAAATAACAGTTGAAAGTGTAGAAACGGTTAAGAACAACGACGGAAATGATACAGAAGTAGAGCCTGAAGACGTTGCAACAGAAGTGCTTGACCCAAGCATAGATAATGAAATTGATTCTAAAGAGGGGCAATTAGACATTGACTCTATTGATTTGGAACAACAACCTGCAGAGCCAGAGCCAGAGCCAGAGCCAGAGCCAGAGCCAGAGCCAGAGCCAGAGCCAGAGCCAGAGCCAGAGCCAGAGCCAGAGCCAGAGCCAGTATCAACCGCTGTACCAAATGAATTCGGTACACCGCAAGATCACGATTGGTTAACAGGTGATGAGCTAGAAGTATCCGATGTTGAAACTGAAAGTGTTTTGGCAGCTGAAGAAGAATCAGAGGCACTAGAAGAAGAACTGTCTGATACGCTTGATGAACTCGGATTACCTACCGTTGATGATGTTCTTCAGGAACAAGGCATAGAGCCAGAAGCAGAAGACATAATTACTGAAATTGAAGAGTCAACGGTAGAGCCTGAGCAAGAAACGGTGGCTGACAATGTTGTTGACCTTACTGATGATGGCCTTGACGATTTTGAACTGCCGAGTTTCTCTGAAGAGGAAGCTGCTCAGGAAGATGTTCTTGCCGAGATGCCAACAGAGCTTGAAGACATCACGCTAGATCAAGATGAAGTCGAAGAGCAGGTTCAAGCGCCAGAGTCAGAACAAGAACCAGAAGACGTAATAA
>NZ_JAJHVV010000016.1 GCF_023145695.1 Vibrio amylolyticus
TGACTTAGACGCAAGTGTTTTTCGCTATTAATTTAGAAAACCGTCTTGTTCGCTCATTTATGCACCAAACCATCAAAAAAGAGAGCTAAACGCTCCCTTTTTACTAACAAACTCACAACTATTTATATAAATGCGTAGGCATCAGCGTACATATGGTCGCTCTTGGCTTCTTTATTCTGAGTAAACTGTTCTCTTGCCGCTCCTGCCATTTCAAAGCGTCCTGCAATATAAATATCGTATTCGGCAAGTGACTCAAAGTCTGTATTAATGGCTTGAAGAACATTACCTACTTTTCCAGCCCAGCCATTTTCGGTCTCTTCTACAACCGGAATAAAGTGAACATTACCATTATCGTTAGCAATCTGCTCAATTTCATCCTTAGCATAAAGCTGGTCACTGCTCTTTGCTCCCCAATATAAATAGATTGGAGAGCTTTTATTAATACTAACGCAATGATCGAGAATCGAACGAACGTAGCTAAAGCCAGTGCCACCAGCAATAAGTAAAAGAGGGCGCTCACTTTGCTCTTGAATATAGGCATTGCCATGTGGCGCATCTATATTAATGGACTCTCCGCTCTCATGCGCTTTCGTCATAAGCTCTACAACTTCAATGGCGTAAGCATTATGCTCAGCAGCGCCAATATGAAGCTCAAGTTCACCTTCATGGCGACAAGGACTACTTGCAATAGAGAAAGGACGCTTATCACTTTCTCCCATTACAACCATCAGATACTGACCAGCTATGAAGGACACTGGTGATTCAGGGTGCAATAAAATCTGATAAGTATTACACGCTAAGGGTTTGATGGACTTTACTTTACATTTAATGGTCATGATTTTCCTCTTACTTACTCTGAATAAGTAAGTACTAAATTACTTTCCGCAAAGGCTTGGCAAGGAAATATCCAACCTTGATGCTGCTCATTCTCTGTGAGCATGGGTTCAAGGTGATAACTTACTTCGCCTGTTATTTTTTTGCACATACACATGGCACATGCACCTACTTGGCAACGATTTGGAAGATTAATATTAGCGTTGAGCGCTGCTTCCAAAATAGTCTGTTTTTCTTCTACTTCAAATGTCGTGTCATTTGGCAGTATGGTGATGGTATAGCTCATAAGATGGCTAATTCATCCCAAATTTGATCTATTTTTTCGACAAGCCTAGGATCTTTCTTAATAGGTATACCCCATTCTCGACGAACTTCTTGCTGGCACTTATTGGTCGCGTCTAATCCTATAATAGATTGTTTCAGCCCACCTGATCGTAATTGAACTACCGACATTGAATCTCGCGATGGGTCCATACGCGTGGTTACCGCCCAAATCACATCATTCCAATCAGTCACCTTCACATCATCGTCACACACAATCAAAAAGTTTATCTGCATTTTCTGATTTAGCGTTGCGATCGCTTGCTCAATCAACTCCAACGCTTGCCCTGCTCTATTTTTATCAATAGAAATGATCGCCATACCATTTGGACGAGTACCTTGAGGCAGGTAAATATCAATGATCTCCGGATGCTCTTTTTTCAATTGAGCCACAAGCTCATCTATTTCACTCTGCGTCAGAGATATAAATTCATCTGTCGGATAAACACTGTTTGATAGCTCGATTTCAGCCGACCACTTCTTCGTTGCATCTAGCCCCATTTTCGAACCTAGACCGACAACTGGAGAAGCAAAGTCAAGTGAGTCAATTGGAGTGCTTTCGATAAAGGTTGTATCGTAGGATGGCGCCATATTCGCCGTCATCGCATCACTCACTTGCTGCCAATCTCTTGCGTTGACCTCTTCATCACACACAATAACAAACTTAGTATACATAAATTGGCGTAAAAATGACCATACTCCCATCATCACACGCTTAGCGTGGCCCGGGTATTGCTTTTTCATTGTTACTACAGCCATACGATACGAACAGCCTTCCGGCGGAAGATAAAAATCTTCTATCTCCGGAAATTGCTTTTGTAAAATTGGCACAAAGACTTCATTGAGAGCTACGCCTAATACTGCAGGTTCGTCCGGTGGCCTTCCCGTATAGGTACTGTGATAGATAGGGTCTTTTCGCATAGTGATATGAGTAATCGTGAAGACATGATGCTTCTCTTTCTCATTATAGTAGCCAGTATGATCCCCATATGGACCTTCATCGGCAAACTCATTAGGATCGATATAGCCTTCCATCACAATTTCTGCGCTTGCAGGAACTTCTAATTCATTGCTGATTGACTTAACTACTGCGGTTTTACTACCACGCAGTAAGCCTGCAAAAGCATATTCCGATAACGTGTCAGGAACAGGCGTCACAGCACCTAAAATGGTGGCTGGATCTGCACCAAAAGCAACCGATACAGGAAAAGGCTGACCTGGATTGGTTTCCATCCAGTCTCGTAAGTCTAGAGCACCGCCACGGTGAGCAAGCCAACGCATGATAATTTTATTCTTGCCTAGCTTTTGTTGGCGATATATCCCAAGGTTCTGGCGTTTCTTGTTCGGGCCTTTTGTCACGGTTAAACCCCAAGTCAGCAAAGGGGCAACATCATCTTGCCAACAACTCATGACTGGAATTTTATCAAGGTCAACACCATCACCTTGCCAAACAACCTCTTGGCAAGGCGCTTTACGTAAACGCTTCACTGGCATATTCAGAACTTGTTTAAATACCGGGATTTTATCGATAGCGTCTTTAAAGCCTTTTGGCGGTTCTGGCTCTTTTAAATAAGCAAGCAGCTTGCCAACTTCTCTTAGTTCTTTAACGTCCGACCTTCCCATCCCTATTGCAACCCGCTCAGGCGTACCAAACAAATTGGTCAAGACTGGCATATCGTAGCCAACTGGATTTTCAAACAACAGTGCAGGACCGCCCGCTCGAAGTGTGCGGTCGCTAATTTCAGTCATCTCATAATGAGGGTCGACGGGGTGGGTAATACGCTTTAATAGCCCTTTACTTTCAAGGTGCCCAATAAAGTCGCGTAAATCCTGAAAACTCATAGAACTTCTATCTAGTGATTAAACTGTTAGCAGTATATCAAAAAACGGATCGTTCGATCCGCCTTTCCCTCATTCATGAATATCGTTATCCATTAATGTGATAAGACTTGTAAAATTGCTTCGGTATTGAGCTTCTGTTTGCTATTTACTAACTCTTCGAGCCATCCTCTGTAGCCTTGTCGCTCCAGCTCATAAGCCACCAAAGATGCATCTTCTGTCAATTGCATTTTCGATAATAAAAACAGTTTTACATCCTCATTCATCGGCTTGGTTTTTACCAAGGCTGTAAAAGCTTGCTGTTTTAACACAGGGTTCGCTGTGGCGGACATCACTTGGGAAATTGAAAAAGCATCCGACTCTGCTGCCAATCGTTCAAGCTCCGACTCCGTATAAAAATCAGATTTCATTCTCCACAACAAATGATAAACATCTTCACTTTTACTGACTTTAGCTAATTGAACCATCACTTTTGAAGAAGGAAGCCAGCTGGTAATAGTTTGGGAGGTAAGTTGTTCGGTTAGTGCGAAAACCGCTTCAGGTGATAGGCTCTCAAGTTCTCGAATCAGTAGTGATTCACGAGTTTGCATCAGGTAATCACTGCCGGATAACCATTGCTGTAATTTAAGCTCTTTACGTTCCGCCGATAAAATAAAATCTAAGGTCGTTTGATCTTGCTGCCACTGTTTCAGTAAACGACTTGCTGTAGCGGGGTAATTAAAGGCAGGGACTGTAAACTCATAGCCCTCACCTCGTTCCAACACTTTATAAGTCGGGCTGTACGCGATCTGACGCTCTAAAAACATTGCCATTTTAGGGCTTATCGCTCGATGTTGATTTTCTATTGTCGACAGTAGTACAAACCGAGCTACCTCTTGCTGAGGTAGAGCCAAACGCTCTAATGCGAATTTTAATGAATCCAACTCATCGTCATCAACATAGTGCATTAATTCTGTCACCTTACGGTGAACATGTTCGTCCTTTAGCCACTGCTTTACGGTGATAGGTTCCATTAACGTCGCATAAGCAGCAAACGGAACGAATAGCAGGGATGACAATAGGAGAACAGATAACAACAGTCCTTGTCGCATATTAACCTCCTTGTAACATTCGTAGCCATTGTGTCACTTTACAAAGAGAATGCAAACAAAAACGCCACCGAACTATCGGTGGCGTTTTTTAATAACAAGTCGAATTATTTTTGACGGCGCATTGCATCAAAGAATTCATTATTTGTTTTGGTCATTGCTAGCTTGTCGATTAGGAATTCCATTGCATCGATCTCACTCATTGGGTGAACAATCTTACGCAGAATCCACATTTTCTGTAGCTCATCTTTTTTCGTCAATAACTCTTCACGACGTGTGCCTGAGCGGTTGAAATCAATCGCTGGGAATACACGCTTTTCTGCAATCTTACGGTTAAGGTGCAGTTCCATGTTACCTGTACCTTTAAACTCTTCATAGATAACTTCATCCATCTTAGAGCCCGTATCAACAAGCGCAGTAGCGATAATCGTCAAACTACCACCCTCTTCTACGTTACGTGCAGCACCGAAGAAACGTTTTGGACGATGTAGAGCATTGGCATCAACACCACCAGTAAGAACTTTACCTGATGATGGAACCACTGTGTTGTATGCACGCGCTAGACGAGTAATAGAGTCAAGCAAGATAACCACGTCTTTCTTGTGTTCAACAAGACGCTTTGCTTTTTCGATAACCATCTCTGCGACTTGTACGTGACGAGACGCTGGCTCATCAAACGTTGAAGCAATAACTTCACCTTTAACTAAGCGCTGCATTTCAGTTACTTCTTCAGGACGCTCATCAATAAGCAGTACCATCAACTCACATTCAGGGTGGTTACGAGCAACGCTTTGCGCAATGTTCTGTAGCAACATTGTTTTACCCGCTTTTGGCGGAGCAACAATAAGACCACGCTGACCTTTACCTATTGGCGAAGCAAGATCTAAGATGCGAGCTGTAATATCTTCCGTCGCGCCATTACCCGCTTCCATCACCATACGCTCGTTCGCGTGAAGTGGTGTAAGGTTTTCAAACAGGATTTTATTACGGGCATTATCAGGGCGATCGTGGTTAACAGTGCTTACTTTCAGCAGTGCGAAGTAGCGTTCACCATCTTTAGGTGGGCGAATCTTTCCGGCAATTGAATCACCAGTACGCAAGTTGAAACGACGAATCTGGCTTGGTGATACGTAAATATCATCGGGACCAGCTAGATATGAACAATCGGCGCTGCGTAGAAATCCAAAACCGTCTTGAAGTATTTCTAGAACCCCATCGCCAAAGATGTCTTCACCGCTTTTCGCGTGTGCTTTTAGGATGGAGAAGATAATGTCTTGTTTTCTTAAGCGAGCAAGGTTTTCTAAGCCAAGAGTTTCGCTAAGTTTTACAAGCTCAGACACGGGTCTGTTCTTCAGTTCTGTTAGATTCATTGTGGTTTGTTTAGTCAAAATAGGATCTGTTTTTTAAGTTAAGATGGATTTGGTCTCAGGAACGACCAAGAAGTGAACACTTGTATAATTTACGTGCAATAAATTATCACTAAATAGTAGCGTAGTCTAGATTTTGTTGCTGATCAAAAACAAAACCGCGCATTTTTTCATTCTGCGCGGTCTTTTTTAATAATGCTTTATAAGTTAGCGTCTAAAAACTCTTTCAGTTGAGTTTTTGACAGTGCGCCAACCTTAGTTGCTGCGACTGCGCCATCTTTGAATAAAAGCAACGTTGGGATTCCACGAATACCAAACTTTGGCGGAATACCCGCATTTTGGTCGATATTTAATTTACCGATAGTGAGCTTGCCTTCGTATTCTGTTGCGATTTCATCAAGAATTGGGGCAATCATCTTACAAGGACCACACCATTCTGCCCAAAAATCCACAAGAACCGGGCCTGCAGCATTGATTACGTCGTTATCAAAACCATCATCTGTTAGCTGCAAAATCTTGTCACTCATCTTCCACTCCAATGTATTTTTCTCAACTGATTATACGATAACCAGTAAATAGATGCCCTATTGGAATGTATTTACTTTCGTATTGCAAGCTTAAGCTGATATTCTATAGTGATGAAAAAGACGCATATCACAGAGCAAAAGTTCGCCGACTTCGGTTTAAACACCCAAGTCATTGAAGGATTGAATAAAAATGGATACGAATTTTGTACCCCTATTCAAGCCTTGGCGTTGCCGGTACTGCTCACCGGCCAAGACATCGCAGGCCAGGCCCAAACGGGCACTGGTAAAACCTTAGCGTTTCTCACTGCTACTTTTAACCATCTACTTACGACACCTGAACATGAAGGTCGCAAGGCTAACCAGCCTAGAGCGATCATTATGGCCCCAACCCGTGAACTAGCGATCCAGATCTATAACGATGCTGCCTCTCTAGTTGAAAGTACGGGTCTTAAAGCAGGTTTGGCTTACGGTGGCGAAAGCTACGATAAGCAAGTATCTAAGCTAGAAGCTGGCGTTGATATCCTTATCGGCACCACAGGTCGTATTATCGACTTCTATAAGCAGAAGGTATTTAACCTTAACCACATTCAAGCCGTTGTACTTGATGAAGCTGATCGCATGTTCGATCTTGGCTTTATTAAAGACATTCGTTTCTTGTTCAGACGCATGCCTGCGCCTAACGAACGATTGAATATGCTATTTTCAGCAACGCTTTCATACCGCGTTCAGGAATTGGCTTTCGAACACATGCACAATCCAGAGCATGTTGTGGTTGAACCGGAACGTAAAACTGGCCATCGCATTCAAGAAGAGCTTTTCTACCCTTCTAACGAACACAAAATGTCACTACTTCAAACATTGATTGAAGAAGAGTGGCCAGATCGCGCAATCGTATTTGCTAATACCAAATATAAGTGTGATTCAGTATGGGGCCACCTTGCTGCTGATGGACACCGTGTAGGCCTACTAACGGGTGACGTTCCTCAGAAGAAACGCGAGAAAATCCTTGAGCAATTCACCAAAGGTGAAGTCGATATTCTAGTTGCAACGGATGTTGCTGCTCGTGGACTGCATATCCCTCAAGTAACACACGTATTCAACTACGACTTACCTGACGACTGTGAAGATTACGTTCACCGTATCGGCCGTACTGGTCGCGCCGGAGAAAGTGGTCACTCAATCAGCTTCGCTTGTGAAGATTACGCCATTAACCTTCCACCAATCGAAGAATACATTGAGCACTCAATCCCTGTCTCAGATTACGATGCTTCTTCATTGATTGAAGATCTGCCAGCGCCTATTCGTATGCGTACACGCAGCCCTCAACAGCGTCGTTCTAATTCAGGTGGACCACGTTCTGGTAATCGCCGTCCTCATAATCGTCGACCGCGTCAACCACGTCAGCAATAAGAAAAGGAATCTTTAGTCGTCTATGAATCAATCAGTCTCACCCGCGTTTTACGCTGCCATCGACCTTGGGTCGAACAGTTTTCATATGCTCGTTGTGCGTCACATCAGTGGCAGCGTGCAAACAATGGCCAAGATAAAGCGCAAGGTTCGTTTAGCTTCAGGTCTAGATGAACACAATGCGCTAAGTCAGGAAGCTATGCAGCGTGGTTGGGATTGTTTAAGTCTTTTTGCAGAGCGACTACAAGATATTCCAAAGGACAATATTCGTATTGTTGGCACCGCAACACTGCGTACCGCAACCAATGTGGATATTTTCCTTAAAAAAGCCAACCAAATACTGGGGTACGACATCAAGGTTATCTCCGGTGAGCAAGAAGCGGCGATGATTTATCAAGGTGTCGCACACACCTCTGGTGGTATAGGTCGTCGTTTAGTTGTTGATATTGGTGGTGCAAGTACCGAACTTATTATCGGTAAAGGTTTTGAAGCTAAAGCACTCACCAGCTTAAAAATGGGGTGCGTCACATGGTTAGAAAAGCACTTCCAAGATCGTCAGTTAACTCAGCATAACTTTGACTCAGCCATTAATGCAGCCAAAGAAACTATTGCCCCAATATTAGATCAGTACACTCAAATAGGTTGGGATGTCTGTGTTGGCGCAAGTGGCACAGTTCAAGCTTTGCAAGAGATCATGCTTGCTCAAGGCATGGATGAAGTCATCACACTTGCTAAGTTAAAGCGGCTTCAAAAACAGGCGATGCTGACCGATCAACTAGAAGAGCTAGAAATTGAAGGCTTAACGCTAGAGCGAGCATTAGTATTCCCAAGCGGCCTCTCTATATTGATCGCTATTTTTGAGCTATTAGAAATTGACTCCCTGACGCTGGCTGGTGGAGCACTGCGTGAAGGGATGGCCTATGAAATGGTTCCGGAACTGAGACAAAGTGACATTCGAGCTCGTACTATCGATAGTATTCAAAAGCGCTATCAAATGGATAGCCTCTATGCTCAACAAGTGGCTGATACAGCCAATAAACTCCTAATACAATGTGGTGGAGAACAGTGGATCCCAGAACCACAAGGACAACCCCTGTTAAATACCGCCTGCCAATTACATGAAGTTGGCTTAACCATCGACTTTAAACAAGCGGGTAAGCATAACGCCTACCTTCTTGAACAGCTTGATTTGCCAGGTTACACACGCGCTCAAAAACATTGCCTTGCAGAAATCACTCGTCGTTATCGCGAGCAATTTTCCGCAATGCCAGAACAACACGCAGTCAGCGCTACCAGTGGACAACGAATTTTGCGCCTATTGCGTTTATCGGTACTCTTAACGCACCGACGCGACAGTGAAAAGCAACCAGAAATACACATAAAGGCTGAAGACAACGCACTCGATATCTCCGTATGCCATCAATGGTTATCAAGAAACCCATTAACCGCTGCGGAACTCGAAATCGAAGCAAGCCGACAAAGTGATGCGGGTTGGCCATTAACCATCAGTGAACGTTAATCACTAACGCTAGAAGGTAGTAGTCCAAAAGCATTAATAGAAACAAAAAGCCCAAGTTATCAAACTTGGGCTTTTTTGTTTTCCTAGCTCTAGTGTTACCTAAATTAAGCAGCGGTTACTATTGAGTACTACCAACCGCTTTAAAGTCAGGGTTTACCGAGGTCAGCTTTTTAATCAAGTAGTTCAGTAGCACACCATACATAGGAACAAACAGACCTAAGCTAATGATCAGCTTGAATCCGTAATCCACCAGCGCAATCTCAACCCAGTGTTCTGCCATGAATGCATCAGGGCTTTGATAGAAGGCGATAGCAAAGAAGGCTAACGTATCTAAAGCATTACCAAACAACGTTGAACAGGTCGGTGCAATCCACCACTGCTTAAGCTGTCTTAAACGGTTAAACACGTGTACATCTAAGATTTGTCCTAGCAAATACGCCATAAAGCTAGCTGCGGCGATACGTGCCACAAACAGGTTAAACTCTGAAAGCTGACCAAAACCTTGGAATTGCCCTTCAAAGAAAATGACCGACAGCAGATACGACACAACGAGCGCAGGCAGCATGACTAAGAAGATGATTCTACGTGCTAGCTGAGCACCAAATACTCGAACGGTGAGGTCGGTTGCTAAGAAGATAAAGGGAAAAGTAAAAGCGCCCCAAGTCGTGTGCATACCGAATACAGTAAAGGGTAACTGCACCAGATAGTTACTCGATGCGATAATGATCAGATGGAATAAGACCAAAAAAAAGAGGGCGTTGCGCTGCTGCGCAGAAGTAAAGTGATTCATGCGTGACCTTTTTAGTTTCGTTAGGGGGCGAGGGAACCCTAATTGAATCCACCCATCAGGGAGAATCCATACCAACAATGTAATTAATTAAGTTTACTGACGCTCTGACATGCAATATAGCGCATGTGAGAGGCCTAGCGGCGGGCGATTATACAGTAACCAACACTCGCTGCAAGTGGTTAAATAACGCGCAAACGTTTAACTTGAAAACCCTTTATCGAAAAGCTGGCTAAGGTACTCAAGTTCTTCTTTGGCTTCGTTTGGTGCAAGAGCCTCTAACCAAAGTGATTCGCTGTAGTGCTCTGCTTTTAGAAACAACTGACAATCTTCAAAATCAATCAACCAAGAATGAATATCAGCGTCGCACTGTTTCTCAATAACCGTTGCAGACAATAGAGAAACCAGTCGTTCTCCTACTTCGGGAAAGCTATCAAAATCAACGTTGGGTGCTGAAATTAAAATTCGACCTTGCTCTGCTAAGTAGCTATGTAAACCAAAATCTATTGTTCTATCGTCCATGATTCTTCCTTCAGTTACATCTTAATGGTATCACTTAGCCATTAACCGTGAGTCGTAATGTGCTCTTGGATGAGATCCAAAAAGGCATCAGCGTACTTGTCGAGCTTACGCTGTCCTACCCCGTTTACAGCAAGCATTTCACCGTATGAGGTTGGTAAAATTTCAGCCATGTCTATTAGCGTTGCGTCACTAAAGACAACATAAGGTGGCAAGCTATCTTCATCGGCAATGCTCTTGCGAAGTTTGCGTAATTTAGCAAACAACTTCTTATCGTAGTTTTTGCTCGATAGCTTATCTGACTTAGCACTTCTTGCCGCGGTATCTAAACGAGGAACCGCGAGTTCCAGTTCCATTTCACCGCGTAATACAGGCCGCGCTTCTTCGGTGAGCTGTAAAGTCGAATTGCGCGTAATATTTTGCGACAGCAAACCTTTATGGATCAGCTGACGAAACACACTCACCCAATAGTCATGACTGTGATCACGCCCAATGCCATAAGTGGAAAGCTTGTCGTGCCCATTCTCTCTCACGCGGATATTTTGCATGCCACGTAGTACTTCCACGACATAACCAATACCAAAGCCTTGATTCACACGGTAAACACAGGACAGCGCTTTTTGTGCTTCTTTCGTAGCATCGAAGTGCTTAGGGGGATCGACGCACACATCACAGTTACCACAAGGTTTCTCTCGATACTCACCAAAATAGTTCAGCAATACCTGACGTCGACACGTTTGTGCTTCTGCAAAAGCAACCATCGCATTTAACTTATGGGTTTCCACCTGCTTTTGCGGACCATCATCTTTTTCATCCAAAATACGACGAAGCCAACCAATATCAGCAGGGTCATAAAGCATCATCGCTTCAGCAGGTAAACCATCTCGCCCTGCTCTGCCCGTTTCTTGGTAGTACGATTCAATATTACGGGGAATATCAAAATGCACCACAAAGCGGACGTTCGGTTTATTAATACCCATGCCAAATGCAACAGTCGCAACCACGATTTGAATGTCATCACGCTGAAAAGCTTCTTGCACATACGCGCGCTCATCAACGTCCATTCCGGCGTGATAACCCGCCGCTCGAATATGGTTATTGCATAGCTTCTCAGTCACCATTTCGACTTTCTTACGGCTACCACAGTAAATAATTCCGCACTGACCTTTGTTGGTTTGTACGTAACGGATCACTTGAGAGACAGGCTTGTGCTTTTCGACTAGGTTGTAATGGATATTCGGCCTATCGAAGCTGCCTAAATAGTCATGCGGCTCAATAAGGTTAAGCCGAGCAATAATATCCCCACGCGTTGCATCATCAGCGGTCGCGGTTAATGCCATAAACGGAACATGCGGAAAATAGGTCTTGAGCTGTCCTATTGCGGCATATTCCGGCCTAAAGTCGTGTCCCCACTGAGAAATACAGTGCGCTTCATCCACAGCAATCATTGATAAGTTTACGTTTTGCAAACGCTCAATGAAATCTTGCATTAACACTCGCTCAGGAGAGATGTACACAAGCTTGAGATCACCACTGTGCATGCGGTTATAAACGCTGATAAGCGCTTCTCGAGACATGGTTGAGTTAACGCACTCTGCCGCAACGCCATCCGCTTTGAGCTGATCGACTTGGTCTTTCATCAAAGAAATGAGTGGAGAAATAACTAACGTCAAACCAGAATGAAGCAGTGCAGGAACCTGATAACACAACGACTTTCCGCCACCCGTTGGCATGATAACAACGCTATCTTTACCCGTTAGTGCTGCTTCAATCACTTCTTGCTGCCCTTCACGGAAACTCTGATAACCAAACACATCTTCTAAGATGCTTTGTGGAGAGGCTTCGGATTGTTGTGCAAGCAAGGTGGAGGTCATTCAATATCTCAAATATAGGTCTAATCAAGCCGAGAAGGTTTGGCTTTTGGCCCGACATTGTAGAGGGGAACGCTGAGGAATTAAACTGCAATTTCATTAGGCGATTCCTTGAGCGACTCGTATACTGCGGATCTTTTATTTCCCCTCTCTATTATTAAGCGACAATTCATGACAATAGAAGAACAACAAAGAACGCGACAAGGGATTTTGTTTGCTATTGGTGCCTACACCATGTGGGGCATTGCGCCAATTTACTTTAAGTCACTGGATGGTGTTGCGGCATTAGAAATACTTAGCCATCGCGTCGTTTGGTCATTTTTCTTTCTAGCGGGACTGCTGCATATTGGCCGACGTTGGAGAACCGTGCGTGATGTAATGACTTCAAAATCGAAGATGACCTATCTCTTCGCAACCTCAATCGTCATTGGATTGAATTGGTTGATATTTATCTGGGCGGTCAATGAAAACCGCATGCTCGATGCGAGCTTGGGCTACTACATCAACCCTTTGGTTAATGTGCTATTCGGAATGATATTTCTCGGTGAACGATTACGTAGTCTACAATGGTTTGCCGTTGCGCTAGCCGCCTGTGCGGTCATAGTTCAATTGGTCGCATTTGGTTCAGTCCCTGTGATCGCAATTGCTCTCGCGATGAGTTTTGGTATGTATGGGCTGCTGCGTAAAAAAGTAGGCGTCGACGCTCAAACGGGGTTATTTGTGGAAACCTTAGTATTACTGCCGATTGCTGCTATTTATTTACTCTTTATCGCCGATTCGGCAACCTCTAACTTTAGTAACAATGAAATGAGCCTTAACATTTTATTGTTAATGGCGGGTGTGATTACCACGGTACCACTACTGTGCTTTAATGGTGCTGCAACTAGGCTTAAGCTATCGACGTTAGGCTTTTTCCAATACATTGGCCCAAGCTTAATGCTACTACTCGCTGTACTTATCTACGGCGAAGCATTTACTCAAGATAAAGTCGTGACGTTTGCCTTTATCTGGGGCGCTCTGCTTGTTTTCACTTTTGATGCTTACCGCAACAACAAAAAAGCCAAAAAATAGATCTAAAAAATGGGCCTATACACTCAATAGGCCCAATTTATATCCATATCCATATCCATATCCATATCCATATCCACGATAAAGAACAAATCTAGTAGACCCAATGAAAGCGAACTAAGTTGCATAGATAAATGCACTTAAAATCACAAAAGTGAGATCGATTCATTAATTACATGGCTAATTTGTTATTTCATACCAAGCTTAGTCTGTCTAGGAAAAGGCAGATCATTCAATCCTGAACCCTAGACATCTATTTCTGGCTAGGGAGAACAATATGGATAATTTGACCCACCAACAAGCATCTCGATTTTTAGATCTGGCAACCATGGGTGTTCGCCAATCTGAACTCGATGATTTGAAACTACTCGATAATCGTTCGTTGTGGATAGACGAACAAATCAATCAATCGTATATGAGTCACTTACCGCAAGCACAACATCAAGCAACGATAAGGAATAATGGCAACGTTAATCAAGAGTGCCGCGTTGGCGCTTGGTTTGATATCGCACTTTGGGATAACGCCCAACTTCGTCAGAGAGTTGCTTTTGCATTAAGCCAAATATTTGTGGTCAGTGAAAAGGACGCCAACCTCGCGGGCGACGCTGAAGCATTAGCAAATTATTACGATGCCTTAGTTGAAGGTGCTTTTGGTAATTTCAAACAACTATTACGCACCGTCACGCTATCCCCTGCTATGGGACAGTTCCTGACAATGAGTGGTAATAAACCTCAGAGCGTTACGGGGCAAGCGCCAGATCAAAACTACGCCAGAGAAGTCATGCAATTGTTCACTATTGGCTTATACGAACTCAATCTTGATGGGTCTCCTGACACTCACCCAGATGGCACACTCATAGAGACATATGAAGACTACGATGTTGAAAATATTGCCCGAATCTTTACAGGGTGGGATCTTGATAATGGTAATACATTAGTGCCAATGGTCGCAGATAACTCTTTTCATGATATGGATGAAAAATGGGTATTCGGTCAGTACTATCCTCCGGGGCAAACCGCTGAACAAGATTTAGATCAGTTCTTAAAACAGATCACTGAACATCAAAACATCGCGCCTTTTATCTCAACCATGCTAATAAAGCGTCTAACCACATCCAATCCAAGTGGCGATTACGTCTATCGCGTCGCCTCTGAATTCGCCAATACAGACGGTGACTTACAAGCCGTTATTAAAGCCATTTACACCGACCCAGATACATTACTCACAAATAGCGTCAATATGGCAAAAGTACGCGAACCCATTCTAGCGATGACCTATCTGTACCGGGCATTGGAAGCCTACCCAGGTGGCAACGGCGATATTGTTTACAATCCGATGAACTATAAGGAATCATTTAATCAATATCCTTTGGGTGCAAATTCTGTTTTTAACTTTTACCAGCCGACACACATACCCCAAGGTGCACTTGCTGATCAGCAACTCACGGCTCCGGAACTTGAAATCATAGATTGGGGACAGCTAATCAACATGAATAATGTCTTTTATCGAACGTTAAAAGATTTTGGACAAAATAGAGAAAACAGCAGCAACAGACAAGAGCTTTATGTTGCTCCAAGTAACCTTGAAACCCTTGCCAACAATAACAACTTTGATGCGCTACTGAATGCGGTTAACACGCTCGTTCTCAATGGCAACGCTTCCCCTGAAATACTCAACCTATTAGCAAAGGTTTACGACGGCCATAACAATAAATTCTACGCCGTTCATAAGATGTTATTCATCGCCTTTGTCTCACCTGATTTCATGGTACAGGAGTAAATTATGTCGATTACACGTAGAAGCTTTTTAAAAGGTGCCTCAGGTACGGCTGTCTCTGGACTGGTTCCGATTTCACTCTCTCTCTCCATGAATAAAGCCTTTGCAAATGAACAAGGCGATTATAAATCTATGGTGTGCTTGTTTTTACATGGCGGGAGTGACTCTTTTAATATGATCATTCCAACGGATGCCTCTCAATATGATAAATATACGCTCGCTCGTCCTGATATTGGCCTCACCTCAGAAGCGAGTATTTCCATTCCAAATTCAGAAACAGCCCAGAGCGTTGCAATCAACGCAGCCATGCCAAATATTGCTGAGATGTTGAATCAAGGTAATGCAGCGGCACTCGTCAATATTGGCACATTAGTAGAGCCAACCAATAAAACAAACTACCCAGACGTCAAAAAACCTACAAGTCTTGGCGCCCATAACAAACAGCAGTTTGCATGGCAATCAAGCTGGGGAGAAGGTGGCTACCACTCTTATGGCTGGGCAGGGTTAATGATGGATGTCTTGAGCAGTGAACAGGCTATCGTTTCTGACTCTCTTTCATTTGCAGGAAACGAGCTGCTCACCGGTGCGCGCTCTAAAGACATTTCCGTATCCTCTGATGGCATAAGAGCCATGGATGCCATTGCTGGCTCAAGCTCCTTAAATAATAACTTTATTAGACTCGTAGAAGCTCCTTATGGGTCTGATTTTAAGAAGGAGTACAACAACCGCTTGAAAGGCATCTTAGATTTTCAGGAGGAACTGCAAACTAAACTCGACCTTTATCCTGAAGATACCACCATTCCAAGCAGCTCTTTAGGCTCCCAACTAAGAATGGTAAGACGGATGATGCAAGCGTCATCCGATCTGGGTCATAGTCGACAAGTCTTCTTTGTCAATCTCGGTGGTTTTGATAATCACAGCAATCAAAGAGGCCGTCATGATGGGCTTCTCGCCACCATTGATGCTGCAGTCAGCGCATTTCACGCTTCACTCGTAGAGCTTGGGTTAGAAGAAAAGGTCGTCACTTTTACCATGTCTGATTTTGGCCGAACTATTGAGAACAACAGTAAAAAAGGCACTGATCATGGCTGGGGAAGCAATCAGCTGGTCGTTGGTAAAGCCGTCAATGGTGGTGTTAGCTACGGCAAGATGCCAGACTTTGTTAAAGATGGACAGGACGCGTGGGGTAACAAGTTCATTCCGAGCCAATCCTCTGAACAACTTGGGGCAACACTCTGTCGTTGGATGGGGCTCAGTGAAGAGGGTGTTGACGTTATCTTCCCTACACTTCATCCTAGCCACACCAACGCCTTTGATAGCCGATACTTAGGCGTACTCGGTGACTATAAAGACCAAGGACAAGAAGCAGAGCTCGCCATTATGAGCGTTAGTGCTACCGAAACTCGCGTTGATCATACTCCACAGATGGCCATTGACGGTGATCCACTAACAAAATGGACTGCTCAAGGGGTGGGCATTCAATATGTTATAGAGCTCGCTCAAACCGCGACGGTTTCAAAGCTTCTGTACTCTCAAGCCAAAGGCGACGTTAGACAGTACCTATTTGATCTTGAAGTCAGTAATGACGGCGTGAATTATGAACTTGTAGAAAACGTTCTGACACCCGGAACAACAACCGGTTTAGTCGAACAAGCTATTGGTAAGTCCGCCATCAACTTCATTAGACTGACTTGTAATGGTAATAACGGTAGTGATAACAAGTTAGTACTTTGGAATAACTTCCAAGAACTTAAAGTGCTCGGATACTAGATGAGCATTAGACGCACAACACTTCGTTCATAAATAAAGATACGATCTAAGCTTGGTGAGTCTGCTCATCAAGCTTTTTATTCACTTGATTTTTGGGTTGGATCTACTGCTTAAAAGGCCCGAAAAAATATCTACAGTGATCATTTTTTACAAGACAATCTACAAATACAGAGATAAGGTTGGCTCAATTAATGACCATTTAGCCAAGATTTTTGCACCATGGATAAAGTCCACTACTACTCAACATCCAACCAGGACATCAGCCTGATCCAAGCTCAGTACCAAGAGTTTGCGTTTCAGCGTCACTATCATTTGGACTTTCACATAGGGTTAATCACTCAAGGTCAGCAAAAGTTTGTCTATAAAGGCACGAGCTATCACGCTGGAGCTGGACAAGTCGTGATCATGCCACCCGATGAGCTTCATGACGGACACTCTAATCTAAAATCTGGCTATCAAGTGAATGTGTTCTCCGTCTCCCCTCAATGGTTTCAAGATCTTGCCGCTCCCAAAGCAATCAATCACACCTTAAGCTTTTCAGAGTTAATCCTCTCTGATCACAAGACGTTTTCACAATTGCATCGCCTGCATGAATTGCTCGTCAGTCAAAACGTCAGTCAGCTTGCTAAAGACTGCCTACCTTTTGAAGGCCTCTCAACCATCGTCGACCGCTATGCGCAATATGTATCGAAGAGCAAACTTCAGCTAGGTAATCAATCCGTCCAGACTCTCAAAGAGTATTTAATGGCAAACCTAGATCAACCAGTACGACTCGAACAGCTATCAGATTTGTGCGATCTCAGCACCAACCAGTTTCAGCGCCACTTTAAAAATAAGATGGGCATGACTCCTTACGCTTGGCTCAGCCGTCTTCGCATGGAACAAAGCATGCGATTAATTAAGTCTGGCGTGTGTGGAACTGAAGTTGCCCACCAAGTAGGGTTCTACGATCAAGCCCACTTCTCTAAAGCATTTAAGGCTGCTTTCTGCATTTCCCCATCAAAAATTAGCTAAGTGTTAATAATTTACAATTACGCGGCATGAATCCGCGATAAGCTTCGTTCATCAGTACAACCAAACAGAACCACCAAGTTATTGGAACCGTTATGAATGAAGTCACAATCTTAGCGACGCTAGCGAGCGTCCATTTAATAGCTCTGATGAGCCCAGGACCAGACTTTGCCTTAGTCGTCCAAAATGCCACACGCTATGGAAGACAGACTGGTCTATACATCGCACTCGGCCTTTCATTAGGGATCCTGCTTCACTCTATTTTAAGCCTCACAGGTATCAGCTATTTGGTTCACCAGCAGCCGATGCTTTTTGCTGTACTTCAGCTTGCAGGTGGTAGCTACCTTTTCTATCTAGGCTTTGGGGCCCTATCTGCATCTTGGCAGCGCTTCAGATCGTCAAATAACGCCTCTTCTAACCAAGAAGCTCCCAAGGAAAAAGAGACCTTTGTCTTAGCCAATAAGCGTCAAGCATTAAGTCGAGGTTTCACAACCAATATCCTCAACCCAAAAGCTTTAGTCTTTTTTATTAGCTTGATGTCGAGCTTAGTTCCTGCAGAGATGTCATTGTCTGGAAAGTCAGGCGCACTACTCATTCTTTGGGGGCTGTCTCTAGCTTGGTTCTCACTACTGGCTTGGCTACTTTCAACTAGCAAACTACAAAAGCGAATACAAAGCCTTGCTGTTTATATCGATTCACTGTGTGGTGTGATATTTGTCACACTAGGTTTTTCAATTATTTACAGCTCAATAACTATGCTTGTTTTGTGAATATAAAATCACACGAGTTATTGGACGATCTGCTCAGCCTCTTGTAAGAGATCTCTCACAAACAAGTGAGCTTATATCGTTTTCTACCCTAGAGATAAACACCACAAACAACATAAGATATTGTTTTTAATCAGCTTGTATATTTCTCACTCTATGTGTCATTGAGAAAATCGCTGATCGTAGCGTTGAGGATAAACAGGGAAAGCGTAATATTAACCCTGTCGGAAGGATTCTGACACGGAACAGGATACTCCAAGGACTAGGTTATCTTCAGGATGAAGATTCGGTTATTCAGGATGAATAGTCGGCAAGGAAAGCGAATTGGACATTGAATGGACGCAATAGTAACTAGGATGGTTACTACTATGGAAAGACAATGGACACCTCTGGATGAGGCAAGGACTGAACATCAGGATGATGTAAAGGACACCGCTCAAGGAATAAGTGAAGCGCGCTAACGAGGATTGTTGGCAGACCAGGATAAGGTCAAGGACACCGCTAGGATGGCGATGAAAAGGAATATGCTGACGGATTACAGCACACTATCATGGATTTGATGCATGGAGCACTTATAGTAGCCGGATTGCTGCGAGTAAGACTATAGACCCCGATGAGCGTAAGCTCTCGGGGTTTTTCTTTTTTCTGCATCTAAGCCCCATCCATAAAAAAGGTGCACAATAAGTACACCTTCATAGAATTAGTTCTCTGAAAAATTCACACTACATTTGTTCTAGCTTGGCGTAAGCCGTGACTAACCACTTAATCCCTTCACCATTAAACGCGACTTGAACTCGGCTTTGTGGGCCACTGCCTTCAAAGTTAATAATCGTGCCTTCACCAAATTTCGGGTGCTTAACACGAGAGCCTAAACTAAACCCTGTCTCGTTAAAGTTCTCTTTCACCACGGTTTGGCTAAAGCGACCCGCACTGGTTGGGCGACTTACCTGGGCCTTCATACGAACTTCATCTAAGCAGGTTTCTGGCAGCTCTTTAATAAAACGAGATGGCTTGTGGTATTTATCTTGTCCGTAGAGGCGACGCATCTCAGCGTAAGTAATATAGAGCTTTTCCTTCGCACGAGTCATACCTACATAACATAGGCGGCGCTCTTCTTCTAAGCGCCCCGCTTCTTCCGCTGACATTTGACTTGGGAACATCCCTTCTTCCACACCGACCATAAAGACCATAGGGAACTCTAAGCCTTTCGCACTGTGCAGCGTCATTAGCTGCACTGCATCATCGAATTCATCGGCTTGACCTTCACCCGACTCTAAAGCGGCGTGGGTTAAGAAAGCAGTGAGCAGCGTTAACTCTTCAGCCTCTTCTGGCTTTTCAAACTGGCGGGTTGCGGTAACAAGCTCTTCCAAGTTCTCAATACGAGCCTTAGATTTTTCACCTTTCTCTTGCTCATACATCGCAAACAGTCCTGATGATTTAATCACATGGTCAGTTTGTTCATGCAGTGGCATGTCCATAGTGTCATCTTCAAGTGCGACAATAAGCTCAACAAAACGGCTCAATGCACTCGCCGCGCGGCCTGCTAATACTTTTTCATCAAGTAATGCAATACAGGTTTCCCACATGGTCGCACCACGATCACGCGCGGCGAAACGAATCGTCTCTAGTGTCTTATCACCGATACCACGAGTAGGCGTATTAACCACACGCTCAAACGCTGCATCATTATTACGATTAGAAATCAAACGCAGGTAGCTCAGAGCGTCTCGAATTTCTTGACGTTCGAAGAATCTCATCCCACCGTAAATTCGGTATGGCAGACCCGCTTGAATTAACGCTTCTTCCAATACACGTGACTGGGCATTATTTCGATACAGCATTGCGGCATCATTTAGCGCTCCGCCTTTCTCCTGCCACTCTTTAATTTTACTTACGGTAAAACGCGCTTCGTCTAGTTCGTTATAAGCGGAGTAGACCGAAATAGGCTCGCCTTCTACTCCATCCGTCCACAGCTCTTTACCCATACGCTCGGTATTGTTAGCAATAAGAGTGTTCGATGCTTCTAGGATAGTTTTGGTTGAGCGGTAGTTTTGCTCTAGTCGAATGGTATTTACGCTAGGGAATTCTTGAGTGAATTTTTCAATATTCTCAATCTTAGCGCCACGCCAGCCATAAATAGACTGATCATCATCACCAACAATCATAACGTTGCTCTCAGGCCCCGCCATCATTCTTAGCCAAGCGTATTGAATGTTGTTGGTATCTTGAAATTCGTCGACCAGAATATGCTTAAATCGAGCTTGATAGTGCTCTCGGATAAACTTGTTATCACGCAGTAGCTCATGCGCTCGCAATAGAATTTCAGCGAAATCCACCAGCCCTGCTCGGTCACACGCTTCTTGATATGCGGAATAAATTTGTAGATAGGTTTTAGCAATTGGATCATGGTAGGCGTCAACGTGCTGAGGTCGTAAACCTTCATCTTTTTTCCCGTTGATCCACCACGACGCTTGCTTCGCTGGCCACTGTTTTTCATCAAGGTTTTGCGCCTTGATTAAGCGACGAAGTAGACGTAACTGATCATCAGAATCGATGATCTGAAAATCTTCCGGGAGCTTCGCATCAAGGTAATGAGCGCGCAAAATTCGATGACAGATCCCATGGAAAGTACCATTCCACATGCCTGATGAACTGCCCATCATGAGCTCTTCAATACGACCACGCATTTCCGCGGCCGCCTTATTGGTAAACGTCACCGACATAATCGAAAACGGAGACGCTTGCTCCACCGACATCAACCACGCAATACGGTGTACCAAAACTCGCGTTTTACCACTGCCCGCACCGGCAAGAATAAGAAGGTTTTCTAGCGGAGCGGCGACCGCTTCACGCTGTTTGTCATTAAGGCCATCAACTAATAAGGAAGGGTCCATCACACTACGCTACTGGTTATTTATACATAAAAAGAGATTATAACCCAAACAACGATGAGAGATGAGACAAAATTCAGCAATTTATCTGTTTGTTTTTCAATCTAAAAATCAACACCTTACATTCTCGATAATTATTAGTTCAAGTAAAACGATAAATAAAATGAAAGTTTTTTGGTGGCTTTTCTATCCTATAACTTAAGCAAGCCAATACAGTTTGCGAATTAAACCAAGGAATTAAGTCAGAGGAAATAACAATGAAAAAATCAAATATTGCCGTTACTGCTGCTGTTACAGGTCTTATCGCTCTAGGTGGAACAATGCTTACTGCTGCCCCTGCCGTCGCTGCTGAAAAAGAGAAATGCTACGGAGTAGCAAAAGCAGGTAAAAATGATTGTGCGACAAAAACAAGTTCATGTGCAGGAACTGCAAAAATGGATAATCAGAAAGATGCCTTCGTTGTATTACCAAAAGGTGCATGCGGAAAACTCGCTGGTGGTAGCACAGAGTCAGCGTAATCTCGCTCTCTAGTATCCTATTGCTAGGTCTCTTTGCTCAACAAATTGACCTAGCAAAATCTCCACCATTTCAATCTTAGAAATTAGAAGGGATTCATTTTGACAACCTATCACGATCACATTGGTGTTGGATTCAGAAGCCCTCATACCGACTATTTTCATTCTGAAAAGCCACCATTGAGCTGGCTAGAAATACACAGCGAAAACTACTTTCAACCAAATTCAGCCGCTCGCCATAGCCTACAACACTTGGCGAACGATTATCAGATAAGCTGTCATGGAATAGGTTTATCACTAGGGAGCGTTGAACGGGTCAACAAACAACACCTAGCGCAACTCAAACAACTCGTCGATGATATTCAACCTATCATGGTTTCCGATCACCTAAGCTGGAGTGAAAACGGCGGTCACTACTTTAATGATTTGCTCCCCTTGCCCTATACGGAAGAAGCGTTAGACGTTTTCTGTCGCAATGTACAAGACGTTCAAGATACGCTGAAAAGACCGCTTCTTATTGAAAACCCATCGAGTTATCTGAAGTTTAACCATTCGACCATTCCCGAGTGGGAGTTTCTCACTGAAGTACAAAAACAGACGGACTGCCGTCTCTTGCTCGACTTGAATAACATCTATGTTTCCGCCTTTAATCATGGCTTCGACTGCCAAACTTACCTTAATGCCATTAACCCAGAGTCCGTCGATGAAATTCATCTTGCTGGGTTTACCATTAAGCAGTTAGAAAAAGGGGACATCTGGATAGATACTCACAGCCACCCAGTGAGCGATGAAGTCTGGAATCTTTATCAGGCGTGGATCACTCAACATGGTAGCCGACATACATTAATCGAATGGGATCTCGATATTCCTGCACCTGAAGTCTTACTGCGAGAAGCGGATAAAGCAAACCAAATCCTTCAGACAACCTTGCTGCATAGAACCTTACAAAATAGAACCTTACAAAATAGAACCTTACAAAATAGAGAGGCATCATGAATACCTCACTGGCACAGGTACAACAGCAGTTTGCTAAAGCATTGCACTATCAAGCAACGGGTGAAGAGTGCCAAATAGTCAGTGATCATTTCAGCGCTGATGAACGAATACAGATCTATCGGAATAACTTCATTATAAGTTTGAGCGAAGTATTGGAAGCAACCTACCCTATGACTTTGGAACTGGTGGGTGAAGAGTGTTTTACTCAACTATCTCGCCAGCATGTCCTTAGTCAGCCCTTACAGAGTGGGGATGTCACACATTATGGCGCTGCTTTCTCTGACACCATTGAACAATTTCCTACCGTACTTGAAGCCGCACCGTACTTAGCTGAGGTGGCACGTTTCGAATGGAGTTTGGACAAAGCCCAACAAGCCTTCTCTCTAGCGAATAGTTCAATCTCTGTGCAGCCTCTTGCCAATCTTGCTCAGCTAACAAGTGACGAATATAGTCTCCTAAGATTCCACCTTGCCCCAAGCGTGATCCCGTTTGCCTCTCGTTATGCTCTCTTTTCACTCAACCTTGCCTTGCAAAACGAGCAATTAGAGCACTTGGATATCAACGCCCCAGAAACTGGTGTCATCGCCTGCCATCCGAATGGTGTCCCCTGGAATACCGTCCTTGATAGCGAACAACATCAACTATTAATGAACCTACAAGCAGAATCAACCCTAGCGGAAATTGATGAATCACTACTGACTCATCTCGAAACATTGATTCAGCTAAATTTGGTAGTGGGCTTCACTATTACCAAGCACGAGGAGGAACATCATGAGTAATAAACTAACCAGCATGATTGAGCGATACGATGAAATCATCGCCAAGCTACAAAGCCTATTCATCCCTGTATTCTTACTTTTTTTGCGCTTATGGGTTGCTTGGGTCTTTTTCAATTCAGGGCTTGTTAAGATCGCATCATGGGAAAGTACACTGTATCTCTTTGAGTATGAATATGTGGTGCCGATATTACCGTGGGAGTTAGCAGCCTATATGGGAACAGCTGCCGAACTGATACTGCCGGTATTTTTGGCGTTAGGATTATTCACCAGACCAATGGCAGCAGTATTGTTTGTGTTTAATATTACCGCGGTGATCTCGTATCCACTGTTATGGGAACGTGGTTTCTTTGATCACCAATTGTGGGGGCTGATGATTCTGGTCGTAGTCGTTTGGGGGGCTGGTCCACTCTCGCTCGACAAGTGGTTAAAGCAAAAGGTTAGCGCTTAGCAACCATTAGAAACTACTCTTCATTGCTCATATCTTCTTTCACTGAATTAACCGCGTCTCGTGATGCATGACCAATCGCTTTGGTTGCATCACGGGTAGTATGACCTATCACCGTCCCTACCTCTTTTAACTCAGCACAACCACTCGCACTAAGTATTAACAATCCAACTAAAAGCATCTTTACTGACTTCATTATCAATTTATCCCCATGATAGTTATGCCGACATTATACAAAAAGCCCCACTCTTTTGGTTACCCGAAGGTAAAGAGTGGGGCTCAATTATCAATAATGAGTAATAGTTACGCTTCAATACCTGCGTGTCTTAACATCGCATCGATTTGAGGCTCACGACCTCTAAAGCGCTTGAACAGCGTCATTGGCTCTTCACTGCCGCCCATCTCTAGAATGTTATTCAAGAAGCTTTGGCCAGTTTCTTTGTTAAAGATACCCTCTTCTTCAAAACGCGAGAACGCATCAGCAGACAGCACTTCAGCCCATAGGTAGCTGTAGTAGCCTGCGCTGTAGCCCCCTGCAAAGATATGACTAAAGCTATGAGAGAAGCGGTTCCACTCAAGACCAGGCAAGACAGACACCTTAGACTTCACTTCCGCTAACGTTTCTAGCACCTTAGGGCCAACCTCTGGATCAAATTCCGTATGCAGCGTGAAATCAAACAAACCGAACTCTAGCTGACGAAGAATGAACATTGCCGACTGGAAGTTCTTTGCAGCCATCATTTTGTCCAGCATCGCTTTTGGTAGCGCTTCACCTGTTTGGTAATGACCTGAAATAAACGCTAGCGCCTCTTCTTCCCAACACCAATTTTCTAGGAACTGGCTTGGTAGCTCTACCGCATCCCAAGGCACGCCATTGATACCAGAGACATCACCCGCATCAACCTGAGTCAGCATGTGGTGAATACCGTGGCCAAACTCGTGGAACAAAGTCACGACTTCATTGTGCGTGAACAAGGCTGGCTTATCGCCAACTGGCTTATTGAAGTTACACGTTAAATACGCAACAGGGCTTTGTAGCTCACCATTTTCGGTAATACGACGACCACGACAATCATCCATCCACGCGCCACCACGTTTATGCTCACGAGCATACAGATCAAGGTAGAAGCTGCCACGTAGCTTGTCATTGCCATCAAAGATATCAAAGAAGCGAACCGACTCATGCCATGTATCCACGCCTTCGCGCTCTTTCACGCTCATACCAAATACTCGGTTGAGTACTTCAAACAAACCGCTGACGGCTTTCTGTTCAGGGAAATATGGACGAAGATCTTCATCAGAGATTTCAAACAGGTGCTGTTTTTGTTTTTCGCTGTAGTAAGCGATGTCCCAAAGGTTCAGTTCGGTCACACCAAACTCTTTTTCAGCAAACTGACGCAGCTCTTCCACTTCACGTACGCCTTGTGGCTTCGCTTTCACTGCTAGATCGTTCAAGAAACCTAGTACTTGTTCTGGTGTTTCCGCCATTTTGGTTGCCAGTGACTTTTCGCTAAAGGTGTTGAAGCCAAGCATACGGGCAATTTCATAACGCAATTTCAGCTGCTCAGCGATAAGCTCAGTGTTATCCCATTTGCCCGCATTCGGGCCACGATCTGATGCTCTGGTCACATACGCTTGGTACAACTCTTCACGCAACACTTGGTTGTCACAGTACGTCATTACCGGAAGATACGACGGTATATCTAGCGTCAGCAAGTACCCTTCAAGTTCTTTGGCTTCTGCCGCCGCTTTTGCTGCAGCAACCGCCGACTCAGGCATACCCGCCAATTCTTTCTCATCGGTAATGTGTTTATTCCAACCCATCGTCGCATCGAGAACATTATTAGAGAACTGAGAACCTAGCTCAGACATACGCTTGCTGATTTCGCCATAGCGATGTTGCTCATCCGCAGGTAAGCCGATGCCCGAAAGCTCAAAATCACGCAGAGAGTCAGTGACACACTTCTTCTGTGCTTGCGTTAGTGATGCAAATTCGTCACTTGCATGAATGCTCTTATAAGCTTCGAATAGCCCTTTGTGTTGGCCAACCCAAGTACCGTATTCCGATAGAATGGGTAGGCAGCTCTCATATGCTTCACGCAGCTCTTCACTATTCAGTACCGAATTCAAATGGCTCACAGGTGACCATGCGCGACCAAGCTTATCGTCCACCTCTTCAATCGGTGCGATCAGGTTTTCCCAACTCGGGTTATTGTTGTCTTTCAATACTTGCTCAATTTTTTCACGGCAATCGGCAATAAGCTGCTCTACGGCAGGTTTCACGTGGTCAGGTTTAATTTGAGAAAACGGCGGTAAATCGGTGAAGGACAGAAGCGGGTTCGACATAAACGTTCCTTTTTACGATGAGGCAAAATGTAAGAGAGTAAACAAACGTGTTTATCTCTGAATTTGTTATTTAATAGTAAATACTAAATATAGGTAGGTTATGGAAATTTCAATAGTGACGTATAATCCCCTTAACAGAATATTTTAATTATGCGCACTTCATCGATAAGTGTTTGAGAGTCTAATTTGCTAAGTTATCGCCACAGTTTTCATGCCGGCAACCATGCCGATGTTGTTAAGCACATTGTTCAAAGCTTGATTTTGAATGCCCTACAACAAAAAGATAAGCCATTTGTTTATCACGATACGCACTCTGGCGTTGGCCGCTACGATTTAACTCACGAATGGTCTGAAAAAACCAGCGAGTACAAACAAGGTATCGCTCGTTTATGGGCGCAAGATACTATCCCTGAAGAAATTCAGAGCTACCTTGAGGCCATCAAGCAACTGAACAATGGTGAAGACCTCCGTTACTACCCAGGCTCACCACGAGTAGCTCGTGCTCACATTCGCCCTCAAGACCGTATGGTACTGACAGAACTACACCCAAGTGACTACCCACTTCTTGAGCAAGAGTTTCACCGTGACCGTCAGGTATCAATCTACAAAGAAGATGGATTCCAACGCTTAAAAGGTAGTCTTCCACCTAAAGAGCGTCGTGGTCTGGTACTGATTGACCCACCGTACGAGCTGGCGAAAGAGTATCGCGATGTCGTGACAGCGATTGCTCAAAGCCATAAGCGCTGGGCAACCGGTATCTATGCGATTTGGTACCCAGTGGTTAATCGCTGTGATATTGAAGATATGCTTGAAGGACTAGAAGGGCTTGGTATTCGCAAAGTATTACAAATCGAGCTTGGCGTCTCTCCTGATACTAATGAACGTGGTATGACCGCATCTGGTATGATCGTTATCAATCCCCCTTGGAAGCTTGAGAGCCAAATGAATGAGATTCTTCCGTTCCTTAAAGAGGCTATCGCACCTTCAACTGGGCATTTTAAAGTTGAGTGGATTGTGCCTGAGTAATAACGACTCAAGATACGTTGTAGGCATGCATGGCCGTAACAAGATCGCATGCCTACCCCCTCCGATTCGATTTGTACTTATCCACCATTCTTATCTAAGACTTCCCCCACTTTTCTGTAATTAATCGGCTCATCGATATTCCTCATCATCAATGCCACTTTTTCCCATTAGCTAAAGTTGCTAGACTCGATTTATAGTATCGGTAGCAAAATTCAACTTAACATTGTGGTCATATTGAGTTTGTGGCTCTCAACCCCAATGTATTGTTACTAAAATAATGGAATTAATTAGCTTTCGGAGAACGTAATGGCAACGCATTTTGATTATATCTGTATCGGGGGTGGCTCTGGTGGTATCGCTTCAGCAAACCGTGCTTCAATGTACGGCGCTAAAGTCGCACTGATTGAAGCTCAAGACCTTGGCGGTACTTGCGTCAACGTTGGCTGTGTACCAAAGAAAGTCATGTGGCATGGCGCTCAAGTTGCTGAAGCCATCAACCTCTACGCGGAAGACTATGGTTTCGACGTTGAACTGAAAGAGTTCAAGTGGAACAAAATGATCGAAAACCGCCAAGCGTACATCGGCCGTATCCACCAATCTTACGATCGTGTACTAGGAAACAACAAAGTCAACGTCATTAAAGGCTTTGCTAAGTTTGTAGATGCAAAGACCGTTGAAGTAAACGGTGAGCTTTACACTGCCGATCACATCACGATTGCCGTTGGTGGTCGCCCGACGATTCCAAACATTCCAGGTGCTGAGTACGGTATCGATTCAAACGGCTTCTTCGAGCTAATGGAGCAACCAAAGCGCGTAGCCGTCATTGGCGCAGGTTACATCGCTGTTGAGATTGCAGGCGTTATGCACTCTCTAGGCAGCGAAACTCACCTATTCTGCCGCAAAGAGTCACCGTTACGTAGCTTCGACCCAATGATCGTAGAAACGCTTGTTGAGGTAATGAATACTGAAGGCCCAACGCTTCATACTCACTCTGTACCAAAAGAAGTGGTTAAAGAAGCCGATGGCAGCCTGACGCTTCACCTAGAAAACGGTGAAAGCCAAACTGTTGATACTCTAATTTGGGCGATTGGTCGTCACCCAGCAACAGATGCAATCAACCTAGACGTCACTGGCGTAGAAACCAATGACCGCGGTTACATCAAAGTTGATGAATACCAAGAAACAAACGTGAAAGGCATCTATTGTGTTGGTGACATCATGGAGGGCGGCATTGAGCTTACGCCCGTTGCTGTTAAAGCGGGTCGTCAACTTTCTGAGCGTCTATTCAATGGTAAAACAGACGCGAAAATGGATTACGAACTGGTTCCAACGGTTGTGTTTAGTCACCCACCAATCGGCACGATTGGCCTAACGACTCAGGAAGCGGAAGAACAATACGGCAAAGACAACATCAAGGTGTACACATCAGGCTTCACAGCGATGTACACAGCGGTCACTAAGCACCGTCAGCCATGTAAGATGAAACTGGTTTGTGCAGGCGAAGATGAGAAAGTTGTTGGTCTACACGGTATTGGTTTCACAGTTGATGAAATGATCCAAGGTTTTGCGGTTGCGATGAAGATGGGCGCAACCAAAGCAGACTTTGATGCGGTTGTCGCGATTCACCCTACCGGGTCTGAAGAGTTTGTTACCATGAGATAGTCTCTTTAAAGTAACCAAAAAGGGTTTAAGTATGAATACTTAAACCCTTTTTTTATTCCAGCTGTTCTATTAATTCTAATACCCTACTAACGTCACCTTTCCAAGCTCTGACTCTCCAATTTGGCAGGAGAAGTCCACTCGCTCTTCCGGCCCTTTGGCATACAGTTTTTCGAGCTTTTCAAAAGTATGCGGCAGTAAACTCACGCTTTTCAAACGTAAGCTTTTCTTAGTTCGATTGTCCAAAAAGGCGAGCGAGGTATCACTCAACGTTTTATGACACGAATCTAAGATCTCTTTACTGACCACCTTGCTTTCTAGGGTATGTTGCAGATCCGTCGCAGTGACTTTGTTATTACTTTTGGCAAACAAACAGATGGCTTGGATATCAAGCAGCGCGATGGTTTTAGGTTTTTGGTTCTCACTGTCTACGTACATCGCCATTAAGCATGGAAGCTTACTCTCATCAAACTCTTGAGGGTGAATCATAAACAAGGTCATATCCTTAGAAACAATTCGCTGCATGTGCTTTTCTAAGGTAGAGACCTGAGGAAGTGCGAGGTCACCCTGATACTCCGTAGGATCGCCCAACATGCCTTTGTCGCCTATCGTCGTCGTTAACGGCCTAAGCTTGCTATGCAGGTCTTCATCCTCAAAAGGTTTTGAAAGAACAAATTTTGCTCCAGCGTTCTGTGCCTTCACAATCAATTGTTCATCATCAACCATGGTAATCATTGCGGTTTTTATATCGGGGTTCATTTGTGTAATCACTTCAACTAACTCTACCCCTGACATTCCCGGCATATACCAATCTGTCAACACAATGTCTGGCTTCCAGTCTTCGATAAGCACCAGAGCATCGGCCGCATTCTCAGCCTTTTTTATCGATAAACGCTTATATGGGTATGATTCAAGAGAACGTCGGACAATTTCTAGCGTTGCCTTGCTATCATCAACGATTAAAACCTTCACAAAATCTCATCTAATTTCACCTAACCTGTTCAAAGTATAGGCACAAATTTATATAACAACTAAACTTACATCCTAAGCAAGTAATTGCAAAGGGTGATAGATATGTCGATAGCCGATATAGTGACAGAAGAAATACTAGGAATGCTTGCCATCGATCTCGGGCTGGTGATACTTTCTGGTTGGTTTATTATTCTATTACTTATCATTCGTGAGTTTCGAAAGTTTGCTCGGGGCTTTACTCAAGGCGCCAAGGTTCAAGAGGCCAGTGGCATGGATGATCAAACGCTACAAATGTGTCAGCAATCGGTTGATAGTGCTCTAAATTACACTTCTGAGAATAATGACACTCTTAACGATTTGATCCAGCTTCAACAAGCACTAGAAAGCCAAATGACCCTGCTTCGTAGCTCAACAGCGCAGCACATTTCTCCAGAAGAACAAGCTAAGATTGATGATCTCAACCTCAAGCTGAACAAATCCCATCAACTGATCCGCAAACTCAAAGGCGATCTCGATAAGAGTGTAAAAGGCTTAAAAATCACTCGAAAAAAACTCTTTAATCAAGCCGATACCGTTGAGGGGCTACGTGAACAAAATGCAGCATTAGAAAAAGATTTTGAGAAGCTTGAGCAAGAGTATATTCAAATCAGTGAAGCGGGCGGATTTCAGGACTTGGCGATTCAGTATCAAACCGAAAAAGAGGAGTTACTCAATACCATTGAGGAGTACAAGCAACAAGCCGAACAAGGTGCAAGCAGTGAAGAGCTTGATGCGATGCGTCAAGAGCTTGAGGAAGCACAGCAACAGATGCAACACCTAAGTAAAGAGAAAGACTTTGTAGAAAACAAGTACCTCGACTTATCTAAGAAGCTAGATACTGAAAAACCTGAATAAAGACCGATGCTCTGTTGACGTATCGGCGCTATTTAACGCACAACACATTCAATAGTGACGTTCCTTTTAACTGACTAATCTTGCCACTGGTAAACAATCCTTTTCGCTCAAAACCCCAGTAAGGCAAATGCATAGGCCAGTTATCCCCTAGCATGACAGCAGCCTCCAACAATTGCGTCCATTCGAAGTCGAGAGGCAAGCGCATATCCATTGAGTCACACACTTCCGTTGCTGATTCATAGTTTAAACGATTCCAAGGCATCGCATGCTCCATGTAGAACTGCCCATCCTCAAAGTCGGTATAAGGTACGCGATATTCAAGCCCTGCAACCGTCGCTTTTAAACGTATGACCACCTTAGTATCACTCTCCTTCTCCATTTTAGACGATGTCGACGCAATGACTGGCGCGCTCGTTGCCGTAGACTTGCCTTCCGCCTTTTTCACAGCGGTTCCGGTAATAGGCACCACCTTAGCGACGGGCGCCGAAGACGACTTTGATGTTTTTACCACCTCTCGAATAAAGGCTTCTTTGTAGGCGTGTTCTGTTTTTACTTTTCTCAGCTCTTGTCTCGCTTTAGAGAAGTCATTATAAGGACCGATTAAACAACGGTATCCTTTCTCTTCCGGCTTGGACCAGACATCGGTTGAAATATGCTGATAGATAGATTTTGCTTTCGCTAAAGAGAGCGGTTTCGACAGGACACCACATTGAATCCAAAAGCTTGATTCAGCCTCCTTCGGCTTTTGATTACCCCATAAGCCTTTACCGATTGGGCAAGCGCTATCTAAAACAGGCAATTCACTGGTTGATGCTTGTGTTGCATCGCATAAGAATTCTTCCGCAGAAACAGAATGAGAGATAAATAGAAGGGCCAAAGCGGCCATACTCAAGAGCTTCACTCCGATCATTCTAGGTTTGATTACCAACTTCGTATCCATACTTCATTAACCTTTAATCGTTTTGCCTTGATTGGCTCACTATATTCAATGCAAAAAAAGAGCCGTAATAGTTTACGGCTCTAGTTTAGTTAGATTTTCGAATAAAAATCAATCGGTGCGGATCACCCTTTGTAGATTTTAGGGTTGAATACATCACGTAACCAGTCACCCAATAGGTTGATAACCAATACTAAAGTAATCAAGACCACACCAGGGAAGGCAGTAATCCACCATGCACCAGAGAAAATATAGTTAAAGCCAGTACTAATTAGAGCACCTAATGATGGCTGATCAACCGGCAAGCCTAATCCTAGGAATGACAGCGCTGCCTCAGACATAATCGCGTTAGCAATCTGTACTGTTGAGATAACCAAGATTGGCGATAGACAGTTAGGCAGAATATGGCGGAACATGATACGTGGCGCTTTAAAGCCCATCACTCGTGCTGCTTCGACATACTCTTTCTTCTTCTCTGCCAATACTGATGCACGAATGGTACGAGCGTATTGAGGCCATTCCGCGACACCAATGATCACCACCAGCATCACTACCGCGTATTGGCTGTAAAAGTCACTACCAAAGCTGGCTTTGAAGATAGCCGAAACAATGATCGCGACCATCATGGTTGAGAACGATAATTGAACATCAGCAAAACGCATCAAGAAGCTATCAATACGGCCACCGAAGTAGCCCGCTGATAGACCGATAATGATGCCTAGGGTTAACTGTAGGCCAACCGCTAAGAAACCAATGGTTAGGGACAAACGCGAACCGTATAGAATGGTCGAAAGAATGTCACGACCTTGCTCATCGGTACCCAGCAAAAAGTTTGAATCACCGTCTTCCATCCAAGAAGGTGGAAGCTCTGAATCCATAATATCGATTGAAGATAAATCGTAGGGATCCGTTGGTGATAAAATAGGCGCTGCCAATGCCAAGACTAAGAACATCATAAAGACGGCAAAGCTGGTCATCGCAACCTTATCACGTAAAAAGTAATACACGATGTCTGAATTTTTAAAACGCTCCCAACGACTCGGAGCGGCTACTGCTACTTCACTCATGATTAAGATCCTTTACCCGTTAGGTTTACTGTTGGGTTGATCACGCCATAGAGCAAATCAACAATGGTATTAGTCACAACAAAGATAAGACCAACAAAAATAACGTAAGCGGTAATAAGTGGAGTATCTACACGGTTAATTGCTTCTAGGAATAGAAAACCGGTACCTGGCCACTGGAATACTGTCTCAGTCAAAATGGTGTATGCCACCATAGTACCGATTTGAACACCACCTACGGTTAACACCGGTAGCATGGTATTTTTCAGGGCGTGCTGGTAATGAATTTTATTCAGAGCTAAGCCTTTCGCTTTACCGAATTTGATGTATTCAGAGCTCAGTACTTCAAGCATTTCAGAACGTACCAATCGAATGAACAGCGGCAGCATAATCGATGCAAGAGCGACACACGGCAGCACTAAATGACGCAAGCCATCAATGGTGAAGAAACCAGATTCCCAACCCAATACGTTTGCGGTTTCACCTCGTCCAAACGAAGGCAGCCAGCCGAGTTCGATAGAGAATACGTACATCAACATAATCGCCGTCAGGAAAACAGGTATGGAAATACCGATACTACTAAACGCCATTACCGCTTTGGTAAAGACACTTTTAGGATGAATAGCGGAATAAACTCCTAAAGGAATGGAGCAAACCACAATGATAAGAGACGCGCCGAACACGAGCTCTAGTGTTGCCACCAGCTTATCTAAAATGACATCTACAGCTGGTCGCTTGAAGAAGTAAGATGTGCCTAAATCACCTTGTAAGGCTGCGCCGACAAAACGCGTATATTTTGTAATGAAGGGATCATTCAGACCTAGCTCATCACGCAGTGCTTGACGCTCTGCTTCTGAAACCGACTGACCTACAAGCTCTCGTAACGGATCACCCAAGTTATCTTGAATGGAAAACGCTACCAAACTGATCACAAACATCACTATCAGTGCCTGAAACAGGCGCTTGACCAGAAACGAAAACATTCCTTGCCCCTTTTAACTATCCATGACTTTCTACTCAATATAAGTAGAAACAAAAATCCAGTCTTAAAAATGGCACCTAACCGACTGAAACAAAGCTAAATGCCAAAAATTAGTTAGGCATCCAATCACGCTGCTCTCAATATTTCTATTTTGAATCCACGAGATGGATGCCTAAGCCTTACTTACTCAACCACTAGGTCGCCAAAGTAAGGGAAGTTCATTGCGTTTACGATTGGAGCAATCTTAACGTTAGACTTTGCGCCCCACGCTAGGTTCTGCCAGTGTAGAGGAACGAACGCTGCATCGTTGTATAGCGTTGCTTCTACTGTTTGTAGCATTTCTGCACGCTTGCCAGAGTCTGTTTCTACGTTAGCCGCATTCACTAGAGCATCCAATTCTGCGTTTGCATAGTGACCACAGTTGTACTGACCTTTACCTGTCTCTTCGTTACGAGTCATGGTTAGGAATTCAGAGAAGTTCGCTGAATCTTCAGTATCTGAGTGCCAACCGATCATCAGCATGTCTGCAGCACACAGGTCAAATTCAGGCCAGTATTGCGCTTTAGGCATTGTTTTCAGATCAACTTTGATACCAATCTTAGACAGCATAGCCGCAGACGCTTGCGCTACTTTCGCATCGTTCACGTAACGGTTGTTTGGCGCCATCATTGAAAGCGTAAAGCCATCTTCGTAGCCCGCTTCCTTCATAAGCGCTTTCGCTTTTTTCAGGTCGTAACGTGGCACTAGTTCTGCATCGTAACCAGCGTAACCAGAAGGGCCTTGCTGACCAGCAGCCGTTGCGAAGCCTTTCATGATTTTCTTAACAATACCTTCATTGTTAATCGCATGAACGATAGCTTGACGAACGCGAACATCTTTCAATGCTTCGTTGCTGTTTTGGTTCATTTGGAACGTGATGATACGAGTACCCGGTAGCGTCACTAGATCAATGTTATTTGCGCCTTTAACACGCTTGTGATCGTTTGGAGCAACTGGAGCAATCATGTCTACGCCACCAGAAAGAAGTGCCGCAACACGCGTTGCATCTTCTTTGATTGGCACAAGTGTTAGCTTGTCTACGTTACCTGTGTTCTCATCCCAGTAATCGCCAAAACGTTCAAAGACTACCTGTACGCCTTGCTCACGCTGAGTCACGATAAACGGACCTGTACCAGAAACGTTGGTTGAAGCAAACGAGTTACCGTGCTTCACAACTTCTGACTTGTCGCTACCGTCAGCCGTTGAACCTGAGTAGAACTTGCTGTCCATTGGGAAAATGTAAGTTGCGGTTTGAAGAACAAGTGGGTATGCACCCTTAGAGATGATTTCAACTGTGTAATCATCAACTTTAACCATCTTCTCGTATGGTTCGAAGATTGCTTTAAAGTCAGGTGAGTTCTTTAGACGATCAAATGTCCAAACAACATCATCTGCAGTTAGCTCGTTACCAGAGTGGAACTTAACACCTTCACGTAGAGTGAAACGGAAAGTCGTGTCATCAACACGTTTCCATTCGCTCGCTAGACGGCCTTCAAAATCCAATTCTTGTGTGTAACGAACTAGTGGATCAAACACCATGTGAGACATTTGAAGTGTACCGCCCGATAGTTGCTCATGCGGGTCCAGTGATACTGGATCTGCGTCGTAAGCTACTTTAATGTCTGCTGCTGCTGCGCTAAAGCTAAGACCTGCAGCCATCATTGCGACTACTAGTTTGCTTTTCATGGTTTTCATTGCATAACTCCTTATGCGGGAATCCGAATCCCTAGTTGTTTTGTTGTGTTTGCTTCTGCTTTTTATTCCAAGCTTACTCACTACTACCAAGCACGCTCAGTTTTCCGATACCGATTAACGTTTAGACGCTAATCGGTAATTCGAAACGACTTATGCCGTTTTTACTTCTTCTCTTAAGCCTACGAACTCAGGCATTAATGAAATTAGGTGTTTGCTGTATTCGTGCTGAGGGTTAGTAAATAGCTGCTCTGTTGGCGCTACCTCTAACAGTTTACCCATCTGCATCACGCCAACACGATCACACATCTGGCGTATCACCGGTAAATCGTGACTGATAAACAGCATGGTTAGATTGAGTTCATCCTGCAGGTCTTTCAGTAAGTTCAAGATTTGAGCTTGAACAGATACATCCAGTGCCGACGTTGGCTCATCACAAATTAATAAGCGAGGACGAGTGGCAAGAGCACGTGCAATCGAAATACGTTGACGCTGACCACCAGAGAATTCATGTGGGTACTTAACACCTGACATGCGGCCCAAACCAACGTGATCAAGTAGATCGTTGACGATCTCACGAGTTTCGGTTTCGTTGCGAGTCAGTTTGTGAAAACGAATAGGTTCAGCAATAATGTCAAAGATCTTCATACGAGGGTTCATTGATGTATAAGGATTTTGGAATACCATCTGCATCTGACGACGTAAAGGACGACGCTCTTTCTCAGATTTCATTGCCGTTAGGTCGATACCTTCGAACGATACCTTGCCTGAGTTAGGTGCATATAGACCGGCAATCACTCGTGCAATTGTTGATTTACCCGAACCAGATTCGCCTACTAGACCAAAAGTCTCACCTTCACGGACATCAAAGCTAACGTTGTTTGACGCTTGAACAAATTCACGACGACTTTCAAACAAAGAGTCTTTAGTGACAAAGCGTAGGTTAACGTTCTCCACATTCAATAAAGAACCAGTGTAATCACGGTGATCTTGGCTTTGACCTAACCAGTGATTTTTAACATCCAGAGGCTCCATCTCATGTGCTTCTTCGATGTAGCTCACCAATGGGAAACGATCGAGTTTCACATCTGAGCGAGGAACCGCTGAAATTAGACTGCGTGTGTAAGAGTGATCAGGGTCGCCCAATACTTTTGCTGTTGGGCCAAACTCAACCAAGTCGCCACGGTACATTACCGCAACACGGTCAGTCACGTTAGAGACCACACCCATATCATGGGTAACCAACATACAACCCACATTTTTCTCGATACACAGATCGCGAATCAATGTCAGTATTTGGTCTTGAATAGACACATCCAAAGCAGTGGTAGGTTCATCGGCAATGATTAAGTCAGGCTCACCCGCAAGGGCAATAGCAATAACCACACGCTGACGCATACCACCAGAAAATTGGTGAGGGTACTGTTTTAGACGGTTTTCCGGCTGAGGAATACCCACTTGGTTCATTAAAGATAAGGCACGTTGATACGCTTCATCGTCCGACACTTTCATGTTGGCGTGAATGGTCTCGGTTAGCTGCTGCTCAACCGTGAATAGAGGGTTAAGAGAGGTCATCGGGTCTTGGAAAATAAATCCAATTTTCGAACCGCGAACTTTTCGCATTTGCTCAGGCGTTAGTCCGGAGATCTTTTCACCGTCTAAAAATACATCGCCACTTGCGATTAGACCTGGAGGACTAAGTAGATCGATAACAGCATTACCAACCGTTGACTTACCCGCTCCAGATTCACCAACAACACCAACAATCTCACCACGTTCAATATTGAACGAAAGCGATTTAACAGCTGCATGAACCCCATGGCGAGATGGGTACTCAATACGAAGATTTTGAACTTCTAATAGCGACATTTATCAGACCTCGACTGCTTTGACAGTTTTCTGCCCTGTCTGATACCAGTATTGCGCGCAAACATACTGATATAAATTGAATCCATTCTTGCCAGTATAATGTTCTGGCAATTAACAAGGTCATCAATTTGGCAAAAAACTCACAGAAAAGCAACAAATAGAGGATAAAAAGTCGATATTGAGCAGATAGAGAGCAAAGTGTATGGATAATTATGCATACAAATTGCATTTAATATTGGTAATACCAATTGAGTGCATCTTGCACCAGCATCGAACTTAACAGCAGTATCACCTAAAAGGATTAGTTAAACCCGAAGATCATAAAAACACATCAGTGAATAATTCATCAAAAATAATATAAAGTTAAAAATTAACAAAGCAGAAACAAAAACCACTTGATAACAAAAATGCAGAAGAACGACCTGGTAAAGTGCCAATATAGTAGTTAATAAACCCAAAGTAGATAGGTTCAGTCTTAGGTAGGGGTTATTAATCTTGGAACAATATAGGTTAGTTCAGTATAAAAATGGCAGTGTGATTAACTTCAAAAATGCACAGGAGATATTCACCAGGCTTCGGCCTCTGTATTGATGATTAACAAATGACTAATTTTTTCTAGACAGCAGTAAAGATAGTTTTACAAGGATCGTGATTATCAAGCCTTTCAAACAAAGAATTTTGGGTTCAGCATTGCTTCAAAACTCCGAACTATAGACGTAAAAAAGCCTCGCCATTTCTGACAAGGCTTCTTAATAGTGGTCAGTGAAGAGCCTAGTTTTGAAATCATTGGGAACCCCCAAGTCTCTAATCCTAGCCACAATCATTTTACTGATCTTCAGATGCAAAAAAGCCCCGTCATTTCTGACAGGGCTTCTTAATAGTGGTCGGTGAAGAGGGATTCGAACCCCCGACCCTCTGGTCCCAAACCAGATGCGCTACCAAGCTGCGCTATTCACCGACAAGGTTTTATTTCGATTTAACGAAAAAGGAAACTTACGTTACCAAAATTAATGGGGTGGCTAACGAGATTCGAACTCGCGACCACCGGAATCACAATCCAGGGCTCTACCAACTGAGCTATAGCCACCACTAATTTTTTATATAACCGCCTTAGCGATTATTGAAATAGTGGTCGGTGAAGAGGGATTCGAACCCCCGACCCTCTGGTCCCAAACCAGATGCGCTACCAAGCTGCGCTATTCACCGACAAAGTATTTTTTCACTTGGTTTACGTTGAGAGGGTAACCCTCTGGTCCGCTTATTCCAAGAGCCAGCATGCGCTATAAAACAACGCTAATCACTGACGAATTTTGTTTCGATTCTTGGGATGTCACTTGAATCAAAACGGGAAGCTTTTATTTACTCAGTAAACTAAGCTACCTAAATAATGGGGTGGCTAACGAGATTCGAACTCGCGACCACCGGAATCACAATCCAGGGCTCTACCAACTGAGCTATAGCCACCATTATATCTTTTGCCAATATGCCACTTACTTATGCAAGCATCCGGATGGCGCGCCCGAAAGGATTCGAACCTTCGACCTTTGGCTCCGGAGGCCAACGCTCTATCCAGCTGAGCTACGGGCGCATGCCCTATCGGCGGATGGGAATAATACGTATATCACACTATGTCGTCTAGTACTTTTTCAACTTTTTTTATTGTTTGGTGCCTTTTTGGGCAATTAAAGTGTGACAAAGAGCTATTTCACAAATAATAATCTCTGAATAGTCGTTAACTTGCTGTTTAATGCAACAAGTTAACAGGATATAATCACCCAATGTTTACATTGATTTAACAGCCTTTTATGGGGTTGAATCGACACAAAACTATCAACTATATAAATGGTAAGCACGTACTTACCTTGGGAATTTAAAGTGAGTTTAATGGATATGTCTCAACGAATCTTAACAGTATTTTTCGCCGCTTTACTTAGTTCGACTGCCGCATACGCTGGTAGTGTTAGCCAAGAAGAGTACGATGCCATTGCCGAGCGCATCAAACCTGTTGGCAATGTCTACCTAGCTGGTGCTGAGCCCGTTGTAGAAGAAGACACAGGCCCTCGCGAAGGTAGTGCTGTTTACGGCATGTTCTGTACTGCTTGTCACGGAAGTGGTGTTGGCGGTGCTCCTGTCACAGGTAATGCTGGCGACTGGGGTGCTCGTATTGCTCAAGGTAAAGATGTATTAGCAGAACACGCAATCAATGGTTTCAACGCGATGCCACCAAAAGGCGGTTGTATGGACTGTTCAGATGATGAAATCATCGCAGCCATTGAGCATATGATTGAAGGCTTATAAACGTCTACTCTCCTTATTAAAAGAAAAGGCTTGGCTTACATAAGTAAACCAAGCCTTTTCTTTATCTAATATTCAATTTACAAAACAGCACTACTTCTTGAACATTGCCCGTAAGTTTGCAATATGTGCTTGCCCTTTCTCCATCCGCTCTTCAGCCGATACGGGCTTTTTCCTAGACTCCCACTCAATATCATCTTGAGGAAGCTCATCTAAGAAGCGACTTTGAGAGGGTTTAATCAGTTCACCATATTGGCGACGCTCTTTACACATGGTAAAGGTCAGCTCTTTTTGCGCCCTAGTGATACCCACATACATAAGACGACGTTCCTCTTCAACATTGTCTTCATCAATGCTGGTTTGGTGCGGCAAAATTCCCTCTTCAGACCCAAGCAGGTAAACATAAGGGAACTCCAAGCCTTTTGAAGCGTGAAGCGTCATTAACTGAACAGCATCATTGTCTTCGTCCTCCTCACCGCGTTCCATCATGTCTCTTAAGGTTAGCTTGAGTACGACTTCTTTTAATGTCTTCTCTTCTTGGTCGTAGTTGTCGCCTTCTAGATCAGCAACAATCCATGAATAGAGATCCGAGACGTTCTTCATTCTCATCTCTGCCGCTTTGGCGCTAGAAGAGGTCTCATATAGCCAGTCTTCATAATTGATATCACGTACCAATGAACGCACCGCTTCAACGGTATTCCCGCGCTCTGAGTTATCTGCGATTCTCACTATCCACTGAGTGAAACGTTGCAGGTTCTCAAGCCCTCGCCCCGTTAAATGCTGTTCCAAGCCCATTTCAAAGCTGGCGGCAAACAGGCTTTTTCCTCGCATGTTCGCGTAGCTACCCAACTTTTCGAGCGTCACAGGACCAATCTCCCGGCGAGGCGTATTCACGATTCTCAAAAACGCATTGTCATCATCAGGGTTAACCAAGACACGTAAGTACGCCATGATGTCTTTGATTTCTGCGCGAGAGAAGAATGACGTACCACCCGATAGCTTGTACGGCACTTTGTTTTGCACTAGCCATTTTTCAATCAAACGAGACTGGTGATTACCTCGATACAAGATGGCGTAATCTTTATAGTTGGTTCGGTTCAAGAACTTGTGAGCAATGATCTCACCGGTAACACGCTCTGCTTCATGCTCTTCATTTTTTGCCATGAGCACCTTAAGTGGCTCACCTTCTGGAATTTCAGAAAACAGCGTTTTTTCATACACGTGTGGGTTGTTGGCAATCAGAATATTAGCGGCACGTAGAATTCGGCACGTTGAACGGTAATTCTGTTCAAGTTTAATTAACCTTAAGCTTGGGTAGTCTTGACCCAGTAGCACCAAGTTCTGAGGTTTAGCACCACGCCAAGAGTAGATAGATTGGTCATCATCCCCTACTACGGTTAATCGCTCGCGTTCTCCAACTAAGAGCTTAACTAATTCGTATTGACTGGTATTGGTATCTTGATATTCATCCACCAACAGATACTTAATGCGGCCTTGCCAGCGTTTGCGAACGTCTTCATTGGTACGAAGCAACAAAACTGGCAGTGAAATGAGATCATCAAAATCAAGCGCGTTATACGCCTTCATTTGCTTTAAGTACATCTCATAGCAGAAAGCGAACAGCTGATCTTGCTCACCTACCGCCCTGCCTTTAACTTGCTCAGAGGTGAGCATGTCATTCTTCCAATTAGAAATCGCACTCATTAATTGGCGCAAAAGGTCTTTATCGCCGTCGAGCTGCTTTTCCGTCAGCTCTTTTAATAACGCCATTTGGTCTTGGTCATCAAACAGTGAGAAACCCGCTTTTAAACCCAGTACCTTGTATTCACGGCGGATGATATTGAGACCGAGTGTATGGAAGGTAGAGACCATTAAGCCTTTAGATTCCGCTTTACCTAATGTTTGACCAACACGCTCTTTCATTTCTCGCGCGGCTTTATTGGTAAAAGTCACCGCAGCGATATTTCTCGCTTTATAGCCACACTGCTGAACCAAATAAGCAATTTTATTGGTGATCACTCGCGTTTTGCCCGAGCCAGCCCCGGCTAATACCAGGCATGGTCCTGATACATATTTTACGGCTTCATCTTGTTGGGGGTTCAGCTTCATGGCGATCTCAATATTGTGGCAGCGATTCATTTAAGTATTGGAGGGCTATCATAATCGTGCAATGCAACGAATGCTATCGTCTAATTAATAACATTCTCTTACAGTGATACAAATAAATGTTGCATCGATCCACACTTATCGATCTATAATGAATGAACGTTCATTCATTACTGGTGTCCTATGACTACGAAACAGACCGATGATAAGCGTCAAAAGATATTACTCGCAGCAGGCGTTGTTATTGCCGATGTAGGATTACAAGGGCTTTCAATGCAGAGACTAGCTAAAGAAGCAGGTGTCGCCGCGGGGACTATCTATCGCTACTTTGACGATAAAGAGCATCTAATTGAAGAACTTAGATTACACGTCGCACAACGTATTGCCGATGTAGTACAAAGCGACGTTGATGAATCTATGCCACTTAAAGAGCGCTATCGAAAGATGTGGCTCAATATTTGGAGCCTAGTGGGCACGGACATTGCGATGCTAAAAAACCGCATTCAATATGATTCGACGCCCATTGGCAACTGCAGCGCCTCTCGTGAAGAAGAGCGCGGCATGTTCAAAGAGGTCTACACCCTCTTTAAACAAGGTAAAGAACAAGGGGTTTTTAAGCCACTTGATAATGAATTGCTTTCAGCATTGAGCTTGGAAACAAGCGTTACCCTGGCTCGTAAGCACACTTTTGGATTGTACCAACTCAGTGATGACGCGATTGAAGCGGCCATTAATGCAAGTTGGGATGCCATTACTAACCATTAAGCTATTTTTTAATAACCATTAGCTTATTTGCTAACAACTAACTTGGAGTCACCAGCAGAATGAAAAAGTGGACTTTCTTTATGCTACTTATCGCCATTGTCCTATTTGGCAGTGTGATAGGTTTTAATCTGTTCAAGCAACAGAAAATTGCTGAATATTTGGCAAACCGTCCAGAGCCTGAGTTCCCTGTTACTGCGGTAGAAGTTGAAGCCGTAAATTGGGTTCCAGTGATCGAAGCGATCGGTTTTATCGAACCGAATCAAGGTGTGACTGTGGCCAATGAAACCAATGGTGTCATTGACAAAATCACCTTTGAGTCTGGTACTCAAGTTGAGGAAGGTCAGTCGTTGGTGCTGCTTGACTCTGATGTTGAAAAAGCAAACCTGAAAAGTGCCAAGGCACGCTTGCCTGCTGCAGAGGCGAAGTACAAACGTTACCAAGGCTTATATAAGAAAGGCTCTATTTCTAAAGAAGCCTACGATGAAGCAGAAGCGAACTTTTATTCTCTTTCCGCCGATCTTGAAAGCTTAAAGGCTTCAATCGATCGTCGTGAGATTAAAGCGCCTTTCTCTGGTGTTGTGGGTATTCGTAACGTTTACCTAGGTCAATACCTGCAAGCCGGTACAGACATTGTTCGTCTAGAAGATACTAGCGTGATGCGTCTGCGCTTTACTGTGCCACAAACAGACATCTCTCGTATTCGTATCGACCAAACCGTTGATATCTTTGTTGATGCGTACCCAGAACGCCCGTTCAAAGGCTCTATCAGTGCCATTGAACCAGCCGTCAGCGTTCAAAGTGGTCTTATTCAAGTTCAAGCCGATATTCCAAACAGCGATGGTCAACTGCGTAGTGGTATGTTTGCACGCGCTAATATCATTCTTCCTGAGCTAGAAAACCAAGTTGTACTGCCACAAACAGCGATTACTTACACTCTGTATGGTGACAATGTGTACATCGTAAGCGAAGAAGATGGCGAACAACGTGTAAAACAACACGTGGTTAAAGTGGGTGAACGCAGTGAGTCGATTGCTCACGTTTTAGATGGTGTGAAGGTTGGTGACCTGGTCGTAACAACGGGTCAGGTTCGTTTGAGTAATGATGCGAAAGTTCGCGTTGTTGAGAGCGATGCAACCACTCCTCCTGCTCAAACACCAATGCTGTAACTGGAGAAATTATGCGCTTTACTGATGTTTTCATAAAACGTCCAGTTCTGGCGGTCTCGATCAGCTTTTTGATTGCGTTGCTTGGTATGCAAGCGATCTTCAAAATGCAGGTTCGTGAATACCCAGAAATGACGAATACCGTGGTTACAGTTACTACCAGCTACTACGGTGCCAGTGCCGATTTGATTCAAGGCTTTATAACTCAACCCTTGGAGCAAGCGGTCGCACAAGCCGACAATATCGACTATATGACGTCACAATCGGTGAATGGTAAATCAACCATCACGGTGACGATGAAGCTCAATACCGATCCGAACGCGGCGCTGTCTGATGTATTAGCCAAAACCAACTCGGTTCGATCACAGCTGCCAAAAGAGTCTGAGGATCCGACAGTAACGATGTCGACAGGCTCTACAACTGCGGTACTTTATATCGGCTTTACCAGTGATGAACTCGCTTCAAGCCAAATTACCGATTACCTAGAACGTGTAATTAACCCACAGCTATTTACCGTGAGTGGTGTTTCTAAAGTAGATCTTTACGGTGGTATGAAATACGCACTGCGCGTATGGCTAGACCCGTCTAAAATGGCGGCTCTGAACCTTACAGCCACTGATGTAATGGGCGTTCTGAATGCCAATAACTATCAGTCAGCAACAGGCCAGGTGACCGGTGAGTTTGTTATCTATAACGGTAGTGCGGATACGCAAGTATCAAACGTTGCTGAACTAGAAAACCTTGTTGTTAAGGGTAACGAAGGTAATATCATCCGTCTGGCTGACATTGCTAAGGTGAGTTTAGAAAAGAGTCATGATGTTTATCGTGCTAGCGCTAATGGCCAAGAGGCTGTAGTTGCCGCTATCAATGCGGCGCCAAGTGCAAACCCGATTAACATTGCGGCGGACGTTCTTGATCTACTTCCTACTCTAGAGAAGAACCTTCCAAGTAATATCGCAATGAACGTGATGTACGATTCAACCATCGCGATCAACGAATCAATCAATGAAGTTGTAAAGACTATCCTTGAAGCAGCGTTAATCGTTCTGGTCGTAATTACTCTGTTCCTTGGGTCATTCCGAGCGGTACTTATCCCTATCGTCACTATTCCACTCTCATTAATTGGTGTGGCGATGGTGATGCAGGTAATGGGCTTCTCTTGGAACTTGATGACACTACTAGCGATGGTACTCGCCATTGGTTTGGTGGTTGATGATGCGATCGTTGTTCTAGAAAACGTTGATAGGCACTTGAAGTTAGGTGAATCCCCATTTAGAGCCGCTATCATAGGTACGCGTGAAATTGCGGTTCCTGTTATCGCAATGACATTAACGCTAGGTGCGGTATATGCGCCAATCGCAATGATGGGCGGTATTACGGGCTCGCTATTTAAAGAGTTTGCATTAACGCTTGCCGGCGCGGTATTTGTTTCCGGCATCGTGGCATTAACTTTATCGCCGATGATGTGTTCAAAAATGTTGAAGGCGAATGAAGAGCCAAGCAAATTTGAGAAAACGGTTCACAGCGTACTCGACAGAATGACCAATCGCTATTCACGTATGTTGAAATCCGTCATGGCTCATCGTCCTGTCGTGATTGGTTTCTCGGTGATTGTATTTGCGGTCTTGCCTGTGCTGTTTAGCTTTATTCCAAGCGAACTTGCTCCCTCGGAAGATAAAGGCGTCATCATGTTAATGGGCACTGCGCCATCAAACGCAAACCTAGATTACATGCAAAATACCATGAACGACGTAAACGAGATTCTTTCCGCTCAGCCTGAAGTGTCGTTTGCACAGGTATTTACTGGGGTTCCTAATGCAAACCAAGCCTTTGGTATTGCTTCTATGGTTCCTTGGAGTGAACGTGAAGAGAGCCAAGCTAACGTAGCCAAGCGTGTCGGTGATCTGGTTAAAGAAGTACCAGGAATGGCGGTAACAGCCTTCCAAATGCCAGAGCTTCCAGGTGCGGGTTCTGGTCTGCCAATTCAATTTGTTATCACCACACCAAACAGCTTTGAAAGTCTGTTTACCGTGGCGTCTGATGTACTAAGTGAAGTCACGGCTAACCCTATGTTTGTTTACTCAGACCTAGATCTTAACTTTGACTCTGCGACGATGAAGATCAACATCGACAAAGACAAAGCAGGTGCATACGGCGTAACCATGCAAGATATCGGTATTACGCTTAGTACTATGATGGCGGATGGTTATGTGAATCGTATTGACCTTAACGGTCGTTCGTATGAGGTTATCCCTCAGGTTGAGCGTAAGTTTCGCTTAAACCCTGAGTCGATGAACAACTACTATGTTCGTGCTGCTGATGGTAACGCAGTTCCACTCGGTAGCCTTATTAACATTGATGTCATTGCTGAGCCTCGCTCGCTCCCTCACTTTAACCAGTTAAACTCAGCAACGGTAGGCGCTGTTCCTGCTCCGGGTACCGCGATGGGTGATGCGGTTAATTGGTTTGAAGGTATTGCAACAGATAAGCTACCAAGTGGCTATAACCATGACTATATGGGTGAATCACGCCAATACGTAACAGAAGGCAGCGCTCTATACGCAACCTTTGGCTTGGCGCTGGCGATCATCTTCTTGGTTCTAGCGATTCAATTTGAGTCGATTAAAGACCCGTTAGTGATCATGGTTTCAGTTCCACTGGCTATTTGTGGTGCCTTGATTGCCTTGGCATGGGGCGCAGCATCAATGAACATCTACTCTCAGGTAGGCTTGATTACCTTAGTTGGTCTTATCACTAAGCACGGTATTCTTATCTGTGAAGTGGCTAAAGAAGAGCAGCTGCATAATAAGAAGAATCGTATTGATGCAGTAATGGAAGCGGCGAAGGTTCGTCTTCGCCCTATCTTGATGACAACGGCGGCGATGATTGCAGGTCTTATCCCACTGATGTACGCAACGGGTGCGGGTGCTGCTCAGCGCTTTAGTATCGGTATCGTTATCGTTGCTGGTCTTGCGATTGGTACTTTGTTTACGCTGTTTGTACTGCCTGTTATCTACAGCTATTTGGCAGAGAAACACAAACCATTGCCTGTGTTTGTGGAAGATAAAGATCTTGAGAAGCTAGCACGTATTGATGAAGCAAAAGCTGCTCAACGAGAAGTTTCTCACCCAAGCTAATGCTTAGTCTGAATCATAAATAGGTCACGGAAGTGGCCTATTTTTTTATCTCGCGTTAATCACTTTCTAGTCGTGCGACTGAACATTTTTTCCACCAACTAGCGACTTTTCTATTCGGTTTAAATAGAATGGTGGCAAATTAATAGGAGTTTTTAACCCAATGTTTGATCCAAAAAAATTAGAGCAAATCGCTAAGCAGATTCACGATTCTATGCCAGCCCCTGTTAAAGACCTTGGTGCTGATGTTGACCAAAAAGTTCGCCAAGTCATCCAAGGCCAACTAAACAAACTAGACGTAGTGAGCCGCGAAGAGTTTGACGTACAGACTCAAGTGTTGCTTCGCACTCGTCAAAAGCTTACAGAAATGGAGCAAAAGCTTGCTCAACTTGAAGAGAAGCTAGCAGATAAGTAACCACTTACCCTACTCTTTAAAACCTATTAAAAAAGGGCTTGGTCATCACTGACCAAGCCCTTTATATTTTTTTATCTAGAAGAACGTTTTGAAGCCATAGAGCTTAAGATCGAGGCGGAAAGACGGAGTTTGCGAGTAGCAAATGAGTATTTCCAACAAAGAGCTTAGGCTCTAGAGCAATAAAATTAGCCGCCTACTGCAATGTTCTTCATATCAGTCATGTACCCACGTAACTCTTCACCGATGTATTCAACTGGGTGGTTACGGATAGCATCGTTCACAGCAATTAGCTTACCGTTGTCTACTTGGTTAGACGTCTCACCAAGACCACGACCGATAACGTCAGTTGCTACTGAAGGCATGAACTTCTCACGTAGAAGTGGTGTTGCTACGTTAGCAAATAGGTAGTTACCGTATTCAGCTGTATCTGAGATTACTACGTTCATTTCGTATAGACGCTTACGAGCAACCGTGTTTGCGATTAGCGGTAGTTCGTGTAGTGATTCGTAGTATGCAGACTCATCGATGATGCCTGATGCTGTCATTGCTTCGAATGCTAGCTCAACCCCTGCACGTACCATTGCAACCATTAGGATACCGTTATCAAAGTACTCTTGCTCAGAGATTTCTACATCAGACGCTGGGTAGTTTTCAAATGCCGTTTCGCCTGTCTCTTCACGCCAGCCAAATAGGTTCACATCATCGTTTGCCCAGTCAGCCATCATAGTGCGAGAGAATTCGCCTTGGATGATGTCATCCATGTGCTTGTTGTAAAGTGGACGCATTAGATCTTTAAGCTCTTCAGAAAGGTCGAATGCTTTTACTTTCGCTGGGTTTGATAGACGATCCATCATGTGAGTGATGCCACCAAACTTCAGTGCTTCAGTAATGGTTTCCCAGCCGTACTGTAGAAGTTTACCTGCGTAGCCAGGTTCAATGCCGTCAGCAATCATTTTCTCGTAAGAAACGATAGAACCCGCTTGAAGCATGCCACAAAGAATTGTTTGCTCACCCATTAGGTCAGATTTAACTTCAGCAACGAATGAAGACTCTAGACAACCAGCGCGGTGACCACCAGTACCTGCTGCCCAAGCTTTAGCGATATCCCAACCTTCACCTTTAGGGTCATTTTCTGGGTGAACTGCGATTAGTGTTGGAACACCAAAGCCACGTTTATATTCTTCACGCACTTCTGTACCTGGACACTTAGGCGCAACCATTACAACCGTTAGGTCTTTACGGATTTGCATGCCTTCTTCAACTACGTTGAAGCCGTGCGAGTAACCTAATGCAGAGCCCTCTTTCATTAGAGGCATTACCGTTTCAACAACGTTTGTGTGTTGCTTGTCTGGTGTTAGGTTTACTACTAGATCAGCTTGAGGAATTAGATTCTCATAGCTATCAACAACGAAACCATTTTCTTTCGCGTTTTTAAACGATTGACGCTGCTCGTCGATTGCTGCTTGGCGTAGTGCGTAAGAAACGTCTAGGCCAGAATCACGCATGTTTAGGCCTTGGTTTAGACCTTGAGCACCACAACCTACAATAACCACTTTTTTACCTTTTAGGTAATCTGCTTCTGTAGCAAATTCACTGCGGTCCATAAAACGACAACGACCTAGTTGGTCAAGTTGCTCACGTAGATTTAAAGTATTGAAATAGTTAGCCATGTTGGGCGCTCCTTGTTGATTCTTCCGTAATGGTCGGTGCGTTATCACCGAATGAGTTCATACTAAAGCAGACATTTAATTGCCGAAAGTGATATATTCACAATTAGTAATTGCAATTAATGCAACACAATATCTTTTCAAGATGACCTATTTATGAATATTAAACACTTACAGATGTTCATTCATTTGTGTGATAGTAAAAACTTCAGCAGAACCGCCTCCGCGATGCACATTAGTCCATCGGCATTAAGCCGACAGATACAAAAACTTGAAGAAGAAACCAACCAAACTTTGTTCTTACGCGATAACCGCAGTGTTGAGCTAACACCCGCCGGTAAGCAGCTTCTGCCTGTGGCCTTGAAGATTCAAACCGAGTGGCAACAATACAATGCGCAAACTAAAGGTCATGAATTAGAACTGAAAGGCGAGATAAGACTCTTTTGTTCCGTTACTGCAAGTTATAGCCATTTACCTGAATTGCTTTCTGAATTTCGACTTCAACATCCCTTTATTGAATATAAACTTTCAACGGGCGACCCAGCTCAAGCGATTGACATCATCCTAAATGACAAAGCAGATATCGCGATTTCTGCCAAACCTGATCAACTGCCTGCTCGTATTGAGTTTGAAACCATCAGTGAAATTCCGCTCTCCGTGATTGCACCTTCTGGTGTCAGCAGTTTTGCTGAGCAATTACAAAGCGATAAGCCTGATTGGTCGAGTATCCCATTTATCGTTTCAGAAGCAGGAACCGCTCGCGATAGAGCTAATGCGTGGTTTAAGAGCATGCGGATTAAACCCAATATTTATGCGCAAGTCTCGGGGCATGAGGCCATTGTTAGTATGGTTGCACTCGGTTGTGGTGTCGGGATTGCGCCTGATGTGGTGATCAATAACAGCCCTGTAAGAGAGAAGATTCAGCGCCTTAAAGTTAAACCGATCAAGCCGTTTGAACTGGGCGTGTGTTGCAAACGCTCACAACTTGATAACCCGCTAGTGAAAGCGCTATGGGATGTTGCTGCACGTAAGTACATTACCCCCTAGCCTATTAATTCCTTCAGGCACAAAAAAGCCACGCATTAACGTGGCTCTATTTATCTTAGACGAATCAAGCTAGGTATTAACCAGACTAGATAACGCGAGAGAATTGCTGCTGGCGCGCTCTGTCGCGTAGGTATTTATCAAAACACATACAAATATTACGAATCAACAATCGACCACGTAGCGTTACTCGGATCTCTTTGTCATCTACTTCGACTAATTCATCATCAATAAAGGTTTGCAGTAACTCTAAATCTTCTTTGAAGTATTGGTTAAACGTCACTTTAAACTCAGACTCAATCATGGTCTTATCCAGTTTAAAGTTACAGATTAGCTGCTTAATCACTTCACGTCGCAGTAAGTCATCACTATCTAGAGCAACCCCTTTCCATAACGCATGACGCAGCTCATCCACCTGAGCGTAGTATTTTTTCAGCTCTTTTTGGTTTTGCGCATAGGCGTCACCAATCATGGATATCGCTGAGACACCGAATCCAACTAAGTCTGCTTCACCTTGTGTGGTGTAGCCTTGGAAATTACGATGCAACACCCCTTCTCGCTGAGCAACGGCTAACTCATCATCAGGCTGTGCAAAGTGATCCATACCAATAAATTGATAACCCGCTCCAGTCAGCGTCGCGATACTCTCTTGTAGAATACCCATTCTTTCACTAGCAATCGGTAGATCGTCTTCTTTAATCTTACGTTGTGCGGCAAACAGCTGTGGCATGTGTGCGTAATTAAACACAGACAAACGTCCAGGCTGCATATCTAATACTTGCGCTAATGTTTTTGCAAACGACTCTTTGGTCTGCTTTGGCAAGCCGTAGATTAAATCGAGATTCGTCGAACGGAAACCAAGCTCTTTAGCGCGTTCTACCATGGCAATGATGAAATCCTCATCTTGCTCGCGGTTAACCAGTTTTTGAACTTCTTTATTAAAGTCCTGCACGCCAATACTTAATCGGTTAAACCCTTCGCCACGAAGGTGATCAAGCATATTGAGCTCAATTTCACGCGGGTCAACTTCAATGCTGATCTCAGCGTCGCCGACAAAATTAAACTCACTGCGTAAGATGGTCATCAAACGACTGATTTGAGCTTTAGATAGAAATGTCGGTGTACCACCACCAAAATGCAACTGCGTGACTTTACGCCCTTGCAGTAGGGAGGCACGTTGACGTATCTCATGCTCGATGACATCAAGATATTCATCCGCTTTGTGAGAGTGGCGAGTGATAACCTTGTTACAGCCACAGTAGTAGCAAAGCTTATGGCAAAACGGAATATGTATATATAAAGAGAGTGGACGCTCAGGGTATTGAGCACACGCCATGTCGTAGTCAGCTACAGTGAAGGCCTCGTGGAACTCCAACGCAGTTGGGTATGAGGTGTAACGAGGTCCTGAATAGTTGTATTTATCCAGAATAGCTTGATCCCAGACAATTTGTTGTCCGGATACGACTTGCTGTGACATGGGATTATTTCCGTTTCTAACTGTAATCGGCGTAGAGTCTATTTTGACTGGCTATTTTGACTGGCTATTTTGCCACATGACCATGCTTTGCGTAGGTAAGCGAAACACATTTTCGTAAGAAAATTTCATAACTGCTAGCTCGATCACTCACTCTGGTGAATAAGTGACCAAATTTATTGAGCAGCAATATTAGGTTCGATTAGATAACCTGAACATTAATTTGATTGTTTAGCGGTGCAATGTTTTTTTGCAACGCTTTAAGCTCTTCAACAATCGCGTCGGCTAGTTCCACTTCAGCTTTATGACGAGCTAAGTTTTGCTTCATTTTTTCTTGCTTCTCTAACGCTTGGCGATCATCACCACGCGCCATATCTTTAACGACATGAAAAAGCTCTGAGAGGGCTGGATATTGCTGATCCATATCAATGCGGCTTTCACCCTGAACATAATCCATAATGTTATACACTCGGATACTAATTTCAGAGAGATCGCATTGACCTTGGATACCCGCTAAACAGAGCGTATTCACATTCTCAAAAATATTCGCATTACGTTTATCGATCGCTAGCTTTTGCTGTTGTTGCTGCAATTCCTTTTGCTTCTTAACTTGGAGCAGAAGGTAACCTGCATAGCATGCTAGCCCTGCGATAATAATCACACCTATCGTGGCTAATAAGGTTACATTCATCATTGATTACTCTTTGAAATCACTAAGATCGAGATCTTCAAACTGAGATAATAGCTCTTCATCGCTAGACGATTTTTTGCTCGTCTTCACCGATTTAGGCTCAGGCATCATCTCTTCTTCAAACTCGTCTTCTTCATCTTCAACATAAAGACCAAGCTGCTTCATTAAGACTTCGATACGATCAAGTTTTTCATCAACAACTTTCTGTAAGCCTGCACCTAAATTCTCACCATTTTCTAGGCGATCAAGTAGTACATTCAGCTGCGTATCCGTCTCAAGCATTTCCAGTTCTTTCTCTGCAGAAAGTTTACGCTCTTGCTTATTCGGTTTTTTCTTCTCTTCAACAACAAGAGCGATTTTCTTTTTGCTGCCTAAGCGAGGATCGCGCTGTTGTTTCGCTTGACGAACCTTCACCTCTTCAACTTCTGAATTACGGTTACCGGTTTTTAGGCCTTTACGATTCTTTTTACGTTTACGTAAGCGACCTTCAACATCAGATTCACTACGATTACGAGTAACGTTTTGCTCTGGAGCGCCTAACGCTCCTGGCTTTCTAGATTTCTTACTACGACTCATTACTGGGTCTTCCTCAGTAAAATTACATCATTTCCAACAAATTCAAGTTCGAGCTTATCTCGCTCAGCCAAATACTCAAAGGTCTTGCGGCTAAAGAAGATGACATGGGTCAGATCGTTCTTATAGTGCCAATTTTTAAACGCTTCAAGATCAATAACCATCTTGGTCATAAGACCAATCCAGCCACCCGGCTTAACTAAATTTAACCATTGCTGCCACACCAAGTCAGGCTGATAAACATGCTCAATGACTTCTGTAGCTGTTATAAAATCATAAACCTTCGCTAGCACCGATTTATCAGGGTGATAGTAAAGGTCGTACAATTCGATACTGTGTCCTTGTTCTTGCAACATTACGGATAATGTTGGGCCAGGGCCACAGCCAAAATCTAACCCATGAGCGTTAGATGAAATTTTTTCCATCATTGGTTCGGCAATTCGCGATAGAAACCGACGATACCCCTCATCACTAGGATCGTTCTCATGGAGATCATAGTGAGCTTTTTCTGCTTTTGCATCTAAGCGTTGAGTCGGGTCAACAAACACCAAATGACATTCTCGACATTGTAAATAAGCTCGACGCTTATCCTCAAAGTAATGCTGAGTGTCTTGATTGTGGCATAAAGGGCAGTTGTGCATGCTTTCATCCTAAAACAGGGATGCGAAACATACCAGAAAGTGAGATCAGAGTGGAGTTAAATTGTGCAATTAAACAGCGAAATGAAAAAATAACTGTTATTTAAATGATAAAAAAGCGATAGGTTTCCCTATCGCTTTCAAAGTGCCAGTTATTGGCAAATTTGTACGCACTCAAACGGTGCTCAACTATCCTGTTGTTATTGATGCTTTCCCTGCAAAAAATTTTGTTCTTCATCATCCTGATGAATTTTAATAATCCTTTCGACTTCCTGTATCTGGGCTATCCATTAGCCTGATCCATTTCAGTGTCTCTCCTTGAGACGAGTCGATCATCCTTATCCAGCGAGCTCCTAGCCCGCTACTATCCTTCGTCCAACCTTCAGGTATTCCTTACCTGCATCCTTGGAGACTTTCCTAGTCTAAATGTCCAAATCAGCGCCTTGCCGATGCGGTTAATCTACCCTGATTAACGATATAAACAACACTGCCAATTCAAACTTTTTAGCCACAAATCAAAACAAACCAGCAACATAAATAAAATCAACACCTTATAAAAACACAGCATCCTAACTCTATAAAAACCATGGTCGATCTCTTACATACTCCGCAGAATATGTATATCTCAATCATCAAGCGTTCATGAAGCGTATAGTGATATAGATACAAAAAAGCCCTAGCATAAGGCTAAGGCTTCTTGTTACATCAACAGTAGGGTGCTCGAACAAAGGCTCTGTTAGTGAAGCCCACCCACATATTGAGATAACACTTCGATATCATTGTCAGTCAGCTTTTTAGCGATATCACGCATCATCTCATTCATGTCATTATTACGAGTCCCATCGCGGAACTTCAGTAACTGAGACTTGGTGTACTCTGCATGCTGGCCAGAAATCTTAGGGAACCCAGACAATTCCGTGCCATTACCACGCGGTCCATGACAAGCGATACACGCTGTAATACCACGGTCGATATCACCTGCGGTATAAAGGACTTTACCCTCTTCAACGACATCTTCAGGCGTTGTATTGGCAGCAATAGGTAGTGAAGAATAATACGCTGCTAAATCAGCGATATCCTGATCACTTAATGCCATCGCCATACCACTCATCACAGGGTCCATACGACCTTGCTTACCACCACTTGTCATGCCTAAACGTAGATCTTTTAACTGCTTTTCAAGATACTTCGCGTGTTGACCAGCGATTGTCGGATACATGCCAAGTTGGCTATTTCCATCAGCGCCATGACAGGCACCACATGTTATTGATTTTGTTTTACCAGCTTCTATGCTGCCTTGAGCCCAAACAGTGCAGCTGGCTAAAAGACTCAAGATAAGCGCTAATTTCTTCATGACATTCCATTATAATTATAAAGCTTCCAGTACCACTCTGTGTTGCCACTCATGGTATAATAGGCGATCATATGCCGAGCACGGTTATTTTACACAATTTCACAAAAAAGTAATCAGTCGACTACACAAAGTCGAGATGGAGTTAACAGTGAGCGTAAAAATTCATTATCAAAACACGCATTTCATTACGAGTGCGCCAGATATTCGTCATTTACCAGAAGACGAAGGGATCGAAGTTGCGTTCGCAGGTCGCTCTAATGCTGGTAAATCAAGTTCCCTCAATACCTTAACCAATCAGCGCGGTTTAGCTAAAACCAGTAAAACACCTGGTCGAACTCAGCTAATTAACTTATTTAAGGTGGATGAAGGTTGTCACATTGTTGATTTACCTGGCTATGGTTATGCCCAAGTACCTTTAAAGCTAAAAGAGAAATGGCAGAAATCACTCGGTGAATACCTACAGTGTCGGAAAAGCCTAAAAGGCCTAGTGGTCCTCATGGATATTCGTCATCCAATGAAAGATCTCGATCAGCAGCTAATTTTCTGGGCTGTGGATAGCAATATTCCAGTACAGGTACTGCTAACAAAAGCAGATAAACTGAAAGCCGGTGCGAGAAAATCACAAGTCTTAAAGATCCGTGAATCCTCAATTGGCTTTGGCGGCGATGTTAAAGTTGATGCGTTTTCATCATTGAAAGGAATCGGGGTTGATGTACTGCGTAACAAGCTAGACGAATGGTACGCACCCGCTTTTGAAGCTTCAGAGGAAGAACTAACTGAACTCATTGATGCGCAAGAAAGCCAGCAAGGTGAATAGCTCTCTTTAGACAATACTTATGTGCCTATCTAGCCTCACAGTGTGGGGCTTTTTTATGCTTAAAATTTATGGGGATAGTTCAAGAAACTGCAATAAACAGCCTTCATAAATACGATTAAAAAGGGAGGCATCTGTCTTGAAGGTGTACGTAGAGGTATAAATACAGGCATAAAAATCCCCACCATCCTGGTGGGGCAACGGGAGAGAAATATTACTCGTTATTATTATCCAAGTAGCATCCCCTATCACCTGATATTTTTCAACTAGTAAGGAGACTCTTGCAAGCTCTCTAACCGACTCATCACCAATATCTAACCATCTAATTTAAATACCTTTTTCATAAAAACCACACGGCATTTCACACTTATTTATCAAAGAAAAATAATAAAAAGTGTGAGTGGTATAAAATTACACAGTAGTTGCAAAGAATCAGAGTTCAAGCCGAAGGAATTAGCTAATTATCAACACAAGGTTAGCTATTTGATACAAATGAAGAGAAGAAATAGGGCCATTAGGTTTTTTCTTTGCCATAAGAAAAAACGCCCCAGTCAAATACTGACTGGGGCGGCTGAATCAGCCTAATCCAATAACGTGAAACAAAAGGTCTGAAAGATAGAACATCTTACCTCTGTACCCTACGCAGACTAATGTACAACAATTGGTCAGAAATGAAAACTTTTTTTGTAGTTTTTTTTCAGTAATTTTTGTTTTGACTACACTTTAAGAAAAACCTTCAGCTCTTGTTTTTCTCGCACAAAAAAGCCAGCGTTTGTGCGCTGGCTCATACTTATTTGGGGGGTTGTGTCAAAAAGTGTCTAGTGGGCTTGATCCCAATTGTCTCCATGACCAGATTCAGCGATTAATGGAACATCCAATTCTGCTGCAGACTCCATCAATTGTTGTACTTTAGTTTCAATTTCGCCTAATACCGACTCTTCAACTTCTAATACCAGTTCATCGTGTACTTGCATAAGCAGTTTCACTCGACCATCGCCTTCCGATTGAATCCACTCGTCGACTAATAACATCGCCTTTTTAATGATGTCGGCAGCTGTCCCCTGCATCGGCGCATTAATTGCTGCACGTTCCGCCGCTTTTCGACGCATACCGTTACGTGATTTTATCTCTGGAAGGTGCAAACGACGGCCAAAGATTGTCTCAACAAAACCATGTTCTGTCGCACTACTGCGGGTGTCTTCCATATATTGCATGACGCCAGGGTAACGCTCAAAGTAAGTATCCATATAACGCTGCGCTTCACCGCGAGCGATACCTAACTGTTTCGCTAAGCCAAACGCACTCATGCCATAAATAAGGCCGAAGTTAACCGCTTTCGCTTGGCGACGCTGCTCACTAGAGACATCATCAATCGAGACACCTAATATTTCAGCGGCCGTTGCTGCGTGAATATCTTTACCTTGTTGGAACGCCTCGAGTAATGCTTTATCACCAGAAAGGTGCGCCATAATTCGTAACTCGATTTGAGAATAATCGACCGCCAAGATCTTATAACCGTGTGGTGCAACAAAGGCTTGACGAATACGACGACCTTCTTCATTGCGAATAGGGATATTCTGTAAATTTGGATCGGTTGAAGACAAACGACCTGTTGCGGTCACAGCTTGATGGTAAGAAGTGTGTACACGCCCCGTTTCAGCATTGATCATTTTAGGGAGCTTGTCGGTATACGTTGACTTTAGTTTCGCTAAACCACGATACTCAATCAATATTTTTGGTAATGGGTAATCCAAAGCTAGCTCTTGCAGAACTTCTTCATTGGTTGAAGGCGCTCCAGATGGCGTCTTTTTAATCACCGGCAGTCCCATTTTTTCAAACAAAATTGCTTGAAGCTGTTTTGGCGAGCTTAAGTTGAACTCTTGCTCTGCAATCTCATACGCTTTCTTTTCTAACTCATCAAGACGAGCCGCGATCTCTTGAGATTGGGCACCTAGCATCATGTCATCAACAAATACACCAGTACGCTCAATACGAGAAATGGCAGGTACTAACGGCATCTCTATGTCGTCGTAAATGGCTTTCAGTTTTTCGTCTTTTTCTAGATGCGACATAATTCGATTGTGCAGACGCAGCGTGACGTCAGCATCTTCAGCCGCGTATGGCGAAGCCTGTTCAAGATCGATCTGATTAAAGGTGAGTTGTTTTTTACCTTTGCCCGCAATTTGCTCAAACGAAATGCAGCTATGCTGTAAGAAGCGCAGCGCTAGGCTGTCCATATCATGCTTGCCACCCACACTATTCAATACATACGAAGCGATCATGGTGTCGTGCTTGATGCCTTTCATTGTAATATCATAACGTGCTAATACACTGGCATCGTACTTCAGGTTTTGCCCTACTTTGGCTTGCTGTTCGTCTTCTAGAATCGGTTTTAGTTGCTCTAGCACCCAGTCACGATCAAGCTGCTCAGGTGCATCTAGATAATCGTGAGCAACGGGAACATAAGCAGCAAGACCTTCTTCGGTCGCAAAAGAGAGACCGACTAAGTTAGCCACCATATAATCAAGGCTGTCGGTTTCGGTATCAAACGCAAAGAGATCCGCTGCTTTGAGCTTGTCTAACCATTTTGCAAACGTCTCTTGATCCAAAATCGTTTCATACTGGCTTCGATCAATCGTCACCGCCGCATTATCAAGTTCAACAGCAGGACTCGGTGATGAACGTACCGCCCCTGATTTTTCATCTGGCTGAACAACCCCTGTTCCACCTTCAAGCAGTTCATTCAACCAAGACTTGAAGACCATTTGTCCGTACAGCTTAATAAGCTCATCAACATTCGGTTCAGACTTCACTAGTGACTCTGGTGTCTCTTCGAGTTCGACATCAAGTTTGATGGTGGCAAGTTGGTACGACATATCAGCGTTATCTTTATTGTCGATAAGCTTTTTCGCCATTGTCTTAGAGCCACGGAAACCGAGAGCTGCAATGTCATCTAAGTTCTCATAGATTTTTTCTAGGCTGCCAATACCTTGCAGTAGCGCTGTTGCTGTTTTATCGCCAACGCCTGGTACGCCAGGAATGTTATCGACTTTATCACCCATTAACGCGAGGTAATCGATAATCAGCTCAGGGGGAATGCCAAACTTCTCCACCACACCGTCTGTATCCATCACAACATTCGTCATAGTGTTGATCAACGTGACGTTCTCATCAACAAGCTGAGCCATATCTTTATCACCAGTGCTGATGAGCACTGGCATTCCCGCTTTTGATGCTTGTGACGCGAGCGTACCAATCACATCATCAGCTTCAACCCCTGGTATAGAGATCAATGGAAGCCCCATTGCACGGATCATATTGTGCAGTGGTTCAATTTGGCAGCGCAGATCATCTGGCATTGACGGTCGATTCGCTTTGTACTCTGGATACATATCATCTCGGAACGTTTTACCTTTCGCATCGAAAATCACAGCAATACGCTCAGAAGAGAATTGACGCATCATGCTACGGAGCATATTCACAACACCGTAGATGGCATTGGTTGGAATATCCCCATTTGTCATCGAATCAGGGTAAGCATGAAATGCACGGTAAAGATAAGAAGAGCCATCAATAAGAATGAGCGGATTGTCTGGAATGCGAGCCATAGTCTTTTGTATCCAAAATATTGCATTTAGTAAGATCTGCTTAGGATGCCATGACTGGTAACATGAATCCATTTAACTCTTCACTCAAGCTCACCGTTTTTTAAATTTATCAAACAGAAAGCACCCTAGCTTGTGGATAACTCTGTTTATACTTTTTTTCACACTATTCTCTATGTGGAATAAAAAACACCAATCAATATTTTAAATCATTAATTTATAAGGATTAAATATTAGATCGAATAATCCCACAACGATCCTTAAACGATCCGTGATTGTGGAAAAAATGGCACGTTAGTTTTTTTCTTCGAAAATGATCACAAAAAATTGACAAAAAAAAGCGACATCAAAAGATGTCGCCTAGCAAAACAAGGTTAGAGCTGGATACAGAATTTCTGCGCAGCTTGACCAGAAAGCTATAAATTACACTGGAAGCAATGTGAGCAATGTCGTGTCAAAAAGAACTTGTGTAAGTTCGTTGAGTTCAAGGCTATTACCATCAGCTTTTTAGATTCTGGTAACGTCATGTCCTTATGAACTTTCTCTCATTCCCTAAGACAGCCCTAATAATAATGATTCTCATTTAATAATCAACACCTAAATGATAAAAATTCTCATTTAATTCACGCTGTGAATGACTACATCTCTCCGGAAAAATTAAACCATTGATTTTGAATACTATTATTTAATTTGGATTTATTGGTAGAACAAAACAAAAAGGCTAGCAAATGCTAGCCTTATCTATCATGACTAAGGGTTCTTAATTTTTATCTAAGTGCTGAGCAGCCTGAGCATTGTCTGATGCTAACCACTGTGCAACATCTTTCGCAAAGTAAGTCAGAATTCCATCGGCACCCGCACGCTTAAAGCAAAGCAATGATTCCATGACGGTTTCACGTTCATTGAGCCATCCGTTTTGGACAGCTGCCTTATGCATCGCGTATTCACCAGAGACCTGATAAGCAAAGGTAGGAACTTGAAGTTCAGACTTAACGCGACGGACAACATCAAGGTATGGCATTCCTGGCTTCACCATCACCATATCCGCGCCTTCATTGATGTCCATCGAAACTTCTTGAAGTGCTTCATCACTATTAGCTGGATCCATCTGGTAGTTCTTTTTATTACCACCTTTAAGATTTGACGATGATCCAACTGCATCTCTAAACGGACCATAGTAGCTCGACGCATATTTCGCTGAGTAAGCCATAATCTGAGTATGAATATACCCCGCCTCTTCTAGTGCTTCGCGAATTTTACCAATACGTCCATCCATCATGTCGGAAGGGGCTACAACGTCAGCACCCGCCTCAGCATGCGATAACGCTTGCTTGATTAAGACTTCGGTTGTTTCATCATTTAACACATAGCCATCATCATCGATAATTCCATCTTGACCGTGCGTCGTGAATGGGTCTAAAGCGACATCCGTGATCACACCAATTTGAGGAATATGCTCTTTCAACAAACGAACGGCACGTTGTACTAAGCCATCTGAGCTATACGCTTCTGTTGCACACAAGCTCTTGGCGTCTTGGTTAACAACAGGGAATAGTGCGATTGCAGGAACCCCTAAATTCGCTAGGTACTGAGCTTCTTCAAGCATTAAATCAATAGATAAGCGTTCAACACCTGGCATAGACTCGACACTCTCACGACGGTCTTTACCCATTAGAATGAACATTGGGTAGATCAGATCACTGACGGACAATTGATTCTCTGCCATTAAGCGGCGACTAAATTCATGTTTACGCATACGGCGCATACGGCGGCCTGGGAATTGGCCTTGGATAGATACAGACACCCTATTCTCCTTGTCTGATGAAAACGCAAAGCAAAATCATATCACTCTTAGTAACTTGCGCTAGCACCAATGATCAAAAATGCTAAAAATGACCTAGGGCTCACACTGCCGTATACTCAGCCAATAATTCCACCTGATATTGAAAAGAGACGATCATGATCGACAGCCACGCTCACATTTACGCCAGCGAATTTGATAACGATAGAGATGACGTTGTACAGCGTGCAATGCAGCAAGGCATTACTAAGATATTGATGCCTAACATTGATTTGGATTCAATCAAGCCAATGCTCGCGACAGAGGCACTGTATCCGAAGATCTGTCGTTCAATGATGGGGTTACATCCTTGCTATGTCGATGGCAACGTTAAAGAGACGTTGGCTACGATCCACTCCTGGTTTGATAAGCACAATTTTATTGCTGTAGGAGAGATCGGTATCGATCTCTATTGGGATAAAACATACAAAGCTGAACAAGAAATGGCTTTTATTACTCAGCTTAACTGGGCAAAGGAGAAGGATCTTCCTGTTGTGATCCATACTCGTGATTCAATTGAAGAAACGTTAGCACTACTAAAACAAGAACAAGATGGATCCCTGCGCGGCGTTTTCCATTGTTTTGGTGGAAGTGTTGATGAAGCGAAAGCGATCAATGATCTTGGGTTTCACCTTGGCTTAGGTGGTGTATCTACATTTAAAAATGGCGGTATGGATAAGGTAATCCCTCATCTTGATATGAACTACGTTATTTTGGAAACCGACTGCCCCTACCTAGCACCAGTTCCGCACCGAGGTAAACGTAATGAGCCCGCATATACTCAGCTAGTTGCTAGCAGAGTCGCAGAGCTTCGCTGCAGCATTCTAGAAGAGATCGAAAAAGTCACCGAAGAAAACACTAACCAACTGTTCTCATTGATATAATTATCACTATATCAAACTAGGTTTATATATCAAAAGTGTGATATTGATCCATAAAGCATATTTAACTTTTCACACTGCTCATTTAATATGCGCCCTCAAGCAAAAGTTGGGGGGCAGTTATGTGTAATCACAAAGAGCATTATCAAAGAAAACACCGAACATTTTGGCAGAAAGTCATCGGTATAAAAGAAATTTACAAGTGCCAAAATTGTGGTCACGTCATGTCGGTTCGATAATCAATACTATGGTAAAAATCGGCTTAAATAGAAAAGGTTGGCTAAGGCCAACCTTTTCTATATCTAACCATTATTGTTCAATACTTAACACAGGGTTAGGATTCTTCCTGCTCATCTTGTTCTGTTTCTTTTCTGGTATAAAAACGAGCAAAGAACAGCCCCACTTCAAACAGCAAACACATTGGAATCGCAAGTAGCGTCTGTGAGATCAGATCAGGCGGCGTTAGCATCATTCCGACAACAAAAGCACCGACAATAATATACGGCCGCTTCTCTGATAGGGATTGAGGTGTCGTTGCCCCAGTCCAACACAGTAAGATAATCGCGACTGGAACCTCAAATGCGATACCAAAAGCAAAGAACAGCGCCAAAACAAAATCAAGGTAGCTTGATATGTCCGTTGCAAACTCAACGCCGCCTAATGAAATCGCCGTAAAGAAACTGAAGACCAATGGAAAAACCACAAAGTAAGCAAAGGCGACACCGCAGTAAAATAGCAATGAGCTTGAAAACATCAGTGGCATAATTAAGCGTCGTTCATGCTTATATAGACCAGGTGCAACGAAGGCCCATACTTGGTACAGAATAAACGGTACAGCCACAAAAACAGATGCGATCAAGGTGAGTTTGAGTGGTGTGAAAAATGGCGAGGCAACATCCGTCGCAATCATCGTCGCCCCTTCAGGAAGGCGGTCAACAAGCGGAGCGGATACAAATTCGTAAATATGATTGGAAAAGTAGATCAGTCCTAAAAATATAATCAGCACGGCAACAATTGCACGTAGAAGACGATTTCTTAGTTCCAGTAGATGGCTGATCAAAGGTTGAGTCTGCTCAACAGAAGCCATGTCGAACCTCTATGCTATAAATATCGAATAAATGAAAAGATCAAAAAGGAGCCGCGCATAAGCAGCTCCTCAAGTATGAGACTATTCGGCTTTTTTATCTGCCGCAGTATCTTGTACGTCAACTGTTGCTTCTGCCACCACTGTCTTTTGTGTGGCAGTTTCAACCTTCACTGAATCAGACGCTTTTTCCTCAGTCTTGACTGAGAGATCAGATTTAGCTGAATTAGCATTATTGGCGAATGGTCGCTGAACATCTTGCGCGGCTTGCTTAAGCTCTTCTACTGAAGATTTTAGCTCTGGAGAAAGGTCTTCCATCCCCATTTGCTCTGCTTTTTTCAAGTTATCTTGCAACTCTTGAATTTTAAGCTCATGAGTTAGCTCGTCTTTCACGCTATTTGCCATACTTTTTGCAGCACCAACAAACTTGGTAACACTACGAATCGCATGTGGCAAACGTTCAGGGCCAAGAACAACAAGTCCTACTACAGATATCAATACCAGTTCCCAAAAACCGATATCAAACACTGATTATGCCTGCTCTTTGTCTTTCTTCGTTTCTGTAGATTGAGCATCAGCATTCACTGACTCAGCTTTATTCTGCTCAATATTCTTCGGCTCAAAGTCTGCATCTTTTTTCGCAGTCTCATCTTCGCTCATTGCTTTCTTAAAGCCTTTCACCGCACCGCCTAAGTCACCGCCGATACCGCGTAATTTCTTTGTTCCAAATAATAATACAACGATGACAGCAATAATAAGAAGTTGCCAGATACTAATACCACCCATTTCATTTACCTCGGGTCATGATTTACGAAATTAATATGAGTCTACCGTCTATTGACGATAAGCTCGCCAACTAAGCAGCCAAAATGTGACACCACCAAGACCGCTTGCTATAGATAACTGCTCATACGGACTACTGATTAATATTGCCGAGCATACAACCAATGTAGCCCCAATACCAAACAAAAAACGCCCTGTCGCTTGCTGACGCTTGCTTTGTCGATAGCCTTGATAGAAGGTTTCCATTCGCTGATTTAACGTGTTCCCTTGCTTCAAGCTGTCATACAGTAGCTCCGGTAACTCTGGGAGCTTTTCCGCCCAAAACGGTGCTCTGTCTTTCACCGCATTAATCACGGCTTGAGGGCCAACTTGCTTCATCATCCACTCTTCCAAAAATGGCTTTGCGGTTTCCCATAAATCCAATTGCGGATAGAGCTGACGACCCAAACCTTCAATGTAAAGCAGTGTCTTTTGTAGCAGAACTAACTGCGGCTGAACTTCCATATTGAAGCGTCGTGCTGTGTTAAATAAGTTGAGTAGCACATGACCAAACGAAATTTCACCTAAGGGTTTCGCAAAGATCGGCTCACATACGATTCGAATAGCGAATTCAAATTCATCAACATTGGTTTCACGTGGAACCCATCCAGAATCAACGTGCAATTCTGCCACACGACGGTAGTCTCGATGGAAAAATGCGAGTAAATTTTCTGCAAGATATCGTTTATCTTCACTGTTTAATGTACCAACGATACCGCAATCTAACCCTATCCATTGTGGATTCTCAGGATGATCATGTTGAACAAAAACATTTCCTGGATGCATATCCGCATGAAAGAAACTATCTCGAAACACCTGAGTGAAGAAGACACTCACGCCACGTTCCGCCAATAGTTTCATGTTAGTACCATTGGCTTTAAGAGTATCAATATCAGAAACTTGAATACCGTAGATACGCTCCGAAACCATTAAGCTTTCGCTACTAAAATCCGGAATGACTTCAGGAACATACAGCTCTTCACTGCCTTCAAAGTTACGACGTAGCTGTATTGCGTTTGCCGCTTCTCGGCGCAGATCGAGCTCATCCAGAATGGTTTTTTCGTATTCACGTACCACTTCAACCGGCTTCAAACGTCGAGCATCAGGAAGGGCTTTTGCCACGATACGCGCCATGCGATACATCAGCTTAATATCCGCTTCTATGACAGCGTGAATATCAGGGCGAATCACCTTTAATACGATCTCACGACCCGACTCTTTGAGTTTGGCAGTATGCACCTGTGCAATAGAGGCAGAAGCCAGTGGCTCGATGTCAAAATCAGTGAACCAATTTTCAATAGGGCCGCCGAGTGACTTCTCCATCTGCTGTTTCGCTAGTGCGCCATCAAACGGTGCCACTTGGTCTTGAAGTAAAGCAAGCTGATCAGCAATAAACGGAGGAAACAGATCACGACGCGTTGACATCATTTGGCCAAACTTAATCCAAACAGGACCAAGCTCTTGCAGCGCTAATCTTAACCGCTCCCCTAGCTCTTTATCTGGGTGTTTATTTTTCAGCCAAAACAAAGACTTTCTTGCTAACAATGGCGCTTTGGTCTTAGGGTGTTCAGGAAGGAGTTCGTCAAGACCATACTCTAACTGAACTTTAATGATTCGATATAAGCGCTTTAGCTCTGCTGGCGTCATGCTTTCTCCAACAGTTTATTCAGTTGTTTTTCAATGCGCTCAGCTTGGGAAGCAAGCGTATCAACTTGGTCACAAAAGTACGCGATTTCCAGTGGTGGCGGTGTAATCTGCCACTCTTCTGTTAATACTTGTGCTAAGTGGGATTGCTGCTTACATGCCTGTTTCTTTAGGAAAAAAGATACATTTTTTGCACCTTGAACCACACTGTGGGCAACAACGTCCCCAGTAAGGCGCGACAACCACTCTTCAACGTCAGGCTTACAGTCTTTCATCAACTGAGCAAACTTTTGCGCTAACTGAATATCACCACGTAAATCAAGCTTATCTTGCTTAATCAGATCGGTAATGTTGGCTTGTTCACGTAATTCTGGAAGTACAGAAAGGTTCAAAGAAAGAAAGCAATCAGGCTCTCCTTCGTAGTCTGCCAACACATCAATTTGCTGACTGAAAACAAAGGTTAATGTTTTATTCAGTTCTTTAAGATGAACTTGGATAACCTGACCTTTTAAGCGCGTTAAACGACGGCCTAGCTCAGGATCATCTTGAATCAGTCGATTTAACGAGGTTTCCACCACCGCTGTGACTAAGGGATCGAATGGCATAATTGTCCTTCCTACTTGTCCGCTTTATCGTTTTAACCTTTTGATTAAAACTTATAGCCACGGTGAAGTGCAACAATGCCACCGGTTAGGTTGTAATAATTGGTTTTCTCGAAACCAGCGCCTTGCATCATACCTTCCAACGTCTCTTGATCCGGGTGCATACGGATAGATTCAGCAAGGTAACGATAGCTGTCAGCGTCATTGGCAATCAGCTCACCCATTTTAGGTAACAGGTGGAATGAGTACGCATCGTACACTTTCGACAAAGGCTCAAGAATCGGTTTAGAAAACTCAAGGACCAATAAACGTCCACCTGGTTTCAGCACTCGATACATAGAGCGTAAAGCTCTGTCTTTATCGGTCACATTACGCAGACAAAAACTGATCGTGATGCAGTCAAAATAATCATCTGGGAATGGCAACTCTTCCGCATTAGCCTGAACATAATGGACATTGCCTACAATACCGCTATCACGCAGCTTATCACGGCCAACGTTCAACATAGAGTTGTTGATATCAGCCAGAATGACATGGCCTTTCTCACCGACAATACGTGAGAATTTAGCCGTTAAATCACCAGTACCACCACCAAGATCTAAGATACGCTGACCAGGGCGAACGCCACTGCAATCAATCGTAAAGCGTTTCCATAATCGATGAACACCTCCTGACATAAGGTCATTCATGATGTCGTACTTTGCCGCTACCGAGTGGAATACTTCGGCAACCTTAGCCACTTTTTCTTCTTTGGCTACGGTTTCAAAACCAAAGTGAGTAGTTTCTGCGTCTTGTGTTGATGGATTTGATTCTAAAGCTGTATTTGATTGCACACTGGTGTCCGTCATTGTCATTCCTCATCTACAGTACTGTTAAATCGAGTACCGCGGGCGATTAGTTTACTTTATCCTCAAGCGGATGTCTTTCTACTAACGAGTCATTTTGTGCGACTTCCACCAAGTTACTTGAGATTGGCTTTTTAACCTCAACCCCTAGGGTTTTAAAGCTTTCGGCTTGCTTGATGACATTTCCTCGCCCTGTGGCTAACTTATTCATTGCCCCTTGATAACTTTGATTCGCTTTATCTAATGCACCACCTAACCCTTCCATGTCATCCACAAACAGGCGGACTTTGTCGTATAACTTACTTGCTCGCTCGGCAATCAACTGAGCATTTTGATTCTGCCTATCATTACGCCATAGGTTATCGATAGTGCGCAGTGCGACTAATAAGGTTGTTGGGCTTACAATAATAATGTTCTGCTCCATCGCCTCTTTCACTAAGCTTGGATCGGCTTGAATAGCCACTTGGAAAGCGGGTTCAACGGGAATAAACATCAATACGTAATCTAGGCTCTGAATACCTTTTAGCTGATGGTAGTCTTTTTGGCTAAGACCTTTAATATGAGCCCGAAGAGCTAACAAGTGGTCACTAAGTGCTTGTGCTTTCTCCTCGTCAGTTTCTGCATTGAAGTACCGCTCAAACGCAACCAACGCCATCTTGGAATCCACCACAACCTGTTTGTTGTGAGGTAAGTGAACAATCACATCGGGTTGGAATCGTTTACCGGCTTCATTTTGCAAGCTCACTTGAGTTTGATACTCATGGCCTTCTCTCAAGCCTGATTCCGCAAGCACTCGAGCCAATACCACTTCACCCCAATTACCCTGCTGTTTATTATCGCCTTTCAACGCCTGTGTCAGGTTCACGGCTTCTTTGGTCATCTGCTCATTCAGGCGCTGTAGGCTCTTTAATTCATGCACCAAGGTATGACGCTCTTTCGCTTCTTGGCTAAAGCTATCGTTTACCTGCTTCTTAAAACCTTCTAGCTGCTCTTTTAGCGGAGAAAGGAGCCCATTTAAGCTCTGTTTGTTTTGTTCATCCACTTTCGCTGTTTTGGCTTCAAAGAGCTGATTAGCTAAGTGCTCAAATTGCTGCTTCAAACGCTCTTCAGCTTGCTCTAATAACTGAAGTTTCTCGGCACTGGCGATAGACTGTTGCTCATGACGCGCTTCTTGCTCACGCAGTTGAGCTTCGAGCTGTCCTTTCGCTTCACGAACCTCAGTGAGCTCATGAGCATACTGCTGTCGCTCTTGTTTCACCGTTTCAAAATGACGCAGCTTCTCAAGTACAGCCATGAGCTTTCCGTGGGACTGCTTCAGTTCATGGGCAGATTGATCTCGAGCCACATCGAGTTCATCAAGCTCCTTTTGAGCTTGTGCGAGTGAGCTATTGAGTTGCGATTGCTGGCTAGTGTGTAGTTGGTTTTGCGACTCTAGCTGCTGCTCTAAGCGTTGAGTGGTTAACTGCATTTTGTGCTTAATCCACCAACCTGCAGCCAATCCAGAGGCAACGGCGCTCGCTATTGAGCTAGCTAAGAGTGTTTGATGTTCAATAATCCATTGCATAAAAGGCGTTAACTCACTTTATATCGATAAATATTATGGTATTTCGATACTGGATAAATGTCCAGTTTGTCGCTATTAACCTCGACCGTTAGACTAGGCGACTAATTCGCCTTAATGCCTCTATTTGGATAACTTATGAACGAACGCCGCGCCATTGGTTTTGGCCTATCTGCTGTCTTATTATGGTCAACTGTCGCTACTGCTTTTAAGCTGACATTGGCAGAGTTCACCCCTATCCAAATGCTCACCATTGCCAGTATTGTCTCGGCAATAGCATTGCTGGCCATCTGTTTTTTTCAAGGTAAGCTCGATCAGTTATCGACAACATTTACTTCTAATCCTTGGTACTACTTACTGTTGGGGCTCATTAATCCACTCGCCTATTACCTAATTTTATTCAAGGCCTACGATCTTTTACCCGCCTCTCAAGCACAAGCGATCAACTACAGCTGGGCAATAACTCTGACTTTAATGGCAGCAGTATTTCTCGGGCAAAAAATTCGTGGAAAAGACTGGATTGCATGTGGTTTCAGTTACTTTGGCGTCATCGTCATTGCAACAAAAGGCGATATTCTGGGGCTTAATTTTGATAGCCCACTAGGCGTGGCTTTGGCTCTATTATCAACTCTGCTTTGGGCTGGATACTGGATTTTAAATGCCAAGAATAAAGCCGATCCAGTCATCGGCGTTCTACTCGGTTTTTTGGTGGCTATCCCATTTGCCATCGGGCTCAGCCTCTATGAAGGCGAAAGTTGGCACCAAATAAGTGTAAAGGGTTGGCTCGCGGTAACGTATGTCGGGTTATTTGAAATGGGCGTCACCTTTGTTTTGTGGTTAAGCGCACTTAAGTTGACACAAAATACAGCTCGAATTAGCAATTTAATCTTTGCCTCGCCGTTTATTTCTCTGATGTTATTAGCGACCATTATTGGTGAAGAGATTCATCCAACAACCTTGGTTGGCCTTATTCTGATTATTACCGGATTGGTTATACAGCAAGTGAAATGGGGTAAAAAGAAGACAAGCGCAACTCAAGCTGAAGAGTAGCGCTTAGTTATAACGTTTGAAAATGAATAACCCTAACCTTGGCGTACTAAAACAACTGGTACGCCATTTCACTTCCTTGCCCTCTAACCCCATCTATCTTTTCAACCATATCGCCATTGAGTGACAACGCTTTTCCTACTGGGTGCGCGGCAATAAACGCTTGTTTCTCATCGCCACCTAACATGTAATCCCACTTTTGATGAACATCACGAGCTAAGTACAAGACACACGCCAACTTTTTAGATTCCACCGCTTTACCTGGATGGTTGACGTTCGCAATGGCATCAATCATTTCTGGAGGGAATTGCCACGCTTTGGCTAATTCAGCCCCGAGTTGTTGCGAATCGGTTTCGAGTACCTCTCTTTGTACTTTCACCACATTTTCACCCGCATCGACACGAGCCATAATTTCAACGGCTTGTTCGGGTACCAATGAGTGAATCATTAGCTCGCCAATATTATGCAGGACACCAGTCGTGAAAGTTTCATTGGGATCGAGCTGTACTGATTTTGCAATCGCACTCGCGATGATCGACACTTCAAAGGTATTAGCCCAATAATCTTTTAAATTTAAGGTCTCAAGCTTTGGAAACGTAGTGGCTAATATAGACGATGAGATCAAGGTTCGAATCGCACCAGCTCCAACCCTAACAATGGCATCATTAATCGTGGACACCCCTTTTACACCGCCAAAATGAGCAGAGTTTGCCATTCTCAATACACGTGCACTCAGGACTTGGTCCATTGACATCTTGCGCGACAACTCACCAAAATCAATCGACTCTCGATTGACCATATCAAGCAACTCTTGTAGCACACTCTCAATGCGTGGAAGCTCATTAATACGGGAAATCAATGCGTGTTGGCCCATGAAATCACTCCTTTGGACGATAGCCATCTTTATTTAATATAGGTCAAAATAGACAGAATAGAGCGACTTTACTCTCAGAGTTTGAATAATCCCCTTATCAAACCAAGCTCACAGAAATGATACAGATCGCCTATATAACCATCAGTAGTGATACAATATAAGAACAAAACCACGCTCATATAAATAACAAGAACTTACCTCTGAGTGATGGCATAAAAACGATTATTTGAGATAAATTATGTTTCGCATTGCACTGCCTTCCTCATACATCAGCCAATGGCAACACCTCATTGAGCAACAATCTCGTGTTTACCAGTGTTCCCATCAACTCTTTCAGTATTCTGAAAGTGCTAATTGGCAACCACTATTTTGTGAACTAAGCTTAACAGAAGGCCTTACTGCTCATAATGAATTAGAGCTGCACAGCTGTCTTGCTGTGCTCAATGAAACACTCACTAGGATCACTTACCCTAATTCCACAAGTGTGCAGTATCAATCTGGCTTTCAGCCAATATGGACAACGCCTATTTGGCACCCCGATGGTACTCTGTTCGCGGTATTAGTCACAAAGCCCCCCCAGAGCACTAAAGAAGATTCTTCAACAAGTCGAGCATTATGCGCATGGCTAGAAACCCTTACTGGAAAGTTCAGCCATGACCTAGCGTGTTTGCAACAATCCCATGGACAGCAGCTCCCTTCTCTACAAGAGTTTCTTGATGGACTAGATGATCATGTTTGGGTAAAGGACAACAAAGGGAGATACATCATCTGCAACCGCGCGGTAGAACAAGCGTGGGGCTATGACATCACGAAGATCATCGGTGCAGAAGATCATCATCTATTTGATGAAGAGATTGCCAGTAACTTTATAAAGGCCGATGAACACGTTGTTAAAACTGGTCAACAACACATCGTTGAAGAGTGCTCGGGTATGAATCAGGGTAATGAAAACATCTGGTTAGAAACCATAAAGTCTCCCGTAAAAAAACAGAATGGCGAACTACTTGGTGTGCTCGGTATGACGCGTAATGTCACGCGTCGAAAAACGGTAGAAAACCAATTAAAGCTCACCGCAAAAATCTTTAATAACTCTTATGAAGGCATGATGATTACCGATCATCGTGGTGATCTCATTGAAGTTAATAAAGCCTTTAGCGACATTACTGGCTATCATGCGGATGAAGTTCGAGGAAGAAACCCTCGGCTCCTTAAATCCGGCCTTCAAGATGACCTCTTTTATAAAAAGATGTGGCAGCGCTTGGGTCAAACCGGTCAGTGGAAAGGTGAACTGTCGAATAGACGCAAAGATGGGACGATTTATCCACAGAAATCCACCATTACGGCAGTGCTTGGGAAGGATAAACAACCGCTCAATTACCTTTGTGTCTTTGAAGATATTACGACACGTAAAGCGCATGAACAAAAACTGGAAAAAATGGCCTTTTTCGATCCACTCACTGATCTCCCCAATAGAACGCAATTAATTCAACTGTTAGCCAAACAAATAGAACAAGCTCAACCCTTTGCCACCCTGTTTTTAGATATTGACCACTTCAAACACATCAACGATAGCCTCGGTCATCACTGTGGTGATCAGGTGCTTATCGACTTGGCACAGAGACTTAAAACCACACTACACTGCCAAAATCACGTTGCTAGAATCGGTGGTGATGAATTCGTGATTGTCGTGACAAATATCGAACAATCAGAAGACCTAACGGCGATGATTAACCGAGCCCTCGGCCTGTTCAAGTCACCTTTTTATCCGAATGATAGCCACCCTCTTCATCTATCGACTAGCATAGGGGTTTCGCGTTACCCTCAAGATGGAACAGATACTGATACTTTGCTAAAGAATGCCGATACCGCCATGTACTTGGCTAAAAAAAATGGCCGTAATGGGTACGCGTTTTATTCCCCTGAACTTACGGATGCTTCAAAATCGCATGTACGCTTTCATTCGGCGCTTCACCAAGCCATCAGAAACAATGAATTCCACCTCGACTATCAACCTCAATTTGATCTAGAAAATAATCAGCTTATCGGTCTAGAAGCACTGCTACGCTGGCACAACCCTTCTATTGGTAATATTCCACCGGATCAGTTTATTCCTATCGCAGAAAAAACGGGGCTCATCAATGAACTTGGAGCATGGGTATTAGAGAGCGCATGTAAACAAGGTAGACAATGGCTTGATGCTGGACACCATTTCTCCAAAATAGCCGTTAATGTCTCGGCTATTCAGCTACAGCAAAGAAACTTCACAAGTAACCTAAAGGCCATTTTGCAGCGCACTGGGTTACCTGCTCGATATTTAGAAATAGAGATAACGGAAGGGTTTCTAATGCGAGATTCTGCATTAGCGACTCATGATTTGAATCAGCTAAAAAGTATCGGCATAGAAATATCGTTAGATGACTTTGGTACTGGCTACTCTTCTCTCTCTTACCTAAAAGGTCTACCTCTTGATAAGCTGAAAATCGATCGCTCATTTATCGATGATATTCCACGAGATGAAGACAGTGTCGCGATCGTCAGTGCGATTATTGCAATGGCTAAAAGCCTAAACCTAAAAGTCATCGCCGAAGGGATAGAGTATAGCGAACAACAGCAGCATCTCATCCAGCAGGGTTGCAGCTTAGGGCAAGGGTTTCATCTTAGCCGCCCACTTAACCCAAGAGAGTCCGCTCAAAGTGAGAAGCTAATAGAGTTCTTTAGATGCGAAACCAAGAGTCGTTCCCCTCTCATTTAGCGGTGTTCACTTAGCTTTATCTCTTTCTTGATTTTGTAGAAGGTGGTTTTTCCAATTTCCATCTTCTGCATTATTTCTCTGGGTTCTTTTCCATTGATAATCATCGCTTCCACCAACTTTTTCGCTTCTTCACAGGTAGGCTTTCGTCCTTTATATTTTCCCTTGGCTTTCGCTTTCGCTATTCCTTCGCGCTGACGAGCAATCATCACGTTTCGCTCAAATAAGGCGATGCCTTGAATTGTACTGAGTACCTGCTGCCCCTGTATTGTGTTGGTATCAAGCTCAAGTGCTTCGATCCGTAATCCAACCCCTTTATCAGCAAGCTCTTTTTGAATTAGGCAGAAATCGGCAATGGATACCGCTAAATACTCCAGTTGAGTTGCGATTAAGGTGTCGCCACTGCTACAGTAATCAATACAGGCTCTCAAGCTCTCTCGATCAAGAGATTGGGTTCTCTCTAGGAACGTTCTATCACAGCCTAAAGCGTCTAACGCTTTCTCTTGGGTGCTACAATCCAGAGGTAACGTGTTAGCGTATCCAATCAGCATAGGTTTACCTAAAAAGTGGCTTTAATAGTTAAACTCTAGACGGGATTGGTTCATAAATACAAAAACCAGCCCTAAACGAACTGGTTTTGTCTTTTTAGTGTGTACAAATCACTTAATATGAGTTCATTTAGAAGTGAGTTAAAACGAACTTATACCCATTGACCTGCAACATAGCCGCTCGACCAGCTCCATTGGAAATTATAACCACCTAACCAGCCAGTAACGTCCATCACTTCTCCAACAAAGTACAAGCCCGATACGCTTTTACACTCCATCGTTTTAGAAGATAACTGGTCGGTATCAACACCACCAAGCGTCACTTCAGCCGTTCGGTACCCTTCAGTGCCATTTGGCGCAACTTGCCAGTTTTCTAGTAGAGTAACCACTGCTTCAAGTTCTTTAGAGTTAAACTGTTTCAATGGCTTATCCGTCAGCTCTTTACGCTCGATAAGTACATCCAGTAAACGTTTTGGAAGCGCCTTAGCTAAGGTGTTTTTTAGGCTCTGGTTTGGGTGCTGCTCTCGTGCTTGCTCAAGCAGCGCTTCAATGTCGTCATTTGGCACGAGGTTAATGGAGACGCTTTGCCCCGCTTTCCAAAATGATGAAACTTGTAAAATAGAAGGGCCAGAGAGGCCACGATGGGTAAATAGAAGCGCTTCTTTAAACAAAGTACCATCTTGAGTCGTTACTTCTGCAGGTATCGCTATACCAGACAGTGATGCTAAATCGTCTTTGTCTTTATTATGTAAAGTGAAAGGGACTAATCCAGCCGAAGTTGGGACGATCGATAAACCAAATTGCTCAGCAAGCTTATAACCGAAGGGCGTTGCCCCCAGTTTAGGCATTGATAAACCACCGGTTGCCACCACTAATGACTTGCAGAGCGTGGTTTCACCATTGAGCTTCATTGTGAAGCCCGACTCTTGCTTCTCAACTTCAGTGACTTCAACTTGATATCGTTGCGTAATGTTCTCAAGCTTACACTCATCCAAGAGCATGCTAACAATCTGCTTTGCAGAGTCTTGGCAGAAGAGCTGACCATGTTCGCGTTCTTCAAAGTCAATCCCGTACTTACTCACCATTGAGATAAAATCCCAGTTGGTATACTGAGAAAGTGCAGATTTTACAAAGTGGCGGTTATTGCACAGGAAGTTATTGGCTGTGACATCGTAGTTGGTAAAATTACAGCGGCCACCACCAGAGATTAGAATCTTACGGCCTGGTTTTTTTGCATGATCGACCAATAAGACACGTCGACCTCGCTTGCCGGCTTCCGCTGCACACATTAAGCCAGCAGCTCCCGCGCCAATAATTACGACATCAAATTGGTTGCTCATGTTTTTGCTCTTCTATAAATGACAAACAGGTTATTCAACTATCGAGATAGTACTGGTCAATTTTGGAAATAAAAAAGGATGTGCAAAAGCACATCCCTACGACGGTATCGTATTCTAACCGCAAAAAAGGTTATTGCCAATTTAGCGGGTTAGTTCATTACCTACTCAATCGTTTACTCGCAAATCGATTTTACTCGTTTATTATCCAGCAAACTTTAAACGAAAAACGCCATAAGCAGTGTCACACTCAATAAACCCGCAGAAAGGATAAATAGTTCCCTCACTCGATCGCACTTACCAGTAAAGACTGGGTCGTGGTGGTGATGATATTCTTTGGTTTTTAGGTAACTATAAAGACGGACCTGTTTGGTCATATTACCATGAGTGGTAAAGAACCCGCCCCCATCGACCTGTTGATAAAGTAACGGGTGAGCTTCGCGCATAATATAGATTAATGAACGCAATGCAGTTAAATAGCGGGCCATATTGATGCACGTCACCAACAACAGCGCTAATAAAATAGTGTCTCCACTGATCATCTTCTCCTCCCTACATCTTCAAAAAGTGCCCGGAAAGAAAAGACGATCGTGTGAACTGTCTTTTAGCTGAAATTACTCAGCTGGGGCATCCATTATTGAAGATGAACCTTCTTTAGCTAAAACAGCCAGGTCTTTGTCGATAAAGAATAGTGCTTTACCATCTTCACCCACCAACTCAAGCTTATCTAAGATCCCTTTAAATAACTTCTCTTCCTCGTGCTGCTCGGCAACGTACCACTGTAAGAAGTTAAACGTTGAGTAATCTTGAGATGTGAAAGCAACATGCGCTAGCTTATTAATTTTTTGGGTAATCATCTGTTCATGTTCAAAGGTCAAACGAAACACATCACCCAAGCTTTCAAATTCATGTTGTGGCGCTTCAATCACACCAAGGATTGGCATTGATCCTGTCTCACTCACGTAAGTAAAAAGACGCTGCATATGCTGCATTTCTTCTACTGCATGAGTTCTGAGAAACTCCGCTGCACCTTCAAATCCTTTGTCTTCACACCAAGCACTCATTTGTAAGTATAGATTGGATGAGAAAAATTCTAGATTTATTTGCTCATTCAATTGTTCAACCATTGCTTGTGGTAGCATTTTTTTCTCCTAATTCAGCTATATAACTGTTTTTACTAACTCATCACACAAACCATAACATGTTCATAACTCAATGTGGATATGGGATCACAACGGCAAAACTTCTTATAAACAGATGCTAGAGTAATTATATCCCTACTATAAAGGAGTGAACCTATGAGCTATCAACATATTTTAGTCGCCGTTGACCTTTCTGAAGACAGTAAGCTTCTGGTCGAGAAAGCCGTCGCCCTCGCTAAGCCTCTTAGCGCAAACCTCTCGTTCATTCATATCGATATTAACTATGCTGAGCTTTATACAGGGCTTATCGATATCAACCTTGCTGAGACTCAACATCAAGCAATGGAAGCCTCGCAGAAGCAACTTCAAGATTTTGCTGACCATGCTCAATACCCAATTAAACACACTTTGGTTGGCAGCGGTGACTTAAGTAACGAGCTTTGCGATACCATTAATGAGCACAGCATTGACCTTGTCGTATGCGGGCATCATCAGGACTTTTGGAGTAAATTACTCTCCTCGACAAGACAGCTAATCAATAGCTCCCCAGTCGATATGTTAGTCGTGCCTTTAAAAGATTAAGCGCGGATAATATAACGAGTACTCCACTGACCAATCAATCTTCTCTATATGGGTAGGGAGATTTGGGGTAGACTGCGGACACCTTATTGATAACGACTCTTATTTATGTTTTATCTTTCTGCAGTCACCCTACTATGGGCATTTTCATTTAGTTTGATTGGTGTGTATCTTGCTGGTCAGGTTGATTCTTGGTTCTCTGTCTTAATGCGTGTTGCTTTAGCCAGCCTCGTATTCATCCCTTTCACCAAGTTTCGCGCAGTACCTAATAAGCTCAAATTAAAATTGATGTGTATTGGCGGTATTCAACTCGGTTTGATGTACTGTTTCTATTATCAATCGTTTCTTCTTCTGTCGGTTCCAGAAGTTTTACTATTCACCGTCTTCACGCCCATTTATGTCACCTTAATCTATGACCTTTTACAGCGTCGATTTTCACCATGGTACTTAGTCACGGCTGTGATAGCCGTCTCTGGAGCGGCTTTCATTAAATTCGCAGGCATCAATGAGAACTTCATTTTAGGCTTTATGGTGGTACAAGGCGCAAACCTCTGTTTTGCCATTGGTCAGGTCGGTTATAAGTACGTCATGGAGCAAGATGAGCCTGATTTACCACAGCACTCTATCTTTGGGTATTTTTACTTCGGGGCTCTCTGCGTGGCCAGTGTTGCTTTTGCTCTGATGGGTAATATCGAAAAACTACCCACAACGTCCCTGCAATGGTGGGTACTTACTTACTTAGGTGTAATCGCATCAGGTGTCGGTTACTTTGCGTGGAATAAAGGGGCGTGTCTCGTTAACGCTGGTGCATTAGCGGTGATGAATAATGTTCTTGTTCCTGCGGGACTTATTGTGAACATCGTCATCTGGAATCGAGATGTCGATCTTGTTAGCTTATCGATTGGCGGAGCAATTATTTTGCTTTCACTTTGGATCAATGAAACCTGGGTCAAAAAGAAAGTTGAGCAGCAGTATCAAGTTCAACGCTAGCGAAAATCCCGTACTTACTTAGCAAAAAGCTCACTGAAATAGTGAGCTTTTTGCTATCCGTTAGCGATAACAATATTATGCCATTGAAGCCAGAACATAGACGTCGAACCGATTCTTTTTAGTCTCTATTGCCATGCTAGGCTTTTGCTCCCCTAACCAAGGTGCATAGTCAGGGCGTTTAACCACGACTCTTTTGTTGGCTAACGCTAATGCAGGCGTTATCAAATCATCGGCATCGTTATCCGCACCAACTAATGATTGGAACACTCGCATCTCTTTTTTTACTAGCGCTGATTTCTTTTTGTTTTCGGGGTGTGGGTACATAGGATCTAGGTAGACAATATCAGGCTGTTCAAAGCTTTCATCTTGGCTAAGCTTTTCCAGTGCGTCATGACTAGAAGCATGAATAAGCGACATTCTTTCGCTCACCCAATGTCCAATTTCACTGTCTTGTTTTGCTCTTGTAAGCCCATCATCAAGCAGCGCAGCCACAACAGGGTGACGCTCGACCATCTGGACTTTGCAGCCTAATGAAGCTAACACAAACGCATCGCGGCCTAACCCTGCGGTTCCATCTAAAACCGTTGGTGTTACACCTTTATTTAAACCTGCCGCTTTGGCTATCGCTTGCCCTTTTCCACCACCAAATTTACGCCGATGAGCCACTGCGCCTCCCGCTAAATCAACATAAATGGCACCTAACTTAGGTTCATCTAATTTTCGCAGCTCAAGGTGCTCTTCAGTTAGAACCAAGGCAAAGTTACTTGAGGCATCATGCGTCAACTTCCAGCGCTCAGCAAGGCTATTAAGTGTATGTTGTTGAGACGGGACTTCACATATCAATTGTAGCTGCAACGTAGGCTCCAAACGTTAGTCAATGAGTAAAAATAGACGGCAGAAGTCTACCTGTTTTTTTTATCGCTTTCTCTAGTTTATCTAATGACAATGATTACTGTTCTATGAGTTAGGCCTCTTCCACTTCTCGGATAAAGCGCTCAATAGGCATTGGCTTACCAATGAAGTAGCCCTGCCCATAATCAACGCCTAACTCAATAAGACGATCGATGATCTCACTATTTTCGACAAACTCAGCCACGGTTTTTTTACCCATTTGCTTGGCTAAATCATTAATAGACCTAACCATAACGTAATCCATCTCATTGACATCAATATCACGCACAAATAGACCGTCTATTTTGACGATATCAACCGGTAGCTTCTTCAAGTAGCCAAAAGACGAAAGGCCTGATCCAAAGTCATCTAACGCAATCACACAGCCCAACGCTTTTAGCTTACCGAAGAAGTCGATAGATTGGTCCATGTTATTCATCGCTGCTGTTTCGGTAATTTCAAAGCAGATCTTGCTGCACGATACAGGGCTACTTTTTAGTTCAAGCAGTAGAAAGTCGATGAATTCTTGATTGCCTATCGATTGTCCAGACAGGTTAATCGAGCAACCGTGTATTCGCTCCCCCTCCTCAGGGTGGTCCTCTAGCCATTTTAGAGTATGGCTAACGACATATTTGTCTATGAGATGAGCAATATTGTAACGTTCTGAAGCGGGTATAAAGACACCTGGAGATATGTAATCCCCTTTATGGTTTCGAATTCGAGAAAGAATTTCAAAACGGAGTACTGAATTATCGCCATCCAAGCTTAAGATACGTTGAGCGAATAACTCAATGCGATCGTATTCTAGAGCATCGTGCACGAGATTAACGCACTCCATCTCTAGCTCTCTTTGTTGCAGCTCTTTGTCATCAATTTGGTATAGGTTGTATCGATTTCGTCCTTCTTCTTTTGCCACGTGACAAGCCGTATCAGCTTGAGCGTGCACCATTTGTGGTGACGCGGCTGTATGGTCGATAAGTCGAATACCAATTGAGCACGTTAACTTCAAACGGATGTGATCCCACAAAAACGCCTGCTCTCCTAGGGTCTTTATTATGTTCCTCGACAGTTTGATTGCGTCGAGCTCTGTGCAGTCTTTAAGTAAAATTGCAAACTCATCGCCACCCATTCGAGCTAAAATTGCGTTATAGGGCAGTATACTTTCTAGCATACTTGCGGCAAATTGAATCGCCGCATCGCCCGCCTCATGACCAGCGGTATCATTAAGGACTTTGAGTTGATCCATATCTAAATAGAGCATGGCATGAGATCTCAGGTGACTTTCAATCTCTTTTACTGCCTTTTCTAGCTCAAGTTCAAAGTGGTTGCGATTATATGTATCGGTAAGGAGATCAAACCTTGCTTGATAAGCGAGTTGGTCCGCCAGTTGGCGCATTTCAGAGATATCCTCACCAACAATAAGTACTTGTCCAGACTCAACCATTGAACGAATATTCTCTCGAACATAGATGACGCTTCCATCAAAGTGTTTGTACTCCACCTCTCGTCGCCATACCCCTTCAATTGCCTGACTAGGCTGAAGTAGAACCTTCTTTGCCGATAGAGACTCATCACTGAGGTAAAACTCACTCAGCTTATGTCCAAGAATATCACTGGATGGATAGCCAAGTAACCGCTCAGCAAAACGGTTAACCTGCTGGATTCGATTGTCATCATCAATAGTAATCATCATCACTGGCTGCTGATCGTAATAGTGACTCAGTTTCGCTTCTCGTTGGAAGAGCTTATCTTCTGTTACTTTACGTGTCGTGATATCACGAGCTTCGAGAAGGTATAGTTGGTCATAACCTACATGCTTGGTCATCGCCTTTAATGAAAGGTCTAATACAATCACCCCGCGCTCTCGTTGCCACACCTCGCCCTCGAATTGCTTGCTCTGACTCGTGCCATGGTTAGAGAAAAACTGTTTAATTTGATCGGCTGATTTATTGTGCCAGTGCTTGTGATACCAGATGGGCTTATCAAGCTGATAACTTTGATCGTAAATAAGACTTTGAAGTTTACTATTGCTTGATATCAGCCGTCCGTGACCATCTAAAATACCAATGTATTGATAGCTTTGATCAAATACTGACTCAAGTATCATTTGGCTCTGCTCAGCCGCTTGGCGACTGATTTTTATTTTGTTGAGATAATAGACTAACGCAAATATCACCAACAACATGACAAACAGTATTACGACAAGTAATTGAAGCTCTCTATCATATAAGTCCGTGTTCTGGCGTGGGTCTGAGGAGGTGTTTACCTGTGCGCTGTCTGCCAAAGCAGTGTCATCAGAAACCACCAGCAACTCTGTCGCATAAGAATCGGTTACATGGGAAAGATTAAATATAGCCCCAGAGACCAATAGCAAGATGAAGAAGTGGCGCACTCAGGTTGTCTCATATTTTTAACAATTGTTAATAGTATCATCGCTGTCGATAAAATATACTAGCGTTCATCCCGTTTACTTTGCTATAGACGTGCAACTAAAGGCTAAATATTTCATGCAACACGCAAAACTTGATGATCTTGATAAGGCTATTTTGAAGACCTTAATGGAAGATGCACGAAAACCCTACGCTGAAATGGCAAAGAGCTTTGATGTTAGCCCGGCAACCATCCACGTAAGAATCGAAAAGATGAAGTCTGCTGAGATCATTCAAGGTACTGAGGTTATCGTTAATACTAAGAAGTTAGGTTACGACGTATGCTGTTTTATCGGTATCAACCTAAACGCTGCTCGGGACTATCACTCTGCCATTGAGAAACTTAACGCGCTGGAAGAAGTCGTTGAAGCGTATTATACAACTGGTGCCTACAACATCTTTGTAAAGCTGATGTGTAAGTCAATTGAAGAGCTTCAGTTTGTGTTAATTGATAAGCTTCAAGCGATTGATGAAGTGCAATCTACTGAAACCCTCATCTCGCTACAAAACCCGATTAACCGAAATGTGAACCCTTAATTACAACGCAATGTTTAATAATAGTAGTCGAGAACTACCTTGAATCATTTGCATACAACCCATACAAAAAAAAAGAAAGAGCCCCATAGGAATATGAGGCTCTTTCTTTATAATTCTTAATATCTTAACTACTTATGTCTTATTTATTTAAGTAGGCTTGAAGCTCTTCTGGTGAGATCCCTTGCTCGGCTAATTGCTTAGCAAGAATTTCAATTTGCTCACCTTTTCTCGATTCAATCACTTGCTGAAACTGAAAAACGATATCACGCAGTACATCAATAGGCACTTGCTTCGCTGCACTACGAATACGTTCACCACTTTGGTTACCCATCTCATTAAGAAGCTTACCAAACATGACTTTTTCCGGCGCCTCATCCAGTTGCTCTAGAGCACGCGCCATTTCATAAGTTGTCATCGACATTATTATTTAGTATCCACTGCATTATATATGTTACGTGAGAGGCTAAATATACACCTGTTTTAAGGGTAATAAAACATCATATTATATCTAAACCCGTATCTCATGCCATTTGTGACCCACTTTAGAGCACAATACAATTAAGCTCGGCGCCGTAACCCATAATAGCAACGTAATTAGCATTTCCGGTGATAGGTGTAAGCGTTGAGTTAGGCCAACAACTAAACCAGCGCCACTCATTTGAAACAATCCTAACAATGCGGCGGCCGTACCTGCTTTGTCACCAAATGGGGCCAGTGCTTTTCCTGCTGCCGCGCCTAGCACCCATGCAAAACCAATTGACGAGATAAATATAGGTAACATGAATGCAAAGGCTGTTTGCTGTGATTCAAGAACTAACATGATCAGCCCAGCCAAGTTAAACAATACGACACCAATGATAATCGTCATTCTTGTCCCTAGCCTTTCCATACATTTAGGCGCAGTCATACAAGCGATGATATTAAAGACGGCATTAATACCAAACCAAAATGTAAACTCGTCCATGGATAACCCATAACGCTCCATTAGCACTCCTGGCGCCGATGTTACGTACGCTAGTATCACAGCCATCGCGAACATACATAGTGAAGCATGAAATAGGAACATTGGGTTCTTGAGAACCTGTGCGTATCGGCTCAGTTTAAAAAAAGCTTGAGGAGCTTGAGTGGGATTGGTCTCTTTGTGGTTAAAGAACAGTATGATGCCAACAACGAAAGCAAAAATTGCCATAAAGGAAAAGTTGGATCGCCAACCAAACTGCTGTGTTAACCAGCTACCAAAGATAGGTGCTAAAGCAGGAATAAAGCAGATAGCACCATTAAGGTAGCTGATCATCTTGCCACTTTTTTGTGGTCCAAAGAGATCGCGAACGGTTGCAAAGGCAGCCACTGAGGTAGCACATGCTCCCAAGCCTTGCAGTAACCTTGCTATTAACATCCACTCAATGGTTTGGGCAGCCCACGCCAAGCAAGCACTCAAACCGTAGATACTAATACCCACTAATGCAACCGTTCGACGCCCGTGTTTGTCCGCCAAGGGGCCAGCAAAGAGTTGCCCTACACCCATAGCAAACAAAAACCAAGTTATCGTATCTTTTACTTGTGTCGGTTCCACGTGAAACGTCTCAGCCATTTGAGGTAGTGCAGGCAGATATATATCAATAGCTAGTGGGCTAAACAGCACCAACATAGTCAATAATGCAAGTTGTAGTCTACTAGGGTTATCAAGTTGAGGCGTGTTCACAAAGCTTTACCGATCAATCATTACAAATATGGGATGATTGTACTCGACAACTGTTATTCTCAATAATGGTATATACTCATAGCAGTTATTCCCATTAGGAAATTCACTGTGTCCGCAGAAGCGCTTTCAAGAATTGACCTCAATCTTTTAGTTTGCCTAAACGTACTTATTGAGGAGCGCAGCGTTACCCGAACCGCAAGCCGGCTTTATCTTAGCCAATCTGCGGTCAGTAAATCGCTCGCTAAACTACGCGAACAGTTTGATGACCCACTGTTTGTTCGCACCTCCCATGGGTTACGACCTACGGCCAAGAGTCTGGCGCTAAAACCTCGCCTTGAAAACCTCATTCACCAATTGGAGGCCATAACACAACCCGATGAGTTTTGCCCAGCAAGCAGCGAGTATCGATTTCATATCGCTGCTGTCGAGAGTGTTTACCCACTCATTCTGCCTCACTTTATGCCCGTTGTTTTTAAAAAAGGCCCAAACCTAAATATCTCGACACACCCTTGGAGTGATCAAACGTTTAAAAAACTCCAACTTGGTGAACTGGATATTGGAATTACGGGTAAAGACATCGACATCAATGATGCAAAACTTACAATGCTGCCGCCAAGTGATATTGGTGAACTTGAAATCTACAGAGACATTCAAAAATGCGTCGTACGACGAGACCATCCCATTTTGAGTGATTCTAAGTTACTAAATGGTTGGAACCTTGATAGCTACTTATCAATGCGTCATGTTCAAGTACGCTGTGATGGCAATGACCGCTGGTTGCTAGACTACAGGCTCTCAGATATTGGTAGAGAACGCGACATTGCTATTACCGTTCCAGACTTCAATAGTGCCGCCAGCCTTTGTACTTACACGGATTTTATTTTCACAGCACCGAGTCATTTTACCTCTTTGATTGCTAGCCAACTTGATCTCGTAGAGTTGCCATTACCAATGGATTTTCCTCCGATGGCCTATACCCTCTTTTGGCACAAAGATAGAGAGAACGACCCTGCATTGACTTGGTTAACGAATATCATCAAGGATAAAACCCATTCTCTTAGATAGATTGCGCACCTTGATGAAAAGGAGTAGCTTATTTGTCTTTGCTACTCTATGAGTAACAGACTGAAGCAGTAGGACAATACAAAAAGGATAATTTAGATGCATCAATCTATTTCAGAACGTGTTCAAGCGGTTCGAACTTGGCTAGCCAATAATAACTATAACGCCATTATCATCCCCCATGAAGATGAATATCTGGGTGAATATGTGCCAACTCATAATGAACGCCTACTTTGGTTAACAGGATTCACAGGCTCAGCGGGTTGCGCTGTTATCACTCAAGATAAAGCCGCCATCTTTGTTGACGGTCGTTATACAGTGCAAGTTCGTAAACAGGTTCCAGAATCCGAGTTTGAATATCGTCACCTTATTGAAGAGCCTGCTTTAGATTGGATTACCCAACAGCTACCAACCAATAGCAAAGTCGCTTTTGACCCACGAATGCACACAGGTGCTTGGCTAGTCCAAGCGCAATTAAAGCTTTCGCCTAACTATAACTTATCGGTATTGACCACAAACCCGATCGACGAACTGTGGGCTGATCGTCCTACACCAGAACTGTCATCGGTACGTTTAATGTCAAACGAGTTAGTCGGTCAATCAAGTCGGGATAAACGCGCTGAAGTCGCAAAGCGTATCATCGATCAAGATGCAGATTGCGCCATCATCACCGCATTAGATTCTATCTGTTGGCTACTTAATATTCGAGGGCTTGACGTTTCTAGATTACCTGTCGTACTTTCTCATGCAATTATCCATTCAGATGCTAGTGTCGATTTCTTCTTTGATGAAACGCGTTTACCTTCTGAATTCAACGCCCATGTTGAATCTGGCGTTAAGGTACATGCTCCTGATGCACTAGCAAACGTACTCTCAGAACAAGCAGGCAAGAAAGTCATTGTCGACCCAGCGACAAACAACTCATGGTTTGGCTTACAACTACAAAACTGTGGAGCCAACATCATTAATGCAGCGGATCCATGCCTAATCCCTAAAGCGCAAAAAAATCCAATAGAGATTAAGGGAATGAAAGCGTGTCATGTCCGTGATGGGGTCGCGATGGTAAAATTCCTATCTTGGCTAGATGGCCAAGTAAATCAAGGTAAACTGAAGGATGAAGCCCAACTTTCTGATCAACTACAATCCTTCAGGGAACAAGACTCAAGTCTCGTTGACCTAAGTTTTGATACGATTTCAGCTGCAGGTAGCAATGCCGCTATGTGTCACTACAATCACCTAAACCAACCACAGCCTACTCAATTAACTCAAGACTCTTTATACCTTGTAGACTCCGGGGGTCAGTACCCGGACGGCACTACAGATATCACCAGAACCCTCGCCATCGGTGAAACTACCGAAGAGATGAGAAAGCAGTTTACGTTAGTTTTAAAGGGTCATATTGCTGTGGCTCGAGCTCGATTCCCGAAAGGTACCTGCGGTTATCAGATCGATACACTTGCTCGTCAGCACTTATGGGCTGAAGGTTATGATTATGACCATGGTACCGGACACGGTGTTGGACATTTCTTAAGTGTTCATGAAGGTCCACAAAGCATATCTAAGCGACAAATTAATGTTCCGCTTATGAAAGGAATGGTGCTTTCTAACGAACCAGGCTACTACCGAGCAGATGCATTCGGTATTCGCATAGAGAACTTGGAGCTAGTTACCGAGATTGAAACTAACGGTGACTTCCCTGTTCTTGGGTTTGAATCTCTAACTCGTTGTCCAATTGATTACAGAAATATCAACGTCAATATGCTTACCAAGCCTGAGTTGTCTTGGTTAAATGAGTACCATCAAAAAGTATGGCAAGACCTTAGTCCACTAGTGGATGATGAAGTGAAAAACTGGTTGGAAAATGCCACTATGCCTCTTTCACATGGCTAATTGGTGATTACCGAGTAATGCACTTCAACTTCCCTCGGTCTTTGTATGTTGACATAAAATGGCTACCAATTGGGTAGCCATTTTATGTTTCACGTGAAACATCTTTACTTCTGAAACTATTTAGCCTGAATAGCCTCTATGCCAATCCTTCCAAACAGGTTCAAACCCTTTGCTCGCAATCATTTCCGCGACGGCACCAGCACTTCGTTCATCACTGATCTCAAATTGTTCTAGCTCAGCCTCATCAAGTGCATAACCACCCGGCTGTGTCTTAGATGCAGCTGACATTGTCGTGATACCCAAGGGTAAAACATTATCTCTAAATGCAGCTGATTCGCGTGTGGACAACGATAACTCTACTTCTGGGTTTAGCATCCTATAAGCACAGATCAATTGAACTAACTGACGGTCTGACATTATAGACTTAGGTTGTAACCCTCCTTCACATGGCCTTAGGCGAGGGAAAGAAATCGAGTATCGAGTTTGCCAATAAGTACGTTCAAGATATTCCAAGTGGGCAGCGACATAGAAACAGTCCGTTCGCCAATCTTCTAGCCCAATTAACGCACCTATACCAACCTTATCAATCCCTGCTTTAGCTAAACGATCTGGCGTCTCAAGTCGATAATTGAAATCCATTTTGTTGCCACGCAGGTGATGCTGAGCGTAAGTAGAAGGGTGGTACGTCTCTTGATACACCATCACTGCATCAAGACCTAGCGTTTTAAGCTCTTGGTAATCACCTTGATCTAGTGGTTGAACTTCCATCGCTAGGTAACTGAACTGATCTTTAATGGTAGGTAGAACTTCTCTAAAGTAGTTCATACCAACCTTGGTTTCGTGTTCACCTGTTACCAATAAGACACTATCGAACCCCATTGATTTAATCGCAGTGATCTCATTAGAGACCTCATCAATATTAAGGGTGCGGCGCTTAATACGGTTCTCCATCGAGAAGCCACAATAAGTACAAGCATTAGCACATAGATTGGATAAATACAGAGGAATGTAAAGACCAATAGTGTTGCCAAATCTTTGCCTAGTTAGCGACAAAGATCGTTGTGCCATCTGCTCTAAGTAAGGTTCCGCTGCAGGTGAGATAAGCGATTTGAAATCTTCAAGATCGCATCTTGTTTTACTAAGTGCACGTTCAACATCTTTAGCCGTTTTTGCATTAATCGATAAAGAAATATCATCCCAATTTAATTGGGTGAACGTATTAATAAAGCTCATAGTTTTTCCTACCGGTTACACTAAGTCATCAAGAAATGCAGTTAGCGGACTGGATGCAACAGCTTCAGTAGTTACCGTAGCCAGGCCTGATAGGTAAGCTGTTCTGCCCGCTTCTACTGCATACTTAAAAGCTCGTGCCATGGCTACTGGATTTTGAGAAGAAGCAATGGCCGTATTAACTAACACAGCATCAGCCCCTAGTTCCATTGCGTACGCAGCGTGTGAAGGCGCGCCAATGCCCGCGTCGACCACGACAGGCACGCTTGCTTGGTCAATGATTATTTGAAGGAAGTCTTTACTAACCACTCCTTTGTTAGAACCAATTGGCGCACCAAGTGGCATCACGGCTGCACAACCTACTTCTTCTAATCGCTTACATAACACCGGATCGGCGTGACAGTAAGGTAGGACAACAAATCCATCCTTTACCAGTTGTTCAGCAGCAAGCAATGTTTCAATTGGATCCGGCATTAAATACTTTGGATCTGGATGAATTTCTAACTTGAGCCAGTTAGTCCCAATCGCTTCTCTTGCAAGATGGGCAGCAAAAATCGCATCCTTTGCATTCTTGGCGCCAGAAGTATTTGGCAATAGATTGACGCCCGCCTTTACTATTGGATCAAGGATGTCATCTTGTTCTGCGTTTATATCCACACGTTTAAGTGCCATCGTCGCAAGCTGGGAACCTGAAGCTTTAATTGAGTCGATCATCGCAGAGTTATTGGCAAATTTCCCTGTTCCGGTAAATAAGCGGGACTGAAAAGCTCTATTACCTATCACTAAATCGTCGTTCATTGAGTACATGTTTAACCTCCTGCAAAAGCTTGGAACAAAGAAATGGAATCACCGCTGTTCAATGGTGTCATTGACCACTTATTCTTACTGACAATCGTATTATTGATTGAGAAGACACAACCATTACTTGGTAGGTTAAGAACCTCTATCACGTCAATAAGGGTGGCACCTGAGGGGATTTCCTGTTCATCACCATTAACTTCTATCGTTATATTGTTCACTCAACTATCTCTTTAAATTTTGTTTAGTCGCACTAAAAGATTCTTCTTTATCAAATTCACCACACACTCGGCAGCCATGAACTTTATTAAGAGACAGATTCTTCCAAGTCATAGAACTGCCATCAAATAGCTGAAGAGCTTCAGTAGTGCACTTGAACTCCCCCAAAACAATTTTTTGAATGGTGGCTAAAGCTTGTAAGTTACCTATCGTTCCTACGACAGGGCCAATTATCCCCATATCAGAACAGCGCATAGACTCCTTGAACTCATCCGCTGGGTATAGGCAGTGATAGCAAGCACTGTGTGAATCGAAATTGAACACGATAAATTGACCTTGCCAACCAATCGCGGCCCCTGAGACCAACGGTGTTTTAGAAAAAAAGCACACTTTGTTTATGAGGTGACGGCTCATAAAGTTGTCTGTGCAATCAAGAACTATATCAGCAACACCCACCTCTAAAGACAGCTGAGTTTCTTCAAACCTATGTTTAATAGCCCTTACTCTACAATCGCTGTTAAGCCTTTCGATTTGCTTTGCCATCGCTTGTGCTTTGTCCTTACCAATATCGTTATCTCGGTAAATAACCTGCCTTTGAAGGTTGCTACTCTCAACGGCGTCATCATCGACAATAACTAAGCGACCAATACCAGCGGACGCTAAGTACATCGCTGCAGCACTTCCTAACCCGCCACAACCAATCAAAAGTACTTGGGCATTTTTCAAATTTTTCTGACCTTGCTCTCCAAAGCCTGGCAAGCTAACTTGTCGTTGATAACGGATGAATTCTTGATCAGTGAGCACTTTCTCTCTCCTGACTCGATGCATTCTGGTTCGATACATATTGCTTAGATAAGCTATGCGCATTAAAACGTTCTAATTCTTCGTTCATGATCTGTTTGAATGGTTCTATTGCTGCTGTAGTATCTTCAGCTAGTGTAATAGCCCTAACAACAGCTAAACTCGAAACCCCACAATCCCATACCGCTTGTGCTGTTGAGTGGTCAATGCCACCAATCGCGACTGTAGGATATCCAAGCGTGGTGTCTGTATATGGGATTGTGTCTATCAAAGATTGATACATTGCTAAACGAACTAAACCTTGTGGGCGTGAAGGCATTTCTTTAGTCGTAGTGGGAAAGATATGCCCTAATGCTATGTAGCTTGGATTTATCTGTACGATTCGTAGTAGTTCATAAAAGCCGTGAGTTGATAAACCTAGTCTGATATTGGCATTTGATAGCTGATTAAGGTTGGACTCTTCAATATCTTCTTGACCTAAATGAACACCAAACGCGTTATGTTTGATAGCCAATTGCCAATGGTCGTTGATAAAGACTTTCGCATCATGCTCTTCACCTAGCTTAATGGACTCAATAATCTGATTTTCTAGATCATCTTGATGATGGTCTTTAATACGTAATTGGATTGTCTTTATACCTAATGGTAGTAATCGACGTATCCAATTCACATCATCTACAACTGGATATAGCCCTAAGCTTATCTTTTCTAGGCTCGGAAAAGAGACCATTGAATCGTGGTCTGCCCAACCCACTGCAATATCAAGTCTCTCATCATCAATGACTGGAATTGGAAAAAACTGATAATCATTCGGCCATGTTTCACGTGAAACACTATTCTGAGCAACAGCTCTCGCCAAAACAAGGGAGTCTTCTACTGGGAAATCCAAAGCATAAGCACTAATAAACCAAGCTAAATGCAGTTCTGTATTTGCTTCACGTAATGGATACTTAATGGCTTTATTGCTACTATCAGAATTAATTACATCCGTTGTTTCACCATTGAAAACTGAAATAATCGCACCTAAACGCCACGCATCAATACATTCCTTATGATCACTCTCAGAGTTATCCTGAGTTCCTATAATCGCTAGGTTAGTAGACTCTTTTAACAGACGAGAAACTTGTGCCAAATTCATTCTAGATTGGTAATGAATTGCAAAGTCACACGCGGATAAATCCGATTGAGAAAAGCACACTTCATTGTCAGTTTCATTAAGGTTGTTAGCGAGAATATTGAACGATCCAGATTCACCAATTATAGAAAACTGTTGAGTTGGGCTAACACCCAACTCAATGTGGTGAATTCCAAACCCTTCCTTTTCCGCTATCAATAAGCAGTTTTGAACCAAACCCGTTAGTTCAATATGATCGGATGGAATAAGAATTTTCAAATATTAGTCCTCTAACTCAACTTGTTTTTCTGTTGTATTGTCGCTAACCGCGGGGTGGTAAAGCTCTGAACCTGTAGCCAAGAATTCTTGAGATTTTTGTCGCATTCCCTCTAATGGATCATCGAGCATTTTGATTTCAATCGCTTGATCTGCAGCAACCTGATCTGAGTTCTTCGCGTACTCTCTCACTTCTTGAGAGATCTTCATTGAGCAGAACTTAGGACCACACATAGAACAGAAATGAGCAACCTTACCTGACTCTTGCGGCAGCGTTTCGTCATGGAATGCTTTCGCAGTATCTGGGTCTAACGATAGGTTAAACTGGTCTTCCCAACGGAATTCAAATCGTGCCTTAGACAGTGCATTATCACGAATTTGAGAGCCAGGGTGCCCTTTCGCTAAATCCGCTGCATGAGCGGCTAACTTGTAAGTAATCAAGCCAGTCTTAACGTCTTCCTTATTAGGCAAGCCTAAGTGCTCTTTTGGTGTAACGTAGCAAAGCATAGCGCAGCCATACCAGCCAATCAGAGCAGCACCAATTCCAGAAGTAATGTGGTCGTATCCAGGGGCGATATCAGTGGTTAGCGGGCCTAATGTGTAGAATGGCGCTTCATGACAATGCTCTAGTTGCTCGTCCATATTCTCTTTAATCATGTGCATTGGAACGTGGCCAGGGCCTTCGATAATGACTTGAACATCATATTCCCATGCAACTTTAGTCAATTCACCAAGTGTACGAAGCTCTGAAAATTGAGCTTCATCATTCGCATCAGCTATTGAGCCAGGTCGTAGACCGTCACCCAGAGAGAGTGCGACGTCGTACTTCGCGCAGATTTCACAGATCTCACGGAAATGAGTGTATAAGAAGCTTTCTTGGTGATGCGCTAAACACCACTTAGCAATAATAGAACCACCGCGAGAAACAATTCCCGTTACACGCTTAGCCGTCATAGGAACGTAACGAAGAAGTAAGCCAGCATGAATAGTAAAGTAATCCACACCCTGCTCGGCTTGTTCGATGAGCGTGTCACGCATTACTTCCCAGTTAAGGTTTTCAGCAACACCATTCACTTTTTCAAGCGCTTGGTACATAGGTACTGTACCAATTGGAACAGGGCTATTACGCAGTATCCATTCGCGAGTTTCGTGAATATTACGGCCAGTAGACAAGTCCATCACGGTATCGCCACCCCATCGTGTCGACCATACTAGCTTTTCCACTTCTTCTTCAATTGACGAGCTTACTGATGAGTTACCAATGTTCGCGTTTACTTTAACCAGGAAGTTTCGACCGATAATCATCGGCTCAGCTTCTGGGTGGTTGATGTTTGAAGGGATAATAGCGCGCCCTTCTGCAACTTCTTTACGCACAAACTCAGGTGTAATTTCTTCTGGTAAATTGGCACCAAAATTGTGGCCAGGGTGCTGGTGATTTAGCTGCTCATCAGCAAACTTTTGGCGACCCATGTTTTCACGAATCGCAATGTATTCCATTTCAGGGGTAATTATACCCTTACGCGCATAGTGAAGCTGTGTTACACAACATCCATCTTTCGCTTTACGTATCTGAGGCAAATTTCCGTAACGAAGATCATCAAGCGTATCATCTTCTAAACGCTCTTTAGTGTATACAGAGCTAACACCGTCAAGAAGTTCAGTATCATTACGCTCTTCTACCCACCCTTCACGAAGCTTAGGAAGACCGCTGTATAAGTCAATCGTATGAGTTGGGTCGGTATAAACTCCAGATGTATCGTAAACATGAATCGGTTCGTTTGGTTCAAAGATCGGATCATCTTTCGTGCCACCGACTAGACTGTCAGCTAACGTAATTTCACGCATAGGCACACGTACATCACTGCGAGAGCCTTCGATATAAACTTTACTTGAGTTTGGATATGGTTCGACAGACAGCGAGTTAATAAAATTCTGCGCTTCTAATCGGGATTGTTTACGGTTCGACATAGCATTCTTCCTATTTATTATATGGATAAAAATGCTTGACGGATAAGATGCTACAAGAGGAATCGACTCATAGATAAGAGGCGATGAAGGATAGAAAACGAGAATGGATCTAGCTTGGTATCTTTCTCTTGTTTCCTTCGCAGGTATTAGCCTGATCAGGTTCAACGGATCCCGAATTAACGGTCTCAGCCTTATGGCACTCCGACAAGTAGAAAGTAGTATATGTAATCAGTATGTTGAATCCAAGCTAAACTGATTAATTTTTAGCTAGTAATAATTATTTAGCTTTTAATCAGTAGCTGATAACCAATCCATGCGGCTGTAATACTTAAAACGACGTTCAATAGAACGTTTAAGCCCATCTTAAAAAATGCGCCCTGCTGCATCAGTAAGACGTTATCCATAGAGAACGTTGAAAAAGTAGTTAGCGCTCCTAAAAAACCGAGACCAATAATCTGTCTCCACGGCTCAGTTGCTAGCGAACCATTTTCAAATGCTGCAATTAAAAAACCCATAGCAAGAGAACCTACGATATTGACGGTTAACGTGCCGTATGGAAAACCTCGCCCAAACATTGCCGCACAAAACTCTGTGACTAAATAGCGAGAGCAGGCACCAAACGCACCACCCAATGCGATAAAGCCAAGGATAGATAATTGTCCCATGATAATTCCTTAAAAACCGATTGGTGACATTGTATGCTCAATACATGAAAAAATTAACTAATCTCCAATAATTGACTCAAAATATCTGGTTGAACTAGGTAATAAAACAGAACAGATTTAAAAAGTTACAGGAGTCACGTTTAAGGTGTATAGCATCAATATTAAGTAGTCATCATATCCGCTCTTAGAATATAAAGGATAAAATAAACAATTTAGACACGATAATATTAAGTGCAATACATTAAACCTATGCTCCCTACCGCATACTTCATATAGAGCTCGTTGTTGACTCTTAACTCAAAATTCAAGTCATTACAGAGGTAGGTGTTTGCAGTGCCGACAGAGATTTGTATAGAGCCATATATGGATATATGAAAATAACACTTCTGATAGTCGTATCAGTATGGAGCCGATGGGGAGAATTAACCCTCTAATACGTGCTACTTATATGTTGATAATCAGGGAAGGAATCGACTGCTTCTTACAAAGCACAAACACCGGAAAGCAAAAAGGCTCCAGCATTTCTGCTGGAGCCTTAATCTGGCAGGGGTGGAGAGATTCGAACTCCCAACACGCGGATTTGGAATCCGCTGCTCTGCCAATTGGAGCTACACCCCTAAATTTCTATATATCAGATTCAAAAAAACCTCGCATTAGCGAGGTTCTCTGAATAAGTGGCGGAGTGGACGGGACTCGAACCCGCGACCCCCGGCGTGACAGGCCGGTATTCTAACCAACTGAACTACCACTCCGCAGTGGT
>NZ_JAJHVV010000017.1 GCF_023145695.1 Vibrio amylolyticus
CGATCATAGCGCAAGTGTTTTTTAATACTTTTCTTAAAAAAACAGGTCATTCGATTAAAAACAAAGCAAAACCGTCAAAAAAGCCTATTTTATCTACATATTTTTGAATTTATCTGCAAACAAAGAGACTTTTTTCCAGTTTGTATACTCAACTTCTTTTGTCGTATCTGTTTCTCCACCAGTAATTTTCATAATAAAACGAATCATCACTCGGTCGAACCATTTATAGCGCGGGTAATAAAGAGCACCCGCAAATACACCTATAAGTGAAGGAGTCCAAGGTGATTTCTTTAGAAACGTCTTTATATAGGCACTCCCTTCTGGTGTGTCTTTGCCTTGATCTTCTTTTCTCGCTGTCAAGTTGACACAAAAGAAAGCGACTTTTGATTCATCCAACGCAGATTTGTTCTTCTCAATAAACTGATAAAGTTTTTTATTGAGGTGACCATATCGAATAGAAGCACCAATAAGAATGCGGTCGTATTGTGTAAAGTCGATAATGCCCAATTGGTGGATATCTTTCGTATCACACTCGTCTAGCGACAGCTCTTGTTCAATATAATGCAGTATTTTCTTGGTTTGACCATCTTGGCTTGAATGTAAAAATAGAGCTTTCATTTAATTTGTCCTTAACTACGCCAAAATGTCGGAGTGAGTAATATAAGAAGAGTGAAAATTTCCAAACGGCCGAATAGCATTGACACAATCAGTACCCACTTGGCGTTATCATTTACGTCACCAAAGTGAACAGAGACCTCACCCAACCCTGGGCCTAAGTTATTTAACGTTGCCGCTACCGCAGAGAACGCACTTAGTTCATCCATTCCAGTAGCGATTAATGCCAACATACAAACGACAAAAACCAACGCATAGGCAGAGAAGAATCCCCACACAGCATCAACGACCCGTTGAGATAGAGCAGTTCCACCAACTTTAATGGTATATACCGCTCTTGGGTGCACTAAACGTTTCATTTCACGCGCACCTTGAAGGGTTAATAGCAGTATTCGAATGACTTTCATTCCGCCACCTGTCGACCCCGCACATCCTCCAATAAAAGAAGAGAACAGCAGCAACACGGGTAAAAAGAGCGGCCATTCTGAGAATCCGGTCGTGGTAAAGCCCGCAGTGGTCGAAATTGATACTGTTTGGAAGAGTGCTTGGTCAAACGCATCATATATAGAGTCGTAAGTATGATGATTCAGCAAAATCAAGAAACAGACGAAGAATAACAGAGACTGAATACCGATAAATGCGCGAAATTCAGGATCTTTCCAATAGTATTTTGGGTGAACACCACCAGAAGCAAAGGCCGCAAAGTGAAGTGAGTAGTTACATGCCGATATCAAAAGAAAAACAACAGTAATCATATTGATCGCATGGCTATCAAAATAGCCTATGCTCGCATCGTGAGTAGAGAAACCACCAATAGCAATCGTTGAGAAACTATGACTTATCGCATCGAAAGGAGTCATACCGGCAAACCAGTACGCGGTTGCACACGCTATCGTTAAGCTTAAATAGATATACCAGAGCGCTTTTGCTGTCTCTGCAATCCTTGGTGTCATTTTGCTGTCTTTTACTGGCCCCGGGATTTCTGCGCGGTAGAGTTGCATTCCACCGATACCGAGTACCGGTAAGATAGCAACTGCTAAAACGATGATCCCCATACCACCAAACCATTGCAGTATTTGGCGATAGAACAAAATCGCTTTAGGTAGATCATCAAGACCAACAATAACCGTTGCCCCTGTCGTGGTTAACGCAGAGAAGGATTCAAAAAAAGCATCGGTAACCGAAACATTGGGATTGTCAGCAATAAGAAATGGAATAGAGCCAGCACTGCCAATTACCGTCCAAAATAGAACAACAATCAAAAAGCCATCGCGAGCTTTCAGCTCTTGTTTATGGTGTCTATTAGGAAACCAGCAAGCGGTACCGCAGAAAAGCAGTACAAAAAAAGTGGTAACAAACGGAACACCAGCACCATCTCGATACAGTAACGCGACAAGTGCTGGTGCTAACATAGAGACGCTAAAGAGAGCGAGCAGTAATCCGACTATTCGGATAATCGATCGAAATTGCATGGTTATATATAGATGAAGCTAAGCTTCTGACTTCCTAATTATCTAGATAATGGTGTGACAATTGCCTTTGCACCACTTTTATTAATGACATTCTGAGTAAAGTCATTCACGACCCGTTGCTCTATCTCAATCATCAAGACGATATGATCACTGTATTTAGCATCAATCTCTATAGCCTGATACTGCGCGAATAAAGACTGCGCAATCGGCAAGAAAGCATAGTCTAACTCTAGCTGCAAATTTATGGTTATTTTTTTCTCGATAGTTTGAAGCTGCTTTAGTGCTTGTTGCACTCCGCCACCATACGCTTTAACTAAACCGCCCGTACCCAACTTAATCCCGCCAGAGTATCGAGTTACAACTGCTGACATTTCGCCAACACCCGATCCAGAGAGCTGTGCCAATATTGGTTTCCCCGCAGTACCAGAAGGTTCACCATCGTCACTAAAGCCCCACTTCATCGAATCTTCAGGCCTACCCGCGACAAAACCCCAGCAGTTATGCCTAGCACTTGAATGCTGCTTTTTGACTGACTCTATAAAGGCTTTGGCTGCTTCTATACTGGGTGTATGAGCAAGCTGAGTAATAAAAACACTCTTCTTTATCTCTTCTTGAAACTCAACAGAGCTTTCAGGGATTAAATAAGGTAAGTCATTCATAGGCTTGTATTGTATAGAAGGCAGCTATCTAGTGTACCACGAGCGCCTTTTAAAGGTGGCAACGATCTGCACAGATACACAATGTTAAACACTTGTTTGAAAAATGTATTGAAAATATTCAATCTAGGGTACAAACTAAAAAAACTGGTCAAACCAGATTCACAATCATACAAATTAAAACAATAACTCTCACACGCCGTCTTAGATTGCATGTCACGGAGATAGACAATGATTTACCAAGCCAACACCCTACAGGTAAAGAAACATGAGAATGGAATCGCTGAGCTCAGCTTCTGTGCTCCCAATTCTGTCAATAAATTAGATTTAGCAACATTAGAGTCGCTTAATGAAGCGCTTGACGCCTTGAAAGTACAATCAGATGTTAAAGGGTTGATCCTAACCTCTGATAAAGACACTTTTATCGTTGGTGCCGACATCACCGAATTTCTAGGCCTGTTTGCAAAAACCGATCAAGAACTGGATCAGTGGCTACGTTTTGCTAACGACATATTTAGCAAACTAGAAGATCTACCATTCCCTACACTCTCCGCTCTAAAAGGCCATACTCTTGGTGGCGGATGTGAGTGTGTACTTGCTACTGATTTCCGTATAGGCGACAAAACCACCAGCATAGGTCTCCCAGAAACAAAACTAGGCATCATGCCTGGCTTTGGTGGCTGTGTGCGACTACCCCGTGTAATTGGTGCAGATAGCGCAATGGAGATCATCACTCAAGGTAAAGCATGTCGTGCCGATGAAGCTCTCAAGATTGGGCTACTTGATGCCATCGTAGAGTCTGAGCAGTTAACTCAGTCCGCCATGAATACCGTCTTATTAGCTGCTAACGAAGAGCTAGACTGGAAACAGCGCCGTCAACAAAAAGCCTCTGCGCTTTCACTAAGCAAGCTAGAAGCGATGATGAGTTTCACCATGGCAAAAGGTTTGGTTGCTCAAAAAGCGGGGCCACACTACCCTGCACCAATGACCGCGGTTATTGCGATTGAAAAAGCTGCACGCAGCAATCGCGATGATGCGCTAGACATTGAACGCCAACTGTTTGTGAAACTCGCGAAGTCTGAAGAAGCAAAATCACTCGTTGGCCTGTTTCTTAATGATCAGTACATTAAAGGCCTAGCTAAAAAGGCTGAAAAGTCAGCGAATAAAGAGACCAAGCGCGCAGCAGTATTAGGTGCCGGGATCATGGGTGGCGGTATCGCTTACCAATCAGCATTGAAAGGCGTTCCTGTCTTAATGAAGGACATCGCCCAACCTTCACTAGATTTAGGTATGACTGAAGCATCAAAACTGCTTAATAAACGTTTATCTCGTGGACGACTCGATGGCTTCAAGATGGCAGGCATTTTAGCCTCCATTACACCAAGCCTTCACTATGCGGGTATTGAACAGTCTGATGTTATTGTTGAAGCTGTGGTAGAAAACCCAAAAATAAAAGCAGCGGTGCTGAGTGAAGTAGAAACACACGTTGGTGATAATGCAGTAATCACATCAAACACGTCTACAATTCCAATCAATTTATTAGCTAAATCACTCAAACGTCCAGAAAACTTCTGTGGCATGCACTTCTTTAACCCTGTGCATCGTATGCCCCTAGTAGAAATCATTCGCGGTGAACACACCTCCGATGAAACCATTAATCGCGTCGTTGCCTACGCTGCAAAGATGGGTAAATCCCCGATTGTCGTCAATGATTGCCCTGGCTTCTTTGTTAACCGTGTTCTATTCCCATATTTTGGTGGCTTCAGCATGCTTCTTCGTGATGGTGCGGATTTCACTAAAATCGACAAGGTAATGGAACGTCAATTCGGCTGGCCAATGGGACCGGCCTATTTGCTGGATGTGGTTGGTATAGATACCGCTCATCACGCACAAGCAGTCATGGCGCAAGGTTTTCCTGAGCGAATGGGAAAAGAAGGTCGAGATGCTATTGATGCTCTGTTTGATGCGAATAAATACGGTCAGAAAAATGGTAGCGGCTTCTATAGTTACAGCGTTGATAAGCGTGGTCGCCCGAAGAAAACATTCTCTGAAGAGATTGTGCCTGTATTAGCGGATGTATGCAGCGTACCACAAGAGTTTGATGATCAAACCATTATCCAACGTGTGATGATTCCAATGATCAATGAAGTCGTACTTTGTTTGGAAGAAGGCATTATCGCTTCACCACAAGAAGCCGACATGGCACTGGTTTACGGTTTAGGCTTCCCTCCATTTAGAGGCGGCGTATTCCGTTACTTAGACAGTGTGGGCATTAGCCGTTTTGTCGAAATAGCAAAAGGCTATCAAGATCTTGGTGCTATGTACCAAGTTCCTCAACTACTACTTGATATGGCAGCGAAAGGCGAAAGCTTTTACGGTGCACAACAAGTTAGTTCGTTATAACCCACATTTGGAAAAGGAATAGCAAAATGAATAATGTAGTTATTGTTGATTGCCTTCGTACCCCAATGGGACGCTCCAAAGGTGGAGCTTTCCGTCACACTCGTGCTGAGGATCTCTCTGCGCATTTGATGAAAGGCATTTTAGAGCGCAACCCTGAAGTTAACCCTTCAGAAATTGAAGATATCTACTGGGGTTGTGTACAACAAACACTTGAACAAGGCTTTAACGTCGCGCGTAACGCCGCGCTTCTCGCGGGTCTGCCAATAGAAATTGGAGCCGTAACAGTAAACCGTTTATGTGGTTCATCGATGCAAGCTCTGCATGATGCCGCACGTTCAATTATGGTCGGCGATTCTGAGATTTGCCTAATTGGCGGTGTTGAACATATGGGCCATGTGCCGATGACACACGGTGTCGATTTCCACCCGGGTATGTCTAAAACAGTCGCAAAAGCCGCCGGTATGATGGGGCTGACCGCTGAAATGCTAGGCAAGATACATGGAATTAGCCGTGAAGACCAAGATGCCTTTGCTGCTCGCTCTCACAGACTCGCTCAAGCTGCAACTGTGGAAGGTCGATTCAAGAATGAGATCCTGCCAACTGAAGCTCACGCGGAAGATGGGTCTCTATTCACACTCGACTACGATGAAGTCATTCGCCCAGAGACGACTGTTGAAGGCTTATCAAAGCTTCGCCCTGTCTTTGACCCTGCCAATGGCACGGTAACCGCGGGGACTTCTTCTGCCCTGTCTGATGGTGCTTCTGCCATGCTGATCATGAGTGAAGAGAAAGCCAATGCTCTCGGCCTAAAAATTCGTGCTCGAATAAAATCAATGGCAATTGCCGGCTGCGACCCTTCTATCATGGGCTACGGGCCGGTACCCGCTACGCAAAAAGCACTGAAACGTGCTGGGTTAAGTATTGAAGATATGGGAGTGGTAGAGCTAAACGAAGCATTTGCAGCGCAATCTCTTCCATGTGCGAAAGATCTTGGCCTTCTTGATGTCGTTGAGGAGAAGGTTAACTTAAATGGTGGCGCGATTGCGTTAGGCCACCCTCTTGGTTGCTCAGGCTCTCGCATTTCAACAACGCTTATTAACCTAATGGAAGCGAAAGAGGCTAAGTATGGTCTAGCCACCATGTGTATTGGTTTAGGGCAAGGTATTGCAACCGTTTTTGAACGCCCTTAGCGCCCTTCATCAGTATTAAGGTGCTGCTGAAAAATAGCCAAATAAAAATGCCAGTGCTCCCCATACTGGCATTTTTTCTATTTACAGCGATATACGTAAAGTAAGAATGTTTAAGCTTTCAGCCACTCCCGATGAAGTTTTTCACTCGACCCCAAGTAATCCACCATCCACTTGATTAAGCGATGATTATCATCTTTACGCCAAACCAAGCAGCACTGGCTTAAAGGTTTCTCTTCATCTAACGTTTTTTCTACCAATAGCCCTTCAATAATCAAAGGTTGTGCAATATGACGTGGCATGTAGCCAACACCCACCCCACTCTTAATGCACTCTATGGCACTGTACCAGTTGGGTAACAATAACCGCCTCTGCTTAGGGTAATGGACCGTATGTCGCTTAGGTAAAACACTAGAAGTATCATCTAAACAAATAGCTGGATATTGGCTAACAAACTCTTCCGTTAATGTCTGCTCTTTTACGCATGGATGACTAGGCGACATGACAAACGCCCAATCAAGAATGCCCATGTCTTTGACGCCAAATTCTCCACCAACAGGAATGGCAGAAGTTGCACCAATGACGATATCGGCTCTCCCCTGAGAAATCGCTTCCCACGAACCATTAAAAACCTCCATATTGATTTGCAACTCAGCAAACTCAAAGGTGGAATAAAAGTCTTCTATCAACGGTTTCATTTGATCTAGCCTGACGACGTTATCCAGCGTGAGCTTAAGCGTTGTTTTCCAGCCATGGGCCGCTCGCTTGGTCTGTAACTTGATCTCTTCCATCTGACGCAACATCACTCGTGCTTCTGCAACAAATAACTCACCCGCAGGTGTCAGTTCAACTTTCCTTGGCAAGCGCCTAAATAATAGTACGTCCAAATCCTGCTCAACCTGACGTACGCCATAGCTTATCGCAGAAGGGACTTTGTGCAGTAGTTCTGCCGCAGCGGTAAAGCTACCAAGGCGTGCAACGGTATCGATCATTTCGAGGGAAGATTTAGAGAACATTTATCTATCAAATTTTTTGATTCATAACTAACAATTTTAGCGTTTTATTTTCTTTAATGCCAAAAATAGAATACCCACCAAATAGGTAGGTAACGTTAAGACGAAACACCTGCCCATCAGATGATATAAGTAATCGATTAAATTTTTTGAATGGTAAACCATTCTTATAGGAAAACTATGAACGTTTCTAAATTTCAGCTAATTTATTTGGCTGCTCTTTCAACGCTTGGCTTTATTGCAACCGATATGTACCTGCCAGCCTTTAAAATCATGGAATCCGACTTTGCTACGGGTCCTGAACAAATCGCTCTCTCTCTGACTATATTTTTAGTCGGTATGGCGGTCGGTCAGCTACTTTGGGGGCTAGCAAGTGATAAATTCGGCCATAGAACCACGCTTGCTGCGGGTCTTGCTCTATTTACTATGGCTTCTTTTGGTCTCGCTTTTAGTGATCAAGTTTGGCAATTACTGACACTCCGCTTTGTTCAGGCTTTTGGTGTTTGCGCTCCTGCCGTTATTTGGCAAGCAATGGTGATAAAACAGTACCCTTCTAAAACCAGCCAGCAGATATTTGCGACCATAATGCCGTTAGTGGCACTCTCACCAGCACTAGCACCACAGTTGGGAGTCGTGCTTGCCAATCACTTTGGCTGGCATAGTATCTTCATCGCTTTAACGTTAATGGGAGCAATGTTAGTCGCTGTTACGCTAGGGCAGCCAAAACAGGAAAAAGAGATGAAGCCCTCGTCAATGGGCAGTGACATCAAAGCGCTTTTTAGCTCAAAGACCTACCTTGGTAACGTCATCATGTTTGCAACAGCTTCTGCCGCCTTTTTTGCTTACCTGACGGGTATGCCAGAGATCATGTCCCAACTTGGCTATTCAGCTAAAGACATCGGCTTGAGCTTCGTCCCTCAGACCCTTGCCTTTATGATTGGTGGCTATCTAGGCAAAGCCCTAGTGAAAAAACACGGTGACGAAAGAGTACTTAAGCAGTTAATTGGACTATTTAGCATCGCAACTCTCCTCGTGTTCATTGCATCACAGTGGCAGCTCAGTTCAATCTGGCCAATCTTGACGCCATTTTGTTTGATTGCCGTTGCCAATGGCGCCCTTTATCCAATCGTAGTCAACAGAGCACTATCCAGTGCAAAGAAAAGCCCAGCGACGGCTGCCGGATTACAAAACAGCATTCAAATCAGCGTCAGTAGCGCAGCGAGTGCACTGGTTGCCGCGATGGCGAGCCAAGCTCAATCGGCGACGGGTATTGCTATCATTATCTGTACTTTAGGTTTATGGGTGGGTTATATCATTTCAAACAAGCAGCTCTCTAAGCATTTTAGAGCGCCAGATAATGCAAGAGTTGTGAGAGATAAATAACACGAGAACGCCGCACAATTGCGGCGCTTTTTATTGCAAATAAGAGAGAATAGATAAGCGTTACATTACGCTACTATAGACTCGTTAAGCCCCACTTTTGTGCCGTCTTATGGAAGAAGCCTTGGGTCTTTTTGAGCTCAACCCAATGGTTAATGTAGTTAATCCAAACCTGATCATTTTGTGGTAACAGCATAGCGATAGGAGTTGGTTTTCGAGGTTCTTTAACGGGAACAATGGCTAACTGCTGAAATTTCTCCACCAAGGTTGCTGCTTCAACATTCGAGGTCACTGAGACGTCTGCTCGCTTTGCTAGTAGCTCTTGAAAATCTCGAGCAGGTGCTTCAATCACCACATGCTGGGCTGAAGGAAAAAACTCTTTCACCATTTTTTCTTGGACAGTACCTAGCGTTGCCGCCACTTTAATATCAACGTTATCAAAATCAGCCCAATCAGAGAATTTCCCTAAATCTTTCTTCTGCACGACCGGAACAAAGGCAAGGTAAAAATAGGGTTGGCTATATCCAGCGACTTTAGCGCGAGACATATTCAGTGAAGCACTACCTGTAATGTCATACTTTCCGGCTGTAATACCATTGACCAATGTCTTCCAATCGGTTGCTACATATTCCACTTTCACACCAAGGTCTTTTGCTAGCTCTGTCGTCACATCAATATCAAACCCGCGGTAACTGTTGGTGGCAGGATCCTTCATCGTCATTGGATTCCAATCACCAGTCGTACCTACCTTTAACACCCCCGTATTCAAAATATCCTGCAACCGACTAATATCAGCAGCTGCAACATTTAAAGACAGTAAACACATCCCAAACAGCAACGCGATCTTCTTCATTTTCATTATCCTTAAAATTGTTTACGTTTTATGCTACATCATTGATAACATAGCAGTAACAAAAGGATTTATTTAGCCAATATGGAGAATTGTGTGAACCTTCGTACACTTGCGGCACTATTGATAGCTTTGCTACTCACCGGGTGCACTGATTACCAGTGGGGTTGGTACATCTTAGATCCAACGACAACCCAAGGGCAGACCAACCTAAAGTTCTTAACTGCTGGATTTTATGACACGATCAACGTATCACTGTTGAGCATGGTTTTTGCTATGCTCATTGGGCTAATTGTTGCGCTCCCTGCATTGTCTAGTAACATTTACCTACGGGCTTTCAATAGAGTGTATGTTGAATCCATTCGTTCTATTCCTGTATTGGTCCTACTTTTATGGGTCTACTACGGCATGCCAACGTTACTTGATATCTCTCTTAATCATTTCTGGGCAGGTGTCATTGCATTAACCATCGCTGAAAGTGCCTTCATGGCGGAGGTGTTTCGAGGTGGGATTCAATCCATCAATAAAGGACAACATGAAGCAGCGGAAGCATTAGGGCTCAACTATTGGCAAAAAATGCAATTGGTCATTTTCCCCCAAGCATTTCGTCTGATATTGCCACCACTTGGAAATCAATTCGTTTATATTCTTAAAATGTCGTCATTAGTCAGTGTGATTGGTTTGAGTGACTTAACTCGAAGAGCTAACGAGTTAGTGGTTAATGAGTACTTACCTCTAGAGATCTACACTTTTCTCGTGTTGGAATATCTAGTATTGATACTCTGCGTGTCTCAAGCAGTGCGTTGGTTAGAAAGACGCATCGCAATTCCACAGAATTGACCCTCTAATCTCCTAAGTCTTAACATTCTAGGTATGAATATTCCAAAAAATAAAAGGGTTGGCATTGAACCAACCCTTTTATAGATTATATAAAACTATTTTTTGATTTTAGCCGGACGCTGCCAATCAGAAACTTTACGTTCTTTCGCACGAGTAATAACAAGTTCACCTTGAGCGACATCTTTCGTTAGTGTCGTTCCCGCCCCAACTGTTGCACCATCTGAAATCATCACTGGAGCAATCAACTGGCAATCAGAACCAACAAAAACATCGTCACCAATGGTGGTCTTGAATTTATTTGCACCGTCGTAATTACATGTAATCACACCTGCGCCGACATTCACACGCTGGCCAATTTGAGCATCACCTAAATACGTTAGGTGGTTCGCTTTAGAACCCTCGCCAATAGACGTATTTTTCACTTCAACGAAGTTACCAACATGAGCATCATTTTTAAGCTCTGCGCCAGGGCGTAGACGAGTAAACGGGCCGACAGTACACTCTTCACCTACCGTCGCACCTTCAATCACACTGTAAGGTCGGACAATCGAATTATCATCGATTTCACAATCTTTCAGTACACAGCCTGTACCAATAACGACGTTATCACCGATAGAAACATTACCTTCAATAATAACGTTCGTATCAATTTCTACGTCCATTCCGCACTGCAATTCACCACGTAAATCAAAACGGGACGGATCGCGTAACATCACGCCCTGCTCAAGTAGCTTTTGAGCCTGCATTGATTGGTAAGCACGCTCTAGTCGAGCAAGTTGGGAGCGGTCGTTAACCCCTTCGACTTCAATTGGGTTTACTGGATGAACGGCTTCTACCGCACGACCTTCACTATGAGCCGCAGCAATCACATCTGTTAAGTAATATTCGCCTTGCGCATTCTGGTTATTCAAACCCGAAAGCCAGCGCTTCAAATCACCACCTGTTGCAACCATCACACCGGTGTTGATCTCTTTAATAAGTTTCTGCTCATCGGTTGCATCTTTTTGCTCAACGATCGCAATAACAGGACCATTACGGCGCACGATACGGCCATATCCCATCGGGTTGTCAAGTACGACCGTTAATAGTGCAATACCACCATTAGGCTGCGCATCAAGCAAGCTTTCAACCGTTTCTTCAGAGATTAGGGGCACATCTCCGTATAGTACCAATACTTTTTCATTGTCATCAAATTGAGGAGAGGCTTGATCAACCGCATGACCGGTACCAAGTTGATCCGCTTGCAGCACCCAGCTAACAGATTCTTCCTTAAGAGCCGATTGCATCTGCTCGCCACCGTGGCCATAAACCAAATGAATATTTTGAGCACCTAGACTGTTACATGTATCAATCACATGCTTCACCATCGGCTTACCTGCCAATGTGTGCAATACCTTGGGCATCTTTGAATACATACGGGTTCCTTTACCCGCAGCAAGAATTACCGCACTAAATTTCATTCCCTAACCTACTGTAATATTTTTTATTTAAGTGATTATTCTAGCTATTTCTCGCTGAATAGTTAAATAGCAATGTCAACTTTATAAAAAAAGCAACAAAAAAGGCAGCGGTTAGGCTGCCTTTTATACTAAACGAAGCTAATGATTAGCGACGTCTGTTCACCAGTTCAATGACTTTCAACTGAGCAACAGCTTTCGCCAGCTCTGCTGATGCCTTAGCAAAGTCAACGTCACCCGAAGGTTGGTTAACTAGCTCTTCGGCGCGGCGTTTCGCTTCTTCTGCTTTCGCTTGGTCAAGATCCTGACCACGAACTGCAGTGTCTGCCAAAATAGTTACATCGTGGGCTTGTACTTCTAAAATACCGCCAGAAAGATAAATAATCTCTTCATCACCTTTCTTAGACACAATGCGAACCATACCAGGGCGAATCGTAGTAAGTAGCGGAGTATGTCCCGCTAAAACACCAAGATCACCTTTCTCACCTGAAATTTGAATGCTACGAGCTTGTCCCGAATAAATTCGGTCTTCCGCACTCACCACATCCAAATGGAAGCTTACTGATGTTAATGCTGTCATAACGCCTCCTGTAAGACTCTATTATAGCTTCTTCGCGTTCTCTAGTGCATCGTCAATCGTACCGCAGTACATGAACGCTTGCTCTGGAATATCATCGTATTCGCCAGCTAGAAGACCTTTGAAGCCACGTAGTGTCTCGCTAAGAGATACGTATACGCCAGGGTCGCCAGTAAAGACTTCAGCAACGTGGTAAGGCTGAGTTAAGAAACGCTCAATCTTACGTGCACGAGATACAACTTGCTTATCTGCTTCAGAAAGCTCGTCCATACCTAGAATTGCAATGATGTCTTTCAGCTCTTTATAACGCTGAAGTGTTTGCTGAACGTTTTGTGCAATGTCGTAGTGCTCTTGACCAACAACAAGTGGATCAAGTTGACGAGACGTTGAATCTAACGGGTCAATCGCAGGGTAAAGACCCATAGCTGCGATATTACGGTTAAGTACAACTGTTGCATCCAAGTGAGCAAACGTTGTTGCTGGAGAAGGGTCAGTCAAGTCATCCGCTGGTACGTATACCGCCTGTACAGACGTGATAGAGCCAGATTTAGTTGACGTGATACGTTCTTGTAGAACACCCATTTCTTCAGCAAGTGTTGGCTGGTAACCTACCGCAGATGGCATACGACCTAGGAGAGCCGAAACCTCTGTACCTGCAAGTGTATAACGGTAAATGTTATCAATAAACAGAAGTACATCACGACCTTCGTCACGGAAACGCTCTGCCATTGTTAGACCAGTCAGGGCAACACGTAGACGGTTTCCTGGTGGCTCGTTCATTTGACCGTAAACCATTGCTACTTTTGATTCTTCAGGGTTCTCGATGTTTACAACACCGGCTTCCTGCATCTCGTAGTAGAAATCGTTACCTTCACGAGTACGCTCACCAACGCCCGCAAATACTGACAGACCTGAGTGCTGTAGTGCGATGTTGTTGATAAGTTCCATCATGTTAACGGTCTTACCTACACCAGCACCACCGAATAGACCGATTTTACCACCCTTAGCGAATGGACAAATTAGGTCGATTACTTTCACGCCTGTTTCTAATAGTTCAGAAGCGTTCGACAACTCTTCGTAGCTTGGTGCTGCACGGTGGATAGAGTAATTCTCTTCCGCACCGATTTCACCACACTCGTCAATAGCGTCGCCAAGAACGTTCATGATTCGACCTAGGGTCTTAGTACCTACTGGTACTGAGATTGGAGCACCAGTATTTTCTACTGTTACGCCACGACGTAAACCATCTGAGCTACCCATTACGATTGCGCGAATAACGCCACCGCCAAGTTGTTGCTGAACTTCAAGAACCAAACGCTCTTTCGATTCAGTTACATTCAGAGCGTCGTAAACGTTTGGAACGTCACTCTGTGGGAACTCTACGTCGACTACTGCTCCGATGATCTGTACGATCTTACCTGTAGCCATCGTTAATCCTCTAAATTTGTTTTACCTAAATTAAACTGCTGATGCACCTGATACGATTTCAGATAGCTCTTGGGTAATCGCCGTTTGACGGGCTTTGTTGTACACAAGCTCTAGCTCTTCGATCAAATCGCCGGCATTGTCTGATGCTGCTTTCATAGCAACCATACGAGCAGCCATTTCACATGCTAAGTTCTCTACAACACCTTGGTATACTTGAGACTCAACGTAGCGAGCCATCAACGTGTTTAGTAGAACCTTCTGATCAGACTCAAACATGTAACTCCATGCGTGAGTAAACTGTTCATCTTCACAAAGTGATTTAGGCAAAGGTATTAATTGATCAATTTTTGGTTGCTGGGTCATTGAGTTAACAAACTCATTGAACACCAGGTACAAACGGTCAATTTCTCCGTCTTGATACTTCTGTAACATGACGTTGATAGAGCCGATCAGATCATCAAGAGAAGGAGAATCCCCAAGTCCTGATGTCTGTGCGACGATGTTTGCACCAATGCTATTGAAATAAGATGTTGCTTTCGAACCAATTACAGATAGTTCAACATCAACACCTTTCTCAGACCAATCGTTCATTTCGGTGACTGCCTGCTTGAACAAGTTAATGTTCAAGCCGCCACACAAACCACGATCAGTAGAGATAACAACATACCCAACACGCTTAGCCTCACGTTCCAGTAAATATGGATGCTTATATTCCAAAGTACCGTGGGCTAAATGACCAATGACCTTACGTATAATTTCAGCATATGGGCGTGGGCCTTCCATTGCGTCTTGAGTACGACGCATTTTAGAAGCGGCAACCATTTCCATAGCTTTAGTGATTTTCTGAGTGCTTTTAACACTACCAATCTTGCTACGAATTTCTTTTGAATTGGCCATCGTTACTCTCCGTTAACTACAAAACTAGGTTGTAATTACCAAGTTTGGGTTGCTTTGAAGTCATCAGCTAACTTTTTAAGTTGAGCTTCGATGTCTTTGTTGTAAGCACCCGTCTTGTTGATCTCAGTAACAAAATCTGAATACTGAGCGTGAGCATACGATAGTAGAGCAGCTTCAAAATCTAGAATCTTGTTCAGCTCTACATCTTCTAAATAGCCACGTTCAGCAGCATAAATAGATAGAGACTGATCAAATACAGACATAGGAGCGTACTGTTTCTGCTTCATCAATTCGGTAACTTTCTGACCGTGGTCTAGCTGCTTCTTCGTTGCTTCATCAAGATCTGATGAGAACTGAGCGAAGGCTGCAAGTTCACGATATTGTGCAAGTGCGGTACGAATACCACCAGAAAGCTTTTTAATGATTTTCGTTTGTGCAGAACCACCAACACGAGATACCGAGATACCTGGGTCTACCGCCGGGCGAACACCAGCGTTAAATAGTTCTGATTGTAGGAAAATCTGACCATCAGTAATCGAAATTACGTTAGTCGGTACGAATGCAGATACGTCACCAGCTTGTGTTTCGATAATAGGTAGAGCCGTTAGAGAACCGGTCTTACCTTTTACTTCACCGTTAGTGAACTTTTCTACGTACGCTTCGCTAACACGAGCAGCACGCTCTAGTAGACGAGAGTGGAGGTAGAAAACATCACCAGGGAATGCTTCACGGCCTGGTGGACGTTTTAGCAGTAGTGAAATTTGACGATACGCTACCGCTTGCTTAGTAAGATCATCATAAACGATCAAAGCATCTTCGCCGCGGTCACGGAAGTATTCACCCATTGCACAACCAGCGTAAGGCGCTAGGTATTGCAGTGCTGCTGATTCAGAAGCAGATGCAACAACAATGATTGTGTTTGCAAGTGCACCGTGCTCTTCAAGCTTACGAACCACGTTAGCGATGGTTGAAGCTTTCTGACCAATAGCAACGTAAACAGAGAAAATACCAGAGTCTTTCTGGTTGATGATCGCATCGATCGCCATTGCTGTTTTACCAGTCTGACGGTCACCGATAACTAGCTCACGCTGGCCACGGCCGATTGGGATCATCGCATCAACTGATTTGTAACCAGTTTGAACAGGCTGATCAACTGACTTACGATCGATTACACCAGGTGCAATCACTTCGATCGGTGAAGTCATTTTAGCTGGAATAGGACCTTTACCATCAATTGGCTCACCCAGTGTATTTACAACACGACCAAGTAATTCAGGACCTACTGGAACTTCTAGGATACGACCAGTACCCGTTACTTTCATACCTTCACGAAGACCGGTATAAGGACCCATTACAACAGCACCAACTGAATCACGATTCAAGTTAAGAGCTAGAGCGTAACGACCGCCTGGAAGTTCAATCATTTCACCTTGCATCACGTCTTCAAGACCGTGGATGCTAAGAATACCATCGCTTACAGATACGATAGTACCTTCATTGCGCGCTTCAGATACAACATTGAATTGTTCAATACGTTGTCTGATCAGCGCGCTAATTTCCGTGGAATTAAGTTGCATTGCTCAAATTCCCTAAGTTATGACTTAATAACGTCTTTAAGACGATTAATACGACTAACGAGTGAGTTATCTAGCACAGTATCGCCAGATCTAATCACCGCACCACCTATCAACTCACTGTCGACTAAACAGTTCATTTTCACGCTGCAATCAAAGTGTTTTTCAAGCGACTTAACTAGCTCTGCTAGCTGTGCTTCACTTAATTCAAATGAAGTCGTTACTGTTACTTCTTTCACATTTAACGCTTCTGCGGAAAGCAGTTGAAACTGCTGATAGATATCACTTAACGCTGAAGTACGACGATTTTCGATAATAACCTTTAAGAAGTTCTGTAAAGGCTCATCGAAGTACTCACCCGCTACATCGAAATACAATTGCATCAATTGTTCAGGCTGAAGGCGTAACGCCGCTTTCTCTAACTCAGGAGCTAGAGAAAGGGTTTTCGCAAGTTCAAGCATACTTGACCATTGGTCAACCGCACTATTATCACTTGCGTAGCCAAACGCAGCCTTAGCATAAGGACGAGCAATAGTTGTCAAACCAGACATACTGACGCCCTCCCTTATAGCTTCGCAGAAATACTATCAAGTATGTCTTGATGAGCAGCTGGATCAATCGAACGCTCGATGATTTTCTCAGCACCAAGAATAGCTAGAGAAGCAACATCTTTTTGTAGTTCGTTACGAGCACGTAAAGTTTCAGCTTCTAACTCAGCTTTACCTTGAGCAAGTACATGTTCACGCTCTTGCATCGCTTCTTGACGAGCTTCGTCCAGAATTTGAGTTTTGCGTTTATTTGCAAGCTCAATAATTCCAAGCGCTTCTTGCTTAGCATCCTTTAACTGATCTGCTGCACTGTGTTGTGCTAGCTGTAACGCTTTGTCAGCACGTTCAGCAGACTCTAAACCTTCAGAGATTTTCTTCTGGCGCTCTTCAATTGCTGCGATCAATGGTGGCCACACGTACTTCATGCAGAACCAAACAAACAATGTAAATGCTATTGCTTGACCTAGCAGAGTTGCATTGATATTCACAATGACCCTCCTTTATTCTTTTAATGTTTCGCTAATGCGAAACGACGTAGAGTAAATAAGAAAAAGGGTTTCTTACAATGCGAACAGCATGTACATAGAGATACCAACACCGATCATTGGAACAGCATCAAGTAGACCCGCTAGAATGAACATATTTGTTTGTAGCACTGGAGCCATTTCTGGTTGACGAGCAACAGACTCAAGGAACTTACCGCCTAGAATTGCGAAGCCGAAGCCAGTCGCGATTGCACACATACCTAGTAGTAAAGCTACAACGAAATAAATTTCCATAATAATCTCCGAAATGAAATATTGAGATAGGCTATAACCTATCATTTATAAATAAGTAAATTTTTTGTTTTAGTGTGAATCGTTACTTGCCATGCTGAGATAAACGATCGTCAGCATCGTAAAGATAAAGGCTTGTAGCACGATAACTAAAATGTGGAAAATGGCCCAAATAATATGTGCAATAACACCAAGTCCGCCAAGAACCGCGCCTGCAGTATAGGTAACTGCGATCAGGATAAAGATAAGTTCACCTGAGTACATGTTGCCGTACAAACGTAGTGATAATGAGACTGGTTTTGCAAATAATGAGACAGTTTCCAGGACCAAGTTAAAAGGTATTAACGCTTTATTATTAATCGGGTGCAGCGTAAATTCCTTCACAAATCCCTTAAAGCCCTTGTACTTAATCATGTATGCCACGGTAAGTATAAGAACGCCTATTGCCATCGCTAAAGTGGTATTCAAGTCTACCGTAGGTACAACCTTGAAGTATTCAAATCCAGCTAAGTGCATTAGTTGAGGGATAAAGTCGACCGGTATCAAGTCCATTGTATTCATTAAAAGAATCCAACAGAAAAGAGTTAAAGCTAATGGTGCGACTAACTTATCACGTCCATGAAAAGCACCTTTTACAATTTCATCGACCTGTTCAACGACCATTTCGACGAAGCATTGTAATTTTCCAGGGGTGCCTGTGGTTGCGTTTTTTCCAACCCGATAGAACAACCACAAAAATAGCGAACCCAGAAGTGCAGAGACCAATAGAGAGTCCCAGTGTAGGGTCCAGAATCCAGCTTCAGCACAGCCATAGTTTGTGGCAATGCTGCCATCAACAACACAAACTTTAGCGTTAGTGAGGTGGTGCTGAATGTATTCCTGCGGAGTATCAGCCATGGTTAATCCCATTTTTTGAAAAAAATAAAATAGGGGCAAGCCAAAACATCAGTAGAGTCAGTTTATATCCGGTAAAGAAAGCTCCTGGACGTAGAAACTCCGTTACGGAAAAAACTAAAATAAACAAAATGATGGTTACCACCAGTTTTAATGCCCATCCGATAAAAATAAAACCAAGTAGTACAGAACCATCAGCATCATCATTAGGGATGAAGGCAAACAGAGCATATATGTAGTTACCTAGAACCGCGATCATTCCGCCTTTAAGAATAAAGCGAGCTGCCTCGTCTCCACACTGCACATATGTTAAGCCCCCGACAATCATCACAAACAAAAGCTGAAAGTGGACTACTTTAAAAGCTACTTTCCCTTTTTCGCTTAAATTTGAAATAAACATCAAAAGCACCTGTTTTAGTATTATTTACTGATCGAGAACAAAGAAACGTCTCTATCTCAGTAAAAAAAAGCTTCAAAAGTATATAGAGACAGGAGTAAAACACAACTGTTATCCCCTTATCTCCATAAACTTGAATTCTATTCTGTGAACTAGGAGGTGCTCTGACCTTTAGTTAACAAATGTAAGATTTTGTGTAAGTGGTCTTGGCTCTCAAAATCGATCTGAACCTTGCCTTTTCCCGACTTACCCAGCGCAACATTCACCTTCGATTCAAACTGTTGTGAAAGTGTTTCTAGTTGCGATTCCGCTTCGCCTGACAAGGCCATTACTGGCTCTACAGAGCTTTCATCTGACTTAGACTGCAGCTTCTTAACTAACGCTTCAGTCTGACGCACTGTAAGCCTTTTCTTAGCCACTTCGGAAGCAACACTCGCTTGTTCTTCACCTTCAAGAACCAGAAGCGCACGTGCATGTCCCATTTCTAGCTCTTTACTTGCCACTAAGTTTTTCACGTCCGTTTCAAGCTGATTGAGGCGCAGTAGATTACTGACCGTCGTACGTGACTTACCGATAACCTCAGCGACCTGTTGGTGCGTTAAAGTAAACTCATCTTGCAGACGCTCTAGTGCTTCCGCCTCTTCTATCGCGTTAAGGTCTTCACGTTGAATGTTTTCAATTAACGCCATCGCGATTGCCGCGCGATCTTCAACTTTCTTATTCAAACATGGAACACGTTTTAATCCGGCTTGTCGAGCCGCACGCCAGCGTCTTTCACCTGCGATGATTTCAAAATGTTCACTATCAACTTGGCGAACCACAATAGGTTGAATAATGCCTTGTGACTGAATAGACGCCGCTAGCTCTTCTAGTGCCTCAGGTGCCATGTCTTTACGTGGTTGATAAACACCCGGTCTAAGTTGATTTATATTGAGCTCTATAAGCTCACCATCAGCAGAGAGAGCTTGGCTGTGAGAAGCTACATGCTGTTTTTCTCGCGCTAACGAACTGGTTGCAAGCAGTGCATCCAGCCCTTTTCCTAAACCACGTTTAGACATAACAGCAGATTCCTTTTAAATATTTTTATGCTGGGACTTCATCTCGACGAAGCATCTCACCCGCGAGCGCTAAATACGCTTTCGCTCCGGCAGAATACTTGTCGTAGTACATTGCAGGCTTGCCGTGACTTGGCGCTTCAGCCAAACGAACATTTCGAGGGATAACCGTACGATAGACTTTCGTGCCAAAATGTTTTTTTAATTGATCTGACACTTCATTTGAAAGTCGATTTCTTGGATCGTACATGGTTCGCAGCAACCCTTCGATCTTAAGGTTCTCATTCACTACCGCTGCAAGCTTACTAATGGTATCCATCAGTGCAGTCAGCCCTTCCAGAGCAAAATACTCACACTGCATAGGAACAAGCACAGAATCTGCTGCTGCCATAGCGTTGATTGTAAGAAGGTTTAGGGATGGTGGGCAATCGATAAAGATGAAATCATAGTTATCACGAACCGAAGCCAGTGCATTTTTCAAGCGAACTTCGCGTGCAAACACTTCCATGAGCTTAATTTCAGCGGCGGTGACATCACCATTTGCAGCAATCAAGTCATAGTGCCCAGATGTTTTTTTACAGACGACTTCATCAAAAGGAACATCTTCGACTAATAATTCATAAGCTGTGGCATCGACCTGATACTTGTCCACTCCACTTGCCATCGTAGCATTACCTTGAGGATCAAGATCGATAACGAGCACTTTTCGCTTAGTGGCGGCCATAGACGCTGCTAAGTTAATGCACGTTGTTGTTTTTCCTACGCCACCCTTTTGGTTGGCTATTGCTACAATTTTACCCACGATCTGCCTCGCTGTTATCCCTTGCGGGATAAGATTACAAGATGACGCTCACCTTCTAATTCAGGAACGTTCAAAGATTTGACACAGTTCACAGAACACCATTCTGGTAACTGCTCAACTTCATCTTTCTGTAATTGGCCCTTAAGTGCTAAGAAAACGCCAGTATCTGATTTTGGTAAATGATGACACCACTCTACCATATCGGACATTGAAGCAAATGCACGGCTAAGAACACCATCAAATTTTTCTTCTGGCTGGAACTCTTCAACTCGACTTTGGATCGCTGTCACATTTTTAATCCCAAGCTCATGCAAAGCCTGCTTAATAAATCGAATTCGCTTACCTAAGCTATCAAGTAAGTAAAACTCTTTTTCAGGATTCATGATCGCAAGTGGAACACCCGGCAAACCAGGACCAGTCCCCACGTCTATAAATCTCGCTCCTTCTAAGTGTTCACTGACAACGATGCTATCAAGTATATGCTTGACGATCATTTCAGAAGGATGACGAACCGACGTTAAATTGTAGGCCTTGTTCCATTTGTGCAGCATTTCAACATAACCGACCAATTGATCAGCCTGAGTTGCAGAAACTTGTATATCAGTTTGATTAACCAGTAAGTCCAGCTGTTGTTTTAAATCGCTCATTAAGATTCAGTGCCTTTCTTCAATAAACCTTTTTTCTTTAGGTATACCAATAAAATAGAGATCGCAGCAGGTGTAATACCTGAAATACGAGAAGCAATACCTAACGTTTCAGGCTTTGCATTTGAAAGCTTCAGTATGACTTCATTAGATAAGCCTGAAATTTCACTGTAATCAAAATCGGCTGGAATTTTAGTGTGCTCATGGCGAAGTGATTTTTCGATCTCATCTTGTTGGCGCTGGATGTAGCCTTCGTACTTCACTTGGATCTCCACTTGCTCCGCCGCTTGTTGATCATCAAGCGCAGGGGAGAAATGATCCAATTGAGTTAACTGTGTATAAGTGATCTCAGGTCGACGCAGTAGATCTTCACCACTTGCTTCTCTTGAAATCGGACTCTTCAATAACTCGTTCAGAGCGTCTACACCTTCAGACTTAGGGTTGACCCATTGATCTTTTAAGCGTTGACGTTCTTTCTCAATATTTTCTACTTTCTGATTAAATCGAGACCAACGCTCATCATCAACCAAACCAAACTCACGCGCTTTTTCAGTTAGGCGTAGGTCTGCGTTGTCTTCACGAAGCAATAAGCGATATTCCGCACGAGAAGTGAACATACGATAAGGTTCACTTGTCCCCATGGTTGAGAGATCATCGATTAATACACCCATGTAGGCTTGATCACGACGAGGGCTCCAGCCTTCTTTGTCTTGACTGTAAAGACTGGCATTCAATCCGGCCATTAAGCCTTGAGCCGCCGCTTCTTCATAACCTGTTGTGCCGTTAATTTGTCCAGCAAAGAACAAGCCTGAAATAAACTTGTTTTCGTAAGTTTGTTTTAGATCTCTAGGGTCAAAGAAATCGTATTCAATCGCGTAGCCTGGACGAATAATATGAGCATTTTCAAATCCTTTCATTGATCGGGCGATCTGAATTTGCACATCAAATGGTAAGCTGGTGGAAATACCATTTGGATAAAGTTCGTGGGTGGTTAACCCTTCTGGCTCAATAAATATTTGGTGACTATCTTTGTCGGCAAAGCGCATCACTTTATCTTCGATGGAAGGACAGTAACGGGGTCCAACACCTTCAATCACACCAGAGTACAATGGGCTTCGATCGAGGTTAGCTCGAATAATATCGTGTGTTTTTTCATTGGTATGAGTGATATAACACGGAATCTGAGTTGGCTGTTGACTACGGTTTCCCATGAATGAAAAAACAGGGGTTGGATTATCACCGTGTTGTGCTTCAAGTGCTGAGAAATCGATACTACGAGCATCAATTCTTGGTGGCGTGCCCGTTTTCAGACGATCGACACGTAATGGAAGCGCTCTTAGGCGCTCTGCTAGTGCTATCGATGGAGGATCGCCTGCACGGCCTCCTGAGAAGCTTTCCATTCCTATGTGAAGCTTTCCACCAAGAAAGGTACCAACCGTTAGCACAACGGATTTAGCATGGAATTTAAGCCCCATTTGAGTCACAACCCCAATCGCTTGATCATTTTCAACGATAAGATCATCTACAGATTGCTGAAACAACGTTAAATTGGGTGTGTTTTCCAATGCTTGGCGAACGTAGCCTTTGTAAAGCAATCGATCAGCTTGAGCACGTGTTGCTCGAACTGCTGGGCCTTTAGATGCATTCAGTGTTCTAAATTGAATACCTGAATGATCAATTGCTTGAGCCATTAATCCACCCATAGCATCAACTTCTTTAACCAGATGACCTTTGCCGATCCCACCAATCGCGGGGTTGCAAGACATTGCGCCTAAGGTATCAATGTTATGTGTCAGTAATAGTGTATTTTGGCCAGTACGTGCAGCGGCGAGAGCGGCTTCTGTTCCAGCGTGACCACCACCAACAACGATGACATCAAATTTTTCGTGATAAAGCATGATTAAACCTTAAGTGATCAAACGAAATTATGGATAGATAAAAGAGCGACATTCTACCTTTTTTCATAGCTTGAGAAAATGAAATTATTGATCTTTCAAATTTCATCGATCCCTTAATATATATAAGATCTATTTAGAGATCTTTTATTAGATCTATTATTAAGGAAGCCATTTTCTGTGGATAAGTGGAAAATGATCAACAAGATCATGTGTTTTTATTAGATCATTTGCTGTGATCTAGCTTGGATCAAGCAGAGGATTAGCTGGGATCAAAATGGACACTTATACACAGGGGGAGGGTGGACCTAAAGTTATACCTTGGATAACTATAGGATCAACACTGAATATCTACTAGTTTACCCACAGGCTAACTGCTGATTTTTTGTTCAAACAGTATATTTATTTTAGCTAAAGTTATTCACTGCGAGATAAAAAGCAAAAAAAAGTGGCCATAAAGGCCACTTTCATATCAATTCTGTTCTATTAAGAGAGGAGACTTTGGTGTTTAGATAGCCAAATATCGACCTCATCTTCAGGAACAGGGGTATTGATTACGTCGATAAATAGACAATCACAAACACGTGCTCCACCAATATCGGCTAACAGATTATCGGCATGTTTACCGGCAGCGCAAAATGTATCGTAACTCGAATCTCCGATCGCAATAACCGCAAACTTGACCTCACTCATTCTTGGCGGGGTCGATTGAATGGCTTGGATAAAAGGCACTATGTTATCTGGGTAATCACCTGCACCATGAGTTGAAGTGACGACTAACCATGTTCCAGAAGCTGGGATTTCGTCAATATTAGGTTGGTTATGCACCATCGCTTCGATACCAGCATCGCTAAGCTGTTCGAAAATATGGTCACCCACATACTCTGTACCACCTAGCGTACTGCCAGTGATGATATGAATCATAAACTCTATTCCTTGTTTAACTCGTTAAGTTATCCGCTATTTACCAATACAAAATGATGAGAAAATTTGCCCAAGCAAATCGTCTGAACTGAACTCGCCTGTGATCTCATTGAGGTGCTGCTGAGTAATACGGAGCTCTTCTGCTAAGATTTCTCCTGCCATATACCCTTCTAATTGTTGCTGGCCGATATCAAGATGCTGAGCGGCACGATCAAGGGCATCTAAATGGCGTCTACGAGCCATAAAGCCGCCTTCATGACCGCCAGTAAAGCCCATGCACTCTTTTAGGTGTGTGCGTAATGCATCGACACCTTGACCTGTTTTTGCGGAAAGGCGGATCAAGGTCGGCGAGTTCACGTGGCAAATACCAAGATCTTCACTGGTTTGATCGGCTTTATTTCTTATCACGGTCATGCCGATATTATTGGGTAAACGATCAACAAAATCGGGCCAAATTTCCTTCGGATCGGTCGCATCTGTTGTGGTGCCATCGACCATAAAGAGTACACGATCAGCTTGTTCGATCTCTTCCCAAGCGCGTTCAATACCAATTTTCTCTACTTCATCTGATGCATCACGAAGACCTGCTGTATCAATAATATGCAGTGGCATGCCTTCTATATGGATATGTTCGCGTAAAACATCGCGAGTTGTGCCCGCAATATCAGTCACAATGGCTGACTCTTTTCCAGATAAGGCATTTAGTAGACTCGATTTCCCGGCGTTTGGTCGTCCTGCTATAACGACTTTCATGCCTTCACGCATGATTGCGCCTTGATTCGCTTCTTTACGCACTGCGGCCAGATTATCGATAATGACCTGTAGTGCGTTCGCTACTTTACCATCGGCTAAAAAATCGATTTCCTCTTCAGGGAAATCAATCGCGGCTTCGACATAGATTCTTAAGTGAATGAGTGAATCGACGAGAGTATGAATTCGATTGGAAAACTCGCCTTGCAAAGATTGAAGTGCTGACTTTGCCGCTTCTTCTGAACTTGCATCAATAAGGTCAGCAATGGCTTCAGCTTGAGTTAGGTCCATCTTGTCATTCAAGAAGGCTCGCTCTGAAAACTCACCAGGCTGTGCTGCACGTACACCAGTAATGGTAAGAATACGTTTAATCAGCATGTCCATAACGACAGGACCGCCATGCCCTTGTAGCTCTAGAACATCCTCACCAGTGAAGGAGTGAGGGTTTGGGAAAAACAGAGCAATACCTTGATCGAGTTCTACGCCATTTTCAGCTTTGAATGCGAGATACTCTGCATAGCGAGGCTTTAGCACCTTACCTGTTACTTCCAGAGCAACTTGTGTTGCTAGTGGGCCCGACACTCGAATAATACCAACACCACCACGTCCTGGGGCTGTTGCTTGGGCGACAATCGTATCTGTAGTCATAGTTTTGCCATTTCAATAGTGGTTAACACCATTGATTTTAAGATAGTGGATTTGCACCATAATAATCATTGGTGCGATTCGTTATTAACGCAATTGTAATCAGCGAAAAACAAAAAGGCGACCTTTTGGCCGCCTTTCTTACTTTATTTATTCAGTCTTACTTAGAGTGTAAGCCTTTCTTTTCTAGTGCTCGATAAATCAACGTTTGCTGAATCAGCGTTACGATGTTTGATACAAGCCAGTAAAGAACCAAACCTGATGGGAAGAACAGGAAGAAGAAGGTAAACATAACCGGCATAAAGGTCATGATCTTCTGCTGCATTGGATCCGTTACAGTCGTTGGGCTCATCTTCTGAATTAGGAACATTGATGCACCCATCAGCAGTGGCAAGATGTAGTATGGGTCTTGCGCTGAAAGGTCATTGATCCAAAGGAAGAACGGTGAGTGACGAAGCTCAACCGATTCCATCAGTGTCCAGTAAAGAGCAATGAAGATAGGCATCTGTAGGAAGATTGGTAAACAGCCACCGAGTGGGTTTACTTTCTCTTTCTTATACAGTTCCATCATTTCTTGGCTCATACGCTGGCGGTCATCACCGATGCGCTCACGCATTGCTGTCAGCTTAGGCTGAAGCATGCGCATTTTCGCCATTGAGGTGTATTGTGCTTTTGTTAGCGGGTACATTGCACCACGAACAATAAACGTCAGAACGATGATGGCTAGACCCCAGTTCACAACAAAACCTTGAATGAACGAAAGAAGCGTGTGCAGTGGTTTAGCAATAAACCATAACCAACCGTAATCCACTACAAGGTCAAGACTTGGCGCTGTTTCAGCCATCTCTGTTTGTAGTTTAGGACCAACCCAAAGCGTGCTCTCAAATTGAGTCGACTCGCCGGTTGCGATGGTTTTGTTTGGCATACGAACGCCAATATCAGCTAGGTTGCCAATAACACGAGTATACAGGCTAGTACCTGGTTCGTTGCGTGGAATCCAAGCTGTCGCAAAGTAGTGCTGGATCATCGCTGCCCAACCTTGACCATTTGGAAGGTTGATTGACAAATTACGATCTTGCATATCACCGAAGCTGTACTTCTTGTAGCGAGTATCTTCTGTTGAGTAAGCACCGCCACGGTAAGTTGGCATAGTTAAGCTGCCCCCTTTATCAAGTACCGTTTGGCGTAGGTGAGCATACATACCAACTGTCGCGTTATTGCCAGAGTTGTTAGCAATATCGAACGTTACGTCGATTGCATAGCTATCGCGCTTAAGAATGAATGTTTTTACGTAATCAATGCCATTCGCTTGGAATGTCATTGGAATGCGCAGTTCGTCTTGGCCATCTTCAAGCGTGAAGCTGTCTGCTGAAACCTGGTAAGTTGGACGATTAGTGCTGCTTAAGTCGATACCTTGAGGACCAACTAGACCACTTTGAGCGATAAATTGATGCGCTTGAGTATTTTGAAGCAGAACGAATGATTCGTCAGAGCCGAACTCTTCATCGTACTGATTTAAATCTGCAGTAAGAACATCACCACCAACAGTGTCAATTGTCAGAGTTAGGACGTCAGTAGTCACTGTGATTGTTTGCGCGGACGCAGACGATTGACCTGGAGCAGGATCGAGATCATCAGCAAAAGATGGTGCTGGCAGTGAGCCACTAGATTGTGCCTGTTCAATTGCTTGAGGAGCTGGATTCTTTGCTACATTCCATTGCTGGTAAAGTAGGAAAGAGACCAAAGCCAAAGCAATTAGCAGGATATTACGTTGAGAATCCATCGTTATTTATCTCTGTCTTGTTTTTGGACTGGTGGAACGGGGTCAAAACCCCCTTCGTTCAAAGGGTGGCATTTTAATAGACGTTTGCCTGATAACCAAGACCCTTTTACAAAACCGTGAGCTTTCAACGCTTCTATCGCATACAGCGAACAGGTTGGAGTAAATCGGCAGCGGGGACCAATCATTGGACTGATAATCCATCTATACAGATAGACGAGACCAATAGTTAACCACGCGAAGGGCGAGACAGGCGAAGCCATAATTTATCAAATAATTTGAAAATTTCATCATTGCTCAAATCTTGCGCGCTTTTCTTAGCAATAACAACAAAATCTTTGTTAGGAAGTTGGTGTTGACTGTTACGAAAGCTTTCACGAGCGAGACGCTTAAAACGATTTCTTCCAACCGCAGTTTTGATTTGTTTTTTAGGTACAGCTAAACCAAGACGAGGATGGGAGAGAGAGTTATTACGAGCGATGATGGTAAAATGAGGCGAACCAGCACGATGAGCTTGCTGGAAGACTTTTTGGTAGTGTTCGGGAGTTAACAAACGTAACTCCCGACAGAAGGCTAGCTTATTCAAAATAATCAAAGATTACTTAGAAAGACGCTTACGGCCTTTAGCACGACGTGCATTGATTGTAGCACGACCGTTCTTAGTCGCCATGCGTGCACGGAAGCCGTGAGTACGCTTGCGCTTTAGAACTGTAGGTTGAAAAGTGCGTTTCATTTTAAATACCTTTACTGATCAGTAGTTTTAGGTTCTTAGTTAACCCGGCGTGGGCACAATGTATCTCTCTATAAGTAGAAAGAACGACCGACGCCTCTCAACAAAGAGGCGGAATTGTAATCACTGTCACAAAAAGAGTCAATGATTGGGTTTAGCTAAATTCCGGTCGGGCGATTATACGTAGTGTAAATAAAATCTCAAGGATCTTTAGATCACTAGTGTAGATCTTTAATCAAGACCAACTTGATTAAGGAACTTTTTGAGTTGAGGATCTTGTGGATTATCAAAGATATCCTGTGGAGAACCTTGCTCAACAATATGTCCGTCTGCCATAAAGATCACTCTGTCGGCGACTTCTTTAGCAAACTGCATTTCATGTGTCACCACTAACATCGTCTGATGTTGAGTCGCTAACTTCTTCATTAGATTAAGAACTTCACCCACCCATTCAGGGTCTAGCGCTGATGTTGGCTCATCAAAGAGCAGCAGTTCTGGCTGTAGAGCCATGGCTCGACCAATGCCCACACGCTGCTGTTGCCCGCCAGAGAGCGCCGCTGGATAACTATCGCCTTTATCACCAAGACCGATGTCATCTAAAATTTGCTGAGCCTTAGCTAGAGCCTGATCTTTTTTCCAACCACGAACGGTGATTAACCCTTCAGCAATATTTTGTCTCGCTGTCATATGAGAAAACAGAGCATAATTTTGAAATACAAACCCTGTTTTTCTTCTCAGTGCTAAAACTTCAGCTTTCGTGTGTGACTGAGTGTCTACAGAGACGTCATCGATGGTGATTTGGCCTTGATCCGCATGCTCTAGAAAGTTTACACATCGAAGCAGCGTGGATTTACCCGTACCGCTTGAGCCGATGATCACGATAATCTCACCTTGTTGGATATCGATATCAATCCCTTTTAGCACTTCTGTGTCACCAAAGTGTTTATGGATATTGTGTAATTTAATCATCGTTGGTAAGCCTTATTAAGCTTGGCCTCTGCCAAAATTTGAATTCGAGTGAGTATTAATACAACGCCCCAGTAGATAAGTGCAACCGCGAGGAAGGCTTCAAAGAAGCGAAAACTAGATGATGCCTCCATCTGTGCCCTGGCCATGATTTCCGCCACGCCTAAAGTGAAAGCAAGAGACGTTGATTTGATCATATCGATGAAATAGTTCATCAGTGATGGCAACGCGATGCGTGTCGCTTGAGGAAGAATAATTCGGCGCATCGCTTGTGTCGATGTCATTCCAACCGACAAGCTTGCTTCCATTTGGCTACGGTCAATACCGATAATGGCTGCACGAATACTTTCTGCCATATAAGCGGCAAAATGCAGCGTTAGTCCAATCACAGCAGCGCTAAATGCATCAAGCCCTATGAAAATAGGAAAAATCTGTGGCAGCCCGTAGTAAAGAAGAAACAGCTGAACTAAAAGAGGTGTACCACGGAAGAAGCTTATATAGAGCTGGCTGAGTTGATCGAGCACTGGCACCTTAAAGACGCGAATATTGGCCAATACAACTGCGAGAGCCAACGAGAAAACTAACCCCCATACGGCCATTTCCATTGTTGTACCCAAATACTTGAGCAGTATTGGAATAAGCTCAAGCATGTAATGAAAATCAAAACCCATGAAGTCACCTTATATAGACGGTAGTGATAAAAACAGAGCTCATGTAAATCACATTTATGATGTTACAGAGACAAGAAAAGGCGGAACGCGATGTTCCACCTTTATAAAGAGTAAACAGTTAAGCGTTATTTAGTGATATCAGCGCCAAACCATTTTTGAGAAATTGTTGCTAATGTGCCGTCTTCTCTCATGGACAGTAGAGCTTTGTTTACTTCAGCTTGAAGTTTTTGTCCTTGAGCGTTATCCACAAATGGCCACGCATTTTGAATTGTTTCAAACGGTTCACCTGCAAGTTGCAGAGGTAGACCTGTTTTCTTAATCAGTTCTAGAGCAGAAAGACGATCCATAACAAATGCGTCAGCACGACCTAGAGCCACATCGTGTTCGATGCCTGTATCGTAAGTTTTGATGGTGATTTTGTTGTCAGTATCGTAATTGCGCAGTAGCTGCTCAAAGTTAGAGCCTAGGTTAACGGCAACCGTCTTGCCTTCAAGATCGTCGATGCTTTGAATGGCATCATTGCCTTTACGAACGGTAATTTGTGCACCATCAACTACATATGGGTCAGCGAAGAGGTATTTTGCTTTACGTGCATCGGTCATCGTAATTTGGTTAGAGATCGTATCGATGCGACCTGTTTCTAAAAGACCGAATAAACCAGAAAAGTTTGCTGTTACGTATTCAACGTTGTAGTCATTACGCTTACCAATCTCATCCCAAAGATCCACTTCAAAGCCTTGAAGCTTATCTTGTTGAACAAAAGTGAATGGGAAATAGCGTCCAGACATACCAACTTTTACGTCAGTTGCTGCTTGAACAGTGCTTGTTGATAGTGCAATAACGGCAATAGCAGCCTTAATCCAGTTTTTCATAATACAACTCCATATTTATGTAGGAGGAGATACTACTGGTAACGCTATCAGTTAGAGAAATAACTAAGTGCGATAAACTAGAGTAAAGTGGAATAAGTTAGTGATTGTATCCGTAGAATGATCATCCACTGAGAATTTAATTCACAGAGTTATCACCAACAAGTGGATCTCATTAATTCATCCACAATGTGGATCAAAATGTGGGTAATTAAAGGGCAAGATGTGTTGATCTAGCGGTTTTGAGCGTAAAAATTGTGAATAACTTCGATCTTATTCACTGGATCGTCGATCAATCGCTGGTGATCTTGGTTATCAACAGGTAAAATTGTCAGTCTTTTCCGATTAATATCTCTCGAGTGGGGGCACCGTGTCATCTTCGCTTTGGTTGCAATGTCTGCAACAGCTTCAAGAAGAGCTACCATCTACAGAATTCAGCATGTGGGTTCGTCCGTTACAAGCGGAGCTCAATGATAATACGCTGACTTTGTTCGCCCCGAACCGGTTTGTACTTGATTGGGTACGCGATAAATACATCAACAGTATTAATCGTTTATTGCAAGAGTACTGTGGTAATGATATCCCCAATCTTCGTTTTGAAGTGGGTAGCCTACCTGTTGCTGCGCCAAAACCTGCGCCGACACGTACACCCGCCGATGTGGCAGCCATGTCTTCAGCACCCGCTCGAATGCAAGCTCGTAAACCCGTGCATAAAACCTGGGATGATGAACCAAGCACCTTGGTTGATATTAACCATCGCTCAAACGTCAATGTGAAACATAAGTTTAATAACTTTGTTGAGGGTAAATCGAACCAATTGGGTTTAGCGGCCGCTCGTCAGGTATCTGATAATCCAGGTTCTGCGTATAACCCTCTATTCTTATACGGCGGTACGGGTTTAGGTAAAACTCACTTACTGCATGCGGTAGGTAATGCCATTGTGGATAATAAACCAGACGCTAAAGTGGTTTACATGCACTCGGAACGCTTTGTACAAGACATGGTTAAGGCTTTGCAAAACAATGCGATTGAAGAGTTCAAACGTTACTACCGAAGTGTGGACGCGTTATTAATCGATGATATTCAATTCTTTGCTAATAAAGAGCGCTCTCAAGAAGAGTTCTTCCATACCTTCAATGCGTTGCTAGAAGGTAACCAACAGATCATTTTGACTTCTGACCGTTATCCAAAAGAGATCAACGGGGTAGAAGATCGTCTTAAATCTCGTTTTGGTTGGGGTCTAACGGTTGCGATCGAGCCGCCCGAGCTTGAAACGCGCGTTGCGATCTTGATGAAAAAAGCGGAAGACCATCAAATTCATCTTGCTGATGAAGTGGCGTTCTTTATTGCTAAGCGTTTGCGTTCTAATGTTCGTGAATTGGAAGGCGCACTAAACCGTGTTATTGCGAATGCGAACTTTACTGGTCGTCCAATTACCATTGATTTTGTTCGTGAAGCGTTGCGTGACCTGCTTGCTCTGCAAGAAAAACTGGTGACGATTGATAATATTCAAAAGACCGTTGCGGAATACTACAAAATTAAAGTGGCCGATCTGTTATCAAAACGTCGCTCACGTTCTGTTGCGCGTCCACGTCAACTGGCGATGGCATTAGCGAAAGAGCTAACCAACCACAGCTTGCCAGAGATTGGTGATGCCTTTGGTGGTCGAGACCATACGACCGTGCTGCACGCTTGTCGTAAGATTGCTCAGCTACGTGAAGAGAGTCATGATATAAAAGAAGACTACTCGAACCTAATTCGTACGCTTTCTTCGTAATTGAACGCATTGCTGACTTCATTTGTTGTGATCGCCTGCTAATATAGCGGGTAATAGAAGAGTCAAACTACCGTTAAGAGCTAGATATGAAATTTACCATTGAACGTAGCCATCTGATTAAGCCACTTCAGCAAGTGTCTGGTGCACTAGGTGGACGTCCAACACTGCCTATTTTAGGTAACTTACTACTAAAAGTTGAAGATAACGTCTTATCGATGACGGCAACGGATTTAGAAGTTGAGCTAATCAGTCGTGTGACATTAGAAGGTGACTTTGAAGCGGGCAGTATTACTGTACCTTCACGTAAATTTCTTGATATTTGTCGCGGCCTACCTGATAGCTCGGTAATCACCGTTGTGCTAGAAGCTGATCGAGTGCAAGTTCGCTCTGGTCGAAGCCGTTTCTCATTAGCGACATTGCCAGCGAACGATTTCCCAAATATCGAAGATTGGCAAAGTGATGTTGAAGTCTCACTGACCCAAGCTGAATTAAAAGGCTTGATTGAGAAGACCCAATTTTCAATGGCGAACCAAGATGTTCGTTATTACCTAAACGGTATGTTGTTTGAGATTGATGGTAATACGATTCGTTCGGTTGCTACTGACGGCCACCGTATGGCGGTTTCTCAAGTGACATTAACGGGTGAGTTTGAAACTCAGCAGATCATTGTTCCTCGTAAAGGCGTTCAAGAGCTGTCTAAGTTACTCGATGCACCAGAACAACCTGTCGTTCTGCAAATTGGAAGCTCTAACTTACGTGCAGAAGTGAACAACTTTGTCTTCACCTCTAAGCTTGTTGATGGTCGTTTCCCTGATTATCGTCGTGTATTACCACAAAACACCAATAAAACGCTCACGACTGAGTGTGACGAGTTACGTCAGGCATTCTCACGTGCTGCGATTCTGTCGAATGAAAAATTCCGTGGTGTTCGCGTTAATCTCGCTAATAACGAGATGCGCATTACCGCTAATAACCCTGAGCAAGAAGAAGCAGAAGAGACACTCGATGTGGATTTTCAGGGTGAAGATTTAGAAATTGGCTTTAACGTAAGTTATGTATTGGATGTACTTAATACGTTGCGCTGTGAAAAAGTGTTGATCTCAATGTCAGATGGTAACGCCAGTGCATTGATTGAAAATGCTGAAGATGACAGTGCCATGTACGTGGTTATGCCGATTCGTCTATAGATGAAAGCGCGCTAAATGCCATTAAATCGTCTCATCATAAAACAATTTAGAAATATTGAAGCCTGTGATATTGAACTATCAACAGGCTTTAACTTTCTTATTGGGCCTAACGGAAGTGGCAAAACCAGCGTCCTAGAAGCGATTTATCTGCTTGGTCATGGTCGCTCGTTCAAAAGCTCCTTAACCGGTCGCATCATCACAAATGAGTGCGATGAACTGTTTGTTCACGGTCGTTTTTTGAACTCGGATCAATTTGAGCTACCAATTGGCATTAATAAGCAGCGTGATGGCACAACAGAGGTTAAAATAAGCGGTCAATCTGGGCAAAAACTAGCACAGCTGGCACAGATTTTACCCCTGCAGTTAATTCATACTGAAGGGTTTGAACTGCTCACTGATGGGCCTAAACATCGCCGCTCATTTATTGATTGGGGTGTGTTCCACACCGAGCCTGCATTTTATGATGCATGGGGTCGTTTTAAGCGGCTCAATAAGCAGCGCAATGCACTGTTAAAAACAGCAACTTCCTATCGAGAACTCAGTTACTGGGATCAAGAGATGGCACGTTTAGCTGAAAATATTAACGCTTGGCGACAGCAGTATGTCGATGAGCTAAAAAATCATGCCGAGCAGATTTGCCAAGCTTTTCTGCCCGAGTTCGATATCAAGGTCAATTACTATCGTGGTTGGGAGAAATCCACACCGTACCAGAGCATTCTGGAAGATAACTTTGTCCGTGATCAGGCACTTGGTTACACCTTTAGTGGGCCAAACAAAGCCGATTTAAAGATAAAAGTGAACGGAACCCCTGTTGAGGATGTTCTGTCGCGAGGTCAGTTAAAACTGATGGTTTGTGCGCTTAGAGTTGCACAGGGTCAGCATTTAACACAAAAGACCGGTAAGCAATGCATCTACTTAATTGATGACTTTGCCTCTGAATTAGATGGCCAACGTCGTAAGCGTCTAGCTGACTGCTTAAAAGAGACCAAGGCTCAAGTTTTTGTAAGCTCTATTACTGAAAGCCAAATTGCCGATATGCATGACAATAACGGCAAGATGTTTCATGTGGAACATGGCACAATAGAGCAAGGATAAATAGCGAGAGAGTAATTCATGTCTGAAAATTACGATTCATCGAGTATTAAGGTACTAAAGGGTCTGGATGCGGTACGTAAGCGTCCGGGTATGTACATCGGCGACACAGATGATGGCACCGGTCTACACCACATGGTTTTCGAGGTGGTGGATAACTCAATTGATGAAGCGTTAGCAGGTCACTGTAATGACATCATTGTGACTATTCATGAGGACAACTCTGTATCCGTACGCGATGACGGCCGTGGTATCCCAACGGAAATGCACCCAGAAGAGAAAGTCTCTGCTGCAGAAGTTATCATGACGGTTCTTCACGCTGGTGGTAAGTTTGATGACAACTCATACAAAGTATCTGGCGGTCTTCACGGTGTAGGTGTTTCAGTTGTAAACGCACTGTCTAAGCAAGTGACTCTAACTATCCACCGTGGTGGAGAAGTTCACGAGCAAACATATAGCCACGGTGAGCCTCAAGCACCACTCGCTGTGACAGGCAATACCGATAAAACCGGTACTGAAATCCGTTTCTGGCCAAGTGAAGAGACCTTCACGAATATTGAATTCCATTACGATATTTTAGCAAAACGTCTGCGTGAACTTTCGTTCCTAAATTCTGGTGTATCTATCAAGCTGATTGATGAGCGTGAAGAAGACAAAATGGATCACTTCGAATACGAAGGCGGTATCCAAGCGTTTGTTGAGCATCTAAACACCAATAAAACGCCGATTATCCAGAAAATCTTCCACTTCGATCATGAGCGTGAGGACGGTATTACCGTTGAAGTTGCAATGCAGTGGAATGATGGTTACCAAGAGAACATCTACTGTTTTACCAACAACATCCCTCAGCGTGATGGTGGTGCTCACTTAGCCGGTTTCCGTGGTGCGCTAACTCGTACGCTAAACAGCTTTATGGATAAGGAAGGCTTCTCTAAGAAAGCGAAAACGTCAACATCAGGTGATGATGCACGTGAAGGCTTGACTGCCATCGTATCGGTGAAGGTGCCGGATCCTAAGTTCTCAAGCCAAACCAAAGATAAGTTGGTTTCATCTGAAGTAAAATCAGCCGTTGAATCAACAATGGGTGAGAAACTGTCTGAGTTCCTAATTGAGAACCCAGGTGAAGCTAAGATTGTTTGTACCAAGATCATTGATGCAGCACGTGCTCGTGATGCAGCGCGTAAAGCGCGTGAAATGACTCGTCGTAAAGGCGCGTTAGATTTAGCGGGTCTTCCAGGTAAACTTGCTGACTGTCAGGAAAAAGATCCGGCACAATCTGAACTGTATATTGTGGAAGGAGACTCTGCTGGCGGCTCAGCCAAGCAGGGGCGTAACCGTAAGAACCAAGCGATCTTGCCACTAAAAGGTAAAATCCTAAACGTTGAGAAAGCACGTTTTGATAAAATGTTGTCTTCTCAAGAAGTTGCGACGCTAATTACTGCACTAGGCTGTGGTATTGGCCGTGACGAATACAACCCAGATAAACTGCGTTACCACAACATCATCATCATGACCGATGCCGATGTCGATGGTTCTCACATCCGTACATTGCTTCTGACGTTCTTCTATCGTCAAATGCCAGAACTGATTGAACGTGGTTACATCTACATTGCTCAGCCACCACTTTACAAAGTGAAAAAAGGCAAGCAAGAGCAGTACATCAAAGATGAAGATGCAATGAGCCAATATCAAGTGTCTTTGGCACTTGATAATGCCTCACTGCACGTGAACTCTGAAGCACCGGCTTTCTCTGGTGAAGCACTAGAAAAACTGGTTCAGCAGTACAACTCTGGTATTAAGCTAGTGGATCGCATGAGCCGCCGTTACCCACGCTCTCTGATTCATGAGTTTATCTACACGCCACGTTTAACAGCAGAGCAGTGTCATGATGCTGCAGCCGTAGAGGCGTGGGGTAATCAGCTAGTTGAACAGCTTAACGCAAAAGAGGTGGGTGCTAGCCAGTACAGCCTTGAAGTTGAGCAGCACGCAGAACTAGGTCTAAATCTGCCTAAGATTGTTGTGCGTACTCATGGTGTGACCCATGAGCATGTTCTTAGTATCGATCTGATTAACTCGAAGGAGTATGGAAAGTTAGCGTCGTTGTCTGAAGCGCTTTATGGTTTGATTGAAGAGGGTGCTTACATTAAGCGTGGTGAGCGTACGCTGCCAATCGACAGCTTCTCTGAAGCACTTGAATGGTTAATCAAAGAGTCTCGTCGTGGTCTAAGTCTACAGCGTTACAAAGGTCTAGGTGAGATGAACCCAGATCAGCTTTGGGAAACCACAATGGATCCTGAAACGCGTCGTATGATGCAAGTAACGATTGAAGATGCTGTGGGTGCTGACCTGTTGTTTACAACGCTAATGGGTGATCAAGTTGAGCCGCGCCGTAACTTCATTGAAGAGAATGCGCTTAAAGTAGCAAACCTAGACGTTTAGAGTGTTTGATACTTCGCTCTTTCGCTCCATTTTTGTGTCAGAGGTGCTCACATACATTCGTATGCTCCGCGCCTCTTCCTTGAACTGAAACGAAATTGCATCGTCTCAAAAATCTAAAATTTTGAAAGCACTGTCCATTTGGATGGTGCTTTTTTATTTCTAATGTATTGAAAAATAACAGTTACCAAAATTATTTTAAAACAATCCCTTGAAAATATTTTTGTCTGTCCACATATCTATTTGTGAAGAGGATGCCTTGCTTGTTCATTAAATGAAAAGACATAGGGCCTTGGAAACCACTGACTTAGCTTCGCTCAAGAGAGGAAGACTTAAGCAGTACACAATTTGATTTAAGGTTCATTTCATGTCCCAGAGCTATAGAGCCAGAGGAATGATGTTTGAATCGCTCAGTACATTTCAGCCTTTTGCTAAATGACTGAGACTATTGCTTAATTTAAGAGGATAGTATTATGCGCAATGTAGATTTCTCACCTTTATACCGCAATGCAATTGGCTTCGACCGTCTATTTAACCTGATGGAAGCGAGTAACGCTAAGAATACCCAAGGCGGTTACCCTCCTTACAATATCGAACAGCAAGATGAAAATAACTACCGCATTACCATGGCAGTAGCGGGTTTTGCTGAAGATCAGATCGATATTACTCAAAAAGAGAACATGCTGATTGTTCGTGGTGAACGTAAAGCCGAAGAGGGCAAAAACTATGTTTATCAAGGCATTGCTGAGCGTGATTTTGAGCGTAAATTCCAACTAGCAGATTACGTAAAAGTCATAGGCGCAACAATGGAGAACGGCCTACTTCATGTTGAACTAGAGCGTGAAATTCCAGATGCAATGCAGCCGCGTAAAATAGCGATTAATGGTAAAAGCATTATCGAAAGCTAATTATTGAAGCTATTTTTTAAGCTTGGATAAATGAGGTAGAGAAAGAGCGTACTCTTAGTAAAGAGGCGCTCTTTTTAGTTTTTGTTGATTATCTAAATAGTCTCATAATTGATATTGATAAAGTGAATCTATATCTCTATATTATGCGCCGAATGAATTACTGAGTGCGTATAAATGAAAATGAAGCTATTGGCTGTATTGGGATTGGTAGGGTTAACGGGCTGTTCAAGCGTTGTTGCTCCACTTGCAAGTGATTACACGGCATCGACAGGCGATATTGTTCGTATTGCGTATGCGAATCCTGAAAAGACTTCAAATTGCATAGTGAAAGGTCACTCTGCTTTTAACCCAAACTCACAGAGCGTACTGGGTGTCGTATCTCTTGGACCAGATGACATGGAAACAGATAAACTTATCAATAGCACTTTTGGTGATGAGGCAGCGGCAGCTGGCGCAAACTATGTAAACAGAGGATTTGCTGGTTCCTCAACGTTTGGGGGAGTATATGAACGCTCTTCAACAGTAGAAGCGACATTCTTCCATTGTGAGACAGTACCAGAACTTTAAAAAGTAAGCCCAAAGTTTGATAGCTTTGGGCTTAATAGTCTTTTAGCTAGCTTGATACGCCTTTTCAACTTCCTCTGCAATAATGGCAATGCCTTTCTGCATCATTTCATCACTCTGTACATAATTCATACGCACACATTGATGAGCGTGTTCCCAGTCATCCTCTTGACCAATAAAGAAGTATTCACCAGGTACAATCAGGACACCGCGCGCTTTTAGGCGTTTATACAGCTCCATGGTGGTGATAGGCAGTTCATCAAACCACAGCCAAAGGAAGATAGCGCCTTCAGGCTTGTGTATCCTAAAGCGAGGATCAGTGATTGTTGTTTGCAATAACTCTACTGCGCGTTGGGATTTGTGTTGGTAGAAAGGCTTAATGACGTTGCTGCTGAGTTTCAGAAGATCATTCTTCTCAATTATATGGCTAGCAATTGCAGGCCCGATGCTGCCCGGAGCTAAGCTAATGATGCCATTCATATTGGTTAATGCTTGGGTCACTTCTTCATTGGCAATCACAATCCCGCAGCGAACACCGGGTAAGCCTAGCTTAGAGAGGCTCATACACAAGATAGTGTTCTCATTCCAAAACGGTTTTACATCTTCAAAAATGATATTAGGGAAAGGTAGACCATAGGCATTATCGATGATCAGTGGAATGTTATTCTCACGCGCTAACTTATCAAGCTTTTGGATCTCTTCGTCAGTGAGAACATTACCGGTTGGATTAGTTGGACGTGATGCACAGATTGCAGCGACAGAGTTATCGACTTTAAGCTGCTCAAAATCGACATGATATTTGAATAAGCCATTATCGAGCATCTCAATTTCAGGGTGGTAAGAGACAAAGATATCTTCATCAATACCGGCATCCCCATAGCCAATGTATTCTGGCGCTAATGGCAGTAAAATTTTCTTATGGGAACCATCAGTTTGCTGACCGGCCAATAGATTAAACAGATAGAAAAAACCACTTTGGCTGCCATTGGTAAGACTGATGTTCTTTTCAGAGATGTCCCATCCGTAAGTCTCTTTGAATAGTTTAGCGAGCCCTTTGACGAATACATCTTTGCCTTGTGGGCCATCGTAATTGGTCATTGAGGCAATGAGCTCTCCACTGGCGAGCATCTCTTCACTGGCTTGGTGAAAGTAGTCGAGCATGGCTGGAATGGCGGCGGGGTTGCCACCTCCGAGCATGATGGCACCAGGCGTGCGAAGACCATCATTTAAGTCGTCCATTAACTGGGTAATACCGGAGTACTGATTAAACTTTTCACCAAACTTAGAAAATTGCATTACGTGCTGTACCTAATTCATTGCGAGTGCTTTTTAATTGTAGTCTTTGTCGGCGAAGGGTTGACGACAAAGTAATCCTTGAACATACCTTAAGCATCATACGAGGCAAAGCACATTCTTTATCTATAGGAAAAAGAAAGCCCAACTCCGAGGAGTTGGGCTTGAAAGTATGCTTTAAAACGATGTGACTACGTTTTTTGTAAAGCCTATTTTTGCGACAAAGCTTACTTTTGCAGTAAAGAGATGTCGGCAATCTGCAGGAATAGATTACGTAGGTTGTTTAGCAGCGTTAGACGGTTTTTCTTAAGCGCTTCGTCATCAGCCATAACCATCACGTTATCGAAGAATGCATCAACGGGTTCACGTAGATCAGCAAGCTTGCTTAGGGCTTCTTGGTAGTTGCCTGTCGCGAATGCTGGTTCTAGTGCTTCGGTCATGACTTCAACGTTTTCAGCCAGTGCTTTTTCTGCATCTTCTTGAAGAAGAGTTAGGTCAATCTCTGCTGGCAGTTCGCCATCGAATTTCGCAAGGATGTTACCTACACGCTTATTCGCTGCTGCGAGTGCTTCTGCTGCTTCCAGTTCACGGAAGTGAGAAACCGCTTTAACACGTTGGTCAAAATCAGCAGGTTTAGTCGGACGACGTGCAAGTACCGCTTGGATGATATCAACGCTGAAACCAGCATCTTGGTACCATGCGCGGAAACGACCTAGCATGAAGTCGATAACGTCAGCTTCAACGTTGTCGTTAGTTAGCTTATCGCCTAGTAGCTCTTTCGCTTTACCGATTAGAGCGGTTAGGTCTAGGTTGTAGCCGTTTTCAACGATGATACGTAGCACACCTAGTGATGCACGACGTAGAGCAAATGGGTCAGAACCTTTTGGTGCTTGGCCAATACCGAAGATACCTACGATAGTGTCTAGCTTATCTGCCATTGCAACGGCAGAAGAGATACCTGTGCTTGGTAGCGTGTCACCCGCGAAACGAGGCATGTATTGCTCGTAAAGTGCTAGTGCAACTTGCTCGTCTTCACCATCGTGAGTCGCGTAGTGCATACCCATAACACCTTGAGTATCCGTAAATTCGAATACCATAGAAGTCATTAGGTCACATTTAGCCAGTAGGCCAGCACGCTTAGACTTTTCAACGTCAGCATCGATTTGCTCAGCGATGTAGCCAGCAAGCTCTGTGATGCGGTCTGTTTTGTCTTTGATAGTACCAAGCTGTTTCTGGAAGATAGCTTGGTCTAGTTCAGGAAGACGGTCGATCAGCGGACGTTTACGGTCGGTGTTGAAGAAAAACTCAGCATCAGCAAGACGCGGACGTACCACTTTCTCATTACCTTCGATCACGTGACGAGGCTCTTTAGACTCGATGTTCGAAACGAAGATGAAGTTTGGCAGAAGGTTCTTATCAGCGTCATACACTGGGAAGTACTTCTGGTCGCCTTTCATGGTGTAAACCAAAGCTTCAGAAGGCACTTTTAGGAACTCTTGCTCAAACTTAGCAGTAAGCACCACTGGCCATTCAACTAGTGAAGTTACTTCTTCAACTAAGTCGTCTTCTAGATCAGCAATACCGCCAACTGCCTCAGCTGCTTTTTTAGCATCAGCTAGGATGATAGCTTTACGCGCATCGTAATCTGCCATTACTTTACCACGCTCTTCTAAGATCGCAGGGTATTGGTCAGCAGAGTCGATGGTGAACTCTTGTTCGCCCATGAAACGGTGGCCACGGATAGTACGAGCAGAAGCTACGCCTAGGATCTCGCCTTCAACAAGCTCATCACCTAGTAGTACTGTCAGTGTTTTCACTGGACGGATAAATTGAATGTCTGAGTTACCCCAGCGCATTGCTTTAGGAATTGGTAGGCCAGCTAGTGCTTTCGCAGCGATGTCCATCACCAATTCTTGAACTGGTTTGCCAGCTACTTCTTGTTTGAAAAGAAGCCACTCGCCTTTGTCTGTTTTCAGACGCTCAGCTTGCTCAACAGTAATACCGTTACCACGAGCCCAACCTTGCGCAGCTTTAGTTGCGTTGCCTTCAGCATCGAAGGCTACAGAGATTGCAGGGCCGCGTTTCTCAACAACTTTGTCTGCTTGGCCTTCAGCCAGTGCTGTCACTTTAAGTGCTAGACGACGTGGAGCTGCGTACCATTTCACGCCTTCGTGAGACAGTTCAGCGCCTTTTAGGCCTGCTTCAAAGTTAGAAGCAAACGCTTCTGCTAGAGAACGTAGTGCTGTTGGTGGAAGCTCTTCCGTACCCAGTTCAATTAGAAAATTCTTCGCCATGATTATTTACCTTCCTTTTCTTCTACAGATCGGCACATTGGGAAGCCAAGCGCTTCACGTGACGCGTAGTACGCCTCAGCAACGGATTTAGTCAGGTTGCGGATACGAAGGATGTAACGTTGACGCTCTGTTACAGAGATAGCTTTGCGCGCATCAAGGATGTTGAATGCGTGACCTGCTTTTAGAATGCGCTCGTAAGCTGGAAGCGGAAGTGGCTTCTCTAGCTCAAGTAGCTCTTTACATTCTTTTTCGCACTGGTCGAAGAAAGTGAATAGGAAATCGACGTCTGCGTGTTCGAAGTTGTACGTTGATTGCTCAACTTCGTTTTGGTGGAAGATATCACCATAAGTTACGTTAGAACCGTCTGGTGCTACGTTCCATACAAGGTCGTAAACAGAATCAACTTCTTGGATGTACATTGCTAGACGTTCGATACCGTAAGTGATCTCACCAGTAACTGGCTTACACTCAAGGCCGCCAACTTGTTGGAAGTAAGTGAATTGAGTCACTTCCATGCCGTTTAGCCATACTTCCCAACCAAGACCCCAAGCGCCTAGCGTTGGGTTTTCCCAGTTGTCTTCGACGAATCGAATATCGTGAACTAATGGATCGACACCAAGTACTTCAAGCGAGCCTAAGTACAACTCCTGAATGTTGTCTGGAGATGGTTTTAGAGCTACTTGGAATTGATAGTAGTGCTGCAGACGGTTCGGGTTTTCACCGTAACGACCATCGGTCGGACGACGAGAAGGTTGAACGTATGCCGTAGACATTGGCTCTGGGCCAAGTGCACGTAGACATGTCATTGGGTGAGAGGTGCCAGCACCTACTTCCATGTCCAAAGGTTGAACAATGGTACAACCGTTTTGAGCCCAATAATCCTGCAGCGCGAGGATCATTCCCTGGAAGGTTTTGATATCGTATTTTTGCATAGTCAAGTTCGCGCGATTCTTCTAAATGATTTAATAAAAATAACCATCAAGTATAGCGACATATTGGGCTTGCGAGTAGGGGTAATCATGGTTAATTAGTGCTCTAAAATGTCCTTTAATGAATTTTTGTTGTCGAGTGTGCGGGTAAATTCATTAAATGAAACAGTTTAGTGCCGAGTTTGCTTGAATTTATTCAGAAGCGATATAGAATCCACACCGTCTTTGGGGAGTAGCTTGCTTATCCAGATGGAACCCAATCCATCAAATAGGATGAGTTCGTTCGTCAACATAATTGATGCAAAATCATCATGGCGTTCGAGACGAGATATCGAAAACTTCGATAGCTGGTTTAGCAAGACCATAGACAAGTATCGTGAACCGGGGTGGGGCGCGAGGCTTGTCTTTGGTTACTATAATAATCCTCACCCCAAATGAGCATGTCGTGAGCGTTTTAGCAATATCTATAACCACCGTAGCATTAGCAGAAATTGGCGATAAGACCCAACTGCTGTCGTTACTCTTAGCAAGTCGATACCGAAAACCAATCCCAATCATAGCCGCGATCTTTTTCGCAACGATTGCCAATCATGCCTTAGCTGCATGGCTCGGCGTTGTTGTGGCTGATTACCTGTCACCTGATGTCTTAAAATGGGTGCTGGTGGTGAGCTTTATTGCCATGGCGGGTTGGATTCTTATTCCTGATAAACTCGATGACGATGAGAAAATATCAAACCGAGGCCCTTTCGTAGCGAGCTTTATTGCATTTTTTATTGCGGAAATCGGGGATAAAACTCAGATAGCCACTTCTATCCTTGGGGCGCAATATGCCGATGCTTTAGTGTGGGTTATCTTAGGAACCACGATAGGAATGCTACTGGCTAACGTTCCAGTGGTGATCATCGGTAAGTTATCTGCTGACAAAATGCCACTGGCTCTGATCCGAAAAATAACCGCAACCCTGTTTGTTGCATTAGCCATCGCCGCGGCTCTATTTTAACGATCAATGTGTGGGTAGTGGCTACTAGCAGGCGATATTGAACTGGATCAATAAGTGAATCGATCTTGCTCAATATCGCTCTCGTTGACACATAAATGTCATATAGAGTGTGCTAATTTAGTGGTGTAAAAGTAAACAATTCATAGCAGCGAGAGGGCACTATTATGCTTACACGTTATATGGGTATGACACCGCAAAGTCAGAGCTATCTTTTTACTTTTGGTCTAGCAATCACACTTCTCGGAGTGGTACTTACTGAGATGTGGCTACCTATGGTAGTCGGTGCAATTTTGATGACGGGTTTAATGGTCGAGTCGTGGATTCGTGTGGCTCACATTATTCCGTTGCATCGAGAGATGCGTGATATGAAAAAACAGCTAGCCGATTTGCAATCGAAGCTCTATCAGCATCAGCAAGAAACAGAGTAACGTCATCAAATAAAAACAGCACAGAACATTAAAAAGGGGCATAGCGATTGACGCTATGCCCCTTTTCTCTATTTATTCAACGTACTATTTAACGGTCGTATCAACCTTATACCACACCTTTTTTAATCAGATAAAGATAAGGCAATTCTTCTATTTTTGATGCGACAAGCTCGTGGTCCATAAATCGGCAAAAGCTTGGAATATCACGAGTTGTAGAGGGATCATCTGCTTTTACCAGCAGTACTTCACCGTCTTTCATTCCTCGAATTGTCTTTCTCACCATCATGACAGGTTCTGGGCATCGTAGCCCTTCTGCTTCTAATGTATGGGTCGCCAATGTTGGGTCAAAAGTCATGGTTAATATCTCAATTACTGCGTTAGATCGGTAGATAATACTAATGAAGAAAAAATATTCAATAATCTCTTGGCAATCGGATCAATTTGTTTTAATTTAGTTAACAAGTTGGTAACAAATACCATTTCAGCAGAACAGGCAAGGAGCCCACTATGTTAACAGCATTAGATAGATTGACCATCTACTCGGTTCTTTGTTTTATCTCTTTTTGCGCTTTGGTACTGCGTACACCAGCTGACTCGTCTTTAATGCCATTATTTGGCTTAAGTGCAACGATTTTAGGGATTTGGCTTGAGATGCGTCGTTGGACGGGCACATCTGAAGAGCAAAAAAATTAATGCAGTTTCTGCTTAGTCTCATTTAGGTAATAACTGCGCACTTGTAAGACTACACACGAATACATTCCGACACTACCCCAGTTTTCTTGGGCTTCCCCGCTGAAAAGCGGGATTTTTTTTGCCCAAAGGTTACACTAAAGAGAGTCACTATAGTGGAGCCAAGCCGTGGAATTAGAAGAGGTTTACCGTAAAGATCTCAATTTACTCATTGCCTTAAGAGTATTAATTGAAGAAAGTAGCGTCAGCAAAGCCGCTGCTCGTTTAAACCTTAGCCAATCTGCGATGAGTCGAGTCCTAGGACGATTACGCCAATTATTGAATGATCCGCTTTTTACTCGCCAAGGGCAGCATCTGATTCCAACAGAAAAGGCGCTAGAGATTGATCGCTCACTTGGCGATCCGCTTGAATCTCTTCGCCAACTTCTTTCTCCATTAGAGTTTGAGCCTCAAAGCTGTGATCAAACCTTTACCATAGCGACGACCGATTACGCTATGCAGACCATTCTTCCCTTTGCACTTCCACGTATTTATCAAGAAGCGCCGAATGTGTCGTTTGATTTTCTGCCACTGCAGCATGATAGGCTTTCAGATCAATTAACGTATGAAGGCGCAGATTTAGCGATTTGCAGACCAACAGGGCCTGTTGAACCGTTGAGAAGTGAGGTGTTAGGTCGCGTAGGGGTACTTTGTTTGTTGTCAAAACAACATCCATTGGCGGATAAAGAGATGGATTTACAAGATTATCTGCACTACCCACACGCCATGATCGCGATTAGCGATGGGGTAAAAGCGCTGCTTGATCAATCACTGGTAGGAAACCCTGCCCCTAAGATGGTTCTGCGTGCTTATCATTTGGAAGCCGCCTTAGCGATTGTTGATACCATGCCGATCATTATTACTGTCCCTGCCGATCTCGCGTATCTCGTTGCTGAGCGATACGACTTAGCGGTGAAACCTTTGCCATTTCAATTCACCCCTTTTGATTACTCTATGATTTGGCACCCTCGATGTGAGCACTCCTCTGCTCAAGAGTGGTTGAGAAGTATCGTCAAAGAGGAGTGCGGACGCTTAATTGCCAAGCGAGTAGAGGATATGGGATTGGATGGTTAGCTGCGGGTAATCAATAAATAGGGTCAGTTTTGGATCAAAAAAAGCTTTAGGTCTCCCTAAAGCTTTTTGCTATTTAAGCTGTACATAAGTCGCTTTGAACGATGAAAAATAGACTTATAGCTTCATCATTAATTTATAATTTAATAACGACGCGACCCGTCACTTGGCCGTTAGTGATGTCTTCTGCGTACTTCGGCGCTTCTGCTAATGCGACTTCTGTACAAGCTTGCTCGAAGTAGCTGTCAGGTAGAAGCTCTACGAGTTTATTCCAAGCAGCAATACGTTTTTCTGTCGGGCAAGAAACAGAATCGATACCTTGCAGACGAACGTTACGTAGAATGAATGGCATAACGGTTGTAGGTAAATCAAATCCACCCGCTAGGCCACAAGCTGCAACCGCACTATTGTAATCCATCTGTGCTAATACTTTGGCGAGAACCTTGCTACCAACGGTATCCACAGCGCCAGCCCAGATCTGTTTTTCTAGTGGGCGAGCAGGTTCTTCAAATTCAGTACGGTCAATGATGCGACTGGCACCTAGCTTTTCAAGTAGAGGGCCATTTTGTTCAACACGACCCGTTACGGCGGCGACTTTGTATCCAAGCTGAGCAAGTAAGGTAACCGCAACAGAGCCCACACCACCGCTTGCGCCAGTTACTAGGATTTCACCCGTTTCAGGTTTGATGCCCGCATCGAGTAGAGCTTGTACACACAGCATTCCCGTAAAGCCAGCGGTACCGATCATCATTGCTTTTTTGCTGTCTAAGCCTTTTGGTAATGGTACAAGCCAGTCCGCTTTTAGCCGTGCACGTTGAGCCATGCCACCCCAATGGTTTTCACCCACGCCCCAGCCAGTCAATACCACGCTATCACCTGCTTGATAGCGGCTGTCGTCAGAACTCACTACAGTGCCTGCTAAGTCGATGCCCGGAACCATAGGGAAGTTGCGGATTATTTTACCCTTCCCCGTGATCGCTAAACCGTCTTTGTAGTTGAGCGAGGAGTAATCAACATCGATTAGCACATCACCTTCTGGCAGTTGTGATTCATCGATTTGTTCTACGTTAGCGATGGTGCGTTTTTCTTCTTGGTTTAGAACTAAGGCATTAAACATGTGAGTCCCCATTAAAAGACAGCAAGTAATTAAGTTAGCGTTAGTGTAGACGCTAACTGTCTATGATTAAAATGAAACTTTAGCATTACATCTATGTATTAAGTGCATAGATATGAAATATTGAACCGAAAAATAAAAAGCCAGTCGATGACGACTGGCTTAATGAGTTATGACAAGAAGAACTGATAAGACGGGTTATCAGTTTCATCTTTGCACTGATAGCCAAGCTCCCGAAGGTGGGTTGAGAACCGTGCTAAATCACTCTCATCGAGTTCAAAACCACATAAAACACGGCCATAGTCGGCACCGTGATTACGGTAGTTAAACAGGCTAATATTCCAATGCGTACCAAGCGTGCTTAAGAACTTAAGCAGTGCGCCTGGGTATTCAGGAAATTCAAAGCTGTATAAGCGCTCTTTCAATGGTTTAGAAGGCTTACCACCAATCATGTAGCGAACGTGTAGTTTCGCCATTTCATCTTCCGATAGGTCGACAACAGGGTAGCCACCATCACGCAGATCTTGAATGATGTGTTGCAGCTCTTCTTGGCCCCCTTGTAAACGAACACCGACAAAGATATTGGCAAGACTGTCATCGTTATAACGGTAGTTAAACTCGGTGACTGCTCGGCCACCAATGATATTACAGAACTCAAAGAAGGCGCCTTGACACTCAGGAATCGTGACAGCAAGTAAGCCCTCACGTTTCTCACCCAATTCACAACGCTCTGAAACGTAACGTAGGCCGTGGAAGTTGGTATTCGCCCCTGATAATACTGTGCCTAGTTGTTTTCCTTGCAGTTGGTTCTGCTCAGAATACTTTTTAAGGCCAGCAAGCGCTAATGCACCAGAAGGTTCCGCGATAGCGCGCGTGTCTTCGAAGATGTCTTTCACTGCAGAGCAGATTTCGTCACTGGATACTGCAATATGCCCATCAATGTATTTTTGGCACAAGCGGAACGTCTCTTCACCAATACGCTTTACTGCAACGCCATCAGCAAACATGCTGACTTGGTCAAGGACCACTGGCTCACCCGCATCAAGTGCTGCTTTCAAGCATGAGGAGTCTTCAGGCTCAACCGCAATCACCTTAATTTCAGGCATAAGCTGTTTAATGAGAACCGCAACACCCGCAGCCAAACCACCGCCACCAACAGGAACAAAAATATATTCCAGATGACCATTTTGTTGCAGCATTTCCATGCCAATCGTGCCTTGCCCAGCGATCACCAACGGATGGTCAAAGGGAGGAACAAAGGTATAGCCATGTTCAGCTGATAGTCGCTCTGCTTCCGCTTTTGCTTCGTCAAAGTTGCTGCCATGAAGAACAACGTTACCGCCAAAGCCACGTACTGCTTCAACCTTAATATCGGGTGTCGTCTTCGGCATTACAATCGTGGTATTGATACCCAGTTTTGTGCCCGAAAGCGCCATACCTTGTGCATGGTTACCCGCTGATGCCGCAATGACACCGGCTGATTTCTGTGCTTCCGATAAGCTTGCGACCATATTATAGGCACCGCGCAGCTTAAAAGAATGAACAGGTTGACGGTCTTCACGCTTAATTTGTACTTGGTTACCAATGCGCTCAGAAAGGCGAGGCATATCTTGCAATGGGGTGACGGTCGCAACTTCATAAACGGGTGCGCGAAGGATCTGGCGCAGATAATCTGCACCAGTTTGTTGACCTTCTTTTGCTAGAAAAGCCTCAGTCATAAATTAGCCCTCGAGCTTAGACTTATCGCGCACCGCACCCTTGTCAGCGCTGGTCGCCATGCTTGCGTAAGCTTTTAGAGCTAGTGAAACAACACGTTCTCGGTTGGCAGGTTTCCAACCTAGCTCATCTTGCTTTGTGCGACGTGCTGCTAATTCATCTTCAGCCACATCAAGCGTGATTGAGCGGCTAGGGATATCGATGGTGATGATATCGCCATCTTGAACCAAACCAATAACACCACCACTTGCTGCTTCAGGAGAAGCATGACCAATCGAAAGACCCGATGTACCACCAGAGAAGCGGCCATCAGTCAGAAGTGCACATGATTTACCTAACCCCATCGATTTTAGGTAAGTCGTTGGGTACAGCATCTCTTGCATACCCGGGCCACCTTTAGGGCCTTCGTAACGAATAACAACCACTTCACCCGCTTTTACTTTTCCGCCTAGGATACCTTCTACAGCGGTATCTTGGCTTTCAAATACAACCGCAGGACCTTGGAACTTTAAGTTCTCTTCATCAACGCCAGCGGTTTTAACGATACAACCGTCAACCGCAATGTTGCCTGAAAGAACGGCTAGGCCACCCTCTTGGCTGAATGCATTCTCTTTGGTGCGAATACACCCGTCTTTACGGTCATCGTCCAAGCGATCCCAACGGCAGTCTTGTGAGAACGCTTGAGTGGTACGAATGCCAGCGGGGCCTGCGCGGAAGAATTTTAGAACGTCTGCATCTTCGGTTTGCATGATGTCGTATTGAGCAAGCTGCTCTTTCATAGACAAACCAAGCACAGTGCGAGTATCACCATGTAGTAGCCCAGCACGATCCAGCTCACCTAGGATAGCCATCACGCCACCGGCGCGGTGAACATCTTCCATATGGTACTTAGGTGTTGAAGGAGCAACTTTACATAAGTGTGGAACACGACGAGACATATCATCAATGTCGCCCATGTCGAAATCAATCTCACCTTCTTGAGCAGCGGCCAATAGGTGAAGAACAGTGTTACTTGAACCACCCATGGCGATATCGAGTGCCATTGCGTTTTCAAAGGCTGCGCGGTTAGCAATATTGCGAGGAAGTGCTGCGTCATCGCCTAGCTCGTAGTAACGCTTTGTTAATTCAACCACACGTTTACCTGCGTTGATGAATAGCTGTTCGCGGTCAGCGTGTGTCGCTAGCATTGAACCGTTACCTGGCTGAGAAAGACCAAGTGCTTCAGTTAGGCAGTTCATTGAGTTTGCCGTGAACATGCCAGAACATGAGCCACACGTTGGGCAAGCTGAACGTTCAATTTTCTCACTCTGCTCATCAGAGACCTCAGGGTCAGCGCCTTGAATCATGGCATCAACTAGATCAAGTTTGATGATTTGGTCAGAAAGCTTGGTTTTGCCTGCTTCCATTGGACCACCTGAAACGAAGATCACAGGGATGTTCAGGCGCATTGCTGCCATCATCATCCCCGGAGTGATTTTGTCACAGTTAGAAATACATACCATAGCGTCTGCACAGTGTGCATTAACCATGTACTCAACCGAGTCTGCGATAAGTTCACGTGATGGCAATGAGTACAGCATGCCGCCGTGACCCATGGCAATACCATCATCGACTGCGATGGTATTGAATTCTTTTGCGATGCCGCCTGCTTTCTCAATCTCGCCTGCAACCAGTTGACCCATGTCTTTAAGATGTACGTGGCCTGGAACGAATTGAGTGAATGAGTTTACAACGGCGATGATCGGCTTACCGAAGTCTTCATCTTTTACGCCAGTTGCGCGCCATAGTGCACGTGCGCCTGCCATGTTTCGTCCATGGGTAGTCGTTGCACTGCGGTATTTGTTTTTTGGAGCCGTAGACATTGGAATTTCCTTTTCAATTATTTCGCAGACTGAGGTTTGTTTTCTGGGTACACGTAATCTAGCCAACCCCACTTGTCTTCAGTGGTGCCATTAAATAGGCCAAAGTAATCTGCTTGCAGTACTTTAGTGATTGGGCCGCGTTTCCCCGTGCCTACTTCAATTTTATCAACCGTACGAACCGGTACGATTTCTGCCGCTGTTCCTGTCATGAATACTTCATCAGCAAGGTAAAGCGCTTCGCGAGCGATGTTCTCTTCACGTACTTCGTAACCACGCTCTTTCGCTAGAGTCATGATGGTGTCGCGAGTAATACCTGGCAAGATAGCACTGGTTGCTGGTGGCGTTGAAAGAATGCCATTGCGAACAACAAAGATGTTTTCACCCGCACCTTCAGATAGGTAGCCATCAACACTGAGTGCGATACCTTCATCGTAACCGTTACGACGAGCTTCACCACCAACAAGTAGGGAAGATAGGTAGTTACCGCCAGCCTTAGCTGCCGTTGGAATGGTATTCGGAGCCGCGCGGTTCCAGCTCGAAATCATGGCATCAACACCATTTTCTAGCGCTTCTTCACCAAGGTATGAACCCCAAGGGAATGCAGCAATAATCAATTCCATTTTTGAGTTTTCTGGAGGACATACACCAAGGCCAACGTTACCAACAAAGCCTAGTGGGCGGATGTAAGCAGAATTAAGTTTGTTCTGACGCAGTGTTTCGCGTGTCGCTTCCATGATCTCTTCTTCAGTGTAAGGAATCGGGAAGCGATAGATTTTTGCAGAGTCCTTCAGACGCTTAGCGTGCTCAGGGTGACGGAAGATAACCGGACCATTTGGTGTGTTGTAGCAGCGTACGCCTTCAAAGACAGAAGTACCGTAGTGCATAGCGTGAGTGAGAACGTGGACATTGGCATCAGCCCAAGGAACCATTTCTCCATTAAACCAAATGTAGTCTGCTGTTTTAGCTGTCATTGTTGCCTTCCTTTATGCACTAATCTTTTGTTGTAAGTTGTTGTTTGGGAGCTCGTTATTGCTGATTACTGTGACATCAACAGTGCGCACATCCCATAACTTTTCGATTTGACTGGTCAAAAATGAGATAGGACGATCACTGTCAACAATGATCTCTACACTCGCAATTTTGCTCTCATGATTCTGTGTTCCCGCAACCTGTTTTACCACAAAGCCACGGTGACGAACGACCCTTAGTACACGTTCAAGAAGTACTGGTTTATCGTCCGCTTTGATGTCTAATAAATATCTTTCCATTGCTGTGTTCTCCCTAGGTGTTCTCTAGCATTTCGCTGTTCGACGCACCAGGTGGAACTAGCGGCCATACGTTTTCTTCTTCATCAATAAGTACATGTAGAAGATAAGCTGTTTTACTCTCTAGCATCTCTTTCAGTGCAGGCTCAACTTCTTCTTTTTTAGTGATGGTTTTACCCGGAATATCAAAAGCTTTTGCTAGCATGACGAAATCAGGGTTGTCATCCAAAATGGTTTCACTGTGGCGACCATCGAAGAACAGAGATTGCCATTGGCGAACCATGCCTAAACGAGAGTTGTTCAGCAGCACCATTTTTACCGGAATCTGGCGACGCTTTAATGTACCAAGCTCTTGTATGTTCATCATAAATGAACCGTCACCCGAAATAAGGATAGACTGGTCGTCAGGACGGCCAACCGAAGCTCCCATGGCGGCTGGAAGCCCAAAGCCCATGGTGCCTAGACCTGCAGAGGTGATGAAGTTTTGTGGAGAACGCGGCTGAATATGCTGAGCCGCCCACATTTGGTGTTGGCCAACATCGGTCGAGATGATGCTGTTTTCTGGCATCATTTCAGACAGCTGTTTTAGTAGTAATGGAGCGAAAATTAGGTCACCTGGGTGATCATAGCGCCACTTGAACCCTTTACGTAGGCTCTCACTGTGTTGAACCCATGGGTTAATATCTTGAGTAAGCTCTAGCTGAGGTAAAATCACATTGATGTCACCGCGCAGTGATGCATTAGCAGTACGTAATTTGCTGAATTCAGCTGCATCAATATCAAGGTGGATAACTTTCGCATGAGGCGCAAAGGTATCTAGCTTGCCCGTCACTCGGTCATCAAATCGTGCACCGACAACGAATAATAAGTCACACTCTTGGACCACAAGGTTCGCCGCTTTTGTGCCGTGCATACCCAGCATTCCTAAGTAGTGCGGGTCGTGACGCTCTACGGAACCCAAACCTTTTAGTGTGCTCACGGACGGCATAGGGTTGATGCGTAAGAATTCACGCACGCTTTCTGTTGCATGTGCCAGTTGAACACCGCCACCAACATAAAGAACAGGTCTTGTACTTTGTGATAGAACCTCTTGCGCCTTAGCGATGTCATCAACGCTTGCAACAGGGATTGCTGGTGGTGTGAATGGAGGAAGAACAGAAACAGGTGCTTGTGCAAGCTGCACATCTTTCGCGATATCAACAATAACAGGGCCAGGACGACCGGTTTTTGCAACTTCAAAAGCTTCTGCCAACGTTGGTGCAAGCTCATTGATGTCCGTAACAAGGTAGCTGTGTTTCGTACACGACAACGACATACCGATCACATCCATCTCTTGGAAAGCATCGGTTCCGATATGTGAACTTGCGACTTGGCCTGTGATAGCGACCATTGGGATAGAATCGAGGAAGGCGTCAGCAAGGCCTGTCACAAGGTTGGTGGCACCCGGTCCAGAGGTTGCCATACAAACCGCAACATCTTGAGTAGCACGTGCCATGCCAATGGCAGCCATTGCCGCACCTTGTTCGTGTCGGCAGAGAATATGCTCAACACCACCATCGTATAAGGCATCGTAGATTGGCATTATAGCGCCACCTGGATAACCAAATACCGTTTTAATTCCTTGCTGGGTTAAAGCAGAAACGACTAATTCAGCACCTGTCATTACATGCCTCCCTTTTTGTATTCATTTTTGCACATCATGTGCGCTCCCATTCTTCCTGTCATATCTGATTGCTTAGTTTTTCTTTGTTGAAGCTAAGTCAATCAGGATGAGCTTCAGTCTAATTAGTTGTAAAAAAACCCCCGGACTTTTCAGTGCGGGGGTTTTTAAAATCTTGTGGTTATCTGCTGCCCACTAGCCCCCGCGTGGTGTCAATAATGACCACGATAATAAGGAGTACCAGAGTGTTGATGCGGGCTTTGAAGTTCATCTTCTTTCTTTTTGTCTTAAATTCTATTAAATATTGAACAATTTCGTTTGCGTACCTAGTGGTAACATACAATTCCGTTAAATGACAAGCAAAAACTCATTCTTTTTTCACATTATCTCAGCATACGGGCACGTTATATAACATCCTTACTCAATAAATAGCCATTCAATAATGGTTGTGAATAGCTGATATCAGGGAAGATAAAATGGGCTTAGCCATTGTTAATAGTCGTGCAAGTGTTGGAGTTGAAGCGCCCGAGGTCACGGTCGAGGTTCATATCAGTAATGGTTTACCGGGGTTTAGTTTAGTTGGCCTACCTGAAACCACCGTTAAAGAAGCAAAAGACAGAGTTCGAAGTGCGATCATCAACTCACGTTTCGAATTTCCAGCCAAACGTATTACCGTCAACCTAGCACCCGCCGATCTTCCCAAAGAGGGAGGGCGGTTTGATTTACCTATTGCTTTGGGAATATTGGCGGCGTCTGATCAAATCCCAATCGATAAATTATCTCAGCGAGAGTTTATAGGTGAGTTGGCTCTTTCAGGTGAACTTCGAAGAGTGAAAGGCGTTCTTCCCGCCGCGCTAGCAGCGAATTGTTCGAATCGAAGCTTAATCGTTCCACATAGTAATGGTGATCAGGCTGCTTTGGTCGGTAAAGAGAGTCATAAATCAGCACAGAGCCTGTTAGAGGTGTGTGCAGAGCTGTGTGGTCAACAACCATTGGCACTGTTTCAAACCAAGGCAAAATTCAGTGAACGTAAGTTAACCCGTGATCTTCAAGATATTATTGGCCAACAGCAAGGAAAACGAGCGTTAGAAATTGCGGCTGCGGGAAATCATAACTTACTGTTTCTCGGTCCGCCTGGAACCGGAAAGACCATGTTAGCCTCTCGATTATGCGATTTATTACCAGAAATGACTGAAACGGAAGCGATGGAAACGGCGTCGGTGGCTTCATTAACGCAGCAGGAGATCAATGAAGATAACTGGAAGCTAAGACCTTTTCGTTCACCACATCACTCTAGTTCCATGGCAGCGTTGGTGGGAGGAGGTTCTATTCCTAGGCCGGGCGAGATATCCCTAGCTCATAATGGGTTACTGTTTCTTGATGAAATGCCTGAATTTGAACGTAAGGTATTGGATTCATTAAGAGAGCCACTAGAGTCAGGTGAGATTATTATCTCTCGAGCACAAGGTAAAACCCGTTTTCCAGCTCGATTTCAATTAGTTGGAGCACTGAATCCTAGCCCAACTGGGTACTACGAAGGCAGCCATACACGAACTAATCCTCAAATTATCCTACGTTATTTGAATCGCCTGTCAGGGCCACTGTTGGACCGCTTTGATATGTCGATAGAAATCCCAGTTCTTCCGAAAGGTGTGTTGGCGGAAGGTGGCGATAGAGGAGAGCCTACGAGTGTTGTCAAACAGCGTGTAGAGGTGGCTCGAGATCGCATGCTACAAAGAAGTGGTGTTGTAAACGCACTACTTGGCAGCCGAGAGGTAGAACGATACTGTCCGCTAGAAAAGGTGGATGCTCAGTTTTTAGAAACGGCTTTGCATCGACTAGGACTCTCTATTCGTGCATACCACCGTATTATTAAAGTGGCGCGAACCATCGCTGACTTGGAAGGAGCCGAACAGATAGCCAAACCTCATATTGCGGAGGCACTTGGCTATCGGGCTATGGATCGACTGTTAAAGCAGCTCACGCTACAAGCGGTATAAAGCTAGGATTAGAATTGGTAATTAATACCCAGTGAGACGATAGTTTGTGATTCATCGTAAAAGTCGATATTCGCATCTGACTGGTCATAGCCTAGAAATGAGATTAAAGACCAATTCTTATACCCAAGAAAGTCGACGTATTCGTAGGCGGCGAATAAGGAAAGCCCGTTGTCTGAACGGGTTTGGCCGCTAAATCGTGTGCTTTCTGCTTCATAATCTGTCTGTGAATAAGAGGCGGTTAATGCGATTTGATGTGCACCTAGAAATTGAAACACACTAAGTTCACCACGATAGCGTTCAAAACTGCTCGCGCTGCCTTCAGCTTCCTGCTTTGTGTAGGATATTGCTGGAGCAAGCATCGTTGCACGGCTTAATGGTAGGCGTACTTGCCCTTTTATAAAGTAAGTGTCAGCGTCACGAGCGAGATCGGAACCTTGCAAACTGTCTTGTTCTATCTCTTTATCCCCGTAAGCCATATCAACAGAAAATAAGCTGCCAGCGATATTGGAAAGCTTTAAACGATAGGCGTTTCCGTCCACATCGGTCTCTTGGCGAGTGCTCTCAGTATCGTATGGATTTTGCCAAACGCTTCCTGACATCACGGTAGGAAGGTAAGCGATATCAATGGTCATTTTTGAAGAAAATTGATACTTGTAGCCCAACTGAACCGCCAGCGTACCGACGGCAATATCATCGCGAGTCGTACCAAAATAGACCTGTTGATTCGATTGTCCAAAGGTATAAGCGATATTCCCTAGCGGAGCCACAATAAATGAGTCTGTAGTCTGAGAGGGCTGACCTAAGTTGGCTAGATTAGCATCCGCATCGGTACTCAAGTTTGATTCTTGGGTGACATAGACACTGTTGAGAGATATTTCACCGCTAAAGCCATTGCCAGCCCCAAGCTTTGCGTAACAAGACGTCGATGAAAGTAGAGCAATAAGTAACGAATAGCGAGCTTTCATAAGGATCTCCATTTCCTTAACTATGAGGCATTACTATACGGTATGAATTATTGAAAAATAAGACTAATTGTAAGAAAAAAGAGATAAGAAAAAGGGAACACCGTTGTGTTCCCTTGATATTCGTTTTTAAATCGTTTTTTATTTGGTGAGTAAGTAGTTCACCAAGGCAAAGTATTCAGTGGTAGTTTTAATAGATTGCCCTTGAACAAGATAACGATTATTGACAACAACAGCAGGTACGCCAGTTAGGCCACTGTCTTGGAACTGCTTATCAAAGCGGCGAACCATAGAGTCCACGGCAAAGCCGTTGTAGGCCGCATCATATTTCTTAGCATCAATACCTTCATCTAAGAACATCTGGCGCAATGCTTCTTCATTTTTAGGTGGCTGGCCCATGTTGTGAATGCGATTAAACAAAACTGGCACCATTTTATCTTCTACTTTTAGTGCCACCATCGTTGCGTAGGCTTTGCTGACAGGAAGCCCCATTGACCCACCCATGAAAGAGACGTGGCTTTTCTGCAGTTTCGCGCCTTCAGGGAGCTGCTCTTTTAGCTGTTCAATAACCGGCTCAAGAGAGTTACAGTGTGGGCAGTAGAAAGAGAAGAACTCAGTCACAACAGGTTTTTTTGATGGCTCTAAATCTAGAACCTTATAGTGCTTTCCTTCTTCAAATTGTGCTGCGTGAGCAGAAAGGCTAAGCATCAGTGTCGCGAAAAGTGCAAACAGCTTTTTCATTGGTATCTCCATATTCTATTTATTAGGCAGCTGCCCATTACCATTGAGGCGTCAGTGTGAGTGAAGGTTCACTTAAAGCCGCAATTTGTTCTTTAAAACCTAAGACTTGGCTTTCCCAGTATTTTGGATCATTAAACCAAGGAAAAGCGAGTGGAAAAGCAGGATCTTGCCATCTTTTCGCTAGCCAAGCCATATAGTAGACCATTCGTAGACCGCGTAGAGGCTCAATAAGTTTCAGTTGAGAGTGATCAAAATCACAAAACTCTTGATAAGACTCCAAAATGATATCGAGCTGAGTCAGTTTGTCATTTCTATCACCATTGAGTAGCATCCAAAGATCTTGAATAGCAGGCCCATTTCTAGAGTCATCAAGATCGACAAACATCGGGCCATCACGCCATAGAATATTACCTGGGTGACAGTCTCCATGAAGTCGAATCATGCTGACATTGGGTTGCCACTGCTCTTCTAGCCGAGAGATGAGCAAGTCCAAATCACTGAAGAAGGCATTTTCTAAGTGCATTGGAATAAACGTCGAGTTTTCTAGTAGTTTCTTAGGTTGGTGAAGGTATTCATCAAGTGAGATGGTTGGTCTGTGAGCAAAAGTGCACTGCTGTCCGACTTGATGGATACGACCTAAAAATCGCCCAACGCCTTCGAGTTGATCGAAATTATCGACTTCAAACTGTCTTCCTCCAACACTGACAAATAAGGCAAATAGATAGCCTTGATATTGATGCAAGGTGTGGCCATTGATTCTGCAAGGTGGCGCGACGGGGACTTCTGCATCGTGTAACTCAAGGGTAAAGTCATGCTCTTCTTGAATTTGCAGCGTATTCCAACGTTCGGGGCGGTAGAACTTCACCACATAGCGCTGGCGCTCCTCGTCCGTAAATTGATAGACGCGGTTTTCATAACTGTTGAGTGGTAAAAAACCCGATTCAACGCGAATTCCGATACTTTCTAGGGCGTACCACATGAAGTCGGGTGTGAGAGCATTAAAGTTAAACGCTTGTTCTGTCATAAATTAAAAAGGCCCATTGCTGAGCCTTTTCCATATTAATTATTTAGAGTGTATCGACTAGAGCTCGCCAATAAATCGACTTTCTACTTCTATACTGAAGTCATTACTGTCTGACAGTATAAACTGAATTGTGGTGACAGGAGTGGTTAACTTCTCTGGATCGATACCTAAACTCATTGGCAGGTTGAGAACTTCACCAGGTTCAACATGGACGGTTTGTCGCCCATACCAGGTGACATCGGTTAGCCCCGAGACATCCAACTGGTAGCTTTGGGTTTGCTGAGTTTTGTTGATGACTTTGAGGGTGTAGGTATTTTCAATTTCACCCGCATTGTTCTCTCTAAATAATTGGCTTCTATCACGTATAACACTGAGCCCAGCAGGTTCAACACTGGCGACTTGAGCGAAGAATAAGCCGATCATTACAACGAAGATCAAGCCGTAACCGATTAGTTTTGGTCGCATGATATCGGTTTTGTGTCCTTCTAAGCGATGCTCTGTGGTGTAGCTGATAAGGCCTTTTTTGTAGTTCATCCGCTCCATGGTTTTGTCACAAGCATCAATACAAGCACCACAGTTAATACATTCGTATTGAAGGCCATCACGGATATCGATTCCCGTTGGGCAGACCTGAACACACAAATCACAATCAATACAATCGCCTAACCCGAGCGCTTTGGGATCGGCTTTTCGGCCTCGTGGACCTCTGCTTTCTCCGCGTTGAGTATCGTAACCGACGATAAAGGTGTCCTTATCAAACATAGCGGACTGGAAGCGCGCATATGGACACATGTGTAAGCAGACAATCGAACGCATCCAACCGGCATTGGCATAAGTACACGCTGCAAAGAATAATACCCAGAAGATAGGCCAAAATGAGCCGCTAAAGGTAAAGAAGCCAATAATGAGTTCATTGATTGGAATGAAGTAGCCCACAAAGGTAAAGCCGGTGGCGAGTGCGATGGCTATCCATGCGCAGTGCTTCAATGTTTTTCTTACGATAAGCTTTGAGGTGAGTTTTCCTGAGTCTTGTTTGCGCCGCTTGTTCGCGCTTCCTTCCAGTTTTTCTTCAAACCAAATGTACATAAAGGTCCATACGGTTTGCGGACAAAGATAACCACACCAGACTCGTCCTAAAAAGGTGGTCAGGAAAAACAGACCAAAGGCAGCAATCATAAACAGAAGAGCTAATAGGGTGAGATCTTGTGGGTAAAGCGTGGTGCCAAAGAAGTTAAACTGTTGGCTTGCAATATCTAATAGAACCGCCTGACGTTCACCGTAAGGAATCCATGGCACCATGGCAAACATGACCAATAAAAACCACCCACCGTAACGACGCAGTTTTTGAAATACCCCCTTACTCTCTCTTACGTAAATGCCGCTGCTTGGGTTAAATCGATCCTTTTTCCCTTTATGGGTTTTGGGATTAAACGTTTTGGGCGTCACGTCTTTAATATCGATCTTATCCTGACTCATGAAGTCATCCTTTTCTTGGGGCTATTCGGTGCGAATTCTCGTGTTCGCACTCTTCCGACATTGCCATTTAGCTGGCTGGTTTAATTCATATAAAAGTGAATCAATACCATCTCAATCTTTATAAGGGCGTTATTATATAGTGTATAGCGAAGTTAATTGTTTAACATTAGCCACAGTTCGTAACAATAAATGTATAACAGATGAGCCACTTACGGCTAAAAATAAAAAAGCGACCTAGATAGGTCGCTTTTTCACATGATGATTAACGGTTATTTTACAATGCCTCGGGCACGTAAAATAGCAGTTTTGAAGTCATCTTCTTGGTCTTTTTTCAGGCCAGGGATCATTTCTGTTTTCTCACTATTGCGCATTTTTAGATGATAAATCAGTACGTCGTCGGTGAGATCTTCCAGCTTATTTTCGTAACCTGCTTCTTGAGCGAGCTTTACAATAAACTGCATCATGTTTAACTCTTGATCTTTCTGCCACTCAGGCTCGAGTAGTTCAAGTAACTCTTCAATACGATGACACTTCACTTTTTTCTCTCGTTGTTATCATTATCAGTGGGCAATGTACCAAAAATGGGATTTAAATCTAGGTTTGAAAGTGTGCAGACGTAAAAAAGCGCAGTGAGGACTGCGCTTTTTATTAAGCCGCTTTAGTTTCAGTTGTTGGGTCAGACACTGTGCGAGCTGTCTTTTCCGCTAACGTCATCGCGGGTGCTGCTGGTTTTGATGTCGGAGCAGTAGCAAAGCCACTACGACGACGAGACGCACTACGGTTTGAGTGCGCAAACCTGACGGGTGTTGGGCGCATTAATTTACCTAACTGTCAGGCACATCCATTGCCAATCTAATGGCCTAAATCGCCATGAGTTGAGCTTCAATTGCTTGAAGGGTGGCTCTTCTGGCTTTCGCCAATCCAAATAACGATTCAGGAGTGGTGATATGCAAGCATATCAAAACTAGATTAGCACCAACCTTTTGATTGGTCGATATCTAAACAACCTATTTGATTTGTTATTATGATAATAATGTGATCAGAATGTAATCCTATAACTTAGCCCTGAATGGTAAACAAGGCGACCGAGCAAAATCATGCTTGCTCGATTGAGTTAAGACAGGGTTCGTGGTTACTATGAGGTTTCATCAAGGAGGTGTGTATGTCGTTTTTTAAGAAAACCCTCGCAAGCTTTGGAATTGGATCGGCCAAGGTCGATTCAGTATTACAACAAGAAGTGCTGTACCCCGGGCAAGGGGTGAATGTGACTATTCATGTATATGGCGGTTCAAGTGAGCAAGAGATTGATAACATTGAGCTAAAACTCTGCTGCCGTTATGTCGATGAAGTTCCAATTGATAAAGGCGAAAGAGGCGAAGGTGAGCGAACTCGTCGTGTTAATCAAAGTTACACATTGGCGAAGTGGAGCCTGCCATATGCATTCACCATTAAACCGGGTGAAGAGAGAGACTTTAATGTTGAACTCGACGTTCCACTCAATACACCAGTGACAATCGGCGATGCCAAAGTATGGCTTGAAACTGGCTTAGATATCTCAATGGCGATTGACCCAACCGATAAGGATATTTTAACGGTACGTCCAGATCCTATTATGGATGGTATTTTTACGGCGCTAGAAGAGCAGGGTCTGCGGATCAGGCAGGTTGAATGTGAAGCGGTAAAAGGGTTTGAGCTTCCGTTTGTACAAGAGTTCGAATTTGTCCCGACCACTGGCCCATATCACGGTCGTTGGCGAGAGCTAGAGATCGTTGCCCATAATACCGGTGATGCCATTAAGCTATGGTTTGAGGTGGACAGAAACCGTCAAGGTGCGAAAGGGATGTTAGCAAGCCTACTGGGTATTGGAGAGTTAAAAAGAGAGTTGGTTATCTCACTGGATACTCAGCCCGAGGCCGCAGGCCAAAAGGTTCTCGAATTTTTAGACAGTACTTGCTGAGGATACAAGTACCAATAGGTTAAAAAGTTTAAGCGTACACCTGTAAGCTTAAATGTGTCATACTGCCAGTCATTGGGATTAGTTCTCTAGATTGGTAGTATTATGACAACAGTAGTTAGTTCGGAATATTCAGCTCGTGAAGAGCGAGCAAACTCAATCAGCCATGGCCTTGGTGTTCTTTTTGGTCTGGTTGCCTTGATGCTGCTGTTACAGAAATCGATATCAGCGCAAGGGGACACATTAACGCTTGTTAGCATGAGCCTTTATGGCGCGAGCATCATTGTTCTATTTCTTGCCTCTACCTTGTATCATTCAATTTCTCGACCCAATGCCAAGCGTTGGCTGAAAACGTTTGACCATTGTGCGATTTACCTGCTCATAGCGGGAAGCTACACCCCTTATCTGCTAGTGGGCCTAAGAACACCTTTAGCGATTGGCTTGATGGTGGTGATCTGGTTGATTGCTTTAGTTGGCATCATCATGAAGCTTTTCTTTGTCTATCGTTTTAAAAAAGCGTCACTGATTACCTACCTTGCGATGGGATGGTTATCTGTCGTGGTGATTTATCAACTCGCGTTAAATATTGATACGGGGGGATTGGTATTATTAGCGGTGGGTGGCCTTGTTTATTCGCTTGGCGTGGTTTTCTATGTGATGAAAAGTATTCCCTATAACCACGCCATTTGGCACCTGTTTGTTTTGGGAGGGAGTATGTGTCATTTCCTCTCTATTTATCTCTATATTACGCCAGTTTCAGCGTAAGTTGATGGCTAGTACTACCGACGCCAAAATGCAGGGAAGAAGAGTACTAATAGCGTTAATATTTCGAGCCGACCCATCAACATCCCAAAGCTGAGAAGCCATTTTGCACCATCAGGAAGCGGGGCGAAATTGCCTGTTGGGCCGATTACAGACCCCATCCCAGGCCCTACGTTTGCAACCGCAGTAATTGAGCCTGATATGCTCGTGATTGGGTCAAGCCCCATCATACTCAATCCCGCAGCAATGAAGATAATCGTGATAAAAAACATTAAGCCAAAGGCGACAACGGAACGAACGATATCGTCGTTAACAGGGCGCTGATTATAGCGCTGAACAAAGACGCCAGATGGGTGAATGAGCTTCATCATTTGCTTATTAAGAAGGGCGAAGGCAATTTGAAAACGAAATACTTTAATTCCACCAGATGTTGAACCTGAACAAGCCCCAGCCATCATTAAGAACGCAAAAAGGGTTGTTGGCAGTGCTCCCCAAGCCGTGAAGTCCTCTAAACCAAATCCAGTTGTAGTGACCACTGAAACGATATTAAACATTGCCACTCGTAATGCATCCATAATCGTGTAGCCGTCTCTAATCACAAGCCACGCTGCAACAACCAGACTTGAGCCAACAAACAGGTAACTAAAGCCTCTTACTTGGGCATCTTTGAATAACGGTTCGGTTTTTTTCTTTTTTAATACACTGACAAACAGTAAGAAAGGGAGCCCCCCGAGGAACATAAAGAAGGTGGCAACCCAGTGTGAACCATTTGAAAAGCTGTTCATTGAGCCGTCAGAAGTGGAATAACCTCCAGTTGATAACGTCGTGAAGGCATGATTGATGGCGTCAAATAGAGACATTCCAGTGAACAAAAAGCCGAACAGGCAGAGCAGCGTTAAGCTGACATAAACCACCACAATATTTTTCGCCACTGTTTTGGCTCTGGGACTGCTTTTATCTGACCAGTCCGAAGATTCAGTATGGAATAGCTTCATACCACCGACATTGAGCATTGGAAGTACGGCTACTGCCATTACGATAAAGCCAACGCCTCCGAGCCACTGTAAGATGGAACGCCACAATAAAATACTCGGGGCCATGGTATCGAGACCGCTTAATACGGTAGAGCCTGTGGTAGTGATACCTGACATGGTTTCGAAATAGGCATCGGTGAAACTAATGTGGTTAATAAATACAAACGGGAGCGCCGCAAATGCACTGGCGATGGTCCAGACGAGGCTGGTGATCAAAAACATATCTCGAACGTTGAGTTTGAAAGTTGCGGTTCGACCTAGCGTGAGACAAAGAAAAGCAATGGAGTGAGTGATCAGAACTGATTGACCAAACTCAATGAAGCCGCCACTTCCGGTAAAAAAAGCCACCAGAGTAGGGATGTACATAAATAGAGCTAATTTGGATAAAAGTAGCCCAATAACAAATAAGATGGGGCGCAGGTTTACCATAAGAGGATGCTCCTAGTCGCCAATATCGTTACAAGAAGAAAGCACTTGGCTGGAAGAGTGCTTCGACATCTGGGATGTATTTCTTATCAACCAAGAACAATACAACGTGGTCATCTTGCTCGATAATGGTTCTATCGTGTGCGATCAGAACCTCTTCACCACGAACAATAGCACCAATCGTTGTACCTGGAGGTAAACGAATATCCCCAATGGCACGACCCACAACTTTAGAGGTGGTTTCATCACCATGTGCAATCGCTTCAATCGCTTCTGCAGCGCCCCGACGTAGCGACGATACATTCACAATATCAGCCCGACGAACGTGGGTTAGTAGAGCAGAAATCGTGGCTTGCTGAGGAGAGATCGCCACATCAATAACGCTGCCTTGAACTAAGTCGACGTAGGCGCTGCGTTGGATAAGCACCATCGCTTTTTTTGCGCCCAAACGCTTAGCAAGCATTGCCGACATAATGTTGGTTTCATCTTCATTGGTCAGCGCGATAAACACATCAACCTGATCGATATTCTCTTCAGTGAGTAGTTCTTGGTCAGCGGCATCACCACAAAAAACAATCGTATTTTCAAGATCTTCGGAAAGCTTTTCTGCACGAGTATAGTTACGCTCAATCAGCTTAACGCTATAACCTTGTTCTAAGCGCTTTGCTAATCCAGAACCAATGTTACCACCACCAACAATCATGATGCGTCGGTAAGGCTTCTCAAGACGCTGTAGCTCACTCATGACCGAACGAATATGGTTACTTGCGGCAACGAAGAACACTTCATCATCGGCTTCGATAATGGTTGTGCCTTGAGGCCGGATAGGTCTACCTTGGCGGAAAATAGCGGCGACACGAGTATCAATGTGCGGCATGTGATCACGCAGAGCAGAGAGAGCGTTGCCCACAAGAGGACCACCGTAATAGGCTTTTACGGCGACAAGACTAACTTTTTCATCCGCAAAGCTCACAACTTGAAGTGCACCAGGGTATTGGATCAATCGTTCGATGTAGCTGGTGACGAGTTCTTCTGGTGCAATCAGGTGATCAACAGGCACAGCGCCTGATTTAAATAGCGCTTCTTTCTCTGATAAGTATTCAGGCGAGCGGATTCGAGCAACACGGTTAGGAGTGTTAAACAGAGTGAATGCAACCTGACATGCAGCCATGTTGGTTTCATCCATGTTGGTTACCGCGACCAGCATATCGGCATCTTGAGCGCCAGCTTCACGCAGAACATCAGGGTGACTTGCGTAGCCATTTACCACTCGTAAATCATATTTATCTTGTAGCTCACGAAGACGATCACTATTTTTGTCGACGATCGTAATATCGTTATTTTCGCCTACTAAGTTTTCAGCAAGTGTTCCGCCTACCTGACCTGCGCCAAGAATGATGATTTTCATGCGTTTTCTCTTTGATTACTGCTCAAACTCGACAACGAAAACACCCATCAACGTATGTATTATGCGTTAGGTGTTTTCGCTACCTACGAAGTGCTACCTATTAAGCTTGTGACTTTTTTAATACCGCGTAGTAGAAGCCATCCATGTCTTCTTCTCCAGGAAGAATTTGGCGACCTGGTGCTGCTCGATCTGAATCGATAAGCTCAGCGCTCGCTGTACGGTCTAAAAATGCACTTACCTGAAGAGCATTTTCTTTAGGATCTACTGAGCAGGTTGCGTAAACCATTGTCCCGCCAGGTTTCAACTGCTTCCACATTGCATCCATGATTTCACTTTGGAGTTCAGCAAGTGCATCAATATCGGTTGCTCTGCGTAGCCACTTGATATCTGGATGGCGACGAATCACACCGGTTGCTGAACAAGGTGCATCTAGCAAAATACGATCAAATTGCTCGCCTTGCCACCACTCTTCTGGGTAACGTGCGTCACCGCAAAGAACGTCGGCTCTTAGTTGTAATCGATCAAGGTTATCGTAGACGCGGTCAAGTCGCTTGGCATCGGCATCAATAGCAACTACTTCAGTATCGGTAGTATGCTCAAGAATATGCGCGGTTTTACCACCAGGCGCTGCGCAACAATCAAGAATCAGTTCACCTTCTTGAGGCTTTAAGTAGTCAACGGCAAGCTGTGCTGCAGCGTCTTGTACCGATACCCAACCTTTTTCAAAACCTGGAAGCTTCATTACATCAAAAGGTGCCGCTAACTTTATCGCATCGGCTGCTTCAGGGTGCGTAGTGAATTCAATGTCTTCATTTTTGAGTAGTTCAAGGTACTCATCACGTGTGTGATGCTGACGATTTACGCGTAGCCACATCGGTGCTTTGCTGTTATTCGCTTCAATCATAGTTTCCCACTGTTCTGGGTAACTTTCTTGAAGCATTTTTAGAATCCAGCTTGGATGAGAGTATTTTCCAGCATTGTGGCTAACAGAGAAGGCGTCAAGCTCTTCTTGGCTACGCAGGTAGTTACGTAAAACGGCATTAATCAAACCACTGAGGCTTGGGCCTCTTAGTGTGTTAGTAGCCTCAACGGTCTCACCAACGGCTGCGTGAGAAGGTATGCGCATAAAACCTAGTTGGTAAATTCCGACTAATATCAGGTGGTGAAAAACACGCTTTTTACCTTTAAGTGAATTCTCCATCAGCTCATTGGCTATCGACTCTAAACGTGGAAGATAACGAAGTGCGCCGTAGCAAATTTCTTGCAGTAGTGCATGGTCTCTCGGACGTATGGTTTTTTGAGCTGCAGGTAGAGCGTGAGACAGAGAGTGGCCTTTATCAACAACTTGAAAAAGTACGTTAGCAGCGGCTGCGCGAACATTCATGGTGAATACCTTAAAGTTAATGGAGGCATCTCTGCCTCCCAAAATGTACTGACTTGGCATTGGCTAAGTCATTGACCAAGCAATTAGCTTGGGGTGGAGCTAGGTTGGGCGGTCAGAGTGATTAACTCAGTACGCTATCAACCTCAAACCAGCTTGCGCGGGAGTTTAGAATATCCTGCACTGACATGGCTTTTTTACCTGGGACCTGCAACTGTTCAAGTACAAGAACACCATTACCAGTCGCGATGTAGATGCCCGTTTTATTCGCTTTCAAAATCGTGCCAGCCGCTTTGTCGCTAGATTCGCTATCGACGCGGCTTTGCCATACTTTGATGTTATTTTCAGCAGCTTCAAAATGGCTCATTGGCCAAGGATTGAATGCACGAACGCAGCGTTCAATGTGGCTTGCATCGTCATTCCAGTTAATGCGAGCTTCCTCTTTACTTAGCTTTTTGGCGTAATTGGCTTGATCATCATCTTGCTTTTCGGCAACAGCAGAACCCGTTGCGATGTCAGCTACACACTCAATGAGTGCTTTAGGACCAAGTTCAGCCAGTTTTTCATACATGGAGGCACTGGTATCGTCAGCTTCAATGGGTAACGTCGCAATGGAAAGCATATCACCGGTGTCGAGGCCAATATCCATCTGCATGATGGTTACGCCTGTCTCTTTATCGCCCGCCCAAATTGAGCGTTGGATAGGAGCTGCACCACGCCAACGAGGCAGAATAGAACCATGAACATTGATACACCCAAGCTTTGGTGTATCTAGAACTGCCTGTGGTAGCAATAGACCATAAGCGACAACAACCATCAGATCGGCATTAAGGTCGGCAAGCTGCTGCTTTGCTTCATCAGACTTGAAATTTTCAGGCTGATAAACTGGAATATCGTGTTCTAGTGCGATGTTTTTTACTGGGCTTGCTGTCAGCTTCTTACCACGACCAGCTGGACGATCAGGTTGAGTGTAAACAGCGACAACTTCATGCTCCGAAGACAACAACGCCGCCATGTGACGGGCGGCGAAATCTGGAGTACCTGCAAAGACAATTCTTAAAGACTGGCTCAAGGTAGGCTTCCTTTTATAAACAATGTTTTTATAAACAAAGGGCGTTAGCGATACAGCAATGACTCTACCGCTAGACGATTAACCTTTATTGGCTTGTTTCTCATTAAAGCGTTTAATCTTGGTTAGCTTATCTTGGATACGCTTGCGCTTTAATGGAGACAGGTAATCGACGAACAATTTACCCATTAGATGGTCAAGTTCGTGTTGTACACAGATAGCCAGCAGATCATCGGCTTCAAAGGTGAACTCTTCACCATCGCGGTTTAGCGCTTTTACAGAAACTTCAGAGGCGCGTGGAACCAGAGCGCGTGCGCCAGGAACAGATAAACAGCCCTCTTCGATGCCATCTTCACCGCGTTTTTCAGTGATTTCAGGATTAATGAGAACCATTGGCTCATCGCGTGTCTCTGAAATATCGATCACAACGATACGTTGGTGGAAATCAACCTGTGTCGCAGCAAGGCCAATGCCTTCTTCTTCGTACATGGTTTCAATCATGTCATCGACTAATTTTTGAATTTCTGGAGTTACCTTTTCGACAGGCTTAGCGACAGTGCGTAAGCGGTCATCTGGGAACGTTAATACTTGTAATACAGACATATACACTCTAAATGTTGAACTGTGCCGAATCGGCTTAAAGCTTGTTGGCTCAATTCTAGACATTTTAGACCCTAAATGACAGCATCCAAACGTGAATAATCGCAATTTTGATTACAAATAAGACTAAGGAAATCAGGTTATGTCACGTGTCATCCACCTCATCTACATCCTTACATTCTCTGTGCTATTGCTCTTCTCGTTATCTCTGTTTGCCAAAACTAGTCAGCCTTTGAGCGTCAAAGAGGGGGCGCCTAAAACGTATACCGTGGTTAAAGGTGACACCTTGTGGGATATCTCGGCGCTTTATCTTGATAGCCCTTGGCTATGGCCAAAGTTGTGGAAGAATAACGACTATATTGATAATCCTGATCTGATCTACCCAGGAGATAAACTGACGCTGTATTGGTTAAATGGAGAGCCAGTATTAACGTTGAAACCTATGGTTAAGCTAAGTCCTAAGGTTCGCTTGTTAGATAAGCAAGCAGTTCCTACGGTAAAAGAGAGTCTTGTGATTCCTTATCTAACTTCAGATCGGTTGGTAGACTTAGAAACTCTCTCTAGCAGTAGCAAAGTATTAGGAGCGAGCAGTGGTAAGAAGTTTCTTACCGCAGAGGATTCGTTGTTTATTAGTGGTGTTAACCAGCAAGAGAATTGGGGAATCTATCGCGTCGCCAATCAATACAAGCGTGATGATAAAACCATGGTGGCACTAAAACGTATTGCCAGCGCTAAACAACATCAAGTGGACTCAGAGATAACCAAGCTTACATTGACTAATCAACGTCAAGAGATTTGGCCAAATGACATAGCGCTGCCAGATATTGCTGTGAATGACACTCAATTAACCACCACATTTTATCCTTCTTCATCACCGAGAAAGAGTATGGCGACGATATTAGGGGCACTGAATGGTAGTGAGTACTCAGTTAAAAATCAGGTTGTGATCATCGACCGAGGTTCTGAAGACAAAGTGCAGCAAGGCAGTATGTTCAAGTTGTATCAATCGGGTGCGGCGGTGTATGAGCACAAAGGAGAATACAGCTATAAAAAACAGACTCAATCCTCACCACTGCAATTACCCAATACTGAGATTGGCAGTTTAATGGTGATTCGCCCTTATTCGTACTTTAGTTTGGCACTTATCACCTCGAGCGAAGCGCCTATTAGTAATCATTCATTACTGGTGTCGCCGGAGTCTGAACCCACTGGCATTGATCGTTCAGACCGTGGCTAAAGAGTGATTGCCGAAAGAGAGTTAGCGGCGTGGCTAGCGTTGTCATTTACCCCGAAGGTTGGCAGTAAAAGCTTAGCTCGGTTAGTTGGTGTCGACTCGCCGCACAATTTAATCGAGTACCAAGCAGAAAGGCTCTACGCGCTTGGTCTATCTCGTGAACAAGTCAGTTACTTTAAACAGGGCTCTCAGCGTGATGTTGATGGGTGCCTAAAATGGATGCAAACCTCTCATCACCACATAATAACCCCGCTTGATGAGTGCTACCCTGCATTACTTAAAGAGATTTCTCTTCCTCCTCCAGTATTGTTTGTCAAAGGTCGTCTTGATTGTTTATCTCAGCCTCAAATTGCGATGGTTGGAAGTCGCAATGCCTCACCTGAAGGATTAAACAGCGCTCACTCTTATGCTCGTTGTTTTGTCGGGCGAGGTTTAGTTGTCACCAGTGGTTTAGCGTTGGGAATTGACGGTCACGCACATGATGGCGCACTTTCAGCTGGTGGGGAGACCGTAGCTGTACTTGGCTCTGGGTTGAATCAGATTTACCCTGCACGACACAAACAGCTAGCGCACCGAGTCATTGACTCTGGGGCTCTCGTGTCTGAATTTGCTCCGCACATTAAACCTAGGCCGACACATTTTCCGCGGCGCAATCGAATCATCAGTGGATTATCGGTTGGTGTGCTTGTGGTCGAAGCGGCCGAAAAAAGTGGGTCATTGATTACGGCAAGGTATGCCGCTGAACAGGGACGAGATGTGTTTGCCATTCCCGGCTCTATTTATAATGGTATTAGCCGAGGTAGTAATAGCTTAATCAAGAATGGGGCATGCTTGGTTCAAAGTGAACAAGATGTTTTGGATGAAATAGATACTTTGGTAAACTGGTCTATTAATCAAAAGGCCAATACTCAATCGGAACTATTTGATAAAATAGAGTGTGAAGAAGAATTGCCATTTCCACAACTGTTAGCTAACGTAGGGTTAGAGGCTACGCCAGTTGATATTCTCGCGAGCAGGACCAATATACCTGTTCATGAAGTCATGATGCAGCTCTTGGAGCTTGAGCTTTCAGGGCATGTTGTTGCAGTTTCCGGTGGCTATATTCGTAATGGGAGGGGCTAGCTATGATGATGGACATACTGATGTATTTGTTCGAAACCTATATCCATAGCGATGCAGAGTTGCAAGTGGACCAAGATGAGCTTGAAGATGAACTACTTCGAGCGGGGTTTCACGAAAAAGATATTTATAAGGCCCTTCATTGGTTGGAAGAGTTAGCAGCGTTACAGCAAAGTGACGAGCACTCAGCAATTACAACCAGTGCCGCGACATCAACCCGTATTTATACGGCAAAAGAGATGCAGCGGATAGATTTAGAGAGTCGAGGTTTCCTTCTTTTCTTAGAGCATATTAATGTCCTAACAACAGAAACTCGTGAGATGGTCATTGATCGAGTGATGGGGCTAGAGACCAATGAATTTGAATTGGATGATTTAAAGTGGATCATTTTGATGGTGCTATTTAATGTCCCAGGGAATGAAAACGCTTATACGCTAATGGAAGAGCTGTTATACACGACTGAGCAAGGTATCTTGCATTAAGGCGTGATTGTCTTTCATTTAACTATTGAAGAGTCCGATGAGCAGTAAAATCGATCAGCAGCTGTTTTCAGCTCATGAACATGCGTTAGAGCATGAGCCGTGTCCTAATTGTGATGGTGAACTTCATCTTCGTCACGGCAAGCATGGCCCTTTTTTAGGCTGCTCTGAGTATCCGGGTTGCGATTACATACGTCCACTGCATCAAAATGATGGCCATGTCATTAAGCCGCTTGGTGTTGCGTGTCCGTCTTGTCAAAATGAGCTTGTCTTGAGGCAGGGACGATATGGGATGTTTATTGGCTGTAGCCATTACCCAGAATGTAACCATATTGAATCGCTTGATGAACCTGAAGATGATAAAGCGCCACAATACGCTTGCCCAGATTGTGGTAAAGGTCATTTAATCGAGCGCAAAACGCGGTTTGGTAAATTGTTCTATGCGTGTGAATGCTACCCGAAATGCAAGTTTGCAGTGAATTTACCGCCTGTGAAAGGTCGGTGTGAAGAGTGTGGTTTCCCTTTGTTGGTTGAGAAAAAACTCGCAAGCGGAATAAAAATACAGTGCGCAGATCGACGCTGTCATCATATTCAGTCGTAAGCTTTCGGTGAGTTGAAGTATTGAAAACAAAAAATGACGCAATGGCGTCATTTTTTATTTTTGTTTGGTAGTTAATTATTTCGGACTAATTAACACTTTTCGCCAACTCATGTATTGCAGGGTAAACCGCTTTATCCAACACCTCAGCCAGAGCTGAGAGTGTATGTTGAAGATCGGTTGTGGATTGAGCACACACATTGATATGTCCCATCTTTCTTCCAGCGCGCTTCTCTTTTCCATACCAATGAACATGGCACCCTTCGGTTGAAAGTAGCGCATCAGGAACACTATCTTCACCAAGGATATTAATCATTGCCGTTGGACGAACCAACTTAGTACAGCCAAGAGGAAGACCACAGACTGCGCGAAGGTGATTTTCAAACTGACAGGTTTCTGCCCCTTGTTGTGTCCAGTGACCAGAGTTATGTACTCGTGGCGCAATCTCATTGACCAGCAGTTGACCATTAACATCAAAGAATTCTAAAGCAAGGACACCAACGTAATCGAGACGATTAGCAATAGCAGTAAACATCTGTTTTGCTTGGCTCTGTAGCTCTAGATCATCAATGGCTGTCGACAAGCTAAGTACACCGTCAGTATGGATGTTCTCTGCAAGTGGGTAGACAGAAACGCTGCCGTCTTTCGCTCTCGCGCCCACTAAAGAAACTTCACGATTAAACGGTATAAATGCCTCAGCAACAATGGCTTGAGTAGGAGTGGCCGCAATACATTCAGCCATCTCTTGCCAAATGCTTTCTACACAATCAAGAGACTTAAGTCGCCATTGACCTTTTCCATCGTAACCTCCGAGTGCGCTTTTTAGCACCATTGGCAGTTTTACATGTGCAATGGCGGCATCAAAATCTTCACGATTGTTGATAATGTAGTAGTTGGCATTTTTAACCTGAGAATCATCAAGCAGTGCTTTTTCAATGCGACGGTCACCACCGGCTTTTATCGCTTCTGTACTTGGTAGGAACTTGCCGCTTTTCTCACACACGTCGAGAACATCATGTGGGATATGCTCAAATTCAGCCGTAATGACATCAGCTTGAGCAATCGCATTTTCAAGGCCGTGACCTAATACTGTTTGAGTTAATGGGTGAACAATATTTTCACTATTCACATCAAAAGCAGAGATTTCAATATTAAGTGGTGCGCCAGCCAGAGACATCATGCGAGCAAGTTGACCTGCACCTAATACCAATACATGCATGGGGTTAGTCCTCTGCAGGATTTGGGTTAGCCAAAACCGTGTCAGTTTGTTCTGTGCGGAATGCTTCAACTTTCGCCATTACCGACTCATCGTGTGTACCGATGATTTGAGCAGCAAGAATACCAGCGTTCGCTGCGCCAGCTTCACCGATAGCAAGTGTGCCAACCGCAATACCTTTAGGCATTTGTACGATAGACAGCAGTGAATCCATACCTTTTAGGGCACGAGATTGTACTGGAACGCCTAATACAGGAACACTAGTGAAAGCGGCTGCCATACCTGGAAGGTGAGCTGCGCCGCCTGCACCAGCAATAATCACTTTAATGCCGCGCTCTTTTGCACTTGTCGCGTAGTCCGCCAGTAGTTGAGGAGTTCTGTGTGCAGAAACGACTTTAGTTTCGTAAGGAACGCCAAACTGATCCAGCATTTCTGCTGCTAGTTTCATTGTTGGCCAATCTGATTTAGAACCCATAATAATGCCGACTTTCATCTCAAACTCCTTCAAGCTTCAATAATTTGGTGAGCGGATATTTTGGGCGCATTATACGGGGAAAATCGCATCAAGCAAACGTTTGCGTTAGTCTTGGTAGAAGATTGATACATTTTATAAACAAATAGCTTTAGGCACTGATAGTGATTATTTGTACACTTATGATAATCACCGCTGATAAATCAGAACTAGGAAGTCATTGTGAAAAATATTGAGCAAGTAAACCAAGCCTTGCAGCAAGGGGAAGTGATTGCTTACCCAACGGAAGGAGTGTTTGGTGTTGGGTGTGATCCTGACAGCCCTGAAGCAATAAAAAAGCTGTTGGAGCTGAAACAGCGCCCTGTCGAAAAAGGGTTAATTTTAATCGCCGCCAATTATGAGCAGTTATTACCTTATATAGATGAGAGTCAACTCTCAGCAGAACAATTGTCAGCAGTTCATGCGACCTGGCCTGGCCCAGTAACCTGGATTATGCCGACGAGTAAAAAAACCTCATCTTGGGTATCGGGTCAATTCGATTCAATTGCCGTTCGTGTTACCGATCACCCTCTAGTACAAGAGTTGTGTTTAGCTTTTGGCAAACCGATCACCTCAACCAGTGCGAATTTAACCGGTTTACATCCGTGTATGACAACAGAAGAAGTCGAGGTACAATTGGGTGATAAATTGTTTGCTATTTTAGATGGCAAAACTGGCGGGCGCGATAAGCCCAGTGAGATTCGCGATGCCAAAACCTCTAAGGTATTAAGGCAAGGCTAGTCCGTTGATTCGATAACAACATCAGTGTTAGGAAGGAATAATGGCAAGTATAGATAAGAATAAGGTAAAGCAGTTTCTATTATCGCTACAAGACAACATCTGCTCTGAATTAGAGCAGGCTGATGGATCAGCAAGGTTTGAACATGATGACTGGGAAAAAGGCCCAACGGAGCGCTTATCGGGTGGCGGACGAACTCGTGTCATGCGTGATGGAGCTATCTTTGAACAAGGAGGAGTCAATTTTTCCCATGTATTGGGTGAAAAAATGCCAGCTTCTGCCACAGCGCATCGACCTGAACTGGCAGGACGAAAGTTTGAAGCCATGGGCGTCTCTTTGGTGATGCACCCGAAAAACCCTTTTATTCCGACCTCACATGCCAATGTTCGTTTCTTTATTGCTGAAAAAGAGGGCGCTGATCCCATTTGGTGGTTTGGTGGTGGCTTCGATTTAACGCCGTTCTACCCTTTTGAAGAAGATTGTCAGTACTGGCACAACGTAGCAAAAGAAATTTGTGACCCATTTGGCTCTGAAGTCTATCCAGAGCACAAAGCTTGGTGTGATAAATACTTCTTCTTACCGCACCGAGATGAAACACGTGGTGTGGGTGGTTTATTCTTTGATGATTTAAATCACTGGGAATTTGATAAGTGTTTTGATTACATGAAAGCGGTAGGGAAAGGGTTTACGGCAGCTTACGTACCTATCGTAAAAAGAAGAAAAGAAACCCTGTTTGGCGATAGAGAACGACAATTTCAACTTTATCGCCGTGGGCGCTATGTTGAATTCAATCTTGTTTATGATCGTGGAACTCTGTTTGGGCTGCAAAGCGGAGGACGTACAGAGTCAATCCTTATGTCGATGCCACCGCTCGCTCGTTGGGAATACGATTATCAGGTAGAAAATGGTTCAGCAGAGGCTGATCTTTATGAGAATTACTTAAAGCCTAGAGATTGGTAAGGCTGCCTTTTTATATAGGCTTTTCTCTGTGAAAGGTTAATGATAGGGTCATAGGTAAAGGCACCGCCTTTAATATGACCCTTTTTAATTTCTGGTAGGTTAAGGATATGACTCAGCAAATAGATCGTTACGTCGTTTTTGGTAATCCCATAGCACAAAGTAAATCTCCCTTTATTCATACTCTATTTGCTCGCCAAACGAATCAACCACTCTCTTATACAACGGCCTGTCCAGAGAAAGACGCTTTTAATCAAGCTGCGAGTCAGTTTTTTTCTGAAGGGGGTAAAGGGTGCAATATAACGGTTCCTTTCAAAGAGGATGCGTATCAGTTTGCTACTCGACTAACTGAAAGAGCACAGCTAGCCGGTGCGGTTAATACATTAAAGAAGTTAGATGACGGTGAGATCATTGGTGATAATACTGATGGTGAAGGCTTAGTTCAGGATTTACTGCAGTATCAAGTACCCTTGAAAGGCGCTCGTATTTTATTGATTGGTTCAGGTGGTGCGGCCAGAGGAGTAATTAAACCATTACTCGATCAAGCACCGGCTGAAATTATCGTCACGAATCGAACGCATTCTAAAGCGCACAACTTAGCGGAGATGTTTTCTCAATACGGTAATATAAGCGCAGTAGAAATGGAAAAGGTTGACGAGCCGTTTGACGTTATCATTAATTCGACATCATCTAGTTTAAGTGGTGAACTTCCCTCTATCTCTTCCGCAATATTTTCAAAGCAGAGTATTGTGTATGACATGATGTATGGTTCTGGCAAAACAACGTTTAATCAATGGGCTTTTGAACATGGCGTTTCTCAAGTTTACGATGGTTTGGGTATGTTGGTGGGACAAGCAGCAGAAAGTTTTATGTTATGGCGTGGTCTAAGGCCGGGGTCGAGACAGATTCTAAGGGAGTTACGTAAGAACTTGGAAGGTATGTAATGAATCAATCTATTTTATTTCCTGATATTCAAGATTGGAATGATGAGAGAAAGGTGATCTGCTTTCCTGCTCAATCAAGTGGTGCATTGATTGAGTGCTCTGTGTCATTGAGTCAGCTAGAAATTATATCAGGAAGAAGCTTGCAAACAGCGAAGCAAGCGTTGGACACTTTTTCTGAATATCGATTTGATATAGAAGAAAGAGCAGAAGAGTTAATAGAGCAAGAAGCATTTAGCGCTTCTGGCTCTATTGAAATAGAACTTTGAATTACACCGAGTTAACGTCTTCTATATAGTCATTTTTATTTTGGACGTAGTTATCCGATGATTTCTGCAAAAAAGCACGCTCTTTATCTGATAATGGGCGTGCTTTTTTAACGGGACTGCCTACATATAGGTAACCACTCTCTAAAACCTTTTTGGGTGGTACTAAACTCCCTGCTCCAATCATGACTTCATCTTGAATAACGACCCCATCTAAAACAATAGCTCCCATGCCAACCAATACGCGATTGTGAATGGTACAGCCATGCAGCATGACTTTATGCCCTATAGTGACATCATCTCCAATAATAAGGGGGTAACCGTTAGGGTTCTCTTTATTTTTATGAGTCACATGCAAAACACTACCGTCCTGAACATTGCTGCGCTGACCGATATGGATATGGTTTACATCCCCCCGCGCCGCTACGAGTGGCCAAATGCTCGAATCATCGCCAATTTTTATGTCTCCGACTAAAATTGAACTACTATCTACATAGACTCGCTCACCGACTTCTGGCGATATACCTTTATAACTGCGAATTGAACTCATAATTTCTCCTTATTCTTAGTAATTAAACGGTAAAAACGGCTAAAAGAGTAGCAAAAACCTCTGCCTTTGCTTGAAAAGTAATCGAGTGATAAAAAAAAGCAAAAAAACTCAAAAAAGGGCTTGCCAATGTGATGGCGATCTCTATAATGCCCCCTCGCTGACACGGGAAAGCATCACTACTTCGGTTTTGAAAGCGCCAGTTAGCAAGGTCTGATAGCTTAAGCCAAGTGCTTAAAAAAGTTTTGAAAAAAGTGGTTGACACTAAAACTTAAATCGCTAGAATGACCGTCCGCTTAGAGAGGAACGCC
>NZ_JAJHVV010000018.1 GCF_023145695.1 Vibrio amylolyticus
CCGCATTAAGGTGTGAGCGGCGCTTGGCTATACTTGAGCGAAGCGAAACTGCCAAGCGTTGCGAATCACTCTTAAATGCTTTGTTATACGTATGCTAGTCGACATGCATTGCTGACACCGCATAACTTTCTAGCTTCTGTTTAGCCATGTCCAGTTTATTTCGTGCGGAGTTGTCATTGCTATTAGTCTTTAGGTATTCAGACAGGTACTTAACCTCAATGTGGGTTAAAGCGATTCGCAATGATAGTAGCCAGTTTGGAGTACCTAAATTATGAGACTCCCAATTACGGTTTTCAAAGGGGTTTTGGTAATATGGAACGTCTGTAAAAGTTGATTCTGGGATATTTTTTAGCTCCAGAAGTACATTTAGATCTTCGACTAACGCTTCATCACTTTCACGCAGTCTATTTAACAAAGCTTCAATACCAGAAACAGCATTATGTGCATCAGCTATGACCTCATCAAAACTTGCTTGCCCATTAACTTCCATCGCAAGCCCAGAATCGAGATTATAATGTTCGACTTGGTTTAAACGTTCAATGTTTGACCAATAGAGTTGCATTTCACTTACTAATTTTTGCAACTCCGCTTCATCAATTTTGAAGTCCGACTTCAAGAATTGTTGTTCGTGATCTAGCTTGATTTTACGCAAACATTCAATCGTATACTCGTCCGTATCGTCTGTTTCGATATGATGGGGATAACAGAAAATTACTAAATTATCATAGTTTCTTCGGTATTCATCGTTGCTAGCGGCATTAAACCTTTCACCACCCTCGGAGGCTGCTTCGATGTGACAGACTTGAGCAATGAACTTATTTTTACTGTTTACAACAGATTGAGTACAACCGGGGAATGCACATTGATTGCCTGAACGCGCAAACAGAGCTCTTAGAGTGTCTGCTTTTGGAGCTAATCTAGCCATAAATCTCCTAACTATGATAATACGTATAACGCCTTGTTAACTAGTGACAAAACAATGCCACTAAACCTAATATGACCACCTTAACCACAAAATATGACCATTACAAAAGTGCCAAGCGTTTTGGAATCCAGTTGAACAATTTGTTATACGATCTTTACCACTTACTCATACAAGTACATTTCATCAGGATTATCTGATAAATATTCTGTTAACTCCCACTCGAAACCAGCTGCATCGAAAAAATACGCTCGTTTACGATATGCTTCTTCCGGTGCAAGAATACCTCGACGGTAGCCTTCTTTAACCAGATTTTCCTCTATAATTTCAATACTTTCTACAACTAAAGCGATATGATTAACACCAAAGTTTTTGTAAGCTTTCTGAGCGTTACTTGGTGAAAGCGAGTCTAGGTGAGGCTCCTGAAGCGCAAAATAACACTGTTCATTTCCAACATGAGCCCAGCGATGACTGGTGTGAGATTTTACATCTTTTCGTACTTTAAAATCCGGCGCAATAATAGTTAAAAATGCTAGTGCTGCATCAATATCGGGAACGGTAATATTTAAATGCTCTAGTCTTGTCATTTTCAATTTTCCTTTTGAATGACTTATGGGAATTATGAATGAAGATAAAGCCTAACACCTCAACCTAACCTGAGGTAAAGCTAAAGTTTATTTGATCGTATAACGCCTTAATAAGTGGCTGTAACCACTAGATTTACCGAGCCTATCAGACTCCAAGCCGAAAATGCCCAGCGTTGATAAGTCCACTTAATTAACTTGTTAGTCGGTGGCTTTGTCATTGAATGCTGATTATTAGCACTAGCTTTTGCTATTAAAACCAATGCTCAACATTTGTAGAACTTACTTAGGTAACAACTCTGCATTTAACTCGGCCAAACGAAGCGCCCTAAATTGAACAGTAACATCATGCGATCCAGTAGCGCCAAAAAGCGTTGCCAATAAAACAATACGCCGAAAGTTACTGAACCAACTTTAACCTTAAAACCTTTCAAAGCATTAAACGACTAACGCCCTGTTAAGCGGTTAAAAATGTGTGCCATGTCTGAGCGAAGCGAGTCGGCACGCGTTTTTAATCCGACTTAAACAGATTGTTATGTTCAGTCCTCAACTTCGAAGATTGAATCAATTATGATTGGTAAATTACCTCTGACGGAAGTTGCTCCAAAAACAGAACGAGCATGAACACCTTTGTTTCCGAAAACCTCTGCCATTAAATCAGAGCAACCGTCCAATACCTTTGGGTGCTGCTCAAATTCTTCCGTTGCGTTCACAAAGCCTTGCAGCTTTACAACACGACTTATTTTATCAAGTGAGCCTAACTCTAATTCTAAGGCTGACAGAATATCGAGGCCTGTCGCTTTAGCAAACTCGTATCCTTGTGCCGTCGTATATTCCCGTCCAAGTTTCCCCTTAGGCACTGATTTAAGCCCAGCTACTGGGCCCTTGCCTGAAACATAAAGTAAATTACCTGTACGAACACAATTACAATAGCTACCTTGAGGGTCGCTCGCTTCTGGTAACGATAAACCAAGTTCTTTCAATCTACTTTCTATACTCATCATTCCTCCATGAATGCTAATGAACATAACGCCCGGTTAAGTGGTGAGTAACGCACCACCTAAATAAATTCAAACACCGTAATCACACAAGCCAAATTTGACACCAATAGTGCCAAGCGTTGCGAATCCACTTGAACCGTTTGTTATATGCCTGTGCGCAATAGTTTGATAAGCCTCAACCCGTCACTATCAACCCCCGCATAACCTAAAAACCACTCTCCGTATTGAATAGGAGCAATTGTTAAAAGGAACTGGAATACGGAAAACCAAGCGCCGAATCGCACTAGAAATACTATTATTTGGCCTTCGAGCACTCTACTCAATGCAAACAGTATCGCGGCACAAAGAGCTGAAACAATAGGTCCACCCATTATTGATACTATGTTCACTGCTTTTGTAAGCTCAGCTTGTGTTGAATAATAACCAACATTTAAAGGTATCAAACTGCTTTGAATTGATAGCCCACCGATAGATAACGAAGATACAAAATCAGAACTTCCTAATGTGATTTGAACTTTTTCGCCAGTAATTAAAATTGGAATGGCATGACCAATCTCATGGAGTAGCACTAAAAATGGCATTACAAATACAAAACCGATTAGCAATGCAAAAGCAGTAGTCAATGGTATCTCCTCTAATGGCATATAACGCCCGCTTAAGTTGTGAGTTACGCACCACTGAAGCCAAATTTTAAACCGTAATCACACAAACCAAAATTCCCACCAAAACCGCCAAGCGTTACGAATCAACTTGAAGCGCTTGTTAGGCATCTAGGGCTAGTTGCCAGTACCCAACGGAAACTTCTTGCCCAAACTTAACTCCGATTCGGTCAAACTCGCCAACCTTTTTAAAGCCCACACTCTCATGTAATGCAATACTGCTTGGGTTTGGTAGGGCGATTACACCTATAGCATTTTTAATGCCTTTACTTTTTAAGGAAGCGAGTAAATAGGTGTACAGAGCTTTACCAATCCCTTTACCAATGTTGTTAACGGCAATATATATAGAGGGTTCAACGGTATATTTATATGCGGAACGTTTGTTCCATTGGCCAGCATAAGCATAACCTTCAATTTGTCCGTTGGTTTCGGCGACAAGCCAAGGTAAACCTGCCGAGGTAACAATTTCAATTCGCTCTTTTAATGTCGCAGCGTTGATCGGTGTTTCTTCAAACGACACAGATGTAGTTTCGACGTAGTGGTTATAAATAGCCACCATTTGCTGAATATCGGACTCAACTATTTCTCTAATTATCATGCATCCTCCATGATGCCTAACGCTTTATAGACGGAAACTTTCCAGATAGTCTTCCACGCTACCGCCTTCTAGTTTTTTAGAATAATGACATGTTAATCCATATATTCATGTAAAACAGTGTATTAGGTTTTATTAAACTTGTTGCCCATCACAAAATACGGAATGTTTCCGTATAGTCTGCTTCATTCCCACTATTGTTTGTTGCTGTATGTATAAACAGTGTGGGTAAGCAATGAAATCACCATTTTTGAACTATATTCGCGAATACATGGCATCGCGGCATTATGCTCAGAAGACAATTAAGGCCTATGTGTATTGGATTAAGCAATACATTTTCTACCATAATAAGCATCACCCTAAAGAGCTAGGTGTAAAGGAGGTCGAGGCATTTTTGTCTGATCTTGTACTATCGCGAAATTTGGCGGCACGCTCACAGAGTCAAGCGCTGAATGCGCTCGTTTTCTTGTATAAACACATCATCGCAGAGCCTATCGATATAGACATGCGCTTTAGGCGTTCAGTCAAAGATAAAAAACTGCCGACAGTTTTGACACAGCTTGAGGTTAAGGAATTGCTTGTTAATGTCGATCCACTTTATTTGTTACCAGCTCAGCTTATGTACGGCTCAGGCCTCCGTTTAATGGAGTGTTTACGCTTACGGTATCAAGATATTGATTTTGACTATTCGGCGCTTAGAGTATGGAGAGGAAAAGGGAATAAAAATCGTATCGTGACACTTGCAAAAGAACTGCACCTACCTCTTAATCGTCAATTAGAACACGTGAAACTCATTTGGCAGCAAGACCGAAATCAACAAGACTACGAGGGCGTGTGGCTGCCTGATGCATTAGTGAAGAAGTACCCGAATGCTAATCAAGAGTTAAACTGGCAGTATCTATTTCCTTCCTTAAGGCGATCGGTGGATCCGACGAGCCTTTTGAGTCGTCGACACCACATTAATGAATCAAGCGTTCAAAAGGCCATTAAAAATGCAGCGAATAAGTCGAAGGTGAATAAAAATATTTCCTGCCATACGTTAAGGCATTCATTCGCTACGCACTTACTAGAAACAGGATCAGACATAAGAACCGTTCAAGAACAGCTAGGGCATACTGATGTTAAAACGACTCAAATCTATACACATGTATTAGACAGAGGGGCAAGTGGGGTTAAAAGCCCATTATCTCATATATTCGTAAATACTTAACAAGCCGCCCAGCCAATGAAAGAATTTTAGTACCGCCCTAAATATAGATTGGATATCTACCGAAATTAAGTTGATTCTCTTGAACATCCAATCATTTACGCTTTATCCTGAAAACAAGCATACTTAACAGGACGTAAAGAACATGATTCGACTGGCGGTAATAGGAACAAACTGGATAACAGATCAATTTATTGAAGCAGCACTTTTAACAGGTTCATATAGGTTATCAGGTGTTTATTCTCGCAATACAGAGAGTGCAAAGCAGTTTAGTGAAAAATACGTGTCACCAGAAATATTTACTGATCTCGATGCCCTTGCTCAGTCTGCGTTAATAGATGCGGTGTACATCGCGAGCCCGAACTCTTTCCACGCTCCACAAGCTGAGCAATTGCTAAAGGCGGGGAAGCATGTCATCTGCGAGAAGCCGCTTGCGTCAAACTATCAACTGGCTAAACAGCTTTATCAAACAGCACGTGATAATAACGTGATTTTGTTTGAAGCGTTTATGACTCCTCATCTGCCAAACTTCACAGTACTTAAGCAGGAATTGAATCAGATTGGTGCCTTGAGAAAGGCGACGATCAGCTATTGCCAATTCTCTTCTCGCTACCCGAAATACCTTAATGGTGAAAACCCAAATACGTTTAATCCAGAATTCTCAAATGGTTCTATCATGGACATTGGCTATTACTGTGTCGGAGCCGCCATTGCTTTGTTCGGTGAACCCATTTCAATAAAAGCTCAAGCGCATTTGCTCGACTCAGGTGTAGATGGTAACGGAAGCGCAATCTTTCAATACAGTGGCTTTGATGTAGTGATTAACCATTCAAAGACCAGCGACTCTTATTTACCCAGTGAATTCCAAGGTGAAGAAGCTGCTCTTCAAGTCGAAATGATTTCGTTGTGTAATCGAGTAGAGAAAATAACTCGCGGACCTACAAAACAGGATGTGAGTGTTGAGCAAGTCCCGAATCGCATGTTTTATGAGGCGAAAGCGTTCGCCAAACAAGTCGAAGAAAATACAATGGACGAGCATGACATCGAACGTTCACTTATAGTGTCTAAGGTTTTAACTGAGATTCGCAAACAAACGGGTGTCGTTTTTCCTACTGATGCTGTTCCAACTGATGTATAGCAGGGGGGAGAGTTTAAACTTGTTGAGTTGTACTAATACCTGTTATCTTTCGCACTAAGAATTGAAGTAGTGAGACGTAAAGATGCAAGCTGAAGTAAAGTGGATAGAAGATCTTAAATTCCTTGGCCAATCGCAATCGGGTCACTCCATTGTGATGGATGGTAGCGGTGGCGCAACGGCACCTAGCCCGATGGAAATGGTATTAATGGCCGCAGGTGGTTGTAGTTCTGTTGATGTGGTTGATGGCCTGAAAGAAGCAGGGCAGAAAGTAACGGGGTGTGTTGCCAAATTAACGACAGAACGTCGTGAAACCGCGCCACGTATTTTTACTCAAGTGAATATTCATTTTGATGTCTCTGGTGAATCACTAAATGAAGACGTCGTAGCAAAAGTAGCGGCAGACTCGTTAGAAAAGTACTGCTCTGTTTGTTTGATGCTAGGTGAAGGTATTGAAATGACACACAGTTGGGAAATCGTTTAAATACGAACTTGTTAACAAAAAAGGCTCTACCCCTTGGAATGGCCAAGTGAGAGAGCCTTTTTTAATGGGTGTGCATTTATTTCACAAGTTCTATATCACCTGGTTGCCAACTTTGGTCATACCAAGCTTCTTGTGGCCCGTAAAGACGTAGAATGGTAAACCAACCTTTACCTGGTACAGTTTCAATCCAGTTCGCGTCTTTCCCTTTTGGCGCTTTCGGTCCAAAGTATAAATCAACCGAACCATCGGGGTTTTCAATAAAATCGTCACGCTTGTTGTTCTTACTTGGGAACGGTTGACTGGTTTGCAGCTCTGAACGTGTTTGTGGATCATAAGCCACAACAGACCAGAAGTTTTTAGCCGGAACATTCGCTGGAATATTCAATTTGTACGTCTTACCGCCGTCTAAGAAGTGGCCATCTTTTGACTGGTCAGCCAGAGCATACTGCGATCCTTTATCGATCAATTTAAGCGCCATTGCAGGGGTATTGACAGTCGCAATATAGAAGAAGTAAGTGCGTGCATCAAGGTTACGTCCGCCTTTACCCTCATCAATTAGCCACTTGTAGTCGCCACCAATAAAGGCCGTTTTCCAAAGCTTGTTCTCGTACTTGTAAGCCGCTTTATCTCTGGGGTGGAAATAGAGACTACGTGCTGTTGCATTGCCAATTGCCACACCATCTTTGAGCAGTTTTTGCATTCGGGTGTCAGGATCAAAAGGTTTCCCTTTTTGAATACCAATACTAGCCATTAACCCGCGCAGTTCAGGATCAATAAAGCTGACAGGTTCTTTATCGAGAACGGGTTTGATCTCGTCGTAGAAGTGCTCATTATTTGCATGAACGGTATTAAATGATTTGCCACTGCCGGAAGTAAATTCCATTTTCGGCTGATCAGATTTTTTCGCTAATGGGTAAATCTTCAGTTTAGTTTTGAAATCGTGAATGGCGGAATCTGGCTTCCCATCTTTCAAAAAGCCCCGAGCAATAAACCAGTTGGTGTAGCTGGTGGAGGTTGAAACAAAATACCCTTTAGGAATATCACCTTTGTAATTGGGAGGCAGAATAAGGTATTTGCCACCTTTACCTTTGTCGGGCCCAACAACACCCAAATCAGTCACAAAGCGAAAGAAGGCATCATTGACGGTGGTTGGCCCCATTCCTGCGGGAACCTCAATCACGGTAGGCCCGTCGCGCTCTAAATCGAGAAAAGCTGAGGCGTAAACGGTGTCGGTATTTCCGGTGAGAAAAAGTGGGTTTGAATCCATTAGTTTATCAAACAGCACGACTTGATTGGATGTAGATACGCCAAGATCTAAATGACCTAATCTAATGGCTTCGATAGACGCCATCGGTATTGCATTTAAAAACACTTCGGTTGCGCGTAGCGTGTCTAAGTTGTCATAGAGTTTTTGGGTTGTATCGGTTGTGGGCACACCGTCTTTAAACTTTAGAGTACCAAGGCTCGTTTCGACTCTATCGGGCGTCATAATGCTGCTTGGAATGTCTGTATTATAGTGCTCTGTAGCAGCAAAAACGTGGCCACTAAGAATGATGGTGGTTGCCAACGCTAACGCTTTCAATTGAATTTTAATCATACTTGCTCCTAAAGATTATTTGATACAGTTCACGGTATCTAACTTTAAGCAACAATTCTGATATCGGCTAGGCTCAATAATGAGCAGTGAGAGGTGAATCTAGTTGGTATGGAGTAGGAATAAATAAAACAGCCACTATGAAAGTGGCTGTTTTACAGAGTTTATTTTAGTAGATGTGTCGCGTGGAAGGTTAAATGCTCGTCAATGAACGTTGAGATAAAGAAGTAGCTATGGTCATAGCCAGGTTGCATTCTTAACTCTAAAGGCGACTGATGCTTTTCGGCGGCTGCAACCAATAGCTCGGGCTTTAGCTGTTCCGCTAAAAAGCTATCTGCTTCACCTTGGTCAACTAAAATTGGAAGTGGTGATTGAGCTTTATTGAGCAATTCAGTCGCATCGTATTGCTTCCAGTCTTCTCTGTTCATACCCAAATAGGCATTAAAGGCTTTTTGTCCCCAAGGGCACGATACCGGGTGGCTAATTGGGCTAAAGGCTGAAATCGATTGGTACAGGCCTGGGTTTTTCAGTCCAATGGTTATTGCACCATGCCCACCCATGCTGTGACCAGAGATAGATTTAACGTTATTAACCGGGAACGTCGCTTCAATTAACTTAGGAAGCTCCTTAGTCACATAGTCATACATGTGGTAATGCGAAGCCCAAGGCTGTTGCGTAGCATTAAGATAAAACCCCGCACCTTTACCTAAGTCGTAGCCATCATCGTCGGCCACATCGTCACCACGAGGGCTAGTATCAGGCGCGACAATAGCGATGCCAAGCTCAGCGGCCTTTTTAAATGCGCCTGCTTTTTGCATAAAGTTTTCGTCAGTACAGGTTAGGCCTGATAACCAATACAAGACGGGTACAGGAGAAGATTTAGACGCATTTGGCGGAAGAAAAATGGCAAAGCGCATTGAGCAGTTGAGCGTATCAGACTCATGTGTGAATTGCTTGTGCCAACCGTCAGCGACTTTGGCTTGGCTGATGTTTTCAATGGTCATAATGGTTCCGTCGGTCAAAAGGGTTTGAGTGTCATAACGCAAAGTGTGAACGATAAAAACGCCTTGTCTTTCTTATTACGATAAAACAGAGTCAAGGCGTTTAATGGGGTAGTTCAGATTACTTATCCATATGTAAAACAGTACGGATAGACTCACCTTTGTGCATTAATTCAAATGCTTCGTTAACATCTTGCAAGCCCATAGTGTGAGTGATGAACTCTTGTAAGCCAAACTCACCTGCCATGTAACGGTTAACGATTTCTGGAAGCTCAGAGCGGCCTTTAACACCACCGAAAGCAGAACCGCGCCATACACGACCAGTTACTAGTTGGAATGGGCGAGTAGAGATCTCTTGTCCTGCACCAGCAACACCAATGATGACAGATTCGCCCCAGCCTTTGTGGCAACACTCAAGAGCTTGACGCATAACGTTCACGTTACCGATACACTCAAAAGAGTATTCAACGCCACCGTCGGTCATATCAACAATCACTTCTTGGATTGGCTTATCAAATTTCTGAGGGTTGATGCAGTGAGTCGCACCAAGCTGCTTCGCAAGCTCAAATTTGCTCTCGTTAATATCAACCCCAATGATGGTTTTAGCACCCGCCATACGGGCACCGATGATTGCAGATAGACCAATACCACCTAGGCCAAATACTGCAACGTTATCGCCTTCTTCAACTTTTGCCGTATTAAGTACAGCGCCCATACCTGTAGTTACACCACAACCAAGAAGACAGACTTCTTCAAGAGGTGCTTCTTTAGAAACTTTAGCTAATGAAATTTCAGGAAGTACCGTGTACTCAGAGAACGTAGAGCAACCCATGTAGTGGAAGATAGTCTCACCGTTGATAGAGAAACGGCTGGTTCCGTCAGGCATGAGGCCCTTTCCTTGCGTTTCACGAACCGCTTGGCACAGGTTTGTTTTACCTGACTTACAGAATTTACATTCACCACACTCTGCGGTGTAAAGAGGAATAACGTGGTCGCCGATCTCAACGCTAGTTACGCCTTCGCCGATCATTTCAACAATACCGCCACCTTCGTGACCAAGGATTGATGGGAAGATCCCTTCTGGATCGTCACCTGATAGTGTGAATGCGTCAGTGTGACAAACGCCAGTTGCAACGATACGAACAAGAACTTCGCCTGCTTTTGGAAGTTGTACATCCACTTCTTCCATTTTAAGCGGCTCACCAGCAGCCCATGCGACCATAGCTTTAGATTTGATAGAGGTTTGACCTGGTTTGATTTCAAGCGTCATTTGATGTTCCTTTATTTAGTGTTTTGTCTACTTGTTTTGTAGAGAGTAAAGCGTAGTAAAGCTTTTTGTTTTTCGCTTTCTCGTTTTGTTGGACCCAGTATATATATTTCTCATTTGATGATAATCCAGTTAAAATGAAAATGATTTTTACGCATTTGTAATAATTAAAGCGGCTTGCAGTCAAAGAAAGTGAATAAGGATGATATGGCAAATTGGGAAGGGGTAAGCGAGTTTGTTGCCGTTGCGGAAACCAACAGTTTCACTGGCGCGGCGAAAAAACGAAACACATCGGTTGCGCAGATTAGTCGTCGAGTCTCCTCGTTGGAAGATCGACTGGCGGTTAAGCTGTTAAATAGAACAACCCGAAAAGTAACACTTACCGAAGCCGGGCAACTCTACTTCCAACAATGTAAACACTTAGTGGAAGGGTTAGAGCTCGCGGAAATAGCGGTGACTCAGATGCAAACCTCACCGAAAGGCTTGTTGAAGATCACAGCGCCTGTCACTTATGGTGAAACGCATTTAGCGCCACTGCTGCATCAGTTTCTAGATCAATACCCTCAAGTGGATCTTGAGTTGCAACTCACGAATCAGAGAATAGATCTATTAGAGCAGGGGGTTGATGTTGCTATACGACTTGGGCGTTTGGAAGACTCAAGCTTAGTTGCTAAGCGCCTTGCTCAGCGTCAACTTTATATTTGTGCAAGCCCGACATATTTAGAACAAAGTGGTGAGCCCCATACTTTATCAGAGCTCAGTCATCATAGTTGCCTTGTTGGCTCATTGGAGTATTGGCGTTTTAAGGAGCAAGGAAAAGAGCGAAGCTTACGAGTCTCGGGCAGAATAAAATGCAACAGTGGGTTATCACTACTTGATGCCGCCAAACGACATTTTGGATTGGTGCAGTTGCCGGATTATTATGTCAGTGAAGCGTTAGAAAGTGGTGAACTAGTAGAAGTGCTGAGTGATTATCGCGATGATAAAGAGGGCATTTGGGCGGTGTATCCACAAAATAGGAATCTCTCGCCCAAAGTTCGCTTGCTGATTGATTTTTTAAGCGAGCAGTTAGGGCCGACTAAATCATAGGTACGGTTGACGCAATAAGCAGCACCGCCATAGAAACATTAAAGCTTCGAATACGAATTGGGGTTGTTAACCAGTGTTGAAGCTTTTGCCCTGCGAAGGTCCAGAAGCTAACCGAAGGAATATTTGCAAGAGTAAAGGCCACAGCAATAACTCCTAGCTCAAACCAAGCGCCACCGCTACTAAACAGTGTTACTGCACTTAATGCCATAGACCATCCCTTCGGATTTACCCACTGAAAACTTGCCGCACCAATGAAGGTGAGTGGCTTAAAGTCTTCCACCTCTTTTGCGCGTCCACTCATGGCAATTTTCGCTGCCAAATAAACAAGGTAGGCCAAACTTACGTATTTTAAAATTTGGTGACTAACGGGGTAGGCGTTGAATATCCCCATTAAACCAACACCAACAAGAATCACCATAAAGGCAAAACCTAAGGCGATTCCCAACATGTGCGGAATGGTACGAGCGAAACCGACATTCGCACCTGATGTCATCAACATGATGTTGTTTGGGCCAGGGGTGAAAGTGGATACAAAAGCGAAAAGTAGCAAAGCCCCAAGCTGTTCAAGTTCCATAAAATAACTCCGTTTTAATTCTTGTTCATTTGTTAAACACAATGTTAAGTAGAATTGGACGCAATTTTGTGTTTTTATTGAGTAATATTGAGCTAATTGAGCAATAAAAAACCAAATGGATAAGTTTGACGAAAGAATATTGCAACAACTTAAAGTGGATGGTCGAATTTCCAATGTAGACCTTTCTGAACGAGTTGGATTATCACCTTCTGCGACGCTTCGAAGAGTCCAAGAGTTGGAGCGAAGCCAAATTATTAAAGGCTACCGAGCGATTCTCAATGGCGAACCACTCGGTATTGGGTTTATCGCCTATGTTTCAATCGGTTTAGCCAGTCACAGTAAGAAAGCGCAGTTGGAATTTGAAGAGCATGTCCGCTTTGTAGATGAGGTGGTGGAATGTCACAACATTACAGGGGCAAACGAATATTTACTTCGAGTCGAGACCGCTTCACTTGCGAGCTATAAATTGATCCATGCCGATGTGCTTGGTGAGTGTGAGCACGTAAAGTCGATCACCACGATGGTCGTGATGGACTCACCAAAAGATGAACGTTAGTTGAAGCTGAAGGACTCATATTATTTTTCGTCAATTCAATCAGTTCGGAAAAATAATCCATTCACTCTACTATGCACTTCTCAAGTGATTCTACTAAGCTAAGGGTTCATAAGGGAATATGGTAGATGCATCGCCTGTTTCGAGTTTATCATTAAACGCTTGAGCTAAAATTACCCATGAGTGTCCGGTTAAAGCTAACAGTCATACTATTCATTTTATTTGCTGCATCAATTGGCAATTCCATACTGTTTTATTTTTTGGAATCCCACAGTGACGATAGAGTTCGTTGGGTCAATCATACCAACAGTGTGATTTATCATTCTCAATTACTCCTTAGTGCGATGAAAGATGCAGAAACCGGACAACGTGGATTTTTGCTGACCTTAAATCCTGAGTACCTAGAGCCATATCATGTGGGGCGGATACAAGCTCTTGGAGAGATACATCGTCTTAAAAAATTAACATCAGATAGCCAAAGTCAAAAAGAAAGAATCAATGAAGTGACTAAACATATTTCTCTTAAATTTGATGAGCTATCAGAAACGATCAAGCGAGCGGATGAAGGAAATCTCGACGATGCGATAAACATGGTTCGCAAAAATAGTGGCAAAATCCATATGGATGGCATTCGAACGATAATGGCAGAGTTTGTTCAATTTGAAGAGGGGCTATTGGCGAAGAGAAGAGCGCATTTAGACGAGTTAGATGCCTACATTCAGCTTATTCAAGTGATTGAAATTGTATTCTTTACGCTCTTCTCGATTATTACTTATGTCTTTGTTCATGACCGACTATTTGCGCCTATAAAAGTCCTGTTGGCCAATACAGAAAAAGTGAAAAAAGGAGAGGCGCTTATCATTTCTGATCATGTTCCAAAGGATGAAATGGGGACTCTTTTAGCCAGTTTTTATTCGATGAGTTCACAAGTTCAAGAGCGTACCGAGCGATTACACTATGAGTCGATTCATGATGAGCTTACAGGCTTAAAAGATAGAAAAACGCTAGATAACGAAATCCTTGAAGAAGTGGCACACTCTAGAGTAACTGAATCAAAATTGGCTCTATTCTATATTGATTTAAATAAATTTAAGCCAATTAATGATCAATATGGTCATGATGTGGGTGACCTTGTCCTTGTTGAAGTCGCCAATAGACTCACTTCAGCAGTTCGTTCAAATGATTCAATATTTAGAGTTGGCGGGGATGAATTCGTTATTCTTGTAAAGCAAATCAATATAGAGTCGGAAATTGATTTGGTTGCGAAAAAAATCATTTCTGCTTTTGGGCCTGACTTGATTGTGAATTCTTTAAAGTTAGACGTTTCGTTAAGTATTGGTATTTCAATCTCACCAGACCATAGCCATGATGGTCATAGCCTTATTCATTACGCTGATGTCGCGATGTTTCAAGCAAAGAAAACGGATGGATGTGATTGCGTCATATACTCTCCACAAGTATAAATAGATAACTCCGTCCACCTTCTGCTTTTGAGCGATGGTTTAAGAGTCGCTATTTAAGTATTGGGTCAAATTGATGTCGGAACTACATGAAATGGATTAAGGCGCTGTTGCGGATAAAACAGTAAAAACGTAAGAGACGCATTCTGTTAGGTTGAGTCATTTGAAAGTAACACAAAAGGCGCAGAGAGTGTCTGCGCCCAAGCATCGTGAAAAATTAATTACCAATAAGAGCCGGTATCCCCGGAAGCTGCCCAACCGCAGCCAATGAACCAACACAGATGACAAACGCTGCACCTGGGATAAGGTACTTGTCTTTGTTTGAAAGTTCTTTAGCTCGCTCGTGATCACCAATAAGACCCATGTTGTCGAGTAACATGGTTGTTGCCCAACCAAAAACAGGGTTTACAAATGCACAAGCAAAAATACAGATACCGGCACTTAGTGAGTCTTTATGCTTGTGGATCATTTGCATACCGGCTTCAAGTAGCGGTAAGAAAACACCTACGATCAAGGCAACGCGCAGAACAGGCTCCCACATGGCGAGATCCATCGGGTAGCCGATAACCGCAGCAGCGATACACATCACACCAGTGAGTAGAGCACCACCTGGAATAGGGCGCTTAGCGATGGCGGCAGGGATCATATAGGTCCCCCACGATGAAGCTAGGTTACCACCGCCTAGGAAAGACCCAATCCCTTGTCGTATAGAAGCAACCATCATGGTGTCATCAACGTCCATCAGAACGCCTTTTGCATCTTTAGGGTAGTTAAGTTCCTGGAATACACGGTGTCCAAGGTAGTCTGGAGACCACATCGCGACGGCCAGAAGTGCAAATGGCGTTACTGCAACAAAGTGAGCGAAGTTCGGCCAGCCCAGTTGCCAACCTGTGTCTTCACCCCACCAGTAGAACGGGCTGAAATGTGGTAGGCCAGGCTCGGTCGAGAAGGCAAATTCTGCCCCCATTACATAAGCGACAATACCGGCAATCAAAGAACATAGCGGGATAGCCAGCCAGCGTTTATTGATTTTTGCCAGATAAGCGTAAACCGCCAAAGTTACGCCTATTACAGCAAATGAAATGTACCCTTGGTCTGAGCTCGCTGCCCACGCTTCGGTTTTGTTGATTTGACCGATCAAACCCACTGCACCAAGGTAGATAAGTAAACCGCCCCGAACACCGACCCCCGTGAGGGTCATTAATTTTGAGCCACCTTTGGTATAAGCGAGTACAAGACCAAATACACACACCATAATACCGAGTGCCAGTGGATGTCCTCCAGCGGCGGCAATCAAGGGTATTAACGGAATCATCGGACCATGGGTACCGGCCAGGTTTGCGTTAGGGTTTAAAATTGCCGAGAATAAAATAACAAAAAGACCACCTGCAATGAGTAGCTCATAGCGAACGTTCTCTGCGACAAACTCAGGAGACAATCCAAACTGTGCAGCAAATACGGCAACCATAGCGGTGACCATCACAACTTTACCGATGGTAGCGGCAAGTGCTGGTACCAAATCTTCCAGCTCGACACTGTAGTCACGTGAAGGTAAGTGAATCCCCCAGCGACTAAAACTCATGATTTTTAGATCGTGATTTAGAAACTCTTCACGACTATCAAACTCTTGCGCCTTACGACGCATATCTCTATAAAAAGTCTTGCTTTTATTAGACATCTACTCTTTCCTTATAGGATTTCGAGCCAACCCATTTCGTTCTATCTCACTTACGCGTGGCATACTGACCTTCGATCAATACGGGGCGACATCCCAGACGCTACCATGCACCTTTATCGTTGTAATAAAGAGGAGATAGGATGAACTGTTGCTCGATAATAAATAAACGGGAACCTCTTGTTCCCGTATGAAATACGAACGACGACTTCATCATGAGTCTAGAAAATGCATTTACAGAACTTATTGATTTAGATTAATCAATAGTCAGGGAGCAGGTGAAGAGTGCCGTTAATTTTAATAAGATTGCAGCACACTGCACACTTTTGAGTGAATTATCAATTATCCTGTGGGCCGGTAAAAACAGAATGAAAATCTCCGAACATGCTAACCGCACCGAGCAACTCTTTGGTATTCGAGCCGAAGAAATCCATAAATGGATTGATGGTTTCTTTGATCACAATGGCAGTGATCACTCGTTAAGAATGTCCAGTAATATGGACTATGATCCTTACGATCATCGCCGTTTTCGCCACTGTAAAGAAGCACTTGCTGAAGCGGTAAAAGAGTTTGGCGATAAATATACCAATCAGCAAATCAAAGATGTTTTTGAAACCCATGTTCGCGATGACTATGCGGGTTATCTGCCATTAAGGGCCGATTTTGAAAACGGTACGTTTACAGCAAAATACCACGACGCGGCGCATACAGAAGAGATTCGTGAAGTTCTTGATGCGGGTGAGCTTGAAGATTATTTTAGTGGTTTTCATCACTCCCACCAAGAGAGTCACTCCTCCTTGAATACGTTCAGTTTTCGAATTGTCCTACCGACAATTATTGCAATTGTGATGTTCATAACCTCAATTATCTATGTCATTGTTCCGTTGATTGAAGATTCAATGCGTGGCCAAAAAAGGCAAATGCTTAAAGAGCTGACATCGACAGCGGTGAGTATTGTAGATAGTTACGTAACTCAGGAGCTGAATGGCTTGATGTCAACTGAGGAAGCGCAAAAAAAAGCAGCCTTAGAAATTAAAGCCATGCGTTACGGCCCTGAAAATAAAGACTATTTCTTTATAACTGATATGCACCCCAAAATGATCATGCATCCATATCGACATGACTTAACAGGGCAAGACCTTACCAACTATAGAGACAGCGAGAATACTACAGGTTTTCCGGTGTTTGTTGAGATCACTAAGCTAGTCAAAGCCAAGCAGCATGGATTTTTAGAGTATCAGTGGCAGTGGAAAGACGATCCAAACATTACGGCACCAAAAATGACTTATGTTCAGGGCATTGAAGAGTGGCAATGGATCATTGGCACAGGGGTCTATTTTCAAGATGTACAGCAAGGTATTGATCGTTTAGAAGCGACGTTATATCGAGTGTTTTTTATTATAACCTTAGGCTTGATTGGTGTGATGGGTTATGTGCTTTCACAATCAAAAGCGACTGAAATTCGTAAAAAACGTGCTGAAATGGCGCTACATGAAGCGAAAGATCGCTATCGTGCTCTAGTAGAGTCTTCCAATGAAGGTTACATTTTAGAAGCTGATGGCAAGATTATTTTTTCTAATAGCCGTTTACATCAGCTGCTTGGATATACTGATAGTGAGTTAAAAGACCATTCTATTTGGAAAGCGCTGTTTGCCGAAAGCCCGCAAAACAGAGAAGTGATTCAACACCTATTACAATTGTTTAACAATGAAAGCGAACCCGGAGAGTTTGAAGCGAAACTAAAAACCAAAAGTGGGAAACAGATCGATATCATTCTAAGTACCTCTAAGATATTTTTATCTGAAAAGCTAGGTCATGTGATCTCGTTTCGTCCGATTGTGCGCAAGATTTACGGTGGTCGCTTTGGGTCCGCGAATCAGGTGAGCAATTACCAAAAACTCAGTAGTGTCATTGTGATCGAAATTGAAAACGGGCAGAGTCATGGGCAAGTGGTGGAGTCGCTTAATCAACTGCCAGATCTGATCCGAGAAATGATAGAGGTAGGCTCACGTCCTGACTACCTTCGTCGTCTTATTGGTAGCACTTATGATGCGGCCATTTGCCGATTTATCGATCTGACCATTGAAGATATTGGGCAGCCGCCGGTGCCATTCTCTTTTATCTCTTTTGGCAGTAATGCTCGCCATGATATGACACTGTTTTCCGATCAAGATAATGCGATTGTCTTTGAAACGCCTGACGACACTGACCTGAAGTCTATTCGACGCTACTTCCTACATTTGGCAGAAAAAGTCTGCGGTATGCTTAATCAGGCAGGGTACAGCTATTGTGATGGTTTGATCATGGCATCTAACCATCAGTGGTGTTTAAGCCAAAAAGAGTGGCAGGCCAATTTTGGTAACTGGATTGCTCAAGCTTCGCCGGACTCCATTCTTGAACTCAATGTGTTTTTTGATATTAGAGCGACGTATGGTGAAACGCGTTTGGTTGATGCGATTCAGTCACACATTCAACTTTTACTTCGTCAGCACCCAGAGTTTTTACCTATTTACGCGCAAAACTGTTTGTCTTATGAAGTACCGCTTAATACCGATGATGAGATAAAAACGGAAAAGCATGACGGTAGAGAGTCGTTGAATTTAAAAGATTGTTTAAGACCAATGGAGATTTTCTGTAGGCTCTACGCGCTAAGGAATGACATTCGAGAAGTCAATACAATGGCGAGGCTAAAAGGGCTATTAGCGGAAGAAGAGGTTGATGCGAAAGCCTTTCGTGAAATGGTTTATATCTTTGATCATATTTGGCATCTGCGTTTTATGAACCAGATCATAGAATATACCGATCTACGAAAAGTGAATGATGTATTAGCGCTCAACGACCTCACTTATCTTGAGCAGAAGAACCTAAAGAATGTAGTAAGCCGAATTTCAATTTTCCACGATAAAGTAATGCGAGACTTTTTCTAATTTGTTCAAAGTGAATGACAGTACGTAAACATAGAAAGAGGTGGACTCATTAGTCCACCTCCTTTTTTATTTCATTGATTCTCTTTACTCTAATTTCTTTCTTTGAGCCTATTAAGTTTTTAGCCTATCAAGCTGTTCATACTGAGCCCGAACAAGCTCTGATAGGTGATTACTACTATCAAATGATTCATCAGCTAAGCGTGCGAGCTGAGCGGTTGAATCTGATATACCGGTGATGTTTCGGTTTATCTCTTCGGTCACGGCGCTTTGCTCTTCTGCTGCCGTTGCGATATGAGTGATCTGGCTTGAAACCGTATCAATCTGACCGACGATAGCGCTGATAGAAGACAGTGCTTCGTTAGTTTGTGATACCGCGAGCTCTGCTTTTTCGGTACCTGACTCAATGACTTTCGAGGCACTATTTACTTCAACTTGGAGCGCGTGGATAAGCTTAGTAATGTCATCGGTAGAGCTTTGAGTTTTAGACGCAAGAGATCGAACTTCATCGGCAACAACGGCAAACCCTCGGCCTTGTTCACCTGCTCGAGCTGCCTCAATGGCAGCATTGAGAGCGAGGAGGTTTGTTTGCTCGGCTATTGAGCTAATCACTTCAACAATCGAGCTTATATTGTTGCTGCTATCAGACACTTTGATTACGGCCTCTTTCGCTTCTATCGACTCTTTCGACATGGTGTCAACATGTTCCATTGCCAATACTAAGCTGTTTTCACAAGACTTGAGATTTTTCGACATATCTTCGGTTTCGCTTGCCGTTTGTTCTGATGCATTAGCTACTTCTGAAGCGGTTGCACTCATTTGATTCATTGCGGTGACAACATTCTCTATTTCACGGTTCTGATCATTAAGGCTGTCTCGAGTTTGTTGAGCGGTGGTCGCGGTTGAAGCACTGACATTCTGCGACTGATCCGCTAGCCCTTTCAGTTCGATGATCAAGGTTTTAAGCTTGTCTATAAATAAGTTAAAGCCGCGACTAAGTGCGATAAGTTCAGCGTGGGATTCGATGGTCACTGATTGGGTAAGGTCACCTTCTGAACTGGCGAGGTTTTCAACCCGAGACTGAATGGTTTTGATTGGGGCGACAATCCCTTTAATGACGATAGAAATACTGATGATCGCAATGACGGAAACGACAAATCCTATAATCATCTGCAGCCTTCCCAATGAGTTCGCCATTTCTTGCATGGAAGAACTTAGTACATTAGCAGTGCTAAAGGCTTCTTGAATTGGCACTTCTATGATCAGTGACCAACTGCTATTTGCTAACGGAATATCAATACTGTACGCAACGGCAATTTCACTATCATCTTCAAAATAACCTTTACCTTGATGAAGAGAGCTTAAAGCTTGAGCCAATCCAGCTGGAATAGCCTCGCTTAAGGGGCGACCTCTTTGATCGTAGTGACTGGCTGCAACGATGAGACCTCGTTCACTTAACAAGGTCACCTTTGCGTTGCCCCCATAGAGGCTTTGAGATAACTCATCGATTAATAGTTGGAAAGTGGGAAGATGAATATCTACCCCTACTACGCCAGAGAAACGGCCTTGTTTGATGACTGGCGCGACAAGCGAACTCATCATGACTTCCTGACCATTCACTTCCTCAAGGTAAGGCTCCATTACACAGGGCTTAAGGTTATCTTTAGAACATAAGTACCATTCCGCTTCTCGTAAACCAAACTCGTCAACCTCATTGGCGTATTTTTCGTCAGCATCTTCGACTTGTTCTTGTACAACGCTGCCGTCACTTTCTCGATAAAAATAGAGCTCTAGGCTGCCGACATCTGGCACACTGTGCGTGGTGTTTTGGAGGTTGTTAGCATCATCGCCATCAAATCCATTGGGTTCAAATTGAGCGTAAATAGCCGACAGGTGAGGGCTATTGTTTAACGTCGCACCGAGATTCCCCTCTACTGCCTCTCTTGAACTAAAAGAAAGCTCGGATGTCTCAGCAATAGAAGCGGCTATGGAGTAGGGAATTTGATAAGCGCTATTAATAAACCCTGCAATTTTTTCACCGTACAACCCTGCCGTTGAGGAAAGTTTGGCTTTTATCTCGAAGTGAATACCTTGTTGAACTTGGTTTGCCATTTGAGCGTTTTTCTCATTCAGCGTCCACCATAAGGAAATGGAAAGAAGGAGAACGATCGTTAGAAATAACGTCGATGTAATCCAAAGCAGCTTAGTACTGATCGATAAATGTTTCATAACTAACCTTCGGTTAATGTTGAATAAATAAAGAGATGGTTAGCCTTAAAGTTAGCAGTTGAGGAGTTAGTTACAAGGTACGGGCATTGAAGAGGAACAGACAAGTAATGAGTAGGTCAATTCGTGTATAGAAAATGCAGCTGTATTGACAGAGGAGGGGGGATTTGAACGCGTCACCAATAGTGGTGACGCGAATTGAATAGGTGTTGCTTCAACTAAGCCAAATCAGTCTTCAGCCCAATTGAATTTACTCTCGTCGACACCTTCTTTTGCTTCTTTAATACGCTCACGTCGGAATTGCTCCGCACGTCGAGCGTCATCAATTTCCTGCATAATAGCAGCGAGATCGGCGTCAATGTCTTGCTCGACAAACTTACCTGTAAGTTCTGTGTCAGGTTTCAAATCACCTTTTTCAAAGATAGCCCAAATCTCTTTTGCGTATTCGGTCTCTTTGAGCTGAGGAGCAAATTGGCTGTAGTAATCGCGAATATTGTTGATGTCACGGGTCAACATCCACTCTGCATTGTTATTGGCAGCTGCGTCAACGGCTTGCGGCAAATCAATGATCACTGGGCCGTATTCATCAACCAGTACGTTGAACTCGGATAGGTCGCCATGGATCAAACCTGCGCAGAGCATTTTAACCACATAAGTCATCATAACGGCGTGATCTTCAAGCGCTTGATCTTCTGGCATCATAACGTCGTTTAGTCTTGGTGCAACGTAACCTTCGTCGTCGGTAACCAATTCCATCAATAATACGCCGTCGTAGCATCCGTACGGGATAGGAACTCGAACACCAGCAGCAGCGAGCTTAAATAAAGCATCCACTTCTGCGCTTTGCCAAACTTTCTCTTGTTGATCGCGACCAAAGCCAGAGCCTTTTTCCATCGCACGGGCTCGGCGACTATTTCGGACCTTACGGCCTTCTCGGTAGGCAACGGCTTTTTTGAAGCTACGTTGAGTGACCTCTTTGTACACTTTGGCGCAACGGATCTCTTCGCCGCAGCGTACAACGTACACATCGGCTTCTTTGCCACTCATTAGTTGGCTAGTGACCTCGTCGACCAAACCATCGTCAACTAAAGGCTGTATTCTTTTCGGTATTTTCATAGCGTCGTTATACCTTAGTTAGCTCTAATATGTAATATTAAGGCGCGAAATAACCGGAAAATAGCCATTATTACGACAATTGATTATTACAATTTGCGGTAACTTGGCCTTCATGGTCGATGACTTACTCTCTTTAGTGGTGTTAATTAGGGATTATTGTTATTGGCTTAAAACGAGTAAAGCGAAATTCATTCAAGTGTCACGTAAGCTCTGATGAACCCCCAAGTATTATTGTGTACTATTGCGGTGCATTATTATGAACTGAGTACGAGAATCAAAAATGGAAGAGATAGTTTTTGCTGGCGGTTGTCTTTGGGGTGTTCAGGAGTTTATGAAACATCTGCCTGGTGTTGTTGTTACCGAAGCAGGAAGAGCGAATGGTGCGTCAGATACAACAGACGGCGAATACGATGGCTATGCGGAGTGTGTAAAAACTCAGTTTGATCCTGCTGTGGTGTCAGTCGAACAGTTGATGGAATACTTGTTTGAAATTATTGACCCTTATAGCATTAACCAACAGGGCGAGGATATTGGTGAGAAGTATCGAACTGGCGTATACAGTACGAATGTTCAGCACTTGCAACTCGCGAGTAAGTTTATTCAGTCTAGGATAGACGCGCATAGAATAGCGATTGAAGTGCTCCCGTTATCTAATTACGTAAAAAGTGATGAGGAACACCAAGACAGATTGACGTTGCGCCCCAACGATTACTGCCATATTCCCCAAAATATCTTACATAAATATAAAGTTTAAGCGTATTCGTTGCTCACTTGGATTAACTTTCGATTAGAAAAATCTGCGATCTTAAGAAAGCGTTCATGGCTTATGGTGCTACATAACCCTCTCGAGCATTACACAATAAAGCAATTCTAGATCATATGGTTATTCTCGAATGGCGACAAACCTTAAACAAGTATTCCCCTCAATTAAGCAAATTTCGAATCAAAAATTAACGACCTATCGTGATAAAACTGTGATCAGATCCGATTAATCTACTACGTTTATTGATAGTGTCCGTATTAGGTGAAGTCGTATGAAGTTAAGTATTGTCCAGAGAATTGTTGGTGGCTATTTCATCATGTTTCTTTTATTGGCATTGCTTGGGGGAAGCAGCTACCTCAAATTGGCAACAGTGAATGAACATGTTGGCCAAGTAACAAATGACGCGACGCCGCTACTTGTTGATACGTCTCAACTGCAAATATCCGTTCTTAAAAGTCAAAGAAGTCTTCTTGAATACATTACTTACACGGATGCAGGTTTCCTCCCGCCTATTCTCTCACTATTTAATGAGCAGAAAGGGGAGTTTTTGTCTATTTTGGAAAAAATTCGTACCTCTTCTTCAAGCATGGAGCAAACAAGCGCAATCGGTGATGCATCGACGTCCTATTTTTCAGTCGCTGATCAAATAATGGATCGCCATCGAGCGTCGATTGAACTTAATCTTAAATTGAACAGTGCTCGTGAAGTCTTTGTTAAATATGAAGACTCCTTTCAAAAAGTAACATTACTCCTCCTTGATAAGGTCAGTGGTAGCCGTTCTCAGAGCAATAAAGTGGATCGTCTCACCAGTGGAATCAAGCGAGATTTGAGAACACTGCGCGCTGCAAACCCCGACATGGACTTACAAAAGTTGGTTAAAACGTTCACCAGTAATGTCAGCCGAGCCAAAGAAGGGATAAGTAGTATCAAGGTGAGTGCAGGCGTTATCGCTCGATTTGAAAAAACGGTCGCAAAGCTTGAAGAAGCAGGCGTGTCAGAACAGGGTATGCTGCCTTTGATGATTCAACAGAGGCAGTTGCAGGCAGAGATACGAGGTCTGATTGAGCAAACACAACGAAATACTCGCTTAGTAGAAAATGAAGTAGACCAACTCGCGACGTTAGCGTTAGAAGAGGTAGAATCCACCAGTTTTGTCACTGCCCAATCAGTAGGCGCTGCAAAGGTAATGATTATCTCACTGACGATGGCGTCTGCATTGGTCGCGGCGATTATTGGATACTTAACGTCCAAAGCGATCCACAACCCGTTGTCACTCATCAATCGCGTACTACGTAAAATGACTCAGGGCGACATGACACATTACGTGAATTATCAATCCAGTTGTGAGTTTGGTGAGTTGTCTCAATCTATTGATAAGCTCGTGTCAGAGATGAAAAGTGTCCTTTCTCAAATTAATACTGGAACGGATAGTCTAGCCGAAGAAGCACAAAATGCTTCTCATATCAGTGAAGCTACCATGTCTCGTGTATCGACCCAGAAACAGCAAATTGAGTTGGTTGCCGCTGCTATTTCGCAGATGGAAGTGAGTGTTTCTGAAGTATTTCGTTCGACGGAGCAATCTCAAGGGGAAGTAGAAAGTGCCAATGCAAGTACGCAAGTGAGTCGGGAGCAAGTTGCGAGTAGTCTCATTTTAGTTGAAGAGTTATTTGAGTCGATTAATTCTGCGGTTGATATTGCTCATAAACTGGAAGAGTTTAGTAACAACATCGGCAGCATATTGGACGTTATTCGTGGTATCGCAGAGCAAACGAATTTACTTGCGTTAAATGCCGCAATTGAAGCGGCTAGGGCGGGGGAGCACGGAAGAGGTTTTGCTGTCGTTGCTGATGAGGTAAGAACTTTAGCAACCAGAACACAGCAGTCGACGGTAGAGATTCAAACCATGATAGAGCGCTTGCAAGAGAGTTCAGAGCAAGTTGTGGCTGTGATGAATACCAGTCAAGACAAAACCAAAGAGTGTGTGAGTCAGAGTCGAATAACGGATGAGACGTTGAAGTCGGTGGCAGAGCGTATGGAATCTATCAATGAGATGAGTATGCAGGTTTCTCACGCGTCAGAAGAGCAAATTGCCGTAAGTAAAGATATAGCAAAAACCATTAATGAAATTTCAGAAGTAGCAATAGAAACTGAAACAGAGGCGAGGGGAGCGGCGTCAGTCAGTGACGTATTAGCACAGCTCGCACAACAGCAACGGACACTGGTTCATAAATTTAAGTTGTAGTGAGTGCCCTTTGGTGAACGAAAAGGTAGGGAGTATTATGAGATATTTAATAAAATTGAGCCTATTTTTTGCGGTGTGTTTTTCAGCCGTAGGGCAGAGTGGAACGTTAGTCATTGAGAGTTGGCGTGAGGATGGAAAAATCTGGGACGAGAAAATAATTCCAGCGTTTAATGCGAAGCATCCTGGTATAAAAGTCGAATATCGGCATACGATAGCAACAGAGTATAACGACCAGTTAAACGGTCGACTCGCTGATGGTAGCGCCGGAGATATTATTACGTGCCGCCCGTTTGATGATTCTCTTAAGTTATTTGAAGCTGGGCATTTAGTGGATTTGACCGACGAAGATGGAATGGAAAACTTTCCTTCCTTTGCGCAGTCAGCTTGGCAAACCGATGACGGAGCGTCCACCTTTTGTCTTCCTTTAGCGTCTGTTATTCATGGGTTCTTTTACAATAAAACGATATTTTCTGAGCTAGGTCTGAAAGAGCCAAATACGGTTGAAGAGTTCTTTATGGCACTCGAAAAAGTGAAAGGGGATGGCAAATATGTCCCTTTAGCAATGGGGACTAATGATAAATGGGAAGCTGCAACCATGGGCTTTCAAAACGTTGGCCCAAACTATTGGAGCGGTGAGGATGGTCGTTTCTCGATAATCTCAGGCGAGGGTAAGTTATCGGCACCTGAATATGTTGCCGTCTTTGAACAGCTTGGTCGTTGGGGCCCTTATATGGGTGAAGGTTACCAAACTCGGGGTTATGGTGATGCCATTGAGATGTTTGGTGGTGGTAAAGCCGCTGTGTACCCGGCGGGCTCTTGGGATATTTCAGCGTTCAATAGTAAGATTGATTTAGGGGTATTCAGACCGCCAGTTGCTAATTCCGGTGATGATTGCTTTATCAGTGACCACACCGATATTGGGATAGGTGTGAATGCAAAAGGATCCAATCAAGAAGAAGCATTGATATTTATTAATTGGATGGCAAGTGAAGAATTTGCGGGTATTTTTACCAACGCATTACCAGGGTTCTTCTCTCTATCTAACCACTTTATCGATGTAGCAGATCCAACTGCGAAAGCAATGATCGCTTGGCGTGATGAGTGTGACTCAACGATTCGAAACTCATACCAAATATTAAATCGTGGTGAACCAAGTCTAGAGATGGAGATCTGGGAAACCAGCGTAGGGGTTATTAATGGTTCTATGATGCCAGCTGATGCGGCTACTCGTTTACAGACTGGTTTAGAAGCATGGTATAAGCCCTAGACGAAAATGATGACTAATTCACTCAATCGTTAAGTGATAAGAAAAAAGTGGAGAATCATTCTCCACTTTTTATGAGTTGGATAATGATCAGGCTTGTGGGTGACGAGTCTGCATCTAGGTACACAATAAGCAGAGCAGTACATTACTTATCAGTATCGTCTTACGTATTTGTTAACTAAATCAAAAAACAGAGCAAAAACAACCGTTAGCATAGTGATAGTTCGTTTTTAACAAGGTTAGTTAATATGGAAGACATGCAACGAAGCAAGGCGATCGTTATTTTATCGAGCATCACCTTTTTGGTGGGGTTCTTGTTTTTGATGGCTTCGGAGCAGAAGCTAGCCCCGATTATTATGATTCATATTTCATTTTGCATGTTTGTACTTCATGCTGATGTGTTCCGTTCTTCTTCCAAAGGTGATGATGCGGTATCTGGGTACCAGCGTGATAATCATATTTCTTGAGCGTAGTAGCCCTACACTCGCATACAGTGTAAGGCTTTCTATGGCTTAAGCTGCGGGGAGAATGCTTGGGATTAACTCCGCTAATGCTTTTGCTAACTTTGCGTGCTCTTCTTTGTTCCAATGCACGCCTTCTTGATCACAAGTCTTGATGACATCACCAGCGTTAAGAAAGTGACAACCTAATTCACTTGCTTGCTGTTCATAATAGTGTGCTAACTGCTTTGATTTTTCCTCTGCGTCAACAAAACTATCTTTAAAAGGGCCGACTTCAAGAACGGGTGGTGGCGAGACGAGAAGTACTTCCGCGGGTTTGTGCATAAAGCCGTGATGAAATTGCTGAACGATCTGTACTAAACGAGCCGCTCCCTTAGCAATATCATGGGCGGTGACGCCAAATCGTGTTTGTAGGTCATTGGTGCCTAAGAGAATAATCACCAAATCAGGGTGGTGGCTTTCCAAACAAGGTAATAGGTAATCTACGCCTCGTTTTCCTATTTCAAAAGGGTCTTCAAAAACAGTGGTTCGTCCATTCTGTCCTTCCTCAATGATACGATAATCCGCGTCTAAGTTTGATTGTAAACGCATCGTCCAACGCTCATTGGTATTAAATCGGCGTGGCTGACTAGGATCATAACCCCAAGTGTTGGAGTCTCCAAAACAGAGAATGGTTTTCATACACTTCCAGTAAGGGTTTGTTTTTGATTTCTTTATTATGCTCGAGAAATTCGTGTTTTGTTAACCTAAAACACTAATTTTTTGGTTTTTCTTAAGCGACTTAGAAATTTGAGAACAGCGTAATCATGTGAGTGAATCTGTTTGATATACTCATGATTCTATTGAGACAAAGGATGACGTTATGTCGAAAACCGCGAAGCTACTGAATGAAGATAAATTGGTAAAGAAAGCGTTAGAAGTCGGTTTTAAGATGGCTAAAATGCAAGGGCTAGAGTTACCGAGTTCATCCCAGCCGATAAAAATTAAGGCCGTGTATCTATTTTTAGTCGAGGTAAATCAAATCCCCCCGCTTCCTGCAGACAAACTCGACGGTGCAAATATCAAAAAGCGTCTAGCAATATGGCTACATAGCGCATTGCCTGATAATGATCCACTGAAATAGAAGCTCCATTTCTCATTTTTACCTCGGGTGCAGGTGTGAAAATACGTTTGCCCCGACCGACAACGATACTACATCGCTAATTTTTTCTTCTTTCCTCCATCAGAACGACAGCTTCTGTTAGATCATATTCGTCTATTTTATCTATGCTCAAACTAACTCAACGATGACAGTTTAATTTCACTAAGTGTTATGTTATAACGTTTGTGGTTTTGTTGTGGTCTATAAAGAGATGCTTAATGAGTTCGAATCACGCCTCTATTCATGCCGTCCCCACCAATATTATCACTGGTTTTTTGGGGGTAGGAAAAACATCAGTTATATTAAATCTATTACGAGATAAACCAGAGGGAGAGCGCTGGGCGGTTCTGGTTAATGAATTCGGTGAAATTGGCATTGATGGTAGCCTCTTGCGTGGCCAATCGCCTGATAACCGACATGTAATTATTCGTGAGGTGCCTGGAGGGTGCATGTGTTGCGCTGCAGGTCTTCCAATGCAAATTGCATTGAGCCAATTGCTAGCAGAAGCCAAGCCTGACAGATTATTGATTGAACCAACGGGGCTTGGGCATCCAAAAGAGGTGCTTCAGGTTTTATTATCTGGTCATTACCGAGAGGTTTTGTCTCTGCAGAAGACGTTGACTCTAGTTGATGCTAGAAAACTGTCGGATGAACGTTATACCCAACATGATACGTTTAACCAACAAATATCGATAGCCGATACTATCGTAGGAAGTAAGCACGATCTTTATCAAAGCGACGATGAAGAAAGGTTGATCTATTACGTTAAACATCAAGAAAACTCAAAAGCTAACGTTGTCTTTTCTCGCCACGGAGAGCTAGCGCTTTCACTGTTTGAAGGTGAAACCACATATACGAATCAATTAACTGATCACCATCATCATGGGCAAAGTAAACCACTGGTGTCGGAGTTAGTTCTACCTGAGTCAGGATTTCTGAAAGCGACAAATGAGGGAGAAGGTTTTCAAAGTGTCGGTTGGAGGTTTGAGCCGAGTAAGGTATTCGACCAACAAAAGCTCACCGCATTACTGACAGGATTGAGCACAGAACGAATGAAAGCTGTGTTCATTACCAATATGGGTATATATGGTTTTAACCTAACGCCTGATGGTTTGACCGTCATTGAATTGGATGAGTGTTTAGAAAGTCGCATTGAACTAATATCTGACACTATTGACGAGTCATTCCAAGCACAGTTGTTCGCATGCCTAGCTGTTTAACTCTCCAACCTTACCATTTTTAACGCTAATAATTTTATGACACTTTTCCGATACACATTAATTGCAATCGCGTTGATTGCTTTCTCACTTGCTGCGGTGATTACGTTAACTTCTACACCTAATAACGAAGTCACCGATATAAAAGTCACTTCCTACGAGAATCAAGAGCAAGAACCTACGCAGATCCTTAACACTTCAAACATTGCTCGAATCCATTACTTTGTAAAAGTTGGCGACTCATTAAGCACTATATTGTCATCTTGGGGGATAACCTTTGAAGTTACTCAGAAAGTCTTAGAGGCTGACCTTGAGTCACTTAAATTGGATACCATCAAACCGGGCGACCACCTAGAATTCCACCTAGATGGCGACTCACAACAGCTCGTTAAGTTGATCTATCATGAAAGCCTTGTCGAGCGCGCGATATATAAGAAAGTAAAAGGCGGCGATTACGTTTATGACTTTGTTGAAGAAGCAGGGGAGTGGAAAGAAAAGCTCATTTCTGGAACGGTTCATGGCAGCTTTTCGACATCAGCTCATAAACTCGGCTTAACAACGGCTCAGATCGCTAATATTACAAGAGTACTGAGAGATAAGGTTAACTTCTCTAGAGAGCTTAGGGCAGGCGACCGCTTTAATGTGCTCGTGAAGGAGCAATATTTAGGAAGTCATCTGACAGGCAATACCGAAATACAAGGCATTTCTATTTCATTACGCGGAAAAGAGGTCGCGGCCTTTTTAGCTGAAGACGGTCGCTTTTATGATAGGGATGGAGATAGCCTAGAGCAGGCATTTGTTCGTTACCCGATAGACAAGAAATTTCGTCGAGTGACATCGCCTTTTAACCCGAAAAGAAAGCACCCTGTCACTGGGCGAGTGACGCCACATAACGGGACTGATTTTGCTACGCCTGTTGGCGCACCTGTATACTCCACGGGAGACGGCAAAGTGATCGCGGTTCGAAACCACCCCTATGCAGGGAAGTATTTGGTTATTGAACACAACAGCGTTTATAAGACTCGATACCTTCATCTCGACCGCTTTTTAGTCAAGCGTGGTCAAAACGTTAAACGCGGTCAAAAGATCGCCCTAGCGGGCGCGACTGGGAGAATAACGGGGCCACATTTGCATTTTGAAGTGCTAGTCAGAAACCGAGCGGTAGACCCAATGACAGCTGATCTCCCATTAGCGACTTCGATTGATCAAAGTGAAAGGGCGTCGTTTATGGCGCGAGTATCGGTGTTTGATGATCTTGTTGCTGTAGAGCAACGCGCATCCAATACTAAACTTGAGGCTAAGTCAGACGTTTAATCGACCTAGCACTATAGACAAAAAAATGGACAAACCGAAGTTTGTCCATTTTTCAATTTAGGCTGTTATAAACTCCAACTGGAGATTTAAAAGCTTACTGGTAGTGATCAATGCTTGGGCAAGAACAAATCAGGTTACGGTCACCGTGCACGTTATCAACGCGGTTTACCGTAGGCCAGTACTTAGACTGCTTAGTTGACCATGAAGGGAAACACGCCAGTTCACGCGAGTAAGGGCGGTCCCACTCTTCGCTAGATAGGTCTACTTGTGTATGTGGAGCATTAACAAGTGGGTTGTTATCTAGTGGCCAAGCGCCTTCTTTCACTGCTGTCATCTCATGACGAATCGCGATCATCGCCTCACAGAAACGGTCTAGTTCTTCCAAATCTTCAGATTCAGTTGGTTCTACCATTAATGTGCCTGCAACTGGGAACGACATTGTTGGCGCGTGGAAACCGTAGTCCATTAGACGCTTAGCGATATCTTCTTCGCTGATGCCTGTCTCTTCTTTTAGCGGACGAATATCGATAATACATTCGTGCGCTACGCGGCCGTTAGTACCACGGTAAAGAACAGGGTAGTGAGGACGAAGCATTTCCATCACATAGTTTGCGTTTAGAATCGCAACTTTAGTCGCTTCAGTCAGGCCAGGCTCACCCATCATGGCAATGTAAGCCCAAGAGATAGGCAAAATAGAAGCGCTACCTAGATCCGCAGCAGAAACCGCGTAATCTGTGCCTTGTGAACCATTCTCGATGTGACCTGGTAGGAAAGGTGCTAGGTGCGATTTAACACCGATAGGCCCCATACCTGGACCACCACCACCGTGTGGAATACAGAACGTTTTGTGTAAGTTTAGGTGCGAAACATCCGAGCCGATAAAGCCTGGAGATGTTAGACCAACCTGTGCGTTCATGTTTGCGCCGTCTAGGTAAACTTGACCGCCTGCAGCATGAACCATTTCACATACTTCTTTCACTTGCTCTTCGTAAACGCCATGCGTTGAAGGGTAAGTGATCATGATGCTTGAAAGGTTGTCGTGGTGCTTCTCGATCTTCGCGGCTAGGTCAGCCATGTCGATGTTGCCATCGTCATCACACTTAACAACTACAACTTTCATAGACACCATTGATGCTGTCGCTGGGTTTGTACCGTGTGCAGAGCTAGGGATTAGACACACATTACGGTGACCTTCGCCACGGCTTGCATGGTAACGTTGAATCGCAATCAAACCTGCGTATTCACCAGAAGCACCAGAGTTAGGTTGCAGTGAGAAATCATCGTAGCCAGTGATTTCACACAGTTTTTCTTTTAGATCTTGTGCGAGTGCTGTGTAACCTGCAGCTTGCTCTAGTGGAGCAAATGGGTGCATTTCACCAAACTCAGGCCAAGTGACCGGAATCATCTCTGCTACGGCGTTAAGTTTCATGGTACAGCTACCTAGCGGGATCATACCGTGAGTCAGCGAGAAATCTTTATTCTCAAGCTGTTTCAGGTAACGCATCATTTGCGTTTCACTGTGGTGCGTATTGAAAACTGGGTGAGTTAGGAATTTAGACTCACGACGACAGCTTTCTGGAATTGCTGCAAACTCGTTCGTAGCAATTTCAGTGGACAGTGCATTGAAATCTTCAGTAACGTTGAAGATAGCGAATAGCGCTTCGATATCAGAGGTTGTTGTTGTCTCATCAAGACTAATACCAATCTGAGTTGGTAGTTTACGCAGGTTGATATCAGCCGCTTGAGCTTTCGCATAAAGCGCGTCTGTTTGAGTGCCTGTATTTAGCGTAATCGTGTCAAAGAAGCTGTTGTGAGCAAGCTCAAAACCAGACTTCGTTAGACCAGCCGCTAAGATTGCTGTCATGTGATGCGTGCGACGAGCGATAGTACGTAGGCCTTCAGCGCCGTGATAAACCGCGAAGAAAGATGCCATGTTCGCAAGCAGTGCTTGAGCGGTACAGATGTTTGATGTCGCTTTCTCGCGGCGGATGTGTTGCTCACGAGTTTGCATAGCCATGCGTAATGCTTGGTTGCCTTTTGAGTCTACAGAGACACCAATGATACGACCTGGCATGGTACGTTTGTGTTTGTCACGTGTTGCCATGAATGCAGCGTGAGGACCGCCGTAACCCATTGGAACACCAAAGCGTTGAGATGAACCGATGACAACGTCAGCGCCCATCTCACCAGCAGGTTTTAATAGAGTAGAAGCAAGTAGATCAGTAACCACAGTCACCAATGTTTTGTTTGCTTGTGCTGCAGCGATAATGTCAGTGAGGTCTTGTACTTGACCTGTTGTGCTTGGGTATTGAACCAGAGCGCCAAACACATCTTGTTGAGGTAGCGTTTCAAGTGCGCCAACCAACACTTCAAAACCGATGTACTCTGCGCGAGTTTTAACAACTTCTAGCGTCTGAGGGTGTACATCGTCTGCAACAAAGAAGACTTTGCTTTTGCTTTTACCTGCGCGCTTACAAAGCGTCATCGCTTCGCCAGCGGCGGTTGCTTCATCAAGCAGTGATGCGTTGGCAATATCCATCGCCGTTAAATCCATCACCATTTGTTGAAAATTCAGTAGTGCTTCTAATCGGCCTTGTGAGATTTCTGGCTGATAAGGTGTGTACGCAGTGTACCAACCTGGATTTTCTAGCACGTTACGTAGAATAACGTTAGGGGTAAAGGTGTTGTAATAGCCTTGTCCGATAAAGGTACGTTTAACTTGGTTCTTATTAGCGAATTCTTTCATCGCGACCAGCATGTCCGTTTCACTTTTTGGAGCTGCAAGCGTCATTGGCTTTTCAACGCGGATCTGCGATGGAACCGTTTCATCAATAAGAGAGTCAAGGCTAGCAGCATTAATCGCTTCTAGCATCTTTTGTTGATCCGCTTTATTTGGACCGTTGTGACGTGCAACGAATTCGTTTTGTGTGCCCAGATCGGCTAGTAACGGGCTTTGAAGTAATTCAGTCATTGTTCCTTTACCTTCTTTAACAGATGGAAATCAATCGCAATTCATTATGAAATTCGGTAATGATACGCTTAATATTCATCTTGAAAAAAAGCTGCCGTGTTGGAGTAACAGGGCAGCTTTAATTTGTCTTCCTAATTACTCATCTTCGATTGAGTTTAGGTATTCTTCAGCATCTTTTAGATTATCAAGCTCTGATGGATCAGAAAGCTTCACTTTAACGATCCAGCCACCTTCGTAAGACTCTTCGTTAATCAGTTCAGGGCTATCTTCTAGCTCTTCGTTGATTTCAACAATCTCACCAGTCACAGGCGCATAGATGTCTGATGCTGCTTTTACTGACTCAACCAAAGAGAAGCTTTCGCCTGCTTCGATTTCGTCTTCAACTTCTGGCAAGTCGACAAATACAACATCGCCAAGCATCTCTTGTGCGTGCTCAGAAATACCGATTGTTACAGTGCCGTCACCGTTGTCTTTTACCCACTCGTGGCTATCTGCAAACTTCAGTGTGTTATCCATTGCTTAATCTCCAAAAATAACTTTAGGTTCAAATGTTTATAATATGACTTATTGGTAAAGTGGGTAGCGAGAACACAATGTTTTCACTTGCTTACGAACACGCTGTTCTACTTCTGGATTACCTTCAGGGCTTTCTACAAGACCATCTAGTACATCACCAATCCACTCACCAATGAGCTTAAATTCTTCACTGCCAAAACCACGACTGGTTCCAGCTGGCGTACCCAAACGGATACCCGATGTAATCATAGGTTTTTCTGTATCAAATGGAATGCCATTTTTGTTACATGTGATCCCTGCACGTTCTAATGCTTCTTCGGCCTTGTTGCCTTTGAGTCCTTTTGGACGTAAATCAACCAGCATTAAGTGTGTATCGGTGCCACCAGTGACGATGTCACAGCCACGTGCTTGTAAGACTTCAGCGAGCACTTTGGCGTTATTGATGACTGAATCAATGTAAGTAGAGAACTCTGGCCCCAGTGCTTCACCGAATGCGACCGCTTTTGCAGCGATAACGTGCATTAAAGGGCCACCTTGAAGACCAGGGAATACTGCAGAGTTAATCTTTTTGTTGATGGCTTCGTCGTTGGTGAGGATCATACCGCCGCGAGGGCCACGCAATGTTTTATGCGTTGTTGTTGTTACTACATGCGCGTGAGGCAATGGGCTAGGGTGTGCACCTGTTGCGATAAGACCAGCGATGTGCGCCATATCGACCATTAGGATCGCGTCTACTTCATCGGCAATTTCGCGGAATTTAGCAAAATCGATAGTGCGAGGAATAGCAGAACCGCCAGCGATGATCATTTTAGGCTTATGTTCTTTTGCGAGCTCTAGCACGGCATCGTAATCAATTTCTAATGTTTCACGGTCAACGCCATATTGTACCGCATTGAACCACTTACCAGACATGGCTGGGCGAGCACCGTGAGTCAGGTGACCACCGGCGTCTAACGACATACCAAGGATTGTGTCGCCCGGTTGAAGAAGAGCCAGTTTAACCGCGCCATTCGCTTGCGCACCAGAGTGAGGCTGAACGTTCACGTAACCACAGTCAAAGAGTTTTTTTGCTCTTTCAATAGCAATCGCTTCTACAGTATCAACGTGTTCACAACCACCGTAGTAGCGACGGCCAGGGTAACCTTCAGCGTATTTGTTTGTTAGGCAGGTACCTTGCGCTTGCATAACCGCTTTAGAAACAATGTTCTCAGAAGCGATTAATTCGATTTGTTCGTTTTGACGTGTGTTTTCAGCTTGAATACCCGCAAATACGGCATCGTCTGTTGCACCAAGGTTTGTAGTGAAAAAACTGTCTAGGCTGTGGTTCGAATAAGCTTTGTTCATGGCAGAGGTCTTCCAATTTTATAGTAAGCTTGCATTATTGTTGTTGCTTACTAAGTCTTTCGTTTATAACCGTAATACTATTGATTGTTGCATAGCACCCAAGTTGTATTACAGCGCGAATATGTCCCTAAAATGGGTAAAATTGATCTAACCAAATGTTCGTTAACATGAACCTAGGTCAAACCAGAAACTGCATCTCTTCATCTAACAAGTCGATAACATACCTTTGGCTAGAAAAACAATCAACCAAAAATTTCCTATAGGAAACCTAGTTTCCATTTCTGTTACCGAGAGCACGCTTTATTTCTTACTGTAGTCTTTAATCAATGAGTCGCTTCATGCAACAATGTTTATTCACAGACAGGAAGTAAAAATAGTAGAGGGACAAGCATGTCTGAAGACATCTATGACGAGTACCCATCTTTAACGTTGGCCAAAGAATCAGCGGATCAAAATATAGAGCCATTAAAGCTTGGTGAGCGAATTAAAGACATTCGTGCCAAGTTAGGTATCACCTTAGAAGAGGCGAGTCAAAGAACGGGCTTGGCTCGTTCTACATTGAGTAAAATAGAGAACGAACAGATCTCCCCGACCTTCCAAGCGATGCAGAAATTGGCGCTTGGATTACAGATTAATATGCCTCAACTCTTTGAGCCACCTAGGAAAAAGGTTGCAACGGGGCGTCGGGATATCTCTAGATCTGGTCAAGGGAAATCACATCCTACGCCCACTTACGAACATGAGTTATTAGCGACACAGTTATCGAATAAAAAAATGATGCCTTTCAAAAGCCGTGTTCATGCACGTAATTTTGAAGAGTATGCAGACTGGGTGAGACACGATGGTGAAGAGTTCTTGTTGATCCTTTCTGGTGACGTTTTGTTCTACTCTGAATTTTATGAGCCAGTGCCGATGAGTGAAGGTGACAGTGTCTATTATGATGCAAATATGGGCCACATGTTGATCTCTACTAGTGAAGAAGATGCTCATATTTTGTGGGTGACTGCGAAGTAGTAAGGACAATTTAACTTATCTAATACAAAATAAGAGAATTTCCTATAGTGAAAGCAACCGTTTTCGTTCTTAAGTAAATCGCTAAAATTACGCCTATATGATCAGTTGAAAATCATATAGGCGTTTTTTATTTGCTCTGTATGTTGTAATTAGTATGTTAAATGTCACACTTTGAGCTGTATGGAACTTGTTAAAGGTGGAAAAGTTGCCATGCTTGTTTATTATAGGAAACAAGATTTCCACCTAACAAATATGGTAAGTGGAAAGCATACTAAGAGTTAGCCGTTTAATGAGTTGTAACATGAACTTATTAACTGCATCGCTTGTGAATTAAATAGCTTACGAGTGGTATAACTTACCCACCATATAAAGAGACGATGTCTGGCATCACGGAGAAGAAAATGACTCAAGAAATACTGAATCAAGAACTGCTTAAGACCCCATTGCATGCGTTGCATGTTGAAGTAGGCGCGAAGATGGTCCCGTTTGCTGGATACGACATGCCAGTTCAGTACCCACTTGGTGTTAAAAAAGAGCACCTTCACACTCGTGAGGCTGTGGGTCTTTTCGATGTGTCTCATATGGGGCAGCTACGTTTGCATGGTGAAGGCGCAGCGGCATTCTTAGAGTCATTGGTTCCAGTCGACATTATTGATCTTCCAAAAGGCAACCAACGTTACGCGTTTTTTACGAACGAGCAAGGCGGCATTATGGATGACCTTATGGTGGCAAACCTGGGTGATCATCTATTTGTTGTAGTTAACGCAGCATGTAAAGAGCAAGACATTACGCACCTTCAAGCGCATTTGCCTGCAGGTGTGGAGCTTGAAATCATTGAAGACCGCGCTCTGCTTGCATTGCAAGGACCAAAAGCAGTTACTGTCCTGTCTCAAATTCAGCCTACGGTTGCTGATATGGTCTTTATGGATGTAAGAACGTTAGAACTTGATGGTGTCGAGTGTATTGTTAGCCGAAGTGGTTATACAGGTGAAGATGGCTATGAGATCTCAGTTCCTGCGGATAAAGCCGATGCACTGGCTCGTAAACTGACGTCTTTCGAAGAAGTAGAGTGGATCGGTCTTGGTGCTCGTGATTCACTTCGCCTAGAGTGTGGGCTGTGTTTGTACGGACACGATCTTGATACAACAACAACACCTGTTGAAGCGAGCCTACTTTGGGGTATTCAAAAAGTACGTCGCACAGATGGTGCACGTGCAGGCGGTTTCCCTGGCGCAGATATTATTCTAAACCAAATTCTGACCAAAGATGTGACTCGCAAGCGTGTTGGTCTCGTCGGTCAAACCAAGGCACCAGTACGTGAAGGTACAGAACTATTTGACGCCGATGATAACAAAGTTGGTATCGTAACGAGTGGCACGGCAGGCCCTAATGCAGGCAAGCCAGTCTCTATGGCGTATGTTAGAGCTGACCTAATAGCGGTAGGTACTCAACTGTTTGCTGAAGTTCGCGGTAAAAAACTGCCAATGACGGTTGAAAAAATGCCGTTTGTTCCACAGCGTTATTTCCGTGGTTAGCTATACTTAGTACTAAAGATTGAAGTTTAAAAGCCCTCAGTCTGAGGGCTTTTTTATTGTGGGTACTTTTAATTATTGATGGTACTTAGGTATTATATGGATATATTTACCTAGTCTATGTTCTATTGGGAAGGATTGCTTGATGAACAAAAGTTATTTACGTTTCAGTGGCCTATTATTGGCCTGTGCTTCGCTGAGTTATAACACATTCGCATCTGATGTGAGTGCGTACATTGTTAATGGTACTGATGTGTCAGCATCAAAGTTAGATTCGAATTACCCAAACTTTGCGAGTCTATTTTTTGACGATGGCTCATTTTACGGTAACACCTGTGGTGCAACCGTTATTAACTCTCAATATGTACTGACCGCTGCTCACTGCCTGTACGGTGACTATGACATCATGCTTCACGGGTGGATTGCGCCTAAGCTCAGTGACCAATCAGACTATTTTGATTCAGGTGTAGAGAAAGCGAGAATAGAAGAGATTTATTACCCTGATGATTATTCAGACTCTAGCAGCGATTTGTGGGCCAATGATATTGCGGTTTTAAAACTCGAAACGGCGTTGAATGTTTCGGATTATAGTTATCTCGTCAACACAAGTCAGAATGACAGTTACCCTGATAACAACGGCTCCACGAGTTTTATGACTATCGGGCATGGTCTGATTGAAGGTAATGTGGATGGCGGTGATATTCTTCAAGAAACGAATCTACTTTTCCTCTCTGATAACTCTATTTGTGGTAGTGCGATGACGGATAAGCAGTTATGTTTTAATGGAGATACGGAAGGCGCCTATAAAGACTCGACGTGCAGTGGTGACTCCGGTGGCCCTGTCTATTGGTATGACGGCAGTAAGTATGTACAGATCGGGATTACCAGTTTCGGCCCGACAGACTGTGGGACCACTTCAGCAAGTTACACGTCTGCATTTACCGAAGTGTACGATTATCAGTCGTGGATTAGCTCAGTAACCAGCGGTTCTGAAACACCCAAGTATCACGTCGTTACGACGAATGGCGTTCGAAGCCTAATTCGTAACAGCGACTCAAATGTTGTGGATTCAGAAACAACAGAAACAGAATCATCAAACAGTTCAAACTCTAGTGGTGGTGTGTTTGGGATCTTTGCTTTGTTAGCTATGCCGTTAATTATTGGTTTTAGACGCAGAGTTGCTAGTTAGAAACGCAATGCTATTACTGGTTAGCTGACCTAATTCCTATTGTAAGTCGTGACATTAAGAATAATTAATGTTTTATAAATTAAAAACAAACAGTTACCCAGCAATACTACATCAGTCGCTTAAGACAATATAAACTCGCGGTTTACCCCCTAGACCGTTATGGCTCGCATTAGTCACGCGAGCCATTTTTATTTTACCCACCAAAATAATACGCTACAGTACTTCGCTTAGTATGAGGAGAACCTGTGAAAATACTTATCATCGAAGATGACTCAACGACAAGAGAGTTCGTTGCTAAGGGGCTACAAGAACACGGATATTCAGTAGACCAAGCTGAAGATGGAAAACAAGGTCTGATGATGGCGCTAAGCAGTGAGTACCAATTGGTTGTTCTTGACCGAATGCTTCCCTATTTAGATGGAATGAAAGTTTTAGCTGCAATAAAGGCCACTCAAGAAGATTTACCCGTGTTGATTTTGAGTGCGATGGACAGTGTTGAAGACAGAGTCGTTGGGTTACAGGCTGGCAGTGATGATTATCTGATCAAACCTTTCGCTTTAGCAGAGCTGATCGCTAGAGTTGATATCATAATTAACCGAACTCAAAGACAGACACCACTGCAAAGTACGCTTAGTTACGATTGCTTAAGTATTGATCTAAAAGCCCATAGTGCAACGTGTCATGATCAGCGAATGAGCTTGCAACCCAAAGAGTTTCAGCTTTTACAGTATTTTGTTGAGCATAACGAACAAGTCGTTTCTAGGATGCGCCTTTTCGAGAATATTTGGAGTTATCACTTCGACCCTAAAACTAACGTTATTGATGTGCATATTGCCAACCTCAGGCGAAAACTTGAAGAGCTTGGCTGTGTGGATTTATTGCATACGGTTAGGGGAGCTGGATATGTCCTTCGTCGATGATTATACATTAACGCGTTCTTCAATTTTTAAAACGCTCATTGGTTTGTTTGTTTTAGTGACCATGGTGAACGTTGTCGTCATTAGAAAAGTGTACTTAGATTCCGATGCGTTTCATCGGCAACAATTGGCTAAACAGCTAAATGATGAAGTTTTAGAATTCAGTTATTTTGCTAAGAAAGGGAAAGAGGAGCTGGAAAGCTTCCTTAAAACAAAGCAAATAACGGATAGCCCGTTCTTTTACACGCTTTCAGAGTATTCAGACGTTAATTATACCGCTCCTTACTATCCGATCAGTGCTTTACCGAAAGCAGACAAAACGATCATTCCCGTTGGTAAGAATCATCAATTGGAAATTGGTATTGATTCTAGAACGGTAGAAGCCTTTCGTCAGTCCTTAATTCCCATTGTGTTGTCCGGCATTGTTTTTCCAATTGCCGTGATGCTCATTGTCGCACTCTTTTTCACCGTGGTAACGTTGAAGAAAATTGAGTTGATTAACAAAACGATGAATCGTGTGTTATGTGGAGAGAGAGATGTCAAGCTTCCCGTCTCAAAGCAAGATGATGAATTTGATGTCATCGCTATTCATCTTAATTATATGATTGAACAGATGGCCCAAAATGAGTCATCACTCAAGTCTTTAACCGTCGGAATGGCACACGACATGCGCACACCGATGGCACGGCTAAAGTTGCGTTTGGAAGATATGCTGTCAAAAGAGGGGATGACAGATGCACAGCAACAGCAACTTTCAATTTGTCATGATGAGTTAGAGTTAATATTGTCACTGTTTAACAGTATGTTAGAAATAGCAAAGCTAAATAGTGGTCAATTAAACATTCAAACCGATAGGGTGGATCTTGGACAAATTGCTCGGGATGCTTTGGAATTTATTTCACCCGTTGCAGAGCAAAAGCAGCAAACGCTTGTAATACGAGAGGATCAAGCTTGTACTGTCGTTGGAGACCGTTCACTTCTTTTTCGTGCAATATTTAATTTAGTAGAGAACGCTGTGAAATATACTCCGGATAATGGCAGGGTAGAGATTATTGTTGATCACTTTGGTGTTGTCGTTGCGGACTCCGGAATAGGTATCTCTGATGAAGACAAGCCACAAGTATGTCGTCCTATGTATCGCGCGGATAAAAGTCGAAGTGAATATGGAAATGGGCTAGGACTCTCATTAGTTGACGCAGTAGTCCATCGACATAATGCTCGTTTGGTACTGAGAGATAACTCTCCAGGTTTGAGAGCGAGAATCTATTTTGAACGCTAGCGTCTGTTTTGAATGCCAGCATATTTTGAAGTGTTCAAATCTGTAAGAGGTAAAAAGCCAAAGTATTAACTTTGGCTTTTATTTATCTTTTTGTACTTGTCTATTGGGCTGGGATAGTCACCTTAGGCTCATCAGCATTGGCGGGAAACTGTTTCATTGCATGAGCAATCTCCTCCGCTTCTGTTCCCACGATAACTTGTAGGTTATTTCCGCCAATTTTGACGACCCCCATCGCTCCGATGGCTTTAAGCGCTTTCTCATCGGCTAACGAGATATCGTGTAATGACAGTCGTAAACGGGTAATACACGAATCAATGCTGTCTAAATTACGCTGCCCACCAAGAGCTTTTATGTATAAAGCCGCCTTGTCATGAGTACCAACTGCGACACTTTCTACCGCTTCTTCATCTTCACGACCTGGTGTTTTTAGGTCGAACTTCATAATGGCGAAACGGAACACGCAGTAGTAAACCACAGCAAAACACAGACCTTGCAAAATGAGCATGTAAGGCTTGATAGCAAGGGGAAGGTTGTAAGACAGCACGAAGTCAATGAGACCGCCACTGAATGTGAATCCCGCTATCCACTGCATGCTTGCTGCAATATAAAGAGAGAAAGCGGTTAGAAGTGCATGAATGACATACAACGCAGGAGCAACAAACATAAACGCAAACTCAATAGGCTCTGTAACCCCTGTTAAGATGGCCGTAAATGCAGATGCACCAAGAATGCCCGCGACTTTCTTTTTATTCTCTGATTTCGCACAGTGATACATTGCTAGACATGCAGCAGGTAAGCCGTAACCCATAACAGGAAAGAATCCACCTTGGTAAATACCAGTAACACCTAACTCGCCAGTGCCAGACCAGAACTGAGAGATATCGTTTATACCCACAAGATCAAAGATAAATACTTGGTTTAAGGCATGATGAAGCCCAACAGGAATCAATAGTCGGTTAAAGAATCCGTACAGACCCGCTCCGACAGCCCCCATTTCTGAAATGGCGATACCAAAATTAACCAAAGAGCCGTAGACCAATGGCCAAACGTAAACCATGATCAAACTGATTGTGATTGCGGCGATAGATGTGATGATGGGGACAAATCGACGACCACCAAAAAAGCCTAGAACAGCGGGAAGCTTTATTGTATGAAAGCGATTATAGAGTGTTGCGGCGACGAGACCCATCATAATACCAGTAAACGCACTGACCGACGCCCCCGACGCGATAAGCTCTGAGCTTGTCATTTGGTCAACAGGAACACCTGTAATTTGAGAGATTACCGCGACGTTACCAACGATCATCTCGACAATGAGTAAACCGAGCAATCCAGATAACGCAGCGGCACCATTGTTATCTTTGGCTAGTCCGTAAGCGACGCCTACCGCGAACAACCACGCTTGGTTATCCATGATACCTTTACCGCCGTAGACGAGTATGGTGGCAAGGGCACTATTGGCTCCCCAACCGCTTGGGTCGAGAGCGTAGCCTAAACCGAGCATTAAACCACCCGCAGGTAGTACGGCAATCGGCACCATGAGCGCCTTACCGATTTTTTGCAAATATCCGAGTATGTTCACCTTATGTCCTCTTTGATTATGATTATGAACATAGGATAAATAGAGTAGGGTTAAGGGAGCCTTGTGCTTTTATTAACGTTTATTAATGTAAGGAAAAGTGAGTAGAAGTTTTGGAAGGGGAATAATGAATATTTGAATTATTAAATCATGTCTCCAACAAGACATTTAGAGCATTTTATTTAGATCAGAGAGCAAGGGCTTAAGTGCGATTAGCTGTTGCTCTAGCCAAAAGCCCCCCGCGTGCGAGAGAGTCCAACTAAACAGGGTGACATGTCCAAAGACCACAATGAATAAAAGAGTTTGATAGAAGAATGATTTCTGTTTCAAGTGCCAAACGTAATGAAAAATGAGACTCGCTATCCAACCACCAAGCACCGCAAAAAAGAGATAGCTAGCCTCACCCGTTGTTGGCTTGTTTTTCTTGATTGCTCTAGAGTCTAACCAAACTATAAGGGTAACAATGCTGTTGATGAAATAGTAGTAATTGAGAACATCAATTGGGTAATCAAAGTACCAAACACAACCAGTAAGGCTTCCAAGAAACCAAACCGCAATGATGAGCATGGGGTGCAAGTGACGCTGTCGCTCTATCTTAACAGCATGGCTTTGGCCGGCCTTATCTTTCGATAGCTTAAAGACGACTTTATCATTAATTTGTAATATATCGGCATCGTTTTTAATGTCTTCAAATTTGAACTTAATGCGCAATGAACTTTGATCAGGCGTAATATACCCGTAATGCTGGTCTTCATATCGTTCAGATATTTTACCTTTTATGATCATGCATTTAATCCCAAGAATTCTTGATTTTTACTTACACCACACTAATTATAGATTAACGAAACAACTTCGCTGAAATATGAGGTTAGGTTCACAGTTAAGTTGTGATAGGGTGCGAAAAGAAATAATAAATTTAAAGATCACTGATTTGTACAAATACACACTGTGTGGTGTCACCGCCATTCTCTTATGGAGCTGCCTAATAGGGCTTACTCGAACCGTTGCAGAGCAGTTTGGTCCAATTGGTGGTGCGGCACTCATTTACTCGACCGCGTCTCTATTTCTCATGTTAGTCATGGGAGTCCCTAAACTCGGTCGGTTTTCTTGGCGCTACCTTTTGGTGGGTTCACTGCTCTTTGTTAGTTATGAAATATGTTTGGCGTTAGCGTTAGGGATGGCGAATGATCGTCTTCAAGCGCTCGAAATGGCGGTTATCAATTATCTGTGGCCAGCGCTGACGGTGTTATTAGCCGTTGTAGTGAGCAAAAGTCAGACCCACTGGTTAGTCTACCCAGGTATAGCTGTTGCTCTGTTTGGGGTGGTCTGGGCCGTAACCGGTGATGGCGACTTAACCATCGCTCAGCTCACAAGCAATATTGCCACCAATCCTACTACCTATAGCATGGCATTCATAGGCGCGTTCATCTGGGCAATCTATTGCAATGTTACCAAGCGCTTGGCTAACGGTCAGAATGCGATTGTGCTCTTTTTTATTCTGACGGCGATAACCTTATGGATTCAATATTTTATTAGTGACGAGCAGGGGATGAGCTTTACGCTGCCTTCGACATTAAACTTGATATTGACGGGCATGGTTATGGGAGGGGGGTATGCGCTGTGGAATTTTGCAATACTTAAGGGGAATATGGTCTTGCTTGCTTCTCTTTCATATTTCACCCCTGTGCTATCGACTCTGATCTCTTCCTATATTTTGAGTGTGAACTTAACATCAACCTTCTGGCAAGGTGTGGCAATGGTAACGTGCGGTTCACTGATCTGTTGGTGGTACACAAGAGAGCGATCGTAAACAGTAAGAGACCAAAAAAACCGAGCGAATTAGGCTTTGAGTCTCTTATCCTAGCTTGCTAAATTCATTGTCAGTTGAAGATCTAAAGGCAGTTTAGAAAGGCGCTTAGTCAATGCGTTACGCGTCTTTTCAATTTCACAGGTGTTTATTTGTTCACGGCTTGTATGGATGTCAACACTCACTCTTAGTTCGTTGCCGACCTTAGTGACTGCGGCAAGTTCTATGTCCATATCCTGATCGATCTCTTTATCGACAGCTACGATGTCTCTATCTACGGTTTCGCATAACTCATGGTTTGGGGTCATGGTTAGTAGCTCTTTTACTGCGTCTTTTAACATATCAAACGGCACTTTAATAAAGTAGAACGACATTAGCAGCATCATCATTGGGTCGGCATAAACCGAGTAGCCTGATAGTGCTGTAAATGTCATGAGCCATGCGACGACAAAACCCAGTGTCACAGCAACACTCAACAAGGTGTCCATCTGCCACTGTTTCGATTCAGCTTTGATAAGCCCCGAGCTAAAGTGCTTACTTTTATTCGCGATATACCACCAAGCGTAGCCACAACCAAGCACATTGACGACGCCAAATGCGGTTGCAATAGAGGCGTCGACTTCTCGACCACCGCTGAACATGGCAAGTGCCGCAGAATGGACTGAATAACCAACGATCATCAATATCGTGATTGCTTTGATAGCGATCACGACTGGTTCAAGAATCGCCTTACCGAGTGGAAAGTGGCTTTTAGAGGGCTTTTGGATATAACGTGAAGCCGCTAGTGACAATAAAGTTAATAGTAGGCTGACGAGAGAATAAACACCATCGAACATGATAACCAAGGAACCAACAAACCAACCAAGCGTAAGCCCACCAACTGCAAACCCAAGTGCTAAAAAGGCTGAGAAGCTAAGAACTTGTTTTTCATTTTGGTTTGTTTGGGCGCACATACATTATCACTCGTCAGAAACACCTTTTCATTCTTGGCTTGTGGGGAAAATATAGCAACGGTTAATAGTTTGTTAATTCGATGGTTTCACGTGTATTTAATATAAGTCCTTTATTATCAGTTCCTTATGTAACAACTATGCTGTCAATATTATTGACACTGGCTGATTTGTCATCAACTTACCATTCGCCAGTCAAAGTTAGATTAGAAATCAAACAGATAATCACTGAGTTTATCAGCAAGCCAAACCATACCTGGGTGCTCAGACATACCAGCCGCGGTAAACATGCAGTAGTCTTCTTGAGTTAGCCCATAAGTATGCTTGATAACCGAGAGTTTCTGTTGTCTTAAATGGTGTCGAATAAGTGGCTCTGGTAGAACGCCCCAAGCGTTTTCAGTCAGTATCGTGGAGAGCATATAATCAAAACTTGAGAAACCGATATGTCGAAGAGAAAAGGGTTGAAGCTCAGGGTTATCTTTTTCATTGAGGTAAACCATGATGGCTTGCATGGAGTCTCTAAGAACATCGTCGGATACTCGACCAAGTTTGCTAAGGGCGTGGTCGCTTTTGCAAACAGACATCATGCGAATTTTGCCTAAGGGCTGATAAGTGATGCGAGGGTCATCAGTTCGCTCGTAATCCACACCAAAAGCAAAATCAACTTGCTGAGTTTCAACGAGATTGGAAAGATCGCCGCTAGAAGCGAGAATGATATTAAAGGACGTTGCAGGAAACTGCTTGTTCATTGTATGCGCAAGATCTTGCCAAAATGCGTCCGGTAGGGAATCGTCGCGCGCGATCCAAATTTCTGCATTAAACTCGCCAGAGGCGTGTAAACAGGTTTGTTTGATCCGAGAGGCTGTCACAATAAGGTTTTCGCAATCTTTATAGATCGCTTTGCCTGCTTCCGATAATTCAAGATTATTACCACTACGAATGAAAAGCTCAGTCCCTAGCTCTTTTTCTAATGCCTTGATCGCCATACTTAATTTAGTACGGTTACATTCAAGTTGACGGGCTGCTTCTGAAACAGAGCCAGAATCAGCAACGACACAAAAAGCTTCAATTTGAGATAAGTTCATTTGTTGTACAATCCGGACCGAGTCCATGAATCATATACAAATATTGTTAATTTGTCTGTCGATTTGATACCTTCTCAGTTCATTTTGGTTTACTCTTGAGCCTATTGCCAAATGAAAGATTTTACAGGGAGATCATGATGGCGAACGAATGGGACGAATACGCGAAAACTTGGGAAACAGAACAAGCAACGTCTGAGTTTGCATCTCACGTATTTGAACAGTTGATAAAACAGACGAGCTTGAAAGGTAAGCATGTTCTAGATTTTGGATGTGGAACAGGCCTTCTTAGCCAGAAGATGGTCTACGCAGCAAAAGATATTGTTGCCTTAGACTCCTCAGAAGCGATGATCGAACAGCTTGATAAAAAAGAGCTAGCTAATGTAGAGCCCGTTGTAGATGAATTGACTCGTGGACTCGTGGCACAGCACCCTGCGTTTAGAAATCAGTTTGACATCGTTGTTGCCTCTTCAGTTTGCAGTTTCCTACCGAGTTTTTCAGAGACGGCTGACGTTATTTACTCGATCTTAGATAACGATGGTGTCTTCATTCATTGGGATTGGGTCGCTGAAAATGAAGGTGGCTTTGGACTTACTCAAACTAAGGTAGAACACGTATTAACCAGTGTTGGCTTTGAAGATGTATCTGTTTCGGTCGCGTTTGAGATGGACACTAAACAAGGAAAACGTTCAGTGTTGATGGGTGTAGGTAAAAAGCGCTAAACACAGTGTCAATATCCCTTTGATGTACGATAGCGTTGTAAAGCAATAGCACCAAGAGAGAAGCTATAAGCAATACGGTTACAAAGGCAAGACAGGTCAATAGACAAGTTAGTTAAACATAGCACTTGTTCTAAAGAACTGTGTAGATGTATTGCTTCTTACTCTCGGTTTATTCCGACTAGGCTTTTATAAGCAGTGCAATGTCATCGAGTCGTTCTGGATTAGCGATCGCTTCTCGATTCACTACCTCTTGCCCATTGGCTACCTGTTTTACTGCCAACTCGACTAACTTTCCTGACTTTGTTCTAGGTATATCTGAGACAGCAAAAATTTTCCACGGCACATGCCTTGGGGAACACTTAGCCTTTAGGCGTTGTTTTATATCCTCACATAAGGCCTCATTAAGCACTTGATTGTTGGTTGTTTGAACAAACAGTAGTATTCGCTCGTCTTCACCGTGAGTTTGTCCAACAGCAATGGAATCTTGAATGTAATCTAGTTGGTTGACTTGTTGGTAGATCTCCGCAGTGCCTATACGCACGCCTCCGGGATTAAGAGTCGTGTCACTACGGCCGTAAAATATCATCCCATCATTGTGAGTTAGAGTGACATCGTCACCGTGGTGCCAAGTGTTTGAATAGCGGTTCCAGTAAGCATTGTGGTACTTTTCCCCAGCATCTTGCCAAAAACCAACAGGTTGGTTTGGAAAGCTGTTTCTACAGACAAGCTCGCCTCTTTGATCGGTTATGGGCTCACCCTCAGGATTAAATACTGCTACATCAAGCCCAAGTCCTTTTACTTGACACTCTCCTTGGTACACTGGGTTAATAGGGCTGCCTAATACAAAGCAACCACAAATATCCGTACCACCTGAAATAGAGGCCAAATGTAAATCTGACTTAATGGCGCGATAAACATAGTCAAATTGAGTAGAGTAAAGTACTGACCCCGTAGAACATAGGGTTTTGAGAGCCTCAAGATTGTAGCTTTCGTTTGGTATTAATGGGCTTTTTTCCAGTGCTTGCAGGTACTTGGCTGATGTTCCAAACAGTGAAACCTTGGCCTCTTGAGCGAGTCGCCACAAACTATCGGCACTTGGATACATAGGGCTTCCGTCGTAGATAACGAGAGTTGCCCCGCTCGCCAGAGTTGAAACGTGCCAGTTCCACATCATCCAACCACAGGTTGTATAATAAAACACTCGATCCAGTGGTTGAATGTCACAGTGAAGTTGGTGCTCTTTTTGATGGTTAAGAACCGTTCCTCCAACTGAGTGGACAATGCACTTAGGCTTTCCAGTCGTTCCTGATGAGTAGAGGATAAAAAGTGGATCATTGAAGGCTATTCGCTGATAGCGAATCCCTCTTGGTAAGTAATTGGCTTGAATCGAGTCCCATTCTGAATAATGAGGTTGGTACTCACTATCGCTATTGCCTCCATCCATATAGGCGATTTCACATACGCTTTCAACGCTTTTTAAGGCGTCAATTATCGTGTTGTTCTTTTCTTTTAAAGAGAAGTTCTTTCCGTTAAATTGATAGCCATTGCAGCAAAAAAGCACCTTGGGTTTGACTTGTCCGAAACGTTCAATCACGCTGTCGCTGCCAAAGTCGGGTGATGTGGAGGTCCAAATAGCACCGAGGCTGGTAACCGCAAGCATTGCCACAACGCTCTCAGGTAAGTAGGGAAGATAACCAGCGACGACATCTCCCTGTTCGACCCCATTTTGTTTTAGCCATTGCTGCATAACCGAGACTTGGTCACACAACTGTTGCCAAGAGAATTGTTGAGTTTTACCCGCTTCATTATTAAACCAAATCGCCACTTCACTGGGTTGTTGGAAGGCGAAAGAGAGCAAGTTTTCAGCATAATTGAGTTGCGCTTGAGGGAACCAGATGGTATCTCGAGCAGGATAAAATTCCCCCCATTTAGCAATACCTTCACCAAAAATACACTCACCTCTATAGCCAATCACATCACAATACTGCCAAATTTCTAACCAAAACTGTTTTGTATCATCAATTGACCACTGATGCAGCGATTCATAATCCTCAATCACTTCACCCTGCATGTTGATATGTTGAATAAATTGGTGGAGATTAGACTCTTCAATCCGTTGTTGGCTTGGTGTCCAAATCGGGGTGTTATTTGGCATGCGATTCTCGATATTTCATGTCCATCATTGGCTAGCCTAAGTGTTGATGCTGATCGGCAATGTGTCAAATGTGCTCTTCAGCATGAGACTGAATAATAAAACAAAACTTGACGATGTAAATAAAATGTTACATTAAGTTTGGTTGGATTTGTCGCCGTTTATTGGCACCCTCTCACAATCGCAAATAGGCTTTACTTATTGGGGCGATGAAGGAACGGTCAATGAGTAAGTACCAATCAAAACCCGTCAATAGCGATGGATCGGTTGCATGGAGTAAAAGCGAAGATAAGGCCTGGAGCGAGCTGTACTTAAGACAACTTCCTTTAGTTAAGAGCCGAGCATGCCAAGCTTACATTGATGGCTTATCTATGTTAAATCTCCCTATTGATAGCGTTCCTCAGATAAAAAACATAAACAAAGAGCTAATGACTCAAACTGGTTGGAGGTTGGCTCCTGTACCAGCGTTAATCAGTTTTGATAGATTCTTTGAACTGCTTGCTGATAAACAGTTCCCTGTTGCGACATTTTTACGAACAAAGGAGGAGTTTGATTATCTACAGGAGCCTGACTTTTTCCATGAAGTGTTTGGGCATTGCGCGATGTTAACAAACCCAGATTTTGCACACTTCACTCATATCTATGGAACGTTAGGTAAACACGCAAGCCATACTCAGCGAGTCTACTTAGCGAGGCTTTATTGGTTTACGGTAGAGTTTGGCTTAGTCAAAGAAAACGGGGTGACTAAAATATATGGTGGTGGAATACTGTCGTCTCCAGGAGAAACTATCTATGCACTTGATGATCGCAAACCGATACACGCGGATTTCTCTGTGATTGATGTATTACGTACACCCTATCGCATCGACATCATGCAACCTATCTACTACGTTTTAGAAGATCTAAAGCAACTTTACCATTTAAGCCAGGATGATCTTATCAATGCAGTGAATTTGGCAATGGAGCTAGATCTCTTTCCAGCATTATTTGAGCCTAAGGAAATATCAAATGTTAAATGACATGAAGTGTGAAGCATGCGGTATCGACTCTGTCGCGCTTAGTGAAGAAGAACAGAGTGTATTGTTGCGCCAGCTTATTGAATGGAAATTAAACCATCATGATGATATTCCTCAGCTTGAAAAAGTGTATAGTTTTAAGAACTATAAGCTTGCTTGGGCGTTTGCCAATCGCGTTTCAGAACTAGCGGAACTTGAAGGTCATCACCCCGCAATCTTACTTGAATGGGGGAAAGTGACGGTAACCTGGTGGAGTCACTCAATTCGAGGATTGCATAAAAATGATTTTATCTGCGCCGCTAAGTGTGATGCATTAAATTTAAGCTAGCTCCATGCGTGTGAGTTTACGTTACTAATGGTCTAAATACGGATCTAATTTGATGCTTCCTTGAGAATTTTTTTTTGCCTCTGAAAGCGTGTCGGCCTCAGTCATATAAAGACGGTGCATTAGAGAAAGTTTTGCGTGTAGTAAGGCCATCTCTTTGATTAATTCATTGTTCGCGTCGACGTATCGGTGGCTTGATAATGCATTGATATTGAGATCGGCCTCTTCACAGTGTGAAATGAAATTCTGCCACTTTTCTTGAATTCGTCTTACCTTCGGTTCACCTTGTTTCAGAGTGGCTTTTTCTTTGTCGATGAGTTCTGCGTACATGAGCGCTGCTGCTATTTGCTGATCCATTTTAGTGTGGAACTCAGTGGCCCCTGGTCTCCAAAATGAGATTATCTCATCCGAACTGAACTCTTTATGCAGTAATACTTGCTGTTGATAGACGGTAAATAGATGATTAAAGTGAGTCGCACGTTGATTATACCAACGTTCTATATCGGTTTGTTCACTGAGAGCTTGATTCCATTGTGCTTCAACACAATGCTGACTTTCCACCACTAGAGGTAAAGAGATCAGTAATGTAGCCGCTATACTAAGGAATACCGAATATTGGCGCATAGAGTTTTAGATAGTTGTCGAACCTGTAATGATTATAGGAAGCTTCCTAGTTAAATGACGCTAATAAAAGCTAAATGGCGTCAATAAAAAAGAGAATTGAGTAAATGAAGCCCACACGTAGGTTTGGTTGATTGATGAAAAAGATAATAATGGTTCTGTTACTTGTTTTAGGCCTAGCAGGTGCTGGTGCAGGTTTTTACCTGTTCTATTGGTTACCCATGCAAGAAGCCAACGAGATGCCTTCCATGATGGAAGAGGAAGAGGACATTGCAGAGGTAAGCGACCCGGAACAAGCAATAGCCATGCCTAAAGTGGTGACAGAGTATTATGTTAATACGCCAACGTTAGGCGTGAGAGAGCGCCCAGATTATGAAGCATTTATTGAGAGCGTATTGTATAGAGGTGATGATGTCACCATTTTGGAAGAGCGTGATGGTTGGGGGAGAATCTCGGTCTACTACGTCTATGAAGAGGGCGGTGAAGAAGTAGCGGAATGGATTCCTATGGAAGCGCTGGTGGAAGACGCACCTGTGATCACCAAGCAGGAGCGTCACGATACCCTCATGGCTTATATCAATAAGTCTGATGATTTTAAAATCCATGAAGTGATGTTCTTATCCAAAACTGATGAGTTATTAAACAGTGATACCTGTACCCCCCTAGACTTTGAAGAGCTTGGAGGGTGGGTTCGCTCCATTCGTTATAGTGAAAGAGACGTCTACTTTGTCTATTGCGGTGGTATGAAACAAGCGGACAAAATCTACTTAGATGTGAATAGTGGTGAGATATTTTATAAATAATGAGAGCCAATCAAGGATGAATAAATGGAACCAAGGGTCAGTATTATTACGTTAGGGGTGAGTGATTTAGATCGTTCATATCAATTCTATACTGCGATGGGTTTTGAAAGCTCAAAGTCACCAGAAGAGGGTATCATCTTCTTTAAAACCCAAGGTGTCTGTTTAGCATTGTACCCTTTACAAGAGCTATCAAAAGATGTGTCGGAAAAGTTTGCTAAGAACGAGGTTGCGAGGTCGTTTTCTGGCGTGACCCTCGCACACAATACTCGCCGTAAAGAAGAAGTGGATGAGATTCTACAAAAAGCCGTGTCGTTAGGATCTACGCTCGAGAAACCAGCGCAAGATGTATTCTGGGGCGGATATAGCGGCTATTTCTCTGACCCTGATGGCCACTTGTGGGAAATTGCTTATGCTGATTTCTGGCAGTTTAAGGATGATGGTAGCTTGGTCATTGATTAGGATGGATTTGCGATGGAAATGTTAGAAGGTGGTCGTGAGAATGCTGTTTTTCTTGATGGAAAGAATGTTGTTAGACCTCTAAACCCTTGGTCTTCTACTATTCATAGGTTACTTAGCCATTATCAAGCTGAAGGGTTAACAGAAACACCAAGGCTAGTCAGTACGACAAATGCCAATGAAGTGCTCAGCTACGTTGAAGGTGATACCTATAATTACCCGTTAGCTGGCGCAATTGCATCACAGACTGCCTTAGTGTCTGCGGCGAAACTGCTACGAGCGTTACATGATGCTTCCGTCAGTTTTATTCAACGCAACGATATTCATGACTTTCCTTGGATGTTACCAATCAGAGTCCCATCGGAAGTGGTATGTCATGGTGACTTCACGCCCTATAACGTTGCTTTAAGCGGCAGTGAAGTAACAGGCGCTTTCGATTTTGATACCGCACACCCAGCACCAAGAGTTTGGGATGTTGCGTTTTCTGTTTATTGCTGGGCACCATTTAAAACCGATATCAATGATCGTTTAGGAACGTTAGATGATCAGATTGAGCGTGCGAAACAATTTTGTGATGGTTATGGTTTGGGCACTAGCGACAGAGAGAAACTGGTTGGCGTGATGATAGACAGGATTCAATCTTTGGTCGACTACATGATGGAGCAAGCAGAAAACGGCGACGTTCACATTCAAAAGAATATTGAAGATGGCCATCATCTCACTTATTTGAAGGATATTGAGAACCTTCGTTCAAATAAGAACGCCATAACTTACGCTCTCAAATCATAGCTGACCATAAAAAGAAAAGCGCCACTGAAGATTATCCAAATAGGATAAGGTCAATAGCGCTTCTAATATTTTCTAGTCAGTGAGATTACAAATTAGTGAACTAACCAAATCGGTGAACGAGTAACCGAAGTCATTAACTCGCTTTTTGAACCTCACTCTCTACCTTTTTTTCATCTGACTCTGATGTGTTATCGACAAAGATCTCTGCGACTGCACTACGTTCTAGTTCACCCTTAAGGTTCCCATCCTCATCGACAACGGGCAACGAATAGTCACACGCCATCGTTTCAGGAAGAACCGCTTCAATTGCGTCATCGGGAGAAACTGAAGGAACTTCTTCGTAGATATCTTCACTAAACTCGCTGATAGACGCATCATCAGAGGCGTCTTGTAAGCCTTCTTGGGTTAGAACCCCTTGATAGCCCTCTTCTGTAACATGATAAGCGTAGTCATGCTTACTCTTCTTCATCAGAGTTAACGCTTCTTCAATGGTTTCAGCAGTAATTCGGTACGCTGGTGGCTGCATCACTGTTTCAACGGTTAATGCTCGAGCTCGGTTTACGTCTTTAACGAATGCTTCCACGTATTCATCAGCAGGGTTAAGTAGAATTTCGTCAGGCGTACCTTGCTGAACGAGCTCGCCATCTTTCAAAATTGCGATGCGGTCACCTAAACGAAGTGCTTCATCCAGATCGTGTGTGATAAAGATAATCGTTTTATGCAACTTCTGTTGTAGCTCAATCAACTGATCTTGCATCTCACTACGAATCAATGGGTCTAATGCAGAGAATGCTTCGTCCATTAGAAGTATTTCAGCATCAGTACTTAGCGCGCGAGCTAAGCCAACGCGTTGTTGTTGACCACCTGATAATTGCGATGGGTATTGATCGCCATAACCTTTTAAGCCAACGGTTTCGATCCACTCATTCGCTTTCGCCAGACGTTTTTCTTTGGCAACACCTTGAATTTCAAGACCATAAGCAACATTGTCTAACACTTTACGGTGAGGCATTAAACCAAAGCGTTGGAAGACCATCGACATTTTGTGACGACGAAACGCTTCAAGTTCTTTCTGGCTTAGTGTCATGACATCGGTGCCTTCCACATCGATTTGACCTAACGTTGGGTCAATCAATCGGTTGAAGTGACGAATCAGTGTCGATTTCCCTGAACCCGATAGGCCCATTATCACGAAGATTTCACCTTTATTAATGCTTAAGTTGATGTCTTTTAGGCCAACCGTATGGCCTGTTTCTTCTAGGATTTGGTCTTTGCTTACGCCAGCTTTAACACGGTCGATAACACTTTTAGGTTTTGGACCGAAAACTTTGTATAAGCCACGGATTTCAATAAGTGGTTTAGTCATGTTTTAGATCTCCAAGGTGTGCTTGAGTACGTTTAGCGTACGCTTGAGATGCGCGGTCAAATAAAATAGCGAGTGCTACGATAGCAAAGCCATTAAGAAGCCCCAGAGTAAAGTATTGGTTAGTGATTGATTTAAGAACCGGTTGACCAAGGCCTTTAACACCGATCATTGATGCGATCACGACCATTGAAAGCGCCATCATGATGGTTTGGTTGATACCAGCCATTATGGTCGGCATTGCAAGAGGAAGCTGAACACCAAATAGACGCTGTTTACTACTAGCACCAAAGGCGGTTGCAGCTTCAAGCACTTCCTTATCAACCAAACGAATGCCAAGGTTGGTTAACCGAATGACTGGTGGAATGGCGTAGATAACCACGGCAATAAGCCCCGGGATTTTACCAATACCTAATAACATAACGACTGGAATCAGGTAAACGAAGGCTGGCATGGTTTGCATGACGTCAAGCATTGGTGTGACGGTAGATTGAACTCGATTAGAACGAGCCATAGCTATACCTATAGGAATACCTAAGAATATAGCGAGCAAGGTACACACGGTAATGATGCTTAATGTCCGCATCGTGTCTTCCCACATGCCAAAGTAGCCAATCATGATAAAAGAGATTAGGCCACCTAAGGCCAATTTCCACGAGCGGCTCGCAGCGTATACCAGCCCGGTGGTCAGTGCCAATACGATAAACCACGGGGTAGAAATTAGAAGTTTTTCAAACCAAACGAGAAAGGAGAGGAGTGGGTCGAAAAAAGATTCAATCATGTCGCCGTATTCACGAGAGAAGTCTCGGTATGCGCCATCAAGAGTTTTGCGGATGAGTCTAAGATCAGAACGATCCATTTCTGGGAAACTGTTCAGCCAATTACTGTCAGCCATTATTTTGTCCTTTTTATTCCAAGGCAAGCTAAACAGCTTGCCTTGGTTTTTTAACTTAATACGACGTGTCCTACGTCGTTACTACAAGTAGTCCACTTTTAACGTTACAGCACTTTTAACGTAGATATATTTAGCTTTTCTTCACGATAATCACGGTGTTATTCGTTAATTATAGTGCTTTTTCAACTTTCTTGGCGACGTCAGCAGACACCCATTTATGCCAAACTTGTGGATATTCGCTCAGGAAGTGGAACATTCCTTCTTCACCATCCGCTTGGTTATCTTCCATCCATGCTAAAAGCTCATTCATATTCGCATTAGTGAAACCACGAGAACCAAGGTATGCATAGGCTTCAGGCGCACGAGAAGCGAAAGCCTCGGTTGTCATGGTATGCACAGGTGATGGCGGGTACATGGTTGCTTTTGGCGATTCACACTCTTCGCTGGTGGTACAGTTAACAAACTCTTCTAAGTCTACACCGCTACCAAAATCGACTTTAACCATGTTGTACTTACCAAGTACCGCAGTAGGCGCCCAGTAGTAACCAAACCAAGCTTGTTCACGTTCGTAGGCTTTCGCGATTGAACCAGAAAGGCCAGCACTAGAACCTGGGTCGACAATTTCAAAACCTGCGTCTTCAAGATTCAACGCTTCAAACAGGTTCCCCGCACTGATTTGACAGTTCCAACCAGCAGGGCAGCTGTAGAAAGCTGAAACGTCTTTGCTTTCAGGGTGTTTAAACAGTTTAGCGTGCTTGATTACGCCTTCAATTTTTGCAATTTCAGGATATTGGTCAACAAGGTACTGTGGTACCCAAAAGCCTTCTTCACCGCCATTTACAAGTGATTTACCTGCATAGCGTAGACGACCTTCTTCAACACCTTTATCCAGTGCATCTTTCATTGAGTTACTCCAGAACTCTGGAGCAATATCAGGTTGACCTTTTTCAATCATGGATGTGCCGGTTGGCATGGTATCTCCAGGGATTAAGTCGGCATCACAATCGTAACCATGTTCAAGAATGAATTTATCAATATTTGCGATTAGACTCGCGGATGACCAGTTCATATCAGCAATAGTGACTGATCCACATTCACTTGCGTTTACCGTCGTTGCAGCGGTCGAACTCGCCAATAGTAGCATCGTTGCCAGTTTCATCTTCATAGAGTTTCCTTGCTCTTTCTAAGCGAAAAAATAACAAAATCGTTTCGTTATAAATTAAAAATCACGTAACGTGAGTTATTAATTTAACACATTATTGCGCTAAAACGGGGAATTTGGTCGTATTATTCACTGAACATCCAACTTTGCTCATATGATTATTTTACCGCGGCTCTATAAAACGATGTTTTTTATTGTTGTTTCTGTGCTTTGTTTCTAAAGAATATAAATTGAAATATGGCCGGTTTACAATGAGTGAAATATGATGTTTTTTGCGCGACAAATGGTGAAATATCGAATCACTCGCAAAATGGTAAATAGTTTAATTTGTTACACATATTTACTGGTGTAGTAAAGTTACTTTCAATTTAATTTTATACTCGAGCCTTATCCCAATTAATGTAGTTTTTGTTTAATTAAAACAGTATCTTGACTACATATAATCAATAGATTTATCAGTACTATGTGCGGAGTGTGTTTTTGCCTTATTGAGTGGTTGAATATCGTTCTTTTTCTAGCTAGTTTTCCTGTAAATAACTACTAGGGCGTAACCATGAATACATCGTTAATACTGAGTGCCATAACCACCGCATTACTGTTTTCTCCCACTGTAAACTCTGCAGAACTATCAGGGAAATCCCAACTGACAATTATTCCAAATCACAATGCTTCTTTGATTCGAAACTTTAATCCATTTTCTGTTTCAAGAATGCATACAGCGCGAGATTTTATATTTGAGCCGTTGGTGGTATTCAATGAGTTGAAAGGAAATATTCCAGAGTTTAGATTAGCGACAGGCTTTACCCTTAGTGAAGATTTATTAAAAGTCACATTTGATTTAAGAGAAGGTATTAAATGGTCTGATGGTGAGGCATTTAATGCTGATGATGTTATTTATACCTTTGATCTTATAAGACAAAACCCTTCTTTTGATGACCGTGGAGTCAGTGCCAATATTAAGTCAATTGAGAAGATCAATGAGCATCAGGTTCGTTTTACTCTAAATGAAGTGAACACTAATATTCCTTATGAGTTAGTACAGGTTCCTGTCGTTCCGAAACATCAGTGGAGTAAGGTTGAAGATCCTGTTACGTATTTAAACCCTAACCCTGTTGGGACAGGGCCGTTTACTGAGTTGCCTCGATTTACATCCACGCTATTTGTCCAGTGTCGAAACCCCCACTACTGGGACTCGGAAAATTTGGATGTTGATTGCCTAAGAGTTCCTCAAATGAACCACAATGATCAAGTACTGGGTGAACTCATGAACTCCAGAATTGATTGGGCAGGGTCGTTTGTTCCAGATATCGATCAAACGTATATGCAAGCATCCACAGAGCACGGTTACTGGTACCCACCTGCAGGCACGCAAGCGTTTATGTTTAACTATAAGTCGAAAGATGAAAGTAAGCATGAAGTGATGAACGATTTGAATTTCCGACGCGCGTTTTCTATGGCATTGGACAGGCAAGTACTTATTGATGTCGCGAACTATGGGAATGGAGTGGTGAATGACTTCGCATCAGGTTTGGGCTACGCATTTGAAGCTTGGTCAGACAAGGAAACCCATAAGCAATATCAGCCATTTATGACTTACTCTCCAGAAGATGCTCGTCAGTTACTAAAAGAGTCTGGGTATAAAGATACTAATGGTGATGGTTTCGTTGAAAGCCCTTCTGGTGCTTCATTCGAGCTCTCTATTCAATCGCCCCAAGGTTGGACGGACTTCAACAATACCGTAATGCTAGCTGTCGAGCAGCTGAATGAAGTGGGAATTAAAGTAAGAGCGAGAACGCCAGATTTTTCAATCTACAATCAGTCAATGTCCAATGCTGATTACGATGTGGCGTACACTAACTACTTCCATGGCGCGACACCACACCGCTATTGGGATAGTGCTTACCACTCACGCTTGCAAGCGTCTGATGGCATGCCAAGGTTTGCAATGCATCACTGGAAGAGTGCTGAGTTAGATGATCTGTTGGATGGCTTTTATCAAACCGCAGATGGCGACGAACAAAAACGTATCGCAACTCAAATCCAGAAACTGATCGCGAAAAACCAAGTGACAGTACCTGTATTATCAGGCCCTAATTTCTACCAGTACAATACCAAACGATTTACTGGTTGGTGGAATGCTGAAAACCCGAAAGGTCGCCCTATGATTTGGGAAGGCACTCCTGAGCGTTTGCTTCATGTGTTGGATTTGAAACCAAAAAGTTAAGCCTGCTTTAATTCTCGCAGAAGGGTAAATCGTAGAAACGAAAAAGCCAGCCTGACTTTACATCGGCTGGCTTTTCTTATTGGGCAAATTACTAAATATTAGGTTGTTTGGCACTTCACTGTGGAAACACGGTACTAACGCCTAATCATCAGCCCAATACTTAATTATTAGCGATTTTTACTCGAATTTTACTTTTTGCAATATCAGCTAAATTCAGCGCTGCGATAGCGGCTTTTGCTTCAGCGTCATTGTCCATTTCAACGAACGCAAATCCCTTGGATTGACCAGTCTCTTGATCTAATACAAGAGTACATTCGCCTACGTTACCGTGTGCTGAAAATAATACGCGAACTTCGTGTTCAGTCGTGGAGCGCGCTAAGTTGCGAACTAAAAGTTTCATAATAAACCGTTTGATATTGAAAAGACGGGGCAGATTGTCGCAGGTTAACTGCGACAAACCAAGGTAATTCTGGCTCGGTTTTTTATCCAGAGCGTTTAATCGTAAAAATAGCCATCAAGATAAAAAAAGCGCCCTTATAATAAAAGAGCGCTATCAGTTTGGTTTACTCGTTTCCCTTAAGGTTTTAAGGCGAGTACCTTATCAATATCCTCAGCGTTATGACGCTCTGGTACTTGCTCCCAATCCTCACCCCAAGAGCGATTAACAATACGCCCTCGTTGTACGCCTTCTCTTTTCTCTAGCATTTTTGCCCACCGCACTACGTGCGTATAGGTTTCAACTTGTAGAAACTCTGATGCATCGTAAATTGCGCCTAGCACCAGATTTCCATACCATGGCCAAATCGCCATATCAGCAATAGTATATTCCTCACCAGATACATACGTGTTCTTAGCCAGTTGCTTATCAAGCACATCTAATTGACGTTTTACTTCCATGGCAAAACGGTTAATCGGGTATTCCTGTTTTTCATCAGCGTAAGAGTAAAAGTGCCCAAATCCTCCACCTAATAATGGTGCTGAGCCTTGTACCCAGAACAGCCAGTTGATCGTTTGGGTTCTCGCATTCCCTTCTTTTGGTAGAAAGTGGTCAAACTTTTCTGCTAAATGAACGAGAATTGAAGCAGATTCGAACACGTTGACCTTTTCTTGGCCTGAGTGATCAAAAAGAGCTGGGATCTTCGAGTTAGGGTTTACTTCAACAAACCCAGAGGAAAACTGATCGGATTCGCCAATGTTGATTAAGTAAGCATCATATTCTGCTTCTTTAATACCAAGTGCGAGCAGCTCTTCAAGCATGATGGTGACTTTTTGCCCGTTAGGTGTTCCTAGCGAATAGAGTTGAAGCGCATGCTTGCCGACAGGTAATTCTTTATCATATCGCGCGCCTGATTCAGGGCTATTAATATTTGCCCACTTATTTCCGCCGCTGGCTTCATTCGTCCAAATCTTTGGGGGCGTATATTTGTTCGTCATTAACTTGTCCTTTTGGTGTGACTCGCAGTTCAATAGATTATGTCTTTGACGAACAAAAAACGTCGCCACTAATCTCGTTCTTACACTTTAGCGCATGACTATAAAATTGCCTAGCGTCTCAAATCTATGAAAACTTCTAATGAAATCACAAGCCTATATATTAAATGAGATTCAACCAAAATGTGATCGCACACTGTTAATTTAAGTATTTTTGGTCATTGATTTGGTCTTAGAGAGACGGTTCTCCATTGCAGATATCACGAAGGTAACGTTTGATTATCATCTTGGCAACAATACCAATTGCTGATGATATTTTTAAACTGCTAATTTGGTCCTGAACACAAAACGTGATTCTTATAGGGACATAACCTCATGATAAAAAGAAATAAACCAAAGCGTTTAATTAAAAACGCACTCTTTTCGCTATCTCTTCTCGCGGCATCAACTCAGCTAGCTTTTGCTGTTTCCCCTTTGACGGTATCAGGCAATCAGGTACTGGCCGGTGGTGAACAAAAAAGCTTTGCTGGACCGAGTTTATTCTGGAGCAACACCAATTGGGGCGCTGAGCGATTTTACACCGCCGCCGATGTGAAATCGGCAAAAACAGAACTTGGAGCCACACTGATCCGAGCCGCAATCGGTCATGGTGCGAGTGGTGGTATAGAAGATGACTGGGCTGGCAACATGAGTAGACTTGAAACCGTGATTGAAGCGGCGATAGCAGAAGATATGTATGTCATCGTTGACTATCATAGCCATCATGCACATGAAGATTGGGCAATGGCCGAGGCGTTCTTTACTCATGTTGCGACTAAGTATGGTCATCATGACAACATTATTTACGAAGTGTACAACGAGCCGTTACAAGTCAGCTGGAGTCACGACATTAAGCCTTATGCCGAATTTATCATCGATAAGATTCGTGCTATTGACCCAACAGGCGTGATTGTTGTTGGTACTCCTGCGTGGTCACAAGATGTCGATATAGCGTCATTTGATCCAATTAACCGTCCGAATATTGCTTATACCATTCACTTTTATGCTGGAACACATGGTCAATTCTTACGTGACAAAGTACAAACCGCATTGAATAACGGTATTGCATTAATGGCGACGGAGTGGGGAACGGTTAACGCGAATGGAGATGGTGCCGTAAATTATGACGAAACCAATGCATGGATGGAGCTGTTTAAACAAAATAATATCAGCCATGCAAATTGGTCAATTAACGACAAAGCCGAAGGCGCATCGATGTTTACGCCGGGTGGTTCATGGGGCAATTACACAGAATCTGGCCTCTTTGTTAAGGAGATTATTTCAAATTGGCCGACGGCAGACGGTGGTGATGGGGATAATGGGGGAGACTCTGATTTAACAGGGCCTTGCCAAACCAATACGCTGCCGACACGCGTTGATGTTTCAAGCTTCTGTCATGCACAGGGTTTGCAGTTTGAAGATACAACCGATCTTGGTGGAGGACAAAACCTTGGTTATACCGACGATGGTGATTGGATTACTTTTGAAGTCAACGCCCCTAAAGCGGGTAATTATGACGTTACTTATCGAGTTGCTTCAGAACACGAGCAAGCCGGTATCATTCAAATTGAGAAAGCCGGTGGCGATGAAATATACGGTGAAGTGTCAGTGACTGGCACCGGTGGGTGGCAAACGTGGAATGATATAACTCATACGATATCGTTACCAAATGCAGGAACACAGACTCTTGCCCTTTATGTTAAAACCGGTGGCTGGAACTTAAATTGGTTTGAAATGACCCCAAGCGATGACAATGGCACTACGCCACCAGAAGGGTGTAACGGCGTAACAGAATACCCAAATTGGTTACACGCTGACTATGAAGGTGGAGAAAATACGCACTTGCTCGAAGGCGATGAAATGCAGTACCAAGGCAACAAGTACCGTGCTAATTGGTACACAAGTTCATTACCAGGTAGTGATGCCTCATGGACATTGCTGGGTAGTTGCCAATAGAAACAACAAACCAATTTGCCTAATAGACTGAAACGCAGAGTGAATCATTAGGCATACAAATGAATCAGGTTAGTGTTTGCCCGTGCTAGCCTGATTTTATTTGATATTAATAGCAAAAAGTAAACGAAAGCGATTTACTGCTCTACTACCAGTGGTAATGAAAACTATCCTGTTGTTTATCTGGATCAAAAAATTTCTGTTCATATTACTTTTTCGCTTCTTACATATGGATGTGTTAGTCATGGGTATAAAAAAAGCCACACTGAATGATATTGCTCTCACTGCTTCTGTTTCTGTCTCTACACTTTCGCGTTACTTGCATAGGCGAGGTTACGTTAGCCGAGATAAACAAGTACGGATACAGGCGGCAATGTCGAAACTCAATTATCATCCTAGAGTGAAAGGGCATAAAACTCAGAGTGGGCTAAGTCATTTAGTTGGTGTAATTATACCTTACGCGTTATGTCCTCATTCGAATGCGATTTTATCGGGCTTAGAAGAGAAGTTGGCCGAATTCAATTTAATCCCATTAGTGACAATAGGGAAGTGGAGTAATGAAACAGAACTAGCTCGGTTTCGAGTCTTGATGAAACAAGGTGTAGATGGTGTTGTGGTGATTGGCGGTAGTCTAACGCACCTACAATTAGTTGACTTAGCATTGGACTTGCCTTTAGTGACCATTGGCAATTATGACGTTGAAAGTGAAAAAATTACGTCAATTAATACAAACAACTACGTCGGCGGGTACCTAGCGACAAATCACTTGCTTCAATTAGGACACACTAAAATAGCGCATATATCAGGTATTTCATTTCACCCTGATGCCAAACAAAGGATGAAAGGATACCAAGAAGCGATTAAGAAAGCGGGCTTACCCTTATCATCTGATCTGATTGTAACGGGGAATTTTGAAGTGAAAAGCGGTGATAGAGCGGTTGAACGACTTTTGGATCAACGTATTGAATTTTCGGCCATATTTGCAGCAAATGATCAGATGGCCTTTGGGGCGATCAGCGCACTAAAGAGAGCCGGAATTCAGGTGCCAGAGCAAGTCTCTGTTGTGGGCTTTGATGATCATGAAATATCAGGGACGTATACTCCTCCGTTAACGACATTAGCTCAACCTTCCCAGTACTATGGTGCTTTAGCAGCGGAAAAAATAGCAGAAAGCCTGGGGCTATGTTCCTTAAAAGAGAGATCCTTGTGGGGAGAGGAGTGTTTAAGCGTGATTATACGAGAGTCTTGTATGTATAAGGATTCCATATGCGCAGAGCCATAAGGTGTTGACGTTGTTATGGCCCTTTGCACTATGTCTCATTTGCTCTCAATTCGTTTTATTTTGCCGATAACGTCGAAAGGTTATATTAGGTACTAGTCTAGGTGGACTTGATTCTACAGTCGAAAACTCACCATTTATTTCTACAAAAGGTAAATATGTATTTAAAGTTGGCACTCAATTATACGGTAGTGTATTTTCTAATCTAGCCGAAGATGAGATAAAATATGAAATTGAAAATAATTAGTTTTTGGGATGACTGGGTACTGTGTCGCTGGTTTTTGATTTGTACAATAGTAGGTTTTTTGTCATTTTCTCTATTTTTAAGAGGGCTACACGAATCTGAGGTTAGTATGCTAGCTATCGGTTCTTTGGGTGCCTTTCTTACATATGCACCTAGTTATGTTAGGTTGACTATCAAACAATTAAAAGAGGCTAGATGGCTGTATATAATATCGTATTTAGCAATAGTTACGTCTCACCTTTTAATACAGGGGTACTTTTATTTCTTTACTTCTATCGTTTGTGCTTTTGCCATCGTATACCTTTTAGTTAGAATAAATAATAGTAAATTGGAAAAATAATAACTAACGGGGTCAGGTCTTGCCTTTTGCTTTTTTGATGAGGGTGGTCTAGTTTTTTAGCTAGGCCATTTTTGTTTAGTGAAGAAGATGAACAGGTTACTATTCTAATTTTACTGGCCGGAAGCAAAACGCAAGACCTGACCCCTTTATCTGCACATGACAGAACACAGAGATAATTTAGATACACGACTAGATGATTATATCTATACCCCAAGTGAGAAAGATAAGAACAATCACACCCAAGTAATTGATGATGTTTATGCCAAGGCAAAATCACAAGATTGGAAGCAAGATGATCCGAAGAAGCCAGAGGGAAATCTAGCACATACGTTTTATCCTATGGATGAATTGTATTTGCATGGTATACCAGGAACATTTGAAAAACTTGTGGGTTTAAAAAAAGGCGATGAATTGTCGAGGTTTGTTACTAAAAGACAAGAACCTGATTGGAACTATGAAATTAACTTGGATGAAGGTAAATACGTGGCCCCAAATGATGGTACACCATACGACCAAAGGGCGCTACCTGGCGATGAAAATCAGCAAGTCGAGATCCGTTTTCGAGTAATAAAAGATTTTGAAGACCCAATTATTAAAAGTAAGATAACAGCGTGGTTTAACACCACTGGTGACACTGGAATTCAGTTGAATACGCGAAAAATTAGCGAAATGGAAGATAATGGCTGGATAGAGGTAATAGAATAATGACATACACAGGGCTTGAAAAATATTTCTCTGCTACTGCAGATAAATATACGAGTAAAGTAATAGAGCGATTCATTACGGCCTTCCAGCCGAGCTATAAGTACGTTCATTTCCCTTGGGAAAGTATTGATAGTGATCACAATATATCATATGAAAAACTAGATTATGGGTATGAAACCTATGTGGTCAAACAAGGTAAGCGCGAATTAATTGCTTCTGCATTTATCACATACTTTGTCGTTTTATGGGTGATGCATGAGTATTCCGAAAGCCACCCATTGCCATGTAAAGCGAAAACGTGGAAAGACAAAGAAGACTTTCACAAAGCGTTTTTAATATTTAACCGCGAGCTCAAAACTTATGAGCAATATCGTCAGGCGCTCTACGATTTTTGTACCACAACCGACAAAGGGCGATTACGACGTGAATTTATTTTCAGCCAAGAAATGTTTGATGGTCACCAGTCTATGCAAAAAGAAAATTGGGGAGTCCCGGTAGAAAGGGGGATAACTCAACGTGAACGCATCGAACTCATCAATGGTGTATTTCATATTACTCATGCCGACAGAGGGGCTGTTACAAGTGTCGATCTCGTTTATGATGCGGAATTGTTTTATAAAACCCGTTTAAGTACTTTTATGCGTTTGTTATTTATATCGTAACAAAAAAAAAAAATTAATAGGGTCAGGTCTTGCTTTTTGCTTTTTTGATGAGGTGGTTTGGTTTTTTGAACATAAATGAACAGGGTCAGGTCTTGCCTTCTGCCTTTTTGGTGCGGGTGGTCTAGTTTTTTAGCTAGGCCATTTTTGTTTTTGGGGTTAAGGGGAGTAGGCTGTAATTCAAATTTATAGCAAAACGCAAGACCTGACCCCTTTATCTAGTAAATGCAGATTATGCAGAAGGCTCAACAGCAAAAACAAGTGGTGGAGATAGAACGTGGGTAATACCGACCTATCAAGCTGATAAACTGGTGCATCAATCCAGTAGCCTAAACGATATCGAGGCAGCGCTTGGACAGCCTGCTGACGCTTTGGGTAAAGAAGCTGTTAGGAATGACTTTTCTAATCCATTTGAAAATGGATTAGAGTTTCCAACGCCAGAGATTGGTAATGATATGCACCGTCCGCCTCATGGTTCGCAGCATAATTCAGTAGGTTTAACAACAGGTGGGCAAGAGGAGCGCCTTACTCCGACTTTACCTTTGTCTGACCCAGATGTTACCACTACACCATTAGAAGGATTAAATCGAAGTGATTGAGCAACGCGCCGAACAAATACGTCGAAGACAAGAGCAGGAGTGGTTTGAGCGGTTTACAAACGGGAAATTGGTTGACTACCTTCAAGGATCAGGAGACTTTCCGTATTCGTATACACGCAATCTGCTGGCAGATAATTATCGCTATGAACAGAACCGAAAGTTCCTTATTTATAAGTTTTGGCGTATTTCTAGTAGGTATGGTTTGGATACATGTTTACTGCTAAGAGAGGCGTTTAGCAAGCTTTACAAACGAGACAAATACGCCTTGTTGGCATCATTAAAAGAGCTAGTTCGGACAATTAAATCAGAATATATGGTGGACATTAAAAATGGAGAGAAACCGCCAGTAGAGGTACTTGCGCAACTCAACGCGATTGCGGCTGAATATTACGAAGAATTACGACAATGTACACGTGATGACTTTCAACTAGATGATGATTATAACAAATATCGAGACAAGCTAGGAGATGGGCTAGTATGCGTTGACTATTTTAAGTCAAACATAGAAGAAAACATCGCTTTTTTACAGGACGTCTTACAGTAAGAACTAATGGGGTCAGGTTTTGCCTTTTTAAGGAGAGTGCAGATAAATGGGGTCAGGTCTTGCCTTTTGCCTTTTATAAGAGAGTGGCCTAGCTTTTTGGCTCGGCCACTTTTCTTTAGGGGCGAAGGAGGTTAAGTAACAGATCCAATTAATTGGGTCATAGCAAAAAGCAAGACCTGACCCCGAGTGTGCTAAAGAAAGTACAGTTGGAATGCAGGTTGGTAATGACGGAAAGGTATACAATGGAGGTGGGAATCAAGTGCAGATTATACCACAAATAGGCCAAAAACCATCTGATGTGCTTGTTCCAGTAGGTAAACCAAGAGAATTAAAGGAGTAGTATACTCATGAGCTATTTATATATTGAATTTGATGATTCAATGAATGTGTTTGTTTCTCATGAGGGAAATGAAAGGCAGATAACAGCTAATTGGGAACCTCAATATCAATATTATTTGCACACTTCTAGGAAGTTTATTGTTAAATTATTAAATGATTGGGTGGATAAAAGTACACCCATCGGATATGTAATAAGTTGCTCAGGAAGAAAGTTGAATGAGATCGGTTTTCCACATGGGGATGATCACCGTATATGTGTTAGGGGGCTTATATCAGGCGATACCGAGAAGCTTACAATAGCTATAACGCCTTGGACTAACAAAAATGACTACTCAGTAGAATACAACATTAAAACCAAGTCTTACTCAAGTTTGCATGGATCAGTACGCTAAAGAAATACCGCCAAGAAGCATATCTGGAGTTTGGTGAATAATGGTAAGAGCAAAGAAAATAAAGCGAAAAGTTGGAGACGTCCTAGCAATCAAATTAGAGGATGGCAGCTTTTCTTTCGGACGAGTTTTAGAAGAGCCTTTAATTGCGTTTTATGATTGTAAGTCGGTTGATAAATTAGGATTAGAAGAGATAGTTTCTAAGCCAGTTATCTTCAAAGTTTGGGTAATGAATAGTGGAGTAACGGGGTCAGGTCTTGCCTTTTGCCTTTTTGATGAGGGTGGTCTAGCTTTTTGGCTGGGCCACTTTTGTTTAGGGGCGAAGGAGATTAGGTAACAGATCCAATTAATTGGGTAAT
>NZ_JAJHVV010000019.1 GCF_023145695.1 Vibrio amylolyticus
TACTTATCAAACTCGCATTAGTTGGCGCTTATATAGAAAGGAAATTTATAAGATTTCTTATGAAAGCACTACTATCTTGCTTCTAAGTCGTAGTGAATAAGTCTTGATGAGGCTTCTAGAGCACTTTATAGGGGATATATTTCAGATGCACTAGAGTCATTCTACGTAGACTGTTGATACATTTTTTGCAACATAGAGGTGCAAGCAGACGATTTATTATTAGATCTGGCCTATTTGTTGGGTGTTGTTGCGGATTTACTGAATAGGTTCAATTGGGTCTAAAGTAAATAGAGTGCTTAGACTTTATTGGCAGCTCTTTCGTTTGCCTTATCTGACAGGAATTAGAAATAAAAAAAGACCAGCATTATAAGCTGGCCTATTAAGATTAAAAGCGACGACTTAGATTTGATGCACGAGTTTCAACGCTTTTTTCGAAACTTCATGAGCAGCCTTAGAGAGATCTTGTTTTTCTAAGGCATCTGCTAAATAAGCATAATCTGAAACACTTGAGCGAATAGATAACGCTTTTTCTAGGTGCTCTTGTGCCTCTTTCCATTGGCTTTCTCTCAGATAAAACTGAGCTAGAGCACTATGAGCAGCAGCATTGCCATCATCCTTCGTTAATGTTTTCTTTAATAGCTCGGTTGGCGGGTGACTGTCTGAAAGATTGATCTCTGGAAGTAGCGAATAGAGTTCAGGATCTGGATTTTTCTTCAGAGCCTCTTTTAGTACCGTATAGGCTTGGTTATCTGCTTTACGGGAAATGAGCTGTCTTATGAAGCAACTAATAAGATGAGTCTCTAATTTTATCTTCTTAGGCAGTTTATCCCAATGATCTATAAGTCCCTCACTGCCTTTCTGCTCAGCAACATCACTTAATAATCCGCATTGGGCTTTTTGTAAAATAGCTTCTTGCTCTTTTACATCGATAAGTTTTTGTTTCGCTAGCTTAGGGATGATCTCCAATAGCGGTTGCCATAACTTTAGCTCTAGGTAGACTGTTTTTAACAAGTTTAGCAAAATAGAGTTTGCTGGATAATCATTCTTTAAGTTAGATAATGTATCAAAAGCGAGTTCATATTCAGCTTCACGAACCTGCTGTTTTGCTTTGGTCAACTCTACCGCAAGGTGTGCGTTCTCTTGTTCGCTTGCTTTACTTAAGTAATGGTCACGCTTCTTTTTATCGCCCATGCCTTGAGCGGCTTCAGAAGCGACTAAGTAACAGAGTAGAGGCATGTCATGATGATTAGCCCATCGAGTTACTTTTTTTTCTGCAACCTTCCAGTCCCCCTCTAATAACTTGATGATACCTTCATTAGTATAGCGGCGAGAGCGTTTCAACTTTCGAACGCTAAACCAATTCCAAGTGGTTGAACTGGTGCGGAGTGCCTTTTTAATTAAAAACTCAAGGGAAAACAACGCTGCTAATGTGACGATGATGAATATAATCAATGTAGTCACACTCATTTCAATGGTTTTATTAGCCACTGAAATTAGTACGTAACCTTGTTGTCCTGCAAATTGTGTCCCTGCAAAGAGTCCAAGTCCGAGAATGACAAAGAGAAAAATCGATCTAAACATTACTTATCCTCCGTCACAAGCGTCGTAACCTCACGACGTAAACGTTCGGTTATTACATCAGATAAAATATTCTGTGTTTCCAGCTTTACTGGATATTTAACTTGAATGTTCTGTTTGCCTAAAAATTCAATAGACGCAGTGAACTCTTTTACACTGTTTTCTTCTGCATTGAAAAATGAGCTAGACCATTGATGGGCGGTTGTTAAAGCTGTGCTATAGATTTCTTGTTGTTCAACGTATGTTGCCTTAATCGCCGTTTCTAACTTAGCTTTAACGTTCTCGCGTAAATAGAAATCTTGTTTCGGTGAAAGTAGCGGGATAACGTTGCCATCACGAGTGCGGTACGTAATGAAGTTCTCGGAAAAATCTTTAAGAGAGGTTATTAGGTTTTGCTGCCAATCATAGACATCGTTAGTGACCACTTGCTTTTCTTGTACTTGAGCTTCTGGAAGGATTGCATTCGCCAGTGGCAAAGTATCAACTTGCTGCTGTAGTGAGGTAAGGCGCAAGATCAGTCCATCTCGGTCAATAATAGGCACGGACTTTAAATGGGTGATGTCATTAGCCATAGCCTTACGCAGAGGAACTAAGCTTGGGTCGTTAAGAGAAGCGATACGTTGGTCGGCGCTCTCCATTAATTTTGTCGCACTCACGACATCTTGCTCCAAAAATAGCTTTCTTCCCGCCAATTTCACCAAGTAGTCTGCTTCAGCGAGTAGCCAATCATTAGGTCTTCGGCCTTTTACATCTGCGATAGCGAGCTGCAAGCTTTCAATACTTTTATGCTGTTGATTAAGAACCACTTCACTGCGATTAACAATTTTAGAGGTTTGATTAATCGTCTCTTCTTGAATGGACTCTATCCGTTCAATGAGGTCGGATTGAGACTGTTTTAACTCACTTTTTAACGCTTCTATCTGTGATAAATGGTCTTGATTTTGCTGCTGAATTTTAAAAGTGAGTGCGCCACCAACAAGTAGCGAGATGATAATGGCAGCAATGCTTAGTTTACGTGATTTCTTTGCTGGTGCTTGGGTCGTCGCTGGCTTCTTACTATTCGTTGATTCGTCTACTTTCTTTTCTATATTCGTGGGAGTTTCTTTTTTATCAGCTTTAGAGTCTTTGGCTTTATCTGATTTTTCATTGGATGCTTTATCAGAGCTCTTCACATCAGAGCCATCAGTTACCACAGCCCCTGTTTTGCTTGGCTTCTGTTTGTTCTCAGGTTCAATATGCTCATTATTGTTTTTACTTGTCATTGCTTATAGTCCTGTTTTTAAGCTGGAGAGCAGCCACTAATTGGTGGTTTGAAGCGCTACCGGTATTAATGACTGAGTGAAATCCTAGTTGTTTTGCTTCGTTAGCGATTCGTTCACTCGGTACAAAAAGGTGTAAGTCCAGTAACCATGAGTGAGATGGTTCAGTTACCTGAGAAGTGAAAAAGTGGAGCTGTCCACTACTAGTAATAACTAGTGAGTCGATGCCTTTTTGCTGCCATTTAGTCACTTGCTGGGCAGATGAGAAAGCAAGGTAATGTCGTTGATAGACTTCTCGATATTCAACGAGTGCATTACGCTCCACTAAGGTGTCATAAATCAGTTCACGCCCACCATTACCCCGCAAAATAACAATACGTTTGTCATCAACAGATTGAAGGACACTAAGCTTTAGAAGGTGTTCACTGTCTCCAATCTCTGGGTAGTGTACTTTTTGTTGAGTATATTTGCTTAAATTGTGTGCGGTTTTTTGACCGACAGCAATATAGGTCGGATGAGCTGGCCAATTTAATGCGTTATTAGAGAGTGATTGATCAGTCATATCAGCAGCGTGTTGGCTTACAACAATCACAATGTCGAAATCATTTAGGTGGCGAGTGAGGTCATCAAGGTTTGGAGCGGGGGTAATAGTAATAAGTGGATGGTGGAGAGAATCAATCCCCACCTCCAATAGTTTTTGGCAAAGCTGAAGCCCTTGTGAACCAGGGCGAGTTACCAATACTGTCATAAATTATTCGTGCTCAGCGTACAACTTAGAAAGAATCTCTTTAGCGCCATCATCGAGTAGTTGATTAGCTAGTGTAACACCAAGCGCTTCAGCTTCTTTTCTTGGGCCCCGAATCTCGCCGCGAACCATTTTAGATCCATCTGGCTCACCGACTAACGCTCTTAGCCAAATTTCATCACCTTCAAGTAAAGAATAGCTACCAATAGGAACCTGACAACCACCTTCTAAAGTTAAGTTCATCGCACGCTCACACAGTACACGATCTGCAGTGTCTGCGTGATTAAGTGGTTCAAGCAGCTTAATTAGACGTTCATCATCTAGGCGACATTCAATTCCTACTGCACCTTGGCCTACAGCTGGAAGAGACTGTTCTGGCTCAATGAAGCTACGAATGCGATCTTCAAGTTCTAAACGCTTTAGACCAGCAGCCGCTAAAACGATGGCATCGTAGTCTCCAGCATCAAGCTTTCCTAAGCGAGTACCTACATTACCACGCAACTCTTTGATGATTAGATCTGGGCGAGCTTCAAGTAGTTGACATTGACGACGTAGGCTACAAGTACCAACAACAGCGCCTTGTGGCAGCTCATCGATATTTTGATAGTGATGTGAGACAAACGCATCGCGCGGATCTTCACGCTCACAGATAGTGACAAGCCCTAGGCCGTCTGGAAAATCGACAGGAACATCTTTCATTGAGTGAACCGCTAGATCTGCACGATCTTCAAGCATCGCAACTTCTAGTTCTTTAACGAAAAGCCCTTTACCGCCTACCTTTGCTAAAGGAGTGTCTAAAATGATGTCTCCTTTGGTGACCATAGTCACGAGTTCTACCTCTAAACCAGGGTGAGCGTTTTGAAGGGCATCTCTAACAAAGTAAGCTTGCCAGAGAGCAAGGGGGCTTTTGCGTGTAGCAATACGAATAGGGGCGGTCTGACTCATGTCTTTCTCAACTGATTGAAGTTTTGCATTTATCCTACCATCCCCAAAGTGAAACTCTTACTACTAGATCGCATGGTTTTAATATTGGCGGTGGGATAGCATAAATAGGTCAAAATTGTGTGATCTGGTTCTCGTTTGTAGCTTGAGCTATTATTAGAAATGCGAGTTAACTACGACACTATGTAAAAAATAAATACCGATGATGATGGTAAAGGGCTTTAAGGGTCATGACATGTTCATTTCTTTACCAAATCGAATAAAAGTGTTAGATTGATCACGTTTCGGTGTTGTGTTTTGCTCGAAAGATGAACGAAATACAAAATTATAATTCAATCAAGGAATTACCTTGCAGGCTTACACACAGACTTTAATCCAACGATTAGATAGCTTAAACCAGCAACGCACCGAGCGTGCGCTGGCGCTAATGGATCTGCAAGGTCAGCGTGTATTCAATCTCATTCCACTGCTTTTTCACTTCAACCATCCCATCATTCCAGGCTATAAAGATTGCAATATTCCTTATGGTATTAACGGCTTTGAGGCGAACTCGATACAGCGCAGCTATATTGAAGATACTGAAAAAACGATCAATCAAACTCTAGAGACTTCAGATACTCCTGCCATTCTTGGTTTGTATACCATGGGTAGCACTTCTTCTATTGGTCAGAGTACCTCAAGTGATCTAGATATTTGGGTGTGCGTTTCGCCAGAGATGAGCACCGAAGATAGAGAGAATCTTACTGGAAAGTGTTTAGGTATCACTGAGTGGGCAAAAACTCAGGGGATTGAAGCTAACTTCTTCTTGATGGATGAGACACGTTTTAAAAGCAATTATTCTGAAGAGATGACTGGTGATAACTGTGGCTCTTCTCAACACCTATTACTTCTAGACGAATTTTATCGCTCAGCAGTTCGATTGGCAGGGCAGCGCTTATTGTGGCAGATCGTGCCGCCAGAAATGGAAGAGTGTTACGAAGATTACATTAAAGATCTCTGCAATAAAGATGAGATCAACTGCGATGAATGGATTGATTTTGGTAAGCTAAACCGAATTCCTGCTGAAGAATATTTTGGTTCCAACTTGTGGCAGCTTTATAAAAGTATTGATTCACCCTACAAGTCTGTATTGAAAGCCATTTTGCTTGAGGCTTATTCTTGGGAATACCCAAATACGCAATTATTGAGCCTTGATACAAAACGTCGCTTCTTTGCTCATGAGCCTGACCTGTATGGTATGGATGCCTACTACCTAATGTTAGAGAAAGTGACTCGCTACCTCGAACGTATCGGTGATGAAGCTCGGCTCGATTTAGTGAGACGCTGTTTTTACTTAAAAACGCACGAAAAACTTTCTCGTGAGCCTGGTGCTGGTTCAGTGGCTTGGCGCCGTGAAGCGTTGACGGAGATGACTCAGAGCTGGAATTGGGACACCTCGGTCATTTCTGAGCTTGATGATCGTCGTCATTGGAAGGTTGAGCAAGTTAAGGTCGTGCATCATGCGTTACTTGACGCCTTAATGCTTAGCTATCGAAACTTAATTCAGTTTGCTCGAAAAAATGATATTACCTCAGCAATCAGCCCGCAAGATATTAGTATTCTCGCACGTAAGTTGTATGCCGCCTTTGAAATACTACCAGGTAAAGTCACGCTCCTGAATCCACAGATTTCTCCTGATTTACATGAATCAGATCTGACATTTATAGAAGTTCAAGGCAGCCGCTCAAATTTACCGGGTTGGTATTTGTACAAGCAACCATTGATTCCCCATCGCATTATTGGTCAGCCTAGCCTAGAGCACCATGAGTATCTAAGTAAGCTAGTAGCATGGGCGTTCTTTAATGGCATGATTACAGAATCGACACGCTTACACTCTGTCGTGCGCAGAGCACAGCTTGATATCGATAAGTTTTACCAAATGGTGAGTGATTTACGTAATACGTTCTCTTTGCGTAAACGTCGCCCAAGCATGCAAGCATTGGCTAGCCCATGTGAGATTAGCCAGCTCGCTATGTTTATCAACTTTGAGCGTGACCCTACGGCTGATATCAATACCAAGAGTACGCGTATTGATATGAAAGACATCGATATCTTTAGCTTTGGTGAGCAGCAGCAAAGTTTAGTTGGAAGTGTTGATTTAGTTTATCGAAATTCTTGGCATGAAGTTCGAACTCTGCACTTCCAAGGTGAGACGGCAATTTTAGATGCATTGAAAACCGTATTAGGAAAAATGCACCAAGATGCGATACCACCAGAATCTGTGGATGTTTTTTGTTATGCAAAAAACTTTCGTGGTGTGATTCGAAATACCGTGTACCAATTACTTGCTGAGTGTATCGAGTTACGATTGAAGCCGATTGAGCAAGAAAAGCGTCGTCGCTTTAAAGCCATGCGTATTGGTCAGCAAATGTATGGACTGTTTTTTGAACGACGAGGTGTGTCAGTTCAAAAACTCGAAAATTCCATCGACTTCTATCGCAGCATTTCAACCAATAAACTTAATGGTTCACCTCTGCTCATGCTTGATAAAGAGCAGGACCTTGAACTGCCAGAGGTTATTGACGGCTTTGCAAGTGAAGGTTTAGTTCAGTTTTTCTTTGAAGACACTGCCAACGGCTTCAATATTTATGTATTGGACGAAAGCAATCAAAGTGAAGTTTATCATCAGTTCAGTGGCGAAAAAGATGAGATGATAGCGAGTGTCAACAGCTTCTACACTTCTGCTAAGGATGAAAATGTGGTGCCTTCAAACAGGATTAACTTTAATCTTCCACAATATTACCAAGTGGTGCATCCAGAAGAGGGCGAGAGCTATGTTGTGCCATATCGTAATGACAACACAACGTATTCCAAGCCATCGCGAGCAGTAAACGCCTAAGATTATGTGAATATAAAAAAGAGTACCTTTAAGGTACTCTTTTTTTGATCATGAAGCAAAAAATCTAGAGTAAAGGCTACGGCCACTCGATGGCTTCACCAGCGTGCTTTTCACACTCTTGCTTAACCATTGAAAAGAACTCTTGCCCAGTTTTAGAGCATATCCATTGGTCATCGATGTGTTTAAAGTGAAAGCCGCCCGATTTTGACGCTAACCAAATCTCATGCATAGGCTCTTGGCGGTTAATAATGATCTGGCTTCGGTCATCAAACTCAAGAGTTAGCACATTGCCTGAGCTTTCAAAATCAATATCTGCACCTGACTCATCTATCGCATCTTCAATGCATTGCATTTGTAAATCGACGATCTGATGAAATTCCGTATCGTTCATCTCTTCTATCCTATTGCTTTTCTTGATTGTGGTGCGATTATAGGGGGCATTGAATCAATAATCACGAGATGCAAAATGAAAAAATCGATTGTAGCACTATTTATGCTTTCTATTTTTACACTTGCAGGCTGTGGGCAGACTGGCGGTCTTTACATGCCAGAAGAAGCAGCACAGAATGAACAAGCTCAATAACCAATAAAGATTATAGAAAAAGATCAGTCAAACTTAGTAAGGAAAACACTTTGGATTATTTCAACTACCAGGAAGATGGCCAGCTATGGGCTGAAGATACAGCGCTAACTAGCTTAGTTGAGCAATACGGCTCACCTCTATATGTTTATTCTCGAGCAACGCTTGAGCGCCATTGGAACGCATTTGATAAATCCGTTGGTGAGCATCCTCATCTGGTCTGTTACGCCGTTAAAGCAAACTCAAACCTCGGTGTGCTCAATGCACTTGCTCGCATTGGCTCAGGCTTTGATATCGTCTCAGGTGGTGAATTAGAGCGTGTTATTGCTGCGGGTGGCGATCCAAAGAAGGTGGTTTTCTCAGGTGTTGGCAAAACTGAAGCAGAGATGCAGCGTGCATTAGAGCTTGGTATCAAGTGTTTTAATGTAGAATCTGAGCCTGAATTAAAGCGTTTAAACAAGGTGGCAAAGTCACTTAATGTGATTGCTCCAATTTCTTTACGTATTAATCCCGATGTTGATGCCAATACGCACCCATACATTTCTACGGGTTTACGTGATAATAAATTCGGTATCGCATTTGATAGAGCCCCTGCAGTTTACAAGTTTGCTCAAACTCTTGAGAATCTAAACATTCAAGGTATTGATTGCCATATCGGTTCTCAACTGACTGACCTTGCCCCATTTATTGATGCAACGGACCGTCTACTTGCTTTGATTGACCAATTGAAAGCGGATGGCATTAACATCGAGCATCTCGATGTTGGTGGTGGCTTGGGCGTTGTTTATCGTGATGAGCAGCCACCTCAACCATCAGACTATGCGAAAGCACTGCTTTCTCGTTTATCGAATCACCCTGATATTGAACTTATCTTCGAACCAGGTCGCGCGATTGCTGCCAACGCTGGGATTCTGCTGACTAAAGTTGAATTCCTGAAGCATACCGAACATAAAAACTTCGCTATTATCGATGCAGCGATGAATGATCTGATGCGCCCGGCACTGTATCAAGCGTGGCAAGATATTGTCCCTGTAGTACCAAAAGAGGGTGAAACTCAAGTGTACGATATCGTCGGGCCAATATGTGAAACGGGCGACTGTCTTGGTAAAGATCGTAGTTTAGTACTCGCAGAAGGCGATTTACTTGCGATTCGCTCAGCAGGTGCATATGGTTTTGTTATGTCATCAAACTACAACACGCGAGCTCGCGTTGCTGAAGTTATGGTGGATGGAGACAAAACACATTTAGTTCGCAAGCGTGAAGAGCTATCGAGCCTATGGGCTCTTGAAAACATCTTACCGGAGTAACGGCAGCACTATGCATTTCCACTTTTCTAAAATGCACGGATTGGGTAATGACTTTATGGTCGTTGATTGCATTACCCAAAACATCTTTTTCTCACCGGACTTGATTCGTCGTCTATCGAATCGCCATACGGGCGTCGGTTTTGACCAGCTGTTGGTGGTCGAGGCACCCTATGATCCTGAAACGGATTTCCACTACCGTATCTTTAACGCGGATGGCAGTGAAGTAGAACAATGCGGTAATGGGGCACGCTGTTTTGCACGTTTCGTCAGAATGAAAGGATTGACCAACAAATTTACCGTTAGTGTCAGTACTAAAAAAGGCAAAATGGTACTTAACCTTGAAGAGGATGATCAAGTCACCGTCAACATGGGTGAACCAGTCTTTGAACCTGGGCAGATCCCCTTTAAAGCGAAGCAGACAGAGAAAACCTACATCTTACGCACAGAAGAGCACACACTCTTCTGTGGTGCGGTGAGTATGGGGAACCCTCATGTCGTGACTGTGGTGGATGATGTTGATACGACTGACGTGGAAACGTTAGGTCCTTTACTAGAGTCCCATGAGCGCTTTCCTGAGCGTGTTAATGCTGGCTTTATGCAAGTGGTTAATCGTGATGAAGTTCGTTTACGTGTTTACGAGCGTGGTGCGGGTGAAACGAATGCATGTGGAAGTGGGGCGTGTGGAGCGGTTGCCGTTGGCATCACTCAAGGTCTGCTCGATAGTTTTGTCACTGTTCACCTACCTGGTGGTGCATTACAAATAGAGTGGCAGGGACCAGGGCATCCTCTTTATATGACAGGCCCAGCAACGCATGTCTTTGATGGCCAACTCTCTTGTTAATAAGAGGGTTTAAATACCCTCATTAACACCGTTATTTTTAATTAAGGAATAATTTTGTCACATATTGAAGCGGACGCCTTAACCGCTGAAGTGGTTGCCGAGTATTTACAAGACAACCCAGATTTTTTTCTACAACGTCGTAATCTCGTCGATCGCCTCTCTTTGCCACATCAAGAGCAAGGCGCAGTATCACTTGTCCATGTTCAGCTAAATCGACAGCGAAACCGCATTGAAGAACTTGAAGAAGAGATCACGACATTAATGTCACTTGCTGCGAAGAATGATCGTACCTTCCATGAGTTTATGGACCTGCAAGAACAAGTATTGAAATGCGCCGACCTCGATAGCGTGTTTGCTGCGATTGAACAGAAAGCTAAATCTCTCTCTTTACTCGCTTATATACGTTTGATTGATTCGCCGACCGCCACTTATGGAATTAGTCAGGAATCAATTCAACGATTTTCTGTGAATCATTTGAATGGTAAAGAGGCTTACTTAGGACGCTTGCGCAAAGCCGATAGAGCGGAATTATTAGGTGATGATACACGAGCGCCTGAGCTAGGCTCCTATGTTGTGCTGCCTTTAGTTCAAGATAAGACAGTGGGTGTGCTGGCGTTTTCTAGCGAGGATGGTGGTCATTTCCAGCCTCATATGGATACTCTATTTTTGCGTCATTTAGCGTTAGTGGTTTCTCACTTAATGCTCTCTCTTCCATGGCAAGCCGTCGATAATGAACGAGTCTACAGCAACACTTCCAAATAGCTTACAAAAGCCCTTAGACCGTTTCTATGAATTCCTTAGAAGCGAAAAAGGGCTGAGCCTACACACTCAGCGCAACTATAAACAGCAGCTCGAAGCGATGGCAGAGCACTTAGTCTCTATGGGGCTAGATGACTGGCAAAAAATCGATGCAGGCTGGGTAAGACAACTTGCGAGTAAAGGTATGCGTGATGGTATGAAAGCCAGCAGCATTGCCACTCGACTCTCTTCTTTAAGAAGCTTTTTTGATTTCCTTATCCTAAGAGGGGAGCTGAGTGCAAACCCTGCTAAAGGTGTTTCTGCGCCGCGTAAGCAAAGGCCTTTGCCAAAGAACCTTGATGTCGATGAAGTCGGCCAGCTGTTGGAAGTGGATAGTGATGATGACCCGCTTTCAGTCCGAGATCGCGCGATGATGGAGCTGATGTATGGTGCGGGACTTCGTTTAGCTGAACTTGTGGATATTAATCTAAAAGATATTCGTGCTGGTGCAGGTGAAATTCGCGTTGTTGGTAAAGGGGACAAAGAAAGAAAAGTCCCTTTTTCTGGTGAAGCGAAAGAGTGGGTAGGAAAGTGGCTTAAATACCGCTCAGATCTTGCGAATAGTGGCGAGAAAGCGTTGTTCGTATCAAAACAAGGCGTTCGAATCTCACATAGAAACGTACAGAAACGGATGGCTGAATGGGGACTAAAACAGGGGGTTGCTAGCCATATTAGCCCGCATAAATTGCGTCACTCATTTGCTACTCACATGCTGGAATCGAGCAATAACCTGAGAGCGGTTCAGGAGCTTCTTGGGCATGAAAATATCTCGACCACGCAGATCTATACCCATTTAGACTTTCAGCATCTTGCTCAGGCTTATGATCAAGCTCATCCAAGAGCAAAGAAAAAAGAGGATAAATAGATGCGTTTCTATCGTGGTATCTCTCCTATTAAGGCCATGACCTTTGATCTTGATGATACGCTGTATGATAACAGACCGGTTATACAACGAGTCGAGCAAAAGATAACGCAATGGCTCCATCGTCATCACCCTGTAAGTGCCACACGCAACTATGGCTGGTGGCAACAGGTTAAAAGAGACGCTGCTATCGCAGATCCCATGTTGAAGCACGATGTGACACGTTGGCGCTTTGAGCAGATCCTTCAAGGCTTTTTACAACTCGGTTATAGTGAAGAGCAAGCAAGTCGGACTGCGCAGCAAACGATAGAAGAAGTTTTAGTGCTTCGTAGCCAATTTGATGTCCCTGAAGAGTCGCATCGAGTATTAAGCTTATTGAGTGAACGTTACCCATTGGTGGCGATTACCAACGGTAATGTGGATGTGGGCAAGATAGGATTAGAGCAGTACTTTTCCTTAGTCTTAAAGGCTGGGCCTGATGGGCGAGCAAAGCCTGATGCCGACCTTTATATCAAGGCGGCTAGCTTCCTTGAATTAGCACCTCAAAGCATTCTGCATGTTGGCGATCATTTAGTGACCGATGTGGCAGGAGCAAAACGTAGTGGGTTTCAAGCGTGTTGGTATAACAATCAAGACACGGACTTGATTCGACACTCGCGAAGTAAAACGCTGCCGGATATAGAAATTGACCGGCTGGACTCGCTACTGTTACTTTAATTATAGAATGATGTTGATACCGAGCGATTCATCTTAGTCGCTCGAGTTATCGTTATTTGCTGGCGCGGTATTGATGACCACATTTATCGGCGTGAAAAACGTTCATATAGTGATTGAGAAATTCATTGAGTTGCGCCGCCTCTTTTTCCTTGCCAACCTTTTTAAGCAGCTCAGCACCGACCTCAAGCGTGCATAAGTGCCCGTCAGCTTGGTTTCTTCTTAGTTGATAATGAGAGCGAGAGTCAGGCGATAGATGGATATGCTGACACCCATCTAGCCACGGGATCTTATTGGCCATTTTCTTCGCTTCTTGCCATGTGCCATCCAATATAATAAATACAGGAATTGTCTCACTGGACTTATCCAAACCGGCCTTTTTCTGTTGGATATTGGCGATGGCCTCTTCAGCACTGATGCTCTGCTCACTAGGAAATAGAAGCATAGGAACAACATTAGGCTGCTTGATTAGTTCAATCAGTGATGCAGTTGGGGACTTTCGCTGCCATACATGGGATGAACACTGATCCAAAGCTGCGAGTAGCCACTGACCCGTGTTTGTCTCTCTTCTTAATTCATTCTCATGCATTAGTAGTGCGATATGGATAGGTGACTTAATCTGTGGAATTAAGTCACAAACGCAATGAAGCGTTAAATGGCAGCGAAGACAAGGGGCTGGATGAGTCATAGAAGGCGATTACTCAGCAGGCGAGATTGAATAAAGAGTAAGTCCACCATTAGCGATTGGATACACAACATCGCCAATCTTTTCATGAGTAGCATTGAGCTGCTGAGTATCTTGCGTATTATCACGGGTAAAGATTCTTTCCGAACGTAAAACCTGTCTTTGATGGTGCGTCATAACAACTTGTACTTGATCAGGGTTTAGCTGTTGCCAGAAACCGGCTTCAACGATTGCAGGTTCCCCATTGTTGTAGTCATATCGGGTTGTGGCCGTATGATCTGAAAAAAGCGCCATCTCGACACTGAAGTTAGTACTTTGAGTGGAGGTTGCGTGATAAACCCCACTCCAGCCTTGAGTCGCATCTTTATTTGAAAGGGTTGCACACCCTTGATAATGCTGTTCCCCAATGGTCAGGTTAGCTTTCCAACCGTAAAGGCTATCGCTCATGGTGTCATTGCAGAGTGACTCTTCAAGCAATAGGTGACCGTTGTCGAGGTGATATTCTCGTTGCTTTACTGAGATGGTGCTGCTTTCAATCTTCATAGATTGAGCATCGAAACCCATTCGTTGAAAAATAAATGCGTTATTTTTAAAACTGCCAGACCAGTTTGGTTCCAAGCCAAAAACGCGGGTTGGTTTAATTGGTTGATCGCATCGGTTAGGGTTTTCTGCGGTTAGAAAATTAATTTGGTCGACGACAAAGCGAGCATCAAAATCCGAATCAAACCCATACTGATTTGGGGTAACAAGGTGACCAATAACTTCACCGTACAGTGGTTGATAGGGTGAACGCACCAATTGACTTGCTTGTGGGTTTTGCGTTTGATCTAATGCTAACCACAGTTGTTTGTTACTCCCACATGGCTTGATACTGCTGACTTCATGTCCGAGTACGACCTCACCACGCAGTACAAACGTTTGTGGTTGAATCGTTTCTGGCTTTTCCAGTGTTGCTTTAATTGGTTCTACCGGTTCAGGTGTAATTGAGTTGGTGGAGCACGCTTGTAAGGCCGCAAGAGATAAGAGTAGAGCGGAAAGTTTGAATGCATTCATGCGATTGTCACCTGTTAGGAAGTCAGTGCTGCATTATGGCATATCGAAGATTAAAAATAGAGGTAGGATGTTAGGGCAGTGAGTGACCGCCCTAATGTACATTTATTGACGAAAAATTGATGCAGCTAAGTCCTAATAGCGATAAATATCTGTTTAGAGTTAAGGCTTAGCAAGGTACTTTAAATATGCACCTTAAATTAGGTGTTCTTTCAAATAGTGCGCAACGGCATCATCGGCGTTACTGCCAATAACTGGATTGTCAGGTAGCGCTTTCATCACCTTATGGTGAGAGGTTCCCATGACAAGACCAAGCCCTGCCATTGAAAGCATCTCAACATCATTCATGCCGTCCCCAAACGCGATACAGTTATCAAGCTGAAGATCAATGGATTGAGCGACAACGTTGAGCGCTTCTCCTTTCGAAACTTCAGCGGCCATCACCTCTAAGCACCAAGGTGTAGAGAAGGCGATATTTGTTTCTTCGCCAAACAGTTCATTCAGCTTGTCTTCAAATTGCACTAAGTAGTCATGATCATGTTCAGGGTGGGTGAAGAAGATCTTTGCAATACCATCAACAGGCGCATTATCCACATCAAATACTGTGTAGGTAAAGCCAGACTCATCGTGGAAATTCTTTAGAACTTTGTCTTCTTTATTCAGTAGCCACTCATCATTTTGGTAGAGGTGGATCATAATGTCAGGGTCTTGCTTAATAACATCAATCACTGGCTGAACCAGATGTTCAGGGACATTTTTACTGTACATCAGTTTGTCATTTTGGTCGTGCACACGAGCGCCATTGGAAGTGACCATATAAGCTGGAATACCAACCTGTTCGCGAATACCTGCAACATCAACATGGTGTCGGCCCGTAGCAAAGACAAACGTCAGTCCTTTTTCGTGCAACTGTTTTAAAGTTTGCTTAGTGAAGTCACTGAGTTTGTGGTTAGGGGCGAGCAAAGTGCCATCGAGATCGGAAGCAACAATTTGAAACTGTGAATATTGGTTAGCGGTAGTCATAGTACCCTCATAATGCGGTAAGTGGGTCGTTCACGTTTTTATAGGCTTAGTTTACGTCAAAAATAAGGAAAAAAAGAGGGTAACTTGATTCTTCTGTTTTTCCTCATTTAACCCTCATTAGTTGATAAGTTAGTGCTGAGAGAAGAACTCAAGCGTCGCGTCTAGGGCTGAATTTCGATGGCAATCTTGCTCAAACAGCAGCTCATGCTTAGAACCATAAACAATTTTGAGTGCGCACTGTTTATTGCTTCGAGCGAGTTTTTTAATAAATCGGATCTGGGCGTTATTATCGACAATGCTTTCTTCACCCGCTTGCAAGAGCAATAAAGGCAGCTTTATCTGTCTGGTTTGCTGAATACATTGCTTTGCAGCCATTAAGCCTTGACCAACCCAATGGTGGCTAGGCCCCCCGAGTTTGAGTTCTGGTTTGTCTTCATAGAGATCACGGAACCAGTGATAACGAGACTTACTTTGAGTCAATGGATTAACGTCAAAAGGCTTAGGATAATACCCTTGCTGTCCTGGAGCATAGCGAGGTTGAGCAGACGCCATGCTCATGACTTGAGCGAAAGGTATCGCAATTGGGCGAAGCAAGGTAGACATATTGACGCCAAACATAGGAGCGCTTAATGCAATGGCATCAAATGGGTGGTCTGATTGCGTTTGTATATAGCGAGTGGCGATAGCGCCTCCCATGGAGTGAGCAAGAAGAAATCGTTTCTCATAATTATCGAGTGAGAAAGAATCTACGATTAACGCCATATCGTCGATGTAGTCATCAAACTGTTCAACATAGCCCATCTCTTTGTTCTCAATCAGCCGATCTGACATTCCTTGACCTCGATGGTCAAAAGAGTAGATGTCATAGCCTTGATAGAAGAGATCATGGAAAAGTTCTTGATACTTCCAAGCGGATTCGATTCGTCCATTAACAACCACGATCGCTTTGGTATGCTTGGGATCGGTTATCTTGCACCAATAGAGCTGTCGTTTATCTTTAGCGGTGAGGTAACCCTCTTCCCTAAATTGCCAAAGTTGAGAGATATTGGTATTGATCGCTTGCTCAAAGGAGGACTCTTGAGTATAAGATGAGTTATTCGAGCTCGATTGATTCATAGCATCCCTAGTCAGTATTCACGTATTGCAGTGATGTAAATTATGTGGGGCTAACTTCATTTAGTCGAGGAAAATTCTATGGATATGCATATTTGGCTAGCGTATGTCGTTACGGCAATCGTATTTAGTTTGGCACCAGGGTCTGGTACGGTTAATTCAATCAGTAACGGTTTGAATTACGGAACAAAAAAATCATTAGCAGCGATTGCTGGCCTACAACTTGGTTTGGCTTTTCATATCATTTTAGTTGGAGCTGGCATCGGAGCGCTTGTCGCCCAGTCAGCACTCGCATTTACCATTATTAAGTGGGTAGGTGTGGTTTATCTTATCTGGCTTGGTATTCAAAAATGGCGCGACCAATCGAGTTTAGAAGCTCGAGCTGATAATGCTGAACTGTCTAACCTCGTGTTAATGCGTAATGCCGTTTTAATTAACCTAACAAACCCTAAGTCTATCGTCTTCTTAGTGGCTCTATTTCCTCAGTTCATTGATCCAACTAAAGACCAATTTACTCAGTTATTGGTCTTAGGTGTTACCACCGTCATTATTGATAGTATTGTGATGCTGGGTTATACCTCTGTGGCCGCTAAAATGGGGCGTTTTATCCGTTCTGAAAGTGTGATGGGTAAGGTAAATCGTGTGTTTGGGTCGATGTTTATGGGATGTGGCGCGCTGTTAGCAACGTCTAAATTATGATGAAATGCACTATTCGCTCATAGATTAAGAATGACTATGAATAATATATATGTTGCTCGTCAGCCAATTTTGAATTCAAAGCGGCAGACTTTAGGGTATGAGCTGCTGTTTCGTGATGGGGAAAACAACGCTTTCCCTGCACATATTGACTCTAACCGAGCAACGTATCGTCTCATTGCTGAAAACTTCCTCTCTATTGGTACTAACCCTTCTGTTGAGCGTTCACGCTGTTTCATCAACTTTCCCTACTTAAGCCTTATAAATGGTCTTCCGTATACTTTGCCAAAAGATAAAGTTGTCATTGAAGTATTAGAAAGCTGTGAGCCGTCTAATGAGCTATTAGAGGCGATTAAAGGTCTCAATGCCAAAGGCTACTTGATCGCACTTGACGACTTTGTTTACCAAACTCAGTGGCGGGCATTTTTACCTTATGTACAGATAGTAAAAATTGACATTATGGCGATGGGACTGGCAAAAGCGTGTTTGATGGTTAAAGAACTTAAGGCGAGCAATAGCCGCTTGAAGTTTCTAGCCGAACGTGTAGAAACAGCCGATGAATTTTATGCCACACGCTCCGCTGGGTTCACTCTTTTTCAAGGCTACTTTTTTAGTAAGCCGGAGATTGTTAAGCAACGCTATGTGAGCCCCGATCAAATTATAGCGATGGAGCTGTTCCATGAGGTGTGCAAGCCCGTTGTCGACTTTGACAAGGTGGAGCGAATCATCGCAAAAGACGCCAAGCTCTCTTATAAGTTGCTTAAGTTTGTGAATACCATGTCGGAACGTTTAACCGTTCCGATATCCTCTTTTCGTCAGGCGCTATTATATCTAGGGCAAGATAAGCTGAAGTCATTTGTCTCACTGACGGTGGCCTCCTTTGTTTCTCGGCACAAACCTCAAGAGCTCACTAAGCTTTCACTTCAACGAGCCCAATTCTGCCTATTGATGTCGAGGCACCCATTGTTTGCTGCTTATCGCGACCAAGCTTTTTTGATCGGCTTATTCTCAATGCTCGACGCTCTGCTCGACTTATCCTTAGACGACCTTATGGAACAGCTTCCGCTTTGTGATGGCGTCAAAGGGATACTACTGGAGCGAAGTGGCCCATATGGCTCACTTCTGCATTTGGAAGAGTGTTTTGAGAATGCAGATTGGCAAGGGTTACAGAGCTTTTGTCATACGTTAGAGCTCAATGTGGAGGAAGTGATTGTTGCGTTATCATCCGCTCAACAGTGGAGCCAACAGGTCAATCAAATCTCCTAGCCATTCCTTGCTTCCTTCTTCTATAACTCGGTTAATTGAGCTTTTGATACATGATGTGCTAAAAGCTTTCATCGCTATCGATAACGCACTTGCATCAGACTCGATATGATTGATTCAGCATTGATAAATCATCGTTCATATTTATTATCGACAATACTATTATTTAACTGAAAACTGACGAGTGTGTTACATCGTCGATGTTTTTATTGCTATATTCAGTTAGTTACCAAAGTGAATAAGGATATAGTGGTGAGAGAGCGCGTTCAGTTTTTTGATTTATTACGTTGCGTAGCGGCGGTGGCCGTGATCGCTATCCACGTGCTTGCCCCTTATCGTCATGAGCTCGGGAGCATCCCATTTGATCAGTGGGTGACAGCGATAGGGGTTAATGGTATTTCTCGCTGGGCGGTACCTGTATTTATATTGATAACAGGTGCTCTGATGTTAAGTGATCAGCGGCCATTTGATGCGAAGTACTATGTGAAGCGGCGACTAGGTAAGGTACTGCTTCCCTTTATCGTATGGTCACTCTTCTACGCTTATCTATCTGGGTGGACAGCTGGTGGTTATGATTCAGAGGTGACCTCTCAAGTACTATCAGAAAGCTTAACTCACTCTACCTATTACCACTTAGGTTTTTTCTATTACTTTATTCCTCTCTATTTTGTTATTCCGCTACTGCAGATTTTTGTGCGCCGTACTAGCGATGAAGCCGTTTATGCGTTGGTGGTCGTTTGGCTTTTCACTTCAGTACTGTATTTATATAAAATTGATGGCCCATGGAGTAATCAGTTCTGGCTCTACTCGGGTTATTTGCCATTGGGCTATCTGCTTTTTAAGAAAGTACCATTAAACAAGACGACAGTGGGTGTATTCACTGGGTTCGGGGCTACTGCACTATTAATGACCGTGATTTCGGTAATAAATCTTAGCCTTGAAGCGAATGAATACACGGTTGCTCGGTGGCTCTCGTATAAAACGTTTAACGTCATCTTAGCGGCTAGTATGGTATTTATGTTGTGTCGCTATTTTGGAGAAGGTCTATCAGAACGTACTCGTAAAGTCGTTGGTTTGATTAGTCAAAATAGCTTGGGGATTTATATCCTTCATCCCATTTTTTTATGGCCAATGAAAGAGTTTGGTTGGTATCAGGGGCACCCTGTTTGGGTGATTCCTGTATGGATAGTGATAAGTGGTGCTGGGGCATTGTTATTGAGTTGGCTATTTTCTCGATCGGAAAAAACCCAATGGTTGCTGCCATAAGCGAATCTTTGTCGTGAAGGCATTAGCGGCCTTAGAGGTATTACAAATTAATGATGTCACTATTTAGTACCGCTAATCCATTCATAGTGACATTAAAGACGCTATCGCTTAAGAGCAAAGTGAAGAAACTTATCGCCTTGATAGGTCAGTTTGCCTTTATCTCCTGGGTTAAGCGCATGGTAATAGTGAACGCCTATTTGAAATTCACGTTTTGGACCAACAGGGCCTCGTTGAACGTAGATCCAATACTCTTCCTCTTCTCCAGGCTCCGCATCAGGAACTTGGATGGCCTGTTTATCCAAAATAGTAACATTGACAGATTGCTCAGGAGCATTTTCTCCTTGCATATGCTTTCTATAAAACCTGACAAACACCCAGCCGGCAATTAGTGCCAGTAGGGCAATAGCAAAAAACATTGAAACAGGCATGATGCTCTCCATAGTATCGACGCGATATTGTAACGTTGAGATTGATGCGGTTTCCTAATGGAGATCATGAATCGTGACCTAGGTATGAATCTAGTCATTAATTTGTATAGGTGATTATCTTTTCAATGAGTTATGGATCTATATTTGTCACTTTTTCAGCAATAAACCTCGAAAAAGTGATCCTTATATAGAAGAATGGAAGTGTGCCTGTCTACAATAAATCATGGAGGAGTGAGATGTCGGATATTGAAAAAGTCGTTCTACGAACGCGTAAGCTTGAATCATTGCTTCGAGGCCAATATCACGCAAAGGGTAAAGGGCTGCATCAGCTAATTACCAGTTGTGAAGAGCGTCTACCGCATGATGTGATTAAAAAGCTGAGATACATAGCGACGATTCGTAATAAAATCGTTCATGAAGATGAATATGAGCTAGAAGACCGTAAGGCTTTTTTATTAACTTGTGATGAATGTGAACAAGAGCTCACACCAAGAAGCAGCCGTTTTATTTGGCGAGTAGCGATTACACTGATGGCTCTGATCACGTTAGTTGCGTTAGGTTTCTATTACGTTCATTGGGATGAGCTATCTAAACATTTATAATAAATATTAATCAGTTAGCTTTGAATTTTAGTAAGGCTAATTGATAGACATTACAAATAAACAAAAGGGACGCAATTGCGTCCCTTTTGTTTATTTGTAAGTTTAGTAATACATCATAGGTAGTATCATTAAGCCTGTTACTACAGCGATCATTACAAGTCCTTGTTTTTGTGAAGAAGTAATCATAACTTTGCTCCTATATTCTGATGTTAGTTACTATGCTTATTAGAATAGCACTACTTTAAAGGTTTGATCAAGCTCAACTTGCCCTAGCTTGCAAAATACTAACTTTAATGGTGTTTATTTGACGTGATTTAGGGGTTTATTGATGATGTTTGTTGGTGGTTTTAAATTGAGCGTATTGTTCTATTATTTGTCTATTTATTCTTAAGTTATTGTTTTTTAGGTATAAATATTGGGTTGTTTTTTGTTCTCTTAATGGCTTGTTGTGTTTGTGGTGCTTTCGTTGCTCAGTCTTCTTCTGTCTCTTTAAATCTGGTTTTTAATCTATGTTATTCTGCAATTTTTAAGTAACTGGTCGTAACATTTGCACCATGCAATAGTGTTGGTTGCTATTTTATCAATAATTAATCCGTTGGGATTGACGGGATCGCTCTATCTTTATTATGTACTTTTATGTTCCGTATCTTTTTGTATTTTAGTGTTTTTGTGTTTTTGTTTTATTGGGTTGCTTAGTGATCAGTTAAGGGTTTTTGCTAAGTTTTGGCTTTAACTGGTTAGACTAATGAGCAGTCTATAGGCTCAACGACGAGTAGACCTGATTTCTTAAATGTTTGTTCAAACTAGGTAAACAACGGACGATATTCCTAATAAAGGAATCACTATCCAGATCCAAGTTTTGTTACACGCCTCTAGACAACATTGATTACAAGCCTAAACTGGCGGCGTAATAAATAGAGGTAATGGTATGTGGAGTTGGGTGTCTGTCGCCTTGGCAGGCTTTGTAAGCATTTCAGCAAATGAGAATAGTAATAGTCGACAAGCTATGGTTTTTAGAGCCGTGAGCTTCGCGTTTCTATTGGTTATTTTATACCAGCAAAATACAGAGCTGAGTGAAGTTCAATTTTGGGTTGCTCTTGGGCTAGGCGTATCGATGATCGCCGATACGCTTTATTTGCTTAAAAAAAATGGCCGCCTTTGCTTTGCGAGCTTTCTAATCGCACAGATCTGTTTAAGTAAATCATTTTGGGTGCAGTTATACGGTGGTATTGAGTGGTGGCTCCCGGCATTCTTACTCGCTGCGAGTGTTGTGGCGTTCTTCTTATTATTACCTCAAATCGATAGACTCATTTTTCCTGTCACGATAATGGGGCTTGTTCTTATCCAGCTCGCGTGGGCTGCAGGTGCTGTATGGCTACTGGAGTCAACCGCTCTGAGCTTATTAGGGTTTATTGGCTCACTGATGCTGATTATCTCTGCGGCACTTCTTGCTATCCATGATTATCGTCGCCCGATAATTGGTGGGCGTTACTTGATCTCTGGTGCTTATTTACTGGCGTATTCGCTCATCACCGCGTCAGCTGTAGTATAATTCGGCTTAATTCTATTGTTAGATAATTAAAGGAAACCCTGATGTCGAAAGAAATCCATGCGCACGCTATTCTTAATATGTTACGTGAACAGTCGATGACGGAAGAAGCATTACGAGAAGCGGTGATGAAAGAGTACGGAAGTGACGTTAAGTTTCGTACCTGTAGCCAAAATGGTTTTGATTTAGAAGCGTTGCTCGCATTCTTCCAGCAGAGAGAGAAAGTATTTGTTGCTGATGGTGTTTGGACATTAAACGCTGAGCGTGTGTGTAGTCACTAATCGCACTCGTTATTCCGGGTAAATTAAAGCTGGTTTCTTAAACGCGTTGAAGTCGCTATACTGCGCCAACTATTTTTAAGAGATCAGTTTGTTATGGAAATTTTATCTGCTGCGACCATGTTATTTCTTATCATGGATCCCCTTGGCAACCTTCCTATTGTTCTTTCTATACTCAAACACCTAGATCCAAAGCGTCGTCGTAAAGTCCTATTTAGAGAGCTTTTATTTGCTCTTGGTATCTTGCTGCTTTTCTTGTTTGCTGGCCAAAGCATCATGAATTTCTTGCAGGTAGAGCCTGAAACATTAAGTATTTCTGGTGGTATTATTCTCTTTATCATCGCGATTAAAATGATCTTCCCAAGTGCAGGCAGCATCACAGGTCTGGCTGCAGGTGAAGAGCCTTTTATTGTTCCAATGGCGATTCCAATGATTGCTGGGCCTTCAGTGATTGCCGCATTGCTTTTGTTATCCAGTCAGCACCCAGACAATATGCTTGAGCTTTCTGCAGCGGTGATGCTGGCTTGGGGAGCCACCTTCTTCATTCTCATGTTCTCAGGCTTTTTCCATAGAATATTGGGCGAAAGGGGGCTTAAAGCCATTGAACGCTTGATGGGGCTCTTACTCGTGATGATCTCTACCCAGATGTTCCTTAACGGTGTCAAAGGTTATATGACCGTCGTTAGTTAAGACAAAAGTAAGTTAATAACAAAAACAAGTTAAGCAGAAATAGATATAAAAAAACGCTCATTAATGAGCGTTTTTTTGTTTGAAAGAGTGGCGGTTATCGCTATACAACAAGTTAAGTTTAAACCTGCTCTTCTGAAGTGTCTTTGCCTTTCTCTACTTCAGGAATAACCCGTTTGTTACGAATATCAATTAACGCACATACACCAAAAACAAGAATCGATAACTTATCACCAAGGGTAAGTTTCAGCTGTTTTGAAAAAGCCGCTGAGAAAATAACGGTTTGCAGAATATGGGTAAACAGTAAGAACCCCATAATGATATAGAGCACTAAATTGAGCGGGTAATGAAAAGGAGCAATAAGATTGTAGATTAGTACCCCCCACACAACAGCAATTACTGCTTTGGCGATTATAATGCCAGCATTCATAGCGTTCTCCTTGTATTCATGAACTTATCCTTCAATTTGAGTCGTTGAAATCATAGTCTGTAGCAGTGAACTATTGAGCCTTTCGAGTAAATAAGCGGTAACTCAACTGCCCTGTCGTTTTTTCCCTGTAGGTATGCCAATGAGTCGGGATCCCTTCCAAAGTAAGCTCTTTCTCTGTTTCTACATAAATTAGTGCGTCTTCACTGAGCCAATTATTCTCTTCAAGTAGAGCAATAGCCTCTGCGAGCATCCCTTTTCTAAAAGGGGGATCGATAAAGACAATATCAAAGGGTGTCCCTGCCTGCTTTAAATAGACTAAGCTGTCGCTATTTACGACGTTGATATTCTTAGCTTTGACAGTCTCTGCATTGGTTTTCAGCTGCCGATATGCCTGATTATTCATCTCAATGAGAGTGACAGATTCTGCTTGCCTAGAAGCCGCTTCAAAGCCCAATCCACCAGAGCCTGCAAAAAGGTCGAGACATTTTGCTTGGGGAACATCTTGAGCCAGCCAGTTAAACAGGGTTTCTTTGACTCGATCTGTGGTTGGCCTTAACCCTTCAAGGTCATGGACAGGCAGTTTTCTCCCTCTCCATAGGCCGCTGATAATACGAACAAAGCCAGTGGAAGGCTTTTTTTGTGATGTGTTTTGCTGGCGACGTCTTACCATAGATTTTTTGACCGCTAATTAAGTGTTACTATACACCGCTACCTTAAATACATCGTTAGGGTGTAAATCTGAATTTAATAATGACAGAGTGTACCAACCTAATTAAAGGTTTTTCACTGCTTTGTCATTTTCTTTTCTATAGAAGTGATAATTCTATAAGAAAAGTGTTGTTGTTAGTTTAGTAGATCTAGGAAATCATCCAGATGACGGAAAAAAAGAAACGCGGCTTACTCTCTTGGCTTGGCTTTGGTGATGAAGAGCAAAAACCACAATCACCACAAACAGACGTAACAGAGCAGCAAGAAGAGCCAGAAACGTTACAAGAATCATCTCTTGATGAGCAGCCTGAAATAGAGAGTATCTCTGAAACAAATGAAGAGTCTGCAGTATCGACGTCTGTTGAAGAGACGGTTGACGTTACCAACGAAACCGATGAGCCTGTTAAAGCAGAAGCAGAAGCAGAAGCAGAAGCAGAACCGCAAAGTAGAGTTGAAGAGCAAGAGAAGCCAACAGAAAGCTTCTTTACTCGTTTAAAGCGCAGCTTGAGCCGTACCAAAGCGAATATTGGGGCTGGTTTCTTTGGTCTGTTTAAAGATAAGCAGATCGACGATGAACTATTTGAAGAGTTAGAAGAGCAGTTGCTAATCGCTGATGTAGGCATGACCACCACAGTGAAGATCATCGATAGCTTAACTGAAAAAGCATCACGCCAAGATCTCAAAGATGGTGAAGCGCTGTATGGGCTACTAAAAGAAGAGATGACAGATATTCTATCTACCGTAGATAAACCTCTTGTTGTGGATACCACGAAAACACCTTACGTTATCTTGATGGTTGGTGTGAATGGCGTTGGCAAAACAACAACCATTGGTAAGCTTGCAAAACAATTCCAAAATGACGGTAAAAAAGTCATGCTAGCGGCTGGTGACACTTTCCGTGCGGCGGCTGTAGAGCAACTTCAAGTATGGGGTGAGCGAAATAGCGTTCCTGTCATCGCTCAGCATACTGGTGCTGATAGTGCGTCGGTGATTTATGATGCGATTGAAGCGGCGAAAGCACGTGGTGTGGATGTCGTGATTGCCGATACGGCAGGGCGCTTGCAAAATAAAGCTAACCTAATGGAAGAGCTGAAAAAAATCGTCCGCGTAATGAAGAAAATTGATGATTCAGCACCGCATGAAATTATGCTGACGCTTGATGCAGGTACAGGACAGAACGCCATTAGCCAAGCGAAGCTTTTCAGTGATGTCGCACCCGTAACGGGCATCACTCTGACGAAATTAGATGGCACAGCAAAAGGTGGTGTTATCTTTGCTATTGCGGATCAGTTTCAAATCCCAATTCGTTATATTGGTGTTGGTGAAGGAATTAATGATCTTCGTCCATTTAAAACTGATGAGTTTGTTGAAGCTCTGTTCAGCCGAGAAGAATAGTCGTCGTTTTATCACAATGGATAAATAGATTGTAAGAGGAAAGACAGGTGATTAGTTTTCAGCAAGTGAGTAAAGCGTATCGTGGTGGGCGTCAAGCACTCCAAAAAGTCGATTTTAGCCTTAAACGAGGCGAAATGGCTTTTTTGGGTGGTCACTCAGGTGCTGGTAAAAGTACCTTGTTGAAACTCATCTGTGCGATTGAACGACCGACCGACGGAAAGGTGAGCTTTAACGGGCACGATATTACTCGTATTCCGAATAAAGATATTCCTTTCCTGCGTCGTAATATTGGTATTGTTTTTCAAGATCACCGACTGCTTATGGATCGCAGCGTTTTTGATAATGTTGCGCTCCCAATGCGTATTGAGTCTATTTCAGAGAACGACATCAAACGCAGAGTGAGTGCCGCGTTGGATAAAACTGGCTTGCTTGATAAGGCTCGTTGTTTACCCAGTCAGTTATCAGGTGGAGAACAACAAAGAGTTGGCATTGCTCGTGCTGTCGTGAATCGACCAACACTACTATTAGCCGATGAACCGACTGGTAACCTTGATCCTGAGCTTTCTAATCGTGTGCTTAGACTCTTTGAAGAGTTTAACCGAGCAGGTGTCACCATCATGCTGGCGACGCACGATATTGGATTAGTGAATACACGTCCACAATACCGTCATCTTGAATTGAACCAAGGCTTTTTAAGTGAGGTTTCAGACTATGAGCGGTAATGTTAGAAACAAGAAAGCAGCGAAAAAACGGACTCAAAGCCCATTTAAAACGGTTGGCTTTTTTCGCGCTCACGTTAATCAAGCCAAAAGCTCTTTCTTTTCAATGTGGGTTAGGCCGTTAGGTAATATCCTGACTTTAGCGGTTATCTCTATGGCACTGGCTATGCCATCGTGTTTGTATTTACTCGGTAAAAATATCGCGGCGGTTGCTGATACGGTTGTGAGCCCCTCACAAGTGAGTGCTTATCTGGTTGAGCAGACGCCCGAAGCGCGCATTATGGTGCTTAAAGATGAAATTGAAAGCCGCGCTGAAGTTGCCCATGTAGAATATATTTCATCTCAGCAAGGGTTAGATGATCTTAGCCAGTATTCAGGCTTCGAACAGGCGATTAGCTTACTGGATGACTATTCATTGCCTAGTGTGCTTGTCATCACGCCAACCGCTGATGAAAAGGCGTTAATTGAAGCAATCGTAGATGGTCTTCAAGAACATAATGAGATAACCGATATTCGTCTAGATGAAGACTGGTTAACTCGGCTTGATGCGATTCAAGCACTTATTACCGTTATTGTCGTTACTCTGTCGGCATTGATGCTGGCTTCTGTTTTTCTTATTGTCGGCAATACTCTGCGCTTCAATGTGCTTGCCAATAAAGATGAAATTCAAACCATGAAGCTGATTGGTGCAACCGATAGCTTCATTTTACGACCTTATATATACTCGGGTATGTGGTTTGGGCTGCTTGGAGCATTATCCGCTTGGGTGCTGACGGCATTAATTACCGTATTGCTTAACGGCACGGTGAAAGATCTTGCGATGCTCTATGATAGTCACTTTAGATTGATTGGTTTAAGTTGGGATGAGTCACTATTACTTGTTATGCTAGGCTTACTTCTTGGTTGCGCTGCAGCAAAAGTGTCAGCAAAACGTCATCTAAAAGAAATTGAACCGGTTTAGCCTGCCATTGTCGTAATAGAGGTAGTTGAGAGTTGGGGCTTAAGGGCATCCAAAATCGACGAATAATGAGAGTCTATTAAGATCGTAACTGTGATAGAAACGGATAAGTGTGATCTTTTTTGACTTGTAACAACGATAGGTTTGTGCATAATAATTGTCCCCTGTTTGAAACCTGTTCACATTTGGTTCAAGTTAAATAGGGTAAACCTATAGTCCAGATCAGAGATTGATGAGGAATTGAATGACAACTAAAGCGTATTCAATGGCGGTCGTATCGCAAGATAGCTTAGATAGCTATATTCGTTCAGCACATAGCTACCCAATGCTAAAGCCGGAAGAAGAGCGAGAGCTCGCGGAACGATTACATTACAAAGGTGAACTAGACGCTGCGAAAGGTCTTATTTTGTCACACCTTCGATTTGTTGTTCATGTTGCTCGTGGATACTCAGGTTATGGCTTACCAATGGCTGACCTTGTACAAGAAGGTAATATTGGTTTGATGAAAGCGGTAAAACGCTTTAATCCTGAAGTCGGTGTACGTTTGGTCTCATTTGCCGTGCATTGGATCAAAGCTGAGATTCATGAGTACGTATTGCGTAACTGGCGTATCGTTAAGATTGCGACCACGAAAGCGCAGCGTAAACTGTTTTTCAACTTACGTAAGTCTAAAAAACGTTTAGGTTGGTTTAATAACGGCGAAGTTGAAACCGTTGCTCGCGAACTAGGTGTTGAGCCTTCTGAAGTTCGTGAAATGGAATCCCGTTTAGCAGCCCAAGATTCGACGTTTGAAATGCCAAATGATGATGATGAAAGTGGTCACTCATACACGGCTCCGGTACTTTATTTAGAAGATCAGACATCTGATCTTGCTGATAATGTCGAAGCGTCTAACTGGGAAACACATACAACGAATCGTTTGAGTTCAGCATTGGCAACCTTGGATGATCGTAGTCAGCATATTGTTCGTTCACGTTGGCTCGATGACAACAAGACGACTCTGCAAGAGCTAGCAGAAGTATACGATGTTTCTGCTGAACGTATTCGACAGTTAGAAAAGAATGCGATGAAGAAGCTTAAAGCAGCCGTCGGCGAGTTTTAAGACGTCAATTTGATGGCGAGTGATATAACGCTCGCAAACTAGAATTAGAGAAAGCCGAGATCAAATGATCTCGGCTTTTTTGTTTTTTTGATCCAGATATCAATATAATTTAGGGGCTTCCCTGTGGGTAACTCTGTGCAAACTTTATTAAGCACCTGTCAGCAAGCGGGGTAAATAAAGGCTCTATGAGTAAAGTGCCCATGGGGATACTTTTGCTTTTACACACAAAAAAATAAAGATCAACACTATATCTAGTGGATCAAAGGATCCAAAACCACGTTATCAACGCAATCCACAGAGTTATGCACAATCTAGATGATTCAACGAGGTAGTGGATAACCCTACCGTATGTTGGTACTTATCAGGCTTGGGATAGGTTACAATCCTCGTAATATGGATTAACGAGATGAAGAGTAAAAATGGACCAGTTTCAAACCATCAATATTGAACAGGCAAAAGAGCTATTACAGCAGCCAGAAGTGATTTTGGCCGATACCCGTGATAGCCAATCCTTTACTAACGAGCATGTTGAAGGCGCTTTTTCATTAAACAACGACACCATTGTTGAGTTTATGAATGAAGTCGAGTTTGAGCAGCCAATATTAGTGATGTGTTACCACGGCATCAGTAGCCAAAATGTCGCACAATATTTAATTAATCAAGGCTACAGTGAAGTGTATAGTGTTGATGGTGGTATTGAAGCATGGCGACGAGCGGGTTTTCCTTTGACTCAATAAGGGCTCGACTCATTTGAGCCTTTAGGATTGAGAAGCAGTACCCAAATTGAAATGCAACGTAGTAGGTAGCAGATGATTCGATTATTGACAGCAAATAACCCGAGAGCGGCTCAAGCCTTCATTGATTATATGGCGTCAAGGGACATCGAAATACGTATGATGCCAGAAGGTGAAGGGCAGTTCGCACTTTGGCTCTTGGATGAGCAATACCAAGTAGAAGCTGAGGCAGAGCTTGAGCATTTCCTCAGCAACCCGACCGACAATAAATACCAAGCCGCTTCTTGGGCAATGGCTGAGACAAGAACGACGGCTTTCTCTTATCACACGCCAAGCTTTATCAATATGATTAAGGCAAAAGCAGGTCCGGTTACCTTAATAGGTATGGTGGTGTGCTTACTTGTGTTTGCGCTATTACAGCTTGGTTTTCAAAATAGCCTGTTTTCACTGCTTCATTTTCCTGCTGAAGATGGCCAGCAAGTCCAAATCTGGCGTTGGTTTACCCATGCAATATTGCACTTTTCTGCAATGCACATTGTGTTCAATATTTTATGGTGGTGGCAGCTAGGCGGTGATATTGAAAAACGGCTTGGGTCATTAAAGCTACTACAGATCTTTGCGATTTCTGCAGCACTATCTGGTGCGGGGCAATATTGGGTTGAAGGGGCAAACTTTGGCGGCTTATCTGGAGTGGTCTACGCACTCGTTGGGTACTTATGGATGGTAGGTGCTAAAGCCCCTCATCTTGGACTGAGCATGCCAAGGCCTATTATTGGATTCATGTTAGTTTGGCTTGTGCTTGGCTTTATCCAACCATACATGGCCATTGCGAACACGGCCCATTTAGTGGGGCTAATGTCAGGTGTTGTGCTTGGGCTGATTGATGCAAGCACTAAGAAGAGTGCTAAGTAGTCGTTATAGTTTACTAGCGAGAAAAGACGAAAGATGAGTTTGAGGCTTACATTCTGGTGTAAGCCTGATTGAAAGAGCTATTCAGCGCTGTAGTGAAGAATTACTGGTATAAGTATTTAGTAAAAAGAAGATCCGCAATAATGGTGCGCCCAGTTTCAGGTAGCAGTGTTGCGTTGAGCTGATCAACTAATATTTTACGTAAATCTTCTCTTCCCGCTAATGACTTTATCGTATCTTCAGATTGCTGACCTAGTAGCTCAATGACCGCGTCTCGAATTAACGGCTGATGTTGCTCAACAATAGGTAAGTCAGCCGCACTTGCGACCATAATATCGATTCGTACCTGAATATAGCCTAGCTTTTTACCTTTTGTATAAAAGTTAGTGGTGAGATCGGGCTCGAGAGTGAAATACGCAAGCTGTGGCGCAGCTTCTTGTTCTGCGTAACTTGGCAGCGAAACAAGTAGACTAAAAATAGCAATAATTTGGACTAGGTAACGTTTAAGCATATTTATGACTTTTCTTTTTTATAATGATGATACTCGTATCTACAGAGTCTTGTTACAATGGAGTATCTGTTTGTAATGAAATGCGGTTTGCATCCCTCGGTTGGTTTTGACCAATCTTTGCAGCTTTATTCTACGATGTTAAAGCTAATAATTGAATACTAGTATGAATCTATCAACTTCGCTCTATCTATCTGCTTTACTTCAAGTAAATTGGCAAGATCCATCAGATTTCGACTATCCGTCCGAGCAATCTAAACAATGGTTGCTAGAGCTTGGGTCTTTATCTCGTTTGCTTGAGCTTCACTGTCAGGAGTTAAGCGTTGACTTGCTGCATAATCGGATAGTGAAGTCGGAGCGACTTAACCAGCAAGAAATTGAACTGCTGTCTCAAGAACAGTGTCTATTGCGTAAAGTGGTTCTTAAAGGAGATAGCATCCCGTGGGTATTGGGACGAACACTCATTCCAAGCTCGTCTATTACGACTCAGCAGCACGACTTAAGTGAACAGGGCGAAATTCCCTTAGGGTTAACCGTATTTAGCACCAATGACGTGAAGCGAGATGCGCTTCAAGTGGGTTGGGCAATCACAGAGCAAGGGCGGTTTTTAGCCAGGCGCTCACGTTTATGGATGAATAATAAACCGATGTTGGTTGCAGAATTGTTTTTGCCAGAGTCGCCGGTTTATTTACAAGAGTGCGAATCATGACGGTAATGAATGGCAGTAGTAAACTGCCTAGCAAGGTGAAAGCTTATTGGCAATTAACTCGAATGAACCGTCCTATCGGTTCACTTCTATTGCTATGGCCAACCCTATGGGCACTCATTGTTGCAGCCGAAGGCCTACCACGTTGGGATGTTGTGGTGGTATTTACCCTCGGTGTAATTTTGATGCGTTCTGCAGGGTGTGTCATCAATGACTTTGCCGATCGTAAAGTCGATGGTCATGTAAAGCGGACAAAGGATCGACCGCTTCCTTCTGGTGCGGTGTCGAGCCGAGAGGCTGTAGGGCTCTTCCTTGTTTTAGGTGTGGTGTCATTTTTACTTGTACTGACGATGAACCCATTAACAATAAAGCTCTCGTTTGCTGGTATTGTCTTAGCTTTTATCTATCCATTTATGAAGCGCTACACCCATCTCCCACAACTCTTTTTAGCGTTAGCATTTAGTTGGGCTATACCAATGGCCTGGGCGGCACAAACCAATGAGCTAGCACTGATGGTTTGGTACCTCTTTGTTATCAATGCGGTTTGGACGATTGCTTACGACACCCAATATGCGATGGTAGACCGAGATGATGATGTCAAAATTGGCATTAAATCGACGGCAATTCTATTTGGCCGCTTTGATAAGATGATCATTGGTGCATTACAGCTAGTGACACTGATTATGTTAATGCTGCTAGGTGACTATTACGCATTAGGGACGATCTTTTACTGGACGCTACTTATCGTCGGAGGGTTATTTGTTTTTCAACAGCACTTGATTCGACACCGTGAGAGATCGTCGTGTTTTACTGCTTTTCTCAATAATAACTATGTCGGTATGGCTATCACGATTGGATTGCTTCTCGGCTTTCTTATTTAGGTCTACTAAAGATCAAAAAAGGCATCCAATGGGATGCCTTTTTCGTCTTTATAGATTGAGCGTTCACTTCTCTACGAGTGAGCATCTGTTTGGTGGATACTCTCTTGGATAGTGAGGCGTACCTCAGGGTAAAGCATGGAGTAAAGAAGCTGTGCTAACTCTTGGCTTCTCTCTTGATCGCATTCTCCATTTTGATCTAAGTACTCTTGCTGCTTAAGGGTATTAAACATACTTGAGAAAACGCCTTTATCAAAAAACTCTGGTGCATTGATGCCATGTAAACGACCAAGGCGTTGGGCAATGTCTTGGCTTCGTTTCTCAAGGTCTGCCTTACCAAGTTCTGGGTCTGCTGAGAGTAGGTTCAATGCGATGGCATAGCGCTGCAGAGTTTCTGTAATCGTTCTACCCAATAGCATCAACACCTGAGTATTGGCCTGATTAATGGCAACATTATCACCATCAATACAGATGTGCCCCTGATTCGACAGTTCTTCGATATAAGCGCTGACGACTTCCGCAAGCTTCTCTTCCTCAATGCTTAAGAAAAGTTCTTGTTTTAGGAATGGGTAAATCTTTGCAACACGATTTTGAATCGTCGCCATTGGCAGCTGTTGGCTGCGAATCAACATCTGTGCAATTAAAGACGGGATGGCCAGTAAGTGAATGATGTTGTTACGGTAATAAGTCATTAATACCGATTGATGGCGGTCAAGAGAGACAATACTGCCCATTGAGTCGCTATCGATCACAAACTTATCCAAAGACTCAGCGTGGGCAACCAACTCTTCAGCGCTCTCAGTAGGCATAGTGAAGGTCGAAGAGTAAGGGACGTTTTTCAAAAGAGATAAATAACTATCAATTTGATTCACTAAGCTGTCACGAGATAAAGCGCGTTGACGAGAAGCGAGTAGGGCGGTTGCACAAAGTGTTAATGCATTCGTCGCAGCCGCATCATTAATATGCGTCATCATCTTGTTGGCCAGTTTATTGACCACAGGATTCATCCATTGTGGTTTATCGCCACCCAGTGGGTCGATGTCTTTGGTCCACTCCGGAGCGTGTTCATTTAGGTACTGGTTTAAAGGAATCGGTTCTCCGAAGTTTACGTAGCCTTTACCAAAATTACGCAGTTTACGAATCGTACGTAAAACCTGCCCTGCATTCTCTTTTTCTTTATCTTTACCACGAAGCTCTTTTGCATAAGTGCTTACTTCCATTACGTGCTCGTAACCAATGTAAACAGGCACTAACGTGACAGGACGGTTCAAACCACGAAGCATGGCTTGGATAGTCATTGCAAGCATTCCTGTTTTCGCTTGAAGTAGGCGACCTGTACGAGAGCGCCCTCCTTCACTGAAATACTCAACCGAATAACCTTTACTAAACAATTCTGCGAGATATTCACGGAAAATTGTGGAATAGAGTTTGTTGCCTTTAAAGCTGCGGCGAATAAAGAACGCGCCACCGCGTCTGAAGATAGGACCCGCAGGGAAGAAGTTTAGGTTAATGCCCGCCGCAATGTGTGGCGGAACCATCCCTTCATTGTAAAGCACATAAGAGAGCAGTAAGTAGTCCATATGACTGCGATGACACGGGACATAAACAATCTCATGGCCATCTTGTGCAAGGCGTCTTATTTGATTGGCATTGGAAATGTTCAGCCCTTGGTAGATGCGATTCCATAACCAGCCAAGCGTCCGCTGCCCAATCTTGATGAGCGAGTAAGAGAAGTCAGCGGCAATCTCTTCCATGATCGCATGCGCTTCTTTACGTGCTTTTTCAATAGGGATGTTTTTTGCTTTTGCTTCGTCTTCAATCGCCTTTTCAATGGCTTGGGAGTTTAATAAGCGTTGGAACAAAGCCTGACGATTAGGCAGATTCGGCCCTGAAGCTGCGAGCTTTTGACGAGAGAAGTGAATACGAGCAACGCGAGCTAATTTATGTGCGATAGACTTATCGGTGCCATGTGAATCCGCCATATAACGCAGTGACACTACAGGGCTAAAACGAACTAAACAATCTCGACCCGACAGGATCACCGCCGCTGCCTTTTGAGGGCCATTTAAGGCTTGAAGGTAAGGCTTAGTATTTTCTTCCTTGCCTGGTTTTCTTCCCCATAAAACAGTCGTTGGAATAATCTGAACATCCAGATTGCTATCAAACTTGTGCAGTTCAAGCAGTGAAGAGAAAAGCTTGATAGAGGTGCTTGGTACATCTTCATTCGATTGAAACAGTGTCGGGCGAGAAGAGGTAAATACGTAACGAGGGAACGACTGACCATTAATCTCAACTGGGCTTAATGGATCAGGAAGACCAAGCGATATTACGTGCTTTTGCAGAGAGAGTAGGTCAACACTCGATCGAAATGGCAGCGCGTACACAATAGGCTTGTCAGTATCAATATTATGATCTTCAATAGGGTTTGAAGGAATTGCGGTCCCTTTTACCAAGATAGATAAAGGTAACTTAAGGAAAGATCGTGCTAGGGATTGTCCTGAAGACATAAAAGTTCACAGCCTCGTGTGTTTCAAATAAGCATAAGCGAATTTCCACTTATTTGTCATTGTAACGCGAAGTGGGAAGTCGCCTAGGCAGGTCACTCAAAAGAGCGGCAAGGATAACAGAAACTGGTCTAACCTTTTAATCATATTGTGGATGATTAAGTCAGATTCGTGCGAATTTTTTATGAATGTTTGTTTTTTAAAGGAAATAACGTGCCAGATAAAGCTGTACATGGATTGAAACGGATACGAAATGCGTTGGGTTATTCCTATAAAGGGCTGAAAGCAGCGTTTAAAAACGAAGCCGCTTTTAGAGAAGAGCTATTATTGGCGATTGTGTTTATTTCGAGCTCTTTTTATTTTGAGGTAACGGATGTCGAGCGAGTGCTTTTGGTGACATCCGTTCTCTTGGTGCTTGTGGTGGAGCTCATCAACAGTGCGATTGAAGCGGTAGTGGATAGGGTAGGAGAAGAGCACCATGAACTCTCAGGACGAGCCAAAGACATGGGCTCTGCCGCGGTATTTATTACCATCCTGCTCGCCATTTATGTCTGGGTTGAGATCATCATTATTTAGCCAAGTGATGAAACATCGAAAAAACAGTCAATTATCTTTTCATTTTATAACTTACTGGATATACTCACAGTTAACTGTATAAAAAGACAGGTGACTTATGAAGCCGTTGACTGCACGCCAACAACAAGTATTTGATTTAATTAAAAGTAAAATTGACGATTGTGGAATGCCACCGACCCGAGCTGAAATCGCTCGTGAGTTAGGTTTCCGCTCTGCGAATGCCGCAGAAGAACATCTTAAAGCGCTTGCTCGTAAAGAAGCAATAGAGATCATTCCTGGTGCTTCTCGTGGTATTCGAATTCTATTAGAAGCTGCCAATGAAGAAGAGGGTCTACCTCTTATTGGTCAGGTTGCTGCGGGTGAGCCTATCCTTGCTCAAGAGCATGTTGAAACCCATTATAAAGTGGATGCTGGTATGTTTAAGCCGCAAGCGGATTTCCTACTTCGTGTAAATGGCGAAAGTATGAAAAACATCGGTATTATGGATGGCGACTTATTAGCGGTACATAAAACTCAAGACGTTCGCGATGGTCAAGTGGTTGTTGCTCGTGTTGATGATGATGTAACGGTTAAGCGCCTAGAACGAAAAGGTGCAACGGTACTTCTGCATGCTGAAAATGAAGAGTTCTCTCCGATTGAAGTGGATCTAACTGCTCAGCACCTTGCGATTGAAGGTATTGCCGTAGGAATTATCCGAAATACTGATTGGATGTAGCTTCTCATAGAGAAAGCTCTCTAATTTGAGAAAAGCAGTCCAACAGATCTCGTTCTATCGAGCAAATTGTACCGCGATGCTCTCAATGGCTTGTAAGTTTAAATGATATTCATTATCATCTTCTTTCTGGACTCATTAGGAAGATGATAATGCCTCAGCTGACCCCTTCTAAAAAACGACGTTATCAAATCCCCGCGAATTTACTTCAACCTTTATGGCTACGTAGCCGTGAAAGTTTTGTTGATGACGGTCTTGTTTATGATCCTATTGCTGCCAATGCTTGCCGCTATTGTCAGGTTGCTCCCGAGTGCCTATCTGGAGATGTTGACCAAAAGCAGTTATTACATGCAACGCTAACTCAACTTTGTGACCTACAAGTGAAAGCTTTTATCGAGCGCTTTCCTGATGCTTGGGTTATTAATGTGGGTGCCGGTCTAGATACTCGCTTTTATCGTGTTGATAATGGTCTCTGTCATTGGGTCGAACTTGATGTCACAGAGAACCTATTGTGGCGACAGAAACTGTTCCACAAAAGTGAACGTTATCTGCATCACTGTGGCAGTGTTGACGATCTACAATGGCTCGATCAACTCCCTGTCCCAGATAGCGCTAATGTCATGATTGTTTGTGAACATGCCTTATTAGACTCAACACAGAGCCAAGTTGCCCAGTTTGTTCAAGCGCTTGGGCGTCATTTTGATTCAGCCACTGCTTGTTTCGTGATTGCTGGAGACAAAACGTCAACGCAACTTGGACAGAAAATGGGTTCTGCCGATTATGCTCATGGTTACTCTCATCCGGGGGAGTCTATTTTAAATTATCTACCTTGGGCGCAGTGGGTGAAAACCTTCTCTCCCCTTGATAAAAATTGTGGCCGTTGGAAATTCTGGCAGCGATGGCTCACTAAATTCCCTTCTTTAAAGCAACGACTGACACCGGTAGTGGTTCAGCTTCGCTGGTGATCCAGTTACACTTCACTTTCTAATAGTGAGGTGACTGTGACTTTCCAACCAATTCAAGCATTACATACTCTTTATTCAACGCTCAGTAATCTGGCTTTGCACAAAAGAGTACTTTTACTTGCCATCCCGATGGTGCTTTCTAATATCACGGTTCCACTGCTTGGGCTGGTGGATGCTGCGGTTATTGGTCACTTAGATCATGCGTGGTATTTAGGTGGTGTTGCCCTCGGCGGCACCATGATCAGTGTGACTTTTTGGTTGCTCGGCTTCTTGCGTATGTCGACCACTGGGCTAGCGGCTCAGTCTTATGGCGCGGATGATAAACAACAGCTTGCTTTAGTGTTTATTCAAGGCTTATTGATGGCGTTTGGTTTTGCCATTGTATTCCTGCTATTTCATGGTGTGCTGTCAGATGTCATTTTTTCGCTAAGCAGTGCGAGTGAAGAAGTGAAGTTCTACGGTGAGCAATATTTTGCGATTCGAGCATGGAGTGCGCCGGCGTCATTAGCCAACTTTGTTATCTTAGGTTGGCTATTGGGGACGCAAAACGCCAAAGCGCCAATGTGGATGGTGATCATTTCCAATCTAACGAATATCGCTCTCGATGTGCTGTTTGTGATGGGCTTTGATTGGAAGGTTGAAGGTGCGGCATTGGCGTCTGTTATTGCTGACTATATGGGGTTCGCATTTGGTTTGTTCTGTGTTTACCGAACTTGGTGTCAGCGCAAGCTCCCTTCCCCTAGAGCAATCATAGCTAAAAGCGGCAATGACATTGGTCGCTTTATAAAATTAAACCGTGATATTTTCCTACGCTCACTTTGCTTACAAGCCACGTTTAGCTTTATGACGTTTCAAGGGGCGAGTCTTGGGGACGACATCGTTGCAGCCAATGCAGTATTGATGAGTTTTCTGATGATGATCTCTTACGGGATGGATGGCTTTGCTTATGCAATGGAAGCGATGGTTGGCAAAGCGATTGGTGCAAAAGACAGAAAAGAACTGAGTCAGTCATTGATTGGCACGTTTTTCTGGAGCCTGGTCATCTGCGTCGGGCTAACCATCGTCTTTTATCTGTTTGGCTCGAGCCTGATCAGTTTGATCACTAATATTCCGAGTGTTCAGAGCAATGCTCATGTGTATTTGCCTTGGTTGATAGCAATGCCTTTAACGGCCATGTGGTGTTTCTTGTTTGATGGGATCTTTATTGGTGCGACCAAAGGAAAAGAGATGCGTAATAGCATGTTTGTCGCGACGTGTTTTTTCTTTGCCATATTCTTTATGGCAAGTTCAATGGGGAATCATGCCTTATGGTTGGCAATGCTCAGCTTTATGGCGATGCGTGGGGTAGGGCTTGGTGTTTTGTTAGTCTACCAATGGCGTAAAGATACCTTCTTAATAATGAAAAAACCGCAGACTTCGAAAATATACTGAAGTTTGCGGTTTCTCTAGTTATCGTAATGTTGGATAACTTGGCCTCGGATGGAGATCTAGAATAGTCGATTTAAACCATTCAGAGCTGCTACACGGTACGCTTCCGCCATCGTCGGGTAGTTAAAGGTCGTATTTACAAAATACTCGATAGTATTCGCTGACCCTTTTTGTTCCATAATGGCTTGGCCGATGTGAATGATCTCCGCCGCACGCTCACCAAAACAGTGAATGCCAAGAATCTCTTTGGTTTCACGATGGAATAGAATTTTCAAACTACCAATGTCTTTACCCGCAATTTGTGCACGAGCCAGATGTTTGAACGACGAACGTCCAACTTCATACGGAACTTTCGCTGCTGTGAGCTCTTGCTCCGTTTTACCAACTGAGCTGATTTCAGGAATGGTGTAAATACCTGTTGGGATGTCTTCAATCAAGTAGCCTGATGCTTGCCCATGAGTAATTGCTTGAGCAACGAATCGCCCTTGATCGTAAGCGGCGCTAGCTAGGCTTGGGTAACCAATCACATCCCCAACGGCATAAACATGCTCAATACTCGTTTGGTAATTACTGTTCACTGAAACTTGTCCACGAGAGTCCGCTGCGAGACCAACCGCATCTAGATTCAGTTTATCGGTGTTACCTGTTCGACCATTTGCATACAGGATGCAATCAGCGCGCATTTTCTTGCCAGATTCAAGATGAACAATTACACCGTCATCGGTGGGTTCAATTTTCTCAAACGTTTCATCATTACGAATGACGACACCACTATTCCAGAAGTGATAAGAAAGTGCATCGGACGTTTCGTTATCTAGAAAAGACAACAGTCGGTCACGGGTATTAATCAAATCGGTTTTCACGCCAAGTCCGCGAAAAATAGACGCATACTCACAGCCAATAACCCCGGCACCATAGATGATGATATGACGAGGGTCGTGCTCTAAACTTAAAATCGAGTCACTGTCGTAAATGCGTGAGTGAGTAAAGTCGACATCAGCGGGTTGATAAGGGCGAGAGCCGGTTGCGATTACAAACTTGTCTGCCGTGTAGGTTTCGATTGTCCCATCTGCTTGAGTCACGTCGATACTATGTTCACCAGAGAATCGAGCGGTGCCGAAAATCAAACTGCATTCATTTCTGTCGTAGAAACCTTGACGAAGGCGAGTCTGCTTATCGATAACTGATTTTGCATGACCTAGGATATTAGAGAAAGTGGAGTGAATACTGCTGTTGTTATTACAAAACAGTGGGTTGCTATTAAATTCAATGATGCGACTAACCGCATGACGAAGTGCTTTGGAAGGAATCGTTCCCCAGTGGGTACAGCCGCCACCGACGCTGCTCTCTTTCTCTATGATCGCGACATTGAGCCCCGCTTTGGTTAAACCCATAGCCGCCCCTTCACCTCCTGGGCCACTACCGATCACAATTACATCAAAGTGGTTACTCTCAGTCATATCGATATATCCTTGTTATATTTTTTTACATTGCTTTAGCGAGATTTTAACGCATATTGCTAATAGGTAAATCAATTCAACACCAGAGAGTCGAGGCGATCACGGACGTAGAGGTAAAAAGAGTGCGTGATCAGTGATCTTACGCTGATTTGCTAAATTGTAGTTATGACCAACGTACGGTTTATCGAAAACATAGGCTTTATGAACAGTGCCGCTTCGCGTTATAGTAGGTAGAGAAGTTAAAGAGCAAAGTAGTCTAATCATGAAATCTATGGGTATTCGCGCACAGCAAAAAGAGAAGACTCGTCGCTCATTAATTGATGCGGCATTCAGTCAGCTTAGTGCAGATAGAAGTTTTTCAAATTTGAGTTTACGAGAAGTTGCTCGAGAAGCGGGGATTGCTCCAACCTCTTTCTATCGCCACTTTAAAGACATGGATGAGCTAGGCTTAACTATGGTTGATGAAGGTGGCTTGCTATTGCGTCAATTGATGCGACAAGCTAGGCAACGTATTGCGACTGAAGGGAGCGTAATACGTACATCAGTCGAAACCTTTATGGAGTTTATTGAGAGCAGTCCCAACGTCTTCCGTCTATTACTTAGAGAACGTTCTGGAACCTCTTTTGATTTTCGTACCGCTGTTGCTCGTGAGATCCAGCACTTTGCAGCAGAGTTAACCGAATACCTAACCAGTACGGGAATGAGTCGCGATGAAGCGCTGACTCAAGCTGAAGCGTCAGTGACGCTTGTTTTTAGCTCCGGTGCTGAAGCGTTAGATTTATCCAAACGTGAGCGAGATGAATTAGCCGAGCGTTTGATTATGCAGTTACGAATGATCGCCAAAGGTGCTTTTTGGTACCGTAAAGAGCGAGAAAGAAAACGAAACAAGGCAGGGTAGATAAATGTCGAATACAGAAAATGTGTCGAATTCAGAAAACAAAGTAGACCAAGATTTTGAGCCAGAAAATAATACTAATGCAGCTCATGACATTAATATAGACAAAGGCTCCGAAAGAAAAACGCTATTGCTTGCTTTAGTGGCTGGCATGTGTGGTGATTCATTACTTTCTTGGATAACGATCAGCTCGGTGAGCTTTTCTATATTTCCCATTATTGCCCTAGTGCTATCGGTTCAAGCGCTTTATCAAGAATACCTGCGCAGCCCGGTATCTGAAGATATCCCACTTGTTGGCTTAGCATGCTTCTTTGTTGGTGGCTTTGGACACTCTGCTTTTATAAAAGCTCAACATCCTGATGCGGGTTCAAACTTTATCGCCATCATTATCGTGATGGCACTCATGCTCTGGATTGGTAAGAAGCTTGGCTTTATAGGCAAAGAAAAATAGCGCCTAGCGATAACCAAGGTCATTATTAGAACGAAAAAACGAGCCAAGAGGCTCGTTTTTTTGGCTTAGTCATTATGGCTAGCGACTATGCCTTTCTCTCTAGCAGAACACCTGCTTCCATGTGGTGGGTATATGGAAATTGGTCAAACAGAGCAAAACGAGTCACGTTGTGAGTTTCGCTTAAAATGTCGAGGTTATCTTTTAGCGTATCAGGGTTACATGAGATATATAGAATGCGCTCGTAACCTTGCACCATTTTGCAAGTATCCACATCCATGCCTGAACGAGGCGGATCGACAAAAATGGTATTGCAGTTGTAGCTCTTAAGATCCACGTTCGCTTGTTTTAAGCGGCGGAATTCACGTTTACCTTCCATTGCTTCAGTAAAGTCCTCTGCAGACATTCGAATAACCTGAACGTTGTCGATGTTATTCGCGGCAATGTTGTATTGTGCGGACTCAACCGAAGGCTTAGCCAGTTCCGTTGCTAGAACTCGATCGAAGTTCTTTGCCAGTGCAAGAGAGAAGTTGCCATTGCCACAGTACAGCTCAAGCAGGTCGCCTTGGCTGTCTTGAGTACAATCGCTTGCCCATTCGAGCATTTTCTCTGCGACCTTTCCGTTTGGTTGAGTAAAGCTATTCTCTACTTGTTGGTAGATGTAGGTTTGGCCATGCACATCGAGCTTCTCAATCACGTATTCGCGATCAAGAACAATCTTCATTTTACGTGCGCGGCCAATGAGGTTGAGGTTAAACCCTTCATCATTGAGACGTTGCTTTAAGATTTTTGCTTGTTCAGTCCACTCTTCATCAAGCTGACGATGATAAAGTAAAGAAACCAAAATCTCGCCACTGAGTGTCGAAAGAAAGTCCACTTGGAAAAGCTTATGACGCAGCGCTGTGTTCTCTTTCATCGCATCGATTAGAAGAGGCATTAAGTCATTGATCAAGCGGCTTGCTGCAGGGAATTGATCGACGCGGTATTTCTCTTTTGTCTCTTGATTAAACATGGCGTAGTACATGTCATCGCCATCATGCCACACACGAAACTCCGCTCGCATACGGTAGTGTTGCTCAGGAGATTCAAACACTTCTAACTCAGGCACATTATAGTGCTCAAACATTTGAGTCAGACGTTCGGTCTTCTCAGCTAACTGCTGTTGATAGTGCTCAGGGTTTACATCAAGAGTCGCCATGGTAGTGCCTTAATCGATAGGGTGCATTCTAAGAAAGAGCGCAGATTTTATTCAATCCTAGCCGCTTGTCCAGTGATGAATGAAACTAGTGAGTTTTCTAGTAAATAAAACTATAGCTTATAGCGATGTTTACTAGACAAAGTATGCCTAGACGAATAGTATCCTGCCTAACTGGTGCCACTATAGAAGTATAGATGGCTGAAAAGGGAATCTGGTGTGAATCCAGAACTGACGCGCAGCGGTAAAAGAGAACGAATGCTCAAGTGACACTGCACTAGAAGGTGTGGGAAGTCGAGCGCTAGGGGGCGAAAGCCATGCTCTTAAGTCCGAAGACCTGCCAGTAGCCGAGAACAACATAAGATAAGAAATCTATGCTCGGTAGGATTTTCGCGATTTAGGACAATACAAATGAACAAATCTATTCTAGCGATCGCTGTAGCATCGCTAACGACGCACGCCTCTCTTTCTTACGCTGAGCAACAAGTCGATGAGACTATGGTTGTGACGGCGAACCGTTTTGAGCAGACTCAACAATCTGTGCTTGCATCCACCAGTGTAATTACTCGTGATGACATTGAAGTAAGTCAGGCCACATCAGCTCTAGATCTATTAAAGACTCTACCGGGAGTAACTATTAACTCTCAAGGAAGCAAAGGTAATATCACGGGAATATATATCCGTGGTACTTCAAGTAAGCATGCTCTGGTTATTGTTAATGGTGTACGCATCAACTCTCCAACTGCAGGTGAAGCATCTATCGGCTTAATTCCAGCGTTTGCGATTGAAAAAATAGAAGTAATTCGTGGCCCTCGTGCTGCTGTATATGGTTCTGACGCAATGGGTGGAGTGATCAGTATTTCTACTGTATCTGGTTCCGAGAATAAGCATCAGTTGTTATTAGGATACGGGGATCAAGGACAAGAACAGCTGGGGTGGAAATCAAGTGGCCAGTTGTCTGAATCTACTAAGGGTTCCTTTGTATTTAACCAAGAGAAAAGCGATGGGTATCGTATCTATGATGGAGCCCCAGTTGATGAGACTCATGGTTTCGATAGTCAAACTGTATTTGGCAGCTTAGAGCACCAACTTACCGATGTTTGGAGCTTGTCTTTTGCTGGTTATACGCAAAATTCAGAGGTGGAGTATGCTGATAAATACACTATTGGAGCACCAAGTCAGCAGACAGATGGTGACTTTTATAGTTTAACTGGTGCGATTCATTACTCCCTAGATAACTTCTCTTCTGCTCTACAAATAGGTACTACAAAAGATCACAATGCTAACGGAGATGCTGCTGGTACTAGTGCTAAGTCAACGCTCACTGGTTATAGCAAGTCCGCAAGTTGGATTAATACTTATACTGGTTTGGATCATGTCGTCTTCAATGGTGGTGTCGATTATCTTGAAGAGCAGGCATATCGTGGTGGTTCTAATACCGATGATTACGATAATTCAAAGAAAGATAATAAAGCAGCATTTGTGACTGCGCTTGGTGAGTTTGGTGATTTTACCGCTGAAGCTAGTGCTCGTCATGATAACGATAGTGTTTTTGGTGGTTACAACACTTGGAATGTAGCCGTTGGTTATTTCTTATTAGATCAATTCCAATTGGTGGCATCATCAGGGACAGCGTTTAAGGCTCCCACCTTTAATGACTTATATTGGCCACAAAGTGGTAACCCAGATCTAAAACCAGAAGAGTCAAGTTCAACAGAGATCGGTGTATACGGTTATCATGATTTCTTTGATTGGAGTTTAGTGGCTTATCGCTCTGAGTTTGAAAACCTAATTGAGTGGGCTCCAACTGGTTCTGGTCAGTATGATCCGTGGGTTCCTCAAAATGTTGCGGAAGCAGAAATTGAAGGGATAGAGCTAGGCGTTAACTTTGCTACCGGTATTGTCGAGCATAGCGTTGGAGCTGAATGGCTAGATGCGATTGATAAATTGTCTAACGAAGCTCTTATTCGTCGACCTAAACACAAGTTTAGCTGGGTTCCTACGGTGAGGTTTGACAAGGTTGATGCTTCACTAACAGTGTTATATACGGGTGAAAGATATGCGTCTAATAGTGAATATCTAGCATCTTATACAACGGTTGACTTAGGTATTGGCTATCGCGCTACTGAGCAGTTGACTCTAGGATTGAGAGCCAACAACCTCTTTGATGAAGAATACCAAACGGCGGTTTCGACTCATTACACCGGTGAGACTCTCTACTATCAAGGTGCAGAGCGTAGTTTCTTTGCAACAGCTACATACCAATTCTAAACATAACTAAAGCCGCCTTCGGGCGGTTTTTGCTTTAAGGTCATAAATAATGAAAAAGAATGTCGTCGTTAGTTGGTCTTCAGGTAAAGACTCCACATTGACATTACTGCGTCTGTTAGACGATCCTAGCTATAATGTCGTTGGCTTATATACCACTCACGTTAAAGAAGATGTACCATTTCAAGCGACGCCACTAGAAGTAGTACAAATGCAGGCCGATCTTATAGGGCTCCCTCTTATTACTATTGAACTGCCAGAAGTCTTTCCAAGTAATAGCATCTATCAAGGTACCGTAATTGAGGGGTTAAAAAGCAGTCAATTACCAATTGAAGCCGTGGCGTTTGGTGATATGTTTTGCAATGGTATCGCTGAATACCGAAGAGGCTATATAGAACCGCAAGGGTGGGAGTGTGTATTTCCTTTACTTGGAGAAGGCTCTGAAGTACTTGCGAGAGAGATATTAAGTAGAGGTATCAACACATCGTTAATCACGATTGATGGTTCCCGTCTTGATAGAGAACTATGTGGAAGACAATACAATGACGAGCTGCTAAAGGATCTACCCGAAGGCATTGACCCATGTGGAGAAAATGGAGAGTTCCATACTTTAGTGGTAGAGGCGCCATGCTTTAACGGTAGAATTAAGCTAGAGCTACTACACGTTGAGCATGATGAGCGATTCAGCTATCAAAGATATCAAGCAACCGCGTTGCCAAATTAGCAAGAGAAGGTATGATTTGCGGGTACTAACTTAGGAATAATTAATAGCGTGTCTAATCAGAGCAATCCTTCAGTTCTAATCTTTGACTCCGGTGTTGGTGGGCTCTCTGTCTATCAAGAAATCAAAGCATTGCTGCCACAAGTAAAGTGTACGTATTTGTTCGATAATGAAGCTTATCCCTATGGTGAGTTATCTCAAGAAGTACTCATAGATAGAGTAGATAGTATCATTTCTTTCTATATCGCTAATTACTCGATAGATGCTGTGGTCATAGCGTGTAATACCGCAAGCACCATCGTTCTTCCTACACTAAGAGAAAAGCTGACTATTCCTGTGGTTGGAGTCGTGCCTGCGATCAAGCCTGCATCGGTATTAGCCAATAAAGCCGTAGGGCTGATCGCGACGCCTGCAACAGTAACTCGTGAATATACGAAAGACCTTGTTCGTGACTTTTCTAACGATACCCATGTTGAAATGCTGGGGTCGACCAAATTAGTTGAAATGGCAGAGGCGAAACTAAGAGGGGAAGAGGTAGACCTTGTCCTTTTAACGCGAATACTTAAACCGCTTATAGACAATATCGATGTAGCCGTACTTGGTTGTACTCATTTCCCATTAATAAAAGAAGAAATAGCACAAGCTCTGGGAAAAAACGTGATTTTAGTGGATTCGGGTGAGGCTATTGCAAGACGCGTACAATCTCTGTTGCAGTTAGAAAGCGGGTCTTTGTATGAAGGAGAGCAGCCAGTTTGGAGTAGTGCACTTCCATCAGATGAAAGCGCACTGAATAAAGCTTTAAAAGAACTGGGATTTAGTTCTGTCCAGATTCTTCGTTTTCAGGATGTTTAGGGTCGTTCGCGACTCTTACTTTTAGAGTGCGTTGCATATAGTCCTGGTCATTTAATGCCTTGATTGTTGATTTCACATCACTAGCTGCGATAACTACAAAACCAAAGCCCCTTCTTTTACCTGTTCGTTTGTCTTTCATTAGGCGAACGGCAAAAACCTCACCGTGTTTAGAAAAAAGCTCCCGCACATGTGCTTCATTTGCTTTATAAGGCAAGTTACCTACATAAAGAGTTTGTGTTGAAGGAGAAGAAGTTTCAGACGTTTCCGTGTCAGTGTTAGAAGGTTTAAGGATAAGGGCAGAAGCACAAACACCGATAAGGAATGCGAATATAGATGGTATTTCTATAAAGTAGAGAGCAATAGCGCCGATAGCTGCAACGGCGATTATCATTGAGATCGATTTATTAGAGTTCATATTGAATACTACATTTCAATTAATAAGAGAGAGTTACGTCTACTGTTAACAAAATAGACACATGAATCTTACGTACATGTTTTGAGTTTTGCCAATAATATGATGTGACATGTCTCAAATGTTGAAATTTTATTCGATATTAGTGAGGTTGGTGGCTTTTTAGGCGAACGAATTTAATTTTATAAAAAAGGCTTGTCATAAAGTTAATCCTCTCTATAATGCCGCCTCACTGACACGGAATGAGACGAGAGTCACATGCAATGTTCAGTAGGAAAAAGAGTTTGAAATTAACTCTTGACTCCAAAGAATCAAAGCGTATTATACGCACCCCTAGCAACGGACGGAAACGAACGAAAGCTAGAA
>NZ_JAJHVV010000002.1 GCF_023145695.1 Vibrio amylolyticus
ACTAGAAATGCCCGAGTCGAAAGAGTCGGGCTTTTTTACGTCTGAATCATTTTTCACCTAAATAGAAACTAAGGTACCTATGCTGTCCCTTACTTTAAGGGGTTTTTTCAAATTAATCGGATGTTGTTTCAACTCTACTTTTCGAGTTGGTAATCTCTTGAACATCACTGATTAATTCAAGTATTTTATCTTCATTACCATCCGACCATGTTAGGCCTAAAAAGGTAAAGGATTTTCCTTCAGGGCGCTGATAGACGACATCGGCCATTAGTTCTAGTCCTTCTGGTGTAACAATAACGATTTTTCCTGGTATCTTGTGTTTATTCGATATAAGAACCCCAGCACCACCTAAACTAATATCTTTGATGACTGCTCGACCAAGCTTTCGCCTAAACCAACCTAGCTTTTTAAGTTCTACAGCTAGACCACTTGTTTGTGTACCAAAAGGTTCTTCTGGTAACCAAAAATACCAGCGAGCGTGTTTTCTTTTCGATTCATTTTTTGAGTTCATGATTTCTACGTGAATTTTGGACGTAACTTTATCTAAATAAAACGACCATTTATTTGAAAAATAAAATTGTGCATATTCTTTATATTTAGACGTCTAGACAGCTGTATAGACTGTGGTAGGATGTAGGTAATATAAAAGGAATGAGGCTGTAACGTGGGAAGTAATGTAAGACAACAGATCGAAGCTCAACTTAAGCAAAAGATTATGCTTATAGATGGTGGTATGGGCACTATGATCCAAGATTATAAACTTGAAGAGAATGATTATCGCGGTGACCGATTCTCTGATTGGCATTGTGATCTTAAAGGAAATAATGACTTACTCGTTCTTTCTCAGCCTCAAATGATTAAAGACATTCATGGGCAGTACCTAGAAGCGGGTGCTGACATCCTAGAAACCAACACTTTCAACGCGACAACTATCGCGATGGCTGATTACGATATGGAAAGCCTGAGTGAGGAGATTAACTTCGAAGCTGCAAAGCTTGCAAGGGAAGTGGCTGATGAGTGGACAGCTAAAACGCCAGATAAACCACGCTATGTTGCTGGCGTTCTTGGTCCAACTAACCGAACTTGTACAATCTCTCCAGACGTTAATGATCCGGGCTTTCGTAATGTTACGTTTGACGAGTTAGTTGAAGCTTATTCTGAGTCTACACGCGCTCTAATTCGCGGTGGCTCTGATCTTATTCTTATTGAGACTATCTTTGATACTTTGAATGCAAAGGCGTGTTCGTTTGCTGTCGAGTCCGTGTTTGAAGAAGTGGGTATTACTTTACCGGTAATGATCTCCGGAACTATAACGGATGCGTCTGGACGAACGCTTTCTGGGCAAACAACGGAAGCCTTCTATAACGCACTTCGCCATGTTAAGCCGATTTCATTTGGTTTGAACTGTGCACTTGGCCCTGATGAATTACGTGAATACGTAAGTGAGATGTCACGTATTTCAGAATGTAGTGTCTCTGCTCACCCTAACGCTGGCTTACCTAATGCATTTGGTGAATATGATCTATCGCCAGAAGACATGGCAGAGCACGTAAAAGAGTGGGCGGAAAGTGGATTCCTTAATCTTATTGGTGGTTGCTGTGGTACCACGCCAGAGCATATACGCCAAATGGCACAAGCTGTTGAAGGTGTAGCGCCTCGTTCCCTACCGGAAATTCCAGTTGCTTGTCGTCTTTCTGGCTTAGAGCCTCTGACTATTTCAAAAGAATCTCTATTTGTTAACGTTGGTGAGCGAACCAACGTTACGGGTTCAGCTCGATTCAAACGCTTAATTAAAGAAGAGCTTTATGATGAGGCTCTTAGTGTAGCAAGGGAGCAAGTTGAAAACGGTGCTCAAATAATCGACATTAACATGGATGAAGGGATGCTAGACGCGGAAGCGTGTATGGTTAGGTTCCTTAACCTGTGTGCTTCAGAACCTGAAATTTCTAAAGTACCAGTAATGGTCGATTCATCAAAGTGGGAAGTCATTGAAGCTGGCCTGAAGTGTATCCAAGGCAAAGGCATCGTAAACTCTATTTCCCTTAAAGAGGGTAAAGAGAAGTTTGTGGAGCAAGCGAAGCTCGTTCGCCGTTACGGTGCAGCCGTCATTGTGATGGCCTTTGACGAAGTGGGTCAGGCAGATACACGAGAACGAAAGTTAGAGATCTGTACCAATGCTTACAATATTCTCGTTGATGAAGTTGGCTTTCCACCTGAAGACATTATCTTTGACCCGAATATCTTTGCTGTCGCAACGGGTATTGATGAACATAACAATTATGCCGTTGATTTTATTGATGCTGTGGGTGATATCAAAAGAGACCTTCCTCATGCGATGATCTCGGGTGGTGTATCGAATGTATCTTTCTCATTCCGTGGTAATAATTACGTACGTGAAGCGATTCATGCCGTATTCCTATATCACTGTTTCAAGAATGGTATGGATATGGGGATCGTGAACGCCGGACAGTTAGAGATCTACGATAACGTCCCAGAAGATTTACGCGAAGCCGTAGAAGATGTGGTGCTTAACCGCAGAGACGATTCAACAGAACGTTTATTGGACATCGCTACGGAATACTTAGAACGAGCGGTTGGAAAAGTCGAAGATAAATCTGCATTGGAATGGCGAACATGGCCGGTTGAAAAGCGTTTAGAACACTCGCTGGTTAAAGGTATCACCGACTTCATTGTTGAAGATACAGAAGAAGCTCGTCTCAAGGCCTCTCGTCCAATAGAAGTGATTGAAGGCCCTCTGATGGATGGCATGAATGTCGTTGGCGATTTATTTGGTGAAGGGAAAATGTTCCTTCCTCAAGTAGTAAAATCAGCAAGGGTTATGAAGCAAGCTGTTGCTCATTTAGAGCCATTTATCAATGCGACTAAAGATGTTGGAGCAAGTAACGGTAAAATTTTGCTAGCAACAGTAAAAGGCGATGTTCATGATATTGGTAAGAACATTGTCGGTGTTGTTCTACAGTGTAATAACTATGACATTATTGATTTAGGTGTGATGGTTTCTTGTGAAAAGATTCTTAAGGTAGCGAAAGAAGAGAATGTCGATATCATTGGCCTCTCAGGCTTGATTACTCCTTCTTTGGACGAAATGGTACACGTAGCGAAAGAGATGGAGCGTCAAGGCTTCAAACTCCCTCTCTTGATTGGTGGTGCGACGACCTCTAAAGCCCATACAGCAGTTAAAATTGAGCAAAACTATTCAGAGCCTGTAGTTTATGTGAATAACGCTTCACGTGCCGTTGGTGTTTGTACCTCACTGCTTTCTGATGAGCTAAAACCCGCATTCGTAGAAAAACTAGATTTGGACTACGAACGGGTACGTGATCAGCACAATCGCAAAACACCTCGCTCCAAGCCAGTTACGCTTGAGAAAGCGAGACAGAATCGTGTTGATATCGACTGGGCTAACTATACGCCTCCAGCTCCTGTAAAGCCGGGACTTCACGTCTTTAAAGATTTTGATGTATCAGTATTGCGCCAATATATTGATTGGACACCTTTCTTCATGACTTGGACATTAATGGGTAAATACCCTGCAATCTTAGACCATGAAGAAGTAGGGGAGGAAGCAAGACGTTTATTTAAAGACGCCAACGATATGCTTGATAGAGTTGAAAATGAGAAGCTTCTAGAAGCTCGTGGTATCTGTGGTTTGTTCCCTGCAAACAGTGTAGGTGATGATATTGAAGTGTACACCGATGAGTCTCGAACAGAGGTCTTAAAGGTATTACATAATCTTCGTCAGCAAACTGAAAAGCCAAAAGGCTTCAACTACTGTTTGTCGGACTATATTGCGCCAAAAGAGAGTGGTAAAGCGGATTGGATCGGTGGCTTTGCCGTAACAGGTGGTATAGGAGAGCGCGAGCTGGCTGATGAATATAAAGCTAAAGGTGATGATTATAATGCGATTATGATCCAAGCCGTTGCCGATCGATTGGCCGAAGCGTTTGCCGAATATCTTCATAAAGAAGTACGTAAGGATATTTGGGGCTATTCACCTGATGAAGATCTTAATAACGACGATTTGATTCGTGAAAAGTATCAAGGTATTCGTCCTGCCCCTGGCTATCCTGCCTGTCCAGAACACACAGAGAAAGGCTCGCTTTGGGAGCTCATGAATGTAGAAGAGGCCATTGATATGTCTCTGACGACAAGTTATGCAATGTGGCCGGGCGCCTCCGTTTCAGGTATGTATTTTTCGCACCCAGATTGTCGTTACTTTGCTATCGCTCAAATTCAGAAAGATCAGTTGGAAAGCTACGCGGAACGTAAAGGTTGGGATCTTCTAGAGGCTGAAAAGTGGTTAGGTCCAAACCTTAACTAAGTCATTTTTAGTCTAGTTGAAAGGGTCGCTTAACAAGCGACTCTTTTTGTATTTAGTTCGTGAACTTGTAGAGTGTGTTTATTTTAATCTGGAGAAGCCGCACTCTCTTTTTCGACGAGTTTCGCTTTCTCTATCATAGGAGTAATGGTTGATCCTTGAATTAAGATAGAGAACATCACGACAGAGTACGTCATAACGAGAATGATCTCTTTTACGTCAATACCTTTATCAGGAATAACTAAAATTCCGGACGGGATAGAGAGTGCCATTGCTAAAGCTAATCCCCCTCGTAACCCTCCCCAAGTTAATATTTTTACCGACCAAGAATTGTAACGGCGAAAGCGTTGGAAGCCGAGATACGAGATAAATACGCTTAAGTATCGGGCTGATAATACTAATGGGATAGCAAACGCCATAAGTATCCAATCTTCTTGGTGGAATTTGAATAGAAGCATAGATAGACCGATAAGAAGGAATAGAATCCCATTTAAGAACTCATCAACGAGTTCCCAAAACTTATCCAGATGTTCTTCGCTCTCTTTAGAAAAACCAACATAACGTGTCCAATTTCCTATCATGATTCCTGAGACAACCATGGCTAATGGCCCAGAAACGTGAATCACATCAGCAAATACGTATCCAGCCGTAGGTATTCCAATAGTCAGCAAGAGCTCCATTGAGTGATCATTGGTTGAGCTAATCAGGTAGTGAAATATTAGGCCAAGAACAAAGCCATAAGCTATGCCTCCAATAGCCTCCTGGAAGAATAGGAAAGCAACACTTGAAAAAGTAGGCGTGTTAGTACCGAATGCGATAGTAAATAGAGTGACGAAGATGACGAGCCCAAACCCATCGTTAAATAGTGATTCACCTTCTATCTGTGTCGAGATTCTTTCTGGCGCGTCGAGTTTCTTAACAATGGCTAAAACTGCAATAGGGTCAGTCGGCGAAATTAGAGCGCCAAAAAGTAGGCAGTAGACGAACTCAAATTGAATACCAATTAGCTGACAAAAACCATAAAGCACAACACCGATGAAGAATGTTGATATAAGAGTCGCCCCTAGAGCTAAAACGGTAATTTCCCATTTTTGATCTTTTAAGTGTGGTAACTGAATACCAAGCCCACCTGCAAATAAAAGAAACCCAAGGATCCCTTTTAAAAGAAAGTTTTCAAAGTTAATACTGGCAATCGTTGATGCTGACAACTCGGTTAACTGAAACCAATTATTCTGACCCGCGATTAAGATCAGTAAGGACAAAATCATTGCGCCAGCAGTAATGGCGATAGTGCTTTGCATCTTGCCGATTTTACTATTAACAAAAGCGATAAACATAGCTGCTGCGGATAGAAAGCAAAGCGTATAGTAGATGGACATAATTAGCCTAAGTGTAACTAAATATTTCAATCGATCTTCATGCTCATCTGTCTAAATAGCAATGGTTTTATGTCAGGCTTATGTGAGTATTTAGTGAGCAAGCGTTCAAATCTGCATAAGTGATTCACTTGGTTATCAAAGTAAGAGTTGTCTGTTGTTTCTTCGATAGGTCGATTTGAAAGGATGATTGTTGAAGTGTGCTGAAAGGCTGTACGAAGGGGAAGTGAATTAAAAAGTGCTGCCGAGTTAGCAGCACTTATTATTTAGTTATCTAAACACCACTTACTCAAATAATTCAGTATGCAGTTTTTGAATTGCTGACTTCGCAACAGACTCATGCAGTAAGAAGCACAAGTTATGTGGGCTTGCACCATAACAGATCATGCGTAAGTTAAAGTCTTCAAGAGTGCCAAAGACTTGCTTAGCATAGCCTTTACTTTCACTCATATTGTTACCAATGAGTGCGACTAAGCAAAGATCGTGTTCTACATCTACGTGACAAAGTTCTTCTAACTCAAATCTTGCTTGCTCTGGCAGTTGAGGGGCTCCACCTGCAGTATCCGTTTGATCCAGTGTAAGTGACACGCTGATCTCTGAAGTCGTAATCAAATCAACAGAGATTTTATGCTTGGCTAAAATTTCAAATACTTTTGCTAGAAAGCCATAAGCGTGGAACATGTTAGCACTTCGTAAGGTCACCATTGTCTGGTTGCTACGCAGTGCTAAAGCACGAAACAGTGGTGATGTTTCTGCATTATGGCGAATCCAAGTACCACCACGCTCTGGCTCTTTTGATGATCCAACAAAAACAGGGATATCATGACGAAGAGCAGGAACTAGTGTCGAAGGGTGTAGGATCTTAGCTCCAAAGTTTGCCATTTCAGAGGCTTCACTGAAGCTTATTTCTGCAATAGGAGAGGCTTTGGGAGCGACACGAGGGTCGGTCGTGTAAATGCCTGGAACGTCAGTCCATATTTCAAGACCTGATGCTTCAACACCTTCAGCAATGAGAGCTGCGCTATAGTCACTACCACCACGACCAAGAGTAGTGGTATTTCCTTCAGCATCTGAACCGATAAAGCCCTGTGTAATCACAACATGTTTTTGACAAAGGGGAGCGAGCTTTTCACCGGCTAAAGTTGATATGTCAGCCAATTGTGGTTCAGCACGGCCGAAAGTAGAGTCTGTTCTTAATACTTCTCGAATATCGAAGCGAACGGCATCAATCCCTCTTTCACGCATAAGCTGAGCAAGAAGGTGAGTTGACATCAATTCACCACAGGCAACCAAGTGATCGGTCAACTTTTTACTTGCCTGAATGGAAGCGGCTTCTGCTAGGCTAGTTACTGTGTCTAAGATCTTATAGATCTCTGCTGCTGCTTCATCTGAGTGGTTGAGATGAGATAAAACAGAATCGTGAATTGAAGCAATCTTTGTTAGTAGCTCGCTACGTCGCTCTTGATTTGAAACACCATTCGCTAGCTCAACAAGTAGATTGGTCACTCCAGAGCATGCACTGCTAACGACAAGCTTTGTCTCCGGATTGTTCTCGATGATAACAGCACAACGGCTCATTGCTTCAAAGTTGGCTACACTGGTTCCACCAAATTTGGCGACATTGAATGCGCTCACAGTATTTCTCCCTAAATATTCGAATAAGATAAACAGGTTAACATTAACCTAAGGTTCTTTAGAGAAGAGAGGTATGAGCAAAACGAGGTGCGTTTAGAATAGACTGACCTCAGAAGCTCATCACTAGACAGTGCTAGTGACAGTTAAGGGGATTCAGCCCACTTAACCGACAAATGAAATCCTTACATTTCAATTATCTCGGCACTGCTCCCCATTGATAGAGTGTATTGGAAATAAGGTTCCACAAACTATCTGCCTGGGCAGTGCTCCTCTTCTGCATAAAGCATCTTCATTGAACGGTTTTGCGCAACAAATGTCAACGGATATTTGTCAGCCAGAATTTATTGAGTTCTTTGGGCGAATAATGTTGCGAGCAATCACACTAGACTTACGGCGCATTGCTCGGCTTGGAGAATTACATTAATGTGGTTGTTCACACTTCTGTATACAAGGAGCTATTATGCCAATTCAAAGTTTTCTCCCTCCTCATAGAATACTTATGGGGCCGGGACCATCAGATGTATCTCCTCAAGTTTTACAAGCTTTGAGTCGCCCGATAGTTGGGCATTTAGACCCACTCTTCATTGGCATGATGGATGAGGTAAAGCAGCTGCTTAAGTATGCTTTTCAAACTGAGAATGATTTTACTATAGCTGTTTCTGCTCCTGGGAGTGCGGGAATGGAAGCGTGTTTTGTAAATCTCATTGAGCCTGGCGATAAAGTGATTGTTTGTCGCAATGGTGTGTTTGGCGATCGAATGCGTGAAAATGTCATTCGCGCAGGTGCGGAAGCGATAATGGTGGATGATGAATGGGGATCACCTGTCACTCCTAGTAAGGTTAAAGAAGCTTTTGAAGCTCATCCAGATGTGAAGATTTTAGCGTTTGTACACGCCGAAACCTCTACAGGTGCACTTTCCGATGCACAAGCCTTGAGTCGTATTGCAATTGATAATAATGCACTGACGATTGTAGATGCAGTGACATCACTCGGTGGTGTGCCTTTAAAAGTGGATGAATGGCAGTTAGATGCCGTTTATTCTGGAAGTCAGAAGTGCCTTTCTTGTGTGCCAGGTCTATCTCCTGTAACTTTCTCTTCGAAAGCGATAGAAAAGATACAGTCTCGCAAGACACCTATCCAAAGTTGGTTTTTAGATCAAAGCTTAGTACTGGGTTATTGGAGTGGTGAAGGAAAACGTAGCTATCACCATACTGCGCCAGTTAATAGTCTTTATGCTTTGCATGAATCACTGCTTATGCTCAAACAAGAAGGTTTAGCGAACGCTTGGGAAAGACATGCAGAGATGCATCAAAAGCTCAAACAAGGTCTGGAAAAGCTCGGCTTTGAATTTGTAGTAGAAGAGCAGAGTCGATTACCACAACTTAATGCGGTCTACATTCCTGAAGGTGTTGATGATGCAAAGGTTCGAACAACGCTACTTGAAGAGTATAACTTGGAAATCGGCGCTGGACTGGGTGCGCTTGCTGGTAAGGCATGGCGAATAGGGTTGATGGGCTATGCCGCTCGAAATGAAAATGTGTCTTTGTGCTTGAGAGCATTAGAAGAAACACTACAGCAATAGCATTTATACGTAATAATTATGGGGCTATTTAGCCCCTTAATTATTTTGTTTTGAGTCAATGTTAGTTGATAGAGACTATTGAGCCCCTGTCGCTGCTGACAGGGAAGATGACTCTGCCAATTTAGGCTGATATTGAACCATAGAAAAATCTTTTTCAGGAAACAGGTATTGTGCTTCTGCACGAATTTGTTCTGCTCGACTACTATCATCCAAACCTTGATACGCCAAGATAAGATTACTATAAAAGGCTGGTCGTGGCTTAGCCTGTATTATAGATAAAGACCAATCGATATAAGGGCGGATCAACTCTGGATCCTGCTGATACAAACCAAGGTTTAGGTAAGTGCTATAAATATCCCAATCATAACGATCTTTCCAAACGACAGGGTTAGTAACTCGACTAAGAATCTCTGGTTCTTTTGGCGATGAACGTTCAAACTGAGTTAGAACATAATTGGTGTGCAAGGCACTGACCATATAAACAGTGGTGACAAATGGTAGAACTAGGCAAGCGACTCTTAATAGGCTCTTCGTTACTCGAGTAAAGCGCACCTGCTTATAGTTGGCCACTCGCTGATCTACCCAATACAGTAAGATGATAAATGTGACCCAATGAATGGCTGAGTGATAGAATGGGTATTCAAGCTGCGAGTGCAAGACAATCGGCACAAACAAAGCAAACATCGCAAGTCGAGTTCCTTTCTTCGCATAGTAAATACGTGCCAACACCAAGCTAGCCGCCAGAACGATTGCCAGAACGGGGACTAGCCCACCTTCTACTCCCCAAAATAGTAATTCATTATGTGGATGATCCATCGCAGGAAGACCTGGTTTGTAATTCGGATTTAACTGATGCTGACGTGCTGTATATAGAATATATTCAGATTCAAACTTACCGTAGCCATAGCCAGTAAACGGCTTCTCGATGACCATATCGAGTGTTTGGGGAAAGGTATATCGTCTTGGGCTTTCAAGATCCACTTTATTTGAAAGTAGTCCTGTTGTGCCTTGTATGTTAGTCGCAAAAAAGCCAAGGCCAATACCGACTGAGCAACAAATTAACCAGCTAATGAAGCGCTTAGTTGATGCGTACTTGTATAGATAGGGAAGAACAAAGATCAGAGCGATTATAGCACCTAGCCAACCTGTTCTAGAGGCGATGATGATTAGTAGCGGTGCTGTTAGCAATGGTGTTAGACATAGAAAGACAATTTCGAAGTTTCGACTGTATTTATTGGTTTGTCTTGCAAGTAAGTACCCTGAGATAACTAAGCCTGTAGCAAGAAAACTGGCCATTACGTTCGGCTGCTGAAATATCCCGTAAGGACGATTTCTAGTCGCGTCGTAGCCGAATATATTATTAGGATCAAGGTATAGATATTGGTAGAAACCAAATAGCGCTTCTATTACAACGGCAATGATAATAAACCAAAGTAACCTTTGCTTGTGCTTGTTACTAAAGCGGAACTGCTGTAACAGGACAAACAACAATAACCCAAGCCAAAGCCCTGTCAGTCGACCAAATACCTCTGAGGCAATCGAGTTACTGTATAGAGCAGGCACCGTCATTAAAATACAGCAGGCAAAAAGGCCAATCGTTAATTTTGAATAGACAAGATAACGGTTGGTCGCAAGTTGATATAAACCGATGGCGAGAGTGACAGAGAGAGCGAGCCAAGTCGTGGTGTTAAAAGATAGCGCTAACCCTGAGCCTCCTGGGTTCGGCATAAAGAAGTGCATAGCAATAATAAACACCACCGCAAGTGAAGCCAAAAAAGGCCTATTGAGTGGGATTTTAGGTGCATGAGGCTCAAGTCGTGTGCCACTAGTATGCAGTATTGCCATATTTTTATAAATCCTATACAAAAAAGACCAGCGTCAATGCTGGTCTCTTTATCTTAGCGTTTTTTTCTATTTCAACATAGGCTTAAGAAAACGTGCAGTGTGTGAGCCTTTCACTTTTGCGACAGATTCTGGAGTGCCTTGTGCGACAATTTCTCCTCCGCCTTGCCCACCTTCTGGTCCTAGATCAATAACCCAGTCAGCGGTCTTCACTACATCTAAGTTATGCTCGATAACAACAACTGTGTTGCCATGATCACGCAGACGATGCAGAACGGTTAACAACTGTTGAATATCGTGAAAGTGCAGCCCTGTTGTTGGTTCATCTAAAATATACAGCGTTTTACCGGTATCACGTTTAGACAGTTCACGAGCAAGTTTCACTCGTTGCGCTTCACCACCGGACAAAGTGGTTGCGGCTTGGCCTAAACGAATGTAAGAAAGCCCAACATCAACGAGGGTTTGGAGTTTTCGTGCAATGACAGGAACAGGCTCAAAAAATGTTCGAGCATCTTCAACCGTCATTTGAAGAACTTCGTCTATGCTTTTCCCTTTGTAGTGAACCTCAAGAGTTTCACGGTTATAGCGTTTACCTTTACAAGCATCACATGACACGTATACGTCTGGAAGGAAGTGCATTTCCACTTTAATGACCCCGTCACCTTGGCAAGCTTCACAACGACCACCACGGACATTGAAACTAAAACGTCCAGGTTTATATCCACGAGAGCGAGATTCTTGAGTGCCAGCAAACAGTTCTCTAATCGGTGTGAAAATTCCGGTATAGGTGGCAGGGTTTGAGCGTGGTGTGCGACCAATCGGGCTTTGGTCAATATCAATAACCTTATCAAAATGCTCAAGGCCTTTAATTTTCTTATATGGTGCAGGGGTTGATGTAGTAGCGCCGTTTAATGCGGTATGGGCAATCTTAAAGAAAGTGTCATTGATGAGAGTGGACTTTCCAGAGCCTGAAACGCCAGTTACACAGGTAAATAGCCCTACAGGAAGCGAGAGAGTCACCTCTTTTAAGTTATTTCCTGTTGCGCCAATGAGTTCGACGGTTTTTTTAGGATCTTTTTTTGTTCTTTTCTTTGGTATTGCGATCTCTTTAACGCCACTTAAATACTGACCAGTGAGAGAGCCTGGGGTCGCGATGATCTCTTCCATTGTACCTTCAGCCACAATATGACCACCATGAACGCCTGCACCAGGGCCTATATCAATGACATGATCGGCGCAACGAATCGCATCCTCATCATGCTCAACAACCAATACGGTATTACCAAGATCTCGTAAGTGGGTAAGTGTTTTTAGTAAGCGCTCATTATCTCGCTGGTGGAGGCCAATGGAAGGCTCATCTAATACATACATCACCCCAACGAGTCCTGCGCCTATTTGGCTTGCTAGACGAATACGCTGCGCTTCACCACCTGATAAAGTTTCCGCACTTCGGGATAGGTTTAGGTAGTTCAAACCAACGTTCACCAGAAAGTGCAGGCGATCATTGATCTCCTTCATCACTTTATCGGCAATCTCTCCACGTTGTCCGTCTAGCTTGAGGTTTTGGAAGAAATCAAGCGCTTCTGCAATACTAAACTCTACGATTTGTGGTAAAGCGGTATCATTGATAAAGACGTTACGCGCTTCAACTCGTAAGCGGGTGCCATCACAGTCGGTACAGGATTTAGTGGAGATATACTTAACTAAGTCTTCTCTCACTGCGTTAGATTCAGTATCTCGATACCGCCTTTCAAGAGTATTTAATATTCCCTCAAATGGGTGACGTTTAACGCGAATATCCCCTCGGTCATTAATGTATTTGAACTCAACCTCAGTTCGACCTGAGCCTTTGAGGATAATATCTTGCGTCTTTTTTGGTAGCTTTTTATACGGTGTATTGAGGTCAAAACCGTAATGTTCAGCTAAAGAACTAAGCATCTGGAAGTAGTAGTAGTTCTTTTGATCCCAGCCTCGAATTGCCCCATCAGCTAGACTGGCATTTTCATCAAGAATCACGCGTTCTGGATCAAAGTATTGTTGTACACCAAGGCCATCACAAGTACCGCAAGCGCCTGCTGGGTTGTTAAACGAGAAGAGACGCGGCTCAAGCTCTTGCATACTGTAGCCACAATGAGAACAGGCAAAGTTGGCTGAAAAAATAATCTCATCACCATCGCCATCCATATAGGTAACAACGGCGATACCACCAGACAATTCAAGGGTTGTCTCTAAAGATTCTGCCAGTCTTTGTTGCAGATCTTTACGTACCTTGAATCGATCAACGACCACTTCAATGGTGTGCTTTTTATGAAGCTCTAGCGTTGGTGGATCGGACAGATCACAAGTTTCACCATCGATACGTGCACGAATAAAGCCTTGAGCCGCCAAATTTTCTAATGTTTTAACATGCTCGCCTTTTCGTTCTTTAATGATAGGTGCTAAGAGCATCAGTTTTGAGCCTTCAGGGAGCTCTAAAATTTTATCGACCATTTGGCTAATGGTTTGCGCTGCAAGAGGGGTATTATGATCAGGACAACGAGGCTCACCAACCCGAGCATAGAGAAGTCGCAGGTAATCGTACACCTCGGTAATGGTGCCTACGGTTGAGCGTGGGTTGTGTGACGTTGATTTCTGTTCAATAGAGATAGCAGGTGATAGTCCCTCAATATGATCAACGTCTGGCTTCTCCATTAAAGAGAGGAATTGACGCGCATAAGCGGATAAAGACTCAACGTATCGGCGCTGCCCTTCGGCATAAAGAGTATCAAAAGCAAGAGAGGATTTACCTGAGCCTGAAAGCCCGGTGACAACGATCAATTTATCGCGAGGGATGGTTAAGCTAATATCTTTTAGGTTATGGGTTCGTGCACCGCGAACTTCGATTGTGTCCATCTTCTAAACTCGTTGAAATACTAAGTGAAGCAAGTATTACATAGTGTGAGAATTGTGCAAAGAAAATACTGGTTAAAAAAACAGTAGAGCCACTTGCTGATGAAACAACAAGTGGCTCTACGTAAATAATGGAAGTGAGTAAACTACTCTTTGTGCGTTGTTTGCTTACCCAATTCTGTGGTTTTTTTATCTTTTAAGTATACATTTTCAAAACAGTAGTTAGTCGCTTCGATGTAGCCTTCAACACTACCACAGTCAAAGCGTTGACCTTTGAATTTATACGCGAGTACACAACCTGATTTAGCTTGTTTTAGTAGTGCATCGGTAATCTGAATTTCACCACCTTTACCTGGTTCCGTTTGCTCGATTAGTTCAAAAATATCGGGTGTTAAGATATAACGGCCGATAATGGCAAGGTTACTTGGTGCTGTGCCTTGCTCTGGTTTTTCAACCATATCATCAACACGGTATAGGTCGTCTTTAATCATCTCGCCAGAGATCACACCGTATTTATGAGTCTCATCTTCTGGAACCTCTTGAACAGCGACGATAGAGCAGCGAAACTGCTTATAAAGTGCCACCATTTGCGCTAGAACGCCTTGCTGCTCATTAACACAAAGGTCATCCGCTAATACCACTGCAAAAGGTTCGTCGCCTATTAGCTCTCGACCTGTGAGGACGGCATGGCCAAGACCTTTCATCTCTTGTTGGCGAATATAAGTGAAGCTGGCGCTGTCGATCACTTTGCGAATATCAACCAATAGCTCTTCTTTATTCGTACCACTGATCTGGTGTTCTAGCTCATAGTTTTTGTCAAAGTGGTCCATGATTGAGTGCTTACCACGTCCGGTAACAATACACATACCGTCCATGCCTGCTTGGATAGCTTCTTCTACGCCATATTCAATCAATGGTTTGTTGACCACTGGCATCATCTCTTTTGGCATTGATTTCGTTGCAGGAAGAAAGCGAGTACCGTAGCCAGCTGCTGGGAAGAGGCACTTTTTGATCATGATAAAACCCTTTAAATTCCGTATAAATAATGATTTGGCGTCAAGATAACATGATTTTTATGAAAGCTTTATGAGCCGTGCAATATCTAGTACAGAATTCATGCTTTTAACTCGAAGAACTAAGACGCCAAATTTTGATTCGCCCATGCTATCGCTTGTACTCGATTTTTAACAGAGAGTTTTTTAAAAATCTGATAAAGGTGCGATTTCACCGTAAATTCACTGATAAATAGGCTATCGGCTATTTGAATATTGGAGGAATTGTTTTGTAAGCAGCGCAAGATCTGCAGTTCTCGAGAAGTGAGATCAACAATAACGGGCGCAGTATTACTGTTTAGGACATGTCGATAATAATGCAGCAGTTGACTGGCCACTTTTCGCGGGAGCCAATTTTGACCATTAATGATCTCTTCTAGCCCTCTAACAATATCTTCCACACTGGTATGGGTATAAAACAGTCCTTTTAGGTTACCAAAGTAGAGCAGCTCATCGGTGGTGAGTCGCTTGTTAAGATTGAAGATGATCACCTCAAAGTTTTTGTCGGTAATAGGGAGGTTACGAACCTGTTGTTGCAGCACCTTATGGGCTTGGTAATCGATCAGGAGTATTTTATGGCGATGCTTAGGGTTCGCTTGCATAAGATCTTCTGGTTGTATCTTTGGTAGCTCTATTGACAGTGCTTGTTGCAATGTATTGACATGCGGGTAGTCGGCATTTTTATCTTCACATAAAAAATAGATGGTTCTTGTGTAATCTGCTTTGCTCATTATGTTTTTCCAGCCTGGTTAATGACGTTGATTTTTATAACTAAAATGAAGCAAATAACGGACAAGAGCTAGATTTACCGAATAACAGTCGGTCTTTTTGCGTCTTGTTTCATATTGTGGGGTAATTTAGGTATTTATCATTAACTTTGAGTTTGAGCCGCTTCAAATAATCAATAAATTAAGCAAACTAAGGAGAAAATGAAGGTGGAAGGATTTTATGATCCCATTTCAGCTATTGATAAAGCGTGCTATCCTAGCGCACTTAATTTTTTAAAAGACATCATAGACGGAGCAGAGCATGGCAAGCCGTGGCGTAAATAAAGTTATCATTATGGGTAATCTTGGGCAAGATCCTGAGGTTAAATACACCGCCAATGGTAGTGCGATTGCAAATATTACCGTTGCAACTTCTGAAACTTGGCGCGATAAGCAAACTGGCGAGCAGCGCGAGAAAACAGAATGGCACCGTGTCGTGTTATTCGGTAAAACGGCTGAAATTGCAGGTGAATACTTACGTAAGGGCTCTCAAGTTTATCTTGAAGGCCAATTACAAACGCGTAAATGGCAAGATCAGAGTGGTCAAGATCGTTACTCAACGGAAGTTGTCGTTCAATGGCCTGCAGGTCAAATGCAGCTACTTGGTGGCCGTGGTCAAGGTGGTGGTCAGCAGAACCAACAACAGAACAATAACTGGGGTCAACCTCAGCAACCTGCTATGCAACAGCAACAACAACCGGCTATGCATCAGCCTCAATCTGCTCCTCAGCAGAAGCCTGTTCAACAAGCTCCTCAGCAAGCTCAGCCTCAATACAATGAGCCGCCGATGGATTTTGACGATGACATCCCGTTCTAAGGGAAAAGTATTTGAAAAAAGCCGCGATTTTCGCGGCTTTTTTATATAGTGAACAAAGAGGTAAATGAGTTATCTCTCAATGACGGTTATTTGAATGATGGCTGCCGACAATATTAAGAAAGGATTCTCTATATTATGAGGTTTACACCAACCTTAAAACTCAGCACTCGGTTAGTGGCTTTTGTCACCATTATCGTTCTTAGCGCGACTTTTATTCTCTTTGTTGGTGGAACGCTAACCTTTAAAAAAATTGGTCAAGAATACCTTGGACACTATTTAGATGGTGTTGTTCTTGTCATAGACAGAGAGATGGAAGATCCAGAAGCGGCTCAGTCAATGCAACGTTGGATGCCCAAAATGCTGCAAGCTTCCCGTATCGTTGAGATGGAACTCTCTTCAAGTGCAGGTGTGGTGTATCGATTTAAAGACACGGCTTCACGTGTCGATCCGTCTCGCTTATATATCAAGCAGTACTCATTAGAACGAAATAGTGGTTATCAGGTCCAATTTAAGGCGGTACCTCCCTACCTTGGTTACGCTGATTCATTTAGTGCGCTCTGGACGATTACGCTAGCTGTTGGACTTATTATTTTTTGTCTCATTAGCGGAGTAAAATGGCTCAAAGAGCAACTACTTGGCTCAGAACTGCTGGAAGAGCGCGGACGAATGATCTTGGCAGGACGGGTTGAGCAGTTTGCTAAAGGGGACTTAAGAGAGTGGCCATATACCGCGAGTGAAGCGCTAGACCGTTTAATTGAAGAATTACAAGATGCTCGCCAAGAACGCAGTCGATTCGATACTTTTATTCGAACCCAGACCTTTCTCGATCAACTAACAGGCACCGCTAACCGAGTTCTATTCGATAGTAAACTTGAGTCCGTTTTACATGAAAGTGGCTCACATGGTGCTGTTGTTTTGTTAAGAATCGATAGTTGGGGTGATGTAAAAGAGCTCAATGGTAAAAGCACCAACGATGATTTTATTGTTCAGTTAGCAGAAGCGCTTAACGGAGTTATACAGCGCTACCCCGATGTTCTTCTATCGAGATATTACAGTTCTGATTTCACCATATTTATACCGCATCAAGGCTTGAAAGAAGTGACTCATTTAGTCACATCGTGTTTAAAGCAAATTGAAAAATTATCTCCGCCATCTCCATTGGATAAAGAGAATTGGTGTCACATGGGAGTGACTCAGTTTAAAGAAGGGGATCGCCAGGGGAAAATTATGGATGAGGCCGAAGTGGCATTAAAGAGTGCTCAGCTTCAACAGATCAACACCTGGACCCGTTTCAATAAAGGGAAGTCTGAAAAAGAAGATCGCGGAAGTGTTCGCTGGCGAACACTGTTTGATCAGACCTTAACCGTCGATAACTTACGTGTTTTTGCCCAATCATGCTATCGACAGACAGATAATAATGATCAGGAATTATTACACAAGGAACTGTTTGCACGTATAGACGACCCTGAAAAAGGAATTATTAAAGCGTCGAGATTCAATTCAGCCATTGAGCAAGTTGGGTATGAGCATAAATTAGATCGTGCAATGCTTAGCAAAACAATCACATATGTGAAAGAATCCCCGTTAAACCTATGTTATTCTGTAAACCTTCATGTTAAACCTTTTGCGGACAAAGCTAACTTTAAGTGGCTGAGAAGTGAATTGTTACAGTTAACGTCTCAAACACGTGCACAGTTGAGTTTTGAGTTTGCAGAAGGTCGCCTGATCAAGCACTTAGATTATATGCGCCCAGTAATACGAATGTTATCTGGCCTTGGGTGCCAAGTTATTGTTGGTCAAGCAGGGCGAACAATCGTCAGCACACACTACTTGAAAGATCTGAATATCGATTACCTAAAGCTGCATAGAAGTTTGATTAAACGAATCGATCAGCGAGATGAGAATCAGCTGTTTGTGCGGAGTATGATTGGGGCTTGCAGTGGTGGAAAAACGAAAGTCATTGCCGTTGGCGTTGAGAGTAAGTCAGAACATAAAACACTGATTGATCTTGGGGTATACGGAGTGCAAGGTCGTCTTTTCGATACAGAAGTGGAAGTATGGGCTAAAATAAATGAAAAAGCGCAGACCGCAGTTTCTAGCAAGATAAAGCCAGGCCGACGAAATCGTTGGCGAAAACAGACATAGAGAAAACGAAAGTGATCAGTGGATGAAAATTAAGTCACTCATAGACAAGCTGAAACCAACAAAGAATGAGCATTCCAATTTATTGGTTATAGTGCAACCTGACGCTATCTATTTTTCGCAGCATCCAGCATTTTCCATACCGAAAGCCGTGCTTGAAAATAGTAGTTGGCAGCAAACATTAGCAGCGAACCTAAAAAAATATTCGGTAGAAGGGATCACTGTTAGCGTGATTCTTGACTCTAGCTTATATCAAACCTACCAGCTCGAGACCCCTAACATTCCTCAGAATGAGTGGTCTGTTGCACTGCCTTTTTTGCTCAAGGATTTAGTCACTGAAAAAGTGACCGATATTGTTGCAGATGCCTTTAGATTACCTAGTAGTAATAAGATTCAAGCGTATGTGATCAATCGAACATTAATCTCTGATCTTACTCTGCTACTCAGTAAGCATAACTGCCAACTAGGAGAGCTTCTCACTGAAGACGATGTGTGGGGCTCGACTGCTTCTGAACTGAAAAGTTATTTACTGCTGCAAAGAAGCGCACGTGGCAGTTATAAAATAGGTGCGTTTCACGAAGGCCGGTGCGTTTTTCAACGAACAATCCGTAATGTAGCGGCTCCATTGACTGGGACAGCAAGCTCAGCGCTTCAGTTAGATGGTATGGCGTTAGAGTTACAACGCTCTATTGATTACCTCTCCTCGCAGTTAAAAGGTATCCCTTTACACACGCTCTTTACCTGTTGTGATGAAGAGCAGCAGCAAGAGTTAGCACAAGCATTAGATGAGCGACTGAATGTAAAAGTAAAACCACTGGCTGAGGAACTCTCTTCTGACGGCGAGCCTCAGGTGCCAGATGAGCTTCTTATCTCTGGTGAGATCCTAGCGATTGCCGCAAATACTCTATCAGCGGATCGTGTCAATTTATACCCTGCACACTTAAAGCCTAAAAAGCAGTATTTTACTTTCAAAAATGTGGCGATTTCATGGCTTACAGTGGCTTCGATACTGCTCGCGTTGAGTGGTTTTTATCATTATCGTTCAGGGAATTTACAGGTCGAGTTAACCGCAGAGAGGCAGCAGTCCAAATCTCTCTCTCAGCAGACTGCAAAGTTAAAAAAAGAGCTAGAAAGTCACACCCCATCGCCTGATAAAGTGGCAGCCGTTGCTCGACTTAAGCTTGAGATCCAGACGCACCGAGATTCATTAAAAGCAATTGGTGATTACGATCAGTCTCAAAGACAAGGCTACTCTGGTGTGATGGTCTCTTTGGCGACACTTGGACGAAAAGATATTTCACTAGAGAAAATTCAGATTGATAGCCATAAACTCAATTTACATGGCTTAGCCAGAAATGCAGAAGCGGTACCGAATTGGGTGCATCAATTTAGACAAGAGTTAAATCTCGTTGGGCGAACGTTTGAAAAGCTTAAAATTGGTCGAAACGATCAAAACATCATCACTTTTGAGTTGATGACTCAAGGAGACGTGGAGCGATGAAGCAGGCATTAACACAACTTGAAAGTAAGTTTAATCAATTATCAGAACGGGAAAAGTGGTTGATCTCACTTGGTGGATTGGTCGTGACAGCTCTGGTTATTTTTACTTTTGTCTTTGAACCTGCAGTTAAAAGAAATAATCAATTGAGTCAGGAGCTTGTAATAACTAAGGCTGATATTCAGCGTATGCAGGGTGAAATTATGGTTTTAACGGCCAAATTAAAAAGAGACCCTGATAAAGAGATTGATGTCGAATTTAAAAAACTATTAAAGCAGAGCCAAGATTTGTCTCTCGAGCTATCAGAAGTGATTGCCACATTAGTTTCCCCTACTCAAATGGCACTGCTGCTTGAGAGTGTATTGACGGAGAGTAATCGCCTTCACCTTGTCTCGTTAGAGACTCTTGGAGCGGAATCGATTGTTAAAAAGCAATCACAACAGACAGGCTACTATATTCATCCGGTCAGAATTGAAGTGACAGGTAGCTATTTTGATATTCTGGCGTATTTAGAAGCATTAGAAGCAATGCCTGCAAAATATTATTGGCGTAGTTTCCACTATCAGGTGGAAGAGTACCCAACGGCACGGTTGATTATGGAAGTCTACACTTTAGGAGCTCGTAAAGAGTTTATCGGGGGCTAGCCAATCATGTTTTTAAGAATAACCGTCATAGCTGGTTTCCTATTTGTAAGTATGTTCTCTTCAGCGGCCGACAAACAACCTGAAGGCCAAGACCCAACGGCACCATTAGGGTGGGAAAAGCCCGCAGAGTCAAAGTCAACGACCCAGAAAACCGTGATTTATCGCTTGCCGACGCTTAAGAGCATTGCTTGTGATCAAACCAAGCGCTGTAATGCGGTTCTTAATAACACGGTTGTTAAGAAAGGGGATAAATTAAATGGGTATCAAGTTCGTCAGATTTCTGATGACAAAGTGACCTTGGTACGCGGAAGTAGGCTCTGGACTTTAGAGCTCTTCTCATTAGATATTAAGAATTAAGGTATGAATAATTCTATGCGTAAAATCGTAATTGCAATCGCTATGATTTCTCTTGCTGGGTGCTCTATGGGGCATCGTGATCCGGTCGAAGCCAAAGCAGCGCTCAACGAAGCGATCAATGAAGCAAACAGCTTAAAGCTCAATGAGCTCCCCGCCTCTGTTCAGCAAGACCTTATGCCTAATATTGATGGCGTCAACTTAGCATCTGAAACGAATGTAAAACGGTTTAGAGTCCGTGCCGATGGTGTTGAAGCCAGTACTTTCTTTGCCAGCTTAGTGAAAGGTACGGAATACAGCGCCGCGATCCATCCCTCGGTAAAGGGGAACATTACGGTTAACCTGTCGGATGTAACATTGGATGAAGTGCTGTCTGTGGTGCGTGATATGTACGGCTATGAAGTTGAGCGTACAGGCAAGATCATTCAGGTCTATCCGGCTGGCATTCGCACGGTAACCATTCCCGTTGATTACTTACAGATACAGCGTAAAGGCCGTTCACTAACTTCGATTACCACCGGTACCATAACCAATACAGATACCAGCTCTTCGTCGTCTTCGAACTCTTCTTCTAACTCGAACTCTTCATCAAATACTTCTAGTTCGAGCTCTAAAGGCGGAACAGAAATCGAGACCATCAGCGAGAGTGATTTTTGGCCGCAGTTAGTGACAGCCGTTTCTCAATTGATTGGTTCAGGCGATGGACAAAGTGTTGTCGTTACACCACAAGCGAGTGTTATCACGGTACGTGCATATCCTGATGCAATTCGTGAAGTAAGGCACTTCTTAGGCGTTTCTCAAGAGCGCCTACAGCGTCAGGTTATTTTGGAAGCGAAGATCCTAGAGGTGACGCTTAATGATGGTTACCAACAAGGGATTAATTGGTCAAATATTTCAATGGGTGACGGTAAGGTTGTGATTGATCGCCTCGGTGCGGCAGCGCTTCCAGGCCTAGATTCTATCGGTAGCCTTTTAGGCGGACAAACCAACGTAACGATTTCTGATGGTAGCTTTGAAGCCGTTCTTAGCTTTATGGATACCCAAGGGGATTTGAATGTACTTTCAAGCCCAAGAGTGACTGCTGCGAATAACCAAAAAGCAGTGATCAAAGTGGGTACCGATGAATACTACGTGACTGACTTTTCGAGTGTTGTAGGCAGTGGTGATAACTCCGAAGCTTCGCCTGAAGTAGAGCTTACACCATTCTTCTCTGGTATATCACTGGATGTGACGCCGCAAATCGATGATGAAGGCAATGTATTACTTCATGTACATCCTGCTGTTATTGATGTTCAAGAGCAGGTTAAAGAGATTGGCTACGGGGATAGAGTGATTTCCTTGCCTCTGGCTCAAAGCTCAATTCGTGAGTCTGATTCGATTATTCGAGCCCGCGATGGGGATGTGGTCGTGATAGGTGGTTTGATGAAGTCCAATACCTTTGATCAAGTATCGAAAGTTCCATTTTTTGGCGATATCCCCGCGCTTGGTCACCTGTTTAGAAATACCACTCAATTAACACAAAAAACAGAGTTGGTGATCTTACTTAGGCCCACGGTTGTTGGTGTGAATACTTGGCAAAAAGAGCTAGAACGCTCCCGAGATATTCTACAAGAGTGGTTTCCTGACTCTCAGTAATCAGAACGACTCTCGATACAGTGACGAATGAAGTTAGCCTTTGGTTAAAAGGTTAAACTCAAAATAAGCAAGGTTAGGTTTAAATTAGCAATGTACCTAGAGCACTTTGGTTTCAGCCAATACCCCTTTAACCTAACCCCAAATACAGAGCTGTTTTTGGGGTTAGAGCCTCACTATGAAGCGATTCAAATGGTGATGGCGGCATTGAATATGGGGGAAGGCGTCATTAAGGTGACGGGAGAAGTGGGCTCTGGAAAAACCATGGTTTGCCGGATGTTAATTAACCATCTCAAAGAGAATGTAGAACTTGTCTACCTACCTAATCCGGTACTAACCGGTGATGAGCTTCGTCAAGCGGTTGCAAGTGAGCTCGGTTTAGAGATTCAAGCGTCCATTTCCGTGGTTGATAAGATTCAAGAGCGGCTCATTCAGCTTTCTAAATTGGGAAAACAAACGATCGTGATTGTTGATGAGGCCCAAGCTCTATCCGATGAAGCGCTCGAGGTATTAAGGTTATTTGGTAACTTGGAAACTGAGCAGGCGAAGCTACTCAACATTGTTTTGATAGGCCAACCTGAGCTTGATGAAAGATTAACTCAGCATCATCTCAGGCAGTTTCGACAGAGAATTACGTTTAACGCTAAGCTACGCCCGTTATCTGTTGATGAGAGCGTTGCCTATATTGATACCCGCGTAAATCGAAGTGATGTTAGTGAAGCTTTGTTTAGCGTTTCACTTAAAAAGTCGATTTGGCGAGCAAGTCATGGGAACCCTCGCTTGATCAATCAAATCTGTCATAAATCACTTATTTTAGCGTTTGGTGCTAAGGCATCAAAAGTACATAGCAAACATGTTTATAGTGCAATACACGACACGTTTGATAGCTGTAAGCCAAAATTTAAAGCCCCCTTTCTATGGGGATGGAGTTATTAATGAGTACCATCAATCAAGCGCTATCTGAGCTATCAGAAAAGGAGCAGGGCGCGACCACTCAGATTGAAAAAGCTCACATTGAGAAAGTAAAATCTCGTCCGGTACTGCCGTGGGTGATTGGTGGTTTTTCGCTTAGCCTAGCGATTGGTGGCTGGGCTGTCTCACAGCAATCTTCTATTGTCGAGCAATCCGCAGTGATTGAGCAAAAAGTCATAACGGCAGAGCCGGTTTTGGTTGAAAAATCGGTGCCTGTTAGTATTGCTTTTGAACAGCAAACAAGTGTAGAGACAAGTTCTGATCTTGAGCCAATAACGAGTGTTGTTGAAGTCTCAACAAGTAAAGGTTCCGCTCAGCAGGTGATCATCTATAAAGCCTCGACGAATAAAGAGTCAGTGCCTGTTAACGCTAAAGTGAATCATGACGTAAGCCAAACACCAAGTAAGAAGACTCAAGCAGAAGAGGTCGTGAGTAAAACCGCTGTCTCTGACACGAGTATATTACTGGCGAGTAATAACACGGTTAGTGAACAACCTAGCTCCCAAGTCAAAGAGAAGCCTAAGGCATCTACTTCGCCAGCGCCTTCAGAAGCCTCTTCAGCGCCGACAAAACCAAAAAGTAACACCGTCATTATTGAGCAGGTTGAGCTTACTCCAGTACAGTTGGCGGAAAAAGCAGTACAGCGAGCTCGAAAAGCAATAGATAGCAATAACATTGATGAAGCGCTTAGTGGGTATAGTGATGCACTTCGATACACCCCAAGAGATGAGAATGTTCGTCAGCAGCTTGCTGCCCTCTATTATGGTAAAGGAAATGCTCGACAAGCGTTTGAGATACTTCAAGAAGGGATTAAAATTGATAACGACAGCGAAGTGTTGCGTATCGCATTGGCAAAACTGTTGATTAAAGAGCAGCAGCATGAAGCCGCTCTGACACCATTGATGCATCTAAATCATCAACCTAGCGTCGATTATTTATCACTCCGCGCAGCATTGGCCCAAAAAAATAACTTCGACGATATCGCCTTAGAAACTTACCAACAATTAGTGGCTGTTGACGAGAGTAACGCTCGTTGGTGGTTAGGTTTAGCCATTCAACAAGAGCGTAATGCAGACATACCGTCGGCAGAAAAAGCGTACCAACAAGCGTTAACTAAAGTAGGGCTGTCTCGACAGTCACAAACATTTGTTCGCGAGAGACTAAAATTAATCACTACCTTGCAACAAAGCGGAACGCCTGAGGAGAACAGCAGTGCAAATTAAGCTTCGTAAACGTCTTGGTGATTTGCTGGTTGAAGAAGGCATTGTTACCGAACAGCAGATCGAACAAGCGTTAGCTGCCCAGAAAAGTACTGGGAGAAAAATGGGGGCCATGCTCATTGAACTCGGCTTTTTGACCGAACATCAAATGCTAACCTTCTTATCTCAGCAGCTTGCCCTACCGTTAATTGATATCAGTCGAGCCAATATCGATGTTGATGCTGTTCAGCTTCTTCCAGAAGTACATGCTCGACGTTTGCGTGCCTTAGTGATCTCTCGCAGTGGTGATACGGTGCGTATTGCCATGAGTGATCCAGCGGATCTTTTTGCTCAAGAGGCATTGCTTGGTCAACTATCTAAATTTAGCCTAGAGTTTGTGATTGCACCGGAGAGCCAGTTGGTTGAAGGCTTTGACCGTTATTATCGTCGAACCAAGGAAATCGCCTCTTTTGCAGAGCAGCTTCAAGCAGAGCACCAAGTTAATGATGCGTTTGATATCAACAACCTGGATGAAACGACGGATAGCGATGAAGTTACCGTTGTTAAGCTGATCAATTCCCTGTTTGAAGATGCAATTCAAATGGGTGCTTCAGATATTCATATCGAACCAGATGCCAATGTGCTTCGTCTGCGTCAGCGTATTGATGGCGTATTACATGAGACGTTACTCAATGAAGTGAACATAGCATCAGCCCTAGTCTTGCGCCTTAAGTTGATGGCGAACTTAGACATTTCAGAAAAACGATTGCCTCAAGATGGGCGTTTTAATATTCGCACCAAGGGTCAGTCGGTTGATATTCGTATGTCGACGATGCCTGTACAGCATGGTGAATCTGTGGTGATGCGTTTATTAAACCAATCATCTGGCGTGCGAAAGCTTGAAGAGTCGGGTTTACCTGCGGACTTATTAGAAAAATTACGAAAGCAGTTAAAAAGACCGCATGGAATGATCTTGGTGACAGGACCTACGGGCTCAGGTAAAACTACCACCTTGTATGGTGCGCTTTCAGAGCTAAACGTGCCGGGAAAGAAGATCATCACTGCGGAAGATCCGGTGGAATACCGCTTACCTAGAATTAATCAGGTACAGGTTAACCCTAAGATTAACTTAGACTTCTCAACCATATTAAGAACCTTCTTACGTCAAGATCCCGATATTATTTTAGTTGGGGAAATGCGTGACCAAGAGACGGTAGAAATAGGATTAAGAGCTGCCCTGACTGGTCACTTAGTGTTAAGTACTTTGCACACCAATGATGCAGTAGATAGCGCACTGCGTATGATGGACATGGGCGCACCGGGCTATCTGGTTGCCAGTGCCGTTCGCGCTGTTGTTGCTCAGCGGCTTGTACGAAAAATTTGTTCCGAGTGTAAAGTTGAAGAGGATGTGGATGAATCAAGAAGGCAGTGGCTTACTGTAAGGTTTCCAAATCAAGCTCACTCTTCTTTCTCTCGCGGTAGTGGTTGTCAGAACTGTAATTTGACGGGCTATCGTGGTCGAATTGGTGTATTTGAAATGCTCGAACTTGAGCAAGATATGATGGATGCACTACGTTCTCAAGATGCCGTTGCGTTTTCTGACGCGGCACGAAACTCTAAGAACTATAAACCACTGCTTGCTTCGGCAATGGAATTGGCACTGCAAGGGGTAGTCAGCTTAGACGAGGTGATGAACCTTAGTGAAGGTGATGCTTCGGGTATTCAAAAAGCGATTTTAATGTAGGGAAGCCATGTTAGTTTGGGAAAGATATGCCAACGTATCAGTATGACGGACGTAACTCCGATGGCAGTAAAGCCACGGGGCAAATAGAAGCCGCAACGGAAGATCTTGCAGCGGAAGCGTTAATGAATAAAGGGGTTATTCCTACCAATATCTCAGTTGGAGGCAAAAGCTTTTCACTCGATTTTGAACTGAAAACACTTTTTGTTCCTACTGTTCCGCTTGAAGTATTAGTCATCTTTTGTCGTCAACTTTATAGCTTAACCAAGGCTGGAGTTCCTTTGCTTCGCTCTATGAAAGGGTTAACGCAAAACTGTGCCAACAAACAACTCAAAGAAGCGTTGGAAGAAGTTGCGGCTGAGTTGACTAATGGTCGAAATTTATCGGGCTCAATGCAACTACACCCAAAGGTGTTTAGCCCGCTGTTTGTCTCTATGATCAGTGTTGGTGAAAATACCGGTCGCCTTGATCAAGCACTGCTTCAGCTCGCGGGATACTATGAACAAGAAGTAGAGACTCGCAAGCGCATAAAAACCGCGATGCGTTATCCAACCTTTGTTATTGGTTTCATTCTGGTTGCGTTGTTTATCCTTAATATTAAGGTGATCCCACAGTTTGCGACCATGTTCAGCCGTTTTGGCGTTGATTTGCCTCTACCGACGAGAATTCTTATCGGAATGTCTGATTTTTTTGTTAACTATTGGGCGTTCATGATTGGTGTCATGGTTGGGCTGTTATTCGCCTTTAAAGCCTGGGTTAATACTGCCTCAGGAAGAGAGCGCTGGGATCTATTTCGTCTACGCATGCCGATTGTCGGTGGGATTGTCAATCGAGCGCAATTGTCTCGATTTTCAAGAACGTTTGCTCTAATGCTTAAAGCCGGTGTTCCGCTCAATCAATCTTTGGCACTTTCCGCAGAGGCTCTTGATAATAAGTTTTTGGAAAGAAGATTGCTTGAGATGAAGGCTGCCATTGAAGCGGGTACCGCTATCTCTTCTACCGCTATTAACGCGAATATATTTACCCCATTGGTTATTCAGATGATTTCTGTGGGGGAAGAGACAGGCCGAATTGATGAGCTTTTATTAGAAGTTGCCGACTTTTATGATCGTGAAGTCGACTATGATTTAAAAACCCTCACAGCACGAATCGAACCAATCTTGCTTGTTATCGTTGCGGGCATGGTACTGATACTTGCATTGGGTATCTTCCTGCCTATGTGGGGCATGTTAGATGCCATGAAAGGATAGTTGAGCCGTGGAAACAGGACGCTCTCAATTTGTTATCTGGCTACTGATTGTTATCGTGTTAGTGCTTGGATTCATGTTGGCTTGGCAAAAAGTGGATGAAGAGGCGAGTGATACTGCTTTACTTGTGACCAGCAAGCGGATCATTGAACGAGCAAGTTATTATAAGCAAGAGTGGTTGTTACGCAAACAACCGCCTAAACTGTTAATAGATGACACAATACTAACCATGAGCCAGTCTGGTTGGGTGATGCCGATTGACCAGAGTGGTAAAGAAAATTGTAGTTTTTGGTTGGACGTTTTGCACCCAGATAATCGAGACTTGACGCTTTATCAAGATCACCTTGAAGGTGATGAAAATAGCATGAAATATCAATGTAGGTATATCTATGCAAGCAATCAAGTCATTGTTATTCAATTAGTTAATGACAGATTTACAGTAAGTGTCGATTTTCTAACAGAAGCGTAATTATTGACGTATTATTGATAGCAAGTGATTTATTTTGCCGTATAATACGCCATACGAATAAAGTGAGTGAAGTTAAGATGAATAATAAACAGACTGGTTTCTCTTTAGTAGAGCTTGTTGTTGTCATCGTTGTTGTGGGATTGCTCGCAGTTGCAGCATTACCGCGATTTTTGGATGTGACAGACGAAGCGAAAAAAGCCAGTATTGAAGGTGTTGCAGGTGGTTATGCAACTGGTGTACTTTCTGCGCGTGCCCAGTGGGAAGCAGAAGCAAGGCCTTCAGAAACCATCAGCAATGAAAAGTACAACACAGTGGACTATGACGGTGTTGATTTTTGGCTCACTCGCTCAAAAACTAACTCTGGCGTTGACACGGGTTTTCGTGATGGGTACCCATTTTCACTGAATGATGGTAGTGGTGCATTTCCATCAGCGCTAACAGATCAGTACTGTATAGATTTAATGAATAACTTGCTTCAGAACCCACCGAAAGTTGATACGGTGGAAAATGCCGCTACAGAATCTAATGTGAAGTATTCAGCTCAAGCAAATGATACTGACTACACTTGTACTTATGTACAGCAAGAGGGTGGCACGAATCATGAGTTTGTATATGAAATTGAAACTGGTCGTGTGACCGTAACTTTGCAGTAATACTGCATTATTAACTTAAAACATAGAGAGAAGTAAGCTATGAAAAAACAAGGCGGTTTCACCCTAATAGAACTAGTGGTGGTAATTGTAATTCTGGGTATTTTGGCTGTTACTGCGGCACCGAGGTTCTTGAACATCCAGGATGACGCTAGAAACGCAACATTGGAAGGCCTAGCTGGAGCTATGCAAGGAGCAGCTGGAATTGTATATGGCAAATCGGCAATTGAGGGAACAGAAGCTGTCTCAAGTTCAAGTGTAACTCTGAGTGGTGATCTTATTAATACCGTATTTGGTTACCCTGCGGCATCAGAAGATGATATGGCGAATATCGTTACAGGCTTGGGAGCTGATGGAGACTTTGAGTTTATTCAAGTGGTGCCTAATAGCGATCCAGTAGAGGCTACTTTTGGTATTCCAGATTATACAACAAGCTGTGTTAAATACACTGAAGCTAGCGATGAAAATACACAGGCAATCGCCTCTGTAGGTGAAGATGACTGTACAATTGCAGTCGCTCCATAGCTAAAAAAGGCCAGCATTGCTGGCCTTTTAAGCCCGTCATAAATACATCACCCAACACAATACCTTTCTTATCTTTTACTATAATATTAATTACTTAGTTTTTATCTAATTGCTGTTAAAGCTCAGGTGATTCATGGATGACAATCGCTCAATACAACAAGGCTTTACATTAGTTGAGCTCATCGTTGTTATCTTGTTGATTGCAATCGTCTCTGTGTATGCGGGTACTCGCTACTTGGGTGTGTCTAGCTTTTCAGCGTTTACCGCACAAGAACAAATCATTTCTGTTATTCGCCAAGTTCAAGTTAACCGTATTCAAACCAATATTTCCGATATCTATACATACTGTAATGATGTAGGCAATCCTGACCTTCAAGAGCTATGTCTGCGAAGCAGAGTCACTGCAAACTCAAGCTGTGTTGGCAGTTCAAGTGGTTGTAGCTCGAGTGACTCTACCACTCGAAGTGATGTTGTGACTGCTGACAAGGTTTCATTTAGTACCACCCCACCACTCTCAACGATTACGTTTGATCTATTGGGTAACCCTCTGGGCTCTGCGAGTGGCGGTGTGAGTATTTTAATTACCGCAGGGCAAAGTGCAGCCAATGTCTGTATTAACCCCCAAGGCTATGTGTATGGCGGGGCCTGCTTATGAGAATAGTGAAGGGCTTTACCCTCATCGAAAGCGTTGTTGCTATTGTCATTATGGGATTTGCCATGGTAACGCTTACTAGTTTTCTATACCCGCAAATTGAACGATCCGCAGCCTCTCAATATCAAACACGCGCCGTGACTTTAGGGCAAAGCATGCTTAGTCAGATCTTGGCGCGTGGGTTTGACCACTGGAGTGACTTTGACGGTGGTTCTGTTCGCTGTGGTGAAGCCGCTTTGGTAACTAACCCGAGCAATCCAACGAATAGCTGTACCGTTACTGATGCATTTGGCAGGGATATATTAGAAACTGATCCCGAGAGTTTTAACGACGTAGATGACTATATTGGCTGCTGGAAGGGGACAAATGCTTCTAGTTGTGCCGGATCGCCAGAAGATTATCCAGAATACGATCTGATGGACATTCTTGGAAATGACTCTTCAGATCAATATAAAAATTTCACGGTACTTGTCACTACAAGATATGTTGATAGTAGCTCCTTTGAGGAAGTATCAGCCATCACCACAATGAAAAAAATCACATTGTTGATTCAAGCGGGTAAGTGGGGTGATTACACCTTTATCGGCTACAGAGGTAATTACTAATGAAACGTAATGGCTTCACGCTCATCGAGATGATTATGACCATTATTATTGGTGGAATTCTGGTTTTGGGGATCGCTGGTTTTCTTGAGTTAGGGATGAAAGGGTATTCAGACACGGCTGAAAGACAGCGCTTACAGACTCAAGCTCGTTTTGTGTTAGAAAAGATTTCGCGTGAAATTCGCCATTCTGTCCCTAATAGTATTGAAGTCACTGGCTCAACGGATAAATGTGTCTCTTTCTATCCCATTCTTTATTCGGGTTTCTATTCAGTATCGTCTGCAGACAATCTAAGTCTCTCATTTTTAGTAGGGAATGATAATTCACCTGCGACTTATGATGGTTTAAATATGATCATTAATCCAAGTCAGCAGGATGACTTTACAGACAGTGATATTTTCATCGCTTTATCTGGGGCAAGTACGAGTATTACATTAGCCCAACCTCTCGCTAGTGAATCTATAGCGAATAGGCACTATATTTATAAGGATCTTGTGAGCTATTGTTTTAATTCTTCAAGTAAGGCTATTGTCCGAAATAGCACTCAAGTTGCCGACAGTGTGACGAACGGTGATATCAGCTATGACGCTCCAACGCTTCAACGTGGTGGTGTAGTCCATATAGATGTGACTTTTGAAAGCGATGATGAATCAACCAGTTTCCAACAGGATATACAGGTGCTCAATGTCCCATAATCTCCCCCTCATACTACGTCGACACAAGCAGTCAGGAAGCGTGTACATTATCGCTATCTTTGTATTAGTTGTGATGGGATTTCTGGGAGCTGCCTTAGCGAAAATAGAGTGGTCAAACAGTGATGCACTTACTCGCGATGCTTTGGGAACACAGGCTTGGCTGCTATCACACTCGGCGAATGAACTTGTTTTAACCTATATGTATCCATTGAATGCGTCAGCAGCCGTTTCCTCAATTTGTACAGACCCTATCCCAGCTGCCGTTCAAAACTCGTTATCAGCATTAGCTTCGAAACATGCTAACTGCTCAGATATAACGACGACTTGCAGTTCAATCGGTTCGTTAGATGACGAATCTTTTTATAAGGTAGAAAGCTCCACCATATGTGGAACTGGTATTAACTATGTGCAGCGCATGCAAGAAGTTTGGGTGAAGGAGTAAGGCAATGAAGTTTTGGAGCTTTTTGGTCCTCATATCAGTATGGAGCTACTCGACATTTTCTTCGGCTAGTGGTTTCGACTCTGACACATGTGAAGAATTGAGCTCTAATGGTGATTTCTCGGTTCGGTTTGAAATTGAAGATGCGGATCTTGAAGAAACCATTTGGGCTGAGAAAGGCGTTGGAAATAACCCTGTAGATCCGATCGCTATTTGGACGGATGATCTATCTGTATTAGCTTCAACTATTCGTGCTGGGTCTGAGATAGAGGAAGATAACGATTATAAAGTATGGCTTTCTTACAAAAGTAGTGAGGGAGGAAACAATAAGTCAGGACTACTCACCTACTATTTATGGATAGGTGGTAGTTGGGATGAAATTTCTAGCAACATTGCCGATTTATCAGGACTTAGTTCTGTTAATGTTGAAATTGATGAAGAGGGGGTTGATGAATTAGAGTGCTCAACAGATCTTACTCCTCCGCCCCTCCCTGAGTATTCCGATGACGCTCAATATGAATTTGGCGTGAAACAGTGTGCTTCTATGCCATGTACTATCAACTTTACTAAAGACTATGATTTCACCCCGCTAGTGTTTGTCATGCCAACGATTGACACTGTTGACCCTGATGAGGATAAACCTGCCACTCTCTATATATCTTCAACGTTAACCGCTAGTTCTACATCTGTTCAAATAAATAAAGATACAGTCAACATACCCCAGATGGATAATGATGTTTTAATAACGGAAGTGAGCTATTTGATTATTGAACCTGGTGTTGCGGACTTTAACGGCCATGAAGTCATTGCAGGATACTTGGATACAAATAGGTATAAGTCAAAAAACGGTACAAATGGCAATGCTGAGGCCGTTGTATATTATGAATTTGGTGCACGGCAAGTATTTAATTCTCCTGTTGTTTTACATCAAGTCCAAACCAGGGTAAATGGTAATAAGTGGATAACCTCCGGTAAGGCTATCGGTAATAGGGAAAACACGGAAGCAAGGCTATTTTTGGAGTTGTCAGCCTCACGAGAAGGTAATCGCTACCAAGAGGAGAGAATTGGATTTATAGCGACAAATTCTACAAGTGGTTCCATTGACGTTGATGGCTATAGTGTTGTTTTTCAACGAGGCTTTAAGAGTGTTAATCAGCAAGGTCAAGACCCGATGTATGATGGCTGTACAAAAGCATATGCAGACATCAGTTCATTAGATCGAGTTGACGGTATTATCGGTAAAAAGCAAGAACGTCGTGGTGGTCACGGCGGCTGGACTCGTCGTTGTGAAATAAAAGATGATAATCAAGTTAGCTTCGTTATTGATGAAGACTTTAGAGATAGAACTCACTTACAAGAAGAACTTGGGTACTTTGCTTTTGAACAACTTGAATCAGACTTTATGGATATATGTAAATATACGCCCTCGATAGCTCAAACCAATAGTTACTATAATGGCGCAGTTTATGATGGTCGTTTGGTTTTTACATCAGGCGCTGGTAATAAAATTGCTGTGCCAGAAGATGGACTTGCCATGTCATTTAAAGATAACGACGGAGGAATCGCTCAGTGTGTTTACCCAAGTAGCGAGCAGTCTTGTATTGTTGATGATTCCATTATCTATCCAGATTTTCCTATTCAACTAGATGATTTTGACACAAATTCGGCTTCCGATGTTAATTGTACAGATACATCTTGTACTCTAGAACCTGGAACCTACAAAGATGTAAAAATCTCGGAAGACTCAATTCTTACTTTGAATTCAGGTGTCTATTATGTAAATGAGTTGAATTTTGAAGAAGAGAATGCTGAGTTAAGAGTGAATGGTGAGGTAGAGATTCATTATAAGAAAATATATTTACAAAAAGATGGAGCATTGATTAATAAGGACGGCGACCCAAATAATCTTTTATTGATTGGACACGGTGAAGATGCATTTGCAGAGGTGAAAGCCAGTAACATTGAGTTTTTTGGTTATTGGTATGTTGATCACTTAGCGACTAATCAAGGTGGGTTTGATGTTGAAGGCGATGATAACCAATTCCATGGGGGAATTACCGCTTATAATATTTCGATGAGTGGCTGGAGGAATGAGCTAAATGGTATCCTTCCCAATGAATGTGGCGGCACACCTCCATCTTCTACCTACCGAATTGAGCTTACTCCAGCCTCTGATATCGCCTTAACGTGTGAAGATCTCTCTTTGACAGCCACCGTCTATAAAGATGATGTAGTCGATAGCTCATATAATGGCAGTATTACTTTTTCAACTGACGATGGACAGTCAGATCAAAATAAAAACGCAGTTGAAGGCGTTGCCGAGTTCTCATTATCGGTCACTCAAACAAGCACTGTCAGTGCAGAAGTTTCGACAACAATTGATAGTTCAACTTATACCGATGATGGCAGTTATGACTTTGTACCGTATAAATTTGACGTTCCAGACCAATATCTAATAGCAGCAAAACCTGAAAGTGTTACTGCTAAAGTATTGGCTTGTGATTCAGGAGAAGTCGTTGATGTTGGTTATTCTGGTACGCCTACAATTACGAGTAATATGGTGCAGCCAAGTTCGGGTTCAGGGACACTGACATACGCCCCAATATTTAGTGGTGGAACGTCAACAGATGAATCAAGCTCAATTGAATTTAGTGAATCTGGTCAGTTAACCGTCACGTTGACTGACGGAAGCTTCAATTGTGATGGTTATGATGATTGCCCTATTGAAGGGGAAGATGAGTTGACGGGTGCTTTTTCAGTGAGATCTCGCCCTTGGACATTTGCAATTTGTTCTGATGACGATGTGAGTGGTAATGCGACAGACGCTAGTAGTACAAGTTACAAAGCGTCGGGCACTGTATTTTCAACTACAGTCAAACCTATCGCTTGGCAAAGTGGTGGTAGCGAAACTGAACCTGTTGATACTTCAAGTTACTGTGGTGCGACCGTTACTCAAAACTTCTTTATTTCTGACGCCCCAGGCGCAATAGTTGAGATGACCCATGACGTTGATACTCCTTCTGGCGGCATAAATGGAAACCTAACCGGCACGCTAGAAAAGAATCATGACAATAAATCAAGTGCTGGTTCCCATTACGACTATTCTAATTTGAGTTGGGATGAGGTCGGGAGTATCAGGCTGAAAGTGGATACTCAAGGGACTTATCTTGGCATGGATATTAACCAAGGTTATCGCAATATAGGTCGCTTCTATCCAGCTTTCTTTAAAGTTATCGATACTCGTTGGGATTATCCAGACTCATTACCACACGTATATATGGGGCAACCGTTTGATGGATTAGATTTTGATGTAGAGGCCTTAAACAGCAATAACGGTGCAGTACAAAACTACCCTCTATTTGCTACTGGACTGAAAGCTAAGTTTAACCTCTTTGAAGACAGTTCTTTTGGTTCACGTTTTGTCTCCCCTGCATTTGGTGATGGAAGTTGGGCCGTGAATAACAGTCGCTCTGTTGGAACATTTAACAATACAGTTGCGAACGATTGCTCAGATAGTATCTGTTGGAATAAGCAAGACAACGTTGATCCTGATGGTCCGTTCAACGCGGCTGAAGATATAGAAGATTCGAATATCATTCTTGATGGTGCTTTATCTATTATAAATACTGATCCTATTGCTTATACAACTGATGGTAAGATCTTAACAGATCAGCCAGATATCCGTTTTGGTCGTATTCGTTTAAAAGATGTTGGTGGCAACCAAGAAACTAACATCACTGTCCCACTGACTGTCGAATATTGGAATGGTAGTCGATTTATAACTAACAGTGAGGATAACAGCACTGCATTTGAGGGTGGTGACTATTGTCATCAATTGATTTGGTCGGATATCGGTACAGATAATGCGAGTCTATCAGGAACAGGGAGTGTTTCACTCGGTGAGTCTAGAGAGCTTGTCGCATCGCAATCTGATCCTACACGAGAACAAGTGAGATTTTGGCTCGTTCTCGGTAGCCCCGAAGAAGAGAACGGAGAAAGTAGCAGCTGTAATGGAAGTGATAATGGATTACCTTGGCTTCGTTACAATTGGGATGGAGCAGATGGTGACGAAGAAGATCCATCCACCGTCGTCACTTTTGGAATTCATCGCGGTAACGATCGAGTGATTTTCCGAGGTGAATCGGGTTTAACTGGGCAGTAATTATCATCATTTCATGCGTTAAGTAAGGAAACTGTTAGAAATAGCGGATTTTGGTCCATGTTTATACCTCAATGCCTTGCCGATGTGGCAAGGCATTGGTACATTTAGTGCAATTTTTATCTTCTAATTCTCGCAGGACGAACGAAGAATATGTTTAAAAAACTTCGTGGCATGTTTTCTAACGACCTATCTATCGATTTAGGTACAGCCAACACACTAATATACGTTAAAGGACAAGGGATCGTTCTAGACGAGCCTTCTGTCGTAGCAATCCGTCAAGACCGCGCACGCGCTGGAAAAAGCGTTGCAGCAGTAGGTCATGCCGCAAAGCAGATGCTAGGCCGTACGCCTGGTAATATTTCAGCGATTCGCCCAATGAAAGATGGCGTTATTGCTGACTTCTATGTAACTGAAAAGATGTTACAGCACTTCATCAAACAAGTTCACGACAACAGTGTGCTTAAACCAAGTCCTCGCGTTTTGGTTTGTGTACCTTGTGGATCAACTCAGGTTGAGCGTCGTGCAATTCGTGAATCTGCACTAGGTGCTGGAGCGCGCGAAGTTTACCTAATTGATGAGCCAATGGCAGCAGCTATTGGTGCCGGCCTTCGCGTATCTGAGCCTACGGGTTCAATGGTGGTTGATATCGGTGGTGGTACAACAGAAGTTGCGGTTATCTCACTAAACGGTGTGGTTTACTCATCTTCGGTTCGTATTGGTGGTGACCGTTTCGATGAAGCGATCATTAACTACGTTCGCCGTAACTACGGCAGCTTGATCGGTGAAGCAACTGCTGAGAAGATCAAACATGAGATCGGTTCGGCTTATCCTGGTGATGAAGTTGAAGAGATCGAAGTTCGTGGTCGTAACCTTGCAGAAGGTGTTCCACGCAGCTTTAGCCTAAACTCAAACGAGATTTTAGAAGCCCTTCAAGAGCCTTTAACCGGTATCGTTTCAGCAGTGATGGTTGCACTAGAACAGTGTCCACCAGAGCTAGCATCTGATATCTCAGAAAACGGCATGGTACTGACAGGTGGTGGTGCACTGCTTAAAGATCTTGATCGTTTGCTGACTGAAGAGACTGGTATTCCAGTTGTTGTTGCTGAAAACCCATTGACTTGTGTTGCTCTAGGTGGCGGTAAAGCCCTTGAGATGATCGACATGCACGGTGGCGATCTATTTAGCGAAGAGTAATACGTTTATTTGGTTTTAGTGTTTAATACTTGATGTTTTCATCACTGAGTTAAGTGATGGTCAAAGAAAGCACTAAGATCAGTAAAGCGAAAATTAGGATCTCTATATCATGAAGCCGATTTTTGGCAGAGGGCCTTCACTTCAATTTCGCCTATTTTTAGCGGTTACTTTATCAGCCAGCCTTATGCTGGCTGATAGTCGTTTAGGTGCATTTTCAAGCGTCCGATATTTCTTAAATAGCTTAGTCGCTCCCATCCAGTACGCGGCGGATATGCCACGTCTGATGTTTGATGGCTTCTATGACAATTTTAATAGCCGTACCACCCTGTTAGATTCGAGTCGAATGCTAAAGCGAGAAGTGCTGAAGCTAAAAAACGATCTGTTGTTGCTCGATCAATACCGAGAAGAGAACAATCGCCTACGCAAATTACTCGATTCATCTTTCATTCGAGATGAGCGAAAGGTCGTAACTGAGGTGATGGCAGTCGATACCACCCCTTATCGCCGCCAGGTAGTGATTGATAAAGGCCGTGTCGATGGCGTTTATGTTGGCCAACCCGTGACGAATGAATTTGGCATTGTAGGGCAAGTGACCTTTGTTGCGGCTCATAACAGTCGGGTTTTGCTATTGACTGACAGTAACAGCGCTATTCCAGTGCAAGTCATACGTAATGACATTCGAGTGATTGCTTCAGGTACTGGTGATATTGACCAGATTCAGCTTGAGCACATTCCTACCAGTACCGATATCATCGAAGGTGATCTGCTGGTGACCTCTGGTTTGGGTGGTGTCTATCCGGAAGGCTACCCTGTTGCCCATGTTTCCAGTGTCGATAGAGATACCCAACAAGAATTTGCCGCCATTAGTGCTGAGCTGGTGGTTGAATTTGACAGGTTAAGGTACTTGCTTCTTATCTGGCCAAATGAGTCAAGAGTAGAAAAAGCGATGCAAGCGGATCCTGAAACTATGGATGAGGAGTTAACCGATGGCCAATAGAGTGCTCTCTAGTCGATTGGTGATTGTCACCTCATTTCTTATTGCCCTAATACTGCAAACCATTCCGTGGCCGGGGATGCTCGATCTTATAAGGCCAGCTTGGTTACTGTTGGTTCTATGTTACTGGGTACTTGCGTTGCCACACCGTGTTAACGTAGGTACCGCGTTGGTTTTGGGGCTACTGTGGGATTTGCTACTTGGTTCGACGCTCGGAATCCGAGGGATGATGCTATCGATCATTATCTATATTGTCGCGATCAATTTCCTTGTCCTTAGGAACATGGCGTTATGGCAGCAAGCGATCATCATAGCTCTATTATCCATAGGGCTTGAGCTGTTGATCTTCGGTGGTGAATTCTTAATCCAAGATATTACGTTTAATCCTCTCTCGTTATGGAGCGGTTTGATAAACTGTATTTTATGGCCTTGGATGTTCTTATTAATGCGTCGAGTGAGACGACATTGGCAAATTAAATAATGCAATCAACTACATTAGTTTTAGCGTCCGGCTCCCCAAGGCGTAAAGAGTTACTCGCGCAACTGGGTTATGACTTTCAAGTGTTGGTTACCGATGTTGAAGAGCAACGTTTAACTGGTGAATCGCCCGAGCAATATGTTAAGCGGCTCTCATTTGATAAGGCTAAAGCCGGACTATTACAAAGTGGCAGTAAAAATGTTGTTCTAGGCTCAGATACAATAGTCGTTAGTGGTGATAATGTATTAGAAAAGCCAAACGATCTTACTGATTCTAAACAGATGTTAATGCAACTTTCAGATAGCTGCCATCAAGTATTAACCGCTGTCACCGTTATATCGAATCAAAAACATCGCTCAGTTGTTGTATCAACGAACGTGTGGTTTAAACCGTTGTCAGATAATGAAATAGAACAATATTGGCAAACGGGTGAGCCGTGCGATAAAGCAGGAAGCTATGGTATTCAAGGGCTAGGCGGCCGATTTGTTACTCGAATCGAAGGTAGCTACTTTGCTGTGGTGGGATTACCGCTTTACGAAACCGATCAACTGCTGCGCGAATTCTTATAATTATAATTTTGAGGTGCGCTCATGAGTGCAGAGTTACTGTTAAATATCACGCCAAGTGAAACGCGAGTGGCGATGATAGAAGGTGGAATCCTACAAGAAATCCACATTGAACGTGAAGCAAAACGCGGTATCGTTGGCAATATTTACAAAGGCAAAGTCAGTCGTGTTCTACCGGGTATGCAAGCAGCTTTTATTGATATTGGTTTAGACAAAGCGGCGTTTTTACATGCATCAGACATTGTTCCACACACTGAATGTGTTGCTGAAAATGAGAAGAAGCAGTTTCAAGTTCGCGATATTTCAGAGCTTGTACGTCAAGGGCAAGATATTGTCGTTCAGGTGGTTAAAGATCCGCTTGGAACGAAAGGTGCTCGACTCACCACCGACATTACGTTGCCATCTCGTTACCTTGTGTTTATGCCGGGGGCCAGTCATGTCGGTGTGTCACAGCGTATCGAAAGTGAAAAAGAACGTAACCGATTGAAGAAAGTCGTCTCTCACTATTGTGATGAACATGGCGGCTTTATTATTCGTACTGCTGCGGAAGGGGCAGACGAAAAGGAGCTTTCTCAAGACGCGGCATTTTTAAAGCGCTTATGGTCCAAAATTTCCGAGCGCCGAGCGAAGTACAAAACTCGCAGCACTCTTTATGGTGAACTTGGTCTTGCTCAGCGAATTATTCGTGATTTTGTAGGCACTGAACTTGATAACATCATGATTGATTCTCGCTTGGAATATGAAAACTTACTCGAATTCACCAGTGAATATGTGCCTGAGTTAACCGATAAAGTTGAGCTGTACGAAGGCGACAAACCAATCTTCGATATGTACGACACAGAGAATGAAATTCAACGTTCTTTAGATCGTAAGGTTGAGCTCAAGTCTGGTGGTTATTTGATCATCGACCAAACGGAAGCGATGACCACGGTTGACATAAATACCGGCGCGTTTGTGGGTCGTCGAAATCTAGAAGAGACAATTTTTAACACCAACGTCGAAGCGACTCAGGCGATTGCTCGTCAGTTAAGGCTTCGAAACCTAGGTGGTATCATCATTATCGACTTTATTGACATGATATCTGAAGAACACCGTAAGCGAGTGCTAACTTCTTTAGAGGCCGCTTTAAATAAAGATCGTGTTAAAACCAATATCAATGGCTTTACCCAGCTTGGTTTGGTCGAGATGACACGAAAACGTACTCGTGAAAGCATTGAGCATATTTTGTGTGCCAGTTGCCCTGCATGTGAAGGGCGCGGTAGTGTGAAAACGGTGGCGACGGTTTGTTTTGAGATCCTGCGAGAAATCACACGAGTCAATCGCGCTTATGATGCAGATAAATTTGTGGTTTACGCATCACCTGCAGTTTCAGAGTCATTAGAAGATGATGAGTCTCATGCGTTGGCTGAATTAGAAGTGTTTATTGGCAAAGAGGTTCGCATCCAAGCTGAGCCTTTGTATGTTCAAGAACAGTTTGACGTTGTTATGATGTAATGGACAGTTTGTGAATTCAGCTTTAGTTCGCCTTTTACGGTTATTTTTGTTCTTGCTTCTCACCATACTTGTCACTTTGGCAATTCTGGTGACAAGCTTGCGAGTTGCGCTACCTAAGCTAAATCACTTTCAAGATGAGATTCAATCCTGGGTAAGTAATAGCGCTGGGATTGAGTTTAAGATTGATAGTGTGAAAGGGTTCTGGCGCAATACTCACCCCTCTATCGCCTTAAAAGGGATGAGAGCCGATCTTCCCGATCATTCAGATATTCATCTATCCGCTCAAACCCTAGAGGTGGAATTTGATCTGATCCAATCTCTGCTTCAACTTCAGCCCATAGTGACAGACTTGACCGTTGATGGGTTCAAGTTTGATATGCAATCTGTTGATATTTTTAAAAGCAGTGATGAGCTTAATGAAGATGTCCCTGATCATGATAGCTCTTTCATTACCAAGGTAGACAGGCTGTTACTTCGTCAGCTTGATGACTTTTCAATGACCAATGCACAAATTGTTTATCAAGCGGTTGATGGCAATCCTCGTCAGTTAGATATAGAAAAACTTCGTTGGCTTAACCAAGGTAATAGCCATAAAGCAGAGGGTGTGATTAGCATTGCAGGTACCTCTCTTAACTCTTTGCAAGTGAGTGCTAACTTCGATGATCATGGATCCTTGCAAGATGTGTCTGGAGAGTTTTATGTGTCAGCTGACAATATTCGTATCACCCCATGGTTGCCGAGGGAGTTTCAAAAGCAAACGGGCATTGAAAAAGGGTATGTCAGCTTTAGCAGTTGGATAACGCTGAAAAATGGTCGTCCGGTCGATGCATTTGTCGATATTAATCCTTCAGAACTGGTTTGGAGTGATAAAGAGCAACACGTACTAATGCTTGAGTCAGGCATTGTGAAGCTTCTACCTAGTAAACAAGGCTGGATAGTGAATGGTCACTCACTAAAACTAAGAACTGATGAGGTAGAGTGGCCTGAGTTAGATATCGCACTTGATTGGCAGCCAAAACAATGGCGATTGAATGTCTCTCAACTTGATTTTGAGGCACTGCGTCCACTTGCTCGACTCGTTCCTGAGTTTGATGACAGTGTTAAGCTCATTGAAGAGTTCAACTTCACCGGTCAACTAGAAGATATTCGTGTTTCTATGGGGAAAGGCATTGAGTCTTTGAAGTACTCTGCCGAACTCCACAGTGCAGGTATGGCGCAATGGGGGCTACTACCTGAAGTACATCATGCGTCGATCTCCTTGTTTGGAACTCCAGAGCAAGCAAAAGCGTCGGTCTCTCTTATAGATGATGTCTTACCTTATGGTGATGTTTTCCAAGCGCCGCTGAATATTAGGCAGGGTCAGGTCGATATTGTTTGGGAAAACACCGATGAAGGTTGGTCATTGTGGGCGGATAAAGTTACTGCAGCAACACCAGACTTGCAGGTCTTGGGGGCATTTCGTCTCGATTTTCCTGTAGGAAAAAGCCCTTTCCTCTCTTTTTATGCAGAAGCTGATCTTTACAATGCAAGCCAAACTTGGCGTTACTTGCCAACGTTAGCGTTAGGCCAAAGCTTGACGGATTACTTATCAACCGCGATTCAAGCGGGTAAGGTCAATACCTCTAAGCTACTTTGGTACGGTGAATTAGGGAACTTTCCTTACCATAAAAATAACGGCATGTTCCAAGCGTGGGTAGGGTTAGAAGAGGCGAAGTTTAGTTTTGACACCGCTTGGCCGCCAATTACTGACTTGCAACTTGATCTACTGTTTGAAAATGACGCCATGCATCTAGACTCTCGTGATGCCACCCTTATGGATGTTGAGGGAAGGCGCATTACAGGGCGTATCCCTGAATTGGCGGGCAATGGTCATATTGAGATTGAAGCGAGTGCAAGAGGTCAAGGGAATGCCGTACGCAATTACATGACCGCCTCTCCTTTGGTTGACTCTGTAGGCGCTGCGTTAACCGCGATTCAAATTGATGGTGAAGTCGAATCTGAATTTCAGCTCTATATTCCGTTTCATGATGGAGAAGAGGCTCGAGCTTGGGGTTATGCTGATCTAAAAAGTAATCATGTTGAGATTGATGCTCCGCCAATGACGCTTGAGTCTGTTACAGGAAGAATCGAGTTTGATAATGACGTCGTACAAGCAGCAGGCCTTTCCGCTGAACTGTTAAAGCAGCCGATCTCTTTGGATTTTTCTGGTGAAAACTCTGGCACAGGCTACGCAGTTGGTATCGACTTATTAGGTGACTGGGACATTAGGCCACTAACGCCTTATATTGGAGAGCGTTGGACGCAAGATTTGTCAGGTCACGCACCTTGGCAGTCAGAAATAAGTATTCAACTTAACGATGTGGGCTTTACCTATCAGATAGAGCTTAATGCGGACATGAAAATGGTCCAGAGTGATTACCCATATCCATTGGGTAAACCACTCAAGACTAAAGGTGAAGCTCGTTTACAAGCATCAGGAAATCAAGAGTCCATCAGTGCACGTCTTTTGATGCCAAGAGCCAAATACCAAGCGGAAATTGACATTCGACCAGACGTTCCCGTGATCACTGCAACCAACTTAGTGGTGGGCAATGGCAGTTTTAAGATCAGCCCGGTTGTTGGGCATCACGCTCAGATTCGAACGCAAAAATTTGACCTTGATAAATGGTTAGAAATCTCTAGTCGACCTGTGACCGCACAGAAATCGGTGCTTGATGAGCTCAACACGCCAACGATTCCAATGCCTCAAAGAGTCAATATTAACGTAGCGGACTTAACTCTTGCGGGTATTGAATGGCACGATGTGGACTTCTCAGCGAGAAGAAAGAACTTAGGTTGGTACTTTGATTTAGAGAGCCAAGAAGTGAGCGGTGAGGCGAGCTATATTGAGCCTTATGATCTTGCCGTATCACTTGATCGTTTACATATCTATATCCCCGCTCTTGATGAGATCGATGACGATCAATCGCTATTGACTGTAGAAACTGAGCCAAAAGAGTTAATTTCAAGCTTTGATCGCGCTTTTCATCAGTCAATGCCAAACTTAACTCTGACCATTGATGACTTTTGGCTGCAAGGCTATAAAGTCGGAAAAGTGAATGTTGATCTAGTTCGTCAAGGTGACAAGCTAGAGTGGAAAGACATCTCCATCACCAGTGGGTCTAATAGCGTAGAAATCGATGGCGCGTGGACCTTGACTGATACCCAGAGCTTTACCGAGTTTAATCTGGAGCTCCGCGGAGAGAATAACAGCGACTTGATGGAGCGATTTGGGATTAGCTCTGGTATACAAAGGGCGCCGTTTGATCTTTCAGCTCAAATGAAGTGGGACGGTGCACCTTGGTCTATGCATGTGGACACGTTAGAAGGCAAAGTGAAAAGTACCCTTGGAAAAGGGGTCGTTTCTGACGTGAGCGGCGCAGCACGCTTACTCGGGCTGTTTAGTCTTGATTCGATCATTCGTAAAATGCAGCTCGACTTTACCGATGTTTTTGATAAAGGCATGGCGTTTAATTCAATCAAAGGTACCGGAGAGGTACGTAATGGCATCTTTGTGACCAATGATATTCGAATGGACGCTGTCGCTGGTGAGATGAACATCAAGGGTCTTGCTAACCTTAATGATAGAACCGTCGATGCTGAGGTGAACTTTGTTCCCGATATTACCTCTGGAATCCCCGTGCTAACGGCCTTTGCGGTAACCCCTCAAACAGCCGTTTACGTCTTGGCGATAACAACCGTCATCGCTCCCGTCGTTGAGGTATTTACTCAGGTTAATTATGAAGTAAAAGGCCCTCTAGATTCCCCTTCGGTTAATGAATTATCGCGCAGTAAAGGCGAATTTAAGCTGCCTGAAAAACTCATTGAAGAGGCACAAGCGGAGTAAAACACATGGAACGTGTTGGTATTATTCAAATGACATCGTCGTCAGATCCTTTGCAGAATTTGGCGTACATCAAACAAGAAGTGGCTAGACTTTCAGAGCAAGGTGCTGCGTGGGTTGTGACTCCAGAAAATGCTCTGATTTTTGGGCACCGTCAGGATTACCACCAACATGCAGAGCCACTTGATGCTGGCCCTTTGCAGTACCAACTGCGCGTCATTGCGAAATCGCATTCAGTCTGGTTGATAGTGGGAAGCATGCCCATTCGAACGGAAAGTGGCGATGTGAGTACCACCTCATTAGTGATTAACAGTCATGGTGTGATTGTCTCTCACTATGACAAGCTGCATATGTTTGATGTGGATGTAGAGGATACGCATCAGCGTTACCGAGAATCAGAAACCTTTACTGCGGGAACCGATGTAGTGGTTGCTGAGACGCCTTTTGGTCAATTGGGTCTCTCTATCTGTTATGATGTTCGTTTTCCACATCTCTATTCTGAGTTAGTTAGAAAAGGGGCGCAAATACTACTAGTGCCTGCCGCATTTACCGCCGTAACCGGTAAGGCGCACTGGGAAACACTATTAAGGTCCCGAGCAATAGAGACTCAATCTTGGGTTGTCGCTGTCAACCAAGTTGGCCGCCATCCATGTGGTCGTGAAACTTGGGGTCACTCAATGGTTATTAGCCCTTGGGGCGAAGTTGTTCTTAACTTAGAGGATGAACTACGCAGTGGTCTTGTTGAGATTGATATTCAGCAAGTGGACGAAATTAGAAAAACCATGCCAGTGGCGTCGCACACTCGGTTTGATAATACATTTAAAAATAATTAAGAGTAGATTATGAGCCTAAACCGAATCGAAGATGCGTTGTTATCGCCAACCGGCCTCACGCAGCAAGATATTTCAGATACTTTAGCCAGCATTGCCACTCGTCAAATTGATTATGCTGACATCTACTTTCAATCAAGCTGGCATGAATCGCTAGTGCTTGAAGACAGCATTATTAAAGATGGGTCATTTAATATTGATTGCGGCGTCGGTGTTCGTGCTGTCTCGGGTGAAAAAACAGGCTTTGCTTATTCAGACCAAATTCAGCTCGATGGCTTAACCCAAAGTGCAATTGCGGCACGTGGTATCGCTCAACAAGGTCAAAATGCGCAAGTAAAAGCATTTCGCCGCCATGATAATCAAGCTTATTATTCCGCAGTAAACCCGTTAGAAAGCTGGAAAAAACAACAAAAAACAGAATTATTGAAAGAGCTTGATGCTTATATCCGAACGAAAGAACCACTGATTGAAGAAGTTTCAATTAGTCTCAGTGGTGTTCATGAGAACATGCTTGTCGCAGCCACTGATGGCACCTACGCAGGGGATATTCGCCCATTAGTTCGTTTATCGATTACGGTTCTAGCACAAAAAGGCGATCGTCGTGAGCGTGGTAGTTCAGGTGGCGGTGGCCGTTTTGGTTATGACTTCTTCTTATCTGGTCAAGAAGGCGCTCAGGTAGCGTATCAATTTGCTGATGAAGCAATACGTCAAGCTCTAGTCAATCTAGAAGCCGTAGCTGCACCTGCAGGGGCAATGCCAGTTGTTCTTGGTTCCGGTTGGCCTGGCGTATTGTTACATGAAGCGGTAGGGCATGGTCTTGAAGGGGACTTTAACCGTAAAGAGTCGTCCGTTTTTTCTGGCAAGATTGGCGAAATGGTGACATCTAAGCACTGTACAATCGTTGACGATGGCACATTAAAAGATCTTCGTGGATCGTTGAATGTCGATGATGAAGGTGTTAGTGGACAATACAATACGTTAATTGAGAACGGCAAGCTGAAAGGCTACATGCAAGACAAGCTGAATGCTCGTTTGATGGGTGTTGCGCCAACAGGTAACGGTCGACGTGAATCTTATGCGCACTTGCCAATGCCTCGTATGACCAATACTTACATGCTACCGGGAGAGCACTCCCCAGAAGAGATCATCTCGACGGTTAAAAAAGGTCTTTATGCACCTAACTTTGGTGGTGGTCAGGTTGATATTACCTCTGGTAAGTTCGTTTTCTCAGCCTCTGAAGCCTACATGATTGAAGATGGTAAGATCACTCATCCCGTAAAAGGTGCGACATTAATTGGTTCTGGTATTGAAGCAATGCAGCAAGTTTCTATGGTGGGCAATGATTTGAGCCTTGATCGCGGCGTAGGTGTGTGTGGCAAAGCAGGACAAAGTGTCCCTGTTGGTGTTGGTCAGCCGACATTGAAGCTCGATATGTTAACTGTTGGTGGCACTGAGTAAGAGTCAGTATTGTTAATAAAGGGACATGAAAGAAAAGCCCTTTAATTGAAAAATAAAAAAAGCAGCGGGACGACCTTCCGCTGCTTTTTGTTTTAGGAGTTCTTTAAGATAACTAAGCTAAATTAGATCCCATCTCGTTCAATCGGACAACTCATACAGCGAGCGCCACCACGTCCTCGACCTAACTCATTTCCAGGAATGGTTAATACCTCAATCCCTGCTTTATCGTATTTTTCATTGGTGTAGACATTGCGCTCATAACCAATAACCACACCCGGTTTGACAGTCAGAACATTATTCGCATCATTCCATTGTTCACGTTCTGCTTCATAGCTATCACCACCTGTTGTGATGATCTTTAAATAGTCGAGATCTAACGCGTTTTCAATCGCGTGAATATAACTCGGGACTTTCTCCACTTTCATCGCATCGGCAGAGGAAGTATCGTCAGAGCTTTTCGGTGTTAGACGCCATGTATCAAGATCTTTGCGCATAATTTCTGGATAAACGGAGAAAGTATCAATATCCATATGTGTCATGACAGTATCCAAGTGCATACAAGATCGATGTTTAGGCAAATCGACCGCAATCACTTCTTTTGCTTGGCCATGCTTAAATAGGTTAGCGGCGAAGTTTTCAACCCCTTGTGGCGTAGTTCGCTCGGAAATACCGATTAAGACCGCATCATTACCGATCACCAGTACATCACCACCTTCAATATTGGCATTGTCATAGTGAAGATCTTCGTTACCGAAGTATTGAATAAAGTCTTGGCCTGCAAAAACAGGGTGCCAACGATAGATAGCACGCAAGTGATTGGTTTCGCGTTGACGAGCAGCTTTCATCATCGGGTTAAGAGACACACCGCCGTAAACCCAGCAAGAGGTATCACGAGTAAATAGGTGATTAGGCAGGGGCTCAATAACAAAATCGAGTGGTCGATGCATCTTAGGCAGCATCGATGATGATTGAATCTTCAATTCAGAATACGCTAATCCACCCAGTAGTACCGTCGCTAAGTGATCATTCGTCATTTGCGATAAGTAATTACGCAGATCTTGAGCGAAGATAGGGCCGTAGCGGAAATCTGAAATTTGAGTATTCAAAAGCCACTGTTTTGCTTCCTCAATCGCTAGAGTATCGACAAGCAGATCATGCAGTAATAGGACTTCAACGCCCTGATTAGTAAGAGTCTTGGCAAAGGCATCATGCTCTTCACCTGCAGCTTCTACCGCTAATACATCATCAAACAGCAGCTCGTGACAGTTTGATGGGGTGAGGTGAGTGAGCGCGCGCTCAGGTCGATTTAATAATACTCGTCTTAACTGACCGACTTCAGATCCAACGTACAACTTACTCATTTCGTATCCTTACTAATAGTCCAACCCGTATTAATGACAAGCTTGTTGTAAAGATGCAAGTGACAAAAGCGATGTTTATATCTATCGCTGCTGACTTATTGAGCTATTATCTCTTTTTTTTGCATGTAAACTAGATAAAAACTCCAAATAGAGGTTTTCTTACCGATCACTGATGAATGCTTGTCTATGCGTTTCTCCTTTTAAGGATAGAAGAAAATAATGAGGTTAATCACGAATAGATATTCATCAAATCCGCAAACGGAGATGATCTTTAAATCTTTATTCATAATAGGTTTGGTTGAACTATTCAACAATTGGCCATATTCACCCACAATTCGCATAAAATTGAGGGTTACAAAGCAGAGATAAAACTCTGAATTAAGCAATATCGTAACAAATGTTAGGGAATTGTGACTAAAGGAGGGGGCGACGAGGTGAAAACGATAAAGCAAAGATAAAGATCCACACTGGATCGTTTTGTTGGTGGTATTTATTTTCGATCCATGTGAAAATTCGTCGCGAATATTTTCAATTTTATGAACACGATCTGGAGCACAAACTATGTCTCACGAAGATGAATATCTATCAGTAGAAGACTTAATTGAGATTCAAAAGGAAGAGACTCGCGATATCATTCAAGCATTGTTGGAAGATGGAAGTGAACCAGACTCGCTGTATGAGATTGAACATCACCTGTTTGCTGAAGATTTTGCAACGCTAGAAAAAGCGGCAGTTGAAGCCTTTAAATTAGGTTTTGAAGTTTTAGAAGCAGAAGAGACAGAAGATGAAGATGGCAAAAAACTACTTTGCTGTGATGCAACAATGGAGTCAGTTCTAGACGCCGAAGCTATTGATGCACAAGTTGAAAAGCTAGTGAACCTTGCTGAGAAATTCGACATTATTTATGACGGTTGGGGCACTTACTACGAAGGTGAAGATGCGCTAGTTGAAGAAGATGAAGGCGAAGAAGACGAAAAATAACGCGCTTTAGTCCGATGAAAAATAAAAACCGAGCTGCTGCTCGGTTTTTTAATGCGTTCATTATTCGAATTCATTGCCTTTATTGTCGAGTTCTCGATGACCACACGTTTTACATGTCACATAACGATCCATGTTGTAGTAATGCCCGCCGTTAATAAACTCTCTCAAGAAAAGTAAGATTCTACCGCGCATGGTTGTCTGCGTATCGTAGCTGCTAGGCTTGCGCACTAGGACTTCACCGTGCTTGGTGTCTTGATTGCATTGTTTACAAAAGTGAGTAGCTGGGTATGACATAGTGCGGTCCTTCTGGTTGAAAAATTAGGTTAGAAACAGCCAGAAATACACACACTCAATACGTCAGTATCACAATTATTAATATGCTATATGTTGGTGTGATTGCTCAAACAGAGTATCGACATTAGTCGACGCAAATCACGATATTGATGCGCTTTTCACCACTATCAGTTAGTATCTGTAGCACAAACTTTGTGAAGACGATTCGAGTGAAGTAAGGCAATGGAATTATGTTAAAAGTAGCGATCAATGGATTTGGCCGTATCGGTCGCAACATTCTGCGTGCACTGTATGAAAGTGGGAAAGATCATCAAATTAAGGTCGTTGCTGTTAATGAATTAGCCCAGCCAGATGCGATGGCTCATTTACTTCAGTACGATACCAGCCATGGTCGATTCGGTAAAAAGGTCAGTAATGATCAAGAGCATCTTTACATCCATCATGATAAAGACCGAACTGACTCTATTCGCATCCTACACTTAGCAGAAATCGACCTGCTGCCGTGGCGAGATCTTGAAGTGGATCTTGTTCTTGATTGTACAGGTGTCTATGGTTGTCGAGCCGATGGCGAAGCGCACATCGCTGCTGGTGCAAAGAAAGTCCTATTTTCCCATCCAGGTGATAATGATCTTGATAACACGATTATATACGGTGTTAACCACGACACATTGAAAGCCAGTGATCTTATTGTCTCTAACGGATCGTGTACGACGAATTGCATCGTTCCCATCATTAAAGTGCTTGATGAACATTTTGGTATCGAATCGGGCACGATCACAACCATTCACTCTTCAATGAATGATCAGCAAGTGATCGATGCCTATCATAGTGACTTGCGTCGAACGCGCTCAGCCAGTCAATCCATTATTCCGGTTGATACCAAACTTCATAAAGGCATTGAACGTATTTTTCCGAAATTTTCCAACAAGTTTGAAGCGATTTCTGTAAGAGTTCCCACAGTAAACGTCACAGCGATGGATTTAAGTGTCACAATTAATACAAATGTGAAAGTTAATGACGTAAATCAAACCATTTTAGACGCATCTCAGTGTACATTAGATGGCATTGTTGACTATACTGAAGCACCGCTCGTTTCTATCGACTTTAATCACGATCCTCATAGCGCGATTGTTGATGGTTCACAAACACGAGTAAGCAATGGGCACCTTGTTAAGATGCTAGTTTGGTGTGACAACGAATGGGGCTTTGCGAATCGGATGCTGGATACCGCGCTCGCAATGCAAGCATCCGAATTCGATTAGAGAATGGAAAGGATGCCGTGGAGAAATGTTTATTTCGAGACTTGAAATAAATGTGAAGTATCTCCATATAAGTAACCAGTTTGAAGAATTATTAGGCTCGGCAAGGTTGCCGGGTTTCCAAAAACTTTATTTATTAAATAATTTGAGAGGACAAACATGTCTGTAATCAAGATGACTGACCTGGAACTTGCAGGTAAACGCATTTTCATCCGTGCTGACCTTAATGTGCCAGTAAAAGACGGTAAAGTAACTTCAGATGCACGTATTCTTGCATCACTACCAACAATCAAGCGTTGCCTAGAAGCTGGCGCTAAAGTAATGGTTACTTCTCACCTAGGTCGTCCTACTGAAGGCGAATACAACGAAGAGTTCTCTCTAGCACCTGTTGTTAACTACCTAAACGACGCACTAGATTGCGACGTTAAACTAGCGAAAGATTACCTAGATGGCCTAGAGCTAAACACTGGTGAGCTAGTTGTTCTTGAAAACGTTCGCTTTAACAAAGGCGAAAAGAAGAACGAAGAAGCGCTTTCTAAGCAATACGCTGCACTTTGTGACATCTTCGTAATGGACGCATTTGGTACGGCTCACCGTGCACAAGCATCTACTCACGGTGTTGGTACTCACGCTCCTGTAGCATGTGCTGGTCCTCTACTTGCTGCAGAGCTTGAAGCTCTAGGCAAAGCAATGGATAACCCTGCGCGTCCACTAGTTGCTATCGTTGGTGGTTCTAAAGTATCAACTAAGCTGACGGTTCTTGAGTCACTATCTAAAATCGCTGACCAACTGGTTGTTGGTGGTGGTATCGCAAACACATTCATCGCTGCTGAAGGCCACAACGTAGGTAAGTCTCTTTACGAAGCTGACCTTGTTGAAACGGCGCAAAAGCTAATGAAAGAGTGTGCTATTCCTGTTGCTACTGACGTTGCATGTGCAAAAGCATTCGACGAAAACGCAGAAGCTGAAATCAAGCATGTTTCTGAAGTTCAAGACGACGACATGATCTTTGACCTTGGCCCTGACTCAACAGCGGCACTGGCTGAAATCATCGGCAACGCGAAAACTATTCTATGGAATGGCCCAGTAGGCGTATTTGAATTCAAAAACTTTGAAGCAGGTACTGCTGGCATTTCTAAAGCAATCGCTGAGTCTGCAGGTTTCTCTGTAGCGGGCGGTGGCGATACGCTAGCGGCTATCGACAAGTTCGGTATCAAAGCTGACGTTTCTTACATCTCAACAGGCGGCGGCGCTTTCCTTGAGTTTGTAGAAGGTAAAGTATTACCTGCTGTAGCAATGCTTGAAGAGCGTGCTAAAGCATAACGAATTAATCTAGGCGGGAATACTATCTCGCCTTTTTTACGTTTGCTGAAAGTGGTCATTTTTTGATAGAATGCCGCGCAATGTGAGCAAACGTTTGCAATCTTTTAATTAAAACGACAGAAAATAGGACTTATTCCATGTCTAAGATCTTCGATTTCGTAAAACCAGGTGTAATCTCTGGCGATGACGTACAAAAAGTATTTGAAGTAGCGAAAGAGCACAAATTTGCACTTCCAGCTGTAAACGTAGTAAACACTGATTCAATCAACGGTGTTCTAGAAGCTGCTGCTAAAGTTAAAGCGCCAGTTGTTGTTCAGTTCTCTAACGGCGGTGCTGGTTTCTTCGCTGGTAAAGGCGTTAAACTTGAAGGTCAAGGTGCACAAATCCTTGGCGCTGTAGCGGGTGCAAAATACGTACACGCTGTTGCTGCTTCTTACGGTGTTCCAGTAATTCTACACACTGACCACGCTGCTAAGAAACTTCTTCCGTGGATCGACGGTCTACTAGACGCGGGTGAAGAGTTCTTCGCACAAACTGGTAAGCCTCTTTTCTCTTCTCACATGATCGACCTTTCTGAAGAGTCTCTAGAAGAGAACATCGAAACTTGTGCTAAATACCTAGCGCGCATGGCTAAAATGGACATGACGCTTGAGATTGAACTAGGTTGTACTGGTGGTGAAGAAGACGGCGTTGATAACACTGATATGGACGCATCTGAGCTATACACTTCTCCTGAAGATGTTGCATACGCTTACGAAATCCTAAACGCTGTTAGCCCACGTTTCACTATCGCTGCTTCTTTCGGCAACGTACACGGTGTTTACCAAGCAGGTAACGTAGTACTTACTCCAACTATCCTACGTGATTCTCAAGCATACTGTGCAGAGAAGTTCGGTATTGCACCTAACGCTCTAAACTTCGTATTCCACGGTGGTTCTGGTTCTTCTGAAGCTGAAATCCAAGAGTCTATCGGCTACGGTGTTATCAAAATGAACATCGATACTGATACACAGTGGGCAACATGGGACGGTATCCGTACTTACTCAGCTGAGAACTTCGATTACCTACAAGGTCAAATCGGTAACCCTAAAGGCGAAGACCAACCAAACAAGAAGCACTACGATCCACGCGTATGGCTACGTGCAGGTCAAGCTTCAATGGTTACACGTCTAGAGAAAGCATTTGCTGACCTAAACGCAATCGACGTACTATAATTTAGTCTTCGATAACCGTTTCAAAAACCCGCCACTGGCGGGTTTTTTTATGCCTAAAATTCATTTCTAAGACGTTATTAAACCTAGCGAAATATTACATTTATGCGTAACCTGTAACAGGTTGTTATCAAACGGAGCGTACTTTTGGTAAGTAAGGTCAGAATTGACCAAACGCTTACTTTTCAGTTCGCCCAAAACAGTATATCGTGCCCAAAAATCAACGCTAAATGTAACTGAGTGTGTCAGTGACCTTTTGTGTATTCATTGGTTTTACGAATTAGATGTAATTTTAGAGGATTAAGTTATGGCAGATGGTTCACTGGAGATTGAAACTCCTTTGGTTGACGGATTAACTCAAGCGGAAACTTGGTTAACAAATAATTCTGACTTATTTGTTCAGTATGGTGTAAACATTATTTCTGCAGTACTCATTCTGTTTATCGGTAATATGATCGTTAAAGCAGTGGCCAATAGTGTTGCTAAAGTACTGAAGAAAAAGGACATGGATAAAGCTGTCGTCGAGTTTATTCATGGTTTAGTACGTTATCTACTGTTTGTTATTGTTCTTATTGCTGCATTAGGTCGACTAGGCGTTCAAACGGCGTCCGTTGTTGCTGTTATTGGTGCCGCTGGTTTAGCGGTAGGTCTTGCATTGCAAGGTTCGCTTTCAAACTTTGCCGCAGGCGTGCTGATTGTTGCTTTCCGTCCATTCAAATCCGGTGACTACGTGGAGATTGGTGGAGTTGCAGGCTCAGTTGAATCAATTCAGATTTTCCAAACTGTTCTAACAACACCTGACAATAAAATGGTTGTTGTGCCGAATGGTAGCGTAATTGGCAGCCCAATCACTAACTATTCGCGTCATGATACGCGTCGTGTCGATCTGGTTATTGGTGTGTCGTACAGCGCCGATCTTAAAAAGACAGAGCAGGTCATTCGCGAGACACTACAAGCGGACTCTCGTCTTATTGAAGAGAAGGGGATTCAGATTGGTGTGAGTGCACTTGCTGATTCTTCAGTTAACTTTGTCGTTCGTCCGTGGTGTAAAACAGCTGACTATTGGGATGTGTACTTTGATTCTCTTAAAGCAATCAAAATTGCATTGGATGAAAATGGTATTGAAATCCCATTCCCTCAAATGGATGTGCATTTAAATAAAGTCGACTAACTTTTTACTGTTGATGATTAAATAGCATTTATTGTTTGGAAAAAGAGGCTCCAAAGCTAAGTCAGCTATGGAGCCTCTTTTTATGTAACTAATTTTTCTTAACCAAAGGCTGCGTGAAGTAAGCTATTAAATGCTTCAGAACCTTCTTCACTAGTCCATACTCCCATCTCTTGAGCTTGGCTAAAACTTAGTTCATCTGTAGCAAGAGCAAATAGAACCGATGCATCAGTAACACCAAATACGATCTCTTCCCCTTCTTTTGGTAGTTCATGAGCGGCGCTACTTAATGAGTTTCCATCGGCTTTGATGTTAAGGAAGTGATTGCCAGCAATATCATAAATGGTCACTTCAAACTCTTCGCCTTGATAATGAGGTTTCAATCGTTGCTGCACTTGCCACAACACCATATCCAAGCGTTGAGAGTGCTTTTCAGCAATGACAATCTGTTGATTTTCTTTTGCTTCATTAATCGCAAGAGCAACACTGAATGTTCCCGAAGGCATGGTTCCTATCGTTTGAAAGAAAGCGCCGCCATCAATGCCACATGCGATGGTATTCGCCGATGAAAACCCAAGTAGAGCAGTGAGCAGTGTTGTCGTCAGTTTAGATTTCATAATGAACCTCTAGCGTGTGGTTATCCATGCGGAGAAACAAATAGTGATGAGTACTTTTGAAGAGAAAAGGCCATGTTGTCATGGCCTTATATTGTTGTCCTAGTAGCGGTTAAACCAATAACTTAATGATATTTAATGACCGAGAGGACGGTAGATATCAGCATCGACTTCTTGCCCTTTCGCGGGGCGAGGTACGATTTCAAATTTATCGTCAAAGCGAACCATAGATTGTTTCATTTTTTCTAGAACTGTCGCATCACCAGTGATTCCAGCACTGCCTGATTTCAGCAATTCTGCCATGGTTGCTTGACCAAGAAGAATTTTCGTCAAATCCGCCTTATTAACATGAAGCGTAGCGTCGGCATTCTCGTTAAGTTCAGTGGTCATCACGTTGTTTAAGTTACCGTGAGACATCTCAACAAAGTGTTTTTCCCCGATGTCAGGAACATTAACGTTCATGGTAAACGGTGTTTTATCCGCTTTAGTTGCGACAACTTGAACTGCTAAGTAGTCAAGTAAGTTAGTCACTGTCATTTCAGAAAGAACATCCGGAGACGCTGTCTTTGGTGCGCCTGGCATCGTACCGATACGAAGCTCTTGGGCACCTGTTAGGTAGATGTTACGCCAACCAGCCCCTTCCGCTTGGTAGCCTTGCTGCTCGTAGCTATCTGCCAGCAGTTTACGTGCTTCTTTGTGCTCAGGTTGTGCGATAACCACTTTGTTTAGAGCGGTTGAAACAAAGCGATAGTTACCTTCACTAAAGTCATTCTTTGCACGTTCAACAACGGCATCTGCACCACCCATGTATTCAACGAACTTTTCTGCTTCTTCTTGAACAGGAAGCGGGTTTAGGTTGGCTGGGTTCATATCGAAGTAGCCTAGGTACATGTTGTATACCGCACGAGCATTGTGGCTGTAAGTACCGTGATAGCCGTTCGTGTGCCAAGAGTTTTTGATGGATTCAGGCAGCTCATCATTAATCTTCGCACCAATGTCTTGCATCACCATGCCGTTGTTCGCTAGGCGAAGAGTTTGGTTATGAACAAAGCCATAATTGTCACGCTGAAGCTTCATGAATTCAGCAATTTCTTCATTGCCCCAGATAGGTGATGAGTGAGAGCCGAATAGGTACTCAATGTCACCGCCCCATGCATTGATCATTTCGTTGATGTCTTTTGACCATTTCAGTGAATCACGAACTTTAGCGCCACGCAGTGTGTATACGTTGTGCATGCCGTGGTACATCATTTCGCCAGTCCAAAGTGCGTTCATTGATGGAATAAATGCGGTACTGCCCGCTGGCGCTTCTGTACCGGCTGTATCCATAAAGACGAACTCAAGGCCATCAATTTCAGTGGTGAAGAACTTTTGATCTTCGCCGCTTGGGAAAGTCACATCCGGTGCAACTAGAGTGATAGCGCCAGAAGAGAGGCCGTTTGCCAATGCGGCATCGATAGCGCCAGTTTCCGACGCTTTGCCTAGTGTGCCACCATATTGATACGCGGTACGGCGAGACATCGCATTGCCCGCTAGTACGTTTTCATCAATCGTCTCTTTAATAAAGCCATGAGGGGCGTACGTTTTTACATTAGGGAAGCGTTCTTGAATCGCTTTTGAACCACCAAAGTGGTCGGCATGGCTGTGTGAGTAAATCATAGCAACAACGGGAAGATCGCCACCTTCAGGCACGTTGTCTAGAAAGAATTCTAGTGAAGCAGCCATCGCTTCTTTAGTTAGCAGAACATCGTAGACGATCCAGCCTGACTCACTACGAATGAAGGATGCAGAAGAAAGGTCGGTCCCACGAACTTGATAAATACCTTCACGAATTTCATACAATCCGCCAGCAGCGTGGTTAAGTTGCGCTTGTCGCCATAGTGATGGGTTTACCGTATCTGGTGCATCAGCTGCAATCGTTTGACCTTTATGCAGGTGCGAGAATCGATCACTTAGGCTCTTGCGAGTTGCTTCAGTAAGTGGGGTAATTAAGCCTTTGTCATTGTTCTCAAATGCACGAACATCTTCAAAGTTAAGTTCTGCTGCAAGCTTATGGTTGGCAGTCGCCGTGTGCTCTGACGCTGGCTTACCGTTAGCGCTAATATCGCCAACAGGCTTATTAGATGCCGCCGTTGCTGGAAGCGCAATGATAACAGCAAGAGCGATAACTGATTTGTTTAATGTGGTATTTTTCATCTTAACCTCGAAGAAGTATTCGTATTGGATTGAGGTAATAATAAACAGATGAAACATTTATATACATAAAGTAAAATTTCGTTAAAACATTCTCAGTGGTGATGTATTGATGGAAAAGAAAAAAATAGACTGGAACCTATTTAGTGTCTTTATTGAAGTCTACCGCCTTGGCTCGATAACGACAGCGGCTGAGGTGCTCAATATGACACAGCCTGGTGTAAGCAATGCATTAAAGCGCTTACAGGAGAACCTAGGTGTGACATTGTTTATTCGCAAAGGGAGAGGAATTGCCCCAACCGTTTCAGCAAACCTCCTTGCTGAACAATTAGAAATGGCGACAGGCATCATAGATCAGGCGCTTGATCAGGTTCTGGAATTTGATCCTCAGAGTGCACATAAATTTCATGTCACTTTGAGTGAACCTATTCAGCATCTTCTTCTTCCTTTACTGAAACATCCTAAACTTGCGGCTTGCGAGCTATCGGTTTCCATTGCGCCAGCGTCAGATGAAGAAGTATCAAAAAGCTTGATCGAAAATCAAACGGATTTGGTGGTTGATCTACTGGATAATTTATTGCCTTCATTTAGTTCAAGTGAACTGTTTAGTGAAGAGCTGGTGATGGTTATCAGTAAAGATCACCCCTTAGCAAACAAAGAGATGACGCCGGAAGAGTATTTCAGTTGTGGTCATATTGTGCAGAACTTGAGGCGTGCAAAAATGAGAATCGTTGATTACTTTGCTAAAGAGAAAGTATCAAACAGAACCATTGTCGCGGATTCGGACTCGATGTTATCCGCCATGGCAATGGCGTCTCGTACGCATAACGTGACCATCGTTACCCAAAGTCTTGCCGATATGTACGCTGAAACGATGGGACTGAATGTTCAGCCTTTGCCATTTAAGAGCGAGCTCGCGACTCATCACCTCATCTGGCATAAGCGTGCAGAAAATAGCCCTGCGCATCGATGGCTTCGTAAAACGGTTGGCGAGTTATTACAAATTGCTATTAACAAAGAAAATACGTAACAGAAATGGATTGAACAAAGTTGATTCAATAAGGCTTATTCACAAGATTAATTCGACAAGGCTAACTTCAGAAGAGGCTAGGTAAAAATTGTGTCAGTAATTGCTTAAATGGTAGCCAATGTTCACCATTTGCCTATTATGTAGGTGATAAATCTATCAGAGTAGTAAAGATGAAAATATTACCTATTTTGACGTTGGCTCTTAGCGGTTTAATGAGCGTAAATGTCTCTGCCAATGCCCCAAGCTTTCCACACCTTGTTACGACTGGATATGGAGAGGTCACCGCGACGCCAGATATGGCTGAATTCACAGTGAAAGTCGTTGAGTCGACGATGACGGCAGAGCAAGCAAAGCTGCTTGTTGATAACGTCGTGAGTGGGTTTATTGGAAAGCTCACCGACCAAGGCGTATCGCCTGATAGTATTAATAGTTCAAATCTCTATTTAACCCCTCAGTACCATTATCCCAAAAAGGGCAAGCCGGAATTAGTTGGCTATCGAGCTTCTCGCACGATGACAGTTAAAGTCGAAGATCTTGCAAACCTCAATCAATATTTAGATATCGCCTTGAGTGAAGGTATTAACCAGGTTGATACTATTCGTCTGAAAGTTCGCGATGAAGTGAAATATCAGCAGCAGGCTCGCCTTGAAGCGATTAAAGATGCCAATTCAAAAGCACGCTCCCTAGCAACAGGCTTTGAGCAGGAACTTGGTGGCGTATGGCGTATTGATTATAATATGCCAAGCTCTCAACCGGTGCTCATGCGCTCGGTGTCTATGGACGCTAAGGCTGAAAGCAATAGCTATCAAGATTCCACTCTAGTTATCCGAGATAGAGTGGATGTTATTTATAAACTTAAAGACTAACTGCTTATTTTCTTAAGAAGAAGTGGTGCAAATGCGCCACTTTTTTTATTCCTACCGCTGCGCCTTATTGGAATTATCCATTTACTAATGAAATTTTATAAAACCATCGTTCCGTTCTTTATAACCAGTTTTGTTTTGGTTGTAATCACTATGCTGTATTACTCGCAGCGCTACCAAGCAGTGAAACAGGAAAGCCTTGAGCAAAGTGTTAATGAGGCGATGGAGCAAATTTCCTATACCCACCGAGAGTACCGATTTCTACGTTCCCAAGTAACGTCTATCGCTGAGTTACTATCGAATAGTCGAGCGATGCATGACTATATTTTTTCCCCCACACTATTTAATAAACAGAGTTTAGAAGAGAGTTGGAAGTCAACGATGGCGAACCAAAAATGGTCTCCAGCTATCCGTTATGTTGACGCGCTTGGCGAAGAGCGAGTCAAAGTTAATTACTCGCTCATAACTGAAGACGCAAAAGCCTCAATCGAGCTCGGTAATGAAAGTCATCGTGAATATTTTCATCTGGCTCAGTCACTGTCAGAGCGCCAGATAGGATCTTGGGGGGTTGATATCGAAGAAGAGCACGACTCGATCTCTCCGATTAATATCCCCATTTTTAGGATTATTACACCAGTTATGGATATGCAAGAGAAAGCAGGGTATCTGGTTCTTAATCTTGATATTGGCTATATCTCTTCCCGTCTTCACGATGGCTTTAGTCGTGAGTTTCGGCCGGAACTGATCAGTGAGAAAGGCTATTACATTGATAGTCATCGAAGAAATAAACTTCATGGTCACCTTATCGAGAGGCGAGCAGGGTATAACTTGTCGGTAGAACGGCCAAGAGTATGGCAACAATTGCAAAGTGCAGTTTCAGGTTACACCATTGAGAATGGAAACTTATTTGTCTTCAGACGATTGGAGGCTTCTTCTACACAATCTATTTTCATTGTTGTACAGGCTAATAAAGAAGTATTGGATAAGCGCCTCTCTCGAGATCTGATCAGCTTGTATCAGGAAGTTACTTTAGTCTTTCTCGTGATGCTGCTCTTCGCAGTTCCAACCGTATTTACGTTTTTACATTACAAGCGACGCAATCTTGAAAGTAAGTTAGCTCGAGCGGCCATTGATGGTATGTCTGCTGTGGTCATTACTGATACAAAGCATCAGGTTGTGATGGTGAATAATGCCTTTACCCGTTTAACAGGGTTCTCTCAGGATGAAGCACTAAATAAGAATGCTTATGAACTTGTTGGGGATGCCACGACGGTAAAACAGCTTATTGAAGTCTGTGAACTATTGAATACTCAAAGTGTTTGGGAAGGGGAAGTGGTGACCAATCGCTCATCAGAAACGCCTTCAACGTTAATCACTCGGGTTCAAGCGATACGAACTATGACCGAAGAGCTCGATTATTATATTACGACGTTTGTTGATATTACCGAACGCAAGCAACTTGAAAATCAGCTGCGAATATTGAGTGAAAAGGATGAGCTGACGAGTTTGTTTAATCGTCGTAAGTTTGAACGAGCATTATTGAGCCATGCACAAATAGTTGAGCGTTATGAAGAACGTTCACCCGTATGTTTGGCTCTGTTTGATATTGATTTTTTCAAGCGCGTTAATGATGAGAAAGGGCATGATGAAGGAGATCGAGTCATTCGTGTCGTCGCTCAAACACTTCAATCTAATTTGAGACAAACCGATATGATTGCACGCATCGGTGGGGAAGAGTTCGCCGTGATATTACCGAATACATCAATTGAAGAGGCGGTACCTGTATTGGAAAGGTTGCGCTCGTCAGTCGAGGAAAGTATTGATGTACCAGTGACGGTAAGTGGTGGCTATACTGATTTAACGGCAAACAGTACTGACTCTTATAAGAGAGCGGATATTGCTCTTTATAAAGCGAAGGCGCTAGGGCGCAATCAATTGGCTATAGTGAAAAGTGACCAGCGACTGAGTGCTTAATAGATAGAGAGGGCACTTAGCTTTCTAGATAACAAAGTCTTTGTGATCTATATAGTAAGCAATAAAAAAGAGAGCCGAAGCTCTCTTTTTTTACATCAGAAACTGAGTCAGTTCTTAAAGAACGTGTACAGAAGCTGTGTTAGTAGTACCTGAAGCAACAAGTGCACCAGAAACCATTAGTACGATATCGCCTTTCTTACCAAGACCAGACTCAAGAGCAATTGTCTTACCGTTGATGTAGAAAGCGTCAGTGCTCTCGATTGAATCAACAAGAACTGGCTTAACACCTTTCGTTAGTACTAGTTGTGCTGCAGTTTTCTTGTTTGTAGTAAGAGCAAGAATGTTTGCAGTTGGGAAGTACTTACGTACTGAACGTGCAGATTTACCGCCTTCAGTTGCAACAACGATAAGTGGAGCTGCTAGTTTCTCAGCTGTGTCTACCGCACCTTTACATACTGCTTCAGTGATACGTAGACGAGGGCTGTCTAGACGAGAACCTAGTTCAGCTTTAAGAGCGCTGTCTGTACGGTTAGCGATTTGAGCCATGATCGTTACCGCTTCAACAGGGTACTTACCTTTAGCTGTTTCACCAGAAAGCATTACTGCATCAGTACCGTCCATGATAGCGTTCGCAACGTCGCCCGCTTCAGCACGAGTTGGACGTGGGTTGCTGATCATTGAATCAAGCATTTGAGTTGCAGTGATAACCATCTTACGTGCACGGTTACACTTCTCGATCATCATTTTTTGAGCGAAGATTACTTCTTCAGCTGGGATTTCAACACCTAGATCGCCACGAGCAACCATGATGCCGTCAGAAGCTTCAAGAATAGAATCGAAGTTATCAACACCTTCTTGGTTTTCAATCTTAGAAATGATGTGGATGCTTTCGCCGCCGTTAGCGTTTAGAAGAGCACGGATTTCTTTAACATCTTCTTCTTTACGGATGAAAGAAGCAGCAACGAAATCAACGCCTTGCTCACAACCAAATTTAAGGTCAGCTTTGTCTTTTTCAGAAAGAGCTGGAAGTTGAACAGAAACGCCAGGAAGGTTAACACCTTTGTTTTCGCCTAGAGCACCGTTGTTAAGAACTTTACACTTAACTTCAGTTTCAGACGTTGAGATAACTTCCATTTCGATTAGACCGTCGTCTACTAGGATAGTGTTACCTGCCGTTAGGTCTTTAGCAAAACCTAGGTAAGTAACAGCAACAACGTCTTTATTACCTACAACTGAAGCGTCAGTTGTGAAAGTGAACTCTTGACCAGCTACTAGGTCAACGTCATTGCCGCCGTCTAGTTTGATCGTGCGGATTTCTGGACCTTTAGTGTCTAGAAGGATAGCAAGTTGCTCACCTTTAGTTTCCATTACTGAACGGAAGTTCGCAATACGAGTGCCGTGCTCAGCAAAGTCACCGTGAGAGAAGTTCAGGCGCATTACGTTCATGCCTGCATCAACTAGTTCAGTTAGCTTCTCTACAGATTCTGTTTTAGGACCGATCGTACATACGATTTTAGTCTTTTTCATGGAAGATACTCTCCGGTAAGTATTGTTTCAATTTGAAATTGGTTGGTATTTTTAATGTAGAACCAGCGTTTAGCGCTTCTTATTTAGCTAAAACTCATCGGTTTTTAATTAACTACATCATTCTTGTAAGTCTTTCACTTCATTTAGTCATTTTATGACCTAGCAAAAGCACATGAATCTCGGTTTTCTGTGACTTAACCCACTTTAGGTGAGTAAGTTTTCAAACAAATTACGACTAATTCTGTAATTAATTTTCTTTTCGGGCGCAATTCTACCACCGAATCAATTCAATATCACGGTCTAGAGTTGTCTTAGGACAAGGTTTTGTTATGAAATATTTATTTTTTAGATCGAAATAAATAGACGCTTTTCTTTCGATTCGACTATACTTTCTTTCAGTTTGAAACTTAAAGTTGATTTTTTGATGTCGAAACGAAACACACAGCTAAGAAGACACGCTATTTCTAACCTTATTATTGAGTTGGGTGAGGTAAGCGTTGAGGAACTATCCTGTAAGTTTACAACATCCGAGGTCACGATTAGAAAGGATCTCGCAGAGCTTGAGAAAAATGGTCAGCTTTTACGCCGATACGGTGGTGCAATTGCACTACCTAAAGAAGTCGTGAATGAAGCTCTTGCCCCTAAGGTTTCGCCGCGAAAGGTTGAATTGGCAACGGCTGCCGCCGCTCTCATTCGAGACCATAATCGCATTGTCATTGATAGTGGTAGCACGACGGCAGCGCTTATCCAGCAGCTAAACAATAAAACGGGTTTAGTTGTCATGACCAACTCTTTAAATGTGGCTAACGCTCTAAATGACTTAGAAAGTGAGCCCACTTTATTAATGACGGGTGGCACTTGGGACACTCATTCTGAGTCATTTCAAGGGCAAGTTGCAGAGTCTGTATTGCGATCTTACGACTTTGATCAGTTATTTATTGGCGCTGACGGTATCGATCTTAGCCGAGGAACGACTACATTTAATGAGTTAGTTGGTTTAAGCAAGGTCATGGCAGAGGTGTCGCGGGAAGTGGTTGTTATGGTTGAGTCTGAAAAGCTTGGCCGAAAAATCCCAAATTTAGAGTTGAGCTGGGAAAGTATCGATGTATTGGTTACCGATAGCGATCTTTCACCTGAACACACCGCAGAAATTGAATCGAATAACGTGCGGGTGATTCGAGCTTAATAACGTTGTACTAAAAATCACCCTAGCTTTTTGGCCTTTGCTTGCAGCCGTTAGGGATAGACAAAATATAATTATAATTGGAGTAAACATTATGTGTGGAATTGTAGGCGCAGTAGCGCAACGTGATGTCGCTGAAATCTTAGTAGAAGGCCTTCGCCGCCTTGAGTACCGTGGATACGACTCTGCTGGTGTCGCAATCGTTGATGGTGAACAAAATCTCTCTCGAATTCGTCGCTTAGGGAAAGTTCAAGCGCTTTCTGATGCAGTCCATGAAGCTAAAGTAGCTGGTGGCACAGGCATAGCTCATACGCGTTGGGCAACACATGGTGAACCGTCTGAAGCAAATGCTCACCCTCACATGTCTGGTGACATTGCGGTTGTACATAACGGCATTATTGAAAACCATGAAGAACTCCGTGAAACATTACGAGAAAGAGGGTTTAGTTTCAGCTCTCAAACGGATACCGAAGTGATTGCACACCTTGTTGAGTGGGAATTAAGAACGTCTGAAAACTTACTAGAGGCGGTTCAGAAAACAGCTGCGCAACTCACGGGTGCTTACGGCACGGTTGTGATGAATAAAAATGATCCTGCTCGCCTTATTGTTGCTCGCTCAGGCAGTCCACTAGTGATTGGCTACGGGATGGGAGAGCACTTTATTGCTTCAGACCAACTTGCGCTACTTCCTGTTACTCGCCGTTTCGCCTTTCTTGAAGAGGGGGATGTCGCTGAAATTACCCGTTTTGAGGTCAATATTTTTGACGCTCAAGGCAATGCGGTTAAGCGTGAAGTGAAAGAGACTCAAGTTTCTCATGACAGTGGTGATAAAGGTGAATACCGTCATTACATGTTAAAAGAGATATATGAACAACCTGTTGCGATTCAAAGAACGTTAGAAGGACGTTTGGCGAATGGCCAAGTTGTCTCTTCTATTTTTGGTGACAACGCAGAAGAGCTGCTCAGTAAAGTTAAACACGTTCAGATCATTGCTTGTGGTACCAGTTATCACGCTGGCCTAGTGGCACGTTACTGGCTTGAGGAGTGGGCAGGGGTCTCTTGTAATGTTGAAATCGCTTCGGAGTTCCGCTATCGAAAATCTCACGTATTTGAAAACTCATTGCTTGTGACTATCTCTCAGTCTGGTGAAACCGCTGATACCTTAGCAGCACTGCGTTTAGCGAAAGAGATGGGCTACATGGCAAGTTTGACCATTTGTAATGTACCAGGCTCCTCATTGGTTCGAGAGTCTGATCTCTCTTATATGATGAAAGCAGGGGCGGAAATTGGCGTGGCATCTACCAAAGCCTTTACCGTTCAACTGGCTGGCTTACTCATGCTTGCAGGTGCAATTGGGCACTTTAATGACCTAGAGCCAGCGAAAGAAGCACAGCTTGTTAAAGCCCTTCAATCTCTACCTGCTAAGATTGAACAAACACTGTCGATGGCAGAGTCTATTGAGCTACTCGCTGAAGATTTTGCAGAGATGAATCACTCACTCTTCTTAGGCCGTGGTGAGCAGTCTGCGATTGCGATGGAAGGCGCATTAAAGCTTAAAGAGATCTCTTACATACACGCGGAAGCGTATGCGGCGGGAGAACTCAAACATGGACCATTGGCGCTCATTGATGCAGAGATGCCAGTGATCGTTGTTGCTCCGAATAACGAGCTGCTTGAAAAGTTAAAATCCAATATCGAAGAGGTGAGAGCTCGTGGCGGGCTAATGTATGTATTCGCCGATGAAAATACCTCATTTGAAAGTGATGATACGATGAAAGTATTGAAGGTCCCTTTCTGTGATGAGTTTATTGCACCGATTGTTTACACCTTACCACTACAGCTTCTGTCGTATTACGTGGCTTTAATAAAAGGTACCGATGTCGACCAACCTCGAAATTTAGCTAAGTCTGTGACCGTCGAGTAGGTGGCTTCACTTTACACTCTCAAATAGAAAAGCTCCCAGTTATTGTTTCAGCAGTTGGGAGCTTTTTAGTTTTAAGAATAGGAGGAGCTTTTAAATCTTAAAGGTACTCGCCATATTTTTAAGGGAGGTTGCAAGCTCGGCCTGCTCTAGTGCTGTGGAGGCAATCTGAGTCGCTCCAGTCGTCGATTCATTCGATTTCTCTTCAACGATCATAATATTTTGTGCGATATCTTGCGTTACTGCCGCTTGCTCTTCTGCTGCTGTTGCTATTTGGTCTGTCATATCGAATATATGACTTACAGAGTCTGAAATATCAGAAAGTGTTTGCTCAACGCTCTTTGAGTTTTCGACGGCTTCATTTGATTTCTTTTGGCTATTATCGATAACGTTAAATGCGCCTTCTACATCCGATTGCAGTGAAGAAATAAACCCTTCGATCTCCAGCGTCGACTCTTGGGTTCGTTGTGCTAATGTTCGAACCTCATCCGCAACGACAGCGAAACCTCGACCTTGTTCCCCCGCTCTTGCCGCCTCAATGGCCGCATTGAGTGCGAGTAGGTTTGTCTGCTCAGCAACTGACTTAATCACATCAATGACATTATTTATGTCGGTGCTACTTTGATGTAAGTGAGTGATCTTTTCCGCCAATCCGTTTATTTCAGTCGCGAGACTTTCAATGGATTGATAAGACTGCTGGACAACCCTTAAACCACTTTTAGACTTATCATCGGCTACTTTTGCCGCCTCCGCTGTTTGTTGAGTTTTATGTGCCACTTCATTAACGGTGGTTGTGAATTCTTCGATAGCGGTAGCAATCAGTGCGACTTGCCCTTGCTGGTCATGTATTGAGCTAGAGTTGTATTGGCAGGTTTGCGAGGTTTCTTCTGCTGCCGAGGCTAATGTCATGCTGGAGTTTGATAGGTTATCAATAAGGCGAGAGAATTGGTCTAGAGTCGCATTTAAAGAGGCAGAAATAACGCCTAGCTCACTTTGATCAATGTGTGAAGCACGGACTGTTAGGTCATTGTTCTCTCGGACCTTTGTCATCACTGACGTTAAATCTTTTACTCGAGCAGAAAGGTCTTTGATGGTTAGAACGCTAATGATCGTAGTGATGATCGCCATGATAGAGCAAATAACGATATTAGTGATAAGAGCGACTTGAGCAGACTTAGCGGTTTGATCGGCTAAGGCAATGAGGTTCGAAGCGATTTGGTTTTCGATTTTTTTTAACTGCCCAATACGTTCTGTCGACTTGCTGAACCAATAGACAGAATCAATATCAAATTGACTCATTTTCGATCTGGCTACCTGACGCATTGTCTCAACCTCATTAATCGCTGGAGATTGAATCTGTTGATCAAAAAAAGCTCGATTAGATGAGTTTGTAAACGCATAAAAATTAGAGAAGTACGTCTCTTGTTGGGTCACGAGGGAAATGAACTTAACTAACATCCCTTCACCGAATTCATCTTTAGCAAAGGTATTGCTGAGTACCGCTCGTTCAATACCGGCACGCTCCTTACCTTGCAAAAAATTATAATACGCGATGGTCTCTTGAGAAATTTCGGCGTTAGAACTAATACCGGCAATTAAATTAGACACACTGAGAAGACGTGCATTCAGCTTGGTGTAATAGGCTAGTGCTTCGGAAAGTGGCATTGTTTGAGCATCGACTTGTCGACGAACCGAGTCAATAGCGCTGAGTTGTTGATTGATTTGACTGTTTAGCTGTTGGATTGCTGCGTTGTCGATATCACTTGTTTGCCAGTAACTCTTTTTTTGGGCAAGTTTAGTATCAGCAGCCTTTCTTTGAGTGGATAACTCATTACCAAATTTTGCACCTTTTGAGCCTAGAAATCCGGCGGTCATCCCTCTCTCTTTTTGCAGTTCATGAACTAACTCACTATAGACGACAGACAAGTTTGTGAGTTGCTTTAGTGCAGACATCTCTTTTGTTGTCGTCATGTTTTGTGAAATAGAAGAAACACTCAGCCAAAGAAACCCGAGTATAGGAAGAGCAATAAGAGTGAGGATCTTTGTTTTGAAGGATATATTAGATAAATTCATGTTGTATTCCCTAGCGAAACTGTGTGCTGACGTATTTTTGTTATTTAAATAAGGAGAGCTTCTTATTGGCCCTTCACTTATCTGCATTCCTTAGAACTGAACACCCGTAAAGATGGTTTTGGATAGTTGGTTGGTCACTATCTCTCATAGACCTTATATTTAGTATATGTATTATTTGTTAGTAATAGCTAAGCCAGTATAGCCATTTATGGTTATATTAGGAGTAATGTATTAGTAAGTTGATCGGGCTCAAATTATAAGGAGAGACGGAGATTTCTTGTGAAACTGTCATTGTTCACAAAACGGGATCTTCGTGTAACAATGATTTAATTTTTGATCATAAATAAATGACTGGTCACAAAGTAAACGAATGTAATGTTACTTGGATAAGATTGTTGCTAAATTGGAGAGACGCTAATTTAATAGCGATAATAAAAACAATGACACAAACTTCGTTTTGCTGATCTGGAATAGACGGGAGCTAATAGCTCCCGTCGTTGTATCTGGAGAAAAGTAAATACAGACTTATAGAAAGCAATCGTGTTGGAAGTTACCCAATGGTGGCATTAGCTACAGGTTAAGACATGGCAATGGTCCCACTATCTATATTAAAGAAGCAAAGTTGGTTCTTGCTGTAAACCCTGCATCGGATATCCTAAACAGAAAAGCGCTGAACATGTTGTTAACCATTACCTCACCCATCAAGAAATAACCTAACTGTTTGAAGACGTAAAGACGAGCGTAAACGCTTTGCAGTGGAGGGACGTTAAGAAGCCTGATTGCTTTGTGTTTTATACGGGAAAGCGCGTACTTTTGATGTGATCTATTCAAAGTGGGAATCGATGAGCTTGGGATTGAAAAGTCGATCCGTGACCGATTACAGAACCATGCTCAAAACGATGTCAGTTCAAAGCACTATGACCGATACGATTATTTAGCTGAAAAGCGTAGGGCATTGGAGTTATGGGAGCGTAAGCTGAATAAAACATATGATAGGTCGAATGTTATTCAAATGAGGCACGATCAATAGCTGTTATTGCGAACTGGCATTTGGCATAAAACCTTACAGTTAATTAACAATAAACACTACCTTGCAGTGGTATTTTGCGTATTATTACTCAAACAAATATAAATAGAGTCGATAACATGGCACGTATAACCGTTGCAGAGCGCGAAAAGAAGAAACAAATGATGGACGATCTTATCTTTCGTTTGTTCATGACAGAAGGCTGGGAAGTGGTCACCTATGACCGACTTGCTAAAGAGTTGGGAATGGGTAAGAGCAGCATTCAACGTTATTACGAAAGCAAGAACATGTTCATGACGGCTTTGCAGGGGAAAGTATTCCCTCTGGCTATACAGAAGTTAGACTTTAGCACCAGTGAAGCGTTTATCAATAGTTGGGTTAAAGCTTACCATGATGAAGACTCACATGTATTTCGTGAAGTGGTTCGTATGCTAATGGATAACATCATGTCGAGTGGAACCGCACCACAAGCAAAAGCCGCTATTTATAGAATGATCCAGCAACTCGAAAACATCATGCCGCACCAAGAAGCAGAAGATACCATGAAGATGGTATTAGGCTGCACGGTCTATGCATTCTTAGAAGACTAGAAAAAACAACCGTTTAAAATTAACACAAAAAAACTTTGAACTTTTTGCGTACCAGTACTTGACGATGAGGTTTCGATCTCTATAATGCGTATCCGTACACAGCGAAGCGTCTCTTCGCTTTTTTATTAAAACCTATGCGTACTAGTTCGCATTTAATCGTAGGGTATACGAAAAATGAAAAAGACAATTCTAGCAACACTTATCGCAGCAACATCATTTGGTGCAATGGCTTCTGATGATGTAGTCATTCCACCTACAACGGGTTCCGAGTTCATTGAATGGATGCAAGATCCAACTACTCTATCGGAAGATAAAGTTAATGTTATTAATACATGGGGTGCAAGTGACCCATTTGGCAACGGTAAAACAATCGAAGTTGTTGTTAAAGGCGATGGCAATGCATACCTTATGTATGATAATGGCGGAGAGAAACAATCAGATATCAACCTATCTGATCTGTTCGATGGTGATGACAGCACTGGAAGTAAGAAAGACAAAATGCAGTTATCATTACTAAAAAATCAACTTGAAAAACAAGGTACTGATAAGTGGAAATCTGATCTAGAACCAATTGCACCAATTTACGATAAAGAAAACGTTAAAGAAGGAATCAAAAACCGTACAGGTGAACGTGAACAACTTGGTGATACAAATGATACTTCGGATGAAACAAAACTAAAACGTGCTATTGCAGTGGAAGCACTAAATACAATGTCTACTAAACATGGTGGTGATGTATTTGTTATTGAGGAAGACGGAACGCTAACAAAAGGTGGCGAGACAGTTACTGGTACAATGATTGCAGATGCTAAAGAGCAAGTTAAAGCAGAAGCACAAGCACGACAAATAACTCCGATTGAACCAATTGATGAATTTGTACCTGCTCCACCAAGTCTTTCGCCAGAAGAACGTGCAGTGCGAGAGCAAGCAGTTGTTGATAACTTAACTTTCAGAGCAAATAATGTTACTGACAACGCAACTGATGAACAGAAATTTGCTCTACTTGTTAGTGAAGCAGGCAAGCAAGGATATGAAGTTTCTGAATCAGGTGATGACTTAGTGTTCACCAAAGTTAACGAAGTTGGCGTTGAAGAAGCAGTAACTATTTCAAAATCAGACATTCAAGATGCAGTTAGTGCAAAAGGTACTGAGCTTGCAGAAACTAAAGCGCGTAAAGATGCTGAACGTGCAGAAGCAGGTAATCCAACAATTATCGAACCAACATTACCAGGTGATGATATTGGTGAAGCTCGTGATAATGTAAAGGCTGCAATTATTACACTTGCTGAAACTGGTCAACTTTCTAAAGAAGAACTTTCAACTTACGCTACAACTCAAGCAAGTGTACAAACAGCAATCGATGACCGTCAAGATGCGCAGATTGACGCAAATACAGTTTCAATTAACGACCTTTACAGCCAAGTGGACCGTTTAGATGAGAAAATGGACGGTGTAATGGCTTCAACTCAAGCAGTAACAGCAGCACGTCCATACATGGGTGCTAACCAAACTAACGCTATCGGTGTTGGTCTTGGTCACGCAGGTGACGCACAATCAATGGCTATTGGTTACGGACACCGCATGAATGAAAACTGGACGGCTAACGCTAACGTTTCAATCACAACTGCAAGTGATACAGATGTATCAGTAGGCGCAGGTGTTGGTTACGCTTGGTAATCGAATACCCTACAAACTTATGTATAGCATGGTTTACGCCCTTTAATTAGGGCGGTTTCTTTAAGTGTTCTATCCATCAAGTCATTATCCATGCTGTTTAACGGTGTCGTGATTAGAGCACTTAAAGAAGCTTCATTAAGCCGTATGGTTCACTCAATTTAGTGTTTGCATTGTCCGAATAACATATTGAATACACCTAGCCCTATCAACGTTACTCGTTGATGGGTTTTTTCGTTTTATCTACCTAACTATTTAAAGTCGTACTTCCGATAAGCTCCTTCTTTTATTATCAACAAGCATGGTTATAAAAAATTAACTTAGTGCTGATGGACTCGCTTTCTGTATTCATTGACGCTGCTTTAAACCAGCTCTGATTGGTAATAGGGACTTATACTCTAAATTGGTCATTTAGATTGAGTTCTAGGCTTAATATCTGTGTTGTTTAACTTGTAGCGCCCAGTTTCTATCATGTTGACCAGTTCCCCACCATTTACGAGCCAAAAGCGCTTATCTATCCCAAATTGAATGGCCTCTTTAGTAAAGTCTCCTGAAGTAACAATAATCATGCGAGTAGCTTGGTTATCTAGCATGACACCATACATTTCTCTTAGAACCTGAACTCCAACCTTTTTTGTTTTCCAGTGCTTACACTGCACAAGGCTCAACTCTCCATTTTTGGTCAGCCAAATATCGACGCCACCATCTGGCGCACTAGAGAGAGCCTGTTTAACGTTATAGCCTTGGCTTTTAAAGAACTCACCAACATAGCTTTCAAACTCTATCCAATTTATCTCCCTAAGCGGCTCTGTGCTGTTCTGCTGCTTTATTTTTCGTGTTGTATTGTGATAACTCTGTTTTCTGTTCCATTGCTTAAAAAAAGCGATAGGGGCAGGAATGATAAATAAAAAAGCAAAGTAGGGTGCCAGCATTGGAAGATTTGGGCCGATAATCTGTAGGAAAAAATTATCGGAGCTAATGAACAAGCTAGGGACAATGTAACCAAGTCCAATGTATAAGGTGGCGGAGAACAGGATACTCACCCACCAAGGTGCGTCCATTAGGTGCCAGATTATGCCGTCGTTTTTCTTAGCCATAGTTCTAATCAATGTGATGAATTTATACTCATTTAATCACATATGAATTGATACGGTTTAGACGGGGTTATCAAATTATAGGTAGCTGTTAGCTAGGGTAAAACAGCTTGGGTAGAAGAATAGGGAGCTAAGAGAGTTGAGTTGCTACATATATGCTACACAGAGAGTCGAAAAGCAAAAGGCCTGAGAAGCATAAATGCTCTCAGGCCTTTCTGTATTTGGTGGCCCCTCCCAGATTTGAACTGGGGACCGAACGATTATGAGTCGTGCGCTCTAACCACTGAGCTAAGGGGCCAAATTAGGTGAACGATTATAGGGGAAGGTTTAAAGCATGTCTACCCACAGTGGGGGGCAATTGCGCTCAGTTTTCATCCACTTAAACCGATCAGATACAAAAAAGGTGAGCTTACGCTCACCTTTTTTAATATTGCTTACTAATTACTCGTCTAGGAAGCTGCGCAGAGTCTCTGAGCGGCTAGGGTGACGTAGTTTACGTAGTGCTTTCGCTTCGATCTGACGGATACGCTCACGAGTAACATCAAACTGCTTACCAACCTCTTCAAGAGTGTGGTCAGTGTTCATGTCGATACCAAAACGCATACGTAGTACTTTCGCTTCACGAGGTGTTAAACCTGCTAGTACGTCTTTTGTTGCGCCACGTAGACTGGTTGATGTTGCAGAGTCTAGTGGTAGCTCAAGAGTCGTATCTTCAATGAAGTCACCTAGGTGCGAATCTTCGTCGTCACCGATTGGTGTCTCCATAGAAATTGGCTCTTTAGCGATCTTCAGTACCTTACGGATCTTGTCTTCAGGCATTTGCATGCGTTCAGCAAGTTCTTCTGGTAGCGGTTCACGGCCCATCTCTTGTAGCATTTGACGAGAGATACGGTTTAGCTTGTTGATCGTTTCAATCATATGAACCGGAATACGGATCGTACGAGCTTGGTCAGCAATTGAACGAGTGATCGCCTGACGGATCCACCATGTAGCGTAAGTTGAGAACTTGTAACCACGACGGTATTCAAACTTATCAACCGCTTTCATTAGACCGATGTTACCTTCTTGGATTAGATCCAAGAACTGTAGGCCACGGTTGGTGTATTTCTTAGCGATAGAGATAACAAGACGTAAGTTCGCTTCAACCATCTCTTTCTTGGCGCGACGAGCTTTCGCTTCACCAATCGACATGCGACGGCTAATGTCTTTAATGTTTTGAACCGTTAGGTTCGTCTCTTTCTCAATGATAGACAACTTGAAAATAGAGCGACGAATGTCTTCTTCACTACGTTTAATCTTTTCTGCGTATGGTTTATCAGAAGCCAAAGCTTCGTCTAACCATGCTTCAGTTGATTCGTTACCAGTAAAGATTGCAACAAACGATTTCTTCGGCATTTTGCCGTACTCAACCGTTTGACGAATGATCAAGCGTTCTTGAGTGCGAACACGATCCATCGAAGTGCGCAGTTCGTTAACTAAGTAATCAAATTGCTTTGGCGTTAAGCGGAATTCAGCAAATACTTCTTGAAGAAGTGAGGTTGCTTTTGCTGCTTTATCGCTGTCTGCACCGTGCTCATTAATTGCTAGCTGAAGGTTTTGATAAGTGTTACGAAGTGACGTGAACTTCTCTAGAGCAAGTTCAGGATCAATACCTGTATCTTCCTCTTCTTCGTCCTCATCATCTTCTTCATTTTTATCGCCATCTTCATCAGCAAGATCAGTGTTGGTTAACTCTGAGCCGATGTGAGTCGCTGTTGGTGCTGTTGTTCCATCATCATTTGGATCAACAAAACCATTAATAAGGTCTGTTAAACGAAGTTCTTCTGCTTGAACTCGGTCAAATTGCTCAAGTACGTATGGGATCGTACCTGGGTATTCAGCAACAGCGCTTTGAACTTGGTTGATACCATCTTCAATGCGTTTCGCAATATCAATTTCACCTTCACGAGTTAGAAGTTCAACGGTACCCATCTCACGCATGTACATGCGGACAGGATCGGTTGTACGACCAATTTCGCTTTCCACGCTAGAAAGCGCAGCAGCAGCAGCTTCAGCTGCATCTTCATCAGTGACAGTGTTGTCTTCATTCAGTGCAAGATCATCGGCATCAGGTGCAGTTTCTACTACCTTAATACCCATGTCGTTGATCATTTGAATGATATCCTCTACCTGTTCAGAATCTACGATTTCTGCAGGTAGGTGATCATTTACTTCGGCGTACGTCAGATAGCCTTGCTCCTTGCCTTTAATAACAAGTAGTTTTAGCTGTGACTGCGGACTTTGATCCATAGACGGTATCCAACTTCGTATCTGGTGACGGATTTAGTATGCGAGATGCAAACCACGATTAATAACAAATTTTCAGTGCATGCCAATCAATGAGGGTTACGCTTTTAAATCTAGCATCAGTGCTAGCAGCTCCCTTTTTTCATCGGATGATAAACCGATACTTCTTGCCTTGGCTTGCAGGTTTTCAATTTGTTTTTCAACGCACTGGGCTAAAATTTTATCCAGTGAGTCTAAAAATATGTCTTCTTGATTGTCTTCATCTGTTGGGATCTCCCAACCGGCGAGACGAGACAGAAGTGCCTCATTTTTACTATTGCGCCATTGTTCTAACAATTGGCCCGTGTTGATATGGGGATTCGTCCGACAGTATTCAAGGACTTCGATTAATAAATTTAATCCCGGTAGTGATAATTCTCTCACCGATGAGAGATCGGGTACCATATCAGCATAGCTCGGATTCTGAATAAGCAAAGCGATAACTTCTCGCATTGGTGTGCGCTTGATCTCTTTATGCGGTTGAGGTCTAGATTCCGACTCTTTTGGCAATACTGGTTTTTTATATATGCCGGTTTTTTGACCAAGTATCTTCAACAACTGAGCTTGCATGGATGCATCAGGCACTTTATTGATCAAAGGGATAGCCAATGCTTCTAAGGCCGCTTTACCTTCATTATTGCCCATGTCGACTTGAGCAACCAAATGATCAAAAAGGTAGCGAGAAAGCGGTACTGCTTGCTGAACCTCAACCTCAAACGCTTCCTGACCATGCTTACGAATATAGCTATCTGGATCTTCACCATCGGGTAGAAACAAAAACTTAAGAATATTGCCACTTTTTAAGTAGCTCAATGCATTTTCGAGTGCACGCCAAGCGGCTTCACGCCCGGCTCGATCACCATCATAACAACAGACAACGGTACTGGTTTGGCGAAACAGCACTTGTAAGTGATCACCCGTTGTTGATGTTCCCAGTGATGCTACAGAGTAATCAACGCCATACTGTGCTAGCGCAACCACATCCATATAGCCTTCAACTACTAATATTTGTGGTGGCTCTCGATACGCTTGAAGAACTTCATAAAGACCATAAAGCTCTTTGCCCTTATGGAATATCGGTGTCTCAGGTGAGTTAAGGTACTTAGGAGTACCATCACCAAGCACTCGACCACCAAAGCCGATAACGCGACCACGGCGATCATGAATCGGGAACATGACACGGCCACGAAAACGGTCATACCGGTTACCCTTATCATTTTCAATGAGCATGCCACCGCTCACCAGCATATCTTGTGCTTTAGGTTGTTGGCCAAAGTTTTTACGAACTAAGTCCCACTCATCAGCGACATACCCAATGCCAAATTTCTGAACAATTTCACCAGAAAGTCCGCGATCTTTTAGGTAATTTATGGCGTCTTTACTGCTTGAGGCTTTAAGTTGGTTTCGATAAAACTGAGCAATGCTGCCCATTAAATCGTAGAGATTGCGTTTCTCTTCTGAGTTGGCGCTTGGCTGGTTACTAAACCCACCACTTCGTTGTTCTCTAGGGACTTCTAACCCTAGGAATGACGCTAATTCATCAATCGCTTCAACAAACTCTAGACGCTCATACTCCATCATGAAGTCGATGGCATTACCATGAGCACCACAGCCAAAACAGTGATAGAACTGTTTCTCTTGGCTTACGCTAAAAGAGGGGGTTTTCTCATTGTGGAATGGGCAACAAGCGCCGTAGTTTTTTCCTTTTTTCTTAAGTTTCACACGTGCGTCAACAATGTCGACGATATCAAGTCGAGCAAGAAGGTCATCAATGAAGCTTCTAGGGATGTGTCCTGCCATAAAACCTAAGAAAAAAAGAAAAGTTTACATTAGATACAAACAAGCCGTGCGTCCAGAGGATAGCACGGCTTGTTGCAATTTGATGTGGGTTAAGCGAGTTTAGAGCGAACTAAACCACTAACTTTACCCATATCTGCACGCCCTTGAATCTGAGGTTTTAACACTGCCATTACCTTGCCCATGTCTTGCATGCCCGCAGCACCAGATTCTTCAATTGCACTAATAATTAATGCAACGACTTCATCTTCAGTAAGTGGTTGAGGCATAAAGGCCTCTAGCACTGTAATTTCAGCTTTCTCAGTATCAGCCAAATCTTGACGACCTGCTGATTCAAATTGAGCGACAGAATCGCGACGTTGTTTAACCATTTTTACCAGAATTGCAATAATGTCGTCGTCGGTCAGAGTGATCCGCTCGTCAACTTCACGTTGCTTAATTGCTGAAAGGGCTAAACGAATAGTGCCAAGGCGCGGTTTGTCCTTGGCTTTCATCGCTAATTTCTGCTCTTCTTTGAGTTGTTCAATAAGAGCCATAACTGGATTCCTTATGGGATCGAGTTATTAGTACAGGCGAACGCGACGAGCGTTTTCGCGAGCTAGCTTTTTAGCGTGACGCTTTTGAGCTGCTGCTTTAGCGCGTTTGCGAACTGTAGTTGGTTTTTCATAGTGCTCACGACGACGCACTTCTGAAAGGATACCTGCTTTTTCACAAGAGCGCTTGAAACGACGTAGTGCAACGTCGAACGGTTCGTTTTCACGTACTTTAACTATTGGCATATGCCTTTCACCTCAGGGGTTATTCATTACTGCTGGTTTCTCGCTGCCAAATCAGAGAAGTTACCCATCGAGCTAACTCTCATTAATGTTTGGTCATAAACCAGCTTGATCAAAAATGGTGCGGAATTTTAATCCGATCACCTTGGCTTTGTAAAGCGTTTTATCGTTTATTGTCTGTACAAAATTTGTTTGCTAAGCCAAGGCAAGGTAAGATTGCCGCAAATTCCCTCTTTAGATAGAAGCATACAGAGAAAAATATGCGCATTATTGGTATTGAAACCTCGTGTGATGAAACGGGGATAGCGATTTATGATGATGAAAAAGGCCTATTGGCACATCAACTCTATAGCCAAGTGAAACTGCACGCAGATTACGGCGGTGTGGTTCCTGAGCTAGCGTCTCGCGATCACGTTAAAAAAACCATTCCATTGATAAAAGCGGCGCTTAAAGAAGCGAACTTAACGTCAAAGGACATTGATGGTGTGGCGTATACGGCAGGACCTGGTCTTGTTGGAGCGCTATTAGTCGGTGCAACCATTGGCCGTAGTATTGCGTATGCTTGGGGAGTGCCTGCAGTTGCTGTCCATCATATGGAAGGGCATTTGCTTGCGCCTATGCTAGAAGACAATCCACCGCCGTTTCCTTTTGTTGCTGTACTTGTCTCTGGTGGACACAGCATGATGGTTGAGGTTCACGGTGTTGGTGAGTACAAAATTTTAGGCGAGTCGGTGGATGACGCAGCCGGTGAAGCGTTTGATAAGACCGCTAAGCTGATGGGGCTAGATTACCCTGGCGGGCCACTGCTGGCTAAGTTAGCTGAAAATGGCACACCAGGCCGCTTTAAGTTCCCAAGACCAATGACAGACAGGCCAGGGCTGGATATGAGCTTCTCTGGTCTTAAGACATTTACTGCCAACACGATTGCAGCCAATGATAATGACGATCAAACTCGCGCTGACATTGCTTATGCTTTCCAAGAAGCGGTGTGTGATACGTTAGTGATTAAGTGTAAACGTGCACTGATTCAAACGGGTATGAAACGTATTGTTATCGCGGGTGGTGTGAGTGCGAATAAGCAGCTTCGCCAGTCATTAGGCGAGTTAGCGAAAAAAGTGGGTGGGGAAGTCTATTACCCGCGCACTGAGTTTTGTACGGATAATGGCGCAATGATCGCTTATGCAGGTATGCAGCGTCTTAAAAACGGTGAGACTAGTGACCTGTCTGTCCAGGCCATGCCACGTTGGCCGATTGACCAGTTAGAGCCAATCAGCTAGCTAATCATGATATTGCCAAGTATTCAGTAAAGGTCTCGTTAAGAGGCCTTTTTTAATCCATGCTTTTTTTCGCCCACTTTGGGCTCTGTTCCATCGAGTAAACGGCGAATATTAGGGGCGTGACGAAAGATAATTAAACAGCAAAGCATCGCAACGGGTAACGTGTATTGCGGTTTGATCATCCAAGTATAGAAAGGCGCGAGCAGAACCGTCACCAGAGCGGCTAATGACGAGTAACGAAAAACGATCGCCACGCTTAGCCACGTCAGTATGATAACGCCAGTCAGACCAAGACCAATCGGTGCGATTGCGCCAAGTGCGGTAGCCACACCTTTACCGCCTTTAAAATGAAAAAATAGCGGGTACATATGGCCGAGGCAAGCAGCAATGGCGACAACACCTAGAAGAAACGCATCTATATCGAGAAAGTAGCCTCCCCAAACAGGTATTGTCCCTTTCAGCATGTCACACAATAAAACGGCGGCAGCGGCTTTTTTGCCCCCAATTCTTAAAACGTTGGTGGCCCCGGGGTTTTGAGAGCCTACATCGCGAGGATCAGAGAGGCGTAGTACACGACAGATCAATACCGCACTCGAGATCGAGCCTAGTAGATAGGCTGAAATGATCAATGTGAGAACAAGTGGGCTCATTGTGCATTTACTCGTATAGGAACATGACTTAAATAATCGTATCGCTCATTTATGAGTATGGCTGGCATAAATGCGAGATTAATAGTGTGAAACTGTCGCTATGAAACTGATGCTCTAAAAGCAAGTAATTGCTATCATATCGCGATTCATATCCTCACACTACTGCCTCATAGCGCAGTTAGGGTGATTGATTACATCAGGATAGTAAGTTTTTTTGACCCGTTTGGGTATCCGACCTCTACTAAGGACAGACTCCATCATGGATAAAGTATTTATTGAACAGCTAGAAGTGATCACAACCATCGGTGTTTACGACTGGGAGCAAGAGATCAAACAGAAGCTGGTTCTAGATATTGAAATGGGCCACAACAATAAGCCAGCAGGAAAAAGTGATGATGTTTCTGATGCCCTTGATTACTTCGAAGTAAGCCAAGCTGTGCTTAAACATATTGAGAATGGGCGTTTTTTACTGGTTGAGCGTGTAGCGGAAGAGGTGGCAGAGCTTATCATGAATACGTTTAGTGTCCCTTGGATTAAAATTCGCTTAACCAAGCCAGGTGCTGTTGCTCAAGCAAAAGGTGTTGGTGTCATCATCGAGCGAGGCGAAGCATGATCACCACTTACATTGGTGTCGGTACCAATGTTGAGCGGAAAAAACATGTAGAAGCGGCGATCCACGAACTCTCCCTGTTGGGGGAGGATCTTAAGTTATCCACCATCTATGAGTGCCCATCCGTGGGTTTTGATAGCGCGGCTTTTTATAACTTAGTGGTAGAGATGAAAACATCGCTGCCATTAATCGATCTTTCACAATCATTACGTAAGATCGAATTAAATTGGGGACGCTGTGAATTTGCGGCGAAATTTCAAGACAGAACCTTGGATCTCGATATCATTCTTTTTGGTAATGAAGTGAGTGAGAGCGATCCTCAATTGCCAAGAAGTGATATTTTCAAATACCCATTTGTTATTCAGCCACTGTATGAGCTTTGTCCTGATCTAATTATTCCATCAGACGGAAGAGCGGTTCGCCAAGTGTGGTGCCAATATTCTGATTTAGATTCTTTAACCAGTATCAAGCCTTGGTTTGAACTGAAATAATAACGAGATTTTAATGAGTTATGTCGAAGCGTTTATCCTTGCGCTTATTCAAGGATTAACCGAGTTCTTGCCTATTTCCAGCTCAGCTCACCTGATTTTACCTTCAGCGATTTTAGGTTGGGAAGATCAAGGGCTTGCATTTGATGTGGCGGTTCATGTTGGCACGTTAGCGGCGGTTATTATCTATTTTCGTAAAGAGGTGGTGTCGCTATTAAGCGCCTTCTTTGGTTCCATCTTTAAAGGAGAGAGAAGTAAAGAGTCGAAATTTGCCTGGATGATTGTCCTAGCGACGATTCCTGCATGTATTTTTGGTCTTTTTATGAAAGACATTATCGAAATTTATCTACGCAGTGCGTGGGTAATTGCGACAACAACCATTATCTTTGGCCTCTTGCTTTGGTATGTCGATAAAAATGCAGATTTAGTGAATGACGAATACCAAGCCGATTGGAAAAAATCTCTATTTATTGGCGTAGCCCAAGCGATGGCGATGATACCAGGTACATCTCGTTCTGGTGCAACGATTACTGCGGCTCTTTATCTCGGTTTTACACGAGAAGCGGCGGCGCGTTTTTCATTTTTAATGTCGATCCCGATTATCCTCCTCGCGGGTGGCTACTTAGGATTAAAACTGGTTATGAGTGGCGAGCCTCTTCATTTTGGCGTACTCATGACTGGTGTGGTGACGTCGTTTATTAGTGCATATATCTGTATTCACTTATTCTTGAAACTGATATCAAGAATGGGCATGACTCCGTTTGTTATTTATCGTCTCATTCTGGGCGGCGGCTTATTCGCTTTCTTACTGCTGAATTAAGTTAACCGATTGTCCTTATAGCATTGTCCGTATAACTAGGTGCTGCTCATTGTGTAGCACCATTTATCACTCTTTCCTTACTTAGCTCATCTCGCGTGAAAAGCTGCATTGTGATATATATGTGGTCTTAAATCTTTCTCCTCTATATTACGTTACGATTATGCGAATTTTTGTTTTGACATTAACGCTGCTGTTTGGATGGCTTCAATATGAATTGTGGTTTGGAAAAAACGGTATTATTGACTTCAATGCAGTGAATAGTGAGATTCAAGCGCAACATCAAGTTAACGATAACCTTCTCGCTCGAAATGATGAAATGTTTGCTGAAATCGACGATCTTCGCCAAGGCCTAGACGCCATCGAAGAGCGTGCTCGCCATGAGCTAGGTATGGTTAAAGAGGGGGAAACCTTCTATCGCCTAGTTGGAGAGGAATCTCACTAGAATGCCAACACAGTCATCTCAAGAAAACACCGATAAAAAAGAGACGCTAGAGTCGATCGTTGCGATTGTCCCTGCGGCAGGGGTGGGTAGCCGAATGCAAGCTGACCGACCTAAGCAGTACCTAGAAATAAACGGTACCACGATTTTAGAACATACGGTGAATAAGCTTCTTTCTCATCCAAGGATCACAACCGTTGTCGTTGCGATCAGTGAACATGATCCCTACTACTCGTCGTTACCGGTGGCCAATCAGTCTAATGTTATTCGTGTTAACGGCGGGAAAGAGCGTTCAGACTCAGTATTTTCTGCGTTAAACTATCTTCGCCAGCATGGCTCTTCAGCATGGGCTCTCGTACATGATGCAGCCAGACCCTGTGTTCAATTGGCCGATATAGATAGCCTCATAGAGACAGCACTTGCTCATGATGTAGGGGCAATCCTCGCCTCGCCTGTACGCGATACAATGAAGAGGGCAGATAGCGCTCAAAACATTGCCACTACGGTCGATAGAGATAGGCTTTGGCACGCTCTGACACCTCAAATGTTCCCTGTAGAGGCTTTGTCTGTCGCGTTAGATGAAGCATTAAAGCAAAGTGCGGTTATTACCGATGAAGCTTCAGCAATGGAGCGACTAGGCCTAGCGCCAGCATTGGTCCGTGGTCGCTCTGATAATATCAAGATTACTCAGCCAGAAGATCTCGCCTTAGCTGAGTTCTATTTAAGTCGAAAAAAGGAAATCGAATAATGCGAATTGGTCACGGTTTTGATGTACATAAGTTTGGTGGTCAAGGGCCGGTTATTATTGGTGGTGTCGCGGTACCGTATGAGCAAGGCCTACTTGCTCATTCCGATGGTGATGTGGCTCTCCATGCGTTAAGCGATGCGCTACTTGGCGCCATTGCTGAAGGAGATATTGGCCGACACTTTCCAGATACCGATGACAAATGGAAAGGCGCAGATAGCCGAGAGTTGCTGAAAGATGTTTATCGTTTAGTGAAAGAGAAAGGTTACGTTCTTGGCAATGCCGATGTCACTATTATGGCTCAAGCCCCTAAAATGGCGCCCCACATCAAAGCGATGTGCGCAGCCATTGCCGAAGACTTAGAAACCGAGCTGATTAACGTTAATGTAAAAGCGACCACAACCGAGCGTTTAGGTTTTACTGGCCGAAAAGAAGGTATCGCCTGTGAAGCTGTCGTATTACTGTTAAAAAGTAGCAACTAACCACCTAGCGTTAGCAAAAGTACCCGATTAAAACTCATTTTAGAGTCACACAGTGACGGAAGAATATTATGTCAGATGTTTTATCCCAGTTTCATTACTTACACGGTAAGCCTTCCGCAAAGGCCAAACTAAAAGCTAAAGCTGAACACTTTAAAGTCAGTGAAGACTTAGGTTATGAATTTACCGGTTCGGGTGAGCATCTTATGCTGCGTATTCGAAAAACGGGTGAGAACACCAGCTTTGTAGCGAATGAATTAGCAAAAACCTGTGGCGTCAAATCAAAAGATATCAGCTGGGCGGGTTTAAAAGATCGTCACGCGGTGACAGAGCAGTGGCTTAGCGTACATTTACCAAAAGGGGAGACGCCTGATTTTGGGTCTTTCTTAGCTCAGCATCCGAGTATTGAAATCATCGACATAACTCGTCATAACAAAAAACTTCGCCCTGGCGATCTGGCTGGCAACGATTTCGAAATTACGCTGTCTGATGTGACGGATATTGAAGATGTTATAAAACGATTAGAACAAGTCGAAAAGTTTGGCGTGCCGAACTACTTCGGTAGTCAGCGATTTGGTAACCAAGGTAATAACCTTGATGAAGCAAGACGTTGGGGACGTGAGAACGTTCGAACGCGCAATCAAAACAAACGTAGCTTATATCTCTCGTCTGCTCGCTCGTGGATTTTTAATAAAATCGTCTCGGCGCGTTTAGAGAAAAGTGTTTTTGATACCGTTCTAATTGGCGACATTATCACTGGATCGGAATCAACGCCGGTGACTGAAGAGAGTGTTGCTGCACATCAGCAATCTGTTGCCAATAAAGAAGCAATGATCACGGCAGCATTAGCGGGTGATAATGCGCTACCGACACAAGAGAGCGCACTCGAACTTGAGCAACCTCATCTCGATAGTGAACCCGATCTTATGGCGCTAATCCGAGGTAATCGAATGCGTCATGATCGTCGCGCAATCTTATTGCAACCTAAGAACTTCACATGGTCACACAGCGGAACTGAGGTAACACTGAAGTTTTCACTCGATGCAGGAAGCTTTGCTACCTCCATTGTTAGAGAGCTGGTGGAAGAAGAGATCGTCGAACGCGTATATTAAGAAAGTATTAAGGTTAAGCGACAATGAAGCCAAAATTAAAAATATTAATCAGTAATGATGATGGCGTTCATGCTGAGGGAATTCATGCTCTCGCTAACGCCTTAAAAGATCTCGCGACAATCATCATTGTTGCGCCGGATCGAAACCGCTCTGGGGCATCCAATTCATTAACCTTAGAGCAACCGCTAAGAGTAAATGAGATTTCACCGCAGGTATTCTCTGTTCAAGGGACGCCAACTGACTGCGTACATTTTGCACTTAATGAGCTGATGAAGGATGATCTTCCGGATCTGGTTCTATCGGGGATCAATCATGGTGCAAACCTAGGGGATGATGTGCTCTATTCTGGAACGGTAGCAGCGGCAATGGAGGGGCACTTTTTAGGGGTTCAATCTATTGCCTTCTCATTGGTTGGCAAAGTGAACTTCGATTCAGCGGCACTAGTGGCTAAAAAGATTGTAGAGCAGCATATAGCGCAGCCAATCCCGACAAACCGTCTATTGAACGTTAATATTCCAGATACAGATGATCACCAAGAGTTATCAATAAAAGTTACTCGATTAGGTGCCCGTCATCACGCTGAGAATATGATTAAGCAGAAAGATCCGCGTGGGCATGATATTTATTGGTTAGGCCCTCCCGGAAAAGAGCAAGACGCTGGAGAAGGGACAGATTTTTATGCTATTGATAAAGGTCAAGTTTCTGTAACACCGCTGCAAGTTGACCTAACAGCACATGAATCATTACGAGCGATGGAACACTGGTTTAAGGAAGACGGAATATGACAAACCCACATGCAGACAAGTTGATTGATTTTCTTGTTGCGAGTGGCATCCAAGATCCACAAGTTTTGCAAGCAATACGCAATTTACCACGAGAGAGCTTCGTTTCTCAGGCTATGGTTCATCAAGCGTATGACAACAATGCTCTACCTATTGGACAAGGGCAAACCATCTCACAGCCCTATATTGTGGCAAAAATGACAGAACTCCTTGAGCTGAATCATAATAGCATTGTACTTGAAGTGGGAACTGGCTCGGGTTACCAAACTGCGGTGTTGGCTCAATTGGTGGAGCATGTTCACTCTATAGAGAGAATTAAAGCGCTTCAGTGGGATGCTAAAAGGCGTTTAAAGCAATTAGATATTTATAATGTCTCGACGAAACATGGTGATGGTTGGAAAGGCTGGCCAAATAAAGCCCCTTTTGATGCCATTATTGTCACAGCGGCTGCAGAGAGCATTCCTCATGCTCTGCTTGAGCAGTTGGCTGACGGTGGACGTATGATTATTCCTGTTGGCGAAGATGAGCAACAATTAATGAAGATCACACATCGAGATGGAGAATTTGTTTCAGAGATCATTGAGGTGGTGCGATTTGTTCCACTTGTAGCAGGTGACCTAGCTTAGCGATGCGTTTTTTATCTAGAAACTTATTGGTGTTATTTCTTCTCAGCCTCCTCATTGGATGTGCTGCGAGAAACCCTGCGCCAGTATCTGGATTAAATAAAGATTACAGCAGTGTTTCTCGTGGAAGTTATCGAGGCAGTTTTTACCAAGTAAAGAAAGGCGATACGCTTTATTTTATCAGCTATATAACCGATAAGGATGTTAAAGAAATAATTCGGTATAACAATTTAAAAGCCCCTTATACGATTCATCCTGGTCAAAAACTCAACTTATGGCGTAAGAATTATGTTGCTCCAGCCTTCGGTGGGACGGGAGCTGGAGCAGTAACTGCTGCAAGTTCCGATAAAACAAGTAAAAACTCTAATCAGAAAAAAACCGCGACCCCAACTAAAGTCGTACAAAAAGATCCCCCAAAGAAGGTTGATCAATCAAAATCAAAGGAGTATGTTAAATCAACAAGTAAACAAAATGTTAACAAACCTACAGCTACTACAACGCCAAAAAATGACAAAGTGAGTAGCTGGATATGGCCAACAAAAGGGAGAATCATTAAGAAGTTTTCTGCTGGTGAACAAGGGAATAAGGGTATTGACATAGCAGGACAGCGAGGTCAATCCATCGTCTCAACAGCAGGAGGAACCGTTGTTTATTCGGGCAATGCGTTAAGAGGTTACGGCAATCTAGTGATTGTAAAACATAATGATAACTACCTCAGTGCATACGCTCATAATGATCGGTTGCTTGTACAAGAAGGACAAAATGTAAAAGCAGGTCAAAAAATAGCAACAATGGGCAGTTCAGGGACCAGCAGTGTTCGATTACATTTTGAAATTCGCTACCAAGGTAAGTCAGTGAACCCAAATCGCTACTTACCGTAAAAATTTACTTTTAAGGTAATATAGCGACATTAAGAAGTAGTAATGTCTTGCTAGCTCGCCAGGGGGAGGCACTATGAGTATCAGCAATGCAGCAACGAAAGTCGAAGAGTTTGATTTGGATACTACCGCGAAGGATGACGGTAAATCTAAAAAACGACCAGTAAAAGCCACTAAAGCAAAATCAACTAAAGGGAAGCCAGCCGCTGCTGAAGAAGCAGAAGTTTCCAGTAAAAGCCTAGATGCTACTCAGCTCTATTTAGGTGAAATTGGTTTTTCTCCACTATTAACCGCAGAAGAAGAAGTCTTGTTTGCTCGTCGAGCATTACGAGGTGATGAAGCCGCTCGTAAACGTATGATCGAGAGTAACCTTCGTCTTGTGGTCAAAATTTCTCGCCGCTACAGCAATCGAGGCCTTGCCCTATTAGATCTTATCGAAGAAGGTAATCTTGGTCTGATTCGTGCCGTTGAAAAATTTGATCCTGAACGTGGTTTCCGCTTCTCAACTTATGCCACATGGTGGATCCGACAAACGATAGAACGTGCGTTGATGAACCAAACCCGTACTATCCGCCTTCCAATCCATGTAGTAAAAGAGCTTAACATCTACCTGCGTACAGCAAGAGAATTGTCACAAAAGCTGGATCATGAACCAACCGCTGAAGAGATTGCGTTAAAATTAGATAAGCCAGTGGAAGATGTCAGCAAAATGCTTCGCTTAAATGAACGCGTGAGTTCCGTTGATACACCGATTGGTGGCGATGGTGAGAAAGCACTGCTCGATATTATTCCTGATATTAATAACTCAGATCCTGAAGTCTCGACTCAAGATAATGATATTAAGAGCTCTTTAGTGCATTGGCTTGATGAATTAAACCCGAAGCAGAAAGAAGTACTCGCACGGAGATTCGGTCTGTTAGGCTATGAGCCGTCAACCCTCGAAGAGGTGGGTCGAGAAATCAATCTAACTCGAGAAAGAGTTCGTCAGATTCAAGTTGAAGGATTACGCAGACTACGTGAGGTATTGATTAAGCAAGGGCTTAACATGGAAAACCTCTTTAGTGTAGAAGATGAATAGCGTAAAAGATGAGTAGACAATAAGACCAATACCACTGGAACCTTAGTCAAAACAGAGAACAGTGAAGAGATAAAAAAGGTACCGCTATTCCATTAATAGCAGTACCTTTTTTGTATTCGTTGAGCTGGACGTTCATGTAAAATCTGAGCAAGAAAAGAATTAGATCATTTTCTTTAAACGATAGAGCGCATCTAGTGCTTGTCTTGGCGTAAGATCATCAGGATCAATACCTGCCAGTGCGGATTCAACTTCGCTTGGTTCTGGAATTAGGCTCAACTGATTGGCGATATCAACCGCAGTCGATTTAGTTGGCTCCGATGCTGTTCCTAACTGCTCAAGTTGAGTAAGTTTGTTGCGTGCATTCTTAATCACACTTTTTGGCACACCAGCCAGCCCTGCGACTGCTAGCCCATAAGATTTACTTGCTGCGCCCTCTTGAACTGCGTGCATGAAGGCAATGCTATCTCCATGCTCAACCGCATCTAGGTGAACGTTAGCCAAGTGTGGTAGCTGGTTTGGCAGTTCTGTTAATTCAAAGTAGTGAGTTGCAAATAGGGTCATAGCACCAATGTTGTTGGCTAACCATTCAGCGCTTGCCCATGCAAGAGACAACCCATCGTAAGTACTGGTTCCTCGGCCAATTTCATCCATGAGTACTAGGCTTTTTAGCGTCGCATTGTGAAGAATATTCGCAGTCTCAGTCATCTCTACCATAAAGGTTGAACGGCCAGAGGCGAGATCATCGGATGCACCGATACGAGTAAATATTCGGTCTATAGAGCCTATTTGTGCCGATTCTGCCGGTACATAGCTACCAATATGCGCCATTAAAGCAATCAACGCAGTTTGTCGCATGTAGGTGGATTTACCTCCCATGTTAGGGCCAGTAATGATCAGCATTTTACGATTGCTATTGAGCTCTATTGGGTTAGCAATAAACGGTGCGTCCATCACTTTTTCTACGACAGGGTGTCGGCCAGCTTGAATTTGTATCCCTGTTTCACTGCTGATTGTCGGCCGACAGTAATCTAACGTTTCAGCACGTTCAGCAAGGTTCTGTAGTACATCGATTTGTGACACCGCGGATGCGATATTTTGCAGTCGCTCTAAGTGAGGAAGAAGCAGATCAAACAGTTCATCCCACAATTTTTTCTCTATCGAGAGGGCTTTTGACTTCGAGTTCAGAACTTTATCTTCATGCTCTTTGAGTTCAGGAATGATGTAGCGTTCGGCATTTTTCAGTGTTTGACGTCTAACATAATGAGCAGGCACCAAGTGACTTTGTCCACGACTTACCTGAATAAAGAACCCATGAACGTTATTAAAGCCGACTTTTAAGGTATCGATACCATGGCGCTCACGCTCATCGGCTTCCAGTTTATTGAGAAACTCGGTTGCGCCCTCAGCTAAGTCACGCCACTCATCAAGCTCTGCGCTATACCCTTGAGCGATAACGCCACCATCACGAATAACAACTGGCGGATTGTCTTTGATTGCACGCTCTAATAGATCTCTAACGTCATCAAACGGTGCGGAATACTGGCTGAGCTTTACTAGGTAGGGCTGTTTTAATTCCTCTAGATTGGCGTTCAATTCAGGCAGTTGTTGTAGCGCTTGGCGCAATCTTGCCATGTCTCTTGGACGAGCAGAGCGAAGCGCTAATCGCGCCAAAATTCGCTCAATATCGCCAATCTGTTTCAATATTGGTTGTAAATCAGAGTACAAACCTAAATCTTTTATTTCACCAATAGCATCAAGGCGCTGGTTTAACGTATCAGCACAACGCATTGGTTGATGCAGCCAGCGTTTTAGCATTCGGCTGCCCATTGCCGTCGAGCTGTGATCGAGCACTTCGGCTAAGGTATTATCTAGCCCGCCAGATAGGTTATGGGTGATTTCTAAGTTACGTCTTGTTGCCGCGTCCAAAATAACTGAGTGATCTTGGCGATCAAAGGTTAAAGAACGAATGTGAGGCAGGGTAGTACGTTGGGTATCTTTTACGTATTGAATCAAACAGCCCGCCGCACATAACCCCAGTTTTGCATTCTCAACCCCAAAACCGACAAGATCACGGGTACCAAATTGTTGGTTTAGCTGTTGCTTAGCAGTATCAAGTTCAAATTCCCAGACAGGGCGGCGGCGATTACCATTGCGGTTTGTCATTAAATGAACGGGTTCAAAATCTTCAGGGAAGAGCAACTCTCTTGGGGATGTGCGCTGAAGTTCAGCCGCCATCGCTTCTTCATTTTCAGGCTCAATCAATTGGAAACGACCAGACGTCATGTCTAAGGTGGCATAACCAAATTTATCGTTATGATGATAAATAGCGGCAATTAAGTTGTCGACACGCTCAGACAGCAACGCTTCATCGGTTACGGTACCCGGTGTCACAATACGTACGACTTTACGCTCAACAGGGCCTTTACTTGTGGCGGGATCACCCACCTGCTCACAAATAGCGACGGATTCACCCAGTTGAACAAGCTTTGCAAGGTAGCCTTCTATGGAATGATAAGGAACCCCGGCCATAGGGATCGGCTCGCCTGCAGAAGCACCACGTTTAGTTAGCGAGATATCGAGCAGTTGTGAAGCACGTTTTGCGTCGTCATAAAACAGTTCGTAAAAATCACCCATACGATAAAGCAGAATAATATCGGGATTCTCAGCTTTGAGTTTGAGGTATTGCTGCATCATCGGTGTGTGTTTTTGATCGGCTTTCACGGTTCTGTTCTTCCGTTTGTTTCTATTGCGGCTTAGGATACGTGAATACGATTAACGCGAAAAGATCCAAATTCACGCGATAGTAATACAACGAGGGTTTTCTGCATGGAATCACATCTATTATTGAGTCAACAGCTTGGGCAATTGCTTCTAAAAACAAACCATATAATGGCGACTGCAGAATCTTGTACTGGTGGCGGCGTTGCGACCGCCATTACCGATGTTGCAGGCAGTTCCGCATGGTTTGACCGAGCGTTTGTTACATATAGTAATGAAGCAAAAATGGAAATGCTGGGTGTAAAATCGCAGACATTGGATCTCTATGGCGCAGTGAGTGAGCCTATTGTGCTCGAAATGGTCAACGGAGCGTTAGTAAACTCGAAGGCAACCATCGCGGTTTCAATCAGTGGAATTGCAGGGCCGGGTGGCGCGACAGAAGATAAACCTGTAGGTACAGTTTGTTTTGCTTGGGCAAATAATATCGATTGGCGCAAAGTGGAAACGAAATATTTTGATGGTGATAGAGCGAGTGTTCGATCGCAAGCAATAACCTATGCACTTCAAGTTGTTATTGAATATTTGAGTGAGAACGCCAAATAGCATATCGGTAATATTGACAATAAATAGTGTGACACAAACAATATAAAGCTGTTATTTTTTTCATACAGGTATGGACACTGTATGAATCAACAGTATAATGAAAACCAATTAGAGCCCCTTTGAAGGGTGAACCGAATAGTCTAGTTCGCAATTGAAATGGCGAACCGTGTGGAGATAGAGATGGACGCAAATAAAGAAAAAGCATTAGCCGCAGCCCTTGGCCAGATTGAAAAACAATTTGGTAAAGGTTCTATTATGCGTCTTGGTGACAACCGTACAATGGACGTTGAAACCATCTCAACGGGTTCACTTTCATTAGATATCGCACTCGGTGCTGGTGGTCTACCAATGGGACGTATCGTTGAAGTATACGGTCCAGAATCTTCAGGTAAAACAACGTTAACTCTTGAGTTAATTGCCGCAGCTCAACGCGTAGGTAAAACATGTGCTTTCGTTGATGCCGAGCACGCTCTAGACCCAATTTACGCGCAAAAGCTTGGTGTTGATATTGATGCACTTTTAGTTTCTCAGCCTGATACTGGTGAGCAAGCTCTTGAAATTTGTGATGCACTGGCTCGTTCAGGTGCAATCGACGTTCTTGTTATTGACTCTGTTGCAGCTTTAACACCAAAAGCAGAAATTGAAGGTGAGATGGGCGATAGCCACATGGGTCTTCAAGCTCGTATGCTTTCTCAAGCAATGCGTAAGCTAACGGGTAACTTGAAGCAGTCTAACTGTATGGCTATCTTCATTAACCAAATTCGTATGAAAATTGGTGTTATGTTTGGTAACCCAGAGACAACAACAGGTGGTAATGCACTTAAGTTCTACGCTTCTGTTCGTCTTGATATTCGTCGCACAGGTTCAATCAAAGAAGGCGATGAGATCGTTGGTAACGAAACACGTATCAAGGTTGTTAAGAACAAGATTGCGGCACCATTTAAACAAGCAGAAACACAAATTCTTTACGGTAAAGGCTTTAACCGTGAAGGTGAACTGATTGACCTAGGCGTGAAGAATAAGCTAGTAGAAAAAGCGGGCGCTTGGTACAGCTACAACGGCGATAAGATTGGTCAAGGTAAAGCAAATGCAGGTAAATACCTACGTGAGAACCCTGAAGCAGCATTGGCAATTGATACTAAATTGCGTGAAATGCTATTAACGCCAGCACTTCCTGAAGAGCCAGAGGCGGCAGAAGAGCAGCCAGAAGAAGAGCTATAATTTTATAAGTTCTGTTTATCTTCAGAATATAAATAAAAGCCTCGCATTGCGGGGCTTTGTTATGTTCATCGCCTATAAATCTTTCACCCCCTCAGAGTGCTTGCACTATAGAACTCAAAGCGTGCCATTGAAAAAACCTAATTTCGTTCCTCATTTCATCTCAATGACCTCTTTTTAACTAGAAAACTAGTCTATGAGTTAACCATGATCTACAATACGGCAAAATTCTAACTCGACTATTTTCAGGAAGAGCTGCATGTACATGAGCACTGATGAGGTTCGCAACGCGTTCCTTAAGTTCTTTGAGAGCAAAGAACACCAAATCGTAGACAGTTCATCGTTAGTTCCACATAACGATCCAACCCTGCTATTCACTAACGCAGGTATGAACCAATTCAAAGATTGCTTCTTAGGCGCAGAAAAGCGTGCCTATACTCGAGCAACTACGGCTCAGCGTTGTGTACGTGCGGGTGGTAAACACAACGACCTTGAAAACGTAGGTTTCACGGCTCGTCACCACACTTTTTTCGAAATGCTAGGTAACTTCAGCTTTGGTGACTACTTCAAAGAAGAAGCGATTGGGTTTGCTTGGGAATTCCTGACTGAAACTCTTCAACTGCCAAAAGACCGTCTACTAGTAACAGTATACGAGACAGATGATGAAGCCTTCGATATCTGGAATAAAAAAGTAGGCGTCCCTGCTGACCGTATCGTTCGTATTGGCGACAAAGAAGGTGGTAAACAGTTCGAGTCTGATAACTTCTGGACGATGGGTGACACTGGTCCTTGTGGTCCATGTACTGAAATCTTCTACGATCACGGTGAACATATTTGGGGCGGTCGCCCTGGTACACCTGAAGAAGATGGTGACCGTTTTATCGAGATCTGGAACAACGTATTCATGCAGTTCAACCGTCACGCTGACGGCACAATGGAACCGCTACCTAAGCCTGCTGTCGATACTGGTATGGGTATTGAGCGTATTTCTGCAATCATGCAGGGCGTTCACTCTAACTACGAAATTGATGTATTCCAAAAACTAATCAAAGCGACAGCGGAAGTTGTTGGTCATGACGATCTATCTAACCAATCGTTGCGCGTTATTGCTGACCACATCCGTTCTTGTTCATTCCTAATCGCTGATGGTGTGATGCCTTCAAACGAAGGTCGTGGCTACGTTCTACGTCGTATTATTCGTCGTGCAGTTCGTCACGGTAACAAGCTTGGTGCGCAAGGCGTGTTCTTCCACAAACTTGTGGGTGTACTAGCTGAAGTGATGGGCTCTGCGGCAGATGAGCTTAAGAAACAGCAAGAGCTTGTTGAAAAAGTACTTCGCATTGAAGAAGAGAACTTTGGTCGTACTCTAGAGCGCGGCATGGTTATTCTTAATGACGCACTAGACGCACTGGAAGGTAAAGAGCTTGACGGAGAAACAGTTTTCAAGCTTTACGATACATACGGCTTCCCGGCTGACCTTACTAACGATGTAGCTCGTGAACGCGACTTTACTATCGATGAACAAGGTTTTGAGAAGGCGATGGAAGCGCAGCGTAAGCGTGCACGTGAAGCTGGCCAGTTCGGCACTGATTACAACGCGACGATCAAAGTAGACACGAACACTGAGTTCTGTGGTTACACGGGTACTGAAGGTGCTGGTGAAATTTCTGCGCTATTCGTTGATGGCGAAGAAGTGTCTTCACTATCGGCAGGCGACAAAGCAATCATCATCCTTGAAGAGACACCATTCTACGCAGAATCAGGTGGTCAATGTGGTGATGCTGGTACGCTAAAAACGGCATCGGGCTTATTCCAAGTACAAGATACTCAGAAGCTAGGTAACGCATTTGCACACCACGGTGAACTCGTTGAAGGTGTATTTGCTCAAGGCGATAAAGTAGAAGCAACGGTTGATGCTGAGCGTCGTGCTGCTATCTCACTAAACCACTCTGCAACTCACTTACTTCACTCTGCATTGCGTGAAGTTCTAGGTGAGCACGTTGCTCAGAAAGGCTCTTTAGTTAAGCCAGACAACCTACGTTTTGACTTCTCTAACCTTGAAGCGGTAACGCCAGCACAGATTAAAGAAGTAGAGCGCTTGGTTAACGCACAAGTTCGTAAGAACCACGTGATTGAAACCAACATCATGGACATCGAGTCAGCCAAAGAAAAAGGTGCAATGGCACTGTTTGGTGAGAAATACGATGATGAAGTTCGTGTTTTGTCTATGGGCGATTTTTCTACTGAACTTTGTGGTGGTATCCACGCGAACAATACCGGTGATATCGGCCTATTCAAGATCACTTCTGAAGGTGGTATCGCAGCGGGTATTCGTCGTATTGAAGCGGTAACGGGTGAAGTGGCGTTAGACGTTTTAGATGCTCAACACGCGCAGTTTGAAGAAAAACTCTCTGAAGCGGCGACTAAATCGAAGCAATTAGAGAAAGAAATTCAACAACTGAAAGACAAGATGGCTGCGGCTGAAAGTGCAAATATCATGGGCAAAGTTGAGGAAATTGAAGGTACTAAAGTACTGGTTGCTGCCATTGAAGGTGGTGATAACAAAAACTTACGTGTGATGGTTGATGAAGCTAAAAACCGTGTAGGCAGCGGTATTATCCTTCTTGCTAACGTTGCTGATGGTAAAATTGGCTTAATTGCAGGCGTAACTAAAGACCTGATCGGTAAAGTGAAAGCGGGCGACCTCGTAAAAATGGTTGCGGAACAGGTTGGTGGTAAAGGTGGCGGCCGTCCTGATATGGCTCAAGCAGGTGGCAGTGATGTTGAAGCCTTGCCAGAAGCTCTTGCCTCTGTAAGAGTTTGGCTGGAAGAGCGCCTTAAGTAAGCGTTGATAATAAGGTTCGTTCATTCGAGCCTTATGTTGAAAAAAATGTTTGTTCAATTAGAAAAATTTGATTGAGCATAACAAAGTGAATAGAACCAAGTGGTTTAATTGGCCGAAATATAGTGCCAAGTAGACGACTTGGTTTTTCTCTTTTACATACGTATAAATCGTATTTTGAAAGTCTAGTAAGTTTTAGTCTTGGGAAGGTGAAGGCTGGTGAAAAAGCCCGTTATTGTACAAAAATTTGGTGGTACTTCAGTAGGAACGATTGATTCGATCTATACTGTCGCCAAGCATGTTATTAATGCAAAAAATCAAGGCAATCATGTTGTGGTTGTTGTCTCTGCGATGTCAGGTGAGACGAATCGCTTAATGTCTTTGGCTAAGCAAGTTGATAGTGTTCCCAATGCGCGAGAGCTTGATGTCTTGCTCTCTGCTGGTGAGCAAGTCTCGATGGCGCTGCTAGCAATGGCTTTAGATAAGCTAGGGCACAAGGCGTGTTCTTTGACGGCAAGTCAAGCGAAGATACATACCGACAATCAACACAATGATGCAACGATTAAGAGCATTAATACTGATACCATTGAGCGGTTATTAACACAGAACAACATTGTGATAGTCGCGGGTTTTCAAGGTATTAATGATAACGGGGATATCACGACATTAGGCCGTGGTGGCTCAGACACGAGTGCAGTTACTTTAGCGGGCGCACTCAGTGCGAAAGAGTGTCAGATCTTTACGGATGTTGATGGCATTTACACTTGCGATCCAAGGGTCGTCACTAATGCGAAAAAGTTGGAAGAGATAGATTTTCCTTCTATGGAGCAGATGGCAAGTAAAGGAGCTAAAGTCCTTCATTTACCTTCAGTGCAGTATGCGTGGAAACACAATGTTCCTCTACGCGTGTTATCGACATTTGAAGTGAATTCGGGAAGTTTGATCAAAGGTGACAGCCCAACTCGAGAGGTTGCAGGCTTAGCGATAAATCGACATTTATTATTCATTGAAATCGATGAACAGTTCATAGTCAGCGCTACGACTCAATGTCAAATGCTTGGGATCAACCTATTTAGTGTGATCAAACATCCAGATCGTAGCGGCATAGTGATTGAACATGAGTCAATTTCAAAATTGGATCTGGTGTTCAGCGACAAAATCCGTAATAGTTCAGAGGTAAGCCTGTTAACGGTCGTTGGCTTGCGAGCAAAAGGATTGATTAAGTCGTCAAAGCAGTTGTTAATGGAGTGTGATATTAACGTTGTTGATCATTTTCTCGATAATGACTCATTAACTATCCTTCTTTCAAGAGATTGCGTAGATAATGCTGCTTGTATGCTACATGATGCTTACATTGCCCAAGGCCAAGCATTCGATGACCAAAAGAAACACATGCTTTTAGGCTAATATTGATTAACATTATTGTTTACGAAAATATAACTTTTGTTAGATAATACTTTCGTAGCAAATTTATTTAGAGACTACGCAAGGAGCTAGTAATGCTAATTTTGACTCGCCGTGTTGGCGAAACTCTTATGATCGGTGATGAAGTAACAGTCACTGTTCTTGGTGTAAAAGGTAATCAGGTTCGTATCGGTGTTAATGCTCCAAAAGAGGTTTCTGTGCACCGCGAAGAAATCTACATGCGAATCCAAGCAGAAAAAGGTAATGGTAACGTTGCACCTGGCGGCAGCTACTAATACTGTTGAGAGGCTAGCTAATCAGCTGGCCTTTTTTGTAAGTTTAAATCAGATATTACGAGTAAAAAGAGTGATTTCACATCGCTTTGATTAAATTGCAAACGGTTGACGTTTTTTTTAATCTTTTTGCCAAGAAAGTGTTTGACATATTTTTGGTAAATCGTAATATGTGCCTCCGCAAGACGGTGAGGTGGCCGAGAGGCCGAAGGCGCTCCCCTGCTAAGGGAGTATGTGGTTTGTAGCCGCATCGAGGGTTCGAATCCCTCCCTCACCGCCATTTCTTGCTTATTTGTTTTAGCATGCAAATAGACAGTTTGCTTTAGCAAGCAAATTGAGAGAACAATGTGCGTCCTTAGCTCAGCTGGATAGAGTACCTGGCTACGAACCAGGCGGTCGGAGGTTCGAATCCTCCAGGACGCGCCATTCTTTTTAAGAATAGCATTCTTATTAGAATGAAAGACATAATGTGGAGAGGTGGCCGAGTGGCCGAAGGCGCTCCCCTGCTAAGGGAGTATGTGGTTTATAGCTGCATCGAGGGTTCGAATCCCTCCCTCTCCGCCATTTATTGACCTTGGGTCAATTTTTTTGTTCCAGAATAAATGAATTGTGATATGCTTCACAATCTTGCGCGTCCTTAGCTCAGCTGGATAGAGTACCTGGCTACGAACCAGGCGGTCGGAGGTTCGAATCCTCCAGGACGCGCCACTATTAAGGGTTTTATAATCCTGGTGCTGAATCAATGATTCGACATCGAAACCTTGTGCGCTCTTAGCTCAGCTGGATAGAGTACCTGGCTACGAACCAGGCGGTCGGAGGTTCGAATCCTCCAGAGCGCGCCACTATTAAGGGTTTTTATTAATCCTGATGTGAATCTATGATTTATCATCGAAACCTGTGCGTCCTTAGCTCAGCTGGATAGAGTACCTGGCTACGAACCAGGCGGTCGGAGGTTCGAATCCTCCAGGACGCGCCACTATTAAGGGTTTTTATTAATCCTGATGCTGAATCAATGATTTAACATCGAAACCTTGTGCGCTCTTAGCTCAGCTGGATAGAGTACCTGGCTACGAACCAGGCGGTCGGAGGTTCGAATCCTCCAGAGCGCGCCACTATTAAGGGTTTTAATTAATCCTGATATTAATCGCTTATCTAAGTAATAAATATCAAAACCCCGTGCGTCCTTAGCTCAGCTGGATAGAGTACCTGGCTACGAACCAGGCGGTCGGAGGTTCGAATCCTCCAGGACGCGCCACTATTTAAAAAAGCCTCGCTTAATAGCGGGGCTTTTTTATTAACATTTCATTATCATTTTGATAACTTGCCATTTACAAGTCTTTGTTTTTATAAGTTATTTTCAAATTTATTAACTGCATCTCACTATTCGCCCCAGTTTTGGATTAATGTCCAATAATCCGTCAGCTTATTCAGCTAAAAAGCATCAAATATTCAGAGTTATGTGATTTGAACGATGAAAAAATCGTCAATATTGCGCTTTATCATTAAGAGTTGATTAAACAAAATTGACAAACTTTTACCAATCGAGATAATCCTAGATTACTGTCGACATTATTTACTGGATCCGTCGACACAAAAATTGTCAGGATGACAAAGAAAGGAAGCAACATGACAAACATTGGAAGCCTGCTAGGAGATGCTGCAACCCTCATGATTACGGGTATGTCAGTCGTCTTTATTTTCCTAACTATTCTTGTATACCTTGTTCGGTTAATGTCGAGACTGGTGCCACCAGAAGCGCCAGAGTCGTTCGCTACGCCAATTCAAAATAATAAAGTTCAATCAAATCCTTCTGCTATCAGTCCGAAAGTTGTTGCAGCGATCTCTGCTGCGGTTCATCAACATCGTATTTCAGCAGCAAAATAGATTTTTTAAGGATTAAAAGGAGTTAATGAGCATGTCTAAACCACTAGCTATTACAGATGTGGTCCTTCGTGACGCCCATCAGTCACTATTTGCTACGCGTATGCGTATTGAAGATATGCTGCCTATTGCAGCAGAATTGGATAAAGTCGGGTATTGGTCCCTAGAAACATGGGGAGGCGCTACGTTTGATTCTTGTATTCGTTTTTTGGGGGAAGACCCTTGGGAGCGTTTGCGTGAATTAAAGAAAGCAATGCCAAATACACCAATGCAGATGTTACTGCGTGGTCAAAACCTTTTAGGTTACCGTCACTATGCGGATGATGTTGTCGAGAAGTTCGTTGAACGAGCGCACACTAACGGTATGGATGTATTCCGTATCTTTGATGCGATGAATGATGTACGAAACTTCCAAACGGCAGTGAAAGCAACGGTCGATGTCGGTGCTCATGCACAAGGCACAATGTCGTACACCACAAGCCCTGTACATAACTCAGACACTTGGGTTGATTTGGCTAAGCGTCTAGAAGACTTAGGTTGCCACTCATTATGTATTAAGGATATGTCAGGCCTCTTGAAGCCTTACGAGGCTGAAGAGCTTATCTCTCGCATTAAAGCATCGTGTGACGTACCACTGGCGCTTCATTGTCATGCAACAACAGGTCTATCGACTGCAACGGCTGTTAAAGCGGTTGAAGCGGGTGTGGATATTCTAGATACCGCTATCTCTTCTATGAGTTGTACTTATGGACATACGCCAACAGAAACCGTTGTTGCGATGTTAGAAGGCACAGAACGAGATACCAACCTGAAATTAGATCAAATTGAGCCTATCGCTGCTTACTTCCGTGAAGTCCGTAAAAAATACGCGAAGTGGGAAGGTCAGTTAAAAGGAATTGATTCAAGAATTCTTATCGCTCAAGTTCCTGGTGGCATGTTAACTAACATGGAAGGGCAGCTAAAAGAGCAAGGCGCTGCTGATCGTCTTGATGAGGTACTTGAAGAGATCCCACGCGTTCGCAAAGAGCTTGGTTATATCCCACTAGTGACACCAACATCGCAAATCGTTGGTTCTCAAGCGGTGATCAATGTCTTAACCGGTGAGCGTTATAAGAGTATTACGAAAGAGACTGCAGGTCTTCTTAAAGGCGAATACGGTGCTGCACCTGCTGAAGTTGATCAAGAGCTGCAAGCAAAAGTATTAGATGGCGCAGAGCCTGTTACGTGCCGCCCTGCTGACTTACTTGATAATGAGCTAGATTCATTAACAACAGAGCTGTTAGAAAAAGCGAAAACGGACGGTATTTCATTGGCTGAAGACACCGTTGATGATGTATTAACGTATGCGTTATTCCCACAAGTTGGATTGAAGTTCCTTAAGAACCGTCGTAACCCTGAAGCTTTTGAACCTGCACCAAGTGCAGAACAAGCTCAACCACAAGTGACGGCTAGCCCTGCTGCAGGTGGTATTGAGAGCTACAGCGTTAAAGTTGATGGTCAGGTTTATGATGTCGAGGTCGGTCCTCAAGGTGAGCTTACTTCGGTTGCTCCTGCTCAAGGCTCAGCGCCTGTCGCAGCACCAGTAGCACCTGCTGGGAACTCAGAATCTGTACCTGCACCACTTGCTGGAAATATCTTTAAAGTTAACGTTCAAGCTGGCGCTCAGGTTGCGGAAGGAGATGTACTATTGATCCTTGAAGCGATGAAGATGGAAACGGAAGTACGAGCTGCTCGTGGCGGTATTGTACAAGATCTTCATGTGAAAGAGGGCGATGCTGTTACTGTTGGTTCGCCACTTCTAAGCTTAGCGTAAGGGATCACCATGGAAGGATTGATGATCTTATGGTCAGAGACAGGGATCGCTAACTTTGAATTTGGTCAACTATGCATGATGTTAGTTGGCGCAATTCTGCTGTTTTTAGCGATTACTCGTGGCTTTGAACCATTACTATTACTGCCTATCGGCTTTGGCGCAATATTAGCAAACATCCCAAATGCTGGATTTACCGATCCAGGTGGTTTGCTTTATTACGTTTATTATATTGGTATTGAAACTGGTATTTTCCCACTACTTATCTTTATGGGTGTTGGGGCAATGACGGATTTTGGTGCGCTGATTGCAAACCCGAAAACCTTATGGCTTGGGGCTGCTGCTCAGTTTGGTATTTTCGCCACTCTATTTGGTGCGATTATGCTGAACTACATACCAGGAATGGAGTTCTCCATGCCTGACGCAGCTTCTATCGCAATCATTGGTGGTGCAGATGGTCCAACGGCGATATTCCTTGCTAGCAAACTGTCGCCTGAATTACTTGGTGCTATCGCTGTTGCCGCATACAGCTATATGGCATTAGTACCGATTATTCAGCCGCCAATCATGAAAGCTCTGACAACACCTGAAGAGCGTTCAATCAAGATGGCTCAGCTTAAACATGTCGGTAAAGCGGAGAAGGTTATCTTTCCACTTGCTGTATTGTTGATGACTATTCTGTTCTTACCGTCAGCAACACCACTTGTTGGTATGTTCTGTCTGGGTAATTTGATGCGTGAAGCGGGCGTAGTTGATCGCTTGTCGAAAACAGCTCAAAACGAACTGATTAACGTTGTGACTATTTTTCTTGGTCTTGGCGTAGGTTCTAAGCTTCAAGCTGATACATTCTTGAACTTTAAGACGTTAGGTATTTTGTTACTCGGAGCGGTCGCATTCAGTATCGGTACCGCAGCGGGTGTTTTGATGGCTAAGCTTCTGAACAAGTACTCGAAAGAAGACATCAACCCACTTATTGGTGCTGCTGGCGTATCGGCTGTACCTATGGCGGCGCGTGTCGTGAACAAGGTTGGCTTAGAAGCGAACTCACAAAACTTCTTACTGATGCATGCTATGGGACCAAACGTAGCAGGTGTACTTGGTTCAGCGGTTGCTGCTGGTATTCTTCTTGCGCTTGTAGGTTAACAAGAGTGAGTGGTTAATAAGGTTTTGCTGTTTAACGAAAAGGCTATTTAGTCAAGAGATGGTTAATTTGCGAGCCAAAAGTTAACTTAGTTGCAAGAAATGTTATATATTCAAAGGGATGCTTCGGCATCCCTTTCTTTTTTTAATAGGGAATCGTAACGATGGAAAATAAGCAGATTGCAATTACCAAATTCGGTGGCGTTGATGTTCTTAGCACCCTAACGTCAGATGTACCTCAGCCAAAACCTGGTGAGGTGGTTGTTAAAGTTGTATTTTCCGGTGTTAACCCTATCGATGTTAAAACTCGTGCTGGTCTTGGTTGGGCAGCTGCTCAAAATAAAGATAATTTGCCTTGGGTACCAGGTTACGATATTGCTGGAAAAATCGTAGCAGCAGGCGATAATGCAACCCGTTTTGAACAAGGTGCGACTGTTGCAGGTTTTATAGGCTTTCCGCTACAAGGGGGAGGGTATAGCCAGTATGTATGTGTTTCTGAAACTGAATTAAGTTTGGTGCCTGATGCGGTGACACTGGAAGCTGCTGCGGTACTCCCTTTAGCGGGTCAAACGGCAGCACAAGCACTCAATAAAGCAGAAGTAAAAGAGGGCGATCGCGTTCTTATTCTTGCAGGAGCAGGCGGTGTTGGTCATCTTGCAGTACAAATCGCCATTGCCGCAAAAGCAGAAGTTTTTACTAGCTGCAGTGAGAGCAATTTAGACTACATGGCGACACTAGGTGCACACGCGATCAATTACGAATTTGCTCCTGTCTCTGAAAGAGTTGAAGAAGTGGATGTACTTATTGATTTGATTGGAGGCGATGCTGCCTTAGATGCATTGAAGTGCTTAAAAGACGGGGCGCGAGTTGTGACGGTTCCTACCTTAAGCGCTGAACTTATTTGTGAAAAAGCCAAGCTTCTTGGTTTTGAAGCAACCGGCATGCTCGTTGATCCTAATCCAGAACAACTTGATACTATGCTTTACATGGTAAGCGTTGGACTGCTTAAAACAGAGATCCAACAAATATTCCCTTATACACAAGCGCAAGATGCCCATTTACAAATTGAAACGGGGCATACGCGAGGCAAGGTGTTACTTGATATGCAATGCTAGAGACGTTTACTTCTGCGTTTGAAACTTTCGCTCTTTGGTTTTCTGACTCCGCCCTTTGGGTTCTTTTCATCAGTGGCTTTCTTAGTGCTACATTGTTACCTGGTGGTTCAGAAGCAGGGCTAATTGCTACATTAGCCCTAAATCAATACTCTACTTTCATCATTATTGTTATTGCGACCATAGGTAACACCCTTGGTGGTATGACAAACTATTGGCTTGGTTTATTTTTACCAAATCGAACTCAACAAGAAAAACATGGTCATAAAGCTATTCACTGGCTTAATCGCTATGGCTACTGGACGTTATTATTTAGTTGGTTACCGGTTATTGGTGATCCACTCTGCTTAGCCGCCGGTTGGTTAAGAATGCGATTTTTACCTTGTTTTATTCTTATTCTTATTGGTAAAGCGCTCCGATACAGCTTATTAGCTGCAATCTACTTTGGATTCTTTTAAGGAAATGTCATGAGAAATATTTGGTTAGGAGCAGTTTCTCTCCTCACTATTTCAGCCTGTTCAAGTTACACAATTCCTTCCGTTCCTTTTTTCTCTTCAGTGCCTGATGGGGTGACATTAATTGAAGAGGTTTCTCAAACACCTGACAAGGTGATGATCCCGTACTCAAAATATGAGTTAGATAATGGGCTAACGGTCATATTATCTCCGGATCACTCTGATCCACTCGTTCATGTCGATGTTACTTATCATGTTGGCTCTGCCCGTGAAGAGGTGGGTAAGTCAGGCTTTGCGCATTTCTTTGAGCATATGATGTTCCAGGGATCTGAGAATGTGGGCGACCAAGAACACTTCCGACTTATTACCGAAGCGGGTGGAACATTAAATGGAACCACCAATCGAGACCGAACTAACTACTTTCAAACCGTACCCTCCAATCAACTTGAAAAAGTATTGTGGTTAGAGTCTGACCGCATGGGCTTTTTACTTGATGCGGTCTCTCAGCACAAATTTGAGATTCAGCGTGATACGGTAAAAAATGAACGCGCACAGGGCTATGATAACCGCCCTTATGGATTAATGTGGGAGCGAATGGGGGAATCTATCTACCCTGAGGGGCACCCATATTCATGGCAACCAATTGGCTATGTAGAAGATCTTGATCGTGTTGATGTGAATGATCTTAAAGCATTCTTCCTACGTTGGTATGGGCCAAATAACGCCGTAATAACAATCGGTGGTGACTTTGACGAAGATGAAACGTTAGCGTGGATAAATCAGTATTTTGGGTCAATCCCTAAAGGCCCTGAAGTTGAAAAGGCACCTAAGGAACCGGCAGTGCTGACGGAAGATCGTTACGTCACCTTAGAAGATCGTATCCAACAACCAATGGTAATCGTGGGTTGGCCAACCGAATATCGAGGAAGCGAGCAACAAGTGTCGTTAGACTCTTTAGCTAATGTACTTGGTGGTGGCGCGAATGGCTTGCTCTATCAACGTTTGGTGAAAACTCAAAAGGCTGTGGATGCCGGTGCATTCCAAGATTGTGCTGAGCTTGCGTGTACATTCTATGTCTACGCGATGGGGGCATCGGGCGGAGAAGGGGATTTAACCCCACTGTACGAAGAGCTAATGGATACACTGGAGGTGTTTTCAAATGAGGGGGCTGAGCAAGAGCGCCTCGATCAGATCACGGGCATGGCAGAAGCAAACGCCGTATTTGCACTAGAAAGTGTTCGCGGCAAGGTGACTCAACTCGCTTCAAATCAAACCTTCTACGGTCAGCCAGATCGTATTGAAACACGCTTAAATCAGATCCGTGAAGTCTCCCCTGTATCGATTATGTCTGTGTACCAAGAGTACCTACAAGGCAAACCGAAAGTGACACTGAGTGTTATACCGAGAGGTGAAATGGATCTTGCGGTACAAGAGGCTAATTTCAGCCCTGCAGAACGAACCTTGCCAGAATATCAAAAGATTTCAGCAGACCAGCTAGAGCAACGCCGAGCAATTGATGAGTTTGATCGTTCAGTGATGCCAGAAGTTGCTGGTGGCGTTCAAGCACAAATGCCTAAGCTGTATGAAGTGTATTTTGATAATGGTGCGGAGCTGCTAGGCACAAAAACCACTGAAACCCCAACCGTTCAAATCGAGTTTTACTTACCTGCAGGAGAGAGGCACGTTGCTAGAGGAAAAGAAGGACTAGCGAACTTGACGGCTTCACTGTTGGAAGAGGGGACACAGCAGCGCTCTTTAGAAGCGCTTAAGGCAGAGCTCGATAAGCTAGGTAGTAATATCAGTGTCAGCGCGGGCTCTTATAGCACGTCAATCAGTGTGTCGGCATTGGAAAAAAACTTAACGCCAACGTTGGCAATTGTGGAAGAGATTCTTTTTGAACCTAAGTTTGCTCAAGCGGATTTTGACAGGCTCAAACAGCAAATGTTAGAGGGCGTGATTTATCGTCACCAAACTCCTAACTGGCTAGCATCACAAGCCACACGTCAAGTTATCTTCGGCCGTTCGCTATTTTCTCGTTCTCGAGATGGAACAGAGGCGTCGATAGCAAACTTAACGTTAGATGATGTAACGGAGTTTTATAACACGCATTACACACCACATGGCGCTCAAGTTGTGGTCGTAGGTGATATCGATAGAAAAGCGATTAAACAAGAGTTGGCCTTCTTCTCGAATTGGCAGGGAGAGGTCTCTCCGCTACTAAGGCCACAAGTGGTGAAACCACTGACGGAACAGAAGATATATCTCGTTGATAAACCTCATGCACCACAGAGTGTGGTTCGCCTGGTTAGAAAAGGTCGCTCTTTTGATGCCACTGGAGAGACTTACTTAACTCAACTTGCTAACTTCAATTTAGCGGGTAATTTCAATAGTCGAATCAATCAGAATCTACGTGAAGATAAAGGTTATACCTATGGAGCTAGCGGCTATTTAGCAGCGAATCGCGAAGTGGGTATTATCGTGTTTAATGCTCAGGTTCGAGCTAATGCTACCGTTGCTTCTATAGAAGAGCTGCAAAAAGAGCTAGCACTGTTTAGTGAGAAGGGGCTTACGGAATCTGAACTAGACTTCTTGCGTTTAGCCGTTGGTCAGCAAGATGCCCTTAAATACGAGACGCCATCGCAAAAAGCGGCGTTGCTAAGTAATATTCTTACCTATAGTTTGGATGAAGACTATCTACAGCAGAGAAATCGAATTGTAGAAACCGTCGATAAGGCAACGCTAGATAAGCTCGCAAATAAATGGTTTAACCCTGATGATTACCAAATTATTGTGGTTGGTGATGCGAAGAGCTTAATGCCGGAGTTAGAAAAACTCGATATTCCGATAGAAGAGCTTGAAATCATCCGTTAGAGTACACATTTATAAAGGGCGGATGATTCCGCCCAAATTCTAACAACCTATTTTAGTGCTAGCTTAATGGTGAGTTTTTCTTACAAGCGCATAAATATGAATATAAGTGACCCACATTTTGACTGATTTTGCTGCTAGGCTAGATTTAATAGCCAAACAATCGGACGTGTTTAAGCAATATGGACGTGGTGTAGAGCGTGAGACCTTACGCTACCACCAGAACGGACACCTTGCGACCACACCACACCCTGACGGATTAGGTTCAGCGTATTCAAATGAATGGATAACCACTGACTTTTCTGAGTCTCTTCTGGAGTTCATTACTCCTGTTTCCCACGACGTTTCGACTTTAGTTTACCAACTCGAAGACATTCATCACTTCGCCCAAAAGAACTTAGGTGAAGAGAAAATGTGGCCATTATCGATGCCTTGTTATGTCGGTGTTGAAGATGACATCAATCTTGCGTATTACGGCACATCAAATTCCGGCAAGATGAAGACGCTCTATCGTGAAGGCTTGAAGCACCGCTATGGTAGCTTGATGCAGATTATCTCTGGTGTGCATTTTAACTTCTCGTTTCCAGAAACGTTTTGGGATGCGCTTTACGGTGAACAGCAACAAAGTGAGCGCGAAGCGAGTAAGTCAGATGCTTATTTTGGCTTGATTCGTAATTACTACCGTTTTGGCTGGTTAATTCCTTACTTCTTCGGTGCGTCACCGGCACTGTGTTCTTCTTTCTTAAAAGGAAGAGAAACCAAGCTTCCGTTTGAAAATATCAATCAAACCTTGTATCTGCCGCATGCGACGTCACTAAGGTTAAGTGACTTAGGTTATACCAACAGCGCTCAAAGCGTGCTCAAAATTGGATTTAACAGTTTAGAGCAATACCTTGAAGGGTTGAATAAAGCGATTCGCACGCCTTCAGAAGAGTTTGCCAATATTGGCATCAAGGTAGAAGGAGAGTACCGCCAGTTGAATAGCAATGTACTGCAAATTGAAAATGAATTGTATGCGCCTATTCGCCCTAAACGCGTAGCAAAATCAGATGAAAAACCGTCTGAGGCACTAGGCCGTGCAGGGGTTGAATATATTGAAGTTCGTTCTTTAGATGTGAATCCATTCAGCTCAGTTGGTATTACCGAAGAGCAAGTTCGTTTCCTCGATCTTTTCCTGACATGGGCGACGTTAAGTGACTCTGATCCTATGGACGATTGCGAGCTTAAGTGCTGGAGAGATAACTGGAACAAGGTCATTCTTGAAGGACGAAAAACAGGGTTAGAATTACAGATTGGTTGTCGAGGAGAACAGTTGACGCTTCAAGCATGGGCTAAGCGTGTGTTTGATGATCTGATACTGATTGCTCGCTCAATGGATGAAGCGCACGGTGGACGCGCTTATCAAGATGTTTGTGACAAGCTTATTCAGTGGATAGATCAACCTGAACTGACTATCTCTGGGCAATTGCTCGCAATGACGAAGCAATATGGTGGACTGGGCCAACTTGGATGTGAGCTAGGGATGACCTATCGTCAGCAATACCAGCAGCACCAATATAAAGTATACTCTCAACAACAGATGGAATCGGAAGTGATTCGCTCTCGTGAAGCGCAAGCAGCGGTAGAGAGTAGTGATACTGAAGAATTCGATACCTATTTAGAGAACTACTTTTCATACTTAAAGTAGTGGCACGAAATCCCGTTGTTAACGTGCTCTGATAATTGAGACTCAACAACTAAGACTGAATGACTTAGTGAGTTGAGCTGAACGGCACAGGTTAGGGATGGCTTGTGCACAATAATGATTAAGGAAAAGCAATGCCGTTATTAGATAGTTTTACCGTCGACCACACTCGTATGAATGCACCCGCTGTACGTGTTGCAAAAACAATGCAGACACCTAAAGGCGATACTATTACGGTGTTCGATCTACGTTTTACTGCGCCAAACAAAGAGATTCTTTCAGAAGAAGGTATTCATACATTAGAGCACTTATATGCGGGTTTCATGCGTAATCACCTAAATGGTGATTCAGTCGAGATCATCGATATCTCACCAATGGGTTGTCGTACTGGGTTCTACATGAGCCTGATCGGTACACCAAGTGAAGACGTCGTTGCTGCTTCATGGTTAGCGGCAATGGAAGATGTATTGAAAGTTGCTGATCAAAATAAAATCCCAGAGCTGAATGAATATCAATGTGGTACGGCTGCAATGCACTCACTCTCTCAAGCTCAAGAGATTGCTAAGAACATTATTTCAGCGGGTATCTCAGTGAACAAAAATGATGAGCTAGCACTACCAGAAGCGATGCTAAAAGAGCTTAAAGTAGACTAATTCTTCTTAAAGAAGTGATACTAAAAAGCCTTGAGATTAATGGTCTCAAGGCTTTTTTATTTTCGCTATCTTGTCGCCAGAGTGAATACCTGACCCCTTTATTCGTATTAAGAGACCTTTGGGAAGACTCTGACTAGCTTGATGCGATTCTCTTCAAGCTCAACGATTTCCATAGGGTGTTTGGCTACCTGGATGCTGATGTGGCTCTCTGGGATATCTTCAAGGTGTTCTAGAATCAAACCATTAAGGGTTCTTGGCCCGTCCGTTGGTAGTTTCCATTGCAGCCCTTTGTTGATATCACGAATATTGGTACTTCCTTCAATAAGAAAACTCCCATCAGACTGTGGTGTGATTTCATCAGACAAGCTTGGTGCAATCGAGGTGGTAAATTCGCCAACAATTTCTTCAAGAATATCTTCTAACGTCACTAGCCCATTGATGTCGCCATACTCATCGACAATCAAGCCGATACGCTGCTTATTTCGTTGGAATTTCAATAATTGAACGTTAAGCGGTGTGCTCTCTGGAATGAAGTACACTTCATCAGCCGCTCTAAGTAGGGTTTCTTTATTAAACTCATTCTTTTCAAGCATCAGACGATATGCTTCACGAAGCCTTAGCATGCCCACGACTTCATCAATTTGGTCGCGGTAAAGAACAACTCGTCCATGGGGGGAGTGGGTTAATTGGCGAACAATAGACTTCCAGTCATCGTTTATATCGATTCCCGTTATTTCATTACGAGGAATCATGATGTCATTGACCGTGACATGCTCTAAATCGAGAATAGAGACCAACATGTCTTGGTGGCGCTGAGGAATCAGGTTCCCAGCTTCATTCACAACCGTTCTTAATTCTTCTGAGCTTAGATGATCTTCTTGACTATGATCCGCTTTAACGCCTAATAAGCGAATAAATCCATTGGTAATAAAGTTCACTAAGATCACAAGTGGAGAAAGCAGCTTCATTAAGATAAGAAGAAGGATACTGCTGGCGTAGGAAACGCGTTCTGGATAGAGCGATGCGATGGTTTTCGGGGTCACTTCTGCAAATACGAGGATAACTAACGTCAATATACCGGTTGCCAAAGCCACACCCACATCGCCATATAACCGCATACCTATGATGGTTGCGATTGCAGAGGCGAGGATATTAACTAAGTTATTCCCGATAAGGATCAGACCAATGAGTCGATCTGGGCGGCTTAAGAGTTTTTCAACACGCTTTGCGCCTTTGTGCCCTGTTCCGGCTAAATGCTTTAACCGATAACGGTTTAGAGACATCATTCCCGTTTCTGAGCCTGAAAAGTATCCGGAGATAACGATCAAACAGCCAAGTAACGTGAATAAAAAAACAGTGGAGATGTCGTCCAATCTAGAGTTTCCCTTTTTGTTTGTTGCTTAATTTATGACCGATAATAATAAAGATGTCAATGATACAGATAACATTGCACCTGATTAAAAGGTAATAAGAAGAGTTACTTAACTCTTACATTTAGAGTTAAGTGAGAATGATCTCTTTGACAAATCGACTACCAAAGTAAGCCAAAGTGAGTAATGTTGCACCGGCTACAGCAAACCAAGTGACTTTACGCCCACGCCAACCTTTTTGATAGTGACCCCAAAGTAGAGTCGAGTAGATAACCCAAGCAATAAACGATAAAACGCCTTTATGTGCCTTTCCTTGAGCAAACATATCATGAACGAAGAACGTACCCGTAATGAGAGTTCCAGTTAATAGCAGTGTTCCAATGAGGATAATTTTAAATAATTGACGCTCAACCATCATTAGTGGTGGTAAGTTCGGGTTGATAGCCAAGGCCTTTTTCGCTTTTAGTTTATGATCTAACCAGGCCAGTTGTAGCGCGTATAACGCACCAATGGAGAGGGTAGAGTAGGAGAAAAGCGCTAAAGAGATGTGTACAAGCAGTTTTGGTTCATTCTCTAAGTGAGTAATGAAGGTGCTTGATAAGAAGGTCGCCGCTAAAAGGTTAATGGCTGAAAAGCTATATACGACAGGTAATAGAAACCACAGCCTCGTTTTGAGCATGGCAACACTCATAACAACAGAGATGATAAAACTAATTAATGAAGCGACATTGAGAATGCTTAGGTTCTGTCCATTTTCATTAAAAATAAGATCACTTAATAGCCAGCCATGAAAAGCCAGCGCAACAGCAGCACTGATAAAGACAGTTTTCGAGCGTATTCCCGTCTGTTGAATCAATCCAGGAACAATCGTTGCGATGGCGAGCGCATATAAAATTGCAGAAGTAACGGCGATTAAGTTATCCATCAATATCACAAGTTTTGTTGTTGAATTAAGGAATTATAACCTGCATCAAGCGGTTGGGCTATCGTATATCCGGATAGAATTGCAATAGATGAGATATCAAAACTAAAGAAGGCGTTTACAACGGGTATGACTCCACTCATGGCTAATGTATACTCACAGTAATTTGTCGCCTGATAGCGAAGAGTATAAAGATGTTTGACAATTTAACAGATCGATTATCCAAAACGCTGAAAAATATCAGCGGTAAAGGTCGTTTGACCGAAGATAATATTAAAGAGACGCTGCGCGAAGTTCGTATGGCGTTGCTAGAAGCGGACGTAGCACTGCCTGTTGTTCGTGATTTCGTAAAGCGTGTAAAAGAGGGCGCGGTGGGTGTAGAGGTTTCTAAATCTCTTACTCCAGGCCAAGAGTTCATCAAAATCGTTCAAGCAGAACTTGAAGCGGTTATGGGTGAATCCAATGAAGCGCTTGATTTAGCGGCTCAGCCTCCTGCTGTCATCTTAATGGCTGGTTTACAAGGTGCAGGTAAAACAACCAGTGTCGGTAAACTTTCTAAGCTATTAACGGAAAGAGACAAAAAGAAAGTTCTTGTTGTGTCTGCCGATGTTTATCGCCCTGCGGCAATCAAACAGCTAGAAACTCTTGCTACTGATGTAGGGGTTGATTTCTTCCCATCATCAGCCGATCAAAAGCCGATTGATATTGCAAACGCAGCGATTGATCACGCTAAGAAAAAATTCTACGACGTTCTTCTTGTCGATACTGCGGGTCGTTTAGCGGTTGATGAAGAGATGATGGCTGAGATTAAAGAGCTTCACGGCGCGATTAATCCTGTTGAGACTCTTTTTGTTGTTGACGCCATGACAGGCCAAGATGCAGCGAATACAGCGAAAGCGTTTGGCGATTTACTGCCATTAACCGGTGTCATCCTAACTAAGGTTGATGGTGACGCACGTGGTGGTGCTGCTTTATCTGTTCGTCATATTACTGGTAAACCAATTAAGTTCTTAGGTGTCGGTGAGAAAACTGACGCGCTAGAACCGTTCCACCCTGATCGTGTCGCTTCACGTATTCTGGGCATGGGTGACGTTTTATCTCTTATCGAAGATCTTCAGCGTAATGTTGATACTGATAAAGCGGACAAACTTGCTAAGAAATTCAAAGAGAAGAAAGGTTTCGACCTAGAAGACTTCCGTGAGCAGCTTGGCCAGATGCAAAACATGGGCGGAATGATGGGTATGATGGACAAGCTACCCGGCATGAGCAACGTACCAGATAACGTCAAAGATAAAGTTGACGACAAAATGTTTAAGCAGATGGAAGCGATCATTAACTCAATGACGATGAAAGAGCGTAAGCGTCCTGAGCTCATTAAAGGGTCACGCAAGAAACGCATCGCAGCCGGCTCTGGTACTCAGGTACAAGACGTTAACCGCCTATTGAAGCAATTTACCCAGATGCAGAAAATGATGAAGAAAATGCAGAAAGGTGGCATGAAAGGCATGATGCGCAACATGCAAGGCATGATGGGCGGCGGCGGCATGGGTGGTATGGGCGGAATGGGTGGTGGCGGTGGCTTCAATCCATTCGGTCGTTAATCGTATCGTATTCATTAGTCTTGAACCTAAGCTAACTTTATTTTCAAGCTGTTAGCTAAATCACAAATTATATTTACTTTTTGTGGTGGTGAAAAAGTAGCTAAATGTCTTGCAAAGCCTCGGAATAAGAGTAAAATTCCGAGGCTTTATTTTGGCACGAGACCCCAAATCGACTTTTAAAAGACGGTTTCTGGGGTTAATTTTATTTTTGAGAAAGCAAAAGAGGACGACATGGTAACCATTCGTTTGGCACGTCACGGCGCAAAAAAACGCCCATTCTATCAAATCGTAGTAGCGGACAGCCGCAATGCTGCAACTGGCCGTTTCATTGAAAAAGTAGGTTTCTTTAACCCTACTGCTACTGGTCAAGAAGAAGGTCTACGTCTAGACCTAGATCGCGTTAACCACTGGGTTGGTCAAGGCGCATCTGTATCTGACCGCGTAGCTAAGCTAGTAAAAGACGCTAAAAAAGCGGCTTAATTCTTTATTTATAGAGAAGTAGCTTATGTCGATGAAAGGAAAAGAAACAATGAGTGAGCAAAACGAAAAAATTGTTATGGGCAAGTTTGGTGCTACCTATGGCATTCGCGGCTGGCTTAAGGTTTTTTCCTACACAGACAATGCTGAAAGCATTTTCGATTACAGTCCTTGGTTTATTAAAATTAAGGGCGAGTGGGTTGAATACAAAGTAGAAAGCTGGAAGCGTCATAGCAAAGCTATGGTGGCTAAACTAGCTGGTTTGGAAGTTCGCGAAGAAGCGCACTTACTGACTAATTTCGAAATCGCTATTGACCCTGCAGCGCTACCTGAATTGTCAGAAGAGGAATTCTACTGGCGTGAATTGTTTGGAATGCAAGTGGTAACCACCAAAGGTTACGATTTGGGTAAAGTGACGGATGTCATGGAAACCGGTTCAAACGATGTTCTCGTAGTGAAAGCAAATCTAAAAGATGCTTTTGGGCAAAAGGAACGATTAATCCCGTTTCTTGAAGAGCAAGTGATCAAATCAGTTGATCGCAATGCTCAACGGATCGAAGTTGACTGGGATCCTGGATTCTAACTCCAAGTAACATTGCGAATAGAACCAAGCTTATATTGGTGAAAACATGTGGATTGGCATAATTAGCCTGTTTCCTGAAATGTTCCGCAGCGTTACTGATTATGGAGTAACAGGTCAAGCGGTTAAAAAAGGTCTTTTGTCGGTAGAGACATGGAATCCTCGCGATTTCACTCACGACAAACATCGCACTGTTGATGATAGACCTTACGGTGGTGGTCCTGGCATGCTTATGATGGTTCAGCCTTTGCGCGATGCTATTCATACAGCAAAACAAGCCTCACCGGGAAAGACGAAGGTTATTTACCTTTCACCTCAAGGTCGTAAGCTCGACCAACAAGGTGTTGAAGAGTTGGCTACTAATGAGAACTTGATTCTTATCTGTGGTCGCTATGAAGGGGTAGATGAGCGCATTATACAATCCGAAGTTGACGAAGAATGGTCGATAGGTGATTTTGTAATGACGGGTGGTGAGATACCAGCCATGACGTTGATTGATTCAGTCTCACGGTTTGTTCCGGGAGTATTAGGGGATTTCGCGTCGGCAGAAGAAGACTCTTTTGCCAATGGCTTGTTAGATTGTCCACATTATACGCGTCCAGAACTACTAGACGATAAATCAGTGCCTTCGGTATTGATGTCTGGTAACCATAAGGACATTCGTCGCTGGCGATTACAACAGTCGCTAGGCCGTACTTGGCTTAGAAGACCAGAGCTTCTGGAAAACCTAGCTCTGACTGACGAACAGGAACAATTACTGGCCGAATTTATTAAAGAGCATCGCTCTAATAAAAAGTAAGCAGTAACCTATTTTATTTAGTATCAGTTTATTCTAGGAATTTAAAAATGAGTAACATCATCAAGGCTCTTGAAGAAGAGCAACTAAAATCAGACCTACCTAAATTTGCTCCAGGTGACACTGTAGTAGTTCAAGTTAAGGTAAAAGAAGGTGACCGTGAGCGTCTACAGGCTTTTGAAGGCGTTGTAATCGCTATCCGTAACCGTGGTCTGCACTCTGCATTCACTGTACGTAAGATCTCGAACGGTGAAGGTGTAGAGCGTACGTTCCAAACACATTCTCCAATGGTTGATAGCATCGAAGTTAAACGCCGTGGTGCAGTACGTCGTGCCAAGTTGTACTACCTACGTGAGCGTTCTGGTAAGTCAGCTCGTATCCGCGAGAAGCTTGCTAAGAAGTAATGCTATAACTAGCGTTCTCATAAGAAAAACGGAGCCAATAGGCTCCGTTTTTTTATGTCTTGAGTTTAAGCTGGCTAGGTTTCCCTATTACATCGTCATCGGTACTCATTTACTACCGTAAACTCCGTTCCTCTTCCTTGTTCTAGAAAAATCTAGCTTCGTTTAAATCTCAATTCATTCTGTTTTCTAATATTAAAACGAAATAAAAAAGAAAAAGGCTGATCCCAATGGCATCAACCTTCATTATTTCGTTAGCCGTTAGCCGTTAGCCGTTAGCCGTTAGCCGTTAGCCGTTAGCCGTTAGCTGTTAGCTGTTAGCTTTAATGTGGGTCTTCTGACCAACCGTCGCTGTCTGACATATCAGGAGCGCCAGCAATGGTATTCTCTTCATCGGCCCATTCACCAAAGTCTATCATTTGGCACTGCTTACTACAGAAAGGGCGGTGTGGGCTTTGCTCTCCCCACTCTACCTCAGCGCTGCATTGCGGACACTTAACAATCGTGATTTTTTTAGACATTGATTCAATCTCGTATTGGAATTGCCGATATTGTCGGCTCTGGGTAGCTAAATTGCAACTCGATAATAGAGCCGAAGTTCATTGCTTTACTAAGCGCTCAGAGTATCTAGAGTAACGCTTTAAGGCGATCGCGACTAACTGCAAACCGCTAGCGTAAATTGAATATCCTGAGTACACGCTTGACCAGACTTGAATTCAATGAATTTAATAGCGAATCGATTTTTATGTCCTGAGATCATAGGGTAGACACCATATTGCAGTGGGATCTCTAGCCTTAGGATATTAGCGTCTTCGGCATCACTCTGGAAAAAGCCGTTATTTGCCATTTGTGGTTGGTTATAGCCGGTCTCTCGAGCGAGCTTGAGCCAGAGTGTCAGTGCGTCAGAGAGAGGCATCAGTGTCTCTAGCCACTGCTTAGTGTCATGCTCTTTGTGAGTCTTTGGTAAGTGAAGCCAATGATGCAGCGCGGGTAGGTCAAAACAACATGAGCCACCAGGTAAGTTGAAGCGTTGACGAATGGTACTAATGAATCGGTCTTCTTTTAGCGATTGACCAAAACGTTCTGCGGTCATTAATTTGCCATGAACAAGGTCAACTTCTTTCAATACATTGAGCAGCATCGCTTGGTCGACGCCATCCACGTTAAGCCAGCTCTTATAGGTTAGACGCTGCTTCTCTATATCTTTAGCCAGTTCGGTTTTTAATTGAATTTGTTCGAATATTTCTAATAGATCAAACAGGGAACGGAAAAACAGTAGATGCTGAAGATCATCAGAAAACTGCGACGAGACATTCAGTTGACGGAGCAGCGCTTCTACTCGTAAATAGATGCGTGTCTTCTCATTAAGAGGATGTTCAAACTTATGAGTGGTCATTGATATCGCCTTCGAATGTCTCTTTGCTATTTTCACGATTTTGCTTACTAATAGCTAGATACTTTTGATGTAATTCTGTGATTTGGGGCAGAAGTTCTCTGTTTTTTGTGTCATTTTTAATCACATCATCAGCAAAGCTAAGACGCTCTTCTCTGCTTGATTGTGAAGAAAGAATCGATTGAGCTTGTTCGATAGAAACCCCGTCTCGATTCATTGTTCGTTCAATCTGCGTCTCTTCATTAACATCAACGACTAAAACTCGGTCTGTCATAACTTGTAGATTGTTTTCAATCAGTAAAGGTACAACGAGCAGCACATAAGGAGAGCTAACAGCTTTGATCTCTGCTTGCATTTTCAGCCTGATGAGTGGATGAAGTAGAGCATTAAGCCACTGCTTATCTGCTGGATTAGAGAAGATCTTCTCGCGCAATTTAGCTCTATTCAGCTCTCCATTCTCAACAACGATGTCAGATCCAAAATGTTGAATGATGGCGTTCAACCCTTCGCTATTTGGCTCTACCACCTCGCGAGCGACAATATCAGCATCGACAATCTCAATGTTGAAGTGCTGCTGGAATAGATCCGCAACGGTTGTCTTACCACTGGCTATGCCACCAGTCACGCCAACTACAAAAGTCATGTTATATCCCCATTACCGAGCCAAAATACCATGACATGATTGACTCGCCCCAAATTAAGGCAACCCAACCCGCAATAGCGAGGTAAGGGCCAAAAGGAAATGCTTTATCAATTCCCTTCTTTTGTAAACGAAGCTGAATAATGCCAAACACAAGTCCAACGAGTGAGGATAGTAAGATGATCATCGGTAGATATTGCCAACCTAGCCAAGCACCTAGGGCGGCGAGGAGTTTGAAATCGCCATACCCCATCCCCTCTTTACCGGTTAATAGTTTAAATCCCCAGTAAACAGACCATAAGCACAAGTAACCAGCAATCGCACCTATAACGGCGTCTTGCAGTGATATCGGGCTAATTTGAAACAGTGCTAGAGCGATACCAGACCATACAAGAGGAAGCGTCAGCTGATCAGGCAGTAGCATAGTATCAAGATCAATGAAGGTTGCGGATATTAAAACAAAGGTGAACAGGACCAATGCGATGGTGAAGTAGCTAGGGCCAAAGCTGTATGCCACGACGCCGCTCATTAACGCGGTTAATAACTCTATTAACGGGTAGCGAGCTGAAATTTTGTTTTCACAGTGGTGACACTGGCCTCGTAAAAATAGCCAGCTAAGCACAGGAATATTATCAATAAGGCGTAACTGAGTTTTACACTTAGGGCAGGTTGAGCGAGGAATGCTCAATGAGTACACGCCTTCTGGTGGCGTAATTTTATATTCAGGGAAGGAGTCTGCACACTCTTGACGCCATTCTCGCTCCATGATGATCGGCAGTCGGTGAATCACCACATTAAGAAAGCTGCCGATAATAAGACCGAAGATCACGGCAAAGGTGGTAAATAACCAAGGGTGTAACTCAAACACTTCCATATTTTCACTCAGGTAATGGGTAGAAATAGCGGTAACATATCGCTATTACCATATCAGAGCTTCATACTATCCTAATACACTCATTAAGTTAAAGATTGGTAAATACATTGCGACAACTAATCCCCCAATCACAACGCCTAAAAAGACGATGATAAGGGGTTCAAGGATTTTGCCTAAATTATCAACTGTATTATCAACTTCAAACTCATAGATGGTTGCCACTTTATTAAGCATGTCGTCAAGACAACCAGACTCTTCGCCTATCATGACCATCTGCAACACCATTTCAGGAAATGCTGCGGTATTTCTCATTGCTATGTACATAGGCATTCCGGCAGACGTCTCTTGGTGCACCGAATCAATAGCGGTTTGATAATGAAGGTTTCCCGAGGTTTTCGCGGTGGTTTTTAAGCTCGTTAAAATGGGAATACCGGCGCTAAAGCTAGTGGCCAGCGTTCGACTAAATTTAGCAATCGCCGCTTTGGAGAACACGCCTCCTATAACAGGCAGTTTTAAGCTCAGTTTACTGGTAGAAAGTCGGACTCGAAATGATTTTTTCCGAATCACTTTCACCGCGATAATCAAAGCAACAAGGGAGAGCAGAATCATGAAGCTATAAGCCTGAACCCAGTGGGAGAGATATAGAACCTGTTGAGTGAACCAAGGCAAATCAGCGCCAAAGCCTTTAAACATACTCTCAAACTCAGGAATTACCATTGTGAGCATGAGATAAGAGACACTTAGGGCGACCATGATCACCATCGCGGGATAGATTAGCGCTTTGATGACTTTGGCTCTCAGCTGTTCACTTTTCTCTCGATAAGTGGCGAGGCGCTCAAACACTTCAGGTAAATTGCCTGATTGCTCTCCTGTCGCGACAAGATCAACATATAAGGCATCAAAGTGAGGGCTCGCAGTACGCAGTGCTTTAGAGATGGGAGTACCTGCTTCCACGCCTTTACTGACCTGAGAGAGAATCGATTTCATCTCGGCTTTTCGGTTGTTGTCTGAGACCAATTTCAATGCTTGAATAATAGGAACCCCAGTCCCTAACATGGTGGCAAGTTGACGGGTTAATATGGTGATATCTTTGGCTTTGACTCGATGTGTAATACGAGTAAAAAACGACACATTGCCTTTTTTTATCTTCTTTATTTGAATGTACTGCTCTTTGAGTTTATCTCGCACTTCTAGCTCAGATAGCGCTAAGATCTGCCCTGATACACGTTTCCCTACGCTGTTTATTCCCTTCCAACGATAATTTTTAAGTTGAACTTGTTTGGTTTTTCTCATTAATTACTCACCTAATTCACCCGATCAGAAGTAGAGAACACGTTGAAGTTCTGCGTAACTGGTGATGCCCTGTTTGAGTTTTTCGATACCCGATTGCTGTAAAGTTTGCATTCCTGCCGATTTGGCTAAACTTTCAATTTCAAGCATTGATGCGCCTTTCATGACCGCATCGGCCATATCGTGATCAAACGGCATGACTTCGTAAATGCCCGTTCGCCCAGAGTAGCCACCATTACATTCATTGCAGCCCTCATCATTGGCCTTAAAAATAAGGCCATTCTCGCTGAGAGATAATGTTTTTATCAGTGCCTCGTCTTGATGGGGAAGCTTACAGTGTGGGCACAATTTTCGAGCCAGCCGTTGGGCGATGATCAAACTCAGTGAAGAGGCCAGATTAAACGCTTCAATCCCCATGTTACTTAGCCGAATCACGGTTTCTGCCGCAGAGTTAGTATGTAAGGTTGATAAAACTAGATGTCCAGTCTGAGCGGCTTTGATGGCAATCTCTGCGGTATCTAAATCTCGAATCTCACCCACCATGACAATATCGGGATCTTGTCGAAGAAAAGATCGCAGCGCTTTAGCAAACCCAAAACCAATCTTGGGTTGCACCTGTACTTGGTTAACGCCTGAGAGGTTGATCTCAACGGGATCTTCCGCGGTGGAAATATTCACTTGCGATGTATTGAGGATATTGAGCCCAGTGTAGAGGGAGATGGTTTTGCCACTACCCGTAGGGCCTGTCATTAATATCATGCCTTGAGGCTGTTTTAAGGCGTTGAGGTAGAGCTGCTTTTGTTTGTCGCTGTAGCCAAGTTTGTCTATATCCAAGTTAGCACTGCTGCTATCGAGAAGTCGTAATACAATTTTCTCTCCCCACAATGTAGGAAGGGTAGAAACCCGCATATCAATCGCGGTGCTCTCATCAAGGCGAAGCTTAATGCGACCATCTTGAGGAAGGCGTCGTTCGGCAATATCGAGCTTGGCAAGGATCTTAAGCCGAGCAGAGAGACGACGACTTAAATGGTTTGCTGGAGTTTGGGTTTCAACCAAAATACCATCGCATCGAAGTCGGATTCGGTAGAGTTCATCGTAAGGTTCAAAATGAATATCGGATGCCCCTTTACGTACAGCATCTAACAGAACTTGATTGATAAATCGGCTGACAGGGGCATCATCTTGGCTCAGGTTTTCAACCAGTTGTATTTCGTCATCACCCACATCCACCAAGCTGGCGAGCTCATCTTGGCTGATCTCTTTGGCTGATGATTGACTGGTATTGACGGAGGTGCCGTACAGGCGACGAATTGAAGCTTGAAGCGCTTTGCAATCGGCTAGAACCAACTCAACTTGCTGACCGGTGGCAAAGCGAAATTCATCCTCAACTTCTGTGTAAGTGGGGTCTGAAACGGCGACTGAGAGAACTAAACCATTATTTTGCACTGGTAGAGCTTGATAGCGGGTGATGAGCTCACGTAATCCAAGGGAGTGACAAAGAGAGGTGTAATCGTAGTGGCTAAGCTCAGTCACGCTGAGACCAAAAATAGAACTAATGTGCTGAGTGAGATCGTGGTGCTCGAACAACTCAAGGTCGAGCAAAGCTTCAGGTACCGTCATACCCGAAGCGATCACGTGCTCTTTTAGGTTCTGTTCTTGCACCAAACTCAGTAATTCAGCTTGGCGCAAGATGGTAGGGAGGTTGGTTAGCATTAGTTGGTTTTAACACAGCCTTTAGGCTCTGTTAATGTACTTGGTGTTAATAAGACACCACATGTCCAGCCATCAGTTGCTGATCTAGTGTATGTAAATACAGTTTTATCGACAGCGCCTTTATTATGAGTAAAAGTGATTGACCCATCATTTTCTATTTTCAGAGCTCCTAGGTTATTTGCAGTTGTTTTAACGCCCAAAATAGAGGTATCAGAGCCACTTAGTGCCCCGTGTTCCTGTATGTAAAGCTCAGCCGGGGTTATCACCGATTTTAAGGTAGCAAAGCCCGAGGCAAGCTCACTTTTCGATACGTAATCTTTATAAGCAGGCACTGCAATCGCCGACAACACACCAATGATCGCCACAACAATCATCAACTCAATTAGGGTAAAGCCTTTCTGTTTCTTATTGATCGCTTTCATTACTTTCTCCGTTTGCGATGTATAAGGGATGCAGCAAGAGTAAATAGAGCCAAATATTCTAGAAATAGAGGGCGAAGGGTGGCGCGAGGCAAATAGTCGAAGTTAAACCTATATTACATTCGAAGTGCAAAATTATTCGACGAGTGGCATATAACGGTTATATGTGGGGGAAGAAATTTTTGAGAGAGGAGGGGGGGAGTGATTACGGGGAAAAGAAAAAGAGAGGCATAAATGACATTGGCCTCTCTTGTTACATTTAGAATATTGTCGCGAACTTTAATCGATTAAGATTGGAATCTCATCGATAGGTCCATTGCTTTTAGGTGTTTAGTGAGCGCACCAACAGAGATGTAATCTACGCCCGTTTCCGCAAACTCGCGAATAGTTTCAAGAGTTACATTGCCCGAATTCTCTAGTGCTGCGCGCCCAGCGTTAATTTTAACGGCTCCACGCATCATGTCGGTGGTGAAGTTGTCTAGCATAATGATATCAGCACCAGCATCAATCGCTTGCTGTAGTTCCGCTAAGCTCTCTGTCTCAATCTCTACAGGTTTACCTGGGTTTAGCTCTTTGGCTGTTTTCACCGCTTGCTCAATACCACCACAGGCAATAATGTGGTTTTCTTTAATGAGGTAAGCATCAAACACGCCAATACGGTGATTGAAACCGCCACCACAGGCCACCGCGTACTTAAGTGCGCTACGTAAACCTGGAATCGTTTTACGCGTGTCTAAAAGGCGACACTCGGTCCCTTCCAATTGTTTCGCGTAAGTTGCTGTGACACTTGCACAACCTGACAGTGTTTGAATGAAGTTCATTGCATTACGCTCGCCCGTTAATAGTGCGCGCGCTGGGCCAGATAGAGTACATAGAGTTTGATTCGGCTCTACCTTATCACCATCTTCGACATGCCATTCGATGCTAACGGTGCCACCGATCTGTTTAAACACTTCATCTGCCCAAGCTCGGCCACAGAAGACGCCGTGTTCACGAGTGATTATGGTCGCAACATTATGCGCGTCCGCAGGGATTAAACTTGCAGTAATATCAGCGTCGACATCAATGGCACCACCAAGATCTTCTCTCAGTGTTTCAGCTACTGCTCGGGTGATCTCTAGCGGTAGTTGCGTTTTTAAATAATCAAGACGTTCTTGGCTGTTATGTGTGTTTTTCATCGCAAATTTAATCGTTGGCTTTGGGGGAGAGGGCATGATACGCGGAGTCGGAATGAAATTCAGCCATTAATCTCGCTTTTCATCTCGGAATGGATAAAATCGATTTGAAGATGAGTAAAAAGGGCAAGATAAATGATTGATCAACAAGGATGGTATGACGGTGCAATGCATCTTCCTTCCCCACATTGCGATTTTCGAGAGGATCCTAATGATATTTCACTATTGGTGATTCATAACATTAGCCTTCCGCCTAGCCAGTTTGGCGGCCCTTATATCGAGCAGTTTTTTACGGGCAAGCTTGATTCTTCACAACACCCCTTCTTCAAGGTGATCCAAAACATGCGAGTGTCCGCGCACTGCCTTATTGATCGTGAAGGAAAGGTCATCCAGTTTGTACCATTTATTGAGCGAGCGTGGCACGCAGGCGTTTCTTCATTTGCTGGCAGAGAACGATGCAATGATTATTCTATTGGTATTGAGTTGGAAGGGGATGACATCAGTGCTTACAGTGAGGCTCAGTACAACGCATTGGCGTCATTAACTCGGGAGTTGATAAGGCAGTACCCTTTGATTACAAAAGAGAGAATCACGGGGCATCAATATATTGCCCCGCTGCGAAAAACCGACCCTGGCTTAGTCTTTGATTGGCGAAAGTTCACCGCACTGCTTGACTGAGTTAATCGAGTGTCGCTTGGTACTCAACAAGAACCTGCTCTACCCATGTTGTAATGCGCTCGTCGCTGAGTTCGTATTGAGAGTCTTCATCAAGCGCAAGGCCAACAAAGTGCTTACCATCTGCGGTGAGCGCTTTGGATGCTTCAAACTCGTAGCCTTGATTCGGCCAGTAGCCAATCATATTAGCGCCAGTCGTTATTAGCTCATCATGTAGAAGACCCATCGCATCGAGAAACCACTCGCCATAGCCTTCTTGATCGCCTAAGCCGAATAGTGCTACGTACTTGTCGTTTAACGACACGCCAGCGATTTTTTGCCATATTTCGCTCCAATCTTCTTGGATTTCACCAAAGTCCCAAGTGGAGATCCCGAGTATCAATAGGTCGTAATCATTCATCAATGAAAGAGGGCTCTCTTTCACATTGTGAATATCCACTAGCTCTTCTCCAATAATAGCGCGTATTTTTTCCGCTGCCATTTCGGTGTAGCAGGTTGTCGAGCCGTAAAATAAACCAATCTTCATATTGTTACATTGTTGAGGTGCGATGACGGATTTTAACCATAAAGATGCCATGAATGCAGTTAGAATTTTAATTAATGGACAAAATTATGGCTTTAGTGGCTGCAGTCACATAACCTTTAGGGATTGAAGTTAAAGAGATTTATCGTGTCGAAAATATCAAAAAAAGTATCTTCTGCCGAGCGAGCGATCACTTCTCCAGAAGAAGGTATGTTGGAGTCATTTCTAGATACTATGTGGATGGAGCGGGGACTTTCTGAAAATACTCTGATTTCCTATCGCAATGATTTAACAAAGTTGCTCAATTGGATGTCGGATAATCATTATCGTCTAAATGCGATCAGCTTATCAGGTCTACAAGAGTATCAAACCTGGTTGGTGGACAAAGAGTATAAGCAGACCTCAAGAGCGCGTATGCTTTCTGCGATACGTCGCCTGTTTCAATATCTGCATCGTGAAAAAGTGAGAGCGGATGATCCCAGTGCACTGCTGGTTAGCCCTAAGCTGCCGCAGCGATTACCCAAAGATCTTTCAGAAGAGCAAGTAGACGCGCTGCTTGATGCACCAGACCCTAATGATCCTATAGAGCTACGTGATAAGGCTATGTTAGAGCTGTTGTACGCAACAGGACTACGTGTGACCGAACTGGTGAGTTTGACTATGGAAAACGTGAGCTTACGACAAGGTGTGGTACGTGTAACGGGTAAAGGCGGAAAAGAGCGTTTGGTTCCAATGGGTGAGAATGCCGTTGATTGGATTGAAACTTTTATAGAGCAAGGGCGGTCTACGTTACTTGGAGAGAAATCTTCAGACGTTGTATTTCCCAGTAAAAGAGCAAGGCAGATGACCCGGCAAACATTCTGGCATAGGATAAAGCACTATGCTGTTATTGCAGGGATAGACACCGAGCTGTTGTCTCCGCATGTATTGAGGCATGCTTTCGCGACGCATTTGCTTAATTACGGAGCCGATTTGCGCGTTGTACAAATGTTATTAGGCCACAGTGACTTATCGACGACACAGATTTATACTCACGTCGCCACTGAAAGGCTAAAACAAATTCATAGTGAGCACCATCCAAGGGCTTAATTTTAAGGTGATTTTAATGAGCGTATTACGCCGACTAACGTTATTGACACTGCCATTCTTTATTGTGGCTTGTAACGCAGAAGAGACTGTTAAGGTCGAAAGCATAGATTCCATTCAAGAAGATACGACTCAAGTTGAGCAGACTGTAGAGGCGCACCCGTCGATTCAGCAGGTGAGTGAAGAGTCGACACAGAAGATCAAAGCAAATTTTGCCAAGTTGAATCTAACGGTGCTAGATATCTTGCCAACGCCGATGGAAGGCTTGTTTGAAGTACAGACCAGTGGCGGGATTTTATACTCTTCTGTCGATGGTGAGTATTTCATGTCAGGTACGCTGTATCAGCATCAAGAGAAAGGTGGCTATATCGATGTACTTGCCCAGCGTCAGGCTCCTCTTAACGCTGAACGCCTTGAGACAATGAGTGATTCTGTGATTGAGTTTAAGGCGGATGATGAGAAGTATGTGGTCACTGTTTTTACTGATATTACGTGTGGATATTGTGTTCGCTTACACAATCAGATGAGTGGCTATAATGCGTTAGGCATTACAGTGCGATACCTTGCTTATCCTCGTGCGGGCGCTGAATCTGATGTTGCTGATCAAATGGCGGCAATTTGGTGTGCTGACGATCAACAAACAGCGATGCATGATGCGAAAGTTAACCGTAAGTTCCCAGAACAAAGTGGTGATTTTGCTCAGTGCCAACAGACCGTAAAAGAGCACTTTATATTAGGCAAATCTCTAGGCATTAGTGGCACGCCGTCTATATTCTTACCAAGTGGCGAAATGATTGGTGGTTATCTTCCGCCAGCGAAACTGATTGAGCAGCTTGTAAAGTAGCGATATCGTGCCACCAGTCTCAACGTTAAGCCATACAACATAGAACAAGGAAGCAGGCGAATTTTCGCCTGCTAGGTACTTATCCATGATAGAAATCCGTCGTCGTCCTGATGTGGATCTTTCCCTTCTTTCTGAGCCCATTGATCCTTTATTGAAGCGTATCTATTTGAGTCGAGGTATTCGTTCTGCTCAACAGCTAGATAAAACCTCACGATCGTTGCACTCTTATCAAAAGCTTGATGGGATTCAACAAGCGGTTGAGCTGTTATTTAGTGCGGTAACTAATAATCAACGCATTATTGTCGTCGGCGATTTTGATGCGGATGGCGCCACAAGTTCTGCGCTCTCTGTATTGGCACTTCGTATGCTAGGCAGTAGCAATGTTGATTACCTTGTCCCTAACCGCTTTGAAGATGGCTATGGGTTAAGCCCTGAGGTGGTGGATCAAGCCATTGCTATTGGTGCACAAGTGATCATGACCGTTGATAATGGCGTCTCTTCTATTGATGGGGTTCGTTATGCCAAAGAGAAAGGGCTAACGGTCATTGTGACGGACCATCACTTACCGGGTCACGAATTGCCGATTGCGGATGCGATGGTGAACCCTAACTTAGAGTCGTGTGAGTTTCCGTCCAAATCGTTGGCTGGCGTGGGGGTTGCGTTTTATTTGATGATGGCCCTGTGTGTCCATATGCGTAAAGTTGATTGGTTTAGCTCAAACAGTATGACTGAACCAAAGCTGATGGAACTGATTGATTTGGTTGCCCTTGGTACGGTCGCTGATGTGGTGGCTTTAGATGAAAATAACCGTATTTTGGTTCATCAAGGTTTGCAACGTATACGAGCAGGTAAAGCGAGGCCGGGAATTCAAGCTCTGATTGAAGTGGCGAAAAAAGACGCACATCGACTAGTTGCGACCGATTTTGGTTTTGCGTTGGGCCCTCGAATTAACGCAGCTGGGCGTTTAGATGACATGTCGTTTGGTGTTGAGCTTTTAATGAGTAATAACATCCATGCAGCACGTCGAATGGCGAGTGAGCTTGATGGTCTAAATCAAACGCGCAAAGAAATTGAAGAGGGCATGAAACAGGAAGCGATGGCGTTTTGTGAGCGCTTACAGTTTGGCGATAATGGTGAACTTCCTCATGGACTTGTCCTGTTTCAACGTGATTGGCATCAAGGCGTAATTGGTATTTTAGCCTCTCGCATAAAAGAGAAATTTCATCGTCCAGTTATTGCATTTGCCGACGGTGGAGAAGGGATGATCAAAGGTTCGTGTCGTTCTATCCCTGGTCTTCATATGAGAGATGCACTCGATCGAATTGATACTCAAAACCCAGGGTTGATTGCCAAGTTTGGTGGTCACGCAATGGCAGCGGGATTAAGCATCAAAGAGTCTGATTTTGAGGCGTTCTCCAGCTTGTTTGATCAGGTTGTTAGGCAAGAATTGGATGATAACGCACTTAAAGGCGTGGTGTTGTCGGATGGGGAGCTACTACCAGAGCAGTTCTCTATGCATACTGCTGAACTGTTACGTGCGGGTGGGCCATGGGGGCAAGCGTTTCCTGAGCCTGTTTTTGATGGTGAATTTAAAATCCTTCATCAAAAATTGGTCGGTGAAAAACATTTAAAGTTAATGCTAGAGCCTTTGCATAAAGGTCACCCGACGAACATTATGATTGACGGGATTGCGTTCAATGTGGATTTAAGGCGTTGGCCTGATGCATCGACTAAGAATGTACGACTTGCTTTTAAACTTGATATCAATGAATTCAGAGGCAACCAATCACTACAGTTGATGATTGAACACCTTGATACAATTTAGCTTTACGAAGAACGCCAGAATCATTCTCAGTAATGTTCTGGCTTTTTTTTAATCAGCCTCCTTTCCTACTAAAATCTTTACTTACTTCTCTTTTTGTTGATGTAAATCAATAAAATCAACACCTTGTGTTATTTTTACTTACGAATTAAATGTATCCCTACTGTAATTGGTCTTACCAATATTGTTTGGATAGGTTTATTAAATAAATATTATTAGTTGTTTTTTTGTTACGAGGCGCTGTGTTTATTGATTTGAATCAACAAATCACTGGACAGTGTGGTTTTTCATATGTTAATTTCTTGCCCAACAATAATTGGTAATACCAATTTACGCTGAAGCGAGAAGAGCAATCGATATGGCTTATCAAAGGATTCGTCAGCCTAAACTTTCTGATGTTATTGAGCAGGAGCTTGAGCAACTGATCGTGGAAGGCACCCTAGCGCCAGGTCAGCAACTACCACCAGAGCGCGAGCTTGCTAAACAGTTTGACGTATCGCGCCCTTCAATCAGGGAAGCTATTCAGCGTCTAGAAGCAAAAAAATTACTCACTCGTCGCCAAGGCGGCGGTACGTTCGTCAGTGAGAATATTTGGAAGAGTTTTTCAGATCCTCTGCTAAATTTATTGTCGAGCCACTCTGAAACGCAGCTTGATCTTCTTGAGTCTCGCCATGCGATGGAAGGTATCTCGGCCTACTTTGCCGCACTGCGTGGAACGGATGAAGACTTCGCTCGAATCCAAGCTTGTTTGATTGAAATAGGCGAAGAGCAAAAAGATAAAAATGTAGAAGCTGAAGCCAGTGCGGTTATGAAGTTCTTAGTGGCACTGACAGAAGCAGCTCACAATGTTGTGCTTCTACATATTGTTCGCAGCTTAGCCCCGCTGCTTGAGCAGAATATTTTACAGAATTTAAAGTTGTTACATCGCCGCGATGACGTGGTGGAAAAAGTCAGCAAACACAGAGCAAATATTGTGGATGCGATTGTTTCTGGTCAGCCTGAACAGGCGCGAGAAATGTCACACTCACATTTAGCTTATATTGAAGAAACATTGTTGGACCTGACGCGTGAAGAATCTAGAAGAGAACGTTCTTTACGCAGAATCCAACAAGGCAAGGAGTCGTCTTAGTACGGCTCTTTGACTGTTTATCTAAAATCCAACCAATAGAAGGATAGATCGCCATGTCTGATATGAAGCATGACGTAGACGCACTGGAAACTCAAGATTGGCTAGAAGCCCTTGAATCAGTTGTTCGTGAAGAAGGTGTTGAACGCGCTCAGTTTTTACTAGAGCAAGTTTTAGACAAAGCACGTTTAGATGGTGTAGATATGCCGACAGGCATTAACACAAACTACATCAACACAATCCCAGCAGCACAAGAGCCAGCCTACCCAGGTGACGTGACTCTTGAACGTCGTATTCGTTCAATCATTCGCTGGAACTCAATCATGATTGTACTGCGTGCTTCTAAGAAAGACCTAGACCTTGGTGGTCACATGGCTTCTTACCAGTCAGCAGCTGCATTCTACGAAGTTTGTTTCAACCACTTCTTCCGTGCTCCAAATGAGACGGACGGTGGCGATCTGGTTTATTACCAAGGTCACATCTCTCCAGGTATCTATTCTCGTGCATTCGTTGAAGGCCGCCTAACTGAAGAGCAGCTAGACAACTTCCGTCAAGAAGTGGATGGCAAAGGTATTCCTTCGTACCCACACCCTAAATTAATGCCTGAATTCTGGCAGTTCCCAACGGTTTCTATGGGTCTTGGTCCAATTTCTGCTATCTATCAAGCGCGCTTCTTGAAGTACCTTGACGGTCGTGGCCTAAAAGAAACGTCTGCGCAACGCGTATACGCGTTCCTAGGTGACGGTGAGATGGATGAGCCAGAATCACGTGGTGCTATCTCTTTCGCTGCGCGTGAGAAGCTAGACAACTTATGTTTCCTAATTAACTGTAACCTACAGCGTCTAGACGGCCCTGTAATGGGTAACGGTAGCATCATCCAAGAACTTGAAGGCCTATTCAAAGGCGCAGGTTGGAACGTTGTTAAAGTTATCTGGGGTAGCAACTGGGATTCTCTACTAGCTAAAGACACCACTGGTAAGCTTCTTCAACTAATGAACGAAACTATCGATGGTGACTACCAGACATTTAAATCTAAAGATGGCGCGTACGTACGTGAGCACTTCTTTGGTAAGTACCCAGAAACAGCTGCACTCGTTGCAGACATGACTGATGACGAAATCTTCGCACTTAAGCGTGGTGGTCACGATTCTTCTAAACTGTTTGCTGCATTCAACAATGCTAAAGAAACAAACGGTAAGCCAACAGTAATCCTAGCTAAAACCGTTAAAGGTTACGGCATGGGTGATGCGGCTGAAGGCAAGAACATTGCACACGGTGTTAAGAAAATGGATATGACTCATATCCAACATCTACGTGATCGCTTAGGCCTAGAAGACCTTCTTTCAGATGAGAAGCTGTCAGATCTTCCTTACCTGAAATTAGAAGAAGGTACGGCTGAATATGAATACATGCATGCTCGTCGTAAGGCACTTCACGGTTACACGCCTGCTCGTCTGCCTAAGTTTACTCAAGAATTCAAAGTACCTGAGCTAGAAGAATTCGCTCCGCTACTTGGTGCTCAAAAGCGTGAAATCTCAACGACGATGGCATACGTTCGTACACTGAACATCCTGCTTAAAGATAAGAACATTGGTAAGAACATCGTTCCTATCATCTGTGATGAAGCTCGTACGTTCGGTATGGAAGGTTTGTTCCGTCAGGTTGGTATCTACAACCCGCACGGTCAAGAGTACACACCTGAAGATAAAGGCATTGTTTCTTACTACAAAGAAGCGACGTCTGGTCAAGTTCTTCAAGAAGGTATCAACGAACTAGGTTCAATGGCGTCTTGGGTTGCAGCTGCGACTTCATACAGCACCAACGATCTACCAATGATCCCATTCTACATCTACTACTCAATGTTCGGTTTCCAACGTATTGGTGACATGGCATGGCTAGCAGGTGACCAACAAGCTCGTGGCTTCCTACTAGGTGCTACAGCTGGTCGTACAACGCTTAACGGTGAAGGTCTACAGCACGAAGATGGTCACTCGCACATTCAAGCGAACACGATCCCTAACTGTATCTCTTACGACCCTACGTTTGCTTACGAGCTAGCGGTTATCATGCAAGACGGTATTCGTCGCATGTACGGTCCTGAGCAAGAGAACGTTTACTACTACCTAACAGTAATGAACGAGAACTACGCAATGCCAGCAATGCCAGAAGGCGCTGAAGAAGGCATTCGTAAGGGTATCTACAAGCTTGAATCTCACGCAGGTACTAAGGGTAAAGTTCAACTAATGAGCTCTGGTACTATCATGAATGAAGCGCGTAAAGCAGCTGAAATTCTGAGCGAAGATTACGGCGTAGCGTCTGACGTATTCTCTGTAACGTCATTCAATGAACTAACTCGTGACGGTCAAGCGGTAGAGCGTGACAATATGCTTCACCCAGAAGCTGAAGAGAAAGTACCTTACATTACAACTGTTCTAGGTAACGAACCTGCAATCGCAGTGACGGATTACATGAAGAACTACGCAGAGCAAGTACGTGCTTACGTTCCTGCTGAGTCGTACAAAGTACTGGGTACTGATGGTTTTGGTCGTTCAGATAGCCGTGAAAACCTACGTCGTCACTTTGAAGTTAATGCTGGCTACGTTGTTGTTGCTGCGCTAACTGAATTGGCTAAACGTGGTGATATCGAGAAATCAGTTGTTACTGAAGCAATTGCTAAGTTCGGTATCGACACTGAAAAAACTAACCCGCAATACGCATAAGACTTACGTTAATTAAGGTAGGAAAACACAATGACAATCGAAATTAATGTTCCTGACATTGGTGCTGATGAAGTTGAAGTCACTGAAATTCTAGTCAACGTTGGCGACAAGGTTGAAGAAGAGCAGTCACTGATCACTGTTGAAGGCGACAAAGCGTCAATGGAAGTACCAGCGTCTCAAGCGGGTATCGTTAAAGAAATCAAGATCTCTGAAGGCGACTCAGTGTCTACTGGCTCTCTTATCATGATCTTCGAAGCGGAAGGTGCAGCAGCAGCACCGGCTGCTCCTGCTCCTGCGGTTGAAGCGGCTCCAGTAGCTGCTCCTGCAGCAGCGGCGGCATCTGAACTTAAAGAAGTTCATGTACCTGATATCGGTGGTGACGAAGTTGAAGTCACTGAAATCATGGTTGCTATCGGTGATGTTGTTGAAGAAGAGCAATCTCTTTTAACTGTTGAAGGCGATAAAGCTTCAATGGAAGTGCCTGCACCATTTGCTGGTACTGTTAAAGAAATCAAGATCGCTTCTGGCGACTCTGTTTCTACGGGTTCTCTAGTGATGGTATTTGAAGTTGCAGGTTCTGGCGCTCCAGTTGTAGCAGCTCCAGCGGCGGCACCAGTTGCAGCAGCTCCAGCAGCATCAGCTGAAAAAGACGTTAACGTTCCTGATATCGGTGGCGATGAAGTAGAAGTTACTGAAATCATGGTAGCGGTTGGCGATACAGTAGAAGAAGAGCAATCTCTAATTACTGTTGAAGGTGACAAAGCTTCAATGGAAGTTCCAGCACCATTCGCAGGTACGGTAAAAGAAATCAAGATTGCCACTGGCGACACAGTGTCAACGGGCTCTCTTATCATGACATTTGTAGTTGAAGGCGCAGCTCCTGTGGCAGTAGCGGCTCCAGCACAAGCAGCAGCTCCGGCGGCAGCACCTGCTCCTAAAGCAGAAGCGGCAGCTCCAGCAGCAAATGACTTCCAAGAGAACGGTGACTACGCGCACGCCTCTCCAGTGGTTCGTCGTCTTGCTCGTGAATTTGGCGTTAACCTTTCTAAGGTTAAAGGTACTGGTCGTAAGAGCCGTATCTTGAAAGAAGACGTTCAGTCTTACGTTAAAGATGCACTTAAGCGTCTAGAGTCTGGTGCTGCAGCATCTGGCAAAGGCGGTGATGGCTCTGCTCTTGGTCTACTACCATGGCCAAAAGTGGACTTCAGCAAGTTCGGCGAAACTGAAGTTCAGAAGCTTTCTAAGATCAAGAAGATCTCTGGCGCTAACCTACACCGTAACTGGGTAATGATCCCTCACGTTACACAATGGGATAACGCAGACATCACTGAGCTAGAAGCATTCCGTAAAGAACAGAACGCAATTGAAGCTAAGAAAGACACTGGCATGAAGATCACGCCTCTTGTGTTCATCATGAAAGCGGTAGCAAAAGCGTTAGAAGCATTCCCTGCGTTTAACTCTTCTCTTTCTGAAGATGGCGAAAGCATCATTCTTAAGAAGTACGTGAACGTTGGTATCGCAGTAGATACGCCAAACGGTCTGGTTGTTCCTGTCTTCAAAGACGTGAACAAGAAAGGCATTTACGAGCTTTCTGAAGAGCTAATGGTCGTGTCTAAGAAAGCACGTTCAGGTAAGCTAACTGCAGCAGACATGCAAGGTGGTTGTTTCACAATCTCTAGCCTTGGTGGTATCGGCGGTACTGCATTTACACCTATCGTAAATGCACCAGAAGTTGGTATCCTTGGTGTGTCTAAATCAGAGATGAAGCCTGTATGGAACGGTAAAGAGTTCCAGCCACGCCTACAACTGCCACTTTCTCTTTCATACGATCACCGTGTGATTGATGGCGCTGAAGGTGCACGCTTCATTACATTCCTAAACAGCGCGCTATCTGATATTCGCCGTTTAGTTCTGTAAGATTCGCAAAAATAAGGTGGCTTTCGGGTCACCTTAATTGTTTTACGTAACGCATATAATTAGATAACAGTTTCAATCAATCTTAATAAACTGATGGTGAATTGTTGTCTAGCTCACAGGCTAACTGAATGCTTCTTTCACACTGTTAACATCTCTGTAAAATGTTTCACGTTTGAAAGTCCATATATTTAGGAATACCTACTTAGCCTGTTAGGGATAATGACTACAAGAGGTCACAATGAGCAAAGAAATCAAAGCCCAAGTTGTTGTACTTGGTTCAGGTCCTGCTGGTTACTCAGCTGCATTCCGCTGTGCAGACTTAGGTCTAGAAACAGTTTTAGTTGAACGTTACAGCACACTTGGTGGTGTATGTTTGAACGTTGGTTGTATTCCATCAAAAGCACTTCTTCACGTATCTAAAGTAATTGAAGAAGCAAAAGCGATGGCAGAGCACGGCGTTGTATTCGGCGAGCCACAGACTGACATCAGCAAGATCCGTATCTGGAAAGAGAAAGTTGTAGACCAACTAACTGGTGGTCTTGGCGGTATGGCTAAGATGCGTAACGTTACAGTGGTTAACGGTTTTGGTAAATTTACAGGTCCTAACAGTATTCTTGTTGAAGGCGAAGGCGAAGCAACAACCGTTAACTTCGATAATGCAATCATTGCTGCAGGTTCTCGTCCAATCAAACTTCCGTTTATCCCGCATGAAGACCCACGTATTTGGGACTCTACGGATGCACTAGAGCTAAACGAAGTACCAGAAAAACTGCTTATCATGGGCGGCGGTATCATCGGTCTTGAGATGGGTACGGTTTACCACTCTCTAGGCTCTAAAGTTGAAGTTGTTGAGATGTTTGATCAAGTTATCCCAGCGGCGGATAAAGACATCGTTAAAGTCTTCACTAAGCGTATTAAGAACAAGTTCAAGCTAATGCTTGAGACAAAAGTAACAGCAGTTGAAGCGAAAGAAGACGGTATCTACGTTTCAATGGAAGGCAAGAAAGCACCTGCAGAAGCTGAGCGTTACGACGCGGTTCTTGTTGCTATCGGTCGTGTTCCAAACGGCGCACTTATCGATGCAGAGAAAGCGGGTATCGAAGTTGACGAACGTGGTTTCATCAACGTTGATAAGCAAATGCGTACTAACGTATCTCACATCCACGCGATCGGTGATGTTGTTGGTCAACCAATGCTTGCTCACAAAGGTGTGCATGAAGGTCACGTAGCTGCTGAAGTTATCTCTGGTAAGAAGCACTACTTCGACCCTAAAGTAATTCCATCAATTGCGTACACTGAGCCAGAAGTTGCTTGGGTAGGTAAGACTGAGAAAGAAGCGAAAGAAGAAGGTATTAACTACGAAGTTTCTACGTTCCCTTGGGCTGCTTCTGGTCGTGCAATTGCCTCTGACTGTGCTGACGGTATGACGAAGATGATCTTCGACAAAGACACTCACCGTGTGATTGGTGGTGCTGTTGTCGGTACTAACGGTGGTGAGCTTCTTGGTGAAATCGGTCTAGCTATCGAGATGGGTTGTGACGCTGAAGATATCGCACTAACTATCCACGCTCACCCAACTCTACATGAGTCGGTTGGTCTAGCTGCAGAAGTATTTGAAGGTTCGATTACTGATCTTCCAAATAAGAAAGCAGTGAAAAAGAAGAAATAAATCTTTTTCAAGCTAATAAAAAACCGCTGAATGTTCAGCGGTTTTTTGTTTTCTGGTTCAGCTTACTTTTTGTCATGCGTATAAATACACAGCATGTCTAGGTAGCTATTGGTCAACTGTTCCATTGCCACTTCACTCTGAAGTCGGTTTGACTGTACAAAGAGAGAGTAACAGATGCCGTGGAAGAGGTTAGTGAGATGATCAGGGTCATGGTCGCTACACACTTCATCGCGATTAATCGCGTTAATGAACATGTTTTTTACTAGCATCTGATTGGTTTTATTTGAAGAGACAAACAAAGGCCAAACTTCATCTCGAGTCGACGCACTCCACTCAAACCACACTTTTAGCCAGTTACAATCTTGAATAACCAGATTGACCATCTCGCTAGTCACATTCTTTAGATTGTCTTTTGCGTGGAGATCTAAGTCGATATTGTCGGTTAGAAAGTTAGAGAACTGACGTACAACGTAGTTAAGCACATCATCAACGAGATCTTCTCGGGTAGGGAAGTAGTTGAATACTGTCGCCACAGAGACTTGTGCAATCTCTGCGATATCAGCGTGTCCACCTCGTCCGATGCCCCGTTTTGCAAATACTTCTAATGCAATTTCCATTAATTGAAGTTTTCGTTTTTGCGGAGACAGGCGTGTGCGCGGCCTTTTTGCTATTGAGTCCATATAGAATTTTCCTTGCCAATTGACGTGTTGTTTTATGATTTACTTGCCCTAGAGTCTTTGCTCTAATGACTTATTTGTTATTTTATCTAGCAATATGAGTGTAATGGTGCATATGAAAATCGTCAATGCCTTATGCTTATATATTAGTCAATAATGCGAATAGTGATTAGATTCAATGTGCTTAATTTTATAAAGCCTCTAATAAATGAGAAATAATGACAAATGGTGAAAAATTTAACTCATGAAGGGAGGAGTGGTACTATAGCGGCAAAATTAAGCATTAGACCGGCACAATAAGGCTCTAGTGGCTACAATCACTGACAAATTGAGAATGTTATGAAACACACAGTAGAACCTATGATTTCTGAGCAGGAAGTTCAGGAGCGAGTAAAAGAGCTAGGCAAGCAAATTACTGAGCATTACCAAGGCAGTGAAGACTTGGTTATGGTTGGCCTGTTGCGTGGTTCATTTGTCTTTATGGCTGATTTAGCACGCGCTATCGACATTACTCATCAAGTTGATTTTATGACAGCGTCTAGCTATGGCAACACAATGGAAAGTAGCCGTGATGTTCGTATTCTTAAAGATTTAGATGATGATATTAAAGGCAAGGACGTACTTCTGGTCGAAGATATCATCGATACGGGTAATACCTTGAGTAAGGTTGTTGAAATTTTGAGCCTACGTGAGCCTAAGTCGATAGAGATTTGTACTCTTTTAGATAAGCCGGTAAAGCGTGAAATTGAAGTGGATGCTAAGTGGGTTGGCTTTGCGATCCCTGACGAGTTTGTGGTTGGTGTGGGTATCGATTACGCTCAGAAATACCGTCACTTACCGTTCATTGGTAAAGTCGTTCCTCAAGAATAGAACCGTCAGTGCTCTTTTCTATGGATACAAAAACGCTCACAAATAGGTGAGCGTTTTTTATGAAGCGTATGTTTTATAAAGAGGCTTTGTTTTCGTTACTAAGAATCTTAGACATAGCCGCTTGGTAAGAGACTTCAAGCGTTTCTCGGCTAGAGCATCGCACGCCTAGATCGAGCAACTTACCATCACCAATACCGTAGACCACACCGTGGATTTGGACATCTTGGCCACGCTCCCAGGCGCCTTGTAATACCGTAGAGTTACCTAAGTTATAGACTTGCTCTGCCACATTAATTTCGCAAAGTTTATCACCCCACATCTCGCGTGGCATATCACCAAGCCAGTTGCGATGTTTAAGGTATAAATCACGGATATGCAGTAGCCAGTTGTTGATAAGACCAAGTTGGGGGTTATCAATAGCAGCGTTCACGCCGCCACAGCCATAGTGGCCGCAAACAATGATGTGTTTCACTTTAAGCACGTCTACCGCGTATTGAACCACCGAGAGGCAATTCAAATCGGTGTGGATGACCTGATTAGCTACGTTACGGTGAACAAACAATTCTCCAGAGTAGAGACCGGTTAACCGTTCGGCAGGAACGCGACTGTCAGAGCAGCCAATCCATAAGAAACCGGGATTCTGCCCTTCTTCTAGTTTAGCGAAATACTCTGGACGCTCTGACGTGATTGAGTCAGACCATTTTGAGTTGTTCTCAAATAGTTGCTTAATTTCTGGCATGTGACTTCCCTTATATAACTGGCGACACTATACACAATGTTACAAATGCAATCTCGTTAAAAATGGTAACTAAAGTACTCCTCTGACGAGCTATTCCGTAGAGATTCACACACTTATCGATACACTCAAAAAATTGTTAACTAAGATTTAAGTTAATAAAGGTGAAAAATGGTTATTACATTTGATACAGTGATGTGATTTGTTTTTTTCATCAGCAGGGAGCTGAGTTTTGTTTGGGAATCGTTTTGAAGAGGTTCGCTTAAAAGGCGACATATTTGGCGGGGTCACGACCGCTATTATTTCACTGCCGCTTGCATTGGCATTTGGTGTTGCTTCTGGGGCTGGCGCAGAAGCGGGTTTATGGGGTGCGATATTCGTTGGTTTTTTTGCTGCTCTTTTTGGCGGCTCAACCAGCCTAATCTCTGAGCCTACAGGGCCTATGACGGTGATCATGACCGCCGTGTTAACCAGTATGATGGCGAAATACCCAGAAACGGGTATGGCGATGACCTTTACTGTTGTGATGATGGCAGGTGCGTTTCAAATATTACTTGGGACATTAAAGCTTGGTAAATACATCACGCTAATGCCCTACAGTGTCATCTCTGGCTTCATGTCAGGTATTGGTGTCATTCTTATTATCTTACAGCTATCACCATTACTGGGGCATGCTGCGCCCTCTGGTGGTGTTATAGGCACCTTAAACGCGCTACCTGAACTGGTTGAAAATCTAAAATTCAGCGAACTGTTTCTTGGGTTATTAACGCTCGCGATTCTCTTTTTCTTTCCTAAGCAATATAGAAAGTATGTTCCAGCCCAACTCGTTGCGCTTGTCGCTGTGACGATTATTTCGGTTGCGCTATTTAATATGGAAGACATTCGTCGTATTGGCGTGATTCCAGCAGGGCTACCTTCTTTCGTTATTCCTCATATCAATGCAGAAATGTTTGTCGAAATGGTGATTGACGCGCTAGTGCTTGGAACCTTGGGCTGCATCGATACGTTATTAACGGCGGTCATTGGCGATTCATTAACACGTAAAGAGCACGATTCAGATAAAGAGCTAAGAGGGCAGGGGCTGGCCAATATGATCTCTGGCCTATTTGGCGCACTGCCGGGTGCGGGTGCAACGATGGGAACGGTGACCAATATTCAAGTAGGAGCACGCTCTCCCGTCTCGGGGATGGTTCGTGCCCTCGTGCTGATGTTAGTGGTATTAGTTGCGGGAGGGCTAACTGAGCCTATCCCGATGGCGGTACTTGCCGGTATTGCTGTTTATGTTGGGTTTAACATCCTAGATTGGAGTTTTATTCAGCGCGCGCACAAGGTGAGTTTTGCGGGCATGGGCATTATGTATGGCGTCATGCTGTTGACCGTGTTTGTCGATTTGATTGTTGCCGTTGGTCTCGGGGTGTTTATCTCCAATATCATCATTATTGAACGCCTTAGCCGGGAACAAGCTCGGTCGGTCAAAGCGATCAGCGATGCCGATGAGGATGACGTACCACTTACAGACAGTGAGCGTGGGCTGCTCGATAGAGCGAATGGTAAGGTTCTCTTCTTCTACTTATCTGGGCCGATGATCTTTAGTGTTTCTAAAGCGATTTCTCGTCAGCACAGTAGTATTTCTGACTATGAGGTGATGATTTTAGATCTCACCGATGTGCCAATGATTGATGTGACCGTTGGGCTTGCCTTAGAAAACGCAATAAAAGATGCTCAAGACGCTCAATGTGAAGTATTGCTGCTGTGCCCTAATGAGCAGACGCGCAATCAGCTAGAGAAGTTCCATGTGCTTGAACTGGTATCAGACAGTAATACTTACTCGTTCCGATACGAAGCCCTTAGAGCAGCACTAAAGCACGTTCAAGCGGACGAGCATCAAGTCAACACTATCTAAACGAATGTAGTCGTTAGTATTTTATAGGGCGTAGTAATGGATTTACTGCGCCCTAATTCGTTGTATTTGCTAAACTGAGCCTATTCTAACTTAATGCTCCGTGTGGGTTGAAAAACAACCTCTTCGGCGTCATCTGTTAGCCATAAATAGAAAAAGAGCAATGTCATATTATGTACGCATTAGAAATTGAGCAGCTGCGAAAAACATACGCGGGTGGGTTTGAGGCTTTAAAAGGCATCAGCTTAAATGTCGAGAAAGGGGACTTTTACGCCTTACTCGGGCCAAACGGGGCGGGTAAATCGACAACGATAGGCGTGGTGTCGTCATTGGTAAATAAGACTTCTGGAAAAGTGAAAGTCTTTGGTTTTGATATCGATAGTGATTTAGAGCTTGCAAAGCAGAACCTTGGATTGGTGCCACAAGAGTTTAACTTCAATCAATTTGAAACCGTTGAACAAATTGTACTGCAGCAAGCGGGTTATTACGGAGTTCCTAAAGCGTTAGCAAAAGAGCGAGCACAGAAGTACCTTTCCCAGCTCGATTTATGGGAAAAGCGCAGTGAGCGTGCCCGAAATCTTTCTGGTGGTATGAAGCGTCGCTTAATGATTGCTCGTGCATTAATGCATGAGCCTCAACTGCTGATCCTAGATGAACCTACGGCTGGAGTTGATATCGAATTACGCCGTTCAATGTGGGATTTCCTCAAGCAGATTAATAAAGAGCAAGGGATCACCATCATTCTAACGACGCACTATTTAGAAGAAGCGGAAATGCTATGTCGCAATATCGGCATCATCAACCGTGGTGAACTCATTGAAAATACCAGCATGAAAGCCCTATTAAACCAACTCCATGTCGAGACGTTTATTCTTGATTTAGAAGGGGTTGAATCGCTTGCTGATCTTGATGGTGTTAATTCTCAGCAACTGATTAATGGTTCCTTAGAAATTGAACTAGAGAAATCACTGGGCTTGAACCACGTGTTTACCCAGTTAACGGAGCAGGGTATTAAAGTGCTTTCTATGCGCAATAAAGCAAACCGTTTAGAAGAGCTGTTTGTTAGCATCGTTAAAGATCAGGCTGAGGAGAAGTAACCATGTATCAAATCTATTGGACTGCTTTTTGTAGCCTAGTCACTAAAGAGATCAACCGATTCACTCGTATCTGGGTGCAAACCTTAGTGCCGCCAGCGATCACCATGACGCTCTACTTCATTATCTTTGGTAGCCTTATTGGTTCTAGAATTGGTGAAATGAACGGCTTTAGCTATATGGAATATATTGTTCCCGGGCTAATTATGATGTCAGTGATCACCAACTCCTACTCTAATGTCGCGTCATCATTCTTTAGTGCGAAGTTTCAAAAAAACATTGAAGAGTTGCTTGTCGCCCCCGTTCCTAACTACGTCATCATTGCGGGTTTTGTGATGGGCGGTGTCACACGTGGCCTTCTTGTGGGAATGATTGTGACGGTTGTGTCGCTGTTTTTCGTTGATCTTCAAGTTGAACACTGGGGTATTATTGTATTAACCGTATTTTTGACCTCAGTCGTATTCTCATTGGGCGGGTTGATCAATGCTGTTTTTGCTAAGACGTTTGACGATATCTCAATTATTCCGACCTTCATCTTAACGCCATTAACGTATTTAGGCGGGGTGTTCTATTCAATTAGCCTGTTGCCTGAATTTTGGCAGACGGTGTCTAAAATCAACCCAATTGTTTATATGGTAAACGCGTTTAGGTATGGTTTCTTGGGTGTGTCCGATGTGGATATCGTGAGCTCATTCTCGGTGCTGATTGTGTTTGTTTTAGCATTATATGCCGTTGCGCACTATCTAGTGACCCGAGGTATTGGTCTTCGTAGCTAGGTTAATTAGGTAGAGTTTGAAAGAGAAAAAGGTCGACAGTGCGTCGACCTTTTTATTGGGTATTAGAAAATGAACGGGCGGTGGGTGTTACTCTGATTCAGATGCCTGAGTTTCTACGCTGTTTTCTTCTTTGCTCTCAGTTACTAATTCAACCACTTGATTATCGATCAAGCGCGCTTGACCAAGAAACGCTGACATTAAGATAACCGTTTGTGTACTGTCAGCTGTAACATTCTGTAGGTTTCTTGCATCACGAATAAAGATTTCATCCGGCTGTAAGCCTGCCGCGCGAAGTTGGTCACTGGCATCTTCAATGAGCGAGTCGTAATCATTACGTCCACCACGAATAGCACTGCTAACCCAACGCATGGTACGAGCAACAACAGGCGCACGTTGTCGTTCATCAATGGTGAGTAACCCGTTGCGAGAGCTCATTGCTAAGCCATCCATTTCACGCACAGTCGGAACACCGACGATCTCAATGTCTAGCGCTAAGTCTGTAGTCATTTGACGAATGACAGCAAGCTGTTGGAAATCTTTTTCACCAAAGCATGCATAATCAGGTTGAACGATATTAAATAGCTTGGTGACAATGGTTGCGACACCACGGAAGTGACCAGGGCGTGAAGCACCTTCTAACATGCTTGATAGCCCAGGAACTTCAACAAAGCACTGTTTGTCTAAGCCTTGTGGGTACATGACTTCTGGAGTTGGCGTAAAAACAACTTCAACGCCTTCTGCCGTCAGTTTTGCAATGTCATCTTCCAGCGTTCTAGGGTAGTTAGTTAAATCATCAGCACGTTCAAACTGCATCGGGTTCACAAAAATACTCACCACAACCACATCAGCATGTTCACGCGCTTTTTTAACTAACGTGATATGCCCTTCGTGCAGGTTTCCCATGGTAGGGACAAATGCGACGGTACGTCCGTCACGCTTGTATTGTTTGATCTGTTCACGAACTAACGCTATCTCGGCTAAAATATGCATAATCGAAACCCCTTAGGCGATGGTATGTGCGTCATCAGGGAAAGCACCGCTTTCCACTTCGCTAATATATTTAGCCACAGCTGTACGCATGTCACCAGTTTCAGCAAGGAAGTCTTTTGAGAACCTAGGCATGTAATTAGCTGAAATACCGAACATATCATGCATAACCAGAATTTGGCCGTCAGTTACGTTGCCCGCACCAATACCAATAACAGGGACATCTAAAACTTCAGTGATGCGTTTAGCCAATGAAGCAGGTACGCACTCAAGTAACACGATTTGTGCGCCAGCTTCTTGTAGTGCTAGTGCGTCCTTAACCATGCGGTCAGCGTTTTCTTGATCGCGACCTTGTACTTTGTAGCCACCGAAGATATTCACCGACTGTGGTGTAAGGCCAAGGTGAGCACAAACAGGAACAGCGCGCTCGGTCAACATCTTCACGGTATCAACCAACCAGTCCCCACCTTCAATCTTGACCATATTAGCGCCCGCCTGCATAAGCTTCGCTGCGCTCTCACACGCTTGCTCTGGCGTCGCATAACTCATGAATGGCATATCAGCCATTAATAAGCAGTTAGGGCTTCCTGCTCGTACACAGCGCGTGTGGTAAGCAATATCTTCAACGGTGACCGGTAGCGTGTCACTTTTACCTTGTAAAACCATACCTAGAGAGTCACCAACGAGCAGTACCGGCATCTCTTGGCTTTCAAACAGCTGGGCAAAACTCGCATCGTATGCAGTAGACGTTGCGAATTTACGACCTTCTTGTTTGCATTTGATTAGGTCGTTGATAGTGATTTTTTTCATGATTTATCCTTACAAGGCGTTGGCTAAGATTGCCAAGTGCTGAGTCCATTCCGATCTACGCTTTCAAGCAGATCTTGTAGCTCAGTCCCATCCGGGAGAGTTAAATTTGGTGCGATTTCAGCAAGCGGGTAGAGTACGAACTCACGCTCTTTCATTCCATAGTGTGGAACGATTAGACGCTCGGAATCGATCACGTCATTGCCATAAAGAATGATGTCTAAATCTAAGGTCCTTGGACCCCAGCGTTCATCTTTACGGACTCGCCCTTGCTCTAGTTCGATAGTTTGAGTGCAATCGAGCAGTTCAAGTGGCGTTAATTGAGTTTCAACAGCAGCAACCGCATTGATGTAATCTGGCTGATCTTGTGGGCCCATTGGAGTACTGCTGTATAGCGAAGATACGCTCAGTAGTGTTGACTTAGGCAGTTTTTTCAGTGCCTCAATCGCTCCGTTCGCTTGACCGACAGGATCGGCAAGATTACTGCCGATCGCTATATATACCGTGACCATTATGAAGGCTTGTTCTTTTTGTTACGGTTATTTCTTCTACGACGATAAGGCGTCTTTGAACCCGTGTCTTCCAAGTCAGCGGTCATTGCCTGACGCATATTACGGCCTGCGTTTTGGAATGTATTCCACCAGTCTGCAAGTTTCTTGGTGTCACCCTCTTCGACTTCACCACGCATTTCAAGGAAATCAAAACCAGCACGGAACTTATTCAGCTCCATTAATCTAAAGGCGCGTTTCCCATTGCGTCTCGGAAGGCGCAACTGCAGTTGCCAGATTTCGCGAATGGTTGCGGTATGGCGGCGAGGAATCGCAATGGTTTTCACTTGTGCATCAAGAATGATATTACTCGCTTCCATGATGGCATCGTAGTGGCCCAACTTACGCTCTGCCATTAACTTGTCAGCCAGCGTATTGAGTGGATACCACAGCATCGCTGCAAACATGAATGCTGGATTGATTCGTTTACCGTCTTCAATACGAAGATCGGTTGAATCAAATACAAGGTCTAGCATCTGTTCAGTTGGCGATGAGTAATCTTCTGTAAAATGCTCAGCAATGGTTGGGAACATTTGCTGGAATAGGTTGTATTCACGCATAAGGTGATAGGTTTCAAGCCCATAACCAGATTGAAGAAGTTTTAATGATTCTTCATAAAGACGCGCTGATGGAATACCTTGTAGCAACTGAGCAAGTTCTTCAATAGGTGCAGCGGTATCTTCTTCGATATCAAAATCGAGTTTAGCGGCGAATCGAATTGCTCGAAGCATGCGAACCGGGTCTTCACGATAGCGAACTTCAGGATCACCAATCAAACGAATCAGTTTGTCTTCGAGATCTTCTACACCACCCGCATAATCGTGGATGCTGTAGTCGCTAATGTTGTAATACATTGCATTGATCGAGAAATCACGACGCTCGGCATCTTCATCGATACTTCCGTAGACGTTATCACGTAATAGCATGCCTTCATCTGACTGAGCGGATACATTTTTGCTTGGCTCTTGGTGATGACCACGGAACGTCGCCACCTCGATGATGTCTCGACCAAACATAATGTGCGCTAAACGGAAACGGCGGCCAATGAGGCGGCAGTTTCTAAACAGGTGCTTGATCTGTTCTGGCGTCGCATTGGTAGCGATGTCAAAATCTTTTGGTCCTAAACCGAGTAGCAAGTCTCTTACGCCACCTCCAACGAGGTAAGCTTCAAAACCAGCGCCATTGAGTCGGTATAGCACCTTAAGAGCATTGTCACTGATCTGCTTACGCGAAATATTATGCTCTTCTCTTTTAAGAACATTCAATGCAAGTTCTGGAAATTGGCTTGGTGTATATTCGTTATTATTCATGTGCTTCTGGCAATTTTGGCTTAAACCAAGGTTGCTTTAGTAAGTGATTATTTGCCTAGTAAGGCCTAATTTGGGGCTAATAATAGCCTAAGGAGCGTCAATTTAAAATCTTGCTGTGCTAGCCAATGAATTTGGCAGCTGCTGCAAAGACCAATTTTGACATCCCCATGCAATGATTTCATCTAAGTTTGCACTGGTAATATGCGCATCAATATCAAAACCGAGAAAGGTCATTGCGGACAATAAAGTCTCAATAGGCTCTTCATTATTCAATGCGGGTGCATGGTTTTGTTTTGATAGCTTATTGCCATGTTCATCAAGTGCCAAAGGCAAGTGAAGATAACTCACTTCTGGCTGCTTCATTGCATGATATAAGTTAATTTGTCGACCTGTAGGTTCAATTAAATCAGCCCCACGGACGACTTCAGTCACGCCTTGTTCAATATCATCTAATACTACGGCTAAGTTGTATGCGTACAACCCATCACGACGTTTAATAATAAAATCTTCATCTGCCAAGGCCTTTGGTATAGCTATTCGGCCGTGTTTTTGATCGATAAAATGATCAATGGCTGTTGGCACTTTAAAGCGAACTGAGCAAGGTTGTTCAGGTGTTAATGCTGCATCACGGCATGTGCCAAGATAGAAGCCACCAGATTGTTTAATCTGCCTTCGCGTACATTGACAGTAATAGGCTTCTTTTGAGGCTATCCACTGTTCAATTTGATCTTGGTAATAGTGATGGCGTTGGCTTTGATAGATAACCTCGTCATCCCAGTGGAGGTGATAAGCCTCTAGTGTGGCCAAAATCAAGTCGGATGCCCCAGGCATTTCTCGAGGAGGGTCGAGATCTTCCATTCTGACTAACCATTTGCCATGTTGAGATTTTGCCTGGAAGTAGCTCCCTAACGCGGCCACTAAAGAACCAAAGTGCAAAGGGCCAGAGGGAGAAGGGGCAAAACGACCGACATAACTCATGATATTCGCCTGTTGTAAAACTACAAAAGGGAGCATAAGCTCCCAATTTATTTATCTAAAACCATTGGTAACAGAAAACAGGATTAACCTTGCATCTGTTTCTCTTTGATTTCAGAAAGCGTCTTACAGTCGATACATAAGTCTGCTGTTGGACGAGCTTCTAAGCGACGAATGCCGATTTCGATACCACAAGACTCACAGAAGCCATAGTCGTCTTCTTCAATCTTGTTTAGCGTCTTTTCAATCTTTTTGATTAAGCGACGTTCGCGATCACGATTACGAAGCTCTAAGCTGAACTCTTCTTCTTGAGAGGCGCGGTCAACAGGATCTGGGAAGTTCGCAGCTTCATCCTGCATATGGTGAACAGTACGGTCGACTTCAACTCTTAGCTGATTGCGCCAAGCGTCTAAAATTTTTGTAAAATGAGCTACCTGCTCAGGTGACATGTACTCTTCACCTGTTTTAGCCTGGTAAGGCTCAACACCTGCAATGGCTAGGATGCCTATCGCTTTTTTCTTTGATTCTGGCATGCAGCATCTCCTTAACACCTAGTCAACTGCTTGAGCAGTCTATTTTAAGGCGGCTATCTATAGCAAAAAGAAACGGGCGACGCAAATCTTGGATAGCAAACTTTTTGTCATTGTGAAGGTGACATCATTTTTGGCTGATTATTAATAAAATCAACAGCAGAAATGAGTTTGATCTCCGATTCGGAAATTTGTGCTTTGTAGCACAGAACTTCTACGCCTTGTTCAATTGCTTCGTCTAGTAAATTTGAATAGTTGGCGTCTATATGGTGTGCAGCCGATACTTTTTCAATCCCTGTATGTAAAACAGTGAATAAAAGTACTGCTCTGCTTCCATTTTTTGCCATTTCCGTGAGCTCTCTCAAATGCTTTTGACCCCGTGTGGTCACTGCATCTGGGAAGTAGCCCTGTCCATTACCTTCTTCATCTAATAGCGTGACACTTTTCACCTCTATATAGCATTTTGGCTTACTTTCTGAATTGAGCAAGATATCAATGCGACTATTTTCACTGCCGTACTTCACTTCTGTTTTCAAATCATCGTATTCAGCAAGCTCTTTTATCACGCCATTCTGGATAGCTTCCACGGCCAAGTGATTCGCTTTTACGGTGTTGATACTGATCCAATGCCCTTGTTTAGTTTGGGCTAGTTCCCAGCTATTTGGGTATTTTCGTTTTGGGTTATCCGAGGTGGAAAACCAAACCGTATTACCCGTTTCAGCACAACCGGTCATCGCCCCGGTATTAGCGCAGTGGATCGTACGCTCAGATTGATCGGGAAGTTGAATATCGGCAAGGAAGCGCTTGTAGCGCTTAATTAATGTCGCAGACTCAAGAGGTGGATTAAAATGCATTTCTACTGTTTTTATGTACAATGGTGCCCTCATTACATCATAAGGCGTCTCCATTGTCTTCATCGATTCCACTACCCATAGAAAGTGTGATGTCAGAGCTGCTCTCTGGCGTTCAAACACACAATCAACTGATCCTGAAAGCAGCACCTGGTGCGGGTAAATCTACCTTTTTTCCTCTGCAACTGATTAAAGCGGGCCTGTTTACTGGCAAGATCATCATGCTTGAACCAAGGCGTCTTGCGGCGAGAAACATCGCAGGTTATCTCGCGCAGCAGTTAGGAGAAAAAGTGGGGGATCGAGTTGGCTATCGAGTTCGTGGTGACACAAAAGTCGGTGCAAATACTCAGCTTGAGATAGTAACAGAAGGGATCATGACGAGGATGCTGCAGTCTGACCCTGAATTGTCTGGCGTTGATCTGCTTATCTTCGATGAATTCCATGAACGAAGTATCCATGCTGATACTTCGTTAGCGCTAAGTTTAGAAGTTCAAGAAGCGCTGCGAGACGATCTTCATATCGTCGTCATGTCAGCGACACTGGATCAATCTGCTTTAACAGAGCTCTTGCCTGAAGCCAAATACGTTGAATCGCAAGGACGTAGCTACCCTGTCGAGTATCGTTATCAACCGCTAAAACCCAATGACTACTTTATACCTAGTGTTGTGAAGCAGATACAGCATCTGATGAGCACAGAGCAAGGATCTTTGTTGGTTTTTCTTCCTGGTGTTGGGGCGATTAAACAGATCGCAGAGAAACTAGATGATCTTGTAAAAGGGATTGAAGTGTTGCCCTTATATGGGCAACTTACTTTTTCTCAGCAGCAAAAGGCGATAGCACCGTTAAAAGGTGATCAACGAAAAGTGGTATTGGCGACCAATATTGCTGAAACTTCCCTGACCATTGAGGGTATTCGTTTAGTACTGGATTGTGGCCTTGAGCGAGCTGCCAAGTTTGATCTTAAAACAGGGATAACCAAGCTAGAACAGGCTCATATTGCTCAATCTTCAGCAGAACAACGAGCAGGGCGTGCAGGGCGATTGGAACCTGGGATCTGCGTCAGACTCTACAGTGAAGGGAAACTGAAACAGCAACCTAACGTACCTAGCGCGGAAATTTTACATTCTGATCTTTGCTCTTTGGCTATGGAAATGGCGCAATGGGGCACCGCTGAAGTGAGTGATCTAAAGTGGTTGGATATCCCCCCACAAGTTGCATTGAAGCAAGCAAGGCAGCTGCTTGTGTCGTTAGGGTTAATGAACCAACAAAAGCAATTAACGGCGGCAGGAAAACAGGCGCATCAATTTGGTTTAGAGCCTCGTGTCGCCAGTATGTTAGTGAGATCACTTCAAGGTGATGAGGCGCTGTTTCAAACAGCCACAGTGGTAGCGGCGTTAATTGAAGATCCAGAACGTAACACGTTAGATTTGCAAGACAGCCTCTATCGCTTAAAGCAAGGTACTCATCAGAAGTCGGCGGCCATTTTAAGGCGTGCAGAGCAGTTAGCTCGTAAATGTGAACGAGCCTTTATTCTTCAGCGGGTCGATGAATGTCTTGTTGCTATCGCTTTAAGTTTTGCTTTTCCCGATCGAATTGCCCAATCACGAAAATTAGGAAGTGGTAAGTTCATTCTTTCTAATGGTCATGGCGCTGAAATTGATGCCTCGCATAGTTTGTCTGATGCAGAGTATATGGTTGTGATTGACTTAATGCGCGGACAAACCAATGCGAGTCGAATTTTTTTGGCAGCCAAGTTGGATATCTCTTTATTACAGCAGTATTTTGCTTCGTTATTTAAGACACAAGATTCCGTTGACTGGAGTGACGCTAAGGGAAGATTGATAGCCGAGGAGCAGTTAACGCTGGGAAGTCTGGTGATCAGTCGCAAGGAGATCGCAAAGCTCGATAAACAAAAAATGACCGAGGCTTTACTTAATTATGTAAAACAGAAGGGGCTATCGGTATTAAATTGGACTCAATCGGCTGAAGAATTGCTCACTCGTACGCGCTGTGCAGAGGCTTGGCTTCCTGAAAAAGCATGGCCTAAGATGGACGAAGAGAGTTTACTTTACGAATTAGACACTTGGTTGGCGCCTTATATGGTCGACGTAACGTCACTCAAAGGCTTGAAAAATATTGACCTAGTGCAAGCTTTGTTTGCGCGCCTAGGTTGGCCGCTGAATCAAGAGATCGATCAGCTTTTACCAATCAAGCTAACCCTGCCGACAGGAACGAACAAACGTATTCGTTATGAGGTAGGAAGCGAGCCGATATTATCGGTGCGAATGCAAGAGCTCTTTGGTGAAAAAGCGTCGCCAACGATCGCGCTTGGAAAGAAAAAAGTCACATTAGAGCTTCTCTCTCCAGCACAGCGCCCACTTCAAGTGACACAAGATCTCGCCTCTTTTTGGGCGGGTTCTTATAAGGAAGTACAAAAAGAGATGAAGGGACGCTATCCCAAGCACGTTTGGCCTGATGATCCAGCAAACCATATCGCCACCAGTAAAACGAAACGGCAGTTCAATAAATGACCGATAAAAAAACGCCTGCTAAAAAGGCAAGTACAAAGAAAAAAGCCGCTCCTCGTAAAACGACGAAGCGAAAAACAACACGTAAGAAAAGTGCCGCTGCAAAGCGATCTTGGCTTAAAGTCTGTTGGAGTATTGGCTGGAAGTTAGGCATAGCGGGGCTTGCCGTACTTGTCTTTGTTGGGGTTTATCTTGATAGCGTTGTAAAACAAAAATTCGAAGGGCAGCTTTTTAGCTTACCAACGGTTGTTTATGCTCGAATATTGACGATTACACCAGGTGCATCAACGACTCTGACTCAATTGAGCAATGAACTGGATGTGCTTAATTACCGTAAGGTTCGCCAACCTCGCTATCCTGGCGAATATTCTTCGTCTTCAAATAAATTGGAAGTGATTCGTCGACCATTTGAATTTTCTGATGGCCCAGAGCCTTCTCGTCATGTGATGATCCATTTTGACTCCAGTGGTGTGAATCGAATCCAGTCTCTTGAGCAAAGTGGCAACTTAGGTTATCTACGCATAGATCCTAAGATGTTAGGCATGCTTGAGAAAAACACCAATGAGCAGCGCCTCTTTCTGAAACGAGAGCAGTTCCCTGAAGTGATGGTTGATGCCCTTCTTGTTACGGAAGATCGAAACTTCTATCAGCATGATGGGGTATCACCTCTTGCCATTGCTCGTGCCATGGTTGTCAATTTAAAAGCGGGTCGAACCGTTCAGGGTGGCAGTACCCTAACTCAGCAGCTCACTAAAAACTTGTTCCTATCGAGTGATCGCACACTGTGGCGAAAGATCCGAGAAGCGTACATCGCGATCATTATTGATCACCGTTACAGTAAAGATCGTATTTTGGAAGGGTATCTTAACGAAGTCTATTTAGGGCAGAGTGGTGGAGAAGCGATCCACGGTTTTGCATTGGCCTCTCGTCTCTATTTTGGTCAGCCGATCGATGAATTACGTATTGATCAAATGGCACTGCTGGTGGGTATGGTTAAAGGCCCATCCTACTATAATCCAATCCGCCAACCTGAACGGGCAAAGGCGCGTCGTGATTTAGTGCTGAGAATGATGATGCAGCAAGATATCTTAACGGCAGAGCAGTATGAGCAAGCGGCAAGTCGTCCACTTGATATTCAAGATAACCCTCGCATTGCGAGCCGACAGCCCGCTTATTTTCAACAGGTGAATATTGAACTGCGTGAAAAAGTCGGAAAAGCGTTCCGGTCTGAAATAGGCTTACGTGTGTTTACTTCTCTTGATCCTGTCTCGCAGCAAGAGCTAGAAAGGGCGATTGCGAAGAAAGTTCCAGAGCTTGCTAAACGAGCAGGTGACTCACTAGAGGGCGCTGCGGTTTCGGTCGATCGTCATAGTGGCGAGATTCGAGCCATGGTGGGGGGCAAGCGTACGGGTTACGATGGCTTTAATCGAGCACTTAATGCCAGTCGCCAAATTGGTTCACTGGCAAAGCCTGCGGTCTACTTAACGGCATTGGAACAGCCTGATACGTATAACTTAGCCACGACATTACAAGATAAGCCAATCAGCTTGAAAGGAAGTGAGGGGAGTGTTTGGAGTCCGCGAAATTATGATCGCGAGTTCCGTGGTGAGGTTCCATTATATGAAGCGCTCTCTAAATCTTATAATGTCCCTACGGTTTATTTGGGCATGCAATTAGGCGTTCCCGCAGTGATGGATACGATTGAAAAACTTGGCGTAGATCGTTCTGAAATTCGGCCTGTTCCATCCATGTTTTTGGGCTCGTTTACTCTAACGCCATTTCAAGTAGCGCAGATGTATCAAACCTTAACGAATTCAGGAAAAATAGCTCCGCTTTCTGCTTTGAGGTCGGTACTAGATCAAGATGGCAATGTTCTTTACGAATCGATTCCTCGTGTTCAGCAGAGAGTCTCTGAGCAAGCGGCTTGGTTAACGACATACGCCATGAAAGTCGCCGTTGTTGAAGGTACGGGGCGCTATCTGCATGGAAAATATTCTTGGGCGGCATTGGCTGGAAAAACAGGGACCAGTAATGATACTCGTGATAGCTGGTTTGTTGGAGTGGATGGACGTGAAGTTACGGCCATTTGGTTAGGACGTGATGATAATCAACCGACAAAATTGACGGGTTCAAGTGGCGCATTAAGAGTATATGATGAATACCTTCATCATCGAATCCCTGAAAGACTGGCCCTGCCTTGGCCAAGAGAGATCAGTACCATAGGATTTAGCAAAACAAAGATGGGACCACTAGACCTTGACTGCGATAACGAATTCAAATTGCCAATGTGGGATCCAAAAGGCGTGATTAAGCAAACTTGTGAAAATAAACCGGCGGGGTGGCTTAAAAAGATATTCACTTGGTAGTTGATTCGAGTAATATCGAGATGAATGATTAGTTAATTCTGTTATCTCAACGAGTTATTTTAAGCAATTAAAGGATTAATGTGGTGCGCTTTTTATTTGGTTTCTCGGTTCTATTTGCATTTTCAGTCAGCTCAGCCGTTTGGGCTAAGAGCGCTGATCCAATTGAAAAAACCTACGAGAGGCCAAAAATTGCAGTGGTTCTTGCTGGCGGCGGTGCAAAAGGTGCTGCGCATATCGGTGTTTTAAAGGCACTTGAAGAACTCAATATTCCCATTGATTACATCACCGGAACGAGCATGGGCGCTTATATTGGTGGCCTGTACGCTTCTGGCATGAGTGCTGATGAAATAGAGAGCTTAATCTATTCGGTTGAGTGGAACACTGGGTATCGAGACCGCGTTGATCGCAGTGAACGTCGTGTCCGTGATAAAGAGTATGAAGATCGATACCAAATTAATACTGACCTTGGCCTACGCTGGGGTGAGGTTAAAGCACCAAGAGGGGTTGTTCAAGGTCAGAATATGTTGCGTATTTTGCGTGAAACGTCTGGCAACCTTCCCGCATTAGAATCCTTTGATGATCTTGTTATTCCTTTCCGATCTGTCGCCACCGATATTATTGAACTCGAACCCGTTGTTATTGGAGAAGGCTACCTTGTTGATGCCATGATGGCGAGTATGTCAGTTCCTGGCGTTCTGCCTCCTTATGAAATTGATGGTCGTCAGTTAGTGGATGGCGGCGTGACCAATAATATGCCCGTTGATGTCGCTCGAGAAATGGGGGCTGATATTGTCATTGCGGTAGATATTAGTAGTGATTATAAAGGAGAGGATGAGTTTAGCTCTTTTCTCACTGTTGCTGATCAACTCTCTAATTACCTAGTTCGCCGAAGTACGCTCCTGCAGCAAGAGTCGCTGAGCGAGAAAGATATTTTTCTTCAGCCTGACGTCGGGCAAATGCAAACAACAGAATTCAAGAAAATGCCAGGTGCTTACCTTGAAGGTTATGAGGCCGCAATGGCTGATTCACTGAAACTCTCTCGACTTTCACTATCAAGTGGCGATTATCAAACGTATATCGAGACGAAACAGGAAGCTCGTAAAACACTGATCTATGGCGATGAAGTGTTGGTCGACCGTATCGTGATAAATAACAATACCCACTACAGTGAAGAATTATTGCGCTCTCGCCTTGGACTCAAAGAGGGAACTGAGTTAACGACGGAAGAAATTGAGGCAAGTGTACAAGATCTTTATGCACTGGATCGATTTGAATTGATCACCTATCAATATGACAAAGATGAACAAGGTAGTGATCTATTGGTTGTTGATGTTAAAGAGAAGGCTTGGGGGCCAAACTACGTTAACTTTCGCTTCTTCTTAGAAGATGATTTCACCACTGATAGCCAGTATTCATTGGGGCTATCAAGCAACTTTACTGATCTTAACTCCGATGGGGCAGAGTTAATGCTCAACCTAGAAATGGGGACAGATAAGCTTGTCGAGGCAGAGTTGTACTCCCCATTCATGTCGAACCAGAAGCTATTTACTACGCTAGGTGCGAGCTACAGTAACGATAAACGTAACATGCCTAGAGATTTCCCTACATCTGAGCCAACGTTAGAAACTACTAAAGATTACCTGCCGATTACTTATCGCGAGTGGAAAGGCGAATTAGCGCTTGGGTTTCAGCGTAATTTGTGGAGCGAGTTTAAAGTGGGCTTACGCTATATTCAAGGGTATGGTGAGTTTTCGACATTGCCATCCTGTGGTGATTTAGAATTTACTCGAGAGGGGGCATTTGTTGGGTATCGTTACGATACGCTAGATGACTTTAGTTTGCCTCGTTCGGGTATTTATGCTGATTTTGAGTATCTACTTTCCCATGATGACGCAAGAGGAGAGTCTTCTTGCTTAGGCACAGCAATAAACCAGTCTAGCGATACCGTCCAAGAGGTTACCGCCAAACTGATCGGAGCTTATTCTCATGATCGTCATACTTTAGTCGCGAATGTGAACATGGGGCTGACAGAAAGTGAGAATTCGTCATTGCCTATCGATCCCAAAGAAATTGGTGGATTCCTTAATTTGTCAGGAATTCCTCGTGATAGCTTAGTTGGTCAAAACTTGGCTTATACAAGCTTAGTGTATCGATATCGCTGGTTTGATAATGATTTCGGATTATTTAGCTCCCCGTTTTATATTGGTAGCTCGATAGAATATGGGGGCGTTTGGTCTGATCCGAATATTAATGTTCAAGACGCACCGTTATACCAAGCGGCTTCGGTGTTTGTTGGGGTGAACTCACCAATAGGACCAATTATGTTTGGTTATGGGTTTACTGAAGAGAACTATGATTCCATATATTTAATCATTGGGACCACGTATAAGTAGCAAATCAGCCAAGTTAAATTGATAAAATCATCCAACTTTAGTCTTAACTTGCTATGTTGGTCAAAATGATAAGATTTTAATTTTAGGTTAAATTTGCTATCCTGCGTCCCACAGTTTGGCCTCTCTGGCGCTGCTCATCAATTCAATTGTATGACTTTAATGGCAATGGAGAGCCAAGTTTCCAAGGATGTTCACTCCTGGTGTATATCACTACGTTTGAACCGCAATGAGAGGAAAAAGTCGTGCTTGAAGCCTACCGTAAACACGTCGAAGAGCGTGCTGCAGAGGGAGTTGTTCCTAGGCCCCTAGATGCTGAGCAAGTCGCTGGACTTGTTGAATTATTAAAAAATCCTCCTCAAGGGGAAGAAGAAGTCATTCTTGATCTACTCGAGAATCGTATTCCACCTGGTGTTGATGAAGCCGCTTACGTAAAAGCGAGTTTCTTAACGGCCATTACTAAAGGTGAAGTGACTTCACCACTTGTTAGCCGTGAAAAGGCAACTGAACTGCTTGGTACTATGCAGGGCGGTTATAACATCGAATCTCTCGTTTCTTTGCTTGATGATGCTGACTTAGCCCCTCTAGCCGTTAAAGCGCTGTCTCATACCCTGCTTATGTTTGACGCGTTTTATGATGTGGAAGAGAAAGCAAAAGCAGGTAATGCTTCTGCGCAGCAAGTACTGCAATCTTGGGCTGATGCTGACTGGTTCACATCAAAACCAAAAGTAGCGGAAAAGATCACCGTTAAAGTATTCAAAGTCACTGGTGAAACCAATACCGATGACTTATCTCCAGCACCAGATGCTTGGTCACGTCCTGATATCCCAGTACACGCTAAAGCAATGCTGAAGATGGAACGTGAAGGCATCAACCCAGATCAACAAGGTAGCGTTGGTCCAATCAATCAGATTGAAGAGTTGCAAAAAGACGGCATCCCACTAGCGTACGTGGGCGATGTTGTCGGTACGGGTTCTTCTCGTAAATCGGCAACGAACTCTGTACTTTGGTTTATGGGTGACGATATCCCATTTGTACCAAACAAGCGTACAGGTGGTGTTTGTTTAGGTGGCAAGATCGCTCCAATCTTCTACAACACAATGGAAGACTCAGGCGCACTACCAATTGAACTTAACGTACAAGACATGAACATGGGCGATATCATTGATATCTCTCCATATGAAGGTGTCGTACGTAAAAATGGTACAGAGATTTCAAGCTTTAAGCTAAGTGATGTATTGCTTGATGAAGTGCGTGCTGGTGGTCGTATCCCTCTGATTATCGGTCGTGGTCTAACGAGCCGTGCCCGTACTTCTCTTGGTCTAGAAGAGACTGATCTGTTTGCTAAACCGATTGATCCTTCTGCCTCTGATAAAGGCTACACGTTAGCTCAGAAGATGGTTGGTAAAGCATGTGGCGTTGAAGGTGTGCGTGCTGGTCAGTACTGTGAACCTAAAATGACGACAGTTGGCTCTCAAGATACAACGGGCCCAATGACGCGTGATGAACTGAAAGACCTTGCGTGTCTTGGCTTCTCTGCTGATCTTGTAATGCAGTCTTTCTGTCACACATCTGCTTATCCTAAGCCTGTTGATGTGAATACTCACCACACGCTGCCTGATTTCATCATGAATCGTGCTGGTGTTTCATTGCGTCCAGGTGATGGTGTTATCCACTCATGGCTAAACCGTATGCTTCTACCTGATACTGTTGGTACTGGTGGTGATTCGCATACTCGTTTCCCTCTTGGTATTTCATTCCCTGCAGGTTCTGGTCTAGTTGCATTTGCGGCAGCAACGGGTGTTATGCCTCTTGATATGCCTGAATCTATCTTGGTTCGTTTTAAAGGTGAAATGCAACCGGGTATCACGCTACGTGACCTAGTACATGCAATTCCTCTTTATGGCATCAAGCAAGGTCTACTAACTGTAGAGAAAGCCGGTAAGATCAACGAATTCTCTGGTCGTGTACTAGAAATCGAAGGTGTTGATCACCTATCTGTTGAGCAAGCGTTCGAACTTTCTGATGCTTCTGCTGAGCGGTCAGCTGCTGGTTGTACGGTTAAGCTGTCTCAAGAGTCTATCGAAGAGTACCTGAACTCAAACATCGTTATGCTTAAGTGGATGATTGCGGAAGGTTACGGTGATGTTCGTACTATTGAGCGTCGTATTACAGCAATGGAAGAGTGGCTAGCGAAACCTGATCTTCTATCTGCCGATTCTGATGCTGAATATGCACACGTCATTGAGATTGATCTTGCAGACATCGATCAGCCAATCTTATGTGCGCCAAACGATCCAGATGATGCACGTCTACTGTCTGATGTACAAGGTACTGAGATTCAAGAAGTGTTTATCGGTTCTTGTATGACGAACATCGGTCACTTCCGTGCGGCAGGTAAGATGTTAGAGGAGTTTAACGGCTCACTAAATACTCGCCTATGGGTTGCACCACCAACGAAGATGGATAAAGATCAACTAACAGAAGAAGGTTACTACGGTATCTTCGGTCGTGCAGGGGTTCGTATTGAAACTCCGGGTTGTTCTCTATGTATGGGTAACCAAGCGCGTGTTGCTGATAAAGCGACCGTGATGTCAACGTCTACACGTAACTTCCCGAACCGTCTAGGTACAGGCGCTAACGTTTACTTAGCGTCAGCTGAACTTTCTGCGGTAGGTGCGATTCTTGGTCGTATACCAACCAAAGAAGAGTACTTAGAGTACGCTCAGAAGATTGACGCGACAGCAGCGGATACATACCGTTACTTGAACTTCCATACTATGTCTGAGTACACAGACAAAGCGGATACAGTTATCTTTCAAGAGCCAGCTTAGCGCAGAACTTAATTGATTAATTGAAAGCACTTGCGGTAACCGTAAGTGCTTTTTTAATGTCTAAAATTTGCTCATTACGCGTGTGATAGCTGTGCTCTTTTCTTATCTACAATCATAGCTAGAGAGTTTGTGTGTCTCGCTATATACTTTGCGCCAATCTTAGCCCTATCGACTTATTGGAGCTCTCATGGAATTTGAATTCACCCGCAACACATTAATGGGCGAGTATTATGTTAAATGTAGTATGGGGCACGAAATTGTTGGTCGATGGCTGCAAGATGAGATCGGTAAATCAAAGCAAAAGCTTCAAGAGGTTGAACATTTAATTGCGCAATCGAAAGCTTTACCAAGTGACGAACATAAATTGCTTGGACACGAAATCTCGATGGTTATTTCAGGTGATGAAGTGATAATTCAAGAGAACGTTCTTAGTCACGGTGATGAACTTGACGTTGAGAGTGAATTTGATTTCTATAATTGTGAAAGCACCGCTGGATGTGGAATCGATGATTTTGAATTACTCATTGCGCGATGGATTGATTTTCTTGGTTATTAGACAAGCGTACGTTCGATGCACTGTCATGGTGAATTGAGATGTTAATGCATTGTTATTGTGAAAAGGGCGCACCGTTTTGGTGCGCCTTTTTTGTTGTTAGTACATTGTAAATACAAAATTACTTTGAAAACAATAAGTTAAATAGTTGGCACGTACCTTGGATTATAAGAGTAACAGTAAAGGAATAATGACCTAGTGAGGGTACGATGAAATTAATTAACGCCATAATCAAACCATTTAAACTTGATGACGTACGTGAAGCACTTGCTGATGCAGGTATTGAAGGGATGACAGTCTCTGAAGTGAAAGGCTTTGGTCGTCAAAAAGGACATACAGAATTATACCGTGGTGCAGAGTACCAAGTAGATTTCTTGCCAAAAGTAAAATTGGAAATCGCAACTCAAGCGGACAATGTTGATCGTGTTGTTGAAGCGATCACTAAAGCTGCTCAAACAGGAAAGATTGGCGACGGTAAAATTTTTGTGTACGACCTAAATCAAGCAGTTCGTATTCGTACTGGTGAAATGGACGCTGAAGCACTTTAAAGATTCTAAGGATTGGAGAGCAATATTATGGAACTACTAACAACAGTAACGGAACTACGTTACGCACTCGACACTTTTTTCTTCCTCATTTCAGGTGCGTTGGTGATGTGGATGGCAGCTGGTTTTGCCATGCTAGAAGCAGGATTAGTTCGTTCAAAGAACACCACGGAAATCTTAACTAAGAATATCTGTTTATACGCAATTGCGTGTACGACATTCCTACTTGTTGGTTACAACATCATGTATGTTGATAATGGTGAAGGTGGTTACTTGCCATCATTTGGTGCATTAATAGGCACTCAAGGTGAGGGGGCTGATCATTCACTAGAGTCTGATTTCTTCTTCCAAGTGGTATTTGTTGCAACAGCAATGTCAGTCGTTTCTGGTGCAGTTGCTGAGCGTATGAAGCTTTGGGCATTCCTAGTCTTCTCTGTTGTGCTAACCGCATTTATCTACCCAATGGAAGGTTACTGGACATGGGGTGGTGGTTTCCTTTCAGAAGCAGGATTTAGTGACTTTGCAGGTTCTGGTATTGTTCACATGGCGGGTGCTGCGGCTGCACTAGCGGGTGTATTGTTACTTGGTGCTCGTAAAGGTAAATACGGTAAAAAAGGTGAAATCTACCCAATTCAAGGTTCAAACTTGCCATTAGCAACACTGGGTACATTCATTCTATGGTTTGGTTGGTTTGGCTTTAACGGTGGTTCACAGTTAATGCTTTCTGATTTTGAGAACGCAACAGCAGTAGGTCAAATCTTCCTTAATACGAATGCGGCGGCGGCGGCTGGTGCGATTGCTGCATTGCTTGTTTGTAAAACAACGTGGGGCAAAGCAGACCTTACTATGATTCTTAACGGTGCATTGGCTGGTCTAGTCGCTATTACTGCTGACCCTCTATCGCCATCACCAGTGTATTCAGTAGCGATTGGTTGTGCATCTGGTGCATTGGTTGTATTCAGCATTATCGCTCTTGATAAACTGAAGATTGATGATCCAGTGGGTGCAATCTCAGTACACGGTGTATGTGGTTTCTTCGGTCTAATGGTTGTGCCACTAAGTAATGGTGATGCAACGTTTGGTGCTCAACTGCTTGGTGCTGCTGTTATCTTTGCTTGGGTATTCGGTGCAAGCCTAGTGGTATGGAGTGTCTTGAAGGCAACGATGGGTATTCGTGTAACAGAAGACGAAGAGCTAGAAGGTATGGATATGCACGATTGTGGTGTTGGTGCTTACCCAGAGTTTGTAACGGTTAAATAAAAAACGGTTATTAAAAACAGTCTAAACTGATATTAGCACCGTGGCCTACTCAGCAATGAGTAGGCCTTTTTCTTTGGTGTCTCTTGAAGATTAGGCTTTACCTTTGTGGTGCTAATTTGAATAAAATAGTCGCCTGGTTAATGACATTCTCTGCTACCGTCGCTATTTTTACCTTCCTGTTTCCCTTTAATATTTACGCTCAAAGTGGGTGGAAATAGTTAGTTACAAACTTAATTTAATGAAAACGGCCCTTTAAAGACCAATTTTTTTGTCTATGATCATTGTAATTAAAATATTGATGAATATAATAATGCAACTGAGAAACATTATCATTACGATGTAAAGGATTAAACTGATGAAAAAACTGCTAACTCTTTCTGCACTTGCATGTAGCGCTCTAGTACCAACAGCAATGGCTTTTGCCGAAGAAGTAAACGTCTACTCTTACCGTCAACCGTTTCTTGTTGAACCTATGTTTAACGAGTTTACTAAAGAGACAGGTATTAAAGTGAACGTTAAGTTTGCTAAAAAAGGTCTTGCAGAAACACTAGCACGTGAAGGCGATCTAAGCCCTGCAGACGTTATTCTAACAGTTGATATTAGCCGACTTGCTGAGTTAACTAAGCAAGACTTAGTTCAGAAAGTAGACAGCCCAGTTTTAGAGTCAAATATTCCAGCGCAGTACCAGGATACTGAAAATGAGTGGTTCGCATTAACAACTCGTACTCGTTCTGTCTATTCATCACGTGATCGTGTAGGTCGTCTAGGTGATGATTTTACTTACGCAGACCTTGCTAAGCCTGAGTTTAAAGGAAAAATCTGTACTCGTAGTGGTAAGCACCCATACAACGTCTCACTTGTTTCTTCTATGATTGCTCACCATGGTGAAGCGGAAACAAAAGAATGGTTAGAAGGCCTAAAAGCAAACCTAGCGCGTAAGCCTCAAGGTAATGACCGTGCTCAAGTTAAAGCGATTAAAGAAGGCTTATGTGATGTTGCTCTAGGTAACAGCTACTACCTCGGTAAAATGGTAAATGATAAAGAGCAAAAAGCGTGGGCTGATGCTGTTTACATCAACTTCCCGAACCAAAATGCTGAAGGTACTCATGTAAATATCTCTGGTATGGCGATGGCGAAATACTCTCCTAACAAAGAGAATGCTCAAAAGTTAATGGAGTTCTTAAGTGCAGATACTGCTCAAAGCATGTACGCAGAAGTTAACTATGAATACCCAGTGAAAGAAGGCGTTAAACCTTCTGAACTAGTCGCTTCTTGGGGTGAGTTTAAGTCAGATGCTGTTTCTTTAGACGATATTGCATCTTACCATTCTGCCGCTATTCGACTTCTTGATGAAGTGAAATTTGACCTTTGATGAGGAGTAGGGGTATAAAGTACCCCTGTTTTTCAAAAGGATATGAGATGTATTTGCAATTGCGTTTATGTTTCATACAGCCTTATTGTAGTTAGGCGATGAACGAAAAAAATTATATATGGAAAACCAGTAGTGCAAGCTTAGCTTTGCTGCTGGTTTTGCCGATCTTAGCTATCTTCTATACCTCATTGGGTGACACCGATGAGGTTTTCTCACATCTAATGTCCACGGTAATGCCGACCTATATTTACAATACGGTTGTATTGACTGTGGGGGTTATGTTGCTTTCATTGATCCTTGGTATACCTAGTGCATGGATTATGGCGATGTGTCGCCTACCGAGTGAGAAAGTCCTGCAGTGGGCTTTGGTACTTCCTCTTGCTATGCCTGGTTATATTATTGGCTATATCTTTACTGATTGGTTTGACTTTGCTGGGCCTATCCAAGTTTTATTAAGAGATTTAACTGGCTGGGGGCCTGGGGAGTATTGGTTCCCTGATATTCGCACTTTAACCGGCGCTACTATCGTTTTGGCATTGGTGCTTTACCCTTATGTTTACCTGCTATGTCGCGCGGCCTTTATGGAGCAAAACATCTCGCTTCTGCAGTCTGCTCGACTTTTAAAGTGCACGCCTTGGGAGAGCTTTAAGCGAGTTTCACTTCCTCTTGTTCGACCTTCTATGGCGGTGGGGTTGTCGTTGGTGGCAATGGAGACGATAGGTGACTTTGGTACCGTAAGCTACTTTGCTGTTAGTACTCTGACGACTGCGGTTTACGATACTTGGCTGGGTTATTCAAACCTTAATGCTGCCGCTAAAATCTCTGCGATGATGCTGGTGATTGTTATATTGCTTCTCAGTGCTGAGCGATACAGCCGCCGCAAGCAAAAACTATTTCAAAATCAATTCAGCAGCCGTGAAGACTTTCGTTATCAGCTAACGGGGTGGAAAAAGTGGGCAGCGTTGAGTTGGTGTTGGGGTATTGTTTCAATTGCCTTTATTTTGCCTTTAATGCAGTTGTGTATTTACGCTTATAAGTACTTTGAGCAGAGTTGGACAGCACAGTTTAGAGAGTATGCGGTTAACAGTTTACAAGTCTCTATTATCGCAGCCGTTATTGGTGTGTTTATAGCACTTGTTGTTAACTTTTGTCACCGAGTCAATCCCAATAAGCGCAGCTTAGCTTATATGCGCCTATCCTCTATGGGGTACGCAGTCCCTGGCACCGTATTAGCCATCGGTGTGTTGGTGCCAGTGCTGTTTATGGATCATTTTGTGAACGACATTGCCCGCTCTATGGAGTGGAATCGCCCAGGGCTGATCTTCTCTGGTTCGATGTTTGCTTTGATTGTAGCCTTGGTAGTGCGTTTTTCCGCTGTCGCAATTGGTAGTATTGAAAGTAGTTTGAGTAAGATTCCACCGTCATTGGATATGGCATCACGCACGATGGGATGCAACACCAATAAGATGCTTTGGCGAGTACACTTCCCACTGGTTCGCCGTGGTGCATTAATCGCGGGTTTACTGGTGTTTATTGAATCAATGAAAGAGTTGAATGCAGCTTTGTTACTAAGGCCATTTAACTTTGAAACACTCGCGACGTATGTTTTTAACTTTGCGTCTGATGAGCATTTAGAATTAGCAGCTATGCCCGCTGTTTTATTAGTTTTAGTCGGATTAATTCCGCTTGTTATTGTTAACCGTTCTCTGGAGAAAACCCACTAATGAGTTGTGCGTTGTCTATTCAAAACTTAACGTGTAAGTACGAAACTCAGACGGTGCTTGAAAAGCTGTCTCTAGAAGTAAAAAACGGTGAGATTGTTTGCTTGCTCGGTGCGAGTGGTTGTGGAAAAACCACACTGCTTAAAGCTATCGCAGGTCTATTGCCCCTTAGCTCTGGTCAAATGAGCTTAAATTGTATGACCATCGACGACGGTGAAAACTGGTTACCGCCTGAGAAACGTAACATCGGTATGATCTTTCAAGACTACGCGCTGTTTCCTCATCTAACGGTTAAAGAGAATGTTGCTTTCGGCTTGAGAAAACAAAGTAAAGCAGAGAAAGAGAGTAAAGTGCAAGAGATGCTGGACCTTGTTCACCTCTCTGAATACGGCGATCGTTTTCCGCATCAGTTGTCTGGCGGGCAACAACAGCGTGTCGCCATTGCACGAACACTCGCTTACAAGCCTGATCTTTTGCTACTTGATGAGCCCTTTTCAAACATTGATACACAAGTTCGTCATGCATTGATCGCTGAGATACGCCGTATCTTTAAATCGCAAGGTGTGACGGCTATATTTGTAACGCATAGTCGAGAAGAGGCATTTGCCTTCTCAGATAAGATGGCGGTGATGAATAACGGAGTGATTGAGCAATATGGCACGGCGTCGGAGCTTTACTACCATCCTTCGAGTAAGTTTGTTGCCGACTTCTTAGGTGGCGGAAGCTATCTACCAGCGAAACGTGTTTCTGAATATAAGTTTGAAACAGCTCTGGGTACGGTTGAAGCCATTGCCAAAGGACAAATTGAAGTCAATCAGGAGTGTGAGCTACTGCTTCGCCCGCAACATATCCAAATTGAAGCTTCTCAAGGCAGTGACACTCGAGTGCAAGAGCAGCACTTTATGGGAGACCACTGTCGATACGTGATTAAAGTGAATGGTCAGTCATTGACGGCGAGTTCTTCTCAAGCGCTAACCATTGGTCAAAGCGTTGCGATTAACGTGGATGAACAAGGTATATTGGCGTTTTAGAAGCTGAGTTTTTTAGTACATCAACGATACAAAAAAAAGCCCGGCTTTCGCCGGGCAAGTGTTCTTCACCTATAGGGTGCTCAAATTGAGCGGCAAGTTCGGTATCGACTATCTTGCTTGGCCTTCAAAGGCTTATAGCGACAAGAAGTTTTTTACCTGTTGAAGAACACGTTCTGCAGTGTCTTTGTCTTGCATCTCTGCAAAAATTCGTAGTAAAGGCTCTGTACCGGAGAATCGAGCAATAACCCAACCGCCATTTTTGAAGTACACTTTCGCGCCATCGTCGTAGCTAACTTTCTCAATCTCGTACTCAAACTCAGGTAACTGCTTTTCAACGTAAATCTTGTTGTAAAGCGCCTCTTTTTGAGCTGGTTTAAAGGTACAGTCACCTTCAGCTGTGTATGCGTAGCCATACTTACCGTAAATCTCATCAAGCATCTCAGAGAGTTTCTTACCCGTTACAGAGATCATCTCAACCAGTAAGCTTGAAGCGAATACGCCATCTTTACCAAGAATGTGCCCACGAATGGTTAAGCCACCTGAGCTTTCACCACCAATGAGAGAATCATCCGCTTCCATTTGAGAGCTAATATGCTTAAAGCCTACAGGAACCTCAAAGCTCTTCTCGCCATGATCCGCGGCAATCTTGTCCAGAATATGGGTAGTCGCGATATTACGTACGACAGAGCCTTTCCAGCCTTTGTATTCTAGTAAGTAGTAGTAAAGCAGGATGAGTACTTCATTAGGGTGAATAAAGTGACCTTTCTCATCAATAATGCCCAATCTATCAGCATCACCGTCGGTACCAATACCAATGTCGTACCCTTCCGCAGCAACTAAGTGCTTTAGGCGATAAAGCGTTGCAGCACTAGGAGAAGGCATCAAACCACCAAAGTCTGGGTTCTTGCCATCGTTGATAACATCTACATCACAACGGCCATTGATCAATACCGTTTGCAGCGCGTTTTTCGCCACACCAAACATAGGATCAATGAGGACTTTGAGATTGGCTTTTTTGATCGCTTCAATATCGATAAAGTTAATGATTGAATCGACAAATGCGTTCATCGGGTTAATGATGACAACTGATTTATCATTGAGAGCTTGCTCAAAATCAATCGATTTCACATCAGAAGCGGTGAGCTGGCTAATCTGCTGTTCTACTTTCTGTGTGATGATTTCATCAGCGTCTCGACCGCCTTCAATGAAGATCTTAATACCGTTGTAGTCTGCAGGGTTATGAGAAGCAGTAATACACGCTGAATACGCACATCCTATTTCTTTAGCCTGGAACATAACGATAGGAGTCGGAACAAACTTGTCGATAAAGCTAACAGGAATGTTATTGGCCGCTAAAACCTCAGCAAACCAACGACCCGCCTTATCAGAAAGAAAGCGACGGTCATAACCGACAATGAAGCCTTTATCAGCCACGTTTTCGTTATTGATGATATTGGAAAGCGCTTGAGCGACCAGGCGAACGTTATCTTTAGTGAACTCTTCACCAATAAAGGCGCGCCAGCCACCGGTACCAAATTTGATCATAATTAAATCCTTTTTAGTCACTTGGAGTGTCAACTACTTGAGCTTTCAGCCTCTAAGTCTGATTAGAGGCTGAATATAAGTAGTAACTACAGTGACCTAGCGATTAGCCTAAAGTGACGATAACTTCATTAACGCTGCCGTCTGCTTGAACTGGAATAGCCCCTTCAACAGGTTGGCCATTAAGTGTCATCGACTTAACGCCTTTACTCACTGAACTTGGGTTTTCAACTTTGATGTTGTAAGTCGCACCACGCCATTGACGCGTTACTTCAAATCCTGGCCAGTCTGTTGGGATACAAGGATCAACCGTTAGACCTTCATAACCGACGCGAACACCTAGAATAAAGTTCGTTACTGCAAAGTAAGCCCAACCTGATGTACCCGTTAACCAAGGGTGGTTTGCGCGACCGTGGTCTTGGTGATCACGACCCATGATGAATTGAACGTATGAGTATGGTTCTGCGATACGTTTATCAATCATGTCATTTTGGTTGTATGGATTTAGTGCATCGTAGAACTTCATTGCACGGTCACCACGACCTAGCTTCGCTTCTGCTACCCATGCCCAAGGGTTAGGGTGAGAGAAGATAGCGCCATTCTCTTTCACACCTTGGTATACGCGCGTTACAAAACCGATGTCATCGTTTGGCGTCGCAAATGAAGGTGCGTTTAGGTGTAGGCCGTATTCTGAGTAAAGGTTCTCATCAACCGCGTCCATCGCTTTTTCGCCACGTTCTTGAGAGACTGCGCCCGATAGAACCGCTAACGTGTTGGATTCAAGGTGGATGCGACCTTCTGTTTGTTGCGCTGTACCAATCTTGTCGCCATTTTTAGTTAGACCACGGATGTACCAGCCGCCTTCTTCATCCCAAAGGTGCGTTTCACACGCTTCACGAACGTTAGACGCCATCTCTGTATATTTAGTGATGTCAGCATCGTTGCCACGGTATTTAGCCAAATCTAGGAACTCTTGAAGAGCCCAGAAGTGCAGGAATGACACCATTGATGATTCGCCACCACCTAGGTTTAGACAGTCATTCCAGTCTGCACGAAGACCTTTACAGATACCGGTTTGACCCACGTATTCAGCAGAGAAGTCTAGTGCTGCTTTCATGTGGTCATAAACCGTCGCTTCGCCACCATCAGCGTAAGGAATCACTTCATCAAAGAAGCTCTCTTCGCCTGTTTCCATAACATACTTACAGATAGTTGGAACGATCCATAAGTGATCATCAGAACATGTATCATCAATGCCATGGATCTTGTCGTCGTCCGATGGGGTAGGAACTACGGTTGGCGATTTCGATGGCTCGACGTCCGCTTTTTCTGGATCAAACCAATCAGGATCAAATAGGTGCAAACCGTAACCGGCTTTTACTTGGCCGCGAAGAAGATCAACAAGACGCTTACGAGTCATTTCTGGGTTAGCGTGAGGAACGGAGATAGCATCTTGAGCGGTATCACGGTAACCAAGGCCAGTACGGCCGCCGACTTCGATGAATGAAGCAAAGCGAGACCAAACAACACAGGTTTCTGCTTGGTATAGTGTCCAAGCATTGATCATGGTATCTAAGCCTTCATTCGGCGATTTAACTTGGAATTTGTCACAACGCTCATTCCAGTGATCTTTAATACCAGCAAATGCTGCATCAACATTAGCAAGGTCTTGGTATTTAGTACGTAGACGGTCGCCATTACCTTTACCGATACCAAGAATGTAAGCAAAACGAACTTCTTCACCTGGCTGAATAGTGAATTGCTTATGCAGGGAACCACAGTGGTTGTAACACGTTTGAGCACTGTTTGAACATTGGCCTTTCTCAACAGCAATTGGGTTCGCTTCATCACGGTATAAACCCAGGAAGCTGTCACGCTGACCATCGTATGAATCTGGATCAAACGTAGAGGCTAGGTAGTAGAAGCCTTCAAAATCGTTCGTGTTGTAGTAAAGGTCATATTCTAAAACACCATCTTTGTACTCAGTACCCGCAGAGTAGAGTGACATCTGGTGGTTTTGATTATCCGATTGAATATGGCTGAAAGAGAACTCAACAAAAGAGAATGCACTGATAGTACGTGGTTTGTCAGAGGTGTTTTTGATAACGACATCCCAAACTTCTGCGTCTTCACCTTTTGGTACGAACAGAGTTTTCTCGGCAGTAATACCGTTGTAGTCACATTTGAATTTAGAGTATGACAGACCATGTCTTACTTCGTAATTAGCTTCATCTAAGCTTTTTGCAACGGGTTGCCATGAAATTGACCAGTAATCACCTGTCTCATCATCTCGCAAGTAAACATAGTGTCCAGGGCGGTCAAATGACGCGTTTGGTCTGAACTTAGTAACACGATTGTACTCAGGAGAGTTGTAGAACGAATAGCCACCTGCATTATGAGAGATGACAGTACAGAATTTTTCAGTACCTAGGTAGTTAGTCCAAGGTGCTGGAACGTCAGGTCTAGTAATGACGTATTCGCGATTCTCATTATCGAAATAGCCGTATTTCATGGTTCTATCCTTTTATATAAGCTGCTAATACAACAGCCAAATTCTAATGCTAGTGAAATTAACTAGGTGCTACTGCAACACCTAGCCTAAGTCTTATTTCCACGGAGAGCGGTATTGAATCCCTTGCTTATCTAGCAGAGGTAAATGACCTTTCAAACGTGTTAAATAGTCTGTCCAATCTCGTTGGGGTTTATGAGTCCAACAGGCTTCCGCCATCGCTGTTATGCGAGGGAAAACCATATAATCCATGCGTTCTTGGTGCGTGACAATTTCACACCACAAGGCACATTGAATACCGAGTATTCGTTTCTTTACTGGGTCGCTGTCTGGAATATCAGCCAAAGGTTCATAGCAATAAGCTTGTTCCAATGGCAGTACATTTGCCCAGTCGACCCCAGGTTCTTCTGGGGCGTAGTCTTGAGCCATGTCTAAATAGGTGTGTTGGCCGGGTTGCAAAATGACATCAAAGCCCTGCTTGGCACATTTCAGTGCAGCATCTTCACTCAACCATGAGTAGATCACCGTGTCTTTGCTCACCTTGTCGCCATGTTGAGCTTCTTCCCAACCCACCATGCGCTTGCCCAAAGAGCGAAGCTTCTGCTCGGCAAAGCGTAATAGATGACCTTGAAGCTCTTTAGTATCGGTGTAGCCTTTTTCTTTCATTAGGGCTTGGCACTTTTTACTTTTTTCCCAAACGCCTTCTGGAACTTCGTCAGCACCGATATGAATCCAAGGTGCAGGGAACAATTCCGCGACTTCTTGTAAGACTTTATCTAAGAACTCATAAGTGCCTTCCAAAGCCGGAGATAAGACGTTATCGGTATAATTTTGAATGCTACGATATGGAGAGTGATCATCTGGATCAACAAGCAGTTCAGGGAGCGCTTTGATAGCAGCTCGACAATGCCCTGGCACGTCAATCTCAGGGATAATTGTGATCCCACGTTGCTGAGCAAACTCAATAACGTGTTTAATTTCTTCTTGGCTATAGTAGCCAGAGTAAGGTCGATCAATCTGGCTAAATTGTGGTTCTAAATCAGTACCCATTCCACGTTGAGAACCTTTAGAGGTTAATTCAGGGAAGGCTTTGATTTCGATTCGCCAGCCTTCATCGTCAGTGAGGTGCCAGTGAAATGTATTGAACTTATAGTGAGCAAGTTGGTTAATAAGACGCTTTACTCGCTCTACTGGGTGAAAATGACGAGAGCAGTCAAGCATCATTCCGCGGTATTTATATCGTGGAGAGTCTGAAATTTTCACAAAAGGCGCAGTTAGTGAGCCTTTCCCTTCAGAATCTTGCAGTAACTGAATAAGTGACGCACTGGCGTGAACAAAACCTGTGTTTGAGTTTGCTTCTAAACAAGCGCCATTTTCATCGATAGTGAGTTGATAGTCATCTCGGTCGAGAATTGGATTGGTACGGTAGCGAATATCACCGTTACCAATAGAGTGCATCTTTAATCCAAACAGTTTATCTAGTTCGAGTTCCAACCACGTTGCCGCGTCATCTGCTTGATTGGCTTGTAGAGTAATTTGGCTTTTGTCACTAAACAAATATTGCCCTTGTGATGTTTCTAGCTTCTTTGGTCTTGGAATTAGGTTAATATCTGCGGCTTCAACCGTCGGTATTTCGGCTCTGTGACGATATGGAGAGGCGAGTACGATTGGAGTAATCACAACCTTATGGTGCTCATTCGTTGCGGTGTTAATTAGACTCGCGTCTTTTAGACCATCAGTATAGAAGCGCAGGGGAGCAGTGTTGATTGTAAATTCACAGTAGAAGTGATCATTCGCCTTTAAAGTAGAACTTTTTGGGTTGAGAACACAGTAACTGCCTATCTGTTGTAACGTACCATTCGATAGCGAGTCTGGTTGAATAAACCGGTCCATAATAAAATTAAATGACCAATCATTGATGTTTTGATCACTTAAGTTGTGCAGGGTTAATCCAAAACGACAAAATTTATTTTGTTCGGAAAGTACTGCTAAATCGACTCTATAGCTCATTTTAGATCCTTCAGTACAAATTATGTTTGGAATCGCCGGCGAACATAAGAGCACCTTCGATGGCATCAAACTGTGGTTCAACAAGCCATTGCTTAACGGGTGGGGATAGCCAAGCTGAAATGCGCTGTGCAATGCTTCCCATTAAACAAATTCGGGTCGCCCCTTTTTTGTTGAGTGCGATTAAAAACATCTCAATATCGGCGGCCGTTTGCTTTAGCATTTCGATAGCGAGCTCATCGCCTTCATTGGCAAGTTGGAAAATGGTCGGTGAGAATTGACCGTAATCTTTAGGGATTGCCGTTTTAGACCACTCAACAATTTGGTCTACGTCATGGTTAAAGTGAGCCATAACATGTTGAGATAACGAGCTATCTGGACGAATCCCGTCTTGAGTGAGTAACACTTGCTGAATCAGTCGAAGACCCATTACAGCGCCGCCACCTTGGTCAGAAATAGGGAATTCTCGACCGCCAACAACGTGTTGCTGACCGGCTTTTAATAAAATACCGCAAGAGCCTGTGCCGCCAATCATGATTGCGCCATCCTCACCATTGTGAGCACCCACACAGGCACCATAAGCATCGGTATTTAAGGTCATGCTTGCGAACGGGTGGGGCAATTGCATGAATTCTTGCCATGCTGATTTTTGCTCTGCACCGGCTAGAGCCAAACCAACATGCATAGAAGCGTAGTCGCTACTGGTTAAGCCACCTTGTTGTGCAGCGTCTTCAATAGCGTTCATAATAGAGGACATCGCAACATCAACCCCTAACAGGATGTTGGCACTGCCACTTTTGGCTTCACCAATAAACTGGCTATCTTGAGTACGGATACGAGCACGGCACGAGGTGCCTCCACCATCAATTCCAACATAATAAAGCGTCATATTTATTTCTCTCCCGTTGTAGAAACAAAGTGCTTATATTGATTGATAATGGCGAGCAAGTACCATGCTCCGTGTGGGATCCATTGTTCACCCCAACGCCAGTTTTGTAGCATGTCATCCTTTTGGCCGTCAGGGTTGAAGGCGATGTCTTGTTCGTTCTCAAAGCCAGCGGTGATGCCGTTACAGACTCCGCCCTTGGCATTGAAAAATCCTAAGTGAGGTAGATAATCTGGGTTGTTGTGACCATGTCCGTCAAGCATGCACATGTCATATGGGTTAAGCCCAATAATCCAGTTAAGAGCGTTTTGTGCATAGTGATTAAGTTGTTGTTTTAAATCACTATCATCTAGGTGATGTTGAGCCATCAATGCCATGCTAGAGAGTGAGCCTAAACGCGCGTTCTCACCTTGCCACCAGTAACCAGATTCATTCTTTTGAGCAACAAAAAAGGCGTCACGTTTGTCACCATCGACTGACTTAACATACTGGCGCGGGTAGCCAAATGGGTTGGCAACTTTGGCACTGACTTCCAGTTCAAACTGACAGGCAGAATGGATAACTTGTTTAGTCTGGCTAATAAGTTCAGAGCTTGTTTCGATTTGTAGATACTCACAAAGTGCGATGACAGGCAGTCCAGCCTCTGCGGCATGATAGTAAGGTCTTGAACCGTCTTCATTCGCGGCCCAAAAGTTTGCAATATTTTGGTCTGACTGCTGTCGAGCAGTGAGTCGTTTTGCCCACAGTCTCGACTCAATTAAATAATCGTCGTTGCTGGTGGCTTTGAAAAGCTCAATCGTTGCAAGCAGTGCACAGTACTCATCAATGATGTTTTCTTGATTATCATTTAGGTATTGCGTGTTGAACTCTTTTAAATGCCAGTAACCCGATTCGGCTACCTTTAGATACTCTGCTTGGGTATATTCACCGTGCACATCTAATCGTGATGCAGCCGCTAGAGCGGCAATTGAAATGCCTCCGCCTTGGCGAAAGCCAGCTTGATAATCGTCACCCTTGTGACCATCTTGAGTCTCATAGGCACAAATATCGCGCTGATTGATGTCTTTGCTCCACTTGTCAAAGACAGTCATGTAAAAAAATCCCTCAGAGTTTTGCATCCGAACTAAAAAGTCAGCACCAAACAAAGCCTCTTCCTTAAGGCGAGTGCGAGAAAATGGAGCAAAACCTGAGTGATTTTCTAAAAGTGTTAATCCTTTCAGCATGTTCCATACCACTATTGGTATTTGCTGAGGATTTAAGTAGTTGGCGTATGAGAGATGACTTAAGTATTTACTCACATCACCAGAAGCATCGTACCAGCCGCCATGCACGTCGGCAGTGACATTTGTGCCTAGCAGCGGTACTTGCTTGTCTTGCTGATCATAAATTCCACCACAACGCTGTGATTTGAAGTAATGCAGAAGGTCTGAGAAGGTTCTTTGCATTAGAACACCTTCAGAAACCTCAAAGTTCTCTGAGCGAGTCTCTTCAAATTGAAGGTAGTAGTGACCGGGAGTATTCCACTGTGAAAAGTCAACGGTGTAAAAGTAGCCTTGATGCCACTGTGCACAGCTTTGCCCTTCACTGACGGTAAGAGATAAAACGACTTGATGATTGTCTGCACGAACTAATGTTGCGTCCATCGAAGAGAGCGTGGCCGCTTTCGTCATGATGATGGCTTGCTTAGTTCCCTGCGTTTCATAACCAATGTGGTTAGTGAGTAACTGCATCAAATATCTCCGAATTTATTATGATTATTATGGATTTTAAACTAGAGCCTGATGTGCTCATCGGGCTCTAGGTAGTACGTGTTGATTAAGATTCAAATAAGTAACAGCGAACGAAGTGGTTCTCAGAAAGCTGAGTCACATCAGGTAGACGCTCGCTACATTTTGCTGTTGCATGAGTACAGCGACCTGCAAATGGACAGCCTACAGAAGCTGGTGTCCAAAGAGGAATCTCGCCTTTGTTGCCTTCAAGCTTGGTATGAATCGATTTACTTGGATCTGGTACGGCAGAAATAAGTAGCTTGGTGTATGGGTGTTGTGGGTTTGCGATCACTTCATCAGTGTCACCCCATTCAACCATGTGACCGACGTACATCACGGAAATATCTTCGGCAATGTATCGAGCGGTTGCGATATCGTGCGTGATGTAGAGAAGAGACATCTGTTTTTCAAACTTCATCTCTTCCATCAAGTTAAGAACGCCTGCACGGATAGAAACATCAAGCATAGAGGTCGGCTCATCAGCCAAAACCACTTCAGCACCTACAGCAATGTTACGTGCTAAGTTCACACGTTGACGCTGACCACCAGAAAGTTGGTGTGGGAATTTCGCCGCTGTTTCTTTTGGCGGGATTAGCCCTACTTGCTCTAGAAGGCTGTATACACGTTCTTCTAGTTCTTTTTTATTTCCTGGCGTTACTTTTTTGTGGATCAATAGTGGACGTGCAATATGGTGGAAGATGTTGTGCGTTGGGTTTAGAGAACCAAACGGGTCTTGCCACACCATTTGTACGCCTTCGCGATAGTGCATGAGGTCTTTTTTCGCTGTGATATCTTGAATATCACGTCCTTTGTACTCAATAAGACCATCTGTTGGCGCGTACATTTTTGCGATCATTTTTGCTGTTGTAGATTTACCAGAACCTGATTCACCTACCACGGCTAGGCCTCGGCCTTTATACATTTTGAAAGATACGTCGTTAATCGCACGCATTCTTGACTGTTGAATGGCGTTACTGTTAAGAGGGAAGTCTTTAACGACATTTTTCCCTTCGATTAGTAACTCACCGTACTGTTTGCTCATAGTTGTCTCCAGAAACTTTCTTATTGTTTTATCTTTAACTGCTTAAACTTTAGCTTGAGCAATAGGTTCACCATAAAGGTGACAGTTTGATAAACGATTAGGCTCTATTTGACGTAAGGTTGTTGGTACCTTTGTACATGCCTCGTGAACGCGATCACAGCGAGCTTGGAAGCGGCAACCTTGTGGAATTTCCAATAGGTTTAATGGGTTACCAGGTATACCTGTCAGTTTTGTCTTAGGGCCAATTAATGGAGGGAAAGAGCTTGATAGACCCTTAGTGTAAGGGTGATAAGGACTTTCCAATATCTGTTTAGATGGCGCGACTTCAATCAGCTCACCCGAATACATGATGCCAATACGGTCAGAGAACTCGACCATCAGTGAAATGTCATGCGTGATGAACAAGATAGAGAAACCAAACTCATCTTTTAATGCATAGATCTTTTGTAGGATCTCACGTTGAACAACCACATCGAGTGCTGTTGTTGGCTCATCCATGATGATCATCTTAGGATTAAGCGCTAGAGCAATCGCGATAACTAAACGCTGACGCATACCACCAGAGAACTGGTGAGGGTAGTCGTGCAAACGGCTTGGGTGAATATCAACGATTTCCAGTAGTCCTTCAGCGCGGCGAACTGCCTGCTCACGCGTCATGTTAGTGTGTCGCATGATGACGTCGCAGAACTGATCTTCCATGGTAAGAACTGGGTTCAGTGCGTTCATTGCGCTCTGGAATACCATTGACATCTCGCTCCAGCGAAATGCTTGCATACGATCATCACTGTATTTCAGGATATCTTCGCCATTGAAGATTACCTCACCACCAGTGATAAATGCTGGCGGCTTGTGAAGACGCATAAGCGAGAAGGCGACGGTTGATTTACCACAACCAGATTCACCAGCAAGGCCAAATACCTCACCTGGGGCAATATCAAAGCTTACATTGTTACAAGCTCGAACATCGCCAGCATCTGTGATGTAGTCTACGCAAAGGTTACGGATAGAAATTAGTGGTTCAGTCATGATTATTTATCTCCGCTCCAAAGTGCGTTTTGTGGTGGAAGGTCTGGTGTACGCTCTTCTTTATCTTGCTTCGCAAGCTTTTTCCAACGCTTCATACCTTTATGAGAACGCAACTGAGGGTTTGCAATTTCATCGACCGCGAAGTTAAGCAGTGCAAGACCAGTTACTAGAATTGTTAGGGCTAAACATGGAGCTAATAATTCCCACCAAGCGCCAACAAGCATTGAAGAAGAGGCTTGTACGTTGTACAGCATGATGCCCCAACTGATGGTATTTGGGTTACCAAGACCAAGGAATGATAATGTTGCTTCCATCATGATGGCGTACATTACTGACCCAATGAAGCTTGCACCAACGATAGAGATAAGGTTAGGAAGAATCTCAACGAAGATGATACGGAATGAAGATTCACCCAATACTTCTGCTGCTTTAACAAACTCTTTCTCACGCAGCGCTAGTGTTTGGGAACGTACAACCCTTGCCCCCCAAGCCCAGGACATAAAGCCTATCACCAAGGTTATGGTTAATGGCCCTGCCTCACCGATAAATGCAGCGACAACAAAGAGCAGAGGAATTTGAGGGATAACTAGCATGATGTTCATCGCGGCAGTTAGGACGTCATCAATACGTCCGCCAAAGTAACCCGCGGATACACCAATGATAGTTGCTAGCACACATACTGTGATACCCGCACCGAAACCAACAGCCAGAGATACTCGTGCGCCATAAGCGACTTGAGACCAAACATCACGACCCATACGAGACGTCCCTAGTACGTGATCCGCCTTTTTAGACATGATCAATGTACGGCGATTGTCTGCTAGGTTTTCAGCAATCCAGCCGTCAGGGCTAGCTTTTGCCGCTTTTACAATAAAACTAGGGTACTCGTGTGGGTTACCAGTACGCTTGTCTGGAGCATGCTTAGTAATTAATGGCGCTGCAAGAGCAATGAAAATAAACACCGCTAGGATAATGACACCAGCTAGCGCCATTGGGTTACGCCAGATTAATTTTGCGAATTCTTTCATGATTATTTACCACCCTTACGTAGGCGAGGGTCTAGAACAACGTAGAGCATGTCCGCTAACAAGTTAAAGAACAGCATAAACAGCGTCATAATAAGTAGTTGACCTTGTAGAACTTGATAGTCACGTGCGTTAATAGCATTAAGAAGTACGCTACCAAGACCTGGGTAGTTGAAGATGATCTCAACGATTAACTGACCGCCAATGGCCATACCAAGAGCCATAGAGAGGGCCGTAACACTTGGAAGTAGTGCGTTTCGTGCTGCGTAGTTAAAGACTATGCGGTTTTCGCTAAGGCCCTTACCTTTTGCCATGGTGATATAATCTTCAGCAAGAAGGTTAATCATGTTGTTACGCATGTTTACTAGGAAGCCACCAATTTGAACGATAGTTGCACAGAAAAGAGGAAGCACGGCGTGTTTAGCTACATCAACGATAAAGGCCCAACTTGTCCAGTCTGGGACGGTACCTGGTGTATAGGCGTAGCCGGTTGGGAACCAGCGTAAGCCGATGGCAAACGTAAATAGTGTCAGCATTGCAATAACAACGGGAGGTACAGCTTGCAAAATTAGCATTCCCGGAGTGATGAACGTATCGTACTTACTGCCTCGTTTCCACGCAGCAAAGATACCTAGAACAGAGCCAATAGAGAATGAAAGGATAACGGCACTACCTGCTAGGAATAGTGACCAACCAAAAGCGCCACCAAGAAGGCTGTTTACGCTTAATGGGTAAAAAGCAATTGAAGTGCCTAGTTCCCAGCTAAGAATACTTTTGATGTAGGTTAGGTATTGGACATAGATTGGCCCATCTACAAAACCTAACAGTTGTTTCATTGCCTCGATACGCTCTGGAGTAACCTGCGTGGTTGCGTTAGCAAACATCATGGTAACTGGATCACCCGGCATAGCTCGAGGAATAATAAAATTGAGTGTTGCAGCAACTAAAAGCGCAACCAAATAAAATGACAAACGTCTTAAAAAATAACCCATAACTCACACCTTACTCACCCAGATTGTTTCCCTGTTTCTGGTTTCAGGTCGCTCCTAGCGAAAATTTAGAGCGAAAAATCCCCTGACGACTAGCGCCATACTGTTTAATACAGAGTGGGGATTTTAATAGGCGACGCACGGAATGTACGTCGCTGGAAATGAACTTCTACTTACTTAACTGGTTTTAGGTCCAGTACGTGTAGTAGACGCTCAGGGATGCCAGCCCAAATGTTTGGACGGCCTTTAGCGTTATCTTCGTTCCACCAGCCAGTGAATCGAGTTGTATTGTATTGGTACATGTAAGCACCAGACATTACAGGAACGGTCACTTGGTCAGCAGCGATGATTTGCTGGATACCGTGAGCAATAGCAACCTGCTCATCTTTATCAGCTGTTTTGTAGAAGCTATCTAGAAGGTTATCTAGCTTAGGATTCTTGTAGTAGTGCATCGCGAAACGAGGCATACCATCACCATCTTGTAGTGAAGAGTTGTATGCGCTGTTCCAGTATAGGTGTGGATCTGCACCGTGGAAGTAGTTCGTGTAAGCTACATCGTAAGTCGCATCAAGCATAGCTTGGTTGTATACAGCGAAATCTGGAGTAGCTGCGCGAGCTTTGATGCCTACTTCGTTTAGTTGCTCTACTGCAAGTTGAACAGTGTTGTTGAAGTCAGTCCAGCCATTTGGAGATTGGATTGATAGTTCAAACGTTTTGCCAGTTGGAGTGTCAACGAAACCGTCGCCATTCACATCTTTAAAGCCAGCTTTCGCTAGAACGTCTTTTGCACCTTCAACGTTGTACGTGTTGAAACCTTGGTATTTCTTGTGTGTCTTCTCGTCAGACCAAGCTTCGAATGCGTAGCCAAGGCCAGATGCGAAGTCATTCACAGTACCGCCGCCGTAGAAAGCGATATCGATGATAGTTTGACGGTCAAGAGCCATAGAGAATGCACGACGGAAATCAACGTTGTTTAACGCTTCGTTTTTCGCTGCATCTGGGTTCTTGAAGTTAACGACAAATGCTTGTGTACCTGCTGGCGGGTACCAGTAGTGGTGATTTTCACTAGCTGCTGCATAAGTACGGTCGATGTCTGGTACGAATGAAGAAGTCCAGTCTAATTCAGAGTTGATGATTTGACCTAGAAGCTGGTCATTGTTCGCGATTTGTGGAACACGCAGACAGTCAACATCTAGGTTGTCAGCATCCCAGTAGTTCGGGTTAGCACACTGAATGTACAGTTGAGGAGTAAAGGTATCGATCTCAGTAAATGGACCTGTACCTACTGGGTTTTCGTTAGTGAACGTCGCTGGATCTTTCACATCTTTCCATACGTGCTCAGCAACGATAGGAACAACAGAAATTTCGTATGGTACGTTTGAGTTTGCTTCTGTTAGGCGGAAGCGAACTTTGTAATCGTTTAGTTTCTCAACACTTGTAACCCACTTGTTGATACCACGTTGGTCAAGTTCAGGTTTGTCCTTAAGAAGTGCATATGAGAATACAACATCATCAGCAGTGAACGACTCACCATCAGACCATTTTACGCCTTTACGAATATCAAAAGTTACGCTCATTAGGTCGTCAGACATGCTGAAACTTTCTGCAAGACGCATAACTGGAGTGTTACCGTGCATTTCGTTAAATACAACTAATGGCTCGTAGATGAAGTCTGAAGTTGTGTGTAGGTTCGTTGCTAAGTACGGGTTAAAGTTACGTACCATTGTTTGGTAGAAGTTTGGTACGACTGTTAGTTCACTGCGCTCAGCAGCAGTTGCTACTGATGCAAAACCCGTTGTTGCAGTTGCAATAATTGCAGTTGCGAGTACTGTTTTTTTTATATTGGCAAGCATAGCTGTTCCTTACTATTTGCTTTCGTTTCACTTATGGAAGGAATGTTATCAATTGATTAACACTCTCTAAGACCTACCTCCGTTCATCATTTATCAATCGGAGGAATCAATAAATAGGAGTGGCCTGTAGGCCTTAGGCACCCTAAGAAAACACCGTAACGACAAATTTAGCAATTACGATTCCCGTCAAATACGTTAAAACTACGTCACTTCACGTCATAAACGTTAAAAACCTTCCTTTGGTATGAGATTAGTTCATTATTTGAACGTGGATCTAGATCTCATTTTAACGTTTGCTCTGATGGTAAGTTAGTGATCACTACTCCTTTGTGCTTTTTGTTCATGGCGTCTTGGCTTGTATTTTGTATAGTGAGATCTGGTTCACTATGAGTGTTTTACGTCAATTTCATCGAGCAAATTTATTCTGACGATTTGTTGTGATTAAGTTCGCAAACTGGATGGATACATGAAAATCCTTGTCTGTATTTCACGATGAGAGCGGAATTTGTGCAGAATTTCACACGTTAAATAGTGCTGTGTTTAGCTTAATTTAGCTCGTGAAAGAACTGATTATGCAATCGGGATTTTGATTGATTTCACACAGCTGTATTGGCGAGATTAAGTTGTTTTTTAAGCCCTCGATTTTAACCTTCGACGTTGTTCTACTGATATTGAGAGAGGTTAATGATGGCTTTGAACGTGTTTGCGCTTCTGCGTCAGGGTCGTTGTGTATGCCTTAACGTTGCAAAGAGTGTTGATATCTTGGCTGTGTTTATACCTAACATTGAATAGAAGGTATGGGGCTTATCAGATGCTTTTAACTTATGAGAATGGTCGTAGGCTTAGAAAGGCTTAAGCCAAGTTGATCTATAATGTGCAATAAAAAGACCCGCATTAAACGGGTCTAATTAAGATGAAAATTGGGTGAGCGATACCTAGGCGCCAAATCTATATATTGTCAGTGCTAGCTAGTTAGGAGGTGTTGAAGCTTGTCACGTAGTGCGATGATATGAATACGTTCGGGCCCCTGTTCTTGGCAGTGATCTAAGATGTACTCAATAGAACTTAATACGGTTCTCCAACGAGGCGTTTTAGGCAGTGTCTCTTGGCGAAGATACTTATCGAGGGTTCTGGTCTGCAAGGTACTTCTGTCCAAGTAAACACGCCAAAGGCCACTTTGCTCAGCAAAAGCAAACTTACTTTGTCCCGTTACACGCTCCCAATACTCGATAGCGTTTGTCATCGCTTCCACTAGAACTTCCCGCATGACATCTTGCTTGGATTTATTCTCACCACCTACGCGGTCTGCAATTCGGGTAAATTCACCACCAAGCTCTTTAAGTAGCTGAAGCTTCTCTTTATCGCCTTCAAAAGCGTAGCTTGAGAGCGCTTCAACTGCTGTCTCAAGATTACCAATTCGCGCTGCATTAACGCTGCCACCAACATTGAAAATGTACATCGCTTTTAGCCCTGACTCCTCTGGGAGTTTGAGTATATCGGAAGAGATAGTTTGACGAATATCTTCGACATAAATATCGATGTTACCGCAGTGATGCTCAAGTTCCACCGTAAGATACTTAGGCGCAATCATCTCATCGGCCATGGAGCGCTTTAGTTGTTCAGGACTGCGTTTAAAGAGCTTGGAGGCGGCTTCATTAGCAAATCGAACCTTATTGTCTTCGCGCACACAGACAATGGCTTCTGGCGCAGACTCAAGCTGCTCAAGGAGTCGCCCTTGTGTCTCTAGCAAGCTCGCTTCAACCATGGCACGACGTTTTAACTCAACTTGCAGTTGAGAGTTCTCAATACGTCGTTTTTCCGCTTGGCTCGCTGATAGATGCGCCGTGATCCGAGCTGCCAGCTCTTGTTTATTAAATGGCTTTGATAGGTAGTCGTTGGCACCAGCCTCGAAGCCGCGAACACGATCATCGGTTTGGTTCAGTGCCGTCAGCATAATGATCGGTAGGGCAGAGTGGTCATATTGTTCACGAAGTTTTTCACACACACTGTAGCCTGAAAGGCCTGGCATCATAATGTCGAGTAGCAATAGTTCAGGCTTTTCCTTCTCTACAAGATCTAGAGTTTCATTGCCATCTTTTGCTGTTCTTACGCGATAGCCTTCCATGCGTAAAAAACTATCGAGAATGCGTAGATTAACTGGCTCATCATCAGCGACAAGAAGAAGCGGGCCTTGCGGGTTCTCTGGAAGGCTGCTTTGATCAGGAAGCACGACTTCATTTAAATCTGGCGCATGGAAATGATCGATTTCACCAAATCCTGCCGCTTCGATTTCTTGTTGCGACGCCAAAGGAAGGGTAAAGCTAAACGTCGTACCCACCATAGGTTGGCTGCTGACATAAAGAGAACCGTGCATAAGTTCAATTAATTGGCGACTAATGGATAGACCAAGCCCTGTACCTTGGCGGTAACGGCTAGAGTCACTACCCGCTTGAATCAATGGTTCAAAGATATGCTCTAGTTGATCTGAAGGGATTCCTTGTCCAGTATCAACCACTTGTACTCTAAGGTTATCATCAACCACATTGGCGGATATGACGATCTTACCTTCCGAAGTGTATTTAATTGCGTTGCCAACTAGGTTATACAGTACCTGCTCTAAGCGTTGAGGGTCAGCTGATACCCAAATTAGCTCATCAGGCACTTGGTTTATAATTCGAATTGGTTTATTACCAAGAAGGTGATTAGATAGTTCCAAAACCAACCGAGTTGCGCTGGAAAGATCAACAGCAGAGCATTGAATATCAAGGTTTCCGTAACGCATCTTGTGGTAGTCGAGTAAGTCATCTACTAAGGTAGCTAGACGCTGACCACTGCTGATAATGATATTTAATTGATATTTATGATCCGCTGTTATTGGCCCGTTGGCTCCAGAAACTAAAGACTCAGCAATGCCGACCATTCCATGTAGCGGAGTTCTTAATTCATGGGATGTCGTCGCTAGGAATTCATCTTTGAGCTTATTTGCAAGGTGAAGCTCTTCATTTTGTTTCTGAATTAGACTTAGGTTACTTTCAAGCTCTTTATTTTGCTCTTTAATGAGTTTCATTTTCTCACGAATGGAACGCTGCATTCGCTCAAAGCTAACAGCTAGGCGTCCTATTTCATCTTTGCGCTCAGTGTTGATCATGGTTTCATCAAGATCACCGGCTGATACTTTCTCCGCAGCCCAAGTGAGTTTAAGAAGTGGAGAGGTAATGAAATTGGATAAATAGTGCGAGGCAATTACAACCAATACCAGAGCGGTAAGCATGGCGATAACAAATAACTTCTTTAGCTGATGAACGCGGCTAAAGGCTTCTTTTTCTGGTACTTCAACGACGAGTGCCCAATTGATCTCTTTAAAAGATATCGGGCTATAGGCTGCAATTGTCTTTTCTTCCTCAGTATTGAAGTAGGTGCCAACTGAGCTACGGCCTTGAAGAGCAAAATCGATAACTTCTATGCTGGTGGCAATATCTTCGGTATTAAATGCCATTGATCGGCTTTGATGATCTTGCCCTACCAGTAGGGTTCTCATTGAGGAGTTTTTTTGGATATCCGCGATGAGTTTAGTGATCCCGTTATTTGGTAATCGGAACATCGCATAACTGTGTAAATAACCTTGTTGAATGATAGGCGCTCCAAGCCAAGCAACCGATTTTCCATCTGTTGACGAAAAGTCTGAGATAATAACCGGAGTGAAATCAGGGTTGGTTGCGTGCTTCTCTTTCACCGTCGCTTTTAGCTTCTGAAAGGTTTCACCTAAATTCCTATCTTTATATTTACCACTGACTAGATTCGTCCCGTAGTAATCATATTTATAGATTGAATAGGTAACGTTACCGGCTCTATCAACGAGCAAAATATCATCAAAATCAGAGCGCTTAAGCAGTTCTTGATAGGCCCAATGATAACGTTTATGTAGCAGTCGATATCGCTCACTGCCCATATAAGAGCTAGACTGGGGAAGAATCGACGTTCTTATTTGGTCACCAGAACCTTCAATGTAGCGTTGTTGTGCGTGTTCACGAGCCTGCACAATATCAAGCCCCAAGTTTTGAAAAGCATTGACTAAACCGTAGAATCGCCCGCCACTTGCATAAGCAAGTTCCGAACGAACAAAGCCCATTACTTCAGACTCATTGGCATAAAGATAATCGACGACTTGTTGCTGTTTGGTGTCACGTACCGATGTTAGGTGAGACGTACTTTGCTCTTGCAGATCTTTGGTGTGAGAATGAAGAAAAAACAGTGCAACGACTGTTAGTGGAGTGATACTAAGAACCAAAAAGGCCAACATTAACGTGTTTTGTAGGCGCTTGAATTTTTGTTTGCGATAAAACCTAAACATAATAAGACGTTACTTTCCCTGAGGCAGAGTGATGATGGTTAAAATCATCGAGCAAAGAAAAAACCATTAAAATGACAAAACTAACGAGTTTTTTTACTTTGACAAGTAAGTCTCTACTATTTCGTGTTCAAAGGCGCATAAAAGCGTGAATGCGCCTTGGGTTGATGCTCTTTTAGACAATGGTGGCTTAGTCTTTGCCAATATTAACGAAAACTACGCTTTGCATCCGGCATAGATAGCAAATTTATTGGTCTTATTTAGCGTCTCGCAATTACTAAAAGCTTGCTGAATAATAGGGATGTACTTTAAAAAACTATTGGCAACGATCAGTAGTTCGCCCTGTTTTTTGAGTTTTGTAGGCGCATCGGCGAGTAGCGTTTCTGTTGCGCTATAACTCGTATCGAGCCCTGAGTGGAAAGGAGGGTTACTGATAATAAATTGGTAATCATCGCTACAGTCGGAGTAGACATCAGAGGCAAAAACGTTTCCTTTTAGCCCATTAGCAAGAAGCGTTTGCTGGCTAGATGCGACGGCAAGAGCGCTAATATCACACATTTCCAAAGTGATATCTGGATTGGTTGTCGCCATGACAGTACCTAAAACACCGGCTCCACAACCAAAGTCGAGTACCTTGCCTTTAAGTTTAGGTAAGGTATCAAGAAGAAGTTTACTGCCAATATCAAACTCACCGTGGCTAAAGACACCAGGTAAACTCTTAATAATCAAATCTTGCTCGTTGTAGCTCACTTGATAAGTTTTGTACCAATCGTCTAATGAGAAAGGTTCGGGTTGCTCTGTACACTGCCCCCAATAAAATGAGCAACGTCTTGCCGAATCAAACTTGGTGATCGGGCCGTAAGGTTTGAACATTTTTTCAATGCTTCGAACCCCAGAGCGGTTTTCACCGATAACGATAATCTCAGTATCCTTACCAAGCTTGCTCATCAGCATGGAAAGTAAAAACTCGGCTTCTGCTTTCGCTTTTGGCCAATAGAGCAGCACCATATCGGCTTGAGTCTTCTCGGTAAACTCTGCACCGAAATAGCAGTTAAGTGCGGCATGAGGTTTTACCTGTCGGTAGTAACCATAGTTTGTAGTAAAGACAGAAACAGATTCGCAGTGTTCAACCAGTTCTAAAGGGAATAGATCTTCTGCTTCACCGGCAACAAGAACGTGCTTTCCCTCAAAGTAAGCGAGTTGACGTTGAGCGATTTGGCTAGGAGTAGTGTAAGCAGACATGGTTGAATTCAATAGTAAATAAATAGAGGGGTGATTTTCTCATAATCAGCCCCTCGCTAGAAGTGTTTATCTTCTCTTCTTTCTATTTAGCTAGCTATTATCTTGTTTGGTCAGGAAGCCTTTGAAATCCTCTTCGTAGATAGTAAATAGCACCATAGTGATAGCAAAAATAAGTGGACCGTAAATAAGGCCAATCAAACCAAATAGTTGGATGCCACCTAAGAGAGAGAAAAAGATCATTAGAGTGTTCATCCCCGCACTGCCTTGCATCAGTAACGGACGTAAAATGTTATCAATCGAACCAACAACAGCAATGCTCCAAATCGCTAGGAAGATAGCCCAGTTAACCTCACCGACTAGATATAAGTAGATGGTTGCAGGAATCCAAATCAATGCCGTTCCAACAACTGGAATGAAAGAAGCAAACCCCATCATGGTTCCCCAAAACAGTCCTGGGAAGCCAGCAAGCCACATGCCGATCCCGCCAGCAAAGCCTTGTGCGATTGCAGTAAGGAAGCTTCCCATCACAGCTGATTTTGAGACTTGCTCAATTTCATCTAAAAGACGATCTTCTTGGCTACGAGATAGCGGTAAAATATGACGAATAGCACCTATGATTTTGTCGTGATCGCGAAGCAAGAAAAACAGAACAAATAGCATCAAGAAAAAGTCCATTAGAAAATGCGTTGCATCACCTAAGATTTTAGCGCTTATTGAAACTAAGTTAGAGCCGAGAGATGTCGCGAACTGTCCCACTTTTGATGCAATTTCTTGGGGACTGATTTCATCAAAGGGAAGATAAGTATTAGCAAAAGCGAGCGCCTTAACGACCAATGGATGCTCTAGTAACGTATTAATTCCACCTTGAGTTACCCATTGATAGGTACTTTGAGAGAAGGTTGAGCCTTGCTGCACAATAGCGGCAAAAACGACCAAAAGCGGCAATACAATGATGAAAGTGAGAATAATGCATGAGAGCAAAGACACAGTATTTTTATGCTTAGGCAGTTTTCGTTCAAGCCAATCATGAATAGGGAACATGAGGAGTGAAATAATAAACGCCATGACGATCGAGTTTACATAAGGCTCTATGAGTAGATAGCAGGCATAGGCCGATGCGACAAGCGCCGCGATTAATACCCAATGACTTGAGTTAATTTTCATTCTATCGTTCACAGCGATAACCTAATTTGATATGTGTATAGAAACATAATGACGGTAAAACAAAATGTTATCAATGCACGAGCAATAGATATCACCTAAAGGAGTGGAGTGTGGGGTGGGGTGTTGTAATAAAGGGGATGATAATGAATGTTTAGAGCCAGAAACCCGTAAAAGAAGGAAGGTTTCCTTTAGCGCTTTTAAGTTCATCGTTGTGTTACTGGTTCTATTAATTGTTCTAAACTGGCAATAAAAAAGCGAGCTAAAGGTTAGCTCGCTTTGATTATTCTTAGATACAACGAGTGATTATGCTTCTTGAGCAAGAATCGCGAAACAACGGTCTGCCGCTTCTAGTGTTGCCTCAAGCTCTTTAGAGCCGTGTGCTAATGAAAGGAAGCTCGCTTCAAAAGCAGAAGGTGCAAGGTAAACACCGTGTTGAATCATCAGGTGGAAGAAACGCTTAAAGCGTTCGACATCACACTTAGTCACGTCTTCGTAGCAAGTAATAGTCTTTTGCTCTGTAAAGAAGAAACCAAACATACCGCCTACTTGATTCACTGCTAGAGGGATACCGTGTTTTTCGGCCAGTGATTTGAAGCCGTCAGCAATGTACTTTGTTTTGCTCGCAAGGCGCTTTTCATTACCTTCTTCTTTTAATAAGTTTAGACACGCTAAACCAGCTGCCATCGCGACAGGGTTACCAGACAGTGTACCCGCTTGGTATACAGGGCCTGTTGGGGCAATGTGTTGCATCACTTCTTTAGAACCACCGAATGCGCCGACGGGCATACCGCCACCGATAACCTTACCTAGCGTCGTTAGATCAGGTTTGATGTTGTAGTGTGCTTGTGCGCCACCTAAAGCAACACGGAATCCCGTCATCACTTCATCAAAGATCAGTAAGGCACCTTCTTGATCACAGATTTCACGCAGACCCTCGTGGAAACCTTCAACAGGTGGAATACAGTTCATGTTGCCCGCAACTGGCTCAACGATAATACAAGCAATCTCACCCTTGTTGGCGGCAAACAGCTCACGAACAGAGTCAAGATTGTTAAACGTTGCCGTTAAAGTGTGTTTAGCGAAATCTTCTGGAACGCCAGGAGAGCTAGGTTGACCAAGTGTTAGAGCACCAGAGCCCGCTTTTACTAAAAGGCTGTCAGCGTGACCATGGTAACAACCTTCAAATTTTAGAATCTTGTCACGACCGGTGTAGCCGCGCGCCAAGCGGATAGCGCTCATGGTTGCCTCTGTACCTGAACTCACCATACGAAGCTGCTCCATTGATGGAACAAGCTCAGAAACCAGTTCTGCCATGTTGATTTCAGTTTCAGTTGGCGCACCAAAGCTTAAACCACGTTGAGCGGCGTCAATAACTGCATCACGGATAGCACCGTGATTGTGGCCTAGAATCATTGGTCCCCATGAACCAACGTAGTCAATATACGCTTTACCATCAGCATCAAAAATCAAAGGACCATCTGCTCTTTCTACGAAAATAGGAGAGCCGCCAACACCGTTGAATGCGCGAACAGGTGAGTTAACACCACCTGGGATCGTTTGCTGTGCTTTTTGATAGAGTTCTGCTGATTTGGTCATCGGTACATCCTCGTTTGATTATTAGGACCAAGTTGACTGGCATTGTACCGATCCGAGTAAGAACTAGAAATCTTTTGCTGATTTTTCTGCCCTTTTTCACATCTTAATTACTTATTTTGCGGATTAATTTGGTGAAAAGTCGATTCGAAGCGAGGAATACTTGAACGATTAAGTCAGGTATTAGATAATCGAATGATTATTAAAAAAGATACACCCATTCCTTATTCAGTTGTCACATAATGAGCCGAACGGGGATTTACACGAAGTGAGAGAGGTCGTCGTGAGCGAAGTAAATGTACCATTGTCTTTTTCTGATGCAGCAGCAACACGTGTACAGACATTGATTTCAGAAGAAGAAAATCCAGCACTTAAACTACGCGTTTATATTACCGGCGGTGGTTGTAGTGGTTTCCAATACGGCTTTACGTTTGATGAAAATGTAAATGATGGCGATACAACGATCGTAAATAGTGGTGTAACTCTGGTTGTTGATCCAATGAGCTTACAGTACCTAGTTGGTGGTGTTGTGGATTATACAGAAGGGCTCGAAGGTGCGCGCTTCTTTATCGATAATCCGAACGCAACAACAACGTGTGGTTGTGGGGCATCGTTTAGCGTTTAGACTATTTTCATAATGTATAAATATGATGCTGCAGTTAGGTGATTGATCTAACTGCAACCCGCGAGTAAGGATGTATTGCGGGTAAAACAAAAAGGATGTTATATGCCCAACTTTCCCATTGCGCGCTTTTTTGGCCAGCGTCCATGGCTTGTCTCTTTAATTCTTATCATTCTCTTATCTAGCTGGCTTGGTTTAGGCTCTCTTAATGCAGAAGAAAGTACACCTAGTGAATCAAAACCCGATATTCCTTTAGCTAAAGTTGTGTATCAAACTTTTGTTGCCGAAAAAACCCCAAAAAGAATCGATCTTTATGGCAGAACTGCGCCTGATAAAAAAGCGCAGATTGGGGCTGAAATAGCAGGAAAGATAGAAAAGCTTAGTGTGCGTAAAGGTAGTGCTGTTAAAAAAGGGCAGTTAATCGCCTCCATTGATAAAGGCGATTTAGACATCCAACTTCAACGCGCAAAGGCGATGTTGAAAGTTCGTGAAAAAGAGTTTAATGCTGCTCAATCATTGAAAAAGAGAGGGTTGCAGGGCGAGGTGGCTTATGCAACCGCAGAGGCATCATTAGTTGAAGCAAAAGCGATGGTAAGGAATGTCAACGTTGCCTTAAGTAATACCCAAGTGACGGCTCCGTTTGCAGGCATTGTTGATCATCTATTTATAGAGCAAGGTGACTTTGTTGGTATTGGCGACCCTGTAGCTAAAGTTATTGATCTCAGTAAGTTAGTGATTGAAGCTGATGTTAGCGAGCGTCACATTCAAAAACTCACCGCCAATCAAACCGCTCAAATTCGTTTCATTGACGGAACGCTTATTGAAGGACAGCTTCGGTATATATCACGAGTCTCTTCATCATCAACAAATACCTTCCCAATTGAAATTGCCATCGCGAATCCGAATCAACACATACCGGCTGGGATAAGTGCTGAAGTAGAACTGACGCTCAATGAACAGTTAGCGGTGAAAGTGACGCCTGCAATGTTAGCGCTTGATGAAGTGGGCAACTTAGGGGTGAAAACACTAACGGATAATGTCGTGACGTTTGTACCGATTCAGTTAGTGAAAGCGGAACAAGATGGTGTTTGGCTGTCTGGTTTGGGTGATGAAGTGAATATTATCACTGTCGGTCAAGGCTTTGTCCGAGATGGAGACTCAGTAGAAGCCATCGAGTTCTCTGCTCAAGAACAATCTGTCGCTGAACAGTAGGAGGCAACCATGTATTCAATTATTGATGCAGCATTGTCTCGTACTCGAACAATGATAAGCCTGCTGATCCTAATATTAATTGCAGGTGCAGGCACGTACATTACGATTCCTAAAGAATCGAGCCCCGACATTACTATTCCTATCATTTATGTCTCAGTGGGTCACCAAGGCATATCCCCTTCGGATGCCGAGAGACTGCTGGTTCGTCCAATAGAGCAAGAGCTACGTGCGATTGAAGGCGTGAAAGAGATGACTTCTACGGCATCGGAAGGGCACGGTTCGGTAACGCTTGAATTTAATGTGGGCGCTGACTTAACTAAAGCGATGGCCGATGTTCGTGATGCGGTCGATTTGGCTAAACCTAAATTACCAGCTGATAGTGATGAGCCGACAGTTAATGAAGTCACGCTTGCTTCAGAAGAGCCCGCACTTTCCGTTGTTCTCTACGGTACGGTCCCAGAGCGTACGATCGTACAGATCAGTCGTCAGTTACGAGATAAACTGGAAAGCTACCGTCAAGTCTTAGAGGTCGATATCGCCGGCGATCGAGATGATATCGTTGAGATCATTGTCGATCCGCTATTGATGGAGAGTTATGGTCTTGATCAAGGTGACATCTATAACCTGATCGCTCTAAATAACAAAGTCGTTGCGGCTGGGTTTGTTGATACTGGTTATGGTCGATTTTCGGTCAAAGTTCCCTCGGTATTTGACTCATTAAAAGATGTCCTAGAGTTACCGGTTAAAGTTGATGGCAAGCAAGTGATCACTTTTGGTGACGTCGCAACGGTGAGACGTGCATTTAGAGATCCAGAAAGCTTTGCGCGCTTAGATGGCAAGTCTGCCGTTGTTTTAGATGTAAAAAAGAGAGCGGGTGAAAACATCATTGATACTGTTGCTCTCGTTAAAGCGGTATTAGTTGAAGCGCAGAAGCGCCCTGAGTGGCCAAATAATCTATTAGTCAAATACACCTGGGATCAATCGAAAGACGTGAAGCTGATGCTTAATGATCTGCAAAATAACATCCTCTCAGCCATCATACTGGTTGTGATCGTTATCATTGCGATCTTAGGTGTACGCACAGCTCTGTTAGTCGGAATTTCAATACCGGGCTCTTTTCTTACCGGGCTACTTGTTCTTTCACTATTTGGTTTAACCATCAATATTGTGGTGCTGTTCTCTCTGATCATGGCGGTGGGGATGCTGGTGGATGGTGCCATAGTCGTGACGGAATTTGCTGATAGGCGAATGCAAGAGGGGACGCCAAGAAGAGAAGCGTATCGAGATGCGGCTAAACGAATGTCGTGGCCGATCATTGCTTCCACTGCAACAACACTCGCAGCGTTTGCTCCACTGTTGTTCTGGCCAGACATAACTGGCGAGTTTATGAAGTACCTTCCTCTTACGTTGATTGCGACATTAGCCGCTTCATTAGTCATGGCATTGTTGTTTGTGCCAGTGCTTGGTGGGTTGATTGGTAAGCCACAAAACGTGACGACAGAAAGTCGCAAGAGAATGGTGGCGCTGCATGATGGTGATTTTGATAAAGCTCAAGGGTTTACCAAGCTCTATTACAACACGCTAGCGATTGCCATAAAGCACCCACTCAAAATTCTATTTGGTGCTATTCTCTTATCGATTAGCGTTGGTTTCACCTACTCTAAAGCGGGGTTAGGTGCCGAGTTTTTCCCTGAAGTCGATCCTCCATTCTTTACTGTTAAAGTTCGCTCGTTTGGAGATCTCTCGATTAACGAAAAAGATGTCATTATGCGTGAGATCGAAACAGTGATGCTGGATCATCCTGAGTTTGAAAGTGTTTACACTAAAACGGGGGGTACTGAAGAGATCGGTCAGATTCAAATTACTCCGGTTGAGTGGCAACACAGGCGTCGTGTTAAAGCGATCATTGAAGATCTTAAACTGGTTACCAATGAGTTTGCTGGTGTTGAGATCGAATATAAATTCCCTGATGCGGGCCCTCCAGTAGCGCATGATTTAGTCATTGAAATGTCGGCAAGAATCCCTGATCAATTAGATGAAGCGGCGAAGTTAGTTCGTCACTGGGCGGATAATAATCCTGCCTTCACTAATATCAGTGATACCTCAAGTAAAGAGGGGATCGATTGGCGAATAGATATTAGGCGTGATGATGCATCACGCTTTGCCGCTGACGCCACCTTAGTTGGTAATACGGTTCAATTTGTCACGAATGGATTAAAAATAGGTGATTACCTGCCCGATGACGCGAATGAAGAAGTGGATATTCTGGTGCGTTACCCAGAAGAGAAGCGAGATATTGGTCGATTTGATCAACTTCGAGTGAAAACAGCCATGGGGTTAGTACCTATTACTAACTTCGCGCAAATCGTTCCAGATCATAAACAAGATACGATCCGCCGTATTGATGGCAATCGCGTCATCAATATCATGGCCGATATTGGTGAAGGCTATAATCTAGCACTTGAGCTTCCTAAAATTGAGCAAGCGATCAGTGAGCTTGGTTTACCGTCTGGTGTTGAGTTTAAGATCCGTGGTCAAAATGAAGAGCAAGAGAACTCGTCAGCATTTTTACAAAATGCGTTTATTGTTGCGTTAGCGGTGATGGCGCTGATTTTGGTCACTCAGTTCAACAGTTTCTATCAAGCGTTTTTAATCCTCAGTGCAGTTCTGTTTTCTACTGTTGGGGTTTTTGCTGGTTTGATTATTTTCCAGAAGCCATTTGGTATTGTGATGTCGGGAATCGGTGTTATTGCACTTGCGGGTATTGTTGTGAATAACAATATCGTTCTAATAGACACCTTCAACCAGTTAGTCAAAAGAGGGCTTAGTCGCCAAGAAGCTATTTTACGAACAGGAGTTCAGCGTTTACGCCCAGTAATGCTAACGACCGTCACAACTATCTTAGGCTTACTGCCAATGGTATTGGAAATGAATATTGACCTGATTAACCAGAAAGTCGAGTTTGGTGCGCCTAGTACTCAATGGTGGTCTCAATTAGCAACCGCTGTTGCCGGAGGGTTAGCGTTCGCGACCGTTCTTACATTGGTTCTAACACCTTGCCTTCTGATGTTAGGTAAGAAACATAAGCTTGAAGAGAGTGAATCCAGCGTGATTAAAGAAGCAAGCAGCTAACAAATCACTTATCGCTTTCTGCATCAAAAAAAATGCCCATCGAAATGATGGGCATTTTTTATTTGGCCATGAATACTGTTATTGAGAATGGCGAGCGTAGAGCAATTCGCCATACCTATCTAATCTAGCGAGGCGTATTTCAGCATTTGCAATGAAGGTCGCCTTTGCTTTTCCTGTCAGTGATTTAGATTCAGGAAGCTTCACCGTTCTCGCATTCTTATGCACTCCGTTAACGAGGAATTCATAGTGCAGGTGAGGGCCTGTCACGCGCCCTGTTCCACCAAGCGTACCGATGGTTTGCCCTTGCTTAACTCTGTCACCGGTTTTCACTCTGCGTTTTTGGAGGTGAAGATACTTGGTAATGTAGGTATTACTATGGCGAATAAAGACATAGTTTCCGTTGAATTGGTTATAACTCGACTTTTGAACAATACCATCACCTGCCGCCCAGATTGGGGTTCCTACTGGCGCTGCGTAATCGGTACCTCGGTGAGCTCTAACCTTGCCTGTCACTGGGTGACGTCGAGTAGGGTTAAAGTTCGAGGTTACGCGTCTGAAATCAACTGGAGAGCGTAGAAATGCTTTTTTCATCGCTCGTCCGTTCTCGTCGTAATAGTTACCCGTGTTGTCGTCTAGAATGGCAGTAAAGGTGTCGCCTTGGTTACTAAAGATGGCCGCAATGATTTTACCTCGGCCAATTACTTCACCTTCAACAACTTGCTCTTGGTAAAGCATTCTAAATTCGTCACCGCTGCGAATGTCTAAGGCAAAGTCGATATCCCAGCCAAAAATTCCAGCCAGTTCCATAATTTGGTTTGCGGTTAAACCTGCATTAACACCTGCATTCCAGAAATTAGAGGTAATTTCAGCTTCTGCATAGTTGTATTGATACTGAAGCTCTTTTTTATCAAACGTTGAGTCATACCCATCGCCCGTCTTAGAGACAACAAACGTTTCATAAGCGCTAAGTTTTCGCTTGAGTTGAATAAGTTCATTTTTCTCATTAAAACCAAATTGAAAGACATCACCAGGTTTTATTCGAGTGAGCTGACGTTCAATATCTTTATTAGTGGTAGTTAATTGATAGAGAAGGCGAGAAGAGAGCCCAAGACGTTGGAACAGTATTGCAGCACTTTCCCCTGAACCAATGGTGTGTTTTTCCCAACGTAACCCTGCAAGTGGCGAAATCGACGTACCGGGAGAAAGCGCTTCTGCGTTAATAGTCAGTGGGTAGTGGCGACCTATTTCATAGGTGCTTTTTTCCTGACGAAGATCGTTAGGGTCGGGCAGAAAGAAAAGAGCAATAGTGATAATCGCACTAAAAAAAGCGATAAGTGCGCGATGAACCCATGGAAGACGATTAAAAATAGACAGCATTTTAGCGTTCGTTCTATAAAAGTGAATAAAATAGCTAGCCGTTTAGTCTAACTGGTTTCAAAACACATCGCTATTCGCGTAAGATGGCAAACTATAAAATTTTTGCCAAATCTGTGGGAGTGAACAAGAATGGCGAGTATCGAAGCTGCATTGGCAGAAATAAAACGTGGTGTTGACGAATTAATTCCAGAAGAAGAGTTAATTGCTAAGTTAAAAGAGAACCGTCCACTAAAAATTAAATTAGGTGCCGATCCAACGGCTCCAGACATCCACTTGGGCCACACAGTTATTTTAAATAAACTGCGCACGTTCCAAGAGCTAGGCCATGACGTTACTTTCTTGATTGGTGACTTCACTGGTATGGTTGGCGACCCAACGGGTAAGAACACCACTCGTCCGCCACTGACTCGCGAAGATGTACTTCGTAATGCGGAAACGTATAAAGAGCAAGTATTCAAAATTCTAGATCCTGCGAAGACAAAGATTCAGTTTAACTCTGAGTGGTTATCTGAGCTGGGTGCTGAGGGTATGATCCGTCTTGCTTCAAACTCTACGGTTGCTCGTATGCTTGAGCGTGACGACTTCAAAAAGCGTTACTCAGGTGGGCAGCCGATTGCGATTCATGAGTTCATGTACCCACTTCTTCAAGGTTATGATTCAGTTGCAATGGAAACGGATGTTGAGCTTGGTGGTACTGACCAGAAGTTCAACCTATTAATGGGACGTGAACTTCAAAAAGGTCACGGTCAAAAACCTCAAGTTGTTTTGACGATGCCTCTGCTTGTTGGCCTAGATGGCGAGAAGAAGATGTCTAAGTCGGCGCACAACTACATCGGTGTAAGCGATGCACCAAATGACATGTTTGGTAAAATCATGTCTATCTCTGACGTATTGATGTGGAGCTACTACGAGCTTCTTTCTTTCCGTCCATTAGAAGAGATTGCTCAGTTTAAAACTGACGTTGAAGCGGGTAAGAACCCTCGTGATGTGAAAGTGCTTTTAGCAAAAGAGATCATTGCTCGTTTCCACTCTGAAGCGGATGCTGATGCTGCAGAGCAAGAGTTCGTTAACCGTTTTGCTAAGAACCAAATTCCTGATGATATGCCAGAATTCACATTTGATGCAGGTCTACCAGTTAGTAACCTGCTTAAAGAAGCGGGCCTTTGTTCATCAACGTCTGAAGCGATGCGAATGGTTAAACAAGGCGCGGCTAAGATTGAAGGTGAAAAAGTAGCAGACGCTAAGTTTACACCTGAAGCGGGTACTTACGTATTCCAGGTTGGTAAGCGTAAATTTGCTCGTATCACGATTGCTTAATCATCATGCTGTAGAGTGAATATGATAAATGAAAAGCGCCTTAGGGCGCTTTTTTTGTGCACGTTTTATAGCGCAAGATAAACCATGTCTCAAATACTAATAGCGCAGCAATCGCATATTGCCAGTGGGTACCGTAGGCAATGAAATAGAACACGCCACCCATTGAAAGCCAAATCAAAATCAAGGACTGAGTTTTTTCCATTCTTGTTAATCCTTGGTTCTCCTTTAAGCGGCGAGCGAGTGGGCCGAGTTTCGGGTGATTAAGCAGCCACTGTTGAAACTTCGGCGAGGCTGAACCAAAGCAATAAAGTGCGAGTAGAATAAATGGGACAGTAGGCAGCAATGGAACGGTGATGCCAATAGAGCCGAGAATGACGCAAGTCCAACCCACGCACATGTAGCCTTTGCGTTTTATATACGCTTTAGAAAGAGGGCGCTCCTTCGTGCTGTCCTTCATTTATTACCTAGCTAAATGTTCGTATTGGTTATAATAAGAGTATGGGATGAATCATTTTGGAATAGCAAATAATTAACAAAATTAGTCGAATTTTAGCTGATTTGATCTAATAGATTTGCTACTATGCGCGCGCTGCTATTACAGCAGTTTATTCGGAGATAACTATGAACAATACCGACCATCCTCCTAGTATGAAGGGAGAAAAATAACCACTTCGGTATTGGCGATCTCCGCTCCTACCTTTGTGGTAGGGCAACTTTCAATTTCCCCCTGATTTTTCTCCATTTCTTTCTAGACACCATAAGCATGCAATGAATGATCATTGTAGGGTTCGTTATGAGCTTTAATTAATGCCGATTAGTTTAGTCAATATTATTTAATCGCTCGACAACACTTATGCGTGATGGTCGTTACCTTTGCCAATCGGGAGATTCGCCATGACGGTAATGAACAATACTTACATTGAAAACACACCTAACTTTTCTGAAGAAGAGATCGGTGCAGCGCGCAACGCTTTTTTGCAATATGACCAAGAGAAGCAATTACACCTATTAACGGTGATGCCGATTGAGGAAGCAGTAGGGATTTTACATCACTGCTCTGTAGGTTATGTTCAACAGCTAATTAGTTTGTTGGAAGCACAAGGGCACGACAAAAGAACCAGACACTTTGCTCACCAACTAGGAATTATTCACTCAGAAGTGGAGACAGCGGAAGGCTACTTAACAACCAGTGTTTTTGAACACGTTAAACAGCGTATCGGTTGGATCATTGCATTAGCACTGCTAGGCATTGTTTCAGGCCTGATCATTGCGCAATATGAAGATACGTTAAGCCAGTTAATTCTGTTAGCGATCTACATGCCAGTGATCGCTGCAGCGGGTGGTAACACAGGAACACAGGCAGCAACACTGGTCATTCGAGCCTTAGCCACTGGTGAGCTTAAAAAGCGGCAGTGGTTAGCGGTATTATGGAAAGAGAGCCGAGTCGCGATTTGCCTAGCATTAGCAATTTCCATCGTTATGATTGGTCGAATCTTGCTGTTTAGTGATCCTTCATCGACACAAGGGTTTGATATCAATCTGATAGCATTGGCTGTTGCGGTGGCGCTATTTATTCAGGTGACGATATCGACCACGTTAGGTGGCGTACTGCCTATCTTAGCTAGAGCGGTGAAACTCGATCCGGCCGTATTGGTTAGCCCTGTGCTTGCTTCTATCGTTGATATTTCGGGTATCTGGATTTACTTCACAGTTGTGAACTACTTCTTAGGCTTAAGTTAAGAAGCAGCTCTTTAGCAATAGCTTTTAAGAATAGCTATTGAGTGGATACAGTTTGACTAAATGAAACGATATCTTGATAAAAGAGCGTTTCAAAGTGAGTAATAGGAGCAATGACAGGTATGTCGTTGCTCCTTTTTATTGGGTGATAATCAGTAATAAACTGAACAAATAACGACGTTGGCTTTCCTTGTTCATCTAACCCGTACCCTGCCATATTGAAGCTGCCATAGAGTGAGCCACTCTTAGCGACGATCTGACCTTTAATCGGGGCTTTACGCATGCTTCGACGATATTGCAGCGTACCTGTTTCTCCAGAGGTAGGCATTGCTTCTAATAAATTGAGCTGTGAATCATTTCGCCAAATGTATCTTAGTACTTCTGCCATATCTTGTGTGGTGAGACGGTTGTTTCTAGAAAGCCCCGAGCCATCAGCTAGCTGTGCTTTTTCAAGGTCAATTCCAGTATTGGCTAAGAGGATCTGTTTAATGGCTAATGTGCCATTTTGAAAACTACCCGGTTGAAGGTAGAAGGTTTGGCCGAGTGTTTTGGTTAGATTATCTGCTATCAGGTTATCTGATTTTTTTAGCATGATATCGAGTAATTCTGGCAGCTTTGGTGAGCTATGCTTTGCAATTAACGTCGTTTGAGATGGGTCAAAAGAACTATTTGGTTGTCCGACTTTGACTGTGCCATGCAGTTCAATCCCTAGTTGATTAAGTAGGGTGTAGACCATACGTGTTGTATATTGCGCTGGGTTTTGTACTGCGAACTTAAGTGGAAGCGGTTTACTTCGCTCAACCAAGCAGCCATCAAGTTGGTACTGGTTGTTGTTTTTTGTGGTCAGCTCAAGATCGCATTGGCTACTCTCTTGTTCAATCTTACTGACAGTACGCGCCCTAGTTGAAACATGGATAGGATATTGCTCAGGAACATAGACTCGAGTTAATCCATTTTCTAACGTATAGATGCTAGCTTGAACGCAATTTTCATCCAGTGTGATGGCACTGGCTGGCGCACTGTAGCAGACACCTAAAATATCCCATGGCCAACCTACGGCACGTTCATAACCAGTAAAGCTAGAATCATCTAACCAGATATCGCCCTTGATGGTTGTAATGCCTTGAGCTTTCGCGGTTTTCAGCATTGTTTTAAGGTTTTCCGTGGTGATAGTTGGGTCACCGGTAAACTTTATGACGAGATCGTTCTGATATTGAAGTAGCGAAGTTTGATAGTGGAACTCATCGCCAAGTTCTAGCTTTGCCGCGAGTGCTGTGATTAATTTTAAGGTACTGGCAGGGGGAAAGAACTGTTCAGTGTTTTCAGATAATGATGTTGCACGAGGGCTCTCTAAGCTCTCAAGTATTAAGCTGTTTCGGCTGCCGTCAGGGAGTTTGGACGTGTGCTGATAGCCTAAGGCAGAAAAGTTCGCGAATAACGCAGTAAATAATAGGGTATGCATCGAAAGTTTACTGGGATTTAGGAAAGAGGAAAAAGTCATCGCTGAGGCGGTCCTATAAAGTGGCGTCGCTTGAGTATAAAGAGGGAAAAGCATAAGGCAAAGAGAACATCTCGTAGATATGAAAAAGGCCTAGCACTAGGCCAGACCTTTTTTGCGTCAAAGGCTTGAAATTAGAAAGAGTATTTCAGGCCAAGGCGAAGTGTATCTTCAGCATCTTTTGCACCAACAGAGCTTTCATCCATGTTGTTTAGCATGTAAGCAACGTAAGCATTGATACTTTTGTTGAAGGAATAGTCACCTGTGATTTCGAAGAAATCACTATTATTGGTAGTAACGCTCGCTGCTTCATAATCAGTCTTCTGATATGCGCCTTTAACAGCAAACCCATTACCAAATCCGTATACAGCAGCTAATTCTACACCATCAAATTCAATGTTTGCTTTGTCATCATCATCACCAGTAGTGTATGTGGCACCAAGGTAAAGTGAATCAAGAGTGTAGTTAACACCTGCAATAATAGCGTTACTAGAGCCAGCGCCATCACCGTTGTCACCGCCAGAGTATCCAAGACCAAAGCCTAAACCCATTGGTAGAGTGTAGATAGCTGAGATACCATAACCATCAGTATCTTTAGCGTCACCTGCAATGTAACTTGCTTTTAGGCTCAGAGCATCAAAGTTGCCAGAGTAAGCGATGGTGTTGTTGATCTGCTCGTTACCAGCATCAATGAACTCTTTTTGAGCTCCTGTAAAGGTAGTTACATCTGACATTTGTGAGATCTGAACTGCTGCAGTATCTTGACGACCAAATGAAACTGAGCCGAAGTCACCTTTTAGACCTGCGTACATGTAACGCTGTTTAAAGCTATCGTTAGCTTCATTGTCACCAGAAGATTTTACGCCTTGTTCACCTTCGTAGAAGCCGAAGCCACTTAGAGTGTCAGATATTTGTGTAGAGCCACCTACGTTTAGACGGAAGCGGCTTTTATTCGCCATTGTGCCTTCGATTTCTTTACCACTATTACCGATGAAATCACCTCGGAATTCAGCACGACCACCAATATTAAGGTCAGTACCATCTTGGCTGTATACGTTCGCTGCGTGAGCGCCAGTTGTTCCTGCTGCAGCTACCACCGCTAGAGCAATTAGAGTCTTTTTCATTGTTATAGTCCTATTTTATTGTCCATAAATAGTTTTTATTTCGTAAGGTGAATAAATCCCTCACGCTTTGTATCGTTGACCCTATATCAGTTTTAATCAAGTTTCATATGTAAGATTTATGTCATAATTACAATTGATTAAAATAACAACTGAGTAAGGCGTCGTTACTTTTTACGCCTAAAGTTCCAGTGGCGTTAGTAAAATCATCTGAAAAGTTTATTTGCACGGTGTTTTATTTGTTGGGTGATTATGGTTAAGCTGTTGTTTAATAACGTTATAATGTTAACTTGATTGTTTTTTGGCTTGTTCGGTTTTTTATAAGTTTTAAGAAGTTATTTATAATCAATTGGTTATCTAGTTCAAAGGTAGGATAACTTGCCCGTTATTAAGAATGAGAATTACTCAAGTTTAGGGTGGGTAAGCAGCACAGTAATAGCTGATATGAAACGGGTCCTTTAATCGAAATAACTGTTAGCTCATTGTGCGCGCCGAGTTAAAAATCGAGTGAATTGCCATTTTGAGATTTGTCTCAGGGAAATTTTAATGATTTAACGGAGAAGTTTGTTTAAACTAAACGAAAGAGAAGTACAAATAAGCCACCTGACCAACTGGGTCGGGTGGTTTTGTTTTGTCCAAAATTTCCTTTGGCATAGAGGTATATATGGAAAAGGTTCCAATGACAGTGCGTGGCGAAAAAAAGCTACGTGATGAACTTGAAAAACTATTGAAGCAGCGCCCAATTATTTCTGCTGCAATTGGCGAAGCTCGTGAGCTTGGCGATTTAAAAGAAAACGCTGAATATCATGCCGCTCGTGAAGAGCAGGGGATTTGTGAAGCACAGATCCGTGATATTGAATATAAGCTTTCTGTTGCTCAGATCATTGACGTAACACAGATGGAAAATACCGGAAAAATCATTTTCGGTACCACAGTTACCTTGATTGATGTAGATACAGACGAAGCAGTGAAGTATCAGATCGTTTCTGAAGATGAAGCGGATATTAAGTCTGGCCGTATCTCTGTCAAGTCTCCAATTGCTCGCGGATTGATCGGTAAGCTTGAAGGTGATGAGGTTCTGATCTCAACGCCAGGTGGCGAAAAAGATTTTGAAATTGATAAAGTAGAATATATTTAATTCAGATCTTTGTTGATTACTGTAGATACGAAAAAGGTCGCTTCATGCGACCTTTTTTCTCACTGCAACAATCAAAATGTTGATTATTTGCGTGGGATTTCGATTTTACGCTGCTCAGATTGACGGAACAGTACTAATACTTTACCAATAGTTTGTACTTTTTCTGCTTTCGTTTCACGAACAATAGCGTCAATAATCAGCTGTTTAGTTTCACGATCTTCAGAAGCTACTTTGATTTTTACCAGCTCGTGGTGATCAAGTGCAATTTCGATTTCCGCTAGAACAGCTTCTGTGAGTCCATTCGCGCCCATAAGCACGACAGGTTTTAGACTGTGCGCTAGGCCTTTAAGGTGCTGCTTTTGTTTGTTGCTTAGGTTCATTATGCGGCCAATTAATTTTATATTAGGGTTGAAAACAGTCATTTTAACGCCATCTAATGCGGAAGACTATAATTTATTAGTCTTATGTATATAGCAATTGGGTTTTACCCACTAAATTAGGTATCTAATGAGTAAACAGAAACATTCGGCCAGCTCTGGTCGTTGGTTGAAGGAACACTTCGACGATAAGTACGCTAACGAAGCCAGAAAGAAAGGCTACCGTTCTCGTGCTTACTTTAAAATGGAAGAGATCCATCTTAAAGATAAGTTGTTCACATCTGGTATGACTGTGGTTGATTTGGGTGCTGCTCCAGGTGGGTGGTCTCAATATGCTGCTAAGATAGTAGGTGATGATGGGCAAATTATTGCATGTGACCTTCTCCCTATGGACCCAATTGCTGGCGTAAGCTTTTTACAAGGTGATTTTCGCGAGGATTCTGTACTAGAGGCATTGCTTGATAGGATTCAACCAGATATGGTCGATGTTGTGATGTCTGATATGGCACCTAACATTGCTGGTAACAGTTCTGTTGATCAACCTAGAGCGATGTATTTAGTCGAATTGGCGTTGGATATGTGTCGACAAGTTCTAGCCACAAATGGTAGCTTTGTTGTTAAAGTTTTCCAAGGCGAAGGCTTCGACCAGTACGTGAAAGACGTCCGTGAGATGTTTAAGACCGTAAAGATTAGAAAACCAGATTCTTCTAGAGCTCGCTCTCGTGAAGTATTTATCGTAGCCACTGGTTACAAAGGTTAACTATTTAGCTACTAAAGGCTAAAGTTAACACTATAGCTACAGGTTTCAAACTGTAGTACCCTACCTTTAATTACAATTAGTTATCGAGAGGCTTACACCTTGAGTGACATGGCAAAAAATTTAATTCTGTGGCTTGTTATCGCTGTTGTATTGATGTCTGTTTTCCAGAGCTTTGGCCCTGGTGAGAATAACGGCAGATCAGTTGACTACACCACGTTTGTACAGGAAGTTGGCCAAGGCCAGATTCAAGAAGCAACATTTAAAGGACAAGAAATTGCCTTTACTCGTCGTGGAGGTGGCTCTCGTTTTGTCACATACATGCCGGTGTATGATCAAAAGCTTCTAGATGATCTAATTAACCAGAATGTGAAAGTTCAAGGTACGCCTCCAGAAGAGCAAAGCCTTCTTGGGACTATCTTTATTTCTTGGTTCCCTATGATCTTACTCATTGGTGTATGGATTTTCTTCATGCGTCAAATGCAAGGCGGCGGTGGCAAAGGTGCTATGTCGTTTGGTAAGAGTAAAGCTCGTATGATGAGCGAAGAGCAAATCAAAACAACGTTCGGTGATGTCGCAGGTTGTGATGAAGCGAAAGAAGACGTAAAAGAACTGGTGGATTACCTACGTGATCCAAGCCGATTCCAGAAGCTAGGTGGTAAGATCCCAACGGGTATCTTATTGGTTGGTCCTCCTGGTACAGGTAAAACACTTCTTGCTAAAGCCATTGCTGGTGAAGCAAAAGTGCCGTTCTTTACTATCTCTGGTTCAGACTTTGTTGAAATGTTCGTTGGTGTTGGTGCATCACGTGTACGTGACATGTTTGAGCAAGCGAAGAAAGCGGCTCCTTGTATTATCTTTATCGATGAAATCGATGCTGTAGGTCGTCAGCGTGGCGCTGGTGTTGGTGGTGGCCACGATGAACGTGAGCAAACACTAAACCAAATGCTGGTTGAGATGGATGGCTTTGAAGGTAATGAAGGCATTATAGTTATCGCTGCAACCAACCGTCCTGATGTACTAGACCCAGCGTTACTTCGTCCTGGTCGATTTGACCGTCAAGTCGTCGTAGGTTTACCGGATGTACGTGGTCGTGAACAGATTCTTAAAGTTCACATGCGTAAAGTACCGCTAAGTGGTGATGTTGAACCATCGTTGATTGCACGTGGTACTCCAGGTTTCTCTGGTGCTGATCTTGCTAACCTAGTTAACGAAGCGGCTCTATTTGCTGCGCGTGGTAACAAACGCAGCGTTACTATGGTTGAGTTTGAACTGGCGAAAGATAAAATCATGATGGGTGCAGAGCGCCGTTCTATGGTTCTGTCTGAAGACACTAAAGAGTCAACGGCTTACCACGAAGCGGGTCACGCTATTGTTGGTCGCTTGGTTCCTGAGCATGATCCAGTATACAAAGTATCGATCATTCCTCGTGGACGTGCGCTTGGTGTCACTATGTACTTACCAGAGCAAGATCGCGTAAGTATGAACCGTCAGCATCTAGAATCTATGATCTCTAGCTTGTACGGTGGTCGTCTTGCTGAAGAGCTTATCTACGGTATGGATAAAGTCTCTACTGGTGCTTCTAACGATATCGAACGTGCAACTGATATTGCGCGTAAGATGGTGACACAGTGGGGCTTCTCTGAAAAACTTGGCCCTCTTCTGTATGCAGAAGATGAAGGTGAAGTATTCCTAGGTCGTTCAGTTACGCAAACTAAGCATGTATCAAACGATACCGCTAAGCTTATCGATGATGAAGTTCGTCTTATTATCGACCGTAACTACGCTCGCGCTAAGCAGATTCTTGAAGACAATATGGACATCATGCACGCAATGAAGGACGCACTTGTTAAGTACGAAACCATTGATGCAGGCCAGATTGACGACTTGATGGAGCGTAAATCAGAGATTCGTGACCCAGCTGGCTGGGGTGATAATGATACTCCACAAGCTGAGAGTAAGAGCGAATCAGCTAAGAAGCCAGAAGAAGAGAAAGCAGCCGCTGAATCATCTGAAAGCACTAGCACTGAGAAAGCGTCTGAAGAGTCTGTTGATAAAGCAGATAAAAAAGACGCTGAGTAACGACAGTCAATAAATAAAACCCCGAGCTCTCTCGGGGTTTTTGTGTTTTAGAGCTATCTATATATTAGAGCTATGAAAATAACAGCAAACAACAAACAGTTAGATCTCTCAACGCCTCAAGTTATGGGGATACTCAACGTCACACCGGATTCATTTTCAGATGGCGGTCAGTTTTCATCTCTAGATCGTGCATTAGCACAAGCCAAAAAAATGATTGAAGCGGGTGTTAGCATCATTGATATCGGCGGTGAATCAACACGTCCAGGGGCGCCTGAGGTTACTCTGAGTGATGAGCTTGAACGTGTGATACCTATCATTAAAGCGATCCGTGAAAAGCATGACGTCTGGATCTCCATCGATACTAGTAAAGCGATAGTGATGGAGAAGGCGATTGAAGCGGGGGCTGATATCATCAATGACGTGCGTGCTTTGCAAGAGCCGGGTGCATTAGAAGTGGCGGCAAAAGCGCAAGTGCCTATTTGTCTTATGCATATGCAGGGGCAACCTCGTACCATGCAGCATAAGCCTAATTACAATGATATTATTGAAGACATTAGCGCCTTCTTAACTGAGCGTGTTGATGCGTGTAAGGCCGTTGGGATTGATAGTTCTCAGCTGATCTTGGATCCAGGATTTGGCTTTGGAAAGACGTTGGAGCATAATTATCACCTGCTTGCTCATCTAGAAAAATTTCATCAGTTAGGTTTACCAATATTGGCTGGGATGTCTCGAAAATCGATGATTTTTAAACTTCTCGATAAAAAGCCGGCTGAATGCATGGTGGCAAGTGTCACTTGTGCAACGATTGCTGCATTAAAAGGCGCACAAATAATACGAGTACATGATGTTGATGAAACATTGGAAGCAATGAAAATCATCTCTACTATGAATAACAACGTATAGCGCTATAACTGTATAACTGTATAACGAAAAATAAGAAACCAAGGAATAAAAATGTCAGATAAAAGACGTTACTTCGGCACAGATGGTGTACGAGGAAAAGTAGGCCAATACCCAATTACCCCTGATTTCGTATTAAAGCTAGGTTGGGCTGCGGGTCGTGTTCTTGCTAAGCAAGGAACGAAGAAAGTCATTATCGGTAAAGACACCCGTATTTCAGGCTACATGTTGGAATCTGCACTAGAAGCGGGTTTAGCCGCAGCAGGCCTAAAAGCGACGTTAACTGGTCCAATGCCAACGCCTGCGGTTGCTTATCTGACTCAAACATTTCGCGCGGAAGCGGGCATCGTTATTTCGGCATCTCATAACCCATATTATGATAACGGTATTAAGTTCTTCTCATCTGAAGGAACGAAACTTCCAGATGATATTGAGCTGGCCATTGAAGCTGAAATGGATAAAGAGATTGAGTGCGTAGAGTCGGCGAACCTTGGTAAGGCAATGCGCCTTAATGATGCAGCGGGTCGATACATTGAATTCTGTAAAAGCACTTTCCCATCAGAGTTAAGCCTAGCAGGGCTTAAGATCGTCATCGATTGTGCTCATGGCGCGACTTACCATATTGCTCCAAGTGTCTTTACCGAGCTAGGCGCAGAGATCGTGACGATTGGTGTGGAGCCAAACGGAACTAATATTAACCATGAAGTGGGTGCAACGGATGTTCGAGCACTTCAAAAACGAGTTGTTGAAGAGAAAGCACATTTAGGTGTTGCTTTTGATGGCGACGGTGACCGTATCATCATGGTTGATGAACTTGGCAATAAAGTCGATGGTGACCAGATTGCGTATATCATTGCTCGTGATGCACTTCGTCGTGGTGAGTTAAAAGGTGGTGTTGTTGGAACGCTAATGACAAACCTAGGTATGGAAAATGGATTGAAACAGCTAGGCATTCCTTTCGTACGCGCTTCTGTTGGCGATCGTTATGTAATGGAAAAGCTGCTTGAGCGAGACTGGAAGATCGGAGCTGAGAATTCAGGTCACGTGATTCTGTTAGACAAAGTGACGACGGGTGATGCTATTGTTGCGGCGCTACAAGTCATTGCTTCTATCGTCGGTAGTGAAATGTCATTGAATGAACTCTCTCAAGGCATGACGCTCTATCCACAAGTTCTCGAAAATGTTCGCTTTAGTGGTGCTTCAAATCCTCTTGATGCAGAAGCGGTGAAAGATTCAGTAAAAGAAGTCGAAGCAGAGTTAGGTGAAAAAGGGCGTGTACTACTGCGTAAGTCAGGCACTGAGCCTCTATTACGCGTTATGGTTGAAGGTGAAGATGCAGAGTTAGTCCAAAGCTCCGCGCTGAAAATAGCGGATGCGGTTAAAGCAAACTGTTAATCAGAAACCTAGCTTCGAGTGAAATAATCGAGTTTATTCGAAGCTAGCATCAACACTTTTAGCGTTTTGGCCCTTTTTTGACCGATCAAGACCGCTTAATGAAGTTTTTCTTAAAATGTTCTTGTCAGCGTACTCGGCTTTAGCTAGTATTGCTCGGCCTTCAGTTAGGAGGTCGCTAGCCTTGTTCTAAAAATTATGTTTTATAACGAATTTTTAAGCGGCGCTGGCTCAACAAATTGAACATAGGTGGACATCATGTATTCAGTTCTACTTGTGACTTACCTGTTGGCAGCGCTAGGTGTAATTGGCCTTGTGTTAATTCAACAAGGTAAAGGCGCAGATATGGGAGCCTCATTCGGTGCTGGCGCTTCAAACACAGTGTTTGGTGCTGGTGGCTCAGGAAATTTCCTAACCCGAATGACTGCAATTTTTGCAACAGTATTTTTCATCCTTAGCTTAGTGCTTGGCAATATGTCGACAAGTACGACTGAGTCACAATGGGTTGACCCGACACAAGGTCAAGTAATCCAACAAGCTGAAGATGTAATGAGTGAACTCCCTGCCGAAACTGGCGACGAGATTCCTCAATAAGCTAATTCAATGATTTAGCTGCCGAGATGGTGAAATTGGTAGACACGCTAGCATGAGGTGCTAGTGCCTTAGGGTGTGAGGGTTCAAGTCCCTCTCTCGGCACCATATTTACAAACTTGTAAATCACCTTGTTGAGCGTATAATGCACAGCAAGTCGGACGCGGGATGGAGCAGTTTGGTAGCTCGTCGGGCTCATAACCCGAAGGTCGTCGGTTCAAATCCGGCTCCCGCAACCAATCCTTTTTAGGATTAGTGGACAAGTTTGCGCAGTTGCTTTTACGAAAGTGATTGTGAGTTAGATGCTTTTTTGTATCTAGCGAATCAAGGGTCCAGCAATAAAAAACCCCGACTATATCGGGGTTTTTTGTTATCTAGCTTTTCTATTTTAGCTAGGTTGTTGCTTGGGATTTAAATTGGGCTCTATGCCCTTTTTTTGTTTCTGGAGTGGTTTAAATGACTGGTTTAGAGAGACAACTTACTGAAATGCTTGACGGCGCAGTATCGGCGTTAGGCTATGAGTTAGTTGGATTAGAATTTATTCGTGCAGGCGAGCATTCAACGCTACGTATCTATATCGATCATGAAAATGGCATATTTGTTGATGATTGCTCAGAAGTGAGCCGTCAAGTAAGTGCTGTTTTAGATGTAGAAGATCCAATTTCAGTGGCTTATAACCTAGAAGTGTCTTCTCCAGGTCTTGAAAGACCACTTTTCACAGCAGCACACTATGAACAGTTTATTGGTCACGAGGTCAACATCGTATTGAAGATGGCCGTTGGAAACCGTCGTAAATGGAAGGGTGATATTCACTCTGTCGAGGGTGAGACCATTTCAGTCGTCGTTGAAGGTCAGCAAGAAAGCTTTGCATTAAGCAATATTTCTAAAGCTAACCTGATTCCTAAATTTTAGTTCTCCTAAAAAAATTTGAGCTTAAGAGGCTAGATAGAATGAGTAAAGAAATTTTAGCGGTAGTTGAGGCAGTTTCTAATGAGAAAGCTGTACCTCGTGAGCGTATTTTTGAAGCGCTAGAAACTGCGCTTGCTACGTCAACTAAGAAAAAACACGCACTAGAGATTGAAGTTCGTGTTGAGATCGATCGTAAAACGGGTGAGTTCGATACTTTCCGTCGCTGGGAAGTGGTTGAAGAAGTAGAAAACCCAACTCGCGAGATCTCTATAGAAGCAGCACAGTTCGAAGATGAAACTTTAGGTCTTGGCGACTTTGTTGAAGATGATATCGAATCAGTAACGTTTGACCGTATTACGACTCAAACAGCGAAGCAAGTTATCGTACAGAAAGTACGTGAAGCTGAACGTGCTCAAATCGTTGAGCAGTTTATCGATAACGAAGGTGAGCTAGTTACTGGTGTTGTGAAGAAAGTGAATCGCGAAACTATTATCCTAGATTTAGGTAGTAATGCTGAAGCGGTTATTCTTCGTGATGATCAACTTCCTCGTGAAAACTTCCGTCCAGGCGACCGTATTCGTGGCTTACTGTACGCAGTAAAACCAGAAGCACGTGGTTTCCAACTGTTCATTACTCGTTCTAAGCCTGAAATGCTTGCTGAGCTTTTCCGTGTAGAAGTGCCAGAAATTGGCGAAGAGCTTATTGAACTTAAAGCAGCAGCTCGCGATCCAGGTTCTCGTGCGAAAATCGCAGTGAAAACAAACGATCGTCGTATCGACCCTGTCGGTGCATGTGTTGGTATGCGTGGCGCACGTGTACAAGCTGTATCTGGCGAACTTGGCGGTGAGCGTATTGATATCGTTCTTTGGGATGATAACCCAGCTCAGTTTGCTATCAATGCAATGGCGCCTGCCGATGTTGCTTCAATCATCGTTGATGAAGATGCACACTCTATGGACATTGCGGTTGAACCAGACAACCTAGCGCAAGCTATCGGTCGCAATGGTCAGAACGTTCGCCTTGCTTCTCAACTTACGGGTTGGGAACTTAACGTGATGACAGTTGAAGATCTTCAGAAGAAACACCAAGAAGAGTCTCAAGCGGCTGTTGAAAACTTCATGAAGCACCTAGATATCGAGCAAGACTTTGCTGAAATGCTGACTGAAGAAGGCTTCTCTACTTTAGAAGAGGTCGCTTACGTACCTGTTCACGAACTACTAGAAGTCGATGGTCTAGACGAAGATATGGTTGAAGAGCTACGTAGTCGTGCTAAAGATGCACTGACGACGCTTGCACTGGCTCAAGAAGAGACATTTGATGGTGTTGAACCAGCAGAAGACTTGTTGGCTCTAGAAGGTTTAGAGCGCGAAATGGCGTTCAAACTGGCTGCAAAAGGTGTAGCAACACTTGAAGACCTGGCTGATCAAGGTATTGATGAGCTAGAAGATATTGAAGGATTAACAGAAGAACGTGCCGGTGAGCTTATCATGGCTGCACGTAACATTTGTTGGTTCGGCGACGAAGAATAATTTCAGCAAGGAGGTAGCGGAATGACGCAACTAACAGTAAAAGCTTTGAGTGAAGAGATTGGTACGCCAGTTGATCGCTTAGTTGAACAACTTGCTGACGCAGGCATGAAAAAAGCCAGCGGCGATCAAGTAACAGATGACGAGAAGCAGAAGCTTCTTGTTCACCTGAAAAAAGAACACGGTGATACATCGGGCGAAACTGAGCCTACTCGCTTAACACTACAAAGAAAAACTCGCAGTACACTAAGTGTTTCTGCAAGTGGTGGTAAGAGTAAAGATGTTCAAGTAGAAGTACGTAAGAAGCGTACTTATGTGAAGCGCAGCACAGTAGATGATGAAGCGAAACGTGAAGCTGAGGAAGCAGCAAAACGCGAAGCGGAAGAGTTAGCGAAACGCGAAGCGGAAGAACTAGCAAAACGTGATGCTGCAGATAAAGCAAAACGCGAAGCCGAAGAGAAAGCAAAACGTGAAGCGGATGCAAAACGTGGTGCAGAAGAAAAGGCTCAGCGTGCACAAGCTGATAAGGCTAAGAAAGACATGAATGCAAAAAATGCGGATGTTAATTCGCAAGCGAAGAAAGAAGCTGATGAACTAAAACTTCGTCAAGAAGCTGAAGCTCAACGTAAAGCAGAACAAGAAGCTGCGAGACTTGTCGAAGAAGCTCGTAAACTAGCTGAAGAAAATGAAGCTCGTTGGACTGAAGAAGAGAAGAAGAAAAAAGAGCAAGAGAAATCTGCTGATTATCACGTAACGACTTCAACTTACGCTCGTGAAGCGGAAGATGCTTCTGACCGTAAAGAAGAAGGCGGTGGTCGTCGTAAGAAGAAGAAGAAAGCTCCAGCGACTCAAGATCGCAATGGTGGTCGTAACCAACGTGGCGGCCGTGGCGGTCGTAACAAAGGTAAACTGGCTAAACCAACTTCAATGCAGCACGGTTTTGATAAGACAGCAACGGTTGCTAAATCTGACGTTGCCATCGGCGAGACTATCGTAGTATCTGAATTGGCAAGCAAAATGTCAGTGAAGGGCACAGAAGTCATCAAAGTAATGATGAAGATGGGCGCTATGGCGACTATCAACCAAGTTATCGACCAAGAAACTGCAGCACTGGTTGCTGAAGAGATGGGTCACAAGGTTATTCTTCGTAAAGAGAATGAACTTGAAGAAGCAGTACTGTCTGATCGTGACAACGATGCTGTTGCTGAAGGTCGTGCTCCAGTTGTTACTATCATGGGTCACGTTGACCACGGTAAAACATCTACACTGGATTACATCCGTAAAGCACACGTTGCTGACGCAGAAGCGGGCGGTATTACACAACACATCGGTGCATACCACGTAGAAACTGACAACGGTATGATCACATTCCTTGATACTCCTGGACACGCGGCGTTTACTGCTATGCGTGCTCGTGGTGCTCAAGCGACAGATATCGTTGTTCTAGTAGTTGCTGCAGACGATGGTGTTATGCCACAAACGATTGAAGCAATTCAGCACGCGAAAGCGGCTGGCGTTCCACTAATTATCGCTGTAAACAAGATCGATAAAGAAGATGCGAACCCAGACAACGTTAAGAATGAGCTAGCTCAATACGACGTTATCCCTGAAGAGTGGGGCGGCGAAAACATGTTCGTTCATATCTCTGCTAAGCAAGGTACGAACATCGATGGTCTACTTGAAACTATCCTTCTACAGTCTGAAGTTCTAGAACTTACTGCTGTTAAAGAAGGTATGGCATCAGGTGTTGTTGTTGAATCTCGTCTTGATAAAGGTCGTGGTCCAGTTGCAACTGTACTTGTTCAATCTGGTACGCTTAACAAGGGTGATATCCTTCTTTGTGGTCAAGAATACGGCCGTGTTCGTGCAATGCGCGATGAGAATGGTAAAGAGATCTTCGAAGCGGGTCCTTCTATCCCTGTAGAAATTATCGGTCTATCTGGTGTTCCTTCATCTGGTGATGAAGCGACAGTTGTTCGTGACGAGCGTAAAGCACGTGAAGTAGCGAACTACCGCCAAGGTAAATTCCGTGATGTTAAACTGGCTCGTCAGCAGAAGTCTAAGCTAGAGAACATGTTCTCTAACATGGAAGCTGGTGAAGTTGCAGAGCTTAATGTTGTACTTAAAGCCGACGTACAAGGTTCTGTTGAAGCGATTGCTGATTCACTACTTAAACTGGCGACTGACGAAGTTAAAGTTAACATCGTAGGCTCTGGTGTTGGTGGTATTACAGAAACTGATGCAACGCTTGCAGCAGCTTCTAACGCTATCATCCTTGGTTTCAACGTTCGTGCTGATGCAACTGCTCGCCGTACGGTTGATACTGAAAACCTAGACCTTCGTTACTACTCAATCATCTACCAACTGATTGATGAAGTTAAACAAGCGATGGGCGGTATGCTAGCTCCAGAATTCAAGCAAGAGATCATTGGTCTTGCTGAAGTACGTGACGTATTTAAGTCACCTAAACTGGGCGCTATCGCTGGTTGTATGGTTACTGAAGGCATCATTAAGCGTAACAATCCAATCCGCGTACTACGCGAAAACGTTGTTATCTACGAAGGTGAACTAGAGTCACTTCGTCGCTTTAAAGATGACGTTATGGAAGTTAAGAATGGCTACGAATGTGGTATCGGCGTTAAGAACTACAATGACGTTCGCGCTGGTGACCAGATCGAAGTATTCGAAATCGTTGAAATTAAACGTACACTCGACTAATTGAAAACATTACCCGCCTATTTTAAGGCAAGGTAATCGGTTGTTGAATGCACCATGGGGGGCTGGCTTTGGCCATCCCCCCATTCTTTCTATTTATGAGAAATGATTATGTCAAAAGAATTTAGCCGCACACAACGCGTGTCGCAGCAACTACAAAAAGAACTCGCGATTATCTTACAACGCGAAGTCCGTGACTCTCGCTTAGGGATGGTAACCATCTCTGATGTTGAAGTATCAAGAGATCTTGCTTACGCAAAAGTATTCGTTACATTCCTATGTGTTGGCGAGCAAACCCCTGAAAGCTGCCTTGCGGCGCTGAAAGAGCACGAAGTGCCAGTACGTATGGCGCTTGGTAAGCGTATTCGTCACCGCTTGACGCCTGAAGTTCGCTTCACTTATGACGACACTTTAGTAGAAGGCATGCGTATGTCTAACCTAGTAAGTGAAGTATTAAACGAAGATAAACGTAAGCAGAACGAAGCTGGCCGTGACGATGAGCAAGACCAGAGTGGTTCTGAAGAGGAAGGCAAGTAATGGCTCGCCGTCGTAAGGGTCGTCCAGTCAACGGGGTTATCTTATTAGATAAGCCGACCGGTATTTCTTCTAACGATGCTTTGCAAAAAGTTAAGCGAATCTACTTTGCTCAAAAAGCGGGCCATACAGGTGCGCTTGATCCATTAGCGACGGGAATGCTTCCAATTTGTTTAGGCGAAGCGACTAAGTTTTCTCAGTTCCTATTGGATTCCGATAAGCGTTATGTCGTAAAAGCAAAACTTGGTGAACGTACGAACACCTCTGACTCAGATGGTGAAGTTGTCGAGACTCGTGAAGTCAACGTAACACAAGAGCAGCTTGAAAAGTGCGTAGCAAGCTTCAAAGGTGAAACAGACCAAGTTCCGTCTATGTTTTCAGCATTGAAGCATCAAGGTCGCCCACTTTACGAATACGCTCGTGAAGGTATAGAGGTTCCACGTGAATCACGTAAGATCACGGTTTATTCAATTGAATTGCTGCGTTTCGAAGGCGATGAAATTGAGATGGAAGTTCATTGTTCTAAGGGAACTTACATCCGTACCATTACCGATGATCTTGGCGAAATGCTAGGCTGTGGTGCTCACGTAACGTATCTACGTCGTACCGGTGTTGCGAAATATCCGTATGAGAAGATGGTGACTCTAGAGCAACTTAACGAACTGTTAGAGCAAGCTGAGCGCGATGAAGTCGCACCACGTGAACTTCTTGATCCGTTATTGATGCCAATGGATACTGCGGTCGAAGATCTTCCTGAAGTGAACCTTAATGCTGAACTGACTAACCTTGTACAACATGGTATGCCTGTTCAAGTGCTAGGTGCACCAGAAGGCACTCCGCTGCGTATGACATCCGGCGAGGAAAAGCTGTTTATCGGTGTAGCCGAAATCAATGATGATGGTAAGGTCGCACCAAAGCGCCTTGTCGTTTTCCATGAAGAGCAGTCTGTAGAAGCAAATAGCTAGTATAGTTGTTTCGTTGTTCGATAATGAAAGGCGGTGTTGAGCTGCCTTTCATTTTTATGAACCGTTATTTAAGTAATTGTGCCGAATCGAGCATACTTCGCAGTTGATCAGCGCGCTTTCGGTTAACACCAAAATCAGAGTAGCCCATCCGAGATTCTGATCGAACCAAGAGTTTTGAGCCCTCGACTTTCATCTCTAAATCATCGACGAATCGAAGCAGCTTTGAAGTGTATTCAATTCGTATATAACCGTCTTCTTTTGCTGCTGTTTTTGCCCCTGGAATCTTTAAAGCGACTTCCTCTATGTCATCCAACGTTGCTTTACTTTTTAAGTGATAAGCGATGAGGTGGTGCTGTTCTCTGTCATCTTCGGTAGAGACACAATTAGGGCTATCACCACAAGGTGAGGACGTACGGTCAGTGATTTCCCTTGCTCCTTGACTGCAAGCGGTGAGAGTAAGTAAACCTAATAGGACAGTAATTTTGGCTATCAACATAGCGTTAATCCAGTAAGTTGTTGGTGAGCAACAAAAAAGGATCCAATTTAGGATCCTTTATAGTATTGCTGCTAAATGCTATAAATCAAGAAAGTCTAGAATTCCTTCTGCGGCTTTACGACCCTCATCAATAGCAGTGACCACTAAATCCGATCCTCGCACCGCATCTCCCCCTGCAAATATCTTTTGATTGCTGGTTTGATATTGGAATTCTTGTTTTGATGGCGCTTCAATTCGCCCCCACTTATCGAGATTGACAGCAAAGGGTTCAAGCCACGGCATTGAATGCGGCTGAAAGCCAAATGCCATAATAACCACATCTGCATCGAGGGTATGTTCACTCCCTTTTACAGGCTCTGGTCGACGTCTTCCTGCCTCATCAGGCTCTCCTAGTGCTGTTTTTACGACTCGAATTCCAGTCACTTGATCGTTACTATCAACTTCAATACCTAGAGGCTGTAGATTAAACATGAAGTTAACCCCTTCCTCTTGGGCATTTTTTACTTCTCGGCGAGAGCCTGGCATGTTCGCTTCATCGCGACGATAGGCACAGATAACATTGCTAGCACCTTGGCGAACAGAGGTTCTGACACAATCCATTGCCGTATCACCGCCACCAAGAACCACCACCTTTTTACCTGCCATATCAATGTAGGGTTCAGGAGAGGTGAGGTTCATTACCTTGTATGTATTGGAGATAAGGAACGGTAACGCGTCATAGACACCTTTGGCCTCTTCATTATCAAGCCCTGCACGCATATTTTTATAAGTGCCGACACCAATAAACACCGCATCGTAGTCGTCGATGAGTTGTTGCATTGGTATGTCTTTACCCACTTCTACGTTGAGCTGAAATTCAACGCCCATATCACTAAAAATACGACGTCTGTTTTCCATGACGCTTTTTTCTAGCTTAAAGGATGGGATACCAAAAGTCAGTAGCCCCCCTATTTCAGGGTAGCGATCAAATACAACAGGTTTTACACCATTTCGAACTAAAACATCAGCAGCGGCTAACCCCGCAGGACCTGCGCCAATAATCGCCACTTTTTTATCACTCCATTCGACATTTGACATATTAGGCTTCCAGCCCATCTCAAACGCCTTGTCAGTAATGTATTTTTCGATGTTACCGATAGTGACTGCACCAAACTCGTCATTCAGAGTACAAGAGCCTTCGCATAGCCTATCTTGAGGGCATACTCGACCACATACCTCAGGTAAGCTGTTGGTTTGATGAGAAAGCTCTGCCGCTTCAATGATTCGACCTTCATTGGCAAGCTTTAGCCATTGAGGGATATAGTTATGTACTGGGCACTTCCACTCACAATATGGGTTACCGCAATCTAGACAACGATCTGCTTGCGCTGTTGCTTGCTGCTTGGTAAATGGTTCGTAAATTTCAATAAACTCAATCTTGCGAATTTTGATTGGTTTTTTTGCAGGATCAACGCGGCTCACATCGATAAATTGATAAACATTCTGGCTCATAATTTAGGCTCCTTCCTACTCTTATTGTGCCTGAACGCGCAGTTCAGCAGCGCTACGACTTTGGTGACCAAGCAGAGTGTTGAGATCTGCCGCTTTCGGTTTCACTAGATAGAATTTAGGAATCCAAGCATCGAAATTGGCCAGAATATTTTCTGCGTGTATCGAGCCTGTCTCCTCTAAGTGTTCGGCAATAAGGCCTCGTAGATGCTCTTGATGGATATAGAGATCAGAGAGTGAGATTGCCTCTACGGATTCGTTATTCACACGTCCTTCAAAGTCACTGTTTTCATCCATGACATAAGCAAAACCACCTGTCATACCAGCTCCGAAGTTCACGCCAGTTGCGCCAAGAATCGCAACAATACCGCCTGTCATGTATTCACAAGCATTATCACCGGCGCCTTCTATAATGGCGATGGTGCCAGAGTTTCTCACCCCAAAACGCTCCCCAGCTGTACCTGATGCAAAGAGTTTTCCTCCGGTTGCACCGTAAAGACAGGTGTTACCTATAATGGTGGCTTCATTACAAGCAAAGGTAGTACCAATATGAGGCTTGATGACGATCTTGCCTCCAGCCATTCCTTTGCCCACGTAGTCATTGGCATCACCTGTTAGATATAGCTCTATGCCTCCAGCATTCCAGACACCAAAGGATTGGCCGGCAGTTCCGTTGAGATTAAGTTTGATAGGGCTGGTGGCAACCCCTTGATTTCCGTAGCGCCTTGCCACTTCACCAGATAGGCTTGCACCGATAGAGCGGTCAGTATTGATTACATCGTAATAGAGGTTGAGTGGCTGCTTTGTTTCTATAGCCTGTTTAGCATCTTCTACAATGGTTTGATTAAGCTGAGCTTTATCAAATGGCGCATTGGGTTCAGTCCAATAAAGAGGGTTCCCTAATGGCGAGACAGGTTGCTCTAGAATATGTGAAAGATCTAACTTGTTCTGTTTTGCCGTTAAACCAGATACCGCTTCTAGAAGATCGGTTCGACCAATTAAATCAGTGAGTTTCTCTACACCAAGCTCAGCAAGGTGCCCACGCACTTCATCAGCAAGACCGGTAAAGTAGTTGATCACCATATCAGGTAACCCTTTAAAGTACTCTTTACGTAGCGTCTCATCTTGTGTTGCAACACCCGTAGCACAGTTGTTTAGGTGACAGATTCGAAGGAACTTACAGCCCAGAGCAACCATAGGAGCGGTGCCAAAACCAAAGCTTTCTGCTCCCAAAATGGCCCCTTTAATGACATCAAGGCCCGTTTTAAGACCCCCATCAACTTGTAGGCGTATTTTATGGCGAAGGTTATTTGCCACCAAAGCTTGCTGCGTTTCTGCCAGTCCAAGCTCCCATGGACTTCCTGCATATTTAACCGAGGTTAATGGGCTTGCTGCGGTACCGCCATCGTATCCAGAAATGGTAATTAGGTCAGCATAAGCTTTAGCGACACCCGTTGCGATCGTTCCGACACCTGGCTCTGAGACTAACTTAACGGATACTAGGGCTTTTGGATTGACTTGTTTTAGGTCAAATATCAGCTGCGCTAAATCCTCAATGGAGTAGATATCGTGATGAGGAGGAGGGGAGATAAGTGTTACCCCTTGAACGGAGTAGCGAAGCTTGGCAATTTCCGCTGTGACTTTATGCCCGGGCAGTTGTCCGCCTTCTCCAGGTTTCGCTCCTTGAGCGACTTTAATCTGCAGGACATCAGCGTTAGTTAGGTAGTGAGGTGTGACACCAAATCGGCCAGAGGCAATCTGCTTGATTCGAGAGTTACGGTCGGTTCCAAATCTTCTCGGATCTTCACCACCTTCGCCTGAATTTGAATAGCCGCCTAACTTATTCATAGCTTGAGCCAGTGCTTCATGAGCTTCAGGGCTTAGGGCACCAATTGACATGGCAGCTGAATCAAAGCGTTTAAATAGTTCGCTGCTCGGCTCTACTTGATCAAGAGACAAAGGCGTATCGGCGGTTTTTAGTTTCATTAAGTCGCGAAGCATGGCTGCTGGGCGGTCGTTTACCTCTCGTGCATATTGTTGATAGTCAGCCGATTGGCCAGTTTTTACTGCGTGTTGTAAGGTACTTACTACGTCAGGGTTGTAAGCGTGGAACTCACCATTATGGACATACTTTAATTGTCCACCTTGATCGATTGGCTTACGTTTAGCCCACGCTTTGCGTGACAGATTCAACAGGTCTTGTTGGAAGTCATCAAAATTTGAGCCCTGAATCCTAGAGGCAACGCCTTTAAAGCACAGTTCAACGATGTCTTGATGAAGGCCAACGGCTTCAAATAGCTGAGAGCATCGGTATGACGCGATAGTCGAGATCCCCATCTTCGACATGATCTTAAATAGCCCTTTATTGATGCCGTTTTGATAATTCTGCATCACGTCTCGATAGCTCTTATCGATCCCGCCTTCATCGACGATCTTGCCCAATGACTCATAGGCAAGATAAGGGTAAATAGCGGTGGCACCAAAGCCGAGCACGACAGCAAACTGGTGTGGATCTCGCACTGCACCTGACTCGACGATAATGTTGGCATCACAACGAAGGTTTTCGTTTGCAAGGCGAGTTTGCACTGCGCCAACCGCCATCGCTGTGGGAATAGGGAGTGTTCCTTTTGCTATCGCTCGATCGGATAAGACAACTAATACGCTACCTTGTTTGACGGCCGCAACACTGGCATTACAGAGTTCATTCAGCGCTTGCTTTAGATCCACTTGGTTAGGGTTGTAGTTAATGTCTAAAATAGTATGTGCGTAATAGCTAGGATCTAGGTTGAGCAGTTGCTGCATGTCGGAGTAGAGCAGGACAGGAGAGCCAAAACTTACTCGATGTGCATGCCCATCGGTTTCACAAAATACGTTCATCTCTTGGCCAATGCTGGTGGCTAAAGACATAACATGTTTTTCGCGTAGCGGATCGATAGGTGGGTTAGTCACCTGTGCAAACTTTTGACGGAAGTAATCAGTCACTAGTCGCTCTTTGGAAGAGAGTACCGCCATTGGTGTATCGTCACCCATAGACCCCGTCGCTTCTTGCCCCATATCCCCAAGTACGCGCAGCACTTGGTCAACCTCTTCGTTAGTCATCGCGAACTGTTTTTGATAAGTCTTGAGCTGATCTTCATCGAGAGTTCGATTGCCTACTTGATCGTCAGGCAATTGAGCAAAAGGAGTCAATCGGTGGACGTTCTCTTCCATCCAACTTTTATAGGGATGACGTGTTTTTAAATCATCATCAATCTCACTGGATTGCCACAGTTTCCCTTTTCGGGTATCGATTACTAAAAGTTCACCAGGCCCAACGCGCCCTTTTTCAGCCACTTCATCGGGGGTGTAATCCCAAATGCCAACTTCAGAGGCGAGTGTGATCAACTTGTCTTTGGTGATCACATAACGAGCGGGACGAAGGCCATTTCGGTCAAGGTTACACGCCGCATAGCGTCCATCGGATAATACGATGCCTGCAGGGCCATCCCAAGGCTCCATGTGCTTCGAGTTAAAATCATAGAAGGCACGAAGATCTGGATCCATATCCGGGTGGTTTTGCCATGCTGGTGGAACGAGCATTCGCATCGCTCTAAAGACATCCATCCCACCAGCTAAGAAGAGATCTAACATGTTATCAAGGCTCGAAGAATCAGAACCTGTTTCATTGACAAATGGTGCGGCTGTTTGAAGATCAGGAAGCAGTGGGGAGGAAAATTTATAAGCGCGAGCCTTAGCCCATTGACGGTTACCTTCAATGGTATTTATTTCACCATTGTGGGCTAAATAACGGAACGGTTGAGCCAGTGGCCAACGTGGTTGAGTGTTGGTTGAGAAACGTTGGTGGAAAAGGCAGATCGCCGATTCCATTCTAAGATCGGCGAGATCTAAATAGAAACGTGGAAGATCTGCAGGCATGCAGAGACCTTTATAGACCATCACCTGAGTAGATAGACTACAGATATAAAACTCATTATCGTCGGTAATCTGTTTTTCAATACGTCGACGAGCAATGTATAGACGCCTTTCTATATCGCGTTCACGCCATCCAGCAGGCGCTGAGACAAATACTTGTTGAATATTAGGTAGTGATTCTTTGGCAATGGGACCAAGGACATCGGCGTTAGTCGGAACGCTTCGCCATCCTGCAACGGTCAGTGTTTCTTTTTCTAGCTCTTGGTTGATTATCTCTTGAGCACGCTTGGATTTTTCGTTGTCTTGGCTAAAAAAGATCATGCCAATAGCGTATTGGCGGCTAAGCTTAAAGCCTAATTCTTCCGCAACAATTCGCAGGTAGCTATCAGGTTTTTGTAGTAGTAAACCACAGCCATCACCGGTTTTACCGTCGGCTGCAATTCCTCCTCGGTGGGTCATTCTATCTAATGCTGAAATAGCGGTACGAACAAGTTTGTGGCTTGGCTCGCCTTCCATATGGGCGATTAAACCAAACCCGCAGTTGTCCTTCTCAAGACTTGGATCATATAAAGCCATTGCAACTCTCCCTTTGCTTCTCTGTCATCCAGACAGTAAATGACTAATTATTCGTTATTATTATTTTGGTTATTTTATAAAGTGCCTTTTGTTTTTAACAAACAACATCAATCTCTATATCAATGAGTTCACAAAATATAGGTTATTATAAAAAAGATCAAGTTCTTGGATATTTATCATGTGGCACTGCGATTTGCCGCGTAATACTCTGAAATTTCATTGTATATTCATGAGGATAGGATTTGTGGATTTACATCTTGGTAACATTAAATATAAAGAAAAGGTGTGGAGAAATTGAAATAATGGAAAATAAAAAAGCCAGCAATCAATGCTGGCTTTAGGCTAGGTGCTAATAGAACTGAATGCTAACTGACTAGTTAGAAAGCATCAGTGAATCAGCTCTCGCTTCTAGGTTTGAGTTACCTTGCAGGAATTTATCAATGGCGATTGCACATTCGCGACCTTCGTTGATACAACGAACGACCAGTGATTGTCCCGTTCTCATATCGCCCGCAGCAAATACACCTTTTTGATTAGTTTGGTAACCTTGGCTAGCCACATTTCCACGATCATCCAGCTTAATGTCTAGCTGAGCTAGGACGCCAGTTGGTTCTGGATGTAAGAAGCCCATCGCTAGGAACGCTTGATCACATGGAATAACACGCTCACTGCCTGCCACTTCATCAAAGCCAGGACGCTCACCCGGTTTTGCATCTTGCCAAACAATATCAGCAATACGTAAACCAGTAACCTCACCTTTATCGTTGCCGATAAATTCTTTAGTCAAAATATTCCAATGACGCTCACAACCTTCTTCATGAGAAGTGGTCGTTTTCATGATCATTGGGAACTGAGGCCAAGGCATATTGGCAGGGCGTTTCTCTGGTGGGATCGGCATGATCTCAACCTGAGTAATACTTGCTGCTTTATGACGGTTTGACGTTCCCACACAGTCTGAGCCAGTATCACCACCACCGATAACCACAACGTGCTTATCTTTAGCGTGAATCTCTTCTGTTTTAAGATCTAAGTCGTTTGCTCGGCGGTTGTTTTGACCAAGGAATTCCATGGCAAAGTGAACGCCTTTCAGCTCTCGACCTGGAATAGGCAAGTCGCGAGGGACGGTAGAACCACCCGTTAGCAATACCACGTCGAACTCTTGGCGTAGCTGTTGAGCGTTAACATCAACACCAATGTGTTGATTTACTTTAAACTCAACGCCAGCTTCTGCCATTAGGTTGATCTTACGATCAATCACGTCCATACCCAGTTTGAAATCTGGGATACCGAAGCGCAGTAGACCGCCAACTTTTTCATCACGTTCAAATACAGTCACAGAGTGACCGGCACTGTTCAGTTGCTCTGCTGCGGCAAGGCCTGCAGGGCCTGAACCGATAACCGCCACGGTTTTACCCGTGCGAGAACGTGGCGTTTTGGGCTTAGCATAACCTTCACGGTAAGCCGTTTCGACAATGGTTTTCTCGATGTTACAGATAGTGATCGGATCTTGGTTGATACCAAGAACACAGGCACTTTCACAAGGAGCAGGGCAGACACGACCTGTAAACTCTGGGAAGTTATTTGTTGAGCTTAGAATGTTCCAAGCTTCTTCCCAGCTATCACGGTACACCGCGTCGTTAAATTCAGGAATGATGTTACCAATCGGACAACCGTTGTGGCAGAAAGGTACGCCACAATCCATGCAACGAGAGGCCTGAGTACCGATCTTTTCACCAAATTCTTCGTTTAGTACGAACTCTTTGTTGTCTTCGATACGAACCGATGGGTCGAGCTTCTTTGGAAGCTCACGACCGTGCTCTAAAAATCCAGTAGGCTTACCCATTATACTGCCTCCACTTGTTCCGTTTGTGCCTGTTGTGCTTCAGCTTTACGCTTCTCAAGAACCGCTTTGTAGTCGCGTGGCATTACTTTAATTAGTGATGCGACACTTGCTTCAAAGTTGTCTAGGAAAGACTGAGCAACTTCACTTCCTGTGAATTCAACATGCTTCGTTAGCATATCTAGTAGAAGATCTTTATCTTCTTGTTCGATAGGGTCTAGGTCTACAAGCTCTGCGTTTAACTTAGTTTCGAAGTCGCCAGCTTTGTCCCAAACATAAGCGACACCGCCACTCATACCCGCCGCAAAGTTACGACCTGTTGAGCCAAGGATAACGGCAACACCACCAGTCATATATTCACAACCATGGTCACCAACGCCCTCAACAACAACCTTCGCACCTGAATTACGAACACAGAAACGTTCACCAGCCATACCGCGAATGAATGATTCACCAGAGGTCGCACCGTAGAAACAGACGTTACCAACCACGATGTTATCTTCAGCAACGATAGACGATTTCGCATCTGGGTACAGTACCAAGGTACCGCCAGACAGGCCTTTACCCCAGTAATCGTTCGCGTCACCTTCAACTTCGAATTTAACGCCTTTCGCAAGGAAAGCCCCGAAAGATTGACCAGCACTACCGTGGAACTTAACGTTCATTGGTTGTGGTAAACCTTGGTCTTTGTAAACCTTCGAGATTTCGTTCGACAGCATAGTACCTGCAGAGCGATCCGTGTTGATGATAGGGAAGGTCGCATTTACAGCTTCGCCTTTCTCAAGTGCAGGAATTGCAGCTTGAATCAACTTACGGTCTAGAACATCTTCTAAGTTGTGGTTTTGTTGTGTCTGGTTGTAGATACCATCTTCGTCACGAGCCTGTTCAATATGCAGAACTGGTGTTAGATCGAGGTTCTTGTACTTCCAGTGACCGATGTCGTCACGAACTTTAAGCTTGTGTGATTGACCCACCATCTCATCGATAGAGCGGAAGCCAAGTTCAGCCATTACTTCACGTAGGCCTTCAGCCATGTATTGGAAGAAAGTGACTACGTCTTCTACGCGGCCGTCGAAACGCTCACGAAGAGTCTTGTTCTGTGTTGCGATACCAACAGGACATGTATTCTTGTGACACTTACGCATCATGATACAGCCTTCAACAACCAATGCTGCTGTTGCTACGCCCCATTCTTCAGCGCCAAGTAACGTTGCTACCGCAAGGTCACGTGGTGTTTTCATCTGACCATCAGACTGAACAACGATACGGTTACGTAGGCCGTTTTTCAGTAGTGTTTGGTGAGTTTCCGCTAGGCCCAGTTCCCAAGGTAGACCGGTGTGACGGATAGAAGACATCGGAGATGCACCCGTACCACCATCAAAACCTGCGATAAGTACTACGTCAGCTTTCGCTTTTGCTACACCCGATGCAATCGTACCTACGCCCGCTTCAGATACTAGCTTCACGTTTACACGGCCGTTACGGTTCGCGTTTTTCAGATCGTAGATAAGCTGAGCCAAATCTTCGATTGAGTAGATATCGTGGTGTGGCGGTGGAGAGATAAGACCTACGCCCGGAGTTGAGTGACGCGTTGCGCCGATCCAGTCATCAACCTTATCACCCGGTAGTTGACCACCTTCGCCAGGTTTCGCACCTTGAGCCATCTTGATTTGCAGCTCATCAGCGTTAGATAGGTAGTAAGACGTTACACCAAAGCGACCAGAAGCCACCTGTTTGATAGCTGAACGTTCCCAGTCACCGTTTTCTTTACGTTCGAAACGTGCTGGATCTTCACCACCTTCACCTGAGTTTGATTTCGCGCCAATGCGGTTCATTGCAACAGCCAGTGTTGAGTGAGCCTCATGCGAGATTGAACCAAAGCTCATTGCGCCTGTTGCGAAACGCTTAAGGATGTTCTCGATTGGTTCTACTTCCGCTAAAGGAATAGAGCCTGCAGGGTTCTTGATGAAATCAAGTTGGCTACGTAGCGTTGCTGCGTTGTCGCCTTGGTCATCAACCGCTTTTGCGTACTTCTTGAACTGACCGTAATCTTTATTACGCGTCGACTCTTGAAGTAGAGAAATCGTTTCTGGGTTGAATAGGTGTTTCTCACCACGTTGTTTCCATTGGTAAACACCACCAACATCAAGGATCTGAGCTGGGATTTCACGAGCTGGGTAACCAACACGGTGACGAACCAGTACTTCTCGTGCGATATCGTCGATCGTTAGACCTTGGATACGAGAAACAGTACCAGTGAAGTATTTTTCAACCACTGATTTGCTCACACCAAGTGCTTCAAAAATCTGTGCACCGTGGTAAGACTGCAGCGTCGAGATCCCCATCTTAGAGAAGATCTTCAGTAGGCCGCCGTTCACACCTTTACGGTAGTTATCGAATAACTCACGTGGGTGTACGCTTGGATCTAACTTCTTAGTACGTTGCAGTTCAACAATCGTTTCAATAACTAAGTATGGGTTAACTGCGTTCGCACCGTAACCGATAAGCGTTGCAAAGTGGTGTGTTTCACGAGCGTCGCCCGTTTCAACAACGATATCACACTTAGCACGTAGGCCTTTACGGATTAGATGGTGGTGAACCGCGCCAACCGCCAGCATTGCAGGAATAGCCGCGTGGTTTGAGTTAACCGCACGGTCAGTCAGTAGGATAATAGAGTAGCCATCGATAACGGCATCTTCTGCATATTGGCAGATACGCTTAAGTGCTCGCTCTAATTTCCCTTCGTCTCCGTTTGCTTGGAATACGATATCTAGCGTCTTCGCTTGAAGGTGCTCATTATCGATTGCACGCAGTTTTTCTAATTCTGAGTTAGACAGTACTGGAGATTCAAGCTCTACCTTTTGACAGTGCTCAGGTGTTTCAGCAAGTAGGTTCTGATCTTTACCTAGGTAAGTGTTCAGAGACATAACCATACGCTCACGGATCGGGTCGATCGGTGGGTTAGTTACTTGTGCAAACAGCTGTTTGAAGTAGTTTGAAAGGTGCTGAGATTGGTGCGATAGAATGGCTAGCGGCCAGTCAGCGCCCATTGCAGAAAGTGGCTCGTAGCCTGTTTTTGCAAGAGGAAGAATGATTTCATTCACTTCTTCAGAGCTCACACCAAACGATTGTTGTTTGTGTAGTAGCTTCTCTGGAGAAGGTTGACTAAATTCGTTACTAGCATCTGGTAGCTTTTTCAAACTTAGAAGATTCTCTTCAACCCACTTTTCATAAGGTTGCGAACTGGCGATACCATCTTTCACTTCTTCATCAGAGATGATGCGACCTTGCTCTAGATCGGCAACGAAGATACGACCAGGCTGTAGACGACCACGGTATTCAACGTTCTCTGGTGCGATTTCAACAACACCTGATTCCGACGCCATTACTAGGAAGTCATCTTTGGTCACTGTATAGCGAGAAGGACGTAGACCGTTACGGTCTAAGGTTGCACCTACTTGAACACCATCGGTGAAACAAACAGAAGCTGGGCCATCCCACGGTTCCATAACGTTCGCGTGGTATTGATAGAACGCGCGGCGTGTTGGATCCATATTTTTGTTTTCTTGCCATGCTTCAGGGATCATCATCATCAATGCGTGTGGCAGGCTACGACCAGAGAGAACTAGGAGCTCAAGTGCCATGTCGAAGTTTGATGAATCTGAGCTACCTTCCTGACAAATAGGAAGAAGCATGTCTATTTCTGCTTGAGTAAACAGATCTGACTCGATGATCGCTTCACGTGCCTTCATCCAGTTAAGATTACCGCGAACCGTGTTGATTTCACCGTTGTGGGCAATATAACGGAAAGGCTGTGCTAAGCGCCAGCGAGGAAAAGTATTGGTAGAGAAACGAGAGTGAACCAGCGCTAGTGCGGTGACCATCGTTGGATTTTGTAGATCTAAGAAGTATTGAGGTACTTGCTCAGTAGTTAGCTGACCTTTATACACTAATGTCTTGTAAGACATTGAGTTGATGTAGAAGTCATCACCAATGTTAGACACACTTTCTAGGCATACACGAACCGTGTAGTTACGAAGAACATAAAGCTTACGCTCAAGCTCTTCTGGTGTGACACCAGGACCGCCTGAAATAAATACATGTTCAAATTGAGGTTCAGTGCTTAATGGGTCAGCACCAATCATTGAATTGTCTGTAGGAAGTTCACGGTAGCCGATAACTTCTAATTCAAGGCGTTGTGCGTTGCGTTCTAAAATATCACGACACTGCGCACGTTTGTGTTCATCTTTAGGGAAAAGTACAACACCAACACCATACTTTTCAAAAGACGGTAATTTAATGCCAAGCTTAACCGCTTCTTCTAGTAAGAATTCGTGAGGCTTTTGAAGCAAGATACCTGCACCATCACCAGAACACGGATCACAGCCTTGGCCGCCACGGTGTTCCATGCGTGCAAGCATATCTAATGCTTGGGTTACTACTTCGTGTGATTTACGGTTTTTTAGGTGAGCAACAAAACCGATACCACAAGCGTCATGCTCCAGTTCTGGAGTATAGAGACCTTGTGAATTCTGCTCGCTATCTACCATAGATACATCCTTCCAGTTAAATACGACACTGTGCACTAGTCCTAGTGAGTGTCTGTCCTTTATTGTTATGAATCTGAGCCTACCTATGTTGGTAGGCCTGAGTCCTTTCCGTCTCTCGCTGAAATATATGGCGAGAAAAACATTCCTTGGTGTTATCCGTGTTTTTTCAATCACAATATAGTGATTTATATAGGTGGGAGGTTGGATTCACCGACTTATCCGCAACTAATATTGTAATAAAGACTACAAATTAAACGGCATTGTGTAAGTATCCTACAATTTAGTCGAGGCTCTTGGCAATGAAAACTAACTTTTGTAGACCATTTTTTTAGTTAAAAAATGCATATTATAGTTAACAATTGTGCAACAGGAGTGTTTTTTACCAATATTTCTGCATGTTTATTGATTTTTGATAGTTAATCTCAATAACGACTTCTTTAAGATGCGTGACTTTCGCTTGCAAGGATGTAATAAATTTTCAGTAATCGAACTGAGAATAGTTTCGGTTAGCATGAATTGGCTTTTTTTGGTTCGTAAAAGTATTCGACAAGAAGTGCTTTGGTAAAGAGTTGTGGTTTAAATATGCAATTACATGAGTTGGTTAATACGATTGGTCAAGACTTGCAACGCCGTTATGGTGAGAAAGTACATAAACTGACCCTACATGGTGGTTTTAACTGCCCTAATCGTGATGGAACTATTGGTCGAGGCGGATGCACTTTTTGCAATGTTTCTTCCTTTGTCGATGAACAAACTCAAACAAAAGGCATTGTCGATCAGCTAACGGATCGCGCTGGAGAGATAAAGCGGGCAAAGAAGTATCTAGCTTACTTTCAAGCCTACACCAATACCTATGCCGAAGTTCAAGTATTAAGAAGCATGTACGAAGAGGCGCTAGAAGCAGCGGATATGGTTGGGTTGTGTGTGGGCACGCGACCAGACTGTGTGCCTGACGCTGTTTTGGATCTGCTGTCGGAGTATGTCAATAAAGGCTATGAGATCTGGTTAGAGCTCGGTTTGCAAACAGCGAATGATCAAACGCTAAAACGTATTAACCGAGGCCATGATTTTGACTGTTATGCGCAGATCACCAAGCGTGCTCGTGCATTGGGTATCAAAGTGTGTACGCATCTTATTGTCGGTTTGCCTAAAGAGAGCCGAGAAGACAATCTTGAGACACTTGAAAAGGTGCTTGATGTGGGAACGGATGGAATCAAACTTCACGGACTGCATATTGTTGAAGGCAGTACCATGGCAAAAGCGTGGCGTGCAGGCAAGCTCAAAGCACCTGAGCTAGAGGAGTACGTGTCAATTGCCAGTGAAGTCATTCGTAGAACACCGCCTGATATAATCTATCACCGTGTCTCCTCTGCTGCTCGTCGGCCAACGCTGCTTGATCCTTTGTGGTGTGAGAATCGCTGGTTAGCGATGACTGAAATTGGCCGTGCATTGGACCGTGATGGTGCTCAAGGTTCCCTAACTGGTCAGTCATATATCTACTCCCTGCCAGTATTAACGCAAGAATAGTCAGCAATAACCTGATATCTTTCGTAATCTCAATAAAAGGTTACGAAAGGGTTAACGGCTTTAAATGGACGTCTGGTTGAATTGGCTATGGAATGTGACATATGGTCACGGATTAGATGTGATCGTCATTACCTTGTCGATCATGAGTGTCGTCTATATCTATTCTCGATATAACAAGCACATTGAAACGCTCATCCAAGATGTTCCTGCCGCACTGCTACTCGTGAATGCTAAAAGTGGCGTCCTACAGTTATCGAATCGTTCTGCTATGCAGATATTGGGCATTCGCCAGATTGGTCATGCTTACTTTTTTCCTGAACATATTCCGACAAAGTTCATTTTATCTGAATTGGAAAATTACACTTCTAAACAATTCCAATCACACCAATTAAAGTGGCCAGTTACTTCTCAGAGCGCAGTTACTCTGTCATTGACAGGGCGTAAGTTGCTTTACCGAGGGCAATGGGTGTGGTTGTTATATGCCTTTCCTCATCAAGCATCGACACGTGAGCTACGAGATCAGGTTTATTCTTTATCGATTGCTAAGACTGCACTTGATTCCCTTTCCGAACTCATCTATGTAAAAGACCAAGAAGGTAATGTTATCCATAGTAACCGAGCTTATGATAGTTTCTGGATAGGAAGAGAAGCTGAGGGCAGTCGAGAGATAACGGGTGTAATTAGAGGTCGTGCGAGCAAACGTCATTGGACGACTTCTCCTGATGGACGAAGTTGCCTACTTGAAACCTATCAAAGCTTATTGATGTCACCTGAAGGTGATCAACTTGGTGTACTTGGAATAAGCCATGATGTGACAGACTGGCATAATATTCAGAAAAGTCTAAGTGATGAAACGGATAAGCGTAAAGACACCGAGGTAGCACTGGCTAAGCGCGATACTATTTTACAGGTGATACTAGAATCAAGCCCAGACTCGATAGGCATTTTTGATGAGAATATGGTGTATCAGGCGTGTAACGAACCATTCGTTAAAGGGCTAGGTTTATCTAACGTTGATGATCTAATCGGTCATCGACTTGAGGGGCTTATCCCGAGATCGTTGTTTGAGCGCTTCTCTGACTCAGATGAGCAAGTGTTGAGTGAAGAAATAGCTTTGCGTTATGTCGATAAAGTGGAGGGTTCTGATGGTCAGGAAGTGTGGTATGACGTTGTTAAGTCACCCTTTACGGAACCCAAATCAGGAAATAAAGGTGTTCTAGTGATGTCGCGTGATATTTCTGAGCGATATTTAGCAGAGCAAAAGCTGGCCGATGCGAACCGAGAGCTTGAACGTTTAAGCTTAATTGATGGACTTACTCAGGTATCGAATCGACGCCACTTCGACTCTCAGTTAAGTCTATTGTGGCCCATTCATGTTCGTGAGCAGCAACCGCTAGCCGTACTGCTGTGTGATATCGACTTCTTTAAAGGATATAACGACTACTATGGACACCAAAAAGGAGACGAAGCGTTAAAGCTTGTCGCGAAGGCATTTAAACAAGTACTGACACGCTCTTCTGACTGCGTAGCGCGTTATGGCGGAGAGGAATTTGCTTTTATCTTGCCGAATACAACAACCGATGGTGCAAATCATATTGCGGATAAGGTTCACGAGCAGATTCGATCACTGGAGATTGAGCATCATGCCTCTAACGTTGCTTCTTATATTACAGTGAGTATTGGGCTTATCTCTATTCTACCTTCGCCAGAAGCCTCAATGGAATCTATTGTAGCCATGGCTGATAGTGCACTTTATCAAGCCAAAGCTGAAAATAGGAATCAAACTAATATTCATCCTGACTCAATCACTAGTGAATAGCATAGTCACTCAGCACGACATTCAACTCTAGTTCAAACTTCGATACGTTAATAAGTCGTCTAGGAATTGATACATTAGCCCAATCAATCATCATGATTTAAGGCCTATCAATCATTTAGCTTACCTTAATAAAGACACGGATGTGATGGAGTTAGCTTACCTAACAACGGCAAAAAGAGTAGACTTTCCTATCCAGAGTTTCAGTTACGTACTCAACCGCCAGTTACCACCAGAAGTTAACGCAGGAAGCCTTTAATGAAACCTATCAAAAACCTTGCCCAGTATTATGTCGATCTCTTGGTTCGATTAGGGATCCTTCGTTTTTCGATACTGCTCGCAATGGCACTTGTTGCTTTGGCGGTGGTTGTTCAAGTGGGGATTACTCTTGGGTTGAGTGGTCATGTCGATGATATTGATATTGTTCGTTCTGTCTTTTTTGGTCTGATTATCACCCCTTGGGCGGTATATTTTCTTTCGGTTGTCGTCGATCAGCTTGAAGAGTCTCGCCAACGTCTCTCAAAGCTCGTCTCTAAACTAAAAGACATGCGATCTCGTGATCAGGAGCTTAACCTTAGACTGCAACAAAATATCGCCAAATTAAATCTACAAATTGAAGAGCGAATCAAAGCAGAAGAAGCAAGAAAAGAAGCGATTAACGATCTTGAAAATGAAGTCTATCAACGTGAGCGTACCCAAGTTGAATTGGCGGAACGAACAGCGTTGCTTCGCTCTTTTATCGATGCTTCCCCTGACCTCATTTACTACCGCAATGCAGAGGGCGTTTTTTCTGGATGCAATCGAGCAATGGAAGAGCTAACAGGCAAACGAGAGAGTGAACTGGTTGGATTAACCCCGCGAGATGTCTATAGCGAAGAAATTGCTGAGCAGATCATTGATACAGACCAAAAAGTATTTATTGATAATCAGGCGCTAACTTATGAACAGTGGCTTGAATACCCTGACGGGAGAAAGAACTACTTTGAATTACGAAAAGTGCCTTTTTACAGTAAAGAGGGAGCGCACTTGGGGTTGGTGGGGTTTGGGCGTGATATTACCGAACGTAAGCAACACGAAGACTCACTAGAGAAAGCCAGTAAAGACAAAACGACATTTATCTCGACTATTAGCCATGAACTTCGTACACCACTTAATGGCATTGTTGGTTTGAGCCGGATGTTACTTGATAGCCAGCTAGATCAAGAGCAGCGAAAGTACATGCAAACGATCAATGTCAGTGCGATCACATTGGGTAATATCTTTAGCGATATCATAGATATGGATAAGTTCGATCGACGCAAGCTTGAATTATTGCCAACCACGCTACACTTTGAAGAATTTATTGCTGAGATAGAAAGCATTTCGGCGTTAATGGCTGAGCAGAAAGGGCTTCGATTTGATCTAGAGCGCTTAAGCTCTCTTCCTTTTGCGGTGAAAATTGATGCGACTCGATTACGACAGGTTCTATGGAATCTGATTAGTAACGCCATGAAGTTTACCAAAGAGGGCGGCGTTGTTATGACCGTCAGTGCTGAGACTCTAGATGATCACGCTGAAATCACAATTGAAATTGAAGACACTGGCATTGGCATAGCGGAAAGTGAATTAGACAAGATTTTCGCCATGTATTATCAAGTGAAAACAGGCAAAGACAACCTTCATGCTGTAGGAACTGGTATTGGCCTCGCGGTTTCGAAACAGCTAGTCAAAATGATGAATGGCGATATTACCGTTTCAAGTGAAGAGGGCTTTGGGACGACCTTTAGTCTGACGTTAACGGTACCGTTAGCGGAAGAATCGGCTTCTGAGATCTTGGCTCCTGTAGAACAGCCAGGACTTAGAATATTTATGGTGGAAGATATTGAGCTTAATATTACGGTAGCAAAGTCGTTATTAGAGAGCCTTGATCATCAAGTGACGGTTGCGATGACGGGTCAAGAAGCGCTAGATAGGTTTAAGCCCGACGATTATGATCTTGTTCTGTTGGATATTCAGCTACCCGATATGACCGGTTTTGACGTCGCTCAGTCATATCGTCAAAGTTACAACAAACTGCCACCTTTGGTTGCTCTCACGGCGAATGTCCTTAAAAATAAGCGAGAGTATTTAGACAAAGGTATGGACGATGCGTTGAGCAAACCGTTGTCTGTACTTGCTATTCAAGAAGTCATTGGACGCTTGTGCGATATTGATCCTGTATTTTGTGAACCTGTCGTCGAGGCTGAAAAGTCAGTCGAGTTGTCAGATGATACATTTAGTACCTTACTTGATTTACCGATGTTAGAGTCTTATGTGGATATCGTTGGGGTGAAGCCTGTATTAGATAGTATTCAGATGTTTGAAGAGATGATGCCGGATTACATTGAGATATTGGACTCTAATATGGTCGCTAAAGATCAAGACCGAATTGTCTCTGAAGCGCATAAAATAAAAGGTGCAGCAGGTTCCATTGGTTTAAAAAGAATTCAATCGGTTGCTCAAAAAGCTCAGTCGCCAGAACGTGTTACTTGGTGGGAAAATATTTCTGATTGGGTAGAAGAGATAAAGAATGGGTATCAACATGATATTCAAGTTTTGAAAGAATGGTTAGCGCAAAGGAAATAGAATGAAAAAACAGATTGCATTGGCCTCGTTGGCCGTGGCATTGCTTGCTGGGTGCCAAAATAGTGATGTGAATTGGCAACAAAGCAGCTCGGTGATGATCGAAGAGTCTCAGGTTGTATTGAAGAGTTCTCTTTGGATTGACAGAATGCCAAGCATTGGTGAGTCTTCGTCATCAGAAGAGAACTTTCATGCCGCTCTCTCTTTAGAGTCTATCAATGAGTTACCTGCGGACCTGGAAGTGGTCAGCGTAACGATTAAGCAAGGCAATGAGACGTGGCTGATAGAGAGTGAAGAAATTGATATTCGCACTCACAGCGCTAATCAGTGGGAATTGGCTGTGTCATGGCAGTTACCTATTTCCCCAGATTTACCTGCTGACATTGCGATACAGCTAAATAATAAAGGTCAAGAGAAGTGGCTTGTTGATCACGATGTTAACATCGACGTAGTGTATTAATTCTATCGTATTCGATTATATTTTAGAGTGAGCACATCACCCTGATTTATAGAGCAAAAACAAAAGGCTTGCTATCAGATAGCAAGCCTTTCTTATTGGATGTAAATAACAGCTGTTTTTGTGCTGTTACTACTCTTCTAAGTCACCACAGAAACGGTAACCTTCACCATGAATCGTTGCAATGATTTCTGGTGTGCCAGAAACAGACTCAAAGTGCTTACGGATACGACGAATCGTAACGTCAACAGTACGGTCGTGTGGCTTTAGCTCACGCCCTGTCATTTTCTTCAATAGGTCTGCACGTGTTTGAATCTTTCCTGGGTTTTCACAGAAATGAAGCAAAGCACGGAACTCAGAGCGAGGTAGCTTGTAGCCATCGCCACTTGGGCTAACCAATGAACGGCTATTAATATCTAGAATCCAACCATTGAACTCGTACTTTTCAACACTACGCTTCTCTTCTTGAATCGCACTTGCATTCATTGAGCGGCTCAGTAGGTTGCGTGCACGAATAGTAAGCTCTCTAGGGTTGAACGGTTTAGTGATGTAATCATCAGCTCCGATTTCAAGACCTAAAATCTTATCTACTTCATTGTCACGACCCGTTAGGAACATAAGAGCAACATTCGCTTGCTCACGGAGTTCTCTAGCAAGGAGTAAACCGTTCTTGCCAGGAAGGTTGATATCCATAATAACCAAGTTAACCTGATTGTCGGTTAGTACTTGGTGCATCTCTTCACCGTCACTGGCTTCAAAAACAGCGTATCCCTCTGCTTCAAAAATACTCTTAAGAGTGTTACGAGTTACTTGCTCATCTTCAACGATAAGAATCTGCGGGGTTTGCATTGGCGGTACCTAAACTTGTGATAAAATTGTGCTAATAGATTAAATACTAGGCAAAAATAATAACATCATGTTAATTTTTTTTAATAATAAACTAAACTTATTAAAAATAACACAATAGTCGCCTACTATCCTTAGTACCACAGTTTGTGTGGGGAATATCCTTTTCCTTATCAGTTACTCTACTAGTCTATGACGCGGATTTTATATTCTTAACAGCTTGCTAACAACGCAAGAATGTTAATTCCTTTCATTTTGTTGATTTATATCAATAGTTCAAATGTAACAAATATTAATAGTATGGTGTTATTGTAATAGGAGCTTGTATGGAGATTGATGCATACTTGTGGTCGTTATACCAAGACCCATATTTCATTTTTTCCAATGAACCCTATAGTAAACGTTATGCCATTATCACTGGATGGAACCGATTCGGGAAAAAGCAGTCTCACCAAGATAACCTATTGCAAAATGAGCAATTATTAGCGTCTCTACCGAATGTTGAAGTGGTCGGCGTCTTAGTAGGAAACGACGATTTTAGCTGGTATGAAGAGAGTTATGCGATTGCCATTGAAAAAGATTCAGCACGCGAGCTTGCCAAGAAATATGCGCAAAATGCTATTTATTTTGTTGAAAAGGGCGAGTTGACACTGTTGTCGTGTTTAGACGAACGTGAAACGCCTATTGGCCAGATAAAAGCTCGGTGTGTCGAAGGATTTAAGTAAAATCATGGAGGAAGTATGAACGACATTACACCGGATCTATGTGATCAGTTTGAAGATAAGCTGACACTTATCGAGCAGCCTTTACAGAACTTTGGTTTGAGGGATGCCTTTTTTGGACAGATTGAGACTGTACGCTGTTATCACGACAACTCGAAAGTTCGTGAGATTCTGAACACCAATGGTAAAGGCAAAGTATTGGTTGTGGATGGCAGTCACTCTTGTAAAAAAGCACTCATGGGTGATCAAGTGGCCATAATGGCTATCGAAAATCACTGGGAAGGGGTAATTATCTTTGGTGCAGTAAGAGATGTTGCTCAACTGTCGCAAATGGATCTTGGTATAAAAGCGATCGGTTCCTGCCCATTTAAAACTGAAAAAAGAGGGGCAGGAGATGTGCATGTAACATTAACGGTCCAAAACCAAATCATTCAGCCTGGACATTATATATACGCAGATTGGAATGGTGTACTCACATCGAAAGAGAAGCTACTTTAATCAACGTTATGCGCTAGAAACGAAACCCTAACCCTAGCTCTATACCTTGTTGCCACTCTTGATAATCGAGAGTGGCATGCAAATCGATATTGTCTGTCAGCTTCATTCGGCTAGAAACTTCAGCTGAAATAGTGTCGGATTTGGTATCATCAACTACTTCTGAGTAAGTGTGAAGGGTACTTTTTAGTGAAACTCGATTGGTCAATTGGTAACTCACACCACTTAAAAAACCATTTTCACCATTGTCAGAGTTGTCGAGTCTAGTACCGACATAAAGGTCAATTTTATCAAATAGGTTGTATGAGTAACCGCTGTCTACTTTCCAAGAATCAAACTGACTGGCACCTTGTTCACTGCTAACAAAGAGGCTGTGAGGAGAGTTATTGCCTGAAGCTGAAAGAGGTGGGAGTGGTGATGCATGTACGTATGAGCACATTATCAGCACAATAAAACTGAATAGTATCTTCATACGCCACTCCTTGGTTTCTTTTATCTTTTTTATAGTAACGCTAAGTAAAGCACAAAAACTAATTGTATGTCTTGTCTTCTATATAGCAATTGGTTATTAGGATATTCAAATAAGCGTTGTATCACTAAAAGTGATTGAATATAGTCATTTTGTTGTTTGATAAGTGAACGAACGTTAAAAAAAATAACTTTTCATTGACTCATAGGCCGAAAATAAGGTAAACGTATAGTTAATGACAGACGAGGTTAGAAAAATTTCTATGCTACATGGCCGCACAACAATAATGACCACCATTATTATTACCGACATCATAAATGTTGGGGCAGGCTGCTAACCGAAAGAAATTCAAAAAAAGGCCTGTATCCCACGAGATACAGGCCTTTTTTTATATTAGTTTAAAAACTTTGGAGAGAAGGGATGCGAGTATTAAAGTTTGGAGGTTCATCATTAGCTGATGCTGATCGTTTTTTAAGAGCGGCGGATATCATTGCTAATAATGCACAGCAAGAAGAGGTGGCAGTCGTCCTCTCTGCACCAGGAAAAACAACCAACAAGTTAGTAGCGGTTATTGATGTCGCGCTTCGAAATGGAGAGGCTGATTTACAAATTTCTGAGTTAGAGTCTTCGTTTAAAGCGCTGTTTGCAGATATCAAATCGGAGTTACCAAATATCTGTGGGAACGGCTTTACGACACAGATGAAAACATCCCTTTCTCAACTTCGCCAGTTTGTTCATGGCATCAACTTATTAGGGATGTGCCCTAATCATGTTAATGCTCGAATCATCAGTAAAGGCGAGCGAATTTCTATTCAGTTAATGAAAGCAGTTCTTGAGGCTAAAGGACAAGCCGCAAGCCTGATTGATCCTGTGCAGTATCTTTTTGCGCAAGGTGATCATCTAGAAGCGATGGTTGATGTTGAAGTTTCAACTCAGAATTTTAAGCAAAGCCCACTGCCTGTTGGCCATGTCAACATCATGCCTGGATTTACGGCTGGTAATGCTAAAGGCGAGATCGTTACTTTAGGACGAAATGGTTCTGATTATTCAGCCGCGGTACTTGCTGCTTGTTTGCGTGCAGATTGTTGTGAAATCTGGACCGATGTTGATGGCGTATACAATTGTGACCCTCGCTTAGTAGATGATGCTCGCTTACTGAAATCTTTAAGCTACCAAGAAGCGATGGAATTATCTTACTTTGGCGCTTCCGTTCTTCACCCTAAAACCATTGCACCAATTGCGCAGTTTCACATCCCATGTCTTATTAAAAATAGCTTTAACCCACAAGGTGCTGGCACATTAATTGGTCAAGATACTGGTGAAGATAATCTAGCAATAAAAGGCATTACCACGCTCAATGACCTAACAATGGTTAATGTATCTGGCCCTGGCATGAAAGGCATGGTTGGTATGGCGAGTCGCGTATTTGGTGCGATGTCTTCAGCAGGTGTGTCTATTGTTCTTATTACTCAATCTTCTTCTGAATACAGCATCAGTTTCTGTATTGAAGCCGCGGATAAGCAAAAAGCAGCGCAAGTATTAAGAGAAGCGTTTGAGCTTGAACTCAAAGATGGCCTGCTTGAGCCGGTTGAGTTTATGGATGATGTGTCAATTGTCACTCTTGTCGGTGATGGTATGCGAACCTCTCGTGGCGTAGCGTCTCAATTCTTTGCATCACTGGCTGAAGTAAACGTCAACATTGTTGCTATTGCACAGGGCTCTTCTGAGCGTGCTATATCAGCGGTTATTCCTGAAGATAAGATTGCTGAAGCGATCAAAGCGTGTCACGAGAATCTGTTCAATTCGAAACACTTCTTAGATGTGTTCGTTGTTGGTGTTGGTGGTGTTGGTGGTGAACTCGTTGACCAAATCCAACGTCAGCAAGAAAAACTGGCGGACAAAGGCATTGTGATTCGAGTTTGTGGTCTGGCAAACAGTAAAGGGTTGCTACTTGATAGTGAGGGGCTTCCTTTAGAGCACTGGCGTGATCGTATGCAAGGTGCGTCTGAAGAGTTTAGCTTAGCGCGTCTTATTTCTTTAGTTCAGCGTAATCACATCATTAACCCAGTACTGGTCGACTGTACGTCAAGTGAAGTGATCGCGAATCAATACGCTGATTTCCTAGGTGCTGGATTCCACGTTGTAACACCAAACAAAAAAGCCAACACATCAAGCATGGCTTACTACCACCAGTTACGTGAAGTAGCACGTAGCTCACGTCGTAAACTGATGTATGAAACAACCGTTGGTGCTGGCCTACCAGTTATTGAAAACCTGCAAAACCTGATCTCTGCAGGTGATGAGCTGGAAAAATTCAACGGCATTCTATCGGGTTCACTCTCTTATATCTTCGGCAAGCTTGATGAAGGGATGACACTAAGCCAAGCGACAAATATTGCGAAGGACAACGGGTTTACTGAACCTGATCCACGTGATGATTTATCAGGGATGGATGTAGCGCGTAAGCTGCTTATTCTCGCTCGTGAAGCAGGTATGGCGCTTGAGCTTGAAGACGTTATCGTTGACCAAGCTCTACCACCAGGCTTTGATGATTCAGGCAGTGTGGAAGAGTTTATGGCTCGACTACCTGAAGCTGATGCTTACTTTAAACAGCAAGTAGAAGAAGCGGCTAAAGAGGGCAAGGTTCTACGTTACGTTGGTGAGATAGCCGACGGTAAATGTAAAGTTCGTATTGCCGCGGTTGATGGCGATGATCCAATGTACAAGATCAAAGATGGTGAGAATGCACTGGCCTTCTATAGTCGTTATTACCAACCAATCCCACTGGTTCTTCGCGGCTATGGCGCAGGTACAGAAGTGACGGCAGCAGGTGTATTCTCTGACGTGATGCGTACCCTTGGCTGGAAATTAGGAGTGTAAATCATGGCGAAAGGAATGGATGTTGTTGTATACGCTCCTGCTTCAATTGGTAATGTTAGCGTTGGCTTTGATGTACTCGGCGCTGCGGTTTCTCCAGTTGACGGTACATTACTTGGCGATCGCGTTTTGGTTAAAAGTGGTGAAGAGCCATTTAGCCTAAAAACGGCAGGAAGCTTTGTCGCTAAATTGCCGAGTAATATGAAAGAGAATATCGTGTATGACTGCTGGGTTGTCTTTACCCGCGAACTTGCACGCAAAGATGTAGAGTCTTTGCCATTGGAGATGACGCTAGAAAAGAATATGCCGATCGGTTCTGGTCTGGGCTCTAGTGCATGTTCTATCGTAGCGGCACTGGATGCACTTAACCGCTTCCATGGCCAACCGTTAAATGAAACGGAACTGCTGGCACTGATGGGAGAAATGGAAGGCAAGATATCGGGTGGCATTCACTACGATAACGTTGCTCCATGTTATCTTGGTGGCTTACAGCTGATGCTTGAAGAGCTCGGCATCATTAGCCAAGAAGTGCCATGTTTTGATGAGTGGTACTGGGTCATGGCTTACCCTGGCATTACAGTATCAACAGCCGAAGCGCGTGAGATACTGCCTTCTCAATATCGTCGCCAAGATATTATTGCTCACGGTCGTCACTTAGCTGGGTTCATTCATGCGTGTCATTCAGGTCAACCTGAATTGGCTGCCAAAATGATCAAAGACGTGATCGCAGAACCATATCGTGAGAAACTGCTACCTGGTTTTGCTGATGCGCGTAAATACGCGATGTCAGCTGGGGCATTAGCAACCGGAATTTCGGGAAGCGGCCCAACCCTATTTAGCATTTGCAAAGATAAAGATGTCGCTGAGCGTGTTGCTCGTTGGCTTGAACAAAATTACGTACAAAATCAAGAAGGATTCGTCCATGTTTGTCGCTTAGACAAGCAAGGCTCGACCGTTACAGGAAGTTCACTATGAAGCTCTACAACATCAAAGAAAATGATGAACAAGTCTCTTTTGGCCAAGCCGTGCGCCAAGGCTTAGGTCGTAATCAAGGTCTATTTTTCCCATCAGAATTGCCAAAGTTTGATGATATTGATGCGCTACTCGCAGAAGATTTTACTTCACGCAGCGCGAAAATTTTATCGGCATTAATTGGTGACGAGCTATCGAAAGAGGTCGTGAAAGGCCTAGTAGCAGAAGCATTCCAATTCCCTGCACCGATCAAGCAAGTAAAAGATGGCGTTTACGCGCTAGAACTATTCCATGGTCCAACGCTAGCGTTTAAAGATTTTGGTGGTCGTTTTATGGCTCAGTCTTTAGCGGCGGTATCTAATGGTGGAAAAATCACTATTTTAACTGCGACTTCAGGTGATACTGGTGCAGCCGTTGCTCATGCGTTCTACGGTATGGAAGACATCAATGTTGTGATTCTTTACCCGAAAGGCAAAATCAGCCCACTGCAAGAAAAACTATTCTGTACATTAGGTGGAAACATCCACACTGTTGCTATTGATGGTGACTTTGACGCTTGTCAGTCGTTGGTTAAGCAATCATTTGATGACGCGGCTTTGCGTGAAGAGATTGGTCTTAATTCAGCTAACTCAATCAACATCAGCCGTTTAATGGCGCAAATCTGTTATTACTTTGAAGCTGCTTCTCAACTGAGCAAACAAGAGCGTGAGAATTTAGTTATCTCTGTACCAAGTGGTAACTTCGGTAACCTTACCGCGGGCCTACTGGCTAAAGCGTTAGGTTTGCCAATCAAACGCTTTATTGCAGCTACCAATGCGAACGATACTGTTCCACGCTATCTTGAAACAGGTAAGTGGGATCCAAAACCAACGGTTGCTACTACATCGAATGCTATGGATGTGAGTCAACCAAATAACTGGCCACGTATTGAAGAACTGTGTCAGCTGAAAGGTTGGGGTCTAGATACATTAGGTAAAGGCATGGTAACGGATGAGCAAAGTGCTGAGTCTGTGCGTGAACTGCACAGTGAAGGTTACTTATGTGAACCACACGGTGCGATTGCTTACCGCTTACTTGGCGAACAGTTACAAGAAGGTGAAACGGGTCTATTCCTTTGTACGGCACACCCTGCGAAGTTTAAAGAAGTGGTCGATGATATCTTATCGGCTGATATTGATGTACCTGCACCTTTAGCGAAACATGCGGCAATGGAATTGTTGTCCGAAGATCTCGCAGATGACTTTGATGCACTGAAGGCGGTACTACGCCGAGTTCAAAAGTAACGAGTTACCAATGGTAAAGCCTTAGCTAGATGCTAAGGCTCTTAAATAGAAAAGCGGCGCTATTTAATAGCGCCGCTTTTTTATCCAAATTTCTTAAAAAGAGAATGGATTATAGAGAATCAGTGAAAGTACGTGCGATTACGTCTCGTTGCTGCTCAGTCGTTAGTGAGTTGAAACGTACAGCGTAGCCAGAAACACGAATAGTTAGCTGTGGGTAGTTCTCTGGGTGTGCTACTGCATCTTCTAGAGTTTCACGCTTAAGAACGTTAACGTTAAGGTGTTGACCACCTTCAATTTTTGGCGGAGTTTCGATTGCTACTTCACGGCTCTCGAATTGACCAAGATCGTTGATTGCAACGATTTGGTCAGCTTCGTAGCCATTTGCAGCAGCAACACAGCGCGCTTCGTTCTTCTCGCTATCTAGTAGCCAGATTGAGTTAAGTAGATCGTCATTTGCAGCTGTTGTGATTTGAATACCTTGGATCATAACTTTCTCCTAGTCCACTCACGTGGAAATTGTTGTTAAATTTTAAGTCGAGCGAATAATTCTTTATCTTATGGCAGCTATTCTAATATTGATTTGAGTCAAAACACAACAAAAAACATTAACTTTGTTATGGTTATTTCTTTGATCTAGATCAATAAGTTATTGTTATATAACTGATTATAAAATAGTTTATAGATTAAAAAAAATTTTAATGTGATCTTTGTGGTAATTTTACAACAATAGGAAAAGGTGTATTTTGGGCCAAAACACGTTATAAAAGCGCCTGAAAATTGAATGATATATAGGGTAGTTGGCCCTATTAGACAGTAGGTTTATGACAATGAATGTGAAGAATTATGGCAATAAGCTTATCGGAGCTCATGTATCGGCTGCGGGTGGTGTTGATCTTGCGCCAATGAGAGCGAGAGAAATTGGGGCTAACGCATTTGCCCTTTTTACTAAAAACCAAAGACAATGGAAAGCTAAGCCTTTAGAAGAGAAAACTATCAGTGCATTTAAAGCAAATTGCAAAATGCTAGGTTTTACTACTGAACATATTCTTCCTCACGACTCTTACCTAATAAACCTTGGTGCACCGGAAGAAGAAAAGCTTCTCAAATCAAGAGCGGCATTTATTGATGAGATGGAGCGTTGCCAGCAGTTGGGACTGACATTATTGAATTTTCATCCTGGGAGTCATTTAAAGAAGATATCTGAGAATGAGTGTTTGGCCCTTATCTCTGAATCAATTAATTTAGCTCACCAAGCGGTTCCTGAAGTTATTGCCGTCATCGAGAATACTGCCGGTCAAGGGACAAACTTGGGTTGGAAATTTGAACATCTCGCTCAAATTATTGAAAAAGTAGAAGATAAAAGTCGCGTAGGGGTCTGCCTTGATACTTGCCACACGTTTACTGCAGGCTACGACTTACGGACAAAAGAAGCATGCGATCATACCTTTTCAGAGTTCGATCGTATTGTCGGTATGCACTATCTTCGTGCAATGCATATCAATGATTCTAAAGTAGAATTAGCAAGCCGTGTCGATCGGCATCATTCACTAGGGCAAGGGGAAATAGGTTGGGACTGCTTTGAGTATATTGCTAAAGATCCACGTTTTGATTCTATCCCTCTGATTTTAGAAACAATTGATGTCGATATATGGGCTGATGAAATTAAAGCACTAAGAGAATTTCATTTAAACTCAATCGCTTGATGGGAGGCCTGAAAAAGTTGGCACTGATCTTTCATTACTACAAATGAGCATCAACATTTTGTAGGTATATAAAGAGGAGTGTCATTATGTCTACTATTACTCGTGCACCAATTGCTTATACTTCACGCGCCAGTCGCATGCCAACCCCTAACCGCCATATTACAGGGCAAGGTGGTCGCTTCAGAACGCCACAGAAAAATTCATGATTAGGTTGTAATCCCTGTAAATTGGATTCGTTCAGTATAAGATGAACAAAATTTCAATTTATGGGGATACGACATGCCAACCACATGGCAAGATTTTATAAAGACTGAAGCACAGAAGCCTTACTTTATTGAGATGATGGGCATCATTGAAAATGAACGCTTTAGTGGCAAAAATATCTACCCTTCAACAGATAACGTATTTAAAGCCTTTGAGCTTACGTCATTTGATAATGTTAAAGTCGTTATTCTTGGACAGGATCCTTATCACGGCCCAAATCAAGCCCATGGACTAAGTTTTTCTGTTCTCCCTAACGTAAAAGTACCCCCATCATTGGTTAATATCTATAAAGAACTCGCTAACGACATAGATGGCTTTTCTATTCCAAACCATGGTTTTTTGAATCACTGGGCTGAGCAGGGCGTGTTACTTCTGAATACCGTCTTAACTGTGGAACAAGGAAAAGCGCATTCACACTCTAAATTGGGCTGGGAGACGTTTACCGATCATGCGATTGACCTGCTGGCCAAACATAATCAAGGCATTGTCTTTTTACTTTGGGGAGCACATGCCCAGAAAAAAGGGCGCTTTATTGATCAAGAAAAACACCACGTTTTAACTGCGCCACACCCCTCTCCTTTGTCTGCTCACCGTGGCTTCTTTGGTTGTAATCACTTCTCTAAAGTAAATCAATGGCTTAAAAATCAAGGCGAGCAAGAGATCGATTGGGTTCTGAGTAATAAGGGATAATCGCTATATCTAAGAGTGTTCGCTTTGGCCACTGATGAGGTTGTTAGTATAAGTGCGTGAATGTTTGCGCTTATATCCAAAATTGAATGCTAATGGCGGTTTTTTGAACAGGCTCAATACATATAGCCCCTCCCTCATATACACTTATATAAAGTAAGTATTAAGGAGAGAGATTATGATGATTGAACGGATTCGTCGCGAGCATGGCTATATGGTTCGCTTGCTGGCTATTTTGAGACAAAAGTTAGCATTGCTTAAAAATGAAGAGATGATTAACTATTCGTTAGTTCGCGACGTAGTCGATTACCTTGCGAATCATTCTGAGAAAGTCCACCATCCTAAAGAAGATATTATCTACCATTACTTTCTTTCTCATTATGGTCATCAATTTGAGATCAGTAATTTGGAATTAGAGCACCAGCAACTTTCTCAAAAGACGCATGAGTTTTTAGATGTAGTCGATATGATTCTCAAAGATGCCGTTATTCCTCAAGATGTTTTTGTTGGTTTGCTCGAAGAGTTCCTTGCAACGCAAAAACGCCACTTAGAGACAGAAGAAGGTTCAATATTGCCTTTGATTGATAGAACGTTTAAAACAAGTGATTGGCAAGCAGTAGAGAAACTGTGGGATGTGTGTGAAGAAGACCCTCTATTTGGTGAGACAATAGCGGATAAATATCAGCAGCTATCTCGCAGAGTCAACCAACTTAATAGTGAATGCGTTTAAGGCATCTATCTACTTGACATTTTTACCGTAAGGGGATGGTGTCCTAGAGTGACTATGCCCGTAAAGAGAGTCGACTGAAAATCAGATTATAGAGACAAAAAAGGCGCTAACGTTAGCGCCTTTTTTATTCGTGTCTATTAAATATCGAGATCTTCAACTCTTAGGTTCATATCCATATCGAGCAGTTCTTTTTGTAAACGCTGGCGATCTTTTATTGCTTCTATTTCTCGCCATTTGCGCTTCACTGGTTTTGAACGAGCTGCTTTACCTCTAGGGAAAGATGCTTCCATTACTTCATCGAACTGTACGCCTTCCATAAGCCACCTCAATTTTATTTTAATACGCCCTTACTGGGACCTTTTTAATACCACGATTTGCCTAAGGTTATCCTTGATTTGTTTCTCATTTGTTTATTTTTTATGAACATTTTATGTGTGTTATTAACTAAATATCACAAAACCCAAAAAACAACCGATTAATTAATGAGCAAACAAACGGAAGTAATCGATTAAATTCGCTGTTAACAAGCACAGCAATCTAGGTATAGGTTATTCCGAGCAGAAGTTAACAATTGTGGTTTTATTTAGAAAATAACCAACGCTAGGTTAGGAAAAGGTCAAAAATCACCAAAACGCTATAACCCCCTCTCTCACTACGATGAGCTCGTTTTTATTTTGTGTTCGCTAGGCGTATGTAACAAGTTGTTAATGTTGCAATGGATCTTTATGTATCTGTTGCAATTGTGGTTGGTTGTGATGCCTTTGTGTTAAAAATACATCTTTTAACAGAGTCTCATACTATTTATGTGCATTGGGTTTAGTATTGATTTTTGAGTTACCTAGCGGCATTATCCGGCGGTCAAAAATACACAGCTTCGAACACCAGGGTAAACTTTAGGGTTCGACATGAAAATTTCATCCTATAACGACAGACAATTTCGCTTTTTATATTTGAACAGCGATATGAGGTTTTTAGAGCTAAGCTTTCGTAGCTAAGAGCAGTGCAAACACCGAGAGAGGTTCTTGTGACAGACGTAATTAATTTAATGAATGACCTGCTATGGGGTTCAATTCTAGTTTATCTACTTGTAGGTATCGGTATCTACTTCACGGTACGTTTAGGTTTTATTCAGTTTCGCCATTTTGGCCATATGTTCAGCGTGCTTAAAAATAGCCGCAAAGCAGATAATGCGGGTATCTCCTCTTTTCAAGCTCTTTGTACAAGCTTAGCTGCACGTGTTGGTACCGGTAATATGGCGGGGGTTGCGGTTGCACTTACCGCTGGTGGCCCTGGTGCTATCTTCTGGATGTGGTTAATTGCCATGTTAGGTATGGCAACATCATTTGCTGAAAGTACGCTTGCACAGCTTTACAAGACGCGTGATAACGATGGCAACTATCGCGGCGGTCCAGCTTACTACATGGAAAAAGGCTTGGGCATGCGCTGGATGGGCGTTCTGTTCTCTATTTTCCTTATCATCGCTTTTGGTCTCGTGTTTAACGCGGTTCAAGCGAATGCTATTGCAAGTGCGATGAATAATGCATTTGGTTTTGAAGAGCTATATGTTGGTATTGCGATTGTCCTTATTTCAGCGTTCGTTATCTTTGGTGGTATTCGTAAGATTGCACGTACCGCTGAACTGATCGTTCCTATCATGGCACTGGCATACTTGCTTATCGCACTTTACGTGATGCTAACGAATATAGAGAAAGTGCCAGATGTCTTATCTCTTATATTTAAAAGTGCATTTGGTCTTCAAGAAGCCGCTGCAGGTGGTTTAGGCTACGCAATTGCTCAAGCGATGATTCAAGGTATTAAACGTGGTTTGTTCTCGAACGAAGCGGGTATGGGTTCTGCGCCAAACGCAGCAGCTTCGGCAACGCCTTATCCTCCACACCCTGCGTCTCAAGGTTATGTGCAAATGCTGGGTGTTTTCACTGATACCATTGTTATCTGTTCATGTACTGTAGCGATTATCTTGATGTCTGGTGAGTACGTTCCTCATGGCGAAATTACGGGTATTGAACTGACACAGCGAGCATTAACAGCGCAAGTTGGCAGCTGGGGTGGTATCTTTGTAGCAGTGGCGATTTTCTTCTTCGCGTTCACTTCTATTATTGCTAACTACTCGTATGCAGAAACGAACCTTATCTTCTTAGAGCATAACAACAAGAAAGGCCTAGTACTGTTCAGACTGGTTGTTCTTGGTATGGTGATGTTTGGTTCTTTAGCGGCGCTACCAACGGTATGGGCACTGGCTGATGTTTCTATGGGTCTAATGGCGATTGTCAACTTAGTCGCGATTAGTCTGCTATCGGGAATCGTTATCAAGTTAGCAAAAGACTACAACCGTCAACTTGATGCGGGTAAAGTGCCGACATTTGACGCCAATGACTTCCCTGAACTGCAATCGCAACTTGAAGAAGGTATTTGGGATAACAGTAAGAAAAAATCCAATTAATATTACCTATTAGAGTAATTAAAAAGCCATGCAGACAACGCATGGCTTTTTTTGTAACCTAGTAAAGTCAAATACACATGGAATATAGAATATGCTGATTGTTATCTCGCCGGCTAAGACGTTGGATTATGAGTCACCCTTACCAACAGAACAGTTCACACAGCCTGACTTTGTTGCCCACTCTAAAGAGCTTATTCAAGAGTGCAGAAAATTAACACCTGTCGACATTGCAGCGCTAATGAAGGTAAGTGACAAAATTGCAGGACTCAATGTGGCTAGATTTGAGCAATGGAGTGAGACGTTTACATTCGAAAACTCTCGACAGGCTCTGTTTGCGTTTAAAGGGGATGTTTATACTGGGCTTGACGCCACTTCCCTGTCTCAAGAGAGTTTGGACTATGCTCAAAGTCATCTAAGAATGTTATCGGGTTTGTACGGCCTACTTAAGCCGTTTGATCTTATGCAGCCTTATCGACTCGAGATGGGAACCAAGCTTGCGAACCCTCGTGGTGCCAATCTTTACCAATTTTGGGGGAACTTGATTACCGATAAGCTTAATGAGGCGATTAACGCTCAAGGCGATAATATTTTGGTTAATCTGGCTTCTAATGAGTACTTTAAAGCGGTGAAACCAAAGGCATTGGATGCAAAAGTCGTTACTCCGGTATTTAAAGACTGTAAGAATGGTCAGTATAAAGTGATCAGCTTCCATGCTAAGAAAGCTCGAGGGTTGATGGCTCGTTATATTATCGAAAACCAAGTAGAAAGCATTGAAGGCTTAACTGGGTTTGATAGTGCAGGCTATTATTTTGTCGAAGAAGAATCTTCCCCAAGTGAACTCGTTTTCAAACGAGATGAGCAATAGAGACTTTGACGCAAAAGACAGTGAAAAAATAGACTGATTCTATAAAAGTGGAAGGAGCGTAGAAATGTTGAGATGGTTAAAAGCATGGGTACAAAAGTACGACGCTTGGTGCCATTCTATGGGGTTAACGCCTGAGAATAAACGCAGCTGCGTTCCTTACCGAAAAGAGCCAAGTCGAGAGCAAGAAGTATCAAAGCATCCGACTGAACTTGGGTCATGATAAAGCGGCTTTTATGACAAGGTTATTTGATACTCATTGCCATTTTGATTTTGATGGGTTTAAAGACAACTTCCTTGATGAATTAGCTGCCGCTCAGTCTAAAGGGGTAGAGCGGTTTTTGATTCCATCGATCAATGAAAGTAATTGGCAACGGGTTCAGTCACTCTCTAATTTGCATGCCAATATTTATCATGCCTTTGGCTTTCATCCTTATTTTCTTAATGCTAGTGTCGATACCCAATTTGCGCATCTAATAGAGATCCTAGAAAGTCGCACTTCCCAATGTGTGGCGATAGGTGAGTGTGGGCTTGATTTTATGATTGATGTCGATCATCAACTTCAAGAACGAACGTTGGTCAAACAAATAGAGCTTGCCCAGCAATATCGGCTTCCCGTTATACTGCATTGTCGTAAAGCACATCATCGTTTGCTTCCTATTTTAAGGCGATACCCTTTACCTAAGGGGGGCGTGCTACATGGTTTTTCAGGAAGCTACCAGCAAGCCATGTCGTACATTGAATTAGGCTTCTATATTGGTGTTGGGGGGACGATTACATACCCAAGGGCGAATAAGACAAGGCAGGCTATTGCGAAATTACCATTAGACTTTCTGGTTATTGAAACGGATGCCCCAGATATGCCTATGTGCGGTTTTCAAGGGCAAAAAAATCACCCCAAAATGTTACCCAATGTCTTACTAGAACTAGCTTTGCTGAAAAAACAACCAGAGCAAACGATTGCGCAATCGTTGTGGCAAAACAGCCATTTGCTCTTCTCTATTTGTGAATAAAATCCAAAGAATATGTACGATAGATGAATGCTAAGCTTACTTTGTGTGAGCTGCGTCACACATGTGAGTGAATCAACTGTGTGTCTTAACAGAAAGTGTGAACGTGCCATTACTTTATCCTATTCGTGGTGCGTATAATTACTCCTGCTTTTTAGCTTCCACTTTGTTACACGCCAATAAATAACTAATAAGGAAATCATAAACTATGAGCCTGTTTATGAGTATCGTCGGGATGTTCGTTCTGCTTGGACTAGCAGTACTATTATCTGACAACCGCAAAGCGATCAACCTAAGAACTGTAGGTGGCGCATTCGCAATTCAATTTATTTTGGGTGCATTTATTCTTTACGTTCCTTGGGGACAAGAGCTGCTGAAAAGCTTCTCTGACGGAGTATCAAATGTAATCGCATACGGTAATCAGGGCACAGAATTTATTTTCGGTGGTCTAGTATCAAACAAGATGTTTGAATTATTCGGTGGCGGTGGCTTTGTCTTCGCATTCCGCGTACTTCCTACACTAATCTTCTTCTCTGCATTCATCTCTGTACTTTACTACATTGGCGTTATGCAATGGGTTATCAAGATTCTTGGTGGCGCACTGCAAAAAGCATTGGGTACTTCTCGTGCAGAATCAATGTCAGCAGCGGCTAACATTTTCGTAGGTCAAACAGAGGCGCCTCTAGTAGTTCGTCCTTTCGTACCTAAGATGACTAAGTCTGAGCTATTCGCTGTAATGTGTGGTGGCCTAGCTTCTATCGCTGGTGGTGTACTAGCAGCGTTTGCTGGTATGGGCGTTCCAATTGAATACCTAGTAGCGGCATCTTTCATGGCTGCTCCTGGTGGTCTATTGTTTGCAAAAATTATCATGCCTGAAACAGATACGCCTGATGATGAACTAGGTGATGACATCGATGGCGGCGCTGACAAGCCTGCTAACGTTATCGATGCAGCCGCTGGCGGTGCAGCAATGGGTCTACAACTGGCTCTAAACGTTGGTGCAATGCTATTAGCATTCATCGGTTTGATTGCTCTTGTAAACGGTATGCTTGGTGGTATCGGTGGTTGGGTCGGTATGCCTCACCTAACACTTGAACTGATTCTAGGTTGGATATTCTCTCCACTAGCATTCGTTATTGGTGTTCCATGGTCTGAAGCAACACTTGCAGGTTCTTTCATCGGTCAGAAGATCGTTGCAAACGAATTCGTAGCATACGTTGCATTCTCTCCATACCTAGCTGATAGCGCTGAAATCATTCTTTCTGATAAAACGAAAGCTATCATCTCATTCGCTCTATGTGGCTTCGCAAACCTTTCTTCTATTGCGATCCTACTAGGTGGCCTTGGTAGCCTAGCTCCAAGCCGTCGCCAAGAAATTGCTCGCATGGGTATGAAAGCTGTTGCCGCTGGTACACTTTCGAACCTAATGGCAGCAACAATTGCTGGTTTCTGTTTAAGCCTTGCGGCTCTTTAATAGAATTCGGTAATTAATATATAGACGCCTTAATACATCGCCCCGTAGCAAGAAATTGCTGCGGGGCTTTTTTCGTTTTTGGCGGTCAGGATTTGTTTTTCATCGCTCGATGACGGCTTAAAGTCGCTGAGATAGAAGTCAATAAACCTGAATTTAGGAAAGAGCGTAATATTTTTGAGATACAAACCGTTTGCGTTTTATGTGACGCTACAGTTTTGCGATGAATATCTATACTGTATAGATTAAGCAACAGCAATGCTGTTTGAGTGGTTAATGTCACTTGGCGGCAACATATCTCAAAACAGGCAAATGATTTGCCTACGCATGCACTCTGTTTTTTGATTCAAGTGATCACTGAATGTTGTGCCATGTACCATTTGGTACTGTGCGGTGACAAGGATAGCAATCAATACATGTTCGCTGTATGTATTGAGTCTTCAAGGAACCAAGTCCGTTCATTTAAGGCTACTGGGCTAATTATCGAGGTCACAACTAAAGATCTCATGCTCAGTGGTAAATGAATTGAAACTATTGATCGGAGATAGAAATGAGCGATTTAAAAGCAGCAGCACTACGCGCACTTAAATTAATGGATCTTACAACGCTAAACGATGATGACACTGATGAAAAAGTGATTGCACTTTGTCGCGATGCGAAAACAGCCGTTGGAAACACTGCTGCTATCTGTATTTACCCTCGATTCGTCCCTATCGCGAAGAAAACGCTTCGTGAACAAGGCACACCAGAGGTGCGTATTGCTACTGTGACCAACTTCCCTCACGGTAACGACGATGTTGCTATTGCGGTCGCTGAAACTAAAGCGGCTGTTGCTTATGGCGCAGATGAAGTGGATGTGGTTTTCCCATACCGCGCACTGATTGCTGGTAATGAAGAAGTTGGTTTTGAGCTAGTTAAGCAGTGTAAAGAAGCGTGTGGTGACATTCTTCTTAAAGTGATCATAGAAACGGGTGAACTGAAAGAAGAAGCGTTAATCAAAAAAGCCTCTCAAATCTGTATTGAAGCGGGTGCTGATTTTATTAAAACGTCGACGGGTAAAGTGCCAGTTAATGCAACACCTGAATACGCGCGTATGATGCTTGAAGTTATTCGTGACATGGGCGTTGCTAAAACAGTAGGTTTCAAACCTGCTGGTGGTGTTCGTACCGCTGAAGATGCGCAAGCATACCTAGGTATGGCGGATGAGCTACTTGGCGCTGAGTGGGCAGATAACATGCATTACCGCTTTGGTGCATCAAGCCTGCTAACTAACCTATTAAATACATTAGAAGTAACAGACGAGACAGCAGATCCAGCAGCGTACTAAACGTTACTGGCTTTGAACTGAAAATAATAAGTCTGATTCGTGGAGTGGCTAGGTCGAGTTGATCTAGTTAGCTCCATATACCTCTTTACCTTACTAACCATGCTTAATCGCCTGGGAGGCTCTAATGTCTTTATCTCAAACTTTCTTACCTCAAGAAATCATCCGCAAAAAGCGCGATAACGAAATTCTTACGAATGAAGAAATCAATTTCTTCATTCAAGGCATAGCAAAAAATACCGTATCTGAAGGCCAGATTGCCGCATTTGCAATGGCAATATTCTTTAATGAAATGACCATGCCAGAGCGAATTGCTCTCACGTGTGCGATGCGTGATTCAGGTATGGTGATCGACTGGGATTACATGAACTTTGATGGCCCAATTGTTGATAAACACTCGACGGGTGGTGTGGGCGATGTGACCTCATTAATGCTTGGTCCTATGGTGGCAGCATGTGGTGGATTTGTTCCAATGATCTCTGGTCGTGGCTTAGGTCACACTGGCGGTACTCTCGATAAGCTAGAGTCTATTCCTGGTTACAACATTACGCCAACTAATGATGTTTTTGGTCAAGTCACTAAAGAGGCTGGAGTGGCGATTATTGGTCAAACCGGAGATTTAGCGCCTGCAGATAAACGCGTATACGCGACTCGTGATATTACTGCTACCGTTGATAACATCTCATTAATTACCGCATCGATTCTGTCTAAGAAATTAGCGGCAGGTTTAGATTCACTTGTGATGGATGTGAAGGTCGGTTCTGGCGCCTTTATGCCAACGTATGAAGCATCAGAAGAGTTAGCGAAATCAATCGTTGCCGTCGCGAATGGGGCAGGCACAAAGACAACCGCCATCTTAACGGATATGAACCAAGTTCTGGCATCATCAGCAGGTAACGCTGTTGAAGTTCGTGAAGCGGTGCAGTTTCTAACAGGTGAGTATCGTAACCCTAGATTACTGAATATAACCCTAGCATCGTGTGCAGAAATGTTAGTGCTTGGCAATCTAGCGACTGACTCAGAAGATGCTCGCGCTAAGTTAATGGAAGTTTTGGATAACGGCAAAGCTGCGGAGTGTTTCGGAAAAATGGTGGCCGGTCTTGGTGGACCTGAAGATTTTGTACAAAACTATAATAACTACTTAGAAAAAGCAGAAATTATCAAACCGGTATACGCACTCGAAAGTGGCGTGGTATCTGCGATGGATACTCGTGCTATCGGTATGGCAGTGGTTGGCATGGGTGGTGGACGCCGTGTTGCAACTGACAGCATCGATTACGCAGTAGGTTTTGATAACTTCATTCGTCTAGGTGAGATGGCAACTAACGATAAACCGTTAGCCGTTATCCATGCACGTAATGAAGAGCAATGGCAAGAGGCCGCCACCGCACTACAAAGTGCGATTAGTGTGGGCGGAGATTATCAAGCGACTCCAGATGTTTATCGTCAGATTCGTGCTGAAGACGTGTAAAGTCTGTTGGAGAGAGAAATGAAAAGAGCAATTATTTTAGTATTAGATTCATTCGGTATTGGTGAAACGGCCGACGCCGATAAATTTGGTGATGTAGGCGCAGATACCATGGGCCACATTGCAGAGCAATGTAGCAAAGGTTTAGCGAATAATGCTAAACGTAGTGGACCTCTAAAGCTACCTAACTTATCAAAGCTAGGTTTTGCTATGGCGCATAAAGAATCTACAGGCCAGTTTGCTGCTGGTCTGGAAGAGAGCGTTGAAGTGATTGGTGCTTATGGTCATGCCGCTGAGCTTTCTTCAGGTAAAGACACTCCTTCAGGCCACTGGGAAATTGCAGGTGTTCCAGTTCTATTTGATTGGGGTTACTTTACCGACGAAGAGAACAGTTTCCCGAAAGAGTTGACTGATCGCATCCTAAAGCGTGCGGGTCTGTCTGGTTTTCTAGGTAACTGCCATGCGTCGGGTACACAAGTGCTTGATGATTTGGGTGAAGAGCACATGACATCAGGTCTTCCAATCTTTTATACATCGGGTGATTCAGTATTCCAGATTGCCTGTCATGAAGAGACATTCGGTCTAGATAATCTACTAGAACTATGCCAAATCGCTCGTGAAGAGTTGGGAGATTACAACATTGGCCGTGTTATCGCGCGTCCGTTTGTTGGCGCTAAAGCGGGGGAATTTGCTCGTACGGGTAACCGCCGTGATTTATCGGTAGAGCCACCATCAGCGACCGTGTTGCAAAAGCTAGTTGATGAAAAGGGTGGTCAAGTACACTCAATAGGTAAGATTTCAGATATCTATGCGGGCTGTGGTATTACCAAGAAAACCAAAGCGACAGGTATCCCTGATCTGTTTGAAGCAACTAAAGACGCGATTAAAGAAGCGGGTGACAACACGATTGTCTTCACTAACTTTGTCGACTTCGACTCAGCTTACGGACACCGTCGTGATGTTGCAGGATATGCAGCAGCGCTAGAGTATTTTGACGGTCGAGTAAATGAAGTGATTGAGTTGATGGAAGAAGATGACATCCTCATTCTTACTGCTGATCACGGTTGTGATCCAACGTGGCCAGGGAGCGATCATACTCGTGAACATATTCCTGTTATCGTATACGGACAAAATGTGCCAGCAGGTTCATTGGGTTTAAGAGAGTCGTTTGCTGATATTGGTCAAAGCTTGGCTTCGTACTTTGGCACTTCGCCAATGGACTACGGTAAAAACTTTTTGTAATGATGAATATTCAAGCCTAGTTTACTCTAGGCTTTCAACAAAGGATTAGACAATGGCAACTCCTCATATTAATGCTGAAAATGGTGCGTTTGCAGATGTTGTATTAATGCCTGGCGACCCGCTACGTGCTAAATACATTGCTGACACATTTCTAGATGATGCCGTTCAGGTTTGTGATGTTCGCAATATGTACGGCTACACAGGCACATACAAAGGTCGCAAAATCTCGGTCATGGGGCATGGTATGGGTATCCCATCATGTTCTATCTATGTGACTGAGCTTATCAAAGACTTTGGTGTTAAGAAGATTATCCGTGTAGGCAGTTGTGGCGCAGTGAGCGAAGACATCAAGCTTCGCGATGTTGTTATCGGAATGGGGGCGTGTACGGATTCGAAAGTAAACCGTATACGTTTCAAAGATCATGACTTTGCGGCAATTGCTGATTATAAGATGGTACGTAACGCTGAAGATGCAGCGAAAGCACGTGGCATTGACGTTAAAGTGGGTAACCTGTTTTCTGCTGAGCTTTTCTACACACCAGATCCTGAAATGTTCGATGTCATGGATAAGTATGGTATTGTGGGTGTTGAGATGGAAGCGGCAGGTATTTACGGCGTAGCGGCGGAATACGGCGCGAAAGCACTCGCAATATGTACTGTGTCTGACCATATTAAAACTGGCGAACAGACAACCTCTGATGAGCGTGCAACGACATTCAATGAGATGATGGAAATTGCATTGGATTCTGTTCTACTTGGTGACGAAGAGTAATATCAGTTACAACTGACGACTCTCCTCGCAATAAAAAACCTCAGTCTATACTGAGGTTTTTTGTTTCTAACGTCGATAAACTGTCGCTAGTGACCTTTGAGCAAGAGGTTCTCACCTTTATTCTTGCGTTTTTTACGAATCAATAACGGCATTAAAATTCCACCAATGAAGGCCATGAAAATCATGGTGTACATATAGCGATCACTTTTTCGGTAGTGGTGATCTGAAATAGCGGTCACGCGTCCGGTTTCAAACGTAATTCGTACAAAGCCAATGATAGTTGAGTCATGCATAATCGGTTCAACAAGCTGCTGACGGCCGATTCTTGCGGTTGATAACGGGGTATCTAGGCCAAGCACTTCTCTTGCGGTTAACGCGTCATCACTGGCAGCCAGCTTAACGCCTTCTGCATTATAAATGGTCGCATCAAAAGAGAGGTGACTGTGAGTAAGCTGATTCGCCAGTTTAAGTAGTTTCTCTTGATCTTGCTGTAGAACAGGTTCACTGGCCGATAGTGCAGCTTGTGAGATCAACATCTTGCTTAAGGTCTCTAGCTGATTATGTTGAATCTGCTCATTACCTTTACTTATTTTGACACTATTGACACCGATAACCGCAACCATAGCGAGTAGGGTCAGTACTGCTATGACTTTTAGTGCTATACGAAATGAAAACAAGGATTGATTCATAACATTCCTACACAGAATTATTTTGCTTTCAGTAATATTGAGACTTGCGTTTTCAAATTGCAATAGGGTAACGTTGTGGAGTTATTTCAAGGATTAAAAACATGGACACGTTAAAGACGCTTTCAATTAGAAAGCACACTGCACTATTAAATCGATTACCAGAAACTCGCTTGTCAAATCAGCACGATAAAGCGAAGGCTAATTGGATTGTATTTTCAACTCAGCTTTCCGCTCAATCTTTTGAAGAGATTGATGCTTATACTGGGCTCTATACACCTATCGTTGAAACTTGGAAAGTAGGTCACTATGAAGTGGCGTTGATGTCAGGGCAGTTGACTCAAGCACACCAAGATATTATCTGCGCGTTAGGGCTGGATTTTGCGGCACTTGATGAACTACCTGATCTCTCTAAGCCTGGTTTAATCGTGATGGACATGGACTCTACCGCGATTCAAATCGAGTGTATCGATGAGATAGCGAAACTAGCCGGTGTTGGGGAAGAAGTAGCTGAAGTGACAGAGCGCGCCATGCAGGGTGAGCTTGATTTTGAGCAGAGCCTTCGACTACGTGTAGGTAAACTCGCTGGGGCTGACGAATCTATATTGTCGACTGTTCGTAGCGAATTACCCTTTATGCCCGATCTAGAAGCGCTTGTTGCTACGTTGAATGCACTTGGTTGGAAAACGGCCATTGCATCGGGCGGATTCACCTACTTCTCAGATTATCTTAAAGAGCAATTGAATCTTCATCATGCACAATCTAATACGCTAGAAATCATTAACGGTAAGTTAACGGGCAAAGTATTAGGTGATGTTGTGTCGGCACAAACGAAAGCTGATATTTTATTTGAGCTTGCGGAAAAGTATGATATTGAACAGCACAATACGGTTGCGGTTGGTGATGGTGCGAATGACTTGGTGATGATGGACGCAGCTGGTTTAGGTATTGCGTACCATGCAAAACCAAAGGTCGAGCAGCAAGCACAAACAGCGATTCGCTTTTCTGGCTTAGGGGGAGTGTTATGCATTCTTTCAGCAGGGTTAGTAAAGCAGCAGAAGTTAAGTTGGCAATCTAGACCATCGATAGTTAACAATAGATAGTTAGCAATAGTTGGTTAACCACTCTTAACGAGGAGAGATCTCCTCGTTAAGATAAAATTTAGATTGATTACTGGGTCAATTCTAATCGAACCAGAACTTCGTCGGTAATATCGACAATCTCACCATAGCCCACAGTTGAGCCTATCTCTTTCTCTAAGCTTCGGGCTTGGTGCATACTAATTTGAGTCAACTCTTCAATATCAGCCTTGAGTAGATTGGTTAAAGGTTCGAATATTGGCGCTCCGGAGACTCTTAATACATAGAACTCCCCAACGCTCATCGCTTTCTTTATAAATATGAGCCGTTCTCGATTATTCTCAAATTCACTACTTAACTTGGTTTGCAGTGACTGAATTCTGTTCCCAAAAATAAGTGCGGAGATATAGACCTCATGGTATTGAGGCTCTGCGCCTTCTAGTCGTTTCATTGGTACAGAAAGAAGCGTATTCATTCTGCCTTTATAGATAGGCTCAAGTGAGAATTGTTTTTCGACTCCCAGTCTTGCCATTAAGACTAAATGAGGAGGGAGAGGGTAATTGATTCCAATAACTCTAGGAACAAGCGTTCCTTTGACCTTTTCAACAAAGACAGGGTTACTCACCATCTTATCCAACAAAATATCGTGCAGCCCTTCGAGTAACTCATTACTAGGCAGTAATTCTTTCTTTTGTGGTAGCTTTTTCTGGTTGTGCTTTATTAAGCGGTCAAAGAAGCCGATGGTTCGTAGGTTTTGCTGAGAGTCATCGATACTCATTTGAATTTGCTGATTATCAGCACCAACACGTATTACTTGATAAGGCACTTCACTCAGTGGGAGTGCTTTGTCGTAGAGCTGTAGCTCACGTAAATTGACTGTACAGAAATCATCCGCTTTGATAGCACTAGGTGTTTCAAGATGAATACTTAGCCCATGTTTTGAGAGATCAAGCGTATGACCTTGGTAACTTTCGCCTAACCGAGTAGTGAGTTCAATGGGAGATTTGAACTGATAACGTGGCTCTTTTCTACGTGATTTAGCATCAAAATAGATTGACGTTGGATTGCCAATAATCTGACGAGTATGACGAAAACGGTTTAACGTCTTGCTTGGTAGTTTGGGCTTTTCCGTAAAGAGGTAGTCAGCCGCTGAATCTGCGTCAGCTATCTCTTGGAGTATTCCGCAGTGCGACAATGCTGCCGTATCAATACCAAGTTCATTTGCATGTTGAGCGAGTTGCTGGCACTCAGGGCTCGATAGTTCAAAAATAGAAATTTTAAACGCTTTCCAACTTTTTCGTCGAGCGCCCACATGCCAAAATAGCTGCCGCTCTTCACGAGACGCCTCCGGCATCATCATCGAGAAAAACAGAGACTTACCTTCATGCTCGTGAGTAAATGAGTAGAGAGTGTTGCTGCTGCCACGAATCCCTGCTTTGGCGAGTAAAGAGATACGTTCTTGGTTAAATAAAGAGCCGAGTGCCTGCTGATTTCGTTCGTCTTGCCAGTAATTCCAAATTGGCCGGTTATTCTCGGTCATCAGTACTAGCTTGAGTTCACTGCCACTAAAAAATAGTGGTAAGTTACACGTATGCTTTAAGTAGGTGTGTTCATAACCACGGGTACGCGCTCTGATGATTTTATCTTGATTGTCATGACGCACTTTTTGTGAAGTACTCTGTAGCGACTCTTCAATTATCTGGTTAATAACATCCGATTCCGAAACTTTGAGAGCCCGGATGAACTTAACTGCATCATTCTCGTAACTGTCATCAATGCCCACTACTCTATAATTGAGCGGAAGCGTGATCTCTTCTATCTCTGATGACTTTCTTAGCTCGATAAATGAGACGCTAATCATTTCACCTAGCTTGTAGTTGATCGCCGCTGGGACTTTAAATTTTGCGCCTGATGGAGAGAGATCGATGCTGACGGCGTGAACCAGCTGCTGATTTTGTAGCGTGATCTCAACTTGAGAATAGACTTTTAGACGATTCTCTTGACGCTTTAGATCGTAGCCAAGTGTGATAGGCTCAACATGAAATGGGCTACTTTCAGCAGACAGTTCTTTTTGCGTTGCAATGCCGTTTTTCTTCATCACTCGGAAGTTATTTTTGGTATTGATTAACGCTTCCCACATCCCTTCAGTATACCCGTTAAACTTCTTGAAGTTTTTGTGGTAGGCATTAAAGGCGACATCATCAAGCCAGTGTTTCAAGCCATCAAGTTCGTATTCACGACATTCACCTTGTACTCGACCACGTAGATCAATGGGCTTCGTACACGGTGCCATGACTCTATTTAATTCCATCTTTATTAAGAGTTTAGCGGACGGTGGTTCGCCCTCTGTCATCTGTGACAAAAGGTAATCAAAGTCCTCCGAATGAAAGGCGGGGATAAGTCTCTCTGCGATAGATAGAATTTCAGATTGCTGCATAGTTTTCTGTTAGAGTAGTCCGTTACATTAACATCGGCAAAATCACCGTGATCTTTAGCCGTATGTTCATTTACCAAGTGACTGGGGATGTAATCCAGTACTCAATATGTCACACATTTATAATTAAATAAGAGCCAGTCATTCTGATAAGCGCTTATTAAACAGTTTAGTAGATCGAGGAAACATGGCTAAGGCAAAACGCGCATACGTTTGTAACGATTGTGGAGCGGATTTTCCCCGCTGGCAAGGGCAATGTAATGCTTGTGGGGCTTGGAACACGATAACCGAAGTTCGTTTGGCGGCATCACCTACCGTTGCGCGCAATGAGCGTTTAACGGGATATGCAGGTGGTATCAATGAATCTAAAGTTCAGGTTCTTTCTGATATTGATCTTCAAGAGGTTCCTCGGTTTAGTAGTGGTTTTAAGGAGCTCGATCGCGTGTTAGGTGGTGGCGTTGTGCCTGGAGCGGCCATTCTTATAGGTGGTAACCCTGGTGCGGGTAAATCAACGCTACTTCTGCAAACCATGTGCCTGCTCTCTGCTCAAATGCCAACGCTCTACGTAACGGGTGAGGAATCCTTACAACAAGTGGCCATGCGTGCATCGCGTTTAGGGCTTCCTAAAGAGCATTTAAAGATGCTTTCAGAAACTAACGTAGACAAAATCTGTCAGATCGCAGAAAAAGAACAGCCACGCATTATGGTCATTGATTCTATACAGGTTATGCACGTTGCTGACGTGCAATCCTCTCCTGGTAGTGTTGCTCAGGTAAGAGAATCCGCGACTATGCTGACACGATACGCTAAACAAAATAACGTTGCTGTCTTTATAGTGGGCCACGTTACCAAAGATGGCACCTTAGCTGGGCCTAAAGTGCTTGAGCATATTATCGACTGTTCAGTTCTGCTTGATGGCGGTACAGATAGCCGTTTTCGAACCATGCGTAGCCATAAAAACCGTTTTGGCGCGGTGAATGAGTTGGGTGTATTTGCCATGACGGGGCAGGGGCTTAAAGAAGTCAGTAACCCTTCTGCGATTTTCCTTTCTCGCGGAGAAGAAGAGACATCGGGCAGCTCGGTGATGGTTGTGTGGGAAGGAACACGCCCACTCTTGGTGGAAATTCAAGCCTTGGTCGATTACTCACAATTAGCCAACCCAAGACGTGTATCGGTAGGTTTAGACCAAAACCGTTTGTCTCTATTGTTGGCGGTATTACATAAACACGGCGGCTTACAAATGGCTGATCAAGATGTGTTTGTTAACGTTGTTGGTGGCGTTAAAGTCACAGAAACCAGTGCAGACTTAGCCTTGTTGATGGCATTACTCTCTAGCTTTAAAGACAGACCACTACCAAAAGATGTGGTGGTTTTTGGTGAAGTCGGGTTAGCAGGGGAGATTCGACCGGTGCCGAGTGGCCAAGAACGATTAATGGAAGCGTTTAAGCACGGATTTAAAAGAGCCATCGTTCCTGCGGCGAATATGCCTAAAAATGGCATTGAAGGTATGCAAATTCATGGTGTTAAAAAGCTATCGGATGCACTTGCTGCATTTGATGAGCTGTAAGGCAGAATCAATAATAAGGTTTGTAAATTTGTCCAAGCCAAAATAGACTACGCTCAATATGGCTGCTTAATAAGCACCAAAGGTAATAAAGGGCATTATTTTTGTCCTTATTATTGAACTTAACCGCGCAGTAGCCTATAAAAGTTTTTTATTATCTCATACACGCAAGGGTATCAGTCTTGACGGATTGTGGTATACTCTGCGCGCAATTTATATCCTATTAACAGAGTAAAACGATGACTGATTTATCAAAATACAGAAATATTGGTATTTTCGCGCACGTTGATGCGGGTAAAACCACTACAACTGAGCGTATCCTTAAACTTACTGGCCAGATTCACAAAACTGGTGAAGTTCATGATGGTGAATCTACTACCGACTTCATGGAACAGGAAGCCGAGCGCGGAATTACTATCCAATCAGCAGCAGTAAGCTGTTTTTGGAACGGTCACCGTCTAAACGTTATCGATACTCCTGGACACGTTGACTTCACAGTAGAAGTATACCGTTCACTGAAAGTACTTGATGGCGGTATCGGTGTATTCTGTGGTTCTGGTGGTGTTGAGCCTCAATCAGAAACTAACTGGCGTTACGCTAACGAATCAGAAGTATCTCGTCTGATCTTCGTTAACAAGTTAGACCGTATGGGTGCAGACTTCTACAACGTTGTTGACCAGGTTAAAAACGTTCTAGGTGCAAACCCTCTAGTAATGGTACTACCAATTGGTCGTGAAGATGACTTCGTTGGTGTTGTAGACCTACTAAGCAGAAAAGCATACGTTTGGGATGACACTGGTCTTCCTGAAAACTACGAAATCTTAGATGTTCCTGCGGACATGGTAGATGACGTTGAGCAATACCGTGAAGAGCTAATCGAAACTGCTGTAGAGCAAGACGATGACCTAATGGAAGCTTACATGGAAGGTGAAGAGCCTTCGATCGAAGACCTTAAGCGTTGTATCCGTAAAGGTACTCGTGACCTAGCATTCTTCCCAACATATTGTGGTTCAGCATTTAAGAACAAGGGCGTACAAATCGTTCTTGACGCTGTTGTAGATTACCTACCAGCTCCAACTGAAGTTGATCCTCAACCACTAATGAATGAAGAAGGCGAAGAAACTGGCGAGCACGCTATCGTTTCTGCTGACGAAACATTCAAAGCGCTAGCATTCAAAATTATGGATGATCGCTTCGGTGCTCTAACTTTCGTTCGTATTTACTCTGGTAAATTGAACAAAGGCGACACTATCTTGAACTCATTCACTGGTAAAACAGAGCGTGTTGGCCGTATGGTTGAGATGCAAGCTGATGACCGTAACGAACTAACTAGCGCACAAGCTGGTGACATCATTGCGATCGTTGGTATGAAGAATGTTCAAACAGGTCACACTCTATGTGATCCTAAGCACCAAGTAACGCTTGAGCCAATGGTATTCCCAACTCCAGTAATCTCTATCGCTGTATCTCCAAAAGATAAAGGCGGTTCTGAGAAAATGGGTATTGCTATCGGTAAAATGGTTGCAGAAGATCCATCTTTCCAAGTTGAAACTGACGAAGAAACTGGCGAAACTATCCTGAAAGGCATGGGTGAACTCCACCTAGACATCAAGGTAGATATCCTTAAGCGTACATACGGCGTTGACCTAACAGTAGGTGCTCCTCAAGTTGCATACCGTGAAACTATCACTAAAGCAATTGAAGATAGCTACACGCATAAGAAACAGTCTGGTGGTTCTGGTCAATTCGGTAAGATCGATTACCGTATCAAGCCTGGCGAACCTGGTTCTGGTTTCTCATTCAAGTCAATTGTTGTGGGCGGTAACGTTCCTAAAGAATTCTGGCCTGCAGTTGAGAAAGGTTTCGGCGGCATGATGGAAAACGGTGTTCTTGCTGGTTTCCCAACTCTAGATGTTGAAGTAGAGCTATTCGATGGTGGCTTCCACGCAGTCGATTCATCTGCAATCGCATTTGAAATCGCAGCGAAAGGTGCATTCCGTCAATCTATGCCTAAAGCTGGCGCACAACTTCTTGAGCCAATCATGAACGTTGACGTATTTACTCCAGACGATCACGTTGGTGATGTTATCGGTGACCTTAACCGTCGTCGTGGCATGATCAAAGATCAACAAGCTGGCGTAACGGGTGTTCGTATTAAAGCTGACGTACCTCTTTCTGAGATGTTCGGCTACATCGGTCACCTACGTACTATTACTTCAGGCCGTGGTCAATTCTCTATGGAATTCCTACAATACTCGCCTTGTCCAGCAAACGTTGCTGAAGAAGTAATCGCTAAAGTTAAAGAAGAAAACGCTAAGAAATAATCGTTTTTAATCTCTAACTTAAAAGCCCCACTAGTGAAAGCTAGTGGGGCTTTTTGTTTTCTAATAACGAGTGACTCTATAAAGGGGTTCTTCGTACCCTTGATATTGCCTAGCGTTTTAAGTCTATATAGATCTGTTCAACTTTAGTTCTCGCCCAGTCCGTTTTTCGCAGAAACTTAAGACTTGATTTAATGCTAGGATCGCTTTTAAAGCAGTTAATATTAACCATACGGCTTAACTCTTCCCAACCATAATGCTCGACAAGTTCCGTCAGTAGCTTTTGTAGAGTAATTCCGTGTAGAGGGTTATTTTCTTGTGTCATATGTTCTCAGTGTTAGTTTAGACGTACTTAATAAGCAATAGTATAACAACTCTTGGCTATTTCGACCTTTTCCATTTCAGTGCGTAGTCACTCTCTTTGATGTCTAAGTCGCTTTTCCCACGAGGAGAGAAAAGATCAGCTTGTTGCTTCATCCACTTTTCAAATAAGACGATCTTCTCACGACGAAAATACCCAGAAGGTGCACATAAATAATAGCTATAGCGAGGCTTGAGGGCGATATTACTGATGCGAACCAGTTTTCCTTCTTCAAGGTAACGCAGTGCAAGGCTATGCTTCACTAAGGCAACGCCCTGAACCGCTAAAGCCCCTTCAAGTACAAAGTGAGAACCGTCATACTGCAAGGTAGAGTGTCCTGCTTTTGCTCCAACAGTACCTAACCACAATTGCCAATCCATATCTGGCCATCTATCCTCGATGAGCTCTGCTCTATGCAGATCCTTCACGTCGAAAATACCGTGCTTCTCTTGGTAGATTGGGTGACAGACTGGGTAGATAACATCATCCATTAACCAACGACTCTCTATATTCGGATAGTTTCCTTCACCGTAGCGAATGCAAATATCAACACCGGAATCTTGAAATGAAACGAGTTGATTGGTGGGTTCTATTAACATGGAAAGTTCAGGATGCAGCTCCTTAAATTCTCCTAGGCGTGGTACTAACCAATGTTGAGCAAACGAGGGAAGGGTTGAAATAGAAAGCTGAGTAGGGTTTGGATCTTGGTTTATCTGCCGAATACCATCTTGAAGGTGAGCGAAGCCTTTTTTCGCTTGTTGGTAGAGCACCTCCCCTTCATGGGTTAATACCACTTTCCGGTGTTGACGTATGAAGAGATCGGTTCCGACCCAATCTTCAAGTAGCCGAATTTGCTGGCTGATCGCAGCAGCAGTAACAAAAAGCTGTTTTGCTGCTGCCTTAAAGCTACCCACTTCTGCGGCGGTATAAAAGTAGTAGATTCCTTGAAATGGAGGCATTCGTTCTTTCACATTAGTTTTCCTTAACTCAATGCTAATTTCTATCGTTTGTTTGTCTAACCATAATGGTTGATTATTAACCTTGTCAACAAAGTTAATCAAGGGAGAACAAGCGCTATGAATACTTCAGTCATGAACAGAACAATCACAACAAGCCAACCCTCAGTTAATTTAATTAAGGCATTCTTTTCTTTAATTAAGAGATGGTCACAAAGATCACGCTCTCGAAAACAGTTGGCAGAGTTATCTCCGCATATGCTAGCGGATATTGGTTTAAACCGAGAGCAGGCAAATTTTGAAAGTAATCGTCGATTTTGGAACTAGGTATTTAAGAGAGTAGTGAAGTGCTCTGCATAATTAATTTGCTAACCTTCCTGTCTAGCAAGCCCTCAGCGCAATGTGTTTGCGCTGAGGTTTTTTATTAATAAATGATAAATTTTGTGGTTTCTACTCTTCCCAAATCACCAGTTTATCCTTTGGCCAATCAGCACCTAACTCATGATATTTTTGCTCTAGGATATGACGTTTAATTTTAAGCGTTGGTGTTAGTACGTTATTTTCGATGCTCCATGGTTCCTTAACCATGAGTACGCCTTTGATTTTTTCATGAGAGCCAAGTTGAGCGTTCATTTTTTCAATTACGCGCTCTGTTGTCCGTTCATAACGCTTTCTATCAAAGTTAGGAAAGTCATGCGGGACGACAAGTAAAATTGGCCCTGGAAGACCAAGCCCAATAAGACACATCATTTCTACGCGGCTGTATTCAAACAGTTTTTTCTCGATAGGAACCGGGGCGACGAACTTACCTTTCGCCGTTTTAAAGGTGTCTTTTTTACGGCCTTGTATAGAAAGATACCCCTCAGGGTCGATTGAGCCGATATCACCAGTATGAAGCCAGCCTTCATCATCAAATGACTCTTTTGTTGCAATATCATTTTTATAGTAGCCAGAAAACATCCCTTTACCGCGAACCATGATTTCGCTGTCTTGAGCGATTTTAAGTTCGATTCCCGGCCCTGCATCACCCACGGTGCCAATTTTATCGGCTCTAAATGGGTAATTAATGGTGCTATAAGCAAACGATTCGGTCATTCCCCATGCTTCAGTAATATTGAGCCCGACGCTTCGGTACCATTCGAGAAGTGCGGCAGAAACAGGTGCCGAACCACAGCCTAAGACTCGGGCTTGATCTAAACCCAGACCATCGGCCAGTTTCTTCTTAATCAGGCTATTAACAAATGGGATCTTCAGCAGTAAGTTTAGTTTCTTCGGTGGTAATTTATCTTGAATACGCTGTTGGAAAAGCGTCCAGAGTCTAGGTACAGAGATAAATAGCGTCGGTCGCTGCATTTTTACATCTTCAATAAAAGTATCTAAAGATTCAGGGAATGCTGTTTGAACGCCGCCAGATATTGAGCAACCAAAAATGTAGACTCTTTCTGTAATGTGAGCAAGAGGCAGATAGGAAAACAGTCTGTCATCATCTCGAATGCCAATATGATTCACGAGCTGTTGAACTGACCAGTTAAAGGCACCATAGGTTAGCATTGCCCCTTTTGGTTGGCCTGATGTACCAGAGGTATAAACCAAAGACATGAGTTTATCGTCACAATGCTCAGGGCGGAAAGTTGAAGGTTCTGTATCGCGAATAAGATCTTCAAATTGATATTGGCAATTTGGAGCGCTGTCATAAGGGAGCGCAATGCTAATAATATCTGGCTGATTAGAAAGAACCTGTTGAGTGGCTTTCGAATCATCTAATTTACCTGCAATGATAAATTTGCTTTCACTATGCGTCGCGCAGTATTCGATGGTCTCAGCGCCCGCGGTTGGAAAAATAGGAACGCTAACAAAGTCGCCAAGCATCATGGCTAAATCACAGATGAACCATTCGGCACAGTTTTTAGAAACAAGTGCGACTTTATCACCGGGAGTTGCCCCAAGCTTGTTTAATGCGCTAACAAGTCGCAGCGCTTTATCTGCGACCTCTGCATAGGTAAATTCAACAAACTCTCGATTGATAATTTGCTTCAGGTAAATCTCATTGGGGCGCTCTTGAGCCCACTTTAAGATGAGTTCATTTGGTGGGGGAAGAGTGCAGGTTGGTTTTGTCATTTGATTAGGCTGAATCATTCTCTAACTCCATGTATTAGAAGTGATGCATTATTTATTATGTTATTCAATTGTTAATCACAAGTTAACACTAGCATGCGTACAAAGGAGGTGAAAGAAGATGAAGTTTTTTTGATCAATTAGAGTGATCTATCTAATGAAACTGCCTGAAAACACCGGGAGATATTCCCGTTTTCTTTTTAAAAATACGTGAGAAGTAGGAAACGTCGTTATAACCACATTGGTAGGCGATCACCGCTATCTTGTTCTTTTTATCATCTTGTAGAAGTTGTTTTGCTAGTTCGATTCGCTTGGTAGTGAGGTAATCTCTGAAACTGATCCCGACCGAGTTATGAAAGACTTTAGAAAAGTAGCTGACAGAATAGTGGCAAAAGTCTGCGATATCTTCTTCTCTAATTGGCTTGGCGATATTGCTATCGATATAGCGCAGTACTTCAATGATATCTTTACTAATGGCTTGATTCTTAAGTCCCACTTCTTTTTTATGAAGTTCTAGAACTGACTGATGATCGGTAAATCGATAAAGAATATTTCGACTAAGATTTTCGCACCATTCATGAATATCAAAATCGTTGAGATCGAAATGCTCAAAGATGATATCTAACTTAAGAATATCCTCTTCAATTTTGCCTTTGTGAATAATAATCAAGTTCTTATGGAGATTTTGACAGAGCTTAATAGCGGTAAGTAAAAGGGGGTGGTTACTATTTTTATCGTAAAAGAAGAAGCAAACATTAACATTAGAGTCGCTCAATATTGAAACGTCATGACCACTCTCTATAACTTTAAAAAATTTTTCAATACTAAACAGAGTATCTTTTGGTATGTATGAAATTGATTGCCCAATCCAATGGCCTGCATGTAAAACGTCCATAGTATATAGCCTTAGATTAGTTAGTCCTTAATAGCTAGTTTAAGGCTAGTCTTTAGTGACGAGAATTCAAGATGGGCTACTTATCTCTTCTATTGTTGATTGATCTATAATTTAAATCAGGCTTATTTTGTGATCTTTGTTCAAAAAACAAAGGTAAATAAAGAGAGTCAAGTATCACTTATGAGAATTTGAAGGATAATAGTTGTCGGCGTGTATTGCTGAGTTAAAAGTATCTGGTATTCAAATTGTTAGATGTTAAGAGTAAATAACGTTCCTTGTAATATAGATAGAAAACTCAGAATGTAACTATTCTAATGCGTGTTAAATGTAATATATAGGTGATATTCAATGATAAAAAAGTACCAAAGAAGATTAAAATAATCCTAACTTATCACTTTATTACTATCTAAATTATTAGTTAGCAATTAGATAAAATTGCATTTTGGAAGGAGACCAAATGATGAATACATTAATGAAAAACGTTAAAGCATTTATGCACGACGAAGAAGGACTAACGGTTGTTGAATACGTTGTTGGTGCTGGACTACTGGTTGCTGGATTAGGGGTAATATTTGATACTTTAGGCTCAAGTCTAAGTAGTGCACTATCTGATGCAATCGGTACTATTGGTGAAGACGCTGCTGCTGGCTAATTTCAGTCAGTTTGTAAGCTGATTGAGAATAGAAAATTCTACAAAATATAAGTTATCGTCTACTCTTAAAATGATCGACTAACAATTGTTAAATCGTCTAACAGTTGTTAGTCGTTGTAGTTTTTGGAGGAGAAAATGGCAGGTGCTTATGGACGTGTTGTTGAGTTTTTTAAAGATGAAGATGGACTAACTGTTGTTGAGTATATCGTCAGTGCTGGATTACTAGTTGTTGTTCTTTCTGGTTTATTCACCGTTCTTTATGGCGCTATTAGTGATCGTTTCGAATCAATGTTTAGTGATTAATATAAATTATAGAGGTATGGCTTGAGTGGAATACCTAATCTGGGCTGGGTTACTTATCGTTGCTACGACCGATGCTAGAGAGCACCGCATTCCAAATATTGCCTTATTTTATTTATTGATTGTCACCTTGATTAACCAATCTTTTTCTGTTCATCCATTGACAACCATTGGCAGCTCTTTGCTCGCCGGTTTTGTTATGTTCTCAGTATCTCTACTTTTGCATTTTTTACGTGCAATGGCCCCTGGAGACGTCAAGTTGTTAGGTATTGTTGGCGTTATTGTCGGTTGGGGGCAATTAATGAATACCACTTTTTGGATTGCCGTATCGACTGTGATCGTCGGCCTGTTATACGGAGCCATACGTCTAGCTGAAGATCCTGATTCCCTTCAACAACTGTTTCAAAAATATACTATGCTTTTTGCATACGGTAAGAATGCAAATACATCACTCAATGTTATAAGTAAAAATGATACTAAAGTTTTGAGAATGCCTTTTGCGCCTATCGTTGTTATCGGTTTAGCTATGCAGAGTTTTTATAGCGGAGTTTTATTTTAACGAGACAGCTATTTGAAGTATCCAGTCGCACTGGTACAACGCAATAGTAATAAGGAGTCTCTGTGAATACGACATCAAGTGCAGGTCAACATAGAGAAGAGCTAACGCCTCAAGCGAAAGCTCCTAAAGTTCCTACTTCCTTTGAAGGATTAGGTGTCCCTAGAGCGGTTGTAGAGAACTTGCTAATTAAGCAAATCGCCGCCTTTCCAAAATCCGATCTTCTGAATCTGACTAAATTAATGTGCATTAATAGTCATATGATAGAAGATATGATTGCAAATTTGCGCAAAAAATCTTTAGTTGAAGTGTTTCAAGCGGCTAGCGAAGGCTTTATGTCGCAGGAAGCTACTGGTAGCGTTCGTTATGGGCTGTCGGAAACAGGGATGCAAGAAGCTGATGCCGCGTTTGCCAAGGATGCGTATTTAGGCCCAACCCCCGTTTCACTTAGAGATTACGATCAAATGGTCAAAGACCAAGACGTACGGGCGAAGGTGGTAACAAAAGCCGATGTCACTCACGCGCTTAGTGAAGTTTACGGCGCTGAAAGGATGATATCAGTACTAGGACCTGCGATTAATTCAGGTCGTGCGCTACTTCTTTATGGCGATGCGGGTACTGGTAAAACATTCGTAGCAACTCGAATCTTAAACTCTCTTAATACTTCCGTTTATATCCCTTATGCCGTCTATGCGGCGGGAAACATCATCAAAGTCTTTTCACCACAACATCATAAGCGAGTAGATAACAACGCTGACGGGCAGAGTTTATTGTTTAAAGAGCAGTTTGACCGTCGTTGGGTGCTGAGTGAGCGGCCAAATATTCAAGTGGGTGGTGAGCTGACTATGGATATGCTCGAAGTTAACCATAGCGAACATAATCGTGTTTGGATGGCGCCGCTGCAGATGATGGCCAATAACGGTATCTTCATTATTGATGATTTAGGCCGACAACCTATGCCTGTAGACACTCTGCTTAACCGTTGGATTGTTCCTATGGAGTACTTTTTTGATCACCTCTCGCTCCCTAACGGCCAGCAAATTACCATTCCATTTATTTTGACACTCGCCTTCTCAAGTAACTTAGATCCAGAAAAAATCAGCGATCCTGCTTTCTTAAGGCGTTTAGGTTACAAGATCCAGTTTTATCCATTGAAAGACAGTGAATACCAAGCGTTATGGGAAAAAATTGCTCAGGTTAGACAGTTAGCCATAGCGCCTTCAGTTTTTGAAAATCTATTCAGTTTACATCGTCAACATAGCGTGGGTTTTTATCCTTGCTTACCCAAAGATATGGTGGGTATTAGCCGAGATATCATTGCATTTGAAGACATTGAGCCCGTTATTACGCCAGAAATACTATCTCGGGCATGGGAAGTCTACTTTACCGCGGATGGTAAAGGGGGGGGAGCTAGATGAGCAAACAGCAAGTAATTTTATTGTTTCTGTTATCCATTATTTTCGGCCTAGGGGCGGTATTTTTTGCTAAGCAGTGGATGGACAGTCAAGTGCAGCCTACGATTGAAACTGAGGTTGTTGAACGAGAGCCGGTGGTTATTGCGGCTCAACCGATTCCAGCGGGTACGGTTATAGAGGAACAACACTTAACCTCTAAACTTCTGGAGCTTGATTGGCGAGAAGAGAGCCAATATGTGGATGAAAGCTTGGTTGTTGGGCTTGTCGCTGAGTCTGATATTTTCCAAGGCGAGTTGATAAACCCATTACGTGTCACTTCAGGGGCGGTTGGTTCAACACTTGCTGCTTTGATCTCAGAAAATATGCGAGCCGTCACCATACGGGTGAATGATGTTATTGGTGTAGCGGGTTTCCTACTACCAGGTAATCGCGTTGATATTTTGAACACGATTGAATACAGCAAAACGTACACCAATACATCAACGGTTTTAAAAGATATTAAAGTACTTGCGGTCGATCAGACGGCAAAGACTCAAGAAAACTCCCCCGTTATTGTTCGAGCGGTAACATTAGAGGTGTCGCCCAAAGATGCTGAGAAACTATTAACTGCTCAAAGAAAGGGAAGCATTCAGTTAACGCTAAGAAATCCTCACGAGCCTGAGGAAAAAGTAGTTAAACGGCGTCCTGCACCGAGTGTCACCATCATAAAAGGGACGCAGTCTTCTAATATTCGAGTTAAGGACTAAGGTGCACCATGAGAAAGATAATAATAGTTTTCTTCACCCTGATTTGGTTGAGTACGACGGCAGTGGTTAGTGCGTCGACTCAAACTGGAAAAATCGTTAAGGTCCCTCATCATAAATCGACTCACGTAAACCTATCAGCTAAAGCTAAACGTGTGTCCTTGGGCGATCCTGAAGTGTTAGATATTGTGATGCTCAAATCAGATGAGCTTTTTTTGATAGGGAAAAAACTCGGTTCAACCAACCTGATGGCTTGGGACAGTAAAGGGCAATTGATTGAGTCTATTGATATTGAAGTCACTCATGATCTCAATAGCCTCAAAGCAAAGCTCTATGAGTTCCTGCCTGATGAAAGTGTCAAAGTGCATAGTGCTCAAAACCGTTTAATTCTCAGTGGGCAAATCAGCTCGCAAGAAAAAATGAATGTAGCATTAAGGGTTGCAGAAACTTATGCCGTGGGGCAAGTGGCAGACAAAGCAAAAGAATCTCTTAGTGAGACGGTTAAGAAAACGGGTGTTATCAATTTGATGTCGATTGGTGGTGCTCAACAAGTCATGCTTGAAGTGACTGTGGCGGAAGTGCAGCGAAGCCTAGTACGAAAATTTGATGCGAACTTTCACTTTTTCCAAACCAGTGGCTCTGAATTTAGCTGGGGAGGAGCATCCGTAGGTAGTGCATTAGATAGCTCCTTAGCAGGTACCAATCCAATTTTTGGGTTACCAGGCTCAAGTGACTATGGCCTTTTAGGGTCATTTGTTGATGCTAATACAGTGTTTAGTTTTGCGTTAGATATAGCTAAACAAACAGGTGCTGCAAAAGTACTCGCTGAACCAAACCTCACCGCATTAAGTGGCGCAAGAGCAGAGTTTCTCGCTGGTGGGGAGTTCCCTATCCCTGTTCCTGATGAAAATGGGATAACCATTGAATACAAAGAATATGGTGTCGGTTTAAAATTCATTCCAACGGTTCTTAGTGATAAGAAAATTAACCTTAATCTTGCCGTCGATGTGAGTGAAATTGCGAATTCTAGCTCTTTAACTTTGAGTCCTGGTGGCACAAACGGAACCTATGTGATTCCACCTATTACGCGTCGTAGCGCTTCTTCCACATTGGAGCTGGCTGATGGGCAAACCATCGGTATAGCGGGGCTTTTAAGTGAAAACGTTCGGGATGTCGCCACCAAAATGCCAGGCTTTGGTGATATTCCAGTGTTAGGGCAGCTATTTAACAGTCAAGAGTATGTTTCAGGTGAAACTGAGCTGGTTATTCTCGTTACCCCTAGATTGGCCAAACCTATTGATAGGAACAGAGTGAGTTTACCTACTGATGCCTTTGTAGAGCCTAATGATGTCAAATACTACTTATTGGGTCAGGGTGCGTACATTGCTCCTCCAAGCGAAAATGGAGGAAGTGATAATTCGGACAATTCTGCAGAATTTATTGATAACGCGCAGGGTGGTTCGGAAGGTTCGTTTGGACATAGCTTATAAGACGACAAGTTTATAGAAACTATAGAGCTAAGGAATAGTGAAATGAGTGTACTAAAATTAGTAGTGACCTTGCTGTGTATTGGAATACTTGTCGGGTGCGCTAACGATGCAAAGTTAGGACATCATATGGCGAGTGTTCGAGCAGAGCAGGTCTATAACCCTAATGCAACAAAAGAGAATGTATCTGTCATTCCATTGGGTAGTGGTGAAAAAATGGAGGGTGCCTATCAGATCTACACTGGTAAACAGAGCGAAAGTTTGAAAGGTACTGAAAGCCAAGTATTACAAGGGTTTGCGCAGTAAGCAGCCTTAAGGACTACATATGAATGATATCAACCAGACGGCTTTTAAGCCAAGAAAACAGTCAGGTTTAGTATTGGTGTTAGTGACTGCAGCAATGACATCTTTGATTGCCATTGCTGCATTTTCTATTGATGTAAATCATTCATTGATGAATAAAACACGCCTACAGAATAGTGTCGACGCCGCTGTGCTAGCAGCCGCTCTAGTAATTGATAATAAGGGAACAACTGCAGAGGCGACAGCCATTGCTAACTCAACCTTAAACACCGTCGCAGGAGCAACAGGAAATAGTGAGATGGATTTTTCATCAGCGACTATCTCTGTTCAGTACTCTAATGATCCTGCCGTATTCCCAGATGGAACTTACTCCAGCACTGAAGATACCTATGTTCGGGTTTCCGTTTCTGACTATCCCCTTGATGAATTTTTGATTCAAATGTTTGGGATTGAGAAAGTGTTAACTGCCAGCGCTGTCGCAGGCCCTAGCCCCCCAGAACCTCTATTGATGAATATTGTACCAATTGCTGTGTGTGAAGGGGATGACACTGGCACTAATGGTTATGATCAAGGGGAAATTTATGCATTGAAAATTGCAGATCAAAATCAAAGTGAAATGGGAGCGGGAAATTTTCAGTTACTTGACTTTGGATCTGGTGCTAGCACTGTACGTGAAGCGTTAGCGGGCGGGTTTGAAGAGACAATCAATATTAATGACCCAGTAATAACTAAGCCAGGGAACTCTATTGGACCGGTTGGGCAGGGTTTAAATACGCGTTTTGATATCTATAGTGGAGGTGGTGTTAGCGCCGCAGATCACCCGTCAGACGTTTATGTTCGACAACCGGTTGTCGAAGCGACAATGGATAACAATGGCGTTATAACCTATGAAGATGAGTCGGGCGCTGGTGGTGAGCCTTGGGGCTACTCAGACTATGAGGCGGCATTGCCTGACTGTACTGGAGATAGCGATTGTCGTATAGCACAGGGAGGGCAGCCTGGCCGCAGAATCTTACCAATACCTGTTGTTGATTGCACTGGTGCGGACGGGGGGACGAATAGTTTTGATATTGAGGCGGTAGGGTGCTTTTTCTTACTTCAACAAGCTCCTTCTAGTAACGGTAGTAAGCAACCTGTGTTTGGGGAGTTTATCGAAGACTGTACAGTCACAGGAGGGGTACCTGGACAAGATGATAGTACGGACGGGCCTTATAAAATAGTGCTCTACAAAGACCCTTTAAGTTCGGAGTCTTAATATGAAAAATAAACAAAAACAGCGAGGAATTGCAGCCATAGAGTTTTTGGTTACCGTACCAGTGTTAGTCATTATTGTTGGTGCTGTTACCGAATTTGGTAATGCGTTTATTGAGTATAATACGCTCAATAAAATGGCGAGAAATGGTGCGAGGTATGCAACGTCAGAAGTGACAGGCACCACGTCTTACGATCAAATTGCGGATGAAACCGAAATAAAAAACATGGTGGTTTATGGCACTACAGCCGTTGGGGACTCTAGCTCTCCACTTATCAGTGGCTTAACGGCCAACGATATATCTATCGATCATTCTAATCAATATGTCACGATTACCATAAATCATACCTATACTCCTAGAACGAGCTTTTTATCATCCATCTTTGACTCTTCAGGAGCTCCGATGAATGTATCGGCGGTCATGAGGACTGCACCATGAAAAGAAATGAAGGAATATCCGTTGTTGAGTTCACCATCGTATCAAGTGCTTTATTTATATTGATATTTGGCATCATTGAAATTGGGCTCTACATGTATTCACTTCAAAGAATTAATGAAATGACACGTATTGCGGCTAGGTTAGGAGTGGTATGTAACGTAGGGGATCAGGACGATATACCTGCGTTAGCTGTTCCCGATGATGCGCCAGGAGGGTTTGCTCCGGAAAACCTCTCCTTAGGATACTTAGATAGCGGAGGCAGCCCGATAGTCGGGGATCCCGACGCTGATGAAGATGTATTTCTAACAATACGGTATGTAAGAGCCGAAGTTGTTGATTTTGAATATCAGTTTTCCGGATTGCTTTCGTTCTTTCAAGGCGCTATCACCGTACCGAACTTTGAAACAACATTACCCCGAGAGAACTTGGGAGAGATTAGAGGTTCGGTAACCGATACAGACTGTTAGGAGAATAATCTATGGGAGAGGCTGTGAAGCTAACCAGAAATGATGATAATCAGATACGCTTGAAGACCAGCCTTAATATCTGGGTTTTTTATTCTAGTGATCGATTTCAATTACATATCAGCCAAGAGCTAGCTAAGTGTCAAAGCATCAGTTTTGAAACGATTTCCTTGCATAGCCTCGTAGTGGCAAACCTCGCTCAGTTTAATGCCCCCGATTTGATTTTTGTTGAAACAGGACCCAATTGGGCCCAAAAAATTGTTGAACTTCAGCAGTATGAAGCGCCTGTTGCTGAAGGGTATGAAGCGTCGTTGATCGTTTTTGGTAATGAGAGTGATAACGGTGCGCTGAAAATTGCTCTACGTATTGGAGCGGCTGATTTCGTTTCTGATAAATCAGAGATTAACTCCCTTATACCCATGCTTAAAAACGTTGCTGAAGAGAAGGTTGCCAGTCGAAATTTAGGCCAAATGTATGCGTTTGTTAACTCAAAGGGAGGGGCAGGGGCTTCAACGTTGGCCCTAAACTCAGCCATGGTTATTGCCCAGGAGTTCCCAGATAAGGTTTTGCTACTAGATTTAGATCTTCAATTTGGCGTGATTGAGGACTACCTAAATGTCTCTTCGCCTTACAGCATGTCTGACGCGATTGCCAGTGTCTCTGACCTAGATGAAGTCTCTCTGGGGAGCCTTGTGACCAAGCACTCTTCTGGATTACACGTACTCGGTTTTAAGCATGAGAATACGCATGATAATTATGATAAAGCGAAACAGATAAATAAATTGCTGCCTATACTTAGAGAGTTTTATCCATATGTGATTGTTGATCTCTCTAGGGGGGTTGATCGTCTTTTTGCTTCAGTGATAGCTCCTGTAACTAAGGTGTTCTTGATTACTCAGCAGAACCTAGTCGCGATTAAAAATACAACGCGAATTGCAAAGCTGTTGGCTTTAGATTTTGGTATAGGGAAAGAGCAGCTTGAAGTGGTGGTGAATCGATATGAAAAGCGGCAATCTATCAAGCTAAAAGATATTGAAGGGACGATTGTTGGCGTTAGGGTTCATATGGTTCCTAATGAATTTAAAGTGGCGATTGAAAGTGCCAACTTAGGACGGCCATTTATTGAGTCAAAGCGAAAGAGCGCAATCGCTAAGTCTGTGGCAGAGTTCACCCAAACTATGATGCCAGAAAAAGAGCAGAAACAAGGCTGGTTTAAAAGCCTTTTTTCCTAAGGGAGTAGGGAGCTAGGATGTTTTTTAAAAGAAAAAATATAAGTCCTGAACTACAAGAAAAGTTAGCAGAATCAGAAAAAAACATGTCAGTTGATGAAGGGGGGGGAAATAAGGCCTCTGCTTCTAGCTCTCAGAGCAGTGTTTCTCCAAGCGTTAATGAAAGACAGGCTCTCGATATTCAAGAGAGAGATAAAGCGGTTGATGATGCGAAAAAGCAATTAGAGCAAGAGTTAGAAATTAAACACTATTATCATCAGCGACTTCTTGAAACATTGGATCTGGGCTTGTTAGCTAGCCTTGAAATGGCAAGAGCCAAAAAAGACTTACATGACGCTATCGTTCAATTGATGGCAGATGATCAAACCCATGCTCTCAGCGCGGAAGGTAGAAAACGAGTCATCACCCAGATTGAAGATGAGGTATTTGGCCTTGGGCCACTAGAGCCTTTACTTAATGACTCCACGGTATCGGATATTCTCGTTAATGGTCCAAAGAGTGTTTTTGTGGAACGAAGAGGTAAGCTTGAATCGACACCTTATACGTTTTTAGACGATCGTCACTTAAGAAATATTATTGACCGAATTGTAAGCCAAGTAGGTCGTCGTATTGATGAAGCCTCTCCCATGGTTGATGCTCGGCTTCTAGATGGTTCTCGTGTGAATGCCATTATTCCTCCCCTTGCACTAGATGGTCCCTCTGTGTCAATTCGTCGGTTTGCCGTTGATAAGCTCAATATGGAAAACTTATTGGGGTTTAATTCAATCTCAGAGCCTATGGCTAAGTTTGTAGAGGCAGCCGTACATGGTGAGTTAAATATTTTAATTTCAGGTGGTACGGGTTCAGGAAAAACCACCACACTGAATATCTTTTCAGGGTTCATACCGAGTGATGCACGGATTATCACCATTGAAGATTCAGCAGAGCTGCAATTGCAACAGCCTCATGTTGTTCGTCTAGAGACTCGACCTGCAAACCTTGAAGGAAAGGGAGAAATCACCCAGCGCGACTTAGTGAAAAACTCCCTCCGTATGAGACCCGATCGAATTGTTTTAGGAGAGGTGCGTGGTAGTGAGGCGGTTGATATGCTCGCAGCCATGAATACGGGCCATGATGGTTCTTTAGCAACGATACACGCGAATACACCAAGGGATGCACTTAGTCGGGTTGAAAATATGTTCTCCATGGCGGGCTGGAATATCTCCACCAAGAACTTACGTTCTCAAATAGCATCAGCGATCCACCTTGTTGTTCAGATGGAGCGTCAGGAAGACGGTGGTCGACGAATGACCAGTATCACCGAAATCAATGGCATGGAAGGTGAGATCATCACCATGTCAGAAATATTCAAATTTCAACGTCAAGGTATGGACGAAAATGGCAAAGTGATCGGTTACTTCACTGCAACTGGCGTAGTACCTGCTTGCCATGACCAGTTGTCGAAGAAAGGGCTACATATGCCATTTGAAATTTTTAATGAGACATATCAATAGGGGTGATAAATCATGGGACAAGATCCGACACTCTTTTATGTACTACTCTTTTTTGCTGTGGTGTTTATCTCACAGGCTCTTATTCTTCCTGCCGCAGGGAGTAAGGCAAAGCACAAAGAGCTTTCCGATAGGCTTAAAGAGTCTCAATCTAATTTAGATGAAGAGACTCGATCGCTTCTCCAAGAGCACTATCTAAAAAGCCTTACACCTATGGATAGAAAACTTGTACAGGTAAAAATACTATCCGATTTGAAAAAAAGTATAGAGCTATCAGGGTATGACTGGTCACTCAATCAGACGTTAATGGTTACTTTTTGTATCGCTTTGGGCTCTTCTCTGATTCTACTTATATTAGGCCAACCATGGTTTGTAGAAATAGCTGCGTTTATTGGGGTTTGGGTCTTAATGCACATGATGATACAGAGAAAAATTTCCCATCGCCTATCGACCTTTGAAGAGCAGTTGCCTGATGCGCTTGATATCATGCGACGAATGCTGCAAGCCGGCCAACCGGTCACTCAAGCATTTAATGAAGTTGGAACTGAAATGCCAGCGCCAATTGGTATTGAGTTTAAAAATACGTTCAATTTACTTAATTACGGTTATGACATTCGCCTTGCCATTATGCAGATGGCCGAGAGGACACCTACTGTATCTATGTTAGCGTTTTCAAGCGCTGTGTTATTGCAGAAAGAGACGGGTGGTAATCTATCTGAGAACTTAGAAAAGGTATCTCATGTACTTAGGGCGCGATTTAAACTACAGAGAAAGATAAAGTCGATTTCAGCGGAGAGCCGAATGTCTGCTTGGATCTTAGTGCTATCCCCGTTCATTCTATTTGTGTTCATGTTTATTACCAACCCTGATTATGTTGCCCCTCTCTATGAAGATCCTAGAGGGATGACATTGGTCAGCGGGGGGATTGTGAGTCTGTTTTTCGGATCAATTTGGATACGTAATATCATCAATTTTGAGGTGTAATATGGAATCCATAATAGAGTTAATTAAACAGATAGAAGTTGATGAACAGCTCTTTATTTTAGGCTTTATATTACTTTCTACGACGTTGCTTATTATGGCGGTAGTTTTTATTTTTGTGGGATTTAAATCGCCCTTGAAGAAAAAACTCGAAGAGATAAAAAAAGAGTCTGGGAGCAGTAATCTTAAGAAAAGCAGAAACCTAGATAATACGCTCGAATCTCTAGCGCCGATAATGACACCAAAAGACAGTAAAGAGCGAGAGAGTGTTAGACATAAACTGATGCATGCGGGCTACCATGATGCTGATGCATTAACGGTTTTCTATGCCGTTAAGGTATTTACTTTTGTTATTGGCTTGATGATTTCTGGACTCTTTTATTACTTCGCACCGGATTTAGGCTCTCTGAATATCATCATGATGGGGAGTGTAACACTTGGAATGTTTGCACCTAATATCGTTATTGCCCAAATGATCAAAGCTCGTCAATCCAAAATAAAAAGAGGGGTTCCAGATGCGTTAGATTTACTCGTGGTGTGTAGTGAGTCAGGTCTAGGGTTTACTTCGGCACTTCGTCGAGTTGCCGATGAATTAGTGATATCTCACCCTGAGTTTGCCGATGAACTTGATACAGTATGTGCAAAAATAAAAGCCGGTGTTGAGATGTCTGATGCCTTTGAAGACTTAGTAGAGCGAACCGGTGTGACTGAAATTATGGGACTAGTCAAAATGCTTGCTCATGCTTCTCGAATTGGTGGCAGTATTTCTCAAACATTGCGTGAATACACTGAAGATTTTAGAGATCGCCGAAATCAAGAGATTGAAGAAATAGCAGCAAAAATCCCTACAAAAATGATTTTCCCATTGCTGATATTCATCTGGCCTTGCTTTTTTATAGTGGCGATAGGTCCTTCAATGCTCAGTATCACCGCGTCGTTTGGTAACTAAGGAATATTTATGAAAGGATATAAGTTAATCGCTGGTATAGGTTTATCATTGTTATTGACCTCGTGTGCTAGTGAGCCTGAAAAGCCAAGCTTCGATACAACGCTATATGACGGTCGCCCTGTGGATACGTTGACTTCGGATGCACCACCACTTAATGAAAAAGAAGCGATTACACGTGGTGATATTGCACTTAGTCGAAATAATATCGATTTAGCTTTGTATGAATATATCCGTTCGCTCTCATTCCCTGATGGCCAGTATCATGATAAATCACTTTATAATATTGGCCGCATTCATCAGTCTCGTGGAAATCTGGAATTGGCTGAAAAAGCGTATTCGATAGCACTGGAAGAGAATCCAAATAATGTACAGGTATTGGAACATTTAGGGAGTATTTATGCGAAATCGGGGGATGTAGAACAGGGCTATAGTTACTATTTACGAGCTCTCAATGCCGACCAAGTTCGTTTAAATAGTGTATCAACACTTCAACAAGATGATTTGGTTAAACCTGAAGACGTTGAGATACTTCAAATTGACAGTGACTCTCCCGTTACCGCTTATATGGGGCTTGGTGTGTTAACGGATGTCAAAGCGAATCATAGTTTAGCGCAGGCGTTTTATAAAAAAGCGCTACTCATTGACCCTCGCTCAGTTAAAGTTCAAATAAATACAGGTTATTCGTATTACATGTCGGGTGATTACAAAACGGCATTGAGGTACACCTTGTCTGCGCTAGAGAAAGAGCCCAATAATGAAAAAGCTCAAAATAACCTAGCACTTATCTATTTAAGTAGAGGTGAAATCAAACGAGCAATTAATGTATTTATGCGTCAGATGGAGGCAGCCGAAGCGCTTAATAACGTAGGTTACTTCCTGATTCTTCAAGGTCATCCAGATAAAGCGGTTCCGTACTTGCAGCAAGCTATAGATAAGAAGCCGTCGTATTACAAGGTTGCGAATGAAAACTTAGAAAGAGCACTTGCCGAAGTAAGAGCAAAGACGATTGAAGATTCTGTAGATATGGAGACCCAGCAGTAGAATTGATGGACTAGGTTAAGAATAGAAAAATACACAAGAAAGAAGGAGAGTGTGAACTCTCCTTCTTTTATTTCGATTTAGGTTTTAGGTTTATAGCAATCCAGTGGCGATTCCTGAAAGAGCAAAGAAGATAACCATCCACACAATTGGAAGCTTTAACTGCTTTAGTAAAAAGAAGCCAACCAGTACTAAAGATATGTCTAAACCACTGAACACCGCACTGGTAAAGACTGGTTGGTACAATGCAGCTATCAATAGGCCGACAACCGACGCATTCACACCAGATATTGCCCCAGAAACTTTAGGCATTCTCGCTAATTTCTGCCAGTTCTTTAGTACGCCAAGCAGTAGTAAGAACCCTGGTAAAAATACCGCAAGCGTTGCAACCATTGCACCTAATACAGGGCTATCTGGAAGCATTTCATAGCCAATATACGTCGCAAAAGTGAACATTGGGCCTGGTACTGCTTGTGCGGCTGCATAGCCTGTTAGGAAGGCGTCTGTGCTGATTTGATCACCAACGATATTTTGCAGAAGAGGAAGCACAACGTGACCGCCACCAAAAACGAGACTCCCTGCCTGAAAGAAATCACTGAATAGCGCAATACTTGGTGCGATATGAGTAACGAAAGGAATCGCTAGCAACAGGACGCCAAACGTAACTAAAGGCCATAACGATGGCTTGAATGGTGTACGGTCATCTTGTGGCTCAGAGCTGGCGAGGTATTTTATGCCTAGAAGCCCTGAAGCTGTTAAGATCGCGATCTGAGTACTAATGCTAGGCACGATTAACAGTGCTACAGCCGTCATGATGGCAATTGCGACAGTAAGAGTCTGCTTACAGAAGTTTTTGTACATCCCCCAGGCGGCATCTGCTACTACCACAACAGCAAGTAACTTCAGTCCATGAATAACACTTTGAAATAGGGTGTTCTCGGTCAGTTGGCTGCTTAATACCGCTAAAGCGAGCATGATGAGTATTGAGGGCAACGTAAAGCCCAGAAAGGCCATACAAGCGCCACCTAATCCTCCCTTTTTATAACCAAGAGCAAAGCCCACTTGGCTAGAGCCAGGCCCAGGTAAGAACTGACTCAGGGCGACTATTTGTCCATATTCATCATCGCTGAGCCACTTACGTTTTTCGACAAATGCATTGCGAAAATAGCCTATATGAGCAGCAGGCCCGCCAAAGCTTATCCAGCCTAAGGCAAAAAAGGTTTTAAATATTGATAACATTATTGCTCTCTGTGTCTCTATTCAGATTTTGATTCGTTGCTACTGTATGAAATGAACTAAAATGATTCAAATTGATAGTTTTAATTGAAACTATGAATAATATAGGATTAAAAGAGCAATGAAAAAACAACGGAAGCAGTGTTGGTGAATGATGAGTGAGATTAACTGGAAAAACATAGATTTAAACCTACTAGTCACATTTTCACAGCTATATAAATATCGAAGCGTGAGCGTAGCGGCGGAAAAAAGTTTTATTAGCCAGTCGGCTATGAGTCATGGACTGTCACGATTAAGGCTACTTTTTGATGATCGACTTTTTGAGCGGAAAGGGCATCAAATGGAGCCAACGGAATACGCACATCAAGTTGCGCCATTGATAAGCCAGCTATTGAATAGCGTTTCTAATGAGTTATTAGCTAAAGAGCCCTTTATGCCTGAGAATTACACTGGGGTATGTCGAATAGGGCTAACTGACTATGCTGAGTTTATTTTTGCACCACAACTCTACGACGCGATTAGAAATAGTGCACCACGATCGCAAGTCAGTTTCATTAATGTGAACCGTAATAATTACATCAAGCTTGTAGAGAGTGAGAAGCTAGATGCGGTGATTGGCAGTATTCCGAATGTCGATGAATTATTTGAATCGAGCCATCTATACACCGAAAAACATGTCTGTTTATTCGATCCTAGCTGTGTTGAAGTGAATGAAACCTCAAGCGTAGATAGCTTTTCCAATATAGATCACGCATTAGTGAGTGCAGATGGAAGCTTGACTACCCAGGTTGACAAGAAACTAGAGGAGTTTGGCCTAACTCGGAAAGTGACAGTAGCATCGAGAAATTTCCTATCGATTCGTAGCTTATTAAAAAGCCGTCATTTGGTAGCGATTGTTCCGCAGTTAATGGCCAATACAGACGCTTTTAATGATCAACTAGCCACTAGCCCCCCGCCCGTCGAGGTACCTGATTTTGATATATTGTTATTATGGCTCAGAAGTAAGAACAAAGAGGATAAAAACGAATGGCTACGCAGCCTAATCCTTGATGTGGTTGGCTCATATAGATAACTCAATGTCTAAGTGAGTTTAGTGAGTGATGCACCTACGATTTTCCACATAATAACAGTCATGATGGCACTGACATAGCCGTCAATGGCGTAATGCCAAGCAAGGTGAACTGATCCAATTTGTATTAAAAGTGCATTTGCCCACATAAAACAGCCAAGAGTTTTATTTTTCCTGTAGCTTCCCATTGCCATTAAGACAGCAATAGACACATGCATACTTGGCATCGCTGATATGCCAATACCAATACCGCCATCACGATTAAGATACTTCAGCCAAAGCATGTCTTGGACATCAAGTGCCCACAGAGGAGGAAAACCTATTTCCATGAGCTGTCGGCTTTGTGTGGTTAAAATATCAAGGAGAGGAAGAAAGTCGTTGTGCTCTGGGTTGAGTAAATGCATATAGCAAGGACCGGCAGACGATAGAATCGTTGCGGATATTCCACCAATAAGTAGCCAACTAAGAAGAAAACTGAGTAGGTACTGGTTTCGAATCAGTTTTTCACGTCTATCTATTATGAAATAGAGAAGTGACCCCCACATAAAAAAAAACCACAAGTGGTAAATAAAGTTGATGATAAACGTCGCATATTGGTTGGAGAAAACGGCGTGGGTCCATTCCCAGGGAGATGTGCCAAAGTGTAGCCATTTATCTAATTGGTAAAAGAGAAGATCATATTCAAAAGGGTGTAAATCGGGGATAAGAGACTTTAAATAGGAATAGCTAGAGATAGTGATATTGAGAGTAAGCATCAACAATGCAAAAGAAATCGCTTTAGATAAAGGGTTGAAGAAGGATAAAACCTTCCTTCCATAATGAGTCAGTGGGCTAGGCACTCGGTGGTACAACATATAGCCGTAATAATATGCGCTCCAAGTAAAAAAGGAGATGTAGCACATGCTAGCGAGGCTTTTTAGGTAAGAGAATGCATTGTACTGGTAGCTTAATTGAACGTTCATTAAGTGAAGTACTAGATAGATCCCCACACTACTTAATAGGGCATAGACATAGATAAATTTGTCTTCTAGAAGGGTAACTTTGATGCTTTTCCACTGAGTAACATAGCCTTTCCTTTTTGGCGTAGAATCCATACAGCTCTTTTCTCCATAGCGTTATGGCTTATTATGAGCATAGACAAGAAATGCTTTACTCATTATTTCTATTTCTATTTCTATTTCTATTTCTATTTCTATTTCTATTTCTATTTCTAAATAGGATCTCTGTAGACCATTACTTATTAGGCTGCTCAGGTAATAGGCATTCATACCCTAGCCATAATTGAGCTTTCACAGTAGATGCCTGCTCTACTTGTGGATACAGATCAACGCGTTGTTTTACTTTATTGGTGACGAAAAAGATACACAGAACGGAAACACTGATAATGATCACGTGTTGTAAATAAGAGCTATGGCGTATCAACGAAGGTGCAGGTTTAATGCTCGCCCAATACATAGCCAAACTAAATGCGGCGAGTAATTGGCTAATAGGGGAGTCGAGTACTCCAGAAATAAGACTGTAACTAAGGCCTATGAGTAGGCTTAGCCCAGTTACACGTACCATTTGATTCTTAGTTCTAGAAACTGAAATAAACCCATAAGTAATCAGTAGAAGATATGAGATAAGAGGAATGATTCCCCAGCTAACGCTACTCCATTGAGGTGATGGTAAAGGCTCAGAAAAATTTTCTTTAAGGCATAAGAATGAGTCGCCACCTAACCCCCAGAAGCTAGTTTGTGAAAACGCCTCTAAATAGAGAACGACCTGCCCAGAGGATTCCGTTTTAATGCTGTTCCAGGTCAGGGCGCTGCCATTTAAGAACCACTCAGGAACAGGAGAAAGTAATATGAAGTGAAAAATAACGCCCCATATAATGGACTGAATCAGTAATACAACGATCTCTTTTCGCCAGTTCGCCTCTAACAAAGCCCATAACAAGATTGAAAATACGCCTACTGCCGCAATTCCCTGTGCGTCGGTAGCCAAAATAGAGGTCACATTGAGAGCACAAATAACCTGCATTACGTAGTAGTAATACTGTTTCCGCTTACAAATGATGGTGAGATAAAAAATAGGGATTAATAACCAAATCTGTACTTGGTTTATAAACCTAGGGTTAAGAATGGAATGGACAGACTCTGGCAACTGCATATAGGCTCGAAACCAAAACACCGAGGCAACGGATAGAAACAGAAAGATGGATATCCACGAAAAATACTGGAAAACCAGTACCCTATGATGGCGTAATATCGGCACTAAACTCGCCGCAACAATAGCAAGGCCGAGGATATAAAAATAATTTTCTTGCGCGCTCCACACATAAACTCGTTGCCAGTTTGCAATCGCAGCAAACGTAAATAGAGCCATGACAAGAGCGGTACATAGAGGGGTAACATTGCTGAAGGTAGACCAAAATTGCAGACGATGTTCTTTAAACAGAGCGAGCCCTAAGCAGAATATAACAATGATGGCACAAACAAATAGTCTCTTAGAGTCATACATCCATAACGAATCACCACGAGTCATCACGGTATTAAAACTAAAAAACAAACAACCAATAAAAATAATGGAAAGCAATATCCTATTGGGCAGTTGCGCTTGCTTCATACACTCCATAGCCTTTTGCTTTTTATAAGAGTGTAGACCAATCTTAGTGTACAGAGCGCCTTATAATAGGGTTTATCAGTAGTACTTAGCTTTTAGAGCGCGATATCTAAAACGGTTTAGAGCTACAAAGAGAATTTCACCCACTCTTTTCTTCTCCAACGTCTTGCCATAATTACGCCTCGGAACCATTCATCCAGTGCAATCGCCATCCATGCACCAAGCACACCATAACCCCAGTGAACGCCGAATAGATAGCTCATACCCACGCCAATCCCCCACATACTCAGAATACCCATTTGAACCGGAAACTTAATATCGCCTGCGGCTTTAAGTGCAGAAATAAAGATGAGGTTGAAGACACGCCCTGCTTCAAGAAGGATTGAGCCAGCTAATAAACTTGCAGTCAGAACTACGATTTCAGGCTGCTGAGTAAAGAGGTTAATCAACTCAAAGCGAACAAAATAGATGGCAATCATCAACAAGACGGAAGTAAGAAATCCAGCCACAAAGTATTTTTGCACTCTAAGTAAAATCTCATCTGTCCAACCCTTACCGATGTAGTAGCCTGTTTGAATTTGAGTCGCTTGCCCAAGCGCGAGTGAAAAGGCAAACGCCAGCCTCGCGATGTTTTGCGCATAAGTGAAGGCTGCGAGAGAAGACGTGCCCATTTGTACAATGAAATACACGATGGCCATTTGTGCCATGTTATACGACAATACTTCCCCTGCGTTCATACCACCAATAGTCAAAATCTTACGGTAGATGTCTTTAGGGATGGTTCTAAATTGTGTGAAAGGCAATTCAATATCGGTCTTTTTAAGTGTGAGCCACATCATGATGGTTGCAATGACCTGGCTAATCACTGTAGCGACGGCAACCCCTTCTACGCCATAAACGGGGAGCCCAAAAGGTTGGTAAAGCGCAATATAGTTACCGATGACGTTAATGACACCGGCAATCATATTAATCACCATCGGAGAGCGAGAGTAACCGTGGCTGCGTAATATCGTCGCTAAGACAATACCAATCGTTAGGTTAAACGTCATAGCACCACTGATTACAAGATATTCATAGCCGTACTGTTCAACTTGAGCCTCTAATCCATATAAAGGCAGAAAATAGTGAGCGCCTAATACAGCCATTATGCTAAGTGCTATTCCAAGAATAACGGAGAGAAGAATACTAGCGACACCCACATAGGATGAGTCTTGAGTGCGAGAAGAGCCATTGTATTGCGCAATAAGAATCCCCGTTCCACTACTGATCATTGTTGAAACAATAATTAAGAAAAAAGAGATTTGACCTATCACACCAACCGCTGAAACTGCTTTATCAGAATAGCCACTCAGCATGAATACATCGCTAGTATTCAGCGCTGTTCTTAATAAAATCTCAATGAATATAGGCCAAGTTAACGCAATGATACTCATGCGTTTGTTCATCGTGGAGTTTGGCATAATGCGCCTCAAGGGGAGTCGAGTGGGCAATTTTGGTCTAGAACCAAATCGAATGCTACCAACTCATTAAAAAGATCCTTATGGATAACGGTTAATGCTTAAAAAGACTATGCACTTCAACAATTGTAGAGGGGCGATGAACCGAAATTCATAGAAAACCCTTCAAAGCTTTATGAGATAGCGAAGTCAATACATTCACAAGCTTGTTGATAATGGAGAGTAGGTGGTGCTTATGGTGATGTAATCGTTTCCATTGCTGCCCTTCTATCTGAATGTAAGGGAATAAAATGAATAAGAGGAGTTCAATCGCGGTAGTCTCATTTATTAGGTAACCATCGACGATAGTATTCTTTGATTTGAGTCGTCAGATAAATAGTAAATAGGGGAATCATTAGCGCTATCGCTGTTTTTGCGTGATCATTATCACGCTGTTGCTAAGTGTTGTTTCTGACTTCACAGTTTTTATCCTCTTCGCTAACAGATCAAATATGTTAGTGATAAATTCTTGTGTAAACGTTACCAAAGCGTTCCCTACAACAAGAGAGATAACATAATGAAAAAGACGATGACCAAAGGATTGCTTGCTTCTGCTATTGGTATGTCACTGTTTAGTCAGGCATTGTTGGCTGAAGAAGTGACAGTATGGGCGTGGGATCCAAACTTTAATGTTGCGATCATGGAAGAAGCGGCTGCCCGTTATACTCAAGAAAACCCAGATGTTACCTTTAATATTCTTGATTTCTCAAAAGGTGAAGTTGAGCAAAAACTTCAGACTATGTTGGCATCTGGCGTGACCTCTGCTCTCCCTGACATCGTTCTTGTTGAAGATTATAACGCTCAAAAATACTTACAGTCGTTCCCAGGTTCATTTGCACCGATGACTGACAAAGTGGATTACAGCTCGTTCGCACCATACAAAGTAAGCGTAATGAGCTACAAAGGTGATGTGTACGGTATGCCTTTTGATACAGGTGTAACCGGCATGTATTACCGCACAGATATCCTTGAAAAAGCAGGATTCAGTGCTGAAGACATGCAAAACATCACTTGGGAGCGCTACCTAGAGATTGGTAAGCAAGTTAAAGAGAAAACAGGCGTGGCGATGCTGGGTACAAACCCAGACGATCTTGCAATGGTTCGTATCATGATGCAATCGGGTGGTGAGTGGTACTTCAATGAAGACGGCTCTCTTAACATCACAGAGAATGAATCACTAAAAGAAGCGCTGGAAGTCTTTAGACAGCTAATGTCTGACGATATTTCTCGCCCAGCGGTTGGTTGGTCTGAGTGGGTTGGTACGGTTAACCGTGGTCAAGTAGCGACGATCACAACGGGTGTGTGGATTACTCCTTCAGTGAAAGCGTCTGACGATCAAAACGGCAAATGGTCAATTGCACCAACGCCTCGTTTATCGAAAGAAGGTTCTGTTAACGCATCTAACCTGGGTGGCTCAAGCTGGTACGTACTGGGCAGTTCAAAAGTAACGGACACGGCGATAGATTTCCTTAATGACGTATACGCGAAAGACGTAAACTTCTACGAGACGATTCTAAAAGAGCGTGGCGCAGTAGGTTCTTACTTACCTTCTGCGAAATCTGAAGCCTACCAATACACCTCAGACTTCTTTGACGGTCAGCAAATCTACACAGATTTTGCAGGCTGGTTGGTTGATATCCCACAAGTGAACTATGGTATCTATACCTATGAAGTCGATGCTGCTATCAGCTCACAAATGCCAGCCTTAATGCAAGGTATGCCAGTGGAAGCGATGCTAGAGCGCGTTCAACAACAACTAGAATATCAATTACGTTAATACGGCTTACAAGGCACTTACTTCAGCGTCTTGTATTCGTATTGTCGAATACTCACGCTGAAAGTGCCTTTATTTTATATTTTATAGGTATGTTCAATGAGTAGTGCAACGCTAGCGAACTCGACAGAAAAGAAAATGAAAAGTAAAAGCTTTCACCGATTTTATGACATAAATGGTTGGGCATTTGTTTTGCCTGCAGTCACGCTTGTGGCCCTATTTATGATCTACCCAATCCTCAACTCCTTATGGATGTCAATGCACTCAGGTCGTGGTGTCATGATGGAGTTTGTTGGCTTTGGCAACATTGAACGTCTATTCAATGACCCATTTTTTACTAAAGCACTGACCAATACCTTTATCTTCTTACTGTGCCAAGTGCCAGTAATGATATTTCTCTCTTTGGTGCTCTCTTCTTGTTTGAATTCACCTAACTTGAAATTTCGAGGCTTATTTCGATTAGCCATATTTTTACCATGCGTGACCTCGTTGGTGGCGTACTCAATTCTTTTCAAAAGTATGTTTGCTTATGAAGGGATCGTGAACCAGTTCCTTATGTGGTCCGGTATTGTGTCTGACCCAATTCCATGGCTGTCTGACCCATTCTGGGCAAAAGTGACCATTATTCTTGCGATCACATGGCGCTGGACTGGCTACAACATGATCTTCTTCTTATCGGCAATGCAAAACATCGATAAGTCAATTTATGAAGCGGCGACCATTGAAGGCGTGAGCAAGGTTAAGCAATTCTTTTTCATTACCGTTCCACTGCTTAAACCGGTCATTTTGTTTACCACGGTGATGTCGACCATCGGTACTCTGCAGTTGTTTGATGAAGTAATGAACATTACCGAAGGTGGTCCAGCGAACGAGACAATGACACTTTCAATGTACATCTATGACCTGTCATTCAAGTTTGTACCAAACTTTGGTTATGCAGCGACGGTCTCTTACGTGATTGTATTCTTCGCAGCTATCTTGGCGATGCTTCAATTCAGAATTGCTAAGGATAAATAAACATGAAAACGAAATTAACTAACGCTTTGATGTACGCCTTTTTATCGCTTGCGGCGTTTATCTCACTGTTTCCATTTTATTGGATGATCGTCTCTACCACGAACACGACGACTGAGATCAATACGGGTAAGTTCACCTTTGGTGATCAGTTATTTGCTAACTTAGCGCGTTTTTCTGAGCAAGTAGATATCGCCCTTATTTTTGGTAATACCGCAAAAATCGCCATCATCAGTACGTTATTAACGCTGTTGATTTCATCGATGGCAGGCTACGGGTTCGAAATCTATAAAAACAGAAATCGTGACCGTGTTTACACGGCGATGTTGTTAACCATGATGATTCCGTTTGCTGCAATGATGATTCCGCTATTTACCTTAATGGCGAAAATGAACCTATTAGATACGCACTTTGCGGTTATCTTGCCAACGGTTGCATCAGTCTTCATCGTCTTCTATTTCAGACAATGTACCAAAGCGTTCCCTAATGAGCTGATTGATGCGGCTCGTGTGGATGGTGTATCAGAGTGGAAAATTTACTTATACGTTTATCTTCCTGTGATGAAAACCACCTACGCAGCGGCATTTATTATTGTCTTTATGGGTTCTTGGAACGCCTTCCTATGGCCACTGATTGTGCTGCAATCGGCAGAACTCAAGACGATTAACCTTGTGCTCTCTTCTATGTCATCGGCTTACTTCCCCGACTTCAGTGCCATTATGGTCGGAACCGTATTAGCCACACTGCCAACGCTTGCTGTGTTCTTCTTAATGCAGAAACAGTTTGTTGCAGGTATGACAGGCTCTGTGAAGTAGCGTTAAATCGATACGACTGAAAAAGAATAATAGGCCAAGCGCCCTCAATGGCGCTTGGTGATGAGAAATTAACTCGATAAAGAAGTATTCAACCCAAGAGTTGACTACATCCTGAGGAATTATTATGGCTGACATCAAGCTATCTAAAATTGTAAAGAACTACGGCGATACCAAAGTGATCAAGGGTGTTGATCTCGATATCAAACAGGGTGAGTTTGTTGTTTTTGTTGGCCCATCGGGCTGTGGTAAGTCAACGCTACTGCGTTTAGTGGCAGGCCTTGAAGAAATTACGTCTGGTGATTTGGAAATTGAAAACCGAGTTGTTAACCACCTAGATCCATCTGAGCGTGGTATTGCGATGGTATTCCAGTCATATGCTCTGTACCCACACATGACGGTGGAAGAGAACATGGGCTTTGGCATGAAGATGAACGGTTTCCCTAAAGACGAGATTGCAAGCCGCGTAGACAGAGCAGCAAAAGCACTGCAACTTGATAAGTTAATGGAGCGTAAGCCTAAAGATCTTTCTGGTGGTCAACGCCAACGTGTTGCTATTGGTCGTGCCATTGTACGTGATCCTAAAGTGTTTCTATTTGATGAGCCATTATCAAACCTTGATGCAGAACTGCGTGTTGATATGCGCCTACAAATTTCAAACCTGCACCGTGAACTCGATACAACGATGATCTATGTAACGCACGATCAGGTTGAAGCGATGACATTAGCCGATAAGATTGTGGTACTGCGTGATGGTCAAGTTGAGCAAGTCGGATCTCCGTTGGAGCTATATAATTATCCTGCAAACGAGTTCGTGGCTGGCTTTATTGGCTCTCCAAAGATGAACATGTTGCCAGCAACCGTTGCTACTATTGAAGGTAACGATGTCACGATTATTCTTCCGGATCAGCAATCCTTTACACTGGCTTGCGAAGCCGCGCGTTTAAGTGTGGGTGATAAAGTGACATTTGGATTACGTCCAGAGCATCATGCCGCTGGAACAGAACTGCCGAACCACCTGAAGTTTACCACCACAGACATCGAACGCCTTGGTAACAGTACCTACCTGTTTGGTGAAGTTGGTGGCCACCATAACTACAAGATCCACGTATCGGGTGATATGGAAGCACAACGCGGTGATGTGATGACCTTTAGCTTTGCGCTAGAGAATACTCATCTATTTAAAGATGGCTTACGTATTCCATCACTGTAATACACGTAGAGTCTCTATTTATTAATTAAAGCAGTGCTTGAAAGAGCGCTGCTTTTTTCATTTTCAGCGGCGAGTGATGATCATGAATAAAACAGTCCAACTAAACAGCCAGCAATCCACTTTAATTGTTTGCCTGAATCCCATGCCTGAAATTCTCTACTGGGGAGAAAGGTTAGAGCCACTCAATGAACAAGAGTTAGTTCAATTTCAACTAATGACGGAACGAGGCTTAATGCAAGCTCGTATTGATGAAGATGTGCCACTCTCTTTATGCCCAGAACTAGGTCGAGCCAATTTCGGCTCTCCGGGCCTTGAGGCGCATCGAGAAGGTAAAAGCTGGGCACCACAATTTATCTACGATTCACATCAAATCAATGCCCAAACTCTCTCAATCAAGTGTCAAGATATTGTGGCATCCATTGAGCTTCAAATAGCTCTGACGCTAGATGATGATTCAAGTGTTCTCGCTAAATCAATTAAAGTAATTAATCGCGATTCCACGCCGTTAACCGTGAATAAACTAGCGCTAACCTTTCCTTTGCCATATCAAGCGAATCAGGTGATGTCGTTTCATGGACGTTGGAGTCGGGAGCTTCAATCGCAACGCGTGAGATTGGATCATGGTCAGTTTATTCAAGAGAATCGCCGCGGGCGAACATCTCACGAGTACTTCCCTAGTTGCTTGATTGGTGAGGAGAACTTCTCCGAAGAAAAAGGCGACGTATGGGGCTTTCATTTAGCGTGGAGTGGCAACCATGCATGGAAAGCAGAAGTGAAAAGTGATGGCCGTCGTCTGATGCAAGCAGGGGAGCTACTACTGCCGGGTGAAGTGATCCTCAAGCAGAATGAAAGCTATCAAACGCCAACGCTTTACATTGCTCACAGTCGCAGCGGAATTAATGGACTACGAACGAAATTCCACCCTTTCATTCGACAACATCTAATTCGGTTCGATCGCCATAAAGTACGCCCTGTTCACCTTAATACTTGGGAGGGGATCTACTTTGATCACAACCCGAGTTACCTCAGTGAGATGATTTCTGAAGCGGCCAAAATAGGTGTCGAAAGATTTATTATTGATGATGGCTGGTTTAAAGGGCGAAATAACGATAAAGCAGCGCTGGGTGATTGGCTAGTGGACAAAAATAAATACCCACAAGGGTTAACCCCACTGATTAAACAAGTGAATGAATTGGGTATGGAGTTTGGTTTGTGGGTTGAACCAGAAATGTTCAACCCCGATTCTGATTTGTTCCGTACTCATCCTGAGTGGCTGTTAGCAAGTGAGGGTTACTCTGCGGTAACAGGCCGAAATCAATACGTATTGGATCTGCAAAATAGCGAGTGTTTTGATTACCTTTATTCAGCACTCAATCAGATTTTAAGTGACCATCATATCGGCTATCTAAAGTGGGATATGAATAGAGAAATCGTGCAAGCTAGCCACTTAGGTCGAGCTGCGGTGAACGGCCAAACACAGGCACTTTACAAATTTCTCTCAAAGCTTAATCAATCACATCCAGAGGTGGAGATTGAATCTTGCTCATCGGGAGGAGGGCGAATGGATTTCGAGATTTTACGCTATGCCTGCCGCTTTTGGACGTCAGATTGTAATGATGCACTAGAGAGGCAAACCATTCAGCGTAATATGAGCATATTCTTCCCGCCAGAGTTGATGGGTGCTCATATAGGCCCAGAAAAGAGCCACACGACGCGGAGAAGGCACGATATTCACTTTCGTGGCATAACCGCATTGTTTGGTCACATGGGGGTTGAACTTGATCCTGTGGCGGAGAGTGAATCAGAGAAGCAAGCTTTTAAGCACTATATTGAATTGCATAAACAATTTAGACCGCTGCTACATAGTGGTCAGAGTTTCTTTCTAGACAGTCGTGATCATTCACGACACGCTTATGGTGTGTTCGACAAGCAGCAAACCTTGGTTGCTATTGCCCAGTTAGCTATGCCTGAGTACATGCTCATGGAGCCCCTAAAACTTGGGATGCTAGAGAGTGATGGGGATTATCGGGTATCGATGGTTCACTTTCCACATTCAAGTCGTGGCTTGATGAAGCGACAACCGGATTGGACTCAAGAGCAGACAATTGTTGTGAAGGGCTGCTGGCTTAAAAATGTGGGGCTAAGTTTACCTATTCTTGATCCAGAATCGGCGATGTTGATACATATTGAAAAGAGTCATTAACGCTAGTCGTAATCAGCTGTGTGAAATAGAAGAAAAGCAGAAATAGAAGAAAAAAAGTCGCTGCTATTGAGTTAATAGTTAAGCGACTTTTTTGTGCGATTAGCGTGCTGGTCGAGATAGCCCTAGGTATAAACCTACGACAATAGCGATAACACTAGCTGATCCCATGATTAGAACTGAAGCTACATTAAGGTCCATGTTAATCCTCTATTTCTTTAAGATGTTCAAGTTTTTTAAGATTTTCAAGGCAGAATTATATCGGTTAACAGGGAGGGAAAAATGATTTTCGGCTTGGGGTTATTCTCTTGTTACAATTTTCTAATCAGGCTTAGAATTGAAGTAAATATCAAATGAAAATGGTTTACTATTCGAATGTAAAATCCATCTCATTCGCCCCGTAGAGGTATAAAGATTAATGAAATACTTAACTGTCTGAGTGGCGCTACAGCTTGAACTGCAGCCACACTTTGCTGCGCCAACGCCTTGCCATTATCAGTCCTCTAAACCACTCATCCATGGCTATGGCAATCCATGCACCGAGAACTCCCATGCTCCAGTGAATTCCTAGAATGTAGCTCATCACAACACCGATTCCCCACATACTAAGAATGCCCATTTTGACTGGGAATTTTATGTCTCCACTCGCTTTTAGCGCAGAGATAAACACCAGGTTAAAGGCACGTCCTGCCTCTAAAATAATAGAAGCGCCAATCAATGCGACGGTAAGTTGGGTCACCATTGGGTCGTGGGTAAAAATTCCAACAATTTCGTATCTGAATAGGTAGAAGAGAGTCGTGAACGTTACGGATACGGCAAAGCCTGCCACAAAGTACCACTGGACGCGTTGCCAAATCTCGTCGATGTACTGCTTACCAATATAGTAACCCGCTTGAATTTGTGTGGCTTGCCCTAACGCTAGAGAGAAAGCGAACGCAAGGCGCGCGATATTCTGAGCATAGGTGAATGCGGCGACAGAAGCGGTTCCCATAGAAATAACCAAAACCATAATTGTCATTTGAGCAAGATTATATGAAAGCACTTCCCCTGCGTTTAGCGCACCAATCTTAACGATTTTTTTGTAAATCGCGCGTGGAACAGAGCGATATTGAGCAAGCTTTAAAGGGATAGAGCGTTGTCTAAGCATATAGAACAGCAGACAAGTACTGATGATTTGACTGACGACGGTCGCTGTTGCAACACCTGATACACCAAAAACAGGAAGACCAAAAGGTTGGTATAGGGCTATGTAGTTACCCAATAGGTTAATTACGCCGGCAATGAGGTTAATGATCATTGGCGATTTAGAGTAGCCATAGCAGCGCATAATGGTGGAAATCACCACACCGAACGTCACAACAAATGTAAAGCTACCGCTGATCGCAAGATATTCAGTGGCATAACCAAGTACTTCAGGCTCTAATTGGAAAAATGGCAACAGATTAAAGGCAGCAAAGTAGGCAAATAGGCTAAGTAGAAAGCCAACAGCTAAGGCTAAAACGAAACTTGCCACATTCACTTGGTGTGATTTTTCTTTATTCCCTGCACCTAGGTACTGGGCGATTAAAATACTGCAACCACTACTGACCATGCTCGATACAATCAATAGAAAGAAAGAGATTTGAGTAACCACGCCAATGGCGGAAACCGCTTTATCAGAGTAACTGCTGAGCATGAACACATCGCTGGTGTTCAACGCAGTTCGCAACAGGATCTCGATAAATATCGGCCATGTTAGTGCAATAATACTCATGCGTTTGGCTGTGTTTGGCATGTAATGGCCTCTCGAAAACTGTGACGCGGTTCAAAAAAGAAAGCGATGCTAATGCATCGCTTTAATTAAGGACAGTAAAATTTTATAAATATTGAAGATTACAAGTAGTACTCAATACCTAAGTGCCATTTGGTATCTTCGCTCTTGTCTGCATCGTTGAATGCTAGAACACCGAAGATTTTAAAGTGGTCAGTCACGTGGTAGGTTGCACCGTAGTTGATGGCGTCCGTCTCAGAGTACTTACCTTGTTTAAAGTCAGTAGTTGTTCCTTTTTCCTCGGTATTACGCTGAGCGTATACTGCACCGATTGTCCATTGGTTGATGTCGTAAGTTGCGGCAACTTCGAAATCAAACCATTCATCCTGTCTATGACCTGATTTGTCTTCAATATCTGCTATAGATGCCACACCACCAAGAGTCCAGCTACCAATGCGGTATTGTAAGCCAGCCCAGTATTGGTGCTGTGTTTCATTCATATTGTAGCTGTTGCTGTCGTCCCAGCTATAACCACTTTTCTCACGGCCATATACATAGCCTAAACCGATGTCTAAACCGAAGTCAGTTTTGTACTTACCCGACATATTGAAACTGGTGACGCCTTCTTTACTATTTCCATCAGGCAGCACGTAGGCAGCTGAGAAGTCGAACTTCTCTTTCCACACTTTGTAGGCGATGGTGTTGTCATTCCACCAGTTTTCGCCATCTTGAGCGCCAACGATACGGCGGCCATCAAAAATAGACTCAGTAACGATGTCAGCCATTGGACGTACGTTCCATAAAACGTTTTCTTCTCGACCAAAGGTCAAACGGCCGTACTCTTGGCTTTCTACACCAATCCACAAAGCGCGCTGTTCATCGTTTTCATCAGCTGAAAATTCACGCTCAAAGAAACCAGCAAATTTAAGGTCAGCACTTAACTGACGCTCACCGTACACATTAATACGCGCATTCATATTGCTCCAATTGCCTTCGTATGTGTCGTTTATCGTGCCATCTGAATTAAGTTTTGTTTCATCGTAGCCTTGATAAAGGGTAAATAGGCGACCGCCTAAGTGTAGAGAACGCGCACCATCACGATAAACTTCGTGAGCGCTTACTGTAGCTGGTACTGCAGTAGCTAAAGAGCAAGCAACGGCGATAGAGGTAAGTGTTTTTTTCATTATTATTTCCGACTATTTTTGTAAGAGGGATAGATGTTCGATGCAGAGATTATGATTTGGTGTAAACGTTTGCAACCTGGCTTTTGATGAAAAATGATACGGCTCACACATCCAAAATAAGACAACTGTAACAAGGTGTTTCGTGTGCTGCATAAGGTATTGAGTGGAAAGGGGATTCTGTTGGGTTGAGAAAGTAGCTGTGAAACGGAACTAATTGAATCCCACCATAATTGAGCCTTAGATCACGTATATGGCAACGTCGATCAATTAGAATGGTATCGTTTACATTGCTTTGGGTTCTATATCCATTTCCCTACAGATAACGATAAGAAGTAGAAACTATGTTACCTAACTTTAACCTGAAACCTATTACTGCTGCTCTTGTTGGATCATTACTACTTGCTGGTTGTAGTGGTGTGTCCAATGACCAATCTGAAAATCGAGTTGTGAGTGAAAATGCGTCACAGCTGGCTGTTGATACTTCAACGACTTACCAAACAATGCACAGTTTTGGTGCCTCAGATGCATGGACAATTAACCCTCTGATTAATCACTGGATTGAGAACGGTCAAGAAGATCATGTAGAGAAGTTAGCTGAACTCCTTTTCTCCACTGAAAACGGTATTGGATTATCGGCATGGCGTGTAAACATTGGTGCGGGCAGTGCTGAGCAAGGCCGTGCGAGTCAAATTTCTGATGAATTCCGCCGCGCAGAGCTATTAATGGCAGAGCCAAACGGTGAAATTGATACCACAAAGCAACTTGGCCAAATCCGAATGATGCAAGAAGCACAAGCATTAGGTGTGGATGAGTTTGTGGCATTCCTTAATAGCCCTCCGCACTGGGCGACGAAGAACGGTTTAACTTATCCAGCAAACTTTACCGATTTCGGTGGCGTTGGCTCTACCAACCTAGATCCTGAGCAAGAAGAGAACTTTGTTAACTTCATGGTTTCCGTACTAGATTACCTGCAAACTGAAGTAGGTGTTCCAGTTAACCACATTAGTCCAATCAACGAACCAACATGGGATTGGGAAGGCGGCACGCCTCAAGAAGCAAACCGCTACAACATGGATGAACTAAAGTCCCTTTACTTCAAACTTGATGATGCATTAAAGCAAGCAAACCTTCCTACACCGGTGGCTGTTGATGGCGCAGAAGTCGTGGAATACACAGCGGCACTAAGTGATGAATACAAAATTCAATTTGATCACGGCGCGTACACAGGTGCGATGAACAGCCGAAACCAAGGTCTCTATAAGAACTACATTGATGAGCTGCTTGGAGATGAGCAGATGAGAGACGTTCTACACAATAAGATTTCGGTACACGGTTATTGGTCAGATCACGTATCAGACCGTATGGGCGACTTGCGTGATTTACTGCGTCAGAATGTAGATTCAGTCTCTCCTGGCGCAGAAATCTGGATGAGTGAAATTTGTATCCTAGGCGGTGAAGGCGATGTACGTAGCTTTAGCGGCCATGGCTATGAAGCTGATGATATGGACCTTGCTATCCACGTAGCAAAAGTCATGCACCGTGATTTAACTCGCCTTAACGCTTCGGCTTGGCACTGGTGGTTAGCGGTTACACCATACAACTATAAAGATGGCCTACTGAAAATTGATTCGTCATTAGATGCGAATACCTTAGAAGAGACCAAGTTGTTCTGGACAATGGGTAACTACAGCCGCTTCATCCGCCCTGGCTTTGAGCGTGTATCGCTAGATGGCTACGATGATCTTAACGGTTTAATGGCGTCTTCTTACTACAGTGAAGAAGAAGGTCAACTTGTGACTGTTGTAGTCAATGCTTCTGAAACACAAGCGATGCCTCTTGAGCTAAACACAGCGAAAATTGAACTGGCTGACTCTGAAGTGTACGTCACCAATAAAAATCACAATTTAGAGAACCTAGGTCAATTTGAGCAAGGCTATATTATTGAGCCAATGACAACGGTAACGATCGTATCGGCTGTTAAGTAGTATCGATAACAAACCTTATAAAGGCAGTAAATCTCACGATCTACTGCCTTTTTTAATCGAGTCTCAGTAATCCACTAGAATTATACGAGCATATATTAAAAAAATGGGGCGATCTAAATCACAGCCAGTCGTACTTTTTTTGACAAGGGCCGTTTCTCTTCGATAGAGTGGAAACGTTTACATAGGTCTCCACTGTTTAACATCACTAGGCATGAATAATAATGAGAAGTTTTGATGACATCCTACGAGCACGTGATTGGGAAAACCAACATGTGACTCATGCAAATACCCTTAATCCACATGCTGCATTGAACGCATTCACTAACGAGCAGCAGGCAATAAGTGGTGAGGTTTCAGATAAAAATGTATCACTGAATGGTCAGTGGAAATTTGAGTTGTTTGACCAACCTGAATCCGTGCCGCATAACTTCATGGATGAAGCGTTTGATGTTGCGAATTGGAACGAGATTACCGTTCCAAGCAACTGGCAGATGGAAGGCCACGATAAACCTATTTATACCAACGTAAAATACCCATTTGATGATACGCCTCCTTACGTGCCAAGTGACAACCCAACCGGCTGTTACCGAACGTCTTTTGAGCTAGACAGCGATTGGTGCCAACGTCAGCTACGCATTCAATTTGCTGGCGTGAATTCTGCTTTTCATATTTGGTGTAATGGCAAGTGGGTCGGTTACTCACAAGACAGCCGTTTGCCTGCAGAGTTTGACCTGAGTGATTTCGTTAAAGAGGGTGAAAACCACCTAGCGGTGATGGTGATCCGCTGGTCTGATGGCTCATACCTAGAAGATCAAGACATGTGGTGGCTTAGCGGTATATTTCGTGAGGTCTCTTTAATCAGCAAGCCTGAAGTACACATCGCAGATGTCGATGTTGTGACGACGTTAGATGACGTGTACCAAGACGCCACGCTAAACGTGACAACCACACTCAGCCAAAACAGTGATAAACACGCGGTCAGCATTAAGCTCTTTGATGCTGAAGGCGAGCTAGTTGCCAGTCACAAAGCCGAGTCGACAAACAACCTTGATATCGATGAAAAAGGCGGCTGGAACAACAAAGTCATCCATGCGATTGAGGTGGCTAATCCGAACAAGTGGAGCGCAGAATCTCCGTATCTGTACCGTGTTGTGGTGAGTCTTGAAGATGAACAGCAACAGCTCATCGAGTGTGAAGCGTATTCGATTGGATTCCGCTCGGTAGAGATCACTGACGGTTTGTTAAAAGTGAACGGCAAAGCGGTGTTGATCCGTGGTGCTAACCGTCACGAACATCACCCTGAGCTTGGTCATGCTGTGAGTTATGAGAGCATGGTTGAAGACGTTAGAATGATGAAGAAATTCAACTTCAACGCAGTACGTACCGCGCACTACCCGAACGATCCACGTTGGTATCAACTGTGTGATGAGTACGGTTTGTATGTGGTTGATGAAGCGAACATTGAGACACACGGCCAGTTCCCAATGCGTAACCTGTCTGAAGAACCTAGCTGGTTAACTGCTTACATGCGCCGCATGATTGGCATGGTTGAGCGCGATAAGAACCACCCATCTGTGATCATCTGGTCTCTGGGTAACGAGTCGGGCATTGGCTTAAACCACCATGCAATGTACCAATGGACCAAGCAGCGTGATAACACACGTGTGGTTCAGTATGAAGGTGGCGGCTCACGCACTGCAGCGACTGATATTTTATGTCCTATGTACGCTCGCGTTGACGAAGAGAACGATGGCGATGGTATCAAGCGTTGGTCAATTAAGAATGAAATCAGTCAGCCAGGTGAAGATCGTCCATTTATTCTGTGTGAATACGCACACGCAATGGGTAACAGCCTAGGCAGCTTTGATAAGTACTGGGATGCTTTCCGTAAGTTCCCACGCCTGCAAGGTGGCTTTATCTGGGATTGGGTTGACCAAGGCATCACTAAGACCGACGAGCAAGGTACTGAGTACTGGGCTTACGGTGGTGATTTTGGCGACACGATCAATGACCGTCAGTTCTGTATCAATGGCTTGGTATTCCCTGATCGCACGCCGCACCCACACCTTTGGGAAGTGAAGAAAGCACAGCAGTTCTACCAATTTAAGATCAATGAGAAAGAGCTAAACCTAGGTCTAAGCAACGCGTTGAAATTGACCGTTGCGAGTGAGTACCTATTTACTCAAGGCTTGAATGAAACGTTAGCGTGGCAGCTGGTTGAAGATGGCATCACCATTCAACACGGTGAGATTGAATTAGCGCTACTGCCTGAATCTAAGCAAGAATTTGAACTTATTAGCGATCTTCCTGCGCCGAAAGCGGGTAAGACTTATCATCTGAACGTTGATGTATCGCTTCAGTCTGATACGGCATGGGCTGATGCAGGCCATCTAACGGCCATTGAACAGTTTAATCTTCCAGGCAGCAATGAGTTGTTACTGACGGAAGAAACATCTGTGGCATCGAACATGAGTGTTAACGACTCTGGCGATAACGTTGAAGTGGTGACTTCGGCATTAACGCTAACTTTCAACAAGCAAACGGGTCACTTAGAGAATGCGCTACAAGAAGGTAAAGCTCTGTTGGCTCGCGCTATCAAAGATAACTTCTACCGTGCGCCAATTGATAACGATATTGGTACCAGTGAAGTTGACCGAGTAGACCCGAATACATGGGCCGCTCGTTGGGCTGCTGCAGGTCTTAACCGCATCGAATCAAGCTGTGTGCGCTTTGAAGTGAATACAGTTGGGCAGTTTGTGGTTGTTTCTTCTCGTCATAAGCACGAAGTGGATGGGCGCACTGTATTTATCTCAGATTGGCAGTACAAGGTGCAATCTTCTGGCAAGGTTGAGTGTCAGGTGAGCGTTCAAGCGGCGAAGGGGTTACCATCGTTACCACGTGTTGGCGCTGAGTTTGCCATTCCACTGAGTGAGGGCAGCAAGGGGGAAATGGTGGATTGGTTTGGCCGTGGTCCTTACGAGAACTACCCAGATCGCATCATGGCAGCGCGTGTTGGTCACTACCAATCTAGCGTTGATGAAATGCATGTTGATTACATCTTCCCAAGTGAGAATGGTCTGCGCTGCGATGTGAAACAGGCGCAAGTGGGTGATGTGAATATTGAAGGCGATTTCCACTTCTCGGTAAGCCGTTACTCAATCGATTCATTGGCGCTAGCGAAGCACACCAATGAGCTTGTTAAAGACGATTGCATCTATGTGCGTGTGGATGGTTTCCACATGGGGATTGGCGGTGATGATTCTTGGAGCCCAAGTGTTCATAGCGAGTACTTACTAGAAGCGGAGCAATACCAATATGGCTTTACGCTGTTTGCTTAAGTGGCTTAATCAATACTAAAGTCCGATACATTTAATACTAAAATCCCCAGTGTAATAACCGGGGATTTTTTATTTTATCGGACAGCCTGAATATCAGAATGCAGGGTCGGTGTTAATAAGCTATGCCGCTTGATGTCGCATCACCGATTCTCTTTGTACCAATGTTGGTGAGTAGCAAAAAGCTTGTTCACTGTACTCTTGCCCTTGAGATAGCATCAATGCAAGCTCGGCGGCTTTTTGCGCCATCAGTTCAATAGGGTATCGAACGGTGGTGAGGCGAGGAGAGACGTATTTGGCAATGATGCCATCATCAAACCCAATCACCGATAGCTTATTAGGTGTATGAAGACTGTTCTCTTTGGCAATAGAGAGTGCGCCTGCAGCCATGTAGTCATTATAAGAAACCACGGCGCTCATATCGGTCGACTTGGTTAGTAGATTAGTCATCGCATCTTCACCACCTTCGCTGGTGGGTTCTGCGTATTCTATATAGCCGTTTGGTAACTCAATATTGTGAGCTTTAAGAGCGGCTAAATAGCCATCCACTCGGTCTTTTGCGTCGTCAATTTCATGAGCCGAAGCGATACAAGCTATTTTGTGGTGACCATTCTTAATCAGCAGTTCAGTGGCAAGATATGCGCCGCGAAAGTTATCCAGAGAAATACAACGTGAAGCCAGCTCTGGAATATGTCGGTTAATGATCACCAGCCCTTTGACTTCCTTGGCGTAGGCGACAAGCTCTTTATCAGAAAGCGCTTTGGAGTGAACGATCAATGCTTCACAGCGACTGTTGATCAACAGTTCAATGGCTTTTTTTTCTTGTTCGGCCGTGTGGTAACCATTGCCAATGAGAACGTGTTTGTTGTTTTGGTGGGCAATTTTGTCAATCGCTTTAACCATAGTGCCATAAAAAGGTTCAGACACATCACAGACGACGATACCAATGGTATTGGTAGTTTGATTGACCAGTGCTTGGGCTGCTGCATTAGGGCGGTAACCGAGCTGCTTCATTGCTTTATTCACCGAGGCGGTGGCGGCTTGACTCGCTTTGGAGGATTTATTTAATACGCGAGAAACGGTAGCAACGGAGACTCCTGCTTCTTTTGCTACATCTTTGATCGTTGCCATGGTTTACCTCGTGATTTTGAGTTGGTCATTAGACACCGAGTGAAATCGTATATCAATAAATATGCCACTGATTGCTCTTTTATATTGCGATGTGTTGATTTCAATTAAACTTATACTGGGCTAAAAGCGTGGGTTACCGGTGTTGTGGAAACGTTGTGCAATCAGAGCGGCTGGTAAACACTTTTACCTTAGAAAACCTTCTTAGTAAAAAGCGCTAAATAACCAAAGCTTTTAGAAAAAATATCAATATTCTAGTAAATATAAAGCGCCAGAGTCCCCAAACTCTGGCGCTTTCGTTGTCAGTTAATAATTAGGCATACTTATTAACTGACGTTACGCTTTACTTTCAGATTACTCTGCGTCAGTAAAGAAATCGTTGTACAGCATGTACAGGTGAGCAGCACTCCAAGAGAAGTTCGGTGCACCTTGCTGTTCGCCCGTTAGCGGGTTGTAGTTCTCACGAATCGGGCCATCTTGAATTAGGCCGTCAGCGTTATCAAAGAACGCGCCTGCCATTTCGATAGCGTCGTCACGGTAGCCGTAGCTCTCCATGCCTTTTAAGCCAAAGTAGAACTGATCCACCCATACACGTCCACGCCAGTAAATGTCAGGGCCAAATGCAGGGTTAGACAGCGCCGCGGTACCTAGTGGTACGTGCGTGTTGAACTCTTCCGTGTCTTTCATGACTGAAACAACCGCGTCAGCATGCGCTTGCGTTGCTGCACCGTTAAACAGTGGTGACCAGCCTTCAGGGCCTTTGCCGCGTTCTACGATTGGCTTACCCGCACAGCCGTTAGCCAGTGGCTTGTCTTCAATACGAATGTCGTAGTAGAAGTTAGTGCTCTCATCGAACATACAGGTGTTGATGTAGTTTGATAGGTGCTCTGCTTTTTCGCGGAACTCTTTCGCGTCAGACTCTTTACCAAGAATGTCTGCCATTTCAGCTAGGTACTTGTTATCGCTGTACATGTAGCTTGCTTGGTCAACGGACTCTTGCAGCAGTGAGTAGCCAAGTAGCGTGCCGTCTTCCGCACGGTTTTGAGCAAACTCTACGTCCCAATCAGAACGCTTGCCGCCGTTAGCGACGTATTCGTTTAGCTGATCGATATCGATGAAGCCAAATGCGGCAGCATCATCACGACCTGATTCCCAAGACGCTGCGATTTGAGCTGGGCTTTCAATGAAGTCGTATCCGCCTTCAGCGACAACTTTATCAAGCGCTGCTTGACCAACGATGGTTTCATGCTCGTCGCCACGAACCACAGTGAAGAACATGTCGCCTTCAGGTGTGTTGTGCGCTTTGTCTAAAGATGCGCCGTATTCAGGGATGCCATTACCATTATTGTCACGGTTGCGTAGCCACCAGTCGTGGTAGGCCACAAGCATTGGGTACATCTCTTCTATCCATTCTTTGTCGCCAGTGGTTTTGTACACTTCCATTACAGCCCATGCCGCTAGGCTTGGCTTAGTATTACGTTCGTTCCAGTTGCCACCGTCACCGCCACGTTCGGGGCTTTTATTGTATGACAGTAGGTCAGGTACAAAGCCTTCGTCCCAAGGACGAAGCTCATCATCGGCTTGGATTTGGAAAGCAAACATCGCGCGAATATTATCTTTTGCTACTTCTGGGTTGAAGTGCGCCATTGCGTACGCTTGTTTCCACGTATCCCACGGCCATGTTTGGTTACCAGAGAACCAACGAGCCGTTACAGAAGGAGTAACCGAATCAAATTCCATTACACCTGCTGCCCCACGCCAGTTACCGTTTAGGGTTTCCATCGCTTTAACAGCAACACGCTCTTGTTCAGGCGTTGCGTTCGGGTTGGTTAACCCCATCTCTAGGTAGCCTTCCCAACGAGCTTCTGAAGCATCTAAATAGTCGGTAGGGGTTGCCATGATCTTTTTGATCTCAGCCTGTTCAGCTTGGCTTTCTTCTGCTGTTAGAACGTGAGAGTAAGTGGTGTAGAAAGTGGTTGATTCAGCAATGCTTGCCGTTGATGTGAAGCTTAGGCCTTCAACATTGGTTTGCGTTTCAATCGACTTGTGAACTTGGTACTCAGATTCGCCTGAGGTCAAAAGATCCCATGTCGAGCGTACTTCGCCAAAGGTAACTTTTAGGCCGTCATCAGTAGCGACGATTTGGCGGTTATAATCTGGGTACGTTTCAGCAATGGTTTTATCCGTTTGCGCTTCACCTTCTTTCGCGTGAGTTTTCTCTAGTAACTCACCATCCCAAACTAGCTCTACTGGTTCGTCAGTTGTGATCTTAGTTTCTAGCAGCGATGTACGGTCAGAAGCGAATCTCAGTGTCATTTCAACCGTTACGTCATCAGAGGTTAACGTTTGAACTAATGCGCCTGGTAAGCTGTACGCTTCCATGGTGAATTCAACTTTCTTGCCATCTTTGAACACGCTTAAACGGTCAAAGTCGTTTGCCATGAAGTTGATGTATTCTTCCGTGAGTAGCGCAGTACCCGGGAAGCCGCCCATGCCTTCATCTGAATCAGGAAGTAGGTGGCCGTGCCATGCGCCCAAATCGAAGAATGGGTTAAAACGTTGGTGGTCATCAAAGTCGTAATCGCGCATATATTCTGGTGAGCCAGTACGGTCGATAACGTTTTGGAAATTATTGGCTTGCAGTTGTTCTACTGATGTTGCTTCTTCGGTTGAGTTAGAGCAGCCAGCCAGAGTAATGACTGAACCAACAGCGATAGCTGTCAAAGTTTTACGTAAAATCATGTATATATCCTCGAATTACCAGTAGAAATATTGCATAATGAACAGTTGCGCATCGTCATTCATGTTGTCATCACCGACTGCAAACTTAGTGTCGAATGCGGTTGCGTAAGTGCCATTACCGTATTCGTACCAAACACCTGCGTTGATGTAAGAGCGAGTCTCATTTGGCTCGATGTCCGAATCAAACTTAGCGTAGTTGTACGCTGCTGACAGATAAACACCTGGAGCTGCTTCATACCAACCACTGGTTTGGAAACCCGTTTCGCTACCAAATGACTCTTGATTGCCTTTGTCGGTGTCGTGCCATACACGTGCTGCGACGTTTTTGTATTCCGCCCCTAAGATAACCAGTTCGCCACCGCTGTTATCACGTGCTTCAGCACCAGCTAATAGTGTTAGATCGTCAATAATGTCGTACTGAACGTAACCATTGACCATGGCATTTTTATCGATCCATTGGTCTGCAAATTTGTCGTACTTACCGAAGTTAATCCACGCATCATCTTCAGAGAAATCAGACTTTGGTGCAGCTGTCACGCTGTAGCGGAATTTACCGTCAAGGTTTTGGATTTTAAGACCGAAGTTGACATCGCGTGTATTGGAAATCGCGTAACCGTACTCAACCGTGGCATCGCCCCACCATTGAATGTCATCTAATGAAGAGTCGTTTCGACCAACAATGAACTCAGTTTTACCATCGGTGCGGTAACCTGCGTAGAAACGATTAAAGCCGCCTTCAAAGCCGCCCCAGCCGTGACCAGTAGCCCAAGCATTTCCTTCGTCGTCTGCTTGAACTGTCCAGCCTTCCATGTACGCCAAGCCGAACCAGTTACCGTGCTCGATTGCGAGACCAGCTTCAATGTAAGTACCGTCGCTGTAACGGCCTTTGCTGTCGCCTTCAAGTGCAGTGTGTCCACCTATGCCAAGCTCTCCATAAAAGTTGTATGAAGTCTTAGATTCAGATTGTGGCACCTGCGTGGTGCTGTGGTTAGCTTCAGTCTCGGCTGCATTGACAGACAAAGCAGTGAAAATACAGCTAGCGATTAAGGTCTTTTTAGTAAAACTACTTTTCATTTGATTATCTTCTATATAAGGGTTAATCCGCGAGTAGCCGCAAGGACATTTGGCTTCTAGTTTGATGACGCTCTATTCGGCGTACTGACCAATTGACTTGCGATTTCAGGAGCGATATTAGCGTTATTTTAGGGGTCGAAAAATAACTTTGGTCGAAAAGTGTGATCTATTTTAGTAAAACTTTACTTAATTTTTGTCGCGGAAAAACTATCAAAGAAAATATCAATAACCTATATAATTTGCATGCTAAATAAAGCGCATATTTAAAAGCAGATAGATAAAAGCACCGACTCATCGTCAGTGCTTAAAGGTGATTCATTTTAATCGCGTGAATTACGCGCTGATGGGGGTAGCTTCAGCCTTCTTTTCTTCAGCCGTTAACCCTTTTTCATATTTACCGTATTTCCACCACGCATAGCCAAGGAAGATGACAATACCGCCTACGTTATAGAAGATAATGGTCATGATGTCGCCACCTGTTGGGAAGGTTGAGGCAAAGAAACCCACGGTGAAAATAGCAATAAGCACAGAGACAATCGCTATGCCCGTAACGCGTGAGCCCATTCTGAAATCACGAGGTAGGTGATCCAGTTTCATGCGCAAGTTTAAGTAGGCGATCATAATAAACAGTGGCGGCAACATAGACGCTGCAGCCGTCATGTTGATAATAGTACTCATCAGATCTTGCACGGTGTCAGAGGCCAGTGTCGGAATGAACATCAGTGGAATAACAATTAAGAACTGGATCCAAGCCGCGCGAACTGGCACACCTTGTTTGTTCAGTGCGACAGTTTTCTCACCAAAGATGCCTTTAGGGATTTCAGAGAAGAAGATTTTAACCGGCGTTGCTGTCCACATAAGTAGCGATCCAAGCATGGCAGTAAACGAGACCACGCCAACGAATCGATTCATCAGTAATTCAGATAAGCCAAAATGTCTCGCCATCCCTTCAAATACCTGAACGGAGCCTCCAGTAAATTTCAACTCTTCGCGCGAAACAAAGACATTGGCAAGAATAGAACCAATGAAATAGAGCGCACCAATAAACACGCCGGCAATGATGATGACTTTAACAAATGACTTATGACCACCTTTAATGTCGTTCACGTATACCGCGACAGACTCAGCGCCACCTGCAGCCATAAAGATCCAGGTGAGAACTCCCAGGAATGCCCAGTTAAAAGTAGGAGTCATCGCTTCAATCGTGATTGGGTCTGCAGGTTCAATACCACCGATTAATGCACCACCTGAGAGTACGATGTAGGACAGTGTCAGGAGCAGCATCAGTGATGAGGTGATTGAGGTAATTGGCCCTAGAAGCTTCGCACCGTTATTGGAAATATGAGTGGCGATGGCAAACAGAATCATACTCAATACCGCGGTGGTCAATGGTGTAAATATGTATTCAAAGCCTAAGAACGCATAGGATGCGTAGGCGATGATTCTTGGCAGTAGTGAGGTGAAAAAGAACAGGTTTACAAACCAATAGGTGTACGCCGATATAAAGGCCCAGCGTCCACCGAGTGAACTTTTTACCCACGCGTATACGCCGGCTTCTGAGTTCTTATTGAGCGAAACAAATTCCGCCACAATTAAGCAAAAAGGGACGAAGTAAAAAACGGTTGCGAGTAAGAACATCGGAGCGGAAGAGAGTCCGATCTCAATGTTATTGTTAATGATATTGTTAAAGCTATAGACAGCAGCAAAGGTCATAGATAGTAAGGCAAATTTGCCTATCGTGCCACGAGCAGTTTCGGACATGATGTTCTCCGGTGTTTCACGTTAATTATAGTAGGTGCATGGTCCTAGGGTGTTTATAGGCCGTGCTTTATTGTTATGTTGGTTTGGCAAACACCCATCGAGTTATTACGGTGTTAGCATTTGCTGTGTATCTTCACAGCTTGTTTATGGGGAGTACGTGTATTGAGCGCAAGGGGTTAATTTAGTAAAAATACCAACATTTATCCCGCTCATCTCATAAACCGTACCGTGAAGTTCGACCAAGATTTTTGAGATATTTGGCCTTTAGGTAAGATAAATTTAGGCTCTTCTAAAACAATAATAATGGGCGGTTTCTTCACCACAGAGAGTAAAGATTTAAGGGATGAAAGTTAAACAATATTGATCGTTTTTGTGACTTTGAGTAAATGTTTTACTTAAATTTTATCTTGGTGTTTCTAGTGTGAGCTTGATGGTGATGTTGATGCTAATAGTGATGAAGTGAAATAACCGAAGCATCATTGCTGACACCTCGGTTATTTAGGGGGTATAAGTGTTTGTAAAGGTACTCTTATTTAAACATCATTCAGCTTGTAGAGACCTCTAACGCTATGATTTAAGACTGCTTAGCAGTTTCTAGTTGCTCACCTTCCGCCTGCTTTTTTTCAAAGCGAGAGATCCACCACCATGCAATTGCAGAGAATACCGCAGTCATGAAGACGTTAATGAAGAAGGCTCTCATGAAGTTCACGCCTGTTGGGAAGGCTGATGCCGTCATACTTACAATGAAGATGGTAATTAGCACCAGTACGACACCCATGCCGACTTTACGTGAACCCATGCGGAAATCTCGTGGTGTATCGTCATATTTCCAACGGAATACAAAGTAAGCCGCCATGATGAAGATTGGTGGAAGCATTGCAGTACCAGCCGTTAGGTTGATTGCAACGTTCATCATATCTTGGACTGATTCTGAACCAAATCCACTCACTAGAAGCATGAATACAACGAAAGCGAACTGCCACCAAGCGGCGCGAACTGGAACACCATGTTCGTTTAGCTCTGTTGTTTTCTCGCCGTAAACACCTTGAGGGATTTCAGAGAAGTGAATTTTTACTGGCGCTGCAGTCCACATCATCATAGAACCAAACATGGCGATGAAGAGTACGATACCCACGAAGCGACCGACTAACGTTTCAGATACACTGAAGTACTGAGCCATACCGGTAAAGATCTCAACCATACCACCTGCGTAAGTTAAGCTTTCACGAGGAACGAATACGTTAACCAGCAGTGAACCAATGGCGTACATTGCACCAATAAGAACACCCGCTGCAATGATGACTTTAATGAAGGTCTTTTGACCGCCTTTTACATCTTTTAGGTAAGCCGCTGCCGTTTCTGCACCACCTGCCGCTTGGAAGATCCAACACATAATACCCAGCGTTGCCCAGTTAATGGTTGGTGTCATCGCTTCTAACGTGATTGGCTCTGCTGGAACGTGGTCGCCACCGAGCGCCATAACGGCACCCAGTACGTAAATACCAAACAAGGCAAACACACCGTAAGCAACAAATTCAGAGATCTTACCTAACCAAGACGCGCCTTTCGTCGAGATGTGAGTTGCAAGTGCAAACAACACAATCGAAATTAATGAAGTGACGAGAGGGGAGAACGCATACTCATAACCTAGCATTGCGTATGAGGCGTAGGCGATAACGTTAGGCAGTAGGGATACAAACCAAAATAGGTTAACAAACCAATACAGGAAAGAGCCTAAATACGCAGACTTTGTCCCTAATGGCTTTTTAAGCCAATCATACATGCCCGATTCAGAATCTTTGTTTGCAGAAACGAATTCAGCAATGATGAATACGAAAGGGATGAAGTAGACGATAGTGGCGAGTAAAAAGATAGGTGCCGAGCTCAAGCCCAATTCGATATTGTTGTTTACGATGTTGCGAACGTTAAATACCGCCGCAAGCGTCATCGATAGCAAGGCAAACTTGCCAATCGTGCCACGCATAGATCCAGACATAATGTCCTCCATTGAATCACGTTATGTATTGTCGTTATTTCTCTAAGCTTTCAATGTAGGGTGAATGCTAAGAGTACTTTTATAGTGAACCTAACTCGCTAGAGACTAAGTTGAGCCTTGAACGGCAAGGCTCAGTCATAGCCAGTGAAAGGTTCTATTTATTTGTTTAAAAAGCAGCCATCTTCAATCGTGACCTTCAGTACGACTTTGCGTACGTGGCTGTCACCGTGGAAGCGGTAAGCTTTGCTGTTATCAAAGATGGTCACTTGACCTTGTGATAACTGACGAACTTCTCCGCTTCCTGTTAAATGTTCACGGTCGGTTTCATCGCTGTAAGCCTCTACAGTGTTAAGTTGATTTTTATCTGCAAACTCAACCGTTTCATGCCCATCGAGGTAGTAGTGCACATCGAAGTAACGGCGGTTTCCGGTAAAGGTTTCAGTGTTACGAGCAACGCCGTCTTCAATCATGTAGGTCAGAGAGTCGCCGATGGAGTACATAACGCCATCTTTGATGTTGCCGATGTTTTCAATCGCTTCCACACAACGATTCCACTTGCGACCGTCACGGTAGACGACTTTAAATTGCTCTAAGTTTTCTAAAACGATCATCGGTTACGCCTCGTTAGTTGCAGGCTTGGTGCAAGCTGCGTTGGTGGTGAAAAAGTCTTGTTCAAATGAATGATTCATCAGAGCCTGTGCGCTGCAATCTCCCGCTTGGAATGGGATCAGAGTTAGGCCGTAGCGGAACTCATCCATGTAAACGCGGTAAGAGTCGAGCACTTCACTGCCCCAAGAGTTAGAGCCAAGCCCCATCACTTGGTGATCTAGGTTCAGAGTGATGTAACCGCTCTTTTCTAGCTCAATCGTGTGTTGTGCTTGATGCATGTTTTGATTGGTGTAGAACCACGCACTGAAGTTAATCTCTTGCTGAGGTTTCACTGCAATACCATTACCCGCACGATTTGAAAGTGCAGCCCAACGAACATGTTGGCGGTTGCCATTGTTTTGTGGGAATGGGTAGTTTTCGAACATGTCGTCAACGGTCGATTGGTATACGTCAATCATGTTGGCTTGTTTGCTGTCTTGGTAGTTCTCTTCAGGGCCGCGACCGTAGTACTGCACTTGGTCGAAGTCGCCATTAATGCCAAGGTCAAAACCAATCACAGGGATGACATGAGGGTAATCGCCATAGCGTTCACCGCTTAACTCAACATTCAACTGACCTTGTGCATTGATTTGGTAGCGATATTCACATCGCATACCGAAATCGAAGACAGGTGGCGCGATGATGCTGGAGGTGGTGATCTCTACTTTGCCGTCAACGTGTTCTACGTTTACGCACTCAAGATTAATGCTACGGAAATGCTCTTGCATGATTTGCAGGTGCGCAGGTTCCCAGTAACCATCGTGCTCTTGCTTATGGTTATCGATCATCGGTTTGAAGAAGTTAAGCTTAGGTTCTGACTTAATTAATTCTTCACCGTTGACTATCCATGACGTCAGCTTGCCGCTCACTTTCGAGAAGTTAAGCGCAAAGTTGTGGCCTTTCACTACGTAGTCAAGGCGAGACTCAATCACATCCAGTGCCGTTGCATTGTTGGTGGTAAAGGTCGGTAGAACGGCGGTGTTCTCTTTTACTTGGAATTGGTAAATCGCAATGTCGTGGTTCGCTTCGCTGTACGAAGTGCGAGAGTCTTTACGAACCGTAAAGTTAACAAACACTTCGCGAGGGTCTGCGTTTTCACCTTGCAGTGACGCTGGCATTTCAAGTGTGATTTCACGGCTTGAGTTCTCTGCTAAACCAGACACTTTGATATTTTGAACCGCGAGAGTTTCACCTTCAGCACGAATTTCCGCTGTTATGGTGTAGTCATCGATATTTGAGAACCAAAGCTTGTTATCAACTGTGAGCGTGCCGTCTTCAGCGTTGAAGTCGCGTAGTTTCACTGGCGCAATCACTTGCTTGTACTCTTTTAAGCCTGGACCCGGTGTTTGATCTGGGTAGACAAGACCGTCCATACAGAAGTTGTAGTTGTTAGGGTAATCGCCGTAGTCTCCGCCGTATTTGTAGAACTCGGTGCCTTTTTCATCACGGGCTAGAATACCGTGGTCACACCATTCCCATACGTAGTGGCCTTGAATCGAATCATGCTTGTAGAACACGTTCTGGTATTCCGTTAAGCCACCTGGGCCGTTACCCATTGCGTGTGCATACTCGCAAATGATGCGCGGTTTTTCGTGTGGGTATTCACCAAACGCGTTCATTAGCTGGGCGCGTGAATACATGGTTGAGATTATATCGACTACTTCACCGTCACGATCTTCTTCGTAGTGAACCAAGCGTGTGTCATCAATCGCTTTTGCTGCGTCATACATTGAGCGGATGTTACAGCCATAACCGGATTCGTTACCCAGAGACCACATGATGATAGAAGGGTGGTTTTTTTGTGCGTGAATGTGTCTTTCGATACGCTCAACGAACACCGCTTCCCAAGCTGAATCATTAGTAATGCGGCTTAAGTCGCCTACGTTGGCAAACCCGTGAGTTTCCACATCGGTTTCACCCATAACGAATAGGCCGTAAATGTCACACAGCTCGTAGAAGCGAGGATCATTAGGGTAGTGCGCCGTACGTACTGAGTTGATGTTGTGTTGCTTCATCAATACGAGGTCTTTTTCCACTCTGTCCATGCCTACCGCGCGACCTTTTAAGTGGTCGTTATCGTGGCGGTTAACACCGTGCAGCATCACGTACTTGTTGTTGATGTAGAAAAGGCCGTCACGTACTTTGATGTCACGAAAACCAACACGCTGTGGAATCACTTCCAGAACATTACCGTTTGAGTCTTTTAGGGTAAGAATTAATTGGAATAGGTATGGGTTTTCTGCGTTCCATTGGATTGGGTTAACCACATCAATGGCAAACTGAGTGTTCGCCTTGCTGTCGACAAGAATATTATCTACTGAGCCTTGCGAGATAACTTGATTGCCGTCGAGCAAAGCGTACTCAAGCGTTGCATTGGTCGCTGCCGCTAGGTTTTCTAGGGCAACGTTGCATGAAAGGGTTGCGCTTTGGTATGCATCATCAAAATCAGTGCGAACCGTTAAATCTTGTACGTGGAGCTGCTCTTTGCCGACAAGGTAAACGTCACGGAAGATACCGCCTGTCCACCACATGTCTTGATCTTCAATGTAGGTAGAGTCTGCCCACTGCATGACGCGAATGGAAAGTAGGTTTTCACCTGACTTAGCATGCGCCGAAATATCGAACTCAGCCGTTAAGCGGCTGCCTTTACTGAACCCAACGTACTCGCCGTTTAGATAAACTTCGAAGTAGGTTTCTACGCCATCAAACTTAATGATGGTCTGCTTGTCTGCCCAGCTATCACCCAAAGTAAAGGTTCGTTGGTATGCGCCAGTCGGGTTATCAGAAGGTACGAACGGCACATCAATAGGAAATGGAAAGCCTTCATCGGTGTACTGAAGATCGCCGTGACCTTCCATTTGCCACATATTTGGAACGGTAATGTTGCCCCAATCGGTCATTTTCTGGTTGTAAAACTCTTCTGGAACCAACAAAGGGTTGGTGAAGTAGTTGAAAGTCCATTGACCGCTGAGCAATTGAAAGTGGCTACTTAGCTCGCGCTGAAACGTTGTTGCGTTTTGAACTGAGTCGTATGAGAAGAAGTAAGCGCGGGGCGCTAATCTATTCTCATGCAGGTGAAGAAAGTTTTCCCAGTTGTTCACGTTGATTCTCCCCTCGGCTATGGCGATCACAATGGTCGTGCCGACGTTCTAATTGTAAAAATAAGCATCTGGGAAACATATTAGTAAAACTTTTACTAAAATAAATTAGTGATAACGTTTTACTTTAACTGGATCACGTTTTTATCAGTGGCTGCCTAGAGAGATGTGATCGACTTAAAAGCAAAGGTTTTGGGTGAGTATCGGAGCGAATCGATGCTAAATATGCAACAAGTTAAGGATTGGTTTGAACGGGAAGATAGTGTCGATTGAAGTAAAAAATACAGGGAAATGAGTTAAAGCGCCGATAAATCAGCGCTTTAAGTTTTAACTGGATGTAAAGAAGCGGTTTGGCTGGCTAGTTGGTTGTGTCACGCAGCTTGAGTTTACTTGGCACATAGACTTGAAGTGGCAATGCACGCCCGTCTCTAACTCGCTCAACCAACAAGTTAACCCCTTGAATTCCCATCATTTCTGAGTGGATTCTAACCGTGGAGAGAGAAGGGAAGGTAAACTTAGCTGTTGGAATGTCGTTGACACTGATGAGAGAAATATCCTTAGGTATCGACAAGCCGTGTTCATGTACGGCACGCAACACACCAATGGCTATAGAGTCAGACGCGATGAAAAGTGCTTTAGGGTAATCTGGCTTTGCGAGCATCTCTTTCATCAGTTTATAGCCTGACGAGCTAGAGAAATCACCACGATAGATATCATCAGTAGAGACCACACCTTTAAGCTGGCCATACTCTGAAAAGGCGACTTCACGTATATCTGGGGTATTCGGTTGGTCTTGACCACCAATGAACCCTAAGCGTTGGTAACCTTGGTTAATAAAGAAATCGGTAATTTCTTTACTGATTTTAGCAAGGTCAATATCAACTGAATCATAAGGTGAATCAAGGTCATTGAAATCCACGTGACAGATGTTGTCAGTCAATTTTTGTAGTTTTTTCAGAGTGGCAGGCTTGCAGTGGCCAACTAAAAGGACACCGGTGATCTTTTTACTTTCTACTTCAATATTACTGTCGTAACAATTAGTTAGATCGATACCTAGCTTGTCACATTGGGTCTCAATACCATGACGAATGGATAAGTAATACGGGTCGTTCACTTCTGCTTCTTGTTTGTAGTTGTACAAAGCAAGAAAGTGATGCTTTTGCTTGTTACTCAATGTTGCTTTCTTTGAACTACTGGTTTTGTATTCCAGTTTTTCTGCGATCTCAAAAATACGGCGCTTAGTTTCTTCTTTTACGCTAAGTGTTGGATCGTCATTTAAAACTCGAGAGACCGTTGCCAATGACACACTGGCTTCGGTTGCGATATCTTTTAATGTTGCCATTCTTCACTTCCAGTCGGCTTAACTCACATCCTAGTGAGAATAAAATTTCCTGTTAACTATTGTAATTAAAGCTCAAGCAAGTGCATAAGGTTTTTTAGTAAATATCCAATGTTTTATATTTTTGGTACAAATTGAGACGTTTTCACAATTGTTACTTGTCAGAATGAAATTAAAAACTTAACCCATGTGAGATTGGCTTATATCCAATGTGATATGTGTCTTGAGTGTTGAATTGTCTATTTATTATGTTGTTTTTATTCTGTTTTTTGTTTTTATTGCACTTGGTTTTATAAGTTACCAATGCGATGTTGTATGTCTTAATTGGTATTACACATGTGCTTACATTTTAGGGTTGTTAGTATTCTATTTATATGACAAAGCTCAAAAATTAAACAGTTTTAGCTTGTTTGTTTTAGTTAATATCTAGTAAAAATTTACCAGGTGATTCTGTTAGTCAACCTATAAATAAGTTATTAATTTTTAAAGAGGGATGTATGAATAATAGATTTAAAACTGGTGCATTATGTGCGGCAATTGCACTATCATTTGTTTCTGGTCAGGCTTTATCTGAGCAGTATGAAGCTTCAAACCCTAATATTCTTATCTTATATGCTGATGATTTAGGGTATGGAGATCCGAGTTCATATGGTGGGAAGATAGACACTCCAAATATTGATGCTCTTGCGGAAAGTGGAATTCGTTTTACTGATGCTCATAGTCCTGCCGCTACATGTACACCTTCTAGGTATTCATTAATGACTGGTGAGCATGCATTTCGAATTAACACTGATATTTTAGAAGGCAATGACCCGTTAATTATTCGACCGGATCAGCCAACGATTGCAAAAATGATGCTTGAAGAAGGTTACAAGACAGCATACGTTGGCAAGTGGCATCTTGGCATAGGTGATGGAAAAGGAGATGTTGATTGGAATCAACCATTTACACGTGGTGCTAATGATGTCGGCTTTGAATATAGTTTTCTTTTACCAGTAACAAATGATCGTGTACCAACGGTTTTTACTGAGAATGATGTCGTACTTGGATTAGATCCAAATGATCCAATTTATGTCAACTATGATGAGCCTATTGGCGATCGCCCTAATGGAATGATTGATCGAGACTCGATGCGTCAGAAAGCAGATCTTCAGCATTCAGGCTCTGTTATTAACGGAATCAGTCGTATTGGTTGGCAGCAGGGGGGCGTTTCTGCTGAGTTTGTCGACGAAGAAGTATCATTTGAATTTGCAAAGAAAGCTTATGATTTCATTGATTCGTCATTAGCAGAAGAGAAGCCATTCTTCTTATTCTTTGGTTTTACAGAGCCTCATGTACCAAGAGTCCCGCATGCAATGTTCGAAGGAAAGTCAGGACAAGGCCCACGTGGAGATTCAATTCTTCAGTTAGATTATGTCACTGGTCAAATTATTCAAGAGTTAAAAGATAGAGATATTTATGATAATACAATCATAATATTTACATCCGATAATGGCCCTGTATTAAATGATGGTTATTTAGATGGAGCACCTAGATTACTCAATGGGCATACGCCATGGGGAGAGCTATATGGGTATGGTGGTAAGTATTCAGCATATGAGGCGAGTACCCGCGTTCCTACAATAATCTCTTATCCTAATGGTATTAAGAAAGGAGGCGAAAGTGATGCACTATTCAGTCATATTGACTTCTATCGTTCTTTTGCAAATTTACTTTCAGTCGACCTTGAAGATGGTGAAGCCATCGATAGTCAGGATGTACTTGACGCACTTCTTGATAGTAGCATGCCAGCAAGGAAGCAGATGATTCAAGAGTCATTTACACTTTCAGTTCGTGATGGTAATTGGAAATATGTACAACCACAAGTAAACAACAATATTTGGATTGAACAAGACAAGCATATAGATAGTGGGTTATTCCCTCACCCTCAGCTGTTTAATCTAAAAGTTGATCTTCAAGAGCAAAACAACTTGGCAAGTGAGAAACCTGAACGTGTTAAGAAAATGCAGGCTATGATTGATAAAGTTGTAGCTAGAAAATAGTAATTAGTTAGCCTAGTAATCTTTGGGTCTCTAGGCTTCTTACATTTGTCGGAAAAATATGAACTCTCAAGTAAATAATTGTCAAGTCATGGCTAAACCAAGCAGTTCACTTTGTAATTTAGACTGTGATTATTGTTTCTATTTGGAAAAAGAAAAACTATATTCAAGTAAAATTAAAGTCATGGATGACCACACACTCAATAACTATATAAAGCAATATATAGATGCTCAGGAAACTAATCATGTTTCATTTTCCTGGCAGGGGGGAGAGCCAACATTAATGGGGATCGATTTCTTTAAAAAAGCAATGGGTCTTCAAAGAAAACACAAAGGTAATAAGGTAATACTTAATACCTTCCAGACAAACGGGATATTAATTGATAGTGAATGGTGTGAATTTTTCAAAGAAAATAATTTCCTAGTTGGCGTATCTATTGATGGACCTAATACTTTACACGATAAATATCGTGTGAGTCGTAGTGGTAGGGGGACACATGATAAAGTCATGCAGTGTATTAGGTTGTTGAATGAACATGGTGTAGAGTTTAATTCACTAACTGTGGTTAACAACATCAATTGTGAATACCCTATAGAAGTTTATGAGCACTTAAAATCTTTGGGTGTAAAATATATGCAGTTTATTCCTTTAGTGGAGCAAGAAGCTAGTGAAATAACTGAAGATGGATTAACTTTAATTTATCCTGGTAGTGGATATAAGGGGACTGTAACACCTTGGTCTGTAGAACCACGTAAGTATGGTAATTTTCTTTGTCAAATTTATGATAAATGGATAGTTTCTGACGTAAGTAAAGTTTTTGTTCAGATGTTTGATGCGACCCTTTCTGCACACCATACGGGTAAAACGGAACTGTGTACATTTTCAGAGACATGTGGCCATGCATTTGCACTGGAATCCAACGGAGACTTATATAACTGTGATCATTTTGTATACCCAGAATACAAGGTTGGAAATATAAATGACACATCAATTCGTGAACTAAATAATACGCCAAAAGCGGTATCTTTTGGTGAGAATAAGATGACAGCGTTATCAAGTGATTGTAAGAAGTGTGCCTACCTGAAATTATGTAATGGCGGCTGTCCAAAACATCAGTTTTCGAAATCTCCAAGTAATGAAAATAACCATAACTACTTTTGTGAATCATATAAAATGTTTTTTTCACACACAGAACTACATTTTAGAATAATGAGTAAGCTATTAAATCAAAAACGCTCTCCCGTTGAGTTAATGTTACATATTAGAAATTCTCTTGAAGAGATGAGATTGTCACCGCCACTTAGAAATGAACGTTGTCTATGTGGAAGTGGTAATAAATTTAAGAAATGTTGCCATGGAAAATTGGCGTGATTACTTCTATTGGTTAGTATCATGTTTACTTGTTGCATATAGTAAATATGATATTGGCCAATAATAGTTAAGAGCTATTATATTTTGACTAATCTATAAAAAGTATAATCAAGCTATTGTCCACCTCAGCTTGAGTAAACACTAATCTTTGTGACGACCTATGATAAACCTTCCTTAGCTGAGGCTTTAGTAAAACTTTAGTAGAGATCCCATCGTATGTGTCTATTATAAACCCCCATTAATTTTCAATTAAATTATTGTTATTTAGTTATTTTTGTTTGAACTGTGTATAGCTTAATCGCTCATTGTAAGACCATTACTTTAAATTACTTGTGGAAACGTTTACACAATGCGAATTTGATCACAGAACACGATCGGGTTTGGTTGGTAGACTTCGAGGCATACAAAAGTCGTTGCGCAAAAGCAGCACGGACAGAAGCATTAAAGAGAGGCAGAAGTGAAAGTACTTATCACTGGCGGTATGGGATATATAGGTAGCCACACCTGTGTACAAATGATTGAAGCAGGGCTTGAGCCAATTATTGTTGATAACTTATGTAACGCCAATGTCGAAGTGTTGAGCCGAATTAAAGCGTTAACAGGCGTAAGACCTACCTTCTACCTAGGTGACATTCGAGATGAGGCTTTCCTAGATTCTGTCTTCCGTGATCATGACATTCAATCTGTTATCCATTTTGCAGGCTTAAAAGCCGTTGGTGAGTCTGTTGCTAAGCCGCTTGAATACTACGACAACAACGTTAATGGATCTCTGGTATTAGCACGTTCAATGCGAAAAGCAGGCGTGAAGAGTATCGTCTTTAGTTCATCAGCAACCGTGTATGGCGATCCTGAAATCGTGCCAATTACTGAAAGCTCTCCGACAGGGGCAACAACCAACCCATACGGTCGCAGTAAGTACATGGTAGAGCAGTGCTTTGCTGATCTGTTTGAAGCTGAAAGTGACTGGAGCATTACGCTGCTGCGTTACTTTAACCCTGTTGGCGCGCACCCATCTGGCACCATGGGCGAAGACCCACAAGGCATTCCAAATAATCTCATGCCTTTTATTGCACAAGTAGCAGTAGGCCGTCGTGAAAAGCTTGCGGTATTTGGTAACGACTATTCAACTCCTGATGGTACCGGTGTGCGTGATTACATCCACGTTATGGATTTAGCAGATGGCCATATTGCAGCGTTAAAGTCAGTGGGTGAGACAGCGGGTTTGCATATCTACAACCTAGGAACAGGCAAAGGTTCAAGTGTATTAGAGATGGTTGAAGCCTTTGGTACAGCGTGTGGTCACCCGATAGCGTATGAGCTTTGTCCTCGTCGCCCTGGTGATATTGCCGAGTGTTGGGCAAGCACGACGAAAGCGGAGCGAGAGCTTAACTGGAAGGCAAACCGTTCTATTTCAGACATGACATCTGATACCTGGAATTGGCAGTCCAATAATCCACAAGGCTACTCAGCAGAGTAAAGGCCGTTTGGTCATCCGCGCCACCGAATTTAAGAATGAATTTTAGAGTGAGTAAGTAACATGTCGAATATTGAATTTAATCCCGTTGATCACCCACATCGCCGCTACAACCCACTAACGGGTGAGTGGCTACTGGTTTCGCCGCATCGTGCAAAGCGCCCTTGGAGTGGTCAAGATGAGAAGCCGAGCTATGAACAGCTAGCGACTTACGAAGAGAAGTGTTTCCTTTGCCCGACGAACGAGCGTATTTCCGGCGATAAAAACCCGGACTATCAAGGCACCTACGTATTCGGTAATGATTTTGCGGCATTAATGACGGATTCACCTGAAGCTCCGGAGTCTGATAACCCCCTATTTCAGACCAAAGGTGCACGCGGCTTGAGCCGTGTTATCTGTTTCTCTCCTGATCACAGTAAAACCTTACCGGAGCTATCAGTACCTGCTCTACGTGATGTGGTTGATACCTGGAATGACCAAATCGAAGAGCTTGGTAAAGATTATGTTTGGGTTCAAGCGTTTGAGAATAAGGGTGAAACCATGGGCTGCTCACAGCCGCACCCTCATGGTCAAATCTGGGCGAACAGTTTTTTACCTAATGAAATTGAACGTAAAAACCGCAACCAAGAAGAGTATTTCCAAAAATATGGTCGTCCTTTGTTGGTTGATTATGTTGAAGCGGAAATGGAAGACGGCTCTCGCACTGTCGTTGAAACAGAACATTGGATTGCGGTTGTCCCTTACTGGGCAGCCTGGCCGTTTGAAACCATGCTGTTGCCAAAAGCTCACATTCGCCGCATGAGTGAATTAACGGATGAGCAAAGAGATGACTTAGCGCTAGCGCTGAAAAAGCTGACGAGCCGTTACGATAACTTATTCCAGTGTACGTTCCCGTACTGCATGGGCTGGCACTACGCACCATTCTTCGAAGAAGGCGCGAGCATTGATCACTGGCAGCTACACGCGGTGTTCTATCCGCCTCTACTACGTAGCGCTTCCGTTCGTAAGTTCATGGTGGGCTACGAAATGCTTGCTGAAACTCAGAGAGACCTGACGGCAGAGCAAGCCGCTCAGCGACTACGAGATCTAAGCGACGTGCATTACAAAGAGCAAAAATAGCTCGGTAAATAAAGAAAACTTAGGGCAGTGATGTTAATTCATCGTTGCCCAATAACAATTTAGAATTTTAGTGAGAACCCCAATGTCAGAACTAATCCAAAATGCAAAAGCCTCCTTTGAGCAGGTACTTAGTTACAAGCCAAGCCATATCATTCAAGCGCCAGGTCGCGTGAATTTGATTGGCGAACACACCGATTATAACGACGGCTTTGTGCTTCCGTGCGCCATTAACTACCAAACGGTTGTTGCTGCGGCTAAGCGTGATGACAATATTGTTCGTGTGATTTCTGTTGATTATGACAACGCGGTTGATGAGTTCTCGATTGATGAAGAGATTACTTTCCAACAAGACAAAATGTGGGCGAACTACATTCGCGGTGTTGTGAAGTGCTTACTGGCTCGTGGCTATGAGCTCGGTGGTGCTGATCTTTCTGTTACTGGCAACGTACCACAAGGAGCAGGGCTTAGTTCATCAGCTGCTCTTGAAGTCGTGATCGGCCAAACCTTTAAGGTGCTGTTTAATCTAGAAATCAGCCAAGCTGAAATTGCACTTAACGGCCAACAAGCAGAGAACGAATTTGTTGGTTGTAACTGCGGCATTATGGATCAGATGATTTCGGCAGAAGGTCGTGAGAACCATGCCATGTTATTGGATTGTCGTAGCCTAGAAACACAAGCGGTCTCGATGCCTGAAGACATGTCTGTTGTCATCATCAACTCAAACAAAAAACGTGGTTTGGTAGACAGCGAATACAACACTCGCCGTGAGCAATGTGAAGAAGCCGCGCGCATCTTTGGCGTGAAAGCACTTCGTGATGTGACGATTGAACAGTTCAATGCCAAAGCGAGTGAACTTGATGAGATGGTTGCTAAGCGTGCTCGTCATGTGATCACTGAAAACGACCGCACGGTTGAAGCGGCGGAAGCACTTCGTAAAGGCGATATGATTCGTATGGGCGAGCTGATGGCTCAGTCTCATGCTTCAATGCGTGATGATTTTGAAATCACAGTGAAAGAAGTAGATGCGTTGGTTGAGATCGTTAAAGACGTCATTAGCACTCAAGGCGGCGTTCGCATGACAGGTGGTGGCTTTGGTGGTTGTATTGTCGCATTGGTACCACCAGCGCTTGTTGATGATGTTAAAGCGGCGGTTGAAGCAAAATACCAAGCAGCAACAGGCTTAAAAGAGTCTATTTATGTATGCCAAGCTAAACCAGGTGCAGGCTTGGTTGAGGTTAAGTAACAGAAGATGACTCAATCACTGTTAACCACAATGAAAAAAGCGGTAGCCTATGATGGTCACCCAGCTAATTTGGCTGAGCTAACTAACCGCAATGGCTTTTCAATCGTTGTGATGGATATAGGCGCCACTTGGCTGAGCTGCCAGGTTCCGGTTCATGGAGAACCTTCTAGAGAAGTGATACTAGGTGTCTCGACTATGGAAGACTTTCAAAAGCATGGAACTTATCTCGGAGCTACCGTTGGGCGCTATGCTAACCGTATCGCGAATGGTCAGTTTGAAATTGATGGTCAGAGCTATCAAGTTAACACCAATCAAGCGGGTAACTGTTTGCATGGTGGTGAGAATGGTTTTGATAAACGTCGCTGGGCGATCGTCGAACAGAGTGAACGATGCGTCGTGATGAGATTACATTCTGTCGATGGTGATCAGGGCTTTCCTGGGAACTTATCGGTACTGGTGACGTATCAATTGAATGATGAAAACCAAGTCTCTATCAACTATCGAGCAACAACGGACAAAGCAACGCCAGTTAACCTAACGAACCACAGTTACTTTAACTTGCTGGGCGCTGAATCAGGCGAGGATTGTAAGCAGCATGCTGTACAGATTCTTGCTGATCAATACCTGCCGACGACTGACACAGGGATCCCTTTGGATAAGCCTGTTTCAGTAAGTGACACTAGCTTTGATTTTCGTCAGCCAAAAACAATTGCTCAAGATCTTTTTAAAGGCGAACAGCAAGTGAGTGCCAAAGGCTACGATCACAGCTTTGTGTTTAATAGCAAGTCACAAGGTGTTGCTTTGGTTGCCAGTGTGATTTCGCCAGATGAGAAGATTCAGCTTGATGTATGGACCGATAAACCGGCCATGCAGCTTTATAGCGGAAATTACTTGGCAGGCACACCCAATCGACGTGGTGGAGAGTATGAAGATTACGCAGGCTTAGCGTTAGAAACACAGTTTTTACCTGATGCGCCTAATCATCCTGAGTGGGAACATCCAAGTTCAATTTTACATCCAGAGCAAGAGTATCTATCAACGACTTGCTATCAGTTTAAAGCTCTAGGTTAATTAAATGTCGGGGGGCAGATAATTAACACGCCCTGTTTGGAGCTCAGGCCTTATTGAAACTTACAATTAGTCCAAGTAAGTATCAATAAGGCTTTTTTTGTTTTTGATAAGGAGCTGGGCGAGAAAGGGGCTGTCTTATCCTGCTAACTTACTGACAGAATCTCGGCGAACCAAGGTGGGTGAGAACATCACCGGTTCATTTTCTACAGGTTCACTTTTTGCTAATGACAGCGCTAAACGTGTCGCTTTTTCAGCCATCATTTGTATCGGGTAACGTACTGTTGTGAGGCTTGGGTGCGTGTAGCGGGCGATTAACCCATCATCGAAACCGATGATCGACATTTTCTCAGGCACTTGGATACCATTTTCCATTGCGATAGACAAAGCGCCAGCCGCCATGTAGTCGTTATAGGCTACGACTGCATCAATATCCAAAGACTTAGTCAATAAGTTGGTCATTGCGGCCTCACCGCCATCACTGCTTGGTTCGCTATGTTCAACGTAACTTTTTGGCAAGCTTATGTTGTTGTCTTTGAGGGCTGCAAGGTAGCCTTCAACGCGCTCGTCGGCATCTTCAATTTCATGGTTTGAAGCGATACAGGCGATTTTTTTATGACCGTGACGAATCAGATATTCCGTCGCTAGGTAAGCACCTTTATGGTTATCAAGAGAGATACAACGCGATGCGATTTCCGGAATATGGCGATTGATGATCACGAGACCTTTAACTTCTTTAGCGTAATCAACCAGCTCTTGGTCGGGTAAGGCTTTAGAGTGAACAACCAGTGCATCACAGCGGTTATTTATCAGCAATTCAATTGCGCGGCGCTCTTCGTCTTCGTTATGGTAACCATTGCCCACAAGTATGTGCTTATTATCTTTATGCGCTTCGGTATCCACAGCTTTCACTAATGTTCCAAAGAAGGGATCAGAAACATCACCGACTAATACGCCGACCGTATTGGTACTTTGGCTTACGAGTGCTTTTGCCGCTGCATTTGGTCGATAGCCCAGTTTCTGCATAGCAGCATTCACTGACTCGATGGACTTTTTACTTGCTTTAGGTGACTTGTTAATTACCCTTGAAACAGTGGCAATCGAAACGCCTGCTTCTTTTGCTACATCCTTAATAGTGGCCATGGTTTACCTCATACTTATCCTTCCCGTATTTAACACTGTGAGTGTAAATAAGGCAAACGGTGAATCAATTCACTTGTATAAATGGGATCTTTACCACTTGAAAATAGGATGATTACTGTTAGTGTAAACGTTATTGTTTTACTAAATTTTACTAAAGGTGTTTATTGTGGAAACTATCGCTTATGGTGACTTCGCCAAACTGGAAATTAGAGTAGGAAAAATAACCGAAGTTGTTCGTCATGAGAACGCAGATAAGCTCTACATCGTACAAATTGACGTTGGAGAGAAGAGCCTTCAAACGGTGACAAGTCTTGTGCCGTATTACACAGTAGAAGAGTTACTGGGTAAACAAGTCGTGGTTCTCTGTAATCTTGCTAAAGCAAAAATGCGCGGCGAAACCTCGGAATGTATGCTGCTTTGTGCTGAAACTGACGATGAATCTGAGAGTGTATTACTGACGCCTGAGCGTGCCATGTCAGCGGGCGTTAGAATCGTTTAGTCTGATTATGAAAAGAGATGTCCGCACTGATTTGCGGACATTAAATTGAGAGCGTGCTTAATACTTACCTTCTACGGTACATATTAACGAACGGTTGCTAGCAAGGAATCAATTGCAGTGTGGTGCTCTGGCTCAACCCCGGCTACATTGCCATACTTAGGTGCATCACGATCGTTTTCGAATGGAAAATTCCAACCTACGGTATTTTCAATGAAGTTCTCGGCAAAGCTTTCTGATACTTCGAGGCAACCTGCTAATACGGTGTCGACGTAAGACTGCATGATTGGGCTCAATGTGCAGGGTGGCTCAGGCTCGTTTTTCACGTAAACCCAAATGACGGCGTCATCTTTGAGTATGGTTCCATTAGCACGTGAATAATCTACCTCTACTTGTAGCGCATTGATCTTAATTCGGTGATAGCCGCGCTCGCGACGATCAAAATCCTCTAATGTGTGCTCATCAATCTTGAGTAGTACACCATTAACTTGTCCTTCACCTTCGTTAACGACTAACGGAGAAAGAACGTAACTGTCATCGATTTTTCCCCAGTATCGAACCAAACCTCGGACATTAACAGGAATCGTTGTTCCTGTTTGACCCGTTAATCGCCTTGATGCCGAGTTCATTAAACTGCCATAGCCAAAAATATACATACACTTCCCTTTGTCATACATTTCTTCTTCGAGACATATGAAACTATCACTTCTTTTCTTATAAGACTATATGTTAACCAGTGTCACTAGTTATTATTTGAGTCATTATGACTCATATTGGTGTTGTCAATATGACATCTGATTTTTATTATACTATTGAATTTTATGGGTTAATTAGTTGGCTCGAAAAGTGCAAAATAAAATTCAGTTACTATTATTCACACTTTAATTCTCTTTGAGACTCAAAAGTGGTTAGGAGTTGATTTGCTCAATATTACCGATAAGAAAGTTGAAGAAGCGATCCCCGCAGTTTTGCGTTTAGGTTTCCGCCCATTTTTTTTGCTAGGAAGTGTTTACGCGGTCGTAGCCATTGCATTGTGGGTATGGATGTTCCAAACCGGACAGCCAGAAGCGCTTAGTGTCCCATCGTTGTGGTGGCACGTGCATGAGATGTTATTTGGTTTTGCGATGGCGATTGTTGTTGGATTCGTTTTAACCGCGGTACAGAACTGGACAGGAATAAATGGCACTAAACACCATCGTTTAGCGGTATTAGTGCTGCTTTGGTTATTACCAAGAGTGCTATTTTGGACTCCTGCTCCTCTTTGGTTAGTCTCTAGTATTGAAGCTCTGTTCCTTGCATTTTCAGCCTTTGAAATTGCCACTCGTGTGGTTAAAGCTAAAGGGTGGAAAAACCTATTCTTCGTACCACTGTTTGTTTTGGCGATTGTGGCTAACTTCGCCAGCTATGCGACGATAAAAGGCATGCCTCCATTCCCTTCTTCTGCCGTGTGGCAAGCTATGTTGTGGTGGTTTGCGATTCTGCTTTCGGTAATGGGTGGACGAGTCATTCCATTCTTTACTGCAAGGCGTTTTAATTTTGAAAAAGCGCAGCCACTGGTCTGGTTAGATTGGATGGCAAACCTGCCTTTAGTTTTTCTATTCATATTGAGCTTCTTCCCTGTAACGTTTGCTCAGCTCGGCCAACCTTTAATGCTGTTTTGTGGCTTGGCTCAGTTGGCGAGATTTATCCGTTGGAAACCATGGCTAACGTTGAGTGAACCGTTGGTATGGTCTCTTCATGCCGCGTATTTGTGTTTACCGTTGAGTTTAATTCTTCGTGGGGTGTTACAAAACCCATTTGCCAACCATAATTTAATTCATCTGTTTGCAATTGGGGCATTATCAGGACTAATTTTGGCGATGATATCTCGAGTGACGATGGGGCATACTGGCCGAGCCATTTATAAAGGACCAAATATGAGCATTGCTTTTATTGCTTTGGTATTGGCGGCATTGATTCGTGGAATCGGGGTGACCTTTTTCCCTGCGCATCTGTTTACGATTGTAAACATCAGTGGCGGTTTATGGATTCTGGCTTTTGTTATGTATATCGCCTATTTTGGCAAAATGCTTGTTACAGCGCGAGTCGATGGCCATCCAGGCTAGAGGTTGACGACTGATTACTCGAATATTAAAAAAGGCTTCACATCATCGCTATGTGAAGCCTTTTTTTTTAAGTTCCGTTTATGGCTTTAGCCCACTTGTGATAGCTGCACAATTTCTTGGTTGGCGCGCTCTTCGACGAAATGTTCGATAGCGTGTTTTTCCTCTTCATCGAGGTAGAGGCCTAATTTGGTGCGACGCCATAGGATATCTTCAGAGGTACAGGCGAGCTCTTGCTCAATCAGGTACTCTATCTCACACTGATAGACGCCATGCCCACCTTCAGAAAACTTAGCGCCGAGACTTTGTTGGTCGTGCTTGCCTTCCAGTAGTTGCCACGTATAGGTTCCGAACTGCGTCACGTAACGTAAAATCAGTGCTTCAGCTAACCACGGATACTGAGCGTGAATAGTTTTAGCTAGCTGCTCTCGGCTGCAACTGAAATTACCGCCGGGTAGGGCATGTGTTGCTGTCCATTTTTCTCCCATACCGTTTAAGTAAGGTTTTAGCTTATCGAGCGCTGCTTCACCGAGTTTTCGATAGGTCGTGAGCTTGCCACCAAAGATGGATAACAGCGGCGCTTGCCCGCCTTTAGCATCGAGTTCTAGCGTATAGTCACGAGTGATCGCTTGCGGTGAGTCTGATTCGTCATCGCAAAGAGGTCTCACTCCGCTGTAGGTCCATACCACGTCCTCTTTTGATAGCTGGTGGACAAAGTGCTGATTAACAATATCGATCAGGTAGTCCACTTCTTGGTCTGAGATCTCTACGTTACGAGGATCTCCTTGATATTCCATATCGGTCGTACCAATGATGGAGAACTTATCTAGGTACGGAATAGCAAATACAATACGGTTATCTTGGTTTTGCAAAATGTACGCTTGGGGCTCGTTGTGAATGCGTGGAACGACAATATGCGATCCTTTAATCAAACGAATATTTCTCGGAGAGGCTTGCTCTAACCCATCGTCAAAGAACTGTTTTACCCATGGTCCTGCGGCATTAATGAGTGTTTTGGCTTTACGCTCAAAACGGGTATTTGTAGTGATATCTAAAACAGTAACGTGCCAGATCCCATCTTTTCGCTCTGCGGATTCCACTTTGCAATAATTGCGAACCTCAGCGTTGTTCTCTTTCGCAGCCAGAATATTGAGCAGCACCAAACGCGCATCATCAACCCAACAGTCAGAGTATTCAAAACCTTTGGTGATTTCTGGTTTTAGTAGTCCCGATTTTTTCAGATCAACCCCTTTACTTGCTGGCAATGTGGTTCGTTTTCCCAAGTTGTCGTAGAGAAACAGCCCACAGCGAATCATCCAGGCTGGTCGTAAAAATGGGCGGTGTGGAAGGCGAAAACGCATAGGTAAGGCAACATGGGGGGCTTTTCTTAAGATCACTTCTCGTTCCGCTAATGCTTCAGACACTAATCGAAACTCATAGTGTTCAAGGTATCGTAAACCACCGTGGATTAACTTTGAGCTAGCCGAAGAGGTGGCAGATGCAAAGTCATTGGCTTCGTAAATACCAACGGATAAACCGCGCCCAGCAGCATCCGCTGCAATGCCAGCACCATTGATTCCGCCACCAATAATAATCATATCTAGCGTGGACTCTGTACTAGCCGATGTGTGTTGAATACCCATAAATCATTTTCCCTTGTGCGCGAACGAACATATTAGAACATGATTTAAGCGTAACTTAGGTTTCGTATGTGGTCACTTATTATTTTCGTTTATGCGTGTTTTTTGTGATTTGAGCATAAAAAAGCCTCTAGTTACCGAACTAGAGGCTTGGAAAGGCGATTTATGAGCGGGTTCGAAATTAGATTGTAGCAAGCTCTTTATTAACGACTTCGACAGGAATGGCATTTTCTTTGAGTATTGCTGTGATCTCTTTAGGCGGCTGCTTATCGGTAAAGATCATATCGAGCTGGGAGATATTCCCCAGTTTCACCATCGCATTTCGACCGAACTTAGTATGGTCAACGGCTAAGAAAACACTACGGCTGTTATCAATGATCGCTTGTTTTACACGCACTTCATGGTAGTCAAAATCAAGCAGTGAGCCATCGTAGTCGATACCACTGATGCCTAATATGCCAAAGTCTAAGCGAAACTGTTTCACGAAATCCAGGGTCGCTTCACCCACTATTCCGCCATCGCGGTTGCGAACTTCACCGCCTGCAAGGATGACTCGAAACTCTGGGTTTGGCAGTAAAATGCTGGCCACATTTATGTTGTTTGTGACAACACGAAGCTGCTTATGATTTTTATTGAGTGCTTTGGCGACAGATTCAGGGGTGGTGCCAATATCGATAAACAGCGTGGCTCCATCAGGGATATGTTTGACGAGCTCATCGGCAATCACATCTTTTTCGTTGAAGTTAGTCTCTTTACGCGTGTCATAAGAGGTGTTTTCAGAGCTCAGAGGTACGGTTGCTCCACCATGATAGCGTCTGATTTTATTCTCATCAGCCAGTTCATTGAGATCACGTCTGATGGTTTGAGGGCTTACATTAAATTGTTCTACTAGCTCGTCTGTACTCACATACCCCTGCTTTAAGACCAGCTCAATAATTTGTTGATGTCTTGGTATTTGCTTCACCTATTACTCCCTAATACCCTGAATACGCGTTCGAAAACGCAATCGAGAATCTAATTAGGGCTATTGTGCGTTAAAGTGAGCGTGCTGAGAAGGCTGTATTGGTGGGAGTCGGGCGCAAGGCACAAAAAAGAGCGCGAAGAACGCACTCTTTTTGATCCAAACGAATATTTAATCTTCGTTATCGCGCAACTCTGCCCAGGTTTGAGCACATTTTACTGCACGTTTCCAACCTTTATAGCGTCGCGCTCGTTTCTCTTCATCATGGTGAGGAACAAAGCTACGATCCAGCACCGCTTTATCCGCTAGCTCGTCAACACTGTCCCAAAAACCAACGGCTAAGCCAGCGAGATAAGCAGCGCCAAGTGCAGTGACTTCGGTCACTTCTGGGCGATGAACTTCTGTATCCAGTACATCTGATTGGAACTGCATCAGGAAGTTATTGGCGACCGCACCACCATCTACTTTTAATGCTGATAGATTAATACCCGAGTCGGCTTGCATTGCATCGAGTACGTCACGTGTTTGGTAGGCAATACCTTCTAAAGTAGCGCGAATGATGTGATTAGAGTTTACACCACGAGTCAGCCCAACAATGGTACCGCGAGCGTAAGCATCCCAGTAAGGCGCGCCCAAACCAGTAAAGGCTGGCACCACGTAAACGCCATTTGAGGAGTCCACTTTTGTTGCAAAGTACTCAGAGTCTTTAGCATCAGCAAGCAGCTTCATTTCGTCGCGGAGCCATTGAATTGATGCACCACCCATGAATACAGCGCCTTCTAACGCGTATGCGGGTTCGCCTTTTGGTCCACATGCCAGAGTGGTAAGTAGGCCATTTCTTGAGGTTACTTTTTCTTGGCCTGTATTCATTAATAAGAAACAGCCAGTGCCGTAAGTGTTCTTGGCTTGGCCTGCTTCAACACACATTTGCCCGTACAGCGCCGCTTGTTGATCGCCCGCAATACCAGCAATTGGGATACGTGTTCCGCCTTTACCACCAATGTTGGTTTCGCCGTAGACTTCTGATGAACGTCGTACTTCTGGCATCATAGACTCAGGGATAGTTAGCTCTTCGAGCATTTTTTTATCCCACTCTAATTTGTTGATGTTAAATAACATTGTTCTTGAAGCATTGGTGTAGTCGGTAACGTGTACGCGTCCTTGAGTCATTTTCCACACGAGCCAGGTATCAACCGTACCAAATAGCAGTTTTCCAGCTTCTGCATCTTCACTAGCACCTTCAACGTTATCTAGAATCCATTTTACTTTGGTGCCTGAGAAGTATGGGTCTAGAACTAAGCCGGTATTTTCGCGAACGTACTCTTCTAAGCCTCGTTGTTTAAGATCTTCACAGATCTCAGCGGTACGGCGACATTGCCATACGATGGCGTTGTAAACTGGCTTGCCGGTCTCTTTATTCCAAACTATGGTGGTTTCACGTTGGTTAGTAATACCGATGCCCGCAATTTGGTCGCTACGAATACCGGATTTTCCTAATACTTCAACCAAAGTAGAGCTCTGAGTTGCCCAAATTTCGAGAGGGTCGTGCTCAACCCATCCTGCTTGTGGGTAGATTTGGGTAAATTCACGCTGCGATACGCTGACAATATTTGCATCATGATCGAGAATTACGGCGCGAGAGCTTGTTGTACCTTGGTCTAGGGCAACAATGTACTGTTCGGTCATAATAAGAATCCTTTTGTTTCGTTATATTTATTTTAGTTAATGTAGAGGTTTTTTTGTTCTTAAGCTCGAGCTTCTTTGGCATCGTCTTCGTTGTCGCATTGGTTTGGAATCGTGCAACCTTGCCCTTCAACGGGTAGGTGGTTGGCGATGACTTTCGGGTATAGCCAGCCACCAAAACAGGCACCTGCGATTGGGGCAAGAATGGGTACGATGAAGTAAGGAATATCCTTCGCCCCTGTTAATGCATAATCCCATCCTGCAAAGTAGGCGAATAGCTTAGGCCCAAAGTCTCGTGCAGGATTCATAGCAAAGCCAGTTAGTGGACCCAGAGAGCCACCAATCACTGCGATGAGAATACCAATCAGCAGAGGATTCATCGCGCCGCGAGACGCTCCGTTATTTTCATCACCTAGTGCCAAAATAACAAACATTAGTACCGCAGTAATGACAAACTCCACAGAAAAAGCACCAAGAAAAGAGAGTGAAGCGTGTGGGTATGTCGAAAATATTCCAGCCGTAGCAAGCGCATCTTGGCTACTACGTACAAAGTTATGAGCAATTTCATAGTCTGTGAATAGATTGCTGTAGAGGCTATATACCAGAGCGGCTGAACAAAATGCCCCTAGCATTTGAGCGATGATATAAGGGATAACCTTCGCCTTATCAAAGCCATGAAATGCAGCAAGCGCAATGGTAACGGCTGGATTAATATGTGCACCAGAAACGCCTGCCGTACAATAGATCGCAATGGCAACGCCAAGACCCCACATGATACTAATTTCCCACTGACCAAATTCAGCACCTGTGAGAACCAACGCAGCAACACAGCCTACACCAAAAAAAATCAGTAGACCTGTACCAATGAACTCAGCAATGCATTCACCAAGCAGGGATGGATGTTTGTTATTTGTCATTTAAAGACTCCTTATTGTCCTATGTCCGTGTTCAGGTGGTTATCTTACATGTATAAAACAATTCGAAAACAAACACTCATCATAAGTGAGCGTTTGAACGTGGTTTTGTTAATAATGCGCAAATTATTTGTTAAATAGCGCATAATTTTGTAATTACCAAGCTGGTCAGGGTGATTTGAATGAAAAGGAATGATCGTTTGAATGTTAAACGAACATTTACTCGATCGTATAACGTAGTTAGTAAGGTGAATCTATTAAGAGTGCAGACATTAACGCTGAACTAGAAAGGGCATCAACTGGTAAGAGGAGTAATCGTGAAAATATGTGAAGGTGTGCAGGTGTGAGGAAATAGTGCTCGATCGTTGCTTGTGATAATAGTGAAAGTAAGCGATGGAATGTAAAGGATGTTGAAAACAAAAACAGCCGCTCAGTTTCTAGATAACTAAAGAGGCTGCTTTATCATTCAAATTAGTTAAGTACTAATTAGTTGTTGCTGTGAAGCTCAGAGTTAAGCTCAACTGCTGATTTGTTTGCAAGACATTCAATTTGACCAGTCACTGAGTTGCGACGGAATAGAAGATCAGAAACACCAGCTAGGTCGCGAGCTTTAATGATTTCTACTTCGTTGCCTTCTTTATCAAGCATGCGAACTTTCGTACCCGCAGTCACGTATAGACCAGACTCAATCGTACAACGATTGCCCATTGGGAAACCAAGACCAGCGTTTGCACCAAGTAGGCAGTTCTCCCCGATAGAGATAACCATAGTACCGCCACCAGACAGTGTACCCATGATTGAAGCGCCACCACCGATGTCTGAACCGTTACCGACAACAACACCTGCTGAGATACGACCTTCAACCATGCTTACGCCAGTTGTACCTGCATTGAAGTTGATGAAACCTTCGTGCATAACGGTTGTGCCTTCACCCACATGAGCGCCAAGACGTACACGAGATGTATCAGCAATACGAATACCTGTTGGTACCACGTAGTCTACCATTTTAGGGAACTTGTCTACGCAATCAACGCTTAGTGCGCGACCCGCTAGGCGAGCTTCAATTTGACGCTCAGCCAGCTCTGGAAGATCGATAGGGCCTTCATTTGTCCACGCGATGTTGTGCAGTAGGCCAAAGATTCCGTCTAGTACTGTACCGTGTGGTTGAACTAGGCGGTTAGAGATAAGTTGCAGTTTTAGGAAACCTTCAGCAACTGACTGAGGTTTCTCGTCAGTAGCGAGAACAACAAGAACCAGAGGTTGCTCTGAAGAAACCGCTTTTTCCGCAAAAGAGGCGTTAGCGATATCGCCTGCTGCTGCGAATGCTGTTGCAAGTTCAACACACTGCTCAGAAGAAACTTCAACAGCTTGATTGCCTTGCTCGTAGTCAGAGACAGCAGTAACCGCGTTGATTAGTGCGTCACTTGGGTTAAGTACAGGGCTTGGGAAAAATGCTTCAATGATTTTTCCGTCACGATTTTTTGTTGCTGTACCAAAGGCAATTGCAAAGTTAGCCATAGTGTTCTCCATGCGTTTAATTGTTTGAACCAAGAATCAGCCTTAGCTCTAAATTTGATGTAGTCCATCATAGTGAGTGGGTTACAGAGTTAAAAGCCCTAAAGAAGAGAAAGTCTGTAAACCGATATGTCTTGTCTTATTAGAGATATGTTCGTCCAATAAGAAATATACCCATCATACTGAAGGTGCAGCTTTGTTAACTGCATTTAATCGTCCCAATTACTTCGGGTATAGATGTGGGTTAAGTTTGTTTGCAGATAAAAGAAAACCCAAAGCAATGCTTTGGGTTTTGATTAAGACTTTACTTATAACTGATTGGCGTGCGCTTTGCGCTATAGCTTTTAGCTTTATATGTTCTCTTTATAGAGAGTCCAACCATTCACCTGTTTGAGCGCAGGTGTTTTTCTAACAGCCTAAATTCATATCTAGGCAGTTAGAGAGACCGAGCCAACTACTTGCTTAGGTCTTCAGCGTGCTCAGATAGGAACGCTGCAACACCTGTTGGTGAAGCGTCCATACCTGCTTTGCCTTCTTCCCATTGTGCAGGACAAACTTCACCGTTCTTCTCGTGGAAGTTTAGTGCGTCTACCATGCGTAGCATTTCGTCGATGTTACGACCTAGTGGAAGATCGTTAACTACTTGGTGACGTACAAGACCGTCAGCATCGATTAGGAAAGAACCACGGAAAGCAACGCCTGCTTCTGGGTGCTCAACATCATATGCTTTACAGATTTCGTGCTTAACATCAGCAACTAGTGGGTACTTAACTTGACCGATACCGCCATCTTCGATAGCAGTGTTACGCCATGCGTTGTGTGAGAATTGAGAATCGATTGAAACGCCGATTACTTCAACGCCTTTAGCTTGGAAATCAGCTAGACGGTTATCAAAAGCGATAAGCTCTGAAGGACAAACGAATGTGAAGTCTAGTGGGTAGAAGAATACAACTGCTTTTTTACCTTTAGTAAATTCAGCAAAGTTGAAGTTATCTACGATCTCACCGTTACCTAGAACTGCTGCAGCTGTAAAGTCAGGGGCTTGACGTCCTACTAGTACCATTTTGATTCTCCTAAAATTTGAGTTCCAAACATCGTTGCTTGGGCTTTCGTTTCTACGCGACAAACTATAGTACAAAAGTTACTATAGAAAAAAGCGAATTAAATAGATTAACTTAATCGAAAAAAACGATGATTAATAAGCAATCATCGTCGTCAATGTTAACAGAGAAACTATTGATTGCATTATGAATAAATGGCCAAGTTTGAAGCAGCTTCATTATCTCGTCACACTACATGAAACTCGTCACTTTAGTGATGCGGCTGAGAAGTGTTTTGTCAGTCAATCTACACTGAGTAAAGGCATTCAAAACCTTGAAGAGCTAATTGGGTGCCCTTTATATGAGAAGAAAGACAAAAAGAGTCCACTCGTCTTTACTCTGGCGGGGGAGATGGTTGTCGAGCAGGGACGTGAGCTACTCGCCAAAGGGCAAGATCTCGTTGAGCTAGGTCATTTGTGTCATGGAGATAAAATGCAGGGGCAATTAAAAGTAGGCTGTATTCCTACTATTGCGCCATTCTTGCTATGTGATTTGGTTCAAGAGGTTAATAGAAGCTTCCCGCACCTGAATTTGCTATTAAGAGAAGACACCACAACAAACCTTTTAGCGGCGCTTCGTCATGGTGAGCTTGATGTTCTTATTCTCGCGTTGCCGGTCGATATTGATGGCATGCACAGTAAAATAGTAGGGCAAGATCCATTTAGAATGGTCATAAGTCGCAATCAAGCTGATGCGATTCGCGTGCCTATTCGCTACGATGATTTACCCAATGAATCGGTCTTCCTACTAGAGAAAGAGCACTGCTTAACTGAGCACGCCGTTTCAGCCTGTAAGTTAACAGATAAAGAGAAGATCAATCCGTTTAGTGCAACGAGCTTGCATACCTTAGTACAAATGGTGGCAAACGGGCTCGGAACGACCTTTATTCCTCAAATGGCGATTGAACACGGCTTGTTAGAAAACCAGAATCTCGTTGTTATTGATCCTCCCGGGCAACAAGCCTATCGCAATATTGGACTTGTATGGCGTCCTAGTTCATCTCGAACGAAGACATTTAATCAGTTAGCCGATGTGGTTTCTGAGTTACTTTAACCATTTATTTAGAGTGCGCTCTCTTTCACTATCGATGCAATCTCTTGGTGGAGAATTTGCTGCAAAGGGGCGTCTCGTTTGCCTAATTTGCAGCAACTAACCAACTTTATAGGGATCAGAGCACTGTTGGGAACATCCACTTCTTGCATGTTTTCAAGCATGCACTGCCTTGAATACGGCGCTGCAAATTTACCTTGCTGAAGTAAGTTAATACATGTGCTGATGTCATCGACAATGAAAGGAGTAAACACATCGATTTTTAATGAATCAAACTGGCTACTGAATTTGAACTTCTCATCATTCCAACCGGGTGTTCGAGTAAAAATAAATGGCCAGTGTCTTATTGCTTTCCAGTGAGCACTTTTGTGTTTACTTCCAATCACAACCGTTAGTGTGTCATCAATAATTGTCCGTTGGTATACGTCTGCAGATAGGTTTGATGACATAGCATATAAGCCAATATCTATCTCATCTTCTATTAGGTTTTTCGGAGTTTGGTTGTTCCAAGTACTCATTTCAACTTGGGAACTTGGGAAGAGACTTCGCATTCGCGCCAATATTTCTGCGCCATACTTAGCCATCGGTTGCGCTAGCATTGAGATATGTATTGGTGCGGTGTAACTGGACGGTTCAAAGTCGTCAAATTCTAGGGCTTCATGAACCAGTGCTAGTGCGCCCTTTAGCTTAGGGTAAATACTTCGTGTGTAGTGGGTAGGTATTAAACCCTCTGAAGAACGAACAAAGAGTGTCTTTCCCAGAGCTTCGCTGGCTTTAGCAAGTGATTTACTGATCGCGCTATCGGTCCGGCCAAGTTTTCTTCCTACAGCTTTCAAAGACTTCAATTCATACATCAAAACAACTATTCGCAGTAGGTTTAAATCAACATCTAGTTTCCTTTTGTTCAAGTCTGTATTTCCTCACTATCCAGTAATTCAAATTATCATAGCTCTGTTTTCGACATAACAGCAAGAACCTAGCGAGCTGTCGTCGAGTAAATTGTTAAGTTATCAAAAGGTAATATTATGAAAAAGACACTACTTGCAGCGGCGATAGCAGCGTTATCAGTCAATGTTATGGCGGCAGAAGCTCCGGCTGGCTATCCAACTCAAGACACAAATGCTGTTTATGCACAGATGGATCTAGAAAATTTGACTCGAGCATTTACAGATTTGCAACCTGAAGCGGCGTTTATGTCACTTTACCATTCCTATTTAGATTCTGGGTCTACCGAGCAAAATATAGGGATAATGGAGACGTCCGTTGATCCAAGGCAGATTGTACTTACTGCTAATTCTGAAACTATCTATGCGGTTCACCCTGTTAATCTTGATGCTCAAGGGGGCGCTGTCGTATTGGAGGTCCCAGCAGGTGTGATGGGCATGGCGAATGGCCCCGGTTGGACTTCGTTCGCTGATTTTGGCTTAACCGGTCCAGATCAAGGTGTGGGTGCAACGTATTTGCTGACCAGTCCAAGCTGGGAAGGGGAAGTTCCGGAGGGCATGATTCACTCACCGTCACCTAGTAACACTATTGTCTGGCTGATTCGAGGCTTTCAAAAAGAAGACGGCATGGCAGGAGCAGTAAAAGATCTTCAACAGGGTATTCGTACCTATTCGTTGAACGATATAGACAACCCACCTGAAACGACGTTTTATAACACATCCGCGCCTGTTTATGATGACGGTGGCTTTCAAGATATGTTATTTCAGGATAGTGATATCCCTAAATTGATTAAATCCTATTATGAGCTTAATGGCTACAATGAAGAGAAGCATCACTATAATACAGCACATTTATATCATGCAGGTTTTTTCGATGGCACCGTTGACCCAAAACTTCTAGAGCAAGCGATTGATACGGCATGGCAACGAGTGCTTACTATGTCATTTAACAATCGAGAGGCGACTGCTTATCGATGGCAGGACAGCAACTGGGCTTTACCAAATACAACAATCGATGAGAATTGGACTCATGCGTCGTTTGATATGATTGACCCTGTCGCGCAAATGGTTTGGTCTCATCAAGCCACCTTTACTTCTGCTGCCATGACTCGCCCACCAAAAGGAGCAGGTGCGATATATGTGGCTGCGTATAAAGATAGCGATGGAAATTATTTAAACGGGTCTAACTGTTACGAGCTTAATGTTCCAGCAAACGTACCTTATAGCAACTTCTGGTCATTGGTCACCTATAATGCTACAGAGCGTTCAATGATACAGAATGAGCAGTTTCAGTGGGGAGTAAATAGCTACATGGAAGATCTGGTGCAAAACCAAGATGGCTCTTACACTCTCCATTGGGGGATGAATGCAGGCACGGATACCAACTCTATTCAAACCAATGACAATGAGGGTTTTTTCCCATACTTTAGAATCTACGGCCCAACAGACGCTTGGTACGATAAGAGTTGGGTGCTACCTAATATCGAAAAAGTCGCTTGTCAGTAGTTTTTCAACGCAATCCTCTAAAGGAAAAAAAATGTAGCTACTACCATAGAGTTTGGTCGTAGCTCTTTTTTTTCTTTATCCTACCTAAATGCGCACTGTGTTTTGTGTTATTTGCAGAATATTATTCTGATAGTTAACTTTAACTTGTAAAATTTTACAGGCTTTTATTTCTGAACCTTTCATAACATTGTGAAACTTCACAATGTTAATTTTACATATCAAACTAATGGCAACGTTTAATTGTTCCTCGTCATCCCCTCTCCGCACTTATGTAACAAGGCTTTCCTTCGGGTTAGGCGATTTCATACACCCGTTTTAAACGTATTTTCCTGTAAATTTGGTTGTAATTAAATTACGTAATAACTTACACGTTGAGTGCAAAAATCAATCACTTGTTTCAAACGGGATAAAACTTCGAATTTAACTTTTTGTTAACTTTAGAGCTGTTGCTCCATGTTGGTTTGATGTAAGTTAAATAACAGCTTGGTAAGGGTTTATAAGACTTATGTCTAGTTTGTTAAGCCTTGAAAAACAGTTCTTTCTAAGTGAAGGTATAGACAAGGAAGCCCAAGAAACGAGAGAAAACCAAAAATATAAGTAATGTTATTTTGTGGTTTTAAAGTTACAAAAGGTGGTTTGAGTTTTGGATTGATGGATTAACTGACATCGAATAATAAAAGTTTTAAGGAAGAGAAATATGCTTGCTCCAGTTTCAGAAAAAAGACAGAAACAGAATACGAATACTGAAACCCAAGAAGGCCTGCTTGAAGTGTTGAGTGAAGTTCTACCTGAGCATCAATCTATTTTCCCTGTTGAAGCCCAAACCCTTTTATCTGAGTTGTGTGGGAAGTTCGCCAAGAGAGTTGATAGTTTGCTTGTTGCTCGCCAACAGCGTCAGCAAAAAATCGATCAAGGCGAACTGCCCGACTTTCAAGAGGATACGCAAGATATCCGAGAAGGCAGCTGGAAGATATTAGGTATTCCTAGTGATCTTCAAGATCGCCGTGTTGAAATTACTGGACCAACTGATCGTAAGATGGTGATTAATGCTCTGAATGCCAACGTAAAAGTATTCATGGCTGACTTTGAAGATTCCATGTCACCGGCTTGGGGCAAGGTGCTTGATGGACAAGTTAATTTGCGTGATGCGATTAATGGAAGTATCAGCTACACCAACCCAAGTAATGGCAAGCATTATCAACTCACAGACGATCCCGCAACACTAATCTGTCGCGTACGTGGCCTGCATTTAACAGAGAAACACGTTAGCTTTAATGGAGAGGTAATTCCTGGAGCGCTATTTGATTTTGCTCTGTATTTCTTTAATAACTACAAAGTCTTACTAGCTAAAGGCAGTGGCCCTTATTTTTATATTCCAAAGCTTCAATCACATAATGAAGCGAAGTGGTGGAGCGACGTGTTCCACTTTACGGAAGAGTACTTCGGTTTAGATACCGGAACCATCAAAGCCACGGTGCTAATTGAAACCTTACCTGCTGTGTTTGAGATGAATGAAATATTGTTCGCGATGAAAGAGCATATCGTTGGTCTCAACTGTGGCCGCTGGGATTACATCTTCAGCTACATTAAAACACTTAAGAACTACCCTGACCGCATCCTGCCTGATAGACAAGTTGTGACTATGGAGAAGTCTTTCTTAAATGCTTATTCAAGATTGCTAGTGAGAACCTGTCATCAGCGAGGCGCTTTTGCAATGGGAGGGATGGCCGCCTTTATCCCAGCAAAAGATCCGGTCGCGAACCAACAAGTACTCGATAAGATCCAACACGATAAATCGCTTGAAGCGAATAATGGACACGATGGTACTTGGGTGGCGCATCCGGGCCTTGCTGATACAGCGCTCGAAGTATTCGATGCCAAGTTTGGTGAGCGTATCAACCAATTAGATATCTCTCGAAGTGATGATGCGCCTATTACCGCGAAAGAACTGCTTGAGCCTTGTTCTGGTGAACGAACCGAAAAAGGCATGCGACATAACATCCGTGTGGCGCTGCAATACATCGAAGCATGGATCTCTGGCAATGGCTGTGTACCTATTTACGGAATGATGGAAGATGCGGCAACCGCAGAAATATCTCGCGCTTCCATCTGGCAGTGGATTAAACACGGTAAAGATTTAGATAACGGACAAACCGTCACTAAAGCTTTGTTTGAAGAGTATCTCGCTGAAGAAATTGAAGTTGTGAAGCAAGAGGTGGGAGAAGACAGATTCAACAGCGGACGTTTTGATGAAGCTTCGAAATTGATGGCCAAATTGACCACCAGTGATGAACTGACCGATTTCTTAACCGTTCCAGGTTATGACTACTTGGACTAAGTAAAACTTGAACAAGATTAACTAGAAAAACCAATAACGTGAAATCAACCTTCGGACGCGGAGCTGCTTACCGTAAATAATTAGCACTGCTACGAAATGGAAGACCAATGCGCGTGTCGTTCACCAGAGAGTAAACACATAGCGCACTACTTAAGAGGGAAACACCATGACATTAACTCGACGCCAACAAATCGAAGCTCTAGAAAAAGACTGGGCAACTAATCCACGCTGGAAAAATGTTAAGCGTACTTATACAGCAGAAGAGGTGGTTGATCTTCGTGGTTCAGTTGTCCCTGCCAATACACTTGCACAACGTGGTGCGGATAAGCTGTGGTCATTGGTCAATGGTGACGCTAAAAAAGGTTACGTGAATTGTTTGGGTGCGCTAACGGGTGGTCAAGCGGTGCAGCAAGCGAAAGCGGGCATTGAAGCCATTTATCTTTCAGGTTGGCAGGTGGCGGCGGATAATAATACCGCGTCAACCATGTATCCAGACCAATCACTTTACCCAGTGGACTCAGTGCCATCAGTTGTGAAACGTATTAATAATTCGTTCCGACGTGCTGACCAAATTCAGTGGTCGGCAGGCATTACTCCCCAAGATGAAGCTGGTCTAGATTATTTTCTACCAATCGTTGCTGATGCGGAAGCTGGTTTTGGTGGTGTTTTGAACGCGTACGAACTAATGAAAAACATGATTGAATCTGGTGCGGCGGGTGTTCACTTTGAAGATCAACTAGCATCAGTGAAAAAATGCGGCCACATGGGCGGTAAGGTACTGGTTCCAACACAAGAAGCGGTACAAAAGCTCACAGCTGCTCGTCTTGCGGCTGATGTAGCTGGTACAACAACACTAGTGATTGCGCGTACCGATGCAAACGCTGCTGACCTACTGACATCTGACTGTGACCCTTATGATAGCGACTTCATCCAAGGTGAGCGTACAGCTGAAGGTTTTTACAAAGTGGATGCGGGCATCAATCAAGCGATTTCTCGTGGTCTAGCTTATGCTCCTTATGCTGATTTAATCTGGTGTGAGACGGCGACACCTTGTTTAGAAGAAGCGCGTAAATTTGCTGAAGCGATCCATGCTAAGTACCCAGATCAGCTGCTAGCGTATAACTGTTCTCCATCATTTAACTGGGAGAAAAACCTAGACTCAGAGACCATTGCTAAGTTCCAGCAAGAGCTGTCGGACATGGGCTACAAGTACCAATTCATTACTTTAGCGGGCATTCATAACATGTGGTACAACATGTTTGAACTAGCACACTCTTATGCACAAGGTGAAGGGATGCGTCACTATGTTGAGAAAGTTCAGCGCCCTGAATTTGAAGCGGCAGATAAAGGCTATACGTTCGTGGCTCACCAACAAGAAGTAGGTACTGGTTACTTTGATCGTATGACCAATACGATTCAAGGCGGTAACTCATCAGTAACGGCACTAACAGGGTCAACGGAAGAAGAGCAGTTTAAATAACAAGCCCCCAATCCACTACAAAAGCGTCATTATAATAACGATGTAACACTGTTTGAGCAGCCTAATTCTAGGCTGCTCTTTTTTGTTTTTATAGTTTAAAACTGGCTCAATTTCCGTTGAACCTTTGTTGATTTAATGGGTTGCTAGAACCTTTATAGAGTAGTTTGTGACAGGAATCGAGTGAAGGCTTGCCATGAGTCTTTATCTGCCTGTTCTCTATAACGCTCAGAGCCGAAGACTGTGAAGGCGTGAGGTGCGCCTCCATAACTGATCATTTCATGAGAGATACCTGCGTTTTCTAGCTCAACGGCCAAGTCAGCAAATTGCTGCATTGAAATTGCTTTGTCTGCGCTACCATGAAGTATCAGAAGTGGGGCTGACGTGTTTTCATAAGATTGCCCTTCGGGTGTCGCTAAACCGCCATGAAATGTTACAAAGCCTTTCGCTTCCATTCCTGCCCTTGCTGATTCCAGAACCGCCGCTCCGCCAAAACAGTAACCCATCACAACCGTGTTGGTTTTATCTCCTCCTAAAGTAGCTGCTTGATTTAAGCTAGCTTGCATTAGCGTTCTTAACTTAACACGGTCTTTATAGAGTTCACCTGTGTGCTGTTTTTTGTCTTCCACTTTGGTTGGGCGAACGCCTTTACCAAAGAGATCGGCGGCAAAAACGTTATATCCGAGATCATTGAGCATTTCTGCTCGTTTTATTTCATAGTCTGTGAGCCCATCCCAGTCATGAATAAGTAAGACGAGCGGCGCATTATCAGACACTTTTGACCAATGACCTTCATACGATAGACCGTCAACGTCATAGGTTATAGATTGGCCCGCTGATACCGATGAGGCGATGAACAATAATTGGATAAAGATTAGACGCAGCATAATTCCCTCCTAGATTGCTTTAGCAAGTGTAGTTGGGAATTAGCTATTTTCATTTAAAGATTAAACATTTAATCCTTAACTGGGTTAGCTGTCGATCTCTTCGGGTTCTATCTCTTCCTGAAGTTCAAGAAGGTTAATGGCAATGGAAACAAAATCACTGTCGGTAATAATGCCAACGAGTTCGCCATTCTCCACGATAGGTAAACAGCCCACTTTATGTTTTTGCATATACTTTGCGCTTTCTTTTAATCCCGCGCACGGTGATACCGTCATGATACTGGTGTGCATCACATCATTCAGTGGTGTGGATAGGGTATAAGACTGATCGCTAGGTACTTTTTGTAAGCTTGATTCTTGCGCTGACAGTACATCTCGTTGGGTGATGATACCGAGTAGTTTTCGTTCTGCATCGACAACTGGAATATGGCGAATATCAAGCGCCTCCATCATGTTTTTTGCATCAGCCAGTGTATGAGAGCGTAACAGTGTATGAGGGTTACGGGTCATCATGTCTTCGACTTTAATCATATTCGCCTCCTGCTTATTAGCTGTACTTTATGACTATAGTTTTTTTTCCAGATTTTAGTTGGGAGCTAGTTCGTTTTGCCGTGTATTTTTTTAAGAATCGGACGTAACTTTGACCTATGTTATTTTTGATGCATATAGTCTAAAAAAATCGCTATAGACGCGACAAAACTTGCTATTAAATCTAAGGAATCTATACTGTTCGGCTGCGAAAAAACCATCGCTTATTGTTCTGTTTTTATTGACAGCTGTGTTTCTCGATGATGGTAACGGTTTTCGCTGACGGCTCTATTTTTGAGCACGGATTTTCACTAGATAAGACGACTAACATGCAAGTTTCTGATTTTCACTTTGAACTCCCTGACGAACTGATTGCTCGCTATCCAACAGCTGAGCGTACAGCAAGCCGCCTTCTGCATTTAGATGGCATGAATGGCGAACTTAATGATCGTTCATTTAAAGATATCCTTGATCTGGTTAAGCCAGGGGATTTAATGGTATTCAATAATACCCGAGTGATTCCGGCTCGTATCTTTGGTCGTAAAGAGTCTGGCGGTAAATTAGAAGTCCTTGTTGAGCGCGTGCTTGATGAAAAGAGCATTCTAGCGCACGTTCGCTGCTCTAAATCACCAAAGCCGGGTACCAAATTGTTCCTTGGTGAGAATGATGAGTACCAAGCAGAAATGGTCGCAAGGCAAGATGCGCTATTTGAAATTAAATTTAGCGATGATAAGTCGGTACTCGATATATTAAACGATGTTGGTCACATGCCATTGCCGCCGTATATCGACCGTCCTGATGAAGATGCCGATAAAGAGCGCTACCAAACGGTTTACAACCAAAAACCGGGTGCTGTTGCTGCGCCAACAGCGGGTCTGCACTTTGATGATGAGTTATTAGCTCAAATTAAACAGAAAGGCGTTGAGTTTACCTACGTCACGCTGCACGTAGGAGCGGGTACATTCCAACCTGTGAAAGTGGACAATATTAACGATCACCACATGCATGCTGAGTATGTTGAAGTACCGCAGGAAGTGGTTGATGCGATTGCTGAAACGAAAGCTCGTGGTGGACGTATTATCGCTGTCGGTACAACGTCAGTTCGTTCACTAGAAAGTGCCGCGCAAGACGCTGTGAAAAAAGGCACTGACCTTGTTCCTTTCTTTGGCGATACTGAAATCTTCATCTTCCCAGGTTATGAGTATCAGCTTGTGGATTGCCTAGTCACTAATTTCCACTTGCCCGAGTCAACACTGATTATGTTAGTGAGTGCTTTTGCAGGGTATGACAACACCATGGCAGCGTATGCTCATGCTGTTGAAAACAACTACCGCTTCTTTAGTTATGGCGACTCTATGTTTATCAATAAGAAGACGGCTTAAACAAAAAATAAGATTAACGAGTGCTAGCAGTACGCTAGAGAAAGAGCTGCGCTCTTACTTCGCATGGAATCGCGACCGCTCTTGTAGGGTGAAAGCCCATCAATAATAGTCAGACTGTTTTTCTGGCAAATTGGAGTTCTCGTGAGATTAAAGTACGAACTGAAAAAAACTAACGGTAACGCGCGTCGTGGCCAACTGCAATTCGAACGTGGCACGGTTGAAACACCGGCATTTATGCCTGTTGGTACCTACGGTACGGTTAAAGGGATGACACCAGAAGAAGTAAAAGACACGGGTGCTGAAATACTTCTTGGTAACACCTTCCACCTATGGCTACGCCCTGGTCAAGAAATCATGAAATTACACGGTGATTTGCATGACTTTATGAATTGGAAAGGTCCTATCCTGACTGATTCAGGCGGTTTCCAAGTATTCAGCCTAGGTAAGACACGTAAAATCACTGAAGAAGGTGTTCACTTCCGTAGCCCTGTAAATGGCGACAAGGTCTTCATGGATGCAGAAAAATCTATGCAAATCCAATACGATCTTGGCTCTGACGTTGTTATGATTTTTGATGAATGTACGCCATACCCAGCAACGCACGATGAAGCGCGTATCTCAATGGAGCGTTCTATCCGTTGGGCTGACCGTAGCCGTAATGAATTTGATCGCCAAGAGAACCAAAACTCTCTATTTGGTATCGTTCAAGGCGGTGTTTACGAAGATTTGCGTGATGTATCTGTAAAAGCACTAACTGATATTGGTTTTGACGGTTATGCGGTTGGTGGTTTAGCAGTCGGTGAACCAAAAGAAGACATGCACCGCGTTCTTGAGCACACGTGCCCACAACTACCAGAAGATAAGCCTCGTTACCTAATGGGTGTAGGCAAACCTGAAGACTTAGTTGAAGGCGTTCGTCGCGGAATTGATATGTTCGATTGTGTAATGCCTACGCGAAATGCACGTAACGGCCACCTGTTTGTGACCGGAGGTGTGATCAAGATCCGTAATGCGAAACATAAAACCGATACAACACCACTAGATCCGCACTGTGACTGTTACACTTGCCAGAATTATTCAAAGTCATATTTACATCACCTAGATCGTTGTAACGAAATTCTAGGTGCGCGATTAAATACGATTCATAACTTGCGTTATTACCAACGTTTAATGGAAAGCATTCGCTTGGCGATTGATGAAGATCGATTTGATAGCTTTGTTGAAGAGTTTTACGCTCGTCGTGATCGCTCTGCGCCGCCACTCGGTAACGAATAATTACAAAACCCTTTTGCTTTCGGCCTGAATGCACTTGTAAACCAAGGCTTCAGGACTTGAAAACGAAGGGGTGATCCCCAATTACATTGAATTAACACAAAAAATATATAGAGGACGTCTTAATGTTTATTTCTCAAGCTCACGCAGCAGCAGAAGGTGCACCAGCAGGTGGTGGTTTTGAAATGATTATCATGCTAGGTATGTTTGCAGTAATCTTTTACTTCATGATTTACCGCCCGCAAGCTAAGCGTGTAAAAGAGCATAAGAATCTTATGGCTGCAATGGGTAAAGGCGATGAAGTTATCACTAGCGGTGGTCTTGTGGGTAAAATCACTAAAATCGCTGAAGACAACGACTACATCTCAATTGAGCTTAACGCGAACAATGAAGTTGTAATCAAGAAGGATTTCGTTACTGCTGTGTTACCTAAGGGTACACTGAAGTCTCTATAAAACAGCTAAAGGAATCTTGCTGTGCTAAACCGTTACCCGTTATGGAAGTATTTGATGGTTATTTTTGCCATCGCTACAGCCGCGTTATACGCGCTTCCAAACCTTTACGGTGAAGATCCAGCTATTCAAGTTACAGGGGCGCGCGGCGCCTCTGTTGATCTGTCAACGCTGGATTCCGTCACCAATGCCCTTGAAAAACAGGGTCTCTCCCATAAGTCTATTGCTCTAGAGAATGGACAAATACTTGTTCGTTTCAATGACACAGATACTCAGCTAACGGCTCGTGATATCGTCAATGAAGCCCTCGGTAAAGACAAAATTGTTGCCCTTAACCTAGCGCCTGCTACACCAAACTGGCTTGAGTCAATTGGTGCTGCACCAATGAAGCTTGGTCTTGATTTGCGTGGTGGTGTTCACTTCTTAATGGAAGTGGATATGGACGCAGCAATGAAAACGCTTGTTGGTCAACAAGAAGAAGCATTCCGTAGTGAACTGCGTGAAGAACGTATTCGCTACCGCTCAATTCGCCCTTCTGGGAGCGATTCAGTGGAAGTGCTTTTACGTGATGCAGAACAGCTAGCAAGTGCAAAACGACTGCTTGCTGACAAACACCGTGATATGACCTTTTCTGATTCAGAAAGCAATGGTCGATTTGCTCTAGTTGCTACGTTTAATGAAGCTCGTTTAACTGAAATTCGTAACTATGCTGTTGAGCAAAACATCACTATTTTACGTAATCGTGTAAATGAACTGGGTGTGGCTGAGCCACTGGTTCAACGTCAAGGCGCAAGCCGTATTGTTGTTGAGCTTCCAGGTGTTCAAGACACAGCTCGTGCGAAAGAGATTCTTGGTGCGACAGCAACGTTAGAATTCCGTGAAGTTGATGATAAAGCTGATCTTTCAGCAGCTGCGAGCGGTCGTGCTCCAGCGGGTAGCGAAATCAAGACCAACCGTGATGGCCGCCCTGTTGTGGTTAAGAAACGCGTTATTCTTGGTGGTGCTCACATCACTGATGCAAGCTCAAGCGTTGATGAATATGGTCGTCCACAGGTAAACATCTCACTGGATAGTGAAGGTGGCAGCAAGATGTCGACGTTCTCTCGTCAAAATGTCGGTAAGCTGATGGCAACCGTATTTGCAGAGTACAAAGACAGCGGTCGTAAGACACCTGAAGGCAGTGTGATTCTGTCTAAGCATGAAGAAGTGATTAACCAAGCGACGATTCAAACTGCGCTTGGCCGTAACTTCCGCATCACAGGTATCGATTCTGTCGCTGAAGCGCACAACCTAGCACTTCTACTTCGTGCTGGTGCCCTGATTGCGCCTATCTCAATTGTTGAAGAGCGTACTATCGGTCCATCGATGGGACAACAGAACATTGATATGGGTATCCAAGCGATGATTTGGGGTATGGTTGCTGTAATGCTATTTACGTTGTTCTACTACCGTAAATTTGGCTTTATCGCAAACATGGCACTGATGGCTAACTTGGTTCTAATTATTGGTGTGATGTCGATGATTCCAGGGGCGACAATGACGCTGCCAGGTATCGCCGGTATTGTATTAACCGTTGGTATGGCAGTCGATGCAAACGTGCTGATCTTTGAGCGTATTCGTGAAGAGCTGCGTGATGGTAAAAACCCTCAGCAAGCGATTCATCAAGGTTACTCAAATGCATTCAGTACCATCGCCGATGCGAACATCACCACCTTAATTACGGCAATCATTCTGTTTGCTGTGGGTACAGGTGCGATTAAAGGTTTCGCTGTCACGCTATCCATTGGTATTTTGACTTCTATGTTTACCGCGATTGTAGGCACACGTTGTGTGGTTAACCTACTGTACGGTGGTAAGCGTATCGATAAATTGTCGATCTAAGGCTAGGAATTATTATGTTTCAAATTCTAAAAGCAGATAAAACGATCGACTTTATGCGTTGGTCAAAAGTCGCATTCGCCTTTTCATTATTTATGATTGGCGCGGCTATCTTTACGCTGTCTACTAAATGGCTGAACTGGGGTCTAGACTTCACGGGCGGTACATTGATTGAAGTGGGCTTTGAACAGCCTGCTAACCTAGAAGACATCCGTAGTGCACTTGAAGCGGAAGGCTTTGGTGATGCAACGGTACAGAACTTTGGTTCTGCACGTGATGTTATGGTTCGTCTGCGTCCTCGTGATGGCATTGCGAACGAAACGTTAGGTAACCAAATCATTGGTGCAATTAAAGACGGTACGGGTGAAGCGGTTGAGATGCGTCGTATCGAGTTTGTTGGTCCGAATGTGGGTGATGAACTAACAGAAGCGGGTGGTCTTGCGATCCTTGCTTCTTTGATTTGTATCTTGATCTATGTGTCGATTCGTTTTGAATGGCGTTTAGCGGCTGGTGCGGTATTCGCATTGGCGCACGATGTCATCATCACGCTAGGTATATTCTCGCTACTGCAAATTGAAGTGGATTTAACCATTGTCGCAGCCTTGCTGACGGTGGTCGGATACTCACTCAACGATACCATCGTTGTATTTGACCGTATCCGTGAAAATTTCCGTAAGATGCGTAAAGGCGAGCCACCTGAGGTTATGAACAACTCTATTACTCAAACATTGAGTCGTACGTTGATCACCTCTGGTACGACGCTATTCGTAGTTATTGCCCTGTTTACTCAAGGCGGCGCAATGATTCACGGTTTCGCACTGGCGTTGCTATTAGGTATCACTGTCGGTACTTACTCTTCAATCTACGTTGCATCAGCACTAGCATTGAAACTGGGTATCCAGAAAGAGCACCTAATGCCACCTCAAGTTGAGAAAGAAGGCGAAGAGTTTGACGAGATGCCATAAGGCGTTTGTTAATATCTTAAAGTTAACACGGCTAAAACCTTAGCTGTGAAAGACTGAATGAAAGCCGCTAGGAAACTAGCGGTTTTTTTGTGGCTCGAGATCTGATTTATAGAACATGAAACGTGTGGTTTTGGCATATACTGTAAAAGTTAAAATAGAGAATTATTGAACCGTATTCGCATTATTTCAGGGAGGAGATAGTGAAAAAATGGCAAGAATTATCATTGGGGCTGCTACTCGCTATTGTTCCCGTTACAGTGAACTCAACCCCTTGGGAAGCTAAACAAATCCCATCCTCTCACCCAACAGAGTCAATCGGTAGTTATGCCAATGGCTGCTTGGCAGGGGCGAAAGCGTTGCCATTGGAAGGTGAAGGCTACCAAGTGATTCGTAGCCAACGTGAACGCTATTACGCGCACCCAGATACGGTGAGCTTTATTCAACATCTCGCTCAGCAAACTTATCAAGATTTAGGTTCAATTCTGTTGATTGGAGATCTTTCTCTTCCTCAAGGTGGGCGTTTCTCGTCTGGGCATTCAAGTCATCAAACGGGGTTAGATATTGATGTTTGGCTTCGATTAGCCAAAGAGCCATTAAGTGCGCAAGAGCTTGCTAAACCGAAAGCGATGAGCGTGGTTCATGTAAAAGAGTTCGAATTAAACAGAAAGCGTTGGAGTGAAGAACACTTTCAGCTCGTGAAGCTGGCTGCGCAGAATGAACAAGTGGCGCGGATTTTTGTTCATCCTGTGATTAAGAATCAATTGTGTGAATCGGAACAAGTCGATAGCCGAGAATGGCTACGTAAAGTCAGGCCGTGGTGGGGGCATCATTCTCATATCCATGTGCGGTTGAACTGCCCAATAGGGGATAGTTCTTGTCAGGCACAAGCCGAACCACCGAAAGGTGACGGGTGTGGCCATGAATTAGCAAGTTGGTGGCCAAAGCCAGAAGATAAGATAGACGTTGCTCAGCCAGTGAAGAAGAAAAAGGTAAAAGTTCCACCAAGTCAGTGCTTGGCTATGTTGAATGAATAATGCTTAGTGAATAACGAGTTGAGTTAATCAGGTTGAGCAAATCAAGGCTATAGATACAAAAAAGGAGCGCCAATCGGTGCTCCTTTTTAGTTCGTCACTGAATCTTATGCCAGACCTTGAATGATAACGAACTTCTCTAAAAGCTCTTCATCAGTTTCAATGTTTTTTGGATCCGTAATAATACACTTCGTGATAGGACACACTGACTGGCACGTTGGCTTGTCGTAGTGGCCTTTACACTCTGTACACAGCAAAGGATCAATCTCGAAGATAGAGTCACCCATAGTGATTGCGCCATTTGGGCATTCAGGGTCACACATATCACAGTTGATGCATTTGTCGGTGATCAGTAGCGCCATCTTATTTACCTGTTGGGTTACGGGTATCCTGACCAGAATTAAGGTTACGCATCAGCAGTCCGTATGATAAATCCATATCTTCTGGTACTGGGATGAAGACGAAGTGGCCATTGCCTTTCGCATCGTCAATCGTTTGTGACTTACGGTTTTCCATCGCTTCTAGAGTGAAAACAACGTTACCGTTTGGCGTCATAAGCTCTAGGCTGTCACCGACTAAGAATTTATTCTTCACTTCCACTTCCGCTAAATCACCACGACGTTGGCCTGTGAATTCACCAACGAATTGCTGAGCATCAGACACTGAGTAACCGTAATCGTAGTTCTGGTAAGTGTCGTGAGTGTGACGACGTAGGAAGCCTTCTGTGTAGCCACGGTGAGCTAAGCTTTCTAGCGTCCCCATTAGGCTCTCATCGAACGGTTTTCCTGCAACAGCATCATCAATCGCTTTACGGTAAACTTGGGCAGTACGAGCACAGTAGTAGAAGGATTTAGTACGGCCTTCAATCTTCAATGAGTGAACCCCCATTTTCGTTAGGCGCTCAACGTGTTGGATAGCACGAAGATCTTTAGAGTTCATGATGTAAGTACCATGTTCGTCTTCGTAGGCTGCCATTTTCTCTTCAGGGCGATGAGCTTCTGAAAGTAGAACCACTTCATCAGTTGGTTTGCCAAGACCTAGCGTGTTATCAGGACGTTCTTCTTGTACCTCGATAGTCTGAGACTCAGCAGCTGGGTCAAACTTCTCAACAATATCACCCGTCTCGTTCTCTTTACCTTCTTCGACTTTGTATTCCCAACGGCAAGCGTTAGTGCAAGTACCTTGGTTTGGATCGCGTTTGTTGATGTAGCCAGATAACAGACAACGACCAGAGTAAGCCATGCAAAGAGCACCGTGAACGAAGATTTCAAGTTCAGTCTCTGGGCAGTGCTCACGAATCTCTTCGATTTCCTCTAGAGAAAGCTCACGAGATAAAATGACACGCTCAACACCTTGAGTCGACCAGAACTTAACCGTTGCCCAGTTAACTGCGTTTGCTTGTACTGATAGGTGAATAGCCATATCAGGGAACGCTTCACGAACCATCATGATAAGACCTGGATCTGACATGATCAGAGCGTCCGGGCCCATTTCAACCACAGGCTTTAGATCGCGAATGAAGGTTTTTAGCTTTGAATTGTGTGGTTGAATGTTGCAAACCACATATAGCTTTTTACCTTGAGCGTGCGCTTCGTTAATACCGATTTGCAGGTTTTCATGGTTGAATTCGTTATTACGTACACGAAGACTATAGCGTGGCTGACCTGCGTAAACCGCATCTGCGCCATAGGCGAAAGCGTAACGCATGTTTTTAAGGCTGCCCGCTGGTGACAGTAGCTCGGGTACAAATGGTGTGTTCGTTGTCATTGCTTTGTTCTCTAGTCTGATCTCAAGTCAGGTTACTCCCACCTAGTGGAAGTAAAGGGGCGCGTATTTTACGTTAAAATGTGACTTAAAACAAATGCACAGTTTTCATAAGGGAATAGAGAATTTATGTATTAAAAATAGTGGGAGAAGTGATAAGAAGAGAATACAAAAACGCCCTTCAGGTTAAACGAAATAACCAGTGAAGAGCGTTTATTTTAATAAAGCAGTTATCTAACCTTTAGATACTGATTACGCTTCAGGGTGAGGTAAACCGCCCAATGAATCGTATAAATTTGGCAAGAATGCGCTTAGCTCACCACACATAAGAGAGAAATCAGCATCAAAACGAGCGGCTTGATCTTCACGTGGAATATCTTCGTTTTGATCTTTTAGGTCGTCGCTGAATTTCAAACGCTTGATGCTGCCATCTTCTGCAAGAATAAACTCAATACGCTCTTGCCAATCGAGGGCCAGTTTCGTTACGACTTTATTTGCTTCAATGTGGTTTTGAATCTCTTCTGCGCTGAGTTCTTGTTTCTTACAGCGAATGATACCGCCATCTTCTTGAATAGATTTAAGCTCAGCTTCGTCTAGCAGAGTGATACCTTGCGGTGTGCTGCCTGTTTTAACCCACTCAGTAAGCGTAGTATCAATCGCTTGCTCAGGAATAGCGGGAACAACAGGTAAGCTACCCATTGTTTTGCGCAGTAGGGCGAGAACGTCTTCCGCTTTCTTGTAGCTGCTTGCATCAACAAGGATAAGCCCTTCTTTTGGCAAGATCAGGACAAACGTGTTACTACTACGGCTAAAGGCTCTTGGAAGAAGATCAATGATGATCTCGTCTTTTAGCGTCTCTTTCTCTGTTTTTTTCAGAGGGCGACCTTCCGCGGCTTCCATAGTTTCAATCTTGTTGTTCAGTGAATCTTTGATCACTGACGCTGGGATCATTTTTTCTTCTCGTTTCGCGCAGATAAGAATACGGTTTTCAGAAACATGCGTCATCATATCGCCTTGACGCCCCATTGCCGTAACCCAACCAAACTTCTGTTTGTCTTGGCTACCACAAGGCGTAAAACGGAATTCTTCAAGTTGCGTTTCTAGCTGGTCAGCATTGAATTCAATATCGCGATTGAAGCGATAAACCAGACAGTTTTTAAACCACATATTTTTTCTCTAGGCTGGAAATAAGTCGCTCATCATAGGCAATTTTGAGTGGATTGTCTTATCTGTGTGTAAAAATCTTCGCACAATTAACACCACGCAAACGATTGACGCCATTTTGACTTAGAACACTCAGTTTAATGTCGTTTGTTATGTGGTTGAGTCGAAACTTATATTAAACTTTCTTTGCAAAGGTCACAAAAGTGTCATAATTACTGGTAATAATGCCTATAGTTGCAGAGGGTTAGCCACAGCTGTTAATGGTTGAGAAAGTTACCCATAGCGTTAATTTTATTCATAAGGTTATTGAATTATGTCCAGAAGGATTCTAGTGGTTGAGGATGAAGCACCGATTCGTGAGATGCTGTGTTTTGTTCTTGAGCAAAAAGGTTACCAAGCGGTAGAAGCGGAAGACTATAACACCGCCGTGGATAAACTGGCTGAACCCTTTCCTGATCTTGTATTGCTTGACTGGATGCTGCCTGGTGGCAGTGGCATTAACTTTATCAAGCACATGAAGCGTGAAGAGTTAACCCGCAATATTCCTGTTGTGATGCTAACGGCTCGTGGCGAAGAAGAAGATAAAGTACGCGGCTTGGAAGTGGGCGCTGATGATTACATCACCAAACCGTTTTCACCAAAAGAGCTGGTGGCGCGTTTAAAAGCCGTTATTCGTCGTGTTACTCCAACGGCACTAGAAGATGTTATTGATGTTCAAGGCTTAAAGTTAGATCCTGTTTCTCACCGAGTGATGGCCAATGATGCACCGCTTGATATGGGGCCAACAGAATTTAAGATGCTGCATTTCTTTATGACACACCAAGAGCGTGTGTATAGCCGAGAGCAGCTATTGAATAATGTATGGGGCACCAATGTGTACGTTGAAGACCGCACGGTAGATGTTCATATTCGACGCTTACGCAAAGCATTAGAGAGCGCAGGTCACGATAAATTGATACAAACGGTTCGTGGCGCAGGCTATCGCTTCTCTGTGAAAGCGTAAAATACACGAATTGAAGAAACAGTTTTGAGGAAGAAAAAGGACAGCTGTCCGAGGAATTAAATTGGTTGAAAAGTTAACCTGGAAAAAGCTGGCATGGGAGCTGGCTTTTTTTTACACCCCTTGGGTTATTGTAGGGTGGATATTTGGATACATGCCGTGGTTGCTTCTTGCTGCCACGGTTTTGCAGTTGTTATGGCATCTACATAATCAGATGAGATTGTCAGCGTGGCTGTGGGATGAAAAACGACTCACTCCTCCTTCTGGTAGTGGTAATTGGGAATCACTTTTCAATGGAATCTACCGCCTACAGCAGCGTCAGCGTAAAAAGCGTAAAGAGCTAACCAACCTAATCCGCCGTTTCCGCAATGGTGCTGAATCTCTGCCCGATGCGGTTGTGGTATTTCGTGGTGAAGGAAATATTGTTTGGTGTAACAGGCTCGCGCAGCACCTTCTTGGTTTTAAATGGCCAGATGATTCAGGCCAACCCGTGTCGAATCTGATTCGCACCCCTGACTTTATTAAATACCTCAACAAGCAAGACTTCTCTGAACCATTAGAGATGTGCTCACCGTTAAACGTTGAGCGTATGTTAGAGCTTCGTATCGTGCCTTACACTGAAGGCGAGCACTTAATGGTTGTGCGTGATGTTACTCAGCTAAAACAGCTTGAAGGCATGCGTCGTAACTTCTTTGCTAATGTTTCTCATGAACTGCGTACACCAATGACGGTACTGCGCGGTTATCTTGAAATGACCGAAGATCCAGATATGTTGGTTGGCCCTATGTGGGGTAAAGCACATGGTGTAATGACTGAGCAGTTGAATCGAATGAACAGCTTGGTTAGCCAATTGTTGACGCTCTCTAAGATTGAAGCGGCACCAATGGATGAATTCGAGGATGTGGTGAACGTTCCTGCCATGCTCGAAGTGCTAGAGAAAGAAGCGGTCAGCTTAAGTGGTGATGATAAACATCAGCTTGAGTTTATCGTGGATAGCAGTCTGCGTGTATTAGCCGATGAAGATCAGTTGCGTAGCGCGATATCTAACCTTGTTTACAATGCGGTGAAATACACAGAGGCCGGTGCTCAGATTAAAGTACGTTGGTTTAAGACCGCCCAAGGGGCCTGTCTTGAAGTTGAAGACAGTGGTGATGGGATCGAACCTCAACATTTGCACAGACTAACAGAACGTTTTTATCGTGTTGATAAAGCTCGCTCACGAGATACGGGGGGCAGTGGCTTAGGACTTGCCATTGTTAAGCACGCGCTCACTCACCATGATGCACATCTAGAGATTCAAAGTGTTGTGGGTGTAGGCAGTAAGTTCTCGTTTATCTTACCTAGTCGTTCAATTGTGGAGTAGACATGAAGCTCTCTGCTAGCCACTTAATGGCGCTCTCTTTTTCCTTAGTTTGTTTGAACGTTTTTGCTGAGACGGCTCAAGTAGCGTCCGAAGTTAACCATTCTGTTGTCACTAATGAAAATATTGTTGATATCGATAAAGTGTCGACACAAGCACTGAAGCCCTATCAGAAAGTTCCAAGTATATCTGGAACCATTCTGTCTGTTGGCTCGGATACATTAGCAGGTATGACGACGTTATGGGTTGAAGAATTTGAGCAGCAATACCCAAGCATTAATGCTCAGGTTCAAGCTTCGGGTTCATCAACTGCGCCGCCTGCCTTAACCGAAGGAACAGCTCAATTTGGCCCCATGAGCCGCCCAATGCGCAATCGTGAAATAGAAGCATTTGAACGTGAGCATGGTTATAAACCAACTGAGTTGCGTGTCGCTATTGATGCTATTGGTGTTTTTGTTCATCGAGATAATCCGATTCGTGGGCTGAATTTTGCTCAGCTCGATAGCATTTTTTCTATTACGCTACGGTGTGGAGCGAATGAGCCGGTATCAAACTGGTCTCAGCTCGGTTTAGATTATGATTGGGCTCAAAGGCGAATGCAGCTTTTCGGTCGTAACTCTGTCTCAGGAACGTATGGCTACTTTAAGCAAAATGCACTCTGCAGTGGTGACTTTAAAAATAATGTTAATGAGCAGCCCGGTTCTGCGTCGGTGGTGCAATCTGTTTCGTCATCTATTAATACGATTGGTTATTCAGGGGTGGGTTACCAAGTCTCAGGTGTTAAGTTGATTCCAATATCAAAATCAGGACAAGATTTTATCTCGCCAAGCTACGAGAATATCCTTTCAGGTGAGTACCCACTATCACGCTACCTCTATCTTTATATAAATAAGCACCCCAATTACCCATTAACACCGATTGAGCGTGAGTTCATACGTTTTATTTTTTCGTCTCACGGGCAAGAACTCGTCAAAAAAGATGGCTATATTCCGATAAGTTCAGATATAGCCCGACAAGAGTTAAAGAAAATTGGTGTCGAGTATTAAAAACTGAGCTTAGACGAATATTTGCAAATTAAATGCTAGTAATCGCTATTTTTTCTATAGCGCTGTATTGTTTTCAGCGACTTATCTTGTTTTGTAATATAATCGTCATCAAACTGAAATATTCTAAGACTGTTTAATTTAGATAGAGAGCCCAATGCCTAGCGCCGATTTTTCCCTAAAAGAACCCGACAGAAAACGATTTATAAAAGATCGTATTGTTCGCTTGTTGGTTTCTTGTGGAGGTGTTGGAGTCTTAGCCGCGCTAGTTCTGATTTTCGTTTACCTCGCCTTAGTGGTACTGCCACTTTTCTCAGACGCTAATGTCGAAGCTGAGTATGCCTCGAATACGATAAATACGTTGGATGCAATTTCTATTGGTGTTGATGAGTATGGTGGCCATGCCTATGTTTTATCGAAACAGGGGCAGTTGGATTTCTGGCCTTTAGATAATGCGAATATCGTCGATACTTCTTTTTCTATTTCTGGTGGTATTACTCTAGCTGCGAATAATAACAAGGGAAATGGATGGCAAGCTGTCATTGATGATTCAGAGCAGTTGTCTGTATTCAAACCTAAATTTACCAACAAACACACCCGTAAGGGAGGGAATTTCACTCCGACGGTTGAGACGTACGATGTTGTAAATGGCTTAGATCTCTCGCTCCCTTCAACGGTCTTAACCCAGTTTGACTTTGCAGTGACAGAGTATGGACTGACTTTGGTTGGGTTATATGAGAGTGGTGAAGTGCAGCTTCGCTGGAGTGAAGGCGGTGAATTGTTTGAATTCATGTTTCCTGTACCATTTTCAAACGCTGATCAGTTAATTCTCACGCCGGGCGGAGAGACGCTTTATATTCGCTCTGGGTCTGAGTTGGTTGTGGCTAAAAAGCAACGAGCGCAATATATTGTGCGAGAAGTGGTGGATCTCAGCCTTGGTGCTGAAAAGCATGCTGTGAGTGATATTGATTTGCTTTCTGGGGCCTATTCTCTGTTAGTGACGCATCAAGATGGGCTTGTGTCTCAGTGGTTTGATGTTTTAAGTGATGGGGAGCGAAAGCTAACTCATATTCGTGAATTTGAACTCGCTTCCCAATTGGAGTTCTTACTCCCCGATACCTTCCGAAAAGGCTTTTACAGTTTCTATACAAACGGCTCACTTCAAAGTCACTATACCACCAGTGAAAAGCTGGTGATGTTTGAGCGCCCTTATAAGCAGGCACCGCTATTGGCTGCCATGTCGAATAACGAAAAGTTTCTGTTAACGCTGACCAATAATGAGCTGAATGTGGCGCGGGTGAATAATGATCACCCAGAAATTTCATTCTCGTCGCTTTGGCATAAAGTTTGGTACGAAAGCTACCCTGAACCTCAATACACGTGGCAAACCACCTCAGCGAATGATGACTTTGAAGCTAAGTTTAGTTTGGTTCCTATTGCCTTTGGTACATTGAAGGCCGCAGCGTTTGCGATGTTATTTGCTGTCCCCATTTCGGTGCTCGGGGCAATTTATACTGCCTATTTCATGTCAGAGAACATGAGACGAGTCGTTAAACCATCCATAGAACTGATGGAGGCGTTTCCTACCGTCATTATTGGATTTTTGGCTGGTCTTTGGTTTGCCCCTATTGTGGAAACACACCTCTCTGCTGTTATAGCATTGTTGATCTTTTTGCCGCTATCGACCTTACTTGTCGGCGCTATTTGGCACGTCTTACCTAGCCGGTTTGTATCACTTTTCCCAAATGGTTGGCACGGAATGATCTTAATGCCTGTTTTAGTCGGCTTAGTCATGTTTATTTTGTCGCAAAGTGCCGCATTAGAGGTGTGGTTGTTTAATGGTGATGTGCGTATCTATCTTGCGGATAAAGGGATTAACTTCGATCAAAGAAACGCATTGGTTGTTGGCTTCGCTATGGGTTTTGCGGTTATTCCTACTATCTTCACCATTGCAGAAGACGCGATATTCTCGGTGCCAAAACACCTTTCAGATGGCTCATTGGCATTGGGAGCCACTCAATGGCAGACACTCATTTATGTGGTTCTTCTAACGGCTAGCCCAGGAATATTTTCTGCGATTATGATGGGGTTAGGCCGAGCCGTGGGGGAGACCATGATCGTCTTGATGGCAACTGGTAATACACCTATTTTGGATTGGAATATCCTTGAGGGTATGCGGACTCTATCTGCAACTATTGCGGTTGAAATGCCAGAGTCAGAAGTAGCAAGTACCCATTATCGATTGTTGTTCTTAGCGGCGTTATTACTGCTGATGTTTACGTTTGCGGTGAACTCTATTGCCGAGTGGGTAAGGCAAAGATTAAGGGAGCGCTATCGTGCATTATAACCAGCAGAGCGCCCAAAAACGTCCTAAAGGCGTTGCCATTACCTCACTTCTATCCGGTATACACTGGTTTAAATCGGGTGCGCCTTGGATCTGGCTGACAGGTGGTGCAGTCAGCATTAGTTTACTTTCTGTGATGGGGTTATTGTTATTGATTGGTTGGAAAGGCTTGTCCTATTTTTGGCCAACACCTCTGTATCAATGGCAAACGCACGATGGGGATATTCTCGTCGGGCAGTTGTACGCACAAGAATATGTGCCGATGACACGTTTACAAGGTATTGACCTTCCTTCGACTGTTGACAAAGAAAGCGATGATTTGGTCTCTCGATACAGTATTAAAATAGCGAATCGAGAGCTTTATCCTGCGGATTTTGTATCCATCATTGACGTTAATATTAAAGAGCAATCTATGCCGCAAGGGTGGGCGGTTATTGAACGAACGCGTCACGGTGACTTCTTTGGTAAGCCCGTCGCTTATCAAAATGAATTTGGTGTCATTTCAAGTGATGTGTCTGAATTATTTGCGTATGGTTTTTCTAGAGTAGAAAGTCTGCGGGATCAGATTAGCTCGGTTATAGAGACGGAGTTTAAAGGCACCAGTCGAGCACTAGAACAGTTAAGACTTGATAAACGAAAGAGAGAGTTGAACGGGTCGCTAAGTGGCAGCTATCTCGAGAAATATAACACGCAAAAGAAACAACTTGATAAACGACTCGCGGTGGCGGATGCGCACTTAGCAGAATTACGTATTTTGCTAAACCAAGACAAACTTATCGTTGTCGATATGACTGGGCAGCAGACTGCGATACCACTGAGCCAAATATTGGATATGTGGTACCCAAATGATATGGCCAGTGCGGAAAAGGTCTCTCAGTGGGGCCAACAAGTTTGGAAGTTTTTATCGGAAAACCCGAGAGAGTCAAACTCAGAAGGTGGTGTATTTCCCGCCATATTTGGTACGGTTTTACTTGTTATAATCATGTCTGTTGTTGTTATGCCTCTTGGTGTTATTGCCGCGATTTACCTTCATGAATACGCAGCAAATAATGCCCTGACACGTGTTATTCGAGTGGCTGTTATTAATTTAGCGGGTGTGCCTTCAATTGTTTATGGGGTGTTCGGCTTAGGCTTTTTTGTTTACACCTTAGGCGGCTCAATTGATTCACTGCTTTATGCTGAACGTTTACCTGCGCCTACATTTGGAACGCCGGGCTTACTTTGGTCAGCGTTGACTCTGGCTGTTCTAACCTTACCTGTTGTGATTGTGTCGACGGAAGAGGGGCTAACGCGAATTCCAAGCTCTGTTAGACATGGATCATTAGCTCTTGGGGCGACACAGTTTGAAACCTTATGGCGAATAGTCTTACCAATGGCAAGCCCTGCAATTATTACTGGGCTAATTTTAGCGGTGGCGAGAGCGGCTGGCGAGGTAGCGCCACTCATGCTCGTCGGTGTGGTAAAGCTCGCTTCAAGTTTACCGGTAGATGCTGAATTTCCGTTTTTACATTTAGACAGAAAATTCATGCATCTGGGCTTTCATATTTATGATGTGGGTTTTCAAACCACGAACATCGAAGCGGCGCGACCACTTGTTTATGCCACGTCATTCTTATTGGTGACGGTGATCATTAGCTTAAACTTAACAGCCATTAGCATTCGCAATAATTTGCGCGAAAAATATCGTACTTTAGGGCAGGATTAATCATGTTTTCAGTTGATCAAGCGTTGGGCTATCAAGCGCCGCTAGATGTGAATAAGTTAACCGACGCACAGACAGCTATAGCCATTGAAGGGCTTAATCTGTTCTATAAAGAGACTCAAGCTCTCAGTGATATCTCGATGCGTATTCCTAAAGGACAGGTCACCGCCTTTATTGGTCCTTCTGGCTGTGGTAAGTCGACCTTGCTACGCTGCATAAACCGAATGAATGACTTAGTGGAAGGGTGCCGAGTTGAAGGGAAGGTAAAACTTCATAACAAAAATGTTTACCATCCTGACGTTGACGTAGCAACACTGCGTCGTCGTGTAGGTATGGTGTTTCAAAGACCGAATCCATTTCCTAAATCTATCTATGAAAATGTGGTTTATGGATTACGCCTTCAGGGGATAAAAAATAGTCGTTCACTGGATGATGCGGTAGAACAATCATTAAGGGCGGCCGCTTTATGGGATGAGGTGAAACATCGTCTACATGAGAATGCGTTTGGTTTATCGGGTGGACAACAACAGCGCCTTGTTATTGCCAGAGCGATTGCTATTGAGCCAGAAGTCTTACTGCTTGATGAGCCGACCTCGGCACTTGATCCAATATCCACGTTAACGATCGAAGAGCTTATCAATGACCTAAAAGACAAATATACGGTTGTCATTGTTACCCATAATATGCAGCAGGCAGCTCGAGTTAGTGATCACACCGCATTTATTCATATGGGGAAACTGATAGAGTACTCAGATACTGATTCAATTTTTACATCACCAAGAAAAACGCAAACAGAAGATTACATTACAGGCCGCTACGGCTAATTTTACATTAGTGATTACGCTGAATGAGTCGTTATTTAATGTTAGTCACAGCATCAAAAAGATTAGGAGAACACAACAAGAATGAACTTTGGTCGTCACATTTCAGGTCAATTTAATGTCGAACTAGAATCGATTCGAACTCACGTATTAACGATGGGAGGCTTAGTTGAGCAGCAACTTTCATTTGCAATGCAAGCTCTGCATAAAGACGATATCGAGTTGGCTAAGAAAGTGGTGAAAGACGATCATAAAGTGAACTCTATGGAAGTGTCGATAGATGAAGCGTGCACTCGTATTATTGCCAAGCGCCAGCCAACAGCGAAAGATCTACGCCTAATCATGGCGATCATTAAAACCATTACCGACTTAGAACGAATAGGTGATGTAGCGACAAGTATTGCGAAAGTGGCGATTGAAAACCCATCATCAAAAGAACAACCATTTCACGTATCGCTTGAACCTTTAAGTCGCCAAGCCATTGCGATGCTTCATCAAGTACTCGATGCTTTTGCACGTATGGATGTCAGTTCAGCAGCAGAAGTACATAAACTGGATGACAAGATTGATGAAGAGTACAACGCGGTCATTCGTCAGCTCGTTACCTATATGATGGATGAGCCGGATAATATTCCTAACATTTTGCAAGTAATGTGGTCAGCTCGAGCGATTGAGCGAGTTGGCGATCGTTGTCAAAATATTTGTGAGTACATTATTTACTTTGTGAAAGGAAAAGATGTTCGCCACTTGGGCGAACAGAGTCTTGATGACGCACTGCGTTAAACGTTTTCTACTTGTTAGTAAGTTTATAGGTTGAAGATGACACCTAAAGAGAATGACGGTTGAACGCCATAGGCAAAGTATGCATTCCCCATACCATATGTGTTGAAGTCAACACCACCACGTAACGCGATACTATTACTTGCTTGATACACATAAGCACCACCTAAACTTAAGCCATTAGACTTTCTATGTTGAGGGCCGTTCCACAAATCTCGAGTTCCAACGTATTGAGCGCCCCCTATCTCTACTTGAAACCCCATCCGACTGTCATGTCCGTACATTTTCTGCATGCCAATTCGATAGGACTTTGAAGAGTGATCATAAACAGTGTCGTCATAGGACATTTGGTTGTAACTGAGATAGAGCGCAGCCAATTTTCCAACGTCAGTAGCGCCAATTTGTAGCCCCGCTCCAAACAGATTACCTGCTTTTATTTCTGGTGATAGGTGTACTCCCATAGCTGCAGCTGTAAGTGGAGTGCTGAGTAAAGTAATAACAAGTAGTCTTTTCACAGTGTTGACCTATAGTTAAAAAGCGAGTTTTGCCCTCCCAGGATAGAGAAGGCGTTCTAGGTTATTTGATTCAGGTACTTAAGTAGAAAGTTTGTATTAGCCCTAGAATTGAAAGACGATACCAGTGGAAACCATAGCTGAGATGTTTTGACCAAAATCAGTTTTATTTCTATCAAGATAATTAAAATCAGCACCCGCTCTGAATCCGATGTTATCGTTGATGAAAACGACCCAAGAGGCAGAAATACTCGCACCAGTATCATCGGTATAGGTAGTATGGGTTCCCCAGATATTGTCTTTACTGCCTTCGTATTCAACGACCCCGGCTTCTAACTGCAAAGCCATCTTAGGTACTGATACAAACTGGTATTGACCACCTATACGGTAGGTTTTGAGGCGATCTTTGTAAGTTAAAAATTCAGCAGAAGTGTGGCTGTAAGAAACGTATATCGCATCTAACCCAAACGTGTCAGCGAGACCTATTTGAATACCACCACCTGAGATGCCGGAGCCCGTGTAAGGGCCAATTCTCATATCTGGGGAGATGTGAATGGTATTTGCAAAGGCACTGCTTGAGCAGAGGAGTGCTAAAGATATTAATAACTTTTTCATGGGTGTTTTCTCGTATGGGAAATTGGACTGCCATCCTTGGCAAGGCATCACTTTAGAATGAGTGGTGTTTAGAACTTGTAGCCGACCGTGATTGAGAACTGGTCGATAAACATGTCGTCACCAGCTTCTTTAAGATTGATAAAATCAAAGCGAAGATCTGAATAGAAGTGTTTGCCAAAGTAAGCTCGAGCGCCCATACCTAAGAAAAGGCTAGAGTCTTTCCAGTCTCCTTGGAAGAAAGAGTCTTCTTCTTTATAGCTTGCAAAGCCGATGACACCGTATGGTTTAATAATGAAGTCGGTAAGGTGAAAAGCGTATCCAATATCAGCATCGATTTTGAATGTTGTTGCATCGTATTCAGCAATATAACCGTAATCTCCGTTGTTCTTGTTGTAAGAGACATTTAGACCTACGATATTATTAAAATCGTAGCCATATTCTAGCTTTAAACCATTGGCATCATAGTCATAGTTAAGAAAGACATCTTCTGTCTGAGTCTTACTAAAACCTAAACCAACACGATGACCTTCTAAGGTATTGGCTAAAACTGGCGCTGAAATAAGGGATGCAACTAAAAGGGGGGTTAACGTAATTTTCATAATATGTACTCATTAGTATGATTGAAACCCTCAGTCCTTGAGTTACTTCCATTCGATGAGCAGAATAATATTAATATCGAACACTGTTTTCTAATTGTTTAAATAAAACACCGTAATAAGCTCTACTTATTACTCTGCTTTTATTAGATAAGATGCTTTATGAGTCTCCTGAAGGGAATAGCTTAGAGAATAGACTTCATGTTAACTTGCAAGTTTACGGTAGTTTCTTGAGTATCTCTTGTTGAATGATTGAGTGTAGCCATTGTACGAGTGCACTCTTTCTATTTCGCTTATGGAAATGGCTGTATACATCGAGTGAATAGGGTTTTCCTTCGAAAGTAGGGGTGATAGAACGCAACTTTGGATATTCGTGAGTAGGGAACAGATTAGAATGAGGCAAGAGCATATCTGTTTGTTGCGTAACTTCAATGACCGCAGAGACTAACTCGGAGCGAAATGCGACTTTAGCGTCCAGCCCGTAGTCATTTAATATTTTTGCAGAGAGTGTGAATTGATCGTTCCAGCCTCGGCTAATAACAGAAGCGTGTTCGTAGCCTGAGAAATCACTGACATCAGCAACTTCCTTTGTTATTGGGTGTTCTTGTCTGACTAGTACGCGCCCTTCAATTGAGGTTAGCTTTTCAGATATTATCTCTTTTGTGACGTTGATATCATAATGAACGCCAATAAGGACTTGCCCATTAATGATCTCTTCTTGAGTACTTTTAGACCAAGCATGGAGCTCAATTTCAATATTAGGCGCTAATCTTCTTATTTCAAGGAATAGCGGGGCTGAAATGTTAGCTAGGATAATCGGTGGAATCGCTATAGTGATTTTTTGGGTAATCTCTTTTGGGTCAAACTCATGTACTTGATTAATCGCACTTGAGAGGCCATCCAAATGTGGAGTAATAGAGTCTGTGAGCTCTTCTGCAAATGAGGTTGGTTGAAGACCACCGTGTACTTTTACAAACAGCTCGTCGTCAAAGTGATAGCGTAATTTTTGCAGTGCTTGGCTAATGGCTGGCTGAGAAATGTGGAGGCGTTCAGAGGCTTTTCTCATATTGAGATCTTGAGAGAGAACCAAAAAGGTACGCAGTAGATTCAGGTCTAGTTGATAGAAAAGATCTTTAGCCATAGGTTTGTTTAATTTCCATATTCAAAGCAATTACTTAATGAAGCAGCTACATTACCATTAATTCGAGGCTAGTTGCTCAGCAACACGTGAAACTTTAACAAAGTCGGTTACTGGAACAATAAAGTCATCGTTACTTCCCATTTTAGCCTGTTCCGCGACATAGGTCATATTGCTGTTGCGAGTAGATTTACCAGATAGGTGAACTTCCTTCACATTCGAACTGTTTAGAATTGTTTGGACGTTATCGGCATTAAGTCCTGCGCCTGCCATAATGCTCACTCGACCATTGGCTATGTTAACCATATCTTTGAGCACTGAAATGCCTTCTGCTGCAGTAGGCCCAAGCCCTGAAGTTAATACTCGTTCACAGCCTAACATACAGATCTGTTCTATCGCGGTTTTGTAGTCACGACATTGGTCGATAGCGCGGTGAAAGGTAATACCTAGGTTTAGTGAATGCGCTTTATCAGCCAGTTGTTTGGCTAAAGGCATATCTATATCGCCATCTGCTGTTAACACGCCAAAGACCACGCCTTGCAGGCCAACTAGGCTTGCAGCTTCAATATCAAGAAGCATAGATTCAATATCATCATTGTCGTATAGGAAGTCACCTTGACGGGGACGAATCATTGCGTACACGGGAATAGTTGAAATTTGTGCGGCCTTTTTCATAAAACCAAAGCTTGGGGTTAACCCGCCTAGTGCAAGGGAAGAGCAGAGTTCAATACGAGTTGCGCCTCCTTTAATAGCATTGTGCAGAGATTCTAAGTTATCGATACAGACTTCAATGTGATAGGTCATAATTTTACTCAAGTGACGTTCTAGCAGTGATTAAGAACTTATCCTAGCGAGAAGTAGGCTAGATTATTAGGGTAATTTTTAATGGTTTAACTTTCCGTATTCTAGACGTGATGTCCCCTACGATTAAAACGGAGTTGTAGAGCTTACTAACAAGCAGATAATAAAAAAACCCAGAGGCTATGTTATTAGTAGTCTCTGGGTTTTCTGTATTTGTGGTCTAGCGATAGAGAAGCTTAAGCTGCATCTTCTTCAGGTGCATCTTCTACAGCTTCAATCTTCTTTGCTTTTTTAGGTGCAGGTTTACGTTTCGCGCCTAAAGCAAATAGAACTTCTTCTTTGTTCTTCGCTAGGAAAAGAGCAAGCTCTTCTTGTTTGCCTTCATCTTCCAGCAGATCGCTTTTGCTAAGCAGTTCAAACATCTCATCTGCCATATCCAGCATTTTGTCATAAGCGTCAGCTTCGGCTTTAGAGGTAAAAGTCATTTTCTCTTCTCCGTTGCGTTCCACCACGTACTTAACGATTACAGCCATGGTTATTCCCCTAATTAATTTGAATCTATTACTGGCTGTTTATACAGCTTAGCTCGGTTTAAGTCTAGCGAGAGGAGGAAATCTGAGAGCTATGTGGCGGCTATTTATCCATTTGATGACAAAACTCAATAAAACGCTTGAGAAGTGGACTTCGGTATTTCTCTTTATGCACTAGTAACCAAAAGCGTCTTTTCATATCGAGAGCAAGGTGAAGCTCTTTAACTCGCCCATCGTTAAGTGCCGTTTCTGCCGCGAGGCGAGATAAACAAGCGAGCCCCAGCCCTGCCGACACGCTATTAATCAATGCTTCTGTAGTATTGAGCTCAAACGACTCTTGCCAATGTTCAATGCGAGGGGCAATCACTCGAAGAAAAAATTCTCTTGAGCCAGAACCGGCTTCACGCAGCAGCCATTGACTGTTTTCCAAGCAAGCAACAGGCGCATTGTTATCTTCTGCAAAAGGAAAATCAACAGGACAAATGACGCACATTTCATCTTGGCCAAATTGAGTTGAAATGAGCTCACTGTGTTGTGTTTTTCCTTCGATCAAAGCGATATCTAACTCATAGTCGACGAGCTTTTGGCAGATCAAGTTGGAATTGGAGATAAATAAGCTTTGCGATGTGTGCTCTGTCTGTTGGCGAAATAGACTAAGCAACTTTGGTGCGACATGATTACCGATAGTGTCACTGGCTCCAATTCGCAATTGACCTGAAAGAACCTGATCTTGGTGAAATAGCTCGTCAATATCTTGAACTCGATGCAGTAACTCATCCGCGAGAGGCTGTAACTTTAACCCTTCTTGGTTGATGATAAGTCGGTTATTGACTCGATCAAAGAGTGCATGCCCAATCTGCTTTTCTAATTCAGATAGCGCCATGCTGACTGCGGCTTTGGAAAGAAATAGAGCTTCTGAAGCCGACGTTAAGGTTTTGTGCTGAGTCACAGTGGTAAAGACTTTGAGCTGCTTGAGCGAGATATTAGAAGACATTTTCTATGTTTAGTTATTCTGAACGACTGTTCTAAATAATTAGATATATTCAAACAAAGTGCAAGTTTACAATCGTATTAAAAGTAAGTTGAGCTGAGTGAGGCAATGATGATTAGCCGAGTAAAAAGTAGAGTAACAGGTGCACCAACTCCGATGGCAGGGCTTGCATTAGGTATTGCAAGTTTAGGCTGGTGTTGGGAAAGCTTTATTGATTTGCGTGGTTACGGCCAGTGGAGTGGGGCTGTTGTTGCGGCTGTTTTACTTATTGTATTAGCGAGTAAGTTCTTGCTGCACAGACACTTATTGCGCGAAGACCTCGCTCACCCCGTTGTAGGAAGTGTTGTCCCTACGTTTGCTATGGGCGTTATGGTTGTTTCTAATTCACTTGGGCAGTTTTATCCCCTTGCGGGAGATGCTCTGTGGTTGATGGCGCTTTCGCTGCATATCGTGTTCCTTAGTCGATTTGTCTACCACCGTTCTCAAGAGTTTAGATTGCATCACATGGTGCCAAGTTGGTTCGTACCACCTGTGGGAATTATCGTTGCTGATGTTTCCTTCTCAGGGAACCCGATGCTAATACCCATAGCTAATAGTGTCTTGATGTTTGGCATGTTGGCTTATGCGTTTATGCTGCCTATTATGCTCTATCGATTCATGTTCACCCATGAGATTTCTGATGCAGCTAAGCCGACAATTGCCATTATGGCAGCGCCTGCCAGCCTTTCATTAGCGGGTTATCTTACCGTGCAATCGTCGCCATCGCCTGTAGTGATCGGGGTGTTGTTTGGTATCTCCATCTTGATGACACTGCTTATTTACGTCGCATTTTTTAAGTTGCTTCGATTACCATTCAGTTCTGGTTATGCCGCGTTTACATTTCCTACCGTGATTAGCGCGACGGCTCTGTTTAAATTGGCTTCCTGGATGAGTCATACTGGAATCGAAGCCAAATATGTCTCTCAAGTTCATTTTCTGGCTAGGTTTGAATTAATCATCGCAACGTTGGTGGTCGGTTATGTTGCTGCGCGTTACCTGCACTTTTATCAACCTCATAAAGGAATAATGAGCAATAGATAGCCTTTTAACGGTAGAGTCCGTTCAAAATTACCTACTGTGTTAAACAGTTATGCTAATCTGGGTTTATCAGCGGCAAGAATAGTATGAGCGTATTTTGTTTACCGTCTATCACTCCAATCAAATCGATATTCTCAAGTCTCTTTTAGTTGAACTTGTTCGTCAAAATCCATTAGAGAACCCCTTTGAAAAAGAGCAAATCTTAGTTCAAAGTCCGGGTATGTCTCAGTGGTTAAAAATGGAATTGGCCAAAGAGTTTGGCATTGCCGCTAATTTAGAATTCCCACTTCCAGCCACGTTTATTTGGGAGCTATTTACTCAAATACTGCCTGATGTGCCAAAGCGCAGTGCCTTCAATAAAGAAGCGATGACTTGGAAGTTGATGCATCTATTGCCATCCATGCTGACGCAAGATGAATTTCAACCGCTTGCTCGTTATTTAGATGACGATGATGACCACTCGAAACGCTATCAGCTGGTGGAGAAAATAGCCGATATTTTTGATGGCTATTTAGTGTATCGACCAGAATGGATTGCAAGCTGGGAAGCCGGCCATAGTGTCGCCGAATTAGAAGATGAACACCCTTGGCAGCCAATACTGTGGCAAGCGTTGTACGATTACACGCTAGAACTTGAGCAGTCACCTTTCCATCGTGCGAACCTGTATGAGGAATTCATTGATACGCTGGCTCACTACCAGGGCTCGTTTGAATATTTACCTAAGCGTTTGTTTGTCTTCGGTATATCGTCTCTTCCACCTCGTTATATGGATGCTTTGAAAGCGATTGGCGAGCATATTGATGTTCATTTGATGTTCACTAACCCTTGTCGTTATTACTGGGGAGATGTGCGAGACCAAAAGTACTTGTCACGACTTGCAGCTAAAAGTCGCCAACACGTTGAATGGCATGATGATCATTCTGAACAAGCAGGAGAAACTGAGCAGCTTAAAGGAACGGTTGAAGATAACGTTGTTGATGAGCTGCACACTGACGTGGTCGGTAATAATTTACTCGCGTCTCTGGGTAAGTTAGGACGAGATAACATGTTCTTGCTCTCTCAGCTCGAATCTCACGAAATTGAGGCGTTTGTTGATATTCCAAGAGATTCTCTTCTTCATAATCTGCAAGCTGACATATTAAATCTTGAAGAGCATCAAGATGATGAGTTGTTAGACTCAAGTCATCATAAGCAAGCGGTGGAGATGGGCGATCACTCTGTGAGTTTGCATGCTTGCCATAGTGCCATGCGTGAAGTGGAAGTGTTGTACGATCAACTGCTTGGAATGTTTGATGACGACGCTTCACTCAAGCCGCGTGACATTATTGTGATGGTGCCTGATATCAACGCTTACAGCCCCGCGATTCAGGCGGTATTTGGTAATGCTCCGGGTGACCGATACATCCCGTTTTCAATTTCAGATAGAACCGCGACGCAAGAGAGTCCGATCCTTGCTGCGTTTATGCAGTTAGTCGATCTTCCAAACACACGTTGCCTCGCCTCTGAACTTCTGGAGCTGCTAGAAACGCCTGCAATGATGGCGAAGTTTGGGTTAGATGATAATGAATTTGCTCAAGCGAAACGATGGATAGAAGAGACGGGCATTCGTTGGGGGCTTAATGGCTTAACGGCGAAAGAGTTTGAGCTGCCAGAAACATCGCAAAATACCTGGCAATTTGGTATCCAAAGAATGCTGCTTGGATATGCAATGTCCGACGATGCAGGTGTGTTTGAGATGGGCGTTGATTCATTAGGTCAGACACAAGCATTGGCTCCTTATAATGAAGTACAAGGGATGCAAGCGGAATTAGCGGGCAAACTGGCGCACTTTATTGACCTCATTAGCCTCTATCGCACTAAGCTTTCTCAGACTCAATCGATTGAGAATTGGCGGGAAACCTTAAACCAACTGCTGGATGATTTCTTTGAAGTCGAGCTTGAAGGCGAAGTTGCACTTAAGTCTATTCGAGACACATTGATCTCTCTAAAAGATCAATTAACAGAAGCGGACTATCAGCAGTCATTGGCACCGAGTGTGGTGAGCTTGTATCTGAATAACAAATTATCAGGAACACGGGTAAGCCAACGATTCTTAGCAGGACAAGTCAACTTCTGTACATTGATGCCTATGCGTTCTATTCCGTTTGATGTCGTCTGTTTGTTAGGAATGAACGATGGTGTTTACCCACCGAATGATATTACCGAAGGCTTTGACTACTTACAGAATCGCTTTAGGGCAGGTGACCGCTCTCGTCGTGAAGACAGCCGGTACATGTTCTTAGAGGCCATTCTCTCGGCAAATAAAAAGCTTTATGCCAGCTATGTCGGGCGTTCCATTCAAGACAATACCGCGCAAGTACCTTCGGTTTTGATTTCTGAGTTGATGGAATATTGCCAGCAGAATTACTGCTTAATCGGTGATGAAGCACGCTCATGTGATGAGTCTGGGGATCGATTGGTTGATTCCTTAATTAGCCAACATGCCATGGTGCCTTTTAGTCCTTCCGAGTTTTCCAGTGAATTTGGTAGTTATGCAAGAGAATGGTTGCCCGCGGTTAATCGATTAGGGTTAAAAAGCGGTGAGTTCGATAGTCAATTAGATGACTACCTCTTAGGCGCGGTGTATCCGTTAGATCTTGATGTTGTCGAGCTACAGCGATTTTGGCGATTGCCGGTACAGTACTTCTTTAATCGCCGATTAAAAGTGGTCTTTGAGCCGCCATTGCCTGTTATGGAAGACGATGAACCATTTGTTCTCAATGGGCTAGAAAGCTACCAAATGCGAGATGAATTGCTCGATAGCATGCTCAAGTCGCGACTGGCGGGCGACATGAATAGCAAAGCGATCATTGAGGCTTTCGTTGCTGAGCAGAGAGCGCAAGGAAAGTTACCTGTTGGATCATTTGGTGACATTGAATTTGAAACGAACCGAGCACAAGCGGAAGAGCTAGTCGAAACACTCGCGTTTATTTGCAGCAGCCCTCTGGATGATATTGATGTGAATATCAAACTGGACGTTTTGGGGGAGGGGAAAGAGGTCAACCTTACAGGTTGGTTAACTCAGCATTTCCAATCAGGTTTAGTTCGTTATCGCAGCGGAAAAATACGTGCTCAAGATTACTTGTCCGCTTGGATTGATCATTTGTTGTTGTCTGTTTCTGGCTATTCAAAGCCGACTCACATTGTGGGTTATGATCGTAAAGAGGGAGTCGTTCATGAGATCTACCCGCCGATTGACGACAGCCACTACGCTCGTGATCTACTGAATGAACTAGTGCGCTTGTATTACCAGGGAATGACATCGCCATTGTGTTACTTCCCCAAAACAGCTCTAGCCAGTGTCGAAGCTGGTTTTAGCCGTGGAAAGTGGGTCGATGATGAAGAGAAATCAATGAAGAAAATTGCGGCGACGTTTAACGATAGCTATATGGCTACAGGCGAAGGTGCAAATGTCTATATTTCACGTATCTGGCCACAATGGAATGATGAGTTAGCGGCAAACGTTCGCATGCTGTCTGCGCTAGTGATTCAAACACCACGATTAGCGGCTCAAAATGCGGCTGACGCAGAGTGATCTGTAGCGGTGACAAGGTGCCTAAATGCAGATGCAAGAGAGAAGAGTATGAGAAGTAAAATGGCCGCCAGTAAATCATTATTAGTGTAGGGCGTTCGCTGTGCGGCCATAGGTCAGAGGGACCATTATTTGGTTGGTAAGAAGTAAACGCATTGAGCACTTACTTAACCTGTGCGCGCATACTATCGGCTCACTTGATCCTATGCCGTGAGTAAGATCGCACTAGCTTAGTAGAGATCGCGAGAAGGCATGGGTTTATGGAAATTTTCGTAGCTAGATCACGTTATCTCGTCGAATTATTTAGTCGAAAATTTAAGTTTGAGAACGTAATAGTGATAACTCACGTAGTAGTAAGAAAAACAATGTGCATTCAATTGGATAACGATAGGCTGCTTGCAAGCAAAAGGGTTCACAAATCATGACAACACCACTCAACACTATGACGTTTCCGCTGCACGGTGCTCGACTGATCGAAGCGTCTGCCGGAACGGGTAAAACCTTTACTATTGCAGGACTGTATCTGCGCCTTTTGCTTGGCCATGGAGATGGTCAAACTCGTCATCAGAAACCACTGACCGTAGATCAGATCTTGGTGGTAACCTTCACTGAAGCCGCGACAGCCGAACTTCGAGATCGTATTCGGGCACGAATTCATGATGCTCGTATCGCCTTTTCTCGCAGCCAAAGTAATGATCCCGTGATTGCTCCTTTGCTGAAGGTGGTGAGTAACCATAAAGAAGCGGCAAAGATACTACTGCAAGCTGAACGTCAAATGGATGAAGCAGCGGTTTACACCATTCACGGTTTTTGTCAGCGCATGCTAACCCAGAATGCCTTTGAATCAGGTAGCCGTTTTAATAACGAGTTCGTGACAGACGAAAGTCACTTAAAAGCGCAAGTGATCGCCGACTATTGGCGTCGAAACTTCTATCCATTACCGCTTAATCTTGCTGGTGAAATTAGACGAATTTGGGGAGCGCCCTCTGAGCTTCTTGCTGATATCGGTGGCTACCTAACGGGCTCACCGCTTAAGCTTTCTGTTGAAGCGATGAGTGGCGATTTGCAATCTCTACATCAAGAGAACTTGGCAAAGGTTGATGCGCTCAAAAAGCTTTGGCTAGAGCATCATGACGATTTTCATTCATTAATCGCCAACTCTGATATCAATAAGCGCAGTTACACCAAAAAATCGCTGCCATCATGGTTAAAAGCTATTTCTGATTGGGCGCAGCAGCCATCAACCAATTATGACTACCCCGAAAAATTGGAGCGTTTTGCACAAAACGTATTAATTGAAAAAACGCCCAAAGGCAATGCACCACAGCATGCGGTTTTTGAGGCGGTTGAAGCGTTTCTCGCAACGCCTGCGAACCTGAAAGCACCGCTAATGGCACATGCGATTGAGCAGTGTCGCGAACAGTTGGCTTTGGCGAAAAAGCAGAAACAGTGGCTCTCGTTTGATGACCTGTTAACGCAGCTTTCCGCCGCAATTGATATGGATGAGGAAGCGCTACTGACTGAGCGCATCCGTACGCTCTATCCCGTTGCGATGATTGATGAATTCCAAGATACCGATCCGCTTCAATACAATATTTTTAGTCGTATCTATCTTAATAACCCAGAGTGTGGGTTCTTTATGATTGGCGATCCTAAGCAGGCGATCTATGGCTTCCGTGGTGCTGATATTTTTACCTATATTAAAGCAAGAAATCAGGTCAGTGCTCACTACACGTTAGGAACCAACTGGCGCTCAAGTGCCAATATGGTGTTAGCGGTCAATCAGCTGTTTGAGTCATCTTCAAGCCCTTTCATTTACGATGACGATATCCCTTTCTTACCAGTGAACTACAGCCCTGTAGCCGATAAAAAACAGTGGCGATTGAATGGCGACGTTCAACCTGCCATGACTTACTGGCTGCAAGAGGCCGAAGATAAGCCACGAACCAAAGGCGAGTACCTTGATGAAATGGCACTGGCGACAGCGAGTCAAATTCAAACCATATTAACGGCTGCGCAAAGTGATCTCGCGTATTTTGAAACGACTTCAGGCAGCGATAAGGAAAGGAAAAAAGAGACGGTTCAAGCGGGCGATATCGCTGTATTGGTGAGAACCGGTAATGAAGGACGAATGATCAAACAAGCGCTTGCGGACAAAGGAATAGCCAGTGTTTACCTATCGAACCGAGACAGTGTGTTTACCAGTTCGGTAGCCCAAGATATTCAACGCTTGCTGCAAGCGACATTAACGCCTGAAAATGATCGCGCTTTGCGTGCGTGTTTAGCGTCTGAGCTTTTTGCTCTGAACGCCGCTCAGTTAGATGCGCTAAATAACGATGAAATTATTTGGGATAGTGCGGTTAACGAGTTTAAAGAGTATCGAAAACTGTGGCTGCAACGTGGTGTATTACCCATGCTACGTTCGGTCATGAGTAAGCGACATATCGCGGAGAGGTTACTCGAAGAGGAGAGTGGTGAGCGTTCACTTACCGACTTGATGCACATAGGTGAGCTGCTTCAACAAGCGAGACAAGAGCTCGATAGTGATCATGGGCTACTACGTTGGTTAGCGGAAACCATCAGCCAAGCTGAGCAAGGGCTTGGTGGAAGTGATGATCAAATTCAACGCCTAGAGTCTGAACGAAACTTGGTTCAAATTGTCACGATTCATAAATCCAAAGGCCTTGAATACGATCTAGTGTTCTTGCCATTTGTGATCAGCTATCGAGAGGCGAGTGAAGGCAAGTATTACGATGAAAATAGCGATCAAACCATACTCGACATTACCAATAGTGGCGCAGCGTTAGAACAAGCGGATAAAGAGCGATTAGCCGAAGATCTTCGGCTTATTTATGTGGCTTTAACTCGCGCTGTTTATGGCTGTTTTATCGGTACATCTCCAATCCGTAATGGGCGCTCGACTAAAGAGCCGACAGGGGTCGATAAAAGCGCATTAGGTTATCTATTACAAAATGGTCAATCTGGAACGATTTCCGATTTATCGTTCTCTATTGATAAACAAGCGAAAGCACTGCCTGCGATTGCTTTCTCTGAGCCGCCTGCTGAGCGAGATGACATCTATAAGGCCGTTGAAGTACAACCAGAAGCATTAACGGCGAAAGAGCTTGTATGCTCGATTGACCGGTCATGGCGGGTGACGAGTTATTCTGGTTTAGTTAAGCAAAGTGGTCATCACTCTCAGTATGATGCGAGCATCGAAATTCAAGGATTCGATATTGATTCTGTTGAAGAGCATACTGAGGAAGAGATGGTGGAGCCTGAGCACTCGATATTTACGTTCCCACGTGGTGCTCGCCCCGGTACATTCCTTCACACCTTGTTTGAAGAGATTGAGTTTACGTGTGCTGCCACAGAAGAGAGTAATCAAGCGATCATTATTGATCTGATGGAAAAAGAGCAGCTTGAAATGCACTGGTTACCGATTCTACAGGTGCTTGTTGATACCGTTTTAAGCACGCCACTTGATGGTAGTCGCTTACTGTTAAATCAAACCAAACCTTCACAGCGTTTAGTTGAAATGGAATTTCTGTTACCCATCGAAGTATTGACGGCTAATGGTCTCAATCAAACCATTGCTCAACATGATGAACTGTCTGCCAAAGCGGGTACATTGGGATTCCAAACGGTGAAGGGCATGTTAAAAGGCTTTATCGATTTGGTGTTCGAGTATCAAGGTAAGTACTACGTGTTAGATTGGAAATCGAACCATCTAGGAGATGATGTCACTTGCTACCATGGCGAAGCCCTGAAAGGCGCTATGGCCAGTCATCGTTACGATCTACAATATCAAATTTATGCGTTAGCTCTGCATCGATTCTTACGTAGCCGAATGGCGAATTACGACTACGACTCGCACTTTGGTGGGGTCTATTATCTGTTCCTAAGAGGCATGGATGGTCAGTCGGAACATGGGATCTTCTCAGCCAAACCAAGCCAAGAATTTCTAAACGACATGGATAAGCTTATTGATGGTCATGCGCCTTCAGTTGGGCTCGCAAACGATCAAATGGAGCTCGGCTTTTAATGACTACTTCGCTTTTAGATACCTTAAAAACATTAGCGTCAAAAGGCGCTATTCGTCAGTTAGACTTTCAATTTGCGCACTTTATAGCGTCACAAGAACTCTCTTTCCCACAAGAGGTGGGGTTTCTTGCTGGATTAGTTAGCCATGAATTGAGTAAAGGGAATATCTGTCTTGATACGACTGAATCAAACGCTACTGATACCGCCAATCAGCCGCTATCTGTCAATGAATGGGCCACTCAGTTCGGCTTGTATGGTGAGGCTGCGGCGGAGCTAACAGCCCGGTTATCGAGTGTTGATTGGCTAGCGTGTATTCATCAATCGAACATGATCGGTGATAACGGTGAAGCAATTCCCATGATGTTCGATGGTCGTCGCCTATACTTGCATCGCTATTGGCAATATGAAATAGGGCTTTCCGCTAAGTTATCGAGCTTTGGGTCACCAATGATCTTAAAGCCTACAGAGATCCAAAACCTCTCCGAACTGTTAGATCGTCTTTTTCAACGTAGCTACCATTATCTGTTTAACGCGTTAAAGAGTGATGTTGTAGCGACTTCAACTCAAGTACAGCGTCAGCAGCTAGTTTGTGATTATTTGGACATTGTTGATAGCACTCAGTTATTGTGGAATGAGATTGATGATCTGCTGCTTACTTCAAATAAGAGTGAAGATTTAACTAAGCTTGATAGCCTTGTTCCTCTGAGCGTGTGTGTCAATTGGCAAAAAGTGGCGGCGGCCGTGGCATTAACTCGTCGGTTTGCGGTGATATCTGGTGGACCAGGAACGGGTAAAACGACCACGGTGACAAAACTGCTTGCGGCTTTAATATCTCAATCTGAACAAGAGGGAGCAGCACCAACCATACGCCTAGTTGCGCCAACAGGAAAAGCGGCAGCAAGATTAACGGAATCTATTGGTCAAGCGATTACCGAGCTTGCGGTTTCCCCTGATCTAAAAGCTCAAATACCGACACAAGCTAGCACGATTCACCGTCTACTTGGGGCGTTACCTAATAGTGCTGAGTTTCGTCATAACAAAGCCAACCCGCTTCATTTAGATATTCTGGTTATCGATGAAGCCTCAATGGTTGACCTACCGATGATGTACAAAGTGGTTAACGCATTACCTGATCATGCCCGCTTGATTTTATTGGGAGATAAAGACCAGCTCGCTTCAGTAGAGGCGGGATCGGTGCTCGGTGATATCTGCTCTTTTCAACAGTATGGATACAGTGACTCCCAAACCGCATTACTCCAACAGCTAACGCACTTCCATCACTTTGATGTTGGGGATTCCGCTTTAAAAGGGGCACGTGCTCAAACACAGAGTATGAATAGCCATGTGATCAGTGACAGCCTTTGTATGCTGCAAAAAAGTTACCGCTTTGACGCTCGGTCAGGAATAGGACAGCTTGCTAAGGCGATTAACTCTGGCAATCCAAATCAAGTCGAAGGGGTATTAGCACAAGGGTTTAGTGATATTGATGCGTGCTCTCTAAACAGTGATAACTACAATCAAATGCTCAAAACCCTGGTTGAACAGTATGGGCTCTATTTACAAACAACAGAAAGACCAAGGCAAGATGGGGAATGCTCAGTTGAAGAGCAGTTTAATCGTGCTCAGTCGGCACTTAAGCAGTTTGCTCAATGTCGCCTTCTATGCGCCATACGTGAAGGCGACTTTGGTGTGTCAGGGCTTAATCAACGAATTGAACGCGCATTGACGACCCAACGTTTGATACGCCCAAATGATGAGCTTTGGTATCACGGTCGTCCTGTGATGGTGAGCCAAAATGATCATGGCCTTGGTTTATACAATGGTGACATTGGAATCTGTATGCATGATTATTCGGATGATGAAGCACGGTTGAAGGTCTTTTTTGAACTGCCTGATGGCAGTGTGAAATCGGTATTACCGAGTCGAGTCCCAAGTCATGAAACGGCCTATGCAATGACGATTCATAAGTCTCAGGGGAGTGAGTTTTCATTAACCTTAATGATTTTGCCACCGGATTTTACGCCAGTATTAACCAGAGAGCTTATATACACAGGGATTACGCGAGCCAAAAATCGTTTGTCGCTGTATGCCAATATTAATGTGTTGAAACGTGGTATACGGGTGAAAACTGAGCGTGCGAGTGGTTTGGTTGATCGACTACGATGAGCGTTTAAGAAGAGTCAGGTTACGGATTAAGTATTGGGTAAGAAGAGTAAGCAACCATCCCTGGCTACTGATTTATAGTACTGATTAAGCAACAACTTTTTTGATATCAACGGCACTGCTAAAAGAGATGCTATTGATTTTATAGCGTTCTTGATAGTTCAATATAAAGGCTTTTAGCCCTTCATTAACTGGAAAAACGCAATGCACATCTAAGCCTTCTAAAAAGTTGTTGTCAGCCATATCCCAAAAACTCTGGATAGAATTACAGATGACGGTTTTCATCGACAATTTGCTCTTAGTTACTTGTTTTAGTATTAAGGCATTCCATGCGGGCCCAACTGAGTTAGGCAAAGAGTCCAATGACCCCGAAAGGCAGCTCCTCAAGTGAGGAGCTCGAATTCTAGCCAACTTTGATGTTGAAATAAAGTAACGTTTTGTCAGGATTTAGTATGAAATCGATTACTTATTGTATTAGTATTGAGAATTACTATGCTTCTTGTGTTAAACATTTAAGGTGAGAATTTTTGACCGACGCTGATAATTGTATAAGCTCTGTTTCTGCATCGGTAAAGATTCTACCCCGACTTCATAGAACCCTTGCTCTCTGAACCAGTGTAGGCTGTGAGTTGTGAGGACGAAAATCTTAGTGATTCCTTGGGTTTTAGATTGTAGCTTCATATGATCTAACAGTAACAAACCCCGATTCCCATCTCGATATTCTGGATCGATGGCCACACAGGCCATTTCTGCCATTTGCTCATCTTTATAGGGGTAGAGCGCTGCACAACCAATGATCAATCCATCTTTCTCGATGATTGTAAATTGGTGAATCTCTTGTTCTAGTTGCTCTCTTGAACGCCTTACTAATACACCTTGTTCTTCATGCGGACGAATAAGATCTAAGATACCACCAATATCATCAATCTTAGCAGTACGGACCTGCTCCGCACTCGCCATCACGACTTGTGTACCAATACCGTCGAGTGAAAATAGCTCTTGAATCAGTGCGCCGTCATCTTTGTAGCTGATCAAATGACTGCGAGGAACCCCTGCTCGACATGCTACCGTTGCAGCGCGCAGAAAACGCGTCGTTCCTGATGAATCGTCTTGGGTTGAATAAGCCGTGTGATCGCTACTATTTATAGCTTGCTCTCGTTCAATGAGTTTATCGACATCTTTTGGAAATAGCTCGGCAATCGCGTTGCCATTTTCATCAATAACACCTTGCTCAGAGCAGAAACCAATTAACTTATCCGCTTTGAGCTTGATGGCGACTTGGGTGGCCACTTGCTCTGAAAGCAGATTAAAAGAATCACCAGTGACAGAGCTAGCAATAGGCCCGAGTAGCACTATAGAGTTCTGATCAAGAGCGCGATTGATTCCCTCGATGTCTATTCGACGTATTCTGCCACTGTGGCAGTAATCGATACCATCATCTATACCTAATGGTTGAGAGACAATAAAATTGCCACTAACAACATTGAGTTGAGTACCAGCCATTGGAGTATTGTTTAGGCTCATTGAAAGTCTTGCCGTGATAGCCAGTTGAAGTTGACCTGCCGCTTGCATGACAAAATTGAGCGTCTTCTCCTCAGTGACACGAATCCCCTTGTGATAGGGTGTTTCAATATTGTTAGCGTGAAGAATCTCATTGATTTGTGGTCGGGCACCGTGAACTAACACAATCTTGACACCCAAGCTGTGAAGTAATGATAAATCACTAATTATATTGGTAAAATTTTTGTCAGCGACAGCTTCTCCACCCAACATAATCACCATGGTTTTTCCACGGTGAGCATTTACGTAGGGGGCAGACTGTCTAAATCCTTTAACTAAGGCGGTACTACGAATCTTCAATCTAGTAATCCGGTTGAATTTTTATGTAATTATATTGCCTTTATATTCAGTTGTGAGCAAGTATTTAAGACAATTAATGTCATACGCTCATTTATCTGAGAGTGGTCGTTGTAAGGTTAAAGGCGAAATATGAGCAATGAAAGATGGCGAATGTAAGAAAAGCACCACAAGCAATACTAAAAAGAGAACCTCCTAAACATAACGCTAAGCAAATAAAACGGCGTAAAACGAAAGAGGTGATACTGACGTGCGTGCTTATTGCACTCTCAATAGTGACGATTTTCACGTTTACTCATTTGTTTAAAAGGATTCAATTCTCTTTGGTTGATCAGCAATCCGTTTATGGCGTGTGGGTAGAGCAAAATGTGGCGGGGTACGCGACGAGAAAGATCCATATCGGTCCTGATGGTGTTTCAGTCTCAGGACGCGTTGTCTCGACCAATTACGAATTTGATGGAAACATATTGGAGTATCAAACGGGAGAGTTGTTGTATCAATATCGAATGCTAAATGAACAGAATACTCAAATGATTCAATTGTCGGATAGTCACTACAACCCGACCTATCATTTGGTTGAAGAGTACACCGAACGTCTACGCTAGTGCACAGCTAGTAAGGTAAGTTAACGGTGAATTAATAGAACGACATATGAATTTACCTTTTATTTGCGCTCTATTTACAGGAAGCTAATTGAGTTCTTATCAAGACTTTGTCATTCTCTAGAGACAGAAATTAAGGAATACTTCCGGTGCTCAAAAAAACTCTCCCTCTAATCGCTTCTGCATTGCTTTTTGGCTGTGCGCAACCCACTGAACGAGCTCAACAATACCTCGACAGTGAATTTCCAGATACGCTTAACCAAGTTACTGCTGTCGAGTCAAATACACCACGTGATTTCACTAAGTTTGCCAATCAGGCAGAACAAGTCGTGGCGAATTCACCATCAATGGCGGAACGATACGCCCCGCTTTATGAAAAGCTTAATGAATGGGCACTACAAAGTGGCGACCCGAGTGAGCTTGCAAATTACGGAATTGAGTTTGCTCAACTAGGTGGCGGTGACGACAAAGGTAATGTGCTATTTACCGGTTACTTCTCACCGGTGATGGAGCTGCGTCATGAGGCCGATGAAACATATAAATACCCAGTTTACGGCTTACCTGAATGTGACAGTGACTGCCCAACCCGAGCGCAGATCTATGATGGGGCTCTTGAGGGGAAAGGCCTTGAACTTGGATACGCAGCTAACCGTATAGATCCGTTCATTATGGAAGTGCAAGGCAGCGGCTTTGTTCACTTTGATGATGATGACACGTTAGAGTACTTCGCTTATGCAGGTAAAAATAATCGAGCGTACGTGAGTATTGGTCGAGTATTGATAGAGCAAGGTGAAGTACCACGCGAGCAGATGTCATTAAAGGCGATTAAAGATTGGGTGTTGGCGAATGATGAACAGACGGTTCGAAACCTTCTAGAGCAGAACCCGTCATTTGTTTTCTTCGCACCTAAAGATGCAGCACCAGTAACAGGCACTGCAGGTATTCCTTTACAAGCAATGGCGTCCGTTGCGGGCGATCGAACGATATTTCCTATGGGAACGCCAATATTAGCTGAAGTTCCGCTGCTTAATGCGGATGGTACTTGGAGTGGTGCGCATCAGCTTCGTTTGCTGATAGTTTTAGATACGGGGGGCGCGGTGAAAGAGAACCATTTAGACCTGTATCACGGCATGGGCCCAAGAGCTGGAACAGAAGCAGGTCACTATAAGCATTTTGGCCGTGTTTGGAAGTTGGGTTTAGAAGGTTCTGTCACCCAAACACCTTGGGCTATGCCTGCTGAAAATTCAGAATAGCGACTTGGTTTAAAACCACTAGACTTTTTAAAATAGAGTGCGTATAAATCGCACTCTTTCTTTTTGTCACTCTGCCTTTGTGGCCCTATTATTGTGGACGTTTGATATGCGTGAACTCGACACTCCTGCTTCTGAAAATTACGACCAACGTTTTGGTGGTACTCGCCGCTTGTATGGCAACAGTGAAGTTGACATTCTTCGTGCCGCGCACGTATGTGTGATTGGTATTGGTGGTGTGGGTTCATGGGCGGTAGAAGCGCTAGCGCGTACGGGTGTAGGTGAGTTGACTCTGATTGATATGGATGACGTTTGTGTTACTAATATCAACCGTCAAATACACGCAATGAGCGGCACTGTTGGCCAAAGTAAAATTGAAGTGATGGCAGAGCGTGTTAAATTGATCAACCCTGAGTGTAAGGTCAATTTGATTGATGATTTTATCGGCCCTGATAATCAACAAGAGTATCTAAGTAAAGAGTTTGATTATGTGCTTGATGCGATTGATAGCTTAAAGGCGAAAGCTTCCCTATTGTCCTACTGCCGCAGTAATAAAATTAAAGTGATTACGATTGGTGGTGCGGGTGGGCAGATGGATCCAACTCAAATCAAAGTTGCCGATCTTACTAAGACGATTCAAGACCCACTGGCTAAGAAGCTAAAAGACACGCTTAGACGCTTGCACAATTTTCCAAAAAATCCAGCGCGTAAATTTGGTATTGAGTGTGTATTTTCAACCGAGCAACTAAAGTACCCACAAGCGGATGGCTCCGTGTGTGCGGCGAAATCGACGGCTGAAGGCCCGAAACGCATGGATTGTGCGACTGGGTTTGGCGCCGCTACAGTGGTGACCGCCACCTTTGGTTTTGTTGCGGTCTCTAAAATTGTTGAGAAGATCATAGCTAAGCACAGTAAGTAACTACCTAATTAGACGAGTTTAATATGACAGACTTTCCTATCACACCATTTGGGCATGACATAACTACAGACGATATCGTTTCGACGATGCAACAGTTTAAAGGCTGGGAAGATAGGTATCGTCAAGTGATCCAATGGGGCAAGAAGCTTCCTAAAATGCCTGAAGAGTTTAAAACGGATTCGGTGACAGTGGCCGGCTGCGAAAGTAAAGTCTGGTTGGTAAGTAAGCAGCTTGATGGCGTTTGGTCTTTCTGCGCTGATTCGGATGCGCGCATTGTTCGCGGTTTGATAGCATTAGTTCTAGCCGCTTTTGATGGTAAAACGTCACAGCAGATTAGCGAGTTTGATGTTGATGGCTATTTTGAATCACTCGGATTACTTTCCCATTTAAGTGCATCTCGAGGCAATGGTTTAAAAGCCATTGTTGAGCAGATTAAATCGGTTAGCTAACTGCTTCTAAAAGTTTAGATAGCATCATTAGAAAAGGTTCGCATTGGCGAACCTTTTTACGTTTAACCGAATGAGATAATTGGATTAAAGCATATCGACGGCTTTTTCTAACGCCTGAATCAGCCTATCGACATCACTTTGATCATTGTAAATACCAAATGAGATACGAACGCATCCATCAATGTTGAGTGCATCCATTAGTGGGTGTGCGCAGTGATGACCCGCTCTAACGGCAATGCCCTGCTGATCGAGTAGCGTAGCAATGTCTTGATGGTGAACGCCATCAATAGAAAAGCTGATGACACTCGCCCCTTCTCGATAACCAAGTATCTGAACATCTTCCATCTCTTTTAACGCAAGGTAAGTTTGTCGTTGAAGATTAGAGATATGCTTCTCTATTAACTGTAGATCAAAGCCTTGATACCAATCGATGGCTTTAGCAAGTGCAATCGCTCCGGCTACATTGGGAGTACCAGCTTCAAATTTACCTGGAAGATCAGAAAAAATCGTCTGTTCAAAAGAGACTTTCTCCACCATTTTTCCTCCGCCATGCCATGGTGGCATCGCTTCTAGAAGTTCGAGTTTTCCATACAGTACGCCAACACCAGCGGGTGCGTAGAGTTTGTGCCCTGAGAAGACGTAAAAGTCGGCATCTAATAATGTGACATCAACGGATTCATGGACAATTCCTTGAGCGCCATCGACGACAACGACAGCGCCAACTTGATGCGCTTTCTCAATAACGCTTTCTATCGGCTGTCTTGCGCCTGTTACGTTAGTGACATGAGCGAGTGCGACTACCTTGGTCTTCTCTGAGAGCCGCTGTTCGAAAGCGAGCTCATCAAAGTGGCATTCACTCGTCATTGGCACTTTGATTACTTTGGCACCAGTCTGCTCGGCTACGATTTGCCAAGGAACGATATTGGCATGATGTTCCATCTCGCTAATCAGTATTTCGTCATTGGGCTGAAGTGTTGTTCGAGCGTAGGTTTGAGCGATTAAATTAAGCGCTTCTGTTGCTCCGCGAGTCCAAATAATCTCTTTAGTGCTCTCTGCACCAATAAACTGCGCGATGCGAATTCGAGCATGCTCAAATGCATTCGTTGCATTGGCTGTTAGGCTGTGACTTCCACGATGAACATTAGCATTTTGCGCACTGTAGTAGTGGCTAATCGCATCAATTACGATCTGTGGCTTCTGGGTGGTCGCCGCGCTATCTAGGTAAACCAAAGGTTCGCCATTAACTTGCTGCCTAAGCGCAGGGAATTGCTCTCTAATCGCCACGATATCAAGCATGTTCATTGCCTAACTTAAAATAGTGCAATGTCGGCAGTGTTACCATTGGTTCTGCCACACTCCATGCGTGTGCTTTTCCTGATAATCGAATAATGATCTCGATAGCAAACTCGAGCGCTGTTCCTGGACCCTGGCTGGTAATCAGGTTGTGAGTAACATCAATCGTGACACGTTTTTGTCGTAGGTAAGGCTCTTCAATATGATCTTGAAACGCAGGGTGGCACGTCATTAGTGCGGTTGGGTAAAGCTCATGATGCTGTAGGACAAGTGCAGGCGCCGCGCATATTGCAGCGATGAGTTTATCATCGTATTTATGCTGTTTGACGATTTCCATTAAGATAGGGCTATCTCGAAAAGTTTCTGCTCCCTCAACACCACCGGATAGAATGACGGCATCAAACTCTTCATCGGCGATATCAACGAGGCGGCAGTCTGCAGTTAGCGTAACCCCTCGAGAGGCTTTCATTGTAAGCTCACCATTAAAGTCGGCACTGGCAACAACGACGTCATAACCTGCACGAACCATAATATCGATGATGGTGACGGCTTCCATTTCTTCTGTGCCTGGTGCGATAGGGACAAGTACTTTCTTAGTCATGATTTATCCAGCTTGATTCAATCTGTTTAATAGCCTGATAGAGTTTATCATTTTCAGGGGTATTGATGTGATGGCGCTTTGCTGTTTTCAGTAAGTAGCCTGTTATAAAGTCTATCTCTGATTTGCGTTGATAGAAAATATCTTGGCGCATTGAGGAGTAGTTCGTTTTAGTCGCTTCGATGACTACCGCAACAGTTTTGTGCAATTCATCATAGGACAGAGTGATTTCTTCGGCTTGAATAACGCTTGTAACTTCTTGTATGACGGCAGCTAAAGATGCTTGATAACGCGACTCTGCAAGTTGTCCGTTGTTACACTGTTCAATAGCCGTTAGCGGATTGATCGCACAGTTAATAGCGAGCTTCTGCCACAGCGCCTTTTCAATATCACTATTCCATTGAACACTCGGCAGCGAGTGGTTAAGTACCTCAGTAATGAACTCACATCGTGCACCTTGAGCGTTGTAAGGGCCAATTTGAGTTGCTCCTTTTCCGGTATGACTTACCTTTGAGGACGATGTTTTGAGAGCGCCATGAGTTGTTGTTGCAAGCAGGACAGGGAAGGGAGACAGTTCAGCTTTTAGTTCATCGACAGCACCCATGCCGTTATGCATAAATACAATGATGCAATCTTTGCTGATAGAGCTAAGTAGTGGCGTGAAAGCACTTTTTACTTGCCACACCTTAACGGTAACCAGTAGTAAGTCGGCCTCGTGCAGTGCTTGAGCATTTTGGTTAGGAAAGCTTTGTTCTGGCGAGTCATCAAGTTGGATTACCGTCTGTTCAGTGCTGCTTCTTCCCCACAGCGATACGTTATGGCCTGATGATTTAAGATGAGATGCCCAAAGAGCGCCAATAGCGCCAGGGCCAAGTACCACAATATTCACGTTATTGTCTCTATTATAAAGCGTGAGGCAAGGATAATAGGCTAGGGTAGGAAATCAATAGAAATTAAATAGCAGACACAAAAAATGGCGCTAAAGAGCGCCATTTTTTACATAGTTAAATAGAACGATTAGAAGTTGTATTTACCAGTGAAGATCAGACCGTAGTTGCCAGATTGAGCATATGTACCTAGCTTGTGGTGACCGTAACGGTATTGTAGACCAAAATCTAGGTGTTCAATTTTAGTGTGGTACCAAGCAGCGATTGCACCATTCTGAGATGTTTTACCACCATCAAAGTTATCGTCTTTGCCAAACTGAGTTTCGTGCCAGTTTGTGATAGTGAAGTGCTCGTTGATTGGAGCTACGATTAAGTGGCCGTACATACCACCGTTGAATTCTGCATCAACGCCATTTGCATTTGAGTAAACTGCACCTAGGAAAGGTTTAAACATGATTTTGCCAAAATCAAAACCGTTGTATTGAACACCAGCAACCCAATCTGTTGAGTAAAAGTCTTGGCGATCTTCTAGTGATTCAGCGTGGAAAACTTGACCGTAAGCAGCAAAATCAGAGTCGCCTAGGTTGATTGCTACGTTTTGCTTAACAGAAATAGAGTTATCTCCATCTTGGTTTTTTTCAAGATCGATAAATCCGTAGTGAGAACCCCATGTATAACCTGCACCATATTCAACTTCAATGAATTTTAGCTCATCGTGGTGTGGGTTAGCGTCAAACCATTCGATGTGGTTTAGTGAAAGTGAACCAAAATCGTATAATTTTTCAGCGTGAGCTGGTGCAACTACAGCAGCTGCAAGAACGCTTAGAGATAAAAGTGTTTTTTTCATGGGTAATTCTCTTTCGTTTGGGAACGGATATTTTATTTGTTGCACATCGGATGTGCTTCAAAATCTGAAGCGAATAATAGCGACTTAATTCTAAAATAAAAGAGACACAAACGTTTGCGTTGCATATTTTGTGTGATCAACATCACGTAATTGATCTATAAAAATGAACTTAATAAAAATTACATACAATTGCAATGGAATGGTGACTTATGTCTCACTATTGATATTGGTTTGGTGATTTGCTGTCTATCATCTAATCAACATATTTGGTTATCATTGTACTTTTGGTTTGTTAATTCGCTGTTGTACTGAATTTATGTGATCTAGGTCTTTTTGTTTACGTCCATGTTTTCTCTTTCATCATGAGAGTTAGTTCTTAAACAAACAGATTTGAAAAAGAAAGGGCAACCTAATGGCTGCCCTAAAATTACGAAAGTTGGTTAACTAGCTTTGGTCTTTTGCTTTGGTAAGTAAATCGGCAAAGTAATGACGAAGTGAGTAGAGCATAATCAAGCTTGGAATGACCATTAATGCTGTCACAATAAAGAACATCGACCAGTCGTTGAGGAAATCCACCAGTTCCCCACTAAATGAAGCGAGGGTGGTTCGGCCGAAGTTGCCTAAGGATGCTAACAGCGCGTATTGAGTAGCAGAGAACGCCTCACCAGTAAGAATTGTTAAGAAAGAAACAAAAGCAACGGTTGAGAATGCCGTGGTAAAGTTATCCACTAGAATTGTCGCTAAGAATAGGTGCTCGTTTGGCCCTACTTTTGCAATCCAAGCAAACATCAGGTTACTTGCTGCCATCGCAATACCGCCAATCATTAAGCCGCGAACAATGCCGAACTTAACGTTGAACATACTACCAACAAGGGTAAAGACAATGGTTGCACCCCAACCAATCAGCTTAGAGTAGTGACCGATCTGCTCATTACTAAAGCCGATCTCTTTATAGAAGGTAATCGACATTCGGCCCAAGAAGGCTTCACCAATCTTAAATAGGAACACAAACAGTAGTAGGGTGATTGCAACTTGAACGCCGTTACGTTTGAAAAAGTCTAAGAATGGTTCAGCGACAGTTACACTAAACCAAGCTGCCACTTTGGATCCGACAACTTTGTTGTGTCGCTGTTCTGCCTCTTTTTGCAGCGCTTCACGATGAGTATTTGGTTCTCCAACAATGAGTGTAAATATCATTAGTAGAGCGACAAAACCTGCCATTCCATAGTAAACACCATTCCAACCCATGCTATCGGCATTGATAAAGGCGACATAACCAGGAAGCGAGTAGCCAGTCCACCAACCGATCACAGCCATTGCAGAGGCTTGAGGCAGCTTTCTTGACTCAGATTTAGGGAAGGTATCGATACGAAATGCGTCAACGGCAATATCTTGAGTAGCTGATGCGGTGGCAATACCAAGCGCTAGCATTGATGTAAACATCAAATCGTCCGCTGGGTTCACACCGGCTATAAAGAGGGTTAAAACTAAAACAATAGACTGGCAGAAGAAAATCCAACTACGGCGCTGGCCAAGTATTGCATGTAAAACAGGGAGTTTTACACGGTCAACCAGTGGTGCCCACATAAAGTTAATGGCATATACAGCAAACACACTACCAAAATAGCCAATAGCGGCACGAGTTAATCCTGCATCTTTTAGCCAGCCAGACATGTTTGAGCCAATCAATACCCATGGGAAGCCACTAGAGCAACCCAGCATGAAGACCCACATAAGCCGTTTATCTAAATAACTGCGTAGTGTTTCTCGCCAACTAAGAGATTGGGTATCAAGAGGCATAAACGAATCCTTGTAGAAAGGCCCTAAAACATAGGGCCATTTGAGGTTATTTTAAAAGAGTCACATTGATGATTACGATTGGTTCGACAGGAACATCTTGCATACGGCCCATCGTTTTCGTTGGTTTTGTTGCCATTGATTGAACGACATCAAACCCTTGTGTTACTTCACCAAAGACTGCGTAACCGGCATTACCAGCACTCATGTTTAAGAATTGATTATCTTTATAGTTAATAAAGAACTGGCGAGTGGCAGAGTCTGGTGCATTGGTACGCGCCATTGCAATCGTTGCCGTTTTATTTTCTAAACCATTGGATGCTTCGTTGCGAATTGGAGGGTTAGTCGCAAGGCGGCCCATTTTTTGATCAAACCCACCACCTTGAGCCATAAAACCAGGAATAACACGGTGAAAGATTGAACCAACATAGCTGCCATCTTCGACGTACTTTAGAAAGTTCTCAACCGAAGCAGGGGCTTGTTCTTGATTAAGCTCAATAGTAAAAGGGCCAAGGTTGGTTTCCACTAACACTTTAGGGTTTGCAAAAACGCTAAAGCTAAATATCGCTAAAGATGCCAGTAGTACACGTAACATTAGAATCGCTCCTGCATGTAGTTTTTCAACTCAGAGTCATTGGCAATTTCTTTAAGAACTAAGTTCATTATGTCGTTAAGAACCATCTCTATCTCTTCATTAGAGGCACTTAACATGCCTGACTTTGACGCGTTGCCTTTAAAGGTTTTAACAAGCTTACCTTGTGGCGTTTCAGCGGTGACTTCAATGGTGACATGACCTTCAATATCATTCGACATCACGCTATGCTTGATGGTCACTAGCGCTTCTTGAATCTCGATTTCTACACTGTTTTCACTATTAACGGTATTTTGGAAACCTTGAGACGCAAATTGGTCAGCAAAGACATTTTCTAACGCGATGCGAACGTTTTGTCTGGCATGAATAGGTTCTATGTTCGAACGACCACTATCGACTAATGCAACGTACTGAGCTGAACGAATATCTTTACTTGTAAGAGTGTATGTTGTCCCTTGTACAAGATCGCTGCTACTCAGTGCGGCTTTTGGCTTAAAGTTAATCTGTTCCTGTTGTGGAGCAGAACACGCTGCAAGTAGAGCCACTGAAGCTGCTAGAACCAGTTTTCTCATTGTGTATTCCTTTATATATTCTCAATTCGAGATGAATAAACGTTTAGTGATAATAGTGAACTATTTAGTTGCTTGTAAAATAACAAATTTCTTATTTGAAGCGATAACCTTAACTTGGTTCTTACTAAACAATCTTGATAACTTACCATCGTAGCCGAGGTGTCGGTTTCCGATAACTATTAATTGACCACCTTTAGCTAGAACATGCTTTGCATCACAGAACATCTGCCAAGCGATATGATCTGTGATGGCTTGTTGTTGATGAAATGGAGGATTGCACAAAATAAGGGATGCGTTCTCTCCTTCAAAATTGTCTAAACAGTTGTTTGCTAAACATTGAATTTGAGCATCATCTTCAAGGTTTTCGTTCAAATTCTTACGTGCTGACTCTACGGCCATGAAGCTTTCATCAATACAAGTGATCTTAGCGTTCGGGTTTAACTGAGCCGCTTTTACAGATAGAACTCCGTTACCACAACCAAGATCAATAATATGTTTGTATTCAGGGTTGCTTGGAATATGTTCTAGCATTAAGCGAGCCCCAAGATCGAGCGATTCTCCAGAGTAAACGTTAGCCATGTTGTGGAGCGTGATATTTTGTTTCTCTACATCCCAACTGGTAAAGGTATTCACCGGATGGATAGGGCTACAATCTGGCTGAGAGAAGACTAAGCGATGCTTCTTCCACGCCAATGATGTCGTTGTTGTCCCAAGGTGTTTTTCAAACAGCTTTAATGTTGAAGAGTGAATTTCTTTGGCTTTATTTACGGCTATAACGGGCGTTCCCTGTGGGAGCTGTGTGCGAAGTTGAGCCAATTGCCATGTTAGGTAACGATTACTTTTTGGTAATTGAATAAGGACTAAATCAATCTCACTAGGCAGTTCATCGGTGCTCTTTAATAGAGTAACTTCAGAACAAGCATTGTGTTTAAGGTTATGCGCCGCACCTTGATGAGTAATATAAGAGTCACTCATCATAGTGATATTATGCGAACGACTAAACCAACAAGAAAGAGCGCCAAAATGATCATTGAGGATGAGAATGTTTTTTCCTTCAGGAAGACGCTTCTCTTCAATATGATTGATGAGGTACTCGTCGCCTGCATCCCAAGCTTGCAGTGTTTCATCCGTTCTTATCGGGAAACGAACCAGAGTTAAGGAGCGTTCTTGTAGTGTCAGTTCTGTTTTCATAGTCGGTATTTGCATAGTGATATTACTGCGGGCATTGTCGCAAATGGCACGCAAACAAGAAACTAAAACCTTTTATCTGAGATAAGTGGGGGATAGTATGTGGAACAAATGATGTAATGATTCAACCTAACACAATGGCGAGATTATCACTTAATTAATCATGGAGTTGAGTCAGGTTGATGTAAGGAATTGTTATGCTGAAAGATATATTGGAAAAAAAAATACAACAGGCGTTTAGCCCGACGTATATGGATGTGATTAACGAAAGTTATATGCACAATGTACTAAAAGGTTCGGAAAGCCACTTCAAGCTTGTTATTGTCAGTGAAGAGTTCGAAAGTAAACGCTTAATTGCAAGACATCGAGCAGTAAATTCATTACTGGCTGAAGAGCTCGCCAATCAGATACACGCTTTATCCATGCACACCTATACCCCTTTAGAGTGGGAAGCAGAGCAAAAAGTATCCCCTGAAAGCCCAATGTGTATGGGTGGTAACAAAAAATAACACAAGAAAAGTGGCGCAAGCCGCTTTTTTTATGTCTAAAATTATGACCAGACTTAACACAGTGACAACAAATTACTGTATTAGTGATGATGTTTTAAATTGTTAAAATACATGAATAGATTGGAATACCCAAAAGGGAGTATTTGGCTGTAATTTGTACAATTAATCGGAGATAAAGCGATATAGATCCCTTTACGATTCAAAACCTCCGAAATAATTACGCTATTCAAGTTATTGGTCATGGAATCAAGTTTCGAAAAAATGTTACACTAATGTACTTAGTAAAACTCATCACTGTCCTGTGATGAGCATATTAATTGGATGTTGCGATTTTGGTGTTTAAAACATAACCAAAACCGGACACAAGTGTCGTGTCTTAAAGTTACGCAATTAAAAGAATCTTTTTCCCGATAAAAGTAGTGCAAGTGCGTATGATTACAATAAAAAAGGGTTTGGACCTGCCAATTGCAGGAGCTCCATCCCAGGTGATTAATGATGGTAAAGCCATCAGTAAAGTCGCCTTGCTTGGCGAAGAGTACGTTGGTATGCGTCCTACGATGCATGTTCGCGTAGGCGATGAAGTGAAGAAAGCTCAAGTTCTTTTTGAAGATAAGAAGAACCCAGGTGTTAAATTTACTTCACCAGCAAGTGGTAAAGTTATCGAAGTTAACCGTGGCGCAAAGCGTGTTCTACAATCCGTTGTGATTGAAGTAGCAGGTAATGAGCAGGTAACGTTTGATAAGTTTGAAGCCGATCAATTAGCAGGGTTAGGTCGCGAAGCGATCAAAACTCAACTGGTTGATTCTGGTCTTTGGACAGCTTTACGTACTCGACCGTTTAGCAAGGTTCCAGCAATCAAGTCCTCAACACAGGCTATCTTTGTAACTGCAATGGATACTAATCCTTTAGCGGCTCAGCCTGAGGTTATTATCAATGAACAGCCTGATGCGTTTATTGCAGGTCTTGATATTCTTTCAAACCTGACAGATGGCAGCGTTTATGTTTGTAAGACAGGGGCGAGCCTTCCTCGTTCTTCTCAATCAAACGTCGCTGAGCATGTTTTCGATGGTCCACACCCTGCGGGGTTGGTGGGTACTCACATGCATCATCTTTTCCCAGTGAATCCTGAAAATGTGGCGTGGAGCATCAACTACCAAGACGTGATTGCGTTTGGTCAATTGTTCCTAACAGGTGAGCTATACACAGACCGTGTTGTTTCTTTAGCTGGCCCAGTGGTTAATAACCCACGTTTAGTTCGCACTGTTCTTGGTGCAAATATTCAAGATTTGGCTGATAACGAGTTAATCCCAGGAGAAGTTCGAGTGATTTCTGGCTCTGTTCTTACTGGTACTCACGCGACAGGTCCGCATGCTTACTTAGGACGTTATCACGTTCAAGTTTCTGCATTGCGTGAAGGGCGCGAGAAGGAACTATTTGGTTGGGCAATGCCTGGCAAAAATAAGTTCTCAGTCACTCGTACATTCCTTGGTCACTTATTCAAAGGTCAGTTGTTCAATATGACAACAACGACTAACGGTAGTGATCGTGCAATGGTACCTATCGGTAACTATGAAAAAGTATTACCACTTGATATGGAACCAACGTTGCTACTTCGTGACCTATGTGCAGGTGACATCGACAGCGCTCAGCGTCTCGGTGCTCTTGAACTAGATGAAGAAGATTTAGCATTGTGTACCTTTGTATGTCCAGGCAAGTATGAGTACGGTCAACTGCTCCGTGAATGCCTAGATAAGATAGAGAAGGAAGGCTAATCCCATGCTTAAGAAGTTTATTGAAGACATCGAGCATCATTTTGAGCCTGGTGGAAAACATGAGAAGTGGTTTGCGCTTTATGAAGCAGCAGCAACTCTGTTTTACACGCCTGGTCTAGTGACTAAACGTAGCTCGCATGTTCGTGATAGCGTTGATTTAAAACGTATCATGATTATGGTGTGGTTCGCCGTATTCCCAGCAATGTTCTGGGGTATGTACAACGCTGGTGGTCAAGCGATCGCAGCCCTTAACCATATGTACTCTGGCGCTGAATTAGCGGCAGTGATCAGTGGTAACTGGCACTACTGGCTAACAGAATTGGTTGGCGGCACATTGGGTGCTGACGCTGGTTGGGGTAGCAAAATGCTGCTCGGAGCCACTTACTTCCTACCTATCTACGCAACGGTATTTATCGTTGGTGGTTTCTGGGAAGTTCTTTTCTGTATGGTACGTAAGCATGAAGTCAATGAAGGTTTCTTTGTTACTTCTATCTTGTTCGCCCTTATCGTTCCACCAACACTTCCTTTATGGCAAGCGGCACTAGGTATTACCTTTGGTGTTGTTGTCGCTAAAGAAATCTTTGGTGGTACTGGCCGTAACTTCCTTAACCCTGCATTAGCGGGTCGTGCATTCCTATTTTTTGCATACCCAGCTCAAATTTCAGGTGATGCTGTTTGGGTTGCCGCTGATGGCTTCTCAGGTGCAACTGCTCTGAGCCAATGGGCTCAAGGTGGCGAAGGTGCGTTAGTGAACATCGTAACTGGCGACACTATCACATGGATGGATGCATTCATTGGTAAGATGCCTGGTTCGATCGGTGAAGTGTCGACGTTAGCACTAATGATTGGTGCAGCGATGATCGTATACATGGGTATAGCATCTTGGCGTATTATCGCTGGTGTTATGGTCGGTATGATTGCGATTTCTACACTATTCAACGTTATTGGCTCAGATACTAACGTTCTATTTAGCATGCCGTGGCACTGGCACCTAGTATTGGGTGGTTTCGCGTTTGGTATGTTCTTTATGGCAACGGATCCTGTATCCGCCTCATTTACTGATAACGGTAAGTGGGCATACGGTATTTTGATTGGCGCAATGTGTGTAATGATTCGTGTTGTGAACCCTGCATACCCTGAAGGGATGATGCTGGCGATTCTATTTGCGAACCTTTTTGCACCACTGTTCGACCATGTTGTTATTGAGAAGAACATTAAGCGGAGGCTAGCACGTTATGGCAAAAAATAACGATAGCATTAAAAATACGCTGTTCGTTGTTATCGCATTGAGCCTAGTGTGCTCAATCATCGTATCTTCAGCAGCTGTGGGCCTTCGCTCTAAGCAAGAAGCTAACGCTGTGCTTGATAAGCAGAGTAAGATTGTTGAAGTTGCGGGTATCAGTGAACAAGGTCAAATTCCTGAGCTATTTGCTAAGTACATCGAACCTCGTTTGGTTGATTTTGAAACAGGCGACTTCATTGAAGGCGACGCTTCAGATTACGATCAACGTCAAGCAGCTAAAGATCCAGAGCAGTCTATTCGACTAACTTCTACGCAAGACGAAGCTAAAATTCTTCGCCGTGCGAATACTGGTGTTGTGTATCTTGTAAAAGAAGGCGACGCAGTATCAAAAGTTATCTTACCAGTTCACGGTAATGGCTTATGGTCAATGATGTACGCATTTGTTGCTGTTGAAACTGACGGGAATACTGTTGCAGGTATTACTTACTACGAGCAAGGTGAAACTCCTGGACTTGGTGGTGAAGTTGAAAACCCAGTATGGCGTTCAAAGTTTGTCGGTAAGAAGTTATTTGACTCTAATGACAAACCAGCGCTTGTTGTTGTAAAAGGCGGTGCTCCTGAAGGGTCAGAGCATGGCGTTGACGGCTTATCTGGTGCAACGTTGACTGCAAATGGTGTTCAAAACACGTTTGATTTCTGGTTAGGCGATATGGGCTTTGGACCATTCTTAGCTAATGTACGTGATGGAGGCTTGAACTAATGTCAAATACTAAAGACATGCAAAAGCATCTGGTTGAGCCGATCTTACAGAACAACCCAATTGCCCTTCAGGTGCTTGGTGTTTGTTCTGCATTAGCGGTAACGACAAAGCTTGAAACAGCATTTGTTATGACACTGGCGGTTATCTTTGTAACGGCTATGTCTAACTTCTTTGTTTCGGCAATTCGTAACCACATTCCTAACAGTGTTCGTATCATCGTCCAAATGGCAATTATCGCTTCACTGGTAATCGTTGTTGATGAAGTACTAAAAGCGTACTTATACGACATCTCTAAGCAGCTATCTGTATTCGTAGCCCTAATCATTACTAACTGTATTGTAATGGGTCGTGCGGAAGCATACGCAATGAAATCGAAGCCTTTACCAGCTCTTATTGACGGTATTGGTAACGGTCTAGGCTATGGCTTCGTGCTGATTACAGTCGCATTTTTCCGTGAGCTATTTGGTAGCGGTAAATTGTTTGGATTAGAAGTGCTACCACTGGTAAGTAATGGTGGTTGGTATCAGCCAAACGGCATGATGCTACTAGCACCTTCAGCATTCTTCCTGATTGGTTTTATGATTTGGGCTATCCGTATCATTCGACCTGATCAAATAGAAGCGAAGGAGTAAGGACGTTATGGAACATTATATTAGTTTGCTTGTTAAATCGATTTTCATCGAAAACTTAGCACTGTCGTTCTTCCTAGGTATGTGTACTTTCTTGGCTGTATCTAAGAAAGTTAAAACCTCTTTTGGTCTAGGTGTTGCAGTTGTTGTGGTACTAACCATCGCAGTTCCTGTAAACAACCTACTTTACAACCTAGTTCTAAGAGACAGCGCTCTTGTTGCTGGTGTGGATCTGAGTTTCCTAAGCTTTATCACCTTTATCGGTGTTATCGCAGCGTTGGTACAGATTCTAGAAATGATACTCGATCGTTTCTTCCCTCCTCTGTATAACGCTCTGGGAATATTCCTGCCGCTGATCACAGTAAACTGTGCAATCTTCGGTGGTGTATCGTTCATGGTTCAGCGTGATTACAACTTTGCTGAATCTGTAGTTTACGGCTTCGGTTCTGGTGTTGGTTGGATGTTAGCTATCGTTGCGTTAGCGGGTATCCGTGAGAAGATGAAGTACTCAGACGTACCTCCAGGTCTACGTGGTTTAGGTATTACCTTTATCTCGGTAGGTTTGATGGCGCTAGGCTTTATGTCTTTCTCTGGTGTTCAACTGTAAGTCGGGTAAACGACACAATTTTAAAGGAATAGTCAATGCAAGTTATTATCCTTGGTGTAGTGATGTTTACCCTGATTGTATTAGCTTTGGTTTTAATCATTTTATTTGCCAAATCGAAGCTAGTACCAACAGGTGACGTAACTATTTCCGTTAATGGAGATCCAGAGAAGAGCTTTATTACTTCTCCAGGTGACAAATTATTAGGCGCAATGGCAGGTTCGGGGATCTTTGTATCTTCAGCTTGTGGTGGCGGTGGCTCATGTGGTCAGTGTCGCGTAAAAGTGAAAGCTGGTGGTGGTGATATTCTACCAACAGAACTTGATCACATCTCTAAAGGTGAAGCCCGTGAAGGCGAGCGTTTAGCGTGTCAAGTTGCAGTGAAAACTGACATGGACATTGAGCTTCCTGAAGAGATCTTTGGTGTTAAAAAGTGGGAATGTGAAGTTCTTACTAATGACAATGAAGCCACTTTCATCAAAGAATTGGTACTTAAGATTCCAGATGGTGAAGAAGTTCCATTCCGTGCTGGTGGTTATATTCAGATTGAAGCTGAACCGCATCACATTAAATACGCTGATTTCGATATTCCTGAAGAGTATCGTGGTGACTGGGACAAATTTAACCTGTTCCGTTACGAGTCAATCGTAAAAGAGCCGTCAATCCGTGCATACTCTATGGCTTCATATCCAGAAGAGGAAGGCTTAATTAAGCTGAACGTACGTGTTGCTACGCCTCCACCAAACAATCCAGACGTGCCACCAGGTGTGATGTCATCATACATTTGGTCTCTTAAGCCTGGTGATAAATGTACAATCTCTGGTCCATTTGGTGAGTTCTTCGCTAAAGAGACTGACAACGAGATGGTATTTATCGGTGGTGGTGCAGGTATGGCGCCTATGCGTTCACATATCTTTGATCAGCTTCTACGTTTGCAGTCTAAGCGTAAGATGTCTTACTGGTATGGTGCTCGTTCTAAGCGTGAAATGTTCTACATTGAAGATTTCGATAAGCTACAAGCTGAGAACGACAACTTCGTATGGCACTGTGCTCTCTCTGATCCGTTACCAGAAGATAACTGGGATGGTTACACTGGCTTCATTCACAATGTAATTTACGAAAATTACTTGAAAGATCATGAAGCGCCAGAAGATTGTGAGTACTACATGTGTGGTCCACCTATGATGAATGCGGCTGTTATCGGCATGCTTAAAGATCTAGGTGTTGAGGATGAAAACATCCTACTTGATGACTTCGGTGGTTAATCTCTCCTAAGTGACTGAATAATGGCTGGCTCTTTTGAGTCGGCCATTATTTTTTGTATTTAGCGACATTAGAGTCTTTAGAGAAAAGTGTGTGAATATCGCCTGCTTTTTTCTATTCGCTTTTAAACTCATTTATCATTTCAATTATTAACAGGAGTAAACAGGTGAAGTATTGGCTTGTTGCGTTAGCTTCGTTATTTGTCCTTTCAGGTTGTGAAAAACCGACAGAGCAAATTCATATTAGTGGTCCAACTATGGGGACTACTTACAATATTAAGTATATTAATTCAGACTCGTTATTGAATGCGGGTGAGATTCAAAAAGAAGTCGACCGCTTACTTGAGGAAGTGAATGATCAAATGTCGACTTATCGCAAAGACTCTGAGTTAAGTCGTTTCAATCAGTATAAAGGTAACGAACCTTTCGAAGTCTCAGTTGAGACTGCCTTAGTCGTTAAAGAAGCAATACGCTTGAATCAACTGACTCAAGGTGCTCTAGATGTCACTGTTGGTCCATTGGTTAACCTTTGGGGGTTTGGTCCAGAAGCTCGTCCTGAGACAGTACCAACTGATGAAGAGCTATTGGCGCGTAAACAGAAGGTAGGTATTCAATACCTTAGTGCTACGTCCAATACGATCAGTAAAACGTTACCTTCACTTTACGTTGATCTATCGACCATTGCTAAAGGTTGGGGCGTTGATGTGGTGGCTGAGTATATGAACTCGCTTGGTGCGGAAAACTATATGGTTGAAATCGGTGGTGAAATGCGATTGAAAGGCCATAACCGAGAAGGTGTTCGTTGGAGAATTGCTATCGAAAAGCCAAGTGTTGAAGAGCGTACGGTTCAGCTTGTTGTTGAACCAGGTGATATGGCGATCGCGACCTCTGGTGATTATCGTAATTACTTTGAAACGGATGGTGTTCGCTACTCTCATATTATCAATCCTAAAACGGGTAAACCAATCGATAATAAAGTGGTTTCCGTCACTGTGATCGACCCATCTTCAATGACGGCAGATGGTTTGGCTACGGGTCTTATGGTATTAGGCGAAGAGATAGCAATGGACATTGCTGAAGAGCATAATATTCCGGCCTATATGATTATTAAAACCTCGACTGGTTTTGAAGAGTTTACATCGTCTTCGTTTGAGTCATACTTAAAGCGAAATTAATCATTTTGTATTCGGTATGAGCTACCGATAAAGGGGCAAACAAGCCCCCAATGAATAGAATAAAACTAACTATAGTGAGCAAGTGACAATGAGTGAATTTTTAGTGACTTTTGCTGTGTTCTTGGCAGTGTTCGCAGCAATGGCCGTTGGTTACATTTTTCAGCGTAAGGTTGTAAAAGGCAGTTGTGGCGGGTTAGATGCTATGGGTATCGATAAGGTGTGTAGTTGTCCTGAACCTTGTGATGCACGTAAGAAAAGAGAAGAACGTGCGGCGATTAGAGCAGAAAAGCTTGCAGCATGGGAAAAAGATAGAATTGCATAAGCCCTATATTTATTGAGCAGAAAGCCCACTTGAAGTGGGCTTTCTTATTTGTGTTGGGCTATTGAGAGACTATTTGGTTTCTTCCCCCTTCCTTCGCCTGATAAAGTCTGTCGTCGGCAAGTTTAATCTGGGAATCTAAATCGGCTTCAATATTGGAAACCCCAATGCTGACCGTAATGGATATCTCAGTTTCCAAATGAGGAATGATGGTATTTTCTATACGAACTCTCATGTGTTCTAAACGCGTTAAGAATTCATCGGTTGGGTTGTTTGATTGAATACAGAACTCCTCTCCACCAAATCGAACAACGACATCGTCTGAGAAGTAGATCTTTAGGATATGCGACAGCGTGATAAGTGCTGCATCTCCACCATCATGTCCGTAGTTGTCGTTGACCTTTTTGAAAAAGTCGATGTCCAACATCGCGATATTTTGCTGAACGACCTGATTGTCTAAATGGTGAAACAAATAACGACGATTCCACAAGCCTGTTAATGCGTCTTGGTTCGCCATTCGATACAGGTTGCTGTTTGCCTCTTTCATGTCGAGTATTTGGTGAACGCGGCAGAAAAATTCTTCTTGATTAAAGGGTTTATGAAGGAAGTCATTGGCGCCAGCTTTCAGATAACGAGCAGTCATCGTTCGATCGTCACTGCCAGAAAGGCCGAGAATCGCAAGGTCATTTTTATCGTATTTAGTCCTAATTTCCCGAATCATGGATATACCATCCTTAATAGGCATATCATGATCAGTAATGACGAATGTTACATCCGAGTCTTTTTCTAAAATATCGATGGCTTGTTGCCCATCTTCAGCTTGAATGACGGTAATATATTGATCTTCAAGAAGCTGACTAATATGTTTACGTACAACCATTGAGTCATCGACAACTAACGCTTTATGTTCTTTATTGTTTGTTAATCTTTTCACCAAGGGGAGTAGGTAAGAAACTGAGGCCATGCTGTCTTTTAAGATATAATCTAATACACCTTTCGCGATGACTTTTTCTCGAATCTCTTCTTGGAACATTGCCGTTAGAACGATCGCTTTGTAATTGTGTTTTAGAACGATATCAACAATTTCGCCATCCTGACCATCAGGAAGGCAATAATCGAGTACAGCACACAAGAAATCATGTTTCTCCGCGAGTATTATCTCGGCTTCTTTAATTGATTCAGCGGTATAGACCTCATACCCGGCATCACTGAGCAGTGAATGCAAGTAATTGCGAAACGCACGGCTATCTTCAACAATAAGTATTCTCTTACTCAATGAAAGCTCCATCTTTTTTAACTCTTAATTAATAATAAACAACAATTGACACATAGCTAACTATTTTTATTGATAACTAGAATGAATCTTATGTTTTTAATATACTGTTCTTTTATACAGTTGTAGTGGTGGCCAAATGGATGGTCTGGTGAGAAAAATCATTCATATCGATATGGATTGCTTTTACGCGGCGGTTGAGATGCGTGATAACCCTCATTATCGTGGGCGTCCGTTAGCGGTTGGAGGGAGTGAGAAGCAGCGTGGAGTATTGAGTACCTGCAATTATGAAGCTAGAAAGTTTGGTATTCATAGTGCGATGCCAACAGCAAGGGCTCTAAAGCTTTGCCCTGAATTACTTGTCGTTCCTGGTCGAATGGAGGTATACAAAGAAGTGTCGATTCATATTAGAGAGATCTTTTCACGTTATACCTCTCTTATAGAGCCTCTATCGCTTGATGAAGCGTATTTAGATGTCTCTGACAGTACTTTGTGTAAAGGCTCTGCGACGTTGATTGCACAAGCTATCAGAGATGATATCTGGCGTGAGTTACACCTCACTGCGTCGGCAGGTGTTGCTCCGATTAAATTTCTTGCGAAAGTGGCGTCCGACTTGAATAAACCTAATGGTCAGTGTGTCATCCCGCCTAATCAAGTTCAGGAAGTGATTGATGGGCTTTCATTGGGTAAATTACCTGGTGTAGGTAAGGTGACGTTGGAGCGGTTAAATCAAGCGGGCTACTTTTATTGCCGGGATATTAGAGCCAGTAACTATCGAGAAATATTGGAAACTTTTGGGCGCTTAGGTGACTCTCTTTGGAAAAGAAGCCACGGTATTGATGATCGAGAAATTGTGGTTGAGCGTGAAAGAAAAAGCGTTGGGGTAGAGCGTACCTTCAGTGAAAATATTCAATCTTATGATGAGTGCTGGCAAGTGATAGAACAACGCCTCTTTCCTGAGCTAGAAAGAAGGCTAGAAAAAGCGCAGCCGAATAAGCTTATCATCAAGCAAGGAATCAAGTTGAAGTTTGCGGACTTCCAACAAACAACAATTGAACACATTCAGCATCAGCTAGAGCTTGATGATTTTAAAGGGCTACTGCAGGATATTCTCAAAAGACAAAAAGGTCGTGAGATACGCTTATTAGGGCTTAGTGTGATCCTTAAGCCCGAAATAGAAACCAAGCAGCTTAGCTTTTTCTAACCTCTTGAACCATTTTTAGTACTTCACTGAATGGATATTGTTCTAACCGTGCAAATCCCCCCATTTTTTTGGCTTTTAACTTAGTCGACAGTGGCGTTGTGATCCCACAGAGCATACGAGTGAGTGCTTCATGAGTGAGAGACTTAGATCCGGCATTTTCAAACTCTTCAATCCAAGGTATTAACTGCGATAAGTCGATAGGGGGATTAACTTGTTGTGGCAAGGAAGCAATAATACCGCGACAAGCCGAACAGTGACCACATGCTTGAGGCGCATTATGATCAGAAAAATAGTGCGCTAAACGATGGCTTAAACACGTATCAGATTCAAAAAATCCAATCATTTCCGTCAAACGTACCGTCTCGGCTTTTTCTTTATTTTTGAACAGCAGATCGAGCTTATCAATGACCTCAGATTGAGAACGAGTTATATCAGTAACCTGATAGACATCTGTGATCTGTTTGCTCTCAAGTTCAATCCAACCTTGCTCGTTAAAATAATCGATCGCTTTGACCACACGTTGACGCTCTGCATGAAACCCTTGCCAGAGTGCGTCGAAATCAATTTGGCACCATGTTCTTGCTTGAGGAGAGCAAGTAAATATAGATTCGACAAACAGTCGACGTTCGCCCTCAAATTTATCGATGATCTGCTGTTTTTGAGTGATGAACTTAAAGCGATAGTCTGAAAAATAACTGTATTTTGGGGTGATCACCCCTTCAAGCTCTAAGTAAACAAGCAGTGTTTTAAGAGGCAACTGTCGAATATTCGAGTCTTTAGAGAACCGAATAAGCTGAACTTCCCACATTGGCGAATGTTGATAGATCTCTTTAACGACATACTCAATAGACTCTCTGTCGGGCGTATCGCCATAGACAAAGTTGTTCAGAGTATTCAGGCCATCTTTGTTACCAAGAAGAATACATTGGGAGTGCTGCCCGTCGCGTCCTGCTCGTCCTATCTCTTGGGCGTAATTTTCTATGGATTTAGGCAGATCAAAGTGAATCACTCGGCGAATATCGGATTTATCGACGCCCATTCCAAAGGCGATTGTCGCGACGATGCAGTTGATTTCACCCGTCATAAATTGCTGTTGAATATACTCTCGATTCTGACTTTCTAGCCCTGCATGATAGGCAAGGGCAGAAATGCCGGTTTGTTGCAGTTGCTCTGCGAGATACTCTGCGGTGTGTTGAAGCGTGACATAAACGATAGTGGGTGACAGTGGTGAAGCTTGAATGGTTTGATTGAGTTGGTTGAGCTTATCTTGCTGTTCACTTGGGATAATCGATAAATCGAGGTTATTACGATAGAAACCTGTTACCACCGTGTTGTCTGAAGAGATCGCAAACTTATTCTGCATATCGCTGATTACGTCACTCGTTGCGGTGGCCGTTAGTAGCAATGTTTGAGGAATATTTAAAGTCTGTTGATAATGAGGAATTTTTAAATAATCAGGACGGAAGTTATGCCCCCACTCAGAAATACAGTGCGCTTCATCGACCACTAGCAGAGAGATTGGTACTTGAGAAATAAATTGTCGAAAACGCTCGTTCTTCAATCGCTCAACAGAGATCATTAAGATTTTGAGTTGCCCACTTCTTGCGTCCGCCATGACTTGCTGGGTTTGTTGTCTATCTTGGCTGGAGTCAATTGATGCAGCTGCGATACCTTTATCGTGTAGAAAGCTCAATTGATCTTTCATTAATGCCAATAAAGGGGAGATCACCAAAGTAAGGTGAGGAAGATGCAGAGCTGGGAGCTGATAGCATAGGGATTTACCTGCACCGGTTGGGAATATTGCAGCGCAAGAGTGCCCAGACATAACAGTATCAATAACCTGCTGCTGTCCGCCTCTTAACGAATCAAATCCAAATGTTTGCTTTAACGTCTGCTCTATCATGCTCTTTCCAACTCCTATAAAAGCTTGCGAATGATTCTACCTGATTCTATGCTGTGGCTCCTTGTTAAATTTAACGTTTCAGTATGAACAAATTAGAGCTAAAACAATTAATCTTAACTTCGTTGAGTGAGAAATTGGCGATCGCGAGGTCAAGTACTCAACGTGCCATTGACGCAGCAACGGATGAAGAGACAGTTCCAGAGCACAAGTATGATACTTTAGCCCTTGAAGCCTCCTACCTAGCTCATGGACAAGCGATGCGAGTACAAGAGAGCGAGAGTGAGATTCAACAGTTTGAGTCGTTGGTATTGCGCGAGCTACCTGATGAGAAAGTTGCTCTTGGTAGTTATGTGACGCTGCTTTGTGAAGATGATAGCGTCAAGCATTTGTTCGTTGGCCCTTGCTCTGGCGGGGTAACAGTCAATTACCTAGGGGAATCAGTCTCCGTGATTACTCTACAAGCACCACTGGGTAGAGTGCTTCTCGGAAGAGAAGAGGGTGATGAAGTGGAACTTAAAATAGCGGATTCAGTCTATTACTATGAGATTTCGAAAATCAAATAGTAGGTAAAATGGTTAGCCTAGCATCAATGAAACGGACAAAATGAGTATGAAAAAAACAGCACTATTTCTGACTTTAGTTATGAGCCAAGCGGCGTGGGCTGGCGTATGTCGGGTTAACCTTCAAAATGAAATTCATCTCAATAGCGAGCAGCTGGAAGTCGTTCAAGTCAATGGCGACAGCGCAGTGGTTGATGCTAATAATGAACTCTATATCCTTGATAATAAGGTTGAGCTTAATGCTGATCAAAAGGAAGCGCTGAAAGAATATAGAGAGGCTATTAGTCGCTACTTGCCCAAAGCAAAGCAGATTGCGAGTGATTGTGTCGCTTTAGCTAATGATATTATTGATGATGTTGCTGGAACGATGGATACGCCTGAGGCGTTTGAAGATCTAAAAGCGTCAATGAAAGAATTTTTAGCCAATATTGAATCTAGATATTACAAAGATGGTGACTTAGTGATTCCGGCGGATAGCTTTGGCACGATGACCGACTCATGGGCTGAAGACTTCGAAAAAGCAAAAGAGATCTTCAATAAAGAGTTTATCGCCAGTGCTTTTGAGGCAATGAGCGAGAAGATGCAAAAAGAGGGAGGGCTGAATCTAACCGAGTTAGCGGATAGCCTTGCTGAGATCAAAGTGAAAGTTGAAAAGAGACTGGATGCTCATGATCAAAAAGTGCAACAGCAAAAGCAAGAGTTCTGTGATTCATTAGATGATATTGCTGAACAAGAGCAGGACCTGCATCAAAAGATCCCTCAGCTAAAAGACTATCAACTCTTCACCATTTAATGGCTTATTCAAGTATCAAAATAGATACAACGATAAGACCAATCGAATAGATAAAAGCGCCGATATTTTTAAATATCGGCGCTTTTTATTTAGACTCGAATTTTCAGTCGATCTTTGTCACTTAGTTTATTATTGACCTGCATTCATCTGCGTTAGCTTATCGCCAACGGGTCCTGAGAAGTTAAACCCATCGTGTTCATCCCAGTTGATTGACCAAGTCATAACGCCCGCGTAGTTCGGGTAGGTAAAGCTTGGAACAACGGTGCCACATTTGGTCCCTTTGGTTAAACAATCTAACGCATCAAGAATGTTTTGAGTAGGCGCTTGACCCGAGTTCGCAGAGCTTGGACCCGAAGGTAAACCAATCGCCACTTGATCGTCTCGTAATGGCATGAACATGGAGCCATCGGCTAATTCAAACCCTTCAATCAACATTTTCGATTGAGCCACCATCATATCGATCGAGCCTTCAGGTGCCGCACCCGTCATATAAGGGTTTGGTAAACCGCCGTTGTTATAAAGCTGAACATGAAGAAGATCTAGCGTGTCTCGTACTACATCAATGACAGGAATATACGCGCCCCAAATCCCGCTGTAGGCAATCATCCCACCTTGAACGTACGGGTGTTCTGGTGCCATGGTGAGATACATATCGCCGCCAATATTGGCCTCGATTTGCAGTAACGCTCGACCTAAACGAGCCTGAATCTCTGAGCCGTGAAGTAGGTTTGAGCCACTTTCTAAATCGACATCAAGTCCATCAAAGCCCCACTCTTTGATAAGGTCCGTCAAACTAGAGACAAACGCCGCTTCGTCTTGGTCAGTATTGAGCGTAATCGTACCTTCTGCTCCACCAAGCGATAAAACAAACACCTTACCTTGAGCTTGAAGGTTTGCCATATCTTGCTTGAACTGAGCCGGGTCTAGCGCTGCACAGCTACTGTGAATATCGCCAGAGTAAAGGTTGAAGTGTACCGTACCATTGCTGTTTCTATCGTTCTCTGCAAAAGCGATATCGATAATATCCCAAGCATCAGACATCTCAGCTAATCGCATAGGGCAACCCGCGCCATTGACGAAGTTGTGCCAGTAACCAACAAGTTTATGCTTCTTCGCGGTTTGCTCGACGACTTTCACTGATACCGCATCAGATAGTGCGCTTGTGCCACTGGTATCAACTGCTTGAGCAGATACTGTGAAGCTACCTATCGCCGTTGGTGTCCAGTTATAACTGTAAGGTGAGGTATTATCATTGCCTACGACTGATCCATTAACAAGGAAGTCCACTTTGTCGATGGAGCCGGTTGAAGAGGTTGCATCAGCAGCCAGTAATGTAGATTTACCAAGACCAATGGTTTTACCTGCACTTGGCTCGGTTAGAGTCACGACTAAATCTTGGTCACTCACGACTACTGAAACCATCGCTTCGCTGACATTGTTATCGTTGTCTATTGCTAACGCTTTAATCGTATTGTTACCAACAAGACTTGCAGACCACTGAACCGTATAAGGAGGTTGAGATAGCACGGCTAGACTTGCATCATTGGCAAAGATTTCTACTTGAGTCACAGTGCCATCGGGATCCGCAGCATCGACATTGATATCAATAAGAGAACCCGCTAATACAACCTGATTATCTTGAGGTGAGGTGATGGATACGGTTGGTGGAGTGCTGCATGTGCCTAAGCCAGTCCATGCTTCTTGCCAATATTCACCCTTACCAGGTTCGTAGGCCCAAGCAGAACTAGAAGAACACCAACCCGCAATATCACATTGGAACTTTTGGTTTAAGTTATGAACCAGTTCCCCAGCAGAATAGCTTGTTCCTGCGACGTAAGGTGTTGCGTCGCTGCACCCACCTGAACTACCGGACGACACGACCAGTGACACTTCTTGACTGGTTGTTGATTGCCCGTCATTGTCGGTTGCTTTTGCTTTAAAGGAGTGAGTACCAACTTGAGATACCCAAGAATATTGGTAAGGCTCACTGGTATCTGTGGCGACGACTTGATTATTGATATAGAAATCGACTTTATCAACGGTACCATCGGAGTCTGCTGCGTTTGCTGTGACGACCAAGGTATCGCCAGCAGTAAGTTGTTCATTACCTGTTGGGCTAGTCAATTCAATGCTTGGAGGAATAAGATCGCCCGCAGGAGTGACCGAAATGGCTACCTGGCTACTCTGGCTTGCCCCTTCATTATCGGTCGCAACCGCTTTTATAGCGGTCGTATTGAGCGTCGCGGTCCAGTCCATGGCATAAGGCGCTTGTGTATCAACACCTAAGCTAAGGTTACCAGCAAAGAACTCAACGTTATCGATACTGCCGTCTTCGTCGCTTGCTGTTGCTTGAATTGAGACAACTGACCCTTGTGAAATAACAGCGTTATTCAAAGGAGAAGTAAGAGACACTTGTGGGGGAAGGTTTCCGCCTCCGGTGTTACATGTACCTAATAACTCCCATGCCTCCCATGGACCTGATGTTGTGGCTGGATCATTACCTTGAGTCCAGTAACGGGCAGAATACGCATTGTTGGACTGCTGAACTTTGTCACCTGAGGTATAAACTGTTGAGCTGTCCCAGTTAAGGGTATTGCTACAATCGTATGCAAATGCGGGTGCACTGACGGCACAACCTGCAATAACAATTCCTTTTACAAACCTTGAGAGCATTTCCTTCTCCTTGTCTCATTTTTAATACTCACATTAACTAATAGACGGTTATTGAGAGGATGCTTGGTAACTCTCTGAATTAATAAATTAATTCGGCGCATCTCACTAATGGGTTGAGGGGTAATCGGTCATTACATAATTTATACGGCTGACTTCACAGTGCTGTTTCTGAAGTTTACGTTTGGGTGAAATCTACTGATGTACTGCAATATTTACAGCGATAGTGACTGGAATTACTCGTAAATTTGGTTACTTAGTGTTCTCTGGTGTTGTTTTAGAGGTGTATTGTTATTATTGTACTAGCACACTAGTTTATTGATGCGTTGGTAAAGGTAATATGTCTGGGCAAACTTCATCGCCACGCGAGCATTTTAGCTCTCGTCTTGGATTCATTCTCGCAGCTGCAGGTGCAGCGGTTGGTCTTGGTAATATTTGGGGCTTTCCAACTCAAGTTGCGAGTAACGGAGGAGGCGCGTTCTTACTTGTTTACTTGCTCATGATTTTGATCGTTGCTTTCCCAATGCTTGTTGTTGAACTCGCTATTGGTCGTGCTGGACAAGCGAACCCTGTTGATAGCATGCGTTCACTAACGAGTAATCCTTTAGGGAAAAGGTTTGGTAGTGGTATTGGCTGGTTAGGTCTTGCGGTACCTTGTGCAGTATTGGCGTTTTATAGTGTTGTTGGCGGTTGGTTGATTTGTTTCCTATTAGGCGCTTTGACAGATCTTCTGGGTATGGAAGCGGCAACTGAATGGTTTAAGGGCTTTAGTGTTGAGCGCAATTTATTTGGAACGATTACTTTCTACGTTCTGACTATTTTGATTGTTCAAGGCGGAGTAAAGCAGGGGATTGAAAAGTGGTCTCGCCGCTTGATGCCGGCTTTGTTGGTTCTATTCTTACTCTTGTTTGTTTATATCATGATGCAAGCCGGAGCAATGGAAGGGCTGAAGCATTACTTAGTGCCGGATTTTGAAAAACTATTAGATAGAAAACTGATTTTAGCGGCAATGGGGCAAGGCTTTTTCTCTTTAACCATAGGTGGCTGTTCGATGCTGATTTACGGCTCTTATCTAAGTAAGAAAGAGAACCTACCTAAGATGGCGATGAACGTGACGTTAGTGGATACAGGCGTTGCTTTTATTGCTGGTCTTGTTGTTATGCCTGCCATGTTTGTTGCAATGCAGAAAGGCGTTCAGATTTATGCTGAAGATGGTGCGCTACTGAACTCAGATACGTTGGTGTTTACGGTCTTACCTTTAATGTTTGATAGTTTAGGGCTTCTTGGCCAACTCTTTGCTGTCGTATTCTTTTTACTACTGACGATCGCTGCATTGACCTCATCGATTTCTATGCTTGAATGCCCTGTCGCATTAGTAGGGGAGCGATTCAATACACCTCGAAAAGCAACGAGTTGGGTCCTTGGTGGTTTGATAGCGTTGGCGAGTATAATCATTGTGTTTAACTTTGGCGCACTATTTGGATTAGTTGCTATGGTTGCAACACAGTACTTGCAGCCATTTGCAGCACTGTTGTTTTGCCTATTTGGTGGCTGGGTTTGGAGTCGAAATGGCAAAATCAAGGAAATTGAGCAAGGTTGCCCTGAATTTACTCAAGGGTGGTTCGGTAAGCTATGGCCAGCCTATATTAAGTTTGTTTGCCCTACGTTAGTAGCAGCCGTTATTTGGGCATCGTTTGGCTAAACTACCTTTCGAAATATAGAGTGAATTAAAAAAGCCGAGTCTTCTGACTCGGCTTTGTGTTTTATTGTAAGTGAAGCTTAGTGCTACGCTTTTTCAGGAATCGCTTCTAACAGTGCCACCATTTGCTGCCAATACAGAGCAACGGTATCGATCTTTACTTTCTCATCTGGAGAGTGTGGGAATTTAATGGTTGGACCGAAAGAGACCATATCCATATTAGGGTAAGGTTCTTTGAACAAGCCGCACTCTAGGCCAGCATGAATTACCATGATGTTTGGCTTGTGACCATAGATGCCTTCGTACATGTCGCGGAAAATCGCCATGATTTCAGAATCAGCATCTGGCTTCCAACCAGGGTATGCACCTGAGAATGCCATCTTCGCTCCAGCAAGTTCTGCCACTGAAGTTAGCATTCCTTCCACCTGGCTACGACCAGAGTCAATCAATGAGCGAATCAAGCATAGAACCGTGATGCTGTTCTCTTCTGTTGTGATAACGCCGACGTTTAGTGATGTTTCAACCACGCCTTCAATCTCATCACTCATGCGGATCACGCCATTAGGGCACGCATTTAATGCTGCAATGAACTGAGCTTGTCCTACCTGAGCAATAACACCTTGCTCTACAGATACATCGTCATTAAAAGTGACGATGCTGTCTTCTGTTTTGCCAAGTTCAGCAGTTAGGAGTTCAGTGTAGCCATTGTATAAAGAGGCAAGTTTCTCTTGGTTCTCAGCAGGAACAGCTACAGTAACGAAGCCTTCGCGAGGGATTGCGTTACGTAAGCTTCCACCTTTAAACTCAACCAAACGCAGATCGAGTTCTTGTGCATGCCCGGCTAGGAATCGTGCCAGTAGCTTATTGGCGTTTGCACGACCCGTGTGAATATCACAACCAGAATGGCCGCCTTTTAAGCCTTTAAGCATGAGCTTACGAGTAACATAACCCGCAGGGATCTCTTCACGAACAATATCAAACGTCATTGAACCATCAATGCCGCCTGCGCAGCCCATGTAGACTTCACCTTCTTGCTCGGAATCGGTATTAAGAAGGATCTCACCTTCTAACCAGCCCGCTTCTAGACCGAAAGCGCCTGTCATACCTGCTTCTTCGTCTACGGTAAGCAGTACTTCTAGCGGACCATGTTTAAGTTCATTTGAAGCCAGAACAGCCAAACATGAGGCCATGCCCATACCGTTATCAGCACCAAGAGTAGTGCCTTTTGCCGTTACCCACTCACCATCAATGTACGGTTGAATTGCATCTGTAACGAAGTCGTGGTCAGTATCTTCATTTTTCTGTGGAACCATGTCGATATGAGCTTGAAGAACAACACCCTTTCTATTTTCCATGCCTGCGGTTGCTGGCTTCTTGATAAAGACGTTACCCGTTGGATCGCGGCGAACATCAAGACCTTGTTCAGTCGCCCAGCCAATGATGTATTGCGCTAGCGCTTCTTCATGCTTTGAAGGGTGGGGAATAGAACAGATCTTATCGAAAAACTGCCAAATTGGCGCAGGTGATAAGTTACTAATTTCAGAGTGGAATTCAGACACGGATGACTCCTTTATTATTGATTTGCCATACCTTTATGTTGGAAAGACCGATTGAGTTAGTCGGATAAGCTAGATATGACCTACGATCTAGTGTCGCACAGCATACCATTCAGACTAGATTGGGTGTAGCCTTCCCTGTAATGAAATTGTTTATTAGCGTCACAGGTTGTAAACATTCAATCTCACTATTAAACGGGTCTTTACACGAGTTATACACGGCTATTGATGGTTATGTAATTTAATTACGAATGATGCGTGAATATAAAGTGTATTGCACTAATTTGTGATTCGGGTCACTTTTTTGTTGTAATTTAATTTCATGGTGATATATTGCTTGCATCTTCAGTTATTGAAGAAGAAATGCTCAAAGGATGAGTCCGTTAATCGCCTCCAAGGAACTGAGAATCAAACAGTATTTTTAATTGATTTTAAGGTGATAGTTATGAAAGGTTTAGCATCTACAATGTTCTGGACTAACAGCAATGTTTACACTAGCGACTTTGTATACCCATTTAGCTTTGGTTACTAATGCTTGCTCGATTAATGAGTTAGGCTAACCGTCACTAAAGTTACTATAGCTCGCCATACTTTATGGTTTAGCTAATAACTGCGAAAGCATGTTATTTGAACAGTTTTGTTCACCCCTATTATTGGAATTTTTTTACAGCTATTTAGCTGAAATGATTCAACCGCCACTCCTTTTGAGTGGCGTTTTTTTATCTGTACTTTAACGACTGTCTAATCCTTCGCCACTAACGTTTAGTTTCTATAATTAGAACAATCCTTTAACCTCTATTCATCGTTGTTCATACTTTCCTTTCTCGATTGTTAATCAATCCACGTGAAAGTTTAGAACATGGTTTAAAAAAACATCATCGCTTCAATTTTTATTCAGTTCCTCCATGCATTGAAAATAAAGGGCTTGTGTCTGTTTTTCCTGTAAATCTTTCTTTATTTAGCTTATCTCACTCAGGAAATATTCATTAGAGTCATAATTCTATCTGGAATTTGTTAATTGATAACTCTATAATTCACGCCAATCGATTACGCAACCGTTTACTTTTTACCCTTATAGGATCCGATCATGCTCGAAAGGCTATTTAAACTCAGTGAACACGGTACGAACGTGAAGACTGAAGTCATTGCTGGTGTTACAACATTCCTAACAATGGCTTATATCATTTTCGTTAACCCGGCAATGCTGTCTGATGCAGGAATGGATCACGGCGCAGTATTTGTAGCAACATGTCTTGCTGCTGCTATTGGCTGTTTTATTATGGGTTTTGTGGCTAACTACCCAATTGCTCAAGCACCAGGTATGGGGCTAAATGCCTTCTTTACTTATGCCGTTGTGCTTGGCATGGGCTATACATGGCAGGTTGCACTAGCAGCGGTATTTGTCTCTGGTATTTTATTTATTCTGTTAAGTATATTTAAGATCCGTGAGTGGATTATTAACTCTATTCCAATGTCACTGCGTACCGGTATCTCAGCAGGTATCGGTCTATTTTTAGCGTTTATTGGTCTAAAAAATGCTGGCATCGTGGTTGATAACCCAGCAACACTCGTATCAATGGGTGATATCACGTCACTGCAAGCTGTATTAGCTTCTATTGGATTCTTCCTCACCATCGCTTTAGTGCACCGTGGCTTAAAAGGTGCGGTAATGATTGCAATTTTAGCAGTGACGGCTCTAGGTCTTGTATTTGGTGATGTTCAATGGGGCGGGATTTTATCTGCGCCACCAAGCATTGCCCCTACTTTTATGCAGCTTGATTTCTCCGCAGTATTTGAAATCGGCATGATCTCTGTTGTATTCGCGTTCCTATTCGTTGATTTGTTTGATACAGCGGGCACCCTAGTTGGTGTTGCTCAAAAAGCGGATCTTATCGACAAGAAAACAGGCAAAATCCCTCGCCTAAACCGCGCTCTTCTTGCTGACTCTACAGCGACATCAGCGGGTGCTTTGTTAGGTACATCAAACACCACTTCTTACATTGAAAGTGTCGCGGGTGTAGCGGCTGGTGGTCGCACAGGATTAACGGCGGTTGTTGTTGGCATTTTATTCCTTCTTGCATTATTCTTCTCGCCACTTGCTGGTATGATCCCAGCTTATGCGACAGCAGGCGCGCTATTTTATGTGGCGATCTTAATGCTTTCTGGTTTGGTGAGCATTGATTGGCGTGACCTGACAGAAGCGGCTCCTGTGGTTGTGACTTGTCTGCTTATGCCTTTGACTTTCTCTATTGCTGAAGGCATTGCACTTGGCTTTATTAGCTATGCGGCTATTAAGGCAATGAGTGGTAAAGGTCGTGATGTTTCTCTAAGTGTTTGGGTTATGTCTGCCATCTTTATCATTAAGTACATCGTAGAATAAATTAATTCATATTTTTCAAATTATTAGGTTTATACAATGAGCAATAAATTCATTATTACTTGGGATGCAATGCACTCTTACTGCCGTCAACTAGCTGAAAAGCAAATGCCAGCAGAGCAATGGAAAGGTATCCTAGGTGTTAGCCGCGGTGGTTTAGTTCCTGCTGCTATTTTAGCTCGTGAACTTGGTATTCGTTACGTAGATACAATTTGTATCTCTAGCTACGATCATGATCACCAGCGTGATATGACGGTTGTAAAAGCACCAGAAGGTGACGGCGAAGGTTTCTTAATTGTAGAAGACCTAGTAGACAGCGGTGATACTGCACGTAAGCTTCGTGAAATGTATCCGAAAGCAAAACTGATTGCGGTCTGTGCTAAGCCTTCTGGGGTTGAGCTTCTGGATGACTACGTAGTTGATATTGGACAAGATACTTGGATTGAGCAGCCTTGGGATATGTCTATCCAATTTGCTGAGCCAATCAATCGCAAGCAAAAATAATCGCGTCTTAGCGTAAAGTCATTGCTTCTTAGCGTGAATAGTGAAAAATGACCCTCTTATGGGTCATTTTTTTTACCCTTTATAAACGTCTAAAGCTGCCCATTAGGAATCAATATGTCAGAGCAAAGCGATAAGAACTTATCTGAAACTCTTTTTGTTAAGCATAAGCAAGCGAAAGAGACCTCTTCCCTCACTCAATATATGCCAAGTAGCCAGCCTTTTGTGGACGAAAAAGTCGCCTCAGGTTCATGGTATCGTAACTTACGTCGCATGCAATGGGCGTGGCAAGGTGTTGATCCTATAGAACAAGAGGCTGTCTTGGCGCGTATCGCGTCTTGTCAGCATTCTAGGACCCATGATCACTGGCTAGATACCGTTATTGGCTTTCGTAGTGGAAACTGGGCGTTTGAATGGGGCAAGCTTGCGGCAGAGCATCATAAGCGAGGCAGATCTCTCGAAGGAGAAGAAGGAGCTGACGAACTATTTAAAGCCTCTTTATGTTACAGCATTGCTGGTTACCCTCATTTAAAGAATGACAATTTATCGCTTCAAGCGCAGGTGCAAGCCAATACAACCTATGCAGAAGCGGCGGAAAAGAGTGATTTTGTCGTTAAGCAATTAAAGATCCCTTACGGCAAAAAGAAAATATCAGCCACCCTTCATGCCAAAAACACCTTACAGCCTCAACCCGTGATTATTGTTAGTGCTGGCTTAGATAGCTTGCAAACGGATATGTGGCGCTTATTTAGAGATCATCTTGCTCCTAAGAATATTGCGATGTTAACGGTGGATCTTCCATCCGTGGGGCAGAACAGCCATTATCCATTGAGCGAAGATACATCTTGTCTTCATAAAGCGGTATTAGATGAATTACCGAATATCCCATGGGTTGATCATTATAAAGTGGGCCTGTTGGGTTTTAGGTTTGGAGGCAATGCGATGGTTAGGCTTTCATTCATGGAGCAAGATAAGATTAAAGCATGCGTTTCTCTGGGGGCGCCTATTCATGATCTTTTAGCATCGCCAAAGAAGCTTAAGGGTATGTCTAAGATGTATCTAGACCTTTTAGCATCAAGAGTAGGCAAGACAGTTGTCGACGTGAATAGTTTATCTTCTCAACTTATGGCTTGGTCATTGAAGGTGCAAGGCGTAGTGTCGAGTCGTAAGACCAAGGTGCCAATTTTAGCGATGAGTCTTGATGGCGATCCTATTTCTCCCCATAGCGATAATCAACTAGTAGCACTATATAGTCAATTTGGAAAGGCGAGAAAAATAAATAATAAAATAATTTCAGAAGGATATGAGCAATCCCTCGCTTTAGCAATAAAATGGATGGAAGACGAATTATATAGATGACTTTTCTCCATTAATGGTTAAGCATAAATTATATGGTTGAAAAATAACCATATAATAATAAAGGAATACTTGTTAGCACATAATTATAAGAAGTCGCTAACTATAAAAATATTATCGCTAATCATGAATGGAGTAACACCTATGACCGAAGTGACTAAGTTGCCGACTCATTATCGCTTGCTAAGTGCATTAAAAGCTGTCGGGCCGTACCTTCGAGAAACACAATGTAGTGAGGGCCGTTATCTGTTTGACTGCCTATCTGTCTGCGTCAACGATAAAAAATCCCCAGAGGAGCGTGAGTTTTGGGGCTGGTGGCTTGAACTTGAGCAAAACGAACAGAGTTTTAAGGCAAATTATTTCGTTGGTCGCTATAACCTTGAAGGCAACTGGGATGCTGTTTCTGTACCTAAGAAGGCGATAGCGGAAGTAAATCGAACTCAAGATGACTTCCACTCTAAGTTGACCAAAACGTTGGAAGAAAAGTTCCAAATGACAGTAGAGCTACATAAAGAGTCTGTCGAATTCGTCTAATCACAGTAAAATTCTTCCTACTTGATATAAAAAGGTGCTTTTAGCACCTTTTCTCTTGTTAAATTCAGCATTGATTGTTAAAACATCAGCTCTTATACGTATTTTTTATCAAAATAGATCATGACAACGAAACAACACAGCGGAACCTCAGCTCAACCTAAAACAGTGGTTGTAAAACTGGGCACTAGCGTACTAACCGGTGGGACTCAAGCTCTTGATAGAGCTCATATGGTTGAACTTGTGCGTCAATGTGCGGAGTTAAAAAAACTTGGCCATTCAATTGTAATGGTTTCGTCTGGTGCCATTGCAGCCGGACGTGAGCACTTAGGTTACCCCGCACTCCCCAACGCGATGTCGAGTAAGCAGCTTCTTGCCGCTGTCGGACAGAGCCAACTTATCCAAGTTTGGGAATCGTTGTTTGCTATTTATGGCATGAAAATAGGTCAAATGCTGTTAACGCGTGCGGATCTTGATGATCGTGAACGCTTTCTCAATGCGCGCGATACCATCAATGCGTTAGTTGATAATGACATTATTCCTGTGGTTAATGAGAATGATGCTGTCGCAACCAGTGAAATAAAGGTTGGTGATAATGACAACTTGTCAGCGTTGGTTGGTATTTTATGTGGTGCAGATAAGCTACTGCTTCTTACCGACCAGAAAGGTTTGTTTACTGCCGACCCACGTAAAGACCCAAATGCAGAATTAATTAAAGAAGTTCGTACTATTGATGCGACGTTGCGCAAAATAGCGGGTGGCAGTGGCACAACACTGGGTACTGGCGGAATGGCGACTAAGTTACAAGCTGCCGATATCGCGAGACGTGCAGGTATTGAAGTTATCATAGCAGCAGGCAGTGCAGAAAACGTTATTTTTGATTCTTTAACTGACGTTCCTCAAGGGACACGTTTCTTACCGTTAGAAGAGTCATTAGAAAATCGTAAACGTTGGATTCTCGCCGGTCCCGCAGCCTTGGGTGATATTGTTATTGATGACGGTGCAACACGCGCTGTTATTACGAAAGGAAGCAGTTTACTGGCTAAAGGGGTCATTAAAGCGAGTGGAAACTTTGCTCGTGGAGAGGTCGCTAGAATCGTGAATACTAACGGCGACCTCATCGCACGTGGTATCACTAGCTATTCAAGTGACGATCTATCTCGTATTGCCGGTAAACACAGTAAAGATATTAATTCTATTCTTGGCTACGACTACGGCTCAGAAGTCATCCATCGCGATGATCTTGTTGTCATCCAAGAGTAAAAGAGGAATTTGTAATGGATTTAAATACTATGGGACAAGCGGCTAAAGAAGCGGCTTTCCATTTAGCGACAGCGTCAACCGCACAAAAAAATAAAGCATTGGCAATTATCGCTGACGAACTTGAAGCGAACGCAGAAACCATTTTAGCTGCCAATGAAAAAGACATTCAGTTAGGCCGAGAAGCAGGGCTGACGGATGCGCTCTTAGACCGATTACTACTGAACCCTGAGCGTTTAACGGGGATTGCTAACGATGTACGTAATGTGATCAGCCTAAATGATCCTGTTGGCAGTGAGATTGACAGTAAAGTGCTGGAAAATGGCATGTCTTTATCTCGACGTCGCGTGCCACTGGGTGTTGTTGGTGTTATTTACGAAGCTCGTCCGAACGTGACCATTGATATCGCAGCACTGTGTTTAAAAACCGGTAATGCAAGCATTCTACGTGGTGGTAAAGAGACATTTTTCTCGAACATGGAGCTGGTGAAGGTGATTCAATCCGCTCTAGAGAAAGCGTCACTACCCGCGGCTTCAGTACAATACATTGAAAAACCAGATCGAGAGTTAGTTTCTCAACTTCTTAAACTCGATGATTATGTTGATATGATCATTCCACGAGGTGGCGCAGGGCTGCACAAAATGTGCAAAGAGAACAGCACCATTCCTGTGATCATAGGCGGTTTTGGTATCAGCCATATTTTTGTCGATGAGAGCGCAGATCTTGATAAAGCGTTGAATGTTGTTGAAAACTCGAAGGTTCAACGTCCTTCTGCATGTAATTCTTTAGATACTTTATTGGTTCATAAAGCAGTGGCGAAAGCGTTCTTATCGAAAGCGGCTGAGCGTATGAGTGACACCGTTAGTTTTGTTGCTGAATCGAATGCTATAGACCTGTTAGGTGAAGCTCAAGATGTACGATCTGCTCAAGAGGGCGATTTTGATACCGAGTGGTTGAGTTATACGTTGGGTGTTAAGGTCGTTGATACTATTGAGCAAGCGATTACACATATGCGAGTGCATAACGCTAGTCACTCTGACGCAATCATGACCAACAGTTTGAAAAATGCAGAGCTATTTATTAACTCTGTAGGCTCAGCGGCGGTGTACGTGAACGCTTCGACCCGTTTTACTGATGGTGCTCAGTTTGGTTTGGGGGCGGAAGTCGCTGTATCGACACAAAAGCTGCATGCGCGCGGTCCTATGGGACTAGAAGAGCTGACGAGTTACAAGTGGGTGGGTAAGGCTGACTATTTAGCTCGTCCGTAATACGAGCTTGAGGCATCTCAGAAATTTTGAAATTATAAAGGGGCCTTGTGCCCCTTTTACTTTTCTTCGTAAGAGTAATTCCGTTACACTGTGGTTAATTACTTGGAGGTAATATGCATTGTCCTTTCTGTTCCGAGAACGACACAAAAGTTATTGATTCTAGATTAGTTGCTGATGGTCATCAGGTGCGTCGACGTCGCCAGTGTTTGGCGTGTAGCGAACGTTTCACTACATTTGAAACCGCTGAACTTGTTATGCCAAAAGTGATAAAAACGAATGGCAACCGTGAACCCTTTAATGAAGATAAAATGGTTGGTGGGTTTCAACGTGCATTAGAGAAACGTCCTGTGAGTGCGGATTCTATTGAATTGGCGATCAGTATGATTAAGTCCCAACTTCGTGCGACAGGTGAACGTGAAGTCCCTAGTGAAATGATTGGCAATTTAGTGATGGATCAGCTTAAAGATCTCGATAAAGTCGCCTACATTCGATTTGCTTCTGTATACCGCAGTTTTGAAGACATTCGAGAATTTGGCGAAGAAATTGCCAAATTAGAAGATTAAGCTCCGCTATTATGTTTCATTTCTCTGATTTAGATTTCCAAATGATGTCCCGTGCTATTTTATTGGCGAAAAAGGGCATCTATACCACTGCACCAAATCCAAATGTTGGCTGTGTTATAGAGCGTGATGGCATCGTTGTTGGTGAAGGTTTTCATCATCGTGCGGGCGAGCCTCATGCAGAGGTACACGCTCTACGTGACGCAGGAGAGCGCTCAATTGGAGCAACGGCTTATGTCACGCTCGAGCCTTGTTCACACTATGGTCGAACGCCACCGTGTGCTGAAGGGCTCATTAAGGCGAAAGTTGCGCGCGTTGTATGTGCAATGCAGGATCCTAACCCTAAGGTTGCAGGTCGCGGTATTGCTATGTTGCGAGAAGCGGGGATTGAGGTTGAAGTCGGCTTACTAGAAGCAGATGCACAAGCTCTTAATCCAGCGTTTATTAAGCGCATGCAAATAGGTCGTCCGTACGTTCAATTGAAAATGGCCGCAAGCTTAGATGGTCAAACTGCCTTAGCGAATGGCGCTAGCCAGTGGATCACTTCCCCTCAATCGAGACAAAATGTTCAGGCTTATCGCGCTAAGTCTTGCGCTATACTATCGACCAGTAAAACCGTTATTGATGATAATGCCTCGCTGAACGTGCGTTGGGATGATTTACCACAAGACATACAGTCGACGTACGATCACTCCCAACTTCGTCAACCTGTGCGCGTTATTCTTGATAGGCAGAACCATTTAACGAGTAATACAGAACAGCTCAAGCTGTTCAATACGCCAGGTAAGGTATTAACGGTTAGTGATCAAGGTGATATCGAGCCAGAAATAAATATTGATGGTCAGATCGATCTCAATGCCACCTTTAAAGCGTTGGTTGAGTCTCATCATATCAACCACCTTTGGGTTGAAGCGGGGGCCACGTTAGCGAAATCTCTCATCGAGGCTGAGCTAGTAGATGAACTGATCCTTTATTTGGCACCTAAACTTATGGGTAGTGATGGTCGCGGTCTTTTTGGTGCTCTAGGACTTGAGTCAATGAACGAGACTCACGAGTTAACCATTCAAGATGTTCGTCAAATCGGGCCCGATATTCGAATTGTCGCCACTCTTAATAAACGCAATAAGAAAGATAAATAGTATGTTTACAGGAATTGTAGAAACCGTTGGTACTCTGGCGGCAATCACACCGAAAGGTGAAGACATTAGCGTAACTGTTAATGTCGGCAAACTTGATATGTCGGATGTAAACCTAGGGGATAGCATCGCAACCAATGGCGTATGCTTAACGGTCGTTGATTTCAATCAAACCAGTTACACCGCTGACTTGTCATTAGAAACGTTAAAACTGACAGGGTTTACCGACTCTCAAGCCGGAGACAAAGTGAATCTTGAAAAGGCGATGCTTCCAACAACGCGTTTTGGTGGTCATATCGTTTCTGGGCATGTTGATGGCGTGGGTGAAATTGTTGACCGTCAGCAGGTGGGTAGAGCGATTGAATTTTGGGTTTCTATGCCTGCAGAATTATCAAAGTATGTGGCACATAAAGGCTCGATTACCGTTGACGGTATCAGCTTAACGGTGAACGATTTACGTAAGAATGAGTTTAAGCTCACTATCGTTCCGCATACGGGTGAAGAGACCACGATTAATGATTTCCACGTTGGACGAAAAGTAAACTTGGAAGTCGATGTCTTGGCTCGTTATATGGAGAGGCTTCTTCAAGGTCAGAAAGAAGAGTCAGAGCCTAAGTCTCGTTTGAGCATGGAATTTTTACAACAAAATGGTTTTGCTTAACGAACACTTTGTTGCAATTAGGAATACAGGAACAGAGCATGACAATCAGTACACCACAAGAAATTATTGAAGACATTCGTCTTGGTAAGATGGTCATCCTTATGGATGATGAAGATCGCGAAAATGAAGGCGATCTGATCATGGCAGCGGAACATATTACGCCTGAAGCGATTAACTTTATGGCGACTCATGGCCGTGGCTTAATCTGTTTAACCATGACGAAAGAGCGCTGTGAGCGTTTAGGCCTGCCTCCTATGGTTCAGGATAACAATGCCCAGTATACAACGAACTTTACGGTATCGATTGAAGCGGCTGAAGGCGTGACGACTGGTATTTCTGCTGCGGATCGCGCGATTACCGTTCAAGCTGCAGTAGCGAAAGATGCGGTGGCCGCTGATCTTGTTCAACCGGGGCATATTTTCCCGCTGACAGCTCAAGAAGGTGGTGTACTCACTCGTGCTGGTCATACAGAAGCTGGCTGTGATTTAGGTCGTTTAGCAGGGCTAGAGCCGGCTTCCGTTATTGTTGAGATCTTAAATGATGATGGCACAATGGCCCGTCGCCCTGATCTTGAAGTCTTCGCTAAAAAACACGACGTAAAACTAGGCACCATCGCTGATCTTATTGAATATCGTAATAACACTGAAACGACGATTGAACGTGTGGCTCAGTGTAAACTCCCAACTGAGTTCGGTGATTTCGAACTGGTTACCTTTAAAGATACCATTGATAACCAAATTCACTACGCAATGATTAAAGGTGAACTTAGTAAGCAAGCACCTCTCGTGCGCGTTCACTTGCATGATACCTTTACAGACTTATTGCACTCTGATCGCGGAACGGAACGAAGCTGGAGCTTAGATGCGGCGATGAAGCGTATTGGCTCAGAAGGTGGTGTGTTGGTTATCTTGGGCAATGAAGAGTCAGCGGAAACACTGATTCATAAAGTCAAAGTATTTGAAGCACAAGATAAAGGCCAAGCTCCAACCATGGCGAAGAAGCAGGGAACGTCCCGTCGCGTAGGCGTTGGTTCTCAAATTCTTTCTGATCTTGGTGTTACCGATATGCGTTTATTGTCTTCTAGCTCAAAACGTTACCATGCTCTTGGTGGTTTTGGTCTAAATGTGGTTGAATACGTGTGTGAATAAAAAAGTCGCGCATGAGTTAGCTTATGCGTGATCTTGCTTTATGAGGGAAGCGTTTGCTTCCTTTTTTAGCGATAATGGTGATTTCCTATCACCATCAGAAATTTAATATTAGACACGCCGAAGGTTAGCATTAACTTTAATATCTATTAGATATTGCTCACAGTTTTATGCTAGAATCCGGCGATTCTCACTTGATGAACATAGTTAAAGGAAGGCTTATGAAAGTGATCGAGGGTGGCTTCCCAGCGCCAAATGCAAAAATTGCTATCGTTATAGCTCGTTTCAACAGTTTTATTAACGAAAGCCTGCTTTCTGGTGCAATCGATACTTTAAAACGTCATGGACAGGTTAGCGAAGACAACATTACTGTTGTGCGTTGTCCTGGTGCAGTTGAGCTCCCATTAGTTGCTCAACGTGTTGCCAAGACTGGCCAGTTCGATGCGATTGTATCTTTAGGTACAGTTATTCGTGGCGGTACGCCTCATTTCGACTATGTTTGTAGTGAATGTAATAAAGGTTTGGCACAGGTGTCTATGGAGTTTAGTCTTCCAGTCGCATTTGGTGTCCTTACTGTTGATACCATCGATCAAGCTATTGAACGCGCAGGAACCAAGGCTGGTAACAAAGGTGCAGAAGCTGCACTAAGCGCACTTGAGATGATCAACGTTCTTTCTGAAATCGATTCCTAATGGGGGCCAGTGTGAAACCAGCCGCACGTCGTAATGCACGTCAATTTGCTCTACAAGCAATTTACTCATGGCAAATTAGCAAAGAAAATGTTGCCGTAGTTGAAGAACAGTTTATATCTGGTGGTAAGTATGATGAAGAAGAGCATCATGCTGCAGAGCCTGCTCTAATCGCACCAGAAACCGATGTGGCATACTTCCGCGACCTACTGACTGGTGTTGCACTTAGTCATATGGAATTGGACAGCAAACTTCGTCCATTCGTATCTCGTCCTATGCAGGATTTAGATCTTATGGAACTGGCTTTGCTTCGTCTTGCTATGTACGAAATGACGCGCCGTGAAGATGTTCCTTACAAAGTTGTTATCAATGAAGCGATTGAACTTGCAAAAGTATTCGCTGCAGAAGATAGCCACAAATTCGTGAACGGTGTGCTTGATAAAGCGGCACCACACGTCCGTAAGAAATAAAAACGGATTATCGTCAAAAGAGGTCAGCTTAATGCTGGCCTTTTTTATACCGTGCATTTAGCCTTTCACTTCATTTAATGAAATTAACGTATTGAAAGAGAGTTCTTCGGTATGTCAGGTGAATTTAACCTTATAGATAAATATTTAGTTGGTCGTCAATCGCGACGCAAAGATGTGTTGCTGGCAGCTGGCGATGATTGTGCACTGGTAAAAAGTCCGAGTAATGTTTCCATTGCTGTTAGCACTGATACTTTAGTTGCGGGAACACACTTTTTAGAAAGCGCTAACCCTAGTTGGGTAGCCCATAAAGCACTGGCTTCTAATATTAGCGATCTTGCTGCAATGGGCGCGACACCAGCGTGGGTCTCTTTCGCGTTAACCATGCCTGAACCTAAAGAAGAGTGGTTAGCTCCTTTTTGTGATTCATTTTTCAAATTGGCTGATTATTTTGGTATTCAGTTAATTGGTGGAGACACCACAAAAGGCCCACTAAGTTTAACTTTAACGGTTCAAGGGTTTGTCCCAGAAGATCAAGCACTGAGACGAAGTGGTGCAAAAATCGGAGATTGGATTTATGTGACCGGTGATCTTGGTGATAGTAAAGCGGGGCTCGATGTGATTCTCGATGACACTCTTCGAGAAAAAGAAGGGGCCTCAATATTAGAATCACGCCACTACCTCTCTTCTCCTCGTGTCTTAGTTGGACAGGCGTTACTTAATACCGCTTCATCAGCTATTGATATCTCTGATGGTCTCATTTCGGATTTAAACCATATTCTTCAACGCTCAGGTGTTGGTGCATCCATTGATGTGAGCTTATTGCCGATATCGCAAGAGTTACGTGAATTTACTCAAAATGAAGAGCTTGCTCAGCAGTACGCGTTAACGAGCGGAGAAGAGTATGAGTTGTGCTTTACGGTGCCAGAGGAAAACAAAGGTGCAATTGAAAGCGTGTTGAATCACACTGGCACCAAAGTCACTTGTATTGGACAAATACGCCCAGAAGGTACGTTAGAGCTTCACAGCAATGGTACAATCGTGGATTGGCAACTTAGTGGGTATGATCACTTTAAGGTAAAACAATGACGAACCCTATCTCTCTTATTTCTTTAAAAAATCCGTGGCATTTATTGGCAACAGGTTTTGGCAGCGGTCTTTCACCTATTATTCCCGGTACGATGGGGACATTAGCGTCTATTCCTTTTTACCTATTATTGGTGCAACTTCCGTTATGGTTGTTTATTGCCGTGATTATAGGCTCCTATTTTATAGGCGTTAAGATTTGCCAAATCACTTCAGATGATATGAAGGTGCACGATCACGGCTCTATAGTATGGGATGAGTTTGTCGGATTTTGGATCACCATGCTTGTCGTGCCATTGCTTGGTATTGCCATTTTTGATTGGAAGTGGATCGTCGCAGGGTTTGTCTTATTCCGATTCTTTGACATGGTTAAACCGTGGCCGATTGGCTGGTTGGATAAGCAAGTTGATGGCGGAGTCGGTATCATGGTTGATGATGTTGTTGCGGGTATTATGGCGGCAGTATCACTCTATTTTGTAGGCACTTACGCTGGTTGGTAATTATACCGACTGGTAAGTATATAGATTGATAACAGATCCTAATGTTAAATATTAAAAAAGGTTCCACTGGTTACTAGCAACCTAAGGGAACCTTTTTATTATCGTGAATGTAACCAATTCAAGGTTATTTTAACTTTTCTAAATCAGACTCTATCTCAGAAATTTTACTCGCTACTACTTTTTCAAGATGACGCAAGTCTTTGAGTATTTTTGCTTTTACATCAACTTCCGCCAGTTTCTCAGGCTTAGTCAGCTTATTCAATTCATCGATAACCAAGGTTAGATTTCGATTGATCTCAGTTACTTCTTTATATTGATGACTACCACTATCAACCAATACGTTTTTAACTTGTCGTGGGTATTTGAATTTAACGCTTTTGGCGAAGAGTTCGCCTTTTTGCTTTTTAAAGTAGATCTTTAACACATCCTTGTGCGCTTCTTGTCTTAACGAGTAACGCTCAATTTGCTTAGGCTCTTGTATACCTAAGCCTGTGAGGTTTGGAAACATAGGCTACCTCTAATTAGTGTTGTAAAATTGATAAAATCATAACTAATGTAGCAGCCAATAACCGTGGTAGATAGCTGCGAGTAGAATAAGCTGTACAACTTGTGGGCAAGATCGCGATTAATTTGGCGCAGCCTCGGCAATGTTTTCTACTAATCTTTCACGTAGCTGATTTTGAGTTTCTTCATCAAGCCTACCGCCTTGTCCATTCGTCAAAATAAACAGATCTTCTGCTCTTTCTCCTATGGTGGTGATTTTTGCTGCGTGTAGGCTGATCTCAAGATCGGCGAAGGTTGCACCGACTTTGGCGAGTAGGCCCGGAGTATCAAGCGCCACGAACTCCATCAATGTACGTTTATTACTTTTCGTCGGTAAAAACTCGACCTTAGTTTTAACCGTAAAATGCTGCAAATTTCTTGGGGTACGGCGAGTTTTAATTTTCGTTGGCCGACCATCTTCTAATACATGGGCAAGGTGCTTAATGATGGCTTTGTGCCGGGAGGCATCGATGGCTTCTCCGTTTTGATCAAGGATCATAAAGGTATCAAGAACGAATCCGTCTTTGCTTGTCATTACTTGAGCGTCGTGGACGTTAAGATTGCGTCTGTCTAACTCAGCAACAACTGTTGCAAAGAGAGCATTTTGGTCACGAGCGTAAACAAAGACTTCAGTGCCTCCGCGTGTCGCTTTTTCACTAATCAGGATCAGCGGTTTACTATCGTCTGTTTGGTTTAGAAGATGAGTACAATGCCACGCGATTTGTTTGTGAGTATGACGAAGGAAATAGTCCGCTTTGAATCGCTGCCAAAGCACTTCGATTTCTCGAGCACTAAACCCTTCCTTCCTAAGTAGTGCAGAAGAGAGTTGTTGGTTATGACGAATTCGGTCTCGAACATCAACTGGGTTCTCTAAACCTCGGCGTAAAGCGCGTTGAGTGGAGTAAAACAATTCAGCCAGTAGTGTTCGCTTCCAGCTGTTCCAGAGCTCAGGGTTAGTTGCACAAATATCCGCAACTGTAAGACAAACTAATAGTTCAAGGTGCTCTTCATCGCGAACCTTTTTGGCAAATTCGGTGATCACTTCTGGATCGTAGATATCGCGACGTTGTGCCGTTACAGACATTAATAAGTGATTTTGTACCAACCAAGAGACGAGCTTGGCTTCTGGTTTCGATAAGCCATGCTCGATACAAAAATTGTAGGCCTCGACAGCGCCTATGTCAGAGTGATCACCACTTCGCCCTTTTCCAATATCATGGAAGATCGCGGCAAGAACCAATAGCTCTTTTTTATGAAGCCTCGGGTAGACTTCACAACAGATAGGGTGTTTATCATGGTTACTAGCGTAGCTGAAACGGTTGATATGTTTGAGCAAGCGAATGCTGTGTTCATCAACGGTGTAGACATGGAATAGGTCGAACTGCATTTGCCCTACGATCTGACTCCACTGGGGCAGGTAACTCGCGAGAACACCAAGCTTATGCATGAGGCTAAATGCCTTATGTAAGCAATTCGGGTGGCAGACTAACTCCATAAATTTTTCGCGAGCTTCAGGGATCACATGAAGGAATTTATTGAGTCGACGACGGGCTGTTCTGAGCTGCCTCATGGTGGCAGGAGCAACACCTTCAATTGAGGAGTCGTTCGCGATATGGATGAACATATCTAAAATTGTTTCTGGCCTTGCTTGGAATAGCGCTGGCTTTCTTGCCTCGATCAGCTTACCTCGCCGTTGGAAATCGTTGCTAAGAATTTCAGCTTCGTACTCCACACCGTTTTCTAAGATAGCTTGGTCGAATAACTTCAATAGCATTTTATTGAGCTCTGCCACGCGTCTTAGCGTGCGGTAGAACTCTTTCATCATCATTTCTACCCCGCGATTCCCTTCACCAATGAACCCAAGACTCTCTGCGACTTGTGCTTGGTGACCGAAGGTAAGGCGATTATCGTAGCGCTTTAACTCTATATGTAGAGCGAAACGAACACGCCATAAAAAATCTTGGCACTCAACGAGTTCACGGTATTCGGCATCGGTTAAGAAGCCATATTTGCTCATTTCGAGTAGTGAGGTCGCACCAAAGTGCCTTCTCGCGACCCAACTTAACGTGTGAATGTCTCTTAAGCCGCCAGGCGTCGATTTGATATCGGGCTCAAGGTTATAAGTCGTATCGTGGTAGCGAGCATGCCTTTGTTTTTGCTCTTGAATTTTTGCCTTATAGAAACCATCACTAGGCCAAAATGATGGAGAGCTGATGGTTGTAGTAAGTTGGTGGAAGGTATCCTCGCAACCACATAGCAACCTTGCTTCCTGCAAGTTAGTCGCAACGGTTAAGTCTTGTTTTCCGATCGTTGCACACTCATCGATAGTTCGAACCGCATGGCCTATTTCTAACCTAAGATCCCAAAGTAGGGTGATGAATTCACTGACTTTTGCCCCTAGGTTGTCAGGCAGGCTCTTTTTCGACACGACCAGAATATCAATATCAGAGAGCGGGTGAAGTTCACCACGACCGTAACCACCAACGGCGACTAAACTAATATGTGGCAGCTTTTCAAATCCATACTCATTCCATAGGCGATGTAAAAGCAAATCCATATAATCTGAGCGACCAAGCACTAAATCATTGATCGGGTGATGAGAGAGGAATTCACTTTTTTGATAATCAGAAAATAGCTCAAGCTGCTTTTTAAGCGATGCAATTGAAAGCTGTTCTGTGGAAAAAGTCAGTGGAGATTGATACGCCATATATAGCAGTCCATGCGAATTGAATATCGATAATGAGGTTTAATCTATCAGATAGGGGCGGATAAAAAAATATCCCTGCATTGCAGGGATATTAAAGTTAGTTTTGAATCACTTTATTACTAATGAAGAGGGCGGTTATGAAACATCTCTTCTTCGACAAGGTGTGAATTAGTTTTTCATTAAGCGAGGAATGGTTTCATCACTGCGTAACGTTAGCACTTCGCAGCCTGTTGCGGTAACAAGAAGCGTATGTTCCCATTGAGCTGAGTTTTTTCCGTCGCCAGTGTAAACTGTCCAATCATCTTCAGCATCAACAGAGCAACCAAATTTACCTGCATTAATCATAGGTTCAATAGTAAAACAGTGACCTTCTTTCAGTACACGGCGGTCGCTATTTTTGTAATGCACGACTTGTGGTTCTTCATGGAATTCATTCCCAATACCGTGCCCACAGAAGTCTTTTACGATTGAGAACTTGTTACGTGGGTTCTTTTTATTGTTCTCTTTGATGTATTTCTCGATTGCTGTACCGATATCACCTACTGTTGCCCCTGGTTTTACTTTGCGCATTCCAACATAAAGTGCTTCTTGCGCGACCATGCAAAGGCGTTTGTCGGCAGGAGATACATCGCCAACAAGGAACATTTTAGAGGTGTCGCCGTGGTAGCCTTGTGGGCGAGTACTTAGATCAGCATTTTCATCATCTGGAATGATAACGGTGATGTCGACGTTAACAATGTCGCCATTCTTTAGTACTGCTGGTTTTAGCTGACCGTTACTGCCTTTCTCATCTTGTGACGCAGGGATTCCGTGGCACACAATATGATTAATCGAGGTACAAATTGACTTTGGGAAACCGTGATAATCAAGGGGAGCAGAATAAGCACCGCGTTCCATCGCATAATCATGGCAAATAGTGTTTAACTCATCGGTGGTGACGCCCTCTTTAATATGAGGTTCGATCATCTCTAGAATTTCAGCGGCCAGTTTTCCGGCTATACGCATTCTTTCAATTTCTTCTTGGGTTTTGATTTTTATAGACATTTGCGCTAATTCTCGACCAATTAATAGGAGCTATCGATAGTAATGAGTCGCATTCTATCAGGAAGTGTAAACAAAGTGTATTTGTCTAAAGACTCATATTTTCTACGTGTTTTCATATAGTCATAGTATATACCACAATGCTGAGACGGCTTAGAACGGATTTTTTACTAGCCATAGAGTGCGAAAATATGGTATAAAGCGCGCCGGAATAACGGTCAATTGTCTCTGATTCTCTAGCTCTGCTAGAAGTTGTCTGCGAGATTGATTGTTGTATTCCACACACTTTAATTTAAATCACACACATTCCGTCACATGTTCCGGGGTGCCTCAACAGTAAAACTATGTACATTAAGTAGATAGATGTTAGGGGTCGGAGTCATGGGGAGTGTGGAGGCCTAACCCCATAGAGGATTTTAAAATGGCAACTGTATCAATGCGCGATATGCTTAAAGCTGGTGTTCACTTCGGTCACCAAACTCGTTACTGGAACCCAAAAATGAAGCCATTCATCTTTGGTGCTCGTAACAAAGTTCATATCATCAACCTAGAAAAAACTGTACCAATGTTCAACGAAGCTCTAGCTGAACTAGCTAAAGTTGGCGAGAAGAAAGGTAAAGTTCTTTTTGTTGGTACTAAGCGCGCTGCGTCTGAAGCTGTTAAAGAAGCTGCTGTTGCAAGCAACCAGTTTTACGTTAACAACCGCTGGTTAGGCGGCATGCTAACAAACTACAAAACTGTTCGTCAGTCAATCAAACGTCTTAAAGAGCTAGAAGCTCAAGCTCAAGACGGTACATTTGATAAACTAACTAAGAAAGAAGCTCTAATGCGTACTCGTGAAATGGAGAAGCTAGAGAAATCACTTGGTGGTATCAAAGATATGGGCGGCCTACCTGACGCTCTATTCGTAATCGATGCTGATCACGAGCACATTGCAGTTAAAGAAGCTAACAACCTAGGTATCCCAGTTTACGCTGTAGTTGATACTAACTCTAACCCAGACGGCGTTGACTACATCATTCCTGGTAATGACGATGCAATCCGTGCAGTACAACTTTACCTAAACGCTGTTGCACAAACAGTTGTTGAAGGTCGTAACAAAGATGTTGCTGCTCTAGCGGGCGAGAAAGACGGTTTCGTAGAAGCTGAATAATAGCGGCTCTGAGCCATGCTAAATGGGTGCATCTTATAAAGTGTGCATCGATTGAGTATTAGTTAGCATCAGGGGCCCAATATTGGCCCCTGATTTTTACCTTATTTCGAATTAACTGAGGAATAGAGAATGGCAACTGTAACTGCTGCTCTAGTAAAAGAACTTCGTGAACGCACAGCTGCGGGCATGATGGAATGTAAAAAAGCACTTGTTGCTGCTGAAGGCGACATTGAGCTAGCGATTGAAAATATGCGTAAATCTGGCGCAGCGAAAGCAGCTAAAAAAGCTGGTAACGTTGCTGCTGAAGGCACAATCATCATTAAAGAAGAGGGCGGTGTTGCAGCTCTTCTTGAAGTAAACTGTCAAACAGACTTCGTAGCAAAAGATGCTGGTTTCCTAGCGTTTGCTGAAGAAGTAGCTGTTGCTGCTCTAGCTGAGCGTCTAGACATCGCTGCACTTCAAGCTAAGTTTGAGGAAGCACGTATTGCTCTAGTAACTAAGATTGGCGAAAACATCAGCATCCGTCGCGTAGAATACGTTGAAGGTGCTGCACTAGCTTCTTACCGTCACGGTGAGAAAATCGGTGTTGTTGTTGCTGGTGAAGGCGAAGCTGAAACACTTAAGCACGTTGCTATGCACGTTGCTGCTTCTAAGCCAGACTACTTGAAACCAACTGACGTACCTGCTGACGTTGTTGAGAAAGAGAAATCAGTTCAAGTTGAAATCGCGATGAACGAAGGCAAGCCAGCTGAAATCGCAGAGAAAATGGTTGTTGGCCGTATGAAGAAATTCACGGGTGAAATCTCTCTAACTGGTCAAGCTTTCATCATGGAGCCTAAGAAATCTGTTGGCGACATGCTAAAAGAGAAAGGCGCTACAGTAACTAACTTCGTTCGTCTAGAAGTTGGTGAAGGTATCGAGAAAGCAGCTGAAATGAGCTTTGCTGACGAAGTAGCAGCGGTTCAAAAAGGTTAATCCCTTTTCTGCTTAAATATTAGACCGTAGCCTAGGCTGCGGTCTTTTTACGACAAGCGCTTGATGATTTGCTGTGATCGATAAATATTGATGTTCTAAACTGCGTAGAATGTTTATCCATGACCGTTAATCAAAACTATCACTTTTTGGAAGGTAAACTCCATGACTACGAACCCTAAACCAGCGTATCAACGTATCCTGTTAAAACTGAGTGGCGAAGCGCTACAAGGCGAAGAAGGTTTTGGTATTGACCCTACAATCCTTGATCGTATGGCTCAAGAAGTAAAAGAATTGGTCGAACTTGGTGTTCAAGTTGGTGTCGTAATCGGCGGTGGTAACCTATTTAGAGGTGCAGGCCTTGCTGAAGCGGGTATGAACCGCGTTGTTGGTGACCATATGGGTATGCTTGCAACGGTAATGAATGGCCTTGCAATGCGTGATGCATTACACCGTGCTTACGTGAATGCTCGCGTTATGTCGGCTATCCCACTTAAAGGTGTATGTGATGATTACAACTGGGCTGACGCTATCAGCCAGTTACGTCATGGCCGTGTTGTGATCTTCTCAGCAGGTACAGGTAACCCATTCTTCACAACAGATTCAGCGGCGTGTTTACGAGGCATTGAAATTGAAGCAGACGTTGTACTAAAAGCAACGAAAGTAGACGGTGTGTTTACTGCGGATCCTGTCGCTAACCCTGATGCAGAGTTATATGATACTCTGTCGTACAACACGATTCTTGAAAAAGAACTCAAAGTGATGGATTTGGCTGCGTTTACACTAGCACGTGACCATAAAATGCCAATTCGTGTTTTCAATATGAATAAACCAGGCGCACTACGTCGCGTGGTAATGGGTGAAACAGAAGGCACATTAATCAGCGAATCTGAGTAATGTCCCGATGCCATTGCAGTTGAATTATTGTGATGGCAAATTTTGGTTTTGAACCAAAAACAGCTTAAACTAGAAAAGCTTAACCCAGAGCAGATTTCTTATACTAAGAACACATATCAAGGTGAAATTGTGATCAACGAAATTAAAACTGACGCGCAAGAGCGCATGGAAAAAAGTGTCGAAGCACTGAAGAACAACCTAATCAAGATTCGTACTGGTCGTGCACACCCAAGTTTGCTTTCTGGTCTTTCTGTAGAGTACTACGGAGCACCAACTCCGTTGAATCAAGTTGCTAACGTTGTTGCAGAAGATGCTCGTACTCTTGCTATTACAGTATTCGATCGTGAGCTTGCACCTAAAGTTGAAAAAGCAATCCTAACGTCTGATTTAGGTCTAAACCCTATGTCAGCAGGTACAGTTATTCGCGTACCACTTCCACCACTAACGGAAGAGCGTCGTAAAGACCTAGTTAAGATTGTACGTGGTGAAGCTGAAGGTGGTCGTGTTGCTATCCGTAATATTCGCCGTGATGCTAACGGTGATCTTAAAGGTCTTTTGAAAGATAAAGAGATTTCTGAAGATGAAGATCGTAAAGCACAAGACGAAATTCAAAAGCTGACTGACGCTGCTATTAAGAAAGTAGACGAGACGCTAGCTGCAAAAGAAAAAGAGTTAATGGAAGTATAATCATACTGTTTCATTGTCTTTTAAGCGCTGTGTTAAATGGCATAGCGCTTTCTTATATCTAACGCCCAACCCCCCGAACAACTTCTATGTCAAATACTCACTTATCATCCGAAGCCCTACCAAAACATATTGCCGTCATCATGGACGGAAATGGCCGATGGGCAGAAGCTCAAGGGAAACCGAGAGTCTTTGGGCATAAAAATGGCGTTGCTGCCGTTCGAAAGACCATAAGCAGTGCTGCTAGACTTGGTATCGAAGCCGTTACTCTGTTTGCTTTTAGTAGTGAAAATTGGCAACGACCAGAAGAAGAGGTTGGTGTGTTAATGGAGCTGTTTCTTACTGTTTTATCAACAGAGGTTAAGAAGCTTCATAAGAATAATCTTCGCTTACGAGTCATTGGCGATAAAAGCCGATTTAGTGAGCGTTTGCAGACAAAAATAGCTCAAGCAGAAGAAAAGACGTCAGCTAATAGCGGAATGGTAGTGAACATTGCGGCCAATTATGGTGGTAAGTGGGATATAGCCCAAGCAATGAAAACAATCGCGATTGAAGTCGAGCAGGGAAAACTAAGCTCTGACTCAATCAGTGAAGACCTGATTACCTCACACCTCTCTATGTCAGATATTCCTGCCGTTGATCTATTGATTCGCACAGGTGGAGAGTGTCGGATTAGTAATTTTATGTTATGGCAACTCGCTTATGCTGAGCTCTATTTTACCCCAATCTACTGGCCTGAGTTTGGTGAAGATAGCTTAATTGAAGCTGTGACTTGGTTTGTGAACCGTGAGCGACGTTTTGGTTGTACGGGAAATCAAATTAAAGCACTGATGGAAAATCAATAAAGGATTCATTAGTTTGAAGCAACGAATTATAACCGCACTTATTTTAGCTCCCATGGTTATTTTGGGGATTTTTGAGCTACCGCTGGCACTGTTTACTCTAGCTATCTTGGTCGTAACAGGGATAGGTTTCTGGGAGTGGACTCAATTTGTTGAACATAAAACTCGTATTCGAGCACTTGTACCCTCAGCGGTAGTGACCACGTTGAGTTTTCTGTTGATTTCAATAGACGCTTCGAGCCTCAATACTATACAGCCTATTCATTATTTCATTTTGGGTATTGGCGGCGCGTGGTGGATCTACTCAAGTGCTCTCGCAATTACTTACCCTAATTCCAGTAAGTCGTGGCAAGACTCCAACGTTTTGCGACACGCCTTCGGCATATTGACTCTACTCCCATTTTTATGGAGTGCTATTTTATTGAGAGCTCAAGGCATTGATGTTGATGAATATTATGGCGCTAAGCTTGTCTTGTTCGTGTGTTTAATCGTTTGGGCTGCAGACAGTGGCGCTTACTTCGCTGGTCGAGCTTTTGGTAAACGTAAGATGGCGCCATCAGTGAGCCCCAATAAAACGATCGAAGGTTTGATTGGCGGGATTATTACTGCAGTGATTATTGCTTGGTTTACCGCTCAATGGTTCAGTTTAGAGTTTTCTAGCCCAACCGTTATGATTGTGATTACCTTAGTAACGGTTGTTATTTCTGTACTTGGGGATTTGGTTGAGAGTATGTTTAAGCGAGTGTCTGGAATCAAAGACAGCAGCAATATCATTCCTGGCCATGGTGGGGTGCTTGATCGAATTGATAGCCTAACTGCTGCTTTTCCTGTGTTTGCTCTTCTATACTTTCTTTTTTAAAGTCGCGCTTTTAAAAAGTTCGGAATTAAAGAATAACATTTGATGGGTTATACGGAATCAATCGGTTATCGCGATGATACTTTGTCGCTTAGCTCTTTAAGCAATAATGAACCATCATATCAAATTACGGTTACAACTTAATTACGGTTACAATTATGCGCAAGCTAACAATTTTAGGTGCAACAGGTTCTATCGGTGCAAGCACCTTTAAAGTTGTTGAGCAAAACCCAGAGCAGTTCTCTATTGTTGCTCTTGCTGCGGGCAGCAATGTCGACAAAATGCTCCAGCTTTGTAAGAAATGGCAGCCTAAATTTGCTGTTATGGCCGATATTAATGCGGCTCAAAAGTTAAAAATAGCATTGGCCTCAACGCACCCCTCAATCGAAGTGCTGGCTGGACAGGAAGCGACTTGCCAAGTAGCAGAGTTAGCGGAAGTAGATACCGTGATGGCCGCGATAGTAGGCGCCGCCGGTCTTCTGCCAACCATGGCCGCTATCAAAGCCGGTAAAAGAGTATTACTTGCTAATAAAGAAGCATTAGTGATGTCTGGGCAACTGTTTGTTGATGCCGTGAAACAATATGGTGCAGAGCTTCTACCTGTCGATAGTGAACACAACGCAATATTCCAATGCTTACCAAGTGATATACAGACTAATTTAGGCCATTGCAGCCTTGATGAACATGGTATATCACATATCTTGCTAACCGGTTCTGGTGGTCCTTTTCGTTATAGCGAAATCGAGTCTCTTAAAGGTGTAACTCCAGAACAAGCGATAGCACATCCCAACTGGTCTATGGGGCCGAAAATTTCGGTGGACTCAGCAACGATGATGAACAAAGGCCTAGAGTACATTGAGGCTAAATGGTTATTTAACGCTGCTAAACCGCAATTAAAGGTGATCATTCATCCGCAATCGGTTATTCATTCAATGGTTCAGTATCGTGATGGTTCAGTTGTCGCACAAATGGGACAGCCAGATATGGCAACACCAATTGCATCGACCATGGCTTATCCAAAACGAGTCCCTTCTGGTGTTTCAGGTTTAGATTTTACTCAGCTAGGTGAGCTTACCTTTTTAGAGCCAGATTACGCACGTTATCCTTGTTTAAAGCTCGCGATTGATGCTTGCTTCGAGGGGCAACATATCACGACAGCGCTTAATGCGGCTAACGAGATTAATGTGGATGCTTTCTTACAAGGAAAACTCGGTTTTACGGATATCGCTCGAATTAATGAGATGGTGATGTCTAAAGTGTGCGCAACTGATTCTTATTCACAGCCCTTAGACTTGGAAAGCTTGCTTGAGGTGGATAAAATGGCGCGTCAAATGACAAATCAGATATTGAGAGAGTGTAAATTATGACTGGTATCCTGTGGAACTTTGCCTCTTTTGTTATCGCATTAGGTATCCTTGTCGCGGTGCATGAGTTTGGCCATTTTTGGGTTGCTCGTCGATGTGGTATCAAAGTCGAAAAGTTCTCTATTGGTTTTGGTAAATCACTCTGGAAGAAAGTCGGTAAAGATGGCACTGAATATAGCCTGTCGATGATACCTTTAGGTGGCTATGTCAAAATGGTTGATAGCCGTGTCGACGAACTTACGCCAGATCAGTATCACCTCGCCTTTGATAAAAAGCCCTTAATTCAGCGCACTGCTGTCGTTGCTGCTGGCCCTTTATTTAATTTTGCCTTCGCTATCTTTGCTTATTGGTTGGTCTTTTTAATTGGCGTTCCTGCGGTGAAGCCTGTGGTAGGTGAAGTGACCCCATATTCGATTGCAGCAGACGCGGGGTTAACTCCTGGTATGGAACTTACCGCAGTTGCTGGCGTCAAAACAGCGGACTGGGAATCGGTCAACATGGGCATCATTGCTCATATTGGTGATAAGCAGCTTACGTTAACCGTCGCAGATGAAAATCGAGTCGGCGTTGAAGAAACGAAGATTCTTGACTTAACCGAATGGAACTTTGATCCAGAAAAACAGTCTGCTATGGGGACGTTAGGTTTTCGCCCTTACACGCCTGCAGTATCGATGACATTGGCTAATGTCTCTGACGACGGAGCAGGAGCACAGGCTGGCTTGGAAGTGGGTGATACGTTAATTGCGGTTAATGGCGTTGATTTGAAAAATTGGCAAGAGCTGGTAGAGACAATCCAGAGCCACCCAAACCAGCCGATTGAGTTGAAGGTTGAACGAAATAACCAAATAGTGAATTTAGTCATTACGCCGAATAGTCGTAAAGATCATCAAGGAAACACCATAGGTTTTGCCGGAATTGGTTCGGAAGTCTCAGAATGGCCTGAAAAATATCGATTTGATCTCCAATATGGTGTATTTGAATCTATCGGTAAGTCGATTGAAAAGACGGGGCAAGTCATTGGATTAACCGCGACTATGCTGAAGAAGCTGGTGGTGGGTGATATTGGCTTAAATAACCTAAGTGGCCCAATTTCAATCGCTAAAGGCGCAGGTACCACCGCCGATTATGGCTTAGTGTACTTTTTAGGATTCTTAGCGTTAATTAGTATTAATTTGGGTATTATTAACTTAGTGCCTCTACCAATGCTTGATGGTGGACACCTACTATTTTTTGCTATCGAAGCAGTTATTCGTCGTCCCGTACCAGAGAAGGTACAAGAAATGGGTTTTCGAGTAGGTGGTGCAATTATTTTGTCAGTTATGGCAATCGCAATTTTTAATGATTTTTCTCGCCTGTAAGCAGGGCTCAGGTTGTAGTGCAGTAAAGGAATAACTTAAACAAATATGGCGATTAAAAAGATTCTATTTGCAACCTTGTTAGCGACAAGTGTTTCCGCAAATGGCGCAGAGAACTTTGTTGTTCAAGACATACAAATTGAAGGCTTACAGCGTGTTGCTCTTGGTGCAGCACTATTGCAGATGCCTGTTCGTATTGGTGATAACGTTGATAGTCAGAATGTCGCCGAGATCATAAAGTCTCTTTATGCTTCAGGTAACTTTGAAGATGTACAAGTTCTTCGTGACAATGATGTGTTGGTGATTCAAGTTAAAGAGCGACCAACCATCGCAAGTATCTCTTTTTCGGGCAACAAAGCGATCAAAGAAGAACAGCTTCAGCAGAACCTTGATGCCTCAGGTATTCGACAAGGTGAGGCGCTTGATCGTACTACGCTGTCAAACATCGAAAAAGGGTTGGAAGATTTCTATTACAGCGTAGGTAAATATAATGCGACGGTTCAAGCCGTTGTTACGCCTCTTCCACGTAATCGTTCAGACCTAAAATTTGTCTTTACTGAAGGTGTCTCTGCGAAAATTAAGCAGATTAACTTTATTGGTAATGAGGTTTTCAATGATAGAGAGCTAGTTGGCCGTTTCAATTTGAATGTTGATGTTGCCTGGTGGAACTTCCTTGCTGATGACAAGTATCAGAAGCAGGTATTGGCCGGTGATATTGAAGCACTTCGCTCATTTTATCTAGATCGCGGCTACTTGAAATTCCAAGTTGACTCAACACAGGTTGCGATCTCACCTGATAAAAAAGGTGTGTACATTACCCTTGGCCTTAATGAGGGCAATGCATATACCATCAAAGACGTCAATTTTCGTGGCGAGTTAATTGGTAAAAAATCAGAATTTGAAGAGATGGTGCCATTTGAAAATGGCTCGGTGTATAACGGCTCTTCAGTCACGCAACTTGAAGAAGAGATCAAGCGGGTTCTTGGTGAGGCAGGGTACGCCTATCCACAAGTTAGAACCATGCCAGAGTTCAATGATGAGACGAATGAAGTTTCACTGGTCATAAACGTTGAAGCCGGAAATAGAATCTATGTCCGTGATATTCGCTTTGTCGGTAACAACTCGACTCGTGATGAAGTCATGCGTCGTGAGATGCGTCAAATGGAAGGAAGCTGGCTCAACTCTAAGTCGATCGAGACGGGTAAATCGCGTCTTAACCGGTTAGGTTTCTTCGAGACTGTAGATGTTCAGACAGTTCGTGTCCCTGGCAGTGAAGACCAAGTTGATTTGGTCTACAACGTAAAAGAAGCGAACTCCGGTAGTATTAACTTTGGTGTTGGTTACGGCACTGAATCGGGTGTGAGTTTCCAAGTCGGACTACAGCAAGATAACTTCATCGGCTCAGGCAACCGAGTTGGTATCAACGCAATGATGAACGATTATCAAAAGAACATCAGCTTAGATTATCGTGACCCATATTGGACTCTCGACGGTGTGAGTCTTGGTGGTAAGGTCTTCTATAACGAATTTGAAGCCTCTGAAGCGGGCATTGTTGACTATACCAACGAAAGTTATGGCGCAAGTATGACACTGGGTAGCTGGGCGAATGAATTGAACTTCTTCGAACTTGGCGCTGGTTATACACATAACAAGATCGGTAACCTATCGCCTTACTTACAGGTAGAACAATTCCTAGCGTCTCAAGCGAGCAATATTGATAGCGATGGCGCATTGAATACCAATGACTTCGATATCAATATCTCTTGGACGCGTAACAATCTAAACCGTGGTTACTTCCCAACTGCAGGTAATCACCAACGTGCATTTTATAAAATGACCGTACCTGGCTCTGACGTTCAGTACTTTAAAGTGCAGTACGATATTAGGCAGTACTTCCCATTAACACAAAAACATGATTTTGCACTCTTGATGCGCGGTCGTTTGGGTTACGGTAATGGTTATGGTCAAACGGATGGGCAAGATAACTTGTTCCCGTTCTATGAGAACTACTACGCGGGTGGTTTTACTACCTTGCGTGGCTTTGGCTCTAACTCGGCAGGTCCTAAAGCGGTTTATCGTGATTACTCTGGTTCAAACAACGGTAATGATACGGCAACCGATGACTCAGTGGGTGGTAATGCGATTGCCTTAGCAAGTTTAGAGCTAATTGTTCCAACCCCATTTGCATCAGATGAAGTACGTAGCCAAATCCGTACCAGCTTCTTTGTGGATGCAGCAAGTGTTTGGGATACCGAGTTCGATTATCGAGATTCTGGTGCCGATTATGGTAGCCAGTATTACTACGACTACTCAGATCCAACCAATTATCGTGCGTCTTATGGCGTAGCATTACAATGGATGTCTCCGATGGGCCCTCTGGTCTTCTCATTGGCATCACCACTTAAGAGTTATGAAGGCGATGACAAAGAGACATTTACCTTCACAATTGGCAGAACCTTCTAATAAAGGAAACTATTTTGAAAAATATCATGAAAGCGGCTGGTGTTAGCCTTGTAGTATTAACTTCTTCAATGTTTGCACACGCTGCAGAAGCGGCTCAAAAAGTTGGTTATGTTAATTCAGCGCAAATCTTCCAAGCTCTGCCTCAACGTGAAGTTGTTCTGCAAAAAATGCAGGAAGAGTTCAAAGATAGAGCGGCGGAGCTTCAAGCGATTCAAGCTCAAGCTCAAACAAAAATGGAGAAGCTTCAGCGTGATGGTGAGCTGATGACAGCGGGTGAAGTGGATAAGCTTCGCGTAGAAATTAGCCAACTAGAGAGTAACTTCCAAATTAAAGGTAAGTCTCTAGAGAAAGCTTCTGCACGTCGTGAAGCGGAAGAGAAGCAAAAACTGTTCAAGCTTATTCAAGACGCAGTAACTAAGATTGCAGAGAAAGAAGGCTACGACTTAATCGTTGAAGCTCAGGCTCTTCAATACGCTAAGCCAGAGTTCAATATCTCTGAAAAAGTTATCGAATCACTGAAATAATATGAAGACATTAACTTTAGCCGAATTGGCAACCATCACGGGTGGTGAGCTACATGGAGATGGGAATCAAACCGTCTCCACCGTTGCTCCAATGGATAAAGCGGTAGAAGGTAGCGTTACCTTTTTATCTAACGTTAAATACGCAAAGCACTTGGCAGATTGTCATGCGACGGTTGTGATGCTTAAAGAAGCGCAGCGTGAGCACTTTCACGGTAATGCACTTGTTGTTGATGACCCTTATGTTGCTTTTGCGAAAGTCGCTCAGGCATTAGACACAACGCCAAAATCGGCTCACCAGATTGCTCCTTCTGCTGTGATTGCAGAAGACGCTGTCCTAGGCACTAATGTTTCTATTGGTGCTAATGCTACGATCGAGTCGGGTGTGACACTTGGTGATAATGTCACCATTGGTGCGGGTTGCTTTATTGGCAAAAACGCATCAATTGGTGGTAATAGCCAGTTATGGGCTAATGTTTCTGTTTATCACGAAGTTAATATTGGCAATGATTGTCTGATTCAAGCTAATACAGTGATTGGTGCCGATGGCTTTGGTTATGCCAATGAAAAAGGTGAGTGGATTAAAATCCCTCAACTAGGGACTGTCCGCATTGGTAACCGCGTTGAAATTGGCGCATGTACGACCATTGATCGCGGTGCACTAGAAGATACGGTTATCGAAGATAATGTTATCATTGATAACCAAATTCAGATCGCTCATAACGTGCACATCGGATATGGTACGGCGATGGCTGGTGGTACGATTGTCGCAGGCAGCACAACAATCGGTAAATACTGCATCATTGGTGGTGGTACGGTTATTAATGGCCATATCGAGATTGTTGATGGTGTGACGATAACCGGTATGGGCATGGTGATGAGAGGTATTTCCGAAAAAGGAATGTACTCCTCTGGTATCCCATTACAGCCGAATAAAGAGTGGCGGAAAACCGCAACGCGTGTTCATCGTATTGATGACATGAACAAGCGATTAAAAGCCGTTGAGAAACAATTAACACCGAAAGCGGAATCCTAATTCCAACTTTCTTTTAAAAGGCTCGCGAAAAGCGAGTCTTTTTCGTCTATCATATTGAACAATAATGACTGACAACATTTTTTATAGCTTTACGACATAGGAATATGACTTTGACTAGTGAAAACAAAACGATGAACATTACTGAAATTCAGGAGTTACTTCCTCATCGCTACCCATTCTTACTAATTGATCGTGTGACTGATTATGAAGAAGAGAAGCACTTAACTGCGATTAAAAACGTATCAGTAAACGAGCCACAGTTCACCGGTCATTTCCCTCAGCTACCTGTCTTTCCAGGTGTATTGATCTTAGAAGCGATGGCACAAGCAACAGGTCTTCTGGGCTTTAAATCGTTTGGTGCTCCGGCAGATAATGAGCTTTACTACTTTGCTAGTGTTGATAAAGCAAAGTTTCGTAAACCAGTAGTACCTGGTGACCAAATGGTTATCAAGGTTGAATTTATTAAAGAGCGTCGCGGTATTGCGGCCTTTAATGGTGTAGCAACAGTTGACGACGAAGTTGTCTGTTCTGCAGAGCTAAAATGTGCTCGTCGAGAGTTCTAATATGATTCACGAATCCGCAAAAATTCACCCATCAGCAGTGATTGAAGGTGATGTAACGATTGAAGCGAACGTTACGGTAGGGCCGTTTACCTATATTTCAGGTAATGTAACGATTGGCGAGAACACCGAAGTGATGTCGCACATTGTCATCAAAGGTAATACGACGATAGGCAAAGATAACCGAATCTTTCCCTACGCCATTATCGGCGAAGAGAACCAAGATAAGAAATATGGCGGGGAAGCGACAACGGTAGTTGTTGGTGATCGCAACGTTATTCGCGAAAGTGTTCAGATCCACCGTGGAACGACGCAAGATAAAGCGACCACCGTTATTGGCGATGATAACTTACTTTGCGTAAACGCTCATATTGCTCACGATGTGATTGTTGGTAATCATACTCACATTGGCAATAACGCTATTTTAGGCGGGCATGTCACAGTGGGTGATTACGCCGGTGTGATGGCATTATCCGCAATTCACCCTTTCTGTTCGATTGGTGCGTACGCTTACATCGGTGGCTGTTCAGCTGTGGTTCAAGACGTTCTACCGTATGTATTGGCTCAAGGTAACCATGCGACTCCGTTTGGGTTAAATTTGGTTGGCTTGAAACGTAATGGCTTTGAGAGAACGGAAATTCGAGCTCTGCAAAAGGCATACAAAGAGATCTACCGTACGGGTAAAACGCTAGAAGAAGCAAAACCGATTCTGGCGGAAATGGCCAGCGAGTTCGCTTCTGTCCAGCCAATGATTGATATGTTAGAGAGCTCAGAGCGTGGCATTATTCGCTAACGAGTGCTGCTAAGAGTAAATGAAAGATCGCTATTATTTAGCGATCTTTTTTGTTTTAAGAATACAGGAATGTAGGTGCACCATGTCGCAAGAAAAGTTACCACAATCGAGTAAACCTTTGAGAATTGGCATCGTTGCAGGAGAGTTATCCGGTGATACTTTAGGTGAAGGTTTTATTCGATCAATAAAGAGCCAGTACCCGAATGCCGAATTTGTCGGCATTGGTGGGCCAAAAATGATTGCTCAAGGTTGTGAGTCTCTATTTGATATGGAAGAGCTTGCGGTCATGGGGTTAGTGGAAGTTCTTGGTCGATTGCGTCGCCTGCTGAGTGTTAAAAAACAATTGGTGGAGTATTTTAAGCAAAACCCTGTCGATGTGTTTGTCGGTATCGATGCGCCAGACTTTAATCTAAGGCTTGAAAAAACACTCAAAGATAATGGTATCAAAACCGTGCATTATGTCAGCCCTTCAGTGTGGGCTTGGCGTCCAAAGCGTATTTTTAAAATTGATGCGGCAACGGATCTCGTGTTGGCATTTTTGCCCTTTGAAAAAGCCTTTTACGATAAGTACAACGTCGCATGCGAATTTATTGGTCACACACTGGCTGATGCTATTCCATTAGAAACAGATAAATCGAAAGCTCGGGAGCTACTAGGCTTAGAGCAAAAACGTCAATGGCTTGCTGTTCTACCTGGTAGTCGTGGAGGCGAGGTGGGACTGATTGCTAAACCGTTTATTGAAACTTGTCAGCGCATCCATAAAAAGTACCCTGATATGGGCTTTGTCGTCGCAGCAGTGAATAAGAAGCGCCGAGAGCAATTCGAAACTATCTGGAAAGAGACCGCACCAGAATTGGAGTTTGTCATTATTGAGGATACCGCCCGCAATGTGATGACGGCTTCTGACGCCGTGTTACTTGCATCTGGTACCGTTGCACTTGAGTGTATGCTGGTGAAGCGCCCTATGGTAGTAGGCTACCAGGTGAATAAACTGACAGGCTGGATTGCGCAAAAGCTCTCAATAACAGAGTTTGTCTCTTTGCCTAACGTCTTAGCGGGTAAAGAGCTTGTGAAAGAGTTCATTCAAGAACAGTGTCATCCTGATTTTCTTTACCCTGCAATGGAAAAGGTACTGGAGAGTGACAATTCTGAACTGATTGAAAAATTTACTGAAATGCATCAGTGGATTCAAAAAGACGCCGACCAACAAGCCGCGAATGCGGTGCTGAAGTTAATTGAGAGATAGAGTTACGATGACTGGTAAAACGATGACTGGAAAAAAAACGGACAAAAAGGAGCTTCCCCCTTTTGAATATCCGTTGGGCTATCAATATATTGCAGGCGTTGATGAAGTTGGTCGTGGGCCTTTGGTCGGGGATGTCGTTACGGCAGCCGTCATTCTTGATCCAAATAACCCAATTGAAGGATTAAACGACTCTAAAAAGCTTTCAGAGAAAAAGCGCTTAGCGCTATTACCTGAAATAAAAGAGAAAGCGCTCGCATGGGCTGTCGGTCGTTGCTCTCCGGAAGAAATTGACGAGCTTAATATCTTACAAGCGACGATGGTTGCAATGCAGCGCGCGGTGGCTGGTCTTACTATTCAACCGGATCTCACGCTTATTGACGGGAATAGAGTGCCAAAACTATCGATGGATGCTCAGGCTGTGGTTAAGGGCGATCTTCGTGTGGCTGAAATAAGTGCCGCCTCTATTATTGCTAAAGTGGTTCGAGACCAAGAGATGGAAGAGTTAGACAAAATTCACCCTCAATTCGGCTTTGCGAAACACAAAGGCTACCCAACCAAAGCGCACTTTGCTGCCATTGAAGAATTCGGTGTCATTAAAGAGCATCGAAAAAGCTTTAAGCCTGTGAAAAGAGTACTTGGCATTGAGTAACCCAAAAACCACAATGATAAGCAATCAAATAGTTAAGCAATAAAATAGCTCAGATAAATAGTAAGGGCAGAGTCACTCTCTGCCTGATTAAATCAGCGCAACACTTTATTCCTTCCGCTATTAACGTAAAATGGCGTCAGCGAATACCCAATATGTTATCAACGGCGTCTAAAATTTTGAATTGATGTCGCTTAGGAACCCATTCATGTCAGATCCAAAGTTTATTCATCTTCGTGTTCATAGTGACTTTTCAATGGTCGATGGCTTGTCAAAAGTCCCGCCATTGGTAAAAAAAGTGGCGGAAATGGGCATGCCAGCAATGGCACTGACAGATTTCACCAACTTATGTGGCCTAGTCAAATTCTACGGTACGGCACATAACTGTGGCATTAAACCGATTATTGGCACTGACTTTCTAGTCCAATCTAAAGAGTTTGGTGACGAGTTCTCAAGGCTAACCATCCTAGCGTTCAATAATATCGGTTATAAAAACTTAACGCTGTTGATATCAAAAGCGTACTTGCGTGGACAGGTGCTACACCAAACTGTCATCGATAAAGAGTGGCTTGTAGAGCTTTCAGAAGGCCTTATTATCCTATCTGGAGGAAAAAGTGGCGAGATAGGTAAGGCGTTACTTAAAGGTAATAATGAGCTTGTTGAAGAGTGTGTGACTTTCTATAAAACACACTTTGAAGATCGTTTCTATCTAGAGCTAAGCCGCACTGGTCGAGTTGACGAGGAAACTTACCTTCATTTTGCAGTTGAACTTGCTGAGCAGCGCGATCTTCCAGTTGTCGCTACCAATGAAGTTGTATTTCTGACAGAAGATTTATTCGAAGCGCACGAAATTAGAGTCGCGATTCATGATGGTTTTACCTTAGAAGATCCACGACGTCCTAAGAACTACAGTGCTCAGCAGTACCTTCGCAGTGAAGAAGAGATGTGTGAGCTATTTGCTGATATCCCTGAAGCTCTACAAAACAGCGTTGAGATTGCTAAGCGTTGTAATGTTACCGTCCGCCTTGGCGAGTATTTTCTACCAAACTTCCCGACGGAAGGGCTGAAAATTGAAGACTTCCTGATCAAAAAATCCCAGGAAGGGCTAGAGCGCAGACTGGCATTCCTATTTCCAGACGAAGCAGTGCGTGCAGAGAAACGCCCTGCTTATGATGAACGTTTGCAGATTGAGCTTGAAGTTGTTAATAACATGGGCTTTCCCGGTTACTTCCTGATCGTAATGGAATTTATCCAGTGGTCAAAAGATAACGATGTGCCTGTTGGCCCAGGTCGAGGATCCGGTGCAGGTTCCTTAGTGGCATACGCACTCGATATAACCGATCTCGATCCTCTAGAGTATGATTTGCTGTTCGAACGATTTTTGAACCCTGAACGTGTCTCGATGCCCGATTTCGATATCGATTTCTGTATGGATAAACGTGATCAGGTTATTGATCACGTAGCTGAGATGTACGGTCGTGATGCGGTATCTCAGATCATCACGTTTGGTACCATGGCAGCGAAAGCCGTTATTCGAGATGTTGGCCGTGTACTTGGTCACCCATTCGGGTTTGTTGATCGCCTTTCAAAGCTTATTCCGCCAGATCCGGGAATGACGCTCACTAAGGCGTTTGATGCTGAGCCTGCACTACCAGAACTCTACAATAACGATGATGAAGTTAAAGAGCTTATCGATAAGTGTCGTATTTTAGAAGGGTGTACGCGAAATGCGGGTAAGCATGCGGGTGGTGTTGTTATATCACCGACCACCATTACCGATTTTGCGCCCATTTATGCAGATTCAGAGGGTAACTTCCCGGTTACTCAGTTTGATAAAAATGACGTAGAAACGGCAGGGTTGGTTAAGTTCGACTTCTTAGGGCTGCGAACGCTGACCATCATCGACTGGGCGCTTGGATTAGTTAACCCTCGCCTTAAAAAAGAGGGCAAAGACCCAGTACGAATTGAATCAATCCCGCTTGATGATCAAGCTTCATTCGATTTGCTACAAAATTCGGAAACAACCGCGGTATTCCAGCTTGAATCTCGCGGGATGAAAGATCTGATCAAACGACTTCAACCGGACTGTTTTGAAGATATCATCGCACTGGTAGCACTATTTCGTCCGGGTCCATTGCAATCAGGCATGGTTGATAACTTTATCGACCGTAAGCATGGTCGTGAAGCGGTATCTTATCCTGATGAAACGTGGCAGCACGATTCGCTAAAAGAGACGTTAGAACCGACTTACGGCATTATTTTATACCAAGAACAAGTAATGCAGATCGCGCAGATCTTAGCGGGTTATACACTCGGTGGGGCCGATATGCTTCGTCGTGCGATGGGTAAGAAAAAACCAGAAGAGATGGCAAAGCAGCGTGGCACCTTTAAAGAGGGCGCGATAGCTAACGGTGTCGATGGCGAGCTGTCGATGAAAATCTTCGACTTAGTAGAAAAGTTCGCGGGTTATGGCTTTAACAAATCGCACTCTGCGGCTTATGCATTAGTTTCTTATCAAACATTATGGTTAAAAACCCATTACCCTGCTGAATTCATGGCAGCGGTAATGACGGCGGATATGGATAACACTGAGAAAGTGATTGGCTTGGTGGATGAATGTATTCGCATGAAGCTAAAATTACTTCCACCTGACATCAACGCAGGCCTTTATCGCTTCAATGTGGATGAAACTGGCGCGATTGTATACGGTATTGGTGCTATTAAAGGGGTTGGTGAAGGACCAATCGAAGCGATTTTAGAGGCGCGCAATAACGGTGGTCACTTTAAAGATCTGTTTGATTTCTGTGCTCGTATTGACTTAAAACGGGTTAATAAGCGTGTGATCGAAAAGCTTATTTACGCTGGAGCGTTAGACAGACTGGGACCACACCGAGCGGCACTCATGGCATCACTAAAAGATGCTGTAAAAGGAGCAAGCCAACATCACCAAGCTGAAGCGTTTGGTCAAGGTGATATGTTTGGTGTTCTAACCGAAGAAGCCGATGTTATTGAGACCAAGTACACTAAAGTCGATCCTTGGCCTGAAAAGGTGTGGTTAGAGGGAGAAAGAGATACACTAGGTCTGTATTTAACTGGTCACCCAATTAACGCCTATTTGAAAGAGCTGGCTAAGTACACCAGTTGTCGATTAAAAGACGCGACACCAACAAGACGTGATCAATCCGTTTCGATTGCAGGGTTAGTCATTGCTGCTAGAGTCATGACCACCAAACGTGGCACTCGTATTGGTTTGATGACGATTGATGACCGTTCTGGTCGTATGGAAGTGATGTTATACTCCGATGCGCTCGATCGGTACGCAGAATTGTTAGAAAAAGATAAAATATTGGTGATTTCGGGACAGGTCAGCTTTGATGATTTCAATGGTGGTCTTAAAATGTCCGCGCGCGAAGTTTTGGATCTAGGAACCGCCCGAGAAAAATATGCTCGAGGTCTATCCGTTTCTATTAACGAATCCCAAATAAATAATCAATTTTTTGAGCGCTTTAGCCAAATTCTAGAGCCTCACCGAGCAGGGACTGTCCCTGTCAATATATATTACCAACGACCAGATGCTCGAGCTCGACTCACGCTCGGCACCGAATGGCGAGTAACGCCAAGTGATATATTAATAGACGAATTGAAACAGCTACTTGGTCGTACCCAAGTAGAACTCGAATTTAACTAAAATTTAGCTCAATTGAAGAAGCTAAGTAGATAAAGGATCAATAGATGAGCCTCAACTTTCTTGAATTTGAAAAGCCAATTGCTGAACTAGAAGCAAAAATTGAAGCTTTACGTGATGTATCTCGCCATGGAGGTGATACAGCCGTTGATTTAGATAAAGAAATTCAGCAGCTTGAAAAGAAAAGTTTAGAGCTGAAAAAGAAGATTTTTAGTGATCTTGGTGCGTGGGAAACGGCTCAGTTAGCTCGTCATCCACAACGCCCTTACACTTTGAACTATGTTGAAAGTGTATTTACGGAATTTGAAGAACTAGCTGGTGATAGAGCTTTCGCTGACGATAAAGCTATTGTTGGTGGTATCGCTCGCCTAGAAGGCCGTCCTGTGATGGTTATTGGTCATCAAAAAGGTCGCGAGACCAAAGAAAAGGTTAAGCGTAACTTTGGTATGCCTAAACCAGAAGGCTACCGTAAAGCACTTCGTCTGATGGAAATGGCTGAGCGTTTTAAGATGCCAATCATTACGTTTATCGATACAGCGGGTGCATACCCAGGTGTTGGTGCTGAAGAACGTGGGCAGTCTGAGGCGATTGCGAAAAACTTAAAAGTGATGGCTGGTTTAAAAGTACCGGTTATTTGTAATGTTGTCGGTGAAGGCGGCTCTGGTGGTGCATTGGCTATCGGTGTGGGCGATTACGTAAACATGCTTCAGTACTCAACGTACTCTGTAATTTCACCAGAAGGTTGTGCTTCAATTTTATGGCGAGATTCAGACAAAGCCCCACAAGCTGCTGAAGCTATGGGCCTTATCGCACCACGCCTAAAAGAGCTTGAGCTGATTGATGAGATCATTGAAGAGCCACTAGGCGGCGCGCACCGTGACTACGCAGAAGTGTCACAGAACATTAAAGCAACACTGATGAAGCAGCTTGAAGAACTAGAACAGTTTGACAATGAGTCTCTGCTTGAGCGTCGTTACCAACGCCTAATGAGCTACGGTTACTGTAGCTAATAAAGCCGCTAGTTACTTGCGTTGTTTGTTTGCGTTAATTATTTGCGCTAGTTACTGACAAGCCAAGGCTGGTTAAGTAACCAAAGTTGTTTATTGCAAAGAGCTAATGAGTTAGCTCTTTTTTTATATCTGATATTTGGTGCTGTAGAGCGGTTGAAGTAAAATGAAGCTCATTAACACGATTAGAGTATTTTGATGACCCAACTATTGTCACTTTTTTCTCGAGTTATCGAGGAAAACCTAAAAGCCAATTCACGCATTACCCTCGGCTTAAGTGGCGGCATGGATTCTCGAGTGTTGCTTGAATTGCTGAGCCAATATAGAGAGACTGCCGAGGTCGATTGCCGGGCTGTGTATGTTCACCATGGTTTGAGTGACAATGCGGACGACTGGGCAACTCAATGTCAACGTTGGTGTCATCGGCTAAATATCCCTTTCTTTGTTGAATATGTCTCGTTGGACCGTGAAAGTGGGCAAAGCCTAGAGAAACTAGCACGAGATGCTCGCTATCAAGCGTTAAAGCACTATATCGGTGACAATGATTTGCTTTTAACGGGCCAACATAGTGATGATCAAATAGAAACTTTCCTACTTGCGCTTAAGCGAGGCAGTGGCCCTAAGGGGCTATCGTCAATGGGCGAATCGTTACCGTTTTATTCGGGCCGTCAGGTTCGTCCTCTTTTAAGTGCAACTAGACAACAGATTAGTGAATTTGCTAAAAAGCAGGGTCTAGATTGGATTGAAGATGAAAGCAATCAAGACAGCCGATTTGATCGAAACTTTATTCGACATTCTATTACGCCTCCGTTGGTTGAACGTTGGCCCTCTTTTCATCAATCAGTCCAGCGAAGTGCCGCACTATGTGCTGAACAGGAGACATTACTTGATGAACTTTTAAGCCCTATCCTTGATGCGATAATGGGGGAGAAGAGCCCCTTAACGCTTCCGCCTTTGAATATTGCATCACTATTAAAACAAAGTGTGCTTGCACAGCAGCACCTTATTCGTATGTGGTTTGAACGCTGTGGATTTCTTATGCCCAGTCGCCAGCACCTAGAGTTAATTATCGAACAGATTATTGGCGCACAACAAGACGCTAACCCACAGCTTAACGTTGCTGGTGGTCAAGTGAGACGGTTTAACCAATACTTATATTTAATCCGCAAAATGGCGGATATCACAGCGTGGAAAGGAAGACTCAAAACGAATGAACCACTGTTGCTTCCTGATGGACTTGGAGAGCTCATAATCTGTGAGCCTCATTTGGAAAAATCATCTCAATCAACGGACTTAAAAGAGTGTTCTCATTCAATCTCAATTCGAAGTGTCAGTGGTGATCTGGATGTTATTTTTGAGCCTCAAGGATTGTCAGCGCACCCAGTGTCACGTAATCATAGTCGCAAGCTTAAAAAACTATTCCAAGAATATAGTGTTCCGAGCTGGCAAAGGCGCAGAATACCCATATTAATGAATGAAAATCGAGTTGTTGCTGTGTTGGGACTGTTTGTAGATAAAGAGTACCAAGGGCAAGATTGTGAAGTTATGTGGAACAATCATTCTGATTTTGTGTACAATTAGCCGAGCTAGAAGTCACATTAAAATAAGAACAGGGAAAAGCAATGAAAAACGTAGCAATTGGATTAATCTTAGGAATGGGTTTATTTAGCGGTCAGGCTCTTGCTGGCGACGCGGTAGCAGGTAAAGCTAAAGCAGCAATTTGCGCGGCGTGTCATGGCGCTGATGGCATCGCAATGATCCCAGGGTATCCTCACCTCAAAGGACAAAATGAGCAATACCTGATCTCTTCTCTTAACGCATACAAAAATAAAGAGCGTAATGGTGGTAATGCTGCCGTTATGCAACCTCAAGCAAGCATTCTGAGTGATGAAGACATCGCTAACCTAGCGGCTTATTACTCAAGCTTGAAGTAGTTAGATTTATTAACGAAAGCCCGAGCCTGTTGCTTGGGCTTTTTATTAGCCACTCTCTCGTGTATTGATTGTTGGTTTTAGCTAGTCAATAATAAGTAAGTTATTGACCTTAAGGGATGAAGATGAAAAAAATTGAAGCGATTATTAAGCCATTTAAATTAGACGATGTTCGTGAAGCATTAGCTGAAGTCGGCATTACAGGAATGACAGTTTCTGAAGTAAAAGGTTTTGGTCGTCAAAAGGGTCACACTGAACTTTACCGTGGTGCAGAGTACATGGTTGATTTCTTACCTAAAGTAAAACTTGAAATTGTCGTGACGGATGATGTTGCTGAGCAGTGTGTTGACTCTATTATTGAAACAGCGCAAACCGGTAAGATTGGTGACGGAAAAATCTTTATCACAGATGTTGAACGTGTCGTGCGAATTCGTACTGGCGAAGAAGATGAAGATGCAATCTAAGGGGCCATTTGGCTCCTTTATTTTATTGATTTAGAAGGGGGGCGTTCTAATCCCTTCTGTGCTTTTTGTTACTAGCAGGATTGGTTTTTCTATTCACCTTGTTCATACTTTCCCCTAAAAGTAGGTTAGTTATCTGGTCTGATTTTCTTTGCTACTCCCTGTTTTTAAAATTAGTCACCTATTGAAATTAAGGTCTATGAAACAACAATATTTACTCATGTTAACGTTAGTGCTTGCTCTTGTTGGAACAGCCTCAACATATTCGATATTTTCAGTTTCAGATCAACCTAGCGTGACTAAGGTTGACTCAACGACGTCTTCGACGCTTCAGTGCCATAAGGAATCAGTAACACAAGCGATAGATAGTGACGGAGGGTTGGAGGTGCTAGTGTGGAATATCTATAAGCAAAATCGACCTAATTGGCAACAAGCACTCAATACCCTTTCAAGCACGAGTAACCTTATCCTTTTGCAAGAGGCAAGTATGACAGAGTCACTTAAGCGATGGGTATTGGATAAAAAGTGGCAAGGGAATCAAGTTGAAGCATTTAAGGCGTTTGACGTTTCATCGGGCGTTTTGACTCTTGCATCATACTCTCCATCCATCGCTTGTGCTTATTTAGAGGTAGAGCCTTGGTTACGCCTACCTAAATCGGCTCTCTATTCTTTGTACGCCTTGTCTAATGGTGAAGAACTCGCGGTGGTTAATATTCATGCTGTGAATTTTACTTATGGCGTCGAGGAGTATCGTCAGCAATTAAAAGTATTAGCAGAAGAGTTAGACACACATAAAGGGCCGATAATATTTGCTGGGGACTTTAATAGCTGGAATGAGGAACGAATGGCGGAAATGGGGCTGGTGATAGATCGTTTGGCGTTAAAAACGGTGCATTTTTCTCCGGATAATAGAACCGAATTCATTAATGGGTTAGCGCTTGATCACCTGTTTTACCGTGGTCTTACGTTAGAAACAGCAGAAGCACCGACAAGCGATGCTTCTGATCATAACCCATTAATTGTGCGCTTTATGTTATAGAGCCACTTAATGCGCTTTATTCTTGGCTAAACATTATGTTAACGCGATGAAAGCCGCCCAAATGGTAAAGTAACCCAACCAAGGCAGTGCTGAAATTACAAGGGCTTGGCCTCGTTCGAACTCTGTCCATGTTAGGACAGCTGCGTAACCGAGTACGATATACCAAGGCAGAAGTAGGGGTACAGAGCTAGCAAATTGAGACCAATCATGAGTGAGTGGTAACTTAATCAGGCCATTTAGGCTATTGAGATCAGCGGCATAAACCATAACTTGCCCATGCTTGAGTAGCGCACTGGCATAACTCGCAAAATCACCAATGACTGCTGGGAACATAATTACCGAGCTGGCAGCAAACCAACGCCAGAAACCCTGAGGCTGTTGGCTGCTTTTGGTAGCAAGATTAAACCAAAATGCCAACATGAAAATGGTACCAGTACGACCCATAATGTCGGTGATGATTTCACTGGCCATGAGTGTGTTTGCATCAAGCAATTCCAGTTGTTCTGGGTTTGTTTGAGCTAGCTGAATCGATAACTCAGCAAAGAGCCACTCGACATTGACCATATCAAAGTAAGCGCCCCAAAATAAGAAGGGGCTTAGGATCAAAAACAGGTAGGGTTGCCATCCCCAAACAGCATGCTTGTGTAGAGTCAGAAACGCTGAAGATGGCGATCGGAATATATCTACAAGCATAATCAAAGGGTTACTAGAAGGGATCATACGCTAACCTTAGTCACATCGACATACAGTTTCAATTTCTGACCTGGCTGTAGGTAGTTGCCTTTATTCAATGCATTCCATTTTACGATATCGTTACTTCTTACTTTAAACTTACTTGCAATGCCACTGATCGTGTCTCCTGAACGAACTTTATAGAAAACGGTTCGAATAATCGCGCCATCGGCCCCATTCTTCCAAATTACCAGTTCTTGACCGATACGCAGTGTATCTCGAGGCCCCATCCCATTCCATTTAGCCAAAGATTGATGAGAAACCTTATTCGCTCTCGCGATGGTCCAAAGACTGTCCCCGCTCGCGACGGTATGAGTCAGCTTATATTGCCCTCTTGCACGTGATTGTGTTTGAGCTAGGCGATTCGCAGAACTCAACGCATACGCTTTTTCATCTTGAGTGGAGGTTGGAATCATCAGGTGCTGACCGACACGAATACTATGATTTGGCAGATTATTGGCTGTCTGTATAACACGCGTTGTCGTGTTGTATTTTTGCGCTAAAACACTCAAGGAATCACCAGATTGAACTTGGTAACGGACGAGTCGCATTCCTTTGCCACGGTTCTCTTCAACTTTTTGATTGAAAGACTCAACCGAGTCGATAGGAAGTAACAGCTGTTGATGATTGTCGGGCGCAGTTGCCCACTGATTGTAAGCTGGGTTTAAGCTTTGTAACTGCTTAACTGTGATATTGGCGTAGTCAGCGGCAATGGCGAGATCGAGTTGCTCATTCGGTTGTACCAATTCAACGACGGGTGTGTTTGAAATAGCAGGGATTTCGATACCGTACTTCTCTTGATTAGCGATAATGTCGGCCAAGGCGAGCAGTTTAGGTACATAACCACTGGTCTCTTTTGGTAAATCCAGTGAGAAAAAGTCAGTTGGCTTACCCAAGTTGCGGTTTTTTCTGATCGCGCTATTAACACGGCCACCACCACTGTTATAAGCGGCGATTGCGTTATTCCAATCACCATCGAATCGATTGTTTAAGCGGTTTAGGTAGGTGAGAGCAGCATCGGTTGCGGCAACTACATCTCGGCGGCCATCGTACCAAAAGTTTTGTTCAAGACCAAAGTACTCACCAGTAGCAGGGACGAACTGCCAAAGACCTGCAGCACTGCCATGTGAGTACGCAAAAGCATCAAAGGAGCTTTCAACAATAGGGAGCAGAGCTAGCTCGAGTGGGAGTTCTCTTTTCTCAATTTCTTCAACAATCAGATATAAGAAAGGTTCAGCTCGACGAGATACGGTTCTTAGGTGACTAGGGTGTTTGAGATACCAAGTACGGTAGTAGTCAACGCTTTTATGCTCAGGGGTATCCATGTAAAGCTGCATACCAATGCGCTTCCAGACATCATCCTGAGTTTGAGGTGTCACTTCGGGAGTTGGCTCAACATCCGGCGTGGTAGGTGTTAGCTCTGTATTATCTTCACCAGGAGTAGGGGTGACTGTAACCTCTTCGTTAGGTTGTGAGGTTGTTGACTCATCCGTTGTTGATGATGAGTCTGATGGCTGGGTTAGTTGGCAACCGGTTAGTAACAGTGCTAAAACCCAGCTGTATTGTACTCGCATGTAACAGCCCTTTTTAAAATCAGCTGCTGATAATACTGGTCTGTCCCTGTTTGTGACAAGTTAGAAAGTGTTAAAATTCGTTCTTCCACTCACGTAATGCGGTAAAAACCGAGAGTGGATCAAGATTTTGTGTTCGATTAGTCACAGACTTTATAACATTAGGCTCTTCGCAACGAAGGAATGGGTTAATGCGCTTCTCTTGTTTTATGGTTGTAGGCAGTGTTGGAAGGTCTTGCGCACGCATTCTATTTACGTCATCACGATACTGTCTAAGAGGTTCACTTTCTGGCTCAATCGCGAGTGCGAATGAGACATTACTGGAGGTATATTCATGAGCGCAATAGACTTTCGTTTCGTCAGGCAGTGAAGCCAGTGTCGTTAGTGCATCAAACATTTGACTATAGGTGCCCTCAAAAACTCGGCCACAGCCTGCTGAGAAGAGCGTGTCACCACAAAAAAGATGCCCGTTACCATAATACCCAATATGCCCAAGTGTGTGTCCTTCTATACCGATAACGGTGAAGACCTCACCAAAGAGCTCAAGCTGTGAACCGTCACTTACAGGGTGAGTGAGTGTTGGGATGGGTTCCGCTTCCGGCCCGACAACATCAATATTAGGGAATTGGTGGACTAGCTCGGGAACACCGCCGATATGATCGTGATGGTGATGGGTAATCAGTATCGCATTAAGGGTTAGATCATGCTTCGACAAGTACTCTAAAACGGGTTTTGCATCACCTGGGTCAACCACGACACAACGCCCATCGCTATTTTCGATCAGCCAGATGTAATTATCATTAAATGCAGGTATGCTTTTGATATGTAACATGGTTGAGTTTCCCATCATTTAGGTTGAAGCAGGTTAATAATGAATCCAGCACGCAATGAAAAGAAGCTTGAAAAGCCACACTCTTGGTCTCAGCTTAAAAATGGCGAGTGGGTGAATAGTGCTATTCAAACACGCCTTGATGAGTGGTGTCCAAAGTTATTTGGCTATCATATGCTTAAGCTTGGTGGATTAAGCTGCGAGTTATCCAGTCAACACAGTAATATTCAGCATCAAGTTAATCTAGATATTCAAAACCCACTACACAATGTGATTGCGGATGGCTATGACTTGCCATTTTTAGAAAAAAGTTTTGATGCAGTTGTGATGGCCCATCAACTTGATTACTGCAATGACCCGCACAGGATGCTTAGAGAAGTCGATAGAGTGATGATCGACGATGGCTACATCATTATCACGGGTTTCAACCCGATTAGTGTCACGGGGCTGACGAGCTTTTTCCCATGGCGAAAAAACAATCTTCCTTGGAGTGGGCGGATGTTTACACCGCATCGAGTTAAAGATTGGCTAGGGTTATTGAATTATCAAGTGATTGAGAGTGATACCTTTGCGTTATTTCCTATGCAAAAATATCAGACAGTTTGGACATGGTGTGAAAACGCGTTAGGCGACTGGATAAGCCCACTAGGAAGTTTGTATTTTATTGTTGCGCGTAAGAGAACGTATCCGCTTAAACCGATTAAGCCTCACTGGCGACTGAAGAGAAAACTGTCACCAGTGAGTGTGAACTATCGGGTTAACCGAGTTATTGATAAAGATTAACTCGCTTCGTAGCCAGTATCTTCTTCTGTTGGGTTTTCAGCCGCAGCGCGTGCAAGATCATCACACATTTCATTTTCTCTGTGCCCTGCATGGCCTTTAACCCAACGCCAATCTACCTTATGGCGAGCGGTTTCTTTATCGAGTGCTTGCCATAAATCTGCATTCTTAACTGGCTTTTTGGCCGATGTTTGCCAGCCACGCTTTTTCCAGTTGTGTATCCATTGGGTAATGCCTTGTCTCACATATTGGCTATCTGTCGTGAGAATGACGTCACAAGACTCCTTTAGCGTTTGAAGAGCGACAACCGCTGCCAACATTTCCATGCGGTTGTTCGTTGTTAACGTATAGCCTTTCGCGAGTGTCTTTTCGGTGTTTTTATAGCGCAGGACGACACCATACCCACCAGGTCCCGGATTGCCAAGACAAGAGCCGTCAGTGAAAATTTCCACTTGTTTCGTCATGATTTGATACTATTGGGTTAAGCACATTATTCACATAGTCTGACACACAATTAAATATGAATACCAGTAACAATTTAGAGCACAAACGCATCATCGTTCTCGATACCGAAACGACAGGTATGAATAGAGAGGGTGGCCCGACTTACCAAGGGCACCGAATTATTGAAATTGGTGCGGTAGAGATCATCAATCGTAAGCTTACGGGGCGGCACTTTCACGTTTATATAAAGCCGGATCGTGAGATTCAGCCCGATGCGATAGAAGTTCACGGTATTACCGATGAATTCTTGAAGGATAAGCCGACTTATCAAGAGGTGCATCAGGAGTTTATTGAGTTTATTAAAGATTCAGTTCTCGTTGCCCATAATGCACCCTTCGATGTGGGCTTTATGGATCATGAATTTCGGATGTTTGATAGTAATGCGGGTCAAACCACCGATTATTGTGAGGTTCTCGATACACTGGCAATGGCAAAGCGTATGCCGAATATGCCAGCCAGAAAAAACCTCGATTCATTAGCTAAACATTACACCATCGACACCTCTGCTCGTATTCTTCACGGCGCATTGCTCGATGCTGAGATCCTGGCTGACGTCTATATAGCGATGACGGGGGGACAAACCTCACTGCAGTTCAGTTCAGAGGCTGGTGGCATTAGCGGTGTGGCGATAAAACGCATTGCAGAGGGGAGAAAAGCGCTAAAGGTTTTGCTAGCAACAGCCGATGAAGTAGAAGCACACCAAGAAAGGCTTGATATTGTAGAGAAAAGTGGCAGCTGTCTGTGGCGACAAGAGTCTTAGCTAATAAGATAATGGCCGTTAGAAATAGAGCGACTGGAAATACGGCTACTGAAAATATAGCGACTAGAAAGTCAGCCACTTAAAATATCAATACTGTAGATACCGCTACCAGACTGAAACCATTGTGATATTGCGCAAATAGGAGAGAAAATGTTAAGGATTCTAATTACATTCATGAGCCTGTTCATGTGTGTCAGTCAGAGCTTTGCGCGTACACCCTCTTCAATGTCTTTACTTGATAACCGTTTTCGTGTCGATCCCACAATCAAACAGGTGACGTTTGTTATTTATCGAGAGCACCCCTCGCAGCCTGTTGTTTTAGTTAGGCCTGATGGAAAAAAATACTACTCTTGGCGTAGCCCCGATAATGTGAAGTGGTATCAAGAGACCGCGATGGATATCATCTCGATTGAAAACCCGATGCCAGGACCATGGCAGGCCGTCGGGAAAGTAACGCCAAAAAATCAAATTCTACTCATTTCTCACCTTGCTTTAGAGAGTGACCGCTTTCCTGCTCGACTTTATCAAGGAGAAGAAATTAAATTTACGGCAAAGTTAACTTCTGATGGTGAGCCTTTGGTATTGCGTGATTTTCTTGATCGGGTGAACTTGAAGATAACGTTTACTAAATTTATTGAAAATGAAGAAGATCTCATTAAAGAGGCGAGGCCGGTCGCGGAAGTGATAGGCGTGTTTGCTGATGATGGGACTGGCTTAGATGAGGTGCCTGGTGACGGGGTATTTACTGCGGCAATCCCTATTAGTTCTCAACCAGGGAAATATAGAGTTAGGATCACCTCAGGAAATGGAATATTTCTGCGCGCTCAAGAGCAAGAAGTACTTGTCTACCCAACTCCGATTCAGCATACCTTTATTCAATCTAGAGATAGCGAAGTCGCAAACCAGATTGTCATTTCTGGTGAACAGGGAATGATAAAACCAGGCTCGCTCGCGGCACAGATAGAGCATTGGAATTCAAAAGATGAACTCATCTCCGTATCAGGAAGCGCAATAGAAGAGAGTAGTAAGCTTGAAATGAGTATCCCTAGCAGCGACGTTGTAGGAAATTATCGTTGGGGTGGAAAGGTATTTGCGACCGATATGGCCACAGAGAGGCCACTTTCATTCACTTTAAGTGAGCAGACCTATAGCGTTCTTGATGAAGTCGATTTTGAACAAACTCGTTTAATTCAGGAAGAACAAGAACGTATACAGAAGAAGTTGCTAGAAGAGCAGATGATGAAAGAGGCCAAAGAGGCTGCTCGTATGCGAAGCATGATAATCATTGCTGTTGGTAATGTCCTCGCTATCCTGATTGGTTTAGGGGTTTGGTTTGTAAGACGTAAATTGAATGCAACTAAAGTGGCACTGCCTGAAATGCAATTGGACATGCCGAAGAAATAAAAGAAATAGAAATATAACAAACAGATATAAAAATAGAGAAAGGCGGTAAACTGATCGATTCAGTTTACCGCCTTTCTCTATTGTGGAGCATTGTGGAAGTTTAACTCGCCAAACAATATCGAATATTAAGCGACATTACCCATGTTTGGCTGCATTGGCTTTACCGCTGCTAGCTCCTCCGATTCAAAGTCATCAACGTTGATAACATAGAGACGTTCTTCTTCAGCTTTCACGAGAAGTTCCGCTTCAGACTCGCTGATAAGTTTGTTCTCTAAACCAAGTGCTGCAACCTTATCCAGTGCTAGGAAGGCACGGCGTTGCGAAAGCCCTTTACAGACTTTATCAAAGATAGGTTCGGCTTGAAGAATAGTTTCCAGCGCTTTCTCTACACGTCCAACTGGGTTAAATGGTGTATCTTCAAGGTACTGATTACGGCCGATGCGTGAACGCGTTGCACTCGGTGTTTGGATGATTTTGGCCACCTTGCTATCGAGCTTGTCACTTGGTGATCGACGAACTCGACCAAATGGAAGAATAAGCAAACGAAGCGCTTTAGCAATGATCTTATTAGGGAAGTTAGCTAAGAATTCGTCAATAGCAACCTCTGTTTGTTGCAAGCTGTCTTGCAGCCCCCAATCCACCATCGCTTTATCTTCTTGTGGACGTCCCTCTTCATCAAAGCGCTTTAACGTTGCAGAGCTAAGGTAAAGCTGACTCAGAATATCACCAAGGCGGGCTGACATACGCTCTTTACGTTTCAGTGAGCCACCCAACACCACCATGGAGATATCAGATAGTAATGCCATGTTGGCACTGTAACGATTGAGCTGTTGGTAATAACGTTTGGTGAAGTCTGTCGTTGGCGCTTCCGATCCATAGCCATCTACCAGACCAAGCCATAGGCTTCGAGTAAAATTACTCATGGTGAAAGTCACGTGGCCTGCTAAAGCTTTATCAAACTTTTCTAAAGCGTTTGAATCCGTAGAGTAGGCGGCGTTCATCTCATCAAGGACATATGGGTGACAACGAATTGCCCCTTGGCCATAGATGATCAGTGAACGAGTAAGAATATTGGCACCTTCAACGGTAATAGCAATCGGAGAACCTTGATAGCCACGCGCTAAAAAGTTAGATGGCCCTAAGCAGATCCCTTTACCGCCGACAATATCCATCGCATCAATAATGCTGCGTTGACCACGGTGGGTACAGTGGTATTTAACGATTGCTGAAATAACGGAAGGCTTCTGCCCAAGGTCGATACCAGCAACAGTCAAGCTACTTGCTGCATCCATCACATATGCATTGCCTGCAAGGCGTGCAAGTGGTTCCTCAACCCCTTCCATCTGTCCAATTGGCTGTTTGAATTGACGGCGGATACGAGCATAAGCCCCAGTTGCAAGTGCCGCAGATTTAATACCACCTGTTGAGTTTGAAGGCAGAGTAATACCGCGTCCTACCGATAAGCACTCAACTAACATACGCCAGCCTTGACCTGCCATTTTTTCACCACCGATGATGAAATCGATAGGAACAAAGATATCTTTACCTTGGGTAGGCCCATTTTGGAACGGTACGTTAAGAGGGAAGTGACGGTTTCCAATCTCGATGCCTTTTAGGTCAGTTGGAATCAGCGCACAAGTAATGCCTAGCTCTTCCTTATCACCTAATAGACCATCAGGGTCACGCAGTTTGAAGGCCAAACCAAGCACTGTTGCGACAGGCGCAAGGGTGATATAGCGTTTGTTCCAAGTTAGGCGCATACCTAGAACCTGTTTACCTTTCCATTTGCCTTTGCAAACAACGCCATAATCAGGAATAGAGCCGGCGTCAGAACCTGCTTCAGGGCTAGTTAAAGCAAAACAAGGAATTTCTGTACCATCGGCTAAGCGTGGTAGGTAGTGATCTTTTTGTTCTTCTGTACCGTAGTGTTGCAGTAGCTCACCTGGGCCCAAAGAGTTAGGCACGCCCACTGTTGAAGATAACACGCTAGAAACACCGGTGAGTTTTTGTAGCACAAGAGATTGTGCATAAGCTGAGAACTCAAGCCCGCCGTATCTCTTTTTGATGATCATGGCAAAGAACTTGTGGTCTTTTAGGTATTGCCACACTTCTGGTGGAAGGTCTGCCAGTTCATGGGTGACTTGGTAGTCGTTAACCATGGCACACACTTCATTAACAGGGCCATCTAAAAATTCTTGTTCTTCTTTAGACAGTTTAGGTGCGGCGATGTTGTGGAGTTCTTTCCAATTTGGTTTGCCTTTAAACAGCTCCGCCTCCCACCAAACAGTACCAGCATCTAACGCCTCTTTTTCTGTTTGAGACATCGCGGGTAAGACTTTCTTAAAAACAGTCAAAGCTCGTTGACTAATCACGGACTGTCGTACCGATGGCATGGTAAATAGTACGCTAGTTGCCAAGAAAAGTGCCCAGCTGATATGTCCCGCTGCCCCCCAAATTGACAAAGCAATCAGAGTGGCACCAAGCGCGATAATAGAGAGGAATAAAGAGCTTCGATGGTATAAACAAAGCATGAGGACAGCTGTGAAACTGATTATAGAGAGCAAGATTTCCATGTTGTTTTCCTTTTATAGCACGACTATCGCGCTGTAATCTTGTAAGAGGTCTAACCAGTTAAGTGTAATCAATATATTAATAAAATGTAAAATGCCAATGTGGTTAAAAAGTGATCCAAGTAGAGTTAAAGTTCTAATTCTGGGCGGTGAGTAGAGATTTATGTTCACTATTGGAAGGATAAAATCGAATTCTTGCTGCCAAACTATCGACACTAGAATTTGTTTCAGTAAACTCGAAGGTATAAAGAGTCGTAACGGTTGTTACGTTTACTCCCACAACAATAAGAGATTTGGCCATGTATCAGGACCTAATTAAAAGCGAATTAACAGAAGCTGCCGATGTACTGAATACCTTTTTATCGGATGACAAGAATTTAGCGCAGATAGAATCCGCTGCTAAGGTAATCGCAGACTCATTTAAGCAAGGTGGCAAAGTTCTATCTTGTGGTAATGGTGGCTCTCATTGTGATGCGATGCACTTTGCTGAAGAGTTAACAGGGCGTTATCGTGAAAACCGTCCTGGTTACCCGGGTATTGCGATTTCAGACCCTAGTCATATTTCATGCGTGAGTAATGATTTTGGTTATGATTCTGTTTTCTCTCGTTATGTTGAAGCCGTCGGCTCATCAGGTGATGTTCTGTTTGGTTTATCAACTTCTGGCAATTCAGGTAACATTTTGAAAGCCATTGAAGCTGCGAAAGCTAAGGGAATGAAGACGATTGCGTTAACTGGAAAAGATGGTGGAAAAATGGCGGGTCTCGCGGATATTGAGATTCGTGTGCCACATTTTGGTTACGCTGACCGCATCCAAGAGATCCACATCAAGATCATCCATATTGTCATTCAGCTTATTGAAAAAGAGATGGCGTAATTACGCTTGTTTTAGCTTAAAGGATTAAATGAGACTATGTGTGAATTGCTCGGAATGAGCGCGAATGTGCCGACCGATATTTGTTTTAGCTTTACCGGCCTGATTCAGAGAGGGGGCAATACGGGCCCGCATCGTGATGGATGGGGGATCACCTTTTATGAAGGAAAGGGGTTTCGAACCTTTAAAGATCCTCAGCCAAGTTGTGATTCTAAAATTGCCGAGTTAGTACAAAGTTACCCAATTAAAAGTCGCGCGGTGGTGAGCCATATTAGGCAAGCAAACCGTGGGTCAGTTAATTTAGAGAATACCCACCCCTTTACCCGAGAGCTTTGGGGGCGTTATTGGACGTTTGCTCATAATGGCCAGCTGTCGGATTACGATGACTTAGTCTCTGGACGCTTTCGCCCAGTTGGAGAAACGGACAGTGAGCTGACTTTCTGTTGGTTGTTAAAACAGCTGGAAGAGCGATACCCTGAGCCGCCGCAGGACATGGTTGGTGTGTTTCGTTTCATTGCCAAATGCTGCGATAAGCTTAAAGAGAAGGGCGTGTTTAACATGCTGTTGTCTGATGGTGAGTATGTAATGACATACTGTACGAATCATCTTTACTGGATCACTCGTAGAGCGCCTTTTGGTAAGGCAAGCTTGATTGATGAAGACGTCACAATTAACTTCTTAGAAGAGACCACTCCGAACGACGTGGTCACTGTTGTTGCGACTCAGCCACTAACGGATAACGAAGTTTGGCATCGAATGAAGCCAAGTGAATACGGTATTTTCCATTTTGGTGAGCTCATTGATGGGAACGCTCATCGATTAGAAGATATTGCTTTTGCAGAAGCGAAACCAAAGTCTCAAGCTCCGACAGAGCCGCTCTAACTTCTAGTTAAGCCGATAAAAGAAAAGGGTTGATGCTTACACATCAACCCTTTTGCTATCTAATCAATTTACTCTATTGTGCGTAACCGTGAATGCCAAGCTTGTTACCATCTAAAAATGCTTTTCCACCTTCCATTTTCAGACGTCCTTCTACAAACCATTGAGCCACTAGAGGATAGATTTTATGTTCTTGTGTCTGAACGCGTTCAGTTAACACTTCGACATTATCTTCATCAAAGATTGGCACTTTTGCCTGCAGAATCACTGGGCCGCCATCAAGTTGCTCAGTCACAAAGTGAACACTGGTGCCGTGCTCTTCATCACCCGCGTGAATAGCACGTTGGTAAGTGTTAAGGCCTGGGTACTTTGGCAGTAGAGAAGGGTGAATGTTGATCATTCGACCTAGGAAGTGACGAACAAATTCGCCACTTAGTATACGCATATAGCCAGCTAGGATAATTAAGTCAGGTTGATATCCATCCATCTGACGCATCAATTCCCTGTCAAATGCGTCACGGGTATCAAAGGCTTTTGGATCAAGAAAGATACCATCAGCCCCTGCTTTTTTAGCTCGCTCTAGAGCATAAGCATCTGCTTTGTTTGAAAAAACAGCCGTTACTTTGCCACTATCAATACTGGTTTCGCAGGCATCGATAATCGCTTGCAAGTTCGAACCATTCCCTGAAACTAAAACAACAATGCTTTTCATATCTACTTGATCTCTACCTGTTCTTCGCCAGCTTCTGCTTGAGCGATTTCGCCGATAATCCATGCGTTTTCGCCTTCTTCTTTAAGAAGTGCAACCGCAGATTCAGCTTGAGCTTTAGGTAGCGCAACAACAAGACCAACACCACAGTTAAATGTACGATACATTTCGTGCGTTGTTACGTTGCCTTTTTCTTGTAGCCAGTTGAAGATTGCAGGCCATTCCCAGCTTGAACCGTCAACGACTGCTTTTGTACCTTCAGGAAGTACACGTGGGATGTTTTCCCAGAAACCACCACCAGTGATGTGAGAGATCGCGTGGATATCGTGCTCTGCAATCATCTTAAGTGCTGATTTGATGTAAATTCTTGTTGGTTCTAGTAGGTGCTCACCAATAGTGCGACCTTCTAGTTGCTCGTTCTTGTCTGCGCCAGAAACTTCAAGAATCTTACGGACAAGAGAGTAACCGTTTGAGTGTGGACCGCTAGAGCCAACAGCGATGAGTGCATCACCCGCAGCAACTTTCGTTCCATCAATAATGTCTTCTTTTTCTACCACGCCAACACAGAAGCCAGCTACGTCGTAGTCTTCGCCTTCGTACATGCCTGGCATTTCAGCTGTTTCGCCACCGATAAGTGAACAACCGGCTTGGATACAACCTTCAGCGATTCCAGTAACAACGTCTGCTGCTGTATCCACATCAAGCTTGCCTGTTGCGTAGTAATCTAGGAAGAATAGCGGCTCACCACCCTGAACAATTAGGTCGTTTACACACATAGCCACTAAATCGATTCCGATTGTGTCGTGTTTGTTCATATCCAGAGCAAGACGCAGTTTTGTACCTACGCCGTCAGTCCCTGATACTAAAACAGGTTGTTTGTAGTTCGTTGGTAGCTCACATAGAGCACCGAATCCACCAATGCCACCCATAACTTCAGGGCGACGAGTGCGTTTTACTGCACCTTTAATTCGGTCAACAAGCGCGTTGCCTGCATCAATATCAACACCAGCGTCTTTGTAGCTTAGAGAAGAGTTATTACCGCTCACAGGGAAGTCCTCGGGTTTAAGTTGGATATGAAAACGGCGCTATTCTACCAGTGCTTAAACCTAAAGAGCAAACGTTTGCGCGTGTTTTTTTATTGATCTCGTTAACCTGAATTTATTTTCGTTATCGTGTATAATCTGGCGGTTTGTTTAAAAGTACCTAAAACTGTCGGAGAAGAAAATGAAAGTGGTTGAAGTTAAGCACCCTCTTGTGAAACATAAAATTGGTCTAATGCGAGAAGGTGACATCAGCACGAAACGTTTTCGTGAGCTAGCTACAGAAGTTGGCAGCTTACTTACTTATGAAGCGACTGCTGATTTTGAAACAGAAACGGTCAGCATTGAAGGCTGGAACGGTTCTGTAGAAGTAGAGCAGCTAAAAGGGAAAAAAGTAACGGTTGTGCCTATTCTTCGTGCCGGTCTTGGTATGATGGATGGTGTTCTTGAGCATATGCCAAGTGCACGTATTAGTGTTGTTGGTGTTTATCGTGACGAAGAGACATTAGAGCCTGTACCTTACTTTAATAAACTAGCGTCTAACATTGATGAGCGTATTGCTCTTGTTGTCGATCCAATGCTAGCGACTGGCGGCTCTATGATTGCAACGATTGATCTTCTTAAAGAGCAAGGTTGTAGCCAATTTAAAGTGCTGGTATTAGTTGCTGCACCTGAAGGCATTGAAGCTCTTGAAAAAGCGCACCCAGATGTTGAGCTTTACACGGCATCAATTGATGAGAAGCTAAATGACAAAGGCTACATTGTTCCTGGTCTTGGCGATGCGGGTGATAAGATCTTTGGTACTAAGTAATCGTTAATTCGGTGACTTAGAACGAGAAAAGGGAGCTGATGCTCCCTTTTTATTATTTGGATTTTACTGAGACTCTATTTTTTTAAGCTCAATGTACCCGGCTTACGTTTTTGTGGTGCAGAGCCACTTCCTTTCCCGTTACCATGGCTTTCTTTACTGCCTGGTCTTACTGGCGCTTTGCCGTGAAAGTTCTTCTTACCTTTATTTGAATTTGGTGCATGACGGAATTCATCTGCATTGTTACCTCTAAAGGTACGCGGCTTTTGATTGCGTCTTGCTGTACTAGTTTGATTCTCTTCACGGCTATCAAATAACTTAGCATCCGTTGCACGACGAATACGTACACCTTTTGCATCATTTTTTGAGGCATCTTCGGTTCCACTTGAATCTTCACACATAGCGTGGATTTCGTTAACTTCCGCTTCGCTCAGATAGCGCCATTTACCATTTGGAATATCGTCGATCGAGATATTCATAATTCGAACACGGCGAAGTTTAAACACTTCATAGCCTAGCTCTTCACACATACGACGTATCTGACGATTCAGGCCTTGTGTTAGAACAATTCGAAAAGAGAACTTAGTTTCTTTGGTAACTTTACACGGTAGAGTCACGGTATCAAGGATATGAACCCCTGCGGCCATGTGAGTTAGGAACGCATCTGTAATTGGCTTATCAACACGGACCACATACTCTTTCTCGTGGTTATTACCAGCACGTAAAATCTTATTAACGATATCACCATCATTAGTTAGGAAGATGAGACCGTCTGACGGCTTATCTAAACGACCAATAGGGAAGATACGTTTGTGGTGACCGATAAAATCAACGATGTTACCCGGAATATCGCGCTCAGTGGTACAGGTTATACCGGTCGGTTTGTTCAGAGCGATGTAGATCGGCTTCTCTTTTGAACGGACAGGCTTATCATCAATACAGACATCATCACCAGAAAGAACTTTGGTACCCATTTCTGGAATTTTACCATTGATGGTTACTCGACCTTGTTCAATGAGACGATCGGCTTCTCGACGAGAGCAAAAACCAGTTTCGCTGATGAATTTATTTAAGCGCTTCCCATCAGTTTGAGACTGCGCATTATTTTGTGATTTGTTTTGATGTGTAGACTTTCTTTGAGCGGTAGACATAGGGACCTCGTTACGTTTCACAACGGTTTATATGACTTGAAGCAGAGTTCTGCTTAATAATTGGGCGGAGTGTAGCACTTACAGGGGACTTATCCCAACCGTTTTTGATGGCGCTCTCTGTTCTCGGTTTTTTTATCATCACTTTTTCTAAGCAGTAGATAAATGGCTCCGGTTCCGCCATGAAATTGTTGTGCACTATGAGCGCATTGCACATCTTTAATTTGGGTTACCCAGCTGGCTAAGTAGCTTTTTAGTAGCGCTGGTGGATTAGAGTGAACGCCTTTCCCATGTACGATAAGAACAGTTCGTATGTCTAATCTCAAACACTGTTTAAGAAACTTAACCACTTCTTCTCTGGCTTCTTTTAGCGTTCGCTTGTGTAAGTCTAGCTTAGCTTGAATAGGATACTTTCCAAGTCGAAGCTTTTTGTATACACCATGCTGAATACCATCTTGCTTATATTGAATCATATCTTCAGGTTTGATCATGGGTGCATAATCAATGGAGAGGTATTCGGGATCATCTTCGGTCAGCCATATAGCGGCTTGTTGTTTCGCTTGTTGACCAGCAGAAACGGAATGTTTCTTTTTGAGTTCTGCCGTATCGTTCGAGATAGGTTTGACATCTTCCATCATCTGCTGAAAGAGTGATAAATCGTCATCATGAGACATAAGTGAATCCCAATTAATCTGTGTTATAGAGAAGATTAATTGGGTTGAAGTAGGGTGTCTAGTGAATTTTGGGCAATAAAAAACGAAGTAGTGAGGTATCTACTTCGTTAAATGCTGAGTGGTTTTTCATTCGGGCTATCTAGGGTAGCCTCTTTATATATGATTGTTTTTCTCTTTAGCTCGGATCTTCATCTTTATAGATCTTATAAATGAAGTAACCCGTATAGAACAGCATTAGGCTTATCGTGATAAAGATGACGATCATTGATGATAGTCCAACAGCGTTGCCAAAGAGGAGTTGAAGCCAGAAGTCCATAGTCTATTCCTTATCGATAAATATGAATTGATGTTATGCAGAAGTTAATGTTTTCTTACTGATCTGGATCAAGACCTATACGGTTGGTGAATGATTGCTTTTGATGTTGTGTTTTTGGTCACATTTAAGTGGGTTTATTGGTTAACGGCTAAAAGTTGAATAGTATTTAATCGAACAGTTTTATTTTTAGAAAAAACAGCTTAAATGGCTTGCGTTAAATCAGATAATCAGTAATATACGCATCCGTTGACAGCGAGAAGCTGAACAACATCTCGGTGAATAGCGCAGCTTGGTAGCGCATCTGGTTTGGGACCAGAGGGTCGGGGGTTCGAATCCCTCTTCACCGACCACATTAAAGAAACCGCAGCAGAAATGTTGCGGTTTTTTGCGTTTTAGCTCGGTATAAATTATCGAGGATCTGGTTTGTGTATTGAGGAGCGGGGGTTCCCCGCGGTTTAACGAAAGCCTCTTCACCGACCACATTGAAGAAACCGCAGCAGAAATGTTGCGGTTTTTTGCGTTTTAGCTCGGTATAAATTATCGAGGATCTGGTTTGTGAATGAAGGAGCGGGGGTTCCCGGTGGTTTAAACGAAAGCCTCTTCACCGACCACATTAAAGAAATCGCAGCAGAAATGTTGCGGTTTTTTGCGTTTTAGCTCTGTAGTAATTATTGATCACCTGCTTCTATAGCGTGGTTCTTCATCCCATATCGCTAAATAAATTCACAATCTACTTGGTTGTTCTTCGATCTTTTTTCCATAGCGAAGCCTCGTTCATGCAATCCATCAATTAAGTTATTTTTCCCAACGAGGTGCAGCGCACCAACGACAACTAAATAGCGACCTTTATTTGATTCAATAAATTCATCGCTATTGAGTTTATTGGCCCAGTCTTCATTTCGCTGTGTAATGAAGAGCTGAACGAAGTCATCTGAGATTTCGCTGTTAATCCCAAATTCAAGAAGCTTTTCGCTATCACCTGCTTTCCAGGTCTCGACTAAGCATTTCGTCATCTCTTCATTTTGATGGTATTCATCCAACGCAGCGAATAGTAGATCTTCTCCATCGTTAGGTAGACTTGCGATCAAATCGATTTGAAATTGCAGTGGCTCAAGGCCTATAACAGGGATCTCATTTAGCACTGCTTCATACAGGAGCTTATGATCAACGCCTTGGCTTGGTTCATAGCCAAGTAAATTGAGCTTACCCATTTGAATCGCAAGGGAGGCGCTCCAAGGCGGAAGACTAAACAGTGTCGATTCTGCAATATTAAGCTCTTTGGCGATTAGTACTAATTGGTTGATTTGCGTATCACTGACGACGTCTTTAACCGTATGTTGATAACTAGGGTATTTAATATCGTGTGTTTTCCTTGTATCTGTTTCCAATATTAGTCCGTCACTTTTTTCGAGAAACTCAGTTATCTCGAATGGCAGTGGGTACATACTTTCGTTTCCGACATGGATTGAACCTAAGACCATAAGTTCAAGGTTTCCTTTCTTAGCGGACCAATAGATAGGTTCGCTAGAGGCAAGTGAACTGAATAAAGTGAGGTAGATAGAAGCAAGTAACAGAGAAAGTGAGCGCATTTCTAATGACCAATGTTGATAGATTATCTGCTTTAAAGAATATCGGGAGTACTCGTGGAATCCAAGATATGAAAGCTATCAAAGTTTATATGTAGAAGGATGACTCATTGAAACGATGAAGGTGATATCTCGAAGGCCTATAAAGTGTGATGTATATATCACTATGGTTATTACTGAATAACAAAACACTAAATTCAGCTAAATGCTAGGTGATCTAGCTCATGTTATCGAGTGAAAAACATAAAATCTGGCGATGTGTGTCACATTATCTTTTTTTATCATTTTTTTAAATTTAGTAACCTATTGTTTTAACGCCCTTATTTTGCGACGCATATCAAGCTCGTGAGCTAGATCACCGTATCAATACGTTTTATTTTTCAACGCGAAATAAATCGTGCACTATTCGAATCAAGCCAGGAAGGCGCCCCAATTAACGACTTAACGGTGAGTGAGTTACCTAGAAATAAAGTCGTACACAATTTTAAAAAGGCAGTTAATTATGAAAAAAATTATCGCACTAAGCGCTCTTTCTCTTGCTTTCGCTTCAAGCGCATTCGCTGGTTCTTCTTACGTTACAGGTAACGTGCAATTCCACAGCGACGACCTACACGGTTCAGACGCAACTTCTACTCTAGAAGCTGGTCACACTTTTGACAACAGCTTTGGTGGCTTCACAGTTTACGCTGAGATTGATGGCATTCAACTAGGTGACCTAGCAGTTGAAGGCGCAAACGGCCCTGCATACTTAACTGTTGGTGGTGAGCAATCATTCTCTATTAACGATAACCTATGGGTTGCTGCTGGTTACCAGAACGTTTCTGTTACTGGTGAAACAATTCAGTACCGTCCTCTAGTTAAAATCGGCTACAACTTCGACAACGGCATTGCAATCAGCAACCGTACTCGTGCACACATTGATGCAGTAGGCGATGACAAAACTGATTACCGCATGGATAACCGCATCGGTTACTCAGTAAACGAAGACCTAGCAGTAAGCTACAACAACGTTTACATGATTGATGCTGAAGTTATGGACCACGAGCTTCGTGCAACTTGGACTCGTAACGGCGTTCAACCTTACTTCGAGTACCGTAACCAAGCTGACAACGAAAACAACGCATTTGTATTCGGTGCTTCTTACGGCTTCTAATCAAGCTTTAAAGTTTTAGTTTGTCCAAACTAAAGTCCTAATAAAAGAGCCTAGCAATTTGCTAGGCTCTTTTTTGTTGCATTAAATCTGTTTTAATTTAGTTCCCTTCGTGGTGTCGGTATTCGAATACCTGACCCTTTTCATTAAAAGCGTATACCGAGTACGCATCTTTCTTATCGCCATATTCCATACCTGGAGAGCCCATTGGCATGCCCGGAACCGCTAAACCCTTAGCATTCTTTGGTGGGTTGTCTAAAAACGCTTTAATGTCTTCGGCAGGAATATGCCCTTCAAATACATACCCTTCAATCTCTGCTGTGTGGCAAGAGGCCAGTTGTGGCGTAATACCAAATTTCTCTTTAACTGGGTTCATGTCTTCGTGCAGTTCTTCTTTTACGGTAAATCCTGCTTCTTCCATATGTGTCGTCCAATCTCCACAGCAACCACAGTAAGGTGACTTATGGTTGATAACGTCCGCAGCGAGGACATTAGCCGAGAAAGTGGTGATGAGTGCAAGTGTGAGTGTTTGTAATTTCATAATGACCTCTATGATTTGAAATTAGGTTTAAATAGTCGTAAGCGATTAGCATTGCTAACGACAGTAATTGAGGAAAGTGCCATTGCCGCTCCTGCGACGACTGGGCTTAATAAGAATCCAAAAGCAGGGAACAATACGCCTGCTGCAATTGGAATACCGAGCGAGTTATAGATAAACGCGCCAAAAAGATTTTGTTTAATATTTCTAACGGTCGCCTTAGAGAGATCAATTGCATTAACCACCGATAATGGGGAAGAGTTTAATAGTGTCATCTGAGCACTTTCAATCGCCACGTCACTACCACTTCCCATAGCTATCCCCATGTCTGATTGAGCAAGAGCCGGAGCATCATTTACGCCATCACCCACCATGGCGACTTTTCGGCCGCCTTTTTGTAGTTCAGCGATATGATGCGCTTTTTGATCGGGCAGTACTTGTGCAATAACGGTATCAATGCCCAATGTTGAGGCTATTGATTGAGCCACGGCTTGGTTATCACCTGTAAGCATGACTGTTTGAATCTTCTTCTGTTTTAGTGCGGAAATAGCCGCAAGCGCATCACTTTTTATTGAATCAGAGAGCGCAATAATACCAATAAGTGCGTTATCAAGGCTAATGGCAATCGGTGTCCATGCGTTATCTTGGCATTGTTTAATCGCGCTTGTAGCATGATTGGTCGAAACCTTAAGGGATTCAATATAAGAGATGGAACCAGCTATGAGCGGTTGTCCATTCATTTCAGCAGTAATGCCATGCCCTTTGATGTTACTGAAGTTGTTAATATCTAACGCTGTAATACCAAGACTTTTTGCTTGTTTACAGATAGATTTTGCGAGTGGGTGCTCGGAGTGTTTTTCAATACTGTAGGCATATTGAAGCAACTCTTCTTCATTGACGCTAAAAGTGAACAGTTTTTGAACCTCAGGCGTTCCCTGAGTTAATGTGCCTGTTTTATCAAAGACGACGGTTTCTATCTTACTCGCGGTTTGTAGTACATCGGCATCGCGAATGAGTATGCCCATTTCAGCAGCTTTACCAACGCCAACGGTAATGGAAAGTGGAGTCGCAAGCCCTAATGCGCAAGGGCAAGCAATAATAAGTACCGTTGTTGCGACAATCAGCATATAGCTTAATTTTGGCTCTGGTCCAACAAAGTACCAAATAGTGATAGCCAGCAGAGCAATACCAATGACCACTGGAACAAAAATAGAGGAGACTTGGTCCACAAGCTTAGCGATTTGTGGTTTGCTACTTTGCGCTTTGCGTACCAATTGAATGATTCGAGCGAGCATGGTATCAGTACCCACACCTGTTGCTGATATTGTTAAACTTCCGTCTTGATTAAGCGTTCCGGCTGAGACTCGATCGTCGCATTGTTTTAGGGTGGGAATAGGCTCACCAGTTAGCATTGACTCGTCTAAATATGACTCACCACTTAGAACCACACCATCGACTGGAATCTTTTCGCCGGGCTTTATTCGCAATATCATACCTTTAGTGATCGCTTTGACTGCGATACTTTCATCACCTTGTTCCGTCACTAAGGTGGCAAACTGTGGCTGAAGGTTGATTAACGCTTGCAGAGACTGGGTAGTTTTTGCCTTGGCTTTAGCTTCTATATAGTGACCAAGAGAGATAAGGCCAAGAATCATAGCGGTGGCTTCAAAATAGACGTGTCTAGCATTTTCAGGAAACCAAAATGGTGCTAATACCATCAGCATAGAGTAAAACCATGCTGCGCCAGTGCCTAATGAAACAAGGCTATCCATAGTAGCTCGGCGATGGGTGAGGGCGTTATAAGCATTGATATAAAATGAACGTCCGGCAGTCGCCATTAAAATGAGGCATAAAAGGCCAATTGCCCCCCAAGTAATCTGGTCACCGACAGACCGTATCATCATATTTCCGCCAAGCATCCCCCAAATCATCAGAGGGCCGCCTATTAATAAGCCGAATAATGACGCTTTCTTATGATGCTGCTTCGCTTGTTCTAGCTGATGCTTCTGCTTTTCTTGGGCGGCCAGTGGGTTTTCAATTATCTCGGCTTGGTATCCTGCTTGCTCTATAAGCCTAATAAGAGAACGCTCAACGCCATGAGAAACGCTCACTACTTCTACTAAGGCGCTTTGCTCGGCAAGGTTTACCTGTACATTCTTAACGGAATCGGAAGAGTAAAGGGCTTTTTCAACAGAAGACACACAGCTCGCGCAAGTCAATCCGCTTAGTGATAGGTGGATTGATTCGAAGTGATTGGAGTGATTCGCTACAGATTCAACCGTCTGTTGGTCAAATTCGATATTTTTCTGCGCGTGTTGAGCGCTTTCGAGTCCACTTTTATTAGGAACACTCTTTTTATCAAGCTCATCTGTATTAAGCGAGGTCGTATTAATAAGTGAAGCTGTATAGCCTAGTGAAGAGGCCAATGATTCAATATCAAAGTCTTCTAACCGAGAAGTAACGGTTAATGACTCTTTGTCTATAGCTACAATATATACATCATCTTGCTTATTCAGCAGTTGTGTTAGCTTCTCGACACATCGACCACAGCTCAATCCTGACAGTTTATACGTTAATTTCAATCCAGCTTGGTAGCCAAGTTCTTGGATAATGGCAGCAAGCTGACGAAATGTTGCGTCTGTTTCTACAGTTATGGACTCTTTACTCAGTTGATGAGTTGTAATTTTGTGTTCTGCAACTAAAGCTTTCTCAACTTTTCTAGCGCAGCCCATGCAATTTAAGCCACTCAATGGAATCTGGTATTGATTCATCACTATTTCCTAACTTCTTATCACTGTGACCAAGCTTAAACCTTACCTCAAGGGAAAGGTCAAGGGTGAAATGGAGGGGGTGAGTGCATTTTATTGGGGATGATAATGTCATGGTCGTGTCAGCAAAGCGCAATCGGATATGAGATCGATATCAATATTTCAACTTGATGAATATAAAAAGCCAAACAAATACAAAAAAACGATGTGATTTAGATCGTCTAAACCGTGGTTTCTTTAAGGTTTACTGTGATGTGCATTCTTCTCCTTATTGACAAAGGAAAAATAAGTCATTTTATATCTTGATTAAGTTGTTGATTTTATTTTGTTTATGTTTTTTTTGTTTGCTTTACTTTGAAGTGTGTCGAAAAAAAATAGGGTTTATTTTTTATTGGAAAAAAAGTTTGCAATATTTGCCCTGTCCATGAAAAGCAGCGCAACGTTAGGCAACTATCTAGTCCAGTAGTTCCATACGTTGCAAACAAAATTATAAATAAAACTCCTAATTATTGGGAAAGGGTTACTAACAATGAAAAATGTATTTAAAAAGTCTCTAGTAGGCGCAGCGGTATTGATGGCAACAGGCGCAGCAAACGCTTACATGATTGGCGATGCTAACGACGCAAACGTTGAAGTGTACGGTGTAGTTTCTATCTCGGCTGTAGATTACAACCAAACTGGCGCAAATGACGGTTGGGCGCTTGAAAATGAAACGCGTGTCGGTTTCAGAGCTGCTAAACCAATGACAGACAGCGTTACTGCTTTTATGCAAGTTGAATCTGGTTGGGTACTTGATGATGGTGCTAAGTTAGGTAATCGTGATACTTTTGTAGGCCTACGTGGTGACGATTGGGGTCAAGCTCGATTTGGTCGCATGTTAACGCCTTTATACGAACTAGTGGATTGGCCATATTCTGCTTCTAACCTTGGCCGTACGTTTGACCGTGGTTGGAGATCTGGTGAGCGTTACAACTTTGACCGTAAGAGCCAAATGGGTCGTTACGACTCACCAATGTTTGGTGATATGGTTAAATTTAGCCTAGCAGGCGGTAATGGTAGTGAAAATCACGAAGATTCAAACTTCTATGGTGGTTCTATCTCGGTAACTCCTGTTGATATGCTTACTTTACATGCGGCATTTGAAATTGCAGAAGGTACAATTTTTGCTGATGGCTCTGATGTAACGTTTAACCCTGATGGAAGTGTAAAAGCTCCAGGGACGGATGCTTCTATTGGTGATACCGATGCGTACTTTGTAGGTTTTGAATTACGTCCAATGGACAACTTTAATATCTTGGGTGCATACAAAACAGGTTCTTACGAAGCGACTAGCCAAGGCAGCTACAGCTACAAAGAGCGTGAAATTGACGCATTCTCTGTACAAGCGAACTACTACCACGGCGCAATGAACTTCCGTGTAGGTTATGCAGACCAAACTGGCAAAGAAGATGGCCGTAAAGATTCAGATCTAGATTCTACGTCTATCTCTGGTGAAGTTGGATACTCATTCAACACTGTATACACATTCTTGCGTCTAACTCAGCAAGACGACGTGGCGTTTGATAACGATCTAATGGTACGTATCGGTACTGAATGGGTATTCTAATCCATTCTTAAACGGTATATTCTGGCGGACTTAATGTCCGCCTTTGTTGTTTCTGTAAGTTGGTAATCCTATGAAAAAATTAGCTATATTATCTCTCGCGCTCTGTAGCGCTTTCTCCTACGCTAAAACCACGATCCAAACGGATTCTCGTGTGGAAATCTTAGCGGTTAATCAAGAAATTAATCAAATAGCAAATACAGGTAAGGGTGACCTACAGATTGAAAACGGTCAAAACCAACTGTTGGTTCGTGTTACTGCTATGATCGACACCAACGGCGGTAAAGAAAAATTTAATTCTTCCCCATTAGTAGTTACGTTTGACGTTAGCGACGAAACACTGTTATTAGAAACGCCATTTGCTATTCGCGATCAGCGCGGTGTTAATCGTTACAATAAAAATCCAAATATTAAAGTCACTAGCAATGGGAAAGACGTTGAAACCTCGGTCGACATCATTACCAACGAGACGTTTGCGCTGATTAAAGATTACAATGCAATGCTGGCCACCTATAATCAATCAAATGGTGTCGCTGCGATTAGCACTGCCGCTGCCGCAACAGTTGCAAGCACAACAGCATCAACGCCAAAGCCCGTCGCACTTCCAGAGGTCGAAGCCCCCCAAAAGCAAACCAAGCCAGTTGCAAAACCAAGTTCATTGCAGGCTGATTTTCTTGCTATGACACCAGAACAGCGCCAAGAGTTTGTCTCTTGGGCAGTGAAAAACCTAAATAACTAGCCGTTAAGGTCATTGGATGACAAATTAGCTCTCATTCTGATTGTAGTTCTACTGATCAGTGCTAAAATAATGCGCAAATTTTAGCACTAATGAGCGTTAATAAAACTCGTTAGTCTAGTAGTCATCAAGACAATCAAGGTATTTTAAATGACGGTTAAAACGCGTTTTGCTCCTAGCCCTACTGGCTATCTTCACGTTGGTGGTGCACGTACTGCACTGTACTCTTGGCTTTTCGCTAAAAACCAAGGCGGTGAATTCGTCCTTCGTATTGAAGACACTGATCTAGAACGTAACTCTCAAGAAGCAGTCGATGCGATCCTTGAAGGAATGAAGTGGATGGGTATGGAATGGGATGAAGGTCCTTACTTCCAATCTAAGCGCTTTGACCGTTATAACGAAATGGTTGATAAACTTCTTGCTGAAGATAAAGCATACAAGTGTTACGCGTCAAAAGAGCTGCTTGATGAGATTCGCGCAGAGCAAGAAGAAAACAAAGAGATGGCTCGCTACGATGCGAATCACCCTAAAGTTGTTGCGGCAAATGAAGCTGCAAAAGAAGATGATGCGTGTGTAATCCGTTTCCGTAACCCAAAAGAAGGCAGCGTAATCTTTGATGACCAAATTCGTGGTCGCATTGAGATTTCGAACAGCCAACTTGATGACTTAATTATTCGTCGTACAGACGGTGCACCAACATACAACTTCGTTGTTGTCGTAGACGACTGGGATATGGGCATTACACACGTGGTTCGTGGTGAAGATCATATCAACAACACACCTCGTCAAATCAACATTTATGAAGCACTAGGCGCGCCAGTTCCAACGTTTGCTCACTGTGCAATGATTCTTGGTGATGATGGTGCGAAACTGTCTAAACGTCACGGCGCGGTATCAGTCATGCAATACCGTGATGAAGGTTACTTGCCAAACGCATTAAACAACTACCTTGTTCGTTTAGGTTGGTCTCACGGTGATCAAGAGATCTTCTCTCAAGAAGAGATGATTAACTTGTTTGCACTTGATGCAATCAGCAAGTCAGCGTCTGCATTCAACACTGAAAAGCTACTTTGGTTGAACAACCACTACATTAAGACTTCTGAGCCTGAATATGTGGCTGAGTATCTACAGTGGCACTTAGATGAGCAAAAGATTGATACTTCAAACGGCCCTGCTATTACTGAAGTGATCAAGCTCGTTGGTGAGCGCTGTAATACCCTTATCGAGCTTGCAGAGCAGTCTCGCTACTTCTATGAAGACTTCGCTGAGTTTGAAGCTGGTGCCGCTAAGAAGCACTTACGTGGTGTAGCAAAAGGCCCATTAGAGCTTGCTCTTGCTAAAGTAGAAGCGCTTGAAGAGTTCACTACAGTGAACATCAAAGAAGGTGTGATTGCTGCGGTATGTGAAGAGCTAGAAATCGGTATGGGTAAAATTGGTATGCCACTTCGCGTAGCAGTTACCGGTGGTGGTCAGTCTCCATCTGTTGATGCCGTTATTGAACTTATCGGTAAAGAGCGTGTTATTCAACGTATTAAGATGGCGATTGAGTTCATTGAAGCTCGCGAAGCGAACGCTCAATAATCACTGACATTGAATAAATGTTAGAACCGCAGTCTGAAAAGATTGCGGTTTTTTTGTTTTTAAAAGGGTTTGATTACAGCTGTAAGAGGCTATTTTAAGTCGATGCTGTTGAGCCGGCCCATGAACTCTAATATTTCTAGGTTATTCTTATTCGCTTCAAGTAGCGCTTTTTTCGTTTTGGTGTAAGCCCCTAAGCGGCCGTGCTTACTAATGGAGCATACGACGCTTCGATAAATCAATTTCCCTTCACTGTCATAAGTTCGCCAAGCGGCAATATAGCACTCGTCTTTTTTGTTCGGTTCGTCTTTAGTTGGCCTTGGTTTAAATATGACTTTAGGCTCAACGGAATGAGGTAAGCGAGTCATTAGATACGGATCTTTAAGTAGGCGACGCCAAAACTTACCCCACATTTCACTGCCAAGCTCATTTCGAAGCTTGATCGCTTTTTTGAGGCCTTTTTTTTCACCAATACGTATGTAGCCAACCGAACGATGAAGAACCGTATCATCGGGAGAGTGGATATGAATTTTATACGCGGTTTTTGCCTTAGAGATAAAGCGATGGCCCGTATTCGTAGTTAGGTTACTTTTTTTCATTAGCTTATGATTGATCGTAATGTGAGTCGTTGAAGTGCAGTAAATACCTTACCAAGTTGATAATAAGTCTACTTCAATCATAGTTGCTAAAATCAGAGGAGTGTGAGGATTTTATAAGGAATAAAAACGCCTTAGTAACATAAGCTACTAAAGCGTTGTTTTATATGGCGCTATTTGCAGTGATTGAAGCCGTATCTTTGTAGACTAGGTACAGTCACTTTATATTAACTTCTAGTTATCTTGATATCGACCGCGATGAATCAATTATAAAATCTTATGCATCACGTCACCAATTTGGATACTACCGGCAAGATCTTGTTGATCAATCTCAAGTTCAGCTTCATGCTCATAGACTCTAGAAACGGTCAATGTAATATCACTTTGAGAAACTTTATTTCTCGGTAGGCCATTTTGGTCGATAAATGAACCCGTATGCCAAAGCTGTAGTCGATCTCCTTTTTGAACCCCATGTAGACGACCTAAGTCAATCGTCACTTGGTTGCCAAATCGTGCCACGACTTCCGGAAGGCTAATTTTGCATGACACCTCAGATTCAAGATCCAGCATGATATTACGGCTGACTCTAAGCATCATTTCACCATAGGTTGAAGCCCAAAAACGTGCACTCTTTGTGTCAATTTGGCTAGTTTTTGGGAATGGCCATTGGGCGACTTCCCGATAGTTACGGTTGTAGACTTCATGTCCTGTTTTTCCGTCAAACACTTGCATTTCTAACGCGAATTGTCGGTTAATCACATCATCACGAATCAATTTTTGATCAAGCGTGGCGGTTAAATCGGTGATCACACCACCAAGAATGTATTGCGCTCCGGTGTCTTGTGCGATCATTTTTAGGCGTTCAGGGAATCGTTTACTAATTTCATAGTCGGTGGTTCCAACCGAGACAAAACTCGAAGACTCTTGATCTAACTGCCTATTGATCACATGAGCAAAATCATCACCGACGCTATAAATCTGCCCCATTACCGCTTGTTGTGGGGCGGCAAGATCGATGTTGCCTATAAGAAATGTCTTTTTATATTGGCTAACATGGCAACCTGTTGCCGATGGGTAGATATCGATTCGGGCTCTGACAAACATCACCCCTTTTCGAACTCTCTGTTCTTCTACTAGCACATAGCGGACTTCGTGATTAGTGAATTGATACTCTTTTTTATTACTCTCTAAAAAGGGTCTTAGGTTGCTGATACTGCCTATATCAGCGCCTGAAAAGCTGACCGCCTTAAAAATGGCGTCTTCTAACGCGTGGATTCTAGCCACCTCTTCTGAGGAAACGACAGTAGATACACCGGTAACTTCATACCACGCAGCATGAGCAGGGAGTGTAAACATCAATGAGTAAAGCATTGAAAATAGGATAATAATGTTTTTTTTCATTGTAATTCGCCGTTTGGGTATAAATATTGCAATTTATTTACTAGCTGATTTAGGTGTTGCCTTTCTTTTTCGTAGCAGAGTTAGAAAAGCAAGGAATGTTCCACTTTTTAGATAATGAAGGATTCATTAACTAAAGAAGAACGAATATTTCAAAGCCCTAGTATATCTGGAGATGAAGAGAATGAAAAAATGGATACTGTTAGTGCCGGTGGTTTTGTTAACCGCATGTGCCTACGCCCCGATTTATAACGGTAAAGAACCGTATTCGGGCTCTCAGTTTATGTTAATGGAGAGCCCTCGGCATACAATGGACTTTTTTGTTGAAAGTTTGACTGATGATCTGGTGCTCTCGAACACCAGTGTCTCTGCACGAACTCCGATAGCGGTGACCTCATTTGTTGATCTGCAAAATATGGATGCAACAAACTGGTTGGGTAATTCGGTCTCAGAAGGATTTATTCATCAATTCCAACGTCGAGGTTTTAAAGTCGTTGATTTTAAAACGACAGGATCAATCCAAGTGACACAGCAAGGTGATTTCGCTTTTAGCCGTGACTGGAAAGATCTTGCTCAAGAGCAAGAGATCCAATACATCTTAACGGGCACAATGTTACGCCAGGAAGGTGGTGTTTTAGTTAATGCTCGTGTGGTAGGGATGCAATCTCGTGTTGTCGTGGCAACGGCACAAGGTTTCTTGCCTGCTGACCGAATTGGACGAGATCTGGATACGTTGAACTCAATGAGAACCGAAGATGGTGTATTGATTCGCTCAGATCCAACGATGACATCATCACATACTGTAATATTGCGTCCGTAGGAGCGAATGATGAGTAAATGGATAGTAATTTTAACCGCACTGATTATGGTGGGTTGTCAGCCACTGCAAAGCATGCGCGACGATCATTGGCTAACGGCTGTAGGTTACGCAAGTATTGGCGAGCAAAAAGGCTCAAATGATGAAGAGAAACAAGTTCGAGCGATGAGAGCATCTAAAATTGATGCTTACAGAGAACTCGCTGAACAAGTGTATGGTATGCGTGTGAGTGGTCGTGCGGATCTTAAAGATCAACGTTTAGGTACGGAGCGTACTTCTGGTGCGGTTGATGGTGTGATTCGTGGAGCAGAAGTTGTGCGAAGCTATAAAGTCGGCGACAGCTACGTAACAGAGCTAAGGCTTGATATTGAAAAAATGGATCAATTAAGAAGCTATGGTGAAGTTCAGCAAGTCCCTGAGAAAAGGCAGCAGACTCTTTTCTAAACTCTCTTTATCGTCAATTGTTCTCCAGACATGACGTGCTATAGCTTTGGTAAGATACATTTTTAATAGCAATAAAAAACGGCAATATCGATTGCCGTTTTTTGTGTCTGATTGTCTATCTAATATAAGGGGGAAAGATTACTAAGCTTTAATATTTGTACCCAAAGTAGAAAGGGTATGAGTTTGACCGCCCGCGTTATATGTCATGCCAATTTTTCCATGGCTCTGTTGCATCATATTATTGAGTTTATTGTAACTGAGCTGCGCACGTTGAAGCGCTTCTCCATTCACTAGGTTAGCTTCCTGACAATCGTGAATGATCGATTTGATTTGATCTACGCTCTGCTTTAAGTTGCCATCTTCTGTAAGGCTAGAAACATCTGGATGGGTACTTATTCGCTGATCCGTAGTCTGCAATTGATCGATGAGTATCACTTTCTCTTTTGCTAAGCGTTCGATATCTGATGAGACACGCTGAGTTATTGCGACCTTTTCTTGCGAAAGTAGCGCTGACAGGTCATTTGCATTTTTCAGTTGGAATTCGACCAAACTCGCGAGTGCTGCCATATTTAACGTCTCTTACTCATCTCTTGAATATCAACCCATAAAACTCTGATTACAGCTTAGGCTAATAGCGATTATGGATTAAAGGCCACCAAGTTCTTTTTCAAACTTGATCATGTTGTCTGCTAGTTTTTCTGAATCTACCGTGTATGAACCGTTTGCGATCGCTTCTTTAATTGCTGCTACCTTTGCGGAATCAAAACTTGTTTGGGTTGCCATCTGGTTGTGCATTGCACCGATCTCTTTGCCTTGCTGGCTTAAAGAAACCGCGTCTTGTTTTGAACCGCTCGACTTCTCAGACGCTTCAGCCCTGCTTGATGCATTAGATTCAGTACGATTAGCGCTGCGCGTTGACGATGTCATCGTCTGGCCGCTTCGTATGTTATCTATACCTGCCATATGTTAGCCTTTTTTTAAATAAGAACCTGTACAGTCACTATCGACTATAGATGCAATTACTTTAGTCATTTACGCTTAAAAAAGTAAAAAATCTTCATCAGTGACTAAAATGGAACCGTAACTTCACCAATTCCAGTTACTCTTCCTTCAATTATACGGTTGGATTTGGTATTTTTCACCCTTATCTGCTCTCCCGCAGCACCATCGGACAGGGCTTGCCCTCTGGTTGTGATCGTCATCCCGCCTTTATTTGCTTTTATCATGACCGTTTCATTTCTACAAACGACGCAAATATCGCGATCTTGAATGACACTACCAACATTTAGGTTTCTTTTTACTTTTGCACCAATGACCATATTTAGAGAGGAAAAACCTTGCCGACGAAAACGGTGTAAGTCTACCATACTAATAGTTACGTCATTTGCGGTGATTATCTGTCCTCGGTTTAGCGGTGACGCCAAAGTGACTTGAGGACCAAGTGTTGTCAACCTAACCGGAACGTAGAGACGCCAGTTATCTTCAGGGCACTCAACTAAAACGGTGATGTTACTTGATTGGCTATTGAGCGATGATGAAGACGCGTGTAAGTCATTCGGGCAGTCTGTTGCAAATACGCGGGAGTCAATATTTGCAGCTTTTACTTGCAGCTCGCCGCCAGCAGGTCGTTCTATATGACTAAGTATATAATTTTCTGCACTTTGTTGAATGGCTTTAATTTGTTCATTAGTCGCGGAATGGGCAAAAAAACTAAATAAAACCAATAAAAAACCGATAGACTTGTAATAAAACTTATAGAAAGCTCTACACTTAGTTATGGTAACTAAATACCAATGTGATTTAGAATATATCATTCTGTTTCTCTGGTTTTACATAGCCTGCAGTAGACTAACACTTTTTGGGATAAAAGTTTGATATGGAGATGAGCTTATGACCGGTGTTCTGGATTCGGTGAATCAGCGTACACAACTTGTCGGTCAAAACCGATTAGAGCTATTAACGTTTAGACTTATGGGACGACAACGTTATGGTATAAACGTATTTAAAGTAAAAGAAGTCCTTCAGTGTCCAAAATTGACTTCTATGCCAAATTTAAACCCGCTTGTTAAGGGGGTTGCTCATATCCGTGGCCAAACTATTTCTGTTATCGATTTGAGTTTAGCTATTGGTGGTAGACCAACGACAGACATCGATAAATGTTTTGTTGTTATCTCTGAATTTAATCGAACAATTCAAGGCTTTTTAGTGAGCTCTGTTGAACGAATAATCAACATGCATTGGGAGTCGATCTTACCGCCACCTGATGGAGCGGGTAAGGCAAACTACCTGACTGCGGTGACGAATATCGACAATGAGTTAGTTGAAATCCTTGATGTTGAGAAAATCCTTGCAGAAATCGCGCCAGTTGATGAGCAAATGGATGAGTCCATTGGTCAAGAAATTGCGGAAGCTGAGACAGAAAAAGAAATTGTACGTCGAATCTTGATTGCCGATGACTCGACCGTTGCAAGAAAACAAGTGGAAAGAGCGATTGTATCCATTGGCTTTGAGGCTGTTTCTGTTAAAGACGGTAAAGAAGCGTATGATAAGCTTGTAGAAATGGCTGCAGAAGGCAGTATATATGATCAAATATCACTCGTTATTTCAGATATCGAGATGCCAGAAATGGATGGTTATACTCTGACTGCTGAAATTCGCCGTAATTCAGATCTCAAAGATCTATACGTAATTTTGCACTCCTCATTGAGTGGCGTATTCAACCAAGCAATGGTTGAGCGAGTTGGTGCGAACTCATTTATTGCGAAGTTTAATCCTGATGAGTTGGGTAATGCAGTTAAAACTGCACTAACAAAATAAAAGAGACATTAATGACAGCGATAACAATAAGCGATCAAGAGTATCGTGATTTCAGCCGATTTTTGGAATCTCAATGTGGCATCGTCTTAGGCGATAGCAAGCAGTACTTAGTGAGAAGCCGTCTTAGCCCTTTAGTGACTAAGTTCAATGTTGGTTCGTTGTCTGATTTGCTCCGAGATGTAGTAACTGGTCGAAATCGAGATCTACGGGTTGCTGCCGTTGATGCGATGACAACCAATGAAACTTTATGGTTTCGTGATACTTACCCCTTCTCTGTGTTATCAGATAAGTTATTACCGGAAGTTGCCGCTAATAAACGACCGATTAAGATTTGGTCTGCCGCGAGTTCGTCAGGTCAAGAGCCTTACTCAATGGCAATGACAATCCTAGAAACTCAGCAGCGCAAACCCGGCATGCTGCCGAGTGTTTCGATTACCGCGACGGATATATCAGCGACAATGCTCGATATGTGCCGTGCGGGCGTCTATGACAATCTAGCATTGGGACGTGGTTTATCTCCTGAGCGTCGTCGCACTTTCTTTGAAGATGCAGGCGACGGGCGTATGAAAGTTAAAGATAATGTTAAGCGATTAGTGAATTTCCGGCCACAGAACTTGATGGAGAGTTATGCGTTGATTGGAAAATTTGACATCATTTTTTGTCGAAATGTTCTAATTTACTTCTCACCGGATATGAAATCGCAAGTGCTTAACCAAATGGCCAATAGCCTTAACCCTGGTGGTTACCTCCTATTAGGGGCGTCAGAATCTTTAACTGGGCTCACTGATCGCTTTGATATGGTGCGTTGTAATCCGGGTATCATTTACAAGCTTAAATAGTCTCTACACTTGAATACCAATAAAGCCCAGTTATCAACTGGGCTTTTTCATATGAGTTTTCATTTCTTTTCAGTAGCGTATCCCCTAGGTACCAATGTCCCCCTCAATACATATCCCCTAGACAGCTTCTTCGTGTGTTATATTTTAAGGGAGACATTCCAAATCTTATTTAGGCCAACTGATGCCGATACACATCAAGCGGTCTATAAATTGCAGTAACCTTTAAGTAGCAGTAAAGGTATGGATAAAAGCAAATTGTGTAAGAAATATTAAAGTTGGTATGCAAATTGCTTTTATTTTTAGTAGTAACAGTCAGTTCTTTGAGTTGAGGCAATTATGGCTATTTCTTTTGACAATGCTTTGGGTATACACCAACACACCGTTGGCGTACGTGAGCGCAACGCTGAGGTGATTTCCACCAATATTGCACAGGCGAACACACCTGGCTTTAAAGCAAAAGGAATGGACTTCAATAAAGCACTGCAGGCGGCAACGTCGGGGGCAAGTATTGGTCTTAGTCGTACAGATAGTCGGCATATCTCTGCCTCAACAAATGTAACAGGGGAAAGCTTATATCGCATTCCGACACAACCTGATACGGGTGATGGCAACACGGTAGATGTGGATTTAGAGCGTAATTTGTTTATGCAGAATCAAATCAGACACCAAGCATCACTTGACTTCTTAGGAAGTAAATTCAAGAACTTAACGAAAGCAATCAAGGGGAGTAACTAGATGAGTTTATTTAATGTATTCAACGTGACAGGTTCTGCGATGAGCGCTGAATCCGTTCGCCTAAATACAACTTCTAGTAACCTTGCCAATGCGGACAGTATCTCTAGCTCAGCGAAAGATACATATAAAGCCCGTCACGCAGTGTTTGGTGCAGAGTTAAGTAAGGCACGTTATAACCGAGATCATACTGTGCCGGTGAAAGTTATGGGTATTGTGGAGAGCGATAAACCGCTAGATGCCGAGTACAATCCTGATCACCCATTAGCAAATGACGAAGGCTATATCTATAAGCCAAACGTTAATGTGATGGAAGAAATGGCGAATATGATTTCTGCTTCTCGTTCATACCAAACGAACGTTCAAGTAGCAGATGCAAGTAAACAAATGCTGCTGCGTACGCTGCAGATGGGTCAATAAGGATAAGGAGGTAGCAAATGGCTGGAATCAATAATGTTGGTCAAAGCGGCTTGTCCTACGTTGATCAGCTCAAATCTCTTCAAGATCAAAAGAAACCAGAAGAGACAGGTGGTAAGCAGGATCTTAACCAAGAAGACTTCTTATCACTCCTTACGAAACAACTGGCTCAGCAAGATCCTTTTAAGCCAGTTAGCAATGACCAGATGATTGCTCAGATGGCTTCGTTTGCAACGGTTGATGGCATCGGAAAAATGAACACTCAGTTTGAGAGTTTGAATACGTCGATGACTTCTAATCAGGCGCTACAGGCATCTACTTTGGTCGGTCGAGATGTTTTAGTCCCAGGAGCTGCCGGAGTGAAAGAAGACGGCGCTGCAATGTCGGCAATGGTGAAGCTTCCTCAATCACTGGACAATGTATTTGTTCGTATCGAGAACGAAGTGGGACAATTGCTACGAACATTCGAAGTAGGTTCAAAGCCTGCTGGCGATAATAAAGTCGAATGGGACGGTAACGACGATAACGGTAACCCATTGCCGGGTGGCAAATACAAGGTGAGAGCCTCTGGATTGCTAGATGGAGAAAATCGCGAGTTTGAAGTTTCAACTTATGCGAACGTGAATAGCGTACTTCTCGGTAAAGGTGATGGTAACGTACTGCTCAATCTAGCTGGTTTTGAATCGCCAGTTCGACTTGCTGAAGTACTAGAAGTTGGCAAAGCATAGCTCGCTTAAGAGTTAATACGCTAGCTAGATAGGAGAGTTTGGAATGTCATATGTATCACTAAGCGGTTTATCCGCATCTCAATTAGATTTGAACACAACCAGTAATAACATTGCGAATGCCAATACGTTTGGTTTTAAAGAATCTCGTGCAGAGTTCGGCGATGTATATTCAACCTCAATCTTTACCAATGCTAAAACTACTCCTGGTAAAGGTGTTCAGGCCAATAAAGTTGCTCAGCAATTCCATGAAGGGTCGAGTATTTATACTAATAACCCTCTGGATTTACGTGTGTCAGGAACTGGATTTTTTGCTGTTGCAAAAGATAGGATGATACCGCAGCAAAATGAAATGACACGAAACGGTGCATTCCATTTAAACAAAGACAATTACATTGTTAATGCTAATGATCAGTACCTTCTTGGGTATCAAGTAAATAAAGACACGGGTGAAGTTCTTTCTTACGAGCCTGAACCGTTAGCTATTCCTGCTGAGTTTGGTAAACCTAAACAAACCAGTGCCATTGAAGTTGGGGCTAATTTACCGGCCAATGGTGACCTAAAAGATCCAGCACTGTTTGATATGAGTGATCCTGATACTTATAACCGCTCAACATCAACCACAATTTATGACTCAATGGGCCAATCTTACAAGTTATCTACTTACTACTTGAAAGACATGACTCAACCTAACACGTGGAATAAATACTACAGTGTGACGGATTCTGAAGGTGAAAAGCCGCTTAATATTGCTGGTGGTGACGCAGCGTCTCCTACTGGCCATATAGGGCATACCATGAAGTTCAATAACGACGGTACATTAGCACAGTTAAACGGCGGTAATCCGATCTTAACTGATACCTTCGAAACGGCTGGTATCAACTTGAATGGCGCAGACGGTACTCAAGTGTTAGGGTTTGATCTCGATGGTGCGACGCAATTTGCCGCTCCTTTCGAGATTACTAAAACACACCAAGACGGCGCAACAACAGGCTTCTTAACCAAGATTGATTTCGATGAATACGGCAGTGTTTTAGGCACTTATTCAAATGGTCAAAATGTCACGCTGGGCCGGGTTGGTATGGTTCGTGTTGCCAATGAGCAAGGCCTTGATAAGAAGGGCGGAACTCAGTGGGATTCAACACAATTCTCAGGTGAAAAAATCTGGGGTGAATCGAGTAAAGGATCATTTGGCTCAATCAATAACGGTGCACTAGAGCAATCTAACATTGATATGACTCAGGAGCTTGTTGACCTGATATCCGCTCAGCGTAACTTCCAAGCGAACTCGCGTGCATTAGAAGTACACAGCCAACTACAACAGAATATACTTCAAATTCGTTAACGATTTCGTTTACGCAATATCAAAATTACCAAGCTTGCGGCAACGTTGGCTTGGTGTTATTGCCTGTTCTCCGCGGCAATGATCGGCAACTCCTTCCCTTAATCTCACTCCAACCCATTAACTTGTTGATATTTAATAAGTTAAAACTTGGCATGCCAATTGCTTTCTAATAACTGAACATTGGTTATTGGAGCACATTATGGATCGCACTCTTTACCTTGCTATGAGTGGCGCAAAGCAGAATATGCAGGCGCTACAGTTACGAGCAAATAACTTAGCAAACGTTAGCACCACTGGCTTTCGTGCTGATTTAGCACAAGCGCGCTCAATGCAGGCTTATGGTGAAGGTCTTCCTACTCGTGTATTTAGTATGACTGAGCGACCGGGGCAAAACTTTTCCCAAGGCAGTGTGATTACCACTGGGCGTGACTTAGATGTCACCGTTCAAGGGGATGGTTGGATTTCTGTCATGGATAAAACCGGCAAAGAAGGGCTTACCCGTAATGGTAATTTGAAGATAGACCAAAACGGATTACTGACAAATGCTTCTGGTCACCTTGTGCTAGGGGAGACAGGCGCGCCAATTACACTACCAATCCCAATCAGCAAAGTTGAGATAGGAAACGACGGGACAATTTCAGTCGTTCCACAAGGGGCTCCTGCTGATGCAATGGAAATTGTAGATCGTATCAAGTTAACTCAAACCAATAACCGTTCTTTGTTCAAAGATATTAATGGCCTTTTTCGTTCGAAAGAGCCCAATGCGGCATACGAAGCAGATGCCAATGTAAAACTGCTTACAGGCGCGATTGAAGGCAGCAACGTTAATGCTGTCGGTGAAATGACGAGCCTAATTGACTTGCAACGACAGTTTGAAATGCAGGTCAAGATGATGAGCACAGCTGAAGAGATGGATAAATCATCCGACTCTCTGCTTCGTATGAGCTAATAAGAATTTAAGGAGACTGTTATGCATCCGGCATTATGGGTAAGTAAAACGGGATTGGACGCTCAACAGACCAATATCTCGACGATTTCAAACAACCTAGCAAACGCATCAACGGTAGGTTACAAAAAAAGCCGTGCGGTTTTTGAAGATCTTTTCTATCAAAATATCAATCAACCAGGCGGACAGTCTTCTCAAAATACCGAGCTGCCAAGTGGTTTGATGCTTGGTGCGGGTTCAAAGGTTGTTGCAACGCAGAAAGTCCATACACAAGGTAATACACAAACCACGACCAATAGTCTGGATATGATGGTTGAGGGCGATGGCTTTTTCCAAATATTGATGCCTGATGGCAATATCGGTTATACGCGTAATGGTCAATTTACCGTGAACGATGAAGGGGCAATTGTAACCTCGGGAGCGGGCTACACGTTAGAGCCTGAAATCATCATACCTGACGACGCGATTAGTATTACCGTCGGTACCGATGGTGAGGTTTCGGTAAATATTCGTGGCCAGCAAGACAACCAAGTGTTAGGTCAAATTACCACCGTCGACTTTATTAACCCAGGTGGTTTAGAGCCAATTGGGCAAAACCTTTACCTACCAACAGGTGCAAGTGGTGACCCACAAGAAGGCGTCCCTGGTTTAGATGGCTTTGGTTCCGTTAGGCAGTCGATGTTAGAAACCTCAAACGTTAATGTGACTGAAGAGCTCGTCAATATGATTGAAGCTCAACGAGTGTATGAGATGAACTCTAAAGTGATCTCTGCGGTAGATAAAATGATGAGCTTTGTTAACCAGCAGCTCTAGGCTTAGCCCCTAAGGCACCGATGAGGTTTTCCACATGATTCGTATTCTTACTATTTTACCCATTTTAATCATGAGTGGCTGCGCGATGATGGAGCCACCCATTGAAACACCGGATGTCGTTCAGGGCACAACGACGGTTGATGCTGTCGAGGGTGATAAATCTTCCGACGATAGCTCTGGCATTGTCGATACGTTGCGTGGCAGAAATGATCCGGTTGCCGGAGACCCCGCTTGGGCACCGATTCACCCTAAACATGCTCCTGAGCACTATGCTGCGGAAACAGGCTCACTGTTTAACCTAAATACGGTGAGCAGCTTGTATGATGATTCTAAACCTCGTGGCATTGGCGATATCATTACAGTCACTTTGGATGAAAAGACCAAAGCAGCAAAAAGTTCGGATGCCGATCTGTCTAAGAATAACGATGCGAGCATGGATCCATTAGAGGTTGGTGGTCGCCCGCTTAACATAGGTGATTACGACTTTTCATATAACTTAAGTAACGACAATAACTTTAGTGGCAGTGCAGCGGCGAACCAAAGTAACAGCTTATCAGGTTCGATCACCGTTGAGGTGATTGAAGTCTTGGCCAACGGCAACCTTATCATACGTGGTGAAAAGTGGCTGACACTGAACACTGGAGATGAGTATATCCGCCTGAGCGGTACAATTCGCCCAGATGATATCGACTTCGATAACACGATTGCCTCGAATCGTATTTCTAATGCTCGAATTCAATATTCTGGAACAGGAACGAACCAAGATATGCAAGAACCTGGATTCTTGGCACGATTCTTTAATGTCTCTTTGTAACTTTACAAAAAAGTCGATTTTTTGGCTCAATGCTTATTGATTGACTGGATGAACATTCGTCAATTGAGTAGTTACAAAGTTTAAGGGTTAGCAAATGAAGAAGTTATTACTGTTACTTACCAGCATAATGTTATTAGCGACGAGTGCTCAAGCCGCTCGTATCAAAGACGTTGCGCAGATTGCAGGTGTGCGTAGTAACCAATTGGTCGGATATGGTTTGGTTACTGGTCTACCTGGAACAGGGGAATCAACGCCCTTTACCGATCAAAGCTTCAATGCCATGTTGCAAAACTTTGGCATCCAATTGCCACCCGGTACCAAGCCGAAAACGAAAAATGTTGCCGCTGTTATCGTGACCGCTGAAATGCCTGCCTTTACCAAGCAAGGACAAACGATTGATGTCACTGTGTCGTCGGTAGGTTCGGCAAAAAGCTTACGTGGCGGGACATTAATGCAGACCTTCTTAAAAGGTTTGGATGGTCAAGTGTACGCTGTTGCGCAAGGTAACCTCGTCGTGAGTGGATTTAGTGCAAGTGGGGCTGACGGTTCAAAGATCGTTGGTAACAACCCGACTGCCGGAATGATTTCTAGTGGCGCGATCGTTGAGCGCGAGATTCCAACGCCGTTTAGTCGTGGTGACTACATCACCTTTAACCTTCTTGAGTCAGATTTTACGACGGCGCAGCGAATGGCGGACGCTGTGAATAATTTCCTTGGGCCACAAATGGCATCAGCAATCGATGCGACGTCGGTTCGAGTACGCGCACCAAGAGAAGTGAGCCAACGAGTGGCATTTCTTTCTGCCGTTGAAAATATTGAATTCAATCCCGCTGATGGCTCAGCAAAAATTATCGTTAACTCGCGAACGGGTACCATTGTTGTTGGGAAACATGTTCGTCTAAAATCGGCTGCCGTAACCCACGGTGGAATGACTGTAGCAATTAAAGAGAATCTTAACGTCAGTCAGGGGAACCCCTTTGGCGGTGAAACGGTAGTTGTCCCTGATACGGATATCGAAGTAACAGAAGAGCAAGGCAAGATGTTTAAGTTTGAACCAGGATTAACGCTTGATGATTTAGTTCGCGCCGTTAATCAGGTTGGTGCCGCTCCATCAGATTTAATGGCTATTTTGCAGGCTTTAAAGCAAGCAGGTGCTATTGAAGGTCAGCTGATCATTATTTAAGGACTCATCATGATTAATAATGGCAACGACATTGGATTTATTCACGATATAGCAGGCTTAGACAAACTTCGTCAACAAGCAGTAAGTGGTGATGAGGCCGATGATAAAGCGGCATTGACTGCAGCGGCCAAGCAGTTTGAAGCGATTTTTACTTCCATGCTGTTTAAATCGATGCGTGATGCCAATTCAAGCTTTGAATCTGGTTTAATGGATAGCCAAAACCAGCAGTTCTACCGTCAGATGCTCGATGATCAGATGTCGAGTGAGCTAAGTTCTTCTGGTTCTTTAGGCTTGGCGGATATGATTGTTGCTCAACTCAGTACGGGGACGATTGAGAACCAGAACGCAGCGGCTCAAAACGCAAATTTTGAAGAGATCATGGACAAAGTTCAGAAAAATCGTGATCTTAGAGAGTCCGCGCCAGTTACCGCGAGTGCGACTGAAACGGCGAAATCAGCTCAGCCAACCTCTTTTGATTCTCCCGAAAGTTTTGTTGCCTCAATGAAGCCGTATGCGACTCAAGCGGCAAAAGCATTGGGTGTTGACTCTTCGTTGTTACTTGCTCAAGCAGCGCTTGAAACGGGGTGGGGGCAAAAAATCACTCAGAACTCTAATGGCAGCAGTAATAATCTCTTTAACATCAAAGCGGATAGAAGCTGGAAGGGTGATAAAGTGGCGACGCAAACCTTGGAATACCACAGTGGCGTTCCCGTTAAAGAACATGCTGCATTCCGTTCTTATGATTCGTTCCAAGATAGTTTTAACGACTATGTACGCTTTTTAAACCAAAACCCACGTTACAGTACTGCACTGCAACAAACGGGAAGCTCTGAAGCGTTTATTCATGGCATCCATAAAGCGGGTTATGCGACAGATCCGCTTTATGCAGAGAAGATATTGAACGTCAAACAGCGCATCGATCAGATGTAACGTAACACTTAGCACCTAAAGCCTAACTTAATTCAGGCTAAGTCACGGGTTACATAATATCGGTGATTAATAAAACAAGAACCCGATATGAGCAACAACATCCATAAGTAATAGAAACACAGGCTTACAATGAGTAGGCCTTTTTTATACCTATCTAGAATCTTCTAATTCGTACTGGCATACATATTGCAATAATTAAAGTAGGTTTTCAGCAATTGCTGATATTTCATCGACTTTGGGGGCGGTATGGCGTCGGATCTTCTGAATTTAGGGACACAAAGTGTTCTTACAGCTCAGAGACAACTCAACACCACAGGGCATAATATTTCAAATGCCAATACAGATGGTTATAGCCGGCAGTCTATTATCCAAGGCACGAACTCGCCTAGACAATATGGCGGTGAAACCTACGGCATGGGTGTTCATGTGGAAAAAGTTCGCCGCTCTTGGGATCAGTTTGCCGTTAATGAGCTGAATGTCGCGACAACTAGCCATGCATTTAAAACCGACACAGAAGAAAACCTCGACATGCTCTCTAGCATGCTCTCATCTGTTGCCTCTAAAAAAATTCCTGAGAATTTAAACGAATGGTTTGATTCCATTAAGACGTTAGCCGATAGCCCAAATGATGTTGGTACCCGAAAAGTGGTGCTAGAGAAAGCGGGCTTGATTACTAAAAACCTTAATGACTTTCATGAAACCATCCGTTTACAGTCTGACGTTGCCAATAAAAAATTGGATTTAGGCATCGAGCGAATTAATCAATTGGCTTTAGAGCTACGTGATACACAACGCTTAATGATGCGTACTCCAGGCCCTCATAACGACTTGATGGATCAGCATGAAAGATTGGTTTCAGAGCTTTCTGAGTACACGAAGGTCACAGTCACTTCGCGAAAGAACAGCGAAGGCTTCAATATCCATATTGGTAATGGTCATACGCTGGTTTCTGGAACGGAAGCAAGTCAGTTAAAAATGATTGATGGCTACCCAGATGTTCATCAGCGTCGTCTGGCGATTGTTGAAGGCAAGGGGATTAAACCGATCACCACCAAAGACATAGATGGCAAGCTTGGTGCACTTCTAGAGATGCGTGATGCGCATATTCCGCATCTTATGGACGAGCTAGGTCGTCTATCAGCCTCATTCTCATTTGAAGTCAATAAGCTTCAATCACAAGGTTTAAACCTTAGAGGTAATATTGGTGGTTTGATCTTTACCGATGTCAATGAGGACCGTATTACTAAGTCGCGTGTGGTTCAAACGCCTGACTCTAAAGCCGACCTTGCCGTTTTCATCGAAGATACGACGCAGCTTAAAGGCGGTGAGTATTCTCTTCAATATAATGGTAGTGACTATTTTATTACGCGTCCATCAGGTGAGCGAGTCGTTGTACCCATGACTGGTAACTCATTGCTCATTGATGGTGTACGAATTGAAGTTCGCCAGAATCTAGAAGCCGGTGAACGAGTTCTTATTCGCCCTACTCGAAATTCTGCTGCTGAAATGCAAATGGCCACCAATGACCCAACGGCCATTGCCGCGCAAAGCTTTAAAGCATCAACGTCTTTCGCACAGGGAACGGCAAAGTTCAAGATTTTACAAGTAGGCGAGATTAAAGAATTCGAAGTTGTGGTGTCACCAAAGGGTGATCAGTTTGCAGTGACTGATACTAGAGGAAAGATTCTCTTAGAGCCGCAAGACTACCCACCTCGAGGACCCGTTCTTGTTCAAGGGACGGCTTTTACGCTAACTCCAGGAGCCATTGCCAATGACAAATTCACGGCAAACCTTGTCCCTTCTGAAGGCGATAACGGCAACTTGTTGAAAATGCAGAATATCCAAACCGACAAGAAGTTAAATGATAACGAATCGACGGTCTTGGATATTTACCATAACTTAAACACCAATGTTGGATTGAAGACATCGACCGCTTCGCGTCTCTCTGATATTTCACGTTTGGAGAAAGAGGCTGCTCAAGAACGAATCGCTTCAATATCTGGTGTAAACCTTGATGAAGAAGCGGCTAACATGATGAAGTTTCAGCACGCATATATGGCCTCTTCTCGGATTATGCAAACGGCAAATGACACCTTTAATACCATTTTGGCACTGCGATAGGGAGGCAACTGAATGTTAAATAGAATCTCAAGTTTCCATAACTATCAATCAGTCCAAAATGATTTGCGTCGGCAAGAGACCAAAATTCATCACAACCAAGCTCAGCTGGCTTCGGGTAAAAAGCTGATGAAGGCAAGTGACAACCCTCTTGCAACACATTACATCCAAAATGTCGGTCAGCAATCAGAGCAGCTTCGTCAATATGTTGATGCGATTGTATTGGTACGAAATCGTCTAGAACACCATGAAGTCATCATTGCTAATACCGAGAGCTTTGCTGATGAAGCTAAGCGTACCGTGATGGAGATGATCAATGGCTCGCTATCTGCCGAAGACCGTTTTGCTAAAAAACGAGAGATACAAGAAATAGCCAACAACTTCTTAAATATTGTGAATGTTCAAGATGAATCTGGAAACTACATTTTTGCCGGAACCAAGCCAAAAAACCAACCGTTCTTTCGAGATAACGACGGCACAGTCACTTATTCGGGCGATGATTATCAACGTAAGATGAAAGTCTCTAATACGCTTGATATGCCCATAAATGACCCTGGTAATAAGTTATTCATGGAAATAGACAATCCATTTGGTGACTATGAGCCTCAATATAAGCTCAATGACGCGTCAGAACTGTTGCTTGAGCGTGCAACTAACATCGATCCCGATGATACCTCTAGCTATAAAGTCACTTTTGTGGACATGAATAACGGAAAGTTTGGTTATCAGTTAGAAAAAGATGGCAGCGTGGTTAAAGCGGATGAATTTGACCCTTCGACCGGCATACGCCATGAAGGTTTAACGATTCAGGTTAAGGGACAAATAAGCAAGAGTGACGAGATTTCAATTGAACCTCGTAAAACTTACTCTATTTTTGAAACGTTCCAACAGGCGATGGATTTGGCTGAGAATTCGGTCTCTGATTCCGATAGTACAGCGAAACTACACCAAATTACCGAAGAGTTTCATGCGGCATTTATTCATTTGAATAAGGCTCGAACGGATGTAGGTGCAAGGTTAAGTACGCTTGATATTCAGGAGCAGCAGCATGAAGACTTCAAGCTAACACTCTCGAAATCAAAGAGTAACTTTGAAGATCTCGACTATGCGGAAGCCGTCATTGAGTTTAATGAGAACTCACGTGCGCTCCAAGCATCTCAACAGGCATTTGGAAAAACCAAAGATCTGACTTTATTTAATTACATCTAATTTTTGAATGCCTTACGTGCAATGCCGTAAGTGCAATTAGGTGTGAATGATTGTCACTGTGAAGCAACTGCTATTAAGAAAGCATGAGTTTTAAAGCGGCAATAGAATGCGGCAATTGGCCGTAACAAAAGTAGCAAGGTATTAAATGCATTAAAATTAAATAAGGAATTATTTCGTTAATCTTTATTTAAACAAGTAGTTAGCGCATTTTTTGTACTGGTTAAAAAGTTGGCACACTACTTGTATTACATTTAGTAACAGTGAAACAAAGAATTAAAGACTTGTAGTAATACAGGTTTAGCAAGGCAATTACGGTCAGTGCTTCCAAATGAGATTAAGCTGGCCGCTTCGCAAGCACTTGCGAACTCACTAGGAGAGCAAATATGACCATTACAGTAAATACAAACGTCTCAGCGTTAACCGCTCAGCGTTATTTAAATAAGGCCACCGGTGAACTCAATACGTCAATGGAACGTTTGTCTTCTGGTAACCGCATAAACAGTGCTAAAGATGATGCGGCTGGTCTTCAAATTTCTAACCGATTGACAGCGCAATCTCGCGGTCTTGATGTCGCAATGAGAAACGCCAACGATGGTATTTCAATTGCGCAGACAGCAGAAGGTGCGATGAATGAGTCGACGAGTATTCTTCAACGTATGCGTGACTTGTCCCTTCAATCAGCGAACGGCACTAACTCTACTTCAGAGCGCCAAGCGTTGAATGAAGAAGTGGTAGCGCTGCAAAACGAATTAAACCGTATCGCAGAGACAACTTCCTTTGGTGGGCGTCGACTACTTAACGGTTCATTTGGTGAAGCATCATTCCAAATCGGTGCTAGCTCTGGTGAAGCCATCATCATGGGGCTGACGAGTATTCGTGCCGATGACTTCCGCATGGGAGGCCAGTCTTACTTTGCCGAAAACGGTAAAAGTGCTGACTGGGATGTAGCTGCCGGCGCTAATGATCTTAAGTTCGAATTTACGGATAAAAATGGTGAGTTAGTTACTGTCGATATCATGGGTAAAGTGGGTGATGATGTAGAAGAACTCGCGACTTACATCAACGGTCAAACAGATGCTGTACAAGCTTCTGTCGGTGATGAAGGTAAGTTACAAGTCTTTATTGCTCAACCTGATATAGAAGGCGATCTCGCAATCTCAGGTGGCTTGGCTACCGAACTGGGTTTGAATGGCGGTCCAGGCGTTTACACAACGGTGAAAGACATCGATGTAACCTCAGTAACGGGCTCTCAAAATGCAGTGGGTATCATTGACGCAGCATTAAAGTACGTTGACTCACAGCGAGCAGATCTCGGCGCAAAACAGAACCGACTAAGCCACAGCATTAACAACTTGGCAAATATCCAAGAGAACGTTGAAGCATCGAACAGTCGAATTAAAGATACAGATTTCGCCAAGGAAACAACACAGTTGACGAAATCTCAGATATTGCAACAAGCAGGTACGTCAATACTTGCTCAAGCTAAACAGTTGCCAAACTCTGCAATAACGTTGTTGCAGTAGTAATTGGAGCTTTACCCTAGTTACGCAGACGTGAGTAATAGGTAAAACCCAAGGCAAAGTATGATTATTATTGGATAGTTAAGCTCTCTCAGATACACCCTGCTTTTCTATTTTTACGGTAACCATGCGCCCCGGTCAGTCGGTATTGTGATCATTTCTCTTGATCTCCACATGACGCCGGCTAACCAAACTAGCCCCGGTTCTCTCAAAGGAAAAGGGGCTTTTTCTTGTCTGAAGCTTTATATATTCTTATTAACGAATCAATACGCAGCCCCTCGGCAGAGTGCTTCTTTTCTTTAGCCCATTTTTTTCATTATGTCGGTAAGGTCTTGTTATTAGGCTATTTAGTAAATTAATTAATATTATCTCCTGTTTTTTCTAAAGGTATTCTTTTTAAGGTCGCTAAGAGTTTACTTTGAGAGAACTAATTGGTTTTACGAGACGTCGGAAACCGTTCGGATAGAAATATTTCCGCTCGTCGGAAAATCAATAGGAGAGACCACTATGGCGGTTAATGTAAATACAAACGTATCTGCGATGACAGCTCAACGCTATTTAAACAGTGCTAATAGCGCTCAGCAAACATCGATGGAACGTCTATCATCTGGCTTTAAAATTAATAGCGCAAAGGACGATGCGGCAGGTCTACAGATCTCTAACCGCTTGAATGTTCAAAGTCGCGGCCTTGATGTAGCGGTGCGTAACGCGAACGATGGTATTTCAATTGCACAAACAGCAGAAGGTGCAATGAACGAAACAACCAACATCCTACAGCGTATGCGTGATCTATCACTTCAATCTGCAAATGGCTCTAACTCTAAATCTGAGCGTGTGGCTATTCAGGAAGAAGTAAGTGCTCTAAACAATGAGCTTAACCGTATCGCGGAAACGACCTCATTTGGTGGTAATAAACTACTAAACGGTACGTTCGATACCAAATCTTTCCAGATTGGTGCTGATAATGGTGAAGCTGTGATGCTAACACTAAACAACATGCGTAGTGATAACGTGCTGATGGGTGGTGACAGCTATAAAGCGGCAAACGGCCAGGATAAAGATTGGTCAGTACAAACAGGCGGAAACGACCTGACTATTGCTTTGACAGATAAGTTTGGTAATGCACAGAACCTAGCTATTGACGCAAAAGTTGGCGACGACATTGAGCAGTTGGCCACTTACATCAATGGTCAGCAAGATATGATCAAAGCGTCTGTTGATGAAGATGGCAAACTTCAAATGTATGCAGACAACAATAAAGTTGAAGGTGCTGTAACATTTGGCGGTAGCTTAGCGGGTGAACTTGCGATTGGTGGTCCAACAGCAGTAACCGTTGACACTATCGATGTAACTTCAGTTGGTGGCGCGCAAGAGTCGGTAGCTATTGTTGACTCTGCATTGAAGTTTGTTGATAGTCACCGTGCTCAACTTGGTGCATTCCAAAACCGATTTGACCATGCGATTAACAACTTGGATAACATTAACGAAAACGTTAATGCATCTCAAAGCCGCATCAAAGATACAGACTTTGCAAAAGAAACAACGGCATTGACGAAATCTCAAATCCTATCTCAAGCGTCGAGTTCAGTACTTGCTCAAGCAAAACAAGCGCCAAATTCAGCGCTCGGTTTATTGGGATAACTCTCTTTTAGATTAATGGAATAAAAGAGAACTTTAGAATGAAAAATCCAGCTTCGGCTGGATTTTTTTGATCTGAGAACTACAACGATGATGCTGACGACAGCAAGACGATCTACTGTTCTATAAAGTCTTCACCTGAGTGTAGAAAAAGAGCAGAGGGCGTATTGAAAAAAATCAAAGGGGCTGAGTAGGGGGAGTTGTAGTTCATCGCTTATAAGCATGTAGAGAGGGTAGAAGCGGCATCGGATATCCCCAGATTAGGCATAAAGAATGGGAATAGAGGGTAATGGCACTAATTAGGACGTCGAGATTGGTTTATAGAGTGCTAGATACAACAAAACCCAGTATAAGCTGGGTTTTATTGCATTCTGCTTAAGCAAAA
>NZ_JAJHVV010000020.1 GCF_023145695.1 Vibrio amylolyticus
CACTAAAGTGGGTGATGCGGTCTTTAACATTTATTTAGAAGGTAAGTACACCAATTTGAAAGTCCATGATGTGGCTGGCGGCTACGCGCGCACGGAGGACAAAAAAGTCTCGGTAGGTTTTGACTGGCGCTTCTAAGTAAATACGCTAACGTTCCCAAAACAGCAAGGTGAGTATTCGCCTTGCTGTTTCACGTATAAACTCAATCCAAGCTATAAACCTCAAAACAAGGTTCAGGCAGTAATGATCACCTTATTAGTAATCAGCAAATTAACCACCATACTTTGGATCAGAAGAGCTAAGCCAACCCAAACATCCGATAACCCATCAAATCATAGTGACTCAAACCGGTAACTTTCGGGTACAACAACAGTACCTTTTTCAGAGATGATGAACTTCTTCGCATCCTCCATTGGATTAATGCCAATCTCTGTACCTGCTGGAATTTTAACGTGCTTATCGATAATGCAGTTTCTCAGCTGGCAGTGCTCACCCACTTCTACATAGTCAAATAGAATGCTGTCTGCGACTGTCGCGCCATCATCTATTTTTACGTTCGACGATAGAACCGAGTTTTGTACCGAACCACCCGAGTTAATAACACCACTTGAGATAAGTGAGTTAATAAAAATCCCTTCATTCCCTGTTGCGGAAGAGGTTGTTCTTGCCGGAGGTAACTGGCGTTCATAGGTGCGTATTGCCCAATCTTGTTGATAAAGATCCATCGGGGGAACGGGCTTTAGCAAGTCCATGTTGGCCTGGTAAAAAGAGTCAATCGTGCCAACATCTCGCCAGTAAGTGTCTTTAGTCACTCGGCCGTCATCACCACCAAATTTATGTGCGTACACCTTCTGGTTATCAATCAGCCGAGGAATGATGTCTTTACCAAAATCGTGACTCGACCGTGGGTTTTGTGCATCGCTCTCCAAAATATCAATCAAGGTATCGGTGGTAAAAATATAGATACCCATCGACGCTAGGCTATTCTCTGGGTTATCAGGAAGTGAGATAGGATGCACTGGCTTCTCTTCGAACGCGACAATCTTGCTTTGCTCATCAACGGCCATGACACCGAATTCTCTCGCTTCTGCGACGGGCACTTCCATGCACGCAACCGTCAACTCTGCACCGCTCTCTTTGTGGCGTTGCAGCATCGGTTCGTAGTCCATTCGATAAATGTGGTCACCAGAAAGTACCACCACGTATTTGGCTTCGCTTCGAGACAACAACCACAGGTTTTGATAAATAGCGTCGGCCGTACCACTGTACCAACTATCGCCTTTACGCATTTGAGGTGGAACAGCGGTAATGTATTCGCCCAGTTCAGGATTAAAGACCGACCATCCATCACGAAGATGCTTTTGTAACGAATGAGATTTGTATTGAGTCAGTACCAAAATACGGCGCAGCCCTGAATGCAAACAGTTGGTCAGCGTAAAATCGATGATTCTGTATTTCCCTCCAAATGGCACAGCGGGCTTTGCTCGATTGTCGGTCAATGGAGATAGGCGCGAACCGACCCCTCCGGCGAGTACAATGGTCAATGTCTCTTGCATGATGATCTCTCCTTGATTGCCTTAGTTGTCATATTGGTTCTAGCAATAATGTATTACAAGGATCGTTCCAAATATTAACCCATTGAAATAGTGTCATATTTACCGTGAGGCAGTAGGGTTTGAACCAATTGAGTGCTGAATCAGAAGCTCGCCTGCACCATTAAGGAGCAACTTAAGATAAGCGGCCACACCCCTATTCCCTTTCACTTTTCGTTAGGTTTCGCTCTAACATAAATTTGACATTGATGGACACCATAAACTATCGATATAAACATCAATATATTGTATTATTCCCCCGTATTTATGCTTATTAGGATTTTCTATGATGATTCACGAATTTTCGAATAAGGACGTTACCGCTGAGCATGTGATTTTAGCTCAAGCAATACTAGCAGGGACTGCTCAAGGGGATAAAAATAAGGCGCAACGCTTTATGAGTTTTGTAAATGACATTCCCGACGCACCAACAGTAAAAAGCCTGATTCCACGCGTTAGCCAATTTATGAAGCGCTTTAAAGTCAGCTGATATTAAGAAAACGTTACACAGGGATGTGTAAACAAATAATGCCCCTTAATCTCCCTTCTCATTACTTATGCTACAACTAATCAAACTCTGAGTACCTCTATATTGAGACAAATACCTCTATAATAAAAACAAAAACAGAACCATATTAAGGCTCTGTTTTTTAGTAGTATTTAACCGTCTTATTCAGCTTCGACTAACTCGCTTAGACTAATGACAAGCTACTGAGGGATAATGACCTGGCCGCCAATGATTGGGAATGTATTCTCTTGAGGCTGGTTCTTCATACGCGTGGTGGTCGTTAACCCTGCCACTTTATAGGTGACATCGTATCCGACCACTTCCGTTGAGGCTGTATATTTGGTTGTACAACGCCTTTCTGTCGTGGTGACCGTACTGTTTTGCTGGGCATTATCTTGGATCTTTCGACCTGTCATTGCCCCCGCAACCGTACCAACCGCCGTAGCAACGGTTTTTCCTGAACCTCCACCGACTTGATTACCCAATGCAGCACCCGCTGCTGCGCCACCGAGCGTGCCAAGAACCTTACCTTCGTCTTTAACGTCAGACTTTTTCGTGACGACCACATCATTACACACTTCATGAGGCGTTTTAATTTCTTCCGTTACCGCTTCAACCAAGGTAATGGTTGCGTGGGTTGGCTCAACGATTTCAGGGGCTTCTTCTTTACATGCAGAAAGTAAAATTGCGCCCGCCACTGCTAGAGTAATCGTTTTTGTTGTCATTATTGATATATCCTAATTGGGTTTATTGCTTGAGCGGTATACTAAAGAGAAAGAGGCAAGGTAAATCAGAGCAAGATAAACTCTATGTCATTGTCTGGTGGGGAGTCAGAGTAGTTTAAGGGAAGTGTCAGGCTAGGGTCGAGAATCAAAAATCTCCATTTATCTCATTCGATAACACGCAATTAAATCTAAATGAGACCCATTACCATTCAAGAGATAAATGTGATAACCTCTATTGATAAGTTTCACTGTTAGAGCCTGTACATTGACGTTCTCGTTTTCTCACAAATCCTTTCTCATTATTTGGGCGATAGGAATCACTATTGCCGTATCTAGCTTTCTCGTCGTTGAATTCTATGAATCTCGAAGGTTACACGACCAACTTGAAATTCGATTCAACAGTAAAGTGAAATCCTTAGAGCAATCAATGAACTCTTTGTCAGAGCTTGTCTATTCGACTCAAAAGTTTCTTCAAAATGGCAATAACCCGACTCAAGTTCAGTTTCAGCACTTTCTCAACGATCGAACGAGAATCGGCTCCGGAATACATTCTCTGTTTTGGCTACCACTCATTGCCCTTGGGGATGTTAAACAGTTCGAAGAGAAGGCTAAGAGCAATGGTTTACTCGGCTTTCAACTTTTACCAAGGGTGGGCCAAACTGCTACATGTGCGAAATGGCTAAACAGCGCAACCTTACCGGTTTACTACATTTCACCTCAATTCGAAGCCAGTGATTATTTAGGGAACAGACTGGACACCAATTGTGAAGATGCCGCTGCAATGGGAAAGGCGCTCGGTCAACATGAAATAACCACGAGTATTTTTAATGAAGATGGCCATCAAGGCATCAAGTTGTTCCTACCGGTTCTAAACGATAACAGTGAACTGAAAGGATTCGTCGTTGCCAGCATCCTATTTCACGAGTTTCTCGGGGTCACTTGGCAAGGTGAAATTAACTCAAAAGATTTCGATATCTCTGTTCTGAGCCTTAACCAGAACCTGAGCCAGAACCAGCAATCCTACACCTCATTATTTCAATCTCACGTTAACCTTGAGCTCAGCAAAGCCCATTACTATCAACGTGAAAGTCACTACTCTAAGCAAATAGCTCTTCCTAATATCAATCAGAATTGGTTAGTCTCTATTTCAACCATTGATGACGACATTAGTCTCTTACTTTATGGCTCAACTGCCGTCGTATTAATATTACTACTCACCGCCTCGATATCGTGGGGGTTTGGCTTTTATGCACATCGACTGCAAATCTCCGATCAGCTAGTGAAAGAAAAAACGCGAAGCCTAGCTATCCAAGCGACTCAAGATGAACTGACTGGTCTTTTAAATCGTCAAGCCTTGAGCGAGACACTGGAAAATCAACTCTCAAGGATAGAAAATCAGACCAGCAAAGGCTTCTCGATTCTTTTTATTGATCTGGACAGGTTTAAGATCGTGAATGATTCGATGGGCCATATCATTGGCGACTTACTACTGCAGCAAGTGGCTACTCGACTCATACGTAATGCTCGCCGAGACGACAGTTGTTTTCGTTTTGGAGGCGATGAATTTGTAGTGTGTTTACCCAATCAGGTGAATGAGAACGCCTTACAAGATCTCTGCCTGCGTTTTTCACAGCTGCTCTCAAAGCCTTATAGCATTAAAGATCAAACCTGCCATATTGGTGCGAGTATCGGTGTTTCGATTGTGACCTCCCCTTCACAGTCCATCGCCAGTATTTTACGTGAAGCAGATACTGCCATGTACAAGGCGAAGAGTTCTGGTACGGAAAAAGTCATCTTTTTTGATGAGAAGATGTTCACACAAGTTAAGCATCGATTTGCCTTAGAACAAGAGCTCACTATTGCTGTTGAACAAGATCAACTCTCTTTGGCTTACCAACCCATCTATTGCCAGAAAACCGATCAAGTCTCAGGATTTGAAGCACTACTTCGTTGGAAGCACCCGAAAAAAGGGTGGATATCACCAGACGAATTTATCCCCATTGCTGAAGAGACTGGGCTCATTATCAAAATAGGCGACTGGATCGTTAAGAAAGTGTGCCAACAATTAGAGCAGCTCTACATAAGTAACGCTTACGTAAGACTGCCAAGAATCAACATCAACGTATCCGCGAAGCAATTTGAGTCAAACCATATCGTGCACACGTTACAGCATGCGTTGAGCCAATATAAGTTTCCAACCAAGTTGCTTGGCGTGGAGATCACTGAGTCACTACTGCTCGGTAACTCCTCGTCCACTATCGAAGCCCTTAATGAGATAAAAAAACTGGGATTGACTATTTATCTCGACGATTTTGGTACGGGCTACTCCTCGCTTTCAGTGCTTAGCGATTATCCTGTTGATATAGTCAAAATTGACCGTAGCTTTGTACAAAACATTGATAACCAAAATCATAAATCGGCAAAGCTGTGCCAAGCCATCATTTCCATGTCTCATACTATTTCGTTAGGTGTTGTGGCAGAGGGCGTCGAAACCGAAGTGCAGTTAGCCTCTCTTCAACAATTTGGCTGTAACTATATTCAGGGCTATTTAAAAGCCAAACCCGTCGCGCCCAATGAGATGATGAGATACCTAATTCCAAGAGCGAATTTGAGACTTAAAACAGGGTGATGTGAGAAAGTGATTCAACAATAAAGCAGAAGGTGAGCAAAAGAGCCTTGGTCTTGCCCTAGGTAATTGGCGTCATCTAAAGCCCCACTTAATAAGTAGGGCTTCTTATTACATCAATATCTTTAGCCTACATCTAACGATTATTCGCTGATTTTGTTCCGACTCTATTGAATAAGAATCGCCAAATGAATAACACAACGGCAATGTACCCAAGCCCCACGCCTAACGCTTCCCAATGCAAGCCGTTATACATGGCAATCGGCATCAAAGAAATGATAAAGATGTCGGTAATCGAACCTGGAACATAAGCAATGGCATAATCATCAAGCACTTTAGATCGCATCTTTGGATCGACGATACGCAATAAAGCAATGCCCATCGCAACCGTACCCGTTAACCAGCCCCAAGAAAAGATTCCTTTTTCAAACCAATCATCACCCAGAATTCTCGGAGCAACCCAAAACACCAACCACAGTGTGAAACTGACACCTCCAATAGCAAGAACCACCATCGGTAATAAGTATTGCGCTAATACTGTTATCTTAATGGCTGAGATACCAAAGATAATCAGGTAGTCCGTACTCATGCCTGCCGCATGTTTGAATGCACCATCACACAAGTAATCTGAGGCTTTAGTTTGTTTTGCCACAATGCGAATGAACATACCACCAAGAAATCCAGTCACAAATGTTGGAATCTGCACTTTAGAGTGGAATGAAGACAAATAACCTGCCGACTCATAGGCAAGAACAATCGCGACAATAAGTAACGCTGCGTGAACCGCAAATGAATCAACGGACAAAGAAGACATCGTATCTTTCATTACCGACGGCTGCTCAGTAGGCTTGACTAAACCTTTTCTCTCGTACTCATCCATGCTGTCAAATGTGGTGAAAGTTGTAATCCATCCCATTTTTAAGGCCAGTTGTAAAATGAGCATACCAACCGAAATAGAGATAAAAATCCCAACAGTCGCGAACGTTAAACCTAGCGTAAAACCATCTTCCCAACCCAACGAGTTAAATATGTCGCCAACAACAGTCGCAGAACCATGGCCGCCCATAAAGCCTGCCGACATGGTTATACCAAATGCAGGGCTAATCTCAGGCCAAAAAAATGAGGTTATAAACAAGCCGAACATTCCAGCAAACAACCACTGAGACACTGAAGCAATTTGATTGAAGGCCCACAAAGAGCCCGCACGTTTAGCAACCACTTTGGGTGATGGAACATCCGTTGCTAGGCCCAATGCGGTAAATAGGGCGGTCGTTAACAGACCCGCATTCGCGGTAAAGGTGTCTGTCCAAGGCAACATATCGAAAACAGCAGGGCCTAACGTAAGCCCCATCAAGCCAGCCAGTACTGCTGACGGTATGTACATACGTTGCAATAGTGGAATATGAACACGAAGTATTTTAGCCATTAGCAGCAAAAGGCCAGCTATCGCTAAATCAGTCAACATTAAACCTTGAGGCATTGTTGATGCTCCTACATTTATAAAAGGAAATAGGGGTCTCTCCGCCACAGAAGAACTGGATAGCAGAACAAGAAACACTTGCGAGACAATTATGATGAGATAGCGTAAATGACGCTAACGTTCACGTTAATGGCGGAAGGTGCGCACAAATGCATAGAACGTTCTCAATATGAACAAATCCATTCATTCAGCAAGCGCGCATCCTAGTCGCTTTGTTAGAGGATTGCAAATAAACCATACAATAAAAAATGGTATTGCATATTCGATATATTTATACTTTCTGTTCTCTTCAGCTAACACGGATGTTTGAGTAACCATAACGATCCAGAATGTAACGCAATCTCTTTAAAGTGGCGATATTCATCAATACGTACTTGACCTTCCCCTAGGGTAAGGCTTTACTCTTATAAGCAACTTAACTTTAAAGGCTCGTCATGCGTTTCTCTTCTACTCGCACAAATTGGATTACACTCTTAAGCATCTTTACGTTGCTTATCTCTAGTGTTGTCTCGAGCGCGCCTTTAATGTCGTTCCAAATGTTAGACATCTCGAACTCGAACCAAAGCACTCCATCCCCAACTCAATCCCAACTGCCCGATTGCCACGGTGGTACTAATATTGACCATACGCAGATGGGCCACAGCGTTAATGTTCCAACGTCACATGATATGTCCAAGGCTAACTCTCTTCCTTGTGACAGTAGCGCTGACTCAGTACACAATTGCTGTAGCGCAACGTGTGTCAATGTGATGGCATTTATACCTAGCTTAGATAACGCGACTCACTTTGAGTCCCGATTAAGCCGAATTGAAGCACTTACCCAAGGTGACCGCGTTCATCGCCCACAATCTTTATATCGCCCCCCGATAGCGTAATCCAATTCTGATCTTTTATTACTGTTCGACTCTATTAGCCTTCTATTTGAAGAGCTTATAGACAGCGCAGTAACCGTTTTATCGCGCCCATAATGTAGCCTTTCTAAAGGGTTACTGAGCGCTAGAATTTGGATAATACCGTGACTATCAAACCCTCACTTATTGCCCTAGCAGTCAGTGCATTGGTTGGCATTTCGCTACCACTTCACGCCGCTGCTAATACAAATACAAGTGCTACTGCGGCACAAACGAATGTGACGTCATCGATATCGTTAGCTCAGCTGATTGATATTGCATTAAATACTGACTCAAACCGAAAACAGTTCTATGCCCAATCTCATGCCATGAGAGAGTCTGGCATCGCTAATTCGACACTTGCTGATCCAAAGTTGAAATTTGGGGTTGGCGGCTTACCTGTCGACAGTTTCAAGTTTGACGATGATCCAATGACCAACATCTCGGTTGGGCTAATGCAGCAATTTAGTCGTGGCTCTACGCTTGATCTTCAACAGCGCCAAGCCAGTCAACAAGCCGATGGCATGACACTGCAAATAGCCGCTCGCGAACTCGACGTTGCCAACAGTATGACTCAACTGTGGTTAGAACTTGGCTACCAGCAACAGGCGCATCAAGTGCTGCTTGAGAACCATCGACTCATGCAAGAGATGGAAAGCTTTATTCAAACCAACTACTCCATTGGTAAGAGCGAAGCGCAAGATCTACTGAATGCACAGCTTCAAGTGAGCCAGATTGAAGAAAAACTACAAGCGAACACGCAAATGCAGCATCGCTTAATTTCTCAACTCTCGGAGTGGCTAGGAGCAGATTGGCTGTATCGCACTGACTCCTTACAAGCCAGTAATCAGCTGGATTGGAATTTACTTGAGCAGCGTTTAGCTAACTCTACAGATTCAACCAAACACTACCAGCAGCTTAACCAGCATCCAATGGTTCAAATGGCCGACATAGCTATTTCTACCAATCAAACTCAAGTTGAGATTGCAGAGCAAGCTTATACTCCTCAGTTCGGCGTCGAGGTCATGTACGCCTATAGACAGGCCAATGGCATGATGGGTGACCCTGCTTCTGACCTCGTCAGTGCTTATATCACAATGGATGTGCCACTGTTTACTGGTAACCGCCAAGACAGACAGCATTCAGCGGCGCAATATCAAGTTGGTGCGGCTAAATCTCAAAAAGACACCTTACTTAGCCAAATGAACGCCAAAGTAAACACGCTACTTATCGACAAGAGTAACCTTGAACAGCGTCTTGAGCGCTATCAATCATCACTACTTCCACAAGCAAGATCTCGCTCTGAAGCCGTGGAAAGAGGCTATCAAAACAATACGGCGCAATTTAATACGGTCATTACCGCCAGCCGAGATGAACTGGCACTGCAGCTTGAGCAGCAACGTCTTCTCACCGATTTAAACCTCGTCAACAGCAACCTAGCTTCGCTGCTCGGTGGCTTCGATTTCAATGTTGAACTACCAAATTTAAGCAGTGACGTACAAGGTGCTCATCAAAGTCAATCTGGTGCTGAGAGTTCACTCACAGACGCTCAGCAGTAAGACGTAAGAATTAGGAATAGATTATGAAAACAATGCAAATCGCAACGCTTGCTCTTCTTATTGGCGGTGCTATCGGTTTCGGCGCGAACCATTTCATCATACCAGCAAGCCATGATATGAGTGCCGTGGCCTCATCAGACGCCAAAGCAGCAGACGAGCCTCTCTACTGGGTTGCTCCAATGGATGCGAACTACCGCCGTGATCAACCTGGTAAATCGCCGATGGGGATGGACCTTGTCCCTGTTTATGCTTCAGACCTTGCAGGGGAGAACGAAGAAGCGGGTACCGTCACCATTAACCCAGCGGTAAAAAACAACCTTGGGGTCAAAACGGCCTTAGTGACGCAAGAAAAGCTATCGCCTCGTATTGAAACTGTTGGTTACGTGGCATTCGATGACAGTCTCGTTTGGCAGACTAACGTCCGTATTTCCGGTTGGGTTGAAAAGCTCAATGTTAACGCCATCGGCGAGCAAGTAAATAAAGGTGACGTGCTCTTTACGCTCTACTCTCCTGAGTTAGTTAAAGCCCAAGAAGAGCTGCTTAATGCGTATCGAGCAGGCCACAAAGGGTTAATTCGTGGCGCTACCGATCGTTTGGTCTCATTAGGCGTTGATAAATCGCAAATTAGACAAATCGTAAAAGCAAACCGAGCCTCTCAAACCATCGAAATCAAAGCGATAGCCGATGGTGTTATTGCCAGTTTGAATATTCGCGAAGGGGGCTACCTCTCTCCTGCTCAAACCGTGATCAGCGCAGGTCCGCTTAATGAAGTATGGGTGGATGCGGAAGTCTTTGAACGTCAATCCCATTGGATCACAACAGGTAGCCAAACCAGTATGACGCTCGATGCAATACCGGGGAAAGAGTGGCAAGGCGTCGTGGATTACGTTTACCCAATCCTAGACCCAAAAACTCGTACCCTTCGAGTGCGACTTAAGTTTGCTAACCCAGAAGGTGAGCTAAAGCCGAATATGTTTGCCAATATCGCCCTTCAGCCAGAGTCCAGTGAAAGCGTTCTAACCATTCCAAGATCATCGGTCATTCGCTCTGGGGGCATGACACGTGTGGTGCTTTCGCAAGGCGATGGTAAATACCGCTCTGCTCGTATTGAAGTCGGGCGCGAAGCGGGTGAAAAAATCGAAGTCATCCAAGGTCTTGAAGAGAACGATCGCATCGTGACTTCGGCTCACTTTATGATCGATTCAGAATCAAGCCAATCGGCTGACCTTTCTCGTATCAATGGTGTTGAAGCCCCAGCGGAGACTGCATGGGCGAAAGGTGAAATCACCGATGTGATGGAAGGCCATCGCATGCTGACCATTAACCACCAGCCAGTACCAGAGTGGAATTGGCCGGGAATGGTGATGAACTTCAACATTGCCGAAGGCGTTGATATGTCTCAACTGAGTAAAGGCCAGATGATCGACTTTAAAATGCAAAAAGGCGAATCAGGGCAGTACGATGTCGTCACCCTTAACGTCGACGACACCGTGATTGCTAGTGAGTTATGGGTTGATGGCGAGATCACCATGTTGATGGCTGATTTTGGCATGATCACTCTAAAACACGCCGCGGCACCTGAGTGGAACTGGGCTGCTGGCGAAATGAACTTTTCGGTTGGAGAAGACGTTGATTTGTCTGGCTTAGCAGAAGGGCAATCAGTTCAATTTCTAGTCACTAAAAATGGCGCTGAAGTCTCTTTAATCGACATAAATACTATGGCAACGATTAAAAATAAGGACAACGTCGCTTCTGACATGGACGCTCACGCGCACCACACCGCTCATCAAAACGTGGGGGATAACCAATGATTACCGCCATTATTCGATGGTCGATCAATAATCGATTCTTGGTTTTAATTGCCAGTCTCTTCCTAACATTGGCGGGGCTTTACAGCGTGAAGAATACGCCTGTTGATGCGCTGCCCGATCTCTCTGATGTGCAGGTGATTATTAAAACCAGCTATCCGGGTCAAGCGCCGCAAGTAGTGGAAGATCAAGTCACTTATCCTCTGACAACAGCGATGCTCGCCGTACCGGGCGCAGAAACGGTTCGAGGTTACTCCTTCTTTGGCGACTCGTATGTTTACATCATCTTTAATGATGATACCGACATGTACTGGGCTCGTTCTAGAGTATTGGAGTACCTAAGCCAAGTTGCCCCTAACCTACCTGCCAACGCCAAGCCAACACTTGGCCCTGACGCAACGGGTGTGGGTTGGATTTACAGCTACGTGTTGCAAGACAAAACAGGTCAACACGATTTAGCCGAGCTACGTAGCCTGCAAGATTGGTTCTTAAAATACGAGTTGCAAACCGTTGATGGCGTATCAGAAGTTGCCACCGTAGGCGGCATGGTTAAGCAGTACCAAGTACAAATTGACCCCGCCAAACTTCGCGCTTACGACCTAACACTTCAGCAAGTGAACATGGCAATCCAAGACGGTAACCAAGAAACAGGCGCATCGGTTGTTGAAGTCGCGGAAGCCGAACATATGGTTCGTACCACCGGCTACTTAAGCAGCATTGAAGACATTAAATCGCTACCGCTTAAGGTCACTGATAAAGGCACACCACTGCTGTTAGGCGACATTGCCGAGATCAATACGGGGCCACAAATGCGTCGTGGTATCTCGGAATTAAATGGTGAAGGTGAAGCAGTTGGCGGCGTTATTGTCATGCGCTTTGGTGAGAACGCCAGTGAAGTGATTGATAATGTAAAAGCCAAGCTCAACGAGCTTAAACAAGGCTTGCCTGATGGTGTCGAAATCGTCGCTACCTACGACCGTTCAACACTCATCGATGCCGCAGTAGAGAACCTTTGGCAGAAACTCATCGAAGAGTTCATTGTGGTTGCCGTAGTCTGTGCTCTGTTCTTGTTCCATATCCGTTCATCGCTGGTTATTGCGATCAGTTTGCCTGTGGGCATTTTAAGCGCGTTCATCGTTATGCACTGGCAAGGCATCAATGCCAATATCATGTCACTCGGTGGTATCGCCATTGCCATTGGTGCCATGGTAGATGGTGCAATCGTTATGATTGAGAACGTGCATAAGCATATTGAACGCACGCCACTGACGGATAAAAACCGTTGGCAAGTGATCGGTAAAGCCGCAGAAGAGGTTGGTGCGCCGCTGTTCTTCTCACTGATCATCATCACGCTCAGCTTTGTTCCAGTATTTGCGCTAGAAGGCCAAGAGGGCAAGATGTTCTCCCCACTCGCCTTCACCAAAACCTACGCCATGGCGGCCTCCGCGGGTTTGGCCATCACGTTAGTTCCTGTACTGATGGGTTACTTTGTTCGCGGTAAAATCCTTCCTGAACATAAGAACCCTGTAAACAAAGGGCTTGTGGCACTCTATCGCCCGATGCTGAATCTCAGCCTCAAATACCCGAAGCTGATCATTGTTGCCGCTCTAGGATTAATGGCGTCAGCATATTATCCAACCAGTAAACTCGGTAGTGAATTCATTCCACCATTGGATGAAGGCGATTTAATGTACATGCCGACCACTTACCCGGGTATTTCGATTGGTAAAGCGCGTGAGCTACTACAGCAAACCAACAAACTGATTAAAACCGTGCCTGAAGTGGACACCGTTTGGGGCAAGATTGGCCGTGCAGATACAGCGACTGACCCTGCACCACTCACCATGATTGAGAGTGTTATTCAGCTAAAACCTCGCAGTGAATGGCGAGAAGGTGTCACCACCGACTCACTACGTGCTGAATTCGACAACCTAGTGAAGTTCCCGGGGTTAACCAACGCATGGGTGATGCCGATCAAAACGCGTATCGATATGCTCGCAACAGGGATTAAAACGCCGATTGGTATCAAGATAGCAGGGCCTGACCTTAAGGTAATTGAAGGGATAGGTGCTGAATTGGAGCCTGTTCTGAATGCACTGGAAGGCACCGCTTCTGTCTACGCGGAACGTGTTGCCGGTGGCCGTTATGTCACTATCGACATTAAACGCCGCGCTGCCGCAAGATACGGCCTAAGCATCAAAGAGGTTCAGCAAGTGGTGTCTACCGCGGTTGGCGGAATGAAAGTCGGTGAGACCGTTGAAGGGCTAGAGCGTTACCCTATCAATGTTCGTTACCCGCAAGATTACCGTAACTCTGTTGTTAAGCTACAGAACCTCCCTCTTGTCACAGCAAATGGCGCTCGTATTGCACTGGCTGATGTTGCCGATATTCGCTATGAAGATGGCCCTCCAATGATTAAAACTGAGAATGCCCGCCCGAACGGCTGGGTCTTTGTGGATATCGATGGTCGAGATCTTGGCTCTTACGTTGCCGAAGCTCAGCAAGCGGTGAACAATCAATTGGATCTCCCTGCGGGCTACTCCATTGCATGGTCGGGTCAATATGAATACATGGAGCGCGCAAAAGAGCGATTAACCATGGTTGTCCCCGTCACGATTGCCATCATCATGTTGCTGCTTTACATGAGCTTTCGTCGTGTCGGTGAGGTACTCATCATTATGGGGACATTACCACTGGCGATGGTTGGCGGGCTTTGGCTGATGCACATCCTTGGCTTTAACTTCTCCATTGCCGTGGGAGTAGGCTTTATTGCGCTTTCCGGTGTCGCGGTCGAGATCGGCGTCATCATGTTGGTGTACCTAAACCAAGCGTGGCACTACAAAAAACTCCACGCCCAAGAAGAGAATAAACCACTGACGTCACAAGACCTTACTGACGCCATCGGTGAAGGTGCAGGCTTGCGTGTGCGCCCGGTCATGATGACGGTACTTACCGTCATCATCGGCCTAATTCCAATTATGTATGGCGATGGGACGGGCTCTGAAGTGATGCAGCGTATCGCCGCCCCAATGATTGGTGGCATGGCTTCCGCACTTCTTCTCACATTACTGGTACTGCCTGCCGTGTTCCAACTATGGAAACGCAGAGAAATTGATAGCCACCCGTTACCAGAAAACAATAGTTAATAACCAATTTTACGCGGGCTGATTCAGCAGTCTGCGTTACTTTAGAAACTTTAGAAACTTTAGAAACTGAACATCAAAGAATACACATAAGGAAAGAACAATGAAGAAATCACTAATCGCACTGAGCATCGCACTTCTTTCAACCACTGCTTTCGCAGAAAAAATGGATCATGGCAGCATGGATCATGGAAAAATGGACCACTCTAAAATGGATCATGCCTCTATGGACCACGGAAAGATGGATCACTCAAAAATGGACCACAGTTCTATGATGAACATGGAAGGTATGTCGGCAGTGGGTATGCCAGCAATAGGCGCTCAACCAGACAAAGTCGTCCACGTCATTCTAAGCGATGACATGAAGATTACCTTTAAGGGTGATGTAACGATTGAGCCTAACGATGTGGTTCAATTTGTGGTGATGAATACTGGAAAAATCGAGCACGAATTTGCGATTGGCTCACAAGAAGAGCAGACAGAGCATCGTAAAATGATGGCGACAATGGACTCTCACCATGACCACGATACGGGCAGCGCTGTAACAGTCGCACCAGGAAAAGCAAAACAGCTTCTTTGGCACTTCCACGGTGACAATAACGTTGAGTTCGCTTGTAACATTGCAGGGCACTACGAAGCAGGCATGAAAAAGAAAATTCAGTTGTAGGACGTTGAAATTACACCACTCTAGCGACATTAACGGCCGCTAGAGTGGTGGTAATTTAATAGAGAACTAGATTATAACCGCTATATTTAAACTCAACTAAACGCGATTTCTGCTGGCGCACCAACATAAAACATATCTGAAATACTCAGTTCTTCATCAAATTGAACGCCAAGCTTAAAATTGCGTACGCCTAAGAACTGCTTTAAATAGACAACCGAGCCAGTAAACTTTTTGCTTCCCAACTTGATATCTACTTTTTCTCCCACTTCAATTCTACTTCGGCACTCAACACCGATACCGCCCTTTGACAGATCAATGACTTCTATCGATATGTGCTTAGACAGCAATCCTCGCTTTTTTATTGTGGCCTTAAGCTTCTTCATTTCCATTCTAGGATGAGAACGAAATTCGAAGAAGGACTTTTTCTCTGACCTAAGAGAGCGATTTTCTACATCGTTTTTTGAGGTATCAATGGTCATTTAAACTTCTAATCAAAAGTAGTCATCTACGTTAAAAATGAGCGTTGAGATGCAAACCGTTATCGGTCAACGCTTACCAAGGCTCAAAAACAGTGTGATCATTGTTCTAATGTTAACGCGCCCTTACTGATAACATTCTGATTATATAAAATTACGTGGTATGTCAAAAATATTATATTTATATAGTTGATGACCGATATACCTACATTTATATATACGTTTTTCGTTCAATACATTTTTAAGCACTATTGCTTCTTAAGTGACCAACCCAATCGTTGACCACTCATTGATAGTAAAAAAATGACAATTACTGGTCATTAATACCAACATCTGAGCAATAATTAGACATTAGTTTCAATATAACAATACGCTAGATATAAAAACTAGAATTTACCCACGAAGTTGGGGTTATGTATTGAATATAACCAGATAATCGAGATAATAGACTTGTTGTTAATTTATTGTTAATCACAATAACTTCAATCTAAACAAGGACAAGTCATGGAAATGGAAAATAAATTTCTGATCGAAGCTTTTCAAACACCAAAGAATATCGCCCCACAGCTTTCGTCTTATTTTAACGACTTACCCGTCGATAAGTACGTAGATAGCGATCATCGCTTTCGTTCCTATGCGCGCTTTCAAGCGGAAAACAGTGAGATAGTCAGGCTGCCACACAGTACGTTTACACAGTCGTCTGAATTTAATCGAGTGGTTGGTGACATTGAGCGAGACTTTGCTGAAATGGATAAAAGCATGATAGAGACACCTCATTTCCAGCATGTACTTAAATCATTCATGCAAAGAACCGGAACAGATAAAGATCACTCAGTGGTTGATGTTCACCAAATTCGAGTGACCTGTGATTCTGACGCGACCAGTGCCCCTGCCCCAGAAGGGATTCATCAAGATGGTTACCGCTTCGTCGGCATTTTCTGCGTACAACGTAAAAACATTTCCGGAGGCTACACTCAAATTTTCGCTTCTCCCGTTGAACAACACCCACACATGAACACCGTTCTAGAAGAGAACCAGTTTGTGATTCTCAATGACTCTCGCTACTTCCACCATATATCTGAAACCTTATCTAGCGAAACTGGTGAAAAAGGAGTGCGTGATGTCTTCGTATTTACCGCTTAATTCAACCAATGTAGTCACATTACGTGAACAGTTTCCAGCCCTTACACAACTCAACAATGGCGTATCTCCTGTTTATTTTGATGGCCCAGGAGGAACCCAGTTACCCTACTCCGTCATTGAAGGATTTAGTGCTTATTTACACAATGGAAATTCAAATTTAGGAGGCCGATTCTCAGTCAGTAAAAACACTGTGAATCTAGTCGACGTATGCAGAGAAAAAGCCGCTGCATTATTCGGTGCATCATCGAAAGATGAGATTGTATTTGGCGCCAACATGACGACAATGGCGTTCCATTTCAGTCGCGCCATTAGCCAAGAATGGCAGGCTGGTGATGAGATTATTCTTAGCGATGCTGATCACGGTGCAAACCGATCTTCTTGGGCGATGGCCGCTAAAGACAAGGGCGTTAAGGTGCACTATGTCCCCGTCAAAGATGCGACCTGTAATCTCGATTTAGAGAAGTTTCAATCACTGCTCAATGACAAAACCCGCCTTGTGGCGATAACCGCGGCAAGTAACTTATCAGGCACAGTTGTCGATATTCAAAGAGTGACTGAACTCGCTAAAGCGAATGGTAGCGTTGTCTTTATTGATGCCGTACACCTATTACCGCATCAGATACTCGATGTAACGCAACTTGGGGCCGACTTTGTTGCAGGGTCTGCCTATAAGTTCTTTGGCCCACATTTAGGGGTGCTTTATGGCCGTAAAGCGTTACTAGAAAAATATAGCCCTTATAAAGTAGAGCCAGCACCGACTACAGCGCCTAATTGCTGGGAGACCGGCACACTCAATTTTGAAGCTCTGTCAGCATTCTCTCACGCGATTGATTATCTTGCGTCGCTGGGTGAAGGAGAAACTCTAAGAGTTCGTCTCGAGTCGGCATACAGCAATATCCATCAGTATGAAGCGACACTTGCCGACTACTTCTTAACTCGGCTAAAAGAGTTTCCTTCTATTGAACTGTTTGGCGAACCAACAGCAAACAATCGAACTGCCACATTTGCGCTTCGATTTGGAGAGACCGACCCAGCAGCCGTTGCCGCACATTTAGGTGAGCATGAGATCTACACATGGAGTGGGCATTTATACGCAGACCGATTAACCGATGCACTTGGTGTTACCGATAAAGGGGGGATACTTCGAGTCGGGTTAATGCATTACAACACCAAAGAAGAGATCGATCGCTTCTTTACCGCCCTTCACAGCGTGTTATAGAGATAAGCAGCACATATTAAAAAAGCCACGTCATGTGGCTTTCTCATATTTGCTAGCAGTTAACCATTCACTCCTTATCAACTTAAAGGAGAGGAATTATCGCTAACTTATTTGTTGAGTTCGCTATTATCAAGCTGCTCTTTTGCCGCTTCTACTTTAGAGAAATCAAGCCCAAGCTCAACCACGGCTTCTTTTATCAGCGCAGGGTTTTGCATGACTTGTCCCATTAGCGCCTGAAGCTGTTCTTGAGGCAAACCTAACTGACTAATCGTCGCCATTGCTGCAAGAGGATTCTCAGTCAATACTTCAAAAATCTCGCTGATTTGTTGGTCACTAATATTGTTCTCTTTCAACAATGCAATAATCGGGTTCATCACGATACCTTTCTAACTACTCAATAAAAATAGGCTGAAAGTCTACCACTTGACCTTCTTTGATTACACATACAATCGATAAATCGCCACGAATAAGTCATCCAAGTACTCTGGAAACATCATCTGTATTGCTCACGGACAATGATCTCCATCAATTCTCTTTCGGTTAATTTTTCGATATCACTATTAGGTGTTTATTTTCATTTTAATTTGGCTGCAATTTTGGTCGTGGATGCCAAACTATCGGCAGTTAAATCTTGTATCCATCTTAATAAAGATCTGAAGGGGACTTATGAACATTAAACTTGGTCGTGTAATGACATCTAGCCGTTTGAGCTGTTTCGTTGCTTTTATTGGAGCAACCTTTGCTTGGGTTCTCAGCATGCCAACGTTGCTCGTGTATTCGGTTATCTTCCTTCTGTTCAGCGCTGCGCTTTATTTAAAAGACCTTTGGAAAAACAAAGCGAAACTGCACGCCCCTAATTAGATCTTACAATGAATATTTTGCTATCTCGATCACTAATTCATATCTTTTGATAAGGATTTAGCTTAATTTTTAAGCAAAAATGAGACAATACAAACGTTGAAAAAGAGAAATCTTTAGGAGGCGTTTATGAACAAGAAACTTGGCCACATCATGTCTTCGAGCCGATTGGTCTGCTTTATTGCTTTCCTAGCAGCAACCTTCGCTTGGGTACTTACAATGCCAGCACTGCTTTTTGTCTCAATCACATTCCTGATTGTCAGTGCTGTGATATACCTCGGTGATATGTGGAAAAATAGAGTCAAAGAGAGAGATGCTTAACAGGCTATCGCTTCACTTATTGGGTAAAGTTTTTGCCTAACTGAGCGCACGTTTTCTACTGTAAAAGTCAGCTCATTTTGTTGAGAGCACATTGTTGAGAAACTAACCAATAAAGGATGCATCATCGGCATCCTTTAAGAGCTTATTACACTGATCGTTAATCGTTCTAAAGCTTAAAAAGAGAGACCTAACGCTCTAAGCTCTGCTTCACATTGCGCTGCATTTTCAAACTGAATGGCTGAAATTTCCGCGTCTTCTGCGCCTTTAACATTGTGCGGCATATCGTCAATAAAGACCGTTTCTGATGCACGAATATCGTGTTGCGACAACAAAGCTTGGTAAATTTCAGGTTGAGGTTTTAATAGTCCAAGATCCGCAGAGACCGTCGCCCCTTCAAACAATACCCAAAAGTCGTACGTGCTTTTGAGGTACTCAACAATTTCCACCACGTTATCGGTCAGTGCAAAAATACGATAGCCAGCACCTTTGAGCCTTTTTATAAGATCAACCGAACCGTAGAGCAAAATAAGGGATTGTTTTACGTAATAGAAAAGCCGTTCGCACTCTTCAACCGATAACTGATGCTGTTGGTGATACTGGGCTTTAGCTTCTTCTTCAGTCATAAGACCTTTATTCAAGTCTAGCCATACCTTGTCTTGAAATAGCCTTGTGGCAAGCTTTTCAGGCTGTTCTATGTCACCAAATGTTAGCCTAACAATCTCAGCAGGCGACCACCTCACAATGACATTACCAACATCAAATACCACATTCTTAATGTTACTTTGCGACATATCGATTCTCCCTCAATTAATAACCTTTACGCTGCTACGATCGGCAAATAAATCCCATCCATGAGTCTATGTTCATTTACATCGAATAATAACAACCAAAATAAAAAGCTATGGGCATTCTCAAGTTAATTAACAGTAACTGACTGAAATTTCACCAATTGACTCACTAACCGCAATCTCCTAATCTTGAGTCATGCATACATTCTCGTTCCCAAACCTAGATTAAGCCTGCAATTATGAAAGCTAAAGATATCTCTAACCTGTATTTGTTCTGCCAGTCAGTTGAGTCTGGAGGATTTGCCGCGGCCAGCCTTGTCACCCATGTCTCTGCGCCTACGCTGTCTCGTGCGGTATCACACCTTGAAGAGCACGTTGGAGAGAAATTGGTGCACCGAAATGCGAAACAATTTCAGCTAACCACTTCTGGTGAAGAGTATTACCAACGCTTTGCGCCTATCTTCGGACAGCTAAGTGAGCAGTGGCTAGAGCTTTCTAATACACAAGCAACTCTCACGGGCGATATACGAATCTCTTGCCCTGAACCATTTGCCGACTTCTTTGTACAGGAACTGGCTATCGAATTCATGAAGCAACACCCTGAGGTGAACATCTCGATTCACTTCTTAGCCGATACAGAGCACTTTGTTGATAAACAGATTGATCTTGCCATTGTCACGACTCCAACTCGAGCAGAGCACTTGATTCAACGTAATTTACTCAAAAGCCAATTGGTACTTGCCGCTTCACCTCAATATATCAAACAGCATGGCAAGCCAAGCCGCGTGGAAGATTTACTTAACCACAAACTCCTCTCGAGCAATAAGATGACACAATGGGAATTTAAGCAAGATGGCCAGTGGATTAAGATTCCACCTTCTCCACGCTACTCAGTTATTAGTGTCCGCCTGATCATTCAAGCGGCACTTGCTGGCATCGGCATTTGCCTCATTCCTATGGAATCTTTCAATAAGTACAAAGAAAATGGTGAACTTGTAGCGTTACTGCCAGAAGCTGAATGCCCTATTGGCAGCTCCTATCTGGTATGGGCAGACAGAAGGCTCACCTCCGCTCGTGTTACTGCCTTCAAAGATATGATTCTAGAGCGATTCAACGACCCTGAAGAGTTTTTAACGTCACTCTCGTAACCTAGTCGTTAAATGCAGATCATGTATTTCAATCATGCATAATTGCACGATTAAAATTCAATACTGTCTATTTTTGAACGCTAAACATAAGAGTAATATTGTTTTCAACGAAGAGAGGTTCAGGTAACGGAATCACTCCCCAATACACTAACTTTTGTAGGTATTATTATGAAAACTATTGCTCTTACTCTCATGGCTGCATTCATTGCTATTCCAACTGCTATGGCTGGTCCAGCAAATAATTCTAACCTGCCACCAAACACTCAAAGCCAAATCATCGAGATCAAACAGGTATTAACAGAGCCGCTTGCTTACCTAGATCCAAGTGAAAAAACTGGTGGCGGATTCACGTACGATGAAGATGCACAGCGCACTGGTGAACGCTTCACTTACTTAGACCCAAGCGAAAAAACAGGCGGTGGGTTCACGTACGATGAAGACGAACAGCGCACTGGTGAACGCTTCACTTACTTAGACCCAAGCGAAAAAACAGGCGGTGGGTTCACTTACGATGAAGACGAACAGCGTACAAGCGAACGCTTTGCTTCGTAATATCGACATTCAGTTTAATTGAGCCATTTGGTCTTCCATTTGGCTCTTTTTAATTGCAATTTGTCTTAATCACTAACAAAAAGAGACTAGGTTACCCTTTCACCCTCGCGGCAATGAAGTCCACTGCGGCTTTCACCTTTGGCGTGGCATAACTTAACTTTTGATAGAGCATATATACGCCTAAATGTGGGTTTTCGGTAATGTTTAACGGCTCATCGAATGTCAGCTCAACCAAGTCACCTCGTTCAAAGTAGGGTTGTAAAGCCCAACGCGGCATCATCACAATACCTAATCCATCCATCGCCTTTTGAGCTAACCATTTGCCATTATTTGTGGTTAACGCACTCGGGGCTGATACGTTTTGCCACTGGCCATCAACTTCGCTAAGCCAAGGGGTCGGTCCGGCTGGCGTTTTAAAATACAGTCCTTTGTGATTAACCAAATCCCGAGTGCTACGAGGAACACCCGCTACATTTAAATACTTTTTCGACGCTGCGGCTACAAAACCATTATCCATTAAGTGGATAGCGACCACCCGCTCATCAGGGGCGAAGCCACCACGAATGGCAATATCGACATCATCTCGGTTTAACTTTGAAATCTCATCGCTCAACACCACATCCAAAAGCACATCTGGGTATCGTTCAGAAAATTCATCGAGAATCGGGATTAGAACTTGCTCACCAAACCCCACCATAGCACTGATCTTTAACGTACCTGTCGGTGCTGTCTGATAGTCACGAACCGCTTGGTCGCTTAACTCTAACTGCGCCAAAATGCCATTTACTTGCTGTAAATATTGCTGACCGACTTCGGTTAACACCACAGAACGTGTAGTTCGCGTTAATAATTGGGCTCCTAGGCTCTCTTCTAAGTCTGCAATACGGCGAGAAATTGAAGACGCAGGCACACCAAAGCGTTTCGCGGCCACAGTAAAGTTTCCCGCTTCTACCGTCGCCGAGAAGTATTTCAGCGCTCTAATTTTATCCATGCTCCCTACTCCTTTCATTACTCCAAACAAACATTGTTGTTATAAAAACAATATAGATTAGCTTTTCACCCACTATATACCATACAAATAATAGGTAATAATCGTTTCATCAACTCAGCCTTCCAAATAAAAACAAAAGGAACACACCATGAGCCATTACAAAGAAATCTTGCTTGCCCAACGCCCTGACAACAACCCAATTGGCCCGCACCTTTTCAAAGTACAAGAAAAAGAAATTCCAACAGCAGGTCCAGGCCAGATTTTAATCAAGCAGACACACATGTCATTGGACCCTGCCATGCTAGGTTGGATGAGCCCAGACACTAACAGCTACATTCCACCAGTGGATCTAGGTGCTGTGATGCGATCGAGTGGTTTTGGTGAGATCGTTGAATCTAACCACCCTGATTTTTCTGCAGGTGATAAAGTCATGGGTATGATTGGCTGGACAGAATATGCAGTCTCAAATGGACAAGGTATCAACAAGGTACAATCCGATATTGATGCCGAGATGGCGTTGTCTGTCTTCGCTCTTCCGGGCTTAACCGCAACCCAAGGGTTATTCCATTTCGGTAAACCTAAATCAGGTGAAACTCTCGTTGTAACAGGTGCTGCAGGATCAGTAGGCTCAATTGTTGGTCAGCTTGCGAAAGCCGACGGCCTTCGAGTCATTGGTGTCGTGGGTAGTGATGAAAAGGCCGACTGGATTGTAAATACGTTAGGCTTTGATGGCGCCATTAACTACAAATCAGAGAACTTAGAAGAGCAACTGATTGAGCTAACACCGAATGGCGTTGACGTGTTCTTTGAAAATACGGGCGGCCCAATTCAACACGCTATTTTCAACCGTATGAATACCCATGGACGTATCGTTGTATGCGGCATGATCGCCGATTATACAAGCGAAACGCCTGCACTTGGGCCGAACTGGATAAACCTAATCAAAAAACGCATCACGGTTCAAGGCTTTGCAATGCCAGACCATTTTGGTGATGTTCCTGCACTGCTCGGTAAATTAACGCCATACGTAATGCAGGGTAAGGTTCAGTACCGAAGCCATGTTCTCGACGGATTAGAGAGTGCAATGACAGGGCTTAACTTACTGCTAACAGGTCAGAACCAAGGTAAGTTGATTGTGAAGCTATAATGTAACGTTATAGAGTCTTTGTTATCGAAAGAAAAAAGCGAGAGACCAAATGGCTCTCGCTTTTCTATTTGTATCACGCTTGTACTGAGGTCATTAATTACCCAGCAAACTCTTCTGAATCAGGGCGGTTAGTAAACTGCACGCCGTTTAAAAAATCGCTCAGAAGCTGGTCTTCACAATTTTTGTAGTTTTTGTTGTTCGGCTTGCGGAAGTAAGCACCAATTTCGTACTTACTTAAGCTAATACCAACCACTTCTAATACGTCTAATACGTCTTCTGCTTTCATGTTTAGCGCAATACGCAGCTTCATGAAAATCATATTATTAGTTAGCTCAACTTCTGGCTTAGGCTGATCGCCCTCTTTTTTGCCTCGCTTGAGGTTAATAAAGCCATTTAAGAATACGGCTAACTCTTTATCTTTCATCTTAGTGAATGATTTATCGCTCTCATCTTTTAGCCAATTTCCAACCTTGTCGTGAGCAACAGTAACGTCTGCTTGCTCGAAAGCTTTGATAACTTGTGCGTTTTTAAGGTTTAACGCGTGTTGGATACGACGCAAAATTTCATTGTTAGTCACTAGGTTGTCCTAAATAGGGAGATGGAGATAAGTATAGTTGAGCGCGACTCTACCAGAGAACCTTCGTTTTCGGTAGTTCAAAAAACTCAGACCCTACAACAATAGGGAAATGCATTAAATATAAGATCGTCTTCAACCCAAAACGCCCGGTAAATTATCGGCTAAAAAATCCATAAGGACTCGGATTTTCTTATTGTGCTGAACATCTCGATGACAAGCTAGGTAAATAGGAAGGCTAGGTATATCAATTCCAACCTGAACTTCCGTAAGGCCAGCTTCAAGGCAAGGATTCTTATGGGTGACAACAATTCCACCATGATGGCGAGCAAGCTCTAGATGCATTGGCATAAAATCTGTGCGCATTAAAAACTGTTCGTTATTAATGCTCCACCCCATCTCTTGCCCACCTTTTTCAAATTGACGGTCGCGGTCATAGCCAATAATTCGATGTTGAAACAGCGCTTCAGCCGTCTTTGGTACGCCCTTCTTATCAAGGTAATCTGAGCTAGCAAAAAAGCCCAATGGAATATCAGAGATCCGGCGACAAACAAGATCTAATTGAGTAGGTGCAAACATACGAATCGCCACATCGGCATCTCGTTTATCCAAGCTACTCACCAGATTACTCACTTCTACCTCAACAGACACATCAGGGTAAGCATCCATAAACTGTGGCAGTATTTTGGGCAAGTAATACAGGGCGACTAGCTCATTTGCTGCTAGGCGAACGCGCCCAGTCAATGTTGATGATTGTCCTGCAGCCAACCGTTCGAGACGGTCAGCACTTTCCTGCATCTGTTGACACTCTTCCAGTAAGCTTTCACCAAAGCCCGTTAATGTTAACCCTTGAGTGCTGCGATCAAAAAGTGGCTGACCCAGTCTGTTTTCCATCAGTTGCAATTGCCGGCTAAGCGTGGGTTGCGAAACTGCGAGAACCTTCGCCGCTTGGCTTAAACTGCCTTGCTCTGCAATAACCAATAGATGTTGCCACCATTGCCAACTGTTATTCATATTTGCATACCCACCAATAACTATTTCTTATTCAATATTTATACATGAATCATAGAATATTGGTATCAAATGGAGGGAACGACATGAAAACTGCACTTATATTAGGTATTACTGGGAACTTTGGCTTACAAATCGCGATGGCCCTTAAAACAGAAGGTTGGAAAATTCGTACATTAGTGCGAGATAAAACCAAAACGCCTAAATGGTTATCATCCAGCGACATTTGGGTTGGAGATGCGAGTAATGAGCAGCTTATCGAGGAAGCAGCTTTAGGCGCTGAACTTATCGTATATGCCATTAACCCTGTTTATTACCGCTGGGAGACTGAAGCTTTACAGCTGCTAGAGCCAACCGTGAGCGTGGCGGCTAAACTCAAAGCACGCATTTTATTTCCAGGTAACGTATATAACTTTAAACCCAATATCGCGCTTATCTCTGAAGATGATCCAATGAAGCCTATTTCTCGGAAAGGAGCGATTCGAGTAAAAATGGAGCAAAGGCTTTATCAAGCCAGTCAGCAAGGTGCAAGTGTTACGATTGTAAGGGGTGGCGATTTCATTGGTCCAAATACTCACTTCACATGGTTAGATCTGATCTTAAAACATAATAAAAGTTCGGCCAGAATTAAATTCCCCCATGATGCTCGGCATGTCCATTTTTGGTCGTATCTACCCGACTTATGTGCCAATACAGCAATGTTGATGTCGCTGCCTCAGTCGTCCTACGAGGTTTGGCACGACGATGGTTTAAAGCTCAATCAGCAAGATTGGCAGCAGGCATTTCTCGCGAATAATACGAAACTCCGCACATCAAAATTTTCATGGTGGGTATTCAAACTGAGTTCGCCATTTGTACCGCTAGTGAGAGAAGTCGTAAAGATGCAATATCTTTGGCAGCAGCCCGTCTTATTAGATGGTAATAAAATGAAGCAGGCGCTGAAAGACAAGTATCAATCAACGCCTTTAGAAAATATTTTACCTCTATTAGCGAAGTAACGCGCTCTACCCGACACCAAGAGCCAAATGACCTTTGGCTCAGTACCACACCTATTTTAGAATCTCTTCAAACCTTTCATTGACCTGTCTATAGCTTCATAGTTTAAAGTCTATAATCACTTGAACAAGTACTTACGAATGTGGATCGGATATGGCGTATCGCATCTCAGAGCTGGCTAAGAAAGTTGGGCTATCTCGCACGGCTCTTCTCTATTACGAGAAGCAGAAGCTCATCACTGGGCAAAGACAAAGTAACGGATATCGCGTCTATTCAGACAAAGATGTTCAACGCGTGTTATTGCTTCAGCAGCTCCAAGCGGGCGGGCTTACGCTCAAAGAGTGCAAAGCGTGTTTAGAGGCCAAAGTCGATCGTACTTTGCTGCAAAACCGATTACGCACATTAGATGAAGAGATTGAGAAGAAACGGCAATCTCGCCAGCTACTGGCCGCCATGCTGGGTGAAGGCGATCTCAAAGCGTGGCATGAAAACATAGACAGTGTTGCGCCCGATGCACATTTAGATTGGTTAATGAAGCAAGGTTTCAATGAAAAAGAAGCTCTGCGATTAAAATGGTTATCAAAAGACATGAACGAACACGAACAATACATGGCGGACTTCATGACCGTCTTTGAAACACTTGAACGATGGGGCCCTGGCAGTGAAAGCGATACACTAAAAGCGTTTACTCACTTACCTAAGCCGCCACGCTCCATTTTAGAGATTGGCTGCGGCAACGGTTTAGCCACCACGGTACTTGCGAATCAGTGTGATGCTCCAATCACAGCGGTAGACAATGAAGAGTCAGCACTTAAGCGGCTTAATAGTACGTTAGCATCGAAAAACCTGAGCCACAGAGTCACGCCTTTGTGTGCCAGTATGACAGAACTCCCATTTGATGAAGCCAGTTTTGATTTGATATGGGCAGAAGGCAGCGCCTACATTATGGGCGTTGAGCAGGCACTTAAACAGTGGCGTCCACTACTTGAAAAAGATGGGATGCTCATGATCAGTGATTTGGTCTGGCTAACCGACTCTCCAAGTGAAGAAGTATCGAAATTTTGGGCAAGTGAATACCCAGATATTCAAACCATCGCAACGCGTTTAGAGCAGATAAAAACCGCTGGCTATGAAGTCGTGCATCACTTCTCACTAAACCAACAGTCATGGCAAGACTATTGGTTACCATTGAAAAAGCGCATCAAATCATTAACAACCAGCATGCCAGATTCAGCAGCGGTAAAGGATATCGCTAAAGAAGTCGAGATTTATCAGCGTTATTTGGACGAGTTTGGTTATCAAATGTTTGTTTTACAACGCAGTTAATAACACAATAGGAAGAGATAAACTTCACACTGTTAAGGCTCTCATTCATGCACTGGTTTGACCGACTGAGTATTTACCTATACCACTACAATCGTATAAATACTTGGTCGGGTAATTTTTCAAAGATACAAGGTTGGTCTAGTGATGAATCTCAATTTGCTCGGTTTGAGATGATAAAGCAGGCGGCAAACTTTAACGGTAAGCACCTGCTTGATCTCGGCTGTGGTTACGGCGAGCTTTATGACTACCTTTCCCTCGACTTTCAATTAGCAAAATACACGGGGGTTGATCAACAGCACCAGTTCTTAAAATCAGCAAGACGAAGACTACGCAATGAACGAGATATCTGCCAATTTATCCGAAGCGACATCAGCAAATTTACGCTCAATGATGTTGATATTGTGGCGGCGAGTGGGTCGTTAAATTACCAGAGCCGTGACCCAAACTACATCACCAATATGATCACCCGCATGTATAAAATAGCCAATGAGACGGTCGTATTTAACCTGCTTGATTCTAGTACCTTCCCCGCTCAATCGTTACTAATGGGTTACAACAAACAAGGCATTTACCGTTACTGTAAGACCTTGTGCTCTAGTGTCGAAGTTATTGAAGGATATGCGAATGAGGATTTTACGGTTGTGATGAGGAAGTGATGATTCCCCCCATAAAATCCTTAATTACTCTATGTTTACAAAACGCCCATATTTATTTGAACTGCGTTCCACCTTCCCCTTCATCTATTCCTACTTAGAACAGGCAAAATTGTATAAAATAATCACACTAGAACAGGGGATAATAAATTTGAAAAACAAATGGTTAACGGCAATTGCATTAGCCCCTGCAATTGGGGCGTGCAGTGATACAAATTGGGCTAATAAACTCAGTAGTGATAGCGTTTCGCAAGAGCAGATAAAAACCATTTCCAACAACATCGAAAAGCTCTACCCCGACGCAAGTGACGAGCTGAAATACAAAGCGGCCGATGTGGCGGTTCGTGCCATTGAAAACCTAGTCTTTGTTGAAGGTGGTAGCTTTGAAATGGGGGATTTTGGTATGCCTTGTGAAGTACCCAGTGGCACCGTAAACCGCATTGACTGGACCCCAGACGTAGAGTGCTTGAGCTCACCAACCAGTGTTGAAACCGGGGCTGTGTATTTACATGATGTTACATTAGACTCATATTCTATGTCAGCTTATGAGACCAGTTTTTCTGATATGGAGTGGATGAGACAAATAAATGGACTACCAGTCGCTTATAACTCGTATGATCAACCGAACGCGGATATTAATAGAAACTCCAGTACATACCACGAACTTATAGATAATAGCAGCAACCTGATAGCGTGGACAAAAAAGTGGCAAGAAGCTAAAGACTATTGTTTATGGCTTGGCGAAGTAACAACATTACCTTTCGATTTACCAACGGAAGCACAGTGGGAGTACGCCGCTCGTAGTGAGGGTAAGAAAAACTATTACGCTACAAATAACGGGTACCTTCAATTTGATGGTGATTCATACATCATACCTGAAAGTGGAATATATATAGAAATCAAACGTGAAGAAGCAAATGCTCCTGTAAGCCTTAGTGCAGCTATAGGGAAATACCCTCCTACTCCTTTAGGTATATACGATATGAGTAACCTAATTAGAGAATGGGTTAACGACTGGTATTCTCCAAACTATTATCAAGTGTCGCCTAAATACAATCCATTAGGCCCTGAAGACGGCACTCTTAAAGTAGTACGCGGTGGAGCAAACACAATGACTTTTGATCGGTCATATGAACCACCCAAACTAGAACGGTACTCTGTAATCTCTTTCCGCTGTTCTTCACAAACTGAAATTTGAATACCAATCAATATACACCTGATACGCTTTAAGCTTTACTTTGTCCAGCAGCAATTCAACTCCTTATTTAACTTGAATTCGGTTCCAAATCCATACTCTTGAACTCTGTTTTGCGCACCTAATTTCATGTAAAATCTAACAATCAGAATTACGGGATAAAATATGAAAAACAAATGGTTAGGGGTGATTGCATTAGTCCCCGTAATTGGGGCATGCAGTGATACAAATTGGGCTAATAAACTCAGTAGTGATAGCGTTTCACAAGAGCAGATAGAAACAATTTCCAACAACATAGAAACGCTCTACCCTGATGCAAGTGACGAGCTGAAATACAAAGCAGCTGATGTGGCGGTTCGAGCGATTGAGAACTTAGTGTTTGTAGAAGGTGGTAGCTTTGAAATGGGCGACTTTGGTATGCCCTGTGAAGTACCTAGCGGTACGGTTAACCGCATCGACTGGACACCTGATGTAGAGTGTTTGAGCTCACCAACCAGTGTTGAAACCGGAGCGGTGTATTTGCATGATGTCACACTAGACTCGTATTCTATGTCAGCTTATGAGACAACTTTTATTGACATGGAATGGATGAGGCAGATTAATAGGTTGCCTGCTGCTCTTAGTAACCATGATTTTTCTACAACCCAACGTAATGAAAAACTATACGAAGGAATAATGGAAAATCGAGGCACATATGCCGCTAGCACAAAGAACTGGCAAGATGCTAAAGGTTATTGCTTATGGCTGGGAGATGTTACGGCTCTACCATATGATTTGCCGACTGAAGCACAATGGGAATATGCAGCTCGAAATCGTGGTGAGATGTTGTATTACGCAACCAACACTGGTTATCGCCAAACTCGCAAAGACCGATATATAGATGTCGACACAAATACACGCATAAGATACCCAATTGATGAGGTTAATGCTTCAAGTCGCCTTGAAGCTGTTGACCGTTTCCCTCCCAATCCATTAGGAATATATGGAATGGCCAATCAAGTCAGCGAGTGGGTAAACGATTGGTATTCTCCCGACTACTACCAAAACACCTCCCAGCACAACCCGCAAGGCCCTCAAACGGGAGAAAAAAAAGTGCGCCGTAATGGAGGAGCAATGACATTCGATCGCAGTTACGCTACCCCAAATAACAATCACTACGATCCAAGGAATGGTTTTCGTTGTTCTCTACAGCAAACCACAGCCATATAACTAAAGTGCCCTCTCTTTAGAGGGCTACTATTAGCAGTGTGGGATGTTCTGCTCTGCGCATTGGCTTATAACTAGAGGTTGCTTATCATTAATTTGAGCTCGATTCATAGGTATATAAGGCTTAAAATCAATGTTTTCTACTTTATCCACCGCAGCCAACTCAGCAACCCAATGATTAAAGTCTCTTTGTTGTGGCCCATTTAAAATTGCATTAATCCGCCCAAGGTTATTAAAGAGACTAACCTCATCACCTTCTTCACCATCTACACTCATACGCAGTAATATCTCTTCAAACTTATGCCAACTATACGTACTTTCAGCAAGAAGCTTATAAATAGCTACCTCTTGATCATGTTGTAAGCGTAAGCTAAGTGAAAACTGCTCTACGAGCAGATGTAGCATTTGCCCAACAGCCTCAGGTTGAAGCTGGCTAAGATGAAAGTCTCCTAAAACATTTTCATCTATTATTCTAGTAGCTAAAATTTGAGCTGTTTTCCTCCGCTCTTGTGCGTAAAGCATACTTTGCTTCCACATATCTACTTTACTTTGACCAAACGACACTACATCCATTAAAACTTGCTTAGGATCCTCTATTGCGCTCGACATAAAGGCTATTAAGGTAGAATCAACCAAATATTCATATAATTCTTCACACAAGTTATCCAGCATACGATAATCCACATGCTGCAATCCTTGCAAAATAATCTTGGCTAAATCCCAGAGGTTCCCCAAATCTATTTCGGTACCAAAGCTACCGCCACCACCTTTGCCATAGACAACTCGGCCAGACCAATAAACATAAAACTTTGATCCACTCATGGCTAATTGAAAATCGAACTTAAACCCTTTACCTATGGCCACATTCGCTTCAGTGCTGATTTCAGCAAGTGCTTTGAATTTATCAGTATAGGCATCTTCCGGTGGCAGCCACTCCATCGCCCCTGCTAATTTCCCACTGAGTTTAGCCCCTTGAAATACATCCACCTTAAATCCAATATCTCCTTTAGGGCTGTGACCCACCTCTATGTTCGGTGCGAAAAGTGCACCCACACTACTGCCACCTTCATCTTTCTCGTTTGGCTGGTTAGTATTCGATGTGCTGCTTTTTCGTAACATTGGATGAGCTTGCCCACTGACCTCAACTGTTCGTCCAACAAAGCAGCCAATTTCAGCTTTACCGTTAAGACGAAAACAGCCAAATGGGTAGTATTCAGTTTCTTTATTCGCGTTGATAAAACTAAAACCAACCGCTAAGCCATTTTCGTAGGGGTAATATCGTGCAATGGTCGCCTTAGCTTCAAATAACGAAAAACTGGTAGCTGCCCCAATGCCAAATTTGACCTCGGCTTCACTAACATCCACTTCCGCGTCAACACTGCCAGACGCAGCCCAACGCAACATCTGTGCCTCTGTACTAATAGCAAACACTGTCTCTTTATCATCATTTAAGATATAACGAGCTGCTTTCCATTCCGCTCCTTTAAACCCCTTGGGCCGCCATTTCACTAAGTTATCCTTTAGCGTAGGGCTTAGTGACTTTTTAATGACATCTTTTTCAATGTCATCAACAATGGCTTTACCAATACCTTGTAAATCGCCACTATTGACGACCGTTCTTGTCTCTTTGGCTCTTGCGGTTTGCTGCCAGCCCGTTGTCTTTTTAGCCTTATCGAATTCTTTATTTCTAATATATAGGGTCTTATTCTCTTTCATCGAATACACTTCAACGAGATGATGAGGCATACTATCTGTCGCTTTTTTGGGTCCCCTTGTCGGTGACTCGTTTGTCTCTTCCCTCACTAAGTTTTTGTAGTACGCGCGCTCTGTATCAATACGTGCTAACACTTCGGTTTTCAAGGTTTTTTCAGATTGCTGACTCAGCCATCCCCCATGAATATTGACAAAACGACGACGCTTTTCTAGCTCAGCCAGTTTGCCGCGAATGGTAATTTGAGTAGAATCGCCCGCTGGCTTCTCAGGTACCTCTCTCATTGAAGGCGCCGGCAATATGTGGTTTTTGTGCGCTTTGGCGTACCACCTTTGGCGAGCATCATGTAACTGTTCTGCTTGCTGGGTGCTCACCACCTCCCCTTTGCCTGGTGCTAGTTCACACAGTTTGGTGTAATCTTTAAGGTGATTATTAACCTTCTCCACTTCAATATTGAGCTTTTCTACAGACGCTTCATCTAAACTGTAATACTCTAATGGGCTTTCCCCAGTGACAAAGAGAATGTCATACACTTCCATTGTTGCGCAGAGGCTTGCCGCTACAACATCACCACACTCGTCAAACGACACCTCTTCATCTTGGGATTCATCTGGCGCATTGAGCTCTATCGGCTCTAACGCTTCCTCATCTGGAAGAGTGATAGCCTCTCCCACCTTGATGAGATCTGGGTTGATTTGAAACTTAGGGTTTAGCTCAAGCAGAGTATTGAATTGTGTATTCTGTTCAATGGCAATTTGCAGTAGCGTATCGCCAGGTTTTACAAGGTATGTTTTGCTCATGATAGATACTTCTTTACCATTAATCGGTTAACACTGAATGTGAGATGGTCGCTGTCATTAACTTAATCGCCACTGAGAAGCGATATTCTGCATGGTGTCTAATCGCTCTTCAGACAATGACCAAATATCAGAGGGTGATGAATCGATGGGAATATGAGATAAATCCACGCTTAACCAGTCTCGGTTGTACCAGTGCAGGCGAGACAGTGCTGGAAAAAACTCTCGTCTTTCATACTCGTTCATTGAGCCCATTAACATCACTAACTGTCGAGGCTCATTAAAACGTATTAGCATCTCAGCTTTCCCTTTTTTCACCACTACGCGGCTGCGAAGAGAGGCCAGTAACGTTGCAAGCTCGATTGATTCATTGGCGTATACAAGGCACCCACTCGGCTTGGTTTCAAATTGTTCAATACAGAGTTTGAGAGCGCATTCACTGTTGTTTAAATGAACCAGAACAGGTCCACTTTCAACCTGCGCAAATCGGGTTTGATTAAATAGCGGGATAGCCTGAGTTTGACTAACATCACGAGTATTTTCATCTAATAACTGCTCTTTCCAATCTTTCCAAACCGTAGGTTCGATCAAGGCGTAAACCTGCTCTTCT
>NZ_JAJHVV010000021.1 GCF_023145695.1 Vibrio amylolyticus
CTTCTGTCACAGGATCGGGGCTCACCACCGTCAGTACTGGTGTATCGGCGTTATCTTCACCATCTAGATCATCCACGATGATCGCACTACCGCTATCATTCAGATTAAGCTCGGTCAACTCCTCACCAATCTCGCCTAATACGTTCACGTCTAGAGCGAAGTTTTCGCTCCCTTCGAAAATATCGTCATTAACAGTCGCCACACTCACGGAGATCCCAGAAGCATCACCAGGAATAGGTAACGTGTCGCCATTGCTGATAATAAACTCTCGAACACCGTCACCATCGGTGTAGCTAACGGTAATCCCATTAAACGCTACGAGATCAGCCAGTTCCGCACTACCATCAACATTCAAGGTAAAGGTATAATCCAAAACCGCGTCCACATCGTTACTGAGTTCGACACCAAATACTGCACTGCCCCCTTCGGTTACGTCGTCTGAATTACTAACGATTAGGGTTGGTCGATCATCATCGGGGTCTTCACCTGGACCCGAACCGTCATCAACAATACTGCTATCAACAGATCCACTTCCGACAAGCCCACTTACTGATTCAACGTTTAGACTGAAAGACTCGCTACCTTCATAAACGTCATCTTGTATGGTCGAGAGGACAACAGACAATGAAGTGACGCCAGCTGGCACTACAACGGTACCGTCTTCAGCAATAGTTAGAATTTCACCTGTATTTGTTTCAACGACAGCTTCACCAATATCTTCGTCTTCTGCAGTCTCAAGCCCCAACGAAAGATTTAATGTCGTGTCTTGATCGGAGGCTTTATCAAAGCTTATTGTGTATTCACCGTCTTGCCCTTCACCGATAACCGAAGGACCCGTAATACTAATCTCCGGGATTGGGTTAACGACAATATCGACAGTAATAATATCCGTTCCACCTAGTCCATCCGAAACGGTCACAGTGAAGCTATCGTCACCATCATAATTTTCATTTGGTGTGTATTCCCACGAACCATCTTCCCCAACAGTTACGACACCATTCGCAGGTAAAGTATCTAACTCAAAAGTAAGTGGATCATCATCAGGGTCTGTTGCGGTTAACTCCCCCGAAATAGCCGTGTCCTCATCCGTTTCAACCGAGATACTCTCTCCAATTGGAGCAGCAAACGCACTAAAGAAAGGGGCTTCATTAACAATGACATCAATCAGCGCAAGACTCTGAGTTTCTGACAACCCCTGACCTTCTAACGCCTCAGTATCAAATTCGGTTTCCGCAATTGTCTCAGAGCCATCTCTTTCAATCGTACCACTGGTCCCTAGACTTGAACCCCCGGCTCCTCCGGCGGCGGTTGCAAAGTCATCATTGGCTGTCGGGTCGACCCCTTGTTCTAATTGCTCAAAGATTTGCGCAATTTCGCCTTCAAGATCGAGTTCGGTAAAGCCGCCATCAGCATTTGTTAATCCAGCTTCTATCACCGGCTCATCTGGTCCGCCATTGTCTACGGTCACAGTCACTTCACCGGGCAAAGGAATTTCCCCTGGAGCAAGTTCTCGAATCTGTCCGTTTACATCAATTACTATGGTTGCGTTAGCAAGACCAAATAGCGATAAGTTTCCAATACCCATAATTCTCGTCCTATGGCAGCAACAGCCACAAAAACCCCGCACGCAGGGCCTCTGTCAAAATGACATTCATTTTGCTTCTCATCTAAATTTAGAAGGTTTTTAGTGATAATCCAGTCAATAAACGCGTGTTACTCGGACATATTTCACAAGTTGTCAATATTTAAGGGGATTTAATTTTGAATTAAGTTCTCAAAATGACTCAAGCTCTACTAAACTTCCAAGAATTAACATTTATGTAACTTAATATTTCTGACTGAAGTATCCGTTATATGTTCATTAAAGGAGTATGTGAGTGAGATGGAATAAGCCTGCTTTGCTAGGTTGTTTAATCGCCGCAAGTTTTGGTGCCTCTGGCCAAACACTAGAACAAGCCGTCGCGATTACACTGGCAACTAACCCTGAAGTAAAAAGCATTTATAATGAGTATTTAAGTAAGGTGAAGGAGAGTGATGCCTCTGGGGGTGCTTACCTACCGAGTATTGATCTGGATGCTGGGATTGGATACGAGGGTATTAGCCCAGCGGAATCTTTAAATCAACCTGACACTGATGAAACGAGAAAAGAAGCATCTATCAGTTTAACTCAGCTGTTATGGGATGGTTCAGCAACTCTGCGTGATATGGACAGAACCGCAGCAGAAGCAGAATCTGTCAGGTTACAAATCCTTGCAGACTCTCAGGATATCGCCCTTCAAGTGACCCAAGTCTATTTAGATGCAGTCAAAGCCACTGAGGTTTTAGCGCTATCAGAAAGTAACTTAGCCGTACACAAAAAGATCTATAAGGATATTAAACGACGATCGGAATCAGGGATTGGCTCAACTGCCGATGTCTCGCAAGTGGAAGCTCGTATCGCTAAGGCACACGGTAATTTACTTGCTGCGCAAAACAACTTAGTTGATACACATACGCAGTTTTATCGATTAGTTGGGCAACAACCTCTTGGTCTAATCTACCCACGAGCCGATGAATCTAAACTGCCACTTTCTCTAACCGACGCGATCGATGTTGCTTTTGATAACCACCCTGTGATTCAAATTGCCAAAGCCGACATTGACGCTGCTCGGTTCCAATACGAACAGACCAAGGGCGTTAACTACCCTACTCTTTCTCTCGAAGCAAGTCAGACATGGCGAGATGACGCCGGAGGAGATAAAGGTAATAGCGAAGAAACGCTCGCGATGCTGCGTTTACGTTATAATTTGTTCAATGGTGGTACTGATAGCGACCTAACCGAACGAGCGGCTTATCAGTTAAACAAGTCTAAAGATTTACGCGATAATGCGTATCGTCAAGTAGAAGAAGGTCTACGCCTCTCTTGGTCTGCACTCGACCTCACGTTACAACAAAAGAACTTCCTCGCTGACCACGTTGATTCAGCATCTGAAACAGTTATTGCCTATGACAAGCAATATAAGATTGGGCAACGAACATTGCTGGATTTGCTCAATACGGAAAATGAGCTTTTCGAAGCTCGAAAAGATTACTTGGATGCCCACTATTCTGAACAATATGCGAAATACCGAGTAATGAATGCAACAGGCTCACTGCTTGATGCACTATTAGTGGATATCCCTGAAGATTGGACAGAGCGAGTGGAGTATTGATTATGATGAATAAAACAATCTTAGCCATCGCTGTCGCCTCTTTCACTCTAGCAGTATCTGGGTGTGCTAACGACGACTACGACTATATCGAGACGAGTAAAGCGAACCAAATCTCTGACCTGCTCGATGATGATAGAGATGGTGTCGTTAATGCTAGAGATATTTGCCCCGGTACACCGGAAAAAGCAACCGTCGATAATGATGGCTGCGGTGTCACTATCTCTGAACAAGATTCTATGCAGTTAAGAATATTGTTTGGTCACGACTCCTATGAGATCAACCCAGTCTTTGCGAGTCAAATTCAAACCATGGCTGACTTTTTGAAAACCTATCAATCGGCTTCAATTGAAATTCAGGGTTTCGCAAGTAAAGTTGGCTCAAACGAGTATAACCTAGAGCTTTCCAAGCAAAGAGCAAAAATGGTGAGAGAAAAACTTCTCTCATATGAAATATCTCCTGATAGAGTCGAGATTGTAGGTTATGGTGAAACTCGATTAGAAAGTGAAGAAGAAGATCCTGCTTCTCATGCTGTAAACCGAAAAGTAACGGCGACCGTGGTTGGCTTAAGAGAAGAAGTTGTCGAAGAGTGGAATATCTTTACGACGTTGGAAAAATAACACTTAGACGCGATACTAGCTAAGTTATAGAAGCCAAGTTCTAGAAACTAGAAAGCTTATAAAACTAAAAAGCGCTCCATCATAGGTGATGGAGCGCTTTTATTTACTTCAGTTTATAGAGGTTACGACGTTTTCTTCTTCTCTTCACAACGGCTTGAAAGCTGGTGCGTTTCCATATCGTACTGCTCTTTAATGGCGTCCTTTACAGTTCCTTCCCATACACAAACACCAACAAAGTAACTCGCTCTTGCTAATACATGCGCAGCGATTGGGGCTGTAAAAATAACAAAAACCACCACAGCGCCCGCTCGTACTACAACAGCAGTATCGTCCCAAAAGACAATAGCAAACGCGATCACCAATAAGCCAATCCCCAGCGCTCCCGCCTTCGTGGTTGCATGCATGCGCGTTAGCAAATCAGGCATACGGTTTAGACCAATACTCGCGAGCAACATTAGGAATGAGCCCATGAGAACAAGGAACGCTATTACAAAATCAATCATCTTTACGGATCCCTCTTTGCTCTAAATAACGAGAAAAACCAACGGCAGCCAAGAATGACGTTAACGCCAGAACAATGGCTACATCAATAAACTTCGGCTCATTATGAGCAATGCTGTAAAGCACGATCAGGCCAACAGTTAAAGACGCCATTAGCTCTAGAGCGACAACACGATCGGGAAGCGAAGGTCCCTTCAACAAACGAGCACAGGCAAAAAGTAGCGCAATAGTCAGTATGATGAAGCTAATATCATAGACGGTTTCTAACATAATTTTACCCCAGCAAATCGATAATCATGGCTTCAAGGCGCTTAAATTCAGCGATATGAAGCTGTTCATCTTCAAAGTACATCATATGCACGTACAACACTTTTTTATCGGTCGAGACATCTAGTGCTAACGAGCCAGGCGTAACTGTGATTAATGAAGAAAACATAGTAATGCCGCCATCACTTTGAATATCCAACGGTACGGCAATCACAGCAGGCTTCATTAAGTGCGTTGGCGTTAGTACGTCATAAGCTACACGAGCGTTCGCTTTGATTAAGTCCCAGATGAAGAACAGAATGAAGTTCAATAGCTTTGGCAGTTTTCCAAAATACGCACCAAACAATGGTCGGTCACGTAATGCATAGGCCAATACAATGTAGCTCATTAGCATGCCGGCAAATAAATTGGAAATTGTGTAACTTCCAGATAGCACGACCCAAGCCAGTGCCAATAGCATATTCCATCCAAATGCTTTCATTATTGACCTCCTAACACAGCTTGAATGTACTGCTGTGGATCAAGGATTTGTTCTGCTGTCATAGAAGCTAGCTGCACAAACCACTCTGCATTAATACCAATCGTCACGGTAATGATCGCCATGAGAACAATCGGAAGATACATGCAGAATCGCTCTGAATCAGACATAGGCTCTTTGACTTCCGCTTCTTCTGGCAGTTTTTTCCAGAAAGCTTCAGCCCAAATCTTAATCATCGAGTACATAGTTAGCAAGCCAACAGCGAGTGAAGCAAACACGGCAATCCACTCTTTTGCATCGATACCCGCTTTAATGACTACAAACTTAGCGAAGAAACCCGATAACGGTGGAATACCGGCTAGAGACATCGCTGGAATAGCAAACAAAATCGCTAATACTGGCGCTGACTTATACAAACCACCCAGTTTTTCTAAGCGATAGCTGCCATGCATTCGGTGCATCACACCACTGATTAGGAACAAGTTAGTTTTCACAACAATGTGGTGGAATAGATAGAACACACCACCCAGAATAGCTAATGGTGTAAACAGCGCTAAACCTAAGATCATGTAACCAATTTGGCTCACAATGTGGAAAGATAGAATTCTACGCACATCAAATTGCGCTGCGGCACCCAAAACGCCGGTAACCATGGTAAAGATACCCATCCACATCAGAATCGTGTTGTGGGTGAAACCAATGTCACCAACAAAGATAACACTGAACACACGGTATAGAGCGTAAACGCCAACTTTAGTTAACAGGCCAGCAAAGACCGCTGAAATAGCCACTGGTGGCGTATGGTACGAAGCAGGAAGCCAGAAGAACAGTGGGAATGCTGCTGCTTTGATACCGAATGCGACCAAGAAGAGTAACGAAATTACCGTCACGACTTCTGGGTTATCCGACATCGACAGCTTCTGACCAAGATCGGCCATGTTCAATGTGCCTGCATAAGCGTATAGCAAACCAACCGCACTTAAGAACAGAGCAGATGAAAGTAAGTTAAGCGTTACATACTTCAGCGCACCTTCCATTTGGCTACGTTCACCGCCAAGGATTAGCAAACCGAACGACGCCACTAGCATGATCTCAAACCATACATACAGGTTGAAAATATCACCAGTTAGGAACGACCCAACTACACCTGCAAGCATCAAATGAAGCAGTGGGTAAAAGCCGAACTTTTCATGCTCCTTCGTCATTGTCGCTAACGCGTATATCGATATACAGAAAGCAACAACGGAAGAAACCGTCACCATCACCACCGCTAACAAGTCAGCGACTAAGGTAATACCGAACGGTGCTTCCCAGCCACCAAGATTGGTCGCTTGAATGCCACTGGTGTAAACCTTATGGAATAAAGTAATCGCAGCAACAAGCAACGAGAAATTAGAAATAACGCTGACCCAACGCTGCAGCGTGCGGTGTTTCCACAACATCATAGATATTGCTGCGGCAAACATCGGAATCAGTACTGGCATTAATAGCATCATAATTGAGAATCTGTACTCTTCATTTCATTCATATCGTCTGCACCTATAACTTTATAAGCGCGTTTTATCAGTACAACGGCAAACGCCAATACACCAAAACTAATAACGATAGCGGTTAAGATAAGGGCCTGTGGCAAAGGGTCTGCGATAGCACCCACTGGCATTGTCATTCCCTCTTCAATAAGTGGTGGTGCACCTCGAACAAGTCCGCCGCCAGTGAAGATAAGAAGGTTGGTCGCGTTGGATAAAATCATTAATCCAATCACTAACTTAACAACGCTGCGTCGTAACATCATGTAGAGTGCTGCCGCATAAAGAGCACCAATGACAATAGCAAATAAAGTTGTCATCTATTCCTCCAGTTGTGCTAACGAAAACAGTAGCGTTGTCACCATGCCAGTAACGACAAGATAGACGCCAATATCAAAAATCAACGGCGTGCTGATTTTCAGCTCGCCTAGACCAGGAACGTTTACATACCACCACACAGCACTTAGGTATGCACTTCCAGACTGAACGACACCAATCAAGCCACTGATTAAAGAGATGATGAGACCACCTCCCATTAAGTAGCTGCTATCAATTCCGATCAGTTTACGCGTTTGAGCCGCATCAAATGCAAACAGATGTAATGCAAACGCAGTTGATGCCACTAGGCCAGCAATAAAGCCACCGCCCGGTTCATCGTGCCCACGTAAGAGAAGAAACACTGAGAACAGCAGTAACATCGGCAGTAGGAAACGAGCCACTACCTGTAGAATGAGAGAAGTACCGGTATTGTTCATTACTTTTCCTTCCTAGTTCTTAGCATCGCAGTCACACCCAATGCAGCAAGTGCTAGAACAAATAGTTCACCCAAGGTATCGAGAGCACGGTAGTCAACCAAGATTACGTTAACGATGTTACGACCCTTAGCGATGGTATAGCTGTGTTCAATCATGTATTCGCTAATACGACCTGGCATTGAGAAATGCGTTACCGTAAGTAACAGCACGGCCATCATCACACCAAACGTAAGTGCGACGAAACAATCTCTCCAGCGCACATCACTACTCGATAGCTTCTGGAATTTAGGTAATTTAAACAGAACAAGGACCAGCATGATAACCGTCAGCGTCTCAATCAATACCTGTGTGATCGCTAAGTCAGGCGCACTGAAGAACACGTAAATTAGTGCCATTGCGAAACCAAGCGCACCAATAGCTGCAACCGAACCTAATCGTAATGGCGTTACACAAGCGTAAGTAATTACGGCAACAATCAGAACCGAAATACCAATATCTTTTATAGTTACATCTGAGAAGTCGATATCCCAATGGAAGCCTACTTTCGTGATCATCGCATAACCAACCAACAAGATCGTGGTAATAAAGATGGTCAAAATGTAGTTCGCCATATAGCCATTCTGAAGCTTAACCGTGCTCCACTTAGCAAACTTGACTAGGTTATCCATAAAGATGTCATAGCCGCGCTCTGGACCGTAGTTAAGCATAGGTTTTGCTTTAGAGGCTTTGGCCCCTAATGAATCCCATTTCTTAAACAGGAGGTAACCTAAACCGAGCGCTAACATACTAATCATCAGCGGTAAGTTGATACCATGCCACAGTGCTAGATCTACCGACTCTAACGAGTTAGCTGAAACCGCATTAACTGCAGATGTCACTAATGGGTTTACCAAGCTTGGAATTAAACCAAAGATCAAACCAATCGTTGCTAGAACTGAGAATCCTAAACGCATTCCAAGTGGCGCCTCATGTGCTTCTTTTGGTGTCTCTTTCTTATCGCCCCAGAAAGGCTTAATAACCAGAAGACCAGCACAAGCAACGATAAAGATAGACGTCAGCAAGGTCATGAAGATAAGCAAAGTGCTCCACTGGCTAGACAGTACCCCTTCCAGCATCATCTCTTTACCAATGAAACCAAACAGTGGTGGAACGCCTGCAAGTGCGAGTGCCGCAAGTGACATAAATGCAGCGGTATATGGCATTGCCTTACGCAAACCACCAAGCTCTCGTACGTCTTTAGTCCCAGTTTCATGGTCAATCGTACCTGCAGCCATGAATAATGCACCTTTGTACAGTGCGTGGCCAAGTAAGAATACGATGGCAGCCAGAAGTGAAGCTTCAGTACCAATACCAATCAACATAGTCAGAGTACCGAGAGCCATAACCGTTGAATACGCTAGGATACGTTTTAGATCCGTACTCGTTACCGCCATTATCGCACCAAGCAGCATCGTAATAGAGCCGAACGCAGTTAAAAGGAGTGTCCAGGTATCGTGCCCTGCCATTGTTGGCTGAAGACGTGCCATCAAATAAACACCGGCTTTTACCATCGTTGCCGAGTGAAGGTATGAACTCACTGGCGTTGGCGCTGCCATGGCGTTCGGTAACCAGAAATGGAATGGGAATTGAGCCGACTTTGTAAACGCACCTAACAGTATCAAGCCCATCATGACAATAAATAGAGGGTGAGATTGCAGATCACTGCCTTGAGCAATAATTTCATTCACTTCATAGGTGCCTGCAATAGAACCTAATACAATAATACCCGCAAGTAAGGCTAATCCACCACCAACCGTAACGATCAAACCCTGTAGTGCTGATTTTCTTGAAGACTCTTTCTCATGGTAATAACCGATCAACATATAAGAAGTGATACTGGTTAGCTCCCAAAAGACAAACATAGCCATCAAGTTGCTAGAAAGAACGACACCTAACATCGCGCCCATAAAGGCCATTAAATACATCAACAGTTTACGTTGATCGGCTTTGTGCGCTAAATAACTTCCCGCGTAGACAATAACGAAAAAGCCAATACCCGAAATCAACAAAGCAAACAATAGGCTTAAACCGTCTAACCAAAAGTTCAAGCTTATACCGAGTGCAGGAACCCAGTCATAGCTAAACAGTTGAGGCCCCTGCTCGGTAACGGCAGGAATAAAAGTTGCGAAATAGACAAACAATATCGCTGGCAATATAGCGAGCAATTTACTTGTTTGTTCTCCAAAGTGCCTAAATAGCCATGGCACGAATACCGCCAGAACGAATCCTGACAGAACTGCAATCAGCATTAAGAATAGCCTCCAAAAACTTCCACTTTCTTAAAGTAGAAATACCCACCCATTTGGGTCATCAGTTTGATCAGTATATGAAAATCCGTCATAAAAACATATCAACAATAAATACTAATTGCCTTTGCATAACAGATGCACATAAATGATAACTGTAAAATTTATTAGCAGGGGAGTTTATTCAAATTGATTTGATATGAATACTCGCTTGTTGTGAACCAAAACCTCGGAATTACCGATGTTAATCACCATTTACAACGGAAAAACAGGATTGAAAGATGGGTTGTATCTCAAGATACGGCAGAAATAGGAACAAAGAGCTCGATCTCCAAACTTAAATTTAATTCACACAAACTATTGCACCACAAAAAACTATAAACCTAGAGCCAAAAAAAACAACACTTAGCAAACACATTACCTCCTATAAAACTAAAAGCCCATAACACTCGCCTTAGGTTATGGGCTTTTTTTACAAACTTGATATATAGTCGCGTGTCAGAATATAAATATACCAGCTATCAACGTGAGGAAACCATCACCAACACTTAGTGATTATTGACTGCGACTCTAGGCTTTGGCAAAACAAAACTCAATACACAATAACCGAGAACAGCTGACCCCGTTGAACCAAGTAAAATCCCTAAACGCGCATATGTATCCATGGTCTCTTTTTCAAAACCAAATGCCAACGAAGAAATAAATATAGACATTGTAAAGCCAACGCCGCATAACAAAGAGACGGCAAATATATGTCTCATTGTAATTCCCTCAGGTAACTTAGCTATATTTAGTTTCAGTGCCATCCAGCAAAAAGACATAATTCCAATAGGCTTACCGACTAACAGCCCAAGAGCTATTCCCATTGGTAACATCGAAGTTAGCCCAGCTATATCGACACCCTGTAACGAGATGCCAGCATTAGCTAAAGCAAACAAAGGAAGTATCCCAAACGCGACATAAGGGTGTAGCGAATGCTCTAAAGTCTTCAACGGAGACGGCTCTTTGCCTTTTCCTTTTAATGGAATCGCAAAACCTAACAGCACACCTGCTAGTGTCGCGTGTACACCAGATTTCAACACTGCGAACCACAAGATTGCGCCAACGAGTAAGTACCAGTGCAATGCGGTAACCTTTTTAGAGTTCAACATAAAGAGAACAGCCGTAGAAAGGAAACCAACGACGAGTGCAGTCATTGATAAATCCGTCGTATAAAAGAATGCGATGATAAGTACCGCGCCTAAATCATCAATAATAGCGAGTGCTAATAAAAAGACTTTCAAACTTACTGGTACACGATTTCCTAATAGCGCCATGATACCAAGTGCAAACGCAATATCAGTCGCTGCTGGTATGGCCCAACCCGCCATTGCATCAGGATTTTGAAAGTTAAACATGACGTAAACAAGTGCCGGAGCTAACATTCCCCCCACCGCAGCGATGGCTGGAAACATCGCTGTTTCTTTCGATTTTAACGCACCCTCAATAAGTTCACGCTTAACTTCAAGACCAATAATTAAGAAGAATATGGCCATCAAGCCATCATTAATCCAATGAGAGAGCGACATCCCCATAACATAGGTATGCAGAAACCCCTGATACATTCCATTGAGAGGTGAGTTAGCAACACACATCGCAAGAATTGCGGCAATGACAAGCAGAATACCACTGGATGACTCCATCTTAAGAAAGTCACGAATCATACTTCTCATTTTAAATAGCCCTTCTGAATTTTAATCACAACTTACATCCAAATATTGAATAAGAAACGAATCAAACTTAATAACACTTCGATTCTACTGATATTTTAATTCGTTATTTCCGATATAACACCGAGCTACCTCTCAATAAGCCTAACCGTAATATCATGTTACAAACTAAGTTAAGCACAAAAAAAACTCGCTAACCAATTAATTTTAGCGAGTTTATATATTTGGATTTTCAGCAACAATGGTTTAAAAAGTTAATAGCCCGTTAACTGCATAAACCCTTTACCATTATGTGAACCTCGCACTTCGATTGGCCCTTCCCAGTAAGGGATAATAAAAGGAAGAAGTAGATTTTTATTTACAGGCGTTAGGGCAAGATTAATGTCATATTGCGGTATAATAACGTCCCACTCTAAAGGGACTCTTTTTCCGCCTTTCAAAACACTTCCTTTTGAAGAATTCAGTGATATTTGAGTCTCATCGAGAGATATCGTTTTACCTGAATTACTTATTATGCTACCGAAGACATAGGGCATCTGATCTTCATGACGATATTGACTGACTGTCAGCACTTCACTTTCGTTTAACCTTACAACAAACCAATCCCAACCCTTTTGACGTTGAGAGATCAACTGACTTCCCCACTCTTTGCTCATCCAAGCATTGCCCTTGACGCGGGTTGTCTTATTGTCGCCAAGTGTTATCTCCCCCTTCACCGAAATAAAAGGAGCACTGATATTAAAGGCCGCAATAGGCAACAGATCGTGTTTTGGTTGGTAACCATTTTCACCTAGCAGTGCAAATGGCCCTGCGGCTTGCGATTGCAAATTTAGCGCGAATTCATTGGTCGAAATATCAAGCTCTCCAGGAAAAGGAGTCTTACCGGTTGCCTGCCAGCACCAATTATCGACCCATACTTTAAATGGTTCCACAATCATACCCGCCTGACCAACACCACCTCTTGCAATTCTCTGCTCTTTCCAGACTTTGTTCTTGCTTGAAATAACCACATGCGAAATATATATCTGAGGGCTCTGCCACCCTGCTGTTTTTCGCTCATCACTGGCTATTCGAAAATAGCTCCACTGTATTCCATACTCGGCGCCCTCATCATCAACAACGTTAGCAAAATATTGCCACCACTCATGTTGATATTCAGGGTGAAAGCGAAAATCTTTAGGTAAGGTTACAGCTGTATCTGGTAGTACTGGTTCAAAAACTTGCTTTTGCAATAAATCGACGACAGCATTTCGAGTACCACTATTGGCTTCATTAGTGACGTCGTTAGAGTCAATATAAAGTAAGGCAGCAACTGTTGTAATAACCAACAATACCAAGAGGCTTCTTACCAAACTGAGCTTACTATTTCGTTTTCTATTCTTCATCTATAGCGCATCTCTTAGAGATTTCATTGGCGTATTTTTAATGCTTCTTAACACAGGCAATGCACCTGCTAACATCAAAGAACCCATCACCCATAAAACCGTCTTTAAATACTCAACTGGTACGAAGCGAAGCTCTAGTGTCCAACCGAAAGATTGTTTTATGACGACATCAACAACGATACTCGCTAATGCGAGACCAAGCGGTAACGCAATGAGAATGGCAATTAAACAAAAAGCAAAGAGTTGAAGCCCACTAATGATCACTAACTCCTTCCCTGAAATACCAAAGCAACGAAGCAAAGAAATATGGCGTTGCCGCGAGACCTCACCCGCCAAAGTCGCAAAGAAAATGCCACAAACAGCAATAAGTAGTGTGATGTTGCCTAATGTATCCGCAATAGCAAATGTCCTATCAAACACCTTCATTGCTTGGTTATGAATATCACTGTTATCAAATACTCGATCCGATGTTAAACGAAATACTGAATCCAGACGATGCTTTAACCCTGTTGGGTTCACATCTGGTTTTAGCTCAATACCTAGGGCGACACTCCCTTTCCCAGCAAAACTATTTAACCAATTTCGATGTGACAGCAGCACTTGGTTATAAGGGTTACCATAATCGTAATAGACACCAACAACCTGCCAGCGCTGTCCAAGCTTCGCCGATAAGTTAATAAAATCGCCAGGCCTAATACCAAGTTTCAGTGACATTGACTCACTGATCATAACGCCTTTTGAATGATGTAAATGATGCCAGTAATTAGGAATACCAAGCTTAACAGTTAACGCATCGAGTTCTGCGTCTGATGCACCAGTACTAACAACTTGTAAAACCCCTTGCTTGGTTGCTTCTTCTTTTTCCCAACGCCACCATACGCCAGCAACCTCTGGCTGCTTCTGAAGCCAACTGCTTAAACGAGCTGCTGAGTTATTCGTTGGGTAGATATAAATATCAGCCGCTAAACGTTGAGTTAACCACTTATCCGTAGTGTCACGGAAACTGCCAACCATAGTTTCGACACCGATGTTACCTGCCATCGCAAGCATTAGGGCCATTGTCGCAACACCACGATAGCTCATACTCGCGGCAGCATCTGCAAAGAACCAACGTAACTTAACCCATCGCATTGAATAGGTGAAACTGGTGAACAGTTTCCAGATTATAAATGGAGTAAACAGCGCCACACTCATCAACATTAAGGCCATTAAAATAAAACCAGATGATTGAGTTTGTGGGACTTGATATATAGCAACAGCTGCGACGCAAAATGCACAGGCTAACAGAGCTTGAAAAGAGAACTCAGTGCCAGCGAACCTAACTAATGATAGGCGTGATGTTAAGCGATTAGGCTGAGAGCGCAAGAGGCGAACTAAAGGCCATATACAGGCAGTCACAACACCCAATATACACATCGCTAAGCTGTAGAAACTTGAATGGTAACTCCAACCAATATCAAGCCCAACATTCGCATCATACAACTCTCCTAAACTGGTAGAGACAGCCGGAATAAGCTGATTGGCCAACATTAACCCAAGTATGTTTCCACAAAACCAACTGATCAATATCATACCAATAAGTTCAAGTGCTAACGCTTTAGTAAGTTGCCAACCTGATACGCCTGTTTGTCTTAACATTCCAACTAGTGGCTGACGCTGAACAAAGGAGAGTGAAATAGCCTGATAGAAAATAAACAGACCAACAACAAACGAAAGCATCCCCAATGCTGAAAGATTCATATGAAAGGCATTGGTTAAAGATTCAAGTTCAGTACGAGAACTACGTGATAGCGATAAGCCATTGGGCAGGCTATTTTTCAGTCTTGCTAACTTCTCTTTTGGCATTTCACTGCATGCAATTATATCCATGCCGGAACTTCGATTAAGCATCCTAAGAAGAGAGATATCGGCAATCATGCGAGTGCCAGTAAAGTTCTTATTCTTATCAATAACAATTGGGCCTAACTGAGACTGATCGTTCAGTGTAATAAAGTCGCCATCTTGCCAATTGAGCCTATCAGCGAGCCCTTCACTAACTACAATCGGGTAAGGAGGTTTCATCAAATCAAGGTTTTCAAGCTGTTTAAGAGACACTCCCTGATCGATTTGGATCATAGCGACAGGATCGATGCCAACCAGCACCAAATTATCACCATTCGCTGAGGTCAAATACAGTTGGTCAAACGGAACACATTCGTTAAAGCCATCTCGCCTTAGTTGAATATATAACCCTTGTGGGACTTTGTTAGAGACGTGTTTAGGGCGAATACGATAAGGTAACGGATTAGAGAAGAGTTTTTCACCATCAGCATAACTTTCTCTGGCGTGATGGTTTATCGAAGTCACACCGACTAACAGTGACACCCCAAGCGTTAAACCGAGTAAAACTAGGATTATTTGTAAAGGATATCGACGGTAATGCCCAAGTAGTGCTTTAACTACGGGCCATAACATGGAGTTGCCCTCCTTGAAGGCGTATACGGCCATCCATGTGTTCTGCTACTTTTTCACTGTGTGTGACAAGCAAGAGAGTACAGTCGAGCTGGCGAGTCAAAGAGGTCAACAAACGCATCACCGCTTCAGCATTTCGTTCATCTAAACTTCCTGTAGGCTCATCAGCTAACAGTATCTTAGGTTCCATATAAAGAGCTCGAGCAATGGCGGCTCTTTGCTGCTGTCCACCCGAGACTTCTTCAGGGTAACGACCAAGTAGAGGCATGAGGTCAAGCGCTGATAATATTTGACGCCACAAACCATGGTCTTCAGGTAACCCTTTTAACTGGCGGCAAAATCGAATGTTATCGGCGATATTAAGAGTTGGAAGAAGATTGAACTGCTGAAAAATAAGGCCAACATTGTTGCGGCGATAGGCCGTTCGTAAATACTCGGGGCTGGCATGCATAGAAAAGTTAGGGTACCAAACCTCTCCAGAATCGATAGTATCAAGACCGGCAATCAAATTTAACAGTGTGCTTTTACCTGTGCCACTTTCACCCATTAATGCCACTTGATCGCCTTGGTTTAATGTTAATTCTGCACCTTGTAAAACAGGATGAAATTCACCACCATCTACATATCCTTTACACAGGTCGGTCAGCTGTAACATTAAATAGCTCGCAATAATAAGTCTGGGACAGAGAATCTACACTAAATCGAGCGTTCTAGAAAGTATTTTGAAAACTAGATCACAAGATATGCATTCACTTGCAAAAATTGAACGCGTCACTTCTCATTTTCTATTAAGTTATTCATCCACTTCTTGCTTTTTATCCGATGAAGTGAGCCAAACCATTTGACCACTTCTTCGGTTAGAAATAGAAGATAGATCCATTGAGGCTCCATGCCTAAATACAACGCCGCAATTGCAGCAAACGGGATACCGATAATCCATTGAGCCACTAAATCTTGATACAAGCAGAACTTAACATCGCCACCCGCTCTTAAGATCCCATTAATTGCCATCATCGGAATCGAGCGAATAACAATACCGATACTCAATATCAAAATAAACAACTCTGAGAGTTCTCGGGTTTCATCCGTTAGAGCGCTAAACGCATCGAGTACGAGGTCATGAACCAAGAATAGCCCAATCGAAACGAAGATACTGACGACAAAATTAACCATAAGCAGTGCGATAGCTTGGTAATAAACGGCGTCATACTCTTTGGCTCCCAACTGATTCCCTACAATCACCGCAGCTGCGCTCGACATACCAATCATCAATGCTAACGAGATTGACTCAACTGGCGTCATAACCGACAAGGCAGCTAACCCCTGCACGCCTGACTGCCCCATAATTGCGTGATAAACAAAGAGTCCACCAGCCCAAGCTAGAAAGTTAAACGTAGTCGGTAGCGATAGTTTAAGAAATCGACTGACTTTAATCCAATCAAGCACTGATTTTAGATCTTCAATACCAAACGCCAAGAGGTGTTTTTTTAAGTATAAAAAGCCATAAAGCGTTGCAACCTCTATGGCGCCACTTAGTACCGTAGCAATCGCTGCCCCTTTAATGCCCATTGCAGGGAAACCAAGATGACCAAAGATCAACACCCAGTTTAAGAAGATATTTGAAGCAATACCAATACCACTAAAAAACGTGCTGATACCGGGTTTATGCACAGCTCTAAGACCCACAGACATACTCGCCACGCAAGCTACGGCTAACATGCTCACCGATGCGATAGTCAGATATTCACTACCGAGCTGATTAATAATCTCAGAGTCTGTCGTTAGCCCCATAATTTGGCTAGGAATTAAAATAAAGATTAGCGCCGTCAAGACAGCGAAGACACACGAAACTAACCAGGTTAACGCGGTGCTTTCCGTTACACCCTTTTTGTCCCCTGCTCCCCAATACTGCGCGGTTAATAACGCTCCGCCAGTCGTGACCCCAACAATCATAATCGTCGTAACAAACGTCGCTCTCGCCGCAACGCCAACCGCTGCAATTTCAGCCTCACCTAACTGGCCAAGCATAAGCACATCAACCAACCCACGACTTGAGAACATAATACTTTGTAATGTAATTGGCAGAGCAATGGCGACGAGTTGACGAAAAAAGCCATTGCTTGTATGTAAGCGTATTTGAGAGATTAGCGACAAATTTGTCACCTCAGTAGGTTGAATGAACAATAGATCAATGGGTTATAGTATACTGTTAAGATAAATAGTCGACCATACCTATTCTAAGTGTGTCGAAAGTCATAAAGGGATTTTATGAAAAAAGTATTGGTACTTGGTGCATCTGGTTATGTCGGCTCTCAACTTCTTCCTATGTTACTCAATCAAGATTACAGCGTAACAGCAGCGACACGTCACTTAGATTATTTACAAGCCCGAGTATCGCCCCACCCTAACCTAGATTTCACTTATTTGGATCTTGCCGACCTTGAGAGCACAAGAAAACTCATTCCTCAGTTTGACCTTATCTATTTTCTTGTTCATGGTATGGCGGTAGGACATGACTTCATCGACTATGAGCTTTCTTTAGCTGAAAACTTTAAAACCGCGCTATCAGAAAGCAACGCAAAACAAGTCATCTACTTAAGCGCATTACAGCCAAAAGACGGTCACTCTGAACACTTAGACGCAAGACGACAAACCGGCAACATTCTTAGGCAAACACACGTTCCCATTACTGAATTACGAGCGGGGGTTATTATAGGCCCGGGTTCCGCCGCGTTTGAGATAATGCGAGATTTCGTCTACAACCTACCCATTATGGTCGCGCCTAAATGGGTTGATTCAAAAGCTAACCCTATTGCGCTAGAAAACCTTAATCACTATTTACTCGAAATGGCGAAGGAAGCACCATGCGATCATCGTCTATTCTCCGCTGGTGGGCCTGATGTACTCTCCTATCGTGAACAATTTAGAACTATCTGTGGCATTGTCGGTAAGCCCTTTCGGCTCTGGTCTACCTCTTTTCTCACACCTAAACTCGCCTCTCACTGGCTAGGCTTAGTAACCTCTGTTCCTAGCAATATTGGCCGTGCACTATTAGATGGGTTAGCTCATGACTATGTGTCTGATTCAAACGATATACACAAGCACTATCCTCAAGAATTAATCCCTTATCGACAAGCGGTCAAAACGGCAATCGAAGAGGAAGGGACATTTGTACGAAGCAATGTATGGGGGTTTGAACCTGAAGCACTCAACCGTTGGCAACCCGGCTATGGCTACTATGCAAAACAAGCAGGGGCTAGCATTAAAACCACACTCACTTCAGAGCAGATCTGGGCAATTGCAAAGCAGATAGGCAGCCGAAAAGAAGGTTATTTCTTTGCCAACATTCTGTGGCGAATAAGAGAGTGGCTCGATATATTTTTAGGAGGCGGAATACCAAAGCGCCGCGAACCAGAAGGCCCTGAACTCAAAGTCGGCGATCATATCGATTCTTGGAAAGTCATTCGCTGTGAACCGAACCACTTCCTATCTTTGTTTTTTGGTATGCGAGGGCCAGGGTTAGGCCGGTTAGAAATTTCAATCTCAGATTCAGGAGATGAACGAGAGCTTACTGTTACTGCCTGGTGGCACCCTCAAGGCTTTTTAGGACTGCTCTACTGGTTTGCAATGATGCCCGCTCACCTATTCATTTTCAAAGGTATGGTGAAAGCGATAGTAGATAAAGCGAAAGTAGAAAAAGCCCAAACTGATGGTGAGGGATAACAATACACCGAGTAACTTAAATCAATGGCACTAGTCGATTGAAATGAGTAACTCAGTGTACATTATAAATAGCTATTCAATGATGACTAAAGACCATCAATCAATGTTCAAATTCAGTGGAATTTCAGCTAACTGGTTACCTTGATTGTTTGGGTAGATGATGTATTCGCCATGGTATTTAACCACCGACTTATAATCGGTCACTTTATGAACCATAAAGCCTTCTTCCGCGGCTTTCTCGATAAACTCTGCGTGGTGGCCTCGAACAAACCAATGCATCGGCTTTGAAAGGCGCTCACCATCAAAACAGTCATCACACTGATCAGCACATAAAGCTAGTGAGCTATGACCATCAGTAAAGATTTGAACCTTGCCACCACCGAGTAAAGGTTCAGAAGTCGATACATCCCAGTTTTGTGCAATCATCAGATCCAGAAATTTTTCAATATCGCTGTCTTTGATCTCATCGCCTTTTTCATTCTCAGAAAAGAATTGAGCATAGAAAACAGAGATGCGCTTAAAGATGAACGGCAACCCTGCGTTATTACCTTTCGAACGCCCAGACTTTTGCCAGCGCACTAGATCATCAACGACACAGCGATCAAAACGTTGTGTTTTAAGCGACTTTGTCACCCAGTGAATTAAAAAGTGATTGTTTGCTATTGGCGCGTCAGCCAGTTTTCCAGATGCATGCTCTGCATACATTTCAGATAACGCTGAATTCACAACGTTTTGAATTTCTACAGTGTAATTTGACACTATGCCTTTCTTCCTAATGTCCAATAAAATACGATCGACAGCACTGAACAAGCTGTCATAACTAAAATCATAGGCCAAACAACGTCACTCGGCATGGCTGCGACAATCGCGCCAATAACGGAACCCGTACCAAACCTTAACGTCCCAGCGAGTGAGGATGCTGTTCCCGCCATATTCGGATAGCCGCTTAATAATAACCCCATAGAGTTACTGCCAATTGTTGAAATCGTTCCGATGAACATCACAACAAACGGTACTGTTCCCCACAAACCTAAATCAAGAACCCAACCCGTAAATAGGCCGATACCCGCAACAAGCTGAATGAGTAGCCCAATGCGCATCATGGTGTGAGAGCCTAGCCTTTTCACCAGACGACCGTTAATTGCCGTCATAATGATCATGGCGACAATATTTAACCCAAACAGATAACCAAACTGGTCTGGGCGAACGCCATAAATATCTATATATACAAAAGCGCCAGCGGTTAAGAAAGCAAACATACCCGAAAACGAAAATGCCCCTGCGAATATAAGGCCCATAGCAGTTAGGTTTTTAAACAGCCCCATATAATTACGCAGCGTAGTGCCTAAGCGAAGCGGATGGCGTTTCTCTTCCGGCAATGTCTCTGGTATTTTCCACATCACCAGACATATCACGATAACGGCGAAGCCAGCCAGTACCCAAAATATAGACCGCCAGCCAAACCAAATTGCCAGATAGCCACCGATCATAGGCGCAAGTAATGGAGCGACTGTCATCACTAGCGTAACAAACGACATGGCACGCGCGAAGTCCTCTCGATCAAACATATCACGCACGACAGCTTGAATCACAACCGCGGCAGCAGCCCCAGCAAAGCCTTGAGCACAGCGAACATAGGTTAATGCATCAATACCGGTTGTCGTTGCACTGATAACAGCAGCAATAGCAAAGAAAAGTACGCCAATAAGAAGAACGGGCCGACGACCAAAGCTGTCAGCAAAAGGACCATGAAAAAGCTGCCCGATTGCAAACCCAGCCGTGTAAGCCGTAAGAGTAAATTGAACCTCGCCCGCAGTTACACCGAGATCGTTAGCAATAGAAGGCATTGCTGGCAAGTACATATCAATGGCAAGCGGTGTTAAAGCACCAATTGCACCGAGTACCGCGAAGAGTAAGAAGCCAATCTGTTGGTTATTAACTGATGTAGATATCGTATTATGCGTCATTAATTATCTAGTTTGTTGCAGGTTTTGTCGTAGATTCTTCCAAACTCTTAAGAAAACCCAAGACAAAATCTAAATTCTACCGAATACTCAATAGTAACGGTTAAACGCACAAAGGCGAGTTCCAATTTGGAAATAAAGTAATTCCAAAAGGTATTATTAATTCCTATTGGAACCACTCATTCGAAGATAAGAAGCTTAAGCGACGAACGCTATTTCCAGATAGAATTCACTTCTTCTTCAGTCAGATAGCGATACTCACCAAGCTCTAAAGACTCATCCATTTCAATCTCACCGATTTTTTCACGGTGAAGGGCTTCAACTCTATTACCCAATGCTGCAAACATGCGCTTCACTTGGTGGTACTTTCCTTCATGAATAGTCAGAAGCACCTCTTTCTCTGCGCGAACGTCTAGGTGAGCCGGTAACGTTAACCCATCCTCACTTTTCAGCTGAATGCCTTGTTTAAACTTCTCTACATAATCCTCTTCAACAGGCTCATCAAGCCATACGCGATAGGTCTTTTCACACTTATGCTTCGGTGATGTAATACGGTGCGACCATTGACCATCATCCGTAATCAAAACCAAGCCTGTCGTATCAACATCTAGGCGACCTGCAAAATGAAGCCGGTCCATTTTGATTTCATCAATCAGTTCAAATGCTGTTGGATTTGTACCATCTTCATGCGAGCAGACAAAACCTTCTGGCTTATAAAGCATAATGTAACGAGGTCCAGATAACTTAAGCTGATTGCCCTGCCATTCAACCACAGACTCTTCTGTTACGTGTGAAGCGGCTCTTTTTTCCATCGCACCATCTACGATAACTTGTTTTGAACGTAGGATCTGGTGAGCTTCTTTTCTGGTCACACCTAAAGTGTCACATAAAAATTTATCTAAACGCATGTTGGCCTCATTTGAGCGAAATCGCGCGCAGTATACATGGAATTTGTACAACAGTGAGTATCGGCCGAAAATTTATTACCCTTCTACCCAAGCTTTTCTTACGATATCTCGCAGCCATTTGTTCGCGGGGTTATTGCTGATTTTCTTGGGCCAGTGCAGCCAGACCGTAATATTATTGATTTCAAACGGAACCGGAAGAATGTCTATAGGCAGTGTTTTTTGTAGATCTTGTGCTAATCGTTTCGGGCAAATACCTAACGCATCACTGCTTGCCAAAGTATGTATCATCGAATAGAGCGAATTATGTTCACTATGTGTCTTACGCTGGGGCAGAGCCCGCTTTGCAAGCGTATCTGCTGCTCTATTATTCCAACGGCGTAAATTGAGCTTGACATGTGACTCTGCCATGTAATCTTCAAACCTCAAAGGCAGCTTCACTCTTGGGTGATTCTTTCTCGCTACACAACAAATTTCCTCTTCATAGATAATTTCAGAATTGATACCCGCCAAACTTGGCAATACATAATCCAATGCCAAATCAACTTCTCCACTCATCAACAAGTCATAGATCTGTTCATCTTCCGCAGGAGGTGCAATACAAATAATTTGGCAATTCGTATCATTCTCTTTATCTAACCGTGCAACAAAGGCAGACATATAGATGTCTGGTACCAAGACCCGAAAAGTACGTTTAGACTCATAAGGATCAAATTTTTCATAGCTCGATAAGCTCTGTTCAATGTCCATATAAGGTATGGCTATTTGCTTATAGAAATCATGTGCGACAAATGTCGGTTCAACCCCTATATTTGTTCTCTGAAAGAGTGTTTCAGACAGCTGTGCATTTAACCGTTTAATTGCGTGACTCACCGCTGATGGGGTTAGGTCTAATACTTCTGCTGATTGTGAATAAGAATGAGTTTTGTAAACGCTGAGAAACACTCGTAATAGATTAAAATCAAAATGGTTACTTTTTGGCATCGAACCATAACCCTTATTCAAATACGTTGGAATTCAATGTATCACCAAAGTATTGCAACAACAAAAAAGCCTCGGGATACCTTCCGAGGCTTAACACTGTGCGCTTAACGTTTACTTACTTCACGCAAATTAACTCCAATTATCGGTTAATTGGTGATACACCTGTCTTCGACTTACCAAAGCTGTACTCTGAATGGTCTTGTGGCAACGCCATCTTGAACCAGAATTTAAAGTCATCAAGGTAACCCGTTAGCTGACCAACTTTACTCAAATCACCTTTCACTGTTGCTTTACCTTCTTTAAGAAGCTCTTGCAGCGTTGTTTGCTGTAGCAACATCAAAGTGATGTCTGAACGGTTAACGGTTAGCGTAAAGTCTGGGTTTGGAACATCAAAACCTTCAATATTGCTCATGCGACCATTTGAGGCTTCTATTGCGTATTTTGCATCTTCATCAGGGATCACTAGGTTTGCATTCATTACGAACCCATCCATTGCGGCTTGCGGGCCATTAAATCGAACGCCCATGAAGTTTAAGAAGTCACGTGTTGGCATCGCTTGAATTACGTCTGGTGTAATGGCTTTTGTTGATTGCACTTCAACAATACCATTACGTAACTCTGCCGCACCAGCTAGGAACACGTTACGCTCACCAGAAGACTCTGATTGGTAACCTAATTGTTCAAAACAGTCAGCTTGTAAGTAACGTGCTTGCATGTTTTCTGGGTCAGCAAAGACAACATTGTTTACAACAGTTGCACACCAACGGAACTCGCCATTTTCGAATGCTTTTTTACCTTCCGCAAGAATCGCCTCTTCACCCATCATCTCTGTATATTTTGTTGCTTGATCAACAGAGTTTAAGTGCAATAAAGTCGCTGGGTTCATATCAAAGTAACCGATGTACTTATTCGCAACTGCTTTAGCATTACGGTGGTATGAACCGTGGTAACCACGAGTATACCATTGGTCAGCAAGCGGCTTAGGCACAAAGAACTCATCCTGAATATCAGTAATGCTTACTCCGTGGTTGATTAGGCGCAGTGTTTCGTCATGTAAGTAACCATACATATCACGTTGACCACGTAAGTAGTCTTGAATATTCTCGTTGCCAAAACGTGGCCATCCGTGTGATGCAAACAATAGTTCTGCTTCATCACCAAACATGTAAAGCGCTTCGTTGATTGAATCAGCCCACTGCATAGTGTCACGTACAAATGCACCACGTAATGTGTAAACGTTGTGTAAACCTGCAACTGTTGTCTCTGCGCCCCAGTATGCTTTGTACTCTGGAATGTACGTGTTCATCTCTGACGGTGCTTCAGTATCCGGTGCGTTGTGGAACACCATTTCTAGCCCATCAATAGTTAGCGTTTCTAGATCATCTTCAACTTGGTGAGTCGGTAGAATCAATGATAGACCACCATTAGCAACACCTTTACCAATAGCGGCATCAACTTGGCCTTTTGCACTTTTCTCGAGTGTATTACCGTATTGGTATACTACGCGACGCGCCATTACATTGCCCGCTAATACGTTTTCTGAAATAGCGAAGTCTGAGAATGCACGCGGTGCAATAATTTGAACCTCACCTGTGTCGACTTGCTCTTGGGATACAAGACCTTTTACGCCGCCGAAGTGATCACCATGAGAATGAGAGTAAACCACTGCTTTGATTGGCAACTCACGAGCTTCTTTTACATGTGTCTTAAATAGCTCATACGCTGCTGCTGCAGTTTCTGGGATGGTGAGTGGGTCAAAAACTACCCAACCATTGTCTGAACGAACAAAGCTCACCTGCGCCAAATCGTAACCACGTACTTGATAGACTTTACCTGGCATGATTTCAAATAAACCATGCTCCATATTCAGCTCTGCTTGGCGCTGCATTGATGGATGAATAGTGTCATAGTCTTCTCCTTGAAGAAGATAATCGTAGTTTCCTAGCTCCCATACCACGTTGCCGTTTGCATCTTTGATTTCCAAATCATCAACACGCGCAATAAAACCTTTTTTCGCTAAATCCCAATCTCCTTGATCAGCAAATGGTAGTGTTGTGCGAATCTCTTTTTGAAACTCAATCGTATGTGGTGTCGCCTCTTTTTGATCTGGCGTAAATGTTGGAAGTGATGCGCCAGCACTAACGGAACCAGATACAGCTGCTGTAATCAGTACGCTAAGGGTAGAAAGCTTCATAAAAACCTCTAAATAAATGGATTATTGAATTAAAAAGAATGTGAAAGTAGCTGATAAAAACTCTTCGAGGATTCAGCTTGATAGAACAGGTTTAACGAGTCAGCCTCTGTAAAGGTCAATTCCTTTCGAACCAAAGCAGTTAGAGCATCGATGTCAGTAACCATGACCGAATCAAACTCATTTTTTGGTACTTCATGAGCCAGAATTTCAACTCGCTCACCATCACCAATAAAACGAAAAAAATGTTGCCCTGTTGCCTCAAACAGCGTCACGTCGAAAATTTCTTTCTGATAATTTTGGTTCAACGCTTGTTCAAGAAGAAACTGAACAGTGACTAGGTTATGCCGTGGGTATTTTGGAAGTTTGCCCGCAATCTGTGCATTATATGACGCAACAGCAACTTCAAACGTTCCTGCTGGTACGGCAAACAAAGCACCGTCAACTCCCCCATCTCCGATACAAGCATTTGATACTTGAATATTCAGCATCCCTGCCAGCGTTACGGCGAATAACTTACCTTTCATAAAACCTCACTGACTCGTTTGTTGGTGAGAATACTAGCCCTTTAGGTATTCAAATTAAATACACATAACTGCACTTTAATTGTGAATATAATTCATATCACTTAAAGTGATGTACAATTCCAGTCAGTGGCTCTGCTGTGTATAATGAACCACTCAATAACGACCTTTAGTGATTATGTATACCCTTCGCCCATACCAAGCCGATTCAGTGAAAGCGGTTATTCACTACTTTCGAAAGCACTCCACGCCTTCTGTCATTGTTCTTCCAACCGGGGCAGGAAAAAGCTTGGTCATTGCAGAGCTTGCACGGTTAGCAAAAGGACGTGTCCTTGTTCTTGCTCATGTCAAAGAATTGGTTGAACAAAACCATGAAAAGTATGAAGGGTACGGAGAAAAAGGGGCTATTTACGCCGCAGGGTTAGGTCGTAAAGAGACCGATAAACAGGTGGTCTTTGCCTCAGTTCAATCGGTTGTGCGAAACCTTGACGATTTTAAAGACCAATTTTCACTCTTAGTTATCGATGAATGCCACCGTGTACCGGATGCCAAAAATAGTAGCTACCAAAAAGTCATCAGCCATTTACGAGAATTAAACTCAGGTATTAAGGTACTAGGGTTAACAGCAACACCCTATCGCTTGGGCATGGGTTGGATTTACCAATATCACACTCGTGGACAAGTGCGCAGCGAAGAGCCAAGGTTCTTCAGAGATTGTATCTTTGAGCTCCCTATTCACTATTTACTTGATGAGAATTTCCTGACGCCTGCACGCATGATGGATGCACCTGTACTTTCCTACGACTTCTCACAACTCAAACCTGCGAATACAGGTCGTTATAAAGAAGCAGAAATGGATATGGTGATCGACCAAGCTAAACGGGCGACCCCACAAATCGTAGAGCAGATCATTCAATACGCTTCGGATAAAAAAGGCATCATGGTGTTTGCCGCGACCGTTCGACATGCTCAAGAGATCTTACAATTACTTCCCGAAGATCAATCCGCTATCGTTATTGGTGACACCCCAACGCCTGAGCGTGATGACATTATCCAACGCTTTAAACATCGAAAAATTAAGTTTTTAGTCAATGTGTCAGTGCTAACGACTGGATTTGACGCTCCGCATGTTGATCTTATTGCCATCCTTAGACCAACAGAATCCGTTAGCCTCTACCAGCAAATCATTGGTCGTGGGCTTCGGTTGTCTCCCGGAAAGGAAGAGTGCCTGGTGCTCGATTATGCAGGAAACAACTACGACCTTTACCAGCCTGAAGTCGGCGATCCAAAACCCGACTCAAACAGTGAGATCATCACTATTCCCTGCCCCGCTTGTGGTTTTAATAACAACTTCTGGGGGAAACTGGATAGCAACGGTTTTCTACTTGAACACTTTGGCCGACGATGCCAAGGGTTTTTCACCGATGAAGAGACCAACGAACGTGAACACTGCGGATACCGGTTCCGCGCTAAATACTGTAATGAGTGCGGTGCAGATAACGACATAGCCGCCCGAATATGCCATGAGTGCGACGCGACACTTGTTGATCCTGATAAAAAGCTAAAAGAAGCATTAAACTTAAAAGATGCACTTGTATTCGAGTGCTTAGAAATGAACCTATCCGTCCATAAAGACCAATTAGGAAAAGCGCAGCTCAAAGTCACTTACCTTGGGGAAAATCAGGCTCAAGTGCATGAATTTTGGCCGCTCACCACCAAAAAACAGAAACAACGTTTTAAGGACCAATTTGTTCGTCCTCATTTAGCTGATAAGCATCGTCTTTTTGACGCGGCATCACCTAATAAAGTAGTGTCTCACCAACATCGCTTTCGACCACCTCAGTTTGTCATCGCTCGTAAGTCAGGGCGTTTTTGGAAAATGCGCGATAAGATCTTTGAAGATGAGTTACAAAATCGCTAATAAGCGAACAAAGAGTGAGACGATTCACTTTCTATTCATCGACACTTTTTATACTAAATTACATTGCCCAAATAAGAATTGGGGTAAACCATTACTTCAACTAAGGTTTCTATATGCTGACGAGATCTATCAAAGCAACTTTACTCGCTCTAGTTTGCTCTATATTGACACTAGTTTCACTGTCTACAGCGGCTAGCGAGACTACTACTGCTACAGCTAACGATACTCCATCGGGTCATGAACTGGTTCAAGATGTGTACAAAGAAGGTACTCGAGTTGAATTAGACGAAGACCAAGATGAAGTCTACGAAGCGGTACAACAAGGTTTAATTAAGCCTTTTTCCGAGCTTTATGACACTATTGATAGGCAACTTCACGGGCGTTTAATTCGAGTCGAGTTGGAAGAAGATGACGACGAATGGATTTATGAGTTGAAGCTCGTTCATGAACAGAACGTGATAAAAGTTGAATACAACGCGACCACTCTTGAGATGATCGAGATTAAAGGGCGCAATCTTCACGACGTGATTAAAAAATAGTGCTTGTATAGTTCAAGAATAGTTTGACGAATAATAAGACAAAAATAGAGAGCCAAATATGAAGATTTTAGTGGTTGAAGATGATGCTCGACTCGGTGAACAAATCATAGCGACGCTTGAAGGCGCTGGTTGGGTTCCTGAATTATCTCAAGATGGCATAGATGCATTATACCGAGCCACCTCTGAAGAGTGGGATGCGATTGTTTTAGACTTAGGTCTTCCGAAACTTGATGGCTTAACCGTATTAACGGGCATTCGTGACGAAAACATCAACACGCCAGTCATAATCTTAAGTGCTAGAGACACGCTAACACAGCGCGTTGAAGGCCTTAATGCAGGCGCTGATGATTACCTAACAAAGCCATTCGAGATGGTTGAATTAATCGCTCGCATAAGAGCGCAACTGCGTCGAGCATCAGGCAACGCTGCACCTGTCATGCAAATTGGCGATTTGAGCTTAGATACTCGAACCTCTAAAGTACTTTGGCAAGGTGAAGTCATTAGCCTAACAGCGCTAGAGTACAAAGTTGTCGCTTACTTTATGCACAACCCCGAAAAGGTCATTTCAAGAACCGAATTGGTTGAGCACATCTATAAACAAGATTTTGACCGAGACTCCAATACCGTTGAAGTTTTCATCGGTCGTATTCGTAAAAAAATCAACCCAAAAGTCATTAAAACCGTTCGTGGACTGGGGTATCAACTTAATGCCAACTAGGTTTGCTGCGATAAATCGTTTAAGTCTTAAAAAACGCCTGCTTATTGCCTCTTCTTTATGGCTTACCGCCATGATATTAGCTGCCGGTGTTGGTATTCCAAAGTTAGTACATGACTACCTCGTTAGTGATGCTAAAAATCAACTCAAGCTTGCCATGGACGAGATAACCGCCCATGTTGAAGCGGATGTCAGTGACAAACTCTCTCTTCCTTATCGTTTATCAGATCCACGATTTAGTCAGCCATATAGTGGCTTATATTGGGTGATAGCCAGTGAAGATCAGTCCTTGCGATCTCGTTCATTGTGGGACAAGAATATCAAGATTCTCTCGTTACCGATTCGCACCAAACTTTTAGGTGCGAAAGGTGAGAAACTTATCTATATCACTCAAACGATCTATTTACCCGGCGTGTCTAGCCCAGTCAATATTCTCGTTGGTGTTGATGAGGCACCTCTAATGGCCACTCTCAATCACCTCACTCGCCAACTATGGTTCATTCTAGGGCTTCTATTTGCTGGTATTTTACTCTTAATCGGAACACAAATTGGTTGGTCTCTTCGCCCCCTAGGGAAGATGCAACGTGAATTAGCCGCATTAAGAGCTGGCAAACAGAACCAGTTAGCTGAAGAGTACCCTAATGAAGTCTACCCGTTAGTTTATGATCTCAATGCCCTGCTCTTCCATTATCAAGAACTACTTGAGAGAGCGAGAAATCACGGCGGTAATTTGTCCCACGCATTAAAAACACCCCTTTCTGTACTAAAAAATGAGATTGCTGCACTACCACAAACAGAGCAACAGAAGCTACTGCCAGCCATTGAACAGATACAAAACCATATCGATTACCACCTAGGGCGAGCTAGAATTGCGGGTGCAGCGAATATTCTTTCAGTAAAATCCAACCCTAGCGAGCGCATTGATGCGATTTCAATGGCCTTTGATAAAGTCTATGCGTCTCGGGAAATCATCCTAATTAACGAAATTGATAGTGATATCGACGTTGCCGTGGATTCCACTGACCTTGATGAAATGCTAGGAAACCTACTTGAGAATGGCTACAAATGGGCAAGTTCTACCATTCGAGTTCATAGTAAACTCATCTCAAACCAACTGATTGAGATATACGTTGAAGATGATGGGCCAGGTATCCCAGAAGAAAATCATCAACACGCAATCAGGCGTGGTGTTCGATTAGATGAAACGACGCCTGGAACAGGACTTGGGCTCAATATAGTTAGCGAAATGGCACACAGTTATCGCGGAAAATTACTACTTGGAAAGAGCACAATGGGCGGATTAAAAGTGACCTTAAGTGTCAAGGTAGCCGCAACATAATTGTTCAGATTAACTGCATGAGTTAATTTCTGTTCAATTAGACTCACTTAACCGCAATTTGTATTGCTCACTATTAAAGAGAATGGTAGTATCCGCGCTCGTTTTGATAGTAACTTCGGTTGCTACCGAACGTAAGGCATCAACAAGGTCGCATTGTTGATGTGATATTTAATGTTTACTAATTGAGAGTAAAACTATGAAATTTGAAGCAGTAGTACGTACTGAACTAGGTAAAGGTGCGAGCCGCCGCCTACGTCACGCTGGTAAATTCCCAGCAGTTGTATACGGTGGCGAAGCAGCTCCTGTATCTATCGAACTAGCTCATAACGAAGTTATGAACCAAATGGACAAGCCAGAATTCTACGAAGGCATCACTCTTGTGATCGACGGCGCAGAAGTTAAGGTTAAGCCACAAGACGTTCAACGTCACGCGTTCAAGCCTAAAGTTGAGCACATGGACTTCATCCGCGTTTAATTCCCTACCAAGGAATTAGTCGGATAAAATCCAGCCTTCTGCATAGAAAAGATCATCGACTTTACCAATCGAGAAATCTAAAAATTCGAAAGCCCAATGCTACCAACATTGGGCTTTCACCGTTTTTGAGCCTCCCAAAACCTCTGTAAGCCTCTATTTTCAAAGTACTTACCCGCATATCACACGTTGTACTTAACCCCTGTGGATCAAAATAATTGTAAAATAATTACAATATACAGTAGTTGAAAAGCCACTATCTCCCGCCTAATTTCAAACTGTCTAGGCGAAAAAATCGCCTCTACTAAAAGTCACAAAACACTTTTTTGTCCGCTTATCTGGAAAAATCGCATTTGGCCGCCTCTAAAATCTACATACGCTCTAACAATAAGAAGGCTTTAAAAATGAATTACAGAACACTTAAACCAAGAAAGTTTATCGATGAATACTACCCAGGCTCAGGTTTCACCGTCTCTACTGTGCTGAATTGGATGAATAAGGGGCTTCTTCCGTATGTCACAACGCCCACGGGACAACGACTCGTGCTAGTTGATGAGTATGTGCTGATGATTACTGCCAGAAATGATCTGTTGGAGTAATTAATGGCTAGGCAAAGAGAGAAAAAGAACAGCGACCTCCCTCCACACCTATATCGCATCAAAGACAGGTTTGGAAGAACACGCTACCAGTTCCAGCGTGTGGACCGCACACGTGTTCTATTTCCTCTGCAAATGCCAATAAACCTTATAAAGATGCATGCATCAAACTACAACGCAAAGTACAGAAACATGGGGGCTATCCTAGAGCACGAAAGTGGTAAAAGCTCACAAACAAAAAGTTCAGGTTCGCCGTTTAACATTCCGCTCAACGAAGCTATCAAGAAGGTCGAAAAGGAAGTTATCAATGAAGAACTTTCAGACAATTATCTGAAGATATATCAGAGTACTATTGAAAGGTTATCTAAAGACCTTGGCCACATATATACGAGAAGCTTGAACTTGGAAATTGTTAACGAGTTTCTAGATGAACATTATGGAGGTACTAGCGCTAAACATTTCAATAATATTCTCGCTCACATAAAGAAACTCACGAGCTACCTAGCCGATCGTACCTACATACTTGATGACTTTATGAGGAACAAGAAAAACAGGCGGATACCATCTAGCCAGCAAAAGAAAACACGCCGTCAGTTATCGATGGAAGAGTTTCAGTTAATCTATGATGAGAGCCCTGTTTATTTAAAGGTAGCAATGATGCTTTCCTTTGAGTCTACTCATTCTGTCAATGAAATATGCAGAATCAAACACACCATAAAGGCACCTAAAGACGGTGTATGCGGCATTGTATGGAACCCCAGCAAACAACCAATCAAGGTGGATGACCTAGACGTATACGGCACTCTTTATATTCATCGTCAGAAGAGTAATAAACATGCGACCTCTAGGGTTGCCATCCCAGTAACCAAGGGGATTTATGAGGCAGTAGAGCTCGCTAAAACTGATCGATTAGTCTGTCCATATGCGGTGAGAAGAAGACCTCAGTGTTCTCAGCGTGGCACAGCAAAAGAAAACGACCAGCCTTTTCAAATCGCTAGTCACTACTTAAGTAAACAGTTCAGCAAAGTAAGAGATAAGTTGGGAATATTCGATCACTTAGCCGTCTCTCAACGGCCAACTTTTCATGAAATTCGAGGGCTTTCAGCTCGCGAGTTTGCAAATCACGGCTATAACCCTAGAGCTCGCATGGCTCACTGTAGTGACAAATCAACCGTCATCTATACCGAATCTCAAGAACCAGTATGGAACCCAGTTAAGCCAATGCACATATTGAATTTGAAGTGACAAAATTAGCATTGAAAGAGGTGTAGCCAAGTTTTCATGAGTTCCGATCAATGTCGAAACGCACCTATCGTAAACTAGCCTTAAATACACAAATGCTTCTTGGTCATAAAGATCATCGTCAATAGCTCTGTAGGCGAATGCGTCCTTTCCTCAGTGGGCCGAACATTTACTTAATTGGAGATTTACATGTATAAGGCAATTGGCATAGTATCCAACGTTGTATTGGTCCCAACTCAAAAATCACAAATTAGAGCGACCATTTTAGCTAATGGGCGCCATCTATGTGTAAGCTCAAGCCAATGTAACACTCTTGAATTACATCAGGGACAAATTGTATATTGCGAATATTCAGTCACCCCACATCCGTTTGTAAACTGTCACACAGCATTTCCCTTGCCTGCCCTACTCCCTATTGGAAATAATATTATTTTCTCCGGGCAAAACGATATCTTTGCTGAAAATTACAAAGAGCTTTGCTTATTAACATCTAGAATATCCGTTCCCTGCCTAAGATCGTTTATAGATACTCTTTGCCAAAAAACTAACTTGTTCAATGCGTTTGTTTCAATTCAAGCAAGTTGTAGAAATCATCACGATTATCGACACGGATTGTTGCAACACTCGATTGAAGTCGCACACCTTTCGTTAGACACCCTAAAAAGCTGTCATTTTTCTGATGAGATAGAGCAGCTAATTATCATTGCAGCCCTATTTCACGACATTGGAAAAACCGCACATGCGGTGTATACAAGTGAATGCACGTATGTACCCACCAATCACGAACTATCTACCTTCAGCCTATTGAGTGAGCCTATGGCACTGTTGTATCGTCAAAATAAGTTCTGGTATGACACATTACTGACATGTTGGGAGCCTGCATCTAAGGGCATGAGTACAGAGTGTGTGATTGCCAAGGCCGTTAAAAATGCCGACCAAATGTCGGCAGCTAAAAACGTAGCAGAAAAAGAATTTAGAAACTGTCCTGCTCACTGGTACTTTCGTACATGTGACAATAGACGGTTTCTTCGTACACCAGTTTAAGGTGCCAAAAACAGCCTCTTTTCTACAGTAGAAATGGTAGTTAAGGTTCGACAGAATCGCTTGGTGATCACACACCTGAAAGCGAGCTTGTAACTCAT
>NZ_JAJHVV010000022.1 GCF_023145695.1 Vibrio amylolyticus
GGCTGTGACCTTAAATTCAGTTGTATATTGTTGCGTCTTTTTACCTGATATATAAGCTGGCATAACCACCTCCAATGTCAATTGAAGGTGTCCACTAGATCGGGTCAACTACAGAATTACTCTTAAACAGATTGTTATGTTTACCATAATCACATGATTTACCTGGAGAAATAAATGTTACTTAAGCTTCATTTCCGGAGCCAAACCACAAAGCATAATCAACTTAGCCAACCTTCGATTTATCCTATCAATAGGCAAAACAGGAGCAATAAGAAATTGAATAAATTAGCCTGTTCTAATCAAGTCAGTATTGTGACACTAACAAAGAGATATAAGATACGAAAAAACCGAGTATTTCGAGGGAGAAATACTCGGTGAAGTGAGCCAAAGGCTCAAAGGCTTGTTGCAATATTGATTGAACCATATTCCAACAGATATTGAGTATCTTCTTTGTATCAATAAGCTAGTATGTGGTTTACTTGGAATCAATTGCCTAGACGCTGGGCCCATAGACATCTTTAAGCCAGCTAAACAAAAAAACCAACCGCCACGACCTGACAATGAAGCAACCCACGAACATTGGCATGTTTTACGGGTTGAGAGGTGCAAGAACTTAGACCGACAATATGGATTTGCTGAGTCTACTAGGGACGAATTGCCAAAGGGACAAAGAACTAGAGCCCAAGATCTTTAAGCCCTTGAAATGCAAATAAAAATAACGCCTTGTTAATTGGTGAGAAAACGCTGCCACCAAACTTTGTATGACCACCTTAACCACTGAAGCTGACCATTACAAAAATGCCGAGCGTTTTTGAATCCAGTTGAAAAATTTGTTATATGCTTTTTGTAAAACCTTCGCTATGTGCCAATTTGAAAGGCTTACAAGGCGTACCTTGATGGTATTTCAACTGCCAACCAGTATCAATAAATGCCCAAACTGAACATCGCTTAGCATAATCACTAATTTCACCATTCTCACTTACAATTGCAGACTCGTACTTTAGAAGCTTTACAGAAGGCTCAAGCTGAATACATTCATAGTTTTGAGAATGGACTTGGGTATTTGACACTTTTTCCGCCTCTATCATTTGTACAATTGAAGCGAAGTCGTAACTCTCTCCGGATTTACCAATTTCAGTAAAGCTAGTATGAATTAGACGGTCGATAACAGCTTTATTGTGACGAATTTGGTGTTGGTGCAATTCACTTCCTGCTCAATCAATATATCCATTTTTCCTCCTAAGCTGATATAGCATATAACGCTAATTAGACGGAATAATTCCGTTTTTCATTTCCGTCTATATTGCTCAAAGATTACATTTAACTCAATAAGTATCAATGCTTTATTTTTAGTTTAAAGATCACAATACAGAAAAATACCGTCTAGTAAGCAAGGAACTGTTCATTCGCTGAATTTGCTTACTTTTGAGCGATAAAAACCGAGTCAGATCATGTAGCCTGAATCACCTTGATGTTTTCGCATTCTATTTGCTCAGAAATATCCGTTATTATCGAATACAATAAAGGCTCCAATACATTAGAGCCTTCACTAGCAATCAGCATTTAATTTGCGTTTAACCAGTCGGATAAGCTTATTGAGGCCGTAAGTGGATGGTCTAAAGTCATAGGGTCTGGTTCTTCCCCCACTTTCTCGGTGTATGCCAACAAATCGACCGCATCCAGTAGAGTGTCATCACCCAATTCTCTCGCATACTCCCACGCCTCACTCTCTGCCATGTGAAATCTGGCGAGTTTCTTTTCTTGGGCGAAGAAGTCCGCAGCCTCGGTGATGGTGAGGCTTTCCGGCCCAGTAGGGTTAACCGCCTATTAGGTAGCTATATTAAATTAGTCGTTCAAAACGGCTATACAATAGATTCTATGTCAGTTTGTTTCTGACTAATAGCTCCTGCTCTCTACAACCAGATTGCCATACAACCCCTGCGATGGTCTAATATGCCTAAGCTAATGACCTATCTGGTAAATCAACCATGCAACAAGAGCAGCAACCTACCTTCTTCTTTTTCGACTATGAGACTTGGGGAGTAAGCCCTTCAAAAGATCGCCCAAGTCAATTTGCCGGTGTTCGTACCGATGAAGATTTTAATATTATTGGGGAGCCTCTTGTTATCTATTGTCAGCCACCAGCTGATTATTTACCTAATCCAGAAGCTGCATTAATTACCCGCATTACACCGCAAAAAGCGCAGTCACAAGGTTTACCTGAGCCTGAATTTATCGCTAAAATTCACGAAGAGATGGCAAAGCCGAACACCACAAGCCTCGGCTATAACAACATTCGTTTTGATGACGAAGTTACTCGCTACACTTGCTACCGTAACTTTATTGACCCATACGCATGGAGCTGGCAAAACGGAAACTCTCGTTGGGATCTACTTGATGTCATGCGAGCGTGTCATGCCCTTCGACCTGACGGTGTGGTATGGCCTGAAAATGAAGAAGGCTTTACCAGTTTTAAACTTGAGCATTTGTCAGTTGCGAATGGGATTGAGCACGAAAACGCGCACGATGCGATGGCCGATGTAATTGCCACTATCGAAATGGCGAAAAAGCTAAAAGCAGCCCAACCAAAACTGTTTGGGTATTTTCTCAGTATGCGTCATAAACGTAAGCTCAATGAACTGATTGATATCGTTAACATGACGCCTTTAATGCATGTGTCTGGCATGTTTGGCCGTGATTGTAATTACACCAGTTGGATTGTTCCTGTAGCTTGGCACCCGACCAACAAGAACGCCGCTATTGTCGTTGATCTTGCTAAAGATCCATCGCCTCTTCTAGAACTAAACAGCGATGAACTACGAGAGCGTTTATACACAAAACGTTCTGAACTAGCTGAAGATGAGTTACCTGTTCCGATTAAACTTCTTCACATCAACAAATGCCCTATTCTTGCACCAGCAAAGACACTAACAGCAGAGAATGCGGAACAAATTGGCATTGATCGTGAACAGTGTTTAAAAAATCTGGCGTTGATTAAGCAGAACCCTGAGATCCGCGAGAAACTCATTGGTTTGTATAGTGTTGATCGTGAATATGAGAAAAGTGATGATGTAGACTCGATGCTATACGATAACTTCTTCTCACCAACTGACAAAGCGTCAATGGATATTATTCGCTCTACCGATCCAACTCATCTAGCGGCATTAGACATTACATTTAATGATGAACGTATCGATCCACTTCTGTTTCGTTACAGAGCAAGACACTACCCGTGGACGTTAGATGAAAAAGAACAAAGTCGTTGGGCGAATCATTGCAGAGAATATTTCGAGAACAATATTGAAAGCTACATGTTGAATCTAGAAAATCTGGCTCACGAACATGAGACCGACGAGAAGAAAATGGCCATCTTAAAAGCCGTTTACCAATACGTTGAAAAACTCGCTTCATAGCCAAAGATAAATCAAACCGTTAGAATCAAAGTGAACCTTATTGAGTGTTCACTTTATTCAAGTAAAAACGTCGGTGTTTAACCTTCTAGAACAAGGCAGTTCCCTATAGTGGTCAATAAAATAGCAAAATATATTATTTCAATGCTGCTCATCTTAGTGAGTTTAGCCATAGGAAACTTCATTCAAACATGGATGAATACGGCCATTCCTGGAAGTGTGTTTGGCATGCTAATTTTATTTGCTCTACTCGCGAGTAGATTAGTTCCTGTTGAGTTCGTTAAGCCTAGCGCATCATTGATCATCCGTTACATGATTTTGTTGTTTGTTCCTATCAGCGTAGGGTTAATGCTTCATTTTGATACCCTTATAGATAATGCTCTGCCAATATTAGCCGGAACAGTGGGTGCCAGTTTTATAGTGTTAGTCTCATTGGCTTACTTTCTTGATCGTTTTTTGAAAAAGGAAGGCAAGTAATGTGGCTACCAATAACCATTGTTGTTTTTCTCTTTGCCCGCTGGGTTAGCCAAAAACTCAATAACCCTTTGCTAAATCCATTGATGATCAGCATCGCGATTTTGATTCCCATACTAATTTGGCTAAAGGTGCCCTATGAGCAGTATTATCATGACAATCGTTGGATTAACTACCTTTTGCAACCAGCCGTTGTCGCTCTAGCCTACCCTTTATACGAACAGCTGCCACAGATACGAGCAAACTGGCGAATCATTATGTTAGCGTGTGGTGTAGGCAGTATTATGTCGATGTTCACATCAACAATAATCGCTATCTTTATGAAGACGGAACTGACGCTGATTGCGAGCTTGCTTGGCAAATCTGTCACTACACCAATCGCTATGGAAGTGTCTAGCAGCCTTGGGGGTGAACCTGCCATTGCCGCGATATTCGTTTTATTGGTTGGCTTGTTTGGCGCTATGTTTGCCTACCCTATCTACAACCTTCTTAATATTACTCACCCTATTGCCCGTGGACTTACGATGGGCACGGTATCACATGCTTTAGGCACGGCAACATGTGCAGAAAAGGCACCAAAAGATGCGGCCTTTAGCTCACTTGCCCTCGTCATTTGTGGTGTTATCACCTCTATTTTGGCTCCGTCATTCTTTGCCTTTGCTGTATGGCTACTCGTTTAAAGACTAAGATTTAACCTACTGTTAACAGTATCAATATCTTAATGGGCTGAATTCACCTTGAAATTGTGTGACCTCACTCCCGCAATGCAAGCTGCAACATCATTGCATTAATAGATGTGATCCCGATCTCGGTATAATCCTCTTCTTTCAATAGAATGAATGTCAGTTGAAATAAGAGGTCTCACAATGAATACCCAACTTGAAAATGCACTCCAAGAGTCACCTGAAGCAATATCTCGTTTTTTATCACCTATTGTTTTAGATGAGAACTTTGATGCGACTTTATCAAAAGAACAGTTCGACCAGCTTCTTGAGATCTCTGGCTTAGATGATGCTGAACTGCGCGTTGCACTGCTTCCTTTTGCTGCGGCTTTCTCCTATGCGCCGATATCCAACTTCTTTGTAGGTGCTATTGTTCGCGGTCTGACTGGTCGATTGTATTTTGGTGCCAACCTTGAAATTTCTGGTGCTCAGCTAGGCCAAACGGTTCACGCCGAGCAATCTGCAATTAGCCACGCTTGGATGAAAGGCGAAGAAGGAATCAGTGATATAACGATCAACTTCAGCCCTTGTGGTCACTGTCGTCAGTTTATGAATGAGCTAACCACTGCGAAAGAGCTTGTTGTTCAGCTTCCTCAAAGAGATCAAAAATCACTGCAACAATATTTGCCAGAATCATTTGGGCCGTCTGATCTCGGCATCACAACGGGGTTAATGACAAAACTCGATCACAAACATACCTGTGATGAGAGCGAAGAACTTATTTCCATCGCTTTAAAACGCCTAAACAGCAGTCATGCTCCTTATACGAATAACCTAAGTGGCGTTGCAATTCGTTTAACCAATGGAAAAATCTACAGCGGTTCGTATGCTGAAAACGCAGCATTCAACCCTAGCCTACCTCCGTTACAGGTAGCAATGATTCAACTGTTGATGGATGGCGGTTCGTTAGAAGATATTGAAAGTGCCTCGCTAATTGAAATGGCAAACGGAAGTATTAGCCATATAGCCGATACTCAAGCAACGCTTGAAGCCATTAACCCCGACATTGCGATTTCCTATTTGGCGATTTAGAACACATAGCTTTCAGTAAATCGAGAGTGTTATTGTTTTAAAATCTCTAATAAAAAATGCTCAGCAATTTGCTGAGCATTTTTAGTTTTTGCATCGAACTCATCGTTTCCAAGCGCTATCTTAAGCGCGCTAAAACAACCTCTTGATCGAGGTAATTTTGGTAATCCGTATAGTCCAACCCTTGGTCAAAAATAAACTGAGTTACTAAAGTACGTACGCTGCTGACCAGTAAATCAGCCTTCCAAGGCTTCTCAAAATAATGATTAATGCCCGCTATGTTAATCGCATCGATCGTGTCAGAGTGTGTCGCCTGGCCTGTTAACAGTATTTTCTTTGTATTCTTAAACCGTGCGTCGACAGACACTTCCGTTAATAGCTCAACGCCCGTTTTACCTGGCATCACATGATCAGAAATAAGTACCGCAATCATCTCGCCTTCAGAGTCTAATTCATCCATCAACTCCAATACTTCATCTGCTGACTCGCAATCTTCAATGTTTAACCAGCTTGTTAATGGTTCCAAATCTTGAAGTACTGCACTTAACACCTCTCGCTGATCATCAACGCAAATTAGATTAAGCTTCTCCATGTTCACCCTCGATTGGTAATTTAATTCTAAAAATGGTTTTCTCACTATCACTTTTCACCGCAATGCTGCCGCTGTAGCCAGAGACAATACGTTTAACGATAGAGAGCCCTAAACCTAAGCCGAACGATAGCCCGCCTTTTTTGGTCGTAAAATTAGGTTGGAATATTTTCCGACGAATTGACGGCTCTATTTCAGGCCCGTTATTCGATACTGTTACTAAAATTCTGTTTTTATTAACTCGGGTTTGTATCTCAATGGCGGGTGACTCAATGTCTTCCATCGCATCACACGCGTTTTTGATGATGTTTACCCATACCTGTACGAGCTCTGTTTGAGAACCCTTAAACAGGGGTAACTCCGCAGGGCGAATACGTACCGAGACTCGCCGTAAATCACTTTGCAACAGGGCAACGGCTCGATTGATCGTGTCGTTAATATCCAGATCTTCATCTAAGTCGATATCGGTACGCCCCAATTGCTTAACCGATTTCACAATGCCAACGGTATGCTTCGACGCTAAACGTAGGTCGTGAATGTCACGCCCCATTTGCCAATAACGTATCGCGTCTTTTGGCGATGTCAGCCAACGAGCTTCTAATTCATCGGCTTTGACGGCGCGGGCTAACTCTCTAGCCAACTCTTTAGGCAAACTATATTGCTTCTCAAACAGCTTCCCGCGTTTACGCACTTCACTGGAACTGCTTTTTTGCCCGAGCATTAGGCCTTCATCAAAAAACTGACTCGCTTCTGGGTGTACCTCTTCTAACAGCTCTAATAGTACCGATTCAAGGCGCTCAGATTTACTGCTAACCACCCCAATGGCATTATTTAGCTCATGTGCAATCCCTGCTGCTAGTTGGCCTAGCGTTGTCATCTGTTCCGCATTATGAAGTTTCTGTAACGCTTGCTCTTTTGCAACGGCTTCTTGCGTTGCACGTCTCTGCCTGCGATTAAGCTCATTGACGATAACAGGCGTAAATTGAGCCGTGATCGGTCCAAACTTGTCAGGTTCAATGGCATCAGTAGAACGGTCTATCCACGCAAGCTGTAACTCTGTTTTCGCCAAAACCGTTGATGACGCTATCCAGGTTTCTGAAAAGAAACTATGCACACCAATAAACGCACCTTGAGAGGCAGAAAACACTTTGGTTTGCACATTACCTTTCGTGGAATAGCCTTTTGTGGAATTGCCTTCGGTGAAATAACCTTCTAACTCTCCACTTAGAACATAGTAAAGACGATCATTATGCTCGCCCTGCTCTAACACCGTCGCACCTGCCTTAACCGACAACTGTCTTTCATCGTCATTAAAGTAGCGCAGAATGAGCTGTTTAAATTTCTCTTCAGGCATGTGGCTAACCTATATGTCCGACTGAGTGCAGAATCCACACCATAACGAAGCTCAACAAGACACCAACCACACCCAATATTATCCCTACTTTCGCCATCTGATTCGTTTGTACATTACCCGTGGCGTGCGCTAACGCGTTTGGCGGTGTACTGATTGGTAGCGACATACCGAGTGAAGCTGCGAACGTAACCACTAAAATCAGAGTCAACTCTCCGCCTAATGGTGTTAATGACGCCATGGATGAACCTAACGCTGCCATTATTGGCATCAGCAAGTTAGCGGTTGCGGTATGAGACATGAAGTTTGCCATCACTAGACACAAGAAGGCCGCGCCAAATAGAACAACATAAGGAGAATAAGCATCGAATGGGATGCTGTTTACGATTAGTCTCGCCAGTCCTGTTTTATCAAGAGCAAGGCCAAGGGCAATACCACCGGAGACGAGCCAAAGTACATCCCACGATATTTTCTTTAGATCTTCTTTGTTAATAATGCCTGTAATTGAAAATACCGCGACGGGAATGAGTGCAACTGTGTATGAGTTCATGCCATGAGACGAGCCCATTAACCAAAGAATGATGGTGGCGGCAAAGGTAATGTACACCGTGATCGCTTTGGGTGTTTTTAAGAACTTTCCTTTGATACTCAGTTCAATGGTTTTCTGATCCGCTTTGTAAATAAAGCCAATTAAAAACCAAGCTAGCGCCATCATAACGATCACAAATGGCACGCCAAATGCCATCCACTCTCCAAACGTAATAAGGTTGTCACCAACCAAATATTTTAGAGCAATCGCGTTAGGAGGCGTTCCTATTGGCGTGCCAATACCACCGATATTGGCTGCGACAGGAATACATAACGCAAAGGCTATTCGACCTGGATCTTTCGGGCCAAATACGGCAATGACTGGCGTCAGTATCGAAAGCATCATCGCGGTCGTTGCCGTGTTCGACATGAACATGGAAAAGATACCGGTAATCAGCATCAACCCGAGCATCACATACTTAGGATTTTGACCAAAAGGTTTGAGCAACACACGAGCTAAGTTTACATCCAAACGATACTTTGTCGCCGCCATCGCCAAGAAGAACCCGCCCAAGAAAAGCATGATAATAGGGCTTGAAAAAGTCGCCATGATTTCTTGGTATTGGAGTAGCTCGCCGAAATGGGCTTGACCTTCATCTAAACGGAAAAAGAATATCCCTTTATTGGAAACCATCAGCAGCAATAGCACAATGATGACGACGGAGGTCGCGTAAATAGGTATCGGCTCAAAAACCCAACACAAGGCAGCAAGAAGAAATATTGCTATAACGCGCTGTTGAATAATCGTTAGCCCATCAAATGGGAAAGCCGATAACGGTAGAATTAAAATGATTAGAGGGATAATAATGGGGATGATGTACTTCAAATACTGACGCATGATACGACAACTCTTCCTGAGATTGATTAACGACAACGTGTTTCTAATGAGAGAAACAATTTTGAGCAAATGCTCCTTACCTTTAAGCTGACTATTATTAAAGTGTTAGAAATTGTTTGCTACGTTTTAGATCAATGAAATGCGAATCTAATGATCTCAAGGCATGGTCGATAAGATCTTATTTCTGAGACGTTTTCTGTTGTTTATTCACTCATTTTTCTTTTTGCGCAAACGTTTGCTTTTATTGCCACGATCCGTATCATTCGTCACAGAATTTACTATCAGTATTGATGATGAGGTTTTTTATGTTTGGTACCGCAACGAGCAACGATGCAACTCGCGTTTTACTTCTTGGCTCTGGTGAGCTTGGAAAAGAAGTTGCTATTGAATGTCAGCGTTTGGGTTTTGAAGTTATCGCCTGTGATCGCTACGAAAATGCACCAGCAATGCAAGTTGCTCACCGCAGTCATGTAGTTGATATGCTTGATGGCGATGCTCTGCAAGCTCTAATTGAACTAGAAAAACCAGATTATGTTGTTCCAGAGATTGAAGCTATTGCTACCGATAAGCTTGTTGAACTTGAAGCTCAAGGGCTAAACGTTGTACCAACCGCTAACGCAACGAAACTTACGATGAACCGTGAAGGCATTCGTCGCCTTGCGGCAGAAGAGCTAGAGCTAACGACTTCACCGTACAAATTTGCCGACACATTCGAAGAATTCAAAGCAGCGGTCGAGTTTACTGGTCTGCCTTGTGTTTGCAAACCAGTAATGAGCTCTTCAGGTAAAGGCCAAAGCGTCATGAAGACTGAAGACGATATCCAGGCAGCATGGGATTACGCTCAAGAAGGCGGCCGTACCGGTGCTGGTCGAGTTATCGTTGAAGGCTTTATTGATTTTGATTACGAAATCACGCTGCTGACTGTTCGCGCAGTGGATGGTGTTCATTTCTGTCAACCGATTGGTCACCGTCAAGAAGATGGGGATTACCGTGAATCATGGCAGCCTCAAGCAATGACAGATACGGCTCGTAAAGCGGCGGAATACAGCGCAGAGAAGATCGTTAACGCACTCGGTGGTTACGGTATTTTTGGTGTTGAGCTATTCATAAAGGGTGACAAAGTGATCTTCAACGAAGTCTCCCCTCGTCCACACGACACCGGTTTAGTAACTCTCATCTCTCAAGAGCTTTCTGAATTTGCACTTCACGTTCGTGCATTTACTGGCATGCCAATTAATACCATCACTCAATATGGCCCTGCAGCCTCTGCCGTGGTATTGGGTCAAGGTACTTCAACGAACATTCGTTATGAAGGGCTTAATGAAGCGTTAGCAATGCCACAAACTCAAATTCGCTTGTTTGGTAAGCCTGATATTGATGGTCGTCGCCGCTTAGGTGTTTCTCTGACGCGTCGTAACAGTGTTGATAAAGCGATTGAAGATGCGATTGAAAGTGCTCAAAAAGTGAAAATCACTTACTAAGCCCTCGCTTAAGACTTGCTAAGAGCGGACTGAATCTCCAGCTCTAAAAGCTAAAAATCCTAACTGCCGTTTTGCAAAACGAGTAAGTTAGGATTTTTTATGCCGGTAACTGAATCAAGTTAAATCGACGTTATTGCTGTTCAATTAACCAAACCTCTTCTGCAAAGCGGCTTAACCCTTTCTTCGCTCTTTTAGGGTGACTCTCATCGGCTTCATCACGATATAAGTGCGTAATTTTGTATTCAGAGAACAGAGTTTCCACTTCGCTTTTAGGCACACTAAAAGGAGGACCTGCCATCTCTTGCTGTGGGTAATCTAATGTGACGAGCAAAATACGGCCTGATTGAGTAAGCTTAGATTTAATCAGTTCAACATAATCACTTCGCATACTTTCAGGAAGAGCAATTAGAGCGGCACGATCATAAATAATATCCGCCTTTTCTACTGGCGCAGTAAAGACATCACCGGTGAAAATAGACAACTCATCAAACTGATACAATTCATGCTGTCCGTTTAATGTCGTTACCATTGGTGTGTAAAAGTGCTCTGCAAAAAATGAACGAACTGCAATTTGGCTTAACTCAACACCTTGAATGCTATCGTGCTTGCTCGCAAGCCAAACCAAATCTTCCGACTTTCCACATAACGGAACAAAAACAGAATCACTTCTTTTAGGGGCTGTTTTAGGCCAATAATTGATGAGTAAAGGGTTTACATCCTCTAAATGAAAACCGATTTGGTTGGCTGCCCATTTGTTATGCCAAAATTCTGGATCTTGCATTCAACTTCCTTCGTGATCTGGGTTTGCAATTTAGACGCAAAGTCTATCTTGCAAACTCCATTCAGACCACCCTATTCATGCACCTTATTTTCTCTGGTACCCAAATAACTCTATTCTCCCACGTTGACGCATTTGAGTTGATCGACCAGCGCACTGATGACTGTTTCTTCAGTGGCATTAGCAACATCAATAATACCCAATTCATTCCAACCAAGATTATTAATCACGACATCAGTCTGGCCACCCGCCTGATCGGTCACAGATAGCGTTGTACTTGTTGCGTCCGATGGGTCTAGTTCATCGTCCACTACATTCACTTCTATATTAGCGAGTAACTCAGCCATGCTTGGTGAATCAGTCAGTAGATCACTTAGGTCAATTGTATCTTGGGTTACATTAAAATCATCGATGGTTTTGGTGACTGGATTAAGCGCTGTACCCGATTGATCTTCCATCAAATAGAATAGGTCTTCATCAGCTCCTCCCATTAGGGTTTCACTGTTTGACGTTCCTGATAATGTATCTCTCCCTTCATGACCATATTGCTCTGAGATCACCACTCTTTGTTCGGTCATTAAGTGGCTCAATATCTCCTGTTGAGATAATAGAGACGTATCAATTTGCGCAAAGTCGTTAAGTGTCACCCCTTGAAGGATCACTGTTTGGACAAGCTCGCCATTAATATCACTGAGTTCAACATTGACGTCACCATTTAGCTCATTAAAGGTCACTCTTTCCGCCATATTGCTAGAATCCCAAACGTCACCTGCATTAACAAACGAACTAAAGTCGAGAACATCAGCCTGAGCATCAAAATCTTTTATATAATCGACTCCCGGTTCTTGGCTCGTTCCAACCGTTGCTGAGCTCCATACAAAGGTATCTTTTTGATTCGCATCACTGAGGTTGATTGGCCCACCCCACAACCATTCATCTTCACTGGTTGCGTTTAGGGTGTCGTAGCCAGAATTCCCTTGCTCTAGGTGATTACCGATAACCGTAATCGATATGGTTTCTTGTGTCGTGTTCACTCCATCGGAGACTTCAACGATAAATTCATCAACATCATTGGTATCCGACGCCAAACTATTGGTCGACCCTGCCGTCAGTGAATACAACCAAGCGCCTGTAGCGGTATTAAAGCTTAATGACCCGTATTGCCCAGTCGTACTACCTAACACCTGCCATGTTAGGCTCGATGTATCGGTTTCAGTGTCTGAAGCAGAAACCGTACCGGAAACTTCATTGTTGAAGTCTTCTTTGACTTGTCCTTCTACAGTACCTGTTATCACTGGACTATCATCTGTTCCTTGAATATTCACAGTGATAATTTGTGTGCCAATGCCACCGTTATCATCTTCAACAAACACACTGAATGTTTCGGTCACCACTTCATCTTTGAGTAGTAATCCGGCTTCAGTTTCCAGTTGATACTCCCACTCTCCGCTATTCGCATCGAGGGTAAATTCACCAAAGCTGCCAGTCTGTGATTGGTTATTACCTGATAGGTAAAAAGTATGAGTATCGGTGACATCAAGATCATCAGCCACTAAAGTCCCAGATGCATTTGTTGTTGCACTATCAGCATCAATTGACCCTAAAATGTCGCTATCAACGAGTGATACGGTAGGAAGATCGTTGGTACCGTTTATTACTATCGTAATGGCGACGTTATCAGAGACACCGTTATTACTGTCCGTTGCGTTAACAAGAATCGTATCCGTTAAGGTTTCTCCAACTCCAATTGCGTTTACCATTGGATGGGTATTATCGACAACGTAAGTCCACCCCCAATCAGAATCAATGGTCAATACGCCGTAATCCCCCACATCAGCAACGCCGTAGGTGACGGTGTCACCAATATCAGTATCATCTGCCGCCAATTGACCCGTCGTACTACTCGCTTGAGCTTCTTCAACGACACCTTGTGTATCTCCTGATAAAACAGGGACATCATTAGTACCGGTAACGGTCACCGTGATCACTTGGCTTGCTTCCGCTCCAAGATCGTCACTCGCGTATACAGTGAAGCTCTCCGTTACTTCTTCACCATCATATAATGCTTGTAAGTGCGGCTCATCGTTATAAATGGTATAGCTCCACTCCCCCAATGCGTCGATAATGAACAAGCCATAAGTGCCATTTAAACTTTTTGCTTGGAAGGTAACGGTATCGCCGCTATCAACGTCACTACCGATAAGTTGTAACGTTTGAGAAAGTTGGTTGTCTTCGCTAACACTTGCGACATGCACACCTGAGAGTGTGGGTGCTTCGTTAACGCCATTAATAGTAACGACCACCTCTTTTTCTGATTCTAGATTGAACATATCAACGACTTTAACGGTGAATGTCTCTTCTAATGGTGTTGAGTCTCTGCCATTAAGTTCAGCAAGTTCGGCGATCGTTTCATCGAGATCATACGTCCACGTACCATCAGCGTTAAGACTAAAGACCCCATAGTTACCTGATTGTGATACTGCTTGCCATGTATGCGTGTCATTCGAGTCAATATCTCCTGGCGCTAAGACACCACTGATCGTAGCGGTGTTATTTGCATTGGTTTCCTCGACTAAAGAGCCCGTAATATTAGGTGCATCCTCAGTACCTTGTACATTCACGACAATCTCTAACAGTTGAGGTGCGCCATCGCTATCAACCACTGTTTTACCATTTTTATCAACCACATATAACGTAAATACATCTTGAGCTTCTTCATTTTTTTGGAGTGATTGAACAGCGCTACTGCTATTGTCTAACGTATATTCCCAGTTCCCATCTCGGTCTAAACTTATGTCTCCATATTGTCCAAAGCCCTCAACCAATACCCATGTTGCTGAAGTGCCAAGTCCCATTGGTATTGCTAATGTGCCACTTGCTGTATAGAGACTATCAGTATTATCACTGTCTTGATCATCGACATCTTCTTTAACGGTTAATTCATCAAGTACGGTATCAACAAGCACAACATCGTCAAAATCATCGAAACTTTCACTTGGTACGTACGGGTTATCTTCCGTTCCTTCTACATTGATGGTAATTGATTGAGTGACTACGCCATAGAACTCATCAACAGCGATTACTGTAAAGACTTCTGTATGTACATCCCCATCTTGCAACGAATCGATTAGCTCAGAACTCGGTTCAAAAACCCACTCTCCAGAGTCTGCGATTGAGAGATCACCCAGGTTACCTGCATAATCTAACTCAATAAAACTTGGGTCATCGTCGTTATCAATATCCGTAAGAATAAGCGTTCCTGCAACGTCATCTATATCAGTAAGAGAAGGACTTTCAGCGGGGTAATACCCACCTTCATTAGAGGCGTGTTCAACTAACGGGTCAAAATCAACTTTTCCATCTAGGTAAGAGACATCAGGAACGATTTCAAAGTTCGTGGTATTCATTTCTATGGTGGCAGCCGAACCTACTGCAACGTTGAAGGTCGCACTACCTGGGCCAGCTTCATTATCATGAAACGCTGTCATGGTGTACCATCCAGACTCGGTAGGGATATAAGCAGCCGAAGTATAACCTGCTCCGCCAATATTACCCCACGTTTCGGATACAAGGGTTTCACCACCAATTTCTAATCTGAATGAATCATCAGCTACACCACTAAACACATAGCTCTCACCTCCAATGAGGTAAACAAGCCCTGTTAATTGGCTAGATACATTGGTGATTTCTGGTGAGTATTGGGTATTAAGATCAGGAATTTGAACTATTTCAGAAATATCTGGAGTGCCCGCTGATTCAATGGTCAGTTCCACAGTATTGGGAGCTACACCATTTCCACTATTAGACGGTAGGCTCAAATCAAGCCATTGCTCTAGTAAAAAGCCTTCTACTAATGAGTGAGCTTCTTGCCCCTCAACATACGTCCCTTCAGAAACTCCGCTGACTATCGGAAGATCATTAGTTCCTTTGATGGTGATAACCACATCGCGGCTATCTAATTCCCCGAGGCTGTCTTCAACCTGGACGGTAAATGTCTCTGTTAAGGTTTGTTCTGGGTTAAGCTGCTGTATTTCCTCTAAATGATTATTAAGCTCGAACACCCAGCTTCCTGTAGACGAGAGTTCTAAGTTACCGTATTCACCAATCACATTACTTTGAGACCACGTATGTGTGTCATCGGCATCAGGGTCTCCATGTTGAAGCTGCCCTGTAAAACTGGCCGTATCTTCATAAATCGTTTTCGCTACGTGACCTGAGATACTAGGACTATCGTTGTTCCCTTCAATATTGATTATGAACTCTTTAATCGATACTTTACCAAATTGGTCAACCACTCTAATTTCAACGCTATCAACCAAATTGTCCCCTTCATCTAGGGCATTAACCGCCTGATTACCGTTATTTAATTGATATTGCCATTCACCCTTGTTCTCAAGCGAGTTATCAAGTGAAAAGTCACCATAGCTAGGAAGGCTGACAATACTCCATGAAATATTGTCACCAATATCTGGATCACCAGAGCCAAACGTACCTGAGATGGTGTTAGGAACGTTATCTTCGACTACGGTTGGAGTCACTCCCAATTCAATATCGGGGTCAGTATTCACACCAGCCACTGAGATATTAACGGTGATATACTCTTCTGCCCCTACAGAATCTGTCACTTTTACCTGAAATGAATCAACCTCTGTAGTGCCCGGTGGAATCGATAATGTACTCAATCTCGTACTGTCTAATTCATACGACCATTGACCGTCATCATTAATCGAAAGCACACCATAAGTACCATCGCCATAACCTGTTTGGTCTTCTCCGACGACTTCCCAAGTATGTGAATCATTTGCATCGATATCGAGTGCGAGCAATGTGCCTGTCGTGGTACTTTTTTCTGGCGTTGCTTCAATGACACTGCCCGTGGTTGCCCCTGCAATAGTTGGAAGATCATTGTCCCCGCTAATCGTGATCGTGATTGTTTCAGTATCAGACGCATTATTTGAAGCGCGATTGTCATAAGTATCATCCGTCACTTTAACAACGAACGTTTCGGTTAATGTTTCATTAGGTAGTAAAGCTTGAACAGTAGCGTGGTCGTTTTGCAGCGTATAGGTCCACTCGCCATGTTCATCAACTTCAATAACACCGAATTGGCCCTGGGTGATTTGTATTTCCCAAGCATGCTCATCGTTCGCGTCGACATCACTGTGTTCTAATTGTCCTGTTGTCGAAACAACAGCCGCAGAGTCTTCGGTTACAGCACCGACAATCACGCCAGCGATTTCTGGTTCATCATTACGACCATGAATAGTAACCATGATCTTTTGAGTATCACTCTCGCCATGCTTGTCAGTCACTTGAACGTAAAACTCTTCTCTGACGGATTGGTTCAGTGACAGGGCCTGAGTATTGTCGGCTTGCTCATCGGTAGTGTCTATTGTGTAGGTCCACACTCCAGTACTGCTCAGTGTTAGTGTGCCATGCTCGCCAATAGGGTCAGTGGTAATCGTCCATGTATGGTTTTCATTTTCATCAGGGTCACCTGTCGATAAGGTTCCACTTCTCGTTTTATTACCGGCATCTTCTACGAGTGACTTTTTCCAGCTACCCGAGATCGAAGGCGCATCATTTTGACCGAGTATATCGATATTAATATCAAATGAATGCGTACCGCCATTACCATCATTAACAACAGCGGTAAATGTCTCTTCGTTATACAACTCATCGTGCTCAAACCACTGTACTTTGGAAGGATTAACCATGTATTCCCAATCACCCGATTGATTAATCGTAATCGAACCGTACTGACCTTCACCATTGCCCTGAATAGACCATGAGTGATCATCGTTAATATCGATATCCGCAACGCTCAATGTTCCATCTACAGTGGAAACGACATCTTCGGTGGCTTGCCCGCTTGAGTCACCAGTAATGACGGGCAAATCATTGGTACCTTTAATTGTGATCATTACGGTTTGTAGGTCGACACCGCCTAGTCCATCGTCAACTTTAACAGTGAATGTTTCTGTCACCGTATCATCGGCTGCTAGATTTTGAGCTGCATCGTTATCAAGGTCATAAGTCCATTGCCCAACGTGGTCAATACTGATCGAGCCGTATACCGAGTCTGAACTGCCAACAAGACTCCAAGAGTGAGCAGCATTATTATCGACATCAGACACCTGTAACTCACCGGTAACTTGAAGTGCTGTCTCTTCTTTCGCTTCCCCAGTTAAAACGCCGCTAATTTCAGGTGAATCGTTGGTCCCTTTTATCGTAATCACAATGTTATGAGTGGTTCCATCAGCGCTTTGTACTTCAAACTGTTCTATTTTTTCTTCATCAATAGCCAGATATTGTACAAGATTGTTGTTAACCGTATATTCCCAGGCGCCTAGCTCATTGATGGTGAGAGAGCCGAGAACGGAGCCTTGAGCAGCCACTGATTCGGTGTTAAATATAGACTCATTCTGATCAGCATCACTAATGGTTAACTGACCTAGTTCAGTTAGTGTGGTGGCGTGTTCGTCTTCTAACACATCACCCGACGCTTCGCCTGAAATCTGTGCAGTATCATTGATACCAGTTATCGTGACATCAATAGTGTGCTCGGTACCATCAACGGAATAAACCGTAAAGCGCTCAAGCTTGGTTTCGTCTTCTCCTAGGTACTGCACTAGGCTGTTATCGACCTGATAGTCCCAATTACCGAGTGCATCAATTTGAAGACTGCCAAGAACACCTTCACTGCTCGTGACGTTTTCAGTATCAAATGCCGCCTGTTGCTGGTCCTCATCCGATATAAACAGTTGGCCAGAATCTTCTAGTGTTGTAACGTCGTCATCTTCTAAAACAGCGCCTGTCGCGTCTCCGGTTATGACCGCAGCGCCATTAATACCGACAATGTCAATTGTGATGCTATGTGACGTGCCATCTGCACTCTGCACGGTGAAGATTTCTTCTTTTATTTCACCTTCACCTAAATATTGAACCAATGAATCCAGCACGGTGTATTGCCACGTCCCATCTTCTTCTATCGTCAGCTCACCTAAAGCATTCAAAGGAGCCGTAACACTGTTAACGTCAAACACCGCTTCTTCTTGGTCAATATCAAAAACCGTCAACTTCCCTGAATCTGACAGGGTTGATGCACTGCCCTCTAAAACAGTTCCGGCTGACTCTCCAGTGATAACTGCCGTATTGTTAATACCTGTAATGGTAATCTCTATAACGTGCTCTGTTCCATCGTCACTCGATACAGTAAACAGCTCGGTTTTCATCTCTCCTTCACCGAGATACTCAACTAAAGAATTGGCAACAGTGTATTCCCATTCACCAGACTCAGTAATGGTTAGGTTTCCTAGTGCTCCATCTGGTTTAACAACGTTGTCCACATTGAAGACGGATTGGTTTTGGTCGGTATCATCAACATTCAGTGTTCCTGAATCTGACAGTAAGCTTGCGCTACTTGACTCAAGCACGCCTCCTGAGGATTCCCCTTTAATAAGAGCGGTATCATTAATCCCTGTGATGGTGATGCTAATGGTGTGCTCTGTACCATCGACACTACTCACCACAAACGTTTCTAGTTTGGTTTCACCTTGACCTAAATACTGAACATCGTCATTGTCGACGGTATATTCCCAAACCCCATTTTCGTCAATAGTCACGCTCCCTAATACGCCTGAAGCCGCCACGACACTATTAACATCAAATTTCGATTGGTTTTGGTCTTCGTCGGTGACATCCAGTTTTCCGCTCTCGACCAGTGTCGTTAGGGAATCATCTTCAACCACGGAGCCAGACGCGACACCGGAAATAAGCGCCGACTCATTCACGCCTGTAATGGTAATAGTTACCGTATGTTCAGTGCCATCCACTGAGGCGACGGCGAACGTCTCAATTTTTGTCTCACCTTCGCCTAAATACTGCACTAAACTGTTGTCGACTTGATATTTCCAAGAACCCGTTTCGTCCACAGTTAACGAGCCTAATGTCTCTTCACTTGTAGTGACCGATTCCATATCAAATAACTCTTCCGCTTCGCCATCAACATCCGTTAATTGAAGTAAGCCACTTTCTTGAAGCACAAGCAATTCATCATCTTCAACAACATCACCTTGATTATCACCAGTAATAATGGCTGCATCATTAGTCCCTACAACGGTAATGGTAACTGTCTGCTCTTCACTTGAACGGCCATCATCGTCAATAGCAATATACGTAAACGTGACTTCTACTGATTGGCTTTCTGGTAAGTAGTCAAAGCCTTTAGTCGCATCAAATATGTACTGACCTGAGCTATCAATAGAAACAGAGCCAACAACTGGCTCTTGTGACAACTGGTAGCTGACCACTGTTCCATCAATATCTGTAGAAACTGGTAGGTTAGCGACTAATACCTGATTCTCATCAAGACTATTTGTATCATCAAAAGCGATCGGCGCATCGTTAACTGATTGAACAATGATTTCAACGCTAGCTTCTTGAATACTGTTAAATGCACCTAAGCCATCATCAACGCTATAGCTTAATACTCCAGCGATTTCCCCATCTTCACAGTCATCAGGGGAATGAAAACAAATTTCAGATAGCTGACTGAGTGTTAATACATCACCCACATTAATAGCTGAGCCATCTAGGTGACTGATTAACCCGTGTTCAGGAATATCGGTAATGGTGATTGTCAACGTGTCGCTATCGGTGTCGTATGGGTTCGTAATACCGAGTAGACTCGTGCCCGACTCTTCTAAAAAAACTCTGGTTTCGTTAATTACAATCGGCGCAGAATTTGAAGTTCTAAACGCTAATTCATCAAACAATGAAGAGTTTTCGTTCTGTTCATTCGCAGAATCTGCATTCGTTTCAAAGTGAGTTTGTGCAATGGTTTCGCTTCCATCTCTATCTATGGATTCAGTGCCCGATAAACTACTGCTACTCACCAAACCAGAAGCTGATGCAAATTCTTCTATTTGAGTTGGGTCTAAGCCTTGCTCCAATAGTGATAATAGTGCTTGTTGATCTTGATCGGGGGTTGTATCAAGATCAAAAAGATCACCATTAAGGCCATTCTCAGTCATCGCATCATATTCTTCACGAGTAATCTCAATGTCACCAGACTGTAGCGGCTCTCCTTCCGTTAAAAGTACTAGTTCTCCGTTTTGTTTGATTACAATCCTTGCATCAACCGGTATTTGAATTAGTTTACTCATGATGACTTCCTTGGTTAGCGTGACGTTGGAGCCTTAACAACACCCCTGATTGGAACAAGGCTTAGAAGTCTTTAGAAAGCAAAATACGAACCAAGAATATTTATATTATAAAACAACAATATAGACATAGAGTGAGGTTTAAAATTGGAGCAATCACTTTGTTTCTCAAATTGAGAATCAAAGTTGAATACAGGTGATAAGAGATCAAGTGTTCAGATTATGTACACAACATTTGTGTCTAATCTTCTGAACCTAACAAGGATGTTCATGTTCCATTAATACTCACCCTTTATAATGGCTCCATATTGTGGTGATTAAACATAGCAAGCTGATTAATTAGGACTTTCTATGTGATCTAAGACACAACCTACGCAAGAATGTCATTATTGGTATTGGTTTTTTCTCTCCAAACCCAATGTATGTATTAACTGCTTAAGTGAGTTGTTCTTAGTGCCCTTTAAAGCCACTTTTTACTAAGTCATCACCTCTTAAGGAGAATGAATGAGTCAATTTCTTCGTACGACAGCAATCATGCTATTTATGCTTACTCGTACACCCGCATTCGCAGCACTGCCAATTGATCCTAGCAGTGAAGAAAAACATTCAAACAGCCATAACGAAGTTTGTGCTAAGTTGTTTAAACACAACCTAAGTGGTCTTTATGGCATTCCTTCAACAAACGTTACGCCTCTTCAACCTTATTCTGATTTCGACACGCTTTACAGCAAATCTCATCAAGCTCAATTCGAATTGGAAAACATCTGCAAATCAACAGCGCTACTGACTCAAACCAACGCTTATTTTGCTGGTATTAAATCCTCACACCGTGCCCAAGAGAAAATCAAACATGAACTTGGCGGTAAAGTAGAACGCATTACCGATGTAGCTCGTGCAACCATTGTTGCGGATGATGTAGAGAGCTTAATGGAAGTTTATGAAGCGCTTGATAGAGAAACACATATCGTTAAAGTGAAAAACCGCTTTAAGAACCCGACTCCTTCAGGTTACCGCGATTTAAACCTACTGGTTCAACTGCCAAAAACAAACATCATTGCAGAAGTACAACTTCACCTTAAAGCCATTGCTGATGTAAAAAATGGCCCTGAGCACGAGCTTTATGAAGTCATTCAAAAAATTGAACGTACGGCAGCATCTGAGAATCGTGAATTGAACGAGCTTGAACTAACCAAAATTAGTAAAATGAGAAACTTATCTCTACAGCTATATCAAGACGCATGGCAGCCATACATTACAACTCATATTAAAGCTGCATAAGCCTGTCGTTTAAAAACCACTAAGCCAAATTCGTCACTGTTTTTGGCTTTTTTGTTTATAGAGCTTTCTTATAAAACAGACCTCGATTTACTATGTAAATCGCTTTAAATTTCACTTATGTATTCACCTATTGCCCCACACCTCAGTATCTCGTTGCTTTTTAGCATCGCTTGCAAGACAATAGCGCACCAAAATTATTCAACTGAGTAAGCAAATGACTCCTGCTATTTATCTTGTTAAAGGCCGTGATAAGTCTTTACGTCGCAAACACCCTTGGGTTTTTTCTCGTGGTATTCAACGTGTTGAAGGTGATCCACAATCTGGAGAAACCGTCGACGTATACGCCAACGATGGTAAATGGCTAGCAAAAGCAGCTTACTCGCCTACTTCTCAAATTCGAGCTCGTGTTTGGAGCTTTGAAAAAAGAGACATCGATAAAGCGTTCTTTGTTGAAAAGATCCAACAAGCTCAGTTACTTCGCGAAGACATTATTGAACGTGATGGTTTAACGGGTTACCGCTTAATTGCCGCGGAGTCTGACTCTCTACCAGGTATAACTATTGATAAGTTTCAGAACTATCTTGTATGCCAACTGCTTAGTGCAGGCGCAGAGCATAACAAAAACGTATTAGTAGAGGCTCTGTTAGAGTGCTTCCCTGAGTGCAATATTTATGAGCGTTCAGATGTCGCGGTACGTAAGAAAGAAGGGTTAGAACAAACCGTTGGCGTTCTGCATGGTGATACGCCCCCTGAATCTGTCATTATTGAAGAAAACGGCGTTAAAATCAGCGTTGATATCATCAATGGTCACAAGACTGGTTTCTACCTTGACCAGCGTGATAGCCGTAAAGAGTCGATGAAGTATGTGAAAGACAAAGACGTGCTTAACTGTTTCTCATACACTGGTGGCTTTGGTTTATACGCGCTTAAAGGTGGCGCTAAGCGTGTTATTAACGCTGATGTGTCTCAACCTGCTCTTGATACTGCTAAATACAACGCTGAAATCAACGAATTTGATATCTCGAAAAAACGCGCAGTATTTTTAAACGCTGACGTATTCAAACTGCTACGAGAATACCGCGACCAAGGCACTAAATTTGATGTTATTGTTATGGACCCACCTAAGTTTGTTTCTAGTAAAAACAACTTAACGTCTGGCGCGAACGGCTATAAAGACATCAATATGCTAGCGATGCAGATCCTTAAACCGGGTGGCACGCTACTGACTTACTCTTGCTCTGGCCTTATGAGTGCTGACTTGTTCCAAAAAGTGATTGCAGATGCAGCCCTTGATGCTGGCCGTAGCGTGAAATTTGTAGAAAGATTTGAGCAAGCAGCGGATCACTTAATTGATACCGCTTACCCTGAAGGTTTCTACTTAAAAGGCTTTGCTTGTAAGGTGCTTTAAGCTATTAGTTAAAGAATAAAAGAAGCCCGAAGTTCTTAATAGAGCTTCGGGCTTTTTATTTGTGTTTTGGCGTCAGCTTTAGGGTCTTTCGACCCTATTAGATCTCATATTTAAATATCTTGATGCTTAATAGACATCAAATCATTGAGTATTGCTTCTGCGCTAGCATCAGACACTTGGCCTTGATTAATGAACTCTGAGAAATCGGATGCCGCATCCTGAAGAACAATGACTTCAGTATCTTCACCATGTTTAACTTGCAACTTGAGGTCAGCATCGGATCCTGCACCTTCAACCGTAACGGTGATATTTCCTAGCAAATCATTCATGGTTTCATTACCCGTAATCAGTTCACCTAAGTCAATACGATCCTCTTCACGATTAAAGTCGGTGATAATATCTTCATGAGTTGTGAATTCTCCATCGCTTTCCGGAGTCCACTTGAAAGTATCATAACCCTCCCCACCAGTAAGGATATCGTTACCTTCACCGCCAATTAAGACGTCATTACCTTCACCACCGATTAAGCGATCGTCACCAGTTCCGCCGCGTAGACCGTCATTACCTTCTCCACCGTCAAGTACGTCATTGCCTGCACCACCGAACATAATGTCAACACCAGCTTGTCCATAGATATGGTCATCACCAGAGCCACTATGAGCAACATCAATATCAGAGCTGCTAAACTCAGTACTTGTTAGTGAAGAACTTTCATCTTTCTTATCTTGTAAGTGATCTGAATCAGTCCCAATTGTAAATAGTTCCATAGCTTCGTTCGCTGCTTCAATTCTCTCAGCTGAATTCGCATGCTCATCTAATGTCGCATGGCTTTCACCAAGGTAAATCGTATCATCTCCGGATCCTAAGTAAACGCTATCCCCCGCAGCACCGACATCAATAAATATTCCTTCTTTATGACCTAGAATATGCTCATTATCTTTACCTGCGGGAGTTTGACTCCATAAGAGCCTTTCCGCTGGATCTTTATACCAATCTAGCCTTACATCATCAACAATATCTCCTTCAGACTTAACAACTGTCCCACCACTATTCAATGTTACGGTTTTAACTTCGCTTTCTAAGTCTTCCGAATCAACTGCCTTATAATCAAAAGAATCAACAAACTCATTTGAGTCATCGAAGCTTGCTTCATTGATGGTTACACCTTGAAGAACATATCCAGCACTACCATTCTGGGCATCTACAACAAAGCGAACTTCATCAAAAGAAGTGTCAGCTTCTAATAAGGCTGTTCTCTCTTTATTATGATCTTCATCTGACTTATCTAACGTCAATGTACTAGAGCTAATATAGCTCCCATCTTTATAGAAAATAGCGATCAGTGAAGCGTGACCATTTTTAAGATGTCCATTGATGCCACCTAACAAAACCGTAGCTTCATTAACGTCTACAGACTCAAACTTGACTGAAATATATTCATTTTGGCTAATTTCATCACCATTATCGTTATCGTTATCGTTTGGCTTAGCCTTATCAGAAGTGTCAACTGCAATCCCTTTTTCACCAGCAGCATCGTCAAATAGAAGACGACCACCTTGTTCGAAATCATAGCTACCGTTACTACCTGTAACCGTACCGCCAGACACAGTATAGAGACCATCAACGTTTAAGCTTGAACTACCAAACAGCGTCGAATCCAAATCTTTTGCAACTAAAGAACTGTTTTGAGCGATAAGGTCGGGGTCTAGAATATATTGAACTTGTGTCGTTTCAGCAATCGTGTCACCAACTGATAAATCAACTCGAACACCTTTATCATCAAAGTAATAGATTTGCCCAAACAGAGGCGTAGACTGAATTTCAAGATTAACAACAGTATTGGATTTATCGTCTTCATCATCTGAAACTAAATCTACAAAACTAATTTCCTTTCTTCCAGCCACAGTCTCTAATTCAATCGACTGTGCTTCTGGTGGCGTATTATCTCCAGGAATTGGATCTGGCGTATCTGGCAATGCTTTTACATCAATTGTAGTAATTGCAGTATTAGATGCTTGCCCTAGTTCATCATAAGCAATCACTTCTAGAGTTCTGCTTACCTCACTTGGATCGTCATTTGAATTAGTAAACTGGATTAATTTAAGTGCCGCTTCAAAATCGGATGCTGAGGTTTCTCCGTTTGTATTACTTAACGTATAAACGCCTTCTGCTAGAACCAAAGACCATCCATCAAGTAGATCTGAATCATCTAATTCATCAAACTCCGTCGCGTTGGTAGGCTTAATCGTAACTTCGGATATAACATCTTGGTCATCAAAGATATCAACGTCTGTATCGACTATTGAAACGCCTGAATCACCCTCAGTAAAAGTAGTTTGATAGCCTGTTCCGTTATCTGTTACAGGGCGTAACGTAACGACTAGATCATTGTGGTCTTCATCGCTATTTTTTAGCAAGATATCTTCGACTCGAATTTCAGTAACGCCATTATCAGTATTAATGTCGAACTCATATTGTTGACTGTCTTCATTTGACAAGAATACAGGTTTGCTAATTGAGCTACCGTTATTCAACAGTTCACCCGAGTCAGAGAATGACAAATTAGGACTACCACCTAATGTGCCTGCTCCATCACTAATCAAGAAGTAGTGTAAACCTTCTGTTGATTCAAGGTTTGCCAGCAAATCATCTTTTTCCAAGCTTGGATCATTACTATTCAAAATGATGATTTGAGGCTCAGTTGGTTTGCCGTCAGCATCAAGTGTAAAGTAACCAAATACATTAGAGTGTGAGGCACTTTCACTTTCAAAGTGAATTGTGTGGCTTTCACCGTTTAGATCAATGGTAGGTGCTAGGTTGTCACTGACATCAGTAATCGTCGCGTCACCAATCACGCCAATATTGCCGTTACTTGTTATCGATCCAACTTCTGTGACTTTAAGGCTGAAGGTTTCAGGCCCTTCGTAATCAGAATCATTTACTGTAGGCACGGATACATTTATCGAAGTAACATTGGCAGGGATCTCATAGTTACCTGACCCATTAGCCTCTAATGTTTTCGTTTCGTTTCCATCATAATAAGTTACAGAGAGTTCACCTAAGTCATCAGCGTTAGCCTCACCTATCGCTCCACCTGCTAGAAGTGCTAGTGTCACTATTACTGGTACGCTAGATGGCTTATCTAACGAAACCGTAAAGTTCGAAGCAGAGCCTTCAACGACTTCACCAGGGCTTGTTACAGACAATTCTGGAATATCGATATTAGTGATGGTCGCATCAGCAGATTTAGAAACGTCCTCCGAATCAGTTAGAGCTATAGTAAAGCTCTCTTTACCTTCGTAGAGGCTATCCACCAATGCTGGCACCAAGATGGCAAAGTTGCTGACACCTACCGGCACTGTAATGTAACCATTTTTGTAAGTCACACCATTAGTGAAAACAACATTATCGAGAGCCGCTACATCGGTTGACTTGTTCGCAGTGTCAGTATCAACACCAAAGTCAAACTTAAAGCTCTGCTCTTCTAGTGGGCCATCACTTAAGCTAACTTGGTAAACAAGGTTTTCACCTTCTTTAGCATCTGTGCCTTCAATAGATTTCACTGTTACATCATTTGGCTCAACAGGGTTTACAATGACCTTAACCGTTGCATCGGCAAAGCCGCCTTTGTCGTCGGTAATCTGGTACTTAAACTCCGCAGATCCAACGTGGTCGCCTAGATTAAAGACGACATAATCGCCATCCACATAAGCGTCGCCGTTTTCCTCGCCAAACACATAAGTTAGGCGAATCTCATCACCATCGACATCACCATCATTTTTCAATAGATCAGCGATAGCTATTCTAAACTCGGTTGTACCATCTTCTTCTTGCTCAATAACATGAGCGCCACCTTGGTTAGATGCACTAAAACCCGTCACAAAGTAGTCAGAAGAATCCGTTCCACGTGCTGGTACATCCGCAAAATCAACTGCTTCGAACACTACTTTATCGAACGCAATTTCACCGTTGGTATCGAAAGTGTACTTACCTGTGTTGTTGTCAAGGTTAGCAACAAACATGTCACTAGCAACCGCAACACCGTTGTAGTAGGCCACCCACATGCCTTGCTCATCGTTACCAGAACCACCCTCATTAATAAATAAGTTAGATACGGTAAACGTAAATTCTGTCGCTGGTTTTCCTAACTCAAATACAAGCTGCTCAGACTGCCCATCTGCGCGGTTGTATTGAATTTGAGCACCGGGGCCACCGTTAACATTGGCATCAGCACCCATCTTAATATCACTTTGCATCGTAATATTTACTGGTTTATCTGAGCCTTCGTAACGGGCAGTTACAACATCTTCGTATCCAGCCCAATCGTCGTTGTTTTGAGTACCAAGTTTTATACTGTAGCCATCAGGATCATCGTTAGCAAACGGGGCGTTATTACCTTCAGTAATGGTAACTGTCTTAACATCACTTTCATTGCCATCACTGTCTACAGCTTTGTAATCGAATGAATCCGATGCTTTTGCTTCTAGGGAAGTAAGATCCCAGTTACCAGGGCCTTGTGTACTCGTGACAACAGAAACAATCACTGAACCTTCTGGAGCTGCAATCGTTACTTCTTGATTGTTCTTGGTGCTGTCAAAAGTCTGAGTAATATCTTCATATCGCTCTTCGTCAGCTAGGTGCGCGCCATGATCAACGGTTATCGTAATTTCAACACGAGAAAGTACATCTTCATTAGCATTTGGAGCGAACCATCCACCTAAGCCGCTAAGCCCTAATGAAACTGTATCTGCTGGACGATCTGAGAAATCTATTCGAATTGCTTCGTCTTTATGAATCCCTTGATCATCTGTAGCAAGGCCGAAACCTATATGGCCTTTCGAATTGTTGTTTTGAACCAGAGGTTGGCCTTCAGAAGTGATAGTCACAACATCACCGTTAGCAAATTCTACTTGGCGGGTAAAGTCATTAACCTTGTCACCCCAGTTATGGAATTCAGTTGCACTGTGATCAGTCGAATCAAGGTTTGAAGTATTGTTAAGACCTAGGAAGAATCCTGTTGACTCTTGATCATCTTCGTAAACTAAGCTATTCGGATTAGCAACGAAATCGCCAACTTTAACGTCCACTCTCTCGTCACTATCATTGAGATAATAAAGCTGACCTGAAGTTGGCTCAGAGGTAATCACTACGCCAAGACCTACGCCAGATTCATCATCTTCTTCATCACTTATTTGGTCTTTTGTCTCACTGTCAGAATCAAACGTAACACCAACCGTGCCATCAGAACCAAGCACTTCCGTGAAGTCTTTTGCTTCTGGTGGATTATCACTATCATCATCTGTTTCATTGAGAGTTACCTCGATGGTACCAACAGTGTCATCGCCTTCACCATCTGTACCTGTCGCTGTCACTTTAATCTTATGAGAGTTACCCGTTTCTTCGTAATCATTTGTATAAGCTGCAACGCCTTCCTCAGTCAGGCTAATTTCTCCAGTTTTCTCATCCACTGCATAAAGTGGCTTATCATCAATATAAACATTGTCGCCTTGCTTAATAGAATAAGTGATATTGGCGCCATCTTTATCAGAGGCTTCGACAGTACCTATCGTAGCACCAGCGACTTGGTTTTCTTCATAGTTGAATGAAATAGAGTCTGACGCAAAATTAGTGTCTTCATCATTTACGTTTAATTCGCTTAACGTTACGTCAATAGTGCTAACTGTGTCTTCACCCTCACCGCTTGTGCCAGTTGCTGTTACTTTAATCGAGTGAGAGTTACTGTCTTGTTCAAAGTCATTTGCATAGGCTGCAGCACCGTCAACAGTAAGGCTGATATTACCGTTTTGGTCGACAAAGAAATAAGGCTTGTCTTTGTTTGTATCGTCTAATGCGTATATGTTGTCTTCTTTAGCGATACTATAAACAATGTCATCACCATCAAGGTCTGTTGCTGTTACGTTACCAAGAGTAGCACCTGCTTGAGTACCTTCTAGATATGAGATAGAAGATTCAGAGTCTTTAGAGAATTCTGTTTGGTTATCGTTAACATTTCTTTCTTCAAGCCTAACGTTGGTATCTACCTCAACAGTGCCATCATTAACAGTCACAACTAAGTTATGCTCGTTAATTGGACCTGCATCTTCGAAATCGTTAGCCGCCGCTTCTAAGCCAGTTTCAGTCAGACGAATCTCACCTTGACTATTGATTTCAAACCAACCATTTTCATTACCACTCTTGATAACGAAACTAATTTCGTCTGCCGTGTTATCAATATCTGTTACTTCTACTTTGCCGATAGGAGTATTTTCATTACCCTCCGCCGTCATTCCCTCAGCATAGCTAAATTCATAACCGCCGCCGTCAACGTTTTCATTGATGAACTCTGGTGCATCATTTACTGGAGTGACATTTACGGTAACTGTTGCCGTATCATAACCGCCGTTTCCATCGGTAATCGTATATTCAAAAGTAGTAACTCCATTGAAGTCCTGTGCCGGTTCAAAAACAACCTTTCCATCAACTATGCTAACGCTTCCATCTACTGCCTTACCATCTGTCATAGCAACGTTGGTAATAGTTAGCTCATCACCATCGACATCAGTATCATTTCGAAGTAACTGCTGTGGGGAGATTTCTAGGGCAGTGTCTTCATCTGTCGTTAGGTCGACAAGCACTTCTTGAAGTTTGATGTTATCTAAATATGTACCACTATTATCACCTTCAGAACCAACTTCTCTAAACGAGATAGTGTTGTCACCTTCACTTCCAACTAGTTCAAGTGTTTGTGTTTGCATCACGTTACCATTAGGTTCTACGACTGCAACCAGTTCACCGTTCCAGATTACCTCTAGAGCAGCTGTTGGAATATTTTCATACTCTGCAATATCAAAAGACAATTGATAAACTGTCCCTTCATTCAAGCCCGATACCGTTTGAGAAAGAGTAACGTTGTCACCATTACCTTCCATATCAATCATACGGCTACCATCAGTTTCTTGAACGCCATAGCCTTCTTGAACTGAGTCTAAACCTTTAGATTTAGCTTCAAACTGCCAATTATCAAGGCCATCGACTCTTGAGCCCCAACCTGTACCAGTTTGTTCAGAATAATCTTCAAAGCTGCCATTGATAATCAGGTTGTCACCAAGTTTATGTCCGTCATTTTCTGCAACTGGTGGGTCATTTACAGGAATAACGTTTAGAGTAACTGTTGCGGTATCTACACCGCCATTTCCATCCGAGATAGTGTATTCAAAAGATGCTTCGCCGTTATAGTCTTTAGTTGGTGTAAACGTGATTGTCTGGTTTTCATAATTAACTACAAACTCACCATTTTCAGCATTTGAAACATCAGTAATTTCTAGTGTGTCTCCATCAATATCTGAGTCATTACCAAGTAAATCGGCGAAAGAAATAGTGATCGGCTCATCTTCATCGGTAGTTAAATCTGGTTGTTGAATACCAGTAACAGAAATATTGTCTAACAACGCGCCCAAAGAGTCTGAAGCTCCACTGCCCGCGAAGCTAATTTCAGTACTGTCATCTGTAACGTCAAACTCACCAGTAATTTGATACCAACCATTTACGTCGTCACCAATGATTTTAACATTGTGATTATCATCTCCGGAAAGAGTGCCATCAGCATGGACAGTAATAAGAACTCCGCCAACGCTGAAAGTCATATCCGAAGAGCTATTGCCCCCATTGTGGCGAGGGTTATAATCAAACTCTACGCGTACGCTATCTTGGCCCGATGTATCAATGCTTGTAGAAATAGTCGTATTCTCGTGGGCGTCAAGTTCTGCTAAGTAATCACCGTCAGTAGCTTTAGCGATAAGACCATCATGTTGAACTTCTAAGCCATGTGTTGCATTCCACTCACCTACATTGTCACCGTAAACAACCGTCCAGCTGCCCGTTGAGGTCATATCTTCAAAGGACTCAGTGAATAGTAATGTTTCATTAGGAGTGTCGTAATGATCGTTGATAGCAACAGGGCCATCATTTGTACCGCTAATTGTAACCGTAATAGTTTCAGTTGCCGTACCATCCAAAGAAGTGACTGTGAAGGTTTCTTCTTTCGTCTCATCTTTGCCAAGATATTGCACATCCGCATTATCAACTTGATAGGTCCAACGTCCACCAGATGTGATTTCTAAGCGACCTAGGGTGCCTTCAGAGGCTTCTACACTTCCAGTGTCAAAGCGAGCTTCACCCTTATCGACATCACTTACTTTTAGTTTACCTACAGTTTGTAGGTAGTCTCCATCAGGTGACTCATGTACCTTATGGTCTTCTTTTACAGAACCAAAATCTTTTCCAGTAATCGAAGCTTTGTCATTGCTTCCTAAAATATCGACTTTAATTGTTTTCGTGGCTGTACCATCAAACGATTCGACAACTAACTTGTCTTTAGCAATATCTCCTTCATTTAACTTGTCAGACTTAGAAGGATCAAGTTCATAGCTCCAAGTACCATCAGAGCTAATGGTGAACGTTCCGTACTTACCCTCACGTTGTTCTTGTTCTTGAGTAACTTTTATTTTAGCTTCACCATCATCAACATCTGTTATTTCAAGCTTGCCGCCTGCACTAGAGTCTCCAGTAATATTTAGTCCAGATTCTATTACACTTGTATCATCGGTTTTAGACTTGGTAATGGTGGCACCATCATTGGTGCCCGTTACGGTGATTGTGGCCGTTGACGTGATTGGCGTACCCGTTTCATCACTCATGGTGTACGTCACCACAACGTCTTCTGTCACGCCACTTGGAAGGTGATCGAAGTGCTCAGCCGTTGCAGTAAAGACCAGCTTACCATCAACGATGGTGGCTAATCCTTTATCTGCTTGGACGGTATCTAGGGTGAAGGTTGCACCGTCATCAAGGTCAGTATCGTTAGCCAAGACATCCACGGC
>NZ_JAJHVV010000023.1 GCF_023145695.1 Vibrio amylolyticus
TATCGCCCTCCTCAATCATTGTTATTATTGCTGCTGATTATTATACATCCTGAGTTCATATTAATAGACGTGAACCTAAAGAGCCTTATTAAGCTCGCATGTACAAGCCAGAAGTTCCGTAGTAATGTTGCTGAAAAAGAATCAATTGGAAGTACTACGATGTTCACTCTTTTAGACGGTGGCATGGGCCGTGAATTAAAACGTATGGGTGCCCCCTTTTCTCAACCGTTATGGAGCGCTCAAGCTCTTATTGAATCGCCACAACATGTTAAACAGGCGCATCAACGATTTATCGATGCCGGCTGTGATGTGATTACCGTAAACAGTTATGCGTGTGTACCGTTTCATTTAGGAAATGAGCGTTTTGAAACGCAAGGGAAAGCGCTAGCAACCATCGCTGCGAAACTTGCTCAAGAAGTCGCAATCTCCAACTCGAATGTAAAAGTCGCAGGAGCATTACCACCAGCACTGGGTTCTTATCGACCAGATCTATTTAATAGAGAACAAGCAAAACCAATATTAGAAGCCTTGATAGAAGCTCAATCTCCTTTTGTTGACTTATGGATTGTTGAAACAATCAGCTCAATTGAAGAGTTCAACCTAGTCTCTACGCTGCTTTCTAATACCGACAAGCCTGTTTACTACGCTTTTACTTTAAAGGACAGTTTAGAGTCACCCGCTCAATTACGTTCTGGCGAAGAGATAGAAAAAGTTGCCGAAGCCGTTTTCACGAGTAATGCGAAAGCGCTTTTGTTTAACTGCTCTCGCCCCGAAGTAATGGGTAATGCCATCTTAAACAGCAGAAAGGTCTTTAAGCAAAATCAAGCCAACATCGAGCTTGGGGCGTACGCGAATGGCTTTACTCCGATAGAAGATGATCATTTAGCGAATGATGGTTTATCTGCAATTCGCGATGACCTCTCTCCTGTGCAATATTTAGAGTTTGCTAAGCAGTGGCTTGAGTCTGGGGCATCTATCATTGGGGGATGTTGCGGGATCCACCCTGAGCATATTTCCGAATTAAACCAATTCAGGGGCGAAGCAAATAATCACTAACGTCGCTGGCACGATGTACAACCGCGACAAGCCGAACGGGTGCTTTTATCCAAGCGCCCGCGCTGAATTTTACAGTAGGCATTTTTAAGTGCTCGACGAGCAGAGAACCAATCATCTGGTTTTTCTAGAATAAGGTACCCGTTGAAACGTTTGGTCAATGGAATTCGATATTCATCAATAAAGTGGCTATCGAAGCTAATATCAAAATACTCTAGCGCCTGCTCTATCGAGGTAAATCCAGCTATTTTCTTACTAATATCAATTTGGCTCATAACGTACAACAGAACAGGAATTAACAACGCCAGCTTAGAAAAAGCCGCCTGGTTTGTCATTGAGTTCAATCATAGTTCGATTCATTAGCTAACCACTCAACACTTCCAATCCACAGCAGGGAACTGGCCGTAACGAAGTTTTAATCTCTGTATTGAATAACGCCAATCTGGCATCATGAGTAAATGAATGTCCATGCTCAGTTAGCAGTACAGTATGTGAAGGTAGTCCGTGGTAGAAAGCAGTCAACAATTAAGTAACCGTTACGACAACGACGGTTACTTTGTTATCAGAAATTATTTCAATGAAACTCAAATATCATCGCTAAGAAATGTGGTGTTGAAATTCCATGAATTATGGAAAGCAGACAATGAAGAGTTTTATGAAACCGAAGCGTTTAATTCCTCTTTAATTACGGGAAGTGAATATCTATCCCCCGAAGATAGAACCGTGCTTTTTAACTTCATCAGCTCGAAGAAAGTCATGGAAGTGGTCGATGCGGTGATACCCAACAACCCTGCGTTCATGAATACCCAGCTGTTCTTCAACCCAGTGAACCCGAAACAAAAAGACTTTTGGCACCGTGATTGTCAATACGACTATGATATTGATGACCAAATGAAAGTGATATCAGAAACACAAGTATTACACCTTAGACTTCCTTTATTTGATGAGCCCGGTATGGAGATAATCCCTGGAACGCACAAACGGTGGGATAACGAAGAAGAGTACAATGTTCGCCAAGAAGAGAATGGTAAAGTAAGCAGCGATAGTCTCTCTGGCGGTAAGAAAATTGCGCTTTCTGCGGGCGACTTGTTGGTGTTTTCAGCAGATATGATCCACCGAGGTTTATACGGATTGGATCGTTTGGCACTGGATATTTTAATATTCGATTCAGCGTCTGATTATGTGGATTACGTCGATGACGATTGCTTACCCACTCAGTCAATGATCAATACGATGACCGACTCAAGATTATTTCAAAATACGCTACAGCTAAAATCAATGGTGTGCCCTCAATAAACAAGCAATATTTCAGGCTTGTAAGTCAATATCGCCTTAACTTTACTCTCAACCTTAATCAAGACAAGTGAGTAGAATCCAAGAGACATACCGTAATAACGTCTTATTTTACAATGCTTGTTAATAAGGAAACTGGTAGAGCCGTGGTCATCGGCTCCACCAACTTTCATAGCTCCAGACAACCCCATTGCAACAAAACCATTTCCATTGTGAATGCACTCGAATCATCCATATTATGCGCTTTATTTCATTGTGACTGATCTTGTAATTTAGACTAATTACTACTAATTCGATTTTTACTACTAAATAGAGGGACGCCCAATGGTTAAAAAGTTTGGAATTACTCTGCTTACTAGCTTTCTCATATTATGGGGAATAAGCAGTTCCGCACAAGATAATGTACCCACCCCACTAAATAGCGACTGGCATTTTGAAACAAACGGTTCAATATGGTCTTCAATTATTATTGATGAAGGTATCGCCTTTTTTGGTAGTGACGATGAGCATGTTTACGCCGTTAATGTTGATACCAAATCACTACTTTGGGCATTTAAAACCAAGGGTAAAGTGCGTTCAACAGCTGCCATCGATAGTGACTCTGTTTACTTTTCCAGTGACGATGGTTACCTCTATTCCCTTTCAAAAAAAGCCGGAGAGCTCAAATGGAAAAGCTCCCTCAATGACGGTGATGTTGAACGTATAGAGCCTGCTAAAACAGCTCCTTATCGATATGACTTCTATAAATCGTCTCCTTTAATCATCAATGAAACCATTTACGTTGGTAGCGGCGATAGTCACCTATACGCAATTTCAGCCAAGAGTGGCGAGGTTGTATGGAAGTTTAAAACAGGCAGTATCATACGTTCCACACCCGCTTATTCTGATGGTTTGTTATACGTGGGATCCTTTGATTATGGCGTCTACGCTATTGATGCGAATACAGGCAAACAAAAATGGCTGTTCTATACAAATGGAATCATCAACTCTTCCCCAGCAGTGATTGAAGGTAAGGTGATTATCGGCTCTCGAGACACCTCACTTTATGCTCTTGATGCGCAATCTGGAGAAGAAAAATGGAGATATCGATTTGTCGATCGTTCTTGGGTCGAATCTAGCGCCACGCAAAGTGATGAACGGGGTGTTTTCTATATCGGAAGTTCTGACTCTAAAAGAGTTCTTAAGATAGACATAAACACTGGTAAAGAGATCTGGAGTTCTCCAACTCTCGGTTGGACTTGGGGCAAACCTTTTTATCATCAATCACAAATATTCATTGGCTCGACTGGCGCTAAAGGGTATTGGAATGATGTGAATCCCGGCTTTCTATCCATAGATGCGAAAACAGGCACCGCTACCCACCAATATACCCCACAAAAAATTGATGGCTATGTTACCGGTGGCGTCTTTGGTAGCCCTTCTATTTTTAACGACAAGCTCTACGTTCCCGACCTTGACGGGCGACTTTATGAGTTTGACCTCTAATCTATTTTATTAACTGACAGTCATTGCCGAAACAACAAAAAAGGCCGATCCTCTTTCAAGGTTCGGCCTTTTGCTAACTAAATCTAGCTTGTTACAGAAGTTCTACCGACTGCTGAGCAATAACGAACTCTTCATTGGTAGGAATTACCATTGCCACAGCACCTAGAACTTCAGATTTAGCGATGATACCTGCAGCGCCAAAACGTGCGTCTTCATTGCCTTTTTCATCTTCAACAAAGCCTAGAAGGTTTAGGTTCTTCAAGATTTCACGACGAATCGGTAGTGAGTTCTCGCCAATGCCACCCGTAAAGATGATTGCATCTAAGTGGCTGAGTGGAATCATATATGAACCGATGTATTTCGCAACGCGGTAAGTGAACACTTCGAACGCGAGTTTCGCGCCTTCATGGCCGTCTTCCATCGCTTCTAAAATGCCACGAGCATCAGACGTTAGGCCAGAAACACCCAAGAAACCTGATTTCTTGTTTAGCGTGTCGAAGACTTTCTCTTGGCTCCAACCTTTCTTCATTAGGAACTCAATAATGCCTGGATCTAAATCGCCAGAGCGAGTACCCATCATTAGGCCAGCAAGCGGCGTGAAGCCCATTGACGTGTCAACAGATTCGCCGTTTTCAATCGCACAAACAGAAGCACCGTTACCAAGGTGTACTGAAATAAAGCTCGCTTCTTCTACTGGCTTATCAAGCATTTTTGCCGCTTCACGACTTACAAAGTAGTGGCTTGTACCGTGGAATCCGTAGCGACGAATCCCGTACTCTTTGTATAGTTCATTTGAAACCGCACCAGTGAACGCTTTTTGAGGCATTGTTTGGTGGAATGCTGTATCGAAGACGGCGAATTGTGGAAGGCTTGGGAAAGCCTTCATCGCCGCTTCAATACCAATAGCACCGGCTGGGTTGTGGAGCGGAGCAAGATCAGACAAGCTCTCAATTTCAGCAAGTACTTCTTCATCAATGCGAATTGTTGAAGTAAATTTCTCTCCGCCGTGAACAATACGATGTCCTACAGCAACGATGTCTTTATTGAAACCTAGTGTATCAACGAGGGCGACAATACGGTCGATGGCATGCTGATGATGACTATCAGGAGCAGTGATTGCCTCTTCTGTTTTTTCGCCATTGTATTTCCAGCTGATAACCGCTTCAGGCATTCCAAAGCACTCACCAAGACCTGTGACGATATCATCACCACTATTTGCATCAATAACAGCAAACTTTAAAGATGAACTTCCAGAGTTGATGACTAGAACAAACGAGTTCGACATTTAATATGTATCCTGTTTCGGGCTGAGAGACGAAGCCAACGCTTCAATTTTTATGTGCCTCTATTATTCAATAATTTTTTAATGTTTCAACTTTGTTTTAAACTTTATTGCTAAACATGCAATTTAAATTGATCTAGCTCAAGTTGAGTTTTTATTTTAGTCACGAAATATATCATCACCCATTGTTAGAACACCTACATGTAGCAGTGTTTTTCTAGGGTTTATACTAAATGTACGCCACATTTGAGTAAGCCGTAAGTATTAGAGCGACTAAAAAATAGTTGAATAAAGTAAAACAAGATGTGCAAAAACCAAGCAACATAGAAACTAAACAGCTCTCCATTTTATATCTAACTGCTCTCTTCTCGAGTAGGTATCCATATGTTGAGAGATGATTGATTTTTGATGTTCTAGTTGCTCGGCACTCATAGAAGCACACACAAACGTGAGCTCATTTTCCTCCACATTGGCATTCATGGAGGTAACTCCAACAGGAAAATTCACTATGCCATTTGTCTCGTCCCATTTAGCGTCTACTTTGCGAGCAAAGTGTCGGCATAAAACAGTGATGTAATTGCTTGCGTGTTGAGATTGAATTGTCGCTTTTGCAACAAATCGAAGTTCATCACAATCGAGTAATGATACGGATTGTTGCACTGAGTCAGTTGAGTTTTCCATGGTCATAATAATTCGTTTTGTATCGTTGAGTTAGCGTAGGAAAGTATATCGGCTCACTCAGTTCAATGATCAATAACTGAGCGAGCCTAGTTTGAAACTAACGATAAACCGCTAGTAAGAGGTGAGATTAAAATTGGTAAGCAGCAGACAACTTGTAATTGCGGCCAGGTTCATAATCATCGGTTTGCGTTGCGTTTCTACCCGCAGTACCACTTCTAGACGCATGAGAAACATAAGCTTCATCAAACAGGTTATCGATACCGAACGTCACCGATAAGTTATCGATCTGAGAAGGCAGCCATTGTGCATAGAGGTTATGAACGTTATAGCTCTCTTTCACATCATTACCTTCAAATACGTTATCTTCTTCAAGTACCACTATCGATGTCCAACCAAACAGCGTATTTAATGAGTCTGAATGATAATCTAACGTTACCGCAATGCTGTCACCCACATCTAAGCTTCGACCATTACCATCGTCCACAGGTAAGCCTGAATCGGTATATTTACTGTCAGACTTGGAATACGAAAGCTTGGCTGCCAACTGTTCATACCCATAAGTAGTGCTCAACTCAAAACCTCGGATCTCAATGTCTCCACTGTTTTCCATTGCAAGCGTGCTGTAATCTGATGCCCACGTCTCGACAATATAGTCATCAATATTGGTTTGGAATGCTGTGAAGTTTACGCCGTAACGATGCTGACCTTCACGATTGTTATAGCTAAAGCCTGCTTGCGAATTCAGACCCGTTTCCGCTTTGATATCGTCAGCAAGGTAAGTCACATCTTGATAACGAACAAATGTTTCCAGAAGTTCAGGGCCTTTGAATAAACTGCGAGAGTTTGCGAATACTGCCCAGTTTTTATTGATGTCCCAATGCGTACCCAATGACCACGTTAATTCATCAAAATCGTGCGTACCGGTTTCTGCTTTACGCTGATAGTCATCATAACGAAGTCCGCCCGTGACGGACCAACTATCAACAAGATAAACCTTCTCCTCTACAAATACCGCGGTTGATATCGCTGATTCATCCATGAACTCAACGCCACCGTAAGCGCTACTACTCGACTTATCCATGTAATCGAGACCATAGGTCAATTCGGTATCTAAGTCCGCAACCACAAAGTCAGATTGGAATGTCGCATTAAGACCCGTGTTATTGTTATTTGCCGTGTTCACTGACTCTCGTTGATGCCTTGCCCAACCAGTTTGGCTCTCATCTCGCTCTATCTCTGTTTCTGTCGAATAGAGCGCAACCTTTCCTTTATGTTGTTCGGTATCAAGCTTGTAGCTTAGTGTTACGGTGTTCCGTTTATAGACGGTAGGTAGCAGTAATTCGCCAGATATTTCTTCGTTGGCATTCCCATTAAGATCAGGACGCGGGTTATAGTCACCTTCATCGTTATAAAGATCGTAAGCAAACTCAAAGCGATGATTCTCTGAGGGTTCAAAGCCGAATTTCGCCATGACATTGTATACGTCCCCAGCGGCACCAAAGCTTTCGTCACCATTCCCGTCTTTAAAGTTGTCACGACTGACTAAGTGACCATAAACCATGGCATCCACTTTCTCACCCAACATTCCATAAACAGTCATTGAGCCTTGTTGGCTGTCGTTAGAAGCGTAACCACCAAACACTCGCGCACCAAACGTTTCACCGTAACGAAGTAAATCGGTCGCATTCTTCGTTTCGAAATAGACAGCTCCGCCCAAGCCACCTTGAGTCACAGAGTTGTTACCAACTTGGATATCCACAGACTTCAATATGTCAGGGTTCAGTGTTAAGTTACCAATGTGATGAAACATATTGGCATGTTGAGAAGCGCCATCTAATCGAATATCTAGATTCGTTTCGTTTAACCCACGAATATTGATGCGCTGATTGAGCGAATGCGTTCCGCCAACATCCACACCTGGAATATCACGTAACAGATCAGACATATGATCCGCTTGTTTTAGCGACATATCATCTGCACCAATCGACTCCGAGCTACTTGAGACTTTAGTTCCCCAAACAACAACTTCTTCAAGGTGATAAACGTCTTCTGCAAGCGCCGTATTTGATAGTGCGAGACCAATAGCGAGAGAAACAAGTGACTTTCTTTGAGGATAAAACTGGAACTTTTCCATGTAACCTTTCCTAAATGCAAATGATAATAATTCGCAAGAATGATAGATTCCATTTCTATTATCGGAAAGGTAAATGAGTTATGCAAAATCACACACTGCTTATGGAAAATCGTATATGACTAAAAATCCCACTAACAGATCAAACACAAAGCGCCGTGCCCATGATAAAAACCAGAAAGCGAAAATCAGAAAGATTGCATTGACGGAGAAAATAGAAGATACAGAAAAGCAGTTCATCGTCAGCAGAGGTGAGAAAAACAGTTCTTCCCTCGTCGAGGGACATTTTGTCTCCTATGACTGTGGTAATGGATTTACGATCCATGGAGGCGACAGCCATGAGTTAATAAACTCCAATATCATCTCTGTAGCGCCCAAATCGATGATCATCACCATTCTGCTTGAAGGACAGCTTGAATTTGCCTACGACGACTTGAGCTTTGATCTCGATACCTCTTTCGACGTTGAGCAATCTGAGCGACACAGTGATAGCCCCTTGTCGGTGAAAGAGCATAGAGCGAAAGCTGTCATGGTCAATTTAACCAAACCCGCCAACTTTCGTCGTCATATTCGGAAAGGGCATAATATACTCAAGCTTAATTTGGTCTTTGAGCCTCAATGGATAAAAGCACGTTTAGGCGATAAGTGCCCTTTTAGTCAATTTCTACAGGTGCATAAAAATCACTCACAACTAACGATTGGTTCTGAAGCAACAAAACTGGCTAAACAGATTATTAAATGTGGTCTTCCGATGACGTTTAAGCAAAAACTGGAATTTGAAAGCCTTTCCTACTCACTCCTCTCTACGCTTTTGTGTCAATTCACGTTATGTATGCAATCGAATCCAATTCAGAAGCCTTCGAAAAAGGACAATGCTCCAGGAAAGGTTGATAGCCGTGTCGAAGAGATCATTGGCTTTATCGAATCTCAGCTCGACCATCCATTATCATTGGAGAATGTCGCGTTACGATTTTCTATGAGCGTATCGAATCTTCAAAGGAAATTTAAACAGCAATTTGGTTTGACAGTGAACAGCTACATTCGATATCGTCGGCTTGAAATCGCAAAACAACACTTAGAGCAAGGTTTAGTCAGTGTAACGGAAGCAGCGTATGAAGCGGGATATCAACACCCTGCCAATTTCACTCACGCGTTTAAAAAGACCTTTGGCCGCCCGCCAACCACTTATGCCAAACTCTAGAGTGATTACAAATAAGACTGAGGCACAACATGAATATAGGTACCGTTTCAAAGCGCACTGGTTTATCAAGCAAATCTATCCGCTTGTATGAAGAGAAAGGGATCATTAGTGCACCCATTCGAAGCGAATCAGGTTACCGAGAATATTCTTCTAAAAACGTGCAAGAGCTGAGCTTAATAGCACGAGCTAAAAACGCAGGATTTTCACTGCTGGAATGCAAAGAATTAGTCCAACTCGCCCAAAATCCAAATCGCAAAAGCAGCGAAGTCAAATCAAAAACAAAAGAGAAGCTTGATGAGATTCAAATGAAAATTGACGAGCTCACCGAGATAAAAAATCAGCTCGAAAACTGGGTATCAGCGTGCCCAGGAAATGCAGACAGCCAATGCCCTATTATTGATGACTTGACTAAGTAAAAGAGAAAGCGGCTAACGTATCAGCCTCACGACTAGTGAACCTGGTGCGCGAACCGACTCAACGTTGTGACTAATCACCGTGCCATTAACAGGAGCCGTATAGGTCTCCACTTCATCACCAAAACTGTTGTATTGTTTCGCGAGAATTTGCCCCTCAATAACCTTGTCTAGCAGTGCAACCTGACAAATAACAAAGCCTCCCTGTTTTGCTCTAACACTGATAATCTCGCTACCTTCAACACATTGAGTATCATTGATTTCAACGCTTCCGGTTATTAGTTCGTAGGATTTCAGAATATTGAGAATACCATGAGTAGCGCGGTCGACCATTTTCAAGTCTGTATAGCGCCCAACCCCGACTTCAATCGTTATCGACGGGATACCCGCGCGGTTATAAACCGTTTCAAGAATCCCTGGGTCACCGGGATCATTCAAAATCACATCAGGATTAATCAGTCTCGCCATACGTATAGAGTCTTCCAAACGGTAATCTGCAAAGGCATACAATGGGTAAGTTGAACCGCTGGTTTGAGAGTGTAGATCAATAGCCAAATCAGCGTTCGGCTTTAATAGGTTTTCCCACAAGCTATTGGCATAACGACTGGCGTCATCTCCGGTTGCACTACCGGGAAAGCTTCGGTTTAGATTAGCCGATGAACTATCAGGGGCTGCGGAATGGAAATCGCGACTATGACGTGCAATACCCGACAAGTTTACTGTTGGTACAATCGTCACGGTTCCAGCTAGATCAGTATCAACCAGACTTCTTGCTAATTGTTGCGCGGTTAAAATGCCATTTTGCTCGTCACCATGAATACCCGCTGTAATCATGATTCGTTTACCCGTTTTTTTTCCTTTAAACACACGAACGGCGAGTGTTTGAGGGTGACCAATCGCATCGGTCGCTACAGCAAACCAAAACTTGTGCTCGCCTGCTTCAAGGGCGTTCACATCGAGTGCTTGAATGGTTGGGTACATAGGAACAATACATTCGTTCAACGAGTGGGACATCAACTTTTCCATGGTTAAAACATTGCTCAGTTATATTAACCTACTTGCCACTTTTTGGCTTTGTTAACTCATATTGGCATGATTGAATTCAAACCAGTGACTCTGTTTTACCGCTTCTCATCACAACCCACGCAATGGTTCAAAAATAGGACACCAATAATTTCTAAGCAGCGTATATTATTAGTAAACCCAAACCTACTGCTAACATACATAATAATCAGCTATAGGTGTACGGCTCATTTGGGTGCTTAAATCGTCAGTTTGGTTTTAATAGCACTCATACTAGTATTCTTGAGAATCAGGATATGATCAGTCACCTTCTAGAAACGATGGCGACAGTAGAAAGTGCATTCCCAGATTCACATATGAAGATCCTGAAAGAAGGCGGTTTCGATGTTGTATTAAGCAGTGAATACAGTGCTGAAACTAAACACCTGATTAGTTATGCGGGAAAGTACCTAGTATTACTTGTTAAAGGTCAGATAGAACCGATAAATCAAGAGCACCAACATTTCGCCAACGTTGTTCAAGGAAAAGCTCCCGCCACTAACAGCTTAGAGAATGAGTTCATACTGTTTATGCAGCAATACCCCAAATTGGTCGCTTCTGCTTTATCTGATTAACTCACGTGTATCGATTAGGCTCTCTTCCCTACATCATTCTATGGGTGCTCAAGAGCCTATTCGATCGAATATTTGAGTTAAACACGCCCCTCTTTTTTGAGCCACTTTAGCCCTTCTCGTTGCGCCAAACCTTGAATGTTTTGAGTGTTGATGAAATCGATAACGGCATTGGCATCGGTCTTGGAATACTCTCTCAGCACCCAACCTATCGCTTTTTGAATGAAAAACTCTTTGTCTTCCTGATTCTCTTTGATTAAAGCGAACAAGAGTTCGGTATCGGTGTCTTGTTTGAATTTCAATTGATACAGCAGCGCCGTACGCCTTAGCCAGATATTCTCAGAGTGACGCCAACGCTCTATATACTCAGACGTCTCTTGTGGGTAGCGAAGAAAAAAGCTGCTCGCTATGTGTGTGGCCAACATATCAACCGTGTCCCACCATGAATGCGTCGTTATCCAGCGCTCTAAATCGGGCAACATCGATACCGGTAATTGTTTCTTTAACTTGATCAGAAGATCAACCGCAACCAATTGAAACTCACGCTCAGGCATCGCCCAAAGCTCATCAATAATCTCAGGGAGCTCTTCAATAGAAGGCACTTCATCTTTGGAAAACAACGCCTTTAATGCCGCTCTACGAGGGCCAGATTGAATACCATAGAATTCAAACTGATCCCGTAAATAGGATTTCATAAACTGGGCGTTTTCAGCATTAGCAAGAGGTACCAATGCTGCTTGTGTCCTTTTAATCCAAGGGTGCATACTCTTTTCCACCTGTCAGTGAGAGATATTGTTAATGAATAAGCCTTCAGCAATAAGTTGATAGTACCACTTGGATTAAAGTAGAAATGGAAGGTCTCTTCAAATGCTGATTATTTTAGAACTGCACTCTCAATTTAATGCACAGCCGTTGTTGTCAGAATTGAAAAACACAGAGTCGTGGAATTTTTGACCAACTTGACGGTTGACTTGCTAACACACATCCCGCAGGATAAAACGATGAAAGCAAATCGCACGCAATCACAACAACGAATTATCATCATTCTATAAGAATGGTGGGATTGTTGATGCGTTAAATATTACTCAAACCCGCCCAAGAGGCGGGTTTCCTCTCTCTGTCTCATGGGTTTATTCTTAGCTCTAGGAGGTCACATGAGGAAAATAGCGGTATTTGGCAAACCAGGCAGCGGTAAGTCTACGTTTAGCAAAAAGTTAGCAGCCCAAACCAGCATTCAGTTACATCAATTAGACTCGATTATCTACAAAGCCAATGGGGAGTTAGTCGACCGTAAAACCTACGATAAAACGCACCAAGAAATCACCTCTTCAGAGAGCTGGATCATCGATGGGTTTGGCCCAATTAGCTCTTTCTACGAGCGACTTGAAGCGGCCGACACGTTGATCTATATCGACCTTCCTTACGTTATCAGCTATTGGTTTGTGACTAAGAGGCTATTAAAAGGTGTATTGGTGAAACCTGAGGGGTGGCCAGAAGGAAGTTCAGTTTTAAAGGGGAGCTTTGCTAGCTACAAAATGTTAAGACTGAGCCCTAAGTTTTGGAACGCAGACTTGGTAGCAAAATTAGAAGAAAACTCAGAAAATAAATCGTTAATTATCGTGCGTTCAACGCGTGAACTGGAACGCTTACTTGATGATATTAGCTAACCAGAACTCTAAATCATGGCGCTAACAAAGGCACCGACTTTTGATCGTTTATCATAACGGAAAGCTTGGTGCCTTTATCTACTGTTTTTCGTTACTGTCTTTCACCATTTTTAGTGACTCCGTTCAAATACACAGTCTAATAGTAGGTGCACATCCTCTGCCCGTTCACTTCAACGATGTTAAATGGCGTTTCATAGATTTCAGCCAACACATCCGCTTGAATAACCTCTTCTACCCTGCCATTCGCGACGACTTTTCCCTGTTTAAGCGCGATAATAATATCGGAATAACAGGCAGCAAAGTTGATGTCATGAATCACCACGACCACTGCTTTTTTCATTTCGTGAGCTAGCTTTTGAATATTACGCATGATCTGTAACGAGTGTTTAATGTCTAGATTGTTCAGGGGCTCATCAAGAAACACATAATCGGTGTCTTGAGCGATAACCATGGCGATGTAAGCAAGCTGTCTTTGCCCGCCACTGAGCTCATCTAAATATTTGTGTTGAATCGCGGTAAGATCTAAATACTCAATAGCACGTTCGATGACCCCTTCATCTTCATTGGTCAGCTTGCCCTGAGAATAAGGAAAGCGACCAAAAGAGACCATTTCTCGCACAGTAAAGCGCATAGTGACGTTGTTTGATTGCCTCAACACGGCCAACTTCTTTGCCAACTCTTTAGTGTCCCATTCAGCAATCTCTTTGCAGTCGACAAAGACCAGGCCCTGATCTTTCGAGACTAATCGGCTTGCCATAGAGAGCAAGGTACTTTTCCCTGCTCCATTAGGGCCAATGATGGAGGTTACTTTGCCTTTTTCAAATTCGGCACTGGCCGTATCAACAACTCTGTTATCACCAAATACCTTGGTCAGTTTTTCTAATTGAATCATCGTGTTTAAGTCACTTTGTTACGAAGCAGCATTGAAAGGAAGTAGATACCGCCAATAAAATTAATCACCACGCTTAACGTGGTAGAGAAGCTAAATACGTTCTCAACAACCCATTGCCCGCTGAGTAAAGCCCCCACAGCAGAAAGCGAACAAGCCACCAGCAAAACGCTGTGTTTGTATGTGTGGAACAACTCTCTGGTTAAGTTCGTTACCAAAATTCCGAAGAACATAATTGGGCCAATAAGTGCGGTCGAAATGGCAATCAGTACCGCTGACAGAACCAATACTCGCATCGTGACTTTTCTGACATCCACACCCAAACTGATTGCGTTGTCTTTATCTAACCAGAACACATCGAGCTGATAATGCATGCGATATAAGCTCACACAGACCAATGACAGCAAAGGCACGCATGGATAAACCAACTCAACCTTAATATTGTTAAAGCTGGCAAACATACTCGATTGCACAGACGCAAAATCATTGGGGTCCATCAGCATGATTAGAAATGATGAGATATTGGAAAACAGCTGCCCAAGTATCACCCCTAGTAACAAAAGAGCAATGAGGTTATGCCTCTCGCTTCTGAAGTAGAATGAAAACAACAGCAGCGAGAATCCGAGCATGATGACAACAGACAAGGCAAAATTAACGTAGGCATTTAGAACCAATACGCTAAATCCACCAAACATGGCGATGACAAACACTTGTGTCAGCATATAAAGCGAATCAAAACCCATGATGCTTGGTGTCAAAATACGGTTATTGGTGATAGTTTGAAACGCTAAGGACGACTGGGCAATGGCAACGCCTGCTAATACCATGGCGACTACCTTTGGCACTCGGCGTGACAAGAAGTATTGGTAGTTATCCGCTGTTAATCCAAGCCCGATAAATAGGCCAGCAAAGAGTACACAAAACAGTATCAGTAGTATGAGTTTAGTTCTATCCTGCATTTTTTTGACCTCGCAGAATCAACGCGCTAAACACACCACCACCAAGTATGCTGATGATCATTGAGATCGGAATTTCATAAGGAAAAATGATCACTCGGCTTGCCAAATCACACACCAACACAACAATTGCGCCAAGAATTGCGGTCAGTGGAATGTTCTTTCTCAGGTTATCCCCAAAATAATGGCTTACTAAGTTCGGTACGATTAAGCCGAGAAACGGAAGTTGGCCGACAATCATGACCACCGTTGCAGACATAACCGAGACGAGTATTACGCCTATCACGACGACCTGCTGATAATTCAAACCCAGATTCACAGCAAAGTCTTTACCGATACCTACCGCCGAGATTCGAGCCGCATAAAGGTAGCTAAAAATGGCGACAGGAAGTGCAATGTAGAGCAGTTCAAAATCACCTTGCAGAATGTTGGCAAAGTTCGCTACCGCCCAACCAGACATATTTTGTACGGCGTCATACTTATAGGCGATAAAACTCGCTACGGACTCAACAACATTACCAAAAATAATACCGATAAGCGGAACAAAAATGGCGTTCTTAAATTGAATACGCTGGATAAATTGAATAAACACTAAGGTGCCAAGCATGGCGGTCGTAAATATCAATAAGATATTGTTACCATCGCCAAATAACACAAGGCTAAGCACATAGCCTAGCATTGCACATTCAATCGTTCCTGAGGTTGAAGGAGCTGCAAATCGGTTTTGACTGATCTGCTGCATAATAAGACCCGCAATACTAAGCCCTGCACCCGCGAGTAAAATCGCCAGAAGCCTAGGAAGACGGCTTAAGATAAGCAATTCCCACGCTTCCGAACCTCCGTTAACCAGTGAGTTAACACTTAAGTCGCCCACCCCAACAAACAGTGAGAGCGCACTCAGCAGCACCATACCAAGCAATAACCTTTTCACAGCTAACCTCTGCTTGAACCGAAATCTTAATTAAGACCGATGGAATTTTTCACATCCACAACCATCTGCTCTGTCGCTGTCACACCCGCAATAGAGAGATACCAGGCATTGATGTCGAGGTAAGTCATATGGCCATTTTTGTAGGCATTCGTCGCTTGAACTAGCTCATTTTCAAATTCAGCCTGAGTATTACTTTTACCTTTGTTCACCAACTTGTCTTTATCGATAATGAGCAAGGTAGATGGGTTGGTTTTACCGATGAATTCATAAGAGATTAAATCGCCATGACGGGTTTGTTTGATGCCCTGAACAGTTTCATTAAATCCAAAATCTTTATAAATCGCAGAGAAGCGAGAATTTTCACCAAAGGTAGTGATGTTGCCGCCTGAACTCATCACAGTAAGCGCATCAACACTATTGTCTTGGTTATGATTGCGAATGGCATTGAACTGTTGATCGAGTGCATCGATCTTCTGCTCTACTTTATCTGAGATATTGAATACTTTACCAAGGTTGCGCCACTGCTGCTGAGTGCTTTTCCAATAGCCTTGGTCTGCTTCAGTTGCGAAAACGATTGTAGGGGCTATTTTACTGAGTTCTTCGTAGCTGCTTGCACCACGAGCGCCAACGAGAATGACGTCTGGCTTCTGCGTGAAAATAGCTTCAAAGTCAGGCTCAAACAAACTGCCTGAAGACACGTACTGATCAGATTTATATTTGCTCAAATAGCCAGGTAATGTTGCCGCTTTTGAGATGGCGACTGGATCGATACCAAAGCTGTCTAGGGCATCTAACGCCCCTAACCCTATAACAACTACTCTTTCGGGTTCTGACTCTACCGTCGTCACACCTAATCGATGGGTTACCTCGACTAAGTTTGCTGCAATAGCGGTAGTGGTTAATGAAAAGAATGACGCGATAGCGCCGACGATTAGAAGCCCAGCCTTGAGTCTCATTTGTAATCCCTAATGCAAATCATTTGTATTTAGATTCGCGAATATACATAGAATGCTTAGGGATATCAACTAACGCTTTAGTTTGTATAGATTTCCATGATCGGTACTGAAATAAATATCGCCTGAATCGGAGATTTCAATATCACGAATACGCTCACCTAGCTCAGACAAGATTCGCTCTTCAGAAATCGCATTCCCTTGCTCATTGAGCGTGACGATATTGATATGGGTTAGCTTCAATGCACCTGACAGCAGTTTTCCATCAAGTTCAGGAAATTTCTCACCTCGATACAGAACTAAGCTTCCAGGGGCGATGGATGGAACGTAAATTTTAACGGGCGCTTCAATTCCCTCTTTTTCAATGGGTTCTCCTACTTGAATCGGCCCCCAGTACTCCTTGCCAAAAGAGATTTCTGGCCAACCATAGTTCGCCCCTTTTTTAATCAGATTGATCTCATCGCCACCGCGCGGGCCATGTTCAATCGACCATAAGTCTTGTGTCTTAGTATCAAAAAACAGACCTTGTGGATTACGATGACCGTAGCTCCAGATCTCATCTAATACAGCATTATCGTTCACATAAGGGTTGTCTTTTGGTGTTGTACCGTCTGGGTTAACTCGCAAAATCGCCCCAGCATGAGTAAGCGTGTTTTGACCGTTCTCTCTCTCGCCTCGATCACCAATGGAAAAATATACACTGTTAGCATCAAACGCGATGCGACTGCCAAAGTGCCTTCCTGTATCAGTGCGTGACTCAGACACCAATAAATCTCGCCAGTTCGTCAGCTTTCCATTGTGGTAACTTGCTTGAGCGAGTGTCGTCACCCCTTCTCCATCCACATCTTTGCTGTAGGTAATATAGACTTGATTCGCTTCAAAGGGAGACATGGTGATATCGAGTAAGCCGCCCTGCCCTTTGGCCCAAACGTTAGGAACGTTTAGCAATAATTGGTGTTCTCCAGTGACAAGGTTTACCTGCTTAACCCCTCCATTTCTCTCAGTCACGAGCATGGTGGTTTCGTCGACATACGCAAGCCCCCAAGGTATGGCTAAGCCACTTGAGACCTTCACTGCGCTCCACGCCAGTGCACTGCTTTGAACGAATAGTGGAAGTAACGCTAACCCCATACGTAAATACATTTTCATTACTCAAAACCTCAATACCAAATCTAAATGAAATTGTAGCCTGCTTAGCATAAACAACTGAGATCACTTGAGTTAAATTTTGACATCTCGCAGGATAAACACACTAAAACTTAACCTATAGTCAATTGATGCCGCGGGGAAAAATATGGACAGCAAGGACAAATTACACAGTCAAAACGTCTATTTTTGCAACGATGAAAACCTTTTCAATGAACAGACACAATGTCTAGATAGACTGTATGACTTTAATCATACAAGGCCAACAGAAGGCGCTAAGCGACAAGAAATTATGACCGAGCTTTTTGCGGAAGTTGGAAAGGATTGCTATATCGAGCCCCCTCTTCAAGCAAACTGGGGCAAACACACCCATTTAGGAAATTGTGTATACGCCAACTTCAATCTGACCTTGGTAGATGACACGCATATCTATATTGGTGATCACGTCATGATTGGCCCTAACGTAACCATTGCTACAGCAGGACACCCAATCGACCCTGAGCTAAGACAAGAGATTGCTCAATTTAATATTCCAGTGACCATTGGAAAAAATGTGTGGATTGGTGCCAACTCAGTGGTTCTTCCCGGCGTTACCATTGGTGAAAATACGGTTATCGGCGCTGGCAGCGTGGTGACAAAAGATATCCCATCTAACGTCGTTGCGGTGGGGAACCCTTGTCGAGTATTACGAGAGATAGGCGAGCACGATAAAGAGTATTTCTATAAAGATCGTAAGATAGATCTGGTTCGTTAATCCGCCATCAAGTAACGGTTAACCGAGGTAAATTGAAAGACTCTAGCGTTTGAATTAATTACATCCTTGCATCCGATTGGATCGCGATTAAAGGCATGAAACTATCAGCTTCATGCCTAGTAATTAGCTTTTTTCTTTTTGCTTGAAGTCTTTTAAATCACACCAAGCTCACGTAAGCGTTCCATTAAGTAACTGTCTGCAGTGTGACGTTCTGATAACACCACTTCCGGCTTAGGGTGTAAAAACAACGGTAGTGAGATTCTAGAGTGCTCTTGACGTTCGCCTGTTGGGTTAACAACGCGGTGAGTCGTACTTGGAAAGTAACCACCAGACGCCTCTTGAAGCATGTCGCCAATGTTAATGATTAAGTTACCAAAGTCACAAGGCACATCTAACCAATCCCCTTCTTTGGTTTTTACTTGTAAACCAGGTTCGTTAGCAGCAGGAAGCACCGTCAATAAATTAATGTCTTCATGCGCGGCAGCTCGAATAGCACCAGGCTCTTCATCACCAGTCATTGGTGGATAGTGAAGAATACGCAGCAATGTTTTCTCACTGCCATTGATCATTTCAGACAAAGCAATCGAGAATTTATCTTGAACTTCTTTTGGTGCGTGCGCCTCCACCCAGCCAAGTAGCTCTTCTGCAAAGGCATTCGTACGCTCGTAGTAATCCATGATTTGAGCTTTTAACTCGTCAGGTATTTGCCCCCAAGGGTAAACATGAAAGTACTCTTTAATGTCTTTTACATTGTGGCCTTTCGCAGTTTCGGACACGCTTGGCGGGAAGTAGCCGTCTTGTGTTTCTACGTTGAATTGGAACTCATTTTTACGCTCTGTTGAGAAAAACTGATACCAGTTTTCATAGATAGACTCGACTAGCTCCTTTGGAATTGGGTGATTTTTCAATACACCAAACCCTGTTTCTCTAAGTGACTTTACAAATTGCTCGGCGGCATTTTCAGCGTTGTAATCGACGGTGTCTAATTTCATGACGGCTCTTTTTATAGTATGTGAATAGTTCTATTTATTTTGTTGAGAGCTTAATTTTAAAAGTGGCCTAGATGTAAATCAAACTTTAATGAATTGAGAAATAGAACCTACCCGACATTTGAGCCCATGAGAGGGTTTTCAACATAAAACGTATACGTTGTGAAGGTTCATTACTTGATAGGAAAGAAATAGTGCCGAGCCTGATATCAATAGGAATTACCCGCTTGGCACTATTTGAACTTTATAACGCGTTAAAAGAAATCTATTGAGCCTCTACCGCCCTTATTATTCTTGCGTTCTGTTGACTCTTCCGCGTTCGGCTTTTCTGCTTTTGCATTTAGCTTATGAGGCGCATTCTTTGCAGCAGCCTTTTTCTCGGCTTTTTTCTTTTTCTCTGCTTTCTTTTCAGCTTTCTTTTTCTCTTTTTTCTTCGCTTCTTCTACGGCCTTTTTCTCGGCCTCTTTTTGTTGCTTATCTTGAGGTTCGGTTACTGGCGCATCGCAAACGACAACGTAATATTCTTGGTTGAATTCAAAGAAGTCACCATCATACATTTTACGACGCTTACGTGTTTCTAACTCACCATTCACGGCGACATAACCTTCAGAAATAACGTGCTTAGCTTCGCCACCGCCACTCACTAAGTTTGCGATTTTAAATACTTTATATAATTCGATTGGATGAGAAGAGACATCAATACCAATCGCTTCGATTTCAATTTCCTCACCGTCATGTTCCTCTTCATGAGAAGCATCATCGTAGTTAGGTTCTTGATAGTTTTGATCTTGATCGTATTGGTCTTGATTCATAGTAGTATCGCTAATTTTTTAGTTGTCTTAATGAGTATGATCGGCAGTGTATACGTTCGCTTAGCACAAATAAACTAAAGTTGCTTTCTCCCCTAGCCTCACTCCACCGAGCATAGATTTAGACGGCTACTCACATAATAGACAATGGTTTTTTAATATGTACTCGGTAGTAACCAACAAGGTTGCTTATAACAAAGAGAATATCCATTAGCACGGCAACTGGGGTGCCAACAATAACGTTATGGACGCTCCACACAATGACACCCAATAGCATCAAACACCGCATAAGCTTGTCATTACGAGTAAATGATGCTTTTGTGAGAAGCAGAGACGCTATCCCCGCTAAGATTTGAGATGCGATAAATAATGACACATGTCCTCCAGAAGGCGACGTTGGTAAAGCGAGTAAACCGTAAAATTTACTTAGGGGTGCACTTAAGATCGACGGTCGTAAAAATGTTTAACATCAATTCTTAAACGCATTTAAAACACAAATTAGGAATGACTATTTGGGGAGGTAAGTCGAGAATGCTTGAGAGGATAGATTCGTACGATAAGTATCAGAGAAGATTAGGCTTGCTAAACAGAGCATGACTTCGTTCCTTATCGTTGTAATCGTAAAAATTGAGGGCAGCAGTGTATACTCTCACTGCAAACAAATAAACCACCGTTGTTTTTAATTCAAGTCTTTAACGGAACCAACTCATGCTGACACCCATTGCAATCAGGCTCACCAAGGGCGCTGATTTAAAACATTCAATCGCCAACATTGTTGCTGAGCATAATATACAAGCAGGTACCATCGCATCTTGTGTGGGTTGCCTTTCTAACATAAACCTTAGACTTGCTGGCGCTAACGAGACCCTATCGGCTAATGCGCAGTTTGAAATCGTTTCAGTGATGGGAACACTCACCCCTGAACATCAACACATTCATATATCACTGGCTGATAAAGACGGCCAAGTTTGGGGTGGGCACTTACTGGAAGGCAATATTGTAGAAACAACAGCGGAGTTGATTATTCATCACTATGAGAACTTAACCTTCTCTCGTGAGCATGATGAAGACACCGGCTACACCGAGCTCGTAATTAAACAATGAAGCAACGCAAACGTAGTTCTATTTAACGCGATTCCAAAAAAGAGTGGCAGAAAAAGGGGCAGACAAAAAGCTGGTATGCACCTTTTTCTGTATGGTTAATTTTTCTTGTTAATCCTCACTACCGCATAGACGACCAATATCATTCCCATTCCGTGCCAGTGTGTGAACGATTCATCCAGTAGAAGAATGGCAAATAATGCCGTCACCGCGGGCCCAATGTTACTAGTTAAACTCAGAACCGATGGGGTTAACCTCGCCATTGCAGCGGCAACAAAATACGAGGGCAAAACTGTACAAAAAACCCCAATCATTACCCCCATCCAAATCAGCTCATTGGGCATTTCTGTAAATTGTGCGCCTTGAAGCTGATATTGCGCCATGATGACGATGCCCGCGCTGCCCATACCAACGCTTGTAAACAGCTGCGCCCCCATTTTGCTAATGAACTTTTTGCTCAGTACTAAGTAGATGGCAAAGATCAACGCAGAGGCTATCGCCATCGCACTACCTAACCATACTTGATGACCAAAAGAGCTGAAATCATGCATTACAATCATCGCTACGCCCACATACCCTAAAGCAATAGATGTAAGTGTTCCTTTGCGAGGCGCTTCTTTTAGAATGCCCCAACTGATGAAGACCACAAACGATGGAAACATGAAAATAAGCAGACGTTCTAACTGCGCCGAAATAAAATCCAAAGCCAGAATGTCGAGCAAAGAGGCGCAGTAGTACCCTAAAACCCCAACCAAAGCAGCTTGGAGTCCATACTTTTTTAATTTGCTACGTTTATCAGGATCCCAGCATAGCCATAGCAGTATCGCGATATAGAGAGGAAGAGAAGACGCTGCTCTAAGGCTCATGATTGAAGTGGCATCACCGCCAACTGAATACGCGAGTTTGATAAGTACAGGCTTAATTGAAAACAGCAGTGTGCCAACTAAGGCGTAAAGGATACCTGTTCGATAGTCTGACGAGCCTTGTTTGGGAATCGATGCGTCGTTCATTATTACTTCCTTGACGTTGTTTTAAAAGCTAAGTTCAAGGCTGTGAGAAAACGACATCCGGCTGTTTTACTCACAGCCGGAAACGGGAAACTCTACCGACTGATGGGCATAAGAAGAAGTAGCCAGAGAGATAGAGGTTGAAAAATCATAAGTGACTCTTTAAAAATGATGATTTTTTAAACTAAATCATCTAGGTTATTGGATCAACCTAAACCTAGTCGATAATTGTAAATTGCAACGTAAGAACGACTCCTTCATGGTATTCGCCCCCTCCTCTCTTGAAGATGTTAAGGCGATCTTTAAATCAACAAATACCTAGTGGGCATCTAAGCAAAAAGCACTGTTAATTCGTACAAACCTCTTTGTCGTTAAGTTAGAAATAAGTTATACGGAAAAATTCCATATTTTGTGAAGAGTAGCAAGCTTACCTATTCTTAATTCACTGATTTGCATAAGCAAATGATTTAGTATAGAAATCATCCTGATTATTAGGTGGCGGTAGCGTGGAAGACTATCTGGAAAGTTTCCGTCTAAAAAGCGTTAGCTGTTTTTTAAAAGGTCGCGTAACATATGAAAATTACCAATGGTGATGAGATAATGATTGAGTTTCATTCGCCGGAAATAGATTCAACGGGCTGGGTAGAATACTACTCTTTATCACTGTCTGGTGTCGATATGAGTTCGTCTATTCGAGTATGCAACCCTCCGTATGGTGAAAGTCCATCGGATTTTTTCTCCATGCTTGCGAACAATTGGAAAGGTTGGGTCGGCGAGAAAAATTGGGCTTCATTGGAAGGAGAGTACTCTCTGTCAGCTAGTGTAGATAGTACTGGTCATATTACTCTCATAACTAAGGTGTTTTCAGGAAGCCGTGTGCCTTTCTGGAGTTCAGAAGTAGCACTTATTATTGAGGCAGGGCAAATTGAGTCAATAGCGAATGGCTTCAAAGACTTCCTGCATACAAACAGCTAACAAGGCGTTTAAGGCAGATTCCCAACGCTTGGCGTTTTGCATTCTTTGCATTCTAAGCTGGGTTAAGTGTTTACGGTGCAAGGGTTAGTTGAGGTGGTTAGCGTTGCTCACTACTTAACGCGGCGTTAGTCGGCTAAAGCTTTGAAAGTTTTTGGGTTAAGGCTCGTTCATTATTCGTCGCCCTATCCTTTACCGGCAACGTTTTTTGGTGCAACTGGATCGCATGACGTTAATGCTCAATTTAGGCCGCTTCGTTTGGCCGAGTCAAATGTTGAGTTGTTGCCTAAATAGGTTCTACAAATTGCCAGTAACGTTCTTAATAACAAAGGCTTGTGCCAATAATCAGTATTAAACGGCAAAGCCACCGACTAACAAGTTAATTAAGTGGACTTATCAACGCTGGGCATTTTCGGCTTGGAGTCTGATAGGCTCGGTAAATCTAGTGGTTACAGCCACTTATTAAGGCGTTAGTTGAAGTTCGAAAACCAATAAACGAATCTTGAAAATATTAAGGGTTATTAGCTCTAGCAACACACCTGATACGCCCTGCCTTTCAGCTATCTCGCCAGTGGCACTGGCCGTCTAGTGCGTGAATCCACCTTTCGCAGTTTACTGAAGTGGTTGTGCTTGTTTAGTTCTTTGGCGCGGTTTCTTTGGTTTAGATATCACCCCAAATAACCAAAGTTCAGCGCACTTGGCTGTCGACTTCATCTCCAGAATTCTTTGCAAAATCACCTCTGCGTCAGCGCATTTATACCAACGATCATTTCTTCTTTACCAAGTTCGTTTCGTGCGTTGGGTTTCAGTTCTCAACTGCCCCATTTGCATTCGTAAGTGAAATCAATAATCTAAAACTAATTAGCACTTTAGCTCACAAGTCAGCTATGGCGCAGCAACTAACAAGGCGCTCAACAGTGACCC
>NZ_JAJHVV010000024.1 GCF_023145695.1 Vibrio amylolyticus
TGAAGAGCAGGTTTACGCCTTGATCGAACCCACGGTTTGGAAAGATTGGAAAGAGCAGTTATTAGATGAAAATACTCGTGATGTTAGTCAAACTCAGGCTATCCCGCTATTTAATCAAACTCGATTTTCGCAGGTTGAAAGTGGACCTGTTCTGGTTCATTTAAACAACAGTGAATGCGCTCTCAAACTCTGTACTGAACAATTTGAAACCAAGCCGAGTGGGTGCCTTGTATACGCCAATGAATCAATCGAGCTTGCAACGTTATTGGCCTCTCTTCGCAGCCGCGTCGTGGTGAAAAAAGGGAAAGCTGAGATGCTAATACGTTTTAATGAGCCTCGACAGTTAGTGATGTTAATGGGCTCAATGAACGAGTATGAAAGACGAGAGTTTTTTCCAGCACTGTCTCGTTTGCACTGGTACAACCGAGACTGGTTAAGCGTGGATTTATCTCATATTCCCATCGATTCATCACCCTCTGATATTTGGTCATTGTCTGAAGAGCGATTAGACACCATGCAGAACATCGCTTCTCAGTGGCGATTAAGTTAATGGCAGCGACTATCTCACATTCAGTGTTAACCGATTAATGGTAAAGAAGTATCTATCATGAGCAAAACATACCTTGTAAAACCTGGCGATACGCTACTGCAAATTGCCATTGAACAGAATACACAGTTCAATACTCTGCTTGAGCTAAACCCTAAGTTTCAAATCAACCCAGATCTCATCAAGGTGGGAGAGGCCGTCATTCTTCCAGATGAGGAAGAGTTAGAGCCGATAGAGCCAACATATCTAATCGAGCCAGTACAAGCAAAAACTCCCGATGAATGTGGTGATTTGGTTGCTGGAAATCTATGTTCGCCGATGGAAGTCCATGATGTGATTTTCATCACGGGAGATGGGCCAACGGCATATCTAACGTTAGATGAAGAGGCAGCACAGCAGCTTAAAGAAGAAGCGGATAAGACGGACACTTTCATTACGAGTTATAAAGAACTGTGCGAAGCCGCACCCGATAAAAAGAGTGCGACTAAACAAGAGATGGATCGGCATGCTCAAGCTAGACAATCGTGGTTTGAAGAGGCGAAGTACATTGGTATTTTTTCTGAAGAAGAGAAGGAGCCTAGTAGAGCAACGGCAAGGGTTGCCGGGGGAACGTCCGCACCTCCCAAAGTGAATCCTAATCATCAACAAGTTGAAGCTCAATTAACCGTGTTGAAATCCCGTTTGAAATTTGTAGAAAATTACGATGATCGCTGGTTTGGCGAAAATTCAGTCGATACCTTGCGAACAGAGGTTACGAGCAGAATACAGACCAAGATTGATTACTATAAAACATTAAGTGTCAAATCTTCGGCTCAGCCAGTTATTCCTGAAAATGTGACAAAGTTAAGTGTAGGGACGGATCGATTTAATTCGGAAGGAAAACAAGCAACGACTCAACGTTCGAAGCGACATGTTATGGAGGTCTACTCGGTTAATCAAGGAAGAACTGTGTACATACGCTCTAGTTATTATGAAGAGGAGCGTAAGCGTTGGAAGCCTTCTTATAAACGAACTAAAGCTATGAAGGCACTTGAGGTCGGTGACGTAAAAGGTTTTGGCAAGGCTGTTGCACAAGATATTCGAGATGATTTCCGAACTAAAAAGCTGACGGATAATCTAGATGCAAAATTGGCTGAATGGAACGCTGATGGTTACAAATACAAAGAGTGGCAAGCTAAAAAAAGCTTTAATAATGATGAAGGTGAAACGACGTTTGCCGTGAGCGCAGAAGCGCAACTTTTCCGTTGGGGGGCACAAGCTAGTGTCAACGCGTCGAAGGACTTAAAAGATCAACAGTTAAACGCAGGTGTCGGTGCTGCTAGTGGTTTCTCTTTGGTGGAAGCAAAAGCTGAGGTCAATCAATATATCCCGTATGAGAGAGGATACCCAGTCAAATTAAGCTATCTCGATGCCAACAAACAACCCGCTGAATATTCGTTTGGCTGCTTTCGATTGAATGCAAGCATGACCATAGGCTGTTTTGCTGGAGCAATGATTCAGGGCGCTGCACAAGCGAGTAACAAGCCTGAAGAAAATGGTGAAAGTGTCGGTGTGATGTATACACCAAAGGTCAATTTATCTAAATCTCCGAAAGGCAATATTGGCTTTAAAGCCGAAGGATTTGCAGGTGTTCAAGCGACTGGTGCTTTGGCCGGAAACATGGAATGGGAACCACCGAAAAAAGACACCGCCGTAAAGTTTGAAATATTGGCTCAATTAAAGGGCGAAGGGAATATTGCTGCGGGGGGAGGTTTTGGGGCTGATTTTCAACTTTCCCTAGTGGAAGGGAGTTTTTACCTCAAATGCACTGGGCAATTTATATGGGGTGTTGGCGGTGGCGGTGGTTTTGGTGCGCTTATTGATACTCGCCACTTGTGGGAGTTGGTGAAAGTCATCTGGCAGGGTTTGCAGTATGTTGATTATCGTGTGTTAAGGAATATTGATAAAAATGCTTATAATTATCTAGTTAACTCTACGATCATAGCCTTTGCCACTGATTATGTTAAAAATCCGATTCAAGCCTTACAAAATGTAGTGACTGCTGGAGTTAGTAAGGTTGATGTTTGGGTAAGTAGATACCAAGAATCGCGAGATAGAGAAAAAATGGCTAGCTTACTTGCATCTCGTATTCTTAATGATTCATGTAGAAGTGGAATTCCTTTTCATCAACTACCTCCGGAAGCTGTGGGCATAATGCTTGATATACTGGTTGAGCAATTCGCTTTTAACCTTCATGAAGAGCAAGAGTCTGCGATTTGTAAACTATTAGCTGAGACCACGTATAGTTGGCATAAGTTTGAAGAGATTTTGCAACGAATGAATGAACTTGGTAAGCCACGAAAAGGTGATCGAGTATTGTTTGACAATCTGGCGAGGATTAATTCAATTTTGGATGGGACTCAGCAGAGGCAGTTTAATCAGTGGGTTAGTAACCTTGCTGAAGCCGACAAAGTTGACAGTATTACAATGGTACCCTATTCGCCTCTATTTGGAGAGAGCCTAGAAAGGAAACGGGCTTTAATTTCAACTCAAGTCGCTAAGTTGGGTTTTGATGATGGTAGTAGAGTTGTTTAAGATGGAGCCCCATAAGTAGGGGCTTACATTCTATTATAGAAGGGCTTTACTATAACGCGCACCTGTAGGATACGATAAAATACTGGTCTAATATTGGCTTTGCATAGAGTCTAGAGAATGTCATTGTCGTTCCCGCGCCATCTCTCATAACTTTTTTAGTCCCTGTTTTTGGCCCCTGAGGGTTGTGTTCTGGGGAGTTTGAGTAGTAGTCTGGCGAGTACCAGTCATTAATCCATTCACTGGTTTGATTAGTCATACCATAAATACCTAGCGGATTAGGAGGATATTGGCCAATAAAGGTGCGTTCGCCAAAGTTACGCGCATTTACTTCATCTTCTTCATAGCTTATGTAATAGCCGGATTTTGGGTCGAAATATTGCCCTTCGGAAAGTTGTAGATAACCATTATTAGTTGAAAAATAATAATTTTTCCCTCTGCTTCTAGCTGCGTATTCCCATTGTGTTTCTGTAGGTAGATCGAAAGATAGCCCCGTTATGTCCCCTATCCAAAGGCAGTAATCTTTGGCCTCTTGCCATTCTTTGGCTCTGGCGACTTGATCCGATCTAACGTCTAATAAATGCTTATAATCACTCGAGCTACGCGATATTCTGCCACTTTCTATTAACTCAGAATCATGGTATTTATCCGCAGCAACAGGTAGGTTATTGATTTTTCTCATCCACTCCATATCAATAAAGCTGGTTAAATAAGCAGAGATTGAATAAGAATCAAGGGTGACTTTATGCAAATTTGCGGCACCAGTTTCAACACTGGTTGGTGAGCTTAAGCATTCCGCATCGGGTGACCAATCCATCCGATGAACCGTACCACTAGGTATTTCACAGGGCGCACCAAAATCCCCCATTTCAAAGCTACCACCTTCGACAAAGACTAGGTTTTCAATGGCGCGAACCGCTACATCGGCTGCTTTGTATTTCAGCTCGTCATTTGCGTCGGGGTAGAGCTTTTCGATGTTGTTGGAAATGGTCTCTATCTGCTCTTGCGAAACGCTATCACTACTGAGTTTATTAGCCCAATTTGCATCACTGCATGCCCCAATCGCAGGGGCTAATACAATAACCACTAACCATCTGTTTTTCATGTTTTTATTCCGTAATTTTGATGGTTGCATTTTAGCTTAAAATAGATAGGGAAAGTAGAGGTTGTCATTGGTAAATTGGAGGCTAATTCAAATTAGAGTAGTGATGTGATAATGAACACGCCGTTATTAAATTAGCCGTTTTAACTGGCAATGATTCCCAAATAACTAAGCAACATGTCAGTGTTCTTTCATAATGGCTGTAATAAGCGGGTTTCTTTCAATTTTGGCTGCTATTTACTCTGGCTGAACACGGTATGTGGTTTTACTTTGAGCATACTGAGTCAGCTCATACGATGGTTATTGTGGACAGTAATGATGCAATTCCAGACCTCACCAGCTCGCCGCTCAATGCTTCTTATCTCGGCCCTGTGATATACCAGGCCGGAGGAGGCGGGAATGCTGACCGTGAACATATTTACGGAT
>NZ_JAJHVV010000025.1 GCF_023145695.1 Vibrio amylolyticus
GTTTAATATTTGAGTCCGGCAAAATCGAAACGTTGTCTCGCTCATTCAAATAATGAGACAACAAGTTTACACCTTGGTTGTTTGCCATACAGAAAGACCTCTTGGGGTTGTATGGTTAAGTGACTAAGCGTACACGGTGGATGCCTTGGCAGTCAGAGGCGATGAAAGACGTAATAACTTGCGATAAGCCCAGATTAGGTAGTAATAACCATTTGAGTCTGGGATTTCTGAATGGGGAAACCCACGTGCATAAGCACGTATCGTTGTGTGAATACATAGCACAACGAGGCGAACCCGGGGAACTGAAACATCTAAGTACCCGGAGGAGTAGAAATCAACCGAGATTCCGAAAGTAGCGGCGAGCGAAATTGGAGTAGCCCTTAAGCTTTTAATGATGCAGGTGAAGAGTCTGGAAAGTCTCGCGATACAGGGTGATAGCCCCGTAACCGACACATCATAATCAGTGAAATCGAGTAGGGCGGGACACGTGATATCCTGTCTGAATATGGGGGGACCATCCTCCAAGGCTAAATACTACTGACTGACCGATAGTGAACCAGTACCGTGAGGGAAAGGCGAAAAGAACCCCTGTGAGGGGAGTGAAATAGAACCTGAAACCGTGTACGTACAAGCAGTAGGAGCACCTTCGTGGTGTGACTGCGTACCTTTTGTATAATGGGTCAGCGACTTAATTTTAGTAGCAAGGTTAACCGTTTAGGGGAGCCGTAGGGAAACCGAGTCTTAACTGGGCGTACAGTTGCTAGGATTAGACCCGAAACCAGGTGATCTAGCCATGGGCAGGTTGAAGGTTGAGTAACATCAACTGGAGGACCGAACCGACTAATGTTGAAAAATTAGCGGATGACTTGTGGCTAGGGGTGAAAGGCCAATCAAACCTGGAGATAGCTGGTTCTCCCCGAAAGCTATTTAGGTAGCGCCTCGGACGAATACTACTGGGGGTAGAGCACTGTTAAGGCTAGGGGGTCATCCCGACTTACCAACCCTTTGCAAACTCCGAATACCAGTAAGTACTATCCGGGAGACACACGGCGGGTGCTAACGTCCGTCGTGGAGAGGGAAACAACCCAGACCGCCAGCTAAGGTCCCAAAGTATAGCTAAGTGGGAAACGATGTGGGAAGGCTTAGACAGCTAGGATGTTGGCTTAGAAGCAGCCATCATTTAAAGAAAGCGTAATAGCTCACTAGTCGAGTCGGCCTGCGCGGAAGATGTAACGGGGCTAAGCTATACACCGAAGCTGCGGCTACGTACTTTTAAGTATGTGGGGTAGGGGAGCGTTCTGTAAGCCGTTGAAGGTGGTCTGTAAGGGCTGCTGGAGGTATCAGAAGTGCGAATGCTGACATGAGTAACGATAAAGGGGGTGAAAAACCCCCTCGCCGGAAGACCAAGGGTTCCTGTCCAACGTTAATCGGGGCAGGGTAAGTCGACCCCTAAGGCGAGGCCGAAAGGCGTAGTCGATGGGAAACGGGTTAATATTCCCGTACTTCTTATAATTGCGATGGGGGGACGGAGAAGGCTAGGTGGGCCTGGCGACGGTTGTCCAGGTTCAAGTATGTAGGCGGAAAGTTTAGGTAAATCCGGACTTTCTTAACGCTGAGATACGATGTCGAGCTACTACGGTAGTGAAGTCATTGATGCCATGCTTCCAGGAAAAGCCTCTAAGCTTCAGATTATAAGAAATCGTACCCCAAACCGACACAGGTGGTCGGGTAGAGAATACCAAGGCGCTTGAGAGAACTCGGGTGAAGGAACTAGGCAAAATGGTACCGTAACTTCGGGAGAAGGTACGCTCTTAACGGTGAAGTCCCTTGCGGATGGAGCTATTGAGAGTCGCAGATACCAGGTGGCTGCAACTGTTTATTAAAAACACAGCACTGTGCAAAATCGTAAGATGACGTATACGGTGTGACGCCTGCCCGGTGCCGGAAGGTTAATTGATGGGGTTAGACTTCGGTCGAAGCTCTTGATCGAAGCCCCGGTAAACGGCGGCCGTAACTATAACGGTCCTAAGGTAGCGAAATTCCTTGTCGGGTAAGTTCCGACCTGCACGAATGGCGTAATGATGGCCACGCTGTCTCCACCCGAGACTCAGTGAAATTGAAATCGCTGTGAAGATGCAGTGTACCCGCGGCTAGACGGAAAGACCCCGTGAACCTTTACTACAGCTTGGCACTGAACATTGAACCTACATGTGTAGGATAGGTGGGAGACTTTGAAACCGCGTCGCCAGATGCGGTGGAGTCAACCTTGAAATACCACCCTTGTACGTTTGATGTTCTAACGTTGGCCCCTTATCGGGGTTGCGGACAGTGCCTGGTGGGTAGTTTGACTGGGGCGGTCTCCTCCCAAAGAGTAACGGAGGAGCACGAAGGTGGGCTAAACACGGTTGGACATCGTGTGGTTAGTGCAATGGCATAAGCCCGCTTGACTGCGAGAATGACAATTCGAGCAGGTGCGAAAGCAGGTCATAGTGATCCGGTGGTTCTGAATGGAAGGGCCATCGCTCAACGGATAAAAGGTACTCCGGGGATAACAGGCTGATACCGCCCAAGAGTTCATATCGACGGCGGTGTTTGGCACCTCGATGTCGGCTCATCACATCCTGGGGCTGAAGTCGGTCCCAAGGGTATGGCTGTTCGCCATTTAAAGTGGTACGCGAGCTGGGTTTAGAACGTCGTGAGACAGTTCGGTCCCTATCTGCCGTGGGCGTTGGAAGATTGAAGGGGGCTGCTCCTAGTACGAGAGGACCGGAGTGGACGAACCTCTGGTGTTCGGGTTGTCACGCCAGTGGCATTGCCCGGTAGCTAAGTTCGGAATCGATAAGCGCTGAAAGCATCTAAGCGCGAAGCGAGCCCTGAGATGAGTCTTCCCTGGCACTTTAAGTGCCCTTAAGGGTTGTTCAAGACTAGAACGTTGATAGGCAGGGTGTGTAAGTGCTGTGAGGCATTGAGCTAACCTGTACTAATTGCCCGTGAGGCTTAACCATACAACACCCAAGGGGTTTTGATGGACTCAATATAAGAACATTGAATGCGTGTTTGAACTTTTATAATCAGTTTTCCGAATTAAAGAATTTGCTTGGCGACCATAGCGTTGCGGACCCACCTGA
>NZ_JAJHVV010000026.1 GCF_023145695.1 Vibrio amylolyticus
TGCTCTTTCTTTATCTGCGTCTAACGCACTGGCTCAAGAAGCGCCAATTCCAGTCAACGTGCAAAACTTTGCGGAAGCAGAAATGGACGCTCGTATCTTCAGATTCATCGAAGCGGGCGGCATGAACCATGGCCTTATTTTCGAAGAAGCAACACCAACAGACATTCAGCCAGTACCGCGCATGAATCGCGATACGCTTTACGGCGCTATCCCAGTTGATACTAGCAAAGGCTTTACTATTACCATCCCTGAGCACCAGGATGATCGTTACGTTTCAGTTTACCTGCTAGATAACGACCACAAAACGATTGGTGTTTTAAAAGGCTCTGACACAGTACATACATTTGAAGAGCAAGCCGATACTCGTTACATCGTTGTTATTCCACGTATTCAACTATTCGATGCACAAGATGCTACTGACACTTCAATTGCACGTGACATTTTAAATGGCGTCGTCGTTAAGTCAGGCAGTACAGAGCCAAAGCCAATGGTTAATTGGGACTGGGAAGGTATGCTTGAGCTTCGTGCTTCTTACGACGATCCTTTCAAAGCGGTAACTCAATACCCGAACGACTGGCAAGGTGCCCGTGGCACGGTAGACCTGTATAAAGGTCACAATATGGCAGTGGCGACATCTTGGGGTCTGTTCCCAAGTGAAGAAACCGTATACATCGCACAGTCTCCTGAGCTAGGCACTGATACTTGTTACACAGCCAACTACGAACAACCAGAGAATACAGCATTCTGGTCTGTCACAGTTTACACCGCTGAAGGTTACATGTTCTCAGATAATAACAACATCAATAGCGCTTCTACTGACAAAAATGAAGACGGCACTGTAACGATTAACTACGGAAGCGTAGAGCAATGTGGTGACGTCACAAACCGCCTAGACACGACCGACGGCTGGAACCTGTTGTTCCGTGTTTATGAGCCTGCTCAATCTGTTATCGACGGTGAGTACACACTGCCAACTATCGTGGCTAAATAAAATTATCAAATAAACCATCATAAAAATTTGCACAAGGACGTGCCTCTAAACAATAAAAGGCACTTCTAATGAAAAGCAGTAAAACGATTCTATGTCTTGTTATCGCGGGCGCGTTAACGGTATCAGCACACTCAATCGCAAATGATTCAGATGTTCAAGATATGTCAGACCCTCTTGCAGTCTATACACAAGCAGGTCTTGGCTATACCGACAAGGGTTTAAATTTAAAAGTAGGTCAAACGTACGACACTGGCAGTGAGAGCACCATGGGCATGAATGTTCTGGAAGTGAAAGGCTTTGCAGGCGATGCCATTGGCTGGAATGGCCGCGGTGCAGACGACAGCATTGATGCTCTTCGCTACCGTAACTTTAACGTTGATATGACCAACGGGCGCGGCGCACAAGTGGATGTGAACTTAGGTTTCACTGATATAGGTACACAAGGGACAGCTTCATACAGCTTAATCCAAGCACTGCCAAAAATGGGACCACTTAACCTCTACCCATTAGCAGGTGTCGGGGTGGCGTTTGGTGAAACACTTGACGGATCTGGCGCGGGTGAAGCACAAGCACAAGACCGCTGGGACTTACATGGTACGTTTTATGTGGCGGGCCTATACAGCAAGTTAGAAATTACCGAAAACATCTGGTTGAACTACAACCCAATGTACACTGGCACGATGTCTGGATCTGACACATTTAAGAACCACGGAATGGACAACGACGACAGCGTATTGCTACACGAAGCGGCTCTGAGTTACCAAATTAACCCTCGTACCAATGTTCGCTACTTTGCAAACTGGACAGAAAACACGAATTACGCCAATGGCGACCACAGAATTGAAGTGAACTACCAGTTCTAGATAGACACAATAAAAATAAGACAAGCTGACTCAGTCAGCACAATAAAACATCCACGGAATTACTGCACAAGGATGTGCCTTTATACAAACATATAAATTCTTAAAGGCACATATTATGAAAAGCAACAAAACTCTTCTAGCTCTTAGCATTGCAGCATTGACTCTTTCTAGCAACGCATTCGCAGCAGACTCACAAGTTCACGACGCTGACCCTCGTAACACAGCATGGCGTGGCGGCATCGCAACTGACCACAACGGTGAAATCAAACTGGTTGCCGGTGGCGGTTTTAACAACCTATACGGCAATGGCGAATACCAAACGCAAACCATCATGATTGGTGAGTACTTCACCCAATCTGAGAACATTCGCTTTCGTTTGGCTAACTTTGATGAGCGCTTCGGTGGCGTTTACCTTGATACAAATTTAACTGACGCGTCGAACCTCTACACCGCGGGT
>NZ_JAJHVV010000027.1 GCF_023145695.1 Vibrio amylolyticus
TACAAAAGTGGGTGATGCGGTCTTTAACATTTACTTAGAAGGTAAGTACACCAACTTGAAAGTCCATGATGTGGCTGGCGGCTACGCGCGCACCGAGGACAAAAAAGTCTCGGTAGGTTTTGACTGGCGCTTCTAAGCCAATACGCTAACGTTCCCAAAACAGCAAGGTGAGTATTCGCCTTGCTGTTTTTCCATCATAAAGTAGAGCACTCCGAAGTTAGTTAATAGGTGTTAATAAGCCCTTTAAGATCCCTAACAACCTTCGTCAATGAAAGTGCGTTTATTTGTATTTATTTAAGGTCCTCTTATGAAACATTCACTTTTAGCCACTTTGGTATTGAGCTCATGCCTTTCTCCTGCCATGGCCACTGAACAATCAACGGCACCAAAACTTGTCCTGCAAATCACGGTCGATGCGTTACGTGGTGATCTCCCCGAGCGCTTCAGATCAAATATGACAAATGACGGGTTTGTTTACCTGCTAGACAAAGGTGTCCATTACGCCAATGCACATTATCAACACTCGAATACGGAAACCATCGTAGGTCATGTTGCTCTTGCAACGGGTGCTCCGCCATCTGCAAATGGGATGGTCGGAAATGTGTGGTACGACAGAAATTTAAACCGCGCTGTCTATAACGTTGAAGATACCAACTATTCTGAACTTCTGACCCACAATTCAAACACCGAATCTATTCAACTCGATGATACTCAAAATACTGCTCAAGGTAATGGCCGTTCTCCTGTCAATATTCACTCTTCCACCTTTGCTGACGAACTGGTTAAATCAAATAATGGCCAATCACGCGCTTTTGCCGTGTCCTACAAAGACAGAGGTGCGGTCTCTATGGCGGGTGAGCTTGGAAAAGCGTTTTGGTTTTCCAATGCTACGGGGGGATTTGTTACGAGTGACTACTATTATGATGCGTACCCTCATTGGGTCGAAGAGTGGAATCAAAGTGATTTTATCAAACGATACAGTAACCAACGTTGGGAGTTGATGCTAGATCGAGAGAAATACCTTTTTTCTAACGAAGGAAATACTGATTTCAAAACAGAAATTGCTTCGTTTAACCGCAGTTTCCCTTACCCTTATGGTCCGTCAAGTTTCCCTTACTTTACCACCATGTTAAGTCTCAGCCCTGCTTCAGATGAAGTGACGGCCGACTTTGCAAAGACACTTATAAAGAGTGAAAAGCTCGGACAACAAGGCCAAACCGATTTCTTAGCCATCAGTTTTTCAGCCAATGACTACATCGTCCATGTCAATGGCCCTTCAAGTCTTGAAGCGGAAGATGGCTTACTTCGATTAGACTCTGTTTTAGCTGACTTACTCTCATACGTGGATGAAACAATAGGGATCGACAACACTTTAATCGTATTGTCCGCAGACCACGGTGCACCTGATGCACCATCCTATGTGACGAACCATGGTCGTACGACCGCTGATTATTTTGGCGCTGAGGCACTGCGTTCAAAAGGGTTATTTGAAAAAACGAAAGATCAGTTTGGTCTCGGTGAAGAAGTTTACCTGTATTTTGAAAACCCGAATTTATACTTAAACCACGACCTTATTAAAGAAAAGGGGTTAGATATTGCAAAAGTTCAACGCTTCATTTCCAGTGAGCTCGCCACCATAAATGGCGTGGACAATGCTTTCACCGCTTCAGATATCGAAGAAGGTAACATGCCTAATACACGTGTAGCAAAACTGGTAGAAAATAACTACTTCAAAGGGCGTTCTGGCGATATTTACTTGGTCTTCAACCCAGGTGTGTACATCAACGCATTCGACAGCCTAACTGTTGCTTCTGTGCATGGTTCTCCGTGGCGTTATGACACGTTCGTACCTGTGATATTTGCAGGGTACAATCTAGAAGGGCAAAAGGTTCATCGAGAAGTGACGCCTTATGATATCGCACCAACTCTGTCCGCTTTGTTGGGTGTTACTTTCCCATCAGGGTCGACAGGAGAAGTCCTAAACGAAATTGTCACCCCATAGAGACCACTAACACCTTGGCTTGACCTTGATGTTGAACGCACTGAATCACCGTTATGCCAGCCACCGTGCTGGCATAATGCTTTTTGAATACATCCATCTTATTGATTCTTCGGATCAGCGACATAGAACCTTAAGTCGGCTGACATCAAGCCGAAGCACCTTCCTCCCCTCCCTTATGATTCCACTCCGAATGATTTTATCTCATTATGAATTAGTGGAATATTTTAAACAACTCT
>NZ_JAJHVV010000028.1 GCF_023145695.1 Vibrio amylolyticus
CCGCACTAAACCTTGGCATATACTTTTGCGAAGCAAAAATGCCAAGCGTTGAGTGTCGGATTAAGCGTTTTGTTAGTTACGCTCAATTGAGCGAATGGCTTTAGAGGTTTTCATGCTTTTTAGCTTACTAATGTCAACATATAGAAAATCACTATCGTAATAAGTATCAGAATCTGTTTTTCCATTACGTATATCTTTACGAACTCCTGAGGTTTTATTAAAAGCCGTTTTACTCACTTGAAATTCAGCTTGTCCAAGTGACACTTGTTTAATTCGCATAAGCCCATATTTGTATGTAGGGTCAATATCCTCAAATATTTTTGTAAAATCAACAATGTAAAGGTCATTAACAATAGGTTGCTCAATGTAGGAATCTTCTAGTTTATTATTCTGTTGAATAGAGTAGGTGACAGATAATGCCATGCAGGCAGCGATGATTAAGCCTGAAAACATAGGTAATGTATTTCTCTTAGTAAACACCGCGGATTTGATTTTGTTCGATAGTTCGTTTGGAAGCTCCTTACCGACCAGTGTTTTTTTACAATGGGTACATTCAATACCGGCAACCCTGGAAGTTACAAATGTAGGTATCCAGTAGAAATGAAAATAACGGATTATACCGAACGTTTTAAATTCTTGCTTTCCACAGCTTGGACATTGAATTCCTTCAACTAAGTGTCCTGAAATTGTTTTTCCCTTAGAACCCCAAAAAAACATACTAAACTCCTTTTATTGTATGTTGAATAGTAACTAACGCTTTAATAAGTGGCTGTAACCACTGATTTTACCGAGCCTATCAGACTCCAAGCCGAGAATGCCTAGCGTTGATAAGTCCACTTAATTAACTTGTTATACGTTGCTTTTCTACCCAAGTACGGGTCTAAAAAAACTACGTTCGTAGCTAATGATACAATCTACTTTATCTGCAAATTCAAAAGCTTTAAGACACTCAGGGTCATTTAAAGATTTAACTCGATATTCTTCATACGCCGATAAACTTTCAAATGTGAACAATGCTAGGGCGATGTTATTCGCACCTTCTGATGGTAGGAAATAGCCATTGTGTTGACCACCAAATTTCTCAACTAATGGAATCCACATTGTTGCGTATTCTTCAAATTCTTTGACCTTTTTCGGGTCTATTACATATCTGACATAGCAAGTAATCATAAGCTCAATTTCCTTTTAATTGCTTGATTTTTTCGCAACGTATAACGCCCGATTAAGTAGCCCGAAACGCACAACGATAGTTTCTGCATAGCGCCATAACCACTGGACTGCCTGCAAACCAAAAATGCCACGCGTTGAGGGTCTGCTTAAATTGCTTGTTAGGGGCTTGATGCCTCTAGGTTATAACCATGATAGAGATCTAAATATTTGGCCTTGAAGTCCGTGTGACATCTTTTAAATTTGGCGTAGTTCCGTCGATAGAAAACACCTCCATCCCTTGACCTTGAGCTACTGCAATACAAATAGCTAAACCGTATTCACCGTTTTCCTTCTTGAGGGAACCTGCTCTAAAAAAATTCAACTCACCAGGACGATTCGTTAATGGGTTTTGTAGAATAAACCTCAAAGAGCCATCAGCATTATACACCGCAGCATTATTTGGAGGAGGAAGAAATGAGTAATCACTCATATCTTCCTCAACATTGTGTATAACCAATACACCACTTCTATCGTTTAATAGCGATATAGATAAACAATTATGGATACTTGGATTAAAATTGATTGGTCTGCAATCGTCTAGAATCCAGAATACACCTAAAGGTCGACTTTGAGGGTAAGGCTTCAAGTCCTTTTCATCACAATTTGACTCATCCCAGCTGACCAATCCAAACTTCCGAGAAGTGATAACTTCACCACTGTCAGAAATATAATTGTTGTATATCATTTTGATTTTTTGAGTCACCCTAACAGCTCCTTTGTGAAGATAAACCAAACCTAATTTATAATATTGATGTTTTTCGAATAGGCCCCTAACGCCGCATTAAGGTGTGAGCAACGCTTGGCTATACTTGAGCGGGGCGAAAC
>NZ_JAJHVV010000029.1 GCF_023145695.1 Vibrio amylolyticus
GCCCGCGGTGTAAAGGTTTGACGCGTCAGTTAAATTTGTATCAAGGTAAACGCCACCGAAGCGCTCATCAAAATTAGCCAAACGAAAGCGAATGTTCTCAGATTGGGTGAAGTACTCACCAATCATGATGGTTTGTGTTTGGTATTCGCCATTGCCGTATAGGTTGTTAAAACCGCCACCGGCAACCAGTTTGATTTCACCGTTGTGGTCAGTTGCGATGCCGCCACGCCATGCTGTGTTGCGAGGGTCAGCGTCGTGAACTTGTGAGTCTGCTGCGAATGCGTTGCTAGAAAGAGTCAATGCTGCAATGCTAAGAGCTAAAAGAGTTTTGTTGCTTTTCATAATATGTGCCTTTAAGAATTCGTATGTTTGTATAAAGGCACATCCTTGTGCAGTAATTCCGTGGATGTTTTATTGTGCTGACTGAGTCAGCTTGTCTTATTTAAAATATATCTATCTTGATAGAAAATTGACGTAAATACCCTTATTGCTACTGGCGTGGTGTGCTTATAAGGCCGCATAGCGAAGGCACGTCCTTGTGCAAATTTTTATAATGGTTTATTTGATGATTTTATTTGGCCGCGATGGCCAGATATTCTGTGTACCCGAGAAACGGTGATTAGATTTTATTTAATTCTGGCAATGTGTAAGCGTCAATTTTATCCATATTTGGTAGGTATATACGCATGTTGATTGAAATGTTGTCCGTAGGAACGTGTAATAGATTGTCTACTTCACCACAAGAGCCTGTTTCAGCATTGCCGTAATGGATAGTGAAGGTTCCATCTTCGTTGAACTTAATATCTCGGTTAGACGTTGTCGAGTACTCGTCTGTCGCTAGGTACTGGTTTTCGTCGTACATAGTGATAGAGAAGAAACCTAACTCAGTGTCTGTGATTGACGGAGTTTCGTATGTCGCCGTGTAACATTCGTTCTTATCGATGTTGTACTCAGCCACTTTGTAGCTTGCGTGTGCATCTGGTAGAAGACCTGTAGAGATAGCTACGCCACGGTTACGTGCGTCTTGGTCTACCACGATACCAGCTTGTAGATCAGACATTGCATTTGCAATACCTTCACTTTGAGCGATTGCGATCCACTTCTGGTGGATTGGCATGAAAGTTTCCATATCCCAGTTAGACACTTCAAATGGGATTGGCTCGTAGCTTGCGTCAACGTATTCAAACTTTAGTTGGTCTTGAATTGCATTCGCTGCTGCAACGTCTTCTGGGTTAGATGCATCAACTTGAATACGAGCGAAAGCATTTACGTAATCTGACGTGCTATCTGCTTTGATGATGTGCTCGCCTGCTCCGTAGAATACAAACGCCGTGTCGTGAATTTGGTTAATTACGTGAACGGATAGGTAACGACCATTTAGTTCAGGAACCATCACTTTAATGTCAGAACGTGTGTCTGCCATTACGAAAGAATAAAGCGTATCGCGGTTCATCATTGGTGCAGGTTGCGCATCAAGTGCGATAGGTGAACGATGGTGGTTCCAGTTTTGTACAGCGCCGTTAGCCGCTTCTACGCCCATTGCTAGGTCGTGCATTGCAAGCGAGTAGTTTTCATCGGTTACCGTTATTGGTGCTTCTTGAGCCAAAGCGTTAGACGCAGACAAAGAAAGAGCG
>NZ_JAJHVV010000003.1 GCF_023145695.1 Vibrio amylolyticus
AATGAAGTCGAAGAGCAGGTTCAAGCGCTAGAGTCAGAACAAGAACCAGAAGACGTAATAGCGGACGTTGAAGAGTCAACGGTAGAGCCTGAGCAAGAAACGGTGGCTGACAATGAGGTCGAGCTTACTGATGGCCTTGATGAGATTCCGGAAACCTTTGATGCGTTAGAACTTCCTGAATATAACGAAGAAGATGCTTTGGCGGATATGCCCGTCGATGATGAGCTATCCAATGATGTAGAATCGGGCTCTTATGAGGAGGCAGTAGAAACCTTCGATGAGCAAGATCTTCCTGAGTATAGTGAGGATGACGCTCTGGCTGACATGCCAGTAGAAGCAGCTCAAGACGATCTAGCAGATGATACTGATGTGTTAGAGGAATCAACCTCTGAGTTGATAGAGTCAGAGCATTCTATTTCTGAAAGTGTCACTCTCGATGATCGTAACGAGGAACTGAAAAGTGAGCCTGTTATTGATTCACCAGAGTCTGAGGCTAGTTCTGAACAAGATGCTCTATTTGATGTGTTTCAAGCACAAGATATTGAATCTCTCTCTCGCGATGAGTTTGATGAGGGTGCGTTGAGTGAGCTACTTTCAGAGTCCGATGAGGATCTTGATGTAGGCTCTTTCTCATTCGATACTGCTATTGATACTCAGACCTCTGACAGTGCTGGGATGGATATTGATGCAATGTTGGAGATGGGAGGAGAAGATTGGAATGGCTTTAATCTATCTCCAGAGCAACAAGCTAGCATTTCAACCGATATTCCAGACGAAGAGAAAGAGGTTTGGAGTGAAGATAATAAGCCCGAAGAGGCGGAAGTTTCAGACGAAAATTGGGAGCAGCAAGAAGACTTTGATTCAACCTCTAATCAGTATCGCACCATTGATGAATTAATGGCGGAAGTCGATCATGAAGAGGAAACTACCCCTGATGACGAGGAGCTAAATCTGAATGTTGGGCTTGATGAGTTCCCTGATGTGATTGGTGATATTGGCTTTGAAGATGTTGATACCAATGCTGAAGCGGTCGGAAAGTTAGACTTAGCGAAAATATATATGGAAATGAACGATGCCGCTGGGGCAATTAAACTTCTGGAAGAGGCTATTGTGGATGGTTCAGATGCAATTCGCCAAGAAGCGAAAGGCTTGATCGACACAATAAGAAAGAGTTAAGTGAATAACTCCTAAGTTAAAAAACAGTAAAAAAGGCGGCATTAGCCGCCTGTTTTTTTAGAGTCGTTAGATATTTGTCGTTATTGATCTTATACTCTGCGACCCAAATTTAAGAGTAGATGAACATGAGAATTGCACTGGGCATTGAATACGATGGCACGAATTACTATGGTTGGCAGCGTCAACGAGATGTAAATAGTGTTCAAGAAGAGCTAGAGAAATCTCTTAGTATTGTCGCAAACCATCCTGTTGAAGTTCAATGCGCGGGCCGTACCGATTCTGGTGTTCATGGCACAGGGCAAGTCGTTCACTTCGATAGTGAATCGATCAGAAAGCCTGCCGCTTGGACTATGGGTGTGAATGCCAACTTACCTAAAGATATATGCGTCCGTTGGGCTCATGTTGTGGATGAAAATTTTCACGCAAGATTTACAGCAACGGCTCGTCGTTATCGTTACATTATTTATAATCATGCGTTGAGACCTGGAATTCTCTCATCGGGGCTAAGTCATTATCACGGGGATCTTGATGTAGAAAAGATGAACGTGGCGGGTCAGTATCTAATTGGTGAGAATGACTTCACGTCCTTTAGAGCGATTCATTGTCAATCTCGTAGCCCTTGGCGTAATATCATGCATCTAAACGTGACCCGTCATGGGCATTATGTGGTGATAGATATCAAAGCCAATGCGTTTGTACATCATATGGTTAGAAATATTACAGGCAGCTTAATTACCGTCGGTAAAGGTGAGCAGAAACCGGAGTGGATTAAATGGTTGCTTGAGTCGAAAGATCGCAAACTCGCATCAGCCACCGCAAAGGCGGAAGGTTTGTACCTAATAGACGTTGATTACCCGTTGAATTATCAATTGCCTAGAGAGCCGATTGGCCCGCTATTTTTACCTGATGACTTAAATTGAAGCGGTATTTAAGTCAAAATTTAAACATTTTATGTGTGAGATATCGATACAGGAAATAGGTACAACCAGTTTTTTGTCTACAGTTGGCATTTAATATGCTTTAATCCTTCACGCATAAATTCCGAATTTGTTTCTTACGCAATCAAGCGTAAGACTAGATAGAAAGGTCTTCCATGAGTTGGCTTGAAAAAATATTAGAAAAAAGCAACATAGTTAGTTCTCGTAAAGCGTCTATCCCTGAAGGTGTATGGACAAAATGTACCTCTTGTGAACAAGTGCTTTATCACGCTGAGTTAGAGCGTAACTTTGAAGTGTGTCCTAAATGTGACCACCACATGAGAATGAAGGCGCGCCGTCGTCTTGAAACATTTTTAGATGCGGATAACCGTGTTGAATTAGCGAATGACTTAGAGCCAAAAGATAAGCTTAAGTTTAAAGACTCTAAACGTTATAAAGATCGTATCTCTGCTGCACAAAAGAACAGCGGTGAGAAAGATGCACTTGTTGTAATGCAAGGTGAGCTACTAGGTATGCCGCTTGTTGCTTGTGCTTTCGAGTTCTCATTCATGGGCGGTTCTATGGGCTCAGTTGTTGGTGCTCGTTTCGTTCGTGCGGTCGACGCTGCTATTGAGAACAATTGTGGTTTGGTTTGTTTCTCAGCGAGTGGTGGTGCTCGTATGCAAGAGGCTTTAATGTCTCTTATGCAAATGGCGAAAACCAGTGCAGCATTAGAACGTTTGTCCGCTAAAGGGTTACCGTTCATTTCAGTCATGACTGACCCTACAATGGGTGGTGTGTCTGCAAGTTTAGCGATGCTCGGTGATGTGAATATCGGTGAGCCAAAAGCACTGATCGGTTTTGCTGGTCGTCGTGTTATTGAACAAACGGTTCGAGAAGACCTTCCTGAAGGTTTCCAACGTAGTGAGTTTTTACTAGAGCATGGTGCGATTGATATGATCGTTGATCGCCGTGAAATGCGTCAAAGAGTCGGTAGCCTTATCGCTAAACTGACTAACCGAAAGTCACCATTAGTTGTTTCTGTGAACGATTCTCCAAAGGAATCGGGATATCAAGTACCAGAAGCCACTGAAAAAGGGTAAAGTAGACACTAACAAAACACCACAGTATTTGGTTATAGTTAGATGACTCAAAACCCAATTCCTCAAGCCACATCTCCCTTAACGATGTGGCTTGATTATTTATCCAATATCCACACCTCTGCAATAGATTTAGGTCTTGATCGCGTTCAAGCGGTCGCTGAAAAGACTGACCTTACAAAACCTGCTCCAACTGTCATTACTGTTGCTGGAACCAATGGCAAAGGCTCAACATGTGCATTGATGGAAGCCATCCTTCTAGACGCTGGTTATAGCGTTGGTGTATATAGCTCCCCGCATTTGATTCGTTATAATGAACGAGTTCGTATTAATGGTGTTGACCTTGAAAATGAGAAACACTGTATCGCTTTTGATTATATCGAGCGTATGCGAGGCGATATCAGCTTAAGCTTTTTTGAATATGGCACTCTGGCGGCTCTGAGAGTCTTTCAATCAGAGAAAGTTGATGTTGTATTGCTTGAAGTGGGCCTTGGTGGCCGCTTGGATGCGACGAACATAGTAGATCATGATGTTTCTGTTATCACAAGCTTAGCGGTTGACCATGTTGATTGGCTTGGTGACGATATCAATGTGATTGGTTTTGAAAAAGCAGGAATTTTTCGTTCTAATCGTCCTGCTATTTGTGGACAACCTAAACCGCCTGCGACCGTAGCCGCTCATGCTGATGATATTGGCGCAAACTTCCACCAAGTGGGCATTCAATATACCTATCAAAAAGAGAGTGATACGACTTGGCAATGGAAAAGTGGGACGTTTGAATTAGGCGCTTTACCCATTCCAAAGCTACCGATTCAGAACGCGGCGACCGCGTTAATGGCTCTTGCGACAGCAGAGCTTGATCTCAGCGATGTGAACATTGTTAATGGTCTAAAATCAGCTCAGCTTCCTGGGCGCATGCAAATTATATCGGCCGAACCTGTGATTATTTTGGATGTAGCGCATAACCCTCACTCTGCACAGTACTTAGTTAAGTCTATAGAAGAGAGCTATCCAGAGAAAACTATTCACACTGTTGTTGCAATGCTGCACGATAAAGATATCAAGGCAACGCTGGATGAGCTGTCACCAATTACCGAGCATTGGTATCCCGCTTCACTAGAAGGCCCTAGAGCAGCGACTGTTGATGAACTATCAACCTACCTACCTAATGTCGTAGGAAAGTATCAAACCCCTGTAGAAGCTTTTAATAGCGCTTTGACAAAGGCAAATGAACACGATGTCATTATTGTCGTTGGTTCATTTCATACTGTAGGCGAAGTATTAGAGCACTGGCAGAGCAAAGGAGAGTAAATGGCAAGTAAGTTTCAAAGCCGATTAGTTGGCACCATCATCTTAGTGGCGGTTGGCATTATTGTGTTGCCTGATCTACTTGATGGTGAAAAGCTTCATTACAAAGAAGAAGTGGCTAGCATTCCAATTAAGCCAGAGCTAGATAGCGAGATGGAAGTTTTTGAACTTCTTGATCCGGTAGAGGACGAAATTGCCCTGCCTGAATCGCCTGTCGACGTTGTTCTTAATGTTGCCCAAGAGGGAGATAATGAAAGTAATAGGGACGATCCTTTACCGATAAAGGTCAAGCCTGTTGCTGAAAAGAATGACTATCAAGATAGCGCATGGATCATTCAATTAATGGCGTTAAAGAATGAAGAAAATGCCAATACTTTAGTAAAGGACTTACAAAAAAGAGGGTATCAAGCCCATACTAAGAAAGAAAATGATTTCACTCGAGTGATTATTGGCCCGGATGTATCAAAAAGTAAACTTGAGCAACAGCTGGTAGAACTGGATAAAATTACTGGTTCAAATGGTCGGTTGCTTAAATTTAAACCACTAAACCCATAAGAAAACGTTTGCGTCAGCATTTTTTCTGTTAAAATGCGCGCCAACTTAAGATGCAGAAAACATGAATTGGTTAGATATTGTCATTTTAGGGGTGATCGGGCTATCAGCTTTGATCAGTTTAATTCGCGGGTTTGCGAAGGAAGCGTTGTCATTAGTAATTTGGTGTGGTGCATTTTTTATCGCCAGTCAATATTACGCAAAATTGGCGGTTTATTTCACCAATATTGAAGATGACATGTTTCGCAATGGTACCGCGATTGCAGCGCTGTTTGTCGCTACTCTCATTGTGGGCGCGATCGTTAATTATGTGATCGCACAATTAGTCGAGAAAACGGGACTTTCTGGCACTGACCGAGTTTTAGGTATTGTGTTCGGCGGATTGAGAGGGGTGCTAATTGTTTCGGCAGCGTTGTTCTTTATGGATTTGTTTACCGCATTTCCAGAATCAGAGTGGTTTGGAAACTCGCAATTGGCTCCTGAATTCAAACGAATAATAGAGCCGTTTTTTGAGCACTTACAAGCAACATCAACTTTTTTATCTGGCGCATTATAGCGCCAGCAATTGCCGATTATCGAGGGTTAGGTCATGTGTGGTATTGTTGGAATCGTGGGTACAACGCCTGTAAACCAGTCTATTTATGATGCATTGACTGTGCTGCAGCATCGTGGCCAAGATGCTGCGGGTATTTGTACCATAGAAAGCAATCGTTTCCGTTTGCGTAAAGCGAACGGTTTAGTGAAAGACGTATTTGAAGCAAAACACATGCAGCGCCTTCAAGGTTCTGTAGGTATTGGTCACGTTCGTTACCCTACAGCAGGCAGTTCTAGTGCTTCTGAAGCTCAGCCATTTTACGTTAACTCTCCATTTGGTATTACTTTAGCTCACAACGGTAACTTAACGAATGCACATAAAATTCGTGCGAAACTAGCGGAAAAAGATCGTCGTCATATCAATACCACGTCTGATTCAGAAGTACTGCTAAACGTATTAGCGCACGAAATTGACATGGTTAAAGGCAACGTTACGTCTGAAGATGTTTTCCGTGCGGTTACTAATGTTCATCGTACTATTCGTGGCGCTTATGCTGTCGTCGCTATGATCATTGGACACGGCATGATTGCCTTTAGAGACCCAAATGGCATTCGTCCTCTATGTTTAGGTAAGCGCGAAGTTGATGGAAAAACGGAATACATGGTCGCTTCTGAATCTGTTGCGTTAGACGCTGTTGGATTTGACTTCGTACGTGACGTTGCACCAGGTGAAGCCGTTTACGCGACATTCGACGGTCAATTATTCACGCAACAATGTGCGGACAACCCAGTATTAAATCCATGCTTATTTGAATACGTCTACTTTGCTCGTCCAGATTCGTTTATTGATAAAATCTCGGTATACAGCGCACGTGTTGAAATGGGCAAAAAGCTTGGTGAGCGTATTAAAGAAGAGTATGCCCATCTAGATATAGATGTGGTCATTCCAATCCCAGAAACGTCATGTGATATTGCGCTTCAAATTGCTCAAGCGATTGATACTCCTTACCGCCAAGGTTTTGTAAAGAACCGTTATGTTGGCCGCACTTTCATCATGCCGGGTCAGCAACAGCGCAAGAAGTCAGTACGCCGTAAGCTCAATGCTATCCGTTCAGAATTTAAAGATAAGAACGTACTGCTTGTTGATGACTCTATTGTTCGTGGTACTACATCTGAGCAGATCATTGAGATGGCTCGTGATTCAGGTGCTAAGAAAGTCTTCATGGTTTCGGCTGCTCCAGAAATTCGCTTCCCTAACGTATACGGTATCGATATGCCAACGGCTAATGAGTTAATTGCTCATGGACGTGACAACGATGCTATTTGTAAGCAAATCGGTGCCGATGAGCTGATCTTCCAAACACTGGACGATCTAGTAGAGGCAGTTGGTCTTGGCAATACAGATATTGCTCGCTTTGAGTCATCAGTGTTCAGCGGTGAATACGTGACTGGCGATATTAATCAAGATTATTTAGATTACCTAGAATCATTACGTAGTGATGATGCAAAGGCAGAAGCTGAAGTTGAGCTTGCTAACCTTGATATTCACAATGAAGGTTCTTAATTGACTGCGGCTTTACTGATGTAGTGACTTAGAACGAAAAAAGGCTTCCAGTTGGAAGCCTTTTTTGTAAGTTTTTTATCTTCCTAACAAGCTTTAATCCGTTCTTGCTCGGAACATCTGGCTAATCAAAAACATTCCCGTTGCACTGATTACAACTGATGGTCCCGCTGGAGTATCAAAGGTCCAAGATAGATATAAACCACAGCAGACAGAGATAGCACCGATAACAGAGGCGATCATAGCCATTTGTTCAGGGGTATGGGCAAGCTTTCTTGCCGTTGCAGCTGGGATAATGAGTAAGGAGGTCATAATAAGCGCACCCACGAACTTCATACCGACAGCAATAACCAAACCAACCATTAGCATCAAAATAAGGCGCATTAGGTCAATATTGATACCATCGACAGCGGCGAGATCCTCATTAATTGTGGATGACAATAATGGTCGCCAAAAAACATACAGTGCTATAGCCACCACGACGACACCAGCATAAATAACGAGCAAGTCCGCAGGGGATACAGCAAGTAAATCACCGAACAAGTAGCTCATTAAATCGACTCTTACAGAGTCCATAAAACTCACTGTAATTAGCCCTAGTGACAGTGAGCTATGAGCCAGTATTCCCAGTAGTGTATCAGTCGCGACTAGCTTTTGTTTTTGAAGGGTAACGAGAACAATAGCGAGACCGAAGCAGCAAATAAGTAGTGCTAAATAAATATTAATATTTAGTAAGAAACCCAGAGCTAACCCCATTAATGATGCGTGAGCGAGGGTGTCACCAAAGTAAGCCATTTTACGCCAAACGACAAAAGAGCCTAATGGTCCTGCTATTGTGGCAATTCCCAACCCAGCAAGTAGTGAGGGGAGCAAAAAATCAATCATGCGAATGTCCATGGTTGTGATCACAACAATCAGATGCGGAACCTTTTACGGGTTTTCCTGATAAATCGTGGTGGTGCTGATGTTGATGCTGATAAAGGGCGAGTGATTCTCGGCTACTATGACCAAAAAGAGCAATGTATTTAGGGTTTTGAGTGACGTCTTGAGGCGCACCAGAGCAGCAAATGTGATGCTGTAAACAGATAACATTATCCGTTTTAGCCATGACCAAGTGAAGATCGTGAGAAACCATGAAGACTGCGCAACTAAAGCGGTGGCGAATTTCATCGATAAGATCATACAGATCGATTTGCCCTTGAATATCAACACCTTGAGCGGGTTCATCAAGCACGAGAAGATCAGGGCGTTGCAGCAAAGCGCGAGCAATTAAAATACGTTGATTCTCACCACCAGAGAGCTGGTGCATATTATAATTAATGAGGTGTTCAGCACGAACCAATTTAAGTGCATCTAAAATCTCTTGCGCACTATAACGTCCAGCTAATTGCAGAAACCGTTTTACATTGAGTGGCAAGCTATCGTTTAGCTGAAGTTTTTGTGGGACATAGCCTATTTTACATGGCTTATCCTTTTCTATCGTACCAGAGTCCACTTTTTGTAATCCGAGTAACACTTTCACTAGTGTAGATTTACCCGCACCATTAGGCCCAATTAGAGTAGTGATATGTTTGCGTTTTAAAGTAACGCTGACGTTATCTAAGACTCGTTTGTCATTAAACGAAACACAAATATCGTTTAATTCGACCAAAACCGACATAAATAGAACTCATTTGCAATTAACTAATGTTATAATGTAACATTCCTTTCTCTTCAATTCTACAGCACGTTGTTTGGTACCCTAATGAAATCTCGTTTAGCTATTGCTTTAGCACTGATTGTAACCGCTAGTCCCACTTGGGCTGTTAATGTCCTGTCTAGCATTAAGCCTATACAAATGATCACGACAGAAATCATGCTCAATGTTGGTGAGCCGGATGTGCTTCTTGCGAACAATACGTCGCCTCATGATTATGCAATGCGCCCGTCTGATATCCGTCGAATTCGAGGTGCTGATCTTGTGATTTGGTTCGGTTACGATTTAGAGCCCTTTTTAGATAGAGTCTTAGCACAACAAGATAATGTTTTAACGTTAAGTTCAATCCCTCAGCTCGCTCTACGAGAGTACTCTGGCGATCAACATCAGCATGACGGCCATGATCATGGCGATCATGATCCTCATTTTTGGTTAGGTGTTGAACCCTCTTTACAGGTTGCGGAAGCCATTGCTGAAAAGCTTTCTAAGGTCGATCCCGAGTATAAACAACAGTATCAGAGCAATTACGATAATTTTAAACAGCGATTGTTGGACGAGCAGAAACAACTAACCGCTAAGCTTGAGCCTGTACGCAAATATGGTTATTACGTATTCCATGATGCTTATGGTTACTTTGAATCAGATTACCAAATGAATCACTTAGGCTATTTCACTGTGACCCCGGATAGAAAGCCAGGGGCTAAGACACTCATAGCAATAAAAACCACCCTAAAAGAAAAACAAGCAAAGTGTGTATTCTCTGAGCCTCAATTTACTCCGGCAGTCGTAGAGTCAGTCACAAGAGGCACTAATGTTCACTTAGGTGAACTAGACCCTATAGGTATTGATATTGAAGTTAAAGCTGGAAGTTATTTTGTTTTCTTGAACTCTATGGCAGATAATTTCATACGGTGCTTGGCTGACTAGACGTCAACGATTAGACACTTAAAATTACAAACAAACGATTCTTTTGCGGCCAATCTTGCTGAATGTTTACCTAGGTTCATATACACTAGACAAAATTGTCGCCGCAAAAAAACTATACCTTGTTTGAACATAGTTCAAGTTTGGTGGTGTAAATTAAAAATAATGGCGAAGTTACGACCTTACTTTTGTTGCTGAAAGGGTAAAACTTGCTATTACGTTTTCTTTTTCCCATCTTACTTTTATTACCTCACATCGTTGTGGCGGTAGAGGTATCCCCATCAGTTTTCTACCCTTTATCCACTCAGGCTGAAGGGCGAACCATTGCGGCAAGAAATCTATTCCTGAGTGAGCAAGGCGGGATCTGGATCCATGATGTCCATGGCCGAGTTGTTTTCTATGATGGAAAAAACACCTTACCTAGAAGAGGCTCGGTATTAGATTTTACTTCTGATCAGTTGGTTTACCTCGATCAAGCTTTTTGGTCATTTGCAGACAATGAGATTTATCGCTCCTACCCTAACCAGCAAAGAGAGCTGGTGTTTAGTTTAACACCGGGGACAACAATACGATCTATCGGTATATCAAAGCGCTATATTTGGGTCGCCGATGACAGTAATTTCTATACCTATCATATCGACTCCGGCGATTTCCAATCCTATTCGCTCATGGAGTTATATCAATCTAGCCAGTCAAGTCGAGTAGTGATTAATGACGCACAGCTCATCATGTCGAAATGGGTATTGGCAACAAATATTGGTGTATTCCTATCTGAAGCATCGCAGTTTTCGCATATCAGCGCATCCGGTAAGCGCTATACAGAAACGCTCCACTTTTCAAACACACGCAATGAGCTAGTGATTGGCTCACTGTCGGGAGCATTGATTGTTGATGTTTTTAAACCGGATTCCCCCCTCCAATTGATAAGAGGTCATCACGTACTTTCAATTGTTGAAACGTCGAAAGAGTATTGGATAGGGACGGAACGCGGTCTGTTTGTTTATTCATTTGAAACGGGTGAAATAACCGAATTAAAGGGTGGTGTAAGCTTTAATTACGACCTTGAAGGGTCAAAAATTTACTCTTTACTTAACGACTCGAGACAGGGGATATGGATTGGAACGGATCAAGGGATTCGTTACTACTCTCTTTACAGTGAAAAGTTTCGTCGAATTCCCAAGCACCTTCTGACTTATCGAAGTGTTGGCGAGTCGTTGAAAAAAGTAATGAAAAATGAAGATAGAGAAGGGTATTGGTTAGTCTCTAATCACGCGCTTTATCGTATTTCGTTACAGGGGCAGCCCTCTACAACCGTGATTTATAACAAGAGCGAAGTGTTTGACCTTATTCAGCATCAAGGCGTCCTGATGCTTGCGACGGAGTCTGGCATTGTTTGTATTGATATCACAACGGGTGAAGTTATAAAAGAAGATGGGCTTCCCGTATCGATCAAAGAGCAGAAAGTCGAACAGTTAGAACGAGGTTACTCTGGGATGCTCTGGGGAGTGAAAGGCCCACAGCTATGGTCTTATGATTTAGAAGAAAAAAGCTTTAAAAATTATGGTGATTCATGGATGGTGAACCACTTTACCCCTTCGAAAGTGACACTACTTAGAGCCACTGAGTCATTAGGCTTATTGATTGGAACCGATCATGGCCTTTATCAATTAAAAAATGGAAGAATTCAATTTTTTAAAGAGAGTACGCAATTTGGCCATGTTGTTGCTATCAAAGAAGTAGAAGGTTTTATTTGGGTAGCATCAAGCTATGGCCTCTATCGACTTTCAAGTGACGATTTGTTGCCACAATCAATCCCTATGATTGAACAGAATATTAGTCCAAAGTGTTTGCTGAAAAAAAGCGATGGCGTTTGGCTAACCTCGTCTGCAGGACTCTCTTATTACGATAATAACGCCAATATTATTAAACACATTAGCGCACCGTTCGGTGTACTAAATAATGAGTTTGTCTCTAGCCTTTGTGACCCGTCTAACGATGGTATAGATAATTTACTATTAGGGACCACAAACGGCTTGATTCAAGTAGGGGAATCGGCGCTGATCGAGGAACCCTTGCCAAGCCACCAAGTTCTTTTTAGTCAAATTAATGTGAATCAAAAGACGATCTCATTAGGCAGTAAATTACCTACAAGCTTTACCATTCAGTACGGCGACTCTATAAGCTTTCTCATTGGCATAGTCCCTTGGAGTCATAATGATCAGCTCTATTATCGGCTAGAAAATAAAGGTGAGTGGATTGAGCTAGAAGGGTATCAGCTCTCTTTTGATCATTTGATACCAGGGACTCATACTTTGCAAGTCAAGCGAACATCAATGATTGGGGATAGTAGTAACGTAGTAAGTCAAGTGTTTACAGTATTGGAACCTTGGTATTTGTCTCGATGGGCGATCGCTTCTAGCGTATTGATGACATTATTGTTCGCAGGCCTGATTTCTCTCTGGCGCTCAAGATTGATGAGTGCTTCAAACAAAATGCTGAAAGGCAAAGTATCATTGAAGACCAATCAGCTTCGTCATCAAAGTAGAATTTTATTAACAAACAACCAGCAACTTAGAAAGCAGCTTGAGGTTCGCCACCTTATTTATAATCAGGTCATCACATCGGTTCAGGATAATTTGAATAATCTTGCTCGTAATACACAACGGGAGCACTCTTTATCCTCAAAGGATGTTATTAGGTTGGTTTCTAAAGAGTTAGAAATATTAAGAAATGCTAAAAGTAATGGGAATGGAACGAAGCAAATATTTGATTTGTCCCTAGTGATCGAATCCGTATTGTCTGGCTGGAAATCGGAGTTCGAAAAGTCAGGTATTGGCATTCAGTTTCGTTGCAATGATAGTGATGTCTTGGTTGAGTTAGATAACTTTAACCTTGATGTGGTCATTAACACGCTCTTAGATAGTCTTCTAGCAAGGTGCTTTAAAAATCAAGAGGTTCAAATTGAACTTTATATCGCTGATGAGATGGCTGTAATGAAAATGATGGATTCTGGAAGAGCGTTTCCTGACTTGGAACATTACGAGCAGGTCATGTCGATGGATCTCAGTGTGCACAATTTACCGTCACTCGTCTCAGAAAGTGGTGGACGACTTTCCTATCATATCTCTAAAGAACGAAACCTAATTGAGATATCTTGGCCTTTGAGTCTGACAACAATAAGTACGGAAGATGAGGCGTCGACTGAGCGCTTACATGATGATAGTGAGGAGGTTAATGAAGCGGATAGACTTTGGATGCAAAAACTAGATAACTTGCTAGAGAAGCACTACGCCGATTCTGATTTTGGTACCGCTTCAGCCGCTAAACATCTGTTTATTTCTGAACGTAGCCTTCAAAGGCGCTTTAAAGCGAGCCATGGTCGTACATTCAAAGAGTATCTTAATGAGTATCGCTTAGACAAAGCGGTCAAAAAACTCTTAGCGGGAGAAAAAGTGTCGGATGTTGCTTTTGATTGTGGTTACAACGACGCTTCATACTTTAGCCAGCGATTTAAACATCACTTCGGTGCTCCTCCGTCTCAGTTTATTGGAGGTTACGAGCAGCAAGATAAAATCACCGAATAGGTACCGTTCCGATTTTTACCCTCCCGCTAGAGTGCTGATACTTAGTACACATTTATCTGAGTACACGGCTAATGTGTGCGAGTTGGGCCCATATCAGGTACTGCACGAAGCTTAATTCAAATGGTACGCTATCCCTTTCCCTCTTATATTTCAATACCCTTAGACGTGTTCTGCTTTATTAGATTGCTGTAGACGAGCGTACGTATATCTCACTTATTCCATTCCAAAAGTACCAGGCATCTTAACTATCTTGATTCGAGCTAAATGAGATAGAGAGGAGCTAACCTAGCTGCTCTATCTGTAGATAATTGCCTAGCACTATTACAAATAATCAGATCATTGTTCAGGCGGAAAGTCATAAACTGGTGGCTTATTTAGTTTTGGGCATCAATAGATAATGTGCTCGTAGCGGATATTTGGTTAAAGATATTTTGATTAGAAAAAAATGGTAGTGAAGAGTTGAGGGGGAGTAAGAAAAAAAATATCGTGGCATAGCCGGGGGACTATACCACGGGTGTCAATGACACCTTCGCTTGCTGCCGGAGTGACATAGCGTGTGCTATATCACCTCTGGAATTTGTTTAGAGGGAATACCTCTCGACGGAATTAACTATAAAATATCCCACTTATTTTACGTATAAAATTAACGCCAACTTACTGTAAGAAAAGCGACAGTATTTTAGTTTATTTATAAGTCACTGTATTAATTCGGAAAGTTGGACCGATATGTGAGATTTTCTATAAGATAAGAATTACAGTTGTGATAAAGAAAATAGATATTAACGTTTTTAACGAGAGATCGGTTTACGTATTTAACGGTTTCAAAATTGCAAAATTTGATTTCACACAATATTCACTCCCTAAAATAAGCCTACAATTGCTTTAAATAATAATCCTTCTCATTTTCGTTAAGAACTCACTATGAAACTATCTGAGCTTAAACAAGGCGAGTACGCAGTTGTACTGTCGTTCAATACATTACCCATTGAGACACGTAAAAAACTTATGGTAATGGGAGTATTACCCAATACACCCATATCACTTATCCGCCGGGCTCCACTAGGAGACCCAATTCAGATTGATGTGAGAGGGGTTTCTTTGGCTCTCAGAGATAACATCGCCAAACAAATTGTTGTGGAGGTGAAATAATGGCTTATAACATTCTTACCGTTGGAAATCCAAACAGCGGAAAAACGACCCTCTTTAATGCCCTAACGGGAGCCAATCAATTTGTTGGAAACTGGGCAGGGGTGACAGTTGAGAAGAAAACAGGCTCATTTTCGCATTCAGGCTATGAGTTTAGGCTAACCGATTTACCGGGCATCTATGCGTTAGACAGCGGTAATGATTCTAATAGCATTGATGAATCTATCGCATCAAGAGCTGTGCTTACTCATTCGACCGATTTAATTATCAATGTTGTCGACGCTAGTTGCTTAGAACGCTCGCTTTATATGACACTTCAGCTGCGCGAACTAGGGCGACCTATGGTCGTTGTTCTAAATAAAATGGACGTGTTGAAGCGGGAAAGACAAAAGCTTGATATTAACAAATTAGAAAAATCGCTGGGTTGCCCTGTTATTGCGCTGTCGGCGAATGAAAAAAATCAAGTCGCCAAGTTTAAAGATGTACTCCATAAAACTGTAATTCAAGGCGTTGCTCTTAATAAGCTCTCATTTTCTTATAGTGATGACTTTGAGCAAATGATTCAGGGCATTGAGCCAATGTTTAATGAAGGAACAGTAGCAAGTCGAGCATTGGCGATTAGAGCACTTGAAAACGATCGCTTGGTTATAAATAGTCTTTCAGAAAATGATAGAGCCACCGTTGCTCGTTCTATCGAAACCAGTAACATCGATATTGATTTACTCGTTGCTGACTTTAAGTACACCTTCTTACACCAGGTGTGTAAAAGTGTAAGACGTTCAGAAGGTAAGTTGAACCGAAACTTCACAGAGAAAGCGGACAGCTTAATTCTTAATAAGTGGGTAGGTATCCCATTATTCTTCTTTGTTATGTATCTGATGTTTATGTTCTCAATAAATATAGGCAGTGCATTTATCGACTTTTTTGATATCGGTGTAGGGGCTATTCTGGTTGATGGGGGCCATTATCTGTTTGATGACCATTTACCCGTATGGCTAGTTACGTTGATTGTCGATGGTGTCGGTGGCGGTATTCAAACGGTTGCAACCTTCATCCCTGTTATTGCAACTCTTTATCTCTTTCTCGCGCTCTTAGAAAGTTCAGGCTATATGTCTCGTGCCGCGTTTGTCCTAGATAAAGTGATGCAGAAAATTGGATTGCCGGGTAAAGCCTTTGTTCCTTTAGTTCTTGGCTTTGGCTGTAACGTCCCATCGATTATGGCGACCCGAACGTTAGATCAAGAAAGAGAGCGTAAGCTAGCGGCATCGATGGCGCCATTTATGTCGTGTGGTGCCCGCTTACCGGTATACGCTCTGTTCGCTGCTGCATTTTTTCCGGAAAGTGGCCAGAACGTTGTTTTCGCATTGTACTTACTAGGGATTGTTGCAGCTGTCTTCACTGGTTTAGTGTTGAAGTACACCATTTATCCGGGATCAAGTGATAGCTTGATAATGGAAATGCCTGACTATGAACTTCCGACGCTACAAAATGTTCTCATTAAAACTTGGCAAAAATTAAAGCGATTTGTTTTAGGAGCTGGTAAGACAATCGTAATCGTAGTGACGATACTTAGCTTCCTAAATTCTTTGGGTACAGATGGTAGTTTTGGTAATGAAGATAGTGAGAAGTCTGTATTGTCAAAAGCTTCACAGGTTGTCACTCCGATTTTTGCTCCCATAGGTATTGATCAAGACAACTGGCCAGCTACAGTGGGTATTATTACCGGTATCTTTGCGAAAGAAGCAGTCGTTGGTACGCTAAATAGCCTGTATACCTCTGCTGATGAAACGGATGAAGAGTATGACTTAATGGCGAGTTTAGAAGAGGCCGTCTTGTCTATTCCGGAGAACTTAATTGGAATTAGTTACTCTGATCCATTAGGTATTGAAGTCGGTGACCTTACCGATATGGAATCAGTAGCCGATGAGCAAGAAGTTGACCGTTCTATATTTGAAAACCTGAAAGGTCACTTTGCTTCAGGCCATGCGGCATTTGCTTATTTGATTTTCATATTACTTTACACACCATGCGTTGCGGCGATGGGGGCGTATGTAAGGGAGTTTGGCCAAAAGTTTGCGCAGTTTATTGCTATTTGGACGATGGGACTAGCGTATGGAAGTGCCGCTTTGTATTACCAAGCTTCGCTATTAACGACTCAGCCAGTAACCAGTGCAATTTGGATAATTTCAATACTGTCTATTATGTTATTCACTTACCGATATATGAAATCTATAGGAAAGAAGCAGCAAAGGCTAGAGGTGAAAATAGCATGATCCTAAGTGACCTAATTGAATACATTGAAGTGCAGGGAACCAGTAGCCGAAAGGACCTTGCTAAGCAATTTGCTTTAAGTGAAGACGGCGTTGATGCAATGCTTGGTGTCTGGATTAAAAAAGGAAAGATAAGTCGTATAAACGACACAAATAAGCTAGGTCATACTACGCGAGTTCGTTATTGTTCAAACAGAAATGAAGGGTTTTCCATGATGGTGACGATGTGATTACAGGCCTAGTAGGATGTAAGTGATACCAGCACTGTTCGTTGATTATAAAATGCCGCTATAAAGCGGCATTTTTATTGTGAATTGCTTTAGTTATCTAGTTCGCGTAAGGGTTGAAAATAGAGCTAAGAGAAAGCACGTTTTTAATTCTTGAAAGCATTGCGGATTGCTCACTTTCACTTCTAAATTGGCCCTGAGTATTCCCCCATACAGGTCCAGGCCACGCAATATCGTCTTTATAGCGAGCGATATGATGTATATGAAGCTGAGGAACCATATTCCCTAAAGCACCTAAGTTGAGTTTATCTGGCTTAAAGGTTGCTTCTAATGCTTGGCTTACGGCTTGTGATTCGTATAAAAATTGTTGCTGTTCATTCATCGTTAAATGATGAAGCTCTTTTAGGTTTGCACGTTTTGGTACTAGGATAACCCATGGAACGGCATTATCTTTATGAAGCAGAGCAAGTGAGAGCGGAAACTCGCCTATAACACTCGTATCTTTTGCTAGTTGTGGGTGGAGTTCAAAGCTCATAATGTAAGTTCCATCAATGGTGTGTCACGGTTTTTGACTAGATATTTGGGTATCCGTTTCTTTAGTATAATAACGACCAAATAAGATAGTAAGTTTACGACAGGCAAAAAGAAAGGCTGACGCAATACGCCAACCTTTCATTTAACAATCTGTGACTAAAATTACATACGCTCTAGAGTGTCGATACCTAGAAGCGATAGACCTTGTTTGATCGTCTTCGCTGTTAGTGCAGCAAGCTTCAGACGGCTCTGCTTAATTGCATCATCGTCAGCAACTAGGATAGGGCACGCTTCGTAGAAGCTAGAGAATTGACCAGCAAGTTCGAATAGGTAGCTACACATGATGTGTGGTTGACCTTCGCGAGCAACAGATTGTACCGCTTCTTCAAATTGCAGAAGTTTCGCGATAAGTGCTTTCTCTTTCTCTTCAGTGATTTTGATTTCACCTTCAAGAGAGTCCATAGAAATGCCTGCTTTAGCAAATACAGAAGCAACACGAGTGTACGCGTACTGCATGTATGGCGCTGTGTTACCTTCGAATGCAAGCATGTTGTCCCAATCGAACACGTAATCAGTAGTACGGTGCTTAGAAAGATCGGCGTACTTAACCGCCGCCATTGCAACCGTGTTAGCGATCGCTTTCTTCTCGTCTTCTGCAAGTGTTGGGTTCTTAGATTCGATTAACTTAGCTGCACGAACTTCTGCTTCATCAAGAAGATCAGCAAGACGAACGGTACCGCCTGCTCGAGTTTTGAACGGCTTACCATCTTTGCCTAGCATCATGCCAAACGCGTGGTGTTCTAGAGAAACCGATTCTGGGATATAACCTGCTTTACGAACGATAGTCCAAGCTTGCATTAGGTGTTGGTGTTGACGTGAGTCGATGAAGTAAAGGACACGGTCAGCGCCTAATTCTTCAAAACGGTATTTTGCACAAGCAATGTCGGTTGTTGTGTAAAGGAAGCCACCGTCGCGTTTTTGGATGATAACGCCCATTGGGTCGCCATCTTTGTTTTTGTATTCGTCTAGGAAGACAACTTGTGCACCGTCATCTTCTTTAGCAAGACCTTGCTCTTTCAGGTCCGCGACGATGGTAGGTAGCATGCTGTTGTACATGCTTTCGCCCATTACGTGTTCACGAGTTAGAGACACGTTCAGACGATCATAGTTACGTTGGTTTTGAATCATTGTAACGTCAACAAGCTTCTTCCACATATCTGCGCAAAACTCGTCGCCGCTTTGCAGTTTCACAACATAGCCACGTGCTTTAACTGCGAACTCTTCGTCTTCGTCGTAAAGCTTTTTAGATTCTCGGTAAAAGCCTTCAAGATCAGCAAGCTCCATTGAAACTTCACCAGACTCAGCCTGAACACGCTCAAGGTTTGCGATAAGCATACCAAATTGAGTACCCCAGTCACCGATGTGGTTAGCACGGATAACGTTGTGGCCTAGGAATTCAAGCGTACGAACGACAGCATCACCGATGATCGTTGAACGTAGGTGACCAACGTGCATCTCTTTCGCAACGTTAGGAGCCGAGTAATCCGCCACAATTGTTTGTGTTTCTGCTACTGCGACACCAAGGCGAGAATCCGAAAGTGCTGCGTCAGCTTGCTTTGCTAGGAAAGCTTCATCTAGGAAAATGTTAAGGAAACCTGGGCCTGCTATTTCAACTTTAGAAGCGATACCGTCTAGGTTTAGAACGTCCAATACTTTTTGAGCAAATTCTCGAGGGTTAGTGCCTAGTCGTTTAGCAACGCCCATAACGCCGTTTGCTTGGTAGTCACCAAATTGTGGTTTTGCAGATTGGCGAACGGCCGCAGGAGAGCCTGCAGGTGCGCCAGCGGCTTCTAGAGCCTGAGATACTTTGTCATTAATAAGTGCTTGGATATTCACACGGGTTTCCTTCAATTCGGTGGAATTGCAAAGAGCGGTATCAAGCGGCCCCAAAATTGGCCCTATGGCTTGTATACATCATTTATTTCGTTCTTCAATTGGCGCCAATAATAACAACTTTATGGCAAAGCATATAGAGAGTTCTTGGGGAATTTTTCCACTTTTAATCGGCTTATTGATAGTATTATGGCGAAATCACTGTTTTGGATAACAAATAATGTCACAACTCCTTGCAAAAGCGGAATTAACACCAACACAAATGAAAGCAAAACTTAATGAGTTTATGCAGAAAATTCAGTTACTGAGTGATATTTTGTCGTTGGATTTGAGCGAAGTTCAAGCCGATCATATTGCACTTCGTATTAATGACTCAGAACTGGCAAAGTTGGCACATAGTGAGTGGCAAAAAGAAGGGAAGGTAATTTCGCAGGCTCGAATTAATGGGCGCCCGATTATTGTGTTGGAATTTGACGAGCCTCTAGATGCGTTACATTGGAAGATTGAATGTTTGGAGTTACCGTATCCAGCAGAGGGAAAAATGTACCCAGAACAAAGTTGGGAGCATGTTGAATTTGTTATTCCTAGTGATGCAACGACGGCAGAAGAGTACCTTGAGTATTTAAAAGTAACCTTCCCTGCATTTAGAAAGGACTATGCAAGCCTTGATAGTAAAGGCGTTAGCATTAAACTCTCGAGCCCAAAAGGAGAGGGTGAGAGGGTCAACAATCCAACCGTGGCGTTTAAGTGGCAAGGGGTGTGCATTAAGCTACACCCACACACATTAAAAACAATTGTACAATCTGAACTTACTGGACCTGATCTTGATCCATCTGAGTCAGGCCCTTTTTAATTAGTCCAAGATAATCACACCATACCGAGCCAAATAGTGGATTACCCTCTGAATTGTAATCGTAATCCGCTAGCCCAAATTACAATCTGTCGGTCTTAATTGAAACTCGCGGGTAGAGCCGATCTCTTTTCCTAAATTAAGCGTTTCATCTTCATGATGAGCATTGCCTTGAGTATGCATGATAAGGCGATTGGCTGTTCTTGGCTTAAGCTCATTAACGACAAATCGAATCATATCGCTGCGTGTTAGGTGCTTGAGTTCTTCCAGTACGGTTTCTCGTTGATTGAATTCCGTATCTTTATTGCCAATCGCTACCCAAAGTCTTTGCGCGCGACCCCTCAGCGTCGAGTCAGGTGTTGAGATTTGATTCCAAAGACCTCGCTTACTGCTGTGCCATTGATATTCATTGAGTTCGAGAAGAACCATATAAAATGCGTTTAGGAACTCATCGATCGAGCTAATAAGATCGATTGGTGCAGCATTGGGTGATTGTACGTACAGAACAATCCCCGGGTGGCGATTCAATGGCATATTGCCAGTGCCAACCATATAGCCCAGTTGCTGTTTAGTCCGGATTTCATGGAAAAATGTCGCTGACATCAGGTGGTTAGCCAGTGAATATAAAGCGATGCTCTTGGGGTTGGTATCGTCACACTGGTAGTAAACCACAATCGCAGAGTCTTCTTGGTTACAAGTGACCTCTTTTTGAAAAGTACCACTGTTACCTAACATGATGAGAGGGCGTAATGACTCTTCATAAGATTGATTGCTCACTCGCAATGCGTTCTTTAGGGTGTCTGCTAACGCCAATGAGGCTTTTTTTGTCCAATCGCCATAGACGAACATTTCAACATGAAGCTCGCTTAAGATCTCATTCACAAAGATGGAAAGTTCATCAACATCAATTGTTTCCAACGCCTCAATTAACACCGAGTAAGGTGGATTGTTGGGTTGAAGTAATCCTGTAATAGCATTGAAAAGTTGTGAAATGGGACGATCTTGTGATGAATTTCGCCAGCTACGCAGCAGTTGCTGCTTAATTGAATCGAAGCGTTCAGGGTTGAACTGCCTTGCGGCAAATTGAGAAAGAATCATCTCCATCAAATCCGCTTGTTTTTGGCTAAACCCTGAAATAGAAAGCGTCACGCCACCTTGATGGCAGTATAGGTTGTAACTCATACCTGCAATTTCAGCCTGATAGGTTTCTTTCACTAATGAATCCAGAAACATCTCAACACAAAGGCGTGTTTTAACGATGTTTGTTGGCGAAGCCACAGAGTGAGGGCTATCAATAGCAACGTATATGACACCCTTAGGAACGAGAAATTGACTGTCTTGCAAATGCCAGAGTTTAAACCCGTCTTTTTCTTCGATAAGTTCTGGTGTATCTCGGTGCTTTTCTATTTCTTGAGGGTCCAAGTCATAGCAAATGAATCGGTTCTTTGGCGGTAGCGTTAATATGTTGTCGTCTAATAGAGACTGATAACATTGTTGCTTCTTTGGGCTGATCGGTGTGACAGAGTAAGGGGTGTTGTACCATTTCGCTATCTTATCGTAATACTGCTCTTTTGCGACTAAGGTTATGCGCGCATTTTCTACGGTGAACTTGTCTAACAATGAACGAATGAAGATTTCATCATAATGACTCATCATGTAGTCACCATAAATAACATCTTCTTCGGCGTAGTGCTGCATGTTCATCACAAGGTGGCTAGCAAGGTCTAACGGAGTGGTTGGCTCTTGAAAGCGAAAAGCAGATTCAAGTACGGCTTGCTTCTCTTTATATCTCCATTCATCGAAACCATCGGACTCAATCATTCTAATCGAGTGAAAAATAGATTGAATGATGAGATCGGTATTATTGAGTCCTTCGGGAGTAAGAGAGCAACTGATGGTAAATTCACGATAATTATTACCATTCACTCCTCCGCCTGCAGAGAGAGAAGTGATGAGGCCCTGGTCTTTTAGGGAAAGCATTAAGCTGCCTTCTCCTTCATAACCGAGTAAATGAGCAAGATAGGAGAGAGGCTTAGATTGATAGTAGTTATCGATATTCGCCAATGGAAAGGCAATGGTGAGCTTTCGAATATCTTTAACGGGTTCGACTTGAACAAAAATGTTGGTACTGGATTCAATCGCGTATGGTACAGAAATCCGTTTGTTACTGAGATGGTTGTTGACCACATCAGAGAATTTTTCTGTCGCCCAAGACTCTAATTCATCCAAAGATTGATTACCAACCAGTGTTAACGTCATTAGATCGGCGGAGTAATGGCTTTGATAAAAAGTAATAATTTCTTCTCTAATCGAGCCATCTTCGTTATCGCTTAATGTATCGAGGTTTCCAACTGAAAATTTAGCAAACGGATGCTCGGGATTTACAGTTTCTTTGTGAACTTGGTAGAGTCGTCTTGCATCATCTAACAGTTTTAGCTTGAATTCTGACTCAACAGCTTCTCGCTCTTTTTCTAATGCATCGGGGTTAAATAGTGGGTGGGTAAAAAATTGGCTGAATCTATCGAGAGACTGGTTAAATGCGTTAGGTGCAACATCAAAGAAGAAGCAAGTATGTTCGGTACCAGTCCATGCATTATTGTTTCCACCATGTTGGCTGATATAGCTTTGGAACTCCCCCACTTTAGGGAATTTTTCGGTGCCTAGAAAGAGCATGTGCTCGAGAAAATGCGCCAATCCTTCTCGATTTTTTGGGTCATCGAAGTGGCCGACGTGTACCGCTAATGCCGCAGCAGATTTTTGTGCGTTTTGATCGTGAACTAATAACACCCTTAACCCGTTAGATAACGTGATGTAACGATAAGTGTTTGTATCATTTGGGCTTAGATGCACAGGGGAACTCCATCTCGATAAGCGCACAGTTGAGTGCTAAAACGTAAGATTTGTAATAATTTGATAACAAGTATGACTCTTGAAACCATCTCCTGCAAACTTAGGGCTAGAACCAGTTATAATAAACGTTACTTGAGTCTCGGATCTAAATAGATTGTTGGAAAAGACAACCTGTTTGTCTAGGTACTTGATATAATTATCCATAAGTAAGAAAAAAATGATAGAGCAGCTATAGACTGCAACTTTTACGAGTCGTTAGAACTCAAATGTTTTTAGGAAGCCAAGAATGAAAATTTTTATCATGCGCCACGGTGAAGCCGAGCATTTTGCTGCGTCAGATGCAGATCGAGCATTAACCGATAGCGGGCGTTCAGCCTCCATTTCTGTCGCAAAGGCTTGTGCAGAAAAAGGCTTTGCCAAGTTCGACAAGGTATTAGTAAGCCCATACCTTAGAGCCCAGCAGACTTGGCAAACGATCAGTAAGGTATTCGTTAGTGATAATGTTGAGAGATGCGATGATATAACGCCTTACGGTCAATCTCCTCATGTATTCGATTTTGTTAATGCGTTAATCGAAGTTGAGAAGCATGAGTCAGTTTTAATCGTTTCACATTTACCTTTAGTGAGCTATCTTACGGCGGAATTTGCAACTGATATTGTACCTCCAATGTTTCCTACCTCTGGTTTAGCCTGTGTAGAGTTTGATGCTCAGACCCAGAGTGGAAGTTTGCTTTGGCATCTTCATAATTAGGGTCAACAGTTTCTAGGGGCTGTTTTGCAGTCAATAAACCTGAATATCCAAAGACTTCTTGGCTAAGTCGAAGTGCGCCTAGCCATATTTTTGACGACGTCTGTGGACTAAATCTTGCATCCACCGATTAACTTATTAAAAGAACGCTAATTTTAGAATTCAGGCCACTTACGAATCTATGAAATTTACTCTTCCGTTCGCGGATAAACTGCCATCTATTCCTCAGCGTAGCATTCCAGCTATAGGCGCACCGATCATGGTCCTAGCAACCCTAGGAATGATCGTTTTACCTATACCAGCGTTTATTCTCGACCTTTCGTTCACTTTTAACATCGCCTTAGCCATGGTTGTTCTATTGGTTACGGTCTATACCCGCAGGCCATTAGACTTTGCAGCGTTTCCAACCGTTTTACTTATCGCGACATTATTGCGTTTAGCACTTAATGTTGCCTCAACTCGTGTCGTTTTACTTTATGGTCACGAAGGGCCTGGATCGGCAGGTAAAGTTATTGAAGCGTTTGGTAACGTCGTGATCGGTGGCAACTACGCGGTTGGTCTTGTGGTGTTTCTTATCTTGATGATCATCAACTTCATGGTTGTGACTAAAGGTGCAGGACGTATTTCGGAAGTAAGTGCTCGCTTTACGTTAGACGCATTGCCGGGTAAGCAGATGGCTATCGATGCTGATCTCAATGCTGGGTTAATCGATCAGGACCAAGCAAGACTTCGCCGTTTTGAAGTCACCAAAGAAGCCGATTTCTATGGTTCAATGGATGGTGCGTCCAAATTTGTTAAAGGGGATGCCATCGCTGGTATTCTAATCCTGTTTATTAATATCATTGGTGGGCTTGCTATCGGCATGGCTCAATACGGGTTGGGCTTTGGTGAAGCGATAGAGATTTATACTCTATTGACCATTGGTGACGGTCTGGTTGCTCAAATACCGTCGTTACTGTTGTCAATCGGCGCTGCAATGATGGTAACTCGCCAAAATACTGACGAAGACATGGGGCAACAACTTGTCTTCCAAATGTTCGATAACCCGAAAGCATTGATCATAACCGCGGCGATTCTTGCGGTAATGGGGGTTGTACCAGGCATGCCTCACTTTGCTTTCCTTTTACTGGCGACGATAGCAGGAGCTAGTGCCTACTTTATCACCAAAAAGCAGAAAAAAGAGAAAGAAGACGCGAAGTTACCAGTGCCAGCAGAAAAAGAATCATCGACACCAAAAGAGCTCTCTTGGGATGATGTACAACCTGTTGACATCATCGGCTTAGAAGTGGGCTACCGATTGATCCCATTGGTTGATAGAGACCAAGGTGGTGAACTTCTAGAGCGCGTTAAAGGGGTAAGAAAAAAACTGTCCCAAGACTTTGGGTTCTTAATTCCTGCGGTTCATATACGCGATAATTTGGAGTTAACGCCCAATAGCTATCGGATCACCTTAATGGGCGTGGCGGTCGGTGAAGCTGAAATAAGGCCTGATCAGGAGCTAGCTATCAACCCTGGTCAAGTGTATGGAATGATTGAAGGAGAGCACACGATCGACCCTGCTTTTGGTCTAGAGGCCGTGTGGATTCGTGAAGAGCAACGTGAACACGCTCAAGCTCTAGGGTATACCGTTGTAGATTCATCAACTGTACTTGCGACTCATTTGAGTCAATTATTAACCAATAACGCGTCACAGTTAATTGGGCATGAAGAAGTACAGAACTTGATGGAGATGCTGTCGCGAAGCGCCCCTAAACTGGTAGAGAACTTTGTTCCCGACCAGTTACAGTTGGGGACGGTTGTTAAGGTATTACAAAACTTGTTGAATGAAGCTATCCCGATAAGAGACATTAGAACTATCGTTCAAACTTTGTCGGAGTATTCAAGTAAGAGTCAAGAACCTGACATTTTAACGGCTGCTGTTCGTATATCGCTGAAGCGTTTAATTGTCCAAGAAATCAATGGAATAGAGCCAGAATTGCCAGTTATAACATTGATTCCTGAGCTGGAACAAATATTGCATCAGACAATGCAAGCGTCAGGGGGAGAGTCTGCGGGTATAGAGCCAGGTCTTGCAGAGAGACTGCAAAGCTCATTAAGCCAAGCGACTCAAGAGCAAGAACTAAAAGGTGAGCCAGCTGTTTTATTAACTTCTGGTGTACTACGTTCAACCCTAGCGAAGTTTGTTAAGAACACGATCCCATCATTAAGGGTTTTGTCTTATCAAGAGATTCCAGATGAGAAACAAATACGAATTGTACAGGCAGTTGGAAACTAAAGTGACGCTCAAAGCAATTCAAATACGGACATAGACTTTGAAAATTAAACGATTTTTTGCCAAAGACATGCGCTCAGCATTGCTTCAAGTCAAAGAAGAACTTGGTGCTGAAGCGGTGATCATGTCTAATAAAAAAGTCGCCGGTGGTGTGGAAATTGTAGCTGCAGTAGATGGTGACCAAGCACCACGACAATCAAACAGCAGCCAATCAGCGACAAACTACTCCTCTCGACCTCGGAGTGAATCGACGCAGGCTGCGACTGCCAAACCGCAACCGACACCGCGCCAGTTAGCAAGTGATAAAGTAAGCCTTCAAGCGGGAGCTGATACAGGTAAATCTATGACTAAGCGCTTTGCCAATATGCTTAAACAATATAGCAGTGGTGAAGAAGAGCCTGAGCATCGGTCTGAAAATGAAGATTCACTTACTGCTCTGTTGAGACGCCAACGAGCTGCTCAAGCAGAAAGAGCGGAGAGCAATAGTCGTGGTGTGGAACGTGGTCAAGATAGAGCGAGGCAATCTAATCGTAACAGTGCAGATAACAGCTCAAGTGGCATGCTATCAAATTCAGAGTCACCGTTGGCGAAACTGATTGCGCAAGATCGACGTTCGGAAAGAGGAACTCCAAAGCTTGATCCGACTCGTTATGATCGTTCACGCCGCGATGAACCCAATGTCGGAGCTGAAGAGCTTGAAGGTATGCGTGAAGAGATGACCTCCATTCGTCGTCTACTTGAGCATCAAGTATCCGGACTCATGTGGCAAGAAGTTGAGCGTCGTGAACCGCTCCGTGCAATGCTAATTAAACGATTAGAACGAATGGGTGTCTCACTAGAACTTGCCGATCAACTCGCGTGTTACATACCTGAAGACACTGCGCCACCTAAAGCGTGGAAGGCCTTATTGGGCTTAGTAGCCGATCAGATACCGGTTGCTAAAACAGACATATTAAAGCGCGGTGGCATTGTTGCATTGCTGGGACCAACAGGCGTTGGTAAAACCACCACGATAGCAAAATTGGCAGCGCGTGCTGCAATGGAATACGGCTCTGATAACGTTGCGCTGGTGACAACCGATACTTATCGGATTGGCGCTCACGAACAACTTTCGATTTATGGTCGAATTATGGGATGTCCAGTAAGAGTTGCTAAAGATTCCAATGAGTTAGCCGATGTAATATACCAGCTAAGAAATCGCCGTTTAATTTTGGTCGATACCGCGGGTATGGGGCAGCGAGATGTGCGGTTGTCCGAACAGTTGGATACCCTAATGCAAGAGAGCGGGGAGGTGATACACAGTTATTTAGTATTACCAGCAACTGCTCAACGAAAAGTTTTACAGGAAACCATAGAGCACTTTAGAAGAATACCGCTCTCTGGTTGCATCATGACTAAACTGGATGAATCACTCAGTTTAGGTGAATTTTTAAGTGTAATTGTTCAAAATGCATTACCTGTTGCATACATTGCTAACGGTCAGCGAGTTCCGGAAGATATCGTACTCGCTCAACCTAAATACATGGTAGCAAAAGCGAACGAACTACTTGAAAAGTCGACAGATAACGAACCTCACTACTGGAATAGTGACTCAGAAGAGGGGCTCTAGGCGGCGCAATTATATGACAGATAAAATGATTCACGACCAAGCAAGTGGCTTACGCCGATTAACCCAACCTTCACTGACGAAAGTTATATCAGTAACGGGGGGGAAAGGTGGCGTTGGGAAATCAAACGTAACCTTAGGACTGGCCATTTGTATGGCTCGTCAAGGTAAAAAAGTGACGGTTCTAGATGCTGACTTAGGTTTAGCGAACGTAGATATCATGCTCGGAATTCGGCCAAAACGAAATTTAGGGCACGTTTTAGCAGGTGAATGTGAGCTTCGAGATGCCATTGTGGAAGGGCCACATGGCATTAAGATTATTCCGGCAACATCAGGAACGCAGAGCATGACCGAGTTATCCCATGCACAACATGTCGGATTAATTCGTGCTTTTGGTAGCTTAGAAGAAGAAATGGACATACTGTTAATAGATACCGCAGCGGGTATCTCAGATATGGTTGTTAGTTTTTCTCGTGCTGCTCAAGACGTCGTTGTTGTTGTTTGCGATGAGCCTACATCGATTACTGATGCATATGCGCTGATCAAGCTTTTAAGCAAAGAGCATCAGGTTCAACGCTTCAAAGTTGTTGCAAATATGGTCAGAAGCTACCGAGAAGGGCGAGAATTATTCGCAAAGTTGACCTTGGTCACAGAGAGATTCTTGAATGTCAGCCTTGAACTCGTAGCATGTATCCCATTAGATGATAAAGTGCGACAAGCGGTTAAAAAACAAAAGATTGTAGTAGACGCATTTCCGCGCTCTCCTGCAGCCTTGGCCATTAGTTCATTAGCCAATAAAGCGTTGACATGGCCAATACCAAAAACCCCGAGTGGGCATTTGGAGTTTTTTGTAGAGCGTTTACTAAATCGGACCGATATTTTAGGGGAATCATTGAGTGAATAAAGCGCTGACTTACGATCAATACGCGAATCAGAATAGCCAGAAAGTATTTTTGGAGAAATATTCCGTGTTGGTTAAACGCATAGCGCACCATCTCATAGGAAGACTTCCTCCAAGTGTACAAGTTGATGATCTGATTCAAGCGGGCATGATTGGCCTGCTTGAAGCACAAAAAAATTATGATGGAACAAAAGGTGCGAGCTTTGAAACCTATGCAGGCATACGAATTCGGGGCGCGATGCTTGATGATATTCGCCGTGGTGACTGGGTTCCACGTTCTGTTCATAAGCATAATCGAGAAATAGGACAAGCAATTGCAACGTTAGAAGGGGAGTTAAACAGAGACCCAACTGATGCGGAAGTTGCAAAACACCTAGATATGTCGCTAAAACAGTACCACACTGTTTTAACAGACATAAATTGTTCTCGGTTAGTTGGCATCGAAGATTTGGGTATATCTGATGATGCTATTGCTCCGGTAGAGGCGGATAAGAACACGCCATTTAGCGGTGTCGCGGATGAATTTTTTAGAAAAGCATTAATAGAATCAATAAAGTCGCTACCAGAGCGTGAAGCCCTAGTACTTTCGCTTTATTATGACGAAGAGTTAAACTTAAAAGAAATTGGTGAAGTAATTGGTGTTAGTGAATCTCGCGTAAGCCAAATATTAAGCCAATCAATGCAGCGTCTACGCACAAAGTTAAGTGCTTGGACTGAACATGAATAACAATCACTGATATCACTCTCAGTGGAGGCAATTTTGAATAAAAACATGAAGATCCTTATTGTTGACGATTTTTCAACAATGCGTCGTATCGTTAAAAACCTACTACGTGACTTGGGGTTTAATAATACTCAAGAAGCAGATGACGGTCTTACTGCGTTGCCTATGTTAAAGAAAGGCGAGTTTGATTTTGTTGTAACTGACTGGAACATGCCAGGAATGCAAGGAATCGACTTACTGAAGAATATTCGATCTGATGATGAACTTAAGCATTTACCAGTTCTTATGATCACGGCAGAAGCAAAGCGTGAGCAGATTATTGAAGCGGCACAAGCGGGTGTAAATGGTTACATTGTTAAGCCGTTTACAGCAGCAACGCTGAAAGAAAAACTGGACAAAATTTTTGAGCGTTTATAAATCAAAAGTTTCAGACGTTTATTGAGCGCAATTAAGGCCAAATCAGGATGATTTCACTAGAACAAGCAAAACAACTTGTCGAGCTACTTGAGAGTGAGCAACAACAGGAAGCTGACTTGCTAGTTAAAACTATCTATGAAGGTGGTGAAAGTGCCATGCTTCAAGAGATAGGGACGCTGACCCGAGATCTACACGACTCACTACAGAACTTTCATGTTGATGAACGTATGAGTGAAATCGCGAAAGATGAGATTCCAGATGCTAGAGATAGACTGAAATACGTCATCGAGAAGACGGAAGTGGCAGCAAATAAGACAATGGATGCTGTTGATCGATGCATGCCGATTGCAGATAACCTTCATAATGGTCTACTGCAAGTTAGGCCTCAATGGAATGAGTTAATGCATGGGCGAATAGAGTTGGCTAAGTTTAAAGAACTTTGTCATCGTATTGATGGGCTGCTCACCGAAGTCGAAGGCGACAGCACTGAGCTTAAAGGCCAATTAACGGAAATCTTGATGGCGCAAGATTTCCAAGATCTAACGGGGCAAATCATCAGTCGCGTTATAACGTTGGTCAATGAAGTAGAAGATCGACTCGTCGAAATTCTTACTGTATTTGGAACAAGCCAAAAACAACAAACAGACGATGACAAGAATAAAGCATCAATCAGTCCTGAAGGACCAATTATGAATCCTCATGAACGAACGGATGCAGTTTCATCTCAAGATGAAGTCGACGACTTATTATCAAGTCTTGGGTTTTAGGGGTAACGTATGAGCTATGATTTAGACGAAGATATTCTACAGGACTTTTTAGTTGAGGCGGGTGAGATACTCGAACTCCTTTCAGAACAACTTGTTGAACTAGAAAATAACCCAGAAGACAAAGAACTTCTTAATGCCATTTTCCGTGGATTTCACACCGTTAAAGGTGGCGCAGGTTTCCTTTCCCTAACAGAACTAGTTGATACCTGTCATGGTGCTGAGAACGTTTTTGATATTTTGCGTAACGGGCAACGTTCGGTGACTTCTGGTCTGATGGATACCATGCTACGAGCGTTAGATACTGTTAACGAACAGTTTAAAGCGGTTCAAGACTCAGTGCCTTTGCCTGTAGCAGAGCAAGATCTATTGGATGAACTACATCGACTATGTCGACCAGAATCCGAAGATGACGTTGCAGAAGTCGAAACAGTAGAAGAAGTTGTCGTTCCTGAATCCGTAGCCCCAGAACCTGTCGCACCCGAGCCAACTCCTTCAACAGAAGCCGCCGATTCGGTAGGATCTGTTGATGAGATTACTCAAGATGAGTTTGAAAAGCTTCTTGATGAATTACACGGTAAAGGCACAGCTCCAAATTTATCATCAACACCTGTACCAGCTGCGGACCCAGAGCCTGCGGTGAGTGCCGATATGAGTGGTGACATTACTGATGATGAATTTGAAAAACTGCTAGATGAACTTCATGGTTCAGGTAAAAGCCCACAAGCTTCAACTCAAGCAGCGCCACCTCCACCTCCTGCCCCAGAGCCGCCTAAGGCTCCTTCGGCCGCGACTGGTGGTGACAATTTAATGTCAGACGCCGAGTTTGAAAAGCTTCTTGATGATTTACATGGTTCAGGTAAAGGACCTTCACCGGATGAGCTAGATGCTGCTACTAAACCAGTAGCTACGGCAGCGCCAACGCCTGCCCCTGCTCCTAAGCCAGCTCCTGCGCCAAAACCAGCACCTAAAGCTGAAGCAAAACCACCGGCGAAAAAAGACGCACAAGTACCCGCAACCCAAGCGAAAAAAACACAAGCAGAGGCAACGGTTCGTGTCGATACCTCTACGCTTGATACCATCATGAATATGGTGGGTGAGTTAGTATTGGTAAGAAATCGCCTACTTAGTCTTGGTCTAAATAGCAATGACGAAGAGATGGCGAAAGCTGTTTCAAATTTAGATGTCGTTACTGCCGATTTACAAGGTGCGGTAATGAAGACCAGAATGCAGCCAATTAAGAAAGTTTTTGGTCGCTTCCCTCGAGTCGTAAGAGATTTAGCAAGAAGTTTGAATAAAGACATCACGCTTGAAATGCGCGGTGAAGAAACCGATTTAGATAAAAACCTTGTTGAAGCGTTAGCCGATCCACTTATTCACTTGGTGAGAAACTCGGTCGATCATGGCATTGAGATGCCAGATGATCGTGCAGCAGCAGGCAAGCCTCGAAACGGTAAAGTGATACTTTCTGCTTCTCAAGAAGGCGACCATATCGAATTGGCTATCGTCGATGATGGTGGTGGTATGGACCCCGATAAGTTACGTTCTATTGCTGTCAATCGTGGCATCATGGATGAAGATGCGGCCTCTCGACTGTCTAATAAAGAGTGCTTCAACTTAATCTTTATGCCTGGTTTCTCAAGCAAAGAAAAAATATCGGATATATCAGGACGTGGCGTGGGAATGGACGTGGTTAAAACCGCGATCAACACCCTTAATGGTTCGATCGATATTGATTCGGAGCTGACTAAAGGCACCAAAATAACCATTAAGGTACCGTTAACTCTAGCTATATTACCGACATTAATGGTGGGCGTAGCAGGGCATCCTTTTGCTCTACCACTGGCCAGTGTCAATGAAATATTCCACCTTGACCTAAGCCGAACCAACATTGTCGACGGACAGCTGACGATCATTGTTCGTGAAAAGTCTATCCCACTTTTCTATCTACAGAATTGGCTAGCGCCACAAGCTGGCTTAGTCGAGTTAAGAAAAGGGCACGGGCATGTGGTCATTGTACAAATCGGTAGCCAAAGAGTCGGTTTTGTTGTTGACACCTTGATTGGTCAAGAAGAGGTGGTCATTAAACCTCTTGATGCTCTGTTACAAGGGACACCGGGTATGGCGGGCGCAACAATCACAAGTGACGGGCATATCGCACTAATTTTAGACGTGCCAGATTTATTGAAGCAGTACGCAGCTGCTTCAAGAATCTAGCTAGCGTCGGATAATAAAAGGGAACCTATGGCGATTAAAGTACTCGTGGTTGATGACTCTAGCTTCTTTAGACGTAGAGTCAGCGAGATTATTAATTCAGAATCGCGATTAGAAGTGATGGATGTGGCAGTCAACGGCAAAGAAGCGGTTGAAAAAGCGAAGAAGCTTAAGCCTGACGTCATTACTATGGATATCGAGATGCCGGTGATGGATGGTATTACTGCTGTCAAACAGATCATGGCTGTATGTCCTACACCCATACTCATGTTTTCATCTCTCACACATGATGGTGCAAAAGCAACACTCGATGCACTTGATGCAGGCGCGTTAGATTTTTTACCTAAGAAGTTTGAAGATATCGCTCGTAATCGAGATGATGCAGTTACTTTACTTCAACAGCGTGTGATTCAAATTGCCTCAAAACGCACGATGATGCGAAGAGCACCCGTTGTGGCTCGTCCATCATCGACATCTGCACTGTCACCAAGCCCAACGGTTGGGAATCGCACAGCTAGGCCGTCAACAGCGCCTACAAAGGCAGCGGCTAGATTTAAAGCGACAGGCAAAAAATATCAGCTGACCGCAATAGGCACCTCTACGGGGGGACCAGTTGCGCTACAAAAAATATTGACCAAACTACCAGCGAACTACCCACATCCGATCCTGCTGATTCAACATATGCCAGCAACGTTCACATCCGCTTTTGCGAGTCGCCTTAATTCACTTTGTAAAGTAGAGGTAAAAGAAGCGCAAGACGGAGACATTTTGCGTCCTGGAGTTGCGTATTTAGCTCCTGGTGGCAAACAAATGATGGTTGATGGACGCCCTGGTTCAGCTCGGCTTCGAGTCATCGATGGTGGCGAGCGCATGAACTACAAACCCTGCGTTGATGTCACGTTTGGCTCTGCAGCGAAAATATACTCTGAAAAAGTACTCTCTATGGTACTCACAGGTATGGGTGCAGATGGACGAGAAGGCGCTCGAATGCTCAAATCTGCCGGAGCAACGATATGGGCACAAGATGAAGAGAGCTGTGTCGTTTATGGTATGCCTCAGGCCGTAGCGAAAGCGGGGATCTCTACAGAAGACTTACCCCTTGATCGTATTGCAGAGCGAATGCTCGTTGAAGTCGGTATTGGGTAGAGGTGTCGTAATGATAGTTTGGAGCGTAGCAAACCAAAAGGGCGGTGTCGGTAAAACGACAACGACGATTACGTTAGCGGGTTTGCTCAGCAAACAAGGAAAAAGGGTTCTGCTCGTCGATACTGATCCACATGGCTCATTAACGACCTATTTAGGCTTTGATTCAGATAATGTTCCTGCGAGCTTATTTGATCTTTTTCAATTAAAAGAATACACAGAATCGAGTGTATCGCCTCTTATATTGAAGACTGAGATCGAAGGGATCGATATTATCCCTGCTCATATGTCTCTTGCGACCTTAGATCGTGTAATGGGCAATCGCAGTGGTATGGGACTAATTCTAAAACGAGCTCTTTTGGCGCTACGCGCTAATTATGATTACGTTCTCATAGATTGCCCTCCTATATTGGGCGTTATGATGGTAAATGCGCTGGCAGCCAGCGATCGAATCCTAATCCCAGTACAAACAGAATTTTTAGCTATGAAAGGGCTGGAGCGTATGGTGCGAACACTCGCGATCATGCAGAAGTCTAGGAATAAAGGGTTTAAAGTGACCATTGTTCCGACGATGTATGACAAGCGAACGAACGCATCACTACAAACTCTCAATCAGCTAAAAAAGGATTATCCAGAACAAGTGTGGAACTCAGCGGTGCCTATTGATACTAAGTTTAGAGATGCAAGTCTAAAGCATTTGCCTGTCTCTCACTTTGCGGCCGGAAGTCGCGGTGTATTTGCGTATAAGCAGTTACTCCTGTTTCTTGAGAGGCTAGACATTAATGAGTAACGCATCATTGATCTCCAGTGAACAAGCTCTTGATGAGTATTTTACGGCTCTGCTAGATGACGAGGAAATCTCACTTACAGAATTAACCGACGCAGACAGTATTGACGCCTCTACTGATGATGTTGCACTCACACCTGAGTTACAGCCACAGGAAGAGAAAAGTCTTTATCAAGTTCAGCGCGAAGAAATTGTTGCTCCAAATCTTGAAGATGTTGAGCGCTTATTGCAGCAGCTTGAAGCGAGTAACCCTGTAGCTGAGCTTGATCTTGAAGAGATATTAGAAGAGAACACTCGCCAGATAGCAGAAGAGAAAAAATCGCTACTCCAAGATGAGATTGAAGAAGTCCAAGATTGGCCTGTTGATGATGTAGTTGCAGAAGAGCAAATAGATCTAAGTGACTCAACACCCGTTGCTCAGGATCTAGAAACGACTCTGACAGACGCAATACAAGAAGAAACACATTTACCTGAAGAGCAAGTACAAGCATTCACTCAAGAACCTGATATTACAATACCTGACGTTGAGGTAGAGGAAAGTGTTGAGTTAGAAACTCAAACGGGTGGGTCTGGGTTGGACGTTTGGCAGAGCACCAAACGCTCAGAGGATTTTCAGGTACTCTACTTTGATGTAAATGGTGTCATGTTTGCAGTTCCTTTAGATGAGTTAGGTGGCATTCACCGCTTGGCAGAGTTAAGTCATCTGATTGGGCGACCTAATTGGTATTTGGGATTACAAACAAGTAAAGAGAATCAACTCGATGTGGTAGACACTGCGCAGTGGGTGATGTCTGAAAAACTAAGCGACGACAGCCATAAAGAGCAGTATCAATATATTGTCATGTTGGGTGAAAGTATGTGGGGGCTTGCAAGTACTGAACTTAAAGGTACTGAGTCACTCAATACAGATAAAGTCCGTTGGCGTGAAACCGCCGGAAAGAGGCCATGGCTTGCGGGAATGGTTAAAGAAAAAATGTGCGCTTTGATTCATGTTGAAGCATTGATAGCTATGCTTAATGCAGGGCTTGATGTAAAAGCACTCAATAAATAACGTATTTGTGTCGAAAACGACTTAGAGAGGAAAAGGTATGTCTCAATCTAATGAAGTCGAAGTAAGAAAAGATCAGTCTAATGACGAAGTGCTTCAGTGGGTGACGTTCCAGCTTGAAGAAGAAACCTATGGCATCAACGTAATGCAGGTGCGAGAAGTGTTACGCTACACTGAAATAGCGCCTGTTCCAGGTGCACCAGATTACGTGCTAGGTATCATTAACCTTCGTGGTAACGTTGTGACAGTGATTGATACCCGTTCTCGATTTGGCCTTATGGAAGGTGAAATTACAGATAATACTCGTATTATTGTGATTGAATCAGAGAGACAAGTTATCGGCATTTTAGTCGACAGTGTTGCTGAAGTGGTTTATCTACGTTCTTCTGAAATTGACACGACTCCAAGTGTTGGTACCGATGAAAGTGCGAAATTCATTCAAGGTGTGAGTAATCGTGATGGCAAACTACTGATCTTGGTTGACCTGAACAAATTGCTTTCAGACGAAGAATGGGATGACATGGCTCACCTATAATGGCAGCTGACTTTGTGATTACTGCTCCCATTTTAGTGGGAGTGATAAGCTTTATTGTTGCAGTTGTAAGCTTTACTGCTATTCGCTCACGCAGTAAAGCGATTAAACAGCGTGAAGTTTACCGCCAGCAATTTCGAAACCTGGACAAAGAGCTGCAAAAGTCGAATAAGCAGCTGCTTGAAGTGCGATCAGTCGTTGTCGGATTAGGGCAAAGAGTGAGTGAGCAGCAAGACCTCATTAAGCATTTAAATGAACGAATCTCTGAACTCGAGCAAGCAGATGGTGATGGCCGCTTATATACACGAGCCAGTAAAATGGTTCAGTTGGGCGCTGGGTTGCACGAGCTAATTGAAGAGTGCGAGCTTCCAAAAGCAGAAGCGGAGCTCATGATGTCGCTTCAAAATAAGTTAACAGGTAAAGAAAAAATCCCACCATTAGAAACAACACCTGACAAAAGAGCAATGACTCAAAAAACAGCTCGCCATCGTAAATAATACTAAAAGGAAGCTCAGCTTCCTTTTATTCATTATGTAACTCTAAAGTAGTAAATGAGACAAAAAGTGATTAGAAATTAACAGTTTCTTACGTAGTTTCGTGACTCATGAAGCGGTAATCCTATTTCGTATAATGTTGGCTGTGTTAGTATAAGTTTCATGAATTTTCTTGATGATCACACATGCTAGAAGTAAAGAAGCTAACTGCCATTCGAGACGAAAGAGTACTGTTCGAATCGTTATCCTTTCAGGTAAAAGAAGGCGAGCTAGTTCAAGTTGAAGGGCGTAATGGAACCGGTAAAACGACACTGTTACGTATTATTACTGGTCTTGGCGATCGCGATGAGGGTGATATCTTCTGGAATGAAGAAAATATCGAATCTAACCGTGATGCATTCCATCAAGATCTTTTATTTTTGGGTCATCAAACTGGGATTAAGCGAGAGCTCACAGCTTTTGAGAACCTTCATTTCTATCAATCTATCCACGCACCTGAGCATCGAGATAAAGACACGCTTTTTCAAGCACTCACTAAAGTTGGTTTAGCGGGTCGTGAAGATGTACCTGTTGCACAACTTTCGGCTGGCCAGCAACGTCGCGTTGCGTTAGCGCGTTTGTGGTTAAGCAAGCAAAAGTTATGGATTTTAGATGAGCCGTTAACGGCAATCGATAAACAAGGTGTAAAGGTTCTCGAGTCTCTATTTTTGCAGCATGCTGAGAATGGCGGAATCGTCATGTTAACGACCCATCAGGATATGTTCACCGACAATCCCAAGCTAAGAAAAATTAAACTAGGGAATTAACGATGATTTCAACCATGAACATCATTGTTCGACGAGAGCTTTTGATCGCTTTTCGCCGACAAGCCGACATTTTTAATCCGCTGTGGTTTTTCATCATCGTGATTACTCTGTTTCCGCTCAGCATTGGCCCCGAGCCAAACTTACTTGCTCGTATAGCTGCGGGTATTGTTTGGGTTGCGGCTTTACTCTCTGCGCTTTTATCTCTAGAGCGGTTGTTTCGCGACGATTTCCAAGATGGTGCTTTAGAGCAGATGATGCTTATGCCAATCCCATTGCCTATCGTTGTAATGTCAAAGGTGTTTGCTCACTGGGTATTAACGGGTCTACCGTTAATTCTCATTAGCCCGCTGTTGTCGATCTTATTATCCCTCGATTTTAATACTTGGAAGGCGGTGGTATTAACATTGCTTGTAGGAACGCCAACGTTGAGTTTTATTGGTGCAATCGGCGTCGCATTGACCGTTGGGTTACAAAAGGGAGGGGTATTATTGAGTTTGTTAATTTTGCCGCTGTATATCCCAATTTTGATATTCGCAACTTCAGCGATAGATGCCGCCTCATTAGGGGTAGCATATAATGGTCAGCTAGCAATACTAGGTGCAATGTTGGCCGGCTCAATGACCTTAACACCACTGGCAATCAGTGCAGCACTAAGAGTCAGTGTTCATTAACAGTTTATTTTTATAATTCTAGAACGGGCATTAAGTTCGTCTAAACGAAGTTAGAGTGAGAAATTACAATGTGGAAATGGCTTCATCCTTATGCAAAGCCTGAAACTTCTTATCAGCTATGTGGTAAGTTGCTACCTTGGTTCGCCGTATTGGCGCTGTTGTGTCTTTCTTTGGGAACGGTTTGGGGGCTTGCTTTTGCTCCGTCCGATTACCAACAAGGTAACAGCTTTAGAATCATATACATTCATGTTCCTTCTGCTATATGGTCGATGGGCGCTTACATGTCGATGGCGATTGCTGCATTTATCGGTTTAGTTTGGCAGGTTCGTTTATCGAGTATGGCTGCGGCAGCAATGGCGCCGATAGGTGCTGTCTTTACTTTTATTGCTCTTCTAACTGGCGCCGTTTGGGGTAAGCCTATGTGGGGAACTTGGTGGGTTTGGGATGCTCGATTAACGTCTGAACTTATTCTTCTATTTCTCTATTTAGGCGTTATTGCTCTATATCACGCCTTTGATGATCAAAAAACCGCTGCCAAAGCGGCAGGTATTCTAGCGATTGTTGGTGTAGTTAATCTTCCAATTATTCACTTCTCTGTAGAGTGGTGGAATACACTGCACCAAGGTGCAACCATTACAAAATTTGAACAGCCTTCTATCTCTAATGATATGTTATGGCCGTTACTACTTAATATCTTTGGCTTTGCTTTCTTCTTTGGTTGGGTCACTATGATTCGTTTCAGAAATGAAATTATCAGTAAAGAGAGTCACAGGCCTTGGATTGTTCAACTAGCTAGTAAAGAAACTCAGGGTGGGAATTAATTATGTATTTTGAATCACTGAGTGACCTGTTTCATATGGGCGGTTATGCTGTCTATGTTTGGAGTGCCTTTGGCATTACTTTTTTATCATTGTTAATTATTTTAGTCACAAGCATCCGACGCGGAAAGAGCCTACTTAAAGAGGTTCAAGCCAAAGTCGACCGTCAAGCTCGAATTGATGCAGCGAAGGATCTGGAGAACACTTTATGACCCCAAGACGTAAAAAGAGGCTCGGTATTGTTCTTGCGATATTTTTTGGTATCGCTACTACCGTAGGTCTAATGTTGTATGCATTGAATCAAAACATGGATCTCTTTTATACCCCAACCGAAATTGTAAATGGTAAACCAGATGGTACGAAACCTGAAGTAGGCCAGAGATTGAGAATTGGTGGAATGGTAGTACCTGGATCCGTTTCAAGAGACTCTCAGTCTCTTCGTGTTAGCTTTGATCTAAATGATGTTGGCCCTAAAGTAACGGTTGTATACGATGGCATCCTTCCTGACCTGTTTCGTGAAGGGCAGGGGATTGTTGCTCAAGGTGTACTTTTAGATGCAACGACTATCGAAGCGTTTGAGGTTCTAGCTAAGCACGACGAAGATTACGTGCCTACAGAAATCGCAGAAGCAATGAAGAAAACGCATGAACCATTGCAATATACGAAAGAACAAAAACAAGGAAGCAACCAATGATTGTTGAGATAGGTCATTTTGCCCTCATAATCTCTCTTGGTTTGGCAGTGCTTGCAAGCATAGTTCCGCTGATTGGCGTGTCTAAAAATAATAGCATGCTGATCAACACAGCGAGGCCATTGTCTTGGGGTGTGTTCTTACTCATTTTGATCTCTTTTATCGTTCTGTTGTGGGCATTTTATGTCAACGATTTTACGGTTAACTATGTTGCAACTAACTCCAATAGCCAACTACCATGGTATTACCGATTAACTGCAGTATGGGGAGCACATGAAGGCTCTTTGTTGTTATGGGCATTGATTCAAGCTGGTTGGGCCGTTGCTGTTGCACAATTTAGCCGAGGAATGCCGCAAGAGTCTGTTGCACGTGTGTTAGCGGTAATGGGCATGATTACTGTCGGATTCTTGCTGTTTATTATCGTTACTTCCAACCCGTTCTTACGAACGTTGCCATTTTTCCCTGTTGATGGTCGCGATCTAAACCCATTGCTACAAGATCCGGGTTTGATTATTCACCCGCCTATGCTTTACATGGGTTACGTGGGTTTCTCAGTAGCATTCTCATTTGCCATTGCTTCACTGATGACAGGTCGTTTAGATACGGCATGGGCTCGTTGGTCTCGTCCATGGACAACCGCAGCATGGTTATTCCTAACACTAGGCATCGCGCTAGGCTCATGGTGGGCTTACTATGAACTTGGCTGGGGTGGTTGGTGGTTCTGGGATCCAGTAGAAAATGCTTCTTTCATGCCTTGGTTAGCGGGTACCGCATTGATGCACTCATTAGCGGTGACAGAGAAACGCGGCACCTTTAAAGCGTGGACTGTATTACTGGCGATTTCAGCATTCTCATTAAGTTTATTAGGCACGTTCCTAGTACGTTCTGGCATTTTGGTATCCGTTCATGCGTTTGCATCAGATCCAGCCCGAGGCATGTTCATTTTAGGATTCCTAATCTGTGTTATCGGTGGCTCATTACTGCTGTTTGCTCTGAAAGGTTCGAAAGTTCGAGTTCGTGGTAACTTCGAATTAGTATCGCGTGAAAATGCGCTACTAGGTAACAATGTACTATTAATGGCAGCACTGGCTGTTGTATTGGTAGGTACGTTGCTACCGCTTGTACACAAACAATTAGGCCTTGGTTCAGTATCAATCGGCGCACCATTCTTTGATATGTTGTTTGCTTGGCTGATGATCCCGTTCTCTTTCTTATTGGGTATCGGCCCACTGATTCGTTGGAAGCGTGATCACCTGTCTAAGCTCATTAAGCCTATGATGATTTCTGGTGCGGCGTCACTTGCGCTGGCTGGCCTATCCATTTTTGCTTTTGCTGAGCACTACAGTGGGATGGCATACATGGGTTGGGTGATGGCGTACTGGATCATTACCATGCACGGCTTTGAGTTGTATGAACGAGCGACACACCGTCACAGCTTTGCCACGGGTATTAGAAAGCTCCCACGCAGTCACTGGGCAATGATTTGTGGTCATATTGGTCTTGCAATCACTGTCATTGGTATTGCAATGGTTCAAAACTACAGCATTGAACGAGATGTTCGTTTAGCGCCTGGCGAGCACTATCAAATTAAAGGGTACGACTTCTACTTCGAAGGTTTACGCGATAAAGATGGCCCGAACTACGATGGTTATATTGCAGATTTCGTGATCACCAGAGACGGTGAGTACGTGAATACTCTGCATGCAGAAAAGCGCTTTTACCGTACTGCACGATCAATGATGACAGAAGCCGCTATCGATGCGTCTGTGACTCGCGATCTTTATATTGCGATGGGTGAGCAGCTTGACGATAACGTATCGTGGGCGGTTCGTATTTACCACAAGCCGTTCATTCGCTGGATTTGGGCAGGTTCACTCCTAATGTCTCTTGGTGGTGCCATAGCGATAAGTGATAAGCGATACCGTTTTCGTAAAACCGACAAAAAAGATCGCGAGCAGGAGGCATAAATGAGCAAGAAAATAGTCTTTATCCCTTTCATCGCGTTCATGATTCTAGCTGGGGTCTTTGCGACTCAGCTAGTACGAAACTCGCAAGGGGATGATCCGACAAAACTTGAGTCTGTTCTGATTGGTAGAGAGGTACCTGAGTTTCGATTAGAGGACTTAGCCCAACCAGGAAAACTGTATAGTCAGGATATCTTTAAAGGTGAGCCGCTATTATTGAACGTTTGGGCAACGTGGTGCCCAACGTGTTATGCCGAGCATCAGTACTTAAATGAACTTGCTTCACAAGGCGTTAAAATTATCGGTTTAAACTATAAAGATGAGCGTGATAAAGCCGTAGGTTGGTTAACGAATCTTGGAAACCCATACCTTATTAGTTTATTCGATGGTAATGGCATGCTTGGTCTCGACCTTGGTGTCTATGGTGCTCCAGAAACGTTCTTGATTGGTGCAGATGGCGTAGTACGTTACCGTCATGTTGGTGACGTTAATGCAAGAAATTGGGCTGATAAACTTGGTCCAATGTACGCTGAGTTACTTGAGGAGGCGAAACAATGAAAAAATTGATGATGTCTTTTTTTGCTGTATTCGCTATCTCAATGGGAGCATCTGCTGCGATTGACGTATACGAATTTGAAACACTTGAGCAAGAACTGCAATTCAAGGAACTTGGACACACCTTGCGCTGCCCAAAATGTCAAAATAACACCATTGGTGATTCTAATGCGGAATTAGCACAAGATTTGCGCCAAAAAGTGTATGAAATGACGAAAGAGGGTAAATCAAAATCAGAAATTGTTGATTATATGATTGCGCGCTATGGAAATTTCGTTACTTATAAGCCACCACTAACGCTCGCGACTTCAGTCCTTTGGCTAGGTCCTTTCCTCGTTATCTTTATTGGTTTTGGTTTAATTATTCTTCGTAGCAAAAAATCCAAAGTGGTCGACTCTTCGAGCGATGAACAATGGGATGCTGATAAAGAAGCTCGCTTGAAAGCGTTGCTAGATGATAAAAATGATGGGGATAAGCAGTAATGACATTATTTTGGGTCGCCTCCGTAATATTGATCCTTTTTGCGTGTGTTTTAATTGTATTACCTGCAATTAAACAACGCGCGAACGAAGATCAATCGCAACGAGATGAATTAAACAAAGCGTTTTATAAAGACCGTTTGTCTGAGCTTGAAGAAGAAGCGAAGGAAGGTTTGGTCGATGACCAACAAGAGCTGATCTCTGATCTTAAGCAATCGTTACTTGATGACGTCCCTGCTAATGAAAAACAGAGCAGTGAATCGTCAATCTCTCCAATGCTATTTGTGGTTCCATCAGTCTTACTTGTTGTTATCTTGTCGTACGGAATGTACGCCAAATTTGGTGCAATGGATAAAGTCATTGAATGGAATGAAACAACCCATTTACTTCCAGAGCTGTCTAAAAAGTTAATGAACCCAGATGGTGTCATGTTAACCGATGACGAAATGGATGATTTAACGTTAGGCCTTCGTACGCGTTTACACGCGGAACCTAACGATAAAACAGGTTGGTTGTTGCTTGGTCGTATTGCTCTAGCTAATCGTGATGTCGAAACTGCTATGGGTGCAATGAAACGTGCTTACCGTTTAGATACGAGTGATGAAGATGCGCAATTAGGATTTGCTCAGGCACTCATGATGTCGCCTGATGAAGCAGATCAAAACCGTGCCCGTTTGCTATTGAATAATCTAGTGCAGCAGGAATATGTTGATTTACGCGTATTTTCGCTACTGGCTTTTGATTCGTTTGAACGTAACGACTTTGCTAGTGCAGCTCGATACTGGCGTATCATGCAGAAAATGATCGGGCCAGAAGACAGCCGCTATGAAATGTTATCTCGTAGTATTGAGAGTGCATTAGAAAAAATGGGTGATCCAGTTGGTGGAGTAGCTCAAAATCCTCATAGCACTGGCGATCAACAGCTTCAAGGGAGCTCAGCAGCGATCACTATTTCATTGGGAGATAATGTCGATACTAGTCAAGGCAACGCTCTTATCGTTTCAATTCATAGCGCCGATGGCATGCCAATGCCTATCGCTGCGGCACGTTACCCAGTCGGTTCATTCCCGAGAACCGTCGTTATTGATGACGGTAACAGTATGGTTGAAGGACGTAAGTTCTCTGACCTAGACTCATTTATCGTACGTGTTCGAATCGACAGCGATGGTAACGTTTCAACCAAAACGGGCGATTGGTATGGTGAAAGCTCAGTCGCACAAATGGGAGAAGCGGTTAACGTATTGGTCAATAAGCAGTATTGATAGAGTAACAGCTGTTATACTAAAGACAATGCATGGTTAGCGTTGTGAAAAAGGTCGATGCATTCATCGGCCTTTTTGCTTTTTATATAGTTTGAACTTAGCCGCTGATTAACTTACGTGCTTTGTGTTTACTAGCAGCATGTTATAAGATTTTCGTTGTAGGCTTTTTGTATGCGCTATTGAACGATATAAATAGTTAGGATGTATATAGATAGCGTTAAGGTTGTGCTTTAGGGATGAAAGCGAAATGGATTTAAATCGAGTGCTGATCATTAAACTTGCACTGGCCTCTGTTCTTTTAACAGGGTGCGCGTCTGCACCAGAAGATACCACAGTTGAAAACAATCAAGCCAATGATCCCTTTGAAGGCTTCAACCGAGCAATGTGGGAAATAAACTACGATTATTTAGACCCTTACTTAGTCCGTCCTGTCTCTTTAGCCTACGTAAACTACATTCCTTCACCAATCCGTTCTGGTGTCGCTAATTTCCTTTCTAATCTTGATGAGCCGTCTAGCATGGTGAATAACCTTGTGATGGGTAATGGCGGTAAAGCGCTGGATCACTTTAATCGTTTTTGGCTCAACTCTACGTTTGGCCTGTTAGGCTTGATAGACATTGCTTCTGAAGCGGGTATTACCAATCATGGTGATAAAGCGTTTAGTGATGCCGTTGGTCATTATGGTGTTGGGGATGGACCGTATGTAATGGTACCTGCTTATGGTCCGTGGACAGTAAGAGAAGCGACAGATGTCGTTGATGGTTTTTATGCGCCACTCTCTTATGTGAGCTTTTGGGCGGGGCTAGGAAAGTGGGCATTAGAAGGCATGGAGTCTCGTGCTCGATTAGTGTCTCAAGAGTCGATGCTGCATAACTCTCCAGATCCATACTCGCTGACTCGAGATGTTTATCTACAGCACCAAGACTATCGCGCCGAGATCGAAAGTGACGATTACGATGAAGATGAAGATGAAGAAGACTTCTTTGATGACTATTTAGATGAAGACTTTTAGTCAACGAGAAAAAGAGTAAATTAGGATCGAAAGAAGAAGAGGGAGAAGAAAGAGGTGAACTCCACGGTCCACCCCTTAAAGGTTTACGCTGCTTAGAACGTGTAGTTTGCCTGTACACCAACTAACCACACACTTCCCGATGTGGTACCAGAAAACGCGCCGCCAATGGCCTGAGCCGTATCGTCTGATTCATATCCACGTGATTCTTTAATATCAGCATCTTTAGCGAGAATATAAGTAAAGCCGCCGTCAAAGCTAAGTTGTTTACTCACTTCATAGCTCGCGCCAACACTTAACCATGTCCGATCGGTCTCTGGAATGGTAATTGTGCGGTTTTTATCATTAACGGCTGACATGTCGTAAGCAATACCACTGCGTAGAGCGACTTTTTGGTTCAGCTGATAAGTGGCACCAATTGCGAAACGGTAATTATCTTCCCAGTTCTCTACTTTCACCATGTGCGTGCCATAGTTTTCTAGGTGAGCTTCCAGTTTTTCAAAGCTGCTCCAGTCTGTCCAGTTTATGCTTGCATGTACGGCCAACTGTTCGTTTAGCTGATGGAAACTCGCAAGCTCTGCGGTTGCGGGTAACGCTAAGTTCATATAGCCATTATCGCGAGTACCTTGCGGTAACCCAAAGCCTAGGCCTTCTGCGTAACCTTCAAGTTTGAGTTCCACTTCAGATTTATAGGCGAACCCAATTCGGTGGTCATCGTTGATTTGCCAAGCTGAACCAATTTGCCATCCCCACGCCGTGTCGTCGCCTTCCATGTACTTTAAGGTTGTCCCTTGTGGAAGGTTTGGCTCTGACTGTTTTGGAGACGTTGCACCGAAGTGACCTTCACCCATAACGTAGCGAAGACCGCCACCAATACTAACGGATTCATTTAGTTGGTAAGCAAGGTTTAAGTTCGCTTCCATACTTTTAACCATCGCTTCGTTACCAAAATGGCTAGCAGCAAAGTCTTTGTCCAGTTCTGTTTCCATGCCGTAGTTCGTGCCTAGTGCTACACCGAGAAATATTTGCTCATTAAGCTGATGAGAGATATAAAAATTTGGAATCACCGCGTTATTGGCAAAATCCTTCGAGTGGGTATCAAGTGCGCCATTGATTTGGCCGCTCACATCAACATTTGGGTCCACATAAATAGCACCTACGGAGATTTGTGTACCAGAGAGGTAAGTTAGCATAGCGGGGTTACGCCATTGCGCGCTTGCGTTGTCTGCCATTGCTGCTTCGCCAGCGTAAGCACGGCCTAATCCTGTTGCTGAGTATTCAGCCAACTGAAAGCCTGCCGCAGAAGCGATTGGAGAGCTAGCCAATAGACCAAGTGTAATTGCAGTAGATAAGCATGTTTTGTGAGTTTTATTAGTAAAGTTCATCCGTATGTACGCCCAAATAAATCCATAGTGGAGCTGAATGCTACAATTAGAGTTATTACTTTAAAAATGAAATAGAGTAAAACTAGAGTATTTAGACTAAAAGTCTTTTTAAGTGTTTAATCTTAGTGAAAAAAACCAGATGTTATGAGCTTGTTTCAAATTTTCAGCGAACGGATGTGCTGTGAAAGGTATGTTTTTTGTAAGAATGGAAGTGAGGAAATCGAGCAGAATAACAAAAGGGCTGGAAAACCAGCCCTTTAAAACAGTCTAAATATTGAAGTTTAGAATCTGTGTGTGTATTGAACACCAGCAAGAATAGCCGTGGCTTTGGTTGTTGTGTTCAGAGTTAGTCCACCTTGCTCGACACCACCACCGATAGTATCAGTTACAGCAACATTCTTACCAACTAGGTAAGTGAAGCCAAGATCCAGTGTTTGGTCTGCATTGAAGTGGTAACTTGCACCCGCTGAGAACCATTGGCGGTCAGAATCAGGGACAGATACTGAAGTTAAAGAGTCTTGTACGCCTTCATCAAACATGTAACCGATACGTGCTTCCCAGTTTTGGTTGATGTAGTACGTACCACCGATTGAGTAGTGGTAAGTGTCTTGCCACTTGTAATCTTTGATGTTTGTTCCATCAGTTGTCACTAGTGCATCAAAGTCGCTCCAGCTGATGTATTGAATGCTGTAGTGAACTGCAAATTTGGTATCTTCAATGCGGTGGTAACCAGAGAACTCTGCCATTGAAGGCAGTGGCATCTTAAGATCGCCAATGTTTGCATCGCCACCGTAAGAAACGGTACCGCTTGCTTCAATTTCAGGGCTGTAATGATAGCTTAGACCGAAACGATTGTTTTCATCCAATTCGTAAACCGCACCAAGGTTAAAGCCAACACCCCAGCCAGATGCGTCTACATCCATTAGATTTGCGCTTGTTGTGCTTCCAGTCGGAGAGCCACCAGAAACGATATTCATTTCTGAATCACGCTTTAACTCACCTTCACCGTGAATAATGTCAATACCAGCACCGATGCTCCATTGATCATTAATGCGGTAAGAACCTGCAATCAATAGGTTTACTGAGCTTACATTTGTAGTGCCACCGAATGCATCAGCACCGGGAACGACTGCACCATTATCTGTAATGACAGCACCAGTTCCTGCCCCCCAACTAGCATCAAATTCATTAGTAGTACCGAAATTTGAGTAGGCCCCAAAACCAACTGCGAATTTGTCATTAATTGGGACTGCTACGAAAATGTTTGGAACAAAAGATGTCGCATCATTTTGAGTATCGTCAATAGAAACAGCACCACCAGAGATCGGTGAAGTATATGTTGTTCCCGTAACGTCAACTTCAGAGCTAATAATGTTAGCACCCAAAGAAATCTCAGTACGTTCGAATAACGCTAGAGATGCTGCGTTACGTGAAATAGATGAAGCATTATCGGCTATAACAGCATCACCAGCAAATGCACGGCCAAGGCCCGTTGCTGATTGAGAGTTTAGTTGGAAACCTGCTGCTGTTACTTGCGTTGATGCAAGAGAAGCTGAGGCAATAGTCACTGCGAGAAGCGATTTTTTAAACAGACGCGAGTTGTTCATAGTTGCTTTTTCCTTTTTGTAATATTCGCCTCTAGTTGGGCGATATATTTGAGCAAATGCTCAGTTGGTGGCTGATCCTAGACTCAAGTATATAGCAAACATATCCGACCACCTTAAAATTAGGCGGGAAAATTATCGAAATGACGCCTAACTGACACGAAAAAGCGAATAAAACACTGTTTTTAGAGTTTTGACTCTATAAAATAGGCAAAAAAAAGGCTCTAATATGAAACTAGAGCCATTGAGTGTTTTGAATCAGGTTAAAGCGTGGAGATCACCATCGAGCTAAGCTTTTCGGCTATTTTAGCGACATCTTCACCTTCTTCTCCCACTATCACCATACTGGATTTATTCATTGGTTCAACAATACCCGTCATCCCTTGTTGGGTGAATTCGTTACGATCTTGTTCAAAGATATTGGTAACAAACAGCGTGACTCTTCCTTTCTCACCTTTAAAGACCATGTGCATCGCATTGGTGTCGCCAAAACCGCAATGATTAAGGTAATAGACATGATATGGAAAGTCTTGATCAAACTTAACGTTAAATGGCTGCATTTTTACGTTGATCTGATAAGAGCCGACTTGCTCATCCAATGGCATAATGAATGCCTTCTCGTTCATGACGTGTTCCATTGCCGTATTGGCCAAGCTCGCTTGAGCCGGTGACACGAGTAGTTTCCCCCAGTTTAGTTGACCTGCTAATAAGCCAACAGCAAAAGCTACTGACGCTGCAAGTGCCATTGCACGCTTAACAAAGCTTGGGTGAATAACATTCGAATCGTCACTTGGCTGATTAAACAAGATTTTGTCGGCCAGATCGTCTGGCACATCGACTTTCATTGCATTTAAGATTTGCGAATCGAGCTCAAGCGCTTCGTCTAAGAACTTACTGTTTGCTTCGCTAGCGTTAATTGCTTCAATAATGTCATTGTCTCTATATTTAGGATCTGACATCACATGGCGGCGAAACTCTAAATCATCCATTTTGCTGCCCTCTGCTTGACTGCGATGAATCCATCATCTCTTTTAATTGGTTACGTGCTCTAAATAAGCGTGTCATCACGGTGTTCTTATTAAGATCCAAAATCGACCCAATTTCTTCTCCGCTGAATCCGCCGATCACTTGTAAAAAAAGAGGTTCGCGGTATTCGACATCCAATTTCATGATCAACATCTGTAGCCATTCTGATTGATGGTGTGCATCATCACTCACGATGGCATCATTGCCGTAGTCATCGATGTCGACTAGGTCGAACTGCTTTCTTTCGAAGCGGCGCGCATTTTCACGTCTCAAAATAGTAATGAGCCATGATTTCGCTGCCTTTTCATCTTGTAAGCTATCAAGTGACTTCCAAGCCCTTAAACAGGTTTCTTGGACTAAATCTTCGGCAACGCTTTTGTCTTTACAGAGCCAAAAGCCATAGCGGAACAGGTCACGATGATAGGCGCGTACAAGAGCTTCATATTTTCTTTGCTTGTCCATATCAGAGTTGACCGTACGTTTTGGTTTTTTATTTCCAAACAATTCGATTATTGACACATAACTCTCCATTTAAGGGTCAATGAGTTCAAACTTGAGATTAATTGATCTACCTCAAAATATTATACCTAATTGTGGCTATAGTACATTCTGTCATCTAGTTAGCTCTTTGAGCTAGCGTGTTGAGCAAGATGACACTTCCTTTTGAAGGCTGACTTTACTTTCTCCTAATCAGGAAACTGATTATTTCAATTGGCGTTATGTTAATTGCTTTATACATTCCAACCACACAATATTGTGTGGTTTTTTTTTGCTCGTCACTTTTGCTCGTCACTTTTGCTTGTCATTTCTACGTTTACGTTTTTCTTCAGTCTTACAACCCGTTACTCATTCGTTAACACATCACGTTGTTATTGTAACTTTGTTAAATCATTAAGTTATCTATTCTTTCCGCTTTTTTTGAATTATCCCAAAGATGTTCAATACTGTTTAGGTCACGTTTATTCAAACGAGCGTTTGATTGTATTAACAACTTCGTTACAATGCATCAGGTCTGACCTCTAATCTTTGATGGGGTATGTAAGGAGAACTAATGGGCAAGCCAAACAATATTAATAAGCAAATACTGCAAACTCGTTCAGGTGAACGCATAGCCATCGTCGCGGGTTTACGAACCCCATTCGCTCGTCAAAGTACTGAGTTTGGCCAGGTTCCTGCTGTCGATCTTGGGAAAATGGTGGTCAGTGAGATGATGGCCCGTAGCGAAATCTCACCAGACTTGATTGATCAAGTGGTTTTTGGACAAGTGGTTCAAATGCCAGAAGCCCCAAATATTGCACGAGAAATTGTGTTGGGTACTGGGATGAATGTCCATACCGACGCGTACAGTGTGACTCGTGCTTGTGCGACTAGCTTCCAATCTGCAGTGAACGTCGCCGAAAGTATAGTATCTGGTAGCGTTGATATCGGTATTGCAGGTGGCGCCGACTCTTCTTCTGTTTTACCTATTGGTGTCTCGAAAAAACTAGCGGCGAATTTATTGGCGTTGAGCAAAACCAAAACGGTAGGACAAAAACTTAAAATATTAAAAAGTCTATCGTTAAAAGATCTGGTTCCTGTTCCTCCTGCTGTTGCTGAATACTCAACGGGCATTTCAATGGGCCAAACCGCAGAGCAAATGGCGAAAACGCACAGTATTTCGCGTGCTGATCAAGATGCTTTAGCACACCGCTCTCATACATTAGCCGCTAAAGCGTGGGAAGACGGAAAAATAGAAGGCGAGGTGATGACCGCTTTCCCTGAACCCTATAAAAAGTGGATAGATAAAGATAACAATATTCGTCTTGATTCGACGCTTGAAAGTTACGCTAAGCTCCGCCCTGCTTTTGACCGTCAATACGGTTCTGTTACAGCAGCGAACAGTACACCACTTACCGATGGTGCAGCGGCCGTCATGTTAATGAGAGAAGGGCGTGCAAAAGAACTTGGCCTTGAGGTGATGGGTTTTATTCGTTCGTACGCGTTTTCTGCCATTGGTGTCGAGAAAGATATGCTGATGGGGCCTTCTTTTGCAACGCCACTCGCATTGGCTCGGGCTGGAATTGAGTTATCAGATTTAACTTTGATTGATATGCACGAGGCCTTTGCCGCTCAAGCCCTTTCTAACGTTAAGATGTTTGCCAGTGACTCGTTTGCTCAGCAACATTTAGGGCGAGGCAAAGCGATAGGTGAAATTGATATGGATAAATTCAATGTTCTCGGGGGGTCACTTGCTTATGGTCACCCGTTCGCGGCAACCGGTGCGAGAATGATGACCCAAACATTGCGTGAGTTGAAACGCCGTGGCGGTGGTTTAGCATTGAATACTGCGTGTGCCGCCGGTGGTTTAGGTGCAGCGATGATTTTGGAGGTTGAGTAATGTCTGATACTAAAGCGTTCCACTTAAAAGTGGATGAGAATAAGGTGGCTTGGCTTTCCATTGATGTGCCGGGCGAAAAAATGAATACCTTACAAGCGGCGTTCGCCGATGAAATGAAGGATATTCTGGTTGAACTCGAGTCTCATCAAGGTGAGCTCAAAGGCGTTATTCTTTACTCTGAAAAGCCTGACAATTTTGTCGCTGGCGCTGATATTCGTATGTTAGCGGCTTGCAACACTGCAAAAGAAGCGGAAGCATTGGCGAAGCAAGGGCAGGAGATGTTCCAAGCCTTGTCTGATTTACCATACCCAAGTGTGGCGGCTATTCATGGCCCATGTTTAGGTGGCGGTTTAGAGCTTGCGCTTGCCTGTGATCATCGCGTTTGTACTGACTCTGATAAAACTCGTTTAGGTTTACCTGAAGTGCAACTCGGCCTTCTACCTGGTTCTGGTGGCACGCAGCGACTGCCACGCCTAATTGGGCTACTACCGTCACTGGATATGATCCTGACGGGTAAACAACTTCGAGCTAAAAAAGCTAAAAAGCTTGGTGTAGTCGATGCGTGTGTACCGCAAAGTATTTTATTCGATGTCGCCCTTTCATTGTTAGATAAAGCGGCAAAGAAAAAAGGCTCAAAAGAGAAGTCTCATAAAGCGTCGACAAAAGAAAAGCTGATGTCGAAAACAGGCTTGGGGCGAAAAGTTGTCTTTGAACAAGCGGCGAAAAAATCGTATCAGAAAACACGCGGTAATTACCCTGCTGTAGACAGTATTTTAGAAGTGATTCGTCATGGCCTAGAGAAAGGTCTGAAAAAAGGCTTTGAGCTTGAAGCCAAGCGTTTTGGCGAGCTTGTTATGACCGAACAGTCGAAAGCACTTCGATCGATATTCTTTGCCACCACTGAGATGAAAAAAGAGCATGGTAGCAGCGCGGATCCGGCATCGGTCGATCGTGTAGCAATACTTGGTGGAGGTTTAATGGGGGCGGGTATTGGCCATGTGACCGTAACCAAAGCCAAGCTGCCAGTTCGAGTGAAAGACGTCTCTAATGACGGTGTGCTTAATGCGCTTAGATACAACAATAAGTTACTCGATAAGCAGCGAAAGCGCCGTATTATCACCAAAGCGCAGCAACAGTCCCAGATGATGCAAATATCTGGTGGTATTGATTTTGCGCGGTTTAATCAAATGGATGTGGTGGTAGAAGCGGTTTTTGAAGACCTATCACTAAAACAGTCAATGGTGGCAGATATAGAGAAAAACGCGAAAGATACCACCATTTTCGCAACCAATACGTCATCATTACCGATTTCAAAAATTGCAGAGAATGCACAGCGGCCACAAAACGTCATTGGTTTACACTACTTCAGCCCAGTTGAAAAAATGCCGTTGGTCGAAGTTATTCCTCATGAAACAACCAGTGACGAAACCATCTCTACTGTTGTCGCTTTGGCGAAAAAACAGGGTAAAACACCCATTGTCGTTAAAGATCGTGCTGGATTCTATGTTAACCGCATCCTTGCTCCTTACATGAATGAAGCCGCCGAAGTTTTACTCTCTGGTGAGCCTATCGAGCATCTTGATAAAGCGCTATTGAACTTTGGCTTCCCTGTTGGGCCAATTACTTTGCTTGATGAAGTTGGTATTGATATCGGTGCGAAGATTATGCCGATATTAGTTTCAGAATTAGGCGAGCGATTCCAAGGGCCAGATGTATTTGACACGTTGCTTAATGATGGTCGAAAAGGGCGCAAGAGCAATAAAGGCTTCTATTCTTACAAAGGTAAGAAAAAAGAGGTGGATAAATCCGTCTATAAACTTCTGAAATTAACGCCAGAAGTTCGCTTGAACGAAAAAGCGATCGCCATTCGTTGTACGTTACTAATGCTCAATGAAGCGGTTCGCTGCTTGGATGAAGGGATCATTCGAAGCCCTCGTGACGGCGATATCGGCGCGATCTTCGGGATCGGCTTCCCGCCGTTCCTAGGTGGTCCTTTCCGGTATATTGATAAGCTTGGTGTGAAAACGGTAGTGGCAATGTTGAATGAGCATGCAGAGAAATATGGTAATCGCTTCGCACCCTCTGACGGCTTATTAACGAGAGCCGGTTTAGACCAAGGCTTTTATAGTGAAGGAACTAACGAAGAAAACACTTAGCTCAATAGTACGTCACTAGAAAGGAGTGATGTTGACAATCAGTTGTAGCAGAACACCTTTGTTGTCACTACTTCGGTAATAGGTTGAAAAGGTGAACGTTTAACGTTCGCCTTTTTTGTTATCGAGAGTTATTATCAACAAGGTCAGAAAAATATAATAATGAAAGGATTAAAGATGGATGCTCTCGACTTATTGATTAACCGTCGTTCTATTGCCAAATTGTCAGCACCAGCTCCGGAAGGAACCGTGTTGGAGAACATTATTAAGGCTGGATTACGAGCGCCAGACCATGCAGCGTTAACCCCATGGCATTTTGTTATTGCGCAAGGTGAAGGGCTTAATAAACTCTCATCTATATTAGAGCAAGCAGCTATTAATTCTGGAAGTGATGCTGCTGTTGTTGAAAAAGCGAAAAAAGCCCCTTTCAGAGCGCCAATGGTGATTACGGTTATTGCTAAAATCACCGAGCATGAGAAAGTACCCGCAGTCGAACAGGTGATTTCCGCAGGGTGTGCTGTTCAAGCAATGCAAATGGCAGCAGTCGCACAAGGGTTCCAAGGTTTCTGGCGTTCAGGTAAGTGGATGTTTGATGCAACGGTTAAGCAATCATTGGGTGTGAGCGACGAAGATGAGATCGTGGGCTTTTTGTACCTTGGTACACCGGGTTGTACGCCAATGAAGGTACCTGAACGAGATCTCTCCAAGTTTGTTGAATATCTCTAAAGTCACCGAGTTCCCTTCACTTATTAAATGGAATTGTTTATTAAGCCCAGTTTTTTATTAGTGAAGCCGATAATATACAAAAAGCGCGAGCCTTTTAAGAAGAGCCTCGCGCTTTTGTGTTTTTATTGAGCGTACCACTTGATGGTTAAATGGTTATGTTACGTTTTGCTAGAGCTAGAGCGATTTAGACTTCGCATAGTCGATGACAAAATTGATAAACAGCCGCACTTTTTCTGGTTGGTGCTCTTTGTGATTGTAGAGCATATAAATATCTCTAGGGTTGGCACTCCAATCTTCTAGCACTCTCACTAAGCTCCCACTTTCGATGTACTCTTTTAACATCACATCGGGCATTAGGGTTATACCCAGTCCATCGGAGCACGCACTGCGAACAATACTAAGATCACTGCCATGAAAGCGCCCTTTTTCATTATTCACAACCGTCTCACCTGAGACGTTTGATAGCTGCCAGCGAGTAAGAGGCTGTCCTTTTAGAAGAGCATGGTCACTTAAGTCTTCTGCATGTTTTAGGGAGGGCACTGAAGCAAGGTACTCAGGACTTGCCACCAAAATGTCTTTTACTTCGCTGATCTTTCGCGCGATTAAGCTTGAGTCTCGTTGCGGGCCAACGCGGAAGATGACATCCCACTCGGTCGGGTCGAGTTGATCGGCAAGGTTACTGGTCGCAAGTTCAATATTAATATCAGGAAACTGTTTCATGAACGTATTTAGCATTGGCATCATCATACGTTTCGTGAGGTTTGAAGGTGCGGAGATACGAATCTTTCCAGCTGCGCCTCGGCACTCATCAGTCAGCTCTTCCGCCCGTGAAGTCAAACGTTGCAGCATGGGAGCACATTCTTGAAAAAATCGTTCACCTGCTTCTGTTAAGGAAAGTTTACGCGCGTGGCGATTCAGCAATCGAAGATTAAGAGATTCTTCTAAAGCTTGTATGCGTCTAGTAATTGTTGCAACTGGAACAAGAGTTTTACGGGAAGTTGCCGTGTAGCTCCCATTCTCCACAACAAGTCTAAAGAGATTTAGGTCGTCTAATTTCATTATTCTCGGCACAGAAATGTACAGGTATGGATAATTTATACGCTTATCAAGCACTAAAGTTTGAGGCGCGTCAACAAGTGATGAAAAATGTGATATTGGTACATATAGTATGCAACGGCGTTTTAAAGTGGAAGATTTGTATAAACTCGCTTTCAGGGCTACTTTTTATAGAGTGATGTGTAGCTAACAAAAATAACAATAGCAATTAGAGACGTTAGTATATTTGGAGATAAGAGGCGAAAGCTTATGTACAAAAGTCATAATACGGCAACGGTGCATTCGGCGTATCCAGCAACAAATAGGAAACTAATTTTACTTGTCGATGACGACCCTATTTTTCGTCGTATCACAAGTGGGTATCTGGAAAGCCAGGGGTATGACATCGTAGAGGCCGAAAACGGACTCGAAGGGCTACAAAAGCTTCGAGTGGATGAACCTGATTTAATTATCTGTGATCTTGCGATGCCAATTTTAAATGGTATTGAATTCGCAGAAGAGGTGAGCTTAGAGTATCCGTCGTTACCGTTAATTGTTGTCTCAGCGACCGATGATATGTCGGACGTAGCGAAAGCACTTAAATTTGGTATTAAAGATTTCTTACCAAAGCCAATGACCAATTTTGAGCATTTGGGCAGTGCAATTGAAAGTACGATGGAAGACAGTTCTGATCACATGTCTGATATGCGTGATTTTTCCACTCAATGGTTTCAAGTTGATGGTGGCGGAGACATGCCAGAAGATCAGGAACTGCACTGGCATTTAGAATATTTACAAGACAATCCAAGCGCTGCAAGAGATCTGCTTCATGCCTTGCTGCCGGAGAAGGATACTTCGCAAGGGATATGGAAATGTAATTATCGATTACTTCAATCGACCGACATGATGCCGTTAGTCTTTGACTATGCTTGGCTAATGAATGGACAATTTGTTTTCTATTTAGTGGATGCTTCATCAAGTGATGAGCATGGCGCTGCAACCACTTTACTTGTTCGTGCCTTATTTCACGACTATTTACGAAATCTGAAGTGCTTTAATGCGGATCTGAAAGATCTCAGTACGATTATTGAAAAAGGTATAGAGTGTTCAGAATGTGCGAGACCGGTAGATGCACTGTTTGGTGTTGCTGATCTTTCAGAAGGCAAAGTCACATTATTGCCTGCTGGTTTGGAAGGGCAGTGGGCGAACGGTTATCTTTCACAGCATATTTCAGGTGGAGTGAAGTTGGGTGAAAACTGTAATAAGAACTTTATGACCTCTGATCTTTCGATTAATGGTGCATGCCAAATCTCGTTAAGTAAATTGGGGAGCAGTAGCTTTACACTCGATATCTATCATGGGGCTAATGCTTGAGTTGAGTAGATGTAACTTAGGTGCTTAATTTTCATCCAAGGCTCTTACAAGTTCAACCGTTTCATTTTATGTTTACTAAAATACCAATAAGCTTCCTTCCGGTTTGTTGGTATTTTTTCTTTTGACGATACGCTATAGTTTCACGCAATAGATTTTACTCGTGATTATGTTGGAGTATCCCATCAATATTCGACGTTTTTTCCTCAATATTGTTGGTGGTTTGAGCTTAGTGCTAGGCGTCATTGGTATCGTGGTTCCGCTACTTCCGACCACACCATTTATCATATTAGCCAGTGCCTGTTTTATGCGCAGCAGCCCTCGTTTTCATCGTTGGTTACATCAGCACCCCACGCTTGGGCCAATGTTGGACAACTGGCACCAGCATAGGGGGGTGACACGGAAAGTGAAACAACGCGGCGCATTCATGATTGTGCTGAGTTTTTCGTTCTCAATTTGGGTTATCCCACACCTTTGGTTAAATGCCGCTCTGTTGATATTCATGTTTGTCCTGTTAGCGTGGTTTATCCGTTTACCTGTGATAGAGTCGCTTGATGGCACAAAAGAAAGCCACTAAAATTAAATAAGCCTACTCATTGAGTGGGCGTTTGTTTTTTCTACAGCAACTGGTTACGCCATTTGTTGCATTGTAATCCATGCTGGTTAGCCCTAGAGATGAAATATTCAGGGCAAGTTGGCCAATTCTAAGTAAGTTAAATTATGACTACCGAAACGATTTCATTAATCAAATCTAGTATCAAAAGCATTCCTGACTACCCAAAGAAAGGCATTCTATTCCGTGACGTTACCAGCCTAATGGAAGACGCACAGGCTTACCGTGCAACGATTCAGCTGCTTGTAGAGAAATACAAAGATATGGGTTTCACCAAAATTGTGGGTACTGAAGCTCGTGGGTTCTTGTTTGGCGCCCCTTTAGCATTAGAGTTAGGTGTTGCATTTATTCCAGTTCGTAAGCCAGGAAAACTGCCTCGCGCGACCATTGCTCAATCTTATGAGCTTGAGTACGGTACCGATACGCTTGAGATCCACACCGATGCGATTGTTGAAGGCGATAAAGTGCTAATGGTTGATGATTTACTTGCTACGGGCGGAACGATTGAAGCGACAACACTTTTGATTCGTCGTTTAGGTGGTTCAGTTGAGCACGCTGCGTTTGTGATTAACTTACCAGAAATTGGCGGCGATAAGCGTTTAGCTGACTTGAACCTAGATGTTTACAGCATTTGTGAATTCGACGGTCACTAATCTGGTTGTTTTGCCCAGTTGATGAATAGAACTGAGCGAGTTATTTGGAAGAGTTAATGAGTTATCTTGCTTTAGCACGAAAATGGCGTCCGACGAAGTTTAATGAAGTTGTTGGCCAGTCCCATGTATTAACGGCATTAGAAAATGCGTTAGCACAAAATCGTTTACACCATGCTTACTTGTTAAGTGGTACTCGTGGTGTGGGTAAAACCACGATTGGTCGCTTGTTTGCCAAGGGGCTGAACTGTGAAACGGGTATTACCGCAACGCCTTGTGGTGAGTGTGATACATGTCGTGAGATTGATGAAGGGCGTTTTGTCGACCTACTTGAAATTGATGCAGCCTCGCGTACTAAGGTTGAAGATACTCGTGATCTTCTCGATAACGTTCAGTATAAACCTGCTCGTGGGCGCTTTAAGATTTATCTTATCGATGAAGTTCACATGCTCTCACGCCATAGCTTTAATGCTCTGCTTAAAACGCTGGAAGAGCCACCTGAGTATGTGAAGTTTATTCTCGCCACAACGGATCCACAAAAACTGCCTGTGACCATTTTATCGCGTTGTTTGCAGTTTCATTTAAAGCCAATCAGTGTTGATACGATACACGGGCAGCTTGATCATATCTTAGCTCAAGAAAGCATCTCTTCAGAAGCAAGAGCTTTAGGTATGATTTCACACGCAGCTGATGGCAGTATGCGTGATGCGCTAAGTTTGACTGATCAGGCGATCGCGTTGGGCAATGGTGACGTTTCCTCTTCTCTCGTGGCTCATATGCTGGGTACACTAGACACGGATCACGCTATTCACCTGTTAGAATCTATCAGCCAAAAGCAACCTAAAGTGGCGATGGCATGTATAGAGCAGCTTGCTGAAAATGGGGTTGAGTGGGATGGTCTGTTAGAGCAATTAGCGACCCAACTGCATCGATTAGCGATGTATCAAGCACTGCCAGCAACATTAGACAAAGAGCAACCTGACGCTGAAAAGATTGAATGGCTAGCTCAAACATTATCACCACAAGATATTCAGCTCTATTACCAAATAGTACTCAAAGGCCGTAGCGATTTACCTCAAGCTCCAAGTGCGCGTATGGGTTTAGAGATGATTGTATTACGAATGTTAGCGTTTCGCCCTGCATCGGTATCAGGCTCGAACCGTATTTCAACCGATGTGAATACAAGTGCTGAGCCTACAACGTTGCCTAATGTTGGTAACGCAAAATCACCCTCGTCAGTACCATCAAATAATAGACCTGCAGAGGTAAGGCAAGCTGCGCCTCAACCTATTGCTACACCACACCCTACAGCGCCACAACAATCTGTAACGGCACCACAGACTCAACAGGCACCACAGTCGCCTCAAGGACTTCAATCAGCAAGCCCTCGAGGAAACCAAGTTGTCGAAAATGATTCGTATGCCCAATATGAACAGATCTCTCGTGAAGAGCCCTCTGCTGAAGAAGCGCCTTACGGTTATCAAGATCAGGCACCACAAGGGCATTCAGATGCTTCTCGCTCTCAATTAGGCGCTCAGCAACAAGTGAGTTCAGTCAATCCGGTACCCGACTCACAGCCGAAAGTAACAGCACCGTTGAGTGGTTTACGCCATCAATTGCGTTCACAGCGTCAAGGATTAAAATCGACGCGTGATAGTTCTGCTCAGCAGGCGCCTAAATTAGCGCAGCAGCCTCAATCGGCACAACAGCAAGAACCTTCTCACCAGCAGCAAGGTGCAGACTCACGCCCAAAAAAGCCTAGCGCGACATCAGCAAAATCAGAATCTGTTCTTGACCGTGTAGCGAAAAAACACTCAGGAACAGCGCCGGTGTCGCTAAGTTCACATGCCTCATTGATTGAAAATGGTACACAACCGCAAGAAAGCGGTGACGAGCCTTATCAGTGGAAGGCAACCAAGCCGGTAGTTAAAAAGCAGAGCAGTGGATTAAAACCGTCCGAAATCAAAGCAGCGTTAGAGCATATTAAAACGCCAGAAATGACGGAGCGGCTATTAACTGAGTCTATCGAGCAGGATGAATGGGCGGCCTTGATTGAAAAGTTGGAAACCGCAAAGCTTGTTGAGCAGTTGGCTCTTAATTCTGCATACTCACAGCAGGGTGAGACGGTGAATTTAACGTTACGCAGTTCTCAAGCGCACCTCAATACAGATAGAGCTTGTCAGGAGTTGCAGCTCGCACTAGAGCGCGCGTTAGAAAACCCATGTCAATTAGTGGTCAATATTGGTGAAAGTGGAGAGACGCCACTAGAGTTACGTGAGAAGCTCTACCAAGCAAAATTGCAGCAAGCATTCGATAGTTTAGAAGCGGATAAGAATATTCAGTTCATAGAGAATCGATTTGCAGCGAATTTAGATAGAGACAGTGTTAGACCGATCTAAACCGAATTTAAATGACGAGAAAAGTAAGAGCGAACAGCCCTTATTCTTGTCATATTTTTTAGAATCCGAGGGGTTGATTTTAAACATCATTAACCCCATAAATAACGAAACACCCAATAACCAGAGAGACGCAAATGTTTGGTAAAGGCGGTATGGGCAATATGATGAAGCAAGCCCAGCAAATGCAAGAGCGCATGCAAAAGCTTCAAGAAGAAATCGCAAATATGGAAGTCACCGGTGAAGCTGGTGCTGGCCTTGTTAAAGTGACTATTACTGGTAGCCACAGCACTCGTCGTGTTGAGATTGACGAGAGCCTAATGGAAGACGACAAAGAGATGCTTGAAGATCTTATCGCAGCCGCATTTAACGATGCAGCTCGTCGTGTGGAAGAGACTCAAAAAGAAAAAATGGCAAGCGTAACTGGCGGTATGCAATTACCACCAGGTATGAAAATGCCATTTTAAAGCGTGAGCTTATTTCAATTAGCTTTTTGAAAACAAAGTAAGCGAATTATAGATGCGTACCAGTCATATGCTGGAGCATTTGATGGAGGCCTTACGTTGTCTACCTGGGGTTGGCCCCAAGTCGGCTCAGCGTATGGCCTTTCATTTGTTACAGCGCGATAGAAAAGGCGGTTTACAGCTTGCCGAAGCACTTAGCCAAGCGATGACAGAAATTGGTCACTGCACAGAGTGTCGAACCTTTACAGAAGAAGAGGTTTGTCATATTTGCAGTAACCCTAAGCGTCAGTCTAATGGGCAGCTTTGTGTCGTTGAAAGCCCTGCTGATATAGCAGCGGTGGAAGCCACTGGACAGTTTTCTGGTCGATACTTTGTATTGATGGGGCACTTGTCGCCGCTTGATGGTATTGGGCCAAGTGATATTGGCTTAGATATGCTTGATTTTCGTCTTCGCCAAGGGGATGTTACCGAAGTTATTTTGGCAACAAACCCGACGGTAGAAGGGGAAGCAACGGCGCAATACATTGCTGATTTGTGTCGTGAGCATGATGTGGCAGCAAGCCGTATCGCTCACGGTGTGCCCGTTGGTGGGGAGTTAGAGTTAGTTGATGGCACAACATTATCCCACTCTTTACTGGGACGACATAAACTGTAGGCGCCAAGCTAGATTAATTAACTTAATCAAAAGTTGAATTAAAAAAACCGCTATTATTCATAGCGGTTTTTTATTATTTGACTCTGTTCAATGATTCGCTGTTTAACAACTCACAGCGAGGCCGCTATTCAATGTGCCCTGTTGCGGAAAATGTCTCTAGCTTATCGAGGTATGGTGTGAGATCACCGATGTTCTCTTTAACCCATTCTGTATTGTAGTAAGTGTCTAGGTAACGTTCGCCACTGTCACAAAGAAGTGTCACGATAGATCCTGTTTCGCCACGTTTTTTCATTTCACTCGCAAGTTGTAGTACGCCATATAGGTTCGTACCTGTGGACGCGCCCGCTTTACGACCTAAGACCTTTTCTAACCAATGCGCAGTGGCAACACTTGCGGCATCTGGGATGGTGCGCATTTCATCAACGACCCCAGGGATGAAGCTTGGTTCTACTCTTGGGCGACCAATACCTTCAATCTTACTGCCACAATCTCCCGTTAGGTTTACATCGCCTGTTTTATAGAAGTCGTGGAATACGGAATTTTCAGGGTCAACGACTAATAGCTTCGTGTTGTGTTGTTGGTAGCGGATAAAGCGGCCAATAGTTGCAGAAGTCCCGCCTGTACCGGGGCTCATAACGATCCAGTCTGGAACGGGGTGGTCTTCTAGCTCCATCTGACTAAAGATAGAGTTCGCAATATTGTTGTTACCACGCCAATCAGTTGCGCGTTCTGCGTACGTAAACTGATCCATATAGTGACCATCAAGCTCTTCTGCTAGACGATAAGACTCAGCATAAATTTGGTCAGAGCGATCAACAAGGTGAGCTTTACCACCATACAATTCAATTTGCTCGATCTTCTTAGTCGCGGTTGTTTTTGGCATCACGGCAATAAATGGCAAGCCTAGTAGACGAGCGAAGTACGCTTCTGAAACGGCAGTACTGCCAGAAGACGATTCGATAATCGTTGTTGTAGGGCCAACTTTACCGTTACAAAGAGCGTATAAGAACAGAGAGCGAGCTAGACGGTGCTTTAAAGAGCCCGTTGGGTGTGTACTTTCGTCTTTAAGATAAACGTCGATGCCTTCGATACTTGGCAGTTCAAGTTTAATTAAATGGGTATCAGCCGAGCGTTGAAAGTCCGCTTCAATTTTACGAATCGCGTTGTTAATCCAGTTATGGTCAGTACACATAAGGTCACTCCTTAAATTTATTATGCTGATAATTTAACTATAAATTAGGAGAAAAACTTTGCTAATTTATCTGTATATAACGACAATAAGAGAATTATTTTCTCTTATTTGGAATCTAAGAAGAATGAAAGTTGATGATATTGACAAGCGCTTATTGAGGCAGCTTCAACTTGACGGGACGATCTCTCTCAATGACTTGGCAGAGTCTGTGAATCTGACCTCTACACCTTGTTGGAAGCGACTCAAAAAACTGGAAGAAGCAGGAGTTATCGAAAAGCGCGTCGCGCTACTTAATCCAGAAAGCTTAGGTTTATCATTTACAGCATTTGTCATGGTGAAAACGAGCGATCACTCTCATGAGTGGTACAGTCATTTTGTAGAAACCGCGAGCGAATTCCCTGAGGTCATGGAGTTTTATCGTATGGCAGGCGAATATGACTATATGTTGAAAGTACTGGTCAAGGATATGAAGTGTTTTGATGAGTTTTATAAGAAGCTAGTCAACAGTGTTGATGGTATTTCAAATGTTACTTCAACGTTTGCGATGGAGCCTTTAAAATATACAACGGCTCTGCCAATTTAAAATATTTATCGTCGTTGGCTAAAAAGCCCTAACGAAAGAAGTCGATAGGGCTGAAAGTGGTGTAGGGTGAGCCGATCTCTACTTAGTAAAGCGCATCACTCCTTCTTGCATTGCACTCGCCACTAAGTCGCCTTGGCTGTTGTAAATCTCTCCGCGAACCAAACCACGTGTATTACTCGCGGTTGGGCTATCGATAACATAGAGAAGCCACTCATCCATTTTAAATGGACGGTGGAACCAGATAGAGTGGTCAATTGTCGCGACTTGGAAGTTTGGTGTCATCAATGAGACTTCATGTGGATGCAGAGCCGTAACGAGAAAGCCCCAATCAGACGCATACCCTAATAGGTATTGATGAATAAGTTGGCTGTCTGGCATGTCACCATTGGCTCGCATCCACAGGTATTGTTTTGGTTCTTCCTTTTGCGGGTTTAATGGGTTAACCACTTTAACTGGGCGCATTTCAATCGCTTTATCGCCACAGAATATTTTCTTTAGCTTTTCTGGCAGCATGTGAGCAACGCTGGCTGCTAACTCAGACTCGGAGCGAAAGTTCTCGGGCCCCGGGACATCTGGCATTGTATTTTGGTGTTCAAATCCCGGTGCATCGCCATGGTAAGAGGCGGTCAGGTAAAAAATTGGTCGTCCGTTTTGAATCGCTTTGACACGTCTTGTGCTAAAGCTCTTACCATCGCGTAGATTTTCGACATCATAAATAATCGGCTTTTCAGGATCGCCGGGGTAGAGGAAATAGCTGTGAAAAGAGTGCACGGTTCTATCAGCTTCAACGGTATATCGAGATGCAGAAAGTGCTTGGCCAATCACCTGACCACCATAAACTTGGGGTAGCCCTAGGTTTTCACTCTGACCGCGAAAAAGTCCTTCTTCTAGTTTTTCCAATTTAAGCAGGCTAAGTAGCTCTTTTAAGGCGTTACTCATCTCTTTTGACCTTATACATTTTCTATACTAAACATTTAGCATAGGTTGACGGTTTTTTAACTAAGTCAAAATACTGTCAGCTTATTGAAGATATGGATGACAGGTTATCAAACTGGTCATACAATTGCTTTGATTTTACTATTTTAAGAGAGACGTTATGAAAAAGGCACTATTACTTATCATGTCGGTTGTTTTTGGCGCAATTTTAGTAGGTTGCCAGTCTTCAGATCAACAAGCAGGCATGAGTCATGTGGATTCGATTACTGGAACAGTAGCCTATCGCGAACGTATTGCATTGCCTGAGAATGCACTTGTTACCGTGACACTACAAGATATCTCTTTAGCTGATGCTCCATCAGTTGTGATTGCAAAACATCGCTTTGAGAGCAACGGTGCTCAAGTACCGTTTAATTTTGACCTTGCTTATGACACCAATAAAATTAAAGAGAACCATCGTTATAGTGTAAGTGCAAAAATTGAAGTTGATGGAAAGTTACGCTTTATTACTGATACTAACTACTCAGTGATTACCGACCAAAACGAAACTAAGAACGTTGATATGCGTTTAATTAGCGTAGGTAATAAGTAAAACTATTATCGCTATCTTAGCACTTTTAGTGGCTGCCTCTTATCATTTAAGGTTGCCACTGATAGAGCTTTAATCTGATTTTTCCCTTCCCACTGACTTCAATCCCTTCCACTAATAACCTCTCTTTTTGCCGTTGTAATGATTCTCCTTGAAGAGATATTTGGCCTTGGCTGTTAACTACTCTATGCCAAGGAAGCTGAGTGTCTCTCGGTAAATTCGACAAGACTCTTCCCACTTGCCTCGCGTAGCCGGGGTAACCTGCTAACTTTGCGACAACACCATAACTTGTTACTTTTCCTTGTGGAATTTGGTGAATTACTGCAAAGATTTGTACTGAGAATTGGTCCATACTGAGGTTATCCTAGAGTTAAATACCACGGATTGGTATAAGGAGAGAGCATGATATTTTCTACATTTCAGTTCTTGATTACAACATTATTGGCCGCAGTTTGTGCCCGTGCCCTTAGTATAAGTGATGGTGAAGTGCCGTTGATCGCTTTGGTTATACCCGCACTTTGGATTCTCCCTCAAGGTGGTGTCGCTGGTTTAACCTTGCTCGGAGCAATGACGGCTTATGGGATGACATTATCGAGTCAGCCATTCTCGCTTTCCGTCAGTCTTTGGATGTTAGTCCCACTACTGATGGTCATTTTTTCAAGACGAAGCAGCATAACCGTTATTCTCACCACCTCACTGATCGTTATTGCGTTGCAAGTGGGTATCATGCTCACTCAGTCTTCAGGGAAGCTAGATGGCAGTGCGATGCTTACTCTCGTTCAAATCATATCAATTATTGTTGTCTGGTGGTCAGCAAATCACTGGCGACGTTCTGATAAACACAGTTGGTGGCCGTTGTTGTTTATTCTTCCTTTGTGGATCGCAGGATCACCATTTGCTGTTCTAATCTCTCTTTGCATTACAGGCATGATTGCTTCAATTGAAACACTACATCGACTCAATAACTTTAAGTGGACTAAGCTTCTTTGTTGGTCGCTACCTAGCGTTGGCTTTGCTGCCTTGATGATATCCCCGGTGGTTGAAGTACCAAAACCTGTCTTTGTTGTTTGGATATGTTTACTTGCGACGGCGTGGATGACGGACTACATGCTGCGTAGCTTTGAAGAATCGGAACAGTTGTAGGTCGACTAAAAAGCACAATCTATTAGATCGAGTGCATATTTTATGTTTGTTCGCATTGCATATATATAGAAAATCTATATGTTTCAGTTATGCGTACGGATTATGGCAGAGAGATGAAAAAGCAATTTCGAACTCGGACTGTTCTAATGTTCATAATTATACTGAGTTCAGTTAGTGGTTCTGTCACTGCATTTGAGAATCGTCCCCACTTTACAGTGTCTACAGAAGCTGATGACATCATTACAAGAGTATTGTTTGATGCCATTGGTGAAAACTTTGGCTTGAAGTTTGATTACGTACAACAGCCAAATTTTGAGGCTATCTTGAATTCGATTGAAAACGGGAATAGTGATTTTGCTGCTAACATAACTTATACAGAGGAGCGCTCTAGGCGTTTCGATTTCTCGCAACCCACCAATATTGAATATACCTATCTGTATAGCTACCAAAATCTGGATCTAGCGAAGGTTAAACGACTCGGTGTTCCAGAGGGAACAGTCTACTCTGATTTGATTTCTATAAATTATCCAGAAATAGAGATCATTTTATATAACGGGCACGATCATGCCGTTCAGCTACTGGAATCTCGTCAAGTCGAAGGGGTTATAGATGCAATCAATCAACTAAAGCCACTGCTCTTGAAAGGCTTTGGTGCACAGTTGTTAAATGATTATCTCTCGATACAACCTGTCTCGATTATCACCCCTACGGGCAAGAATAGTGTTTTGCTTGCTCGCTTCGTATCATTTATTCACTCTGCTGAATTTCAAAAACAATTAAGAGAGTCCATCGAAAAATACCAACTCGAAATAAGGACTCAAGCCTTAAGACAATCGATTATTGAAAGTGATCTTAACTTAACGCGAACATTGAAAATCAAATTACAAAATGTCAGCCCTTATGCATTTTATACAACTCAGAATCATGTTCACGGGATTGGTGTAGAACTCGTTAAACGCAGCTGTGAAATACTGATGTTTAATTGTGAGATAGTCAGTACCCAAGAGGAAAGTTGGGAAAGTATGTATGACGACCTTCTCAATAAAAAAATTGATATATTGGCGCCACTCGCTATTTCTGAAAGACGAAAAGCATTGATGAATTTTTCTGATGTGCACTATCAGTCTGACGCGATTTTACTTAAAAGAGAGGGCTATAAAGAGAACGTCTATCGTAACGTCTCAGAATTGGTTGTCGAAAGGATTGGGGTTATCAAAAAAGGGTTTATACACGAATTATTTAGTCAGCTCTTACCGAATAAGGAGTTTACCTTTTATAACAGCCGGGAAGAGAAGCTAAACGGTCTACTTAAAGGGGAAGTTGACTATATCGTGATGAATGAGACGAACTTCAATCGCGAGTTACGTAAGAGCAAGCATTTATTACCAATAGAAAAAGACGCATTAATAGGGGACTTTTACACCGCCAATATCGCATTCGCTTTTCCAAAAAATGAGTTGGGTGAGAAGCTAGTCCCGTTTTTTAACCAAGCGATTCAAATGATCGATATAAAGAAAATTCAAGCCAAATATGACCTTCAGCCAGATTGGCGTTCAATTCTGTTAGCGGAAAAAAGGTTTGCTCAAAGGGCTCAATGGCTATTTACACTTGTTATCGCTTTTATGGTGATAGTGAGTATGTATTTACACGTTCAATCAACCACCGATAATTTAACGCGATTAAAGAACCGTAGAGCATTGCATCGACGCTATCGGGCTGGTGTTGGGGCTAATCTGACGCTTATCTATTTGGATATTAATGACTTTAAAATAATTAATGATACTTATGGGCATGAGGTTGGAGATGATGTCTTACGCCAAGTTTCTCATCAAATTCGCAAAGTTTGGCGTGGTAGCTGTTACCGAATCGGCGGGGATGAATTTATATTGGTTGGGGTTATTCAAGAAAAACACCTAACCGCAACGATTAACCAACTAACGAAAGTAAATTACCATAACTTACAACAGAGCTTGAACCTTGATGTTTATCTCGCTATCGGTGTCTCTTCTCCAAGAAAACGCTTTATGTCGTTGGAAAGCGCGATGGACGATGCCGATAAGAAAATGTATCGCAATAAGCACAGTAACGTCTGCCAAGGCGAGTTTATGTTTGGGCATCAATAGGCAACTTAAGAAAAGCAGGTATGTGTTGAGTAATCCAGAGTAAGAAAAAGAGTCACTTCTACACAAACTGGTTAAAGCCTAAACACTTGGTTCTGATGTAAAGCAAATAACGCACATACGACTTGCAATGCCATCGGCTATGGCTGATAATCCATCTCGCTCTTAGGTAATACTAAGAAAAAGAATCTATGGAGGCCTTGGTCCTCCCGCAACACTAACTTGTGAACTCGGTCAGGCCTGGAAGGGAGCAGCCGCAGCAGGCGACGTGTGTGCCGGGATGTGGCTGGGGTCTCCGCCCCTTAAAAAAGCCGCTCTTTATGAGCGGCTTTTTGCTATCTAAAATTCAAAAATATCCCCTTTCTTCAAGGTGTTTCGTACTCGACATTGCGCACGCCTTTTTGTAATTGAGAATAAGCCGTTTATCGAATCGGAGAAACAAACTCATTAGGCTTGAGTGCGACTAAAGAGCAGCTAACGTGTTGTAGAATATTTTCGGCAGTATTGCCAATCACAACACCAGGAATCCCGGTTCGTGCAATGGTTCCCATGACCAACACATCAATCCCCAGATCGAGAACGCAGCTTGGGATCTCGGTGTCTGCAACTCCATGAAGGTGATGTACGATATTTTCACCTCCAATAGAAGACTCTGCAATTAACGCGTTTAATTTTGCAAGATGATCTAAACGTGCCTGTTCAATGTTTTGATTGAGTTCGTCGTCTGACATTTTTATCCATGATTGGTTGTCCAAGTAATGTTGCAGTTGGTACACCCAGCAAGTGACGATGTGTAGCCGACTATCACTGCTATCGGCAATCGATCTGGCGACGTCCAATAGTTTTAAAGAGAGCTTCTTTTGCTCCAATGTTGAAATGTCTGGATCGATCGCAACAGCGACTCTTCGCTTCGTCATCGGTTTGGTGTTTGGACGGCTTAACCAAACAGGGGAAGGGCACTGGCGCAGGAGCATCATATCGATAGCTTTAAAGCCTTTACTGCTCTCTTCGATTGGTTCCGCTTCCTTTATTACAAGGTCAATCTCCTGATTTTGTACATGACGAATAATACGAACAACGGGTTTGTCGCCGCTATCGAGCGTTATTGGAAAGTTATTTGGGTTTTTATCAAGGTTGTTTTTTGAAATTACGTCACAGATACGAGTACGTAGACCATCACATAATGATTGTTCGTAAGTATCGGCGTAATCTGACATGTTTTCAGGAAGAGAAGGACAAACGATCAGTGCCTGTAAATCAGCGTTATTGTGCGTAGAAAGTTTGATGGACTGACCGAGAGAGTCACTACTACAGTTTAGTCCCTGATCTACAAAAAGAATATTGCTAAATTGTGTCATACCTACCTCCTTTATGAGTATTCCTAGATACGAGAGCAGTGCCATGATTCAAGCGGGTCGTAGGCTATTTAGTTTCTATTCCAATACTGACTCCAACACTTACATCAATATCACTACTTAGCTTGCTTTGTTACCTCTAACATTAGTGTATTTTCATTAACGGTGTTTATTTTTACTGCTGATTACAGGTTAATAGAAGTGCTGAAAATTTAACCTGACCTTAATCAAAATATCACTGAGGTCTCGAGTGCATGGCTCAAAACTCACCAAAACTATCGGTCTGTCATTTTGAATGTTTCGATTGAATCTAAGAATCAGTTATTTTTATGAAGAGCAGTATGGGAGGATGATTGTTAATAACGATTCAATGGAACAAATAATTTGATGTTGGTCTTAACGTAAGTTGATAGTAGAAGTAAGGCCAACAAAAAGAAACAACCAGAACTAAGGCTGGGCTTAACTCTGGTTGATATTATCGATTGAACTCACTAAGCGAAAAGTTACCGCTAAATGATGTGCTTAGTTTAGTTATCGATTATTTTACGGTTTTTCATCATACGATGCGCTTCGCGCTTAAGGCACTCTAGCAGCGGATGATCACCGACATCAGCACGCCAAATGAACGAGATGGCACGGTCCATTTTCAACTCTGGCACATTAAGAGCAGATAACTCTCCACGTTCGATGTTTGGAGCGACATCGAGATAAGGCAGGCATGAAAGGTATTGACCGTTGGCAACCAGTGAACGAATAACGGGAACATAAGAGTGCTCTCGCCATACGTCTAAGTCAGGGATTAAAGGTACCATCGCACTTTCAAAGATCTCACGCGTACCTGCGCCGCCTTCTCGTAAAACCCACTGAGCTTGCTCAAGCTGAGAAAGGCTGACCCGTTTGTGTTTTGTGTAAGGGTGATGGGAAGAGCTTACAACCACAAGGTGATCACGGCACCATTCTTCTTGATGGGTGCGATTATCATCACAGCGGCCTTCAATAATACCAATATCATACTGATAATTGAGGACACCTTGAATAACTCGGTTGGTACTGCGAACTTCTACTTCCGTTCTTATCTCTGGGAAGTCACTATCAAGTTTACTGATGAGTTCTGGTACTAAGTGTTCAGCCGGCGTTTGGCTAGCCCCTATGTTTATGCTGCCACTAAATAGGTGTTGGTCATAAAAACCAATCTCTATTTGTTCTGCATCTTGTAATAGGCGCTTAGCTTTTGGACGCAACCAATTGCCCCAGTGGCTTAATCGCATATCTTTGCCTTGGCGCACAAATAAGTCGCGACCTAATAACTTTTCTAACTGACTTAGAGACATACTGGCAGCAGACTGGGTTACAGAAAGTCTTTCTGCTGCTTGGCTGACACTACCTAGCTCAGCGACAGCATCAAATACTGCTAATTGTTTCAACGAATATCGCACTCATACTCCTTTCACCTACATTATGTAGGGTGCACACAACGAAGTGTGCAGTAATTAATCAGTTGGTGAATCAAATTTATATATTAACAGCCTTCATTGTATCAATTTTTCTTTAGTTGGTAACCTAAGGATTTGTTACATATTAATCCTCCAAATCTCAACCGTTTAGATCTTCAATTCAGTATTTTTGATATTAATTTTTCTTGCTAGTTAGATTGCGTAGCGTTGACTTATGTATCAATTAATTTGATACTGATAATGATTAAAATAAATTTTACTAATTCAAATAAGCTGAGTAACATTCTCCTCAGCAGCTCACCAGAGACTGTTAATTCAATAATTATTAACGAGTTATAAACGGTGTTGGTTTAATTTAGGAGAATGTTATGAGTGCTTTGCTTACTGTAAGAGACATTGTAAATACACAGGCTGTTAGCTTGAATGTCGATATGAATCTATCAACGGCAATCGATTTGCTGTCGAGAAACACCATTAATGGTGCACCTGTTTGTGATGCAAAGGGCGACTTAGTGGGTTTCTTATCAGCTCATGATGTGATGGTTGAAATGTGGTGCCAAGACTACATTCCAGAAAACAGCGTAAAGGTTGGTGATTTGATGAAAACCGATCTCGTGACTATGGATATCGAAGATCGTCTTACAGATGTAATGGAATACCTAGCACTTGATAAAGATCAGCTCTACCCAACAAGTGCGATGGGCTATGCCACTCAACTGACAACACTGTCTGTTGAAGAGCGTGCAAAAACAATCAAAGTGAGCAAGCCTCAGATTTTACCCGTATTAAACAAAGGTAAGTATGTGGGCGTGGTTTCTAGACAAGAAGTTTTGAAAGGCCTTCGCACATTATTCAACGACGCTGTTAGCCCGGTGGTTGAAGATATCGCCCCTGCGAATGTGGCGTAATTATTAATTGAATTCACAGTGAACCTTAGCGTAAGAAAAGGAATGCAGTGCACTGGAGGCACATAGGGTTCACGTGAGTTGTTTGTATCGTTTTATTTTTGGAGTTCTAATGGAACATATTTCCGTTCTATCTGCTGTAAACCATTACTTCCTTGCGCTAGTCGCATTGACGATTATGGTACTGGTTTCGCGTACCATTGTTGCTGGCACTAAATACTCATCATTGTTAGTGATCGTTGTGTTTGGCCTTGGATTGGGTGCGTTACTGGTTAAAAGTGGTATGGCTGCACCGGGTCTAGGTGAGTTTCCAGTTGTTGTTCTAATGAGTCAGACAACCGTTATCGCATTAATCGCCTCATTTTTTGTTGGTGGGCAAGAGATAAAGCGTCTACTTTCGAAACAAAAGTTCGACGATGAAGGCTATTTTATTGCGTCAGCTAAAGAAGTGATTGTTGGTACCTCAAGCACTCAATTAACGTTCATTGTTCGTGCGTTCTTACTGCTAATTGGTATTCAAACGGCTGATGTGCTTATCTCTGGACGTGGTGACACTTTCCCATTGGGTGAGTCGTTCTTGCTGCTGTCGTACATCTCTTTAGCTATCGCATTCATATTTATCGATAACAAAGCAACGATCACTAATAAGCAGCAGTATCTGCGTAAAGGTCTTGTTGAGATGGTCGCGCTTATTGTTGTGCTTAATGCCTCTCTATGGATTTCAAACATCGTTGCTCAGTTCATCGGTCTTCCGCAGATTTTCTTCGCGATGATTCTTTCTTCTGGTCTTGGCATGTTGATGCCAAAGTGGAAGTTAGGTCCAACAATGAATGCTTTACTGTTTGCTGGTATCCCTCTGGTTCTTGCAGGTAGCTTCTTAGTCGGTGGTTCTCACATGATTGAAGCGTTTGCTATTCCAGGTCTAAGCAATGTCATTATCTACGGCTTCTCTGGTCAAATCTTTTGGATGTTCGGTGGTCTAGCGCTACTTATCTTTGTCGGTAAAGCAAACCACTTACGTAACTTAGCGCCAGGTATGGCTGGTGGTCTTTCTCACTCAGGTTTGACGGGCGCATGTACAGCGGGTGACTTTGGTAAAACGGCGTCATCTCGTGCACCAATCATGATTAATATTCCATTTGCAGGCCACATCTTTGTATTTACGATTCTAGCGGCAAGTGCTGAAAAAGATGCACTCATGGTGGAATGGACAATCCCTCTCATTATTGCGGGCGCAGCATTTGTTGCTTTATCACTGAAAAACCTGCGTAACGCGAACGGTTGTGAAGCAACAGAAGTCAAAGGCTTAATGCAGTTCTCTATGGGCTGGCAGATCATGGCGGTATTCGGTAGCTTTACTGTCTTAAGCTTAGCGGGTATGTCTCTAGAGCATGCGTCAATGTCAGCTGCCTCTGGCCTTTCACACTTCGGTCTGTTCGCAGCGGTTCAAGAAGGTATGTTTGGCGCAACAGCAGCGAGTCTTATTACCTTTACATTCGCAATGACATTCCTAGTACACCCACTTGTATTCGGTATGTTTGGTAAAGCGGCTGAGAATGGCGGTGTGATGGCGAATAAAGCGGTATTGATTCTATCGAGCCTAGGCTTTATCGGTGTGGCTTATTCGGCACTGACGATATAAGAACAGCACATTGAGGTAACAATATTGCTTAACTGTAGAGCGTATTGATTATCTACCGTGTTCTGAAATAGCAAAAGAGCGACTCAATCGAGTCGCTCTTTTTGTTTCCATTTAAGGAGGAAGACAATTGCTAAGAAAGTGGATGCTCTATGCACTAATCGTTAAATTATTAACCCAAGTACGTTGTAAATAACGGTGGAAACAGAGTGCGAATTTCACCACCTCTTCTACTAGCATGAGTGCAAATACATAAGCAAAGGGCAGGTTAAAGACAAACGCTCCAATGGTAGTCAGCGGAATCCCCACCATCCACATCGAAACAAAGTCCATTCTTAGGCAGAACTTATTCTCACCACCGGCTCTTAAAATACCGTTAATGATGACCATATTTAGCATACGGAGCCAGATGATCATCGCAAACAACCCAAGAGCAGGAGAAGCGAGTGCATAAAGTGCAGGGTCGTCTAAATTCAACCAATGAATCACATGTTCTTTACCTAAGACGATTGCCAAGCTGACGGACACGCCAAGCGCAAGCACGAACTTAATAAAAAAAAGTGTCATCGCGATTGCTTGTTCAAAGTCATCACGCCCAAGGCTTTGACCAAGCAAGACAGAACAAGCCGTCGATATGCCAAAAAAAGCGGAGTAACAAAGTAGCTCAAATGGCCCGATCATACTGAATACCGCAAGCTCAGTCGTACCCATGTGACCAAAGATCATTTGGTAACTTAATGTGCCCATTGCCCACAAAACGGCGTTGTACATGGTCGGAACAGCCAGCGCTTTAAATGATCGCATTAGCCTCTCACCACACTCTAGGGCGGTGGCGGAAAATAGCCAGTGACGACGTCGATATAAGATGACCGCAAACAGTACAACTTGCAGCGCTCTAGAAATACTGGTCGCTAACGCCGCACCTGCGACGCCCATTGCAGGAATACCAAAGCTGTCTGTGATCATCACACCATTAATCAGCACATAGTTCAGTGCGATATTAAGAGCGATAGTAATCGCGGCCAATAATAAAGGGAGCATGGCATCGCCGCTCGATCTTAGGCTCGATTCAATTACGATGATGACATGAGTGAGCAATAAAACAGGCAGCGCGTACCAAAGGTATTGCGATCCAAGTTCAATCACTTTGGTATCTGTCGTTTGAAGCAGCATGATCGAGCTTGAGAATAGCGTGATCAAGATGGTTGCTGGCAATATTAGCTTAGCGCCATATTTGAGTGCCATGACAGTCACGGTTTTCGCCGACGACTTATCGCTTCGCCCCCAATACTGTGCAACTAGAATACCATTTGCAGAGCCAACACCCGCTGCGATCATGATAGCAACGAACAGCCATTTTGAGGCGATTCCCACAGACGCCGTTGCTTCCATACCAAGATCACTGACCATTAATACATCAGCAAGTGACAGTACTGCCACAAGTGCACTTTGTATTGCTACAGGGAACGCAAGCTTTGCCATAGTAGATAGCATGTTGCTTGGTAACGAAGTAGAGTGGTTTAGGTTAGTCGTAGTATGGTTCATAATTATTCCTCTTTCTGAGTGAGGAATATACAGCTCTAAAGAGAAAGAAAACATGTTAGAAAGTAAGCAAAACCTGTTTGAATCCGTCATCGATCAAGATCACATAAAAACGCAGTGGCAAGACCAAGTGTTTCTTTCTGATGAGTGTCGTGAGCGTTTCCTTGGTTTAACTGAGATTCCAGAGTTTGAATCCATGGGCTTTTTTATGGCTGGGATGGCGGATCTAGTTGATGGTTACATTGTCGAAAGAGAGTCCGTTGCGGTTCATACCTTACTTTTTACTCTAAAAGGTGAGGGTTTGTTAACCCTTGCGGATCAGCGTCAGACGATCCCTGCAAACTCTCTGGTGATTTTGCCAGCGGATATGCCATTTCGTTTTGAATTGGGCGAGAATAGTAATAAATGGAAGATGGTTTGGTTATTACTTTCACCGAGTGATAAATGGCACTCAATCATTGAAAGTGGCCAGCGGGTAGTTCAGTTTCATCATTGTGAGCAGGTATGGTCTTTGATGAGCTTACTTCATCATGAAATTTCGGGTCGTGCGAGCTATCGAAAACTGCTGAGCAGTGAGATTTCGAGACTGCTTAATAAAGTAGAAGTTTCGCCGTCCAATTCCTCGATGCGAGTTCGAAGTGTTTGGAACTTGATTGAGTCACAGCTGCATCTTTCATGGAGCGTGAAAAAGATCTCTCAGCAATGCTTTTTAAGTGAAGAGCAGCTTAATCGATTGTCGAAATCTCTCTTTGGTCAAACGCCTCAAGAGCGGCTGATTCACTTACGAATGGAAAAAGCCGCCGAGTTACTCCACCACCAAGAGTGGAGTATTACTATGATTGCCCAGCGACTCGGCTATAAAGATCCCTATGCATTTAGCCACCGTTTTAAGCGCTATTTCGGTGTTTCTCCCAGAGCATACCGTAAGCAGTTAGCTGCGCGCTAATCAGGGATGATTAAAGTGTCCAATTCAAGGTTTGCCAACGTGGGCGTTCAGAAACTTGGGCAAGCCTTTCACAAGGGTTAACCAAGTATGCAAAGTCAGCCCGTTCACACAAAGGTAAATCGTTGATTGAGTCGGTGTAAAAGTGAATCGAATCGTATGGTTTTTCTTGCTGATTTAACCACTGCTCTAATCGCGCCACTTTCCCCTCTCGGTAGGTTGGAATACCCTCAATCGTAGCCGTGTATCGGTTCTCCTTAATCACTAAGTCGATACCCATTGCAGTATCAATACCTATGTGGTTTGCTACCTCTGCGACGATAAAGTTCACTGTGGCAGAAATAATCACGGTATCAATATTATCGCGCTTAAGCTGCGCAAGCAGAGTTTGAGCTTGCGGATAAAAATAAGGCATAATTTTTTCGCTAATGCAGCGCTTAACCAATGGCTTAACTTCCTGTATATCAACCTGACTTAAAGGAGACATGGCAAAGGTTAAGTAGTCCTTCATATCCATCTTCCCCGCCGAATAAAGTGCCATTAAACGTTTGTCTTCTTCAAGAAATGACTCAGAAGTCGCAATCCCTTCTTCGACTAGAAATGCATTCCATAGCATTGAACAGTCGGCGGCAAACAGCGTTTCATCCATATCGAAAACATAGAGTGGCTGAGACATGGTTAGATCCTTATAAGTAATTCTAAATTTCAGATGTTTATTTTTGGCAAAATTAAGCGCTAACAGCTTGGATTTCGTTGAGGTTGAAAAGCAGCTCCAATTGGCTGCCACCTGCCATTAGTCGTTCTGAGGAGCGATTCAATAAGTCTACCGTCAAATCACAACCGTTAATGCCAACCTGATAACGAATAACGTTGCCGAGTAATTGGTGATTTTTAACCGTTGCGATCTGTGGCGCAGAAATGTGTGACTCGTAGTGTCGACCTTCTTCTTTGACATAAATTGATTCAGGGCGAATTGCCACTTTAGAGGCCACATCAAGATCAAATAAGCTTTTGGCTGTCTCGGAATCAATGAGGTTGTAGTGGCCCATAAAACCTGCGACAAATTCGTTGACAGGTTGTGTATAGATGGACTCAGGCGCACCTTGTTGGACAATCTGGCCTTGGTTCATTAAGAAAATTCGGTCGGACATGATCATCGCTTCTTCCTGATCATGGGTGACAAAAACCGTGGTTAAGTTCAGCTCTTTTTGAATATCTCGAATTTGTTGTCTTAAGTGTTTTCTTATCTTCGCATCCAGGGCAGACAAAGGCTCATCAAGAAGAAGAATTCGTGGCCTTACGACTAATGCCCTCGCCAGTGCCACTCGTTGACGTTGACCGCCGGAGAGTTGATGGGGGTATTGCTTCTCTTTGCCTGATAACGCGACGAGTTCGATGACTTTTGCGACCTCTCTACTTATTTCTCCCTTAGACTGGCGATTCATTTTTAGGCCAAACGCGATGTTGTTTTCCACTGTCATATTGGGAAACAATGCATAGGACTGAAATACCATACCAATTCCACGTTTCTGTGGAGCTGTGTGGGTAATATCTTGCCCAGCCACCCAAATTTCTCCGCTTTCCGTTGGGTTAAGCCCTGCTAAGCTGCGCAACAGGGTTGATTTCCCACAACCACTAGGGCCAAGCAGAGTAATGAATTCACCTTTCTCGATGTTAAAGTCGATGTTTTCAAAAACGGTATTAGCACCAAATCGTTTTGTCAGGTGTTTAACGTCAACATAGCTCATGATTTTGCCTCGTTATTGGATCTGCTCAAACGGCTTGCGAGCCATGTCAGTAAGAAAATGAAAGAGAAGTAAGTCATCACTAACGCTGAGGTGAAGTGACCACTGGTTTGCCGCATGTTGTAGAGATAGATTTGTAGTGTTTCAAAGCGTGTGCCCACCAACATATTGGCGAAGACAAACTCACCCAATAAGAATGAGAAAGAGAGAAATAACGATGCAAGTAACCCTTTCTTAAGATTTGGAATGATGATGTAGAAAAAGGCTTGAGTGGTGCTCGCGCCAAGTAGGTGAGCCGCATCCATCAGGTCATTGAGGTTGATGGCATCGAAACTATTCGCAATGGCTCGGTACATAAATGGTAAAGCAATGGTGAAATAGGTTCCGATGAGAATCCACGGCGTCCCAACAATAGGAATACTGCTATCGGCATATAACTGCAAAAGGCCAACCGATGACACCACAGGAGGCACGGCAAAGGGTAAGAGAATGAGCACGTTCATTAATTTATCGAGCTTTGGAAAATAGTAAAACACGACAAAAATAGTTGGCAGAATAAGGGCAACACTGAGTGCCAATGCAGCAACACAGACCACCAGTGAGCGACCGAAAGCGGCGATAAAGCGAGGGTCTGTGACCAGTTGAATGTACCAATCCAAGGTGAATCCATCGGGTAAAATGGTTGCTCCCCAAGTAGATGACAACGAATAGACTAACGTTGCCAAAATGGGGATGAGCATAATGCCAACAATCGAATAAACGATGCTCTTATGGTAGAGCGCTGATTTATCGTTGAGGGGATGGGTGCTATTTGTTTGCATGGTAGCTCCTAGAGAGTAGCCACTGATTGATAATGGTAATGAACGCCAATATCCCAATTAAGATGACCGAGATAGCGGCCGCTAAATTTGGTTCAAGGAACAGGTCGCCAGAAACCAAGCTCGCGATGCGAATTGTGATGACGTTGTAGTTACCACCCGTTAATGCATAAACGCTGGCGTACGCCCCCATGGCATTGGCGATCAGAATAATTAAGGTTCCCAATAGCGCAGGTGAGAGCACAGGTAAGGCAATTTGTGTCCAATACTGCCAAGTCTTAGCGCCGAGCAAGGCAGATGCGGCTTGCCAATCATCACTCAACGCGTCGAAAGCGGGGTAAAGCAGCAGTACGCCGAGAGGGATTTGAAAGTAGATATAAATGGCAAGTAAGCCCCATTGCCCATAAAGGTTAAAGTCATCGATGATTCCATACTTCTTGAGCAGCAGCGTAACCGCGCCATTAACCCCTAAAATAATAATGAAGGCAAACGCCAACGGAACGCCTGCAAAGTTACTGCTCATATTGGTAAATGCGATGACGCCATCGCGGAGTTTGGTGTTTACTCGCCTAAGTGAGGAGACAAGAATAGCGGCAATGGCTAAACCAAAGACACTTGACCAAATAGAGAGCCAAATACTATTTCGAAATGCTTGCATCATGAAGCTTGAGTCAAAGACATCAAGGTAGTTCTCTAAGCTGAATACGCCATCATAAAGAAAGCTGTTGATCAGAACCCAAAGCATCGGCGCTATCTGAAATAGATAGAAAAACAACATGAAAGGGACAAGCCACAAGGCGGGTTTAAGCTTGTTCCATCGATGATTTTTTTGGCCTTTATGGGCATTTAACTGTGAAGCGCCAATTTCTGGTAGGTTCGTTGAAGCTGATTCGCTCATAATGCTAGTACTTCCGAAGAGTAAGGTTTGAAGTGCTCTAACCCCAGCAGCTCACAGCACACACCGCAAAGTTCAGTCTGTTTAATGGCGGTTGGCTGATGAGAGAATTGATTACCAATGACAAACAAAGGAACCTCGCGCTCCTCAGGTAATATCCCACCGTGAGATAAATCGTTATTCATGCCGTGATCAGCTGTGATGATGATTTGGTACCCATCATCAATCCAAGCCTCGATATAGTTAGAAAGGTATGAATCGGCCGCTCGTGCACAATTTCGATATTCTTTAGAATTAAGACCGAATTTATGTCCCATGTCGTCGATGTTCATCGGGTGAATGAGCAGAAAATCAGGGTGATGATTCAGTCTTAATGATTCGGCATCCAGAAAAAGCGCTTCATCTGGGTAGTGATCCCAGTGATAGAAGCGTCCGTGCTGAATATTGAGTGTTTCATCTTCTGTATAGCGATCGCGAACGGCTTCAAACGGCGTGCGGTTATAGAGTTCACTGACCCAGTGATAGGCCGCTGCGGCGGTGATTCGACCTTGAGATCTCGCTAGGCTAAAGACTGACTCTTGATTCGATAACCGCGAGACACCGTTATTAACAATGCCGCTGATAACAGGTGGAACACCCGTCAGTATACACTCATACAATGGCCTTGATAACGAAGGGAGTTCGCATTGCAATGGGTAAAGCGTTGCTTTTTGTTGTTCTATTAAACCGTTCAAGTAGCCCATGCATTCACGGGCTACTTGATAATTCAGTCCATCTAGAACAACAAGGATAACCTTATTGCTCATAGAGACCTCTTACTGCTGGTGGATTAGAACGTTTTCTTGCCATTGACGAGGTAATCTACGTGCCGATTTTTCCCACGCTTTGAAATCTGTGACAGGGTGAACATTGCCGTATTGGTCATTAGCGATAAGTTTCGCTTGAACAGATTCTGGCAAAGTGACCGAAGTACGGATAGGGCGCGCATAACCTTCCGCTAGGTTGATTTGCCCTTTGTCACTAAAGATGTGCTCACGCGCGAGTTTTGCCGCGTTCGGGTTTTTAGCGAACTTATTGATGATGGTGGTGTAGCCTGAAATTACAGAGCCATCTTGTGGAATGTTAACCGTAAAGCGGTCACGGTTGATTTGGTCACGATAGTTAAGTGCGTTGAAGTCCCACAAGATAGCCACTTCCACTTCACCTTTTTCTAAGTTAGCAATACTTGGGTTTGTGAATGATAAACGACCTTGCTTTGCCAGTTTCGCAAAGAACTCTATTGCTGGGTCTAAGTCGGCTTCACTTCCGCCATTAGCAAATGCGGCCGCCAGAACCGCGTTGTTTGCTTGTGCTGCGACACCTACATTACCAACGGTTACTTTATAATCGCCCTTTAAGATGTCATCCCAAGAGGTTGGGGCATTCTTAACAAGGTTATTGTTAGAGATAAAAGAGATAGTGCCCGTGTAAGCGAGTGCCCAGTGGCCATCTTTGTCTTTCGCCCAATCAGGAATGTCGTTCCATGTTGTTGGTTTATAAGGCTGTGTTACCCCTTTTTGAACTGCGACACGAGCAAATGCAAAGCCCACATCACCGATATCAGCTGTAGCGTTCTTGCGTTCAGCATCAAACTTAGCGATCTCTTGCGCTGAACTCATATCGGTATCTTGGTGTGTTAATCCGTAATTGGTTTTTATGTCTTTCCAAGTATCTTTCCAGTTTGCCCAACTATCAGGCATACCCACGCTGTATACCGCCCCTTCTTTCTTCGCGGCTTCGATGAGTTGTTCCACATCCATCTTTTTTGCAAAGGCAGGTGTACAAAGTACGGATGTAGTAAGAGCGGCTGCTAATGTAGCAGTGGTCAACGTTTTGTTCATTGTCGCTATCCCTCTGGACTAGGTCAGTAAGTTCGCTTTGTATACTAGGGAGCAAATGTTACAGATTATGTCAGTTAAAAAGACGTTTTTATTGAGCTTCTATGACAGTTTGGTTTCATGTAAGTGGACCAATCGGTGTCATTAAACTGTTACCTCCTTGTTCTAACGTATCTCTTGATAATTAAGAACTCGATAGCTACAGCAATCTATAACTAATGAACCGAAAACTAATGGACTAGGTCAGTAATGCCTTATTTGACGACTCAAACTCATGCCTTAAAAGTAAAAACCCAGCTCTCCAAGATCAAAACCAGTATTCGGCAGCAGATACAAAGTAAAGTCCTTAACTCGGGGCAAAAGTTACCGTCAGAACGAGAGATGAGTGAACTGTTTTCCACAACGCGCATTACCATTAAAGACGCCCTGACTTCTTTAGAAACCGAGGGACTTATTTATCGAGAAGAGCGCCGAGGGTGGTTTGTTTCGTCTGAACGAATACGATACAACCCGCTGTCTCGCTGTCACTTTCATCGCATGATTCAAGATCAAAACCGAATTGCTGAAACACAACTGTTAAACGTTCGAAGCGAGTTAGCCAGTGGAGAATATTCCGATGCGCTGTCTATCGACAAAATAACGTCTGTTTATGTGTTTGAACGCCTGCGCTTTATTGATGGGCGGGTGGTGTTGTACGTTGAAAACTGCCTGATTAGCGAATTGTTCCCTAATATTCTTGAAGAGAACCTGACTCAATCATTGACGGGTCTTTATCAATCAAAGTATGGGTATGAGACGCTTCGCTCGCGATTTGATGTGATCCCTACCTCTGCGCCGCTGCATGTGGCTAAAGCGCTCAACCTTTCCGAAGGCCAACCTGTGCTGAAAATCTGCCGAGTGAACTACAAACAAGACGATCAAGTGATGGATTGTGAACTGGAGTATTGGCGACCTGACAGTGTAATGATTCGTATTGACAGCGGGGAGTCGCGAGGTATTAAAGAAAAATAAATAAAAATTAGGGGATAGCCTACCTATCTAATTGTAATTACGTTACTTAATAAAATGTAATACAACGAATTAGGCGTTAGAAAATGTACTTTGGAGCGTATCTGGATTTTGAATCTGTGAGTGCCATTGCAAAAATAGCAAGAAACTATCAACTGTTCTATCCATAACTCAACACTGGATATCTCATTGTTTAATCTATCAATAAATATTCTAGTCTAATTATAGGGTTCACGGCGAGGAAACCATATCAATGAAAAAATCAGGTGATTTTGATCTTATCTCATTGATTGCATGTATTTTACAAAAATCAACTGGAGAAAGTATCAGTTTGTTGGACTCCTTCTAAGAATTTGTGTAAATGCAACCTGCTTCTATTCTTATTTTGATAGTCAAGTTAGTTAGCTTAAGGATAGAAAAATGAATAAAGTTCTTTTAGGTTTAATATTAGGTTTAGGGAGTTCGTTGCTACTAGTTGGCTGTAATGGCAGCTCATCTAGTACCTCAGCAACCGCACAAACTGGCCAGTTTATCGATGCAGCTGTTGCGAACATTAACTATGCGACAGAAACGCTTTCTGGTGTGACAGACTCAAATGGTAACTACCTGTATGAAGAAGGGGAGACTGTTACCTTTTCGATTGGCTCAATTACTTTCCCTCCCGTTCTAGCCTCAGGTGTTGTCACCCCTTTGGATATTGCAAACAGCAATGACCCAGAAGATGATCAGGTTGTTAATATTATTCGTTTCCTTCAAACATTAGATACCGATGGCGACCCGAGCAACGGAATTACGATATCTGATGACGTAAAAGATGCTGCAACGACAGACATTGACTTTGACGTGTCCAGTTCCGTTTTTGAAAGTGATACAACGGTACTCTCTGTGATCGCTCAAGGTGGACAAGACACAACAACCATCTCCTTGATTAGTGAGGCGGCTGCTTTGGCTCATTTTGAGTCGACTCTTCAGGGGGCAGGTATCACATTTGGTAAATTTGTTGGCACTTGGCTAGTTTCAAGTGCGAATGAAAATGAATTATTAATGTTCACATTCTTTGCTGATGGTACGTATGCGCATGCAGAAATAGATACCGATCTACAAAACGCTGAAAACCCTAATGAGCTTAACGGAATGGAGTGGGGGACGTATGAGGTTAACTCACTTGATGAGTTCTTTAGTGAAACCACTTATTTTGATGAGAATGGTGATATTGGATTAACCGATGTCATTACTTCGGCAACCGCAAACTCACAAGATGGTGGAACCATTAAGTTCACCTTTAGTAATAATGACCAAACACTAACGTTTAATGTGACTGACTATGAAAATGGATCAGTTGTTGCTACGGATACCATTACGTTCGCTAAGCTTGTAGACAATGGAATAGTCGGTACTTGGCTCATTTCGGGAACCAATGAAAATGAGCTGTTGATGTTTACTTTCTTATCTGATGGCACATATGTACACGCAGAAGTGGATAGGGATTTAAGCACGGCTCAAAACCCTGATGAAGACAATGGGGTTGAATGGGGCAGTTATGTGGTGAACGCTCAAACTAATGAGATGACCATATCGTTCCCTGATTCTGGTACGGATTTAAATGGCGATACAGGGCTCTCGGATTTTGTCGGGAATGCCAACAACCAAGTTTTTGCTACGGTATCTGGCGATGTGTTGTCATTAAGAATTGTTGAATCAGGCAGTGAAGAAACATTGACGTTCACGCGCCACTAATTGGAAACCTTCATTAGAAAGTATAAGTAAAACGGCCACGGAAAGTTCGTGGCCGTTTTTGTCTATTAGCTCATCCGTTGGTTCTAGCTCTTCACTAGTTCTGAAACCAATCGTCTTGGTCCGTGCGGCGTTTTTTCCGCTTTACCTAACCGAAATAGCATCTGAACCGTTTTGCTCTCATCGATACCGAAAGCTTGCTTAAATTCAGCCTGTAGCGGAAGCATGTCTGAATACTCTTGTAACACCTGGCTCATAGGGTGCTGTGCCAGCCCCATTGCTGTGGTTTTGAGGTTGAGCCTACAATAGTCTCTTCCGACAATTACTTGATCAAGGCGGCTATTGCCCTTGCTGCTTATCCAACCAAAGGTTTCTGTGGTGGAAACCGTTTTTTGAGCCATGATAACGGCTTGTTGATCGAATTCGGTTGAGTCTTGCTCTGTTTTTTCTCTTGAAAGGACGAAGTTTTCAACCATGAGTTTTTTAATTCCAGTAAGCCCCGCTTGTGAAACGCCAAATCCATCTCGATATTTGTTCACTTCGTCTTGGTCAAAGCGAAATAAAGCAATGGTTTCGTGACTTCGCCCACGGTCATTTACTTCTATTTGCATCGCTTCGGTGAGTATTTTTTCAAATTTTAACTTGTCTTCACTCGAGCTTGTTATTGTGAGTGGGTAACTACATTGTTCAACCGCAAATGTTTGTAAGTTAGCCATTTCTGCAGGGCTGAGTGAATAATTGCCATATTCACGCTTATTAGAGTGTCGAGTTAGTAAAAAAGCAAACAGTGGGTCTGGGGTGATTTTGTCACTTTTAATTAGCTCAATCGATGCCACTGGTTTGTCGACTAATTCTGTGTTGCTGTACATACCTTGCGGAAAATAGTCAATTTTGGCTTCATAACCTAACCCCGATGCGGCAATCGCTAGGGTTTCCAAAAATGTTCCTTGGCTTATGTGTATCTGACGATGAATAGGGTCGGTTTCGGGAAGTAAACGATCAGGATCAACCAATAAATCGAAGCGGTTTGCTCCCGTCATTTTGACAACCCAAGGCTGAATATTGTGTGCGTTTGGGCAAAGAATCGCGTAAGAGAGTACCTGCATTCGAATATCGGTTTCGCTTGAGTCCGGTCCATTCCAGCCAAAGTTGTCGCTTGAGTTTGAACGACCATTATTAATGATCACAGCGCTACTGAGTGCCGCGGCTCCTGCTCCAAGCCCGACTATTTTTATGAAATTACGACGATTCATGATGCTCTCCTTAGAAAAATGAAAAAACCATTTAGATTCCTTGGAATGTATATTATATTCCAAGGAATGATTTGGCAAGTGTTCATTTGCCTAGCGAATGACTCTTTAGGAGAAATAGGTCGTGAATATAAGAAAACAGACAGAAGCGAAGTTGATTGTTCAGCTTGGAATTGTTCGGCAGTTAATGGCGACCAGAGAAGCCGCACTGTTTTCATCTTTGCCGCTGAATCCCTCGCAGTTTGGCGTGTTGAATCACTTTACCCATAAGCCTGATCGAAGCTGGACAGTGACGGATCTTGCGCGAGTCATGGAGATGAACCAGCCTGGGATTACTAAAATAATCTCGGTATTGCTTGAAAAAAATCTATTGGAATCGATTTCAGATATTGAGGATAAACGACGTCGTTATTTGAAGATCACAAGTCAAGGGCTTAGGTTATGTGAGGAGACAATGGCCTCGTTAATGCCTGACATCTCACACCTATTCTCGAATTGGCAAGATGAAGAGTTGAATCAAATGCAAGAGCATACGGAAAAATTGATGCGTTGGTTAGATAATCATCGAGATGATTTTACAAAGTAGATATGAGCTTTGTTCACTTAAAGCTTAAAGGTCGTCACGGTATGTAGTTGCTGGGTCTCGATATATTGACAAGATCAATAATGGAAGTGGACCATATTTGTGAATTTGGAACAGCAGCGTCGTGCTAGTCAGTTAGCATTTGAAAAATCTAATGATAATATTGTCGTTGGTAACCTAGAGCTAATCCCACTAACTTTGGAGCAGTTAAAAGCGACAACGTCGAACTCCCTTTATGTCATAAGGGCTTATGAATCGGGTTTAACTGCGGTGGTTTATCATATTCGTATTGAGGACCGAGATTGGACGTTAAAATGCCGCCGAGCAGAGAGTCTTGTTAAGAATGTCGATGGGCAAACTTCGTTTTTAAATGAGGTTCAAAGACGACGTGATCTATCGATATTGAAGGTTAGCAAGCCGCGAGCGTTTCGCTATATCGTCGATACTCAATTCGCTTCGTACCGAGATGGTATTATCCTCTCTCCATGGATAAATGGGGACCCCATTGAGCATTTGAATCGAGATGTATTCGAGCAAGTTTTTGAGGCGATCATAAATCTGGAGCTTAGTGGTTTGTTTGAGTGGGACTTCTGTCCTGGTAACATTTTGTGTAATACCGATGATGAAGTGCGCTTATTTGATTTCGGGTACATGTATCAATTTGATCCGTTGACACACTTTAATAGTAATGGCCTTGAGACCCCTTTGTTTCATGGTATTGAGCGATTTGAAACTCGCTTCTTTTTTGACTATCTGCTTAAGAATAAACAGGGGATGAGCGAAGAGCAGCAGTTCGAATTATATCGACTGGAAAAAACCTGTGCGGTAGAGGCGTATCAACGGAAGTTGTTGAAGCTAACAGAGTTAGGGGCGATGCCCGTTGTTATAAATAGGCATGTCGATATTATTAATGTTTGGAAAAAAGCGCTTAATAGTGACGAAGAGTTACAAAAATTACAGCTAATAGAGTCATTTCGCTCAAACATTTTAGATTTACTGGATGATGTTCATGGGCAGTCATGTACACCCTATACGCTTAAAAAAGCGGATTTTATTATTCAAGTGCTAGAGCAGGATTACGCATTGTTGAAAGACGCGGATGGTCTCTTTTTTGGTGATGAAAACCTTGAGCAAGGAGTGCTTAAAGCAAAGTATTTGAAACTGAAGCAATCCGCAATGCGGTTTCAACTAGAATCAGTCGGATAATTTTAGGTATAACCCTAGAACGCCCTATATTAAATAGTGGTTCTTTATAAGCGAGCCACTATTTTGTCTTTTCTACACAGTCAAAATCCGCTTTGTTTCACGCTAAACTCATTACGTAAATGAGTAGGATAGTCGGCTTTACGCTTCTCAAACTGTGGCTCTTTCATCACATCATTAGCAGTAAAAGTAGAGGTTATGGCTATTGAAATTGAGCTAATAATGGTTCAATAAGAGGCCAACCTTGGCTATAGCGCCAATCTTCCTCCCACCAAAAACAGGTTGCTTTGTAGTCGTGAGCGAACAGAGTGTGCCATTTTTCTGCTTGAGATTGGTAGCGTTCATATTGAGAGATATGACGTAATACGTTTATGGCGTCAGCTTGGGTATTTTCGTTTTCTTCTTCCCACAAAACAAGATTACTCAGCTCGGAAAAAAGAGCGCGGATTTCTCGTTCTGGTAAGCCATTGGGTGCTTTAAAATAGTCTTCTTCGTATCCCATCAACGAACCTTAATCAGCTATTCATCTACGTTCAGTGTAGGCTGACAATAAAAAAACAGCAGGTGTTTAGCCTGCTGTTTTCAATTGTGTCTCGTTTTATGTATTAAGAAGACTGTTTAGCAGTTTCAGTTACATTGTAAACCTTACCTGCTTTATGACGTGCTAGGTAATCCGCTAAGTCTCGTTTCACTTCAGGCACAAGAATGTAAAGACCGACAATGTTCACCAATGCCATTGAGAAGATCATCGCATCCGAGAAGTCGATGACAGGGCCAAGGTTCATCGCAGAACCGATTACAACGAACACACAGAACTTAACTTTGAAGATGATTTCAGCTGTTTTACTCTCACCAAATAAGTATGTCCACGCTTTTAGACCATAGTAAGACCAAGAGATCATGGTAGAGAAAGCAAATAACACAACAGCGATGGCAAGAATGTACGGGAACCAGCTGATAGAGCTACCGAACGCTGCTGATGTTAATTCAACACCCGCTAGACCTGAATCGTTATCGAGGTAACCTGTAATAATGATAACAAGCGCTGTCATGGTACAGATCACAACCGTATCAATGAACGGTTCTAGTAGAGAAACAAAGCCCTCTGACATCGGTTCTTTTGTTTTAACGGCTGCGTGAGCAATCGCGGCTGAACCAACACCCGCTTCGTTCGAAAACGCGGCACGTTTGAAACCTTGAATAAGGACACCAATCACACCACCAGCAATACCTTCACCAGTAAACGCGCCATGGAAAATAGCACCGAATGCATCATCAATACGATCGTAGTTCATTGCTAGAATCACAAGCGCTGCACCAACGTAAATAGCCGCCATGAATGGAACTACTTTCTCGGTTACTTTTGCGATTGACTTAATACCACCAATAATAACGATACCAACGATAACGGCAAGGATGATACCAAATAGCCAACCCTTATCCGCTAGGAAAGAAGCATCACCACCGGTTACACCAACCACTTGCTTAAACGCTTGGTTTGCTTGGAACATGTTACCGCCACCTAACGCACCACCAATAGCAAATACTGAGAACAGTACCGCCAGAGTACGACCAAGAGCAGCGTTACCACGGTTAGCTAAACCTTTACTTAGATAGTACATTGGACCGCCAGAAACGGTGCCGTCTGGGTTAGTGTTACGGTATTTCACACCAAGTGCACATTCTACGAATTTGCTCGACATACCTAACAGGCCCGCCAAGATCATCCAAAATGTCGCACCGGCGCCACCAATAGAGACAGCGACCGCTACCCCCGCAATGTTACCAAGACCAACTGTACCAGAAAGGGCTGTTGTGAGAGCTTGAAAGTGAGAGACCTCACCATCTTCTTTCGCTTTTGGGTTGCTAAATTTACCTGAAACCAGTTCTAGTGCGTGTTTAAAACCACGAACGTTGATGAAACCGAGATAAACGGTAAAGAAGATCGCGGCTACGACTAACCACAATACAATCCAAGGCACCTGCACGTCTGTAAAAGGGAAAGGAATAGTTGAGAAGATCATTCCTACAAATGGGTTGACGATTGGTGCGACGACTTCGTTAATTTTTTCATCGAGTCCGGAGGCGGTAGCACTTCCGGTTGCTGTCATGCCTGCTAGGGCCAGCATTAGTTTTTTGTGCATCATTTTTCCTGTCTGAATATCGTTGGTTATAACTCTTCAGGTTATAACCGAGTGTATGTATATAGTTTTTATATTTATAAGAGTGTTATTTGTTACATCTAGGTAACATTGAGCATTATTCCGTTTTGAAACATGCTCGCAACACTTTTGTCTGTTTATTTGAGCTAGCGTTTGTTTTGTTATTTTGGAGAAAAAATGAATTGATTTGAGTTGATAAATTGATTAATAGGCGTTAAAGCGTGGTTTGATGGGAATATTTGTGACTAATTATTATTATTTTGATGAATTTATATGCAGGCTTTTTTACTGAAATAGAAAATCTAAGCAGGATATTATCCTTTTCTCTGCTCTTTAATTGTTCAATGCATTGTTCGCCATTTGTCGAAGAGTAACATTTAATTCAGTTAAGATTGAAAAATATGCAGTTTAGAGTAGAGATAAGTTGTTGTATTGCCTAGGCTAGTGTTATCACATAATCAAACAGAGACTTACAATGGAACAAAGGCTCTACTATCTACTTCATAAGATCTACATGAAAGGGCTGAAAATAGCGGCGAAAGTCTTGCCTATATCAAAGCCAACTCTGTTTATTGGTAAGGATGCGTTAAACCAACTTTGTCATAGTGTGTCCATCATGGGGATCACGCGAGTGTTGATTGTGACCGATGAGGGTATTGTAAAACTTGGGTTTGTTAAGCGGTTGATGTTTGAATTTGAGCGAGTCGGAGTGCACTGTGAGGTTTACTCAGAAGTGTTACCTGATCCTACCTATACTCAGGTTGAGAAAGGATTAGCACAATACCAGACTAAAAAGTGTGATGGTGTAGTGGCCATCGGTGGTGGGTCGCCTATTGATTGCGCCAAAGTGATTGCCGCGAGTGCGACCAACAATAAACCCATTAAACGACTCGTTGGGCTTCTTAGAGTATGGAAAGCACCTGCGCCGCTGTTTGTATTACCCACCACGGCGGGAACGGGATCAGAAGTTACCGTCGCCGCGGTTGTTTCTGACCCTAGAACCCATCAAAAAACACCTTTAATGGATCCTAAATTAGTGCCAATTGCTGCAGCATTAGATCCAACTCTTATGCTGGCACTGCCCGCCCATATTACTGCTCAAACTGGAATGGATGCGCTAACTCATGCCGTTGAAGCTTACATATCGTGTAATGCGACAAAAGAGACTGACCGTTATTCTCTAGCTGCGATTAAGCTTATTGATGAGAATCTAGAGAAAGCGGTGAAGTTTGGTCAAAATGCGACGGCAAGACAAAAAATGGCTCTGGCTTCTTATTATGCTGGGCTTGCCTTCACCAAAGCGAGTTTAGGCTACGCCCATGCTATTGCACACGCCGTTGGTGCTAAATATGGAACGCCCCATGGGTTGGCGAACGCGGTTGCACTTCCGCATGTGCTGGAGTATTCCAAGTCAGAAGCTAAGTACCGATTGGCTCAGTTATCTGATGCTATAACATTGGCAGACGTTAGAGCGAGTGAATCTGTGAGAGCGCAGGCTTTCATCGATTACATCAAATCTTTGCAAACCAAACTGGGCCTACCCGATCACTTTGAGGCATTACTAGAAGAGGACATTACTGAACTCGCAAAACAGTCACTGCATGAAGCTCAGTGGAACTACCCAGTCCCTCGTTATATGCCGTTAGCAGATTGTGAAAAAATGATTGGGAGTATGGTGGCTTCGAAGTAACGGCCTCTTTGTAATTAGGTAGAATTGGTAACAAAGTCATTCATTATATAAGGACGTCTTAGTGTATTATCGAGTACAAATATTGACAGCTACTCCGGATTCACCATGCAATTGCAGATTATCGATAAAAAAGTTTATCGCTCCCGTTTAAACATCGTCATTGTGGCTTGCATTGCTAGCTTGGCAGTGTCGAGTCTCGCCGTATCTCAGACCTTAATTCATTTCTTCCCTTCAGAAACTGGCTCTCATTTTCATTGGAATCTTCTGGGCGTGGTGGTGAGCGCAATCACTTTGGTTATTGTGCTAACTAGATTGAAAACCCATCCTAAAATGGTTGAAGTCGCTTATGTTTGGGATCTTAAACAATCACTCAATCTCATCTACCGTAAAAGTAGAAAACTATTAGCAGCGGCAGAGCAAGGGAATGAAGATGCCATGTTAGCGCTTCATTTTAGCTATGAGGGATCCCGACAGCTTTGGCAATTGGATGACAACACTATCACCATGACGAGTTTGAATGATGCACAATCTAGGCTAGATGGGTGGGTGAAGGACTACAATGTTACACTGGATATCACTCGTTACCATTCTGACGTATTAAACGCCTTTTAGACCGTTAATTAGGTGCTGTCCAATGGATAAAATCACATTTTTCACAAGGATGGAGCGTCAGATTCTATCGGGAAAAAAGACGGCAACCATTCGCAATAAATCAGAAAGCCATTATTTTGCTGGCCAAATTGTTGAAGCATTCACTCTGGAAGATAGTCGAAAGATTTGTCAGCTTGAAATTCTTGGTATCGAGAGTGTCGAATTTGAGCAACTCAGTCGAGTTCATGCAAAAGCGGAGAATCTCCCATTTGTGTTTATGCTTAAATGGATCTTACGTAAGATCTATCCAACAGAAAATAGTTTGTACTTTATTCGATTTAGAGTCGTTGAAAACTAACTGACGGTATCAGCCTGCATCGTTAATACGGAAATAAAGGCGGAGAGGTATTGTTCAATCGTTAAATCAACCGATACCGCTGGCAGTTCGACGGTCACACAAGGTAACGGCTTTTCGCTGCACCAAGTACCAAACGACCCGGGTGTTTTATAGCCCACATCATCGACCACACTTAAATTGAACTGTTCTCCAAGCCATGTTGCAAGTTTTGAGCGGCTAGGGTCGTCAACTAACCCCAGAGGTTCATGAAAAGAGACTACAAACTGAGGCTGGCGCAGTTCGATTAACGCGATCAATGCATCGACTTCTGGCTCCAACTTATCTACGTCACCTGTGCGAACTCTTACGTCTCTATTGGTGGTTTGTGAGCTCCAGCGATAGACGGTGTCATTCTGAGACCAATTACGAGCGGGAAAGGCACGATTGAGATCGACTTGATTGGCATTGGCTCTTGTACCAAGTTGATTGCCATCTGGGTTGATTGACAAGATCACATCATGGCATAAGTTTTTTGCGGGCAAACTTCTTAATGCACAAGACAACCCGGCAATAGAGGCCGTTTCGTCGCCATGGGTTCCTGCCAAAATTAAACCATGAGATTGGCTCTCCACTTGAGCTGGAAAATACAGCAGTGGTGCGCCCAGTACTGAGCGTCCGTATGGTAACGGCTCGACTGAAAATGAAGCTCTTTCCGATCTTGGAATTAAACTCACCCTAATCTCCTGATTAATCAAGTAGTATCATATATTGATTAGATAAACCGAACGGTTAAAAACCGTCAATAGTGGTGGCCCATTTTTATGGGTTTACTAACAAAGATAGGCTAGGAGAACAAAAAAATGGAATTTAAGAAACACTCGACAGCATTAATTATTTCCACTCTACTTACCCCGTTTATATCAATGTCTGTTGCTGCCCAAGCACTTGATACGGCTTCACTAGCAGCAGAGCAACACTTAGTGAGAGCCAACGATGCAGAGGCGGCAACACTAGACCCAGCGAAAGCGGAAGGTCTGCCTGAAATGCATATCTTACGTGATCTGTTTGAAGGTTTAGTGATTCAAGACCTTGATGGCAATATTATTCCCGGTGTGGCTAAGTCATGGGAAACCGAAGATAACCAAACGTTTGATTTTCATCTGCGTGAAAATGCTAAGTGGTCAAATGGTGATCCCGTCACAGCGGATGATTTTGTCTATGCGATAAGACGCGCTGTTGACCCAAAACTGGGCTCCCCGAATGTTTGGTACCTGAAACTCAGTAAGATAAAAAACATTGCCGATGTTGCCGAAGGGAAAAAGCCTCTCGACGCGTTGGGCATTACCGCTTTAGACAAATACACGCTACGTTTTGAGCTAGAAAGCAAGGTGCCTTACTTTGTCGCGATGACAGGGCACACCTCGATGATGCCAGTGCACAAAGAAACTGTAGAAAACAGCGATAAACCATGGAGTGATCCAACGCAGTTTGTCGGTAATGGTGCATTTTTGCTCGACAAATGGGTCATTAACGAACGAACTGAACTAAAGAAGAGCTCAAACTACTGGAATAGTGACGAGACTCAACTTACTCAGGTCACTTATATTCCATTTGAAAATCAAAACGCTTCAATCAATCGCTATGTGGCCGGTGAAGTGGATATTACCTCTGATGTGCCAACCCATATGGCGCAAAAGCTGAAGCAAGATTATGAATCGGCTTATACCGCGGTTCCATTGCTGTGCACCTATTATTATGCCTTTAATACCACTCGGCCTCCTTTTGATGATGTACGAGTTCGCCAAGCGGTCTCTTACTCCATCATGCGCGATGTGATCACCAATGGTGTGACTCAGGTGGGTAATTTACCGGCGTATACATTTGCTCACCAATACACTGCTGGTTTTGAGGCGACGCAACCTGAATACAGTCAATGGACTCAAAAGCAGCGCGATAATAAGGCTGAGCAATTGCTTAAAGAAGCAGGATACGACGAAAATAACCCGTTAGATTTCAAATTGCTCTATAACACAAGTGAATCAAACAAGTCGATTGCGGTAGCGATCGCCTCGATGCTGAAGACGAATTTGAATGCAAAAGTTGAGTTAGAAAATCAAGAATGGAAGTCGTACCTCGTGTCGCGCAGACAAGGTGATTTTGATGTGATGCGCGCCTCATGGTGCGGTGATTACAATGAAGCCTCGACTTTCTTAAGCCTTGTTCGCTCAGACTCTTCGGGGAACTTTGCGCGCTACAACAACTCAAAATACGATCAAGCCATGGACAACGCACTCTCGGCGACCGATGAGAAAAAACGCCAAGCGTTCTACGATCAAGCGGAACAATTATTGGCGGAAGACATGCCGATTGCCCCGATTTACTACTATATGCAGGCTCGTTTAGTTCGACCGAGTGTGGGCGGATTTGCTAAGAACAACGTGGAAGGGCGTATCTACTCTAAAGATCTCTACATCAAAGACTAATGAAATGTGACAGAGAGATTTTGATCTTGAACTTCGCGTTTAGATTATTTCAGATTAGTTAAACAAAATGCTTTACCTCAACTAATGTTGAGGTATTAGCATAATTAACGTTGATTATAAATACACGTTAAGGAGAGACAAATGATACAACTGGAACATGTAAATTTAGTGGTAAGCGATATTCCGAAAATGTTGGAATTTTACCAAGCTGCGTTTCCTCACTGGTCTATTCGTGATGAAGGGAAAGGAGAGTGGTCTGGAAAACCACGTAATTGGCTGCATTTTGGTGATGAGTATCAATACATCGCGTTGAGTGATCACGGCGAAGGCGAGAATAGAGATTTGGCTGGACACCAAGTTGGCTTAGCTCATTTTGCTTATGTCACTCATAACATTGATGCGGTGATCGAGCGTCTTATTCAAGCGGGTTTTGAAATAGCTAAGCAAGGGGCGGAAGAGCCTTATCGGAAAAACATCTATTTTGTCGACCCAGCGGGGTTTGAAGTTGAATTTGTTGAATACCTAAGTGACGACCCAAAACTGCGTAACAGTAGTAGTTAATCGAGAGTGTTGGTTAACTCTCTATGCGGGCAGAGCTAAGTTTATGTATTGCACTGCCTGTAAGAGAGGTTAACCGTTGTCTATTTAGAGCCAATAGTGTCTTGTTCTTTCTCGATACTGCGAAGAATATAATCGGTCATCCAAGCTGTGCCTAGTAAGCACATCCAAACCACAATCACAGAGTGTGGAACCTCAATATTTGGAGAAACGACGATGGCAGCAAAGCCGACCGTTGGCACCGTCCAGCAGATAAGTTTACTCCAATTGAACTTTTTCAGGCGAGATAAGCTTTCCAATGAAGAAATAATACCAGTAATCGATATTGCGACTAATATTGCGTGAAAAAACCCAGCAAACCAAAGCGGAACGATTAATCCAAGCGCCCACCAGCTCTGTTTGGTCGATGTGCTTTTGTGTTTTGCTGCCCACCACGTCAGACAAACTGACAACATTTGGATCGCGGTGATCATTGGCATCCCGTCTAGTGACCCTATTGCCTGACTGACCATGACGCCTGCTTGCAGGGTTAACACGATTGATGCGGTGATATAGCGAACTCTTTTACTGCTTCGTCTAGAAAATATCACCATCAGCAAGGGAAATAGAATCCATTGGGTGACGGACAGTGCGATTGATTGATGTGGCAGTGTTAATCCATAGGCTAGCATGCCGGCGACGAGAAATAGGCCTTTAATGCCTTTCTGTGGTAACACCCAAAGGGCGGGTATCAAAAGCGCTAGCGCCGAGAATTCATTTTGATTGAGGCCCATTGATTGAGCACAGACAATGGCCAAAAGCGTGGTAACTACAAAGTGTAACGTTATAAACATCTAACCCCTTACTCATTTTCAAAGCCACAGGAATACGTATGAGATAAATACATAACTCAAACTAATAGATTTAGAACTTGCTTAAATGTAGGTAGATCAATGTTGGGTTGATAAATGAAAGGTACTTGTCAAAAATGAGGTACCGCGAATGAATTCGGTTTGATATACCCAAATAGCGTCTAGCGAATGCACGCCGAGGCTATTTGGGTATGACGTTATCAAAAACTAGATTGATAACGCAGAGTAAAGGACGCCTAGTGTACCTAGAGCGAAGATGAACATCACAGCCTTGGTTGACATTTCACCTCCGTTTTCGGTTGCTTTACCAAATAGCCCAAATACAAGTGGATGAACTAAGAATGGCGTGGCGAAAATGAAGGTAATCATACTCGCTGCCGATTCCCCGAACATACCACCTTGAGTCGCTGCAAACAGGCCAAAGTGAGATAAGCCAGACGCCGCTGCCATCGAAGCATGCTCAATTGGCATACCTGAAAAATGCAATATAGTGAAGCTGCCGAATACCGCAACGATTTGCCAGCCAAACGAGAACTGCATGAGTCCTTTCACTTCTTTTGCATCCTCACCGTTTGCTTGGCGAAGGTTTTTGCTTGCGAGGTAAACAAACCCTAAACCGAGTAAAACCAGTGGTAATGTCCATTCAACCAATAGAACGCCACGCTCGGCACTGGCGGCAAGTATGGTAAATACGAAAATATGGCCGATAAACGGAATGTTAATCATAATCGGCGCACGCGCTGAAGCTGTCCCACCAAAATCACCTGCCGTACATGCGCCTGTGAGCCCTGAGTGTGATAAACCGCCAGCCATTCCCGGTGCTAGATTACGAACGTGGTTCGCTTTTGCTAGGAAGATAAGAATGGTCAAGCCACCAAACATCCAGAACATTTGTCCTGCAAAGCCATATACGATCACGCTTTGTAAACCAGGAATAGAAAAGGCCTCTAGCATGTGAGAGCCGCCAACCAAGAAAGTGCCCGTTAGTAGTACAGGAATACCCGCGAACAGTAGCGCGCTCAGTGTAGGGCCGGCTTTCCACTTTGGCATTACCATACCTAGGCCAGACGAGACCACCATTGCAAAGAAGATTTGTGGTAAACCAATCACGCTAGCAACAAGGTGCGACAGCCTTAGCGAAATCATCAAAATACCGATGATCACTAAGATCTCAACTAAGCCTTTAAATAGGTAAGCACGCTTATCAGAAATTTTGGCTTTGCTATCAATAAAAATCAGCGCAATACCTAAGCTTAGGTAAGAGAGTGCTAGGTATGACTCACCAAGAGGGTGACCTGAACTGCGACCTGTTAGCAGAGCAGATGCCATTTCGATACCCATCAATAGAACGAAGGCACGAATGATATAAACAAGTTGAGTACTCGTCGTTCCGACAAACGCTTCATGCTTTGCGCCGACCACTAAGCTTTCAGCTTTATCGAACTGCTTTGAGAGCAATTTACGGATCTCTTGGCCCCCAACGAAGAAGGTAGCGATTAAGGCGATAACGGTAGTTTGGCTCAGCAAGACGATCGCTGGGAATTCTTGAAGTCCCGGCTGCGCTAACCCTGTTTTCACAAATAGCGTACCCATTAGCAATCCAAGAACAACGATCACTAGAACGGCGGAGTACTTGGTATTTGCGACGATTGCACGAGAAAGTAATACCATGATGACCACTGCCACCATAGAAAAAGAGAGATGGTTGAAAGCAACCAAATAAGAGAGGTTTTCCATTAAAACACCAGCTAAAACGGTATAAGCAACAACGTTTATAAATCAACGTTGACGTGCTAGAAAATTTAGGGCGCGATCGTAAAGGAATTCGTAGGGGCGAGGTACATTAAAAGTGTAACCGTTGAAATACTTCTCGATATAAAATAACGGTCTCTAAGAATGTAACGATTTTGCTTCTTTGATAAAAGTGCAGTTAAAACAATAATTAAATGGAATTAACTGCGTTTTTTCGATTTTATGATTTCGGCTTTATCGAGGTGATTACTCGATATAATGGTCATTGGTTGAACCTATCAGCGCCAATATTTCTGGGAGTTTCTCTATCGTTGCTTGATAACCAGCTTCTATTGCTTCGTCTTTATCACCGAAGCTGATTTCGCTTTCAGGCTCAAAATCTGGACGAATTAGCACATCGGCACTTTGCATTTCAGGCTCTGACAATTTACAGGTCAGCATACGAAGCGTGTTGATTGCAACGTGTCGTCTTGAGTTCTTAACGTCGGGTTCGGCATCACAGTGGATGTCTACACCAATGACAATATCTGCTCCCATCGTTCGGGCATAATTGACGGGGACGACGGTAAGTAGAGCGCCATCAACTAATAAACGTCCTTTGTTTTTTACGGGAACAAAAGCGGCGGGGACGGAAGAGGATGTTTGTACTGCTTCGCCCGGGTTACCATCGAGAATGAGCACAGACTCTTTATGGGTGAGATCGGTGGCGGTAATGCCTATTGGAATCGGCATCTGATTTAAGTTCTCTTGTGGTACCGATTCATTTATCCATTTTGCTAACTTTTGCCCATTAACGACACCTTTACGTGAAATCACGATATCAGCCAATTGATATTCACTCACATCATGAACAATAGCTTCAATCTCGCTGTAAGGCAGTCCTGAAGCATACAAGCTCGCCGCAATAGAGCCAGCAGATGAGCCTGTGACTAAATCGGCTTTAATCCCACTTTCCTCAAGCGCCTTAATGACACCTAAATGAACAAAACCGCGTACGCCACCGCCTCCAAAGGCAATGCCAAGTGTCTTTGAGTTCTCGACCTGTTTTTGGTCATCCACTTGAATTGGAATTTCATACTCAGACAACGTATTAAGATTGGGGTAATCGTTACTTGTCGCACAACCGGTTATGGTGAAGGCAAGAATGAGTAATAGAGCTTTATTCATAAATCCGATCTCTTTGGTCAACGATAATTGTGGGTTGAGCGTAAGTGTTCACTTCAATTGCGACAGTGTTGCAGTGTGACATAAATACCCAATAACTGCTTTATTGTTCAAATAAAAAATCCCTTGATCTGGTCAAGGGATTTGATAATGAAAACCTGTATTTATGTCGACGTTGTTGCGAGACTAGTTAGCAACGAACTCAGGGTAGGTAACTTGCCCTTTCTTCACTAGAACAGAGTCTAATGTGCTGTAAATGTTAAAATAAGCACCTTGGTTATCTTCATTGTCATTTTGAGCGCTGCAGCTATAGCCAAGAGCATAGGTGCCGGCTTTTACATTGTTAAAGCCAAAGTAGGCGACTTGATCGTCAATACCTTCAGCGAACGTTGTAGAAACCATAGAATGGTTAAGCGGACGCTGTTCACCCTCAACACCAACGCTGTGGCTATGGTAACCTAACATCTGCTGTTGTTGTGTGTTATATGGGTAGAGGTACACCGCTTCAAGCGCCGAATCGTCTTGCATCTTACACTCTTGTTGGATTGATTCGATATCAACTGAACCGATAATCTGACCGAAGTTGCTGTCAATCTGAACGATCTCGAAATCTTTCTGGCCTAAGAAGCGCCAGCCATGCTTATTGTTGTATTTAAGGGTACTCTCTAAATCAAATTTGAATGCGAGGTTATTTTCACCGCGTTGAACTTGGAAAGTTTGGCTGACTAGGCGGCCTGATGGGCGAGCATCTTTTGGCGGCTTCGCACCGGCGCATGAACCTTGTGAAGGGCTGCTAAGAAAATCGGCATTGCCGTTGTGTTCGATGACATGGGAATCCACGTCAGTTTCAACTTGCCCACCGCTTTTGCTCTCGCCATTAATGTACAAGCACATTTGGTAATAGCCTGGTTTCACCATCATACCGTCAAACAGAGGGCTAGCATCGCTACCGTTTGCCGCTTTAACTTCAATCATGCGCAGCTCGTTTTGCTGATCATCAAAGTAATTATGGTACTGCTCGCATTGACCTGTTTGGTCGCAAGTTTCTACTTCACCTGGTAGTGATGCTACTTTTTTTAGAAAAACGTAATTAAACGCGATGTTTACCTTATCGAGATCGGATAGGTCTTTATCGTGGTTAGCGTGGTTAGCGTGGTTATCAAGCGCGTAAGAATTAACGTCAAAAGAGTTGAGCTCGTTATCAAGTTGATTGATGACGGAAAAGTTTAGCGTCGCGTTTGTTGGAGACGTCGTATTATCGTCACCACTGTCTGAACCACAGCCCACTAAAATCGCTGCTAACACCAAGGGTGTAAGTTTCATGTACATGTTGTTTTCCTGCTTAATGTGTCGCTTACTCATTACGGCAAGCGATGTGGAATTTGCGCGTAGGTTACCGATTCCTCGGTTTTGGATTGCTATTTCGAAGCAATGACAAAGTAAGGAGTCTGTTAATTCACTATAGGGAGTGATCTGGCTGTAATAATGGATAACTCAGTGGAGGATAAAAACTGAGGCAAATTATCGGTGAGGTAGTGATTCTTCACTATACTTAATAAGGTCTACAGCAATGAAGAGTTAGCTCAGGGGGAAGTGATGGAGTTGCATAATCGAATGGGTGAAGTCGCACGTATGGCTGATAACCTCACTCTCAAAGAAGTGGCTGAAATGGGGTTTACCATAGATCTTTGCGATGAAGGGTTTGATCCAAGTGAGCACTGGACAGTCAGTGCTACGCCAAAAGGGGCGAAGAAAGATTACCCAGAAGAGTAACCAGAACGTAAATAGACAAGCATTAAAGTTTAGATAAATGACTACCCGATAAAACCGAACCTTCCATGGGTTCGGTTTTTATTTTAATCAGTGATTACGTTGTCAATTCATTAGTAACTGGGGTTTAAGAGGATGTAGTAGAGCCCTTTGGGAGTGCTTTACTTACTGTTCTAAATAAGGATGACCTGCAAAAAAGAGTGACCGCAACAACCGCTCCCCAGCCAAGTACCAGTAGCCAGAGCTGAGTAAAGTGGCTAGACACTTGTTGCCAGCTTGCCCCCATTTGGTTGAGAGATAAAAAACCACCAATGGCTGAGGTACTAGGTGCTAAAGAGGCTAGCCAAAGAAGTGGCTGTGGAATCATCTCAGGAGGCCAAATAAATCCAGCTAAGAAAATAAGCGGCATTGAGCTAATAAGAACGGTAACCGCAACCAACTCACGTCGGGGAACCCATAGCCTCAAGGCAAAGCCAATGAAGCAAGAGGACAAGAGAAAGGGAACAAGTAGAGAAAAAAGCTCAATCGGTGATGCCACCGTATTAATACCGTGCCAAGAAAAACTGGCCCCAAAGTAATAAGCGCTCATCACCACATAAATAGTGACTAACATAAGGGTGCGCACTGATAAGGTGATCAGCTGTGAAGTCAATGTCCAGCTTCGAGAAATGCTTTTTTGGGTAGCAACCAATAAACCTGCCGCCATGATGAGTGTTTGTTGTAGGATCAACACAAATACCGCAGGCACCACGTAGTCTACATAACCCATACGAGGGTTAAAGGTCGGTTTGGCGTTTGACTTAACACTGGCGTACTGGTTTTCGGCAGAAAGAATCGGCTCGCCTTGAGCGAGTAATTGCGCAACTTTGACTTCCGCGCCCAGCGTTGCCCCAGTTTGAGCGAGCCCTTCAACGATGGTGCCATACACTAGAAAGTAAGAGGCATCGCCTGCAAAGGCCAACGTTGGGCTTTTTCCCATCATCAAGTCTTTATAAAAATACTCAGGGATAACTAATATTCCGCTCACCTTGCCATCAATGAAAGCTTGTTTCGCCGCCTCAATCGTATGATCTCGTTGGACAATACGGACTTGCGCGGTCGCATCTACCATCCTTTCAAGTTTTAAGCTGGTGGCGCTGTTGTCCAAATTAACCACAGAAATTTTCTGTTCAAGTGGCGATTGCTGAGCATAGGGAAGTGGGTAGAGAAAAGAGTAAAATATCACACCACCAAACACTGTCAGTATCACGGCTTTATTGGCAAAGAAATCGCGAATTTCACGTTTTAATAGTGATAGAAAACTCATAGGGATTCCTCTTGTTGGCAACGCTTTTTGATCAGAGCTAAGCATACGACCACGACCACCAGATACCCTAGCATGGGTATTAAGTATCGGTATGAATCAAGCGCAGGCAGTGCGTAACTTACTTGCGAAATCTGAACCTCGATATAGTGGCTGACAGGAAGAAGCGAACGCCACCACTGAGCAAGAACGTTCATGTCGGTGGCTGGGAAGGTGACGCCCATAAAGGCAAAGCTTGGCGCTGTAAACGCACCAGCAAAACTCATTGCCCGTGTCGCATCTAAAGTGAGTAGAAAGAACAGACACCCGACAGAGATACAGGCGAGAATCATGGCTAATTGAGCTACAAGAACTGGAATGAGTGAACCTTGAAGCGGCCAGTTTAGCCAGTAATAAAACCATGCCAGAAACATCGCACCTTGCACTGCAAAAACAGCGACATACCCCTTAAGAGTATTGACCAACGTGGTGAAAGGGTTTGCCCCTAGCCAGTCGCTTAATCGAGAATATCGTCGATAGTTAGCCGAAAGAATTAAAATTGTACTGACCACAATCACCACTTGCCAAAGTGCAGGAACAATGGCTGAGACTAAAAACTGCGCATAATTGGTATTGCGATTAAATAGGGCGGTTATTTGAGTTGAAATTGGCACGGCTTTTCCCATCGCCGCTACGGTGGTCATATCGCCAGATGAAAGCTGCTGAAGCGTTTCAATAGAGGCGTTGAAATAGCCCATTGTTTGCATCACTGCAGAGCTAATTAACCGTCCAACCAAGATATATTGGCTGTTATAAAAGGTGGAAACTTGAGGAAGGGAGCGCTGCATGATCCCCTTATCAAAATCATGAGGAATGATGACATACGCGTAGACTCGGCTTTCAATTAACGCCTGTTTAGCTTGGTAAACATCAGTAAACGTCTCATCAACACTGAGTGTTGATGAGGCATCAAACTGACGAATCAGCTTCTGAGATAATGAGCTATGAGAAAGGTCGACCACGCCAATTGGTAGGTCACGCGCAATGCCTGCTGAGAATATCCCCCAGATCGACAGCGCTAATACGAGTGGAATCCAAGTTAAGCATGAGAGTAGCCACTTATCTTGATTCACGATATCGAGCTGATGCTGAAACTGACCCTGTAACTGCTTGTGTATAACGCTCATGACCGGTTACCTAGTTATCCGTTGAAATCTCAACAACAAGGCTCATGCCCATGCGAAGTTGAATATCGGAATCAACAGGTCGTGCTTCAACTTCAAAGGTACGAAGATCGAACCCTTGCGATGCATCGGTTGAGCGCCACGTTGCAAAATCCCCCATCACTGCAATGTGCGTTACCGCAAAGGTAATGGTTTTGTCGAGCGAAGGTAGGTAAGCGTCAAAGTGAGTGCCCTTATCAAATTGCTTTAAATAATCCTCACGTACATTGAGCACGGCCCAAGCGTCTTGAGTATCGATCACGGTGACTACTGGGAAGCCTTGCGGAGCCAGTTCACCGCTTTGCAGCAATACTTGTGATACTTCACCTTCAAACCAGCTCTTAATTTGAGTATCGGCTGCGTATGCTTCTACTTCTGCCACCGCGCCTGCTGCCATGACCGCTTTTTCAGTCGCAGCGAGTTTGGTTTCATCGCGCACGCCTTCTTTGGTCATTTGATACATTTGATAAGCCGCGCTTTCGGTGTATTTAGCGGCTTGCCATTGTGTATTCACTTCATCACGCTGTTGCTCGGCGACCACGCCGTCGTCAAACAGGTTATTGATTCGTTGATAGGTTTTCTCAAGAAGATCCGCCGCCGCTTTTGCTTTTAGCCATTGATCTTTAGATGCTTGAATCTGTTGTGCTCTCGCTCCTTTATTCGCTTCAGTCGCCAGTGCGTCCGCCGCTTTTTCCCCTGCTACGGCTTGAGCCAGTTTCGCTTCGATTTCTGGGCTATGCAGAGTGAAAATAAGATCACCTGGTTTCACGCTGTCACCCTTACGAACCAGTACGTCGTCCACGCGACCAGGAACTTTAGACGAAATACTGTATTGCTGCGCTTCAATCATTCCTTGTAAGCGGATAGGTTGCGGCTGATAGGCTTTGTAGAAGCTCAACCCCACCCAAGAGATAAATCCAACAGCGATGAGTGCGACAATAATTGTTTTGAGAGTGTTGATGGATTTAATAGTCTTCATAGTGATCCTTGTGTCTTAGCCGAGTGAGCCACGACATACGAATTGGATTGATAATGGGGGTAGCTGTTCATTTCGCTCGTGAGCGCGAGTAATTTGGTTAACGAGACAAGGTAGTGAAAACGAGCGGCCGATTGCTGAGTTTGAATGCTGGCTAAATAGAGCTGCGCATCCACCACTTCAAGTGACGTAGATAGCCCTTGCTTAAAGGCCTTTTCACGAAGATTAAGATTCTCTTTGGCCAGCTTGATGCTCGATTCAAGCCCAAGCACTTCGTCAATAGATTGATGTGCTTCTAGGTACGTTTTTTGTACCAATACCGATAGATCTTCGCGCGCTTGTGCTTTTAGTGACCGAACTTGCTGTACTTTGCTGTTGGCGGCTTTAACCGTATCACTGCGGCCTGATGACTCAATCAGCGGAATGCTGACACCTACACCGACCATCCAATCGGGCTTCATTTGGCTAGCGAGCGTGTCATCTTCATGCAGACTGTAGTCACCGTATAAGTATACCTCAGGGTAGTACTTCCCTTTTTCCGCTTTGATTAAGCTGCTCGCTTGCTTCTCTTTTGCATCAAGAAGCGCAAGACCGGGGTAGGTCGCTAGGGTTTGGTCGATGAACACCTGCATAGGGGGAAGCGTGTTATTAATGAATAACGTTTCTGATGGTGTCACCACACTATTTTGCGCCAGAATTTTGCTCAGTGCCGATTGAGCGATATCCAAGTTGCTTTGCGCTTTACGGGTATCGACTTTCGCTTTATCAAACGACGCTTCTGCTTGTAGGCGTTCAACTCTCGCAATTTGCCCCTGTTCTTCAAGCTTGATAGCAAAATCGAGGTGCTGTGCTAACCCTCTCTCTACAGCCGTTCGTGTATTCAGAACCTCGGTTGCCAGAACGACGGAAAAGTAATATTTGCTCAAGTCTTCATAGCGCGCTTGAGTTTCCATTTCATATTGGCTTTTCGCTTGTTCGGTTTGCCCTTGAGCGGCTTGCTGTGCTGCACTGATTCGGCCGCCAGTAAAAATGGGCCAAACCGCTCGAATAGAAGAGGTGAAAATTTCTTTTTCCGTTATGGTGGTTTCAACACCGCCAAGAATAGGCAGTAGACCCGACATCCAGGCTCCAGATGCACCACCAAGGGCGGGAAAGGTAGTTGCTTCTGCCAGTTGTGATCCTGTCACCGTGACATCGTTATCAAGCCGAGTGTAATTTGCCCCAAGCGTGACTGAGGGAAGGTTTAAGTTTCCTTTTGCATTTTCCATATGCTGATAACTTTCGACATTAGATCGCTGCGCAGCAAGAGAGTGGTTGTTCTCTTGTAGAATTGTCCATGCCTGATCGAAAGTGATAGCTGCACCATATGAGGTGGCAGAAACCAAGCTAAGGCAGAGCACAAAGAGTGGTCGAATAGGGTATCGTTTCATCCTGATTACCAATATTAGAGCAATAACTCTAATATACAGAAATTAGACAAAAGTGCACTCCTTTAAATCTGACTTGCTGTAAATAAACTATTACTTTTACGTCATTTCAGCATAGACCAGTTGGTTTGATTGATAAAGGTCACTTCGCTTTACTTGTTGTTCGATTCGACTAAGTGTCGTCCCAAACAACCGCCTTTCTATTTTTGAAGTAGAACAGCGCGCTGATTGAAATGAACAACAATGTGAAGTAATAAAAAAAAGAAGACAGTGAGGCTAAGAAATCGATGTTTTGTTCTATTTCTTGTGTGGTGTAGTTCTGAGACACCAACTTATAGTAGTAAGCATATAAAATACCAATTGAGCCGTACCCTAGATTAAACAGCAGCCCCTTAAAGCTGAGAACGGTGGCTCTATTGTGTGACTTGGTCTTTTTATTAAGGTGATAACTAATGAAAATGTTCATTGTCATGATGATGAAAATTAGCAGTAGTGCAGGTATTACCCCGTAGATAGACCATCCCAAGCTGATCCAATAATACGTTGCTATCGTTGCTATCCCCATGACTGCTATGAATGTTTTTGGGGCCATACTTTCCGCTAATCTACGGCTTTGTCCCGCCAATATTATTTTAAGCAGACTGATCCCTGCACCAATAAAGCCGAAATAGAGTATAGGAATATTAATGGCGAGATAGTATTGGCTGTTCATCGTTAGGAACATTCGCGAGGTGTGTTCGAATAGGCTGTAGTAGAGCAATATGAAAAGTACATAAGGTGTAGCGAGCACCCATTTTGCCGTATTGGTTGTTAATTTAAGGCTTTCTATGGTTGTTGCCAACGTAGTCTGATTATCCGGTAATGCTTTTTTCTTTTCCTTCATACTCATTGCGGAATAGATGGCGATCATCGCCACAAATAGAGTGGCATAAACGGGAATGCGCATCAGATCTTTCGTGCTTTCTGGTGCTGATAATCCGAGAGTATGAAAAATGCCAGCCATAAAGTTAACATCGTACATGGCGGCCCCTACAAGAGTGACAAATATACCCACACTTGAAGTCACACGCAGTTGGATCTGCAAGACACGCGGCCAAAGCTCTTCTTCACCTCGCTCTTTTAAGGTGTCGTAAGCGAGTGCCTCATCGGCACCGCTTGCCAACGCCATTGCGAGACCACTTAATATTCGGTTTATCAAAAATACGAAGAAGATTAAGTTGGGGTCATCCGTTGGAACAACCGCAATCATGCCAATTTCAACAAACATGACGATGGAAGATAATATGACGAGCTTTTTACGTCCTAGGGTGTCGGCAAATGCGCCGGACGGCACTTCAGCAACAACAATGGTGGCAGCCCAAATGACGTTAAGCATGGCAAATTGAGATAGGGTTAAGCCGTAATCTAAGTAGAGTAGGGTGAATACAGGGTAATAAAAACGCGCAAAGTAACTGCTTCGGAACATTAAGAAGTAGCGGATATTATCTATTTTCAATATTTCTCTAAGTGTCATGAGTTTGTCTTCATTTTGGACAGCGCCTTTATTAGGTATATACCTTATTGTCTTTTTTAATCGTGCCTTGTTGTAAAAATGAGTACTTTCAGGGTAGGGAATGTATTGATGTGCTTATCTCGATATAGGATGGAATAACTCACTCAGGTTTGTTTATCTTCGAGCGGCTGAAATCTGTGCAAGCTCTTTATTACTTGGGTACCGGAAAGAACATGATAGATAGTTGAATAAATTGATTGAAAATCAAACAGAATGTCGTGGTTTTTTTAGACAAAAAGTAGCCTGAAACCTATCATTTCATTTATTGGGTTCATTTAGGGCGATAGTGTATTACTCCCTAAGTAATGACTAATGGAGTAAATTCATGATTTTAAATCACGATTTGGATTGGAGCAAAGTTGGGTCTATTTCAACGGGGTCGGGTTACGTTAGAGATGCGTTTCAGTTGAAATTTGGTGATCCAACAAGAGAGCTATTACCTGCTGGCATGGCTATCTATAAATTTAATGCCTATCCAACGTTAGGAGCAGGGGTGATCACAGATGACACGGGCCTTTCTCCTTGGTGGTCGCCGGTGGAGTCATTTAAACACGATGCCGGTCTAGAGCAGAAAATGAAAATTGCTCAATTAAATGGGGTATCGCTAAGAGAATGGGGCAGACTAACATCGGTTATCAAGGAAAATTGGAGCACCCTTGATTTTTTATTGGAAGTGAGACTTAAATTTCCGGTTTATGCGTGGTTTGGGGGGTTCAAAGGGATGAACCGATTAGACTCAGGGGCTCAATCAAAAAGAAATACAGAGTTAGAAGCAAGGTCTAGTGTAAATAAACTCCCAGGCGGTGCTACGCAGTTTTATATACCTAATTTGACTGTAGGTTATTTAATGTCGCACAAATTTACCAAGATGAATTAGTCTTATTCTGATGATTGAAGCGAGTCTCATATCGTTGGTTTTCAGTTGTTGTAATCAAAGAGAGGAGCTTTTACTCCTCTCTTTGAACAAGAGTATTAGGTGAGTGTTAAATAACCTGTAATGGACGAATCTTAACAATATTGATTCGTTGTTTTTTCTTTAGCTGCACATGACAAAGCTCTAACGCTAAGCCAAAAGCCATAGCGAAGTAGATGTAGCCTTTATTCACATGTATAGCGAAGCCTTCTGCCATCAATAGTCCACCGAGCAAGACCAAGAACAGCAACGCTAATGTTTTAAAGCCTGGAAATTTTGTGACCAAATGGTTGATTTTCTCAGCGGTCAATACCATGACCAAAGCCGATGCGATAATAGCTGCGACCATGATTGGAATATCGTTTGTTAACCCTACCGCTGTGATCACTGAGTCCATCGAAAACACGGCATCAACTGCGACGATTTGAAGCAAAATCACCGCTAGCCCTGACCTGACATGCGTCGAATGTCCGACGTCAGTATGCATTAACCAGCCCCACAACTCTTTCAAGCTTTTACCTAACAAGAAAGCACCACCTAGGATCATAATCAGATCTCGGCCTGTAAATGAAAGGGATGCAATGGTGAGCAAGGGTTGAGTAAGCGACATTAACCAAGAGATCGAAAAGACCAAGACAATTCGAGCCATCACAGCAAGGCCGATACCCAAGTTTCGAGCTAACTTTCGTTGGTATGCGGGTAAACGTTCACAAAGAATCGAAATAAAGACGACGTTATCGACGCCAAGAATGACTTCGAGCGCGAATAGTGTTGCAAAAATAGCCCAGGTTTCTGGTTGTAGAAAGAGTTCTAACATATTGATGCCTCCAAAGAGTGAAAGCATGGTGAAGTGTTCAGTCGACTAAAGGGGTCGTCCATTAATTTTTGTACCTCTATTACTTAGGAGGCGCAAGTAAATCACTAAATTTGGGTCTCAGCAATAGTCATAGGTGTCAGGGAAACATAGGGAGCATTTAGAGTTCAAAACAATAGAATGGCAAATGTATCTCTTGATCTGATTTGTAGGTTGAATTTAAGAATCATTCAATGAAGTGATTTGTGTAGAGCACGAAAGATTAAGCATAAAAAGACAATCAAAATAAATGAAATTTTTTTAAAAAGTAGACGTAAAATGTTGGATACTTTTGGACAACTCATGCGAAAGTCGTATGGTTGATGCGAATCAAGGCGAAAGTGAATTAAGGATGAAAAGAATGCTCAAGATTGATGAGAAAGAGATACAGGGAAAGATTGAGTTTGGAGAAAAAATAGTGGGTCGAGGCAAAGTGGGCATTCAGAGTTGGTATTTGTCATCCACATCGATCGCACTGGTTTTAGAAATAGCCGAAGACCCAGAGATAGAACCCGAAGACTTACCGCTGGTGGGTTACGGCTGTGGCGGTTGGATTTTTGAGCATGAATACACTTCTAGTGAGAGTGAAGTGGTTGCCGCCATCAAACTGGGTCTCTCTCAGTTCAAACAAAATTCGTTGGAATACGTACCCGCGGTGACGTGCGCTTGCGCGCAGTAGTGCTTTAAAGCGTTTTCCCAAAGCCTATTCTCCTTGTTCACATAGTTAGTTACATAACATTACTGATGTAAAATGAGTTTTAGCTAGTGAGAGAGGGACGAGAAACTATCGAGGTATTGCTTAATAAATCGCTTAACTCTACTTCGCAAACGTGTGCCAGTTTCACATCGAACAGCCGTATGCCACATTATTCTTCACTCGTTAGCAGGACTACTTGGTTGTAATCAAAATAGGAAATTCAGTTGCTAGAAATAAAAACAATCGGGCTGTTCTTTGTAACCGCTGTATTTGAAATATTAGGTTGTTACTTGCCATACCTTTGGTTAAAAGAAGATAAATCTGTTTGGCTTCTTGTCCCTGCTGCTATCTGTCTTGCTCTATTTGCTTGGTTATTGTCATTACATCCTACAGCAGCTGGTCGGGTTTATGCCGCTTATGGAGGTGTTTATATCTTTGTGGCGATTTTGTGGCTGTGGGTTGTAGACGGTATTCGCCCAAGTTTATGGGATGTTGTTGGTGTGTCCGTCGCTATGTTGGGTATGGTAATCATAATGTTCGCACCTAGAGCCACGTAACAAACCACTCCAGTGTGGTTTTTCAACCGCTTAGCGGTTTCGTTCTCAGTACGGTAAGTGTATTGCCGTTTCTAAACTTAGTGCCATAAGAAAAAGGAAACTCAGGATGAGTACAAAATTCAACGGTTCATGTTTGTGCGGGGAAGTCCGCTTTTCTGTTGATGGGTTTAGTGACAAAGTCGCCAACTGTCATTGCTCTATGTGCCGCAAGTTCCATGGCGCGGCGTTTGGCACGCTTGTAGGGGTAAACAATTTAACTTGGCTTTCAGGTAAGAGCCAACTCAAAGAGTATGTGGCAGAAAATGGTACAACGCGGACGTTCTGCTCTCACTGTGGTTCTAGCTTAGGGTTCAGGGTAAAAGGCGAGCCTTTAGAAAACATTGAGCTATCCATATCCACATTTGATACCGATATTCCCGTGAAAGTTGATGCTCAGATTTACACTGGTTATAAGGCGAACTGGTGTGAACTGCAGCCAGAATTACCTGCTCATTCGGAAGGGCGTTCAAGTTAGTAAAACACTGACTACTCTGTCTTTGGCTAAATGTCTCTCGACTTAAGTTTTTGCTTCTATTTGAGAAAGAACTTATACCAAAAATACGAAAGCCGAGAGTATCGCTACTCTCGGCTTTTTTGCGTTACTTATTAAATAAATTCAATAAGGATTACTGCATTACTTTTTGATGTACTTGCTCTAGCTGTTGAAGCTTGCCTTGAAGCATTAATACGTTCTGGTTGAAGTTACCTGGGTTCAATACTTGGCTTTGTTGCATTGGGTAGCCTGGTAGTGTTGTCAAGAACGACTGAACTTCATTACTTACTGGTACGAATAGCCACATGTTGTCTGCCATCCAACGAATGTACATACCAGATTCGTGTGGTGCTTTTTCGAATGGGTCAGCACGTAGGTGTACGATTGACGGCCAGTTAGTTTGGAAACGAACACCATCAGCGATGTTACCTTCCATGTGTGCGAACTGAACTTTGAAATCACCAGTACGTACAGCATCTAGCTCAGCGTTTGCAGAGAAGTACAGTAGACCGTTACGAGGCCCTTCTTCAACTTTGCCTTCGAAGAATGGTAGGAAGTTGTAACCATCTAGGTGAACACGCCAGTCTTTACCGTTGTAACGTGCGCCTTTATCAGACTTAAGTTTCTCAACAACTTTGTCATCGCCTGCTGCTGCAAGTAGGGTTGGGATCCAGTCTTTGTGGCTCATCATGTCGTTGATCTTAGTGCCTGGGTCAATCGTACCTGGCCAGCGAACAAGTTGAGGTACACGGAAACCGCCTTCCCAAGTTGTACCTTTCTCACCGTGGAAGAATGTTGCACCGCCATCAGGCCATGTTGCTGTTTCTGCGCCGTTATCCGTTGAGTAGATAACAATCGTGTTGTCAGCAACACCTAAATCGTCAAGCTTATCAAGAAGAATACCAACATGGTCATCGTGCTCCATCATGCCATCAGCGTAGATAGAAACGCCTGAAACGCCTTGGTATTTCTCTTGTAGACGAGTCCAAACGTGCATACGTGTTGTGTTGTGCCAAACAAAGAATGGTTTGTCCGCTTTAACAGCGCGCTCCATAAAATCTAGAGAGGCTTCTAGGAACTCTTCATCTGCCGTTTCCATACGCTTACGCGTCATTGGTCCAGTATCTTCTACTTTTCCATCTGCCGTTGACTTAATAACACCTCGTGGAGCGTATTTAGCGCGGAATTCTGGGTCTTTAGGGTAGTAGTATGTTTCTGGCTCTTCTTCTGCGTTCAAGTGGTAAAGGTTACCGAAGAACTCATCAAAGCCGTGCGCCGTTGGAAGGTGCTTATCTTGGTCGCCCATGTGGTTCTTACCAAACTGAGCCGTCATGTAACCTTGCTCTTTTAGTAAGTCAGCAATCGTTGGAGCCCAGTCTGGAATACCGTGGTCAGAGCCTGGCATACCGATCGTTAGTAGACCAGTACGGAAAGGTTCTTGGCCTGTTAAGAATGCAGCACGACCCGCAGTACACGATTGCTGACCGTAGTGATCGGTAAAGATTGCCCCTTCATTAGCAATACGATCGATGTTAGGTGTTTCGTAACCCATCATGCCGTGGTTGTATGCGCCAATGTTGAAAATGCCAATGTCATCACCCCAGATGGCAAGAATATTGGGTTTGTCAGCTGCGGTAACTGCAGTAGAAGCGGCAAGCAAAGTTGCGCCTAATGCGAGCTTATTGATTTGGGTAGTCATAAGGACTCCAATTGTTGTTAGTGATTAATGCGCTACAACCACGCATCGTTAGTAAAATGTTAGACCCTAATTAGCACGCTGTCTTTTTATAGTGTCTATAACCATTTGTTATGGATGGGTTTTAAATTACTGATTTTTATCATTTTAATTGGGTGTTTTGTTGGGTGGGTATTAAATGGAATGTGAGTTAGATCATAGTAATCTGCAATGTGAGAAACGAGCACGGATTCAATAATGAGATTTAAATAGATAAAAACATTAATACCTTAGAGAATTTCGATTCTGATTAAAAATTGAACTATATGTTTTAGTGCAGGATGCGAATAACTTATAAAGAGGTTTTTATGACAGCAAAACAGGGCGTAAAACGTCGGCTCGCTATTTTGGCTACCGCTCTATTGGGTGTAGCGGGAAGTAGCTTTGCCGCAGACAAGCCCAATATATTGGTGATTTGGGGAGACGATATTGGTCAGTCTAATGTTAGTGCTTATACGTTTGGTTTAATGGGTTATAAAACACCAAACATCGATAGTATTGCAAAAGAAGGCATGATGTTTACCGATTATTACGCCGAGCAGTCTTGTACCGCAGGCCGTTCAACCTTTATTACTGGGCAGAGTGTATTGAGAACAGGGCTTAGTAAAGTGGGGCTTCCAGGGGCTGATATTGGGCTACAGGCTGAAGACGCGACGATTGCTGAACTACTCAAACCAATGGGCTATATGACAGGACAGTTTGGTAAAAACCATCTTGGCGATAAAGATGAATTTTTACCTACGGCGCATGGGTTCGATGAGTTCTTCGGTAACCTTTACCACTTGAACGCAGAAGAAGAGCCAGAGAACGAGAATTACCCTAAAGATCCTGAGTTTCGTAAGAAGTTTGGCCCTCGTGGAGTCATTAAATCCTTTGCCGATGGAAAAATTGAAGATACTGGCCCATTAACACGCAAACGAATGGAAACGGTAGATGAAGAAACCCTAGAAGTTGCTTTGGATTTTATGGACCGAGCAGTCAAAGCGGACAAACCCTTCTTTGTTTGGTGGAACGCCACCCGCATGCACTTTAGAACCCACGTTAAAGACGATAACCTAGGTAAAACGGGTATAAGTTATTATGCAGACGCAATGGTCGAACATGACAATCATGTTGGAGAGCTACTGAAAAAAGTGGATGATTTAGGCATTAAAGACAACACCATTGTTTTCTACTCTACCGATAATGGTCCGCACATGAACTCATGGCCAGACGCAGGGACAACGCCATTCCGAGGTGAGAAAAATACCAACTGGGAGGGCGCATATCGTGTTCCTGCCATGGTTCGCTGGCCTGGGAAAATTGAAGCGGGCGTGGTTTCTAATGAAATCATGCACCATATGGATTGGATGCCAACCTTCCTAGCAGCTGCTGGGGATGACCAAATAAAAGAGAAGTTACTGAAGGGACATAAAGCGGGAGATAAGACTTTCAAAGTGCATTTGGATGGTTATAACTTCTTGCCATACCTGACAGGTGAAGAGCAAACAAGCCGTCGTGCTGAGATCTTCTATTTTACTGATGATGGTGATTTAGCAGCGCTTCGTTATAACAATTGGAAAGCCGTATTTATGGAGCAGCGTGCAACGGGAACCATGGAAATTTGGTCTGAACCATTTGTTACATTGCGTCTTCCTAAGTTGTTTAATCTACGAATGGACCCGTATGAGTCGGCAGATATCACATCGAACACTTATTATGATTGGCTTCTTGACCATGCCTATATGTTTGTTCCCGCTCAGGCTTATGTGGGAGAGTTCCTCATGACATTTAAAGAGTACCCTCCCAGACAAAAAGCGGCGAGTTTTTCTCTAGATCAAGTCATGGAAAAGCTTCAAGAAAACCCCAATAAGTAACGGGACGCTATATCGACAAAGGGCTTGATTGAGCCCTTTGTTTGATATGAGTATCAAAAATACCGTTAATACCCCTAATTACCTGTCTAGTAAGAAAAAATGGAACTACCTTTGAATGAGGAATTGGTGAGTCTTAGCATAAGAAAGGGTGTGGTTCAGCGAATGATGGTTCAATCTTTTAAGGCGTTATTAGCGCTTGTAGTACTCTTTTTATTTGCAACATATGTGCACGGCAGTGAACATTCTGTTTCAAAGGGGGTGACAACGCTAGCGAATTATGTGGGCAGTGATTCATGTATCGACTGTCATCAAGATCAAGTAACCGCCTGGAAAGGTTCGCATCACGATATGGCGATGAAACACGCCACCGAAGATTCTGTGTTGGCTGATTTTGATGATCATACCTTCAAGCACCAAGGAAAACCCAACCGATTTTTCCAAAAAGGAGATGAGTTTTGGGTCAACATTCAAGGGCCAGACGGTCAATTCCAAGATTATAAAATTAGCTATACGTTCGCTTTTGAGCCTCTGCAACAGTATATGGTGGAATTTGACGACGGCAGGGTACAACTGATTCCATTTGCGTGGGATTCAAGAACCAAAGATGAAGGAGGGCAAAGGTGGTTTCATCTTTATCCTGAAACGACAGTCACTGATGAGTTCTACTGGACGAATACAGGGCAAAATTGGAACTTCATGTGTGCTGATTGCCATTCCACGAATCTGAAAAAGAACTACGACAGTGAAAGTAATACATACAACACAACGTGGTCTGACATTAATGTGGGCTGCGAGGCCTGCCATGGTCCAGCAAGTGAGCATATTGATTTAGCGAAACTAAACGCTGCTAATGCTCGCTCAGATAAGCCGTTTAATGCCGCCACTCATTATGGTTTCAGTCGCGATCTTTCAACGGCGGTGACAGAGTGGATTTATCAAGAGAACCAAACCACATTACAGCCGAAAGAGATGAATCGAACGAATCAGATTCAGACTTGTGCTCAGTGTCATAGCCGACGTACTCAACTTAATGAAACCGGTGATCATATTAAAGGTTCCTTCTTTGATAGGTACCGATTAAGTCTCATTACTCCAGAGCTTTATTATCATGACGGCCAAATCTATGATGAAGACTATGTGTACGGTTCATTTTTACAATCTAAGATGGCTGAAAAAGGGGTGACGTGTACCAATTGTCATGATCCACATAGTGCTAAGTTGAAAATTGATGAAAAGGCGGTATGCAGTCAATGCCATATTGCTTCGGAATATACGCCAGAAAAACACACCTTTCATCAGGCGGACACAGAAGCATCGCAATGTACCACCTGTCATATGCCTGAAACGACCTACATGCAAGTTGACCCACGTCGTGACCACAGCTGGCATGTGCCTCGCGCCGATATTAGCCAACATATCAATACGCCCAATGTTTGTACAGCTTGCCACGAAGACAAAGACGCCCAGTGGGCAGATGAGCAGGTGGGTGAGTGGTTCCCAAATTCTAAGTATCGTAACCAACAGCACTTTTCAATCGCCTTCTATGCCGATGCTATAGGGCATCGAGGCGCAGAAGATGCATTGGCATATACGTCACAAGACTCAAGTGTGAGTGACATTATTCGTGCTTCTAGTCTTGAGCGTATGGCAGGTAACACTAACCAGAACACCTTGATTTCACTCGCTAGAGCGGTAAAACATGAAAATGAAATGCTAAGGCTTGGGGCGATTTCAGGGGCGTCTGGTTATGAGCTAGCCGATCGTTGGCAGATATTAGAACCACTATTAAGTGATCCGGTTTTATCTGTTCGGGCTGAGGCCGCCAGTACATTAGTGGTCGATTGGGCCTCGATGACCAATGCTCAAAAAGAAGCACTAAAACCCCCTCTTGATGAATATATTGAAATTCAAACATTCAACGCTGACCGAGGTTTTGGTCGAACCAATTTAGGTAATGTCTATCGTTCAATGGGGCAATTTGAACTTGCTATTTCGTCCTATCTTGGTGCGATCGAAATAGAACCTTATTTTGAAAGCAGCTATGTCAACTTGGCCGACTTATATCGAATGCAAGGTGATGAGAGCCATGCGATGAAGACCTTAAAGCAGGGTATGGAAGCCCAGCCAAAATCGAGTGTTATACCTTATAGTTTAGGTTTAGCGCTTCTTAGAGCTAAAGACGATAGCGAGGCCCGAAGACTATTGAAAACGGCGGCTGAGATAGCGCAACAAAACTCACAGTATTGGTATGTTTATGGGCTAGCGATGGAACGTGAGGATGTGATTATCTCAAGTGAGGCGATACATAAAGCGTATCAACTCAGTGGTAACCCTCAGCATTTATATGCTCAGTGCGAAGTGCTTGCGCGTAATTTCCAAAGTGGTCGAATCGAGTTTGCATTCAAGCAGTGTATGGCTTTATTAAGTGAAGTCGTTCCCCCAGAGGTGGTGAGTCGCTTGAACGCTTTAATTAAATCTAGATAGGTGAAGTAAAACCTAGTGGAGCTATGGTGTGTATAACCAATAGTTATATAGCTTGTGAGTAGGATGTACACAGCCAGATTAAATGGAAGAGTGAACGATGAATCAAGCACAAAAAGCGATAAACCAACTCATTGAGCAGACAGAAAAAAACGTGATAGGGCAAAGCCATGTCGTGAAGGCCTTAGTGATGGGGTTATTAACCAATGGTCATGTTTTGCTTGAGGGGCTACCTGGTACGGCGAAAACGCGCTCAGTAAAATCTCTTGCCAACCTTTTGAATACCAGCTTTGGCCGTATTCAATTTACTCCTGATCTCCTGCCCTCTGACGTTACAGGAACTGAGGTTTACCAAGAACGAGATGGCAAGCCACAGCTGCATTTTCAAGCTGGCCCAATCTTCAACAGCATTGTCTTAGCCGATGAAGTAAACCGAGCACCTGCGAAAGTACAGGCGGCACTGCTAGAAGCGATGGCAGAAGGTACCATTACTGTTGGTGGCGAAACCCATCAATTACCAGAGTTATTCATGGTGCTGGCGACTCAAAACCCCGTAGAGCAAGAGGGCACTTACCCACTTCCAGAAGCTCAAATGGACCGTTTCATTATGAAGGTTACTGTCGATTATCCAGAAGATGAAGCAGAGCGCGAAATTATACGTTTAGTTCGTAGTGAAGAGCTGCCAGATGAAAGCGCAGCTGATAATCGTTCTGAGCAGTCTACGTCGTACCACATTGAGCCAGAATTGGTTATCGAGGCAAGACGTCAACTACCGAATATTACGGTGTCAGAGTTAGTTGAAAACTACATTGTGGCGCTAGTCATGGCAACACGTAAACCAGAGCGATACAAAGATAGTCAGCTCTCAAAGTGGATAGAGATCGGAGCAAGCCCTAGAGCGTCGATTGCGCTGGATAAATGCGCAAGAGCTAATGCATGGTTAATGGGGCGAGACTATGTCTCATTAGATGATGTACGAGCCGTGCTACCCGCGGTTATTGGCCATCGTTTTAGCTTGTCTTACGATGCGCTTGCGGATGGTGTTAGCCATCAAAGAGTTGTTGAAGAGCTGCTTGATAGTGTAGAGATCGGATAAACGGGGGCATTATGGCAAAGCCACAAATAGCGCCTAAGCCTAGTGAACATGATGACCGCTTATATTGTGATTATGCTCGATTGGTTCGGCTACAAGCTCAATCGGAGTGCTTTTCTCTGCTTCCTCACCTCAAAGCTGGCAGTGTTCTTTCAGGGCGTCATCACTCACTATTTCGCGGTCGTGGTCTTAACTTCGAAGAGCTTCGCCACTATCAATTAGGGGATGATATTCGAAATCTTGATTGGAAGGTGACCATGCGTACTGGAAAACCACATGTGCGCAGTTATACCGAAGAGAAAGACCGGAATGTACTCATCTGTGTTGATCAACGAAGCTCGATGTTTTTCGCCTCTGATCACGTGATGAAGTCAGTTGTGGCAGCGGAAATCGCCGCTTTATGTGGTTGGCGTGTTTTGAAAGATGGCGATCGAGTCGGTTTCATCATTGCCTCTTCGAGTGCCATTAGTCACACCAAACCTCAACGTTCGCAAAATGACTTATTAGCACAGCTTAAGCGTCTTGTTCATGCTAATCAGAGCCTGAACGTTAATGTGATGAATAACCAAAATGTGAGCTTTGATCACTGGCTAGAGGTCATCAAAAGAGCAAGAGTTAAGCAATCAACCTTAGTTTTTATTAGTGATTGGCGTGATTGCACAGAACAAAACCTTGATCATCTTAAACAGTTACAGAGACACAATGACATTCTTTCCGTGATGGTGAGTGACCCCCTCGAGCAATCACTTCCCAATGAGATAGCGACTGCAAATTGGGTTGTGGGTGATGGCCGTTTTCAGCTTAACCTAGACAGTAAGTCGAAAGTGACAAGTGCTAGTGAGCAATTGACTAAGAAAGCGCACTTGCAAAGATCCTCCTTGGAAAAGTTAATGGCAATAAAGCAGCTTCCATTTATAGAACTTGATACTTCAGGTAGCCATATCGCTCAGTTTCAAAAGCTAGTAGGAGGGCGCTAAATGAGTGCAGAGCATACCCCCCCAAGTACTTACATTCTTCGCGAACTTCAAGATGTAGCCGTACCTGAGAGTGTGAGTTGGTTGCCACAAACCATTGGTTGGAAGATTCTAGCAGTATTGGCATTGATGGGCGCCGCCTACATGGTATTTCGTTTTGTGGTTCATTGGTGGAGAAACCGATATCGAGGTGAAGCATTAGCCGCACTCAACGCTATTTCAATACACGATGCTCAGGCGACTGATCGAGTTTTTACCATATTGAAAATGGTACTTCGATACATAGAACCGAGTAATGCCAACCTTTTCGGTGCTTCATTTATTAAACGGCTTGAGGGCTACTTGGTTTCTTCCAAGCATCATCACGTGATGTTGCCTGACGCTGTTGCGGAGACATGGATGCGTGGTTTAGAACGTGGTTCAACCCATTTAACTGAGAGTCAAAAGCAAAAGTTAATCGAGTATTCAAAACACTGGGTTAAACACCATCAAGCCGGTGAGGGGAAATCATGAGCATCTCCTTATTATTCAACAACCTTTCTGCTTCAAGCTTTGAATTCGCACACCCTTTTTGGTTTGTAATTCTACCATTACCCGCCGTTATCTATTTTCTTGTTCCTGCTTATCGAACGAAACAGGTGGCGATAAAAGTTCCATTTTTTGATGAACTTGTTGATGCGATTGGGGAAACGCCCTCAGAAGGTGCGAGTCAATTGACACCGAGGTGGTGGCAGCGCGCCACTTTGATATTGACGTGGTTACTGGTGGTGTGTGCATTAGCCAAACCAACCGTGCTTGGTGAACCACAGGTTCGAGAGCAACTTGGTCGAGATGTTATGGTTGTAGTTGATTTGTCTGGCTCAATGGCAGAGCGAGATTTTACCTCGCAGACAGGAGAGCAAACCTCACGATTAGATGCGGCCAAGCAAGTATTAAGTGATTTTGCTCAAACGCGTCAGGGTGATCGACTGGGTTTGATTTTGTTTGGTGATGCAGCGTTCGTTCAGACACCATTTACGGCCGATCAAGAGGTGTGGCTTGAGCTTTTAGATCAAACTGATGTTGCGATGGCAGGCCAAAGTACTCATTTAGGTGATGCCATTGGATTAGCGATTAAAGTGTTCGAACAGAGCAGTGATACATCACAGCAAAAAGTGGCTATCGTCCTTACTGATGGTAACGACACTGGAAGCTTTGTTGAGCCGATTGATGCTGCGAAGGTTGCCAAAGCCAAAGGTGTCCGAATTCATGTGATTGCCATGGGCGATCCTCAAACCGTGGGTGAAACCGCGTTAGACATGGAGACCATCATTCGAATTGCTGCTGAGTCTGGGGGGGAAGCTTTTGAGGCGCTTAACAGCGATGAATTAGCCGCAGCTTATGAAGCGATTGGTGAGCTTGAACCTCAATTATATGAAAGTACAACGTATCGCCCTAAGCAGGGGTTACATCATTATCTTATGTCTATCGTGGTGATCATGTATTTAACGGCGTTTAGTTTAGCGACATTGCGAAGAAAGCAGTTGATACATTCAAAACAGGGCCAGCAGAAGGTGACACAAAGTGATTCGACATCGGGAGATGAGTATGTTTGATTCTCTCTTTTTTGACGCTTTATCCTTGCAGCAGTTGCTCACACAGTTTCATTTTATTCGACCTTTATGGCTAATAGCGTTCATCCCAACATTTCTATTGCTTTGGTTACGCTGGCGAGAAGAAACGAAATCCTCTTGGAAAGATATTCTTCCTACGCACTTAAGAACCGCGTTAACCATTGGGGAAACAGGTTGGCGCAAACAATTACCATTGAAATTGCTGATGGTCATCGTGACAACGGCTATTGTTATTTGTGCAGGCCCAAGTTGGCAGCGAGAGGCGTCCCCTTTTGGTGAAGATAAAGCCTCAATGCTGGTGGTTCTTGATAACAGCGAATCGATGTTGTCTAAGGATCTCCCACCGAATCGATTAGAACGCGCTAAGCAGAAAATAAGAGATCTGCTTTCGCTTCGAAAAGGTGGAAGTACAGGGCTAGTCGTCTATTCAGGCAGTGCGCACATTGCTATGCCTGTAACTCAAGACAGTAAGGTGTTTGCCCCATTTCTTGCAGCAATCACCCCTGAAATTATGCCTATTGAGGGTAAGTATGCGGAAAAAGCGATTCCATTGTTTGACCCGCAATTATCAGGAGAATTGGGATCCAGTATTCTTCTGGTAACCGATGGTGTAAACCCTGCCACGATTCAGGCTTATGAAGCCTATTTTGAACAATCGCCCCATCAGTTGCTAATTCTGGCAGCAGGAAACCGAAGCATTGCGAGTAAAAACCCGATTGACTGGGCTTCTCTTCAAGCACTTGCGAGTAAAACTGGTGGCCGCTTATTTGAAATCAGTGTGGATGACAGCGATGTTCAAGCCTTGAATCGCGCTGTCGAGCGCAATATGCAGATGAATGGCGAGTCGTCGATGCCTTGGAAAGACATGGGGTATGGTTTGTTGATTCCAATGGCTTTCATTATGTTGCTCTGGTTTAGAAAAGGTTGGTTAGTCCAATGGTGTCTTATTGGATTTGTCATCTCATCAACGACCTATTCTCCAAATACGGTAGCGGAAATGGTTCATACAACAGCCTCTTCAAGCTCAAACATTGAAACGCTAAGTCAATGGGATAAAACCACGAAATGGTGGTGGGATTTATGGTTAACCCCCGATCAACAGGGACAGAGACTTTTTAATCAACAGCAATATTTAGAAGCGGCAAAACGCTTTGACGACCCACTTCGTAAAGGGGCCGCTTACTATTATGCGTCTGAGTATACACTTGCTCATAGTGCGTTTCTGCAGGTTGAAAGCTCAGCTGGAGTCACGAGTGATTTAGGTCTCTATAACGCTGCCAGCGCGTTAGGTAGGCAGCGAGAGTACCTCGCTGCCCGCGATTTGCTAGAGGCATTATCAAACAAAGCGGATTTAGCTCCAAACCTAAAAGCGCCGGTTCAAAATAACCTTGCTGTTTTTAAAAGTATCATTGAAGAGGTGAATCGAACTAGTGAGAGTCAGTCTGGTACAACCGATGGGCCTGAAGAGTCGTTTGAGCTTGATGAAGACCAGCCAAGAACAGGGGATGGCGCAGAAGAAAACACAGCGGCGGAGTTATTATTAAAAGAGACGTTAAATGCGCGAGAGATTCTTGGAAGCGATGAACTGGCTGACAAATGGCTAAGACGTGTAGAAGCTGATCCTAAATACTTCTTGAGAGCAAAATTCCACATTCAATTGAGAGATATAGAGAAAGCTGTGAATAGTCAAAAAGGAGCCAACGAATGAGTAATCCATTGTCTAAAATTCGAAACGTGTTCCCTTGGTTTCTTTCTATTTTTGTGAGTTTTCTGGGTTTTATCAGTGGGCACGCCTTGGCGCTCGATATTAATGATCTACTGAAAAGTAACGACATTGAATTGGTCGCTTGGATTGGTGACCAAAAAGACCCGATTAACACCCTAAGAAATAACGAAAGTGTTTTAGTTAGTGGTGGGCAGTATAGTGTTAACGAGCAGGTAATTCTGACGATTGAAGTGGCAACCCCACGTTGGCTGACGAGGGGGACTCGCATCGGTTCGGTTGAGATTCCTAATGTAATCGCGAAACAACGTAATTTACTCGCGACAAATTATACGGTTCGAAAGGGTGGACAGACCTGGTCGCGTCAGCGTTGGGAAGTGACATTATACCCCTTAACATCGGGTACGTTTGTGGTTCCTAGTGTTGCGGTACAGGTGCAAGTGTCGGCACCAGATGGAACGAACGTTGCGGGCACGTTATACACGCCCCCAATGGAGTTTCAAACGTCCCTTCCGTCAGGTAGGTTGAGTGATGATACTCCATGGTTTAGCGCCACATCAGTCGATGTAACGCAAGGTTGGCAACAGTCGAGCGAGACGTTGAAAGTCGGTGATGCACTGATTCGAACCATTGAAATAGAAGCGAAAGATTCATTATCAATATTACTTCCCGATCTCCTTAAAAATGAATCGACCAAGCAATATCAAGCTTATACTCAGCCACATATTCTAGATGACACACAGGAGAGGGGGGATTATCGCTCTACTCGCATTGAAGAAACGGTCTATGTGATTCAACAAGGGGGGGAATTCTCCTTACCGGACTACCAATTTCAGTGGTGGAACAGTGAGACACAAGAGTTAGAGTTGGTGACAGTAAAAGGTAACGCGTTTGTTGCAAAGCATACCCTAACGTCGTTTGTTCACGCTTATGCTGGCTTTTTTATTGTGATGATCTCTTTTCTTGTCATTTTGTTGTTTGTTGTGATTTGGGCGCGAAAATATTACCAAAGTAGACCGGCTCCGAGTTGGTTTATTTTTCAACGCTTAATGAAGAGTAAAGATTGGCCTAATCTTAGACGCTTTATTTATCAAGAATTAAGGCGCGTTACAACGCGTGTAGAGTTAACCCCCTTTGGTACTGGCGTTCAGTGGCAAAAAGACAGTGAAAGTATTCAACAAGGTGAGCAAGAATTGCCTATCTTCAAAAGAGTTTGGACTGTGATAAACCGTAAGCGGCGAACTCTATTCATACTCAACATTCCGAAAGCGTTACCTGATTTAGAAGGTGTGCATAACAAAGATAAGGGTTAGAATCTAACGCGAATAAGATAAGAGCACTCTGAACATAAAAACAAGGGAACTCAACGTATTAAATACGTCTGAGTTTTTTTGTTTTTAATTATTTCTATTTTGGGAATAAGTTTTGAGGACGTAACACACATGTTTGGATGAAACGTATCGAACATTCATCGCAGGTTTTCTACTATAGAGCGCTCTAATCAGTCACACTCTAAAGGCGATATTGATAAATATGGAATTGTATGAAAAATACTGAGCTCAATTTAATCCCTATCTTTGTTGCTATTTATGAAGAGAAGAGCCTATCAAAAGCAGCGTCTCGTTTAGAGATCAGCCAGCCTGCAGTGAGTAAAGCCTTAGCGCGTTTAAGAGATGTCTATGATGATTCTCTTTTTCATCGTGCTTCCAATGGTGTTCAGCCTACGAGCTTTGCAACGGATATCTACCCAGCATTGGCGGTTTCCCTGAAGAATTTTCAATCAACGCTCACTTCATCAAGAGACTTTGACCCTAAAGTCGCCAACCGCGTCTACTCCATTGCTTGTATTACCATGGCGGCATATTCATTAATCCCTAGAGCGTTTAAGAATATAAGAGCCATTGCACCTAATGTGACGCTTGAGGTGCACCCACTGTTTACCGAAGACTATGAAGCCGACCTTAGATTAGAACGTTATGATCTAATTGTTGATATGACGCCATCAGGTCGAACCGTGTTAAAGCATGAAATCATTCTGGAAGATGAATTGGTCGTATGTTGCAGAGAAGGCCACCCAAGGATTGGGGATAGCATTACTTTAGAACAGTATTTGCAAGAAGAGCACGTGGTGATGTCACGTTGGCATAATCGCCAATACTTACTGAGCAATCATGAGCATCCAATTATGGAAAAACGTAAGGTCGTTTATAGCGCTCCAGGAGTTATGGAGGTTTTTCCCGTCATTTTAACCAGTGACTATTTGGCTTTAGCGCCAGTATCGACCATAAAGCAGTTTGAAGATAAGTACCCAATTAAAGCGTTGTCGATGCCACTTGAGTTACTTAAGAGTTCTCTGTGTTCCTATTGGCACCCAAGTAAAACCAATGATGCGAGCCATAAATGGTTAAGAGATCAGCTCAAACGTGCTGGTAAGCAGATAATGGAAGAGTAAGAATATAAAAAGTTGTCTCGTGTTAAAAATAGACTTTAGAGGAAAGCCAGCACTTAACGATGCTGGCTTTTTTATGCTAATTCGCCTGATGACTATTTCGCGTCTTTGGCTAATCTCAAGCCCATATCCGACATAATGATCGATTGGGAAGCGAAATCGCGACGGTAGTTTTCAGATAGTTCTGCAGAATAAGAGAAACTTCCACCACGCACCGATTTATGCGCTAAATGAACGGGAGTATCTTTGGCGTTGTTTGGGTTATCGGTCGGGCCATAACGGTAAAAAGTGTCATCAAAGGCATCGATAACAAATTCTCCCACGTTACCTGTCATATCATACAGACCCAACTCATTAGGTAGTTTTTGCCCTACAGGGTGCGCACGGTTGTTGGCGTTACCTGCATACCAAGCCACCTCGTCAATATTGTCAGAACCTGCGTACGTGTAGTTTTGGCTATAGTTCCCGCCTTTTGCTGCAAATTCCCACTCCGCTTCTGTTGGCAAGCGGTAGTTTTCACCGGTCATCTCGTTGAGCTGCTCTATAAAATAGTTCGCTTGTTGCCAACTTAGGTTGTTCACGGGAACTTGAGGATGCTGAAAGAAGCTGTAAGAAGAGCCCATAACGCTTTCAAACAGTTCTTGAGTGACTTCAAATTTAGAGATATAGAAGTCGCCTACAGTGACTTCGCGAGCCGGCTTTTCTGAACGATGTGCTTCATCCAAGTCAGAGCCTCGAACATATTGGCCGCCTTCCACTAGCACCATATCTTGATCGATCAATTGAGCGATAGGGTGAGGGGGTTGCACCGCACAGCCACTCATAAGTAGCGTCAATGAAATCGCGCCAGCTAAGTACGTACCTTTAAATATGCTCATCTAGAGTCCCATAAGCTAAGTTTAGTGAACCGATAAACTACCACTATTCGACTTTCCAAATGGTTATAATGGGTATAACAAGCCATATCCATCATCGAGATTTATGATTGTAGCGTCAAATTGAAATAACGGGTATCGAACAATGCATATTACTCAAGGTCCACAGTTTAACGGTAAAGCTTCTAAACGAATGCACATTATGGCTAAGCCTATTGGCGCGGTGTGCAACATTGATTGCACTTACTGCTATTACCTAAGCAAACAGGATTTGTTGGAATATAAAAAAGGTTGTTCGCCTAAGATGGAGAAGGAGAGGTTAGAAACCTATATCCGCCAATACATCGAAGCGCAAAATACCCCTGAAATTATTTTCTCTTGGCAAGGTGGTGAACCCACCATGCTTGGCCTTGATTATTTTGAGAAAATTGTTGAGTTTCAAAAGAAATATCAGCCAGAAGGTGTGACCATTTCAAACGATTTGCAGACCAACGGAACGCTACTTAACGATAAGTGGTGTGAGTTTTTGGGTAAACATAATTTCTTAATTGGCTTGAGCATTGATGGCCCAGAAATGCTGCATAACGCGTATCGAACCAATCGAGCAGGCAAAGGCACCTTTAACCAAGTGATGGCTGCGGTTGAGCTGCTTCATAAACACAAAGTAAGCTTTGCTACCCTAACCTGTGTGAATAATCTAACGAGTCAGAACGCGTTAGAGGTTTATCGGTTCCTCCGAGATGAAGTGAAATCTCCACAGATGCAGTTTATCCCGATTGTGGAACAAAAAACCTTCCGTGATACGGCACCTCAAACATGGGCAGAGGACGATCAACCAAAACAAGGGGATAAGCGACTTATTCCAGGTGGTAAGGATTCTGTTGTTGAAGCCTGGTGTGTGTCAGACCAAGCGTGGGGTAACTTCCTTATCGCCATTTTTGACGAATGGGCTCAAAAAGACATAGGTAAAGTGTTCGTTCAATACTTTGAAGCGAGCTTAGAGACTTGGATGGGACGCAGGAATCCACTTTGCACGTTAAGTGATTTATGCGGAAAAGGGCTTGCTATGGAGCCAAATGGCGATGTATTTACTTGTGATCACTACGTCTACCCTGAATACAAAATCGGTAATATCCACCACCAAAAGCTTGATGACATGGCTTATGGGCCGAAACAGCAGCAGTTTGGTTACGCAAAGACCCGCTCACTAACGACTCAATGTCAAACGTGTGATTATCAATTTGCTTGTCATGGCGAGTGCCCTAAGAACCGTTTTATTCGCACCAAATCTGGAGAGCCAGGGCTCAATTACCTATGTGCGGGTTGGCATAAATTTTTTAAACACATTGATAAGTCGCTTGCTTATATTCTACGTGCAACAAAGCACCCTGTCGCACACGGCAAGTTTAGTGATGCGGTATTGCGAGACAGAATGAAGCAGGGCATAGCCTATAAAACGAACCAGCCTCAGAGCTATCGCTAAAACCAAACTCTAAGGAAAACCAGATGAATAAAACGATGATACTGGCACTGTCGACACTGCTTGCCCTACCGACAGCAATCGCTAGCTCTGATGATGAAACCAGTTCAGCTGACGGAAGCAGTGCCGCAGTTTCTTCAGCGAGTGGTTCAGCGCAATCGGTCAGTCCTGATCCCACAGCACAATTAGCGTTTCAGGCACAAGATGTCCGTTTAAGTGATGAGCAGCGTGCGGCCGCATTGCGAGCTCTTGGCTCACAAGCCTCTCAAAATGGCTTGGTAGCGGTAGCAAGAGGATTGAAAGACGAAAGCCCGATCATTCGAGAAGCCGCTATTATTGGTGCTGATCCATACCCGTTAGAGTACCGTTGGCGTTTAGTTTCTCCATTACTTGTTGATGACGTGGCTCAAGTCAGAATTACTGCTGCGGCAGGTTTACTAAAAGAACTCGATAACCTAGACACGTTAGGGCAGGTAGAACATCAGGAAAAACAGCACTTGATGGATGCAGCAAGTGAGTTAATTACACATTTGAAGAACCAACCCGATGATGCGTCGAATCTGTTATTGGCTGATGTGTATCGTTGGACAAAACACTACGAGTTAGCCAAAGAGAAATACGTAGAGTCTAAAAAGGCGATGCCAGATAACCCTCAAGTTTGGCTAAGCTTAGCGGACAACTATCGCGCTCAAGGGATGGATGATCGCGCTGTCGCAACGTTAAACCAAGCAATTGATTTATTGCCACCCAATGCGAACCTGCACTTTTCGAAATCATTAGCGTTGGTCAGGTTAGAACAAAAAGTACAAGCGGCGAAAGAGAGCCATTTAGCGGCGACCATTGCAGAGAGCAATAGCTACTATTGGTATATCAACGGTGTTTTACAAGAAGAGCAAAACTTAGCATATTCCACTAAATCCTTTGAAAAAGCCTATATGCTATCAGGGGCACCTGAGCATCTTTATGCAGTATGTGATATTTACGCTCGATATGGACATGATAATACGGATGAGTGTCTGGAAGAGCTTGCCAATGCCGCTCCAGAAGAAGTGATACAACAGCTACGAGATAAGCAGATAACGCACTAAAAACTTATAATTGAATAGTGTTATATATCAAGCTAGGGCCCTGTTGCTCTGGCTTTTTTCGTCATTGCTGTCGTAGCCACTTTAGCTTCTCAATTAAAAAATCACCGATTGCGCATGCTTAGTCAATTCTTGTATAAAACTAAGTAAATAGTCCCAAAATACGGAGTTAGAGAGTAGGGTGACTATGTTCACAAATTGACATGCTAGTTAAGGGGAATGTGAGTTTAAGTTAGATTGTTTACGACTAGAATGTTAAATTCTTGAGTGATTTCTAGCATAAGATGCTGAATAAATGTATCTGGTTAGAGTTTTTGGCACCATAGTCTATCAATCAAAGTCATTTTTATAAAAATTCACTTCAAATCCCTATTTGAATGGTGTTTTTAACTGGCTTTTATCAAAATGTGAAGAATTATACGTTTTTCTAATGCCAATTTATGGCAAATCACTTCGATGATTGATACTGTGTGCCTAATCTTTGTGGGGTTTTAGTTTTTTGTGCTTAATATTTGCACAAAATAAATCTAAATCACTGGCTGTTCGGTGAACTTACAAAGAAGTCATGGATGCTAAATAAAAACTTGGAGTTTAATGCATGTACAAGAATAAAATCACTCGTGCGCTTTTCATAAGTGCGGGCCTATCTCTAGCGCTTACTGGTTGTGGCGATAAACCTGAAGAAAAACAAGCTGCTCAACCTGCGACCCTTCCTGAAGTTTCAGAATCAAATAAACTAGCAGATGTACAAGAGATTGTACGTGGTAACGGCGCAGAAGTTGCTACCATTGACCCTCACAAGTCACAGGGTGTTTCTGAGTCTCACGTAATTCGTGACCTTCTAGAAGGTCTGGTTAACCAAGACGCAGAAGGTAACACTATCCCAGGTATCGCAGAATCTTGGGAAACGACAGACAACAAGACCTTTACTTTCCACCTTCGTAAAGACGCGATCTGGTCAAACGGTGAGTCTGTAACGGCAGGTGATTTCGTCTACAGTTGGCAACGTGCGGTCGACCCTGCAACAGCTTCTCCTTATTCTTGGTACATGGAATACACCAAGATGAAAAATGCGAAGGACATCGTAGCGGGCAAAAAAGACAAGAGCGAGCTAGGTGTTAAAGCACTAGATGATCACACGTTAGTGGTTGAGCTTGATACCGCTGTACCATACTTCGTGATGATGGTTGGTCACACAACAACCAAGCCAGTTCACCAAGCAACCGTTGAGAAGTTTGGCGATCAGTGGACTAAACCTGAAAACTTCGTGGGTAACGGCGCATACGTTGTTGACCAGTGGGTTGTTAACGAGCGTTTAGTTCTAAAGCGTAACGAAAAGTACTGGGATAACGGCAATACAACGCTAAACAAAGTAACTTTCCTACCAATCGAAAACCAAGTTGCTGAAATGAACCGTTTCTTAGCGGGTGAAATTGACGTGACTTACGAAATTCCAAACGAGCACTTCCGTCGTCTGAAGACTGAGCACGCTGATTCTCTATCTATCACGGGTAACCTGTGTACGTACTACTACATCTTCAATACGAAGAAAGCACCATTCGATGATGTACGTGTACGTAAAGCGATCTCTTACGCGATTGATCGTAATATCGTCACCGATGCGATTCTAGGTCAAGGTCAACAGCCTGCATACTTCCTAACGCCTGAGATTACAGCTGGTTTCGATCCTGCGGTCCCTGCATACGGTAAGATGACTCAAGAAGAGCGTGACGCTGAAGCGGCTAAACTGCTTGCTGAAGCTGGTTTCGGTGCGGATAACCCGCTGAAATTCTCTCTTCTTTACAACACATCTGAAAACCACAAGAAAATCGCTGTAGCGCTAGGTTCTATGTGGAAGAAAACGCTGGGTCTTGACGTAACACTAGAGAACCAAGAGTGGAAAACATACCTATCGACTAAAGATGCGGGTAACTTCGAAGTTGCACGTGCTGGTTGGTGTGGTGACTACAACGAAGCGTCTTCATTCCTAACTCTAATGAAGAGTACCAATACAACAGGCGGTATTCACTATGACAGCAAAGCATACGATGCTGTTATGGAGAAAGCGTTGTCTTCTACTTCTGAAGAAGAGCGTAAGGCACTTTACTTAGAGGCAGAAGGTCTTCTAACTCAAGATATGCCAATTGCACCAATTTATCAGTACGTTAAAACACGTCTACTGAGCCCACAAGTTGGTGGCTTCCCAGTAAACAACCCAGAAGAGAAGATCTACTCTAAAGATCTTTACATCAAGGCTCAGTAAACCACTAAGCTGATATAACAATAATTATTATTGACGCTGCATGTGCTAATCATTTTGATTAGTGCATGTAGTGTATTTTCCATTGTTTGATTTCTTTTTATTACATTGTCACAGACTGAAAGAGTGAGCTTATGCTTAAATTCATCGCGAAAAGGATATTCGAAGCAATACCAACCATGTTGGTGTTGATTACGGTATCTTTCTTTCTTATGCGCTATGCGCCGGGTAACCCATTTTCTACTGAAAAACCGTTACCCCCAGAAGTAATGGCCAATATCGAAGCTAAATATGGCCTAGATAAGCCAGTATTTGAACAGTACACCACGTACTTAACTAACGTTATCCAAGGCGATTTTGGTCCTTCATTCAAATATTTAGATTACTCAGTAAATGAGCTAATTGCTGTAGCACTTCCCGTTTCTGCGAAGGTTGGTCTGGTCGCCTTTATTTTTACCCTTGTTATGGGTGTGACCGTCGGAACCTTTGCTGCACTAAAGCAAAATACCTGGATAGATTACACCGTAATGTCTACCGCCATGTTGGGTGTCGTATTGCCCTCGTTTGTATTGGCACCAACGCTCATCTATATCTTCTCTATCAATTTAGGTTGGTTCCCGGCAGGTGGTTGGCTTGATGGCTCCTTCAAGTATATGGCACTACCAGTTGTAGGTATGTCACTGCTTTATGTCGCCACCTTTGCTCGTATTACCCGTGGTTCAATGATTGAAACGTTGAACAGTAACTTTATTCGTACCGCGCGTGCGAAGGGATTAAGTTATTCGTACATTATCGTTAAGCATGCACTTAAGCCGGCAATGCTGCCAGTTGTCTCCTACATGGGGCCTGCGTTCGTTGGTATCATTACTGGTTCAGTGGTTATCGAAACCATTTTTGGCCTGCCAGGTATTGGTAAGCTGTTCGTTAATGCTGCCTTTAACCGAGACTACTCGTTAGTAATGGGGGTGACCATTTTGATTGGTTTCCTATTTATCTTATTCAATGCCATTGTTGATATTTTATTAGCAATGATTGATCCGAAGATTCGCTACTAGCAGGGAAGATTGGTTATGTTAACGAAAAAGAAGAATCTAGAAGCGATTGAGAATTTCTCGGAGAACCTTGAAATTGAAGGTCGCAGTTTATGGCAAGATGCACGCATTCGATTCATGCGCAATAAAGCCGCAATGGTCAGTCTATTCATCCTTTTATTGATGACATTGGCAGTGATTTTTTTACCGATGGTTGCACAGTACGCGTACGACGATACTGATTGGTACGCCATGCATGCAGCGCCAAGTGCTGATCACTGGTTTGGTACCGATAGCTTAGGTCGTGACTTATATGTGCGTACCTTAATCGGTGGGCGAATCTCACTGATGGTGGGTGTGTTAGGTGCCTTTGTCGCGGTATTAATTGGTACGCTTTATGGCGCGACATCAGGTTTCATCGGTGGTCGTACTGACCGTGTCATGATGCGTATCTTAGAAATCTTATACGCCGTTCCGTTCATGTTCCTTGTAATTGTACTGGTTACTTTCTTTGGCCGTAACATCGTTCTGATATTCGTTGCTATCGGTGCTATTGCTTGGCTTGATATGGCACGTATCGTTCGTGGTCAAACGTTGAGCCTACGTAGTAAAGAGTTCATCGAAGCGGCACACGTATGTGGTGTGAGTAATTGGAAAATCATTACTCGTCATATTGTACCGAACGTACTGGGTATTGTGGCGGTTTACTCAACGCTTCTAATCCCAAGCATGATTCTGACCGAATCATTCCTTTCATTTCTTGGTCTTGGTGTTCAAGAGCCAATGACAAGTTGGGGTGCATTACTTCAAGAAGGTTCGCAGACAATGGAAGTAGCTATTTGGCAACTGATATTCCCTGCAATATTCATGGTAGTGACGCTATTCTGCTTCAACTATGTTGGTGATGGTCTGCGCGATGCGTTAGATCCAAAAGACAGATAACAATAAGATTAAGGAAGCAATTATGAGCTTATTAGATGTCAAAGATCTGCGCGTAGAATTCACTACCCAAGATGGTATTGTTACCGCAGTAAACGATTTAAATTTCTCCCTAGAGCAAGGTCAAACCCTTGGTATCGTAGGGGAGTCAGGTTCGGGTAAATCTCAAACCGTATTCGCATTAATGGGCCTTTTAGCCAAAAACGGCATTATCTCTGGTAGTGCAAAGTTCGAAGGCAATGAGATCTTAAATCTGCCAGAAAAAGCGCTGAACAAGGTTCGTGCTGAGCAGATCGCAATGATCTTCCAAGACCCAATGACGTCACTGAACCCATATATGAAGGTAAGTGACCAACTGATGGAAGTGTTAATGCTTCACAAAGGCATGGGTAAAGCGGAAGCCTTTGAAGAATCTGTACGTATGCTTGAGGCGGTGAAAATTCCAGAAGCGCGTAAACGTATCACTATGTACCCTCACGAGTTCTCTGGTGGTATGCGTCAGCGTGTAATGATTGCAATGGCACTTCTGTGTCGTCCTAAACTATTGATTGCCGACGAGCCAACAACAGCATTAGATGTAACGGTTCAAGCGCAAATCATGGATCTGCTCAATGAGCTGAAAGACGAGTTCAATACAGCAATCATCATGATCACGCATGACCTAGGTGTTGTTGCGGGCTCTTGTGACAAAGTGCTCGTGATGTATGCCGGACGTACCATGGAGTACGGTACGGTTGATGAGATCTTCTACAATCCAAGTCACCCATACGCGGAAGGGCTACTTAAAGCGATTCCGCGCCTAGATACTGAAGGTGAAATTCTACCGACTATTCCAGGTAACCCACCTAACTTACTGCGTCTGCCTCCTGGTTGCCCTTATCAAGAGCGCTGCCACCGTGTTTCGGACAGATGTATGAGTGAAGCGCCGATCCTTCAGCCATTTGGCGATGGTCGTCAGCGCGCGTGTTTTTCTGATTGGGAGACTTGGACAAGATGAGTACAGATAAACAATTACTATTAGATGTAAAAGACTTAAAAGTTCATTTTAGCATTGCCTCAAAATCGGCATGGCCTTGGTCAAAACCAGCGAACTTAAAAGCGGTTGATGGTATTGATGCTCGATTGTATCAAGGTGAAACGCTAGGTGTTGTAGGTGAATCCGGTTGTGGTAAATCAACGTTTGCTCGCGCCATTATTGGTTTGGTTGAGGCAACGGATGGCGAAGTGGTTTGGCTTGGTCAAGATCTAACCAAGATGCAAGGCGTTCAGCGCCGTGAAACACGTAAAGACATTCAGATGATTTTCCAAGATCCATTGGCATCACTGAACCCACGTATGACGGTCGGCGACATTATCGCTGAGCCTTTGGAGACGTTCTATCCTGAATTAAACAAGGAAGAAGTGAAGTCTCGTGTTAAAGAAATGATGGCGAAAGTAGGCCTGTTGCCTAACGTGATTAACCGTTATCCGCATGAGTTCTCTGGCGGTCAGTGTCAGCGTATCGGTATTGCCCGTGCACTGATTCTAAATCCAAAGATGATCATCTGTGATGAACCGGTATCGGCTTTGGATGTGTCAATCCAAGCGCAAGTGGTTAACCTACTTAAAGAGCTACAAAAAGAGCTTGGTTTGAGTCTGGTATTTATTGCTCACGATTTGTCGGTAATCAAACACATTTCAGACCGCGTGTTAGTGATGTATTTAGGGAATGCGGTTGAAATGGGAGAAGCTCACGCTATATTTTCCGAGCCGAAACACCCATACACACGCGCATTGATGTCAGCCGTGCCGATCCCAGATCCTAAGCTTGAGAGAGCGAAGAAGATTGAAATGTTGGAAGGGGACTTACCCTCTCCAATCAACCCGCCGTCTGGTTGTGTGTTCCGTACTCGCTGCCCGAAAGCAACGGATATATGTGCACAAACTAAACCGACGATTCAAGGTAACGATGTTCATGCCGTGTCGTGTTTACATGTAACCGCATAACAATTTAACGATTCAGCCTGTGACAGGCTTAAGCGCGGCAGTGATTGTCGCGCTTTTTTTATACGTGGGTTATCAGTTATAGAACTTCGTGTATGAGAAAAGGTATGGACAGCAGATAGTTTGCTTTAACGTATTGAGAAACTAATAAAGGCCTATAAAAATAGGCCTTTGTTATTACTGCTTTTAGAGTCTCAGTGCTCCACTAAGATTTCGCCTTTGGTCTTAGGATTCCTTTTACGACCATAGCATCACGACCAAACAGAAGTTCGACTCGTTTTTGTACATCATCGAGCGAGATTTTTTTGACTTGTTCTTTCGGGTTAAACAGCGCCTTGGTGTCATAATCGTGAATCAGATATCGAGCAAAGAACCACGCTTTTTGTGGAGCATCATCTTTAATTGGAATCATGTCGTTGGCCAGTTGACTCCCTGTAGAATCCACCTCCATTTGGTTGACGTTGCTCAGGAGCCCTTTGATGACTTCATCGATCGCGAGTTCCACTTTCTCGACATCTTTAGGATCAGTGTCAGCGACCAATAGCCAATCGCTGGCAAGTTCACTGTCTTGAATCGCAGAGAACGCGGAAGGTGCATAATCTAGGCTAAGCTCTTCGCGCACGTAAGCCGTCAATCGTTGAGTCAGCATTCGCTGAACCATATCGTCGATGAAGATATCTTTTGCACTGCTTGGCTGCATGTGAGGGTTAGTCATACGAAGCAGGTAATAACTACTTTTCTCTGTGTTCAACGAGACGTCGACTCTCTCAGATTTATAGTCTTTATAGGCTATATCGAACTGTTGATCGTGAGTGTTACTTAGGGGTATAGATGCAATGTACTTCCTTAGAAGTGGTGTTAAGTCGGATGCTTCTAAGTTGCCGATGATCACCAACTGATAGTTTCTATTTTTGGTAAATAATTCACTGTGAATACGCTCAACCTTATTAACGTCTATTGCATCAATCTCTTCGATTTCCGCAAAATAGTGTCGGCTGGACGGTTGGTAGCTCACATGATTCAGCGCTTTGTTAAATTGCCCTAATGGAGAGTTAATATACGTACTTACCGATTGGCGGAACTCTTGTTTGACAGCGTCGAGCTGTGCGGGGTCGACATTAATATCGGTAAAAATCGTATGAAGTGCGGCAAAGCTATCGGTTAAGTTTTTCTGGTTACTTTGCAATTCAACCCCGTGGTGAGTGAAGTTGATGAAAGGAAGCAGTGTGAGATCATGCCTTCTTAAATGGGCATCGAGAGAGGACCCCGTAAAGTCTCCAATACCGCTGCGCGAGACGGCATTAATGGCAATATCACTGGTGATATACAGATCGCTGTCTAACACGGCTTTACCGCCTCGACTTGCGAGTACCATGTGTACCTTATTGCCAACTTTGGTATCTTTTTGGTACCAGACATCAATCCCATTCGATAATGACCATGTGTGGATATTCTGACCTTGATTAAGGGCTTGTTGATTCACAACAGTGCCGGCTGCTTTTGGTGTATTAAAAGCGGTGTTGGCGGCGATTAAGGAGAGAGGCTTGTCGGCAGTTAGGTTCGTGGCATTTCGCCAATCGCCAGATTTAGCTGTAAGTTCTTCGATATTCTCTTGTTTATCAACCCCTACAACTAACTGGTAAGGAGACGAAAGTAAACGGTCCAAATGACGATTCACTTTTTTAATCGATAAGCTGTCATTCAAAGCGATTAAGTTTTCTCGATACTGTTCTCTGTCTTGTGCAGGCTGACGAATCGTCAGAGTCGTCGTTTTCCCATTAACATGCCCTACTGCATCAGTGTTGTTCCAATCCGTGTCTAAGTCATCTAATCGGGTTTGCCATTCACTTTGTATTAACTCGAACTCATCTTGGCTAATACCGTAATCTCTAAGCTCTCCGATACTTCTTTGAAACAGTGCTTGGTTTTGCTCTCTTTTCTCCGTAGGGAAGGCCATTTCAGTAATGAAAAGTCGCTGATATGGGAGAGTATAGTCAACGGAATAAAGCGCAATAATAGGAAGCGCTGCGTCCATAAATCGAGTAGACAATCGGTGTTGAATCACAGTATGTGCAATTTCATCTAGCCAAGCTTCTTGTTGATCTTCTAGCGTCAATATCGCGCGATCGCCTCTATCGAAAACCATGCCATAACTCGGGTTTTCGCCGTCTTCTAGAGCCGTAACCAGATCAGTAAAGTTGTAACGTTGACCCGTTTGCAGTGGCTCTAATTGCTTAGTTGAAGGCGTATTTTCCCATGATGCAAACCGTTCGCTAATCATGGCTTCAATGTTAGCTCGGTCAAAGTTACCATAGATAACCAGTTCAGTACGGGCGGGTTGATACCACTGTTCGTAATAGGACTTGAGCTCTGTAACAGAAAGATTTTGAATTGTTGCTCTTGTGCCAATCGGATCACGTGTCTGATATTGCGTTCCTTCAATTACATTATCGTAGTATTTGTATGCGAGAGGTTTGTTTTCAGGACGGCTACGACGTATCTCTCCAATAACCACGCCTTTCTCTTTTTCTATTTCTCCTTCATTGAGATCGATATGTTGGCTAATGTCAGCGAACCAAAGTAGGCCCTCATCCATTTTCTCATTGCTAGGAAGGTCGAGTTTATAAACTGTTTCATGGTAACTGGTGTACGCGTTGACATCAGCGCCAAAGCTCGCCCCGGCTTGTTCGAACAGTGCAACGATCTCATTGCCTTGGAAGTGTTTAGTACCATTGAAGGCCATGTGCTCAAGGAAATGAGCGTAACCGAGTTGATCCTCTGTCTCTTGAAGTGAGCCTGAATGAACAATAAGGCGCATTGAGACCGGCGCTTTGTCAGATTGTCTTAGGTGGTAGGTGAACCCGTTTTCGAGCGTGTAGCTAGACCAGTTTGGATTGCTTTTTAGAGCAACTGGAGGGGGAGATGAAGCACAGCCTAAAGTGATACTGATGACGGCCAAGACAGTGAGCAGTCGAGTGAATGTTTTTAACATAGAAACCTCAAATCAATGGATGTTCTATTCCATTGTAAAGTATTTAAATTCAAGCAATTAAAGATAGATTTCGGTGTAAAATGTTACTGCGAGGAGTGAGCGGTAATTTTGCAATTACTATGTTGAGTTAGTTCACATTTGGGACAGGGTGAAATAAAAAAGGCACCCCGACGATGCCTTTAATCTTTACTTTATGACGATAGAGGTTACCTAATGCAAGTGCAATTATTCTTAGGTAATTATTTTTCGATACTCAGTAGTTCAATATCAAATACAAGTGTTGAGCTACCAGGAATTGAAGGCGTTGATTGGTCACCGTATGCAAGCTCTGGTGGAATCACTAAGGTTACTTTTGAACCCACGTTAACGTGTTGTAAACCTTCCGTCCAACCTTCGATGACTTGGGCCAATGGAAAGGTTGCAGGCTCTCCTCTGTCGTAAGAACTGTCGAAGCTTGTGCTGTCAGTCAGCATTCCTCGGTAATGCACGGTTATTGTGTCAGTTGTAGCAGGTTTCTTTCCTCGACCATCTTCATGAACTTGGATCATTAGGCCTGAATCAAGCTCGGTCACGTTCTTTTGCTGTTTGAAGTTTTCACGGTACTCGTTACCTTGCTCAATCACTTCGGCTTGCTTGGTTTCAGAGTACTCAGCCAATTTATCAGCGACTAACTTATCGAGATCTTTTAGCACTTCTTCAATCTCTTCTTGTGTCAGTTGAACATTGTTACTAAAGCTGTCATGAATGCCACGGAAAACATCGCTATCTTCTAGGTTGATTCCCAACTCTTTAGGCTGGTTTAAGCTAGTAACAAGGTATTTCGAGAATGATGCACCGATAGCATAAGCCGCTTTTTGCTCTAATGTCGTTAACTCAGCCGCAGGTTCATCGGCTGTTGCTGGCACAACTTCAGTGGGTGCTTGTGGTTCTGCTTGAGTTGGTTGCTCATTTTGATTGCAACCAAATGTTAGGAAAAGCGCAGCGCCTAGAGTAGAAAGTTTAAACAATTTGTTCATGACATCGTTTCCGAGTTATTTAAGGAAAATAGGGTACATAGCTGCAGAGTGACCTTGTTGAATCGCTTCTAACATGGCTCCGAAGTAAGGCATCGAGTAAAGGAAGAACTGCTTATAACCGACACAGAGGTGATTCAGCCCTGGCTCTAAATCAGCGGTGATAGCGGTTCTGTCTTTCGGGCAACCGCCATTACAGAATGGTCTAAAGTGACATTTTCGACACTGCTGAGGAAGGGTGGTCCATTTGTTGGTCCCAAACTCTTTTTGTCGGTCACTGCAAGCGATAGCGCCTAAATCGATAGAATCGATGAGGTTCGAGTCGATATTTGCCGGAGTCATGTGACCCACTTGATATTCGTCGTAGCTGTAGTGATCACAAGAATACAAGCTGCCATCATGCTCTAGCATCATCTGCTGCCCGCATAGCTCACTGTGGAAACACATTTGGCTCGGTTGTCCGGCTAAAATGCCAAGCGTATTTTCAAAGAACTGAATGTGAATTTTGCCCACATCTTCTTTTTTCCATTGATCAAATACATCGCATAAGAAGTGGCCCCACTGTTGTGGCGTTAAAGACCAGTCTTTATCGCTACGTTGATCCGATGGATGCTCTACACAGGGTTGGAACTGGATTACCGTTGAACCTAGGTCTTTTAACTCTTGGTAGGTTTCTTTGGCCAAATGCGCATTTTCATTATGAACGACAGAAAGGGTGTTGAAGGCAACGTCATATTTTTTTAGTGCTTCAAGGCCACGCAACGTGAGGTGGAGGCTATCGTTACCTTTAATATCAGGGCGAGTGCTATTGTGATTCTTCTCTGAACCATCAATGCTAATACCAATCAGGAAATTGTTCTCTTTGAAAAAGGCTGCCCAACGGTCATTAATTAAGGTGCCGTTGGTTTGAAAGTTGTTGGTAATAGTCATGCCCGGACGAGCGTATTTTTGTTGAAGCTCAACCGCTTTTTTGAAGAAGTCCAGACCACGTAGGGTAGGCTCACCACCTTGCCAGCTAAACTCAATGTGTTTTGCTTGTTGTGGCTGTGATTCGATATATTGCTTGGTATACGTTTCTAACACTGCCTCAGACATCTGCATTGTCGCGTTAGGCTCGTATCGCTCCTCTTTGCGAAGATAATAGCAGTAGTTGCAATCGAGGTTACATTTAGCACCAACAGGTTTAACGATAAGGTGATAAGGATGAGTAGACTGAGTGGTCATGGGTGACTCCAGAGCTTAATTAAACGGCCATCATCCTTATTAACTAATATCGAACGCTGTAGCTCCTTGTTCGTAGGTTGCAAATTTATCACTGCTACTCGAAGCGATAAACAGAACCCATCAATACTCTTTATTTATGTTGTAAATGTTTAAGGTCTTTATCGAAGATATCTTTCAATAGATCTCTTAACCATTTGTGCGCGGCGTTATGGGTGAACTTACGATTCCACACTAGATAAATATCGATGGGCTTAGTATCAAGGGGTACTTCGAAAGTCTGTAAACTGAATAGTGGAGAAAATTGTTTGGCGTAACTTTCAAGGGTCACACCTAATGACTCTGTATTACTGATAGTCGCAAGCATACTCATCATCGAAGACTGTTCTGTTAATACCCTACGTTTTGGTAGTACCTCTTCTGTAAATAGATCGAAGGCTGTCAAATTAAGCCGCTTTAGATTAAATATGACGTGTTTCTCTTCAAAAAACTGCTCACGAGATAGGCTTTTAGATACTCTCGGGTGACAGGAGCTAGCTAAACAAACTAGATCGTCTGTGGCGATTTTCATAAAGTCGAGTGACGCCGATTCTGGACGTTTTACATCAACAATAATATCAGCGGTGTCATTGTGTAATGCATTGATTAAGAATTCCTCTTCTCCGGGCATTTCACGCATGATGACATCAATACTTGTATCACTTGTACGCTTTTCAAGGTGAGGGGCAAGCAGTTGAATAAAGGCGTCAAACGCGTAGATATTGAAGGAACGGTGATCGTTGACCTCATCAAAAGAGTCAATGCCTTTTATTGATTGATCGAGTAATCGAAGTGGCTCTTCCATCTGCTCAAACAAACTTTTACCAATCGCTGTGGGTTGCACGCCGCGACCTGAACGAATAAACAAGTTGGTATCAATCGACGCTTTTAATCGGTTAATAGCATTGCTTACCGACGATTGTGTCAGGTCTAACTCCTCGGCAGCTTTGGTGAAAGAGCCTGTACGACATACAGCAACAAAAACGCGAAGTAGGTTCAGATCAAAGTGTTTGTTTTGTGGCATAAGCAAACAACCTAATATTCATAATATAAATGTTATCTATTATCTTAGGCTGATACTAGATGAGCTGTAAACCTTTTAATCTATGCGCAATCCAATTTCGGATGTATCTCCCCAATGAAATACATGGAAGAGCTGGCACGTAGGAAGTAGTCGCGTTGTGGAGTCGTTGAAACTAATAAAGGTTATGCAAATGAAAACATTTTCTAAAAACCTGATCAGCACAGCGGTTGTTGCAACTGCTGCGGTAGGCGCGGTTGCTCCTGCAATGGCAAATGCTGCTGAGAAGCCAAACATCGTTGTCATCATGGCGGATGATATCGGTTGGTTTAACACGTCTGCTTATAACAATGGCATGATGGGTTACAAAACACCAAACATCGACCGTGTTGCTAATGAAGGTATGCTATTTACTGATCACTACGGTCAACCAAGCTCTACAGCAGGCCGTGCAGCGTTCCTAACCGGTCAGTTACCTATTCGTACAGGTCTACTAAACGTTGGCCTACCTGGTTCTCCGGTTGGTCTTTCTCCATCAGACCCAACGCTTGCTGAAGTGTTAAAAGAACACGGCTACATGACGAACCAGCTAGGTAAAAACCACCTTGGTGACCAAGAGCACATGCTTCCTCACCGTCGCGGTTTTGACAACTTCTACGGTAACCTTTACCACCTAAACGCTGAAGAAGAGCCAGAGAACGAAGATTACCCACAAGACCCTGCATTCGCTGAGCGTTTTGGCCCTCGTGGTATGGTAACGGGTACTGCTGATGGCCCAACAGGTAACGATGGCCCGCTAACTCGTAAGCGCATGGAAACGATTGACCGTGAACTTACAGACATGGCTGTAGATTACATTGAAGCTCAAGCTAAAACAGATGACCCGTTCTTCTTATGGTACAACCCATCACGTATGCACGTATGGACTCACCTAAGTGAAGAGTGGGCGGGTAAGACTGGCTTTGGTCTATACGCTGACGGTATGAACGAGCTAGACCACTACGTGGGTGAGCTTCTTGATACGCTAGAAAAAACAGGTCAGAAAGACAACACAATCGTTATCTTCACAACCGATAATGGTGCTGAGAAGATGTCTTGGCCAGATGGTGGTAACACACCATTTAAAGGTGAAAAAGGTCTAACAACTGAAGGTGGCACACGTGTTCCATTTATGGTTATGTGGCCAAACAAAATCCCAGCGGGTTCTGTAAACAACGGTATTCAGTCTCATGAAGATCTATTCACAACGCTAGCGACTATCGCGGGTGAAAAAGACGTTCAAGAGAACTTCAAGAAGAAGCACGATGTTTACATTGATGGTTACGACCACAGAGACGCTTGGTTCAACAATGAAGATACGACTCGTAACGAGATCTTCTACTTCGCTGAGACAGGTAACCTAGAAGCGGTACGTGTTGGTAAGATCAAAGCGACGTTCATTCAGCCGACTGAAGATAATTGGTTCGCTCCACGTCTTGCAACTACTTGGCCTCAGCTAGTCGACTTACGTGCTGACCCATTTGAAGAAGCACCAGAGCACTCAATGATGTACCTAAAATGGTTTGGTGACCGCATGTTCTTCTTCGTACCAGTGCAGGTTGAAGTCGCTAAGCTACTGCAGACGTTCCAAGAGTTCCCTCTACGTCAAGCGCCAACCTCATTCAACCTTGAGCGTGTAATGCAGCAGATGCCTTACCGTCCAGACGCTAAATAATTTAACGTTCTAATATTCTGGGTGTACTTAGGTGCACCCACTTTTTCCGTTAGTTTGCTTATTAAAATATTTACTCTTTCTAAAAGTATTTCAATAAGTAACTGACCGTATCAACGTGAGGCTATGTTATGCCAACTTCTTCATTACTTCCTAAATTCCAACGTCTTCAAGAGTGCGTTAACCAGACCGTCATTGGTCAAGAACGTGTTGTCGAACAGCTTGTGATTGCATTACTTGCTAAGGGGCATGTTCTGATTCAAGGCCTTCCAGGGCTGGCAAAAACGCGCGCAGTTAATGGCCTAGCAAGTAATATGAACGCTGAATTGCACCGTATTCAATTCACGCCAGACATGCTTCCGGGTGATGTCACCGGTGGCGAAGTTTATGATGCTCATAGCCAGTCGCTATCGTTTAAACGTGGCCCAGTCTTTTCTAACTTACTGCTCGCGGATGAGATTAACCGTGCTCCAGCGAAAGTGCAGTCTGCGCTGCTTGAAGCGATGGCTGAGAACCAAGTTTCTGTTGGTGGAATAACTTACTCATTACCAGAGTTATTTATGGTATTGGCAACGCAAAACCCAGTTGAGCAAGAGGGCACATACCCACTGCCAGAAGCTCAAATGGACCGCTTTTTAATGCAAGTATTGGTGGAATACCCAGAGAAAAATGCCGAAAAAGAGATGCTTAAAATGCTACGTAGTGAGCGTTTGGGCACAAGCTTAGACGTGGCAGGTTTGAGTGTTGAAGAAGTACAAGCCGCGCAGAACTTAGTTGAGAAAGTAAGTGTGTCTGATGCCATTGATCAGTACATTGTCGATATTATTGATGCAACGCGTTACCCAGAAAAATACAGTCCTGAGCTAGCAAGCTTCATTCAGCTAGGAGCCAGCCCACGAGCGGCGATTGCACTTGATAAATGTGCTCGTTCGTACGCGTGGTTAAATGATCGAGATTACGTCACACCTGATGATATCCGAGCGATAGCTCATACTGTTCTTCGTCACCGTATTGCCCTTAGCTTTACCGCTCTTAGCGATAAAATGACCACTGATAAGGTGATTGATCAACTGCTCAAACAGGTTGCATGGGTATAAGAGGCGCGTATGGCAAAGCAATTGTCGGCTTCAACTGATCTGCGTATCCATACCAGCATGGCACGTCTTACTGGTTTGGCTGCGCAAGGTCGTCAACTTACCTGGCGTCCACCGCTTGGTCGCTGTTCTTTATTAAGTGGGCTAAACGTCGCTTCACAGCGTGGCCGAGGTTTAGATTTCATTGAACTGCGTCACTATCACCCTGGTGATGATGTTCGATGTATCGATTGGAAAGTGACACAACGTACCGGTCAGCCTTATCTGCGTGTCTATTCGGAAGAGAAAGACAAAACCATTCAACTGATTGTCGATCAAACCAGTTCACTGTTTTTTGCCTCAAATGGCTCGATGAAATCTGTGATTGCGGCTGAACTTGCCGCCATTATTGCAGGTCGTGTTAATTATGATGGCGATCGCTTCTGCGGCAATGTTATTCACGATAGTGGAATAACGGCACTGGTTTCTGGCCGAGGTGAATCTGCAATGCTCACCGTATTACAGCAGGTTGTCAGTCAAAATCGTCAACTCCCACAAACTTCAATGCAAGCGAATGGGCTAAAGCAAGTGCTCAATGATCTTTGTCAGCGTGGCATTAAAGATCAGCAGTTGTTCATCTTAAGTGACTTCTCTGATTTTGATGCTCAATGCGTTCCATTGATTACCCAATTAGCCGCGCATAATGATCTGTTTGCTTTTCGCGTGTCAGACCCATTAGAGATGGTACTACCCAAGCGAAACATCTTAATGGGCAATGAAGAGTATCAACTCAATATTGCACAAAATAATGAGCAACTAAGAGCGAAGTATCATGACTATATTGCGCAGCATCGCTCGGTATTAGATGCCTGCTTTAAAGCAACAGGGCAGCCTGTTTTTGATTTTACCACTCACCTTGATACTTGGGCTCAAATCAACAGCTTGTCTCACTTATCATCGAGCTCAGAGTCAGGGGAGCGTGCATCATGAGCAGTGTAGACAACCTAAACAGCACAAATGCTCATGAAGGCAGTGTGACAGAGTTTGGTGCTCACCTGATTAAAAACCTCGAATGGAGAACGCTGCCAACACCAGTATCATGGTTTCCCGCTACAACGGCTTGGTATACGTTATTTGCGCTCATCCTTTTAGCGATTATTGGCGCTGTGTTCTATCGCCGTTTGAAGTGGCTTCGAGCATCTTACCTTAGAGAAGCGGCGACTCTATTTGAAGAGTACCTTCAAACCGATCATCAACGAATTGGTCACTTAGTGAAACGTGTTGCAAATCAACACTGGCCAGAAGGTAAGGTAGGGGTAATGAATGCCACTGCTTTTTACCAGTTTCTACAGCAGCAACAGGGTGAGTTGTCACTCTCTAATTCTTGTTGTGAAGCACTTCTCCAAACGAGTTATCAGCCAAATGTAGTGTTATCAGAGCAACATGTGGCGGAAGTGAGAGCTTGGTTAGGAGCGCTTTATGTTTGAATTTACCTATCCTTGGTTTGCGTTGGCGCTCGTGCTACCAATATTAGTCGCGCTTGCACCTGCCCACTTAACTCGTTTTAGAGCCGTAAAACACAGTCATTTTGAGCAGTTCCAAGCATTGTCACAGCAAAAGCTCTCTAAGGGTGCCGTTAAGTTAACGCCTCTATTTTGGCAGCGCAGTTTGGTGATTCTGCTTTATCTCTCTTTGGTATTGGCGGCAATGCGGCCGGTCTACTGGGGAGAGGTGAATACGATTGAAACTCAAGGCAGAGAAATGCTCGTCGCTGTTGACTTGTCGGGTTCAATGGAAGCGCGAGATTTTGCTGATGAAGAGGGTATTGAGCAAAGACGTATTGATGTTGTTAAGAACTTACTTGAAGAGTTTCTTTCTCAACGAGAGTCAGACCGCGTTGGTCTTATTGCCTTTGGTGATGCGGCTTATCTGCAGTCTCCGTTTACTTCTGATTTTATCACCTTAAGACAGCTTCTAGCAGAGATGGATGTTCGTATGGCGGGCCCAGGAACGGCGATTGGTGATGCGATAGGCGTTGCGGTGAACCACTTTGAACATGCGCAAACGACACACCAGACTCTAATTTTGATGACAGATGGTCGAGATACCAATAGTAACTTTCCACCGATTGAAGCGGCGCACTTTGCTGCGGAGCACGGTATTACTATCCACTCAATTGCAATTGGCGACCCTGCATCAGTGGGTGAAGAAGCGATTGATATGGAGATGCTCAACCGTATAGCTGATCTTACTGGCGGTGTCGTATTTGAAGCGCAAGATGCCTCTGATCTACAACAGGTCTACACCCAGATCGATCAACTAGAGCCTGCGGTTTTTGATAGTTATAGTGTCAGACCTAAATTAGAGCTCTATTACTACCCTATTGGCGTCGTGCTCGCTTTGATCCTGACTGCTTTGCTCGTTGTTTTACTCAAGCTATCTCGCAATATCAATAAAGGGGAGAAGTAGATATGTCTGAATTTCACTTCATTCGCCCAGCTTGGCTTTTAGCCCTTATCGTCGTTGGCCTTATTGCGTGGCTGATTCGTCAGCTTAATAGTAAAAATGATGTTCGTGATTTGATCGCGCCACACTTGCAAGCATCAGTGCTGACGAAAGACACCACCCAATCCCGATTATCCCCTAAAGCGCTATTACCATGGGCGCTTGCCGCTCTAGTGATTATATGTGCAGGGCCGACTTGGAAACCAGAGCCTGGTACGCAGGCGCAGAACCAGTCGCCTCTTATCCTAGTAGTCGATCTCTCATGTTCTATGGCTGAGTCAGATGTCACACCAACGCGTTTGGAAGCCGCAAAGCTAAAAATAACAGAGCTTATTAACAGCCGTGAAGAGGGTGAAATTGGCATATGGGTTTACGCAGGTAGTGCGCACTTACTTCTGCCACCCACACAAGACAGAAATGTTCTCGATTACTATCTAGATAGCCTCTCTACAAGCCTAGTACCGCGAGCAGGTAAAAACGTGTCAGCGGTATTAAATGGTATCAAGGAATCGAACCTACAGGCGGAGGGTTTTGTCTTTCCCGGTAGCGTTATATTAATTACCGATCAAATAGACCGAAGTTCGCAACAAGCGATGACTCAATACTTACAAGATAGTGATGATCAACTACTGGTTTGGAAGTTTGGTTATTCTGCATCACTGGATGCGCCTTCTGGGGTACAAACAATCTCAATGAGTGCCGATGAATTAGACCTCAAGCGAATCAACCGTTGGGTGGATGATTACCAATACTTCGACCCGCAAGACAGTGATATTGAGTGGCAAGAAGCGGGTTACTTTCTGGTGTTTGCATTGTTACTGATCACCTTGACGTGGTTCCGCCGTGGCTGGACGATTCGTTGGTTTGCTCTACCTTGGCTATTTATTATGTCGTCAACGTCACCAAACCTTGCCTATGCTGATGAAGTGGAGTCTAAGCTAAGTTGCCAGAGTCTTTGGATGGAGATTGTTTTCACGCCAGAGCAGCAAGCTCGTTGGCACTTTGAGCGAGAGAACTACGCATGTGCTGCTCAGCTTTTTACTGAGCCAGAATGGAAGGTAGAAGCGCTGATGAGAGACAGTCAGTGGGAGTGGGCGCTGATGTTACTCAATAACCTTGAGGTGACAGAGCCAAGCGACCAGGTCAGGCGTGGATTGAATATTGGTATTGCTTACACCCACTTGCAACGCTTTCGTAGCGCAGAGCGTTGGTTTAATAGCGTGTTAGAAATCGAACAGGCAAACCCAGTCGCTCTGCACAATTTAGAGATTATAGAAGACATTTTTAAATTGATGGAAGAGCGAGCTCTCGGGCAGGGGACAGCAGGAGAAGATATGACGGCTGATTTTGTCAATTCACTTGCTGAAGATATGGGCATTGAAGAGCCAGAAGATAAAATTGAGGTGATTAATAGTGCCGACCTTATTGCCGAAGAGCATTTAAATAAAATCTGGCTAGAGCAGGTTCAAACCAGCCCTGAAGTGTTTTTACGTAACAAGTTTTCGAATCAATTGAATAGCGCTTTGTCTTTTAATGAAGAGATATCAGCAACTGAGGCGGAGCGTAAGCATGACTAAGAGACTTTCTATCTTACGCACGATCACTGCTTTAATACTTTGTCTTCTGAGCAGTGTTTGTGTTTCTGCAAGCAACGAACGTGGTTATCAACCTCAGTCTCGGGTGACTTGGGATGCGTTTTGGGAACTTAGAACAGAGGGCGTGACTGAACGAGAACGAGCAACGCTCTGGTTAACCATTACAAGCAATTCTCCTATTTCGGGTCAATTCTCTATTGAGCCTTTGAAAGTTTTAGGGCTATTTATTGAACCTAGTGATCGACCTAGCTATTCACACCAAAATCGTGACGGTCAACGCTTCTACTTGGCCAACTATCGTTATGATATTTATCCGTCTAGAGCGGGAACCTTTAGCTTACCTGAGCTAAAGGTTCAGGTGACTCAAAAAGAGGACGAGTACCAATTTACCAGTGATTCTTATCGAGTAGAGGCCTCTGCTCAGCCTCGTGAGGCGATGGGGGCCATTTCAACATCGAATTACTCGTTAAGTCAGAAAGTGACAAAAACCGATATTATGTCTGGTGGAGTAGTCACTCGTACTATTACTCAATCAGCGAAAGCGTTACCGGGCTATCTTATTGGCCAACTACCACCACTTGTTTTTTTAGACCAAAGCGTTGAATTGACGCATGGTAGAGAGTCTCACTCAATCAGCGATTACCGTGGCCACATGACCGGTACAAAGAGCAGTAATCTTCATTACCGATTTGTCGAAGCGGGTGAGTATCAACTTCCAGCGGTAGAGGTGACGTGGTGGAATAATGCCAAAGGTAGCTTAGAGGTAGCGACCTTACCTTCAATCGATGTAACTGTCGCTGCACCACCTCCACCACCTTTAAAAGAACGTGTTGAAATCGCTCTTTTTGAGTTGCGAGAGCAAGCCCCTATTTGGTGGTATCAAAATCAACTGTGGGTGTTCTTGATGGGAGTTTCTGTAGTTTTGGCCTATTGGTTAAGGGCCAAGATAGAAAAGCAGATAAAACGCATTGCTCAAAGGTTAGTTCTGTTTAAACAGACCTCAGTGTATTGGTTCATTGAATTAATGATCGCGGCATTGAAACCCCAAGAGGCTTGGCAACAGGCATTTTATTCTTGGATGAGAAAGAAAAATTTATACTCGATTAATCGATTACCTGATCAGTTTGAATATGTGAAAGAGCAATGCCATCAATCAGGGTCATTGAGTAGAGTAGGAACATTACGTTGTGTGGCTAAATGGGAATTTAGTCTGATTTCAAATAGATGGAATCTATCCGATATTAATCCGAAGTAAATAGGATAATTTAAGATGAAAAAGACTCTAAGAATTGCATTATTGATGGCTGCTTCCGTCTCATGTTTATCATCATTTTCAGCATTTGCGCAGGAAGAGGTGACGAGCATTAAGCCAACGACTTATAGTGGCGCTTCTGTCGTTAAGATGGATAACAATCACTATCGAGTGCGTATTACTTCACTGCTTGCAGCGAAAATGCGCTGTGTGGCTTATAACAATGAAGAGCCAATCGCAATTAACTCTGTGGCTATTTACCCACCAGAAGGCGTGGCTGATTTTTATATTAGCCCGGAAGAAGGCCCAGTGACTCACGCAACTTGTTGGGTAACCAGTACACGTGAAGGCGATAGAGAGAAGATCGATCAGCTTGAGAAAGAAGCACAAAAGCGCCAAATGCAGATTGAAGAAGCGGACTTACCGTTCTATCAAATCGCGCCTAAAACGAATTAATCAAAGCCAAATCTAAGGTATTAACTAAAGAAAAACCCTCGACACTTGAACAGTATCGAGGGTTTTTTATTTCTAGGTTTTTAGTTAGATACTAACGAATTAACCTTGAGTCGCTTGAATAGCTGTCAGTGCGATTGTGTAAACAATATCGTCTACTAGCGCGCCGCGAGACAGGTCATTCACTGGCTTGCGCATGCCTTGAAGCATTGGACCGATAGAAACTAGGTCTGCTGAACGCTGTACCGCTTTGTACGTTGTGTTACCCGTGTTTAGGTCGGGGAATACAAATACAGTCGCTTTACCTGCTACAGGAGAGTTCGGTGCTTTAGAAGCTGCTACGTTCTCCATGATCGCTGCATCGTACTGTAGAGGACCGTCAATGATAAGATCAGGACGTTTCTCTTGAGCAATCTTAGTCGCTTCACGTACTTTATCTACGTCAGCACCTTTACCAGATTCGCCCGTAGAGTAAGAGATCATTGCAACACGTGGGTCGATACCAAATGCTGCTGCAGAATCTGCCGATTGAATCGCGATTTCAGCCAGTTGCTCAGCGTTTGGATCTGGGTTGATTGCACAGTCACCGTATACCAATACTTGATCAGGCAGAAGCATGAAGAAGATTGACGATACGATAGAGGCATCAGGTGCCGTCTTGATGATTTGGAACGGAGGAACAATCGTGTTAGCCGTTGTATGAACTGCGCCAGATACTAGACCGTCTACTTCGTTGTTCTCAAGCATCATAGTGCCAAGGAATACAGAGTCTTCTAGTTTTTCACGAGCAACAACTTCCGTCATGCCTTTCTTGCCACGTAGTTCAACAAGGCGAGCTACGTAGTTTTCACGTACAACTTCAGGGTCGATGATTTCAACGCCAGCACCAAGTTCTACGCCTTGCGCAGCAGCAACACGGCGAATTTCATCAGGGTTACCGATAAGTACACAGTTCGCGATTCCGCGCTCAGCACAGATAGCCGCAGCTTTTACTGTACGTGGCTCATCACCTTCTGGAAGTACGATACTCTTGCCAGCTTTACGCGCATATTCTGTTAATTGGTAACGGAATGCAGGTGGGCTTAGTCGACGAATACCCTGAACGCCTTCAGATAGAGAGTCAATCCAAGGGCCATCAATGTGACTAGCAACGTGTTCGTTAACAAACTCGATACGCTCTTTATCGTCTGCAGGTACTTCTAGGTTAAAGCTTTGCAGGTTAAGAGATGTCTGCCAAGTGTTACCTTGCGCTTTGATGATTGGAAGACCAGTTTCAAATGCAGGCTTACAAAGTTCAACGATCTGCTCTGGAAGGTCATAACCGCCAGTTAGCAAGATTGCACCAATTTCAACGCCGTTTTTCGCAGCAAGTGCTGCAGCAACGATAACGTCTGGGCGGTCTGCTGAAGTTACAAGCAGAGAGCCTGGTTTGAAGTGCTCAACCATGTGAGGAAGAGAGCGTGCACAGAACGTAATGCTCTTAATACGACGACTTTCAATCTCACCTTCATTGATAATTTCAGCTTTCAAGTGCTTCGCCATATCAACCGCACGAGTCGCGATCAGGTCGATGCTCCAAGGCACACAGCCAAGTACACGGATAGGGCTAGAGTTGAAGATTTGCATCACTTCTAGGTTCGCTTTCTGAGCGCTGTCTGCATCGTCAAAGATATCAGATAGGTCAGGGCGAGTACGACCTGCTTCATCAACTGGAGCGTTAAGCTTGTTAATGATAACGCCTTTAATGTTTTTGTTCTTAGCACCACCAAAGTTAGAACATGCAACCTCAATACGCTCTTTTAGCTGAGATGGGTTGTCAGTACCTGGCGTTGCAACAAGAACGATCTCTGCACCTAACGTTTTAGCAATCTCAGCATTTACTTGGTTAGCAAATGGATGCTTACGTGTTGGTACAAGACCTTCAATCAGTGTTACTTCAGACTCGCCGTTTACCTTGTTGTATTCAGCAACAATCGACTCTAGAAGTACGTCCATTTTCTCACTACCGATTAGGTTTTCGGCGGTTGAGATTGGCGTTGGTTGACCCACGATGATTGAGCTGTTTGCTTCGATAATCGTTGAGGTTAGATCTGGCTGATCTTTGCCTGAACGTGGTTGGGCAATTGGCTTGTAGAATGAAACATTAACGCCTTTACGCTCCATAGCACGAAGAACACCCATGCTAACACTAGTTAGACCAACACCAGCGCTAGTTGGGATAAGCATAATAGTACGAGACATATGCAAAATACCTATATTTATTTGAAATAAAAGCCCAACAATTATTCCCTAAATCTCGACATGTCGTACTGAACGACGATGGACAAAATCTGTGAGGAATAGCGGTTGAGCCCCTATATTTGTATTTCGTAAACAGAGTTACCAAATACATATAACAGAAAAAGCGGCTAACGATATGTATCGCTAGCCGATATTTATTACAGTGCTGCTAGACGAGCTGTGTCTTCTGCGATTACTAACTCTTCGTTAGTAGAGATAACCATTGCAGGAATACGGCTATCAGCAGTAGTGATAGTACCTTCGCCGCCAAAGCGTGCTTTAAGGTTTGCTTCACCATCTACTTCGATACCGAAGATAGCTAGACGCTCTAGTACTTTTTCACGAATTGGAGCACCGTTCTCACCGATACCACCAGTGAATACGATAGCGTCTACACGGCCATCTAGAGTCGCTGTGTAACCTGCAACGTATTTCGCTAGGCGACGAGTCATTACGTCCATTGCGCGAGTTGCAGCTTCGTCTTTACCGAAGTTGTCTTCGATGAAGCGACAGTCAGGAGATACTTGAGTTAGACCCATTAGGCCAGACTCTTTCGTTAGCATCGTGTTGATGTCTTCGATTGAGTAACCTAGAGAGTCATGTAGGTGGAAAATGATCGCAGGATCGATATCGCCACAACGTGTACCCATAACTAGGCCTTCAAGAGGAGTAAGACCCATTGAAGTGTCTACTGATTTACCATTTTTGATAGCACAGATAGAAGCACCGTTACCTAGGTGACAGTTGATGATATTAACTTCATCCGTTGGCTTGCCTAGTTGCTCTGCAACTTCACGAGCGATGAACAGGTGAGAAGTACCGTGCATGCCGTAGCGACGGATGCCGTGCTCTTTGTATAGGTTGTACGGTAGAGCGTATAGGAACGCTTCTTCTGGCATAGTTTGGTGGAACGCAGTATCAAATACTGCAGAGTTTGGTAGGCCAGGGAACGCTTTTTGAGCTGCTTTAATACCAACGATAGCTGCAGGGTTGTGAAGAGGTGCAAGTGCTGCACAGTCTTCGATACCTTTAAGAACAGAATCATCGATAAGAACTGACTGTGTGAACTCTTCACCGCCGTGTACAACACGGTGACCGATCGCTTTTAGTTGCTCTGCTAATTCTGGCTTAGAAGCAAGGATTGTTTCAACGATGAAAGAAAGAGCTTCGTTGTGTGCTGCGCCTTCACCTAGTTGTGCTTCGTGCTTGCCATCAAGTTTCCACTTGATACGAGCTTCTGGAAGCTCTAGACATTCAGCAAGACCTGTTAAGTGTTCGTCGCCATTTGTTGCATCAACAATTGCGAATTTAAGTGAAGAACTACCGCAGTTTAAAACTAAAACCAGCTTAGACATGAGTGACTACCTGTTAATCGTCTGAATTATTCAGTAAAGATGAAAATCAATCTCAAGAATAGCTGAACTGATAAAGAGTACGTACTATTCTTGGTAAAAGTTAATTAAATATCCTTTTAATAAGACACTATCTGCTCGTAGACAACCTATGCTCTTATTTAGCACTTGCTAACCAACAGTAGTGGACGCAATCCTTGCAGTGTTCATCTCAATGGTTGCCTAAATCACAAATAACAGCAACAATGAGTATGATGGGGTGCAAAGAATAGCGATATTCTGCAAATATAACAAAAAAAATTGAAAGAATATTAACTTTAGTCAATTTTTTACGCTAAAAATTGAAAGATTAAAAACTTTTAGTAATGGCACTATCGAGAGCGAGAGAATTCTATGAGTGATAAAGTCGGGCTGGTACACAGCTTAAGAGACGGTCAGAAGTACATGGATACGTGGCCAATGCGTAAAGAGCTTGCGGTATTATTTCCCGAGCAGCGTTTGATCAAAGCGACTCGCTTTGCCATTCGTGTTATGCCTGCCATTGCTGCAATCAGTGTCATCACTCAAGTTGCGTTTCAAAATCAGCAAGCACTGCCTCAAGCGGTTGTCGTTGCTCTTTTCGCCATGAGCTTACCACTTCAAGGTATGTGGTGGCTTGGTAATCGTGCTAATACTCAACTTCCTCCTTCGCTTGCCAGTTGGTATCGAGAACTGCATCAAAAAATTGTTGAAAGCGGGTTGGCAATGGAGCCAATGAAATCAAAACCTCGTTATAAAGAGTTGGCGCAAACATTAAACCGTGCGTTTAGACAGTTGGATAAAACCGTTTTAGAAAGATGGTTTTAGGTCGCTAAACAAGCGGCGAGTACGTAAAAGATGATCGAAATGAAATGGGTGCAGATAGTGTGCCCGTTTTTGTTTCTAGGCTACCGATAAAAGTAATCGACAAACAATAAATGCATAAAAGGAATTATCATGAATAGACTTGTGATCATTATACTCTGCTTATTACTTCCACCCGTTGGTGTTTTCTTCTCACGAGGTGCAGGTAAAGATCTACTGATTAATATTATTCTTACTCTGTTTTTCTGGGTTCCAGGAATGGTGCACGCACTTTGGGTTGCAACACGTTAGTAGGAGAACGTTCATCGAGAGAGTGTTTGATAGGATAGCGGGAGTAGATGGTTTTTTTGAATGCATACCATCATTACTTTTAGACAAAAAAGGTCTAGTTTATAACTAGACCTTTTATTAATAAGCATATGTTTAGCTAAACATTTCGATCGCTTTTTCAGGTGCTACATATTCAAGGTTGAAGCTTTCTGCCACTTCCTTGCACGTCACTTTACCGTGAATAACGTTCAAGCCTTCCAAGAAACCTTTATCTTCAAGCAGTGCTTCACGGTAGCCCTTATTCGCTAATTTAACGATATAAGGCAGTGTTGCATTATTAAGTGCAAATGTTGAAGTTCGAGCGACGGCGCCTGGCATGTTAGCCACACAGTAGTGAACAACGTCGTCTACGATGTAGGTAGGGTCAGCGTGAGTTGTCGCGTGAGACGTCTCAAAACAACCGCCTTGATCGATAGCCACATCAACAACAGCCGCACCTGGTTTCATTTTCGCGATGTGTTCTTTTGTTACCAGTTTTGGTGCCGCAGCGCCAGGGATAAGAACTGCACCAATCACCAAGTCCGCTTCTAGAACATGCTTCTCAATGGCGTCTTCTGTAGAATAAACCACTTTTGCACGACCTTGGAACTCTTCATCTAGGCGACGAAGTGTATCAAGGTTGCGATCTAGAATGGTGACGTCGGCACGTAGACCAACCGCCATTCGAGCGGCATTTGCACCAACCACACCGCCACCCACAACGACGACTTTTGCGGGCTCAACACCTGGTACGCCACCTAGTAGAAGTCCGCGTCCGCCGTGAGATTTTTCTAAAGTTTGTGCGCCAGCTTGGATTGACATGCGACCTGCGACCTCAGACATAGGTGCAAGTAGTGGCAAGCGACCCATATAATCTGTTACAGTCTCATAGGCAACGCAGACAGCTTTGCTCTTTATTAGCTCATCAGTTTGTGGAAAATCTGGTGCGAGGTGTAAATAGGTAAATAATATTTGCCCCTCTTTGAGCATAGCTCGCTCGACAGTTTGAGGTTCTTTGACCTTTACAATCATCTCTGCTTTCGCGAAAACGTCAGCAGCAGTAGGAAGAATGGATGCGCCTACAGCGATGTAATCATCGTCTGAAAAACCGATGCCTGAACCGGCATTAGTTTCTACAAAAACTTGGTGACCGTGAGAGATTAGTTCTCTCACACTAGCTGGGATCATGCCCACTCGATATTCGTGGTTCTTGATTTCCTTAGGTACGCCAATGATCATCCTGACTCCTTATGTTATTTTGGTTGTATTATCTATGTGTAGGGTAATTCTGTCGAATTAATATCTAGTATAGAAACTAATTTACAAAATTTGATACTGAATATTAAAAAGTTGTAGTATATTTTTTTGCAAGGAAGTAATAAGGTGGAATAAAAAATGGCAGACAATTTCAAAAAGCCGTCCAAGGATCTAGACCGTATCGATCGCAATATTCTTAATGAGTTGCAAAAAGATGGTCGAATTTCTAACGTTGAACTCTCAAAACGAGTAGGACTTTCTCCTACTCCATGTCTTGAGCGTGTTCGTCGCTTAGAGCGTCAAGGGTACATTACGGGCTACACAGCGTTGTTAAACCCGCAATACCTAGATGCATCACTGTTAGTATTTGTTGAGATTACGTTGAACCGCGGAGCGCCAGACGTATTTGAACAATTTAATACAGCAGTACAAAAACTTGATGATATCCAAGAGTGTCATTTGGTTTCTGGTGACTTTGACTATCTGTTAAAGACTCGCGTATCAGATATGAGTGCTTACCGTAAATTACTTGGTGATACGTTGCTACGTTTGCCGGGTGTTAACGACACTCGCACCTATGTGGTCATGGAAGAAGTTAAACAGACTAATCAACTGGTGATTAAAACTCGCTAACAGCTATAAGGCTTGTTCTACGGGCCTACCAATAGCTTGAAACTCCTAGTGAGTTACTAACGTTAGCAATATTGGAACTCTTTTCCATATTCTGACGTTAGGCAATTGGGTTTTTATCATCAGTGTGGTTAAATCATTATGAGCGGCGTTTGCCGCTCGTATTGTTTTATCTATACTAACTTGGCATTCGTTAACCCTGTATCACGTAACTCAAGTATAAAGTAACACAAGGTTAGGTTAGTCATTATTCAGATTAAAGTAGGTTTATGTTCAACGAGAACAAAAAGAAAGTCGCAACCATTATCAAAACAGGTGAAGCCTCTAGTTCGCCTCGCCTAAACGGTACGCAGCGGCTGAAAGAGTGCGTACTCATTCTTGCCGTGCTTGTCTCCATTTTCTGCACAGTCGCTTTATTTACCTTCAACCCTGCTGATCCGTCATGGTCCCAAACAGCATGGGGTATGGATATTCAAAACTCAGCAGGCATTGTAGGCGCATGGGTAGCCGATACGCTCTTTTTCACGTTTGGTTCACTGGCTTATCCTATTCCCCTCATTGTTACCGCTGTCGCGTGGATCTTTTTACGTAATCGCGACCAAGAAGAACCCATTGATTTAATGATCTGGGGGACTCGCTTACTTGGGTTGACCGTTCTTATTTTAACGAGCTGCGCCTTAGCTGATCTCAATTTTGATGATATTTGGTATTTCTCTTCGGGTGGTGTCATTGGTGATGTACTGACAAGTCTTGCTGTACCAACTCTAAATGTTCTTGGAACAACACTCGTTTTACTCTTTGTTTGGGGGGCTGGCTTTACGCTCTTAACGGGAGTGTCTTGGCTCGCGATGGTTGAGTGGATAGGCGATTACTCAATACGTTTAGTTACCGCACTGGTTAATAAGTTGCGCGGTGAAAAAGAAGAGAACATTTCAGCTATCGTTGCTCAGCCTCAAGAGGAAGCTGTCGAGCCAATGTTTACTTCTGAGTCGGCATCACGTCGAGATTCATTTGAAAATGATGGACTTGCTCAAAATGAAGTATCTCATCCAGTTGAAGAACCTTTATCAGATAAAGAAGCGAAGCAAACAAGACACTTTAATATCCATATGCCGGAAGTGGCTCCAAAAGTAGAAGCTTCAGCAGTATCACTTGGCTTTCAAGCGGATAAAAGCTTTGATGAACCGGTAAATGAACGAGAACATTCGTTGTCGGCAACGATAGAGCAGCTCGAACAAGCTGCGTTAAATGATGAGGACTTACCTCACTATCAAGAGCAGACGATAGAGGATATTGAAAATAGGCAGCTAGAAGATTCGGAGGTCTCAGCAATGCCTTGGGCGCAGGAGTCAGAGGAACACATTTATCCAGATACGCAGGAAAACCCAGCGCTTGAACACGAACTTGAACCAGTGCTATCGAGTCGTCATTTAGATCATGTAGTGGAGGATGTTGAACCAAATTTGGAACAACAAGAGCCTACCATTTCTACGTTTGATGTTATTGACGATCTGGAGGAGCCTGAACCTCATCAATCCGAGAGTAACTCTGAGAGCCAATTCGTAGATAGTGACGTGGAAAAATTCGAAGAGGTGACTGAATCACCTTTAATCGATTCAGATCTAGCAGAGCAGCCTGTTGACGAAGATGTGGATGCATTTCAATCGTTGGTTTCAGATGCACAAGCCAATGCAGCAGGAAAACAAAACCCATTCTTGGTTCAAAAAGAGTCGTTTTTACCAATGCCAGCAGAGCCACTGCCGACGCTTGAACTACTGTATCATCCAGAGAAACGAGAAAACTTTATTGATCGAGAAGCGCTAGAGAATATTGCTCGACTCGTTGAAGCGAAACTGGCGGATTATAAAATCAAGGCGCGAGTTGTGGATATTTTCCCTGGGCCAGTGATCACTCGCTTTGAATTAGATTTAGCGCCAGGGGTGAAAGTAAGTCGCATATCTAGCCTTTCTATGGATTTAGCGCGTTCACTTTCTGCTATCGCGGTTCGTGTTGTTGAAGTCATACCTGGCAAGCCTTACGTTGGTTTAGAACTACCGAACGTTAGTCGACAAACGGTATTTTTCTCGGATGTCGTATCCAGCCCTACATTCACTGAAGCCGTATCTCCTACAACCGTGGTATTAGGTCAAGATATTGCTGGTGATGCGGTTATCGCTGATCTAGCGAAAATGCCTCATGTCCTTGTTGCGGGTACGACGGGCTCAGGTAAATCAGTGGGTGTTAACGTCATGATCCTCAGTATGCTATATAAGGCATCCCCAGAGGAAGTTCGCTTCATAATGATTGACCCTAAGATGCTAGAGCTTTCGATTTATGAAGGGATCCCGCACCTGTTAACCGAAGTCGTAACGGATATGAAGGATGCGTCTAACTCTTTACGCTGGTGTGTAGGCGAGATGGAGCGTCGCTACAAGTTGATGTCAGCGCTAGGGGTGAGAAACGTGAAAGGCTTCAATGATAAATTGAAAATGGCGGCTGAAGCAGGGCATCCAATTCACGATCCATTGTGGCGTGAAGGCGATAGTATGGACCCTGAGCCACCGCTACTGGAAAAGCTTCCATATATTGTTGTGATTATCGATGAATTTGCCGATCTGATGATGGTCGTGGGTAAAAAGGTCGAGGAGCTAATTGCTCGTCTTGCTCAGAAAGCGCGAGCGGCGGGTATTCATCTTATCCTAGCGACTCAACGTCCGTCGGTGGACGTCATCACTGGTTTGATTAAAGCAAACATCCCAACCCGTGTTGCATTTACCGTTTCCACAAAAACAGATTCGAGAACCATTCTTGACCAGGGTGGTGCAGAATCGCTACTTGGCATGGGTGATATGCTTTATCTTCCATCGGGCTCTAGCCATACCATTCGTGTTCATGGTGCATTTGCTTCAGATGATGATGTACATGCCGTGGTGAATAACTGGAAAGCACGTGGTCGTCCAAATTACATTGATGAAATCACTAATGGTGACCAAACGCCTGAGACGCTACTACCGGGTGAAAAAATGGAAGGGGATGAAGAGCGAGATGCTCTATTCGACCAAGTCGTTGAGCATGTTGTTGAGTCACGTCGTGGCTCAGTGTCGGGTGTTCAACGTAAGTTTAAGATTGGTTATAACCGTGCCGCACGTATTGTGGAGCAGTTAGAGGCTCAAGGCATCGTCAGTGCCCCTGGACATAATGGTAATCGTGAAGTACTAGCACCAGCTCCCACGCGTGATATGAACTAAGCCTTATCTGATATTTTGTGTAGCGCTAAAAAAGCCCCTTCTAGTATGACGAGAAGGGGCTTTTTGATCTGACTGATAGTAGTGTGTCACGACTTCAAGTGGACTTAGTCGACTTTTTTGGCGAACTGAGCAATAACAATCACTGCGAGAGCGATTAAGTTAGCGGCGAAAATAACCACAAGCCACTGTGGCATGGATAAGCCAAGGAATTGCCAAACTATTTTACTGCAATCGCCATAAGCCTCGAACATCCACGGAACCCATTGATTTAGAGGTGCCCAGCTTGGAAAGGTAACAAACAAGTCACAGGTTGCGAATGGTGATGGATTAAACTGGTAATCGACATGTTGCATTGAGAGTGCAAGCCCTTTGTAGCTGCTTGCTCCCCATGCCGCTAGCCCAAGCCAGCGTAGAATTGGATTCTTAGGGTTGATGAGTCCAATCGCTGCAGCACCACCAATACCGAGCATGGCGATACGTTCGTAGATACACATTACACAAGGTGGCAGCAGCATCACATGTTGGAAGAATAAGGCACAGGCTTCAAAAAAAATAACGAAGATGAGCAGCAAAAGCCAAGAAATGCGGTTTTGAGAAAAAGTTTGAATAGTACTTAGAAGCTTCACAACAGGTTCCTTGTAAAAATAAAAAAGCTCTGATAACTCAGAGCTTTTTAACTTGGATTAGTTTCATTATCAACTGATTTTTTTAATGGCCGCTAGCTACAGCCGATTCTGCAGCACTCGCTGAATTATGAGTTATCCAACCCATATCGTAAAAATAGGCAGTCATTGGTTCAACAAAGAAGATGATACCAATTAAGCCTACAACAGCGAGGACGATGGTGTAGGGTAGCGCCATAATCACCATTTGGCCGTACGAAAGTCGTATTAGAGGTGCTAATGCCGATGTTAATAAGAAAAGGAATGCTGCTTGACCATTTGGTGTCGCGACCGATGGAAGGTTGGTTCCTGTATTAATCGCTACGGCAAGTAAGTCAAATTGATCGCGAGTAATCATACCGTTCACTAGCGCATCTTTTACTTCGTTGATGTAGACCGTGCCGACAAACACATTATCCGAAACCATAGAGAGCAAGCCGTTAGCCACATAGAACAGAGCAAGCTGAGTATTCTTGTCTTCAACGTGCAATACCGCGTCGATAACTGGCTTAAAGAGCTCTTGATCGATAATGACGGCAACAATAGAGAAAAATACGGTCAGTAGCGCGGTGAATGGCAATGCTTCTTCAAATGCCTTGCCTAAAGAGTGCTCTTCAATCACACCATTAAATGCGGTTGCAAGAATGATCACTGAAAGGCCGATTAATCCAACAGCAGCAAGGTGTAAAGCTAGTCCAACGATCAACCATACCGCGATAGCGCCTTGTACCCATAGTTTTGCTACGTCTTGTTGAGTGCGACGTTCACGCTCTTCTGTATCGAAATCTACAAGTATTTTTCGTACGTTATCAGGCAATTCAGCACCGTAACCAAAGACTTTAAATTTCTCGACTAAAACACTGGTGATCAAACCACAAATAAAGACAGGGAACGTCACCGGTGACATGCGGATAATAAACTCACCAAATAGCCAACCTGCTTGATCGGCAATGATAAGGTTTTGAGGTTCGCCTACCATTGTCATTACACCGCCTAACGCAGTACCAACACCAGCGTGCATAAGTAGAGAACGAAGGAATGAACGGTAGTTTTCTAGATCGTCTCGCGTAAGCTCCGACAATTGATCATCTTGAGTATGGTCATGTGAACTTGTTGACCCTTTTCCTGAAGCGACTTTATGGTAAATCGAGTAAAACCCAACAGCAACGCTAATAATCACGGCAATAACGGTTAGCGCATCTAGGAAAGCTGAAAGGAAAGCTGCAGCAAAACAAAACGCGACCGATAGCATGGGTTTCGAGCGTATGCCTAATAGGATTTTTGTAAACATGAAGAGCAAAAGGTTCTTCATAAAGTAAATACCGGCGACCATAAAGATCAGCAGCAGTAGCACTTCAATATTAGCCACGAGCTCATGTTTAACTTGTGCGGGGCTTGTCATTCCAATGGCGATGGCTTGAATGGCAAGTAACCCTCCAGGTTGAAGAGGATAGCATTTCAATGCCATTGCTAGTGTGAATATAAATTCAATAACTAATAGCCATCCAGCAACGAATGGATTAATAAGAAAAAATACAAACGGGTTAATAACTAGAAATGAAATAATGGCAACTTTGTACCAGTCAGGCGCTTTACCTAGAAAATTCTTAATAAGCGCTTTTCCGAGCGACATCGGCATGGAGAATACTCTTTAATGTTGTTTATGAACGGATGTGGTAGCGAGCTAGCATTCATATTAACCAAATATGTAAAAAACATTCGGTCCAACAGTGACTTAGTAAAACAACAATATCGTAACAAATTTGTGGCCTTGCCAAGTCACTCCCTGAGAACGACAAGCACTATTAACTACGACCGCAACTCTACTCTCACGATATTTATAGTCAATAAGAAAGTCTCACTGAAAGTAACATTTGGATACATTTCACCAGAAACGCGATCTACGTAGGTCAATTTGGTTTATTTTGTTAATGTCATGTTAATTGGTGCGGTGTTGGGGTGTTTATACTTATTTAGAGGTAGTTATTGATGTGATTTTTGAATCATTAACGTAACGATTGGTCGTGTCTATTTCTCGTTTCAGTAATACCAGTCAATGCGAGTGTTAACTAAATATGCAAAAACTATGTTGTTTGATACAAAACTGACTCCAAGTAACCAAAGTTACAATTACCACGTGGCTGAGTAAAAACTCTAAACGCAAGGCTGAGCCAGTTTTCTATCTCTTTGTTTCCGAACCCATTGAACTAGTGGTATGATGAGTAATATTAGACACAATAAAATAGAACGAGAAAGTACCTAATGGTCATTAAGGCTAAAAGCCCAGCAGGATTTGCAGAAAAATATATCATTGAAAGTATATGGAACGGCCGTTTTCCACCTGGTTCCATTTTACCAGCTGAACGCGAGCTTTCGGAACTTATTGGTGTTACCCGTACTACGTTAAGAGAAGTCTTACAACGATTAGCGCGTGATGGTTGGCTAACAATTCAACATGGTAAGCCAACGAAGGTTAATCAATTTATGGAAACGTCAGGTTTGCATATCTTGGACACGTTAATGACCCTCGATGCTGACAATGCAACGTTGATTGTTGAAGACTTATTAGCTGCTCGTACTAATATCAGCCCAATCTTTATGCGTTATGCATTTAAAGCTAATAAAGAAGGGTCAGAAAAAACCATCACCTCTGTTATGGAGTCTTGCCAGGCGCTCGTTGAAGCCAGCGATTGGGATGAGTTCATGGCAACATCACCATACGCGGACAAAATACGCCAACATGTAAAAGATGATGGTGAGAAAGATGAAGCGAAGCGACAAGAGATCTTATTAGCTCGTACCTTTAATTTCTACGATTATATGTTGTTCCAGCGTTTGGCTTTTCATTCAGGGAATAAGATCTACGGACTTATATTCAACGGCGTGAAAAAGCTGTATGACCGTGTAGGTAGCTATTATTTCTCAAACCCTGAAGCGCGTAAGCTAGCGATGGATTTCTATTCTCAGTTGTTGGAAATCTGTGAAAGTGGCGATCGTGAGAAATTACCATTAGTGATACGTCATTATGGAATGGAAAGTGCTCAAATTTGGAACCAAATGAAAATGACACTGCCGACCAACTTCACTGAAGATGATAGTTAACTTCGATTTGTAATCGAAATAAAAGGTTAACCAACTATTAAATAATAAAGCCCTAATGAGTTAGGGCTTTTTTGTTACTGATTTTGGTGGTTATAGTTGTAACTCTTCATCACCACCTGCACCCTGAAACCAAATTCTCAAATGATGCTTTAAATTCTTTAACTCTTCAGGACCAATCAAAGCAAGACCCAGATCTTCGGCGCGAGTTATATCGTTATGACGAAGTGGACGGAAACTGACGAGCATTGCGCGCGCCTGTAAGCCGCCTAACAGGTCTCTGAGAGACTCTAGCTTGTAAAGAGTATCATCGCCGTCATCTCGCATTCCTTTCGTCTTACACTCGATTATATGGAGCTTATTGTTCACAACCGAAGCGACATCCAGTTCATTTCGTACTTCTCGCTCTCCGAGTTGGCGATAAACTTGAACGTTAAGAGAACGATCTTGAATGGTCGGCATATCGTCTTGAATCTGTTTTACCGTGCTGTGAACCAGCGTTTCAAGCCATTCCCCGTTTGAAAATCGTCTAGCATCTTCACTAATAAATGTAAGAACACCGTTGTTGTAGGTCGCAATCTCAGCATCAACAAGGTCGCTGAGTAACATGTTTAGCTCTTTGTACCCTTGTTGCTTTTCGGATAGGGCCACATCAAGCTTTTGTTCTTTTCGGCAAGTTGTCGCAAGGTAATTTAGCGTAGCTAAGCCAGGCCCTAGCTCTAAAGCATTGCTCGCCCATCGCTCACCAAGTTGGTAAAGCGTTTGATCGAGTTGGGGGGGAAGTTCAAATTCATTAAATTCCCCTCTAGCGCCAAAAATAGTTAAATAGTCTGCAATAGTTATATGATCTTGAACTTGAGTGTCTTCTTTAGTCTCAGGATATAGCCAACATAATTTGTCACTGTTCGGTTCAACCACAAAAATAGGCCAGTGGTAAGTACGAAACACTTCGTAAACAGAAAGTAGGCGATGTCTTAACCCGCAACTAGCGTTGAGTTTTACTTCTTCACCTCGTGTCTTTAGATCTTCGGCAAGTACTTGCACAGCTTCTTTAATTAAGCCGGTGTTCACAACAGAAGGAATCTCAAAAAATTCTGAAGTGATGGAGCGTTGTTCAAGTACAGTATGCAAGCGGAGGTATGCAGCTTCTTGTGTTTTGTCGCCGATAAAAATGATGTGCGAACTAATACTTCGATGATCGAGCAGTGGGGTTACAAGACGGACAGGGTCCTGATCGATGATCCCAACATGAACTGCCATAACTATTCCTCATGTTCGGCTTGCAATAAAGATTGGGAAATAAGGCATTGCAAGCCATATCATTAAGATATGACGATGAACACATAAAAAAACAAGGGCGACCTTAAATTAAAGTCGCCCTTTTCTTATGTTTTGTTTAGAGAGTGTCGTTTGTTCTAACGAGTTTTCTCTCTATAGCTTGAAGCGATGAACTAATTCACCTTGTTGACTTGCTAGACGAGTCAAGCTCGCACTGGTTTCCGCAATCTCAGACATTGCTTGATAGCTCGTATCGGCAATCAGGTTAATCTCTTCTATATTTCTTGCGATCTCTGATGTTGTTTCGTTTTGCTCACCGGCCGCTTGAGAAATATGAGTACTCATGTGGCTGATTTCTAGGATCAGTGCTTGAATCTCTTCCATTGCGCTATTGGCATTAGACGCTTGCTCGACGGAAAGCTCCATATCATTTTTACAACTTTCAATCACTTTGCTCGCAGAAGAGGAGCTACTTTGTAGATTGCCAATCATGCTTTCAATTTCGCTCGTAGATTCAGTTGTACGCTGTGCGAGAACTCGAACTTCATCCGCGACAACAGCGAACCCTCTTCCTTGTTCTCCAGCTCGTGCTGCTTCAATCGCTGCGTTCAAAGCCAACAAATTGGTTTGCTCTGCGATATTTCGAATAACATCCAGAATAGACCCTATTTGGCTGCTCATTCTCTGCAAGTCACCTACGGCCTCTACTGATTGGTTCAGTCGAGTTTCGAGTTGATTGATTGTTGATATGTTGGTGCTCATGATCTGGCGACCGGACTCGGAAGCGGTCTCGACTTGTTGTACCATCTGTTGAGAGCTTTGGGCACTTTGAGCGACTTCCTGTACCGAGTGCGCCATTTCAGTCATCGCCGTTGCTACGTTAGAGGTTTGCTCACGTTGTGAATTCAGCTGGCCTTGTGCTTGTGTGGATGTTGACTGGTTGGTGTTGGCGGTACTTGTTAGGTTGTCAGACGCGTCATTTAGCTCCACAAGGATATTGTGTAGGTTGTCTGCAAGTGAATTGATGTGACCACTCACTCGACTAAATTCATTGTTATAACGAATATCGATCCGCTGAGTCATATCCCCTTCGGTGAGGCTCTCAAGGGTTTTTAGAATGCGGGTTAGTGGTTCACGAACGCTTTGAGCAATGTGGTAACCGATAGCGGTAGCGAAGATAACAACAATCGCGCAAATAACGATGGCTTTGATAAAGCCTTGGTTATAAACCTCTCCGGCTTCAGTTAATGAGTTGTTGAGTTTGTCTGATGCTGTGACGTTGAATGAGTCGAGTATTACCATCGCGTTATCGACTTCAACAGCCAGGTTTGCAATGTTCTCGTAAAGCGCAGTTCTAGCCATTAAGTAGTTATTATGCTGGTCAAGTACGCCGCCTTTTTGACCGACGTCGCGGCTAAAGTTATCAACTGATTCTTGGAATACTTTTTTTAGTTCGGGCATTTGTGACGTTAGGCCACGGTACGCGTAGTTTAAGTGAGTGACCGCTTTCTTGTTTTTGGCTACGGCTTTATTTACAAACTCCACATCAGAACTAGCCAGTGCATCAGAAGTGATCACCTCGGCATCTTTTAGTTTAATGAAGTAGCTCTTTGCCATAACTTTAACTGAAATGCTGCTTTGGTCATCAACATACTCTTTCATGCCCGTGCTAAGTTCAGAGTGAAGGCGTTGGAATTGTCGAGTTGATTCTTGTACTTGTGCTTGTGCAGCGAACATCGCCTCGTAGTTATTCATAGCTTCGGTTGCTTCTGAAAAGTAACGTGCTTCCATGACTTTTAGTTGCTCGATATTGTCGGTAAGGGTTGCCTCATTAGCACTTGCAGTTTGAAGTTGAGCGAAGGTTTCTTCAAAACGAGTTTTAGCTTGAGCGAATTCATCACGCATTGCTGCCATACGCTCGGTATTTTGCGTCGTAAGGAAGTCCTTAAAAGATTTATCAGCCGAAAGAAGTTGAACAGCAGTTTGATTGGAGGTCGATACTAAAGGTAACGATACTTTGGATACGGATTCAAAATTGCTGTGGATCTGACTCATACCATTGAGCATTAGTACGGTTATAACGGCGAACATAATGATGATGAGAGTAAACCCTCCATACATCCTTCTAATGACTGATCCTTTCATGCTTATCTCCCAAAGTGTACACAAATGGCCAAAGGCCTAAAATTAACAAAATTATCATTATTGTATTGAGGATAAGGTACACGTTTATTGACGAGTAAGACAAAATCAATTTTCAAGTCAATTTCTTTTTGATAAATGTTAAGTCAATTTCATTTTTGGGATTTTTGGTTTTAATTGAGCTTTGAACGCTGTTAGCGCATACTGATAGCGGTTCAACTCGCTTCATAATAATAATCAGTTACATACCAATCATTGGAGTTACTCATGGCTGAAGAGACCATTTTTAGAAAGATCATCGATAAAGAAATTCCAGCAGATGTCGTTTATCAAGATGAATTAGTCACTGCTTTTAGAGACATCAATCCTCGCGCTCCAATTCATGTGTTGATTATCCCAAATAAACTGATCCCAACAGTGAATGATATCGAAGCTGAAGATGAGTTAGTGATGGGAAGACTCTTCACGGTAGCAAAAAAGATAGCGAAAGAGGAAGGCATTGCTCAAGATGGCTACCGTTTGATCATGAACTGTAATTCGTATGGCGGACAAGAGGTATATCACATTCACATGCACCTTGTTGGCGGAAGAGCCTTAGGTCCAATTCTACTTAGCTAGCGTTTCAAGCTTAGCTAGTTTCATCAACCAGGTCAGTTTCGTAGGCGTAGTTAGTTTAGGAGAGAATGTGAAACGAGTGATTAAACTGACTCTCGTCTCAGTGACAGTGGCACTACTGTCGGCGTGTAGCAATATGTCGGCAGGTAATCTTTTTAGCCACTACAGTGCGCAGAACAATGGTGTTTATCAAGCGGTTAAAACCGGACAATATGAGAAAGCAGAGCAGAGGCTTCCAGAATTTGTTGCTGGAGACGTGCTCGATAACTTAGAGAAAGGTCGTGTCCAATTTTTAGCTGAGAGTTATCAATCGAGTCACAGCAGTTTTAATGATGGTGACCGAGCTGTACGTATTCAGCAGGATAGAGCAACGATATCCGTTTCTGATTCTGCGGCAAGTCTGGCTTCACTTGCTGTGAATGATAACTTAAATAATTATTACCCAGCAGATTATGAACTTGGATTTTTGCACCTCTATTTAGGCCTTAATTATCTGCAAGATAATGATTTAGAAGCGACAACTATTGAGATGCGCCGAGCCAATCAAGTTCAAGAGAGAGCACGCCAAGACCGTCAATCTGAACTTGAATCAGCACAAAATTCAATGAAGGCTCAAGGGATATCGCCAAATGTGGGAAGTGTGTTATCAAATTACCCAGATGCAGGAAAAACCTTACAGGCTGTACAAAATGGGTATTTGCTTTATCTATCTGGGCTTATGTATGAGACTTCTCGCGAATTAAACAGTGCCTATGTGGATTACAGACGGGCGTTGGCTGTTATGCCTGATAACCCTCAGATAATAGAAGCAACCATGCGCCTTGCTAAGCGTTTAGGTATGAGTCAGCACCTAGAGCAATTAATAGAAACTTATGGTGAGCAACAGACTCTAAAAGATGATCAAGCACGAGTGATTGTTTTACAAGAGCAAGGTGTTGTAGAAGCACTACAGAGTTGGCAGCTAACTTTACCGATTTATGACAGCCGAGGTGATGGCGCTTTGTATTCTTTAGCCTTGCCATATTACGCTAATACCACCTCAGAACGCTTTAGTTCAATGCAGCTCAATGGGGATAGAGTAACGGAGTATCAGCTTGCAGACGTTAACTTGATGGCACAACGCGATCTTTCTGAGCGCATGCCTTCTATGGTCATCCGCCAAGCATTACGCGTTTATGCTAAAGATCAATTGCGCAAAGAGGCAGCGCAAGGTGATGATGTAGTTAATTTGGTCTTTAATTTATGGAATACACTGACCGAACAGCCCGATACTCGCAGTTGGCAAACTCTCCCGGGAGAGGTCTACAGTAGCGGTCAAGCTGTAACTGCGGGTAAACAACAGATTGATGTTGATGGTCAGCAATATGAGTTTAATGTAGAAGCGGGTCGTACTGTCTTAGTTTGGGTTTCAAGACAAGGCGGTAGCGCGACAATATGGCATAAACAATTAGGGAGATTGTAATGAAACAGTGGCTATTAGTTTTATGTACCGCATTAGTGGTCAGTGGATGTGCCGATAACACAGCGGGCTTAAGAGTCGATGGCTCTACTCAAAACGTTATTTTTGGAGATAATGTTTTAGGCTCTCGCTTAGTTATTGATGATATTGCAACCACACAAGTTGATGGGCACGCAAGAGGCGTTGTTCGTATCACAAGTCACTATACGGGTGACCAACATATTCAGTACCGATTCTATTGGTATAATGATGAAGGTTTAGAGGTCAATGCTAAACTCACGCCATGGCGCAAAGCGATTGTCAGAGGTTATGAGTCTATCGCACTTTCTGAGGTTTCAGTGAATCCTAATGGGACACAATATCGAGTACAAATTCGAGAGCTTGCTCAATAGAACGGCTATCTTGAGTTTGATGATTTTTAGTAAGGTGAACGAGAACAGCGTTAATCGACGCTTGTTTGAAGTATAAGCTTTCTCTTAAGCAGAGAAAAAAGGGTATATGAAGATGAAAAAAAGTGTAATAGCACTACTAGGCTTAGCGGTAATTTTGGGTGGTTGTTCAAATAAAGTGAGCTACGGTGATTCACAAGCGGTAGAAACAACAACGATCGATTTTGGTTCAACAGATCTTCAAACCATTGCTGGCGAAATGATAGACAGCATGATGATGTCTGGTTCGGTCTCTTACATCACTCAAAATGATCGTCCTATCGTTTTTGTTGAGCGTATTAAAAACAAAACGACTGAGCATATCGATACAGAATCCATTACCGATTCTATCAGCACTAAAATGCTTAACTCTGGTAAGTTCCGTTTTGTTGACATGGACCGTGTAGAGTCTGTTCGTGAGCAACTAAACTTCCAAAATAATGATGAACTTGTTAATCAAAGCACAGCGATTCAGTTTGGTAAAATGGTTGGAGCGCAATACATGCTCTACGGTAACCTATCAAGTATTGTAAAGAACGCCGGCAGCGACAAAGACGTTTACTACAAGATGACGATGAGACTGATGGATCTTGAAACGGGTCTTATCGAGTGGGCAGATGAAACTGAGATTCGTAAACAAGAATCGAAGAGTTTCCTCGGTTTGTAGTTTCTTATTTACCGATCTAGGCTAGCTAATTAGCCTAGTACTAAAGAGGTGAGTTATGGCTAGAATGTCTTGGCAAGAAGCTTGTCAGTTAGATGTATCGTTACAATCGCTTAATCACTTCTTTAGTCTTCCCCCCAGTTATGCCCAGACATTAACTGGGGGCCTGACCAACCGTTGTTGGAAGGTCGTTTTGCCAGATGATAACACTTATGTATGGCGGCCAACGACACCTATTACCAACGCGTTTGCTATCTCACGCTTCCAAGAATACCAACTACTCTCTTCTATTGAATCGTCTCAAATTGGGCCCAAAGCTATTTTTGTTAATGAACATGGCTTGTTGGTAGACTGGATTGAAGGAGATTCGTTAACCTCTGGTCTGAGTTTTGATTCTTTATTGAAAACCATGATCAGCATTCATCAACTTGATACGGCGCGAGTCCCAGTTGCTCCGTTCAGTTTTACCGCTCGAGTTGACCATTATTGGTTGCAGTTAAAAGAAGAGCATAAGACCGAGCAAGTTAAGGATCTATATCAAGCTCTGAGAAGTGCTCCAAATTTAGCGGATGTTGGCTCTGTCTTGTGTCACTTCGATTTAGCTGGATACAACATGGTAAAAACAGAAGGTGCAAATAGAGTGATTGATTGGGAGTACGCATCGATTGCGGATCCTCGCTTGGATCTCACCTTAAGTATTCATGTCGCTCAGGTAAACCCGTTAGAATCAGTGTACCGATATTGCCAGTTGTGTGACATTAGTGGTGCTGATGACTGGGTAGAGGGGGTGCTTGCTTGGCTTCCAAGAATTAAGATGATGTCGATGCTATGGTATCAACTTGCTTATCAATTGTGGGGCGATGAGAAGTTCTTGGTTGAAGCACAAAGTATCGTTAACGATTTGAATGGTCAAAACTCTTGAGAAAACGCCATAGCTAACAATTTCGAGTGATGAATTATTATTCACATTAGTGCCAAGATCACTGTTTCAAAGATTGAACGTGTCAATTCTGAGTCTAAGCCTTTCAATACTAATCGTTCGTGTTAGATTGAGAAAAAATGGGGAACGTTATTATGATTATATATTTACATGGATTCGACTCAACAAGCCCTGGAAATCACGAAAAAATATTGCAGCTACAATTCATTGATGAAGATGTTCGTTTTATAAATTACAGCACGCTTTACCCTAAGCATGATATGCAGCATTTGCTCAAAGAAGTGCACAAGGTTGTTGAGCAAGCTTCTGATGATAAAATCTTAATTTGTGGTGTTGGATTAGGCGGCTTCTGGGCAGAACGAATTGGATTCTTATGTGGGATTAAACAAGTGATGTTTAACCCTAATCTTCACCCGCAAGATAATATGATGGATCGCATTGATCGTCCTGAAGAGTATGAAGATATCGCGACCAAGTGTGTCGAAAAGTTTCGTAGCAAAAATGAAGGTCGCTGTTTAGTTGTTCTCTCAACTAACGATGAGATTCGCGACAGTGCTAACACTGCGAAAGAACTTGAAGCGCATTATCAAATCATTTGGGATGAAAACCAAAAGCACAAGTTTGAGAAAATCTCACAACACCTTCAAGCAATGAAAGCTTTTAAAGATGGTTAATGACCCGTAGTCATTGTCCCATCCCCCGATAGACTATAAAAACACCATGTGGAAACGTGGTGTTTTTTAGTTTTAGCTGCAGATAAATTCGCAGTTGCCTTCTTAACTTTCCTCTATATAATGAATTCCATAAAAATTATTTGATAATTATCAATAAAAGTTTAAAGAAGCAACCAATGCTTCTCTTGGCGCTCTGCGCTACAAATCCGAAATTGCGTTGAACTAAAGAAGTACAAGCCCGATACCAACAAATTTTTCATCTTGAAGTTCTCAAGGTGTACAGAGTATTTATTATTATTAGGGAGTGTTGTGATGACGCAGATTATTGTCGTAGGTGGCGGTGCAGGTGGCCTTGAGCTAGCTACAAAACTGGGCCGTACATTAGGTAAGAAAAAGAGTGCTAAGGTTACGCTTGTAGATAGAAAAGCGAGCCATTTATGGAAGCCTCTTCTGCACGAAGTAGCGACAGGTTCTCTGGATGCGGGTGTTGACGCATTAAGTTACCGCGCTCACGCTAAAAACCATGGTTTTGACTTTCAAATGGGTAGCCTAGAGAGTATTGACCGCGAGAAAAAGAGCATTCGACTTAGTGAACTAAAAGATGAGCAAGGCGAGCTACTGATGCCAAGCCGTGAACTTAACTACGATATTTTAGTTATGGCCATCGGTTCAACCTCTAACGACTTCAACACTCCTGGTGTACGCGATAACTGTATTTTCCTAGATAGCCCAGAGCAAGCGCATCGCTTTAGAACAGAAATGAACAACGAGTTCCTGAAGCTTCATGCGAAAAATGGTAATGGCACTGTTGATATCGCGATAGTAGGCGCTGGTGCAACTGGTGTAGAACTTTCAGCAGAACTGCACAATGCAGTAAAAGAGCTACGCACCTATGGATTTGGTGATCTAGATTCAAGCAAATTGAATGTTAACCTTGTAGAAGCCGGTGAACGAATCTTACCCGCTTTACCGCCAAGAATTTCAAGTGCAGCGCACCTAGAGCTAACTAAGCTTGGTGTTAACGTACGCACAACGACTATGGTGACCCAAGCCGATAAAGATGGCTTAGTAACCAAAGACGGTGAGAAAATTGACGCGCAAATCATGGTTTGGGCAGCTGGTATTAAAGCGCCAGACTTCATCAAAGATATAGCGGGTCTTGAAACCAATCGTATTAATCAATTGGTGGTGACCAATACACTGCAAACGACTCGCGATGATAGTATTTTTGCTATCGGTGACTTAGCTCAATGTACTCAGGAAGATGGTTCATTCGTGCCACCACGTGCACAGGCCGCTCACCAGATGTCTAGCCATGTTTATAAGAACATCGTTGCTAAACTTGCTGATAAGCCATTAAAACCCTATGTATATGCTGATCACGGTTCATTGGTTTCTCTCAGTCGCTTTTCTACAGTGGGTAGCTTGATGGGTAACCTTACTAAGGGCTCTATGATGGTTGAGGGGCGTATTGCTCGTGTGGTTTACATCTCTTTGTATCGCATGCACCAAGTGGCTTTACACGGCGCTGTGAAAACGGGATTAATGATGTTGGTCGGTCGAATTAACCGTGTATTGCGTCCAAACTTGAAGTTGCACTAATTTATACCTCTATACGTATATAGGAAAAAGGAAGAGCGGTTGCTCTTCCTTTTTTGTTTTATGGTTAACAATTGGTTCATTGAGAGGAAGGCGGGATAAGGGAAAATATTAGCCCGTCTTTTGGTTGTCCATCAAATATAAAACGATTTCTAGCCACTGATTCTTTTTCAGCGCCACAACTTGCAGCAAGGGCATGACTGGCTTCATTCTGAGGGTCACAAACCAGTTCTATACGGGTGACTTTTAGCAAGTCAAAGCAGAACTCTATAACCTTTTGTACGGCTTCCTTGGCATAGCCTTGATGCTGATATTGGTCAGACACCCAATAGCCCATGCTTGCCATGTTAAAGGTATGATAAAGCTCGTTGATCGCGACCATTCCTACCAACATTCCATCATTGTGTCGAAATAACCCAAAACCAAATGCATCGCCTTTCACCCAATTGAGTCGTGTAGCTAGCAGGAAACGTTCACTGTCTTTCAACGAGAAAGTAGGGGTACACCAGTCAATCCACTGATGAAGTGAAGGAGAGCGCACAACAAGTTCTCGAAGCTTTTCCGCTTCGTCGTGCTCGATTAAGCGAAGGCTCAGGCGTTGGGTTGAAAGGGTAAATTTAGGGGTCATAGAATAGAATTCACGTAAAAGAACGCCCTCGATGAGTGAGGGCGTTTTTATTTAGCTCTGCTCGACACGGCGAACTTGGATAATGATACCCAGTAATGGATGGTCCAAATAGTGAGTTTCGGTACTGCGCATTCTGCGCTTTTGGTCCATTCTATAGTTCTTTAGATACTCTTCAACCTCAACGGTCGGAGTTACATCCTTCATATGCCCGGCTAACACTGTGGTATCAGAATTAACCGCCTCAGCTTCTGGAAGAGTTTCCCCGGGTAATGACTCGTCTACTGTCGATTCGTTAGCGCTCATTTCAAGCTCCAATTGCTCTACAGTAAAGTCATTATCAAGTTGCTTATCTTCTAATATCACTTTTCGAATACTTGGACTTTTTAGGTCGAGTTGTGTTTCAGCATAAAGATAGTGCTGAACGTACACTTGTAGTTTCCCGTCCAATTCGTATAAAGGTTGATCAAAGCTCTCCTCAATGACTCCTTCGACTGGTGTCGCGTCAGTAAATTCAATTTTTTCAGAACCGTCTGAATTAAATAGCTCAGAGTAATCACGCCCAGCTTGAATATGGAAAACAGGGGCTGCTATCTTTCCTTCGTCTCCTTGACGCCAAGCCTTATGCACTAAGACATCAAATCCTGCATGTTTTTTGAGAGAGGTGACTTGGTCGGAAAGATGGTAGTCATCCATGCCTAGCATTGACACACCTTTTGACCCACGGAATTCAGAATCAGCGAAGCTACCTGTTTTTGTTAAGTCAATTTCAGTTTGCGTCATTGGCCATGACTCACTGGTCTTTTCAGCGTCTACTGCTCGTTTAAAAATGATCACTTCAATATCAAATTGTCTTTGTGCCATGGTTGGCATTGAGACTAAAAAGAGCAGCAGTGGAACCAGTTTCTTCATTTTAACTCCATCAATTGGTGGTTAAGACCAATTACTAATTATTCAGGTGCTATCTACTTTAATAGCATTTCATTGTTTAGCGACTCTGTGAGCGCTTAGCTTGCCTATGTTTTAGGAAGAACGTTTTGCTGGAATTCATTTAGCATGTTCACCACAAAACGAACCCGTTCACGTCTATCTACTAATGGTACAGTAAACTTAAGCTTGGTTGGTCCTTCCATAGCAAACTTTTGTGGCTGAGATTGCAATAGTTTAACCAGAAACATAGGGTTAATGTCAGCATCGGGATAGAACTCAATATATCCGCCTTTTTCGTGCGCTTCAATTTTCTTGACCTTAATTGCAGCGGCATCGAGTTTGAGCTGTGAAACAGAGAGTAGGTTTTTAGCCGCATCAGGGAGTGTTCCAAATCGATCGATCAACTCGACTTTTAGTTCGGCTAACTCGTCTGGGCTGCTGACACTCGCTATTTGTTTATACATTGATAAACGCGTGTTGATATCTGGGATATAGTCATCAGGCAGTAAAGCAGGAAGGCGCATTTCGACTTCAGTTTGCTCTCGAAGAAGTTCTTCGAGTGACGGTTCTTTCCCCTCTTTGAGTGCTTCAACAGCTTGCTCAAGCATCTCCATATAAAGGTTGAACCCCACAGATTGAATCTGACCACTTTGCTCGTCGCCAAGCAGTTCTCCAGCACCTCGAATCTCTAAATCGTGTGTTGCTAGGGTAAAGCCAGCGCCCAAATCTTCTAAAGAGGAGATGGCATCGAGTCGCTTGATTGCGTCTTTGCTCATTGCTTTAGGGTGGGGTGTGAGCAGATAGGCATAAGCTTGGTGATGAGAACGCCCAACACGGCCTCTTAATTGGTGAAGTTGAGCAAGACCAAGGTTGTCCGCGCGATCCATAATAATGGTGTTCGCTGTTGGAACATCGATACCCGTTTCAATAATGGTGGTACAAACGAGTAAGTTAAAGCGCTGATGATAGAAATCGTTCATCACTTTTTCTAGTTCACGTTCTCTCATTTGACCGTGAGCCGTTGTAATACGAGCTTCTGGAATGAGTTTGGCTAGGCTTTCTGCTACCTTGTCGATGGTATCGACTTGGTTGTGTAAGAAGTAAACCTGACCACCACGCATGATTTCACGCAACACGGCTTCGCGAATAACACTGTCATCACTTTCACGAACGAAGGTTTTTATGGCTAAACGTCTTGCTGGTGGTGTAGCAATGATAGATAAATCACGCATGCCACTCATTGCCATATTCAGTGTTCTTGGAATAGGCGTTGCTGTCAGTGTGAGAATATCAACATCGGCTCGCATCGCTTTTACTTTCTCTTTCTGTCTGACACCGAAGCGGTGTTCTTCATCGACAATAAGTAACCCTAAATCCTTGAATTTAAGGTCGCTAGAGAGAAGCTTATGGGTACCCACGAGAATATCAACTTTACCATCGGCTACATCTTGCATGATGGCTTTTTGTTCTTTGGCTGATTTAAAGCGTGAGAGCACCTCAACGCGAATCGGTAAATTAGCGAATCGGTCTTTGAAGTTTTCAAAGTGTTGTTGGGCAAGTAGGGTTGTTGGAACCAGTACGGCAACTTGTTTATCGTTGTCAGTACTGACGAATGCCGCCCGCATAGCGACTTCAGTTTTACCAAAACCAACATCACCACAGACCAGTCTATCCATGGCTTTGGCTTGGCACATGTCCGACATAACTGCGTTGATTGCCGTTGCCTGATCATCGGTCTCTTCAAAAGGAAAGCCTGCCTTAAATGTGGCATATTGCCCTCTATCAAGTACAAACTTATAGCCAGGTTTCAGCTCACGCTTGGCGTAAACATCCAGAAGTTCAGCAGCCACATCACGTACTTTTTCAGCCGCACGGCGACGCGCTTTGACCCAAGCTTCGCCACCCAATTTATGCAGCGGCGCACTCTCTTCAGCACCGCCAGAATAGCGGCCGATTAAGTTGAGTGAGGCAACAGGTACGTAGAGCTTGGCTTCATTTTGATACTCTAACGTGACGTACTCGGTCGTCATTCCTCCGGCTTCTAAAGTTTGAAGTCCGATATAGCGGCCAATACCATGATCGATATGTACGACAGGCTGCCCTGGTTTAAGCTCAGCAAGGTTACGAATAACCGCATCACTATTGGTGGTCTTGCGGTCTTTTTTACGTCGCTGAACGACGCGGTCCCCGAGAAGATCGCTTTCACAAATAAAGGCAATGTTTGCCTTGGTATCGATAAAACCTGATTCACAAGCGCCGAGAACAAGTGAGAATTTCTCTTTGCCAGTGACCGCTTGGCTAAAGCTTTCAGCTTCAACAGGGCGAAGTTTTATCGCTTGTAGCAGTTCAAGAAGGGCTTCACGTCGTCCCTCTGACTCTACAGAGAAGATAATTTTCCCTTTGAATGACTCAGAAAACTGACGCAGTGCCGCTAGAGGTTCTTTATTTTTGTGCTGCGCTGCAAGGTCAGGCAGAGCGTCTATCGCTAAATTATGACGACCTGCTTTTTTCTCAACGTCTTCGATAGAGAGAAGAGTTTGAGGAAGCTTTTTAAATTGGCTATAGAGTTCATCCTTTTTAAGCCACAGCTCTGCAGGTGGCAGCAGTGGTCTTAATGGATCAATCTTTCGCTGTTCATAGCGGTGCTCAACGTCCTCAAGGAAAGTATCAATGGCAGGCTCGATATCACCGACAACAATGAGTTGGCTATCTGGCGTTATGTAATCAAAAAGGCTCTCTGTATGGTCAAAAAACAGTGGTTGCCAATATTCGATTCCGGAAGGCCAAGTGCCTTTAGAAACCTGCATGTAGACGGATTCAGGCTCGCGACGCGCATCAAAGCGTTGACGCCAACGAATACGAAAGTCCTCAATAGCCGATTCAGACGTCGGGAATTCATGCGCGGGTAATAAGCGTATCTCTTGGATATCTTCGATTGAGCGCTGATTTTCGGGATCAAAGGTTCGTATCGTATCGATTTCATCATCGAAGAAGTCGATACGATAAGGGTCTTGGCTGCCCATAGGGAACAGATCAAGTATGGAGCCACGACTGGCGTATTCACCAGGCCCAAAGACTTGATCGACATTTCGATATCCAGATTGCTCTAATTGGATACGGAGTTTTTCTAATGAGAAAAGGTCACCAGTTTTCACCATCAACGTATGTTGGAGCAAAAATTCACGCGGCGATTGTTTTTGTAATAGGGTACTGATCGGAACAATCGTGATGCCTGAGTTCTGAGATGGCAGTTGATATAAACGAGCGATACGATCGGAAATTATCTCTTGGTGTGGTGAAAAATTGTCGTATGGCAGAGTTTCCCAATCAGGGAAGAGAGCAACGTCTTGGCTCGTGAATTGTTCAATTTCTTGCTGAAGTTTTAACGCAGTCTGAGGATCGGCTACGGCTAAAAGAGTATGGCTAGAGTGTTGTTCGGCAAGCTCCGCAATCGCTAAAGAAAGGCTAGAGCCTTTTAAGTGACCGATGAATTTTTTGTCTCCCGCACCTTTTGGTGTCGATAGAGAAAGGATATTTGTTGTTGTCATGAAAGGTTACTTATTTATCTCTATTAAGGGAGCGTTGTCTAAGAAGTTTCTGTTGTTGGTAAAGCGCCGCTCGAATAAGCAGATCTTCATCTTCATCTCGGAGCAAGGCATATTGAATGGTCGTATCCCATCCTTTTTCATTTTGCTCTACATGGCTCACAACGCCATAACAATAAATTGCCGCCGCAGGGTGGTCTAAGAATAGCTTCACTCTGACCTTAGTGTCGAGTGTCGTTTCAATAGCACTGTAATACGAGAACTGGCTAGCGCCAAAAGAGTGAGTTGTATTACGGTACTGTTCGTCATCTTGCTGAGAAAGCATGAATGTTAGCAGTAGATTAAGCTTAGAGTTTTGAGTGTCTAATAGCTGCACGACGTGTTTGAAATCGCTGTTTTTTAACTCTACACGCGCCGATTCACTGAGTTGATCAAGCTGACTAAATTCGCTGGCCACAATAAAAGGGGTAGGAATTTCTGATTCAAAAGTTTCTTGATTAGGGAACTCAAAATCAGACGATAATGGCTCAATATTTGCCGTCATATTATGATGAACGGAAAAGAATTCCTGATTAGACATGGTTGAGCGCCTTTATTATTGATGAAGTAGCCCTTTTATTATTACCAATAGAAGGAAGTTTGTATCGCAATTTTTGTGTTGCAGTTAATCAGATTATCGCTATAGAGACGAACTTATCAAGGTATGTTGCTGTTATTAAGTGTAATTGACCTACATTTAGCAAAATAGAGCTATATCCTGGGTTCGTAAATCGTTAAAGTAGAAAGCTCACTTTAGCTTGGTTTTTACTATGCACCTTCCCATCTCATTCTATATCGGTTTGCGCTACCTTAGAGGGCGTTCCGGTGATAGATTCAGTCGATTTGTTTCCTATATGTCCACGGCTGGGATTACCATTGGCGTGATGTCTCTAATCACGGTTTTGTCTGTTATGAATGGTTTTGAAGCTCAGCTTAAGAGCCGCATTCTCGGTGTGTTACCACAGGCGGTTATCTCTCAAGAGGGGGACAAGACACCAAATGTAGATCAAGCGCCTGAGTTTATAAAACAGATGTCGAGCCAAAGGCTGCCTGAGCCAATTGTGCGTAGTGAAACGGTGATTCAAAGCCCGTCTCAGTTGACGGCAGGCATGATGCTTGGTGTTCAACCTGACGATGATGACCCGATTGAGCAGCACCTTATCGCGGGTCGATTGTCCGACCTTCAAGCTGGTCAGTATCAAGTCTTTCTTGGGCATAGCCTAGCTCGTACACTTAACGTCACTACGGGCGACAAAGTAAGGTTGATGGTCACTAGCGCTAGCCAGTACACCCCATTTGGGCGCATGCCAAGTCAGCGTAATTTTACTGTTGTCGGGCTTTTCAATACTGGGTCGGATGTTGATGCACAATTGATGATTACGCATATCTCAGATGCCGCTCGTTTATTACGCTATTCATCAGACACGGTTTCAGGTTGGCGATTGTTTTTTGAAGACCCGTTTGTCGTGGCAGAATTATCACAACAAGCGCTACCAGAAGGTTGGTATTGGAGTGATTGGCGTGATCAACGTGGTGAACTGTTTCAAGCGGTTAGAATGGAAAAGAACATGATGGGCTTAATGCTGGGGCTTATTGTGGGTGTGGCGGCTTTCAACATTATTTCAGCCCTCATAATGGTGGTGATGGAGAAGCAATCCGAAGTGGCGATTTTGAAAACGCAAGGCATGACTGATCATCAGGTACTTGCCATTTTCATAGTTCAGGGTGCAAGTAGTGGTGTGATAGGCGCGATTACCGGCGGGACCTTGGGCGTTATACTCGCTTCCAATCTTAATTCTATTTTGGAAAGCATGGGGGTGGCGCTGTTTTCTGTTGGTGGACACCTTCCCGTTCTAATTAATCCTACACAAATTGTTATTGTCGTTATTTTAGCGGTGGTACTTAGTTTATTAGCGACGCTGTTTCCCTCTTATCGAGCGTCTTCAGTAAAACCAGCCGAGGCTTTAAGGTATGAATAATCTTCTACAGTGTCATAACGTGAGTAAAACGTATCATGACGGCTCTTTAGATACGCAAGTTCTGAAAGGCGTGAGTTTCGATCTTCAAAAGGGTGAACTGGTGTCTATTATTGGCACATCTGGCTCGGGAAAAAGTACCTTATTACATTTACTTGGTGCGCTGGATGATTGTACGCAGGGACATGTTACGTTTTTAGACCATAATTTAGCGGAGCTAAGCTCAAACAAGCAAGCAAAAATACGTAATCGTCATTTGGGGTTTGTTTACCAGTTCCATCACCTTCTGGCTGACTTCAGTGCATTGGAAAATGTGGCAATGCCTCTGCTTATTGGCGGCACTAAGCGAAGTGAAGCCAATGAAGCGGCTAAAGCGTTACTTGATAAAGTAGGTTTGTCTCACCGAACAGGGCATAGACCTTCAGAGCTTTCTGGTGGTGAGCGTCAACGTGTCGCTATTGCACGAGCTCTTGTCAATAAACCAGACTTGGTTTTGGCCGATGAACCAACGGGAAACTTGGATCATGCAACCGCACTGTCGATCTATGATTTGATGCGTCAGCTTAATGAAGAGTCGGGGACCGCTTTTCTGGTTGTCACCCATGATGGTGAGCTTGCGGGTAAAATGGATCGTCAGTTAAAAATGCAAGATGGTCTACTTATTAATGACGCTGAGGAAGGCTAATGTTCTCATCTCTTTCTCTGTTTATTGGCGGTCGCTTTAGTCGAGCTAAGCAGCGCAATAAAATGGTGTCGTTTATCTCACTCTCATCGACCATTGGTATCGCTGTCGGTGTGGCGGTCATCATCATTGGTTTATCGGCGATGAATGGCTTTGAGCGTGAACTGCGTGATCGTGTATTGTCGGTTGTTTCCCATGGTGAGTTTGAAGGGGTCAGAAAACCGATTCAAGATTGGTCAAAAATGGTCGAACAAGCTACATCCGATGAACAAGTCTTAGCCGCTGCACCATTTATTAAGCTCACAGCTTTAGCCGAAAAAGGCTCTCAGCTTAAGGCTATTGAAGTTCGCGGTATTGAACCTGAATTAGAAAGTGAGGTTTCGAGTTTAATGGATTTTGTTGATGAACAAGCGTGGGATGGTTTTCATGCGGGTTCAGGGCAGATCATTTTAGGCAAAGGCGTTGCTCAATCGATAGGGGTAGAAGTCGGTGAATCATTTACTTTGATGCTGCCCGTCGCCAATGGTTCGATGAAGGTACAAGCTCCACGAAGAGTACGGGTCAAGGTAGCGGGTTTACTTACGCTTAACGGTCAAATTGATCACAACTTAGCGTTGATTCCACTTCAAGATGCACAAAGTTATGCACGACTTGGCGATAAGGTTACTGGTGTATCGATTAAGGTTTCAGATGTTCTAAATGCCACCTTCATTGTTCGCAATGTGGGTAACAAGTTTGACGAGTATGTGTATCTACGCAGTTGGCAGCAGAAGTTTGGTTTTTTGTATCGAGATATTCAGCTTGTTAGAACCATAATGTATTTGGTGATGGTACTGGTTATTGGAGTAGCGAGTTTCAATATTGTCTCAACCTTAATGATGGCCGTTAAAGATCGTGCTGGAGAAATTGCGATCCTACGTACCATGGGCGCTACAGACGGGTTGATCAAACGAATATTTGTATGGCAGGGCGTTTTTTCTGGCGTGATGGGAAGCGTTGTTGGAAGTGTGGTTGGTGTATTAGTTGCGTTAAATCTCACTTCGTTAATTAAAGGCTTAGAGTCGTTACTGGATCACCAATTTCTTTCTGGGGATATTTATTTTGTGGATTTCCTTCCTTCCCAGGTGATGCTTAATGATGTGCTTTTAGTGTCATTGACTGCGGTTACTCTTAGCTTATTAGCCACATGGTACCCAGCATCAAGAGCAAGCAAGCTAAATCCAGCAGAGGTGTTAAGTGCGAAGTAACGTTACTTAATATATTAATGCTAGTTGATAACAAAAAAGGACCGAGGTGGTCCTTTTTCATTTCTGGTCGACTGATGTTTGCAGTGACAGGAATAGACACATTCCAATTTAAAAAGCAGAGCTTTCAATGTCTTGAATAGTCGATTAGCGTGATTGACGTTGTTGCCAACTTCTTACAACAGAGTAGCGCCAAATACCTTTGATACCAAAATATCCCACCATTGCCGCTAAGATGCCGCAAATTAAGCAGCCAAGTAGGAATGGAGGGCCGATGGTATTCATTTGGGTAAGAAGAAACTCCCAGCTGAGTTCGAAATGAAAACCTTGCGCTGGAACATTCATAGCGAACGCCCCGACTTTATAAGCACAATAGAACAGTACTGGCATGGTGATGGGATTACTTATCCAGACCAATGCAACAGAAAGAGGAAGATTAACGCCACAGGAAATGGCTAATCCTGCGGCCATGATCATTTGGCTAGGAAGAGGAACAAACGCCATGAACAAACCGACAGCAAACGCACCGGAAGCGGATCGACGATTTAGACACCATAGATTAGGGTTATACAGCACATTGCCAAAAATTTTTAATGCCTTCTGACGTTTGATAACAGAGTGGTCAGGCATAAAACGTTTGATGAATTTTCTTGGCATCGGGAAATATGACTCTCTTAATAAATTACTGGACGTTGCTTTCGTTCGCGATAATAGTCTTAACCGCACCTTTTTGGCCATCACTACCGGATAGCTGGTGGTCTATTATCTTATTTATCTTTGCCTTACTTTCAATCAAGTATAGGGCTTTACATAGATTTTTTGGCATTTCCCTTGCGATATTCATTGTGATTATAAAAGGGCATCAGTTACAACAACAGCAGAATATCATTTTCAAATCTGGTGCGGATATTACCATAACCGCCCAAATTGACAGCTTTTTTAAGCAAATACGTCATGGTTATGAGGGCACGGTTTTACTTAGATCAATCAATGGTCAAAGTTTGCCCTATTTTCTACAGCCCAAGATTCGTTTAGTCAGTGATTACCCGTTTCAGCTTGGCGACAAAATCGAAGCTACTGTCTTTGTTAAGGCGATATATGGACAGCTCAATGAGGTCGGGTTTGATATCGAGTCGTATTATTTTTCTCAAGGTTGGTTAGCCAAAGCATCCGTTAACCATAGATTCCCCTTTATTGTAGCCAGCCAGTATTCCTATCGACAGTTACTTTATGAACGAACCCTGAAAAAGTTAGATCACAGTGAAGTGAAAGGCCCAATCATTGCCCTTGTTTTTGGTCAGAGAAACTTCATTACACCCTTGCAGTGGCAGCAGTATCGAGATAGTGGGCTTATTCACTTAATAGCCATCTCTGGTTTACACATTGGTGTAATGTTTTTCGTTGGCTTCTGTTTAGGAAAAATACTCAGTCGATGTTCGAGCACTCTTATTTGGGCACCATGGATAATCGGGACTGGTTTGGCTTGTGGTTATGCTTGGTTAGCCGGGTTTAGCATTCCAACTTGTCGCGCACTCATTATGTGTATCTTGGCTAGCATATTTGTTTTATCGAATAATAGGCAGTCACCACTTAAGAAATTGTTAATTACCTTATCCATTGTATTACTCATTTATCCTTTCTCAGGGCTTTCGAGTAGTTTTTGGCTCTCCTTTTATGCGGTTTCAATGTTGATATTTATACTGGGCCAACCCGCAGTAACACATCAATCAACAGAAAAGAAAAGCAATCTGTTTACCGGGTTAAAGGTTCAACTTCTTATTGTCTATTGGATGTTCCCAATAACGGCTTTCCTATTTGATGGGGTAAGCTTGAGTAGTCTGTTATATAACGTAATTTTTGTTCCTTGGTTCAGTTTCCTTGTTGTTCCTTCGATATTTTTTGCGTTATTTATGACGATGTTGGATGCTGATTTTTCCTTGTTGTGTTGGCAGCTCGTGGAGTATTTACTGCTCCCTGTTCAGTGGAGTAGTGGCTATGCGTCAGGTACATGGGCAGAGCTGTCTATAAATCAGGTTTATCTTGTTATCACGGTTTGTTGTGCAATGTTTATGGGGTATTACTTAAATTGGCAGGCACGGGTGTGGTTAGCTGTCGTTTTACTTACGGTAGTGGTGCATAACTGGATACAGAAGGAAGATGAAACAAAGTGGAAAGTGGATATTTTAGATGTAGGCCATGGACTGTCGATCCTCATTGAGAGGAATGGTCGCGCAGTTGTCTACGATACTGGGAATCGTTGGCAACAAGGGTCAATCGCTGAATCATTATTATTACCGTTATTAAGGAAGCGCGGAATTCATGAACTTGATGCCCTGATATTGAGCCATTTAGACGCTGATCACGCTGGAGGACGAGGTGTGATAGAAGATACGTTATCACCTCGCCTTAAAATTGCTCCCCAAACACTGAGCGGCTATCAACCCTGTATTCGAGGAAAGCATTGGATTTGGCAAGGGCTAAAATTTGATATTTTATGGCCAGAGCAGCAAGTTGAAAGAGCTTATAACCCTCACTCCTGTGTGATTCGAGTAACCGATGAAAAAGCTCAGTTTAGCCTTCTTTTAACCGGAGATATCGATGCATTGGTCGAGTGGATATTGCTACGAACGCCCAAGGAGTTACAAAGCGATGTCTTAATCGTGCCACATCATGGTAGTGCAACGTCATCTATACCTCAATTTATTGAATCAGTGAATCCGCAGTTGGCGATCGCATCTTTATCTAAGGGGGGGCGCTGGAGATTACCCGATGAAAAAGTCGTTCAGCGATACAATCAAAGAGGTATTACTTGGTTGGATACTGGTCAATATGGTCAAGTGACTATTTATATTGATGAAAATCTAAGCGAGATTGATAAAAATATGTGGCAGGTTTCTGCAATTCGACAAGCAGAAGGGGAGCGCTGGTATAGGCAGATGCTTCGGAACGGAGTAGAATAGCAACAATATCGCACTTAAATAAAGCTCTTCTATGTCTACAACTACAGATGAAACCACGCTACATACTTTCAAGCGACTTTGGACTTATATTCGTTTATATAAGGCTGGCCTTGCTGTCGCTGTTGTTGCGCTTGTAATCAATGCGGTAGCTGATACCTATATGCTCTCGTTATTGAAGCCTCTATTGGATGAAGGGTTTGGTGAAGCTGAGTCGAGCTTTTTAAGAACACTTCCGTTAATCATCTTTGCAATGATGTTTATTCGTGGTTTAAGTGGCTTTGTTTCAACGTATTGTCTGAGTTGGGTCTCCGGTAACGTTGTGATGTTAATGCGTCGCAAGATTTTCCATCAGTTTATGCATATGCCAGTCGCCTTTTTTGACAAAGAGTCGACGGGTGGTCTTCTTTCTAGAATTACCTATGACTCAGAACAAGTAGCAGGTGCAACAAGCCGAGCATTAGTGAGCATTGTGAGAGAGGGAGCGAGCATTATAGGTTTGCTTACGCTCATGTTCTGGAATAGCTGGAAACTTTCAATCGTACTTTTTCTCGTTGCTCCTATTGTTGCTTGGGGAATCAGTATTATTTCCAAACGCTTTAGAAAAATCTCTAAAAATATGCAAACTAGCATGGGTAGCGTTAGTTCCTCTGCTGAACAGATGCTAAAAGGTCACAAAGTCGTTTTAAGCTACGGTGGGCAAGAGGTAGAGCGAAAACGCTTTGATAGCGTTAGTAATCAGATGCGCCAGCAGACGATGAAGCTTGTTGCGGCTCAAGCTGTCGCCAACCCAGTTATTCAGCTTATCGCGTCAGTGGCATTGGTTACAGTATTATTCCTAGCAAGTGTTGATTCAATTAGGGCTGAACTGACACCAGGTACATTTACGGTTATTTTCTCTGCGATGTTTGCGCTTATGCGACCTTTGAAGTCATTGACTAATGTAACGTCAGAATTTCAGCGAGGTATGGCAGCTTGTCAGACTTTATTCTCATTAATGGATTTGGAAACTGAACGTGACAATGGTAAGCGTAAGGTAGAAAAAGCAGTTGGCTCTGTAGAGGTTGAAAATGTGAGCTTTACCTACTCAGGTAAAGAGACCCCCGCACTATCTGATGTAAGTTTCAGTATTCCCCAAGGAAAGACGGTGGCCTTGGTCGGGCGCTCAGGATCAGGTAAAAGTACCATCGCTAATCTATTTACTCGTTTCTACGATGTAGACTCTGGTTCAATAAAGCTTGATGGGTACGATGTTCGTGATTACGAGCTTACAAATTTACGCACGCACTTTGCGTTGGTCTCCCAAAATGTTCATCTTTTTAACGACACTATTGCGAATAACATCTCTTATGCCGCGACAGAAAAATACAGTCGTGAACAGATAGAACATGCTGCTAAGCTTGCTCATGCGATGGACTTTATCGAGAATCTAGAAGAAGGTTTAGATACCGTTATTGGCGAAAACGGTGCAAGCTTGTCGGGTGGCCAGCGTCAACGTATTGCTATTGCTCGAGCGCTATTGCGTGATGCGCCTGTCCTTATTTTAGATGAAGCGACATCAGCACTGGATACAGAATCTGAGCGCGCCATTCAGGCTGCCCTAGATGAGCTTCAAAAAGATAAAACCGTCCTTGTTATTGCACACCGACTATCCACCATTGAAGAAGCGGATGAGATTTTGGTTGTTGATGAAGGTCGAGTCATTGAGCGTGGGCCGCACAGCGAACTACTCGCGCAAGATGGCGCTTATGCCCAGTTGCATAAAATTCAGTTTGGTGAGTAACCAGTGATAGAGAAAATCTGGTTTGAAGATCACCCTCTAAAGTACTTGTTGTGGCCACTGTTGTGGCCACTGAGTCAGCTTTTTTTGTTTATAGCGACTCGACGACGACGCGCTTATGAAGAGGGTGAAAAAGAAAGCTATCGGGCTCCAGTCCCGGTAATCGTGGTCGGAAATATTACCGCAGGTGGGAATGGTAAAACGCCCGTGGTGATCTGGCTGGTGGAAAAGCTAACGCAACAAGGGTATAAACCGGGTGTGGTTTCTCGCGGCTATGGTGCAAAAGCGCCGAGTTACCCTTTGCTAGTTGATGATTCAACACCAACAGGGCACTGTGGTGATGAGCCGAAGCTTATTCAACAGCGAACTCAAGTTCCTGTCGCGGTTTCACCTGTCCGTTCAGAGGCTGTTAAAGCCCTTCTACCGGAAGGGGTCGATGTAATTATTACCGATGATGGGCTTCAGCATTATGCACTTCAGCGTGATCTTGAATTCGTTATTGTTGATGGTGTTAGGCGCTTTGGCAGTGAGCAGCTTTTACCATTAGGACCATTAAGGGAAAAAACATCTCGCCTAGATGACGTGGATTTTGTCATTACCAATGGTGGCCAAGCCTTTTCTGGTGAGGTTGCAATGACACTGAAGCCGGATGAAGCTGTCAATTTAGTTTCTGGTGTACGAGTTCCCGTGAAATCACTTGAGCGCTTAGTGGCGTTCGCTGGAATAGGGCACCCACCAAGGTTTTTCAATACACTAGTAGAGCTTGATGCGCAGGTGGTTAAGACCAAAGGGTTTGCCGATCATCAGGCTTTTCAGCAACAAGAGTTAGATGCATTAAGCCAAGCTGGTTCAAATATAATTATGACTGAAAAAGATGCGGTTAAGTGCCGAGACTTTGCGACAGAAACCTGGTGGTATTTGCCTGTTTCAGCGGAGTTTGAGCCTGCAAATGAGCAACGCATTTTGGAAAAAATAAAAGAGGTAATGGAATAATATGGATCATCGTCTTTTTGAGATTGTCGCGTGCCCAGTGTGTAAGGGTAAATTAACGTTTGATAAAGAGAATCAAGAACTTATTTGTAAAGTGGATAGGTTAGCTTACCCGGTAAAAGAGGGTATTCCTGTGCTTATTGAGCCAGAGGCTCGTACTATCTCTTCTGAAGAGGGTCGTTAATGTCTTTTACGGTTGTTATTCCTGCTCGTTTTCAATCAACTCGTTTACCGGGTAAGCCTTTGGCTGATATCGAAGGAAAACCAATGATTCAGTGGGTGCATGAGCAGGCTATTCAAGCTGGTGCGGACCAAGTCATTATTGCAACGGACGATGACCGTGTAGCGGCTGCAGTGACCTCATTTGGCGGAGAAGTGTGTATGACATCTCCAGATCATGACTCAGGTACTGAACGTCTTGCTGAAGTGGTAAAGGTCATGAACATTCCAGATGATCATATTGTTGTGAATGTTCAAGGTGATGAACCGCTAATACCCCCTTCTATTATTAAGCAGGTTGCGAATAACTTAGCCAATAGCGTTGCTCCTATGGCGACATTGGCTGTTGAGATTTGTGACGAGAGTGAAGTCTTCAATCCAAACGCGGTTAAGGTGGTAACGGATAAAGAAGGCTATGCCCTTTACTTTAGCCGAGCGTCAATACCTTGGGATCGTGATGCTTTTGCTAAAGACTCACCTTCTATCGAGCAACCGCTTTTACGTCATATTGGCATATACGCTTATCGTGCAGGGTTTATTAATACCTACATCAATTGGCAGCCTACAGTACTCGAAAAAATCGAGTGTCTAGAGCAGCTTCGTGTGCTTTGGCATGGTGAGAAAATTCATGTTGAAATAGCGGAAGAAGCGCCAGCGGCTGGTGTGGATACACCTGAAGATCTTGAAACCGTTAGACGCATTATAGCGAGTCGATAGTACGACCTCTAAATAAGTTATAAAAAAAGAAAGGAGCGAATATCGCTCCTTTCTTTTTTATCTACACAAGGTTACGTGAGTGAATTAGATCTTAGCATCATAGTCATTTCTTTGAGGGCAGGTCGCTAGTATCTCTCTTCGTCCTGTCTCCTTGACCTCTTCAAGTATTACGTCAAACCCCCAAATTCGATAAAGATGTTTGAGAACTTCATCATAGTTGTCGTCCAATGGAACTCTATCTTGAGGTACATATTGTAGGGTCAATGATCGATCACCCCGTACATCAACATTAAAGACTTGAATATTCGGTTCGAGATTACTGAGGTTATATTGGGCTGCTAACTTCTCTCTGATTTCTCGATACCCTGAGTCATTGTGGATTGCACTGACTTCAATATAGTTCTTACGATCATCGTCGTTGATGGCGAAAAGCTTAAAGTCTCGCATCAATTTCGGTGACAGATACTGACTGATAAAGCTCTCATCTTTAAAATTATGCATAGCGAAGTGAAGTGAATCTAACCAGTCGCTACCTGCTAGATCTGGGAACCACTCCTTGTCTTCATCAGTAGGCTCTTCACAGATACGCTTAATGTCTTGGAACATGGCAAAGCCCAGCGCATAGGGGTTGATACCGCTAAAGTGAGGGCTATTGTATGCGGGTTGCGCCACAACGCTGGTATGACTATGCAAAAACTCTAGAATGAACTTGTCGGATACTAATTCTTCATCGTAAAGGTGGTTCAAAATGGTGTAATGCCAGAACGTTGCCCAACCTTCGTTCATCACTTGAGTCTGTTTTTGAGGGTAGAAATACTGACTTATCTTCCTAACAATTCGAACGATTTCTCGTTGCCAAGGCTCTAATAAAGGAGCATGTTTTTCAATAAAGTAAAGAATGTTTTCTTGAGGCTCTGTTGGGAAACGAACCTTTAGATCTTCATCTTTCGTCTTTGCTTTAGGTACCGTACGCCAAAGCTCGTTAACTTGAGATTGAAGGTAAGACTCACGCTCTTGCTGACGCGCGGTTTCCTCAGCAATGGATATTTTCTCAGGACGCTTGTAACGGTCGACCCCATAATTCATTAGTGCATGGCAAGAGTCGACGAGTTCTTCTACTTCTGAAACACCATACTTCTCTTCACACTCAGTAATGTAGTTCTTCGCAAAAAGTAGGTAATCGATGATAGAGCTAGCATCAGTCCAAGTCTGGAACAGATAATTTCCTTTAAAGAATGAGTTATGACCATAGCAAGCGTGTGCCATGACCAAGGCTTGCATCGTAACAGTGTTCTCTTCCATTAAATACGCGATACATGGATCAGAGTTAATGACTATCTCGTAGGCTAAGCCCATTTGGCCGTGTTTATAGCCCTGTTCGGTTTGAATGAATTTCTTGCCAAATGACCAGTGGTTATAGTTGATGGGCATACCGATGCTTGAATAGGCATCCATCATTTGTTCTGAAGTAATGACTTCAATTTGATTTGGATAGGTGTCGAGTCGATAGTGTTGAGCGACCCGTTTTATTTCGACGTGATACTGCTCTAATAGGTTGAATGTCCAATCCGGACCATCTGGAAGCATCTTACTTTTAGACTTGCTCGCTTTTTTCTTGGTGCTTTTTGATTTAGTAGTCATAGACACTCCCTAAGCCGACTCTTTCTGGAATAATTCCCTAAATACCGGGAAAATGTCATCAACAGTACGGATGTTCTTCATAGCAAAATTACTAAACTGCTGCTCTAGCTTTTCATATTCATGCCATAAGGTTTGATGAGAACGACGTGTGATCTCAATATATGAGTAGTACTGACAAGTGGGCAGTAGTTTATTGACCAATAGCTCCTTACAGCGAGGAGAGTCATCAGCCCAGTTATCCCCGTCTGATGCTTGAGCTGCATAGATATTCCACTCTCCTGACGGATAGCGGTCGGCGACAATTTCATTCATTAGTTTTAAAGCACTAGAAACAATGGTTCCGCCTGTTTCTTGGGAGTAGAAAAACTCGTGTTCATCAACTTCTTTTGCTTGGGTATGATGACGAATAAAGACAACATCGACATTTTCATAAGTTCTATTTAAAAACAGGTAAAGCAATACATAAAAGCGTTTTGCTATGTCTTTAGTCGCTTGATCCATAGAGCCGGAGACGTCCATAAGACAAAACATGACGGCTTGGCTGGAGGGAATAGGGCGCCTTTCATAGTTCTTAAATCGTAAGTCGAAGGTATCGATAAATGGCACGGACTTGAGTTTGTTGCGTAACTCTTCGATCTCTTGTTTGACTCGTTTCTCTTCCAATAATTGAGCCGGTTCGGTATTTTGAATCAGCTCTAGTTCTTGTTCTAACTCGGCAAGTAAGCGCTTCTTACCTGCCGTCATTGCAGTTCGACGCGCTAGGGATTGTTGTAAAGAGCGAACGATTGCGATATTTGAGGGAATTCCGGCCGTTTGGAAGCCGGCACGATGAGACTTCCACTCTGTTACTTTGTTAACTTGATTCTTTTCAAGGTTTGGCAGTTCAAGATCTTCAAAAAGAAGGTCTAAATATTCATCTTTAGAAATCTGAAATACAAATTCGTCTTCGCCTTCGCCATCTTTACTCGCGTCACCTTCTCCTGCCCCCTTTCCTTGCCCTCCGCCTTTAGGCCGCTCTATTTTGTCGCCTTTTATGAACTGATCGTTACCAGGATGTACGCGTTCGCGTTTTCCGCCTTTACCTTGATGAAAACTTGGTTCTTTAATATCACGGTGGGGAATCGAAACATCTTCGCCTGAGTCAGTATTAGTAATCGATCGACGGTTTACAGCATCCGCTACCGACTCTTTTATCTGTTCCTTGTGGCGTCGCAAAAATCGCTGACGATTAACAGCGCTTTTATTTTTGCCATTTAGCCTTCTGTCGATAAATTGTGCCATAAGCAATTCCTCTTTAAACATCACACCACTTAGCCTTTAGTCACCTAGCGATGTTGCTGTGGTGACTAAGGCCTACGGGTTTAGCGTTGCTTGCGGTTAAGAAGATTTACGAACACGTAAATACCACTCAGATAGCAATCTTACTTGTTTCTCGGTATACCCTTTCTCCATCATACGAGCGACGAAATCATCGTGTTTTTTCTGATCTTCAGAAGAGGTTTTCGCGTTGAAGGAGATAACCGGTAGTAGCTCCTCTGTGTTAGAGAACATTTTCTTCTCAATCACGGTACGTAGTTTCTCGTAGCTCGTCCAAACGGGATTTTTACCATTGTTATGTGCTTTAGCACGTAAAACGAAGTTGACTATCTCGTTTCGGAAATCTTTAGGATTACTAATCCCAGCCGTTTTTTCAATTTTCTCAAGTTCACTGTTTAGAGAACCTCGGTCGAACAGTTGCCCGGTTTCAGGATCTCGATACTCTTGGTCTTGAATCCAAAAATCAGCGTAAGTAACGTATCGGTCAAAGATGTTTTGTCCGTACTCTGAATAGGACTCTAAGTAAGCGGTTTGTATCTCTTTACCGATAAACTCTACGTATCTAGGGACGAGGTAACCTTTTAGATACTCAAGGTACTTTTCAGCCTGCTCTTGTGGGAACTGCTCTCTCTCAACTTGCTGCTCAATGACATAGAATAAGTGAACTGGGTTTGCCGCGACTTCTGTTTGGTCAAAGTTAAATACGCGAGATAAGATCTTGAAGGCAAAACGAGTAGAAAGTCCTGACATGCCTTCATCGACGCCAGCATAGTCACGGTATTCCTGGTAGCTCTTCGCTTTCGGATCGGTATCTTTGAGGGTTTCACCATCATAGACGCGCATTTTCGAGAACAAAGAGGAGTTTTCTGGGTCTTTTAGGCGGGACAATATACTAAATTGAGCCAGCAAGCTCAGCGTGCTTGGAGAACATGGTGCTTTTGACAGTTCGGAGTGCTCGAGAAGTTTTTGATAAATTTTAACTTCTTCAGAAACACGCAAACAGTATGGAACTTTGACGATATAAACACGATCTAAGAAAGCTTCATTGTTTTTGTTGTTTCTAAACGTCTGCCACTCGGATTCGTTAGAGTGAGCGAGGATCATGCCATCGAATGGCAATGCTGAAAGCCCTTCAGTACCGTTGAAGTTCCCTTCTTGTGTTGCGGTTAAAAGAGGGTGTAGTACTTTTATTGGAGCTTTAAACATTTCGACAAACTCCATTAACCCTTGGTTTGCCTTACACAATGAACCTGAGTAACTATAAGCATCAGGGTCATCTTGAGAGAAGTGCTCGAGTTGTCGAATATCCACTTTACCGACGAGTGATGAGATATCTTGGTTGTTTTCATCACCAGGTTCTGTCTTCGCGATAGCTATCTGTTCTAGGATCGAAGGACGAAGCTTGACGACTTTAAACTTAGACAAGTCCCCACCGAATTCATTTAGACGCTTTGCTGCCCAAGGAGACATAATGGAGCGCAGGTAACGCTTCTCAATGCCATAATCTTGTTTTAATACGTCGCCATCTTCATTCACATCAAACAGGCAGAATGGGTGATCATTAACTGGACTACGTTCGCCGTTTGCAGACAACACATAGATAGGCATTTGCTGCATTAGTGCTTTGAGTTTCTCCGCCAGTGACGATTTACCACCGCCAACAGGGCCTAATAGATAGAGAATCTGCTTACGTTCCTCAAGGCCTTGTGCGGCATGTTTTAGATAGGAGACGATTTGTTCAATCGCGTCCTCCATGCCATAAAAATCTTCAAATGTTTTATACCTAGAGATAACACGATTTGAGAAAATTCTACTAAGTGTGGGATCTAAAGCCGTGTCAATAACTTCTGGCTCACCAATGGCAAGCAACAGACGTTCAGCTGCATTGGCATAGGCACTTTTGTCATCCTTACAAAGTGACAGAAACTCTTGAAGTGACAACTCTTCATCTTTGGCTGCCTCATAGCGTGCTTGGAAGTGGTCGAAAATACTCATCTTGAAATCCCCTCTGAACCGATCAAACTGTCAAACAACCCGCATGGAAAATACAAATCCTTTCATAATTAAGATTAGTAGAATTTCGCAATTGTGCTTAACAATTATGTGTTTAATTACAAAAGGGTGATGTGGAGAAAGTTTTTTTCTATGAGATGCTTAGGTGGGATTTAGGCAAAAAAAAAGGGTTAGCTTAATCGCTAACCCTTGTTGATATTTTACATCTTATGCATTGAATATTTGTTGAAGCTCTGTTGCACATAGGTGGTATTGACGTGGACAAGAACGCCATGTCACAAGCATGCGACGATACTTATCAAGCATTGGCATTTGGCTATTGAAGTGGTGATCGCCTTTTTCAAATTGAGGGTATAACCCTTCAGAATCGATAAGAAAGCGCACGTAGTTTACTAACTGAGACTCACTTGCAATATCAAAGCCCAAGAATTGAAGACGTCGTTGATCAACCTCTTTTTGCTCATCATCTTTAAGCATTTTGTTTGATTCTTGCATCGCGTGATACATTTCCAGAATATCGACAATCTGACGACATTCCGCTTCTTCAATACAACCAAAATCTTTATTTAGCTCTTGCATTTGTAGCGCATAACCGCGCTCAACGATGGTTTGAAAACGCTGATATTTCGCGCTGTTCTCAGGGTCCATTTGTGACATTAAGTAGTATTGGTTTGAAAGGATCAAACGTTGAGCATTTGTCATTTCCATAATAATTCTCTATTGTTTTTTACTGTTTAATTAATCAGGATAATATCATTAAGTATCAGTACTTTACATTTGAATTGTACTGACTCAAAATTGACTTAATAGAATCCATTGATTCTTTTGATGGCGGGTTTACACCTTCCAGTTCATATTCAAACCCGAGAGCTTCCCATTTGTGAGCACCTAATTTGTGGTACGGAAGTAGCTCGACTTGTTCGATATTATCCATATCCTTAATGAACTCACCTAGCATATGAACCGCTTCTTCATCATCGGTGTACCCTGGGACAACGACATAACGGATCCATGTTTTTTGACCAATGGTATGTAGATATCGAGCAAAATCTAACGTTCGTTTGTTCGATACTCCAATAAAATCATGGTGTATTTCATCTTTCATATGCTTTAGGTCAAGCATTACGAGGTCGGTAGACTCTAAAACTTCGTCGATGACTTCAGTGTGTTTGCGAACATGACCATTAGTATCTAGGCAAGTATGAATACCTTCTGCTTTAGCCGCGCGGAAAAAATCACGAACAAATTCAGGTTGAAGCATGGCTTCTCCACCAGAGCAGGTAATTCCTCCACCAGAGGCTTTCATAAAATGACGATAGGATTTCGCGTCATTTATGATCTCTTCGACGGTAACTTCTTTTCCGCCTTGCGTGTCCCATGTATCGCGGTTATGGCAATACTTACAACGCATTAAGCACCCTTGCATAAAGACAATAAAACGAATGCCTGGGCCATCGACAGTACCACAAGACTCAAAGGAATGAATGCGACCAGTTGTTGACATAAACTCATCTCGAAAAGGATTGATTACTCATTATTTTATTACAAATAGAGACGTATAAACAGGACTTGTGACAGTAACTATACCTTTAAAAAACCAAGAAAAAAAAATATCGCATTATGAAGGCGGTATGTTATAAAGTTGTTATAATTAATAAAACTATAAATAAGAACGCAGTTGCCTACTTTTTTCGCTTAATCCATTTATCAAAATGATAAATAAGGGAATGTCATGGAAGTTTTAGCGTTATCTCAACGGCAAAAAATCACATTATTTTTAGTCGTTTTGTCCATAGGGTTTATTTGCCTAGGGCTATTTACATCAAATCGTTTGTCAATAATGAGCTCGCAATATCAAAGTAGTGGTGATGTTGCTGCGGGGTCTATCTCCATTCACAAAACACAAAGTGAATTACTCGCCTTGGCGGCCGATCTTGACTCGTTGACTTCAAACGAAGTAGACAGAGTAAAAAATAAGATTGACGAAATTAAACGCTTGGTGGCGAGCGATTCTCGTTTTTTAAAAGAGCTAGATCTCTCTTTGGAGGCGGATACTCTTACCGCAAGTGTCGAGCAATTTTATCAAACTTTAGTACCTTGGTTAGAAGTAAAAGCAGAACTTGGTTTTAATGTTGATGAAGGGAAGCTAGGGCAACTCAAATCACTGGCAGCAACAATCGAAATGAAGATTGAAGAGACGGGGATGGTGACCCTCAATTCAGATTTTCAAGCAATGATAAAGGCGCAACAAAATTACCTCCTTCAGCCTAATGAGAAAAACCTTAAATTGTTTAATCGCGCTATGGCTGGCTTTGTAAACATGTCCAATACATACGCTATGTTAGATTTGTACGAAAAGGAAATTGAGGTGATGAAAGCGACGTTTATGCGAGTCGCAGAGCTATCACAACAATTGGGTTCTATTGAGCAAAGCCTTTTCCAAAGTGAATCTCGAACAACCAGTGTCATTAAAGATGTTACTGGCGTACTTGCTGGTATAACGACTGAATATGAGGGGAATGCGCAGCGCAGCGCAAGTCAGACTCAGTGGTCAGTACTTATTGCATGTGCGCTTCTCGCTATCTTTACTATCGCTATTTTTATAACAATCAGTACCACGTTAACTCGCTCGGTGAAGCAGACAGGCCTGATATTGTCAGAGGTTGCTAAAGGTGATTTGGCTCAGCGAATGGTCGTTGGTGGCAATGCCAATGATGAGTTTAACCAGCTCGCGATGACCATTAACCAAAGCTGTGAAAATCTCGGCGAGCTCGTTCAAGGAGTTCAGCAGAGCAGTAACGCGTTATCAGAAAATGCCGCTGAACTTAACTCTGGTATTGACTCTTTGGTTCATAATCAATCAAAAGTATTAGGACAAACGGAGCTACTAGCTTCCGCTACGGAAGAGGTGAGCGTCACCACACAAGAAGTGTCTAACTCGTTAGAATTTGTTGCGGATATTAGTAAGTCATCCACCTTAGCCGCTGAAGAGGGATCCACGGTCATCAAAGCTGCCATTGATTCTCTTGAAGATGTGAATGGCATCTTGCAATCAGCCGCTGGACACATTCAACAGCTAGAAGCTGCGTCTTCTAAGGTGGATTCGGTTATGGAAATCATTAACGGAATAGCGGAACAAACCAATTTGCTCGCATTGAACGCAGCAATAGAGGCGGCTAGAGCCGGGGAACAGGGGCGTGGTTTTGCCGTCGTGGCAGATGAAGTACGGAATCTGGCGGTAAGAACGGTTGATGCTGTTGGCGAGATTTCCGGAACGATCGAGACGATGAAAAAAGAGAGCGCGGAGGTGATACAGTATATTGGTCAATCTGAATCGTCGATACATGCGGGGCAGGATAAAGGGCACGAGGCAATGGAGGCGCTTAGTCAAATTACCGAAAAAGCCGATGATGCCGCGCATCAAACAGAAGTGATCTTTGCCTCTATTAGAGAACTTGCCACGACGAGCCAGTCGATGGCGAACAATATGATAGAAATTTCGTCGGCGATGAAAGAATTAGAGCACAACAATGAACAGCTTCGTCAAACTAGCCAGTTGGTTGAACAGCGCTCAAACAGCCTGAATTCAGACTGCGATCGCTTTAATATTTAAGTTGAAGAAGGCAAAGAACAAGAGTTATTTGCCTATTCGAATTGAAGTGTTTTATTTAGAAGAACGTAAATAGAGTCAGGCCACCAGTTCCGTAAACGGAGCTTGGTGACTCTTTATAATCAGGTGTTTTGGCAGTGAAGGTTAAACTTGCACCTAGGTATTGGTTATACCAAACAGCGCCAAAGACTGCGCTAGACTGCCAGTTTTCAAGTGTGGCAGGGTACTGTTCTTGATTTTCAATATTAGGTCTATCCCCCTCGATGGTGATGTCGTTGAATCGATAGCGTCCTTCGATACCCGTAAAGACGAACCAAGCAGAGTTTGAAGCGCCTATCATTCCAGGTTTCACTGGGTTTTCCGTTGATATGTTTGCAGCGCCCATATTGCCACCGAGATCGGTACCCCAACGAAGCATTAGTCCCGTTGAGAGGTCACTTCTAAACCCGCCAATATTACCTTCACTGATATTTGAAAACTCTAACTCGGTATTTCCAAAAGAGTTGTGTCTTCCGAGGTTGAAGTGTGACAAATATCCGACACTACCCACCATTCCTTCATCAACTTGATATTCCCAGCCATTAGGGTCATCCGATCCCGTAATACTGTGAACTAGTTTTTGTGCTTGACTCGCAAATGAGTTTTCCCCAACCGTTCCGATAGTCAGATTAAAACGTTGTGCTTGTTGTGGGTGGAGACTGATGAAATTGAACTCGCCATGGAAGTAACCGGCGTATGGTCGATCATTAGCAATGGGCTGAGCATCTTCAATATCAGAAGGCGTCCACATCTTATGGCCGAGAGTAAATTCAAATTTGTCGAGTGAGGTAGCTCCCCATGCGGACAAGCTTAGCGGTGTTAGTATCCAGGGTGTGTTAATTGCACCGGATGTATATGAAAGAAAAAGGCCGTTAGTATAATCTTCGTCAACCCCAAAAATACCATCGTTATCTAATGAAAACGTGACAGTTGAACGTTCAGAAGCGACTGCTCCTGAAGAGGCTATGATCAAAGCAAGGAGAAAGCGTGATTTCATTCGAGTACTACAAGTAATGATTGACTCTTGATAGTACAGCAAAAAATAGGCCAGAGTGAGCGAGAAAAATACTGAAAACTAAAACTGTGCAGATCCTCAAATTACCAAGGCTTCAAGTTGGTTATCTTTTATTCAGATAACAAAAAGCCCCGCAGAAGCGAGGCTTTATCAATCATTGACGTTCTTTAAATTATAGAGAGTCAGTGAAAGTACGTGCGATTACGTCAGCTTGTTGCTCTGAAGTCAGAGAGTTAAAGCGAACAGCGTAACCTGATACACGAATCGTTAGCTGAGGGTATTTCTCAGGGTGCTTAACTGCGTCTTCTAGCGTGCCGCGGTTAAGAACGTTCACGTTAAGGTGTTGACCACCTTCAACGCCAGTTTCGTGGTGGAAGTAACCATCCATTAGACCAGCAAGGTTAGCACGTTGGCTATCTTCTTCTTTACCTAGTGCGTTTGGCACGATAGAGAACGTGTAAGAGATACCATCTTGAGCATCAGCAAACGGTAGTTTACCTACAGAAGTCAATGAAGCTACAGCGCCTTTTTCATCACGACCGTGCATTGGGTTAGCACCAGGAGCGAAAGGAGCACCAGCGCGACGACCGTCAGGTGTGTTACCCGTTTTCTTACCGTATACAACGTTAGATGTAATAGTAAGAACTGACTGTGTAGGAACTGAATCACGGTAAGTCTTAAGCTTACGGATCTTGTTCATGAACGTAGAAACAAGTTCACATGCGATGTCATCAACGCGTGCGTCGTTGTTACCAAATTTAGGGTAATCGCCTTCGATTTCAAAATCAGTTGCGATGCCGTCTTCGTCACGAACTGGTTTAACTGTTGCGTACTTGATAGCAGACAGTGAGTCAGCGGCAACAGAAAGACCTGCGATACCACATGCCATTGTACGACGAACGTCACGGTCATGAAGGGCCATTAGAGACGCTTCGTAGCTGTATTTGTCGTGCATGAAGTGGATGCTGTTTAGAGCAGTCACGTATTGCTTAGCTAGCCAATCCATAAATGTGTCTAGGCGACCCATTACGTCATCGTAGTTAAGTACTTCATCAGTGATCTTGTCGCCAACTGGGCCAACTTGCATCTTCAGCTTCTCATCAACGCCACCGTTGATTGCGTAAAGCATCGTTTTAGCAAGGTTTGCACGAGCGCCGAAGAACTGCATTTGCTTACCAACGATCATTGGAGATACACAACAAGCGATTGCGTAGTCGTCAGAATCAAGGTCAGGACGCATTAGGTCATCATTTTCGTACTGGATAGAAGATGTATCGATAGATACCTTCGCACAGAAACGTTTGAAGCCGTCAGGCAGTTGCTCAGACCAAAGAACAGTTATGTTTGGCTCTGGAGAAGGACCCATAGTGTATAGGCTGTTTAGGAAACGGAAGTTTGAACGCGTAACTAGAGTACGACCGTCAACACCCATACCACCCATTGATTCTGTTGCCCAAATTGGGTCACCAGAGAATAACTCATCGTATTCTGGAGTACGTAGGAAACGAACCATACGTAGCTTCATTACGAAGTGGTCGATCATTTCTTGAGCTTGAACTTCAGTGATGTTTCCAGCAGCAATATCACGCTCGATGAATACGTCTAGGAAAGTCGAAGTACGACCTAGAGACATTGCAGCACCGTTTTGAGACTTAACAGCCGCTAGGTAGCCGAAGTAAGTCCACTGGATAGCTTCTTGAGCTGTCGTTGCTGGGCCTGAGATATCGTAACCGTATTTTTCAGCCATCACTTTCATTTGGCCTAGCGCGCGGTGTTGCTCTGAGATTTCTTCACGAAGTTGCATTGTCGCAGAAAGATCTTCGCCATTTTCGAAACGATCTTGAAGAGAAGCAAACTGAGCTTGCTTGTCTTTCATTAGGAAGTCTACGCCGTATAGTGCTACACGACGGTAATCACCAATGATACGACCACGGCCGTATGCATCAGGAAGACCCGTTAGAACACCTGATTTACGACATTTTAGAATGTCTGGCGTGTAGATATCGAAAACACCCGCGTTGTGTGTTTTGCGGTATTCTGAGTAAATCTTTGAAACCATTGGGTCAAGAGTTTCGCCGTAAGCTTTACAAGAACCTTCAACCATACGCACACCACCGTTAGGGATGATTGCACGTTTTAGAGGCTTCTCGGTTTGTAGACCAACGATAGTCTCAAGATCTTTGTTGATGTAACCTGCATCGTGAGCAGTGATGGTAGAGATAACAGACGTATCGAAATCAACAGGTGCTTTAGTCGCGTTTTCCTGTTTGATACCTTCCATTACTTTGTCCCAAAGCACGTTAGTTGCTTCAGTACCCTCAGAAACTAGGAAAGATTCGTCGCCTTCATACGGCGTGTAGTTCTTTTGAATAAAATCACGAACGTTTACTTCGCTTTGCCACTCACCTGCAGCAAAACCTTCCCAAGCTTTAGCAAATTGCTCTGCCATGACATACCTACCTTTTTAGTAGTAAAAACACGTACTGTTTTCGCTGTGTACACAGCTATCCTTCGAGAAAGAACAGTACTCACATTAATAACAATATCTATAGTAATAGAAAATAGCATCTCGAAAACTATACATATTGTCATTTGCATATTAATTATGCTCTAGATTAGAAAAACCCCTAACCATTAAGAGGTAATATACACTAAAATTTTTTTGTAAACCTTAAACTAAATCAATAAAAGTCAAAAAAAGTTGAAAAAAAAGGGTGGTGACAGTCACCACCCTAACTATTTTTTAATCTATAGCCAAGCTTGTAAGCCGTATTGACTCTCTAGCATACCTACTGCAAGCATTGCGATTAAACAGATAACCAGAACACCTGCTGGGATAACGACCTTATCAACAAAGGATAGCTTAGAAGCACGTTCTTTATCACCAATTAGGCCATTATTATCAAGTAGCATAGTAAGAGCCCATGCTAGTACTGGGTTAACAACAGCAGAACCGAAGATACAGATACCTGCAGCTTGTGAATCCTTCGTGTCTTTAACCATCTGCATACCCGCTTCAAGTAGTGGTAAGAATACACCCACTAAAAGAGCAACACGCATTACTGGTGGCCAAACCGCAACATCCATTGGGAAGCCTAGGATGGCAACGATAATACATAAAGAGCCCAATAAAATTGCACCTGCTGGAATAGGACGCTTCGCAATCGCGGCTGGGATCATGTATGTACCCCAAGACGATGTGATGTTACCACCACCAACCGCAGTACCGACCATTTGACGGAAAGAACACATTGTCATCGTGTCATCAACGTCCATAAGAACTTTTTCAGTCTTACGTGGGTAGTTAAGCTCTTGGAAGATACGGTGACCAAGGAAATCTGGCGACCACATAGCAACCGCTAGAATGGCAAATGGAAGTGACGCAATAAAGTGCTCAAGATTTGGTAAACCTAATTGCCAACCTTGCTCTGTGCTTCCCCACCAGTAAACTGGGTTAAGGTTTGGAATCCCCATTTCCGTTTCGAACGTTAAGTCAAAACCAGCACCTAGACCTAGTGCGATAATCAGACCGGTAAAGGCACACACTGGAATTGCTAACCAACGTTTGTTGATTTTTGCAAGGAACGCATAAACAACGATGTTGATGCCAAGTACAACAAGGCCAATATAACCAAGGCTACCCGCTTCAACGGTTGAAGACTGTAGTCCAGTAGCCCAAGCTTGAATTGAACCGATTTGGCTCATTACCCCAGTGAAACCGAGGAAGATCAAGAGGCCCCCTGCTGTCCCTTGGGAGGTGAGGTTAACCAACTTGGAGCCACCTTTAAAGTAGCTCAGTAGCAAACCGAAAATACCAAGTAAAATTGCTAGTGCGAGAGGGTGAGCACCCGCCAGTGCAATACTACCGATAAGAGGAATCATTGGGCCGTGGTTACCGGCAAGGTTAGCTCTTGGATTAAAGATACCCGATGCGAGTACACAGAAAAGCAGAGCCGGAATCAGCATCTCTACACGAGCAACTTCAATGGCAAACTCTTTACCAAGATCAATGTGATCCCATGCCGCTGTTAGACCGTCTGCCCAAGACATCATTACCGCAGAATACATTGCAATGATACCAATGGTACCAGCAAGCGCAGGTACTAAGTCTTCTAGTTCAAATCGAAAATCACGACCGGGTAAGTTTAAGCCAAAACGGCGTGGTTTCATGATCTGCAGTTCGTGATCTAGGTAATCCGAACGGTTAGCAAACTCAGATGCTGGACGATGGAGCTCTTGGTAGCTCTTGTTCTCAATATCCGAATCAGAATGCGGTTTATTCACTGCGTCTGACATAGATTCCTCATATTAAAAGTAGTCAATTATTCAATCCGAGTCCTGTGGCAGCGAGTTTGCCTCAGGAGTGGCACGAGATTTTTGTGCTTAGTTTTACTTAAAGATAAAGCATGTAGTGTTTATTTACACTTTCGATTTTTTGCGAGTTTAACGCGCTTATTATATAGCGAGATTGATCTTGATCACTTTATAAAACAATGTGAAATAAAGCTACGTAAATGAAGAGATTGTTAACTAAAGTAATATTGATATTGAAATTTAATTACATAAAAAATATTGATACTGAAACTAAATTACAATTAGAGGTGTTGGTTGGAATTGAAGCGCATGAAATAAGATAATAGAAAAATTGAACTATATCTACTTTTTATAAATTCATTAACAATTACAAACCTTACATAATGATTCCATTTGTTTACTTTATGCGTGTTTAGTAGTTTTATTAGCTAATGTTTGAATTTATACTCATATAAAGTAGTTATATATACCAATAATGCAGGTTAATAATTTGTTGCATCTGGTTCTAAGGGGTGCTAATTTGAAGCGCAATGTGGGTTGGAGCCCAGCAGTCATAGATAACAGGGAGTAAAAGCGCATGAAAGAAGTACCAGCGCTAGATATAAAAGAACTGCACAAAACTTTTGGTCAAAATGAAGTGCTTAAAGGTATTTCGTTAGAAGCACATAAAGGCGATGTAATTTCTATTATTGGCTCTTCTGGGTCAGGAAAAAGTACATTCCTTCGATGTATTAACCTGCTTGAAACGCCAACTGCCGGCGATATTTGGGTCAACGGAGAGTTGATCGAAATGAAGAATAACCGTCAAGGTGAAGCAGTACCCGTCAATGAAAAACAAGTTCAACGTATTCGTTCTCGCCTAGCCATGGTTTTCCAAGGGTTTAATCTTTGGTCACACATGACGGTTTTAGAAAATGTTATCGAAGCGCCTGTTCATGTATTAGGTGTTCCTAAAGCTCAAGCGATAGAAAATGCCGAAGTCCTGCTGAAGAAAGTTGGGCTTTACGAACGTAAAGACTACTACCCAGGGCACCTTTCTGGTGGTCAACAGCAACGAGCGGCCATTGCTCGTGCTCTCGCGGTCGATCCTGAAGTCATGCTATTTGATGAGCCTACATCAGCGCTCGATCCAGAACTTGTTGGTGAGGTTCTTGGTGTTATGCGTGATCTCGCTGAAGAAGGGCGCACAATGTTAGTCGTGACGCATGAAATGGCGTTTGCTCGTGATGTTTCCAACCATGTGATGTTTTTACATCAAGGCAAGGTTGAAGAGCAGGGTGACCCTAAATTCTTGTTTAAGAATCCTGAATCAGAGCGACTGCAACAATTTATATCTTCTATCTACTAGACTATATCGATCTGGCAGATTTGTAAGCACAACACCGCTGTTCAATTACTAACCGTTCAGTAGCGAGCAGCTTAATAACAAGATGTTTAATAATCGTTTAAATAACAATTAGAAGTTTACTAATAAATTTCAATCACAGGAGTATGGAAATGAAAAAGTGGTTACTAGTAGCAGCACTTGCTGCAACAGCTGCAACAGGTATGGCTCAAGCGAAAGAATGGAAAACAGTTCGCTTTGGTATCGAAGGTGCTTATCCTCCATTTAGTTGGACAGAAGCAGATGGTTCTCTAAAGGGCTTTGATGTCGATATGGCAAATGCACTTTGTGAAGAGATGAAAGTGAAGTGTCAAATCGTACCGCAAGATTGGGATGGCATTATTCCTTCTCTACTTGCACGTAAATACGATGCAATTATTGCAGCAATGTCTATTACAGAAGAACGTAAGAAGCGCATCGATTTCACTGGCAAATACGCATTAATTCCTAACAAATTTATCGCTAAGAAAGGTGCAGATCTGAACTTTGACGACCTAAGTGGTCAGAAAATTGCCGTTCAACGTGCAACTACTCATGATAAGTACCTAACTGACAACTATGGTAGCTCGGTCGAGATCGTACGTTACGGTTCATTTGACGAAGCTTACCTTGACCTAGCTAATGGCCGTGTTGTAGCAGTTCTGGGTGATGCATCGGCACTAGAAGAAGGCGTACTTAACAAGGCTGGCGGTGAAGCTTACGAGTTTGTTGGTCCTTCTCTAACAGACCCTAAGTGGTTCGGCGATGGCTTTGGTATTGCTGTTCGTAAGCAAGACAAAGACCTAACTAAGACTCTAGATGCGGCTATTCTATCTCTTCGTGAGAAGGGCGTGTATCAAGAAATCGCTGCTAAGTACTTCAAATATGATGTATACGGTGAGTAAGCTCTAGATAGGTAAGCTTGGCATTTAATTGCAGAGCTTTCTACAAGAGCAAAAAGATATCTGGTTATTGGTTCCTAGTAATCGATGTACCCAATAACCAGACTTTCGCACTATCACCTAGGGACTAGGAACTAACGAATGTTAGATTTACAAGGATATGAAGCCTCAATTTTAAAAGGGGCTGTTTTGACCATTGAAGTTGCGATCCTGTCATTGATCCTCGCAATGGTTTTGGGAATGTTAGGGGCGTTAGCTAAGTTAGCACCATATCGCTGGGCAAGGGCTATAGCAACGCTATATACCACCGTCATTCGTGGTATTCCCGATCTCGTCCTAATGATGCTTATCTTCTTTGGTGGGCAGATCTTACTGAATAACAGTCTCTATTCGGCTAATGAATGGCTTAATGAATGGTTTAGTTCATCCAATCCCGATCATGAGTGGACGGCTTATCTCCCTGATTATATTGATGTCAGCCCATTTGTTGCAGGCGTACTAACTATTGGTTTTATCTTTGGTGCCTACATGGCGGAAACCTTCCGCGGTGCAATTATGGCCGTTGATAAGGGCGAGTTAGAAGCCGCTAAAGCGTATGGTATGAGTAGCGTTCTTGCGTTTCGCCGTATTTTGCTTCCTCAAATGATTCGTCATGCATTGCCAGGCTTTGGTAATAACTGGTTAGTGCTGCTTAAAACGACAGCATTGGTTTCTATTATCGGTTTAGAAGATATGGTGCGTGTCAGCTCATTAGCCGCAGGGTCGACGAAAATGCCGTTTACTTTCTATATGACGGTCGCAATCATTTTCTTATTCTTTACCAGTGTATCGACAGGTCTACTTAAGCTTGTTGAACGCAAATTCAGCATTCATGCGAGGTAGCTGATGGATTTCTCTTTGTTAATCGATAGTTTTCCTATCTACCTTGACGGTTTATGGACCACAACATGGTTGGTTGTGTGTGCGCTTATAATCGGACTTACCGTCGCCATTCCACTAGCGATCGCTAGAAATAGCCCGAATTATCTATGGAATGCACCTGCATGGGCATTCATTTACTTTTTCCGTGGAACACCGCTACTGATACAGCTTTACTTAATTTATTATGGAATGGATCAGTTTTTCCCTGTTAAAGATACTCTATGGGAAAATGCTTGGTTCTGTGCGTTGGTGGCATTTGTACTTAATACGTCAGCCTATACCGCAGAGATAATCCGTGGTGCAATTAATGGCTTACCTAAAGGGGAAGTCGAAGCCGCAAAAGCGTATGGAATGAGCCCTGCGAAAACTTACCGTCGTATTATATTACCAAGTGCGCTACGTAGAGCGCTCCCGGCTTACAGTAATGAAGTGATATTTATGCTTCATGGTAGTGCCGTTGCGGGTATCGTCACCATTATGGACTTAACTGGTGCGGCACGTTTGGTCAATGCTCGTTACTACGCTCCGTTTGAATCGTTCTTAGCGGCTGGGCTGTTTTATATGGGGTTAACCTTTATCATTTTGTGGTGCTTTAAGCATGCAGAGAAACGTTTCTTAGCGTACTTAAGACCATTAAGTTAACTGAGTTTCATCTCGACACGGGTGACCAAATAAATATACAAAAGGCTTCTAATTTAGAAGCCTTTTTTGATGGGATCAATCGACGCTAATTAAGAGAGCTTAGCTAAGGGGCACTAGCTAAGAAAAGGTTGACCAAATAGGAGCGTGGTCTGACGGCTTCTCAATCCCACGCAGTTCGTAATCAACATCTGACTCAATGCATTCAGCGGCAAGGGAAGGCGTAGCAAGAATGACATCGATGCGAAGGCCTCTATTGTCAGGAAATCCTTTTGAGCGATAATCAAACCACGAAAAACGGTCATTCATTTCTGGGTGAAGATTTCTAAAGGTATCTTCTAATCCCCAATTTTGCAGTGTGGCTAGCCATTCACGTTCAATGGGTTGGAATGAACATTTTCCGGTTTTTAACCAGCGCTTCATGTTCGGCTCACCAATGCCGATATCTAAATCGGTTGGGCTGATATTAATATCACCCATGACCACCAATTTTTCACCGTTAGTATGATTCTCATCTAGGTAAGTCATCAAGTCTTTATAGAACTGTTCTTTATATGGGAACTTGGTCTCGTGAGCTATGTTGTCGCCTTGTGGGAAATAGCCATTTAGAACCGTGACAGCTTCACCTTTGTCATTCTCAACGGTCACCATGATCATTCGCTTTTGATGATCATCATTATCGGAAGGAAAACCGTATTGTACTGACGAAGGCTTTTTCTTACATAACATAGCCACACCGTAATGCGCTTTTTGACCATGAAAGTAAACGTGATAACCCATTGCTTCAACGTCTTCTATAGGAAAAGCATCGTTATGAACTTTTATCTCCTGAAGGCCGATAACGTCAGGTTGGTGCTTTTCAATTAAAGCTTGAAGTTGATGTAAACGAGCACGTAGCCCATTGATATTGAAACTTACGATTTTCATAAATCTTCCGTGTTCCTTCGAGATTAGAGGAGAAGGTTAAAAGGCTGAAGTTAAATTCTAACACCTAATAATCTGAGGGCAATGGTGTGATTCATAAAACATTTTACTGTAATTGACCACATTATTAACAATTAAGTAAACTTATGATTGACCCAGTGAAGCAGTATGCTTTAATTCTACCTATCAAGATTTTAACCGCCCATAATTAAACTGTTTGCTTATAAGGATGTAATATGCGAACTCTTTCCGTGCAGTGGAAAATTACACTTCTAGCAGGATGCTGCTTACTTATCACTTCTCTTTCTCTTGTTGGATTTTCAGTTTATAACGCCATTGAAAACCAAAAGACCATCACGACTCAAAGTTCAGCCTCTGTTATTGATAAGTCGCAACAACTATTAGAAACCCGAGCGCGATTGAACGCGACGGAAGTTGCTCAGTTTTTGAATGAAGCGATTTATCGAGCAGAGATGCTGGCGTCTAACGCGCTATTTTTCAAAACTAATACAGAAGAGAATTTTGGTTCAAGTGAAGAGCTTCGTACGGCCTTAGATGAAATGGTTCGAAAATCGGTGGCGGAATTTGATTCGATTGAAGGCGCCTATCTTGTCTTTCAACCCAACTTACTTGATGGTGAGGACAGCAATTACATCGACGCTGATTATGTGGGTTCTAACGATATAGGGCAATTTGCTTCCTATTGGAAAACCGCTGAAAACGGTGAAAATATCATTGCAAACGTGCTTTCCAAAAAAGCATTATCAGAAGCGAGTGACAGTGAACGATTTTATTGCCCAATCGGTAGCGGTGGGATCTGTGTTTCAACACCAAGGCTAGTCATTCAAGATGAAAGCCAGTTTCTTGCAGCTTCTATCTCAGTTCCTATTCTTATCGATGAAGTTCCAATTGGCTTTTATGGCATTGATCTCAAGCTTGATCAGCTGAGTAATATCGTGATGGAATCTGATCAAAGCTTGTTTGATGGAAGTGGACGCCTGTATATTTTAAGTCTTAGCGGTTCGTTGATCGCAAGCGATGACCCTAGTCTACCTATCGGTAGCGCCTTCCAAAGCAGTACCATTAGCAACGATAAAGTGACTGACCTCTTATTTGGGGAAGAGCTAAACACCAGTTGGAGTAGCGACGAGCAGTGGCTAACGGTATTTGCACCAATGAACGTAGCGAACCAAACGTGGGGAGTGATATTTGAAATGCCTCGCTCGGTTGTGATTGCCGATGCCGTTGAGCTCGATAAAGTACTCTCAGACAATTTATCCTCTAGCGTTATGAGTGAACTTATAACGGGCGGTGTATTTGTTCTGATTGGTTTGGGACTGATTGCATTATTAGCACAACGAATTGTAAAGCCAATTCGAGAGGTGGTTTCTCGTCTAGATGATATTGCTTCTGGTGAAGGTGATCTAACTCAGCGCTTAGAGGTGAAATCGAAAGACGAGGTCGGGCAGTTAGCAGAAGGGTTTAATCTGTTTTTAGAGAAGCTACAACTGACAATCAGAGAAGTGGTGAGCACTACCAATGAAGTCGCTGATACCACCATTCAGGCAAAAACGGCCGCCATGGCGACGCGCAGTAGCAGTGAATCTCAATTTAAAGAAGTCGATTTAGTCGCTACCGCGTCAGAAGAGATGACTCAAACCGCAAGTCTTGTAGTGCAAAATGCGGAAACGGCAGTGCAAGCGGCCACCAATGCTAACGAAGCTGCTGAATCTGGCCAGAAGGTGATAGAAAGCTCACAGCATGAAATGGGTACATTAGTGACTAAAATGACTCAAGCGGTGCCGATCGTCGAAGAGCTAGCGAAGAATAACTCGAATATTACAGAAATCTTAACGGTTATCGAGGGAATTTCTGAGCAGACCAACTTACTCGCGCTGAATGCCGCAATTGAAGCCGCTCGTGCAGGCGAGCAAGGTAGAGGTTTTGCGGTTGTCGCAGACGAGGTACGTAATCTTGCTAGTCGAACTCAGGACTCGGTTGGGGAGATTCGTGAAGTTATTGGAAAAGTACAGAGCGGCACTCAAGATGTCGTTAATGCTATCCAAGAAGGTAATCAATTAGCGCATGATTCATCGGCTCAAGTTAACACCGCCGTGGCTGAGCTGAGTCAAATTTTTGAAGCGATAGCGGCTATCAATGACATGAACAGCCAAATCGTACGAGCAGCAGAGGAGCAGCAAACCGTTTCAGCAGAGGTTAACTTGAGTGTATCGAACATTCGTGACTTGAGTGGGCAGATAGTAAGCCAAGCAGAAGAGTCAGAGTCTGTCGGCCATCAGATCAGTAACCTTTCTGAACGCCAACAAGCCTTGGTGAGCCAATTTAAGGTGTAAGGTACTTTGACGATGAACAAAAACGCCAGCAATCTATGCTGGCGTTTCTATTTTAGCTGTTTCTATGTTGACTGACTGACTGACTGACTGGCAGAGGCTTATTCGCTCTCATCACAGAACCAGTAGCCTTTATTCACTAGTTCAGTTAAAAGGGCTATTTCCGCGCTTTCAAATGGTCTGTTCAAGACACTTTGATGGATAGAGTTATTGTTACATAGCCACTGTAATAACGGCTGTTGCTCTTTATCGACCTTATACATGTTGCCATCAATATAGGCAACACAAGGGTCAGACTCGTTATACAACGCACGTAAACCCGACACTTTCAGGAATACCGCGTCCGTTTCAAAATATTGTGCAACTTCTTCCGCGCTCCAAGCCTCTTCAGGTGGATAGAAAGCGAGTTGGTGGCGAGACTGGCTTAACATGGTTCCCATAAAGTCTTTAATGCTTTCTTGGTCTTGGAAGGCTTTGGTCATCATCTCTGTTAACTGTGTTAAGTCAGATGATTTAACCTCTCCATGATGGGCTTGAGTCTCCATCAACGGATTGTGTTGATGTACATCGCCCATATCGTGAGAAAGAATGTAATCGGCAAAGTTACTGATAAGCTCTTGCTCTTTCGGTGAACGGTAACCCATTGAATAACTCATCGAAGGCTCAAGCGTGACGCCCTCATGAGGGAAACCAGGTGGGATATACAAAATGTCGCCGGGCTCTAGAACCTGATCAATGATGGAATCAAACCCTTCAATTTGTCTCAGTGCTTCGGTTCGATGAGTCTCTTTGTACTGACCCACATCTTTATCACCCACTCGCCATTGACGTTTGCCACTGCCTTGAATAATGAACACATCGTATTGATCGATATGTGGGCCAACTCCGCCACCTTTCTCTGAATAACAGATCATAAGATCGTCAAATAACCATTGTGGTAGCGCTTCAAAGGCCTTGGTTAGCTGCGCGACACCGTCATGCCAATGATTCGCGGCCTGAACGATCAGCTGCCAGTTAGATGTCGGGAGTTCCGAGAACTTACTCTCTTCAAATGGACCATGTTCAGCGGTCCAATTATCATTAAGGTTTGATACGAAGCGGGAGTCTATTTCCTCTTCCATTGTGAGCCCTGCCACCTCTTCTGGAGTGATAGGGTCAACAAAGTCAGTGAAACCGCCTTTAATGATGGTTGGTTTTTTATGCCAGAATTCCGCTAAAAATGATTCCAAAGAGAATGAAAGTTGATACATGTATTTACCAATAGAAAGAGGTGAAGTTAATAGAACGTTTTATTGAGCGTGTACCTTAAGATAAACTAAGGTGTCGCTGCGAGTTTAGATTCTAGATCGGACTTAACGATTTCAATCGCTTTTAATGCCGTTTCTAATTCTACCTCGTTAGATTCGAGAAGGTAGATTAAATCAACCGCGAGTTTTATTTCATCGGGCGCATTATCAAGTGGTGATGCGTTTTCGTTAGACATATCTTTTTTGACCTAGTTACTGATTCTTTTCTTTATAAGTGATCTGTTTTTCAAGTTTTAGCTTTGCCTCTTGGCATCGCTGTAATCGCTGTTCCGTAGCCAACAGCGCTTTTTGAGCTTGCTGCTGATGAAAAGAGGGGGCTTGTGCCAATTCGAGCTCTTTTTCTCTCACCATATCGCGAAGGCGTATTTCCCACTCTTGGTGTTTTGCCAGTTCTTGATAAAGTGCATTGATAGGTTTGCGGTAATAACTCGAGTGTTTCGGCTCTTGTTTCCGTATTCCTTGTGTCGATAACTCACGTTGAATCGCGCTTATTTGCGCTAATAATCGTTCTGTTAAAAACTCGGCTCGATCTTTGGTTAATTTGTTGGCTTGCTCTTCTCGAGTGATGGTTTTAAACGTTGATTGCGTTTCGTTAACACAAGGCGTCAATAACTTTCCGTGGCAGTGGAACAGTCTTTCATCAAAAAGAGGTTGATGATGTTCGCCACGACGCCTATCGAGCTGAGCGGCTTGATGTGCAAGCTGTTCTAATATCGGTTTGAGATTTGAAAAATTGCTCATTACTGTACTCGTGTTAAATCGGTTGGCTAGCAAAAAATAGGTAATCGGGGCTTATACAGAGACAAACCAAGCTTGATAAGCCAGTTTGACTGCTAATACGCTGACAACGGTAACAAAAACTGGGCGAATAAACTTCGCTCCAAATCGAATGGCTGAATGCGCACCCACATAAGCGCCAGCCATTAAACAGACACCCATAGTTAAACCAAGTACCCAATCAATATGCCCTAAAATTGCGAATGTCACGAGCGAGGTAAAATTACTGGTGAAGTTCATTGCCTTGGCTAGGCCAGATGCCAATAAGATATTGAGTCGATAAAGCGCCATAGAGCTGACTGTCCAAAATGCGCCTGTTCCAGGTCCTGCAACTCCGTCGTAAAACCCAAGCGTTAATCCTTGAATAATCTGCTTTCTACGAATAGAAGCGCAAGGCTTAGGTAATGCGTTTTGATTGGATTGAGGCGTTTTATGGAAAATCGTATAGATAGCCGCCGCGAGAATAACTAAAGGCAGCCCTTTCTCTAGCCATTCAGTACTGATCATATCGACGATTAACGTACCAAATATGGCGCCAATAAGGGTAGCAATGAAAGCTTGCCCCCAAAATCGAGGTTTAAACAGTTTCTTTTTGTAATAGGTAAACGCTGCAGTCGATGATGCGAATGTGGCTGCAAGCTTATTGGTACCAAGCGCAATATGAGGAGGTAAACCTAATGATAAAAGAGCAGGAACGGTCAGCATTCCACCGCCACCGGCAACAGCATCGATAAATCCAGCAGTAAAAGCGACAAGCGCCAGCACAACCAACATGGTTGGCTCTAGTAATTCCATAAATCAATCTTCTTTATATAGGGTGAACATTCATTACGTAGCTTTTGATTTAATACGTAACTTAAATGAATCACTCTATTTTATTGTTCTTTTAAAAGGGGGCAGCGAATCGAGTAGTGATTTACCGTAACGCTTAGTCACGATACGACGATCAAGGATATACACTTTACCAGAGTCTCTCTCTTTTCGCAGTAATCGACCAACAGATTGAATCAACTTTTTACTCGCTTCTGGAACACTTATTTGCATAAACGCATTGCCACCGCGTTGCTCGATATATTCAGCATGAGCTTGTTCAACAGGCGAAGTAGGGACTCCAAATGGAATCTTAGTGATAATTAGGTTTTCTAAAAGTTCACCGGGGAGATCGAGCCCTTCAGAAAAGCTACCCGTACCAAAAAGCACACTTGTTTTGCCACATTGGATGAGCATTTTATGTTTATTGAGAATTTCAGTTCTTGAACTGTCACCTTGAACTTGGAGTGCCCATCCTTTTTTAGTGAAGCTTGTCGCTAGCCCTTCGGCAACCTGATTCATCTGCCAGTAAGAGGAGAATAGAACAAGATTGGCTTGCTTGTCTTCAATTAGCTTAGGCAATATTTCAATAAGATATTCAGTATATTGAGGTGCTTGCGGCTCATACTTCATCGCAGGGACAATCAATTCTGCCTGTTTCGGATAATCAAAAGGGGAAGCAAGGGCTAAAAACTGTGTCCCTGAATCTGGTTTATCACTCACGCCTGTTTGATGACAGAAGAAACTAAACGAATTAAGGGCGCGCATGGTGGCGGACACTAATATTGCCCCAATACATCGGCTCCACAACTGCTGATCTAACTGCCAGCCAACTTCCAGTGGCGAGACGTTAACGGTGAAATCGCCGTCATTATCTTTCGATGTTTCTATCCAGCGCGCAAGGGGTGCGCCTTTTTCTCGTTTTGGCTCCGCCATTAACGTCCAAACTTGAGCTAGGTTTTCAAGGCGCTGTAAATAAAACCCCAATTCGGCCAAAGCAGGCTCCGCCAACTTACTGGAGATTTCTCCATCTTTGAGTCGCTCGGCAATCAGATCAGCGATCTTTGCACACGCTTGTGCGCCTTTCGTAGAAAGCTGCTTTAACTCAGCCGACTCCTTTTCTAGCCAAGTAGGCAACTCACCGTTCTCAAAGCGATAGCGACCTTCTTCAAATTCAGATGGTTCGAAACGCTGGCTGAGCTGCGATAAAGAGGGTATAAGCTGTTGAATTGAATCTTGGAGCTGATTTTGAAAACGCCCGACGCGTTTCTCGTCTGCAAGGTTTGCAAACTTGCTCACTAGCTTATTCAAACGTTCTAACCAACTAGCGGCACCTTTTAGGCTTGCTGATGCCGATGAGTGGTCACGTGCGACTCTAGGCAAATGATGCGCTTCATCAAAAACGTAGATCGTATTCTCTGGCTCGGGAAGAATAACACCGCCGCCAAGGTCTGCGTCTGCCATAACCAAACTATGGTTAGCAATAATGACATCCGCTTTGTCGAGTTCGGAACGCGCTTTTTGGAACGGACAATTACGATGCATAGGTAGACTGTTGTTACAACTGTGCTTGTCGCTAGCAATCGATAACCATAACTCGTCACGAATAGGCTTTGGCCATGAATCTCTATCACCATCCCACTTACCGGCAACCAAGGATTTATACATGGTTTGTAATAAGTCGACTTCGTTTTTCTGCGGCTTTGATTCAAACATGGCGAGTTGACCGCCGTCGACACCGCTTGCCGTAGCCAGTTTTTCAGCGCAGCAATAACGTTGGCGCCCTTTTGCCAATATAAAGGAGAACTCTCTATCGGTAATGCGACGAAACAGAGGCAAGTCTTTATTAATGAGCTGTTCTTGAAGTGCGACTGTCGCGGTTGAAATAACCACCTTGCGATTGTTGTACACAGCGATCGGAATGGTTGCCATTAAATAAGCAAGCGATTTCCCAATTCCAGTCCCAGCTTCGCCGACTAAAATGCGATTTTTTTTGTGATAGTCACCACAAAGCGTCTTGGTGATTTCTGCAACAAGATAGTTTTGCGCTCGACGAGGTACAAAGTTATCCAACTGAAACTGCAGGTTTTGATAACTTTTACGAATAGATTGTTGGATTTTACTGGCTGACATACTGTGACCTAAATTGTGACTCAGGGATGTTAGCACAAATCTCTAGTGTGTACTTAGTTCACGAAATTGAATGCTATTGAACAAAATATGGATCTTGTTCACAAAAAAAAGTTGAACCTTCATAAAGTTAGATTAATTTTATAAGTAAAAATATATAAACCTCTATCTGGGTGGTTAGTGTGAAGTTATCATCTAATTAATGGTTAAAGATATGACATTTTTGGTTGTTTGTTCTGGATGGGTGCTTTGTTAATTTTTTGATGTTGTTGGGTGTAAACCTAAGAAGTGGCTCGAAAAAACACCACAAAAACATGTAACTATCTGATACTTAAGGTTTAGATGTTTTTTTAGCTTTGTTTTTAGAAGATTTGACACGCAGGATTATCTTTTGCACTCTAGACCTCGAAATTTAGTGACGGTGACATTGGGCCATAAGAGCTTGAGCCACCATCAAAATAAAGGGAACCGGACAAGGATTTCCCATCTAATGAAAAGGCAGTGGATTATCATGAAAAAGACTCTATTAGCTCTTGCTATCGCAGCATCAGCAACTTCAGTACAAGCGATCGAAATTTACAACAACGAAGGTGTGACTGTTGGTCTACACGGCGATATCGAAGTTGTATACAAAAAAGACACAGCAAAAGACTCTGAATTCAGACAAGAAATCCAAGATGCAGATTTTGGCTTTGACGTACGTTACGCAGTAAACGACGAAGTGTCTTTCGGTGGTTACTGGGAGTTTGACGGTGCAAGCTTTAATAAAGACGAAGGTAAAAACCACGAAGAAGCGCGTGTTGGTGATACTTACGTAGCGTTCTACACGCAATCTTACGGTTCTGTTAAGATCGGTCGTACTTGTGGTGCTCTAGATGACGCTGGTGTTGGTTCTGATTACCAGTTCGGTGTGAGCTCATTTTTCAAAAATGGCAGCTCTTTCTGTGCTGACGAGATGGTTCGTTACGACCTAGATAAAGGTATGTTCTACGGTACAGTATCTCTAGCTCAAGACAAACATGATGTCGACAAGATGGGTAAAGATGGCGGCTACTTTGACCTAAAAGCAGGTGTACGTGTTGCTGATTTTGATTTCACAGTATTTTACGGTGATGCAGAGCTAACAACTACTGGTGTTGACGCAAAAACGGATGAGTCAATCCTTGGTCTTGAAGGTCGTTTTGGCGGTGTTGAAAACTTGAACCTTGAGCTTGGTTACTATCAAGTTGATGTTAAAGCAACTGGTTCTGACAAACTAAAAGCTGATACAATCGCATTTGCTGCAGATTACACAATCGACGTAGTTACTCTAGCGGCTGGTTACAGCATCTCTGGTGTTAACACTGCTGGTGTTGATGACGTTAACAACTGGTTTGTAAATGCTGGTTACGGTTTTGCTCCAAATACAACAGCATATGTTGAAGTTGGTGGTAATGACGAAACTGATAGCGAAACTGGCGTAGCAGTTGGTGTTAAAGCTAGCTTCTAATAGCTAACCATTTAGCTTTAATTGAAAAGCCACCGAAAGGTGGCTTTTTTAGTTTCATAGTTTCATAGATTCATAGATATAACTTTAGTTTTTGCATCTACGTGATACAGTTATATCGTCAGTAAATTTGAGTATTACTTCAGGGAGTTAACTTATTGTGAATAAGTTTAGATTGGCTATGTCGATAGCTTGTATGACCGCATTTTCTGTAAACGCCGCAACATTAATTCCGTCAAAGGGCGTTTCTATTCTCTATATTAATGGTCAAGAAGCTGAGGCGAAAATTGGTAAAAATGAACTATTAGACGGTGAGACTCAACTTGTCATCAGAATGGACAAGCAGCTAGGCAAAGGTAGTAGCAAAAAAGTATTCACTTCTGACCCTTATGTCGTGACTCTCAATGTCACTGGCGAGGAAATTAAACTAAACCATCCTGTGGCGAGAAGTGCGGGAGAAGCTGAAAACGCGTTTAGGTCTGGTGATCCGCAATGGCGAATTTCTCAAGATGGCAGCGACATCAGCTACACACAAGAACCATTACCTAAGAAAAAAGGCATGCTGCCATTCATGGGCTTAGATACCGTCGTGAGTGATTACAATGCAGACAAAGGTATTCACTTTGTTGATGGTAAAAAGAGTTCAGCGACTGTAGCACCTGTTGTTGCAGCGGCTACGACTGTTGCAGTAGCAAGCACGTCGACAACAAGCACCGTTAAATCCGATAAGCAAATGGCGAAAGAGACAAAACCAGTCTCACAGCCACAGCTCGCGATTGAAGACACACAAAATCTAGATCAGCTTAAAGCGTGGTACTTAAAAGCATCGAAATCAGAGCGCAAAGAGTTCCGCCGCTGGATGATCGATCAAGAGTAAGCCACTAAAGATTCTCAAAAAAGGAGCCTTATGGGCTCCTTTTTTGTTTTCCCCCCCTCCTCTTATCTCCCACGCGCAAAGACAAGCCCACTTCTTTTCTTAACTGTTTAGTTAACTTAACTACTTTATTAACGTTCTATTTACGCTTCATAAGCGATTTACGTGGTAATCGAGGTGAATATGAGTGCTTACCTGCTAAATGAATAACTTAAATCTAAAAGCCCTGTTTTTACCTTAATTAACAGATAGTAGATCTTGCGCACAAAAATAGGTTAGAGGTTTAAATGCATTTTGTGATATTCCATTATGCAGTGTTATTCACTATTTATATCCTTTAATTTTTCGAGTGATGGCCATATATTCTTTTTGTGATGGATATATTGGTTTTATGTGTTGTTGGTTTTCGTTTGTTTTATATATAAAAAGGTAAATATCACTTTTTTACACTGCAGTTTCATTTGGGTGCTTGTGCTTAAGTAATTGATTTTAAAGTAATTACTTGTTGTCTGTTTGATTTTTGTTGTGTCTGGTTTGGTTTTTGGTGGTTGTTTGACTCTCTTGAGCAACTTTTGCAAGCTTGCCTCGAAATTTGCGAGCAGGATTCTAACGACATTTAGTTCTTAGACCTCAAGCAACAAGTAAAGGGTGCCAAATTAAGGTGTCCCCATTTAATAAATAGGCAGTGACTTATAATGAAAAAAACTCTATTAGCTCTTGCTGTTGCAGCTACAGCAACGTCAGCGCACGCTATCGAAATCTTCAACCAAGACAACGTTACAGTTAACATGGCTGGTGACGTAGAAATCTTCTACATCCATGACCGCGCTGAAAAATTCGATGGTGTTGACAATGAAAACGACTTTAAACAAGCGTTTGGCGATGCGAACCTAGCGTTTGATACTCGTTACCAGTTTAATGACCAGTTTCAGATTGGTGCGTTTTACGAGATCTCTGCACTAGAAGAAAAGAATGGTTACGACCTACCAGGTAACGTAAGTGCTGGTGATGTTTTCGTTGGCCTTTACACTGCGGATTTCGGTTCAATCAAAGTAGGTAGCCTAGCGACTCAACTTGATGATGCAGGTATTGGCGCAGACTACCAGTTCGGTATTAGCTCATATTTTGATGCAGCTGTAGACGGCGGTAATGAAGCAATTCGTTACGACTACGACAACGGTAGCTTCTACGGTGGTTTTGGTCTAATGCAAGACAAGCACAACGACAATAAAATGGGTCGTGATGGCGGTGCATACGATGTGAAACTGGGTTACCGTGTAGCTGGTTTTGATTTTACTGCTATCTATGCAGACGCAGAATTGAAGGCTAATACTCCTAAAGCTGACGTTAACGTAATCGCTCTAGAAGCACGTTACGGCGCTATCGAGAACTTAAACATCGAACTTGGTTACTACATGTCAGAGATGAAAGTAGAAGGTGTTAAAGACGAAGAAGATACAATTGCAATCGCTGCTGATTACACAATGGGCAACACTACGTTTGCTGCTGGTTACAGCAACACAAGCTTCGATGGCGACGCTAGTGACATCAACTCTTGGTTCCTAAACGCAGGTTACGCTCTTCTTCCAAATACATCAGTTTACGCTGAAGTTGGTGGTCTAGATGAGAAAGGCGCTAAATACGATACTGGTTTCGCAGTAGGTATTGCAGCAAGCTTCTAATCTAAGCCGTCCACTTAGTATTATATGCGTTTGTAAGCCACCGAAAGGTGGCTTTTTTATTCGTTGATTTACATATTCATATCAAACTAATTCAGCTTAACTTTTACACTATATGAATTTTTAAGTTTATGGAGTTACGGGAAAATGATTAAGTTTAACTGGGCGCTGTTCTTCGCCTGTATCGTCTCTTTTTCAGCAAGTTCAGCGACATTAACGCCAGCCCAAGGCGTATCTATTCTTTACATTAATGGTCACGAAGCTAAGTCAAAGATAGGTAAGAACGAAATACCCAAGGGGGAAACCCAACTTATCGTTCGAATGGATAAACAGCTGGGTAGGGGAGGAAGTAGAAAGGTATTCACTTCGGACCCCTATGTACTTACTGTCTTGGTTTCTGGTGATGAAATAAAAATTGGTCACCCGGTCGCAAGAAGCGTCTCAGAAGCTAATCGTGCTTTTAGGGAATTAAATCCAGATTGGAAATTGACACAAGACGGTGAGAAGATCGACTATACCCAAGAACCGCTGCCTAAAAAGCAGGGTGCGATGCCATTTCTTGGTTTAGGAGCCATTGTGAGTGATTACAATGAAAGTAGAGGTATTGATTTTTCGAATGACGTTCTTATTTCGACTCAGGCCGGCGGTGAGGAAAGTCAGGTTACCAAGTCATATCAGTCACCAAAGCAGCTGCCAATAAAAAGTAATGGGAGTGGGCTCAGCTTAGAGCAAGTGAAAGTATGGTACAAAGCGGCCTCAAAAACCGAAAGAAGAGCATTTCACCATTGGATGCTCGATGAAGAGAGGTAAAGTCATCCATTTTTGATTTTATCTAAGTGTGTTATAAGCGTGGTAGGGAGGAGTCTATACTCCTCCAAATTTCGTATTGTTATATAAAGCACTCAGCCTTGTGCAGTGCACCTTCAACAGCATCTATCAATTTTTGGATCTCATCTTCAGTGCTGATAAACGGTGGCATCATATAAATGAGCTTACCAAACGGACGAATCCATACCCCTTGTTCAACAAAGTGTGCCTGTATTACTTCCATATTTACGTTCTTATGAGCCTCCACCACACCAATTGCCCCTAACCAACGAACATCGCTAACCAATTCATGTTCGAGTAATCTAGGCAATGTGTGAGAAAAGTGCGTTTCTATGGCTTTTGTTTGCTGTTGCCACTCTCCTTGTTCAATAAGCTCCAGACTCGCGGCTCCTACCGCGCATGCTAATGGATTTCCCATAAAGGTCGGACCGTGCATAAAACAGCCAGCTTCGCCACCACATACGGTGTCTGCGACATGCTTGGTTGCCACTGTTGCTGAGAGGGTCATATATCCCCCTGTTAGCGCTTTACCAACACAGAGAATATCCGGTTGGACGTTGGCGTGCTCACAGGCAAAGAGCTTTCCTGTACGGCCAAATCCGGTAGCGATTTCATCTAGAATGAGAAGCACACCATACTGATCACATAATCGGCGTACACCTTTTAGGTACTCAGGGTGATAAATCCGCATTCCACCGGCACCTTGTACGATGGGCTCCATAATGACGGCTGCTATCTGTTTATGGTGCACCTCAAGTTGATGTTTAAAGTCATCAAGATCATTCTCGTCCCATTCATCCCAGAACCCAGCTTGGGGTGAATTGGCAAAGATATGCTCAGGAAGAAAGCCTTTATATAAGCTGTGCATTGAGTTATTAGGATCCGTCACCGACATTGCCGCAAACGTATCCCCGTGATAACCATCTCTCAAGGTTAGGAACTTAGGTCTTTGTTCACCTTTCGCATGCCAGTATTGAAGCGCCATTTTCAAACTGACTTCTACAGCCACTGAGCCTGAATCAGCTAGAAAGACTTTTTCTAAGTTAGAGGGAGTGAGATCTACCAGCTTTTTACACAAATCGATGGCTGGATTATGGGTGATCCCACCGAACATAACGTGCGACATTTTATCTATTTGGCTATGTGCTGCTGCGTTTAAATGCGGGTGATTATAACCATGGATCGTTGACCACCAAGATGACATGCCGTCTATTAGCTGCTCACCTGTCTCTAGCTCTAAATGGACACCTTGTGCACCAATAACGGGATAACAGGTGAGTGGGTTAATAGTTGAGGTATAAGGGTGCCATATATGATTTTTGTCAAAATCTAAATCCATTATCAAGCTCGTAGTGTGTTTGTTTATTTTTTAATCAACTGTAAACTTGTTGATTTTCGTGGTGTTGACAGTCTATCTCTTATCCGTACACTAGCCAAGTATCCAGAATAATAATGATGAATGACTTAATAAGGAATGCTCTGTGCAAATACGTCACGATTGGACTCATGCCGAAGTTCAGCAATTAATGCAAAAACCGTTTATGGACTTGTTGTTTGAAGCACAATTGGTTCATAGAGAGTTCCAACCGCACAACCACGTTCAGGTGAGCACGTTACTTTCGATTAAGACAGGCGCTTGCCCTGAGGATTGTAAGTACTGCCCACAAAGTGCGCGTTACACCACTGACGTAGAAAAAGAACGCTTGATGGAAGTTGATCGCGTACTTGATGCTGCTCAAAAAGCCAAAAATGCAGGTTCAACACGTTTTTGTATGGGAGCGGCATGGAAAAACCCGAAAGAGCGAGACATGCCTCATCTAACGGACATGATCAAAGGCGTGAAAGATATGGGCCTAGAGACGTGTATGACCTTGGGTATGCTTGAGCCAGAGCAAGCTAAAAAGTTGGCGGATGCGGGCTTGGATTACTACAACCATAACCTAGATACGTCCCCAGAATTTTACGGAAATATCATTACCACACGTACTTACCAAGAACGTTTAGATACGCTGTCACATGTACGCGACGCGGGTATGAAAATCTGCTCAGGTGGAATTATCGGTCTGGGTGAGAGTAAGAATGACCGTGCAGGTTTATTCGTAGAGCTGGCTAATTTACCTGTTCAGCCTGAAAGTGTGCCAATCAATATGTTGGTTAAAGTTAAAGGTACGCCACTAGAGAATGTGGATGATGTTGACCCATTCGACTTTATTCGTTTGATTGCTGTTGCCCGCATTATGATGCCTAAATCCGCGGTTCGTTTATCAGCAGGGCGTGAAGGCATGAATGAGCAGATGCAGGCGCTGTGTTTTATGGCGGGTGCTAACTCAATATTTTACGGTTGTAAGCTGTTAACGACGCCTAACCCTGGTGAAGATAAAGATATGCAGCTATTTGCTAAGTTGGGAATCAACAGTCAGCAAGTGGTTCAAAAACCAGATGAAATCCAAGAGAGTGAAATTTTGGATCAGGTAACAGAACGTGTTGCGGCTCGTCCAACCAAAGACGACCTATTTTATGAAGCGTCAGTGTAATCACGCTCAGCTTCTACGTAGGTATCGCTTCATATGACGAACAGCTTTAGCCATCGAATCAGTAAAGCTTTAGAAGAGCGGCGCTCGAAAGAGTTAACTCGCTCACTAGTGGCCGCTGAAAGTGGAAACTCCAGTGAGTTAATCCGTAATGGGCAACGTTTGGTTAATTTCTCAAGTAACGATTATTTGGGGTTAGCAAACGACAAAGCGTTACTTAAAGCCTGGCAAAAAGGTTTAGACCTTTACGGGTGTGGCAGCGGAGCTTCGCCTTTAGTTACGGGGTTTTCACCTGCGCATCAAAACTTTGAGAGTGAGCTGTGTGAATGGCTAGGCTTTGAAAGAGCGATATTATTCTCTTCTGGTTTTAGTGCGAACCAAGCACTTCTCTTTACGTTGCTAGAAAAGGGCGACCTTCTTTATCAGGATAAACTGAATCACGCATCGTTAATTGAGGCTGGAATGTTATCGCCAGCCATAATGCGTCGTTTCAAGCATAACGATGTAGATCAGCTTTCCCAGATGCTGGCATCCAACAGTAAAGACCAACTGAATCAATTAGTGGTAACAGAAGGCGTTTTCAGTATGGATGGTGATACGGCACCGTTAAGTGCTCTATCCGATGCTGTTAGAAATCGAGCTTGGCTTGCTGTTGATGACGCTCATGGTATAGGGGTGTTAGGGGGCGAAGGCAGAGGAAGCTGTAATGCTCAAGGCGTTCAACCCAATATCTTAGTAGTGACGTTTGGAAAAGCGTTTGGGTTATCTGGCGCAGCGATTTTATGTGACCGTGACACTGGCGACTATTTAACTCAGTTTGCACGTCATCATGTCTATTCTACTGCGATTCCGCCTTCTCAAGCGTATGCGCTGTCTCATGCGTTAAGCATGATTAAGAGTCAGCAATGGCGAAGGGATAAGCTCGCAGAGTTGAAAGAAGCGTTTAACTCGAGTTTAAAGAAACACACTGAAGTCATTGAGACCCAAACACCAATCTGCCCAATTATTATTGGTTCAAGTGAAAAAGCATCTGTGGCCGCTCAGCGCTTAAATCACTTAGGGTTGGGAGTGACGGCAATTCGCCCCCCTACGGTGCCTATGAATATGGCACGCCTACGTATTACCCTTACGGCTGCTCATTCATTTGAACAGCTCAAACGATTATCCTCCAGCTTAGAAGATGTACTGGGAGAAATAAACGGATGTTAAACAGTGCAACGGCAGAAATAGATACTGCTTTAATAAACAAACAGATTGATGATAAACGAGATATCGCTGCCGCATTTAGTAAGGCCGCGTCTAGCTATGATAAACATGCCGCATTTCAAAGAGAGGTGGGTGACCGTTTACTTGCGCTCATGCCGTTAGACTTAAGTAGCAAGACTGTTGTTGATTTAGGGTGTGGCACAGGCTACTTTTCAAAAAAATTATTGGAGCGTGGCGCTTCTGTTATTTGTGTCGATATCTCTTCATCTATGCTAGAGCAAGCTCGTATTCGGTGTGGGAATGAATCTGTCGAGTATTACATGGCCGATGCCGAGAGCTTACCTTTTCGTTCTCAAAGTGTAGATTACGTATTCTCAAGCCTCGCTCTGCAGTGGTGTCAAGATCTCTCGGTTCCTATGCAAGAGGTCAATCGAATATTACGAACGGAAAGTAGCGCTTATTTCTCAACGTTGTTAGAGGGTTCGTTACACGAGTTAAAAAAATCATGGGAAAAGGTTGATGAAAATCAACATATCAACACGTTTATTTCATCTAATCAGTTAAAAATTGCGTTAGCGCAATCTCATTTTAACAACCATCAACTAGACTTTGCCGCAATTACCGTTTGGTACGACTCTGCGTTTTCAGTGATGCGTGATCTTAAAGGCATTGGAGCCAATCACGTAAGCGGGCGCTCACAAGGACTAACAAGTCGCAAGACTTTGATTCAAGTAGAACAAGAGTACCAAGTCTTTAAAAACCATCAAAATCAACTGCCTGTAACTTATCAGGTATGTTTAGGGGCTATTCATCGATGATTGATGCAATTTTTATCGCTGGTACGGATACCGACGTAGGCAAAACAGTAGCATCTAAAGCAATTTTACACGCTTTGGCTACTCAAGGACTTAACACCATCGGCTACAAACCCGTAGCTGCTGGTAGTGACAAAACTGATGAAGGAATGCGTAATTCTGATGCGCTTCATCTACAAAAAGCGGCGACACTTGAAACAAGTTATGACGATATTAACCCTTACGCGTTAGAGTTAGCGTCTTCCCCTCATATTGCAGCTAAACGTGAAAATATTGACATTGATTATGCGGTGCTAAGTGAAAAACTCGCGCAGCATAAGAAAAATGCAGATGTTGTGTTGGTTGAAGGTGCAGGCGGTTGGCGTGTACCTGTTTCTGATAGTGATTACTTATCAACATGGGTTAAGCAAGAGCAACTGCCAGTGGTTTTGGTTGTTGGTATCAAGTTAGGTTGTTTAAGCCACGCGGTATTAACCGCGGAAACCATCAGAGCTGACGGTTTGAATCTTGTTGGTTGGGTAGCCAATCGTGTCAACCCTGGTACTGAATACTATCCTGAGCTAATAGAGACGTTGGAATCTCAACTCGGCGCTCCAAAGCTTGGAGAGATCCCTTATATTCCATCTGCTAAAAGAACCGATTTAGGTAAATACATCAATCTTGATTTATTACCTTCTTAACCGGTGTTGAAGTAAAACGGATACGAACCAGAAAGGGGCTGCAATGTGTAGCCCCTTTTATTTGTATTCTATTTATTCGATGTTACTTTTCTTGAACTAAACCCATCAAAGCTTGCTGAGTGTCGATCACTTTTCTCGCCGCTTCTTGTTCTGCGTTTATGCCAAGTTGTTGTTTTGCTTCATCCTCTGAAATCCCTAGATGACAGCAAAGTAAATCGATAGCCATTTGATAGTTGTTAGCTTCCACCATAATGCTTCCTTTTTTTGGAGGGCCACTTTGTTCTCTATAAAATCTAATATTTTTACTACTTAAGTACAATAAGACCAAAGTCTAATCTAGTTGTAACTTACTCAAGATGATAGAAAACAAATGTTTCAATTTAACACTTAACCTTGTTTTATTAACCTATAAACTATATGTATAGAACTACGCTTGATGAAACCTATTGATCATCACGTTAAGTAAGCTTCCCATCGGAGAAAAGTAATGAAGCGGATAATGTTATTCTTAGCCACTAACCTTGCAGTGGTACTTGTATTAAGTGTTGTGCTTAATATTGTTTATGCCGTTACGGGAATGCAACCAGGTAGTTTGTCTGGTTTATTAGTGATGGCCGCGGTATTTGGCTTTGGTGGCTCTTTTATATCTTTGCTGATGTCTAAGAAAATAGCGCTAAAGTCGGTTGGTGGTGTCGTAATAGAGAGCCCACGTAACGAAACAGAGCATTGGTTACTGGAAACGGTTGAGCGTCAAGCACAGCAAGTTGGTATTGGCATGCCGACCGTCGCTATATACGATGCGCCAGATATTAATGCCTTTGCAACAGGTGCTAAACGAGATGACTCATTGGTAGCAGTATCAACAGGTTTGTTGCACAATATGACCCGTGACGAAGCGGAAGCGGTACTTGCACACGAAGTTAGCCACATTGCTAACGGCGATATGGTGACAATGACCCTCATGCAGGGTGTTGTGAACACGTTTGTTATCTTCCTGTCTCGCTTTATTGCAAACATTGTTGCTTCTAACAATAGCGATGAAGAAGGGCAAGGTAGCAACATGATGGTTTACTTTGGCGTCTCTATGGCACTTGAACTCGTGTTTGGTTTCCTAGCGAGCTTCCTGACCATGTGGTATAGCCGTCACCGTGAGTTTCATGCAGACTATGGCGCTGCCAAAATGGTGGGTAGTCATAAAATGATTGCGGCATTAGAGCGTTTGAAGGTGAGTCATGAGCCTCAGCTGGAAGGTTCTATGATGGCATTTGGTATTAATGGTAAGCGTTCAATGACAGAACTTCTTATGAGCCACCCGCCATTAGATAAGCGTATCGATGCACTACGTAGCTATAGTTATGATTAATAGCTAGGACTAATCGTTAAGTAAAATACCAGGTATTAAAAAAGGGCTCTATATGAGCCCTTTTTGCTGTCTGTCGTTTATTGACAAAGATTACTTACAGCTAATTGATCGTTGCTGCCAATTGATAAGTGACCTGTGATGAATGAGTCACCTATCAACGGGTAAAACGTATACCTTTAGAGTTACAGCTTGTCCGTTAGCTCAATCGCTTGACCGATGTAGTTAGCAGGCGTCATTTCTTTTAGACGTACTTTTTCCGCTTCTGGTAGCTCAAGTCCGTCGATGAAGTTACGCATCGCTTCGCCGTCAATACGCTTACCACGAGTTAACTCTTTTAGTTTCTCGTATGGCTTCTCGATACCGTAACGACGCATAACCGTCTGTACTGGTTCAGCAAGAACTTCCCAGTTGCTGTCAAGATCAGCAAGAAGTGCAGCACGGTTTACTTCCAGTTTGCTAATACCTTTAAGCGTTGAAGTGTAAGCAATGATAGCGTAACCAACACCAACACCTAGGTTGCGTAGAACCGTTGAGTCAGTTAGGTCACGTTGCCAACGAGAGATAGGCAGCTTCTGTGACAGGTGATTAAACATTGCGTTTGCAAGACCAAGGTTACCTTCCGAGTTTTCAAAATCGATAGGGTTTACTTTGTGTGGCATGGTTGAAGAACCGATTTCGCCAGCAATTGTCTTCTGCTTGAAGTGACCAAGTGCAATGTAGCCCCAGATGTCACGGTCAAAGTCGATAAGAATCGTGTTGAAACGTGCAATCGCATCAAATAGCTCAGCGATGTAATCGTGAGGTTCGATTTGAGTTGTGTATGGGTTCCAAGTTACGCCAAGAGATTCTGTGATGAACTCTTCACTGAATTGGTGCCAATCAAGATCTGGGTAAGCAGAAAGGTGTGCGTTGTAGTTACCTACAGCACCGTTTACTTTACCTAGGATCTCAACTTGTTCGATTTGCTTATATTGACGTTCCATACGGTATGCAACGTTCGCCATCTCTTTACCCATTGTGCTTGGAGAAGCAGGCTGACCGTGTGTACGTGATAATAGTGGAATATCACGGTATTCAACAGCAAGCGCTTTAATTGCATCAATGATGTTTTTGATTTCTGGCAAGATAACCGTTTCACGTGCTTCTTTAAGCATTAGCGCGTGTGACGTGTTGTTGATGTCTTCAGAAGTACATGCAAAGTGAATGAACTCATTGACTGCGTGAAGTTCAGCGTTGCCAGCAACTTTCTCTTTTAGGAAGTACTCTACCGCTTTAACGTCGTGGTTAGTTGTACGCTCAATTTCTTTGATGCGCGCTGCGTCTTCTTCACTGAAGTTTGCTGCGATATCATTTAGAACTTGGTTCGCTTCTGCGCTAAAAGCTGGTACTTCGGCAATACCTGCAGTTGCAGCTAGCTTTTGTAACCAACGAACTTCAACAATAGTACGGTACTTTAGTAGGCCAAACTCACTAAAGATACTGCGTAAGGCAATCGTTTTGCTACCGTAACGGCCGTCTACTGGTGATACAGCAGTTAATGCTGACAAATTCATGGTGTTCTCCTGAAATGGGGTTCAAAATTTACATATTCAAAATATGGTGAGCTTTATACCAATAACTATCATGATTGTCACGAATATTGCGCAATCGTTTGCGCGAAAGTGACGTTACTTAATGAAAGATAGATTTATCGCTATAAAGAGACAGCTCGCGACTTATCGCGAGCTGTTTTGTTATCTTTGGCAATTACATTCTCGCCAATAAAATTTGAGCTTGTTCGACCATCTTCTTTCGACCGAAAATCAAGTGACGACGTTTACCGCCAACTTGACGCCACAGCACCGCGCTACGGATACCTGACAGTAGTAATGCGCGAACTTTATGTTGATTAGTTGTGTGTTGTAACACAGCAGGTGTGCCTGATACTTGGATTCGTGGACCAATAGGGCTCACAACATCGAGATAGACACTCGCAAGGTTACTCAGCATTTGCTCATCAAGCAGTTCAAAATGATCGAGTTGACGATCGAGCATTTGTATACGATCAGCAAGTTGAGACATCGCATCGTTACGTGCACTGAGCTTTTTCTCAAGAGCCATTAGACTAATGATATAGCGCGTTATTTCACTGCCAGCTGGCGTACTATCAATACCTTTGACTAAACATTCGAGACCCAGCTTTAGGTCTTGTTCTTGGCCAAAAACATCTAAGGTACTATTGGGGCTTAATTTTAGGACTGCATGTAGTGATGTTTTAAATGCGTCATGGTCACATTCACCATCTTTTGCTACTTGTTGAACTAAAGCAACCGCTTGGCAGATACCAGCAAAAGCGATAGTACGGTCATAAAGAGAATTCGCCACTTAGTAGTACTCCTGATTACGAATTGTTAAATGCGTTGTTCGATAATGCCGCCACCTAGGCAAACATTATCAAGATAAAATACAGCAGACTGACCTGGTGTTACTGCTACCTGAGGTTGGTCAAAGATAACTTTAATGTTTTCATCATCAATGGGGATGATGGTACATGGAATATCCGTTTGACGATAACGTGTTTTCACCGTGCAAGTTAACGGTTCTGTTATTGGTGTTCTATCAACCCAATGCAGTTGTGAGGCAACAAGGCCTTGTGATTTTAATAGTGGGTGATCAGCGCCTTGTACTGCAATAAGCACATTTCGTTTAAGATCTTTCTCTGCAACGTACCATGGGTCTTCGTTACCGCCGCCGCCTTTTTGGCCGCCAATTTGTAAACCTTTACGCTGGCCTAAAGTGTGATACATCAAACCTTGGTGTTTACCAATAACATTACCTTCTGGTGTTTCAATATTGCCAGGTTGTGCAGGTAAGTAGCGAGAAAGGAAATCAGTAAACTTACGTTCGCCGATAAAACAGATACCTGTTGAATCCTTTTTCTTGGCCGTGATCAGACCTTGCTCTTCAGCGATTTTTCTTACTTCCGGCTTTTCAAGATTACCGACAGGGAAAAGGCTGCGAGCCACTTGCTCGTGGCTTAATGTATACAGAAAGTAGCTTTGGTCTTTATTGCTATCAAGCCCACGTAGCATTTGAGGCTTCTCATTACCTTCTGGGAAAGTACGATCTACATAGTGTCCCATCGCGATGTAATCAGCATCTAATACATCATCTGCAAAGTCTAAGAATGCTTTAAACTTAATCTCTTTATTACAGAGAATATCTGGGTTTGGTGTTCTCCCTGCTTTATATTCAGCAAGGAAGTACTCAAATACATTGTCCCAATATTCTGCGGCAAAGTTTATTGTGTGAAGATGGATACCTAGCTTGTCACATACAGCTTGAGCATCTGCTAAATCTTCTGCGGCTGTACAATATTCTTCGTTATCGTCTTCTTCCCAGTTCTTCATGAACAAGCCTTCGACTTGATAACCTTGCTGCTTAAGAAGATAGGCTGAAACTGATGAATCGACACCGCCAGACATACCGACAATGACTTTCTTTTGGCTGTTGTTTGACATTACTTAATACCACTCACTATAACTGGTCGCAGATTCTACCAGAAACATGTTGATGGATACAGATCCGAGAAGTCAATCACATAACCATATTGATAAATTTTGTCGTAATAATATAGAAGTTATTTGTTTACCTGTGGCATAGTGCAGCCAAGATAACGATTGAGAGAAAACCATGTCAGAACAAAACGAATTTATGCAAGAGCAAGAGCTAATTGAAGTGATTGAAAATCAATTAGAAGATGGTGAGCCAAAGAAAGTAAAAGAGACCCTAATGCGCCTGATGATGACGGGCACTTCAAGAGATGATGCTGTAGCTATGATGGCTTGCTGCATGTCCATCGAGATTTTTGATGTGATGAAAAATGAAGGTGAGTTTAATTTAAAGCGTTATTCAGAGAACTTAGAGCAGCTTCCAGACCTTAGTTTTATGGAAGGTGAATAATAAATCCTCTCTGCAAACGTTTGCTATAGTTTGGTAGATTGCCGCGCGTTATTGAGCGCGGTAGAATCCGCTTCCCACAACTAATAACGAACTAACGCTTATGAAATTTCCAGGCCAACGCAAGTCGAAGCATTATTTTCCTGTTCATACACGTGACCCTTTAGTGAGCCAAGCTCAAGAAAGTAAGAAAATGTCACGAACGCATATTATCGGCATTGATCAAACGCTTGTAGATATCGAAGCGAAAGTAACTTCAGAACTTATTGAGAAATATAATCTGAGCAAAGGGCATTCATTAGTTATTGATGATAATACCGCTGAAGCACTTTATACGCAGTTAAAAGAAGAGTGCTTGATAACGAATGAGCACGCTGGTGGAACGATCGGAAATACGTTGCATAATTACTCTGTATTAGCCGATGATCGTTCTACGTTATTAGGTGTAATGAGCCAAGATATAAAAATTGGCAGTTATGGGTACCGTTACTTATGTAATACGTCAAGCCGAATGGATCTTAATCATTTACAAGGTGTAGAAGGTGCAATTGGCCGATGTTTTGCACTAATTACTGAAGATGGTGAGCGTACTTTTGCTATTAGCGAAGGTCAAATGAACCAACTTCAGCCAGAAAGTATTCCAGAATCTATATTTGAAAATGCATCAGCATTAGTATTGACCGCTTATTTGGTTCGCTGTAAAGAAGGTGACCCAATGCCTTTAGCTACGATGAAAGCCATTGAATTTGCTAAAAAGCATAATGTACCTGTTGTATTAACGTTAGGAACGAAGTTCGTTATTCAAGATGATGCGAAGTTCTGGCAAGAGTTTATAAATGATCACGTATCAGTTGTTGCTATGAATGAAGAAGAAGCTGAAGCATTAACAGGTGAACACGATCCTTTAGTTGCTTCTGATATTGCATTAAATTGGGTTGATTTGGTTTTGTGTACTGCGGGCCCTGTTGGCTTATATATGGCCGGTTATACTGAAGACGCTGCAAAACGTGAAACGTCTTTGCCTTTGTTACCAGGCTCTATCGCTGAATTTAATCGCTATGAGTTTAGCCGTCCTGCAGCAAAAAGCATGTGCGAAAATCCAGTTAAGGTCTACTCGCATATTGCACCTTATATGGGCGGCCCTGAGAAAATTAAAAATACTAATGGGGCAGGGGATGCAGCACTGTCGGCGCTGCTTCATGATATGGCAGCCAATAAATACCACAGAGAGAATATCCCTAATTCAAGTAAGCATGCTCATGCGTTCTTAACTTATTCTTCATTTTCTCAAGTTTGTAAGTATTCAAACAGAGCGAGTTATGAAGTATTAGCTCAGCACTCTCCACGATTATCTAAAGGTTTACCTGAAAGGGAAGACAGTTTGGAAGAATCTTACTGGGAAAGATAAATAAAAAAGGCTCCGTAAGGAGCCTTTTTTATTAAATGTTCTTTTCAACTAGTGTTTAGTAAAGAAACTAACGAATGAACGTGTGCGTATAAATTAAAGAGCAAACTCTTCTAATGATTTACCCGCATCAAGCTGTGCTTGGATTGCTGAAGGTGTACGACCTTGACCAGTCCACGTTTTTTCTTCACCGTTATTATCAACGTATTTGTATTTCGCAGGGCGAGGAGCACGTTTTGTTTTTACTTTACCTGTTTTAGTCTTAGTCTCGCCTGATAATGCAGAGATAAGTGCTTCAACATCAATACCGTCTTTTGAAATCTGATCTGCAATTGCTGCTAGCTTAGCTTCTTGTTCTGCTTTCGCTGCGCGTTCATCTGCTTCTGCTTCTGTACGCTCTTGTACAACAATTGTTAATTTATCTAATGCTTCTTCAAGTTGCTCAAGAGTTAAATCGCGAGCAAAGGCACGAAGGCTACGAATATTTAATAGTGTTTTTGATAGATCCGACATGTCTATTCCTATGAAAGTAATTTTGATTGGATAATATTAATCTGCAAATAGATTGAATACAATATTTTCGACAGAATAAATATTAGCATATTTAAAAAATATAAATAGTTAGATTTATGCAAATAAATGAAATAGATTTTAAAACACTAAACCAAAAGAACAGCTAAACAAATTCAATCGACTTTACATTACTTTACTTGCCACACGTAGAAAACAGAACGATTTGCTAACTTGGTTGTACCAGTTTCCTCTATCATAAGTTTTTTCGAGTTATATATTGCAATGAGCTTGCCTGTCGGTACAATGGCCGCACTTTAAGCGCTTAAGTGGTTAAATTGTTGTTAATATGACGTAACGACAGTTTTTTCATGTTTGGTGCGGTAGAGGAGCGAAACACAAAAGTAACTGTTATTGGGGTGATGCCAACGAATAGTAGTGAAAGGGTGTTTCGCCGAAGTGAGAATGTGTCATCAGCACCTTTCGCTGGGGTTGTACTCAATAGGTACGACACTGCCATAGTCTATAATTTTTTAAACTATGGAGCGCTACTGTAGAGTTAGGTTTCATTCTATTGAACCTTTCACTTCGACTATCAAAATCTCGATGAAATGATTTCACGTGATTTTTCTACAGTAGATCTCTTGCCATTATTACTAACTGGTTTTTGAAGATCATGAATTTAATCGATTTTGCATCATCCCCTTTGTCACTTTTGCCACCACTTGTGGCGTTAACTCTAGCGATCATAACGCGTCGTGTATTGATCTCCCTTGGGGTTGGTATCGTTCTTGGTGCGTTGCTACTTACTGATTACTCCATTGGTAACTTATTTGGTTACATTGGAACGACTGTATCCAGCGTCTTTATTGAAGATGGTGGTATTAATACTTGGAATATGAGTATTGTTGGTTTCCTACTGCTGCTTGGTATGATGACAGCTCTCTTATCTATGTCTGGCGGCACGCGTGCATTCGCGGAATGGGCTCAGACTCGTGTTAAGAGTAAACGTGGATCAAAATTACTTGCCGCATGTCTGGGTGTGTTCATCTTTATCGATGATTACTTCAACAGCTTAGCGGTTGGGGCGATCTCTCGCCCTGTTACTGACCGTTATTACGTTTCTCGTGCAAAGCTTGCATATATTCTTGATTCAACCGCTGCTCCTATGTGTGTGTTGATGCCAGCATCAAGCTGGGGTGCATACATCATGACTATCGTTGGCGGTATCTTAATCTCGCACGGTGTGACTGAATACTCAGCGATTGGCGCATACGTTCGTATGATTCCAATGAACTTTTACGCGGTATTCGCACTATTAATGGTATTTGCGGTTGTTTGGTTCCAACTTGATGTTGGCCAAATGCGTAAACATGAAATTCGCGCTTCTCAAGGTCGCGGGTTTGATAAAGATAAAGAGACTGACCTTCCAGAAGCACATGAGCTGAACGAAGAGTTGGATATTAAAGAAAGTGAACACGGTAAGGTGTCTGACCTTATACTGCCAATCGTTGCTTTAATTGCTTCGATGGTTGTTGCTATGCTGTATACCGGTGGTCAAGCACTTAAAGCAGATGGCGAAGCTTTCTCTCTTCTAGGCGCGTTTGAAAATACTGATGTTGGTATGTCACTTATTTATGGTGGTGTAACTGGCCTTGCTGTTGCGTTAATTACCGTACTAAAACAAAAATTGTCTCCAAGCGACATCGGCGTAACGCTTTGGATTGGTGCTAAGTCTATGTTTGGCGCAATCTTAATTCTAGTTTTCGCATGGACGATTGGTACTGTCATCGGTGACATGAAAACGGGTACTTATTTGTCTTCTCAAATCGAAGGCACTATTAGCTCGACTTGGTTACCTGTCATTCTGTTCTTGTTAGCGGGTCTAATGGCGTTCTCGACGGGAACATCTTGGGGCACATTCGGCATCATGCTTCCGATTGCCGGTGACATGGCTGGAGCAACTGACTTAGCACTGATGCTTCCTATGTTAAGTGCAGTGTTGGCTGGTTCTGTGTTTGGTGATCACTGTTCACCGATTTCTGATACCACAATTTTGTCTTCAACAGGTGCTCGTTGTAACCACATTGACCACGTTGCCACTCAACTGCCTTATGCGTTATCTGTCGCATTGGTTTCTTGTGTTGGCTTTATCGTTCTAGGAATGACAGCGTCAGTTCTGTTCTCATTCTTAGCGGCGTTAATGACGTTTACGCTAGTTTGCTTTGCAATGTCGCTGATCGCTAAATCAAAACTGGAAAATTGTCAGAGCGTTTAATCTATTCACTTTGATATATCAGAAGGGGGCTTAGGCCTCCTTTTTTAACTGTTTTATATAAGACTTTTGTTGTCTTAAAATAAAAGTAGAAAAGTGCTAATAAAAGGTTGCAAATGATAACTAGCTTAGTTAGTGTGGTTATCAACGAAGCAACACTAGCAGAGCCAATAAGTATGCGTTATTTAAATATTAATATTCATCACCATCATCACCCTATCTAGTCTTTCGGGGAGATATACGCATACCCGGGAGGCACAGGCTCCCGGAGGTGAAATCTGCAAAACAAGATTCAAACCCTCGGGAGACCAAAAGTCCCCGAGGGTTTTTTAGTTTTAGCTCGAATAATTTTTAATGAATACAACAATTTGTACAGGGAAGAAGCAATGCAAACACCACGTCTAAGAATCGCAATCCAAAAGAAAGGCCGCTTAAGTAAAGAGTGTCAGGACCTACTTAAAAAGTGTGGAGTTAAATTTATCGTAATGGGTGAGCGTCTTGTCGTTCATTCACTAAATATGCCAATTGATTTGTTACTCGTTCGTGATGATGATATCCCTGGTTTGATCATGGACGGCGTTGTCGACCTAGGCTTTATTGGTGAAAATGAGCTTGAAGAAGTTCGTTTAGATAGAAAAGCACTAGGCAAGCCAAATGAGTACGTTCCGCTTCGTCGTCTTGACTTTGGTGGCTGTCGTTTATCTATCGCCATCAATAAAGATGAAGAGTACAACGGCCCTCAAGATCTCGCTGGCAAACGTATTGCGACGACTTACCCTCAACTATTAAAAGCGTTTATGGATGAGCAAGGCGTCGACTACAGCGCTTGTATGTTAACAGGCTCAGTTGAGGTTGCCCCTCGCGCTGGTCTTTCCGATGCTATTGCAGATCTTGTTTCAACTGGCGCAACGCTTGAAGCAAATGGTCTGAAGGAAGCGGAAGTTATTTTCAAATCGAAAGCGACGTTAATCCAACGTAAAGGTGAGTTCGACGCTGATAAACAAGCGCTTATTGAAAAGCTTTTGACACGTATGCAGGGTGTTCAGCAAGCGAAAGAGTCAAAATACATTATGTTACACGCTCCAGTTTCTAAGCTTGAGCAAGTCAAAGCGTTACTGCCTGGCGCTGAAGATCCTACGGTATTACCTCTATCTACAGATAAAGAGAAAGTGGCTATTCACCTAGTAAGTACTGAGAACTTGTTCTGGGAAACAATGGAACAGCTGAAAGAGTTAGGTGCTAGCTCGATTCTTGTTCTTCCAATCGAAAAAATGATGGGGTAACGCCATGAGAACTGTTGTTTGGCAATCATTGAGTGAATCACAGCAAGACTCTGTTTTAGAGCGCCCAGCAATTACTGAAGGTGCAAATATTACCGCTGCGGTTTCTGAAGTGATCAAAAATGTTCGAGCTGAAGGTGATAAGGCTCTTATTGAACTGACTGAAAAGTTTGATGGAGTGAAACTGGATTCTATTCGTGTCACCTCTGCAGAAATCGAATGCGCTTCGGCAAGACTTAGCGAAGAGATGAAAGCCGCTCTAGAGCAAGCGCATAGCAATATAACTAAGTTTCATGAAGCGCAAATACCACAGCCGTTACAAGTTGAGACTCAGCCGGGCGTTGTATGTGAGCAGGTTACGCGTCCAATTAATACGGTTGGTCTTTATATTCCAGGTGGTAGTGCGCCTCTACCGTCAACGGTATTGATGCTAGGAACTCCAGCACAGATTGCGGGTTGTCGCAAAGTTGTATTGTGCTCTCCTCCGCCTATCGCGGATGAAATATTATACGTTGCGCAGTTATGCAATATTGATGAAGTTTATAGCGTTGGTGGCGGTCAAGCAGTGGCTGCAATGGCTTACGGCACTGAAAGCGTCACTAAGGTTGATAAGATCTTTGGCCCTGGCAATGCTTATGTGACGGAAGCTAAAAGGCAAGTGAGTAATGATTTCCGTGGTGCAGCGATTGATATGCCAGCTGGGCCTTCAGAAGTGTTAGTGTTAGCCGATGAAACCGCCGATGCTGACTTTATTGCAGCGGATCTTCTAAGCCAAGCTGAGCATGGTCCTGACTCTCAGGTGGTATTAGTGACGCCATCATTAGTCTTGGCCGATCAAGTGACCGATGCGGTTCAGCGTCAGTTGAAAGAGCTGTCACGTGCAGACATCGCACAAAAAGCATTAGCATCGAGCCTTGTGATCATTTCAGACTCTTTAACGCAAGCGATCTCAATCTCGAACTACTACGGCCCAGAGCACTTGATTGTTCAAACTAAGAACCCTCGTGAACTGCTGCCTCTACTAGATAACGCAGGGTCGATATTCTTAGGCGATTGGTCGCCAGAGTCGGCAGGCGACTACGCGTCAGGTACCAATCACGTTTTACCAACGTACGGTTATACCAAAACATACTCTAGCTTAGGTCTAGCTGATTTTTCTAAGCGCATGACAGTTCAAGAGTTAAGTGCTGATGGCTTAAAAATCCTAGCACCGACGGTTGTTACAATGGCAGAAGCTGAAGGCCTAGATGCACACAAACGTGCGGTAACCATTCGAATTGAGAAACTGGCGGCAGGGGAAAGCTAATGGAAAAGCTCGCTCGTAAACAAGTACAAGCGTTAACGCCTTATCTATCGGCAAGACGTATTGGTGGAACTGGAGACGTGTGGCTAAACGCTAACGAGTCTCCATTTAATAACGAATATAAAACCGATTTTGCACGTTTAAATCGCTACAGTGAGTGTCAGCCTAAAGCATTGATTGAAGCTTATGCTGCGTATGCAGGCGTCAACCCAGAGCAAACGTTAACAACACGTGGAGCCGATGAAGGTATTGAACTTCTCATTCGCGCTTTTTGTGAACCAAATGAAGATGCGATTCTCTACTGTCCTCCAACATACGGAATGTACTCAATCAGTGCTGAAACGATTGGTGTTGACCGTAAGGTTGTGCCACTAACTGACGAATGGCAGTTGGACCTTGAGAGTATTAAGCAGAGCTTAGACAATGTAAAATTAGTCTTTGTTTGTAGCCCAAATAACCCGACGGGTAATTTGGTAAAAAGAGAGGATATTATCTCTTTGCTAGAAATGACGAAAGATCGTGCGATTGTCGTGATGGATGAAGCCTATATCGATTTTTGTCCTGAAGCGTCGACGGTTGACTTGCTTGAACAGTACCCAAATCTAGCGATACTGCGTACCTTGTCGAAAGCTTTTGCATTGGCCGGGTTACGTTGTGGATTTACGTTGGCAAATCAATCTATTATCGATGTTCTACTTAAAGTTATTGCGCCTTATCCAGTGCCTGTTCCTGTAGCAGAAATTGCACAACAAGCGCTTTCGGAAGCTGGGCTTGCAAGAGCGAAATATCAAGTATTGGATCTCAGTGCGAATAGAGCTTATTTGCAGGCAGGTTTATCGGTTATTCCGCAATTAACCATCTTTGAAGGTTGGGGAAACTACTTGTTAGTGAAGTTCCCTGATGGCGATGCACTATTTAAAGCAGCATGGAATAGTGGCATTATTTTACGTAATTCACCTATCGAAGACTGCGTTCGTATTAGTATTGGTAATCGCGAAGAGTGTGAGAAAACACTGGGCTTTATAAGAAATTATTATTCATAGCCCCAACCCATTCGCTTAAGACAATTTTGAGGCGAGACGCTTTCGCCTTATTACTATTTTTAAAAGGAAGTTCGTGTGAGTAAGCAACAAAAAATACTATTTATCGACCGTGATGGCACCTTAATTGTTGAGCCTCCTGTCGACTTTCAAGTTGACCGTTTAGATAAGCTGAAATTAGAACCATTTGTTATCCCAAGCTTATTATCACTCCAAGATGCAGGCTACCGCCTAGTGATGGTGACAAATCAAGATGGTCTTGGAACCGATAGCTACCCTCAAGATGAGTTCGATGCGCCGCACAATATGATGATGGGGATATTTGAATCTCAAGGTGTGATCTTCGATGACGTTCTTATCTGTCCGCATTTCGATGAAGACAACTGCTCTTGCCGCAAACCAAAACTGGGGATGGTGAAAGAATACCTTCAAGGTGGCAAAGTTGATTTTGCTAAATCAGTTGTGATTGGAGACAGAGAAACAGATCTTCAGCTGGCTGAGAACATGGCAATTCGTGGTATTCAGTACAACCCTGAAGCAATGGATTGGAAACAGATCCTTAAAGATCTCACCGTGAATGCGCGCACTGCTCAAGTCGTACGTACAACCAAAGAAACGGATATCAATGTATTTGTTAATCTTGATGAAACAGGTGGAAATACAATTGATACTGGCATGGGTTTCTTTGACCACATGTTAGACCAAATCGCAACGCACGGTGGCTTCCAATTAAAGCTTAACGTGAAAGGGGATCTTCACATTGATGATCACCACACGATTGAAGATACCGCTTTAGCACTGGGCGAAGCGCTAAAAGAAGCACTGGGTGATAAACGCGGTATTGGCCGTTTTGGTTTCAGTCTACCAATGGATGAATGTCTAGCTCAGTGTGCGCTCGATTTATCAGGTCGTCCTTACTTGAAGTTCGATGCTGAATTTTCACGAGAGCAGGTTGGCGACTTATCAACAGAAATGGTTGTGCACTTCTTCCGCTCACTGACGGATACGCTAGCTTGTACGCTGCACTTATCATCTTCTGGCAACAACGATCACCACATCATTGAAAGTCTGTTTAAAGCGTTCGGACGTACCGTACGTCAGGCGATTAAAGTGGAAGGAACTGAATTGCCAAGCAGCAAAGGCGTACTTTAGAAGGGAAGCTCCATGTCAGATCAAAAAGTCGTTATTATCGATACTGGATGTGCCAACGTCTCTTCGGTGAAGTTTGCTATTGAGCGTCTGGGCTATACAGTCGCCATTTCAAAAGATCCTGAGATTGTCTTGGCCGCCGACAAACTGTTTCTGCCAGGCGTTGGAACGGCGAGCGAAGCGATGAAAAACTTAGAGCAGCGTGAGCTTATCGACTTGGTGAAAAAGGTTGATAAACCCTTACTGGGTATTTGCTTAGGTATGCAACTACTAGGCAAAGCATCACAAGAGAAGGGCCAAAAAGCGGACTCTCTTGTTGAGTGTTTAGGTCTTTGTGATGGTGAGGTAAAACGCATGGAAACAGGCGATTTACCTCTACCTCATATGGGTTGGAACACGGTTGAAGCCGCTTCAGGGCATCCACTGTTTAAAGACATTGAGATGAACGAGTATTTTTATTTCGTTCATAGTTTCGCTATGCCCGTAGGTGATTACACGATAGGTCAATGTGACTACGGCAACCCATTTACTGCGGCACTACAAAGTGACAACTATTATGGCGTTCAATTTCACCCAGAACGCTCTAGTAAAGCAGGTTCAAAACTTATTCAGAACTTCTTAGAGCTGTAGCAAGCGGCTCATACGAAAGAGAAAAGGAATTTATCGTGATTATTCCAGCATTAGATTTAATTGAAGGTCAAGTGGTTCGACTGTTTCAAGGTGATTATGGTCAGGTAACCGAATATAAAGTAGACCCTGCTGAGCAGTTTAACCTTTACCACCAAGCGGGTGCTAACTGGTTGCACTTAGTGGACTTAACCGGAGCGAAAGATACGACGGCACGTCAGCTTGATTTGATTGCCAAGTTATTAGAAAGCACACCGGCAAGCATTCAAATTGGTGGCGGTGTGCGTAATGAGCAAGACGTAGTTGATTTGTTAGAAGCAGGTGCTCAGCGCGTTGTTGTCGGCTCTACCGCAGTAAAACAACCAGACCTTGTAAAAGGTTGGATGGAAAAATACGGTGCAGAAAAGATCGTTCTAGCATTAGACATCAACATTGATGCGCAAGGCGTTCGACGTGTCGCTATTTCCGGGTGGCAAGAAGATTCGGGTGTCACCATCGAAGCCTTGGTGGATGACTATCTAACCGTGGGCCTTAAGCATGTCCTGTGTACTGATATCTCACGTGACGGTACTTTAGAAGGTTCAAACGTCGAGTTGTATATCGACCTTTGTAAGCAGTACCCTCAAGTGCAATTTCAATCGTCAGGCGGTATTGGCAGCTTAGCGGATATTGAAGCGCTGAAAGGCAGTGGTGTTGCGGGCGTTATTGTCGGGCGAGCACTGCTTGATGGCAAATTTACTGCAGAGGAGGCATTTGCATGTTGGCAAAGCGAATAATTCCTTGTCTTGACGTACGTGATGGGCAAGTCGTTAAAGGCGTCCAGTTTCGTAACCATGAAATTATTGGTGATATCGTTCCATTGGCTCAGCGTTACGCTGAAGAAGGTGCAGATGAGCTAGTGTTTTACGATATTACCGCATCAAGCGATGGTCGAGTTGTCGATAAAAGCTGGGTTGCTCGCGTAGCGGAAGTCATTGATATTCCCTTCTGTGTCGCTGGGGGCATTAAATCTGCTGAAGACGCAGCACGTATTTTAGAGTTTGGTGCAGACAAAGTATCAATTAACTCACCAGCACTGGCGAATCCGCAGCTCATCACTGACTTAGCCGATAAGTTTGGTGTTCAGTGTATCGTGGTCGGAATCGACTCATACCACGACAAAGAGACTGGGAAATATCAGGTTTATCAGTTTACGGGTGATGAAGAGCGCACGAAAGCGACCAAATGGGAAACCAAAGATTGGGTTCAAGAGGTACAAAAACGTGGTGCGGGTGAAATCGTATTGAATATGATGAACCAAGATGGTGTACGTAATGGTTACGATATTGAACAGCTGAATATGGTTCGAGAAGTATGCCATGTACCTTTGATTGCGTCAGGTGGCGCGGGTGCCATGGAGCACTTCTCTGAAGCGTATAAAAAAACCAATGTCGATGGCGCACTCGCTGCATCGGTATTTCATAAGCAGGTCATCAATATTGGTGAATTGAAACAGTACCTAGAATCAGAAGGTGTTGAGGTAAGAATATGAGTTTTAATGTATCAGATGTAACAAGCTTATCTGAGCGTATCGACTGGGAAAAAGTAGATGGTTTAGTTCCTGCAGTTGTACAAGATTTTCAATCAAGCCAAGTGCTTATGATGGGCTATATGAATCCAGCCGCTCTGCAAAAAACAGCAGAAACGCAGCAAGTGACGTTTTACTCGCGTACCAAAGAGCGCTTATGGACCAAAGGTGAGACATCTGGCAACGTACTTCAGTTTGTGAACGCTTCACTAGATTGCGATAACGATACGCTACTGATTAAGGTCAACCCTATTGGCCCAACGTGCCATACAGGTACGACAACGTGCTGGGATGCAGACAAGCAAGAGGAGTCGCAGATGGTGTGGCTTCATCAACTTGAGCAGCTACTGGCTGCCCGCAAGGACGCCGATCCAGAGTCCTCTTACACTGCTAGCTTATACGCTCGTGGCACAAAGCGTATTTCGCAGAAAGTTGGCGAAGAGGGCGTTGAAGTCGCGCTTGCGGCAACGTCGGGCGATAAGGCGGAGTTAGTGTGTGAATCGGCAGACCTTATCTATCACTTGATGGTGTTACTGCAAGATCAAGGCTTATCCATGAATGATGTGGTCAATAAGCTAAAAGAGCGCCATAAATAGATTTAGATCCCCGTTACTATTGAAACAAAGGTTCGTTAGGAACATAAAAGGTCAGTGTATTCATGCACTGACCTTTTTATTTGTTCGAATTCTAAGAAAGACTAGGAGGGCTACAAGGTGATTTCACGCCATTGACCGGGTTGAAGATCGCCAAGTTGAGTGTCTCCCATTGAATAGCGTATAAGACGCAGGGTAGGGTGACCAATATTCGCCGTCATACGTCGCACTTGTCGATTTCGACCCTCAATAATTGTAATGGATAACCATGTGGTTGGGATTTTAGCGCGTACGCGTACAGGGGGCGTTCTATCCCATACTGAAGGTGCTTGCATGACTTCTACTTTTGCGGGGAGGGTCGGGCCATCTTTTAGCTCTACACCGTCTCTTAGCTTTTGTAGGCTCTCTTCTGTTGGTGCGCCGTCAACTTGAACCCAATAGGTTTTAGGTGACTTCGAACTCGGTTGTGTCAATCGGGCTTGCAAAATACCATCGTTAGTCAAAATCATTAGACCTTCACTATCTCGGTCAAGGCGCCCTGCGGCATACACTTCCTTTACCGGAATATAATCAGCCAGTGTTTTTCGGCCGTCCCCATCAGTAAATTGGCTCAATGTATCGTAGGGCTTGTTGAAGATGATGACTTTACGATCTTCTGGCCGAATTCGTTTGGTTTTGCTTGCATCATCTTTACGATTAACGCGTCTGTTTTTCGCACTCTTAGAAGTATCACGCTGTTTAAAATGAGAACTGGACTTGGTGGACGAACGCTGACCTTGCTTATCACGAGAACGCGGCTGCATGTTAACTACCTTGCAAAAATGTAAATAAAGAGTGTTAAAAAGTTTTGTCAATTTCGTAAATGAGCTATTATTTGCGCGCCCAAAAACAGAATAACGCACAAGATAATAGACTATTCTCGCGATTTTGTTTAATTATAAGTATCAACACTCAAGGACTTAGGAGATCACTACTCAACGTGATTAACCTAAGAAGTTTAAAAGAGTGATAAAATCGTATCAAATAGGATGCGGACATTCACACAGCACTATTGAGAGAATAGACGCTGTTTAGAACAATAGGGAAATTTCATGCCTACAGAAAAACCGACGATTATTTATACCATTACTGACGAAGCTCCAGCGCTAGCGACTTACTCGCTACTTCCGATCATTCAATCATTTACTGCTTCTTCAGGCATCAATGTAGACACTCGTGATATCTCACTTGCAGGACGCATCATTGCAAACTTTCCTGAGCATTTAAAAGAAGATCAGCGAATCGAAGACGCACTTGCTGAACTAGGTGAATTGGCTAAGACGCCAGAAGCAAATATCATTAAGTTGCCAAATGTATCGGCATCAATCCCGCAGTTAAAAGCAGCGGTTGCAGAGCTTCAAGCAAAAGGGTACGACCTTCCAGATTACCCTGAAGAGCCTAGCACTTACGAACAAGAAGCCATTAAAGCAACGTACGACAAAATCAAAGGTAGTGCGGTAAACCCAGTGCTACGTGAAGGGAACTCAGACCGTCGAGCACCACTTTCCGTTAAGAACTACGCAAAGAAAAACCCACATTCAATGGGAGCTTGGTCTTCAGAGTCTCAATCTCATGTTGCAAGCATGTCTGAAAAAGACTTTTTCGGTAGTGAGAAATCCACCACTATTTCTGGTGATACAGACGTTAAAATTGAGTTTGTTGCGGCTGACGGTTCAGTAAAAGTATTGAAGAAAGCATTCCCTCTGCTTGATAAAGAGATTATCGATTGCTCTGTACTCAATAAATCAGCGTTAGTAGCATTCTTTGAAAACGAGATTGCAGACGCTAAAAAACAAGGCGTTTTATTGTCACTGCACTTGAAAGCGACAATGATGAAAGTGTCAGACCCAATCATCTTTGGTCATGCGGTTAAGGTGTACTATAAAGATGTATTCGCTAAATACGGTGACGTATTTGAAAAACTAGGCGTTGATGTAAATAACGGCCTTGGCGATGTCTACGCAAAAATTGAATCGCTACCACAAGCACAAAAAGAAGAGATTGAAGCGGCAATTCTAGCGGTTTACGAAACTCAACCAGCTCTAGCGATGGTTGATTCAGATCGCGGTATTACTAACCTTCACGTACCAAGTGACGTGATTGTCGATGCTTCTATGCCAGCAATGCTGCGTTCTTCTGGTCAAATGTGGAACCCAGAAGGTAAGCTGCAAGATACTAAAGCAATGATTCCTGATCGCAGCTATGCAAGCATCTACCAAGCGGTTATCGAGTTCTGTAAAAAGAACGGTGCCTTTGACCCAACGACAATGGGTAGTGTGCCTAACGTTGGTCTAATGGCTCAAAAAGCTGAAGAGTATGGTTCGCATGATAAAACGTTTACTCTAGATGCAACGGGTACAGTACGTGTTGTTGACGCATCAGGCGCTACGTTGCTTGAGCAATCAGTAGAAGCGGGCGATATCTTCCGTATGTGTCAGGTGAAAGATGCGCCTATTCAGGATTGGGTTAAGCTAGCGGTAACGCGTGCTCGTGCAACGGGCGTACCAGCGGTATTCTGGCTAGACAGCAATCGTGCTCACGATGCTCAACTGATCGAAAAAGTTAATGCTTACTTGCCTAATCACGATACAGCAGGTTTAGAGATTAAGATCTTAGCTCCGCTAGAAGCGTGTCAGTTCTCACTAGAGCGCATTAAAGAAGGTCTAGATACTATCTCTGTAACGGGTAACGTTCTTCGTGATTACCTAACGGATCTATTCCCAATTCTTGAACTAGGCACGTCAGCGAAAATGCTGTCAGTGGTTCCGCTAATGAATGGTGGCGGTCTATTTGAAACGGGAGCAGGTGGTTCAGCGCCTAAGCACGTTCAACAGGTAGAAAAAGAAAACCACCTACGTTGGGACTCTTTAGGTGAGTTCTTGGCTCTAGCGGCTTCTCTGGAGCACTTAAGCACGGTAACAGGTAACGCAAAAGCGCAGGTTCTTGCTGATGCACTGGATAAAGCGACGGGCGAGTTCCTAGACGAGAATAAGTCACCATCACGTAAAGTGAATGAGCTTGATAACCGTGGTAGCCATTTTTACCTAGCAAGTTACTGGGCAAAGGCACTAGCAGAGCAATCAGCTGATGCTGAGCTTTCTGCAGAGTTTGCTCCAATTGCGAAAGCGTTATCTGAAAACGAAGCAACGATTGTGGCTGAACTAAATGATGCACAAGGCGTTGCTGGAGATTTAGGTGGCTACTACGCACTTAATGACGACAAAGTGTCTGCACTAATGAGACCAAGCCAAACGCTAAACAATGTGATCAACGCATAGTTGCTTATTAAGTACTAGATAATATAAAAACCCCGCCTAAATGGCGGGGTTATTTTTTATTCTTTAGAAATGTCGTATTACTTTGAGACTAGCTATTTTGAAGCCTAATGGTTATTTCGCCATCTGTGCTTCTATGGGTACGACAGAGCTTGCATGAGAGCCTTTTGGTCCTTGCTCTATTTCATAGGCGACTTGCTGCCCAGCTTTGAGCGTTCGATAGCCGTCCATTTGAATTGTAGAGTAATGAGCGAAAATATCTCCGTCTTCACCTTCCGGACAGATAAAACCAAATCCTTTGGCATTGTTAAACCATTTTACTGTACCTGTAGCCATGCTATACATCCCTCATGCATTTAATACTGATGTTGTGTTAAGAAGGTTACATCTTAATGATGACACCTATCTGTTAGTGACTTTTAATTCATGCGGTTATAAATATTCATTCACTAATTGACCAATGTAGCCAATGATTGGCGACAGTCAATAGTCAAAAGGTCTAATATGCTACATATTTGCAAACAAATCACTTTTGAGATTTACATTTCTGCAACTTGACAAGTTACCGTTTGTTGAATTTGATTCATGAAACTTACGAAACTGTTTGCTTTTTAATCAATTAGATAATTCATCTCTAATGAACATCATCTTTTATTTGCAGCGATTGAATTGGTGGCATAGTCTCTAAGTAAGAGATGTTTTTCTGGTCACAATTTTTCTTATCAGCGTAAGAGATAAATCTAAAACATTACCTGTACAAAGTGGTAAAATTGAATTTAGAAATCTTGAAATATTGAATGGATCATGGGCCGAAACTTTGAATGGGTAACTCCAGACTCAGATTTACTGGAGAAAGAGAAAACAAGCATCAAACCACCTGCGATGTATCACGTTCTGTTAAATAACGACGATTACACGCCGATGGACTTTGTGATAGAGATCCTTGAGCGTTTTTTTTCTATGGATATAGATAGAGCAACGCAGGTTATGCTTCAGGTGCATTACGAAGGAAAAGCAATATGCGGAACGTTTACCGCCGAAGTAGCTGAAACAAAAGTGGCGCAAGTCACGATGTATTCCAAGGAAAATGAGCATCCACTGCTTTGCACATTAGAGCAAGCGTAGCGCTTGCATGAACAACCCGGTTGTTCTTTTAGGAGGTACTTATGCTTAATAAAGAATTAGAGACGAGTCTAAATGGTGCATTTGCTCGTGCCCGAGATAAACGACATGAATTTATGACTGTCGAACACCTCCTACTTGCATTATTAGAGAATGATGCAGCGAAAGAGGCGTTGTCTGCGTGTCAGGCTGACCTCGAATCATTGAGGCAAGAGCTCGATATATTCATTGATCAAACCACACCTCTTATTCCTGAAAATGATGAAACTCGCGAAACACAACCTACTTTAAGTTTTCAACGAGTACTTCAACGCGCCGTTTTCCATGTTCAGTCTTCAGGACGCAGTGAAGTTACTGGAGCAAATGTTCTCGTTGCGATATTTAGCGAACAAGAATCTCATGCTGCTTACCTCTTGAAGAAAAATGATATCAGCCGACTCGATATCGTGAACTTCATCTCTCATGGCATTACTAAATCTTCTAGCTCAAATGATGATTCCTCTTCTGAATCTTTTGGCTCTGAAAACGCGGAAGAACCAAACTCTGAAGAGCGTCTAGAAAGCTTTGCAACCAACTTGAATCAAGTGGCGAAGCAAGGTCATATCGATCCATTAATTGGTCGTGACAAAGAACTTGAGCGTACTATTCAAGTGCTATGTCGACGCAGAAAAAATAACCCTCTACTTGTTGGTGAAGCGGGTGTGGGTAAAACGGCGATTGCCGAAGGCTTGGCGTGGAGAATTGTTGAAGGGCAAGTACCTGAGGTCATTCAAGACAGCGTTATTTATTCATTAGATATTGGCTCACTGCTTGCGGGCACCAAATATCGTGGTGATTTCGAGAAACGCTTTAAAGCGATTTTAAAACAGCTAGAAAAAGAAGATGACGCGATTCTGTTTATCGATGAAGTACATACCATCATCGGCGCAGGGGCGGCATCAGGCGGTCAAGTTGACGCAGCGAATTTAATTAAGCCGCTACTCAGCAGCGGCAAGCTTCGTTGTATCGGTTCGACGACTTATCAAGAATACAGCAACATTTTTGAAAAGGAGCGAGCGCTTTCTCGCCGTTTCCAAAAAATTGATGTTGTAGAGCCTTCACTTGATGATACAACCAAAATTCTTATTGGCCTGAAACCAAAATATGAAGCTCACCATGAAGTGCGTTATACCAATAAAGCACTTCGAGCTGCAGTAGAGCTTTCAGCCAAATACATTAATGAGCGTCACCTACCTGACAAAGCGATAGATGTTATCGATGAGGCCGGCGCGCGTAGTCGTTTAGCCCCTGCAAGTCGACGTAAGAAAACCGTTGGTGTTGCCGATATTGAGTCTATGGTTGCAAAAATGGCACGTATTCCTGAGAAGTCAGTATCATCGTCAGATAAAGATATTCTGCAAAACCTCGATGATAAGATGAAGATGTTGGTATTTGGGCAAGACCCAGCTATCGATGTACTGAGCGAGGCGATTAAGTTAACTCGTGCAGGGCTTGGCGCTGATAACAAGCCAGTCGGTTCATTCTTATTTGCCGGTCCAACTGGCGTTGGTAAAACAGAAGTGACCGTACAGCTATCAAAACTGATGGGTATTGAGCTACTTAGATTCGATATGTCTGAATACGGTGAGCGTCACTCTGTGAGTCGTTTGATCGGTGCACCTCCAGGTTATGTTGGCTATGACCAAGGCGGACTACTAACTGACGCGGTTCTTAAGCACCCACATGCCGTTGTTTTACTCGATGAAATTGAGAAAGCGCATCCAGATATCTTTAACCTACTTCTGCAGGTGATGGATAACGGAACCTTAACAGATAACAATGGACGAAAAGCGGATTTCAGAAATGTTATTTTAGTCATGACGACCAATGCCGGTGTTCAGGAAACTGAAAGAAAATCGATTGGTCTGATTCAGCAAGATAATGCGCCTGATGCGATGGCGGTTATTAAGAAAGTCTTCACGCCAGAGTTTAGAAACCGTTTAGATAACATTATTTGGTTTAATAGCTTAGATGAAGAGGTTATTCACCAAGTCGTTGATAAGTTTATTGTCGAGCTTCAAGCGCAGCTCGATGCTCGTGGCGTGTCTTTAGAAGTCTCTGAAGACGCTCGACACTGGTTAGCGGCTAAAGGTTACGATAAAGCGATGGGAGCCCGTCCTATGGGACGTGTCATCCAAGAGCAATTGAAGAAACCATTAGCGAATGAACTGTTGTTTGGTTCATTGGTGAACGGCGGGACGGTGAAAGTTGGTTTGAAGAAAGACGCTATCTCATTTAACTACCTAGCCGAGAAAGAAGAAGCACTTCATTAATCGATTTAGCTGGATGTGTTGATGTCACCATCTACCGTTAAGTCTTTTTAAGCACTATAAAAAACCAGAGCATTTAGCTCTGGTTTTTCTTTTTCAGGATAAGAACCGTAGGTTTACCCATAACGACGACCGCGTTATTGGAGTGTTATTTGCACATTATTTGCGGCATTATTTGTGTTTTGATACGTAGTGCTTTATTAAATATTGATAAGAGAGCTCAACGTCGTCTGGAATGACTTGTTCGGTTTGAAACCCTAGGTCGGGGTATTTTTTAATTCGCTCATAGTCTTCCATCAATGCCAGGATCACCATATCTAAGGGCATTTCTTCACTGATGTAATCAAAAAGGTTTTCACCTGAAGAACTGACTAAAACTTGGTCACAAGAAACAGGCCACTGTTGCATGAACGTGGCGTAGCTTCGTCTTTCCATAAATGGCTTTTGAACCAAAAGAATTTTTTGATGTGGTAGACCAAGCTGCTTGATTACGTCGTAACCACACGTGATGTTCTCGCCAGTATTGGTCGCTTTGGTTTCTAAAAAAATCGCCTCAGACGGCACGCCACAATCCTTTGCGATAGATCCAAAGGCCTCCGCCTCACTTGTTTCGAACAGACCGTCTGTGAACCGCCCTATACCGCCTGAAAACAAGATAATTGAACCAAGCCCTTGATGATACAGATCGGCAGCATGTGAGGCGACACGCAGGTCGTTGCTGCATAATACGAAAATGATGTCAGAGGCTGCAGGCTTATGTCCCATTTGCATATAGGCCCATAACGTTTCTAAGTGTTGGTAGAGTCTTTTTTGCACATTACTGATTGTCATAGATAGACGCTTAAAATTAGGTTAAACAAGTGGTAGGTCAAATTGGATTGCGTTGAGCGCTTGCTTTAGCGTTTGATATTGGTACTGGTAGCCTGCCGCGACAAGCTTAGTTGTCTCGATCTTTTTATCAGGCAAATCGACAACACTTGGTAGCAGTGAAGAGGGAAGGTTGGCACTTTCTAAAGCCATCTGATAAAACTGCTGCTTAGACATAACATCCGGTGTCGTGACATTAACGATCTGGTTATCTAATTGTTCAATGGCGAAGATAACGGAACCTATTGCATCATCTAGATGAAGCATGTTAGCCGGAGCCGATTGACTGATTTGCTTTAACTTACTGACAAAACGAGCCGGGTGTCGATTTGGTCCAATTAATCCACTAAAACGAAGAATAGAAAAGTCGATTCCAGAGTCAATAATGTGCTTCTCTGCACGTAGTAATACTTTAGCATTGTCCGTAAATTGGCTGTTCTCGAGAGCGAGACTATAGCTGGCTTTTTCCTCTGTCATTATTAATTCAGGTAGTGCTAAATCAGGTAATGTTGAAGGATAGACGGCCGTCGAATTGATCATAATGATCTTTTTGACTTTGGAGTTTAGGGCTGCTTGTGTGATCGATTTCCACATCAATTGGTATTCATCGGTCAGCCCACGGCGGAAACCGGGAGGAAAACAGCCAATGACAATATCTGGTTGCTGCTCTATTAGATCAGTTTCGAGAGTTTTAGGGTGAAGTAAGTTGCATTGAAACGCCTTAATGCCAAGCTGATGGAGTGATTGGCAATTGGCTTGAGACGTTTTACTGGCGAAAACACGGTAGCCTTTAGAAAGGAGCGTTGTGGCGAGAGGTTGACCGAGCCAGCCCGCTCCAATAATGGTTATATTTTTCATCGACTTTTAATATGCCGCTGGTTTGATATTAAGCGTTAAGTACGCGGATAACCTTATCTACTTTCTCTGCTGTTTCAATTCCCTCGTCAGTGAGATACCCGCCATCAGGTTGAGTGCATAGCCCTTTTTCGTATAAACGGCTAACTGCACTTTGCACATCTTCAGAGGCATCTTGATGAACTTTGATTCCAGTTGCTGAGCTACTGATATCAAACTGAAGGAGAAGGTTAAGTTCGGCTAAGTGTTCTTGAGAGTATTTCATCATATTATCCTTTATCGTGCTCTTTGCTACACATTAAGCAAGCATTCCTAGCACTGCAAACAACGATGGTAAGAAGTGTTATATAGAACCAAATTGGCTTATTTTTATTCAATATGAGGTTACGCCAATGTAAAATTCTTACTGTGTAACTTCCTCGTAATCTTTGGTCGTTTCTGACTAGGCTCCATCTCGATGAAAAGTTTCGCACCTAGAAAGGTCTCGCTCTAGATCTCTTTATCAATAAATTTCGTTACTATTAAAATTATCCCTTGAATAGATAAGGAATTAGGAGGAATATTCAGCCCCTCTTAAATGTAACAAATTATAACCACAATGAACCTAAATCAATTTGACTCTCTTTTACCGCCACAAATGGCGGAGCGTGCCGCTGAAATCGGTGTTGGAAAAGCGACAAAAGATCCGATGAAATCATTTTTACTGGCGATCTCCGCTGGCATCCATATTGGTATCGCTTTTGTCTTTTATACAACGGTAACAACAGGTACCGAAGACATGGCGTGGGGCATAGTGAGATTGATTGGAGGGCTTGCTTTTAGTTTAGGGCTTATCTTAGTCATTATTACTGGAGGAGAGTTATTCACTAGCTCTGTGTTAACGCTAGTGGCGAAAGCAGGAGGTAAAATTTCTTGGCTGATGCTGATTAAACACTGGGGTGTGGTTTATTTAGGGAATCTCGTCGGTGCCATTTTGCTGGTTATCTGTATGTTGATCACCAAGCAATACATGTTTGATGGCGGTCAGGTCGGGCTCAATGCCATGGCTATCTCTCAGCACAAAATGCACCATGGTTTTTTTCAAGCGATCGCGCTCGGCATTATGTGTAATGTCCTAGTTTGTATTGCTGTGTGGATGACATTTAGCGGAAGAACACTCACGGATAAAATCATAGTGATGATCCTACCGGTTGCCATGTTTGTTTCTGCAGGGTTTGAACACTGTATCGCTAATATGTTCCAAGTTCCGTTAGCAATCGGGATTAAAACCTTCGCTCCTACGGAGTTTTGGCAGATAACGGGGGCCAGTATCGCCGATTACGCTGATCTTAATTTGGTTGATTTTATCGTCAATAATCTGCTTCCCGTGACAATAGGGAATATCATTGGTGGCGGTGTTTTTGTTGGAATGTGGTACTGGCTGATCTATTTGAGAGATTAAACGATTCTTTCGAAGAAGATGAATGAAGTATGCAATAGGGTGAGAGTTTCATATTCAAAGTTCAGGTTATCCACATTTTCTGTGGATAAAGTGTTTCTAACCCACTGAATTGAGTAATTTCTCTGTAAGGTGCTATATTCGATGAACGTTATTTCGCCTTACTCACTAAGACACGTCCTTGCGGGTTAATGGCTTTATTTAAGGTCAGCCTAAGGGAAAGTGTGACGGATATACTCATCATGACGAAAATCGCTATCATTATCATCAGTTGATATTTAATCGCGACGAACGGCGCCACACCACCCAGTATTTGCCCGGTCATCATGCCTGGTAGAGTGACGAGCCCTGTGGTTACCATTGAAGCGAGGATCGGGGCAAACGACTTTTGTATCGCTTCTCTAAAAAAAGGCATTGACGCATAGACAGGCGAAGCACCTAATGAGATAGCGCCTTCGTATTCTGATTTACGGTCTTCATAAGCTGAAAAGAGATTCTGTAATGCGACAATATTCCCACTGAGACTATTGCCAAGAAGCATTCCTGCCAATGGAATAAGATATTGAGCGTTATACAGAGGAGTCGGTTGAATCAAAGTAAGACAAATAAGTACCAAGAGAGGTAATAAACCGATAAAGAGGCCTGTGAATACAGGCGCGAATAAATTGCGATAGGGCAGTTTTGCTTTGTTAATGATCGACAGTGTTCCAATCAGGATCATTAAACCAATCCACACTAAGTTTATCAGCAGGCTGTTCAAATAAAACAAGTACTCAAGATAAAGACCGATGGCCATCAGCTGCAACGACATTCGACCTATAGCGATCGTTATCTCTTTTCCAAGCGCTAAGCGATAGTAGTGGTTAATCGCAAATGGAATCATGAGTATCGTACTAAATAGTGTGAGATGCCAAAGCGTTATATCAACGATTGAGTCCATGTGTCGCTCCTAAGAATTCCCAATGATTGTACATCAGAACCATCAACTCGTATTCCGTTAAGACATCTTTCATCTCTCCGATAGCCTAAACCAGTCTTCCCAATCCCCCAAACCTCACCGATTTTTGCATCCCAAAAGTAATAATGTAATCGCATTGTGTAAAATTAACTTGATCGCAACATGTACAAGTTGTCATATTTGTTCATAATTTTATACATGGATTGTTAATCAATCACATCTCTGGATGAGCGCAAGAAAGTGTTGATTAATCGAAGATAAAGGGCCGTTCTCGTTGAATTGGAGCAAAAATATCGACTAAAATTGCCCATAACAAAAGTAGGTTTTAAGTCAGTCTAAAACCGAGCAACTAAAAATTAACGAATAAAATGCAGGTAAATGTATGAGTGATGTTAATAGCAATCAAGGCGTCGAAAAACGCACGATGGAGTGGAAGTCATTCCTATTTATTACGGTAATCCTCTTTCCAGTCTTAAGTGTCGCCTTCGTAGGTGGCTATGGATTCATTGTTTGGATGCTTCAAGTCTTTTTCCTTGGACCTCCTGGTGTTCACGGCTAACGATAAAACCTCGCAACCAACTTTTGATTAGAATTTTAAGAGAGCAAAACATGAAATCTACGATTACTAAACTGTGGCGGACCATGACTCGCCCTGCAGTCCATATCAGCCTAGGTGTGCTGACAATGGGCGGTTTCATTGCTGGTGTGATCTTTTGGGGTGGATTCAATACAGCCTTAGAAGCGACCAATACGGAAGAGTTCTGTATTGGCTGTCATACCATGAGTGAAAATGTGTACGTTGAACTGCAAGAAACGGCGCACTGGAAAAATAGCTCAGGTGTTCGAGCAACTTGTCCTGACTGTCACGTTCCACATGAATGGACGGCAAAAATAGCGCGTAAGATGCAAGCGTCTAAAGAAGTTTTCGCTCAAATATTTGGTGACCTGGGTACGCCTGAGAAATTTGAAGCTCGTCGACTTGAGTTAGCTCGTCATGAGTGGGATCGATTCTCGGCAAATGGATCACTAGAATGTAAAAACTGTCACGCTTACGAGTCGATGGACTTTGAGCAAATGTCACCAACGGCACGTATTCAAATGAAGCAAGCCGCAGAACGTGACCAAAGTTGTGTTGATTGTCATAAAGGTATTGCACACCACTTACCACAAGATATGGCAGCAGCAAGCGGTATCGTAGGTGATCTAGAGCAAATAGCGAATAGTACTCGTTACTCGAATGGTAGCGATGTCATTTCGATTCGTCACTTACCACTTTACACCGATCAAACTGCAGAAACAGAAGCGGGCCTACTTAGCCCTGCAAGTGAAGTTTCAATTATTGCTGAGCGCGGCGATATGATTGAGATTCAGATTGATGGCTGGCGTAAAGCAAAAGGCTTTGGTCGAGTTATTCAAGAAGATTTCGGTATGAACATCTCTACAGCCATTCTTACTCGTGAAGTGTCTCAAAGCGACGTCATTACCGTTGGTGAGAAGAAAGAAGATGAGCTAACGGGTCTACCTTGGGAAGAAGTGAGCCTATCACTTTGGATGAAGAAAGAGTCAATGGTTTCAGACTTCACGCCAATCTGGAGCGCTGCTGAAGGTGCTTACACAAGTAACTGTTCAACGTGTCACTCACAGCCTGAAGAAGCACACTTTAGTGCTAACGGTTGGGTAGGTATGCTTGATGGTATGATCGCGTTCGTAAACTTCGATACAGATACAGAAGCCCTTGTGCTTAAGTACCTACAGAAGCACTCTTCAGATTTTTCTGATGATCACCACTAATCGACGTCAATTGGAGTATTAAAATGGCAATTTCAAGAAGAAGTTTTCTAAAAGGCGTCGCAACAACGAGTGCAGCTTCTGTTATCGGCCCGAGCTTGCTGGCCTCAACGTCTGCAATGGCGGCTGAAACAGAAGGTACTTGGCGTGTTTCTGGTTCTCACTGGGGGGCGTTCCGAGCTCGAGTTTATGCGGGTAAAGTACAAGAGATTAAACCGCTAGAGCTTGATAAGCACCCAACCGAGATGATTAACGGTATTAAAGGGATCATCTATAGTCCTTCACGCGTTCGTTACCCAATGGTACGTCTTGATTGGCTGAAGAAGCATAAATACAGTGCCGACACACGTGGTAATAATCGTTTTGTACGTGTTACATGGGATGAAGCACTCGATCTTGTTTATCGCGAACTAGAGCGTGTACAGAAAGATTATGGTCCTTGGGCTCTCCATACAGGTCAAACTGGTTGGCGTCAAACGGGTCAGTTCCACAGCTGTACTAACCATATGATGCGTGCAATGGGTTTGCATGGTAATTCTGTGAAGAAAATTGGTGACTACTCTACGGGTGCTGGTCAAACAATTCTTCCTTACGTATTGGGTTCAACGGAAGTTTATGCTCAAGGCACGTCTTGGGAACTGATTTTAGAGAACAGTGACAACATCATCATGTGGGGTAACGATCCAGTTAAAAACCTTCAGGTTGGCTGGAACTGTGAAACGCATGAGTCATTTGAATATCTAGAGCAGCTAAAAGAAAAAGTCGCGAAAAAAGAGATTAATGTCATTTCTGTTGACCCTGTTCAAAATAAAACAGGCCGCTTCCTTGATAGCGATCAGATGTACATTAACCCGCAAACTGATGTTCCTTTCATGCTGGGTGTTGCTCATGTCCTTTATAACGAAGGCTTACATGATCAAAAGTTCATTGATACTTACTGCTTAGGTTTTGATGACTTTATTCAGTACGTACAAGGCGAAACGAAAGATAAAGTTGAAAAAACACCGGAATGGGCAGCGAAGATTTGTGGTGCTAGCCCTGAGAAAATCCGTGAATTCGCACATATGTTGGTTAATGGCCGTACTCAAATTATGGTGGGTTGGAGTATTCAACGCCAAGAGCACGGTGAGCAACCATACTGGATGTGTGCAGTACTCGCAGCAATGGTAGGTCAGATTGGTCTACCGGGCGGTGGTATCTCTTACGGTCACCATTATTCTGGTATCGGTGTCTCTTCGACTGGTTTCGGCGCACCGGGTTCGTTCCCGCTGAATATCGATCAAGGACAACAGCCTAAGTACACGAACAATGACTTTAATGGTTATAGCCGAGTTATCCCTGTTGCTCGCTGGGTAGATAGCTTGATAGAGCCAGGTAAAAAGATCAAATCCAATGGTTCGACAGTGACACTGCCAGACATCAAGATGATGGTGTTTAGTGGTAATAACCCTTGGCATCACCACCAAGACCGCAACAAGATGCGTAAAGCGTTTAAAGCACTGCAAACGGTTGTTGCCGTAGACTTTGCGTGGACAGCAACGTGTCGTCACTCTGATATTGTACTTCCTGCCTGTACGCAGTGGGAACGTAACGATATCGATGGCTATGGTTCATACTCAGGTCGTGGTTTAATCGCAATGCAGAAGTTGGTGGACCCACTGTTCCAGTCAAAATCTGACTTTGACATCATGAGAAACCTAACTCGCCGTTGGGGCCGTCATGATGACTACACACGTGGTATGGATGAAATGCAATGGGTACGCTCTTTGTACGATGATTGCCGCAAAGCGAATGAAGGCGCATTTGAAATGCCTGAGTTTGACGAGTTTTGGGAAAAAGGCTTCCTTGACTTTGGTAAAGGAAAACCATGGACGCGTCATGCTGCATTCCGTGAAGACCCAGAAATCAATGCATTAGGTACACCATCTGGCTTTATCGAGATCTCTAGCCGTACCATCGGTAATATGGGATATGAAAAGTGTCAGAATCACCCGATGTGGTTTGAAAAATCAGAGCGTTCACATGGCGGTCCAGGTTCAGATAAACACCCTTACTGGCTGCAATCATGTCACCCAGACAAGCGCTTGCACTCACAGATGTGTGAATCGGAAGAGTTCCGTGCTACTTATACTGTGAAAGGCCGTGAGCCTATTTATATCAACCCGACTGATGCGAAGAAAAAAGGCATTAAAGATGGTGATATAGTTCGAGTCTTCAATGACCGAGGTCAGTTGTTAGCGGGCGCAGTATTAATGGATAGCTACGCACCAGGCGTTGTTCGTATCGAAGAGGGGGCTTGGTATGGCCCAATGAACGAGAAAGTAGGTGCGCTGGATACTTATGGTGATCCGAATACATTGACTCAGGATATTCCAACGTCAGAGCTTGCTCAGGCAACGTCAGCGAATACCTGTCAAGTCGACTTCGAGAAGTTCACTGGTAAAGTACCACCAGTAACGTCGTTCGGTGGGCCGATTGAAGTGAGTTAATTGCTTACAGAACCGAAATAATTGAATGCCAATCCAACAGGATTGGCATTTTTGTATTAAAATCCAAGTAGATAGTAATTTTGATTGGTGATGAGAGGTCTTATCACGACAACGAGAGAGGCTAAGTCGTCACTATGCCACAACTTATTACATTGGCTTGTCATCGTGAAGTATCGGTATTGAACAAAGACTTGTCGGTTTCACTCGCCAATCAAGAGCTAACATTTCGCTTTATCGGTATACACAACAACGAGATACCGACTGAATACCGCCTGTTCACCATGCCCTTTGATTTTGAACTATCCGCAACCTTAGTGGGTGATGGCTTTCAAATGCTCTCGCAAACATCGGGCAACTGCGATGATCCTACAGATATCGGGCGATGCTCAGATAATGATTCAAGTTATCGTATTTACCCTCAAACCGATGTTAAACGTTATTACAACTATTTAGTTATCGAGGAGTCGACAGGTTACACCCTGCTTGGCTTCACGAGTTGTCACCGCTTCGCAGGCTACTTCATTATTGTTGAAGAAGAGGAACAGCGTAAGATTGTCGCTAATATCGATGGAGAAAATACCTACCCATTAGAATGGGATAGCCAGAGACTAGAATCTGTTGCGGTATTAAGTGGCCCATCGTTGTCTCTGCTGTTTGAAGAATACACCCAGTTAATTTCTACCCATCATCCCGTTAAAAATACTTTGCATCAAAAATCTCCAATAGGTTGGTGCTCATGGTACGCCTACTATGCGGATGTAACTGAAGACAATATTCGACGCAATCTTTTGTCGATGCAAGACGACCTACAGTACCTAGAGTGGGTGCTATTGGACGATGGCTATCAAGCGTTCATGGGAGACTGGCTAACACCATCAAAAAAATTCTCTGGCGGTATAAAACCTCTAATTCAGGATATCTTGAAACAAGGGAAAAAGCCGGCTATTTGGATCGCCCCTTTTATTGCACAAGCGGAATCTCAGGTCTTTAAGCAACACCCTGAGTGGTTTGTTAGGCATGGTTCGGGTGAGCTATTAAAGGCTGAAGATATAACCTACGGCGGATGGCGCTGTACTCCATGGTATATTCTGGATGCGTCGAACCCAGAAGTGCAAGAACATTTAACGTCGGTCATACGAACCATGAGAGAAGAGTGGGGTGTTGAACTGTTTAAACTTGATGCCAATTACTGGGGATGTTTAAGAGGCCAACGCTTTCAATCTGGTGTGACGGGTGTGCAAGCGTATCGGATGGGTATGGAAGCTATTACTAAAGGAGCAGGCGATGCTTGGGTCTTAGGCTGTAATGCGCCAATGTGGCCGTCTCTCGGTTTAGTCGACGCGATGAGAGTTTCGGATGATGTGGAACGTTCGCCAGATCGTTTTAATCAAATAGCAAAAGAGACATTTTTCCGAAGTTGGCAGCATCGTAAGTTATGGCATATCGATCCAGACTGCGCGACTTTTGTTTCACTGGCGAATCAATCTACAGAACGCCAATATTATGAGTTTCATCGAACGGCGCTATTGGCTAGTGGTGGGCTTTTACTTTCAGGTGACCCTTTACCTGAGATCACGCCGTTTGCTAAGTCGAGCCTGACAAAATTGGTGCTGCGACAGAAACACAATCAGCACGCGGCAAAATTTACATCACTGTCCTTATCTCATGCGTTTCTGCCCATTACAGCGAGAAATGATCTTCATTGCTTGTTTAACTACCAAGACGATGAAAAAGACATAACGCTCACTTCAAACCGGCCCGTTTATTGGTACGATTATTGGACAGGGCAGAAACTGACTCCAGAACCCGTTCTGCTTCTTGAAGTCAGTTTAGAAAAAGGGTTAAGCAGTAGGGCGATTATTACGGCAAGTTAATCGCACTACTTTGTAGTATTGAGAGAGAAATTGGCGTTACTCAAATAAGAAGTAGTAGCCATAACCGACAAAGAAAGCGGGAATGACGGAATAGAGCGTAGCAACCAGCGCTGCTTTAGGGGCTAGCGCTATTGCTGGGAATAGGGCGTCACCGTCATTTGAAATTGAATTGGCCAACTGTGTTGATAACGGTACTGTACCTGAAATATATAGGCTGGTGATCAGTATCTGCGGCCCACAGCCGGGTAGTATTCCGACGGCCAGTCCAACCAATGGCATCCACATCCCCCAACCCGAAACCAATTGAGAGATATCAATCTCAGCAAAGAAGGTTGTAAGTTCAAAAAAGAGGAAAGCAACAATAACCCATGCGGTAACGAAGTTTGTATCTTGCGCGGCTTTTTGAATAGGGTGAGAGCCTGAATACTTTTGATCCTCAGAAACCGTCGATTGATAATCTTTAAGCTCTTTGGTTAACGACCACAAGAACATACTTAATAGAATCAATCCGGTTCCTAGCCATTCGATGGTCATTGAAGGAAGTGAAAACAACTCATTAATGTCGACTTGAAAAGAGCCAAGAGCTGCAATGGCAATAGCCGGAATCAGTAACAGTTTCCAAAATATCCCTTGTAAGTTAATTGCTTTTTTCTCAATGGTGTTTGTATTTAACCGCTGTATTTCTACCTCTCCTGAACAAACAGCCACATCGTCTGAGTCTGATACCTTCGGTCTCAAAAAGTCATCAGCATGAAATTTATTAACTACCCAGCCAGACAGACATCCAACCGCAATTCCGAGCAAGATGACACTGAACCCCACATCTGGCTTACTAGCAAGTAGAAGGAAGGCGGCATCTCCCATTGTTGAGGTTAAAACAGCAACGATTGCTCCGAAACCAACGCGACCACTTATGAATTGTGTCGTCACGACGATTGCACCACCACAACCGGGTAGGGCACCTAGTAGTGAGGCAAAGAACACTTGGTGGGTACGAGAGCGAGCGTAAAGCTTAACAAGCGCATTTCCTTTACTCATATAGCTTGATAGGTAATGGTAAATCGCAAGGGTGAATGCAACATAGCAAGAGACAGCCCAGAACGCGTCGGATAACGTAGTCACGGTGATTTCTCTGGTCGTGCTTGATGCGATCAGAGCAATAAGAGCGATAGGTAGTATGAGCCGTTTATAAGCCAGACGAAATTGAGAGCTAGAGAGCCAAGAGGGGTATTTAATAAGAGCGCTAGAAGTATTCATGGCAAAGGCCCAGTAGTTGATAATAATTCTCATTATATGCAAATGATAATCATTATCAACTGTGTTTTTGGAAATACAGCGTTAGTAGTACTTTTCCAATAGCGAATCGTAAATGCCATTTTGCTTTATTGTATGTAGGCCAATCATGAACGTAACCAGCAACCTATCCTTATCAGGGTGTTGTTTACTGATAGCAAGGTGAATCGGTTTAATGATCAAACTAAGGTCAACAAAATGAAAATCGTCAATGTCTAAACCTAGCGTTTTAATGGTGTACCTAGCGGCTCGTTCATCAGCGAGTATTGTATCTACTCTTTTTGCTTTCAGTTTGCGAATGTTTGTTTCTAGATTAGGCTCGGCGATACGTCTAAAGTCCGTTGATTGAGTAAATTCAGTATCGTATCCATGATCTTCAATGACGCCTACTTTCATCCCATTGAGTGATGATAGGCCTGAATAGTGAAATTTGTTTTCTTTCAAAACAATAAACTTTAACTGCACCAAAAGGTAAGGCACGCTAAATGCTAAATTCTCGGTACGAGAGTCTGCCCACCAGATTGATATGAGTGCATCTTTATGCTTGGTATTAACCTCTTTCAAGGCCCTTAACCATGGTTTGACTTGCAAATCGAGGTGATAGCCTTGGGATTCGTAGGCTGCCTTTACAATATCCACAGCTAATCCTGAATTAGGATTATTGAACACATAAGGAGGCCAAATAGCTTGGGTTGCGAAGATGACTTTATTGGAAGCGAGAGAACTAAATGAAATAAAACAAAGAGCCAGTAAAATTAGACGCACTGTCATAGAGATCTCCTTGAAAACCTTCTTAGTTTAGACGATAAAATAAACGTTTGACGGATAAATGATACGATTTGCAACGAAGTACAAAGTGGAATCACTCGGGGTTTAAGCGGTTAAGGAATGACAAATTCTAAAATTCAGGTAAAGTAACGCCTTTGTGAGCAATCTCACCCAATGAAGGGTGAATAAACTAAATGTACAGGAAGAAAGATGATTCTAGTTGTCGGTCATAAGAACCCAGATAGTGATAGTATTTGTAGTGCGCTAGTAGCAACTGAGCTACTAAAGTCTCGTGGCCTTGAAGCGATGCCAATTCGCCAAGGTGAAATTAACCGCGAAACTCAACATATTCTAGAAGTTGCTGATGCTGAATCTCCAGAATTACGCACATCTGTCGCTGGTGAAAAGATCTGGCTAGTAGACTACTCTGATCTAGCTCAAGCACCTGACGATGTAGCAGATGCTGAGATTCTAGGTATTGTTGATCACCACCGTCTAGGTGATGTGATGACAGTTAACCCAATGGAAGCTTGGATCTGGCCTGTCGGTTGTACAAACACAGTTCTATTCAACATGTTTAAGATTGAAGGTCACTCAATCTCTCAACAGATCGCTAAGCTAATGATGTCAGCAATCCTTTCTGACACAGTAGGCTTTGCTTCTCCAACCTGTACTCAAAAAGATAAAGATGCAGTTGCTGAGCTTGCAGAAATCGCTGACGTACAAGATGTTGATGCATTCATTAAAGATCTTCTGATTGCAAAAACGAACATTGAAGGCTTATCTGCTGCTGAATTAGTAGAGAAAGACCTTAAAGGCTACCCATTCAACGGTCGTGACGTTGTTGTTGGTCAAGTTGAATTAGCAACTCTAGATCAAGTTGATGGCATGATTGAAGCACTTGAAGCAGACCTTGAAGCTCGTTGTGAGAAAGATGGCCTAGCTTTCGCTGCTGTTATGTTAACTGACATCACAACGGCTCAAACTCGTCTTCTTTACAAAGGTGAGTGGGCTGAGAAATTAGTGAAGCATGAAAAAGATGGCTTCCTAATGATGGAAAATACACTAAGTCGTAAGAAGCAAGGCTGGCCTTGGCTACAAGCTGAATTAGTGTAATCGAATTCGATAAAATTAGGCGCCCGCAGATTTTTTCTGTGGGCGTTTTTATTGCTAAAAACAAAATTAGTAAAGTAAAGCTGAGGAATAAAATATGACGACAGCTCTAAGCGCCGATCAAATCTCGACGATCAACAGCTATAACGATGAGAAACGTTTTAACTATTGCATCAAAGAGATCGTATCGAATCGACAAGTCTGGATCCTGACCGATGAACATGGTTGTGTGATGTTGAATACAGAAGAAGACGATTGTGTACCAGTATGGCCGAACGAAGAGTTCGCAACGGCTTGGGCAACAGACGATTGGAAAGAGTGTAAAGCTGAATCGATTTCAATCAATAAGTGGCATAGCCGCTGGACGCAAGGGTTGGAAGATGACGAGCTTTCGATCGTAGTATTTCCAAATGAGAAAGAAGAGGGCGTTATCGTCTTCCCTGATGAGTTTGATTTCGAACTGAAGAAACAGGCTGCGAAGCGTTAGTAAAAGCTGAAAGTTTTTATCACGGAGAACGCATAACTTGTGTTCTCCGTGATATTTTAATTACTTAAAACAAGGCGCTTTATTAAAGTGGCTTTCGATCATGCGCTGAGTTATCTGATGTTGCGGGTTACCAAGTACTTTTTGCGTATCCCCCGATTCAACAACACTCCCTTCATGCATGACCATTATCTTATCGGTAATATGCTTAATGATCCCAATATGTTGGGATACATAGACAAACGACACCCCCATCTCTTCTTGAAGCTCTAGAAAAAGATTAATGATTTGTGATCTCATTGCCATATCTAAACCATTCAGTGCTTCGTCAGCGACGATAATTGATGGTTGGAGGATAAGCGCCCTAGCTAAGCAAACACGTTGTTTTTGACCTGTAGCGAGCATTTGAGGGTAAAAATACGCGTGCTCAGGAAGTAGGCCTACACGCCTTAGCGTCTCTTTAACTCGCTTCATGCGCGCTTCAGGCGGCATATTAGTATTTCTCTTTAGTGGCCCTTCTAAAATACGTCCAACCTGAATTCTAGGGTTTAAAGAGGTATTAGGGTCTTGGAAGATCATCCGTATGAGCTTACAACGTGTTGTGTAATCTTTATGTTCGAGTAACTCCCCATTAACTCTGATAGTACCAGCCGTGGGCTCTACCATACCTGACAGCATTCGAGCTAATGTTGACTTACCGGAACCATTTTTTCCGATAAATCCGATAGTCTGCCCGGCATCCAGTGAAAAGCTGACAGGCTTAACGGCATGTTGAATTTTCTTGTTAAAGAACCCTGAGCGAGTCACAAAGTCCTTTTTAAGTCCATTGACTTCTAATAAAGAACTCATGACTTTTTCTCCATGTTGAGAGGGAAGTGACAAGCAAATTTATGTTGCTTAACTCTTTGGCTCTGTGGCATTTCGACACATTGCTTCTGTGCATAAGGGCACCTAGGGCCAAGTCGACAGCCAATTGGTAAGTGTTGGAGTGGAGGAATTGAACCCGGTAGAGACTGCAGTTTTTGTTTATGAGGAATCCAGTCACTAAAGTCAGGAACCGCCTTAAGCAGTGCAGCTGTATAAGGGTGCTTTGGCGCACACATGATTTTCTTCGTGCTTGCAGACTCTACAGATTGACCACAATACATGACGGTAATACGGCTTGCCCACTGTGTAATCGTGGTCAAGTCATGTCCTACAAGTAGGATAGTTGTGTTATTAACCTGATTCATTCGGCTTAATAAGCGTAAAATCTGAGATTGAGTAATAGGGTCAAGGTCATTGGTGGGTTCATCTGCGATTAGGATTTTGGGCTTGGTCGCTATAGCCATCGCAATCATTACCTTTTGACACTCTCCATCGGTAAGCTCATAAGGGTAGCTTTCCATCAGGCTTTTGTGGTCTTTAATACCTACTTTATGCAGTAACGCTTGAGCTTGCTTCTTACGCCATTTCAATCGTTCCCACCACCTCCCGGTAAAGGACTTTGAAGGAATGGATTCAATGAGTTGATTGCCTACTTTCTCTGACGGGTCAAGACAAGTGGAAGGCTCTTGAAATATCATCGCAATTTCACGAGCGATCACTTTACGCCTCTCTCTCGGAGTCAATTGCAATAGGTCGATGTTGCCGTAACGCATTCTATCTGCGGTAACGTTCCAGTTCTCTTTACAAACACCAATAATGGCTTTCGCAACAAGACTTTTGCCTGAACCTGATTCACCTACTAAACCGCGTATTTCACCCTCATTTAGGGTCAAACTCATACGATCTACAGCTTTAACAAGCCCTTGAGGCGTGTCGATTTCAATCGTTAAATGACGAATATCGAGTAAGGGCATTATTCAGTCCCCGCATTAAGCGCATCTTGAACGCCTTCACCGACTAAATTGACAATAACTACTGCGACCATAATGGCTAAGCCCGGTAAGGTTACTGTCCATGGTGCTAAGTAGATAAGCTCGACGGAATCACCTAGAATCGCCCCCCATTCAGAGCTCGGTGCTTGTGCGCCTAACCCTAGAAAACCAAGCGCTGTAATATCGAGTATGGCAATTGAGAGTGCGAAGGTTAATTCGGTGGCGATAACAATAAGAATATTGGGCAATATAGAGTTCCAAAGCAGATAGAAGTCGTTCGCACCATCAAGCCGTGCCGCCATAATATAATCTTTCTCGATCTCATTGTGCACAGCGATATAAACGGAGCGTATAAACCGTGGAATAAGCGCGAGACAAATCGCCAACAGAATATTGAATTCGCCAAAACCTAGGAACGCCACAAAAATAATCGCAAGGAGCAGTGAAGGAATCGACATTATGGTATCAAGTAGGTGATTTAACGTACTTGAAAGTAGTCCTTTAGTCATTCCCGCTAGAATCCCAATAACACAACCAATCAAAGCGGCAATGAGCGTAATAATGATGGCCGAGCCAAACGTTAGTTGAGAACCTTTTATCAGTCTAGAAAGGATGTCTCGTCCTAAATCATCAGTACCTAAAAAATACTCTACGGTTCCGGATGGATTCCAAGAAGGTGGAATTAAAAGGTGGCTCGACTGAGCTTGTGGGTCGTGCGGCGTAATAAACGGAGCGGCTATTGTAATTAACAGCAGCAGAATCAAACACCACAGGCCAAACATAGCGAGGTTATTTGAACGAAAGCTTCGCCAAAAACGCTCAAACTGAGTGGGAATATGCTCTTCCTGATAAACGTTATTTGTTAGCATACCAATCCTTTCTCACCAGTGGGTTTATCATCGCACCGAATAAATCAGAGACAATATTCGCGGTTAAGACAAGTGTAGCAACGACCATTACACCAGCTTGAATGGCCGCATAATCTTGGTTAGCTAGCGCGTCGAGTAACCAACGCCCGATTCCAGGCCAGTTAAAGATGGATTCGGTAATTATGGCGAGGGTGAGCATACTGGAAAGCTGAACGCCAATCTTTGGAATAATTGGAGGGATAGCATTTCTTAAAACATGCTGTATGACGATCTCAAAGATGGATAGACCTTTGATTCGAGCGGCTCGGATGTAGTTTTGTGTCATGACTTCCGCCACAGAGGTTCTCATTAGACGAATAACTTGAGTTGTTGGAGCAAGAGCGAGAACCAAACATGGCAAAATCATGTGTTCTAGAACACTTTGTACGGTATGTGCTCGGTATTTTCCTTCTACGAAAAAGGCATCGATGAGTGCAAAGCCAGTAACATGTTCAACCTGATAAAGCAGATCATATCGGCCTGAAATAGGCAGCACTTGGTAGTGTAAAGAGAACACCATAATAAGAATGAGTGCGACCCAGAAAAGTGGTGCTGAATAGCCAGTCATAGACGTGAAAGAAATGATGGTGTCAACCCACTTTCCTTGTCTCATCCCTGCAATGGTTCCAAGGGGAATTCCAATAAACATGGCAATTAAAAAGGCGATGAGACAAAGCTCTATCGTCGCGGGGAACACAACGATCAATTCATCAATGATCTCTACGCCATTTCGATTAACACCAAAGTTTAGTTTTGACAGCTCGCCCAAATAACTAAACCAACCACTCCAAAAATCCAGATGAGCCCACGGGGATAAAGAATCGAGTCGCACGATGCTAAATCCAATGATGGTTAACAATAGTAAGGTAATGAAAAATAGATTGAGCCGACGAAGGGTATATAAAAACATTATCGCACCCTCTCTACTTCATTAAACGGCGGTACATTAAAAGGGCTGAATTTAAGTCCTTTTAATGAGTTATGATAGACATGAAATTGCATGCCATGAGCTATCGGTATGACTGGGAATTCTTCATTCAAAATATTTTGGGCTTGTTTGTACAAGTTTGTTCGATATCGTGGCTTGTCTACTTCAAGGGCTAAGTCGAGTAAGAAATCAAAGTCAGGGTTACACCACATCGACATGTTGAGTCCCGCTCGTTCAGAGTCACAAGAGAGCAAAGGTCTTAGAAAACCGTCAGGATCGCCAGTCACGCCAAACCACCCTGTTAAGAAGAGGTCGATGTTACTTTTCTTACTTGCGTCACTGCGGTTGAATCGATCTTCAGTGATCAAGCGAAGTGTAATACCAATATCAGCGAGGTTTGCCTGAATCAGTTCCGCCGTTTTTCTCGGACTTGGATTGTAGGCCTTGCTCTCGAGTGGTACTGCCATCGTTAGCTCAAGCCCGGATTCATAGCCGGCTTCACGAAGCAATGCAATGGCATAGTTACGGTCATAACGAATTTGAATGCTGTCTTTTTGATAAGCCCATGAAGTGGGTGGCAAAATTGTATAGGCTAAAGAGCCGGTGCCATAATAGACAGAATCGAGAATATTTTGTCTATTTATTGAAAAGTTGAGTGCTTTACGAACTCGAACATCGGTTAGGGCTGGATGAAGTGTATTAACGGCAATATAAGCGACATTTATGGCGGGCTTAGCGGTTAACACCAACGATTCCTGCTGTTGAATAATGGGAATTTGGCTCGAAAGCGGAGAGCTTAATACGTCACATTCGTTACGAAGCAACTTCGCAAATGTCCCTGTACCTCGGTGAGAAATGTCAAAGACAACTTGTTCAAGCTTAGCTGGGCCATTCCAATATTCATTGTGTCTTCTAAGACGAACTAAATCATTAACTTGGTGCTCATCAAAATAGAAGGGGCCAGTACCTATTGGTAGCGTATCTATTTGGTGCTTATTGTCGTTCTTTTCTAGCTCTGTTGCGTATTCGAGTGAGTGAATGACCGCGTGGCTGGTCGCAATATTTGATAAGAACGTATTATCAGGGCGGCTTAATGTGAACTTTACTTTATGATCGGACAACGCTTGTACATCGACTAGAAGGTTGTGGAAATCGATACCGGTAAACCATGGGTATTGTGCATTCCCAACATAATGGTATGGGTGAGTAGGGTCGATAATACGACGAAAACTAAAGGCGACATCGTCTGCGTTTAATGCTCGGCTAGGCGTAAACCAATGAGTACTTTGAAATTGAACGTTCTTTTTGAGATCAAAAATATACTCGGTACGTGATTTATTCACAGACCAAGTAGAAGCGATACTTGGAGTTGGTTGGTGGGTTTTTGGATGAAGCGTCACTAAAGTATCAAATACTTGTGGGCTCAAGGCTTCAGAGGTAATACCACTGTCCACAAGCTGCGGGTTCAATGTCGTTAGACTGCCTTGCCCACAGAAAATAAAACCGCTTTGTCTGATTTTATCGTGATCAACGTCTTCTCCGCAGCCAATTAACAAGCTTAAGCTGAAGAAACCAAATGTAAGTCGTAAGAAAGCTTTCATAGAAAGAACTTTGTTGAGGTAATAAGGCAATTTAATGTCGATGATTTGCCGTAAGATCTTAACAATTTACCATTTTTTATTGACTCAAACCAACTGAAAACAGTTGAATCCAGGAGGTTATTGTTCATTTTGTCCAATAAGGTCGTATTTTCGAACCATGCCCCTTAATTGATGATAGCTCAAGCCTAATAAGTCAGCCGCTTTACGTTGGTTGTATTGCGCTTCCTTTAGGGCCAATGTTAACAAGTCAATATCTTGCTTCTCTTGCCACTGCTTATAGTCAATCGGGAAATCAACCAAGAGACTCCTGGTGTCTTCAGGTTTTTCGAACGGTCCATGACTGCTGGTAGTCACACTTAAATTGTCATCTGAGAGTGGGGGAGTTTGGTTAGCGGGACTTGATAGGTTCGAGGGTGAGTCGATTTCGTCCCAGGTGTTTTCAAATGGATTAAAGATTAAGGAGTCAATTGGCTCTTCAACTGAATTTTGCTGGTAAATAGCGCGTTCGATAACGTTTTTAAGTTCCCTTATATTTCCTAACCAAGGGTACGTAATCAGTTGCTCCATTGCATTCTCGGTAAACCCTGCAAAATATTCAAGCTCAAGCTCTCGACACATTTTTATTGCGTAATGTTCAGCTAATAGCGGGATATCTTCCTTTCGCTCTCGAAGTGGTGGGATGTGAATGACATCGAAGGCTAGCCTATCTAATAGGTCTGCTCGAAACTTGTTTTGCTTCGCCAACTGAGGGAGATTCGCGTTGGTGGCGCAAACTAACCGGACATTGGCATTCAGTGTTTTTTGTCCGCCCACTCGTTCATATTGTCCATATTCAATGACGCGAAGTAATTTCTCTTGGACGGATAATGGAGCTGTCGCTAACTCATCTAAAAATAGAGTTCCACCTTCAGCTCGTTCAAATCGCCCTTGATGACGGCCCTTAGCGCCTGTAAATGAGCCAGACTCGTGCCCAAAAAGTTCGGAATCGATCAGTCCTTCACTAAGAGTGGCGCAGTTTAAAGAGACTAAGCTTTGCTCCCATCGTTTAGACAGATAATGCAACCGCTGAGCAATTAATTCCTTACCAGTCCCTCGTTCTCCGATAATCAATACAGGCCTTTCTATCGGAGCAAGGCGAGAGACTTTGTCCAGTACGGAAAGAAAAGCAGGAGATTCGCCGATCAAATTCTGACGCATAGAGTAGGCTCCGTTGATAGCGCATTGCATTGGTTGGTGATCATAGCTTTAAAGATTAGGTTAAAATTACCAACTGTAGGTTATTTTCATCATAACACAGTTAGAGAATTGATTGGCGTTTCGTTAAGTAATTGATTATTAGTATTTAAAAGTTGGCACGCATCTTGGTTATCTATTTACACAGTAAAAGAGTCATTGCGTGAAAAGTCGCGCACTTCAATCGTTTAATAGGAGATTTATCATGGGTGTTTTTTCTCGTTTCGCAGATATCGTCAATTCAAACATTAGCTCGTTACTCGACAAGGCTGAAGATCCTGAAAAAATGATTCGCCTCATTATTCAGGAGATGGAAGACACCTTAGTAGAAGTGAGAACTAATTCTGCTAGAGCATTGGCTGATAAGAAAGATTTAGTACGTAAAATTGAGTCGATGGAAGATCAGATACTCGATTGGCAGCAAAAAGCGACACTTGCTATAACTAAGCAGCGTGAAGATCTTGCAAGAGCAGCGTTAATTGAAAAACAAAAGCTACAAGATATGATGAAAGGCCTTCAAACAGAGCGAGTACTTGTGGAAGACACAATTGAAAAGCTTGGTGGAGAGGTCGGTAAGCTCGAGAGCAAGATCCTCGAAACCCGAGGAAAGCAACAAGCCCTTGCTATTCGAAATCAAACCGCAACAAGTCGACGTGACGTGCAAAAACATCTGCATACAAGTCGAACTCACGAAGCGATGGCGAAATTTGAACAGTATTCGCGTAAGGTAGATGAGCTTGAGGCAGAGGCGGATGTTTATGCGAAAAGTGGTAATGCGAAATCTCTGGATCAAGAGTTTGCAGAGCTTCAAGCACAAGATGAAATAGAGCAAGAGCTAGATAAACTGAAGCAACAACTAAAAGATAAGGAATAGGAGAAAACTATGTCATCGTTTTTGATTGCAGGACCATTAATGGTCTTCTTAATCTTTGTTGCACCACTATGGTTGTTTTTACATTATCGAGGCAAGCGTAATTCTGGTAACGGGTTATCTAGGGAAGACAATCAACGGGTACAAAACTTATCTGAGCAAGCGGAAAAGCTTCAGTCACGAGTTGTGACATTAGAGAGAATACTCGATGCAGAGTCGCCAAACTGGAGATCGTCGTATGACTAATCGAGAGTTATTCAGAGATACACAGAATAGTAAACTGACTGGTGTTTGTGCTGGGCTTGCGAACTATTTCAGTGTTGAAGTGTGGTTGGTTCGAATTTTGGTGATTTCGGCGGCGTTACTCGGCGGTAGCTTTTTGGTTATCTTAGCTTATGTCGCGATGACTCTAATGCTCGAGAAACAGCCGTTCAACTACAGTGAAGATTTGAAAGCTAAGCAAGAACACAAACTAAAAAGTAAGCCTTGGCAGCAAGGTCAGTCAGCCAGTGAACTGCTTAAAACACTGGAGAAGGATTTTGATTCAATGGGCGGGAAATTGGAAAAAATGGAAGCTTACGTGACATCTGAAGCGTTTAAAGTTAACCGTGAATTTAAAAACCTCTAATGAACTTAGTTATTTGGCTCAAGAATGAGAGCGGCATCAAATGTCGCTCTCTATTCATTTAAATTCAAATAATTAACTTAATATTAACTGGATTGAAGGCTAGCATTAATCTATCTTTGTAACTAAATGATACAAATGGATTGAGCGCATGAAAAAGTTTGCACATCTAGTTGTCTTTAGTGCAATTTTAACCGGTTGTGGTAAAGATCTTCCTCCCGTACCGGAACCCGAGTCTCGCCCTGCAAAGCTATTCACCGTATCGGTAGGGAATAATCAGTTTGAACGTAGTTTTCCTGCGACAAGTGAGGCTGGCGATAAAGCCGTTTTAACCTTTAGAGTGCCAGGTCAATTGCAAACTATTGACGTTAATGCCGGTCAAATGGTGAATAAAGGCGATCAATTAGCCTCCCTAAACCCCGATGAATATGCCCTACTGGCCAAACAAGCAAAAGCTAAATTTCTACTGGCTGATGTTCAATACGAACGTTATAAAAAGCTTCATAAAGATAAAGTGGTTTCAGAGCAAGAGTTTGACCAAGCGAAAGCGAATCATAACTCCGCCATTGCGGTCCTGTCCCAAGCGAATGCGAACCTAAATTACACCAAATTACTCGCTCCGTATGATGGAACCATATCGTTACTTCCTGCGCAAAATTTTGAATTTGTTGGCGATAAAGTTGGCGTCATGAATATTCAAACGAATCAGTTATTAAAAGTCGTCTTTCAACTTCCCGATCATCTGCTTAATCGCTTTGCTCAAAATCGTAACCCGACGGTAACGATGACATTTGATGCTTTCCCTGAAGCGAGCTACCCACTGCTTTTCCAAGAGATTGATACAGAAGCTGATCCAAAAACAGGTTCATATAAAGTCACCATGGTGATGGAGCGACCAGAAGATACCGGTATTTTACCTGGAATGGCGGGCAGTGTTCATGCAACGGTAGATGCAGGGAATGCAACCAAAATTCCTTCATCAGCGTTGTTTGAAGAAAATGGAAACTCAAATGTTTGGCGAGTTGGCTCTAAAGGAGCGATTGAAAAAGTGGTGATTAAACTCAACGAACAGCAGCAAGTGTTATCAGGTTTGAATGATGGAGACCAGATAGTTATATCAGGGGTTGGTGGCATCGAAGCTGGCATCAAAGTTCGTGAGTGGGTTAAGGAAAGGGGGCTTTAATATGAAACAGTCTTTAAGTGTTGGTCTCTTAGCGTTAGCCGTTTTGTTGACCGCTTGTGGTAAGGCTCCTGTGGAGTCAGTCCAAACCACCGCTCGAGTAAAGGTTGCCGATTTATCCGTTAGACAAGTTAGAGATAGTTTATATTTTCCAGCCATCGCAAATGCAGCGGAACGCTCTCATTTGAGTTTCCGAGTTAGTGGAGAGATAAGTCACTTATTGGTTAAAGAAGGTGATCAAGTCAAAAAAGGTCAAGTTATTGCTCAAATTGACCCAACAGACTATCAGCTAGAGGTCGATAACGCGTCTGCGCGCTATTCGGTTATTAATAGCCAGTTCCGCCGTTCAAAGCCTCTTGTTAAAAAAGGTTTACTAGCAAAGTCCCAGTTTGACGAAATAGCAGCGCAACGCATGATTGCATTATCAGAGCTGGAACTCGCTAAGCTAAGGCTCTCATTTACGAAACTCGAAGCCCCTGTTGATGGAATTATCTCACGAGTCAGTATTGATCAGTTTGAAAATATTCAAGTTGGGCAACAGATCGTTAATATTCATAGTGTCGATAGCGTCGAAGTTTTGATTCAACTTCCAGATCGCTTGTACGTTAGTCAGCCGACAAGGAATATGGCTGATGCTATTCAAACTATTGTTCGTGTGCCAAGTGGTAATACTTACCCTGCACAGGTGAAAGAGTTTACGACAGAGCCGGATCCAGCCACAGGGACATATACAGTGACGCTTTCACTACCGATGCCTGATGATGAGTTTATTCTTGATGGTATGGCCGTTGAGGTAACCGCAAGAGGAACAACCATTGGACGAGGATTAGCTGGTGGCGCAACGGTGCCAATTGAAGCGGTATTTAATGCGGATGGCGACAGTTTAGATCAAGCCAATAAATATGTTTGGGTACTTAACCAAGATAATACGGTTAGAAAGCAAAAAGTGGTGTTAGGAAAAGCGTTATCTGATTCTTTTAAGGTATTGGATGGCGTTGATAGTAGTAATGTCGTTGTTGTAGCTGGGCTTTCTAATTTGAAAGAAGGAATGAAAGTGGAAGTGATTTCAGAGGTAGCCGTTAATGAATGATTCTAATAACACTCTTCCACAAGCCAATGATGCTGAAGAGAAAGGCATTGCCGTCTATTTTATAAAGAACCGAGTGATCAGCTGGATGATTGCTTTGATTTTTTTGATAGGGGGGGTGTCAGCGTTCTTTGGTTTGGGGCGATTAGAAGACCCTGCGTTTACAATCAAAGATGCGATGGTTGTGACTCAATATCCAGGAGCAACCCCACAGCAAGTGGAAGAGGAAGTGACTTATCCCCTTGAGAAAGTGATTCAACAGCTGACTTATGTTGATGAAGTTAACTCAATATCGAGTCGAGGCCTCTCGCAGATCACGGTGACGATGAAAAACAACTATGGTCCAGATGATCTCCCTCAGATATGGGATGAACTAAGACGGAAAGTGAACGACACAGCTGGTTCTTTGTCTCCGGGTGTTGGTACTCCTAAAGTCATCGATGACTTTGGCGATGTCTATGGAATTTTACTTGCGATTACTGGTGACGGTTACGAATATAAGCAGCTATTGGATTATGTCGATTACTTAAGGCGTGAACTCGAACTAATCGATGGTGTTAGTAAAATTTCAGTATCAGGGCAGCAACAAGAACAAGTTTTTATTGAAATATCAATGAAAAGGTTGAGCAGCCTTGGCCTCGCGCCGACAACCGTATTTAATTTGCTTGCCACACAGAACCTAGTCTCTGACGCTGGAGCCGTGAGAATTGGCGATGAATATATTCGAATACATCCCACAGGCGAGTTTGAAAATGTTGATCAGCTTGGGGATCTGATCATTAATGAAAGCGGCGCTTCTGGGCTTATTTATTTACGGGATGTCGCTGAAATAACACGTGGTTATCAGGAAGTTCCAAGTAACATTATTAGTTTTAACGGTGATTTAGCGCTAAATGTTGGCGTTTCATTTGCTAGTGGTGTGAACGTTGTTGAAGTGGGTGAGCGTTTTGATAGACGTTTAGCTGAGTTGAAGTTTCAGCAGCCAATTGGTATTGAGATATCTGAAGTTTATAGCCAACCTAAAGAAGTCGATAAGTCAGTAAGCGGCTTCGTCGTGAGTTTAGGACAAGCCGTTGCCATCGTTATTATCGTTCTACTATTCTTCATGGGCTTACGTTCTGGATTACTGATCGGCCTCATCTTGTTGTTGACGGTATTTGGTACCTTCATCTTCATGCAGTACTTCAAAATCGACCTACAACGAATCTCACTGGGGGCACTGGTTATCGCACTAGGGATGCTGGTGGATAATGCCATTGTCGTCGTTGAAGGGATACTAATAGGAACACAAAAAGGGCGAACTCGGACACAAGCCGCAACAGATATCGTTACTCAAACGAAATGGCCCTTACTAGGCGCCACTGTTATTGCTGTTACCGCGTTTGCACCAATTGGGTTATCAGAAGATGCCACTGGTGAATATTGTGGAACACTGTTTACGGTGCTTCTCATTTCTTTGATGCTCAGTTGGTTTACGGCTATATCTCTTACTCCTTTCTTTGCTGATATGTTCTTTAAAGGACAAAAGCAGCCAGAAGGCGGTGATGATAGTGACCCGTATAAAGGGGCTGTGTTCGTCATCTACAAAAACTTCTTACAGTTTTGTATGAACCGAGCGTGGTTAACGGTTATCGTTTTAGTGGTTGGCCTAGGGGTAAGCTTGTATGGATTTACCTTAGTAAAACAGTCATTTTTCCCATCGTCGATTACACCAATGTTCCAAGCTGATATTTGGCTACCAGAAGGGACCGATATTAGGGCGACGAATACGAAGCTCAAGGCGTTAGAAACGTGGATTTCAGAGCAAAACCACGTGGAGCACGTCACTACTACGGCTGGTAAAGGCTTGCAGCGTTTCATGCTGACGTATGCGCCCGAGAAGAGTTACGCTGGCTATGGAGAGATTACAACCCGAGTAGACGACTATGCCGCCTTACATGATTTAATGGCGAAGTTTAGAGTTCACGTGGAAGAGAACTTTCCAGAAGTGAACTATAAGCTTAAGCAGATTGAATTAGGCCCAGGCGGGGGCGCTAAGATTGAAGCTCGAGTAATTGGTTCAGACCCGACGATTTTAAGAGGTATTGCCTCTCAAATTGTTGATGTAATGAAGGACGATCCTAATGCGACGAATATTCGTCACGATTGGCGTGAAAGAACAAAGGTGTTAGAGCCTCAGTTTAACGAGAGCCAAGCAAGACGTTACGGTATCACTAAATCTGATGTTGATGATTTCCTATCGATGTCTTTCTCTGGTAAGTCAGTGGGTGTCTATCGTGATGGTACAACGTTGATGCCTATCATTGCACGATTGCCAGAAGGAGAACGGGTCGATATTCGTAATATTGAAGGGATGAAGATGTGGAGTCCTGTACTTAGCGAATATATTCCATTGCAGCAGGTTACTCTTGGTTATGAACTTCAATGGGAAGACCCTATTATCGTCCGTAAAAATCGCAAGCGTGTTTTAACGGTATTTGCTGATCCAGACTTACTTGGTGAGGAAACGGCATCGACGTTACAAAAACGCTTAATGCCACAAATTGACGCGATTGAGATGCCACCGGGTTACTCTTTAGAATGGGGCGGAGAGTATGAGTCTTCTCGAGATGCACAAGAGTCACTCTTTACTACAATGCCATTGGGTTACCTATTTATGTTCTTAATCACAGTGTTCCTATTTAACTCTGTGAAGGAACCTCTCATTGTCTGGTTAACGGTGCCTCTTGCTATTATGGGGGTTACTACGGGTCTCCTTGCCTTAAATACACCGTTTGGTTTTATGGCTCTATTGGGTTTCTTAAGTCTCTCTGGAATGCTGTTGAAAAACGGGATTGTTCTTCTCGATCAAATTGAGATTGAAATGAAATCGGGTAAAGAGCCTTATGTGGCGGTAGTCGATGCTGCGCTAAGTCGTGTTCGACCTGTGTGTATGGCAGCAATTACAACCATATTGGGTATGATTCCGCTATTGCCGGATATTTTCTTTAAGCCAATGGCGGTTACCATCATGTTTGGTTTGGGGTTTGCAACGGTGTTAACTCTTATCGTGGTTCCTGTTTTATACAGACTGTTCCACGGTCTGAAAATACCACAGCAGTAACAGGCCTATTTCAATCACAAGTGATTACAGGTTTTAACTCTGTGGAAACGCCTCTGATAATTCAGGGGCGTTTTCTAGGTGAAGCACACCTTTCATGTTACGGCTCACTTTTAAGGAGAAAGAATATGACGGAAACAACATGTGCATGGGCGATGAAACACCCATTGGAGCGTTCCTACCACGATAGTGAGTGGGGCGTGCCTGTTTATGATGATCAAACCCTATTTGAGTTTTTAACGTTAGAAGGGGCTCAAGCAGGATTGAGCTGGATTACAATATTAAAGAAACGAGAAGGTTATCGCTTGGCTTTTCTGAATTATGATTTGGAGAAACTGGCTAAGTTAGATGAAACGGATGTACCTAACATAATCGAAAACTTTGACATTGTTAGGCATAAAGGAAAAATTGCGTCGGTATACGGTAATGCTCGGGCTGCAATAGAGCTACAGAAAGAGTTTGGAAGTCTATCTATCGCCTTGTGGCAGTTTGTGGGTGATCGTCCAGTCATTAATAGCTGGTCTTCGATGGATCAAGTCCCTGCTTCGACAAAAATATCGAAAGAGATGAGCAAATTTTTAAAAAAGAAAGGCTTTAAATTTGTTGGGGAAACTATTTGCTATGCATTTATGCAAGCCACTGGCATGGTTAATGATCATCTTATTGATTGCCCAAAATACTTTACGAATCAATAAAAGTTGGGCGAGTCTACATTGACGTTCTACTATTAATCTAGAACGTCAAAGATTAGGGAGTAATATGTCTATTACGGTTATTGAAAAGAAATTAATACAAGATAGCTTTGCTAAAGTTGCGCCAATTGCAGATAAAGCAGCGGAGATATTTTATGCAAAGCTGTTTGAGTATGACCCTTCGTTAAAAGTGTTATTTAAAGGCGACATGAGCACTCAAGGACGTAAGTTAATGAGCACGTTAGGTGTTGCGGTAAAAGGGTTAGATAACCTTGAGTCGTTAGTCCCAGTGCTGCAAAACCTTGCTGTACAGCATGTAAGTTACGGGGTTAAAGCGGATGATTATACACCGGTGGGTAACGCTCTGATTTATACATTAAAGACAGGTTTGGGCGATAGCTTTGATGATCGAACCCGTAATGCTTGGGTGAAAATATATCACACGATTGCAACGGTAATGAGAAGTGCAGCCTATCCAGATTATGATTCAAATACCTACAAAAACACCAAATCCTACAATCGGAAATAAAACATACGGCTTAGTGAGTTTAGAATTAAAAAATGCCAATGAGGATTGGCATTTTTTAATCTATTAATCGTTATTATTTAGAGGTGGTTTTGACAGCCTCATTATATCTTTCAAGGCCAGAGTCTAGGTCTGCGATAAGATCGTCAACATCTTCTAACCCGATATGAACACGAATAAGCGTACCTGAGAAGTTAGGGTTAGCGACGGTTCTAAGGCTATTAAAGCTCCTTGGTTCATTGGCTAAAATTAAGCTTTCAAATCCACCCCACGAATAACCCATGCTGAAATGGTTCATTCCATCAAGCAGCTCTGTTGTTGCTTTAGGGTGAGACTCTTTTAAAACGAAAGAAAACAAGCCATTGCCACCAGTGAAGTCCCTAGCGAAAAACTCATGTCCAGGACAGCTTTCTAGGGCAGGGTGACGGACATGGTCCACTTCTGGGCGCGTTTCTAGCCACTTAGCGACTTTTAAACTATTTTCCGCGTGTTGGCTAAGCCTAACATCGAGAGTACGAATACCACGTAAACCTAAATACGCATCATCAGGAGAGACACACTGCCCCATAAGGTAACTTTGCTCTCTTAATTGAGGCCAGTACTTTTCTGTTGCAACAGCAGTTCCTAGCATGACATCAGAGTGGCCAACAATGTACTTAGTTGCGGCTTGAATAGAAATGTCGACACCAAAATCAAACGGAGAGAAGTTCACACCAGCCGCCCATGTATTATCGAGCATAACGATAATCTCGTTCTCGTGTGCAATTCGAGACAAGGTAGGGATATCTTGTACTTCCATTGTGACTGAGCCAGGTGACTCGGTGAACAAAATTTTAGTATTTGGCTTGATAAGATCTCGGAGACCTTCCCCAATCATTGGATCATAATAGGTGGTCTCAACGCCCATTTTCTTCATGATCGAGTCACAAAAGTCTCGTGTAGGTTCGTAACAGGTATCGACCATTAAGATATGATCACCCGTTTCAATAAATGACAATATTGCGTTCGAAATGGCGGCAGTACCACATGGATATAGTGCACAGCCTGCTCCGCCTTCGAGTTCGACCATCGCGTCTTGGAATGCAAAGTGTGTGTTGGTCCCACGGCGACCATAAAAAAGAGTTTTATCAGCGCGTTTTAGCATAGCGGCATTCTTTTCGGCCACAGTATCAAAAACGATAGTTGATGCTCTTTGAACGGGTGGGTTAACCACACCATTGGTCCACTTTTTATCACGTCCGGCCGTGATCAGCCGAGTCTTTTTGCCTTCCGACATAGAATTTCCTTGTCTACTAACTTGAGATATACCTATTTAAAGCATGGAGTTGTGGTTAGTTTCAACCCCTTGAAGGCATTTATATGTAAAGAAGTTTTTTTGTCATAAAAGTGGGTTGAATAAAAAGAAGGCCCTTTCTAAAAAACGGTGACGAATCGGGCGTGATTTCCATTGTTCTTTATTCACTGGGTAAGACTGATCGATGTATTGTTGTTGTAGCCAGAGCATTTCTTGTGTGAAGGCTTGGTCTTCTACTGCCAAGGTAACTTCGAAGTTAAGCCACAAACTACGCATATCCATATTAACGGTTCCAACAAGGCAGAAGTGGTCATCGATAACGACCGATTTCGTATGAAGTAGTCCACCATGAAACTCGTGAATTTTTACACCTGCGGAAAGAAGGTCACCATAAAAAGCTCTTGATGCCCATTTTACCATTAAGGAGTCATTCTTATGAGGGATAATAATATCCACTGCGACGCCACGTTGAGCCGTTAACTTAATCGTTTCTAGTAAGTCATTACTTGGTACAAAGTAGGGTGTGGTTATTTTTACAGAGTGGTTTGCTTGGTGCATAGCGAGTGCGAGAACTTGTAAAATCAAGTTTTCTGGCATACCTGGACCTGACGGAACAACTTGAATTGGGTGCTGTTGTTCGGAAGGATCGATCTGGCACTCTGGGAGTTTAGGCAAGTGGCGCTGACCCGTTTCAACTTCCCAATCCCAACTATGAATGGCGGACAAAACATTTACGGTAGGTCCAGTAATTCGAACCATGATATCTATCCATTGGCCTACATCTGAGTTCTGTTTGAAATAAGCAGGGTCGACAAGGTTCATCGAACCGGTATAAGCAATAGCATCATCAATAACAATAATTTTTCTATGTTGACGAAGATCGAGTCGACGTAAGAAAATACGCCAAGGACTCACTTCTAATGCTTGAACGACTTCGATACCAGAGTTCTTCATCATTTGGTACCACGAACTCCTGAAAAATCGTGGGCTACCTGCTGAATCGAGCAGTAGTTTAACTTTTACTCCTCGTTTGGAAGCTTGAATCAGAGCGCTCGCTACTGAATCTGCAAGACCGCCAGGGTGCCAAATATAAAATACCATGCTGATACTGTGCTCGGCTTTTTCGATATCTTGAATAATGGAGCGTAGGATTTCGTCAGTAGAGTTTTGTAATGAAAGAGAATTACCACTAAGGGCCGGAATACTCATTCGATTATTACAAAGGTCATCAATTTTAGATATGTGACCACCCAAGGCATCGGGTATGTGGGCTTGACAATGATTCAGCTGCCTAAACCATTGCTGAAATGGGCCAAACATCTCTCTTGCTCTTTCTGCTCGTTTTCGACCTAGATTGAGCTCGCCAAAAAGGAAATAACAACCGACACCAACAACAGGGACGATGTAGATGATCATTAGCCATGCTAAAGAAACACTAACGGCTCTTCTTTTAAGTACTATTCGTAGCGTGACCCCGGCAACTAGAAACCAATAAAGCCCGATACTTACTAGAGTAAGGAAGTGGTAGAACTTATCCATATAGGCAGACAAAAGTAAAAAGGTGGAATTAGGATAGTAATGGGAATCGAGCGATTTAGGAACGGATTATTCGATATATATGAAATTAGTAACAGTAGATAATTGCTAGATAGTCATATTTTCTAGCTGTGAATGTAACGATTTGTACATAAATGAAACAAATGAACTGGAAATATTGAGGTTTGACCGAAATATATACTATGCGGGGTTTCAATTTTAATCGTAAACTGGTTTACTTACCATACATGAGCGTCACTAAAACACTATAAGGTGTAAGGTAAACTTTACAGTTTGTATTTACACTCAACCCTTTAGACGCCCAGTGCACGATGCAAATAAGTACACAGATGCAGCTCAGATAAACACAACATAAATTTTGGAGATACACCGTGGCGACTAGCAGTACAACCACACAACCCCGTGATACCTGGGGTTCGAAACTTGGATTCGTAATGGCCGCAGCTGGCTCAGCTGTAGGTTTAGGTAACATTTGGAAATTCCCGTATACAGCAGGTGAAAGTGGCGGCGGTGCGTTCGTTCTTATTTATCTACTGTTTGTTATTTTTATTGGTTTTAGTGTAATGCTGACTGAATTCGCTGTTGGTCGTAAGACAGGCGTTTCTGCAGTAGGTGCGTTTAAGAAAACCGACCGCCGTTGGTCGTTCGTCGGCGTTATTGGGGTATTCAGTGGTCTATTGATCATGGGTTTCTATCCAGTTGTAGGTGGTTGGGCAATTGCTTATATCTACAAACTGGCAACGGGACTATTGAGTGCACCAGAAGCTATCGGTGATAGCTTTGGTAGCTTTATCTCTAACCCAATTGAACCACTTATGTGGATGGGTCTTTACCTACTATTGAATATCGCCATTGTTGCTCGCGGTATCTCTGGTGGTATCGAGAAAGCGGGTAAAGTTCTAATGCCTATGCTGTTCATTATCCTTATCATCGTATCTATCAAAGGTATGATGCTTCCGGGTGCAAGCGCAGGTCTAGAGTTCCTATTTAAACCTGACTTCTCTCAAGTGGATAGTGGTGTAGTTCTAGCGGCGCTAGGTCAAGCGTTCTTCTCACTAAGTTTAGGTATGGGTTGTATGATCACATACGGTAGCTACCTGAAGAAAAAAGAGAACCTAGTTCAAACGACTGCAATGGTAACAGCAATGGATACCAGTGTTGCCATCCTTGCTGGTCTAGCAATGTTCCCTGCAATGTTCGCATTCGGCATGGCACCTGCTGCTGGTCCGGGTCTAGTCTTCGTTGTTGTTCCTCAGCTATTCGCTGAAATGGGCGCTATTGGCCTAATGTTCGCTCTGATGTTCTTCGTTGGCCTAAGTGTTGCGGCTCTAACGTCTTCAGTATCTCTACTGGAAGTTGTTGTATCGTACCTGATTGATGAGAAAGGCTTGAAGCGTTCGACAGCTGTAGCTCTTGCTGCAACAGTAATGGGCGTACTATGTGTGTTCTCTTCTATCTCTCTAGGTGGTCTAGGTCCACAACTGTTCGGTACGGGTGCATTTGATGTATTCGACCTACTAACTGATAAGATCTTCCTAGCGGTTGGCGGTATGCTTGTGTGTATCTTCGCTGGTTGGAGACTAAATCGTGAAGAGCTTGAGAAAGAGATCACTAACGATGGCGACATCAAGTTCCCACTGTTCGGTCTTTGGTACAACCTAGTTAAATACGTGATTCCTTTTGCTGTAGCAATCGTTGCGATTGCAGGCGTTTACTCTGGATTTGAATCTGGAAAAGGTGAAATCATGTTGGTTGGTCTTGGTGTGATAGCTGTTTCAGGTATTATCTCTAAGAAGCTATAAATAGATCAATAACTTAGTATATACCGACTAACGATAATTATTGTAAAGGCGAGAAACTTATGAGTTTCTCGCCTTTTTTATTCTCTCACTTTCTTAAATATCTCCCATACTTACCAAGCTAAGAGCCAATAACACAGCATCAGGATGCAACGGCTGTTTCTCTTGCCGTATTTAATTGTGTCGATTTGCCTAATAGGTAAGGGGAGTTATATGTCGGTAAGAAACAAGTTATACAGTGGATTTGCCAGTATTTTAGCCGTTGTTATGATCGCGATGGGGGTCATTTGGTGGGAAGTTGAAGAGTCACACGATGTCGCGACAGAAATACGTGTAGACGATGTCCCAGGCGTTGAGCTTTATTTAATATTGATAGATGAAGTCGGTGATGTGTACCGAGATTCACTTAAGATAGTGGCTAATACCCCCGGTGCTAGACGTGATTATGAATCTAATAAAACCGAATTTAGAGACGCATATACGAAAATTGTCGCATTAGAGAAAAGCAGTGCAGTAGATAATGAACGTTTAAAAAAAATAGAGGCATTGTTTAACCTTTACACCAGTGAGTTTGAGCGAAACGTACTACCCCAAGTTAATCCTTCGCAAGACTCTGACGCACTGTTTCGAGAGCTTGATCAACTCTATGATAAGCACCTTGTCATGGTAGAAAACTTGTTGGATGAAGCGTCATTGTCTGAAAGTGCAGAAGCTGAAAAAGCTTTACTTACACTTAATGATTCATTCACTGCAATCAATAGCACCATTTTTATTCTCACCATTATTGCCATCTTATCTTCATCTGCTGTTGCCTACTTTTTGTCACATTCGATTACGACTCGTTTAACGCGCCTAGATGAAGTCGCGGTTAGAGTGGCGAATGGAGACTTAACTGCCGCGGAAATTGAAGACGCATCGAGCGATGAGCTTGGTAACTTGGCGAAATCAGTCAATAAAATGCAAGCCTCTTTAGTGAGTTTGCTGGGTTCAATCTCTACTGTTAGTACGGAAGTCAAAATGGTCACTTCTGATCTCTTCCAGATAAGTAACGATATTGTCTCAGGCGCGTCATCTCAAGCCGATAAGGCATCATTAATCGCCACGGCTGCTGAAGAGTTAAGTTTGACTATTTCGGAAGTCGCTCAGCAAGGGAACTCAACCTTTGAGGAAGCACAAAGGTCTGAAAAATCCGCTGAGGAAGGACGAAGTGTGATCGTTGAGATGGTGGAGAGTATCCAACAAGTCTCAAACCAAATGAGTGACATGTCGACCCAGATGAATACACTTGGATCGCATGGTGAGCAAATAGGAAGCGTTATCAAGGTTATCGAAGACATCGCAGAGCAAACCAATTTGTTAGCCTTAAATGCAGCGATAGAAGCGGCCCGTGCTGGTGAATTTGGCCGAGGGTTTGCAGTAGTTGCGGATGAAGTGAGAGCACTTGCTGAAAGAACCACAAACGCGACTCAAGAGGTTTCTGGCATCATTCAGTCGATTCAATCGGGTACGAAAGAGGCAGTAACCTTTACCGAAGAGAATTGTCAGCTTGTTGAAATAGGGGTAAAACAAAGCTCCGGTGCGGTGACAGCGCTGGAAGAAATTGTATCAGGAGCGGCAAATGTGCAGAGCATGGTCAATTCGATAGCAACGGCGGCAGAAGAACAAACTGCGGTAACGAAAGAAATTGCCGCTGATATTACCGCTATCAGTGATATTTCAGAGCAATCATTAGCGCTGGCAAATCGAAGCTCGGAAAGTACCAGTGGTCTGAATACCCGTGTTACAGAGCTTGAGCAACTGATCAGTAAATTCAAGCTGTCATAAATCAGATTCTCCTACCTATTCGAATCGATAGTTATTTGGTGATGTTGAATAGGTAGGAGAGTGGAATATCTACTAAGAAACGGTATACTCCTTCGCTCTATAACGGAGCGCACTCATGTTCGATATTCTTCATACATCCCCTGACTTTTTAGTGATCAATAAACACCCCAATGTATCGGTACATAAAGATGATGGAGATACCATGCTGCTTCAAGAAGTAGCGAAAGTGAGTGGTGATAGCCAGCTCTACCTAGTGCATCGTTTAGATAAAATGACGTCGGGTATTCTACTGTTGGCGCGTAACCATGAAGCTGCAAGTCGTCTATCTCAGGCATTTGCGAATCGCGATGTAGAGAAATACTATTTATCCATAGGAACTAAGAAGCCTAAGAAAAAACAAGGCCTCATTAGCGGTGATATGGAGCGTTCTCGCCGTTCTAGTTGGAAGCTGATTAAGTCGCAAAACAACCCTGCCATCACTCAGTTTATTTCTTTGTCAGCGACACCTGGCGAGAGGTTGTTTTTATGCAAGCCTCATACTGGAAAAACGCATCAAATAAGAGTCGCATTGAACTCGATAGGCTCGAGTATCGTAGGTGATCCGATATATAGCCCAAGCAGCGACGCCGATCGTGGGTATCTTCATGCATTTGCAATTGGATTCTCATTTAATCACGAGAAACATCAGTTTATTTGTGACCCTCGTGATTACCCAGCGTTAGGCTGCAAATGGCAAGAGCAGCAGGTCAGTGAAGGCATTGACGTTTGGCTAGAACCTCACACTTTAGCTTGGCCTAAACTTAACAAATCATAGAGAAGAATAAGAAATGGTAGCATCTCAATTACCCCTGTTTTTTGAACATATCGAATCAGAACTAGACCAGGTTCCCAATGAGCTTCGACGTCTGTTTCATGGTCGAGGACATCACTGGCCAGGGCTTGAACAGCTAACGTGTGATTGGCTGCAAGGACAAATGATCGTCAATCTATTTAAAGAGGTCGATGAAACGTTTCTTTCAGAGCTAAAAGATGGCCTTATCAAATTAACAAACCTTAGCTGCTGGCTAGAAAAGCAGGGTAGTTGTATCGTTATTCAACACCGCTATGCAGAAGGTGCTCCGTCTGAAGTGTTAATTGGTGAGCTAAATACGCGCCCAGTTGTTGAAGAAAATGGTTTGAAATACCAACTCGATATTGGCCGCAACCAGAACTTTGGTTTATTCCTTGATATGCGGTTAGGTCGTGATTGGGTTAAAGAGCGAGCTGAAGGAAAGAACGTACTAAATCTATTTGCCTACACTTGCGGTTTTTCTGTCGCTGCGGTTGAAGGTGGCGCTGATAAAGTGGTTAACGTTGACATGGCTAAGTCTTCACTGAGCAAAGGAAGAGAGAACCACAAGTTAAATGAGCATGATTCCCGTAAAGTGAACTACCTAGGACACGACATCTTTAAGTCATGGGGCAAGATTAAAAAGATGGGGCAATACGACCTCATCATTATTGATCCGCCATCATTCCAAAAAGGCAGCTTTGCATTAACCAAAGACTACAAAAAGATTCTTCGTCGATTGCCAGACCTACTGACTGAAGGTGGCGAAGTGTTGGCTTGCGTCAACTCTCCGGTTGTTCATAGTGAGTTTTTAATCGATAGCATGAAAGAAGAAGCGCCTTCTTTGAGCTTCCAGTACCGCTTGGATAATCCACCAGAGTTTATTGATACCGATCCTGAAGCGAGCTTGAAAGCGTTAGTCTTTAAGTAATCCTATTTCATTATGAATTAACCAAAAGTAGAGCTTTAAGGCTCTACTTTTTTATGTGTGGCTTTCAAGGTTTGAAACCCCGAATAGATACGGGTGGCGGTGGTAAACCAGCAGGCAGCAGCAAATAAATAAGCAATAATTGCAAAGTGCATAGGGAATAAACAGAACAGTATGAAGCACCCTATCGTTTCAGTTCCTTCGGTTAACCCGCTCATATAATACAAAGACTTATGCTTATAAACGGGGTTCTCAATACCTTGTTTCCCTGCCATTACAGCAAAGGCTAAAAAGCTTGTTCCCGTTCCGACAAACGTAAAAATTAGAAACGCGCCAGCAATGGCATTTTGATCTGGATTGGCTAACACAAAGCCAAAGGGGATCAGCGAGTAGAAAATAAAATCTAGGCTAATGTCTAGAAAGCCACCCGCATCGGAGATGCCTTGGATTCTAGCAAGTGCGCCATCCAAACCGTCACAACTACGATTGAGTAAGATGAAAAATAGTGCCCATGTGTATTGTTCAAGCACAAGAGCTGGTAAAGCTAAACAACCCATCACAAAACCAAACAGGGTAATTTGATTGGCTGTAAGACCCAGAGCGTCTAATCCTGTTGCAACTTTGGCGAGAGGCCAACGAATGACCTTTATACTAATTCGATCAAGCATGATTACCACTCCAAGGCCAGTTTAATACTCTACCATTTATAGGCATATCTTCTTTGTCGTGAGTGACCATTAAGGCTGGTATGTTGGCCGCTTTAAGCTCTGCGGCTACCCAGTCACGAAACTGGCTTCGTAGCTCTTTATCTAATTTACTAAAAGGTTCGTCGAGCAGTGCCAGCTTTGGCTTTGCAAGTAGCATGCGAGTTAGACTGATACGGGCGCGCTGACCGCCAGATATTTGTTGCGGGAAAGAGTCAGCAATCTTAGATAGAGAGATTGCTTTAAGTGCCTCCATCGCTTTTAGCTTTCTTTGTTTTCCTTTTACTTCATTCGGCAGTGCGAAAGCTAAGTTCTCCCATATATTGAGATGTGGGAATAACAGGTCATCTTGAAACAAAATACCGACTTGACGTTTATGGGCCTCTAGCTTAGAAATATCGACGTCATTTAGAGACAACTCTCCACTGTATTCAAAATCATCAGCAAGGTGGCCCGCAATCAGATCGAGTAGTGTCGATTTACCGCATCCACTTGGCCCCATAAGAGTAACTATCTCGCCATTGTCTATTGAAATAGTCAAAGACGGAAACAGTGAGTCACCGTTACGGTTGTGAATGGAAAGGTTTTTGAGGCAAAGACTCATTAGTAATTAGACCCTTAATAGAAAGTTGTCGAGAGCGAAGGTTCAGTCGGCCTATAGCGATAGCAAAGGAAAAAATTAACAGCGGTAAGATAGCTTGCCAAAGTGCATAGATAGCGGTGACACGTCTGTCAAAACCACTCGACAGAGCAACGGCTTCAGTTGTGATGGTGGATATTCGCCCCCCACCCAGCATGAGTGTCGGTAAGTACTGAGCAAGGCTGACACTAGCACCAATCGCCCAAGCAAACGCGATGCTTAAAGACAGTATTGGCATTTTGATTTTCCACCAAACGAGCAATGGACTTTTGCCTAGACTGAGCGCTGACTTAGTTAAATTCATATCGTAGCTTCGCCAAGGGCCATCAAGTGCTAAATAGACAAATGGAAAAGCAAAGAACACGTGAGCCCATAACGTCCATAAGTAGTAGCTACTTTGGTTGATATAGAGCGTCGCAACTTGAATGCCAAACAGAATAGACAATTGAGGCAGTAACATGGGAAGCGCTATTAAATAATCCGGAAGTGCCCAACGATGTTTAAGTCGATACTCGTGAGCTACGATAGCCAAGATAAGGGCAATCGATGCGCTGGCGATAGCAAGAGAAAGGCTATGTTGTATATTGCTAAATAGTGCTGACCACTCATATTGCCAGTACCTTATGGTGAATTGGCTTGGAATTAAATCAGGGAAGCGCCAACGTTGAGCGAAACTCCAGACCATCATTAATGGAAAAATTATAATAGAAACAAAAATTACAGAGGCTAAAGTAGCGCGTCCTGCAATGGCTCTACCGTAGCGTCCCGATACTTGCCACGATCGCATCCCTTGAATGAGCAGCCATTCTATTAGTCGAGCCGTAACCATTAATAGGGATGCTAATAAAAATAGCACCATGGCACCAGCCGCCGCTCTAGGTAACAACGTTAATTCAGGCTCGCTGAACCATTGCCAAACGAGTACCGCGAAAGTAGGTGGGTTTGTCGGTCCAATGATTAAGGCAATATCAACAACAGATAGGCTATAAGCGATAACGGCAAGAATAGGAAAACGCATTTTATTCAACCATTGTGGAAAGACGACTTTCCACCACATTTGAGTACGGTTATAGCCTAGAGACGACGCGACCTTTTCGATTTTCTGAATGTTCAGTTGTTTTAGAATTGCCATACTCATTAGTAGGAGAAAAGGGATCTCTTTGAGCACCAGCATAACGACAAGCCCAAGGGCATAGGGGTCATTAATGAGTATAGGCAGGTCATTAACGGATTGGTGGTTAGCGTTATAACCAAAAGCGCTAAATAAGGTTCGGGATAGTAGGCCTGTCGGCGCGAACAAAAAAGCAAAACCGATTGCGAATGCGACGTGAGGAAGGGCTAGAAGCGGTGAAAGCGCAAGCTCGACCTTATTCCAATGCCTCGATCCCCAACAAGAGAGTAAAATGCCAAAGGTCAGCAACAAAGCGACATAGCTGCTAAACATGGAAGAAAAAAGAGACAGCCCAATGGATTGCCAAACGCCGTGCCATTCAAATACTAAGTTAAATCCATCCCACGATAGCGTATGCATGTTGATAGCGGGAAGGTAACCAAGAGATGAAGAGAGAAGCCCCACTATTCCGGGAATAGTGGGGGCAAAACAGATGAGGATGATAAAAGGATACAGCGCTCTTAACATTGTTATTTAGTGACCATAATGGCTAGTTTCCGTATCGCTCAAGCCATGACGCCTCAAGAGCTGTTTGCCAACTCGGGTGTGGCTCAGAAACAGACTTAAATTGTTGTGTCTTTTTAGCACTCCCTGTTAAGTATTGGCTACTCAGCACAGAAGGATCGCCCCATACGGACAAATCACCCTTGCGAGACTGAGCCTCTGGGCTTAGCAAAAAGTTGATAGCGACTTGAGCCCCAGCGTTCGCTTTCGCATTCCACGGAATTGCCAAGAAATGAATGTTTGATAAAGCGCCGCTATCCATGGCATAGGCTTTGGTTGTCGGCGCAAGTTTTCCACTTGCTTGAGACGAAAATACCGCGTTTGGATTAAAGCTTATTGCGAGGTCGAGTTGACCGTCATCGAGAAGTTGAATGGTTTCAGTTGTGCCTGATGGGAATTGCTTTCCCCCTCGCCATGCGACTTTATGTAGATCATCGAGATAAGACCAAAGAGGACCTGTGACAGCGTCATAGTCGGCTTCAGTAGTTGGTTTTGAGAGCGCAGGGTCATTATCTGTTAACTCAATTAACAGCGATTTGAGAAAGCTAGTTCCGTGAAACTCAGGGGGACGAGGGTAGCTGATTTTATTTGGATAGGCTTGTGCGTAGCTGAGCATTTCCGCAAACGAGCGAGGTGGGTTGCGTAGAGCTTCGTCATCATGAATGAAGACTAATTGCCCAACGCCCCAAGGTGCTTCTAAGCCGAGTGTTGGCTCTGAGAAATCGACATCAACGGGTAGAGATTTATCAACATATTGCCAATTGGGTAGTGATTGTGTGAAAGGGCCAAATAACAGCTGATTCTCTTTCATAGACTTAAAGTTTTCGCCATTAATCCAAACAATATCGACACTGCCACCGGAATTCTTTCCTGCCGCTTTCTCTGCAATCAGCTTGGTAGTTGTTTCTGCTATGTCAGTGACCTTTACATGTTTCAGAGTAACGCCGTACTGCTTTGAAAGCTCGGACCCTGCCCATTGAATGTATCGGTTGATCTCTTGGCTACCGCCCCATGCGTGAAAATAGACAGTTTGTCCTTTGGCTTCGGTTTCAACCTGAGACCAGTCCATCGCATTCGTTGAAAATGTTGTAGTAAGTGCTGCCGCCGCAAGCCCGATTGTACAAAATCTCTTTTTCATAACCCTTTCCATGTTATTTGATAGTTGTCGCGTATTCCCTTGAACAGAAATACTAATCTATCTCATTAATTTATCAATGTTATTTACTAGAAGGTGGTCTCTCTCGTGAGTCTAAGAAGAATAAGTGACCAATACGTGTAAATAATGAGTGGAAGTAAAGACCTGACTAGAGCAACAAAAATTACAAAGAAGGTGAAAATAGTCCTTCGGTTTTATCGTCCTAATCATAAGTATATGCCTGAAATGGTGGTGTTAATTTTTTACTGCTCGAACAAAAATCTAAATACCTTCTAATATTGTGTTAGTGGAAAGAGCAATCTTTGCGATAAGCAATGTGGGTAAGTTTAGAGATTAGTGGTTAAAAATATTGGATCCCAGAGTGACAAATAAAGCTATTCAATAAAACTATCAATAACTTAACCAATCAAGCCAGGGGAAGGGTGCCAAGTATGTTCCAAAACATGAAGATCGGAGGTCGGTTAGGGTTAGGGTTTGGGCTGGTTCTGATGTTGCTGATCATAACCGCATATTTGTCTTTTAATGCACTTCAAACCGCATCTTCGGGTTTTTCTGATTACCGTTCTCTAGCAAGAAATACAAATAATGCAGGTAGAGTTCAAGCAAACTTACTCAGTGTTAGATTGGCCGCGCTCAAATATATAGACAGTTCAAATTTAGAGTTTTTAGATGTTCAGCAGGGGCGTTTTGAACAGCTAAAAACACTCATGCTAGAAGCAAGGCAAGAAGCTTCGTCTAAAGATCAGAAAGAGACGTTTGAAAGCGTAGAGCAACACCTACTGTCTTATGACGAAGCGTTTAATTTAATAAAGAAAAAAATTGAGCGTCGACACATATTAGTTCACGACACCTTAGATGTATTAGGCCCTCAAATAGAAAAACAGATCACGTCGCTGCTATTAGGGAGTAAACACGATGGGAATATGGAGGAAGCTTTTGAGGTAGCACAGTCAATGAGGCATTTATTATTGGCAAGGCTTTATGTCACTAAGTTTCTAAGCAGTAATTCTCAACAAGATGTCGATAGAGTAGAGAGTGAGTTTAGTAGCTATCAACGAATGTTTAATCACCTGACTCAAACAACGAGTAACCCTGAGCATCAAGCGATGATTAGTCAGGTTAAAAGGTTGAACATTCGTTATATTTCAGCATTCCAAGAACTTGTTGAGGTTATTTACGAGCGTAATCGATTAAAGTCCGAATGGCTAGATCAGGCAGGAGCAGAATCTGCCAGTTTGATCGAAAATTTAAAACTAGAGATCAAAGATCAACAAGATTTACTCGGGCCTCAGTTACAAAAGTCGAATGATCAATCGAAAGCGTTTGTCATTGCAATCAGTATTATCGCAAGCATACTCGGCATAATATTAGCCATTGTCATTACGCGAATTATCACCACCCCAGTACGGGAAGCCGTCGTCGTTGCTAATCGGTTAGCTAAAGGCGATCTTACGTCAAAGATAAGGGTTGAGAGTAATGATGAAACGGGCCAATTACTTCGAGCGATGAAGCACATGGTAGAACAGTTGTCTGCCATTATTGGGGATGTTAGAGAGGCGGCTAATAGTTTATCTAACGCCTCTGAAAAGGTGAGTTCAATGGCACAAGTGATGAGGTCTTCCTCTTCCGATCAAGCAGATAGTGTTGAATTTACAAGGAACTCAATAGAGGAAATGACCAGCTCAATAAGTTTAAACACCGACAATGCAAAAGCAACGGGAAGTATGGCGTCAAAGGCATCGAATGAAGCAAGAGAAGGCGGTATAGCTGTGCAGCATACGGTTATTGCTATGAAGCAAATTGCCGAAAAAATTGGCGTCATTGATGACATTGCTTATCAAACCAATTTACTGGCGTTAAATGCGGCTATCGAAGCAGCCAGGGCAGGAGAGCATGGTAAAGGGTTTGCTGTTGTTTCCGCGGAGGTTCGTAAACTAGCAGAGCGTAGTCAAGTATCTGCGCAAGAGATCAGCGAGGTTGCATCTAATAGCGTAGAGCTTGCAGAATCAGCGGGTGGTCTGTTAAATAAGATTGTTCCTTCAATCGCTAAGACTTCAGACTTGGTTCAAGAGATAAGTGCGGCGTCTGAAGAGCAGCAAACCAACGTCAACCAGATAAATACGACGATGATGCAACTAACACAAATTACCCAGCAAAATGCTTCTAGCTCGGCTCAATTAACGGAAACGTCTGAGATGCTCAGCAATCAAGCTCAAAAATTGCAGTCCGTGATGGACTTCTTCATCGTCAATGAACAAGCTCAGCGGAAGCTCTGAATCTAAAGCTTCGAAACTAAAAGGGATTGGGGGTTTTCTTACGGAAATTAAAAAAGAGCGGATAACCGCTCTTTTTTATTTCAAAACCTCTCACGCCAGGATAGTTACTTTCTAGTTAACCCAATCACGAAGTGTGAACGTTAGAGTGTGGACATCGTTTTGAAGTACTAAGCTGTCTTTCGTTAATGTAATGTCACTCCAGTTAGTGAGAACTTGAGACATTGCCATTTCAGTATTCATCTCTTCTTCACCACACATCTTCATGGTCATGCCCATTTTTTCAATGCGGAATTGGTCATCGTTCAGTTCTGCTTGACCGAAGAAGTTGTTACAACCAGCGTGGCCGTTTGCGCTCATGTTCTCACCGATTTCAAGACGAATTGGTTTGTTGTTTTCGCCTTTAACGATGTCTTTGCCATCAATCTTTACCAGTTCCCAGTTGTGGTGTTGTAGGTCCTGAGATGTGATCATTTGCGCTTCCTCGCCATTGCTTACACAAGCAGTGAGTAATACAGGTACAGAAATAGCAACAGCCAGCGTTTTTAAACTAAGCTTCATAATAAGTAACTCCACAATTGGAAATAATGACCTAGCGATACGTCATAGGCCTTAAGATTGTTAAAAAGTATAGCCAATAAAACACTGTTTTTGTCAGAAGTAAGTCATAGTTTAGGGTGGTTCACAGTTTAATAGTGTTATTTACGCTATTAGATATACATAGGTAACATACTGAAAGTAAGAGAAATATCAATTTTGACACTTAGGTGGTGGGGGAGGCGTAAATGGAGCAGTTAGAATTTTTCACAGTGCCAAGCCCATGTGTGGGGGTTTGCAATGTTGATCCTAAAGGATATTGCCAAGGTTGCATGCGTAAGCGTGAGGAAAGGTTTAATTGGTTATCAATGACACCAATGCAACAACTACACGTCATCAAACTTTGTAAATTACGTTACCGTCGAAAAATGCAACAGGGCAAAAAAAAGGCTCCCGAAGAAGTAGACACTAGTAATCCGCAGCAAGATCTCTTTTAATAGTTTTGTCTTTATCGATTTCCCCATTTTGGAATGCCTAGTGAATAGAACAATATACCGATCTCTCATAGTAAGTAGTGCAGCGTTATCGGCCTCTTCTTTCGCTGTCTCATTTACTGACCCAATCGATGGCATGCTCGATATGGGGGAGTATCTCGCGGAAAATGCTTACGGTTTCCTCCCGGTTCCAGTGATCATTACTGAGCCTGCTTTAGGTGTTGGTGGCGGGTTTATGGGGGTGTTTCTCCATGAATCAGAACAAGAGAAAGAGACCCGAAAAAAACTCGCGTTAGAATCGATTGATGGTGGCGCAAATCTTATTCCACCTGCCGTAACAGTCGCAGGTGGTGGCGCTACTCAAAACGGTACTTGGTTTGGAATTATTGGCCACCGAAGAACATGGAATCAAGATTCAATCCGATATATGGGCGGAATGGGTTACGGTAACGCCTTTATCGATATTTATGCCGATATAGGGTCTGATAACCAATGGATCCCTAATCAGAGCGTGAGCTTTGAAAGTGACAACAAAGGTTATGGCGGCATGCAGAAGCTTCAATTTCGAGTCGGTGATACACCACTGTTTTTGGGTGTTTCACAGTTTTGGGCAAGGTCAGAAGTTCGCTCATCGAATGATACCGTTAACGCGATTATCGAAAATTTAATTGGTTTAGAAACCACGGCGTCAGGGGTGGGTGTTAACGCCGAGTATGACACGAAAAATAGCTTCTTTTTCCCAACTGATGGGTATTCGATAAACGCTGAGTATATGATGTATCGAGACTCATTCGGAAGTGACAACAGTTATGACACTTTTGAATTAGCCGGGCAATGGTTTCATCCTATATCTGATAGTTGGACTATCGCTTTTGCGGGGGGCTATGAGTCTTTAACGAAAACAGAACGTGGCATTTTACCACCATTGGCTAAGCCCTACGTGAAGCTTAGGGGGGTATCGGCGTTTCGTTATCAAGATAACTATGTATCAGCTATTCAGTCACAATTGATGTGGCATATTGATAACCGCTGGACAATCTCTGGGTTTACCGGAGTGGGTTCCGCTAGTAATGAAGTGGATGGACTCTATGATGACTCTCATGTGGCGTATGGGGCGGGATTTCGTTACCTAATTGCTCGTAGGTATGGTATCCACATGGGAATGGACTTTGCATTTAGTGAAGATGACAATGCCTTCTATTTCAACGTTGGTTCGGGTTTTTAAAAGGCGTTTAATAGAGACGAAAACGCCGCTGATTATAGCGGCGCAATAGCAATACCACTTTTTATCTATTTTAGACTCCAAGTATCACTAACCCAACCTCCGGCACCTTCATCAAAGTGACTACCACTAAAGCGGTGATTCCGTTCAACGTTCTCTTCCCGTTGAGGCTGATCGTTCAGTAAGTCGTGAATATAGTTAGCCATTGCGTCGTTTGATAGTTCGCGCTGCCTTTTTGTCGCAACCTCTTTTATCAATTGTAATCGATATGCAGTACTTGCTCGCTTCATCCTCAATGACCTCCTAGTTAATAGACTTAATAACAAAAGTTAGAAGTTAATCACATTAGCGTCAAATCGATTTTGGCGTAATTTTGAGACTTTCTTTCTGTTATATTTCTGTCTTTAAAAAACAGCTATAGAATCAGAAAGTAACGGGAGTTAAAAAAATAATTGGACTGAAAATTTTTTTTTGGTGTCAAGTAGTACATCGTCAATCTGGAGAAGGGAGTTACTTCATGTCTCCACTTTAAATCTAGTATTTAGTGGTTTAGTGGTTTAGTGAGCGTCATTAGTTGGCTTTACGATAGCGACGAAAGCAGTCGTGATCTATTCGACTTTACTTAATATCTCATCGATAGCTTTCACCAAGTAGAGTTTCTTATTTTGCTCATCACATTGTGAGCGGCTCAGTCCTCGGCGGTTGAATTCAGAACCAATAGCGGCTTTCGTTTGAGTTGATGAGCGTGAGTAATAAAGGGTTTCACAAAGTTGTGTATTCGTCATATTTTGAGGATAGGCAGTCACCGTACTTTTACGCATGCCAACAGCACTTGCTTGTTGATTTGAGCAGCCTTGAATAGCGATAGCCATCATCAACATCGATATAGAGCGAAAGCGAGCAGAAGTAAAATGAAGCATTGAATCCCTTAGATAAAAAGTAATGACATATTATCAATCAAGTACGATAACACAGTGTACCAAATTGAATTCATTGAAGGGTAAAAATGAGGAAAAGAGAGTGTATTGTTTGAAGCCACTTTGGATAATAAAGGGGCGATCTGCTAAAGTTTATAGCGTATACGTCGAAAATAAGGTATTAAAGGTCAGGTTGTAACGCTTTGTTACAGAGGCGTGGTTGTTAAATCACTAGGATAAGAGGGAGTTTAAGCCTCATGGGTGAAGATTCGATACAAAAACGGGAATACTACCGCTTAAAATACCCGAAGCGTGCAAGACCCGTTATGCAAATCCAAGACGCTTTTTACCATGTCAGTGAAGTATCTGAAAAAGGGATTCGGTTTATTATTGATGACCCGAACACAGTGCATCATGGTCTGAGTATGTCTGGTGTTTTGAGTCTGCATGATGATACTGTGATTTGTGTAGAAGGTGCCGTACTTCGCCTTGATCAAAATGAAGTCATTGTTCTCTTGTCTAAAGGTCCAAGCTTTAAAGATATGGTTCAAGAACAGCGTCATGTTCGCCAAGAATACCCTGCCTACTACGCTAAAATGCGAGAGTGCCTTGCATAATATTAGTGGTATTTAACCGTAAAATTCTTTCGTTATATTCTCTTTGCCTGAGTTAGGACTTTCTCATAGAATGATCCTGTTTTTTTCTGTGGTTATTACTATGACACTTGAAAGCCTATGGCTGTTTGTCGGAATTGTCTTCTTTGTGGCCGTTGTTCCCGGCCCTAATGCATTACTCGTATTAAGCACGTCACTCTCTACTAGAAAGCGCCATGCGGCCGCAAATATCTTTGGTGTGTCCATCGGCTTCTTGGTTCATGCGTTTGTTTCTGCAACGGGAATGAGCTTATTACTTGCGCAATCTGAGATGGCATTTTCAATGTTAAAATGGGTCGGTGCTTGTTATCTGTTTTGGCTTGGTTTTTCGAATATCCGTCATGGATACCTGACGCTTGATGGCTCTATTGCTATCCCAACACCAAAAGAGGGGATGTTTTGGCAGCATTTTCGTAGAGGTCTCCTAACTAATCTTCTTAACCCCAAAATCGTCCTGTTCTATTTGTCGATTTTTCCTCAGTTTGTAGGAACTAAAACGGTTATCTCAGATAGCTTGATGCTCGGAATGGTACAAGCAACGGTTGTTGCGAGTTGGTTCTGTGTTGTCATTGTATTGGCGCAAAGATTAAAACATTTATTAACTCAGCGTAAGACGGCTCGCATACTCAATTATTCGGTTGGTGGTATTTTTATGGTGTTCGCCGCCCAGTTAGCTCTTTATCAACTGTAATGGTCATTTCAGTGATGTGTTAAGTCAGCGCCTCTTTAATCAATGAGCATATTTTCTCATAACGGGCCGGTAGATTTCGGTGTCGCTTTTGAACTAAATAGAGCGTTTCTTTGACGGGGAACTGAGTTGAGGCAATGTGCAGTTGTGTTTTGTCAGCAAAGCTGTCTAAGGCACCTCGGGGCAGCACGGTAAAGCCGAGCCCTTTCGTGACAGGAAGTAAGATCTGACTCAGTTGGTTGATGTAACCTGTTCTAGGGATCTCATCGAGGTTTATCTTCTCTAGATCGTTATTCCCACATAATTCAAAGTACAACGATAAATAGTGGTTAGCGTCAGGGTGGCCAATAAGTCCACACTCGAATAACGTGTCCGTGGTGAGTTTCATCGAATTATAACGATTAGGCATAACGAGACAGAGCTCTTCATTACCCACAATATTGCTTTGGTATAAACTACTGTTTGGTTGGTGTGTGACAATACCAATATCAATCAATCCAGTGTCTAAGTCGTTTAGTATCTTCTTATTCGGTGCCGACTCGAGCTGAATCGAGAGCCCCTGGTGTTCTGTTTGTAGTAATAATAACTTCGGGTACAGTAGTAGGGCGAGTGAACCCGAACATGCTAGTGAGCACCTACCAGAATTTGGGTTATCAAAGTTAAGTTGGTCCATAAGAGAGTCACTCTCTTTTTCGAGCTTAACTGCGTAATGGTAAACAATCCTTCCCTGCTCAGTCAGTTCAAAGCTTTTTCCTTCGCGTTTGATCAGTGCATGTTTACAGGCGGTTTCTAGCTTCTTAATATGTTGGCTAACCCCGGGTTGGGTCATATAAAGTTTTTCGGCTGTTTGGGTAAAGTGGCCAACTTCTATGAGTGTCCGAAACGTGTGTAACCAAACTGGATTGATCATGAGGTCGACTCTGTTGGTGATAACAAAAAATTATTGTATTGCATTTTAATGATAACAACTAGCAATCACATATCATTTTCAGCTATATGAATCTAAACATTTTAGACTGAGTATAAAATATACTTAATTATAATGGTCACCTTGTATATACATAAACTCAATCTATTTGTTTTTAAATAAAATAAACGCACTTGGTGATTTCTTTGTAAGAATATATTATTTTGTGACTAATCACGAGGTAGTGCCAGTGAATAATATTAACTCGTATATATTTTTATATTAAAATCTACGTGTCGAATTGATATCAACCAATCCAGAAAGGTAAATGAAAATATGGGAAAAGTAACATCTAGAATGATAGCTGCGCATGCTAACGTTTCACCTAGCACTGTTTCTAGATATCTTAATCGCAGTTCATTTATTGAAAAGGAAAAAGTTCAAGCTATTGAAAATGCAATGAGTGAACTTGGGTACGAACAAAAAAAGTCTCTCACTCAAGCTGCGGCTAGAACGATGGTTATTGGTGTACTTTCACCCAGCTATGACAGCAACCATGTAACCAGTATATTTGCAGGAATGAATCGAGCGGTATCAAAACATGTTTATCGAATTAATGTAGAAGTGAGTAACTACGAAATTGATCGTGAACGTCGAATACTTAAAGATATGGTTGCTAAAAAAGTAGATGGTATGATTGTTATTGGCTCATTTCTTAGCGAGAAAGAAATAAGTCAGTTACTAAAAGGTGTACCAACATTAATATTTGGTACACCTGCATTATCAACAAATAATCATGGAGAAAAACGGCTACCACAATTAAGTATGGATAACGAATTGGGGGCATATTTAGCCGTAAATCACTTGATTCAAAAAGGTCATCGCAAAATCGTGCACCTTAGAGGGCCGAAAGATAACAGTGATGCAGATGCTCGTTATTCTGGATTTGTGAGGGCAATGGAAAGCGCCGGGCTGTCAGTGGATCATGATTTGGTCATTTGGGGCGATTTTGATTCTGAAAAAAGCAGTCAGGCCATTCGTCGATTGGTCTCGAATAACCACGAATTTACGGCAATATTTACATGTAATGATGAAAGTGCATTTGGTGCAATGCATGGCCTCTATCGAGAGGGGCTGAACGTACCAAAAGACATTGCACTAATAGGCTATGATGATATGCCACTTTCAAGTTACACCGTTCCACCGCTTACCACCGTTCGGTTACCTTTCGAGAAAATGGGGGAGTTATCGATTGCCTACATATTGGATTTGATATCAGGTAATAAACCGAAATATAAGATGCCTACAATGCAACTTATCATTCGAGAATCTACCTAGACTCTACTCATTTCAGTTAAATTGCTATAAAAATGGCCGCTACTTGCAAAAGTAGCGGCCTGTTCTCTTAATATGCTGTTTGGACTAGACAGAAAATAAGAGGGTATTACCCATTACCACCAAGCTTCAAACTGAGCACCGAAGCTTACTGAATCGAACTTATCGTTTGACACTGAAGCGTGCTCACCAAATGATCTTTCTTCCCAGTGAGTATCTTTCTCAGCATATGTTACGTATAGGCGGATATGTGGCACATCACCAAAATGGAATTTTTGAGAAAGTGTTGCCTTAGCTGATGTGTTTGTACCGTCGTAAGTTTTTGATTTCGCCTGCTGGTAACCAAGCTCTAGCTCTGTCTGAGTAAAGGTATTCCAGTTGTATCGTGGGCGAATACCGGCGTTAAACCACTCTTTTCCGTCTTTGTTATCAAAGTCCATATCAATGTCTTCGAATGCAATCGAGTAGCCCGCGCTCCACTTATCGTTAAACGTATAGTTTCCGTGGTTAAACAGTCGGACACTGCTACCTGGTGCTTCAACATTGACAATCTGGGTACCAGACCAACCAGCAACACCGATACCGTCTGTGTATTGAAGAGTTAAGATGTTGTCAAAGCCAGCAAAGTTGCCGCGATGAGAAGCGGTTAACATGTAGCCTGTTGTTTGAGCGTTAGTTACTATTTCTTTTAGAACTGAATCATCAACGACACTCGCTAGGTTTACACCAAGCGCTAGGTGACCACCAGGAACGTCAATGCCATGAACACGTAGCTCAGGAAGATGTACCGCTGTAATGAATCGGTCGTCATTATCACCACCTGCAGGTGGAGATTGCGTCATTTCACCATTGTTGTAGTTGTAGGTAACGTCCATCAGCATGCCCGGCAATTCGATGTCGCGTAGACCGAAACCACGACCGTAGTTATCCCAGTACTCGTAATCCAACATGTCATCGGCAATAGAGCGAGGGTAAAGCTTACCTGCCCACATGCTGGTTACATCACTGCCGAAAACGCCGTGTAATTGTCCCCAAACTTGCATCACGTCAAATGAATCAGAGATGCCGCCACCAAATTCTTGTACGTCGTGCCAAGAGCCGATCATGATACCAATTTGACCGCGTTGACCATTTTCAGAAATGAGGTCGGATTTAAGGCCAAACTCCATCCAGTCATCTTCGTTACCAAGGCGATATTTTCCCGCAGCACCTTCCGCAGAAATGTAGTCAGGGTGACCGTTACCATTGTTACTGTTTGGTGAAACATGAGCCCCAGCGCGCATGTAACCGAAGAAATCAATATCAGAGGTAGCCATTGCACTGGATGTGAATAGCATTGCACCACAAGCTAAGGCAATTTTAGTTGGTTTAAATTTCATTTTATACCTATGTTTATTCAAGGACAAAGTAAGAGAAAGCTATATTTATTATTGACAGTGTTTAAGTGAATATTCTATCGACTAATCCCACTGTTTGGATGGCAGTATTCTATATTGAGTTTTAGGTGCTTTGATGTGAGAGATATAGAGTTTTTAGAATGGTGTATTTATATTAAACTTAAAACGATTCACGGTTAAGTTTATGTTTTAAAAGTTCTAATTCGATTTTTAGTTACTTCATTTCATGGCTATTTCTGTATCTGAGATAATAATCAATATAGTGGTTTAACTATTTTTAGTGGTTTCTTATTAATCATAAAAAAGCTCACTTAATAAGTGAGCTTTCTTTTTAAAGGGGCCAATATATCTGTGACATTAATTCAGTTATTAAGCATTCCATGAAATATTTGCAAGGACTGCATTAAGCTTTCCTTTTGTATACATCATAAATGGTGTATCTAAATAGCGTAGGTCAACATCTTGGACGATAAAGTCCTGACAAGGTACGGATACTTTAATAAATTTATCACTAGTAACTAATTGATCAGTTATATCGATTGACGCGACACCAATAGGTTCTTCGTTTTTAGTCCATTTTTGAATGGATATTTTAACGGGTTCTGTTGGTGCTTCTTGAACTTTAATTTCAAAAGTAATCGAACCATTTCTATATTGGGAGAAGTCCTCTACTGAGCCATCTCCAACTTGGATATATGTAGCACCAAATTGTTCATTAAAGTTAATTCTAATGGCATCTTGTTGTTGCTCATAGTTATACGGTTCTGTTTCTATTGCTTCAATCGCCATAGGGTTATTTCTGGACACTTCAGATCCAATCCAGTGACCGAGGTCTGAGATTTTTAGATTGTAGTCACCAATGTTTGAACGTACACCGTATAGATGGTTGGATTCGGTTGCCGTTTCTGTTTGGTTTACCACATCATTATCTAATTCAATGTTATCAAGGTCGCGCGTTTGCTTGCGATCTGAATAGTTGAGTCCGTACCCGTATTCGAACAATGGCGCATGCTCGCCATTTGGATCTTGCTCATTGTCTGGGCAAACGTAGTCTGGGATGTGCTGTGGAATACGGTTAACGGTTACACTACGTTTCTTGTTCGGCCAAGAGTATGACAGTTGGCCAACGAAATCGTAACGGATGTTATTTTGTTCATCACGAACAAGTACATCGGTGATGCCCATCCCTTCACTACCTGGGAGGAAAGCAGCAACAAAGGCTTCCGATTGCGCAATCTCTTCATTGATGTAAAGCGGTCGGCCACTAAAGAAAATACTAATCACTTTAACGCCGAGTTTATTTAACTGTGCGACTTTCTCGCAATCTGCATTATAGCTGCGTTTTAGCTTTGAGAACTCTAGCGATTGCCACGCTTTAATATCGCCCATCATTTCGGCGTAAGGGTCTTCACCGAATACAACAATAGCGATGTCACCAGCTTTGAAATCTGAACTCAGGTCTGGGTCTAAAATGACATTTTCAGTACCAAGTTCGGCCTCAAGTGCCATTTTAACGGTGGTTGCCCCTGGGAAATCATCAAGCGTGTTTTCATCACCCTGCCACGTTAGGTTCCAACCGCCAGATTGTTTTTGTAAATCGTTGGCAGCGCTACCTGTTAACGTGATTTTTTGGTCACGAGACAATGGAAGAATATCATTGTTGTTTTTCAGCAATACAAGAGACTTACGTACAGACTCTCTTGCAATCTCACGGTGAGACTCTGCTCCAAGTTGAGCTTGTTTTCCTGCGAATTGACGTAGGCTAGGGCGTGGTTTATCCCATAACCCAGCGCGCATTTTAACGCGAAGAATTCGAGTTACCGCATCGTCAATACGATCCATAGCAATAACGCCGCTATTTACTGCAGACAAGGTTGATTTAATCACACCTTTCCAGTGTTCTCTAACTGGAACCATAAGAACATCGTTACCCGCATTAATCGCGTAAACGGCGTCGGTGTCAGTACACTTACTGACTTCGGCATGGCCGTTCCAATCAGTAACGATCAGGCCGTCAAAGCCCATTTTGTCTTTTAGTACGTCAGTAAGCAGGTACTTACTACCGTGAATTTTTTGATTGTATTCTTCACCTTCTTTAGGTGAGTGATCATAGTTTGCTTTGTCTTCCCAACTATTAAATGAAGACATAACGACCTGTGCGCCTGCTTCTAATCCGCTAAAGTAACCCATTGCATGAATATTGATCAGGTGCTCTTCACTGTAACCATTGACGCCACGGTCAATGCCGGTACGTGTACCACCATCACCAACAAAGTGTTTAACATTCGAAAGAACACGTTCTTCGCTTTTTAGTTGCTCTGCGTTGCCTTGTAAGCCTTGCACCATTTTAGCAGCATATTCATAGGTTACTTCAGGATCTTCAGAGTACCCTTCATAGACACGGCCCCAACGATAATCACGTGGTGTTGCAACGGTAGGTGCAAATGTCCAATCCAGTCCGGTTGCTACAACTTCGCGAGCGGTTACTTCACCAATGCTATGAATAAGCTCTGGATCACGTGCACATCCTAATCCGATGTTATGGGGAAAGACGGTCGACCCGAACACGTTGTTGTGACCATGAACGGCATCGGTAGCCCACACAAAAGGAATTCGAAAACCGCGACCTTCAAACATTCTTTCTGTAGCTTCCCAGAATGTGTCAGCGCAATCTGCCCAATCTTGAGCTGAGGCGTGTTTGTTTTCGTTTGGCCATGCGCCTCCCCCATTAAGAATTGAGCCCAATTTATATTCATAGACTTCTTCAGGCGTGACTTCACGAAGATTAGGCTGGATCATCTGACCAATTTTTTCTTCCAATGTCATTTGTTGAAGAATTTCAATTATTTCATCTTCAATAATAGGATCTTTCTTTATAGCGGATTCAATCTTTGGCCAATCCTTAAAATAAGGAAGACTATTTTTAATTGTCATTCTAAACACCTAAGTAATATAAATTGCCGGATTTCTAATACGGCGGATACTACCTTTGAAAATACCCCTTGGTTTGTGATCTTGGTCTCGTTCTTATGACTCAAGCATTTATATTACTCAAAACTAAATTCAATACACATTTTCATGCTTATTCATGAATTGTTTTGTTTGTTTTATTGTTATTTTTATGATTTACAATTACTTAGTGTGAATTTATTTGTTCTTCTAGCACGAATTGAACGGCGGCAAGTAAATTCAATGGCCAAGGTTATGAGATCGTATGAATTTCATTCGAATATAATCGTTATTAGTGTGATGTAAATCCCTTTCAACAATTAAAGTGTGAATTTATTTTGGAAATAATATTTTTTATTTCAAAAAATCAATAACCTACTGTGAATTGTTTTTTGGTTATTGGAAAGAGTCGAGAATCGCTTTCAGTGCTTTGATCACAATTTACAGAGGTGGAACTCTGTATCATCCGCATCAGATGAGAAGTTATTACTGCTTCCTAAAATATAAAGTAACAATAATTTTATAGCGTTGGAGATATGATGTATAGCGAAGGTTTATACCGTAAAATATATTCTGGAATACTAGGTAAGATTGTCGGTGTATATGTTGGAAGGCCTTTCGAAGGTTGGGATTATAGTCAAATAAGTGAAACCTTTGGCGATATTAATTGTTATGTTAACGAAGAAGTCGATCACCCTTTAATTTGTAGCGATGATGATATCACCGGTACATTTATGTTCACACATGCTCTGGAAGATCATCTATTTCGTAAAGATTTCTCTTCAGTACATGTAGGTCAAACTTGGTTGGATATCTTAATCAAAGGAAAAACTGTTCTTTGGTGGGGGGGGTACGGCCAATCAACAGAGCATACCGCTTGGCAAAATCTTAAAAATGGCATTCCTGCTCCGAAAAGCGGCTCTATCGAAACCAACGGACAAACTGTCGCAGAGCAGATTGGCGCTCAAATATTTATAGATGGTTGGGGAATGTTAAACCCGAACATGCCGGATCGAGCAGCCAATATGGCTCGAGAAGCGGGTTTAGTGAGCCATGATGGGGTGTCTGTTGATGCTGCTATTGTGATTGCTGTCATTGAATCTCTTGCTTTTGAAGAAACCAACCTTAACACACTCATTGATTCTGCTTTAAGCCATATAAGTAAAGACAGCATTATTCAGAAAGTGATTGCTGATGTGCGTCAATGGCACTGTGAAAACCCACAAGATTGGCGCTATGCTTTCACCCAACTTCGTGAAAAATACGGATATGACAAATTTGATGGCACCTGCCATGTGGTTCCTAATCACGGGTTGATCATCCTTTCTCTACTTTACGGAGAAGACAATTTCCATAAAGCGATGATGATCGTTAACACCGCGGGTTGGGATACTGATTGTAATGCAGCCAATGTGGGTTGTATCAACGGTATTCGTTTAGACCTAGACAGTATTAATGATGGTTATGATTGGCGTGGCCCTGTTGCCGACCGTATCTTGCTTCCTACTGCACACATTCATGAGCATATCTCAGACGCACTTCGTGAAGCCGATAAGATGATGGAATTGATTGTTCGTTGGCATACAGGGGAGACACTGACACGTAAGCCTCGTTTTCATTTTTCACTACCAGGTGCCGTGCAAGGGTTCCAATTAGATAGTAAACATAACTATGTTCGAACCGCTTCGTTATCTAATCCTGAAAATGCACTGACTATTGACTATGCAAACCTGATCTCTGGTGTTCCGTTAAAAGTAAAAACGGCGACTCATACGGACAAAGAGTGCAAGGTTAATGAGTCATCTTATCATGTTGTAGGTAGCCCAACCCTGTATCCGGGTCAAATTGCTATTGCCGAACTGGAGTTAGCAAAAGAGGCCAATGCTGATGTAGAAGCGAGCTTGTTCATTGAAATGTATGACACCGCGTTGAACATAACGACGCTACAAAGTGAACCTGTTCGATTGAAAATGGGCGAGCGAAATTCGATTGAGTGGACTATCCCAGCCGCTGATTTCCAAATGATCGCTAATGTTGGAATTGAAATCACAGGGACGACAGAAAGTTCACAGCATGGTCAGGTTACACTTCACCAGCTTGATTGGACCGGGACGCCAACCCAAATTATTGGTTTTGATAAAACCGAGCATCATGAAATTTGGGAAAGCAGTTTTATCAATACGATGGACACGAAAATCAAGTTCAATAATCAAGACATATATCGTCTTGTTAATGACGACATCACAGACCCTGGTGTATTCGCGTTTGGTAGTAAAGACTTCGAAGATTATGAACTGTGTATTCGCTTAGTACCGCAAACAAAAAATGCGTTCGGTCCTATCGTTCGCTACCTCGGTCTCACTCGTTATTACCGAATAGAACTGACAAAAGATGACACCGCTATCTTGATACATGAATCATTCGGTGAATCCCGTATTATCGCTGTCGCTCCATTTGAGTGGCAACCGCATAAAGCTTATGAGTTTAAGGTTAAGGCTGTGGGTGATCATTTTGAATGTTCAATCAATGGTGTCGATACCTTTAGTGTTAAAGACGCCGCTATGCCAGAAACATTCAAATGTGGTGGTGTCGGATTCTATAACTCTTTAGGCCCTGTTCACTTTACTGATATGAAGATTACTTCCGTTGACGCTCTTAATAACAAGTAACGAATAACTAATACGGCGTTAAAGCCGAATACTCTACACAATAAGGATAGGCATGAAAAAATTACAATTAAGCGCTGTGTCTGGCGCTATCGTTGCAGCTCTGTTTTCTACGGCTGCACTAGCACAGGAACAAGTGACACTTAATGTCGCCGCTTTTGCGAACTACGACCAAGTGGTTCGTTTGATTACGCCTGATTTTGAAAAACAGTACCCGCATATCAAAATTAACCTAAGATCGTTGTCGTTCCAGGATCACCATACGGCGCTGACAACGTCACTTTCTACCGGTGCTAACGTGCCTGACGTTGCTGCTCTAGAAGTGGGCTTCATTGGTCGTTTAGCAAATGCGGGCGGTTTAGAAGATTTAAACCAAGCTCCTTATAATGCGGCGAATTTTGCCGAGAAATTCTCACCGTTTACAGTGCCTTTAGGCAAAAATAACCGTGGTGAGCAAGCTGCCATTCCTGTTGATATAGGCCCAGGCACTATCTTTTACCGCTCTGACGTTTTGGAATCAGCCGGAGTTAGCGCTGAAGAGATGCTGAAAGACTGGGATAGCTTTATCGAAATGGGTAAAAAGCTTAAAGAGAACAACGGTAGTTACATCGTAGATAACGCATCGACAGCGATGAAGATTGTACTTCGTAGTGGACTAGAAGAAGGCCAGTCAGTTTACTTTGGCGAAGAGAATAAGATCTTAGTAGAAAGCGACCGCTTCAAAGAAGCTTTCCGTGTTGGTAAAGAGCTGTTTGACAATGATTTGTCTGCCGAAGTAAACCAATGGAGTACGGAGTGGAACGAAGGTTTGCGTCGTGGCGATATTGCGACTCAAATGTTCGGTTCTTGGTTTGTTGGTCACATTCGTGACTTCATCTCTCCTGATACCGATTACTGGCGTACTGCCCAACTTCCTGGTGGGACTTATGCGAGCTGGGGCGGTACATTCTTATCGATTCCTGCAAGAGCAGAGCACAAAGAAGAAGCGTGGACATTCATTAAATACATGTCTGATCGCGTAGAAACTCAAATTGCGGCACTTGAGTTTGGTACGTTCCCTTCTTCTATTGAAGCGCAACAAGCGCCAGAGATGAACGAAGAGATGGCTATTCTTGGTAATCAGAAAGCTCGCTTGATCTGGCGTGAATCTGCAGAGCGTATTCCTGCAATCTCAGCTCACCGTCATGATCCAATCGCAGAGCGTATTATTGACGATGCGTTTGAAAAGGTTATCAACCACGATGTCGACATTGATAAAGCACTCTCTGATGCAGCTAAGTTGATCAAACGTCGCGCTCGTCGTTAATTAAAAATAAATAAACTTTGCGGCTACGACTTTTGTGGCCGCCTTTATCGCTAGCAAGTTCCACTTTTCTAAAGGTACAAATAATGAGTTCCGTTACTTTCGAAAACGTAAAAAAAGCGTACGGTCAAACGCAAGTAGTTAAGCAATTCGATCTTCATATTGATGATGGAGAGTTTGTGGTGTTCCTTGGCCCATCGGGTTGTGGAAAATCAACCACACTTCGCATGCTTGCTGGTTTGGAAGAGATTACTTCGGGCGATATTCGAATTGGCGATCGTTTAGTGAATGACCTTCACCCGAAAGATCGCGATACGGCGATGGTATTCCAAAGCTACGCACTTTATCCGCACATGACGGTAGAGAAAAACATTGGCTTCCCAATGAAAATGGCGGGCGTTAAAAAGGAAGTCATTGCGCAGCACGTTAAAGAAATCGCGGAATCACTCGAGTTAACACCATTATTGAAACGTTACCCGAAAGCACTCTCTGGTGGTCAGCGTCAGCGTGTTGCTATGGGCCGAGCAATGGTTCGAGTACCCTCTGTTTTCTTGTTCGATGAACCTCTCTCTAACCTTGATACGAAACTTCGTGGAACCATGCGTGCTGAAATTAAAGCGATGCATAAGAAAATCAAAACCACCACGTTATACGTAACTCACGATCAGGTTGAGGCGATGAGCTTGGCTGACCGTGTGGTTATCCTTAAAGACGGTTATGTTTCTCAAGTGGGTACACCTAAAGAGATATTCGAGTCTCCTTGTTCGAAGTTCGTGGCGACATTCATTGGCGCGCCAGAGATGAATATCCTTTCTGCGCGAGCAACGTCTGCTGACGACACGGTTGTTACCGTCGGTGAACAATCAGTGACGCTAAATAAAGCGCACGATTTGCCAACACTCGATATTGAGTACGGTATCCGCCCAAGTGATTTCTATCTAAATCGTCAAACGGTTCAGTCTGACAATATTGGCACCTTAACCGCGACCGTTAATATGGTTGAACTGTTGGGTTCAAATTACCACCTTCACTGCTCAGTGGATGGACAAAATATACTGGCGGAAGTTGAATCGCCAACGGGCTTAGAAGAGCTAGAAAATCAGCAAATCGAACTTTACTTCGATCTTAACCGTACACACCTGTTTGACCTAGAAGGTCTTACAATTACTGGCACTGCGCAGGGGTAATTATGTCTGACGCTATCATGACTAAAAGTGAGCCAGTACAAACTGTCTCTCGGATAGAGAAGCTAAAGGCCAATAGCCACAAGTGGATACCGTATGTATTCATTAGCCCGTTCTTTATCGTATTTGCAATTTTTGGTTTATTTCCAATGTTGTTCTCTCTGTTTCTATCGTTCCATTACTGGGAGCCAGCAGCAGGGTTTGGAGCAATGGAATGGGTAGGGCTAGAGAACTATATCTTTACCCTTGGTGATGATTGGTTCCATACCTCGCTTTACAACACGTTTTGGATGGCACTTGCATCGGGTATTCCGCAGCACTTAGTGGCTATTCCTCTGGCGTTCTTTATCCATACCGCATTTACACGTGGTCGTAATACGATCATGGGCTTGTACTTCTTGCCATACATCACCTCTACCGTTGCGGTAGCGATGATCTTTACCACGTTATTCTCACGTGACTATGGCTTGATCAACATGATGTTGACCTCAATCGGCACGATCAGCATTGGTGATTTCCAGCCGTTTGCGATTCTATTCCCAACGGAAAATATTGATTGGAACCAGCCTGAGTACACCAAGACGATGGTTTCGTTTGTTGTTTTCTGGCGCTATGTTGGTTGGAACACCATCTTGTACTTATCAGCAATGCAGACGATTCCGAAAGATCTGTATGAAGCTGCAACGATTGATGGCGCAACCAAGCTTAAGCAGTTCTTCTATATCACTCTGCCAATGCTGAAGCCGATGATGTTCTTTGCGGTAACGCTTTCGATTATTGGTAGCCTGCAGATTTTTGAAGAACCGTTCATTATTACTGATGGTACGGGTGGTATTGACCAAGCCGCTAAATCAGCCGCGATGCACATGTACATCACAGCATTCCAAGAAGGTGACTTTGGTACCGCATCCGCAATATCTTGGTTCTTATTCTTAATCATTGCAGCCCTGACTTGGGGTAACAACAAAATCTTTGCTGACAAAGAGAGCGAGAGCTAATCATGAAAATCAAATTTACACTTAGTGAGCTTGTCGCGTACGCCTTTGTCATCATGGGTGCGTTGATGATGTTGATACCGTTTTACTTCATCTTCATTTTTGCGACTCATGATAACCAAGCGATCCTTTCGGTACCGCCACCTATGTGGTTTGGTGACCAGCTAGGCGTTAACCTGAACGCTCTGATCGGTTACCTTCCGCACTTCTGGAAGAACCTAGGTTGGTCGTTCTACATCGCATTGATTACGACGATTTTGAACTTGTTGTTCTGTTCACTTGCGGGTTATGCGTTTGCAATGTTCGAGTTTAAACATAAGAACCGTCTGTTCGTATTTGTGATGGCGACTATGATGCTGCCAGCGTTCTTAAGTATGATTCCTACCGCATTGATTATGTCTTGGTTAGGTTGGATGAATACACCAAAAGCGCTTTATATTCCAATGGCAGTCGGTGCGATGGGGATCTTCCTTATGCGTCAATACATCAGCTCTGCTATTCCTAGAGAGTTGATTGAAGCGGCTCGTATGGATGGCTGTGGTGAATTCTCGATTTTCTTCAGAATCATTCTTCCTCTCATTACACCTGCATTAGGTACATTAGGTTTGGTGACGTTTATCGGCCAGTGGAACAACTTTATGGGTCCACTTGTTGTGATGAATGACATGGAGATGTTCACGCTTCCATTGGCGCTGCGTTCATTGCAAGGCAGTACAGCGCTTATTCCATATGGCGCGATGTTTACTGGTATCGCAGTTGCGGTATTGCCACTAATGATCTTGTTCGCTATCAGCTCACGTCAGTTGATTGCGGGTCTAACGTCTGGTGCGGTGAAAGGGTAGACGTTTAAACGAATGTTTGAGTCATGTAGGTGGCTCAAACCGACACAATGTTTAACGCGAGTGATATAACAATTTCAAGTCGTCTACCTATAAGTAAGCGTCGTTTATCATTAACCTAATATGACATTCTGAAAATTTAAAAGGGAAGCACAAACACGGTTCTTACGGTTTGGCTTCCCTTTTTTTTACCACGGTTATTAAGGGTTTCAATGAAAACAAAGCGCGTAATTGCATTGTTGCTAGGTTCGATCGTCTTCTTAATTATAGGAAGTAAGTACGGTCTTTTTGGCTCCAGAGATGTAGGCTCCTTTCCTAAATTACCTGAGGAAGCTGGATTTACTGTATCGAAACAATTTGACGGAGAGTGGCTGGGTAGGCGTATCAATGTGACTGGCAATAATATGTGTGAGCGCACTACGATCACCGGCACGATTACCAACGGCAAAGCACTGCTTCGCCTTACCTACAATGGCACACCACTACAAGGTTGGGTATCCGAAGAGGGAGAGCTTCTCCTTTACGCTTCAAATCGACAGTGGGATTACCGTTTTTCTGCAATGGCGAGTAAAAACAAAATTGAAGGAAAATGGCATCTGGCGAATGGTCCGTGTCGTGGTACTTGGTATATCGAACGGCAAAGTTAGTACAATAATAATTACTTCAATTTTCGTACTATCGTTGTGCGATTATATCGTGCACGATATATTTGGTTTATCCACTATCGTCAGAGATTAGAAGAGCCAGATATGAGTGATTTTTACAAGTTAACGATCAATACCCTGCAAGGGAAAGAACTAAAGCTAAGCGAACTAGAAGGCAAGGTTGTCCTTGTTGTGAATACAGCGAGTGAATGTGGTTTAACGCCTCAGTATGAAGGGCTACAAAAGCTTCATGAACAATACGCTGATCAGGGATTGGTGATTCTAGGTTGCCCGTGCAACCAGTTTGGTGAACAAGAGCCGGGTTCGGTCAGTGAGATTCAAGGTGGCTGTCTTATAAACTATGGCGTTGACTTCACTATCAGCGAGAAAATTGAAGTGAATGGTGACAATGCCCATCCGTTATTTGTGTACTTGAAGCAGCAGTTGTCGGGGGTTTTAGGCAGCCGTATTAAGTGGAACTTTACTAAATTCTTAATTGGTAAAGATGGGCAGCCAATAAAGCGCTTTGCACCAACAACCAAACCTGATGCTATTGAGTCTTACATTCAAAAAGCCCTCGCTTAATTGGAATACAATGATGCCCAAAACGACTTATTCTAGTAAAGATCAGCAAAAGCTAGAAAATCAGCTCTGCTTCCCGCTTTACGCAGCTTCTCGTATGGTGACTCGCTTATATCAACCGTTACTTGATAAGCATAAACTGACATATCCGCAGTACATTGTATTGTTGATTTTGTGGGAGAAAGAGGGCATCACCGTGGGTGAGATTGGTAAGCAAGCGCAACTGAATAGCAATACTCTAACACCCATCCTCAAACGCATGGAGCAAGCAGAGCTTATCTCCCGACAGCGTGATGAGAATGATGAACGAAGAATGGTCATCACCCTCACAAAAGAAGGAGCAGAGCTAAAAACAACACTGGAGTGTTTACCTTCTGAGCTGATTGAGCAGGTAGACTTTGAACCAGAAAAAGCACATCAATTGAAACATCTACTTATTGAATTGATGGGGACACTCTCTAAACAATAAGTCTATTCGTCGTTGCCAAATACATCTCGTGAATAGACTTTGCTCATGACATCTTCAAGCTCTTCAGTAATGCGATTCGTCACAATGACATCAACGCTTTGTTTAAAACGTTGTAGGTCGTTTTCTATAGTGGAGTGATAGATCTCATCTTGTTCAAGTAATGGCTCATAAACAACTATTTCAATCCCTTTTTCACGCAAACGTCGCATAATTCCTTTGATTGAAGAGGCTCTAAAGTTATCCGAATTGGCTTTCATGATGAGACGATAGATACCCACTTTTTTAGGGACACGTTTTAATATGACATCAGTGATAAAGTCTTTACGAGTGGTGTTCGCATCGACGATGGCTTGTATGAGGTTGTTAGGAACATCTTGATAGTTCGCTAGGATTTGCTTGGTGTCTTTTGGCAAACAATAGCCACCATATCCAAACGAAGGGTTGTTGTAGTGATCCCCAATTCTAGGGTCTAAACAGACACCGTCGATAATTTGCTTGGTATTTAGATCATGACTTTCTGCATACGAATCGAGTTCATTAAAGAAGGCAACGCGCATTGCCAAATACGTATTAGAGAATAACTTAACGGCTTCGGCTTCTGTTGAGTCAGTTAGGATAATGTCGATGTCTTTTTTTATTGCGGCGGCTTGCATGAGTTCGGCAAATACATGTGCTCGCTGACTACGTTCCCCAACAATAATACGAGATGGGTAGAGGTTGTCGTACAAAGCTCTCCCTTCTCTTAAAAACTCTGGTGAGAAAATGACAGTAGCAACCTCTAGTTTCTGTGAGATCTGCTTGGTGAAACCTACAGGTACCGTTGATTTGATGACGATGGTCGCACTTGGGTTAATCAGGGTGACTTGTTGAATGACTGACTCGACACTTGCGGTATCAAATGCGTTGGTGTTAACGTCATAATTGGTTGGAGTAGCGATAATGATGTAGTTTGCATTGCAATAGGCATGGTACTTATTTGTTGTCGCAGTAAGAGAGAGGGAGTGGTTCTTGAGATGATCTTCAATCTCAGGGTCTGATATTGGACTGATGCCATTTTGAATATTAGTGACTTTTTCTTCATCTATATCTAGCAGAGTAACGAGGTTATTTTTCGCCAGTAACACGGCATTTGATAGACCCACATAACCACAACCAACGACTGTAATCCTCATATCACCTCTACTCATTTGCTATTCATGCGGGCGCTTTCTAATGATTTATCATGTCGGTATAGAAAGAGGCCGCTTAACGTTATGAATAGCATGCTAGGTGATCTATATTGCAGTTTTTTGTTGAATAAATGAACAGATTAAGACATCTCCTTATTGAGTAAAGCGTGTCAGAAACCTAAGGGGTGTAGGCGGATATATTTGTACTGTTTGAGAAACTAACGCTCTAGTTCCTAGCCTGTTGCGAGTGACATCGGGCGTAAGGTCAACCTTGAACTAATAAAAAATAAACAGTTCAGTGGTATCGAACAGTTTGAAAAAAGATAGATTCTTCATGATAAGCCTTCCTGTGATTGTTTCAGAATATGCGAGGCGTCGTAGCGCCTCGCTTTTTATTGTTCTTATAAACCTAGTAGAGTTTCTAGACCTTTGCCATACGCTTCATCGGCTTGGTAAGCGTGATCAACGTGGCGCTGCTGAATAAACGCTGGCACCCCATCGAGTGAGCGAGCTGTATTTTCTAGTAGAACCTGACGTTGATCTGCAGTCATCAATCGGAATAGGTCACCGGCTTGAGTGAAGTAATCGTCTTCGACTTGATGATCGTAGTGGTCAGCATCACCTGAGATCTTCATTGGTGGCTCTGAATAATCTGGCTGCTCTTGCCACTCTTGTTTGTGGTTTGGTTCATAACCGATAGTCGATCCGAAGTTTCCGTCTACACGCATTGCACCATCACGGTGGTAGCTGTTTACAGGGCAGCGTGGCGCGTTAACAGGAATTTGGTGATGGTTAACACCTAAGCGATAACGCTGTGCATCGCCATACGCAAACAAGCGACCTTGTAGCATTTTGTCTGGCGAGAATCCAATACCCGGTACAACCGCACCAGGGTTAAATGCTGATTGCTCAACTTCAGCGTAGAAGTTTTCAGGATTACGGTTTAATTCAAATTCACCGACTTCAATCAGTGGGTAGTCTTTTTGAGACCAAACGCGCGTTAAATCAAATGGGTTGAAGTTAACCTGTTCCGCTTCAAGCTCTGGCATGATCTGAACGTACATCTTCCATTTCGGGAAGTCTTTGTTTTCAATGCTGTCATACAGGTCACGATGGTGGCTTTCACGGTCTTTGCCACAGATCTCTTGTGCTTCTTGGTCAGTTAGATTTTTAATACCTTGCTGAGATTTGAAGTGGAACTTCACCCAGTAACGCTCATTATCAGAATTGATGAAGCTAAACGTGTGGCTACCAAAGCCGTGCATGTGACGGTATGTTGCAGGAATTCCACGGTCACTCATAACAATGGTAACTTGGTGGAATGCTTCAGGCAGTGATGTCCAGAAATCCCAGTTGTTGGTTGCACTGCGCATGTTAGTGCGAGGGTCACGTTTAACCGCGTGGTTTAGATCTGGGAATTTTAGAGGGTCACGTAGGAAGAAGACCGGTGTGTTGTTACCTACTAGGTCCCAGTTACCTTCTTCGGTGTAGAACTTTAATGCGAATCCGCGGATATCACGCTCGGCATCAGCTGCACCACGCTCGCCAGCAACAGTAGTAAAGCGAGCAAACAGTTCTGTTTCTTTACCTACTTCAGAGAATATTTTCGCACGGCTATATTTTGAAATATCGTTAGTCACTGTGAATTTACCGTAAGCACCTGAGCCTTTAGCGTGCATACGGCGTTCTGGAATCACTTCACGATCAAAATGAGCGAGTTTTTCTAGGAACCATACATCTTGCAGAAGCTGAGGGCCACGTGGCCCTGCAGTCATTGAATTTTGGTTGTGAGCGACAGGGCACCCAGCAGCAGTAGTTAGTTTCTTACTCATATTCTTCTTCCTTAACAAGAGTTTAAAGCAGTGGTTTGACTACAATAGGACTCTTTATAGTTAGTGGTGTTAATTGTTCAACTGATGGAATAAGAGTAGATAATTTTGTTCGCGAGGTATATTTGAATGAACCTATTATTGTAATAGGAAGTATCTATATGCCTTTGTCTATTAATCTTGATACTAATTTTGAATAAGTTATTGGTATGAATATATTGATACATTATAAGAAAACCCCATATACTTAATTTGTCATATGGGGTATGTCTATTTTGTAATTTAAGAAATAGCATTAATGAAATAAGGAATCATAATTGCGTTTGCAAGGTCGATGAAGAATGCGCAGACCAACGGAACGATAATAAACGCTTGGTGTGAATTACCGTACTTTTGCGTCACCGCTGACATGTTTGCCATGGCGGTAGGTGTTGAACCTAGAGATATGCCCCCAAAGCCAGAGCAGATCACCGCAGCGTCGTAACTTTTCCCCATTAACGGGAATATCACGAATATTGCGATAGAGATGGCGATAATAAACTGTGCGAACAGAATGACAAAAATAGGCCCTGCTAAATCGATCAATACCCAAAGCTGCATACTCATCAATGACATCGCCAAAAATGAACCCAATGCAATATCAGCTATGAGTGCAACAGCGGGTTGGCGAGAAGGCCAGCGAGTTCCGGTGAGTCTAGGGTAAGATTTAGGGATAAGGTTTGAAATTAAGATACCTGCGAACAAACAGCTAACAAATAGAGGTAGTTGAAGCCCAAATGAATCGATCACTTCGTTAAGTACTGCACCTAAAATGATACAAACATGAATCGCTAATACAGCATCTAGGAAGTCATAGGCGTTGATTTGTGGCTGAGGCTTAGCTTGGTCGGTGCCGACATCAGGCGCTTCATCTGGGTTGGCTTTTAGATTGTGTCGTTTGATAAGGAATTTAGCGATTGGACCGCCCATTAAACTTGCCAAAATCAATCCAAATGTGGCGCTTGCAATGCCAATCTCCATCGCAGTATCTAAATCGAACATTTCACCCACTCTAGGAGACCAAGCGATGGCGGTACCATGACCACCAATCAGTGAAATGCTGCCACTTAATAAACCAAACGCTTCTGGTTGGCCCAATAATGTCGCGATACCTATGCCAGTGAGATTTTGAACCACCATGTAGCCGATAGTGATAGCCAATAATATCATCAGCGGCTTACCGCCTTTAAACAAGTCAGAGAGACTCGCATTAATACCAATAGTGGTAAAAAAGTACACAAGAAGCAAATCACGAGCGGCAAGATCAAAGCTGATGTCGATCTGGGTAACGTAATGCAAAATAGCAAAGAGCACAGAGACCAAGATACCACCGGAGACAGGCTCAGGAATGCTGAATTCTCTGAGGTAGTAACTCGATTGAGTCAGCCTGCGACCGATAAATAGAACAACAATTCCGAGTGTAACGGCCAAAAAAGACTCTATGTGTAGAACACCTTCTAAATAATTCATAATTCCTCTGATGATGGCGTAGGAGTATCAACCGATGATACTCAGATTATTGGGTTAATAAATTGTCGAGCGTTTCGTTGCTCATGATCGCTTGGTATCCGTGTTGGATCAGAGCGTCAACTTGTTGTTCTTCTAGTGAAAAATCAGTTGGTATCTCAAACAATGCTTCTCTATCATGTGCATCTAGTAGATTAATATCAATAAAATATGAAGATCTGTGACTCTCTTTTTGTTCCCACTGTATTAGTCGTTCATTTATTAGACGCTTGGTCAAATCATTGTATCGGTGCAGTTGGATATCCGTCACCGCGCCTAAGGTGTTTTTCGTGGATGGGGGCTGGGAAGATTGATCGATGTTCCAATCCGGTTGAGTAGAGGCATCAACAGAAATAATGACAATATTATTTATCTCTGACTTCATATGACTAAAAGAGGCCATTTGTGCTTCGATGACATCATAAAGCGCCAACACTCCTAGGTTGTCAGTAATGCCTCCATCGATTAAATGAACGTATGGCCTTTCTTCTTTATCCGAATAACTAGCAAGCCCTTTTTTTGTTGAAGCTAAATAAGCTGAATTCAGTGACGCTTCACCGCGCTCATCAAGCGGGTGGTTGAATTGATTATTACACCCTGAGTGGTTTTGCAGTACGACGGGTTGGAAAATAAAAGGCACGGCCGAAGATGCCGTTACAGCTTGAGCAACCGAATAATCGTTGAGATCGGTACAGAGTAAATCAAAGTATTCTTGTATGAACGAGAATCGCACACCACCACCTAGGTCTGTCGCATTGATGACAATCATAGGGCCGTCTTGAGACATATCGGAGAACGTCGCCTGATCAAACAGTTCATCGTGATAAAAATTGGCAGCTGCGGTGCTTCGATCTAAACTCGAAAACCAATACGAAGGGCTTAATAAAATATCGAGCAAACCTCTTGATACATCTCGGTATAAAAAGTCCTCTTCATAGTGATTAAATATCTCATTCCCGTGGATGCCATAGTAGGCGGCGGTAAAGCTTCCTCCAGAAACCGAGCTAATGACGGAAACTTGTTCAAGCAACGAGGTGTCCTCGAGTTCGTAGTCATTGAGCCCTTTAAGTACGCCGTAGGAAAGAGCTGCCGCCCTTGTGCCTCCACCAGAAAAGCTGACCAATACTAAGGTGTCTGATTGGTTTAGCTGGCTTGCTTTCTGCTCAAGTGAGTAGGGAGAGGCCTCTAGGTAAACGGAATCAGATGAAGCAGGGTTAGTAATATAAGCACGTGAGGAACACCCTGATATCAGCAGCGTCAGAATGAGAAAGAAATGGCGTTTCATTGCAGCCTCTAGGTTGTTGTTCGTCGAAAGGTCGCTAGTTTAATAAGGTATTAAGCTGAGAGTCAGCCCCCTACGATAGTTATACTGTCTCAAAAAATATGACAATATAAGTAAAAATTAACCGCTAGCAGGGGGAGGAATATCGCAGTTATGGCTTCACTTGAAGCATCTCTTGGTAGCCACCTGCGTTATGTATTTGGGTAAAGCCTTTCTCTTTGAGTTTGCTGTAGGCAATACCTGAGCGGTTACCACTTCGGCAATAAAGCACTATCTCTTTGTCTCTAGGCAGGTTTGAATACCAAGCTTCAATCTCTTGTACTGGGCGTAAGAGGGAATCGTCCAGATGACCCTGTTGGTATTCCTCGAGTGTTCTTACATCTATCAAAATTGCACCTTGTGCAACCTTCTCCCAGCCTATAGCAGCCCGTTCTGAAGCGTGAGCAATAGATGAAAGCATCAGCAGAGCCAAAATGAGCAGTGCTTTGAATATTCGATATCGAAAAGAGGACAATGTGACAGGTTGAGGGGCGAAATACGGCATTAGTTGGCTCCATTTATAAGTCATGACATTCAGAGTATAGCGATCATTCTTTACATTGAAGCGATAACATATTGATAAGTGTGAAGTCTTAGATATAAGGCGTTCAGGGAAACAATGGTAAGTACTCCCTAGGTTTATTTTGGTTGCATTTGCTATCGGGAATTATTCATAATGCGCACGTTTTAGTATTAAGTTTATAGTGAGTAGTCGATGTCCCAGCCTTTATCTTTTGAGCAGATAGTCGATGCTCGTCGCTCCGTTAGAAAATACAATTCTCAAGCCGATTTTGATCATAATGATGTGGAAGAGGCCATTAAGCTTGCCACATTAAGCCCGAATAGCAGCAATATGCAGATGTGGGCATTTCACCGTGTGATAAGCGAAGAGAAGCGAACTCAATTAGCTGAAATTTGTATGGGACAAAATGCCGCAAAGACCGCCAATGAATTACTTGTTATAACGGTAACGCCAGATAAATGGAAACAGCGTGCTGAAATGAACGCCAATGTAATTCGTAACGCCTTTGGCGATCGTGATGACGATACAGCGAAACGGGCTCTTAAATACTACGAAAAGCTCATTCCTATTATTTATAACAATGACAAAATTGGCTTGCGCGGATTAGGCAGAAAGTTATTCAGTGCATGGGTTGGGCGAAATAAACCAATGGTAAGAGAAGTAACTAAAGAAGACGTTCGTGTCTCTTTGCACAAAAGCGCCGCATTGGCAGCAATGACCTTTATGTATGCGATGAAAAACAAAGGTTATGACACTTGTCCGTTGGAAGGTTTCGATTCGAAGCGAGCGAAAAAGCTACTTGGGTTAGATAATAGTGATCAAATTTGTATGATCATCAGCTGCGGCGTAAGCACACCAGATGGTATTTATAGCGAAAGGCACAGAGTTGGTGCTGAAGAAGTCATAAAAACACACTAACTATAGGTAGAGCTGAAGCTTTGAAAACTGGCTCGTAATTCATCTGAATATGCCTTAATAACGCACTTATGCTTTGACTTAACTTCTGTGACTTCCCAGTAGCCAACCTTGAATTCGTTGATATGTAAGTTTAATTGTAAATGTTGAAGCCGCTGTATTCGCTGAAACATAATCCCAACATTCTCTTTTATGTAATTAAGACCTAGTTTTAGCTAGGTCTTTTTTTCAATAAGTTAGCGTTAATATCGGCACTTATAGATATTTTTATTTTTTTTTACTGATAATAAATTAGCCTTCATTATTTTTAAGTATTTTAATTCATTTGTTAATTCTCGACGGCATTTGTGGTTCTGGCAATGTGTTTGCGTAATCAAGTTTTGATTGAATCCTACAAATACGTGGAGCATAAAAATGACAACACAAACCATCCTAAAGCCAGGTATTGCATACAACGAAGATGCAGTTCTTTACTCGGGTAACTTTATTACGGTTAACGAACAGCAACCAATGGCAAAAGCGGTTGTAGTACAAGGTGGAAAAATCACATTCGTTGGTACGGTTGAACAAGCTGAAACCTTCCTTTCTAACGAGTCTATCGCGTACACTTTGAATGAAGAGTTCAAAGAAAAAACCATCGTTCCTGGTTTCATTGAAGCGCACATGCACCCACTTGGTGCTGCACTATTTACTGCTCGTTTTGGCTATGGCGGTCAAATCGAAAGAACAGGTTCAGGCGGTAAAACTCTTCCGGCAAGCGTAACGAAAGATGAACTAACAGCAACGTTAAACGCTTTCATTGCTGAACACAATAACGCAGGAAAAAAAGGTGAATGGCTTAACCTGTGGGGCTTAGACCCTCTTCTTATGAACGATGGCTCTGTTATTGACCGAGATTACTTAGATTCTATCTGTTCTGATTCACCTATTTTATTCATGCACGCTTCATGTCACGTAAGTGTAGTAAACAGCTTGGCTATTGAGAAGGTTGGTTACAGTCTTGATGACAACCCTGCATTTGTATTCCAAAAGGATGGTCGCTTGACGGGTGAAGTCGCGGAAATGCCAGATATTTTACGTTCAATTCAAGCTGGAGCATTCGACCTAGGTGGCCCAGAAGATGCTGTTGCAGCAATGGTTGGTTATGCTGATAGCACGAATCGCCTTGGTGTAACGACTATGTCTGATTGTGGTATGGGAGTTCCGCAAAACCCTTACCCGCTATATCAAGCTCTTTCTCAAATGCCAATGTTTAAAGCACGTCTGTCGGCATATCCATTAGTTCCAAACTTTAAAGCTGAAGAGATTGAAGCATTTAAAGCAGCGAGTAATGACCGACTATTTGCAACGAAAGTTAAATACCTGAATACAGATGGCTCAATCCAAGGTTTTACAGCGGCACTAGAAGAAGGTGATAAGTACTACAACGGCAAAGAGAGTGGGCACTTCCAGTACGATGATGAGAAAATGTACGCCGATGTGTTCTATGCACACAAACTAGGTTACAGCATCTCTTTCCACTGTAATGGTGAAGGTTGTACGACTAAACTACTTGATCTAATTGAGCGCATGCAAACAGAGTGCCCGCAACCAAACGTACGCCACTGTTTAGAGCACAACCAAATGGTAACACCAGAGCAGATGGATCGTATGAACAAGCTGGGTGTTGTTCATAACTTATTTGGTACACACATTCCGTTCTGGGGTGATGTACACGCAACTCAAACGGTTGGTCCTGAGCGTGTTAAGACTCTGAACCCATTCGCGACTTCAGCGAAGAAAGGCGTTCCGTTCTCAATTCATTGTGATGACGTAGTAACACAGGTAAACCCGTTGTTCATGATGTGGGGTGCAATGAACCGCCAATGTGTTTTCTCAGGTAAAGTTTACGGTGAAGATGAGTGTTTAACGGCTGAACAAGCGCTTCATGCGGTTACTATGGGCGCTGCTTACCTGATGGAGCAAGAGAACATGATCGGCTCTATTGAAGTGGGTAAACTTGCAGACATGGCTATTCTTGATCAAAACCCTCTAGAAGTTGCGAAGCAAGATGTGAAGAACATTAAAGTTCATGCAACAATGCTAGGTGGCGACGTGAGTATCCACAACGTACAAGCAAAGGCAGAAACTGCAGCGCTTATCCAAGCGTAAATTCTTTCTTGTACCGAACATACTGTTAAGGCCTAGTTTTCGAGCTAGGCCTTTTTTTTACCTGATAAAAAATGGAGGTGTGCAGCAAACAAGGTTACTGGGGGAAGATCACATAAAGTCCTTGATCTCATGCAGCAACTGCTACACTCAATTAATAAAGAAATCTCTTATATACGATAAAAGAGATATTAAGAGCGTAGTTGGCATAGGAAAAGTCATGGTTGATTTACATAAGTTATTAATCATCGAATCAGATGTTGAATTTTGCAATAAAATGGTTGAGCAATTAAAAGGGAGTTATGAGGTCGATGTCGCCACAAACTTTAATTGCGCGCAGGATCTTATTGAAACGCACCAACCCCATATTGTCTTGTTGGATACCCAGTTAAACAATGAGCCGACCATTGAATTCTACAAAGGTCTAAAGTCGCTAGAGTCATACCAAGATTTCGCCGTGGTTTTTATGACAGAAAACACCTCAATGGATGAGCGGTTGAAAGCGTATGAAGTGGGTGCTACGGACGTATTAATCCGTCCTTTTGAGTATCAAGAGTTGACGGCTAAGTTGCGGGTAATAGATAACTATTTAATTGAAAAACAAAAACTTCGCTCTGATTACGAAGAGGCGAAATCGGCATCAACAGAGTTTATGAAAGAAGCAAGTCAACATGGGCTTGTTGTCCAGTTTTTCCGCAACCTTTCTTATTGCCAGTATATAGAACAATTGAGTTTTACAGTGTTTCAAACCGCGAACGCTATGGATTTACATACCTCGATGGTCGTGCGGGAAGAAGAAGATCATTATTTCGACAATAAGACGGGTGTAGTCAACCCAATAGAGCGAAACATATTTGATTTACTGCATTCAAAAGGACGTATTTTCCAGTTTCATAATCGGTTGATATTCAATGATAAAAACTGCGCAATTCTAATTAAAAATTTGCCAGATGACGAAAGGTTGGTCGGGCAAATTAGAGATATTTTCGCTTTTGTTATTGAGGGGTTGGAAGCAAAGCATCAAGATATTCGGCGACAGAATATGATGTTAGATATTGTCAAAGATATCGCTAATACGGCTCAACAAGTTGCAGTCCGTATCGATCAATTTGATGTCATTTCCGAAGAAAACTTAAACGAATCGAAAGAAGAGCTTGAAGCCAGTTACCATTTTCTTGGGCTCTCATATGAACAAGAAGAGGCATTGTCCGCTTTGTTTAAGTCAGGACTTAAACGAATGGAGTTTGCAAAGGACGACTTAACCCAGATGCAAGGAACATTGGAGGAATTGGTCAATAAAATTGAGAATGCTGACATGTTAACAGTGCCCAGTGATGAGGCACCTAAAGAAGATGATTGTGGTGATGTTGAGCTTTTTTAGGGGCCATAAACTACATCGATAGAGAAATAGCCCTGTTATGCGTCACTGTCACAACAGGGGATTATGAGAGGGAATTTTTTTAATCTGTGATTGGCTGTAATCTACGTTTGCTCATTACTTTACCTAACATCGATTCGATGATGAGTATTGACATTATAGTTAGGTAGAATGCGACAACACCGCTTGCAGGCCCAGAGAACTGTACTTGCTCGCCGAACAGTATAACAATAGCACCCATGGCAGCGACTTTAGAGCCGACTAAGATAAGCCAAGAAGTGAAAACACGTTTTGCTTTAGCAAGGGACTTTTGTTTTAAACAAAAGGTGGACGTTATTTTTTCGAAAGCGACCGAGAGCTTAACAATTACAGCCATGATCAAGGCAGATATTGCACCCATACCAACATTTTCTACCGTAACCCAGTTCCAAGCAATACCGTATCCGACCATAACCACTGTGCCGATGACGCTGCACGCTGCAACTTCTTTTACCATTTTCATAAGTACGTTCTCAATAATAATGTGTAGGTTTAACGCTTCTGACACCACGTATATATTTCGTAGTGCTCAACATTGAAGTGATAATTATATAAATATAGGCGGAAAGTAAATATCGACTGAAACGAGTCTTTATCAATTTTTTCTTAAATCTACTTTTTATAATTATTTACATGTTGACTTGTTGTGAGTTCATTTTTTAGATGTGAGTGTCTGTGTTAAAGGTTTATATTGCTACTTATCAATGCTTTGGGGGAGTTGGTGAAGGTGGGTTAATGGTTTCAAATAACTAGGTTAAATGGGCTTTTAGTTGTGGGTAATGCTGGGTTAGACGATTATATAATATGGTCTTAAGCGTTATGGAAGAGCAGGGGAGATGAGAGGGATGTTAGTCACTATATTATTTGTTATGGTTATTTAAATATTAAACAAAGTAATAATAATATTATTACTCTGTTTAATGTTATACGGTATTTGTCGATTTATATACTTATAGTTCGGGTTATTCTTCTTTCGTTAATCGGGTACTGGTAATGATCCCTAAGCTCGCTAGGAATATCATCATCATTAGCGCTTTCTGAAAGCTTGTTAGCCTCGAATCTGCATTTAAGATCAATAAGGTATCAATTTGTTTGTGATCCATACCGTATGAGTCTGCAATGTTGGCAACTCTAATATCATCCAAATACGGAAGTGAAGGGCTATCTTTAACCTGTGCAACAAAGTGTGCCGGGAACAGCTCTTTAGACTGTTCGTTGTGTTGTCGGACAGAATGCTCAAGTGCCGCTTGTTGTGTCCCCCCGAGTAAACAAATCCCTAAAACGAGTCCAATATTACGAATGGTCGCTTGTAAGCCACTAGACTGAGCTGCGTCTGCTTCTCCTAGAGCATTGGTAATGATAGCTGGACACTGAGAAGCCAATACTCCCATAGAAGCCCCAGTCAGCAACATACCAAAGTAAAAAGGAACATGGATGTGAGTCGTGCCGCTAGAAAGTATTAAGATAATCGCTGAGCAAGCTAAACCAATGAAAGCGGTAGAGCATAAGAATCGAGGTGATTTGGATTTGAAAAGAATTGGGCTAATGATTGAGAAGGCAATCATGCATATTGAGAACAGAAGAATAACGAAACCAGAGTGGGAAGAACTTAATGCAATGGCGACTTGTAAATAAGTAATAATAATAAAACTAACGCCACCTAAAATCATATACATAAAGGCGAGCAATAAAAAACCGCATCCACATTGAGTATTCTTGAGCCAATGTGTCGGCAATAGCGCAGTTTTTTGATTATTCTCTCGTTGTCGTTGCTGAAAGTAAAAAGTAAATAGCGACAGTAGACCAACTAGAACCAATACCGCCGATGGACTTACATGGGTGAAATCGGTATACCATAGTGGGATATCGGCTTTTAGATTGGCTTTCGACAACCCCCAGCTCGGTGCTTTTATTAGGCCAAGTACGACAAGTACGATCCCTGCAGAACTTAATGCAACACCCTTAAAGTCGAATGACTCAGGACTTTCTGTACACATTGGTGGGATGCCTCGAATGGCCAATACTGTTGTGAATAAGTAGAAAGCACTCATACAAATAAAGGGTAGGGACCAAGAAGCATGATCCATCATAAATCCGCTCGTCATAGGCACAATCGCGGCAGCCAACCCACCTGATGCCGCGAGAACCCCAAAAGCAAGCGCACGACTCTTACCAGGGAAGCGAGCAGAAACAAGTGCAAGAATGGCCGGTAATATTAATGCTGAAGCTATGCCTGTAAGTGGTCTTGCTAAGAAGGTAACAAACTCAACATTAGGTGCCATAACAAACAGTAGAGTTGCAATAAACCCTATCACTGCGCCAGTAATAAGCATCACTCGCCAACCAATGAACAGTCCTATAAGGCCCGCAGGAAGCATAAGTGCAGCCCCAACTAATGGTTGAATTGTACCTAGGGTTTTTATGGCTGAAATATCGGTTTGAAATGTTGAAACAAGTGTAGAGGTAGCAATTGAGAGATTGGCTATATCGGCTGAAATGGTGAACTGTGCCAGACATAGAATGATCAGCAATCGTTTTTGGATGTCAGTAAGGGGAGTTGTCATAATTATTATTCTTTTATTAGTGAACATCCTCATTATAAATATCAGTCTAAGAGGGTATCACTGCGTCCAATGCAAAAATTAAAAGATGGTTGTTCGCTCCGTTGTATATAGAAATATAACATGAGTAATATCAATTTACAGATGTCATCTCGCCGCTTATAAGGATAAAAAAGCCCCAACACTGTTGGGGCTCTTACATGCGTTAATTAGTCCATTAACGAACGTTTAGGAAGTTTCGAACAAAGTGCCAAACCACCCATCATAAGTGCGATAAGTGTGTATAGCGCGTAGTGTACAGAAGCTAGACGAGATTCAGCCATTACTGCGATAACTGTTTCTTGCTCTTGAGCAGGAATTTCAGCCGTTACCATTAGGTCACGGGCCATTTCATTTGATACGAATGGTAGTGATGGTGCGTCAACAATGATTTGCTTAGTTTCAGCAGAGATTGCTTCGTGGTCCATCACGCCGTTTTTAATTTCGCCCGTTAGAGAGAAAAGCATTACGGTACCAAGGATAGCAACACCAAATGCTTGACCAATGTTACGTGAAGTTGCTTGGATACCACCAGACTGCATTGCTTCTTTCTCAGAAAGAGCTGAAGTAACAACGATAGATGCTTGAGAAGCCAGAAGGCCTGCACCAATACCGAAGACAGTCAGTGAGATGTACTGCCAGAATGTGATACCTTCAGCAGTAAAACCAAAGAACATTAGAGCCGTACCAGCTGCAGCAATGATGAAGCCGTACTGACAAATACGTTGACAGCTTAGGTGACCAAGTTTAGCTGGAGCACCTAGTGAACCGATAATCATACCTAGTGCAAATGCACACAGAGCCATACCAGAGGCGAACGCGCTCATACCTGCGACTAACTGCATGTACGAAACGTTGATGAAGCCCGTCGCGCCGAACAGAAGGAAGATAGTTGCACAAAGAACTAGACCAACAACAACTTGTGGCTTCTCTACGTATGAACGTGGAAGTAGTGGAGTGTTACCTGCTTCTTCAAAACGCTTTTCCCAAACCATCATAAGTTTAAGTAAAACGCCACCGAATGCGATAACAAATAGAGCAGGAGACATGCCTAGGAATGCGAAATCAGTCAGTGGTGCAATTAGACCCCACTCAGCGATTTTTAGAAGACCTGTTACGAAACATAGAAGGCCAGCACCGGCTAATAGAACACCAACAATGTCGAATTTACCTTTAAACTCTGCTTTTGGCAGTTCAGGTAGCTTCATTGAACCAAACATAACGATCAGGCAGTAAACGCCAAGGCCCATGAACGCAACTGAGAAGCTCGCATTGTCAAGAATAAAGCCAAAGATAAGTGGTGTTAAAGCACTTGCTAGGCCAACTAAAGCGGCGATAGCTGAGAACGCGATTGCTTGGTCTTTACCTTTGTAGATACCAGCAACGTTTGCAAGTACAGCTGGGATAAGGAAACAAGCACCAAGGCCAGCAAGAACACGAGCACCGTAGTTAAGAACTTCCATGTTTGGCGCAAGAGCGGCACCGAAAGAAGCTGCTGCCATCATGCCCGCGCCAATGATCATTTGGCGTTTCCAACCGATTAGTAGTCCACTAAGACCACCAGCAATCATACCAGCACCAGCAATTAGCGGGTACATAGCGTTAGCCATTTGAATTTGTGGCATAGTCGCAGCGTGAAGTGCGATTAGCGCGTCTGTCGAAATAGCAAGACCAGAGTTGTCTGCCATTGTTGAGAATTGAGCCATTAGTAGAACGATAAGTGGGAACCATTTTGCGAGTCCTGTTTGTTCTGCCGTAGGGTTGTTTGACACTGATACCGTCATTGTGGATACCTTAATCTGTTGTAGAGCCGTTGCTCGGAAGTTGTTATTTCAAATTAGTTTTGAACGCAACTATTAGACCGTGCTACGGCATCTATCATCCAACATTAAAAAGTATTCTTGAAAGCAAAAAAATAATATTCAAAGTGAAAAAAAATATAAAAACAATAATTACAGTTGCTTATGGTTTTTGGTTGGCCTTAGCGTGACTTGGTTAAAACATATGAAGCATGCTTGCCATTGTTGAGTCTCACATCCAAAAAGACTCGATTTTCTTCAAGCTGCCACATATAGAGTTCAACGAGGTTCGCCGTAGTCGGCATGCGTATACCGGTTTCTTTCTGAAAGGCATCTAACCCCGTGACTTGTCTATCGGTGAGTTCAAGGCGTGCATATTCATCATCAATATCGCTTAAAGTCAAATAGGCGTCAAACGTGTAATTACTGACACCCATTTGATTGTCAATGGATAATCGAATGTGATTATTGACAACAAGCGTGGCGTGGCTAATGACATCACCAGCATCTGCGGAAATAATAGACTTGCCTTCCCAAACGCCTCTATGTTGATTAATTTGGCTCTTTAAAGGGTCGTGCAATAGATATCCAATGGCAAAAGCAAGTAAAGGAAAAAGTAGAGCAACGGAAAGTTTTAACATTATTGATTTTTGCATTGAGTTAATCCTTCGGTTACTTGGCAGATACGATGGTAGGTTTTAATTTTCGATATGATAGAAGGGTGCTTTGAATCAAGCTTCAGTTGTTCTAATTCGCCAGGCTCAGGTTTGAACAGTATCCAATTCTTGCCGACTTTATGGCTAACGCGATCATTTTCTGGGAAAAGTTCCCCTTGGTAGCCGATAGAAAAAAATAATAAACAGCTAATAGCAATAGCGCCAACGTGAAGGGGGGAGAACATAGTCGATAGTCTTAAGCGTGTCTTCTCTATCAGTGGTGCCTCGACATGTTCGGCCTTAGGTGCAGGTTGTATCACTACCAGTTCGCTCTCTTCGCTTATCAAGTGTGGTTTACTTGATAATACGTACCCTTGTTTAGGGATGGTACGGATTAGCGCTCTTTGGTCATCCTCCAATGAAAATCGCAGTGCTTTAATCGTTTGATTGATGGTGGCATTCGTTGCGTAAGACCCTTTCCATAACTGATCCTCGATTGACTGGCGAGATAAAACTTCAGGGAAAGAATCAATTAAAGCGGTCAATAGATTTGCTTCTCTTGCTCTTAAGCGAATGATTTTATCTTCTTGATTCTTTATTGCGCCCGAAGTGGGGGAGTACTGAAATCCAGCAACTTGATAAATGGGTGGCTCAAGGGCGGGTTGTGTCATACGAGGCCTCTAACTTCAGGGAAAACGAGTGCAATGGATCCTACTGGATAGAGCACTCACATCATTTTGATCTACAACAAACTATTTTTTGGTTGTTCAACCATTCAACAAATAAATTATAAATTAATATATATATCGAATGTACAAATAATAGCGAGATTAAGAGAGCTTGCAATCTAAAGTTACATTTAAACCATACAAAACATGTGCTTACTGGGCTGTATATTTTTTATAATTTTATCTTGTTTTATTTAGCTATAAGCCTCTGAACCATTTCCTTACAGTGTGCCTGAAATAATTACACTTTAATTACAATAACAGGTTTGAATCATGGCACTAGCTAAGAAACTTTCATTACTTGCATTACTCCTACCTCTTTCTACTTATGTCAGTGCAGAAGACACTGCAGAAGAAAATGCTCCCGATCCTGGTGACCACACTAAAGTATCGTCGGTTATAAGTGCGACTTACGGTGTTCAAAGCCTAGGTGAGGACGACAACAGCTGGCTTCAATTAACCGGTCAAATGTCAGGTGCTAAAGAGAATGGCAACTTATTCCTTGGTTCTCTTGCGCTAACAGGTCAAGAGTTTAATTCATCGGTTCCTGCATTAGATGATAGCTTTGAAGTCACTCAACTTCGTGCCCGTTACTTTGAAGTAAAACGTACTGAGTGGGAAAACGCACCAATGCTTGGCGTGTCTTTAGACTACATCGAAAATAGCTTTAGTGACCGTGCAACACAAGATCGTTTGTTTGCCGTTGGTGGCTTAATTCGCATGAATACGCCATTCAAAAACTGGCTTTCATTTCCGATCATAGCAGCAGCGGTTGGTCAAAACAGCGATTTGGCAGAAAACCTTTTGGGCGCGGATAGCATGAGCTACGGCGTTCAGTTTAATTTCCTAAACTCAGTTTATCTGCATGAAAATGGTACCCACATTCAATTGAATCCACAGTTTGCCAGCATCGATTTTGGTGGTGACATGGGCACAATTAATCAGCTTCAAATGGATACGGTACTACAGTTCCCACTGAACAGTAATCGTCGCCACTGGGGCAAAGTAACGTATACAGAGTTTTTCTCTGATGCTGGCGAAAGCAGCCTTAAGCACAATGATAAAGGTACTGAGCTGAAGTTCACTTACAGCTACTACTTATAAGCGTTTACTTATAGAGAACTCATCTCTATATTAGCTTTAAAGAAAAAGCCTGAAAATGCTCCACATTTTCAGGCTTTTATATATCTAAAATTCCCTCAATTCATGGAATTGAAGGAACTAATGGTTACCACATCAGGTCATCTGGTACGACGAAATCTGCGTACGGATCATCTTCAGCAGGGATCTCTTCTTCAGATGTGTTGTTCTCGATGATTGTCTCTGCGTCGCGCATTGCAATTTTATCCGCAACGCCACCTGGAATCACAGCGTAACTTTCACCATATCGTGCAATCGCTAAAATACCTTTAATGAGCTGTTCTCTTTCAAGCGATTCTACATACAAAGATTTAACGAGTGTGCCGTCAGTAAAGTTGTATTTGATGTCACCTTTAAGCTCAATCTTATTCATTTCAATCAATTGCTTAACTTGTGCTTTTAATTCTTTACTCAACTGCTCATCTTTACGCTGTTGATTAAGCTCTTTATCACGCTCTTGTTGAGCGGTCTTGTTTGCTTCAACGGCTGCTTTTGCTTCACGAGCTTGAACGCGAGATTTCTTCGCGCCTTTTTTAGCCTTTTTTAGTTTCTTCTCATTAACTAATCCAGCTTTAAGCATTTGCTCTTGTAGGGTTAACTTCGCCATGGTGTATCCATATTAATTATCTTGGCGTTAGTTTAACTTTTCATACTAAGCAAATAAAGAGCCCTTAGTGGGATTCTAGTCATCGGAGAGCGTCGAAAGCACTGTGCTGTTCAGGCTTACCTAAGGTATAACTTAGGCATACCTTAGGCATAACTTAGGTAAAGCCAAGGCATAACTTATGCGTAGTTCAGGCAAACTAGGGCGTAATCAATCAAGTGCTTGAGGTCGTTTCTGGTGCGTTTAACGGTAATTCAATAATAAAGCAGGAACCAGAGCCGACAGTACTCTCTACTTTAATGTCTCCCCCTAATAGTCCAGTCACAATATTATATGTAATATTTAACCCTAGACCCGATCCACCTTTCCCTAGGCGAGTCGTAAAGAACGGATCAAATACCTTAGGGAGTACTTCCTGTTCAATACCCACACCGTTATCGAGTACCTTAATAGCGGCCGTATGATCGTTAATTAACGAGCAACTGATCGTTACTTGTCTATTTTCTTTCCCCGAAAATGCGTGTGTTACAGCGTTGGACAATAGGTTCATTAATACTTGTGTTAGTGGCCCTGGGTAGCTGTCCATCGCTATGGATTCTGTGAGGTTTTCCTCTAGGCTGATCAGATCTTTCGAAAGCGTGGGTGTCATGGTGACACGCAGCTCATGGAGTATCTCAGGTAAATCAAATTGACGACGTTGGTAGCTTGTTTGATCAACCGCGACTTGTTTAAAACTGGTGATAAGCTCTGCTGCTCGATGAAGGTTTCTCTCTATGCTATCGGCTGATTCGTTACTTTGCGCAAGGTAGTTGTCGAGAACAGATTTTCTTAGCCCTTCTTGAGTCGCGGTAACGAATTCTTTATTAAACTGTTTAATTGAACTAGACACTAACAGTGCATTTCCAATAGGGGTGTTGAGTTCGTGAGCTATTCCAGCAACGAGTGAGCCAAGCCCAGCTAGCTTTTCAGAATGCACCAGTTCGTCTTGTGTCGCTTTTAGTGTTTTTAGTGCCTCTTGCAGATCATGAGTTCGTTCCTCAACACGTTGTTCAAGTTCAAGGGTTTGTTTCTCAATCGTAGAGACATGCTGACGCCTTGCCGTTTCCGTATTGGCTGCACTAACAAACCAATATTGCCATTTACTCGGTATGTCAGGAATATCAATGGGAAATTGCCGTGGCAGCTCTTCAACAAATTGTGCGAGTTGAAGAGCAGGCTGACTAAAGTTCCAGTGCTGATACAGCACAGTAAACAACAAGAGTGCAGCAAAAAGCCCACCCATAATCAGGTAAGGGAGAATGGTCTCAAAAATGTGATTTTGAATTTTACTGCTCTCGATTTCAAGAACCAAATTCCAAGGCGTATCTTCAAGCTTATAACTCACCCAATTCCCATTCTGATCGGTTTGAAGCAGACCTGTTTCGACTTTCCTAGCTTCGTCAATGCTGGTGAGGGAGAGGACTTCCTCTTGTTTAACTGCCTCTGTTTTACCTTTTAAGTAACCCTCACTATCTGCAATTACTGTCCCATTCTGATCCACAATCGCGAAGTGTCCAAGATCAGAACGTAATTCAATCAGTATTTTGTCGAGCACTTTTAGTGTGATATCCGTACCCACAGCCCCAACAAAATTATCACTTTCATAGATTGGGGCGAGCAGCGAAATCATCATGCCCTTCCCACCTGCGTCCATGTATGGTTGAGTCCATACCTTTATCCCTTCAGAATTCTGTTCTTCCCCTACAAGATCGAGTGGAAAGGTACCACCTGCTTCATAAATAACAGCAAGTGCATCATCCATATTATCTGTGTTGGTCGCCGCAAGTATGTCGCTGCTCAGAACCCAAGGGTAGAGTTGGGTAAGGGCTTTTTGACCATCATAGTAATAGCTCCATTGGAATTCGCTATGCTGTTGATGCGTTGCGACAACGCCTGGCATCATAGGGAGTAGTGACGCTAAATCGAAGGTAATGTCGCGGATATCCGATAGAACAAAAACCTGTCCGACAGACGCTTTAAGTGGCTCAGGGATGGAGTCCCATAACCCTTGCGTTGAAGTGCTGCTACCTTGCTCTGCTAGGTATTTAATCGTAGGACTTCTTGGTGTTAACTCTGGGTGTTGTCGGGCATTTTCTATGGCGTAACGCATTCGGTCGATATGATTTAACGAGACTGAAATGGTTTGCGTTAGTGCAAGAAGTGTCTCATCTCCGTGGTGTAGCTCTTGGCTTAGAATTTGGTTCTTGACCTGTTTACTCAAATAGATAGCGTTGCCGAGCGTAAGCAGAATAATCAGCAGTAGACCCCCGTAAATCATCAGTCGATAACGTTGAATCAATGCCTTAGAGCTAAGGTTTGTCTCTTGATTTGAGTTTTTTGTTTTCGATTGTTGATCGTTCACGCTTCATATCCCTATTGTGCAGTTAGCTCACGGAGTTTTTACCTTCTGAGTTTTTAGCAATCAGCGTAAGTGGCTACTTTTGTTTATCTTGTTCAAGCAATGCTTGAAAGTCATCGAGGTTCATCGCCTTGGCAAACAACCACCCCTGGCCTTCTTCACAACCAAACGCTCTAAGTTTTGCTAACTGACTCTGGGTTTCAATGCCTTCGGCTGTTACTTCAAGCCCTAAGGTTTGACCTAGATTTACGATCATCTTAGCGATGCTGTCATCGTCTTCCATGGCGTCGACAAAGGCTCGATCGATCTTAAGGCGAGTGGCTGGTAACTTGTGCAATACACTTAATGAAGAGAAACCGGTACCAAAATCGTCAATCGCGACCTTACAACCAAGCGCTCTGACTTTGTCGAGCACGTTACAAATGTAATCAAGATTGTTAGCCGCCATTGTTTCCGTTATCTCTAACTCAAGTTGTTTAGGCTCAATGCCCGTGCTTTTTAATGAGTACTCAAGAAGTGAGGCGAATCCGGAATCTTCTAACTGTACGGGCGAGATATTGATGGCCATACAGATATCGTTGTAACCCGCGTCATTGAGCTGTTTTAATTGCTCACACGAACGTTGGATTACAAAGGCGCCAATGGTTAGCATCATGCCGGATTGTTCCGCAAGAGGAATGAACCTATCTGGTGGAACCAAATCACCGTCGTCATTTCTCCAGCGTAGCAGGGCTTCCATACCGGTTATTTTGCCTGAAGAAAGGTGATATTTAGGTTGGTACATCATAAACAGCGCATTTTGAGTCAACGACACTCGAAGCTGCGTTAATAGTTGCATGCGATCGCGAGCGCATTCTCCCATGTCTTGAGAGAAGGTGATGGCACCACCTCGTTTATGTACTTTTGCTTGCTTCAGTGCGACTTGAGCATCTTTGAATAATCCTGTAAGTTCTTCGGTTCGTTCAACGAGTTTCACCAGCCCAATACTCGCACTGAGTTTGAATGGTTGCACACCGATAGTGAAATCATCCTTAAATGTTTCGATTATTTGTGAAGAGCTGACCTCTGATTCAAGACCAATTAAAGCAAACACATCGCTGCTTACCCTGGCTAAGAAGCAACGGGGGAACTGTTCAGTTAACCGTTCAATGACCTCTTTTAAAACACAGTCACCGAATGCGTGCCCAAAGCTGTCATTGATAGACGAAAAATCGTCGAGATCGATTAATGCTAGTGTCGATGACTTTTCATCGGTTCTTGGTGAGCAGAGGTATTTGAGAAGGTAATTTAGATTGGGCACGTTGAGCAGTGGGTCAATATAGGCTTGTTCTTCAAGTCTGTTGTAAAGCAATACATTGTCAAACCCAACGGAAATGTTGGCGCAAAAAACTTCTAGAAGGTGACGATCTGTCGCTTCTAATGGTTGATCGGTATCTAGATAAGCGGCCAACCCACGACCTTGTTCGGTAGAGAAATAAAGGGTAATCGCATCATCAAATAAGCTTCTTTTCTCTTTAAGGCAGGCCGTTAAACGCTGCTTAATATCCTCGAATTGAATGTTATCGATAGGGGATTGTACAAGATCTCGATACCTTCCAGATGCGGCAATAACTTGAGCGCCATTATTGTCATCAAGGATGCCTTCCTGAGCGCATATCAAGCCATCAGGCTCAGTTTGAATGAGCGCACTTATCTGTTTGACCGCTCCCTCGGCAAACAGCCTCATGCCATGAATATGAGCAAGTTCGGTACTGGCTTTGACGACACTTTCTAGCCCTTGGCGCATGGTTTGCTGTTGCTGAATTTGTCGATAAGCACGAATGGCACTGGTCAAAATGGTAAATAAACGAATTCGAGTCAGCTCAGACTTCGTGCGATAGTCGTTGATATCGTATTTTTGGATTGTTTCGAGTTCTGGCGCGTAACCTGGCTGCCCTGTTCGTAGCACAATTCTAATCGAGCTCAGGTTGAGTTTATTGCGAATTGTATTCACAAGCTGAAGCCCCGCATCTTCTGTTTCCATGACGACATCAAGTAAGATGACGCTGACATCATGTTCCTGTTGAAGCACGCTTTCCGCTTCTTTTGCTGAATAGGCATGCAATATTTCTAAAGGACGCCCTTCAATAGAGAGATCGTTTAATGTTAGCTCTGTGGCAATGTGAACATCTTTGTCGTCATCGACGATGAGTATTCGCCAACATAATGTCCGAGACCGTTGGGGAATAGAATCGGAAGTATCGTCGATAACCATCAACAGCTCATCGTTTGGGCTATTTTCTGTGCTCATTCAGTCCTCAATTATTGTAGTCATTCAAGTACGACTAATAAAAGTAACAATAAGAATTATTAGTGAGTATAGAACTGTTTATTCTGCTCTGCAGAAAACCGATGGTATTGTTTGTAAAACACTTTATGGCGATCGCAATACACGAGAAATACGAAGGGGAAATTGAGTTTTAGTGTTTATGATTTGAAGATAAGTATCATTACCTACAGCAAGCCAGTGTGTATCTTGCTGTAGGTGGGTTTGGCTACTTAGATTGACGAGGAGATCGTGACTTTTTACTGAATTGCTTAATGCTGGTCTTGTTGTTGGTTCGACGGTTAGCTTTCTTGTCTCTAGGTGCGCGTTTACTCTCACCGCTTGAAGGCTTGTCGGTGACTGGGAACTCAGCCAATGTTTGCACGGCCAAATTACGCTGAGTGTTTTTACGTATCGCTTCCAAATATCCAGTTTCACCGTGACACACCAAAGAGATAGCAAGTCCTTGTTGGCCAGCTCGTGCTGTGCGGCCTACGCGATGAACATAGGCTGTTGGATCAGAAGGAAGGTCAAAATTAATGACAACGGGCAGTTGTTCAATATGAATGCCTCGAGCTAATACGTCTGTCGCGATCAGTACTTGAATCGATTTGTCTTTGAATTGCTCAAGTATTTGCTCACGATCTAATTGATCTTTATTGCCATGAAGGGCTGCGCACTTGATTCCCGCTTTAGCCATCTTTTTACTCAGCCCATCTGCGCTATCTTTAGCACTAATAAAGACCAAAACTTGAGACCAGTCAGATGATTGTATTTGTTGGATAAGGGCTTTGGTTTTGCTTCCTTTATTTACCAGGAAAAGTTGTTCTTCAATGTTATCCACTACCTGATTAGCTTCACCCACTTGAACATAGCTAGGTTGGTTTAGCTGACTGTTTATACGTTCACTTAACTCTGGGGGCAGCGTTGCAGAGTACATAACCGTCTGCTTTTTAGAAGGCAGCTTGCTGAGAATGGTTTGAATATCAGGCCAGAACCCCATGTCTAGAAGTCGGTCGGCTTCATCGAGTATAACGCGTTCAACCGTTTCAATAGCGAGAGTGTTAGTTTGGATAAGATCTAATAATCGTCCTGGTGTAGCAACGATAATGTTAGGTTTTTCTTGTAGTTGCTCAACTTGCTGTTCTCGATCGACACCGCCGGAAAGTTTGATGATCTTTACATTGACTTGTTGGGCTATTGAATCAAGATCGGAACACACTTGAGTTGCGAGTTCACGTGTAGGGACAATAATAATCGTCGTAAGGTTATCTTCATTATTTGTTTGGCTTGTTTCACCGTCAGCCAGGCATTTTTCTACGGCAGGCAAACCGTAAGCCAGTGTTTTCCCGCTCCCTGTTTGTGCAATGGCAAGAAGATCGTCACCCTTTAAAAGCACAGGAATAGATTGTGACTGAATATCAGTAGGCACTTTGAAGGCAGAAGGTAACGCGTTAATAAGCGCTGAGCTGAGATTGAGGCTAGAGAATGACATAGGCTTAACTATTTAATGAAGCGGGAACACGAGGCGCACCTTACCATAGGCCGCGTTAACGACCTATCGGTTTTCAAGTGAACGATTTGGCTTGGTTGTTCTCGTTTTATTGTTGATCACCTTTCTGTTGTTCATTTTCTTGGTTTTCATCTACGCAGCATTCATCTTGTAGAAATCCAATCACGGACTGAAGTTGGGTAAATTCAGCGACGCAGTATAGGGTTCTTCCTTCACGACGCTGAGTAATAAGCCCAGCAGAGGCTAACCCAGAGATGTGGTGAGATAACGTTGAACCAGGGATATTCAGTGATTTTTGTAGCCCTCCAACGGCAATGCCTTGAAAACCGGCACGAATGACACTCTGAAAGATCATCAGACGGGTGGGGTGACCAAGCTCTTTTAACGCTTTTGCCACGGTATCGACATCGAGTGTTTCTGTTTTTAAGTCGTTTAGTTTCATGTTGGTGGTTTTCAAAATTTAGTAGCCTGTAGTCAGCTGAGTTTTATTATATTTCGATATTACTAGAAATGTATTGATCAATCCAATGTGCAAGAGTATATTTCGATTATTCTAGAAATGTAGATTTAAAGTAAGACAAACGGTAAGGTAAATAATTATGATGGGTATCGATATAAGCATGGTGAAAGAGACACTGAACATGTTCATGTTTTTGGCGGTAGAGTTAACCGTGCTATTTCTTATGATCAGTTACTTGGTGGGTGTGCTTCAGGAGTACATTCCACCAGAAAAAATTCAAAGCATTTTAAGTGGGAAGAAGGGCAAAGGTTACATTGTCGCGGGATTTTTAGGTGCGATAACTCCGTTTTGTTCGTGCTCAACGATTCCTTTTTTGAAAGGCTTACTAAGAGCCAAAGCTGGGTTTGGCACCATGATGGTGTTTCTATTCGCTAGCCCTCTACTAAATCCAATCATAATTGGGCTATTTGCCGTGACGTTTGGTTTGAAGGTCACGGTGTTCTATTTCGTTATAGCAATGGGAGTATCGGTACTCGCAGGCTATACACTGGAAAGATTAGGATTTGAAAAGTACGTCAAACCTGAAGCCTATTTAGCGCCAGAGAAAAAAGGGTGTGGTTCGTCATGCTCGTCGAAAAAAGCGCCGATTAGCAAGTGGAAGCGAATTTGGGATACAACGTGGGCAGACTTTAAAAAAGTACTGCCTTATCTATTTGGTGGTATCGCACTTGGGTCGATGATTTATGGGTTCATGCCAACGGAGTTTGTTGCGAGCGTAGCTAGTGAAAACAACCCGTTTGCGATTCCAGTCGCGGCTGTTATTGGGATTCCACTCTATATTCGTGCAGAAGCGGTGATACCTCTGAGTGCAGCATTAGCTGCGAAGGGGATGGGGTTAGGTGCGGTAATGGCATTAATCATTGGCAGTGCAGGGGCAAGCTTAACAGAAGTTATTTTGCTTAAGTCGATATTTAAAAACCAGATGATTTACGCGTTTTTAGCCGTGATTGTCTCGATGGCTATCAGTGCGGGTTATCTTTATATGATGATGTTTTAACGATCTATGATGGAGCCTATTATGTATAGGCTCTTTACGATCTGCAGTGATCGATTTAGCGTCCTAATTGATAACTTGATATTCGAAAGCGTCACTTTAAAGTCATATTTGTCGATTTCGGTGCTGAATTAACGAAAAAAGTGCCGTTCCTATTCGTATTGCTCTATAATCTGCCACCGTATTTTTGGTTATGCTGTACGTGGTCGTAGCCGTTTAGTTTAGGAACATTACAATGTCATTTTCATCTCAGAATTTTGCGCCAGAAATTGTGAAAGCACTTTCCGAGTGCGGCTACGAAAAACTTACCCCTGTTCAACAAAAAGCGATTCCATTTGCGCGTAAAGGTCACGATATCCTTGCTAATGCGCAAACGGGTACCGGTAAAACAGCGGCATTCTCACTGCCTATCGTTCAGCAGTTGTTGGATAAACCTAAAACGAAAAACAATCACCAAGCACGCGCACTTATTCTTGCACCAACGCGTGAACTTGCTGCTCAAATTGCTCAAAGTATTCAAGACTACATTAAATACACCTCTCTATCCGTCGCTGCAATCTATGGTGGCGTAAAAATGTCATCACAAGTTAACAAGCTAGAAAAAGGTGTTGATGTGCTAGTTGCAACGCCTGGGCGTTTAATCGAGCATTTAGAAGAGAACAACGTATCGCTAGCAAATCTAGAGTTTCTTGTGTTTGATGAAGCAGATCGTATGCTCGACATGGGCTTCATTTCTTCGATCGAAACCATCATGGCGGGAGTCTCTACTCAGCCTCAAACCATGCTGTTTTCTGCGACTTTCTCTCCTCAGATGAACAAATTGGCTGGTGAAATCCTTAAACAACCTAAACGTGTATCTGTAGCAAAAGAGAATGTAACAGCAGATACCATTGCTCATGTTGTATATCCCGTCGATCAAGAGAGAAAGCATGAGATGCTTTCCGAGTTGATTGGTCGTAAAAACTGGAAGCAAGTTTTGGTCTTTGTAAACTACAAAGAAACCGCAAATATGCTGCTTAAAGAGCTGAAGCTTGATGGTATCAAAGCGGTATTGTGTCATGGTGACAAAGCACAAAGTGCTCGCCGTAGAGCGCTTGATGAGTTTAAAGAAGGTAAAGCGCGTGTCATGATTGCGACGGACGTCGCTGCTCGTGGTTTAGACATTAAAGATCTTCCACACGTAGTGAACTTTGATATGCCGTTTCTAGCAGAAGATTACGTGCACCGTATTGGTCGTACAGGTAGAGCAGGGCAGAAAGGCCACGCCGTCTCTTTTGTAAACCGAGATGAAGAGCTAACCCTTCAGCAAGTTGAGCAGTTGATTGGCCATACAATCCGCCGCGTAGAGCAAGCGGGTTATGAGCCAAAAAATCGCGATGCGCTTATTCAAAAAATGCATTCAAAGCCTGCATTTAAAAACCGCAAAACACGAACCAATAATCCATCAGATACGGACCAAGGTTCTGCTGAGAAACGTGCACGTTTGCGTAATATGATTAAGAACCGTGCTGCAGGATCTAAGAAGTAGGCGTTAGCCATTACTTTTCTACAAGTTACTTTTTATAAAACGCCAGTGATGTGAGTCATTTGGCGTTTTTTGTTTGTATGCCCAAAAATTTCATCGTTTACATTTCCAATCTACTGATTAGCTGCTTTATTTATAAAAGATATAAGGATAACTAATCAGGAAATGACAAGGAGATTCATCTTGAAGACAATGACTTGCAAGCAGTTAGGCGGTGCGTGTGACCTGAAATTTCATGCTGAAACATTTGAACAGATGGTCGAGATTAGCAAGCAGCATGGAATGGAAATGTTTCAAGTACACGATAATCAGCATTTGGAAGCGATGGAAAAAATCAAACAGATGATGGCCGACCCTGAAGCCATGAAAGCATGGTATGAAAGTAAAAAAGGCGAATTTGAACAACTCAGTGAAGACTGAACCTTAATCACTATTGATGTTGACTAGAAAGCGAGGCGATAAAGCCTCGTTTTTTGTGAGCAGTTATTAACTTGTCAGTTACATTTTTAGGCATTCAATAGGAACTAGAATATTGTCTATGCAGCTTTAGTTGTTTATCTTAGATAACAATAAAATAACAAGTCGTATCTACAATTGTTATTCACTCTTATGAACAAGGTTTATTTAATTAACAGGATGTTACTTATGAATGAACAAGTTAAAGCTAAGTTCGACTCATATCCTGAAGGCGTCATCCCAAAAATGCTAGAACTAAGAGAGGCGATCATCAATGTCATTGAAGAGTGTGAGTTTTCAGACTATGAAGAGACACTGAAATGGGGTGAGCCCAGTTACTTAGTAGAAGGGGGCAGTACCGTTCGTATTGACTGGAAAGCTAAGTCTCCAGATCAGTACTACGTATTTTTTAACTGCAAAACTAAGTTAGTGGACACTTTTCGTGAGTTATATACCGATGATCTGGTGTTTGAGGGTAATAGAGCCATAGTGTTGAACCTAAAGCAGTCGTTCCCGGTTGAAGAAGTAAGGCACTGCATCGAGTTGTCGTTACGATATCAAAGTATCAAAAATCTACCATTATTGGGTGCGTAATTTAGGTAAGGTTACGAAGCAGATCGTTTAAAAATGCGCTGAAATAGTTAGGTCGTTCGCATTTTTAATTCAATAGGCTCTATCCTAATCTAGGTATGGTTATATTGAGGTGTTTTGAACAACTTGTGGAGCATGCATGGGCTCTGAAACATCAATGGCCATCTCTAGTTATCTTGGCTTTTTAATTTTACTTCTTGTCTCATATCCTTTTGTAATTGTTGGGATTTGTGTCGCAGTTTTTGATAAACGTAAACATAATCCTTTGATTCTTCGTTTTAGTCTTTTTTGGGGAGTGATTGTGTTGGGCCTTCTAACTATGCACTTGCAAACAGAGGTCATATACGGTGAGGAGATTATTGAGCAACTAAATAATCTCGAATAGACCGTTCTTAATCATCAACTAAATAAAGGATTAACCATGATTGTTGTTTATGGAATAAGCGAACACTTGAATCCAATTAAGACGTCATTATCAGATGCAATCCACTCTAGTATGTTGGAGGTTCTTGGAATACCAGAAGGAAAAAGAGCGCATCGTTTTATTCCTATGGATAAAAGCGATTTCTTTTATCCTAGTGACCGAAGTGAAGCCTACACAGTTATTGAAGTAAATATGATGATGGGCCGTCAAAGAGAAACTAAGAAAGCCCTTATCAAATCTTTGTTTGAAGTAATTGAAGCGAAAGTCGGTATCGATCCAACTGATGTGGAAATTACCATAAAAGAGCAGCCTGCACACTGCTGGGGGTTCCGTGGAATGACGGGTGATGAAGTTCAAGACTTAAGGTATAGCGTGAATGTGTAAAGGTACTACACCCGTTAAAGTTTACCTTTTCGATTGGGGGGATACGCTAATGGTGGATTTCCCCAACCAGAAAGGAAAAATGTGTGACTGGAATTACGTAGAAGCAGTTGAGGGGGCGCAACAAGCTTTATCAACAATCGCGCAACACAGCCATGTTTATATTGCTACTAGCGCAGATGATTCGTCAGAGTTAGATATCAAGCGTGCTTTCCAACGAGTAGAGCTAGATAAATATATATCAGGTTACTTCTGTAAGGTTAACTTAGGGATTGCTAAAGGATCAGCAGAGTTTTATTTGGAAATTGTTAAGAGAATTGGTTTAAAGCCTAATCAAGTGGTTATGGTTGGAGACACCGTCAATAAAGATATTCAACCCGCTATTCAAGCTGGCCTATCCGCAATATGGTTTAATCCTTTACGAGCTGACAGCGAACTCTCTCAAAATGTTGAACAAATTACGTCTCTTACCGATCTCATTCAGTAGCACTTCGCATGAATTCATTCGCTCAAGTGTGTTTTATTTTTGACTTTTTTAAATAGCGAAAGCCCATGTAACTAGAAAGCGATTGCCCTTTTCTAGTTCATGGGCGATTTTTACCATCAGTTTGTCCTCAATGACGATAAGCGTGACATCAACCAATAGCATGTAGAGTCATTAGATGATGAATATTAATATTGGCGTATTCGAAATGCTTTGAAGTTCACATCACCATTGTCAGAGACTATCGCAATATGTTGATACCCCTTTGCTAAGCTAACCGGTTTAGAGACACGTTGCCAGTTAGTCCAACCGTTCGTGTTGGGTATTGTTGCGGTTCCGTATTGATGCCATCCACCAAATTCTTCAACTGTAAATGAGGCTCCATTGTTTTGTGTTGCTACATCAAACTCAATAACGTAGTTTCCAGACTCGGGAATATGAAATGGGTAGGCAACCCAATCTCCTTGAGAAAAGTAACCGACAAAGCCTTCTTGGGTTTCAATGCCATTCATCTGGCAGTAGCTCAAAGCGCTGATTAAGCTATCTAAGGGTAGTGATGATTTACTGTCACATTTCACCTGCGCCTGAGTCAGGGCGTTGATAGCGTCATCATTTCTATGAGCATTGTGGAGCTTTAGATTCTCAACTAACGTCATAAGTACTGAATAGGCTTGCTCAGCGTCAGGCATTGTACCTCCTTGCTCCCAGTAAGTTAAAAGATCTTGAAACCCATCGGGTTTCTTGACAGAAAATGAGCCTGAAGTGTGTTCCATCTTTTTCCACGTCCACCATGACCAACCAATATTGTTGCTTTCTAGTAGTTCAACGGCTTCTCGATACCAAGTGTTACTATTCTCGCCGGACTCACTCATCCAGAGCGGAACGTTGTATTGATCTCGCATTTGAGTAAAAGGTTGAATAGAGGCGTCGTTGTTTTCATTCCAATACTTGTGGAAGCTGATTGCAACGTTATCGTCACTCACCGGTAGCGGCCAAAGGTTGGAGTGATTATTACCCCAGCAGTTTCCTTCAATTGCGATTAAGTGGTTTTTGTCGTACTTTCTGATTTCGGGAATAAGCTTTGAATACATCTCTCGAAGTGGAATATTACTCACTTCAGTACAGCCATTTTTATTGTCAGGAATGTCATCAAATCCCCAGTTTGGCTCGTTCATTGGGTCATAAGCGGCAATCCATCGTTCGTTAGCGTAACGCTCAGCAATCTTGCCCCAAAGTGCGATCATTTTTCGTTGATTCTCTTCACTCTCCCATAACGAGGGCTTAGTTGGGTCGTAATCACTAATATTACCGTTGTAGCCTTGACCGCCTGGCGCTGCATGGAGATCAAGTATCAGGTAAATCTCGTTCTCTTTACACCATGCGAGTAGTTCATCAACTCTCTCAAACCCTTCGTTAAGCCATGTGTCCTGACCAAATATTGGCTCTTGCTCGATGGGTAAGGTAAAGAGGTTAAAGTGCATAGGAAGGCGAATGGTATTAAATCCGGATCGTTTCAGCTCCACGACATCCTGCTGTGTGAAAAAGTTGTCTAGCCAAGCTTGATGAAAGGTTTTGGTTCGCTCCTCGCCAATAATGGCACTGATATCGTCGAGTATTTTATGTTGTCCTTCATCGGCATTTTGATTGAATTCGAACATATAAGGTTCCATGACCATCCAGCCACCAATCCCCATTCCACGAAAGATTAAGTTGTCTCCGTTCGCATCGATAATTTGAGTGCCATTTGCACGAACGAAAGTAGTAGGGGCAGGAGCTGGCGTAATCGTATCAGATTCACAAGATGCGCTATCTAGATAAAATGTGGTGATAACCTCTGGTGTTGAGTCGGTGTTCATTTGAAAGCCGAAACTAACTTTGCCACCATCTGATGGAATGGATCGGTTCCAATCTGTATTTGTTGTAGCACTCATCTGAGTTAATGAGGCGGTAAATTCCACGTTCCAACCCTGGCTGAATGTATCAGCTGGGCTCTTTTCCCAAGAAAGGGACCAATCATTGATGGCAGAGCTACCTAAATTTGTAATGATAACATCGGCTTGATAACCCGAAGGCCACTGGTTCGCAATGTTATATTCCACTTCATATTGGCACTCACTACTACTCATGGTTCTTTGTTCTGAAGCTGAAAGTGGTAATGAAATACTAAGGGTTAAAAAAGTCAGCCCAATCACGGCATAAAAGTTCCGCTTGTCATGAAACATTCCATACATCCTTTTACGTTACAGTTATGAAATTGATCCTAATAGTATTAGCAAAATGCTTCGGTGAGTTTTAGTGTTTCATTCGTTTAAATATATGAATCTTTCAATTATTAATAACATTTGTGAAATTGAAAACAATATGAATTCATTTCTATTCATAGATTTGGTCATAAGGCCAAGTATTTTGTGTGTTAGGTTTTACTATTTATCTCAGTATGAAACTTTTCATAGAAGGTATTATTTGTTTCATGGGTATTTTGGGTCTTATTGAAAGTAATGAATAACGCAATTCAATTTAATTCAATGGTTTATTCTTTGTTTTTGGTTTTTTGAAACTGAAATTATTAATGATTTCCTTTGTTTGTTTCAGGGTGTTGGTGTGTTACTAGACCTAGTTTGTTCTTTTAATAGTTAGTGAATGAGTGATCGAATTATTGTGACCAAATAAGCAAAAGCCTTTCATTTTAAATTCTATGATTCCTCCGTAGTTCATCGTTACCTCAGGTTCAAGTTTAGGTAATGATGATTCATGATTATAATTACAGGAGTTTCAAATGAATCGAGCTTTTCTTGCTGCATCCACACTAGCAATGGCGATTGCGATGCCTGCACAGGCGAATGAAGTTACAACGGAAGACATGCCGAACTTACGAGTACTCAATGACAGTACAACGGGTTGGGTACGTAACTTTAACCCTTGGGTTGGTGGACGAACTAACTTCGCTTATGAATCATTAGTGATCTTCAGCCAGCTTGATTCATCTGAGGTCCACCCATGGCTCGCGAGCAGTTATGAACTCAGCCAAGACATGAAAATGATCACCGTTAACCTTCGTGAAGGTGTTAAGTGGTCTGATGGTGAAGACTTTACTGCCGACGATGTTGTGTTCTCATACACTTATCCAACTAAGCACCCAGAGATAGATGGTGCGGGCATGGGAAGCCGAATCGAAAAAATCGTTAAGATTAATGACCATAAAGTAGAAATTTATTTACCAGAAGCCAATGCGTTTGCCGCCGAAGATATTATTGGTGAAGGCGTTCGAATGATACCAAAACATATTTGGTCGAAGATCGATGCTCCAGCGGCATTCGTTAATGAAAATCCAGTAGGAACGGGGCCATTTACTGAAATCCAGCGTTTTACTCCTCAAGTGTACATCCAGTGTCGTAACCCTCATTACTGGAACAAAGATCTTAAAATCAATTGTTTAGAATTTCCACAGTACTCTAGTAATGATGCGGCGCTAGAAATGTTGTCGAAAGGCGAGATTGATTGGGCGGGAATTTTCATTCCGGACATTGAACGCACGTTTGTTTCGAAGCACCCGAACAATAAATACTGGTTCCCATCAAATGACGGTGTTCGTATTGCTATGAACTACAACACCAAAAATGAAGCGGCGAGTGAAGCGTTTAGTGACATCAACTTCCGTCGAGCTATGAACCTTTCTATGGACCGTGAAGCGATGATCATGATTGGTGCTTACGGTTACGTAGAAGGTGGTAACCCTGCAACTAACCTGCCTAAAACACACTGGTCTTGGCGTGATGATCAAGCGGATGAAACGTGGAATCAGCTGTATCGTTACGATGTGAAAGCTGCAAAAGCAGAACTTGAAAAAGGCGGCTTTAAAGACATTACTGGCGATGGTTTTGTTGAAACACCATCAGGCAAGCCATTGACATTCCGCATTCAAGTACCAAGTGGTTGGAGTGATTGGGTTAATAACGTGGGTATTGCCGTTGAAGGCCTACGTATGGCGGGTATTAACGCAAACATCATTACCCCTGAAGTGAACGCTTACGCGCAAAACTGGGCAAACAACGACTTTGAAGCAACGATGGCAGCAGGAACAATTCAAAGTTCAGCATGGCGCTTCTACGATCAAACGATGCATTCTCGCTATGCAGATACCGGTATCTGGTGGTCAACGAGCATGCATAACTACACCAGCGATGACCTAGATAACCTCATTGAAAGCCTTGGTAAAACTCGTGATGTTGAGAAGCAAAAAGAGTTAGGCGCGCAAATTGAGCGTATTTATGCAGAGCAAGCGGTACAAGTGCCTCTTTATTACAACGGTGTTTGGTACGTATATAACGACTCTCGCTTTGAAGGTTGGGCATCAGCGGATAACCCATTTGTTATGCCAGCGCCTTTTGAAGGGATGGATCGCTTGATTCACCTAATGAACCTTAAGCCAAGAGTTCAATAGTTATTTCATTAACTGACTAACTAGCTAATGCCTACCTAAGCGGTTCTCAAGGTAGGCATTGGTTGAATTCTAATTGCCTGTTTTTACGGGCATATTTTAAACCTTTGTTGTAAGCGGTTTCATAGATACGGAGTTCTCCTATGAAGTTTATTTTAAGCCGGCTTGGTTTTTATTTTCTGGCTTTTCTTGGTGCCATTACCATTAACTTTTTCTTACCTCGCTTAATGCCAGGTGACCCTATACAGTCATTTTTAGGTCGTTTAGCTCAATCAGGTGGTCAAATTACGCCAGAGATGGTGGCCGCTCTCGAGATGCTGTACGGCTACTCAACTTCCGTTCCATTAATTGAACAGTTCTTTCATTACCTGCAAAACATTCTTACTGGCGAATGGGGCACATCGACTCGTTTCTACCAACCCGTATTTGATGTACTCGGACGCGGCATGTTATGGACGCTACTGTTAGTCGGCTCTTACATCTTGGTTTCGTACACGATTACCACGTTGTTGGGTATCTATGTGGCTTGGAAGCGTGGTACCTGGATAGACAGTGTTATTACCGTCTCTTCAGTGGTGGTCTCATCCATCCCCACGGTTGTTATGGCGCTTCTCATCTACTTCGTTTTCGCTTCCGATTTAGGTTGGTTCCCAACAGGGTACGCCTATGACCCGAAACTGGATCCTGCCTTAAGCTGGGAATTCATTTCAAGTGTCTTGTATCACTTAGCACTCCCACTATTTAGCATGGTTTTACTGGGCATGGGTGGTGTTATGGGAATGCGCTCAAACATGATTAACCAATTGGGTGAAGACTTCATCGTAATGGGTTGGGCTAAAGGAGTAAAAGACCGAAAGGTGATGCTTCAATATGGTGCTCGTAACGCTATCTTACCCATGATCACCTCTTTCGCTATGTCGATTGGTTCTATCTTTGCTGGGTCACTGATCATTGAGATCATCTTCAACTACCCCGGCTTAGGGCAGGTCATGTTCCAAGCGATGCTTTCAAGAGACTACCCGTTAATTCAAGGTTACCTCCTGATCATGACCTTCATGGTATTAAGTGCCAATTTCATCGCTGATTTACTGATGTTTATCCTCGATCCGCGTTTACGTTCAGAGCTAGAGGCATAGGAATATGGATATGAAAAAAACGCTTTCTTTATGCAAACAATTTTTACTTGGCAACCCAAAAGCAGCGGTCGGTATTTTTATGGTCGCAGCGGTGGTAATTCTTTGTTTCGCCGCGCCTCTGTTCACTGAGTATCAACCTACAGCACGTATTGCAAGACCACACCAAGCGCCGTCTTGGGATCATATTTTAGGTACTACTCGTATGGGCCGTGACGTTTGGGCACAAGTTCTCTACGGAGGAAGAACCTCTCTAATGGTTGGCTTTGTCGCGGGCACCTTTGTGATGCTAATGGCGATGGTCGTTGGTGTGTCATCGGGGTATTTTGGCGGTCGAGTTGATAACACGCTGTCGTTCTTTACGAACCTAGTCATGGTTATTCCTAGTCTTCCTTTAATGCTGGTGCTTGCTGCATTCCTTGGTCAGGTTTCGCCATTTGCGATAGCGGTGATCATCGGAGCTACCTCTTGGCCTTGGGGCGCTAGGGTTATACGTTCGCAAACGCTCGCTATTCGGAATCGAGATTTCGTTCATGCTGCTCAGGTGATGGGTGAAACTAAACCGCGCATGCTGTTTGCTGAAGTTATGCCAAACATGATGTCCATTCTGGCTTCACTGTTCATTGGTACGGTTATTTTCGCCATCATGACTCAAGCAACGTTAGAGTTTATTGGTTTAGGTGACCCGTTAAGCGTGACATGGGGCGGAATGCTCTATAACGCTGACCAAACCTCTGCGATTCGCATCGGCGCATGGTGGGAAATTGTTGCCCCAAGTGTTGCCTTAGCGTCGGTCGCTATTGGTCTAGCTCTGATTAACTTCTCGATTGATGAAATTTCAAACCCGAAACTGAAAGCACAACGCATTATGGCGAAGTACCGCCGTGAAGAGAAAAAAGCAGAGAAACTTCTAAAGCAAAAGCAGCTGTTGGAGCAAAAACAGTCGGAATTCAAAAATAAAGAGTTCGATAACACTGCGACGAACGCCGGAGGTACACAATGAAAAAGCTAATCGACGTTAAAGGCTTATGTGTTGATTACGTCACTTTTGATGGGCGTGTAAGAGCGGTTGATGATGTGAGTTTCCATATCAATCAAGGTGAAATATTAGGGCTTGCTGGTGAGTCTGGCTGTGGTAAGTCGACGGTTGCTTTCTCTTTAATGCGCTTACACCGTCCGCCTGCGCTGATTTCTGAAGGGCAGATTCTATTTGATGGTCAGGATGTACTGACGATGGAAGAGGAAGAGCTTCGTTCCTATCGTTGGAAAGGCGCATCCATGGTGTTCCAAAGTGCAATGAACTGTCTGAATCCATTAAAAACCATTGAATATCAGTTCTGGGACATCTTTGAGGCGCATGACATTGTCAGCAATCGAGAAGAGTCGATAGAAAAGGCAAAAGAGCTGCTTAATATTGTTGATATTCCTTCTGAGCGACTGTTTGATTATCCGCACCAGTTCTCGGGCGGTATGCGTCAACGTGTTGTGATTGCCATGGCGTTGGCACTGAATCCAAAACTGCTCGTCATGGACGAACCAACAACCGCCCTTGATGTAGTGGTTCAGCGAGAGATCTTACAGAAAATTCATGAGCTAAAAGAGCGCTTTGGGTTCTCGATTCTGTTTATTACTCATGATCTTAGTTTGATGGTCGAATTCTGTGATCGAATTGGCATCATGTATTCAGGAAAGTTGGTCGAACTTGCGCCTTCAAAAGAGATCCTACAAAAGCCAAATCATCCTTATACACAAGGCCTAGGGAACTCATTCCCAACCTTGATTGGTGAGCTTCAAGAGATGAAAGGGATTCCCGGATCTCCTTTGGATCTGAATAACATTCCTCAAGGGTGTCGTTTTGCTCCACGCTGCTCGTACGTGCAAGACAAGTGTCGTCAGATAGAACCTCAGGCAGAGCAATTGGCATCCAATCGTTGGTCGACCTGTCACTTTCATCTAAATGCTTTGGTAAACAGCGAAGAATCAGCACAGCGCAATAAGCCCGAGCCTGAATATGTCATTCAATTAGCAGATGTGGAGGGTTAAAGAATGCAAGTAGTAGAACAATCACGTACTGCGGATAAGAATGAGGGTTCTGTTGTATTAGAAGCACAGAACCTAACGATTGATTTTCATAAGAAAAAGAAATCACTGTTTGGACCGAAAGAGTACTTAAGAGCCGTGAATGGCTTGAACTTCAAACTGCGAGAAGGGCATTGTGTCGCCATCGTTGGTGAGTCTGGCTGTGGAAAAAGTACCAGTGCAAAAATAGCCACCAAGATTCATAAGGCAACGGAAGGTGGAATTTATTTCCACGGTACCAATATTGATGAATTTAAGTCGGGTAAAGTGCTGGATGCCTACCGCCGAGAAGTTCAAATGGTGTTCCAAGACCCGTTCAGTTCACTCAACCCTCTGCACACAATACGCTATCATCTGCAGCGTCCATTGAAAATTTATCACGGTATTAAGCCGGGTAAAGAGATGGAATATCGAATGATCAAGCTACTAACAGAAGTGGGCTTAACACCGGCAAAAGAGGTGCTGGGTAAGTTTCCTCATCAGCTTTCTGGCGGTCAAAGACAGCGTGTGTTTTTGGCAAAAACCCTCGCGATTGGCGCGAAGGTCATCTTAGCGGATGAACCAACATCGATGTTAGATGTGTCTATTCGAATTGGCGTTCTAAACCTGATGAACAAGATGAAAAAAGAGATGGGTAAAGCGTTCATGTACATCACACATGATATCGCGACGGCTCGTTATTTCGCTGAAGAGACCATCGTTCTTTATTGTGGGCATATGGTGGAGTGGGGCGATACAGAAGCGATCACCCAAAACCCTCAGCACCCTTACACCCAACTTCTACTCGCCGCGGTGCCTGATCCGAGTCGAAGTATCCACGATAAGTTACCGACTCACCGTTCATTAGAAACCCCAATGTGGTCACCAGATAAGCAAGGCTGCCCTTACGCGTCAAGGTGTCCGCAGGCAAAAAAGGTGTGTAGCGAATACTTACCGGAGCCAACACAAATAGCAGAAAACCACTTTTCTCGTTGTCATCTGTTTACTTAGCTAAACGCCATTTAGTGAAGCGAATGATCGAGACGATAAAATCGAAAGCCTGAAGAAATAAACAAAATAACAATTCAATAATAATTATGAGCTCTCACCTTAGTGTTCCATGAGAGTAGAGAGCTCAGACACAAATGGACAGTGAATTATGTACCAAGAAAAAAACCAGTTGAAACCTTCTATTCTATCAAGCGTGAGCCGTCAGGCTGCAAGTGAAGGTATTGTATTACTTGAAAACCAAGGGAATGTATTGCCATTTAAAGACGGGGAATGCATCTCGTTGTTTGGGCGCTGCCAAATTGATACTTACCGAAGTGGTACAGGATCTGGTGGGGCGGTTAATGTGCTGTATGCGGTGAATGCACTTGAAGGGCTAAGAGCTAATCCTAGCATTACTTTAAATGAAGAGCTTGTGTCGGTCTATGAGCAGTGGGTAGGCGATAACCCTTTTGATAATGGCGGCGGCGGCTGGGCGGCGGAACCTTGGTTTCAAAAAGAGATGCCAATAACGCAGACGTTGGCAGAGCAGGCGAAAACCGTATCAAATAAAGCCGTTGTCTTTATTGGTCGTACCGCAGGAGAAGAGCAAGATAACCGTGAAGAAGCCGGCAGCTACTACTTGACGGAAGACGAGCTTGATATGTTGAAGAAAGTCACTGCTCAATTTGATGATGTGATTATGGTTCTTAATGTCAGCAATATCATCGATATGTCGTGGTTATCGACGATTGAAAATGCTCAATCTATTAAAGGTGTTCTTTATAATTGGGCGGCAGGCATGGAAGGTGGCCACGCCTTAGCGGATGTTTTGTCTGGCGATGTCTCTCCGAGTGGTAAGTTAACAGACACAATTGCTCATCGTTTAGAAGATTACCCATCAGCTGCGAATTTTGGTCGTTCAGATTACAACTTATACGCAGAAGATATCTACCTTGGGTACCGCTATTTTGAAACCTTCAAACCTGAAACCGTGTTATACGAGTTTGGTGCTGGACGTTCGTATACGACATTCAATCAAACGTTAAGCTCATACCTCATTGAAGGCGAAGGTGCCGAGGCTATTCTTCACTTTGACGTTGAAGTGAAAAACGTTGGAGAACAATTTTCTGGCAAAGAGGTCGTGCAGATTTACCTTGAAGCGCCGCAAGGCGAACTAGGTAAGCCGTCTCGTGTTCTTATTGGGTTTACTAAGACCGAATTATTAGCATGCGGTGAAAGTGAAACGGTTCGTGTTTCTGTTCCTGTTCGCTCGTTTGCCTCTTACGATGATAGCGGTGTGACTGGAGAGCGTAACTGCTACGTACTTGAAGCCGGTTGTTATCAGTTCTATTTTGGCGGAAGTGTTCGCTCTTCTAAATGCATGAGTGCCACTTTTGATGTAAAAGAGTTAATGGTCACTGAGCGACTTAAAGAGGCGTTAGCACCTGTTAAAGCGTTTGATAGAATGAAACCGGGCGCTAAAAAACAGGATGGTAGCTACGAGCTGACGTACGAACCTGTTCCTTTACGTACGGTTTCAATGCAAGATCGAATTGAATCGGCGCTTCCTGCATCGATTGAACTGTCAGGTGACAAAGGCATTAAACTTATCGATGTGAAACAAGGTCGAGCAGGGCTAGAAGAGTTTGTTGCGCAGATGACGCCTGAACAGTTGGCAACGATGACCCGTGGCGAAGGGATGTGTAGCCCAAAAGTGACACCCGGAGTCGCGGCGGCCTTTGGCGGAGTTTCACTGGATTTATTTGAGTTGGGTATCCCAGTCGCGGCAGCAGCAGATGGCCCTTCTGGCATTCGTATGGACAGTGGCCATACCGCTACACAAGTACCTATTGGGACACTATTAGCGAGTACGTGGAACCGTGAACTCAATGAGCAGCTGTTTTACCTTGTCGGTCAAGAGTTAGTTGAGCACAAAATCGACACACTGCTTGGCCCTGGAATGAACATTCACCGACACCCTCTTAATGGTCGTAACTTTGAATACTTCTCTGAAGATTCATTAATCACAGGAGTCATTGCTTCAGCGCAAACATTGGGGCTAAGCAAGGCAGGGGTGAGTGGTACGATTAAGCACTTTGTTGCTAATGACCAAGAAACCGATCGTAAAGATGTAGATTCGGTTGTATCAGAGCGAGCGTTACGTGAGATTCACTTGAGACCGTTTGAAATGGCGGTTAAAGAGGGCAATGCGTCGACCATCATGACGGCGTATAACCCAGTTAACGGTCATTGGACGGCGTCCAACTATGACTTGAACACTACTATCCTGCGTGATGAGTGGGGTTACCGTGGAATTGTCATGAGTGACTGGTGGGCGAAGATGAATGATCCTATCACCGCGGGCAAAGAAGATGTGAGCTTTACCTCATTTATGATTCGATCTCAAAATGATCTTTACATGGTCGTAGAAAATGACGGTGCAGAGTGTAATGCTTCTTCCGATGACACAATCGATGCGTTAAATAGCGGTCGCCTTACGCTTGGTGAATTACAGCGTTCTGCAATGAATATTTGTCGCTTTATCATGAACGCACCCGCGATGGATCGTCCTCTTGAGTTTTATCATAATGTGAAGCACTTTGAGCCACTGCAAGAGGCTGGTGAAAGAGTATCAACACCGGTAGAGCAGGGCGTAACGTTTAAAGCGGAAGCGATAAAAACGGCGGTGATTGACGTTTCTAAAGATGGGCTTTACCAATGTGATGCGTTGATGCGCTATGAACTGAATTCGATGGCGCAATCTTCTTGCAACCTAAGCATTAATGGTGTGGTTGCGATGACCTTACCGGTGAATGGAACCGATGGGAAACTGGTGAGTGTGAAAGGGCAAGAGGTAAAACTGAGTAAAGGGCTTTATGAGCTTTCTGTTGAATCTGTAAAGCCTGGACTTGAGCTTGAGCAGTTAACCTTTACTGCAGTGCAATAAGTACTGGTTAACTAGTGTTTTTGTGAATAAGTGGGGCGAATAACGTCCCACTTTCTTTTTCAAGGAGTGTGATTGTGCGAAAAAAGAAGGCCACGGTTTATGATGTCGCAACGCGAGCAAATGTGTCTGTTAGCACAGTGTCTCGTTATTTAAATCGCACCTCTTTTATTGTGAAAGAGAAAGTCGATGCGATTGAAAAGGCAATGGTAGAGGTGAACTTCACCCCCAAAACAACACAAAGCAGTGCTCAAACGAAACGAAACATGACGATCGGGATTATCTCTCCAGCATTTGATAGCCCATTTATTTCACAAATATTGGGGGGCGTCTCTTCAGAAGCGGCTCATACCTCTTATAGATTGGAGCTAGAGGCATCTAACTGGGATCCAAACCGAGAAAAGAAACTAATCAAGCAATTGATAGAACAGAAAGTCGACGGGATAATTCTACTGGTTCCGACGATTGAAATTAAACAGATAGAAAAGCTTGTTGGCGATACGCCCGTTCTGTTCATCGCTCGAGATGGTAACGGTATCTACCCATCACTGCTCATCGATAATCAGATGGGCGGTTATATTGCGACGAACCATTTAATCCAACTTGGGCATACTGATATTGTTTTTGTTACCGGAACAATGGGTAGCTTAGATGGGGCTGAACGATTTGTCGGCTATAAACAGAGCCTAGAAAACGCGGGGATTGAATTCAATTCTAATTTGGTGATTGACGGAGCCTATGAATCGCAAAAAGCGTTTGATTCCATGAGTGAGTTGATTGAACAAGGTGCGTCATTTAGTGCCGTATTCTGTGCCAATGACACCAGTGCTTATGGTGTGATTCAAGCGCTTCATCAGAAAGGTATTAAAGTTCCAGAGGACGTCTCTGTGATTGGCTTTGATGATCTTTCGACCTCTCAGTTTTTTATCCCTCGTTTAACAACGATAAAGCAGCCCCTACAGTGCCTAGGACAAATATCCATTAAGTACATGTTGGATCTTATTAGCTCGAATACACCTGAATATACCGTCCCTCCTGTTACTTTGATTGAAAGAGACAGTTGTCGCGAAATGTAAATTTCACTTGATTAGAACGCTAAAAATTGAGTTCTTGATGACAACACTCGAATGTGAGGATTAGACGACTTAAAGGCTCAGAAGGACTGTTTGATAAAACGGCTCTTGTTCATGGTTTTATGCTACCCGTCCGTTTTTTCGACGCGAGATATTGAGAATTAGAAATAACCACAACCATGAACTAAGTTAAATAGTAAACGATCTGTTTGGTAGCGTATGAGTGTTTCTAGTTGGGCGGAAAAGTATTGCTCTGAGTGTTCGACGCTGATGTTGTTATATCAGCCAGAGTTGAGCTATATCTGTAAAAGCAAAGGGCTAACCGCGGAACTTTCTCGTGGCTCGTTGAGCATATCCTCATTTTTGACAAACCTTTCTCCAGCTCAATTGGCTAACCCTGATTTTGGTGACTTCTCACTCTATTTAGAGCGTTCTTATTGCATCGAAAACGTTTACTGCTATCACCTACAACGCATCAGTAGCTCTGAAGATCAAAGCTGGGAACTCTTTGCAAATACAATGAGTAAACTTCACGAAGTGATGCTACGCCTTAGCCAAGCGCCAACACTCGATGACCTATACCAACAAGCGATTATTGAAGCGCAGCAACACTTATTTATCGATCGGTTAGCAATCCTTCTTTTAGACACTGAAACGAATGAAATGATAGGAACTTGGGGCACCGATGAAGATGGCAATGTTAAGGATGAAAATGCATTTAGAGGCCCAATACCGGATGCTCCTTGGGTGGAATTAACACTGGCGTCAAAAGAGCATGTAGAGGTATGGGACAACGTGGATCTTCTCTATTACAACAAAGTGGTCGGCAAGGGCTGGAATGCGATGGCAGCCATCTGGGATGGAGATACGCCTATTGGCTGGATTGCCTGTGACAACTTAATCAAAAAGCGCCCAATGCAACCATGGCTTAAAGAGATCTTAGGGCAATATGGACAGGCTCTGGGGCACACCATAGTTCGGTTTAACAACCTTAAAAAACTGAAAGATATCAACGACAATCTAGAAACGCTTGTTGCTGAACGCTCTTCCCAACTACAAGAAAAAGTCGAGCAACTGGAAAAAGCACAAGATGAGCTGGTTGAGTCAGAAAAACTTGCTTCTTTGGGAGGGCTAGTTGCAGGGGTCGCTCACGAGGTAAATACGCCTGTTGGTATTGGTGTTACTGCCGCTTCCCACTTGGTAGAGGAAGCAAAAGAGATCAGTAAACAGTACCAGAATAAGACCATGAAAAAATCCGATCTTGAAGGGTATTTTGAATATACATTAGACAGTGGTCAATTAATTCAAGATAACTTATTAAGAGCAAGCGACCTGATTAAAAGCTTTAAACAGTTGGCGGTTGAACAGACCGTTGATTCAATCTTTGAAGTTAATCTGTTTGAGTTGGTCAACAATATTCAAAACAGCTTTCATCACCAATTCAAGAATCGCCCCATAACTTTTATTAATCATATTGAAAAAACCATCGTTTTTCGTGCCTGTTCCGGCAAGTTGAATCAGATCATAACCAATTTAGTGAATAATTCCCTTATTCATGCCTTCGACTCAGAGATTAAGGGAACGATCGAGGTTAAGGCAAGCATTGAAAATGGCGGTTTACACCTTTGTTATCTAGATACGGGTAACGGTGTTGATGACGAGACATTACAGCAACTATTCGAGCCATTCTTTACCACGAAAAGAGGCCATGGGGGCACTGGGTTAGGGCTAAACATTGTTTATAACATAGTTAAGAAGTTAGATGGTCAAATTGAATCGAGTCACGTTAAGCCGACGGGGCTACAATTTGACATATTTTTACCGACTGAGGTGAATGAATGAGTGACGATCTATTTAGTGATGACTTTTTTGCCGATGAAGAAAAGGTTGAAACAAGCGTTCCGTTAAAACCTTGGAATGTACTCATTGTCGATGATGAAGAAGAGATTCATCGAGTAACAAAGATGGCGCTTAACAAATTTGAGTTTGAGAATAGACCGCTCAACTTTATTTGCGCCAAATCGGCAAAAGAAGGGCAACAAGCCTTTTTAGATCATCAAGATATCGCGATGGTGCTACTGGATGTCGTGATGGAGACAGAACATGCCGGTTTAGAGTTGGCGAAATGGATTAGAGACGAGCATGGCGATCTCAATGTGAGGATTGTTTTGAGAACGGGGCAACCTGGTCAATCGCCAGAACAAGCGGTTATCAAAGATTATGATATTAATGATTATAAAGCGAAAACGGAGCTTACCGCGCAAAAACTGTATACCTCCACCTTAACGGCTTTAAGAGCTTACCAACATATTATGATTCTGGAACGCAGTAAGTTAGGTATGGAACAAGTCGTCAAAGCAACAAAAAATGTCATGGACAAGCTAGGTTTTGTGGCCTTTTCTAAAGCCGCTCTAGAACAAATTATAACCTTGATTAATGTCAGCGATACGATGCTATTAGACATTAGCGATCATCTCACTACTGACACTGCAATTATTGAAGTTGATCCATATAAGCATACGGCTCAGATGATATGTGGCACTGGGGTGTTTCAAGAGGTAAAACAACAGAATACCTATTTTGACGAATTGCCCTTTCAACAGCTGCTTAATCGAGCGTTGGAAAGCGAAGCCTCGGTATTTGATGAACAGGAAATATTGATTTATTGCACCAGCGCTCACCATTCGGTGGTTTTCTATATCGTTACAGAGCAAAGCCTAGGACAGGTCGATAGGCACTTACTCGAAGTGTTTACCGAAAATCTTGTGGTTGGACTTAAGAATATAGACTTGAATGAGCAGATGAAACGCTCTCAACGTGAGGTCATTTATAGACTGACGGAAGTGGTAGAAAACCGCTCTAATGAAACGGGTTATCACGTTAAGCGTGTTGCGCGATATTGCGAACTTTTAGGTCGCCTGTATGGCTTGGATGAAGAAGAGTGTGAAATTATTCTATTTGCTTCTCCTCTCCATGATATCGGTAAAGTGGGTACCCCAGATCGAGTGCTGAACAAGCCTGGGAAATTAGACGCGGATGAGTGGGCGATTATGCAGACACATGCCGAAGCGGGTCAGAATATGTTAGAAGGTTCTGATTTGGAGTTATTGGACGCCGGAGCCATAATCGCAGGTACTCACCATGAACGTTGGGATGGAACGGGCTACCCGAAAGGGACGTCAGGAGAAAATATTCCTATCTACGGTCGAATTTGTTCATTAGCTGATATTTTTGACGCTCTCTGTTCTAAGCGTGTTTATAAAGACCCATGGTCAATAGAAGACGTATTCAAATACATTCAATCGGAGTCGGGAAAATTCTTTGATCCGAAATTGGTCGAACTATTCTTAGCAAATAAAGATCAATTCCTCAAAATCAGAGAAGAACTTAAAGATCCCGAATGAGGCTGGACACTAATTATTGAAATTATAAATGTATGTCAGGACGCTAAAAGCATAATAGAAATGGATAACAATAATGATAAATAGAAAACGAATCGACTATTTTATGGCCATACTCTTAACGAGTATGGTATTTACTCTCAGTGTTCATGCATCGCCGCCTGAAATTGTTAAAGTCTATTTTGATTCGGACAGAACCGGGCATATTGAGTCAGCCAAATCGATAGAGCAGGGGGTAAAAGTCGCTTTTTCAGAAGTGGATAACCAGTTAAATGGTATACCCGTGGAGTTTGTTACTTTGGACCACAGAGGAAATGCACTCCGTAGTAAGAAAAATATGGAGAAATTTCTGCAAGATGAAAACGCACTTGTGTATGTCGCAGGTTTGCATTCCCCCCCACTTATTAAATTTCGAGAGTTTATTAATGAATCTCACTTGCTCACTTTAGTACCTTGGGCTGCGGGATCGCCTATTACTCGTTATCCTTCAACGGAAAATAATTACGTATTTCGCTTATCTGTCGATGACTCTAAGGTTGGGGGGAAGTTGGTTAACCATGCTTTAGATAATGGATGCCAGCAGCCTCAGCTGATGCTAGAAAACACGGCGTGGGGGCAATCAAACTATAAAGCGATGCAGTCAGCGTTGCCCGCGACACTCTCGAATAAAGTTCAAGTCACCTGGTTTGACTGGGGGATCACGGACGTCGATGCAAGAAATAAAATCAGGGAAGCCATAGATTCAAACGCTGACTGTTTACTTATGGTGTCAAATGCAAGAGAAGGTCGTTTGCTCACTCAGGCGGTGGGCGATTTAGAGGTGAAGATGCCCATTTATAGCCATTGGGGTATTACGGGAGGAAGCTTTGCAAATGAGTTGCCTTTTGAGGTTCGAGAGAAAGCCGATCTTCAATTTATTCAATCATGCTTCAACTTTTATAGTGGTGAAAACAGTGAATTTCAAATGGGCGTTTTTAAAAATGCGCAAGAGCAATTTCCTGCTGATTTTTCAGATACTAACATAGCTGCACCTGCTGGTTTTATTCATGGTTATGATTTAGCTCAAGTGTTTATTGAGGCTGTAAGTACGGTCACTTTAACCAATGATATGAAGGTTAACCGTAAGAATATAAAAGAGTCGTTGGAATCTTTTGATGCACCCGTTCAAGGGTTAATTAAGCAGTATAAACGTCCATTTTCTCCCTATTCAGAGAGTACCCCTGACGCGCATGAAGCACTAACGATTGATGATTTATGCATGGCGATGTACGATAAAAATAATGCAGTTAGACTCCTTAACTGATCATAAATACTAACGTTAGATGTGGCTTAGAGTTTCTTATGCTGAAATTTGATAAAAAAAATGGCATGCACTTATTTTCCCTGTTCATTTTATTGGGCACGTGCCTTTTTGCCGTTGTTAGTTTTATTTTTATTCAGAAGCAAGCTGAAGACTCTGCGAAGCTGATGGTTAAAGAGAGCAATGCAGGGCGATTTACAACCATTTCTAACTACACCAAAGAATTTTTAAATTCTCATGAACAGACTTTGAGCAGAATGGTTGTTCACCCATCGGTAACCGCCTCAACACTTCAAGGGGTGGCTGATGAGGGGGCATTTAAAGATAAGCTGCGTCAGTTAGAAGCCATTGACATCGAAAGTTATTTTAATGTTTATGACTTTGTCGGAGAGAGCATTTACAGTGAGTTTAATTTTTCACCTGAGGTAAGTTTTTATTTGAAGTTAGGGGTGGCCGATGAAACGTTACTTGATAAGGTTACGTATTCATTTTTCAAGTCAGACGGCATGACGTATGTCTTGCTTACATCACCGATTCTTTATAACGATTTACCTGAAGGGTTAGGTGTCTATGTTTCTCGTGTGGATGATGACCGGCTGCAGCTAGGACTCAGTTCTGATGGCAACTATTGGGTTGGAATAATCCAAAGCCAACTAAACTGGGAGATGTCTGCCCCCACAGGTTGGGAAACTCAAACTGAAAGATTAGAAGGCACCTCTTTAGCCGTCTCTTTTGCCCTCTCTCCTTTGCTGTTTATCGAGGCTCAACAATCACTCTTTGAAAGTCTGTTCGTTGGAGTTTCGTTAGCAACCATCATTTCATTTATCTCTCTTTTTATTCTCGGACGTAAAGTTCTTGTTTCACCATATCAGCAACTTTATCAATCAGAACAAAGGCTCATTGCCAACGCTGAAAAATTGAAACAGCAACAAGAGAAATCAGCATTGCTTGTTAAAGTTGCGAAGTATATGCGAGACGCAGTTGTTTTTACGGACAAAAATATAAAGATCACATGGGTAAATAATGCGTTTGAGAAACTGACTGGTTACAAATATGAAGAGGTTGTCGGTAAGAATCCTGGCGCTTTATTGCAAGGTAAATTGACGGACAAAGAAACGAAAACAACGATAAAAAAAGCCATCACTGAGAGGCAATCCGCATTTTTTGAAATAGTAAATTATAGCAAGCAAGGAATACCCTATTGGGTGGAGATCGCATTAACACCCCTTTTCGATGCTACCGGGTATCTTGAAGGCTTTATGGCGGTAGAAAGAGATGTCACACATCGTGTGGAACTAGAAGCATCTCTCAGACAAAAAGCGATAGAGGCAGAGTCCGCCAACGTCGCAAAATCTCAATTTTTAGCGTCAATGAGCCATGAATTGCGCACACCAATGAACGGTGTGCTGGGCATGGGTGGCATTTTGAAAACAACGGACCTTACCAAAGAACAGCAGGGATACGTGAATACGTTATTACTTTCAGGCGAGCATATGGTCTCGGTTCTTAATGATATTTTGGATTTTTCAAAAGTTGAAGCGGGTAAGCTTGAGATTGTTGAAAGAAGCTTCTTCCTTTCTGTTGTGGTCGATAAAGTGGTCAGTATGTATGAGCCGTTGTGCAAAGAAAAAGGGCTTGGTTTTACGTATGAAACGCCAAAACAACAGGGAGAAATCATGCTGTACAGTGATGAAAAACGCATTGTACAGGTACTGCAAAACCTACTGGGTAATGCCTATAAATTCACCCTAAATGGGGAAGTTACTTTTGCTCTACAGATTTTGGGAGAAAGTGATAACGCAACACTTTCTGTTTCGGTTCGAGATACGGGGATCGGCATTGAAAAATCGAAGCTTGGTGATATTTTCGATCCTTTCATTCAGGCGGAAAGCGATAATACTCGAAGCTATGGAGGGACGGGCCTCGGCTTGGCTATTTGTCAGGAGATTGTGTTAGCAATGGGGGGAGAGATCCGAGTTGAAAGTGAACTTGGTTTGGGTAGCCAATTCTTTGTAGATATCCCCATCAAGTATGAATACCAAAAACGTCATTCTTACATGAAAGAGATCGAGTCGTTTGATGGAACTGGCTTGGTAGCGCTCATCGTTGAAGATAACCGAGTAAACACCATTTTACTTAAAACCTTACTGGAGTTAAGAGGCTTTGAATGTGAAGCCGTTGAGAATGGTCAATTGGCTATCGATATTACTGAAAACAAGGCGTTTGATTGTATATTTATGGATAATCATATGCCTGTGATGGACGGAATTGAATCCGCGAAAGCGATTACTCGTCGAAATGATAACAATAACAGAGTGATTATTGGCTGTACTGCAGATGTGTTTGAAGAGACACGTATTGCCATGTTAAACAGTGGGTGCGTCGAGGTGTTAACTAAGCCCATTAACAATTACCATCTCGATGAGATTTTGCACCAACGCGTAGGTAATAAATACGCTCCTAAGGTGAGTAGCCTGTAGAAACATTAACTTGGATAGATTGAGTGTTTATTACAAAGCTTGCTTAATTGAGGTTAACCTCAAGCACAATTCTGTTTGTTTTCTAGGAAAGGTCGACTATTTCATTTTTAGTGATAAGCTCGTCTGATTACTCAATTATCAATAAGTCACCACACGATGAATACCGCCCTACTTGGAATGTTCATTCCCACATTTTTCTTTGTTTCTATTACGCCCGGCATGTGTATGACTTTAGCGTTAACGTTAGGGATGAGTATAGGCTATCGACGTACGTTGTGGATGATGGCGGGAGAGCTGATTGGTGTCGGCTTAGTTGCAGTTGCTGCTGTGCTAGGTATTGCGGCGGTCATGCTTAACTATCCATGGCTATTCGTCGCTTTAAAAATCATTGGTGGAAGCTACCTGTTCTATTTAGGCGTCCAGATGTGGCGTTCGAAAGGCAAATTGGCCATCAATTTAGACGAACAAGAGCAAACAGCCCAAAGTGATTGGGATCTCGTCGTGCAAGGCTTTGTGACAGCCATTGCGAACCCCAAAGGATGGGCGTTTATGATCTCTCTTCTCCCACCTTTTATCGATCAAAGTGTTTCTCTAGCACCCCAGTTAATTGTATTGGTTTCCATAATTCTTCTGTTTGAGTTTATCTGTATGACGCTGTATGCAACAGGCGGTAAGGGATTAAAGCGTATGTTAGGTCATTCTAAAAATGTTCGTTTGATGAACCGAATCGCTGGCACTTTAATGATGGGAGTTGCGATTTGGTTATTGGCGAGTTGAGGTAATAATGCTGAGCAAAATTAAAACCGCACTTGCTGAAGCGCTTGATTTCCAATCGAGGCTTTGGGTCGTTAATGTTTTTACAGGTGACAATAAAGGCGAATCTTTTGTGGTTAACGAAGACAGCTTTAAAGAACCGCTTCAATGGATGAAACGTAAAGGCTACAGCGTGATCATGTTAGAGAAAGTTGATCATATGCAGCGTTCTCAAGTCATCGAATTTGAGCTTGAAACGGTAAAGCATCGGTTAATGAGAGTGAAATAGGGCGCGGATTTTCAAGGGGATGCTTTATGCGTAAAAATGCAAACTTGATCATGATTTCGATTTAATACTGTATATAAAAGAGCGCCGTCATCTTTGGATTGCGCATTAGCCCTACTTTATAAAACTTATTTTTGTTAGCTATTGCCATAAGACCAACTTTGCTGAGATTATTCTGCATAGATATTCATCATTCGTCTTATAGGCAGGGAGCTTATGAAACCTCAAATCAAACCTCAGAACCCCAATTTTTCATCGGGACCATGTGCAAAACGACCTGGTTACGATATTGCAAATCTCGATCTATCAACACTCGGCCGTTCACACCGCAGTAGTATTGGTAAAGCGGCTTTGGCTCAATCGATTGATAAGACCAAAGCGCTATTAGGCATTCCAGCCGACTATCGTGTTGGTATCGTGCCTGCGTCTGACACTGGGGCGATGGAAATGTTCATGTGGTCGGCACTCGGTGCACGCGCGGTTGATGTCTTTCATTGGGAATCTTTTGGCTCAGGCTGGTTTGGTGATATCACTAAGCAGCTTAAGCTGGACAATGTTAACTCGTATTCAGCAGAGTACGGAGAGTTACCTGATTTTTCACAAGCGAACTTTAACAATGATGTTGTTTTTACCTGGAATGGCACAACGTCGGGTGTGAAAGTGCCGAATGGCGATTGGATCAGCGACGAACGTGAAGGTTTGACCATTTGTGATGCCACATCGGCGGTATTCGCTATGGAAATGCCATGGGAAAAGCTCGATGTTGTTACTTTTAGTTGGCAGAAAGTGCTCGGTGGTGAAGGGGCGCACGGCATTATTGTACTGAGTCCAAGTGCCGTTGCGCGACTAGAATCTTATACTCCACCTTGGCCTCTACCAAAGATCTTCCGCATGACTAGCGGTGGTAAGCTGATTGAAGGTATCTTTAAAGGCGCAACGATTAATACGCCTTCGATGTTGTGTGTCGCCGATTACCTTGATGCGTTGGGTTGGATTGAGCAGATAGGGGGCGTGAGCGCGGCGATAGAAAAGTCTCAGGGTAACCTGTCAGTTCTAGCAAACTTTGTTGAGTCTCGCGATTGGATTCACTTCCTAGCGAAAAATGAGGCTGAGCGTTCAAACACCAGTGTTTGTTTCAAGCTTGACGTGACCGGAGAGCAGTTAAGGAGCTTGATCAAATTGCTTGATAGTGAAGGCGTGGCCTACGATATCGGTGCCTACAAAGACGCACCAGCGGGACTGAGAATCTGGGCTGGCGCAACGGTTGATGCGATAAACCTAGAAACGCTATTGCCATGGTTAGACTGGGCGTACGCAGAAGTCACCAAATAAAACAAAAGCATCTGGCTTTATTTAACAAATAAGTCAGTTGCTTTGTTGTCTCTAGCGCAACGTAAAAAGGCTAGTAGTGAGACAGGTTAAGTGACTGATAAGTAGAAATGGAATTTCAACTTAAGGTGAAACACATATGAAACTGATCAAAACCTACAATGCTATCTCTGCCAAAGGGCTCGATATTTTTCCAAGGGAGCACTATGAAGTATCGAGCGAGTGCAGCCACCCCGAGGCGATTTTACTTCGCAGTCAAAAACTCCATGAAGAACCGATTAGTGAAGGTCTGAAAGCCATCGCTCGCTGTGGTGCAGGGGTTAATAATATTCCAATTGATAAATGTACCGAACAAGGCATTGTGGTGTTCAATACACCAGGAGCGAATGCGAATGCGGTAAAAGAGTTGGTGCTCACAGGGCTCTTGTTGGCATCTCGAGATATTAATGAAGGTATCGCTTATTCACAAAGCCTAACCGATATGAGCGACGCCGATGCAATGGACAGGCTGCTTGAGAAAGAGAAGAAGCGATTCGCGGGTACCGAAATTAAAGGCAAGACGCTAGGCGTTATTGGCCTTGGCGCTATCGGTGCATCGGTTGCTAATACTGCGATAGACCTTGGAATGAAAGTGATTGGCTTTGATTCAGCATTGAGTGTCGAAGCAGCATGGCGATTATCAAGTGATATTCAACGAGCAGAAAACTTACAATCTTTAGTGGCCAAATGTGACTTTGTGACGGTACATGTTCCAGCGCTTAAAGCGACGTTAGGCCTAATAAACAGTGAGGTATTAGCCGCGGCCAAGCCTGGTATGGTGCTATTAAACTTTGCTCGTAAAGAGATTGTTGATACCGATGCTGCGATTACAGCACTTGAAAAGGGGCATTTAAGCAAATACGTATCTGATTTTCCAACGCCATCTTTGCTTGGGCGCGATAACGTAATATTAATGCCTCACATCGGCGCATCCACATCCGAAGCCGAGGAAAATTGTGCAATTATGGCGGCACATCAGCTCATTGATTTTCTAGAGAATGGTAATATCACCAACTCGGTCAACTTCCCCATCATCAAGCTTGAACGTACAGAAGGTTACCGTATCACGTTTGCCAATGACAACGTCCCTAAGGTTTTGGGTCATGTACTCTCACTATTAGCAGATTTAAACATTAACGTGCTTGATATGCTCAATAAAAGCCGTAACGAAGTGGCATACACGATACTGGATGTCGAACAAGAGCCAACAGCTGAACTACTGGCTGCTTTGAGTGACGTAGAGCATGTGTTTAACGTTCGAGCCTTGTAGTACTTGTGAGGCTGCCCTGAGGAATCCACGCTATGCAGGTCGTTGCTTATCGATGTTGTGGTAAGTTATTTTGTTGTATTGATAAGTCTGATAACATGGTGAGGTTCAATTAACGCTGAGTAAATAAATTAACAAGGAAAGTACTATGCCAGTAGAGTCTAATGAAAACGCGACCACGGAAGAAGCGACCGCATTTGAACTTGCAATAGGTTTCGTTGTTTTATTCTCAGGCCCACTTTTAATGACCGCCTCTTTTTCTTCAGGGTTTTGGTTTTACGACATCGTTCCGAACTGGCTTGTAAAACTGATGCTTCTCATTGGTGGCCTCATTAGCCTAATTACGATCAACTGGAAATGGACAGTCGCTACGTTCGGTGCGTTAACGCTCGCGTTTAACTATATGCCCGGCGGGGAAGATCCACTTGATACTTGGATCCCAATGATAAATTCTCCTCAGGTAGGAGATGTATATGCCGTGAACACTTTTTTGATGACCAACACTGAGCCCACCGATGACAACGCGTATGTGATTTACAGAGTGAGCCAATTCACAGAGTCAGATATCACCTTCAACAAGTCAGGGTTTCGATATACTCTCGACCACGTAAATGAAATGTTAAAAGATAAGAGTATTTACCAAATCCCCTATTATGAAGAAACATTTACCTTACCTAAGCATGAACTAATCGCCGCTATTCAAGAGCTAGAGATAGGTGGAGTGTTTAGAAATAAAAAGGGTTCCAAAGAGTGAAAATTAGGTTTTTCTCGCTTGTCAGTTGACCTAGCTGAATCGAAGGTGGACAGAAGTTTGTTAGGGTATAAACACACCAACCCATTTTTAGATAAACTCTTGTATATCAAAAGTTAACGTGAACAAAGGCCGTCAATTTGTAATATTCTCGTTATTCCCTTAGGGCTGCATGTGTCATCCATCCTCTCGGGCTCAGTATCAAAAAAAGGACTGATATTACTAGTCAGCCCTTTTGAATTTATATTAACTCTAACTTTTTAAGATAATTCACTTTCTAGTTTAGCGATTTGTTTCCAACTTTGAGGGTATTTGTCCCCTAAAACAAGAAAGAAGCTTTTCATGTCCAAACTTTCTTGAACTGCTATCTCTGTAATTCTCGATAAATAAATTTCATCAGTTTCAAAGGAACGTATAGGGTTGCGTTCTAGAAAAAGTAATACTTCAGTTTTCATTCTTATATGCCTTGTTATTTCGTTACTACAACAATAATCTAACATATGGTTCTTTCTCAAAACAGTAAAGCTCGTCATATTTTTCGAAAAGATATTTGGTAGATGATATGTGGTTCTAAATCGCCAGAAGAGGCAAGTTGATGCTTAACTTACAAGCATAATTTTAATCGAAACCCTTTCATACCTTAGTGATTAATCCAATACTCACAAGCAAGATCAGCCACATTCATTTCAATATCGAAAGGAACTGGTTGCGGCTTTTTCTGTAGCGACTTAGCATCAAGAGCTATTTGCTCGAGGCTTAGAGTCTGAAGCGCTAAACCTAAATCCATAATCTCGATTGGGTTGCCATCACCGGCAGATAGGTTAACTAGGTTCGCATCGGAAAGTATAAACAGTTCTTTATTAGCTCCTTCAATCTTGTAAGTGGTCACATGAGGGCGGATCTTGTCGGTGTGCTCGCTCATTGCTTTAAGTTCAGGTAGATTAATTTCACGCTGGAAGTGACCTGCGTTGGCAATAATTGTTTTATCGCGCATAAGTTCAAAGTGCTCTTTACGTAGAACATTGTCACGGCCAGTAATTGTGATGACCAGATCAGCGTCCGGTAGTGCCTCTTCAAGTGTTGATGTGTAGAAACCTTCCATATGAGCTTCTAGCTTGGTTAGTGAATTGCTTTCAACGACTGTTACGTGAGCGCCCATGCCACGCAGACGTTGAGCGGTACCAGAGCCACAGTAACCGTAACCAATCACAACAACCTTCTTTCCGTGGAGCATAACGTTAGTTGCTCGCATAATACCATCTACAACAGATGAGCCAACGCCGAAACGGTTCTCTATAATACGCTTAGACATAGTATCGTTGATGATCAACGTAGGCCATTGATCGGATTTGAAATCTTCACGTAGACGGTTAGCGCCCGTTGTGGTCTCTTCTGTAGCGCCTATTAGCTTATTTTGCAGTTCTTTAAACTCAGGGTGATTAAATATGAGTTCGTGTAGGTCAGCACCGTTATCAGCAATGATATGAGGGCTAAAAGCTAGAACGTTTTCACAGAAACGCAGATGGTCTTCAAATGTTTCATCACGGCGAGCGAAAACATGGACCCCATAATCTTTAACGAGTGCTGCAGCAACTTCATCTTGTGTTGAGCTTGGTGAGCCTGTAATAGCGACCTTAGCGCCACCCTTGGTAAGTGCCTCAAGCCATACGCCAGTCTTTGCTTCTACGTGTAGGCAGATAGAGATAGTTAGGTCTGTAAATGGTTTCTCTTTCTCTAAACGCTCAATGAGGCTTCTCATAATTGGCATATGAGCGCGAGCCCAATCGATTCGTTTTGTTCCCAGTGGTGCAAGGCTTAAATCGGCAATGTCATGAATAATGTCAGTCATTTTATAGTTCTCTTAAGTGTTTATAGGGTACTAGCCAATAATCTGTTAAATTAGCCACTGGAAAAACAAAGCTACATGGAAAGATTGTTTCTCTAGAAAAACGATGACGAGAAGGGTTTCAAAAAATCAACAGACCGAGTTAACGAACCATGAAAAACCTGAATTTGAATTTAGTCACTACATTTTGCACAGTGGTTAATCACAACTCGTTCTCACGGGCCGCTGATGAGCTAGTATTGTCTAAATCGGTGGTAAGTAAGCAGATACGCCAGCTAGAAAGTGAGTTGCAATGTACGCTCATACAGCGAACGACACGAACGCTGTCTCTAACAGAACATGGTCGCTACCTTTTTGAGCGCTATTCAAAGATTCTCGACGACATCAAAGATACGCACGATGTTATAGACCAAAGAAACGAAACCTTGAGTGGTTCGCTTAAGTTAAGACTTCCTATTGTGCTCGAGCATGATATGGACCTAATCCAAAAAATAAGCTCTTTCTCAAAGCGCTACCAAAGCGTTCAGCTTGATATTATTTATGGCTATGGGGTAGGTGATTTGGTTTCTGATGATATTGATTTAGCTTTTCACATAGGCGCTATTCCTGATAGTAGCTTTCGTTGCAGGAAGATAAAAAGCCTTGGAACGAAGGTGATTGCATCCACCAACTATCTTCAAAATAATGGTACTCCTACGGTCCCCACTGACTTAAAAGACCATCGATGTATGAACTATCGAAGCTGTTTAACGAAAGATAAATGGCGCTTCAATAGTAGTGATAATTCACATGAGTTTGTTGAGCTAAATTCTGTAATTCGCTCAGACTCAGAGAGAATGCTAGTGGAAATGGCCAAAAATGGCTTAGGCGTATCTTGTGCGCTTGATTTCCTCGTTAATGATTACATTGATGCGGGCGAGCTAGTAAGCTTACTAAATGATTACACTTGGTCTACCGACCTATATATTGTTTACCCAAGTGCTATTGTCACATCAAATAAAGTTAGAGCATTTATCGATCACTTAACCAGTTAACCATCGTTATTTTGGGCACGCCAATGTGGTCAGGTCTTGCGTTTACCAAGTATTAGTTTTTGTATATCAAAGTCACCTGAACATATTTGTTCGAACCTTGAAGCGTAACGCATAAAGGGACTCATCTACTGTAAATCACAAAAGAAAGTCCCAGAGCAACCTCTCGGGACTTTCTTTCCATTCACAACTCATATGACTTACTACTGTCGCTTATCGAGTCTCAGCACCAATTCTGCAACACGCCGACCAAGATACTCAGCCGTTGCCACATCTGATGGATGAACGCTTCCATCAATACCTTGAGAGACGATGCCTGTTTGTGTACCAAGGCGATTCAAACCTTGAATGCCCGTGTTAGTGATCTTATCGAGTCCAAGCCAAATCATGCCGTGTTGGCTGGCTAGTGTTTGCATGTATTGAAGCGTACAAGATTGATCGCCGTTCAATGCGCCGCCACTAGTAAATCCTGCGGCGATTTTATTCGCCCATTTTTGATGGCTCCATGAGTCGCTGCTCGCATCGGCGAAGGCTTTAAATTGAGCGGCTACGCCACCCATGTAGGTTGGGGAACCAAATAGTATGGCGTCACAATCGGCTAGCTCTTCCATTAGGTTTGAATTAACGAAACGGCCTTCAATGATTTCACTTCCTTTAATTCGGTGAGACAAGATTTTTACGTTATTTTGTTGCTCAATACCTGAGGCAATAGCATTAGCAAGTTGGCCTGTAATGTCAGTTTGAGAGAAGTAAACGATAGCAATTTTAGACAAAATAATTTCCTTTCAAAAGGTTGTGATTTGAACCTGTGTATAGCCTAAAACCTCAAGCTAAGTTGAGGTCAATAACTATTTTGAAAAGAACTTATAAAAGAAAATTGAAGTGTAAATGTCAGTCGACGAAATGCGCTGAGAATAACGTTATTGCCGTATTGTTCATAAATAGATTAAAACCTCACGGAGAAGAGAACTAAAAGCCTGAGTTTCATGGCTGTGTCTTTATTGTTAATGATTTTGGGGAATGTTTGCTCCCTACTATATAGGTCACAGATTTCTCGGTCGTTTTATTAGATAAAAGCATCAATAATAATCTCGATGTATTGACTTTTTCTTTACAGATATGGATGAGGAACAGGGATGAAGATAGGGATCTTGGCGGCGGGAGATACGCCGCCGGCGTTAAAAGAACAATACCCAAGTTTTGCGCATATGACGTCGGATATGATTCATTCATACCTACCACGCGCAGAGTTTGAGTACTTCGATGTTAGAGACAATCAATTTCCTGAGCAATTGGATGAGATGGTTGCCTGGGTGATCACGGGCTCTGTTCATTGTGCGAATGAAGAGTTGCCGTGGATGCTTAAGTTAGAAGGTATTATTAAAGAACTTCATCAAAATAAACAGTGCTTAATTGGTATCTGCTTTGGGCATCAAATCATAGCGAAGGCACTCGGTGGCACGGTTGAGCAATTTAATGGGGGTTGGGGCGTCGGCTTACATAAATACCAGTGGCAAAATGAAAGTCATCAAACCTCATATTTACCCGCCTTTCACCAAGATCAAGTTGTCAAAGCTCCTAAGGGTGCAAAAGTTCTTATCTCTTCTACCTTCTGCAAAAATGCTGGGCTTCTTTATGGGGCTAATATCTTCACATGCCAGTTCCACCCCGAGTTCAGTAACGATTTCGAACAAGCTTTATTAAGCCTATTTGAAGGCAGCACTATCCCGATGTCTGTTGCCGATAATGCCCATAATAGTTTGTCTGAAAGAGCTTCAGATAATCCAGTCGTCGGACGTTGGATAGGGGATTTAATCGCGAGTCGAGCATAGTGTTATTAACCATACTGTATAGTTTTCTTAACACTTGTTATCTATCGAATGAAGGCTTCTTTATCGACATATTGAACATTTAACGCCATCTTATGCGGCTATTGATGTCAGGCGACACTGGCATAAAAGGACGAAATAGTTAGATTTAGCGATAAGGACATTCAATTATGGATAAAGACCATACTCTTCGAGAAAACCTACTGGCCTTGATTCTAGGTAGTGCTTTAGTGTCACTTGGGGTTATATTTTTTAATCAGGTTGGGTTACTGACCGGTGGTACAGCAGGGCTGTCCATTTTTGTCACCAAGATATCTGATTATTCATTCGGTCAGGTCTTTTTTATTCTCAACTTACCTTTTTATATCTTGTCAGTGACCCGAATGGGCTGGCGCTTCTCTATTAATACCTTTATCGCTGTGAGTATCGTCTCGTTTGCCGTTGATCATCTCTATTACGTGATTCAAATATCTCACATAGAACCTTTGTACGCAGCTCTATTAGGTGGTGGTCTCATTGGTATGGGAATGTTGGTGATATTTAGGCATAAGATGAGCCTAGGTGGATTCAATATTTTGGCCTTGTTCCTACAGGAACGTTTTGGCATTCGTGCGGGTAAAGTTCAAATGGGCTTAGATTGCTCGATAGTGATTATGTCGCTGTTCATCGTGAATATTGAGTTGATTGCGCTTTCTATTCTTGGTGCAATTGCCACCAACCTTATATTAGCCATGAATCATAAACCTGGTCGTTACCAAGCTATCATCGAAAAATCAGCGGCTTAGTTTGCAAGTTGCGCTAGGCAGCACGTTTGATTCCGGTATATAACCTTCTAGAAAAACGCTCAGTTCCTTAATGAATTTGAGCGCTTTTTGTATTCAGCTTTGAGGAACTAAAATCTGCCCAGATTGATACTTCAAGCCATCAGGCTCTTCCACGCCAAGCAATACAGGCCCATCAAGGTCTACAATCTCAGCTCGAGTCGCAATAGGCAGTGCCGCTTTCATTGCAATTGAAGTACCGAGCATGCAACCCACCATAATCGTTAAGCCGTGTTGGCGCGCTTGCTTTTCTAGCTCTAGCGCTTCGGTGAGCCCACCGGTTTTATCCAGCTTAATGTTGATCATCTCATAACAGCCAAGAAGCGAAGGTAGGTCTTCACTTACATGGCAACTTTCGTCAGCACACAGAGGGATAGGGTGCTCGATATGTCGTAGACACTCGTCTTCCCCTTTAGGGACCGGCTGCTCAATCATAGCAACTTGATACTCCGTTAATTGATGGAAGAGTTGCTGAAGTGGCAAGCCTAACCAGGCTTCGTTAGCGTCTAAGATCAGTTTTGCGTTAGGTGCTGCGCTGCGTACCGCGGCGACACGCTCAATGATCTGCTCGCCATCCAATTTCACTTTTAGAAGCGTTGCCCCGAGTTGAACATAACCCTTTGCCTGTTCGGCCATGGCAGATGGAGAACTAACCGAGACCGTCATTGCCGTTTCTATTTGTGGTGAAACATCAAAGTGCGGGCTAGGAAATTGGCTATTAGCATGTAGAGCAGTCAGACGCCAAAGCGCAGAATCGATTCCGTTTCGCGCAGCACCCGCTGGCATCCGATCTTGGAGAAGCTGCTTGATAACGTCGACATTCGAATGGGGTTCTATAACTTGTAACGAACTGGCGAATTGTTGGATCTGTTCCATCACAGAATCCACCGACTCACCATAGCGAGCGTAGGGCGTGCATTCCCCAACGACTGTGTTTTCCTCATAATCAATAGTCACGCGTACAACATCTTGGTGCGTACGCGTGCCACGAGAGATACTGAAAGGCCGAGCGAGTTTAATGGAAACGTGCTGAGCGGTGATCTTCATTATTCTTCCCTATGCCTATTTAGCCAAAAGATTATCAATGATGCTATCCACGCTGAAGCGAACAGGGTCAGTAACAGGAATCTGATACTCCTCGCTCCATTGCGCACATAATTCACGAGCGTCTTCTTCATCTATACTTGACGTATTTAAACAGATACCGACGACTTTAGCATTGGGGTTGGTTAGGCGAGCGGCTTGTTGGTTGGCAGCGATAGTCTCTTCAATGCTTGGCAGCTTAGCGTGAGGAAGGTGACGAATATGTTGACGACCCACTTCATGACACAGCACCATGGCATCAGGTTGAGCTCCGTGCAACAGCCCCATGCTTACGCCCGCGAAGGATGGGTTAAACAGCGAACCTTGTCCTTCAATGATATCCCACTCATGATCCGTGAACTCAGGGCTAACGGCCTCTACGGCCCCAGAAATAAAATCCGCGACCACAGCATCTATTGATATGCCGCTACCTTGAACCAAAATGCCCGTTTGGCCAGTCGCTTTAAACTGAGCGTCGACATCTCGTTGTTGCAGTGCTTTTTCTATCGCCAGTGCGGTAAACATCTTACCCACTGAGCAATCTGTACCGATGGTGAGCAGGCGTTTTCCTGAACGTTTTTTGCCAGAGCCTACTTCCAATGTTCCATCATAATGTCGTACATCGTGGAGGCGCGTTTGACCTTCTTCTTGAAGTGTTTTCAATGGGGTAATATCGGAGAGTCTTTGGTGCATTCCCGATGCGATCTCATACCCCATTTCAGCGGCAGCAATGAGGGTCTTTTGCCAACTTTTCGGTATTACGCCACCTGCATTCGCTGTACCAATGACGAGTGTTTTGGCCCCGAGTTCTTGAGCTTGCTGTAAGCTCATCTCATCTAAACCTAACGATACGGTTTCATCGGTCAGGCGAAGTTGCCCAACGCATGAGTTAGGTCGCCATTGATGAATGCCGCGAGCCGTTTTGGCTGCGAGTGGGTCGGTGACGTCACCAAGAAAAAGTAGGTAGGGCTGAGAGATAGACATAGGAATCCTTTACGTTGTATCCGTGACAAGAGAAACCTCAGCATAAAAAATACCATCGACGTTGCCGAATACTTAAATATCAACCACCTATAACGTTACGTTATACGCTGTTTTACTGTGAAGTATAGTTCGTTAATTGATCAATAAATTGCTGTGCTGTGATAGACAAAGGTTGATGTTCTGCGTGCAAAATAGAAACATGAAGTGGGATTCTTGGTTCGAGAGCAAGGGTTTGTATCTGCTCTGAAGCGTGGAATTGCTGTGCTGTCCACGGATCAACAATGGCTGAACCTGCGCTGTGTCTCACTAACTCCGCTGCGGCATTGTAGCTACGTACAGATATCTGGTGGTGGTAGTGGGGATCGATTCGACTGATGGCGTGGTGAAGTAATTGGCCAAGTGGATCTCGCTGATCTAGCCCAATAAGAGGTAAGGGGCTTTCAAGCAAGGTGGCAAGTGTCATCGCTTCTTTAGATTGTTCTTGTTCTATCGCTTCTGATTTGGGTGCAAGTACGAGCATGTCTTGAGTTAAAAGCCGCTCATGGGCAATGCCTGATGGGGCTTCATCACCAAAACAAACCGCAACGTCTAACTCATTCTTAAGTAAGGATTGGCACAGCTCGTCGCGATTGGCGGTAGAGAGTTCCACGGAAACGTCTTTATCTTCACAAAGAAGCGCAATAACGGGGCTGAGCAATGCGCTGGCAAGAATAGGAGGCGCACCAATTCTCAAATGCAGGCTTCCTTTCTTCACCTTATTGGTTAGAGAGCGAAATTTCCCCAGCTGCTGATATATACGTTCGGCTTCGGGTAATAAAGTTTTGGCTTCTTGAGTCGGGACTAGTCGACCTTTCACTCGCTCGAACAGTTGAAAGCCAAGTTGGCTCTCGGTATGGGCTAACACTCGGGTGACATTCGGCTGAGACACATGCAGGTTCTTCGCCGCACCGGAAATGGTGCCTGCTTGCATGATGGCGTAAAAAATTTCGAGTTGTCTCAGTTTCATGGCGTGTCCAAATGTTTGAGTTTCTAATTTATTCTATTACAGCAGAACCACGAAATCTGCTGTAATAGAATAAAAGCCAAAGGCAAAATGAATGTATTACTCAAACGACAACTTACTTTTTACTCACACCTCATTACTCACTATCTGTTACTACTAACTTGTAACTCTCAGTGTGTTTTAGATATCTCGAAAGTGCAGCTAGAACGTGGCGACTAATTTTCCTCGTACGCGCCCTTGTTTACTCTCTTCATACGCTGAGTGAATATCATCAACATGATACTGCCCACCGATATTGGCTTTGAATTTATTGCATTCAATCAGATCCATTAAATGCTTCAGTTGAATAGCGTTGTATTCGACAAATATAAACTCGGTTTCGATATTGGCGAGTTCTGCTGCGTCAATGGTTTCTTGCATCAGCCCAGAGATACTAACCAATTTCCCTTTCGGCTTGATAACTTGAATCGCGTCGAGCTGAAAATCGCCTGATAGAGTCTCAAAGACCACGTCAACAGGGTTATCTTTCAAACAATCGACGAAATTCTCTTTTTGATAATCGATCACTTCATCAGCCCCAAGGCTTGTTACGAATTCTTTGTTTTTATCAGATGTCGTCACAATGACGAAAGCGCCAACCGTTTTAGCAAGCTGAATCGCCGTCGTGCCAATGCCACCGGCACCTGCTTGAATCAAAATTCGTTGACCGTGGCGAACATTGCCCGCAGTGAACAGTGCTTGCCAGCTTGTTAGCGCCACCATAGGCAGGGCCGCCGCTTCAACTAAAGGGAGTTCTTTGGGCACAAGGGTCAGGTGTGTCCGCTTAATCGCACAATACTCAGAAAGCGTACCGTCTTGGCCAATGGTTTTCATGCCAAAGACTCGGTCTCCCTTTAAGTATCCATTACCTGACTCGACGACTTCGCCCGCGACATCCCAACCTAGCGTTAATGGTAGAGTTTGGCTGATCAGTTGCGAGAGTTGTCCTGTTGCAATTTTCCAATCGACAGGGTTTATTCCTACTGCCGCTACCTTAATTAATATCTCATCCTGTTTTGGCGTTGGGATGGGTACGTCTCGAATTTCTATTTGATCGATTTCAGTGAGTTGAACGGCTTTCATGATGTCTCTCTCGTTGTTAATTGAAAAGCCATCTTATTGATTCACTTTTCGATGATAAACATGCCTTATGGGTTAATAGTTTTTCCAATTTGGAATAAATAGATACGATGAAGGTCGATGGTAGCTAGGTGATGCGATGGATACATTGAATGCGATGCGAATTTTTATACGTGTGACGGAGGTGGGAAACTTCTCCAAAACGGCAGATGAAATGAGTACCTCGCCTTCGTATATTAGCAAACAGATCGCTGGATTAGAGAAGTCGTTAGGGACGAGACTATTTCAACGCACTACGAGGGTACTAACACTAACCGAAGCTGGAAAGTCGTATCTGCATCATTGTCAGAAAATCATGGAACAGCTCTCGGCTGCTGAAAGTGAAATGTCGGAACTGCTTGGTTCACCATCGGGGTTGTTGAGAGTCAGTATGCCGAGTGTGCTTGGCAATCGAGCAAGCGCCATGATGTGCTCAGCTTTTTTGAGGCGCTACCCCGAGATCGAGCTGGATATCCTGGTGGAAGACCGTTTTGTTGATTTGATTGAAGAAGGCTTTGATATTTGTATCCGGGCAAGTGCTGACTTTCCAGATTCGACTCTGATTTACAAACACATTGGCGACTTGAATATTCATTTGATGGCTTCTACTGGGTATTTGGAGCGGCATGGGCATCCCGAAGTTGCCAGTGATCTTGCTGAGCATCCATTGATATCACATCGATACGCAGGTTCCAGCACTTTTGATTTTGAAATAGGAGGAAAAACAGAGAGCGTGAAGTTTGAGAGAAAAGTGCGAGTAAACAGTACCGCTTTTGTACGCCACCTTGTTGAGCAAGGCGAGGGAGTCGGCTTTATCCCAGTAAGTGGTCAATTGGACGAGAGCGTGAACCTTCAATCAAATCTCGTCACTTTGCTTCCTGATTACCAGAAGGGAAAAATTACTATTAGTATGGTGTACCCAGAACGTACGTATACGCCACTGAAAGTACACAAATTCATCAATTTTTTTGAAGAGTGGTTTCAGGAATATATCGGGAGTTGGTAGGTTAAACGATATTTTATTAATCTGATATTCAGTCCAAAAAGAAGGGGCTAACACTAGCCCCATTCGGTATTACTTTATAGGATGCGACTAAGCGGAGAGCTCTTTTCTTACAAGCTCAGCACCCGCACTTAACGCATTTAACTTGCCCGTGGCTACTGAGCGCGACAAAGGCGCCATACCGCAGTTGGTACAAGGGTAAAGTTTGTCTGCGTCAACGTATTTGAGTGCTTCTCGTAGCGTGTCTGCGACCTCTTCTGGCGTCTCGATTGCGTCGGTGGCGACATCAATTGCACCGACCATGACTTTCTTTCCACGGATGAGTTCAAGTAACTCAATTGGGACGCGAGAGTTATGACACTCTAGTGAGATGATATCGATGTTGGATTTCTGTAGTTTCGGGAACACCTCTTCGTATTGTCGCCACTCTGTACCCAACGTTTTCTTCCAGTCGGTATTGGCTTTAATGCCGTAACCGTAACAAATGTGCACAGCCGTTTCGCATTTCAGCCCTTCAATGGCTCTTTCTAAACACTTAATACCCCAATCATTAACGTCATCGAAAAACACGTTAAAGGCTGGCTCATCAAATTGGATGATATCAACGCCAGCTGCTTCTAACTCCTTGGCTTCTTGGTTGAGTATTTTGGCGAATTCCCAAGCTAGCTTTTCACGGCTTTTGTAGTGATCATCGTAAAGCGTATCAATCATCGTCATAGGGCCAGGTAACGCCCATTTAATCGGTTGGTCAGTCTGCTGGCGAAGAAACTTAGCATCTTCTACAAACACTGGTTTTTGGCGAGAAACAGGGCCGACAACGGTTGGTACGCTTGCATCGTAACGATCGCGAATCTTGACGGTCTGGCGGTTTTCAAAATCAACGCCACTTAGGTGCTCAATAAAGGTCGTGACGAAATGTTGGCGTGATTGCTCGCCGTCGCTGACGATATCAATACCTGCCAGTTGTTGCTCTTGCAGTGAAACGCGCAATGCATCTTGTTTGCCGTCTACTAATTCTTCCCCTTGAAGTTTCCAAGGCGACCAAAGCGTTTCGGGTTCAGCAAGCCAAGAGGGCTTAGGTAAGCTGCCAGACGTTGAAGTTGGTAATAGTGTTTTCATAATAAATGCCGCCGTTTAATCCGTTAATATTTATGCGTAACTCGCTGACCATTGCTCAAGAACTGCTTGATATGGCTTGATAAAGTGTTCTTCAGCAAACTTACCTTGCTTGATAGCGAGTTGGCTTCGTTCTTCGCGGTCATAAACAATTTGAGTTAGTGAGTGGTCCTGATTTTTCAGGTTCGGTTGGTAGCAATTTCCCGCTACCGCGTTGGCATTATAAATTTCTGGTCGATAAATCTTTTGGAACGTTTCCATTGTGCTAATGGTGCTAATCAGCTCAAGGTTTGAATAATCATTAAGTAGGTCGCCAAAGAAATAGAAGGCCAAAGGTGCAACACTATTTGGCGGCATAAAGTAGCGAACTTGCAGCCCCATTTTTTTGAAATATTGTTCAGTTAATGAAGATTCATTTGGCTCATATTCGAAACCTAACACAGGGTGTTTATTTTCCGTTCGGCTATAAACTTTGTTGTCGGAAACACTGAGACAGATAACGGGTGCTTTATTAAAGTGTTCTTTATACGTATTCGAGTTCACGAAATATTGAAATAGCTTTCCGTGTAGGTCGCCAAAATTCTCTGGAATACTAAATTGAGCTTGGTCTTTATTATGATCAAGAAGCAATACGCTAAAGTCGTAATCTCGAACGTAAGAAGAGAAATTATTACCGACAATGCCTTCGATGCGCTCTTTGGTTTTGTTATCGACAATATTGGTTTTTAAAACTTCAATCGATGGGAAAGTTTGATCGCTGCCTTCAATGTCCATATCAACAGAAATAATTTCAAGCTCGACAGAATAGCGATCGCCTTTTGGGTTATCCCAATGTGCTAATGCGTTGAAGCTATTGTCGATCATCTTTAGTGCGTTACGTAAGTTGTCTTGACGGCTCTCACCTCGCGCTAAATTTGCAAAGTTGGTGGTGATACGTGTGCTGTCTGATGGGTGATAATTTTCATCGAGACTGAGGCTTTTAATAGTAAAAGTGAAATCTGTATTCATGGTATTCGGTTATCCTATTTCCTAAGATGAAAGCTGAATTATTCGTTGCTCATTCTGGGTTTTCATTTTTGTTTCTATTTTCCCAGTTGGTTGTCACCACCGTTTTTTTGTTTATTGCAGTTGAGTTAAAAACGATGATTAAGAGCGATGGTTATTTATAGCTTTGTTTGGTGTTCGAATAACAATGGATTTACTTCACATTCAACATGAGAAATATTCATGTTTCATTTTATTTTTAACCGTTATATTACTTAACTTAATTTAAAAAGTGGGTATTTATAGGGATTAAATAGCCTCAGCTAATATAGGGATAATGAAGTGAGTGAACTACTGTTGTTATTTATATACTGTGCATTATTAGGCAGTGGAGTTGGTTTTTTAGCAGGTCTACTAGGCATTGGCGGGGGGCTAGTGATTGTCCCCGTGCTTAGCGCTATTTTACTTCATTTTGAGGTACTGCCATCAGAGCAGGTCGTGGTTGCGGCGGTTGCAACATCGTTGGCGTCCATTTTATTCACCTCGACGTCTTCGGCTATTGCTCATCATAAAAACGGTAACGTGCCATGGGCGCTTGCGCCTTGGATAATGACTGGCGTGGCGCTTGGTGCTCTGGTCAGTGGTTTTATGGCGGCGCTGTTGCCTGAACAAGTTGTTCGTTTGGTTTTTTCTGTGAGCGTGGTGCTTATTGCGTTGAAAATGTTCTTAAGCAGCAATAACAGTGCACCGAAAGAGCGAAAACTACCCAATAAAGGCGTGTTAACGATTCTAACGACAATCACTGGTGGTCTGTCGGCAATGATTGGAATTGGTGGTGGGGCGCTTCTCGTCCCCTTGCTCACGTTCTTCTCTCTCGATATGAAAAAAGCTATTGGTTGCGCTTCAGCGTGTGGCATTGTCATCGCGCTATTTGGTTCTATTGGTTATATCAGTTCAGGTAGCAGTCATTTCGCGTTAACAGATGGATTTGCCGGGTTTGTGTATCTTCCAGCGCTCGCTGGCATTGTAAGTACTTCTTGGTTTACCGCGCCAATGGGAGCAAAAGCAACACAATCGCTACCGGTTTCTACCATTAAGAAGATCTTCGCAGGCTTACTGGTCGTTATGGCTGCCAATATGGTAATGAATTAGGGGGAGGGTAACGGTCTGATTAATGCTCCCAGAGCAATTTATTAGGATCGTGATTCTCAGTCCAGGTTACATCTTCGCGCGCCTGTAAATAAAGTTGTAGTCCGTTATACGAAGCAAAGGCTTTAGCCCCACCTAGGTGTTGGTGGTCGTCAAAGTAAGCATCTTCGATGTGGCATAACTCAGCAAGGTTGCTTATTCCTTGCTTGAGTGCCCATTGAATGGCAAAGACTGGTGCTGTCACGCCAGATAGGGTGACTTCTGTAACTGTGCTGTGAATAGCAGCACCTATGTTGTTTTGCTTGTTTAGCTCAATTTCCCTTGATTCGGTTTCTTGTTGGCGTATTTCTTCTATTATTTCAGAACGCTGAGCGTTTGAGATGCGTTTATTCAGTTTGGCAATTTTTAAGGCGTAATCAAAACGTTTAGGTGTCACTAGACTAATTAGCTGAGTGAGTAACTCTTCATCAATATTTGTTGCCTGAACGAAGTAATCAATGCAGGCTTTGACGGAAGAGTAGGTTGTACCGTTATATTCAAAACGGCTTGTGTCATCAGAGCTGCTTAAAGGTATTTCGTTGATACTCAGTGGCCAACTCTGGAAAGAAACTCGTTGCTTGGCGATTTCATACATCTTCCACGCGCTCTTACCAAAACCACCTAATATAGCTCCTGAAAACTCACTATCCACGAGCTCTTGCTTTGTCCAGTTTTCCCCTATGCCTAAATGTTTCGCGTACTTGCTAATAAGAGCTTGTCTGATGTGTGCTCGAAGCTGCCAAACGGACTGGAGATGGTGAGAGCTTTTGATGGATTGGCATTCAGAGCATGCAGGTAATGCCAATGGAGCATGCTCGATCCTATCTTGAGCGGTAGCATTACGTGGAAACATTAATAGTGACAATGATGGCTCACCACAGAACCAACATTGATGGCGAAAATTGAAGGGAATATCAATCGGAGTATGAGGCATAGGATTTCAAATTCGCTGTTTAAAATAGGGAAGCTGTTTAAAGTTAGAGAGATAACCAGTAACGTAAAGTAAGCAGTGCTCGTTCGGAAAACTCCATCTGATCAATTTTTGATTGAGTATCCAATGCTAATTGGGGTTCATCGGTAATAATGCCGTCGACTCCAAGTAAGAACAGTTTCTGCATCGCAGCGGCGTTGTTAATTGTCCAAACTAGTACTTCTTGCTCACGCTGTTGTATCTCAATAATACGCCAAGCGTTAAGCCATTGGGTGCTTACCATGAGCATATCAACCTCTCTTTCTAGTTGAGTTTCGCCAACACTCGCTGCGTAAATAAGGGCGTAGCGTAACTGCTTTGGACGATTCTCTTCTAGGCTAGACATCAACGACGATAGAAGTTCAGTATCTAAGCTAGAAACGATCATTGCTTGTTGGTAGTTTGGTAATAATTGAGCCATTGCAAAAGCTAGGTCAAGGCTCTGGTTATAGCGTTTTAGCTCAATATTGAATTCAATGTCTTGAGAGTAATCGTCCAATAGTTGAGTGAGTAACGGTGGTGGAGTTTGGCTGACTTTTTGGTAAGCCAAAGAAATATCGGCGTAAGTCGATTCCTCTACAATCATGGGGTTACCAATCATTCTCCCTAAATCGCGATCATGAAAAACTACAATTTGGCCATCTTTAGTTATTTGTACGTCTATTTCCGTGCTTTGGATTCCTAAAGAAATTGAGTATTGAACGCCGGCTTCACTGTTTTCAGGGTACTTAAATCCACCGGCTCGGTGCGCTGTGATGTAACCCGTTGTATTGGTTTGTAGATGCTGGACGAAATGACGGACATCGTTATAACCATTGAACATGGAAAATAGTATAAGTGATAGCATGACGCCACTAAGTAACACACGACGTTGGGTATTTTGTTTCAGGCCGACAAAACGCGCTTGTTCATTGACTAACTTAAGGCGTTTCGTTTGTAGACGAAGCACATAATACTGACAACTGGCATAGATAAAGCGGTCTATAAAGCTAAGCACCAGCGTAACCCCAAGCAAGAGTAATCCTGCAAATACAATCCAAGAAAAGCGGTCTTGATCGGATGTCGCCCACGATAATATTGGCTCTAACGTAAATATCATTGTTGCGGCGAATATGGCAGTAATCACCACTCGACCAAGTAACCAAGCGATATGGCCAAAGAGTATGTGCGGATAGATCTCTTGGCTTAAGCGTCGTGCCTGTTTAAAAAGTTGCCATTGTGAGCAGTTTTGAAAAAGGCTCAGGGGTAGAGCTAGCCACCAATTGGCCCAGTATCGAAGCACTAAAAGGACACATGGTAAACTAATGAGAATCAATAAACCTACAGCCATCCATAGAGAACCAAGTTGATGACTAATATAGTAATTGATATCCCAGTCATTAAGCATCAATCCATAGATCCAACGTCCACACCATAATAAGGTTGCAAGCAATAGGCTGATCCCAATCGATTGTGCCAATACTACTTTTACGACTCGAAAGCTACGTTGAATGATGAGCCCAAACGCATCCAAAATAGAACGCTTTCCCAAATCATGCTGTGCGAGCAGGATGCTAATCGTTGATTGTTCAATAAAAAAAGCGAAACTGAGTTGCGTAACAAACCACAAATTGAGTAGGAAACCTGCAGGGGAAAGAAAGAACGCAAGCAGCTCTTGGTTTGCAATAGCACTCACGCCATAAAAGCCCATCAGTTTAGATGAGATCCATAAATCAAATGGAACAAATAGCGTGATTAACGCACTTCTTACGAGAAGAAAGCAGGCCAACATTTGTAAGCCACTAGCTTTGAGTCTGTGCCATGCAAAATAGGCGATATGACGAGTGCGATGGAAAAATGCGGTGCTCAAGAGGATGTGTCGCCTGTTCTGTGAATCTAGAGTCTATTTCTGGTTTGGATTATAGCACTGGATTGTCTATTTGTATGAATTGGAAAATAGGAAGATTTCTGATCGTTAAAAACGGTGAAAGCCCAATGTTGGTAGGAACTAAATATTCTAATTAATAACTAATTGTTCTATAAGGGAGTTATGATAATTCCGTGGAACTTCCCTCAGATGAAAAGAGCCAGACCAGCTCTTTTTATATACATGATTTCAATGTCTTACATAGAGAATCTACTGGTTATTACTACCAAAATTTTGGTAATTCAAAGCTGCTGACCTGCTCCATAAGACTTGTTAACTGAGTAGTGACGGAGGGGGGGGAGACAAACGGCAAGAATATAAAACAAGCTAATCATCATCGAAGGACTTGATCATGAAATAGAAGGGGAGACTACTATCTACGAAATTCGATAGGTAACATCGACTAAAATTGAAAAGTTTGCAGTAATCCGAATCTCTACAATTCGTTATTGAACAGAAATGAGTTTTGGATATGCACATCTTAGTAAGTCACCGAATTACTACAAGTATCGTAAAGCACATTTAACTCAGCGTGCTCTTCAAGCCCAATCGTACAATTGACTTAATAAGGTGGCTTTGGGCAGTTCAACGCTCGGGATTTAGTGTTGGCCGTGCAACACCTTAATCCTTATTTGTTAGGCCGTTGTTCCAACTTGTTTTCTCATCCACTGAACAAAGCAATTTGTTGGCGCTGAATCAGTCTGATAGTGAAGGACATATCCCGCATTGGCTTTGATGGTAGGTAGTAAGGCAACTAATCGGCCCTGTGATAATTCATCTTGAATAAGCGCTTCTCTAGCAAGTGCTATTCCTACTCCCGCTTCAGCAGCTGACATCGCCATGTCAGTTCGATTAAAGAAGTGCCCTTTATCAGCTTGTAGATGGACGTTATTTACTTTTGCCCAATATTGCCACTCATAATGTCGTATCGCACCGAGCCAAGGTTGAGCATCGTGTAGTAATGTAATCTCAGACCAATCTTCTTTCCCAGGATTTTCACCGTTGAGCCATGCATGTTGAGCCAAATAGTTTGGACTCATGACTGGGATCAGCTTCTCTTCCATTAATAATTCGGCCTCATGGTCATGATAGGGTAAAGGACCGTAATCAATGGCTAGATCAAAATCTTGTGAGGTGTGATCAACCAAAGCACCTTCTGCGTATGTTTGAACTTGAATCTCAGGATGTAATCGGTGGAAGTTCTCTAACCTTGGAACTAACCATTTAAAAGCAAAGGAAGGGGTCAGTTTTAGCCTCACCTCTGAAGAGTCTGACGATTGACTTTGTAGAGTGGATAATGCCATGTCGATATCTTGAAAGCTTGATGAAGCAACTCTATACAGAAGATGTCCAGCCTCGGTTAACGTTACTCCTCTTGAATGCCGATCGAGCAAGCGAACTCCGATATTCTCTTCAAGTTGTAAAAGCTGCTGGCTAATTGCACCAGTAGTTAAGCACTTGGCTTTTGCAGCGCGAGTTAAACTGCCTCGCTTGCCTACCTCAACAAACGTCATCAAGGCCGACGCCATATTATTTTTCAAATGCTTCATCTTCGCCTTTAGTATTTCTATACGTTGTTGTTAATTCTTATCGATTGTTGCTGTTTTGTAAATAACACAAACTAAGCGCAGCTAACAGAAGGGAAAATAATAATGAAAGTAATTGTATTGGGTGGAGGCGTGATAGGGTTAACAAGCGCGTGGTATCTTTCCCTTCAAGGTCATAGTGTGACTGTCATTGACCGTCAATCTGAGTGTGGTAAAGAGACCAGTTTTGCCAATGCAGGGCAAATATCTTATGGCTATTCATCACCTTGGGCTGCGCCTGGCATTCCCTTGAAGGCGATTCAATGGCTAATGCAAGAGCATGCACCACTGAAAATTAAGCCAAGCCTCTCGCCTTCAATGATGGCTTGGGCGAGTAAAATGCTGATGAATTGCCGAACTTCCCAATACAATACTAACAAATCAAGAATGCTAAGGCTGGCAAACTATAGTCGCGACTGCTTAACTGAGTTACGGATGAGCAGTGGGATTGAGTATCAAGGTCGCCAAAAAGGGACACTTCAAGTATTTAGAAATTCTAAACAGCTCGACGCAATAAAAAAGGACATGGCTCTTTTACAACAAAGTAATACCCAGTTTTCTTTATTAGACACGGAAGGTTGCCTAGAAAAAGAGCCAGCACTTAAACGTGTTCAAGATAAAATAGTGGGAGGTTTACATCTACCTGATGATGAAACGGGGGATTGCTTTCTATTTTGTCAGCAGTTAACCAAGCTTGCTAAACAGGCGGGTGTTGAGTTCTATTTCAATACGGATATTCATTCATTAGCTGTAAAAAGCGGCTCCATAGAATCGGTCAAGACTAGTATAGGATCATTAGACGCTGACTATTATGTGGTCGCTTGTGGGAGTTATTCTGCTAAGTTACTTGCGCCACTTGGCATTGAGTTACCCACTTACCCGGTGAAAGGTTACTCACTGACATTGCCGATTAAGCACGACGAATACTCTCCGAAGTCAACGGTAATGGATGAAACATATAAGGTCGCGATTACACGATTTGATAATCGATTAAGAGTTGCAGGCACCGCAGAGTTGTGCGATTTTGACTTATCCATTCCTAAGAAAAGAACAGCGACGATTAATCGCGTTGTGAATGAGCTATTTCCTGATGTTGGTGATTTCAAGCAGGCGGAATACTGGACTGGCTTGAGGCCGATGACTCCAGATGGCACACCAATTATTGGAGAAACACCAATCAAAAATTTGTTCACCAATACAGGTCATGGCACGTTAGGTTGGACGATGGCTTGCGGCTCTGGGCAGTTACTAGCAGATATAATTAGTCAAAAAAGACCGAGCATTGAACATCATGATCTGGGCATGCAACGATACGGTTGATAGATATAAACCAACTGAGATCTAGCTTTCAGGCAAAAAAACTTTAATGTAACAATAGCGGCAATTAAAGCCTCAGTAAGGCCGATAATAACATCTCATAAGTGGTGCTTGAAGCTTACTTTATCTACCCCAATCAATGATGCTAAGCCGTAAGAGATCAATCCAATCAACCGTACCACATCATCAATGCTGTTGAGGCAGCAAACGCATTGACAGTATGATTTAAAGGAAAGCTATAGGCGCATCGCTTCAAGAAGGCAATTACAATAAAGTTTGATCATAGACTACTCTTCGATCGGCTCGATAGTTAGCCTAATGACAAAGTCACTTGGTTTGCCTCCTTTCAAACCAAATAACACAATTTAATGAACAAAGTTGCTTCGTGCTTGTTCAACAACTAGCTTAAAAACTGAAGATAATAAATGAATTAATGATCAGAGCGTTGGCGATATCGATAAAGAAGCCACACACCAAAGGAACAATTATGAATGCCTTGTGCGCGGCGCCATATCGTTGACTCACCGCCGTCATATTCACAATCGCTGTTGCAGTTGAACCTAGGGTAATACCACCAAAACCTGATCCGATAACCGCAGCCTCGTAATCTCTACCCATAAAGCGAAAGACTACCCAAATGGTGAACACAATCGACAGAACAATTTGGAAGAACATCACGATAGTTAAGAACAAAATAGTGCTCTGTAGTTGCCACAACTGAAGACCCATTAGTGCCATCGTTAAGAACATACCCAGACAGATATCTGAGATAAGTGCTTGGCCAAGATGGCCGTTACTACTTTTTTTCTTTTTCAGCAACATCGACTTGCCGTTACCCAGAATGATCCCTCCAACCAAACACGCTACAAACATAGGAAGTTGTAAGCCGATTTGTTCAAATCCAATGTTGATGAAGTAACCAAAAATCAAACTTAAGTTCAGCATTAGCCAAGCGTATAGGTAACCAAAGTGATCCAGTTTCGTGGTTTCATTGTGGCACACACCAATATCCAGATTATGGTCAGGGTTTGGGGTGAGTCTGTGTTTGGTGATCAAGTATTTTGCAATTGGGCCACCAACCAAACAAGCTGATATTAAACCGAGCGTATTCGCCGCTAATCCCACTTCTGCAGCGCTATCTATCCCCATATCGGCATAGATTGGAGACCAAGCCATGGTCGTGCCCACGCCACCAATCAAAGAGATCGACCCTGCCATCAGACCTAAGAGTGGCTCTAACCCAAGCAGTGAAGCCACACTCACGCCAATGATGTTCTGAAGTACTATGTAGACAATCGCAAGGAACGTCAGAATCAATAGCGGTTTTCCGCCAGACACTAACGTTTTCAGATTGGCGCTGAGACCGATTCCCGCAAAGAAGTACAGCAGCAATATATCCCTAATGGCCAAATCAAACTCGATAGTCAGATCGAATAACCAATACATCGCTGCGACCACAATGGCACATATAAAACCACCAATCACAGGCTCTGGAATACTGTATTTCTGTAATAAGTGATACCGCATCGTTGCAAACTTGCCTATAAATAAAAGCACGATCGCTAAAGTAAATGAGATAAAACCATCGATTTCTAAAACTTGCATAAATTAATTACCGTTTTTAACTTTCTAACTAATAAGGTTGGCTATGCCAATCTTCCAACAAGTAGAAATAACAAGGCTACATAACTAGAAAAAATAATATAAATTAGAAGGTACTTATTCATTTTTATTTCCCACTTGAATATCTTTAAATATATTCTGCTTGGTTTTCTCCAGAACCTAAATGAATAGGAGGTATTCATTTATGAAAACTGGCACTCCCCAAATTTGAATATCTCTAACCCATAGTAATGTGCTCTTTCTATCGACTATCGTGTCCCCCATCAAATCATGTTGAACGTTGACGTCTAAATAGAGGACAACCCATGCGCTATATAAAAAAGTTCATATCTACATTGGCAACGATGAATTACTACAGCAGCAGTGACAGCCTGGACGACCACCTTTCGTCTATGTATCTACAGCAGATTTTCGAATCTGGAAAAACGGACAACCAGGAAGAGTGTGAGGAGGATGAAACATATGCAGCTAATCTTATTTACGGTGAATTATCAGCAGATAGGGTTTGTGCACAAATGAATAACTCTTATTCATCGAGATAATCGTTCAACTAAGTAAACTGCTCGGCAAAAGGAAATCGTAAAAGGACTCAAAGCGTGATCAATACACGTGACTAATTATAAAAACTCTCATTGGAGAAGGTTGTGAAAAATTCAAATATGTTAACTATGGGTCAACTACGTCCAACAGTATTAGCACTCGCTATTTCACTTTCTGTTGCACTGACAGGTTGTAAATCAGACGTTGAAACTGTGGTATCTGAACCTGTGGTTCGCCCTGTCTATGTAGAAATGGTGTCGAATATTAAAGCTGCTGACTTATCTTTTAATGGAACAGTCCATTCAGTAAGCCGCGCTGAACTCTCTTTTAGAAACAGTGGTCGAATGACAGAGCTACTGGTGCAGGAAGGTGATTACGTTGAGCAAGGTCAGATCATTGCACAGCTTGATTCCGTGGATGCACAGATAGCTCAAACCTCTGCAAAAATTGAACGTGATAATGCTCGCTCAGAATACCAACGTGCTAAAACTTTATTCGATCGCCGTCAGTCTATCTCAAAGAGCCAATTTGAAGAGATTACACTGCGTTTTAACCTCGCTCAAAATCGATTTGAAGAAGCATCTCGCCGCCTTGATGATACAACGTTAACTGCGCCTTTTTCTGGAGTAGTGAGCCGTATTTACGTTGATAACCATGTGCTTGTTCAGAGCAACGAGGCAATTGTTGCATTGCATGATTTAAATGATCTTGAAGCTGTTATTCATGTGCCAGAGTCATTAATGACTCGCAATAGCCAAGCGAACCACATTTTTGCTGATTCAGCGATTGCGCCGTATGAGACGTTTAAGCTGACGTTAAAAAAATATGAGACGGAACCCGACCCAGTTTCAGGTACTTATGCGGTGACATTTGCCATCGACACTCAGCCAGAAAGTCGTTTGCTGCCGGGCATGAATGTCCATGTTTATTCCAATGAAGTTCAGTCCGATCTTAAAACGATCCAAGTTCCTTTGACCGCCGTTAACCCAGACAATATGGGCAACCAATATGTCTGGATCGTTGATGAAAGTGACACACTTCGTAAGCGCAATGTCTTCACTAGTGGATTGAACGGAGACCGAATCATGATTGAATCAAACTTGCAATTGGGAGAGCGAGTGGTGGTTTCAGGCACACGGAACCTTGTTGAAGGTCTTGTGGTCCGCCCAGAGCTAACAGAGGCATATTAATATGAACATCGCTCAACATATCATTGCAAAGCGCACCAGTGTTTGGGTCATGGTTGCCCTCATGCTGATTGGCGGCTATATCAGTTACCTAAAACTGGGCCGATTCGAAGATCCTGAATTTGTGATTCGTCAGTCGGTGATTGTAACGCCATACCCAGGTGCAACCGCACAAGAGGTTGCCGATGAAATTACAGATGTCATTGAGGGTGCAGCGCAGTCTCTACAAGAGGTTCAGGAGATCACTTCAGTCTCCAAACAGGGTGTGTCTGAAGTTACGGTTGAAATCAAACGAGAGTTCTCAAAAACGGAAGGCGAGCTTCAGCAAGTGTGGGACAAATTGCGTCGTAAAGTTAGCGATGCTCAGCGTTCATTGCCTCCTGGTGCCACCGCTTCCATCGTGAACGACGATTTTGCTGATGTGTTTTCACAGTTTTATGCGGTTACAGGGGACGGTTTTACTGACAAGCAGCTGCAAGATTATGTGGATACTTTGCGTCGAGAGCTCGTGTTGGTTCCAGGAGTATCAAAAACAGCTACTTTCGCGGAGAAGCAAGAGACGATTTTTATTGAGATCTCTAGCGGACGTTTATCTCAATTTGGCGTATCAGCACAACAGATCTATCAAGTTCTAGAGAAGCAAAATATTGTCACGGTAGCGGGTCAGTTAGACACCGATGGCATGCGAGTCGCTGTGGCACCAAGTGCCAACATTAGCTCGTTTGAGCAGCTAAAGTCACTGCAAGTTGCCGTAGGTAACAATAATACAGTGGTGCGTCTACAAGACATTGCTGACGTCACCTATGACTATCAAGAGCCTACTTCAATTTTGATGCGCTACAACGGTGAGCGTGCTGTTGGCTTAGGTATCTCAAACGTTGCAGGTGGTAATGTTGTTGAAATGGGCGATGCAGTCAAGGCTCGTATTGAGGAGTTAGAATCGCAACGACCACATGGTATTGAGCTGCACGAGATCTCTATTCAGTCAGATTCTGTTCGCGAGTCGGTAGCCAACTTTATTAACAACCTAATCGCTGCAGTAGTGATTGTTTTTGTGGTACTGCTGCTGTTTATGGGCTTGCGTACTGGCGTCGTTATTGGTTTTGTATTGGTGCTAACGGTAGCCGGTACGCTAATCGTTATGCTGATTGACGATATAGCGATGCAACGTATTTCTCTAGGTGCGCTAATCATTGCGCTGGGTATGCTAGTTGATAACGCAATTGTTGTGACAGATGGCATCTTGACTCGTCTCCGGAAAAATCCAGAGGAAGACAAACAGCAAATTGTTGGCGACATTGTCAATGAAACCAAGTGGCCTCTATTAGGCGGCACTATTGTCGGTATCTGTGCGTTTAGTGCGATAGGTTTGTCACCTTCGAACATGGGTGAATATGCAGGGACTTTATTCTGGGTAATCTTGTACTCAATGTTCTTGAGTTGGGTACTGGCTATTACAGTGACACCGTTGCTTTGCCATGATTTCTTGAAGGTAAAACAGCAAAATCAAGATAAAGCGCCAAGCAAAATCTCTGTCTGGTACAAAGGAACACTTGAGTGGGTACTAAACAACCAGAAAAAAGGCCTTGTGGTGGTTGTCGTGGTATTTGTGCTAGGGGTGAAGATGTTTGGCTACGTTCCTCCTGGTTTTATGCCTGAATCGCAACGTGAACAGTTTGCCATAGATGTGTTCCTTCCACAGGGCACTGATATCCGAACGACTGAGCAGGTAATGCTAGAAATGGAGGAAGATGTGCGTGCTAAAGATGGCGTAACGAATACAGTCAGCTTCATTGGCTCTGGCGGCATGCGCTTTATGCTGACCTACTCACCGCAAGCGAGCAACACCGCGTATGCACAGATGCTGGTTGATGTAGATGATTTTGACGTAATCGAAGATTTGGTGGCTGAGCTTCAAGTTGAGCTAGGTGACAAATATGAGCAAGCTTCAATCAATGTTTGGAAATTCATGCTTGGCCCTGGTGGCGGTAAAAAAATTGAGGCAGCATTCAGCGGCCCAGACAGCGCCGTATTGAGAGAGCTTGCTGAACACGCGAAACAGATAATGGCAGAAACACCAGAATTGGTAGCCATTCAAGATGATTGGCGTCAGCAAGTACCAGTAGTAAAACCTGTGTATGCATCTGATCGAGCTCAACAGTTTGGGTTAACAACGCAAGAGCTTAATCAGGCATTAGAGCAGTCATTAGTTGGTCGACAAGTGAGTGTGCTTCGCGATGGTAACGATCTGATTCCAATCGTCGTTCGCTCACCAGAACAAGAGCGAGACCACGAGCGCAGTATTGAGAATACGCAAGTCTACAGCTCAATTGCAGGTGGGTACCTACAGCTAGCGCAGTTTGTTGATCGTGTTGAGCTAGAATGGCAAGACGCTATGTTACGCCGAGTAGATCGAATTCCAACTATCATGGCTCAAGCGGACCCACGTTCTGGCATACTGACTGCCGATGCACTTGATGCAGTGAAAGAACGCATTGAAGCGATGCCATTGCCAGTGGGTTACCAATTCGAATGGCACGGTGAGTACAAAGAGGCTAAAGAAGCGGATGAGGGCTTGATGATATCGGCACCTTATGGGTTTGCTGCAATGGTTCTTGCCGTCGTGTTCATGTTCAATGGTATCCGCCAAGCTCTGGTTATCTGGTGTACGGTTCCACTCGCAGTACTAGGTGTAGCAATCGGCTTAGTGGTGTTCCAAACGCCATTTGAATTTATGGCAACCCTTGGCTTTCTTAGCCTAGTGGGCATGATGGTGAAGAACGCTATTGTATTAGTCGATCAAGCGGAAAAAGAGATTGAAACAGGAAAAGAAGCCTACGACGCCATAATTGAAGCGGCAATGAGCAGAGCAAGGCCAGTTATTTTAGGTGCGACAACAACGATTTTGGGTGTAGCTCCATTACTGGTAGATCCATTCTTTAAGAGTATGGCGGTGACGATTATGTTTGGTCTTCTGTTTGCAACCGTACTAACACTGGTGGTGATTCCACTGAACTACGCACTCTTCTTCAGAGTAAAACCGAAAACCATAGCCTGACATTTGGCATGAACAGCGATGTAAAAGCTCATCTGTATAGATGAGCTTTTTTGTTGCCTTATTGAAGTTACTCCGATGTGAAACCACCAAAAATGAATAACTGTAATACGTGTTTTGAAGCGCCTTAAGTCCATACACTTACACACATCAGGAAGAGGCGGCTTTCGAATAGCGCAGTGCAGACCTAAGGAGGGAGAGATCAACTAAGAGTGCCACTCGCACTCATAAAACGAGAGCGAACACTATGCGTAACCTCATCATATTATTAACGATGGCATCTCCTTTGGCTTTGGCTTCTCAAACCGTTATTTCAAACACAGAAACCAATGAAAATTGGGGAGTGGGTATTGGGGTAAGGAGTGCGAGCATGCCATACAAGACTAGTGGGAACACGGTCAATGACGTGATGCCATTACTGTTCTACAAGGGTGTTCATGCCTACCTAGATGGCGCTTCTGGGGGTGTTCATTTTTATCGCAGCGAAGAGTTTTCCTTTGGCTTTGCTGCCCAAATGCGTTTTTTCGATATCCCTCGTAGCGCACAAAATACCATTCAAGGCTCTCAAATTGATATAGGTGGCAAAGCAACTTGGCATTATTCGCCGAACCTCGATATCAGCATTGAAGTGCTTTCCGACTACGACAGCCGTTATTATTCAAATCTAACTGGTGCTTACAAGTTAGAAGGGAATGGCTGGGATGGTGCGCTTTATGCGTCGTTAAGAGCTAAGTCGGCGCGTTTTAACGATACCTACTATGGACTGCAACTTGAAGAGATCGGCTCAGCAGTAGACAGCCAAGTGGGTGCGAAAGGTCGTATGCAGCTGTACAGAAACTTGTATGCAGTGGGGCATTTAGGCTTAACAATATTTGATCACGATACCTATTCCAGCAGCACCATTGATTCTCATAGTCAATGGGAAGGGTATCTAGGTGTGGCGATGTTTGGCAGTTCTTCTCCAAACCAAGCGAGCCTTCCAAAAGGAGCTTACCTTCGCTTGGCCAGTGGAGTGGCGACTTTATCTGGGCCAACAGATTTGCTGTTCTTAGACAACGAAACTGATCCAGAACGCAACCAAATGACGTCGATTTATTACGGGCACCCTTTAGCCGGCGGGGTGTTTGGTTGGCCACTCGATTTTTATCTAACACCAGGTTATGTGTATCACCACAGTTCAGATACACAAAGTGCCTTTGATGAATTTGCCATCGCGATTAAAGCCTATTACACCATTGATTTCTCGGTTCGCACTAGGCTTGGGTTTGCTGAAGGCATTTCCTACGCCACCAAGATTAGCCATGTGGAAAGTACACATCTGGAAGGGAATGGCTATCAGCCGAGTAAGCTGATGAACTACCTTGATTTCAGCGTTGACGTCAATATGGGCGATGTATTCAGAAATAAATCGTTAGATAACCTTTGGCTGGGCTACAGCTTGCACCATCGTTCAGGAATTTTCACCACCACCTCCGCCTTTGGCAGGATCAAAGGGGGCAGTGACTACAATACTGTCTACTTGCAGTGGCACTTTTAAGTGACAGTTTGATCCTAGCCGCCTTATTGGGCGGCTTTTTTATGCTCATAGTTTAGAAGTTGGTCAACATTGATTGAACGACCAACTTATTGAATAGTTGAGATTATGGTATGTTAGTAGAAACAGTGATAATCAGAATAGGTCCCTTTCACTATGAAAAAGAGTCTTGAAGATCTCGATTTGAACTTACTGAAGCTGTTACGTGTTGTGGTGGAGACCCAAAATACCTCGGTAGCAGCAGAAAAGTTAGGCATTTCACAAACCAGTGTGAGCCGAGGGATGGCTAAACTGAGAGAAACATTTGGCGATCAATTGTTTATTCGCAAAGCACATGGTGTCGAGCCATCAGAGTTAGCGGAAAAGCTCGCGGAAGCGGCGGAACATATGCTTACTCCCTTCACTCAGGTTCTCGAGGCGTATCAAACCTTTGACCCTCTCGAGTACTCTGGAAACATTGTGGTCGTGTGTGACTTGACCTTGTTGGATGTATTTGGCCGTGGTTTGTATCAAGCATTAACCAACACGTTACCAAAAGCCAAGTTTCGTTTTGTGTACTGGCAGCAAGACTCACTACAAGGTTTACTGGATCGTGAGATTGACTACATGCTTCACTATACTCAGTTTCCGCTGCCACAAGACCTCTACACCCATCATCTGTCGAACATAAAAGTAAATCTGGTCGCGAGAAAAGATCACCCAGTTCTTAGTCAAACGTCCGACTGGGATGCGATCAAAAATATTCCTATTGTTAAGTACGCATCAAATAGTCAGGTTGGAAAATACGATTATTATGATGAGCTCTTTATGCAAAAAGGGGGCGAGCTAAATGTAAAGCTGGTTAGTCATAACGTACCTGTCATGATTGACTGTTTGGTGAACTCGGATGCGATGGCATTCAACAGCAGTTATATCCTGCAGCACGACGACAGATTGATGTGCTACCCATTACCGGATATGCCTGAACGATTTAGAAGTGTCAGTGTTTCGGGTGGGTACCTTCAATCTAAGCGTGGTTATCCATTAAACCAGTGTTTGCATCAGGCAATGCAGGGCTTCTTTAACTCGATTGTTCAACCAGAGAGCTAAGTCTGCCATCCTTTGCCCTTAAACGTAAAGACCCCCACTCAAACCATAAGGCTCAGAGCGGGGGCTTTACTAGGGGGACGCTTCTATCTATTTTAGAACTTGTAGCTCATACCCACTGACGCTAGGTACTCTTCATTCTTGTAAAAATCAATATTGGAATCGTTATAGTTCACGCCTGCAAACGAAACCAAATTCCAGTTATCTAGTCCTGCAAAGTTAGCGTACTCATAAGCGACAAACAATTTGTGCTTGTTGTCAGAGCGCGTTTTACCATACAAAGAGTTATGGCCATCGTAGTCTCGGTAAGCATAGCTGCTCGTCACGGCGAGTGTGTGCGCGGAATGAGTGACAAAATACGTCATTTCCAATTCGTATTGTTCAAACGTCTCTGCTTTACCATCGGCATCATTATTAAGGTAACCTAGGCTCGTGCTTAGCCCCATATTGGCCCCAAAGTGTGCTAAATAGCTACCCTTAAAGGCGTACATATCACTATCGCGCAGTAGCTCTGAATCTTGAATGCGCTCTTCATCTATTTCCTGTGTGGCATAGGCCATATCGACTGAAAAACCAGAACCGACGATGTTATTCAGTTTCAAGCGATAAGCGTGGCCATCAATATCTGTTTTGCTTCGATGGCCTGTTAAATATGGGTCTTTCCATACTTCACCAGATAAAACAGTTGGCAAATAAGCAATATCTATCTGTGTACCGTTTTGCATATCGAACTGATAGCCAATCTCAAAAGCCAAGTCACCAACGGCTAAGTCGTCGCGAGATGTACCCATGTAAACCCTTTGGGTTCGGTTTTGCACCAGTTCATACGAAATGTGACCAAGCGGCATAACAATAACATCGTCGCTGTGTGAGCCTTTACTCGTATTATCGTTTAGCAGCGCATCGCTTTCTGTACTAAGGTTAGAGTTGGTCGACATATAGCCTGTCGCTAGTATAATCTCACCACTCAAACGAGAAGAATCAAAGGCAAAAGCCCCTGTTGCCAATGAAGATAGAATTGATGCTGCTAATATGCTTTTAGTTTTCATTTTTTAACTCTCTTAATTTTTATTTTCCTTACTGCTATTTCGTTACATCCGTTTAGTGGGGCCTATATTAGTTTTTATTTTCATTATTAATATGGGTAACAGTTATGCATATTTGACTGTTACAAATGGCATGTATGAATATCTCATATTCATATTTTCTAGCATTAGCTAAGTATAAAGTGTGGTAATGTATTCTTAATTGGAAAAGACAATGACCTTAAGTGCAATTCTTAAAGAAGAGCGGTACCAAACGACCATTTACCTGAATGACAGGCCCTATGATGTTTTCGATTTTGGAGAAGGAAAGTGCTCAATTATCATCGTCAATAATATTGACCTGCACATTGAAAAATTAAATAAAGAGAAGGTGACGAGTCGAATTATTTTTGTAGATATAACAAAAATGCTTGCTCAGCACATAGAACAGAAAGAAAGCGTTCCACAGTTGTTAGCAAATGATCTCCATCTGCTTTTTGATGTGTTCTGGTTAGATGAAGTCCATATAGAATCAGAGATAAAGCATATTGATATGCGAGCAATTTTTAACGTTGTTGCTTTGCGAAATTACTCACGGTCATTACTAAAAAGCGAGTGTTAGATAGAAGATACTCGATAAATGTGGATCGCGTTGAAAAGTTTAGTTAAAAGTGTTTGCATCATATAGATGGGACACTTTGTAAAGCAGTTAGTGTTAAGGGGGCCGCTGTCGCTGGACAACAAAAATTAAAACTTTTCTACTTCTGAAGTCCGTTTCCAGCATAGCTACCAGAAGCCAATTGTGACAATAAAGATCGGCCCCGTTGCGCGTTAACGTATTTACTCAGTGGTAGATCGTGCCACTGAAATCACCTTACTTTTGCTCATGGTTTACAGATGAGAGGCCGTGACAGAAAACTCCCATTTTCTATCAAAATAGGGGTGTGTAGACAAAAAATCCATCCGCATGACTATTCAATAATACCATGGTCGTGTTAGCTTTTATCTGAAGATGGTTATAAGGATTATTAATATGGATTTCAGGAGCTTACACTTTCAACCAGAGCCAGTTCTGATATGTAACGTATGGGATGTGTTTAGTGCAGTTATAGCAGAGCAGGCTGGTTACCAATGTATCGGTACTTCCAGTGCAGCCATTTCTCGTATGCTTGGGTATTCAGATGGGGAAGAAATTTCCTTTTCTGAGTTGCACGATCTTGTAATTAAGATTAAGAGCCGAACAACCATTCCGTTGACTGTTGATATTGAGGCTGGTTATGGGGAAACAATATCTGAAATCTATGACAATATTAAGGCGTTAGCTGAAATTGGGGTCGTTGGGATTAACATCGAAGATAGCGTAGTCATAGATGGAAAGAGAGTTCTAAAAGATCCATATGTAATGGAAAATACCATCTCTGGTTTGGTAGCACTTTTACGTGCATCAGATATTTCCATATTCTTGAACTCAAGAACAGATGCTTATTTAGTCAAAAGTGATACTCCACTTGAGGAAACAAAGCTTCGTATATCCCTGTATCAAAAGGCAGGTGCAGATGGCATTTTTGTACCCTTTTTAGAGAAAAAAGAGGACATTAAGGTTCTTTCAGAATTCACAGAGCTACCTCTAAACGTAATGTGTACCCAACGTTTGCCTGACTTCACGACTCTTTCTGAGTTAGGGGTAAAACGTATAAGCATGGGGAATTATGCTTATAGTAGGATCTATAAAAAACTAGAAAATGACTTGTTGAAAGTCGCGGATACTCAATCATTTGCACCACTTTTCAGTAATACAAATTGAGTTAGAGGAAAGTAAAATCTCCTCTACATATCTCCAAGGAGAACGGTTTGTCCTACTCCGTTCACCTATGGCACCTAATTATGAGGTGCTGCACGGTGTTTAGCAGTACTCAAAGTTATCCGCACTTATCTAAATTAACAAAGTCGCTAGCTCAGAAATGTCCATAATCGTTATAGTCGGTACTTTCAAACACGAAAGTACGCAAAATTTTGAAGAAAGCTTATTAGAACTTATAGACAGAGGAACCGAATGAATAAGTTTTTTGTAGTTGGATCGATAATTATTTTGTTCACTATGTCTTCAGTCTTATATTTAAAAGCCCCTGAATTCTTTGAAGGGAAAGTTGATGCCAAGAAATGCGTACAAACCGCAAAGTCTCGTGACTCTGTAGAGCTGTACTTGGTGCGAAATGGACTACGAAAGAGGTTTGTATTTGGTGTCAAAGGATCAACTTGTGATGAGGCGTTACTAATATTTAATCTTAATGATGATGTGAAAATTGATTACCATAGTCTTAATGACAGCTATGCGACGGTCGATAAATTGAGCCTAAATGGTCGACAAATTCCATTACGTGGCCAGTAAAGCGACCCAAATCTAGAGTTTGCATTAGTCAATCTAATGATATCAATACTAACCGATCATTTTTACAAACTCATTCCTGTCCAGAACCTTCACAGTTGGCACTTCATAACTCAGAAG
>NZ_JAJHVV010000030.1 GCF_023145695.1 Vibrio amylolyticus
AGCCCCAGGTTCCCCTAGGGCTACCTTGTTACGACTTCACCCCAGTCATGAACCACAAAGTGGTGAGCGTCCTCCCCGAAAGGTTAAACTACCCACTTCTTTTGCAGCCCACTCCCATGGTGTGACGGGCGGTGTGTACAAGGCCCGGGAACGTATTCACCGTAGCATTCTGATCTACGATTACTAGCGATTCCGACTTCATGGAGTCGAGTTGCAGACTCCAATCCGGACTACGACGCACTTTTTGGGATTCGCTAACCATCGCTGGCTTGCTGCCCTCTGTATGCGCCATTGTAGCACGTGTGTAGCCCTACTCGTAAGGGCCATGATGACTTGACGTCGTCCCCACCTTCCTCCGGTTTATCACCGGCAGTCTCCCTGGAGTTCCCACCATTACGTGCTGGCAAACAAGGATAAGGGTTGCGCTCGTTGCGGGACTTAACCCAACATTTCACAACACGAGCTGACGACAGCCATGCAGCACCTGTCTTACAGTTCCCGAAGGCACACCTGCGTCTCCGCTGGCTTCTGTAGATGTCAAGAGTAGGTAAGGTTCTTCGCGTTGCATCGAATTAAACCACATGCTCCACCGCTTGTGCGGGCCCCCGTCAATTCATTTGAGTTTTAATCTTGCGACCGTACTCCCCAGGCGGTCTACTTAACGCGTTAGCTCCGAAAGCCACGGCTCAAGGCCACAACCTCCAAGTAGACATCGTTTACGGCGTGGACTACCAGGGTATCTAATCCTGTTTGCTCCCCACGCTTTCGCATCTGAGTGTCAGTATCTGTCCAGGGGGCCGCCTTCGCCACTGGTATTCCTTCAGATCTCTACGCATTTCACCGCTACACCTGAAATTCTACCCCCCTCTACAGTACTCTAGTCCAACAGTTTCAAATGCAGTTCCGAGGTTGAGCCCCGGGCTTTCACATCTGACTTATTGAACCACCTGCATGCGCTTTACGCCCAGTAATTCCGATTAACGCTCGCACCCTCCGTATTACCGCGGCTGCTGGCACGGAGTTAGCCGGTGCTTCTTCTGTCGCTAACGTCAAGAGATAAGCGTATTAAACTTACCCCCTTCCTCACGACTGAAAGTACTTTACAACCCGAAGGCCTTCTTCATACACGCGGCATGGCTGCATCAGGCTTTCGCCCATTGTGCAATATTCCCCACTGCTGCCTCCCGTAGGAGTCTGGACCGTGTCTCAGTTCCAGTGTGGCTGATCATCCTCTCAGACCAGCTAGGGATCGTTGCCTTGGTGAGCCATTACCTCACCAACTAGCTAATCCCACCTAGGCGTATCCAATAGCGCAAGGCCCGAAGGTCCCCTGCTTTGCTCCAAAGAGAATATGCGGTATTAGCCATCGTTTCCAATGGTTATCCCCCTCTACTGGGCAACTTCCTAGGCATTACTCACCCGTCCGCCGCTCGACGCCGAAGTAGCAAGCTACTTCTCGTTTCCGCTCGACTTGCATGTGTTAGGCCTGCCGCCAGCGTTCAATCTGAGCCATGATCAAACTCTTCAATTTAAGATTTTGTCGGCTCAACGAATACTGACTTCAAAACTAAT
>NZ_JAJHVV010000031.1 GCF_023145695.1 Vibrio amylolyticus
TTATCGTAAGCACAATGACAAAACGCAATGGAAGATAAACGCTGGGGTCAATGCCAACAAGCAACTAGGGCAACTAATGCCTTACCAGTACACTGGCGGTTACACTGATGGTAATACAGGTTTAGTTCACCTTGATGCCCGTTGGTACAACCCACACACCAGCCGTTTTGTGCAGCCTGATTACTGGAACTTCAAGAACACCTATTTGCCGACAGAGATTCAGCATGAGTTGATGAGGTTTACAGGGCTGAATGCGGATCAACTGCTGCGCGACCCAAGCCAACAATTGGCGTATGGGTATGTGAGTGGTAATCCACTTGTTTGGGTGGATCCGTTTGGGTTGGCTTTATTTGATGATTTCGTGGAACATCTAGTCAAAGCGGGTAATGTTGTGGGTGCTACAGGCCAAATAGTAGGTGGTTTTGCAATTGCTTACGGGAGCGGAGGATTAGGAATTACTGTCGGTATTGCAGTATCAACTAAAGGTGTAGATAATTTAGTTGCAGCGATTACAGATGATAAGACTGTGACTCAAAAAGCGCTGGAAAATGTCGTTAGTGAGACTTGGGCAGAAGGTATTAGTTACGGTTTAGATTTAACTGGTTCTGTGTACGGATTGAGTAGACTTGTGCCGAAAGTTAACGAACTAGGCAACGTTGTAAGGCCTTTATTTATCAAAAAAGATCCCATGCAATTAGAGCGAGCAATAAAGCAAACAGGTGCTGTAGCATTATCTGTAGAAATCGTCGGAACTTCATCATCAACGATATCTCTATTAAGAAGTGAGTGTAATGACTAGTATTACAATTGGTTTTTCAGTGATTTTAGCGGTTTTGTACTTTTCATCGAGAAAGCTCGTGTTGATGTATCGTTCAGGAAAGAGGTATACGTTATATATCTATATTTTTCAGTTGATCATTGTCGGCGGCTTATTTTCGGTGTTAGAAGAGAATAGCTTAGAAGTTTCATGGTTGGACTTTGGACTCTGGTTAGCGATGCTCATTGTAAATCTAATTGCAGTGAGCAAGATGCTATCGACAAAGTCATAAAGCTAAAGAAGAGTATGGGGTCATATAGGGTCCGCCTCGTATTGCAAGACAAATTCTACTTGTGAAACAGAAAGATATGCTTCCATATATCCGGCCTTGGGGTGAGACGCTATCGCCTCTGGCCCTGATGGAATTCGCGCATATCGGTCTCATCAGGTCTTCGGCTTCGTATTGAGCACTAGATCCCAGCAGACTTACTGATATGCAGGTTTTACCTTTTATGCCATCACTTGAGTTTTATCTAAAGTCATGAGGGTCATATTTTTCATTTTGCCTTCTTATTGATGAGAGTGGTCTAGCTTTTTAGCTAGGCTATTTTTATTTTTGAAGATAACTCA
>NZ_JAJHVV010000032.1 GCF_023145695.1 Vibrio amylolyticus
GCTACATGGACTCCCTCTTTTGTCAACAATAGCTACCGCTGACAACAGTGGATCGGACAGCAGCTCTACATTCGGTGTTTCATCGGATTCTATCCGTCACCCTGATGATATTCGCTTGATGCTAGCCTCATTCGTTAGACAGTATTTTCTACTTCCTTGCTAAACAGGCTTAAACATCTCGGTCTGACCGTATTGTCATCAATTGCTATTGCTTTGACTCGGTAAGAGCTAACCGCTTATATAGTTAGCTTGATACTCGTTTTCCGTCGTCAATAAGGCCCAGATTATTCGAGCATTCTTAGCTGCTAGGGCGACAGCCGCTCGTTTGTACCCTCGTCTTTCAACGAGTTGTTGTAACCATAAACTCGTTCTATCTGTTTTCTCTTTACAGCGGGCAATGACTGCTCTCGCACCATGAATAAGCAGAGTGCGAATATGTTTTTCGCCTCTTTTACTGATACGACCAAGATGTACATGACCACCGGTTGAATACTGCCTCGGGACTAACCCGATCCACGCGGCGAACTGTCGACTGGTGCCAAATTGTTTACCGTCGCTTACTGTAGCAACGATGGCTGTTGCACTGTGTTCACCAACACCTGGTACGGCCATGAGTTTAGCCGCTTGCTTCATTTCCTTGCTCAGACGATAGACTTTTCTATCATAGCGGAGGATCTCCTCATTAAGATGACGGATGTTATTTACTAAATCGCTCAGTAGTTCCCGAGCGAGAAATGGAATGCCATTTTCGGCATCTTCGAGGATATCGGGCACCATCTTTTGAAGTGGATAGCGACCTTGAGGAATGATAATACCAAACTCTGATAACAAGCCCCGAAGTTGGTTAATGGTCGCGGTACGATTTTTTACTAGGCTATGGCGTATTCGATGTAGGCAAAGCACAGCTTGTTGCTCTTCACTTTTAACCGAAACAAAACGGGTTTTAGGTCTTGAAACCGCCTCACAAATTGCTTCAGCATCATTCGGGTCATTCTTCTCACTTTGTCGATAAGGAATGACAAACTTAGACGCCATAATTTTAGGCGTATGACCTAGCTTCTTTAGTTCCCGTGACCAATGATGAGCTCCCGAGCAGGCTTCCATCCCAATTATGCACGGTGGTAAATTGGCGAATGTGTCTAAGAGTTTGTTTCTTTTGACTGTTTTGCGTAAGACGCACTTGCCATATGCATCCACGCCATGAATACTGAATACATTCTTGGCAAGATCAACGCCAATGGTTTGAATAGTGGACATAGTAACCTCCAGTTTCTAAGCGTATTCATAGTTAACTATGGCACGCTGTGGCTTGGGTAGAGGGAGTCCATATCATT
>NZ_JAJHVV010000033.1 GCF_023145695.1 Vibrio amylolyticus
AGCTACAAACAGTCGAAAGGAATTGGTACTAGAAATGGAAAATCTGAATACAGTAGAAATAAAATCGTTTGTGCCCGCCAAAGACTTTGAGCTTTCGAAGCGCTTTTATCAGAGTATTGGCTTCGAACTCGCATCAGAATTTGATGGAATCGCGTACTTCAAATTTGGCTCTTGTCCGTTTTTGCTCCAAGACTTTTATGAACCGGCTCATAGTGACAATTTCATGATGCACCTTTTAGTCGAAGATGCCCAAAGTTGGTATGAGCATGTGCTGAAACTCAATTTAGAGGAAGAGTTTGGTTCCAAGGTGACAGAATTGGTTGAACAGCCGTGGGGAATGCTAGAGTTTTGCATCACAGACCCTAGCGGTGTGTTGTGGCGTATAGCCGAGAACAAGTAGCTTAACAAAGCGTTTAAGACAGATTCGCAACGCTCGGCACTTTCGGTTTGAGTCTGTTTTAGTGTTTACGGCACAATGGTTAGGTTTAGTGGTAGTGTTGCTCACTACTTAACGCGGCGTTAGTCGTTTAATGCTTTGAAAGGTTTTAAGGTTAAAGTTGGTTCAGTAACTTTCGGCGTATTGTTTTATTGGCAACGTTTTTTGGCGCTACTGGATCGCATGATGTTAATGTTCCATTTAGGGCGCTTCGTTTGGCCGAGTTAAATGCATAGCCTTGCCCTAAGTAAGTTCTACAAATGTCGAGTATTGGTTATAAGAACATTAGCTTGTGCCAATAATCAGCAGTCAATGGTAAAGCCACCGACTAACAAGTTAATTAAGTGGACTTATCAACGCTGGGCACTCTTGGCTTGAAGTCTGATAGGCTCGGTAAAGTCAGTGGTTACAGCCACTTATTAAAGCGTTATGAGGATATGATGATTATAAACATTTTCAGAGAGGCCTGTTGCGGTCAAGATGACCAGAGCGGCCTCTTAATGATGCAATTAACATTAAGCACTATCACCACGATCCAAGATCTCGCATGTGAGATCGGTGAAAGCGGGTTCCTCCAGTTTACATCTACTCATAATGTTATATTTGCTCATTCTGGAAACGAAGTTCTCTTTAGCATTCCGGCTAAAAGCTTTGATAGCCCTAACGTCGAGTATTTTGTTCCTAAGTCTGAGAAGGCACAAAAATATGTGCTAGAGGGTTCAATCCATTTCAAATGGTAAAACCCTCATAACAAATTGTTCAACTGGATTCCAAAACGCTTGGCAATTTTGTATCGGTTAGCTTCAGTGTTTTAGGTAGTCATAATAGGTTTGGTG
>NZ_JAJHVV010000034.1 GCF_023145695.1 Vibrio amylolyticus
TTTTGGACAGAAATCATTTAGACTTTTTACTTTAGATTCATTTATCCCTCCCTAATAATTGCCGCATGTATTAACAGGAGTGGTGCATAATTACCTCACAAGTGAGCATTGTTATGCTCAATGCAATTTTGTGATATTTTTGTTTTACTGCTCTTTTCCAATAAAAGAGAATATTTTTTGTATAAAAAGTACGCTCTATATTTCGCGAATTTCCTGTTCTTATATCAGTTATTTACTGCTCACTCTCCTCAATGATCCCCATTGAATTCCTTAGACGACCATAACGTCGTCATGCAGAGAGAGTAAAAACCGTCTAGGTTTTAATCATAAGCGCAATGAAATAAGTTGCGTAACATTATAAAAATAGAACGGTTGGCGATATGAACATACGACAAATATTCAAAGCGTGTGCCTTATTGGTATTGGCGCTCAGTTGGGCTGCACCTATACAGGCAGCAATGCCCGATATTGCCCCCTTTTGGCATGAAGAAGGCCCCGGTGGTAATCCTGGGTTGGGCGATGATTCTAATGATGACGATTCCAGTGGGGAAGACTCGGATGGCCACCCAAACAGCAAACGGCCCTTTGAAAATGGTTGATGAAAATGGAGTGGCTAGGGTAACAATTAAAGGCGGAAGTCAACGCACACCAGGTAGTGATGGTCCTCACGTTGAGCTTAAAACTTCTAGTGGTCAAAGGGTAAGTCCTGCTGGTGAACCAGTAACACGTATGAGCCCTGAAAATCACACGCCAATTGATTTTGATTTATAGGAGAGAGTGTGTGATGAGTTGTTATTATGACTGGGAAGACTTTGCTGATATTTATTTGGAAGATAGTTTTGTATTGAGCATTTGTGAATCTTCCAATGAAATTTCTTTTATTGTTGAAGCAGTCTTAACGGAAAATCATCCTTTGTATACGTCTCCTAAAAATGATGAGCAATATTGCTATCAGAAAGGAAAGATTGTTTTTCAAGGCTTGAAGTATGTTAAATGGATAAATTGAAACGAGACTCCATTTAAAGATGCTTCTGGTGAAGAAGATTATGGCAATATTGATATTTTTCAATTGTTAAATGACCAGTATCGTCTGTCGGGTGATTGGGGTGAGTTAGAAATTACGTCATCACCTGTAAAATGGATTTGGATTTAAAGTAACAGAGCCATGTTGGTCAAATGGACTGGAGTTGATGATAGCCCTCCACGGTAGGGATCATATATGGTCTGCATTGCCATTGATGCAGAGCCACAAACCAGCACC
>NZ_JAJHVV010000035.1 GCF_023145695.1 Vibrio amylolyticus
CGTTATAACGAAGGGAGACCTCATGAATCACTGGAAAGCTATTTGGGATAGTTATCATTTAAATGCAACATTGAAATGGTTGTTTTATGACATCATGAAGCACGCATCTCTAATAGATAAGATCTTAGTATTCGTATCACTGGTCTTAGTTGTAACTAGCTTGATTCTAGTATTTACATCTAGCTTATTTAACGCGCTTTGGACTGTTGCTATTGGTGAAATAATACTATTTGCGCGCTTACCAACATTAAAAGGTTCTCTAATAGATTCAGAGTTCGGAGACAAAAATAATAATTTTTTACCTCATGATGATAAACACCATCAAGAATCTAGATACCTACTTTTTAAAAAGAGCCTTAGAAGTAAACATATCACTTCAAGTCATGTCAAAGACTGCTATGAGTTATTAGAAACACAATTAGAAATTGCAGGCTCAGCAGGGTCGGTTCTTAAAAAGTTTGCGTCTTTCAGTGGCGGTGTTTTGTTAGGTTTTAGTACCGCCGTTTGGAGGCAGCTTGATACAAGTGAGCTTTTATACGTTGGTTCTGCTTTAGTAGCACTCTGCTTATTTGTAATGTTCGTTCTACTGCTCATCCCCTCTAAAGTAGAAAAACTTCGAGAAATGAAATACTTCATGCAATTATACTGCAAGGAGTGCGAGTAATTCGTTATAACAAGGCGCTAAACCAGACACTTCACGCTTGGCATTTTTGCTCCGCAAAAGTATATGCCAAGGTTTTGTGCAA
>NZ_JAJHVV010000036.1 GCF_023145695.1 Vibrio amylolyticus
TGTAATGCGTCTGGTTGCCGGGTGTAGTTTTCATGTGAGTGAGCACCCGCGAGACAGCGTTAATCGAGACTACCTAATGCTGTCAATGAGCCACATGGGCTACAACCCTAGTGTCCATGAGGAAGAGTCTCCGGAACAACCTGCCACTTACCATAACCAGTTTTGCTGTATCCCAAGAGATATTACCTATAAAGCGCCAAAGCAACCCGCACCAGTGGTTGATGGTGTTCAAACGGCCGTTGTTGTTGGGCCGGAAGGCGAAGAGATATACACCGATGAATATGGGCGCATTAAAGTTCAATTCCATTGGGATCGTTATGGCGAGAAGAACGAGCACTCAAGTTGTTGGTTGCGAGTAAGCCAAGTGATGGCAGCACCTAATTGGGGAGCAGTGTATTTACCACGCATAGGCCATGAAGTAATTGTGACCTTTTTGGAAGGTGACCCAGATCGGCCATTAGTCACAGGAGCGGTGTATAACAGGCTGCATCAGCCACCCTACGCTTTGCCAGAACACAAAACACGAACAGTACTGCGAACTCAAAGTCACAAAGCAGAAGGGCATAACGAGCTCTATTTTGAAGATGAAGCGCAGCAGGAAGAGATCCACTTCCGCGCTCAAAAAGACATGAAGACCGATGTGCTGAATAATCGCTACAGACACATTGGAAACGATGAAGAGCTCACCGTTGGTCGAGATCAAGAAAACAGCATTGATGGT
>NZ_JAJHVV010000037.1 GCF_023145695.1 Vibrio amylolyticus
CGTAATGCGCCTTGTTGCCGGGTGTAGTTTTCATGTGAGTGAGCACCCGCGAGACAGCGTTAATCGAGACTACCTAATGCTGTCAGTGAGCCACATGGGCTACAACCCTAGTGTCCATGAGGAAGAGTCTTCGGAACAACCTGCCACTTACCATAACCAGTTTTGCTGTATCCCAAGAGATATTACCTATAAAGCGCCAAAGCAACCCGCGCCAGTGGTTGATGGTGTTCAAACGGCCGTTGTTGTTGGGCCGGAAGGCGAAGAGATATACACCGATGAATATGGACGCATTAAAGTTCAGTTTCATTGGGATCGTTATGGCGAGAAGAACGAGCACTCAAGTTGTTGGTTGCGAGTAAGCCAAGTGATGGCCGCGCCTAATTGGGGTGCGGTGTACCTACCTCGAATAGGCCATGAAGTAATCGTGACCTTTTTGGAAGGTGACCCAGATAGGCCATTAGTCACAGGAGCGGTGTATAACGGGCTACATCAGCCACCGTATGCCTTGCCAGAGCATAAAACGCGAACAGTACTGCGAACTCAAAGTCACAAAGCAGAAGGGCACAACGAGCTCTATTTTGAAGATGAAGCGCAGCAGGAAGAGATCCACTTCCGCGCTCAAAAAGACATGAAGACCGATGTGCTGAATAATCGCTACAGACACATTGGAAACGATGAAGAACTCACTATTGGCAGAGACCAAGAAAACACCATTGATGGC
>NZ_JAJHVV010000038.1 GCF_023145695.1 Vibrio amylolyticus
GTTCGACTTTCTCTTCGAGATGGAGCTACAGTTAAGGGCGTAGCTCAGTCGTTGGATATACACCCTTTTATGCTATCAAGATGGCGAAAGGAGTATCGAGAAGGGATAATCATGGAAGATAAACGTAAGAAAACACCTTACATACCGACGCAAAAGGCAGAGTCCAACCGACTTGCTGAACTTGAACGCCAAAACGAACAACTTAAGTTAGAGAATGATCTGCTAAAAAAGTGGCAACGATTCGTAGCCCAAGAAAATCGACAAAATTCAGATTCATAAAGAAATACAAATCAACATTTCCGATAGCTATGATGTGTCGTCACCTATCGGTTTCTAGATCTGGATATTATGCTTGGTTAGTGCGTTTACCAAGTAAATATAGTCAGTCAGAATCTGGCTTACTCACTGAAATTAAAAAGATATTTACAAAGAGTCGAGAGACATATGGTAGCCCTAGGGTTCATGCCGAGCTGAGAAGGCATGGTATTTGTGTTGGTCGTAAACGTGTTGCGCGACTAATGAAAGAGCATGGACTTAGAGCCAGAAGCTATCGAATATATTTAAAGATGGCAAAACTGCATCGTTTTTATCAGTCGATAAAGAATATTAAGAAAGATACACCCAAACCAACAGCAGTGAACCAACAATGGTCTGGAGATTTAACTTATATTAGGCAAGGTAATCGCTGGATGTATCTTGCTGT
>NZ_JAJHVV010000039.1 GCF_023145695.1 Vibrio amylolyticus
GAATGAATCGTCGGCAGTTGGTTAGCATCAATATTCCATAAAGGGTCTAGCTGTGAAGTTGACATACGCCCCCCTTATCGCACTGACAAAGCTCTTGCATTAAATTACCCGCTTCGGTTATCGCTGCGTAAGATTCTGATGTCATTTCTGGCTTTGGTTTGACGATTTGAGGGCGCATATTCACACCCACAAATCGAGAAGCTGCAGCCGAAGGGTTGATTTTTACTGCGCCGCCTTGAATTTTAACGTTCGTGCTGCCATCCACCATAATCGAAGAGCCGTAAACTGAAATATTGCCATTCTTCTTCAGCGTAATGCCTGCAGATCCAACATGAACTTTTATTTCATCGGCAGAAATGACTGTGGTTTCAGCAGAGGATTTAATCGATGTGTTACCCTGCACTTGCACGTCCAGGTGCCCACCAACATTGAGCGACTCTTCTTTCGCCACCTCAGAAGAGCGAGATTCAAAGACCACAGTAGACTGTTCGCCATCCACGGTTAGCTCGTCATTCTTACCAATGGTCGTTTTTCTATGGCCACCCATCGTTAACTCTCGATCATTAGCCACGTTCACTGATTCATTTTCGTTATAGGTTACCGTGACGTCTTGCTCAACGGTCTCGGTAAAGGTTTGATTAGTGATAGAGGTTTTATCTCCATCAATGGTTTCTTGTCGGTT
>NZ_JAJHVV010000004.1 GCF_023145695.1 Vibrio amylolyticus
GTTCTTCTTTTGTGATTTGCATCACTCGGAAGAGGCGGCCATTCTAGCGATTTAAGTTTCAGTGTCAAACACTTTTTGAAATTTAATTTTTATCGCCTTGAAGCCTTACTGAGTATTGCTAACGCCTTGTGGCGTCTGCCGTGTCAGTGGATGCGCATTATAGATAGTTCGAGATCATTGGCAAGGGATAAATCACATTTTTTTGTAGAAAAAGGCCCGAGTGATTACTAATCACTCGGACCTCATTTTGCGCACCGAATACTCCACCTTAGAACACAGGCTATTCACAAAATCCTGTGGATAACTACCATTTTGACCTAAAGCTAATCATCGCTATCAAAGAAATATGAAACTCTGGAGCGTGGGTTTAGATACTCTTTCACTTTATCAGGGAGTTTATTAGGTAAGATGGCATTAACTATCTTTATTTCCTTCTCCGCTAAATCAATAATTGGCGCTTGAGTTCTTGGAACCGAAGGATCATAGATAAGTACATTAGGGAAAAGGATATGTTTTGCATTAACTGAGATAACTAATCCAACCATCTCATTAGATAGCTGAACAACGGTTCCAGGAGGATACACCCCCATAAACTTAATCAGGACATTTAGGTTATCGTTGTTATATAGATGTTTGCACTTCTTATATAGGTGAGAAAGTGCGACATAAGGAATCTTTTGATCATTTGGATTCATTGGATGACATAGGTTGTCATAAGCATTTGCGACTGAAACTACCTGAGTCAGATCATCGATATCTTTCTCTTTTAATTTATTCGGGTAGCCTGAACCATCATTAAGCTCATGATGCTGTTCTATCACCACTTTTGCTGGCTCAGGAAAAGTTTCCATGTTCATGGCCAGATCGAGTCCATATTTAGTATGGAGTTTGAGGTAATTAATTTCAGGGGTTGATAGAGGGGTTTGCTTGCGGATAATTGCCGCTGGGACTTTTATCTTGCCCATATCATGGAAAAGAGACGCAAAAGCAATGTCTTTTATCTGCTGCGGGGTCATCCCTTTTGCTTTAGCTATCATCATTGCAATGACCGATACATTAAGCGAATGGAAGTAAATATCTTCCACTTCACTCTTACTGTTCATTAAGTGTAATGTGACTCCCTCATTATTTAATAGCTTGTCAACGATACCATCGACTAACGCGAGTGCTTCATCTACTGCTTTCTCGGGCCGATTTCTAATTTTATTCATTACCGCTCTCATTTGCGCTAATGATCGCTCAAACTCTTTTTCGCACTTAATGACTTTACGACGGTACGCTCCTAGCTCTTCAATTCTCTTCTGCTTTTCATCCCACAGCTTTTTAGCTTCTCTATCAACTTGCTCATCTTCCGCTGATGGATCTTTGGGTACTTGATTCGCAGGCAGTGGTTGTGTACTACTTTGAGCAGGATTAATGTAGACATGTTGAATACCCAAATGTTTGATCATTCGGATCTGGTCTTCGCTTTTTATAAGAAAGCTATTAAATAAGAAAGGGTGATCGTTCCACTTTACAGGAAGCCGAACATGTAACCCTGGTTGAAGTCGATCAACCGAAATTTTTATGCTTGCCACAAATATATAATTTTCATATCAATACCTAGGTAAATATTAACTAAGTTTATTTGAAAACACACCTTTTACCGCATTGATTTTAACAACGGCTGGCCACAATTAAATTAAGTAACCAATTCACAGTACAATAGCCAGCGTACACCGTACATATCTTCTATCTTTCCAAACTTCGCCCCAGAATAAATATCAGATATTGGCATCATGACATGCCCACCCTCTGCGAGCATATCGAAAATACGAGCCTGCTGATCGACATCATCAAGTACGAGAGATAGCGCAATATTATTACCCGACATTTCTCTAGCAACGACACCATCAGATAGCATAAATTTCATCCCAAAGGCTTCAAATTCAGCATGCATAATCCAATCTGGCTGAGCCCCTGGGATCTGCATTGGTGCGTCTCGGAAGTATTGTTTCGTTGTGGTTTTGCCTCCGAAGCAGTGGCTATAGAATTCAAGAGCCTCTTCACAACGTCCTGCAAAAAACAGATATGGGGTAAGTTGAAACATCGCTATCTCCTTATTAGTATTAATAAAAGATAGTTTATTCAGCGTATTCTTTCTTGTAGAAAGCACAGATTTCATTGTTTTTTTTAGCTTTTGTTAAATCAATCACCAAACTCATACCCGCTACTTAGGCTTATTCTAAATACAAAAAAGCCCCGACATGAGTCGAGGCTTCTGAAGAGATAGCTATAGTCTAGCTAGCATTAAATATTTGTTCGGTCTCTAATGAAGTCATAGAGCGAATTTGACGCCATAAGTAATAGAAAATGCCAAACATCATTAGCATACTTGGTATCGCTATAACGGGGTAACTATAGAGCGTAAGTTTGCCTAGCTCCTCGTTAAACGCTGTAGTCCCTGCCGGACTTGTCACAATCCAAGTCGCTAAGAAATAATTCATTACCGATGAAAAAGCGAAAGTACTGGCGAATAGGTAGTTAGAGACTTTCAAACAACGTTCAAAGGCCGCCTCATTTCCAGCTTTGGCTAATCGTTCTTTTATTAATGGTAAGTTCAGTAACGTATCATTAAAAATGACCTTCTTTACAATCGGGTAGCGGGTAAAAGAAGAGCCCAGTACCACCAACCCTATCAAACCTGGAATAAGCGCCTCTTTCACAGCCAGCCATTTCGTATCCAGTTCTAGCAGTCCTATTCCACCCGTTAATAACACGCTGACAAAACCCAGAGCAGCGATAAAGTTAAACTTCTTATTGCGGATCAGCTCCATACCACCATAAGCAACGGGAAAGGCTAACGCGACCACTAGCGCCATAACAGTACCAAGATGCTCATCACCACTGAATTTCATTAAGATAAATGACGGTAGAAAAACGTTAAAGGCTATCTCAAATAGAGGATTCGATTTTTTGTTTTCTGTATTACTCATAATTTCCTAGTTAACAAGGTTGAGTTCTTTTCAAGTGCTGAAGGGGATTGTTCATTGTTCAACCCAAGATGTAAAGCCTTTGTAATTCTGCGCTGTGTAACTTCATGTGACATTTAGCAGACAAAAAGCGTACGAATCAAGAAGAGTAAGAGAAGGGCTGTATGGACGGAAGAAAAAGAACATACCTATTTTCCTTGCCTCAAAACGACGAAAGGCCGCTATAAAAGCGACCTTTCTAATATGGTACCGGTAGGCGGACTTGAACCGCCACGCCCGAAGGCAACGGATTTTGAATCCGTCGTGTATACCAATTTCACCATACCGGCATCTTGGGGTTTCCCCTTTGATGTTTGGCATTATACGTAACATCATCGGCTTCGCAAGCCTAAAAGATTGAAAAGCTTTCGTTTGATGATAATTTCGCCACGAAATAACAAGGTGTGCGTTTGCTCTCTTCCCTACAGAGCCTCAACACTATATTCTTTCCGCAATATTTACACATTTACGAATCAATTATGACTACAACTAATGCCCTTCCACCAGCGGGTTTAATGCGTCGCTTAGGTGCTCTTTTTTATGATTCACTTATTGTAATGGCAATTTTGATGATGGCTGGAGGATTGATTGTTGCTATCTTAGAAGCTCTCGTTGCTCTTGGCGCAGTAAATTACGCCCCCTATGTTGATGCTAGTGACTTACTCAGCAAGCACCCTGTTTGGAGCCCTGTTTATACTTTTTACTTAGTAGCTGTTGCGCTCTATTTCTTTGTTTTCTTCTGGACTCGAGCGGGTCAAACATTAGGAATGCGCGCATGGAAACTTCAAGTTCAAAATGAACAAGGTGGTGCTATCAGTATCACTCAGGCGCTAATACGACTGTCGACCTCTGCATTTGGATTAGGGAACTTAGCCGTGCCATTTGATCCACAAAAACGGGCCTTCCAAGATATGTGGGCTAAGACACGAGTAGTGGTGCTGCCAAAAGCGAATTAAATAAACAAGCCCATATAAAAAAGGAAGCGATTAAGCTTCCTTTTTCGTTTAGATATATTCAACAGCATTCTGTGCTGTCATATCTAGGCTATAGCTTCCGACGTAACAACATTAACGCAACCGACAGGAAGACTATACTCGGTGCAACCGCACCAAATACCGGAGGGAATCCATAAACCAAACTCAATGGGCCAAAGAATTCACTTGAGATATAAAAGGTGAATCCAGCGATGACACCCGATAAAATTCTCGCCCCCATGGTTACTGTTCTTAATGGGCCGAAAATAAACGACAACGCCATTAACATCATTACTGCAATAGAGAACGGTTGAGTCACTTTACGCCATAGTGCCAATTCATATCGAGAAGAATCAAGCTCTGAAGCCTTTAGGTAGTTTACATAATCAAACAAGCCAGATAATGAAAGCTCTTCTGGTTTTACTGTCACCACCGCCAATTTGTCAGGCTCTAGTGATGTCGTCCAACGATATTCTGACAGTGTGTCTTTAGATAGCTCAATACCATCACGCATATCGGTGACTTGTACATCTCGCATTATCCACTCATTGTTATCTAGATAGTCCGCAGACTTTGCATAAACCACTGTTTCTAGCTGTTTATCAGCATCAAAACGCCACATATTCAACGTTTGCAACTGATCATCATCGACTTTTCCAATAAAGATGAAATCATTGGCATCTCTAGCCCAGACTCCAGTTCTGACAGACAATAGTTGGCCACCAGAAGTCGCAAATGCGCGAAGGTCACGAGCCATTTTTTGAGCCTGAGGAGCACCCCACTGACCTAACAAAGTGACAATGATCATCAAAGGCACAGCCGTTTTAAGTACCGACATCCCGATGTTTAATTTAGAAAAACCAGACGCTTGCATAACCACAAGTTCAGAACTAGAAGCAAGCATCCCCAAACCAATTAAAGCACCAAGAAGAGCCGCCATCGGAAAAAACATCTCAACATCTCGAGGTATGCTTAATACAACAAACAGTAATGCCTGTAAGAGATCATAAGTTCCATCTCCTACTTTTCTCAATTGCTCCACGTATTTAATGATCGCAGATAAGCCAACAAAGGTCGTCAAAACTAGTGTTGTTGTCGCAATGATCGTTTTACCGATATATAAGTCTAATATCTTAAACACTTGCTTTCGCCACCTTTTTTTGTCTTATCTTATCTTTGATTCTTCTAACTGGAATACTATCCATCATATTTGCCCCAATAGCTGCTAGCAGTAGAGCCGCATTGATCGGCCACATCCCTATCATCACTGGGATAGACCCATCTTCTATCGCCGACTTGGTGGCACTGATTGATAAGAAATAGGCTAAGTAAATCAATATCGCAGGCCCCATCTTAGCAAAACGTCCCTGCCGAGGGTTCACAGCTGAAAGTGGAACAACCAACATGGTCAACAACGGGATACAAACCACTAACGAGATACGCCATTGAAGTTCGGCTTGTGCACGAGTATCGGCACTTGTGATCAGAGAAAATGTTGACTTCGCCTCCCAATCACGTCCTTTAGGCTTAACGTCTCGCTGTCCAATTAATCCATCGTACTCTTCAAAGGTCGTATTTCGGTAATCAAGACGAGTTGGAATCCCTTCATAACGAATCCCTTCATGCATGGTGATCACCTGACGGCCATCACTGGTCTCTTTTACATCGCCGTAATTAGAAAACATGACACTAGGTAAAATGGTGTCACGAGGACGAAGCTGAGCGACAAACACATTTTCAAGCTTCTTATCTTTAATATCGTCAATAAACACGACTGATGAACCATCAGGCGTTCTCTGGAACGTCCCTTTCTTCAACAAATCGACGGTATTTTCAGACTCTAGCTGCTCCATGAGCTGCGTCTCTTTCTCTTGAGCCCAAGGCGCAAGCCAAAAAGAGTTGAACGCCGCAATACACCCCGTAATGAGAGCCAAATACAACGCTGCCTGAATCAGGAACTTATTGCCGATTCCTGTCGCGTTCATTACCGTGATTTCACTTTCAGCGTATAAACGACCGAAAGTAAGCAAAATACCGATAAACAAACTAAGTGGTAGCATCAATAACCCCATGCTTGGCATATTGAGGCTTACGATGGATAAAATCATACGCGCAGGTATTTCACCGTCAGATGCCTCTGCCAGTACACGGATAAATTTTTGGCTGAGAAACACTAAAAAAAGCACGAAAAAGATGGCTAATTGGCTTTTGAGTGTCTCGCGGATCAAATATCTAACAATAATCACGCTGAAAGTACCTATAGAAAACTTGTTTTTTTGGTTGAATCACTATAATTTCCCGATGAACCTTTTATTTTTAAAATTTTCACTAACTGTTAGTTGGCTTAATTAAAACGTAGTTCCAAGTATGGATTCAACAAGTAAGCTCGCATTATCTAACATTTAGTTTGATTTGTCTTCAGGATGTAGGAGTACGCATGGAGTTCAATGTAAAAAGTGGCAGTCCAGAGAAACAACGCAGCGCATGTATCGTTGTTGGAGTGTTTGAACCAAGACGCCTTTCTCCAGTAGCTGAACAGCTGGATAAAATCAGTGATGGCTATATCAGCTCATTGCTTCGCCGTGGTGATCTTGAAGGAAAACCGGGACAGATGCTACTACTGCATCAAGTACCTGGAGTATTATCTGAACGTGTTTTATTAGTTGGCTGTGGCAAAGAGCGTGAACTCGGTGAGCGCCAATACAAAGAAATCATTCAAAAAACCATCAGCACACTTAACGAAACAGGCTCTATGGAAGCCGTTTGTTTCTTAACTGAACTGCACGTTAAGGGCCGCGATACGTACTGGAAAGTGCGCCAAGCGGTTGAAGCGACAAAAGATGGTCTGTACACCTTTGATCAGTTTAAGAGCAATAAGCCTGAAACTCGCCGTCCACTGCGTAAGCTTGTCTTCAATGTACCAACGCGTCGTGAATTGAGCCAAGGTGAAAAAGCGATTGCTCATGGTCTTGCTATTTCTTCTGGTGTTAAAGCATCAAAAGATCTTGGCAATATGCCACCAAATATCGCAAATCCAGCTTACCTTGCTTCTCAAGCGCGCCGTCTTGCTGATGACTACGAAACCGTCACCACTAAGATCATTGGCGAAGAAGAGATGGCGAAGTTAGGCATGACTTCATATCTTGCGGTTGGTCGTGGTTCGAAAAATGAATCTATGATGTCCATCATGGAGTACAAAGGGCACGCTGATCCAGACGCTAAACCTATCGTATTAGTCGGTAAAGGTCTTACCTTTGATTCAGGCGGTATCTCTCTTAAGCCTGGTGAAGCAATGGATGAGATGAAGTACGACATGTGTGGCGCTGCTTCTGTCTTTGGTACCATGAAGGCATTGGCTAAGCTAAACCTGCCAATCAATGTCACCGCAGTTCTTGCTGGTTGTGAAAATATGCCGGGTAGCAATGCTTACCGCCCTGGCGATATTTTAACGACGATGAATGGTCAAACTGTTGAAGTACTAAATACCGATGCAGAAGGTCGCTTGGTTCTTTGTGATGCACTCACTTACGTAGAGCGTTTTGAACCAGAGTGTGTGATTGATGTTGCAACGCTAACTGGTGCTTGTGTTATGGCACTTGGTCATCACATCAGTGCGGTGCTTTCAAACCACAACCCGTTGTCTCACGAACTTGTAAATGCGTCAGAGCAAGCGAGCGATCGCGCATGGCGCATGCCAATGGCTGACGAGTACCATGAACAGCTGAAGAGCCCATTTGCTGATATGGCGAATATTGGCGGTCGTCCAGCTGGTACTATTACCGCAGGTTGTTTCTTATCTAAATTTGCTAAGAAATACCACTGGGCACACCTTGATATTGCAGGAACGGCTTGGAAGTCAGGCGCGGCGAAGGGCTCAACTGGCCGCCCTGTCTCACTACTTGTCCAATTCCTACTCAATCGAAGTGGCCAAGAAGGCGAAGAGTAATCTTCAAAAAGGGCCGAAAGGCCCTTTTTTATTGCCCCTTATTTTTTATCAATTTTGACTAATCGAATCCAAGACAGGTAATTCACTGAAAATATTATGGCCAACGCTACTTTTTACATCGTCAGCCCAGAAAGCCCTCAAGCCACACAATCTGGCTTTGATAACTACGTACTGTTTCTCAGTAAGCACTTTGTCGAGCAAGGAGCAAAAGTCTATTTAAATGGTCACGATAAAGAACATGCCGAACGAATTGCTGAACTGCTTTGGCAAGCAGAGCCCGATGATTATATTGCTCATAATTTGGTTGGAGAAGGCCCTAAATACGCAACCAACATTGAGATTGGTCATCAAAAAGTGAAACCAAATTGGAATCGACAAATCGTAATTAATTTGGCGGATAATAATACAACCTTTGCGAAGCAGTTCTCAGAGGTGGTAGACTTCGTCCCTTGCGAGGAAAATGCCAAGCAGCTGGCTCGAGAAAGGTATAAAATTTACCGACAAGCAGGGTTTAATCTGCAAACAATCGAAATACAGCATCCATAGTCAAACCTTATAGTTAAAGCGATCTTAGCGGTTCAATATCAGCCATAGATCCTTCACTTATAAAGTTTGACCACATTTACCAATTCACAGTACCTATTTAAGAGCACTATGGAAAAGACATACAACCCAACATCAATCGAACAAGCGCTATACCAAGCTTGGGAAGAGAAAGGCTACTTTAAGCCACACGGTGACACTTCAAAAGAAGCGTACAGCATCATGATCCCGCCACCAAACGTTACTGGTAGCCTGCACATGGGTCACGCCTTCCAAGATACCATCATGGATACTTTGATTCGTGCTGAGCGTATGAAGGGTAAAAACACCCTTTGGCAAGTAGGTACTGACCACGCTGGTATCGCAACTCAAATGGTTGTTGAGCGCAAGATTGCTGCTGAAGAAGGTAAAACCAAGCACGACTACGGCCGTGAAGCGTTTATCGATAAAATCTGGGATTGGAAAGCTGAATCAGGTGGCACGATCACTCAACAGCTTCGTCGTCTTGGTGCTTCTGTTGACTGGGATCGTGAACGTTTCACTATGGATGATGGTCTATCAGCTGCCACTCAAGAAGTGTTTGTTCGTCTCTACGAAGAAGATCTAATCTACCGTGGTAAGCGCCTAGTTAACTGGGATCCAAAGCTTCACACAGCTATCTCTGATCTAGAAGTAGAAAACAAAGATAAAAAAGGTTTCATGTGGCACTTCCGCTACCCACTAGCGAACGGTGTTAAAACGGCTGATGGTAAAGACTACATTGTTGTAGCGACGACTCGTCCTGAAACCATGCTTGGTGATACCGGTGTTGCTGTTAACCCAGAAGATCCTCGCTACAAAGATCTTATCGGCAAAGAGATCCTACTTCCTATTGTTAACCGTCTTATCCCAATTGTTGGTGATGAACACGCAGACATGGAAAAAGGCACAGGTTGTGTGAAGATCACTCCTGCTCACGACTTTAACGATTACGAAGTCGGTAAACGTCACGCCCTACCGATGATCAACATCTTGACCTTTAATGGTGATATTCGCGATGCTGCGGAAATCTTCAATACTAATGGTGAAGAGAGCGACGTTTACGGTACTGAACTTCCAGCTAAATACCACGGTATGGAGCGCTTTGCTGCACGTCGTGCAATCGTTGCTGAATTTGAAGAAATTGGCCTTCTTGACGAAATCAAAGATCACGATCTAACCGTCCCTTACGGTGACCGTGGTGGTGTAGTTATCGAGCCAATGCTAACTGACCAATGGTACGTACGCACTGCACCGCTTGCAGAGCCAGCGGTAAAAGCGGTTGAAGATGGCGAAATCCAGTTCGTTCCTAAGCAGTATGAAAACATGTACTTCGCTTGGATGCGTGACGTTCAAGACTGGTGTATCTCTCGTCAACTTTGGTGGGGGCACCGTATTCCAGCTTGGTATGACAACGACGGTAAAGTTTACGTTGGACGTACAGAAGAAGAAGTGCGTGAGAAAAACAATCTAGCGCCTGTTGTTGTACTTAAGCAAGACGACGATGTTCTGGATACTTGGTTTTCTTCTGCTCTTTGGACGTTTGGCACACAAGGCTGGCCGGAAGATACTGAAGCGCTGAAAACGTTCCACCCATCAGACGTACTGGTATCAGGTTTTGATATCATCTTCTTCTGGGTTGCTCGTATGATCATGATGACGATGCACTTCTGTAAAGATGAAGATGGTAAGTCGCAAGTACCATTTAAGACCGTTTACATGACAGGTCTTATCCGTGATGAAAACGGCGACAAGATGTCTAAGTCAAAAGGTAACGTACTTGACCCAATCGATATGATTGATGGTATTGGTCTTGAAGAGCTTGTTGAGAAGCGTTGTGGCAACATGATGCAACCTAAACTTGCGAAGAAGATTGAAAAAGCGACACGCAAAACTTTTGAAGACGGTATCGAACCATACGGTACTGACGCACTGCGTTTCACTCTCGCTGCTATGGCCTCTACTGGCCGTGACATCAACTGGGATATGAAGCGTCTTGAAGGGTACCGTAACTTCTGTAACAAGCTATGGAACGCAAGCCGTTACGTACTGATGAATACAGAAGAACACGATTGTGGCATGACGTTATCAGCAGAAGACCGTGCAAACATGGAATTCTCTCTGGCGGATAAGTGGATTGAATCTCAATTCGAAGTGGCAGCGAAAGAGTTTAATGCGCATCTAGACAACTACCGTCTAGACATGGCAGCAAACACACTTTACGAATTCATCTGGAACCAATTCTGTGATTGGTACTTAGAGCTAACGAAACCTGTTCTGTGGAAAGGCACCGAAGCTCAGCAACAAGCGACTCGCTACATGCTGATCACTGTTCTAGAGAAAACGCTACGTCTCGCGCACCCTGTTATTCCTTACATCACGGAATCTATCTGGCAGAGCGTGAAACCTCTCGTTGACGGTGTGGAAGGTGAGACAATCATGACTCAAGCGCTTCCTCAGTTTAATGAAGATAACTTCAACGCTGATATCGTTGCTGATATTGAGTGGGTTAAGACTTTCATTACCGCTATCCGTAATCTTCGTGCTGAGTACGATATTGCTCCAAGCAAAGGCTTAGAAGTCATGATGAAAGTCGCTGACGAACAAGATGCTGCTCGCATTGAAGCAAACAAGATTGTTCTGACCTCTCTAGCTAAACTGGACGATATTAAAGTTCTCGCTGACGGTGAAGAGACTCCTGCCTGTGCAACTAAACTGGTTGGCAAGTCTGAGCTAATGATTCCAATGGCAGGCCTAATCGATAAAGATGCAGAGCTTGCTCGCTTAGATAAAGAAGTAGCGAAGACTCAAGGCGAAGTTAAACGTATTGAAGGTAAGTTAAGCAACGAAGGTTTTGTTGCTAAAGCCCCTGAAGTCGTAATAACAAAAGAGCGTGAAAAGCTTGAAAGCTATAAAGAGACACTCGTTAAGCTAGAAGAACAAAAAGCAACGATTGCAGAGCTATAACCATCTTTAGATAATTTGCATTATTTATTAAAAGGCCAGTCATTGACTGGTCTTTTTTATTTCCCCTCTTTACTTGATAATATTTCTATCAATAAATTTGATGGAGTGAGCATTTATCTTCTTTCTTATCGCTATACTAAAATAAAGAATAGAGTTGGGGCCTTATATGAAACGTGCTTTACTACTAATCAGTGCTCTCTTCATTACACTTTCTTCATTCTCTGCCATAGCAAGTAATGAAACCAAAGTAATCAAAATCTCAGCGGGAGAATGGCCACCATTCATTGGTCAAAATTTAAAAGATTTTGGCTATGTGGGTAAAACAATTCAGCAAGTATTCGCAAGCCAAGGCTATCAAGTCGAATTTCATTTTTACCCTTGGAAGCGAGCGTATAAAAAAGCCAGTGATGGTGAGTACGTTGCGACAGCAGTTTGGATGTTTGCTAAGGAACGTACTGAACACTTTATTTATAGTGACCCTGTTGCTCAAGAGCAGTTTGTTTTCTTTCACCTCAAAGAAGAGGACTTTCAGTGGCAATCTCTTGACGATCTCATCAATAAACATTTAGGTGGTGGACTAGGCTACAGTTATGGTGAAGAACTTGATAGCATGATCAACACTCAGCAAGTCACTATCAATCGCGTAGAAAGCCCAAGTAAAGCCTTCCAACTACTAAAATATCGCAGAGTTGATCTTGTTCCAGAAGAGAAGCACATTGGGTTGTTTTCATTAAGTAAATTACCAATTGAGACTCAAGAACTTATTACCTATCACCCCGTTCCATTTCTTAGCAATGACAGTTACGTATTATTCTCGAAAACTCATCCTGAAAGCGAAAAACTGATAACGATATTTAACCAAGGCTTAAAAGAATATCAAGCCTCCCCATAAGGCAATCTTCACCATTAACTTCTAATCACAAATCAGAATTTACATCTATAACTCAACGTAATAACCAATACATATCACCAACATAATCACTTAAAATAGTTACAAAATTTAAATAACACTTCTAAATCACAAAATAGATTGGTCACTCCCTATATACTCCTCCCAACAATAAAAATTACAACTAAGTTATTGTAATTAAATAACAAAAACCATAACCAACATCAATAGTTCAGAGGATTTAATAATGAATCTAGTCACCAAGCTCGTCGCAGGTATCGCTAGCGGTATCGTCGTGGGATCGTTTGCTCCAGATATCATCGTTCGACTGTTTTTAACCTTTCAACAAATCGGTGGACAGCTCATCGGTTTTACCATTCCATTAATCATTTTATTTTACATCGCGAGCGGTATTGCAAGTTTGCCGAAGAATTCTGGTAATCTGCTAGGTAAAACCATTGGCCTTGCGTATGGATCTACGATCATTGCTGGCTGTTTAGCATTTTTTGCGGCAAGTATCGTTCTATCAGGCCTATCACCAAGTGTTGCAACTGAAACTGAAGCGGTCCGCTCACTGACTGGCTTTATTAGCTTAGAAATCCCTGCGATCTTTGGTGTAATGACCGCTCTTGCACTTGCTTTCCTATTCGGAATTGGGATATCAGTGACGGAAAGCCTAACACTAAAGAAACTGGCTGATGAAGGTCGAAACATTGTTGATCTACTACTATCTAAAGTCATTATTCCAATGCTGCCTATCTACATCGCGGGTGTATTCGCCAACATGGCAGCGGAAGGAACTGTATTTAGCACACTTAAAACGTTCGGTGTTGTTCTAATTACTGCGATTGTCGTTCACTGGATCTGGATCAGCATTCAATATGTTATTGCAGGTATGGTCAGTGGCAAGTCACCGCTGGCTTTGATCAAAACAATGTTGCCAGCCTACTTTACGGCGCTAGGAACCATGTCTTCAGCAGCAACGATTCCTGTAACGCTAAAGCAAACCAAAGAGAATGGTGTAAAAGAACCCATTGCCAACTTTACTATCCCACTGTGTGCAACCATCCACCTTTCTGGTTCAACCATCACACTTGTATTATGCGCAACAGCGGTGATGGCTTTAAGCACCAATATTGAAATGGTTTCGTTCTTTAACATGATTCCATTCATTATGATGCTTGGTATTACGATGATTGCCGCACCGGGTGCTCCAGGTGGCGCAGTAATGGCCGCGCTAGGTTTAATGGCTTCTATGCTTGGCTTTGGTGAAGCAGAACTTGCTCTTATGATTGCCCTATACATGGCACAAGATAGCTTTGGTACGGCGTGTAATATTACCGGTGATGGCGCAATATCAATGCTGGTGAATCGTACGGCTGACGATAGTGACGCTGAAAAAATAGAACAACCTGTCACGACGAGCTAAAGTAAAAAATATACATTGAATAAAAAATGCCAGTTGTACTGGCATTTTTTATGTGTTGGAAGAGAGTTTAAACCGTTAAACCACTCTATTTTTCACGTCACCGCGCTCGAAAGCGGTAATGTTATCCATCAGTATATCCGCTAACTTTTGAATAGAAGAGTCACTTCCCCAAGCAACATGCGGTGTCAGCAGTAAGTTTGGCATATCCATATTTGCTATCAGGGGGTTACTTTCATCGGTGGGCTCTTGAGTAAACACATCAACCCCAGCTCCCGCTATCTGGCCAGATTTCAATGCATCAACAAGCGCCTGTTCATCCACAAGGCCACCACGTCCTGTATTAATCAAAATGGCACTGGATTTCATTTTGTTAAATTCAGCTTCAGAAATTAGATTTTCGGTTTGCTCTGTTAATGGGCAATGAAGTGTAATAGCATCAGAAAGTTGCAGCACTAATTCAAAGGGAAGATAACCGGTTCGGCAATCCATCATCTCTTGTTTAGATTCACTTTTTCTTTCAGCAAACAGCACCTTCATGCCCAGAGCTTTGGCAAGTGTCGCCGTTGCCTGCCCTAGTGCTCCACTCCCAATGATCCCCAATGTGGAACCCGCGATATCCCCAATAGGATGTGTAAAGAAACAAAACTGCTTATTACGCTGCCATTCACCCGAGGCAATATCTTGATGATAGCCAAAAAGATTACGTCTTAATGCAAACAACATCGCGATCACATGTTCAGGCACCGATTGTGTCGCGTAGCCTTGTACATTGGTCACTGCGATATTGGCACGACGGCAATATTCAACATCGATATTGTTGTAGCCGGTAGCCGATACCGCAATTAAACGCATATTAGGAAGCTTCGAAAGAGTCTCTGCATCAAGTACTACCTTATTGACGATGACAATATCCGCATTTTTTAGTCGTTCAACGACTTCATCAGGCTTACTATAATCGTACTCAACCCATTGATGCTCAAAAGGAAGCTCTGCTAGCTTAATTTGACTTGGGATTGTCGCTCTATCGAGAAAAACCACTACAGGTACAGTCATCTTACTTCCTTATCTCTAATCAAGCCCTCGCCTAGCAACGAGGGAGAGTTTTATAATCGGGTAATGTTTCAGGACATTCGAAGTGTTGCAGAATTCGAGCCTCTGCAACGGGGTAAAAATCACACGGTACAAAAATGGTCTGGCGCTTTTGTGTCACAGGGTGGTAAAAGCTCAACTCTGCAGCGTGCAGTTCTAATCGTGTGGTGAACGCTTGCGCTTCTTCTGTAGAATAAAACTCATCACCGACAATCGCATTCCCTAAAGCCTGCATATGAACACGCAGCTGATGCGATCGTCCAGTTACGGGAAGTAACCTAACAACAGAGGTCTTCTTCTCACGCTCAACCACTTGATATTTGGTTTGAGAAGGTTTGCCATCTTTAAAACAGACTTTCTGCCTTGGTCTGTTTGGCCAATCACAGATAAGGGGAAGATCAATTTCTCCCTCCTCCTGCTCTACCTGACCCCAGACTCGTGCGTAATAGATTTTATGCGTTAGGCGATACTGGAACTGCTTTTTAAGCGAGCGCTCTGCCTCTTTATTTTTAGCCAGAAGCATCAATCCAGATGTCGACATATCCAAGCGGTGCACTACCTGAATCTCTGGGTACTCCGCCACCAATCGGCTCCACATGCTGTCGTAGTGTTCCGCCAAACGACCTGGAACGGAAAGCAGCCCTGAGGGCTTATTGACCGCGAGAATATCCTCATCTTCATAAACGATATCAATCCAAGGGTCCGTCGGTGGCGTGTATTCAAGCATGGCCATATAAACGTCTCAAAATAAATTATAAATAGAATAAAAAAATTGCTCCTAGCGATACAGCTATGCAGCCATCGTTAGAAGCAATGATATTGCGTTTTCACTGTAAACTGAGCTGAGTCAGATACCTAAATATTAGTTATGACTGACCACAATCAAGCGTAACGAATCAAGGTTAACTTGAGCCTTGCTAATGTACTGTGTTAGCTCTTTGATCTGAGCGTCAATTGCTTCAATTTCTTCATCACGAATATTCGGGTTCACTGCTTTCAGTGCCTGCAATCGCTCAAGTTCGCCATTTAAGCTCGCTTGCATCTCTTGCTGCGCCTGTTCGCGTACTGCTTCAACCTTTTCAGTTACTAGGTTTTCACCGGCTTCTATCAAGCTATGAACTTCATTCTGTACTGAAGAAACCAATTTACTCGCTAAGTGGCGATTCACAGGGCTAAGCTGACGGTTAAAACTATCAAACTCAACTTGCGCTGAAAGATCGTTACCACGTCCGTCCATCATCAAGCGAATTGGCGTTTGTGGTAGGAATCGAGTAATGCCACTGCGTTTAGGTGCTTGTGCATCCACAACATAAATCAGCTCAAGAAGTAAGGTACCAACAGGTAACGCTTTGTTTTTCAAAAGCGATACCGCCGACGCCCCAACCCCTTCACTCATCAATAGGTCGATACCGCCTTGGATCATTGGGTGTTCCCAGCTGATGAAGTTCATATCTTCACGAGAGAGTGCGGTTTCACGGTCAAAAGTGATCGTTGCCCCTTCGTAAGGAAGACCTGGGTAACTAGGTACCATCATGTGTTCTGATGGCGTTACCACAAGCGCATTTTCACCTTTATCGTCTTGGTTTAACCCAATGGTATCAAACAAGCTTAGTGCGAAAGTAACAAGGTTAGTGTCGCCATCTGTTGCTGAAATAGTATCAACAATCGCTTGCGCTTTATCACCACCATTAGAGTGCATCTCAAGCAGTCTGTCGCGACCATGCTCAAGTTGCGATTTAAGCTCTTTATTCATCTTCGCAGATTCTGAGATGACGTCATCAAGCTGATCGATTTCCCCAGAGGCTAGCATATCCACTAACGCATTAGAGTATTCGTCATAGACAGCACGACCTGTTGGGCAGGTTTCTCTAAAGGCATTTAAACCTTCATCGAACCAACGCGCTAGGATAGCTTGAGAAGTCCCTTTCAAGTACGGAACATGGATATCAATATCACGCTGCTGACCAATTCGGTCTAAACGACCAATACGCTGCTCTAGTAGGTCTGGGTTAAACGGTAGATCGAACATAACCAGTTGATTAGCGAATTGGAAGTTACGCCCTTCTGAGCCGATTTCACTACACAGTAGAACCTGAGCGCCACCCTCTTCTTGAGCAAAATACGCTGCCGCTTTATCACGTTCAATGATTGACATGCCTTCGTGGAAAACCGTTGCACGAATGCCTTCACGCTCACGCAGTGCTTGCTCTAGCTGAAGCGCTGTGCTTGCACGAGAAGCAATCACGAGGATCTTTTCGCTACGTTTTTCTTGAACTTTTTCAATCAACCAGTTTACGCGTGAATCAAACTGCCACCAGCTTGCATCATCACCTTCAAACTCTTGAAAGATCTCTTCTGGATATAGGTTTTTCAGAGCGCGCGCTTGAGGTGTTATCTTTCCGCCAATCAAACCAGAAACACGCATTGATGTTGTGTACTGAGATGGAATTTCCATTGGCATCAAATGAACGTTACGCGTTGGGAAACCTTTGATTGCAGCACGGGTATTTCTAAACAATACGCGCCCTGTACCGTGGCGGTCCATCAAGTTATCAATCAGCTCTTGGCGTGCATTCACCTTCGCTTCTTCATGCTCGTCATTTTCAATAATGCGGAATAAAGGCTCTACATCTTGCTCAGACAAAAGCTCTGTGATTTGATTTTTCGCATCGTTCTCTAGCTTTTGGCCCGAGAAAAGTGCCGCGACAGAGTCTGCGACAGGTGCGTACTGTTCTTCTTCTTGAACAAACGCTTCGTAATCATAGAAACGATCTGGATCAAGAAGTCGCAGTCGAGCAAAGTGACTTTCACGACCTAACTGTTCAGGTGTTGCTGTTAGTAGTAAGACACCCGCTGTTTTTTCAGCAAGCCCTTCAATGACTTGATATTCACGGCTTGGTTTTTCTTGGCTCCACTCAAGGTGATGTGCTTCATCAACCACCAACAGATCCCAATCGGCATCCATGGCTTGCTCAAAGCGGCGACGACTCTTACGGATAAAATCTAAAGAACACAGCACATATTGCTGAGTATCAAATGGGTTTTCCGCTTCCGCAAATGCTTCAATACAGCGCTCTTCATCAAAAATAGAGAAGTGCAGATTAAAGCGACGCATCATTTCAACCAGCCATTGGTGTTGAAGCGTTTCAGGAACCACAATAAGAATACGTTCAGCGCTGCCCGATAGTACTTGCTGATGGATGATCATGCCTGCTTCAATGGTTTTACCTAGGCCTACTTCATCTGCAAGTAAAACACGCGGCGCATGGCGACGACCCACTTCATGAGCAATATATAATTGGTGAGGGATCAAACCTGCGCGCATACCACACAAACCGCGCATTGGGCTTTTGTGTTGCTCAAACTGGTTCGTCAGCGCTTTATAGCGAAGCACGAAGTTGTCCATACGATCAACTTGGCCAGCAAACAGCTTATCTTGAGGCTTATTAAAGCGGATATTATTACTGAGCATGATCTCGCGTAAGATCACCTCTTCGCCATTGTCACTTCGTGCACCAAGATAGAAGAAGACACCTTTGTTCTCTTCAACTTGTTCAACCTTGATTGACCAGCCCTCTTGACTTTCAACGACATCACCGACATTAAATGTCACTCGGGTTACGGGAGCATCGCTGCGTGCATAAACACGGTTTTCTTCCGCAGCAGCAAACATTAGTGTGACTGTACGAGCATCCATTGCTACTACGGTACCTAAACCTAAATCGCTTTCCGTATCGCTGATCCAGCGCTGGCCCAAAGCAAATGTCATGAATCGACTACCTCATTATTCAAAGTTGAAAATATTCTTTGTTATTTTAGTTTGTATTTCAGTATGGAGATAAAAAGGATTATCAAAAGAGAATAATAATGAAAAATCCACACCAAAAAAGGTCGCTAATCTTACTTGAAGCTGTGATATAGGTCACGAGGTATCCTCGTATTTTTTAACAGAAGTTGGTCCGCCATCAAACTGTAAGAAAAGCGTGTCATTTGTGTATTTGAGTGTTGCTATACTCGTTAAAGAATACGCATAATTTTGAGTCCGAATAGGATTTTCTGGCACAAAACATGCTGTTCTCAGGTATAGAAATTGATCAACACGGGTTTGCAGTTGTTAGTGTACAGAGCGACACATCTTCTAAGCGCGTTATGACTTTGTCACCTTCTGCAAGCAATGATTGCTAAGCAATGCCGACTCTCGGCAAGGAGACGCTTATGACTGATACCGACCGGAAACTGTTTGTCCTCGATACCAATATCCTTCTTCACGAACCTTTTGCTATTTACTCCTTTCAAGAACACGATGTTCTCATTCCCATGACCGTCCTCGAAGAACTCGACCGCATTAAAGACAGTAAGCGAGATGTGGCGCGAGATGCGAGGGTCGCGATTCGTGCTTTGGAAGATCTTTTCCGCGATGCAACGCCTGATGAAATTTCAGAAGGTATTCACTTTTCTAAAGATATTACCGCGACCGGTACCATATCTATCGTTGCTGACTTTGAACTGCAAGAAACCGTTAAAGCGTTCGCCGACAAAGCTGGTGACAATCGAATTCTCAATGCCGTGTTGGACTTACAAACTAAGCATGCCCCTAGAGAAGTCGTGTTAATCACCAAAGACATCAACATGCGTCTTCGTGCAAAAGGCGCTGGTGTACAATTTGTTGAAGACTACAGAACCGATCAACTCATTGATGATGTACAATATCTAACTAAAGGCTTTCAACTGCGAGAGGGGGCTTTTTGGGACGACATCGATGAAGTAGAGAGCAAATCTCTCGGAGGAAAAACCTTCCACACATTAAGCAGAAAGCCATTTGAACCCACCTTTATTAATCAGTATGTAATTGATGAAGATAGTGATTTTGCAGCGCGAGTCGCTGAAATCAATGAGGAAAGCATTACACTTCAAGATCTCAGCCGTGAGCGCATGATGCATAAGCGAGCATGGGACATTACACCGAAGAATATCTATCAAGGTATGGCGATGGATGCCCTACTCGACCCCGATATTGATCTGGTGATTTTAACTGGGGCGGCGGGGAGTGGTAAGACACTGCTCGCAATGGCTGCTGCTCTAGAGCAGACGATTGAAAAGAAAATGTTCGACAAGATCATAGTGACCCGAAACACCCCTGATATTGGTGAGTCGATTGGGTTCCTGCCTGGCAGCGAAGAAGAGAAGATGATGCCTTGGCTTGCGGCGGTCACCGATACACTAGAAGCGCTGCATAAAAATGATCACTGTACGGAAGGGTCCATGAAGTATATCTGCGACAAGGCCAACATCCAGTTTAAGTCGATAAACTTCATGCGCGGGCGTTCAATTCAAAATGCGTTTGTTCTACTTGATGAGTGCCAGAACCTGACGGCTTCACAGATCAAAACCATCATCACTCGCTGTGGTGAAGGAACAAAGATCGTCTGCTCAGGTAACCTTGCTCAGATTGACTCTCACTATCTCACTCCAGTGACGTCAGGGCTCACTTATATGGTAGAGCGTTTTAAAAACTTCGAGGGCAGTGCAAATATCCATTTAAATGGTGTGGTACGTAGCCGATTAGCCGAGTTCGCAGAAGAAAACATGTAACCTCTTTACCTATAATATTCTCTGACACATCGACAGTAAGCGAGATATCTATGAACAATTGTAGATATCTCGCTTTATTTTAAAATATTTATTCACTTTTAATGCATTTATATGTTTTACTATTCCTCTAGAAACTGATCTCTTAAGGACTCAAACCATGGCTTTTAATCTACGTAATCGTAACTTTCTTAAACTGCTCGACTTTACGCCGAAAGAGATCCAGTTTTTGATCGATCTTTCTGCTGATTTAAAAAAAGCAAAATACTCAGGCACTGAGCAGAAGAAACTCAACGGCAAAAATATTGCTTTGATCTTTGAAAAAGCCTCCACCCGTACGCGCTGCGCCTTTGAAGTGGCCGCTTTTGATCAAGGGGCGCAAGTCTCATATCTAGGTCCATCAGGCTCTCAAATTGGTCAAAAAGAGTCGATGAAAGATACGGCTCGTGTATTAGGACGCATGTACGATGGTATTGAGTACCGTGGTTTTGGCCAAGAGATCGTTGAAGAGCTAGGCGCACACGCTGGAGTCCCTGTTTGGAATGGTTTAACCGATGAATTCCACCCGACTCAAATACTGGCTGATTTTCTTACGATGTTAGAACACGGAAAAGGGAAGCTATTGCATCAAATCAGTTTTGCTTATCTTGGGGATGCTCGCAATAACATGGGTAACTCTCTCATGGTTGGCGCGGCTAAAATGGGGATGGACATTCGCCTTGTTGCGCCAAAAGAGTTCTGGCCAGAAGAGTCGCTTGTCTCAACCTGCCAAGAGATAGCGACGCAAACAGGCGCTAAAATCACCTTAACGGAAAATGTAGAAGAAGGCGTTAAAGGGTGTGATTTCCTTTATACCGATGTTTGGGTTTCAATGGGTGAAGCCGCTGAAGCTTGGGATGAGCGTGTCGCCAAAATGACGCCTTACCAAGTCAATAGTAAGACCCTAGCACTGACTGAAAATTCAGATGTAAAGTTCATGCACTGCCTACCCGCCTTCCATAATGATGAAACCGTTATCGGTAAAGAAGTGTCCGAGAAATATGGCATGAATGGCTTAGAAGTAACAGAAGAAGTGTTTGAATCAGAGCACTCTATTGTGTTCGACGAAGCAGAGAACCGCATGCATACTATTAAGGCGATCATGGTGGCGACACTAGGTAACTAGTAAGCAAACGAAGCTTGACGTAATCGCTTGCGCTCACTTTGCGAAGGCGTATAATGCTCGGCAATTTGTCAGAGGATTATGAAATGATGACCTTGGTATCGTGCAGCACTCAGCGATATAAAAACCGCAAGCTACGATGGGCTTCTAAGCTTAGCTTTGCCGTCATTGGTTTCTGTAATTCTTTCGATTTTTAAAGCCTCCCATTATTGGGGGGCTTTTTTGTGGCTTTAAGAACATTCAAGATAGGGAAGAAGAACATGACAAACACGCTTTATAATAAGCATATTATCTCTATTCCAGAACTCTCACGTGAAGAACTGGAACTGATAGTTGATACGGCAGGTCAGTTGAAATCTCATCCTCAACCTGAACTGATTAAAAACAAAGTAGTCGCCAGCTGCTTCTTTGAGCCTTCGACCCGTACGCGCCTATCCTTTGAAACGGCTATCCAACGTATTGGCGGTGATGTTATCGGCTTTGATAGTGGTGGTAACACTTCTCTAGCGAAAAAAGGCGAAACATTAGCCGATTCAGTGCAAGTCATCTCTTCTTACGTCGATGCTTTTGTAATGCGTCACCCTCAAGAAGGCGCCGCTCGCCTTGCTTCTGAGTTTTCAAATGGTACGCCTGTTATTAATGCAGGTGACGGTGCAAACCAGCACCCAACGCAAACTCTGCTCGATCTCTTTAGTATTGCTGAAACACAAGGTCGACTGGATAACCTTAATGTCGCGTTTGTTGGTGACCTAAAATACGGTCGTACGGTTCACTCACTAACTCAAGCACTAGCAAAATTCACCAATGTACGTTTCTTCTTTGTCGCACCTGAAGCTTTAGCTATGCCTGACTACATTTGTGAAGAACTTGATGAAGCAGGTATTGAATACAGCCTTCATACAGAGATGGAAGAAGTGATTCCAGAGTTAGATATTCTTTACATGACTCGCGTACAAAAAGAGCGTTTTGATGAGTCAGAATATGCGCATATCAAGTCAGCGTACATTCTAAAAGCAAACATGCTAGAAAGTGCTCGTGAGAATCTAAAAGTACTTCACCCACTGCCACGTGTGGACGAAATCACCACAGACGTTGATAAAACGCCGCATGCTTACTTTTTCGAACAAGCTGAAAATGGTGTCTACGCGCGTGAAGCTTTGCTAGCCCTTGTTCTAAATGAAACGCTGTAATTAGAGGAGAAACACTATGTCGAAAGAAACTCAATTGCAGGTAGAAGCAATTAAAAACGGTACGGTAATTGACCACATTCCTGCGCAAATTGGCATTAAAGTCTTGCGCCTGTTTGATATGCATAATTCAAATCAACGCATAACCATTGGACTGAACTTACCATCATCAGCATTAGGCGCAAAAGATCTGCTCAAGATTGAAAATGTTTTTATCAATGAAGAGCAAGCAAGCAAGTTAGCACTGTATGCCCCACATGCGACTGTCAACCAAATTGAAGAGTACGAAGTCGCTAAGAAACTCGTTTTAGAACTGCCTAAACAAGTTAACGATGTTTTCTCTTGCCCAAACAGCAACTGTATTACACACAATGAGCCGGTTGAAAGCAGCTTTAGTGTGATCGAAAAGAACCAGGATATTCGCCTTAAGTGTAAATACTGTGAAAAAGTATTCTCACGCGAAGTTGTCACTGAAAGATAACAACCATTGCTCGGATAATTAAACGAGCCATCGTTATTCATACCGACATCCCTTATCTGTTGATAGGGGATTTTTCTTTACCTATTTCTTTACGTAAACAGAGTTTCACGGCACACTGAGCGCTTATTTTCTCCTCTACTGACGGAATCAATAACATGACTAAAGTACTTCATACTGAATCAGCTCCTGCTGCAATTGGCCCATACATTCAAGGCGTAGATCTTGGCAACATGGTTCTGACTTCAGGCCAAATCCCTGTAAACCCAGTAACGGGCGAAGTTTCTCCTGAAATCACAGAGCAGGCTCGTCAGTCTCTTGAGAATGTTAAAGCGGTTGTCGAAGCATCGGGGTTAACGGTGGGTGATATCGTTAAGCTAACGGTTTTCGTTAAAGACCTAAATGACTTTGCTGCAGTGAACGAAGTGTACGGTGCATTCTTTGATGAGCATAACGTGGCTCACTACCCTGCACGCTCTTGTGTTGAAGTAGCTCGCCTACCAAAAGATGTAGGTATCGAGATTGAAGCAATTGCCGTTCGTAAATAATCGTTTAGGCTGTTAGCTTCTTTAAACGATAGAAATAATAAAGGCGAGTATTTTGTATAAAATACTCGCCTTTTGTTTTATCTGAACAATCAAATTGTTTACTTAAAGCCTTTGACCTTTTTAATTAGATCGTAAGCATTTTGAATATCTTGTGACTTCTCTTTCGCCACATTCATCATCTCTGGTGGTAACCCTTTTGCCATCAGCTTATCTGGGTGGTGTTCATTCATTAGTTTACGGTAAGCGCGTTTGATCTCTTTAGATTCTGCATTCTCACTGACGTCTAGAACATCATAAGCAGCCGCTAAATGATCGGCTTGGCTCTCTTGCTGCCAAGCACCTGAATGCTGACCGCCTTGGTGTGCTCCGCCACCATGTTGGAAACGAAACGCGGCTTCTTGCATACGTAAGCGTTGCTCAAGTTGAGCTGAAGAGAAGCCTAAGCCTTTCGCTATTTTATGCAGTACATCTCGCTCGCTCGGATGGATTTGGCCATCGGCAAACGCGGCTGAAATTTGTAGTTCTAAAAAGAACTGCAACAGATCAAATCGACCCGCAGCAGAAATTTTAACTCGCTCTAAAACGCTATCGAGTGGAAACCCTGAGTCTTTCCCTTCTCTAAACGCATTTTGTGCCGCTCGACGTTGCTCGCCATGAAGGTTCATTCGCTCCATCATGGTGGTCGCGAGTTGAATTTCTTGCGCAGTAACTTGCCCTTTCGCTTTCGCGACATGCCCCATGACTGCGAACGCCGCTTTAAAAAACTCTTCTTGTCGCTCGGTTTGGCTAGGTCCAGAACCAAAAGCCCCACTTCTAAAGCCCGCCTGGTTCAATCGACGCGCTTTATCAAATTGGTGCCCTATGAACAGGCCAAAAAACAACCCGAACACGTTACCAAATAGGAAGCCAAAGAAACCGCCCAGAATTTTGCCAAAAATATGCATTATGTGCTCTCAATCTCTGAATTTTTTTGCCACAAAGTGGTCTGATAGTGCCGTAAGCATGAAATTCCTTTATGATAGGGTCGTATTTTTATATTCGGACCACTATAACCGGATAAATCAAGTTCAACAGGACAGTAAAACTCGATGCCATTTTTTCCTCGCACTTTCATAGCCGCTTCCATCAGTACCGCCCTTTTAGTGCCTCAGACTAATGCTGAGGTGGTGCTTGATGAGGAAGTGAAAGAAATGCCTGCTTTCGGACAATGCCAAATATTAGACCCTATTGACCAATGCTTGGTCAATCGGCCTGAAGCAGAAAACCCAAATGAACTGCCAATTGATGTCGAAGCAAACAGCCTTGAAGCACTCAATAATCAAAAATCGGTCTATAAGGGCGATGTGATTATAACCCAAGGTAAAAAGCGCATGACCGCTGATGAGGTGACACTGCATCAGCAAGACAACGTTGTTGTTGCTAAGGGTAATGTTCATTTCAGTGATGGTGAAATAAAAACCATTTCAGACAAAGCGACCAATGATCTCAATACGGATGAATTAACCGCAGAGAACACTCAATATAATTTTCTCTGCGAACCGGGTCGTGGAGAAGCCGTATTCATGGCTAAAACGGGCAAAGCAGTTTATGAAATAGAAGATGGCAGCATTACGTCATGCCCTGAAGGTGACAACGCATGGCGAATGCGCGCAACTAGTATCGATATCGACCAAAACAAAGAACAAGCTACTTTCTATAATCCACGTTTTGAAATTCAAAACGTGCCTGTATTCTATTTGCCCTTCTTGACCGTACCGATTGGTGACACTCGTAAAACAGGCTTCTTATACCCAACGGTTAGTTACGGTTCTAGCGATGGCTTTGAGATGGAAGTTCCAATTTATTGGAACTTAGCGCCAAACTACGACCTAGAAACCACCATTAAATATATGCAAGAACGTGGCACACAGCTTAACAGTGAGTTTCGTTATCTGTCTGATTTGGGTACTGGTAATATCAAGTCTGAATATCTTCCCGATGATAAAAAATACACTGATGATGGCTACGCTGACCGCTGGGGTTTTCAATATCAGCATAATGGCATTTTTCAACAAGCATGGAAATTTGAAATTGACTATTCTCAAGTTAGTGATATCAGGTACTTTAGCCATATAGATTCAGATATCGGTAACCGTGAAGATGGGCAGCTACTACAAGAGGGACAGGCAACTTATCGCAGCGAATCTTGGGATGCGGCAATTCTAGTTAGGGATTTTCAGGTATTAAGTGAGAACAACTTACCCTACAGATTAATGCCTCAGCTTGAGTTTAATTATTATGCTCCGGCTGTAATGAAGCACCTCGACTTCGATGTAATCAGCCATATTTCTCGCTTTGAAACTGATGATGATAGTAAACCTTCGGCAACACGTGTCCATATTGAACCAGGCATTACGATTCCTCTAGCCAATACATGGGGCTCCTGGACCACTGAAGCGAGACTACTTGGCACTTATTATCAGCAAAATTTAGATGGAGTTACAGCACCTGAACTAGGAGATCTGGAAGAGAATGTATCTCGCCTTATACCTGAATTTAGGACGCACGCAGGTATAGTTTTAGAGCGAGATACTGTAGTACTTGATAGCTATACTCAAACTTTAGAGCCTCAAGTGCAGTACCTTTACGTACCGGACGAGTATCAAGAAGATATCTACTATTACGATTCTACTCAATTACAAACCGATTATTACGGCCTATTCCGTAGTAGGAAATATAGTGGCGTAGATAGAATAGAAGCGGCTAATCAATTTAGCTACGGTGCATCATCACGATTCTTTGATGATGCCTATAAAGAACGTTTGAATATATCTTTTGGTCAGATTTTTTATTTAAATAAATCTGAAGATGATATTCCCGAATCAGGAAACAAACCTTCAGATTATTCTGCATGGGCAGTCGAAATGGACTTTAACTACGATGATTACCTCTTTTATCATGGTGGTATTCAATACGATATAGAGTCTAGTGAGGTTCAACTCGGTAACAGTACTCTTGAGTATCGTTTTAGCGGGGGATATGTGCAAACCAACTACCGCTATGTAACTAAAGCTTACCTTGACAATACTGTTGGAGATACAGTCCCTGTCGGTGATATCACAGAAGATGGCATATCTCAGCTTGGCTTATTAGGTGGCTACCAAATAACCCCTAAATGGCACGCGAGTGCACAGTACTTCTATGATTTGACCATTGAAGAAGAGCTTGAATGGTTAGCTACATTACGCTATAGGTCAGACTGTTGGTATATCGGTTTTACTTATAGTAATCAGCTTATTAGCTGGACCCCAGGATTCTCACATTACCCAGATTCAACACCAGAATATGAGAAGAACCTTAGCATCAACTTCGGTATTGTTGGCTTTGGCACCACTATTGGTTCAGATTCAAGTGCTGCGGGAGCCTCAAGTGCCGGTAACTCACTGGGGTATGGTCGTCCATTCTTCTTAAACAACTAATCAATTTTTAGACTGACTGAGCAGGTTTACTTTCTCAGTCAGTAATGACTTATAGGATTTCAAATGAAACTGTGGAAACAGATCCTGCTTGGCAGCATCACAAGTTTAACGGTTGCAACCGTCAATGCTGGACCCGTCGCTCTAGATAAAATCGCTGTTATCGTCAACGAAGGCGTCGTACTACAAAGTGATATTGACACTGCATTCAAAACTCTACACGCAAATGCAAAAGACAGTGGTCAAGCACTACCTGAAGAGGGTGTACTGCGTGAGCAGGTATTAGAAAAATTGATCATTGATACCATTCAGCAGCAGGAAGCCGATCGCCTTGGTGTGCGTATTGATGACAATCGCCTGAACGAGGCAATTGCAGATATTGCAAAAAATAACGAGCAAACTATCGAGCAACTAACCGCCTCTGTTGAAAAAGAGGGGCTCACCTACGCTGCCTTCCGTGAACAAGTACGTAAAGAGATTGCAGCAAGTGAAGCTCGCAACGCTCTAGTTCGCCGTCGCATCAATATCCTTCCAGCAGAGGTCGATAATTTAGCTGATATCTTAGCGAATGAGACTAATGCAACGGTTCAGTACAAAGTAAGCCATATTCAACTTCGTTTTAATGATGAACAAGAAAAATCGGAGCTTGAAGCACAAGCTAACGATCTTGTTAAGCAGTTAAAAGAAGGTGAAAACTTTCAAACCATGGCTTACACCTACTCTAAAGGTCCAAAGGCTTTAGAAGGTGGCGATTGGGGCTGGATGCGTAAAGAAGAGATGCCAACCATCTTTGCCGATCAAATCAAATTACAGAATAAGGGGAGCATTATTGGTCCTTTCCGCAGTGGCATTGGCTTTCACATCTTAAAGATTGAAGATGTCAAAGGTCTAGAAGTTGTTGCGGTAACAGAAGTCAATGCTCGTCATATCCTAATTAAGCCAACCGTCATTCTAAGTGATGAAGGTGTACAACGAGACCTTCTTGAAATAACAAGACAAGTACTTACGGGAGAGGCTACTTTTGGCGACCTTGCTCAGCAGTATAGTCAAGACCCAGGCTCGGCAGTTCAAGACGGTGAACTTGGCTACCAAACACCAGATCTCTACGTGCCTGAATTTAAGCACCAAGTAGAAACTCTGCCAGTCGGTCAAATCAGTGAACCGTTTAAAACCGTTCATGGTTGGCACATAGTTGAAGTTATCGACCGTCGTGAAGTTGATCGCACAGACTCTGCCCTCAAAAACAAAGCCTACGGTATTTTATTCAACCGTAAGTTTAATGAGGAAGCGAGTGCTTGGCTGCAAGAGCTTCGTGCCAGTGCTTTTGTTGAAATCGTAGAGGAAGATCAAGATGTCGATTAAGCGTATCGTGGTAACCGCAGGTGAACCTGCCGGTATAGGACCCGATCTCGTTTTGGCTCTGTCTCAAGAGGATTGGAGCCATCAAATCGTTGTTTGTGCTGATAAGAATCTGATTGAGCAGCGAGCTCAATTACTCAACATCGATGTACATCTGATTGATTACAGTGAATCTTTAGCGATTACCCCTCAAAAAGCTGGCTCACTCGTCATTGACCATATTGAACTCGATGCGCCTTGTAAAGCCGGTGAGCTTGACGAAGCCAATGGCCACTATGTGTTAAAAACACTAGAAAGAGCCGCTTTAGGCTGTATGAATAACGAATTTGATGCTATTGTCACCGGCCCTGTTCATAAGGGAGTGATTAATCGAGCAGGTGTTGCTTTTAGTGGGCATACCGAGTTCTTTGCTGAGAAATCGAATACACCACTCGTGGTAATGATGTTAGCGACAGAAGGGTTACGCGTTGCTTTAGTAACGACCCATATCCCTCTCGCTTATGTATCAAAAGCGGTTACAGCAGAACGGCTTGAAAAAATCATCCATATCCTTTATCAAGACTTAGTAAATAAGTTTGCGATCGAAAATCCATCCATCTACGTATGCGGCTTAAACCCTCATGCCGGTGAAGATGGCTGCTTGGGTCGTGAAGAGATAGAGACAATAACACCAACACTAGAAAAAATTCGTCAAAGAGATGGCATTGATTTAATCGGCCCACTACCAGCCGATACCATCTTCAATGACAAATACTTACAAAAAGCGGATGCTGTACTCGGTATGTATCACGACCAAGCTCTCCCTGTCTTAAAATACAAAGGCTTTGGTCGCTCCGTAAATATTACTCTTGGTCTACCCTTTATAAGAACATCGGTTGATCACGGCACCGCACTCGATCTTGCAGGGACTGGCAGCGCGGACACAGGGAGCTTTAAAACAGCACTGACATACGCGATTGACTTGGTAGATAAACAACCTAATTAATGCAATAAGCACGAACTTCGAGATAAATATGAGAAATGATGTCCACTTAGGGCACAAAGCGCGTAAACGTTTTGGTCAAAACTTCCTAAATGATCCTTACATTATTGATGGGATTGTTTCAGGTATTAACCCACTTCCAGGGCAGAACCTTGTTGAAATTGGTCCTGGATTAGGGGCTATTACCGAGCCTGTCGGTAAGCTTGTTGATAAGTTTACTGTGATTGAATTAGATAGAGACCTTGCTGAGCGTCTGCGTAACCACCCAGACCTAGCGGATAAGCTTACTATTCATGAAGGCGATGCAATGAAGTTCGACTTCGAACAACTTGTAAAGCCAAATAATAAGCTACGTATCTTTGGTAATCTACCTTACAACATCTCAACACCATTGATGTTCCACCTTTTTGAGTTCCATAAAGATATTCAAGATATGCACTTTATGCTCCAAAAAGAAGTGGTTAACCGTTTGGCTGCGGGCCCTGGTAGTAAAGCATACGGTCGCTTAACCGTCATGGCTCAATACTACTGCAAGGTAACACCGGTTCTTGAAGTACCGCCAACTGCATTTGTTCCGCCACCTAAGGTTGACTCAGCCGTGGTTCGCCTAATGCCATATGAAGTACTGCCTTACCCAGCTAAAGACCTAAAATGGTTAGACCGTGTTTGTCGTGAAGGCTTTAACCAACGCCGAAAAACAGTACGTAACTGTTATAAGAGCTTAATTGATAAAGAACAACTAGAAGCACTTGGGGTGAATCCAAGCATGCGTCCAGAGAACCTGACCTTAGAGCAGTTTGTTGATATGGCTAACTGGTTAACAGAGAATCATTAGTACGCTATTTTCAGCCCCTATTTACAGATATATAAATAGGGGCTAGTTTTTTGAACGCTACAACGGATTGGAGTGATCATGATTGAGCCTACCCCAGAAATCAAAATCCACGTTCAAACCAAGTATGTAGAAGAGCAGTCGACGCCTGACAAACAACACTACGTATTTGCTTACCTCATCACCATTAAAAATCTAAGCGATCAAACCGTCCAGCTACTCAGTCGCCGCTGGCTCATTACCGATGCTGATGGAAAGCAACTTACCATTGAAGGCGAAGGGGTCGTTGGACAGCAGCCACATATAGAGAGTACTGAAGAGTACAGCTATACCAGTGCAACCGCGATTGAAACACCGATTGGCGTGATGCAAGGCCAATATATTTTTCATGACGCTAATGGTGATGAATTTACGACTGAGATTACGCCATTTCGTCTCGCTATTCCTAATATTCTTAATTAAGGATTCCGCTTGTCTACCTATATTGTTGGTGATCTTCAAGGCTGCTTTGATGAGCTACAGTGTCTGCTTGAAAAAGTAAAATTCACAACCGATAACGATACGCTATGGGTAACGGGTGATCTCGTTGCACGCGGGCCTAAATCACTAGAGACACTTAGGTTTATTAAAAGCCTTGGGGCATCTGCACAGATTATATTAGGTAATCATGATCTTCACCTATTGGGCGTATCACTAGGTATTCATAAAGTAAAAGATAAAGACAAGACAGCCCCTATCTTTGATGCGCCTGATAAGGAAGAGTTACTCAATTGGCTGCGGCACCAACCTTTGCTTGCTGAACATGATGATTTTGTAATGACACACGCCGGTATATCGCCTCAATGGAGTCTTAAACAGGCTAAAAGTGCCGCCAAAGAAGTAGAGCAAGTGTTGAAAAGTGATCGTTGGCAATGGCTGATTGAGAACATGTACAGCAACACGCCGTCATTGTGGAATCAAGAATTACAAGGCATTGAACGCTACCGCTATAGCATTAACGCACTAACAAGAATGCGCTACTGTTATTCAGACTCCAGTCTGGATATGGCCTGTAAGCTTCCTCCTAGTCAACAAATGAACCAGAAGGGAAACGAGCTCACTCCATGGTTTATGCTGGAGTCTCGATTAGAGTTAGAAAAGGCCGTCGTTTTTGGTCACTGGGCGGCTCTGGAAGGGTATGATGATAAGAAGGTTATCGGTCTAGACACTGGCTGTGTTTGGGGGGGAAAACTCACTATGCTTCGTTGGGAAGATAAGCGCTACTTTGAACAAGAGGCTCTTTCTCAATAATGCATAAGGGCTAATCATTTTAGCCCTATTAGTCTACTTAATTACAGTGCTCTAGCGTTCCAAAATAGTGAAACGCATATTGTAAGCATTCTTCTCATCCGCACTATAGTCTTCCGAATAACTTTCAGTAAAATCATCACCCCAGCTCGGAAACTGTGTATCGCCATCAATCTTTGCATCAATATAAGTAACGTAGAGCTTATTAGCGATTGGAAGACAAGCGCTGTAGATCGCTCCCCCCCCAATAATCATCACCTCTTCAACATCACCAGCCGCTTGGATTGCAGCCTCAATTGACGTTGCCATTGCCACACCTTCAATGTCTAAATTAGGATCTCGGCTAATCACGATATTCGGACGCCCAGGAAGTGCTCGACCAATAGAATCGTACGTTTTTCTCCCCATGATCACAGGTTTCCCCATAGTACTGCGCTTAAACCATGCAAAGTCAGCAGGCAGATGCCATGGCATTTGATTGTCTTTACCGATAACTCGATTGTCTGCCATCGCGGCAATCATACTAATGATCATATCCGTGTTCCTAATTCGATTCTATACAATGGGTTTACGACGGTAGAATAACAGCCCCGGCATTGCTAATCCAATCACTAAACCTGCAATAATAAACATCGCCTTCAGAAAGTTATCAAACAACGTTGCAACTAGTTCAGGTGAGTAACCTAACTGGTTCATCTCCACCATGGCAATCATCGCTTTGAAGGCAAAAACTCCTGGCACCATTGGGATCATTGCAGCGACGGTAAAGACTTTTGGATGAGCCAAAAACCGATGTGACCAGTGGACACCGATCATTCCAACAATCGTCGCAGCAAAGAATGTGGCCCACTCAATAGGGATACCAAAATGCATCATCAAATAGCGAGAGCCATGACCAATCGCCCCACCTAACGCGCAATAGACTAAAGCCTTTTGAGGAACATTAAAAACAAGTGCAAAACCGACTGCGGGAATAGCCGAAAACAGCATGTCATGTAGAAGCCCTAAGAACAGATCCATCATAAACCCCACCCCCAGACATCCATCAAACTCATCGCACCAACGATTCCTAAACAAGTTGCAAGAGTCAGTAAGCTTGCCATAACAAAACGAGCCATACCCATATTGATGTAGCCTTTGAGCATATCGGCAACTGAGTTTATCAACGGAAACCCAGGAACCAACATCAACACCGCTGAAGCCATAACTAGGGAGGGTTGGTTACCAATAGAGAAGAGCACAGCTTGCGCAGATACAATCGTGGTAACAAATGCTGTGAAAGCAAAATTAACCATCGGGTTAAAGTGGCGGTGACCAATCTCTTGCCGAACCACCATTCCAACTGATGAAGCAAGGAAGGTTATCAAAAAAACGCCGAGATCCCCACCTGCTAACCGACTAAACGCAGCACACGACAAGCCAATCATACCGACGACTAACCAACGGTTATAGCGTTCAGGGGTAACATCATTCAGTTTTTGTTGGGCTAATTGATGATCGAGAATCCCCTTTTCAAGCATGATACAAATCCTTTGGATCTGAGTAATCACGCGCATATTAATACCTCGATCTGGGCTACGCCTTGCAGTGGTAATGCAGTGGTCTTGATAAACCGTCGTAACGACGAGCGAGCTTGCTGAAAGCGAAACCTCTACCTCATCCATTCCGCTAGCGATGCCAATACGTTGAGTAATACTACCGACTAAAGTACTTTCTGCGCCATGAGCAAGTAACATCTGCCCCGCCTGAGCAATGAGACGTGATACTTGTCTCTGTTTTGAAGACATGATTCCTTCCAATATTCTTCGTTTAGATAACCGTATATTGCCTTAAAAAAGAGCAGTTAAACATCTTATGGATATAAAAAAACCGCAATCATTGATTGCGGTTTCATGGAGTACGAATAGCTCTAACTAGTCACGAACATAGATAACATGACCGTCATCTTCTTCGTCGTCCCAATCATCTTCATCGTCCCAATCATCTTCAGTAACAACGTTATCGCCACTCATTGCATCTTTGTGGTAATCGTCCCACATGAAGTCAACTTTGTCTTCTTCATCAACTTCTTCAAGCTCACGTGGCAGCTCTTCCATAAAGTCGGCAAGTTTGTAACAAAGCTCTTGAGTACCGCTCTTATTAATCGCTGAAACTTTGAAGAAATCCCCTTCCCAAGCAAGCGCTTCAATGATCTCTTGGATCTTTTCATCCGCCTCTTCTTCAGGCATCAGATCAACTTTGTTGAAAACTAGCCACCTTGGTTTCTCTGAAAGCTTTTCACTATACTGCTCAAGCTCATCGATGATCGTTAGGGCATTTTGTGCCGGATCACTTTCATCAATTGGCATGATGTCAATCATGTGAATAAGAACGCGACAACGTTCTAAGTGCTTAAGGAAACGAATCCCAAGACCTGCACCATCCGCAGCACCTTCGATCAAACCAGGGATATCTGCAACAACAAAGCTTTTTCCAGGTACAACACTTACAACCCCTAAACTTGGGATCAAAGTAGTAAACGGATAGTCAGCAACTTTAGGCTTCGCTGCTGATACAGAGCGGATAAAGGTCGATTTACCTGCATTAGGTAGACCTAGCATACCTACGTCAGCCAATAGCAATAGCTCAAGACGAAGTTCACGAACTTCACCTTTGGTACCCATTGTCTTCTGACGCGGTGCGCGGTTTACTGACGATTTAAAGCGTGTGTTGCCTAAACCGTGCCAGCCACCTTTAGCGACCATGATTTTTTTACCATGCTCGGCCACTTCACCCACAATTTCATTGGTGTGAATATCAACCGCTCGCGTACCGACTGGTACACGCATTACTTTGTCTTTACCGCGCTTACCGGTACAGTTACCACCGCGACCATTCTCACCACGCTCTGCGTCGTAAAAACGCTGAAAGCGATAATCAATCAAGGTGTTTAGGTTTTCATCAGCCTGTAGATAAACGTCACCGCCATCACCGCCATCACCACCATCAGGACCACCTTTGGTGATGAACTTTTCTCGCCAAAAACTTACGGTACCATTACCGCCATCACCGGCTTCAACTTTAACCGTTGCTTCATCAACAAATTTCATTTTACACTCCACTCATGCACGTGGGAAATCACTACTAGTCTAGTAGACGTTAGACCATAAATCCCAGTGTTCTAGGCTCTAGGGTATAGCGTCTATAAATAAAAAACCCCGCCAAATCGGCAGGGCTTTTGAATTCAGCTTAAAAGCTAATATAACTAAGCAGTTGCTTAATTACTCGCTTTCGATGCTAACGAATTTACGGTTTTTAGGACCTTTAACTGCAAATTTCACTTTACCTTCAGTAAGAGCGAAAAGAGTGTGGTCTTTACCGATACCAACGTTAGTGCCAGCGTGGAACTTAGTACCACGTTGACGAACGATGATGTTACCTGCAAGAACAGATTCACCACCGAAACGCTTAACACCAAGACGTTTGCTTTCTGAATCGCGGCCGTTATTAGTAGAACCACCAGCTTTTTTATGTGCCATTGTTAAACTCTCCTAATACTTAAGCGTTAATACCAGTGATTTTCACTTCCGTGAACCACTGACGGTGACCTTGCTCTTTACGAGAGTGCTTACGACGACGGAACTTAACGATTTTAACTTTATCGCCACGACCGTGTTGTACTACTTCCGCAGTCACTTTGCCACCTTCAACAAGAGGTGCACCAACAGCGATTTCTTCGCCGTTAGCAATAAGAAGAACTTTATCAAATTCTACTGTTGCACCAGTTTCAACGTCTAATTTCTCTAAACGAAGGGTTTGACCTTCGCTAACTCGGTGTTGTTTGCCACCAGATTGGAAAACAGCGTACATATTTTACTCCGCTTTTTCCGCACAGCCTTTGGTTGTTATTTGAACAACTCGGGTGTGCGCTAAACTAATCAATAGGGCGCAGATTCTACGGGAATCATACGACTATGACAAGCCATATTTTTAAAAAATTGGCGAAAACCTGTTCGCCAAAGAAAAGTGCAGCAATCATGCCCTTTAGTCGTGTATTTTTCAACGTTTTTTAGTGTACTATTCAGCTACTAAAGAAGATAAGAATACCTTACAGGGTCTAACCTCAGCCGGATTTATGATGGATTTTAAAGCTATCCAAGCGCTTACTGCCGATGACATGGCAAAAGTTAATGAAACAATTCAAGCTCAACTCAACTCTGATGTCTCTTTAATCAATCAATTGGGATATTACATCGTAAGTGGTGGTGGTAAGCGCCTACGCCCACTGCTCGCGATCTTGTCAGCACGCGCCTTAGGTTATCAAGGTGAGGCTCATACAACGGCCGCTGCATTTATTGAATTTATCCACACTGCTACTCTGTTGCACGATGATGTCGTTGATGAATCAGACATGCGTAGAGGTAAAGAAACCGCTAATGCCGCCTTTGGTAATGCAGCGAGTGTATTGGTTGGTGATTTCATTTATACCCGCTCATTTCAGATGATGACAACATTAGGATCATTAAGGATCCTTGAATTAATGAGTGAGTCTGTAAATGTTATCGCGGAAGGTGAAGTGCAGCAATTAATGAACTGTAATGATCCTGACACTAGCGAACAAAGCTATATGCAGGTCATCTACTCTAAGACTGCTCGTTTGTTTGAAGCCGCAACTCAAATAGGAGCGATCTTGAATGAGGCACCACAAGAGATCGAAGTTGCACTGCAAAACTATGGCAAGTATTTAGGCACCGCGTTCCAGCTTATTGATGACGTCATGGATTACACCTCTGATGGCAAAGAGATGGGCAAAAATGTTGGTGATGACCTTGCTGAAGGGAAACCGACTCTACCACTGCTTCATGCGATGCGTAACGGTAATGAGCAGCAAGCACTTATGATTCGAGAGGCCATCGAGCATTCAAACGGAATGGAGCGTCTTGATGATATCCTTGCAACAATGAAAGAATGCGGCTCATTAGAGTATACGACGGAGAAGGCACTGGTTGAGGCTGATAAAGCCATTGCAGAATTAGCAGTACTGCCAGAATCTGAATATAAAGAAGCTCTGATCACACTTGCTCATTTGGCAGTCAAGCGTACTAAATAGATAAGTCGCTTTCTTTTTCTCTATAATAAAGAAGGTATCACTTATTCTGCACTCGTTTTAAAACATAGTGACAATAAAAAAGCTGATCGAAAGATCAGCTTTTTTTGTTTTATAACTCACTCTATTTAGAGTGTTAAAAAATACTTTTATTTGGCGAATTCAATACCAATCTCAATGTCACCATTAAGTGTTGGTAGCATGCCATCAAGTGCCGCTTTCTCGTAATCACTCAGCTCGCCGTAGCTCAAGATAGCTTCAGCGCCGTCTTTACCTAATTTAACTGGCTGTGCGAAGAATGGAGCGTGCTCACCGGCCCCTTCAACATAAGCACATTCAATCACGGAATCATCACCCTGCAAAGCTTTTACAAGCGCTAGACCGAAGCGACAAGCCGCCTGCCCCATAGAAAGCGTTGCACTACCGCCACCAGCTTTTGCTTCTACAACTTCTGTACCTGCATTTTGAATACGCTTAGTGAGTGCTTCCACTTCTTCAGCGGTAAAATCAACCCCTTCAACTTGAGACAGTAGAGGAAGGATGGTAACACCAGAGTGACCACCAATAACTGGAACACGAATATCACCAGGATCTTTGTCTTTTAAAGCCGCTACAAACGTTTCACTTCGGATCACATCCAACGTTGTCACACCAAACAGTTTACGCTTATCGTATACACCTGCTTTCTTTAGTACTTCAGCAGCAATAGGAACCGTTGTGTTTACTGGGTTAGTAATGATACCAACACAAGCGGTAGGACATGTCACAGCAATTTTTTCAGCAAGAGACTTTACGATCCCTGCGTTTACATTAAATAGATCAGCACGATCCATTCCTGGTTTACGTGCAACACCTGCTGAAATTAACACAACGTCAGCACCTTCCAATGCAGGCGTTGGATCTTCACCTGAGTAACCTTTAATTGAAACAGGGGTTGGAATGTGGCTTAAATCAGCAGCAACACCGGGTGTCACTGGAGCAATATCATATAGGGCTAAATCTGAACCCGCTGGAAGGCGGTTTTTAAGAAGAAGGGCTAAAGCTTGGCCGATGCCACCAGCGGCACCAATTACGGCTACTTTCATTGTTGTCTCCTTGAGAGTAGATCTCTTATAAATGTTATGTAGGGTATTCTGTAATTGCTAACAGCAAAAATATATTATTCATAACTTGATTACAATCAATTAACGTTCGCTTTGCGACCTAGCGCAACTCGATAATTACGTGCTACATTACTGATTAAATTATCGGATTAATAACCTTAAATGACAAGAACTTAAGGCTTATATCAAAGAGGTTTATAAAATAGTTTACAGTGACGCCTTAGACAGAATTTATGCCAAGGGTTTGGCTTAATCTGCATAGCTATGCCAAGATATGCACGTTCAAATCAACCATAGAATCGAAATCATGCGCAATACAGAGAAACAAGATAACCTAGTTCGAGCTTTCAAATCCCTTCTAAAAGAAGAGAGATTCGGTTCTCAAGGCGATATAGTTGATGCTTTAAAGAATGAAGGTTTTGAGAATATCAACCAATCAAAAGTATCTCGAATGCTCACCAAGTTCGGCGCAGTCAGAACTCGTAATGCAAAAATGGAAATGGTCTATTGCTTGCCAGCAGAACTCGGTGTTCCAACCGTTTCAAGCTCCCTTAGAGAGTTGGTGTTAGATATAGACCGAAATGCTGCCATTGTAGTTATTCATACTGGTCCCGGTGCTGCACAGCTTATTGCCCGACTATTAGATTCACTAGGGAAATCAGAGGGTATTCTCGGTGTGGTCGCAGGCGACGATACGATCTTTATTACTCCAACTCTCTCAGTAACCACGGAGCAGCTCTTTGAATCGGTGTGTGAACTGTTCGAATACACTGGCTAAATACTTTAGCTATTAATATTGGTCGCGATTTTATTCTAGTAATCGTGACCAAGTTCACATCTAAGAAATCTTACCTTAAGCCTATAAAAACAACATAAACCACTGAAATTAATGAATTTATATTTACTTACAGGCATTAACCCTATCATTACAACTCAGTCTAATCATCTACATTTCTTAACATTGATATAATTATCCTCCTTTTTTTTGCTATTATTCAGCCACTTTTCCAGTGTATGGATTGGAAAAGATGCCGTTTCCAAACGAGGAAACTCTCAAAACAACTACACTTGTTTTGGGGCTAATAATGAATTAAGGAAGGAATATTCATGGCATTTAACAAACTTATTAAGATCGGTGTAATTGCCGCTGCAGTAATGGGCGCAGGCGCTGTCAACGCTCAAGAATTCATCACTATTGGTACCGGTTCTGTAACGGGTGTTTATTACCCAACTGGTGGTGCAATTTGTAAACTCGTGAATAAAGGCCGTAAAGAGCACAACATTCGTTGTTCAGTAGAATCAACAGGTGGCTCAATTTATAACGTCAATACTATTCGCGCTGGTGAATTAGACTTTGGTGTTGTTCAGTCTGACTGGCAATATCACGGTTACAACGGTACGAGTAAGTTTTCTGAACAAGGTCCGTACAAAAAGCTACGCGCAATGTTCTCTTTGCATACTGAACCATTCAACATTATCGCTCGCTCAGATGCCGGCATTAATGGTGTTGAAGATCTAAAAGGTAAGCGAGTTAATATCGGTAATCCAGGCTCTGGTGATCGTGCAACAATGGGCGTAGTAATGGACGCACTTGGTTGGACTAATGATAGCTTCAAACTTGCATCAGAACTGAAAGGTTCAGAGCGTTCACAAGCGCTTTGTGATAACAAAATTGATGCGTTCATCTACATGGTTGGTCACCCGAATGGCTCAATCAAAGAAGCAACAACATCGTGTGATGCTAAGCTAGTTTCTGCAACAGGTCCTCAAATCGATAAGATCGTTGCTGACAACCCATACTATGCATACAGCACAGTGCCTGCAGGCATGTATCGTGGCACAGAAGGCGATGTTAACAGCTTTGGTGTTGCGGCAACGATGGTAACAACAACAGATGTATCTGATGATATCGCATACAACGTTGCTAAAGCCGTATTTGAGAACTTTGAAACGTTCAAACGTCTTCACCCTGCATTTGCTAACCTGAAAAAAGAAGACATGGTGAAAGCTGGTCTATCTATTCCGCTACACCCAGGTGCCGAAAAATACTACAAAGAAATGGGCTTACTTAAGTAAGTGCATGACTAAGTATATCAAGGGGGCGTAACGCCTCCTTGATAATTGCACCCCTAATTGATTTTAACTGCTAGAAAATCAACCTCAATTAACATCTATAATTACTACCACTAGTGCTGTGTCGGTCGAAAAATATCGACCTTTGATCTCAGAGAGACACTCAGGCGCACTATAGTTAAACCAGACCATCGATAATAAGGACAAAGTACATGACGCAGACAACAACACCGTCTCAAGATGTGCAAGAAATGGTGGCACAATCCGATACAGGCGCGCGCAATCCAAAGGGGATTCCTGGGCGTGTTCTTTGGTTTGTACCGCTATGTTGGTCACTGTTCCAACTTTGGTATGCGTCTCCGCTACCATTCATTTTTAATTTTGCTGTACTCAATGACACTCAAGCTCGTGCCATTCATCTTACTTTCGCTATATTTTTGGCCTTTACAGCTTATCCTGCGTCAAAGAATTCTTCACGTGACCATATTCCAATCATTGACTGGTTACTGGCTCTCGCGGGGAGTTTCTCTGCAGCTTATATTTATCTCTTTTATACCGAACTCGCGGGCCGCTCTGGCGCACCGACGACAGCGGATATTGTTGCTGCCGTTACAGGTATGGTGCTTCTACTCGAGGCAACAAGGCGAGCGCTAGGTCCACCATTAATGGTGGTTGCCGCTGTTTTCTTGCTCTACACATTTGGCGGTCCACATATGCCAGATGTCATCGCCCATAAAGGGGCGAGCCTGAACAAAGCGATGTCCCATCTTTGGTTAACAACTGAGGGTGTATTTGGCGTCGCGCTTGGTGTTTCTACCTCATTTGTTTTCTTGTTTGTACTGTTTGGGGCCATGCTCGAGCGCGCTGGCGCTGGTGCTTACTTTATAAAAGTGGCTTTCTCTCTGCTTGGTCACATGAAAGGCGGCCCAGCAAAAGCGGCAGTAGTTGCTTCTGGCTTATCAGGCCTTGTTTCAGGTTCTTCAATCGCGAACGTAGTAACAACAGGTACCTTTACCATCCCTCTCATGAAGCGAGTCGGCTTTCCGGGAACAAAAGCGGGTGCTGTAGAAGTTGCAGCGTCGACCAATGGTCAGCTAACGCCACCAATCATGGGTGCTGCTGCATTCTTAATGGTTGAGTATGTGGGAATCTCATACGTAGAAGTCATTAAAGCGGCGCTTCTACCTGCACTGATCTCTTATATTGCCCTTATCTACATCGTTCACTTAGAAGCGTGTAAAGCGGGTATGACGGGCCTTCCACGTCGCCACACACCAACTTGGATTCAAAGCATTCTCTCATTCACTGGCACAATTATCGGCTTAGGTGTAATGAGTGCAATTGTGTACTACGGTGTGGGTTGGACTAAAGATGTCTTTGGCAATGCGGCGACACCAATAGTGACGATTGCATTATTACTGGCTTATGTTGGGCTCGTTCGCATCTCTTCGAAATATTCAGAAGGCGGAATGGATCTTGATGCTGACCTAACCGAGGTCCCAGATCCAGGACCAACCATTAAGTCAGGCCTGCACTTCCTACTTCCAATCGTGGTACTGGTGTGGTGCTTAACTGTCGAACGTTTTTCTCCAGGTCTGTCTGCGTTTTGGGCTACCGTCTTCATGATATTTATCTTGATTACTCAGCGTCCACTGATGGCGATTATGTCTAAATCTGACAATGTTTCTGAACAAGTAAAAGCAGGCTTTGTCGATTTAGCAGAAAGCTTAGTATCTGGTGCTCGTAACATGATCGGTATTGGTGTTGCGACTGCAGCCGCAGGGACAGTTGTTGGCGTAGTAACGCTAACCGGTATAGGGCTTGTTATGACCGACTTTGTCGAGTTTATCTCAGGCGGTAACATCCTTCTTATGCTGTTGTTTACTGCTGTTATTAGCTTGATCTTAGGTATGGGGCTTCCGACAACAGCGAACTACATTGTTGTTTCGACCTTGATGGCACCTGTTATCGTTACACTTGGCGCCGCGCATGGTCTTATCATTCCATTGATTGCCGTTCACTTATTTGTGTTCTATTTCGGTATTCTTGCTGATGATACCCCTCCAGTCGGTTTAGCGGCGTTTGCGGCGGCAGCTATCGCGAAATCTGACCCAATTCGAACGGGTATCCAAGGTTTTACCTACGACATTCGAACTGCAATTTTGCCATTTATGTTTATCTTTAATACCCAGTTACTATTGATGGGCATTGATTCTTGGTGGCATTTATTTTTAACCATCTTTTCTTCAGTAACAGCAGTACTCATTTTCGCTGCCGCGACTCAAGGTTGGTGGTTCACTAAAAACAAATGGTGGGAGACAATCCTGCTTCTCGTGCTGACCTTCTCATTCTTCCGACCAGGATTCTGGTGGGATATGCTTTACCCAGAAAAAGTTATCTCTCCTGGTGCTGAGATTGTTCAAATAACAGAAGGGCTATCTGTGGGACAATCTCTTGAATTAAGAGTAGGAGGCGAAAATTTAGAAGGGAATTACTCTGAAAAAACCGTTCGTCTTCCGTTCGAAGATTCCGCTCTCACAAGCGAAGAACGAATTTCTTCAATGGGATTAATGCTCACGGAATCTGAAGGCAAGATGATAGTAGATATGGTCGAATTTGGAAGCCCGGCAGAAGCAGCTGGTATCGATTTCGACTGGGAAATAAAATCTGTGATCCAAGATGCCGATAGACCAATGAAAGAGTGGGTATTTGCTCCTACCCTTATTATCTTAATTGTTCTAGGGTTAAATCAAAGAAGGCGCGCTAGAAAGGAAGAGTTAAGCGCGTAATGAGATGACCTTATCTTTACTGACAAATTAACAACGTTTAAGTTCGGTGAGATAAGGTCAATAATAGAAAGGATTGAATGGGTCTAAGACCCAATTATCAAGAGTAATAATAATGTATAAACAAATCCTTGTTCCTGTCGATTTAAATGATAAAGGCTTTTCAGATAAAGCGGTTGAACTGGCTGTATGGCATGCACAACATTCAAAAGCCCAGATACACCTGCTTAACGTGTTACCAGGGATACATATGTCGATGGTTGCGACCTATTTCCCAAAAGACGCCGCACAGAAGATGAAAGAAGATGTCAAAGCGCAGTTGAGACAGTTTGCTGATCAAAATATCGATGAGAAGATTGTCTACAAGGTTCACGTGGCTGAGGGTAAACCATACTCAACTATCTTAGAGTATGCAGAAAAACTCGGTGCCGATTTGATCGTAATGCCTAGCCATAAACGCTCAAAAATTGACAATGTCGTATTAGGATCTGTGGCCAGTAAAGTGGTTCAGAACTCACGTATCAATGTCATGGTGATCAAACCTCAGAACTAGCTTTCAACCCGTTCTAAGCTGCGGCTCAAACGAGATAGCTCTTAAGCTATGAAGAAAGGCGTAATCTTCTAAACAAGAAGGTTGCGCTTTTTTACTTCTACCCTCCCCCAAAAACGTCAAGCCATCATATGAGTATGGCATCGGTTTTCCTGATTGAAGTAATAGACAACATCGATTTCACTAAATGCGAGTAATTCTCAATAATAATCACAACGAAACAATGACCGATTAGAGAATTATCCGATGAAAAAAACACTAAACTTTGCCGCTATTCATTTCACTATTGCTTTTAGTGTTGCGTATATTTTGACTGGCGACATTCTAATCGGTAGCTTGATTGCTATGATTGAACCCACCGTTAATACGGTCGCCTTCTACTTTCATGAGAAAGTCTGGAATCAATGGCAATTACTAAAACAGTTTGCTCGTTCAACAAAAATGAAAACAATGAGTTTCGCTGTCGTCCACTTCAGTGTTGCGTTTGGCGTGGTCTATCTGCTTACAGGGGATGCGTTGGTTGGTGGTATCATGGCCACGATAGAGCCTGCTTTTAATACCTGCGCATACTACTTCCACGAAAAAGTATGGCAACGTAAGCACCCGCAACAATGGCAATGTGCTCACTAATTCATAGTTAAGACTAATTCTGAGGGTAAAGGTGAAGCTCTTTCATATATTGTTGAGCGCTATTACCCTGATCATACCTATCAAATAACCCAACCTGATAAGCCCTATGGCTATTTTCTAACTGAACATCCAACAAGTAACAATCGGATCGAACAAAATACTCTGGATCGATAAACATTGGGGCATCTAACTGAAAGACCGCACTGGTTTTCGACGCTCTAACATCCAAAGGAAGACGGTAGGTCATGCCATTAAATTTGATTTGAGCAGAGAGTAAGCCAGGCTTGAAGGCCTGATATTTAAGATGAACCAAGACTTCACAGCCACCAACTTGGTGGTTCACTAGCTCAGCGTCAACTTGCTCAATTCGAGCCGTCGGTAACACCTCTAAATAAGGCGTCTGCCAAATACCGATGCGAGTTTCATCTTCTTTATCCAGCAATTCAGAGAGATGACTCAATTCATTCTGCTCTTCCTCAAGTAACCAATCTTCATCTTGCTCAAGAAACAAAATCTCAAAGCGATTACGACCTAGCTGAAGATACGGTAAAATATCCTTTCGATAACTCTCACGGAATTCATCACAGTCAAACACCGCCTCTCCATTGACTCTGATTTCTGCATGATGGCCAATCCCTGAAATAACCAGATCAATGGCTGAGTTCGCTAGCATTGTTTCATCAACTTCAACATCATGCATTAAATGCCACTCTTGTTCAGCAATGGCTTCTTCAGATAACGTATTAGGTAAAACTGCGCTAAGAGGGGCAGGAAAAGTGATGTCATCTTGAGGAATCGACAGGTCGGTCAATGGCGAGAGTTGCCATAAGCCTGCTAAAGAGATTTGCATAGTAAAATTGCGCTAGATCAAGTTTGCTAAAGTATAAGGAATATCAATAGCTAAAGATATAACAAAAATAAGGGAATAAAAAAGGCCTAGCAAACTGCTAGGCCTCTGATTTCAAAAGTCTCGCTTAAATTAAGCCAGTAACTCTTTTGCTGTATTCACAACATTCTCAGTTGTAAAACCAAACATCTTAAATAGTTCACCTGCTGGTGCAGACTCACCAAATGTTGTCATACCGATGATCTTGCCACCAAAGCCAACGTACTTGTACCAGAAGTCTGCAATGCCAGCTTCTACAGCGATACGAGCCGTCACGTCAGATGGAAGTACAGACTCGCGGTACTCAGCGTCTTGCTTGTCGAAAGCGTCAGTTGCAGGCATAGAGACTACACGTACTTTCTTACCTTCAGCAGTTAGTTCAGCCGCCGCGTTAACCGCTAGCTCAACTTCAGAACCGGTTGCGATAAGAATAAGCTCTGGTTTGCCTTCACAATCTTTCAGGATGTAACCACCCTTAGCGATGTTTGCTACTTGCTCAGCATTACGATCTTGCTGCGCTAGATTTTGACGAGAGAAGATAAGTGCAGAAGGACCATCTTTACGCTCTACAGCTAGTTTCCAAGCCACTGCTGATTCAACTTGGTCACATGGACGCCATGTGCTCATGTTTGGAGTTAGACGTAGAGAAGCGATCTGTTCAACAGGTTGGTGCGTTGGACCATCTTCACCAAGACCGATAGAGTCATGCGTATACACTTGGATGTTCTGAACTTTCATCAGAGCAGCCATACGCATAGCATTACGAGCGTATTCCATGAACATTAGGAAAGTTGCGCCGTATGGTACGAAACCACCGTGCAGAGCCATGCCGTTCATGATAGCTGTCATACCAAACTCACGTACACCGTAGTGAATGTAGTTGCCAGACGCATCATCAGCCGTTAGAGATTTAGAGCCAGACCACATAGTCAGGTTAGAAGGTGCTAAGTCAGCAGAGCCACCCATAAACTCTGGAAGCATTTGACCAAACGCTTCTAGTGCATTTTGAGAAGCTTTACGTGAAGCGATGTTTGCCGGGTTTGCTTGAAGGTCAGCAATGATCTTGCTTGTCTTCTCTTCCCACTGTGCAGGAAGCTCGCCATTTACACGACGTTTAAACTCAGCAGCAAGCTCAGGGTAAGCGGCAGCGTAAGCGTCAAACTTAGCATTCCACGTTGCTTCTTTTGCTGCGCCTGCTTCTTTCGCATCCCACTCTGCTGCGATATCAGCTGGGATTTCGAAAGGACCGTGGTTCCAACCAAGGAATTCACGAGCAGCGGCAATCTCTTCATGACCCAGTGGAGCACCGTGACAATCGTGAGAGCCTGCTTTGTTTGGCGAACCAAAACCGATGATAGTTTTAGTACAAATTAATGTTGGACGACCAGTTTCCGCTTTTGCTGCTTCAATTGCCGCATTGATTGCTTCTGGATCGTGACCATCAACCGCTGGAATTACGTGCCAGCCGTACGCTTCAAAACGCTTAGGTGTGTCGTCAGAGAACCAACCTTCAACTTCACCATCGATAGAAATACCGTTGTCATCCCAGAAAGCGACTAGCTTACCAAGACCTAGCGTACCCGCTAGAGAACACGCTTCGTGAGAGATACCTTCCATCAGACAGCCATCACCCATAAATGCATAGGTAAAGTGATCAACGATATCGTGACCTTCTTTATTGAACTGTGCTGCGAGTGATTTTTCAGCCAGCGCCATACCAACCGCGTTGGTAATGCCTTGACCTAGAGGACCTGTCGTTGTTTCGATACCAGGAGCGTAACCGTACTCAGGGTGACCTGGAGTCTTAGAGTGCAGTTGACGGAAGTTTTTAAGGTCTTCAATTGAAAGCTCATAACCTGCTAAGTGAAGCAGAGAATAAATCAGCATGGAGCCGTGACCATTAGAAAGAATAAAACGGTCGCGATCTGCCCACTCTGGGTTTTGTGGGTTGTGGTTCAAGTGACCACGCCAAAGAACTTCAGCGATGTCAGCCATACCCATAGGTGCGCCTGGGTGGCCTGAGTTAGCTTGTTGAACACCATCCATGCTAAGTGCGCGGATTGCATTGGCTAGATCTTTACGAGAAGGCATGTCTGCTCCTGAGTGCGTATGCGATTTAAAAAATAGTGGAATCTGAATTATTCGTGGAATTCAGGCGTCATATTCTCTCAAAGCGCCCTATTGACTGCAAACGTTTTACTGGAGATTTAGCTCAAATTTCCAACTATTTTCACAACTCGAACCATTCATCCCATCAAATAACTTATTTCATACGCAAACGTTTAGTTATGAGATATCCAAAAAAGAGCTTGTAATTAGTAACGGCAAAATTAAAATAGCCGTCTAGATGTAGAAACACCTACATTATTTATCAATTTTTATTGTGGTGAATGCTAAAATTCATCATACACAACCAAATTAGTGGAGCTCTCATGGCTAAGCACCTATTCACTTCTGAGTCTGTTTCAGAAGGTCATCCAGACAAAATTGCAGACCAAATCTCTGATGCTGTTCTTGATGCCATCTTGGAACAAGATACAAAAGCTCGCGTAGCGTGTGAGACTTACGTTAAAACCGGTATGGTTATGGTTGGTGGTGAAATCACCACTTCCGCTTGGGTTGATATCGAAGAGATCACTCGTCAAACCGTTCGTGAGATTGGCTACACGGGTTCAGACATGGGCTTTGATGCCGATTCATGTGCGGTACTTAACACGATTGGTAAGCAATCTCCTGACATCAACCAAGGCGTAGATAAAGCGGACCCGAAAGATCAAGGGGCGGGCGACCAAGGCATCATGTTTGGTTACGCAACAAACGAAACACCAATTCTAATGCCAGCTCCAATTACTTACTCTCACCGTCTTGTTGAAAAGCAAGCCGAAGTACGTAAGAGCGGCAAACTAAACTTCCTTCGCCCAGATGCTAAATCTCAAGTAACCTTCCAATACGATCAAGGTAAGATTGTTGGTATTGATGCGGTTGTTCTTTCAACTCAGCACAGCGATGATGTTTCTACACCAGACCTACGTGAAGCGGTAATGGAAGAGATCATCAAACCAGTTCTTCCTTCAGAGTGGATCAATAAAGAGACTAACTTCTTCATCAACCCAACCGGTCGTTTTGTTATCGGTGGCCCAATGGGTGACTGTGGTCTAACAGGTCGTAAGATCATTGTTGATACCTACGGCGGCGCAGCTCGTCACGGTGGCGGTGCATTCTCAGGTAAAGATCCTTCAAAAGTTGACCGTTCTGCAGCATACGCAGCACGTTACGTTGCGAAAAACATCGTTGCAGCAGGCATGGCTGACCGTTGTGAGATCCAACTTTCTTACGCTATCGGTGTTGCTGATCCAACGTCTATCATGGTTGAAACATTTGGTACTGAGAAAGTATCACAGCAAATCATCGTTGAAGCGGTTCGCCAAAACTTCGATCTTCGCCCATACGGCTTACAAGAGATGCTTAACCTTCTTCAGCCTATCTATAAGAAGACGGCAGCTTACGGCCACTTCGGTCGTGAAGAGTTCCCTTGGGAAGCAACCGATAAAGCTGCAATGCTACGTGAGTTCGCTGGCCTTAAGTAACTAGCAGCCACCAACGGAATACATAAAGCCCTTGCATATTTGCAGGGGCTTTCTTGTTTTAGCTTAATTTTTCATCAAAAAATTTGTGTTTTTTTCTATTCCCACCAATAGTTAATAAAGTGTTAAATGTACTTTCTTCTAAAGCTCTAGCTTTGCGATTAGAGAGACACACTTTAGCCTCAGCCTATTATTTCAATATCAAATGGTTACTTAAAGCACGACCGTAACCACAAGTACAAAAGTTGATGTGGATTGTTTTGCAGAGCAAGAGTTCAAGCGTTCTACTACTTTGATAAACCACCTCAAATTCGTCAGTCGGCAAGTGAAAAGTCGGCAACAATTAACGAGAATAGATCAAGGAGGGTGTATGCCTCGTACGGTGAACCCATCAGATTTTGAAACAAAAGATAAAAAAATTCCGGATAGTGAATACGCTCGAACCCTACCCTGTAATCAGCTCAGTGTGACCGCGCCTTTCCACTGGTTAGCGCTCGGCGTGAATGACTTCATTCGCATGCCACTCATTAGTATGTTTTATGGGGTCTGCTTTATGGCAGCGGCGGTCGGTATTGTGCTTCTGGTTCAATGGCAAGGCACACACCTTGTTGTTATGCCAAGCCTCATTGTGTATATGCTCATTGGCCCGTTTTTGGCTCTTGGTATGTATGATGCGAGCTGGGAAAGAGAGAAAGGCCACCAACCGAGTCTTATGCACTCGATGCGTGCTATCACCCGAAACTCAACCTCACAGTGGGCCTTTGCTGTCTTGCTGACTGTCGCCATGATCTTCTGGATGCGAGTTGCCGCTTTAATTCATGCACTTTACCCTGCGGTACAAGGTGCGTCACTGACTGAATTTGCACCATTTCTCATTATTGGCTCTCTGGCCGGTTTTGCTTTTGCCGCGATTATCTTTAGTATTTCGGCCTTCTCTATTCCACTCATGATGGAAAAACGTGTTGATGTGATGAGTGCGGTTTTCTCAAGCTTCAATGCCGTAAAAAGCAATATCCCCGCGATGATCGTTTGGGCGTTAGTAATTACCGGCGGTATTTTAATCGGCTTTTCTACCTACGGTATCGGGATGTTTTTCACTATGCCAATTTTAGGTTACGCTACATGGCATGGTTACCATGAAACCATTAAAAAGAAACACAACATATAAAGGTCTCCAACCTTTCACCTCCATGTTTTAATGCTATTATCTTCGCCTCAGCTACAACGCTGAGGCTTTTTTATTTCGTTGAGACCAAAGTTAAGAGTGCTTAGGAGCAAAAGATTACCGTGGACAACTTTGAACTTCATTACCGTGCACAAACTGAACTAAAGTCGTGTATTGATAAAGCGTCACAGTACTTTCACCATGCCTTCAAGATGCCAACGCTTAACTATAAACTTCGCGGAAAAGCAGCGGGGAAAGCCTACCTTCAGCTGTGGGAGATACGTTTAAATCCAATACTGTTTGCAGAGAATCCAGACGCATTCCTAAATGATGTGATTGCTCATGAAGTGGCTCACCTAATCACCTTTCACCAATTTGGTCGAGTGAGACCCCACGGTAAAGAGTGGCAGAGCGTGATGACTCAAGTCTTTGGGCTTAACTCTAAAACAACCCATAATTTCTCCGTCGATTCTGTGCAAGGTAAAACGTTCCAATACGCCTGTGACTGCACTGAGCATTTACTCTCTATTCGACGTCATAATAAAATACTCAGACAACAGGCGACGTATCGCTGCCAAGCCTGCCAACAAACATTGGTTTACTCTGCTTAACTTTTATCCTGCTTAGCTTTTCTTCTGCTTAACGATTACTCTACCTAACTACATAGAAATCTAGTACCGCCATGATTCATTGATAATCATGAGTTAAATCCTCTCGAAGCCTTGTTTTTTAGCGATAAAGCATCCATGTTAGGGCATAACTATTTCTCGCTTAGGAACTCTTTATGAGAACCCCTCGTATCTATCACCCACATCCTATTTCACAACTTGGTTTGCTCGATCTTGATGATGATGCAGCTGGGCATATTGGGCGTGTTTTACGAATGAAAGCGGGACAAGAAGTGCTTCTGTTTGACGGCAGTGGTGCTGAGTTCCCAGCGGTGATTCACGAAGCGGGAAAGAAGCGAGTTACTGTAGAGCTGTCCGAGCGTATCGAGCGCAGTAGTGAATCCCCTTTAGATCTTCATTTAGGACAAGTCATTTCACGTGGCGATAAAATGGAGTTCACCATTCAAAAATCGGTAGAGCTTGGTGTGAATACCATCACCCCTCTTATTTCCGAGCGTTGCGGCGTTAAATTAGATACTAAGCGCTTTGAAAAGAAACTCGCGCAATGGCAGAAGATAGCCATCAGCGCCTGCGAACAATGTGGCCGAAATACGGTACCTGTTATTCGCCCAATCATGCCACTTGAACAGTGGTGCGCCGAGCAAACTGACGCGCTTAAACTCAATCTACACCCAAGAGCAAACTACTCTATCAATACACTCCCTGAGCCAATTAGCAAAGTTCGCTTATTAATTGGCCCAGAAGGTGGGCTCTCTTCGCAAGAAATTGATATGACTCAAGAGTATCAATTTGAAGAGACATTACTTGGCCCACGAGTATTACGTACAGAAACCGCAGCACTGACTGCTATTACCGCCCTACAAGTTCGTTTTGGCGATCTCGGCTAACTGGAGAATTTCAATGATTAAACTGGGTATTGTGATGGATCCGATCTCATCCATTAACATTAAAAAAGATTCAAGCTTTGCCATGATGCTAGAAGCTCAGCGTCGCGGCTATGAAATCCACTATATGGAGATGAATGATCTACACTTAGATCAAGGCGAAGCCATCGCTGATACAAAAGTCGTCGAACTTAAAGAAGATCCAAACGGTTGGTACGAATTTAAATCCGAGCAGACGATCAAGTTAGCTGAACTCGACGCAGTATTGATGCGTAAAGATCCTCCTTTTGATACTGAGTTCATCTACGCGACCTATATTTTGGAGCGAGCGGAAGAGAAAGGGACCTTAATCGTCAATAAGCCACAGAGCTTACGTGACTGTAATGAAAAACTGTTCACGGCTTGGTTCCCTGAGCTGACGCCAACGACCATAGTGACCCGTAAAGCACAGAAGATTAAACAATTTCAGCAAGAGCACGGCGATGTAATCTTAAAACCCCTTGATGGCATGGGTGGTGCATCGATCTTCCGCGTTAAAGCGGGCGATCCTAACGTGAACGTGATCATTGAAACACTCACCAATCACGGCCAGAACTATGCGATGGCACAAACGTTTGTTCCAGACATCAGTAACGGTGATAAGCGTATATTAGTGGTTGATGGTGAGCCAATGCCATTTGTACTTGCTCGTATCCCAGCAAAAGGGGAAACGCGAGGTAATTTGGCAGCAGGTGGACGTGGTGAAGCACGACCTCTGAGCGAAACAGATAAAAAGATAGCATTAGCTGTCGCTCCAACATTAAAAGAAAAGGGCCTGATTTTTGTAGGCTTAGACGTTATAGGCGATAGGTTAACTGAAATAAACGTAACCAGCCCAACTTGCATTCGTGAAATTGAGGCTGAATTCGGAATTTCAATTACCGGTAAATTGATGGACGCAATTGAGCGCCGCTTGAAAGCGTAACGATATTTGGGCAGCTTGCTGCCCACTTCATGATTGGAGTTGTTATGAATCTAACTAATCATTTCTTAGTGGCTATGCCGGGAATGGAAGATCCCTATTTTCAGCACCGAGTGATTTACGTATGTGAACATAACCAAGAAGGTGCAATGGGGCTTGTCATCAATGCGCCCATTGATATCACCGTCGGTGGCATGCTTAAAAAGGTCGATATTGAACCGAGCCAGCCTCAGCTCAATAGCGACAGCTTAGAGAAGCCCGTACTAAACGGTGGCCCTGTCTCAGAAGATCGTGGCTTTATTCTCCACCAGCCGAAAGACGAGTATGAGTCGAGCATCAAAATGACTGACCAAATCTCCGTCACTACCTCTAAAGATATTCTCGAAGTGCTTGGCACTGAAGCTGAACCTAACAGTTATCTTATTGCATTAGGGTATTCTGGTTGGGAAGCTGGCCAGCTAGAGGTCGAGCTTGCTGAAAATTCATGGCTGACTATAGAAGCCGATCCTGACGTGATATTTAACACACCGATCCGTGAGCGTTGGCGCGCTGCCGTTCAAATGCTTGGCATTGATGCTGCTCAGTTATCAACGCAAACTGGTCACGCCTAATCGACGTAAACGTATTAAACTAAACTAATACACCCTTTTTAAGTCCATTTTGGAATATTAGATGTCTCGAACAATTATGGCTTTTGACTACGGTACTAAAAGTATTGGCAGTGCGATTGGCCAAGATATTACTGGTACCGCTTCACCGCTGAAGGCCTTTAAAGCGAAAGATGGCATCCCACAGTGGGATGATATAGAAAAGCTCATTAAAGAGTGGCAGCCCAACTTAATCATTGTTGGCTTACCTACCGATCTGCATGGTAAGGATCTAGAAACAATTACCCCGAGAGCGAAGAAGTTCGCTAATCGGCTCTTTGGCCGCTATGGGGTTCCAGTTGAACTTCATGATGAAAGACTTTCAACCACTGAAGCGCGTTCAGATCTGTTCAATATGGGCGGCTACAAAGCGCTGAGCAAGGGTAACGTTGATTGTCAGTCTGCAGTGGTTATTTTAGAGAGCTGGTTTGAAACCCAATGGGGTGAATAGTCACGGTTAATACCACTACTACAATAAAAAAGCTTGGTTCTCACCAAGCTTTTTTCGAATCATATTTTTTCGCCTAACATGCTCTAACCCATGTCGATCTTAACGTTATCTAGATTCCCTGAATCAAAACTCTCACCACGCTGCGTCTTTAACATCAACCTTAGATCATTCGCTGAATCCGCACTGTGCATCGCATCTTGTTCACTGATCTTATCGTCGATCACCAATTGATAGAGCGCTTGATCGAACGTCTGCATGCCGATCTCTTTGGACTTACCCATGGTCGCTTTCAATTCATGAAGATCGCCGCGGCGAATAAGATCCGAAATCCTCGGACTATTCAACAACACTTCAAATACACCATGACGCCCTTTGCCATTCTTATCTCGAATCAGCTGCTGACCAATCACCCCTTTTAAATTCATAGAGAGATCAAACAAAAACTGTTCCTTTTGCTCTTTAGGAACAAGGTGCAAAATACGCTCTAGCGCTTGGTTGGCGTTATTCGCATGCAATGTCGCCATGCATAGATGCCCCGTTTCAGCGAACGTCATCGCGTATTCCATGGTTTCACGGCTACGGATTTCTCCAATCAAAATCATATCAGGGGCTTGACGAAGTGAGTTTTTTAGCGCGACTTCATAGCTTTCAGTATCAAGCCCGACCTCACGTTGCGTCACGATGCAACGTTGATGTTCATGAACAAACTCAATAGGGTCTTCAACCGTTAAAATATGACCGGTTCGATGATTATTTCGATAACCCGTCATTGCAGCCATCGTCGTTGACTTACCTGAACCAGTAGCCCCGACCACTAACACCAAACCTCGCTTGGCAATCGAAAGATCTTGTAGAACATCGGGTAACTTAAGATCATCAAAGCTTGGAATATTGGTTTCAATACGTCGAATTACTGCGCCAGGAAGCTCACGTTGATAGAAGGCACTCACTCTAAATCGGCCAATATCTCGAACGATAGCAAAGTTGGCTTCCTTTGTTTGTTTGTATTCCGCAGCGCGCTCTTCATCCATCATGGTCTCAAGAAGTTTTAATACCTGTGCTTCATTAAGCTTCTCACCCTGAGCTCGTAGTTCACCATCCACGCGTAATAAAATAGGTGCGCCAACCGTGATATATACATCCGACGCTTTTTCGGTAAGCATTGCTTGTAAACACTGATTCAATTCCATCTCAACTTCTCTCAATAATCATCTAATTTAAACGCTCAACTGAATTAAAACAGAGATGTTTCAACTTCAATTTTCTTTTGTACTTCTTCAGCATCGACTGCGCCTTTAGCAATAAGCTGTTTCGCATTTTGTTCCATCGTTTGCATGCCGTGAGCCGCACCGGTTTGAATAATCGAATACATCTGAGCGACTTTATCTTCTCGAATCAAGTTCCGAATAGCCGGCGTTGCCAGCATGATTTCATGGCACGCAATACGCCCACCACCGACACGTTTCAATAATTTCTGCGCAATAACCGCTCGCATGGATTCAGATAGCATGGAACGAACCATGTCTTTATCGCTACCAGGAAAGACATCAATAATCCTGTCGACTGTTTTAGCCGCTGAACTGGTGTGTAAGGTACCAAACACCAAGTGTCCTGTTTCCGCAGCGGTCAAGGCCAAGCTGATCGTCTCTTGATCTCGAAGTTCCCCAACCAAAATTACGTCAGGATCTTCACGCAACGCACTACGTAACGCATTTTTGAAGCTATGGGTATCACGATGTACTTCACGTTGGTTCACTAAGCATTTATTATTCTCATGAACAAACTCAATCGGATCTTCAATCGTCAAAATGTGCTTATTGTGATTACGGTTAATATAGTCAACCATGGCCGCAAGCGTTGTTGATTTACCTGAACCCGTCGGTCCTGTGACCAATATCAATCCTTTTTCATAGTTGGATATTTTCTCAAAAATCTCTGGGGCTTCAATTTGCTCTAACGTCGGAATGTCGACAGGGATAGTACGAAATACGGCTGAGCTACCACGCGCTTGATTAAAGGCATTAACACGAAAACGACCGACGTTAGGCAGTTCAAATGAAAAATCCACTTCGAGTTTCTCTTCATACTCACTTCTCTGGGCATCGTTCATGATCTCAAAAACCAGTCGATGTACATCAGCATGACTAAATGCAGGCACACCGAGCTTTCTTACTTCACCATCTATACGTACCATTGGAGGAACGCCTGCAGAAAGGTGTAGATCTGAAGCATTATGCTTTACACTAAAATCCAGTAACTCTGCGATATCCATTAATTTTCCTTAGTAAAGTAGCCATGAGTAGTATTCAACAAAATATTGAACATATCACCTCACAGATTGAAAGCGCACAACAAAAGTGTGGACGACCTCGAGAGTCCGTGCAACTTTTAGCGGTGAGTAAGACTAAGCCTATAGAGGCAATTCTCGATGCGGCCCAGTGTGGACAGCGCACATTTGGTGAAAATTACGTACAAGAAGGTGTCGATAAAGTAAAACACTTCAATCAAACTCACCCAGAGCTTGATCTTGAATGGCACTTTATCGGCCCAATTCAATCCAATAAAACTCGACTTGTCGCCGAGCATTTTGACTGGGTTCATACCATAGACCGAACGAAAACAGCTCAACGCTTAAATGATCAAAGACCTGAAAATATGCCACCTTTGCAAGTGCTTATTCAGGTAAACACTAGCGGTGAACAGAGTAAGTCAGGGATAAGTGGCAACGATATTTTTACACTTGCTGAGTTGATTTCATCACTACCTAACCTCACCTTAAGAGGAGTGATGTCGATTCCAGCAAACGTGCCTGATTACCAATCTCAGTTGGCTGAATTTGAAAAACTGGCAGAATTAAAACAACAACTGGCTGATAAGCATGACAATATTGACACTCTCTCAATGGGAATGAGTGGCGATATGGACGCCGCAATTCATGCCGGTAGTACAATGGTTCGTATTGGTACCGCTATTTTTGGCGCACGAGACTACCCAAAAAGCTCTTAGCCTCCACAGGTGTAAAGGTTTAACGCTCACAACTATTAGGTTAGATAACATGGAACATAAGAAGATCGCCTTTGTTGGCGCAGGAAATATGACGCGCTCAATCATTGCTGGCCTTGTGGCTAGTGGATACCCAGCGTCGTTAATCACTGCAACCAACCCTAGCCAACCAAAACTTGATTTTTTAAGTGACCAATATGGCATCAATACTCAGTCTGATAACCTCAGTGCAGTAAAAGAGGCCGATGTTGTCGTAATGGCCGTTAAGCCACAATTAATGGAAGTCGTTAGCAGTGAGTTACGCGATGTTGATTACAGCGAGAAGTTAGTTATCTCTATTGCAGCTGGCATTAGTGCTGCTCGCCTAAATGAAATGTTTGATACCGAATTAAGCCTTGTGCGCGTAATGCCTAATACACCTTCTTTGCTTGGACAAGGAATGAGCGGTCTATACGCCGCAAGTGATGTAAAACAGCAAGATAAACAGTTTTCTGCCGAGCTTATGAGCGCTGTCGGTAAAGTTTGCTGGGTAGAGCAAGAGTCTGGCATCAATAACATCATTGCAGCAGCAGGCAGTGCCCCTGCTTATTTCTTCTTGTTTATGGAAGCAATGCAGGCAGAAGCCGTAGCACAAGGTTTTGATGAATCAACGGCGCGTATGCTTGTTCAGCAATCAGCACTAGGTGCCGCAGAAATGGTTGTCGCCAATCCTGATACTCAGTTGTCCACTTTGCGCGAACAAGTCACTTCAAAAGGCGGTACAACCGCTGAAGCACTAAGAACATTTAACGAACACCAACTTTCAGATATTGTTGCTAAAGCGATGCAAGCTGCTGTTGCTAGAGCACAAGAGATGGAAAAAGAATTTTAATTTAACCGTTTGATACAAACGATTTCACTTTGTCTTAAGGACTAGTTATGAGCTCAATGAGTTTTTTAATTTCAACGTTATTTGACCTATACATCATGGTTGTCATGTTGCGTATCTGGCTACAAGCTTCGCGCGCTGATTTCTATAACCCGTTTTCACAATTCATAGTTAAAGCGACTCAACCCGTTGTTGCGCCGCTTCGCCGTGTGATCCCATCCATTGGCAGCATCGACCTAGCAACCATTCTATTTGCCTACGTGCTTTGCGTACTTAAGTTCGTTGCGTTGGTACTGGTAAACTCCAGTGGCGCATTTGTATTTAGTGCTGATTTCCTATTTTTAGGTTTACTGTCTCTGCTAAAGGCAGCAGGTGGCCTTCTATTCTGGGTTCTACTGATTCGAGCAATTTTAAGCTGGGTAAGCCAAGGTCGTAGCCCAATTGAGTATGTATTCCATCAATTAACCGAGCCAATGCTTGCACCAATTCGTCGAATTCTGCCGGCAATGGGTGGCTTTGACTTGAGTGTTCTGGTTCTGTTTATTGGTCTACAATTTGCGAATTTCTTGATGGGTGACTTAATCGGTCCAATCTGGCATCAACTATAATGCCTTTAGCCGCTTGTAAAGATTTGGCGGCTTGGAAAGACGGCCACGATATTGTTTTAAGGCTCTACATTCAGCCTAAAGCAAGTCGAGACAAAATCGTTGGCGTGCATGGCAATGAACTGAAAATTGCCATTACCGCTCCTCCTGTTGATGGGAAAGCGAACGCACATTTGACTAAGTTTCTTTCCAAACAGTTTAAAGTCGCGAAAGGGTTAATTGATATAGAAAAAGGTGAGCTTGGGCGGCATAAACAGATAAGAGTTCAAAGCCCAACTCTCATCCCTAGCGATATCGAAGCCATCTTATGATGGCTTTTTAATTTGTGAATTTAGATAAGGAACGCTTAATGACTCAATGGATCACCTTACTTATTAGTGCTCTACTCGTCGCACCAACGTGGGCAGGGCAATTTACGACAATTAAAGATGTCGAAGTACACTACTCCGCCTTTAACTCCACCTTCCTCACCAAAGAGGTAGCGACCAGTTACAAGCTAAAGCGTAATGGTTACTCTGCCATTTTGAACATCAGCGTGTTGGATAACTCTCAATTAGGTAAACCAGCAACGACAGCGGAAATATCCGGCAGCGCACGAAACCTTATTGGCCAAACTCGCCAGTTAACGTTTCGAGAAATAAAAGAAGCCGATGCCATCTACTATCTCGCTGAATTTCCTATCAGTAACGAAGAAGTGCTTACATTTAATATTGATGTACACGCAGGGAATGCAGGGGCAGGACCGTTGACGTTCCAACAAAAATTCTATGTTGAAGAGTAAATATCTCTCCATCCAATACATTTGAGAAAATCATGAAGAAATTAGTATTAGCAACAGGCAATCAAGGCAAGGTTCGTGAAATGGCAGACCTTTTATCAGACTTCGGTTTTGATGTGGTCGCTCAAAGTGAATTTAACGTTTCAGACGTTGCTGAAACGGGTACTACGTTTATTGAAAATGCCATTATCAAAGCTCGCCACGCCGCAAAAGAGACCGGGCTTCCGGCTATTGCCGATGATTCAGGACTAGAGGTCGACTTTCTTCAAGGCGCACCTGGTGTTTACTCAGCACGTTATGCTGGCGAAGGAGCTACCGATCTTGAGAACCTAGAAAAACTACTTGAGGCAATGAAAGATGCCCCACAAGATCAGCGCACTGCCCGCTTTCACTGCGTTTTAGTGCTAATGCGTCATGAAAATGACCCAACTCCAATTGTGTGCCACGGTAAATGGGAAGGTAGCATTCTAACGAAACCTGAAGGTGAAAATGGTTTTGGTTATGACCCAATTTTCTACGTACCAGAAGAAAGCTGTGCTTCGGCATTACTGGACTCAGTACGTAAGAAGCAGCTTTCTCACCGTGGCAAAGCGCTTAAAAGCCTGTTTTCTGCACTTGAAAAGTAAGTGACCGACACAATGCTAAAACCACCAGCACTTAGCTTGTATGTACACATCCCTTGGTGTGTACAAAAATGCCCATATTGCGATTTTAATTCACATGCGTTGAAGGGGAACATTCCAGAGCAAGAATATATCGCTGCGCTTCTCGAGGATCTTGATAGCGATATCGAACGCTATCAACTTAACGACAATATACGTCCAATTCATTCAATCTTCATTGGTGGTGGTACTCCTAGCCTTATTTCCGCGGAAGGTATCGATAGCCTATTGCGAGGAATTGAGTCTCGAATTCCATTTAAACGTGACATAGAAATCACCATGGAAGCGAACCCAGGGACCGTTGAAGCAGAGCGTTTTACTGGCTATAAAGCGGCGGGCGTCACTCGAATATCGATTGGCGTACAGAGCTTTGAACAAGAGAAACTAGAGCGTCTTGGTCGTATCCATGGGCAGCAAGAAGCGGTAAAAGCGGCACAGTTAGCGCACAAGATTGAGCTTACCAGCTTTAACCTTGATTTAATGCACGGCCTACCTGATCAAAGTATTGAAGAAGCTCTGAGTGACCTTGATAAAGCGATAGCACTTAATCCTCCGCATCTCTCGTGGTATCAGCTCACCATTGAACCGAACACTCTGTTTTACTACAAAACACCGACTCTTCCCGATGATGATGACCTGTGGGATATTTTTGAACAAGGACATCAAAAGCTCAGCGATGCAGGTTATGTTCAATACGAAATTTCTGGCTACAGTAAACCTGAATTTCAGTGCCAGCATAATTTGAATTACTGGCGCTTTGGCGATTATTTGGGTATCGGTTGTGGTTCGCATGGAAAACTCAGCTTTGCAGATGGGCGTATCGTTCGCACTACTAAAGTTAAGCATCCAAAAGGGTATTTAGCCGCTTATCAAAATCTCACCAAACCTTACTTAACGGGCGAAAGTTTAGTTGAAGATGAAGATCGACCCTTCGAGTTTTTCATGAATCGTTTTCGTTTAATGGAAGCGTGTCCGAAGCAGGACTTTATTGATACAACCGGGCTAAGCCTAGAAAGCATTAAACCTATGACCGAGTGGGCGATTGAAAAAGGGTACTTGATTGATTCAGATCTGAATTGGCAGATCACCGAGAAAGGTAAACTATTTTTCAACGACTTGATTGAAGTATTTATGCCTGATAGCGAATAAAACAAAAAAAGCGAGCAACTAAATGCTCGCTTTTTTTTACTATTTTAAACCATGGCTAAGAGAAATTATTTCTCTACGCGCTGTAGTACTGGAACTTGGTATTCATACATCGCTTCAACGTCAGGCTGGTATGCACGAACCATGAAGTGCCAGTTATCATCTGGAGTTGCTAGGAAGTTCATTCCTTCAACCGCACACTCAGGTGCACCAAACATGATTTCAAAAGTACCGTCTTCATTCTCAAGCCAGTTATGGTGATAAGTACCGACAGACGTTGCGGCATCAGCATAGTCCGTCATTAGGTAACGATCGTGGCCGTAAACCGTTACAGAGCCAAATGCGCCGTGTGGGATCGATTCGAACTTACCGTAGTAACAGTCACCACCTTTCGCCTCAGGGAAGCCATTGGTGTACATTGCAGTAGAATGGTGAGAAAGACCAAATGAGTTTGCAATAACATACGTTGTTGCTTCCCAGTTTTTGATGTCATCTAGCGAGTAACCGACCCAGCCAAACGGAGTGTCAACATCTTGGAATGCTTCAACAAGCTCTCCACGCATCTCTAGCATTAGTGCAGAATCAAACTCAACGATGTTAACTTCGCCTTCCCCTTCAGAGTTAATTGCTAGCTGTGGTTGGTACTCTTCCACAATGTGGTTAGCATCTTCTGGTGTTGCTGTGGTACCAATACGGATACCTACGATCACGTAGTCGGTGTTAATGTCTTCCGCTTTAAACGCATACTCACCGCCACCGGTTTGGTAATCTACATATGTATGGTTAAAGTCTTGTACTTGAATAGAAATGAAACGATCGCCAGTATCTGGAACCGTTACTGAGAAATCATGACGCGCATCAACAACCGCTACAGAGTAAATCGTGTCTTGGTTTGGTGATACAACCCAAACCATGTCTTTAGTTGAAAGTTCTTTAAAGTGGAAAAACTCATTCACACCAACTTGTTGTTGGAACAAGTTTGCGAAGAATTGGTGCTCCATGTGGATGTACTCAATTGGGCTTACGCCCCACTTTTCTTGAGTATCAACAGCCCAACCTTCAGAGCTAACCGTTGGAATATTGTCTCCTAACATAGGAACTTGAGTTTGTGCAGTTGCACCGAATGCTACGGCACTGATTGCCATCGCTAGAGCTAATTTTTTCATCATATCACCATTGGGAACAGTTATTTTCTATCCATGATGTTATAGCGATGCTTAGGCGTTCTGAAGCGAATATATCGACTTCATTACTTTCCAAAATGGAATGTTAGGGCTAACATAATTGCGTACTTTAGCTTCAATACTTTCCCAAATGGAATAATGGTAGCAATAATATGATTGATGAGCGTCACCTACTTAGCCTAGATCTTAATCTGTTACTTCTTTTAAAAATCATAGGAGAAGAGAGAAATAGCCGTAAGGCGGCGGAAAGAATGTTCGTGACTCAATCGGCAGTCAGTAAAGGGCTGAAAAAACTCAGGCATCAACTTGGCGATGACATGTTTGTTCGAAATAAGAATGGATTAGAGCCCACTGAATATTGTGAGCAAATCTTGGAACAACTCCCTGATGTGATCAATTCTATCGGGGAGATGCTGAGCAACAAAGCAGACGTCTTTGATGACACATTTTCAGGCTCAATCTGCATTGCAATTAGCCCCACATTCTATAAACCCTATAGCACAGCAATCATTCGACATTTCAATTCTTTAGTCCCTAATGCGACACTAAAAATTGTGAATTGGACATGGCAAACTGAGAATGACCTTATCAATAAGAATGTCCACTTAGCGATCAATTACTACCCTTTAGATATATCGAAATCGATTATCCAAAAACCAGTGTGCGACATTGATTTCAAATTCTGCGTCCGTAAAGAGCACCCTTTAACGAAATCTCCGCATACGTTGTCAGAGTTTTCCCATTTCCCTTTAGTGCTCGCTATTCAACCTAGCTTTGCGAATCAAAAGAGTCACGTTGAACGAATATTCGATGAATCAGGGCTTCAAACTCGCGTAAGCTTCCAGTCTGATCAAATTACGTTATGCTATGAAAAACTAAAGATCAGCGATGGGTTTATGCCTATACATAGTGGCGCAGAGCAAGAGTTACCGGCAGAGCTCCAACTGATTGACATCCCATTTGACGAATTGCCTTTTCGACGTTTTGGTATCTACTACCCAACGCCAAGTAAAGAGGCAAAAATAACCCGTTGGTTAGCTCAAGAAGTCTCATCTCTCCTAAAACGGTTTAACTAAGATCTAAAAGATAGAGCGACCAATTCGCTCAGATAATAGCTCAAGCGCCTGAGTACCAGCCAATGAGTTTCCAGATGCATCAAGCTCTGGAGACCAAACCGCAATACTCATTTCATTAGGCACAATGGCCACAATTCCGCCGCCAACACCCGACTTCCCAGGCATACCAACGCGATAAGCAAACTCTCCCGCCCCGTCATACAGCCCACACGTTGCCAACAGTGCATTCAACTGCTTGGTTTGTGTCGGAGTAATGATCTGTTTACCAGTCTGTACAGATGTCCCTTTATTGGCTAAGTAACTGAATGTCTTAGCGAGATCCACACAACTCATTTTGAGCGCGCAAGCATGAAAATAATTATTCAAAACAGGGATAACGTCATTTTCAAAATTACCAAATGAACGCATAAGATAAGCAATCGCTGCGTTTCTATCACTGTGCATCATCTCAGAGGCTGCTACGACCTTGTCGTAAACAATATGAGTATCACCAGAGAGCTGACGGACAAAATCCAACAAGCGCTGCCTAGGAGCTGATAGGCGACTTTGAAGAAGATCTGCAACTACAATCGCACCCGCATTAATAAACGGATTACGTGGAATACCCTGCTCCATCTCTAACTGAATCATTGAATTGAAGGCTTGCCCCGAAGGCTCTTTACCTACACGTTGCCAAATCTCTTCGGGTTGATACAAAGACATCGCCAAAGTAAGGCTGAGCGCTTTAGAGATAGATTGAATCGAGAACGCATCATCGGCATCCCCAGCTTTAATCACTTCACCTTGGTTGGTGTACACCGCAATCGCTAATTTATCATTGGCAATTTTAGCTAGCGCTGGGATGTAATTTGCAACTTTACCTTGACCAATTAACGGTCGAACTTCTTGTAAAATATCATCTAAAATTAACTGTGTTGGTTTCATTTAGCTCTCACTCGAACCGTTAAAGGCAACTCTCAAAGGGCAAAAAAGCCAACATTACATGCTGGCTTTTCTCAGTACTTAATCAAAATGAAAGATTAAGCGGTACGACGATATTTAATATCCCAAACACCATGACCTAAACGATGACCACGTGCTTCAAACTTAGTAAGAGGACGCTCATCTGGACGAGGGATATAATCACCATCAGTGGCAATATTAGTGAAACCTGGTGCTACTTTCATCACATCAATCATGTGCTCTGCGTAGTTTTCCCAATCAGTTGCCATGTGGAAAATACCGGTTTCAAGTTGAAGCTTGCCACGTACCATTTCCGCAAATTCCGCTTTAACAATACGACGCTTGTGGTGACGAGCTTTGTGCCAAGGGTCTGGGAAGAAAAGCTGTAGCGTATGCAGGCTATCGTTTGGAATCATGTGTTCGAATACTTCAACCGCATCATGACACATAACGCGTAAGTTAGTCACACCGACATCACGAGCCGTTCCTAAACATGCACCAACACCAGGGCTGTGTACTTCAATACCTAAGAAATTTTTCTCAGGGGCATTCTTTGCCATCTCAACCAATGAAGCACCCATACCGAAACCAATCTCTAGTACAACAGGGTTGTCATTGCCAAACACTTCACTCCAGTTAAGTAGCTCAGGGTTGTAATCGATGCCCATTGTTGGCCAGCATTCGTTCATCGCATTTTCTTGGCCTTTTGTTAAGCGGCCTTCGCGACGAACAAAACTACGGATCTTACGAACCAGTTTGCCGTCTTCAGTATATTCGTTGGTGGTCACTTCACTCATTGGTCTTTGCCTGCACATTGATTAATCAAAGCGGGGATTATCCAAAGAATCGCCTCGGGTGCAAGTCTTTCTACAGATAAATTCCCACACAATTTGTCGGTTTTACATCCAACCGTAATTGTGGTGCAATTTTAGACCTAATAAAAGAAAAACATCGAGTATGTCGTGACACCTTTCGCAAACGCCATTTTAGAATGGTATGACGCCTACGGGCGAAAAAGTTTACCGTGGCAACAAAACAAAACTGCCTACAGTGTTTGGCTCTCTGAAATCATGTTGCAGCAGACGCAAGTTACTACGGTTATCCCGTACTATGAACGCTTCCTAGAGCGCTTCCCAACGGTTGTCGACTTAGCCAACGCGAATCAAGATGAAGTACTTCACCTTTGGACGGGGCTTGGTTACTACGCCAGAGCGAGAAACCTCCACAAAGCCGCGAAAATTGTCGCGACTGAATACAAAGGTGAATTTCCACTTCAGATTGAGCAAATGAATGCCCTACCTGGCATTGGGCGTTCAACTGCAGCCGCTATTTTGTCGTCCGTTTACAAGCAGCCTCACGCCATCTTGGACGGCAATGTAAAAAGAACCTTGGCGCGCAGCTTTGCCGTTGATGGATGGCCGGGGCAAAAGAAAGTAGAAAACAAGCTCTGGGAAATCGCTGAAGCGCATACGCCCAATAGTGACGTCGATAAATATAATCAAGCAATGATGGATATGGGGGCAATGGTCTGCACACGAAGCAAACCAAAGTGCTCACTCTGCCCTATCGAGACTCTGTGTGTTGCAAATAAACAAAATAACCCCCTTGATTACCCGGGTAAAAAACCGAAAAAAGAAAAACCAGTGAAAGAGGCTTGGTTTGTTATTCTGCATAACGATAATCAAGTTTGGTTAGAGCAGAGGCCTCAATCTGGTATTTGGGGCGGGCTATACTGCTTTCCAGAACACGCTAATGAGAACATTGAACAGACACTGGATAAGCGCGCTATTCAAACTAAACATATTACGAGTCAGCAGACGTTAATCTCATTTCGCCATACATTTAGCCATTATCACCTCGATATCACACCAATATTGATTGAGTTGTCAAAACAACCTGATTTGATAATGGAAGAGGCTAAAGGTCTTTGGTATAACTTATCTCAACCAGATGAAGTCGGTTTAGCCGCACCAGTAAAACAATTACTGGAAAGCCTACCTTTCGAACTTCAATCATCAATTTAATAAGGAATCACTATGAGCCGTACAGTATTTTGTGCTCGTTTAAATAAAGACGCTGAAGGGTTGGATTTTCAACTTTACCCGGGCGAACTGGGTAAACGTATCTTTGACAGTATTTCAAAAGAGGCGTGGGCACAGTGGCAGAGTAAGCAAACGATGCTCATCAACGAAAAGAAACTCAACATGATGGATCCTGAGCACCGTAAACTTCTGGAAACTGAAATGGTTGCCTTTCTATTTGAAGGTAAAGAAGTTCACATTGAAGGCTACACACCACCAAGCCAGTAACCGGATATAGAGTGCGTTACTCGCCTAAAGAGCATCAAATTCATCGGTGCTCTTTATAACCTTCAGACACCAATTTTTTAGGGATTGATACCAATCTAGGGAATCTATGAAAAAGTTAGCCTACTTTTTTACAGCAGCGCTTGTGAGTGCAACAACATTAACCGGCTGTAGCCGAGAGTTTATAGAAAATATCTACTCCGTTAACTACGAGCCAACCAATCGATTTGCTACCAACCTCGCTGAACTTCCCGGTCAATTTGAGAAAGATCTAGGTGCACTTGATGCACTGATCAGCAGTTTTAGCGGCAACATAGAAAAACGCTGGGGTAGTCGCGAGATTAAAGTAGCCGGTAAAAGTAACTACGTAAAATACATAGACAATTACCTAAGTCGGTCTGAAGTGAACTTTGACAAAGGCACCATTATCGTCGAAACCGTCTCTCCTACCGACCCTAAAAAGCACTTAAAAAGCGCCATTGTCACCACCCTATTGACGCCTGATGATCCGGCAAATGTCGACCTATTTTCTTCCAAGAGCATTAAGCTTGAAGGCCGCCCATTTCTCTATGAGCAAGTTGTTGACCAAGATAAAAAACCGATTCAATGGTCGTGGAGAGCAAACCAATTTGCCGACTACCTGATCGCTAACCATTTGAAAACAAAAGATGTAGACTTTAAAAAAGCCTATTATGTCGAGATTCCTATGGTTGAAGATCAAGTCGAGATCCGAAGCTATCAATACGCTAGCATTGTTCGTCAAGCCTCGCAAAAATACGATATACCAGAAGATCTTATCTACGCCATCATCAAGACAGAAAGTAGTTTTAACCCTTATGCGGTAAGCTGGGCAAATGCCTATGGCCTGATGCAAGTTGTACCTAAAACAGCAGGTCGTGATGTATTCAAACTAGTAAAAAAGAAACCGGGTGAACCCTCGCCTGAATACTTATTTGATCCCGCAAAGAACATCGATACGGGTACGGCGTATTTCTACATCTTAAAAAATCGCTACCTAAAAGATATTAACCATCCACTCTCTCTCGAATACAGTATGATCTCAGCCTATAACGGCGGTGCTGGCGGTGTATTGAACACGTTTAATCGAAATGACCGTAAGAGAGCAATGCGCGATCTCAACTCACTACAGCCGAATCAAGTTTATTGGGCACTAACCAATAAACACTCAAATGCGGAAGCGCGCCGTTATCTAGAAAAAGTTACAAATTACAAGAAAGAATTTAACGCAGGCAAAACCTAAGCGACACATCTGGCTAAATAAGCGGCAGTTAATCACTTTTTTTGCATTTTTTAAAAAAAGCGGTTGACGAAGTGGAAGAAAATCCGTTTAATAGCGCTCCGTTGCCCGGATAGCTCAGTCGGTAGAGCAGAGGATTGAAAATCCTCGTGTCGGTGGTTCGATTCCGCCTCCGGGCACCACAATTTGATTTGTTGGTGTCTAAGTAAAATTAAACACGAACAGAAGCATTAAGAATTTAGTGTGCCGACTTAGCTCAGTAGGTAGAGCAACTGACTTGTAATCAGTAGGTCACCAGTTCGACTCCGGTAGTCGGCACCATTCTTTTGCCTCGATAGCTCAGTCGGTAGAGCAGAGGATTGAAAATCCTCGTGTCGGTGGTTCGATTCCGCCTCGAGGCACCATTATTTGGTGCTTAACAAATAATGGTCTTTTTAGACCTGATGTTGACACAGATAATTCCCCTTTAGTTCAGTTGGTAGAACGGCGGACTGTTAATCCGTATGTCGCAAGTTCAAGTCTTGCAAGGGGAGCCACTTTAAAGAAGGCCTCATCATTTGATGAGGCCTTTTTGCATTTCAGTACATTAAAAACCTCGAGCCTTTCTCAGTTTCACTCTAAACATCAACCATACTCAAACTGATATTTAACCCAATTAAGATATGAGCCGTTTGATAACAACACTTTAGTTCGAAACTTTTTTTGCGTTAGAAATTTAATCTCTATCATATTTTAGTGCTAAGCACATACTCGTGTCAGAATTTCTACACTATGATTAATTTTACATATCATTCCGATATGAACATTACCTAATAAAAACCACTACCTCAGTGGGGACAGAGCAAATGAAATTAAAAACACAAGCTTACATACTTTCCAGTCTTATCCTTATTGCCTTGCTTGCGTTAACAATGACGGGCCTTTGGACACTTCGTGTTGCGAGTAATCTCGATAATAAAGCACGCGTGACTGAACTCTTTAAAAGCGCCTACAGTGTTTTAACCGAAGTCGAAAAAATGGCGGCAGATGGCACACTCGATGACGACCAAGCAAAGCAGCTTGCAACCCGTCTTTTGCGTAATAATATCTATAAAGATAATGAGTACGTTTATGTTGCCGACGAGAATCTCATTTTTGTAGCCGCTCCTCACGATCCGGAAATTCATGACACCAGCTTTCACGACTTTAAAGATGGTAGCGGGAACAGCGTTGGTCAAATCCTCCTTAACGCACTTGGACGCTCTAACCAACTTGTCGAATACACCTGGACCCAAAAGCAAGCAGATGGGTCTATAGAAAGTAAACTCTCTATCGCTCAAAAAACCCCTCGTTGGAATTGGGTTGTTGGTACTGGTATCGGTTTTAACGAGGCAAATGCTCGATTTTGGGCAACAGCCCAATGGCAGCTATTCCTTTGCGTTATCATTGCAGGAGCCATCCTCACCATTGTTATTATCTCTATTCGCAAAATCCTTGCCCTACTCGGTGGAGAGCCTCAAGAAGTAAGCGACGCAGTTCAAGCTGTAGCCGACGGTAATATTCAAATATCTTTTGATAAGTCTGCACCTTCAGGCAGCATCTATCACGCCGTACAACAGATGAGCCGCTCACTCGCAGAGCTCGTTACCAACCTCGATAGTTCGATGCATGCACTACGTAACGAATTAAGCCAAGTAGAAGAGCGTGCAGGTAGCATTGCTTCGTTAACTGACACTCAGCAACAATCAACCGCAATGATTGCAACAGCAATGACTGAGATGGCCTCTTCAGCTAACAATGTGGCCGATTCAGCTCGTGACACGGCGAGCAATACTGATGAAGCGGATAAGCAGAGTCAGCATACTCAAAATCTAATTCACAACACGGTAGAAAACATTGAAGGCTTAGCGACGCAGCTTGGTACTGCAAGTCAGGCTGTTGCGGATCTCGATAACGACGTAAACAGTATTGTAAAAGTCTTAGACGTTATCGGTGATATTGCCGAGCAAACTAACCTACTTGCGCTTAACGCCGCCATTGAGGCAGCCCGAGCGGGTGAACAAGGTAGAGGCTTTGCTGTGGTTGCTGATGAGGTTCGTAATCTGGCAGGCCGAACTCAAGAGAGTACCAAAGAGATTCAGCAAATGATCAATAACCTTCAAGAAGGCTCACGTAATGCCATTAATACAATGGAAGTGTGTGCTGAAACGAGCCAAAGTACCGTTACTGAATCACAGAACGCGTCTGAAGCACTTCAGCAGATCGTAGTTGCATTAGAGTCAATTTCAGCGATGAGCCATCAAATTGCTACTGCAGCGGCTGAACAGACTCAAGTTGGTGATGACATTTCAAAACGAATCAATATGATCGAAGAGAGTGGAACGCAGCTTAGTGGCGTCGTTACTGAGAGCCACAACAGCACTCAAACTCTCACTTCTCTATCTAATGAATTAGAAACTTGGGTTAACAAGTTCACGATTAAGAAGTAATTTTCTTATCAGATAGCAAAAAGCACGCATTCTAGCGTGCTTTTTTTCTCTTTATTTCCACTTGCTTGTTCCCTTATCTCTTGCAGCAATAACCATATACTGTCGTTTAACTGCTCATAATGAATAAAAATGCCTCACTGAGTATAGAAAAACACCAAACGATATTTTTTTTGCAATTTAATGTTGACCTGAAAAGAGAAAAACCGTTTAATACACCTCGTCGCCCGGATAGCTCAGTCGGTAGAGCAGAGGATTGAAAATCCTCGTGTCGGTGGTTCGATTCCGCCTCCGGGCACCACAATTTAAAATTGCTGGTGTCTTGACATCGACAATTGTAAAGTAAGAAGAATATAGTGTGCCGACTTAGCTCAGTAGGTAGAGCAACTGACTTGTAATCAGTAGGTCACCAGTTCGACTCCGGTAGTCGGCACCATTCTTTTTATGCCTTCTCTGAATGTTGAGAAGTAAAATCTGTTCCCTTTTAGTTCAGTTGGTAGAACGCCGGACTGTTAATCCGTATGTCGCTGGTTCAAGTCCAGCAAAGGGAGCCACATTACAACTAACGTGAAAACGGTAGTTAAAAAAATAAGTGCCGACTTAGCTCAGTAGGTAGAGCAACTGACTTGTAATCAGTAGGTCACCAGTTCGACTCCGGTAGTCGGCACCACTTCTTTCTTTAAGAAGATAAAAATCTGTTCCCCTTTAGTTCAGTTGGTAGAACGGCGGACTGTTAATCCGTATGTCGCAAGTTCAAGTCTTGCAAGGGGAGCCACTTTTTAAGAGACCTCATCATTTGATGAGGTCTTTTTTTATGCTTGTCATTTTAATATCTCCTATCTCTCCCCCTAGAAATATTCCTGCTCTATGCTCCCTACGATCTAGGTTTGATTATTCATACGATGTGCTACCAAATCCGAAACAACACGCTTGCTCGTCTCCTGGTGCTTCTTCTTCAGAGTCATGATCATCAGGCATAAAAAAACCAGCAACATGTGCTGGCTTTTCGTTATGTCTAAAATTTAACTCTTTGCTGTTTGAGCTTGATTCAAGCTTTCTACTTCTTTATCCAGAGCTTCAAGCTTATCTTTCATCTGCTCACGGCAGTCATTGGCTAACTGACGAAGGTTCTCTTTACCATAGCCTTCTGTGCTTACAGGTGGCAGCATTTCAACAATGACATGACCATTATCCCAACGGTTTAGCTTAACGCCATCTGTAGAGCTACACACGATCGGAATGATAGGGACTTCAGCGCCGATCGCCGCATGGAAAGCACCAGTTTTAAATGGCAGTAGGCCACGGCCTCTTGAACGCGTCCCTTCTGGGAACATCCAAACCGACACACCACTCTTCTTAATGCTATCTACAACCTGATCAATCGTTCCTTTCGCTTTAGAACGGTTGGCGCGATCAATAAGAATATTACCCGTTAGCCAATAAAGCTGACCAAATAGTGGCATCCAAGCTAAGCTTTTCTTACCAACCGTGACTACCTTTGGTGTTACCGCTGAAGAGATGGTGAATAGATCCCAACTGTTTTGGTGGTTAGCGATGTAGACATGCTGGCCGCGATCATAAGCGTCTTCAGGGATGCGAAGCTCTAACTTAATACCGAATACTTTTGACATGCGGCCAAAGTATCGACCAAATGTGAATACGTGTTTAGGGTTGCGTGGGCTAAATAGACAGTAGCCGCAGCCAAAAACAAACATGACGACCGCAAAGATCGCCAAAGCCAATACACGTAATAGTGCAATCATTTCTGTTCTCCAATAGAACCTAATAAAAAAGCCGAAACGCTATGCCAATTTGGGAATAAGGTTTCGGCTCTAATTCTTACGCTGATATTAACTCGATTCTTTGAATCGCTCAATATTTGCACCCAGTGCAGACAGCTTATCTTCAATTTTGTCGTAGCCACGATCGATGTGGTATATACGATCAACAATCGTTTCGCCTTGTGCAATACAGCCTGCAATCACTAAGCTTGCTGAGGCACGAAGGTCCGTTGCCATCACTTGAGCGCCACTAAGTTCATCAACATCGCCACAGATAACCGTGTTGCCTTCAATCTCAGCTTTCGCGCCCATACGCATCAGTTCAGGAACATGCATAAAACGGTTTTCAAAGATATTCTCAGTGATCACGCCACCACCTTTCGCCATTAAGTTTAATAGCGTAAATTGTGCTTGCATGTCCGTAGGGAAGCCAGGGTGAGGCGCAGTACGTATCGTTACCGCTTTAAGCTCACGTTCAGTCATATCTACACTGATCCAATCTTCACCCGTTTCAACATCAGCACCTGCTTCTTCAAGCTTGGCTAATACAGCTTCTAAAAGGTGAGCATTGGTATTCCGACACACCACTTTGCCACCTGATACTGCAGCGGCAACAAGGAATGTCCCTGTTTCGATACGATCAGCCACAACCGCGTGCTTACCACCATTCAGGCGATCAACACCTTCAATCGTAATCGTATCAGTACCTGCACCACTAATTTTAGCACCTAGCTTATTTAGGAAGTCCGCGGTATCAACAATCTCAGGCTCACGCGCTGAGTTATCTAGTACCGTTGTGCCTTCAGCAAGTGTCGCTGCACACATGATCGTAATCGTTGCGCCTACGCTCACTTTATCCATCACAATGTGAGCGCCTTTAAGACGACCATCGACAGAGGCTTTCACATAACCATCTTCAAGAACAATCGTTGCACCAAGTTGCTCTAACCCATGGATATGAAGATCAACAGGACGTGCACCAATCGCACAACCACCAGGAAGAGAAACTTGACCTTCACCAAAACGAGCGACCAACGGACCTAACGCCCAAATAGAAGCACGCATCGTTTTCACTAAATCGTACGGTGCACAAAATTCATTAATATCGCTTGGATCAACATGAACAGAGCCGTTACGTGACACTTTTGCGCCTAGACGTTTAAGCAGCTCCATCGTTGTATCAATATCACGAAGATGCGGAACATTACTCACTTCAACTGGCTCTTCAGCTAAGATTGATGCAAATAAGATAGGCAGTGCTGCATTTTTAGCACCAGAGATCGTCACCTCACCACTAAGTGGTTGGCTTGATCCAATTACTCGAAACTTTTCCATTAAATAACCTTACAACGACATCAGTTTTTTATCGCGAGCCCACTCTTCAGGCGTAAACGCTTTTATTGATACTGCATGGATGTCGTTTCTTTGAATGAATTCCATCAGAGGTGCATAAATAAGTTGTTGTTTTTTAACGCGGCTCATTCCATCAAAACAAGCATCAACAGCGACGACTTCGTAATGGCTTCCCTCGCCTTTTACGTGCACTTCTTGAAGGCTTAACGTCTCTTCTAAAATCTGTTGTACTTTTGCGCTATCCACAATTCACCTCTGCTTTGTGTGTATATGTTCTGTTAAGACGGATTCTATATGACTTAACTTAAATAAGGTGCTCAGCTGCTCTGGCACGAAGCTGAGCATTATATGACAGTTTTGTTTTTTTGCATGCTCTATTAAGTGAATTAACATCACCATTCCCGCAGAATCGATTCTTTCTACGTTTTTCAATGATATTTCGACCTCTTTTTCACTGGTCTTCCATGTTTGAGCGTAGCGCCATAAAGAGGGAACTGACTCTCTATCAATCGTACCGAGTAAGCTCACACTGTCAAAGTTAGATTGCTGCCATTGAGGGTGACTCATTATTGGGTTCTCTCAAAGCGTACTGGCTGGGCCGCTAAAGACTCTAGCTCTTTAGCTACCGTTAAAATACCCTCTTGACGAATTTTACCGCCCCACTCGGACTGCTTACTTGAAAGCAAACTGATGCCTTCAGCAATAATATCAAAGGCCGCCCACTCTCCGGTTTTCTTATCTTTACGCAGCTTAAACTCAAGCTGAATATTCGGTCTTGGTGTATCGACAATATCCACTTTAATGCTAGTAATGCGCTTTCCCTCTTCCAAATAGGGCTCTGGGCCTAATTCAATCGTCTGGTTAGTGTATTGAGTCAATACCTGCGCGTAAGAGGTGACAAGATACTTACGAAAGGCTTGCATAAAGACTCCAACATCATTTCGATCTGCCCCTCGAACGTTCTGTCCTAAAAGCTTCAGGGCAGCGTAACGATCATTAACGTATGGCATCAACTCCTCTTCAACAATGACCTTTAAATATTCAGGATCTTGTTGAACCAACTCTTGTTCCGACTTAAGACGATCAAATGCTTGGACTGAGACTTGTTTCATCATCTGATATGGCTGAGTTTTATCGATCTCTTCCGCTTGAACTGAAAAGAGTACGAACAAGCCTCCACAAAGGCCCATCGTCACTTTCATTAACCATGACTTTAACATCCTATTGCTCCTCTGCTGCACTATCGTCAGAACCGCCAAGACTATAAAGCACCTGACCAATTAGATTTTCAAGCACCAAAGCCGACTTGGTGTCTTCAACATAGTCTCCGTCCACCAACATCTCTTCATCATCAAAAACAAACCCAGGCACCAAGCTGATGTACTGTTCACCAATAAGACCAGACGTCAATATTTGTAAACTCGACGTCTCGGGAAACTGCTGATAGTTGCTGCTGACATCCATCGATACCATTGGCAGTAGATTATTAGGATTAAGACCAATACTGGTCACTCGCCCAATCACTACACCACCCACTTTCACTGGAGAGCGCACCTTTAAACTACCAATATTGTCAAACTCAGCATGCAGGGTATAAGTATCGTTTGAACCTAGCCCCTTCACGTCAGCGACTTGAAAAATCATTATCAAGATTGCGCAAATCCCAACCAGCACAAAGCAGCCAACGCTAAATTCCATTTTTTTATTTTGTTGCATGATTAATTCCCAAACATCAATGCGGTCAGTATAAAGTCTAGCCCTAAAACAGCTAGAGATGAGTGCACGACGGTGCGTGTTGTGGCTTGGCTAATACCCTCTGATGTTGGTACAGAGTCATAACCATTAAATAAAGCAATCCAAGTAATGGTGAAAGCAAACACCATACATTTAATCACGCTGTTTCCGATATCTTTACCAAGCTCAACAGAAGACTGCATCGCCGACCAAAAGCTTCCATGGTCAATGCCTTTCCAGTCCACACCAACGATTTGTCCACCCCAGATGCCGACTGCCATAAAAATCATCGCGAGCAATGGCATTGAGATAATTCCAGCCCAAAATCTAGGAGCAATAATGCGTTTAAGTGGATCTACTGCCATCATCTCAAGACTCGAAAGCTGCTCGGTGGCTTTCATCAAACCAATTTCAGCCGTTAAGGCAGAGCCAGCTCTACCCGCAAATAGCAATGCAGTCACCACTGGGCCAAGCTCTCTTAATAGCGAAAGTGCAACCATTTGACCTAAGCTCCCTTCTGCACCGTAATCCACCAGCACGACATAGCCTTGCAAGCTCAATACCATGCCGATAAACAAGCCAGAAACGAGAATAATAGCCAGAGATTGAACCCCAACGCTATGAAGCTGTTTTATGAGTAGAGGAAAGTTCTTAATCGGTTGCGGGCGAGCTGCAAGCGCCCCAAAGAGCATAAAGCTAGCACGGCCAAAGGCTTCACAAAGTGAGATAGCCCGCTGGCCGATAGAGGAGATTATTGAGGCCAATTTCGTCATCATCGAAATAACTCCTGTTTAATATCACGAGCTGGATAACGAAACGGCACAGGACCATCAGCGAACCCTTGTAAAAATTGCACCACTTTTGGATCCGTATTATTCTCCAAGTCTTGCGGCGATCCTTTGGCGATCACCTTGCCGTCAGCCAGCAAGTACACCCAATCAGCAATGCTCATCACTTCTGGAACATCATGAGAGACCACAACAGAAGTCACGCCAAGCGCTTGATTTAGATTACGAATAAGCTCAACAAGAACCCCCATTGTAATAGGATCTTGGCCAACAAAAGGTTCATCGTACATGATAAGTTCAGGATCAAGAGCAATAGCCCGAGCTAAAGCCGCACGCCTTGCCATTCCGCCTGAGAGTTCACTCGGCATCAGCTGTGCGGCACCACGTAGACCAACCGCTTCAAGTTTCAATAACACAAGAGTGCGAATAAGCGATTCGTCTAATTGCGTGTGTTCTCGTAGCGGGTATGCCACATTATCAAACACGGTTAAGTCAGTGAACAGAGCACCCGATTGAAATAGCATGCTCATCTTTGTACGAGCCTGATAGAGCTGATGGCGAGTTAACTGGGGAATGTTGTCGCCATCAAACCAAATCTCTCCTGCATCAGGCGCGAGCTGCCCTCCAATCAATCGCAGAAGAGTCGTCTTTCCAATTCCAGACGGCCCCATAATTGCGGTTATTTTTCCTGTCGGAACTGACAAGCTAATATCATCAAAAATCACCCTCCCGGAACGAGAGAAGGTTAAGTTATTGATAGTAATAAGATCACTTAGTGGCATAAGCACTCAATATCATCCATGTATGTGCACCTCTTAGACTATGAATCATAAGCATATTACTGGTGAAGTTAAAGTTATAGCGTAGCAAATCCAGTTTAAGTCGAGATAAATGGCTCACAATTGTCACAATAGAGACGGAATGGGAATTAACTACGAATTAATTTCATTATTAACCTTCCCTTTTAGCAACCAAACCGTCAAAATTAACGGTTAACTCATTATCGAAATAATTTAGGAATCATCATGCTGGAAGCAGTAGCATTGCTCATTGTCGGACTAGTATTCTTAGTATGGAGTGCGGACAAACTGGTTTTTGGTGCCGCGGCACTGGCTAGAAATGTTGGTATATCACCGCTTGTTATCGGTATGACAATTCTAGCGATGGGTTCTTCTGCACCAGAAATGATGGTTTCAGCAACGGCAGCGCTAGAAGGTAAAACGGATACTGCGGTAGGTAACGTTTTAGGCTCAAACATCGCCAATATCGCTTTGATTCTTGGTATTACCGCACTTATCAAACCGCTTTCAATTAGCTCAGCCGTGCTAAGACGTGAACTTCCTCTAATGATTGGCGTGACCTTAGTGGCTGGCGTCATCTTGTGGGATAACCATCTTGGCCGACCTGAAGGGATTTTGCTATTCGTTCTATTCGCCTTTTTCATCCTAACCATGCTTCGTATTAGTAGAAAAGAGAAGCAAAATGGTGACGTTCTTATTGATGAACAAGAGTCAGAAGTGCCAGAAGGCGTTAGCAACAAAAAAGCCGCTATGTGGGTGATTATTGGCCTAATCATTCTACCAATTGCCGCTAATGTTCTGGTTAACAATGCTGTTATTATCGCCAAGTTCTTTGGTATGAGCGATTTAGTCATCGGTTTAACCATTATCGCCGTGGGTACTAGCTTACCTGAACTTGCCGCTTCTCTGGCTGGTGTACTGAAAGGCGAAGATGACATGGCGGTGGGTAATATCATCGGTTCAAACGTCTTTAACATCCTCGCGGTAATGGGGATCCCTGGTATTTTAAGCCCTTCTATTATCAATGCCTATGCCATGGATCGCGACTTTTGGGTCATGCTTGGCGTCTCTCTACTATTGGTAATAATGGCTCTGGGTAAGTCTCGTAGCATTAACCGCATTGAAGGTGGCGTTCTGTTTTTGATCTTTATCGCCTACCAAGCATACCTCATCATCAATATGACTGCGTAAAGCAGAACTGGAGTAACGTAATGTCATCAGCATTTGATTATCATCGGGTTGCCAAGCAAGTTCTCACGACTGAGATTCAAGCATTAGAGCAACTTGAGCAGTATTTTAATCAAGACTTTACTGGCGCCTGTGAACGCATCTTGAATAACCAAGGCAAAGTTGTTGTCATGGGGATGGGCAAATCAGGTCATATTGGCAATAAGATAGCGGCGTCGTTGGCAAGTACAGGGACTCCATCGTTCTTCGTTCACCCAGGAGAGGCGGCTCATGGCGATCTTGGGATGATTGGCGCCGATGATATCGTGCTCGCTATTTCAAACTCCGGTGAATCTTCTGAAATTTTGTCGCTATTTCCCGTATTGAAGCGTCGTAATATCTGCATCATTAGCATGACTGGAAAGCCAAACTCCAACATGGCAACTCTGGCTAACTTCCATCTGCAAATAACGGTACCAAAAGAGGCTTGTCCACTCGAACTAGCGCCAACCTCTAGCACAACCGCTACATTGGTCATGGGCGATGCCCTAGCTGTCGCATTAATGGAAGCTCGTGGATTTACCGCTGAAGACTTTGCTTTATCACACCCCGGTGGCGCATTGGGCAGAAAGCTACTGCTAAAACTCTCAGATATTATGCACTCAGGCAGTACGCTACCAGTAGTCACACCTGAGACAGTGATTCGCGATGCTCTACTAGAAATTAGCCAAAAAGGGCTTGGTATGACGGCTGTTGTTGATGATAGTCAGTATCTGGTCGGCATATTTACCGATGGTGATTTAAGGCGTATTCTAGACAAACGTATTGATATCCATAACGCCCAAATTGGGGAAGTAATGACACAAAACCCAACTGTGGCTCACCCAGACATGCTGGCAGCGGAAGGTCTTAACCTAATGCAAGATAAGAGTATCAACGGTTTAATGCTATGCCATGAAGGTCGACTCGTTGGCGCACTTAATATGCATGACATGTTAAAAGCAGGAGTGGTTTAATGAGTGCTCAAGCCCTGAAGAATCAAATACAAACATTATATGCTCCAGTAGCTGCGAACATTCTCGACATTGCGAAAGAGATCAAGCTGCTTATTTGTGATGTTGATGGCGTCTTTTCTGATGGTCGCATTTACATGGGCAACAATGGCGAAGAGCTTAAAACCTTCCATACTCGCGATGGATACGGTGTGAAGTCTCTGATGAACGCCGGCATCGAGATCGCTATCATCACAGGTCGTAAATCTCAGATCGTTGAAAATCGAATGAAGGCACTGGGCATCTCCCTCATTTATCAAGGTCAAGATGATAAAGTAAAAGCCTACTTAGATATTTGTGACAAGCTCAATATCTCTCCAGAGCAAACAGGTTATATTGGTGATGATTTAATCGACTGGCCTGTCATGGAGAAGGTAGCGTTGAAAGTATGTGTCGCGGATGGACACCCACTACTTGTTCAACAAGCAAACTATGTCACCACTATTAAGGGAGGCCACGGGGCCGTTCGTGAAGTCTGTGATTTAATCCTACAAGCTCGTGATGAACTTGATTGCCATAAAGGCCTCAGTATATGAGTCTATCTCGCATTCTGTATGTATTACTCTTCTTTGTCTCTACATGGTCGATTTACTACCTCTATGACAAAGAGCAAGAGTTTGATATTCAAGTCGCTCCTGACCAAGAACTCCCAATGTTCACTGGTCGTGATATTGAGAATGTCTCTTACACCGAAGACGGCATTCGTAGCTACATCATTACCTCGGTGTATTTGGAAAACTTTGCTGAAAGTGGTGACACTTGGTTTGACCTTCCTGTACTTAAAATATACAAAGAAGGCACAACTCAGGAGTGGGAAATCACCGCAGACAGAGCTTTGCTCGATAGCGATCAAATTCTAACTCTGTATGACAACGTTATCGCACATAACCTACTCGACGAGTCGGGCTTTGATACGATGTCGACAGAAGAGCTCAGCATTAAATTATCCAATCGTGATTTTTGGGCCGACAACCAAGTAGTTCTAGTGGGCCCGCAATTTGAAACAGAAGGACAAGCAATGAAAGGCAACTTTGCCGATAATCACGCTGTTCTTTATAACTATGTTCAAGGTAGATATGAAACTCTCACACCTTAGCCTGATAGCTTGTTTGGCCGCTTCAGGTAGTGCTATGGCGCTCTCAACAGATAAAGACCAGCCTGTTTACATTGATTCAGACAGTCAGCACCTTGATATGCAAAGCAACAAGGTAACCTTCATTGGTGATGTTAAGCTTAAACAAGGCAGCATCAACATCAATGCTGATAAAGTGATCGTTCTTCGCAATCCAGAAGATGGCACCATCGAAGAAATTGAAGGGTATGGTGATTTAGCGACTTTCTCTCAACTGACCGATGACGGTAAGACACTTTATGGTGAGGCCGAAGAGCTTTACTACAAGATGGTGGACGACCGATTAACGATGATCAACCGTGCCATGCTTTCACAAGATGACAGCATCACACGTGGTACTAAGATTCGATATCAAATTACCGAGCAAAAGCTGATTGCTGACGGTAAACAAGGCGATCGTGTCTCAACGGTACTTCAACCTCAAACGATACAAGAGTAACTATGTCGATACTAAAAGCTGAAAATCTGGCGAAGAGCTACAAAAACCGCCGTGTGGTATCTGATGTTAGTCTTCAAGTAGAGTCAGGACAGATTGTTGGATTACTTGGCCCGAATGGGGCGGGAAAAACGACATCATTTTATATGATCGTTGGCTTGGTCGCTCGCGATGAAGGCAAGATAAGCATTGATGGAAAGGACATTAGTATCCTACCAATGCACAGCCGTTCTCGTATGGGGATTGGTTACCTGCCTCAAGAAGCCTCGATCTTCCGTAAGCTTTCTGTCCAAGATAACATCATGGCAGTCCTTCAAACTCGTGAAGAGATGACACCAGAAGAGCGCCAAGATAAGCTTGAAGATCTGCTCGAAGAGTTCCATATTCAGCACATCCGGGAAAGTGCAGGTATGGCACTTTCTGGTGGTGAAAGACGCCGAGTTGAAATTGCACGAGCATTGGCAGCAAATCCTCAGTTTATTCTTCTCGATGAACCCTTTGCAGGGGTCGATCCTATCTCTGTTATCGATATAAAAAAAATCATTGAGCATTTAAGAGATCGTGGCTTAGGGGTACTAATCACCGACCATAACGTTCGCGAAACCCTTGATGTATGTGAAAAAGCTTACATTGTGAGCCAAGGGCATCTTATTGCGGAGGGAACTCCGGCAGATGTTCTCAATAATGAACAAGTAAAACAAGTTTATCTCGGTGAACAATTCCGTCTATGATTAAATAGAGAGTGAAGCGGATTCTAAAAACAACAAGGTAAGCGATACTGAATGAAACCCTCATTACAGCTCAAGCTAGGTCAACAGTTAGCCATGACACCCCAGTTGCAGCAAGCGATTCGCTTGTTGCAATTGTCGACTCTCGATCTTCAGCAAGAAATTCAAGAAGCTCTCGATTCCAATCCTTTACTTGATGTTGAAGAGTCAGGTAACGAAGAACCGACTGCCAATGAAGAAAAAAACACACGCGAAGAGAAAGAACCGACCGTTGAAATTGCAGAGCCAGAAGTCAAAGACAGTTCTGAGCTAATCGAGAAGTCAGAGATCAGTAACGACCTTGAGATAGACACCACTTGGGAGGATGTCTATTCTGCCAATACTGGTAGTACAGGGATTGCGTTTGATGATGATGCTCCGGTATACCAAGGTGAGACCACTCAGTCGCTACAGGATTACCTATTGTGGCAACTCGACTTAACCCCATTTAGTGATAATGATAGAACCATCGCGCTGGCCATTATTGACGCGATTGACGACTATGGTTACCTCACTACATCCACTACCGATATTTTAGAAAGCTTTGATAACGAAGAGATTGAACTCGATGAGATTGAAGCCGTTCGTAAACGTATTCAACAGTTCGATCCACTTGGGGTTGGCTCTGCCAATCTGCAAGATTGCCTGCTTCTTCAATTAGCGACCTTTCCAGAAGAGACCCCTTGGCTTAAGGAAGCTAAGCTAGTCCTCAATGATCACATCGATCAACTGGGCAATCGTGACTATAAACTCATCATCAAAGAAACCAAATTAAAAGAAGCCGATCTACGTGACGTACTCACTTTGATCCAACAATTGGATCCAAGACCAGGTAGCCGCATTACCCCTGATCATGCTGAGTATGTAATCCCGGATGTTTCCGTGTATAAAGATCACGGAAAATGGGTAGTGACTATTAACCCCGATAGCGTACCAAGGCTTAAAGTTAATCAACAATATGCAAGCCTTGGGAAGGGTAATAGCCCTGATAGCCAATACATCAAAAGCAACCTTCAAGAAGCTAAGTGGTTAATCAAAAGCTTAGAAAGCCGCAATGAGACACTGCTCAAAGTTGCTAAATGCATAGTTGAACATCAACGTGAATTCTTCGAATATGGAGAAGAAGCGATGAAACCAATGGTACTTAATGATGTAGCATTGGCCGTTGAAATGCATGAATCGACCATTTCACGCGTTACCACACAGAAATTTATGCATACCCCTAGAGGTATCTTCGAGTTGAAATATTTCTTCTCCAGTCATGTGAGTACCGACAATGGAGGAGAGTGTTCATCTACTGCAATTCGCGCTCTCATCAAAAAGTTAGTCGCCGCTGAGAACACAGCTAAGCCTCTGAGTGATAGCAAGATTGCAGCCTTACTGGCTGAGCAAGGGATTCAAGTTGCTAGACGAACAATAGCGAAGTACAGAGAGTCCTTGGGCATCGCCCCTTCAAGTCAGCGTAAACGCCTGCTATAAGGCCTAAACTGAATAAGGAAAGTCTATGCAAATCAATATTAATGCCCATCACGTTGATCTTACCGATTCAATGCAAGACTATGTAAATACCAAATTCCAGAAGCTAGAGCGGTTTTTTGACCACATAAATAACGTTCATGTAGTATTGAAGGTTGAAAAAGTTCGCCAGATCGCAGAAGCTACCCTCCACGTAAATCAGGGAGATATCCACGCAACCGCCGACGATGAAAGTATGTATGCGGCAATCGATTCACTCGTGGATAAACTCGTTAGACAACTTAATAAGCACAAAGAAAAGCTAAGTAGCCATTAACATGCAATTAAGCGAAGTATTAACATTGGACTGCACAAAAAGTGCAGTTCAATGCACCAGCAAAAAAAGAGCCTTAGAGATGATCAGCGAGATTGTTGCTGACCAAACTGGGCAAGATTCCACTGAGCTATTTGAATGCATGCTCAGCCGTGAAAAAGTAGGCAGCACCGGCATCGGCAATGGTATTGCGATTCCGCATGCCAGAATGAACTCTAGCGATCACGCTATCGCGGTACTGCTTCAGTGTGAAGAGCCTATCGAATTTGGAGCCATCGACAATAGACCTGTTGATCTCCTATTTGCCCTGCTAGTACCTGAAGAGCAGTGTAAAGAACACCTCAAAACGTTGTCATCGATGGCAGCGCGCCTCAATGATAAACAAGTCTTAAAACAACTGCGTAACGCTCAAAATGATGAAGAGCTTTACGACATTATGGTTAATCACTGAGTTCTATTATGCGTTTAATTGTTGTGAGCGGTCACTCAGGAGCGGGCAAAAGTGTCGCGCTACGAGTACTTGAAGATCTCGGCTATTACTGTGTTGATAATCTACCCGTCAACCTGCTTGATGCGTTTATGGACTCCGTCAACGACAGTAAACAGAATGTCGCCGTTAGTATCGACATCCGAAATCTGCCTAAAGAACCCAATTTAGTTGATGACCTCATTACTAAATTGAAGCAAAACAACAATACCAGCGTACTGTTTCTCGATGCCAATCAAGAAACGCTACTAAAACGCTACAGTGAAACAAGACGTATTCACCCTCTCTCTCTTAGCGACTCTAAACCCTCTCTTGCTCAAGCAATTGAATTAGAGAAAGCCGTTCTATCTCCACTCAAAGAGCATGCAAATCTGCTTATTGACAGCAGCAATCAGTCTCTGCATGAATTGAGTGAAACGGTGAGAGTAAAAGTAGAAGGGTGTGAGAGCAAAGAACTCATTATGGTGTTTCAATCGTTTGGGTTTAAATATGGCCTGCCGAATGATGCCGACTATATTTTTGACGTTCGCTTTCTGCCAAACCCCCATTGGGAACCAACGCTTCGCCCTATGACGGGTGTTGATAAACCGATCATCGAATTCTTAGAAAGCCACCAAGAAGTTATTGAGTTGAAAGAGCAGATTCAAACATTTATCTCAAACTGGCTACCTAACCTTGAGAATAACAACCGGAGTTATTTAACCGTAGCTATCGGCTGTACGGGTGGCAAACATCGCTCTGTTTACCTCACGCAACAAATTGGTGAATACTTTTCATCACTTGGTAAACAAGTTCAGATTCGCCATGCATCACTAGAAGAGCACCACTCTTAACGCTTACTCTATTTCTCAGTCATTTTATAAGGCCCGAATATGCAGCAACAAAGTCGCACTGTTTTAATTCAAAACCGTCTTGGTCTGCACGCTCGCGCTGCTGTTAAACTCGTTGAACTCGCACAATCATTTGATGCTGTCCTAACCATCATTAATCATGAAGGAACCGAAGCAACAGCGGATAGCGTCATGGGTTTGCTGATGTTGGAATCCGCCCAAGGGCAGCATGTCACAATCAATGCCGAGGGAAATAACGCAATTAATGCGCTCGAAGCTGTTTGTCATCTCATAGAAGACCGTTTTGAAGAAGAAGAGTAACTTTCATTTCAGTTATCCATCAATTACCACTTTCATTTTTATCCAACATCGTCAGCATTAGTAGTTGCTTAGGTATAGAATTAAGTTACTATTCAAAGCATTGTAAGTATTAGGAACTAGGGGGAACCAATGGCAGAGCAAATAGAATTTGATCAGGCTCACCAAGCCCTCCAAGAAGTGACCGACGCCCTCGAAAATGGTCGCTTTGTCCATGTCAGACGCCAACTGCAAGACATGGAACCTGAAGATATTGCTCACCTACTTGAAGCCTCTCCACGTAAAAGTCGTGAAGTCCTTTGGCAACTCACCGATCCTGAAGATTATGGTGAGATCCTCGATGAGCTGAGCGAAGACGTAAAAGATGCCCTCGTATCCAAGATGGCACCTGAGACGTTGGCTGAAGCCACAGAAGGTATGGATACCGATGATGTCGCTTATGTCCTTCGTAGTTTGCCAGACGATGTCTCACGCGAAGTATTGTCTCAAATGGACACCGCCGATCGTCAACGTGTAGAGACCGCTCTCTCCTACTCGGAAGATACTGCTGGCGGTATCATGAATACCGACGTTATCACTATTCGTGCTGACGTTGATGTTGATGTGGTTTTGCGATATCTACGTATGAAGGGAGAGCTGCCTGAAGCAACGGACTCACTCTATGTTATCGATCAAGAGAGCCGACTCATTGGTCAATTGCCGCTGATTGCTCTTTTAACCACGCAGCCCGATATTCCCATCATAGACGTGATGAATGACGTTGATGAGGCAATTTCAGTCGAAGCGAGTGACTCTGATGTCGCGAGCTTATTTGAACGTCGTAACTGGGTTTCTGCACCCGTTGTCGATGAAAACCAACATCTTGTCGGCCGTATTACAATCGATGATGTGGTTGATGTTATTCGTGAAGATGCCGAGCACTCAATGATGAGCTTAGCCGGTCTTGATGATGACGAAGATACCTTTGCCCCTGTTGTGAAATCCGCGCGTAAGCGGAGTATTTGGCTGGGTGTCAATGTTCTTGCAGCGCTAACCGCCGCTTCTGTTTCAAACATGTTTGAAGCCACGCTTGAGCAAATGGCAGCGATTGCCGTCTTGATGACTATCGTTCCGTCCATGGGTGGGGTTGCGGGTAACCAAACCGTGGCCCTAGTGATTCGTGGCCTAGCACTTGGTCATATCGGTGACTCAAACAAACGCGAATTACTACTCAAAGAAGCCGCGATTGGCTTTTTAAACGGGATTCTGTGGGCGCTGATCATTGGTGCCATTGTTGTCGCTTGGAAAGGTGACTGGGTGCTTGGTGGAATAATATCGGCCGCGATGATGGTCAACTTACTTGTCGCTGGTGTTGCGGGGGTAAGTATTCCAATCATGCTTAAGAAGATGGATATCGACCCAGCACTCGCAGGCGGTATGATGCTCACCACCATTACTGATGTGATTGGTCTGTTTGTCTTCCTTGGTCTTGCGACCTTAGTGATTTAAAGCTGAAATTTAAAAGCAGTGATTTAAAGACATTCGCTTTTCCATCGGAAATGAAAAAGGCTTAACAGCAATCACTGTTAAGCCTTTTCTCTATTTAGTATCTCGCTATATCAGCTTCACTAAACTAGCTATTCACCCGCAATTTTCATTGAGTCTAATAAAATAGAACCCGTTTGAATTTGAGAACGTGTTTCCACATCGCTACCCACAGCGACAATGCGTGAAAGCATCTCTTTCAGATCGCCCGCAATGGTAATTTCAGAAACTGGGTATTGAATTTCACCGTTTTCGACCCAGAAGCCCGCAGCGCCACGAGAATAATCACCGGTGACGATATTCACGCCCTGCCCCATAACTTCAGTCACCAACAAACCAGTACCAAGTTCTTTCAGCATCTGCTCAAAATTTTGTCCTGTTGATTGCACGTACCAGTTATGGATACCACCAGCATGACCGGTTACCTGCATATTCATCTTACGCGCGGCATAACTAGTAATAAGATAAGTCGCAAGAACGCCATCCGTAATGATCTCTCGATCTTGGGTATACACCCCTTCGCTATCGAATGGGCTAGAGGCTAAGCCACGTAGCACATGTGGACGCTCAGAGATATTGAACCACTCAGGAAGAATCTTCTCGCCTAGCTTATCCAGTAAAAATGAAGACTTACGGTATAAGTTACCGCCACTAATAGCCATCACTAAGTGACCTATCAACCCTGTTGCCACATCCGCTGCAAACATCACAGGATAGCTGCCTGTAGTAAGTTTTCTTGCATCTAAACGACTAATGGTTTTTTCTGCCGCTTGCTGACCCACGGTTTCAGGCGTCCAAAGCTCATCACGATGACGAGCAAGTGTATAACTGTAGTCACGCTCCATCTCGCCATTTTTACCCTGACCAATCACGCAGCAGCTTGTGCTATGACGGCTTGAAGCATAGCTCGCTAATAAGCCATGGCTGTTACCATACACTTTCACACCATAGTGGCTGTCGTAGCTTGCGCCGTCGCTCTGCTTAATCTTGTCACTGATCGACAATGCTTTCTGCTCTGCTGCAATGGCGATTTTCGCGGCATAGTCTGGATCGGGCGTGTCTGGGTGGAAAAGGTCTAGGTCAGGAATCTCCTTAACCATAAACTCTGCAGGTGCAGGACCTGCATGTGGGTCTGCAGACGTGTATTGAGCGATATCTAATGCTGCAGCGACGGTTTGTGCAATCGCTTTATCACTCAGATCAGATGTCGATGCACTGCCTTTTTGCTGATTACGATAGACAGTAATGCCGAGTGCACCATCACTATTAAACTCGACATTCTCAACTTCACACATGCGAGTGGAAACACTAAGTCCTGTCGATTTTGTAATCGCGACTTCTGCGGCATCAGCACTCACTGAAGCCATTTCGAGAGCTTTAGCAACTGCAGCTTCTAAATCAACGCGCTGTTGAGCGACTTGTTGTTTTACATCCATATCTAATCTAAGTCATTTTTGAATTATATTGGCTAAGGATAACAAGAATTTCCCAATCTCCCCACGATTGTTGTTAAAATAGGCCTAATATTAGTTTAAGACAGTGATATAGGCAGAAAAGATGGCTCGTAAAAATCAAAAAGCGCCTTGGGAACCAGAAGAAGAGATCATTTGGGTCAGTAAGACCGAAATGAAGCACGATATGGATATTCTGCAAAAGTTGGGCGAAGAGCTGGTTGCTCTGACACCTGCTATGTTGAAAAAGATCCCAATGAGTGAAGATCTTGCTGATGCAATTAAAGATGCACAGCGCTTCAAAAATGAGGCAAAGCGTCGCCAACTGCAATACATTGGTAAGATGATGCGCACCATCGATACGGAGCCACTACAGGCTGGGTTAGATAAGATCCGCAACAAGCACTCACAAGCAACAGTTGAGTTTCACAAACTTGAAAAACTGCGTGACCGAGTCGTTGAAGAAGGCGATAGCGCGATTGCTGATGTAATGGATTTATACCCAAATACAGATCGCCAACGTCTGCGTCAGCTTGCTCGTCAGGCAGCCAAAGAGAAAAAAGCAGGCAAGCCTGCAAAAGCTTTCCGTGAGGTATTCCAAGTACTAAGAGAGCTGCATGAATCTAGCGATAGCTAAGCTGTCATAGGTGAAGAGTATTTCTAAAAGTAGACCAAAGGGTTGATGAACTTTCATCAACCCTTTTGCTATCTGTGAAGAATATTATTGAGCCGCTAACACAAATTCAGCTAATTGCTTGTTGCTATGCTGTTCCGTTAATTCCTCAATACGCCCAGCAGACTCAACTTGATAATTAGCTATGAAGGCATAATGGCTCGCAATGGCTTTGGCGTCATTGATATGATGTGTCACCATTAATACCGTAATATTACGTTCCTTAACCAAGCGTTTAACTAACGCCAACATCTCCTCTCTTAATACTGGGTCTAATGCCGAAAAAGGCTCATCCAGTAACCAGATAGAGTGAGGCTGAACAAAACATCGAGCTAGGGCAACACGTTGTCTTTGTCCGCCCGATAAATGCTCAGGTAGACGATCAAGTAGCTGATCCACTCCCACTTGTCGGGCAGAGTCAATGATCAGCTGCTGTTGCTGCTTAGTCAGCTTCAAACCTGGGTGTAAGCCTAAGCCAATATTCTCTCTAACCGTCAAATGAGCAAAAAGATTATGCTCTTGAAATAACATCGAAAATGGGCGCAGATAAGGGGCCTTCCCTACAACGGAACGACCCTGTGCTTCAATATCACCAGAAACAGGTTCAATAAAACCCGCGACTAAACTCAATAACGTCGATTTACCTGCACCACTTGGGCCCATTAGCGCCGTTATCGTGCCTTTCTCTATCTTTAAATCAAAGCAAAAACACTCTTGGTGATAATGGTAATTGACACTTTTTAAATTCAGCATTTATCCACGCTCGCATTCGATTTAAACAGGGTTTCCATAATGGCAAAACAGCTCACACTAAGTAGCAGTAGAGTTACAGAGACAACCGCGGCCGCTTCCATTTGATAACTACCTAGCAGTTGAAACAGATACAAAGGAAGCGTTCTAAACTCTTGACTACCAAACAAGGCAATCGCACTTAAATCACCAATAGAGAACATAAAGCTGATGGCAAAAGCGTGCGCCATCGGCTTGCGTAAAGCTCTAAGCTCAACCACTTTAAAGCGTTGCCAACCTTTCATGCCTAAACTGGCACACACATACTGATATTGCTGAGCAATATGCAGCATCGGCTGAGCCAGTGTTTTAATCACGTAAGGCAGAGCCATGAGTGCATTAACCAGCACGACAACAACACCTGCAACACTGAATACATCGGTGAAGTTACGTAGCAGTAGAAACAGCCCTGTACTCACCACTAGCCCCGGAGTTACTAATATAATCGTGCCCATCAACTCTATCTGATCCGCATGACGATGCTGACTTCTAAGGCGTAGAACTCGACTCGTGGTAAGGATGCTGACACCGACCACAACAGCAATAATACTGGCAAGGCTCGCAACTTTAAGCGAAGACCACAGCGCTAACCAAAAACGGTTATCCATTAATACAACCGGTAACTGACTATTGATTCCACTGATGATAACCATCACTAAAGGCGGTAATACGAGTAATAGAGCTACCATGATCCAAAAGCTATCCCACCCTTTAGAGAGCCAATTATCATTACTTATATAGAGCTGTTTATTAATGGACCCAGAGCTAACCGATAACGGTTTTGATAGACGTTGAATACTAAAGGCAATTACCGCGCAAAGTAACATCTGCCATATCGCAAGCAGTGCGCCTGCTTGAAGATCAAAATCAAATTTAATCGCTTGATAGATGGCAAGCTCAATGGTCGTTGATTTGGGGCCTCCACCCAACGCCATCACGGTAGCAAAACTCGTAAAGCAGAGCATGAAAACAAGCCCAAACACATGGGGAAGTTGCTGTTTGAGGCGAGGCCACTCCACCCATTTGAACTTATTCCAATGACTCATACCTAAATGGGCACATAACTTGTGTTGCTCACTTGGAACCGTATCTAATGCCTGAAGTAATAAGCGACTCGCGTAAGGAAGATTAAAGAAAACATGCGCAAGTAAGATTCCATTCAAACCATAGATAGAAAATGGCATCGTCCTATCAATGCTTTGTAACCACTGAGCGATTAAGCCGCTATTACCATAAATAGCCAACAAACCAAATACACCGACTAACACAGGTAAAACTAATGTGGTGGCAAAGAGCTTTAGTAGAATTTCCTTGCCACGAAATTGACGTCGCGATAGCGCGTGAGCAACAGGGATAGCAAAGCCCACGCTAAGCAATGAAGAGAGCAAAGCTTGATAAAAACTAAATTTCGTCACATGACGATAATAAGGGTCGTGCCAAATCTGGCCCAACTCCAATGATGGCGCTTCGAATAATAGCGCTGCTAATGCCGAAATGACAAAGGCCGCGATAGCTATCGCGACCCAAATGCCAATCTTAGGAATGGTGTTCAATACCGCGCCTCAAGCAATTTAATATGATGTCCCTTACTTTCAGCCCTATGGCTTACATCGTTAGTGCACTTTGCCATTCACGAATCCAACCCTTACGCTCTTCTGCTACTTTATCAGAACTAAAGCTTAGCGCTTTTTGTGGCAAGGTCAGCGTTTCATAGCCTAGAGGGAGTTCAATATCCGTTACTGGATACATCCAGTTGCCCGTAGGCATTGCTGATTGGAATTCATCACTTAAAATAAACGCCATAAACTCATCGGCCAATTTTTGATTGGTTGAGCTTTTTACTTTAGCGGCGACTTCTACTTGTGTGTAGTGGCCTTCCGCAAAATCGGCCGCAGCAAATTTCGAATCATTTTCAGCAATCAAGTGATAAGCAGGCGATGTGGTGTATGACAGAACAAGGTCGGATTCCCCTTTTAAAAACATAGAGTACGCTTCTGACCAACCTTTAGTCACCGTCACTGTTTTCTTCGCAAGCTGTTGCCATGCTTCGCTACTCTCATCGCCATATACTGACTTCACCCAAAGTAGCAGCCCTTGGCCTGGTGTAGATGTGCGTGGATCTTGATAGATCACTTTCAGGTCATCACGCTCTTCGACTAGCTCTTTTAAGCTTTTTGGTGGGTTTGCTAATGTCTCTTTGTTGTATACAAAAGCGAAGTAACCGAAGTCATAAGGCACAAACGTCTCGTCACTCCATCCGTTCGGAAGAGTCACATTTGATGTATCAACACTGTGAGTAGTCAGTAAGCCCGTTTTCTTCGCTTCGGCCATTAAATTGTTATCAAGGCCCAATACGATATCAGCTTTGGTTCTATTACCCTCTAATCGGAGGCGATTCAAAATAGTCACGCCATCATCAAGGGCGACAAAATTTAAATCACAGCCACACTGAGCTTCAAACGCTTTTTCAACCGCAGGACCAGGCCCCCAATCAGAAGCAAATGAATCGTAGGTATAAACCGTCAGTGTTTCTGAGGCTTGAAGCTGCATTGATACGACTGACAAAGATGCCATCGTGGCTAGAGTAATTGCGTTTAGAGGGGTTTTCACTGCTCGCTCTCCTTAGTTGAGCAGCGCAGAAACAGGGGGTGAAGGCGTGATAGTCGATAAGATTTTTCATTAAAATCTATATCACTGTCATGGGTAGACATAAGATCGACGCTCCACACTCAATTCCTACGCCAGCATTATCTGGTTCAGGTTAATAACCGTTTAAACCGAAAGTTCTGTTAAACGGTGTGCGGGTCCCAAGCTTGGCTTGATCTCAGCTGACACACTCTCTTGTGTCTGGCTCCCCGATGAGTCGTTAATGATTGTAATTCGTATTGACTAACTTATCCATAAGTATAATCAATGGACTATTTTGAGTATCCCCACCGAGGGACCAAACCTTGCTCTATACCTAAGTGATCCAAGATTCTTGCCACCATAAAGTCTACGAGATCGTCAATGGATTTTGGTTGATGATAAAAACCTGGAGCGGCAGGCATAATGGTCACCCCCATTTGAGAGAGCTTATGCATATTCTCTAAATGCAGGGTTGAGAATGGTGTTTCTCGAACCACAAGCAATAATTGTCCACGCTCTTTCATAACGACATCTGCGGCACGCTCTATCAAATTGTCTGACATTCCATGTGCAATAGCCGCTACACTGCCCGCTGAACATGGGCAGACTACCATCTGTTTTGGTGCTGCAGAACCTGACGCCACAGGTGAGAACCAGTCCTCTTTACCACACACTTCAAGATTCTCAGCACTACACCCTAAATGCTCTATAAGTGCTTTCTTACAAGCATCAGGGCCACTTGGCAGTTTCAATCCATGCTCTGTCGCAAGAACAACACGGGCAGCAGAAGAGATCAGCAGATACACTTTGTAGTCTGCTGCCAGTAGGCATTCTAATAAACGAATACCATAGGGGGCGCCAGAAGCACCAGTAAATGCCAACGTAATGGCCTTTTGATTCTGCTTAGTCATAGATACAACTTTTTTGTTCACCGTATTTTAATACTAATTATACTTTTAATGCTTCTAGAAGCTTAGTATGGATACCTTCAAAGCCACCATTACTCATGACTAAGATTTGATCGCCCGGTCGCGCTTCTTCACTAATGCTAGCGACTAAATCATGAATATCATGACAAACCGTTGTTTCTTGATGACATTTATCCGCAACATCTTGTAGTAACCAATCGATATTGCTTGGTTGATACAGGTAAACGGAGTCAGCTTTGATTAGTGAAGTGGCTAACGTCTCTTTATGCACGCCGCGCTTCATGGTCGCAGAGCGAGGCTCTAGCACCGCAATGATTTTATTGTCGCCGACTTTATTACGTAACCCATCCAAAGTGAGTTCAATGGCTGTTGGGTGATGAGCGAAGTCATCATACAAAGTCACATCATTGACCACACCTTTAAGCTCTAAACGGCGCTTAGTATTGATAAACTCTCCCAGTGCTTCACAGGCTAGATCGGGTGTAACGCCTACATGCCTAGCTGCCGAGATAGCCATTAGTGCGTTATCAACGTTATGATCGCCCACTAAATCCCACGTCACTTGCCCTACGCATTCATCATGTAAATAAACCTTAAATACAGAGCCATCTTTCTCTACTTTCTCGGCGCGCCATTCACCTTGATCGCCAGTAAATTCAGTCTCACTCCAGCACCCTCGCTGTAGAACGTCATCAATATCACTATTATGTTTCGGCGCTAATATTCGACCATTACCGGGAACCGTTCTTACCAAATGATGAAATTGACGCTTTATCGCTTCAAGATCGTCGAAGATGTCAGCATGATCAAATTCTAGGTTATTCATCACTAACGTTCTTGGGTGATAGTGCACGAACTTGGAACGCTTATCAAAAAAAGCACTGTCGTATTCATCCGCTTCAACAATGAAAAACATACTCTCACCTAAGCGAGCCGATATTCCAAAGTTCCCAAGTACTCCACCAACTAAGAAGCCCGGCTGATAGCCACACGACTCTAGGATCCATGCAAGCATACTCGATGTGGTTGTTTTTCCATGTGTGCCCGAAACAGCCAGCACCCAACGATCATGCAGCAGAAACTCTTGCAACCATTGTGGCCCCGAAGTGTAACGTATATTGGTATTAAGCACATGCTCAACACATGGATTGCCACGGCTCATTGCATTGCCAATCACGACTAAATCAGGCTTTGGCTCTAATTGAGAAGGGTCAAAACCTTCAATTATTTCTATACCTTGAGATTCAAGTAACGTGCTCATAGGAGGATAAACATTGGCATCAGAGCCGGTTACCTTATGCCCAAGTTGGCGCGCTAATACTGCTGCTCCGCCCATAAATGTGCCACAAATTCCCAAGATATGAATATGCATACAACCTAGCCTTACGAAGTGATTTTCGATTGAATCCTTCATTATCATCATTTCCTTGTTAAAAGGAAGCGAGATTGCAAATCGCTGACAATCGACAAATGATATGAGATCTCAATCGGTTACTTCATTACCATAATTAAGATCTAGCGCTTACACTATAATGAGTGTGATGGCATAAAGCCCAAAAAGAGGCAAACGTTATCGCCACGCCCCCAACACTCATAATTGTTAAGGATATAACATGTCGGAAATGCGCACCCTTGGCGAGTTCATTGTTTCAAAACAAGCGGACTTCCCCCACGCTAGCGGTGATCTTTCATCTCTTATTTCTTCGATTCGACTTGCTGCAAAGATCGTAAATAGAGAAATCAATAAGGCCGGACTAGCAGATATTACAGGCTCTGTCGGAGCTGAAAACGTTCAAGGTGAAGAGCAACAAAAACTGGATCTCTACGCGAATGACAAATTTAAAGCGGCGCTGGAAGCTCGTGACCAAGTTTGTGGCGTTGCCAGTGAAGAAGAAGATGAAGCCGTTGCGTTTAATAAAGAACTCAACAAAAATGCTAAGTACGTTGTTTTAATGGACCCACTCGATGGCTCATCGAATATCGATGTGAACGTCTCTGTTGGTACGATTTTCTCTATCTACCGCCGAGTCTCTCCTGTTGGCACCCCTCCAACTCAAGAAGACTTCCTTCAACCTGGTAATAAGCAAGTCGCAGCGGGTTACGTTATCTACGGCTCTTCGACCATGCTGGTTTATACAACAGGCAACGGTGTGAATGGGTTTACTTACGATCCTTCTATTGGCACTTTCTGTCTCTCTCATCCAGACATGATGACACCGGAAGATGGTAATATTTACTCGATCAACGAAGGGAACTACATTCGCTTCCCAACCGGTGTGAAAAAGTACATTAAATACTGCCAAGAAAACGAGCCTGAAGATGGACGCCCATACACATCTCGTTATATCGGTTCATTGGTATCAGACTTCCACCGTAACTTGCTAAAAGGTGGAATCTACCTTTACCCAAGTACGCAGAGTCACCCGAACGGTAAGCTGCGCTTGCTTTATGAGTGCAACCCAATGGCGTTCCTCATTGAACAAGCAGGCGGTATCGCATCTGATGGTGTGAATCGTATTATGGACATTAAGCCAACTGAGTTACACCAGCGTGTCCCATACTTTGTAGGTTCGAAAAACATGGTCTTGAAAGTCGAGGAGTTCATTAGCAATAACCAAGACTAACCCACATTAAAAAACAACTTAAGGCAGGTACTTTAGATTTTAGTATCTGCCTTTGTTTTATCATGAGCCTCGCGCCTTTATGTATTCTCTACAACCAACTGAATTACCTAATCGACTTTGTCATGAGTGAGAGGTTTGACTAAAAAGCGTCCCTCTCAGTCAAATATGTCTCATTACTCACATTCCTAGTGATTTCTAATTTATATAAATATAGACAACAATAAGATTTCGTGGATTTTTCTCAATTTCCTCGCTAGCAACTAGACTTATACAACATTAGAAATGTTTCACTCTCAGGGAGATTGCGATGAGCCTAAAAACCGTTCCTGCTGGTAAAGAATTGCCTGATGACATTTACGTCATTATTGAAATACCCGCAAATGCAGACCCAATAAAATATGAAGTCGATAAAGACACGGGGGCGGTATTTGTCGACCGTTTTATGTCTGCACCCATGTTCTACCCTTGTAACTATGGTTACATCAATGACACGCTTTCTCTCGATGGAGATCCTGTTGACGTGCTGGTACCAACCCCTTTCCCACTAATGCCAGGGTCAGTTATACGCTGTCGGCCTGTTGGTGTCTTGAAGATGAGTGATGAGTCAGGAGAAGATGCAAAAGTGTTTGCTGTGCCCCACTCGAAACTGTCAAAAGAGTATGACAATATTCAAGATGTCGACGACATTCCAGAGCTTTTAAAAGCACAGGTAACTCACTTTTTTGAGAGATATAAAGATTTAGAAAGTGGTAAATGGGTCAAAGTGGACGGTTGGGAAGATGCCCAATCAGCAAGAAATGAAATTATGGAATCTTATCAACGAGCTAAAAAGCCATAGTATTTAGACACCTTGTAAATAACAATTAAAGTGCCGTTTAATTTTTGTTTAAGCGGCACTTTCAACTACAGAAGTGATAAACCACAGCTGTAACATCACTCCTCGAACTGAGTAGACAACATTATATTAGAGTGAGCTTCCCGACTGTCGGCCTGAGTCGTAATCTTGGCGAAACCAGATATTGATGTCATCACAAACACCTCGATAGGGTTTCCCCATAACACCTAACATATGGGCACTCTGCGAACAGTATTCCGCTTTTCCTTCGCCATAGCCATTTTCATAAGCCATGTATAACTCGTCAGTTAACACACCTTGCGTGTCGTATTTTGCTAATCGTTCTTGTGAGTGGAATAGTTGCCCTTCTACACCACGCTGTTTACCAAATTCAGACCAGTCCGCTTCAGCCATTGATTCTGGCGTTGATAGCTGAGCACAACCAACAACAAACAAGGTGATTAATAGCCCTATATATCTCATCACTTCCTCCTGATTCAAATGAAACAACTCTTGGTAACAAATACCAAAGGTCACTTAGCTCATAGTAAGACCTATTAAGCATGGTCTTTCTTTCATTTAAACTTTACGTTACTCGCTCAGAAACCGATCACTCAAACTCAAATTGGTAAAGCAGATCTACAGCGTTATCGACGCCAGACAGGACTTCCAAATACAAGTCGTTCATTAAGCGATAGCGGACGGTGAATTCACCTATAGAGTCAAAGATACCGACACCATATTTAACCTGAAGTCCCGGTAAAATATAGCCGCTCACCGTAACTTGCGCCTCTTCACCTGAACCCGCGGTATCTAACTGTAGGTCTTGAACTCCAAACGCTTCGCCGATTTCACCAACGACCTTACCGCTTTTCGCAAGGCTAAGACCGATTAACGTTGTCGTCATTGCATTACCACCAGTTTCAGCATCGATATCTTGCCCACGTAGAAGATAAGAAAGGGCGTTCGCTTGAGGCATTGCAGGTTCTGAAAAAATCGTCACTGTCGGTTCTTCAGCAGGACCATCTACTCGTACCCCTGCAACCACATCATCTCGGGTATTCTCTGGGTTTCGAATCGCACTGATGGACACATACGGCTGATCGACGGGGCCATTCATTAATATTTTACCTTCATCGATCATCAGATCCTGACCAAATGATCGATACGCTCCATCGACGATATTTATTTCACCATGAATAATTGGTCCTTTGTCCTTTTGCGTCACATTCAGCTGACCAACCAAGTTCCCTTCAAGACCAAATGCCGATAACGCGAACTCATCACCAATGGTAATTTTAATATCGGTTTCGATAGCAAATACCCCAGAGCCTGAATCTTCAATGGGATGGAGGTTTTCATCGAGCAGTATTTGATCTTTTGAAACGCCAATCGCACTCGGCGGAAGATCTTTAACAACGATATTGCCCCATGGAAGATCGATGGTTCCCGTTACCTTCGCATGCTGAGGTGCCAAACTGATGGTCATATCAGGGCTAACTTTGACACTAACCATAGGAGGTTGGCTGACCAGTAGTTCATTCGCAAAGACGCGAATATTACTGCTCCATGCTTCTAGGTCTCTCCAGTCAGCATTACCTTCAATATTTAATGGGCCATCTGGCGTATCAATGTTCGCTAACAATTCAGCGCTGGTTCCTGCAAAGGTAGCGATAATTTTTCCACCTTGAATATCAAGGGGTGAGAGTTCTCCACGTAGCTGAAGATCTTCGACTCTTAGTTCCCCTTCTACGTTCGGCTTAGTCAGGTCGCCGCTCAATTCCAAGTGTGAGTTCACTTGCGCATCAAATTTATTGTACTCACCGATAATCGGTGACAGGAAGGCCAGAGCAATTTTAGATATTCGAATGTCCCCTTCTATTTGCTTATCGGGATCATCAATATTAGGGATTATCACATCACCGGATAATTCACCATTATCGGTGAGATCTAACAACCAATTAGCCTCAAGCTGATTATCAGCAAGCCTTGCATTCACAGAGACGGAATCCCAACCTACACTCAATGGGGCATTAGGTAGGCTGGTTACCTGACCAGCTGGCATTTGAACCTGCACGCTTACCTCTGGTAACGCTTTCTCTCCCCACTTAGCATTTGCTTGAGCATTAACGACACCTTCCACGGCAGTATCTTGTGGCATGAAGGCCGCCAATTGTGTAAAGCTAAACTGGTGAATGGAGAGCTGAGCTTCGCCTTGTTTTCCAACATTAATATCGTCATCAAGACAAATGGAAGAATCACTTTGTATCCAACAATGCGCTTCAACAAAAGCTTGCTGCTCGTCAATATTAACGTTGACTTTCGTCGCTTTATTTAGGGCCCATGGGCCTTGTTCTGTCGTCAATAATAGACGCTCTAACTCACCACCCCACTTCATAATAGGCTGCTGCTCAAAAGCCCCTGAAATAGCCAAGCTCGTTGAGATAAGATCGGATTGAACATCGAGTAAGAGTTCGTGTTCATCAAGAGAGCCACTCAATTTCAAATCAACATCATCAACGATATTCTCTTGATATTGAATAGTGTTTGCTTGGAGATGAAGATCCAACGTTGGCTCTGGTAATGGCTTAATATCTCCAGAAAGCGTTATCAGTTTAACCGTTGCTTCATCCTGCCAAGCGAGATCATTTGCTGTTAGAGAAAGGCTGACACTTGGCTCAGACAACTGGCCCGATAACGATACATCACCTATTACTGCGCCGTTCAGATCGGGCACCGACTTGGCTATTTCAGGAATTGATAACCCAACCTGCATATTCCAGCGATCTTTCAATGCACCTCGAGCTTCGATAGAGTTAGGCCCATGAGAAAGAATAAGGCTTGGCGTTTGAATATGAATAGCCCCACTACCTTTCTCATCAGAGGCAAGCAACGATCCTTCAATATTCAAAGGGTAGTCTCGCAAGATCCCATCAATATCAATCACCGATGTATCCGTTATCCAGCCACCTTGCGATGTCAGCGACCCTTGAGTATGAATATCGCCACTGATATTACCTTCCGCTTCAGGCCAATATAAACCCGGCTGAATATGATCCAGATAGAGCTTACCTTGCCAGTTTATCGGCTCATTCCAACTGGCAAAGACTTCACCATCGATGGTGCCGTCTAATGTCTCGAGATGAATCTCTGTAATCTTTATCTGCTCTAGATTGCCGTCTCCTTTAGCCTTTAAGGAGACTTCAGGAAAGCTGCTTCCTTTCACATCTGCAATAAGATCGAGGTCATACCCCTCTAAACCACCCGAACTGGACAACCGCTCTATTGCGACTTGGTAATCCGCTTTGCCTGATAACGGCCACTGTGCCTGAGCATCACTTAAGAGAATGCTATAAGGCAAAGTCGACTTGAGTGGTTGCAACTCTGCTTTTAGGCTCGCTTTTATTAACCCACTAAAATCACTGTCAATCGCAAGGTTAGCAACGCTGCCATCAACCGTTAGGGAGACTTTTTGCCCTTTCGCTTGCGGGTGTTTAACCTCTGCAGAAAGTTGTGCCTTTAATGGGTAATCATTTTGAAGTGTTATTTCCGCGGCTAATGCTGCCTCAACTTCCGGCATAGTTAGCGCTAATGACGTAATAGCCACATCAGATCCAGAAGCATTGGCTATCAAACCTAGGTGGTTTACGACAACGGGGGATTCTTGCTCTAAGGTAAACTCACTCACATCAAACCGCTCAATCACAACAGAAAGAGGCATGATAAACGGCGGTAACTCTATCGGACTTTTATCTTCATCTACCTCTGTTTTAGCTTGAGCTTGAGGTGCTCCCTCCTCTTCGCTAGAAGATGCTAGAGATAATGAAATGTCATTCCACAGTGTCGGCGTTAATCGCAATCTATTATTTTGAAAACGTGCGCCTGTCGTTAAGCTTTCCCAGCGAACTTGGTTACCTAAAATATCAAGATTAATATTTGAAAGACCAAGATGCCTAACTTGAATCGGTATCGGTGTCGAGATTCTTAGCGGCTTTGTGTTGTCATCAACTTGCGGCTCGACCTTTTCTGACTCTGGCAATTGAGGCATTGAAAAATCGAGCCCATCAATAGCAAGCTCATTGATACAAATAGAGGGCTCTAAAAAGCAGCTTGGATTGATCGCTAAGGTCAGACTTTTCGCTTGAAGATCAATGAACAGATCATCATCTTGAAATTTCACCTGATTAAGCGTAAATCGAGGGAAAATGGCCCCTTTCGTGTGGTCAACCTGCAACTGAGGTAGCGCCTGTTGAGCTCCCCACAACGCCACGTTCAAGCCCACATTGGTGTAAAGCAAAGTAATCACTAACAACAGCAATAAGACAACAATAGAGATAAATGTGATTGACAGCCACTTAGACCATTTTAAAACTATCTTGGTCATAATTCAGGGCCCAGCGTGAAGTGAATTCTATATTCGTCTTTGCCCTCTTCAGCATCGAGAGCTTTAGCAAAATCAAGTCGAATAGGGCCAACTGGTGACCCCCAGCGAATACCCACACCAGCACCACTTTTGAACTCAGCGGATTCGTTAAAGGCATCACCATAATCATAGAATGTTGCAACCCACCAATTCCCAGTGACTCGATATTGATATTCAAGCGATGTGGTTAGCATGTACTTACCACCGGTTAATGCGCCTGTCTCATCTTTTGGTGAGATAGATTCATAACCATAGCCCCGAAGGTTATTATCACCACCAGCAAAAAACAGCAGTGAAGGCGAAAGCTTCTCGAACTCTTGAGTAAAGTTAGCTCCACCATCGATACGGAATAGACCGCGATGATTAGTGCCAATACCACGAATCCAAGAGGTTCCACCCACTAAACGAACTAAGCGTGTCTCAGAGAGAAGTGAAGGGTCGCCATATTCAAGCGTTATCGTTTTCCGATCCCCCCACATTGGCATGCTGCCACCTTTCGTGCGCGTTCGAGAAAAAGAGATACCAGGTAAGACGAAATGCCCGACATCATCTTGTATACCTTGCTCATAGTTTTCAAGGAGGTAACGGACACGAACTGTTTGATGCCAACCACTATCAAGTAACCAGTGACGCCCAACGGAGAGGTTAGACTCTAAACTTTTAGTATCTCGACTATCGACTTTTTTCATCCCGTATTGAATCCGATAGTACTCATGTAAAACGTCATCAAGAGGGATTTTGTAGCCCGCAACGATACTTTGCTCAGGAAGTGAGAGTGAAATACTACTATCAAAGCTATGCCCGCGATCGTTTACCCACGGCTTTTTCCACTTTAATGTGCCTCTAGCACCAACGTCGGTAGAGAAACCAATACCCGTTTCAAGTTGGTTTCTTGCTTGGGGAGCAAGTGCTACCTTCATTTGAAGCTCTCGGCTATTATCTAATTGAGATAAATCAGGCTCAACAAAGACAGATGAGAACCAATCGGTATTGGACAGGTTTTGATTATACTCACCAACCTTAGATATATGATAAGGCTCTCCACTTTCATAAGGCTGTAAAGATTTAACGCGCTCTTCTCGTATCTGGCTTCCAGTTATCTCTGTTGAACCAAAGTGATAGCGCATGCCACTATCGTAATGCAAGCGAATCATGGCTTGATTTAAACTAGGGACAACCTCTAAGCGACTTTCCGAAAAGTCACCTTTAAAGTAACCTTTTTGCAAAGCCATATTACGAATCGACGATTTTAGACCGTCATACTGGCCGTGGTTTATCGGTTGGTTGAGCTTTAAACCACTACGAGAGATTAACTGCAAAAAGTCAGGATCAGTTTGAGCCTCACCCATAATAACAATATCCAGCTTAGTAATAATAACTGGCTCACCCGGTGAAACATGAACAATGAGCTCTTTGTCTTCAATAATCTCGAAACGAAATTCAGGTTGGTAGTAACCTAACGCATTAAGTGCCTTGGTAATATTTGTCTCAAGACGAGACTGGAAACGCAGACTGACTTCATAGTCCGTTTCTGGAATGGATAATAAATAAGCATCGACATTGTCTTGCAATGCATCTTCTAGCCCAACAACACTCATCTCAATGTCGTTAGCGCGAACGAGACTGGATAAGGCTAAGCTTAAGATAAAAACTGGAAATCGCTTAATTAACATGCTTAATTGATATAAACCACAAATGAGAGTTACCGCTAATAAAAATAATACCTAGATTAATCCCGTTAGTCTTTAGCTATTCATATAATTAGCGCTATTAATTCACCTCGACGTAACAATTAGGTTCCATATAACAGGGGAGACAAAACGATGAATACCAATTCGTTAATCATAACGCCAGAAGAAGCGCTTGCAGGGCGAGATACCCCTATTGCCGCACCTATCACTCACTTCGTGAATCAAAAGCCAATCAACAAGCAACCACAAGAAAATGAACAGCAAGTGTTATTCGGTATGGGCTGCTTTTGGGGGGCTGAGCGTCTATTTTGGTCATTAGAAGGAGTAACAAGCACCTCTGTTGGTTACGCGGGGGGCTACACAAAGAACCCCACCTATCAAGAAACCTGTACTGGGCTCACCGGGCATACTGAAGTAGTGAGTGTCTTCTTTGACCCAAGTATCATTACTTTTAAACAACTTCTTACTCACTTTTGGGAACGACATGACCCAACTCAAGGGATGCGACAAGGGAACGACGCTGGAACCCAGTATCGCTCTGCGATTTATGTTTATAGTGATGAGCAGGCAACCATCGCTTTAAACTCTCAACAGGACTATCAAACACTCCTTACGAACCAAGATAAAGGAGAGATAACCACTGAGATACTTCCCGCGGGACAATATTATTACGCTGAAGAGTACCACCAGCAATACTTAGCGAAGAATCCAAATGGCTACTGTGGCCTTGGTGGAACAGGGGTTTGCTTCACCTAATACTATTTCGTCTGCTATTAAATTGAGTAAATAGTCTACAGAGCTCACGACTTGGTTATGCACTTTGAGCCCTTAATCTAGGTTGGTATATACTTTTTTGGCACTATCAAAAGGAATATAATAATGAAAAACAGACAACTTCTTACCCTCCTACTTGCTTGCTCTCCACTCTTAGCATCCGCTCACAACATCACTTTAGGCGAGCCAGTTTTAGATGTCGATGTTAAAAAACATGGCGAAATCATACTTAATGATGGCGAGGCTGAATACCAAGCATGGAGCAATCAAACCATGCTTGGTAAAGTACGAGTAATCCAAGCTATAGCAGGCAGAGGAAGCTCTAAAGAGCTCAATGCCCCCTTAATGGCTGCAATAACAGCAGCTAAATTTCCAGAAGACGCCTACCAAACGACAACAATCATTAATCAAGATGATGCGATGTGGGGAACAGGCTCGATAGTTAAATCAAAAGCTCAAAATAGTAAAAAAGAGTTCCCTTGGTCTTCCATGGTATTAGACGCTGATGGGGCGGTTGCGAGTGCATGGGAACTTGAAGAAGAGTCATCAGCAATTATTGTACAAGACAAGCTAGGTAAGGTTGTGTTTGTTAAAGAGGGTGCACTAGACGAGAGTGAGGTGGCCTCAGTTATTACACTGATTCGCGAGCATTTATAAACTCGACATCAAACAAATCGCGAGAACACTATGCGATAGCCTAAGCGCTATCGCGTTTTTCATCTACATTATCAAAAAGTCACCTCATTTTTGCTCAAATTACCCTGACATTCACAGCCACAATATTGTTATACTATAACAGTTAAAGTTTATACACGACGTCCATACTTATGATTAAGCCAATAACTTCTATCCAGCGACTGCTTACATTAGGTGCTTTAGTTGGCGTGCTATGGCTTAATTTTGCGGCTATCGAGCACCAGTTCGACTTTCATCCAGATCATCATAGCGATCACCATTGCCAGCTCTTTTCAGCAGTCAGTCACGGCCTCAATCAGCACGCGTCAGCTTGGGCTAATTTGATCGCCCGAGATGTTTTTTCGTTTGATTATACGGCCGAGAACGTTGTTATAGGCTTCCACGCTTATATGGCGCGTTCTCCACCTAATTCAACTAATCTCAAAACTGTAGTGTAATTTTTATATTCAAATTTTTAAGGATTAGATCCAATGCAAATCAAAACAACTCTTGCTGTTAGTATCGCTTTACTGATGAGCACGCCAATTTTAGCTGAAAGCACTTTTCGTCAACACGATGCTCACGTTCACGGTCACGTAGAGTTCAATATCGCTCAAGATGCTCACGATTTACTGATTGAAGTGACAGCACCTGGTGCCGATGTCGTTGGGTTCGAACACGCGCCACAAAATGCACAGCAAAAAGAGAAGTTAGCCAGTGCGGTGAACATCCTCAATGATGTCGATAATATTTTTGCTTTGAATGCCTCAGCTAAATGTGAGTTGGAATTTAAATCAGTGACACATACGTTGGGCGGTGATGATCACAAACATCATGACCATGACAAGCACGATAGCCATGACGACCACAAACATCATGACCATGACAAGCACGATAGCCATGACGACCACAAACATCATGACCATGACAAGCACGATAGCCATGACGACCACAAACATCATGACCATGACAAGCACGAAGGCCATGACGACCACAAGCATCATGACCACGACAAGCACGATAGCCATGATGATCATAAACATCATGACCACGACCACAGCGGCGGCCATGGTGAGTTCACGATTGAATACCACTTCCATTGTGACAACATTGATAAGCTACAATCGATTTCAACAGAATGGTTTACTCAATTCGAGACAACCGAATCAGTTAGCATTAACCTATTGACTGATAAGGCGCAATCTGCAACTAAATTATCACCAGGAAGTAATACAATATCTTTCTAACCTAGTTTGCTAGAGCAACCTTGCTAGGGTAATTCCCTTACCCTAGCAAATCTAACTAATTGGAACTTGAGATGGACAATACCCTGTCTGACACCAATAACGTGGTCGTCAACTTAACGAACCTACGCTTTACTTGGCCCAATGCTAGCCAAGCGATCCTCGACATTCCCGAGCTTTCTATTCATCAACAAGAGCACGTCTTTATCAAAGGTCCAAGTGGGTGTGGTAAATCAACACTTCTAGGGCTATTAACCGGAATTAACCAGGTACAAGACGGTCAAGTGGAAGTATTAGGAACAGATATCAGTACGCTAACACCAAGCCTGCGAGATAAGTTCCGAGCGGATAACATTGGCTATATTTTTCAACAGTTTAATCTATTGCCTTATCTCAGTGTGATTGAAAATGTCATACTGCCTTGCCAGTTCTCGTCTCAAAGAAAAAAACAGCTCAAGCAATCACCAGAACAAGAAGCAAGAGATCTACTGGCTCGATTGCATCTGCCTAAAGACCTACTTGATAAACCTGTCATTGAACTGAGTATTGGTCAGCAACAGCGAGTCGCAGCTGCGAGAGCGCTAATAGGAGCACCCAAGTTAATCATCGCTGATGAGCCCACTTCCGCTCTCGATCATGAAAACCGAAGTGCTTTCATTGAGTTACTTATGGAGCAAGCAAACCTTGCAAGCTCTACTCTGGTTTTTGTTAGCCATGACCCAACGCTCGAAGCTCTATTTGATCGCTCTGTAGACTTAAAACAAATCAACGAAGCGGGGACTCACCAATGAGAGCAATAACCAGCCTTGCATGGAAAAGTGTTCGTAACCGAAAAACAACCGCTATTCTCACCATTTTGACCGTAGCAATTTCGGTCATTCTATTAATGGGGGTTGAACGAATTCGTACTCAAGCCAAAGACAGCTTTGCCAATACTATTTCTGGTACCGACCTTATTATTGGTGGCCGTTCAGGACAGGTAAACCTGCTACTTTATTCCGTATTTAGAATCGGTAATGCAACCAACAACATTGATTGGAAAAGCTATGAAGAGTTTAGTCAGCATCGAGCTGTAGACTGGGCTATTCCAATTTCACTTGGTGACTCCCATCGAGGGTTTCGCGTCATGGGCACCAATGGTAGCTACTTTGAACATTACAAATACGGAAGTAAGCAACCACTTACTTTTAGCACTGGTAACCCATTTAGCGGTTTATTTGAGACGGTTATCGGCTCTGATGTCGCCAGATCTTTAGGCTACGAGATAGGCAGCGAAATCATCATTGCTCACGGTATCAGTGATGTAGGCTTTAGTCGACACGACAATCTGCCTTTTACCGTTGTGGGTATTCTTGCACCAACCGGAACCCCCGTAGATAAAACCGTCCATGTCTCACTTGAAGCAATAGAAGCGATTCATGTCGGCTGGGAATCAGGGGCAAACTTAGGCAATGCACCAACCGCTGAGCAACTTAATGCTCTAGATTTTAAGCCTCAGCAAATTACAGCAATGATGGTTGGCTTAAAATCCAAAATTCAAACCTTTGCTTTGCAGCGCCAAATCAACACCTACCCACATGAGCCACTGAGCGCGATTATGCCAGGCGTTGCCTTGCATGAACTTTGGGGGATGATGTCGGTTGCTGAGCAAGCCTTAATGGCCGTGTCTATCTTCGTCGTGATTGCTGGATTACTTGGTATGCTGAGTAGTCTATTAACGAGCCTTCAAGAGAGGAGGCGTGAAATGGCGATTCTTAGAGCTATGGGAGCCAGGCCAAAACATGTCTTTGCTCTGCTCATTAGCGAGGCGAGTGCCCTTACATTTATCGGTATTCTTGTCGGAATCACTGGGCTATACTTTGCCCTCGCTGTGGGACAACCCATCATCCAGCAGCAATATGGAATTACAATTGCAATGAGTGCAATTACCGCTTACGAATGGACTTTACTAGGATTTGTACAACTTGCCGGCATCATTATCGGCTTTATTCCAGCGCTAAGAGCCTATCGACAATCTCTTAGTGATGGTATGACAATAAGAATCTAGGAATCACTATGAACAAGTTTCTTTTATCTGCAATGTTATCAATCGTGACATTGCTGCCGAATCTAGCGACTGCGTCTGATGCTACAGCAGATGTAATGACCATTAACTGGATTGACTTAGTCCCTGAGAATGAACGCAATCAATTTGATGCGGCAGGCATGCCAGAACTGGATCACTCAGGCAATCAAATGGCCCAGTCAATGGTAGGAAGCGTTCGCCCTGAACTTAATAACAGCACGGTAAAGATTCCGGGATTTGTTATTCCACTTGAAGGCGATGCCAATAAGGTCACTGAATTTCTCCTCGTCCCTTACTTTGGTGCTTGTATTCACGTTCCACCACCACCGCCAAACCAAATCATCTACGTGAAGTTTCCAGAAGGCGCGCCAGTACAACAGCTGTGGGATGTAATATATGTAACAGGAACGTTAAAGACAGAAACTATCAGCCATGAACTGGCTGAAACTGCCTATTTCCTAGAGGGAACTGCGATTACCGAATATGATGATATGTAATCTCTAATCCTCAAGATAACCTGTCAATCTTCTACTCTAAGATATAAAGCTAGATAGATACGCTAATATTGCCATGTATAGCAGTAAGAGTAGGACGATTGATAGGTGCTTTTTAATTTTATTCTCTTTGATATACTTCATAAGCCCTCTCAATCAATAGTAACAACTTTAACAAATTGTTATCATTTTTAATAGTCTCATTTTTTATATCTCGTTTAGTCTTTATCTAGAAGTCCTCGTCATAACGCGTTACATTTTAATTAGTTGTAAACAAGCTCTGTGAGTTGAGGGACATCTATGGCAAATGATAACAAACCCACCGTTATCGAACATGAATCCACCGGTAACACAAAAAAGCAGCAAGATAAAAAATCCAGTTACATTAAAGACAGTGCTAGCTGTGTGCTTAATATTGCTCAAACCTATGGCCTAGATGCGCTGCTTCAAGATGATCCCGTGGAAAAAACACCGCTTGATAGGGCTATGCAGCGAGAGCGTAAACGCCATGAGCAGCGACAAAAAAATTTAGAGCAGATCCTCAAAGCGACTCACGGTGCTTGCCGAGATGAAACCGCAGGAAAACCTGACAGTGATTGGTTATATCGCTATTTTGATATGGCGCAGGAGATACATAATCCTTCGATGCAGAGGCTTTGGGCACAGGTATTAAAACGAGAAATCACCAACCCAGGCTCTACTTCAATGAAAGCGCTTAAGGTTCTTCAAGACATGAGCCCGAAAGAAGCACAGGTACTACAAAAAGCAGCATCGCTTGCGTGCAGTTTTGGAACAGATAGCAGTAGAAAATTATTGGTTGGACTAAAAGCACGCAATGGCATTTTTAGTTTCGGTAAGCGAGATACAACGACAGCAGTTAACACCGGTAATTTTCAACTTCCCTACTCTAGCTTGCTAGTACTCATCGAGCTTGGTCTACTGCACGGCACTGAGCTTGAGTCAGGAGAGATTGAGATGGATCCGCCTTTACCTCTCACTTATCAAGGTAAAAGCCACTCGCTACAGCCTCAAACGAAAGGAGTCAGGTTACTCTACTATCGCTTTAGCCCTACAGGAAACGAGCTGTGCAAGCTACTTGGTAACAAGCCAAATGCCCAGTATTACGATCAGGTTGTCGCCCTACTGAGCCAGAAATTCACGGTGCACACTGAGGTCAAAAGCTCAATCCATCACACCGTTTAACAAAACAAACCGTTGGCTTAATCGGCTTGTATAATGCCTTGCGCTCGAAGCTGTACAAGGCATTGTTCAACTAACTGTTCAATAGAGTATTCACCCGTTAACAAATCAATTTCAGGGTTAAGAGGCGCTTCATAAGCCGAGCTGATGCCCGTAAAGTTGCTGATCTCACCTGCCCTTGCTTTTTTATACAATCCTTTTGGGTCACGCTTCTCACACACATCCAAAGGTGCATTGACGAATACCTCTAAAAACTCGCCATTTGGCAGCATTTCACGAACTAATTGACGCTCAGAGCGGTGCGGTGAAATAAAAGCAGAAAGCACTATCAAACCTGCGTCAGCCATCAGTTTAGATAGCTCACCAATTCGACGGATATTCTCTCGGCGATCTTGTTCAGAGAAGCCAAGATCACTACACAAACCATGACGAACATTATCACCATCAAGCAAGTAAGTGTGGTAGCCAAGCTCTGCCAACTTATTCTCTAGTGCCCCAGCCACTGTAGATTTTCCAGAACCAGAAAGGCCGGTAAACCAAAGCACTGACGGTCTCTGTTGTTTTATCTTTGCACGGTACTCTTTATCAATCACATGCTGATGCCACACAATGTTTTCATCTTTTTCTGGCGTTAAAGTGGCCATAATTTACTTCCTTAAACTAAACGCTTTTTTAAACCGAGCACTCTTTCAAAGTTAACACTCAATAAATCAAAGCTTTAAAATCAAAATGGGAAAAACACAGGGATTAGGCTTAACACCAATACGGAATAGACAATAGAAATCGGTATCCCAATTCTCATATAGTCACTCAGCTTATAATTTCCTACGCTATAGACCAGTAGGTTTGTTTGATAGCCATAAGGCGAGATAAAACTCGCACTGGCACCAAAAAGGACGGCCATAATAAACGGCATGGGATCAACGTTATAACCAAGCGCCATACTGTAGCCAATAGGAAAAGCCAACGCGGCGGCCGCGTTGTTAGTCACAAGCTCAGTTAAAATGAGAGTCATTAAGTAGACTGCCACCAACGCACCAAACACACCCCAGCCATTAAAGGCTTCCATGAACATCTCTCCCATTCTAATCGAGAGACCCGAAGAGAGCATCAACTGAGCAATAGAGAGGGCAGAGCCGACAATCACCACAATGTCGATTGGAAAGCGGCGTCGAAGTTCATTGATTTTGATGGTGCCCAGTGCCAGCATAACGAGTAAGTAGACTAGCAACCCCTTGATAATAGGAACCAAATCAAGAAGTGCTAGACCAATGACCATAGCAAAACCAGCCAACACAATGCTGGATTTATTGGCATCGAGCTTTGCGCTTGAGTCTAAGTCGTTAATCAAAACAAACTCACGGCGATGGGCACGACGCTCTGATTCAAAACGCTTACCGGGTACTAGAACAAGCGTATCACCTGCGGTTAAAACAATATTACCAAGCCCACCTTCTAGTCGTTCATGACCGCGCCTAATCGCAACTACTACAGCGTCAAATCGGTCTCGAAAGTGGCTAGATTTCAATGTTTTATTACAGAAACTGGCCGATGAACTCACCACCGCTTCAACGAACCCTTGTCCATTGAGGTGATGTTGTCCAAATAGCGTTAATCCTTGTATCTCTTGCAGTGTCGCAACACTTTCTATATCACCACAAAATAACAGACGATCTTTGGCTTGAAGAACAAAATCAGGCTCTACAGAGGGCATGCTATCGCCATCGCGAATCACCTCGGCCAAAAACAATTTTCTCAATGCTCTAAGGTTATTCTCACTGATGCTCTTGTCCACCAACGGAGAACCCGGTTCAACAATCGCTTCTAAAAAATACGGCAATTCATCTTGAGCATGATCGTCGTAGTTAGGCAGTAAGTAACTTAATGGTATCAAGATAAGCACACCACCAAAAAGAACCGCTAAACCGATAAGCGTTGGCGTGAAAAAGGTTAGGCTCGGTAAGCCGACATCTTCAACAAAACTATTGATGATAAGGTTGGTAGAAGTGCCTATCAGGGTGAGCGTTCCCCCTAGAATAGCAGCATAAGAGAGTGGGATTAGCAGCTTCGATGGTGCATGTTTCTGGTTACGCTTAATCGCACCGATTAATGACACCACCACGGCAGTATTGTTGGTAAATGATGAGAGCAACGCTGTAGAGACACCCAGTTTTGCAACCACGGTCCCAAGCTTCCCCTCTGAGATATTCTGACTCACCCAGCTAATAAGTCGTGTTTTCTCTAAAGCACACGATGCTAATATCAACAATACCAGAGTCAATAAGGAAGAATTAGTGAAGTTCGTTGCGATCGATTGAAGCTCGATTGTCCCAGCCATGAAAGCTAAGAATGCTGCACCAGCAAAGATGACGCTCGGCTTTATTCGCGTGACTAACAAGCATGTGATGATGCCTAATAGCATCGCCATAACCAATCCTTGTTCCCACATAAATCATCCTTAGATAGGATAGTGACTACTCACTTCCTACTGTCACATAAATATAAGTCACCTCCGTCACAAGGCGACTTCATTAGCTACTTGATTACTTCAACAGCTGACTTAGGTCCTTGGCACCCCAGTGAGGGAAATGCTTACGAACCAATGCGTTTAGTTCAACTTCAAACGCTGAAATATTGCCAACTTGCTGCTCAACCTGAGTCAAACTCTCTCGCACTAAACCGGCACCAACGGTTACGTTAGTTAGGCGATCAATGATGATAAAACCACCGGTATCTGTACAGTGCTGATAGCTATCGACAGCGACAGATTCCGTTAGTGTCCACTCACATGATCCAATGCCGTTTAATGGCAGCTCGGCTGCAGAATGCGTCGACAGGTTATTAATATCGTATTGGTAGCGAATCGCTTCGACACGACCAACGGTTTTTTTACCCGCAATCTTAATGTCGTATTCACGTCCAGGTTGTAGTGGCTGTTCGGTCATCCAAACAACATCCGCAGCTAAGTGGTTGGTCGATTCCACCTGAGCGTCATCAAGCACGATCAAATCACCACGGCTGATATCGATCTCATCTTCCAGTGTTAAAGTCACGGCAAGACCAGCTTGTGCCTCGTCTAAATCACCATCAAACGTAACAATACGTGCAACTGACGACTCTTTTCCTGAAGGAAGAACTTTGATTTTGTCGCCAACTTTAACGGTGCCAGATGCAATCGTGCCAGCAAAACCACGGAAATCTAAGTTCGGGCGATTAACATACTGAACAGGGAAACGGAACTCACCATCCAGTTTCGACTTATCAATATCAACGGTCTCTAATAGCTCAAGTAGTGTCGGCCCTTTGAACCAGTTCATCTCTTTACTCGAAGAGGCTACATTCTCACCTTCTAATGCAGATAGAGGCAGAATCTGAATGTCAGTTTCGCCTTGCAAGTTTTCAGCAAACGCAAGGTATTCATCACGAATGGTTTCAAACGTCTCTTGTGAGTAGTCCACAAGATCCATTTTATTAACCGCTACAATAAAATGCTTAATGCCAATCAGGTTAGAGATAAACGAGTGACGACGTGTTTGATCCAATACCCCTTTACGTGCATCAATCAAAATGATCGCAACATCACAAGTTGAAGCGCCTGTCGCCATGTTACGGGTGTACTGCTCATGCCCAGGGGTATCTGCAATAATAAATTTGCGTTTCTGAGTCGAAAAGTAGCGATATGCGACATCAATGGTAATACCTTGCTCACGTTCAGCTTGTAGACCATCAACCAGTAGTGCTAAATCGGGTTTCTCACCCGTTGTACCTACACGTTGGCTATCATTGTGAACGGCAGCAAGCTGATCTTCATAAATCTGATGAGTATCATGAAGTAAGCGACCAATTAGCGTGCTCTTTCCATCATCGACTGAGCCACAAGTGAGGAATCTAAGCAGTGATTTATGTTGGTGTTGGTTTAGGTAACCTTCAATACCAAGCTCAGCAACCTGAGCTTCAATTACATTGTTCATGTTCTGTCCTTAGATCCTTAGAAATAACCTTGACGCTTTTTCAGTTCCATCGATCCCGACTGATCGTGGTCGATCGCTCGTCCTTGACGCTCACTTGAAGTAGCTACTAACATCTCTTCGATAATGCCCGGCAGCGTATTTGCTTCTGATTCAACAGCGCCAGTCAGTGGGTAGCAGCCTAACGTACGGAAACGTACATATTTTTCTTCAATCACCTCACCTTCTTGCAGTTCCAATCGATCATCATCTGCCATGATCAGCATGCCATCACGCTCAACGACTGGTCGCTTATCAGCAAGATAAAGTGGAACAATGTCAATATTCTCTAGATAGATGTACTGCCAGATATCCAGCTCGGTCCAGTTTGATAGTGGGAACACACGAATGCTCTCGCCTTTGTTGACCTGACCATTGTAGGTTTTCCATAACTCTGGACGTTGATTCTTAGGGTCCCAAGTGTGGTTCTTATCTCTGAATGAGTAAACTCGCTCTTTTGCTCGAGATTTCTCTTCATCACGACGCGCACCACCAAAGGCAGCATCAAAACCATACTTATTGAGCGCTTGTTTTAGCCCTTGAGTTTTCATGATATCGGTATGCTTAGAAGAGCCATGTTTGAATGGGCTGCACCCCATCGCCAACCCTTCTGGGTTCTTATGAACGAGAAGATCAAACCCATACTTTTCAGCAATTTTATCTCGAAACTCGATCATTTCGCGAAACTTCCAATCCGTATCAACGTGCAACAATGGAAAAGGAATTTTTCCTGGATAAAAAGCCTTACGAGCAAGATGAAGCATGACTGAGGAGTCTTTACCAATCGAGTACATCATTACTGGGTTATCAAACTCAGCAGCAACTTCTCGAATAATATGAATACTCTCAGCTTCTAGTTGCTTCAAGTGGGTTAAGCGTTGTTGATCCATATCTATTTCCTTGTAAGCCTTTAAGCTTAATTTTGTCCCTAAATCTATGGTCAGGATTGTATTGAATTGGCAGATACACTGTGGCTGAAAAAAGAACTAATCTCTCGTTTAAAGAGGCATTCACCATCGCTACAGTGCAGCACTACGAGGTGGAGCAAACCTCTATTCATGACTAAGCTTTACGTGGTTATTTGTTCAATACCTATAACCGCTTTAAATTTGTCACCATAGTGGCATCTACGCATGTAATGATTGCATTATGACCACCTCTTTATATTACTTGAAATTCTAAAATTTCATTTTTTATAACTAAAATAGCTAAGCGACATAATATTCTGATTTTCCTCTCCAATTTGGGAGGAACATTGTGTTTACATTTATGAGATCTTGTTGGCAGTTATTTAACCCAACACCACTCAAAGTCACAGTTTTACCAACGGTAGACATGTTGTTGCATTGTAATTTGTTACATTTATCAAGATTATTCTTTATCCCCCGTAATGGAGAACAAAATGAAAATGGCAGTGAAACCTATTTCGATGGCAGTCCTTGGTGGCATGTTAATGATGGCAGGCCCAGTAATGGCCGATACCATTAAGCTACGTATCATCGAAACAACTGATATTCACACTAACGTGATGGATTACGATTACTACAAAGATGTTCCATCACAAAAGATAGGTCTTGCTCGTACCGCGACATTAGTGAAGCAGGCGCAGCAAGAAGTGATAAACAGTGTTTTGGTCGATAATGGTGACTTGATTCAAGGCAGCCCTATGGGGGATTACATGGCTGCAAAGGGAATAGAATCAGGAGAAGTTCACCCTGTCTATCAAGCAATGAATCAACTTAATTATGATGTCGGCAATATCGGTAACCATGAATTTAATTACGGCCTAGAATTCTTAGCAACAACGCTTGAAGGGGCGGATTTCCCTTACGTGAGCGCTAACGTATTTGATGAGAAAACAGGTGACTTTTACTTTAAGCCTTACCTGATTAAAAGCCACAGCTTTAAAGATGTCGATGGCAACGCTCATGAAATCAAAGTGGGTTACATCGGTTTCGTACCACCACAAATCATGGTTTGGGATAAGAACAACCTAGAAGGCAAGGTTTTCGCCAAAGATATTAAGAAAATGGCAGAAAAGCTGGTTCCAGAAATGAAGAAAGCAGGCGCTGATGTTATTGTTGCGATTCCGCACTCAGGCGTCTCAACTGACCCTCATAAGTTAGGCGCAGAAAATTCTACGTATTACTTGTCTGAAGTAGACGGGATTGATGCGATTGCCTTTGGTCACTCTCACTCAGTATTCCCAGGTCGTGGCTTTGATAACATTCAAGGCATCGACAATGAAAAAGGCACGATAAATGGTGTAACAGCCGTTATGCCGGGGCGCTGGGGCAGCCACGTTGGTGTGATGGACTTAGTGCTTAAGCAACAAGATGGTAACTGGAGTGTCGTTAAAGGCCAGTCAGAAGCTCGTCCTATCTATGATAAGAACAACAAGAAATCACTGGCTAAAGCTGATGAAGGAATTGTTGAAGCGCTAAAAGACGCGCACAAAGGAACGCGTGACTTTGTAAACCAACCGATTGGTAAAGCAAATGACGTGATGTACAGCTTCTTAGCACTTGTGCAAGATGATCCTACCGTTCAGATCGTTAACCTTGCTCAAAAAGATTATGTTGAGAAGTTTATTCAAGGTGATCCTGATCTTGATGGCCTTCCAGTGCTTTCAGCAGCAGCACCATTTAAAGCAGGCGGTCGTAAAAATGATCCAGCTAACTTTACTGAAGTTGAATCTGGTCAGCTAACATTCCGTAACGCCGCCGATTTATACCTTTACCCGAATACACTTGTCGCACTCAAAGTAACAGGTCGTGAAGTTAAAGAGTGGTTAGAGTGTTCAGCGGGTCAGTTTAAACACATTGACGCAACCACAACAGCCCCTCAATCACTTATCGATTGGGATGACTTCCGTACTTACAACTTCGATGTAATGGATGGTGTTGAGTACAAGATCGATGTCACCATGGCACCAAAATACGACGGTAACTGTAAAGTTATCAATGCTGGCTCTCAGCGTGTTGTTGATCTGACTTATCAAGGTAAGCCAATTAACATGAATCAAACGTTCATTATCGCAACCAATAACTACAGAGCCTTCAGCAATAAGTTCCCAGGTACCGGCGCGGATTATATTGCGTTTGAAGCACCAGATGAGAACCGCACCGTTGTAGCAAACTACATCTCTCGTGTAAGCCAAGAGAAAGGTGAAGTGACGCCAAGTGCCGACAACAACTGGTCTTTCGCGCCAATTGACTCAGATAAAGCACTCGATATCCGTTTTGAAACGTCTCCAAGTGACAAAGCAGCGAAATTTATCCAAGAAAAAGGTCAGTACCCAATGGAGCAAGTCGCAACTGATGAGGTTGGATTTGCCGTTTATAAGATTGATCTACAAAAATAGTTAACAGTTAGATAAAGTATCAAGCCGTAGCCTTCCGCTACGGCTTTTTTATGGAGAGAATATGACTGAGCGTTTCGTAGAGTATCTAACTGACAATGGGTTTTCTCCATCAGAAGTAGCAGCAATAAAGGATTCTAGCTCCCTCATGGAGCTACCCACTCGACATATTTTAGTCAATCAAGGAGCCCATGCAGATGGAATCTACTTTGTGTTGGATGGAATATGTCATGCGAGCTACTTAACTGAAAAGGGCAAAGAGTACAGTAAAGAGTTCTATTGGGAGCTCGACTGGATGATCGGCTTTGAAAGTCTCATTAAAGATCAGCCCTCTCCTTATCTGTTGGAAACATTAACCGAAACAACACTGGTCTACTTACCTTTAAGTACCTTGCATCAATGGCGCTCAGAAAAGCACTCTATTTATCTAAAGTTACTCGAAGCCCAGTTGATGTATAAAGAGAACAAAGAACGCTTCATGTTGCTGTTTACCCCTCAAGAGCGGTATGAGTTGTTTTGCCAACATTACCCTGAATTGCATTCACGTCTAAATGATTATCAAATTGCTGCCTACTTAGGAATTACTGCAATAAGTCTTAGTCGAATTAAAAATCGAGCAGATTAATTAACAATTGTTAATGCTGGTCCAAATCAAATATTGCATAGTGACCATTCGCTGTTTTAAGGATTGCACTCTCAATGAATCAAATTACTTGGCAAAGCTTGCCTTTCGATAAGTTAACCGCCCATCAACTTTATCAATTACTCAAATTACGTGTCGATGTGTTCGTTGTTGAGCAAAACTGCCCTTACCCTGAGCTTGATGATAAGGACCATCAGCCTGAAGTTCATCATCTTTTGGGTTATGACGGAGAGAGCTTAGTCGCTTGTGCTCGTCTTCTTCCTGCAGGAATCAGTTACGAAGATGTCAGCATCGGCCGTATAGCAACCTCAGATAAAGTAAGAAGACAAGGGGTAGGAAATACCTTGGTTGAAACCGCTCTAAAGGAGTGTCACTCCTTATGGCCAAACCAATCTATTACCATTGGCGCACAAGAACATCTGGCCAATTTTTATAACACTCATGGTTTTGTAAAAATTTCAGAGATGTATCTAGAAGATGATATTCCTCATATCGACATGAGACTCGAAAAGCAACGTGCCTAAGCTCTCTGCTACCTCATTTGGGCTTCTTCTACTCGTATTAGGTAATCTAGCCGCTTCACTATCAGATGTCGCGGTTAAGCTCCTTGACGGAGGAGTCTCTCCTTTTCAATATATCTTCTTGAGGCAATTGATAACGCTCTTAGTCATCATTCCCTTTTGGTTGCGACTTGAACCTTCAAAACGAGCGATTACCAACCCCCGCATCACCCTTTTTCGCTCTAAACTCGTGTTAGTTGGCAGCAGCTGCATGATAGTAGCAATTACTCACTTACCATTAGCAACAGCAAACGCCATATTTTATGCGGCGCCATTATTGATGCTACCTCTCTCATTTTGGCTACTTAACGAAAAGCCTAATAGAACAAAGGTAATTACAACAATCGTCGGCTTTATAGGAGTACTGATTGTACTGAGACCATCAGAGTTTCATTGGGCCGCTCTTTTCGCTTTAGGTACGGCTTTAACATTGGCTTTATTCAACATTCTGGTCAGGACCATACCAAAGGAGCAACCAGTCGTAAGTACATTAATGTGGACGACACTATTTTCTCTGCCGTTGTCGGCACTTTTAGCATGGGTTTACTGGCAACCAGTAGCGTTACATCAGGTTGGATGGGTGGCGGTTAGTGCGTTGCTGATTCTTGCTTATAATGGATTGGCGGTTATGGCGTACAAAAAAACACATGCCTACCAAATCGCAATGGCAGAATATTCAGGGCTAGTATTCGTCACGTTTTTTGGAATATGGTGGTTTAGCGAGATCCCGAGCTTGTTAACGCTGATCGGAATTAGCTTGATTGTTATCCCTTTATTGCCATTAAGGAAATGGATTAGGAAATAACATCTAGATAGGCTTTTGTACGTTACTTACTACGCCCAAACCCACCGTCAGAAAGCCTAAAAAACATCACAGAATCTTTGCTCTTCTCAAGCTGTAGGATATCAAGTCTTCCATCATCAGCCAGTTTGTAGCGAACGAGCTGCCCCTGTTTAATGTGACTTAATGGTTTATCATTGCCCTCAACTTTCACTAATGCATTAAGGTCGGACATGGGTAAACCGTTAGTACGAAAAACCTGAGACAAGGTATCACCGGTCTTCACCGTGTACTCACTCCAAATATCTGACTTTGGTGAGGCTGTTTGTTGCTTAGACTGTTCACTCAGCGCCGTGGTGTTAATTGCAATTTCGACACGTTGATTCGGCGTCGTAGAGACAACCTCTTCCTTCTTTGAAGTAGGAAGAATTAACAAAATTGCGACCACTGGGGTAAGCACCATCAAAGCACGTTGATGCAGCAAAGGAAGCTGATTCCATAAAGAGAGAGCTTTTTGTCGATATGATTGCCAGTCGATTTTCTTTAATTGAGTCGTAACCAATTCAAGGTAGTCTACTTTCTGTGGCTTCTTTTTACGGCGATTCATTAATATCCGTCTCCTAAACGCATTACTCATAGTATAAAAAGCAGCAGCGTTTGAGTATATATTATTTGTAGATTCGACGTCATCGCGCAGTAAAATCTGTTAAATATTGTATCGATGTAAGATAAAGCTCACATTGTTATTGCTTAGCGGTTGGTAATCCGCTCAGCCGTTTAAACCTGATTCGTTAACTGGTATCCTGTACGCCTTAAATTTTCTTTAACTAAGAGTGACATTCATGTCTGAAGTAAAATTCGAAACTGTTGAGCAAAAAGCAAGCTACGGTATTGGTCTACAAATGGGTCAACAACTAGCTGGAAGCGGCCTTGAAGGTCTGAACGTTGACGCTATCGCTGCTGGTATTGCAACAGCTCTGACTGGTGACATGCCAGCTATTGAAGTTGATGAGATCAACAAAGCTCTTCAAGAGCTACACACTCGCGCAGAAAGTGCACGTGCAGAAGCAGCAAAAGCAGCATCTGCTGATAGTGAAGTATTCCTAGCTGACAACGCTCTACGTTCTGAAGTAACAGTTTTAGAGTCTGGTCTACAATACGAAGTGCTTACTGAAGGTACTGGTGAAGTACCAACTTCTGATAAGCAAGTTCGTGTTCACTACCACGGTGAGCTAACTGACGGTACTGTATTCGACAGCTCTGTATCTCGTGGCGAACCAGCTGAGTTCCCTGTAACTGGCGTAATCAAAGGCTGGGTTGAAGCTCTTCAACTAATGTCTGTAGGTTCTAAGTGGAAACTCTACATTCCACAAGACCTAGCATACGGTGAGCGTGGCGCTGGCGCTGCAATCCCACCATTTGCTGCACTAGTATTTGAAGTAGAACTTCTAGCGATTCTTTAAGCTATATAGTTTCTATCGTAGCTATATTGTTGAAAATCTAGCTACGGTCAAAAAATACAAAAGGGTTAGCCGTTGGCTAACCCTTTTTTAGTGCCTGCCTGTAATGAATAGAAACGAAAGTCCAGACCATATAAAGCAGATACAAAAAAGCCGAGCTTACGCTCGGCTTTTTAAGTTCATTCGAACTATTACTCAGCTGCTTCTTCTGCTACTGGGCGATCTACAAGCTCAATGTAAGCCATTGGAGCTTTATCACCAGTACGGAAACCAGCTTTTAGGATACGTGTGTAACCGCCTTGGCGGCTAGCAAAACGTGGACCTAGTTCGTTGAACAGTTTTGCAACTACTTCGTTATCACGAGTACGTGCAAATGCTAAACGACGGTTAGCAACGCTATCCGTTTTAGCTAGCGTAATCAAAGGCTCAACGACGCGGCGAAGCTCTTTTGCTTTTGGCAAAGTAGTCTTGATAACTTCATGACTAACTAGAGAGCATGCCATATTGCTAAACATCGCTTTACGATGTGAGCTGTTGCGGTTGAGTTGACGACCACTCTTACGATGGCGCATGACCTAATCCTTCTAACTAATATCGATTAATCTTCAGCGATAGACGCTGGCGGCCAATTTTCTAGGCGCATGCCCAGAGAAAGACCACGTGATGCAAGTACGTCTTTAATCTCTGTAAGAGATTTTTTACCAAGGTTAGGCGTTTTAAGTAGCTCAACCTCAGTACGCTGTACAAGATCACCGATGTAGTGAATCGCTTCTGCTTTCAAACAGTTAGCAGAGCGAACTGTTAGTTCAAGATCGTCTACAGGACGAAGTAGGATAGGATCGAATTCTGGCTTCTCTTCCTTCTCCTCAGGAACACGTACATCACGAAGATCTACGAATGCATCCAGTTGTTCAGCTAAAATAGTAGCTGCACGACGGATTGCTTCCTCAGGTTCTAGAGTACCGTTCGTTTCCATATCGATAACAAGCTTGTCTAAGTCAGTACGTTGTTCTACACGTGCCGCATCAACAGAGTAGGCAATTTTGTCTACTGGGCTGTATGTTGCGTCAACAAGTAAACGACCGATTGGACGCTCATCTTCTTCAGTATGAATGCGAGCGGAAGCTGGAACATAACCACGACCACGTTCAACTTTGATGCGCATAGCGATCTCAGCGTTGTCATCCGTTAGGTGACAAATAACGTGTTCAGGGTTTACGACCTCTACATCACCATCATGGGTGATGTCACCTGCAACCACAGGGCCTGAGCCTGATTTGTTCAGTGTAATAAACACTTCATCTTTGCCTTCGGCAACGCGAACAGCTAAACCTTTCAGGTTAAGAAGAATCTCAAGGATATCTTCTTGTACACCTTCTTTGGTGCTGTATTCGTGTAATACGCCTTCAATCTCAACTTCTGTTACAGCACAACCTGGCATAGAAGATAGAAGAATGCGGCGAAGAGCATTACCTAGAGTGTGACCGAAACCACGCTCTAACGGCTCAAGAGTTACTTTTGCGTGTGTCGTGTTGATCTGTTCGATGTCAACAAGACGTGGCTTAAGAAATTCTGTTACAGAACCCTGCATTGTGTCCTCTCTTTATATTAAACCTTACTTAGAGTAAAGCTCGACGATCAGTTGTTCGTTGATGTCAGCTGATAGGTCAGAACGCTCAGGCATACGCTTGAATGTACCTTCCATTTTGCCAGCATCTACTTCAATCCAAGTTGGTTTCTCACGTTGTCCAGCAACTTCTAGAGCAGCAGTTACACGAGCTTGCTTTTTAGCTTTCTCGCGAATTGAAACAACGTCGTTCGCCGAAACTTTGAACGAAGGAACGTTTACAACGTTACCGTTAACTAGGATAGCTTTGTGGCTAACTAGTTGACGAGATTCAGCGCGAGTTGCACCAAAGCCCATGCGGTATACTACGTTGTCAAGACGACCTTCAAGAAGCTGAAGTAGGTTTGCACCTGTGTTGCCTTTAAGGCGAGCAGCTTCTTTGTAGTAGTTACGGAATTGTTTTTCTAGAACGCCGTAGATACGACGAACTTTTTGCTTCTCACGAAGCTGAACGCCATACTCAGATAGACGACCGCGACGAGCGCCGTGTACACCTGGTGCGTTATCAATTTTACACTTGGTATCGATCGCACGTACACCAGACTTAAGGAATAAGTCTGTGCCTTCGCGACGGCTAAGCTTAAGCTTAGGGCCCAAATATCTTGCCATGATTCTTCTCCAATATTCCTAAAAACGAAACTTAAACGCGACGTTTCTTAGGTGGACGACAACCGTTATGAGGGATTGGTGTAGCATCAACAATGTTTGTGATGCGGTAACCAGCAGCGTTCAGTGCGCGAACAGTAGATTCACGACCTGGACCTGGACCCTTAACCATAACTTCCAAGTTCTTAAGACCGTATTCTTTAGCCATTTCAGCACAACGTTCAGCAGCAACCTGTGCAGCGAACGGAGTAGATTTACGAGAACCACGGAAACCAGAACCACCAGCAGTAGCCCAAGCAAGAGCATTGCCTTGGCGATCTGTGATAGTTACGATTGTATTATTAAAAGAAGCATGGATGTGCGCTACGCCATCAGCTACTTGTTTGCGTACGCGCTTACGCGCGCGAGTTGGTTGTTTTGCCATTGTACTCTACCTTATCCGACTATTTCTTGATCGGCTTGCGCGGACCCTTACGGGTGCGAGCGTTGGTTTTAGTACGCTGTCCACGTAGTGGTAGACTGCGACGATGACGAAGACCGCGGTAACAACCAAGGTCCATAAGACGCTTGATGTTCATCGATACTTCACGACGTAGATCACCTTCTACAGTGTATTTAGCTACACCATCACGCAGTTGATCGATCTGTTCTTCAGTTAGTTCACTGATCTTAACATCTTCAGCGATACCTGCTTCAGCTAGAATAGCTTGAGAGCGGGTTTTGCCGATGCCGAAAATTGCTGTTAAAGCAATTACAGCGTGTTTTTGATCAGGAATGTTAATGCCAGCTATACGGGCCACTATTCACTCCTAGTACTTTGATAAAGAATTATCCGCAGCAGAGCCCGTGAGGATACGCTGCGGCATACTACTTCTTTTGCACGCAAAAGGTAGGCCGAGGAATATACTCGACGCTACCTAATTTTACAAGTAAAAATTTCTGCTAATTAGCCTTGGCGTTGTTTATGCTTTGGCTCACTGCAAATCACGCGAACGACACCGTTACGCTTGATAACTTTACAGTTACGGCAGATTTTTTTAACGGAAGCACGAACTTTCATTGCTAAACTCCGTAAATGAAATCTTCAGTCTAGAGTCGTATTAACGACCGTAGCCCTTCAGATTTGCTTTCTTCAACACAGAATCATACTGTTGTGACATCAGATGAGTCTGTACCTGTGCCATGAAATCCATGATAACTACCACTACGATTAGTAGTGAAGTGCCGCCAAAGTAGAAACGTACGTTCCACGCGACCATCATGAACTCAGGAATCAGACAGATAAAGGTAATATATAGAGCACCCGCAAGGGTAAGTCTAGTCATAACTTTATCAATGTATTTTGCTGTCTGCTCACCTGGGCGGATACCGGGTACGAATGCACCAGACTTCTTCAAATTATCTGCCGTTTCACGCGGATTGAAAACCAATGCCGTGTAAAAGAAACAGAAGAAAATGATTGCTGCTGCATAAAGCATTACGTACAAAGGCTGACCTGGGCTTAGAGCCAAAGACACATCAGTTAACCAACCGAATGTGCTGCTTTCGCCATTTTGACCAAACCATTGTGCTAATGTTCCTGGGAACAAAATGATGCTTGATGCAAAAATCGCTGGTATTACACCTGCCATATTAATTTTAAGTGGCAAGTGAGAACTTTGTGCTGCAAAAACTTTACGACCTTGTTGACGCTTCGCATAGTTAACGACGATACGACGTTGACCACGCTCCATGAAAACGACGAAGTAAATAACAGCAAAAGATAATACCGCAATCAACAATAGAAGAAGTACGTGCAATTCACCTTGACGCGCTTGCTCAATTGTTTGTCCGATTGCCGAAGGCAACCCAGCAACAATACCTGCAAATATAAGTAACGAGATGCCGTTACCAATTCCACGCTCTGTAATTTGTTCACCTAACCACATTAAGAACATGGTGCCGGTTACTAAACTTACGGTAGCAATTAGCGTAAACATGGTTTGGTTGATAACAACCAGATTGTCGACCATGTTTGGTAGGCCAGTTGCAATACCTATGCCTTGGAATGTTGCAAGTACAAGCGTGCCATAACGCGTATATTGGCTTATCTTACGACGGCCTGCTTCACCCTCTTTCTTGAGTTCGGCTAACGCTGGATGAACTACAGTTAGCAATTGGACAACAATAGATGCCGAAATATACGGCATGATGCCCAATGCTAATATAGATGCACGCTCAAGAGCACCACCGGAGAACATGTTAAACATTTCTACGATGGTACCTTTTTGCTGATCGAACAAATCGGCAAGTACAGCTGCGTCAATACCAGGAATCGGCACAAAAGAGCCGGCTCGGAATACTAAAAGTGCACCAATTACGAATAATAAGCGCGACTTTAGTTCACTTAAGCCGCTCTGAGCACTACGAAAATCTTGTCCTGGTTTCTTAGCCATCTGTACCTCGTTCCTCGAGATTATTCCTCGATTTTACCGCCTGCAGCTTCGATTGCAGCTTTAGCGCCTTTAGTCACGCGTAGACCTTTAACAGTTACCGCTTTACCAATTTCACCAGAAAGAACGATTTTTGCAAATTCGATGTTCTTAGTGATGATGTTAGCAGCTTTAAGGCTGTTAAGATCAACAACGTCACCTGTTACTTTCGCTAGCTCAGCTAGACGAACTTCAGCAGACACTAGGCTCTTACGAGAAGTGAAACCGAATTTTGGTAGACGTTGTTTCAAAGGCATTTGACCGCCTTCAAAACCTGGACGAACAGAGCCGCCAGAACGTGACTTTTGACCTTTGTGACCGCGGCCACCTGTTTTACCAAGGCCAGAACCGATACCACGACCTACACGCTTCTTAGAAGGTTTAGAGCCAGCAGCCGGTGATAGAGTATTCAAACGCATTCTGATTACTCCTCAATCTTAACCATGTAGTAAACCTTGTTGATCATACCGCGTGTACACGGAGTATCTTCAAGTTCTACTGTATGGTTGATGCGACGAAGGCCTAAACCCTTTAAGCACGCTTTGTGCTTAGGTAGGCGACCAATTGAGCTTTTAGTTTGAGTTACTTTAATAGTTGCCATTGTGTTCTACTCCGAAATACTTTCAACAGTTAGACCACGCTTAGCAGCAACCATTTCTGGCGACTTAACATCTACTAGACCAGCAACAGTTGCGCGAACAACGTTGATTGGGTTTGTAGAACCGTACGCTTTCGCAAGTACGTTGTGTACACCAGCAACTTCAAGCACTGCACGCATAGCACCACCGGCGATAACACCAGTACCTTCTGCTGCAGGTTGCATGTAAACTTTAGAGCCCGAGTGACGACCTTTCACCGCGTGGTGAAGAGTGCCTTCGTTAAGTGCGATAGTAACCATGTTACGACGCGCTTTTTCCATTGCTTTTTGAATCGCAGCTGGTACTTCACGTGCTTTGCCGTAACCGAAACCAATGCGACCATTACCGTCACCAACTACTGTTAGTGCAGTGAAGCTCATGATTCGACCGCCTTTAACCGTCTTAGATACACGGTTAACAGCGATTAGCTTTTCTTGCAAATCACTAGCTTGTTGTTGTTCTTTAGCCATCTTCCAACCCTACCTTAGAATTTCAGACCAGCTTCGCGAGCAGAATCTGCTAGCGCCGCTACTCGACCGTGGTATTGGAAACCAGAACGATCAAATGCAACTGAAGCTACGCCTTTTTCAATAGCGCGCTCTGCAATAATTTTACCTACTGCTTTTGCTGCATCGATGTTACCAGTATTCTTAATTTGCTCACGGACCGCTTTTTCTACTGTAGATGCTGCAGCAATAACTTCAGATCCATTAGACGCGATAACCTGAGCATACACGTGACGAGGAGTACGGTGTATTACTAGGCGAGTTGCACCCAGTTCTGCAATCTTACGACGTGCGCGTGTAGCACGACGGATGCGAGATGCTTTCTTATCCATAGTGTTACCTTACTTCTTCTTAGCTTCTTTAGTACGCACGATTTCATCGGCGTAACGAACACCTTTGCCTTTATAAGGCTCAGGCTCACGATAAGAACGAATGTCCGCAGCAACTTGACCTACTAATTGCTTATCGCAACCAGTAATAATGATCTCAGTTTGGCTAGGGCATTCAGCCTTAATACCTTCCGGAAGAGCGTGCTCTACTGGATGGGAGAAGCCAAGGGTTAGGCCTACAGCGTTGCCTTTCATAGCAGCACGGTAACCTACACCTTTAAGAGTCAGCTTCTTAGTGAAGCCTACAGTAACACCAACAACCATGTTATTAACTAGAGCGCGAGCAGTACCTGCTTGTGCCCATGCGTTACTAACACCTTCTTTCGGACCGAAAGTTAGGTTGTTTTCTTCCTGTGCAATAACTACAGCGTTGTTTAGAACGCGAGTTAGCTCACCCTTACCACCTTTTACAGTGATCTCTTGGCCATTTAATTTCACCTCTACGCCAGCTGGAATAGCGACAGGTGCTTTAGCAACACGAGACATAGTCTACTCCTATTAAGCGACGTAACAGATGATTTCACCACCAAGACCGGCTTTACGAGCAGCACGATCGGTCATAAGACCTTTGGAAGTGGAAACTACAGCAATACCAAGTCCACCCATCACTGACGGTAGCGAGTCTTTGTTCTTGTAGACGCGCAGGCCAGGACGTGAAACACGTTGGATTTGCTCAATTACTGGTTTAGCTTGGAAGTACTTAAGAGTAACTTCTAGCTCTGGTTTTGCTTCGCTGTTAACAGCGAAGTCAGCGACGTAACCTTCAGCTTTTAGTAGTGCAGCAATTGCAACTTTAAGCTTTGAAGAAGGCATTTTAACAGCAACTTTATTTGCTGCCTGACCGTTACGTACTCGGGTCAGCATATCCGAAATCGGATCTTGCATGCTCATATGATTTACTCCAAATGATTAAGTAGCAATTACCAGCTAGCCTTACGAAGTCCAGGAATCTCGCCTTTCATGCAAGCTTCACGAACTTTAATACGGCTTAGACCGAACTTACGCAGGTAACCGTGTGGACGACCAGTTTGGTTGCAACGGTTGCGCTGACGAGATGCACTTGAATCACGTGGAAGAGCCTGCAGTTTTAGAACTGCGTTCCAACGATCTTCTTCTGATGCGTTTACATCGCTAATGATAACTTTTAACGCAGAACGCTTAACAGCGAACTTAGCTACTAGTTTTGCACGTTTAGCTTCACGTGCTTTCATTGATTGTTTAGCCATAACAGTAACCCTTCACCTTACTTACGGAATGGGAAGTTAAATGCAGTCAGCAGAGCGCGCCCTTCCTCATCGGATTTTGCAGACGTCGTGATAGTAATATCAAGACCGCGTACTCGATCTACTTTATCGTAGTCGATTTCCGGGAAGATGATTTGCTCGCGAACGCCCATGCTGTAGTTACCGCGGCCGTCAAAAGACTTAGCGCTAACACCACGGAAGTCACGTACACGCGGAAGAGCAATTGAGATTAAACGCTCAAGAAACTCCCACATACGTTCGCCACGTAAGGTTACTTTACAACCAATTGGGTAGCCTTCACGAATTTTGAAACCTGCAACAGATTTACGCGCTTTAGTGATAAGTGGCTTTTGACCAGAGATCGTTGCCATATCAGCAGCTGCGTTTTCCAGCAGTTTCTTATCGTTGATTGCTTCACCAACGCCCATGTTTAGGGTGATTTTATCAATCCTAGGGACTTGCATGACGCTTGAGTAGCTGAACTCTTTGGTAAGCTCAGCGACTACAGACGACTTGTAGTAATCATGCAGTTTCGCCATAGTAGAACTCCAAATTACATTCTAATTAGTTAGAAACGGTTTCGCCGTTAGACTTGAAGAAACGAACTTTCTTGCCATCTTCGATACGGAATCCGATACGGTCTGCTTTACCAGTAGCCGCGTTAAAGACTGCAACGTTAGAAGCATCAATAGCTGCTTCTTGTTCAACGATGCCACCTTGTTGACCTAGAGCCGGTACAGGCTTTTGGTGCTTCTTAACAAGGTTGATACCTTCAACGATTAGTTTACCAGTAACCAGAACCTTAGTTACTTTACCTTTCTTGCCTTTGTCTTTACCAGCAAGAACGATTACTTCGTCATTACGACGGATTTTAGCTGCCATGTTGCCGCTCCTTACAGAACTTCTGGTGCAAGTGACACAATTTTCATGAATTTCGCATTACGAAGTTCACGAGTCACTGGACCAAAGATACGTGTGCCGACTGGTTGCTCAGTAGTGTCATTCAACAATACGCAAGCATTTCGGTCGAAGCGAATGACAGAACCGTCTGGACGACGAACGCCTTTACGAGTGCGCACGACCACCGCTTTCAGAACGTCACCTTTCTTAACTTTACCGCGAGGAATTGCTTCCTTAACAGTAACTTTAATGACGTCTCCGATATGTGCATAACGGCGATGTGAACCACCCAGGACCTTAATACACATTACTCTACGAGCGCCGGAGTTATCCGCAGCCTCGAGTGTACTTTGCATTTGGATCATGTTAGTGCTCCGCTAAATATTAATACTAGACCCTCTCGGGTCGGGCTCCCTTATTATAAGGGACGCGAATTGTACCACCCTTTCTTACGATTGGATAGACAAAAAAACAAGCGGCCCCAAAATAATCTGGAGCCGCTTGATAATCAAAGAAAAATCGAAATTAACCTTTCGCTTTTTCTAAGACTGTTACCAATGTCCAAGACTTAGTCTTAGACAGAGGACGACACTCAGCGATCTCAACTTTGTCGCCTAGGCCACAAGTGTTGTTCTCGTCATGTGCGTGTACTTTAGTCGTACGCTTTGTGTACTTCCCGTAGATTGGGTGCTTCACAGTGCGTTCGATAGCAACAACGATAGACTTGTCCATCTTGTCACTAATTACACGACCTTGCTGGGTACGTTTCTGTTCGCTCATTATGCGCCTGCCTTTTCAGTCAAAACAGTTTTCACACGTGCGATGTCACGGCGTACAGCTTTAAGAGTATGAGTTTGCTGTAGTTGACCAGTTGCAGCTTGCATGCGCAAGTTGAACTGTTCACGTAGCAATTCTAATAGCTCAGCGTTAAGCTCTTCAACGTTTTTCTCGCGTAGATCTTGTGCTTTCATCACATCACCTGCTTAGTTACAAATGTAGTTTTGAACGGCAGTTTGCGAGCCGCAAGACGGAACGCTTCACGAGCCAATTCTTCAGGTACACCGTCCATTTCGTACATAACCTTTCCAGGTTGGATTTGGGCAACCCAGTATGCAACTGAACCTTTACCTTTACCCTGACGAACTTCAAGTGGTTTTTCTGTGATAGGCTTGTCTGGGAACACACGGATCCAGATTTTACCTTGACGCTTTACGTGACGCGTCATAGCACGACGTGCCGCTTCAATTTGACGAGCAGTCAGACGACCACGGCCAACAGCTTTAAGACCAAATGTGCCGAAGCTTACATCTGTACCTTTAGCTAGACCACGGTTACGACCAGTCATAACCTTGCGGAACTTAGTACGTTTAGGTTGTAGCATCAGTCGACTCCTTACTTACGGCCTTTACGCTGCTTCTTAGGCTTGTCGCCTTTCGGCTCAACAGCGTTAGCTGCTGGCATACCACCTAGAATCTCACCTTTGAAGATCCAAGTTTTAATGCCGATCACACCGTATTGGGTGTGAGCCGAAGAAGTTGCGTAATCAATGTCTGCACGTAGAGTGTGTAGAGGTACACGACCTTCACGATACCACTCTGCACGTGCGATTTCAGCGCCGCCAAGACGACCGCTTACTTGTACTTTGATGCCTTTAGCGCCTAGACGCATAGCATTTTGTACCGCACGCTTCATAGCACGACGGAACATAACGCGACGCTCTAGTTGAGACGCGATGCTATCACCCACAAGTTGAGCATCAAGCTCAGGCTTACGTACTTCAGCGATGTTAATTTGCGCTGGTACACCTGCGATTTTTGCTACAGCTGCGCGTAGTTTCTCTACATCTTCACCTTTCTTACCGATTACAACACCTGGGCGAGCAGTGTGAATAGTCACACGAATACTCTTAGCAGGACGCTCGATAACGATACGTGATAGAGATGCTTTTTTCAGTTCACTTGTTAGGAACTGACGTACCTTGAAGTCGCCGTCTAGGTTGTCAGCGAAATCTTTGGTATTAGCAAACCATGTAGCATTCCAAGGCTTAACGATGCCAAGACGAATGCCATTAGGATGTACTTTCTGACCCATTGCTTACTCTCCTAGTCTAGCGATCAGCTACAACAATACTGATGTGGCTTGAACGCTTCAAGATACGATCCGCACGACCTTTAGCACGAGGCATAATACGCTTCATGATAGGGCCTTCGTCTACGAAGATTTTAGCGACACTTAGATCGTCAATATCTGCACCTTCGTTGTGTTCCGCGTTTGCGATTGCTGATTCAAGAACTTTCTTAATTAGTTCAGCAGCTTTTTTGTTGCTGAAAGTTAAGATTTCTAGAGCCTGATCAACAGATTTACCGCGAATTTGGTCTGCAACTAAGCGAGCTTTCTGAGGCGAAATGCGAGCAAAGTTATGTTTAGCTAGTGCTTCCATCATCTACTCCTAACGCTTCTTAGCTTTCTTATCTGCAGCGTGGCCGCGATAAGTACGTGTTGGTGCGAATTCGCCCAGTTTGTGACCGATCATTTCTTCGGTAACAAATACTGGAACGTGCTGACGACCATTATGGACAGCGATGGTCAAACCAATCATTGTTGGGATGATCATTGAGCGACGGGACCAAGTCTTAATAGGCTTTTTGTCTCCGCTTTCCACCGCTTTCTCTACCTTCTTCAGCAAGTGTAGGTCAATAAAAGGACCTTTCTTGAGAGAACGTGGCATGGCGATTCCTCTTTATAGATTATTTAGTGCGACGACGTACAATGTACTTGTCGGTGCGTTTGTTTTTACGAGTCTTGAAGCCTTTGGTAGGTTGGCCCCATGGTGATACTGGGTGACGACCGCCAGATGTGCGACCTTCACCACCACCGTGTGGGTGATCAACCGGGTTCATTACCACACCGCGAACGGTTGGACGAACACCACGCCAGCGACTAGCACCAGCTTTACCTAATTCACGTAGCATATGCTCAGAGTTACCAACTTCACCGATCGTTGCACGACCTTCAGAAAGTACTTTGCGCATTTCGCCAGAACGTAGACGAAGGGTAACGTATGCACCGTCGCGAGCGACGATTTGAGCATAAGCACCAGCCGAACGAGCTAGCTGTGCACCTTTACCAGGCTTAAGTTCAACACAGTGTACAGTAGAACCTACTGGGATGTTGCGCAATGGCAGAGTGTTACCTGCTTTAATTGGCGCATCAACACCAGATTGGATCTGGTCACCGGCTTGAACACCTTTAGGTGCGATAATGTAACGACGCTCACCGTCTGCGTACAGAACTAGAGCGATGTTAGCGCTACGGTTTGGATCGTATTCTAGACGCTCAACTTTCGCTGGGATACCGTCTTTAGTACGTTTGAAGTCAACTACACGGTAATGGTGTTTGTGACCACCACCGATGTGACGTACTGTAATACGACCGTTGTTATTACGACCACCATTCTTAGAGTTTTTCTCTAGAAGTGGTGCGTATGGCTTACCCTTGTGTAGGTCAGCGTTAACAACTTTAACAACGTGACGACGACCAGGGGAAGTCGGCTTACATTTAACAATAGCCATTTTTAACTACTCCTGTTACTCAGCACCGCCAACGAAGTCAAGATCTTGACCTTCGTTCAAAGTCACGTACGCTTTCTTAACGTCGCTGCGGCGACCTTGGCGTAGACCTTGACGTTTGGTCTTACCCTTAGTAATAAGAGTATTTACAGACTTAACTTCAACTTCAAATAGCTTCTCTACAGCTGCTTTGATCTCTTTCTTAGTTGCATCGATAGATACTTTGAAAACGATAGTGTTCGCTTTCTCAGCAGCCATAGTTGCTTTTTCAGAGATATGTGGAGCACGTAGAACTTTTAGTAGACGCTCTTCAGTGATCATGCTAGAAGCTCCTCAACTTGCTTAACTGCTTCAGCAGTTATTAGAACCTTGTCGAAAGCGATAAGGCTTGCTGGATCAATACCAGCTACGTCACGCGCATCAACTTTGTATAGGTTACGAGCAGCTAAGAATAGATTCTCATCTACTTCGGCAGTCACAATTAGAACATCACTTAACTCAAGTTCATTAAGTTTAGCTACAAGTTCTTTTGTTTTTGGTGCTTCTACTGAGAAGTTATCAACAACGATTAAACGCTCTTGACGAACAAGCTCAGAAAGAATGCTTTTCATAGCACCGCGGTACATTTTCTTGTTAACTTTTTGGCTGTGATCTTGTGGTTTCGCAGCAAAAGTAACACCACCTGTACGCCAGATTGGGCTACGAATTGTACCAGCACGTGCACGGCCAGTACCTTTTTGACGCCATGGCTTAGCACCACCGCCAGAAACTTCTGAACGCGTCTTTTGAGCACGAGTACCTTGACGAGCACCTGCTGCAAATGCAACAACTACTTGGTGAACAAGGGCTTCGTTGAACTCACGTCCGAAAGTAGTTTCGGAAACAGTTAGTGCATCAGCACCTTTAACCATCAATTCCATTACTTACTCCTAGACGTTATGCTTTAATAGCTGGTTTTACGATCACGTTGCCACCTGTTGAGCCCGGTACTGCACCTTTAATAAGGAGAAGATTGCGCTCAGCGTCAACACGTACGATCTCTAGGTTTTGAGTCGTTACACGCTCAGCACCCATGTGACCTGCCATTTTTTTGCCTTTGAATACGCGACCTGGAGTTTGACATTGGCCAATTGAACCCGGTGCACGGTGAGACAAAGAGTTACCGTGAGTCATATCTTGAGTAGAGAAATTCCAACGCTTGATAGCGCCTTGGAAGCCTTTACCTTTAGAAGTACCAGTAACGTCTACTTTCTTAATTTCATTGAATAGTTCTACGTTTAGCTCAGCGCCAACTTCAAACTCTTCTCCGTTTTCTAAACGGAATTCCCAAAGACCGCGGCCAGCTTCAACACCTGCTTTCGCAAAGTGACCAGCTTCTGGCTTAGATACACGGTTAGCTTTCTTAGTACCAGCAGTTACTTGGATTGCTGCGTAGCCGTCGTTCTCAATAGTACGTACTTGAGAAACACGGTTAGCTTCAACCTCAACAACAGTTACTGGGATAGAAACGCCTTCTTCGGTAAATACGCGGGTCATACCCACTTTACGTCCGACTAGACCAATCATTATTCTAATCTCCCTTAACCTAGGCTGATTTGTACATCAACGCCTGCAGCAAGATCTAAACGCATTAGAGCATCAACAGTTTTATCTGTTGGCTCAACGATGTCGATCAAACGCTTGTGAGTACGAATTTCGTACTGGTCACGTGCATCTTTGTTGACGTGTGGAGAGACAAGAACAGTGAAACGCTCTTTACGAGTAGGCAGTGGAATAGGACCACGAACCTGTGCGCCGGTACGCTTTGCTGTTTCTACGATTTCCGCAGTAGAAGCATCGATTAGTTTGTAATCAAACGCTTTAAGGCGGATTCGGATACGTTGGTTCTGCATGAGACAGAGCTCCAATAATTAAATATTACACAAACAATATCGCCACTCAAACTCGTTAATACGAGAGAATGCCGATTGATTTATGTGAAACCGTAGCATCCAAGATTAGGACGCATTGTCAGTTAATTTTCGATTAACTACCCCCATAAGCAAAATCACCTTTACTATGGTTGTTCCGAAGAACAGATAGAGAATTGTATTAACCGCGAACATAAGCTGAGTCTACATTACCTAACTAATCTGAAGAAAAGTTAGCTCCTCGACGCTCATTGGTTCACAACTGGCTTAACCAGTGCGGTGCATTATACAGATCACAGTTTGAGTTGCAAGGGTTGGTTGGAAATTAATCGAAAGATAGAAATAACTAAGAATGAAAGAGGATAGAAGAAGGATGCTAAAAGGAAGAAAAGAGCTTAAAGAAGTCAAACGGCCTCTCTTAATCCTCTTTTCTCCCTCTCTTCATTAGCTTATTTAAGCCAAGCGCTGCCTTACGGCTTCAAACAGACAGATTCCCGATGCAACTGAGACGTTAAGGCTTGAAACGCTGCCCGCCATCGGTATTTTAATCAAGTCATCACATGTTTCACGAGTAAGACGACGCATACCATCCCCTTCTGCACCCATCACAATAGCCAATGGGCCAGAGAGTTTTGCTTGGTAAATATCATGAGTAGCTTCACCCGCGGTACCTACAAACCAGACGCCTTGCTCTTGCAACGATCTCATTGTGCGCGCAAGATTCGTCACTCTTACTAGCGGTACAGTTTCAGCCGCGCCACAAGCCACTTTACTGACTGTTGCACTAAGCGGTGCCGATCTATCTTTTGGCACAATAACCGCGACCGCACCAGCCGCATCAGCGTTACGTAAACAAGCACCAAGGTTATGTGGATCAGTCACGCCATCAAGTACTAACAACAACGGCTGTTCATGCTGAGCTAAAATATCATCAAGATCTTGCTCGTTTAATTGCTTCGCCGCTTTAACCTTGGCGATTAGGCCCTGATGATTGGCTCCTTGAGCTTTATCATCAAGCGCTTTTCTACCCATCTGCTGAATGGAAACGCCACAGACGTTGAGCTCATTCAGTAGTGGCAACATACGATCGTCTTGACGACCTTTTAGTACGTACGCTTCAATTAATCTTGCAGGGTCTTTCTCTAGCACCGCTTTCACAGCGTGAATGCCATAAATAAATTCATTACTCATTATCTAATCCACTACTTACTTTTTAGCGCGTGCTTTATCTGTGCCTGCGCGAGATTTCTTTTTACGAGCCTTAGGCTTTTTTTTACCGCTCTTCTTCGATGCCTCTTCATTTGAGCCATCAGGACGCTTAGTTGGCTCAACCATCGCCTTCGCTTTTGAGCCCGGCTTTCTACCTTTGCTAGAGCTACGACGCTTATTCTTCGCTTTCTCTTGTGCTTCGGCCGCCCGTTTCTTCGTTGTCTTACCTTTACCACGGACTTTACGTTCAGTACCAACCAATTCAAAATCGATTTGGCGACTATCAAGGTTAACCGCTTTAACCGTGACTTTCACTGAGTCACCTAAACGGTAGATCATACCGCCAGCTTCTCCAACAAGACGCTGCCCCATAGGATCAAACTGGTAGTAGTCATTGGCCAATGATGAAATATGCACTAAACCATCGATATGAAGTTCCGTTAAACGAACAAAGAATCCAAAGCCTGTTACGTTGGCAATGACACCGTCCATCTCCTCGCCAACATGATCTTGCATGTATTCACACTTCAGCCAATCATTCACTTCTCGGGTTGCATCATCAGCGCGACGTTCCGTCATGGAACACTGTTCACCGTAGAAGTCCATGTCATCAAAAGAGTAGTGATAACCGCCTGTTGGTGTCCAGCGATCGGTATTTCGCCCTTCCCCTTTAGCAATGAGATATTTTATCGCACGGTGCAGCAGTAAGTCAGGGTAACGACGAATTGGTGACGTAAAGTGCGCATATCGCTTCAGAGCTAATCCAAAGTGCCCACAGTTATCCGCGTTATACACCGCTTGCTTCATTGAACGAAGAAGCATCGTTTGAATCAGCTCTTTATCTTCACGTTCACCAATTTGATGCATCAACTCAGCGTAATCGGTTGGTGACGGTTGTAACCCTCCACCTAAACTTAATCCAAGTTCACCAAGGAAACTTCTAAATCCAGTCAGCCTCTCTTCCCCTGGAGTTTCATGAATACGGTACAGCGCTGCTTCTTTGGCTTTTTCTACCAATGATGCAGAAGCAATATTCGCCAAAATCATACACTCTTCGATGATTTTGTGGGCATCATTTCGAATCACAGGCTCAATACGGTCAATCTTACGATCAGCATTAAAAATGAACTTCGTTTCTATCGTTTCAAATTCAATCGCGCCACGCTTGTCACGTGTTTGCTTAAGAATCTTATACATTTTATGAAGCTCTTCTAAATGAGGAACTTCTTTCTCATAACGCTGACGAAGTTCTTCATTCCCATCAAGGATTGAGCCTACTTTGTTATACGTTAGGCGCGCATGAGAGTTCATTACCGCTTCATAATGCTTATAACCAGAAAGCTTACCGCTCGCTGAGATGGTCATTTCACAAACCATACATAGGCGATCTACTTCTGGGTTAAGCGAACACAATCCGTTAGAAAGAACTTCTGGAAGCATAGGTACTACTTGTGAAGGGAAGTAAACCGAGTTACCACGGTTGATCGCTTCTTTATCTAACGCTGTATCCGTTCGTACGTAATAGCTCACATCTGCAATTGCGACCCATAAACGCCAACCGCCGCCTTTCTTCGCTTCACAATAAACAGCATCATCAAAGTCACGTGCATCTTCACCATCGATGGTGACTAACGGTAAATCACGTAGGTCGACTCGGTCTTTTTTCGCTTCTTCAGGAACAAATTCACCTAAGTTCGCAATTTGCTTATCGACGGCTTCAGGCCATTCATTCGGGATTTGGTGGGTGCGGATTGCAATTTGCGTCTCCATACCCGGTGCCATACTCTCACCCAAAACTTCTGTTACCTTACCCATCATTCCACGGCTTCGTGTACCGCGATCGGTCAATTCGATAACCACAACGTTCCCCATTCGAGCGCCGCCTTTGTGCTCGTTAGGAATAAGAATATCTTGGGTGATTCGAGAGTCGTCGGTAACAACAAACGAGTGACCATACTCTAGGAAAAAACGGCCGACGAGTGGCGTGGTTCTCTCTTCTAGTACACGTACAACACGACCTTCTTTTCGACCGCGCTTATCCGTACCCGATGGCTGAACCAATACAAGATCACCGTGGATAATATGACGCATCTGGTGATGAGGTAGCAGCACATCGTTATCTTTCCCAATACTGCCTTCTGGTCTTACCCAACCAAAGCCATCTTTGTGCCCAATAACTAAACCTTTTATTAGTTCTAGTTTTTCAGGTAATGCATAACACTGACGTCGAGTAAAAATAAGCTGTCCATCACGCTCCATCGCTCGGAGGCGACGACGCAGCCCTTCATATTGCTCTTCCCCTTGCAACTTAAGAGCTTCAAATAGATCGTTCCGATTCATAGGAACATTCGCCTCTCTCAAGAATTCCATAATGAATTCTCGACTCGGGACTGGGTTTTCATAATTCTTAGATTCACGATCGGCAAACGGATCGTTATTGATTTTTTCTGACATATACTCGCCTACTGAAGCAAGGAGGGATTAAGTTTAGTATATCTGACTCCTCAACCAAGCTACAGAATTGCTTTGAGATAAAGAAACAAAAAGCCTAGCATTTTATTGCTAGGCGTTTCATAAATAAGAATGTTCATTACCAGAAGGTATCTCGCCGTTTGGCTCTGGCAATAATGTTGTCTGGCATTCTATTCTCCAGACTTTGCCGCAATACTGATATGCGGCGATGCGTCCTCTGATCCGCGGTTACTGAGTTATACAGCCACCGATACGCATCTTCATAATCAAGCGGGCTACCATAATCTCGCAATAACAACTCAGCCAAATGAATACGAGCATTTAAATTGCCCATGGCCGCTGCTTCGCGTAAATACGGAATAGCGCGCTCTTTGTCTTGCTGCACTAAAGTGCCGCGAGAATAATAGCTGCCTAATTGTTCGAGTGCTGTTGGCAAACCTTGGTGTGCAGCATTTTCCATATAGTAAATGCCAAGCTCAACATCTTGTTCTACACACACACCCCACGCCAACATTCCACCATATAAAAACTCATAAGAGGGAAGGCTGATCCGAGTAGCACGTGCGACGATATCTTCCACTAACTGGCAGTTATCGGCTTTCACTCGCTCAAGATGTTTGTTTTGTTCAATCAGTTTAATTAGTTCAGCTTCAGTATAAATGGGGATCGGTTCACCCACTTCCGTCACATTTGCGTGACTCAAAGATGAACTCAACACCACCATTAATGAAGCTGCTACCGTTCGTAGCTTCATACTTGCACTCTTTATCAATTCCGATAGCCCCTTAAGTATAGTGTTTATTCACACAAGGGCTTGGGCTTGATTTCTTTATCGGCAACAGAGGTAAACACTTTAGACAAAATTTGCCTAGGTCGGCAATTACTTGCCACTAAGCGAACAAAATAACATCAAATAAGGCATAAAAAAACCGACCATTTAGGCCGGTTTCTACAATTACTTATTTTTCAACCACTTCAGACTTAAGAGCTGAATGGGTGAACCTTAATAATTGTTTCGTTACGGTCTGGACCTGTCGATACGATATCAATTGGTACACCCGTTAACTCTTCAATACGCTTGATGTAATCGTGAGCTGCTTTTGGAAGCGCATCTAGAGATTTCGCACCAAAAGTCGTTTCAGACCAACCAGGCATTGTTTCGTAAATTGGTGTCGCTTCTTCAAATGACTCTGCAGCCATTGGTGAAACTTCTAAGATAGAGCCGTCTTTCATCTTGTAACCCGTACAGATTTTTAGCTCTTCTAGACCATCTAGTACGTCTAATTTAGTTAGACAGAAACCAGAGATAGAGTTGATTTGCACTGCACGACGCATAGCAACGGCATCAAACCAACCAGTACGACGTAGACGACCAGTCGTTGCACCGAACTCCTGACCAACATCGCCTAGGTGTTTACCTACAGGGTCTTGCTTGTCTAAACCGTCGTAAAGTTCTGTCGGGAAAGGACCTGAACCAACACGAGTACAGTAAGCTTTAGTAATACCTAAAATGTAACCGATGTGACGAGGACCAAAACCAGAACCAGCAGCAACACCACCAGCCGTCGTGTTAGAAGACGTTACGTATGGGTAAGTACCGTGGTCGATGTCAAGTAGTGTACCTTGAGCACCTTCGAACATAACTTTATCGCCACGCTTGCGTGCAGCGTCTAGTTCGTCAGTTACATCCATAACCATCGCGGTAAGCATGTCTGCGTAGCCTTTACACTGCTCAAGAACTTCGTCATAGCTTACTGTGTCAGCTTTGTAGAAGTGCTCAAGTTGGAAGTTATGGAAATCCATTACTTCTTTTAGTTTATCTGCAAATGCTTCCATATCGAAAAGGTCACCAACGCGTAAACCGCGACGAGCAACTTTATCTTCGTATGCTGGACCGATACCACGACCGGTAGTACCAATTGCTTTTTTACCACGAGCGATTTCACGCGCTTGGTCAATAGCAATGTGGTAAGGAAGAATTAAAGGACAAGCTTCAGAAACGAAAAGACGTTCGCGTACTGGGATACCGCGAGCTTCTAGAGGCTTCATTTCTTTAATTAGAGCTTCAGGTGATAATACTACGCCGTTACCAATAACACATTTGATGTTATCGCGAAGGATACCTGATGGAATTAAGTGAAGAACGGTTTTTTCACCGTCAATGACTAGAGTGTGACCTGCATTATGGCCGCCTTGGTAGCGAACCACATATTTTGCATCTTCAGTTAAAAGGTCAACAATTTTACCTTTACCTTCGTCACCCCATTGGGTGCCAAGAACGACTACGTTATTTCCCATCTTTCCAATTCTAATAGCTAGTTAAAAATGGATTCTAGCACCGAATCACACTTCGTGCAGTCATTTTTTAATCATAGTTATGCAATATAAAACTAAGTGACTGAGCTACTTGGAAAGTTCTCATTGCTCAGTAGCAAACAAACTCACTGAGTTGCATACCCTCTTACTTAGGCATGAAACCCTTTGAGTTCACCTATCACTCTTCCAATCGCCAAAAACAAAAACGCCACCCAACTATGGGTAGCGTTTTATCAATCGATGCTTGCGGTAGAACGCATTGTCCTACTGCTATTACCCGTTACAACGAGTAATTAGTGTGAGCTGCAGTTACCGCTGCCACAACATTCGTGATCGTCGGCTTTCTCTTCGCCGCCACAACAACCGCCTTCTTTCTCTTCACCATGACCACCGCAGCAACCACCTTCTTTATGAATATGACCGTGCTCGATCTCATCAGTCGTCGCTTCACGAACAGCAACAACTTCAACATCAAAGACTAATGTTTGACCCGCTAGCATGTGGTTGCCATCAACAACAACTTCGTCGCCATCAACTTCAGTCACTTCAACTGGGATTGGACCTTGATCAGTATCTGCAAGGAAACGCATGCCGACTTCAATCTCGTCAACACCTTGGAATACATTGGCAGGAACACGTTGAACCAGTGCGTCGTTGTGCTCACCGTAACCGTCTTCAGGAGAAATCGTTGCAGAGAACTTATCGCCAGCTACTTTACCTTCAAGTTTGCTTTCAAGACCCGTCACTAAGTTATTGTGACCGTGAAGGTAATCAAGAGGTGCATCGACTGTTGATTGGTCGACTACAGCACCTTCAACTTTTACTTCATATGCCAAGCTAACGACAACGTTCTTTTCAATTTTCATATTTGCTCCGAGGCAGTGTAGGCTTGAGACTATCCTCAAGCAAAAATTCGTTTCTTGAGAGTAACCCCAAGTATGTTGGATACATTATGGGGATCAAATAATGAAACTCAATTATTCAGGCTTAAAAATTCCGATCATTTCTTGCGCTGCGTGTTCACTAGAATCTACAGATTTAGGCTTACGTTGGTCAACGTGCTGACACTCAACACATTCAACCATTTCAATATTATTCTCAATCCACCAACGCAATGCATCCTGAGCCTGACACTTTGGACAGCTCGCTCCTGCAATAAAGCGTTTTTTGATTTTCTTTTCCACTCTCATTTCTTGATGACTCATAAAAAACTCCTTAGGCACCTGGCTTGTTAATAACGTCTAGCCTTACTTTTCCCAATAATTATGAGATTGACGATCATTATCCATTTCTCGTCCAAAGATCTCTTCTAACTCTTTGCGCGCTTCTTTCGCTCGCAGCGCTAACTGCTTATCTTCACTGTGTTGTGGTAATAGCTCTTTTAACATGGCGTTGTCTAGCTTTCTAAAATGTGCTTCTGCCCTTTTAGCTTGGTAAGGATGCATGCCTAATTCAGTCAGCGTTTGTCTCCCCAAATCTAAGGCACCAAGGAAAGTCTCACGCGAATAACTGTCTACACCATGGTTAATCAGTTGATATGCTTCAACACGACTTCGAGCCCTTGCTAACACCTTTAAGTTTGGAAAGTGGTGCTTACAAAGATCAACAATTCTCACGATATGCTCTGGAGTATCAGTACAAACAACGATGGCTTCGGCCTTATCTGCTCCAGCCGCTCTCAACAAGTCCAACTGAGTGGCATCACCATAAAAGACCTTGTAGCCAAATTTACGTAGCAATGCGATTTGACTGGCGTCACTTTCGAGCACCGTGACTTTAATCTTATTTGCGTACATCAGACGACCGACAACCTGACCAAAGCGTCCAAATCCAGCAATAATGACTCGAGGTTGCTTATCGATCACATCCGTTTTAAGGCCACCCTCATCATGATTAAGGTTTCTCGCAAACCACTTAGCTTGTGCTGCCAATAAAAGCGGTGTCGTCACCATAGACAAGCTGACCACCACAAGAAGGAATGAGAGTTGCTCACTGGTTAATAACCCTTCTGCACTCGCTGCGGTAAAAATGACAAACGCAAACTCACCACCTTGACTGAGGATTGCCGCCATCTTACTGCGTGCTTTGGCTCGAGTGCCAAAGAAACGGGCCAATAAATAGAGTATCCAGCCTTTAATAAACACTAAGCTCGCTGCTGCTAGTAATACTTTCATCGGTTCTAACGCAAGCAACCCTAAATTAGCCGCCATGCCAACAGAGATAAAGAACAGCCCAAGTAACAACCCTTTGAACGGCTCAATCGCTATTTCAAGCTCATGACGATATTCACTTTCGGCCAATAATACGCCAGCAAGGAATGTCCCTAACGCCATTGATAAGCCCAATTGTTTCATCATCACCGCAATACCTATCACCAACAGCAAAGCAGCAACGGTAAACAGCTCTCTGACACCACTGAGAACGACATATCGGAAAAGAGGTCGAAGAAGAAAGTGACCGCCAACCAATAAAGCGATAATTCCGGCTAACATCCACATAGCATCAAGCCAACTGCCCGCTGTATTGCCCGCTAAAATTGGTAAAATGGCTAACATAGGGATAACAGCGACGTCTTGGAAAAGTAAAACGGCGAACCCTGATTGTCCGGTTTCAGTGCCTGCTAGCCCTCTCTCTTCAATCACCCGAAGCGCAATAGCGGTAGAGGAAAGCGCGAGCCCCATTCCAATCACAAGGCTTGTTTGCCAAGTGAAACCAAACACACTCACGATGGCGGAAATGATAACGGTGGTAATAACAACTTGAGCGCCACCTAACCCAAGAATAGGCCCTCTCATTTGCCACAATTTTTTTGGATTAAGCTCTAAGCCAATAAGGAACAGCAGCAGTACAACACCAAACTCAGCAAAGTGCAGTATCGCTTCCACATCACTGATTAAACCGAGCCCCCAAGGCCCGATGGCAACACCAGCCAATAGATAGCCCAATACAGAGCCAAGTCCAATTCTTTGCGCCAACGGAACTGCAACGACCGCAGCTGTGAGAAAAATGGCACTACTTTGGAGGAAGTCATATTCAATCGCCATGATCACTCTCCTCTTCATTGTGTATCGTTATTACTGACTTTTCGATACCCACTGTTGGTGTTAACAACCAACGTCGGTATTGCTCAGCGTGCTGATAACGATCGATATCGGTCACATTTCGCGACCAGTATAAAACTAAGGGCTCGACCCATTGCATTTGACACAATGCCGCCATCAATTCAAAAGGCTGAAGAATTTGCTCTAAGGGATATTTATTATAGCCTTTAGCACCAAAAGCCTCTTCGTTGCCCCCTGCGGTGATTGCATTTCGCCACACTTTCCCTTTTAAAAGGCTGGCGTTGCCAAACGCAAAACCTTTGCTTAAGACACGATCAAACCACTCTTTAAGCAGCGCTGGGCAAGAATACATATATAACGGGTGCTGAAAAACGATCACATCATGCTCTAGCAGTAAGTGATGTTCAGCGGCGACATCAATAAAGAAGTCAGGATAATGGGCGTAAAGATCATGGACAGTAACATGCTCAAGCGATTCGATTTTTTTTATCATCACTTGGTTAGCGATTGAGTTATTAGGCTCTGGGTGAGCGTAAATCACTAATACTTTTGGGGATTGTGGATTCGACTTATTCTGTTCCGTCATGTCGCAAGCAAGCATCCTAAGGTGTTATAAAGTTGTTATTCTTTTTTAGCATCATAACGTAATTTGTATAATGATCGACATTTATCCTTATTCCCCCTACTATTTGTCGCCATAAATACCACCATGTGCCCGTTAAAATTCTATGATTATCTTTTCCGACATTCAGTTACTTAGAGGTGGTAAGCCTCTATTAGAGCAAGCATCCGCTACCATTCACCCTGGCGACAAAGTTGGCCTTGTGGGCAAAAATGGCTGTGGGAAATCCACGTTATTTGCGCTACTTAAAGATGAACTATCAATCGATGCGGGAACATTTAGCCAGCCTTCTCATTGGGAATTAGCATGGGTGGCACAGGAAACACCGGCACTTGAACGTGGTGCACTTGACTATGTGATTGATGGTGACCGTGAATATCGCGGGCTTGAACGTGAGCTAATGAAAGCTGAAGAAGCCGATAACGGTACGCTGGTTGCGGAGCTTCACGGAAAGATAGAAACCATTGGTGGTTACACCATTAAATCTCGCGCTGCAGAGTTACTTGATGGTTTAGGTTTTAGCCAAGAACAGATGAGTTGGAATCTAACACAATTCTCTGGTGGTTGGAGAATGAGACTCAATCTTGCTCAGGCGCTACTGTGTCGCTCTGATTTACTACTTCTCGATGAACCAACCAACCACTTAGATTTGGATGCGGTGATGTGGCTAGAACGCTGGCTACAAAATTATCCGGGTACGCTTATTCTCATTTCCCATGACCGAGATTTCCTAGACCCAATCGTCGGTAGAATTGTTCATGTCGAGAACCAACAGTTAAATGAATACACTGGCAACTACTCTTCCTTTGAAACACAGCGCGCACAAAAGTTAATTCTGCAACAAGCTCAGTTCCAAAAGCAGCAGAAACAAATGAGCCACATGCAAAGCTATATTGACCGCTTTCGCTACAAAGCCTCTAAAGCAAGACAAGCACAAAGTCGTATAAAAGCGTTAGAGAAAATGGAGAAAGTACTTCCGGCTCAATTTGATAACCCATTTAGTTTTGAATTTAAAGAGCCGGCGACACTGCCTAATCCCATTATCATGATGGACGATGTAAGTGCGGGTTATGATGACACTCTGATATTAGAAAAGATCCGTCTTAACCTTGTTCCAGGTAGCCGTATTGGTCTTCTTGGTAGAAACGGAGCCGGTAAGTCGACGTTAATTAAGCTGCTCTCTGGCGAACTTAACCCTCAGTCAGGTGATTTAGGCTACTCACAAGGTGTTAAAATTGGTTATTTTGCTCAGCACCAATTAGAAACGCTGCACCCAGAAGAGACGCCTCTGCAACACATGATGCAGATCGCACCAGGTAAAACAGAACAACAACTTCGTGATTACCTTGGAAGCTTTGGCTTCAAGGGAGAAAAAGCCCTCGACAAAGTGGCACCATTTTCGGGTGGTGAAAAGGCTCGATTGGTGTTGGCTTTAGTCGTTTGGCAAAAACCAAACCTATTACTGCTCGATGAACCGACCAACCACCTTGATCTCGATATGCGCCAAGCGCTCACTTTTGCGCTGCAAACCTTTGAAGGGGCAATGGTCATCGTCAGTCACGATCGTTACTTATTACGTGCAACCACTGATGACTTATATTTGGTTCACGACCGCCAAGTCGCGCCATTTGATGGTGACTTAAGTGACTACTATAAGTGGCTAACAGATCAACAAAAAGCGGAAAAAAAAGAAGCGCAAGCACAGCAACCCGCCAAAGACAGTAATAACAGTGCCGTGGCCAAGAAAGAGCAGAAACGCAAAGATGCAGAATTTAGAAAACTGACCGCACCGCTGCGTAAAAACTTAACTAAGCTAGAAAAGAAAATGGATAAATTCAGTGAAGCCATCTCTCAGGCTGAAGAACAATTGTCCGATACTTCACTGTATGAGTCAGAAAATAAAGCTAAGCTTACAGAAGTACTCGCGCTGCAAGCGACCAGTAAGTCACAGCTCGAAGAAGTCGAAATGGAATGGATGGCCGAGCAAGAAGCGCTAGAACAAATGGAAGAGGAATTTAATCGCTGATGACTCAAGAGCACGCTGAAATATCACTCACACTGGAAAGGCTATGGCAATTTAGCTTGCAATATTACAGTGTGCGAGAGGTTAAACAGGCGTGCTTAGATCTTCAGAATCAATTCCATGGCAATGTTAACTTGCTGCTGTTGTTAAAATGGCTTGACGAGCAGCAAGTCAGCTTTCTAGAAGAGGATTGGCATAAGGTGGAGGAGTGCTTAGGACGCTCAGAAGCGCTACTTCATAGTTTTCGAGAACTAAGGCGGAAGCTAAAATTACAGGCTCCCGATACTCTTTATCGCGAATCACTGCAATTTGAACTTCAACTAGAAAAGCAGCAGCAATCTGATTTAGTGGACTGTATTAACCAGCTACCACTTATCAAACGTTCTCCATCAGAGCTGACATTACCGTCAGATGAGTACTCAACCAGTTCATTGACCCAACGATATTGTCGTCAACTGGGTGGGGAGCATCTTTATCATGCATTCTCAGCCCCTGCTCCTTCTTAGCTCTTAGCTCTTAGCTCTTAGCTCTTAGCAACTAATAACGTCGAAACTTCAAACTAACGGTTAATCATGACGCAATTTATTCCAGCAGTAGGGATTAAAAACCCGCACTTACAAACAATAGCACCTCGCTTTATGCGCAAAAAAGCATTGTTTGAACCTATCTGGCAAACACTGGATACAGCCGATGGCGACTTTGTCGACCTCGCTTGGAGTGAAGACCCTTTATCTGAGGCGGCGAAAAATAAGCCCGTATTTATTCTATTCCACGGGCTAGAAGGCAGTTTTTACAGCCCTTACGCAAACGGGCTGATGCAGGCTTTTGCTAAGCAAGGTTGGCTATCGGTGATGATGCACTTTCGAGGTTGTAGTGGGAAGCCTAACAACCTAGCGAGAGCGTACCACTCTGGGGAAATTGACGATGCACGCTATTTCCTTAACTATCTAAATATGCGCTTACCCAATAACCCTAAGGTAGCCGTCGGTATTTCATTGGGTGGAAATATGCTGGCTAACTACCTTGCTCATTATAAAGAAAATCCATTAATCGATGCAGCAACGATTGTCTCAGCACCACTTGATCTCTCGAGCTGCTCTGAGCGCATTGAACAAGGGTTTTCCAAGGTCTATCGCCGCTATCTTGTATCCTCTCTCAAGAAGAGTGCACTGCATAAACATCGTTTATTAAAAGGAGAGTTGGGGCTCTCGTACAAACGTATCAAACGAATTTCAAAGCTCTATGAGTTTGATGAACTTATCACCGCTCCGTTACACGGGTTCGAAGATGCTAAGAACTACTATCAACAGTGTTCTGGGCTACACAAATTACAAGAGATCACTTTACCGCTGCAGATCATTCACGCTAAAGACGATCCTTTCATGACTCAGGCGGTGATCCCTAGCTTCGTTCTACCTGACAATATCGACTACAGGTTATTAGATCATGGTGGTCATGTTGGTTTTATTTCCGGTAGTTTAAAGAATCCAGATTTTTGGCTAGAACAAATGCTGCCCGCTTACTATCAGTCCCTAAAATAAAAAGACACCTTAAAAACAAACCCAAACAATTAAGAGCACTATGATTATTCCTTGGCAACAGATAGAAAACGATACATTAGAAAACCTGATCAAAGAGTACGTCCTCCGAGAAGGGACCGATTACGGTGAAATAGAGTGTTCATTACAAGACAAAGTCGACCAGGTAAAAGCTCTGTTAAAAACTGGAGAAGCGACGGTTGTATTCTCAGAGTTACATGAAACAGTAGACATAAAGCTGCGTAATTCGCTATAGCCATCTCGCTTTTACCCACACCCTCTTGCTCAACATAGACCTTTCTATTGGGCATGTTATAGTAAAAAACAGGCTCATTATTTCACGTTGTGGACAGTGAGCACCCAACGAGTAAGTTACATCTACGACAAGGTTTGTCATGTCAGCAAAACATCCAATTATCGCAGTAACCGGTTCTTCTGGTGCAGGAACGACGACCACCTCAGAAGCGTTTCGCAAAATGTTCAATATGATGAACGTGAAGCCTGCTTGGGTTGAAGGGGATAGCTTCCACCGCTTTACCAGGCCAGAAATGGATGTAGAGATCCGTAAATCAAGAGAGCAAGGCAAGCATATTAGCTACTTTGGTCCGCAAGCCAATGACTTCCCTACCTTGGAAGAGTTCTTTAAAACCTATGGTAACGAAGGTACTGGGCAAGTTCGTCGCTACCTTCATACCTTTGATGAAGCAGTGCCCTACAATCAAATGCCGGGTACCTTCACCCCTTGGCAAGATTTGCCTGAAAATTCTGACGTACTCTTCTATGAAGGTTTACACGGTGGTGTCGTCGATGGTGATGTCAATGTGGCTCAACATGTCGACCTTCTAATCGGAATGGTACCGATTGTTAACTTAGAGTGGATACAAAAGTTCGTTCGAGATACTCGCGATCGCGGTCACTCAAGAGAGGCCGTCATGGATTCGATTGTTCGCTCCATGGACGACTACTTGAACTACATCACACCACAGTTTTCACGCACTCATATTAACTTTCAACGCGTCCCTACAGTTGATACCTCTAATCCATTAAATGCCAAAGGTATTCCAAGCTTAGATGAGAGCTTCGTTGTAATACGTTTGCGTGGGATTAAGAATGTCGACTTCCCATATCTTCTAGCGATGATCGATGGATCTTTTATGTCACGACATAATACTCTGGTCGTCCCGGGAGGGAAGATGAGCTTCGCTATGGAACTCATTGCAAGACCAATTTTACAGCAGCTCATTGAGACAGGGAAAATTGGGTAAACTCTCACCTATAGAGCCGATTACTTTTCATACCGTGATCATGTGCACGTTTTTGCGTAAAATAACCGTACTTTGAAACGATTAAAATCAAGAAATCCTGTGTAAAAAAGGATACTATTCTAACCGAAATACAAGATAGCTTGCAGCACAGACTATGTGCTGATATCCAAAGCGAGCCTACTATAGCTCCGCTGAATACATGGAAAGCTACCAGTACACCTTCAGAGGAAGTGAGATATTATGGTTTTAGGTAAACCTCAAACAGATCCAACACTAGAGTGGTTTCTTTCACACTGTCATATTCATAAGTACCCTTCAAAAAGCACGCTAATTCACGCGGGCGAAAAAGCTGAAACGTTGTACTACATCGTTAAAGGCTCTGTTGCGGTACTAATCAAGGATGAAGAAGGTAAGGAGATGATTCTTTCTTACCTAAATCAAGGTGACTTTATTGGTGAACTTGGCTTATTTGAAGAAGATCAAGAGCGTACAGCATGGGTTCGTGCTAAGTCTCCTTGTGAAGTTGCAGAGATCTCTTTCAAAAAATTCCGCCAACTTATCCAAGTTAATCCAGATATCCTAATGCGTCTTTCGTCACAAATGGCTAACCGCCTTCAAGTGACAAGCCAAAAAGTAGGTGATCTCGCATTCCTTGACGTTACAGGCCGTATTGCACAGACGCTACTTAACCTAGCGAAACAACCTGATGCAATGACTCACCCAGATGGCATGCAGATTAAGATCACTCGTCAAGAGATTGGTCAAATCGTTGGCTGTTCTCGTGAGACCGTTGGTCGTATCCTGAAAATGCTAGAAGAGCAAAACCTGATTTCTGCACACGGTAAAACTATCGTTGTATACGGAACTCGCTAATTTCTAATTGATTAGAAATTGAGAAAAATACAAAGCCACCAACTGCAAAGTTGGTGGCTTTTTCGTTCTTATTGCATTTCGTTCTGATTTCTTTCCGTTTTAACTGCTAGAGAAGCTTACTCGTTATTAGTACTCTCAAATATCTTGTCAGCTGACGCGGCAACAAAACCACTATAGAGTTCGCCATTGCTCATTGGATAACGTTTAGCAAATTCATAAAAACCACCAGGAATCATTTCAACGCCTTCAGTAAACCTGACAGCCACTTTATCGGCCATGGTTGAGGACTGCTCAAGGAGCACGTCAGGAGAACCTTTCACCTCACCACCCGCTTCATTAATACTAAAGCCAGATGTACGCAGATAATCATTAACCTGTTGCACTTCTTCAAACTCATTAAGTTGATTCACACTGACCGTAAAGTGATTCGCGCCGTACCCATGCGCAGCAAGCCACGAGGCGTATTCACTCTCTTTAGCAAGTATTTGGAAATCAGCGTAACTTACATCCCATAATCGCCCGCCAGATAAGAACTCATGACCTTTTAGCTTGCTATGATCCAATGGCTCTACAAGCTTGGTAATAATCTGTTGTAGCTCAGTCGAACACTCATCCACCTTCAACTCACTGATAAACACCTTAGGTTGCTTAGGGTCTGGATGTTCATAGTGCTTCGCGACCAATTTTTTGCTTTCAAACTCATAATCACCACAGGCAACATACCCTGCCTCTAAGAAAGGTTGCGCTATTGTGGCAATGCCTAATGGTGCGCAATTAAAGGTCCTCAGTGCGATATGATCATTGATCAGCGCCTCATCTTCACGTAGCAGGCGATGAACCTTGTCCGCTGATGGGCACAAGCGCTTAATGTAATCATTCCACAAAGCGTCAAATAGTGTATCTGGTGTCATAACGAGTCCTTGTTTCTGTTGGTAGTAAGCGAATAACCGTTACATTTCTATACCAGGGCTGAAAGTGGCAGGGAGCAGTGTTTCATCCCCTTCCATAGAAGCCATTGGGTATGCACAATAATCCGCAGCGTAGTAAGCACTTGGTCTTAAGTTACCTGAAGCACCAGGACCACCAAATGGAGCATCACCGCTTGCCCCCGTCAATTGACGGTTACGATTCACAATGCCCGCGCGAATATGGTCAACAAAGTAGTCCCACTCTGCGTCGTCTGTTGAAACCAAACCTGCTGATAAGCCAAAGCGGGTGTCGTTTGCCATCTCGACAGCTCGTTCAATACCTTGATAGCGAATCACTTGCAGCAGCGGTCCAAAGTATTCTTCATCAGGTAACGCGTCGATAGCGGTTACATCGATGATTCCCGGAGACACAAATGCCGCTTCGCCCGCTTTGGCTTCGATAAGGCTTTCACCACCGAGTTGTTGCAACTCTTTCTGCGCATTTAGAATGACGCTTGCAGCATCCATCGAAATCTGTGGCCCCATAAATGGTGCAGGCTCGGCAAAGGGTTGATCTACCCTAATTTTCTGTGTGGCTTCAACTAAACGAACCAATAGTACATCGCCTTTTTCACCTTGCGGGACATACAGGCGACGAGCACAAGTACAACGTTGTCCTGCACTGATAAACGCTGATTGTATAATCGTATAGACGGTGGCATCCAAATCACCATATTCATTGGATATCACCATAGGGTTGTTGCCACCCATCTCTAACGCGAGCATTTTCCCCGGTTGACCTGCAAACTGACGATGCAATACGTGTCCTGTATTGGCACTTCCTGTAAACAGAACACCATCAATGCCTTTCGCATCGGCGAGTGCAATGCCGGTCTCTTTAGCCCCTTGAACGAGGTTAATCACACCTGCTGGTAGCCCTGCCTTTTGCCACAGCTTCATGGCAAACTCGCCAATCCAAGGCGTTTGTTCTGAAGGTTTAAATACCACCGTGTTTCCCGCAAGTAGCGCTGGAACAATATGACCATTTGGAAGGTGTGCTGGAAAATTATAAGGACCAAAAACGGCCATGACGCCAAGTGGCTTATGGCGCAGCACAATCTGATTTCCAGCCGCCTCACGCCTCGCATCACCTGTACGTTCATGATACGCACGAATAGAGATGGCAATTTTACCCGCCATTGCACCGGCTTCAGTACGTGTTTCCCAAATCGGTTTGCCTGTTTCTTTAGCGATGATTTCAGCAATCTCTTCACTGCTTTCTTTCACTAACTCAGCAAACTTTAGAACCACCTGCTCACGCTCTGTAAAACTGCATTTTTTCCAATCAATCAATGCATTTCGCGCAGCGGTTACGGCCGCTTCTACTTGAGCTGGCGTTGCACTATCACCTTGCCAGATCTTCTCGTTATTGTATGGGCTCGTTGAAGTCATCGCATCGCCTTGTCCTGCGATCCATTCACCACCAATCCAATGAGTCATAATTACATCCTTTTCTTTATTCAGTGCCTGTTAGTAATGAACGATTTCCTTACAGAGAAAGCATACGCACATAGTCATCTTGAGTTACTTGCAATGCCTTCGCGACATCGGGAGCCAAAATAACGCTATCACTGGCTTGGTCATACGCCGCCTTAGTGGCAACGGCGCGGAAATTTTCAAAAGAGGTATTTGAGATGAGATAATCATCGGCACTAGTGTGCTCAGCAATCACAACCTTTGAGCGAAAAGAGTGACGGACCGATTCTATGTTTCTCGCATCACACTCTACCGTTGGACCCGCATCAAAAATATCGACATAATTTCGACAAGTGAACCCTTCTCGCTCTAGAAGTTTAAGTGCCGGAAGCGTGTTCTCATGCACTTGTCCAATAACAGCCTGAGCGTCTTTGCTAAGCAAGTTGATATAAATAGGCAGCTTTGGCATGAGGTCAGCAATAAAGCCTTTCTTACCTATGCCTGTGAGATAATCGGCCATGGTAAAGTCGATAGAGAAAAAGTGCTCTTGCAGCCACTGCCAAAATGGAGAGTTCCCTTCATCATCAGACACGCCACGCATCTCAGCAAATATTGTTTTTGAGAAACGATGGGGATGCTCAGCCAGCATTAGAAAACGACACTTGGACATCAGTCGGCCATTTAAGCCACCACGAAAACTTGGGCGTAAAAATAACGTACAAATCTCGCTACATCCGGTGTAGTTATTACCAAAGGTCAGCAGTTTCACCACATTGTTAACCCCTAATTTTGGAGAAGAGTGAACAACAGTGCTGATGTGATACGAGTAGAAAGGCACATCCCAACCGATAGATGCCTCGACGCCAGTACAACCAGCGACCTCGCCTGTTTCGCTATCGACACCCACCATCAGATAGCCTTCATCACCTGGCTCTGTCACACCGTCTTTGGTAAAGCTGTATTCCGAATGTTGAATTCGATTAGTCAATAATTCTTCATTAACGGGAAGAGAGGTAAAACCATGGCCTGATTCTACGGCGCAAGTGTGTAGCGCATCGTAATCAGACATTGCTATTGGACGAATAACCAGCATCGACATTCCCTCCTGATGCAAGTAAAACATAATTTGTGTAAAGCTATTCACACACAGTGAAAGCTGATGGGGCCAACGAGAAGACTTGGCCCCGAGTGGTATTCAATCGAATACTCTATTTATTATAGAAGTTGCTCAATGGTACAAATTACTAAGCCGTTAAAGAGGCAATAGCTGCATCAAGTTTCGCTAGCCCTTGCTCAATCTCTTGCTCAGTAATCACCAGTGATGGTGTAAAGCGAACAACGTTAACGCCAGCGACCAAGACCATTAAGCCTTGTTGCCCCGCTGCAACTAAGACATCACGAGCGCGACCTTGCCACTGTTCATTCAATACCGCACCTAGCAATAATCCTTTGCCACGAACTTCTGAGAAAATTTGGTACTTGTCATTAATCTTAGCCAATCCTTGACGAAACAGCGCTTCACGCTCTTTAACCCCCGCAAGCGTCTCTGGCTGACTAACAACGTCGACAACGGCTTCCGCTACCGCACACGCTAATGGATTACCGCCATAGGTTGAACCGTGTGTGCCCACTTTCATGTGTTCCGCTAACGTTGACGTAGTTAACATCGCACCAATTGGAAAGCCGCCACCTAAAGATTTGGCTGTACTTAAAATATCAGGGGTTACACCAAGACCTTGATAAGCATAAAACTCACCAGTACGGCCATTGCCCGTTTGAACTTCATCAAAAATCAGTAGCGCGTTGTGCTTATCACATAACTCGCGAACTTTTTTCGCAAACTCATCCGTTGGAGAGATGATACCGCCCTCACCTTGAAGAGGTTCCATCATGATGGCGCAGGTACGGTCAGATATATGTGCTTCTAGTGCTTCAATATCGTTATATGGAAGATGAGTAACATCACCAGGCTTCGGTCCAAAACCATCAGAATAAGCCGCTTGACCACCAACCGTTACAGTAAAGAACGTACGGCCATGAAAGCCCTGCTGAAAGGCGATGATTTCAGATTTCTCTTCACCATGTACATCCGCAGCCCAACGACGAGCAAGTTTCAACGCAGCTTCGTTTGCTTCCGCGCCAGAGTTGGCAAAAAACACTTTTTCAGCAAAGCTAACTTGAGTCAGTTTTTTCGCTAGGCGCAGTGCAGGTTCGTTGGTCATAACATTACTTAGATGCCAGATCTTATTTCCTTGCTCAGTTAATGCGTTAACCATCGCAGGGTGACAGTGACCCAAACAACTCACGGCAATACCGCCAGCGAAGTCAATATACTCTTGACCATTTTGATCCCAAACGCGTGCACCTTCCCCTTTTACTGGAATCATTTCCATCGGGTTATAACAAGGCACCATCACCTCATTAAATAGTCCACGTTCTACTTTCTCTACACCCAAATTTTCCGTTGTCATCGCACATTCCCTCTTAACACGACCTGCAAACAGCTCAGCGTTTTGACCTTCATCAACTGAAGGCATATATTATTTCGCATTTATACCGCTGCAGCATTGTATTTACATTTAATTAACCATTTCAATAGTGATTTATTCTTTTCATAGACAAGTGCACCTACCAATACTCACTTCACATGACTATTTATGCATCAAGTAAGTTCTTTTATGAAGCTTTTTTTTTGCTCACAACGAAAGAGCCTATGGGAGCATAGGCTTATCAAGGCAGTAAGAGAGAAAAGAGTATCTGTTGCGAATAGTTTTTCATTCGCCGATCTGTACGAATAAGATGAAAGAAATGTTAAGAAAGGTGATCGCGGTCAGGTCAGTTAAATAGGGCTTCGAGCTAGAAAATTAGCAAGCAGTTGGTGGCCTTGCTCTGTTTTGATCGATTCAGGGTGAAATTGAACCGCATCAATCGGTAACGTTTTATGCTGATAACCCATAATTTCATCTATTGAGCCATCATCAAACTGTGTCCAAGCCGTCAATTCAAAGCATTCTGGAAGCGTACCATTTTGAACAACCAAAGAGTGATAACGGGTCACTGTTAACGGATTATTTAACTCGGTGAATACGCTTTGATTGGTATGGATGATCGGCGAGGTTTTACCATGCATCACTTGCCTTGCACGAACGACTTTCGCACCAAAGACTTGAGCAATCGCTTGATGACCAAGACAGACGCCCATAATTGGCAGTTTTCCAGCAAAGTATTCAATGGCCGCGAGAGAGATTCCCGCCTCATTAGGCGTACATGGCCCCGGGGAAATAACAAGATGTGTTGGCTTAAGCGCTTCTATTCCAGCAATATCGATTGCATCATTACGCACAACCTTAACCTCTACACCCAGTTCGCAAAAGTACTGGTATAGGTTATAGGTAAATGAATCGTAATTATCGATAATCAATAGCATGGTAACAATACAGCTCAAAAACATTGAAACACTTCAGAGGGCGGTATTGTGCAATACCACGAATGAAAGGCAAGTATTAACTCTGCAAAAGAGAAAAATAAGACCAGCTAGAGCTGGTCTTATAGATTTACACTGAGGTTGTTAACTTGAAGTTTACTGGCGACGACGCCACATCATCAGGCCAAACAGAGACATCAATGCACCTACGCCAAATGAGCCACCCATTTTCAGCTCTAGAATGGCAGGATCATGATCCGAAGAGCGGAAGTGATCCTTGTATTGAGGGAAGTCACCTTTGTACTCTTGGTTATAATCAAACAGCGTCGATTCTCCACCATTGATGTGCCAGTCTGTCGCATCAATGACTTTGTCTACTAAGCTCTCACTGATAAGAAGATGATCCAACGCACCCACTTCATCATTGTATGAGTAGCTCCAGCTCTTCGGATTCAGCATCGCAACCGCATTGATGTAACCATAGTTGTGGCTAATCACTGCGCCATCATCACCGAATTGTGGTTCGCCTGCGATAAAAGTATTACGTGCCGCTTTAATCTCTTTACCGTATTTCTCTTTGCTGTAGTCAGTCAAAATCAACATAGGGTCTTCCATGCCATAAGAGTTCATGTCCCCTAGAATGATTTTATGCCCTTTGATCTCCTCTAGTGCATCTCCTAAAGCCACAGCAGCCGCAACGCGGAAGTTCTCACAAGAACCTTGTTTATCAACATCAACGCCACCTTGGCCGCCTTCTTGAACGGGTGCTGCATCTTCCCAGCACTTAGAGCCTTTCGATTTGAGGTGATTGACTGCAACGGTAATCTTCTCTTTAGTGCCTTTCACTTTGAACGTTGGCGCTAAAGAGTCTCGTTGGTAGTTTTTACCACTTTCAATCACCTTACCTGAATCATCGATAACCTCTGGAGCCAGTTGGCTTGGCATCGCTATCACACGGCTTTTCTTAAGCTTCACCGCTTTACTTCGGTAAATCACACCGGTGGTGATGACATCGGTACCAATCGAATCAAGGTGGTTGGTTTCGCCATCCTGATTTGAATCTACCGCAACGAAAGAGTACTGATCTCTCTTCTTAGGAATACGTAGGTTTATTTGATCAACAAGCTGAGTAATAGCCCCGCTTTCACCAAAACCATTATTCTCAATTTCCATCAAGCCAACGATATCAGCATCAAGCAACAAGATGGCGTTTACAATTTTCTCTTGTTGAACTTCAAACTCTTCATAGCTGTCCGCACCACGGTTACCACCATGTAGGTTTGAATCACCACCAAATGGTGAATTAAAGTAGTTGAGTACATTAAACGTTGCGATACGAAGATCACCACGATTCATTTCTGGACGTTCAGAGCGAGGGGTATTACGAACAAAGTGAGTACTGTTTAGCTGATTAGTCGCGATCAATCGGTACTCGTTATAGCTATAGCTCAACACACCTTCTAAACCCACAATCGTGTCATCAACTCGAATGAAATCTTCCGTTGAACCATTTTGGTCCGCATCTGTACGTCCAAAGTCAGGATAATAAGGCACCTCTCCTTTAGGTGCGTTTTGATCCGTTTCAACAAACAGACGGGCTAGCTCATTTTTCTCGGTTTGCTCTATCGCTTCTTCTGAGCCTGCTGCAAACAGCTGGTTAGGCTGCATGTTAATTTCGCCTTGCGCTAGCACCATATTGTTACGACGGCTCGCGTAATCATAACCAAATGTCCGGGTGACACGCATATCAAGATCTTCAGTCGTTCTCACCAGCATGCCTTCATAGCGCTCTAGTGTTTGCTCGAAGTTTGCATCGCTATCCAGTATTTCAATATCAACCGCTTCTGGGGCTTCTTGCTCACCCGTTTTCACCCAGTTGTTGTTTTCAGCTTTTAGCTGAGTCAGGCTGTAATACTCTTGAACCTTGCCCTTCACACAGACAACATCCCCAGCAACTAAATCTGATTGAGCCATATTGGTATGAATAAATAGGCCTTCAGATGTGCTTGGATTATAGTCACCCTCTAAAGCTTGAAGATAAAAACCTTTGGTTAGCCCTGTTGTCACGGCTGAAACAACACCTTCAACAAAGTACTCTTCATCGGTGATATACGGGTAGCCATCGATAAATGGTGAAGTGTCACCTTCGCCTTGAATCTCTTGTATTGAGGTAAAGACAGGAGTTGAACCATCTTGGGTACAGGCAAAAGGCTGCGGTGGTTCAATAATATCTAGCAAGCCTAATCCGTCGATATTGTCTTTGGCTAATGCTACCCACTGTGGGGCTTGATAAGTTGTAGAAGGGGTTAAGTCAGCGCGCACTAAGGTGACATCTTCACCCCATTTAACCTTCCCCATGACACCCATCATGTCGTGGACAGTGCCATCAAGGTTAAGCAGTGCGACAGGATCATCACCGTTGAAATTAATAACCGAACCGTTTCTAATATCGCTAACAGCAACGATATCGGCACTAAGTTCGTCACGATTGTGTGAAATAACCAAAACATCATTCGCTTCAATCACCAAGCCAGATAGTGAAAGTGTTGTGTCCCAACTGCCTCCACCATTTGACGACTTTGCTAATTCAAAGTTATCTAGGCTAACGGCTGTATCTCCAGTATTGGCTATCTCAAGTGCTTTGTTGTACGAACTGCCTTCCACATATTGAGAAATGACCACATCTGCTAGCACAGGCGTGGCCAACGTAGAGCTCATTGCGAGAGCAAGCAAGCTACGTGTAAATTTGGTTTCCATTATCCACCTCTAATTACCCTCTCAAAATGTCGAGTTTGCATTCTGGAAGGTGTTCCATATCACGTTAATTGAATTGTCGTTTTTATTTTGCGCGTTCAGTGTTGGACTTTTATGTAAGTTATAAAAACATTCACATGACATATCGAGATCTCGATCTCATTTGCTAATCTAATATCTGAATCAAGCGCATGCTTTCAACAAACCAAGTAAACGGGAAAACAATAATGTGGAGGAAGATGCAGGTAACTGATGGATATATAAATAAAAAAGCCCTTAACTCTCGTTAAGGGCTTGTAGAATTGAGCTTATATAAACAATGAAAATGGCGCTTATATTGAATCAATATCTCTATGGGCGCGTAACAAAACCAACGGCTTCGTACGCTTTCTTCAGTGTCACAGCAGCGCGTTCAGACGCTTTTTCAGCACCCGCTTTCATTACGCTGTCCATGTAAGCGCGATCTTCACGAATACGACGGTATTCCGCTTGAATTGGCTCTAACATTTCAACAATAGCTTGGCCGACATCTTTCTTAAATGGACCATACATTTCAACGCCTTTGTAGTCTGCTTCGATCTCTTCAAACGACTTACCCGTCGCTGCAGAGTACAGACCCATTAGGTTAGAAATACCCGCTTTGTTTTCCCAATCGTTGGCAATACGTGGCGGAGTTTCTGTATCCGTTTGCGCTTTATTAATCTTTTTAAGGATTGATTTTGGCTCTTCAAGCAAGGTAATAACGTTCTTACGGTTATCATCTGATTTGGACATCTTCTTCGTCGCATCTTGCAAGCTCATTACGCGAGCATTCACCGTTGGGATATACGGCTCTGGAATCTGGAAGAGTGGCTGCTCTGGCGTGCTGTAAAGATTGTTAAAGCGAGTCGCGATGTCACGAGCAAGCTCTAGGTGTTGCTTTTGGTCGTTACCGACAGGCACTTGGTGAGCACCATAAAGCAAAATATCAGCCGCCATCAGGACTGGGTAGCCAAATAAACCCGCGTTTACGTCATTCGCGTAACGGGCAGACTTATCTTTAAACTGAGTCATGCGGCTCAGCTCACCCATTTGGGTATAACAGTTAAGAAGCCAACCAAGTTGAGCATGCTCTGGTACGTGTGACTGAACAAATAGCGTGCTCTTCTTTGGGTCAACACCAACAGCAAGACAGATTGCTAATGCGTCTAGAGTCGCTTCATGTAACGCTTTTGGATCTTGACGAACCGTAATCGCGTGAAGGTCTACAACACAGTACTGGCAATCGTAGTCATCTTGCATCTGTTGCCATTGACGTAGAGCACCCAAATAATTACCGATACTAAGTTCACCTGACGGTTGAACGCCACTCAATACAATGGGTTTGCTCATGCTTATGATTCCTTTGACTTCTTATATAATTCGATTAAAAAAACCGTATCAAATTCATCAATACGGTTTTAGCAGTGTACTCATTGGCAAGTATATTACCAGAGGCATTCTGCAAGTTTTCTAAGCTTTGTTCTGAAACCAAGAGCTTTACGCTGAAACTAAGACAACTTCTAGTAATTGTGAAATATCATCAGCGACGTAGTCTGGGTTAGAAACTGAAATTGGCTCACCATGGTTATAGCCATAAGTCAGACCAAACGAGTGGCAATTCGCATTCTTCGCCGCTTTAATATCATTGCTCGAATCACCGACCATCAACATTTCATCGGCCTTAAGCTCGTGCTTTTCCAGCAACCAGTTAAGCGCCATTGGATTTGGCTTTTTCTCTGGGAAAGAGTCACCACCAATCACATCAACAAAGTACTTAGCAATATCATGTTGCGCCAAGACGTCAGGAACGAATTTAGACGGTTTATTGGTCACCAATGCCATGGTAAAGCCCGCTTTGTCTAATTCAGCTAATGTCTCTTTGACAGACGGGTATAAATGACTGAGTTTGTGGCCACCTTGCTCATAAAAGTCATCAAACAAGATACGAGCTTTACTGCGAGTTTCTTCACTCAGTTCAGGATCGACCGTCAAGTTTTGGCTAAGCGCTCGACCAATCAAAATATCAGCACCATTACCGACATAATCACGAACTTGCTCTTCGGTTACCGATGGAAAACCGAGTTCTTGAACCGCTTGATCAGCGGCGACAGCTAAGTCAGGCACACTATCAAGTAATGTTCCGTCTAAATCAAAAGCGATCAGTTTAATTGAGCTTAACGACATCTTTCTTCCTACTCTAATACTTATAAAAAAAGGGGCATCGTGGCCCCTTAATATCAAATTTATCTTATTATGCTTGAGCATTTACTTCTTATTAACTTGAGCAAGCTCAGCACGCATCTCATCAATCACTTCTTTGTAATTTGGCTGATTAAAAATTGCCGAACCTGCGACAAACATATCCGCACCCGCTTCGGCGATTTCACGAATATTATCAACCTTAACACCACCATCGATTTCCAAACGGATATCGCGACCGGATTCATCAATCATCTTGCGAACGGCACGCAATTTATCAAGCGTATTCGGAATGAAAGATTGCCCACCAAAGCCAGGGTTTACTGACATCAGCAAAATCATATCCACTTTATCCATGATGTAATCTAGGCAAGACAGAGGCGTTGCAGGATTTAACACTACGCCCGCTTTACAGCCGTGTTCTTTAATTAGCTGAAGTGTACGATCAATATGCTCTGACGCTTCGACGTGGAACGTAATCATTGAGGCGCCTGCTTTGGCAAACTCAGGAACAATGCTATCCACTGGTTTCACCATGAGGTGTACATCGATAGGTGCAGTAATGCCGTAATCACGGAGTGCTTTACAAATTGGCGCGCCAAACGTTAGGTTCGGTACATAGTGGTTATCCATGACATCAAAGTGCACAACATCGGCACCGTCCGCGAGTACTCTCTCAACATCTTCGCCTAGGCGAGCAAAATCTGCAGATAAAATGGATGGAGCGATAAGAAAGTCTTTCATACCTAGCCTCTGTGCTATGTCTGTAATGGATTCAGCTTTAATGGGTCAGTGCATAAAAGCTCGATGCTTAAATGGATAAGCAGCTAACGGGTGCATATTGAACCGAGAAAAACTATTTAGATAAAATTGGCGTTGAACAAGTTTCGCGCGCAATTCTACCTAAGCAAGCAGTGAGATCCTAGTGTTTAGCCGAAACTTGAGAGAATAAACTTGAGGCTGAGTGCAGAGAAGTTAGTTAAGGGCGTTATGCGGAATTGTCGGCAATATGATTCTGTTTGTCGTAAAACAGTGCCAGTAGTTCATCCACTTTATTTCGCCCAGCACCATTACGGCTAATCGTACGCTTTACTTTAACCACGTTTAGCTCTGCACCATGATACAGACGACGAGTCAGTGTTGTATCGTGGTTGGAAATAAGCACGGGGATTCCACGTTCATAGGCCGCTTTTTCTGCAACATCGGCTAATGCCGCTTGATCATCCAATGAAAAACCATTGCCTGCGTAAGAGGTAAAGTTAGCCGTTGTCGACAGTGGCGCATAAGGAGGATCGCAATAAACAACACTCCCCTTGCGAGCACGCTTGAACGTATCCACGTAGCCTTCACAGATGAAGGTCGCTTTCTTCGCTTTTTGTGCAAAGAATTCCATTTCCGCTTCAGGGAAGTACGGTTTTTTATAAGAACCGAAAGGGACGTTAAAGCCACCCTTCTTGTTATAACGACACAGTCCGTTAAAACCAAAACGGTTCATATAGAGAAAGGCCAAAGAGCGGTACATCACATCATCAGTGGCATTGAACTGAGCGCGTACATCTAAATAGACTTCTTTTTGATTATGATGGGGGGTAAACCAACGTTTAGCTTCAGAAATATAAAGCTCAGGCTGCTCTTTAAGTAAGTTATAAAGATTGATTAGATCAGGATTAATATCGGCAAGCAGATACTGCTCAAAGTCCGTATTAAGAAATACAGAGCCCGCACCAACGAAGGGTTCAATTAATTTTCGAGCAGGTGGCAGGTGATGTTGGATATCTTCAACTAGGCCATATTTACCACCAGCCCATTTTAGAAAGGCACGCTGCTTTTTCATCTACTGCTCTGTCTATCCACCACAAAATAAGGGTGCGGAATGTAACACATTTTCGCGCTAACCTCAGTGTTATTTTGCACGTTCAATTTCGCGATGCACTTGGCTCATTGATTTTGCCCATGGGCTAAGCTCTTGAAGCTCTTTTGGTAACGTTTCTACCGCATCACGAGCAATTTGTATGGTCGGGTAGTTTTCATAAGTCACGATGTACCATTCGACTTCATTTCGAACGGTAGGGTAGATACGTACACTGTTTTGAAGTGAGTACTGTTCAATAAACATTTGAACTTCGCTCAAAGAGTTCATTGCCGCTAACTGAAGTGTGTAACTTCGAGGGGAGAACCCAAGTAGCGCCTCTCTCGAGAAAGAGAACGTAATGGTCTTTTCTGTTGGCGGCTGCTCTTCTGCGCTTTCTACTTCAACAGCCTCTCCACGATCTACATCAACCTTCGTCTCGCTAGATTGCTGTTTAGCATCGGCAATAGCGTTATCAATATTGCTTGTATCCACGGGTTTATCATCAAGTAAAGCGTCAACCACATCCGAGGTAATGACCACACGCTGCTGATTATCGTCGGCAGAGCCAACGCTAACGGTTTGATCAACCACATCATCAGGCAAAGATAGACTGTCATCGTCTGCGCCTTGATAACTAGGGTCAATGACATCAGCCTCTTGCTCTTGAGCCACTTGGCTATCAGTTGTATCGACAGAGGAAGAGACACTAGGCAATGTCGGGATCACTGTTTGTTCAAGATTCTCAGTAATCTGCTGTGCTTTTTCGTCGGGTGAAGGTTGCCCCATCATCCAGTAGTACCCACCACCAATAGCAAGTAACAGTAGAATGATTATCGCTGCTATTTTTGCAGGTGAACCAACAATTGAACGGATGATGATGCGTTTTTCCACTTTATGATCCCCTAATGCCATGATTTCACCGGGTAACGGTAATGTCTTTTTATACACCTGACGAACTCGCCTCTCGAGATCGTTATCAACATAACGGATCACCAGAAACTCAAAAAAGCGGTCAGCTTCTTCTTCACTAAGCATATCGACTTCAAGCTCAATTGGCTTATGCTCTTGACCATAGCTTAGGCGAGTCAGCAGACCTTCAATACTGTTAGACTTTGCAAAAAGGACGACATTGATACTCCAGTGTGGGTCACTTTGTGCTTCAAGCACTAGCATCCAGAGCTCTGAAATAAAAGATTCAGTCAATAGGTGAGCATCGTCAACCACGATCACTAGATCACAAGGCTCACCATCTAAGATCAATTTAAGGCTATCAATGAGTGAATCTTGCGGACTAAAGAGAGGGTTAGAAATGACTTGATTTAAAATGGTAGAACGTCGCTGAGTGTCATCTTGATTTGGGTGACACATCAATAATGACTGGTTTTTATCTTGAGCCCAAGCTTCCAAATAACGCTGTGCCAACCATGATTTTCCAGCACCAATCTCGCCACCAACCGTGACAAGGTTAGAACCAAAATTGGTTAACAGTTGTAAGCGCTCAAGCAACTCGGTCTGAGACTCTAACTCCAACACACGGGATTCATGCGTCAAACTCATTAGGCCGTCCTACTGACAGTTCACTGTCTAGAAATAAAATTATACGCTACGACAAAAATCGATGGCTTGCTCAAGCACGCTCTCAGGAACACCTTTAACGACTTCAGCTGTACCAATACTGGTTGGCAATACTAAGCGAAGCTCTCCGGCCAATACCTTTTTGTCTCTCATCATGTGCTTCATAAAATCACCAAAAGCCATGCTTTCTGGAGTATGCACAGGTAACTTGGCACTTTTCAGTATAGAAATAATTCGCGTAACTTGCTGCTCAGAGATTAATCCCTGTAGCTGAGCGGTCTTCGCGGCCATTACCGTTCCTGATGAAACTGCTTCCCCATGCAACCAGTTACCATACCCTAGTTCTGCTTCAATGGCATGACCAAATGTATGACCCAAGTTCAATAATGCACGAATACCGGACTCTTTTTCATCCAGTGCAACGACTTCGGCTTTTATTTCACAACAACGAGAGATGGCGTAGTTAAGTGCTTCTTTATCAAGCGCATAGAGTTTATCTAAGTTCTCTTCTAACCAAACAAAGAAAGCGTCATCATAAATAATACCGTACTTAATGACTTCAGCGATGCCTGCCGCAAACTCTCGCTCTGGCAACGTCGATAAACAGTTAGTATCAATGATGACGGATTTAGGCTGATAAAACGCCCCGATCATGTTTTTGCCAAGCGGGTGATTCACGGCAGTTTTACCGCCAACAGAAGAATCCACTTGAGAAAGTAATGTGGTAGGAATTTGGACAAAATCAACGCCGCGCTGATAGCACGAAGCAGAGAATCCTACAAGATCACCGATAACGCCACCACCAAGTGCAACCACTACAACATCACGGCTGTAGCTCCCTTCCAATAGGAAGTTCATCACTTGATTAAACGTATCGAGGCTCTTGTACTGTTCACCATCAGGTAATTCTAATAGTGAAACATCACAACCAAGCTCTTTAAACTGAGTCAAAATTTGATCAGCATAAAGCGGTGCCACAGTCACATTACTGATAACCACGACTTTCTGATAGGCAGAAAATTCTTGATTGAGATAAGAAGAAAAAAGTTGTGCCGAATTATCAAATAATCCGGCACCGATAGAGATTGGGTAGCTTCGCTCGCCCAAACTGACCGTAATCCGTTCCATGGTTTGCTCTCCGATAAAAAACGACTTAACGTTCTTCTAGCATTTTTACGATCTGGTTGGCTACTACTTTTGCACTCTGGTCGTCTGTACGAACGGTATAATCTGCCACTTCTTCGTATAGATTATTGCGCTCATCCGCTAAAGACTCTAATACGTCTCTCGGATTGTCAGTTTGCAGCAGAGGACGCTTCTTGTCGCGATTTGTACGCGCAAGTTGCTTTTCAATTGTTGTTTCTAAGTATACAACAACGCCTCGTGCAGATAGACGGTTACGGTTATCCTTACTATTTACAGAGCCGCCCCCTGTCGCAAGAACAATGCCTTGCTTGTCAGTTAGATCGTTGATGACAGATTCTTCACGCTTACGGAAGCCATCTTCGCCCTCAACATCAAAAACCCATGCGATATCAGCACCTGTGCGTTCTTCAATAACCGTATCAGAGTCTAAAAACTCCATATGCAGTTGTTGTGCAAGGTGTCTACCAATTGTACTTTTGCCGGCGCCCATTGGGCCAACAAGAAAGATATTGCGTTTCTCAGCCATGTTTTTAGGAGTATTTTACATCGTTAATTCAATGACATCGCCACAAGTGACACCCGATATAATCAGGTCATATAATTGCTTGTGGCACCTATTCCTCACAGATGTTTCGTGATAAGACCCGAAATTATCTAGATCTGATGCCACTAATGCAACTTTATTTTTTGTTGATCGCGATTATTTATTTTCTGCTACTGAAGAATCACTTTCGGAGTGACAAAAATTAACAGCTCACTTTTGCCTTTCTGCTCATAGGTTCGACGAAAAAGAGCCCCTAACAAAGGCAGATCGCCAAGCAGTGGCACTTTGTCCACCGAGTTGGTGGTACTGTGCTGATAAATCCCCCCAAGTACGACGGTTTCCCCATTATTCACCAAGACTTGTGTGCCAATTCGTTGAGTATCGATCGCCACGGCTTCACCTGTACCCGTCTTAACCACTTCACCGGGTCTATCTTGCGTGACACTCAAATCGAGCACTAAGCGGTTGTCTGGTGTTATCTGAGGCGTGACCTTTAAACTCAATACCGCTTTTTTAAACGCGACAGTGGTTGCGCCGCTTGAAGAGGACTCTAAATAAGGGATCTCTGTTCCTTGCTCAATGTACGCAGGCTTTTTATTGGTTGTAATTAAACGCGGGCTAGAAATAATTTCTGCTTTGGACTCTCGCTGTAACGCTGACAGTTCCAGATCAAGCAGCATATCCGACCCTAACTTAGCGACCTGGAATGCAATCGAAGAAGCATTCGCCGATGTGGCCCCCAAGTTAACATTGAGGAAGTCATCAATCGGTAATGTATCTTCATCTAGCAGGCCTTTTTGCCACAGATTACTCTCAATGGAACCACCCACGGTATTATCCCCATTAGTATTGGTAAAGCCCCACCTCACCCCCAACTCATCTAGGTTTCCTTCATTGATCGTGACAATTCTCGCTTCAATCTGTACCTGTTTCACCGGTATATCCAATGAAGCAACAATCTCTTCGATGATGTCGATGTTTTCAGGTAACTCACGCAGTAACAGAGAATTGGTTCTTTCATCAATCGTAATTGAGCCACGATCAGACAGCATACTTACGCTGCCATCCCCCCCAATCATTTCTGCAATATCTGACGCTTTGGCAAAGTTAATCTTGATGATCTTGGATGAAAGGTCTCCTAGCTCTTCCGCTAAACGTGATTTTTCTAACTTCTGTTGCTCTTGAAGATCAAGCTCAGCTTTAGGCGCAACCAAAATAACATTGCCTTCCACACGTTTATCAAGCCCCTTGACCTGCAATATAATATCCAGCACCTGCTGCCAAGGAACGCCATCGAGGCGCAGCGTTAGATTGCCAGAGACCGAGTCAGAGACCACAAGGTTAAACTCATTATAATCGGCAATAAGCTGGAGAACGTTTCTTATCGGAATGTCTTGAAAGTTAATAGAGATAAGCTTGCCCTCTTTTTCTAGTAAGCTTGCCTCTTTCGGTGCCTGATCCTCTTTAAGTGCGGTGACAATGATCTCTAAATAGCGCCCCTTAAGGCTGTAGTTGTAATCATACGCACCGACAATAGTCGCCAGTAACAGAGTACTCGGCTCTTTGCGAAACACCTCAACACTCTCAACAGAGGTCGCGAAGTCTTTCACATCAAGCAAATACAGCTGATCATCACCGACATCGGTTTTAAGTAGTTCAATACTTAACCCCTCTTGAACTTTTTTAACATCCACTACCGAAGATTGTGATGCTAGCTCAATAATAATCTGTGCATTTTTCTCGCTATCGAGCCGAAAATCGATACCCTTCAATTGATTACTATCGGCCGCTAACGCACTGCCAGAAATCAATGCCGTAGCGATAACTAGGGCTGTAATAAGGGCAATAAAGTTGCCGCCAAATTGCCGACAGAAAACAATCGTCATTTTTATGGTTAATCCTTTAATCATGGTGATATCTCAAAACAAATAATCCTACTTAAGAGCAAGCTTAACGTTACGCTTGCTCCAACAACCGAGCCCATCAGGCAAGGTTTCATTGATCAATAAATAGCTTGGGGTCACCCTGGTGACTCTGCCGTTGTTCAGGCCAATAAATTGCCCTTTCCCCACTTTAACGACTTGACCTTTAGGGGTTTGAATCAGCGCGGAAACCTGACCTGAACTTCCCATGACGCCTTTCAATTTCAACTTACTGATCGGGTAGCGCTCAAGCCGTCCTGATTTGTTGCGTTTGCTCGGCTGCCAACAATCCTTTTTTACAATAGGCTGCTCTTGCACTATGGCAGCAATAGGCAGAACAAACGGCTGACGAAACCCTTGGGATTGATACGGGTAGGCTTGAAAAGCAAGCATAGGAGACAAGTGCTCTACATCAACGCGAGCCTGTGACTCCACACGTTGAATAAACTCATCCATCGAATCTTGATTGGCATTGCAGCCTGACAAAAAAGCAATAAAAAGTAGCCAAGTGAATACATTAATCTTCATCACTGACCTCCGACTTAAATTGATAGGTGTAGGCTCTAACTCGAAAGTGCAACGTACTGCTTTCTTGGCTCACGCGTTGCCAATCAATATCTTCCAACACAATGATTCGAGGCGAATTGGCAATCGCCTCTGAGAAATGACCGATATCGTTGTAGCTACCCGTTAGTTCAATGTTAAGGGGTAAGCGATATAAGAACTCTTGGTTTTGCTTTTGTCCCCAATCAATGCGAGTAAAAGTAAGCGAGTTCTTTAAACCAAACTCATTGACGGATGCGAGCATACTGGCGAGCTCTTTTTGCTCAGGCAACTGACGCATAAGGTAGTCATAGCGCTCTTGAAGCTCATCCAACTGCACTCGCAACTTAGGCAGCGTTGCCACCTTATTCGCCTTGATTCTTAACGTTGACTTTAGGACGTGCTCCTGATGTTTAAGCGCATCGAGACGCTCTACTTTAGGCATGATATAAAACCAACCCGCTGCGGCTTGCAAAAGGACAAGCAGTAACAGCAAAGCGCCAAGTTGAGGCAACATTGGCCACTCTGTAATCTCATCCAGATCCAGATCTTGAAATCTAGCCATTCTCCCCTCCAGTGTCCTTCAGAGAGGGCTCATTCAGTGCGATACGAAAAGAGACTTTGAAGGTTTGAAACCTGTGATTGAATCGCTTTTGGTCATGAACAATGGAGTGCATGTAAACATCAGATAAGAACGCCGATTTTTCTAGATTATCGAGCATACCCGCAAGATGAGCGGTACTGTCACTGATACCGACCATTTCAACGTCATGACCATTCAATTTAATCTTGTCGACGTAAACACCTTCAGGGATAAGATTTTGAATCTCTACCATGAATTCGGTACTTCTATTACGGGACTTTTGTAGTTTCTCTACCACAGAAAGACGAGTGAGCAACGCGGCATGATCTCGCTCGGTGAGTTTTAAATCATTAATGCGCCGATCAAGTTGCTCAATATATTGAGTAAAATAGTTGATGCGCCCCTGCTGCTGCTGAAGCTCTCCAGAGAAATACCAGCCGAGTGCGTATTGGATCAAAAACGAGAGTAAAAGCGTCAAGACGACTAAACTCACAAACCGTCTTTTGTGCTGCTCTCGCCTCTCATCTCGCCATGGGAGTAGATTAATACTAGCTAACATCGCTCGCCTCCAACCAATCATTGGCACGAATAGCAATGCCTGCCGCAGTGCTAAAACGATTAGATTCTTGCTGAAGCGACAAAGCCTGACGCCGAGAAAGCTTCCGGCTCGATGTACAACGAAACAGGTTAAATGGATTGAAGAGTTGGCACTCAATGCCTAGCTTTCGCTCAATTTCATCCACGAGCATCGAGGTCGTCGCTCCACCGCCAGATAGCCAAATACCGGCGACTTTTGGGGTACCCTTCATTGACATCAACATTTGCAGCTGTCTTTGCAAACGCTCAATCATAAGCGGAATAAATTGCTCTGCTCGGTTTTCAAGTAATGAGTTCATTGAAGAGGACTCTTGATCCATAAACTGGGTGCCAAGCGCGATATCTTTACAAAATGGGGGGGTATTGATGAAATCCATACACAGAGAGGTTTGGGTGTAGCCAATGTCGGCGAGCAACCAATTACGACTACCCGTTTGACTGGCCATTAACTGCCATAGGCTCACTAAGCTATGCGCTTGAGCATCAAAAAGAACGGGGGTAAAACCGGCTTTTTTGGCCGCAGCGTATCGGCTATCGACCACCTCTCTTTTGGTCGCATAAACTTGATAAGCAACTGTTGGCGTTTTGCTGCTGTCATCTACTTTCACAAAATCTAAGCTAAGATCTTCTATAGCGAAAGGGGATTGGTGAGAAAAGGCTTGATAGATGGCAAATTCAGTTTCGCGCTCATCTAGGTCGTTATCAATCCTTAGCACTTTACTGATCACGGCATTATCGGGAATGGACATTGCAACTCTACGGCTAAACAGAGGTAGACTCTTTCTCAGTTCTGTTAGTTTTTTTACAATTTCTTGATGATCTACGCTGTGATTGTCAGAGAATACGCTCGCAGATATTGGCAACTCTTTAAAACTTACCAGCGAATAACCTTCACTCGCTGGCTTTAATACCACGGCTTTAATACTATAGTGACCAATATCTATACCCGTAATTAATGATTTACCCATGTGTTTTGCTCCCAGTGACGCCATTCACTATTAATAGGTATCATTGCTATCAATAGGTATCGTTGTTAGCCTTAGCACCAGCACTAAAAGTTAAGTTTATTTTTAATTTAGAATACAAGGGGTTGCATAATCGCCACCTCTACTAATCAGGGATTCTTCGGTGAAGTTCATAAAGCGACTATTTATATTCACATTGATTTGCACGATTCTTGGGGTCGGTACGATCATTGGTTTCTACTTTTACGTAAAACCTGACCTGCCAGATGTACAAGAACTGCGACATGTAGAACTTGAAGCACCGATGCAAGTGTTCAGTCAAGATGGAAAGTTGATTGCTCAATTTGGCGAAAAGAGACGAACACCGGTTGAGTACGAGGATATTCCTCAGCATCTCATTGAAGCTTTAATTGCGACCGAAGATAGCCGTTTTTATAGCCACTACGGTATTGATCCAATTGGTATAGGCCGTGCTGCTATTGTGGTTGCAATGTCAGGCTCTGCGAAACAAGGCGCGAGTACCATTACTCAGCAGCTTGCTCGTAACTTTTTCTTATCTAATGAGAAAAAGATCATGCGAAAAATTAAAGAGATCTTCTTGGCGATTCGTATTGAACAGGAGCTAAGCAAGCAAGAGATCATGCAGCTTTATGTCAATAAGATCTTCTTAGGCTATCGCTCATACGGTTTTGGCGCTGCCGCTCAAACGTACTTTGGGCGCGATCTTAATGATCTCACATTGAGCGAGCTGGCCACCCTTGCAGGTATGCCAAAAGCACCTTCAACCATGAATCCAATCTATTCTCTGGATCGAGCAACGTTTCGTCGAAACGTTGTATTGCGTCGAATGCTCGATGAGCAGTACATCACTCAAGCTGAATTCGAAGAAGCACGTGCTGAAGCGATTGAATCTCGCTACCACAGTGCAGAGATAGAACTGCGCGCTCCTTACGTAGCAGAATTAGCACGTGCTTGGTTAGTCGAGCAAGATGGTGAAGCGGCATACACTCAAGGTAAAAGCATCTACACCACGGTTGACTCTAAGCTGCAAAAAGCGGCGAACACAGCGGCTATAAACAACTTGATTGCTTACGATGAACGCCACGGCTACCGTCAACCACAGCAATCCGCTTGGAAAGAAGATGAAACGCCGCTTACCAATGAAGAGATCAAACAGTTCCTTCGTCCACAACCTATCTACAGCGATCTTCGACCTGCTGTAGTCACAGCGGTTGAAGAGAAGACCCTACAAGTGGAAGTGAAAGGACGTGGTACTCAGACCATTGAATGGGACGAAATGAAATGGGCTCGACCATTCATTAATGATGATCGTCAAGGCCCTGCGCCAAAACGCGCTAGCGATATCGCCACGACCGGTCAACTTGTTTGGGTTCGTGGAACAAAGTTGCCTGAGCTTAACGATGAAGCCAATGGTGACGTTCTAATCACTGAGAGCAATATTGACGAAGATGAGTTAGAAACGGCATCTGAACCCAATATGATTTGGCGCTTAAGCCAAGTTCCGGAAGCGAATACAGCGTTTGTCGCGATGAACCCAGACAACGGCGCCGTGTTATCTTTAGTTGGCGGCTTTAACTTTGTTCATAACAAGTTTAATCGTGCCACTCAATCAGTTCGCCAAGTCGGTTCTAGTATCAAACCGTTTATCTACGCGGCGGCAGTGGATGATGGCATGACGTTAGCAACATTGATTAACGATGCACCAATTAACCAGTGGGATAAAACTCAAGGCACCGCTTGGCGCCCAAGAAACTCACCACCAACCTACATCGGCCCTACACGCGTTCGTATTGGTTTAGCAACCTCCAAGAACGTAATGGCGGTTCGTGTTCTTCGTGCTGTTGGCTTAGATGAAACCCGTGAGTATCTCACCCGCTTTGGTTTTGAAATGGATCAACTACCCCGTTCTGAAACCATCGCCCTAGGTGCCGGCAGTTTAACGCCCGTCAAGATGGCGCAAGGTTACTCAGTATTTGCCAATGGTGGTTACTACGTTGACCCATTTTACATTAGCCGTGTAGAGAGCCGATTCGGTGATATTGAATGGCAAGCGACACCAAAAGAGATTTGCCGTGAAAATTGTGAAATTGCTCCTTTAACTCAAGATTCAACCAATGACTCATTGGAGCAGGAATTCATGGAGCAAGATGTTGAGCCAACTGGCGAGCCACAAGAGCCTCAATACGCGCCACAAGTTCTCTCTGAACAAACTGCATTTTTGATGCGTGAAATGATGTACAGCAACGTTTGGGGTGGTGGTAACTGGCGTAGCGGTACCGGTTGGAACGGCACAGGTTGGCGTGCACAACCGCTGAAGCGTCGTGACATTGGTGGAAAAACCGGGACAACAAACGATTCAAAAGATGCATGGTATAACGGCTATGGCCCAGGTATGGTCGCAATCTCTTGGGTTGGTTTTGATAACCACAACCGTAAGCTAGGAAAAACCACGACGAATAAAAATCTAGGTAAGGACCAAATCACCGGTGGTGAAGCGGGAGCGAGAACCGCTCAACCAGCATGGGTCGACTTTATGCAGGTCGCTCTAGACGGTGTTCCGACTCAAGCGAAACAGATTCCAAGTAATATTGTCCGTGTACGTATTGATAGAGACTCAGGACTACTCACTAATAAGTTTGACTCAAGCTCTATGTTTGAATATTTCTTAGAGGGCACAGAGCCAACTGAGTACATTGAGGAATCACTGACCGATACTATTTACTCAAACTCTGACAGTGAAGAACTCTTCTAACTGGCGATGAGCAACAAAATAAAAGGGTTGGCAATCATTGCCAACCCTTTTTTGTTTAACGCCCTATCTATCAGTATTTAGTCGTAGATAGAATATTGAATGAGGTTATTCTGACTGTAAGATGGACTGAATGGTTTTACCCAACTGTTCAAACCGAGCACGCAAAGGGGAGCCCGGTCGATACGCTAGAACAATCTTTCTAGAAGGTTGTGGGTCCATTTTCTTCACGTAGCAAACGCCGTCTTTCGTCGATTCTTTTGGAACAGAGAGCTCAGGCAGTAGTGTGATGCCGCCACCAGCAGCCACCATATTGCGTAACGTTTCTAAACTGGTTGCTTTAAAGCGCTGATCTTCCTTCGCACCAGCGGCAAAGCAGTAACCCAACGCTTGATCTCGCAAGCAGTGACCATCTCCAAGCATTAAAACGGTTCGACCATTGAGCTCTTCGACATCAAGAAACTCCAACCCAGCCCACTCGTGATCACTCGGTACCGCGAGCGTTAGTGGCTCATCATAGAGCTCTATTTCTTTAAACGGTGCTGTCTCTGCTACCGAGGCTAATACTAAGCAGTCTAGTTTGCCATCTTGCAGCTTTCTCACCAAATCATGGGTTTGAGATTCATGCAAATACATCTCAAGCTCTGGATAGGTGGCTTTTAACTCGGGAATAATTCTCGGCAGTATGTAGGGGCCAATGGTTGGAATGAAGCCGATTTGCATTGGGCCAACCATTTCACCACTTTGCCCGCTGGCCATATCTTTGAAGCGCTTCACTTCCGAAAGAATCACTCTTGCTTGCTCTACCAGCTGCAAGCCAGATTCAGTAAACAGCACTTTACGACTATTTCGCTCTAACAGCGCACTGCCTATCTCTTCTTCCAGTTTACGTATTTGTCCACTCAATGTTGGCTGGCTAACAAAGCAAGACTCTGCCGCTTTGCGAAAATGCTGGTGCTCAGCCAGTGCTACCAAATATTCTAAATCACGAATGTTCATATCTGCTATTACTCAGTTCAAATTGAAAGACATAACACCTTCAATAGTCCTATTTGTTCTAATAGAACGTACCTATTGAAACGATAGCACCAAACGATTATCCCTATCAAAGGAAATTGACAATAATGGCTACAACAAAACAGAGCACAGCTTCACACTGATAAGACTCATGCCATATTCAAAGCTTAAAGGTAGGAAATAATTATGTTTGCATCTAAAGAAGGTCAAAATGTACCACAAGTCACTTTCCCTACTCGTCAAGGTGATGCTTGGGTAAACGTAACGACTGAAGAGCTTTTTAAAGGCAAAACAGTCATTGTATTTAGCTTGCCTGGTGCGTTCACACCAACGTGCTCTTCAAGCCATCTGCCACGTTACAACGAACTATTTCCTGTATTTCAAGAACATGGAGTTGATGAAATTCTATGTGTGTCCGTCAACGATACGTTTGTAATGAATGCTTGGAAAAATGACCAAGAAGCCGACAACATCACCTTTATTCCTGATGGTAACACGGAGTTTACCGATGGCATGGGTATGCTTGTTGACAAAAACGACCTAGGCTTTGGCAAACGTTCATGGCGCTACAGCATGCTGGTGAAAGATGGCGTCGTCGAGAAGATGTTCATTGAAGCTAACGAGCCAGGCGACCCGTTCAAAGTGTCTGACGCTGACACTATGATGAACTACATTGCGCCTGACTATAAAACGCAAGAGTCAATCACTGTATTTACTAAACCGGGTTGTCCGTTCTGTGTGAAAGCGAAGCAAACACTTATTGACCACGGTTTGAATTACGAAGAAGTCATGCTAGGTAAAGATGCAACGACGGTAAGCTTACGAGCAGTAACAGGCAAGTCGACCGTTCCACAAGTCTTCATCGGTGGTAAGCACATCGGTGGCAGTGAAGAACTGGAAACTTACTTGGCTTAATTCCTTAGTCGTCTTCCAAAACCATAGTTAATTTCCGAAACCTTAATCAATTTCTGAAATAAGCTACCTAGTGTGTCGGGCGCTAGCTAGCTTTCTCGACGTCTACTGCTCAAGTGATAAGCCAAATTACTTCTCAGCGGCTACCACAGAGATTTCAACCAATAGCGCTTCACGCGCCATATCACCAGTTACACATGCGCGAGCAGGTGCATGACCTTCAGGTACCCATGCATCCCACACTGCATTCATCGCTTGGAAGTCTTGCATATCTTTAAGGTAAATTGTCGCTGAAAGCATATGCTCTTTATCACTTCCTGCTTCAAGTAGCAGAGCTTCAACTTTATCCAGCATGGTTTGAGTTTGTTCTGTAATACCTTGCTCTGCATCTGCGCAAACTTGACCACAAAGGTAAATTACACCGTTATGTTTTACGATGCGGCTCATGCGTTGCTTAGTTTGTTGACGTTCAATCATTTTGCTCACTTTCATCTTTAATTGCGATATTCTATAAGGGTGTATATTACCCAATAAGCAACTTTCATGACATGTAAAACGTGTGATAAATCGGGCTGGTTTTGGAAAAAAATCGGTCGCTGCAAACGCTGTATGGATCAACTCACATCGCTATCTGTTTTATGTGGCGTGGTGTGGTGGTTCACCTGTCGTGATACTCCATTGAGCATTGAATCCATTGCATTAATCATGGCTGGCTTTGCTTTTAATGGCCTGCTATTTCTGCACCTTTTGATGAAATTCATCGTAATTCCTTTTCAGCAAAACCAACTTGGTGAGAAAGAAGGCAAAAAAAACTCCAGCACTTCAGGCAAGCACTAGAGTTTTATCGTCAGCCCAATAAAATTAGCCAAGCTATGTAGCAGTTTGATGACGGCTTATTGAAGCTTTTTTGACGAAGCTGTTCTTAAGCACGAAACTTTGATGTAAGACTCAGAACAATAAACAAGAATGATAAAAAGAAAAAAGCCCCGCAGCCAATGTCGGTTGCGGGGCCTTCTTAGATTCTTCTAAGAAAAAGCAGTGGTACTAATTATGACTACCGCTTTTCTTATTAGTTCCTTAAAAACAGGATCTTTTTTTAAGTTTATTTTTTTAACCACTTATTCAATCGCTTACATAATGAACACATTGAATTTAGGCGACGTTTACTTTCGCAATGATCTGTTCAACTAGGTTCACTTCCAGTGCGACTTCATCACACGCATGTTGACGAGGACACTGATCACAATCTTTCAGAACTTTCTCTGGCAGCAGCGACTTCGACGTTGGAATAAAGCTGTGCTTCATAAAGAACTCAGGGGTACGCGTTAGGACAAAGACTTTCTTAATGGCCATTTGTCGTGCTTTCTCAACTAAGTGTTGAACAATGGCTGTACCTTGACCTTGGCCTTGCCAACCTGCTTCGACACCAAGTGAACGTATTTCAGCTAAGCCGGAATCATAAACGTAAAGTGACGCACAACCTGTAACCTCACCATGGTGCTCGGCCACCGCAAACGAACCAATATCGCGCACCAGCTCATTACGTGAACGAGGTAGGTTTTCACCCATGTTCGCCCAGTAAGCGACCATACCCTCTAAGGATTCAATATCAGTCAAACGTGCCGCGCGCACTTTAACCGCTGACGTATCACGTTGAGCTAAACGTTTATCCGCTTGATCAACCGCGTAAGCCACTTGCTTAGGTGACACGCCACCCAATGCACTCCGTTTTTCCAAACAAGAATCAATGGTCAATATGTCATAAACATCTTCTTCTATTACATCAGAGAACTCTTTAAGTTCAGCTATTGAGAGCTCTTCCAGTGCACAACCTTTGGCAATCGCACCGACAACCGCTACACCCACGATATGGTGTGCTTCACGGAATGGAATATTCTTAGCAACCAAGTAATCCGCTAGCTCTGTAGAGTTTGCATAACCCTGTTTTGCAGCTTCTAGTGTACGCTCACCGTTGACTTTAATACCTTCAAAACATAACGCTGCCATTTCCATACAATCGTTCCAAGTATCAAGCGCATCAAATAGCCCTTCCTTGTCTTCTTGCATATCTTTGTTGTAAGCCAGTGGCAATGCTTTTACTGTCATCATCATTGAGGCTAATGAACCATATACACGGCCCGTTTTACCACGGATAAGCTCAAGCGCATCTGGGTTTTTCTTTTGTGGCATCAACGATGAACCTGATGTCACTGTGTCCGCTAACTCGATGAAATTTGACTCACCTGAGTTATAGAAAATCATATCTTCCGCTAAACGAGAAAGGTGAAGCATAGAGATAGAAGCAATCGACATCAGCTCCATCACATGATCACGGTCGGATACTGAATCAAGCGAGTTACGCGTTGCACGGCGGAACCCTAAATTATGAGCCAGCTCTTCACGATCCATAGGGTAAGCAGTACCAGCAAGTGCGCCTGAACCTAGCGGACAAGTATCAAGACGCTTAATCGCATCACTCAAACGAGAGTAATCACGCTCTAACATTTCAACATAAGCCAAGCACCAATGAGCAAACGTCACCGGTTGTGCACGTTGAAGGTGAGTGTAGCCAGGAAGAACGGTTCCTTGGTGCTCTCTCGCAACTTCGACCATTTTCGCTTGAAGACGATCGAGGCCAATAAGCAGTTGTTGACCCTGCTGACGACACCACAATTTCAGGTCTGTTGCGACTTGATCATTACGCGAACGGCCAGTGTGCAGCTTCTTACCTAAGTCACCCACTTTGCCAATCAGTTGCTGTTCAACCCATGAGTGAATGTCTTCCGCATCAGAACGTAGGATCTGATTGGGATCTTCCATCACTTCGAGTTTTAATTCGTTAAGCGCAAGCTCTAGTTTTTGCTGCTCTTCTTCACTCAGAACATCCACAGACTGCAGCGCTTTTGACCATGCAATCGAGCCAACAATGTCTTGCTCAGCCAATCGGTAATCAAAGCGAAGTGAATCGTTAAAGTCTTTGAACCTAGTGTCTGCTGCTTGGGTAAATCTACCGCCCCATAATGCCATTGTGTCTCTCCTAAATGCTCAGTATCTACTGCTTGTGCAACGATCGTCTCTGATTAAATTCAGCTTCTCTTTTTGTATGATTCAAAGTTACAGCAATTGAATATAAAAACAAGGTAAAAATGCAAATATTCCACATAATTATTCATTTATTTCGTATTTAAATGCGATAAAAGAAAAGCCCACCTGCTATAAGGTGGGCTTTATCAATAATCGTTACTTTCAAATAGCCTTCAAGCTGATTTAAAAACGACTCTCTAAGTTTGTTTACTTCGCTCTTTTCACTTCATTCAGCGCTTTAATTCTGCTTGAAAGCGAGTAAAGGCGGATGAAACCTTCCGCGTGGCTTTGGTCGTAAACTTCATCTTCACCAAAGGTTGCAAACTCTTCACAGTACAAGCTGTTTTCAGAACGTTTCTGAGTCACTGTTGCGTGACCTTTGTAGAGCTTAATCACGACTTCACCATTCACATCTTGTGCTAGCTCTTCTGTAGCTGCAAGAATAGATTTACAAAGTGGCGTGAACCAACGGCCATCGTAAACAAGGTGAGAGGCTTTAACACCAAGCTCTTCACGGAATTCAAATGCCGCTTTATCCAACACAAGCTGCTCTACCGCACGCAGTGCTTCCATCATGATGGTGCCACCCGGAGTTTCGTAGCAGCCACGTGATTTCATACCAACCAGACGGTTTTCAACGATATCAATACGGCCAACACCGTGCTTAGCGCCTTTTTCATTCAGATAAACCAACGCGTTGTATGGGGTCATCTCTTCACCGTCAACGGCTACAACTTCACCTTTTACAACTTTTAGTGTGACTGATTCTGATTCATTTGGTGCTTTTTCTGGATCAACCGTCCAATCCCAGCAATCATCATTTGGCGCATTCCATGTATCTTCTAGAACACCACCTTCGGTTGAGATGTGCCATGCGTTTGCATCACGAGAGTAGATTTTAGTCAGTGACGCAGTACAAGGAATATTACGCTCTGCAAGATAATCAAGACACTCTTCACGGCTCACTAGATCCCATTCACGCCAAGGAGCGATAACATGAAGATCCGGTGCGAGTGCAGCGAATGCGCCTTCAAAACGAACTTGGTCATTACCCTTACCTGTACAGCCATGACAAAGTGCATCTGCACCAACTTTACGTGCCACTTCAACTTGTGCTTTAGCAATGATTGGACGCGCCATTGATGTGCCTAGTAAGTATTTGCCTTCGTAATACGCGCCTGTTTTAAGTGTTGGGTAAATGTAATCCGCCACCATCTCTTCTTTCAGGTCTGCGATGTAACACTCAGATGCACCTGATGCTTTCGCTTTTTCTTCAATGCCTTCTAGCTCATGTGCACCTTGGCCAACATCTGCTACGAACGCGATAACTTCACAGTCGTAGTTCTCTTTAAGCCACGGGATAATCACTGAGGTATCTAGACCGCCAGAGTATGCGACAACTACTTTTTTAACTTGAACTTTGCTCATTTTCTTTCTCCAGTTTCCTTGCGCTGCGCTTGGCGGTCAGTGCTAAGGTTTCCATTTAAAATTGATAATCTCTATTCCCACGCTTATGCGTAAGATTATAATAAATTTAGTTATTTAGGTAAAAACAGGGTTCCTATACACTCTCCTGCAAATAATTTTGCAAGCTTCTCAGGGTATCGCCATGTCGCGACTTGAATAGAGCGACCTAAATCATTCGCCGCTTCCAGTGCCGCTTCTACTTTAACGATCATGCCATCAGTGATGACTTGCCCTTTAATCAGTGCCTCAGCTTGCTGTTCAGTTAGGCTTTCAATGAGATGACCTTTACCATCTAACACACCGCTCACATCAGAAAGAAGAACCAGTTCAGCATCAAGAGCGCCAGCAACCGCAACGGCTGCTTGGTCTGCATTTACATTCATTAACTGGCCTTGTTGAGTAAGACCAATAGAGCTAATAATGGGCAGTGCACCTGTATTTAAAATTGCTTGTAGCACCGTTGAATCACCAGGCACTGCTTTACCTACCGCCCCAAGTTCAGGGTTAAGCTCTTCAACCTGACATAATCCACCATCAGCCAAACTTAGACCGATAGCATTTAGACCATCTTTAATTGCCTGTCCTTGTAGCAATTTATTCGCAGTTCCAGCAAGAGCACCTGCAATCACAGGAATTTGCTCGTAAGGCGTAACACGTAGACCGTTCTTTTTAACCGTTTTCAGGTTCAACTGAGCCATTAAGTCATCCACCAAATAACCGCCACCATGAACAATAACGATTTGTCGTTGTGCTTGCTGCTGATAAGTTTCAATTGCGGCAAATAGCTGACTCAATGTATCACTGCACGATAACGCAGCTCCGCCTAACTTAATCACTAATGGCATCGTTTGGTTTACTGTCATGACTGTTCCTTACTGCGTCTGTCTTGTCTCGTTAACTTTCTATTTCAATGACCGCTACTTTAATCACTTTTGCATTAAAGTAAGGCCGTCAATTGATCAAATCCGTAGTGGATATTTAAGCACTGCATCGCCTGGCTCGACGCCCCTTTCAATAGGTTATCAATCGCGGATACGACGATGATATGCTCACCTTGAACCTTCCAACCTAAGTCGCAAAATGGGGTGAATTCTACGTTCTGTATTCTTGGCATCTGTTCATTAAGCAAACGTACTGCAGGCTTACCTTCATAAGCACTGCTGAAAGCTTGATTAACCTGCTCAGCAGTCACACCAGAAGCCAACTTCATGGTAGTGGTCGCTAAGATGCCACGTTTGAAATTACCTAGGTGTGGCGTGAAGATCACATCACGGCCTAAATGACTGGCAATTTCAGGTTGATGACGATGAGCAAACACCCCATAAGGCTGTAGGCTCACTTCGCAAAAGCTATTCACCATTGTTGCTTTACGCCCTGCCCCTGTCACACCACTGGTTGCGTTAATTACAGGCCATTGATTAAGGTCGAGTAATCCCGACTCAACTAAAGGTTTAATCGCTAACTGTGACGCTGTTGGGTAACACCCGGCGACTGCAACTAACTGAGCTTGCTTAATCGCCTCTTCATTCCACTCCGCTAAGCCATATGCCGCATTGTCTAGCCACGCTGCGTGCTGATGTTCAAATCCGTAATACTGTTGGTAAAAGCCTTCACCTTTCACTCTAAAGGCACCAGAAAGGTCAAACACTTGGCAGCCACTTTCTAGAAACACTGGGGCCAAGTCGTGGCTCACTTCATGAGCGGTTGCTAAGAAAACAACATCACATTCCGCCGCGGCTTGCTGCACATCCACTAAAGGCTGCACAGGCATATCAACAACGCCAGCGAGCTTACCGTGTAGCTCTGCAATATTTTTGCCTGCGTCAACACTGTTGGCGGAAACGTATAAACCTGATAGCGTAAGCTGTGGATGTTTTTGCACCATGACAGCCAGTTCCGCTCCGGTATAACCGCTTGCACCTATAATTGTGGTTTTTAGTATTTCAGTGTGTGACATCTACAACTTCCAAGTTAAGGCTCTAGTTCATACTTAAAGCAAATTGACTATTAATTTTAAAAAAACCGCTTTATTTGATTTTTTATTCATAAATAATGATTTAATATGTGTTTTACCCTCTTAACGTATTTCTGTCAACAGTAGAAGTGAAGATAATATGCAATTACCCAGTTTTCTTGAGGTCTATGAAGGCCTAATTTCAACCTCTTCAATCAGCTCAACCGATCCGAGCTGGGATGAAGGTAACAGTCAGGTAATTGAGAAGCTCGCCACGTGGCTCAAAGATATCGGCTTTGAAGTCACGGTGACTGAAGTCGAAAAAGGAAAGCACAACCTGATTGCTAAAAAAGGCACAGGGAAAGGTGGATTGCTGCTAGCAGGCCACAGCGATACTGTGCCATTCGACGATGGACGTTGGAACTTTGAGCCCCATGCACTGACTCAAGCTAACGATCGCTTTTACGGCTTAGGTACAGCTGATATGAAAGGCTTTTTTGCCTTCATTATAGAAGCGGTTAAAAAAGTGGATTGGAGTAAGCAAACTAAGCCTCTGTATGTCTTGGCGACCTGTGATGAAGAGACCACTATGCTTGGGGCACGTCACTTTACTGAAAACGCGCCTTTTAAACCTGATTACTGCATCATCGGTGAGCCAACAAGTTTAGTTCCGGTTCGAGGCCATAAAGGGCATGTCGCAAATGCAGTGCGCATTACCGGAAAATCGGGTCACTCTTCTGATCCCGCGCTTGGGGTTAATGCTATTGAGATCATGCATGAAGTGATGTTTGCGCTGATGCAACTGCGCGACCGATTGATCAAAGAGTATCACCACCCGGGGTTTGCTATCCCAAGCCCAACACTTAACCTTGGTCATATTCATGGTGGTGACAGTGCAAACCGTATCTGTGGCTGTTGTGAGCTTCACTACGATGTGCGTCCACTACCGGGGATCAGTCTAGATGGCCTTGATAACATGCTGCGCTCATCACTGAAAGAAGTGGAAGCGAAATGGCCAGGTAGAGTTGAAATAACACCACTGCATGAGCCAATTCCTGGCTATGAGTGTGAGCATGATCATCCATTCATTGCAGGCGTTGAGTCTATTTGTGAAACCCCATCTGAGACCGTAAACTACTGTACTGAAGCGCCTTTCTTGCAGGAACTTTGCCCGACGTTGGTATTAGGCCCAGGTTCCATCGATCAAGCCCACCAGCCCGATGAGTTCTTAGCGTTTGAATTTATCGATCCGACAATTAATATTCTGTCCAAATCTATGTACAAGTACTGCTTTTAACTCAAAGGGAACACACTTACTTGTCTAGAAATCGGCAAAACCGTGCGAGTTTTCAATCAACTAGCACGGTATCCCTGCCTAAAGTTGTAATAAAATTTCAGTAATTCATTTATCAATAGGGTTATTGCCTTGTTTACATTCACACACATAATAAATGCAAACTAATGCTGCAATGTTTGACTCTTACTAGCATTTTTCGCTAGATTATCTACTAATGAAGGAACACTGGATGTAATTTTTTTACAAGGCAGGATGAAAAATGAACGAAAAATACGCTGCACTCACAAGTAACGTAAGCATGCTAGGCCGCTTGCTTGGCAACACCATCAAGGATGCACATGGTGACGTTATCTTAGAGAAAGTTGAGACAATTCGTAAGCTTTCTAAATCAGCAAGTGCAGGCAATCAATCTGATCGTGACACTTTGATTGAAGAAATTAAAAGCCTACCTAATGAGCAACTCACACCTGTTGCACGCGCATTTAACCAATTTCTCAACCTGACTAATATGGCTGAGCAGTACCATACGATTTCACGTCACTGTGAAGAGCATGTCTGTGAACCTGATGTTCTTCAGAGCTTATTTTCTAAGCTTAGCCAAAACGAAATCAGCAAGCTTGACACTGCACAAGCGGTTCGCGATCTTAATATCGAACTCGTACTTACTGCTCACCCTACAGAAATCACCCGTCGCACCATGATCAACAAGCTGGTTAAGACGAACGAGTGCTTATCTAAACTAGAGCTAACCGACCTCTCTCATAAAGAGCGCCAGAAAACGGAACGTCGTTTAGAGCAGTTGATTGCGCAAGGCTGGCATTCCGATGTGATTCGTAAGCAGCGCCCTACACCACTTGATGAAGCAAAATGGGGCTTTGCCGTTGTTGAAAATTCACTATGGGAAGGGGTTCCAGAGTTTTTACGTGAGCTTGATGAGCGACTAGAAAACTATCTAGGTGAGGGTCTACCGATTGATGCACGTCCGGTGCATTTCTCATCTTGGATGGGTGGCGATCGCGATGGTAACCCATTTGTCACGCACACGATCACACGTGAAGTGATGCTGCTTTCTCGCTGGAAAGCCGCTGACCTTTACCTTGGTGACATCAATGAGCTCGTCACTGAACTGTCGATGACAAAGTGTAATGACGCAGTTCGTGAACTAGTCGGGGACGATCAACACGAACCTTACCGCGCCGTACTGAAAGATCTTCGTGCTCTTCTTAACGAAACGCTAGAAGTATTAGACGCAAAAATTAACGGCCAAAAATTAGCGGTTAAGGCGCCACTGCAACATATCGACCAACTGTGGAAACCTCTGTACGCTTGTTACCAGTCTCTTCATGAGTGTGGTATGGGCGTTATCGCAGACGGATCTCTACTAGATACTCTACGCCGTATTAAAGCGTTTGGTGTGCACCTTGTCCGCTTGGATATTCGCCAAGAGAGTACACGTCACTCTGATGTGCTTTCAGAGTTAACACGCTACTTAGGTATTGGCGATTACGATCAATGGAGCGAGCAAGATAAGGTTGCGTTCTTAACCAATGAACTGAGCTCTAAACGCCCACTTCTACCACGTGATTGGGAACCTTCTGCGCCTGTTAAAGAAGTTCTCGATACCTGTAAGATTGTTGCCTCTCAGCCGCGCGAAGCCTTTGGTGCCTATGTCATTTCAATGGCACGTACCGCGTCTGATGTCCTTGCTGTACACCTACTGCTACAAGAATCTGGTTGTCCTTACCGCATGGACGTGTGTCCACTGTTTGAAACGCTCGACGATTTAAACAACGCTGAAGCGGTTATTAAGCAGCTTCTCGATATCGATCTGTACCGTGGCTTTATTCAAAACCACCAAATGGTAATGATCGGTTACTCTGACTCAGCGAAAGATGCCGGTGTGATGGCGGCTGGTTGGGCGCAATACAGTGCCATGGATGCATTAGTTAAAGCGTGTGAAATAGAAGGTATTGAGCTGACTCTATTCCACGGTCGCGGCGGTACTGTTGGTCGTGGTGGTGCTCCTGCGCACGCGGCGCTTCTTTCTCAGCCACCAAAGAGCTTAAAAGGCGGGCTGCGTGTAACTGAGCAAGGTGAGATGATTCGCTTTAAGCTTGGTCTACCTGATGTTGCGGTTAATAGCTTCAATATGTATGCAAGTGCAATCTTAGAAGCGAACCTTCTTCCGCCTCCAGAGCCAAAGCAAGACTGGCGTGATCTGATGGATGTGCTTTCAGAGGTTTCTTGTGAGTCTTATCGTAATGTCGTTCAAGGTGAAGCGGACTTCGTTCCTTATTTCCGTCAAGCAACACCTGAGCTTGAACTGGGTATGCTACCTCTTGGCTCTCGTCCTGCAAAACGTAACCCGAATGGCGGTGTTGAAAGCTTACGTGCTATTCCATGGATTTTCTCATGGAGCCAAAACCGTTTGGTACTGCCAGCATGGTTAGGGGCAGGTGAAGCGATTCAATACTCTATTGATAAAGGTCACCAAGAGCTGTTAGAGGCGATGTGTCGCGAATGGCCATTCTTCTCAACTCGCCTAGGTATGTTAGAGATGGTTTACTCAAAATGTAATATCGAAATCTCTCGTTACTACGATGAACGTCTTGCGGATCCATCATTACTGCCACTGGGTGATCGTCTGCGTGATCAGCTACAAAAAGACATCAAAGCAGTACTAAATGTTGAGAACAATGAGAACCTAATGCAAAGCGACCCATGGGGACTTGAGTCTATTCGCTTGCGCAGCATTTATGTTGAGCCATTAAACATGCTTCAGGCGGAATTGCTGCATCGAACTCGTCAAATGGATGAGCCTTGTGCAGAGCTCGAAGAGGCATTGATGGTTACCATTGCTGGTATCGCAGCAGGCATGCGTAATACCGGGTAGTCATCGAGCCTTAGCGTATCGTTCGACTTAACAGTTCTATGAATCTAGCGATACGTTTAATGAAATAAGTAAAAGACAGTACGAAAGCGTGCTGTCTTTTCTATTTACATCGTCTAGAAATTCAGTAAATTATCAAACCAAAGCTCAATAAGGAGACAAATAGACCCACTAAAACAGAATAATATTCCGATTATAAAATCTTATTGAGTCATTTATCAGTTTTTGCCACAAATCCTCCCTTCTATTCCACTTTATGCTTATATTTAGATATACTACTGCACCACTGCGATAACACACATATACTAATTATCTCGCAGTATTCAAAACAACTCAGGTCTGCCTAGGTGATAAACGGCTTTAAAAAGGTGACATAACCAACACGATAAAGTTGGTGCTGTTTAAACATAGAAATAATAAGTGCCACGAAGCACAACCAATGTTTAAACATCGTTATTTGTAGTTTATTTGACCTATTTGGATTTAAGACATGTCATTACCACACGTAATCCTCACTGTACTTAGTACACGCAACGCAACCGGATACGATATCACCAAAGAGTTTTCCTCTAGCATCGGCTATTTTTGGAAGGCTAGCCACCAGCAAGTGTATCGTGAACTCAATAAAATGGCTCAAAATGAGCTTGTAAGCTGTGTTCTTGAACCTCAAGAAGGTAAACCTGACCGTAAAGTCTACTCCATTACCGATGCGGGTCGTGGTGCTTTAGGCGACTGGTTTGATCAACCAACAGCGCATCCAACCGTTAGGGATGAGTTTTCAGCGAAATTGATGGCTTGTTCAGTGCAAGATTCCGCACCTTTCCACACTCAGCTTAATGAGTTAGTGGCTGAATCTCACAAGCTTGTTGCGCACTATCAAGAAATTGAAGCGGCATACTACGCAACGCCTTCTACTCTTGATAAACAGCAAAAACTAGAGCGTCTAACATTGCGTCGAAATCTGCTACTTCGCCAAGCATGGTTAGCATGGGCTGAAGAAGTACTGGTTGAGCTAGACTCGCTGTAAGGCAGAAGCTCGCTGCTACTTGCTAGTTGAATATTGGCTTGACGATCGAATAAGCCTTACAATCTAAGGCGAATTTCATACACGCTAAAAGCTTGCTGTAACGGCAAGCTTTTTTGTATCCAATGCCAGCTAAGAAGATCATTCTTTTAAGCACCTCGTAATTTTACAGACAGTATTCGAATTTAGATAAGGCCAGCAAAAGGACCACTCTATATCACCACTCAAATTACCCTCACTAATGATTGTTCTAAGAGCATCAAATACAAAAAAGACCAGCTGTGTTCGCAGCTGGTCTTTAATTTATTCTTCTTCACTAAGTATCTTTTTAGATACCATCACCACCGATAAAGCTTTGTGATTTACCGTTGAATTGCTGGTCCATATCCAATGAGGGTTTATCTGTCTGAGGTCGCCCAACAATCTTAGCTGGAATGCCCGCCACGGTTGTATGCGCAGGTACCGCTTGCAATACCACTGAGCCAGAACCAATTTTCGCGCCCTCACCCACTTCGATATTACCCAGTATTTTTGCACCTGCACCAATCATCACACCTTCACGGATTTTAGGGTGACGATCACCGCACTCTTTTCCGGTACCACCAAGTGTTACGTCTTGTAAAATCGACACATCGTCTTCAACAATGGCCGTTTCACCAATCACTATACCGGTAGCGTGATCAAGCATGATGCCACGACCTACTTTTGCCGCAGGATGAATATCCACTTGGCAAGCAACTGAAATTTGATTTTGTAAATAAGTGGCAAGTGCAAAGCGACCCTGTTTCCACAGCCAGTTTGCTACGCGATAACCTTGAAGCGCATGATAACCTTTAAGATAAAGAAGCGGCAGTGAGTACATTGCAACCGCAGGGTCACGATTCACCGTCGCACAGATATCGCAAGCAGCAGCGCCACCAATCTCAGGGTCGGCAGCAAAGGCTTGCTCGACCACTTCTCGAACTGCCATGGCTGGCATGGATGGCGTCTTTAACTTATTGGCAAGGATATAGCTTAGCGCGGCGGATAAACTATCATGATTAATGATGGTGGCATGGTAAAAACTGGCCAGCATAGGCTCTTGCTCTGATTGCTCACGAGCTTCTCGCGTAATGGCTTTCCATACCTTCTTTTTTTCACAGTGTTTCATTAATCAATCCCTATTCCTAAGCGAACGTCTTTTTTGTCTTAATCAATCCGATGACAAAAATCGCCTCTATTTCCCTTCAGACTTCTTATCTCTAGCCAGCAAATCTTGCGCTGCTAAGCGTGCATCTTTCCCTTGATACAGTACTTGGTAGATTTGGTCAACAATTGGCATCTCTACGCCCATTCGTCCCGCTAACATCCATACCTCTTTGGTGTTGCGATAACCTTCCACCACCTGACCAATCTCTTCTTGCGCGAGATCGACATCCTTGCCTTCACCCAAAGCTAAACCAAAGCGGCGATTACGAGATTGGTTATCAGTACAAGTTAGCACCAAGTCACCTAGCCCTGCCATACCCATGAACGTTTCAGGTTGCGCCCCAAGAGCTACACCTAGACGCGTCATTTCAGCAAGACCACGAGTGATTAATGCAGTACGAGCGTTTGCACCAAAGCCGATGCCATCAGACATGCCCGCACCAATGGCAATCACGTTCTTCACTGCGCCGCCAAGCTGCATGCCGGTAAAGTCGCTGTTAGCGTATACACGGAAGGTTTTGCTACAGTGAATCTTCTCTTGAAGATCAGCAACAAACTCAGCATCAGGTGAAGCAACAGAGATAGCCGTTGGCATCCCCATAGCCAGTTCTTTCGCAAAGGTTGGTCCTGATAACACAGCTAATGAATAGCCTTCACCCAAAACTTCATGAGCCACTTCCTTTAATAGACGTCCCGTTTCTGGTTCAAGACCTTTGGTTGCCCAGCAGATACGAGTATCTTCACGAAGATGAGGTTTAACGCTACCAAGTACAATTCCAAACACATGGCTTGGTACGACAACCAGAAGATCGCGACTTGCTTGAACCGCTTTTTCGACATCTGACTCGACAATTAAGCTCTCTGGGAAATCGATACCTGGTAGGAACTCATGATTAGCACGATCCGCTTCTAATTGTGCCATGTGCTTAGGTTCATGACCCCAGATAACAACGTTAGCACCGTTTCGAGCAAGAGAAATAGCCAAAGAGGTACCGTAAGAACCCGCACCGATAACGGTCATGGCGATCTCTTTTCCATACGCATTATTTACTTTTGAATCTGTCATTACTTTGCCCGATTATCTTTAGTTTTCTAAAAAAGAAAGTGTGTAGAAAGGTGGTTTACTTAAAAAGTGGCTTATAAAAAGTGTCTACTCGTAAAGCTTCAAAACACTTTGTATAAACAACATTTGGATTATCTAGTAAAGCTCAACCATTCTAAACAAAAAATGCACATCGCATCGTTTTAATTTGATGCTTTGTGCATTCTTTTCAATACGTCATCAAACAAACGTATTTTCACCATCATCGCCACTACAATCCAGTTATAGCAGCGACTATTAGGCGATTCGATTAAGCCTCTGTAGAAGCTTCGCCGTCTTTAGCTTGTTGCTGAAGGTAGTTCATGAACAATGCATCAAAGTTAACTGGTGCAAGGTTTAGTTGAGGGAACGTACCTTTAACCACTAGGCTAGAAATTGTTTCACGAGCGTATGGGAACAAGATGTTCGGGCAGAATGCGCCTAGACAATGTGCAAGTTGACCCGCTTCCATGTTTCCAGCAGTGAAGATACCACCTTGCTGTACTTCACATAAGAATGCTGTGTCGTCTGCGTTCTTAACCGTTACCGTTAAACGTAGAACCACTTCGTAAGTGCCTTCACCAAGCTCACGGCTTTGCGTATCTAGGTCAAGCTTAACATCTGGCTTCCACTCTTTTTGAAACATTACTGGTGAGTTCGGCGCTTCAAAAGAGATGTCTTTTAGGAAGATACGTTGGATAGCGAAATCTTGTGCTTGTTCTTGTGGTGCTGCTTCAGCCATGTTGGAAATCCTTAAATTCGGGTAATTAATTCTGTCATTGAGACTAACCGAGGGATGTGACATTGCGTAATCAAATCTGCAGTTTCGTGGAAACTATCACATCTCTATGCGATAAGTGCTGCCAATTTAGGCAACACTCAATCAAGCAAGGCTTGCTATAACTAAGTTGAGCTTACTTTTTACCACGAACAAGCGGTAAGTTAGCATCACTCCAACCAGCTAAACCATTCTTAAGAAGGTTTACATTTTCAAAGCCAGCTTTAGCAAGTAGGTTAGCGCTCTCTGCTGCTGTTTGACCTGTCTTACATACCACAATGATTGGGTTAGATTTGTACTTTTCAAGGCTGCTTAAGTTACCCGCTTTGATATCTGACGGTAAAATGTGAACTGCGTCAGTAATGTGGCCCTTTTTGAACTCATCTTTAGAGCGAATATCAACCACAACGCCATCTTCACGATTCATCAGTAGCGTTACTTCACCCGCGGTAATCTCTTTATAAGCTGCGGTTGCTGCTTTTACAAAGCTCATAATTAAAGCGATAAAAAGACCTACCCATACCAAAGATAGGATCATATTTTGTTGGAAAAAATCGGTATATTCTTGCATATCCTGCGCTCTTACTGTTTAGGGCTTAAAATTCAGTCAGGAGTATAGCGAGGAAGCGACAAAGAGGCTAGTGAGTATAGGCTTCAATTGCAACTAGACGTGAAGTCAACAAGCTCTGCTCGGCCATTTAATAGAAAACCATGATAACGCGCCTCTACAATTTGATAATCCAGCCTAGGTGAGTAGTAGTAGGTAATCTTATCCGCTCCGCTCTGCTTAACTGGAATAACGTCCATATCGCCCCATCTTTCGTACTCTCTCACTTGAGATGCCAATACCTCATATTGGTATGCTTCTATACCATCCGACGCCTGACGCACCAAAGAGAAGCTCTTTTTCTGATCGATTAGATTCTGCCTTATCTGCATGGTGATGGTATCAATATCGCGAAGTGGTTCATCATCGCTCTCATATCGATGCTCTTCACCGTTAAGCATCACTAAGGAATGGTTAACAGAGTTAGGAAAAGAGACCAACATGTCACGCTTACGAAAGCCGGTGACCTTTTGATGGAAAGATTGAGTCAACCACACCCCCTCTTCTAAGACCATTTCAGAGCTTTGGGTATACGATGATCCAATACCTAAAATACTTGCACGGCTTCGGCTTTTGGCAGTGACTACCTCAGCTAGCCATTGCTCATTTTTTCTCATGTAGCCAGTGCTAATGCCGGATAGGTAGAGGTTATATTCTAGTACCTTGATACACAGAGATACTGCTGTCGCATTTGCTGAAAATGAAGTACCAAAGAAAAGCACGAAAAAAACAAACTGCATTAGTAGTAAGCGTAACGACATAAACACGTCAGGTATCGCCTTCAAATATTGAGAATCGTTCAAAGTCGCTATATTACCCCCTATTCCTTTTCTCTTCTTAAGAATCGAGATCCACACCAACCTTATACTTATCTAGATATACCTATTTTGAAACACTAAACGAATTTGATATTCAATACAGTGAATACTCAATTCGTTACATTTTAATACGCACTATTACTTTTACATTTTAACTACCATTAAATAGACTTTCCTTGTGTGTAAGTTTTTTATACACCTTGGTAAGAATGATTGAATGTTCAAGGAATCATTATGAAGAAATCAGCTATTGCGCTATTGACGACTATCGCTTTCAGCGGTGCTGTAGTAGCAGCTGAAACGACAACAACTGCTGCCGCTGCTGGTAGTACTGAAGCTGCCGCTGCTGCCGCTGTTGGTACTGTAGCACCTACAGCTGTTGCAGTAACTGGCGCTCTTGTGGCTGGTGTTGTTGTTGCAGCAAGTAACTCAGGTTCAGGCACATCGACAACTGTTACAGCGACTCGTTAATCTGAACCATTAAAACAACCGCTTCGGCGGTTGTTTTTCGTATACCTATTTAAGAATATTTTCCGCATGAAAATCGCACTACGGCTCATCACTCTTTTACCTTTTACTTTTCTATTAGGTTGCACACAAAACGCACAAGATCTATCTGATTCTTTTTCTCTTGCTTTATTTGGCCATAACTCCCCAACGCTAACGCAAGAAAATGTAAATAGCATTCCATACGCCAGTAAAATTATTGAGTATGGTGACAACTCAAAAGCACTCATCGTTTTAGCTTGGGTTGAAGCAGGGTCCAATGATGCACCTAATACTCTCAAGTGGTTATCCGCAAGCAATGAGATGGTGGTAACTCAAGCCGGTCGAATAACAAAGACAGCAAACTTTCCTAATTCAAATCTGATAGCCCTTCAATCTGAAAAGCGAGACCCGCTTGCTCGTGGCCTTCACTTATCAACCACGCCACACCACTGGTCATATACCATTTCTTGGCATCCGGGCTACCACATTCAGTATGAGGCTCAATCTCGTTTCAAGGTGTTAGGAGAAGTAGAAAAGCAACTTCCCTTCGAAACAAAAACCTTACTGCATATAGAAGAAGTAGTATCAATACCAGTCATTGAATATCAATCGAGTAATCACTACTGGCTTGATCCTGAATCAGGAAAGGTCATTGCCAGTGAGCAGACGATAATTCCTAATGGCGTCACCATTAAACTTTCGACTGGGAAGTCATACCAGCAGGAGGTAATTCAATGAACAAGCTTTTAACTTCTTGGCTTATTAATCTCATTATCATATTAAGCGCTACAGGCTACGCTATTGCATCTGAAACTACCATTACAGTCCAACACAGTAATAAACAGCCTATTTCCATCACATTTGAACACGCACCAAGGGTTGACTCAGCCATATTAACGGCCACCAACCACCATCACCTTAGCTTGATGGATATCGATTGGCTACAGTCGAAGTTATTTGATAACACAGCTCCTTTTAGCTTAAAAGGAGAAACCCTAAGCTCTATTCGAGAACAAGAAGCTAGAGCTAAAGGCAAAGATAAACCTTACTGGCAAGCGCTCTCTACACAATTTCAAGAGTGGCACTTTTCAGCCAGAGTAATGACTCCCCTCGACCCAGATACAACTCGATTAGATGTGAATAAGAACCCACGTCTAAGAGGGCAGTATCAGTTATATCTTCGTGACATAAGTGCCGAACCGACAATTAACGTCTTAGGATATGTTAAGCAGCCTAGAACACTGCCTTGGTACCCTAGAAAAAGTGCGGTGGATTACTTAGAAATTACTAAACCTATCAGTAGCAGCCATAGCTCCGTGTGGGTAATTCAGCCTGACGGCCAAGCATTTGAATACCCTATCGCCTATTGGAATTATCAATTTCATAATATCGCACCAGGAGCGATCATTTATGTGCCAATGCCACTCAATTTAGTAGGCAACAAAAGCACGACGAACAAAGACACCAACCAGTTAGTTATAGAACTATTAACGCACAAACTCCCATTATGAAGAAACTCATGGATTCAAGTTCACTCCGCTGGTTAACACCTCTTGGAGCTCTAAGTTACGTACTCTCGTCTCCGCTTATTGCTGACGAATTTAGCCCTCCAAAATTGAAACACTCCTACACTGATTTTGGTGGTGTAGGATTAATTCAAATGCCATCAGCGCGTATGATGCCCGAGGGGGAGTTTAGTGCGGCCGCAACCAATAATGATGAGTATCTGCATTACACAGCTACCCTCCAGCTATTTCCTTGGTTAGAGGCCACAATTCGATACACTCAAGTTCACGATTTACTGTACAGCTCTGATCCTGGTTTTAGTGGTAAAACGAAATACACTGATAAATCGATGGATGCCAAAGTACGCTTAATTGAAGAGAGCTACTGGTTGCCTGAGCTATCTGTTGGCTTCCGAGATTTTGGTGGCACAGGCCTTTTTGATGGTGAGTTTGTTGCGGCAAGTAAACACATTGGCCCCGTAGATCTAACATTAGGTGTTGGCTGGGGCTATTTAGGCAACAGAGCAAACCTAGCTGGGGACAAATCACTCTCCGTTGATTGTGGGCGCGATACCGTTACACAAGGCCGTGGTGGTTTGGTTAATGGTGAAAGGTTTTTTTCCGGTTGTGTGTCTTTGTTTGGTGGAATGGAATACCAAACTCCACATGAACCACTGCGCCTAAAAGTAGAATACGACGGTAACGACTACAACAGTGACTTTCCTTCTACTCGCGGGGGCATTGACATGACCCCAGCGACACCTTGGAACTTCGGTTTGGTTTACGGGTTAACCGATTGGGCTGATCTTCGCTTAAGTTACGAACGTGGTGATACTTTTACCGCAGGAATCACTATGGCTACTAACCTTTCTAGCCTCAAACCAAACTGGGTAGACCAACCAAGGCCGAGTTATCAACCTGTAGACAGAAAAAAAGAGTTAACAGATAAAGAGTGGAATGAGCTTACTTCTGAAGTTGCGCAAGTTGCGGGATATAACGAACTAACCATCTATCATGATGACGACGCCGTTATCATCGAAGGTGAACCAGTTAAATACCGAGACCCAAACGAAGCACACCATAGAGCCGCCTTAGCTCTAGCTAACTCAGGTATTGATGCAAACCGCTATCACATTATTGATACTGCACATCACCAACCTATGCAAGAGACTGTCATCAATGCAAACGCGTTTAAACGAGTAGCTGATAACGACTATCCTGACTCCAACTTTAAGGATGCTAGTTACACAAAAGGTTCAACCGTTGAGGGGCACAATACGAAATCAAGCATTAACGAACCCTTCTACTATGGCTTTTCACCAGTACTCCAGCAATCCATTGGGGGTTCTGAAAATTTTTACCTATACGCCGTTGGTGTTAGTGCTGATGCAAGCTATGAACTTGGTTCAAACTGGCGAGCCTCTGGCAGCCTCTATGCAAACCTCTTTGATAACTATGATAAATATAAATATACCGTGCCACCTGATGGAACCGATCTAAAGCGAGTTCGAACTCTATCCCGTCAATACTACGACCAGTTTTTGCGTGTCGATAACCTGCAACTGACTCACTTTGACCGTTTTCAGGATAGCATTTATACCCAAGCTTATGGCGGCTACTTAGAAGCGATGTTTGCCGGTGTCGGTACTGAGCTTATGTATCGACCATTTGGAAAAAACTGGGCAATCGGCGCAGATATTAACTATGTAATTCAGAGAGATCCGGATTCAACCTTTGGTTTATTTACAGAAGAGCGCCATTTAGATGAACAAACCGGTCGATACTACAGTGTTCAAACCGGAACCTTTACAGGTCATGCAACTCTGTATTGGCAACCTAAATTTTGGTCTCTGATTGACAATACGTTACTTAAAGCCAGTGCAGGCCAGTATCTAACAGAAGATATAGGCATCACACTGGACTATTCTAAACAGTTTGATAGTGGCGTCACTGCTGGCGCGTTTATTACCAAAACTAATTTGTCTGCTGAAGAGTTTGGTGAAGGCAGCTACACCAAAGGCTTCTATGTTTCTATTCCACTGGACCTAATGACAGTGAAACCAAGTCGTGAACGAGCCACGATATCTTGGTTACCTCTCCAACGAGATGGCGGTCAAATGTTAAATCGCAAATACCACCTTTACGACACCACAGATATCCGTTCACCGTGGAACACGAAACCCTCAAAATAAATGCATAACCTTTTGTGACCCTGCTTCAGGGGCGAGTTCTTCGCTCCTGAAACTCTCTCTATTGATATTTGACTCAAAATCACAAATCTATTGATAAAATCATAAATAATCACACTTTCATTACATTTCCATCGCCAATGTGACGTTAATCATCTATGGTTTCATTAGATATGGAACATCAATAGAAAGAAGAGTGCGCATTCCTTCTCTAAATAATTCAAATATCCGAGACCAATGAGTCATGGAGGAGAGAAGATGCATACAATTCGAACGATATTTATCGTTATTTTTAGCTCATTGATCTTAGCTGGCTGTGTTCACAGCAATGGTGCAACGACAGCGGCAATAAAACACCCCGACATTAATTATGAATTCCTCGGCGTCCCTATTCTTTTTCAAGGCTACGGCACGAGCGTTCCTATCAGCAACGAGTTAAGCCTTACTGCTGCACACGTTGCTTCGCTTAGCTACAACAAGGTTATTGCCTACCACCCACAATGCGATATCGCCCTTATACAATCGGACAATACACTTGATTCTTTATCTCCGCGTGGATTGGTTTTTCCAGGAGAATCAGTAAAAGCATTTGGAATGGATGCCACTGGAGACGTTATTACCAGTGATGGCATTTATCATCTTGACCTAAACTTTGTGAATGACAAAAACTATGCCGAGTGCCCTGCAAGTATTACTGACGCTGCAATACAAGGTGGAATGAGTGGTGGGGGTGCTTACAATGAAAAAGGGGAATTAGTAGGGATCCTCACGGGGATCGCCGATAAAAGAGACACTCGTCTTCTTTCTGGTGAGCCGTTGGATATTGAACGCTTGAGTATCTTTGTTCCGACACAATTCCTTGAGCCTTGGTTAAATGAGCATATGACTCGCTACTACCGAGAGAACGTCTCAGTTGCACAATCAACGATACCAAAGAAAACCATAAAAACGTTGCCTGAAAAGAAACAGCTTAAGTAACCTACATTAACGTTTTTATGTTAAAGAAGTGGCTATGCACGGTGGCTACTTCTTATCATTCAACTCACCTTTTCCCACACTATGCCCTAGGAAATGAAAAAGCCGTTACCTCATCAATGTGCTGACAATCCAGAGCCAACATAACCAAGCGATCAATTCCTAACGCAACACCGGCGCAGTTAGGAAAGCCAGCTTCCAATGCTGAGACCAAATTCAAATCAATTGGCTGCTTAGCTAAGCCCATCTCAAGGCGTTTATGATTATCTTGCTCAAAGCGTGCGAGTTGCTCTTTGGCGTTATCCAGTTCGTGAAAACCATTGGCTAGTTCAATGCCTTTGAAATAGACCTCAAAGCGATCAGCAACTCGCTTATCTTTGGTGTTTATTTTTGCTAAAGCCGCTTGCGATGCAGGAAAGTCATAAACCATAGCAGGTGCATTCTGGCCTATCTTAGGTTCAATGCCGATACAAAACAAAAGCTGTAGTAACGTATCTCTATCTTGTTCATTCTCTGCGATATCACTTAAACCAAGCTTATTTGCTGCCTCTTTCAAAGTATCCATTGAACCTTCCAACGGGCATACACCTAAAACATCAATAAATGCTTGTTGATACGTTATCTTTTTAGCCCCTTGGCAACCCAAAACTTGCTGTAATAGTTCATCCATTTCATCCATCAGCTGATGATGGTCAAAATCAACACGATACCACTCCAACATAGTGAACTCTGGGTTATGGTAACGACCGTTCTCTTCATTACGAAAAGACTTACATATCTGATAAATACAGCCGCTGCCAGCCGCTAATAAACGCTTCATGTGGAATTCTGGGCTGGTCATGAAATAGAGTTGACGACCGTGCGCATAGTCAGGCCCAACAAACGTTGTTTTGAACGTATGCAGGTGAATATCGGTCACCGTTGCGTGACTCATTGCGGGTGTGTCCACCTCAAGTACGTCTCTATTGGTAAAAAACTGACGGATAGTAGCCACAATACTGGCACGCTTTCTAAGTTGCTCAATAGTCGCACTTGGTTGCCAAGTTTGCTCTGTCATTCTCTGGTCATCTCACTCATTTTATACTGGCTCTATTCTAGCGATAAACACTGACCGCTAACATCCTATTTATCGCCGATTTTCTTCTCTTCGATTCCGTGCAGTTTTTAGTCAAGCCATTGGGAATGGTGACATCAATCACACAAAATAGAATAAGTATGCTCATGTTTGCATTTCTGATGAAAAAGCCTGACTGAATCAATTTATTCGTCATTCTGCTCTTCTAAACTGGCTTGGTCGTCAAAAGGCACTCTTGATATTTTGCTTGATAAAGCACGTTTAGAATCAAGGCCTAATATCAATATAAAGACTCTAGGGGCAGCAAGTTAGCGAACCTAGCATTCAATAATAACAATCACTCACTGGAGGATAACTGTGCAAACTATTACCACAGATATCGCGGTCATCGGCGCTGGTGGCGCTGGTCTTCGTACTGCTATTGCGGCTGCGGAAGCAAACCCTGACTTAGAAGTCGCACTCATTTCCAAAGTTTATCCTATGCGCTCCCATACGGTTGCCGCAGAAGGTGGATCCGCAGCTGTTATCAAGGATGAAGACAGTCTAGACAATCACTTCAACGATACTGTTGGCGGTGGTGACTGGCTATGTGAACAGGACGTTGTTGAATATTTCGTTAAAAACGCAACCCGTGAAATGATCCAAATGGAGCAATGGGGTTGTCCGTGGAGTCGTAAAGAGAATGGCGAAGTTAACGTTCGTCGTTTCGGTGGGATGAAAGTAGAGCGTACATGGTTTGCCGCAGATAAAACCGGCTTCCACATGCTTCACACCCTATTCCAAACCTCAATGAAGTACAGCCAAATCAATCGTTTTGATGAGTACTTTGTGGTTGATCTTCTTGTTGAAGATGGTGAAATCCAAGGCCTTATTGCTATTCATATGGCGGAAGGCGAGCTTATTACTATTCGCGCTAAATCCGTTGTTCTTGCAACAGGCGGTGCTGGTCGTGTGTATCACTGTAATACCAACGGCGGCATCGTAACGGGCGATGGCATGGCGATGGCCTATCGTCACGGCGTACCACTGCGTGATATGGAGTTTGTTCAATACCACCCAACCGGTCTACCGGGGACAGGTATCTTGATGACTGAAGGTTGTCGTGGTGAAGGCGGGATTATCGTCAACAAGAATGGCTACCGTTACCTACAAGATTACGGCATGGGTCCTGAAACCCCAGTCGGCGAGCCTAAGAATAAATACATGGAACTGGGTCCGCGTGACAAAGTATCCCAAGCGTTCTGGCATGAGCAGCAAAAAGGCAACACCATCAAGCACCCGCTCGGTGATGTGGTTCACCTTGATCTACGCCACCTTGGTGAAGAGTACTTGCAAGAGCGTCTACCGTTCATCTGTGAGCTATCAAAAGCATACGTGAACGTTGATCCAGCCAAAGAACCAATTCCAATTCGCCCTACCGTTCACTACACCATGGGTGGCATTGAAACCAATGGCGATTGTGAAACTCAAATCAAAGGTTTATTCGCGGTCGGTGAATGTGCCTCTGTCGGTCTTCACGGTGCTAACCGTTTAGGTTCTAACTCTCTCGCTGAGTTTGTTGTCTTTGGCCGCGTTGCAGGTGAAAACGCAGTGAAGCGCGCTGAAGAATTCAAAGGCTGGAACGAGGAGTCTATTGATAAACAAGTGAAAGCCGTTGAAGCACGCATTGCTGCTATCTTGGCTCAAGATGGTGATGAGAACTGGGCGGATATCCGAACTGAGATGGGTCACACCATGGAAGCGGGTTGTGGTATCTACCGCCAAGAAGATCTGATGCAAGCGACAATCGATAAGATCACTGAGCTTAAAGCACGCTACAAAAACATTGGCATTAAAGATAAAGGTAAAGTCTTTAATACAGACCTTCTTTACGCAATTGAAGTGGGTTACGGCCTTGAAGTTGCTGAAGCTATGGTTCATTCCGCAATTCTACGTAAAGAGTCTCGTGGGGCTCATCAACGTTTAGATGAAGAGTGTACTGAACGCGATGACGTCAATTTCTTGAAGCACTCTTTGGCTTATTTCCAAGAAGATGCCGCGCCAAACATCGATTATCGTGATGTCACCATCACTAAGTCTCAACCGAAAGCGCGCCTATACGGTGAAGCTGCTGAAAAAGCGGCGGCAGAGGAAGCTGCTCAAGAAAAACAGAAAGAGGAGCAAGAGTAATGCCTGCGAATCGAATTCAAAAAATAGACATACTGCGCTATGACCCAGCAAAAGACAGCGAGCCGCATAAGCAAGCGTTCGAGATTCCATTTGACGATACCATGTCAGTGCTCGATGCGATTGGTTACATCAAAGATAACCTAGACAAAGATCTCTCTTACCGTTGGTCTTGTCGTATGGCAATCTGTGGTTCGTGTGGAATCATGGTCAATGGCGTACCAAAACTGGCTTGTAAATGCTTCTTACGTGATTACCCTGACGGTTTAACCATTGAACCTCTTGCTAATTTCCCAATTGAGAAAGATCTGATTGTTGATATGACGCCATTCATTGAGCGTCTTGAAGCGGTTAAGCCTTATATCCTTGGTAATGATCGCACTCCAGAAGATGGCACCAACATTCAAACGCCTGAACAGATGGCGAAATATAAGCAATTTGCTGGCTGTATCAACTGTGGCCTGTGCTACGCAGCCTGTCCTCAGTTTGGTTTGAACCCAGAGTTTATTGGCCCTGCAGCATTAACGCTTGCACACCGCTATAACCTAGATAGCCGTGATAACGGTAAGAGTGAACGCATGGGGATCATCAATGGCGACAACGGTGCATGGGGCTGTACGTTTGTCGGTTACTGCTCTGATGTTTGCCCTAAAAACGTTGACCCTGCTGCTGCGGTAAACCAAGGCAAGATTGAATCTTCAATGGATTTTGTCATTGCAATGCTAAAGCCTGACGGAACAAAACAGAAAGAGGAGGCATAAGGATGAGTAATCGTAAACCTTACGTTCGTGAAATGAAGCGTACTTGGTGGAGCAATCACCCTTTCTACCGCTTCTATATGTTGCGTGAAGCAACAGTGCTACCTCTGATCTTATTTACACTGTTTCTTACAGTTGGATTAGCGTCATTGGTCAAAGGCCCTGAAGCATGGGGAACATGGCTAAGCTTTATGGCAAACCCTATAGTCGTTGCCATTAATATCGTTGCTCTTGCCGGAAGCTTACTTCATGCGCACACCTTCTTTGGCATGATGCCGCAAGTCATGCCACTTCGACTGAAAGGCAAACTTATCGATAAGAAAGTGATTGTATTGTCTCAATGGGCAGCGGTAGCGTTTATCTCACTCATTGTACTCATCATCGTTTAAGGAGCATATTGTGGTTACAAACAACTATAAAGTGAACAAAACCCCAAGCCGCTCTGATGAGCCTATCTGGTGGGGATTGTTCGGTGCGGGTGGTACATGGTTTGCCATGATCACGCCTGTAACCGTATTGGTACTCGGAATTCTTGCACCACTGGGAATCATTGATGCGGAGGCTCTTAGCTATGAGCGTGTCAGCAACTTTACCACCAGCATCATTGGCGCGCTATTTATCATAGGAACACTAGCATTACCGATGTGGCATGCAATGCACCGACTACATCACGGTATGCATGATCTCAAGATTCATGCTGGCGTTGTGGGTAAGATTGGCTGCTACTTCTTCGCGGCAATGATCAGTGTACTTTCCATCATCTTTATTTTGATGATTTAGTGCCTAGCTAGAATCTATTTCTCTTCAAAGTTAAACCACCTACGCTCTTGCTAGGTGGTTTTTTCTTTTCTGTTCTGCTTTTCCAAAAGTCTCTTCTTTTTATTCCAGCCTGATAAGAATCAGTTATGAGCGTAATAACTATCTTTTCAATTGTACAGTGTACACAATCCGTCACATCGAATTGAACGGCGTTCAATTAATTATTTAGACTAACTTTACGAGATTGAAAAATGAAAAAAGTAATTGGTTTGGCTCTACTTGCTGCAGTTTCTGCTCCTTCTGCATTCGCGACTTCTGTTAACTACTTTGCCGGTGGTGGTTTTGGTTCTCATTATTCTGAAATGAAGGGGTATGGTACGACATTAGATGACCGTACTGGTGCATTTCACATCCGTGGTGGTGCATACATCAACGATGTTCACCGTGTAACACTAACAGGTAACTTCGCTGGCGATGCTGAACTATTTTCTGCTTCAGGTAATGTTGCAGGTGATGATATCTCAATTAACGGCGAGCTGAATCAAAATGAATGGTTGGCATCATACGACTATGTTCATGCTATCAATAATGAGTTTTCGGTATTTGGCGGTGTCAGTGCTGGCTTTGTCAAAAATAAGACCACTATCTCATGGGATATAAATGGGACTCCAGATTCAGACTCTCATAGTGAAACTGACTTTGCAGTTGGCGCTCAAGTGGGTGTTCAGTACACGTTAACCAAAGAACTATCTATTGATGGTACTTACCGCAATATGGGTAAATCTTTGAATGAAGATGGCATAAAAGTTACTGGTAGCGAATTCGCTATTTCTCTGGACTATCGTTTCTAATTATCCAGTTTAGTCTATTGGACTTTAGCTCTTGAATTAGAAATAAAAAGGGTTGGCACTATGCCAACCCTTTCTCGTTCTTATCTAATTGAGCAATTATTCGTTAAAGAATAAAGCGGCTGAGATCTTCATTTTCAACCAACTCACCTAAACAGTCTTTCACATACTTAGCATCAATAGTTAAGCTTGTGCCTGCTTTGTCTGTTGCTTCAAATGAAATCTCATCCATCAAACGCTCCATGACCGTATGCAGACGACGCGCACCAATGTTTTCAGTCGTTTCATTCACATGCCATGCGGCTTCAGCAATTTGCGTAATGCCATCTTCAGTGAAGCTAACGTCTACATCTTCCGTTTTCATTAGCGCAATATATTGCTCTGTCAGTGACGCTTTCGGCTCGGTTAAGATGCGCTTAAAGTCATTACTTGAAAGTGCTTCCAGCTCTACACGAATAGGTAGACGTCCTTGAAGCTCAGGAATAAGATCAGATGGCTTAGACACTTGGAATGCACCTGAGGTAACAAACAAGATGTGGTCAGTTTTTACCATGCCATGCTTAGTTGAAACTGTGCTGCCTTCAATCAATGGTAGTAGATCACGCTGAACACCTTCACGTGACACGTCTGGGCCTGAGCTGTCACCGCGCTTACAGATCTTGTCGATTTCATCGATGAAGACAATACCGTTATTCTCTACATTGTAGATAGAGTTCTCTTTCAGCTCTTCTTGATTAACCAGTTTTGCCGCTTCTTCTTCTGTTAATGCTTTAAAAGCGTCTTTGATTTTTAGCTTACGCTTTTTCTTGGTATCGCCCGCTAAATTCTGGAACATCCCTTGAAGCTGATTGGTCATCTCTTCCATGCCAGGAGGAGACATGATCTCTACGCCCATTTGCGGCGCGGCAACATCAATTTCAATCTCTTTGTCGTCGAGCTTACCCTCACGTAACTTCTTACGGAAAATTTGACGAGTGTTCGATGATGTATCTGTTGATTTATCGCTCTCACCCCAAGCGTCACGCGCTGGTGGTAATAGAGCATCAAGAATTCGCTCTTCAGCCTGCTCTTCAGCGCGGAATTGCACTTTTTCCATCGCCTGCTGATGCGTCATTTTAATCGCCACATCGGTTAGGTCACGGATAATGGTTTCAACTTCTTTACCCACGTAGCCCACTTCAGTGAACTTAGTCGCTTCTACTTTAATAAAAGGCGCATTCGCCAGTTTCGCCAGGCGGCGAGCAATTTCCGTCTTACCCACACCTGTTGGGCCAATCATAAGAATGTTCTTTGGTGTTACTTCAACGCGCAAGCTCTCTTCTAACTGCATTCGACGCCAGCGGTTACGCAGTGCAATGGCGACTGAACGTTTAGCTTGATCTTGACCAATAATGTGGCGGTTAAGTTCGTGAACAATTTCACGAGGAGTCATTTCAGACATATTGTTTTCCTTAAAACGGTATCACTTACTATTTTTGTTTTTGTTCTGCTTTATCCAACTTAATGGCAGCAATTACTCCGCTTTAGCGGCAAGAATATCAGCAGGAATTTCTAGTTCTTCAATAGTATGGTGTTGGTTAGTGAAGACACAGATATCGCCAGCTATCTTCAGTGATTTTTGTGCAACTTCTAGTGCGTCTAATTCGGTATTTTCTAGTAGTGCTGTCGCCGCAGCTTGAGCAAAGTTACCACCAGAGCCAATCGCAATCAGATCATTCTCAGGCTGAACCACATCGCCATTACCTGTGATGATTAATGATGCTGTCTCATCAGCAACGGCCAGTAGCGCTTCAAGCTTACGAAGTGCGCGATCGCTGCGCCAATCTTTCGCCAATTCAACCGCCGCTTTCGTCAGGTGACCCTGATGCATTTGTAGCTTGCTTTCAAAACGCTCAAATAGAGTAAATGCATCGGCTGTACTACCAGCAAAACCAGCGAGAACCTTGTTGTTATATAGGCGGCGTACTTTTTTAGCATTACCTTTCATTACGGTATTACCAAGCGATACTTGTCCATCTCCCGCGATAACGACTTTATTATTTCGACGTACAGATACAATGGTAGTCACGAGTAGGGCCTCTTATTCTTAAATAGGGAATTACCCAATGATATGCGGACTGAATAATCAAATTTCAAGTCATTAGCAAAGCGAGGTTCTCTTTTTGAGCACTGTACGATTAGAAACAAACTGCAACAAAAAAGATGGCAAATCACGATTTTAAAAACCTTCAAGAAAACAGGCAGATAAATTTTGTTCACGCTTCGAAGTTAATACCACTTAAGTAGTAACCAAACAATCGTGATATGGGTAACATTATTATTGCCATTCTTCCTCGAGAATCTAAGGACAAAATTATAAAAAGATAAGGGATTATTTTGAAAGCACAAACATTGGGCGGCTGCCACTCTCATACTAAAAACAAAGATTACCAATCACTTGCTCGCCACCTTGAACTGTCTGGCGGAAGCACAGTTGCAACGCTACTGGACTCGGCTTCCACTTATGTTAGCGGTTCGCCAATAAAGGTGATGAAAGAGATGCATAATCACGGTTATATCGATTTGAACAATAACAAGGTTCAACTTTCAACGAACGGTGCTAAGCGCTTTTTGATAAAGTAATTGGATGTTTAGATATGAGAAAGGCGATTCACTTGAATCGCCTTTTTATTTGTTTCTCTTTCGTGATTTTTAGAAAAGTGAGAGAAATTCAGAGCTCTATTGCGCCTGCTTCCAAATCGCGCAAGGCTCTATCTTGGCACGCTGCAATTTATGCCTGTCTCGCTCTGCATCACGCTTAAGTGTATAAGGGCCTAAAACAACACGATACCAACTGCTGCCCTCTTTCTTCCTGACTTCACTTTGAAGACCCTGGAAGGCGATATTCGCTTTACGCTCTTCAGCCTGGCTAGAGAGTTTAAACGCACCACACTGCATAATATATGGAATCTCAGAGACTACTTGCTCTTTCGCCTCAACCTCTACTTTTCGATTGGGCAGAGAGTCAACATAATCCCATTTTTCTTCCGGTGGTTTTGGTAACGCCGTTGCTGGTTTTGCTTTCGGCTTTGGCTTCACAACCGGTTTAGTGACTTGCGTTGGTGGTTCAGGGTCATTGCTGAGTGTATAAAGCCCATAGCCAAACGCCCCCAGTAAAATGAGTGCAATTAGCCCACTCCGCCAAGGTTTTCTTCCTGATGGGCGCTTTTTCGACGCTTTACCGCCAGTCGATTTTTTACCGCCTCGACCACGCTTTACATAATCTTTATTTGCCACGATTGAATATCAACATTGAAATCTCAGCACACATGGTAATTCAGTTTCATGAGGGATAACAGTACAGAAATGGAAGCAGCGCACCAATATGCGCTGCCAGATCGTTAGTTTTTCGTAAGAAATTACATCACACGCGGGGGCGCGGCACTTTGCCTCACGACCAGGTGCGTCTCAAGTAAGCGAGAGCCAGCACGTACATCATGCCCTCTAAGAAGCTCGAGCATCATTAACATCGCTTGGCGACCTATCTCATATCGAGGTTGCGAGATGGTCGTCAGTGGTGGATCGCTGTATTGAGCAAACTGAATATCATCAAAGCCGACAACAGAAAGATCTTGTGGCACTCGCAAGCCTAGCTTTTTCGCTTCTTGAATGGCGCCAATGGCCATTACGTCACTATGACAGAAAATCGCAGTTGGCGGCTCAGGGAGCGCGAGTAATTGACGAACGGCTTTTGCGCCGGCTTCAAACGTAAAGTCACCATAAGCAGTATACGTCGGGTTCATCATGATGCCGCCACGTCTTAATGCTTGCTGATAACCTTGATGGCGGAACTGACACAAGACCGCATGTTGAGGGCCAGAAATTTGTGCGACGCGTTTATGGCCCATTTGAGTTAAGTAATTCACAGCCTCAAATGCGGACGTTAAGTTATCAATATGAACCGTTGGAAGCTCTAGTTCAGGCGCAAATTCACATGCCATCACCATAGGTGGAAGGTTTTTCTGCTCTGCTTTGCTCACATCAAAAGGAAGATCGCTACCAAGCAGCAACATACCGTCAGCTTGCTTAGTGAAAACGAGATTTACAAAAGAAGATTCGCGTCTTTTTTGTTGTGAACTGTCGCCCAGAAGAACGAGATAACCGTGCTCCATCGCCGCATCTTCAATACCACGAATAATTTCAGAGAAATAAGGGTCGCAAATATCAGGGACAATGGTAACAATGGTTTTTGATTCATTTCGGCGCAAGTTGCGCGCCAAAGAGTTTGGTGAATAACCAGCTTCCAAAACAGCATCTTCAACACGCTTACGTGTCGACGAAGAAACTTTTTCCGGATTCATCAGAGCTCGAGACACAGTGGCGGTTGAGACTCCTGCAAGCTGGGCAACATCCTTCATTGTCGCCATATTTTTAACCCTCTTTTCCTTTGTATACAGCCATGCTGCATTGCATATAATTAAAGTTTTTATGGCGAACTGATGTTCACTCTTATTTTTCTATGTTCTGATAGTTTATTCATTTCTAAACATAAAGTTACGGTGAGATTAACACATTTTGCATTAGATGCGTGATGTGCCTCACAACTCATTCGTTTGTCATTTTCGAACTTAGTTACAAGTCACAGTTTGTCGCGTCCCTGACTACATCCATTTAACTTAAATCTTGCGGTTCTATATCAATTGACCAACGAACTTTCTTCGCTGCAGGAAGTAACTGAATAGCAGGTTTGGCACTCATTAGTAGCTTTTGCATCAACGAGCGAACCTCTGTTTGTAACAACAATTGCCAACGATACTTCCCTGCTCTTTTTGCCAAAGGCGCAGGCGTTGGGCCAAGTACCATGCAATATTCGTCAAATAACGGATGTGCCTCTAACGTATGACGAACCTGACGTAAAAACTCTTCCACCAGCTGATTGTCATTCGCTTCAGCTCTAAATAACGTTAAGAAACTATAAGGGGGAAGGAGCGCCATTTTGCGCTCTTGTAATGCCGTTTTGGCAAAGTGCCCATAACTTTGATGAAGTAGTGCTTGCAACAATTCATGCTCAGGGTGATGGCTTTGTAAAATGACTTCTCCTGGCTTGCTTGCGCGCCCCGCTCGCCCTGCCACTTGAATAAACAGCTGAGCTAATCGCTCAGAAGCCCGGAAGTCACTGCTGTAGAGTGAGCCATCAACATCCAATAAACCCACTAAGGTGACATCGGGAAAATGATGCCCTTTGGCCAGCATCTGAGTACCAATTAAGATCTGATATTCACCACGACGAATCGACTCTAGCGCATTTTCTAAGCTGCCTTTTCGGCGAGTGCTGTCTCGGTCAATCCGTATGGTTTTGTATTCTGGGAACAGCTCTAATAGCTGAGTCTCTAGCTGCTCTGTTCCCACACCAACGGTCACTAGGTTAGTTGAACCGCAACCATGACACTGATGAATCACCGACTCTTGTGAGCCACAGTGGTGACAGCGAACTTCTCGACTATGTTGATGGAAAGTATAATACGCATCACAACGGTTACATTCAGCGATCCAACCACACTCATGACACATTAAAGCGGGAGAGAAACCGCGGCGGTTGAGAAAGAGCATCACCTGATTACCAGCATTGAGATGACGCCTCATTTCAGCGATGAGTGGTGCTGATAAGCCCCCTTCCAAGTAAAGACCTTTGATATCTAACACGCGATGTGTAGCGGGTTTCGCCACACCCGCTCGTTGAGTTAGCGTTAAGTGATGGTACTTACCCGTTTGTGCATTATGCAGCGTTTCAAAGGCAGGGGTCGCTGAACCAAGTACGATTGGGATTTGATCTTTATTGGCGCGCATGACCGCAACATCACGGGCGTGATAACGAAGTGAGTCTTGCTGTTTGTAGGAACCATCGTGTTCTTCATCAACAATGATGATGCCTAAATCGGAAAAAGGCGTTAACAGAGCAGAACGTGTGCCAATAATAATGCCTGCTATACCATCACGAGCAGACAGCCACGCGTTCAGTCGTTCTGTCTCATTAAGCCCTGAATGCATGACAGCGACAGGAACATTAAAACGTTTTTTGAATCGATTGATCGTTTGTGGCGTTAAACCAATTTCAGGAACCAGTACCAATGCCTGACGCTTTTTCTCTAATACTGGCTTAATCATGTTGAGGTAAACTTCGGTTTTTCCTGAGCCTGTTACCCCTTCGAGTAAATAACAACCGAAACCCGGATTACTGTTTACGGTTGCTATAGCGATGGCCTGTTCTTCGTTCAGCTTCGGCTTATCGACATCCGCCTCTATCTCTCTTGGCCATGTTTTTCGAGTTGGCTTTATCTCTTGGCTTTCAATCCACGCTTTGTCTTGTAACGTTTTTAATACGCTACTGGTGATCTCTTGATCAAGAAAGGACTGATGCGATAAAGGGCCATGCTCAAGCATGTGCATCACTTTGGCTTGTTTGACTGCTCGGCCAAACCCTTGCATTAATTGATCTCGCCCTGCCGCCGTTAACCGCCATTCAACTAACGAGGTAAAATCTGCAGGTTTGCCTTTTTTAAGTGCCGTCGGCAGTGCATTCGCCAAAGTGTCACCCAGTGGGTATTGGTAAAACTGACTGCACCAATGCAATAAGCTATACAGTTTTTCAGGCCACACTGGCGCGGCATCCAATACCTTGTAGATAGGCTTTAACTTCGAGACGTCAAATTCAGACTCGCTGACCATCGCCGTCACAATACCAATTTGACTTCTTGGCCCAAAAGGCACACTGACTCGCCCACCAATCACAGGAAAAAGGTGATTTGGAATGAGATAATCAAATTGTTTGTCCAGCGGAACGGGCAAAGCAACTCGGGCAATCGATGGGCGCATAATCGGTAGGCAACTTTTAACAACGACAAGAAACCACAGTCTAAATGATTGCTATCTATAGAGGGAAGCAAAAAACGTTTAAAAAAGTGGCGAAATAATTAGCAAATCTGTTGATCCTCAGGCTTGGATTCATTACTATACTGCGCCTTAGGATAAGGCTTGTTATGTCTTAACGGTATTTATTTCCGAGATGAGTAACATTATTATCCCATTTATTTTTTAACTACGTGTGGTGTCCGGCATAGACTCGGATGGCGACGCGGCCCAATTTGAGGTTATCCCATGAAAGCTGGAATCCACCCAGAATACAAAGCAGTAACAGCTACTTGTTCTTGCGGCAACACTTTTGAGTTCAACTCAACGCTAACTAAAGAAGCAATCCACCTAGACGTATGTGACAAATGTCACCCATTCTACACTGGTAAGCAACGTATCGTAGATACGGGCGGCCGTGTTGATAAGTTCAACAAACGTTTCGGTGCTCTTTCAAGCAAGTAATAGCTTTTGCTATACCGAATTAAGAAAAAGGACGCTCAGGCGTCCTTTTTTGTTTCTCTCAAACCACATTTCTTCCCTTCCCTCTTTTCTATTCCTATTTGACACCATAGCTAATAATTTTATTTTATCTTTACGTTAAAGTATTTTATCGTAAACAAGCTCAACTACTTAGTTTGTTCAAACTTGATCTGGTCTTATCAGCAGTCTATTCACTTCCAGCAATGATATGAGTCGCATTCTTACCTAGGCAGGTTGACTTACATCCTTTAGAATAGTGCTCCCCCTTTAGTCACATTTTCGATGAGTACACGCACCTATGTCCGATGACAACCGTCAAGAAAACTCTGCTGAGTTATCTGCACAAGAAGCCTTCCGTCAACAAGCTCTTGATTACCATGCCTTCCCTAACCCAGGTAAAATTGCTGTCGCATTAACGACACCTGCTGATTCTGCTGAAGATTTAGCGCTAGCCTACAGCCCGGGTGTTGCTGAACCTGTTCGTGAAATCGCACAGAATGTCGATAACGTCTACAAGTACACAGCAAAAGGAAACATGGTCGCAGTTATTTCTAACGGTACGGCTATTTTAGGTCTGGGTAACTTAGGGCCTATCGCTTCGAAACCTGTAATGGAAGGTAAAGCACTGCTATTCAAACGCTTTGCTGGCCTTGACTCTATCGATATCGAAGTTAAACACCGCACGATTGATGAGTTTGTCGATACGGTTGCCAACATCGCCGATACGTTTGGTGGCATCAACCTAGAAGACATCAAAGCACCCGATTGTTTTGAAATTGAGCGTCGTCTAATTGAACGTTGTGATGTTCCTGTTTTCCACGATGACCAACACGGTACCGCAATTGTTACTGCTGCAGGCATGCTTAACGCGATTGAACTTCAAGGTAAAAAGCTAGAAGAGGCAACCATCGTTTGTCTTGGTGCTGGCGCTGCGGCTGTTGCGTGTATGGAGCTTTTGATTAAGTGTGGCGCAATGCGTGAGAAGATCTACATGCTTGACCGTAAAGGTGTCATCCACACTCGTCGTGACGACCTAAACGAATACAAACAGCTTTTCGCTAACAACACCGATAAGCGTACGCTTGAAGATGTGATTGAAGGTGCTGATCTATTCTTAGGCGTATCTGGCCCGAACCTACTTCCACCAGAAGCGTTAAAATTGATGGCAGACAAACCTATCGTGTTCGCATGCTCAAACCCAGATCCAGAGATCAAACCTGAATTGGCGCACGAAGTACGCAGTGACCTAATTATGGGTACTGGTCGTTCTGACTACCCGAACCAAGTAAACAACGTTCTATGTTTCCCATTCATTTTCCGTGGTGCACTAGATGTACGTGCAAGCGAGATAAATGATGCAATGAAACTGGCTGCTGTTGATGCGATTCGTGAATTAGCGAAAGAGCCAGTACCTGCTGAAGTATTAAAAGCAGCGGGTGTTGATAGCCTTAAGTTTGGTTCTGGTTACATTATTCCAAAACCAATGGACCCTCGCCTTCTTCCACGCGTAGCGAAAGCTGTGGCTACAGCGGCTGTTGAATCAGGCGTATCACGCATTGAAATGCCGGCAAACTACATGGAGTCTTAATCGACTTTCTTTTCTTAAAGTATTCTAGGCATTAAAAAACCGCAGTCTTTTTATAAAGTCACTGCGGTTTTTTTATTTCTGTACCGTTTATTTATGTACAGCAAGCGATAGTCTTACTGTGCTAACTACATAATTAATATAGTAGCTAGCTAAGCCTTTTTTTATTCTTGGTCGTAGGCTTCAAATTCAATTCCCATCTCAGTCATCAACGCTTTCACTTCAGCGGGAATATCATCAGGGCGATCTTTACGTAAATCTTCATCGGTTGGAACTGGCTGTCCAGTATAAGCATGTAAGAATGCTTCACATAGCAGTTCGCTGTTTGTCGCATGGCGCAAGTTATTAATCTGACGACGCGTACGCTCATCGGTCAATACTTTCAATACTTTAAGCGGAATCGATACTGTGATTTTCTTTACTTGTTCGCTTTTCTTTCCGTGTTCCGCGTATGGACTAATGTATTCACCATTCCAGTCTGCCATTGCGCACCTTCGTTTTTTATTGTGTGTAATTTGGGTCAAGACGCAATTTTAGCCGGATTCAAGTCTATAAGCAAAGACATATAGACGTCTAGAAGTGTTGACGTCTTCATTTTTGAGAAGTAAAGTGTAAAAAATAGCAGTGGGAATAACATATAGCTAATGTAAGAAAACAGAGCTAACTTGGTCGGTTGGATAACCAACTATAGTACATTTCCCTACTAATAATTATTTCAAAGTCGTCAGTATCGTTAAATAAAACGATAAACAAGCGCAGTCATACACAAAGGAAGGACTTATGAGCACCCGCAAACCAGCCACTATCGCCGTTCGTACTGGTATCGAGTCAGACACACAACACCATGCCGTTGTGCCACCAATTTATCTCTCGACTAACTACGGGTTTCCAGCTTTCGGTGAAGTGCCTAAGTATGACTACACGCGCTCAGGTAATCCAAACCGTGGTTTATTAGAGACTGCTCTATTTGAGCTTGAATCTGGCAAAGGGGCGGTAGTCACCAACTGTGGTACGTCAGCTCTTAACCTCTGGGTTTCTGCATTTATCGGACCTGATGATCTTATTATTGCACCACACGACTGCTATGGTGGAACTTACCGCTTATTTAACACGCGCAGCCTTAAAGGTGATTTCAAGGTTGAGTTTGTTGACCAGTCAGATACTGAAGCCTTTGATGCCGCTATCGCTAAAAAACCAAAGCTGATTCTAATTGAAACGCCATCAAACCCTTTAGTTCGCGTTGTCGATATTGAACGAACCTGCCAAAAAGCAAAAGAAGTGGCTGCTTTAGTCGCTGTCGACAATACCTTTTTGACACCTGTGTTCCAAAAGCCTTTAGAGCTGGGTGCGGATTTTGTTATCCACTCTACAACCAAGTACATCAATGGTCACTCTGATGTGATTGGCGGTGTTGTCATCACCAAGACAGAAGAGCATGCAGAAGAGCTTGCTTGGTGGGGCAACTGCATTGGCGCGACCGGTACACCGTTTGATAGCTACATGACCCTGAGAGGTATTCGCACACTGGGTGCACGTATGCGCGTTCACGAAGAAAGTTCTCAAACCATTCTTGCTGAACTACAAAAACAAGAGTTAGTAAAAGTGATCTATCACCCAAGCCTTGAAAGCCACCCTGGCCACGACATTGCTAAAAAGCAGCAGTCAGGTTTTGGCTCTATGTTGAGCTTTGAGTTTGGTGGCTCATTTGAGCAACTCAAGTACTTTGTTGGCGAGCTTGAACTGTTCTCCCTTGCGGAATCCCTTGGTGGTGTGGAAAGTCTAATTTGTCACCCTGCATCCATGACTCACCGAGCAATGGGCGAAGCCGCTCTTGCTGAGGCAGGGGTTTCTCAGCAGCTATTACGTTTGTCGGTTGGTTTAGAAGATGCGGAAGATTTGATTGCCGACCTACAACAAGCTTTTGCTAAAACAGCAAAATTCACGTCTGAATCTAACCAGCAAGAGGCCTAATTAATGACTGTTTCACGTCAACTCCATAAGTTTGGTGGCAGTAGCCTTGCTAACCCAGAGTGTTACCTACGCGTTGTAAACATTCTAAAAGAGTACTCAGGCAACGAAGATCTCGTCGTCGTGTCCGCTGCGGGTAAAACGACAAACCATTTAATTGCATTTGTTGATGCGCTTTCAAAAGATGGTCGCATTGCTCATGAAGAGCTTCAATCGCTACGTCAATTTCAAATCGACCTGATTAATGAATTGCTCACTGGTGACGCTCAAGCACAACTACTTGCCCAGCTTAGTGATGAATTTAGCACTCTTGGCGAACTCACTGCGCCTTTAACAGAAGCGGAACGCTCTGCAGTATTAGGTCACGGTGAAGTCTGGTCTGCTCGCTTACTTGCGGCGCTACTGTCACAACATCAATTAAGCGCTGTATCTCAAGATGCACGTTCATTCTTACGCGCTGAATCAGGAACTCAACCTGAAGTGGATCGCGCAAGCTCTTACGCATTAATCAAAGACGTGCTTGCCCAACATACTCACAACCGAGTCGTGATCACAGGCTTTATGGCACAAGATAGCCAAGGCCATACCGTACTGCTTGGTCGTAATGGCTCTGACTACTCTGCGACGGTCATCGGCGCATTGGCTGAAGTCTCGCAAGTAACAATTTGGAGTGATGTCGCGGGTGTTTACAGCGCCGATCCTCGTATCGTTAATGATGCCTGCCTGCTACCTCTATTGCGATTAGATGAAGCAAGTGAACTAGCCCGCTTAGCTGCGCCAGTACTTCATAGCCGCACACTACAGCCTGTGGCTCAAAGCACCATGGATCTTCACCTTCGCTGTAGCTATCAGGCAGAATCAGGCTCTACGCGCATTGAGCGTGTTCTTGCTTCAGGTCGCGGTGCGAAAATCATCACCTCGCTTGATGAAGTACTTTTGATTCAACTCTCTTTTTCGCACAGCCATGACTTTGAACGTATTGAAACAGAAGTTCTGCAAAGCTTGAAACGCGCTCAACTTGAGCCACTAGCGTATGAAGCTCAAGCTGATCAGTATCAACTTCGCCTTGCTTATACCGCTGAAATTGCCAGTGGCGCTTTAAGCCACCTGCAAGACGCTGCCATTGAAGCGGAAATCAAACTCAAAGAGGGTTACTCACTGGTTGCCGCCGTTGGTGCTGGCGTGACTAAAAACCCAAATCACTGCTACGGCTTTTATCAGCAGCTGAAATCATCGCCTGTTGAGTTTATTTCTGAATCTCAATCAGGCTTAAGCCTCGTTGCTGTTACTCGCAAAGCTGAAGTCACGCCTTTGGTAAACTCAATTCATGCACAATTATTCCAAGCGCAAAAACGAGTGGCTATTGCTCTATGTGGTAAAGGCAATATCGGCAGTAGTTGGCTAGAGCTTTTTTCTGCGCAAAAGAGTGAACTGGAAAAACGCCGAGGCATGAGCTTTGACCTTGTCGCTGTCGTTGACAGCCAAACCTATTGGTTTGATGACCAGGGAATTGATGCGGCAAGCGTAGAGAAACGCTTTAACGATGAGTCGGTCGCGAACAATGGTCAGGAATGGATCGAGCGTCTTGGCGCAATTCAAGGCTATGACGATGTGATTGTGCTTGATGTCACGGCAAGTAAGGTTTTGGCTAACCAATACCTTGATATTGCAGCGCAAGGCATGCACCTTATTTCTGCAAATAAGGTAGCCGGTTCGGCTTCTAGCCAGTACTACAATCAAGTTCAAGATGCATTTAGTAAGATTAACCGTCACTGGTTATACAATGCGACAGTAGGGGCAGGCTTGCCAATTAACCACACAGTGCGCGACCTGCGTGAGAGTGGCGATGACATTCTGGCTCTATCAGGTATCTTCTCTGGAACGCTGTCGTGGTTATTCCAGCAATTTGATGGTTCTGTTCCCTTTAGTGAGTTAGTCGATTTAGCGTGGCAGCAAGGTTTAACTGAACCTGATCCGCGCGCTGATCTTGATGGTTCAGACGTTATGCGAAAGCTTGTTATCCTAGCTCGCGAATCTGGCCTTGAAATAGAACCTGAGAATGTAAAAGTAGAATCATTGGTGCCAAAAGAGCTTGCTGACCTACCACTGGATGACTTTCTTGATAAAAGCGCATTGCTAAGTGAAATCCTAGCAGAGCGTTTAGAGAAAGCTCAGCGTGAAGACAAGGTACTTCGATACATTGCAAGGCTTGAGAAAAATGGCTCGGCCACTGTAGGTATTGAAGCCCTACACAGAGAGCACGCATTGGCGAACCTTCTCCCTTGTGACAACATCTTCGCCATTGAGAGTAAGTGGTATAAAGACAATCCACTGGTAATTCGTGGACCTGGAGCAGGCCGTGAAGTCACAGCTGGTGCGATTCAGTCTGACTTAAATCTCCTTTCTGGGTTGTTGTAACTTTTTGCTCGAACATTTTAAGGTTACCTAAAATATAAACGAGTTAGATACCCGTCTAACTCGTTTCATCTATCTCTTCCTCCCTTGCTCTCTCTAAAGCCACCTATTGCTTTTGTTACAACTTCAAAAGCGATTATTATTTGCTAGTATTGGAACTCAGATAAGTCACTGTTAGACTCCTTACTATCTTCCCTTAAACAGCAAAAAATTATGTTCAACAAAATTCTAGTCGTCTGTGTGGGCAACATCTGCCGTTCACCATCTGGTGAATATTTACTTAAATCCCTGCTCCCCAATAAGCTCATAGACTCTGCTGGGGTTGGTGCTTTAGTAGGAAAACCTGCGGATAAAATGGCAACGCAAGTAGCATCAGATAATGGTATTGACCTTACAGATCACATAGCACAGCAGTTAACTCGCGAGCTTTGCCAAGAGTATGATTTGATTCTTGTCATGGAGAAAGGCCATATAGAAGCCGTCACCAGTATTGCCCCTGAAGCGCGTGGTAAAACTATGCTATTTGGACACTGGATAGGGCAAAAGGATATCCCCGATCCGTATAGACAAAGTCGAGAGGCATTTGACTTCGCCTATCAGTTGATTAAAGAGTCAGCAGAAAGTTGGTCGAAAAAGCTATAAGCCCCTTCTAACCATGACACTTTGTGTGGTATATTTCGTCGCCGATAAATATGCACGCAGACAGATATCAAACTGGTTATTTCGTGACCCAATTTGATTGCTAATGTGATCTTTAACACATTAATACTGCTGATATCCTTATCAGGCGTAGCTTACCTACTATCGCTTCACGGAAGAAAAAACGATTTATCAAGGATAAGCATCGACAGAGATGCACTTTGAATGTTTGACAGCACGTAGAGGCTATAATCTAAGGGCGGTAGCGAAAGTTACAAAGGTTACATTCTCTTACATTTGTAACGATATCTTAAGCAAGAACCTTAGATAAACACCTACTCTTAACCACTTTCGTGGTTTTACTCTAGAAAAATATAATGATGCTAACGATAGCTTTTCATAGCTTATCGCGGATTCGTGCATTCTCAGTTTTGAAGACACCACTTTTTTGGCTAATGAGCCAACAATACCTTAGACGTATAAAAATATGCTAACTATTAAAAAGATTCTAATCAGCAGCGTGGTTACTACTATGCTTGCTGGCTGTGCAGCGCCTGGTTCCAACCTTAGCCTAAGTGACAAAAATATTATAAACGAAAGTGAAGAGAGTGGACTAGTATCACAAATTAATGTGCATCCATTAACAGCTGATAAAGTGAATGGATTTAAAACCCCTGCAGTCATCTCTCAAACTAACCCTGCATTAGATGCAGAAATATCTTTATATGAGTACCAAATTGGCCCTGGCGATATTCTAAACATCACCATTTGGGATCACCCAGAACTGACTATTCCGGCTGGTTCATACCGAAGTTCAACAGAAGCAGGGAACTGGGTTCATGCTGATGGAACCATCTTCTACCCTTACATTGGCTTGGTTGAAGTTGAAGGTAAAACGGTAACCGAAGTACGTGAAGAGCTAGCATTAAGATTAAAAGCATTTATTGAAAGCCCACAAGTAGACGTGAATGTTGCCTCTTTTCGCTCTCAAAAAACCTATGTGACTGGTGAAGTCAATAAACCAGGTCAACAACCCATTACGAATGTTCCGTTAACCATACTTGATGCCATTAATGCCGCTGGCGGAATGGCGTCTGATGCGGACTGGCGAAACGTGACTCTCACCCGAAATGGACAAACAGACCAACTCTCTTTATATGCCTTAATGCAGCGTGGCGATCTAACCCAGAACCGCCTTCTTCGCCCAGGTGATATTGTTCATGTTCCTCGAAATGACGCTCAAAAAGTATTTGTAATGGGTGAAGTGAACGACCCACAACTGCTTAAAATAGACCGAGCAGGCATGAGCCTAACTGAAGCGCTAAGCCATGTGGGTGGCATTAACGAACTTTCAGCTGATGCGACTGGCGTTTTTGTTATAAGAGGCAATGCAACCCGAATAGATGTTTTAGGTGAGGAGCAGCCCATCGCTGATATTTACCAACTGAATATTCAAGAAGCCTCTGCCCTTGTGATTGGTACAGAGTTTGACTTACAGCCATACGACATCGTTTATGTGACAGCCAGCCCTATGGGGTTATGGAACCGTGTTATTGCACAGCTTCTACCAACCATCAACGGCTTTAATAACCTCACTGAAGGCGTAAATAGAGTCCATAACTGGTAAGTCCCATTTAAAGCCCTTCCCCACTCTTTGTTATGCGCAGTTATCTGTTAAGACAGCTGCCCTGCTATACACAATTATCCTACTGAGTAGTAAATAGAGAAATTATGAGCACTATTTCAAACCAACAACCTAAAAATAACAGCGATGTGATTGATCTGGGCAAGCTGTTTGGTCTTTTAATCGATGGACGTTGGATCATCGTTGCTGTGACCTTTCTATTTGCAACCGTTGGTATTGCTTTTGCTTTGCTTTCCACGCCCATTTTTAAAGCAGATGCTCTTATTCAGGTTGAACAAAAAAGTGGTGGTGTATCGTCTTTATTAGGTGACGGCCTTGGTGATATGTTCGCGCAAGAGTCATCAGCCACCACGGAAATTGAGCTGATTAAATCTCGTATGGTGTTAGGCCAAACCGTTGATAAACTGAATTTAACCACTATTGCTACCCCAAGCTATTTTCCTTTTATTGGTAAAGGGCTTGCAAGATTAATGGGCAATCAAGCCTATATTGATGTTGGCCGATTAGAGCTGCCTGAACGTTGGTTCTATCAACAAGATCAAAGCTTAGTGTTAGTTCAAACTGACAGTGTCAACCAAACCTTCGATCTGCTTGACTCAGAAGAGCGCGTATTACTGCAAGGTAAGGTTGGCGAGTTAGCACAAAGCGAAGGCTATAAACTGTTTGTAACTGAGCTAAATGGACAACTAGGGCAAGAGTATTCTATATCTCAAATTGCGCGTATTGATGCGATTAACCGACTGCAAGGTTCATTGGCAATTTCAGAGCGCGGAAGACAAACGGGGATTTTACAGCTTTCATTAGAAGGCGAGCACAAGCCTACTATTGAACGTATTTTGAATGATATTAGCCAGAACTACTTTTTACAGAATGTTGAACGTCAATCAGCTGAAGCAGAGAAAAGCTTAGATTTTTTAAAAAGCCACCTACCAGATATTAAAGATAGTCTGACCATTGCTGAAGATACGCTTAACCAGTTTCGCCAAGAGAACGAGTCGGTCGATTTGGGGTTAGAAGCACAATCAACGCTAAGAGTGACGGTTGAGCTAGAAAAACAACTAAACGAGCTGACCTTCAAAGAGAGTGAAGTGAGCCAACGCTACACCAAAGATCACCCAGCTTACCGATCGCTACTAGAGAAGCGCCAAACGCTACTTAACGAGCGTGAGCGTTTAAATAAACAAATTCAACGACTGCCAAAAACGCAGCGTGAAGTGTTGCGTATGACGCGTGATGTTGAAGTGAATCAGCAAATTTATGTACAGCTGCTTAATAAAGTTCAAGAGCTGAATATTATGAAAGCAGGTACTGTGGGGAACGTTCGCATAGTTGATAACGCGCAATCGTACACTCACGCTGTTAAGCCTAAGAAGCCGCTTATTGTTGTTTTAGCAACGTTACTGGGTGGCATGCTAAGTGTCGCGTTTGTTCTTGCTAAAGCCGCTTTCCATAAAGGGGTAGAGTCGCCAGATGAGATTGAAGCAATAGGCCTTCCAGTATACGCAAGTGTGCCTAAATCGGATTTGCAGATTCGCATGAGCCAAGATGCAAAGCGTAAGAAAAAATCTGGTGCAATACTGGCAGAAGAGAACCCTGCGGATTTGTCAGTAGAAGCGCTACGCGGTTTAAGAACCAGCCTTCACTTTGCGATGATGGAAGCGAAAAACAACGTACTGATGATCTCTGGCCCTGCGCCAAACATTGGTAAATCGTTTGTCTCTTCTAACTTTGCAGCTGTCGCGGCGAAAACAGGCCAAAAAGTTCTGCTAGTAGATGCTGATATGCGCAAAGGTTACCTACAAAAAGAGTTCAATCTAGATTGGGACAACGGCCTTTCAGAGTTACTTAGTGGCAAACAAAGCACCGAGAAAGCCATTAAGAAGACCCAGATTGAAAACCTAGACATTATTACCCGTGGGCAAATACCGCCAAACCCTTCAGAGCTTTTAATGCACCCTCGCTTTAAAGAGTTTGTTGAATGGGCTTCTGATAATTACGACCTAGTGATTTTAGATACCCCGCCAGTACTAGCGGTAACTGACCCAAGCATTGCAGGCGCATTAGCAGGTACCACACTAATGGTGGCTCGCTTTGGCCAAAACACTGTGAAAGAGATTGAAGTAGCTAAAGGGCGTTTTGAACAGTCAGGCATTGAAGTGAAAGGGGTAATTTTCAACGCGGTTGAAAAGACAGCTTCTAGCTCTATGGGTTATGGTTACTATAACTATGCTTATTCGAGTGATAGGGATTAGGCCATCTATTAAAAAGTGAAACGACTTTGAAAGCGAGCATCAAACACAAAAGAGCGATGTGTACAATGGGTTCTGAGTACCTTTTGAAGGTACTGACAAGCCTTTATTGACGGGGATGTTCATGATTTTTCCGGGTGAAGTAATTAGCTTGAGTTTCCCATTCAATTATTGTGCTATTAAAGTAGGTTATCATGACAAAAATAAATAGACGACAGCTCATTATCTTTTAACTTTTAACTTTTAACTTTTAACTTTTAACTTTTAACTTTTAACTTTTTGTAAGGCTAGAATGATAGAAAAATTAATCTTAAAATTTCACAGACTTAGATTTAGATTATTATATGGTTATCGTAAGGCAACTAAATGCCATATATACGGAAACTTTTCAATAATCAAGCCTTCTAATTTCATGTTTGGTGAGAACTTAAGCGTTAATGACTTTGTATACATCAATGCTACAAATAAAATATATGTAGGAGATAACGTATCATTATCAGCAGGAGCCAAATTATTATCAACCAAGTTAAACTTTAGTGATGATAAAAATATATTTGAGCATGTAAGTTCTAATATTAGTATTGGCGATAATGTTCAAGTTGGATCTGGGGCAATTATATTACCTGGAGTGAAAATTGCTGATAATGTCATAATAGGTGCTGGATGTGTCGTAACTAAAGACATTAAAGTTTCAGGTGTATATACCGGAATCCCGGCAAGAAAAATAAAGTGAAAAAATTAATAAGAAATATTATTTACCTTTCAGGAGTGAAAGGCGTCGACTTTATTATTCCGTTATTAGTTTTACCTTTTGTTTTAAAACATATCGGTCTTGAACAATACGGAATATTTAGTATTTGTCTTGTTTTTTTTAATTTCGGAATATCGCTTGCTGACTTTGGACATAACCTTACTGCGATAAAAGAAATATCAGAAAAAGATAAGAATGGAAATGCCCAGGCCATAAATCAAACTTTATCTTTTAAACTAATATGTTCCATTACTATTGTAACTATAGCGTTTATAGTTTCTCTTTCACTTGAGAACATTCCATCCACTATTGTTGCTATATTTTCACTTGCATTAATTTCAGAATCTTTATCTCTTGCCTTTTACTTTCAAGCCAAACAAGAAATGAAAGCTATTTCAATGGTTCAACTTTTTAGTAGAATCCTATCTACCGGTCTTGTTTTTATACTAGTTAATAATCAAAGTGATTTAGTGCTATATTCTGCTTTGCATGTCATGCCAAATGTAATTAATACTGTCATTATATTTTTTATGTTTTGCCGTGTGAAAGATCAGCGTCAAAAATTTAGATTTAATATTAATTTTGGCCGAATAAAAAAAGGGTGGAATATTTATTCATACCAAATGTTAAGTGGTTTGATTTTACCAATGACATCGTCTTTTATTGCAAGTGTATTTGATATAAAAGCAGTTGCTCTTTTTTCGATTTGCCAACGCATAGTTTCCTCAATGTATAGGCTCTTTGAACCTGCGGTAATTGCAATTTTCCCATACTTTTCTCGACTGTCAAAAACGGATTATTACAAATTTAAATTCCATAGCTTTATTGTTATGACTTCATTTTTTATTTGTTCTTTATTTATTTCAGTACTTTTAAATTCTTTGGGGAATGAAGTGCAACTGTATATAAATGGTGCTGTTTTTTCAAATAATGACAATAAATTATACTTTTATATGGCCTTTTTGCTTGTGCCTATGGTGATGAATTTGATAACAACACGATTACTCATCGTGATTGAAAAGGAAAAACTAATTTCTAAGGTTTTACTTATTAGTTTCATATTAATATTTTTGTCACTCTGCATTGTGTATATGATAGAACTTTCTTTACCTTATGTAAGCATATCATTGTTAGTAGGTTATTTATTTACCATGATTGTAACGATCAATATATATATTAGGAGTTTAAAGTAAAATGGAACGAAAAAAACATTTAATCTTTTGCAACTCTTTTTCTAAAGGTGGTGGGGAAAGAATAGCTGTTAATTTAGCAAATGGATTTTACAAATCAAATGAAGACGTTATCCTTTTTTCAATTGAAAACAACCAAACCTATAAAAGTGAAGATGGTATAAAAACCATAAGAAATCCATTTGCGACTAATATGCCAGTAATAGGAAAGTTAATCAATAATTTTTCAGCGTTACTCTATCTTATCTACATTGTTAAAAAACATAACATAGACGTAGTCATTAGTCATTTATTTAGAGCAAATTATATAAATATAGTAGCATCTTTTTTTTCGAAGCATACATCTATGGTTGTTACACATGGGTCTATTCTAAAGTATTTAAATGGAAAGATATCTTCAAAAATCAATCTCATTTTAATTAAAAAATTATACCCTTATGCCACAATAAAAGTTTTCTTGACTGAGCGAATGAAAGAAGACTATATAGATTATGTGGGTAATTATGACAATTACGTTATTGCAAATTGTTATGACCTAAACGAAATTAAGAATTTATCTAAGGTCAGAATTAATGACTGCCCCTTTGAACCGAAAGAGTATTTTATTTTTGTTGGTCGGTTTCATTCGGTAAAGAGGATAAATGATATATTAACTGCTTTTTCAAATAACAATCTAAATGTTTTGCTATTAGGTAACGGAGATTTACTGGAAGAATTTAAAAACAAATTTGGTAGCAATAAAAGAATCTGTTTTTTAGGGGAGAAAAAAAATCCGTTCCCATATATAAAAAATGCCAAAGCAACATTGCTAGCTTCAGAATCAGAGGGATTTCCAAATGTTCTTATTGAATCATTGAACTTAGGGGTGCCTATCATTAGCTCTGACTGTAGAACTGGGCCAAGAGAAATTCTTAAGATTAATGCGAAACTAAGCCGAAATAAAGGGGACTATATCATTAATGATATTGGAGCGATTTTTAACGTTGGTGATACCTTAGGCTTAGAAAATATTTTAATAAATTTTAATACATTTACTTTTAACTTTGACTGCATGGAAAGTAAAGTAATAGAGTATGATATAAAACAAATATCTAAAAGTTATTTGGGACTTTCCAAGTGAGATTTACACCGTTTAAAAATATAAGATCATTAGGAGACTCAGAAGCTTCCTATGATGAATTATATAGCTCATTTTATCTTCTATCTGTAGTTTTAGTTCCTATCTTTTATACATTCATTATTTTCCCTTTTTATAATAATGAAAGTTTATATCTAACATTTGCACTAGAAAATACAATATTCAATATTATAGTAGTATCTACATTTTTATTCTTGACAAGGATACGAGCTAAATTTGAATTCAATAGATTGAAAACAAAGTCTATTGACTCGCTTTACCTAATTATCACCCTATATACAATGATAAGCTTTATCTACCTTTTGGGGAATATAGCAACTTTAGGGTTGGAGTTTTATTCTGGTTGTCACTACTGTGGGCCAGTACCTTTTTTAGGTTGGGGCACGTTGAAAATTGTATTTTTCGATTTATCTGTTGTATTGATAATGTTGAGCCCGTTGGTTTATAGGCTTTATATAAGAAGAAGGATATTTATTATATTCTATATCATAACATTATCAGGGGTTCTTGCTTTTTTCTTAACTGGATCATATCGGAATCAAATATTACCAATATTATTTTGCTTCTTTGTTATTTTAATTTACAACTGGAAGTACAAAAAAGCCGCAATGTTTTCTATGTTATGTATCTCGCCTGTTCTAGCAATTGCCTATGCATTTAATCATTATTTTTCAGGCCAAGATACAGCCATTACACTCTATGAATATTTCAGCATGAATGAGTTTTTTTCTAATTATAATAACTTTATTATTTTATCTGATGGGTTTTCTTTGGATCTACCTTTTCCTGGAGCGAGTTATCTAGGCCCTATCCTACATCGACTTTCTGGGTTTATGGACACTGGTTTTCAATCATCAGCGGGCCAAATGGCCGCTTTTATGGGGACTGGTATTGGCTATGGATTTTCTCCACTGCTAGAGTCATTATTGAATTTTGGCGACTTTTTCTTTATAGGCGCAATTATAATAGGTTGTCTTCACTCGGCCATATCTAACCTTATTTTTTCAACTCAAAATAAATTATTAGCATGTGTGGTTTTTGGCTTGGCTGTTTTTTTTATTTTTAATATAAACAGAGTGGATTTCACTGCTGCGTTTAATATTTTTTTCCATAAAGTATTTTTTTTAATTCCCATCTATATTTTTGTTGATTTTAAAAGGGACATTTACCAGTGAAAGATAAGATCTCAATATTACTATCTATATACGAAGAGCCGCTGGCATGGATCAAGTTAGCGATTAACTCTATCTTAGAGCAAGAGGGGAGGGACAATTTTTTTTCTATTGAACTGATTATTGTGTGTGATAACCCTTCACTTTCTAATGACACTTTATTCCTAGAGTACTTCCAAGAGATAGATTCAGATGTGACATTAATAATGAATAAGGCTAATTTGGGATTGGCTCAGTCTTTAAATATTGCCTTTAAAGCTTCTACAGGAAATTATATAGGTAGGATGGATGCTGATGACATTTCATATTTGTCCAGATTGAGTAAGCAATTATTTTTTTTAAAGGATAACGAAGATGTAGACTTGGTTGGAGCTGGAATTAACCGGATTAATGAAGAAGGAGATACGTTAGGTGTTTCTATACTAAGTAGGGATTTCAATTTTCTTCTACCAAAATCTAAAGCACGATCTATTTGTTTTCATCCTACTTGGCTAATGAAACGTGAGCTGTTTGTCGAAATGAATGGGTATCGAAATTTTCCAAACTCACAAGATTTTGATTTTATACATCGAGTTATTTTATCGGGAAGAAAAATATCTAACGTTGAAGAACCTTTGCTATTTTACAGAATAAATGAAAACTCAATCTCACTGAGAAACTCTTATAGACAAAGGAGGTGTCAAAGATATTGCCTTGAAAATCTATATGGTGCTCAAGAGTATAATGAACATGATATGAAGTCATTTATTAACAAAAATAGCATAGGTAAATATCTACATGGTATAAGCCATAAGATATACATGAGAGGTATGTCGAAGAGGAATAATATATATAAGTTTTTTTTCGTCACCATATCCTGCTGCTTATCTTACGAACAATTTTTATACGTAATAAGGCTTATAAAGCATAATAATTAAGAGCAAACTGGCGATAATTCACCGTTATAAGGCATATATTTAAACCTGCTGACGGAAGAAACCAGCTTTAAAGCTGGGATATAATGAAGGCAGAAAAAGCGAACCATGGTAACAACTACCTTTCGCAAGTGCTGCAGGTCAAGAGGCTTCGTAACCTTGTTCTGCTTTAGATAAAGGAATAAAAATGAAATATTTAGTAACAGGTGCTGCCGGTTTTATTGGTAGTGCCGTAGTCGAGCAATTAACAGCAAAAGGTCATCAAGTCGTTGGTATTGATAATCTTAATGATTATTACGATGTCGCATTAAAACAAGCTCGTCTTGATCGTACTCAACATGCTAATTTTTCTCTTGTTCAATTAGATATCGCAGAACGTGATGATGTGGCTAGTTTATTTAAAACAGAACAATTTGACCAAGTTATTCACCTCGCCGCACAAGCAGGCGTTCGTTATTCAATTGAAAACCCACACGCTTATGCTGATTCTAACTTAATAGGTCATTTGAATGTTCTTGAGGGATGCCGCCAGAACAATGTTAAACACTTAGTTTATGCTTCTTCTAGTTCTGTTTATGGGTTAAATGCTAAAACCCCTTTTGCTACCTCAGACTCTGTCGATCATCCTGTATCTCTCTATGCAGCAACGAAGAAATCTAACGAGTTAATGGCACACAGCTATTCTCACCTATACGATATTCCAACAACAGGTCTACGCTTCTTTACTGTTTATGGTTCATGGGGTCGCCCTGATATGGCACCGTTTATCTTCACTAAAAAGATTTTAAATGGTGACACCATCGACATTAATAACAATGGCGATATGTGGCGCGACTTCACACATGTTGACGACATCGTAGAAGGGATTATTCGTATTGCTGACGTAGTCCCTACTCGAAACAGGGATTGGACTGTTGAAACTGGCTCGCCAGCAACTAGCTCCGCTCCTTACGCTGTTTATAACATTGGCCACGGATCTCCAATTAAGTTAATGGACTTTGTACAAGCCATTGAAGATGAACTAGGCATTGAAGCGAAAAAGAACTTTCGCGAAATGCAGCCGGGTGATGTTTACCAAACTTACGCAGATACCACTGACCTATTTGAAGCTACGGGTTATAAACCCAAAGTTGGCATTAAAGAAGGTGTGAAAGAGTTCATTGATTGGTATCGTAGTTATTACAATCACGAGGCAAAATGAAAACTGTTGCAATAACGTCTAACACCAGTTGGTATCTTTATAACTTTCGAAAAAATACCATATTGGCACTGCTTAATGAAGGTTATCGAGTTTTAGCCATCGCCCCTAAAGACGACTACTCAAAAAAGCTTGAGGAACTTGGGGCTGAATATCACCATATCGCCATTGATCAGGGTGGTACAAACCCTGTTAAAGACATCAGCACCTTCTTTGGCTTCGCAAATCTGTATCGAAAACTACGTCCTGATGTGGTTTTGAATTTTACGCCTAAAAATAATATTTACAGCACATTGGCTGGGCGTTTGTTTGGCGCAAAGTCGATCAATAATATTGCAGGTCTTGGCATGGTGTTCATTAATGAAAACACTACCGCTAAGTTAGCTCGCCTTCTGTATAAAATTAGCCAACCAAAAGCACACACTATCTTCTTTCAAAATGATGATGACAGAGCGCTGTTCTCAAAACACAATTTAGCACCAATGGACATTACTGACCGAGTACCTGGATCTGGTGCCGATTTATCGCGTTTTACTATTACCCCTAGTGATGATGATGGTGTTACTCGCTTCCTTCTTATCGCAAGAATGCTTTATGACAAAGGCATTGGTCACTACGTTGAAGCAGCGCGTGAACTTAAAGCAAAGTACGGCGATAAGGTTGAATTTCGATTATTGGGTTTTTTAGATGTGAACAACCCATCAGCTGTCTCAAAGCAAGAAATGCAATCTTGGGTTGATGAGGGCATTGTGAACTACCTTGGCGTATCTGATTCTGTAGAAAACGAAATCGCACAGGTTGATTGCATGGTTCTCCCTTCCTTTTATCGAGAAGGTGTCCCTAAATCTTTGCTTGAGGCTTGTGCTATGGGGAAACCTATTGTCACGACAGACAACGTAGGCTGCCGTGAAACAGTCGACGATAATATTAATGGTTATCTGTGTGAGCCAAAAAGTACAGAAAGCCTTATCGAAAAGTTAGATGCAATGATTAATCTTCCCCATACAGAGCGCTTACAAATGGGTGAGAAGAGTCGTGAAAAAGTTGAGAAAGAATTTGATGAGCAAATAGTGATCAACAAATATTTGCAGGCCGTCAGAACCGCTATTAAATAGGTAAGAAGAATGAAAATCGCAATTGCAGGTACGGGCTATGTTGGCCTATCAAACGCTATGTTATTGGCTCAGCACCACGAAGTGGTTGCTGTTGATATCATTGCTGAAAAAGTTGAGATGCTGAACAATAAGCAATCTCCTATCGTTGACTCAGAAATTACTGACTTTCTAGATAACAAAACACTCAACTTCACTGCAACATTAGATAAAAAATCAGCTTATAAAAATGCTGAATTCGTTATTATCGCTACCCCTACTGATTACGATGTTGAAACCAATTACTTCAACACTTCATCAGTAGAAGCCGTAATTAAAGACGTCATGCAGATTAACCCAGACGCTGTCATGGTGATTAAATCAACGGTGCCTGTTGGTTACACGCAGCGTATAAAACAAGAGCTTGAGTGCGAAAACCTAATCTTCTCTCCAGAATTCCTACGCGAAGGTAAAGCACTGTACGACAACCTCCACCCTTCTCGCATTGTTGTGGGCGAGCGATCTGAGCGGGCTAAAGTTTTTGCTAACCTGCTATTGGAAGGCGCTGTAAAACAAGATGTTGAAATCTTATTCACTGACGCAACAGAAGCAGAAGCGGTTAAGCTATTCTCTAATACTTACTTAGCCTTGCGTGTTGCCTATTTTAACGAGTTAGATACCTACGCGGAAACGCACGGTCTTGACACACGTCAAATCATTGAAGGTGTTAGCTTAGACCCACGTATAGGCAACCACTACAATAACCCATCCTTTGGTTACGGTGGCTACTGCTTGCCAAAAGATACTAAACAACTTCGTGCAAACTATTCTGATGTACCAAATAACATCATTGGTGCAATTGTAGATGCCAACACGACACGTAAAGACTTCATCGCTGACTCGATTATCAAGACAAACCCAAGACGTGTGGGTATTTACCGCTTGGTAATGAAATCAGGTTCAGACAACTTCCGTGCATCGAGTATTCAAGGCATCATGAAACGTCTTAAAGCGAAAGGCATCGAAGTTGTGGTGTTTGAGCCTGAACTAAAAGAGAAAGAGTTCTTCCGCTCGCTCGTACTCTCTGACTTTGAGCAGTTTAAATCAAGCTGCGATGTGATCGTCTCAAACCGCATGGCCGAAGAGCTGGCTGATGTGGCAGATAAGGTCTACACACGCGACCTGTTTGGTAGCGATTAACCCTCTAAGCTTGCTATCTAAAGCATAAATAATAAGGCAGCCTTAATCTTACAGGCTGTCTTTTTTAGTCCACAAGATAATTTCTAATTGCTGATTTTTATAAAAACAACTCAGTACCGTTAAGGCTTTCCTAATGATTAAAAAATGTCTATTCCCTGCCGCTGGCTACGGCACACGCTTTTTACCTGCCACTAAATCCATGCCCAAAGAGATGATGCCCGTGGTGAACAAACCACTGATTGAATACGGTGTCGAAGAAGCCATTCAAGCGGGTCTGAATGGCATGTGCATTGTTACCGGTCGTGGTAAGCATTCCATCATGGATCACTTTGATAAAAACTACGAACTAGAACATCAAATCAGCGGCACAACCAAAGAAGATCTATTAATTGATATTCGCGACATTATCGACAGCGCAAACTTTACTTACATCCGCCAAAAAGAGATGAAAGGTCTGGGTCACGCTATTTTAACTGGCCGCGAATTAATTGGTAACGAGCCGTTTGCTGTGGTACTAGCGGACGACTTATGTGTGAATGAAGAGCAAGGAGTATTAGCGCAAATGGTGGCGCTACATAAACAGTTTCGCTGCTCGATTGTTGCGGTTCAAGAAGTCCCAGAAAAGGAAACGCATAAATATGGCGTGATTTCAGGCGAGATGATCAAAGATGACATTTTCCGAGTAGACGATATGGTTGAAAAGCCAGAGCAAGGTACTGCGCCAAGTAACCTTGCGATTATTGGTCGCTACATTTTAACCCCTGATATCTTCGAGCTGATCGAACAAACTGAACCTGGTAAAGGTGGTGAGATTCAAATTACCGATGCCCTACTCAAACAAGCGCAAGCTGGCTGCGTTTTAGCTTACAAATTCAAAGGCAAACGTTTTGATTGCGGAAGTGTTGAAGGTTACATAGACGCCACCAACTACTGCTTTGAAAATATGTATAAAGCAGGTAAATAGCTTTAAAAAAGTTCATTGACTAAAGGTACTGTCATCAATAGCAGTGCCTTTTTCTTTTCTGAAGTATTAAAGAATTCAAGCCAAAGGGAAGGTAATACTGAAAGGTTCAAACAGAAGGGGAAATAGTTAAAGCAATCTTGTAACAAGACATGTCCCAAGCAATGAATCGTACTATGCCTGATGATAATATGCGCAGCGCAACTACTATAGCGATAGTTTATTGATAAACAACACATTATAACAAAAAACGTGATAGCCATTCCTATAAAAATACAGGCTTAAATTTTTACTACTCTGTCTTTAAGTTTTAGATATCTAGTGATCTAAAAGAAAGGCCGAGATCTTGGTTCATTAAGGTTGAACATGATCCTCAATAATTTTTTAGATCTTTCTATTCTATTCTGTTTCTCATTTATCACACTATTCATCTATCGAAAGTTGGCTCGAAAGATTGGATTAGTTGACAAGCCTAATGCAAGAAAGCAGCACCAAGGAAGTGTTCCGTTAGTTGGCGGACTATCTATCTGCACCGCTTTATTATTTTATATCTATTTTCATATTGGCTTTGCTCCACGATCCATTATTTACTCCATGAGTGTCTTACTATTGGTGCTAGTAGGTGTGATAGACGATAAGTTTGACATCTCTTTCAAAGTTAGACTTGCTGTTCAGGTAGGTCTATCTGCCATAATGATGTTAGCAGCGAACTTGAAGCTTCAATTTGTTGGTGATGTCCTCAGTATGGGCAGTATTCACCTTGGCATCTTTTCTTATTTTATTACTGTTATAGCTGTAGTTGGGGCAATTAATGCCTTTAACATGGTAGATGGCATTGATGGCTTGTTAGGCGGTTTAGCGGTTGTCACGTTTGGCGCGCTAAGCATCATCTTATACCTCGCTGGTGCAGAAGAGTTTGGCTTTCTGTGTATCGTCATCATTGTTTCTATATTACCTTATATAATGATGAACCTTGGCATTCTTGGACGCGAAAGAAAAGTATTCATGGGTGATGCGGGAAGTATGTTAATTGGTTTCACTGTCATTTGGTTTATTTTGATTGCCACTCAGGAAGAAGCAATTCAAATTATGCGGCCTATCACTGCATTATGGCTCATAGCGGTGCCTCTTATGGATATGGCTGCTATCATGTATCGCCGTATTCGTCGGGGAGATTCTCCATTTAAACCCGATCGTGAACACTTACATCATATTTTCCAGCGATTAGGTTGCACACCAAGGCAAACTCTCGCCATAATTTGTTTGATTGCAGCAGGCTTCGCGGGCTTTGGTATTTGGGGTGAGGTAAATCAAGTGCCTGAGCCTATTATGTTTGCTTTGTTTATTGCAGCATTCGTTGCATATGCGGTTTGCTTATCTCACATTTGGGTGATTACCTCTAAGCTTAGAAAACTGTTTCGTGTAGAGTCCTTACGGACATTTAAAAAAGTGACTCGTTAAGTTCGGCAGTAAATAAAATAGGGTATTTACCGTATAAATACCCTATTCTTTCTTGCCAGCTCTTTTGCCTCTTCCTCTCTGTTTCCACCTTTTTTAATCCTTCTTATTACCTACTTTTATTCCTCTTGAATTCCACTAATCATTCACATGAGAAAAATTCATAATCACACTGTTGACATTAAATCGTATTCATTAGATCCTGTAGACATATAGACGTCTAAACGTCGATTTTAAAGTTTGGTGATTAAAGCAATCACAGGGAGAGTTGAGATGGGATATACACACGCAGGTCACATAGACGCATTAAATCAAAATGTTGCTGAGCTTTCAGATAACATCAACGTGTCATTTGAGTTTTTTCCACCGAGTAGCGAAAAGATGGAAGAAACACTGTGGAGCTCAGTTCACCGTCTAAAAACACTTCAACCTAAATTTGTATCGGTAACTTACGGTGCAAACTCTGGTGAACGTGATCGTACCCACTCCATCATCAAAGATATTAAAGACCAAACCGGTCTTGTTGCAGCGCCTCACCTTACTTGTATTGACGCTTCTCGTGATGAGCTTATCCAGATCGCTGATGATTACTGGAACAATGGTATCGAGAGCATCGTGGCGCTTCGTGGTGATATCCCACCAGGTGGCGGCGCGCCTGATATGTACGCTTCAGACTTAGTCACACTACTTAAAGAGCGTCATGACTTTGATATCTCAGTTGCAGCTTTCCCAGAGGTTCACCCTGAAGCGAAAAGCGCTCAAGCAGATTTAATAAACCTTAAGCGTAAGATCGACGCAGGTGCAAGCCGAGCAATTACCCAGTTCTTCTTTGATGTGGAAAGCTACCTACGTTTTCGTGACCGCTGTGTAGCAGCTGGAATCGACGCTGAAATCGTACCGGGTATTCTTCCTGTTTCTAACTTCAAGCAAGCATCACGCTTTGCAGCGATGAACAACGTAAAAGTACCAGGTTGGATGGCGAAACAGTTTGAAGGCTTAGATGATGATCCAACAACTCGTCAACTAGTTGGTGCTAGCCAAGCAATTGATATGGTTCGAACACTAAGCCGTGAAGGTGTAAAAGACTTCCACTTCTACACGTTAAACCGCGCAGAGATGACCTACGCTCTTTGCCACACACTGGGCGTTCGCCCACAAGGTTAATTCTCGTAAAATGCGAGCCTTACAGATACAGCATATACAAAAACGCCAACGATCATTCGTTGGCGTTTTTCTTTAGTACTTAATAAGCCTAAACCTAAAAGCAAAGCTCTAATAAATCCTGAACTTATTCTACTTCGTCCATTTTACCAAGCAGGCCACGGATGCGCTCTTGCCATGCCGATTGCTCTTGTTGCATCTGCTCTGTTTTTTGCTCTAGCGCTTCACGATTTGCTTTAAGCTCATTAGCTTCATTCGCTAGCTGTTGCTTTTCTTCTTTTAGCTCTTCAACTTCCATTTGTAGCAGTGAAATTGTATCGACTGCTGTTTGAATCTTTGCTTCTAGTTGCTCTAATACTTCAAAAGACATTATTAGCCTACCTTTCTGTGCGCTTTAGTCGTTGTTTGGTGAGTGTTGCTCTTACCCCCATTCTACTCAGCCATGAAAAGATAAACACCTGCTAACTTCGATAATTCATATCATTCGCTCAAAATTCATACGTATATTGACAAACCGCTGACTGTTGCTCCGATCCGCTACAATATTTCATTCAAAATCGGCAAAATGGAATCGATTCGACAAAAAAGCAAACGTTTCCGATTCGTTGTGGTAAAATCGCGCCGAATTTTTCCTATTCCCTTTCATATTTGGAGTCATCATGAAACGCGACTTAGCTTTGGCTTTTTCACGAGTAACTGAAGGTGCTGCGTTAGCAGGTTATAAATGGCTTGGCCGTGGCGATAAGATTGCCGCTGACGGCGCGGCTGTTGAAGTTATGCGCACACTACTAAATAAAACCGAAATTAGCGGCGAGATCGTTATCGGTGAAGGTGAGATTGATGATGCTCCGATGCTTTTCATCGGAGAAGAAGTAGGTAAAGGTGGTGATGCTGTCGATATCGCCGTTGACCCAATTGAAGGTACACGCATGACAGCAATGGGGCAATCAAATGCTCTTGCTGTTCTTGCAGCTGGTGAGAAAGGCAGCTTCTTGAAAGCACCTGATATGTACATGGAAAAGCTCGTGGTTGGCCCTGGCGCTAAAGGTTGCATTGACCTTGAGAAACCACTAACAGAAAACCTAGAGAACATTGCTAAGGCTCTTGGTAAAACTCTAGATACTCTAGTAGTAACCACACTTGCAAAGCCTCGTCACGATAAAGTGATTGCCGAGATGCAAGCGATGGGTGTACGCGTTTTTGCTGTGCCAGATGGCGATGTTGCCGCTTCAATCCTAACTTGTATGCCTGATAGCGAAGTTGATGTGATGTACTGCATCGGCGGCGCACCTGAAGGTGTAGTTTCTGCTGCTGTTATCCGCGCTCTAGACGGCGACATGCACGGTAAGCTTCTTCCTCGTCACGAAGTGAAAGGCGATACTGAAGAGAACCGCAAACACGGCGAAGAAGAACTTAAACGCTGTGAAGAGATGGGCGTTAAGACGGGTATCGTTCTAAAAATGGAAGACATGGCACGCAGTGACGATGTTGTTTTCGCAGCAACAGGCATCACGAAAGGCGATCTCCTAGAAGGCATTGCTCGTAAAGGCAACATTGCAACAACGGAAACGCTAGTTATCCGTGGTCGCTGCCGCACGATTCGCCGAATTAAGTCTACACACTACCTTGAGCGTAAAGACCCAGAAGTACGCGATCACATTCTTTAATTAGAGTGTTTTGATATTGATAGAAGGCTTCGTTCTAAAATGAAGCCTTTTTAATCACCCTAGACTACTCGATATGAGTAGTGACCGCTTTATGCCCTTCTCTATCCGGTACAAAATCGACAAAGTGCGTGATTGCATCTAGCGCATCTTCTTCATAGTGCGTGACATACAAAAGCTGGCTCAGATTCGCTTTAGCAATTCTATTCAGTGCAAAATAGACTAACTTACGATTAATAAAATCGAGCCCCTGATACGGCTCATCTAAAATCAATAATGCAGGTTGCTTAATCAACGCACGACCAATCAGTAACAAACGCTGCTGTCCGTAATCAAGGCTTCGAAAGCTGATACTAGCAAACTCTCTCATCTCTAGTACTTCAAGCCAGTGATGCGCAGTTTCAAGCTGTTTTTTACTTGGCTTTTCGTAAAGACCGATGGAGTCAAAAAAGCCCGATAGAAGTACATCTAATGCCTGACAGCTAACTCGATATTGTAAATGGAGCGCAGAGGAAACAATGCCTATCTGCTTTTTAATATCCCAGATAGTTTCACCACTACCGCGCTTCATTCCTAGTACACTGATATCGTTACAATAACACTGAGGGTGATCTCCCATAATAAGACCAAGCAATGTACTTTTACCACAGCCATTAGGCCCTCTAACCTGCCAATGCTCGCCCTGTTTTATTTGCCAGTTGAAGTCCTTGAAAATGATGCCATCTAGGTACTCCACTTTGACATCCTTCATAGAGACTAAGTTTTCAAGGTTAGAATCTACTGTTGGATTTTCTGCCATTAAGTGAAGTAACGCGTCACTTTTTTGTTTTGATAACGCTTGGATTTGCTCTCTTGCTGGGTGTGTGTGCCATTGTTCGACGCTCATCGTTTGAGTCAGGCTTTGGTGATCAAATAAAGCGACATTAGTGATGCACTCGGGCAGTTCATCTTCCCTAGAGGTTATGATAATGAGCTGTATTTGGGTCGCGCATTGATTAAGTAACTCAGTTAAAGCCAAACGGTGCTGGGTATCAAGCCCAGTATAGGGCTCGTCTAAAATGAGTAGCAGAGGCTTTTGAACCAGCGCTCGTGCAAGCATGACTCGGCGAGTCTCACCTGTTGATAGTTGTCGAAATTGGCGCTCTCGCAAGCCAAGTAAATCTGTTTTATCCAGTATCCTTTCAAGCTCATTTGCACTGCACCCTGCATCCAATATCAACTGCTCTACTGAGGTTCCATAATCTAAGCTATCTTGGAAATCGGTTTCATCTTTGGCGATTTCCTCTTCCAGCAATATTTGCTGCCTTTCAAGAGAGACACATGCAATAGGGCTAGGAAGCTCATGAATCTCACCATTATCTGGTATTAAATCACCACTTAGTATCTTCGCCACCAACGAAGCACTATGGCTGTGAGCGGCAAAAATGCCCCAATGTTGAGTCGAGTCGATTTTCCAGTCGTTGATTTTCAGTGAAGCGGCTTCACTCTCATAGCGAAGCTGTTGAATGTGCATAACCTGTCCTTGTTTTGCCTTGCCCTAGCTAAGTTGTATTCAATATTTCAACCCTTTGTATCCATAGTGCAAAATAACCGCACTAATTTCTAGTAGCACATCACCATCAATTTCAAAAACATTAGCCTCAAATGACAGACAAAAAAACCGAGACTAAAAAGCCTCGGTTCTCTATCTGATATTTGTTTAACTATCTCTTTAAGCTGTAACGTTTTATAGCAAGAAGAAAGCACGGAGTTTACGCTAGTAAATGAGTACTTTCGACGCCGCTATCAAGCTTTACAGCGACAAGATAAACAACAAATTACATCATGCCTGGCATGCCACCCATACCACCCATGCCGCCCATATCAGGCATAGCTGGACCAGAATCTTGTGGCTTGTCAGTTACCATTGCTTCTGTTGTGATCATAAGACCCGCAACTGATGCTGCGAACTGAAGTGCTGAACGAGTCACTTTAGTTGGATCCAGGATGCCCATTTCAATCATATCGCCGTATTCGCCTGTTGCAGCATTGTAACCGTAGTTACCTTCGCCAGCGCGTACGTTGTTAGCAACGACAGACTCTTCATCGCCTGCGTTCTTAGTGATTTGACGAATCGGTGCTTCCATTGCACGAAGTGCAACACGGATACCTACGTTTTGCTCTTCGTTGCTACCTTCTAGGCCAACAACTTTAGATGCAGCGCGGATAAGTGCAACACCACCACCAGCAACAACGCCTTCTTCAACCGCTGCACGAGTTGCGTGAAGAGCATCTTCTACACGGTCTTTCTTCTCTTTCATTTCAACTTCAGTTGCTGCGCCTACTTTTATTACCGCAACACCACCAGCAAGTTTTGCAACACGCTCTTGAAGTTTTTCTTTGTCGTAATCAGAGGTTGCTTCTTCGATCTGTTGACGCACTTGAGAAACGCGACCTTGAATCATCTCTTCTTCACCCGCACCATCAATGATGGTTGAGTTCTCTTTAGTGATAGTCACGCGCTTAGCTTGACCTAGGTCTTCTAGCGTTACTTTTTCAAGATCCAGACCAATCTCTTCAGAGATTACTGTGCCGCCCGTTAGGATAGCGATATCTTGAAGCATTGCTTTACGACGATCACCAAAGCCTGGCGCTTTAACTGCAGCAACTTTAACGATGCCACGCATGTTGTTCACAACAAGAGTTGCAAGCGCTTCGCCTTCTACATCTTCAGCGATGATTAGAAGTGGACGAGATGCTTTCGCTACTGCTTCTAGTGTTGGCAGTAGTTCACGAATGTTCGATACTTTCTTGTCGATAAGAAGGATGAATGGGTTTTCTAGATCAACAGAACCTGCTTCTTGGTTGTTCACGAAGTATGGAGATAGGTAACCGCGATCAAACTGCATACCTTCTACAACGTCTAGTTCATCTTGTAGAGCTTGACCTTCTTCAACCGTGATAACACCGTCACGGCCTACTTTTTCCATCGCTTCCGCAATGATGTTACCAACAGTTTCATCAGAGTTTGCAGAGATAGTACCTACTTGAGCGATCGCTTTAGTATCTTTACATTCAACAGAAAGATTCTTTAGCTCTTCTACTGCTGCGATAACTGCTTTATCAATACCGCGCTTAAGGTCCATTGGGTTCATGCCCGCTGCAACCGCTTTAAGGCCTTCAGTAATGATTGATTGTGCAAGAACCGTTGCGGTCGTTGTTCCGTCACCCGCTGCGTCGTTTGCTTGAGAAGCAACTTCTTTTACCATTTGTGCGCCCATGTTTTGGAACTTGTCTTCCAATTCAATTTCACGCGCTACAGAAACACCATCTTTAGTGATCGTTGGTGCACCAAATGATTTATCTAGAACAACGTTACGACCTTTAGGACCTAGCGTTACTTTTACAGCGTCAGCCAGAACGTTAACACCTTCTAGCATTTTAACTCGTGCGTCATTACCAAATTTTACGTCTTTAGCAGCCATCTTTAATTTCCTTTCTAAATTCGATTGTCGTTTTCGTTGTGATTCAGAATCAACTATTCAACGAGTGCTTATTACTCAACAATTGCCATGATGTCGTTTTCAGACATGATTAGAACTTCTTTACCGTCGATCTTCTCAGTCTTTGTACCGTAACCTTCAGCAAAGATAACCGTATCACCGACTTTAACATCCAGCTCTTGAACGCTACCATTTTCTAGGATGCGGCCTTTACCCACAGCGACTACTGTACCGCGAGTCGATTTTTCCGCTGCTGAACCTGTAAGTACGATGCCACCCGCTGACTTTGACTCAACTTCTTGGCGTTCTACGATAACTCGGTCGTGTAATGGACGAATGTTCATCGGTCGTCTCTCCTAAAAATTTCCATGAGGTTTGATAGATACTGGCACCTAGCAGTTATTGAAGGCGCTTCAGCTTGTGAAAGAGATGTGGGGGCATTCCAAAATATCCCAAGGGGGCAAAGGGGAATATTTGTGAGCAAACCTGCAAATAAATGGGATTAGTGACGTAACTTAAGCTTTGTCTAATCAATCCTAATAGTAAATTCTTTGCTTTATTAAATCGTTACGACATAATTAAACGGTTACCGCATAATTGAGTAGCGGATACGAGGGAACAATGAAAAGTAGCGAAAAGATACTGCAAACGATCAAGGAAAATGGTGCGATCACCGCAAAGCAGTTAGCTCTCGATCTAGAGATGACCACTATGGGTGCAAGGCAACATCTTCAGCAATTAGAAGATGACGGACTGCTGAACTTTGAAGACATTAAAGTAAAAGTCGGCAGGCCTACGAGACACTGGACATTAACCAGTAAGGGCCACGCACAGTTTTCTGATCGTCATGGAGAACTCACCATTCAAATGATTGATGCGGTAGAGCGACTATTTGGTGAAGATGGACTAGAGAAAATCGCTGCCGATCGTGAAAAACAAACACTAGAGAATTACCAAAAGCTGATAGCAAGTAGTCACTCACTTGAAGAGAAGCTGACTATCCTTACCAAGCAGCGCCGTAATGAAGGGTATATGGCTGAGCTAGAGCCAATCGATAACGGCTATTTATTAGTTGAGAATCACTGCCCAATTTGTAAGGCTGCGACACGTAATCCAAAGCTGTGTACATCAGAGCTTAATGTATTTAAGGCACTGCTTGGAGAAGAGTATAGCGTCAATCGAGTTGAGCATATTGTGCAAGGGCAAAGACGTTGCGCTTATTACATCCATACCCTTTAATACTAAACAACGATGTTCACTCGTTTAAAGTAAGGTCTCACTGGCGCTCATAGTGCAAGTGAGTAAACCGTAGTTAGGTTTCTGCCGTTATCTTTGGATTTATACAGCGCAGTATCGGCTGCTTCTATCCATTGCGTTGCGGTCTCAATCTGAGTTCGGTTAAACTCACAAACTCCTAAACTAATGGTGTAGTTGATTGTCCCTTGCGCAGTTTTTATCTGGCTCTCTGCAATTCGTTTACGTAGTCTTTCGGCAAAATAGAGCGCTTGTTCATGCCCAGTGTTAGGCAGCAGAACTGCAAATTCCTCTCCACCATAGCGCCCAACAAAATCACTTTCTCTTGAAGTTTTTTCAGCAAGTTGAGCAGTATGGCGAATAACTTCATCTCCTATGCTATGACCATAGGTATCGTTCACTCGTTTAAAGAAGTCGATATCGAATATGACTAACGTCGAGACACGCTCATCATCGACTTTTAAACGACGACACTCTTTAATCAGTGACTGCTCCCAACAAGCTCGATTCAGTAGCCCTGTTAATCCATCAATTCGGCTTTTGTGCTCCAACTTTCGATTCGATTCATTCAGCAACATTTTGTTTTGCGCTGTATCAGAGACATCGCTGATCATCACGCACAAATGCGACACCTGACCAGACAACGAGCTCAATGGCGTAATCACCATGTTCTGATGCATTAACTCAAGCCCACGCGAGGCCGGAGAGAAGTTTTGGAACTCAAAAATATAGGCGCGATCTTCCCAAGAAGAAAACCCTTGAGTACCCAACGAAATAGTCGCATTGCATTTGGCTTCCATCCAGGCTTGTGGAAGATCAGTACACACACTAAAAAGTGGCTTATGTAGTATGTCCGAGGATGGAATGCCGCTGTAAGATTGCATAAAGCGATTCCACGCCATAACGTTAAACTCAAGGTCCAGAACAAAGATACCAACGTCCATTGTGTCAATAACCTGGGTGTACCAATGCAGCTCTTCTACTACATTAAGGTTGGATTCAACACTCATATCAACTCCATTACACGGTTTATCACTTGTTCCGAACCACTATCGAACATAAACAGCACTTCACACTCAAAGGCTTGCTTATCGCGATAAATAAACTCAACCGCTAAAGTATCATCACTAATACAGCTTGGTTTGGCGTACACCCTACTATCAACAACAACAGGTTGACGCAGTGAAATACTGACATCCATTTGCTCGCATAGTGAGGTCATAAATGAAGAGACGAACAGGTTTGCCACGTTGAGCACTACCTCGTTATAAGAGTTCTCTTCACTTGGGAATCCTAACCTTTCACCAATATGAGTGATCCCTTTTCCATGTAAGCAAATGAGAGCTTCACCATGCATGCCACTGCCGACAAAGCGCTGTGTTACGGCAGTTACCTCTTCACGATATAGAGCATCACGCAGCATCATATCGAGTTCAGCTTTTTCAATAGTACTGACTGTCGGAATGGGCAGGTGGATGAACTCCCCCAGAACAGAGGCTAAACTTCCAGCCCCTTGCCCTAGTGCAATATTAGCGATTTCTTTGAATTTAACTTGCGGAGAAATATCGTCAACTCGTACGCCATTGGCTTTAAAAATAAGACCAAGCCGCGTAAAAATTTCGGCTGCATAGCTATTAGAAAATGGTTTCTGAATAAAGGTATACGCGCCTAAGTCCATACAACGACTCACCGCTTGGGCTTGTACGTCGCCAGAAACCACCACCACTTTCGTTGGGTAGGTATGAGGCATCTGCTCTAATACTTGATAACCATCGATATCGGGCATAGTAAGATCGAGAAACATGACATCAATCGCTGTTTGATGTAAGTGCTGTAACGCTTGTTCGCCACCTTCGGCAAACAGCACGTTTTGATTCGGTAACAACTCGATACTTCTTGCTAGCATTTTTCGCGCAAGCGCAGAATCATCGCAGATAAGAATATTCATGGTTAGTGGCTAAAGGGGCTCATCATTTATCAACAACAAGAAACCAACTCACGTTATCCGGCTGGTCTCTCACGCATGCTTCTGGAATAAAGATCACTTTATAGTGTTAATCAATACACCATGTTAATAAATGGGTAAAGGCACGTTGTTTAAATTTAGAGCTTTGCTCATAGTTATTTCCTGATTTTTACTTTTAATTCATAGAAATAAGAAATGTTTCACTATTTTGAAAAGCAAGCAATTGCATATATAGCTGACGTCTCATAATTAAGAATCAAGACGTTCGTTCAAACTTTAAGCTATTTCATTGCGTAAGCTTAATGTAGTGTTGAAAAAAAGCTCAATGAGAAACATTGCTATTTTGGCTATAAAATAGACCGAAATTGTAAAATTAAAACGATAAACGCTGCTGTAGAGGAATTGGATATGAATGCCACGCCCTTAAATCAGACTCTTCCACCTTTTGATGAGTTAGTAGACTTGGCAAAGCACCACCCTGATGCTTTTGTTCAGTTTAAAAAGGACATGTGTGAGGAAATGATTTTATCTGCCTCTTCAGAGATGCAAGATCGCTTATGGGCACAACAGAGCCATATTGACCGTGTGGTGAGTCGATGTAAAAACCCAACTCACACCAATGTTATATTGATGAAAGAACTCTCTGAGCAGTTCCATCGTTTTCAGAACGTATTAGATGGACGAGAGAAGGTTACCCAGACCAGCGCAGATATTATCCCCTTTAAACCAAGAGATGATGAGTGGCGCTAAGAAGCGCCATGTAACTTTAAAGCCTACTGACTAGCTTCGTTGTTTCGTAGCGATATTTCCCCGCCAATAAAACTCTCTACGCCTTGCTCAGTTTCAAGTAGTACCGCGCCTTGTTCATTGATACCTCTGGCTATACCTTCTATCTCTCTTGAGCTCATAATCAGCTTCACTTTGCGATCTAAGAAGTTATCTAATCTATTCCAACGCTCAACAAAACCTGTCATGCCGCGCATCTCGTAATCATTTAGCGTGCTATGTAGCGTGTTGACCAGTGTTGCGGCCAACTCATTTCGATCAATAGGCGGTTGATTTGGTAGCGCATTACATACTTCAGATAAGCTTACCCATGGCTGAGTAATGTTTGAGGTTACTCCCTGATCATCTTGGTTATCAGCAACCATATTCAGGTTGATGCCCATACCAATCACAAGATTTGCCGCTGCACCTGCTTGACCTGACATTTCAACTAAAATGCCCGCAAGTTTCTTGTCCTGAAAATAGAGATCGTTTGGCCACTTTAGCTTAACGCCATCAATGCCTTGTTTTTCGAGGGCTTCAACAATTGCAACACCGACCACGAGGCTTAAGCCCATAGCTGCCGCCATACCTGCATCTAAGCGCCAGTAAATGGAAAGATACAGATTACTGCCAAACGGAGAAACCCACTCACGACCACGACGACCACGCCCTTTGGCTTGGTATTCAGCAATACAGACGGAACCTGATTCTAGTTGGTCAACTCTATCCAGCAGGTATTGATTGGTGGAGTCGATAATAGGGATGAGTTCTAATGGAGTGTCGACTTTAGATTTGAGTAACGCTTCATCTAAGAGCTGCATCGGTTTAGAAAGCTGGTAGCCCTTGCCTTGTACACTATATACATCCACGCCCCACTCTTGGATTCCTTTAATGTGCTTACCAATAGCTGCGCGTGACATACCTAGTTGTTCACCGAGATCTTGCCCAGAATGAAAGCCACCTTGAGAAAGCATGTTGAGAATCGTCAATTTTACGCTGTGGTCTTTCATTGTTCGTTCTCCACTTTAGCTCTTTCAGCCAGCATGGTTTTTAGATTAGTTTCGCCAGTGGCACTCATAAAACGAACTTCATGCTCAAGCTCTATGTTGTATCTGTCCAATACTGTCTGACGCACCTTCGCTGCTAACATCACTACATCGTTAGCGGTTGCATTATCTTTGTTAACAATAACTAGCGCTTGATTAGGGTGGACTTGCGCGCCACCAACCATCACGCCTTTTAGGCCACATTGATCGATAAGCCATCCCGCTGCAATCTTCATACCCTCACGGCCGTTTTCATCTATAGCAGGGTAAGCAACCATATCGGGAAAACGGGCCTGTAAGTCTTGAAACGTTGCCATAGAGATAATTGGGTTTTTAAAAAAGCTGCCCGCATTACCTGTTTCAGCTGGGTTTGGCAGCTTTTCCATACGCACCTGACAAACACAGTCAAAGATTTGCTTAGACGTTACCGTTGTTTCGTCAAAGGACTTTAATGGCCCATAACCAATATTCGGCTTCCAATACTTATCAAGTTTCAAACCTATAGCCACAACCACCACCTTTTGGTAGAGCTGATGCTTAAAGATAGAGTCCCGGTAGCCAAACTGGCACTCTTCACTCGCTAAGCGCTTTACTTCAAAGCTCTCAAGGCAAAGCACATCGACATACTCACATACATCTTTGAACTCAACACCGTATGCTCCAATATTTTGAATAGGCGCAGAGCCAGCACAGCCCGGGATCAATGCTAAGTTTTCTAATCCGTTATAGCCTTGATCTACACTCCATTTCACCAATGATGGCCAATCTTCTCCACCACTAACATGAAGATGATAATCACTATCAGATTCTTCTACATTAATGCCACTCAAACTATTGACGATAACCACACCTTGGTAGCGTTCAGTAAACAGCATATTGCTACCTTTACCCAAAATGAGCTTCGGCAATGATTGCCACAGCTTCGATTGATAAACCGCTTTCAATTGAGCTACGCTGGTCACTTCAAGTAAGAGTTCACACTGCTGCTCAATCGCAAAGGTGTGGTAAGAGCTAAGATTTGCATTAGATAGAGATTGCATGGCATTCATCGAGTAACTTAAACTGCCTCCATTCTACATGACAACAACGCAATTGGATAAGAGGAAGGTCAGAATGAGTGAGCAGAGCGCATCAGACAAGATAGAGCCAGAACTAACGATAGCTGTGCTGCCTCCAATAAAAGTGCCATTAGTCAATAAGCTTTATAAAGATCACTACCCTTCTGGCAAAGCAAAAAAAGATGAGCACATTATTACAGCCTCTACAAAGGGTGGCATAGTCGCTATGGTTCGGTTTCGAACCATTGAGCAGTATCGTTTACTCACTGGAATGTTAGTGATCCCAGAACATAGAGGAAAAAACATTGGGCATGCGCTTCTCCATTATTGCCATAGCCATGAGTTAACCCATAACGACTTCTGCTTTGCTTACCAGCATCTAGAATCGTTCTATATCCAGCATCAGTTTAAGACGGTTGACGTCGATACACTGCCCAACAGCCTCAAGAATCTATTCCAGCGCTACGTAAATAGTGGTAGAAGTCTCATTCCTATGCAGTTTCAGGTTGATAATTAGGCAACTGACCGCCTTTTCTGGTAAACGGTAGATTAAGTTTGGTAATATTCGTCTCTTGCTATTTTTTATGCTGGTTATAACGTTATATAACCAAGATGGCTTAACGATTAAGGTGATACGTCCGACATGATGGTCAATAGGAATCCATTAACTAAACTGCCAACCCTTGCCCTAGAACCTGAGAACTTTGATGTGCTCTATTCGGCGCAAGAGTTTCGAATTCGCATAATTAAAGCGATTCAGGAGGCAAGTAAACGGATTTACCTTGTAGCTCTTTATCTAGAAGATGATGAGGCTGGTCATGAGATCTTATCTGAGCTGTATAAAGCAAAACAAAAAAACCCAGAATTAGACGTGAATGTTTGTGTCGATTGGCACCGAGCGCAACGCGGCTTAATTGGCGCAGCACCTTCTGAAACCAATGCGGCAATGTATAAATCATTTGCTGACCAACATGAGCATAAAGTACCTGTTTACGGCGTACCAGTTCGTGGCAAAGAAGTGTTTGGTGTACTGCATTTAAAAGGTTTTATCATTGATGATGAAGTGATTTATAGCGGCGCAAGCTTAAATAACATCTACCTACACTATCAGGATCGTTACCGATTTGACCGCTACCATGTATTAAAGCAGCCAGCGCTTGCTGACAGTATGGTACGATTTATTCGTGATGCACTGATTGATCACCCTGCGGTTAACAACTTAGCTTGTGAAGCAAAGCCAACCACCAAAGATATAAAAGCCGATATTCGCCAACTACGAGCTTCCTTGGCTCAATCTAAGTATTTGTTTAAACCTGAATCTGTTAGCAATGAACAAATCGCTGTTACTCCATTAGTTGGTGTTGGTAAGCGTCGCAACAAACTGAACAACAGTGTTAACCAATTGCTTGCGGCTGCTAAAGATGAGATTTTCATCTGCACACCTTACTTTAACTTCCCACGTAGTGTGGCAAAAGAAGTGAAGAAAGCGATAAAACGCGGTGTGAAAGTGACGATAGTTGTGGGCGATAAAACAGCGAATGATTTCTACATATCTCCAGAAGAGACGTTTAAAACCATTGGCGGCTTGCCGTATCTGTATGAGATAAATCTGCGCAAGTTTGCCAAAGCCAATGAAGCTAACATCGCTAGCCGTAAACTTTCAATTCACCTTTGGAAGCACGACAGTAACAGCTTCCATCTAAAAGGTATTTGGATCGATAAGCGCTACATGCTACTGACGGGGAATAACCTAAACCCAAGAGCGTGGAAACTGGATCTTGAAAATGCGATTCTAATTCAAGATAACTACAACCACCTAACCGCAAAGTTTGAGTTAGAGGTTGAGAATATCTTGAAACATACTGATATGATTTGTGCGTATCGCCAATTAGAGAAGTTAGAACACTACCCAGCGCCAGTACAGAAGTTGATTCGTAAGATCACAAGAGTGAAAGCTGATCGGGTGTTAAAGCAGATTTTGTAGCACTCAAAGATTAACTTAACTAACTCGAGGGGTAGTTAAGTTAAGCTTTACGGCTTCTTCTTTACCCTATCACCGGAGCCTTTACCCAAAACTGTTTGCAGAATATATTTAAAATAGTGGGATATGGTTAGAGAGTTAATCATTTTAAGATCTAACTCGACGAGCTTTTTAGGAGTGGACATATCCACTTCATTGACTTGCGCTAAGCCTGTTATACCTGGTCTAACACTATAAATATTGTGCTTTCCCCTCAGCTTAACTAGCTCTTCCTGATTGAATAGCCCAGGTCGAGGTCCAACCAAACTCATCTCACCTTTAACTACATTAATCAGTTGTGGAAGCTCATCAAGCTTAGTTTTGCGTAACACCCCACCAAATTTAGTCACCGTGCTAGCACAAACAAGATGAGTAGCTACTGATTTAGTTTCAGCTGGCATTGTTCTAAATTTAACTAATGTAAAAGGCTTTTTGTCTTTACCTACGCGAGTTTGAGTAAAGATAGGTGAGCCGGTATCAAAATACCCGATCAGCCAAACAAGGAGAAGAACTGGCCATAGAAACACTAACCCTAAAAAGGATAAAACAAAATCTAAGAAACGAATCAAAACTCTACCTTTATTAAACTAGCTGTTACTCTTCAAAAATGCTTGTACGGCTCTGTTTACGCCATCTTGTGTCGAAATTTTCGGCTTCCACCCAAGTAACTTTTGAGTGTTAGACATATCAACCTGAAGGTTACTACATATCCGCTGTGAAATCTGTGGTTTGCCAATTAACTTTGCGCCCAGTTTTATCCAAGACATAGGTATAGGCAGCAAGCGGTTGGGTCTATTCATTGCTTTTGAGATTAATTCAATTAGACCTGTTGTTGATACATCTTGTTCATCAGCTACTAAGAAGGTTTCTCCAACTGCTTTGGGATGTTGACAACACAGTAAAATAAGATCAACAAGATTATCTCTAAAAACCAAGCTCCGCTGATTATGGATTGCTCCTAGGGGAAGCGGGAGCCCTTTTCGTATTATACTCATTAAATTTTCAAAGTTCGCCTTTACGCCCTCACCATAAACCAGGGGGGGGCGAATAATAACAACCTCGAATCCTGTTTCTTTGGCAAGAGCTTTTAACCCTATTTCAGCTTCGTATTTACTCAATCCGTAAGGGTCATTTGGAATACTCTCCAAATCCGGTTGAAATGCATTACCTTCTTTAGTGAATTCGCCATTCACTTTAATGGAGCTTAAAAATATAAATCGCCTTACACCAGCCTTTTCAGCCTGTTGTGCTAAATTTAATGTACCTGCTGCGTTGATCTCTCGATAAGCTTCTATTGCGTCTGTTTTTGACTCCTTCATCTGATGAACACGCGCAGCACAATGAACCACACAGTCCACACCCTCAAAGGCTCCGTCCCAGTTAGTTTTGGAGCTTATCGATGATACTATAAAGATTTCTCCATTTTTAGAATCCCATTTCTGAGTTAGGGTACTATCCCTTTTTACTTGGCAAACTTCCAAGTTAGAACTCATTGCCATTTCATAGAGACGCTGACCAACAAAGCCAGAGCTACCCGTTACTAATAATTTCATCTTTAACTTTCCAACCACTTTAAATTATCGCTTGCTTTTTAACCGCAATCAATTTGACGGCACAGTTTTACTAGATCTTAATCAATTCAACTAGCGTTTCGAGCTAAAGGTTTCTAGAATACTGACGACATAACAATAGACAACTTCATTAAACGGCTGGCAGTAAATACTCTATGTTCACACCGATACAACTTCTCTTAAATGCAAGTCGACGTAATAAGCGCATTATCAGTATCATCTACGATATTTTAGCCGTTCTAGGTTCGCTTTACTTTGCAACTGCATTTAGACTTGGTACTTACCAATTTAACATTGGTCCAGACGAAATCGCGAGCATAACTGCCACCCTTATCGTAACACTATATTGTTTTACTAAACTTGGGATGTACCGAGCTGTACTTCGTTACATGATGCTTCCTGCTATCGGTCATATTTTTCTTGCTGTGATTCTTTCTACCTTAACCTTAGTATTAAGCGGATTCTTTTTTCACTCGTTTATCCCAAGAAGCGTACCGTTCATCTATGCTGGGTTTGCCACTTTATCACTTGGTGGTCCACGCATTTTCATCCGTTCAATCTACTATCAATATTACAAAAGACAAAAGCCAAACGTGTTCATTTATGGTGCGGGGGCAACTGGTAGAGATTTAGCTTATACGCTTATTCAAGGCGACGAATATCACCCAGTAGCCATTTTAGATGACAACCCAAGTAAAGCTGGTCAAATTCTTTCAGGTATTACTGTCTACCACCCTAATGAATTTAAGAAATTACAACCTCTCTATCAACCCGTAAAGCTATTACTAGCAATTAACAACATCAACAAAGGGAAGCGCCTTCGTTTAGTTGAAAAACTGTCTAGTTGGCCGATTGAAATTCAATCTGTCCCTTCTGTCGAAGATATTGCTGCGGGAAGAGCATCAGCAACCGATGTTAAAGACTTGGATGTTGAAGACTTACTGGGTAGAGCACCCGTTTCTCCAGATAAACAACTACTCGAAAAAAACATTAAGGGAAAAAATGTCTTCGTAACAGGTGCTGGCGGATCAATTGGTTCAGAACTATGTCGTCAAATTATTACTCAGAAACCCAAAACTTTGGTTCTTTTTGAGCTCAATGAGTTCAACTTGTATAGTATTGATCAAGAACTCAACGCCATTAAGATTAACCTAAAGTCACCGACTGCCATTATAGCTTCTTTAGGATCGGTTCAAAAAGAGAACAGACTAACCAAGCTAATGGAAACGTATAATATTGATACTGTTTATCATGCCGCTGCATATAAACATGTTCCTCTTGTTGAAGACAATATAATAGAGGGTATTAGGAACAATGTATTCGGCACTCTTGCCTGTGCAAACGCAGCGATTGCAACTGGGGTTAAAAACTTTACGTTAATCTCTACAGATAAAGCTGTACGCCCAACAAATGTAATGGGGGCAAGTAAACGAATGGCTGAACTAGTCCTTCAAGCCCTTGCCGATAAACAGACAGAGACTACCTTTACCATGGTTCGGTTTGGCAATGTTTTAGACTCGTCAGGCTCCGTTGTTCCTCTCTTTAAAAAACAAATACGAGCAGGAGGGCCTGTTACTGTTACTCACCCTGACATTACTCGCTATTTTATGTTAATTCCAGAAGCCGCTCAGCTTGTCATTCAAGCGAGTGCCATTGGTAGTAACGGACAGGTATTTGTTCTCGATATGGGAGAGTCTGTGAAAATACTCGACCTCGCGAGACGAATGATCCAGCTTATGGGACTAAGAGAATATGTTGATGGCAAGCTTGATGAGGGTGATATCGAGATCCTATTTACTGGGCTAAGACCTGGCGAGAAACTATATGAAGAGCTGCTAATAGGTGAGAATGTTGAAGGTACTAGCCACCAGAAAATTATGACAGCAAAGGAAGATAAACTCACTTGGAATGAGATGGAAAATTTACTTGAGCAATTAGATGAGTGCTGTCACAACTTTGATGCTCAGTGCGTTCAAACAATTTTAACAAATGCACCGACAGGTTATGTTAATAAAGACCCTCTCATCGCCGAGGGTCAAATAGATTAATCAAAGGCCTAATAATATTAAATATAACATTAGGTATAATAGCTCTAAACATAGGGTAACAAAGAGCCAAATAGGCGAATACTCGCCTATCATAAGAATTGACAGCACTGAATCCAATCTTTGCTCGATTCCAAGCTACATCAAGAGAGTTTTTTGTTTTAGATGAGCGAGCCAATCGATAGCTAATCAGCTCCATTGATATATTGGCAAAAACTAAACCACTCGAAACTGCGCGAATCCAAAGCTCATAATCGTCCTGTCGCCTAGGTGCCGTTTCTGAGTAGCCTCCAATTTTTAAGATTTTTTCTTTCTTAAACATGACGCTAGGATGGATCATAGGACATGACCAAATAAGGCGTTTTATTTCATCGTGTTCTGTTGGAACTGTAAGTTTGTCATATTTATCACCGCTCTCTGAAATAACATCACAATAAGCTCCACAAATATCTACATCACAATGATTAGTCATAAATTCCACCTGTTGTTTGAATCTATATGAATGAGACAAATCGTCAGTATCCATTCTAGCGACCAAATCATGAGTACAATGCTTTAAGCCAATATTTAGAGCTCTAGCTAGCCCTTGATTAACGTTCAACCTGACTAACTTAAGAGGTAGCTTATCAGACCAATATATTATGGCATTCTCCAATTCTAGTCGTACGGGCCCATCTATAACTAAAACTACCTCTTCAGCAGGCAATGTTTGTACGACAAGACTTTCCATTGCCAAACTAAAATAATCAGCAATTTCGCCGTCATATAACGAAATCAATACACTTAACTTTGAAGTCTTTTGATTCAAAGACATTAGCTGCTCCCAACTTTAGACAACAACCTAAAATTGTACATTAGAAGAAAACCAGTGAAAACAGCATAAAAGGAATACAAAACAAGCACAAAATCAAAGTAGAAAGCCAGGCAAGTAAGAACGAAAAGGTTTCCAGTATCCAGCATCTCATATAAAATACGGGACAATTTATAAAAGTAACTATCTAACTTCTTAGCATGTCCTTTTAATTCTGGAAAATAAAGCGGTCTGAGGGTAGATACGAGTGAATTAAAGGCAATAAATAGAACACCGAGTAATACTATATAGTCCTCTATTCGCTCAAAATCTAGCTTACTAAATATCAATAATAGAAATATCAACGAACATAGCCTATCCACAGATACATCGAGAAATGCACCAAAACGGGTCGAAGAGTTAGTAGCTCTGGCCAGTGCACCGTCTGTACAATCGAACACGTAACTCAAAACCCAAACAGATAAAGATAAAATATAGTGTTCATTAATAAAAAATGTCGCACCAATCAAGAACAATAAAAATGATACCAATGTAACGAAATTAGGTGTAACGCCTATTCTTTTGGCTATTAAAAAAAATGGGTACGCTAAGTTTTGATAGATATTCTCAACTGTCCATAACGATACTGGTGTTTTATACGACTTAAATTTCTTTAAGCTTCGGAAAAGATCATTGACCATTTAAATTATTATACCTTTTATCATTTTCCAATAGCTTATTAGCACTAATGAGGTAGCCTTTTACCGCTGCCACTACAATTCTAGAACCAAACAAGAGCAATATCGCGTTATGGATCGGAAACGGGATATAAGTGTAAACAAAAAACAACATCACCAGAAGAAATAAATATAAAAGTGAAGATGATATTTCAACTATCTGCTTAGGATCAACGCCGAGTTTATCAAGGAAGGCATATCTATTGTCTGTAAATGCAACATACTCGATTACCATAGAATACAGAACCATAGAAAATAGAAAAGTATAAGCATAATAAGGAGAAATAAAATAAAACAAAACCAACGTACATGATATTGTCATTAAGTCTGATATCAATTTATATGTTGGTTTAATATTCTTAAATAATAGCTTCTTAGGTAAGTTATCATTCCCTTTGTTAACATACACTTCAATCAATGTATCTTGTTTTTTTTCTAGCCGTGAGAAGAATATTTGTTGGACAATATTAACGATATATATAAACACCGTAAATGAGAGTAAAAAAACAATATAACCCCTTTTATCTAATAAACCAGATAGCAAGTCTGGAACCAAAAAATCACTAGCAAGTAACAAGAATATTTTAATCGGGATAAACATTACAGCCAAACGCATATATCTGCTAGTAAACTGAAGAAATGATAATAATAATATATTAGCAGATACCTCTATACGATAAATGGTAAAGAATGACCTTAACAAAGAAAACTTAGCGATACCAGATTGAAATAAATATCTTATCTTTCTAATCTTCATTTTAATCGTGCTGCCTTAATCATTTTTTCAACTACTCGCATTGACGATCTCCCATCTTCAAACGGATTATAGGTTCTATTAAATTCAGAAACATTTACCGAAGGTGCGAAGTTAGAATCAATAGCGTTTAAAATTGCCTCCTTTAGCTCACTTTCCGACCCAACACGTACACACGGGAATGTATCATCAATTTCTATATACATACCTCTACTTTCATTAGCGTAGCTATCCAGGTCATATAGATAGCATATAATAGCGCGCTCTAATAATGCAAAGTCAAACATGATACTTGAGTAGTCCGTTACCAATAAATCCGTAATGTTAAGTAATTCATTCACATCGTTATGAGATGAAACATCAATTACATTATCAATACTTGCCATTTGATCACTAAAATAGTGCCCTCTATAAAGTACTATTATTTCGTCAGAACATCTTTGAATTGAGTCTAGAATGCCTTGAACGGAGAGGCTATCAGCGCTTAAAGAAGACTTAGGTGCAAACACATCGTCTCTATAGGTCGGTGCATAAAGTACAACTTTCTTATCTAAAGGTATACCCAACATAGATTTAACCGCACTACTATGCTTCTTCTCTTTCAATTCGATTAATCGATCACACCTGGGGTAGCCACTTTCAAGTATTTGGTCTGGTCGTAAATTAAAGGCACTAATAAACCTTTCAGATGCGTATGGGGATGGGGATAGGAAATAATCCACATCCTCAGTTTGCTTCGCATATAGGTAGTCTCGTGCAAGTTTTGATATCGATATGTCACTAGTTGTAACGATGTCACAACCAAGTTTTTTTATCGGTGTTCCATGCCAGCACTGTAAAAATATTTGACTTCGACTTTTTTCTAACTGTTTAGGCAAGCGACAATTTGTTACCCAAATTGAGGCCAACCTATAATTTATGAAGTAATCCTTCGATTTAAAGAAGACAATTTTCGTTCTAGGTTGAGACTCAATAAAGGGTAAGATCGTATTAGAGGGCGAATCAATCACCCATACAAAAGAAAGGTGTGAATAACATTTTTCACCTAACAAATACTCATAAATAGCCAGTGGAGAGTCGGACACAGTTCTGCCATTAAAGCTTTCAAAAATAACAACCCCTTGTTGTGGAGAACGAAAGAGGTTTATCACTTTAAAGCGTAACCGTAAGAGCATTGTTGTAAGTTTGTGCCAATATAGATCGACTTTCTGATTCTTCTTTCTTAAGTAAATAAACACCACAACTTACTTCACCAATCTAGAAAACCTGAGCTTAGCATAATCCCAGTAGTAGCCAAATATTCTCTTATAAGATCGCTGAATAGGCAGCGTGCGTAACTTTTCCGCAATAATCATTCCAGAGTTCCCTAAATACTCAGAAGGTAAGTACTGTTCCATGAACAACTTAACATCATCTCCTAAAGGTTTGTTCTCAGAAATAATTCGGTGAACATCTTCAATACTTTCAGCATGCAAACCGATATTATTCTCGAAAATATAAGCTTCTGCAGACCCTTTTACATACTTAATAACTCGATCTTTCAGTATCCAGCGTGGAAAAATGACTGGAATACCAAGTGCCCATGCTTCATAGACCATAGTGCCAAAATCTGAAATTACAAAATCAGATTCGGCGAGTGAAACTGTTGTAGGCTCTTTTGATGTTCGATTTCTTGGATGAAGAGCAATAGTATAGTTATAGAGTGAGTTCATTTCTTCACTATGTTCACCAAAGCGAGGATAAGAAGACGTTGATTCTTTTGATTTTCCGCGCTTTCTATGATCGTGCGTTGGTGCCCAAAGAACATTTGGCTGTGAACTTTCGCCTTTTTGTTCTAGATATTTTTTTCTAACTTTACATAGCGGGTCAAGCCTTGGCCACCCTACTACGTGAATCTGGTCCTCCTTTAGAGTAAGACCAGGCAGTGCCATCAATCTATTTTTTAGCCACGGCCCTGGAACCAATACATGCTGGAACTTATTGATCATTCGGCCTTCGCTATCTCTCATGGACAGGTAATTTTTATCTGCAACCCCGTGAGACATGAGGACATCCGCTTCCTGCCTTATAAAATATGTTATGTTAATAAGCCTCGGGTGATAAATAGGCTTATTACTGTACTCTCTACAATCCAAGTGGTTAATAATAGATTCATTTATATTTGACTGCACTTGTTTATAAGCTGCATTTCTTCTTTTTTTAAAATTAATCTTATTCATCGTTAGCTACTTCTAAAATATGTTTTTTAACCGTATCAATAAATAGCGTTGTCGACTCCCCCTTAGAGAGGTCACCCAAATATTTGACTTTAAGCTCTTTACTTCCTTGATAATCAAAAGATGCTAGCCTCGTATCTAACTCTGCTGGAATAGATGCTATTTGGTCTTTTTCGACCAGTACGCCTTTTAATCTAGCAATAGGAGGGAGGGTTGCTCGATTATCTACATGGAAATTATTAGTTATACAAAATGCTTTTTCGAAAGAAAGGTAATCGATGATCACTGATGAGTTATCAAATATAGCAAAGTCTACAGCATGAAAGACTGATAGGATGTCTTCATTGTTGGATAAGTAGACACCGTTTGGACTAGCATCCATTAACTTAACTATTTCACCATGGCTATCTCGATGAGCAGTTGAAGAAATACCTAAGCTTGGATGAGGCTTGTAGATAATAAAAAAATCTTCCCTTAAAAGCAGTCCTGCAATCATTTTTACCGCTTCGGAATCAACAGAAGAATAGCTCATCTCGCTATGCGAGCCTTCCCATGTCGGCGCATACAAAATTACTTTCTTTTCAGCAGGTACATTCAAATCTAGTGGACTAATAGAATCTAATTGCGGCCGACCAACACATATAAACTTATCTTCATCAAAATTTCTTAGGTGGTTTCGGTATCTATCAAGAGCAACTTGGCCTGCTACGAAAACCGAATCATAGGCTTTAGCTTGATTTGAGTACATTGAAGATTTTTCTGATTCTCCATGATTAATAAATACATGATGGGCATTATTATAGGACAATGATTGAAAGTTTCTCATTCGGTTATTTGGATATAGAACTAGTTTAACTCCATATTCACCATAAGAACTTAACAACCCATCAAGGTCGGAAACAAATATTTTACAATCGCCATAATCAGCCAAGGTATCCCAATCTATAGGGCCTCTAAACACAGTTAAAATATTAATGCTATTTTGAGACAAATTTTTAATTACAGGCCCCCACATATCATATTGATATAAGGTATCTTCCCCCCCTGACATATACAGTACAACATCATACGAAGAGTGTTTCAATTCAGGTGTACTAAGTAATGACTGTTTCTGATGAAAAGAAACATATGCACTTTTTGCATAAGATAATAGTTTAAAAAAAAGTTTATTTATCATATTCATTTAAAAATTTATTGTGTTTTCTTCTCAATTATATCTAGAGTAGAAGTAATTACGTCTTGCTTTGATAGGTGATAGAAATCATCAACTACCTTAATGTTTTCAAACCAAATATCATTGTTATCTTTAAACCTATAGCGTTGCGTTGAGGAGTTAGACAATAAATAAGTCGCGCTACCAGAAATACCTGCAAGCTCTAGAACTGCTGTTCCTGCACTAATAATAAAGTCCAATTTTGACATTAAATACAACACACTAATAAAATCGTTCAGCTGGTTTATCGGTGGTTCAATGAAATTAATCTTACAATTGTATTTATTAACCAACTCACGCTCTGAGTCAGAGAGGTCATATTGAAGAGATACAATATAAATATTTCGGCCGGCTGATTGAGACAGTAGCTCCTCTAAATCGAAATAGTTGTCATTTCTAAATGGGCCCAAAAGCATACTACGCCAACATAGGCCCACAAGAATAATTGACTCCTTTCGTATTTCAGAAACAAAAGCATCAATTACTTGAAACAAATTAGGCTTTGCACAATTGAATTCTTTACAACCATTTTTAACAAAGTCAATTCCACTCAGAAGATCCGTAGATAGGCAGACTTTATCCACTTCATCTGAGAACCTATATAACTCATTATCCATTGCATGATACAATCTAGATTCAATTATCTCGGAGTACAAATCATGATTAGATTTAGATATGAACTTCGTTCTATGTGATGGTATAAATTTTGCCTCAGGATATAGAGACTCAAAAAGTAATAATAGTCTTGGCTCACAAGAAAAATACACTTTAGAATGTGTTTTCAGAATTATAGGGATTATTTTTGAATACCTAATATCATCACCAACTCCCCAAGAAGACAAAACCAATAAATATTCATCACTTTTAACTAAATTTAGGTCTTGAATATACTTATCTTTAAAAACGTCTGCACAATATAATGATACATCTCTTTTTTTCATGGCAGAGTATCCTTCTCGCGTTAATCCTTGGCTATGAAAATATTTCACCAAGTTTGCGTTACTAATTAACGAACGATACTTACTGACAAACGAAGGCAAGATATTAACTGAATTTGTACAAATTAGCGATGAAACAATAAAATTTACACTTTGAGTGTTAAGTTCTACTATATTAGTATCGACGAAGATTTTAACTATTTCCTGGTCTTCTCCTAAGAGTGAGTAACTTAATATTGTATCATTAATATCAAGGCTATCTAAGCTTACTTTTTCCCCAAGGAAGCTACGAATCAATGCTACACTTCTAAGAGGGTAGTTACCATTTTTTTTTAAAGTTAAACGTAAAGCGTTATTCACTATTCGATAATCAAGGAACGAAGCAGATAAATGAGAAAACTGAGCAGTGGCGAGCAAACTAGGGTTTATCAAAACAGCGACGATAATGTACTCCAATTTGATATTTTCATTGTCAGAATTATTTGCCGCGTTTAATATTAATCTTGCTTTCTTTAAATAGATCAATAAACCAAGATTATCGGATACCAGTTTATTAAAATTCCTATAATCTCCTATAACTAATGAGCTTTTTAGTTCTGACAATAACTTACTGGGAAAAATAGTATAATACAACCTTATTGGCTCAAGGTTAGATAATGATATCTTCTTTACTCTGAAGTAATTACAGATACTTTCGTTTGATCTGGCATAATTATATTGCAATCTATTTAAAAGTCTCACTAGAAAAATCTTCCATATTATTTATTAGGCAACACAATTACATTACTAATTGTTAGTAATGTACTAACATGAAAGAAAATCAAACATTCTTAACTAATTACTTTCAATTAACATTACCAATGTTCACAGCCAGAAATAAATTATTCAATCACTTACTTTAACAGGAGTAGCTTTACCGCTTTCTAGTATATATATTGTATCTTGCGGATGATCCAGAGACAATATATCACTTTCATTCATTCCAGTATATGCCCCTCTAATGACTTTGCTAATCATCTCATGAGTAAATATTATAACATTTCGTTCCTTGAACTCTTCTAGAACCTTATTAGCTCGCATACTAATTAGATTATATCCTTCCCCTTGAGGTACTATATAGTCCCACCAATTCGCATACCTTGCCTTGAGGAAGCCTGGATAATCTGATTCAATTTCGGTTTCTGTTAACCCTTCCCATAACCCAAATGAATGCTCCTTAAGTAAGTCATTAGTTTGTATCGTTCCTTTTTCATTCTCAATATTCATTTCTTCGAGAAATATGGATGCAAACTGCATGGTTCTAAATAATGGACTTGAGTATATTTCAAAATCATTTACATCAATAAAATTACTTTTCTTAATATAACTAGCGATATCTTTAGCCTGTTCTATTCCTTTAAGTGTAAGCGGGGAGTCACTTTGTCCCTGCTTTCGTTTTTGTTTATTCCAAACTGTTTGACCGTGCCTAACTATAACAATCATTGGTAATCCATGCCTTTGAGAAATCTAAGTTCTTCTTCATCATATGAGGAGGAAACGTTTATATTTTCTAGTTTAATATTTGTTATTAAACTAGTCATTGCCTGATATTCGCTTGGTGTTAATGCTGCAGCAAGGTGATGTATAGCCCAATCTTTTGATAGGGTAAAGTGCCTTTCAATCATAGCTACGCCATTCATAGCTGCAAGTAAAGTAGCTGAATAACCAACCTCATGGCCTGAGTAACCAATTCTGACATTCTCAGATTCGTATTTATCTTTCAGTACCGGTATAAAGTTAATATTGTTCTTTCCCGTTGGCGTCGGATAAATAGAAACAGTATGCAATAGGAAAGCCTTTATTTTCGCATCATTGATTCTACCTACCAGTTCATCTGTAAACTCTATATCTTTACCACCTACACTAATTACTAATGGCTTACCTTCTTTTTTGCATAATTCTATAACATAATCTACAAATTCACTTTTATCAGCATCCATAGATGCAACTTTATATAAAGGTAAGTTGAATTGTTTCAAAAAATCCAACCCTTCTTTATCGTGTACGGTGCAAAACCATTCTATATCCAAGCTTTTGCAATATTTATCTAATTCAAAAAAATCCTCCTTACTCAACTCTAAAGAACCCCGATAGTCATTAAAGTTGAAATTTCTCCATTTCTTGCTATCATCCTCATAGTATTTTTCTACATTTTTTAACTTCAATTTAATTAATGTCGCCCCTGCTTCTTTTGCTGACTTAATCATTTGTTTCGCGATACTAACCATACCCAGATGATTAATAGTCAACTCCGCCACAAATTTTATATTATTAGTTACCATCGACCTTCTTCCTCAACAAGCTTTGATAGAATATCACTCATATCCGTTTCGTTCTTAATCTTGAAAATAGTATCTCTAGCCTTATTTTCTTTGTTCAAAATTGCTCTAACTTTCTCTTCAAATCTAAATAGGTCACTCTTTGGAACTCTAATTACTCCATCCTTGCTTGAAATTATTAGATCTCCTGGTGAAATAGAAACACTTTTAATAACAATATCCACGTTATACTTTGTCAATGCCCAATAATCAATTGCATCTATTGGATTAGAGTTTTCAGCAAACACTGGAAAATTCAGCTCATCAATTTTGTCCAAATCTCTTACATTTCCATCCGTAACAAAACCTTTAGCTCCCAGTGTTTGATATATTTGTGATGTTATATCTCCACTATGAGCTACATAATTATCATTTGCCTGGAGAAGAACAATAGGATTATCATTGAAATACTTTTTCTTATAAATATCCAACCTTATATTATCAAGCTCTTGATAGTTTGATTCTTTAGAAACAACTTCACCATAAGTTGTAAATGCAGGACCTATTATAGTTTTATCGTAACCCGCTAATGGTTTAATATTAATATAAAACTGTTCAGGTCGATATCCTAACAATCTCATTGCATCATATGCTACACCTGAGTATATTTCTTTATAAATTAGTTCAATACTTTTCATAAATTGCACCTATAAGCTCTAAGTCATCTTTGTCGTTTATATCAAGAGATTCAATCTTTGGAATTTCCAACATTAAAGGTCTTTTACCAACTCTAGTTTTATTTTTAATCAAACTATCAACATATATTCCATATACACCGTGAGTTTCCATATATACTTTATCTAACTCAAAACTGTTTGGTAGTTTCTTGATATCAAAGTTAATAGGCTCACTGTTCTCATTCCAGAAGTATTCTTGCATTTTAACAACTGAAAAAAATGAATCATACCCGCTAGAGTCAATGAATTTTTCGATGCAGTTATCAATAGTTTTTGATGTTATCAAAGGAGACGTTGCGAAAGTTTGAATGATAAGATCTGTTTCCTCTATTGAATGCAAACCGTATATCATCATATCATTAGCACTAATATCATTATTAGCAAGTTCACTAGGTCTTCTAATTAAATTCAAACCTTTAGAGAGAAGATCCTGTATGTCTAATATAATACTTTCGCTTTCTGTGTCTAGGTAAACCCTATGTACATTTTTGCACTCTAGCGCTTTCTCACATGCCATCCTTACAAGCGTTTTTCCATTGATTTTATATAAATTCTTATTTTTTAGCCGTTCACTTGTACCTTTAGCAGGTATGATCATTGATACCTTCATTAGTATTTCCTTTCTATCTGTTTATTCTATTCTATTCTATCTGTTTATTCTATTCTATTTTCTCATAAATAATAGACTTCGGCCAACAAATCTAATTGGTTTAGTTAATTTCCAACTAAAGCTACTCTTCAATTTTGAAAATTGTATCTTTTGATTTTTTATTTTAATTTTCATTTCAGCGATGACTCTTTCCTGAGATGTTTTTTGAGACTCCATAAGATGTAATTTATTTTCTACATGAATGGCCTTTTCATTTAAAGATTTGATCTTATTCCTTAACTCACTTATTAGTTCAATATTAGTTGATTCAATATGTTGGTCTTCTAATGCTTTTTTATTAAAATTTACTCGATAATTCTCTGTTAAACAAGAAGCATATTCAACATTTGACATATTTAATGTTAGAGTTAGTATATCATCAGCTAAAACTTTACTATTATTTTTAACTATACGTCTAATTATATTTAATTGACCAAACGGGTCATGAATAGAAAAAGACTTACTTACTGAAGCTTTAAAAAGTTCATCTTCGTTTAGGATGCTATTTTCGGAGTAATAATTTTTCACTCTTAAGGATGGTTTTAATTGCATATCACTATGAAATATTTTAATTTCAGAAGGAGAAAACACAAGTAAATCAAAAAGAGTATTTGGCAACATATTAAATGTTCCGTTTAGCAAGCTGTTGTCAAAAGGGTATAATCGTCTATATTTATTATTTCTATCAATAGACTTCCCTTTACCTACTAGAAATTTCAAATCATCAGGAGCCTGCCCGGAGAATTCCTCGTCTAACTTATTCAATGTCATTTTATTATAATACGATATATCTGTTCTAACTCCCTTATATATCATGTCACAACCTTGCCCTTTATATGAGTAGTTCAATCTAACAACTACATCTGAACCATCAATTTCACTAGCATCTAGAGTTTCTACTAATGTTGGTACTACAAGAGCAATTTTCTTTCCTGATATGTAATTATAATAATCTTGATTATTTGAAATGTATTTCTCAGCGATTTTACTTACAGTACCATTGCAAAAAGAAAATATCATGTCAAGGTGATCAAGATCGGCTAGCTTATTAGACGGTATTCCCTCTTTCTTTGATATTACTTTTCTTATTTCTATGTATAGTGCATCATCGCCATCTTCTATGGCCAGTGATAATAATTTACATAGAAGTTCAGTGTTTCTTTCTCCACTTCGATACTTTATATATATATTTCTCTTTGCATTTTCTCTAAATAAATATGCTAAAGAAAAATTACCCGTATGCATAGCAATTGAAAAACATAATAACCAAGTACTATAGCTACAGGAGCTAGAGTCTATAGACTGTATCTTATCAATAAGCTCAGCTCTAATTGGTTCTTCTAATGCTGTATTATGAATAGTGCACAGATAGATTATTTCATATAATTTCTTATCTCTTAACACAAGATCCTTAATTAGTTCATCCATGACATCTTCGTGATTTTCTGATCTAATTATTTCTATGATTCTTTCAACTAACTTTATACTTAAAGCCTGACTCATTTATCATCCCTTCAGTCTGAATTATTTAAATGACATTATCGCTACAAGATTTATATTATTTACCATCATTAACTCAACTATAGCGTCGATAGTCGATAGTCGATAGTCGATAGTCGATAAGGTATCGTCATCAGTGAAAAACTCTTAGTTTATCATTAAGAATATTAACTAAATTATCTAGGCAATCTATTGTTATTTCATTTGGCGTTCTATCATAGAAACCATCAAGTGGTGGTACAGAAATTGTGTTACATCCCATAATATCTGAGTTGTCTAATTTGGAAATGTCACCGTTTCTCATATAAATTGCTTCTGGAGAGTTACATATATGGAAGAAGGTACAACCAGAAGCAGCTGCCAACTCTGTAGTAAGGCTTGATGGACCAATAACAAAGTCTAACGTCTTATAAAACAAAAAACTCCCATAGAAATCGTTATACAAGTCTACGTTACTAGGGATTTGTATATCATACTTGCCACACAAGTGGTTAATATGTTCTGTTACAGGTGATTGTATACAAACAAACTCGATGCCATTATTTTGTTTACGTATCTTTTGGAGCGTTCTTATCATCATTTCACTAGGAATAGAATATCGTTGCTTTCGTATACCAGACTCTAAAGACGAAGAAAACATAACTCCAATGCGAACTTTTGTTTTTCGATCATTAAATTTCCGTGTATTAATACTTGTACATATATCTTTATCATCTAATAAATTATATAGTATCGATGTTGGATATACTAAATCAAAGTCCTTATAGTACTTAGGTATATTATCTCGATGAAATGAGATTAGTGACTCACCAGAACCTCGAAACTTCCTTTTGTGTGATAGAAAGTTTATACAAGGGTAAAGCTCACGAAATAATTTGTTATATCGAGGATCACACACTATAAATATATTACTAGCACCTGACTTTTCTAATTGTTTGTTTACTACACCATAAAGGTAAGACCACCTCACCTCATCAGCAACACCTGACTCAGAAATAAATAAAGTTTTACTCTTATTCATTTCAAAGACTGAATTTATTATATTTTCAACGTTTATGACATTTACATTATTATTAATATAGTTAGCTAAACCACTGGCGACGTTCATTCTCTCGATATTTGTTGCCTTATTACCATAATTAAATGCACTTAAGTATATTTTCAATGTATTTATTGGAACAGAAAAATCATCTAGGATACTTATAAGATCTTCTAACTTATCCGGCTTGTTATTATAGTATGCATAAGTTATATAATTCCTAAGTTGATAAATAATTGATTTACTTCTAATTAATCGTAAGAAATTAAATATTTTTATTACTTCACTGTATTCTGATACATAATAAGAGTAAATTAGCCTTCTTTTGGGGCTATATTTTAATTTAGGGTTGTTTCGATAGTGAAGTATTAGCCTTTCAATATCACCTAAAGCATGTAATATATCGAATACATACTTTTCAGAAAAATTAGAAATAATTGAATAAATCTCTTCCTTTATTTCATCATCTCCTCTAAGTTTAAAAATCAACAATAGAATCTTAATTTTTCTTTTTTGGCTCCAATCTTGAAAATTAACCCATTTTACTACACCGTCACCATCTAGACATTTAGACAACAGATATGGTGCTGCTAAATTCATAGAATCAAATCTATTGTCAGATTTGATTCTATTGTATATGGAAATATTTCTCCTTAATTCAGAAATATCCACATACTCAATTACCTTTCCATTAGTAATATTTAAAAAATCAGCCAACCTATTTGAATTGGTAATAAGTTCGATACTTTCATTATTAAAATAAAAATGAGAAATATAATCCACTGCCAATTCTAAAGTGACCAAATCTAAATTATTATTTATCTCATGTTTATTGCTGTTAAAAAAACACTCTGTAGCGAACTTAGAGTGTCTACAGGAAACATACTCTAATGATAAAGCTTTGCTAATGTCTGATTTTGACACCCATTTATTTGCTTCTTCTATATTTTTTAGTTTATAAAAACTATAATATAGTTTGTCATATTTAAATCCACTTTTAATATATGGACTTATTGCTTCACATATAATAAAAGCAAACATTTTTATTATATTAATCATTGAAGTCCTTAAGACTTATCGGTGTTCCTTTTTTAAGATTATACTTCGCTACTTTTCCAAGAGAGGTTTCATAATACTTAGGCTCTAACCCGAAGCCTGGTCTGATACTCTTCAAATTATCTTTTGTAAGTTTTTCACCTGCTTTTATATCTTCTACAAGATACAATGAGCGCCTAAACTTTACATTACCTTTTTCAGCTTCTGTTCTTTCATAGTTAACTTTACCAAGTGCTTGCCATGCTGTTTTTGCATCTTGACATAAAGCCTTTAAATCTTTTGGCTCTAAAGAAAAACTATCATCCGCACCACCACCATTTCGATCTAGCGTTACATGCTTTTCAATTAGACAAGCATCAAGTGCCACCGAGGCCACAGCAGTTGCGTTATCAATTGTATGGTCAGAGAGTCCTGAAAGCACTCCAAACCGTTCAGCTATATCTTTGATTGTTCGCAGATTATATTGTTCAGCTGGTGCAGGGTAGCCACTCACGCAATGAAGAACAACCAAATCCTTACAACCATTATCTCGTGCTACTTTAATCGCTGTTGAAATCTCTTCTTCATTTGCCATACCTGTTGAGATAATCATCGGCTTTTCGGTTTGAGCCACACGTTTAATCAATGGCAAATCAACAATCTCAAAAGAGGCAATTTTATAAGCGGGCGTATCCAATTCTTCGAGAAGATCTACAGCTGTAAAGTCAAATGGTGAGCTAAAAATAGTAATACCAAGTTCTTTCGCTTTATCAAACAATGGCTTATGCCACTCCCAAGGCATATGAGCATCTTTATATAGTTCATATAAAGTTTTTCCACCCCACAACCCACCGTGAATTTGGAACTCATTTGAATCACAATCTATTGTTATGGTTTCATGAGTATAACTTTGCAATTTAATCGCATCTGCTCCAGCTTTTTTAGCCTCCTCCATGATTTTGAATGCTCGATTTATGTCACCATTGTGATTAGCCGATAGTTCGGCAATAATATATGGAGGGTAGTTTGGGCCAATTTTACGACCTGCAATTTCAATATATTTATTCATAATATTCTACTTTATGTACTCTTGAATTCCACGATAAAATTTTGTACCAGCTTTTGGAGCGACATAGATATCTAATGGTAAATTAAACCTATCTTCTATTGCCCATATAAGGTCTCGAAAGCCTAGCTTATGTCTAAACATTACCGTACTAGATAATCTCGGGTTGATTTCAAACAAAACTGGCCCACATGACGTAAGACGTAATTGAAAATTTACCGCCCCAAAAATATTTAACTTCTTCGCTATTTCAAATATATATGAGTCTATTTCCGAGTTTTCAACCACTTCACCCTTATCCGTAAAACCACCACTTAAAGTTCTTCTCATGACAATACTTCGTGTCACACCGCTACTATGGCGAAATACACCACAGGTAAATTCTTGTTCATCTGGTAGTAGCAGTTCTTGCCAGATATAATCTTTGTTTCCAAGTAAATCCTTAGCCTCAGCTTCAGAATGAACAACCCTTAATCCTTTGCTACCTTGCCCTGATTTTGGTTTAAAAATGCATGGCAACTCTCTGGGCATTTTTAATGCTAACTCCGTCCAAGGGGATCTAACTCCTATTGTTTTGAGGATCTCGGCGGTTTTTAATTTGTCCAATGCGACCAATGCAGTTTCCTGATTAGTTATTAAAACTTCGACGCCAAACAACTGACCATTTATCAATCCAAAATCTATTGTAGCTTTAATCTCTGCTTCACTTGAGGGGATAAATAAGTCTACACTAAATTCCTCAAATATTTGTTTTAGGAAGTCAAAATACCCACTTTCGCTAGCAAGTGGGGCTCTGCGAAAATCATCAAATACGCATTCACCTGCGTGTCCTCTTTCTACATCGCAGCCTACTACTTTCGTGATTTCACATTCTTTTAGAATTCGGCCAATGGCAATACCGATATCGCCACCTCCGCCACTCACTAAGACAGTTTTCACTTTGTTATTAATTTTATACATACGGATTGTTTCTCTTAAGAATCTCAACTAAATAGCTATATTCTGGATCATTTTCCAATGATTTTTTACTAACAATATCGCTATCAAATGGTAATCGTCTTTGAATCAAAGCTCTATTTTTGGTGTTTAGTATTAAATAGCTGGCAAGAGAACCTACATCTCTTGGTTGGCCTACGGAACCTGGATTTGCAATAACACAACGTTCACGGTTAAAAACTACCGGATAATGTGTGTGTCCATAAAAAATATAATCTTCTATATCAGTCTCAATATCATCGATTCGTTCTTTGGAGGTATCAGGGTAAATATACTCATTGACTTCTTTTTCGCTTCCATGGAACAGGGCAAACTTAATACCATCAAGAGTAACCTTCTTAGATACAGGTAGATCATGAATCCATTTTATTTGATCCGGTGAGAGGCTTTCAATACAAACGTTAAGGCCACTCCCATATTTTTCAAAACATTGAATAGCAAACTTTTGATCATGAAGAGCTCGCAACAGCAGATCTTCATGGTTTCCTTTGATTACCGTACAATTGGAGAGTGCCATAACCTCCTGCACTACCTCCTGAGGCCAGTGATAATAGCCGACTAAATCACCTAATATAAAAATATGCTCACATTTACTCTTTGCTATATCGCTCAGTACAACATCTAGCGCAGGTAAGTTTCCGTGTATATCTGACAAAATAGCGATTTTCATGAAAGTAAATCACATATTTCAGCCAGTTCGATTGCAACATCTTCTGGAGACCTTAATTTACCGTTCTTGGCAAGCTCTCTAAAACTCTCCACTGACGGGACGTTCTGTGAACTTGTAGCCCGGATACTTTGCTGCATATGAGTATTAATTACGCCTGGGTCAAAATGAGTGACACTTACATGTTCATTCTCCTTAGAGAGTACATCCAAGAACATTCTAAACCCTGATTTTGCCATGCAATAGGCGCCCCAGCCGGCTATTGGCCTTAATGCTGCACCACTTGAAACGTTAATGATCTTAACGGCGATATTATATTTCTCAGCCCATAAGATAAGGCTAGATATCAACTCAACTGGCGAAGTCAAGTTTACATTAATCGCTTCTCTAAATAGCTTATTGTTTTCATGGGTTATAGGTCCAAGAGGCTGGATGACACCAGCATTAGATATAAATGTAAGTGTTTCTGGTAATCCTGAGTGATATACCGAATCCCAATCAACTTGACTATTTTGCGATAGATTTATTTCACAATAGACATGGCTTTCACTTTTAGTTACCCGTTCAAGAGCTCGTCCTATAAACACATATTGTGTACCTGTAGACTCTACAGTTATTGCACGGTCATGAAAGGCCTTCCCTAATCCACTAGTACATCCTGTAATTATTACACTTCTCATAACGCGGTTATTCTCCTAACAATGTTGAAGTAACCACTTCAACATTGTTACCAATATTCAGACTTAAAGCTAAACCAGACACTTCAACATACCTTGTTTCCAGTTCAATTAATGCTGAACCTAAAGCTTGTTCATCCTCTAGAGGTTGGAAATAACCTACTGAGGCACCTGATGAAATAACTTTGTTCACGACATCTGTCTGGTTATCTGCTGTTTTTACCAGTAAAGTAGGGAGACCTAAGAAGCAACGCTCCCAAGTGCTGCTTCCTGCAGCACCAATTGCCAGATCAGAGTCTACTATTAACTCCGCCACTCGGTCACAATCGACATGTATTGTCACTTTATAATTTAACAGCTCAGCTAAATGCTCAATCTTATCCAAATGTGGACATGCGCTACCGATCAAAATGACTACTTCAACATCACGAGAAGTTGCAAAGTAGCTCAAACCTTCCAAAGCTAATAATGTATGCCCTTTAGGATCTGTACTTCCAAAACTAACTAATAACTTTTGGGTTTTCCGGAATGACATTCTTTTTTCGATAGCTCTATTGCGAGCCTCAAAGAATTCCTTCCTCAATAGGCAATATTGCTCACCAACATATAAAACTGTATCGGGCTGCACCAGTTCTTGGTATTCATATTTGCCTCTACCACAAGTTTGATCTAACAAAAAATCAGATATATGTGGCCTATTCACCAAATCGTCTATTACTCCAACTTTTATACCTTTAGTATAAAAATAGCGTTCCCACTTTTCATCCAACCCATAATGATCGACAATAACCCAGTCTATTCCACTAGGAATAATGTCATTTATCGCTTTGTAAGTTTGCTCTGAATCAATATCCCATGGAGAACCTATCCAAGTAGAATAACAATCTGCATCTACTTCGTACCCAGGTGTTCTTGGCAACAAAATTAATTCAAAACCAGCACGCGTCACGTACTCCCCTAAAGTGCCAGAGTGATCTCGTAATACAAACAGGCATCTTGCACCTTTATTTTTCAGTGCACTGGCAAAGGTTAAGCAACGGCTTAAGTGCCCCCCACCTAGCTGAGGAGCCGCGTCAACTCTAAAGACTACATTCATTACCAAGCCGTCCACCCTCCATCTACTTTAAGGTTTGAACCATTCACAAAAGAACTTGCTGAGCTTGCGAGGAAAACAACTGGACCTTTAACTTCTTCTGAGTGCCCAACTCTCCCAAGAGGTACTCTATTTTCTAATACCTTACGGAAATCGACATTGTTAGTTTCAGGATTTGGGAATGGCCCCGGAGATATTGAATTAAAGCGGATTCCTTCTTTACCAAATTCACATGCTCCGTATTTTGTCCACTGTATAAGCGCTGCTTTTGCTGCACCATAAAACGGTGGATTAGAGCCACTTGGGGATGAATAAATTCGTAAGTCGGGACTAACAACACCATACATAGAAGCAATGTTAATAACAGAGGCATCACCAACCCTTCGAACCGAATCTCTCAGTTTTGGTAAAGCCTTTTGTAGAATGTTATGCGCTGATACCACTGAAATATCGAAAGCATCAAGATAGAATTGGCCATTACTACTTTCGATAGTGCCTGCACTTCCTGCGTAAGCGTTATTTACGATGATATTTATATCACCACTGTAGTGAAGAAAGAACTGCTCTACTTCTTGCTCTACTGATACATCAAATACTGCTTTCTCCGCTTTCAAGCCTTTACTCTTCAATTCACTAACTAGAGCTTGAGCATTTTCTTCTGAGCGAGAGTTAACTAGTATGTTAGCTCCTGCCTCCCCTAATCCAATACACATCTCACGACCCAGGTACCCTGTAGCACCGGTAACGAGTGCTACTTTTTCATTCAATGAAAAGGAGTATTGCATTAGATTACTTCCATAGAGCAGGATTGAGTGTATTTTCACTTAGTGAAAAGGGAGGTGTTAAGTTTCGCAAAGGATACTCTCTATTACTACATTCTAAATTAATGGCTTCAATATTACTTTTAATCTGATGCAAGTTCTCACACCCTACAACTATTCCATCAACCCAATCTAAGCTATTAACATAGGAAATACAAAGCTCATAGATAGAACTATAACCATATTTTTTAGTTTGATTTGTTAACCAAGTGACAGCCTGTTTAGAGGTATCAAAATCAACATTAGCTCTAGCCCAAAGTTTAGGACAGTCAGAAACCAATAACCCTTGCAATAAAACACTACGTACATGAATCGTTATCTTTCGATGCTTTTTCTCTTCTCTAATTTTTGTTATCGCTTCAGACCAGCGATGATCAAAAAGATTATACGGTAGTTGGATAAAATCAACATCCTTATGCTGTAACGCTATAAATAATTCTTGAGGGCTTTGGACAGATACACCTAGGTTCGTAATGACGCCAATGCTCTTAAATATATTAAGTTTTTTAAGCACCGCACCATCAAATTGATAGAGATGCTCAGTTCTGTGAAGCATTAGTACATCAATTCGGTTTAAACCTAAAGATAAACAAGACTGTGACAATGAAGCTTCGACAGCTGCACTCACAAGCCTAGTACTTGATCTTTCATTCAACTCTTCAAGCGTACCAAGTTTAGTAATTACTTTACATCTCCCTTGCCACCCTTTTTGTAACCATGATCCTATTACTTTTTCACTATCTCCATAGGTTCTAGCAGTATCAATATAATAGACACCTAAGCGAGCTGCTGTTGATAGTAAATTGGACGCACTATGTGAGTCTGGTTTACCAGTTTTATTATTTATTCCATATGCAAGACCAAGTTGAGCAGTTCCAAGAACTAACTTATTTGTACTTTTTTTAATAGGAAACTTATCTAAAAGCTCATTACACAGCCATTCAACTGAAGCACCAATAGGATCACTACAGCTAGAGAATATATCTGTAATCTTCAAATAATCATCTAAATTGTCTACCGTGCATCTCAATCTAGAAAACGAATTCTTCAAGTTTAAACTTTTGTAGAAATGTTCACCGTATTGTCGTCGAATATATGGAGTCACGTGCTCTAAATCAAAGTTATCATTAGCATGAACTAAGGCTTTTCTAAGGTGGTGAACACGCATCACCTCTGCAGATAATCCATATGGTAGCTCTGATGAATCCCCATTGGCACAAACATACTCAAATTCATTACTTTCGAAATAAGAGACGATGTTTTCTATAAATCGAGAATCAGGGAATACATTATCTGCAGTTAGACGAACTACAATGGTTTGATCATTTTCCGCTGACAATGCATCTACAAACCTTTTAAGTACGTTATTTAAGTCTCCACGGTAATATAAAACACCATGTTGTTCTAGAACACTCGCCAAATAATCGTCACTATTCTCTTCTGATATAAGCACCCGAGTATCATATGAAGACTGATACCCTGCTCTTTTTGCTGCTAACACTGAAAGGGGTAGACCACAGACAGGTAATAGAACTTTACCTGGTAACCTTGAAGAATTAGTTCTTGCTTGTATACAGATTACAACTTTTGACTTTATCATTTCAAAATTCGCTCTAGTATCGCTATCACCTGTTCTTGCTGCTTTTTGCTCATGCTATGATACATAGGTAGAGAGATTGCCTCTTTGTAATAGCGTTCAGCCGCAGGAAAATCACCCGTTTTGAACCCCAGATTTTGGTAATATGGCTGTGTGTGTACAGGTATGTAATGTAAGTTAACTCCAATACCATTTTCACGCAGTGCGTCAAATACTTGCCTGTGAGTCATTAATATTTTGTCAAGCTTCAACCGAATAACAAACAAATGCAAGCCAGAGTAGGTATTTTCTAATTGATGAGGAAGAATTATAGGTAGCTCTGATAGGAGTTCATTGTAACGTTTTGATAAAAGATGCCTCGCTGCAACAAACTCTTCAAGCCGCTGCATTTGAGTAACACCTAGCGCAGCCTGAAGCTCTGTCATACGGTAATTAAAACCTAGATCTATCTGTTGGTAATACCAACCACCATGAGAAGTCTCGCTCATCATTTCAGGATCTCGAGTGATACCATGGCTGCGCAGTAGCACCATTTTATCTGCAAGTTCTTTTTGATTAGTTAATGCAGCACCACCTTCAGCAGTGGTAACTATCTTCACCGGGTGAAAACTAAACACTGTAATGTCTGAGTATTCACAGTTACCAATAGGTTGGTTGAGATACCTTCCTCCAATAGCATGTGAAGCATCTTCTATAACTTTAAATTCGTACTCTTTCGCCAATTTAGCGATGGATTCCATATCACAAGGTTGTCCACACAAATGAACAGGTACAACCACCTTTGGCAGTGTACCGTTAGCCTTCGCTGCAATTAACTTTTGTTCAAGCTTTTTAGGGCACATGTTGTAAGTCGCTGTATCAATATCAACAAAATCAACCTTTGCACCGCAGTACAACCCACAGTTTGCCGAAGCTACAAAGGTGATTGGGGATGTCCACAGCCAATCACCTTCACCCAATCCCAAAGCTAGGCAAGCAATATGCAACGCGGATGTAGCACTATTCACCGCTAGAGCATATTCAGCCCCAGTATGCTTCGTTAAAGAATTTTCAAACTCAGGTACTTTTGGCCCCTGTGTCAGAAAGTCTGAATTTAAAACATCTATTACACCATCAATATCTTGTTGGGTAATTTCTTGTTTGCCGTATGGGATCATCTCACTTCTCACACTGTAAAAGTAGGGTCAACGTGCTCTACGATCAACTCTCGTAAGCCTTCAATCGTTTCCCACTCCGTATTTGTACCAGAATTATATTTGAAACCAAATGGAACCTTTTTAGCTTTATGGTGCTCCATAAACTCTTCTTCAGAATAGGTAAATGAGACAGATGGCAAAATCACATAATAACGGCCTAAATCAATGGTATTAAGTGAATCACTATCAGTGATCATCTCTTCGTGTAGCTTCTCTCCAGGGCGAATACCAACGACTTTAGTTTCAACACCTGGCGCAACAGCTTCTGCTATATCTAAAATCTTGTATGACGGGATTTTTGGAATGAAAATTTCCCCACCAAGGTGATTTTCTAGTGCGTACATCACCATGTTCACACCATCTTGTAGCGAAATATTAAAACGGGTCATTTCTTCATGAGTGATAGGTAACATGCCTTCTTCTTTCTTTTTCATAAAGAAAGGGATAACAGAACCACGAGAGCCCATCACATTGCCATAGCGAACCACACTAAAGCGAATGTCCTTTGAGCCTTTAATGTTATTTGCTGCTGCAAATAACTTATCAGACGCAAGTTTTGTCGCGCCATACAAGTTGACTGGTGCACACGCCTTATCGGTTGACAGAGCGACAACATCATGAACGCCACATTGAAGTGCTGCTTGAATAACATTCTCAGCACCGTCTACGTTTGTACGAATACATTCTGTAGGATTGTACTCAGCAGTATCTACTTGCTTGATTGCAGCAGCGTGAATGATGACATCTACGCCCTCACAGGCTTGAATCATACGATTCTGATCTCGTACATCGCCAATAAAGAAACGAAGTTGAGGGAAATCTTTCTGCGGATAATTTTGCTTTATCTCAAATTGTTTCAACTCATCTCGAGAATAAATTATAATTTTTTTTACATCTTGGTAGCGTTCAAGGATAGTTTTAATAAACTGCTTACCAAATGAGCCTGTACCGCCAGTAATTAATACTGTTTTATTATTTAACATTTCTTCTTAATTCCTTTCATTATGACTTAGCTTCGAGACATTGTTTTTACAATAGAAATAACGTCATGAAGAGAGCTTTCAATTTTATCTAATTCACTTTTTTTCAATGATGATAGTGTCGATTTTATTTTAGTCGTTGAAACATCTTCTGTTCTTGGTAAGTAAGCGACCTCACATAAGTCCTCTAGGAAATCAAATTTCCCCACCCAATCATCACCCATAGCAAAGATGTCAGCATTATATTTCTTAACGTCGTTTAATTTTTGTTCCCAATTGTGCTCAGGGAAGACCTCATCAACATACTTACATGCAGCAACTATCTCAGCCCTTTCATCATATGAGAAAAAGGATTTTTTCCCTTTGAGCTCATTAAACTCATCCGAAGATAGCCCGACAACTAATCGGTCACCAAGCTCACTTAAGCGTTTTAGCAAGCGAATATGACCAACATGAAAGAGATCAAAAGTCCCGTATGTTATTACTGTTTTCATCCAGCCTCACTTCTAATTATTTGATCTAAAATACTTTTTCATAGATTCCCACTACTTCATAGACTGCGCATCTAAGAACTGCTAGCTTTCAAAACGCTACCGCCATTAGGTTTAAGCTCCCACTGACTATCCACTGATTGTAATGAAATCCATATTCTACAAAATTCAAGCCGAAATTTTACAACAATTTACAATCAGAGGCGAGAAACATGCACTCCCTCTCCCCAGAATTGAAACTTGAAAACATCACTATAATCTGCTTAAGGCATGATTTTATTAGGGGCTTAGCTTACAGTACCATATCAGCTACCGACTGAAACTGAGCAACTCTTAAACAACACATTGAGTATCAAGCATACCAAACCTAGGCTTGTTCAGCGCTATGAGCATACGTAGGTTTCTCCAACCAGATAGTTGTTATTGGCGTTGTTGAACAAATCAAGTAAAGGATAAACAATACCCTTAAAACTTCTTTAATTAGTTTCTAACAGGCATACCTAGAATTATGACTTTGTTCATAGCTTTAACATGTGCGAGTTCCCTTGAAAGCCATAAAACTTAACAAGCGGTTGTCATTTTTTATCATTGATGGTTGTTTAGATATTTCTTTCCAGTACACTCAAGCTAATCTTTATTAATACTTAATTTTATGTTGACATACAGAAAAGAGCTAGATGGCCTTAGAGCTCTAGCAGTAATAGCAGTAATAGCCTACCACGCTAATTTACAAATCCTTGATATTGAAATATTCAAGGGTGGTTATCTTGGCGTTGATGTTTTCTTTGTCTTATCTGGATACCTGATTACAGCAATTGTGAGAAATCAAATGAGCAACGGAACGTTCTCATTACCTGATTTTTACTGGCGAAGAGCTAAACGTATAGTACCCGCGTTTATTTTTGTATTAGCAGTAACGTCACTATTTTCATATTTAATCCTAACTCCTAGTGACCTTATTAATTTTGCAAACTCTCTTAAGTCTTCCTTATATTTTGGTTCTAACCACTACTTTTATAGCATGGATAGCTATACCTCACCAGCTAGTATATATCAACCTTTATTACATACGTGGAGCCTATCTGTAGAATGGCAGTTTTATCTTATATTTCCATTTGTAATATGGGGGATAAATAAGCTATCTCCAAACAACATAATACCTTGGCTAGTAATAATACTACTAGTTTCACTACAGTCTTCAATTTACATTGTCAATAAAAATCCTGACATGGCTTTTTATTTTTTATTCACTCGAGCTTGGGAACTCATTATTGGAGGGATTATTACGTTTTACGACCGAGCCAACATAAAAACAAAAAATGGAACACTAAGTAATATATCTTATCAATCACTCCCATCTGTTGGGCTATTTTTAATAATTTACAGTTTTATTTACTTTGACCATAACATACCCCACCCTTCGCTTTACACCATTATACCAATAATAGGAACGTGCTTATTTATCACATTCTCAAAGGAAGGGGAGCTTTCCACTAGGATATTTTCCTCAAGGCCAATGGTATTAGTAGGTATAATTTCATTTTCATTATATCTATGGCACCAACCAGTATTTGTATTTTTTAGATTACTAAAGACAGATACATTCCAAGTGGGAGAGTTTTTTACTTTATTATTCATCTCCATTGCACTAGCCACTATAACCTATAGACACGTTGAATCTAGGTATAGGAAACGAAAAGTAGGTATTAAAAGCTTAATAATCTTGGTCTTGTTATATTCTGGCTGTTTTGCATTTTCAAAATTAATTTTGATAAATAATGGATTACCAGAACGACTAGGTCCTACAGCCAAGTTATTCAAACATCTAAATGATATTAGTCAATTTAGACTTGATGGTGAAAGGTGTCATGCTCGAACTTTTGAAAAATCATGTACTTTACTTAATAATGAAGGTCGTAATATAATATTATTAGGTGATAGCCATGCTGGAACTCTCGGCAGACACACCTACTTAATGTCTAAAAGAAATGAATGGGGCTTCACTCAAATGACCCACAATGGATGTATAGGTTTTGATAATGTAATGAGTGTAAGCGGTAGAGAAGAGCTTGAAAATGAATACTGTACTGAGCAATCTAAGTTAATATCAAAATTCATTGACAATAATGAAAATAATAAGCTAACTATTATATTTTCAGCTAGAATACCTTTGTATATACAAGGCACATCCTTTGACAACACCCAGGGAGGAGTAGAAATAATAGAACCACATCGTGGAATGATAGCTCGTAATGACTTATCGATAAGTGATAACATAGTCAATAAATTATCCTCATGGGCTTCTTTAGGGCACGAAATTGTACTTGTCTACCCTATTCCAGAAGTTGGCTGGAATGTTTCACAACTTGTTCAAAAAGAATTATCTCAACACTTACTCCCTATAAATAAAGCAATTGCCTATGATAATCTTATAATATCTACGTCTTATGATGTGTATCAAGAACGTACTAAAGAATCCTTTACAGCTCTTAATAGAATTACTGGTAACTCTATTACTCGTATATTCCCGGATGAACTTTTTTGCTCACATGAACGTTGTCATGCAAATGATAGTGAGAGATTATTTTATTTTGATGATGATCACCTTTCAACCCACGGAGCAAGTTTAGTAATTGACAAAATTGAGAGATCTATAAAATAGCTTGGCCAAAAACATAAGCGTCAATATTCATTACTTTTGAAAATTGACGCTATATCGTTTATCTAGACTTAAAAAATACATTCAACACTCACTTGATTGCCTATATTAAATCAAACCCTAGAATTAATATTCCCTGAACTCAAGTTAACAATCATCACTGTTCAGACTAAGTTCAAAAATATATAATGCCCTAACTATCTCACTGACTCAGGGAAATTCTATGATCATCGTTACTGGCGGTGCTGGCATGATTGGCAGCAATATTATCAAAACTCTAAACGAGCAAGGTATTAATGACATCTTAGTGATTGATAATCTTAAGGATGGTAAGAAGTTTCAAAACCTTGTTGATCTCGATATAACTGATTACATGGATCGTGATGATTTTCTTGTTCAAGTGATGTCTGGTGAAAACTTTGGGCCTATTGACGCTATTTTTCATGAAGGGGCATGCTCAGCCACCACTGAGTGGGATGGCAAGTACATGATGCTCAATAACTATGAGTATTCAAAAGAGCTTTTGCATTATAGCTTAGAACGTGAAATTCCATTTCTTTACGCATCTTCAGCTGCAACCTATGGTGAGACTGACACTTTCATAGAAGAAAAACAATATGAAGGCGCACTCAACGTTTACGGCTACTCTAAACAGCAATTCGACAACTATGTACGCCGTTTGTGGCAAGATGCCGAGAAGCACGGTGAAACGCTTTCTCAAATTACTGGCTTTCGCTATTTCAATGTTTATGGGCCACGTGAACAGCATAAAGGCTCTATGGCATCAGTTGCATTTCACCTGAATAACCAAATGAACAACGGTGAGAACCCAAAACTGTTTGCAGGTAGTGAAACCTTCAAGCGTGATTTCGTTTACGTTGGAGACGTGGCAGCGGTTAATCTGAAGTTCTTACGAAATGGTCAGTCTGGTATCTTTAATTTAGGTACCGGTAATGCTGAATCTTTTAATGAAGTTGCTAATGCAGTGATTAAACATCATGGTAAAGGTAGAGTGGAAACTATTCCATTCCCTGAACACTTAAAGGGCGCATACCAAGAGTTTACTCAAGCTGACTTAACTAAACTTCGCGCTGCAGGTTGCCATCACCAATTCAAGTCTGTTGCAGAGGGTGTTGCTGAGTATATGAACATCGTAAATAACTAATACGAATAGTCATTTGCTGAATTGTAGCCAAGGGTTTATCTTATAGCTCTTGGCTTTTTTATTTCTGATGCCCGCTGAAGGTTTCCCTGTGACTAAAACACGCAACGATTACGATCCAAAAGCATATAACCCAACATTTCAACGCAACTTTCTTGCACCAAAGCACTGGGGAACTTGGTTAGGGTTACTGTTCGGTTTACCATTAACACTGCTTCCAAACTCTACACGTGTTTCGGTTGCTCGTTTTGCTGCAAAAAAAATGTGCAAGAAGGAAAAAGGCTCAGTACAGAAAGCTCGCATTAACTTATCGCTCTGCTTTCCGGAAAAAAGTGAACAAGAACGAGAAAGAATTCTCGAAAAGTGCCTCACAACTGCAGGCGCATTCCTGTTAGGTTTTCCAACAATAAGTCTTCGTAGTAAAAAGTGGCTAGAAAGAAACTCTGTTATTATTGGCTTAGAACACTTGCAAACGCTTCAGAGTGAAGACCAAAGTGCAATTTTGCTAGTGCCACATTCCTGGTGTATCGATATCCCGGCTATTCTACTCGCCTCACGCGGCCTACCAGTTTCAGCAATGGCAAATAGCCAAAAAAACCCTTTTACTGATTGGTTAATGCATAAGCAGAGAGTTCAGTATGGAGGTAGAGTCTATGACCGTAGTGGAGGTATTAAACCTTTTATTAAGTCTGTAAAAGATGGCTACCTAGGCTATTACCTTCCGGATCAAGATCATGGGCCGGAACAAAGTGTATTTTCAGAATTTTTTGGCACAGAGAAAGCAACACTACCAGGGCTTGGAAAACTCGCTAAAGTTAGCCGAGCAAAAATTGTCCCTACCTTTGCTAGCTACAATATAGAGACAGGTAAATATGAAATTGAAATTAAAGCCCCTATCGATGACCTTTCAGGTGATGAATTCTTAGATGCCAGAGTGATGAATAAAGTCGTTGAAGACTTTGTAAATCCAAAGCCGGAACAATACATGTGGATCCTAAAGTTACTCAAAACTCGTCGAGATGGTGTGGATCCATATGTGGGATACTAGCTTGAAAAACACAGCGAGATAGCAAATCTATGGAGTTGCATACGAACGTACGCAACTCTTTTTATTTATGCTTTTGAATATTTAAGTCGCTTAAACTCTGAGATTACATCACCAAGTGATGAATTAAGCACAACGCCACTCACTACCTTCTGGTACTTTTCTAAATAAGCGCGAGCCATTACATCTGCATTAAAAAGCTCTTTTGCATATTCGTGGCACTGAGCAGCACTATATTGATTCGCATTAGCGACTGCGTCTACCAATTCAGATTCTTTGGCGGAAAGAAAACCTACATTAGCTGGCACAAGTTCAGGCAAAGATCCGTAAGGTGTACCAAATACAGGGCAGCCAAAGTACATACTCTCCGTAAGTGCTAAGCCAAATGGTTCATGCCATGTCACAGGGAATACCAACCCCTTCGATTGAGTCATTATTTTCGATTTCGTTGGATCATCAACCATGCCTAAAAAGCGTACATGCCTATCCAATGTTAGTCTAAAGCCCATCTTTAGATTTAATCGGTGTCCACCTAGTACATCAAGCTGCTGTCCCGCTTTTTTAGTGATATTAATAGCACCCTGTACATTCTTGACTCGCCATGCTGCTTTACCTAAAAAGTGAAATCGCTCTCGAGCCGTCCTTAAATCGGGCTTAAGGTAGTTATCCCAGTTTAATCCATTGTATACATATGCTTCACCACCATGATTCCTTGCATGTTGTGACGATACAAACACCGTGTTTGGGTTTATCGGTCCATCAGAGTTTCCATGCTGAGTCAAAATATATGGAACATCTAGCTCTTCAAAGTTTGAATGAAAATGAACAACATCGATCTCTTTAGGTAGTTGCGCCTGTAGGGGAATATCAGGCTGATACTCAACAACTTTCGCCCATTCACATTGAGTTCCCTTTCCCGCTAGCAGCGTTACTTTATGCCCCAATAAATGTAAGGCATAAACAAGATCCCAAATAACCCTCTCTGTCCCACCATAATTCACGACAGGTAATGTGGCTCGGGTATACATTAAAATATTCATAAAGACCTAGCTTTTTTGCGCTGTAACTTTGGCAAGTACCGCTTGATGAACGCACTCTGGAACAAATTGCTGTATTTCACCACCATGAATAGCAACTTCACGCACTAATGTTGAAGATAGAAATGCATACTCTTCTGATGGAGTAAGGAACAAACTTTCTAATTCAGGCTTTAATCGACGATACATAGTGGTAAGACCAAACTCATACTCAAAATCCATGGTCGTTCTTAATCCACGCACTAAGATTGTTGCATTTTGATCTGATGCAAAATCAACTAATAACCCGCTAAACCCACCGACAGAGACATTAGAAAGGTCTTTTGTCGTTTCTCTTAATAAGCCAACTCTTTCATCTAAGCTAAACAGGGTATTCTTGCTTGGGCTCGCTGCAACACCTATAACTAGATGGTCAAACATACTTGCTGCACGCTTGACGAGATCATAATGCCCATTTGTTACGGGATCGAATGTCCCAGGGTAAACTGCAATACGCATAAAAGGTCCTTAGTTTGGTACTAATCTTGGTTAGTTGCATTCTCAACAGTAACTGACCGAAGTACTAATACTCGCTCTAGTTGTTCTATAACTTGTTCTAATTCTATTTTCTGCATCAGATCACTGCCTTTCACTCTAGCCCCCCAATGCACGTTTTCCAACGGTTCACCGTATTGCTCTTCAGCAACCTGTTTATAAACTGAAACCGTATAACCTAAACTATTATAGGGACCGGTTCTATGAGGATTACTATGCGCATACAAACCAATCACAGGTGTTCCTTGTGTCGTTGCAATATGAGCAGGGCCTGAATCAGGGGCAATAACAACCTCGGCCTTTTTCAATACAGCAGTTAACTGCTTAAGAGATGTTTTTCCAATTAAGTTGATCGCTGGAGATTGCATAGCTTGCTCTATCTTCGTTGCGAGAGTTCTCTCTCTATCGGTTGGCCCACCACACAGTATAACTTGTAACCCCAAATGATAAGCATGATCAGCTAGTTGTGCATAGCGTTCAGTTAACCAATTACGCTCATCCTTGCTTGCTGCCGGACTAATAACAACATAAGGCTGATGAGAAAGCTCATTAGCTAACGTACTATCTTTTTCACTAATAGGAATAGACCAAGATGGTGATTGCTTTTTACAGCCCAGAAATTGAGAAAACTGAGCAAAATTATCGAGGACATGGGGGGCCTTAGTGTGGGGGAGCTTTTTATTTGTGAACAACCATTGACCTTCTTTCGCTCGTGACCAACTAAAGCCAAGCTTAGTTTTCGCCTTTATTCCCAGCGTTAAGATACTTGCACGTAAAGCGACTTGCATATGTAACAAATAATCAAACCTGTGGTTTTTAAGCTCAGCCCAAACATCTCGCATACCTTTAAAGCCTTGCTTCTTATCAAAGACCACAACTTTTATACCAGGGAGATCGCCTAGAAGTTGAGCTTCTACTTTCCCCATCACCCAGGTAATCCTGCATTGAGGATAAGTTGATTGGATCTGCTGTACTGCAGAAAGAGCATGGCAAACATCACCAATCGCAGAGAGGCGAACAATACAAATTGAGTGAATCGAATCCATCATTCTTCCTTCAAGAACCTATCAATACCTTTATCACACCTTGTAAGCTTATTAAGGACCGTATTCTTAAAGATACGATCATTCTTCTCTAATGACTCTCTTGGGTTCTCTTTGTGATACAAGTGGATTCCTGCTGCAGAAAACTTTAAATAAAGTCGATCTAAACCCAGATGGAGTAGCCGATATACAAACTCACTATCTTCACGCCCCCAACCTACAAACTCATTATTAAACCCATTTACAGATAAAGCGTCTTCACGCCAAAAAGACATATTACAACTGCGAGTCGACTTATCTACATTCCAAATACGTGACGTCAGTTTAGAAAGCAGTCTATTTCTAAGCATGTTTTTTCTGTTTTTTATTCCACTGTCAAAGAAGCTCGGCATAATATCTTTTGATATCAAACGTTGAGAGTTAGCCTCATTTAAAATAACTCTGCCTCCTTGAATAAATTGACCTTTCTTTGATGCATTAAGATGATCTTTTACAAAATGTTGGGGAAGATATATATCGCCATCAATAATGATGATGTAATCAGAACTGGCTTTAGCAATTGCTCGGTTTCTACTTTCAGCAGCTCTAAAGCCTTCATCAGGTTGCCAACTATGGATAATAGGGACTGGAAAGGTTTGCTGATAACTCATTACCAGCTCTTTAGTATCCCTTCGAGAACCATCATCAGCAATAATGACCTCATTGGGCAACAAGGTTTGCTCTTTAATACTACGAAGAACAGCACCGAGCGCCTCTTTCCAATTGTATGTGGTAATAATCAAGCTAACACTGGTCATGTCACTTTATTCCTTGATGGTAATGAATCGACTTAACGACACTTTCAAACACTTCATTGGGGGAAATATCAGATAAGCATGGCGATACTTGCTTCTCATCTGTGCGACATGCCCCGTATCCACATGGCACACAGCTACGGGTTGACTGTAAAATAGTCACATTCCCTAGAACTTGCCTACGAACTCCATTTCTATATGGCTGTTTTTCGTATTCATTGATCGACATTCGATATGGCCAGGGAGCCCACATACTCGCAGCTGCGACACTAATGATGCATATAATTGGAACGTTATGTCCAGATGCGAGATGTGTAATTCCACTGTCTGCACCTATATAGCCTTGACTACTCTTAATCAAACTTGAAGTTTGCGCGATTGATAGCGAACCACTTAAGTTAACAATGTTATCGCTTGGGGATAAACTTGCCATTAACTCAGAAAGTAGATTTTCATCACGCGCAGAAGGCGATCCTGTCAGCACTATCTTATGCCCTGAAATCTCTAGTCTCTCTATAAGCTCTTTCCAAGAAGACACTGGCCACTGCTTTACTTGGTTAGAGGAAGGGCAATGAATGACTATATAATTCTTAGGTAAACTTGGAAGTTCATCATTCTCGGGGGCTATAACCGCCATTTCATCATCTAGCGAAAGTGGTGAGAGCAAACTAAAATTTCGAATAATTCGATGCTCTTCATTGCTAGATTCAAAGACCGTATGTTCAGAAAACAGCCTACTGGTTCGCCACCCCTCTGAGTCACCTTCATTAACCACTCTTGAGCGCCAGCTTCCTTTACTCAACCACTTACTAAATAGCATTGCATAAATCTCTGACTTTCCCGAAGGTTTGTCGTTAATAACCCAGTCATACTGATAGAAATTATCTTTTAGCAGTTTAAGGCTTTCAACTAGCTTGGGCTTGCTTCCTACTGTAATTAAATTATTTAAATCTGTGTTCCCAGCTAGTGCTAACTTACCACTAACAGTCACCAAAGCATCGATTTGAGTGTCTGGATACGCCAATCTGAGTTTACGTATCATACACGTCGCTAATAAAGTGTCACCGATATAGCGCGTTAGTACAAAAAGGACTTTAGAGGGTGCAAGCTGCGAAGGCATAACCAGTTACTATAACCAAAAAGAGAATACTGATAGTATGCCATAAGCATGTAGGCAAAAACTAATGAACGAGTCATGATCAAGCAAACACGAACCTCTAAAGGCATAATCTGGAGCGTTAATTCAGAAAGTTGGGACGATAAGCATTTTGAGCCGTCCTACTGGCAATCAAAAAACAAAGTAATAGGCAGCGCCAAGGGAAGAGGCACTACATGGTTTGTAGAGCATGAAAACCAACAGCTTGCTTTACGCCACTATTACAGAGGCGGTTTTTTTGGCAAACTTATCCAAAATACGTTTCTATATACTGGTGAAAAGAACCTTAGGCCGCTAAAAGAGCTAAAGACCCTACACCACCTCGCCAGGTACGGTGTTAATGTCCCCGAGCCAATCGGAGCCAGAATAGTTAAGCAAAGTATCGGTTATACCTGTGATATTTTGACGAAAAAAATTCAAAATGCTCAGGACCTTTCCAAACTTCTCTCATCGAATGAACTGCCTGAGTCTATGTATTCAAGAATAGGTCAAGAAATCAGAAAGATGCATGATTCAGGGGTTAATCACACCGATCTAAATATCCATAATATTTTAGTTGATAGCACTGCTAAGGTTTGGATTATTGATTTTGATAAATGCAGTCAAAGAGAGGGTGATTCATGGAAATCTGACAACCTTAAACGATTATTACGCTCATTTAACAAAGAGCAAACTGCTATTAGATGGACTACAAGTAATTGGCAACATTTGCTCAATGGTTATTACAATTAATATTTAGTGATATTTTTAAAGTGTGCAAGGTGCTTTGCTTTTAAATTACTTAATATATGCTTCTTATAGTTATCTTTAAACCAAGCTCTAAATGCAGTATAAAAACCAGCCTTTCTTCCACTTAACTCGCTATCAAATAAACCACTTTTGCTACCTTGCTTGACCAAAGGTGGATGAACCCAAAACAGGTTGTACCCTAATAGGTGCCTTAGTTTACCAAGAGTTGTATCAATAGGGGCATCTTGAGTATATGACTCAACATACGTTACTACTGCCTCTGCCATAGAGTAATCATAAATCAAGCCACCAGCTAACTTATTAACCTCGCATAAATAGAGTTTTTGTTTTGGAACTCGAATACTCACAGGTACTAAGCTAGATGCCTCTTCAATATTAACCAAGTACTTTGATTGCTTCCTTAACTCCAAAGAAATCAAAGAGAGCTGATCTAAAAAGTCAGGCTCCAACAAAGCATCATCTTCTAAAACCAAGACTTGTGGGATTTTTTCTTCGACTACCCTCTTCATCACAAGGTAATGCTTATAGAAGCAGGACTTTTCTGGCAAACTCATTGATTCACCGAAAAAGTGATTACGAATATCATCACTGAGATCATCGATATCACCACGTAGCATATATTCATAATCGGTAATACCACGCTCTGGTAGATGACTATCTATATGTTTTCGACGATCTTCATAACCTTTACTTACATGAATGACAAATGTTTTAATCATTATGAACTCTTAGAAATTACTTGCTCAATTGTATTAAGTGTACGTTGAAGTGCACCTTGATTTTTCTGTACTATATCATAGCCATGCTGACCCATTGATGCCATTTTCCGCGAATCAGAAAACAGAGACGTGACCAAGCTGGCTAGCTCTTCAGAAGATGAGACTACGCTTAGAGCATTATGAGAGATTAACTGATTAGCAAGATCAGAAAAGTTAAAGTAACTTGGCCCAGTTAAACAGGGTTTACTCAAAAGCGCTGGCTCAATAAAGTTATGGCCGCCAACTTTATTTCCAATAAGGCTTCCTCCCATAAACACTAAATCGCTCGCTGCTAGTAACACCATCATTTCGCCCATAGTATCACCTAAATATACATCAACTTTTTCACTAATCGCATCGTTACTGTCAGTTCGACGACTAATCGTCAATCCACTTTCTCCGACTAATTTTGCTACCTGATTAAATCGTTCTGGGTGGCGTGGTACTATAACTAGCAATAGTTCCGGGGCGTGTTTTTTCGCAAGATTATAAGCCTTGATAATCAGCTCATCTTCGCCTTGATGTGTGCTTGCTGCAATCCAAACTTTACGCTCTAACCCTAATACAGAGCGCAAAGCTTTCCCTTTAACTAAGATTCTCTCATCTAAACTTACATCGTATTTTATTGATCCTGTAACCTTAACCTTATCAAGTCCTGATACAAGAGAGTTGAATCGACCTTTATCATCATTATGGACAGTCAAAATCATTTGAAGGTTATTAAGTGCTGGTGAGATCAACTTTCGAAACTTCTTATAGTTCGCTTCCGATTTTTCAGACAAGCGTCCATTAATAAGTACAATAGGTACGTTATGTTTAGACACGTTATGAAGGGTATTGGGCCAAATCTCAGTCTCGACAATGATAAATAGATCTGGCTGAATAATTTTCAAAAAACGGTTAATACACCAACTAAAATCTATCGGCATATATCGATGAACTATATTACCTTCTAAATTGACCACCTGCTCTGCGCCCGTAGATGTTGTTGTTGTGACCAAGATTCTTTTATGTGGGTACAATATTTGTATGCGTTCAAGAAGCACCTTACTTGCCAGAACCTCACCAACAGATACGGCATGCAACCATATAACCCCTTCTCGCCTTTCATCTAAGTCTGGTGTATAACCAAAGTGTTCCTTCCATCGCTCGCCAAATATTGGTTTATTCGGCTTTTTCCGATACAAGCCCCATAATAAAATTGGGCTAACCAAAGCAAGTGCCAATGTATAAAGCCAACGGATCATTGTTCCTGCCATACTAGCTAACCTTAAGTAATAACATCGAATTGTTTAACTGCGCCAATCACTCTTTCCGGTAGAAGTTCAACTAAGCACTTCATATGTTGCTTTGGACAAACGCGTTCGAAACAAGGACGGCAATCAATATCAGTATTTAAAACAGATAACTTATCAGTTAGTGGTGGAGTATAATTTGGTGAGCTCGACCCATAAACAGCAACTACATTACAGCCTACTGCTGCTGCTACATGCATTAAACCAGAATCATTACTAATGACCGTTCTGCATGCTCCTATCAGATCAACAGCTTGGATTAGACTTGTATTGCCAGCAAGGTTATAACAATGCTCCTGGTTAGCCTCATCAACCTGAGCAATAATCTTTGATGTAACTTCTCTGTCCTTTCCTGAACCAAATAGCCACACTTGGTAACCAAGATTAATCATTTCAGTTGCGACTGTAGAAAAATGATTGTCAGGCCAGCGTTTTGCAGGGCCAAACTCAGCTCCTGGACATAACCCTAAAATAGGACGTTGCTTATTTAATCCAAATTCGCTCATCGCCTCAAATTGGCTAGTATCAATAACATCAAGTTTTGGGTAGGGTAAATTTACGAGTTCGCCTAAACACCCACTCCCAATCATTTTTTGTTTTGAATGAGCAAGCGCAACATATCGCTCGAGCATAAACTGGAAAGATTTCTTGTTAGTACGGATATCGTTGAGCAATCCATAACGCATCTCTCCTTTCCATCCAATACGTTTTGGAATTTTTGCAAACCAAGGAATCAGTGCTGACTTAGCAGAATTCGGTAATATATACGCTGCATCGTATTTTTCTTCTCTCAAAGATTTCCCCAATGCATAGCGTGTTTGCAGATCAAATTGCCCATGCCCAAGGGGCATTTCTAAAGCAGAGTTAACTTCCGGCATGCGCTCTAAAATAGGTTTGCACCATAGCGGAGCTAATACATCTATTTGAGCATTTGGGTGTTGCTTCTTAAGCTCAATGTAAAGCCCTTGAGACATAACCATGTCGCCTACCCAAGAAGGGCCAATTACCAGTATGTTCATCGTATTAATTCTTATCGACATGTTGACCAGATAACTCAAAGTAACGTTCTAGAGTCTTAATACAGATTAATTGTTCTAGCTTTTCATCTTGAAAAGGAGCTACATATTCATGTGCATTTTTAATAATCTGCTCTGCTTTATCTGGGTTATCTAGGTAATACTGAATTTTATCATCAAAGTCAGACCAATCATCTTTTACTTCGATATAGTGAACGCCCGCTTTGAGGGTTCCTTCCATAAACCATGTTTCAAACTTCATTTTTGGTGTGACCACCACAGAGTTAGAAGACATAGCCCACTTTAAGTTTGACGCTACATCGTTACCTTCTAAACAGATTAGAAACTTACAATTAAGCTGCTCATCTACCGACATAAACGGTTTTGTCCACTCAGGGTACTCTTCACAAGAGTTAGACTGACCCGCGTCAACCAAAGGGTGTTCAAACATCTTCTGCATAAAGCGAATACGGTGCGGCTGAGTGACCGCACCGCGAAATACAGCCATATCTTTTTTATCTGTATAGTTACGCTTGTCATCGACAAATCGAAAATGACGTCGTTTATCGAGCTTAAATAGCACTGAATTTTGGTTATCACCGTCAATAGGCCGAGCCTTAAACAAAGTAGGAACAGGTTCTATGTGCGTTTCATCTCCAAAATTATAGTTAAATTTTAGCCCTTTAGGGAAATAATAAAGAAACTCTTTAAGATCATAATAATAAGATGTATATCCCTTTCTTGTATAATTATAAATATCACTTCTTGCTTGATTATCAATAGCCCATTTGTGACACTTGACATAGTAGCTGACACGAGATTCTACATAGTGACTTCTTGAATAAAGCAATCTATAAACTCCTTGCCTTTTCACTGTGAAGAAAGTTTTAGGTAAAATAGCCAGAATAAAATGCTTAAGGTAATAAGTTAATTTCATTTTCTCACCTTAGTATTTTCAATCATAGAGCCTTCTCTGTAAATATAGCTCAGCAACGCACCAACAAATAAAAGGTAAGAAAAGAAACTATGTCCATTTGTAAACGGAGTATCAGTAATATTAATTAAAGAAAACATTAAAGATAAGCCAAAGATCAAAATTGTCACAAAGGAGAACCCTACCTTACGAATTGAAAGTACTACAGGTAAAATCAACAAACCAAGCATTAATATCAAACCAACAATGCCGGAGGATACTAATTTTTCCAGATAGCCATTATGAAAATTCCAAGATGCTATCCTATGAACCTTATCGTTTATTATTTCACTCTCCAACATTTTATCTAATTTAATTTGAGTATTACTACCATGACCTAATAGAGGTGCTTCTTCTATAAATGAAAGGGATAGTTTATAAACACTAAAACGAAGACCTATGGAAGTATCGAAATTACCATCTTCTATTTTTTCTATTTCAGATACTGTATTATCATATCTCTCTATAATAAAAGGTAGAGATACAATAGACGCCATAAAAAAAGAGATTATACTAAACATAATAAACTTGGGGTTATATACCTTCTTCAATAGCACTATTGATATAACCAACATAGGAAGCACTATTATTAAGGCAATAATTGACCCCCTTGTCTGGGTCATCAAAGTAGCGGATAGTGACAATATGAAAGCCAATGACATCAAAATCGTTCGAACCCTCTCCTTTGAAAAGGATAAAATCACAAAAGAAGAAATCACTATCAGACTGGTGAAATTAGAGAATGGTATAGCATTCACAGGCCAATAACGCCTGTCTGTAGGCTCTATTATTTGAAAATATACGGACAAGACAATGGCATTAATAGAACCAAGTACTAATAAAAATACAAACGCAGATTCTGTATAGTACTTAGTTGGTACGGCTATAAAAAATACGGCAGCAATCGCTGCTGCTCTTAGTTCCCTTGAACCGAAGCCATAAGTTAGATAGGATAAAATAGAAAATGACAAATATAAAAAAACAACAGCTAGCCATTTGTTATTTTTAATGTTAAACACTACATCCTTTGTATTAAAGGAAAGTGAGAATAAAAGTGTCAATAACACAATCCCTACTAATACTTTATCTCCAGATGGGTGCCAATACATTCCTGTGAAAGACCAGAGTAAAGGTAGTCCATAGAAAAAAACAGAAAGCCAGTACATTAAAGTATTTTTATCTTTAGTCATATTTATAGTTTGACCATAAGTGGGCTATGTGTATTTCGCTCACTCTCTTTTGGTAAAGTCATATAGTCATCACCATATTTATTAATCAAATAGGATTCAACATTATTTGGGACACATATTTCAATATCACAAAAATCCATTTTTCTTAATGGAAATAAATTATGGTATTTAAATAAGTCCCTTCCATGTATAGCTCCATAGAAACCTGATTTATTCTCTGAATTAGATGTAAGGAATTCTTCTATCTTCTCATGCCTTTCACCTGGATTTCCGTACCTGAATTTATAAAATAGACGTTTTACAAAACCATAATATCCGTTATTGCTTTTTACTGCTCTAGAAAAATTGCAAATTAGTTTATTAGCAAAATCACATTGAACTTCATCAATCCCTTCATCTAAAGGAAAAATATCTATGAACAATCCATGATGAATATCAACACCTTTAAATCTTTCCTCTAAGAATACTGTTCCATTCATTCTTACCTTAGCAAAGTATAGTGAATAATTAGGGTCAGTTTTAAATGTCTGTATAAAGAGTTCATTCGGCAGTTTTTCTTGTAATGTTAAAAACTTATTATAGTCAGCCCTCGGCATAGCAATATCAATATCATCATCCCAAGGAATAAAACCACTATGCCTAAATGCACCCAATACAGTTCCACCAACTGCTACATATTCAAGGTTTTCTTTGTTTAAAAAATCACTTAAAGTTTTAAACATCGATAACAATCTATCTTGTATTTGTTTCGTTTTACCGCTCATACTTACTCTAACTAATTTTTAGCGAATTTGAGTTTCTAAATTAACTCAACTATTTAATACTTACCTAATCTTGGCAATGATTACATAAGTAACTATTTCTTTGCCCTATTTTTTTCTCTTCAATCAGAGCCCTACAAACTGGACAAGGAGAACCTGACTTCCCGTACACCTGTAACTCTTGAGAGAAATAACCTGGTTTACCATCTACTTGTGAAAAATCTTTCAGCGTGGTACCGCCTTGGGCAATAGCTTTCTCTAAGACTTTTTTTATCACAGTCACTAGATAGCTCCACTCTTTATCTGATACTTGCCCAGCATGCCTTAAAGGATGAATTTTAGCAGAAAATAGCGACTCACAGGCGTAAATATTCCCCACTCCAACCACATTTTTGTTATCCATGATGAACTGCTTAATCGTTATGCGCTTTCCTTTCGCTTTTTCAAACATATATCCAGCATTGAATTCATCAGTTAATGGTTCAGGTCCCATATTTTCCAATACTGAGTGTGAGTCACCTTTCTCCATCCATAACCAACAACCGAATCGACGGGGATCGTTATAGCGCAGCACTTTGCCATTAGTGAGCTTAAGATCAACGTGATCATGTTTGGAAGCTTCAAAATCAGCATCTAGCACTCTTAACGAACCAGACATACCTAAATGAACAATTGCACTGCCAATGTTTGTTTCAATGATCAGGTATTTAGCTCTACGAGAGATAGTTCGAATCACTTCTCCTTCAAGCTGCTTTAACTCTTGAGGAATTTCCCAACGAAGCTTTGGCGTTCGAAAAGTAATTGACTGAATAGTCTGGCCAATGAGGTGAGGGCTAATACCCATTCTACTCACTTCAACTTCTGGCAACTCGGGCATGAGTTAAAACTCCTTGAAAGTAGGTTATAGAAACTGTGCTTTAATTAGTTGGGCCTAGATACTGTGGCTCAACTGATAAGGCTATCCACTTGTCTTGCCAGTTTTTTAAAAGCCAAAACTGAGGTGTTCGATAATAGGTGATCCTTTGAGGCTCTTCTACATCGATATACCAAACTTCAATGGTCTGTGGATTTTTAAGCGTCGGGTTAAGTGTCAGCCTTGTTTCGTCATCCACTTCGGTTCCAACGAGCGCCTGCCAACGCTCAGCCAACTCTTCAGGGGCTATATCGCTTGGAACGCTAATTCGCCATCGGCCTTGGTTCTTCTCTAGTGACCACTGACTCAAGTGCAGTGATTGAAGCTCTTCACTAGGGTTTAGTAGATATGGATAAGGGCTTTCTGGTGGTTCAATCAAATACGTTTTGATCATAGTAGGAAGATACAAAATACCAATAAACGCCACAATCGCTAACATAAGCAGATTGTTCCAACGTTTTCGACGGGCTGGCGGCACTCGCATTTTAACTCCCTATCAATTCAAGCAAACTATCTTGAGTATAAGGGATTGAAGATAGAGATAAAGAAAAGATAGAAAACAGAAGAAAAGAAGAGGGAAATCTAGGATTGGAAAATTTAGCGGTAAGAACTAAAAAACCCAGCTCGAAAGCTGGGTTTTATGCAATCTTCTCTAAACAAGAAGCTTCAAAGAATTAAATTCAATTACTTGATTTTAGCTTCTTTGTACATAACGTGTTGGCGAACTACTGGATCAAACTTTTTGATCTCAAATTTGCCTGGCATGTTACGTTTGTTCTTGTCAGTTGTGTAGAAGTGACCTGTTCCAGCAGAAGATACTAGACGGATTTTCTCACGAATGCCTTTAGCCATTGCTCAATTCCTCTTAAACGTTTTCGCCACGTGCACGGACATCAACAAGAACAGCATCAATGCCTTTCTTATCGATAATACGCATGCCTTTAGCAGTTAGACGTAGTTTAACAAAACGTTTTTCGCTCTCTACCCAGAAACGGTGAGTTTGTAGGTTCGGCAGAAAACGACGCTTGGTAGCATTGCGTGCGTGTGAACGGTTGTTACCCGCTACAGGACGCTTACCAGTTACTTGACATACTCGGGACATGAAATGTCTCTCCAAATCGTTTCAGCTCGATATCAACCTTGGTGGCCGAACCTCTCTATCAATTCTGAAAATAGAGGTAAAAACCAAAATGGAAAATCCATTCAAGGCTATCAAAGGTCGCGCATTATACTAACTTGACATGCATTGCTCAAGACCCGAACAGATCCTTTTTACAGGTTTTCGTGATCTTTTTTTGAACATCGCAGCTTTTTGAGTAATCGAGGCTGATTTAAGGTTCTAAAAATGTGGCGGGAATGATAGCAGATTTTTATCAACTAACAAGCCAAAATGTGATTCAAATCCATCCTCGCTCTGCAAAAGAAACCACTTCGCCATCTCCGACCACAAAATGGTCCAGAACTCGAATGTCCACCAAAGACAACGCATCGGTAAGTTTTCGCGTTATTCTTCTATCCGCTTGGCTAGGTTCAGCAACGCCTGAAGGGTGATTATGTGCCAATATTAATGCGGCTGAGTTATGTTCTAGTGCTCGCTTTACCACCTCTCTAGGGTAAACAGACGCTGCATCAATTGTCCCTTCAAATAGAATTTCGTCCTTTATTACTCTGTTCTGATTATCTAAAAATAAGATATGAAAAGCTTCTCGTTGGCGATCTCTTAGAATACTAGAGAGATAGAGCTTAGTTTGTTGTGGGCTTGAAAGCGCATCACCTCTCTTTAATGTTTCGGCTAAATAACGCTGGGTCATTTCCAGCACCGCCTGAAGTTGGACAAATTTCGCTTCTCCAAGCCCTTTATGTCGACAAAATTGATCCTTCGACGCTGAAAATAGCCCTCGTAATGACCCCATCTCTTTTAACAGGACATCCGACAGCTCAAGAACATTCATCCCCTTTGTGCCTGTTCGCAAGAAAATCGCCAGTAGCTCCGCATCGGTTAATGAGCTTGGACCATTCGCCAGTAATTTCTCTCTCGGCATCGATTCAGCAGGCAGTGCTTTAATGCTCATAAATAAAATCGCCACTAATTAGTAATGAAGTATCCAATACCGACAGAGTAAAAGTCATACAACTATTTATCTTGTTCTTTGGTACTGTTTGAGATCGATTGATAAAAGTCATGCAACTGTGATGTTGATTAAAACGCATAAACCTAATAGAAAGCAGGGGGGCTAGGAAAAAAATAACGCTCCGTGTTATCGTAGCGACAGAATTTTCAAAGGAAAACATCATGCAAACGTTAGCGGGAAAAAAGATTCTATTAGGCATCAGCGGTGGTATTGCTGCTTATAAATGTGCAGAGCTTACTCGTCGCCTCATTGAACGAGGAGCAGAAGTTCGAGTTGTCATGACCAGTGCTGCTAAAGAATTCATTACCCCTTTAACCATGCAAGCTGTCTCCGGGCACCCTGTATCAGAAAGTCTTTTTGATCCTGCTGCTGAAGCCTCTATGGGGCATATAGAACTCGCTAAGTGGGCAGACCTTGTACTCATCGCACCTGCTACTGCTGATCTTATTGCAAGAATAAGAGCGGGAATGGGCAATGACCTTCTAAGTACGTTAGTACTTGCTACTGACTCTCCTGTTGCTGTTTCTCCTGCGATGAATCAGCAGATGTATCAAAATGCAGCTACTCAAGAGAACATCGCTGCGCTAGACAAGCGTGGTTTGAATATTTGGGGGCCAGGTTCTGGTGAGCAAGCGTGTGGAGATGTAGGCCTCGGTCGAATGCTAGAGCCAATGCAATTGGTCGAGCGATGTGAACTTTTTTTCCAAACAAATGAGATCCAGCCTAAATCCCAACCGCTAGCAGGGAAGTCAGTATTAATTTCTGCAGGCCCAACTCGCGAAGCCATCGACCCTGTTCGCTACATCTCAAATCATAGCTCTGGAAAAATGGGCTATGCACTTGCTGAAGCGGCACTTGAGCTTGGCGCAGAGGTAACACTCGTTAGCGGGCCAGTGTCTATATCGGCCCCTACTCATGCATCTACCGTTCAAGTAGAAAGCGCGCTGCAAATGCATGAAGCTGTTATGGCCAATGCTCCAACTCATGATGTTTTTATCAGTTGTGCGGCGGTTGCTGACTATCGTCCTGAGATCATTGCTGATCAAAAAATCAAGAAAGCGGACGATAGCGATCAAATGAGTATCACTATGGTGAAAAACCCAGATATTGTCGCTTCTGTCGCCGCCCTTACCAAAAATAGACCATTTACTGTTGGCTTTGCCGCTGAGACTCAAGACGTCGAAAAATACGCTCGTGGAAAATTAATCAATAAAAATCTTGATATGATCTGCGCTAATGACGTTTCTATTACAGGTCAGGGATTCAATAGTAATGATAACGCGATTACAGTATTCGAGAAGCAAGGTGAGCATTCACTTCCACTCGCCTCTAAGACACAACTTGCTCAATCAATCATGATGCTTATCGAGAAAAGCTTGTAACATCACTATTTTTACTTTTATCTACTGCATTTTTATTGAAATACTACGAACTCTATTCACTGTTGGTTACACTAATCCCCCTCCAACAGTGAATTTATAACACGTCCAAATTTATCAAGTTGTCATCAAAAGGAAAGGTCATGGCCGGTACAAGAAAATCCAATCGTCGTGAAGAAATATTACAAGCATTAGCACAAATGCTTGAATCAACCGACGGTGCCTCTCGGATCACAACCGCCAAGCTTGCCAAACAAGTCGGTGTTTCAGAAGCAGCACTTTACCGTCACTTCCCAAGTAAAGCGCGTATGTTTGAAGGACTCATTGAATTCATTGAAGAATCACTGATGTCACGTATCAACCGTATCCTAGATGAAGAGAAAGACACACTAAACCGCATTCGGTTAGTCATTCAACTGATCTTGGCTTTTTCAGAACGAAATCCAGGCTTAACGCGCATTTTGTCGGGTCACGCTTTGATGTTTGAAAATGAACGGCTACGCGACAGAATCAATCAACTATTCGAACGCATTGAACTGTCACTGCGCCAAATTCTACGAGAACGCAAATTACGTGAAGGAAAATCTTTCCCTGTCGATGAGTCTGTACTTGCCGCACAGTTACTTGGTCAAGTAGAAGGCAGTCTCAACCGCTTTGTACGCTCCGACTTTAAATATCAACCAACAGCAAACTTTGAAGAGTACTGGGCACTGCTGAGTGCACAAATTCAATAGTCAGCGTACTGAGTAGCAATATGACCACTAAAACATATGACCATCCGGAATTTTCACTTTCGCTACTTCACCCAAAATATTGGCCGGTATGGCTTGGGTTTGGTCTGCTCGCGCTTGTCGTCAACCTTCTGCCTTACCGTATATTGTTGAGCTTTGGACATAAGCTTGGCCTACTAGGAATGAAGTTTGGGAAAAAAAGGGTTCATGTGGCTACTCGCAATCTTGAGTTGGCCTTCCCAGAACAATCAAAAAGTGAAATTAGCGATTTGGTTCGTGAAAACTTCAAAAATACCGGGCTAGCGCTGATCGAAACAGGTATTGCGTGGTTTTGGCCAACTTGGCGTTTTAAGCTGCTACTTGTTGATAAAGATACCAACGCCCTCAGACAACATAGCCAAGACGGTAAAGGCGTACTGCTCTGCTGTGTCCATGCATTGAACCTTGAAATTACTTGCCGTGCATTTGCTGTATTGGGTTTATCGGGTTACGGAGCATATCGCCCTCACAACAACCCAGCCTATAACTTCATTCAATATCGTGGAAGAACCCAAAATGGCAACGGAGCGATTGACCGTAAGAACGTCAAAAAAATGCTACGCGTCCTTCGTAACGGTGAACGTTTATTCTACCTTCCTGATCACGACTACGGCCGTAACAAATCTGCATTTGTTCCTTTCTTCGCGATTGAAGATGCTTGTACCACCACTGGGACCAGTCTTTTCGCTTATACCACTAAATGCGCAATTGTAGTCGGCTCAGGGTATAGAAACTCTAATGGCCAATACGACATACTCGCCAATAAAACAATTGAAGAAGCTTATCCTCAAAAAGATGAGAAAGCCGCTGCCGCTTACATGAATAGGTATATAGAAGAGACTATCCTACGTGCGCCCGAGCAATGGATGTGGCTGCATAAACGCTATAAAACGATGGAAGATGAAAGTGTTGAGCGCGGTATTCGCTACAAATAGCCTTCCTATAGCAACAAGGGGGCTTACTCCACTACTTCAAAGTAAGCCCACTATATAAAGCGACTTTACCTAAAGGCCACTTCCATCTAAGAGCAACACCATCAATTCACGTTGGTATTCTTGTCTCTTATTTTTCTAATCACTTTTCTAAAGTTTATCTCTTACCACTCTTTGAGCATCACAACCCCTTTTCCTTTTCAGAACAAAGCACCCTATAGGATCGCGCATTAAGGTTTAAAAATGGGCGGTTACCCTATAAAATCTACTTTTGAGCGTATTGATAAATCTCTGCGCCAGATATTAAGTGAATGCAAGATACATGAAGGAAAATATTTCCTCTTGATAAGTCTGTACTCGCTGCAGTTGTGGGACCGATAGGAGGAAGTCTCAATAGCTTGGCAACTTCAGATTTTAATTATTAACCTACGGCTCGCTTCAATGAGCACTGCTAAGTGTACAAGTTGAGTGGCCATCCGTATTAAGTCGCCGTTATGAATAAGAAAGAATACGATAAACTAGAATTTTCTCTCTCCTTACTCCACCCTAAATACTGGTCTATATGGCTAGGATTTGGTCTATTGGCTCTGATTGTAAACCTTCTCCCCTACCGCTTACTGCTCTCTTTGGGGCATAAGTTGGGCCTATTAGGGATGCGCTTTGGAAAGAGCCGGGTTCACGTAGCGACACGTAATATAGAATTAGCTTTTCCAGACAAGCCAGAAAAAGAGATTAGAGAATTAGTTAGAGAAAACTTTAAAAATACTGGAATGGCCGTAATTGAAATGGGTATTACTTGGTTTTGGCCGACTTGGCGCTTTAAGACGCTACTGGTTGATAAAAATACCGAAGCACTAAGAAAACACGATAAAGACGGAAAAGGTGTTCTGCTCTGCTGTGTTCACGCACTTAATCTAGAGATTACCGCTCGTGCTTTTGCCGTACTAGGCCAGCCAGGCTATGGGGTTTATCGCCCACATAACAATGCGGTATATAACTTTATTCAGATTTGGGGAAGAACTCATAACGGTAATACTCTCGTCGATCGAAAAGATGTAAAACAGATGATCCGAATACTTCGTAAAGGAGCTCGCTTGTTTTACTTACCTGACCACGATTACGGTCGTAACAAATCAGTCTTCGTGCCATTCTTTGCGATTGAAGATGCCTGTACAACCACAGGGACAAGCATTCTTGCCTACACGAGTAAATGCGCTATTGTCACTGGTTCAGGATTTAAAAATGCCGATGGAAAGTATGAGATCATCGCCAATACCTCTATCGAAGAAGATTACCCTCAAAAAGATGAGAAAGCCGCCGCCGCTTATATGAACAAGTATGTAGAAGAGATTATCTTACGTGCACCTGAGCAGTGGATGTGGTTACACAAACGGTACAAGACGATGGAAGATGAATCAGTAGAACGTGGCATTCGCTACAAATAGCCTCCCTAGAAAGCCTGTAAATAAGCTGAACCCAATAAAAAAGCTGAGAATTATCTCAGCTTTTTCGTTTCTCACTTGTTAATCGCTGCTATTGCAGTCTTAACTTAAATTCCGTACTGTGCGCGATACGCTTTAACCGCTTCTAGGTTAGCAGCATCAGTGCCCTTCTCTTCCAAGAAAGTCACCAAATCCGTTAGGCTAACGATAGAGATAATTGCACAACCAAAGTCACGCTCAACCTCTTGAATCGCAGAAAGCTCGCCTTTACCTTTCTCTTGACGGTCAATCGCAACCAATACACCAGCTAGGTCAGCGCCGTTGGCTTTAATGATTTTCATCGATTCACGAATAGCCGTACCCGCTGTGATCACATCATCCACTAGCATGATACGACCTTCGAGTGCACTACCGACTAAGTTACCGCCTTCGCCGTGGTTTTTCGCTTCCTTACGGTTAAAGCAGTAAGGTACGTCTGTATCGTGGTGATCCGCTAGAGCAACCGCTGTGGTTGTCGCAATTGGGATACCCTTGTACGCAGGACCAAATAGCACGTCATAATCGATACCTGAATCAGCCAATGCCGCTGCATAGAAGCGACCAAGGCGTGCTAGGTCACGGCCAGTATTGAACAATCCAGCATTGAAGAAGTAAGGGCTCTTACGGCCAGACTTCAAAGTAAACTCACCAAATTTTAAAACTTCTTTCTCTAGGGCAAACTCAATAAATTCACGTTGATATGCTTTCATGTTTCTCTCTCATCTTTTCAAATAACGGTTTAAACAATGTCTCTCTTACCGCCTTTTTCATTACCGTTAATATTCAACGGCTCATATGAAAAAGGCAAAAAAATAGCCTCTATAAATAGAAGCTATCTTTTAAAAACTATTCTGCCAGAGCTGCTTTCTGCGCTGCGGTAATCTCGCTGATGCCTTTGCTTGCCGACTCCAATAGAGCCATTAGCTCTTCGTGGCTAAACGGTTCGCCTTCAGCAGTGCCTTGCACTTCAATCATCTTACCATCTTCGGTCATCACAACGTTCATGTCAGTGTCAGCCGCTGAGTCTTCAACATACTCTAGGTCACACAGTACGTCTTTACCTAGAAGACCAACAGAAACAGCAGAAACGTGTCCCTTCATTGGGTTCTTTTTCAGCTTACCGCTCTCAATTAGCGACTGAAATGCATCTGCCATTGCGACACTTGCGCCAGAGATAGACGCAGTACGTGTTCCACCATCGGCTTGAATAACGTCACAATCCACAGTGATCATGATTTCGCCCATCGCTTTTAAATCGACAACTGCACGTAGGCTGCGAGCGATTAAGCGTTGAATTTCCATCGTACGGCCACCTTGCTTACCACTAGCCGCTTCACGACGAGTACGCGTATGAGTTGCACGTGGCAACATACCGTATTCAGCCGTTACCCAGCCTTTGCCTTGGCCTTTCAACCAACGAGGAACGTTCTCTTCGATCGTTGCATTACAAAGAACTTTAGTATTACCAAACTCAACCAAAACAGAACCTTCTGCGTAAGCGGTGTAGTTACGAGTAATTTTAATTGGGCGTACTTGGTCTGCAGCGCGATCATTTGGACGCATAGGGCATCTACCTTTTATGGATGAGACGGATTGAATTGGGGCAAGATTATATAGGAAATGTCTCTTCGAGGCGAGTAGCAGATAGCGCATCCCCTTTAGTGTGCTACTATTACGCGGTTAATTTTCACCTAATATTGAGACAGGAAAATTCGATGATTTATAGTATGACCGCCTACGCGCGCAAAGAAGTAAAAGGCGACTGGGGCACAGCCGTATGGGAAATCCGCAGCGTAAACCAACGTTATCTTGAGACTTACTTTCGCATGCCAGAGCAGTTTCGTGGCCTAGAGCCTGTACTGCGTGAGCGTTTTCGTAAACGTTTAGCGCGCGGAAAAGTAGAGTGTAATTTACGCTTTGAAGCGAACCCTGCAGCAAAGGGCGATCTTTCAATCAATGAAGATCTGGCTAAGCAAGTGATCAATGCCGCGAATCAGGTAATGACGCTAACAGGCGAAGATAGCCGTTTAAACCCATTCCAAGTGATGAACTGGCCGGGTGTGATGGAAACGCCAGAGCAAGACATGAACAGCATCAACAAAGATCTGCTAGCAGGTTTTGATGAAGCGATTAAAGAGTTCATTGAAGCGCGTGCAAGCGAAGGTGCAAATATGAAAGCACTGATCGATCAACGTTTAACGGCGATCACTGAAGAAGTGGTTAAGGTTCGTGCCCGCATGCCTGAAATCTTGGTGTGGCAACGTGAGCGTCTACTGAAGAAGTTTGAAGAAGCGAACATTGAACTTGATGGTTCTCGTGTTGAGCAAGAACTTATCCTACTGGCGCAAAAATCAGATGTAGCAGAAGAGCTAGACCGTCTTGATTCACATGTAAAAGAAGCCAACGCTGTTATGAAGAAAGGTGGCGCTTGTGGCCGTAAACTGGACTTTATGATGCAAGAGTTTAACCGTGAGTCAAACACACTCGCGTCTAAATCTATCAGCACCGACATCACCGCATCAGGCGTTGAGCTTAAAGTACTTATCGAACAGATGCGTGAACAGATCCAGAATATTGAATAACGTCAATCTGTTCGTAAAAGAAGTTTGATAAAAATATGAGAGTCCAGCACTAGCTGGACTTAAGTTTTATACCAGTTACATTACAATTTTTAGCATTCATCTGGAACTGAAAAGCTTGCTTCATCAATGGCTGCCTGCACCCGGCTGTAATGCAATGCATTGAACTTATCTTCGTTACTGCCTGCATATTCACTGATGTTGATATGTCGTTCAAATTCAGAGACTGAAAACTCTGGCAAAAAACTCTCTAGCCTGCTTAACAATTTTTGTCGGCAAGTTACCTTTGCTAGTGGCGTTAAATGAGCCATCGTTTTGCATAGCTTCATTCAATATCAATGCTAAGTAACGCATCACTGGGCTGGTAATTAGGTTATCTGGCGTGTGTATTGTTACCCGTTCTAATTCTTTGAAAGGCGCATATAACCAATTGCTCATTTGTGTTGGCGAAAGGCCACAGAAATCAGGATGAGGCCGTTCATTAGCCGCCTTCATTTTTTGCTCTGCAACGATATTAAGTTCTTCTAAATACAAGTTAGGGTTCATTGCAGCAACGTTTGTACTTTTTACCGCTGCCACAAGGGCAAGGTTCATTTCGACCTGGTTTCATGTTTTATCTACTTGTCTTCTTTATCTTAATGCTAGGTCACCTTATAAAACGTTATCTCAAACTAAGAGTGCCGCATTTTCTTGCTTACGTTCTGCGAGCGTTTTTTCTATCGCTAACACAGTGGTCATACTCACCCCGTGTTGCTCAGCAAGCTGCCTAAACTGACTAATGGCATCAACGACCTCTTGAATGCATTGCTGTGCTTCCTTCCAATTAGCAAAGCCTGCACTGGCCGAGAGCTTTTGCATCACTTTGAGTGGTGGTGCTTTTCCGTACCCTGCAAAGGCGGTGGCATGTTCATTAAAAGGGTGAGGGCTAAAGGTTACGTCGTAAAACGGAGCGAGTTGCCACCTGCCATCATCGTCTTGTAAAAAGCCCCAGTTTTTACTGTGATCGTCTTGGTTAGCTGCAAACAAGTTAAACATTGCGCGACGAAATTGAAGCTGCCCAGCAGCGGGAGACTTACAAAGTTGACGGCTGGCCTTAATCAGCTCGCTGTAATCTAAGCTAGGGCTGCGAAAATCAGCATCCAATAGGCCGCAAGCACTGTGCATATGTAAACGCCCAGCCTTATCCTGCGCGGGCAAATAATCGAAACGCTTTAACGCAAGCCATGCTTTAGCGCCGCTACTTGCAGGTGCTTCAATTAACTGCCAAATAGGTGGCTGACATTTTGCCAACTCAGCCATTTCTAAATAGACCGCTTCACACAAACCTTCTTCGTGGCCCAATGCTAAGTTCTTCGAAGTAAACTTAACTAACCATGCTTCATCGCTAGGCTGTGCATAAGTGCGGCATTGCGTCGCATCACCAGAAGGCATATAAATTTGCGCTTTAGGGCGAGCACCGCCGGAGCTGCCGACTGCTACCAACGTTGCTAACACTTGCTGAGTGCTACCGTCTAAATCGTCAGATAGAGCCTGGTCGAACAAGGTTTGGGCTTCTAGCCCAAGTGTTTCCAAATCAATATCTGAACGTTGTTCGAGTGAGAATTCGGATACAGGCGTAAAAGACAATGCCCCCATTCCTTGCTGACCAACAAACGCCAGTCTATCCATTGCCGTTACTTGTGCAGGTAAAATACCTTGTTGGCGAAACACACGATCTTGCAACAACAAACCCCAACCATCTGGAAGGCTGTCTCCAAAAACGCCGTGTATACCTTGGTGAGGCTCTTTTGGTGCTTGCTGTAATCGCACATCGCCTTGAAGAGTAAAAGGGGATAGATTGCCAAATCTGCTTAGATAACTTTCATCATACTGAAAGAAAACACCTTGGCGGTTTTGCGCTAATATACCTGCCGATACAGTTTCGCCCGTTGTGAGAGTGCGCTCCACATTCAGCTTTTGGATAGATTTAAAGCTCATCTTTTAGTACCTCTTCTATACTGGTCGGTAAAGCGGTACGGTCAGCCGTGGTTTGTGTCAATTGATAAAGCCTGTCTAGTGAATCCAGCGACTGCCACAAAAGCAGCAGCTGACGAAATGAAATTTGCCCGGTGAGTTCAAACTTTTTTATGGTCGAAGCAGGTACACAACTACGCAGTGCCAGTGCCTCTCGCGATAGCTTCGCTTGTTTACGCAAACCCCGCAGATGAGTAGCAAAAGCTTGGCTTACGTCGGTATCATCTAAAAGTGAAAAGTTCATACGCAACCTCAATGGATACAATAACATCCATTATAGCGTTATTTTCTAATTTATGGACACAATAACATCCATATGAAAGTGAATGGTCACACCTAGCAAGCCAAATACAACAAAGCCAGAGCATGATGCTCTGGCTTTTCTATATATTCATTATGCTCTTAAAGCAAAAGCAATTAAAGCAGAACCAAATAAGTCATGAACAGCACACACAGCGCATAAATCACTGGGTGAACTTGCTTGCCTTTACCTGCAACAACCATGGTAAAGGCGTAGCTGATAAAGCCCATCGCCATGCCATTTGCCGGGGAGAAGCTCAGTACGGTAAACATGATGGTAAAGAAGGCAGCGATGCGCGACTCTTTCTTTTCCCAGTTAATTTGTCCAAGACGACCAATCATGTAGATACCTACTACTACCATCGCTGGCGCAACCATGGCAGCAGAGAAGATAGAGAACAGTGGGTATAGGAATAACGAAATCAGGAACAAGCCAGCAACCATTACCGCCGCAAGACCAGTTTTAGCCCCTTGAGAAGAAGCAATGCCAGACTCAGAGAAGGCCGTAATAGAAGTCGTACCTAATACAGAACCAATCACCGTGCCGCCAGCATCCGCCACTAGTGCAGAACGTGCATTTGGTACTTTACCGTCTTTATCGATGATACCCGCATCGCGACCAACACCGACAATAGTACTTAAGCCATCAAAGAAATCGACAATCAAGAAAATGATAACGATAAACAAAAGATCAAACATCTTCTCAGCGGTAAAGCCCGAGAAGTTAAAGATAGCACCAAAGCTACCTTCCATACTTGGTGGCATCGTTACGAACTGATCAGGAATAGGCGCGTGGTTCGTACCCAAAAAGATATCCGCAATGATCGTTAAGACGATTGCCGAGATAAACGAGATGAACGTGGCCAGTTTGATATCGCGAACCATGCAGCCTAGTGCAATGAAGATACTCACGAAAGCGATCAGCACTTGTGGATCAGTAATATCCCCCATACCCACTAACACAAATGGGTTTGAAACGATAATACCTGCGTTTTTTAGGCCTAAGAAAGCAATGAATAAGCCTAAAGAAACTGTAATAGCGAGCTTCAAGTCTTCAGGAATCGACTCAATCATGGCTTTACGCAAGTTGGTCATCGACAGAATCAGATACAGCACACCTGACAGGAAAATACCGAATAGAGCCTCGTGCCACACTAACGCAACAGAGCCACTAAATAGTAATCCTTTAAAGAAGCCATTCATGCTCATGCCCGGCGCTAACATCACAGGGTAGTTACCAAAAATGCCCATGATTAACGTAGCAATCGCTGCAGCCAAAGCGGTAGCCGTAAAGATTGCACCGCGATCCATGCCTGGAATGTCACCTAAAATGGCGGGGTTTACCGCCAAAATGTAGCTCATCGCAAGGAAGGTAATGAAGCCCGCGTACAGCTCGGTACCAATGGTGGATTTTCTTTCGGTAATTTTGAAGGTAGATTCAAGAATAGAATCAGACGCTCTTTTCTTGATTGCAGTATCGACGCTCACAGTGAGACCTTATTCAGTTAGTATAAATCGGTGGGATTATCACGCTGAATATGGTTAAACGCTCAATACAAGCAACCAAAGGAGAACTGTAGCAGCTGAGTTAGGCTCAGCGGTAGAGACGTTTAGACCAAATTACTAAACATATACAGTGCGATAAAACTTTGGCGCGAATTCTAATTCCTTACATGAATAATTCAATGATTTTCGACATTATTTTGAACAAAAATTACGCCGTAAAATCAAGTTGTTGAATTATAAGCAAACGTTTGCCACCCTAACAGTGTGATTTAGTGAGCGTTGATTGACAGAAAGCATCAATTCACCACAACAATACGACAAATTGAGTGATTGATTTACATCGCACTGCCCCACTTGTCGAAATCAGAATAACTGTGCTATTCTTCGCCTCCATTTTTCTGGTCTAAAAACCATCAAAACTTGCAGGTTCGCTAACTATTTAGTGCCTCGTTCGATGACGTGAATTTAGGCCAGTGCTATCTTTAATTGAAGACGAATATAATTCGGCTTTCATCCAACCAAACGTGGAACAGTACAGATGGGCAAAGGTACTCTATATATCGTATCGGCACCTAGCGGCGCAGGTAAATCAAGCTTGATCTCAGCAATGTTGGAAACCAACCCAACATACGCAATGAAAGTGTCTGTTTCACACACAACTCGCGGCATGCGCCCGGGTGAGCAAGATGGCGTACACTACCACTTCGTGCAAAAAGAGCACTTTGAAGACCTCATAGGTAAGAAAGAGTTCTTAGAGTACGCAGAAGTCTTTGGTAACTACTACGGCACCTCTCGCGTGTGGATTGAAGAGAACCTTGAAAAAGGCATCGATGTCTTTCTTGATATTGATTGGCAAGGCGCTCGTCAAATCAGAGAGCAAATGCCCCTAGCACGCAGCGTATTTATTCTACCGCCATCAAATGGTGAGCTAGAACGCCGCCTTAATGCTCGTGGTCAAGACAGCGATACTGTGATTGCAAAGCGCATGGCGGAAGCAAAAGCAGAAATCTCTCACTACGATGAGTACGACTACGTCATTATCAATGATGATTTCGATGCGGCATTAATGGATTTTAAAGCCATTATTCGCGCAGAAAGATTGAAGCAAGATAAGCAAGCTGCTAAATATAAAGGCATGCTTAACGCGCTTTTAGCAGAGTAATCCTGTAAACAGGCTGAAACTGCAAGATAAACACTAAGATCCTTTAGGATCAATTCTATTTAATTGCTAGAAAGTATCACACTAAGCTTGTATACTTTCTCGTCACATAAAATTTTAGTTAACTAATTGGAGTCCTCATGGCACGCGTAACTGTTCAAGATGCTGTTGAAAAAGTAGGCAATCGTTTCGACCTAGTTCTTATTTCGGCACGCCGCGCTCGTCAAATGCAGACTGGTGGTAAAGATTCACTAGTGCCTGAAGAGAATGATAAGCCAACGGTTATCGCTCTACGCGAAATCGAAGAAGGACTTATTACTAAAGATGTTCTAGACGCACGTGAGCGCCAAGAACAGCAAGAGCAAGAAGCAGCAGAACTAGCAGCAGTAAGTAGCATCGCTCACACTCGCTAACCAGTTCTCAAGGGATTAGTTCGCAAGGAAGATCTTTGCAAAGTAAGTTGCTTATACGATTAAACAACCTGCCGGGCCTATAATTTGTATCTATTTGATAGCCTCAAAGACGTTGCCCAAGAATACCTAACAGAGCCTCAAATTGAGGCTCTGCGTCAATCTTATGTGGTAGCAAGAGACGCCCATGAAGGGCAAACCCGCTCAAGCGGTGAACCATACATCATCCACCCTGTCGCTGTATCTCGTATCTTGGCTGAAATGCGCCTTGATATCGAAACACTACAAGCCGCTCTCCTTCACGATGTCATTGAAGACTGTGATGTCACCAAAGAAGATCTAGAAGAGAAGTTTGGAAACACAGTTGCAGAACTAGTTGATGGTGTGTCTAAGCTGGATAAGCTTAAATTTCGAGACCGTAAAGAAGCGCAAGCAGAAAACTTCCGTAAGATGGTCCTTGCCATGGTGCAAGACATTCGCGTAATTTTAATCAAGCTCGCTGACCGTACTCACAACATGCGCACACTTGGGGCACTTCGTCCTGATAAAAAGCGACGCATTGCTCGTGAAACTCTTGAAATATACTCTCCTTTGGCGCATCGCCTCGGTATCCACAATATTAAAACTGAGCTTGAAGAGCTTGGTTTTGAAGCGCTCTACCCTAATCGCTACCGCGTCCTTAAAGAGGTGGTTCGATCTGCGCGTGGTAATCGTAAAGAGATGATCCAACGTATACACAGTGAGATTGAAGGTCGCCTCGAAGAGGTTGGACTCAACGCTCGCGTGTTTGGTCGAGAAAAAAACCTTTTTTCCATCTACAACAAGATGAAAACCAAAGAGCAACGATTCCATACCATTATGGATATCTACGCTTTCCGTGTTGTCATTGAAGATGTAGACACCTGTTATCGTGTTCTCGGTCAAGTTCACAGCCTGTACAAGCCACGCCCTGGTCGCATGAAAGATTATATTGCGGTACCAAAAGCGAATGGCTATCAGTCTTTGCATACCTCTATGATTGGTCCTCACGGTGTTCCTGTCGAAGTACAGATTCGTACTGAAGATATGGACCAAATGGCTGACAAGGGTGTTGCAGCGCACTGGTCATATAAAGCTGATGGCGATCGCACCGGCACTACCGCGCAAGTGAAAGCTCAGCGTTGGATGCAAAGCTTACTCGAGCTACAGCAAAGTGCAGGTAACTCGTTTGAATTCATCGAGAACGTGAAATCTGATCTGTTCCCTGATGAGATTTATGTCTTTACGCCGAAAGGCCGTATTGTTGAACTGCCTGTAGGCGCAACGGCGGTTGATTTCGCTTATGAAGTACATACTGATGTCGGTAACATGTGTGTTGGGGCTCGTGTAGATCGCAACCCTTACCCGCTCAGCAAATCGCTGAAAAACGGTCAAACCATTGAGATCATCAGTGCTCCTGGTGCGCGTCCAAACGCCGCTTGGCTAAACTATGTCGTGACGTCTCGTGCTCGCACTAAGATCCGTCAGGTTCTTAAAACCATGCGCCGCGAAGAGTCTGTCACGCTTGGCCGCCGACTTCTCAATCACGCTTTGGGTGATAAATCGATCACTGATCTCTCAGAAGATAATATTAATCAGGTATTGAGCGATCTTAAAATCAACGATATCGAGGATCTCCTCGCTGCGATTGGTTTGGGTGAGCTGATGAGTATCGTGATTGCGCGTCGCCTATTAGGTGACAGTGATGAGTTAACGGAAGTAGTAAGCAAAGATGGCAAACCGAAGAAGAAACTTCCTATCCGTGGTGCGGAAGGAATACTACTGACCTTTGCCAACTGTTGTCACCCTATTCCCGATGACCACATCATTGCGCACGTCTCTCCAGGCCGTGGCTTAGTCGTTCACCGTGAAACATGTCCTAATGTTCGTGGCTACCAAAAAGAGCCAGACAAATACATGGGCGTTGAGTGGTCTGAAGATTACGATCAAGAGTTCATTAGTGAGCTAACCGTTGATATGCAAAATAGCCAAGGTGCTTTAGCAGAATTAACCAATGTTATCTCTAAAACAGGCTCTAATATCCACGGTATCTCAACCGAGGAGAAAGACGGTCGTTTGTATACCATTACCATGCTACTGACGACAAAAGACCGTGTGCATTTAGCCGGGATCATGAAGAAGATTCGTGTGATGCCTCATGCACTGAGAGTTCGACGCAAACGAAACTAAGCTCTTTATTAAAATGCGCTCATCATCGAGCGCATTTTTGTTTCTATGCCGCTCTCTTTAACTGTAAATTTATTATCTAAAAACAAATAAGATTATGAACTTAGAACGATACCAACGTATTCAAGAAGTGCTCAAAGCTCGTCAAACAGATCTCACTTTATGTTTGGAAGAGGTTCACAAGCCTAACAATGTTTCAGCGATAATCCGTACCGCCGATGCCACAGGTATTCACAAAATCCACGCCATTTGGCCAAGTGCTCAAATGAAAACACTGAGCCATACTTCCGCTGGAGCTAGAAACTGGGTTGAAGTAGATACGCATAACGGCATTGTCGACGCGGTTAAGCAATTCAAAGCGCAGGGCATGCAGGTGCTAGTCACTAACCTCTCAGATAGCGCAGTCGATTTTCGAGAGATTGATTACACCAAACCAACGGCGATCATTCTTGGAAATGAAAAAGAGGGTGCTTCAAAAAAAGCGTTAGAGCTTGCCGATCAAGACATCATCATTCCTATGATGGGTATGGTGCAATCACTCAACGTTTCTGTCGCTAGCGCCATTGTTCTTTATGAAGCACAACGTCAACGCCAGCAAGCTGGTATGTATGACAAACAAGAGAGTACGATTCCTAAAGAAGCCATCCACAAAACTCTCTTTGAACGTGGTCATCCCGTTCTAGCCAAAGTCGCCAAACGTAAGAAACTCCCTTACCCACCATTGGATGACGAAGGACAGATTGTCGCCGATGAAAATTGGTGGAAAGAGATGCAAAGTAAGTAACCAATACTTGATATTAATATCGGCATAAAATCCCCAGTCGATTAAGCACTTAGCCAGATACTCTAGCGTTCTCTGGTTAAGTGCTTCTTTCCAATTTTTCCTGTACAAAAACACAGCCTAATGGTTAACTATCTTCATTAACCTGCTGCTGACGTGCGAGCCTATTTATGTCCCAACTTCTTTCCGCTATTCCTCTAACTTCACTATCGGGTGTCGGAGCAAAAGTTGCGGAAAAACTGGCAAAAGTCGGGCTGCATTCAGTTCAAGATTTACTGTTTCATCTTCCTTATCGCTACGAAGATCGCACTCGTGTCTACCCAATAGTCAAGCTTCACGCTGGGCTTTGGGCCGCGGTGCAAGGCAAAGTCATGAGCGTCGATACCATCTTTGGTAAACGCAAAATGTTGGCGGTAAAAATCAGCGATGGTAACGGTACGATTACCCTGCGTTTTTTTAATTTTACCGCAGGTATCAAAAACAACTTTTCTGAAGGTAAATGGGTTCACGCTTACGGCGAGATAAAACGTGGTGGAATGGGGCTGGAAATTATTCACCCTGATTACAAGTTTTCATCGCCTGAACAAGCCCCAGAAACAGAGCAAACATTAACGCCCGTCTATCCCACAACCGATGGACTAAGGCAGCTCACTCTGAGAAATCTAACCGATCAGGCGCTAGCTTTACTCGATAAAGCCGCAGTACAAGAACTTCTCCCTGCCGGCCTTTACGATCATCAACAGACCTTGGCTCAAGCACTGCATACGATTCACCGTCCACCGCCAACGATCAATCTTGAACAGTTTGACGAAGGAAAACATCCCGCTCAACTGCGTTTGATCATTGAAGAGTTATTAGCACAAAATCTGTCAATGCTGGCCGTTCGTAGTAAAGGGCAACAAGACAACGCGACACCACTGCCTACGGTAAACACGCTAAAGCAGCAGCTTCTTGATCAACTGCCATTTACGCCAACGAATGCTCAATCAAGGGTCGTCAATGAGATTGAGCACGATCTCGCACTTGCTCACCCTATGATGCGTTTGGTTCAAGGTGACGTAGGTTCAGGCAAAACCTTAGTTGCCGCACTGGCTGCTGTTCAAGCGATTGAGCATGGTTACCAAGTTGCGCTGATGGCCCCCACCGAACTCCTTGCAGAACAACACGCCATCAACTTTGCCGCTTGGTTTGAAAAGATGGGTATTCAAGTCGGATGGCTTGCCGGAAAACTAACGGGTAAAGCCAAACAAACCGAACTGGATCGCATCGCCTCCGGTGAAGCACAAATGGTGGTGGGAACACACGCACTGTTTCAGCAACACGTTGAATTCCACAATCTCACACTGGTCATCATCGATGAACAGCATCGATTTGGTGTCCACCAGCGATTAGAGCTAAGAGAGAAAGGTGCAAAGCAAGGCTATTATCCGCATCAACTCGTCATGACAGCAACACCGATTCCACGAACACTCGCCATGACCGCCTATGCCGATTTAGAAACCTCTATTATTGATGAGCTTCCACCGGGAAGAACGCCTATTCAAACAGTGGCGATCCCAGATACGAAACGAGTTGATATCGTAGAGCGTGTCCGCAATGCCTGTCTAAACGAAGGCAAACAAGCGTATTGGGTTTGTACCTTAATCGATGAATCCGAAGTGCTCGAAGCTCAAGCCGCCGCTGATACGGCTGAAGAACTGCAATTGAAGCTGCCTGATTTAAAGATCGGTTTGGTACACGGACGAATGAAAGCGGCGGAAAAACAAGCCGTTATGAAGGACTTTAAAGACAACAAGCTTCATCTTCTTGTAGCGACAACAGTCATTGAAGTGGGTGTGGATGTACCCAATTCGAGCTTAATGATCATAGAAAACCCAGAACGCTTAGGGCTCGCTCAACTGCACCAGCTTAGAGGTCGTGTAGGTCGAGGAGAAATCGCCAGTCACTGCGTTCTTTTATATCACGCACCACTATCAAAGACAGCGCAAAAGCGCTTAGGCGTTCTGAGAGAAAGTAATGATGGATTCGTGATTGCTCAGCGCGATTTAGAAATCCGTGGCCCAGGTGAACTACTTGGCACCAAACAAACAGGCCTAGCAGACTTTAGAATTGCCGATTTATTGCGAGATCAATACTTGATTCCAGAAGTTCAGCGCATGGCTCGACATATTCATGACCAATATCCGAAAAACTCCGCAGCGATTATAGAACGTTGGCTTGGTGAGAGAGATTTCTACGCCAAGGCGTAAATCTATTGGTTTCTATCGCGTAAAAAACAAGGCTGACAAAGTCGCTGCCAGCCTCATTTACTCTACGTCATTCTTTTTCTTCTAAAATACCGTTATTTAGTCGGGAAACTTAGCTGCGCTTTTAGTCCGCCTTCACTGCGGTTATTCACCGAAATAGAGCCTTGGTGCTGGCTGATAATACGCTTAACAATCGCTAAGCCTAGTCCTGTCCCTTCACTTCCTCTTGCAGTATCACCACGAGTGAAAGGTTCAAACAGCTTAGACACTTGATCAGGTTTTATTCCGGGTCCGTTATCTTCGATACAAACCCAAACCAATTTCTTATCCGCTGTCACACCGGTACTGATTCGAACCCAGCCATTACCATAACGAACCGCATTAACGACGAGGTTTGTCACCGCACGTTTGATCGCGATCGAGTTTCCTATCGCGACCTTCTCTTTTTCAGTAAGGACGGTTTCAATCTCAACATCAGCGTTCATTTCCGCCAACGCTATTTCGTTAGAAATTTCATTCAAGGAGACAGGCGTGAACGTTTCTCGATCAACCGGCTTTAGATAGTCCATAAACTGGCTGATGATCTCGTTACACTCTTCCGTATCGCTAATAATTCCTTGAGCAAGATAACTGTCTTCATCAGACATCATTTCAGTGGCAAGGCGAATACGTGTAAGGGGCGTTCGTAAGTCATGACTGACCCCTGCCATTAATAGTGCTCTGTCTTCCTCTAACTCTTGAATGCCTTTCGACATTTGGTTAAAAGCTCTCGTTACAGAGCGGATTTCGGAAGGGCCTTTCTCAGGTAAAGGCGACGGTATTTCTCCTCGCCCGACCCCTTTCGCTGCTTTTTCTAAAGCAATTAACGGTCGATTCTGCAAGCGTATAAACAGCCAACCACCAGCAATAACCAGTAGTGCAACGATTAAGCTATTGTAGAAAAGTGGCGTAAAGTCATTTTCTTGTAGTTCAGATAAGGGAATACGGATCAGCGAATTGGGTAATGAATCGATTTGCATCCACAACACATAGCTGTCACTGGCAAGAATCATTCTCACTTCAGTGGGAGTATTTAATTCGTGAGACATGTCTTCACTCATTAAATCAATGCTCATCGCTTTTTGGTATTCGTTCGCAATAGGGCTATCTTTTGCGTGAATGGTCACACCAAGTCGTTCAAGCACTCGTCGACGCAATGGCGCGTCCATCTCCAGATCTTCAAGTCCAGAATCAGATTCATCCAACATCAAACGAATCTCATAGCCAATAATTTTATTGAATTGCTGCAAACTCGGCATTAAGGCGTAATTAAATACCGCGTAATACGAATAGACTTGGCTTGCGATAAGTAGAGTAAGAAACAGGAGGATAGTTTGAGTGAACGAGCTGCGAATGCGCATAATGGGAACCTTTGCTAATCCTTAGCAATGAACTCGAGCAGCTAAGTACTTAACCACTCGAGCATTCAATAGTCTATGAAGAGGAATTACACTTCTTTTCCATCTGGAACGAATACGTACCCCAAACCCCATACCGTTTGGATATAACGTGGTTTACTTGGGTCAACTTCTAGCATGCGGCGCAAACGAGAAATCTGTACGTCAATAGAGCGCTCCATTGCCGAATACTCACGGCCACGTGCCATGTTCATTAGCTTATCGCGAGACATTGGCTCACGAGCATTCGTCACGAGTGCTTTTAATACTGCAAATTCACCCGAGGTAAGTGGCATCGGCTCTTCACCGCGGAACATTTCACGCGTGCCTAAGTTTAAGCGGAACTCACCAAATTCAACCAAAGCTTCTTCAGAGCTTGGTGCACCTGGGGCTTCAATCGTTTGACGACGAAGAACGGCTTTGATTCGAGCCAATAGCTCACGCGGGTTAAATGGTTTTGGCAGATAATCATCCGCACCCACTTCAAGACCAACAATTCGGTCAATCTCATCGCCCTTAGCGGTTAGCATCAGGATAGGCAATAGGTTATTTGAGTTTCTCAGGCGTCGGCAAATCGATAGGCCATCCTCTCCTGGTAGCATCAAATCTAACACCATTAGGTGAAAGTTCTCACGTGTTAATAGGCGGTCCATCTGCTCACTATTGGCAACACTGCGTACTTGGAATCCTTGCTCTGATAAGTATCGCTCTAGCAATGCGCGTAAACGTGCATCGTCATCTACCACTAAAATTTTAAAGTTTTCTTGCATGTAATGATTCCACCTATTAATAAGCTTGCACTCAAAACAGAGTCGCAGTTGGAAATGTAACACTGTTCGCCGCAATGTGGCGCAAAGAATTGTTAACGTTTATTACGTGATTCAATAGTGTATTAAGCCCTTTCAACAATCATACGCCAAAACTATGAAAAACAATCAAATTAATCGCAAAGACTATGATCTAGTTTAATCAATCCGGCCACATTTTTTAAAGCAGAGTCATCTTATTCAGAGGGACTTCTGGCTCACGCTCAACACTTATCGTATTCAATCGAATTAATGAACCACTCTTTTTCGCCTTCGGGGGTTTTGACAACAAACTCATCATCCACTTCTTTTTTAAGCAGAGCTCTCGCCATTGGAGAGTCAATCGAGATGTAACCTTTCGCATCACCATAAATCTCTTCAGGGCCAACAATACGGAACCGCTTTACTTCACCCTCTTCATTTTCAATCTCTACCCACGCTCCGAAGAAAACCTTCCCTTCTTGCTGTGGGGAGTAATCGACAATGGTCACATCAGGTAAGAATTTTCTAAGAAAACGAACGCGACGGTCTATTTGTCGCAGCAAACGCTTGTTGAAAGTGTAATCTGCATTTTCAGAGCGATCGCCAAGACCTGCTGCCCAAGTGACTATTTTGGTGATTTCAGGTCGTTTTTCATGCCATAAATGATCATGTTCTTGTTTAAGTTTATTGTAACCTTCTCGGGTAATGAGCTTGGTTTTCACTTTTAGCACCTCTATTCGGGTTACTTATTTAACACCATTCAATTGTGGCTAATGTACAACATATATAAAGATTTACGACCTTCAAAAATAAAATCCCTGATTTGGACTGCAAATCAGGGATCGGGCCTGTTCGTTTAATCTTATTTTTTATCGGCGGGATCGTTACCTAAAATATAGTTTTCATCACTGCTCACAACAGCGCCATGCTTCAAGAAGTTTTTGCCTAAAATCATACTGTATTCAAATCGAGAGCGATCTTGTAGGTTCACTTTCACTTCTTTCTCAAGGTCACCCAATTTCACTCGCATCTCAACCACTGGGCGAATGTTTGGTTTCTCACCCTTCTTGGCTTTAATACGCATGACATCAATTACGGGTTTGGTGAAGACTTTCTCATCGCCTTGGCTATTTTGATAAGTGAAGGTCACCATATCTTGGCCGTCTTTCTTAAAACGTTTGAGCTTAACCGCATTCATCGAGCTCACATCCGCTCCCGTATCGAGCTTGGCAGGGAAAGACATACCACCCACTTGCACTGTCTCAATATGGCCTGCTTTAAACAAAGGCTCAGCTTCTAGCAAATGATCAGCACGAGCATTCACGAACACCCCACCCTTCGCCATTTTCTGCCCTAGGATGAAGTACGGGCGTTTCTCATCGCTATCTAGCGTATCAATCGCGAATTCAAGCTCACGAACCTCACCTGCAATGGAAAGCTGCCCTATCACAACAGGCCTCGTGGTCTCTCCAACTCTAAGGTTCTTTTCTACTTTCTTTTTGACTTTCTGTTGCTCACCTTTCGAGTTTCTTAAAAAGAATTCAACGTAATCGTCTTTACCTTCTGTCACCTCAAAGCTGGCGACTTTCAATAAAGGCGTTTTCACCGAGAACGAAGGTTCAGCCTCAAGTTTAAAGCCGTCCAACAAGATGGTCTCTTGAGGCGAAATAACCAGAGGTTTTCTTGATTTTTCTACTTCAAGGAAGCTTTTCGCACCTTTACCTAGCAGGTCTTCAGCACTGGTATCAATCATGAACGATTCACTGATGGTATCGGTGCCCACTCGAAGTTGAGAGCTACTGCCTGAGCGATCTTTGAGATACACCAACCAATATTGAGTTGTCTTGCTGTCTAGCTGAACAGGAACGTAAACCAAAGGACGTTTATGGCCGCTAACTTTAAGCATACGAACCAATGGAAGTGTCATTTCTTTCTGTTCACCACCACTGCCAACCATATCGAATTTCACTTCATCGTTTTTCTGATCAACATCGATATTTTTTGCATGCAAAATGCTATAGCCATTGTTAAGTGAGAAACTCACGTTCAGCGGAACATCTGAGATAGAGACCGTCTCTTTTTTACCTACTACTTTGGCTTTTGGCTGCTCTTGAAGATAATCGTAACCGGCAAAAACCCAAGCGTTATCTTCCAAGAAGGTTTTACCAATCAGTACGGGCGCAGAGAAATTACTTCTATCGGTCAGGTTTACATCGGTCTTCACTTCTGTCCCTGCGATACTCATAGGGATTTTTACTGTTGGGCGCAGTAAAGGCGTGCTGCTGGTACGGCTGCGAATCATGCTGACACGTTCTAGCGGCTCTTTAATGACGATCTCTTTGCCGTTATACGGGTGCTGAATCGTAAATGAGACTGTTGCCTTAAAGGGAGCAAAAACCTCTCCATCCCAGTCGAAATAGTCGAGCTCTTTGTCTTTCTCCACCTCTTCGACCAAGGCCATCATTAACTTTTCATCTTTCAGGTTTTTATAGTCAGGATGAGCGCTTGAAACGTGAATATTCTCAGCGTGCATAGATGTCGTGTCAGCGCCAGTATCTATCTTGCCAATAAAAGGGACACCTTCTAGCGCCTCAGATCCCGTCAGATAGACGTTTTCCGTACGACCCAATACCACTTTATCATCCAGTTCATAAGCTGGGCTTTGAGTCGTGAATGGAATATCAACCGCTAAAGATGAGTAAGAAAACAGAGATGTGCCTAACATGGCTATAACCAAAGAGATTTTTTTCATTATAGATTTCCGTAATTCAAGAGAACGCCCATCACTTTCGAGTCCATGAAAGTGGATAAGTTCGAGATACTCTATGTTTTGACATAATTTTAACCAAAATCGATCAAAAATCCTGCTTCGATGTGTTTTTTTGACAGCTGACTTACAAATATATTGGAAAATCCACTGCTTACCCCAATATTAAGATAAATAGAAGTTGTTAGTGTCCACGTGTCGTTTGGATACAGTACATAAAGGTCCGTTGACCTATCCAATACTAGAACAAAAGAGAATTCTCAGATGAGCCAAGCTATCTGCAACGCTATCGCACGCGAATTGAGTGTGCGCCCAGAGCAAGTTATTGCTGCTGTTACCTTGATCGATGATGGTAATACCGTCCCTTTTATTGCACGTTACCGAAAAGAGGTCACTGGCGGGCTCGATGATACTCAATTGCGTAACCTAGACAGCCGCTTATCGTACCTTCGCGAGCTAGGCGACAGACGAGAAACCATTTTAAAATCAATTCGTGACCAAGGTAAGTTAACGCCTGAACTAGAAAACGAATTGAATCAAGCGGACAGCAAAACACGTTTAGAAGACCTTTACCTGCCATACAAACCAAAGCGTCGCACCAAAGGGCAAATCGCCATTGAAGCTGGGCTGGAACCGCTTGCCGATATCTTGTGGTTAACTCCCCAAACAGAACCTGAGTCAGAAGCCACAAAATACCTGAATACAGAAAATGGCATTAACGATACCAAAGCAGCGCTTGATGGTGCTCGCGCTATCGTCATGGAACGCATTGCCGAAGACGCGAATTTATTGGAAAAAATTCGCCAGTACCTCACTCGTAATGCAGAGCTAGTTTCACGCGTTGTAACCGGTAAAGAGCAACAAGGTGAGAAATTTAAAGACTACTTTGAACATAATGAGCTACTCAGCAAGGTCCCTTCTCACCGTGCATTAGCAATGCTTCGAGGACGAAACGAAGGTTTTCTTAGTATCTCGATGAACGCCGACCCTGCGCAAGAAGAGAGCGTTCGACAATCTTATTGTGAAACCATCATTACCGATCACTACGGTATTAACCTTAGCAGTGCTCCGGCCGATGCTTGGCGCAAACAAGTGGTTAGTTGGGCATGGCGCATTAAGGTATCCATGCACATGGAAACCGAGTTGATGGGCGTATTGAAAGAGCGTTCTGAAGTCGAAGCCATTGAGGTTTTTGCCACCAACCTAAAAGATCTGTTAATGGCCGCGCCTGCTGGCCCTAAAGCAACATTGGGTCTCGACCCTGGTCTGCGTACCGGCTCTAAAATTGCGGTGGTTGATGCCACTGGTAAGGTACTAGCGACTGACACCATCTACCCTCACCCGCCGCAAAAGCAATATGACAAATCTGCGCATACGGTTGAGCAACTGGTTAAGAAATACAACGTTGATTTAATCGCCATTGGTAACGGTACCGCCTCTCGTGAAACCGATAGCTTTGTTGCAGACGTGATTAAGCGTGGTAGCTTGAAAGTACAAAAGATTACTGTCAGTGAAGCGGGAGCATCAGTTTACTCGGCATCAGAGCTTGCTGCGAATGAGTTTCCAAATATGGATGTTTCGCTACGTGGCGCAGTCTCTATTGCTCGTCGCCTGCAAGATCCATTGGCAGAGCTAGTGAAAATTGATCCGAAATCGATTGGTGTGGGTCAATATCAGCATGATGTGGGTCAATCCATGCTGGCGAAGCGTCTTGACGCAGTAGTCGAAGATTGTGTAAACGCCGTGGGCGTTGATGTTAATACCGCCTCTGCGGCACTACTGACTCGCGTTGCGGGATTAAGCACGACGATTGCGCAAAACATCGTCGATTACCGTGACACCAACGGCCGCTTTGAAGCACGTACCACATTGAAAAAAGTCGCTCGACTTGGGCCTAAAGCGTTTGAGCAGTGTGCTGGATTCCTACGAATCATGGATGGTAAAAACCCTCTTGATGCGTCTGCCGTTCACCCTGAAGCTTACCCTGTGGTTAAAGCGATTTCAGACAAAAACAGCACCGCCGTTAAAGCCTTAATTGGTAACAGCGATTTTTTACGTAACCTCCGCGCAAGTGAATACACCAGTGAAAGCTTCGGTGTTCCAACGGTAACTGACATTATCAAAGAGCTAGACAAACCGGGTCGAGATCCACGTCCTGAGTTTAAAACAGCAAGCTTTGCCGATGGCGTGACGAAAGTGTCAGATTTGGAAATCGGCATGGTTCTAGAAGGCGTGGTCTCTAACGTCGCTAATTTTGGTGCATTTGTGGACATTGGTGTTCACCAAGATGGCTTGGTACATATCTCAGCATTGACCGATCGCTTTGTCGCCGATCCTCGTGAAGTAGTAAAAGCAGGTGATATCGTCAAAGTGAAAGTAATGGAAGTGGATGAGCAGCGTAAGCGTATTGCTCTGACTATGCGTTTGAGCGATGAGCCCGGTCAAGACAATCGCCCACAACGTTCAAGCTCAGCTAAACCAAATCACACTAATGGTCGTAATAATCCGTCTCGCTCTGACTCTCGTCATCAGAATCAGCGCCAGAACAATGACCTCTCTGGTGGTGCAATGGGTGGCGCCTTTGCCGCTGCGTTTGCGAAAGCAAAAAAATAGTCACCATAACTATACGCTAGAGAAAAAAATACCCACTCAATAGTGGGTATTTTTATAGATAGCGATAAACACGTGAATACAACAAGTAACGATAGCCATGTTTAATACCCGTGTTTACAACACCGCTATAACCTCAGACGGTACGTTAGGGGCAACTGCGTGACCGTAATGATATTTTATTACTGTTCGCCGTTTTGCCATCTGTCCCTCAGTTATCGCTGCATCAACAATGTGCTTAGGTAACTTAAATCGCATTGCGTAGCCTTTGCCTTGCTTTTCGCTGTAAGTTTTTAAAGCGATCAAGCTAAATAGACGCTCTAATACGCTTTTGGGCTCTTCATTATGCGGCTCAGCAATATCGCCATCGTCATCCATGTCGTAATCAGGATGCTCTGACGGGTCCCATGAGGATCGCCTTCGCCGTTTATCGTCAGCTTTTAACTTACGCTCTGCGTTCGACTTCACTAACTCTGCGGTCGGTACAACAGGTTCGCGAATTTTATTGTCTCGCGCAGCCTGCTCCGTTTGCACATTAACTGATGGGGCGATAAGTGGCACACTAACGTTAGTCGGTGACACAATCATAGCCAAATACCTCCTTGGCATCGCCCAACCCGATAATGCTTTTCGTATTGTCAGCTATATTGGGTTAAATAACTTATCGGCTAAGGTGGTTAAATATTTAGCAGTATTTGAGCGATTTCACTCAAAAGTGCCAATTATTTTTCGCCAAAAGCGACAATTTGATGACAGAAGGCATCCAGTTCGGTCATGAAGGGCGCGTGAGACGACTGGCTAAAGACATACTGCTGAGTCTCTGGAAGGTGTTTTTCAACATCCGTTGCGACCTTAATCGGCACCAAACCATCTAACCGACCATAAAGCCTCAACATCGGCACAGAAAGCGTTTCTAACTGGGGGCGTAAATCGACATTCGCCAGCATAGCTAGCCCAGCGAGTAACGACTCGGGATTTGGTGTTGGGCGCGACAATACGGCTTTTTTAAGCTGCTTTACATCTTGTCTTGCTGATGGGCTACCCATCGCCTGCAGTGCCATAAAGCGTTCAATCGTGGTTTGGAAATCTTCGACCAGTTGATCAGTAAATGCATCCAGAACTTTCGGTTGAATGCCACGCCAATGTCTATCCGCTGCGAACTTAGGAGAGCTTGCTACGGTAATAAGCTTACTCACTCGTTCACTGTGATTAAGCGCCATGTGTGTTGCCACTAAGCCACCTAATGACCACCCTAGCCAAATGGCCTGCTCAGGCGCCTCTTCAAGTAGACTCAGAGCAATCTCTTCAAGCGTCGATGCGTGCAAATGTGCGCTATGACCATAGCCGGGTAGATCAACCACATGAACCCGATAATGTTGATTGAGTGCCTCAACGGTTTGATCCCAAACCGCGCCGTTCATTCCCCAACCATGCAGCAATACAAGGTCATTCCCCTGCCCTGAAACTTGCCAATGCAAAGCGTTATCCATGCTCACTCTCTCTATTCAACGTGACGTACTCAATTCATGTCACGTTTTGTACTTAATGTCACAATATACCCGACTAAAAACAGCCTGTTGGTGTGGCTGTTCCGCGCATTATAAGGATTAAACTCTTCCTATAGAAAAGCTTGGCTTATGGTATCCGATTGGCTACAAAAAAACATGCGCCGTTACTTAGGCTGCGACTGCGATTTATGCAGCCTTCCTATCAACTTCACCCACAGTACCCTCACTGATTATCCAAATACTATTTGGTGCCATAGCTGCCTTGAACTATTTACACCAACACCACGCTGCCTACGTTGCGGGTTGAAGACTCTTACAATCACACCTCAATGCGGAGAGTGCCTTCGTCGCCCACCACTTTGGTCTCGGCTTTATTGCGTTGGGGATTATCAACCACCCCTTTCCCACTATATCCATCAATTTAAGTATCAAAAGCAGTTTTGGCTTGCTAAACCACTGATTGCTCAACTTAATCAGAACATTGACAAAAAACCAGAACTCATTACCTACGTTCCACTGCATTGGAAGCGCTACCTTCATCGGGGATTCAATCAAAGTGAGCTGCTAGCCACACAGCTCAGTCGTACACTAAAAGTTCCGATCTCTAATACCCTATTTACTCGGACGAAAAGCACCCCACAACAGAACGGACTCAATAAACAGCTTCGACAACAAAATCTTAGAAAGGCCTTTCGACTTAACCACCCACTAAAACAGAAACACATTGCGATTATTGATGATGTCGTCACTACAGGCAGTACAACCCATCATTTATGTAAATTACTACTTGAAGCGGGCGTCGAAAAGATTGATATTTATTGTATCTGCCGCACTCCAGAAACCGACAACACAATCTAAAGCGAAGAGATTTCATTTTAGCTCTAGAAATTAGATTTCTCAGGAGTAGAATGGCGTATAAATAGTTTACAAAATTACTCAGGTATTCGTCGTGTCAAACACTATTACTATTACAGAAACAGCGCAAACTCACTTCGGTGGCTTACTTAGCCAACAACCTGAAGGAACTAATATTCGCGTATTTGTTGTTAACCCTGGAACTCAAAATGCAGAGTGTGGCGTTTCTTACTGCCCACCTGAAGCCGTGGAAGCAACAGATACTGAACTAAAATTTGAAACGTTCTCTGCCTTTATTGATGAGCTAAGCTTGCCATTTTTGGAAGATGCAGAAGTCGATTTCGTCACAGACAAAATGGGCTCTCAGCTCACACTTAAAGCGCCAAATGCGAAAATGCGTAAAGTGGCTGATGACGCCTCTCTCATTGAGCGTGTTGAATACGCTATTCAAACTCAAGTTAACCCGCAACTGGCCGGTCACGGTGGTCACGTTAGCCTAGTTGAAATCACCGATGATGGTGTTGCTATCGTTGCCTTTGGTGGCGGTTGTAATGGTTGTTCAATGGTTGATGTCACGCTAAAAGAAGGCATCGAAAAAGAGCTTCTTCAGCAATTTGAAGGCGAGCTAACGGCAGTACGTGATGCGACAGAGCATGACCGTGGTGAGCACTCTTACTACTAAGCAGTAATGATGAAACGAAGCCGATGTGAATACGTCGGCTTTTTTGTCTTAATTTCAATACTTTGATTTACCTCCAAAGGATCGCTTTTCAACTGGGTTGGTAATTTCATATATTAAAGCCTGTGGATCTTTCACTCTAATCACTCAACGGAGCGAGCAACATGACAACACTAAGCCCACCGACCATTCTAGCGATACGTTCGGTTGCTCAATCTAAATTATTCACCATCGAATCTCTCGACCTTCGTTTTAGTAATGGTGTCGAGCGTACTTATGAACGCATGAAGCCAAGCGGTCGTCATGCTGTCATGATGGTGCCAATCACTGAGCAAGGCGACTTGTTATTGGTGCGAGAATACGCAGCAGGAACAGAACGCTATGAACTGGGTTTTCCAAAAGGTCTGATTGATCCTGGTGAGTCAGACGAAGAAGCAGCAAACCGAGAGCTAAAAGAAGAGATCGGATTTGGTGCTCGCAAATTAACACCATTAAAGAGAGTGGTTTTAGCGCCCTCTTATTTTTCCAGCCAAATGACCCTATTCGTCGCACAGGATCTATACTCAGAGAAGCTAGAGGGTGATGAACCTGAACCGTTGGAAGTGGTACGTTGGCCATTAGCCCAAGCTGAAGAGTTAGTGACTCATTTAGATTTTAGCGAAGCACGCAGTATCACCGCTTTGCTGCTTGCTCTGAAGCATTTAAAAAAATAATAATCTCAGAGTCTTAGGAAATATTATGTCGACAGAAAAAGACTTATCTCATCTAGTGCCCTCCGTTATTGAGATCGCTCGCTCTGCAGGGCAGCTCATCCTCGATATTTATGAAACCAAACAATACGAAGCTTACGTAAAAAGTGACGAAACCCCTGTCACTAGTGCCGATATTGCCGCACATAAGCTGATTACCAAGCGCTTAACCGAGTTAACGCCTGATATTCCAGTGCTCTCTGAAGAAGCCGCGGATATTAGCTTAGACAAACGCGCTGAGTGGGATCGTTACTGGTTGGTAGATCCTCTTGATGGTACTCAAGAGTTCATTGCTCGAAGTGGTGACTTCGCGACGATTATCGCTCTAATTGAAAATAACAAACCGATCATGGGTGTCTGTTACGGCCCTGTGTCTGGTGTCACCTACTACGCCTATAGCGGTCAAGGCGCGTGGAAAATCCCCGCCTTAAATGAAGCGCCTAATATGGCGAATGCCGTGAAGATAGAGACTCATAAGCATGAACCTGGGCAAAAGCAGCCCATTGGGATCGCCATTAGCCGACGCCAAGATATTAATCGCATTACTGGGCGCATGAGCAGTGCCTGGAACTATGACCTAGTACCACTGGGTTCTGCTGCACTGAAAGCGTGTTTGGTCGCCGAAGGCGCTGTAGATTGTTATCTACGAATAGGTCCAACCGGTGAATGGGATACCGCGGCTACTCAATGTATTGTTGAAGAGGCAGGAGGGCGTATCTTGAGTACTCAGTTAGAGCCACTCTCCTACAACGAACGTGAGACGCTCGAAAATCCAAACTTTATTGTACTTGGCGATGAAGGGCTTCCGTGGGATGAGATCTTAAAAGTCAAAGACTAGCGGTTAATCTACGCACACTGTCGCATTCTCTATAAACAAAGCGAATAAATCAAAAAAGCGAGACCATTACTGGGCTCGCTTTTTTATTTCAACAATTCGCTTTCAGCTGAACGAAAACTGATAGTTCTATAGTCGACCGTTAAAGCTCTGTGGGTAACGACCTTGGTTATCGGGATTACCTAACCATTTTAATTGGCTGGACAGCGTAGCTGGGAATTCAGATTCAGGCTTAAACCATCCTTTGGCTTGATACGCGATTTGCCCATTGGCATTCACATCCAATGTAGCATCAAACTCAGCGCTCACCTGCTCACTGCCTTGCTTACCTTTTAAGGTAACAGCACTCTCTTGGCATTGAATATTAACAACGACAGGGCCAAGCACCAATTCTGCAATCGGCGTCGTTACGTTATTTCCACCCCAAACCACTGCGCCTTCACCTTGCTGACACGTTGGCATTGGCTGATCAAGATCTGAAACAACAAGCTTACTGATTGAAAGCTCTACCTGCCCTTCAAGATCAATCGGCAATGGCAGTGATAGCTGGTCAATAGCAAATTGAGCAGGAACGGAAGCAATCGTGTCACTCGCATAAGCGCCCGACAAGCCATAACCTATCGTTCCTCGACCACGCAAACCCATAGCACTGCCTTGACCAAACCTCACATCAGCTTGCGCTTTACCTAAGAGAAGCTGACTTGGATGTAGCGTCCATTGAAGCTGCCCAAAAGTGTTCCCCTGCCAGCTCACTTGTTTCACGCTACCTTGCCATACCGACCCTTGTACACCTTGAATCTCTAACCCTCTGGGTAGCGGTGCAAACTGCAACACAAATTGAGCTGGCATATGGACAACGATACTAATAAGCAGCGTCATTAGAATAATCAGTGAGGCTAAAATAATACGCTTCATTAACCACCTCGCTTAAACTGCAAGCGTTTCACATCAACCACACCCGCACGCTCTGTACGACTAATATCAAGATGCTCGACATCGATACCCTGCTGCTCTTTTAGATATGTAATCCATTGTAAGAACTGATTAAACTCAATTGGCTGAACCCATACCTGAAACATGTCATCGCGCGGTTGAATACGAATAAGCTCGACCTTAAAGCGACTCGCTGACGATGAGATCACTTGGTTTAGTGGTTGACTGGTTGTCGCTATACCACTTTGTGCTCTGAGTTGAACGATCTCATCCGCTTTGCTTTGTACCCAGCTAAGCAGTTGTTTCTCACTGTTCAGTCGATTCTGTGCTTGTGTGCTACGTTGGTTCATCGGCTCAAAAATGCCCCAGTAACCAATACCAATCAGTAGTAGACCGGAACAAACCAAGACCAGTCGCTGCTCTCTTAGTGAGATCCCGTGCCACCAAAGCTTCAATGTTGTGAGTAATTTATCCATCATTGCTCTCTCTTCAATACAAAGCTACCGTTCACCCACTCTCCAGAGCGGCTGAGCTGACCTTGTTCAACGTTGAAGTTCTCAGAGAACTTAACTCTCACCTGCTCAAAGCTTTGAAAGTCCTTACTTTGAGCCTGAATACGAATTTCTTCTCGATTTCCATCGTAACGAATACTTAATAGCGTCATGGAGTTGGTTGCTTCCAGTGATTCTGGAATTTTCATCATCCACTCTAGCATTGGGTAGCCACCGCCGCCGCCCGATAAACGATTCGATTCATCCGTCATTTGGCGCTTAAGGTAACTGACCGTTGGGATACGAGTCTTCCCTGGTAGCGCTTCGCGGAAGATACGTTCACTCTCAGTTCGATACGCATTGGCCTGTGCTTCGTCTTGGCTTACTTGCAATCCATGTTGACCTACAAACACCACACCGAGCGCGATAGCAGCAACAGCTGTCTTTTTCCAAATAGACCAATATTTCAGTAGCGATGAGCTTGGTTTGAAGTCGCCCGTCAGCATCGTCACTTTCGTTAAAAGGGCCCCTTGTGTCAGTAGCTGCATGATCAACGGTGCATCAACACTTTGCCAAGATTGTTCGTTCGCCAAGCTTAATTCAGGTAATGGACTATATGATGCCAAGGACAAGTATTCACCGTCTTGTTTTACCCAGTCAGACGGATGCAACATGCCAAGCCACTCCGATTGAACACAAAGCCCCAGATAGTCACCTTTTCGCACTAACCACTGATCACCAATATTCGCTGCAGTCAGTTGCTCGCTTTGTGGTAAAGCCAACACATCGGGCAGTACTTTAAACACATTAAGCCCTAACTCTTTAAGCTCACTTAAACATTCGTTCAGCCAGGCTTTATCGGTAGCCACGATGTTCGCTGTTTTCGCGTTTTTAGCTAAAACCGTAAAATGCAGTTCATCGACATCTTGCGCGATATCATCTTCAAGTAAATACGGCAGCATCGACTCTAACTGACGTGATGAACCCGCTGGTAAATCTACCTCAGACAACACCACATCATCACTTGAAAGTAGCGCGATCACTTGTCTTTTGTCGGCATAGTCTGATAATTCAGATAAGCTGTGCCAGCCGGTTAACTCACCGCTGGCGATGACTTCGTCTTGAGCTGTTGACCAGACGAGCCATTGAATTGGTGCACTTTTGTCACTACTCAGTCGAACTGTCAGAAACTCGCTCACTGATCCCTCCAAAGCGACGGCGAATCACCGTTGCTGTTTCTCGATTATCACTAAATAACAGACTTCGAATTCGGACTCGAGAGTCATTCACTAATATTTGTGCGTCTAATTCAAAGTAAGCGCTATCAATCGTTAGGTAGGCTTTCGCCTCATCTCGAACACTTTCTTCAATACTATTGATGGATGTTTCTGCCATAAAATCATCAACGGTTGACCAGCCATCAAACGGCCTAGATTCAATCAATGATTCGGCATTTTGTTCACTTAAATGCGGTTGAAATAGAGCAACAAGCAGCGCCGATTGTTCAGCTTCAATAGTATTAATATTGAGTCGCCAATCATCGGTCGGCAATGCGCAAATATAAGGCGCAATTTTTTGCATCACATCACCAGAAACCTGCTGAATTGAACGTAATTCACTGGTGTCAGCAATTAAGCCATTCGCCGCCATATAAGCCGGTGACAAGGATTCGTAATAGCTGTCACCTGCTCCCATTGAAGATTGCACGGAGTTCTCTTGGCTAATGTAATCCCAGGTAGATTCGGCAATGACTTCTGCTTGATACCCTTCAACCTCAACCTCTTCCAGCAGCGCTTGCCAAAAGCGAACTAAATAGGGCTTACGCGACTGCGATGAATCACTTTTTACTCGAGCAAACACATTGAGATTAAAGCACGCTTGTTTATCAAACATTCGTCCACTTAAGGTGCCGTAATCTAAGGGGTAGGTCTGCTCTTCAAGTGCCCAAGGTTGCGATAAGTTAATCGTATCGCTGTCTTGGTAACTCTGCTCAATACCTACTTTTGCTAAACCCTCTACACCAATGCTGTACCAATACGCTTGCTGATAAGTAAGCTGATTACTACCACGCTTAAATTGAGTAAACAGTCGGCTCGACATGGTCGCCGCAATCGACACCATCACTGCAAGAAGCATTAAGACAATGATTAACGCAACACCGCGCTGCCTCGATTTTAGATTACTCATCAAGTCTGCTCATCATCAGGGTCTTCACTATTGTTACCGCCTTGATTGTCACCACTTTGGTTGCCACTGCCTTGAACAATTGCACCACTTGCGACTAAATAAACTCGCGTAATTTTTCCGTAGTCCGTTAACTCTAACTCCACCGAGATTGCCTCAGGTAAAGCCTGCTCAATACTCCACTCTTCAACCCAACTTCCTTGGTAATAAAAACGTAGATTAAAGCTTTCAACGTCATGAAGAAGTGGAGTAACTACCGCTTGTTGGCCAACGGGCGTATCAGGATAACGCCACCAAACTCGCTCTAAGGTGTCGTCTTTTATTCGATAACCCACTTTAACAATCTCTCCACGGGGGAATTGTTGCTGCGGGTTATGCCAGCCAAGGCGTGTAAAAAGCACACCTTTGCTATCGGATTCTAATAAGTAATCTTGCCACTGAAGAAGCTGCACACCCTCTTCACCGTTAGCCTGTTCGCCATTGGTGCGAAATTGTCTGGTGGCGATCTGACGAAAATCACTGTCCATCATCACCATACTGCGTTGCAGCTCTTTCAGGCGCTCGCCTCGCTCAAGTGACATCGCGTTGCTTAAGCGAACTTGATCAACCACTTGATAAGCGCTAACACTCAATGCCGCAAAGATAGCCATGGCAACCAACACTTCCAAAAGCGTGAAGCCACTCTTCATTCTTGCGTTTTTTACAGCTTTATGGGCTTTTGGGTTGCCATGATCCAAAAGCTGTTGACCCTGACTTAGCCGCTTTTTATTTAGCAGCCTATCGTTAATCAACGACATGACTTTACTTAACAGCATTGTTTTACTTAGCCACATAGCTTCGCACCGTGACGATCGCATCACCCTGTTCACTCAATGATGCACTCACATCAAAAGCACTCAATAATCCATCGGATGTTTTTATCGGTGTGACTTTCCAATACCATTTTCGCTCTGCTAGCTCTTCTGTGCCTTGCTGCCCCTTTAACTCAGACGGGTTAAGGAGGACGTTTGCCATCTGATTATCAACCACCATCGCCGCAAAGGTTTTATCTTCTAAATGTGTAATGGTATTGATGTGCTGGCCCACGGAACGAATCACTGAAATCGCAGCCGTCGCAAATATTGCCAGTGCAACAAGCACTTCAAGTAGCGTCATACCCCGTGAAGGCTTAAAACGATTCATCATCTTCGCGCTCCCCCGGGGCTAACAGTAATATTTGACCATTTTCTTTGGCCACAACGCGCCAACTATCTTGTTTGGCATCTCTGTCTTGCGGGTACAGAGCAATCGAAACGGGTGTGATTTCACCACTAGAGAAGATAAATATCTGAGGTGGAAGCGGCTTTGCATCCGCATCTACATCAGCAAACATCTCTTCATCAAACAGTGAGCCGGGATTAAACAGGCGATCTTTGTCGTTCCAAATATCACCACCCAGTACCATCTCAATCGCAACACCGTCTTCAGCGAGTGATGTCAGCTCTGGAATAGTGTCAAACCCTTGGGTCTTCCACTCTCCGTTTTCAATCGTCATCCACACATAACGCGAGCGAGTTTCATCAACTCTTAAGCCAAAATCTCGACCACTGAGTATGGCTTCATCATTGAGCAGCTGAAGCCGCTGAAATAAGGCTTGCGCCTGACCCTTGGCTTGATCTTCACTGTTGCTTGGAAGGACAGAAAGGGTGGTCACAACACCGACAGAGATAACCACTAGAACCAATAAGATTTCTAGTAAGGTGAAGCCCTGTTGTTTATCGTTCCGCATGCGGTGACAACCCTATCTATGATCAATCAAGCCATTACTGAAAGTCTTGGATATTCCAGTTACCGATAACGGAATTGATCCCTTCGCCGCCCTCTTGACCATCAGCACCAAGGCTGAAGATATCAATTACACCATGCTCACCAGGGTTAAGATATTGGTACTCATTGCCCCACGGGTCAGTTGGCAAACGCGTTACATACCCATTTTCTGGGTAGTTGCGTGGCTCAGGGTTGTTTGGCTTAGTAACAAGCGCTTCAAGGCCCTGATCGGTCGTAGGGAACGTGTGATGATTCAATCGATACTTCATCAGCTCACTTTCTAATGCAGCGATATCAATCACCACTTTTTTCTGATCGGCCTGATCTTTACTACCAATCAAATTGGGTACAACAAAGCTAGCGAGTAAGCCTAGAATGACCACAACGACCATTACTTCTAACAGGGTAAAGCCTGACTGTTTGTTCATTTTACGTCTCATTTTTTCTCCAAAAACCATTGAGGCATAGATTGCAGTCTTATCGACTCATCAAATTATTCATTTCTAAAATAGGCATTAAAGTCGCCATAACGATAAACAGTACCATACCAGCCATTAAGGCAATCAGCATCGGCGTAAAGATACCCAAAGCAATGTTTACTGTTGATTCAAACTGGTTATCTTGGTTATCTGCCGCTCGCGTTAACATATTTTCAAGCTGACCACTTTGTTCGCCACTGGCGATCATGTGCAGCATCATCGGTGGGAATAGTTTGGTTTGATCCAAGGCTTTTCTCAGGCTAGCGCCCTCTCTGACATTATCCGTCGCCATCAACACTTGCTGCTTAATGTATTGATTAGACATCACGTCCACAGCCACTTTCATCCCTTCTAAAATAGGGATCGCACTGGAAGTACAAATCGATAATGTTCGAGCAAAACGCGCTGTATTCAATCCTTTTATGATTTTTCCAACCAAGGGAACTGACAGCATGGTTTTATCCCAACGCAATCGAATATCAGGCTTGGTGAGCAACCACTTGATAAAAGTAATCACTAAAACCGTGGCAACAAGCAACGCGACGCCCCACTGCTGCACAAAGTCACTGGCTGCCAATAAGATTTGAGTGGATTGAGGTAAGTCCTGCGCCATCTGCACAAATTGATCGATAATTTTAGGTACCACAGCAGCTAATAAGAACGCTACGATACTGATGGCAAACACCACCAACACGATTGGGTAAATCATCGCTTGAAGCAGTTTCGAACGCATTTTTTCACGATTTTCGGCGTAATCCGCCAAACGCTCTAGTACCGCATCCAAATGTCCGGACTTTTCACCTGCAGACACCATAGAACGGAACAAGTCGTCAAACACATGCGAATAGTCCGTTAAACTGTCAGCGAGGGTATAACCTTCGGTTACTTTAGCGCGAATGGCAGCCAACATAGTGCGAATTCTTGGCTTTTCTGACTGCTCCGACACCGCTTTCAGACACTCTTCGAGTGGCATTCCCGATTGAACTAAGGTTGATAGCTGGCGTGTAATCAAAGCCAAATCTGGCGTGCTCAAGCCACGCTTAAAGCTCAAGCCACCTTGAGAAGAATGCGCGTTACTTTTGGCTCGAGTTTCTGTCACCTCAATAGGAATAAGACCTTGCTCTTTTAGGCGAGAACGAACCTGACGAGCGTTATCGCCATCGATAACCCCTTTCTTCTGCCGCCCTTTGGCATTTAACGCTTTATACTCAAATGCCGCCATTAGGTCTCCTTAGTGACGCGCATAACTTCTTCAATTGAGGTCACCCCTAAACGAACTTTGGATAAACCATCGCTTCGAATACTCGGCGTTTGCTGACGAACCGCTTTTTCAATCGCCTGCTCACCTGCCTCACTGTGAATGAGCGCCTGAACATCCTCATCAACCAATATCAACTCATGAATACCTGTTCGACCACGGTAACCTTTGTTATTACACGCTTCACAGCCAGTCGCTCGATGTAAAGTAAGCGCTTCATCTTCTGCTAGACCAAACATTGCTTTTTGCTCAGGAAGGGCTGGATATGGCTGCTTGCAGTCACTACACAGAGTTCGCACTAATCGCTGAGCGAGTACGCCAAGCAATGACGATGAGATAAGAAATGGCTCAATGCCCATATCACGCAATCGCGTTATGGCGCCAACGGCAGTGTTGGTGTGCAGTGTCGACATCACCAAGTGACCCGTTAATGACGCTTGAACGCCAATTTGTGCGGTTTCTAAATCACGAATTTCACCAACCATTACCACATCAGGATCCTGACGCAGTATGGCTCTTAAACCACGAGCGAAGGTCATATCAACTTTCGGGTTAACCTGTGTTTGACCAATGCCATCAATATCAAATTCAATCGGATCTTCAACGGTTAAGATGTTTCTTTCATTACTGTTAAGCTCTTGCAAGCCCGCATATAAGGTCGTCGATTTACCTGAACCTGTTGGTCCAGTCACTAAAATAATGCCATGCGGACGTGCAATTAACTTGCTGAAACTTTCATGGATAGACTTTGTCATACCCAGGCTATGTAGGTCGAGGCGCGTCGCGTTTTTATCCAATAGACGCATGACCACTCGCTCACCATGTGAAGAAGGCATGGTTGAGACACGCACATCGACCGCTCGGCCACCAATACGCAGTGAAATACGGCCATCTTGGGGTACCCGCTTTTCAGCAATATCGAGTTTCGCCATAACTTTCACACGAGAGACAAGCAATGGTGCCAGTTTACGGCTCGGTGCAAGTACGTCACGTAAAACACCATCAACACGGAAACGAATAGAGAGTGATTTTTCAAAGGTCTCGATATGAATATCTGACGCGCCTTCTTTGATCGCTTCACCCAGCATCGCATTGATTAACTTGATGATAGGGGCGTCATCTTCAGCCTCAAGTAGATCTTCATCGTGTGGCAGCTCTTCAGCGAGCGAGAAGAAGTCATCGTTATCTGCACCAATATCTTCCATCAGCTGACGCGCTTCAGAAGAGTCTCGCTGATACACTTCGGTGAGCTTTTTATCAAACTCTTCAACGCTTTGCTCGATTGGCGTAAAGGTCACTTTCGCAACGCGTTTTACTTCAACCAGTGCTTCTATCGATAAAGGTGCAACATAAAAGAGCGTGCAACCTTGATCACTGCGCTCAAGTACAAGCTTAAAGCGATTAGCAAAGCTAAAGGGTAAGCGTGTTAGAACGCCACTATCTAGCAGCTCGCTCATTACTCGTCACCCATTTGATCAAGGAAGGCTTGAATCTCTGCAGGGTGGCGAATGTCTTGTCCAAAAGCGGGCAGTACCGGAATATTATTATCACCCATCAACTTAAGGCCTTGATCGGCTTTAAACAGCTGCTCAGCACGAATGAAGTTATATTTACGCTGCGTAATGCCGTCTGCGGTCATGCCATCACGAATAATGGTTGGTTTGATAAACACCATTAGGTTCTTTTTCTCTACCTGAGTGCTGGTCGATTTGAAAAGGTGTCCTAGGAATGGAATATCACCCAGCAGTGGCACTTTTGATTCACTCTCAAGCGCTCGCTCGTCAATCAAACCACCTAGGACAATCATCTGTCCATCTTCAACCATTACAGAAGTATTTAGCTGACGCTTAGCAAAACGTACATCAACCGCACCTTGCGCGCCTAAGACGTTTGAAACTTCTTGCTCGATATCCAGTTGGACTGAGTTACCTTCGTTAATCTGTGGTACGACTTTAAGTTTGATACCGACTTCTTTTCGGTCAACGGTTTGGAATGGGTTTTCGTTATTTGAACCTGACGTAGAACCCGTAATAACCGGTACTTCTTCACCAACAATAAAAGACGCTTCGCCATTATCCATCACAGTGATACTAGGAGAAGAAAGGATATTTGAGTTGGAGTCGGTTGAGACGGCACTGATTAACGCTGTCCAATCACCCATGGCAATGCTGACCGCAGCCCCGTTCACGCCAGATAAAGCAGCGGCTAATGTCGAGTAATCCCCTTCTTCGGTGGTTTCACGAGATTCCCATTTATTATCGCTTGAGTTCCAATAGCTTTCCGTTTTAGTCGTGTCTTTAGCTTCTTCTAAGCCAATCATCACGTTACCAATCGACGCTCCCGTGTTGCCGTATTGAACCACAGCACCCGTTTCCAAGTTACCCCATTGAACGCCAAGGTTGATGCCATCACCTTCCGACATTTCAACAATTAGCGCTTCAATCAAAACTTGTGCACGGCGGATATCAAGCTGGGCCACCACATCTTGGATGGCATTCATGATATCTGGCGGCGCGGTAACCACTAACGCATTAGTACCTGTATGCGCCGCAATCACCACTTCACTTCGGTTACTATTGGTATTCGCGCCACCACCTGACCGAGCCGCTTGCTTTTCAGCTTGTAAGTTATCTGACACGCCCTTTAGTACATCAACCAAATCATCCGCTTTCGCATACTTAAGGTAGATAACTTGGTTATTACCCTTTGACGCCATCTCAATATCAAGCTGAGTAATCAATCTTTTTAGTCTTGCTCGTACCTTAGGATCGCCAGAGATTAGGATAGAGTTGGTGCGATCATCAGCAACCAGCTTAGGTTGAAGAAATGCAGGGGTATTCTTGGCATCGGTAGTTTTATTAAGCGCATCAACAATGCGAACCATCTCCGCTGCAGAAGCGTTATTAAGCTCAATCACCTCAATTTCTTTATCACCCGCTTGGTCAACACGTTTGATGATTTCCGCTAAACGGTTCACGACCGCCGCACGGCCAGTAATGAGAATAATATTGGCAGGGTCATAATGAACCACGTTACCTGCACCTGCATTATCATTCAGCTGGCGCAGTAGTGGTGATAGCTCTCTCACCGAGACGTTTCTTACAGCAACCACTCGAGTGATGACGCTGTCCCCTTTAGCGCTGTCATCACTGACAACTGGAATGGCTGAGGTTTTGGCATCTTTCGATTTCACGACCTTCAATACGCCGTTATCCATCTCAATCACAGCAAAGCCATAGACTTCAAGGACATTAAGGAAGAAGCTGTAATATTGCTCTGTCGTCAGCATGTCGTAACTGCGCACATCCACTTTGCCACGTACGGATGGGTCGACAATGATGGTTTTTTCAAGATTACGCCCAACAATATTGATGAACTCTTGAATATCCGTCCCCTTGAAGCTGGCACTAAAATCATTGGCAACAGCCACAGGTGGTGCCAGTAAGTTGCCTACTAATAAGCTTCCTGCCAATAGACAAGCACTTTTGTTAAACCAATGCTTCACGTTTTACTCCTCATACCGATGCTTCATTGCACCCGCATTAAAATTCAATATTGATATCATGATTCTGACCATCTCTCTCAACCGTTAGATTTAACTCACTTAAATCAGAGATAGTTTTAAAAATTTTGCTCATTGAGGCCGGATCAGTGAGATCATGACCATTTAACTGTGTCGCAATATCACCACTTTCTAAACCCACTGAGCGAAACAGCTCCGGCTCTTGGCCTGGTGTCACTCGATAGCCCATCACCTGACCATCACGTTTTACTTGAGACATACGAACGTACTGGAATATTTTCTGTGGATCTTGTGAGATTTCGGCCCGAATGGTGTCTAGCTTGGCATCGCCATTAGAAGAGGCGTTTGCAGCGTTGTTACCATGGCGATTTTGAGCGGGCTTTGTCGCAGGCGTATTGGCTGACAATTTGCTGTAATCAATCCCCGCGAGCATAAGTGTTTCATCTCGACCCGAGTTATCAATAATAACGCGATCACTGAACACCGCTTTAAGCTGAGCACGCGTGCCTTCAATCTGCTCATTAATGCCATAAGTCGACTGACTGCCTCGATTCGCGATAACCGCTAAGCTCTTATTGTCATCACTACTCGCCACCACACCAACCAGTGTTAAATTTAAACGCGTTTTAGGCGCATCTTGCACTACTGGTTTCTCGACCACTTTGGCTTCTTGCTGATAAACACCAAAGAGGTGACTATTTTTTAAAGAAGAGGTATCCAAACTCGATTGTGTTTGGCTTTGTGCTGATACAGGTTTTGCATTCCAAGGGGAGACAGAGTCCTCTGGACTTTGAAGTAACCAGAACATCTTTCCTAATACCCACGCAGCAGACATCAAAAGTAGCAAGCAGCAAGCAAGGCTCAGGCGCTGCTGAATCACAACAGATTGCCCTGATAATTTCTGTAGCCAAACGTTTGAAGCGACGATGTGAGAAAGTGAGTTCTGCTTCACTCAACGATATCCTTATAAATACAAATCCAAGATCACGATCTACTGGCGTGATAAATATTACTGATCATACAGTTATGACCTTTCAATATAACATAGCGTTGTTAAGCTACCGTGAAATCATACGAATATTTACGCTTTACCTTGAAAAATTGGAACCTCAACACCATTGTTTACCCACATTTGATGACTATTTCTTCTTCGTCAGTGATCACAGTCTGTCTGCGTGAAACCATGCGTGATAAAAATTAGAGGTAATTTTTTACTATGAGTGCCAACTCTACAGCAATAAGACTCGATAAATGGATTTGGGCGGCCCGTTTTTATAAAACTCGCTCCATCGCTCGTAATATGATCGATGGCGGTAAAGTTCATTACAACGGTCAACGTAGTAAACCGAGTAAACTTGTAGAACTCGGCGCGCTTATTACACTAAGACAAGGGCACGAAGAGAAAACGGTTGTCATTGAAAAACTCTCAGATCAAAGACGGGGAGCACCAGAAGCTCAAACGCTCTATAGTGAGACCCCTGAAAGTATCGAAAAGCGACAGGCCAATGCAGAGCAGCGCAAACTACACGCGCACAGCCCTGCCCCTGAACGTCGACCTGATAAAAAACAGCGTCGAAACATTATTAAATTTAAACATCAATAAGCTGGAGCTCCCTAGATGGCAAGCAATGTATTAAACCGCTACCTTTTTGAAGATCTTTCTGTACGCGGTGAGTTGGTACAAGTGGATGAAGCCTACCAACAAATTATTTCTAGCAAGGAATACCCACTGGCCGTACAAAAGCTACTGGGTGAGCTACTGGTATCAACGACTCTTCTAACGGCAACCCTTAAATTTGAAGGCTCAATCACAATGCAGCTTCAAGGTGATGGGCCTGTTTCTTTGGTGGTTATCAATGGTGACAATGAACAAAGGATTCGTGGTGTTGCTCGTCATAAAGGTGAGATTGACGATAACGCGTCTCTACATGACCTGATTGGTAAAGGTCACCTAGTGATTACTATCGAGCCGAAAAAAGGTGAACGATACCAAGGGGTAGTTGGGCTTGAAGGCGATAATCTCGCTGAGGTTTTAGAAAGCTATTTTGAGCGTTCAGAACAACTCAAAACTCGCCTATGGATTCGCACTGGCGAATTTGAAGGTAAGCCTCATGCTGCAGGTATGTTACTGCAGGTAATGCCTGATGGAACAGGCTCTGCTGACGATTTTGAGCATTTAGAACAACTCACCGACACGGTGAAAAATGAAGAGCTCTTCTCACTAGAAGCGAATGAGTTACTTTATCGCCTCTATAACCAAGAGAAAGTACAGATTTTCACTCCACAACCGGTTGTTTTCCACTGTGGTTGTTCACGTGAGCGAAGTGGGGCTGCAATCATTACCGTTAGCCAAGAAGAGCTGGCCGATATTATTGCCACGGAAGGCGCGGTGTCTCTACATTGTGACTACTGTGGTACCAACTATTCCTTTAATGAAGAGCAAGTCAAAGAACTGTTTGTTGAAGCGAATTCAGGCAATAGCACTCTGCACTAGACTCTGTACGTGTAAGTCCTTGTAATTCAATACGCATTAATTCGCATAAAATAACAAGCACGTAAATCCCACCAATAAGCCAGCATCACGCTGGCTTTTTTTGTGATCAAACCCATGTGATATCAGGGTTTTCGTCATGAAATAATCCACTTAATTTCTTAGTATTAATAATTCTTTTGATCTAGCGCAAAGGTTTGCTTACAGGATAAAATAGCTGTAGCCAATATGTGATGGAACACATAACCCTTACCGGAATTGTGGGTATTTTTTGAACTACATCCCTTTTTTCCGACTACCCCATTGGTAGTATATTGAGCAGATAAAAAAATAATAAATTACAAATCCCTACATTATCTATCCCTACAAGGAGCACCTATGACCGTTATGGAACATACAAAGGCTGCACAACTCGATCTAACCAAGCACGGAATTACTGGCGCAACTGAGATTCTTCGCAATCCTAGTTACGAACAATTATTCGAAGAGGAAACCCGTTCAAGTTTAGAAGGCTACGAAAAAGGCGTAGTGACTGAACTTGGTGCTGTTGCTGTTGATACTGGGATCTTTACTGGCCGCTCGCCAAAAGATAAGTACATTGTTAAAGATGCAACAACAGAAGAGCACATGTGGTGGACCTCTGACGCGGTTAAAAATGATAACAAAGCAATCGACCAGGCGGTTTGGAATGACCTAAAAGCGCTTGTAACGAATGAGTTATCAGGTAAACGCTTGTTTGTGATAGACGGTTACTGTGGTGCTAACCCAGATACTCGTTTAAGTATTCGCATTATTACTGAGGTTGCATGGCAAGCTCACTTCGTGAAAAACATGTTCATTCGTCCAACCGAAGAAGAGCTTGCAACCTTTGAGCCAGATTTCGTTGTAATGAACGGCGCGAAATGTACGAACCAAAAGTGGGAAGAGCATGGTCTGAACTCTGAAAACTTCACGGTCTTTAACTTAACTGAGCGCATGCAGCTGATCGGCGGCACTTGGTATGGCGGCGAGATGAAAAAAGGCATGTTCGCCATGATGAACTACTTCTTGCCACTGAAAGACATCGCATCGATGCACTGTAGTGCCAACATGGGTGAAGAAGGCGATGTAGCCGTATTCTTCGGGCTATCAGGTACAGGTAAAACAACACTCTCTACTGACCCTAAACGCGCACTGATCGGTGACGATGAGCACGGTTGGGATGATGACGGCGTATTTAACTTCGAAGGCGGCTGTTACGCGAAAACCATCAAGTTATCGAAAGAAGCCGAGCCTGACATCTACAATGCAATCCGTCGTGATGCGCTGCTAGAAAACGTCACGGTTCGCAACGATGGTTCTATTGATTTTGATGACAACTCAAAAACAGAGAACACTCGTGTTTCTTACCCAATCCACCATATCGATAACATCGTTAAACCGGTATCGAAAGGCGGTCACGCTAATAAAGTGATCTTCTTATCTGCCGATGCATTTGGCGTTCTTCCTCCAGTATCGAAACTGACACCTGAGCAAACGAAGTACCACTTCCTATCAGGCTTCACTGCGAAACTTGCAGGTACTGAGCGTGGTATTACAGAGCCAACACCAACCTTCTCAGCTTGTTTCGGTGCCGCGTTCCTAACGCTTCACCCAACTAAGTATGCAGAAGTACTGGTTAAGCGTATGGAAGCGGCAGGTGCAGAAGCTTACCTTGTAAACACAGGTTGGAACGGCAGTGGCAAGCGTATCTCAATTCAAGATACGCGTGGCATCATCGATGCAATCCTTGATGGTTCAATTGAGAAAGCAGAAACAACCTCAATTCCAGTATTCAACCTAGAAGTGCCTACATCGCTACCAGGTGTTGACCCTGCAATTTTGGACCCACGTGATACCTACGTTGATCCACTGCAATGGGAAAGCAAAGCCAATGACCTCGCTCAGCGCTTTATCAATAACTTTGATAAGTACACTGACAACGCTGATGGTCAATCACTGGTTGCCGCAGGTCCTCAACTCGACTAATCGCTCTCTTTAAGCGTTAAAGTTCAGTTGTAAAGCTCAAACTTAGTACAAGCCCCTAACTTTAGGGGCTTTTCTATTGAAGCAGCCCTTGTTTTAGACCAATCTATAAACTCACATTCTATTTACTCACTCAGATTGGATTTCGCCTTAAATGAAGAAGCTGCTGACTATTTTGCTGATCCTCTTGCTGATTACTATTGCGCTCATCACTTCTGTTTATGCATTATCACAAACACGCTATGCCGCGCCAGCGAGCAATCAACTACTGAGTTATTGGCTAGGTGATAAGGTTCAATTTGAAAAAGTCACCTACAACGCACCGTTTCATCTTTCTTTGCAAGGGGTGAGCTACAACGCGGAATCACAACAGTCTGACCAAACAACCTATATTCCTCAAGTAGATATTTGGCTAAATAAACAGCCCTATCAACAAGGAAAATGGGTATTAGATAGCATACTTATCGATGGTTTGAGCCTGCAACAGCTCGACTCTTACTTTCATTGGCAAGAATCGGTGACACTCCACCAGCTTGCGCTCAATAACCTTGACCTCTCAGTCGATGATGTGATCGCACGTGGTGTCAATGTTCAGGTAAAGGAACCAGTTTGGCTAGGCGACAATCAGATCATTCCGTTTGGTGAAATTCAGCTCAGTGCCGAACAGCTCTATTACCACGGTGAAGCGTTCAATCAGCTACTCATCAATAGCGATTACAAAGCCAAAGACAGCACTGTCTATGGCGCGTCGTTTGAGTGGCGAGGTGCTGATATCTCAGGGCAAGCTGAACAGTATGATCACGGTTGGTCACTGATTAACGTGACGCTCAATAAGCTCAACCTTTCTCACTTAGAGAAATTCAGCGAATTCTCTGCCAAGCTATTGCCGATCGTGAAGAACATTTCACACATTAATAGTCTAGATATCCTGAATAGCCACTTTTCATCATCAACCATTCAAGCGACTAATTTAGATGCATCAGTTGAAAATCTGTCACTGTTCCCTACCTCTGAGGAATCCGTTTCACAATGGTTATGGCAGCAAGACAACGCCTCAATTTCATTTAACGCAGAAAGTGTCGCCTACCTAGAGCAACTTTTTGTCTCTCCGATGGCCAAGCTTCGTTTGGAAAGTAATAAGTGGGTCATTTCTGAGTTCGACAGCGACTTCCACCAAGGGCGAATTCAGCTTTCGGGTGAATTATCCCCTACCACCACCAAACTTGATTGGCTAAGAGCTACGGGCTTAAAGCTGACTGAAGCACCTCAGCAGACCTTAGATCTGTTATGGGCATACCTAGAACAGCAAGAAGTTATCAACATTGGGCAGCTCGATATTCTACGAAGCCAAATCATTCAGATTGAACAAGCTCCCTTCTGGCAAATGTCTGGATTAAACATGACAGGCAGTAACCTTGAACTAAAACGCAATCACACCCTGGGTTTGTGGAATGGGCAAGTAGAGTTATCCGCCAATAGCTTAAGCTACGATGACTTAATTGGCACTCAAGCCGTCCTTAATAGTAATGCGAGTGATGGCGCATGGGAATTAGAACGCCTGTTCATCCCATTGGAAAGTGGATACGTTGATGCATCCGGTTTTTGGGAAATCGGGAAACTAAGCCAACCATGGCAGTTAGTTGCGCATGGGGATGGATTGCCTCTTAATCTCATCCATCAGACCGCCAGTTTGCCAATTGAGTTAGATGGCACACTTGAGTTTGATATGAATGCGCATGGGCTGTTAGGCAGCAAAGAGATGCTTGAGCACTCACTGACTGGCTCACTTAATGCCAGCATTCGAGACGCTGACTTCACTTATAAGAAAGCCAACGGCTATGGCAGTGCGCAGCTGCAAACCATCGTCCAACCATTTTCAATCAGTGAGTTAGGTGTTCAGTCAGACCGAGGACGAGTGACCATTGCTGAGACCAAAGTGAATGGTACGGATATGTCTGGCGAAGTTCAGGGGTTTATTGACTTGGTGATGCCCAAGCAAGGCAACATTAAGCTGTCGATTGAGCAAGAGTGTCAGCAGCTTAACTTCGACTTACTCAAAGGGACAACAACATCACATCATCGATGTCCCTAATACCGAGTCAGTCATATTATCTCTATTTTGATAATGACGATTCATAGTTCGGCAACAGCATGTAGGTTCCGATAAACTCGACCGCCGGCTTATCACCACTATAAATGGTAACGTTAATTGCAATCCTTGCCTTACGACCCGATGCTAGTCTATCCAAATCACCACTAATACCATCTAATGAGGTACTGGCAACGGGGTTGTGCTCAACAGGGTGTCGATAACGAATTCGACTGTCGGCTAACACAATGTCTCCTTCTAGACCTCGCTCTTTTAGCAGTAACCAAGTCATCCCCCACCCCGTTAAGGTTGCAAGCGTAAACGCCGACCCTGCAAACATCGTGTTATGAGGATTCAAATTTGGGTTTAACTGCGCGCTACACTCGAACTGATAACCCGTATATTGGTTAATCTTGATACCCATCTTGTCGCTAATTGGGATCTGGTTCTCCCAGCGCTCTTGAAGCTCGGTACACCATTCAGGCTTTCTTAGCACATTTGCCATTGGGTCTAAGGTTTTCACCATCTGCTGATGACGCATAGGCCCACGCTGATCAGTTAACTCCCCACGACGCTCAAAATGGTTTTTTTCATAGAATGAGATGGCGTCTTCACGCGCATTACAGACCAGTCGCTTTACCCCCTCTTGGCGAGCTAACGACTCTAGTGCCACCAACAGCAACGAACCCATACCTTTATCACGACGATTGCTTTTCACCGCCATATAGCGAACTTGGCCTTCATCATCCGGGGTAATATACAAACGCCCAATCGCCATAGGTCGCCCACGACCATCGACAATCATGCGGTGATGGCTCGTTGAATCAAATTCATCGCGCTCTGAACCAAGCGGCATTTGCCATGGCTCACGTAACATCTGCCAGCGGAAGTGATAATACTTATTCAGCTGGTTATCTGTTTTAGGGGTAATTAGTTTGAACATTGAGCTCTTCCTAGCATGTAGACGCTTGTCTATTGAATGGTTCTGCGGTCGTTATTATTTTTATGGATCCGCTGAGTTTATCTCTTCTTTCTCTGTTCGTAGGTTTTTCTATCTCTATCAATTAGTGGCTTGCTCTGTGTATCCCATACATTGCGATGCTATCGCGAGATTCTAATAACATAACACGCGGTTTAAAGTTAACCGCTTCTTCACATCTCAAATTAGACCTGCAACCAGAATGTCACAGGGCCATCGTTGACCAAAGACACTTTCATATCCGCAGCAAATCGGCCTCGTTCTGTGGGTAATACCGCTTCACATTGATCAGAAAAGTAATCGTACAAACGCTCAGCATCAGCAGGATGTGCCCCACGAGAAAAGCCCGCTCTCGTGCCTTTTTTCGTATCAGCAGGCAACGTAAATTGAGAAACAACCAACACCTTACCGTCAATTTGTTTCACATTAAGGTTCATTTTCCCTTCGTCGTCACTAAAGACACGATAGGTAGTAACACGTTCCATTAAGCGCTTTGCTTTCGCTTCATCATCGTCCTTTTCGACACCAAGCAATACTAATAAGCCTTGGTCGATTTCCCCGACAACTTCACCATCAACCTTTACTGCGGCTTCGCTTACTCTCTGAATCAGCGCAATCACACTCTTTTCCTTTCTCTTGTTCAATACTTTGAACGTTATCAACATCAATAGCGCCTGATTGTAGCATCTCTGAATCTTGTGACCACTGGCTCTCTTCCCCTAGTGCTGCAGTCACTTCTGCACCGACTAAAACGATCAACCAGCATAAGTAGACCCAGACAAATAAAATGGGAATTGCCGCAAGTGCACCGTAGATCAGTTGATAAGAAGGGAAATGGGTAATGTAGGCCGCAAATCCTTTCTTACTCAATTCAAACAAGATGGCAGCGACAATCGCACCTACTACGGCGTGTTTAAACAACACTTTTTTATTTGGAACGAGGAGATACAAAACGATAAAGGCAAAAAATGACAACAAGAATGGCAGCCAACGTAACAGTAAATTATAAACCCCAGTAATCGCTTCGCTGTCGATAATTTTCAAAGAGGTAATGTACGAAGTTGCGGCAATACTGGCCCCGACTAAGATAGGGCCAAGTGTTAATACCATCCAGTACATTGAAAAAGAGAAAACGGGGCGGCGCTTCTCAGTCACACGCCAGATAAAATTTAGATTCTTATCGATATTAGAGATCAGCATCAATGCCGCAACAAACAGAAACAGACCACCCACTGCGGTCATTTTCCCTGTATTGGCAATAAACTCAGCCAACGCCCCTTTTACGGCATCGCCAGCTGCAGGTACAAAGTGCGTAATAACAAAGTCTTGAATGACGTCACCAGCGGAAGCAAACAGTGCGAACGAAGAGAGCACCGATAACAATACAGTAAGCATAGGAACGATAGAGAGTAAGGTAATATAAGTTAAATACCCCGCATTCACATTAACGCGATCGTGCTGCATTCTAGTTAACAAGTATCGAAAAAAGTGAAGCGCTTTATGCGCGATTACGTTCAATTCCACTACAACTATCCCTAGTACTTTTAATCCATGTCACTTACAACAAAGAAATATTCAAACGTTTAATGTACCTAAGCATAAACCACAGCCGCTATCGTTGAATAGAGATAATCCCAACACTCAATCGCTCTAGTTGCATTTTGAGCCACGAACTCGCACTCAAAACCATTCATTTTCTGTATTTGTTTCACGACAAACGGATATTCGTGATTATCAGCCCAAGGCTATAAACAACTCAAAAGTACTGGCTAAACAACGCTATAAATCACAAAAAAGCCCGCAACAATTCTATCTACTGATGATATCCCCCGTAGAACAACAACCCTCATCATCGTGAAGTTACCTATTTTCACGATTAAATACGGATATTGAAGGACTATCTATGACGTATAGAAAAACACTCATTAGTACCCTGATTTCGTCAGCGCTGTTTCTACACTCCACCAGCTATGCCGACACAGAAAAGAGTCAATTGCCCTACTTTGAACAGTGGCCTGAGATTAACAGCCTAATTAAAGAAAACCCTGGCATTGAGAATCGAGTCGCTAAAATCCTAGCCAAGATGACTCTAGAAGAGAAAGTAGGTCAGATGATCCAACCCAATCTTCAAGAAGTAACACCGGAAGAAGCCAAGCAATATAAATTAGGCTCACTGCTCAACGGTGGCGGGAGTTGGCCAAGTGAAAATAAGTACGCGACAGCCGATGATTGGGCAAAAGAGTCTGATAAATATTGGCTTGCTCTAAAAGAAGCGTATGCCGAACGCGGCTTTGATATCCCTTTTATCTGGGCAACAGATGCCGTTCACGGCCATAACAACGTCTTTCGTGCGACTGTTTTCCCACACAATATTGGCCTAGGTGCCGCTCGAAACCCAGACCTTATTGAGCAAATAGGTCAAGCCACAGCCAAAGAGGTCGTGGCGACAGGGTTAGACTGGACTTTTGCACCAACCGTCGCTGCACCTCGTGATTATCGATGGGGTCGGGTCTATGAAGGGTACTCTGAAGATCCTGAGGTCATTCACCAATACGCGGCCAAAATGGTTCAAGGCCTGCAAGGTGGTAAAAATGGCATTAAGAGCGATCGTTATGTTATCTCCAACGTAAAACACTGGGTTGGTGACGGCGGTACCTTTGAAGGGGTTGACCGTGGTGAGAACCATTCCACAGAAGAGTATCTACGCAACATTCACGCGACGGGTTATTTCTCAGGGCTCGATGCAGGTGCACAAGTTGTGATGAGCTCATTTAACTCGTGGCACGATGAGGCGAACTACGACCAGACAGGAACAGGCGAATACAACTACAAACTTCATGGCAGTAAATACTTACTCAATGACATTCTAAAAGAAAAAATGGGCTTTGATGGCATCATAGTAACCGACTGGAATGGCCAAGGTGAAATCAATGGTTGTAGCTCAGCCAACTGCCCTGAAGCCGTCAATGCGGGTAACGATGTATTCATGGTGACCGCCCGAAATGACTGGCAAGCTTTCTACCGCAACGTAATCGAACAAGTCAACGAAGGCATTATTCCAATGGAACGTATTGATGATGCTGTGACTCGCATTCTAAGAGTTAAAATGCGTGCTCAACTGTGGGAGAAGCCACAGCCATCACTGCGTACCTATGCTGGAGATCAAGACATTCTTGGGGCCGATGCGCACCGAGAACTTGCTCGCCAGGCGGTAAGTGAATCTCTTGTTCTACTCAAAAATAACGATCTTCTGCCACTGAAAAAAGACAAGAAGTACCTTGTTGTGGGCAGCGCGGCGAATAGTATCCAAAAACAAACGGGTGGCTGGAGCTTAACCTGGCAAGGCACAGAAAATGAGATCGACCGAGACTTCCCCGGCGCTCAAACTCTCTTAATGGCGATGAAAGACGTCGTAGGCGACGAAAATGTGATCACCGATATCTCCTTGGCGGATGACGAAACGATTGCCCTCGTGGTCTTCGGTGAAGACCCATACGCCGAAATGTTTGGGGACATTAAGAGACACCAAACACTTGAATACTCAACGCTAAAATCTCGCTATGGAAAAGATCTAGAGCTCATCAAAGAGCTAAATAGTGCGAAATTACCGATTGTCTCAGTTTTCTATTCAGGTCGACCTCTTTACGTTAATGAAGAGATTAATCTTTCAGACTCATTCGTGGCGGCTTGGTTACCCGGTACGGAAGCAGGAGGCATCACTGATGTGCTGTTCGCTAAAGACGGGGCTGACTTTTCTGGAAGCCTCTCTTATTCATGGCCTAAGCTAAAATGTTCCACCACCATCAACCGACATGCACCCAATATCCCCGACTACCAAACACCGGATATGGAGCAGGATATCAATGGTGAACATAAGCCACTCTTCCCATACAGTTATGGACTTAGCTATGCTTCTGGATCAAATTCGCCCGCTTCAGAACAGGACCTTAACAACCTTCCTTTAGATCCTAGAGACTTTGGTTGTGGTCAAGACAAGCCCGATGATGCGGTCGCAACAGACAACCTAGAGATTTTTGGTCGATCAAGCAGTGGAGAGTTCATTGCTCGCCTTGGCGGTGAAACCACTGGATGGTCAAACGTTGATATCTCAAGTGGCTCTGAAACGGACATTGGGAATATAAAAACGCGACCAATCAACTACAACCACCAACAAGATGCATTAGAGGTGACTTTCTACGGTGAAGGCGCTCGTCAAATCTACATGCAGACTTACGATGAACAAGGCGTCGATAAAAACGCATACCTCAACGCTGATTCCACGCTTCAGTTTGATATTGATATGAAGACCACAGCACCTGATGATTTTATTTTGTCGATGCACTGTGAATGGCCTTGCCATGGGGAGCTAAAGCTTGGTCCGGTTCTTCCTAAGCCTAGTGACCCTACTATTCCAAACTGGGAAACAATCAAAATACCGTTAGCCTGTTTAGCGGAAGAAGGTATGGTTTTTCCTAACTTAAACAGTGCGTTCTTGCTCTATTCAAATAGCAGTGAGGAAATCAAATTTAATCTCGGTGAAATTCGTTTTGTTCCAAAATCGATCGATCCGGCTGAAGACGCATTAAGCTGCGACATGTTACAAGGAGAGACACTACCACCATTAAATAAACCTAAGGTTGATGTCACTGAACAATGGCCTGATATGGCTGACTGGAAAACCAACACCGATGATTGGCAAGGTATCGATGGGCATGTTTTCTACACTAAAAGCGTATCCGGAGATGAGACAACCATTCATGTCGAGTATGACGCGAGTAGCCCAGAAAGCTATAAAGGCATCGTATTTGTAAAAGGACCGACTCAAAACCTTAGCCTTTATCAAGAAGGGACACTTTCCTTTGATCTCTTTATTGAGAGCTATGGTCAACCAGCCAATGATGGGGAAAATCCTACACATGGTTTGGTCTTTAAAATAGAGTCTGAAGAGGGGCCTGGAGACGATTACCTATTGCCACGAGATAACTATCCAACAGGTGAGTGGCATCATGTCGTTACGCCAATTAAAGATCTTAACAATGGCTCTTTGGATATCGAAAAGGTCAATACTCCAATTGCGCTTCTCCCCTCTTGGAGCGCAACTCAAGCAGGGTTTAAGTTTCAAATAAAGAACATTGAGTTAGCTCAATAGTACTGATGACTAAAGGTCCTAAGGCTAAAAGGGACGATGACTAAAAAGCCAGTTATTGCACTGTTTTTACCTGCAATGGCTGGCTTTATTCACGCAAGAAACCCCATTCAGGCTGGCGCAAAAAAACTGAGAAGTTTCATCATCGATGAAATAATAAGCACTCGATCACTCTATTAGCTCTAATATACTGATCTTTATCGATTTATATCTTTATAAAAGTCAGCAAGTAAGATTAAACGCCATCAAAGCTCGTTTTCAATAAAGTTTACTCTCTGCTCAACACTTCCCCACGGTACATCCACCACCTCAAAACCTAACTCAACATAGGTATCATGCAGCTGATTGTGAATATCAATGGCCTCTTCAAATGGGTAAGGTCGTACGTCATCTTGCACGTAAATCGAGAACTCAGGCTTACACAGGAACACGTGTGGATGATAGTCACAGCACCCTTGTACAAATCGCTCTGAAACATCCAGTTTTCCCTGTTTCAAGTAAGCACAAATATCAGGAATGGCACGATCCATAAAAGAAAGTGAGTTTGAATCAATGGCTGCTTGTTTTTGCTTGCCCATGACTTCCAAGCAAAGCTCTGCAAAGCCCGCTAAGTTCGTCCATGGCAATATTCCATGCTCTAGTTGGCTCTGCTGCTCTATAAGTTGTCTAGAGCTCTCTGTATGCGTTTGATAGCCACGTTCAGCTAGCGCGTTTATCAAGGTGGTTTTTCCCGCCCCAGGGCCACCAGAAATAATGATCGGCTTCATTTTCTTCTCCATGAGGTGATCGCCAGATACAAAAAAGGGCAAGAAGAACTCTTCTCACCCTTTCTAAGGCTTAACCGTTACTGCATTAAGCAGTTAAGCAAGCTGTTATTAAGCGTCTTTAGCTGGACGTGCTGCACGCTTACGTTCGTTTTCAGTAAGAAGTTTCTTACGGATACGAACGTTCTCTGGTGTTACTTCTACTAGCTCATCTTCGTCGATAAACTCAAGCGCTTGCTCAAGCGTATGACGAATAGGCGGCGAAAGAACCTGTGCTTCATCTGTACCAGATGCACGAACGTTGGTTAGCTGCTTACCTTTCAAACAGTTAACTGTTAGATCGTTAGAACGGTTATGAATACCGATTACTTGACCTTCATAAACTTCGTCTGCGTGCTCAGCAAATAGACGACCACGAGCTTGAAGGAAGAACAGTGCGTAAGTCAGTGCTTTACCTGTACCGTTTGAAACAAGTACACCGTTGTTACGTTGACCAATTACGCCGCCTTTGTGTGGGCCGTAGTGATCGTATGAGTGGTAAATAAGACCAGAACCAGACGTCATTGTTAGGAATTCAGTTTGGAAGCCGATAAGACCACGAGAAGGCATCATAAAGTCCATGCGAACACGGCCTTTACCATCTGGAGCCATATCAGTTAGCTCACCTTTACGTAGACCGATGCTTTCCATGATTGCACCTTGGTGCTCTTCAACAACATCAATCGTTACCGTTTCAAACGGTTCCATTAGTTGACCATCTTCTTCTTTGATGATTACTTCAGGACGAGATACCGCTAGCTCAAAGCCTTCACGACGCATGTTTTCGATAAGAATCGAAAGGTGAAGTTCACCACGACCCGATACGCGGAAACGGTCTGGGCTGTCAGTCTCTTCAACACGTAGTGCAACGTTGTGTACCAATTCTTTCTCAAGACGCTCAAGAATGTTACGTGAAGTAACGAACTTACCTTCTTTACCTGCGAACGGAGAAGTGTTTACTTGGAAAGTCATTGTTACTGTTGGTTCATCAACAGACAGTGGTTCCATCGCTTCAACATTGTTTACATCACAGATAGTGTCTGAAATTTTCAGCTCACCAAGACCCGTGATTGCAATGATGTCACCAGCATTAGCTTGTTCAACTTCGTGACGCTCAAGACCTAGGTAACCTAGAACCGTACCCACTTTACCGTTACGCTTCTTGCCTTCAGCATTCACAATTGTTACTTGCTGGTTTGGCTTAATGCTACCGCGAGTTACACGACATACGCCGATAACGCCAACGTAAGAGCTGTAGTCTAGTTGAGAAACTTGCATTTGAAGTGGACCGTCTAGGTCAACTTTAGGGGCTTCTACCGTATCAACAACCGCTTGGAATAGTGGTTCCATGTCTTCGCCAACAACGCCTTCTTCCATTGTTGCCCAGCCATTAAGTGCTGATGCGTAAACCGTTGTGAAGTCTAGTTGCTCATCGGTTGCACCTAGGTTGTCGAATAAGTCGAATATTTGGTCCATAACCCAATCAGGACGAGCACCAGGGCGGTCAATCTTGTTGATAACAACGATTGGCTTAAGGCCGTGTGCGAATGCTTTTTGTGTTACGAAACGAGTTTGAGGCATTGGGCCATCAACCGCGTCAACGATCAGTAGAACAGAGTCTACCATTGACATGATACGCTCAACTTCACCACCGAAGTCCGCGTGTCCCGGAGTATCTACGATGTTGATGCGGTAGTCATTCCAGTTAATTGCTGTGTTCTTAGCAAGAATGGTAATGCCACGCTCTTTTTCGATGTCGTTCGAGTCCATGACTCGCTCTTCAGCTTCACCGCGAGACTCAAGCGTACCTGACTGCTGTAGCAATTTATCAACCAGTGTTGTTTTGCCGTGGTCAACGTGCGCGATGATCGCGATATTTCTTAACTTATCAATCTGTGGAGTAGCCATGGATTCTGATTCACTTATAAAAGAAACAACCCTCTTAAATCGTATATTTAATGAGCATTGCTTTATTTGATTAAAAAAACGTCCGTAATGTACCAGATTCTAGGAAAAATCCCAGAAATATGTGATCTATCACAGCGAATTCCTTTCATATAAGACTAGAAGAGGAGTTGATTTGGGACAAATTACAATCAGGTACACATTATTACGATTGACATCTACGGTAAATATTGGCTGAATAACCTCTGCTGTTTGATTCATATTGGTGCACCATCAATTAATTCGCACCACTTAGGTGCAACAAAGGATCATTTTGGTGCAATAGATAGTTATTCCACCTTCAGCAATCACATAATACATTGAAATTAATGGATTAATTTTTTTGGCACGATAATAGCTTTATGGAAATAAGCATCGATTAATACTATTGAAACCAAATTAATCAATGCTGGATTTCATGCTTAGTTAAGTTAAGCACACAATCGAGCCAATACCGCTTTAATTACACTGGAGGTTATCCAAGATGTCAGTAGAAAACGTTCTATCGCTGATCCAAGAAAACGAAGTTAAGTTTGTTGACCTACGTTTTACCGATACAAAAGGTAAAGAGCAGCATATCTCTCTACCATCTCACCAAGTTGACGCAGATTTCTTCGAAGAAGGTAAGATGTTCGATGGTTCTTCAGTTGCTGGCTGGAAAGGCATCAACGAATCAGACATGGTAATGATGCCGGATGCATCATCAGCTGTTCTTGACCCATTCACAGAAGATTCAACACTAAATATCCGTTGTGATATTTTAGAGCCTGCTACAATGCAAGGCTACGATCGTGACCCACGTTCAATCGCTAAACGCTCGGAAGAGTACATGCGTTCAACAGGTATCGCAGATACAGTTCTTATCGGTCCTGAGCCAGAGTTCTTCCTATTTGACGACGTTAAATTCAACACTGACATGTCAGGTTCTTTCTTCAAGATTGACGACATCGAAGCCGCTTGGAACACAGGTTCTGAAGTTGAAGGCGGTAACAAAGGTCACCGTCCTGGCGTTAAAGGTGGTTACTTCCCAGTAGCTCCTGTTGATTCATCTCAAGATATCCGTTCTGCTATGTGTCTAATCATGGAAGAGATGGGTCTTGTTGTTGAAGCGCACCACCACGAAGTAGCGACGGCGGGTCAAAACGAAATCGCAACTCGCTTCAACACGCTAACAACGAAAGCTGATGAAACTCAAATCTACAAGTACGTTGTACACAACGTTGCTCATGCATTTGGTAAGACAGCGACATTCATGCCTAAGCCACTTGTTGGTGATAACGGTTCTGGTATGCACGTTCACCAATCTCTAGCGAAAGACGGTGTTAACCTATTCGCTGGTGATAAGTACGGTGGCCTATCTGAAATGGCTATCTACTACATCGGTGGTGTTATCAAGCACGCTCGCGCAATCAACGCATTTGCTAACCCATCAACGAACTCGTACAAACGTCTTGTACCAGGCTTCGAAGCACCAGTAATGCTTGCATACTCTGCACGTAACCGTTCTGCTTCTATCCGTATCCCAGTGGTACCAAGCCCTAAAGCACGTCGTATCGAGCTACGTTTTGGTGACCCAGCGGCGAACCCGTACCTATGTTACTCAGCAATGCTAATGGCTGGTCTTGACGGAATTAAGAACAAGATCCACCCAGGCGAAGCGATGGACAAAGACTTGTACGACCTTCCAGCAGAAGAAGCAGCAGAAATCCCAACAGTTGCAGAATCTCTAGAAGTTGCACTAAAAGCTCTTGATGAAGATCGTGAGTTCTTAACAGCTGGCGGCGTATACTCTGATGACTTCATCGATTCATACATCGCACTTAAGTCTCAAGATGTAGAGCGCGTAAACATGACAACTCACCCACTTGAGTTTGAACTTTACTACTCTGTATAACCTCAGCCCATATTTCACAAATAAATGTGTAATATGTAATTGAAGTATCTAGTTATTTAGGCTCACCTCGCAGGTGGGCCTTTTTTCTATTTAGGCTTTAGTTATCACCCTTTAACATACTCAACCAGTTGATTAATTAAAGGGACTGGTGATGACAAAGCGACTTCTTACTTATTTTTGGCAACTCTCATTACGTCTAGCCACTTCACTCATGATCGTATCTACCTTGATCGCGCCCACAGCTGCATTTTCCCAGACTGTTTATACCTGGGAAGATGAAAATGGCGTCCTGCACTTTAGTGATTCTCCTACGGCAAGCAAAAATGCGAAGCGTGCAAAAACGCTCACTTTACCAGACCATCAAGCCTCAGCGCCTGCACCATCATTTGAAAACCTCCCAACCGACCCATCAGGCACGCCTAAGGCCAATGAAAAAAAGAAAAAGCCCACAGCAAGGCCTGAGCCTTTATCGCTCTCCTTTCAATCTCCACAACACGATCAAACCATTCGCAGCAACACAGGAAATTTCAATATCGCTGCCCAGCAGAATCGCAAGCTTTCGGTCGATGAACATCTACAATTGCTCTTCAATGACTCCCGCTATGGAGCCCCAAACACCACTGGAAAATGGCAATTAAAAAACATCGATCGAGGGACTCATACTATTTCAATTCAAGCATTTAGAGACGGCAAGCTTATTGCATCATCCAGTACTATAACGGTGCATTTACACCGAGCTTCGATTAAGTAGCTCAAAATTGGCTTGAAACGCATGACATAGCCCATTTTCACTTTCTCTTGATGCTCCTATGCGCCATACTGGAAACATAGCGCACCATATTGGTGCATTGATGATTTCCAGAGACACAAGGATGAGGCTGTGAGCTTAGAGCAAAGTAACGTAGAGTTAAGTAATGCCATATTAGATAATGTTGTTACAGCAACATTAATGCTCGACGAGTCCCTAACGGTAAGGTATGCCAACCCTGCCGCCGAACAACTCTTCACTCAAAGTGCCAAACGAATTGTTGATCAGCCACTCTCAAAGCTCATTCAGCACGCCTCTATGGATTTAGCACTGCTTTCTCAGCCATTACAGAGCGGTCAAAGCATTACTGATAGTGACGTTACCTTTGTTGTCGACGGAAAGCCTCTAATGTTAGAAGTCACCGTTAGCCCACTATCGTGGAAAAAAGAGCTCATGCTGCTCGTCGAAATGAGAAAGATTGGTCAGCAGCGCCGCTTATCTCAAGAGCTGAATCAACATGCGCAGCAGCAAGCGGCAAAATTACTGGTTCGAGGTTTAGCTCATGAAATCAAAAACCCGCTAGGTGGGTTACGAGGGGCAGCGCAACTGCTTGAACGTATGCTGCCAGATCCCAACCTGACCGAATACACCCAAATAATAATAGAGCAAGCAGATCGACTAAGAGCGTTAGTTGATCGTTTACTTGGCCCTCAAAAGCCAGGAAAGAAACAGCCAGAGAATTTGCACTCTATTATTGAAAAAGCGCGTCAGCTGGTAGAGCTAGAATCCCAACATGCCATTGCGATTGAACGAGATTACGACCCGAGCCTGCCAGATATCTTGGTTGATGCCGACCAAATCGAGCAAGCACTGCTCAATATCATTAGTAATGCGGCTCAAATTCTAACTGAACATAAAATCGAACACCCAACCATCACCATTCGCACCAGAACGGTGCATCAAGCCAATATACACGGCCAAAGGCACAAACTCAGTGCACGTATAGAGATCATCGACAACGGCCCTGGAATCTCTTCTGAACTGCTTGATACCTTATTCTACCCAATGATCACGGGGCGCGAGGGTGGGACAGGACTTGGGTTATCAATTTCACAAAATTTAATTGATCAGCACAACGGAAAAATCGACGTTGAAAGCTGGCCCGGTAAAACAACATTTACCATCTATTTACCAATTTAAACTTTTATCGCTTGCAACATTAACGCCGCGACATCATCAACTGACGTTGCCGTAAGGAATAGACACTATGAGTAAAGGATACGTTTGGGTTGTTGATGACGACAGCTCTATCCGATGGGTTATGGAAAAAACACTCTCATCGGCAAACATAAAATGTGAAACATTTGCCGATGCCGAAAGTGTCCTACTCGCTCTAGAGCGAGAAACACCAGATGTGCTGGTTTCGGATATTCGTATGCCCGGCATAGATGGTATACAGCTGTTAGAACAGATCCACAAACGGTCCCCAGAGCTGCCCGTTATTATCATGACTGCGCACTCAGATCTTGATGCCGCAGTTAATGCTTATCAAAAAGGCGCCTTTGAGTACCTGCCAAAACCTTTTGATGTCGATGAAACACTGACACTGGTTGAGCGAGCGATTACTCATAATCAAGAGCAGCGTAAAGCACAAAGCAATGATGATGTCACACCCGATGAAACACCTGAAATCATTGGTGAGGCCCCAGCCATGCAGGAGGTTTTCCGCGCTATAGGTCGACTCTCTCGTTCTTCAATTTCAGTCTTAATTAATGGTGAATCAGGGACTGGTAAAGAGCTCGTCGCACACGCACTGCATCGCCATAGCCCACGCGCAAAGAAACCCTTTATTGCCCTCAACATGGCCGCTATTCCAAAAGATCTGATTGAATCTGAGCTTTTTGGCCATGAAAAAGGCGCATTTACCGGAGCAAACAGCGTTAGACAAGGTCGCTTTGAACAGGCTAACGGTGGCACACTGTTTTTGGATGAGATTGGTGATATGCCACTCGATATTCAAACTCGCCTGCTAAGAGTACTTTCTGATGGCCAGTTTTATCGAGTCGGTGGACATTCCGCGATTCAAGTGGATGTTCGAATTGTCGCCGCGACTCACCAAAACCTTGAAAGCTTGGTCCATCAGGGTGACTTTCGTGAAGACTTGTTTCACCGCCTCAACGTGATTCGTATTCATATCCCTGCACTTCGAGAGCGAAAACAGGACATCGAAAAGCTAACTCTACACTTTTTATCGTTAGCCGCAGAAGAGCTCAAAGTGGATATCAAAACACTGAACCCAGCCACCATCGATATTCTCAATAACCTTGAATGGCCAGGTAATGTACGTCAGCTAGAAAACATCTGTCGCTGGCTCACTGTAATGGCCAGTGGTAACGAGATTCTACCCAATGACTTACCAACAGAGCTTCTTGACGAAAAGCCGGTAGCTGCTTTAAATGAAGGGGAAAACTGGCAGGCTTTATTAGCATACTGGGCTAAACAGGCGCTCTCTTCAGGAGAAACCGAACTGCTCACCTTCGCTCAACCTGAATTTGAACGTATCTTATTAGAAGCGGCACTCGACCATACCAATGGCCATAAACAAGATGCAGCTAAGGTATTGGGTTGGGGCAGAAATACACTGACGAGAAAATTAAAAGAGCTATACTGATTGAATACAAGGAAAGACAACGCATAAATGAGACAGAATGACGACATACCACTTATACGGCATATCATTCTGTACAATATTGAGGCATGCTCAAAAAATAACCCTCGAAATGCGCTGATACCTAATATTCATGGACGTTGATGACTCAAATTACCCTTAGAACAGCGGTTGTAGTGCCTTTCATCTTGATATTTATGATCACGATGGGGAGCATTATTACTGTTCAAAAGTTTAGCTATGAAGAGATGGTTGAGGTGGTCAGTGATAAGCACCTCACTTCACTCACCACAAACGTGGTTCAAAAGCTCAACTATTACTTAGAAGAGCCTTTTCAAGCAGCTCTCTCGATCAGTCATAGTATTGGGCAAAATAATCTCTACCAAAAAGATAATCTTGAGGTCATAGAAAAGTACATCTTAAGTAGTTTTGAATCATTGTATCAGCCAATGTCTCAATTGGGTGTGATCAGCTTTGGTAGTGAAGCGAAAGAGTACCTCGGGTTTAGGAAAGAGGCGAATAACGATTACAGCTTGATGCTGCAAGACAATCGAACCGATGGCAAGCTTGTCATCTATCAAGGTAATGCCATCACCCCACAGGCCCGTGCGATCATCGATAATTATGACCCAACCGTTCGGCCTTGGTATACGCCTGTTGCCACTCATGGAAAAGCGACATGGTCTTCTATCTATACCGATGCTGATGAAAGACAAACCATCACCATTTCTGCACTCGCTCCCGTCATTCAAGATGAACAATTTGTTGGGGTCATCGCGAATGATATTAAAATCCACACCTTTAACGCCTTTCTAAAAGAGTTAAAGCAGAGAACCAAAGCCACCATTTATATCTTCGATAATGAGCAACAGCTTGTGACACACTCTAGCGACAAAAGTGTGGTTTCATGGGGAACACCGATTACCGACAAAGGCGAAAGACTGCTTGCCATAGAGAGTAACAACCCCATTATTTACGCGATGGCACAATTCATTCGCCCGTTGGCATTTCCCGTTCAATCACGTTTGTATAAATTCGACTTAGTCCTAGAAGGCGAGCGTTACTTTAGCCTAGTCACCCCCTACACTGACCATCATGGTCTTGAATGGTATATCGGCGTCTCGATTTCTGAACCCGACTTACTTGGTGCCTTGCCGAACAATCAACGCCTCAGCTGGAGTATCGGTATCTTTGTCAGTGCTATTGGTATCGCATTAGGCCTACTCGCTTTTAATCGAATAACTCAACCCATAACCGAAACCGCACAATCGGCTCGAGCACTGGCGTATGGTGATTGGGAAACCAACATGCCGAAGCCTGGACGCATTTATGAGATAAGCGTGTTGGTTAATGCCTTTAATGACATGACCAATAACCTCAAGGCTTCTTTTCAGACTTTACGTAATCAGCTGCTCTACGATTCGCTAACCAATCTATACAGCCGTGAAGGACTTATCGACTGCTGTGACAAGCTTCCTGCACTTAACGGTAGCCTACTTCTTATTGGAATCAATCAATTTCGAAACATCAACGACAGCATCGGACACAACCGAGCCGATTTGCTGCTCAAAGACATTACTCACCGCGTAAAACAACTCTTCAATAACGACGCTTACATAGCCCGAATAGGGGGTGATGAGTTTGCTGTCTATCTCACTGAAGGCCACGATAATAATGAACTAAAACTACTGGCAAACCGAGTACACCAAGTATTTGCATCGCCGTTTGTTATGGAAAAAAATAGCTTAGTGATTAACGCCGCTATTGGTGTTGTGCCCAATAACAGCGAACTACTGTCCATGGAGAAATGGCTGCGTAATGGCAGTATTGCACTGAGTAATGCCAAGCACGAGCTGTCTAATATCAGTTTCTACCTTCCTGAAATGGCAGACATATCTAAAAATAGAACCGCGATGATGGCGAAACTCCAAACCGCGATTGAAAACAACGAATTCGTAGCGTTTTATCAACCCATTATCGATCTCAACACCGGAGATGTAATCGGTGCAGAAGCGCTCGCTCGTTGGATATCACCACAAGAAGGGCTCATCTCACCACTCGATTTTATTCCTATTGCCGAAGAATATGGATTTATTGCTGAAATCGGTGAACAAATATTGCGCCAAGCCTGCAGAGACACAATGTTAGGCACTCAACAAGGAAAGTGGGGAGAGACTTTCCATATGCACGTTAATATCTCAGCGCATCAACTCTCCCATCAAGACTTCATCAATACCTTGACCGACATCATTAGCGAGTCTGGTATTCAAACTCACAACCTCACTTTAGAGATCACCGAATCTCGAATCGTCAGCGGAGATAAGATAGTTTTGGATAACATGCAAGCCATTCAAGACTTGGGATGCCATATTGCTATTGATGATTTCGGTACGGGTTATAGCTCATTGGCGTATTTGCATGAACTCCCATTTGATTGCATCAAAATTGATAGAACCTTTGTTGAACAGATGAAAGCGAATAACCTTGATAGCTCTATCGTCTCCGCCATCATTAATATGACCAAAGGGATGAAGGTTGATATTGTCGCAGAAGGTATTGAAACAATAGAGCAAGTTCAAATGCTCAACTCACTTCACTGCCCTCAAGGACAAGGCTTTCTCTACAGCCGCCCTGTTCCCTTCGAAGAGTGGCCAACACATTTAGTTAACATAGAGCAGTAAACACACCATTTACTGCTTTTTGTCCACTTTCGCTACTGACAGTATCGTGAATGGTTTTTATACTTAGCATCTGCCGGCCTAATATAGCCCTCTAATTTTAAATGGAATGATTACATGATTACTAAGAACATCCCTTTAACTGATCTTCATCGTCATCTTGACGGTAATATTCGTACTCAAACCATATTAGAACTTGGTAAAAAGTTTGGAATCTCGCTTCCTGCCTACGATATTGAAGGATTAACTCCTCACGTACAGATTGTCGAGGCTGAGCCATCACTGGTCGCTTTCCTATCTAAGTTAGATTGGGGGGTTGCAGTACTGGGCGATCTTGATGCCTGTCGTCGTGTCGCTTACGAAAACGTGGAAGACGTCCTCAACGCACAAATTGATTATGCTGAACTGCGTTTTTCTCCTTACTACATGGCAATGAAACATAAACTCCCTGTTGCGGGCGTTGTTGAAGCCGTGGTGGATGGTGTGAATGCTGGCATGCGTGACTTTGGCGTAAAAACCAACCTTATCGGTATCATGAGCCGTACTTTCGGTACCGATGCTTGTCAGCAAGAACTTGATGCAATCTTGACTCAAAAAGATCACATTGTTGCCGTCGACTTAGCTGGTGATGAACTGGGTCAACCGGGCGATCGTTTCGTTACTCACTTTAAACAGGTTCGTAATGCAGGCCTGAACGTAACGGTTCACGCAGGAGAAGCCGCCGGTGCTGAAAGTATGTGGCAGGCCATTCAAGAGCTTGGGGCGACCCGTATTGGCCATGGTGTGAAGGCGATTCACGATCCTAAACTGATGGATTACCTAGCCGAGCACCGCATTGGGATTGAGTCGTGCTTAACGTCTAATATCCAAACCAGCACCGTTGACTCGTTAGCCAACCACCCAGTGAAGCAGTTTTTGGCTCATGGTGTACTCGCTTGTCTAAATACGGACGATCCAGCAGTTGAAGGTATCGAACTGCCATACGAATACGAAGTGGCCGCACCTCAAGCAGGTTTAAGCCAAGCTCAAATCAAACAGGCACAAATGAATGGTTTGGAACTGGCGTTTTTATCAGAGCAAGAGAAGCAAGCGCTGAAAGACAAAGTCAGTCAACGTTAATCACTTAACTTATAGCTCAACCAGTCGCTCAACATATTAAGTTATCAAGATCAAAAAAGCCTCTATCACTAGAGGCTTTGTTATATTCAAATGAATTCGGCATTTCACCAATCACTACCACACAACGGGCTGATTGTCCTGCGCGGTTTGGTGAGCCTGATTTAATGCGCTACCGCTCTTTCGACCAAACAGTTCATTCAGCATTTCTTCACTGTCAGCCGTGAGCACTAATATCTCGATACGTCGGTTCACTGCACTATTTGGGTTCTCTTCATCGAGTAGCATTTTGTCTGACATCGCCGTCACTTGTGACACGCGATCAGCCGGCATACCGCCAAACTCAAGTACCTCTCTAGCACGTTGTGCACGTTGCCCAGACAAGTTCCAGTTGTTATTTCTAGAGCGACTATTAAATGCCGTGGCATCGGCGTGCCCAGAAATCATTATCGCGTTTTCTACTGTCGTGAATACTGGTGCAAGCGCTAATAACAGATCTTCAAAGTAGTCGGTTAAACTAGAACCTCCCAACTTGAACATCGGTCTTTTCTTATCATCGTTCACTAAGATTCGTAGGCCTTGTGGCACAACCTCAATCTGAACGTGATCACCAATCGACAAATGGTCACTGTAGGCGTTCATAAACTCACCCAATACCACCATCTGCTCTTGGCTATCATAACGACCTGCAACTAATGAAAGGCGCTCCGTTCCAATACCACCAAAGTTACTGCCATCGCCATCCTTGACGTTAATGGTTAAGCTGTTCCCCAAGTGACGAGGGTTACTCGGATTTACACTAAGTAAATCAGGTAATGCACTACCACCAAAATCAATAGCAAATAAGCTATTATCAACAAACTGCTCCTCTATTGGAATCATCTGGGGCTGGCCCGCTAATTTTCCAACAATCCGTTCTTTTTCATCCGATGTGGTCACTTGTAATATCCACATCACCATAAAAAAGGCCATCATGGCTAAGGTAAAATCAGCAAACGCGACTTTCCATGACCCTTTCGATACCTCCTCGCTGTGCCGACGACGTGCACGACGAATAATAATCTGCTCTGATTGACTACGCATTATTGAAATACTCGCTGCGTCACCCAGTTCTCCATCTCAGAGAAAGTCGGCTTAACATCCAATAAAATCAACTTACGACCCGCATCCACAGACACTAAAGAGCCCTTTCCTGACGTATGCGAAACCAAAATAGCGCGAACACACTCAAACGCGGATATTTCTCGCCTAACACGCTTTTCCATCGCAGCACTGATTGGGTCAAAGACACAGTAACAAAAGAAAATACCAAGGAACGTACCGACTAGCGCCGCAGCAACGCTGATACCAATTTCAGCCATGTCGGCATTAATATTGGTCATGGTGATCACGATACCCATCACGGCGGCTAAAATACCAAAGCCAGGCATCGCTTCCGCTAAACGGTGCATGCTCTTTGATGGTGTTAACATGTCATCTTCAATTGATGCTATCTCTTGCTCAAGCATGTGTTCAAGCTCATGGCCGTTGATTTTACCCATCGCCAATAGACGGAAGTTATCGCAAATAAACGTCACCAGTTTTGGGTGCTCCATGATCTCAGGGTACGCAAGAAACATGCTGCTTTGATACGGCTCTTCAATGTGCTCATCAAGTGCTCTCATACCACCAACACGTATCTGCTCAAGCAGGTGATGCATCATCGAAAGAAGTTCACGATACAGCTTACGCTCATCTTTTTTTATCATGATCGCTTTAGATTGAGTCCACATATCAACAATGACATGCTGAGGGTTACCTAAAATTACCGCACCGGCACCAGCACCTAAAATAATGATTAGCTCAGCCGGTTGCCACATCGTCCCCAAATAGCCTCCAGCCATTAAGAATCCGCCAAACACACCAAATATGATGACGATTACACCGATAAGTTTTTGCATGATTGTTCCTTTATAATTGACTCTTAATCATCGTCTGAAGATGAGTTAATGCTTGTTTATGCAGCTGACAAATACGCGCTTCAGTAAGACCAACCACCATGGCAATCTCTTTTAAACTCAGCTCTTTCAAGTAATACAAACTTAAAATCAACTGCTCACGATCTGGCAATCGCCCCAATGCGTATTTCAATAAGTCTTGGTCAATTAAATGTTGAACCGCGCTGTCACTCGGTTCTAAATGAAATTGTTCACTGCCCTGCTCAAAAAGCTGTTCTAAGCTTTGAAGCTCTTCTGCTTGGCTCACGTAAAGTAAGCGATGATACTCATTCGACGTCAAACCTAGCTCTTGCAAAATCTCTTGCTCTGATGGCTGGCGTGACAGTTTTTTTGTTAGAAGCTTCACTTTGTTGGTCAAGTCATGAGCCTGTTGGCGCAGCTGCCTTGGTCGCCAGTCACGACGTCTTAGCTCATCTAATATCGCCCCACGAATGCGTCTTGAAGCAAAATAGGGGAAGTTTTCATCCATTTCACCATAACGTCTAGCGGCCTCCAGAAGACCAAGCAACCCAAGCTGCTCCATATCATCAAGGCCAACAGTAGCCGATGCATGAGGACGCAATTGATTCACGATACGCTTTACCAATTTCAGGTGCTGACGAAGTATCGCTCCTTCATCAATGGCCGAAGGTGTCGGCTGAACTTCCAAATAGTCATGTTGCGAACAATCTTGGGCTTCTAGCATGATTTCACCTGTCTGTTATTGAAGAACCAACTTGGTAAACAACACGTCATCGATGTTGTACATAAATCCATTTTCCAGCAGGGTTTTCGCTAGATTCATCTGAACTTGCTTTTGCATGTAGTCAATATCATTAATGTCACGCATCTCTTCATAGCTGTACTGGCTAAACATCTTTAGCAGTACATTATTCACAACTGGGCGATAGCGGATCAGCTCTTCGTGAGCCGTCAAACTAGACGTTTTTAAATCTAACTCGAGAAGTAAATAGTGTGGGCGCTCTTCGCCATTTAACGAGATAACGAACTTATCAAGTGACATAAAATGGGTTTGAGCATCTTTAGCGTTCGAGCCAAAAATAGTCGACACATCTTTGACTTGCTTATCGGTAAAATGAAGCGTACCGAATACCGTTCCTCCGATCAGCGCTGAAGTAGCAATACCTGCCAAGACTAACTTGACCAGTGGGTGACTGAAATTAAACATAAATATTCCTTAAACTAAACGTGTGATGCGGTGGTCTTCCAGACCAGATGATTGAAACGTTGAATCCCGCCAATCCGATTCCGCCACCATAATCTTTTCAAGAGATTCAGCTTGAGTGTCTTGATATTGAGCATCGCCATGCTCACCCACATCAACGCTGACTTGGCTTCCCATCAACTCTTTCGATTCCAGTTCCAAACGCAGCCGTTCCGCACTTTGCTGGATCGCCTCACGAAGAGCGGGATCATTGGCCAACACTTGAATTTGAACTTTACTGCCATCCACTCTCACGCTTAGCTCTAACGCTCCGAGGTGAGGTGGGTCTAAGCGAATGCGAGCTTGCGAGACATCTTGGCTCATCTGCATCTGAACGCGGTCTTTCAACACGGCCGTCATCTGCTGACCCCAAAGCTGCTTATTCGCATCAACCTTAACTGGCGACCATTCAACGAGCTGACTATTCGCGTGAGTATTTGCAGCGGCTTCTGTAGGAGCTGCCGTGGTGATTCCTGCTTGTAAATTTTGCATCGTCATAAACGATTGAGGAGATTGCGACCCGCGCTGTAACTGGGCTAGAAGCTCTGGGTTGTGCATTTCAGGTCGAACCGGCACCATTGCATTAGAAATAATGCGCTCCATCGCTTGAGAAAAACTCAATGTTTCTTGTGGTTGCTGTGAATGAGCGAGTGCTTGAGGTCGATGGTGTTGTCCTAATTGAACATCCACGCTTTGAAGACCATCAGATCGACGCATCATAGAAAGCAGCTGCTCACGAACCTCACCACCAAAGTGATTAGCAAGATCGACGACTCGAAATTGCCCATCAGGTGGAAGCTGAGAGATCAGCGACTGCTCACTATTGAACTGCCAATCTTCCATCTCAGCGAGCTCTTTAAGCTGGTCATAGAGGTCAAACCAATATTGGCCTTGTTCACCACCGCCAGGTGTCGCAACCTCTCCAAGCCCCAGAAGCTCTGAAAAATCCAAACCAAGCTCAGCATTGCTTGAACGCATAGGTGTAACATTATGCGCTTGAGTAGGAGGTAGAGTCGCAGAAATAGTCGTCATGCACTCGCCCTCTCTACTTGTGAGTATTCTGAGGCGCCTTCTCGCTGATTATGTAGGCTCGCCAATACACGCCCAATGCGCTGCTTCTCTTCATCACACAGCGCTATCGCTTGACTGTGAGACTCTTTGAGTGCGATCAAATCGTGTTTTAATCGCTGAGCGGCTCTCGGCTGTTCATTAATGACCGTTAAGATCTGACGTATTTTCAAATCCAGTGACCGCAGCTCTTTCCACTCTTTGTTTTTGCAAATGGACTGAAGCTTCTGATTGACCGAACGTAGCAGAGCGCTATTAATTTCCATGTACCGCTCCAAAGTTCTGCCAACCTTCCTGAATGTTCGTCATTACGGTGCGCACCTCATGAAGCTTTTCAATCTCATTTTTAGTACTGGCCTCAAACAGACGCAGGCTGCAAAAGTCATATAAGTTGTTCATCTGCTCTGCCATCTCGCCGCCTCGCTTCATGTCGAGTGCACTGTTTAGTCCGCCGATGATGTCGAGACAGCGTGCGATAGCTTCGCCTTTTTCTTTTAAGCGGTTCGCTTCCATGTGCGCTTCCGCTCGAGTTAACGTATCGAGAAAGCCACCAATCAGCATAAGAACTAACTGGTATGGACTCGACGCCGCCGCTTGTGCTTCTACGTCAACTTGTTGATAGGCATCAAAGCCCGACTCATCATTAAACATCTGTTACTCCTTAAAACATGAACATGCCTGCGGTTGATTGCATCTGTGCCATGGCCTGTGCCATCGCAGAGTATTCACGCAGGTATCGGTCGTAGGTTTTTTCCATTCGGTAATCGAGGGTCTCTTTTTTATCTTCCACTCGATCAATGTTGCCTTGCAGTGTGTCTTGGCGGGTTTTCAGCAGATTACTGTTACTACTCGAGCTGCCGGTATAGGGTTCGATCACGCGATCCAGTGTTGCGAGTGCGCCGTTATCACCAAAAAAGATGGCATCAATTTTCTCAGGTTCTTCCGCTAGTGCTTTTTCAAAGCGGTCACTGTCGATTTTTAGTGTGCCGTCGCGATTAGCTTCAATGCCGATGCTGTAAAGCGTGCCTTCATCAAAGACGCCACGAGTCGCATTATTAAGTGCACTCTTTAGGCCGCGAGCCGTTGAGTCTCCTGCTAGCGCTCCCGCTGTTGTTACAGAGCTACTGCTGTCATCATCGTCATCGTCGTTATCATCCTGATCAATCTGATAATCGGTTTTGGTGTGCTTTAAGATGACTTTCATCAAATCGTTATAAGCATCAACAAACTCTTCAACCGCTTCTTTGGAGGCCTCATTATCGGTGCCAACGACTAAAGTCAACGGCGCTTCACCTGGCTCATGTACTTTGGTGACTTCAAAGCTCACACCATAAATCGCATTATTGAAGGTATTGGTGCTGCTGGTCAGCTCAAGACCATCCTCACCACCGAGCATCACAATGGCATCCGCTGCAGCACTGAGTTCACGATGATTGTGAGCTGTGCCCGTTATCTCAACTTCGAACTTATTTTCAACACCGGTCTCATCCGAGCCAAGTACCAAGTGTTTCTCACCACCAGAGCTCACCACGCTGGCATTAATCCCCACATCAAGACCATTGATATGGTCAGTCAACTCATTAAGATCAGCGTAATCAGCAAAGTCGATATCAATCTTCTCCCCATCCGCCGTAGTCAGGGTCATCGTCCCTTCTGCTGGAATCTCACCATTGGCAAAGGTGAATGAGTCTTGCTGTGATTTCGCTAATTGCTTAACGAAGAGATCATAAGAGCCCTCGCGCGCCTGACTGCCCACCGTGGCATTGATGTAACCATCTTGGTTCGTAGAACCTGATTTCTTAACGAAGCTATTATCGGCTTTGTTCATGTCATCAAGTGCGCTTTGAAAGCTGCTAAAAGCGGTATCTATCTCTTTCCATGCGTCTAGCTGGGTTTGATATTTGGCCTGCTGATTAGCGTATTGAATATCAAACGGTTGACGTTGAATCATCACCATTTGCATTGCCATTTGAGCCGGATCGATCATCTCTACTTTCCTATTATCTGCACCGTCAAAACAGACGGATTTATCTCTATTCTGGAGCGTTGCTTCGGTCGACTCTGCTCAAGTGGATTCACTCAATCTACTTGCTTAGAGCAAAAAGCATTCCAACACTTAACTGTTTGTTTAATGGTGATTTAACTACCTAAAATAACGTGGTTTTGACTATTTTCTCACCGCTACACCATTTCAGGTTTGAAGAAACGGAAGCAGGTATTCCGTTAACGGAAATCGAGCGGAATATTTGAAGTTAAAAATTCCGACTCTCTTCAGCCCTTGTCATATCTATGTTTCTCATTGATAACAAACGACAAACTGGCGAAATTTCTTAATCAATTTCAAAGCTTAAATTGGGATCTTGTGGGCAGAAATGGAGAGGCTTAAAAAGCAAAAGGTAACAATACAAAGAGTCAAAAATGAGCGTCATTCCTAGTTCAACACGCATGAAAAAACCGCAGTGGGGGCTGCGGTTTAGAAGATAGAGATGGTCGCTAAAATTATTTAGCGTAAGCCAAATTAGATTAGGCTCATTACCATGCCAGACATGCCATTTGCTTGAGAAAGCATAGACATAGACATTTGCGTTAGCATTTGGTTCTTCATCATGTTTGAAGATTCAACCGCGTAATCAGTATCCATGATACGGCCTTTCGCCATTTCAGTGTTCTCACGCATGTTACCAAGGTTAGTAATTGTGTGGTCTAGACGGTTGATGTTTGCACCTAGTGCAGAGCGAATATCACCAATACCTGCTGTTCCATCAGGATCTCCATTGGCATCAACACCACCTTTTAATAGGGCATCAACTGCATTCATAGCTGCGTGTGAACCAGCTGCATCACTTAAATCACCACCTGCCAATGCTGTAACAGCCGCTGTTACTTCAACAAGCTCATCACTTACATCTACTGTCAACACTTCATTTGTAGATGCGCCAATTTGAAATTGCATAGGCTCAGATAGTTTACCATCAGCACCTAGTAGGTTATTACCTGAACCAAATTCAGTGTTCGCCATGATACTAGTTAGCTCATCTTGTAACTCATCCCACTCGGCTTGCATTGCTGCACGCTCAGAAACATCGTTGGTATCATTCGCCGCTTGCGTAGCAAGGTCTTTCATACGGTGAGCAATGTTCGTCATCTCATCGAAAGCGCCTTCTGCTGTTTGAAGCATGCCGATAGCGTCTTGAGAGTTACGAGAAGCAACCGTTAGACCGTTCACTTGAGACTGAAGGCTTGTTGCGATTTGCAGGCCAGCCGCATCGTCAGATGCAGAGTTGATACGGAAACCAGTAGAGATGCGTTGCATCGATTGGTCCATCGCACTTGATGTTTTATTTAGGTTGTTTTGCGTCATTAGTGACGTGTAATTAGTATGAATCGATAGCATGGTTAAATCCTCTTTTGATTATGCTGTTCCGCTTACATAGCTATAAAACGTCGACGGCTCCCTACCTCTTAAACCACTATTTTCAGATTTCTTTCACGACGACAGGAAAAAAAATAAATTAAATAACAAAAGCTATATTTTTGCTGAATGGATCGATATTTCGCTTAAAAGATCATCAACAAAACGAGTGTTAACCCGATCCCACACCACATTGCTCGCTTCACCCATAGCCTTTGTTCTTGACTCGCGATTGGGTTGTAGCCTTCTCCACCTAGTGGAGACCAAAGCAGCTGGACGGGTTGAGCAAGCTCTAAACCATTGGTGACGATTCGCCAGCCCCCACCAACGGACGGCAGCAATTTAATCATTTGATCATTAGCTAATGTAGAAGCTACTAAGACCGCTTCCCCTTGTGATATTTGCCAACGTACTTGGTGGGTTTGCCCGTCTAATTCAAATTGCGCCATTAATACACCACGCCCTTGAGGCAAGGTTAATACTGGCGTCGTTTGTTGCCCTTGCTGATAAGCCATATCGTGACGACTTGACGTCACGGGCTGAGCAGAGTAGAGCATCCTTATCACTTGCCATTGAGCCAGCGGCATCACCAAACTTGGCATCTGCTGCTGTTGATGCGCCGTTGGAAGGTGACTTGCTTGCTTAGAGGGCTGAGACATCTGCTGCTCAGATTTAAGCTGTGTCGGTTCAACACGAACCAGTTTCTCGATACCAGGTGGGAGTTGTGACTGCATGCTAGCCTCTGAAAAATAGTGGCCTCAAAAGTGAGGAAGCAACAATGAAGTTCAGGTTAAATAGGTATAAAAAAAGCCAGTCAGGCACTGGCTCGTTTTCATTAATAATCAATTAAAGTTAGTATATTAGCGTTATCAAGACCTCGTAAGCAGTGCGACCACAGTATGACGGTGCACGTTCGCTTGGGTTTGGATGTTCTGATACACCTGAGTAAAACTCGCTTCTTTAGGCAATACTCGCTCTAAATCTTTCTCTACCGTTGCTAAGCTTATTTCTGACACATCGCTATTGCGCTCATTGATCGCCGTAATTTTTTCATTCACTAAGCGTCGATGTGCACGAAGTTCGTGAATACTGACTTTAACCTGCTGCATCAGCTGCTTGGTTTCAGCTTGAGACTCACGCAAATGCTGATTGTCTGACTTAAGCTTTAGCGGTTCGAATCTCGGTTCTGTCGTCTCCACTCTAGCTCGGTTCGCTTTGCCCGCCGGAAAACGTTCACCTTGGCCTGTGACTTTCAAGTGCGTTGAGACACGTTGCCAATCTTGCTCACTAGTGCTAAACACCAGTTGACGCTGTTTATCAAGACCAACACCAATACCATGTTCGTTAAAGGCTTGGCGAAATTGCATCGCCTGTTTCTCTGGTGTCGCTTGGCTATCTAGTTTAACAGGAACGGCATTTGCGCCCCCCTTACCTAGGTTGAACACCAACGTCTCATCTCGCCCCACAGAGCGAGCAGTATCAAGCCCTTTGATGCGAAAAGTGGTTCGATCATCACCATGATAAATAGGTTTTAACTGACGGCTCACAACAGGCTGCTGCTGAAATTCCGCGCTCTGGATTGTACGTTCCATACTGCCGTTGATTTTCTCAATTTCAGCACTGATTTTCGCAGACGCTCCACCGGATTTAAGCGCAAAGCTCAAACGTTTGTTGAGCTCACCAAGCCCATTGCCAATTTCCATTAAGCTGCGCTCAGCAACCTGTGCTGAAGCCAGTTGTTGCTGAGCTCGCTGAAGTAGGCTTTGGCGGCGAGTATGTTCTGGCGTCAGTGTTTGCGACAGGCGGATGGGGTCGCGCTGCTTACTCTCTGCCACTTTTGTGCTATTTGTGACCAGAGAACCTTCCGCACGCTTAGCTATCACAGAAGAGTGGCGATTTGCCCCTGACGTTGCTGCTCTTAAATCACTCACTTGAGAAACCATACTCGAATTCAATTCCTACTTTAAACTTATGTTATTTGTTGATTGCCTATCAATTCACTTACATCATTGTAAATAAAGACATATTGGATGTCTTGATGTACGTCGCCTGAGTAGCCTGAAGCGCCAATAAGTAGTTATTAAACTCAATCATTGCTTCACCATAATCCAAATCTTCCAATTGACCAATCAGCTGATTATTGAATAACTCAACCTCAGCATGCCCACTGTTTAAGGTCGTAAGCGAGTTCTGCCTCGTGCCCATGTCGGTCACGGCTCCTGCCAGCGAATTTAAGGTAGAATCGAGCGTATTGAGACTCCGCTCAAGCACATCATTAGTAGCTGGGTTAAAATCGGGATCGCGAAGCTCCGCTACCAACTCGTCAAGCTGATTAAATAAGTCAGCGCCACCGGAGAAGAAGATATCACCTGCATTCACATTAATCTTCATGGTCACGCCATCACCGACTACCACCTCACGAACGCCACTGTCACCATTATATACCCAGTTTCCATCAGCATCTTTATCCAGTGGTTTGGTATTGACTTCGTTACCAGAGAAGATGTATTTACCATTCTCATCTTTGGCGTTCACCAGCGACACCAGTGTCTCTTGCAATTGTTCAATCTCTGACGCTATCGCCTCTCGCTCCGCAGGACCGTTAGTATCATTACCAGCCCAAAGTATGCGATCGCGCATCTGATGAATCACATCCACACTGCTAGAGAGGTAAGTCTCTTGATTTTTAAGCAGAATATCTGCCTGCTCAATATTGGTTTGATACTGACTCAGTGAGGCTTGCTGACGTTGCAGACTCATTGCTCTGGTTGAGGCCATTGGGTCATCAGAAGGAAGCAAAATTCGCTTTCCGGTTGCCATCTGCTGCATCAATTTGTTCAAACCAAGCGAGTTATTGTTCAAGCTCGATGACATCATTTGGCTGTATTGGTTAGTACTTACTCTCATGTAAAATCCTTAACTAAAACAATTGCATAACAGCAGCAAAAGTCTGATTAGCGGTGTTAATGACTTGAAGATTGGCTTGATACGCCTGCTGATACTTCATTAAGCTCACCGCTTCTTCATCTATGTTCACACCACTAGTACCTGATTTCTCCACTGTCGCTTGTACATAAATGTTACCTGCGGCTTGGTAGTCTGACTGAGCTTGACGGCTTTTTACTGCGATATCACCCAGCATTGAGTTATACGCCCCACCTAGGGTTTGAGAACCTAGGTGAACAATGTCAAACTCCTGATCTTTAATCTCAATAAGCTTCAACAGGTTTCCGTTATCACCAGGAGTACCATCACTTGAAAGTGCTAAATCTTCAGGTTTAAAATCAGGGTCTATCGATAACGTTGAGGCTGGATTATCAGGGTCGAAAACAAACAGAGGTTTACCCGGCTGACCGTTGAGATCAAACCCTTGTGCAAGCTGGTCATTAAACGCGGTCGCAAATTCTAAGGCGATATCGTTAATGATCTCTTGAGACGGGATCAACACGTCTTTCTCATAAGCATCAAGTGCGCCCAGCTTGCCACCAATATCACTACCTATTGGAAAGTCTTGCCCATTGAAACTCAATGACAACACTTGGCTTTGCGGATTATTCGGGTCAGTCGCTAGCGAAAACTGCGCCGTTTGATTACCGCTGATCAGAGGTTGGCCATTTGGCAGAGAAAGCTCAAGAGTGCCATCTCCTGGATCGGTCACACGAACATCAACTATCTCTGACAGTTCATTGATCATCACATCACGCTCATCACGAAGTGCGGAAGTATTAGCGCCACTGACTTCACCTTTACGGATCTCTTCATTCAGCTGACTGATATTGCTCAATAAGCTGTTCGCTTGCGCGACGGCTGATGTACGTTGCTGATTAAGATCAGAAAATTGTCCATCAACCGAACTACTTAATTGATTAAAGCGATTGGTCAATGCTTCTGCTTCACTGACTATTTGTTGGCGATTGGCCGAACTATAAGGCGTTGGGCTGCTGCCGTTAAGTGCAGAGAAAAAACTGTTAAAACCCTGATCAAGGTTCATTGAATCCGCTGCAAGCATGGTTTCTAAACGTTGTAGCTGCTGAGCCGAAGTCGAAGCCGCCCCCAGCATAGAGCTGGCACGGAACATCTGATTCGTTTGATATTGATCTGTTACTCGACGAATACTAGTCACACTGACGCCGTTGCCCGCATCATTCATTCCGTGAGAGCCAACAGAACCAAAAACAGCTTGCTGACGGCTATAGCCTGGTGTGTTGATATTCGCAACGTTCTGCGAGGTTACGTTCATCCCTATTTGGCTCGCTTGGACACCCGAAAGGCCGATGTTCATCATACTCATACTGAAGATTCCTTAAGATTGATGTGCAGCAGTGGTTGAACAAAGGCACGGTTTGATTGCGTCGTGCTCAAATCTTGCGGTGTTGAAATTTGCTGCTCTTGTGTAGGTAAAGCGACCGCTGGGATCTCGTTCTTAAATTCGCTATCAACAATTGTGTTTACTGGTGTAGAAAGAGCCGAAGAAGGAAAAACCGCCACTGAAGCCGCTTCGATTGCCGCGTCTTGCATCTCTTTTCCTGTCGCTTGCTCTCGACCAAGTTGAGCAACTATCGACTCAGCTAAGCCCATACGTCCTTTCGACATTTCAATTGAGATCTGGCCATCAAAAAACTCTTGATAGGTCTTATGTTCACGGCTGCTAAACAGTGGGTTATCGTCATCACTTTGCAGTGCTTCACTGGCTTGACGCATCTGCTTAAGCACCATTTGTAAGAACAGTGATTCGAACTGTTCCGCCACCCCTTGCAGAGCCTGTTCTTGATCGCCAGAAACTTTAAGGTCATTCAAGTTTCGGCTATCAAAGCTGGTGACAACCCCCACGTTCGAAGGTTGATGGTTTGAGCGCATGATGCTTGACGGCATATGCTGCAAAGCAAAGGGGTTAACGGGAAGTGTGGTGACAGTCATAGCAATCCCCTTAAATCACAACAAGTTCAGCATTTAGCGCACCAGAAGTATGCAATGCTTGCAGAATCGCCATCAGATCATCCGGTGAGGCACCTAAGCTATTCACAGCATTGACAATGGTTTCCAGCTCAACCCCTTCTGGCCAGATGAACATCGGGTTGCGCTCTTGGTTAATATCGATGTCAGATTCAGGGACCGCAACAGTTTGACCGCCACCAAAAGCATTAGGCTGACTCACATTAAACGATTCGCCAATCGTCACCGTAAGATTGCCATGACTCACCGCGGCACGACTGATTTGCACCCCTTGGCCAACCACCACAGTTCCGGTTCGAGTATTGAAAACCACCCGCGCACGCTGGCGACCAATGTCCACTTTCATCTCTTCCAGAATCGACATGAATACCACTCGTTGCTCAAAGTCTTCTGGCGCTTGAAGCTCTATTCTCGCGTAACTCACAGCCGTTGCTGTATCTGGGCCGAAGGTTTCATCGATAGTACGAGAGATGTTTCTCGCCGTCGTAAAATTGGGCTGTAATAGGTTTAGGGTTACGATAGGTCGAGAACTAAAATCGGAAGGAATTTCACTTTCAATAATCCCGCCATTCGGGATACGCCCACTGGTTGGGACATTAATCGTAATGCTTGAACCAGTGCGGCCTTCAGCCTTTATGCCACCTACCACTAAGTTACCTTGAGCCACGGCATAAACCTGACCGTCAATGGCTCGAAGTGGTGTCATGAGTAGCGAACCGCCACGCAGACTTTTCGCATCACCAATCGAAGAGACCGTAATATCGATGGTTTGTCCTTTCCCTGATAAGGGCGGGATTGAGGCATGCACACTCACCGCGGCAACGTTACGCAATTTCGGGTCAATATTATCGTCAAGCTGCAGACCAAACTGACGAAGCATGTTAGTCACAGACTGACTGGTAAATTTCACTTGGTTGCGGTCACCGGTACCATCAAGGCCAACCACTAAACCATAACCAATCAGTTGGTTTTCACGCAGACCTTGGATGTCGACGAGATCGATTAGGTGCCTTTCGCTCGCTGAGGCGTGTGCAGGGGTCGCCGCAATGACCGGAATAGCCGCGATGCAGCTAAGAAACAGAGCATTAACTGCCAATGTATAAAGAAACGCGCGAACGTTAGATTTCGTTCTCATTATAGATTTCATGATCACCTCTTAAAATGGGAACAGTGGGTTAACAAACAGTTTGGTTAACCAACCTGCTTCATTGGCATCCGCCAACACGCCACTTTGTGAATAGGTGATCCGGGCATCGGCAACACGCTGAGATGAGATTTGGTTGCCGTTATTGATGTCATCAACACGCACTAAACCATTAAGGCGAATAAACTCGTCACCTTGATTAAGGCGAATCCATTTTTCACCTTTGATGCGCACAACACCATTAGGCATGACTTCGTGCACCATGACGGTGATAGAGCCACTTAATGAGTTACGTTGAGAACTGGCTGAGTTACCACGAAAATCTCGATCACCCGATAGGTTTCCGCTTATTCCACCCGCGCTACTTCCAGTATCATAGTCACCAGAAAGGCCCCCAGAAGAGCTTTTACCAAAGTTAGTATTTGCTTGCTTACTTGAACGCGTATCTTCATCCAGTGACACCGTTAAGATATCGCCAACACGATAGGCGCGACGGTCTTGAAACAGCGTCCAGATATAGCCATCACGATACACAGAACCCGACCCTGCATCAGGTAATGAGTAGTCCAGAGCAGGAGGTGCATAGACATCATCATCAGGCGATGGACGATCATCAATCAATGAAGATGACTCGAACGACGAACACCCAACAAGCAGCAGTGCACTGGAGAACAGTGCGAATAATCTCAACATTGGTTTACCTTTATAGGTTTAGGCGGTGCACTTAGTTTTCGGTGCAATAGATAGTGATGAAGACCTAAACACATCAATCCATTAATATATCGTTGCGTTGATGACCAATAAGGTGTGGAGCCAAACCCTCAAAAGAGGCCCTTATCAGTCATAACGCACTGACCGTTCAAGCTTTACTAGGCCTTAATGAACAAGCCGTTACAGAACAAGCCGTTACAGAACAATCGGTTACAGAACCTGGTTTACGTACTGAAGCATTTCATCTGATGACGAGAGGGCTTTCGCATTCATTTCATAACCACGTTGAGTCGTGATCATATCCACCATCTCTTCAACGACCTGTACGTTTGACCCTTCAAGAACACCTTGCTTTAACTGACCAAATGCCCCTTCGCCTGCAATCCCATCAATCGCGTCACCACTTGATGCCGTTTGACGGTACATGTTGCCCCCGAGCGCTTCTAGACCCGCTGGATTGATAAAGTTGGCTAATGTAATTTGGCCAATCTCTTGTGGGAAATCACTGTTTGCGACTTTGGCAGAAACCGTACCGTCGTTACCAATGGTGATGGTTTCAGCATCTTCAGGTACCTGAATCGCTTGTGCCAATGGTAAACCTTGGGCCGTCACCATCATGCCTTCTGAGTTAAGGTGAAATTGACCATTTCGCGTATACGCGGCTTCACCGTCAGCGGTTTCTAATTCAAAGAAACCTTGGCCATCAATCGCCACATCAAGGCTTTGATTAGTGGTTTGGTACATACCTTCGGTGAAAACTTTCTGTGTACCTACCACGCGTACACCCGAACCAAGCTGAATACCACTTGGCAGTTCATTCACTTCATCAACCATCGCCCCTGGCTGACGCTGAATTTGGTAAAAAAGGTCTTCAAATGCTACGCGGTCGCGCTTGTACCCGACGGTATTGACGTTGGCAAGGTTATTCGAGATGGTCGCCATTTTCGCATCTTGTGCGGCCAGGCCTGTTTTACTTATCCATAATGCTGCGTTCATTGTTGTTTCCTTAACCTCTTACTAAGCGGTTGCCCGCTTCAGCTGCTTTTTCTGCGGTTTGCATCATTTTCAGTTGCATCTCGAAGTTACGGCTAAGGTTCATTGAACTCACCATCTCTTCAACTGCAACTACATTGCTTTGCTCTAGAAAACCAGAGACCATCGCCACTTCCCCTTCAAGGGCTGGAGCAAAGGGGTCTTCACCACGAAACAGGCCATTATCAAGCTTGCGCAGCTCAGCCGTTTCAGGGTTAACCAGTTTTACTTGGCCGATCTCAATCGCCAATATCTCCCCTTCAGGAACAATATTGATGCTACCGTTATCACCAAACTCGATGCTGCTATAAAGTGGCACGTTGATCTGCTGACCGTCATTGCCGATTAATGGCAGGTCATTGATCGTGAGATCCCCCTCCTGACTGCGCTCAACGTTACCTGCACGGGTATACGCTTCTTGTCCATCTGGCATTTCGACGGCGAAGAAACCTTCAGTGCGCAGCGCTAAATCCAGTGGCCTGTCGGTTTGTTGTAGTGCGGCGATATCAAAACGAGTCCCACTGGTTTCTGCTTGAACCAGGGCGCGCGTATCGTAGGCGGCTCCTTGTACGGCATAGGCTTGTGCGCGCTCCATATCTGCTCGAAAGCCATGAGTGTTAATATTCGCTAGGTTGTTTGCAGCAACTTGCTGAGCGGTAAATATGCGACCCGCGCCGCTCGCTGCGGTATAAATCAATCGATCCATCAGGGTTTGCCTTACATGTTAAATAGGACTTGAGTCAGTTGCTGCTGAGTCGATAAAGATTGTGCATTCGCTTGGTAGTTACGTTGAGCGGTCATCAGGCCAACAAGCTCACCCGTTAGATCAACGTTTGACTCTTCAAGGTATCCAGCGCTGAGTGAGCCAAGCGTTCCAGTACCCGGTGCACCTGTCAGAGGCTGTCCAGATGCTTGTGTGGCAGCCCAGCCCGTGTTGCCCACCTGAACTAAACCACCGTTATTTGGGAAGTCAGCTAGGATCACTTGACCTTGAATCATCTGCTCACCATTGCTGTAGTTGGCAAATAGGTAGCCATCTTCATCGATGGTAATTCCCGTCAGCTCACCAGCCGTATGGCCATCAGATCGGTTAGTAGATACCGCAAAGTCGCTACCGTATTGAGTCGTGCCCGTCATTGAGATATCAAACGCCATTGGAGAAGCGCCATTTTGAGGATCATAAGCGATTGCAACCGGCGCAGTTGGTGCGGTTAGATTACCTTCTGTATCAAACATCACCGTTTCAGACTGACCAAGGTCATCACCGTTCATGGTGTAGTGAACTTCCCACTCGTTCTCACCCGTTTTAACAAAGTACTGAGTCATAGTGTGCTCATTACCGAGAGAGTCGTACACCGTTGTCGTGTATGAAGAGTTAAAGCTGTCGCTGTCATCGGGATCAAACGGATTATCCGCTGTATCGATCACTGAAGCACCGGCATCAAAGTTCGCAGCAAAATCGACACTGTCCGTCGCTTTTGCAGGTACCGAGCCTGTTTGCACTTGCAGGTCCGTGACAGAGCCCGTTTGAACGTTGCCTGCGGAGTCCACACTGTAGCCTTGTAGACGATGACCTGAATTATTGACGATGTAGTTATCTTTATCTTGGTGAAACATACCCGCGCGCGAGTACGTGGTTGAGCCATCAGGCCCTTCTAGTACGAAGAAGCCACTGCCACCAATCGCTAGATCTGTTGGACGCCCCGTCATCACCATGTTTGAGCCATTGAAGCTTTGAGAAACCGTCGACATCTCAACACCTCCACCCATGCCGCCATTCATCACCGCCGCAAACTCGGCACGTGACGATTTATAGCCAACCGTCGAAACGTTAGCGATGTTGTTACTGATGGTATTTAGCTCTTGTGTCGTGGAGTTCAATCCACTCATTGCAATGTTAAAACTCATTTTTTACTCGTCCTAAATATTAAATGTGGTATCTAAAATCACAGGTAGAATGACTATCCACGTGCTAGTAAATTAAACGGTGATGGGGTTGGAGAGCTGCCCTCTCCGTCAGAACCTTTTTCACCGTATTGGGTAACTTGGAAGAACGGCACATAGCCCACACCAGCAATAAGAAACTCTGGTGAACCACCACCCGGTGGTATGCGCATTTTTTCGATGGTGCCCGCGATCATGAGTTCTGGGGTGTAGTCGTTATCGTCGGTCACCACATTAAGATCGTATTGACCATCTTTTAGGCCTAGTGCTTTAGGGTCGATAACAAACTCCACTTCCCCTTCACTGTTAGCGCCAAGCTTAATGGTTTCAACCACCTTGCCAGCTTCATCCTTAATCTCAATATTGAGCTCTTGTACTGAGCTGTTTAACTCAATCACCCCTTCATGCTTTGTTCCGTCAATTTCAATGGTGTCCGTAGACACTCGAACATCTTGACCCACCATTCCTGCGGTCGTCAGCACCTGAATGTTGTCGAGCAGAACCATTTGATGAGTGATGGTGCTGTTCATTCCCTGCATGGTTTCCACTTGGGTCATCTGCGCTAGTTGCGTCATGAACTGAGTGGTATCGAGTGGATCGAGTGGCGTTTGATTTTGAATTTGAGCGATCATTAAGGTAAGAAACACATCCTCTTGACCACCATTGGAGGTCACTTGTCCATTGCTGGTTTGGGAGGGGCTTGACTCGTTTGACATAACTCCAGGTAAACTCATATCCGCTCCTTACTGGCCAAGTTTTAGCAGGCCTTGCTGCATGCTTCGGGTTCGAGTCAGTACATCAACGCTGGTTTCAAAGCTGCGTGATGCTGACATCATGTCGGCCATTTCATGGACCACATCAACATTTGGGTAGTAAACGTACCCTTCGTCATCAGAGATTGGATTGCCAGGTTCATAACGGCGATCAAGTTCACCCTCGGTATTCACTACATCAAGCACCTGGACTCGAGCACCCGCTGTCGCCATATTGTCACTAAACAGTTGCTGCTGGTTTTGCTGGTAGACAGTGGCGAAGACCGGCTTACGAGCGCGATAGGTTTCCGCTTCTGTCGTCGCGCCCGAATTGGCGTTGGCGAGGTTACTCGCGATTGTGTTTAAACGTGTGGTTTGCGCGGTCATTGAAGAACCCGCTATTTGATAGATATCACCAAATGACATAACGATTACTGCCCCATAATGGCTGTCGATAGCCCTTTAAATTTCATATTGAGAAACGTTAAACTCGTTTCAAAATCCATCGCATTTTGTGCAAACTGCGCTTGCTCAACCCCAAGTTCAACCGTATTTCCATCGATTGAGTTGTTGTATGGATTGCGGTACATAAGCTCCTGTGGATGAACCACTGAAGACGATGTTTTTTGCCCTTGTTGCAACCGATGTTCGACTTGCGAAACCGCTGCTTGAAAGTCAAAATCTCGTGCTTTAAATCCAGGGGTATCGACATTTGCCAAGTTTCCTGCGATAACTTTTGAGCGCTCGGCACGAAGTTCGAGAGTGTGCGTATGAACGCCTAATGCGTTGTCAAAACTGATTCCCATTTGATTTTCCTTACAAGCAAAACGGTGTTTAGGAACGGTATCTATCAAGATGCATGCCAGAAAATAAACCATTGTTTTTATTAGGTTAAAAAGAAAATCAACGTAGAATGGGAACGTTGATTTCCGCTAATGGGAAGTAGAGAATAATAAAGAGGAAGTGCCTTATGAAAAGTGACAACAATGAGAAATAACATTCAATGGCGCTGGGTTCTTATCGCGCTGCTAGGTCCGTTTTCTCTGCAAGCAGAAGATGGGATTTCCACCCGAGATAACCCAGCAATTGAACGAGCACTGACTCAACACATTAAAGGGCTAGTGGCTCAATCCATTCAACAAAATCAATGGCGAGCAAGCGGTCAAAAAATTGCAATCACTCTACCCCAGGGGAGCCACCGCTTAGCCTCTTGCAAAAAACCGTTAGCGATCACCCGTCGTGATAATCGCCTCTATCCCGCGGGCCGACTGCGCTTTAATGTTCAATGCAGCGATAACACACCTTGGTCTGTAAATGCACAAGCCAATGTCGATTTGGTGGTGCCCATGGTGTATGTCACTCGTACTATCGCTAAAGATTCACTGCTCACCGCTGAAGATGTGACAACCAAACCAACCAGTCTTGCGAGCATCAATCGCGATTTTATTTCACAGCCCAATTCCATTATTGGTCAACGAGCCCTTAGGCAGGTTCGTAATGGTCAATTATTATCGCCAGAAAGAGTCAGTCACCCTTTTGTTATAAATAAAGGTGATAGCGTAATAATCGAGGCTGTTGGCGACAGTTTCTCTGCATCTATGTTAGGGCTCGCGCTCGACAACGGGTATTTAGACCAGCAAATTCGGGTCAAAAACAACAGCTCAGGGAAGACGATTCGAGCAGTTGTGCTAGAGAGCGGCAAAGTACACACACTGTTTTAATTCGCCGTCGATTTCTCTTTAATAAATCGACTCGATTATTTTCATCAATACACGAGTTTTTTTTAAGCAGGCTAAAGGCGCGGTCGTTTAAAAAAGATAACAGAATCAGACTCAAGGAATGCCCGATGATTAATATTGGCAATAACGGTAACCACACCGTTTTCAACCAGACAGTAAAGCCTTCTACTCAAGCAGAAAGCAGTGCCAAAAAAAGCAATGTGGGTGAAACAGAAGTGTCAGTAAAAGAAACGTTAACGCTTGAGCAGAAAGTGAGCCAAGAAGCTCGCACTCTTGAATCTCTTCAAAAAGAGCTAAAACAACTTCCTGAAGTCGACTTAGCGCGTGTCAATGAGATCAGAGCTCAATTACTACAGGGTGATTATAATATCAACCTTGATGAGTTAGCTGGTGCAATCAAGTCGACACATCAACGCGACTAAGAAGAGCGATTATGAGTGTGAGTACTATTAATACAGCTCGTTCAACCGCAATTAAGCAGTTCATTGTTGAGCTCAAAGCTGATTTGAATGATTATCAACGCTTGCTTGAATTGATGTTAGTACAGCATAAGCTGATGACTAAACGAGAGACTGAAAAGCTCTCTCAGATATCAGGAAAGCATAAGAGTTTTTTAGAATACCTAGAAGCTCGTGCACAAAATCGCTCTCAGCTGCTTATTCAAATAGGTGTATCTGCCGATGCCAGTGGGGTGGCTAAATTGGTCGCGGCACTGCCTAATAAACTGGCCCACCCACTCGCTGCCGATTGGAATGAACTGCACAAATTAATAGAGAAATGCAAAGCGCAAAATGAACGCAACAATACATTATTAGACATGCAGCAAAGTATTCTAAGTCGCTTAACTCAAGAAACGGACACACAACTCTACGCCCCTGACTAACGTTGTTATTATCAAAACTATCGACTCCTTCCAATAAATGACGTCCCATGAATCCTATGTATAAAGATAAAAAAAGCGCCTAGACTTTCCTCTAGGCGCTTTCACTCTGCGTCATGCTCTTCTCTCAAATTATCAATGGGTCATAACCTGATGATTCACATTTATCGTAATACTTGGGCATTTAACTTGTTGATCGTATGGCGCTGTGCACCTATCTCATCATTCATGGCTTGTTCAATTCGCCTCTCTTTTTGCAGCGCCGTTTTACGACGCTTCTCTAGCACAGTGTCCAGAGATTTCACTCTGACATTTTGATTGAGTACATGTTGCTGGATACGTCGGTGCTCGGCTTTTGAGAGCGCCATCTGCTGCATTTGAAGCGATTGTAGGTGCTGCAAATTGCTACGTAACTGATCTCTATTGCGCCACGCCATTGCGCTCTCACCATCGCTCACTTGAACAGAGTCATAAATATCCATTAACTGATTGGCATGATTTTGGTGCAGATCACTTTGAGTTTGCTGTTTTTGTAGCTGCTGACTCAAGCGTTCTAACTGATCTTGGTTCATGTCACGAAACTTCGCTAATCCACTGCCTTTCAATCCTCTAGCCATTATTTACCTCTTCAATCAATGTTTTTAACTGCTGGGTTGAGTCATCAAGTGAGGAGGCCTCTTCTTGAGACTGCTGTAGGAAATCCATTAGATTTGGATAAACACGAACCGCAGTATCCATCAAAGGATCGTTACCTGGTTGATAACCACCCAGTGGGATGAGCTCTTTCACCTCTTGGTAACGGCTGTAGCACTGTTTAAATTGCATTACGTCTTGTACTTGCTCTTTGCTCACCACAAGCGGCATGGTGCGAGAGATAGACTGTGCAACGTCAATCGCAGGATAGTGACCAGACTCAGCCAACTGGCGACTTAAGACAATGTGGCCATCTAATATTGCACGTGCGCTATCGGCAATCGGGTCTTGCTGATCATCACCTTCAGTAAGTACCGTATAGATGGCGCTCATGCTGCCTGTTGGGTTCGCACTGTTACCAGCACGCTCCACCAACTGTGGCAACATACTAAATACGGAGGGCGGATATCCTTTGGTGGCAGGGGGTTCACCTAAAGCCAAACCAATTTCACGTTGTGCCATCGCAAAGCGTGTTAATGAGTCCATCAACAGTAAGACATCTTTGCCTTGGTCTCGATAATGCTCAGCCACTCGGTGACACAACTGAGAAGCTCTAAGGCGCATTAATGGCGACTCGTCGGCAGGAGAAGCAATCACAATCGCGCGTGATAATCCTTCTGGCCCCAAAGCGTGATCGATAAACTCTTTTACCTCTCGGCCTCGCTCACCAATTAAGCCCACCACCACAATATCCGCTTCGGTTTGACGTGTAATCATGCCTAACAGGACACTTTTGCCCACACCACTACCGGCAAAAAGCCCCATCCGCTGACCTTTACCAACAGTAAGCATGCTGTTTATTGCTCGAACGCCAACATCAAGAGGCTCTCGAATCGGTTGGCGTGACATTGGGTTTACGCTTTGCCCTTGTAGACAAATCGTTTCACCGCCATGAAACGCACCGAGGCCATCAATCGGTTCACCCAGACCATTAACAACACGACCAAGCCATTGATCACTGATCTTTAGCTGAGACTCACCTTCTATTGGCCAAACACGAGCCCCAGAAAATAAGCCACTAGCAGGACGAATCGGCATTAAGTAGGCCACATCATGGTGAAAACCGACGGTTTGCGCTTCGATTTTCTCTCCACTCCCCGTTTCAACCAAGCAACGCTGCCCAGTCAATAATCGGCACCCCACGGCTTCTAGCATCAATCCCGTCACTTTTATCAAGCGCCCTGTGACTTTCGCAATCGGAACGGCCCCGAGTGAGGCCATGGCTTCTTGCAGTCGTTGATCGATGCCAGTCTTCATACTTGCGGCTCTAATTCAGCTTGATGGCTTTTTTTACGATTGACCGCAGCAGCGGTCAGCGTGATATCCACGTCTTTATTTTCATCGAGAAGATGCTCTTTTACTGAGTTCATGCAGGTTTCTAAACGTAATTCACAACCTGCATCGGCCTCGGCTGTTTTAGTGATAATTCGGCAATCACCTTGGCGTAAGCTAGGGTCACAAATAATGTTCCATTCGGCAATCTTCTCACTCGCCACTTTCTCGATTTGTGAAAACTCTTCCTGGGCCATGAGAACCTTGATGCCTTGTGGCTCACTTGGCAGCGTTTCAAGCGTCTCTTCAACCAGCGCTAAGATCTGCTGAGGTTGCAAGGCAAGTTCACAACGAATCACTTGCTGAGCAACCTTTTGTACGAGCTCACACACGAGTTCACGTTGGCGAAGTTCTTGATCGGCAAACAGACGCTCTACTTTCTCATACATGCTGACAAATGGCGCACTGGCAATCATGAACTCTTTTTTACCTTCAGAGATGCCCTGCTCAATGCCTTGCTGCTGACCCTTACCCAGCCCTTCTTCAAAGCCTTGTACTTGGCCTTTCTCTATTCCTTCTTGCAGGCCTTCTTCATAACCTTTGTTCATGCCTAGCTGGAAGCCTTGGCTATATTGCTCTTGAATATCACCGCCACTGGTCGACTCTTTCTCTTCGCCAAGGCTTAATGTGCTCTCTGCTAAGGCGGCATCGCCGTCTAGCTCGAAGCTAAACTCACGGTCCAAATCGACCGCCATATCAAAGTCATCAAAGCCAAAATCATCACTCTGCTCTGCTTGCCCTGTTTGTGCAACGGCAGGCGCTGCGAGTTGAGCGGCGTCAACCAAAGGAGGAAAGCGGTGGCTTCGATATTCATGAGGCGCTAAGCGCATCACTCGATTTCGTTTAAACATCCTTATTCCACCGTTTTCTCTTGATACAGTTGTAAATTGATTTGTCCGGTTTCGTTTAGGTCACGAACATAATCCATGATCTCATCACGCGCTTTCTTCACCTGACTCACAGAGACTTTGCCTAACATCGCGATTTCAGATTCAAACGACTGACGCATACGGCGAGGCAAGATAGAAAGAATCGACTTACGTGTTTGTGTATCCGCACCTTTCAATGCCAGCGCCAATGTTTCCACAGGAATCTCTTCAATAATACGAGTACGAACCGCTTCAGATTGACGAGTAAGAACACCAAATTCGTACATTTTGTTTTTCAGTCGGTCAACGAGTTCACTGTCTTGGTCACCGAGCGCTTCCATCAGGCTCGCTTGGTTGCCTTGGTAGCGGTTGATAATATCTGCCGCCTGTTGTTCACCTTCCACCACGGAACTTGAGTTCTCTGCGAGGTATTCAATACAACGCTCAACCAAATCTTTGAGTTCCTGAGCGACCTCTTTGTTCACTTCGGTTAAATTGGCAATACGGTAGAGCAGGTCATGCTGTGTCTCTTTGTCGTATTCCGCCAATGTTGCCGAGGCAATATCGGCAGGTAAGAAGGCGATGAAAAGAGCACGCATTTGAATGTGTTCATGACTTAAGAAACGTGCCAATTGATTAGGCTGTATCCACTGCAAACGCTGCATGATGGTACGCACTTCATCGCCATAAATACTGTCGAGTAGACTGCGAGCCAAACGGCCACCGAGTGCTTTATCCAATGTGCGCTGTAGGAAAGTGCGAGAGGCGCCACTGATGCCCGATTGCGCTCTGAACTCATTGAAAAAACACTGTAATACGAATTGTGCTTCCACACTGCGAATAGCCGATTGATGCGCCATTGCATGGCTCACTTTCAATAGCTCATCGCGAGACATATGACCCATCACTTTTGCAGCAGAGTCTTCACCCATGCTCAATAGTAGAATCGCGGCTTGTTCGACTGGGTCGAGTAAAACTTCATCTGGAAAAGAGGTACTATTAAGACTCATTATTGCTCACCCATTTTTTAACTACATCTGCAACACGCTCTGACTCAGCATCCGTCAGCTTTTGTAAATGCTCGACTTGAACTTCTAAGTTTGAGCCTGATGGCGGTAAATCGTATAAATCTGTCGCGATACTGTTATCAGAACCACCTGCACCACCGAAGTGAACTGAGTTAAGCAGTGCATCTGCTAAGTCTTGTTCGTTATCAATGTGGCTACCAATATTGCCAAACTGATCAGCAGTGGTTTGGTCTTCAAGACTGTCACCACTTGGCTGCGCAGCTAATGCGGCCGCAGAGTTATTGGTGGTATTGTTTACGCTGCTTTCTGTAGTGGCTTTCAGTGCATTCACCAGTGGGCGAAGCACAAACAGAATAAAGCTCAGACTCAATAGGCCGTAAATGGCGTACTGGAGTAGTAGCAGTGTTTGTTCTTCTTGCCACCAAGGTAGTGGCTCACTCACAACAACAGGCGCTTGCGCAAAATTAAATGCATGCAAGCTAAATTGATCGCCTCGTCCATCCATATATCCCACTGAATCCTTTATCATTTGAGCAATTTGCTCGAGTTGTTCTTCCTGCCAGCCTTGTTCGTTTGTTGCATCATTAATCAGCACAGATACTGACAGATGATCCACTGAACCTTGTGCCTGACGGGTATGAGTGACCTTACGCCCAACATCGTAGTGACGCGTGCTTTCTGCCCGCTCATTACGTGACTCATTGGCGGCATCACCCTCTGCGCCTGGCGCTTGGTTGCTCAGCGAGCCCGGAATACCTAGCGCTAATTGACCAGACGTATTGTCTTGTTTGCTAAATTCAGTACGCACGACAGGGTCGTTATCAATTGACTCATGCGTCTCTTCGACTTGGTCAAAATTCAATGTTGCGGACACTTGGACGCGGAAATTTCCTACCCCAAGTAAAGGGGCAAGCATGTCACCCGCTCGGCGTACGATATCTCGCTCAACACGCTGTTGCATTTCATGGTTTTGGACACTTAAGCGACCGTTGTTACCACTTTTTAGATCCGCACTCAGTAGGTTGCCATACTGATCAATCACCGAAACGCCCTCAACAGGCATCCCTGATATACTGCCACTGACGAGATTGACAATTGCTTCAACTTGCGTGGGCTCTAATTGCTTGCCCGGCAGAAGGTCAAGCATGACCGCGGCTGATGGTTTCTCTTCGTTAATCCCAACAAATAGTGTTCGATTTGGAATCGCCAAGTGAACGCGCGCATGATTCACCACGTTGATCGCAAGAATAGTTCTAGCGAGTTCGCCTTCTAAGCCTTGACGGTAGCGAGCACTTTCAATGAACTGGCTGGTACCTAGCCCAGTTGCTTTATCAAGAATGTCTAATCCTTGGGGCAACTTTGCCGAAACGCCATGCGCCGCTAACGTGATGCGAGCATCCGCAAGCTTATTCTCAGGAACAAGAATTTGCCCCGTCACGCGGTCAATTTGGTGCGCTATTTTTGCTTGGCTCAATACCTCTAATATTTCAGCACTGTCATAGCGCTCATTTTCCCCATATAGGGCTTTATAAGGGCTAGTATGCGTCCACAAGATCACCACAATAAACAGCGATATCAACACCGTTAGCGCCGTTATCTGTGCCACTTTACTGTGTTGACCTATCTTTTCTTTTGCTGTTTCTCGCCATTGTTGCCACTTTGGTGATTCGGTGGTCGGCTGATTTTCTACAATTGTTGTACTCATTTGATTCTCACTACAATGGCATTTTCAGTACATCGTCATACGCCGTCATTAACTTATTACGTACTTGTGTTAGTGCTTGAAAAGAAATACTGGCTTTCTGGCTGGCAACCATAGCGCCAACCAAATCATCAGAGCGTCCGGCATCGACATCGGCTGCGAGTTGAGCAGCATGTTGTTGATGATTATCAACGCGTCGCACCGACTGGCGCATCGCACTTTGAAAATTGTCACTTTGAATACGGTGTTGATTCGGTATCACAGTGATGCCTTGCTGGGCATGGTCGCGCATTGATGTCATTCGCTGCATCATGTCCTGCTGCATAACCGAAGGTGAATTCGACATAAATTGCTCTCTATTAGTCACGTCGCTGTTGATTAGGCAGCTGAATAAGAATAATGGGAAACGGCATCGACGTTGATGCCCTGCTCGCGCATTGCGGCTATCTTGTAACGAAGCGCTCGTGTGGTGATCCCCAATGCTTCTGCGGTTAAATTTCGACGACCATTAAATTTGGCTAAAGTGTCTAAGATGAACTGATTTTCAGCCTGCTTTTTGCTGTCTTTTAATCCGCTCTGGTAACACGCTTGATGAGATTGCTGGCTGTTCGACGTGGAAGTCAAAGTGATGCTGTTTGTGCTATCACACGTGGGTAGCATTAAGTCTTGCGACGTAATCCAAGTCGAGTGACGCATCACCAGTGCACGCTGAATCGTATTCTCTAATTCACGGATATTGCCGACCCAGTCATAAGCCAATAGGCTATTTTCTGCCTCAGCAGAGAGGCGACAGGTTTCCGTACAGCCTTGGTTATACTTAGCGATAAAGTGTTTCGCGAGGGGCAAGACATCTTCTTTTCGCTCACGCAATGGTGGCCACTGAAGTGGCAGTACATCAAGACGATAATAAAGGTCTTGTCTAAACAAGCGTTGGCTGACGGCTTCTTGTAAGTTCACGTTCGTGGCTGCAATGATGCGAACATCAAGAGCAATTGACTTATGGCTACCCAAACGCTCAACTTCACGCTCTTGAAGCACTCGCAGTAGCTTCGCTTGTACCGCTAATGGGATTTCACCAATTTCATCAAGCAACAGCGTTCCGCCATTCGCTTCTTCAAATTTCCCAGCTTGAGCAGCTGTAGCGCCAGTAAACGCGCCTTTAACGTGACCAAACAGCACCGCTTCTAGCATGGTCTCTGGAATCGCTGCGCAGTTGATTGCGACAAATGGCCCTTCACTTCTTTGTGAATGTTGATGGACGTATTGAGCAAGCACCTCTTTACCTGTGCCAGACTCTCCCGTAATGAGAACCGTAGCATCGGTTTTAGCCGCTCGATGAGCGAGTTGAAGTACTTGCTGACTACGCCAGCTTGAGGCGATTAAATCAGTAGAAGAGGAGCGCACCGTAGTAACTCGTTGAAGCAGATCCATGAGTTGCATGGGTTGGTAAGGGGTTAGTAAATAGTCTGAAGCACCAGCGCGCATCGCTTCACTAGCAAGGTCATGCTGTTGATAGTCAACAATAGCGATCAACGCTGAATGAGGATTGAGGTGCTTAGATTTCTCGACGACCTCAATCAATGACATATCGGGAAGCTCTGATGAAACCATCAGTACCGATTCAGGTGAAGCATTCAAATGAATCAGCGCATCGAACGCTGTACTGACACCACGACATCGATACCCAGACTCACTTAACATCAATTGTGTCTTTTCTAATTGCTGCACATCGCTATGAGCAACGATGACTTCTGTAGCAGTTATTCGATTCACGCTTGATCTCTCCCAGTGTTATCACTCTTCACAATGCGAACCTGAACACGACGATTCTGCTCGCGGTTTGATTCGTTAGTATTCGCTTTCAGTGGGAATCGCTGTCCGTGTGCTCTCACTTGAATTTTCTTAGTATCGACGCCAACTTTCTTCAATTCGGCCTTAACCGCTTTCGCTCTTTCACGAGCAAGCCCTAAATTATTCAGTGAGTTACCACTGTCATCAGTATGACCATCGATGAGGATAGTCCCGATCGTATCGTCGTAATGAATGTAACTCGCGACATCCGCGATACGTAGCTTCTGCTGAAGGGAAAGCTCACTTGAACCCAACGGAAAATGAAAGAGATTATCTTTTGCTTGCGGATAGTCCATTGGAAGCAAATTACTCATACACGTTTTCATTTCTTGTAAACTTTCGGAGAAATGAATCGCAGGCAATTCCCAAGTTTTAACGTCTTGATGCTGGCTATAACGTGCTGATACCTGTGCCCACGCGCCTTTTTCCATTTTATTCAGTAAGCTTTTTATTTTATGGCTGTCTTGAAAAATGAGTTCTTCAGCGCCTCTCGTTCGTCCTTCAATCCACTGGTAGCTAAGACTCTCTTTTTTCCAAGGCTCATCATTAATGCTAAGCCAAGCCGAATCCACAAAGTAAGGTCGCTGAAAAGTTTTAAGTGTCACGCGTGGCTGCTGACCTGAACGAACTAGAACAGTGGCATTACCATCAAACTCCAAGGGCGTCTCCATTTGACAATGGAAACGATCACCACTGAAGTTCCAGCTAACCTGATCGAGTGGCTTTTGAATAGGCTTTGCATTGATGTGCAGCGGTAAACTCCCAATTGCAGCCAAAATCACCACATTTATCATTTTCATAGCTATCACTCACTCCATTAAGCAAATTAAACAACCCGTACATACGACCAATAAAAGAAAAGTATTAAACTTATATTCACCCTTATAAATAAGAATGTGATCTACATGCCAAACTGATGGTATTAATAAAAATGACATTAACAAATTAATATAACTAACAGTTAACTACTAATTAAAAAGTCAGCTAATGCTATTTATAGAGCTAGATAATTACTATAAATATATAGTCATTCATTGCATATGATTGCATTAAGATCACAACAAAGCGGTTTCATCACCTAAAACAAAGACAACCTATTAATATTTACTTACACTCAGTTACCACCTGACATAGAGACAACGTCAAACTTCATAAATTCAGACAGTTATATAACATTTCCATGACGAAGGGCTCAAAAAATCAATTTGAGATCTTGGTTCACTTCTATCAACAAATCATTACTAATTTAATTAAGATTAATGCCTAATTAAGCCGATTATGAAGTTTGGATATTATTAATAAATATATTTAAGAAAATCATCTTGTATATATTCACATTCTAGCCCTGGCTAGATTTAAAGCTAACCTAGATTAAAATATGAAAAATAATATAAAGACAGATAACAATAAACTTAAAAAAGAGTCCGACAACATAGTTGTGCATAATATCGACACTCGCACATTAGGTCGGCCGCTAAACATGGCTAGACAAAATCTAATTCCGCTACTTAACAAGTCGGAAGAACAGTTAAAGCTAGTCATCAACAGCATGACAAGACGTAATGATACGGAAGTGAAGATCTCTGAAGTGAGCATTGAAATGCAGCCCATTGCGCCTCTGCATCATGAACCCATCTATTTCTCTCATAACCGGAACCACGGCATGAGCATGGTGGTCGTCAGTGGTGATCTCATTACTCAGATTGCTGATGCTTTTTATGGCGGAGCACCGAGTTTTGAGTCAAATGACACTCATAGTCACCCTCCACTGAACTCAAGTGAGAAGCGTGTTCAGGCAAGACTTGGCGCGACCGTTCTTAACCAACTGAGTTCTGAATGGCAGACTGTTTCGACTCATGAGCCTCTCGACTCAACCACACTGCATGTCTTATTTACTATCACTATCGGTGATCGTGTGGGTCAACTTAGCCTGCAATTAGATGACCACCTTCTCATTCACCTAGGTCAACCAACCGCGCCTATCATTCGAGACGTGCAGGAAGTTGAAGACCGACGCAATAAGCATTTACAACAAGTGCCCGTCCAGCTAAATGCAGTTCTGGCCAGCCAAAGAATTTCACTTAATCAGGTATCCAAACTTAAAGTTGGCGACATTATTTCTGCCGATATTAAAGAATTGGTGGAAGTTAGTTCCGGTGCTCAAAAGTTATTTAGAGCCCGTGTATCAGAGCAAAATAACCACCTGGTTTTACAAATTACCGATCACATCAACCCATCAGAGAACTTTCAAAAATGAACGACGAAACATTAGACCTAATGCTTGAAGATGACCTTAACTTTGATGCTGAGGTGGCAGATATTTTCAACGCTCCACAAGAACAAGCAGAACCAGCACCTAAAGCCGCTGAGCGCGAACTAAGCTTCTTTCGTCAAATTCCAGTAACAGTGACGTTGGAAGTGGCTAGTACGGCGGTAACGCTTGGCGAACTTATGCAAGTTGGCCCAAACTCCGTTATTGAATTAGACAAGCTCAATGGTGAGCCTCTTGATGTGAAAGTAAATGGTCACTTACTAGGACATGCAGAAGTGGTTGTTATCAATGATAAATACGGTCTTCGTATCACTGATATAGCTGAAGATGCCCTACATGACGTTACTCACTAAACACACTTCTATTCTACTTCGCGTAGCACTCGTCATTGGCATGCTGGTTTTTTCCGGCGTGTCTTTGGCCGATCAGGGGATTCCATTTATCACTGTTTCAGATGGTGATAGTAGTGAAGAATACTCTGTAAAGATTCAAATTCTTATTTTGATGACCGCATTGAGCTTCTTGCCTGCAATGCTGATGATGATGACAAGTTTTACTCGAATCATCATTGTTCTCGCAATTTTACGCCAAGCACTTGGCCTTCAACAAAGTCCCCCTAACCGAATTCTCATTGGTATTGCACTGACAATGACCATGCTGTTAATGAAACCCGTTTGGACACCAATCTTTGAAGATGCCTATAAGCCTTATGAAGCGGGAGAAATCACATTACAACAAGCCTTTGCTGTTGCCGAGCAGCCCGTTCGTCAATTCATGTTGAGCCAAACGTATGAGAACTCTCTTGAGCAAATGCTTAGAATTGCAGGCGATCCACTCGATTTAGAACCTGAAGAGATAAGCTTTGCAGTGCTAATGCCAGCGTTCGTTATTAGTGAACTAAAAACCGCATTCCAGATAGGTTTTATGCTGTTCATCCCATTTTTAATCATCGATATCGTTGTTGCTAGTGTCCTGATGGCAATGGGTATGATGATGCTATCACCGCTGATCATTTCTCTGCCATTTAAGCTGATGGTATTTGTCATGGTGGATGGTTGGGCAATGACGGTCGGTAGTTTAAGCGCCAGTTTCGGAGGGTTGTGATGAATAGTGCAGTAACAGCCAACCTCTACGCTGATGCCATCTACATGATCATTACCATGGTCGTGGTCTTAATTGGGCCAAGCCTTCTCGTTGGTTTAGTGGTTGCAATTTTCCAAGCAACGACACAAATTAACGAGCAGACCATGAGTTTCTTACCGAGACTATTAACAACACTGTTGATGCTGATTTTTGCCGGCGGTTGGTTACTTAGAAATATCTCAGATTTCTTTAATAATCTGTTCTACACCATTCCAATGATTGTCAGCTAGCATCAATGGTTAATCTTACCTTTGCTGAAATCACCTCTTTACTCGGTCAACTTTGGTGGCCGTTTTTTCGCTTTTCTGCGGCCTTCATGAGCATGCCATTTTTTGGTAATGCCTACATGCCTAATCGAGTGCGTTTATTGCTCGCTCTCTCGGTTTCCATTATTGCGGCACCGCTCCTTCCTGCTATGCCTGAAGTTGATCCAGTGTCGATTCATGCTCTGGCGATTGCCCTTGAGCAGATCGCAATTGGTGCCCTGCTTGGGATTAGCCTGCACTTTCTGTTTGCTGCTATGGCGATGGTAGGACAAATTATTTCAATGCAGATGGGTTTAGGCATGGCGATGATGAATGATCCCGCGAATGGGATCACCGTTGCTCTGATTGGTAATTATTTCCTGATGTTTACCACCCTGATGTTTCTCTCTCTTGATGGGCATTTAGTGGCGCTAGACATTGTCGTTCAAAGCTTTGAGCGTTTTCCGGTCGGCAGTGGGATCAGTGAAACATCACTACGATATATGATTGGTCTGTTTAGCTGGATGATGACCGCAGCAGTCTCCATCGCACTGCCAACCATTGCAGCCATGCTGACCGTAAACTTAACCTTTGGTGTGATGAACCGTGCTGCACCTTCGCTCAACGTCTTTGCCCTTGGCTTTCCAATGTCGATGATTCTCGGCTTATGTGCGGTATTGCTCTCTTTGTCTGGGCTGCCAAGTATTTACGCTGAGCTTTGCCATCAAATTTTATCGGAAATGAAGCTAATGGGAGGCAACTAGGTGGCAGAGAATCAAACCAGTCAGGACAAAAGTGAAAAGCCCAGTCATCAAAAGCTCAAGAAGGCGAAGGGTGAAGGACAAGCGGCTCGTTCCAAAGAATTTACTGTTGGCGTTTTATTTATCGCCATCGCGCTTTTTCTATGGGCGTACGGACACTACCTTGGTGAGCAGGCGGTTAAGCTCTTTACTATTAATTATCAGTTAAGCTACGACGATATTCGTCAACCTGACATTATGCTAAGAAAGCTTGGTGAGAGTGTTCAGCTGCTTGGCGGCTTATTCATTCCAATGGCTGCAGTACTAATTTTAGTGACCATTCTTAGCTCATTAATACCGGGCGGATGGGTGATGTCACTTAAGTTAATCAAGCCAAAGTTAAGCAAAATAAGTCCTATCGAAGGTTTAAAACGACTCTTCTCCATTAAATCTTTAGTCGAATTAGCAAAATCTATCCTTAAGGTGGTGTTTATTGGCGGGGTTCTCTATTGGCTACTCAGCAGTAATCTTTTGTCTCTGATTGCCGCGCAGCGTGCACCTCTTGAGCAAGGCGTTGCACTCACGCTTAACCACTTAATCATCGCCATTATCTGCTTTGGGTTTGTTGTCCTTCTTATCGGTCTTATCGATATGCCTTATCAGCTTTGGAACCATATTAAACAGCTGAAAATGACCAAACAGGAAGTGAAAGAAGAAAACAAAAATACCGAAGGCCGCCCTGAGATAAAACAGAAGATAAAACAGCTTCAACAGCAGATGTCACAGAGACGAATCGATAACTCAGTACCCGGTGCTGATGTCGTGATCACAAACCCAACGCACTACGCCGTGGCCATTAAGTACGATTTATCTCGTGCTGGTGCTCCGTTTGTTGTCGCTAAAGGGGAGGATGAAATGGCATTACGAATTCAATCCATAGCCAAGAAAAATGACATTGAAGTGCTCTGTTTACCGCCATTAACTCGTGCGGTGTACTTCAATACTAGAATCGATCAAGAAGTCCCTGGGCCTCTGTTTGTTGCTATTGCACATGTACTTACCTACGTGATGCAGCTTAAAGAGTACAAACAGACCAAAAAAGTTCAACCAACACCATTACCAACATTAATTATACCTAACGAACTGCGTCACGACTGATGCGAGATAACATCTGATTAGGCGATGTTACGTCGCAAAAATATTGAGTAATCACTTATGAAAGAAAAGTTAAACATGCTATTCCCTGCAATTAAGAGCAATTACTTTGGGATTCCTATCTTATTGCTGACTGTGCTTGCAATGGTGATATTGCCTTTGCCGCCTCTACTTCTTGATGCACTGTTTATTTTTAATATCGTTCTTGCGGTCATCGTACTTTTAGTCGCAGTATCGAGCAAACGACCGCTTGAATTTAGTGTTTTCCCAACCATTTTGTTAGTTGCAACCTTAATGCGACTGACATTGAATGTAGCTTCAACACGTATCGTTCTACTTGAAGGTCATAATGGTGGAGATGCCGCAGGTAAGGTCATTCAGGCTTTCGGTAACGTGGTGATTGGCGGTAACTATTTCGTTGGTATCGTTGTTTTCGTAATCTTGATGATCATTAACTTTGTTGTGATCACCAAAGGTGGTGAGCGTATATCTGAAGTATCGGCACGCTTTACGCTTGATTCCCTTCCGGGCAAACAGATGGCGATTGATGCGGACCTAAATGCTGGTTTAATCGATCAAGAGCAAGCCAAATCACGTCGTAAGGAGATCGCTCGAGAAGCTGACTTCTATGGTTCAATGGACGGTGCTTCCAAATTTGTTCGTGGTGATGCGATAGCGGCAATGATGATCCTCATCATCAATATCTTAGGTGGTGTAACCATAGGTATGGTTCAGCACGATCTAAGCGCAGCTGAAGCATTCCAACGATTTGCATTGCTTACCATAGGTGATGGTCTTGTTGCTCAGATTCCTTCGCTATTATTGGCAGTAGCAGCAGCAATCATTGTTACTCGAGTTAGTGACTCTGGTGAACTGTCTGACGATGTTCAAGAGCAGATGCTTGCATCACCAACCACGTTAGCCACCGCTTCTGGCGTTATGTTTGTAATTGGCATTGTTCCAGGTATGCCACACCTTGCCTTTTTCAGTTTTGCAGCACTTTTGGCCTTTGCGGCATGGCGTCAAGCGAAGCAAACTCTAAACCCTGAACCATTAGAACAAGCTGAGGCGGTTGCAGAGGCGGTAGCACAAGACAACACACCTACTTTAACTTGGGGAGATGTACCGAGTGTACATGCGTTATCTCTAGAGCTAGGTTATCGATTAGTTAACTTAGTGGATAAAAACCAAGGGGAACCTTTGGCTCTGCGAGTACGAGGCGTTCGAAAAACCATTACTGAGCAAGCGGGTTTCCTTATTCCTGAAATTGCAATCCGCGATAACCTAAAACTCAAACCAACACAATATACTCTCTCGCTATACGGTGAAGTCCTAGGTAAAGGGGAAATCGATCCAGAGCGCTTAATGGCCTTGGCCGTCGGTGAAGTGTATGGTCAGCTTGATGGTGTACTAGGAAAAGATCCAGCCTACAACCTTGATGCGGTTTGGATTGAACCTACAAATAAACCTCAAGCGCTCAACTTAGGTTATTCCGTAGTAGATGGTGCAACAGTTATAGCAACGCACTTAAGCAAAGTCGTAAAAGAGCACACTTCTGAGTTATTCGGTCATGATGATGTGGAAAGAGTCATGGAGCGCTTATCACAACATTCACCAAAACTGGCAGAGGCTCTTTCAACGCAATTAACTCATCAACAACAGATGCGAGTCTATCGTCAGTTGCTTGTTGATCAAGTACCGATTAAAGATATGGTTAATATTGCTGCCATCATGCTTGAAAGCAGTGAAGTCACTAAAGACCCGATTCTTATTGCTTCCGATGTGCGATGTGGATTGAAGCGGACACTGACCAGTACTCTACTCGGCAATAGCAATGACTTTAATATCTTCACACTGAGTGATGCTCTAGAGAAAATGCTCATGACGGCTTTGACCAAAGCTCAACAAACAGGTGCAGTGGCCTTAGATAGTTTCCCAGTCGAGCCCAATTTATTAGCGCAACTTCAACAAAATATGCCAAATATTCGTGAACAGTTAAAGCAAAATGGGTTTAAACCCGTTTTACTTGTGGCGCCGCAATTACGGCCACTGCTGTCTCGCTACGCGAGAACCTTTGCGAAAGGACTGGTTGTTCTCTCTTATAACGAGATACCAGAAGATAAAAACATTAATGTTCTCGGACACTTAGGATAGTTACACACTTAGGGTAAGCTTGACTAAGCACACAGGCTAACAATACACGTTGAGTGCGTAGACACTCCATTTGAATACTTCTAACGGGTTATGTCGAGTACTTACGTATAGCAGAGACAAAGAAGCACGCTTTATTGGCGTGCTTCTCCATTTATTGTCTATCTGTCATACAATGAATTTTTTACTTCACTAGGTTCGTCAGCAGTTGTTCACATTCTGCTTTTAAGTTTGTGAGTTCATCAACGGTCATTTTCGACAAACCCATCATTTTTTTCGGTATCAACTCAGCCTGTTCTCGTAACTCCACACCTAAATCAGTAACAGAAATAATTCTAATTCGCTCATCTTCAGGGCTACGCCTGCGATTAACATAACCTTTTGTTTCCAAGCGCTTCAACAATGGTGTTAATGTTCCAGAATCAAGATGGGTCATTTTTCCGAGTTCTTTGACATTCATTGCTTGTTTTTCCCACAGCACCATCATGACGATATACTGTAAATAGGTCAGATCCAGCTCCTTTAACAAAGGTTGATAAGCCCGACTCATCGCGTTTGATGCACTATAAAGCGCAAAACACACCTGATTATCTAACCGTAGGTAATTCTCATTTTTCGACTCAGTCATTTAACCAATCCATACAAAACAATTCAATTGCACACAATATACTTGCGCACCTATAATTTTTCAACTAGTATTGAAACCAAGTAAATTGCACGCAACCTAAATGCTCGCAATTAAATAATCCATAAAGAATCAATCTAAGGGGCACAGACATGACCACAATTTACTCTACTTCAGCGACAGCAAATGCAGGCCGTAATGGACAAGTTTCAACAGATGATAATAAGTTGTCTGTCGCGTTAAGTTATCCAAAAGAGATGGGCGGCTCTGGCGAAGAAACCAACCCAGAACAGTTATTTGCAGCTGGGTACTCTGCCTGTTTCTCCAATGCTCTGTTGCATGTCGCTCGCGAAACAAAGACGTCGATTAAAACCGCGCCAACAACCGCTACTGTCGGTATCGGACCAAATGAAAACGGTGGGTTTGCTCTTTCAGTGAGCCTTTCTGTTGAATTGGATCTTGAGCAAGAACAAGCTGAGCAATTAGTGAAAACGGCTCATCAAGTTTGCCCTTACTCTAATGCAGTAAAAGGCAACATTGATGTAAAACTGACAGTGAACGGCAAGTTACTCTAGCACTCCAGGTTATTTAGCCGACCTTTTAAAGCTGGTTAACCTTCTGTTTTACTAGCTATATAGAATTGAATAATAAGGATAGATTATGCGTGCAGTTCAAATTCAACAATACGGTGGCACAGACACACTGAAACTCGAAAATATTGTAGCTCCTAAGATTAACGATGATGATATTTTAGTTTTAGTTAAGTCGGCTTCAGTAAACCCTGTTGACTGGAAGATTCGTGAAGGGTATCTACAGACCTTCATTCCTTACGATATGCCTCTAACACTAGGTTGGGACGTGTCTGGGGTTGTAGCAGAAGTTGGCTCCAAGGTAACTAAGTTTAAAGTCGGTGATGAGGTGTTTAGTCGCCCTGCCATTAATCGTAATGGTAGCTACGCTGAATATATTGCAGTAAAAGAAGATGAAGCAGAGTTCAAATCACCTAAGCTGAATTTCTCTCAAGCCGCTGCATTGCCATTGGCCGGCATTACAGCATGGCAATGTTTAGTCGACGTCGCAGATGTAAAGGCAGGAGATAGAGTCTTGATTCATGCCGGAGCCGGTGGCGTGGGGCACTTAGCCATTCAAATAGCGAAAGCAAAAGGCGCGACGGTTATTTCAACAGCCTCAAAAGCAAATCAAGCATTGTTAGTTGAACTTGGTACTGATCAAGCTGTTGATTACACTGCAGCGCCTTTGAGTGAGCAAATTCAACCAGTCGATATAGTAATTGATACTATGGGCGGTGATGTACAACAACAATCATGGGGACTCTTGAAGCCTGATGGTATCTTGGTATCAGTTGTTGATCAGCCCGATGAAGAAGTAGCTAAGGCACACTATGCCCGTGGTGCTTTCGTTTTCATTGACCCAAGTAGCCGGATCTTAAGAGAGCTCAATAGCTTAGTTGAAAATGATGAATTAACTCCACTGATTGAGCATCACTTTACTTTAGAAACCGTCGTCGAAGCACATTTACAAAGCCAGAGCGGACGTACTCGAGGTAAAATTGTTATTGATGTGGCTGAAAGTTAATAGCGCATGAGTACTAAGGTGCTTTGATAGTGAGTAATAATACTAAGGACGCATAAAGCGTCCTTTTTTATAGCTTGAAGAGCGATTTTATTCTCTCTAGAGCACCTGTGAAACACTCATCAAGTAACACATTAATACAGAATCATAGAAGTATATTATTCGGGTACTTAAGAATTAGGCTAGCTCATTGGAATAGAGAACTCTTATGGTCGACGCTTTTAGAACGCTAGAAAGCAAAAAAGCCCGCTGAAATTCAGCGGGCTTTTTAATGTGGCGGAGAGATAGGGATTTGAACCCTAGAAGGGCTACAAACCCTTGCCGGTTTTCAAGACCGGTGCTTTCGACCACTCAGCCATCTCTCCGTAAATCTTCATCGTCAGATTAGTGCACTGATGATGTTTGTTATTTGTGCTAACAAATAACGATATTTAAAGCCTGGCGATGTCCTACTC
>NZ_JAJHVV010000040.1 GCF_023145695.1 Vibrio amylolyticus
GAATCCCTCTTAAATTGCTTGTTAAGTGTATTCATGCGCCATGGCCTTCATAAAATTTGTCACATCTTCTAATTCTGGAAAGTCGCTTCCCTCTCGCCCCCAAAACTCGCCGACATCTACAAACAATAGGTACAAGTAAAAATGATACTTTAGATAAAAATCCGTTAAATTGCGGTCTTTTGTACGCTCGTAAGACGCATGACCCGCGACTTTGTTTCGATAGACCCTAAAGTCCTTTGCAAATGATTCTGGCACAGGGAGAAGCTTTTCATAGTGCGATATATCATTTTCATAACTTGGTGCCTTTCCCCGCCTAATACGGTCAATTCTCGCATTGACCACACGATAAGCATCCTCTTCAATTAGTGAGTCAATAAAGCTATTTTTCGGAGGACCTTTTTTATCGGTAATATCTTTGTTTTCAAAGTCTCGTGCGTGGCAGGCAATGAGGAACTCGTACAGGTGATGGATAAAGTATGAATATGAATTGTATGCTCGATAAGACTTGTACTTATCATGACCAGACAGAATTAAATGTTCGGCGGACTGCCGAAACTGTTCAAAAGCATCACGACACTTGAAATATTCATGTTTAATTGCGATACATTGGTGGTAATCCGCCTCTGAACCAGATTTTATCTTCATATGCTGAACCCCAGATAAACTTAACG
>NZ_JAJHVV010000041.1 GCF_023145695.1 Vibrio amylolyticus
CGTTATATGTATTTATTAATTTAGGAAGTTTACAAGGATGTATGTAAGAGAAGCGCAGGCTCAGGAATTAGACGCTATTTACGCTATGGGCTGTGATGTGTGGAGTGATGACCTTTCCTATGAAGAGTATCTAAATGTTTGTCGCAATAGTGAAAAGTATCAAGCTGGGATTTGGTATGTGCTAGTCGAGAATGACCAAATTTTGTCGTCTCTTATCGTCTATCACGATATATTTGGTCTAAAAGATGATTGTTTTGGCATCGGCTCAGTAGCCACACCGAATAGTCTTCGTGGGCGAGGTTATGCTACAACTTTGGTTAATCTCGTGAAGGACGAGTTGTTTTTTTATCATAATGGTAAAGCTATATTCTTACATAGCGATATAGACAATAAATTTTATAGCAGATTAGGGTTCGTTGAGATTAAAGGCACTGGTTGTATGTATATTTCAAATCGTCATTTCGGCTTTGATGGATCAGTACCAGCTTACTTTTAGTTTTACGTTCCACATATAACAAGCTATTTAAGTCGGATTAAAAACGCTTGCCGACTCGCTTCGCTCAAACATAGCAAGTGTTTTTAACCGCTTAATAGAGCGTTA
>NZ_JAJHVV010000042.1 GCF_023145695.1 Vibrio amylolyticus
GAATCCGACTTAATTGCCTTGTTAGGAGTTACCCGTGACGTGCACTTTTTCTAAGTGAACCTTCTTGTACACAGGCCTTAAAGTTACCCATAGATATTTCCTTGGTGTGAAGCTCTACACCACCCGCATTTTTATATGTTGTGTAATCTTTGTTTGGCATCTGAGTTGAAACATACCAAAGATTCCCATCAACACTCTCAGAGCAAGAACCAGGGAAGGTTACGGTCCAAGTTCCTCTGTAATAACAGTTCTTGGCAGTTTGAATGTACGTATCTTCATTTTTTACAGTATCTCCTTTACTCCCAAATATATGAGTGATCGTTACTTCCGTAGCGGGCCCATCCATACCGCCTGCTTGTTTGTTTATAAAAAGGTTCCAATTACTCTTTAACTTACTATTCTCTAGAATAAAACTATCACATTTGGTAATGCCATATTCATGAAAAGCATTAATTAGCAGTTGTTCATCACTAGCTGCAGCAGGGTTAAAAAAAATTGAATTGCAAAATATTGCTGATAATACAGCTACCTTCATTCTCATCAAATACTCCTTATTAGATGATTAAATTAATTGATTCTAAGTCC
>NZ_JAJHVV010000043.1 GCF_023145695.1 Vibrio amylolyticus
TTATCAACCAAAATAGCTTTATAGCGGCCTTGGTATAGGTGACCTACTCGGTTATGTTTTCGGTTAAACTTTTGCGTATACACACCGTTTAGCTGGCGCATCCCTTTACTTAGGTTACCGTCAGGGGTTTCTAGTAGCAGATGATAGTGATTCGTCATTAAGCAATAGCTGTGAATCACCCAGTTGAATCGTCGGCAACTTTCAGCTAACACCTCTAGAAACAAATCAAAGTCAGCTTCATCTAAATAAATTGGCTGACGTGCATTGCCCCTTGAAGTAACGTGGTACAGCGCTCCTGCATACTCTACTCGTAATGGTCTACTCATTGTCTTCCCTTAACAAAAATGGCCTAGCTAAAAACTAGACCACTCTCTTCAAATAGGCAAAAGGCAAGACCTGACCCCTGTTTTTCCT
>NZ_JAJHVV010000044.1 GCF_023145695.1 Vibrio amylolyticus
CCTAAGCTTGAATGCAGTCTATAACGGTTATAAAAATGCTGGATATAACCCGCTAGTTTATCTCTGAGCTGCTTCTCACTTTTAAATGTATTCTTTCTAATCATGTCGCCCTTGAGTGTATGAAAGAATGACTCTACTTCAGCGTTATCTGTGCAGTGGCCTGGACGATTCATGCTCGGCACTATTCCATTTCTTTTTAGAAGCGCTTGCACCTCATGAGAACGGTACTCTGAGCCTCTGTCTGTATGGAACAATAAACCACTAGACGGTGCTCGGTTACGTACGGCCATCCTTAAAGAACTCATCGTCAACGCTGTGTTCTTTTGCTTACCGAGAGACCAACCCACAACTTTACGTGAATAAAGGTCAATAATT
>NZ_JAJHVV010000045.1 GCF_023145695.1 Vibrio amylolyticus
TACATGCTGCCATTAGTGGCAAACAACGGTGTGACACAGTTCTTCCCATCGGTTAACTATTCTTACGTCGATATCGACACGGGCTACCTAGATAGCATGGCGCCAGCAAGCAACGACGCCTACAGCGGTGCAATGAGCGGTTACTCTACGGGTACGGGCCAAGCGGCGACTTTAGCGGCGGTTTCGGCGAAAGACGCATTAGGCGGAGATGATGCTCACCTAGTATCGGTTAACCTATACGGCCTACAACCATGGAATGACACCTCATACACGGTATTCCAAGCGTTTGGTGGCTCTAGTTACGGTGGCGTAGACATGGAAATGGTGGATTTAGTTCTACTACAAGGCACGCG
>NZ_JAJHVV010000046.1 GCF_023145695.1 Vibrio amylolyticus
ACCTGACCAAATGGGCTGTAACCCAGACGCATTGCTTCACGCCCTGTGCTATCAAACACATGAATGGCACTGCCTAGGTTGTTGTGATGCACATACAGGTTACTCTTATCGGCCCCTTTACTGCCACTGGCGTGCGCCAAAGTGGAGTCGGTGTCATAAATTGACTGATGCAGCACTTGTCCATAGGGCATGGCGTCATCTGGCAGTAGGGTCAGTGAACGAAACGGGATTGCACCTTGCTCACCCGCTTGCCACTGGCTCTGCTCTTGGCGACCGTCGTAGTGACTGTAGAGGGTAATGACACCTGATTGCGTCACACTGCT
>NZ_JAJHVV010000047.1 GCF_023145695.1 Vibrio amylolyticus
GGAATGCTGGCATCAAAAGCCAGTGCCTTACCGCTTGGCGATAGCCCAACAAAATGTTTTAAACCTCAATGAGATTTACAGACATCACTCTGCTCTTTACTACCTTATTAAAATAATAAGGGAAAGAATGATGGTGCGGTCGGAGAGACTTGAACTCTCACACCTTGCGGCGCCAGAACCTAAATCTGGTGCGTCTACCAATTCCGCCACGACCGCAGCAAACTTTATAGTTATATCGATGACTGGTGAGTCAATATAACGTTGTACTCTTCGTATAAACCAAGAGTTTCAATATGGCTGGGCTACCTGGATTCGAACCAG
>NZ_JAJHVV010000048.1 GCF_023145695.1 Vibrio amylolyticus
AAGTTAAGAGTTTAATGCTGGGTCTGTAGCTCAGCTGGTTAGAGCGCTCGCCTGATAAGCGGGAGGTCGGTGGTTCAAGTCCACTCAGACCCACCAATTCTTTTCCCAAAAAGAGTTGGCTTTAAAGCATTAAGTTTATGGGGCTATAGCTCAGCTGGGAGAGCGCCTGCCTTGCACGCAGGAGGTCTGCGGTTCGATCCCGCATAGCTCCACCATCTTTAAGCGCATTCTGACGAGTGTATTTAAAAATGGTTTTCATTAGAAAATCTGCTCTTTAACAATTTGGAAAGCTGACGAA
>NZ_JAJHVV010000049.1 GCF_023145695.1 Vibrio amylolyticus
CTCACAACTGACGTTGTGGTGTTTCCAAGAACACTTGAATGTGTGTTGGTACCTAAATGATTAAATCATTTAGGATTTGAGAACTTTTATTTGAACAACAACCAATCACAGTTGTTATTCGTCAGCTTTCCAAATTGTTAAAGAGCAGATTTTCTAATGAAAACCATTTTTAAACATTCTCGATTGAGAAAATACTTAAAGATGGTATCCCGTAGGGGAGTCGAACCCCTGTTACCGCCGTGAAAGGGCGGTGTCCTAGGCCTCTAGACGAACGGGACATAGGTTACTCTTAACTTT
>NZ_JAJHVV010000005.1 GCF_023145695.1 Vibrio amylolyticus
AATCAATATGTGCGGACGATTTAATGTTATTGACGACCCACTGACTAAACTAGTGAGTGAATTGCTTGATATGAAGTTCACTGCTCAATCTAATAGCGATGTTCGGCCGACGAATGGCGTTTCAACGGTTGTTCACTCTGGTCAACAATTCGAAAAGTTAGAGCTAGGTTGGGGGATAAAACCCAATTGGGCGAAGCGACTTATTATCAATGCGCAAGCGGAGTCGGTGGCGACGAAACCCACGTTTCGAGAGGCCTTCGCAAGTCATCGTGTGGTGGTGCCGTGTTCGGGTTGGTACGAGTGGACATCAGAGGTAGACGAAAATCAAGGCGAGGAACTAAAACAAGGGACGAAGCAGAAATACTGGTTTAACTCGGCGGATGGTTTTCCGCTGTATATGGCGGGCATTGCGTTGGAGTCTCAGAAAAAACTGGTGACGTTAACCACGGCGTCTAATGAGCAATGTTCATTGTATCATCCTCGAATGCCGTTTTTGGTTCCGAGCTATGCCATTGAAGCTTGGTTGACGACACCACCTGAGCAGTGCGCATCATTCCTATTGAATCAATGGCAAGACGAGTTATCGATCACTCGATGCGGTTAGCTGTTTAGGTAGCGTACTGATTTAGCCGCAACACTTCTTGTATTTTTTACCACTTCCACATGAGCACGGATCATTACGATTTGGCGTCTTTTCAAATGTGGTTGTTTTTGGTTTGTTTAGCAGTGTATCGAGCTCAATCGTGTTCTCTTCTTTCGCTGAATCAACAGTAATATCGACAACAATTGAATGTTCTTCTACTAAGGCTTCAATTTCAGATTTACGAGCTTCACTGTTTACTAATACAGAAACAGGCGCTTCAGCAGTACCTAGCTTTACGTCACGATTTACGTTGTATCCAGATTTCACGTGGTTTTGACGTGTTTCGATTCGGCCTTTAAAGAACATTTTTGACATGGAATACTCGCTAACTTTAAATTGGGTTATGACGTAATTGAGCGGGGGATTATACGCATCTGACTCGATTGTGAAAGGAGTATTCAAAAGCATGAGCCACTACACCCATGGTTATTGCATCAACACTTACCGCATTGCGATGTCTTTTTCTCGTAATCAAGCAAGTTGCCTTGGCTATCGATGGAAAAGTCGCAGCAGTCATTAAACAACTTATGAAGCAAGGTTCTACTTTTCTGGACACGTGACTTGAGGGTTGAGTATTTGATGCCCTTACTCTGGGCGTACTCCTTCTGTGAAACCCCTTTGATTTCTATCTCTGTCAATAAGTCAGCGTGCTCGTCTGGAAGGGCTTTAATGAATGGCACCACACAAGTTGAGAGCTCTTGTACGATCTCTTCTGGTTCTGTTTCCCACACATCGTCATTAATTTCTTCTGTGGTTTTGCCGCTTTTACGATAGAAGTCGATGATGGTGTTATTGGCAATCTGAAACAACCATGGCTTAATCTTGTTCTTATCTTTGATTTTCCCTAGGTTGTTGTAGGTCTTAATCAATATTTCTTGTAGAAGATCATCCACATCGTCTGGGTTTGAAACGTTTTTGTGTAAAAACGCTTTAAGGCTGGTTCGATACTCAGACCATACTGTTTCAATTTTCATCGTTGTGCATTCACTCTTCTATTCGATAATTGTGTAAAAAGTACCTAGGGCCTTATATAAATTAGCAAATAAGTGCTCCGAAGAGCACTTGTTTAAGCTGAAATGGATGACCTGCTTATTTTTTACAGCAATCAGGCGTACAGCAATTCTCTTTGCGCTTATCTACGTTACAACACTCACTGTCGCAGCAGCCACTATTACAGCAATCATCTTTACAAACGCAAGCAATACAGTAGTTGGTCTGGCATTCTTCGGTTGAGCAGCAATCGGGTGTGCAACACCCGGCCATGCAACATTCGCTAGTGCAACAATGGAACTCGTCGTTTTCATTAATCGTGGCTACAAAGGTATTGGTCAGGTAAAAATTCTTGAATCGCTCAAGAAAATCAGCGGATACGGATTTCTCATTCAGCCCGGTAGACAATACCTGCTTTTGCCACGCTTGGGTCTTAGGTAGGCAGCACAATAGGTCGTAGTCACTGTGCGCCTTAACAATGTCTGCGCGATGCAACAGCGGTAACCAAGCGATATCAACGTTACTCAGTTGTTCTGACTTGAAGAATGCGGTATCTCCCGACAGCTGCTTTTCCATTTTTTGAAATACTGCACGTAACTTCTCGGTACGTTGCTTAAATGTGTCTGCTTCCTTGCTGCTCATCGCACCGCACTGAGCTAAGTAGTTCTTGGTGCCTAAATAGCTCCACGCACGATCTTTTGCGCGCTCTTCATTAGAAATACCAGACTCTAAAGGCCCAAATTCATCTTCAATGTACTCAACGATGGCGTCTGACTCAAATAGGGCCGTATCGTTTTCAGTCAGTAAGACTGGCACCTGACCGTTAGGGGAAATGTCTAAGAACCCTTGCGGTTTGTTTTTAAGGCTAATGTACTCAACTTTGTAGGGAATATTTCTAGCTTCAAGCGCTGCCGTTACGCGTTGAACAAAAGGGCAAATTTCAAAACTGATCACTTTAAGCATGTTGGCTCTCTCTGTTTGGGTTAAAACGTAATGACCTTAATAAGACGAAGGGGGATTGAAAAAGACGAAATTTAATTCGAATTAACGTCACTATTTTTGAAGGTGAAAGTGTTTAAAATGAAAAGCGATAGTCAGAAGGGCTGAGAGCCTGACGGAAAGACCTGATCATAATCAAGGTGAGGGAATTACGTGCCTTTACGGTATCTTTCTATCTAGGCGAACTCAACGGGTTCGCCTAGTTGCTTAGCTTTAGATCAGACCGTTATAAAACAATCAGTCCAAATGGTTCTAGAAGTTGAGCTTGTTGCCAGTCGCAGACTTTCACACCGAACATAGATACTCGTCGAATGTCTAGACCTTCCAATTCAACATGAGTTAAGTCGCATTGTTCCATACCAAAGGTTCCCCATTGTTCTGGGCTAAACTCGCCGCGAGAAAGGTCGGAACCCTTGAAGCTAGCGCCTGATAGGTTGGCGCCGTTCCAGCGGTTTTCAAACAGATCACACTTTTCTAATAATGCTCGCTCAAAATTACTGTAAGTCAGGTTGCAACCTGTGATGTAGGCCGATGAAAAGAAGGCGCTATTGCTGATCCGATTAATGAAATTGGCTTGCTGAAAGTTGGCCCCTTTTAAGTCGCACTTGCGTAACTCTATCCCAAAGCAGTCAGCACCATTAAACAAACACATTGTGAGCATGCAATTGGTAAAGCTCGCATCTTTTAGGTTGGCATATTGAAAGCTACACCCTTCAAGGGCTTTAGGCTCTATAAAGCGGCAGTCGGTGAACGTTGCATCTCGAAGGTTAGCGCGGTCAAAATTACAAAGATAAAAGCGGCATTGTTCAAAGGTATGCCCTTGTAAATCCTGATGAGAAAAATCGTTCTGGTTAAAGGTTTGGTCTGTGTGAATCATGATTTCTTCTTGGTTATAGGTCGTAGCATAGACAAGATTATCACTCGATGTAGTATCATTACCAACAAAATAAACCTTTATTTATTAGTGAGTTGCGATGTGCCTAAATCGCCAACTTAAGGTGTTAAACGAGTCTTTTAAGGTGGTTGTTTTTTAATATCCCTAATCGAGTGAGAATAAAACAGTTTTACGTTGTTACGAGCGCTACAAGGGTTGAAGTGGTTGGTTAAAGCAAAATGAGTGAATTGTTCTATAGTTAGTATTATTAAGCGCTGTGAATTTTTAAGCATAAGATCTGCTAATTGCAGATCTCATGCGTATGCGAATAAATACAAAGAAACTAGGTTGTAGGTTCTTGAAGTGAATTTCGTTGTTTCTGTTTCAAGCAGAAATTTACCAGTGCGATAAGTACAGGAACTTCAATCAGTGGCCCAATGACGCCAGCAAACGCTTGATCGGAGTTTATACCAAATACCGCAATTGAAACGGCGATAGCCAGTTCGAAGTTGTTCCCTGTCGCGGTGTAAGCAATGGATGTGTTTTTATCAAATGGAATGCCCATTCTTTTTCCAATATAAAAACTGGCAAAAAACATGATCACAAAGTAGATCGCAAGAGGTATCGCTATTCTTACTACATCCATTGGCAGTTCAACAATCATTTCGCCTTTCAAACTAAACATGAGAACAATGGTGCCCAGCAGGGCAATGAGAGTGATAGGGGAAATACGAGGAATAAATACTTCGTTGTACCAATCTTCTCCTTTGGTACGAACGAGTACTTCACGGCTAACGAATCCAGCTAAGAAAGGGATGCCAAGATAAATCATCACGCTGTGAGCGATCTCAAGCATCGAAATGTCTACAACCATCGATTCATAACCAAATACGGGTGGTAGTACAGTAATGAATAGCCACGCCATGAAGCTATAAGTGACGATTTGGAAAACGCTATTAAGGGCCACTAACGCCGCACCGTATTCTTTATTACCACCACCAATATCATTCCAAACTAAAACCATAGCGATACAGCGAGCGAGACCAATCAAGATGATTCCCACCATGTAACCTGGGTGATCACCAAGAAAAATTAACGCAAGAACAAACATCAGAATAGGGCCAACGATCCAGTTCATGATTAAGGATAGCGTGATAGCTTGCTTGTCTTTGGTTACTTTTCCTAATAATCGATAATTTACCTTTGCAAGTGGTGGGTACATCATCAAGATAAGCCCAATTGCTAAGGGGATATTGGTAGAACCAACGGACATGGCTTCATTCAGTTGTTCAATTTGAGGGAAGGCGACGCCTAACGCGACACCAGTCGCCATCGCAATGAATATCCACAATGTAAGGTATCTATCTAAAAATCCAAGCTTAGGGCTGTTTTGGTTGGGTTTCATTTGAAACTCCTTGTTTCGTTTATCGTCGAAAGACGATTTAATCATTTAAAATAAAACCAAGCCATGCTTCATAAGGCTTGGTTAGGCATTTGTGACTATTTTAATTAGGACGAGCAGCTAGTTAAAAATACTTGAAAGCAGCGTCGAGTAATGGCAAACCTTTTCACGATTTACGCTATAACACATTCGAGGTGGAATGGGCTCAGCAGTGATAAACCCGGCTTGCTTCAGAATTCGTAGATGCTCTGATACGGTAGACTGCGCGAGACCTAACTCCGATACGAGATCGCTATTTAAACAGCCATTTAAGTTATCTAGCGTTAAAAGGATCTTTAAGATGCGTATACGAGCAGGGTGTGAAAGTGCTTTTGATAGCGTAGCTAGATTTTTCTCTTGGACTAGCTCTTGTTTAGTGGCAGAAAAAGCCGCGGAACTAGCTTGGTTGCATGCTGTATTCATAAGCTTACCCATAGTTTATCGTCGAATTACGATTGAATATACTCTCCTAGTAGAAACGATCAAGATCTATTTTCTTGATCATGCTGATACTTTATACGGTTTGGTTTGAAGTATTGATTTGACTGATGGAATAGTGCTAGTGATAATTTATTGATATTAATATCTGGCATTGACTAACTAGGAACGTATTCATGCTTAATTCCGCTTTAGAAACAATTAACAAACTTCTTATTACCATCGCATTGCTGATGTTCATCACATATGGTTGGCAACACGCGTTCAGTCCAAGAGCGAAAAACTTACAGATGATTCAAGAAGCGGGATACAGCGTAGATAGAAATTCCTTAACTGATGCGATTGCTTATGGTGATGAGCATATCATTGAAGCATTGCTTACTTTCAATATTGATATTTCTCGCCCAGATGTTGATGGGTATTTGCCGCTACCATTAGCGATTGAAATGGAACATTCAAAAACAATTGAATTATTAATCGCTAAAGGTGCAAACATCAATTCTGTTGATCCTGATGGTGGTTACCCAATGTGGTATGCAGCGGATACTGGGAACAAGAAAATCATTGAGCAATTATTAAGCCATGGGGCGTCATTAAATAAACTAGATGAGATCAATCAAACCATTCTTATGTTTGCCGCGGCAGAGGGCGAAAAAGAGCTCTTCAATTACGGGATTAAAGTAGGCGTATCTCCACTGAGCCAAGATGATGAAGGCGATACTATGCTTCACTATGCGGCTTACGCAGAGATGTATGAAATGTACCAATGGATAGCGAAAAAATTTCCTGAGCTAACTACAGTGAAGAACGTTGATGGCATGACGGCTGAAGATATTGTGAATTTTTAATTCGCGATTTGGCGAAAAACTAGACGTTATTTTCCAAGATACATACTTAGTTGTATAGAACTAATCGTCAGCTGCTTTCCAAGTAGCAAACAGCTGGCGTCAATATCTCAATTCCCGTTAATTATCTTGAACTACCTCGTAAAATCCGCGCTACAAAACACATTGTTTATTTTTTATTCTGTTTTGAATCTCAAATATGGCATTGAAAATCAAAGTGATATTTTATGTTTGTTATATTAACTCCTGAACCAAGATCACAAACATAGCGAGTGGTGAAAGGGGAAGTTATGGGCAAAATATCAGAAGCAGTACAGAGTTTGTTTGGGTTTAAAAAATCCACGTCCAAAAAGCAAAACATGGTGAGAACGGAGTTTTATCGTGGTCATTTGCTTAAACGAAACCCTGCTCATCCTGATTATTGGAGCGTTACCATTAAAGGTAATTCAATGGTCGGAAAACTCGAGTATGTAAAAAAGTCTGTTGAACAGTGGTGCGATCATAAAGTACTGGTTGCTCCTGACTATTTTGAAAAAAATATGCAGCAACTCTCTGAGCAATTAACGTTTGACTACAAAGAGTTCAAACTCAAAAACGATCATGGTGGAGATAACGGCTGGTATCTCACCTATCGAGGTCGACTGATGAAAGGCTCTAAAGTTAAGATTATTGAAGCTATCGACTTACTGGAAAAGAAAAGAGAAGAGTGTGGTAGTAAGGCAGATGTTACTTGATACTAAATCGATTCTTTCTTGAGTGATCGTACGATGCCATCTTATGGTGTTTACGTGAAGTGGGTAGCTATGTGAATGCAGCCACACACCTCACGTGAAAGTACCTTTAGGATGAAAGTAATCTAAGTTTGAAAGTAACCTAAGTTTGAAAGTAACCCTAGGTTGAAAGTATCCTTAAGTATTATAGCGTTTAAGTACTTCGCCTAAAGAATGCGTTGATTCAGCAAGGTTTGTCACACCTGCAGCAGATTGTTCAGCAACGCCTTTAATTGTATTAGATTGAGTCCTTATATCAGACAGTTCACTTGCGATATCATTAGCTACTGAGCTTTGTTCTAGAGCTGAAGTAGAAATTTGAATACTCATATCATTGATGTTTCGAGCTGAGTCCGCAATGGAGTTAATGTCGTCACCAATGCTGGCGATCACTTCCTGACTACTTCTGGCTTGGTTGACGGTTTGCTCTGTGATCCCTGCAATACTCTTGCTTTCATTTTGCAGTTTTTCAATCATCGCTTGAATCTCAACCGTTGCAGTTTGAGTGCGTCCTGCCAGTGTTCTAACTTCGTCAGCAACCACTGCAAATCCGCGCCCTTGTTCTCCTGCGCGAGCCGCTTCAATCGCTGCATTTAGTGCGAGCAAGTTTGTTTGTTCAGAAATTCCGTTAATCGTAGTGATTACATCGCTGATTTGGGAAGTGCTGTCATTTAATGTGGCGGCTGACGCTGAAGCTTGTGAAATATAATCTGACAATTGAGCGATTTGTTGAATCGCTTTTTCTACCCGAGCGCGGCTATTGTTTGCTTGGGCGCTATCTCGTTCTGTTTGGTCAGTCGCTTGATTAGCAATCGATACGACTTCTTGAGCGGAGGCGGTCATCTGCTCCATTGCTGTCGCAACGGAATCAAGTGAGGCGTATTGATTATTAATTTGCGCTTCACTCTCTCTCATATCTCGCTCAAAGGATCTTGATGTGTTACCTAACGTATTCGAATTGTCTTTAACGGTATCTACGAGCTGAGAGAGGGTGTCCATCGCATTATCCAGAGCGCAACCAATCGTTCCAAATTCATCACGCCCAGCATGAAACCCAAGACGTGATGAGAGATCGCCTTCGGAGATTTTTAATGTTGTTGAATACAATACCCACAGTGCGCCACCAATGAATGTCGCCACCCAATAGACAAACAGAGCAAAGGGTAATGCCCATAGATAGCTAAGTGCAAAGGACATCCTCGCATCAGTCAACATATCGTTGTATTCAGAGCTTAAGTTTACAGTGAGTTTGTAATGGGTTCCTGAACGGTGAGTACCGCTAAGCGTTACGTTTCCATCTTTGTATGTTGTCATCAAAGGTTGCGATGAGCTTGATAGTGAAGGAATCGCTGAAGCGTCGATGTCATTAGAACTAAGGATGCCTGATAGCTTGTATTCAGCCGCCATTATAGACTGATTTTCAAACTGTTCGATGGTGTTGTAATAACGGGAACCCGCAATGCAGGTTAATGATGTTAAGAACAGGGCGAAAATGACCCACATTTTGTCGTTGATCGACATCTTGATAAATAAACGATCGATCGTTCTAAAATCTACTTCTTTCATAGCGAGCTCCATGCACAGTGTTATGCGTATTCTACAAATTGAGCGAACTAAATTTGTAGACCTGAGTCGCAATTATATGTAACAAGGTATATAAGATTCTTAAGAAGTGAGATCTTTGTCTGGGTTGGTTGTAGGGAATGCTTTCTCTACTGTCAGGTGTTAAATATGTAAAAACTTGGAAAAAAGGCTGTACAAAAACCGAACTCAGGGTATTATATCGCACAGTTGTTCAGAGAGTTATTAAATGCAGCATCAAGTACAAGTAAAACATCCACTACCAGAACCAAGTTTTTGTAGCTAGGCGTTTCCCTTTTATTTAAGCGTAACATGATATAATTCAATTCATTAACGTATTGTTAATGTTGAACTTTTTCTTAAATCAAATAAATAAGGGACATCACATGTCTAACTCAATTACTGGTACTGTAAAATGGTTCAACGAAACTAAAGGTTTCGGTTTCCTAACTCAAGATAACGGCGGCGCAGACGTATTCGTACACTTCCGTGCTATCGCTTCTGAAGGTTTCAAAACTCTTAACGAAGGCCAAAAAGTGTCTTTCGAAGTAGAGCAAGGCCAAAAAGGTCTTCAAGCAAGCAACGTTGTAGCTCTTTAATTAGCAGCTAAATAACGTTCGTAGGCTTATACGAATTGTATGAAAGGTCGCCATTGGCGGCCTTTTTTGTATCGGTAGTATCCCATTCCAACGATTACCTCTCTTCCATTGATATTGCCTTTCTCTTATCGATATTGCCTTGGGCTAACACCGTGTTGGTTTTTGAAGCATTTCGAAAAGTAGTTACTGTCTGAAAATCCGCACATCTCTGAGACGGCTTGAATCGACAAGCTCGCGTCCTCTTTAAGTATCTTTGCACCATGGTTTAGTTGAACCTCGCGAATGTATTGATTCGGGGAGGTGTGTAAGAATTGACGAAACAATCGTTCAATCTGTCGTTTACTCATATATGCAGCTTGTGCTATCTGCTCACTGTTTAATGAGGTTTTTGAGAAATACTGCTCTATGTAGACAAGTGCACGGCTAAGCGCAAGTGTCTGTTGGTTCGACTCTTGCGACGCGCCTTGGTAAGTTCTTGAGAGAGTAATAACCAACTGTTGCATTAGTGAAGATAGCATGGGCTCAAATCCATTTGGTGCATTGTTATATTCAAAGTTAATTTGCTGTAGTAGCTCTTCTATACGAGCAAGCTGAACTAAGTCGAGAGTTAGCTTTGCCTGATATTCATTATTTTTCCGAGCAAGTGGTTCTACGTTGAATAATGCTTGGTACCCTGGAAGCAATTTAATGTGTGAAGATTCAAAAAGTGGTACTTTGGAATCGAACATCAGATTCACGATACGCAAGTTATCGACATCCTTAAAACCATGTTCTACCTCGCCATTGATCACAAACACATCCCCTTTGCTTAGCGGATAGACCCATTCAGAGACTTGATGCTTCCCTGACCCTTCGAAAACAATAAAGAGTTCGGAAAAATCGTGTTTATGTAACGCAAAGTCGTGTTCGTGGTAACCGTGTTCATAGACAAAACGAATGTGCTTATGCTTTTGGTGTGACTTGAGCATGTAAGTTTTCGTCATGTCGCAATTTTCCTTTTATGTGTCGCTATATTGGTAGAATTGTAAAGGGTAGGATTTTAAGATGATGCAATCAAGTGTTATTGATGCTTGATGTTTTCTAGCTTTCCAATTTAGTGACGGATTTATAATTATGACGACCTCATTCGAAACGCCTTATTTTTCAACTTGGCCAAAAATTGAATCACAAATAGCCGCTGACCCCTTAATAGAGGCGACAATTGCGTCAATCGTGAAGCAAATGACTCTAGAAGAAAAAGTGGGTCAAATGATTCAACCCGAGCTTAGAGAAATAACACCACAAGAGATGAGCGAGTATAAAATTGGTTCAATACTTAATGGTGGAGGTTCATGGCCAGATAGCAAGAAGCATGCCAGCGCAAAGATGTGGGCTCAAAAAGCCGATGAATATTGGCTAGCAACAGAGCAAGCGTTTAAAAACCGACCTTTTCGCATTCCTTTTGTTTGGGCTACCGATGCGGTTCATGGTCATAATAATGTCTATTCATCAACCGTATTTCCCCACAACATTGGTTTAGGATGTGCTCGTGACCCTGAACTGATCAGAAAAATTGGTCGAATTACGGCATTAGAGATTGCTGCGACAGGACTAGATTGGACTTTTGCTCCAACCGTTGCGACACCGCGAGACTTACGCTGGGGTAGAGTCTATGAAGGGTATTCTGAAGATCCTGAAATTACTTACGCTTATGCGGGCGAAATGGTCACAGGGCTGCAAGGTAACGCTGAAGAACTGAAAGATGAATATCATGTAATCTCAAACGTTAAGCACTGGGTTGGTGATGGTGGAACCCTTTCCGGTATTGATCGTGGCATCAATAACTATAGTGAAGATCTACTTAGAAATATTCACGCGATGGGCTATTTCAGCGGTCTAAATGCTGGCGCACAGGTTGTCATGTCTTCATTTAATAGTTGGGATAATAGCGAAAATTATGACCACGATACCTCGTTAAAAGGCCCTTACAATAATAAAATTCATGGGAGTAAATACCTTTTAACGGATGTGCTTAAAGACCAAATGGGGTTTGATGGTTTTGTCGTAACCGATTGGAATGGTCATGCCGAAATCAGTAAGTGTACAGATGAAGATGCAAGCTATGCCATTAATGCGGGTAACGATGTATTGATGATTCCCGTTCGCCAACACTGGCAGGCGGTCTACAAAAATACGATCGCTGATGTCGAGAATGGCAACATTTCAGTGAGCCGAATTGATGACGCCGTAACACGAATATTAAGAGTAAAAATGCGAGCGGGCTTATGGGATAAACCCCAGCCGTCTCATAGAGAAATTGGTGGAAATCAGGAGCTTCTTGGTGCTGACAAACATAGAGAGATAGCACGAGAAGCGGTACGAAAATCGTTAGTATTGCTTAAAAACAACAAACAATTATTGCCGCTTAAAAGAGATCAAAAAGTATTATTAACTGGTAGTGCGGCGAATAGCCTAGAGAAGCAGTCAGGAGGTTGGAATTTAACTTGGCAAGGTGATGAGAACAATCTTAATGATTTCCCAGGTGCGACGACGGTGAAAATGGGGCTCGAAGCGGCACTGGGGGAAGACAATGTCATTTATGATCCACAGCTCAAAACTCACTTAAATTCGGGTGATACAGCTATAGTCGTTTTTGGCGAAGATCCTTATGCGGAAATGATGGGGGATATCAAAGCATGGCAAAGTTTGGAATTTTCTAAGCTAAAACGAAGTTATGCCGCCGATTGTGAAAAGATTACACGACTCCATAAGGCTGGTGTAAAAGTCGTATCTCTATTTTTTAGTGGTCGCCCGTTGTATCTTAATGAGGAAATTGCGCGATCCGACGCGTTTGTCGCGGCATTTTTACCGGGCAGTGAAGGGAATGGGATCATCGATGTAATTGTGGGGAATACGTTAGGCCAGCCTAATTTCGATTTTAAGGGTGTTCTTTCATTTAGCTGGCCGAACAAAAAATCGAGTACAGCGGTACACCGTCTACCTACACATATTACCAATTACCAACTACCAGAGAACGAGCAAGACCCAAGCGGTGATCATGCGCCATTGTTTGAGTATGGTTATGGGTTAAATTACAGTGACAAGCATCCAGTTCGTGATCTTGATGATCTCGTGTTCGACACTGATGAAGTGACCGCTTTAACCCAACAAACCCATATATATGGTGTTCAGGCAACAATCGGTGACTACCACTGTAAAATTGCCGATAGGAAAAATATTCAAGGTATTGAAGTGTCGCGTAATAACCAAGTCGACCTCGACACTGTTTCAACAAAACCGGTGAATTACCAGCAGCAACAAGACGCGATAGAGTTAAGCTTCAATGAAGGGGGCAGTGTTCTATACGTTGAGTCTACCCAGCAAGGTGGAGAGGACTTTAGTCGTTATCAAAGTGGTGTACTTTGTTTTGAGTTGAAAGTGCTAGAGCCCGCGAGTGATAATTTGATTGTTACCTTAGCAAGCGGGGAAGAGGGTATTGATAGCGCCGTAAAATATTCCCTAAATCACTCATTGTTACGTGAGGTAGGGGAGTTCACTCAAATTCAAGTACCTTGTCAGCACTTTTCTGATACTGGTGTTGATTTATCCAACCTGACAACAGTGTTCTCGTTTGCAAGTCGAGGAAGCTTTAAAGGCGTCGTAGCGAACATTTTTTGGCAAGCATAGTTCAGCATTATCTCACACAAGTGTAGAGATGAAGCAGTAACGAAAATCCCCTTTGATCACTGAAGATTAAAGGGGATTTTAATTATTAGAGAGTCGTTAGAACGTCTTGAGGTATTACAGTCGTTCAGTTGTTATTGAGTCAAAAAGCGAACACTTAGTCGCGTCTATCGTAATCGAAACATTATCTCCAGCGACAGTAGTTTCATCACTGTTCGTTCGATGTGAAAGCTGATGCCCTGTATCAAGCTTTGACCAAAGCAGTGAATCAGACCCCATTGGCTCTACTAGTTCAATACAGCCGCTGAATTGATTGAGTGATTCGTCTTTTACAGAAGTCATCTCAATATGTTCTGGACGAACACCTAGCGTTATTTTCTGTCCGGTCTTGATAGTTTGAGTAAACCCATAATTCGTTACGTCAACGCTGAGCTTTCCTGCGTGAAAATGCACAGAGTCAGTTTTTACTTCCAGCTCACCTTCAACACAATTCATAGCAGGCGAACCTAGGAACGTTGCAACAAAAAGGTTTGATGGTTTGTTGTAGACGTTATGAGGGGTATCAAGCTGCTGAATAATGCCGTCTTTCATCACCGCAATACGATCGGCAAGCGTCAACGCTTCAATTTGATCATGTGTTACGTAGATCATGGTGGAATTAAGTGTGTTATGAAGCTTTTTTATCTCTAGTCTGAGCTCTGCTCGAAGTTTCGCGTCGAGGTTAGAAAGAGGCTCATCAAAAAGGTAAATATCAGCATCACGAACAAGTGCACGTCCAATGGCGACACGCTGTCGTTGTCCACCAGAAAGGGCGGCGGGTTTTCTATCTAATAGCGGCTCTAATTGCAGTAATTTTGCTGCCCACTGAACCTTTTTCTCGATGATGGCCTTATCAACACCAGCAATGCGTAGCCCAAAGGACATGTTCTTTTCAACTGACATTGTCGGATAGAGTGCGTATGACTGGAATACCATTCCAATGCCACGGTCTTTTGGATCAGTCCAAGTTACGTCTTTTCCATCAAAGCTAATTGAACCACCGCTGGTGTCGATTAGCCCGCCAATTGCGTTAAGAAGGGTCGATTTTCCACAGCCAGATGGCCCTAGAAGTACGAGAAATTCGCCATTATCAATATGTAGATCAAGCTGATCAACTACCTTGGTGCTCTCATAACTAATGTCGAGCTTATTAATATTTACAATACCCATAGTGATTATCCTTTTACTGCACCAGAGGCGATGCCTCTAACAAACCAACGCCCTGAGGCAACATAAATAATGAGAGGAACAAGTGAGGTTAAAATAGTCGCAGCCATATTGACGTTGTATGCGCGTTCACCTGTTGTTGTATTTACAATGTTATTGAGCTGAACCGTCATCGGTAAGTTGTCGTTACCTGCGAACACCAAGCCAATTAGGAAATCGTTCCAAATATTGGTGACCTGCATAATAACGGCAACAATGATGATCGGAACCGACATCGGCAACATGATAGAGAAGAACACTTTAAAGAAGCCAGCACCATCAATGCGAGCCGCATTAAATAACTCTAAAGGTAAGGTACTGTAATAGTTTCTAAAAAGGAGCGTCATGATCGGCATACCGAAGATGACATGTGATAACACAACGCCAGTGAGTGTTCCGTAGATCCCTAAATCTGCGTACACACGTATTAGCGGATAGATAAAGACCTGATAGGGAATAAAAGCGCCCAGTAAGAGGCAGGCAAACAGTAAATTAGCGCCTTTAATCTTCCAAAATGACAGTGCGTAGCCATTAATTGCCCCGAACAGTACAGAGATGATTACACTCGGAATTAGAATCTTAACGGAATTCCAGAAACCGACTTGTAGGCCATTACACTCAAGCCCCGTACAAGCGCTGCTCCACGCGACTTTCCATGCATCCCAAGAAAACTGTTGAGGGAGCGCAAATATTGATGATAAGCGAATCTCGTCGAGCTCTTTAAACGAGGTCACTAGCATCACGTATAACGGAAGCAAAAAGAAAAGCGCAGTAACGGTTAAAAAGCCATAGATACCAAATCGTCCCCAACGAACATTGAGTGAACGAGGTTTAGATGCCGTGACATTACTCGGAGTTGTAGGTGTCATTGCAGTCATTGTCTACCTACCTGTTTTTTTAATGTAGTTTGAATAGATGAAAGGTGCGATTAAGCACAGTACTGTCGTCAGCATTACTGTTGAAGCCGCCGTCGCAAGGCCGATGTTTGCACGCTCAAAAAGGTTATCCATAATGAACTTAGCAGGTACTTCACTTGCCACACCTGGTCCGCCTAACGTCATGGCAACCACGACGTCGTACATTTTAATGATGCTGATAGACAACAACACCATGGTTGTAACGATCATTGGGCGAAGCATCGGTAATATGATGCTGACATAAACACGCCATGTTGGAATACCATCAATTTTGGCTGCTTTCCAAAGGTCACCATCAATACCACGTAATCCGGCTAACAGTAGTGCCATCACCAAACCTGCGCCTTGCCATACCGCGGCGATTACAACGGTGTAGAGCACCATATTTGGGTTAACGATCCAGTCAAACGTAAATGACTCAAAACCAAGCCCTCTGACTGCATTTTGGATGCCTAATTGAGGGTTGAAAATCCACTGCCACACCAAGCCTGTCACGATAAAAGACATAGCATAGGGAAATAGAAAAACGGTTCTAAAGAAACTCTCTGCTTTGATTTTTTGGTCGATAAAAACAGACAGCAAGAAGCCCAAAATGAAACAGATAGTAAGAAAAAGAAAAGCGATCACGAGAAGGTTTTCTAGTGAAGTGATCCAACGAGACGTTTCAAAAAGTCGTTCATATTGGCTAAAACCAACAAAGTCGTACCTTGGCAGCATTCGTGAACTGGTAAATGATAGTCGTACTGACCAAAGCATCGTACCCATATAGGCGACAATTACTGTAAATGCCATTGGCAAAATAGCACCGTAGGCAAAAATATTGCGTCTCAGGTGCCGTTTTATGGCGACAAAATCCATAGTGTTACTCCAGTAAAGGAAGGTATGAATAGAAGGGGGGCTATGTTTAAAGCCCCCCTTTCATCAAAGGGTTTAAACGACGTTAATCTCGCAGCGCATTTTCAAAGATCTTGACTGCTTTAGCGGTTGTCATGTCTCGACTGTTCCACACCTCAGTCACTGCATCTTTAAGAGACCCGTAGATGTACTCTTCCATAAGCATTGAGCCATCTGGAACTTGGCGTTCAGCCACTTTTAAGATTTCAGCCCCTTTTTGCGCACAGATATCCATACTTGATACATCAATATCAGTACGAACTGGCACTGAGCCTTTCAAATTATTAAATTCAATCTGTGTTTCAGGTTTAAGCATGGATTGAACGAGTTTTTGTTGAGCGGCAACTTGCTGTTTATCATCTGTTTTAGGGAAGACAAAAACATCGCCACCCACAATATAAAGGGAATCATCACCTAAGCCTGGGAAACATCCATAATCTTGGCCCGGTTTCTTATTGGCTTGGGTGAATTCGCCTTTTGCCCAATCACCCATCACTTGAATACCTGCTTTGTCGTTGATGACTAGCGATGTGGTGTCGTTCCAGTTACGGCCTGGAGAGCCAGTATCAACATAAGGCTTTAGTTTCAAAAAGGTATCTACAACTTGTTTGAATTCTTCCGAATTTATCGTCTCAGAGTCTCTTTTTCCTAGAGCATCAAGATAAAGCTGTTTACCACCGACATTGCTTAACACAGTGGCAAATAGCAGGTTTTCTTGCCAGTTTTGTCCACCTAATGCTAGTGGAATGAAGCCCGCTTCTTTCAGTTTGTCGAGCGTTGCAAACAGCTCTTCAGGGGTGTTTGGTTCGTTGTCTATGCCGGCTTTTTCAAAGGCTTCTTTCGAATACCAGAACCAGCCCGGCATGTGTATATTCACGGGGGCAGCATAGTAATGACCATCGACTTTAATCGCATCTAACGTTGGTCTTGGTAGGATCTCTTCCCAGTTGTTGGCAGCGGCAACGGCGTCAATATTATTCAACATACCTTCGGCAACCATTTCGTGATATTGCTGAGAGGTATTAAAGAGTGCTGCCGTAGTCGGCGACCCGCCAATCATTCGGTTAATAGCCGCAGAACGGGCATTGGAACCGCCGGCTACTGCGCTATCTTTCCAAGTTCCACCGTCCGCTTCATAAGAATCAGCAAGAACTTTAATCGCCGCGGACTCACCGCCAGAAGTCCACCAGTGAATAACTTCGGCTTCTTGTTTCGCCCACGCACCGGTAGAGGCAACAGCGATAGCAGCAGCAAGAGTGAGAGGTTTAATCATAAGAATATCCTTTCTATTATCATTATTGTTTATGAGTAGAGTGTAAAAGTCACAGTTTTGGAATCGATTCCATTTTGTGTATTTTTAGATCGGATTTAACAATGATACCAGTAACATTTTTAGTCGAGTTAACAAGTTGAGAAAGTGATCACGAAATTTAATTAACATGATGAAATGTTGAAAATCACGATGTTTTTTAGTGAATAAAGTGGTTAGTATCAATAAAAAGCAGCGAGCTTTACGGATAAATAATCAAGCAAGGATAAATATGGCGACCATAAAAGATGTAGCGAAACTTGCAGGTGTTGGGGTTGGAACGGTTTCCAGATTTTTATCTGGTAATGCGTCCATCTCGAAAGAAGCGAGTAATAAAGTGCGCCATGCTATGTCGGTATTAAATTATCGCCCAAACAGCATTGCTCGTTCGTTGTCATCAAAAAAGTCTAATATTATTGGTCTTTGGGTTCCGTCTTTTTCGGGTTCATTCCATAGAAAAATGTTACAGACGATTGAACGTGAACTTCGTAAACGCGACAAACACATCATTTTAGCTAACGCTGAAGACTCAGCGAATGATGCGGAACGAATCGCCTGTTTAGATTATCTAATTGAACGAGATTGTGATGGCATATTAATGTCTTGCCCTGAAATGTCGGTCGTTGAATTAGCGAAGATTGAAGCCCGTTATCCAAAAATTGTCTTCATTAACCGAGAGATCCCAGAGCTGCAAGAGAAGTCTTTCTATGCAAACCATTATCTTGGGGGGCAGCTAGCTGCAAAACACTTAATTGAATTAGGCCATGAACGAATCGCGGTCGTATGTGGAAGAATGGGCGCACAAGATGCGCAAATGCGTCATCAAGGTTTTATTGACGTATTAAAGGAACACGGAATCACACTAGACGATAATTTAATAGAAAGTGGTGGCTATAGCTTTGAAAAAGGTTATGAAGCGACAGAGCGAATCGTCAGCAAAGGCATACCATTTAGCGCAATTTTCTGCGGAAATGATAACAGTGCAATGGCCGCGATTTCGGTACTCCAGAAGAGTGGCATCAAGGTTGGGGAAGATATCTCGGTTATCGGGTACGACGATATTGATCTAGCCATGTATACATCACCATCTTTAACCAGTGTTCATCTACCACTGGAAGAGATATCGAAAAACGCTTGTCATCAAATCTTAAATCTATGTTATGGCGAAACGAACCCTGTTACGTCAGGTTTTGAACCTTCTCTGACAGTGAGAGAGTCGACCAAAATATCAAAATAATTCAAGTCCATATTTTTCAAAGTGCCTTTAATTGAGGCCGTTATCCAATAAATTTATAAGAGGTTCTTTGATGTCTAAGTTTATCGAAGATGGAAAGCGATTTTCACTAACAACTCCATCCTTGCTGCCTAATTCAGCGGGTTACTTATGGAATCGTCATATGATGATTCACATGAACTGTCAGGGCTACGCTGTGGCTCAATATATGAATCCAGAGCCGAAAAAATATGCTCATATTCCTGCTCTGGCAGCAACGAGCTTTATGCAGCCAGAACAACCATATTTCGCCCATCACCCCGGACGTTTCTTTTACATAAGAGATGACGAAACAGGTGAAATTTTTTCGGTGCCATTTGCACCGATGAAAACCGACTTGGATTCATTTAAATTTGAGCCTGGGTTATCTGATATCCGTTGGCAAGTTGAACACTTAGGGGTGAATATCGAAGTAACACTGACACTGAGTGAAAGTCATGTTGTTGAGCTCTGGAATGTTAAGGTCACCAATTTACACGAAACGGTTCGTAAACTCTCTGTCATCCCATACTTTCCTGTGGGTTACTCATCGTGGATGAATATGGGGGCGCATTTTGATCGTGATTTAAATGCAGTGGTGTGTACGTCTATTACCCCTTATCAGAAACTGGAACAGTATGAGAAAAATAAACACTTAAAAGACATCACTTACTTAACTTCTGATGTAACGCCTGACTATTACGAATTGAGTCAACCTACGTTTGAAGGGCAGGGTGGGTTACATAATCCTGATGCACTTAAACAAGGCGCAAACCTTTCTAATGGCGATGCTATCTATGAAATTCCAGCGTGTATCATGCAGTTTTGTATTGAGTTAGAAGAAGGCCAAAGTAAGGAGTTGAACTTGATGTTCGGCCCTGCATTGGATAATCAAGAGATCTCGACCGTTAAAGAAGCACACACGGGCAGTGCGCTAACTAATCAGCATCAACAATATAAGCAGTATGTAGAACAAGGCTGTGGTGTTATTGATATTAATACGCCCGATAAGACGTTTAATGATTTTGTGAACCATTGGCTTCCTAGGCAGGTTTTCTATCATGGTGACACCAATCGTCTCACCACCGATCCGCAAACTCGAAACTATCTACAAGACGGGATGGGCATGGCCTATGTGGATAGCCAAACGACCAAAAAGGTAATCTTGACCGCACTGGCACAGCAAAAAAGTAATGGTGAGATGCCTGATGGGATCTTGCTAACGCCAGAGGCGGAGCTGAAATACATCAATCAGATCCCACACACCGATCACTCAGTATGGTTAGCGATCATATTGCAGGCATACCTTAATGAAACGAACGATTGGGCGATTCTAGATCATCAGCTTGCTTGGGAAGATGATCAAACTCCATCGTCAGTGTTAGAGCATATGAATCGCGCCATGGCTCACCTTTGTTCTGCACGTGACGAACGTGGCTTGCCGTTCATTGCGCAAGGGGATTGGTGTGACCCAATGAACATGGTTGGGCCAAAAGGAGTTGGTGTTTCTGGGTGGCTAACACAAGCGCTTAGCTATGCATTACAAATTTGGATTGAGACTTCTCGTGACCGAAATAGTGATGCCATCATCGCAGAATTTGAACAGACGGTTTCAGAGCTAAAAGAAAAAACCAATGAATATTTCTGGAAAGGGGATTGGTATGCTCGCGGCATTACTGATGACGGCGTAACGTTTGGTATACCCGAAGATAAAGAAGGACGAATTTTCTTAAACACCCAAAGTTGGGCGTTTTTGGCAGGGATTCCAACGACTGAGCAAAAACAGAAGATGCTTCACTCTGTCGATGAGCAATTAGACACGCCTTATGGTGTGATGCTTTATGCGCCAGCGTTTACCTCTATGAGAGAGGATGTGGGGCGAGTGACACAAAAATGGCCAGGGTCAGCTGAAAATGGCTCCGTTTACAATCATGCAGCGGCTTTTTATGCGGCAAGTTTATACGCAATTGATGAAGCTGACCGAGGGTTTAGTGTACTGAGGAAAATGGTCAGCGATCAGAATGATGAAGGCTTTGAGCGTCGTGGTCAGCTTCCTGTCTATATTCCAAATTACTATAGAGGCGCATTTTACCAATTCCCAACCAAGGCGGGCCGTTCTAGCAACCTGTTTAACACAGGAACAGGTGCTTGGTTTTACCGCATGGTTATTGAACAACTATTTGGGTTAAGGGGCTGTGAACAAGGCCTGTTAATTGAGCCTCAATTACCGTCAGACTGGAATAACGTGTCAGTGACTCGTCAGTTTAGAGGTGCAACATTTAACGTCAGTTATCACCGTTCAGAACAACCAATCTCTACGAGTATTGTGGTGGATGGAACTGAACTGGAAAGTAACATTATCGGCGATGTTATCTCAGGGAAGGTATACGAAATTGTGGTGAGTATCGGGCGTTAGACGACGGAGGTTGACCTTAATACTATTTTAACAACGCAGTAAGCTAGGAAACTAGTCTAGGAAGTAAAGCTATGAAAGTTTAACGACGAGGTTCATATGGATTAAGTTGTTAATAATAAAAATTAAAAGTGCCAATATAGGCATTAATATAACAAAAGGGCAGACATTCGCGTTTGCCCTTTCTTTCATATAAAGATAAGTGAGTGTTTATTCAGCCGCTTGCTTTTCTTGATGTTGGTAAATATGAACATCACGTTGAGGGAATGGAATGGTAATGTTCTCTTCGTCGAAGCGTTTCTTCACTTTTTCGGTTACATCCCAATATACATCCCAGTAATCATCGGTTTTAACCCAAGGACGTACCACAAAATCAACAGAGGATTCATTTAGAGTGTGCAGTTTGACCATTTGTTCTGGCTCTTTAAGAACTCGCTCATCACTGGTTAAAATGTCACTTAATACGGCTTTTGCTTTGTCGATGTCATCGGCATAACCAATACCAAATACCATGTCTACACGACGAACACGCTCTGCAGTAATATTATTAATCACATCACCCCAAATTTTATTATTTGGAATAACCAGTCTTTGGTTATCGATAGTTTGTACTGTCGTCGACACCAAGCTCATGTTTTTAACCGTCCCTTGTATCCCTGCAACTTTTACCATGTCTCCCACATCGTATGGGCGGTAGATAAGGATCATTAGGCCAGAAGCGAAATTAGATAGGGTATCTTGCAGTGCGAAACCAATGATGACACCAGCGACACCAAAACCGGTGAGCAGAGGCGCAAGCTCAATGCCAATTTGTGAAAGCGCAACAAGTAACCCAATAAAGATCACGGCTTTAGAAGCGACAGAGACAAAGAACTCTTGCATCAACACGCTGAAATCCATTTTTGAGTGTTTTACGCTTTTCTTAACGCCCTTACTGACGATTTTAGCCAGTGCTTTTGTTGCGTACAAAATGGCAAGAAATAAACATAACTTCAAAAACATGGAAGGCGTATTTTCAAAGGCCCACGCTTTAAAAGAGACCAACCATTCTTCAAATAAGCCTAGCGCAACGTCCATATCGAGAACGTCCGCATTGATATCTCCGGTTGTCGCGAGTAATAGCTGTTTATAGTCGGTCGTTTCAACTCCCATTGACGCCATGATGGCGACGGATGTTTGAAGACTAATGACCATCATCGCTATACGTTCATTGAACCGTATGATCTCTTGATTTAACGTCTCCTTTTCCGCTTCACTGACATATGAAATACGACGCTCGATCTCTTTTTTATTTGAGTCGACGTAAAGAATAGCGTTAGATAAGAATTCAGAGCGAGCAACGAGAGCGTGTTTTAGGTTGTCGGCTGACTTTCCAGCATCTAAACCTCTTGCATTCGCAAGTTGAAAAGAGGCGGATAGCTGCTCATAATACGTGTCCATAATGCCAATTCGTTTTTGAACCTCAAGCTCAAACTTGATTTTTTCATCGCCTTTACTGCTTCTGGCCTGTTTGACCATGGTTTCAACTTTTCCGTTACTCAAATCAATTAACGATTCAATTAGAATGATTTGAGCTAACACAACTTGATCAATACGCTTGTCTTCCGTATTTAGCGATACTTCACGTGAGAGTTGAGCACGTAATGCTTCATTTTTCCGTCGTAAAACATCTTCTAAAAAGGACTGTTCGCTTTCATGGGCTTGAGTCAAAGTAACAAGGTCAGAATTGAGACGTTCCTGATTTGAGACAAGCTTATCGATGGTCGCGTGCGCAGATAATGGAATAAGAAGGAGTAGGAAACACGAAAATATAACTCTAATAGGTGAGTACATGAATCGCCCTTAAGTAATTAGTATTACAATAAAAATAGCACCTTATACGAAGAATGGTTTTCGTTCGTCTTGTTGTGTAATTCAGATCACTAATTTAATCATTCAAGCGCTAAATGCAAAGTGTAAGTAGATTCTTTCGTTGGTGACAGGGAGAACAACTTATTTCCATTTTCGCAACACTTGGTAATCATGATTACGTAAGTTGAATTGACGGTTTTACGTGATTAATATGATGTTTAATGAATAGGGGTTGTGATGATTACTTGGAAACACCAAATAGAGTCACTTAAACACATCGTTGACTGGGTGTGGTTGTTAGATGTTGCAGCGGGTGATGAGATTGATTCAATGCCGCAATTGGTTCCTAATGTGAATGCTCATTACATCATTACGCCGATTCATCAACATTACTATTATAGAAATAAATCCGATCACTTCTGCGGCATTGGTAATCACCTTCTTACGCCCAGCACGCAGACGTTAGTTTTAAAAGATGAAGCGCCTTTGATCCGTCTTGGAATTCGCTTCACTCCCACGGTATTTTATCAATTATCAGAGCATGCTTGGGGGAAGGGTATTGCGACATTAGCATGCCAATTTATGACACGCTTAGCCTTTGACCACCTAAGTGCGCATAAAGTAACCGCTGATTGCTATGTTGGAAATGTAGGTTCATACAAGACGATGGAAAAGTGTGGCTATCAACATGAAGGCACCCAAAAAGGGTATTACAAACTAGAAGATGGCTTTGAAGATCGCGTTTTATATGGGATTACAAAAGAACGCTTTGATTCGTTGAATCGTTAATACACCTAAACTCAGTTGGATAGTTGACGGCTGATCTTATGAACGAAGAAGAGTTGGGTGTACTTGCCACATGGACGTACACCCAGCCATTTTTGGGAACTACCCAGAGATGATTTTTAAATCGGTACGATCAAAATATCCACTGGAGACTTATTAATGAGGTGTTTGGAGTAAGATACGATACTGCTCCAAAAGTCGTGGTGATGCCCACATATTAATAGGTCAACATTGTTATCAATAATAGTGTCATGAAGTTTGTTGCTAAGATCACCAGTGCCAACAAAGAAGGACTTGATTGGGTAGTCGGTATAATCTTCAAAGGTTCGTAGCTTGTCGATCGAGTTTTGCTTTAACGGAATATCATCAACATCGGTTGTAATATCGATTAGGTCAGGATAAATCTCACCATGTGTCCCATCCATATGAACGAAGGATACTTCACCTCCCATCGTCTTGGCGAGAAAAATAGCGCGATCAATGAGTATTTTACTGTCGTCTGAAAGCTCTAGAGCAACTAGGATGTGTTTGTATTTCATAACTATTCCTCTTTCTTTACGTACTCACGTTATAATAGCGATAAGTGCGCAATATTGATGCGCAGGAGGTCGCAAAGTGACCAATCTAAACGTGAGAGATTAAAATACTTTTAATGGAACAAATACTCCTTGTACTTGTCCTATAAAAACTAAGACAATACCTGTCACACTTACCAATAGTAGAAGCCATGCAGATTTCTCAAAGCAAATACAAATTAGCCCGTTGGTCGCTTGCGATCGTATGGTGGGTTGTGTTTGTTTGCGTGGCGCAAAACTCAGGATTTTTTCAAGTTTGCTCTGTTGGATATTCGATAGAATCCCCCACCTTCTCTAAAGAACTCGTCACCGTGAAGACGGGTTCAAACAGTGATACTACTGGTGTTACTCAGGAATGTGAGTTATCGAAACAACTGCTCAATCATTATCAACATCAAGTGGATGACTACCCACTAATGATGTTTGTATTTGCGTTGTTGTTTATTGCTACTCTGATGTCGCTGCCAAACAACTTTGCATCATTCACTGAGCCGATTGTCCCCAAACGGCGACCCCACTTAATATTATGTGTGTTTAGAGAATAAAAATTTCGATAACTGGTTCTGCCAGCGATTCGTTATATCTTTATTTTTATAGGAACACAGATGAAAAAAATTAGTTTTGCCGCTGTATCAGCCTTTTTATGGTTGGTTGTACTTGTAATTAGCGCATTTATACTCATTCCCAAAGCACTGGCTCAAGCTTTACCTGCTTCTGAGCCAAGTGCCGATACAGTCAGCACAGGGTGGTTACAAAACCCTAATCACCCACCTGTTGAAACCCGATTTGTCATTACAGGTCAGGTGAGTGAAACGGAGAAAACGGTAGAAGGCTTCCTAGAAGTTAAGCTTTCTGGTGATTGGAAAACATATTGGCGTAGCCCGGGCGAGGGGGGAATTACACCAAGTATGGCGTGGGATGAATCCGATAACCTCAATAATATTGATTGGTTTTGGCCCTACCCACAAAGGTTCACGCTACTAGGAATTGAGACCCTTGGTTATAAAGAGCGCGTTGTTTTCCCGATGACATTGCATGTCGATGATATGAATGCCCCAGTGATATTTCGCTCGAATCTCACTTTATCATCTTGTACAACCGTATGTGTATTGACCGACTATCCCTTCGAGTTAACATTTGTTCCCTCTGAATTGATGCTGTCCGATGATGCTATGCATATCTACGCTCAAGGGGTAAGTAAAGTCCCTAAGGCATCACCCCTTATCCAAGAAGTCACCGCTGTATGGGATGATAATAAAAGAAAGCTACAAGTCACAGCCGTTAAGAAAATAGGCTGGGATAAGCCGAATGTACTTGTCGATGGACATTCAGAAGAAGTCAAAGATTCCGCGTTTACCCGACCGATCGTAAAGATTGACGGTGAAACGTTAGTGGCTACCTTTGAAGTAACAAGTTGGATGGGAACGCCCCAACTTAGTGATGAAGAAATTTTGGTCACCATTGATGACCAAGACTTTATTACTGAGTTACCAACCGTTGTTGTTTCGCAGGATATTACTGAAAGTACAAACAGTTTGTCTATTGGGAAGATGTTCGTTTTTGCTCTTCTAGGTGGTTTGATCCTGAACATTATGCCTTGTGTCTTGCCTGTACTAGGAATGAAACTGAGTAGTGTCGTCTCAGCCTCATCATTGAATAGAAGACAAATTCGTTTGCAGTTCTTAGCCTCGTCGGCAGGAATATTAATCTCGTTTATGTTTATTGCTGCGTTATTAGCCGCGCTAAAGTTGACAGGCAGCGCCATAGGTTGGGGCATTCAATTCCAAAGCGGTTGGTTCATTGGTTTGATGGTGCTAATCACTGCTCTGTTTGGCGCGAATATGCTTGGATTGTTCGAAATTAGATTATCTTCGAATAGCAATACTTGGATGGCATCGAAAGGCGATGACTCCTATTCAGGGCATTTCACGCAAGGTATGTTTGCAACGTTATTAGCAACGCCGTGCTCAGCACCTTTCTTAGGAACAGCCGTAGCGTTTGCATTAGCGACCAACATCCCAACTATGTTTGCCATATTCATCGCATTAGGGCTTGGAATGGCGTTGCCTTGGATATTGGTTTCTATCTTCCCAGCCATTGCACTCTCGCTACCTAAACCAGGTGCTTGGATGAACAAGGTGAAATACCTATTTGGCGCAATGATGTTGCTGACTAGTATTTGGTTACTGACCTTGTTAGCAAATCACTTACCGATCTTATGGGTCTACATCATCGCGATTATTGCTGTGATTACTCTGTTTATTCGTACGTTGAAGGTGCACGGTGAAAAAGCAGCAGCTTGGACAGGAGGTATAACGATTGTTTTGATTGCTGGTGGAATGATGATTGGAAGTATGACGGCAGACAAATGGGTAAGCCCACTACCGCCAGAACCGAATTGGCAACGTTTATCGACCAGCGATATTGCTCAATATGTCGCGGAGGGTAAAACTGTATTTGTTGATGTCACCGCCGCCTGGTGTATTACCTGCAAAGCAAACAAGATTGGGGTAGTACTTCAAGATCCTGTCTATAGTACATTGCAGCATGACAATGTGATCACAATGAAAGGTGACTGGACGCGTCCAAGTGCAAAAGTGACCTCATATCTGCACGATAATGGCCGATTTGGTGTCCCATTCAATATCGTGTATGGGCCAGAAGCGCCAAATGGCATTCCTCTTCCCGTTATTTTGACTAGTGACGGGGTTGTAGAAGCTATCAATCAGGCAAGTGGAGGCGCTAAATGAGCACGGGTAACCAAACAACAGTCGAGAAAACAACAAAAAAGAAAAGATCCTTAAAACATTGGTTAAAAGAGATCGCTATCTATTTTGTTGTTATTGTCGCTGTTTCAATGGCCGTCGACGCTTGGCGTATGAGCGAGATGCCGACTAAAGTTGCCCCCAGGTTAGAAGGTTTAACGCTATCTGGCGAGTATTTAGATGCCATCGAAATGAGTTATTCAAAGCCTGTTATTGTCTATTTTTGGGCAACCTGGTGTGGGGCTTGTAAATTTGTGTCACCGACTATCAATAGTGTGGGGGATTCGTACCACGTTGTTGGTATTGCGGGCAGTTCAGGCGAAGATAAAAGAGTGTCACGATTTATGGCTGCTCATGATTATCACTTTAATAATATTAATGACAATCGTAGCGAAATATTTCGACAATGGGGTGTCTCAGTGACACCAACAATTGTCATTCTTCATCAAGGTCAAATTAAGTCTGTTACGACGGGCATAACAACACCGCCTGGTCTTTATGCTCGTTTATGGCTAGAAAACTTTTAATCCATTAAGTATTAAATCACATATTAAAAAAGGCGCTTAGACAATTCGGGCCGCCGCCCACAAGCGCCTTTGGACAGTCACTGTTTAGGATAAGAAAATGAAACTGAAAATCATCGCAGCTATGGTCACTACATTACTTGTGTCGCCTTTGGCACTAGCAAAAAATCAAGATCAGAAAATGGAAGAGATCAATGAGATGCTGAATTCGAATCCATCGCTTATTGATGGGCTTCATACCAGCTTGATTAACTACTTGAGCCAACAAAACGTATTTGACCAAGCGCTAGAGCATAATCATGACTACATTTACAACAATCCGAATCAATCCTCATTTGGCGCAAAAGAGCCTTCGGTGACAATTGTGAATGTGACGGACTACAGCTGTCCGTGGTGTAAAAAATTAGACCCTGTTCTTTATGAACTCGTGGATAAGTACCCAGAACAAATCAAAGTGATTAACCTGTTGGTACCGTTAAAAGAGTTAAGACACAAAAACAACTCAACAACGTATGCGTTGAATGTTTGGCAGAATGCACCAGAAAAGTACGCTGAAGTTCATGATATGTTGATCAGTAAACCGGGCGCACATAATGAAGCGTCTGTTTTTAAGGTGGCACAGAAAACAGGTACAGAAGCTCAATATGAAGCCGATAAGCTCTCAACAGAAATGATGGCAACCAATTACAACCTGATGACTGACCTAGGTATCCGCGGCACACCAGCAATGTTGATTGGCGGTGAGTTGGTATCTGGTTATATGTCATTAGATAAACTAGAGCAGATGCTTTTGGAAAAAGGATCGATTAATTAGTTAAACTAACTTGGTCAGATTGTTAAACCACATAACCTAAAGGCGCATCATGCGCCTTTTTTAATAGTGTAGTAATCCTAGATGATATGCGTCAATACGCCGTCGTGTATGCAATTATTCCTAAGCCCTTTTTTTAAAGCCCTATCTTTGTTTTTCGCACAACTCATCAGCGGATACTCAAAATACGACCCAAAAAGCCAAGCATTCCATAATGTGGGATTAGTGTTTCACAAAATGGAACGTTGAGGGTGATCACATTAATAATCTTTGGCAAACGATATATTTCAACCAACAGATTAAGGCAGTTGGATAAGTGAAATGCAAGGCAATCAGGCACTGGTAAAAGCGATAGCGGTTATTGATTCTATTGCAGATGGTCATCGTCAATTAAAAGACATTTGTGATGACTTAGGGCTACCAAAATCGACAGTTCATAGAATCTTACAAGGGCTAATTGAAGCCCGATATGTGAGAGAAGTGAAAGGTATTGGTTTAGTTCTGGGAACCAAAATGATTCAACTTGGTATTCGCGCTCAACAAGATATGCCTTTGAAAGAGATTGCTAAACCGTATATACGAGAGCTTGCGTCTCGTACAAAAGACACGGTTCACCTAGGAATTAAAGACGAAGATCAAATCTTTTATTTGGACAAAGTCCCAGGTGAGAGAGCCATTCAATTACGTTCACAAGTGGGTGACAGATTACCAATGTCTGCAACGGGCATTGGTAAAGCGTTAATGATTGATATGCCAAAGATGGAGTGGATTCGACTTATATCCTCTCAAACTTCTCATGAAATTGAGCCAATGCTTAAACGATTAGAAGAATATTCAAAATATGATTATAGCTACGACTTGGAAGATAACGAAGATCTTGTTCGCTGCGTTGCCGTCCCAATTCGTAATAAATATGACAATATTATTGCGGCTTTATCAGTGACTAGTATTAAAGAATATATGCCAGACGAAAGAATGAAGGAACTAATCCCAGTAATCACAGAATATTGCAAGAAGATATCAAAACAACTTAATTAACCCCTACAGGAGCATATTACATGCTCCCAATTATAAATATTAAAATCAGGTACGACTATGTCTAGAACAGGAAAAACCCTAGCCATTGGTGGGGTGTTTGTCGCCTCAATCATTGGTGCAGCTATTGTTACTAATTCCCAAAGTAATAATACAATGAGTATTGCAGCGGGTGAGTCACAAGTACAAACTTTACGTTTTAGTATGAGCTCTAATAATCAACACCCAATATATGATGGAGCGGCTAAATTTAAAGAAATAGTAGAGAAATTTACCGAGCTAAAAGTGGATATCTATCCATCGGCGCAGCTTGGTGACGATCGTGCAGCCATTGAAATGCTTCAACTGGGTACGTTGGATGTATCGATTCCATCGACTGGCCCACTGGCTAACTTCTATCCTGAATACAACGTTTTTGATCTTCCTTTTATGATCACTAGTGAAGAAGTTGCTGATAAAGTTCTACGAAGCGACTTTGGTGATGAGATGTTAAATAGACTGCAGGCAAAAGGTCTTGTTGGACTCGATTTTTGGGAAAATGGATTCCGTCACGTAACAAATTCTAAACAAGCCGTTCGTTCTATTGATGATGTTAGAGGCTTAAAGATCCGCACCATGGAAAGCCCACTTCACCTTGATGCGTGGAATGCAATGGGCGCAACGCCAACGCCTATGGCATTTAATGAGCTGTTCACAGCATTACAACAAGGCACTGTGGATGGTCAAGAGAACCCATACCCAAATATCGCATTGAATAATTTGTATGAAGTACAAAGCACACTGTCGAACACTGGACATGTTTACACACCATTGGCTTTGATTGTTAGCCAACAAACTTGGAATAAGTTAAGTAGGCATGATCAACGTGTCTTACGACAAGCTGCTATTGATGCTGGTGATTATGAGCGTGAAGTAAACCGACGTGTCAATATGGAAAGTTTAGAAGTGATTAAAGCGAACATGAATGTTGTGACGTTAACACCAGAAGCTGTAAAGGGGTTCCAAGAAGCGACCACATCGGTTATTGATAAATACACACCGATTATTGGCGCAGATGTCGTGGCATCTTTCCAAAAACAAATAGAAAAAGCCGAAGCTGAATTAGCAAGCAATTAATTAAAAAGCTTCGCGCCCATCGCGAAGCGAGGATTTATTATGTTGAAATGGTTAGATAAGTATTTTGAAAACACCATTGCAGTCATATTGCTGGTTATTATGGTAGCTTCAATATTTCTTCAGGTGGTAACAAGGACATTAGATTATTCTGTTTCTTGGACGGAAGAGTTAGCACGATACTGCTTTATTTGGTTGATTTATATTGGTATTAGTTTTGCTGTGGCAAAGAAAAGTCACATAAAAATAGAAGCATTAACAATGCTTGTTGATAATAAAGAGAAAAAATATCTTAGTTTATTTTCAGATTTGGTATTTTTTGTGTTCTCAATCGTTATTTTATTTAAATCAACGCAAATGGTCATGAATCTATATTACTTAGGCCAAACTTCTCCAGCATTGGGGCTACCAATGTGGATAGTTTATTTAGCGGGTCCTGTAGGGTTTGCACTTACTTCATTTAGGTTAATACAGCAGATGCTGATAACCACAGATGAACTCAAGACGATTGAATAGGAGAAGGTCATGTCGGTATTTATTTTATTCGCGACGTTTGCACTGTTGGTGATCTTTTCAGTGCCCATTGCCATTTCGTTAGGCGTGGCTACGTTACTAACGATTCTTTCCACAGGAACGTTAAGTGTCGATTTTTTGGTGAGCACACTGATTACTTCTGTGGACTCGTTTCCAATCATGGCTGTACCATTTTTCATCTTAGCCGGTGACATCATGGGCAGTGGCGGTATCTCGCAGAGATTGGTGAACTTTGCTAATTCGTTAGTGAAAAACATTACGGGTGGTTTTGCGATCGCTTCCATCATCACGTGTATGTTCTTTGCAGCCATTTCCGGATCTGGGCCTGCAACGGTTGCAGCGGTAGGCGGAATCATGATTCCAGCTATGATCAAGTATGGCTATGACAAAGGTTTTGCAACGGCCGTTGTTACTGCAGCGGGGGCGATTGGTGTCATGATCCCACCAAGTATTCCTATGGTAATGTACGGCGTTTCTGCTGGCGTTTCTATTGGTGATTTATTCATTGCGGGCATTATCCCTGGGCTATTAGTTGCATTCTGTTTAATGGCTTGGTCGTACGTTTATTCGAAGAAGAAAGGCTATAAAGGGTCGGAAGAACCATTTTGTTGGAAAGAAGTTTGGCGTCAGTTTAAGCATGCTCAGTTAGCACTGCTCATCCCTGTTATCATTCTTGGCGGCATCTATGGCGGTATCTTCACGCCAACTGAAGCGAGTGTGGTTGCGGTTGTTTATGGGTTAGTTGTGAGTCTGTTTGCTTACAAAGAGATTACGTTTACCGATTTACCGAAAATCTTCACTAAGTCGGTTATAACCTCTGTTATCGTCCTGATCATTGTGGGCACAGCGACGGCCTTTGGTAAGTACTTGGCACTAGAACAAATACCAACACAGATTGCTAATGCAATGCTAGAGTTCTCTGACAGTAAAGTTGTCTTCATTGTTCTTATGGTTGCTTTGTTACTCGTTGTTGGCTGCTTTATGGAAACGGTCGCTGCGATCATCATCCTCACGCCAATTTTAGTTCCAGTAGCAATGTTGTTTGGTTTCAATCCTGTTCACACCGGCATCATCATGGTAGTGACCTTAGCTATCGGATTTATCACGCCACCTCTAGGTTTAAACTTATTTGTAGGCTCAAGTGTGTCCGGTGTCTCGGTTGAAACATTATCGAAAGCAATCATTCCATTCTTCTTAGCGATGATGTTTGCATTAACTATGATTGTGTTTATTCCGCAGATATCACTGCTATTGCTTTAACAGAATTGATTTAAGAGAAGTTGATTTTTACTTTTGAAATCTAAGTAAGGTTATTTTATGAAAATTATTAATGTCATCCCACACGCTATCTCAGTTCCACTTGAGACACCGTTCTACTTTGCGCAAGGTTGGGTACATAACAGAAGCTCAATGATCATAGAAATCGTTACTGATGAAGGTGTTGTTGGGTTTGGTGAAGCACTATGCCATGGTTTACAAAGCCCTCATATTGCAGCGGCATTTGTTGAGCATACGTTTAAACCAATGCTAATCGGCCGCAGCCCATTTGATGTCGAAGTTCTTTGGGAAGAGATGTACAACGTGACGCGTCCGTATGGTGGTGGTGCTGCAGTCAATGCCATCAGTGGCGTTGATATTGCGTTATGGGATGTCATTGGTAAGGCTTTAGATAAACCGATTCATCAATTGATTGGTGGCGCATTTCGTAAAGAAGTGACGCCATACGCGACTGGATTCTATCGTATTGCGGATGCGAAATACCCAGAAGTTTCAATTGAAGAAGCGCATCGATACGTTGATTCAGGTTTCGAAGCATTTAAATTGAAAATTGGCTTTGGCGTAGAAGAAGACATCGCATTCATCCGTTCAATCCGCGAAGCGGTCGGTAATGACGTGAAGATCATGGCCGATGCGAACGGTGCTTATAACGCAGCCGCTGCACGTCGAATCATTAAAGAAACCGAGGAGTATAACCTGTACTTTTTGGAAGAACTGTTACCGCCTGAAGATATTGTCGGTTATAAAGAAATTAAGAACCTGTCCAAGACCTACATTGCGGCTGGTGAGCAACTCTTTGGGAAGTTGGGTTACCGACCATGGCTTGAACAACGCGCTCTTGACGTTATCCAACCGGATCTTTGTTCATCAGGCGGTATTACAGAATGTAAAAAAATCGCTGCTATGGCTCAGGCCAATGGCACGATGATGATTCCACATGTTTGGGGTTCTGGGATAGGCATTGCGGCGTCATTGCAGTTTATCGCTTCATTGCCAAGCTCACCGCTTTCGCTGAACCCTATCGAGCCAATGCTTGAGTTTGACCAATCAGATCATCCATTCCGCAAAGATCTGATATGTGATGGCATTAAAATGGTGAATGGCAAAGTGCAAATTTCGACCAAGCCGGGTATCGGTGTCGATGTGAATGTAGACATTATTAAGCAATACAAAATTAACTAAACCTTTAAAGGTGCACTTTCGAGTGCACCAATGAGCGATACCATATGAATGATAAAAACAGAGTTAGTTGGCTTATCCTCGATTGGGGTACAACCAATTTTCGTGCTTTCGCAATGAGTGACGAAGGAACGTTGGTTGATAAAATTGAACACAAAATGGGGTTGCTTCAGGTTGAAGAAGGTAGCTTTGCCGACAAATTGGAATCGATGCTTAGTGACTGGTTAGAAAGCTATATATCACTGCCTATTTTCATGGCAGGAATGGTGGGATCTGCTCAAGGATGGGTCAATGTTCCTTATGTATCAACCCCTGCTTCTATTGATACCCTTGCGAAAAATACACACCAGTTCACGCTTCCGTGGGGGGCTAAGGCGACGATTATTCCAGGCGTGAGTCATTGTGATGAACATGGTGGCTTTGATGTTATGCGTGGAGAAGAGGTTCAACTGTTTGGGCTAATAGAAATCGTTGGTAAATCAAATCTTCAGGCAGCGTTTCCTGGTACTCATAGTAAGCATGTCGAGATCGGCAACGGAACTATTGAAGCGTTCAATACCTACATGACAGGGGAGCTTTTCTCTGCCTTGTCCACCCAAACAATATTAGGCCGAGGATTACCATTACAAACAGACTCTCATTCAGCGTTTGAAAAGGGGGTCGGTGAAAGTGGTAACTCAACCATTACAAATCAGCTCTTTAAAGCGCGTACACACCGTTTGTTTGGCAATTTGCAAGATACTGAAGTACACGATTACTTGTCAGGGCTTTTAATTGGCAACGAAGTGCGTGAACTCGAGCATGAAACCGTTTATTTAGTTGGTGGCGAAGCTTTATCAAGCCGTTATGAAAAGGCGTGTTCACTATTAGATAAAACAACGAAATACATTAATGGCGATGAAAGCTTTATCGTTGGAATGTTAAAAATTAAAGAGGCAATGAACCATGAAAAATAACGACTTCAACTTGAACGACCATTTACCTTTAGTCGCTATTATTCGCGGCATCCTTCCTGACGATTGCGTTCGAGTTACGCAAATTCTGATTGAGGAAGGATTTTCTATGATTGAAGTGCCTTTAAATTCTCCAGATGCGTTAACTAGCATTAAAACGTTAGTTCAACACTTTGGAGAAAATTTCCTTATTGGTGCCGGAACGGTCACGACAGCAGAGAAAGCGCAGGCTGTTATCGATACGGGCGCGAATCTTATGGTCACACCAAACTTCAATGAAGAAGTAGTGAAAATGTCCGTTGCTGCTGGTTGCGTAACGTTCCCCGGAGTCGTCACACCTACAGAGGCTTTCTCTGCCTTGGCTGCTGGGGCAACAGGTTTGAAACTCTTCCCAATATCAATGATTGGATTAGACGGCTTTAAAGCTTTGAACTCTGTTCTGCCACCAGATACCGCGTGTTTGCCTGTAGGTGGTATTAACCCAACGGTAGAAAGCATGAAGCCATACTTAGATATTGGCGCTAAAGGTTTTGGGTTAGGCGCATCTTTGTATAAGCCGGGCATGTCTGACGAGGAAATTCGCTCAAACGCAAAAGCATTTAATCAATCTTATACAGAGTCTATCTCTTAATAGTCCTGATTCTTTAGAGCATAATAAAAACGATCTGATTATTGTTCGATATAGAGCAATAGCAGATCGTTTAAATGTCTTTACTTATTGAATCCTCTACCTTGCCTAATATCAGACAAATTACTGAAAAATCAGCTCAGAAAATAACTGAACATGCCACCACTATATGACTTAACACTATAATTTACCTTCATCTATACCAACGTTCATTATGTTATTCACCGTAAAGCCAGTGAGACCTTAGAAGTAGGGGACTTATTCAGTTCAGCACAAATATCCCAACCCACTTGAGCGACCTTCTCCAGATTTACGCCTGTTTCAATACCAAGTTGGTTACATAGATAAAGCACATCTTCTGTGGCGACATTGCCACTTGCACCTTGTGCGTAAGGGCAGCCCCCTAAGCCTGCTACACTGCTATCAATCACACTTACGCCCATTTGTAGCGCTTGGTAAATATTGGCTATCGCTTGCCCCCATGTGTCATGGAAGTGAACAGCGATTTGTTGGGTGGGCATAACTTGTTGCACTGAAGAAAGCATCTGCTGAACTCTCACTGGCGTGCCTGTTCCAATGGTGTCGCCTAACGAAACTTCATAACAGCCTACATCGAGTAACAGCGTGGCTATCTCAGCCACTTTATCAGGTGGCGTAGGTCCATCGTAAGGGCAATCAATGACACAAGATAGGTAGCCTCGCACTGGAATATCCCGCGCACTTGCGTGTTCAACGACAGGAATAAAACGCTCTAGGCTTTCCATTAATGTGCAGTTGGTATTTTTCTGACAAAACCCTTCAGAGCAAGAGGTGAAAATGGCCACTTCATCGGCGCCTGCTTCAATAGCCTGTTCAAGCCCTTGAAGATTAGGTGTGAGGGCTGAATATCTAACATTCGGTCTTCTAATAACCGATTCCAAGACTTCTTTAGAGTCCGCCATTTGAGGTACCCATTTAGGCGAGACAAAGGAGCCAGCTTCAATATGTGATAAACCAGTATTGGACAGTTGGTTAATAAATTGAATCTTGCTTTGGGTACTAACAACATGCTCGTTTTGTAGCCCGTCGCGAGCACCCATCTCGACGATTTTCACCCGACTTGGTAGTTTTATGTCGTGATTATTTGAATGTACTTGGCTTGGCATCTATTTACGTTTCCATGCTGGGGGGCGTTTAGCGAAAAAGGCTCTAACGCCTTCCTGCCCCTGTTTAGATATGCGAATATCAGCGATTAATTGACTGGTATAATCGATGAGCTCTTGATCTATAGGGCTTTTATCACAACGAAGGCAGAGAGTTTTGGTCTCTTTGAGGGCATTCGGGCTATTTGAAAGTAACATATGAATAACGGATTGAACTTGCGCGTCTAAACGTAGGTTATGCTCTCTATTTTGATGCTCATGTTGATGAACAAAACTAGATTCGACCACGAAGTGCAGCATGTCCATTTGATAGGCTGTCATGGCATTAAACTTTTCGGCTGTCAGCATGTAACGCCTTGCCTGACGGCTGCCAATAGTACGGCAGACATACGGAGCAATGGTGGCAGGGACAAGACCCCGTTTTACTTCACTAAAACAGAACTGAGCGTTCTCTGTGGCAATAGCAATATCGCAGCAACAGATTAACCCTATAGCCCCACCAAATGCATCGCCTTCAATCACCGCGATTGTGGGTCTTGGAAAGTTATCTAACCGTTGCATGAGCAAAGCAAGATTGTCGGCATCTAGCTTATTTTCACTCGCGCTTTGATCTGCCATGGATTGCATCCAATTCAAATCCGCGCCAGATGAAAAAAAACGTCCATTTGCTCTGAGAATAAGGCTGCGTAGGCTTGGAAGGCGAGCTAGCTTTTTCAATTGTTTATTGAGTTGCTTGATTAACTCATCGTCAAAAGCGTTGTGCTTATCAACACGATTTAACGTAAGAGTAGCGACGCCCATATTGTCTATATGGCATAGCAAAGGGCTGTCGCTGTCATTCGACACGGTATCTGTATTTTCTTGCGTTGCTTTAGTCAGTTTATTCATCATGACAGGCCTACATACGGAAAATCCCAAATTCACTCTCTTTAATGGGCGCATTCAATGCGGCCGTTAAAGCTTGCCCCAACACCGTTCGAGTCTCTTTTGGGTCGATGATTCCATCGTCCCAAAGTCTTGCACTCGCGTAGTATGGATGTCCTTCAGTCTCATACTGTTCAATAATGGGCTGTTTAAATTGTAGCTCGTCTTCGTCACTCCACGACTCGCCCTTACGGTTTTTAATGTCGCGCCTTACTTGGGCTAGCACTCCAGCAGCCTGTTCCCCTCCCATGACAGAGATTCTGGCATTGGGCCACATCCACATCATAGTTGGGTCATAAGCTCGGCCACACATCCCATAATTACCCGCGCCATAAGAGCCACCGACAATGACGGTAAACTTAGGAACATCGGCACATGCTACGGCCATAACGAGTTTTGCTCCGTGTTTCGCAATCCCTTCTGACTCGTACTTTTTGCCCACCATAAAACCAGTGATGTTCTGTAAAAACAGTAGTGGGATTTTCCGTTTTGCGCAAAGTTGAATAAAGTGAGCCCCTTTTTGGGCCGATTCTGAAAACAAAATACCGTTATTGGCCACAATTCCGATAGGGTGCCCATTAAGGTGAGCAAACCCGCAAACTAATGTTGAGCCATAAAGGGCCTTGAATTCATCAAAGTCGGAATCATCGACAATTCTTGCGATGACCTCTCTGGCATCAAACAGTAAGCGAAGGTTAGCGTTGACAATCCCGTAGAGTTCACTTATTTCATATCTTGGGGCAATAACCTTCTTTTCTGGAGTGGTTACAAGTGCTTGATTACTACTGGCAATCGCATCTCGAGCCAACGTCAATGCGTGGTTGTCGTTGTTCGCGTAATAGTCGGCAACCCCTGATTTTTTACAATGTACATCAGCGCCCCCCAACGCTTCATCGGTAACCACTTCACCCGTGGCTGCTTTCACTAAAGGTGGGCCTGCTAAGAATATGGTGCCTTGTTGCTTTACGATGATGGAAACATCGGCCATCGCAGGAATATAAGCGCCGCCAGCGGTACACAACCCCAAAACGACGGCTATTTGAGGAATCCCTTTGGCTGACATTCTCGCTTGGTTAAAGAAAATTCGACCAAAATGGTCTTTGTCAGGAAAGACTTCTGCTTGGTGGGGAAGGTTAGCGCCGCCCGAATCGACCAAGTAGATACAAGGTAGGTGGCAGCGTTCGGCAATTTCTTGAGCTCGAAGGTGTTTTTTAACGGTAAGTGGATAGTAGGTTCCCCCTTTTACTGAAGGGTCATTTGCAATGATCATACAGGTAACGTTCTCGACGGTGCCAATTCCAGCTACCACGCCCGCGCAGGGAATAGAATCATCGTAAACTCGCCACGCAGCGAACTGGCCAATTTCTAGGAACTGACTGTCGTCATCGAGCAATGCGTTGATACGCTCGCGGACGGGCAACTTTCCTTTGGCTCTTTGTCGTTCTATGGCGGATTTTCCTCCGCCTTGCTTGATAACATCTAAGTTGGAGTTAAGGTTATCGACGAGCTCGTCCATGACTGCTTTGTTGGCTTTGAATTGTGGATCATTAGGTTTCGCTTTGGTTAGTATTATCGCCATTTAATGCCCCTTAACCTTTTTTCATACTAAGCATTATTTCGACTCTTCGAATAGCTCTCGACCAATCAGCATACGCCTGATTTCCGAAGTTCCTGCGCCAATTTCATAGAGCTTGGCGTCTCGGAGCAATCGACCTGCTGGAAACTCGTTGATGTAGCCGTTTCCGCCCAGCAGCTGAATGGCATCCAGCGCCATCTGCGTCGCCAGTTCAGCGCTATATAAAATAACCCCTGCAGCATCTTTTCTTGTCGATTCGCCACGGTCGCAAGCCGCGGCCACCGTGTAGACATAAGAGCGAGCGGCGTTCATTCGGGTATACATATCAGCAACCTTGGCTTGTACCAGTTGAAACTCTCCAATGGCTTGGCCAAACTGTTTTCGGTCATGAACATAAGGAATCACGAGGTCTAGGCAAGCTTGCATGATGCCGAGAGGACCAGCGGCTAAGACGACACGTTCGTAATCCAACCCGCTCATTAGTACTTTAACGCCTTGATTCACTTCCCCAAGGACGTTTTCTTTAGGGACTTTGCACTGTTCAAATACCAGTTCACACGTGTTGGAACCGCGCATTCCTAGCTTGTCTAGTTTTTGCGCATGGCTGAAGCCTTCGAAGCCTTTTTCGATGATAAAAGCGGTGATCCCGTGAGATTTAGCGGCATGGTCGGTTTTCGCATAGACGACAAGCGTATCGGCGTCAGGGCCATTAGTAATCCACATCTTTGTGCCGTTGAGCACATAATGATCATCAATGAGATCGGCTTTTAGCTGCATACTAACCACATCTGAACCAGCGTTCGCTTCACTCATGGCGAGCGCACCAACATGAGTGCCGTCGATCAACTTAGGGAGGTACTTCTTTCTTTGATCAGGGGTGCCGTTACGAAAGATTTGATTGACGCATAAGTTTGAGTGCGCGCCGTAGCTAAGTGCGACCGAAGCTGATGCGCGGCTGATCTCTTCCATTGCTATCACATGGGCAAGGTACCCCATATCGGCGCCGCCGTATTCCTCACTTACAGTGACCCCAAGAAGCCCCATTTCTCCAAAACGTTGCCAAAGGTGGTTGGGGAATTGATTATCTTTATCAATGCGTGCTGCGATTGAAGCAATATGTTCTGTTGCGAACCCATTTACATGCTCTCTAAGCATATTAATAGTTTCACTATGCCCAAAATTCAGTGGTTGAAAATGACTGTTCATAACGCCTCCTAAGTGACGCTTGTATCAGTGGTATCTGCAACTTTACGGTTATTTGATTAACCTTGTTGAGATCGGCTAAGAGCTTGGTGGCAACGATCTTTTGCTAAACTGAGTTCACTCATAACGACTGTAATATCGTCAAGCTGGCGCTGAAGCACCTGCTGTTTTTCATCGATAATGGTGAGCATTTTTAAAAGCTGGGTATCACACTGGTCGGTATCGTAAAGCTCAAAAAGCTCCCGAATTTCTGCCAAAGAGAAGCCAAGTCGTTTACCCCGAAGGATGAGCTTTAGGCGTATCTTGTCACGATGTTGATAAACACGAGTGCTTCCATTTCTTGTCGGGTAAATCAAGCCCATGTCTTCATAGAATCGAATACTTCTTGTCGTGATATCGAACTCGTTTGCCAATTCACTAATTTTAAATGTTTCCATTTACAGACCTCCTCTGGCTTCCGATAAGAAGACCGACTCTGGTGAGGAAAGCGTGTGCAAAATGCTTTACATGTTGTCATTTTGTTTCTTGACGTTTACGTAAATGTTAGTGCTATGCTTACGTAAACGTCAAGAAATCACAGTTCAAAAAACAAACCACTTGAACAGCGTGTTTTCTTTTATGGCGAGGAGAAAGAATGGACAAGTCGATCTGGATAGTGTCAGCAAAACGAACACCACTGGGTAGCTTTCAAGGCATGCTTAGTCGGTATTCTGCGCCGGAATTAGGTCAGTACTCTATTCGCGCTGCCGTGGAAGAAGCCTCTATTTCCCCCGCATCTATCGACGAAGTGATTATGGGCTGCGTACTCCCTGCTGGTTGTGGGCAAGCGCCTGCGAGGCAAGCCGCTCGGGGTGCTAATCTTCCTGATTCGGTGGCTTGTATGACGATAAACAAGGTGTGCGGGTCGGGAATGAAATCGGTCATGCTCGCTCATGATTTAATACAATCAGGCTCTTCGAATACGATTGTAGCAGGTGGTATGGAGAGCATGACTAATGCGCCATATTTACTTAAAGAGTCACGAGGTGGAATGAGGCTGGGTCATAAAACTACCTATGACCATATGTTCCTTGATGGGTTACAAGATGCCTATGACGGTGAGTTGATGGGGACCTATGCTCAAGCCATTGCCGATAAGTTAGAAGTATCTCGCCAAAGTATGGATGAGTGGGCAATACAATCTATTACCCGAGCGGTGAGTGCACAGCAACAGCAGTTGTTTGACGATGAAATAGTACCGGTGACGGCAAAAGGTTCTAACAGCGATCAAATTCTAGATTTTGATGAGCACCCAACAGAAGTTAACCTCAATAAAATCCCAACGTTGCGCCCCGCTTTCGCCAAAGAAGGGACCGTTACCGCAGCGAACTCTAGTTCTATTTCAGATGGCGCCGCTGCATTAGTGGTAATGAGCGCCGAACAAGCTATAAAGCAAGGCTTGAGCCCTTTGGCTGTGATAAAAGGCCATTCGACTCATGCAAGATTACCTAGTGAATTTACCATTGCGCCTGTTTTTGCCATCGAGCAACTGCTTTCCAAATTAGATTGGTCTATCGATGAAGTGGATCTTTGGGAAATTAATGAAGCGTTTGCTGTGGTCACGCAGATAGCGATAAAACAGTTAGCGCTAGATGAAGAGAAAGTAAATATCAAAGGTGGCGCATGTGCATTAGGTCATCCCATTGGAGCCAGTGGCACTCGTATTATCGTCACGCTTATTCATGCGTTACGGCAGCTAGGTGCAACCCGAAGAAAATTAGAAACTCAGGTTGATGCCAGTGTTAGGCCAGATAATAAAAGAGTATTAAAAGGGGTTGCTTCCCTATGCATAGGTGGCGGTGAAGCAACAGCAATAGGGTTAGAAGTTCCGTACTGAAAAATCAATAACGCTGTATTAAGCGTTGGTGCGTAATTTGTAAATCAACATTGAAGGATAGAGTGATGAATCAGTCTGTACCCTTATTTATTGATGGAAAATTCATTCAATCAACCAGTGATCAATGGGTAGAGGTCACCAACCCTGCGACCAACGATGTAATTGCGAAAGTACCTTGTGCTACTGAGAGTGAAATGTCTCGAGCGGTTGAAAGCGCAAAAGAGGCGTTCAAAGCATGGCGAAATATCGCGGTACCAGAACGAGCTCGCTTAATGCTTCGCTATCAGCATCTACTCAAAGAGAATCATGACCAAATCGCAACACTGCTTTCGAAAGAGACGGGTAAAACCGTGGTGGATGCGAAAGGGGATGTATGGCGTGGAATTGAAGTCGTGGAGCAAGCGGCTAATATTGCCAGCAATATGATGGGGGAGATGGTCGAAAATGTGGCTAGTGATATCGACAGTTACTCCTTTATGCAGCCATTGGGTGTTTGCTGTGGTATCACGCCGTTTAACTTTCCGGCGATGATCCCTTTATGGATGTTCCCTATTGCCATTGCTTGCGGTAATAGCTTTATCTTGAAGCCATCAGAGCAAGTCCCACTGACTTCTGTTCGCTTAGCTGAGTTGTTTGAAGAAGCAGGCGCACCTAGTGGTGTTTTACAAATTGTTCATGGTACGAAAGAGCAAGTTGATTTTTTACTCTCCCATCAAGATATCCGCACCATTTCTTTTGTTGGTTCGGTACCCGTAGCCCAATACATTTATCAGCAAGGGACACAGCACTTTAAACGCGTTCAAGCCTTTGCTGGGGCGAAGAATCACATGGTTGTGATGCCCGATGCTAATAAAGCGCAAGTCATCAGCAACTTAGTCGGTGCTTCGGTAGGCGCGGCAGGGCAACGTTGTATGGCCATTTCGGTCGCGGTATTTGTTGGCAGTGCAAAAGAGTGGATTAGCGATTTAAAACAAGAGCTATCAACGATAACACCGGGGGTTTGGGACGATCCTAAGGCGGGCTATGGGCCACTGATTAGTGCTCAAGCAAAACAACGAGTGATTGGGTTGATCGAGGAAGGAAAAGCACAAGGGGCAACGTGTGAACTTGATGGAAGCCAATGCCAAGTGGATAGCTGCCCTGATGGAAACTGGCTTGGCCCTACGTTGTTTAGTGGTGTTAGCACCGATATGTCGATTTACCAACAAGAGATATTTGGCCCGGTGCTACTTTGCATTGAAGTAGACACTTTGCAGCAAGCGATTGAACTGGTGAACCATAACCCGTACGGCAATGGAACGTCCATTTTTACCGCCAGTGGGGGCGCGGCGCGCCAGTACCAACATGAGATCGAAGTCGGGCAGGTTGGCATAAACGTACCTATTCCAGTCCCGTTGCCATTCTTCTCATTCACAGGGTGGAAGGGCAGCTTCTATGGCGATTTGCACGCTTATGGTAAGCAAGCGGTTCGTTTCTACACTGAAACAAAAACCGTCACAGCACGTTGGTTTGATGATGATATTCCAACGGGGCCCAATTTCACGATTCAATTGAAGTAAACCAACGAGTTGGCAACAGTAGGAGGTGGTGTATGGATTTCGAATTAACTGAAGAACAGCGACTGTTTTCGGAGACGGCTCGCCAGTTTGCGAATGAAAAACTTGCACCTATGGCGGCACAGTGGGATGAAAAATGCGAATTTCCAAAGGAGGTCTTGAGAGAGGCTGGAGAGCTTGGTTTTCTCAGCTTGTATACTCCAGAAGAGCAAGGCGGCCTGTCATTGAGTCGGCTAGATGCATCCATTATCTTTGAACAACTTTCGATGGGCTGCACTTCCACAACGGCATTTATGACCATTCATAATATGGTGACATGGATGGTGGCGAGTTTTGCAACCGATCAGGCGAAGTCACTATTCTGCCCCAAACTGATAACTGGAGAGTGGTTGGGCTCGTACTGCTTAACAGAGCCGAATGCCGGCTCCGATGCGGCATCACTGAGTACTAGTGCTAAAAAAGTCGGCGATAAATACCAGTTAGATGGTGCAAAAGCCTTCATCTCAGGTGCTGGGGATTCTGATGTCTTGGTTGTCATGGCAAGGACCTCTGATGAGGGAGCAAAAGGTGTGTCCGCATTTGTGGTGCCTGCCGATGCTGATGGTATTAGCTATGGGCGAAAAGAGCCTAAAATGGGGTGGAACAGCCAGCCCACGCGTTCAGTTACTTTTAATAATGTCGAACTCCCTTTGTCTTCATTACTCGGTGAAGAGGGACAAGGTTTCGAGTTCGCCATGAAAGGGCTAGACGGGGGAAGAATAAACATTGCAACGTGCTCAATTGGCACCGCTCAACAAGCCCTCAATCAAGCCACTCAATACATGCAAGAGCGCAAACAGTTCGGAAAAAGCCTCGCTCAATTCCAAGGTTTACAATTTAAGCTCGCAGATATGGCGACAGAGTTAGTCGCGGCACGTCAACTCGTGCGTTATGCAGCGAGTAAATTAGACAATCAAGACCCTGAAGCCACAGCCTATTGCGCAATGGCCAAACGATTTGCTACCGATGTGGGGTTCAAGGTATGTGATCAGGCCCTTCAATTGTACGGGGGCTATGGTTATATCAAGGAGTATCCGTTGGAGCGGTACTTTAGAGACGTGAGAGTCCATCAGATCCTTGAAGGGACTAACGAAATTATGCGTTTAATCATTGCTCGTCGGCTTCTGGTGGAAGGGGCTGATCTTGTATGAGCGACGGTGATGTTCAAAGCAGTTCAGTAGAGAGGTTAGGTTATGTCATTAAGTACAAATAGTTTACTGGTGTCGGAGGCTGAAAATCATGTTGTTACCATTACGATGAACAACCCGCCTGCGAATACTTGGACGGCTCAAAGCTTACGGGAATTGAAATACTTAGTCGAAACACTAGAACAGGATAACGATGTCTACGCGTTAGTGATCACAGGCCAAGGCGAAAAGTTCTTCTCTGCAGGTGCTGATTTAAAGCTATTCGCAGAGGGTGATAAAGCGGTGGCACTTGAAATGGCGACAGCATTTGGTGAGGCTTTTGAGGCGTTATCCAGTTTTCGAGGGGTGACTATCGCAGCGATTAACGGCTATGCCATGGGCGGCGGATTAGAAGTCGCGTTAGCTTGTGACATTAGAATTGCAGAAGACCAAGCGGTGATGGCGCTCCCTGAAGCAAAAGTGGGGCTACTTCCATGCGCTGGAGGGACTCAAAATTTGACCGCCCTGGTGGGTGAGGGGTGGGCGAAACGTATCATACTTTGCGGTGAACAAATTAATGCAGAGCGCGCCGTATCGATTCGTTTGATTGAAGAAAAAGTGGAAACGGAAAAAGCCTTAGAAGCAGCTGTTGAGCTTGCGAAATCGGTATCGAATCAATCACCTAGTTCCGTGTCTGCGTGTAAGGCTCTGGTTCAAAATGGACGTCATTCACTGATGTCACATGGCTTAGTCAAAGAACGAGAGCTGTTCATGAAATTGTTTGATACTCAAGATCAAACCGAAGGTGTGCAAGCGTTCTTGGAGAAACGAAAAGCCAATTGGCAGAACCGATAACGAAACAAGATTTAGGGAGTAGGTATGTCTGACAACGTTAAATTCGAGCAGCGACTGTGCGCAGACGGGAGTCATCAAATTGCCATCGCAACGCTGAACAATATCGGCTCTCTTAACGCGTTAACATTTAATATGCTTGAGCAACTACATGAGTTGCTGATTCATTGGCGTGATGACCCAAGTATTGTCTGTGTTCTGCTTGAGGGTGAAGGAGAAAAAGCGTTTTGCGCCGGTGGCGATGTACGAGCGATGCATGATGTTATGAGCACTCAAACCAAAGCACAGGCTCAGGAGTTTTGTACAAACTACTTTACCTTAGAATATCAGTGCGATTATCTGATTCATACCTACCCTAAACCCATTATTGCCTGGGGTGAGGGTATTGTGATGGGCGGTGGAATGGGGTTGTTTATGGGCGCTAGTCATAAGGTGATGACCCCTAGTTCTCGTCTCGCTATGCCTGAAGTTACAATCGGTCTATACCCTGATGTGGGTGGCACCTGGTTCTTAAATCAGTTAGATGAAGGCATAGGGCTGTTTCTCGGGCTTACTGGCGTAATGGTCAACGCCAGTGACGCGGTTGATATTCGAATGGCCGATTATATTTTGCCTGCAGAAAGCAGAGAAAGATTAATTGAAACCTTGCAAATTCAATATTGGGTTAAAGGCTCTGACAATGGGGCTGAAGAAAACCATGGTACGGTTAATGATGTATTAAGCTTACTATCAGAACATTCAGCCAATGAAGTAGAAGACCAAAAGCCGTCTAATCAACTGATTCCGTTTGGTTCAAAAATCAAGAAGGCGTGTGAAGGTAATGACCTTAGTAACATTAGTCGTGAAGTGTTGGCGATTGACAGTAGCGCTCACCCAGAAGCAGAAGCAAAATGGATGTCGAGAGCACAACAGTCACATCGGCTTGGTAGTCCTATCTCTTCTCATCTTTGTTTTCGTCAGATAAAAGAGTATCAACACCTTTCTCTTGAGCAGTGTTTTCGCCTTGAGCTTGGGCTTTCTGTGAGTTGTGGATTACTAGGAGAGTTTCAAGAGGGAGTTCGAGCTAGACTCATCGATAAAGATGGTGAGCCAGTTTGGCTCTACAAAAGTATTGAGTCGGTTGATTCTGGTGTCATTGATGATTTGTTTATGTCGCTATGGGAAGAGGATTCTCACCCATTAGCAAAGCTAGGCCGTTAGTGTAGCTAGGTGCTGAATCGTAGACTTAGCATGTTGAAGTTTGTGAAGTAGAAGATTGGATTGAACTGGAAATAAACCAACGCCCTAGCTTAAACGTTAGGCACTATTTATTTGCTAGGCACTATTTAATTGTTAGGCATTAGGAGGAGTGTAACCATGAGTACCATTGCTTTTATCGGGCTTGGAAATATGGGCGGCCCAATGGCGGAGAATCTCTTATCAGCAGGACTCACCGTACAAGTATTTGACCTCAATAAAGCAGCAGCGCAACGGTTGGCCGACTTTGGTGCCGTGGTCGCTAGTTCGGTTGAAGAGGTTATTAAAGGTGCCGATACGGTGATAACTATGCTGCCAGCAGGAGAGCATGTTCGTGCGGTATACCTTGGGGATCATAGTGGTGGGAAGGGGCTACTAAATCTTGTTGAAAGCGATACGTTTTTGATTGATTCATCGACCATCGATCCAGAGTCTGCACGTCTCGTTGGCAGTGAAGCAACAAAGAAAGGATTAGAGTTTGTTGATGCGCCTGTGTCTGGTGGGGTTGCTGGTGCGAAAGCAGCAACGTTAACCTTTATTGTTGGTGGGTCTGATGCCGGTTTTGCTAAGGCCGAATCCGTATTGAAATATGTGGGTAAGAATATCTTCCATGCCGGCCAAGCGGGTGATGGTCAGATGGCGAAAATCTGTAATAACCTTATGTTAGGTATTTTAATGTCGGGCACCTGTGAGGCGTTGAATCTGGGGATAGATAACGGGTTAAACCCTAAAGTACTCAGCGATATTATGCTGCAAAGCTCTGGGCGAAACTGGGCGCTCGAATTGTATAACCCATGCCCTGGGGTGATGGAAAACGCGCCGGCCAGTAACGGATTCCAGCCCGGGTTTATGAGTAAGTTGATGTTAAAAGATTTAGGTTTAGGCGCAGAAGCCGCGTTAAAGAGCCAATCATCGATTCCTATGGGGGCACTCGCGAGAAATCTCTACGCTTTTCATAATGCCAATGGCAACGAAGAGTTAGATTTTTCAAGCTTATTCGAGTTTTACCAGCGAGATAAGAAGTAGTCGTTAAATCATGTGGATGGAGCTAACCGATGGACCTAAAACAGAGTGTTGTGGTAATAACAGGCGCTGGACAAGGGCTAGGGCAAATGATGGCGGTGACATTGGCGCAATCAGGGACGCAACTTGCCCTGCTTGATATGAATGAAGAGGGATTAAAATCGACTCAAGATCAGTGCCATATGCTAAGTGTGAAAGCGTTGACGTATTGCGTTAATGTGACTGATGAAGTTCAAGTAGAAAAGGTGTTCTCTGACATCGTCGAGGACTTTGGCCAAGTGGATGGTTTGATCAATAACGCTGGAATATTGCGTGATGGCCTACTTATTAAATCGAAAGATGGCGAGCTCAGTAAGATGTCTCTCGAACAGTTTAATGCTGTGATGAATGTGAATGTGGTTGGAACGTTTCTGTGTGGTAGGGAAGCAGCCGCAAAAATGGTGGAAACGGAAAGAAAAGGCGTGATCATTAATATTTCAAGTGTTGCTAGGGCTGGCAATATTGGGCAAACCAATTACGCAGCGTCGAAAGCCGCTGTAGCCACGATGGCGACAACATGGGCGAAAGAGTTGGCTCGATATGGCATTCGAGCGGCCGCGATAGCACCCGGGATCGTGAAAACGGCGATGGCTGAACAGCTAAAACCTGAAGCGATTGAACGTCTTAATAGTATGGTGCCAGTAGGTAGGATGGGCCAACCTTGTGAAATTGCTCAGGCAGCCAAGTACATTTTAGAGAACGACTATTTCTCCGGCAGGGTCCTTGAAGTGGATGGAGGCATGAGAATGTAGGGGTAGGGATGTAGTAATGAAATTGTCATCTGCTACTCTATCGTGCCGAAGATGATCTCTTCAAAATGTGGATTTTCCACACGGACCTTAAGTTTGACGAGAGTGTCGAGTACAACGAGTGTTTCCGTTCCATCAGCAAGGATTTTAATGCACTCTTGGCGCGCTTCATTCCTCGCGGTGTCGAGAGCGATACCGTTGACGACTTCATTGTGGCCGTTACTTTTTGATTTTAATGTGAGCTCAATTGGGTAACGATAAAGGCACACAATCTCTATATAATCGTACTCGTTGCAACTTATCATAAGGGCAATCCTTAACGCTCTTTCACTCGTTTATAATCAGACTACTTTGAGGCATTGATGACAACCACTATTAACGCAGATTTTAAACAACGTATCGTCATTCGACCAGAAGATTATCAGTGGGTAGACTCTCCAATGCCGGGCGTTGAAAGAATGATGCTAGATAGAGTCGGGGATGAAGTTGCAAGAGCAACCACCATTGTGCGATTCGCGCCCTTCAGTGAGTTTTCTCCTCATGAGCACAGTGGCGGCGAAGAGTTTATCGTTCTCGACGGGGTATTTTCTGACGAACATCAAGACTATAAGCAGGGCAGTTACGTTCGTAATCCGATAGGGACAGCTCATAAACCTAGAATAGGAAAAGAGGGTGCGACTATTTTCGTAAAACTGCATCAGTTCAGTGGAGAGGATTCGAAACAAAAGGTTGTTGATACACAAAACCACCCATGGTTACCCGGTTTGGTCGAAGGGCTTAAAGTGATGCCTTTACATGAATTTGAAGGTGAAAATATTGCGCTAGTGAAGTGGGCGCCGAACACGCAATTTAATGCTCATCAGCACAGGGGTGGTGAAGAAATTCTTGTTCTAGAGGGCACTTTTTATGATGAACATGGCTCTTACCCTAAAGGAACTTGGCTTCGTAGCCCACACATGAGTATGCATCACCCTTTTACGAAAGATGATGGAGCGTTAATTTACGTGAAAACGGGCCATTTGGAACCGCAATTCAAGAATTAATCAGTACAAGATAAACAATACAAGCTAAGCAATACGAGTAACGGCTAGCCTAATCTCTTAGCCCAGTTACCACTGTGTTCGTCGCGGCAGTTTTCTTCAGTATCAAAGCGGACATGGTCTGCGACATTTTTAATCGAGATATTTACCGCATTTAGCTTATTTTCCACTAACATCAGTAGTGGATTGTCATTGTTATTTTCTAAAAAGCTTCCCAGTTGTTCATTAGTATCAAAAACACAGGTGATGACTAAGCTTTTTGGAAAGTTCGAATAGTTAACGCTATGAGTGAGCCATTGAAATCCATTGTTTTCCTCAAGCAACACGTCACAAACTTCAGTCAAAGTGGCTCTTAGTTGGTTATCGATTTTCTTATCGGTTTTACGCATATTAATGGTTGACCATGTCGCGAACTATTATTGATGCAGTTTCAGGAATTGTTCATGCTAAGTCAATAACTTTGCTCTAGGGGGAGCGTTAATAACCCCTTTATCTATAAAGTTTTCAGCCCATTTTATTCACGCGTTTATGGTAATAAAATGGTTCGATCTTCCGCGCTTCCAAAAAAGCCTGTTAACTTCCTAACAGGCTTTAATGTGTTTACCGGTATATATCTAATGATGAATTTGAGTTACTTCTTCATCATTTTAGCAAGATCAGCAAAGGGGTTATGTGTTGCACTTTGGTGGTCATCAAGCTTTGCTTCAGATTCGACACCATATCTATCGTGATCAGTGTACTTAGAGTGCTCATGATCATGGCAGTATAGGCATAACAATTCCCAGTTACTTCCATCTTCAGGGTTGTTGGTATGGTCATGATCTTTGTGGTGAACGGTGAGCTCACGAAGGTTCGAGTACACGAATTCACGTGCGCAGTTTCCACATACCCAAGGGTAGAGTTTTAATGCTTTATCTCGGTAGCCACTTTCTTTGCTTTTATAGGCGGCACTAGAGCCTGTGTAATCTGATGACATGCTTTGTCCTGCTTGTTTCTAATTGATCTCAATAGAAGAGAGTTTATCACAATTGAGAATGTTAGCGTCTTGATAAGAGTGACATTTCTATCTCGTTAAGCAGCGTAAATTATTGTTAGTTATATCAGTGGTTTGTGTTGCATATGGCTCGCCCTGTTGGTGTTGCATAGATGTGTGATGTAGTTCTCGTAATTGAGTTTTCTGTGACATTAATTCCGTTGGAGACCTCGATTGTACCTAAATTGCGAACTAGGTTTATCTGATAACTAATAAGAAAGTATGAAGCTAGGTTTATGACTAAGAAACAATATGTACTCACGATTGTGATGATGTCCGGGCAAAACAAGGAAATTGAATTTATCGACTTTCAAAATGCTAGAGAGTCGATGTATTTACATAAGAAATTTACGTTCGGATGTGAACGTGCTTATATAAAAGGAAGTGCCGGTAATACCTATGACTCAACACTTCCTTTGGATACCACTACTCTTTGAGACTGGGGGTAATACCCGTTGCTTCATCAGTCAGCGCTAAGATGAGTTTTCCATCCCTAACACCAGCATTGTTTTGGTGAAACGTGACGAGATTGCTATCGAAGCCCCAATCGCCTTTGCCCCAGCGAGCGGTATCAAAACGATCAAAGTCATCACGCCATGCGAGCTCAAACTCTCCATCGTTGTAGCGGTAATATTCTATCCAATCAACCACTTGATAAAGGGGTAAGCTGTCAGAGGAGAACGAGCCAACCCAGCCAATGGCTTCTGATATCCATACATTCATACGGTAGCTTTGAGGGCTATCGCGCATGTCGATCACTTGTTGAGAATTTTCTGAGGTTTCCAGGTGAATGGACTGATCATTTACCTTCCATTCAATTTTGTCAGGCGTCCAGATAAGGGTGAACTGATTAAAACTGTCTAAATCTGGTATTGAATGGCTGTTTTCAGAGTGAATTCGGTTGGTTGATGTTCCAGTGATTAAGTTAGTCTGTAATGTGTTTGAATGTTTTCCAATGGCTTCTATATCGATTTCTCGCCATGGGATACCTCCTTGCCAAGACTCGTTATCATACGTAAAAAATGATGAGACAACTCCGGGGCTTGATATCATTTTCATCCGAATAACGAATTTACCAAACGTTATTTTTTCATGGCTGTACACTTCCGCACCGTATAGAGGAGTCGAGCTTGTATTCTTAGTTCTGCTTTGAGCATGAGTATCTTGGTTTATGGTTGAGCCTTGCTTTAAATCAGCCTGTTGGCCTGAGCATGCCGTCATTAAAAGAGCGGTGCATAACAGTGGTAACTTACTCATTTAAGTCCATTCCTTGGTTTAATGATTGATTGGTGTTTAGGAATAAACTAGAGGGTTATTAGTGGGTATTTCAATCGTTTTAACAACCGATGGTGACTATTTTGAATAGCGCAGTAGTTAGCCGCATTCTTATGAAACTATTCATAAGAATGGTGTGTATATGAGCCCATTTTTGTGAGTTGGTGGCTGTTACTATTTTTGCCTACATATTTTGATAACTTGGTCCACCGCCCCCCTCAGGAGGCTGCCAGGTAATATTCTGGCAAGGGTCTTTTATATCGCAAGTTTTACAATGGACACAATTCGCGGCATTAATTTGAAGTTTGGGCTCTCCTTCGATTTGAATAATTTCATACACACCCGCAGGACAATAACGTTGCGCGGGTTCGTCATAATCAGGTAGGTTTTTATTGATGGGTAAGAGTGGATCCTTGAGTATTAAGTGGCACGGTTGGTTCTCTTCATGCTGTGTCCCTGAAAGATAGACGGAAGACAGTTTATCAAAGCTAACGATACCATCGGGCTTGGCGTACTGGATAGGTTGGCATTGAGCTAATGGCAGCAGTGCTTGATGATCCGCGATTGCGTCTTGCAGATCCCAAGGCGTTTTGGTTTTAAATAATGTAGGCCAGATGTTGTGTTCAAGTGTTGCCAACGCGCCACCAAGGATGGCGCCGTACTTGTGTATACCTGACGAGAAATTGCGAGCTTGAAGTAATTCGTCATAAAGCCATGAAGAATAGAACTTTTCTTGGTAATTTGCCTCCTTTAGCGGTTGTTCAGAGTTGAGCTGCTCAAATATGGCATCAGCCGCTAACATTCCTGATTTCATTGCGCAGTGGCAGCCTTTAATTTTTGATGCGTTAAGTGTGCCAGCATCACAACCGATGAGCAGTCCTCCGGGAAATTGTTGTTTTGGCAGTGAATACAATCCACCTTTGGTAATGGCTCTTGCTCCGTAGGAAAGACGTTCCGCACCTTTTAGGTGACGTTTAAAAACAGGATGATGCTTTAGTCGTTGAAATTCTTCGAAGGGACTGAGATAAGGGTTTTGATAGTTTAGGTCTACAATTAAACCGACTGAAATTTGGTTGTTGTCCAAATGATATAAGAAACCTCCGCCTGAGCTTTTAGACTCGGAGAGTGGCCAACCAGTACTATGGATAACTTGTCCCGACTTATCATTACTTGGTTCACTAGGTAATTGCCAAATCTCTTTAAGACCCAGAGCATAGTGCTGAGGTTGTTTACCTTCATCAAGTTTAAAACGTTTAATCAATTGCTTACCAAGGTGACCACGAGCCCCTTCAGCAAATAGTGTGTATTTCCCCTTTAGCGCTATGCCAGCTTCAAAATTTGCCTTTTTATTACCCTGTTTGTCTAACCCCATATCTGAAGTGTTAATGCCAGTAACTGAGCCGTTCGAGTCATAGTTTATTTCTGCAGCTGCGAATCCTGGGAATATTTCAACGCCCAGCTCTTCAGCTTGTTTTGATAGCCACTGGCATAGCTTGGACAAACTTACGATGTAGTTGGAACTCGTATTTTCGTGATTCTGCGTGATGTTATGCATGGGGGCTGGTGTCAAAACGTGAGGTATCGTGATGTGGTTATGCTTTGTTGTTAAATAGGTGAGTTCATCACTTGTCACCTTTGTTGTAAGGGGTGTGTTCATTTCTTGCCAATTTGGGAAGAGTTCATCAAGCGCTGTTGTCTCGAAAAGAGCCCCAGACAGTATGTGGCCGCCTAATTCGGAGGCTTTTTCTATCACGCAAATCGTCAGTTCTTTCTCCACTTTAGATTGGCTGATTTGTTGCTTATTTAGAAGGGCAAGTTGGCACGCTGCGGATAGGCCAGAAGGGCCCGCTCCAACAATAACAACATCAAATTCCATGCATTCTCTGTCCATATTGTAAACCTGCTTCTACACGTGACTATTACCGTTAAATATAGTCCAGTTGACGTAAACGTAAACTCAACTAAGCTCAAAAATAAGGCTTACACGAACCGCATTCATTGAAAAAGGAAGGCATTGTGAAGGTATTAGTCTCAGTTAAACGCGTAGTTGACCCTTACGTAAAGGTTAGGGTTAAACAGGATGGAACCGGTGTTGAAACCGCCAATGTAAAGATGACCATCAACCCATTTTGTGAAATAGCAGTAGAAGAAGCGATCAGACTTAAAGAGGCAGGTATTGCTGACGAAGTCACCGTTGTATCTATCGGAGACAAATCGTGCCAAGAACAACTTCGTACGGCACTAGCGTTAGGTGCAGATAAGGCTATCCACATTGACACTTCAGAAAATCAAACTCTCAACCAAAATCTTCCTATGTTAATAGAGCCACTAACCGTAGCGAAAGGTTTAAAGTCTTTAGTCGACCTAAATGGGTATGATCTTGTTCTACTTGGTAAGCAGTCGATTGACAGTGACAATAACCAGGTTGCTCAAATGCTGGCAGCTCTAATGCAACGTCCACAGGCTACCTTTGCATCTAAGTTAGACGTAAAGGATCGAACGGTGCAGGTAGTGCGTGAGATAGACGGTGGCCTTGAGACCATAAAGCTGCAATTACCTGCCGTAATCAGTACCGACTTAAGATTGAATGAACCCCGATATGCTTCCCTTCCCAATATCATGAAAGCTAAAAGAAAGCCTATGGATGTAACGACGCTTGAGGAGCTGGGTGTTGAGGTGTCGTCGCATCAATCGGTATTAGAAATCACCAACCCACCTATTAGGCAAGGCGGAACTATGGTGAATACGGTGTCTGAACTGGTTGATAGATTAAAAAATGACGTGAAAGTACTTTAGGTTCGGCGCTGATGGAGGGCGTTTCAATGAGTGAACAAAATGTAGTATCACTAATTATTGCAGAGCATGATCATAACCGTATTTCTACAGAGACATTAAAAGCGGTCAGTGCCGCAAACACCTTAGCCACGTACGCAAGCAGTTCAAGTGTGACTGTTTTGGTTGTTGGTTATCAGTGCCAATCTGTGGCTGACTCGGTGGCTTGCATGCAAGGCGTGTCGAATGTCGTTGTTATTGATGATGAGTGTTATCAATCACCGTTGGCCGAGAATTTATCGAGTTTGATTGTAAAACATGTACAAAGTAGAAATGGCTCTATTGCTCCTTACACTCATATATTTTCCGCAGCGACGACATTTGGTAAAGATATTACACCTAGAGTTGCCGCTTTGTTAGGCGTCGGCCAGCTATCTGATGTGATTGAAATTGAGTCTGAAGATACGGTCATTCGACCTATTTATGCCGGTAACGCACTCGCTAAAGTGAGATCAAATGATGCGATTAAGGTAATGACGATTCGTAGCTCAGCTTTCGATTTACCTAGCTCTCAACCAGAGCAAGATTGCGAAATTTCCGCGATTAAAGACAAAATCTACGCTGAATTTACAGAGTTTGTGTCTCAAGCGGTAGTGGAATCATCACGGCCGGAATTACCGGCAGCAAAAGTGGTGGTATCAGGTGGACGAGGCCTAGGCAGTAAAGAGAACTTTGCGCTAGTCGAGCAATTGGCAGACAAGCTAGGAGGAGCAATAGGCGCTTCAAGGGCCGCCGTAGATGCAGGCTATGTCGCTAATGATTTACAAGTGGGTCAAACCGGGAAAATTGTTGCCCCTGATTTGTATATCGCGGTCGGAATATCGGGCGCTATTCAACACTTAGCAGGGATGAAAGATTCAAAAGTGATCGTCGCCATTAACAGCGATCCAGATGCGCCTATTTTTGAAATCGCTGATTTTGGTTTGGTAGGAGACCTGTTTGAAATCGTGCCTAAACTTATTGATTCGGTGTGACTAGAACAGGCAAGATAGAAGGTCATGCTAAAGTGCACACGAGGTCCTTACCATCTCAAGGTTGTGATAAATGGCCCGATATGAATCTAATACTAACGTTTAGTCTGTTTCTTCCTATTTTTGTTTAGGTACATATTCTTATCGGCGAGTTGAACTAAAGACTTCGGCTCTAAAGGCAATGAAGGGGTTGACGAGGCGACTCCAGTACTGCATGTGTTTCCGTTATAGCTTTCGCTGTATTCTTTCTCAATTCTATACGCTAATTGCTCGGCATTGTCCTGTGAACAGTCAGGTAAAATGATACAAAATTCATCGCCACCACATCGACAGGGTATATCCGTTTCTCGGACCATGCTTTGGATCAAAGAACTAAAATTGATGAGTAGTTGGTCTCCTTTTCCATGCCCTTGCTCATCGTTAATCAACTTAAAGTTATCAAGGTCAATGTAAATCAGAGACACATGGATATTTCGACGCGTTGCAAGCTTCACCTCTTTTTGTAGCGTTTCTTCCATCATTTTTTTGTTATAAATGTTGGTGAGCCCATCGACTCGAATCTGCTCTTCCAAGTATTGAGTTCGCTTAGCGACTTGAATACTCACATCTTCAGAGTAATGTGTACGTAAATCATCTATAAGACCATTAATGTAGGTGTCGAGTACCAGTGTTGAATCAAAGTAGAAAAGTCTATCGAGAATGATGAGGTCATCATCAATACAAGCGGAGTAATTAGTGTGGGATCGTAGCATCGAGAAGATGATATTCTTCAATTGGCCCATGGCGGTGATGTATAACTTAGGCTCAACACCAATTTGCTTGTGCACTATGCCTATCTTGAGTCGTCGATTTGCATAGCTGAGGCCGTAATCGCCTTGAAAAAGTTCTTTTATATAATTGATTTGGAAGGCTTTGACGTGCTCTAGGATCTCTTCGTTGCTCAGGATTTTGACGACGTCATCACATTGCAATTGTTGCTCGTAAAATAAGTCTACAATTTTGCTGATATTCTCTTGAATGAATTCATCGTACTTTGTTAATTGCGAGAGTTTTTCACAATTGAGGTCAAGCATGGAAAATCGTATATCTATTTCTTTTTGTGAAATGACCAATTCTGCATCGTTATAACTATGTTTAATATCCATCTTTCATGTGATCCATAGTAAGGGATAGACGATAATGACCATCGTTTGAGTGACAAGGTTTAATTATAGAATCGCGGCTGCCATAGAGAAAGTATTACAATGAGATTTTCCCTATGGCAGCCGTTAAGAAGTGGCATCTTATTGGATGCTTTGACAATACTAAGAAGCCGATCGTTCAAGGTGTGCAACGAACGCTTTAATAAAGCGTGCAGCTTCCCCTCCCGTGCAGGCTCTATGGTCAAAAGTCATCGAGATTGGCATTGATTTGACTGAGACGGCTTTATTCTTATCAAGAATAACTTTGTCTATAATGCGACCAGCCCCAACGATAGCAACTTGTGGGGGAGACACTACGGGCGTCGCGTAGATACCAGCGATAGCGCCAAAGTTAGAAAGAGTGATTGTCCCGTGCTGAAGCTGCTCTCGACCTATCTTACGCTCTCTAATGCCTTTAACTGTTGTATCTAACCACTGACGTATTCCTTTGGGGTTATAGTCGTCCGCGTGTCGAAGAACAGGGACATATAAACCATGGCTACTGTCGACGGCGATGCCTATATTCACCGTACTATGAAGACAACGAGTCATTGTTTCAGCGTCGAACCAGGCATTGAGCGCTGGTTCTTTTTGACAAGCGTAAATGACAGCTTGAATGAGTCGTATGGAGATATCTTCCTTAGCACTCCACTGTGCTAGTACCGCTTCTTCAGTGATGGTGACATTGGCGACACTTTGATGAGACTCCGCCATGGTATTCACCATGGTACGTCTGGCACCTTTGAGAACTTCGGTGCCTGGTAGTTGTTTGTCACATTCATTATATATATCGGCATCGACAATAACGCCGTTATGGCCTGTACCGGATATCTTTTCTAGATCGACACCAAGTCTTTGTGCTAGCAGTCTTGCTGAAGGCATCGCAGTAATGGTCTTTTGTGACTTATCGATGTGCTCACCACCAATCCAGAAATCATCGACATCCACTTGATGGTTTTGGTGTGAGACGTTACCAACAACCGTCGCTGCATCTTTATTGGCAACCGACTTTTTCTTGTCTTCAACTTTACTCGAAGCATTAACGCCCACTTCTTCAATTTCGACCAAAAGGCTGCCGATATTGATGACATCACCTTCATCGCCATGACGGCTGACAATTTTACCACTGTACGGGGCGGGAACCTCAACGACAGCTTTTGCTGTTTCAACGGTCAGGATGACCTGATCAAGTTCTACTTTGTCTCCGACACTAACATGCCATTGAACAATCTCTGACTCGGCGAGGCCTTCACCAAGATCTGGTAATGTAAATGATTTCATTTCCACCCCTCCACTAACTCTTTCGCGGCGATTACAATGTCTTCCTCTTTAATCAGGAAGTAATCTTCGTTTCGGTAATATGGCATAATCGTGTCTAAACCTGTTACGCGCTTAGGTGGTGCCTTTAGCAAACACATCGCATCTTCAGCGGCGCGAGCGATAATTTCTCCACCAACACCACCGCTTTTACTTGCTTCATGGACAACGAGAAGTCGGCCAGTTTTCTCCAAGGAACGAAGTATTGTCGCCATATCAATCGGCTTAATACTGGCTAAATCGATAACTTCAACCTCAATACCTTGTTTTGATAGAGTCTGTGCGGCTTGAAGGGATTCCACGACACAGGCTCCCCAAGTGACCATGGTGAGATCTCGCCCCTTGCGAAGTGTGAAACAGGTATCGAGTGGTAGTGCTTTGCCATCGTCAATAACATCGGAACGAACGGTACGGTAAATTCGCTTAGGTTCGAAAAACATAATGGGGTCATTGCTGCGAATTGATGCTAATAGTAGTCCGTATGCTCGTTGTGGCGAGGAGGGGATGACAACACGAAAGCCAGGGATATGAGCAAATAACGCTTCGACACTTTCAGAGTGATGCTCTGGAGCATGGATGCCGCCACCGAATGGTGCTCTGAATACGGCAGGACAGGTCAAGCGTCCCCGTGTTCTATTTCTCATACGTGCAGCGTGACACATTAGGTGTTCCATTGCCGGGAAAACAAAGCCTTGGAATTGAAACTCAGCAACCGGCCTTAATCCTTGAGAGGCCATGCCAACGGTGACACCTGCAATTAAGGCTTCAGCTAAAGGAGAGTCGATAACCCGCTTTAGTCCATACTTCTCTTTTAAGCCAACAGTGGCTCTAAAGACGCCGCCATTATCACCTACATCTTCACCTAACACGACCACATGTTCATCGTGTTCCATTTCGTGGTGCAGCGCGAGGTTGACAGCTTCAAGTAAAGTCATCTCAGCCATGGTGACCTCCTTGCATACGCATCGCCTTGTTGATCAGTTCATCTCTTTGTTGATTAAGTTCGGGTGTGAGAGATTCGTAGAGGTAATCAAAAGCACTTTCTGGTGCCTGAGTGGACAAATTGAGGTAGTGCGCAACGACCTCCTCAATGGTTTGTTTGCAACGCTCTAACCATTCTTCTTCTTTACGTTCAGACCATAGATGTTGATTGACGAGGTATGTTTTTAGCCGAGCAATAGGTTCAAATTCCCAGGCTTTTTGAAGTTCATCGTCACAACGGTATCGACTCGCATCGTCTGCGGTGGTGTGATCACTTAAACGGTAGCTGATGGCTTCAATTAGGGTCGCGCCTTTGCCTTTTCTAGCGGCGTCTAACGCATTCATAGTGGCATCATAAACCGCAATAATATCGTTACCATCAACGGTCACGCCAGGGATTCCAGCTCCCTTCGCTTTCTCTGAAAGAAAGTCAGCAGCACATTGAAGCCGACGGGGCACAGAGATAGCCCATTGATTATTGTTAACCACAAAGACCAAGGGTAAATTCCAGGCGCCTGCACAATTGATCGACTCAAGGAAATCGCCTTTGGAAGTGGCACCATCTCCGCAGGTCACTAATGCGGCATTATGGTCACCTTCAATTTTTAATGCAGAGGCGACACCAACAGCATGAGTACATTGGGTTGCGATGGGTACACAAAAAGGTAAGTCACGACAAGGTCTATTAGAGCCACTAACGGGAGAGAAATCACTACCACGTTCGTCTCCCCCCCAATACTGAAGGTTTTTTTCCATAGGGATACCACGCGCCCACATAGCGGGTAGATCTCGATAATAGGGGACAAAGACATCTTCAGGTTTTAATGCTCGGCCAATCGCTATGCCAATCGCTTCTGCGCCGAGATGTGAAGGATAGGTCCCCAGTTTTCCTGTTCGTTGTAGTGCGACGGCCTTGTTGTCATAAGTTCGAGTCAGCACCATGTCGCAATAGAAACGAGTAAGCAAGGCATCATCAGCCCAGTGAGGAAGAGGGGTAACGAGTTGTCCATTGTGGTCGATAAAACGATGCATGGGTAACGATTGAACGTTCATCTCAAGCTCCTTATTTGTGCATGTCGAGAGCCGTCTAAATACTGTTATTCAATTTAGGCTGACATCAGCAAAAGGCTGTCCTGAATAAGTTGAGTAGCGCACCTTAATTCGCTATCTAGAGCAACCAATTTAGTGATAAATCTCGATATGACCAGATTTCTTAAGTGTAACCAAATTGTTAAAATATGCATAAGTTAACAAAACGAAACCGAGTAAACTTAGGCTTACAGTTTATGAAACTAGGTAAAAACTCTAGGATAGATCGACCAGTGTGTTAACAAATGGCAACTTACACTGTATTTGACAAGATTAGCGTTTGATTGTGATGTTACGTGAAAACGAGGAATACTTAGTTAGCCCTAAAATGATGCAGTGACTAGCAATGCGTTTGCGATTTAATTGAAGATTGTTGCCATAAAACTAACCATGACTAACGCTGGTTATTGAGAGAGCCATATTTGAATTTAACGAATGAAGTGCGGTCGATTTGATTTCAACTTAAGACGAGTGGAGGAGAAGCAGGTGAAGTTTCATGAGTTTCATGACATTTATACCTTCGCTTGAACTCAGATCTCTATGAATCGTAAAGAAGGTGTATAACCTACTACTATAATATCTCCCTTTTGTTATTAAGGTTGTTGGTGACTTTTGAGTCAAATTAAAATCTTTAGCAGAACGCAGTCAGTGGTAGTTAAATGATGAAAAAGATACAAGTCCACGTTTTTACGTTACTTTTACTATCGTTATTATTAGTTCTAATCCAAAGTTCATCTCAACGTACGATAAATATCTTAGATTACCCTGGTATCACTTTTTCAGATAGTGAGTTTCACCAAGGCTTGTCATCATCAACAATCCTATCGAGTGATGCTCAGCAGCTTATTTATGAATGTGATTTACGCAAAGCTTATCAATGGCCTTTTTGTGAATATGAGTTTAAAACAAATGAGCATGCCATCGGTTTTGATCTAAGTAGTATGAGTACACTGAATATTAAGATGAACGTTCTATTCAATGGGCGACCAACATCAGAAACACCGATTAGAATCTACTTGAAACACTATGAACCTGAGATTGTCGAAACATCAGGGCTGAAGACGAATCAAATTGAGTTTGATATGAGTGATTTCAAAGAGGGTATTGAACTTCCTCTTGGCTCTTTACAAGTCGCAGATTGGTGGCGTCGAGAAAATAACATCAGTGTCGAGTATGGGTATGCGGATATTAGTAACATCCATTACATTAGCATCGCCACGGCCTCTGAGGCGCCTGAAGGCGTGTATCGATTTACGGTAGAGACAATGGAGGTGAGTGGAAAATGGATATCTGATGAAACGTTTTACCGATTATTGTTAGCGTTCTGGTTACTGTCTGCTTCCCTTTATCTTGTGATTAGTTTTGTCTATGCAATTCGACAAAACCGAAGACTCAAAAATGAAAATGCCATGCTACGTGTTTCCAATCATGAATATATTGTAAAAGCGAGCTACGACAGTTTAACGGGTGCACTCAATCGTGGCGGGAGTGAGGTGGTCATTGATGACTTGATGAATTCGTGCGCTAGCCTTGTGATCATCTATCTCGATTTAGATCGATTCAAGTCAATCAATGACAGACATGGACACCAATGTGGTGACTCTGTGTTACAGCTTTTTAGTCGTTGTGTTCGCCATATTAAAGGAGAAGGGCAGCATTTCATTCGGTGGGGCGGGGAAGAGTTCTTATTGATTTGTGAAGATATACGGCTCGATGAAGGCATACAGGTCGCAAAAGGTATTCAGCAGAAAATGACGAATCAAAAATGGCCTTACAGTGAACAAATCACCTGTTCTATTGGCGTTGCGGAACTATTAAGTAACGAGAAAATTGAGCTTACAATTGAGAGAGCAGACAAAGCCTTGTACCAAGCGAAGCGGCTTGGTCGTAACCGGATTGAATTAGCTGTCTAGATAGCCCGTCTATAGGACTCGCTTAAACGAGCGAGTTTGCAAACTCGTATATGGAATATTTGATATTCCGACAAACGCTGTGTTCAAACATAAAATGCTTTAATCCTAGGTGCAGATTAACGATCTCAATGAATATTATCGACCTAGCATAGAGTAACGAAAGAGCAATTGAAGTGTTCGGGGATATACATTTGAAAGAGTTTGATAGCATAATAGATAGTCCACAAGTATCGACTGCAAAAGGTGCCATGATAGGCTTAGCGCTAGGTGAAGCTCTTCGTACAGGGGCTTATTTGCCAGTCATTGAACGCCCATCTACAGATGTTTCTAGTTCGCTTTACACTGAAAAGCGAGGTCTATGGAGAGATTTGTCTCTTGCTGTTGCATTGTCCGATAGCTTACTGGCTAATGGTAGGCTTGATAGCAACGATCTAAAATGTCGGTACAGTAATTGGCGTAAAGAAAATGCCGCTATTTCAACCGTAGAACACTTTCAAATAGGAAATAACCTTAATCGATCGCTTAACCGCTATGAGTCTTGGAAGGAAGAGAGCTTACCAATATATCAAACCTTTCCTGATGAAGATGCGTGTTTGGCGCGTATCGCGCCTATTTGTGTGTTCTTTTCTCCTTATAAAGGCGAGAGTCTTGCGAATATAATGCAAACCATCAAAATCTCTTGTGAAGTGACTCATCAAAGCCATCAAGCGGTGATTGCCAGTCAAATGGTAGCGGGGTTGCTCTACCAACGACTCAGATTATCAACGCAAAGTAAGGCTGAATTTTTAGCTAGTCTCCATAGCCGAAATATTGTCCAGAATATTGAAGTACCTTGCACAATAGCAGAGGAGATCATTCGAGGTGATTATCAAAATAAACATCGTCATGAGCTAACCAGTGAAACGGCTTTAGGTTCGCTAGAGGCAGCATTATGGTGTTTTTATCATAGTGATAATTTTGCGAAAGGGGCTTTGCTTGCAGCCAATAGTGATAATGAGTTATCCAGCACGAGTACTATTTATGGCCAGATTGCCGGCGCTTTTTATGGGGCTTCTGAACTTCCACAAGAGTGGTGCCGTGCAATGACGGATATCGTTGAGATTAACCGGCTTAGTGATTTATTGATATGGACTCCTCCGTCTGCTCAACTCGTTGACATTGTCGCAAGATCAGAACGCTTTATATCCAAAGGGGAATCTCCGATCGTCCCTGAACTCTATTTTGATATCTACCGACATCAACTGCTCTCAAAATGCAGTGGGATTATAGAGAATAACGTACTGCTAGAAGGGGGCGTCGATGAATATGTGTGTAGAATCAACGAATTTAGCTATACGCAAGCAATACAATTTATAGCAGCGGTTGTTCATCGTGATCTGCATAAGGCTGGTTTTCTCGAGTTTATGGATAAACGTGGTGTACTGGCACACTGGCATCTACATATTTCGAAGTTTGTGAATACATAACGTCCATTAATCTGAACCCTAATTCTAGAGCATTGCTCTATTTGGCACTGTTTTGTGTCCTATGAAATGTTTCGCATTTAAAAGATAGGTCTGGTTTATGTATCTGTTAGCTGAGTCTAAGTGACCAAATAATTCTTATGCTATGTTTATGGAAAATAAACACATAGGAACGTGTAATGGTATTTGATTGGGTGGAGTGGTTCGGATATTTAGCGTCGTTAGTGGTGCTGGTTTCTTTGACAATGACATCGATTGTCAAACTTCGAGTGATTAACTTTATTGGTTGTTTGCTGTTTGCAGCATTTGCCTATTTTATAGATTCTTACCCTACAATGCTTATGAATTTAGGTATTGCCTGTATTAATGTTTACTATCTTTATCAGCTCGCTGGGTCAAAAGATCAATTCAAACTTGTTTCTGCAACGATCGATTCTGAATATTTTGATCACTTTGTCTCTACCAATATTAAAGATATTGAAAGGCAAACGACAGCGAGTGATCTTCGAGCTCAAAATACCGCCTTCTATATGCTCAGAAACAACGCCATTGCAGGCCTTCTTGTTGGTAACAAGCAGGACGATGGTATTTTTACTGTGTCTCTCGACTACGTGACTCCCGAATATCGAGATTTAAAACTCGCGCACTACTTCTATGAAATTAACCCTGAACTGATAAAAAGTCGCGGCATCAACCGACTACAAGCGAGTGCATTGACAACTGAGCACCGAGACTATCTATTGCAAGTCGGTTTTGAACAGCAAGGTGAAGATAAAGACCGCTTTGAAAAAGTGTTATAGAGCAATCAAATTACTCACTTTTGCTAAGAATTATTCCAAGTATCAGCACCGATTAGCCATCAGTGTTTGTATTTTTCTTCATATAGCTTTCGTTTATTGAAATATCAGTTTGAAGACGTCACACTGCGTCTATTGCAGAATTAGTCTTTGAGTTTGTTTTAAGGAAAGGAAATCTATGAGCAGTATATTGGATTGCATCCGAACGGTGGGTCGAGGAGAGCGTGGAAGAAAACCTCTCACATTAGAACAAGCCTATCAGGTAATGGATGAGTATCTTGACGGTCAAATTGGCGATGATCAAATGGCCATGTTATTGATGCTGATACGTGTTCAAAATGAGACTAAACAAGAGATTGCCGGTTTTGTTAAAGCCTTTCAGTCACGTGTACCAAATATTGGCGCTGATATCGATTGGCCTTGTTACGCAGGGAAACGTAAAACGGCGGGTAAACCGTGGCATATTTTGGCGGCGAAAATATTAGCTGACAATGGCTATAAAGTACTAGTCCATGGTTATACTGATAAAGTGAAAGATAGAGAGCATGCACAAGATTATCTTGAAGCGCTGAATATCCCTCGTGCCTCTGACGCTGAACATGCAAAATCTTTGTTAGACTCTGGCGAGATTTGCTATTTACCCTTGTTTAATTTCGCGCCCCAAGTGGAGAAAATGCTTGATTGGCGTAAACGATACGGATTACGTACGCCAATTAATACTGTGGTTCGCGCGTTGAATCCAGGCGGTGGAAAGATTGGTATTCGTGGTAGTTTCCACCCTGGTTTCCAACAGTTACACGCTGAAATTGAACATGTTGTTGATGAGCCAAATCATCGTGTTATTTCATTTAAAGGCCAATCAGGGGAGTCTGAATATAACCCGAAAGTAAGTCAAAATGTTTGGTTAAGTACCCCCGAAGGCGTTGAATCGTTTTATTGGGAAGCGGATCTATTAGAATCACTGCCTATGCCAAAAGTATGCGTGTTTGATACTCCAGAAGAAGACAACGTGATGATGGCCAACACGATAGTGACAACGATGGCGTCTATCTTGTTTGCAAATAATATGGACCGCAAACAAGCTTTAAATGAAGCAACAGAGTATTGGAAAGCCTATTGTAGTGCTAGTTTCTAAGTAACCTTGTTAATCGCCATTGAAAAATAGCCCCTTTAAGGAAACTTAAAGGGGCTATTTTCGGTTTCTAATGTGCTCGTGCTTTTTTCGTCACACTCATCAACATGTAATTCCAAGCACTTGTTTGTTGAGCTAGATTCTTTTTAATGTCTTTATAGCGTAGCGTCAATACTGAGTATTCGTACTTTTTTACCATGTCATCTTTTTTACTTTCTAGAAGTTGTTTCTTGAGTTCATAGTAATCGTTCATACTGCTCATCAGCACTTCAAACTCATGTTGAAGTTTGGTGTTGATGTCTTGTTTGTTTGGCCAGGTCTCAATAGCTTTTTGAGCATTGCGTAGTGACATTGCCGCTTTCGCTTTTTCAATTTTCAGTTGCGGCGCTTTGCGAAGTTGTCCGGTTAACCCGAGCCATGAACACGATTTAATTAGCCATTTCGTTGGGTCGTAATGCCACCATTCAATACCATTTCGGTAATCGTTCTCGAAAATATGGTGGTAATTGTGGTAGCCCTCACCAAAGGTAAAGAACGCCAATGTAGCGCTATCGCGTGCTGTGTTCTTATCGGTATAAGGCTGAGTCCCCCAGATATGAGCTAATGAGTTAATAAAGAAGGTGGTGTGGTGGTTTAATACCAAGCGAACCGCGCCTATCATTAAGAACATACCAATGACGTCGCCATGAATAATCCCCAACAGTATTGGAAAGCCGACGTTCATGAGAAGTGCGAGAGCTCCATAGTATTTATGCTGCCATAAGACGATCTTGTCTTTTTGTAGATCTCGACAGTTACTGTAATTGTCGTACGCGTCACCGTGATAATCACGAATCATCCAACCGATATGGGAAAACCAAAACCCTCTTTTGGCGGAATAGGGGTCTTTATCATTATTATCGACATGTTTGTGGTGCACTCTATGATCAGAGCTCCAGTGCAAAATACTATTTTGCAGTGCGAAAGCGCCACCAATGGCGAAAATGAAGCGTAATGACCAATGCGCTTGATAGGCTTTGTGCGACCACAATCGATGGTAGCCTGCGGTAATGGATAGACTGCAGAAGCTAAAGCAGATCAAAAGCCAAACGAAATGTTCCCCACCAAAACCATAGTTAAACGCGTACCAAGGCGCGGCTATCAGTGCGAGCGCAAGACTGGAAGTGAAGATGAAAATATTTAGCCAAATTAAAGGCGGCTTTTCCTTAATAGAACTCTTTGGTGACTGAGACATATGTAATAAATCCTTTGGGCTAACAACTGTACGCTAGAATATCAGCGCACACGTGTAAGTCAAACCCGTCATTGTAAATATTGTGAACAGAATGTTTGGCTTTTTAACGGTGAAATGAATAGTATGAATAAAGCTAATATGCTTACAGGAAGTAATAAGGTACTAAAAATGGATTTAAAAATAGCGGAATATAGCGACTATGAGCGCATCGCAACTCTACACGCCCAAAGCTGGCGACGTTTTTACCATGGAATTTTGGGTGAAGACTACCTTCAAAATGATGTCCTCGATGAACGAATGGCTATTTGGCAAGCTCGTTTGATTAATCCTCCGTTCAACCAGCATGTCGTATTATTGGAGGAAGGAGGGTTGCTGTGTGGTTTTATCTGCGTATTTGGTAACCATGACTTTGAAAAAGGCACCATGATCGACTCATTACATGTAGATGAAAGTTATCGTCATCGTGGGTTAGGTTTAACGTTACTAAATGAAACTGCTAAATGGTGTGAACAGTATTTTAGTGAAAGTTCTATTTACCTTGAGGTTATGAGGGATAATCAGCAAGCCATTGATTTTTATGACTCTCTTGACGGGTTTAAGATAGATGAGCGCTTATGGAACGCGCCTTGCGGGCACAAAGTACCCGAGCAAGTATATAGCTGGAAGACCCCATCACAGTTAAATGAAAACACCATTAAATTAATTAAGGATTGTATTGTTACAGAATGACATACATAGCTCCTCTCTTCTGACATTCCTCGGACATAAACATCATTCCTGATGGTTATGTTCGACATAACTAAATTTCATTGGTAATAGTGATAATAATTATGAACAAAAAGCTAATGGTGACTATGTTGTTATCATCCTCGGTACTTGTTGGCTGTAACAAAAATACGTCAGGACCAGGACAAGCACCACTGCCTTTAGTCGTGACTGAAACGGCCGAAACGATCGATTATAGAGGGAGCATCACTTTCATTGGTCGTGCAGAAGCGGTAGATGACACGGATATTACTGCCCAAGTGACCGGTTATTTAGAGGGGCGTCATTTTGAAGAGGGGCAAATGGTAGAAAAGGGAGACCTTTTATTTACGATAGAACCATCTCAATATGAAGCTCGTTTAGCGACCTCGAAAGCAGAATTAGCACGAGCAAAGTCTGACTTAAATAAATCGACGTTGGATTACGAGCGTGGAAAGCGACTATTACCAAAAGGCAGTATCTCAAAAGCTGACTTTGACGCGTTGACAGCAAGCCTAGGTGGCGCTGAAGCAATGGTTGAAGCGGCTAAAGCAAATGTTCGACTAGCAGAAGTAAACCTTTCTTATACACAAATTGTTGCTCCATTTTCTGGCCGAATCAGTGACAGCAAAGCAAGTAAAGGTGATCTGATCTCTCCTTCATCGGGTGTCCTAACGACACTGGTTAGCCTTGACCCAATTCATGCTTCATTCAATGTGAGTGAGCGTGACAGGCTTGGTATCGCTTTGGAAACAGCGAGTGGCAATGCTAGCTCGAATGCGAAAAATATTGACGTGTCTATTACATTGGAAAACGGAAAACGTTTTGAGCACACCGGAGCATTGGATTACCTAGGCAACCGAATTAATGTTAATACAGGCACAATAGACATGCGTGCGATCGTTCCTAACCCAGAGCACAAGCTGTTACCGGGTCAACATGTTCGTGTCGAGCTTCATGCTGATAAAACTGTTCCTGTCATTGCGATCCCAAGAAAAGCTGTTCAGTCTGATTTGGAAGGCGACTTTGTGATGGTTGTTACTGAAGGAAATATCATTGAACGTAGAAATGTAGAATTGGGCGCTCAAACACCTGAAGGAGTGCTTATTCCATTTGGCTTAAGTGTAAACGATGTGTTTGTCGTACAAGGTTTACAGCGTATTCGTAACGGTATGCCAGTACAAGTTCAAGACAAATCTCCAGAATCAATGACAGCCGCTGAATAGGAAACCTTAATATGTTAAGTCGGTTTTTCATCCAGCGCCCCAAGTTTGCGTTGGTTATTTCAATTATCTTGTCGTTAGCAGGCGCCATAGCTTTAATGGTTTTGCCTGTTGCCGAATACCCTAAGATTAGCCCGCCATCTGTTAGTGTTACGGCCTACTACACAGGAGCAAGTGCAGAAGTAGTTGAGCAAGCCATTGCAGACCCTATAGAAACATCGGTCAATGGCGTAGAAAACATGCTTTACATGTCTTCCAAAAGTGCAAACGATGGCTCATACAGTTTGAACGTGACATTTGAAGTAGGCACTGACCCTGACATGGCTCAGGTCAACGTCCAAAACCGTGTATCTCAGATTGAAGCGAAATTACCACAACAAGTACGAATGACGGGTGTGACGGTAAAGAAACGCTCGCCTGACCTATTGATGGTGTTGAACTTCTATTCTCCAGATGGCCGTTATGACGACCAATTTTTGATTAACTACATTAACTTGAATGTAAAAGATCAATTAACACGTGTCACGGGTATCAGTGATGTGGCGGTTATTGGTGGCGGTGAATACGCAATGCGAGTCTGGTTAGATCCAGAGAAGCTTGCGAACTTAAACTTAACCACGCCTGATGTGCAATCGGCATTAGCGGAGCAAAACGTTCAAGTTGCGGCTGGTCGGGTAGGCGCAGCGCCTTATAGCCAATCACAAGAAGTTCAATTTAACTTAGTAACGAAAGGTCGCTTAGAGACGGTTGAGGAGTTCGAGAACGTAGTGTTACGAGCAAATCCTGATGGCTCTACGATTTATTTAAAAGACGTAGCGCGTGTTGAACTAGGTAAGAAGTTCTATGATGGTTCAGGAAAATTCCGAGGTCAAGATGCCTCGATAGTTACATTGTCACTTCAGTCTGATGCTAACGCATTAGAAAGTGGCAAAGCGGTAATGGATCTACTTGATCGCTTGAGCGTTAATTTCCCTGAAGGCCTAGAATATGAAACCAGTTACGACACAACATTATTTGTATCTGAATCTATTAAAGGTGTAGTGAAAACGTTAATCGAAGCGATTCTATTAGTAATTGCGGTGACTTACTTATTCTTAGGCAGTGCTCGAGCGACGTTAATACCGGTTGTTGCTATTCCCGTCTCTTTGATTGGTACGTTTGCAATAATGCAAATGACAGGCTTTACCATTAATACGGTAACCTTGTTTGGCCTTATTCTCGCCATCGGTATCGTGGTAGATGATGCCATCTTAGTTATCGAGAACGTCGATACGACGATGGCAAAAGATCCTTCTATTACACCAAGAAAAGCCACACTTCTAGCGATGAAGGAAGTTACAGGGCCAATCTTAACGTCTACGTTAGTCCTTCTTGCCGTGTTCATTCCTGTCGCGATGCTTCCAGGGATTACCGGCATCATGTATCGACAGTTTGCTCTAACCATCTGTATTTCGGTTGTTATCTCTTCCATTAACGCACTAACACTGTCACCTGCACTTTGTTCTTTGGTATTGAAACAAGGTGGCGGTAACACTGCGAGCTGGTTTAAAGCCTTCAACCGTGGCTTAGACAGAGTGACAGAAGGTTACGGTAATGTAGCTGGTTTTTTAGTGAAGCGTGCCGTAATCGTTGTGGCTATTTTCTTAGTCGCAGTCGGCTCGGTAACCTACCTCTCTAAAACAACGTCAACTGCGTTTGTACCGCAAGAAGATAAAGGCATTTTACTCGTTAACGTTCAGTTACCTGATTCTGCGTCTCTTTCGAGAACGGAAGAAGTCACTGAAAGCTTAATCAAAATTGTAGAAAGCGAACCAGGCATTGATGGCGTAACCGTGGCAAATGGTTTTGCCTTTATGACCGGTGCAGCGGCATCAAACGGTGCGTCGATGTTTATCAAGCTCCATGATTGGGAGACCCGTAACAACTTAGACGGTGATCACTCAGCGACCGCAATATCGAACCGAATTAACGGCGCAGCGGCGATGACATTACCACATGCTTCTGTTTTTGCCATGGGGCCTCCAGCGGTTCCTGGTATGGGCGCGGCGTCTGGTTTTGAATTTGTCCTTGAAGATGCGTTAGGGCGTAGCCGGACTGATTTAGCGATCTTGATGGGCGATCTGATACAAGAAGCGAATAAACAGCCTGAGATTGCGTTCACATTCAGTACTTTCAGAGCTAACGTGCCTCACTACAGCATTGAGATTGATCGAGAGAAAGTTCAGCAGCTTGGGATTCCATTAAGTTCGGTATTCCAAACTCTACAAGGGAACTTAGGCTCAATCTATGTCAATGACTTCACTATGTTTGGTAAAAACTATCAAGTGACCATGCAGGCCGACAGTGAGTACCGAAAGGGCATTGATGACTTAGACCGTTTTCATGTTCGTTCCGCACAAGGTGATATGATTCCACTAAGTACATTAGTGACCGCTGAGCAGGTGTTTGAGCCAGATGTGGCATGGCGATATAACATGTATCGTAGTGCTGTTATTCAAGGTCAGCCTGCTCCTGGGTATTCTAGTGGTGATGCGATTGCCGCGATGGAACGTGTGGCAGCAGAAATGCTACCTCAAGGTTACCAGTACGAGTGGACAGGTATGGCGTATCAAGAGAAGATAGCGGGTAACCAAGCGATCTATGCGTTTGCATTGGCATTGATTTTCATCTACCTCTTCATGGTTGCACAGTATGAGAGTTGGAGCATCCCATTAGCGATTATCTTGGTGGTGCCAATTGCTACACTAGGGTCGTTTATTGCTCTGACGATTACCGGGACTCCGCTTAACCTTTATGCTCAGATAGGTCTGGTACTCTTGATAGCGCTCGCCGCGAAGAATGCTATCTTGATTGTGGAATTTGCCAAGCAAGAAAGAGAAGAGAAAGAGCTGTCTATCGATGATGCTTCAGTGAAAGGTGGTAAGTTACGTTTCCGTGCGGTGAACATGACGTCATGGTCGTTCATCTTGGGTATATTCCCTCTGATATTTGCATCAGGTGCCGGCCACGTTAGCCAAAACTCTCTAGGGGTATCATTAGTTGGTGGTCTGCTATGTGTGTTATTAGCGGGTACGTTATTGATTCCTGGTTTCTACGCAATGGTGCAACGTAAGCGCGAGAAGATTCACGGTGGCAGTACTAAGTTAATCCCACTTGATGATGATTAACTATTACCTTTAAATAAAAATCCCCAGCAATTGCTGGGGATTTTTATATTTGAATCAATTTAGGCAGGGTTTTCGATAGGCTGCGCTTTCTTCTCTTGTTGCATTTTGAAAAGGAAATAGACGTTAACACAGGCGATGAAACCGTTAGTGATAACAACAGGCATTGAGTCGATCATTAATCCATACGCGGTAAACAAACCGCAACCAATAAAGTTTAGTACACGCAGGCGAACGATATCTTTCATTGTTAATGAAATCGCGACCATAATTGATGCTGCGTAACCTAAGATTTCTACTATATTCATTTCCATTTTTATTCCTCTCAATGTTGCCGATATAACTCGGTACCAATTCTTCTCATCATGAGATATATGAGGAAGCTCCCTGCCTCGAATGGTGTTGACTAATTGAGCGCAAATATAGCAAATGAAAAAGTGTGATGAAAGGCGCAAAATTAAGCAAGTTGAAGGTTAGCGATTACGCAAACGTTTAATTGGAATGAAAGAGGAATAGTGACGTTAGAATCAACGACATTGCTAAAGTATTTCGTTGTTTAGAACCCGTCATTTAATTTATCTTGGGCTTTTAATCCGTCTATATTGTAAGGGGCGCAGTGGTGGGAAGAGGGCGCTTTGCTACATTGAAATTGTATGTGGCTCTCTAATCTGATTTATTAGTGAGCGTAATGACTTGAATTAAAGGATGTTAGATGAAAACTATTGGTATGATCGGCGGTATGAGCTGGGAATCAACATTGACTTACTATCAAGAGATTAACCAAGGGGTAAACCGTGCACTTGGTGGCCTTCACTCTGCAAAAATCGTATTAGTTAGTGTCGACTTTTCAGAGGTAGAACACTATCAGGCAAGCGGTGAATGGAAAAAAGCGGCACAGCTATTAATTCAAGCAGCTCAAGCGGTAGAGAAAGCTGGCGCAGACTTTTTTATTATCTGTACCAACACCATGCATAAGGTCGCCAACGAGGTTCAATCACAGGTAAATATCCCTTTACTGCATATTGCTGATGCAACAGGGCAAAAGCTCAAAATTCGAGACGTTAAAAAAGTAGGACTATTAGGCACAGCGTTCACTATGGAAGAAGCGTTTTATAAAGAGTATCTAGAGCGTGAGTATGGTGTGGAAGTGATTGTTCCAAATGGTGTTCAGCGACGACTCGTTCATGACGTTATCTATCAAGAGCTGTGTCAGGGCAAATTGATCAGTCGTTCAAAATCAGATTTCTTAACGATCATCGGGGATCTGTACGAGGCTGGAGCAGAAGCCGTTATTTTAGGCTGCACCGAAATAGGCTTGTTGGTTAAACCTGAAGATACGCGAGTGAAATTGCTCGATACGACTCAAATCCATGTAGAGAGTGCAGTTCATAGAGCACTAAAATAGGATATGTTCGGCTAGCATGTGCTGAATGTGCAGATATTATTCTGCTTGAGAAAAATAACTTGCGACGTCTTTTAAATCTTGGTCATTGAGTCTTTGTAACTGCTGCCCCATCATTTCAGAAAGGGGCCCGGTTCGTTCTCCATTTTGATACGCTTTCATCGCGTTATAGAGATAGAGTTCGTTTTGCCCCTGTATATTTGGGTAGGAAGGGTTGGTACTGATCCCCGTTTTACCATGGCAAAAGACACAACTAGGGGCTTTTAATTTACCTAATTCAGGGTCACCAAATGGAGTGGCGTTTGAGTCTGCAATATTGGCTGACCAGCCAAACAGTATTAGTAAGGTAACGGTTGTCGTTTTCATGAGGTCTTTAGCTTTCATTGGAAAGGTACAGCTTAAAGCTTCCCCTAGGGGGAAGCTCAATAGTAAAACTAGATTAATTTAATCAAAGAGTTCATTGTGATAATAGTGTCGAAATTTTAGAGACTAATGTATCAATGTCCGATTGATTAACATCACGGTGCGTCACAAATCGAGCAGGGTTACCAGCAGAAATCAAGATTCCATCTTCGGATAGTTGTTTAGTAATCGATGAGATATCAACAGTATTATCAAGTTTTGCAAAGACGATGTTGGTTTGCACGTGATCAACGTTTACGTTAAACCCTTCAAGTTGACTAATCTTATTTGCAAGATACTTTGCGTTTGCATGATCTGTTGATAGTTGAGCAACATGTTCGGTTAACGCAAGTTTACCCGCCGCAGCGAGGATTCCAGCTTGACGCATTCCTCCTCCCACCATTTTTCGAAGGCGTCTGGCTTTACTAATGTATGCTTTATCTCCAAGAAGAAGAGAGCCTATCGGGGCACCAAGCCCTTTTGACAAACATATCGTCATCGAATCGAAGTACTGCGCAATCTCTTTTACATCAATATTGAGCGCAGTCGATGCGTTGTAAACTCGTGCGCCATCTAGATGCAATGACAAGTTGTGTTGATCAACGAATTCTCGAGCCTGTGCTAAATAACTTAAAGGCAACACTTTACCGTTGATGGTGTTTTCTAGGCTCAATAGCTTAGTTCTTGCAAAGTGGCTATCATCGGGTTTTATCGCTGCCGCTAACTTTGCTAAATCGAGTGTTCCATCAGGGTTATTTTCAATTGGTTGAGGCTGGATTGACCCTAATACTGCCGCGCCTCCTGCTTCAAACTTATAGTTGTGCGCTTGTTGACCACATAAGTATTCATCTCCACGCTCACAATGTGCCATTAGGCCGAGTAAGTTTGCTTGAGTACCTGATGAGGTAAATAGTCCAGCTTCGAATCCATGACGTTCCGCGGCCCATGCTTCTAATTCGTTTACTGTCGGATCATCACCATAAACGTCATCGCCAACATCGGCATTCATCATTACTTCTTTCATCTGAGCGGTAGGGCGGGTAACGGTATCGGATCTAAAGTCCATGAAATTCTCCTATAAATAGCCGCAAAGCGTTGCTTTACTTAAGCAAGCGATGGTTTTGGCATCCGTAATGGTGTCATTGATAATAAATTGATTTACCTGCTCTATTGGCATGGTAACCACTTCGATTACTTCATCGAGGTCGCAATCAAAGCGTGAGGTTTTCTCTAAGTTTTTCGCAACATAGAGGTGCTGAATCTCATCACAAAAACCAGCGAGTGGGGTGACTTGCCCTAAGGCTATCCACTCTTTGGCGCTGTACCCTGTTTCTTCTTCTAATTCGCGTTGTGCGCACTGTAGTGGCTGCTCATCCGCTTCTATCGTGCCAGCAGGCAATTCGAGCAACCATTTTTTTAGCGAGGGGCGAAATTGGTTGATTAACACTAACTCACCGTTTGAGCTGATAGGGAGTATGACAGCCGCTCCGGGATGAGAGATGGTAGTGTGTGAAATGTTCTGCCCATTTGGCAAGTGAATGTCCTCTTCAATGAGGGATATTTGCTTCCATTTGTGAATGAGCTTGCTCATGCCAATTAACGACTTATATAAAAATTAAGATAGCGTCACAATAGCGACATTCTTGATCTAAATAAACCCCCAAAGCGTTATGAATAGAGGGATCTTTAATCGATATGGTGAATCACATAAGTGCAAACATAGATTGCAATGATAAACAGGAAATGTATTCTGCTATAACTAAGCGATCTTAATTAAAATACACTTGTAACAAAGTGGTAACAAATGTATAAACATATACATACACACAAAATGTGTCCCTCTCTAGGAGCCGAGAAATGATAAGCCCAACCCCAGCATCTCACTCACAAAAAGCCTTGCTCTCTGAGAGAATTAATAAGCTTGCTCATGCTCTTTCAGATGGTGTCTATGAGAGAGAAGATACCATCAAACTTTGTTTGTTAGCGGCACTCTCTGGTGAAAGTGTTTTCCTGCTTGGTCCTCCTGGTATAGCGAAAAGCTTGATTGCAAAACGTCTGATTCAAGCATTTGATAATTCAAGTTACTTTGAGTATTTAATGACGCGCTTCTCAACGCCAGAAGAGGTGTTTGGGCCGTTAAGTATTCAAGAACTCAAAGACAATGGACGCTATGTTCGTTTAACCGATGGTTACCTACCTACCTCACAGATCGTTTTTCTTGATGAAATTTGGAAAGCGGGACCTGCGATTCTAAATACACTGTTGACAGTGGTAAACGAAAAAACCTTTAAGAATGGTAGTGATATTGAACGTGTACCAATGCGACTGCTTATTTCAGCATCAAATGAGTTGCCTGACGAAGATAGCGGTCTTGATGCGCTGTACGACAGAATGTTGGTGCGTGTATTCATAAACCGTATACAAAATAAAGAAAACTTTAAATCCATGCTTACGGTGGGAACCACACAAGAAGCTAAGATCCCTGAAGGACTCGCGATCACAGATGAGGAATACCATAAATGGCAATCGGAGTTAGATAAGTTAGAGCTAAGCGATTCCGTTTTTGAGAAACTGTTTCAGCTGAAATCTATGCTTGAAGGCAAAGACGAACTTTCAGATAACAATGTAGCAGCCCACCATTCAGACAGTGATAGCTATGTTTCTGACCGTCGTTGGAAAAAAGCCGTGAGATTATTAAAAGCGAGCGCGTTCTTTAATGGTCGCAGCTCTATTAATCCACTGGACTTATTGTTATTGCAAGACTGCTTATGGAATAGCCCTGAATCTAGGGACAAGGTTCGTAGCATTGTCCGAGAATTCGCATTAAACCATGCCTTTGATCAGCAAGAGGTAGAGCATCAAATCTCCATGTGCCGCGAGGAGCTTGAGGATATTCAACTTGAGTTAGAATCGAAATACAGTGTGGTACTTTCTCAAGATGCACCGTCCGGTTTACTAAAAAAACATGTCCAGCAGTACGATATTTCTAATGCAAGCAGCTATCAGGTTGGTACGACGAAAGGGTTGGTTAAACTGGTTCTATTGCAATCAAACATGTCGGTATCAGAATCGGATAAGGGCGATAGCCGCTGGGTTTACCTACCTAAGAATGATTTAAGTAAAGTAATAAAAGAGGGTGGGGGCGAAGTCTATGGTTACGTCAATCAAAACACCAATATTTGCCGATTAACGTTTGATGTTGATGCAGAAAATCATCTTGTCATTAAGGATATCGCTAACCGTGGCGTATTGCTGGCCGTTGCTGATAAAGAGGGGTTAGATGAAGTGCTTTTTCAGGAATGGAGCAATAAAGCGGACGAAGCGATGGGACAACTACAATCTGCAGATTTTCACCTAAGGAAAGTGCGCTCAGATTTTCATGGCGCTTTACCTCATAGCTTTATTGACAATGAACTACCAAGAACGATGGAAGGTGGGTTACAAGAGTTACTCAGCAAGTTGGAAGCGACGAAGGTGGAGTGCGAGAAAACGGTATTCCGCGTGAAACACCTTAATGAGTTTTTTGCGTAGGAGTATCAGATGTTAGGGGCTGATGGACTCAATCTAATTGTGGCGATTGCCGAGTCAGGAATCGTAGACACGGCTGTGAATGACTTAATGGCGCGTTCACAGGTGATGATGATGGCTGAAAATAAAGGCGTCAAATCATCGGTTAAAGGTCATATAATGAAATGGCGAGGCAATGTTAAGCGTCGTCTAACAAAGGTATGTGAAACCGATCGTTTTAAACATGAACTCGCACTGTACCAAAAAGTGATTCATTGGGATGAAGAGACTTTTTTTGAAAACCTAAATGATGTGGTAAAGCAATTAGAGTGGCACTCTGCATTTTACCTGCAAGCTCGCCGACTCATTGAAAAGAACAAAGGAATTAACAATCCGATGTTCCCGCATTACTTCTGTGACCAGTGGTATAAAAGCTTGTCTGATACACTGAAGAAAGCTCAAATATCTGAATTAGAAGCAAATAAAGAAAAAGCGTTGAAAGATCTTTATCAAAGAATGGAAACGATAAAGAACATGGACCGCGTAACAGAAACTGGCAGTGAAATTAGTGTTGGTCGTTTGTGGGATATGGCATCTGCGAAGTTAAGTAAAACTGACTTAACGGTTATGAAAAAACACGCTGAGTATTTGAGCAAAAATAAAGGTCTCCAAGAAATTGCAGCTAAGCTGGGCAGAATGGCAGGGGAGTTAGATGACCCGGATTTGCATGTTACGCCTGCTGAAGAGCTTCAAATGGTGGAAGAAAAGTCCGATGAAGCCACTGACGATATTGTCGGTATCCATGAAAGTGATGATTTAAACAAGCTGTTACCTAACGAAACCATGTTTTTGGCTTACCCTGAGCTGGAAGTTGTCTTCTATAAACACTTGGTAGATAAACGCTTACTCAACTACAAAGTTGCAGGAAAATCTCGCACGCTTCGTAAAGTAAGAGCCCATGTGCCAGATAATAAAGAGATCGATATTGAAAAAGGTCCATTTGTTATTTGTGTCGACGCGTCTGGCTCTATGAAAGGCGCACCTGAACAATCCGCGAAGGCGATGGCTTACGCTTTAATGCAAATAGCCTTGGCTGAAGAACGCGATTGTTTTGTTATCTTATTTTCAACAGAACAAATAACCTATGAATTAACACGACAAGATGGGCTTCGTGAGGCGAGTGACTTTCTTGCTTATAGCTTCCATGGTGGTACAGACTTTGAGCAAGCCATTATGACTTCTATAGAGACAATGGAGCGCAGTAAGTACAAAAATGCAGATCTTGTTGTCATCTCTGATTTCATTGCACCAAAGCAATCTGACGAACTCCAGAAAAAAGTAGATTTATTAAAGACCAAGAAGAACCGTTTTCATGGTGTGAGTGTCTCGAAATATGGAAATCCCCAACTAATGGAGATGTTCGATCACTGCTGGGCATATCACCCAAGCTTAATGGGACGCCTGATGAAGCAGTGGTAAAAATCATCAATCCGAGTGATACTTCGTCGAATCGCTGTAAAACTGGGCAAACGAATGTTTTTTTTACTTTTTTGTTTGACTCTCCTCGCTCAATCCGTAAAGTATGCATCCAACGCAACGGCACTGAACGCTTCTAGTTAAGAGCGGTAAGGTGTTGAAAGTTAAACGTTGCTTGAGTAAGAAAATAAGGCGTGTTGGCAGAGTGGCTATGCAGCGGATTGCAAATCCGTGGACCTCGGTTCGACTCCGGGACGCGCCTCCATTTCTCTTTTGAGATGGGAATGTAAAGCGATACTAGCTCAGTTGGTAGAGCGCAACCTTGCCAAGGTTGAGGTCATCGGTTCGAACCCGATGTATCGCTCCAAATTTTAAGATTTCGTAGTTTACGAGATCAAGATGGTGTCTAACTCACTCGACAGAGTGCATTTATTAGAAGCATCGCAACAAGTTTTGCGTGCCCTGGTGGTGGAATTGGTAGACACAAGGGATTTAAAATCCCTCGGCGTTCGCGCTGTGCCGGTTCAAGTCCGGCCCGGGGCACCATCTAATTTGATAAACGTACTTTTTGGTGTGTTCGTCAGGTAAGTAAGAAAGTAAAGGCGTGTTGGCAGAGTGGCTATGCAGCGGATTGCAAATCCGTGGACCTCGGTTCGACTCCGGGACGCGCCTCCATTTCTTGTGAAATGGGAATGTAAAGCGATACTAGCTCAGTTGGTAGAGCGCAACCTTGCCAAGGTTGAGGTCATCGGTTCGAACCCGATGTATCGCTCCAAATTTTATGATTTTGTAGTATTACAAGGTCAAGATGGTGTCTAACTCACTCGACAGAGTGCATTTATTAGAAGCATCGCAACAAGTTTTGCGTGCCCTGGTGGTGGAATTGGTAGACACAAGGGATTTAAAATCCCTCGGCGTTCGCGCTGTGCCGGTTCAAGTCCGGCCCGGGGCACCATCTATTAAGTCTTTTACTTTTAAAAGTAATAGCAACGCGATACTAGCTCAGTTGGTAGAGCGCAACCTTGCCAAGGTTGAGGTCATCGGTTCGAACCCGATGTATCGCTCCAAATATAAGAAAGCCCTAACAGAAATGTTAGGGCTTTTTTTGTTTTTCAGAGCCTAAGTGTTGATGTGTTCTCGATTCAGCTCTTGTTTGATGAGGCATGCAAAGAAGGTAACAACGTAGGTCACTCATACCTTCAGGGCTTAGCCCGCTTTCCATTCTACGGTTAACGTCATTCGACGAACACTAAAAAGGGCTCCAAAGAGCCCCAAGCATAAAAGACCTTAGCCGTTACGCTGATGTTCTATTTCGATAGTTCTCATACCAATAGCCAAGCGTATAACTAACAATGGTGATATCTGTAATCGCAAACGGAATAAAGCTACTGTTTAGGTGGGCAGTTTCTGGATTAAAGAAGTTTGAAGTAAACAAGTAAACCATGAATAACTTTTCTAGAAACGAATAAAGGATGATCGATTCTCTCCAACGTACAACATAAGCCGACGCCGCTATAAAGAAACCCATTAGACCGACCATGACTCCCCAGTGCCTAAACAGAAACACATAATTCGAGTCATAGGGAAGATTGTTCATATCACGTAGTGCGGTTTCAGGGTTTATTGCATAAATACCAGCATACATAGTGATAAGGCCGCCGATAATAAGGAACGGTTTTAGAAAGCGATTAAAGAACATAATGTTTACCTTTAATGTGAGTGGACTAGTTTAAGGCTAAGATGTTTATTTCAACGCGGCGATTGCATGCTCTACCTTGCTTATCCTCGTTGCTACAAATCGGATAACGTTCTCCTGCGCCTTCCGTTGTTACTCTTCCTGACGCTACGGCCTGACTGATGAGATAGTCTCCAACTGATTCTGCGCGTTTCTCTGATAATGTTTGGTTACTGGCATCGCTACCTGCGCTGTCGGTATGCCCTTTTACTTGAAGTCGGGTATCTGGATACTCAGCCAGAACTATTGCGACGCTATTTAGCGTTGGGTAGATACTGGAAGCAAGGTGATAGGAGCCAGAATCAAAGCCAATACCATTTTCCATTACAAGTTGAAGTTCATTTTCTCCAACTCGTTTGACTTGCACACCTGATTGAGCCAGCTGCTTTCTTAATGCTTCTTCTTGTTTATCCATATAGTGGCCAACACCACCACCTATCACACCACCCGCAGCAGCACCGCGTAGGGCTCTTTTCTTGCGTTCATCAGAACTATCGCCCGTCGCTGCCCCCAATGCTGCCCCAGCTAGCACACCAATTAACGCGCCTTTAGTTGCAGAATTAGTCTCTGCCTCTCCCGTCATTGCATTCTGTCTTTGGGTCGCTTGGCAGCCAGTGATCATTGTTATTAATGAAAGCGCTAGAATTGTTTTATTCATCGTGATTAATACTCGAATATATTTATTGTTATGCCCATGTACTCGTGACGAAAGAGCAAAACTGGATTAAAAAAACTCAGGGGATAGACTAAAAATAATGACGGCAATATACATCAGTAGATTTACTGCAAAGACGTTAGCATTCAATAACATTCGGTGAGAGTTCATCCAGCTTGTGCTGAAGCGACTTTTTAATTAACTCGCTACTGTATTGGTAAAGAGGATGATGGTGATTACGCTCTAAGTAGTACATGGCGTGGCTGATCTTGTTAGGTAATAGCTCACTTAGCCAACGAGGTTTGAAGCATTGAATTGACTTAGGACACATAGATGCCGAAAGGGTTTCTGTTATTGCGAGAATATCAGAGTGCTCGGCCAAACAGCTAAGTACAGACATGCTTGCGGAACGATATTGAAAATCAAACTTTCCTGGATATTGCCGTTCTAGTATCGCGCTAAAATCAGTGAGGCCGGGTACTAAAATCCCGCCGGTTGGGTATGTTGAAAATTCGCGCTGGCTGAAACCTGAATGTTCCCACGGATGTTCTTTTCTTGCGATTACCACCGGATCGCTGGTTGTTAGGGCGACAGAACGAATAGATTTAGGTGTTTCAATGGGGTAGAAGTTAAGCCCAATGTGTACCTCACCATTTTGAATAGCGTTAAAGGTTTTATCATTCCAAGTGGTGACATTAAGCTTTGCATTGGGAAACATATCAAAGACGACAGAACTCGTTAACTCGGTCGCGATCGCTTCTAAGAACACGCTAGAGACAGCAATGGTGAGCTCACCATCAAACTGATGCGGATCGGAGAATAGCCTTGATGACAGACGGTTATCTAATAGTTCAATATGCTCGTTTAATCCTTGACCAATTTCATCAGCGCGATAAGTAGCGTGTAATTCATTACCTGCCGTATAAAACAACTTATCGTTAGTGAACTCTCGTAACTTGGCCAATGTTTGACTGACTGCCGACTGAGTAATGCCCAGTGCATTGGCTGCCTTTTTAATACTTCTATGGCTGTATATCGCGTTAAATGTTCGTAGGTAATTCAAGTTAAGCTGTTGATTATATTTTTGGTACATATTGCCTCCTATTCCATGACATTAATTAGCTGTGCTTTATTGCAATTCGTTAGGTGAATTAGATTTACTAATAGTTTGAATAAGTAGTGTATGAAACTGAGTTTATTTAGAGTGCTTGCAAGAACTGAGTAAAAGAAACTAAAGGCAAAGCAATGAATCAATCATATACCCTCATCACTACCTTACTTATGCTGTCAACGAGCATATCTGCCACCTGCTACGCAAACGATAAGAGTGAAGAACAGGACTACCACGATGCAGATCCAAGGAATAGCTCATTAAGGGCTGCTGTTTTTTCAGATGACCAAGGCGAATTAAAATTACTAGCAGGTGGTGGAGCAGGCGGGCTAACCAGCGACATCTCTCAAACGGTAGGCTTTGCGGAATATTATACGCAGACAAACAACGCGAGGCTTCGAGCCGCACACTTTGATTCTTTTGGCGGAGTGTATGTTGATGTATACCACTTAGACAGTGTGGCAGGTATGTATACCACAGGTTATATGTTGCCGTTATCAAACAACGATGGAACACTATTTTTTCCTTCATTGAATTATACCTATGTGGATTTCAAAACAAATGATATTGCTGACTTCGCTAACGGGCTCGCTGGCTCTCCAATTCCTGCCATTACATCCAATCAAGTGTCTTTGGCTCTTGGTGGAGAAGAAGCACAACTAGGTTCTGTTAATCTGTATGCACTTCATCCTTGGAATGACACCCATTTTTCAGTCTTTAATGTTAACCTTGGATCGTCTTATGGAGGTGTCGACATGAATGTCGCTAACCTTATGTGGCTACAAGGAATAAAAACCAAAGTAGCGGATAAAACAATCAATATTATGTTTGAATTTAAGTACGACTATATCAAACTCGATAAGACAGTCATTGGCAGTCTTGATTCCGAAGAAGTGACTGCATCGGTCGGCATTGACTATCGATTCTAAAGGTTAGAGGCACTTGATTAAGTGCCTCCTGTCTTTTCTTAGAATGTAAAGTTGGCACCAACGAAGTGAATACTGCCTTCGAATTCACCATTAATTTGAGTATAAGGTTCTCCGGTGCGTTCTATTTCCATTGTGCCAAAGTCAGCGTATTCGTAGAAAATGTCGATACGCGTTGTGCCCCAATAGGTACTTGCGCCAAGTGAATAGCGGTACTGTTCACCGACAGGCAGATCGACCCATTGTTTTGTTGGGTCATCTTGTGGTGAGGTTTCGTAAGAGAAGCCTGCTTTCAGCGCCCAGTCAGAGTTAAGCTGGTAATCGGCACCAATGGCGAATTTCCATACATCATCCCAGTCTCTATCGATGGCAGGGTATATACCGGATAGGTTTAAAGCATCGTTGTAAACTGGCGTTTCTGAGAACTCGCTCCATTGATGAAATTGGACAGAGGAAAGGATCGTTAGTTGTTCAGTCAGATCGTAATTACCACTTAGATCTACAATTGCAGGTACGATTAATTTTGTACCTACTGTCGCCTGAGTACCGTTTATTTGTTCAAATTCATTGGTTAAAGTTGCGGTAATGTCATCGAATTCATGCACTAGTTTAGAACGGTAGCTTAGGCCTAATGCCCAACGTTCGGCTTGATACATGGCACCGGCATTAAATCCATAAGCCCAGTCGGTTCCCATGTCAGACTCAAAGCCGGTGGTGCTGACTTCGATCATTCCGTAATTGATTTGAGCACCAAGGCCTACCGACCAGTTCTGGTCGATTTGATAACTCAGGCTTGGGTTGAGCTGTAATGCGGACATAAAGGCTTTATCTAGGTGATTAGCACCATCCCAATCCGAACCGTACTCAATTGAAGATCCACCAACAGCGCCAAAATTGAGCCCAAGATGCAGCTTTTCGTTTAATTGTCGTACATGGAAAACACCGATAGAAGGCATGATGGTTTCAGCTGAGGCATTTCCTTCAGGGGTCCGCAGAAGGTTCTCGTCTGTACCGTAGTCCGTGTAATCCATCTGAAGGTAGAGTGCCATTGTGTTGATGGTTGTTTTTTGCTCTCCCATGTGGCTCATGGTCGCTGGGTTCGTCCAGTTTGCTGTTGCTGTTTCAGTATAAACTCCGTCACCAGCGCCTGCAGTACCGGCATTTGCTGTCACCGCTTCTTGAAGTAATAAACCACTCGCGTTGGCGTACGATGAGCAGATAAGTAGTGCTAATAGTGTTTTTTTCATAGTAATAACTTACAGAATGAATAAATATGAGGGGATACTTTCATCCCTTGCTGATATTTATTGAGGGTAGTTAAAGGTGGAAACCTAGCGAAATGGCTCTAGAACATCATCCTTGATGTGCTAGGTTTCCGGTAAACAGCTTTATGTTGCCTAGAGGCTACATGCTATAGATGAAGTAGATCTGAGCTTTCATTCGAATAATGATTCCTCGAATGACATTCAAGAAGTTTAAAAATGGAATCGGCTTTTCTGCGTTGACCCATGCAAGGCCAACAGCACCCACTGGAATATCGTATCCATCAGGTTCTGTAATACGTAGACGAACAAAGTGGTGCTTGTTCATCACGTTCTTTCCTGTTGTGCTACGTACATTCACTTCTCGTGCAACTAAAGACCCTTGTGATTCACCTGTTGCTTCAATAACGCCTTCAACCTTTGCAGAAAAGACTTTGCCAGGGTAAATTGCGGTAGCAAATTCAGCTTCTTGTCCCACTTTGATATTTCTAAATGCTTGGTGATTGATTCGCATCAGAACGAACTTTTCATTACTGTACATTTTCAAGCGGGGTATCAAGCCAACAAATTGTCCTTCACGAGCCATGAAGTTAGTCACATAGCCATCGACAGGGGCAAAAACTTTGGTTTGAGAAAGATCCCATTCAGCTTGTTTCAGCGAAGCGGCCTTGTTTTTCAGATCAGACTCTTTGCTTACAACCGTAAGTTGAGACTTCTCCATAAGGTTTTTATTTTTGTTAGCCGTGATCAGTGACTTATCGTATTGAGATTCAAGAATTAATATCTGGCTCTTAGCTACTTCTACAATAGTTCGTTGTTGATCTAGGCTACTTTCAGTAATGGTGTTTTTAACTTTAGAGTTTTGGTCAACAAAACGTTTTAACGTTCTCTGCTTCAGAGTCAGATCTTGTTGAGAGGCCGAGATCTGGTTCTTAATGATTTCAATATCTTCAAGAGACGCTTGGTAATTCGTATTAGCGATATTGATATCTTGCACTGCTGACTTATACGCCATTTCTGCAATAGAGAGTTGAGCTTGTGCTTTTTCTACAGCGATAACGTAAGAGTCATCGGCAATTTCATAGACTAACTGGCCTTTTTTAATTTTAGCATTTGGCTTGATATATAAGTGTTCAATGTCGCCAGTGACGCGATTAGACCCAGGTCTTAATTGAATGTGTGGAGATTGAACAACAGAGCCTCCTGAAAGATCCATTGGCGCCCATGTGATTAATCCTATCCATACAAATATTAACCATGCTGAACCACCGCCGTAAGCAAATATCTTAAAAGGCTTGTTCCAAGGAATACCAACTAAACGTAATAGGTAAATAAATAAAACCCATACAGCTAAACCTTCTAACATGATTATTCCTCGCTTACTTGTGGTGCAGATGGTGTAGAATCGGTCCATATCTGACGAACTCGGCGAATACTCTGTTCAGCGTCTACAAACGCAATGATGACAGCAAGTACCCATACCCAGTGCCAAATAAACCCTATCCAGGTGAGTATGGTCACGAGTGCCATTTGGCCATGCTGCTTTTTGTCTGCATGATGAATTGGTAGTTCGTGAAATTTCCAAAAACCGTATAAAGCGCCAAAAATAGCAAAAGCGAGGGCAACCCCTGCAACTACGTGTAATCCAGTGTCGAAACCTGTGTCGACAAAAGGCATGCTAATTAAACTCATAAAGCGTCCTAAAAATGGTGTAAAAAAAGAGCTAGAGTCGCTAGAAATCTAACGTGTAAATAAATGTTACGTAGGGGGGAGGGGAAACGAATCAGTAAATTTACTGCTATGAAGTAGAGAGTTAAAAAACCTTGATCTGGCGTAGTATTTATTAGGGGGATTAAGAGTGGAAAGCGAGAATAAAGATAACTCTCTATCTCACGCAGAGGGCGTTGAATAACTGTTTAGCAAGAAAAGGTGAGTATTACTGCTAAAGGGTTTCAGACTTTACAGTTGGTTTAATAATGGCGACGGCTCGCTTGCCATGTTCGATGGGTTTAACCGTAATGTTGGCTGTGATGGTACTGTCACTTTCTGATAAAACCGACTTGATCGTGCACACGGAACTATAGCTTTGATTTTCATTAAAGACTTTGGCAAACCAATAGCTAGGAGTATCTCCTTTAATTACTTGTAACAGGAAATCAATGGGTTGCCCTGTAATATAGTGTGGTGTTTTTCCTAACCAATTGTGTGCGGCTGGATTACAGTAGGTAATATTCAGGTGTTCATCCGTGGTAATAATAATATCACTGATAGCGTTTAAAAGATCTTGGTTGAACTGTAATGAATCCATTAGGCTTACGTGATTACTTTCAATATTCTGGGCTAAACTCGAAAGTTCATCGTCATAAGGGTATTGAAACGGTTCAAGATTAGATGGGTCATTTGATAACCATTGGTTCATTTGTACGATTGGCTTAGTGACGTAGTTCTTCAAAATAAGAAAAAAGAACAGGACCAAAATAATAACAATAGCAATTTCAAAAACGATTAAGGTAAGCAGCTCCTTGGTAATAAAATCAGAATGTGGCCGCTGCAGCTGTAATTTAAATGGGATGGTTTTTTCATTATTGGCGATTAGTCGAAAAGTAGCGTTATTGGAATCGTCGATATCTTCAAATATGCCTTTTATGGAAGGTAACTCAGTAAAGGATACCGCAGCAGAGTTGTCTTCGGGTATTAGTTCCAATTTAGAGCCAATTATGCTGCTCACATCATCGATGAAAAAGTTGTCTATATGCTTGGTGAAAGCAATAAATCCGGTTGGCTGAAATAGATTTTCTTCATTAAATATTGCACGTGTAGCGATTACATACATCTTTTCACTTTCTACGACGATTTGAAAATCTAAATCTCCATAGTTGTTCAAGTTCGCAAAGTTATTGATGTGCTGATGGATCTCAAGAACTGTGTCTGGTTGAGCGGTGAGAAAGAGTAAATCTTCATTTTTTGAATAAACAGAAATTGATTCAAATCCATAATCGAGAAGGTGATGCAATAGCCGTTTGTAGGTGGCAGTGTCTCTATGGCTACGATTAGTATAGGACGCTAACTCGCTCCAATATGAATAGTCCAAGGTAAATTGGATGCTGGTATCATACTTTAATGAAATGACATTCAGTGCTAGTTCACTGAGTTGTTGAGTATGGTTGAGGTCTTTCCCTTTGGTTATCTTATTTGCCAATATCGTAGACATAGACGAAAAGATAATGCTAATAACAATAAACAAGCCGATGAAAATGGCGGTTAAACGAAATTCAATGGATGAGTTCAGCCGTGAAGCCTTTTTAATTTTCATCAAGATATAACTCAATCTGTTCGGTTACGAAATCCATATAACGGCTTAAAATGTTGAGTCCTTCTTTTAACTCGACAAGATTTATATCCAAAGCATATATCTCCAATCGTTGAGATAGCTCTCCAGCTGTTTCTAACCCTAAGTATAAGAAACTCCCCTTAAGTTTGTGGAATTGATCTTTATACTGCTGCTTTGTATTAAGCTCTTCACCTTTGTTAGGTGGAGTTTGATCGACGTTGTCGAGAAAGGAGCTCAGGATGGTTTTGGCCATACTCTCATCATCACCACAGATTTCAATAACATGGTTGGGAGAGAATGGTGGATTGGATTGGATAGTTATGAGCAATCCTTCAAAAAGCTCGTCAGTAAGAGATACGGCTGTTGTAGGGGAGAGATGATGGCTCTCTTGCGAGTTTGGTAAAAAGTCATTCACCAAGTAATCTAACTCGTCTAGAACATGTTCAGTCTCGTGGGGCGGCGACTCATTGAGAGGATCTGATATTTCTGAAACATTTTTTAATGTACTAACATGCTCGATTGCTTTTAGCTCACTAAGAGAACTCAAAAGTTTATGCTTAAGGATATCTATAGGGCATGGCTTAGATAAATAATCATTAAAACCGGCTTCTAAGCACTTTTGAGATGTACCACTGACAACATCCGCTGTTAAAGCAATTAAGTAAGGGCGCACTTCCTGTGCACTTAATTTTCTAGCGAGAGCAAATCCATCCATTATCGGCATATGGCAGTCAGATAAGACAATATCATAGTGATTTGTTTGACAAAGTTGATAGCCTTCTTGCCCGTTAACTGCGTAATCATGCGAGACTCCAAGCTTGTTTAATTGCCCTGAAATAACTTGCCTATTAAGCTCATTATCTTCAACGAGAAGTAGGTGGAGTGTCGTTAACTCACTACTTGATAGAGTCTGTTCGGGAGAAAAGTCTGTCAGTTTTTCAGCCGTAAGTGTTGATCTTTTTAGCTCCAATTGAATTTTGAACTGGGTACCTACACCATGAATTGAAGCGACAGAAATATCACCCTTCATCGCATCAACGATTTCTTTACAGATACTTAAACCTAATCCGGTTCCTCCGAACTTACGCGTAATGCTATTTTCCGCCTGCGTAAATGGGTTAAAGAGATCAGCGATAGCCTTGTCTGGTATACCGATACCTGTATCCTTAACGTAGAATACTAATGTATCTGAATTTGTTTGATTGGCTACCAGAGACGCTTCGATGGTGATCGCGCCTTTTTCAGTAAACTTAATGGCGTTAGAAACCAGATTATTGAGAACTTGCATCAAGCGCGTCGTATCGCACAGATAATGTGAACTAAGAGAATCGGATACGATGATATCAATAGCCAAGCCTTTGTCATTAGCTGTGATAATGAAGTTGTCTCTCACTAAACCCAGTAATTCTTTTATATTGCAGTTGACTTCTTCAATGGTCAGTTTACCTGCTTCCATTTTGGAAAAGTCGAGGACGTCATTGAGAAGTGCAAGCAAGCTGTTGGCAGCACCATTTAGAGAGTTGAGTAGCCCTTTTTGCTCTTTATTAAGTTCAGTAAATGTAAGGGCTTCTGCCATTCCTAAAACACCGTTCATCGGCGTTCTAATCTCGTGACTCATTCGGGCCAAAAAGTCAGTTTTAGCCGTGGCTAATTGTTCTGCTTTCTTTTGCTGAGCCTCAGCGTTGGCTAATGCACTCTTGAGGGCCAAAGCAAGCTGAAGTTTACTTCTAACATTTCGACGGTAGACCATAAACGCAATAAGCAATACCAGCATGCCTACAACAACATAGATTGTGTATTTTTTGGTTACCCTATCGAGTTCACTAGATATGTTGATTGAGTTAGCTTGTCTTTTCCAGCGATCTTGGGCTTCGGTTTGTAAGTCACTGCCTAACGAGAAAAGCGCGTAGTTAAATAAACTCACCGCGTTTTGGTGCTTTTTCTGAAGTCCGATTCTTACAGGGAGATCAAAGTTGAAGTTTTCTGCTCTTAACACTTTGAGATTGTGAAGATTCTGCGCCGATACTTGATAAGACACATTAAAAATATTCCCCACAAAAGCATCGGTATTACCTTCAGAAACAGAGAGCACAGCTTCTTGCATGCTCGAATAGATAACGGGGGTGAAGTCGATGGTCGATTTAAGGATTTTATTTTCAGCATACCCTTCAACGAGAGCGATACGAAGCCCTTCTAGAGAAGAGCTAGAGCTATAATTTTCTTTACTGGCTATTGCGGCTATATTGTTTCCAATTGATTGCGTGAAAGCGAGAAATGATCGCTCGTTTGTTTTAAATAACCCAGGGAAGAGGTCGACTTCTTTTCGTTCAAGCGCAGCAAAGGCGCTATCGAAATCTTCGTAGCCCACAGGTTCAAAGTTTATTCCAATGTGCCTCGATATTTTTTTCAAAATGTTAATTAAATAACCATCCACGAAGAAACCATCAGAAGTAAAGTCAGGCTCACTACCTTTAATAATATAAGAAAAAGAAAGAGTGGGTAGCTGAGCTAAGGTATTAAGCTTTTGAGGAGATAGGTTTTTGTCGTAGGTGCCGATGAGTAGTGAATAATAGGAACTGCCTTGCTTAAAAAATTTATACCAATCATCAAGTTGAGTGGTGAATTCATCATTAATAATCGAGTGGTTAATTTTTCGTATAAGTGAAGTGTTATCTTTTCTAGCTAAAGCGGAAATTTTTATACCAGGATCGATCTCGTTACTTAGGACGAATTTTTCAAGTAAGCCATGGCGCTCGAGTTCAACTTTAATCTCTTCAGTTTTAATCGTATAAACATAGTCGACATCACTCAATACATTACCGATATCTTTGACGTCATAACTGTGCAAAATGACATCGTTACCGCGGTCGAAATAAGAAGGTAAAACATTGGGTGGAAGATTGAGTGCGACTTTACCGTGCGTTTTCACACCAATATTTTCGTACAGAGCACCCACTAAGCTAATGTAAGGTAAACTCACTAGATAGTTGCTTGATGACAGAGATGAGCTGGTTGCAGTAGTAATGAAATCCACCTCACCACTTTTGAGTTTAATACTTAACTCTTCAAAAGTGCCTTCTACAATAATGGGCTGATAGTTGTTTTTGTAAGCCCAATTTGTCCAGTAGTTCAGCATAAAACCAAGAACTTCTTCTTTTTCAGGGATCTTTCCTGATAAGACTTCTGGCACACCGATGGTTATTGTGGGGGAGTTATTACTGCTCTCTGATGCTAAAGTGAAAGAGCTAAAGAAACTAAAACATAGACACAAAATTAATCCATTACGCATAAGGTTCACTTTCTATTGGTGAATCGTAATTTCTCTAATTTGCCACACCATTTGATCTCTAAAATGTTGGTTGGCCGTAATTGGGTACTTTGACACATTAAAAATGAGCCAGTACGCGCCTTTTTCTATAGGGAGAAACTGTTCGTTTACTTTGTTAACCAATATTGCCTCATGGAGAGTCAACATTCTATAATTTGCATTTATTTGATAGCCATTTTTGGCTTCAATGGTCAGTGTTGAGATCTTATTAACATCAAATTCAGTCACTAAATCTTTAATAGTAACACCAGAATAAACGTTGATTTTATCGTCCCAAGGCAGCCATGTGGTGATGGTTGATAGTGGCAATTCTGAGAAGGTTTCTTCATTGACTGTATAAGAAACGCCATCAGAGTTCGTAATTTTCAATGTATCTGCATACGTATTGCTAACCAAAAACAGCGTTAATAAGAAGAGCCACTTCATTCTGTAATACCTAAATCCATTTTTAATCGCTTATTTTAAAACTATTACCAATCTCACTAAACGGTATTTTTACGGTTTCACTCGTTTGAATTTGACGTACTATCATAAACATAAGCAAAGTTTAAGGAGTTTGGTAGTGCAGCCATCAACGTTTCTACTCAAGTCGATAAAAACACTGGTGATTGATGACAGCTCAATGTACCGAGTATCCGCTCGTGAAATGCTAATAAAACTTGGCTTTACCGCGTCTGATATTGTATTCGCCCAAGATGGAAAACAGGCCGTCTCGCATTGCCGAGAGCAGTCGTTTGATTTAGTGCTATGTGACTACAACCTTGGCGTTGCTCCTGATGGGTATGATCTGTTGGATCAGCTCAAAGAGGAGTGTTTGTTACCCCCTAGCTGTGTGTTAGTCATTATAACTGGTGATGGTAGCTCAGAAGTGGTTAGAGGGTTTTCAGAATTAGAGCCTGATGGATATCTATTAAAGCCAATTAGCTTCGATATATTAAAAGAGCGTCTACCCAAGCTTATCAGCAGAAAGTTTAAACTTCGCACTCCCCTGGATTTGATCAATCAAGGGAAATATGAGGAAGCGGTTGAGGAAGCCGATGTCATCATGTTTGAAGGTGGAGATATTGGTTTTAACGCCCAATTACTTAAAGCCAAAGCCTATATGCTTAGTGGACAGTTAGACTTAGCGAGAAACTTGTTAGTTTCCTTAAAAAGCCCAAATAAGCCCTCAGTAATACAGTTAGAGCTTGCTGAATTAGCGTTTCAGCAACGTAATTACTCATTATGTGAATACCTATTAGAAACTTTTTCTGGAACTAAGTTTGCCAGTCCATTAGATCTTAAAGCAAAGCTCGCATTTGCAAAAGGTGACTATGGACAAAGTATAGAATTTTTGGAACTGGCTATTTCAATGTCACCAAAGTCAGTTGTGCGATACGCACTTCTTACTTTTTGTTATATTGCACGACTTGATCTTAGTGACGCAGTTGAGGCGCAGAAAAAGCTGGTCAAGCGCGCGAAACGCTCGTTTCGATATGATATTGAGATGATTCAGTTAGGTTCTTCTTTATATCTTGATCATAGCTCTCTTACACAAACAACTATCAATCCCCCTTTATTAAATGAGCTTCCAACATGGCTAGGAGAGTGGCGAGACAACTTTCCCCGCACTTCTTACCAATATTTTGAATTGCTGTGTGTTGCTAGGGCCCACCTTATCCAAAGTAACAATAATAAAGCGACGACAGTCTATGAAAAATACCAAGCGTTACTAGCCCAAAGAGAAGAGCCCATTTCATTAATGGAGCAAATAGAGAGCGTAAAAATATCCTTATTGTTGAGAAATACTGAACAATTTGAATTGGAATATGAAAAAGTAAAAGTCTCTCTTAATAGAGATAAGGACAACAACATTCGCTCTTCAGCGTTGTTGCTATATCTCGCAAAGTGGACAACAGAGGTGACCTCCCTTCTTGAACAGTACGACACTAATATGGAACTTAGCCGAGAATATTTTACGGGTCGAGATTATGAAGAAGCGATTTTGCGAGCGATAGAAGCAATGAAAGTGAGTCCGGTTGGTAATGTTGAAGGGAGCATTCATACGCTAAGGTGCCTTTCAAAAGCTTGGCCCATTGGAATGTCAAAAAAAGAAGTGCTGGCTATATTTAATGCAAATCGAGACGCTGTCATTGGGTGTGACTTTGTACAAACAGCTGAATATAAGAGCTTGATGAAAAAGATGTTAGATCAATTTAATCTATAGTTATCGTATTTATATCTGTCGTTATTTTAACAATATATCAATGTTCTGAGGGAGTGTATGAGTGATCTAAGCTATATCTTGGTAATTGAGGACGATCCCTTTCAGCAAATGGTTATTGAATCGATGATTAAAAAATGCGATTCAATACCAGTGAAGTCTGTTTCCAACGGTTTGCTTGCGTTGCAGGAACTCAAACAGGCGATGCCTAGGCTTGTTGTTTGTGATCTTCATATGCCTGTTATGGATGGAGTCGATTTTTTGTATGAATTATCAAAACAAATTGAAACGCCCCCAGTGTGTATTCTTTCAAGTGTTGAGGTCGAAATACAACGTTCTGTATTAGAAATGGCAAATAAATACGGCATCGACAATGTCATTTCGGTAAATAAACCATTATCAGTGTCGAAAATTGAACATGCGTTGTCCCTTATTGAGAGGGGACTGGTAAAGTCAAAAGTGAAGGTAGATAAGTCACCGTTACAATTTTCTTCAGCTGAGCTTAAGTCAGCGATAGAGCAGGGTGAGGTCCAGCCTTTTTTTCAACCACAAATCAGCAGCCAAACGGAGTCTATCGTTAGCTTGGAAGCGTTAGCGCGGTGGGTTCATCCTAAGCACGGTTTGTTATCCCCCTTTCATTTTATTGAGCAGCTATCTGAGTACAATTTAGATTATGAGTTGTTTAAATGCATGCTCTCACAGAGCGTTGTTGTCGCATCATCACTTCGAAAACAAGGTCGAGCGCTGAATATCTCAGTTAATGCAACACCCAGTGACTTACTTCAAGAAGGCTTTTTGCCTTTTGTCGTTGAACTTCTCAAGGAACATGACTTTCCAACGCGATTATTAACTATTGAAATCACGGAAACTCAGGTTACGAAAGAAGAAGCCAAGCTACTTTATATCGTGAGCAAACTTAGAATAAATGGAATAGAACTCGCCATTGACGACTTTGGAACGGGAAACTCATCCTTAAGTCAGCTTATATCGAGCCCATTTACAGAGTTAAAAATAGACTTAAGTTTTGTCAAAGAGATGCTAACCAGTGAAAAGCACATGGCTGCGGTGAGCTCGTCAATAATGCTAGCGAAGAACTTGAAACTAAAAACGGTTGCGGAAGGGGTAGAAACGAAAGAGCAGGCTGAAAAACTTAGCGAGCTAGGGTGTGATTTAATGCAAGGGTACTATTTTTATAAGCCGCTCTCTGTCGATCAATTGATGACTTGTTTAGACACATCGACTAATAAGCCAAGAGCATAGAGTCTTGGCTTATTAAAGAGCGTTGCGTTGCCTTAATTTAGGCAGGGTTTCGTTGTATGATTTTTAGGATGAGCCTTCCAAAGGTTTGCTCCCCAATAAGCTTTTGTACCCAGAACATGAGTTTGGAATCGAGGGTTGTTTGGTAGCTTAATTTTGGTTTGTTATCGAAACCCGCTTTTAGCATATTATTTACGGTAGATTCTGGGGTTGAGCCTGAGTTATAAGCGTTCTGAAGAAAATGGTGAGATTTTTTGACGATGCTATCGTAGGCTTCTAGTTCTGTTGTTGTCTTCATATCGGCCAATTGAATGGAATCAAATTCCGTTTGAACACAGCCAGGTTCTATAGTCGAGACATGGATGCCGAATCCCTGTACTTCTTGAGCAAGCGCCTTAACCATACCATTTAACGCGTGCTTTGAAGCCGAATACCACGCATTCATACTGGTTGAAACACGACCTGCAATAGAGGTTGTAAAGATAATACGGCCCTGTTCTTTCTCTCTCATATAAGGCAATACCGCTCTAGCAATTCTCGCTGCCCCATATACATTGGTATCAAATTGGCTGTGAACTTTTTCAATAGAGGTTTCTTCTACGGGACCTGCAATCGCAAATCCCGCGTTCGCATACACGATATCGATATGACCCACTTGCTCAATCATGTTCTCAACAAGGCGGTTTACTTGTTCTTCATCGGTTACATCAACGCTGAATATCTTGGCCCCAAGAACTTCAAGGTTACGCATCTTCTCTAATCTTCTAGAGGCACAAAACACAGTGTGGTTCTGATCTAAAAGCTTAATGGCTAAATCATGCCCAATTCCTGATGACGCACCAATAAGAAGTATATTTTTTTGAGACATTATTGCACTCCATATGATCGTTTTCCTAAGAGATATAAGTGGCTCTCCACTATTGAACGTCTTATGAAAACCTAATAACGATAGGATTGTATTCTAATAAAATACATTGTTTTATTAAGGTTAAACATATAGGGAGTGAGTTGATGTATATAGAGTAAAATTACCGCATTAAAAATAATGCGGTAATTAATTTAATGACTAAAGGCAATATAAAGATAGGCAGGGTTATTGCTCTATTCCTAATCCATTTCTTAAAGCAAACTGTACCAATTCAGTATGGTTTTCTAGCTCTAGTAGATCTAACATACGGTACTTATGAGACTCAATGGTACGAGGGCTAAGGAATAGCTTTTCGGCACACTGTTTTGCGGTATAACCCTGTGCGAGTAGTGTAAGAACAGAGCATTGCTTCTTGGACAGTAATAATAACTTCTCGCCTTCATTGGCGTTGTCAGACTGGTCTTGCTTAAGATTTCTTGTCATTGTCGAGTGTTGCCAATAACAAAGCCAGATATCACATAACAGTTTTAATCGGGTCATTTCATTATCAGTAAGTGGCGTTATACCACTGTTAAACTTAGAAAAAGAAAGTGCTCCCCAGTTCTGCCCAAACAGCTCTAATCGAATAATCCCATGCCAGCGACCGCCTTCAGAATGCAAAATTTTCAGCGTGTCGATTTTATGATTGACCATTTCATCAGCAGTAAAACTATGCCAAGGCGATTTAGAGCGCAGTAGCTTCATATAATCTTGATAGTTGCCCGGTAGAAACATCTGTTTGTCTAACTCAGGGACGCCATCACGAGAAACCGACACCGTTTTACCATCATTGAGTAGTATCATTGAGTTGGGGTACAGAGTGAGTCGGTCGATGTTAAACCACGCAAGAGCTTGCTTCGCTACTTCACGAAAGGTTGCATCAAAATGCCTTGGTTGACAGGTAATCAATGTTGTTGATTGCTGAATTACAAGTTCTTCAAAAGAAATGTTATTGGCATCGTCAATCATCAATTAGAGCCTCATTTATTGGGGGTATATATTAAGCTAACGTTATTCGAGGGTAAGTGTCAATGTTCCAAGAACATTACTTTGCTCACTCTATGCCATAAAGGGTGAGCATATAAATATAGAAAAATACCAAAGCAGTAATACTACTGATTACCGTTTTTAAGCAATCATAAATAATAGCTCAGAAATCAAAATCTATTTAACAAACATTAAAGGTCTTGAGCTATGTTCAAAAAGAAAACCTTCCTACAGTTAGCAATGGGTGCTGCGTTAGCATCGACTGCAATGGCAAGTTATGCCACAACTGACACAAGCCGTCCTAATATTCTAGCCATCTGGGGTGATGATATTGGTATTGATAACATCAGTGCCTACACACGTGGACAGGCAGGTCACTGGACACCAAACATTGATCGTATCGCTAATGAAGGTGTGCTATTCACCGATTTCTATGGCGATCAATCTTGTACTGCAGGACGTTCATCATTCATTACTGCTCAGCATCCAATTCGTACGGGTTTGACGAAAGTAGGTATGCCAGGCGCTAAGCAAGGTATGAAGCCAGAAGATCCTACTTTGGCAACCATGCTAAAAGAAAAAGGCTACACGACAGGTCAGTTTGGTAAGAACCACCTTGGCGATCTTGACTCGCAATTACCAACCGAGCACGGTTTTGATGAGTTCTTTGGTAACTTATATCACTTGAATGCAGAAGAAGAGCCAGAACATCCAGATTACCCTAAGGCGCCGGGCTTTAAGAAAAAATTTGGTCCTCGTGGCGTAATTCACTCTTTTGCTGATGGTCGCATTGAAGATACTGGCGCTTTAACCGTTAAGCGCATGGAAACAGTAGATGAAGAAACACTGGAAGCGGCGCTAGACTTTATTGATCGTGCTCATAAGGAAAATAAACCATTCTTCTTGTGGTACAACTCGACTCGTATGCACGTATGGACTCACCTAAAAGAGGAGTCAAAAGGCATCTCTAAGCGTGGTGGACTATACGGTGACGGTATGGTTGAACACGATAACATGGTCGGCCAACTACTTGATAAGCTAGACGAACTTAAAATCGCTGACAATACAATCGTCTCTTACACCACGGATAATGGTGTGGAGAAATGGGGCTGGCCTGATGGTGGTACATCTCGCTTCTACGGTGAGAAAAACTCGACATGGGAAGGTGGTTTCCGTGTTCCAGCTATGATGCGTTGGCCTGATAAAATTCCAGCGGGTAGTGTAGCGAACGAGATCGCATCTCACCTTGATTGGGCACCAACATTTGTTGCTGCAGCGGGCGAACCTAAGCTTGCTGAGAAGCTGAAGAAAGGCACTAAGCTAAATGGCAAAGAATATAAGGTTCACCTAGATGGTTACAACCTTATGCCTGCGCTAAAAGAAGGCAAGAATACAACGGCTGACAACAACCCTAACTGGCCACGTAAGAACTTTATTTACGCAACGGACAACGGTGACATTTCGGCAATTCGTTTTGGCGATTGGAAAGTAATGTACTCTGTGAACAACTGTCATGGTATTGAAACTTGGACATGTTCTTTTGAAGAGCTACGCTTCCCATACATCTTCAACTTGCGTCAAGACCCGTATGAATCTGCACTACACGAAAGTACTGGTTACCAAAACTGGCGTGTAGAGCACTTACCGTACATGTACATGGCGGCAGCTCAAACGTTCCAGTTCCTACAAACGTTCCAAGAGTTCCCACCACGCCAAGTTCCTGGTTCGTTCTCAATTGACCAAATCGTTGAGAAAATGAGCATTTGGGAACGCGCTCAATACCAATAGTACTTAAGTAAGAATACCGAGATAAGTATTTTAAAGCGGACATTATGTCCGCTTTTTTGTGCCTGTCGATCTAGCCCAAATTGTGAAACTCAACAAAAACGCAAAGCAGTAATACTACTGATTACCCAACAGGGCAGCTGGTGAATAATAAACACGGTTAACAAGCAGTACCTATCAATCTTTAGGGAAGTAACAGCACAGTGAATGTGAGCGAATGAGAAGAGAAAGCATCATGAACAATAAAGCTCAACGAAAAAACATAATGTTGCCAAAAGACGCGCCGGCGAAGCGAATGAATATTATGACCAAGCCAATTGGCTCTGCTTGTAATATTGATTGCACCTACTGTTACTATTTAAGTAAAGAAGAATTGTTAGGTCATGAACGTGGTTGTGAAACGACGATGTCTCCTGACATGCTTGAAAACTATATCAAAACCTACATCGAGCAACACAATTTTCCAGAAATCGTTTTCCACTGGCAAGGTGGTGAGCCGACCCTATTAGGAGTTAACTTTTTTCGTGATGTGGTACGGCTACAAAAAAAATACTGCTCGAAAGGCGTAAAGATAGAAAACAACTTACAAACTAACGGCACATTACTTAATGATGAGTGGGGAAAGTTTTTAAGTAAGAACAAATTCTTGGTTGGTTTGAGTATTGATGGCCCAGAGATGATCCACAATGCGTATCGTACTAACCGTTCCGGCCGAGGAACGTTCAAACAAACGATGAAAGGCGTCGAAATACTCCATAAGCATAAGGTGAGCTTTGCAACGTTAACGTGTGTTAATAATCTGACGGGCGCAAACCCTCTTGAAGTATATCGCTTTCTACGCGATGTGATCCGCTCGCCACAGATGCAGTTTATCCCGATTGTTGAACCTAAGTCGTTTCGAGATACCGCACCTCAAAAGTGGTCTGAAGATGAGATCCTATTCCAAGGCATGCCAGAAACCGAGCCAAGCCATCCCAACTCTATTGTAGAAGCTTGGTGCGTATCACCTTCGCAATGGGGCTCCTTTCTATGCACCATCTTCGATGAGTGGCTAGAGAACGATACTGGGCAGATTAACGTCCCTTATTTCGAATCGTGTGTGGAAACGTGGATGGGGCGTGTTAACCCACTTTGTACACTTGCACCTATGTGCGGAAAAGGTTTAGCGATAGAGCACAATGGCGATGTATTCGCTTGTGACCATTATGTCTACCCAGACTACAAGCTCGGTAACATTAACGACAGCTCCTTAGATGACATGCAGTTCTCTCAAGGGCAAGAAGAGTTTGGGCGCGCTAAAGAATCGACCTTACCTAAACAGTGCCGTGAATGTCCTTACCAATTTGCCTGCTTTGGTGAATGCCCTAAAAACCGTTTTATTAAAACGCTCGATGGAGAGTTAGGCCTGAACTACTTATGCGCGGGCTGGAAGCAGTTTTTCACTCATATTGACCCTTATATATCGATGGTTGTTGCGACTATGGGGTATCCGGTTCGCAAAGGCATTAATGCTGATGCAATGAAAATAAACTTTAAGTAAGGGCGTAACATGAAAAGAATATGTTCAGCATTCATTCTGTCCGTTGTATCAATAATTTCACTCTCAATTGCCCCTGCGGCTCTTTCACAAACAAGCAGTGATGAGAGTGTTTCAACGTTATTCAATCAAACGTCTGTCGATGCGGTAATTTCCGTGGCGTATCAAACGAAAAGTACTCGATACTCGGAGTTTGCTCAGCTATTCAATCTTTGTCAGAAACACCCTGTAGATGAACGCTGTGGTGAAGAGTATAAATTGAAAAAATCCCACTATGAAATTGCGAAATCGAATCATGGGGCGTTGGTGATGGTGAATACACCGGAGTTTCGCTCACTGTTTATGCCACCTGTGAACTACCCAGAATTTGTCGGCTCGCTCACTGCTTTGGGGTACCTCTCTGAAGAGCAAGAGCAAGAGAAACTGAAGCAAGAGCAAGTATTAGCGGCATTAAACCAATGGCTTGATTTAAATGGGTTTGATCAGACAACTGAGATCTACTTCATGCACGCCCTTTTAGTTAGAGCTCAAGAGCTTTCTCAACAGTTAGATAATCGAGGATAGCGATTATGAGCAATCAAGTTCATCAACTTAGTCGGGCGGTTATTGCCATTATCATGGTGCTTACTTTTTCGGCCATGAGCTTTGCGGGATCACCTCAGAATAACGAGAAAACGAAGAGTAGCCAATCGCCTCAAGAGCTAACGCTCGCGGAGTATTCTCAAAATGAAGCATTGAGCCTTGACCAAAGAGTACTGGCAACGGCCGCGTTGGGCGAGTTCTATGGCGCCAATGCTGTCATCGCAGTGGGAAGAGCCTCCCGTTCAAGCCACAAAGAGTTGCGTCGTGCAGCCATTCAAGCTGCTTCGAAATGGCAAGGAAAAGCGAAGTGGGATGTTGTTTCGCCTCTACTTAACGATTCTAATTATTTGGTTAAGCAGGAAGCCGTACGCACACTCGTGGTGTTATGGCCGCAGTTATCTCAAGCGTATATTGATGTATTAGGGCCTGCGGTTGACTACCACTTAACTAACTTGCCAACTGACCTAGAGGGCGATCTTGAAAGAGCGTGGATATACCGTCTTCAAGGTAACGACAGCAATAGTGAGCCACTGTATACGAAGATGCACGCCCGCTATAGTGATCCGCGCGTATCGTTAGTAAATGCTGAGTATTTAAAAGACAGAGACAAAAACCAGCAAGCGATATCGTTGTTAGAAACGAGTTTAATTGAATATCCAAACTACGCTGCAACCTATTACAGCCTTGGGCTTGCATACTATCGTGCAAGTCGCTCAGAAGAAGCGATAACTCAGCTCAGGCGCTCCTACGAGATCGAACCCTCAAATACCAAATTTGGCTATGCTTATGCATCTTTGCTCGGCGTTGCTAAGCCCATTGAAGCCGTGAATGTTTTTAAAGACATTTATGCACGTAATCAGCAGCCTACTTACTTATACGCATGGTGTAACGCACTCTTAAGCGCTGAGCAGAATGCCGAATCTTGTTTACAAAATCTTGAGAAAGTAGCCCCTAAAGATGTTGTTGTTGAACTCAAGCAACGTTATTGATTTCTTCTTTTTATATCGTGATGGAAAGTAAAATGCAGACTCCCTCTACCACTAATCACTCTAGCTTTGTCAATTCAAATACAGTTCATTCAAACGGGGTGATTTCAACCTTAATCGACAAGGTAAATCAATCGATAGTAGGACAAGAAAATGTCACCAAATCGATGGTGATTGCATTGCTAACGGGCGGACATATTCTTTTAGAAGGCTTGCCTGGCACCGCCAAAACAAGGGCTGCAAAAACTTTGTCCGAACTCTTAACGCTAGAGTTTAGTCGAGTTCAGTTTACACCGGACTTATTGCCTTCAGATGTGACCGGAACTCAGATTTACCACAAGGAAGAATCGTCATTATCCTTTCAACCTGGTCCTATATTTCACTCGATGGTCCTCGCCGATGAAATCAATCGTGCCCCGGCAAAAGTACAAGCCGCATTATTAGAAGCGATGGCAGAAGGAACGGTGACGGTAGGTGGAAACACGATGAAGCTGCCAGAGCCTTTTCTTGTCATTGCAACACAAAACCCAATTGAACAAGAAGGAACATACCCGTTACCAGAAGCTCAAATGGACAGATTTATCATGAAGGTGGATGTGAACTACCCAGATGCCAGTGCAGAAATGCAGATTATCGATTTAGTTCGCAAAGAGGAACTAGGTGAAGTCAAAGCTGGTAATAAAGAACCCATCGAATTAGTAGGAGCCGCGGAAGGAATCGCGCAGGGAAAAGAAGAAATTAAACATATCTATACGTCCCAACCAATGAAGCAGTATATTGTTGACTTGGTGATGGCGACCCGTTTTCCACATCTATACCCTCAATCAAACCTAGCGGCGTGGATAGAAGTGGGTGTGAGCCCTAGAGCCTCAATCTCGCTAGATAAATGTAGCCGTGCACACGCTTGGATAGAAGGGCGTGACCATGTAACGCCAGACGATGTGAGAAGTGTGGTCAATTCCGTATTGGGCCATCGAATTACCCCTAGTTTTGAAGCGCTGTCGAACTCGGTTACATCGAAACAAATCGTTGATGAACTGTTACTCAGCGTTCCTCTGACATAGGAGACCGTGATGAACACAGATATTGATCCTAGAGTCGTGGTGAAGTTTGATTCTTTGATGGCGATGAAGTTGAAAACTCGAGGCTTTCGATTACCACCATCGACCAAGCTGGCAAGTCAGTTATCAGGTTCGAATCGTTCAAGGTATCGAGGTCGTGGCGTAAATTTTGAAGAGTATCGCCAGTATCAAATGGGCGATGATATTCGAAGCTTGGATTGGAGCGTAACGCAACGTACTGGCGAACCACACATTCGAGTTTACAGCGAAGAGAAAGATCAATCGGTTATTTTATTTGTAGATCAACGCAGCAGTATGTTTTTTTCATCCATCGATACGATGAAATCGGTCGTTGCTGCTCATATAAGTGCTTGCTGTGCTTGGAAGGTCACTAAAAACAGTGACCGAATTGGGGCGTTATTATTTAACGATCATGAGATCAGTTGGTACAAGCCACAGCGTAATTCTGCGCACGTTTCAAGAATTTTACGAACACTCACCGATATGAACAAAGGACTATCGTCTAAGCAACGCATAGGCAGTCAATCTGGTCTGGAGTCGGGCTTTAGTCGCGGCCTGGCCAAGCTAACTAAGCAAAAGCTAAAAGGAAGCTTAGTGATTATGGTCAGTGACTTTAATGATTTGACCGAAAACGATTTTTCTCAAATAAAGTGGTTAAAGCAGCACAACGATATTTTAGGCGTTTCGATTAGTGATCCAATGGAAGCAAACCTCGAGTTCGTCGATTCGGCTAACATTAGCGATGGAGAGTTACAGCTTCCAGTTGGCCCTTCTTTGAATTCAAAATTAGTTCAATACAACAAAGATAATTCGCTGAAGGACGAACGAATTCGACAACTTATTCAAGCTGGTGGCATTGATGTCATCAAACTGGATACATCTGGCACGCACATCGCTCAATTTAACCAACAAACAAGTGGAGGTGGCCGTGTCTAGCAATAACATTCTATTAAAAGACCTCATCGATCCCTCGCTACCTCAGAGCATCAGCTGGTTACCAAGCACTATTGGGTGGAAGGTGGCGATGGTCGCATTGGTCGCCATCGTCATTTGGGTCACTCTTCGTTTTTACCGCCAATTAAAATCAGAGTCCTATCGTCGAAAAGCGATCAAAACGATAAAACAAGCGTCATATACTCATCCAACCACAAAAGAGTTACAGCTAGAGCTGAGGCGGATTAATAGTGTTGTTAAACATGTGGCATGTTTCGCATATCCAAACACACAGGTAGCAATGTTATACGGTCAACAATGGGTGTCGTTTCTCAATGACACGACAGCGACCTATGGTATGGATAACCAATTATTGAGCCGATGGCAGAGAGACCTTTATAAACCAGAGCTTGAGCACTCATGGAAAATGACTGATCTCAACCGGCTAAAGCTATTGTGCATTACGTGGATCAAAACTCATGATAGGAGAGCCTATGATTGAGTTTGAATACAGTTGGCTATTTTTGTTGTTACCCATGCCTATCCTTATTTATTACTTTGCCCCACGCTATCAAACTCGAGAGCACGCCATAAAAGTCCCATTTTTTAACCAACTTGTCTCAAGCTTAAATTTGAATGCGACGAGAGGGGCGGGTGATTTAAAGGCAACGACTTGGCAACGTTTTTCTTTGGTGTCTGGTTGGGTGCTGATCATTGTCGCCGCGGCGAAACCAATGTGGTTAGGGGCGGAAGAGACTCGGCATTTATCTGGGCGAGATCTAATGATGCTGGTTGATTTATCAGGCTCTATGGCAACCCGAGATTTTACTAATATAAAAGGGGAGCAGACGACTCGTCTAGCGGCTTCAAAAGAAGTATTGAATGCATTTAGTCAGCAAAGAGAAGGTGATCGTTTAGGGCTTATCGTATTTGGCGAAGCCGCGTATGTCCAATCTCCGTTTACGCTCGACCATAATGCATGGCTAACGCTTTTAAATGAAACAGAGCCGTCGATGGCGGGACCAAGTACCCATTTAGGTGATGCCATTGGGCTAGGGATTAAAACATTCCTTTCAGAGGTAAGTATTCAAGCTGATCTTGAAGGCCAACAAGCGGCTGTGAAAGTGCGCCAACAGCAAAGAGTCATGATTGTGCTAACCGATGGTAACGATACTGATAGTTTAGTTCCCCCCATTGATGCGGCAAAAGTGGCCGCTGAATACAATATAAGGATCCATGTCGTTACGATGGGCAACCCTAATACGGCAGGTGAACAAGCTATCGACATGGGTGTCATCGAAAAAATCGCAAGCATGACGGGCGGAGAGAGTTTTTTGGCGATGTCTCCAACCGATCTGAGTGAAATCTACCAAGCGATACATGAAATAGAGCCTCAAGTTTTTGAGAGCTTTACGTATCGGCCAAAAACGAGTTATCACCATCTTCCTGTGATCATCGCTTTACTGCATCAACTTGTATTTATGCTTTTTCGAACGCTGAACTTTCCAATACGTTCTTTTCGAAAGCAGCTCATTGCCGGGAAAGGAGTGAGCATAAAATGACACTGATGACAGCATTAGAAAATTTTCACTTTTTAAGACCGATTTGGTTACTTGTGTTGATGCCAATTTTTGCATTAATCGCATTCAATTGGCATCGAGATGCTAAGCAGAACGCTTGGACTGAAAAACTTCCTAAGCATTTGTTGAAGGCACTTTTAGTAGAACAACCGAGTTGGACGAGCCGAGTTCCAATTAAAACGCTATCGTTTATTGTGTTTGTTGCGGTTTTAGTGGCTTCTGGGCCGAGTTGGCATCGTTCTCCTATGCCTTTTGGAGAGAATACAACCCCTCTGGTTGTGGTATTGGATGCATCCAGTTCGATGCAACAGCAAGATTTAGCCCCAAGTCGACTGTTTCGAGCAAAGCAGAAAATACTCGAATTGTTAGAGCTAAGAAGCGGCGGATCAACGGCGCTGATTGTATATTCTGGAAGTGCGCATACGGCAATGCCGTTGACGCAAGATATCGAGATCTACCGTCCTTTGCTTGAGTCCATTAGCCCTGAAGTGATGCCTAGAAAAGGAAAGTTTGCAGAATATACATTACCTATCATTGAACAGGTTTTGACAGAAGTTAACCCTGCGGCTTCGATATTGCTTGTGACAGATGCCGTTAATACTAAGGCATCCAAAGCTTACCGAGATTACTTTTCTGAAAAGCCATATCAGCTACTGGTTTATGGTATCGGTAATGAAGCGATGACAACCCCGTACCCAATGGAGAAGAAAGCACTAAGCTCACTGGCGAAAGCATCTGGTGGACAGTTTGTCCCGTTCACTCAAGACAGTGCTGATATAGAGACGTTAGAGAGCAAAATAGAGGCTTTTGCTGTGCTTTCTGGTGGGGAGGCTGAACCATGGTACGACTCAGGGCATGCGTTGATTTGGCTCATCATACTTCCATACTTACTCTGGTTTCGTAAGGGGTGGCTTGTTAAGTGGGGGCTAGTGCTTGTTGTGTGTAACGCTCAATTATTGACAAGCCCAGTCTATGCAAGCGAATTTACTTGGCGTGATGTTTGGTTAACGAACGATCAGCAGGGCGCACTTGAATATAATAAAGAAAATTACAATAGAGCGGCTGAGCTGTTTGAAAATGAACGTTGGAAAGCCGATTCGTATTATAGAGCTGGTGAGTACGACATCGCCCAACAATTTTATATGCGAAGTGATGATATTGAATCAAAGTTGGGTGCAGCCGCGGCGCTCGCTCATATGAAAGAGTACATTGCAGCTAAACAACTGTATGACGAAATACTTGAAAACGATCCAAGTATTGAAGTCGCAACGAGTAATCTTTTTATCGTGAACTCAATTATTAAGCACATCGATACCTTCACAAAGAGCCAATCGAACAGTAATGAGCAACAAAGTAGTAAAGAGCGTGGTGACAAGCCGAAAAGCTCGGAAGGCGTATTGCAAGAAATAGATAGGAAGCAACTTATAAAAGAGACGCTATCAGCAGAAGCGATTCTCAATGATCCTTCCGTTAATGAAAAGTGGATGAAACGGGTGGAGAGTGATTTATCGATGTTCATTTCAACCAAGTTTTCTCTGCAGCTTGAACAGGGAAAAGGGCGAGAGACGGAGTGGCGTAATGATTAATCTAAACAAGATAAAAACGTGGCTACTCTTTATCGTTTGTCTGTTTTTATGTATAGGACCTGTTCAGGCTAGTACGATAAATGAGCTTAACGCGGAAGGTCGGGTAAAACTGACAGCGTGGTTAAGTAATGGTGTAGAGTCAGTTGCTCTTCACGAGCAAGTGGTCATAAACATCGAAGTGGCGACGGATACTTGGTTTACCAAAGGAACGAGAGTTCACCGTATCGAGGTCGATAATGCTTTGGTGGTTAATCGAAGCGCTTTTGCCATTAACTCTACGGAACGTATAAACGGTAAAACTTACTCAAAACAATTGTGGGAAATTGTCCTATACCCACTCGAAAGTGGAGAATATCGGGTTCCGCCAATCACGGTCGAGCTAGAAGTTAAGAATGACCGCCAGAATGTGAGCGGATTGCTAACTACAATCCCGTTAACGTTTGAAGCTCATAAGCCCATTCCCTACATGGTAGAAAGTCACCATTGGATTACGGCGAGTGAGCTAGAGATCACGGAAGAGTGGCAAGTGATCCACGCGAATCAAGGTGAATCGACCGATACCGGGCTGCTTAAGCGTGCGTTAGATAAGGAGGTTACCCTTAGTGTAGGCGATTCGTTAAAGCGGGTAGTGACTACGACAGCAACGGATACGAGCACCATGTTGTTACCTGATCTATTGAACATGCCTAAGGGTATGGACGATAGATTAACGTTTTATCGGCATGCCACCCAACATGAAGACCGTGAAATACGTGGTGAACGTTATTCTAAGAAAGTCGAGTCAGCAACGTATATCGTCGATCAAGCAGGAGAGATCACTCTGCCTTCAGTGGATATTTATTGGTGGAACCCTAACAGCAGTAATAATAAAAAAATGACAATACAAAAGTCAGTTTGGCTAGTTAGCCATACTTATTTATCGTTAATAGATTCGTATAAACATACGATATTAATGGCAACCTTATTTCTTGGTTTGTGTTGTTACCTATTTTACCGTGTCGGAAAATACTATAAGGAACACCCTTTACCTCGATGGTTTCGGGCGCTCTTAACGTTAAATAATAAATCGGAATCAAAATTTGAAACTATTTTATATGAGATTAAGTTAGTGAAATTTGGCCAATATAGATTGTTGAGTCACGCTAGCCATTCAAAAGGAACTACTTATGATGATTTAAAAGTTGTTCATGAACGGCATAATCGAAAGGGGAAATCAAAGCTAAGTCGATTTACTAGAATAAAAATATGGATAAGTTTAACAACCAAAAAGTATTAGTTTTTAATATATTCTCTCATTTTTAAGTAGCCACCGAAATAAATGCAGTAATATTTCGGTATTTTCCGCAAAGTAATTTAGCAAAAATGACCACACATTCGAAGTCGCACTAGCGATGACATTAAAACAACCAAAAGAAAGTAGTGGTTCATTATGAAAAAGACAATCTTAGCACTTTTAGTTGCTTCAGCTGCAACATCTGCATTTGCTGGCGAAATCTACTCAACAGATACAACGAACGTGTCGATGAAAGGTGAGGTTGATGCTTACCTTGCGACAACGGATATCCAAGGTGTTTCTACCGATGCTGATGTGAACGTTTGGGCGAAAGTACAAATGGACGCTGAGCAGAAACTGAGTGAACAACTAACAGGCTTTGCTTCTTTTGAAATTGAAGCGGGTTCAAACTACCGCAACACAGACACAGCCGCTAACTTTGATGATATTCATATTGGTATTAAGACTGATACATGGGGTCTAGCTGTGGGTGAAGTGGGCGACCTAGCTGAGTCTGCTGATGCGATTCAAAAAGACGACATCACAAATGAAGGCAACTACATGGGCTCTGCTGGTGGTAACCACCGTGAGTCAAAAGGTAATGGCATTGTAGCGAAGACTATCGTCGGCCCAATGACATTTGTAGCTGATATCAATACTACTAACGAAAAGAACCTAGATTCAACTTATGGTGTGTCTGCAGATTACGCACATGATGTCTTCTCAATTGGTGCTTCATTCATTCAAGGTGAAACCGATTCTGACGAAGATTACGAGCTATACGGTGTATCGGCATCGGCAGAATTTAAAGGCGTTTACTTAGCAGCAACATACGCTGAGTTTAAAGGCGCTGACAGCTTTGGTTTCTACAATACTTCATCGCTAGCGGATGGTGAGACTCTGGGTCTAGCGGCTTCTTACTCGCTAAATAACATCCGTGTTTACTCAACATATGCTATCGCTGATATTGAGTCAGCGACAGAGTCTGGCGATACCACAAACTGGGTAATAGGTGCTGACTACGCTGTTGCAAGTAACATTACTGCTTTTGCAGAATACCAACAAGCTGATGCTGATTGGGCTTCTGAAGACTCAATGACGGTAGTGACTGGTGTTTACTACAGTTTTTAATCATTAGAAAAATCGGCCAGTTAATTAGTCGTTAACTGGCTATCCCTGCCTTTTACCTCCCCTAAATATGCTCACCACATATTTGGATTTGGCCACACTCAGTTATTTTCTAGTGTGGCTTTTTCTATTCTCTACCTGCAGATTCGATAGGAGTGAACATGATTGTAGATATTGTTGCTAAGGGTAGCATTTATGGAAATACCACGACATTTCGTTGTGAACCGAATAAAGATGGACTTTTTGAACTGTCAAAGATCGTCGGGCGAAAAACCGGAACGAGACCACAAAGCCTTTGTAATAAAGTTTACGTAGAAACAAAAGAAGAAGCGCTAAAGTTACTGCTGACAAATAAATACTATATATCACTAACAGGCCGTTATTCAGGTATACATCGAAAGTCTTTGAGACGTATCGCAACCTGTACCATTGTAAAAATATGACATAAAGCTCTACACTTTTTACCATAGTCTTCGAATAATGAGCCTGCTTGTTGAGGAATCTATATAACTTAGCCTTTATATCCCCTCTCTTAACTAATCAGCTCTTTAAAGAGATCAATAAATGCTCTCGTTTTTTTAGAAAGAAACTGGGCAGATGGGTAAATCATAGTTAAATGTAAGCTTGGGTAAGTAATGTTTGGTAATACTTGAACTAATCGTCCGTCTTCAATGGCCTTTCTAGAGTGCACCGTCGGCAAAAAAGCGATACCTTGACTGTTTAAAGCCAAAGACTGGAGCAAGTTTAGGTCATCAGATTTAAGGGATATGTGTAAATCGTGTTCCAGCAAGTCTGCGTTATAACGGTTCGTAAAAACGCGATGCGATCTTAGATCATTTACAGATGTTAATGGAGAATGGGAGTTTAAATACTCTCTTGATGCGACAAGATGACAACGATAAGGGATCAAACTGAATTGAATATAGCTATCATCGGTAATAGAAACCACGTTAGGTAACACTTGCAGATCGAAAGCCTGCCTTTTTAAATCGACACTGTCTTGATGGTTCTCGACTTCTATTTGAATGTTTGGAAAACGAGAAGAGTACTCGGTAATAGCGGAAGTGAAGGCTTGAGAAGTCATCAGTGCAGAGGGCAAAGCAAGGCGGAGTGTGCCAGTAAAGTCCTGCTGGGACTCTTTCATTGCAATGATCCCATGCTCTATATGATGAACCTGTTGAGAGACAAGATCATACAAATATTTACCATGTTCCGTTAATTCAATCGTCTTTGTTGTTCTAATTAGCAACTCACAACCTAATGAGCTTTCAAGTACTTGCAGGCGCCGGCTAACTTTAGAACGTTGCAGGTTATTGGCTTTTGCTGCTGCGCTTATCCCTCCGTGAAGTACCGTTTGTGTAAACAATCTCAAATCATCAATGCTTGTATTCATTGTCCTACTTTTAGGTCGGTCGTGTATGTTTTTTTATTCTACCAGACTCACATGCAAAACCCTATAATAAGGTCGAATTGCGTAACTAAGGGTTTAATACAATGACTGAAAGTAAAAAATTCAAACAATGGATGAAAGTGCTGAGCCTCACTTTTATTGTCTTGTTTTTGTATATTATAATTGCTGACCGTAATGCACCTTTGACCACCGAAGGTCGTGTGCACGGGCATGTAGTACAAATTGCGCCAGAAGTCTCAAGTCGCGTAACAGAAGTTATGATTCGAAATAATGACCACGTTGGAAAAGGAGACATTCTTTTCAAGCTGGACCCTCGCCAATTTGAAATAGCACTTGATAAAGCTGAGCTTTCATTGAAATCAGCGAAAGAAAAAGAGATTGCTTTACATGCACAAAAAAGTGCCGCAATTGCAAACATAACAAGAGCGAAAGCCTCACTAGACAATGCACTTTCGGAATACAATCGAATTGTTACACTTTCGAAGCAACAAGCCGTTTCTCGCTCAACACTTGATGAAGTGACTAAGCACTATCAAGTTGCAACCGCAGCGTTAGAGATAGAACGTCAGAATTTAAAAGTGCTACAAGCACAGTTGGGCCGTGGTGAAGGTACAACAACGGATGTTCGCCTTGCGAAGAATCAGGTAGAGAAAGCGAAGCTTGATTTAGAAAAGACATATGTACGCTCGCCAAGCGATGGTGTTGTGACGAATCTACGTTTAGAGGTTGGAACGGCTGCGAGTGCAAATATGCCTCTATTAACATTCGTTTCTTCAGGTTCATTATGGGTAGCGGCTGATTTTCGAGAGAAATCAGTAACCAGAGTTAATGATGACTATAAAGCGTTGGTTACATTTGATGCATACCCTGGCCGAGTGTTTCAATACGACGTTGACAGCCGAGATCATGGTGTCTCTTCAGGGCAGCAAACACCGAACGGTACATTAACAGAGATACAAGTAAACAATCGCTGGGTACGAGATGCTCAACGTACTCGTATCAACCTAGATAACGATGAGACTTTACCGAGCTCACTATTTGTTGGTTCTAGAGCAACCATGGTTCTGCATTCAGGAAACAATGCATTTTGGCAAGCGGTTGCAAAACTAAGAATTCGCATGGTTAGTCTGTTTCACTTTATTTATTAAGGGGGATTGATGAAAGCGCTTCGTATATGGTTTGGCTGTTCGCTTGGATTGGCAATCAGTATGGTATTAGGCTGGGACTTTGGCTTTCTTACTATTCTGATGCCACTGTTCGTGCTAGGTAAAATTGACCATTTCCACCTGCCTGCAATGATAATGATATTCGCAGCAGCGGTCTGGACCTCGCTACAAATTACATTGTTGTGGGAATTCTTTAATATCTACCCTGTGATTCTGTTCATATTGGTCGGCGTTGCCTTTTTAATTAATAGCATCGCTATGACCAATCAGAAAACGTTCTTAATAGGGTATATGGGGTTGTTACTAGGGTCGATTCTTTTGAACTTTTCTAGTTACACCTTCATGGATATCGAAGAGCTTTCAATCACCATTATTGTTGCGTGTATAGCAAACATCGTCATTTGTAGTATTGCACACTGGCTCTTTCCTGAACCGGAAGGAAAACCATCCACTGAAGAGCCAAAGCAGGCGGCCCCTGAGTCAGATTCTGCTATAAGTCGAATAGAAGGGATGACACAAGTTGCAATGGTTTGGTCGATCGCAATGTTTGCATTTGTAGTTTTTCAGGTCTTTGATTTGTATGACTCAGCAGCAGCGAATGCTTCGATTCTTATCATATTGGCACCGATGACATGCATTGGTATTCTTCAAATGGCTAAGATACGGATAATTGGCACAGCATTGGGGTGTGTCGCTGGGCTTGCTGTTCAGTTAACACTAGGACTATGGTTTGAAAATCCTTTCCTTTATTGGTTGCTCTTTACCATTGCTATGGGGCCATTTTGTTACTGGCAAACGCAAGGTATTGCCAAAGCGGCGCTTTCACTCTCTGCAATGGCGGCGCTTTGTGTTCCATTAACCTCCGCTCTGGCCCCTGGTGAGTCTGATGCGGTGTTCTCAATTCTTTATCGTTTTAGTTCTATCTTTATCGCGGTGATATTAAGTGTGTTAGTGATGCTATGTATTCAGTATGTGTTCGATAGGACCTTACCTAAGCCAAACATATCGAAGAGAACTCACAATGTTGGCTCTAATCAGTCATAGATAGTCGTGCGCGAAAGCGTCATGAAAATAAGGCAGTGACTGTTAATGAACCATCGAATTTTTAAAACGACAAGGCGAACTCTGCGTCAATGTTATGTTCTTATATTGCTGACGCTAACATCAGCATGCAGTACTACGCCGGAAAGAAATGCATCGATAAATTCTGAGTCTATGAACCCACTTAACGTGTCAGGGCTCAGGTTTTGGGATGATCATATCTCTAAAACGGAAAATTATGATGTACTAGCTGAGATAGATGCGTTGATTAAGAATAAAGCGGACACCGATATGGTAAATCACTTAGCTTTGTCAGGTGGTGGCGTTAATGGTGCTTTTTCCGCTGGCATTTTAAACGCATGGACAGAGCAGGGAACAAGACCTGATTTTGATGTCGTTACTGGGGTCTCTACGGGGGCACTTGTATCCGTCTTCGCCTTTTTAGGCAGTGAATACGATGAGCAGCTAAAGCACTATTACACCGAAACAACGCTAGATGAAATGTTTAAAAGGAACTCAATCATCCAGTTGATATCACGTCGCGCAATCGTTGATACTACGGGGTTTGAGGAAAAGGTCCGCAACGCAATAAATACCGATATGATTGAAAAAATTGCGGTTGAAAGAGAGAAAGGGCGACTCCTACTCATTGCGACGACCAATTTAGATAATGAGAAAATGGCGGTGTGGGATGTCGGTCGAATAGCGGAATTAAGAAGTGCAGAAGCTCAGAAACTTGTACAAGATATTGTGATTGCAAGTAGCTCTATCCCTGGAGCGTTTCCTGCTAAGATTATTAACCTTGATTCAGATGTCGGTAATTATGATGAGCTACATGTTGATGGTGGCGTATCAAGACAAGTGTTTCTAATTCCTCAGTGGATGCAAAATAGAACGGAGGTATCGCCGTTTAAGCAAACCGTTTATGTGATAAGAAATGGGAGTTTAAAACCGAGGTTTAGTGAAGTTGATAATAGTATTTCATCAGTATCAGCGAGATCGGTATCGACACTAACGAGAAGGCAAGGTGTTGGTGATGTTGAGTATATTTATCACTATTCTTTAAGTCATGATCTGGATTTCAATTTGGCGCACATCGACGATGACTTTATTGATGATGACTTAGACCCTCTGGGTCTCGAGTATATGAACGCTGTTTTTGATTATGGCTACTGGCATATGAAAAGTGAAACACTATGGCTCGAACGACCTCCAAGCCTAGGAAAAGAGTTTAAATTGTAAAAAAACTGAAATCTACGGAGAAATTGGTAACTAAGGTCTTAATTTACTCGTGATCCTGGTTATCCTTTTATTTCGTTGCGACAAGGGTATAGAATAATCTCAGCCCAATGAAATAGGATTGTTCATGAAAAATATTGCTGTCTTTGTTGATGTACAGAATGTGTATTACACCACGCGTGATAAGTATCGCCGTAATTTCGATTATAACCAATTCTGGTATGTCGCGACTCAAGGGTTCAATGTTGCTCATGCTAACGCTTATGCGATCTCTAGTACCGACCCTAAGCAGCGTCAATTTCACCACATTCTGCGTGGCATTGGATTTACTGTTTGTTTGAAACCGTTTATTCAACGAAAAGATGGAAGCGCGAAAGGGGACTGGGATGTGGGTATAGCTTTAGATGCCTTTGAACTTGCTCCGAATGTCGATAAGGTTATTTTGGTCTCAGGGGATGGAGACTTTTCTATTCTTGTGGACCGAATCAAATCTCGTTTTGGTAAGCCAGTTGAAGTTTACGGTGTACCGGGCTTAACATCTCAAGATTTGATTGAATCAGCGAGCAAATTCATACCTATCGATGACGATCTACTGCTCTAAATCAGAGTTCACTTCTTCAGTGCTAGTGGTATCAGCGGCTTTATTCGCTTCTTCAGCTTCGATTTTTGCACGTTCTGCTTTAGAGATGTAACGAGGCTTATTGCTGCTGTGTAGTTTGGCATTGTGCTTTTTCTGTTTTTTCTTCAAGATTTCATTAATTTTCTTTTTGCGATTCATAGATAATGCCATATGGTGTTATTTGGAAGAGGATAATAGAGTTTTTCACGTGAGACAGCAAGTTTGTATCCTGCTCATTAAGGGTAGTCATGGCCACTAAACAAAGCAATATCTTAAAGGGCGCGTTACTGACAGAGTTTAAAACAGTGGCATCTATGATGGCTATATACTGTCGTGACCACCATAGTGGCGATGAATTATGTGCAGAATGTCAGTCTCTTCTTACTTACGCAGAGACTAAATTAGATCGTTGTCCGTATGGAGATGCAAAGCCGACGTGTAATCGTTGCCCAATCCACTGTTATAAGCCTCAACCAAAAGAACAAATGCGCTTAATTATGCGTTACTCGGGGCCAAGAATGTTGCTCCCGCATCCTATACTTGCAATACGCCATTTGATCCACGAAAGAAAACCAGTACCTGAAAAACCATTACCAAAGAATTCAAATCGTCATCATCGCCAGTTAAAGAATAAATAGTCGAAGAAAGTCGTTCAAACTGTGCTTAAAAAATATATTTAAAGGTCTACCTATGAACAACGTATATGCAGAGATAACAGGGTGGGGAAAGTGTCTTCCACCTTCTGTTCTTACCAATAATGACTTAAGTACCTTCATGGAAACTTCAGACGAGTGGATTCGTACTCGTACCGGGATTGAAGAGCGCCGAATAAGCCACGTTAACACGTCTGATATGGCGACTGTGGCGGCTAGGCACGCTATTGCTTGTGCAAATATCGACGTAAACGATATTGATGTTGTTATTGTCTCTACTTGCTCTCCTGACTCTCTACTGCCAAACACGGCGTCCAAGGTGTCACAAAATCTTGGGATTAAAGCGGCCGCAGCGTTTGATTTAAACGCGGCTTGTACTGGGTTTGTCTACGGGTTAGAAACCGCAACCCGCTTAATTCAAGCGGGTAACTATAAACATGCGTTAGTGATAGGTGCCGAGCGATTATCGTTTTTTATTGATTGGACTAAACGCGATACGGCGGTTCTTTTTGGAGACGGTGCTGGTGCGGTTGTACTTTCTAAAACGGAACAACAAGTTGGTTTACAAAAAGCCAGCATTGGCTGTGATGCCAAAGGACGCGATATTCTTGCGGTACCTAAATTTGGTACCTCGATGGACAGATTCGCTGCAGACAATGGCTATTGGGACTTTAACTTCATCGGAAAAGACATTTTCAAACGTGCAGTAAAAGGCATGGGTGCTGCGTCAAACGAAGTGTTAACTCAATCTAAGCTTTCAACTGACGATATCGATGTGGTCATTCCCCATCAAGCGAATATTCGTATCATTCAGACATTGTGTGACATTTCCGGCATTGAGCAGGATAAGGCCTTTATCAACATTAATAAGTATGGAAACACTTCAGCTGCGACCGTGCCGATTGCACTTTGCGAAGCGGTAGAACAAGGTAAAATACAACCAAATAATAACCTATTATTGGCGGCGTTCGGGGCGGGTTTAACTTGGGGTGCCGCGCATGTAAAATGGGGCGAACGAGTTACGCCACTGTCAACGAGCGAGGCTTGTCTCGAAGAGACGGATAAAACCGCACTTGAACTACTTGAAGAAGCAATTTCCTTTTGTAAGGAAAAGAGTAAAACCATTACTTTTTAAACGTGGTAGCTTAGATTAAAAAACAAAAAGGTTAGACATAATTATCTATGTCTAACCTTTTTTTGTGCTAATTTTCGTTCGAATCATTAAGTGGTCGGAACCTTTCACATCCGTAATCGCCTTTCTTGAACAAATGGACCAACTATCTGTGTCGGATTTTAGCCAAAGGTGATCGATGGCAATCATAGAAAGTGCGGGCGTTTGAAAGTAAGGATTCCAATTTGGCCATGACGCCACTGGATACGTTTGGAATTCAGAAAAAATCCGATTAAACAACAGGCTGTTTGCTGAAAGGTTGAAGTCTCCAACGATAAGCGTGTCAGGGTAAGGGTAGGTCTCTACCATCGCTTCTATCGTTCTGATTAATGCGTCTCTCCTATACCACAACTGTTTATTTCTCGGGGAAGGAGGATGCGCAGTAATAAGGTGAATGGTGTTCTCTGGTGTTACTTGCCATTCCCCACTAATCACGTTTTGTGCGTCAGGTGTATGGAAAACCGAAAATCCATGTAAAGGATATTTACTGAGAATCAGTTGGCTAGAAGGGTAGCCAATTGCAGGTTGCCCTCCATAGCGATAGGGGAAGATATCATCGAGCATGTAAAACATTTCGCCCATCTCGGGTGACACCTCTTGCATTATGACAAGATCAGCTGGGTTTTGGATTAGCTCGTTTACATAGCTATTGATGTCTGGGTTGTCGTAGTAAAGATTAAATTGCACGATTTCAAATTTTGATGCGTTTTCGCATGTCGCTGTACTGACGTTATGACGTGGAGCCAATGAGAAGCAGAACATCATGAAGATTAAACTAGCAACGGCCGATTTCTTATCTCGAATAATCAGGGAAAATATCAGTAGCACACCGTAATAGAAGATAAATAAGGCAGGGTAGGCAAAAATATTCTCTAACCACCAACTAGGTTTAATCTGTGAGAAAGTACTGAATATAACGGCAGGGGCGAGTAAAAGTAGCCAAATCACGATCTTCAATCAACTGATCCACTTTATAGTTAAGGAATAAGCTAAGTATGGACCAAATGTAGATACATATTTGATTTTACGGAAAATAAATGGGCTCTGATAGAGCCCAAGTTTTAAATAAATGGCGTATTTGACTATGCTTTTTGTTCAGTTGTGAATTCGGCGACGGCGTTATCCATATCTTGGGCTTGGCTTGAGACAACATCAACTTCAGATAAACACTGTTTTGCCGACTGCATATTGCTATCTGAAATCGAATTCAACTCCGTAATTGATTCACTGACTTGATTCATCACAATACCTTGTTCTTCAATCGCGGAAGCGATACGTTCAGAATTGGATTGGATGTTATCCATATCAGTTAAGATTTGGCTCAAGCTCTCATCTAGTGTTTGAGAGGCAGTTAACGTTTGTTCACCTTGCTCGTTACACTGGTCAATGTTGACGACAACTGTCGACATCTGTTTCTGAATCGCATCCACCACTTTCGTGATCTCTTCCGTCGATTGATGCGTTCTGCTCGCAAGTGCTCTTACTTCGTCGGCAACCACTGCAAATCCCCGTCCTTGTTCACCGGCCCTTGCCGCTTCGATCGCGGCATTGAGCGCAAGTAGGTTGGTTTGTTCAGCTATTCCTTGAATAATATGTACCGCACCACCAATTTTTTCGACATGCTCGTTAAGAGAGGAGATAGAGGTTTGGCTTTCACCGAGGATATTGGATAACGAACCAATGTTATCTACCGTAGAACTCACGACTTCACGACCATGCTGTGCATTGACAGACGCTTGTTGTACACCCTCAACAGCCACTGCGGTACTTTCTGAAATTTCATTAATGGTCGCGACCATTTCTTGGACGGCTGTTGCCATTGTGGAGGTATGATCCGCCTGGGTGTGGAATTGGGTGATAACGTTCTGAAGTTCATTATGCATATTATTCGTGGTTTGAGATAGCTGACCCGCTTTACTTTGAGTACCCGAAATCAGAACTTCAAGCTTATCAAGTAGACGGTTGAAGTAGGTACCTATTGAAACAAGTTCGTTATTACCCGTTAGGTTTGCTCTCATTGACACGTTGTTTGACCGAGCGATCTCTTGGATGACGACAAGCAATTGGGATACTTGTAAATTGATGGACCGAGCGATCTGGTAAATAAATCCTGCGATAAATAAAATAACGCCAAACGTCACGGCCTGCTTAACAAAAAACAGTTGGTCTTGTAACCCTCCAACTTCCGTTTCTAACGTGGTAGAGAATTGTTTAAATTGCTCTTCGACTGTGTGAGATAACCCCCGAGTTTCTCCGAGTAACCCTTTATTATACGCAACACCAATAACCACTTCTTGTGCTAAAAGCGCTTTAGCGTCACGAAGGTAATCTGTGTCTTGAATATTGGCCAGTAGCGAATCGTCCCATTCACCTTTTAGTAATTTTTTATCAAATTCAAACAGTTTCACTAGATCATCACTATTAAGGCGTTGCTCCAACTTTTGAAGGCTCATATTGTAACGGCCAAGCATTTGTTCTGTTTCTTTTAATCCGAATTTACTGTAAGCGGCGACAAGATTTTGAAACCCAGTTTGGTATTTTAAAATATCAACCCTAAGTTGTTCGGTAGAAGCGAATTCATGGGAGATGAGAATGCTCGAAAGTTCCGCTTCTTTACCTAGAAATATATCCATATTGGCATCAAATTTACTGAGGTACTTTGCATCTTTTCTTAGTAAGAAGTCTTTTTCATTACGTCGTAAATGGAGTAGGCGAGTTTCCAATTCAGAAACCAACATGCTTGCATTACTCAATTCCAAAGTAGTGGTTGCAAAGTGTGTGGTGATACCAAGTAACGCCACGACACCAAGGATGGCCACACCACCAAGTGAGTATAATTTTTGTTTTATATTCATCTAAATGCCTATACGCAATGGTTGCATTATTCTTAATAAACTTAGTTGTGAATTAGGGAATGATCAATTCAGTTCGGAAAGAGGGGATATAGATTGGATTTATTAGGTATAGAAAGGTCTTTTTACATCTAATTATGAGTAATTTTTGTTTATTGTATATATAGAAAAAAACCACACTGAATTAAATTCAGTGTGGTTTATTGTTATAGCTTGCGAGAAATTAGCCTAGCGACGAGTACTCACCATCAGAAAGCGAATATGATACGCCGTTTTCAACGCTGATTGATTCTATACTAGAGACAATATCGAATGAGTCGTCGTCAAGATTTGTGATCTTATACTCTTTTTTATATGCCGCCCCATTCGCTTCAATCGAAATATTAGTGCCAGCAGCGTAAATGATTTCATCATTCCCACTTCCGCCATTAATCACATCATTCCCGCCACTGCCGATGATAGTGTCATTGCCGATACCTACGTTAATGACATCATCATGACCTGAACCAGTAACAGTATCGTTCCCTGTTAGTGTCTGAAGCGTCATTCCATGCCCTAAAGCACTAAAATCAATGACGTCATCTCCTCGGGTAGTCTGTAAAATCTCAACGTTTGAAACCGTGTCTGTTGATGTTATTTGGCCACTAAGTATTGAATCGACATTGAACGTATCGCTATCAACTGCCATTACTTTTAATGCGTCTGCATTTTTATAGGTTTCATTGTATTTTAAGGTATCAATACCTTCGCCTCCATCAATAATGTCGTTTTCAGCATTGGTAGCTAAATGAGCTGGGCGTTTTTCGTCACCGTATATAGTATCGTTACCACCACCAGCGAAGATCATATCATTGCCGGCACCCCCATCGAGCGTGTCATCGCCTGCATTCCATGTGTCACTAATACTATTATCACCAAATAGTACATCGTCACCGGTACCACCAGTTAAATCATCATGACCATCAGCACCAATGAGTAGGGTATCGACGCCATCCTGAGCCGTTTTATTATCGTATCCGTTATGACCGCGCAAGATGGTGTACGTGCCTTCAGAAAATGTCGCTTTCTCTACGCCACTAAGTTGGTCTGTACCGTCACGACCAGATACTAAATCAGCTACAGTCAGCCCATTTGAAAATTGGTATTCCGATACCGATCCAGTGAATACTGCGGTGTCTACACCTTCACCACCAATTAGTGTGTCGTTTCCACCACCACCAACCAATGTATCGTCACCATCGCCTCCATCTAAGGTGTCATTACCGCCTTTGTAAGTAAATCCAACGCCATTATCACCAAGTAGAACATCGTTTCCTGTACCACCAGTTAAGTCATCATGACCATGGGCACCAATTAGAAGGGTATCAACACCATCTTCGGCAGTTAATTTATCGTAACCATTGTGGCCAACTTTAAGCGTATAAGTTTCACCGTCGAAGGTTGCTTTTTCTATGCTGGTTAATTGATCTTTACCGTCCCTGTCTGACACAGTATCTGTCACGGTGAGGCGATTTTGGAAGTGGTAATCAAGAACAGAACCAGAGAAAACCGCAGTATCTACCCCAGCACCGCCGTCGATATGATCGTTACCTTGACCACCCGTGATAGTATCATTTCCCGCTAGTGCTTCAATTTTATCATCCGCATTGGTTCCTGATAGTGAAGGGTCGTCGTTGCTGCTGCCAACAATTACGTCGGGCTTGGTCAGCTTCGCCATGATGGCAATGGTGTCAGGACCTCCATCTACAGAATTAAGTAGTGGTGCAATGGCAGGATCATGGGCTAAGCCATCGAGTTTAATCGAAGTACCAAGTTTACCCCCTCCTAAGAAAGTGAGTATAAGTTGCCCTGATTCGTTATGAGTAATGACGACGTTATCGACCGAGTGCTGTACAAACGCATCTGCGTCTTCGATATCCTCTTCAAGCCCGAGTTTATCAGCAGCTTTTGAGACTTGGGCATCTAATTTATCTTCAATCTTATTTTCACGAATGGTCACTTTCTCTGTTAGTGTATCACCTTCGAATCGGGTTGAAAGTTTGCTTTCTACAAGGTCATGCTCTAATACAAAGTGTTTGCGATTAAAGACAAGTTCTAAAGCATCCTCCCCAAGGGTAAAGTCTTTGATCGTATTATCACCGCCCCGCCAAACTCGCATCGAAAACGTATCTTCACCGGTACCTCCGGATACGCTGTCATTACCAACGCCACCGAATATAGTATCATTGCCGTTTCCACCGTTTACTTTGTCGTCACCGGCATTACCTTCAAGAATATCGTTTCCTGCACCACCATTTACCGTGTCGTTTCCTTTTTTACCCAAAATATGGTCATCACTTGTGCCACCTGTTTTAAAGTTGTTTCTGTGGTCAAGAGTGATTGTGTTGTATTGTTGATTATCCATTTTCAGCCTTCCATTTTTCCTAGTTTCAACTGTGTCATTGATACAGCAGAGCTTCGTTGCTCAATTCAATTCCTTCATGTCCTAAATCTCTCTCATCCCTTTCTCCATGCTCTGTATGAGCGGAGAGAGGAGGTAATCGAGAACGGTTCGTTCCTCTAGTACAATTTGTGCTTCTACCGGCATGCCCGGTTTTAGATCTAAGCCAAGATCGAGAAGCTCACTTGCATCGAGTGCTATCTTTCCTTGATAGAAATGACCACCTAGCCGCTCATCAACGATGCTGTCCGCAGAGAGGTGTATAAGCTCACCTGATACCGCTGGGACCTGTCGAAAACTGTATGAGGTGAGTCTGATATTGGCAGACAGCCCCTCATACACCGATTCAATATCTTTTGGTTGAATATTTACACTGGCGACGACGCGGCTATCCTTAGGTACGATTTCTAGAATCGTACTTGCTGGAGCCACAACGCCGCCTTGTGTATGAATAGTTAGATTGATGACATCGCCAGACACGGGGGCGCGCACCTCAATTCGATTATTGAGTGTGCTTGACGCTTCTAGCTGCTCGTTAACCGCTTGAATTTGTGCCATTAGCTCTTGTTTTTGTTCTTGTGCAGTTCTTTTGAAGGAAATGCTCAAGGCATCCCGCTCAGATTCTAGTTCGATGATCTTACTTTTACTTTGAGCGATACGGGTTGTGTGTTCGGCGATCTTCGCGCCAAGGCTTGTGTATTCGCGCTTCAATTCAAGGAAAGCGACTTTGGAGACATAGCCCTTTTTGAGCAATGCAGAGTTGGCTTCTAACTCTTCATCGAGAAGAACAAGTGATTGCTCATCACTAACCTTCCAAGCCTGATAGCTGTCTACATCGCCTTGAGATTGAGCAATCCGTTGTTTCAGTGACGATTGCTGCTCTTTATGCAGCAATCTATTTTGTTGAAGTAGGGTGTATTGATCATTTCGGATCTGAATTTGTATAGGAGTGAGAGAAGCCTCATCGCCTAGCCAAACAATGTCTTTTCCAGAAAGTTCAGCTTCAACACGGGCCAAGCGAGATTGAATGATGAAGCGTTTTTGATCGAGTTGTGAAACTTGGCTGTGAAGTTCAGGATCTGAAAGTAGTAACAGTAAGTCTCCTTTCTCAACTCGCTGTCCTTCTTTGGCTAACAAACGCTCAACCACACCGCCTTTTTGATGTTTTACTTCTTGGTTTTTCAGTTCTGTGACCAGTTTTCCTGGTGCGAGTGATGCAGAGTTGAGTTTGGCTGAGTAGGCCCAAATACTAACGCCTAGTGCACCAAACAAAAGTATCAGCCAGCCAATGACAAAATAACGAGACAAAGATAAATCAAAGGAACTTGAACTTTGGGTATGTTGAATCTTCATTATGCGAGCTCCCCACGTGCGCTTTTTCGCTCACTAGACAGGTTAAGAACCTCATCGGTTTTTCCAAACTGTTGAATGCCACCGTCGCCGATCACCATACAAAAACTTGAGTTTTGTAATATCGACATGCGATGAGAAATCGTAATAACGGTTGTGTCTGTTTTCCGTGTTTGGAGTAAGAAGTCGTTAAGAGCGGCTTGACCACTGTGGTCAAGGTTAGAATCTGGTTCATCAAGTATAAGAAGGGCGGGTTTGCTATAAAGCGCCCTTGCTAACGCAATTCTTTGTTGTTGACCACCTGATAATTGAACCCCTAAACTGCCCACTAAAGTTTGGTAGCCATTCGGAAGAGCAAGAATTACCTCATGAACACCGGCAAGTATCGAGGCTTGAATGATGTCTTGAGGGTCAATGTTGTCTTCGAACCGACAGATGTTTTGTGCAATGGTTCCTGAAAGCAGTTGGCTATTTTGGGACACATAACCGACTTGTCGTCCAAACTCACTATGTTGCCATTGGTTAGCGGTGGCTCCATCAATTCGTATTTCACCGCTTAATGGTTCCATTAGACCTAAGATGGCTTTTCCTATTGAAGACTTACCAACACCACTCCCTCCGACAATACATAATGTTTCACCTGCAGGTAACGTAAAGGAAAGCGCGCTTAGTAGAGGTTTCTCGTCTTTATTATACCCAAGGGAAACATCGTTAAACTGAATCTTTCCTTTTATTTTAGGAAGGCTGATTAACTCTTCCTCTTGGGCTATTTTGGATTGATTTAATCGCTGGTGTGATTTCCAACCTTCATGCCAACCTAACCAGTTGCTGATCGCTTGTTCAATCGGAGCAAGCACACGTGCCATAATCATGGAAGCTGCGATGAGTACGCCAGCACCTACTTCATTTTCTAGCACTAATAATACTGAAATACATAGAACGCCAATTTGCAGCAGCATTCGAATGTATTTACTAAAAACATGAATGCCTCGGGTGATATTGTCGGCATTACCACGATCGACGGTTGGGTTTATCGATTCCTGCTGCCATTTTCGAGATAGGTTATTGTTCATCCCAAGCACTTGAATCATTTCGGAGTTTTTCAACCAGTCGTTAGTCAATGTATTGAAAGTCACCACATTTTGGCTAGATTTGTTTTGCAGCTTACGAGTAATGAACATACTTGCTAACGAAATAACGAGAAGTACACCTGCTCCACCAAGGGCGAAATAGCCAAGCTGAGGGTGCATGAGAAACATCACCAAAATAAAAATTGGCGTAAAAGGCGCATCAAAAAGGGCAAAAATACTTGGGGAGGTAATGACCTGCTTCACACGCTTTAAATCACTTAAATGTTGGCTGTTAATTGAGCTTCCATGCTGTGACGACATAATTGACATATTAAAGGCAAATTCGGATGCTTTTTGCTCAACACTATATCCGTAGCGCAACATGAGTTGTCCTCTAACCCAGTCTAAACTCGCTTGTACAGTAATAAGAAAAAGAGCAATGATAACGAGCATGGCGAGCGTTTCTTTACTTTCTGATGAGAGCACGCGATCAAAAACCTGCATTGAAAACAAAGGTATTGCTAGGAAAAGAATGTTAACAACAGCGGAGAGTATGAAAATAAAAAAAATAAGCCCTTTGGTGGTGCCAAGATAGGACCTTGTTTCGCTACATTTGGCATCCGTGCCTATTGCTGTATTCATGTAAGCCTCAATCGTTGTTGCATTATTAATATCTAGCCGATAACCAACTAAAAGTGCTATTGATGGAATTCTCTATTGGTTAACAGTGAGGGAGTTTATAGAAAGAATCTAAACGGAAGTGTGATATAAATCATTTCGAAATGTGACATTGCTTCAGGTCTTAAAGGTGAGACAAACTTGCGAAATGTTATCATTCTGCTGTTAACACGTATCGTTCGTGCTTGTTGAAAGGGCTTTCATTAATGTAAATTATTGTTTTTATGTTGGTTATTATTCTTTAGATAACTTTCGGTAAGAATTGTTTCATAATATGAAAGAAGAGTGTATTCAACTGCACTAACAGGGTGTTAACACTAATTCACTCTGCCTCTTAGTGCTTTAGTATTACTTTTACGCTTTTTAGCATCAACTCTGCGCTTTTGTGAGTTTCTTGTTGGCTTTGTTGGTCTTCTTGTTTTCTGAACTATCGTGGCGGATAGGATGAGCTCCTTGAGACGGTTTAACGCATCTTCCTTATTCATCTCTTGAGTTCGAAAAGACTGCGCCTTAATGACAATGACCCCATCTTTAGTTAAACGGCTATCAGAAAGTGCTAATAGTCTCTCTTTATAAAAATCAGGTAGGGTAGAGCGCTTTACATCAAATTGAAGATGGATGGCAGACGAAACCTTATTTACGTTTTGCCCACCGGCGCCTTGAGCTCGAATGGCGGTTAACTGAATCTCCCAGGATTGCAGAGTGACACTGTTTGATATTTTGAGCATACTATTTTACTAACGGTTTTATCATTGCTTAATGACAGAAAGTGGAATAACGAGAATGTACATTGATTTTGCTAAGTATCAAGGTCTTATTTTTGATATGGATGGCACACTGATTGATACGATGCCTGCACACCTTGACGCCTGGGAGAAAACGTCATTCCATTTTGATTTTCCTTTTACCAGAGGGTGGCTAAATAGTTTAGGTGGGATGCCGAGTTACAAGATTGTCGCCGAGATTAATCGAGAGTTTAAGCTGAACCTAGATGCCACGGAAATCTCAGAATACAAAATGAAGACGTTTGCAGAGATCCCCGACCAAGGTGATACTATTCCATGTACTGTAGAGATATTAGAGCAATTTTATGGAAAGAAAAAACTTGCGGTTGGGACGGGGAGTCAGCGTGATAGCGCTCTAAGGCTGTTAGAGAAAGCAGATTTATTGTCGAAACTGGATGCTGTGGTGTCAGCTTCAGACGTTACTCAGCATAAACCATCACCGGACACGTTTTTACAAGCTGCAGAAAAGCTAGGCTTAACGGCTAAGAATTGTGTTGTTTTTGAAGATACGAATCTAGGTAAAACTGCAGCGCATGCCGCAGGAATGGATTGTATTATGGTTGAAGGGGGTGAGTTGGTGTTTTATCCGTTAAATTCATAGTTTATATGTGACTAAGTAAACAAACAGAATAAAAAAAAGAGTCGAACGTTCGACTCTTTTTAGTTTGAAATTCGGCGTGCTGAAATTATTGAATTTCTAGAAGTTCAACGTCAAAAATTAGAACCGAAGCTGGTGGAATTGGCCCCGTACCGCCTTTACCATAGCCTAGGTTACTAGGTACGAATAAACGGAATTTGTCACCTTCTACCATTAACTGAACACCTTCAGTCCAACCTTTAATAACTTGATTAAGGCCAAATGCAATCGGTTCATTGCGTTCTACCGAACTATCGAACACCGTGCCATCAATAAGTGTACCGTGGTAATGAACTTTCACACGGCTCGTTGCGGTTGGGTGAGTTTCACCTGTACCTTTGTTCAGCACCTGATATTGTAATCCGCTCTCGGTAGTGGTTACGTCTTCTTTTGCTCCATTTTCCGCTAGGAAAGCATCACCTTGAACTTGGTTTACTTCTGCTAGCTTGCCATTATTCCAGCTACGATAGATGAAAAAAATCGCCAAAACAATGATAACCGCAGGGATGATAAATTTGTTCATATTAATCCTATTATTTCTATATTAATAACAGCGGGTGAAAGCCGTTTATTTCTCAACTAATTATTGCTCAACCAGATAATTGATTGTGCGAGCAAAGCTTTCTACGTCGCTATGGCCCTGAGTCAAAATCATATACTTACCGCTAACGATAAATGTTGGTACTGAGTTGATTTTTGCTTTTACAGAAACGTCTTGAGCTAAATCAAGTTGCTTGAAAAGCGCTTGTTGCATCTCTTCACCTAAGTAATATGGGCTGATCAATCCGCGAGATTCAAACGCGTTATCTATCGCCTGCTTACGCTCTGCTTGTGTAGCGCCTTCACCCATTTGAACAGCTGCGAACAACTCGTCCATCATTTCATGATCTGGTGTCGCTTTTAGTTGAATTTGCGCAGCGTAGTAAATCATCGCACTAATTTGAGCGCTTTCGTTAAACGTAACGTGTACCTTACCGATACGTTGATTGGTCGCTTTTTCTAGTTCTGGGATAATCTGTTCCATTTTACGGCAATGCCCACAAGTCAAAGAGAAAACTTCGGTGACAGGCGCCAAGCCATAGTTTGATAGATCAGCAGGTAACCGAACAAATTGTTTGCCTTCTTCAGGGTGAGAGCTCTCAGAGCAGCCCGCCAAAAAAGTGATGGAAATTAGAGCAGTAATTATTAGGGAAGATAGTTTTTTCATGGAAAGGCCCATTCTTTTTAAGTATCAAGATTCTAACTGTATCCATCGCTGACGAAAACGAAATTTTGATGTTAACGGTTGGTTTTTAATAAATAGCGGATATTTGTCGACTTTTAAAGAGTTTGTCTCTAACGCGATGACTAAAAGAAAATTTGTATTGGAGGCTAAAGTTTAAAGTGTGCTGCCGATATACTTATAGTTGGATGATGATATTAAACTGAGATGAGATGGCACCGTTATGAAGTATTTCACCTTACCTATTTTGTTAGTCTTAGCAGGATGTGGAAACCTGTCCGAAATGTCGATGGGTGGTAACATGCTGGATGTTGCTCCGAAAGGAGACGTTGAGTTGCGTTATCCAGAGTGGAGAAAAGCGCCACAGATCTCAACGGCAGAGGTTGAGGGTCCAATGGGGCAGCAAAGAACTTCAAGCTATGATTCATTACAGAGCTTTTTGATTAGAAATGGTGTGGATTACGAAGTGTTACCTGGCAACCATGTAATGGTAAAACTAAAAGACACCATTAAGTTTGAAACGGGCTCTGCTCAAGTTTCTTCTGATTCATCTTATTGGCTTGGCATGATGGGGGGATATTTAGCTCAACAACCGGGCATTGATATTGTTATTGATGGTCATGCAGATAGCACCGGAACCCCAAACTTCAATGATGGCTTGTCTTTACAAAGAGCGAAGCAAGTAAAGCAAACGCTACTAAAAAATAATGTGGCAATGGACTCTATTTTTACGCGTGGTTATGGTGAATATGTCCCGGCGTGCACAAACAAAACCAAGGCGGGTAAAGCGTGTAATCGTAGGGTTGAAGTGCTGTTTGTCGTATCGAATAATTAGGGCTTAACGATCTTTTACATTAAAAATTGTTACAATTTAGATGTGATATAGCAATATGGGAATGAGCGTTATTCCTTACGTTTATTTCAGTTGATGATATTATGCGCGACGCTTTTGACAACTGAGACTCGCTCAATATGAAACCTGCTGCAATCTTAACTACTGCACTTCTCGCTTCTCTTAGTATGCCCGCAATGGCAAACAAGTCACAATCTAGCATTGCGGCCGGGTTTGTATTCACAGAAGTAGGTTCTGGTGGGTTTGAAGATTATTTTGGTGATCTTTACAATAATGAAGACTTATCAAAATCCATGTTTGGTGCGTATGTTAATGGTCAATATTCCTTCGATAACCCTCTATTTATATCCGCGAGTATGGAAGGCGTAACCCGCAGCTCGACTTCGCTTGAAAGTATGGATGTACAACTAGGCGTTGCATTACCCTTAGCTGCCAATATTGAAGGCTATTTAACCGGTGGAGTTGATTGGGTGCGTCCTATTAGAAGAACTTCAAACGTCGATGGTGAAGGGAACTTTGGTTATCATAAGCCTTATGACCATGGTGCTGTCGCGGAAGCTGGCGTACATATTGATGTAAATAGTGTCTGGTCAGTTAACCCTGCGTATAGCTATAGCGATGTTTTTGATAATGGGATACACAAAGCCAAAATTCATAACACGTTTAATATCCGGGGTGGTTTTGGTATTCAGGCGAGCTATGAATACGTCTTCAGTAAAAACTTAGGCCAAAGTAACTTTAAAGGTGGTGTAATCTACGCCTTCTAATTGTTATTACCTCCTTCATCTATTCAAGAAAATGGCCAAACATAATTGTTGGCCATTTTTTGTATTAGTTTTACCAAATTCCTTCCTATTCCCATAACTTGTATTGTCCTTATCTTCTATGTTCGTCACGGTAGTGTTATGTTGCGACGGTCATGGCGTTTTTGTAGCCGAAGTGAATGCATTAAGGATGATCAATGAATAGGAATGTTTGGTTGCTGTCGCTCTGTCAGGCTCTATTAATGACGGGTAATATACTGTTGATATCTGTTATCGCTTTAATAGGGAAAAAGATTGCGCCAAGCACTAGCATGATAACCCTACCAGTAGCGCTTCAGTTTTTAGGACTGATGTCAGCGACGATTCCAGCGTCTTTAATCTCAGGAAAACTAGGGCGAAAAAAAGGATTCAGTATAGGTAATGTGGTCGGAATTACAGGGGCTAGTCTTGCCACTTTTTCATTAACTCAGCAGAATTTTTATTTATTTTGTTTTGCGACATTTCTACTCGGAATTGGTATCGGCTTTGGGACATTATATCGGTTCGCTGCTATTGAAGTCTGTGATGCCAATGCGCGTCACCGCGCGATTTCGATGTCAATGGCGGGTGGTGTCTTAGCCGCGATCTTAGGGCCAAACTTAGCGATTATGTCGCAGCAATGGTCTCAAGATGGACTGTATATTGGTGCGTTCGGTTCACTCATCGTATTGAATATTCTTGCGTTAGTTATTCTACAAACCATTTCATTCCCTACTGTTTCATCTAGTACAAATACGACTAAAGCGGACAAGCTAAGTACGATTATTAAGGCTCCGAACTTTATAGTGGCAGTCTTTGCCGCAATGGTGGCATACGCAGTGATGAATATACTCATGACTGCAACACCACTCGCGATGATTGGGTGCGGTTTCAACTTTACTAAGGCGGCTGGTGTCATTGAATGGCACGTATTAGGAATGTTTGCTCCGGCCTTCTTTACAGGGCGGCTGATTGAGCTGTTTGGGGCTAGAATGATGATCTTGCTTGGTGGGTTACTATTTGTTGCTTGCATCGCGATCAATATTCATGGGCAGTCAATTTGGCACTTTAGGGCTGCGCTAGTGTTATTGGGTGTTGGTTGGAACTTCATGTTCATCGCGGCAACAGGACTGTTCAGTCAATCCTATAAAGAGTCTAATAAACCAAAGGCTCAAGCCTTTAATGAATGTGTGGTCTTTAGCTGTGTAACGATTACCGCTTTGTTGTCAGGTTGGTTGGAATCAACCGTAGGTTGGCAGAATCTTAATATTTACGTTCTCCCATTTGTATTGATGGTTATCGGCTTGTTTGCATGGGACGTTAAGAAGAGCCAAGTTTCTGGTGTAGCGTAAGAAGTTAGAAGGTGACCAGTTTTAATAGAAGGTTCTGGCGCTAACCTTCACGGGAAGATGATTTTATAGCTTGAAAGGTGAGTTATAGATGACAATAACATTCTTAATGCCGGATGATTAACACCTGCGTTGGTTAGCTGGGTACTTAAGTTATGCTCATTGATATTTAACTGAGTCCAGGTGTTGAGCTCAAGCTGAAGAGGGGTAATGATCTTTTGGGTTAAATGCTTTTCTACAAATGTCAGTAGTGATGAATCAAAACTAATCGACGCCATATTCTGTTGAGTTAGTTGCATAAGTAATTGATTTGTATAGCTCTCTATTTCTTGTTTGTTGGCCGTATTCATCATACCAGTCAGTTTTTTTGTTGGGAGATAGTAACTTGTCTTCCAACCTAACTTGGATAATTGATGAACTTCATTGGAACGTAACGGGGTTTCCAGTAACGTTCGAGATCTTAGATCGTAAAGTTGTTCCAAGCTTTCTAGTTGGTGGATGACGCTAGGTAAGTTACTCGTTGATAAGTTTTTTATATCAAACCAAAGCACTTCAAATTTACCGCTTTCAAATTCTAAAAATCTCGCTAGCGATTGACCCGATAAGGTACCGGGGTCGTGCCCAACCATGAGCCGTTGCGTCGTTTCATTAATCCAGATATCGACTTCAATACGTTTAAACCCCACTCTAGATACGCTATCTAGCATCCCAATAGTATTCACTCTGTGTGCCATCAACGATGGATTTTCTGTAAGGTTTGAACGCGCCATTTGAGTTTCTAGTGCTTGTATGGGGACTTCCCCGTGCATGGTTAATGCTTGCTCAAGGGGTAACGAGTAACTTGATGAGCTAATATCAAAGGTGTTCTGCGTGGTATTGGTGGAGACATCTACTATTCCTAAGATAGAGTCGTAAAGCAGATCGTTGGTAAATACCTTGTTCGTGTTCTCTTCAAGTATCGAACGTTTGTTGTCATCAAAAGTATGACCAGTCCATATTAAGAAGGGGATTTCAACCATAGGCTCAGTAAAGCGCTTGGCATCATGACCTAGGCCTGCCACAACATCTTCTCCATGGTCTGGTATGAAAAATAACGTCGAAAAGGTGGGCTGGTTTAAAATAAGCTTATGGACCTTTTTTAACATTGAGTCTGCCAAGGCGACGCTTTGGTCATAACAGAGGCTGCTTTGTTCTAAATAGAAGTAGTAGGGCAAAGGTTCAAAAGTAATATTTTTTCCTTTGGTTCGATCGCAATAACGAATGTGACTACCCATCATATGTAATACGATAAAATGGTTTTTTGAGTTATCAATTGTCTTCAGATACTGTTCTAATTCACTGACTAACGCATCGTCTAACTTGCGTGTATTATCCGACTTTCCAACGTTGGAATTAATAAATCGTACGTAATCACTTTCATGCGCGAGCGCTGACACCAAGTTGTCCCAAATCCCAGCCGACACTTGGTTACTGATCCACGCTGTTTCGAAGTCTGCTTGGTTCAGCACGTCAATGAGTGAAGCACTCTCGTAGTAGTTTAATTGGTTGTATTGATTACTTTGCGTAAGAGCCAGAGACAGGGTTTCCATGGTGTGAGTATGGCTAGAGTAGGTTTGTTCGAACTGAATCGGCTTGGAAGAGTTTATCCATGGGGTTGTATCTCGACGGTAGCCATAACTTGAAAGGTGATGCTTAGAAAGAGACTCACCGATAACGAGGACATGTAATTTCCCAGTAGATCCTACTGTTGCTTCGTTTCTGGATTGGTTTTCTGCTCTTTTATTGATCACCAGTTGAAGCTTCGCTATCTCATGACGATATATCTCGGTGTATCCGTACGCAGTTTTAATTCCTTTGAATAGATCGTTTGATTGAACAGAAATAACGAAAAATAGACACGTAATAATCGTGAACATCGGAGTGGCTGTGATAGGTAAAAGATTCTTTGAACTGGTTTGAATATAAATGACGGCGACAAAAGTGAAACCTGCGAGAAAGACAAAAAATGTTATGGTAAGTACGGTATCAACAACATATTCGTACATTTCACTAGGGTTGCTCTGCATTAGGGCAAACACAAATTCCTGATCAATTGAACCATAGGTCTTATAGCTGACAACCATGATAAACGTTAAAAGCCATGTAAAAATGACAAAGGTAGATACGATAAACCGAATAATAGTGAGAGAGTGACTGGCGGAATAAAGAAGAAGCATCAGCGCCAATAAGTGAACTATAGCGATTGCAAAAGCAGAACTAACTTCTAAACCAGAGACAAAAAACTTGCTGTATGCGTATATGGCGACGATAGCGAATAGAAGAGACGTAGAAGTGAGGAATCGAGCTTGCTGGTTTTTGTGAATGAAGAAAATAGTTGCCCACATTAAGCAGAGGCAAAACATTATCGCTGAACCTAGTGGTTCTGCATGAACTGCGTGCCTAAACCATTGAAGTACTGCAACTCCAATCAACATAAATAACAGCAAAATATTAAGTAGGTTTATTAGTCGAAGACTTGATCTAGACATTTACACCCTTCTCTAGGAGTGAACAATATTTCAGTTGTTATCTTATTAATAAATCTAGGAAAGATTATCGGAGGTGTCCATCAATTTTAAAAGTCAGGACTGATAAGTCGCCTGAAATAAAAAGCCCCTGCATCAGGCATGCAGGGGCTTTTGGGTTTTCAGAGAAAAGCTATTGCTTAAAAGATTAAGCTAGCAGCTCTTTTGCTGTGTTTACTACGTTTTCAGTCGTAAAGCCGAACATTTTGAATAGCTCGCCCGCAGGTGCAGATTCGCCGAATGTAGTCATACCGATGATCTTGCCACCAAAGCCAACGTACTTGTACCAGAAGTCAGCGATGCCAGCTTCTACTGCGATACGAGCTGTTACGTCAGATGGAAGTACAGATTCACGGTACTCAGCATCTTGCTTGTCGAATGCGTCAGTCGCAGGCATAGAGACTACGCGTACTTTCTTACCTTCAGCGGTTAGTTCACCAGCTGCGTTCACCGCTAGCTCAACTTCAGAACCGGTTGCGATAAGAATAAGCTCTGGTTTGCCTTCACAATCTTTCAGGATGTACCCACCCTTAGCGATGTTTGCTACTTGCTCAGCATTACGATCTTGCTGTGCTAGGTTTTGACGAGAGAAGATAAGTGCAGAAGGACCATCTTTACGCTCTACTGCTAGTTTCCAAGCGACTGCTGATTCAACTTGGTCACATGGACGCCATGTGCTCATGTTTGGAGTCAGACGTAGAGAAGCGATCTGCTCAACAGGTTGGTGCGTTGGACCATCTTCACCAAGACCGATAGAGTCGTGTGTGTACACTTGGATGTTCTGAACTTTCATCAGAGCTGCCATGCGCATCGCGTTACGAGCGTATTCCATGAACATTAGGAAGGTTGCACCGTATGGTACGAAACCACCGTGTAGCGCCATACCGTTCATGATTGCCGTCATACCAAACTCACGTACACCGTAGTGAATGTAGTTGCCAGACGCATCATCAGCAGAAACTGATTTAGAACCAGACCACATTGTTAGGTTAGATGGTGCAAGGTCAGCAGAGCCGCCCATAAACTCAGGAAGCATTTGGCCAAATGCTTCTAGAGCATTTTGCGACGCTTTACGTGATGCGATATTCGCTGGGTTTGCTTGAAGGTCAGCAATGATTTTGCTTGTTTTTTCTTCCCATTCAGCAGGAAGGTCGCCATTTACGCGGCGTTTAAATTCTGCGGCAAGCTCTGGGTATGCTGCTTCATAAGCTGCAAGTTTCTCGTTCCACGCAGCTTCCTTAGCTGTGCCTGCTTCTTTCGCATTCCATTCTGCGTAAATTTCCGACGGAATTTCAAAAGGACCGTGCTCCCAACCTAATTGTTTACGTGTTGCTGCAATTTCGTCAGCGCCTAGTGGTGCACCGTGACAGTCGTGCGTTCCTGCTTTATTTGGAGAACCAAAACCGATCACTGTTTTAGTACAAATCAGGGTAGGGCGTGAATCTGCTTTTGCCGCTTCAATCGCTGCATTGATCGCTTCAGGATCGTGGCCATCAACAGCAGGAATTACGTGCCAACCGTACGCTTCAAAACGTTTTGGAGTATCGTCAGAGAACCAACCTTCGACTTCACCATCGATAGAGATGCCGTTGTCATCCCAGAATGCGATTAGCTTACCAAGACCTAATGTGCCCGCTAGTGAACATGCTTCGTGAGAAATACCTTCCATCAGACAACCATCACCCATGAATGCATAAGTGAAGTGGTCAACGATGTCGTGGCCTTCTTTATTGAATTGCGCTGCAAGTGATTTCTCAGCGAGCGCCATACCTACAGCGTTTGTGATGCCTTGACCTAGTGGGCCTGTTGTTGTTTCGATACCCGGTGCGTAACCATATTCTGGGTGACCTGGCGTTTTAGAGTGCAGTTGACGGAAATTTTTCAGATCGTCGATTGAAAGCTCGTAACCCGCAAGATGCAGTAGAGAGTAAATCAGCATTGAACCGTGGCCGTTAGACAATACGAAACGGTCTCGGTCAGCCCACTCAGGGTTTGTTGGGTTATGGTTCAAGTGAGAACGCCAAAGAACTTCAGCGATGTCAGCCATGCCCATAGGAGCACCTGGGTGACCAGAGTTTGCTTGTTGTACACCATCCATGCTTAGCGCACGAATCGCATTAGCGAGTTGCTTTCTAGATTGCGTCATAATTGCTTCCGAAAAATGAGAAAATTATAATTTGAAATGAAAGAGGAACGACATTCGTTCCTCTTTTTATTGTGTTTGTGCTTATAGCTTAGCTGCGATCATGTCTTCAAGTTTACCTTGGTCAACCGCGAAGTTACGGATACCTTCAGCAAGCTTCTCTACTGCCATTGGGTCTTGGTTGTGATCCCATAGGAATTCTGCGTGAGTCATTGCAGCAGGGCGCTCATTCGTACCGTTAGAATCGATAAGTTTTTCTACAACGTCGCCTTCAGCGGCTTCAAGTTCAGCAAGAAGTTGAGGAGCGATAGTTAGACGGTCACAACCAGCAAGTTCTAGGATCTCGCCGATGTTACGGAAGCTTGCGCCCATAACAACAGTTTTGTAGCCGTGCTCTTTGTAGTAGTTGTAGATGTTAGAAACAGAAACAACACCTGGATCTTCTTGAGCGTCGAAATCACGACCTTCTTTCGCTTTGTACCAGTCCATGATGCGACCGACGAAAGGAGAGATTAGGAATACGCCAGCTTCAGCACAAGCACGAGCTTGAGCGAAAGAGAAAAGAAGGGTTAGGTTACAGTTGATGCCTTCTTTTTCTAGGATTTCAGCCGCGCGGATACCTTCCCAAGTTGAAGCCAGTTTAATAAGAATGCGATCGTTCGTGATGCCAGCGTCGTTGTACATTTTGATTAGCTGACGTGCTTTAGCGACGCTGCCTTCCATGTCGTAAGAAAGACGAGCATCAACTTCAGTTGAGATACGACCAGGTACCACTTTCAGGATTTCTTTACCGATGTTGACATTAAGCATGTCACAAGTGTCTTGCACCTGTTGTGCTTTGTTATCGCTTTGTGCTTTTGCGTACTCAACAGACGCATCAATTAGAGGAGCATACTCAGCAATTTGAGCAGCTTTAAGAATGAGAGATGGGTTAGTAGTCGCATCTTCTGGCGTATACTTAGCGATAGCTTCAATATCACCCGTATCCGCTACTACTGTTGTTAGTTTACGAAGTTGCTCTAACTTATTGCTCATAATAATTCATCCTATTTTGGGGCTTCACACGCCAATTGGCGATTGAAAGAGTTTTGCAAGCAAATAGACCATGAGAAGTCATTTCTCAATATCTGTTCGGTATCCCATTGTCGTGAACAACTGCGCTTGAGCGGTTGCTCATTACATGAGTAATTGATGTATTCATATTTATCGTATTCAAAAATAATAGTCAATCTAGCAACAACAGATAGAGTGAGCTTTGTCATGATATTTTTGCATTTTCACTACAGGGTCCTTTATCTAAACGTTTGCTATTCGTGAGGATTGTTATTTAAGGCTCAATAATGTGATGGGCATTTGTGTTGTCAGTGAGCGGATGTATGGCGATTTATGAGGAATTATCTTAAAATGATGTAAATGTATTTGCCCATAGGTACTGCTTTGCCAAACTCACAAGACATTTCAATTGAAGCGACAAACCTACTGACTGAGATTTCAGTAGCGTATTATCAGGACGGAGCAACTCAGGAAGAGATATCACGAAAATTTGCTATTTCCCGAGCAAAAGTTGGTCGTATGCTTAAACAAGCAAGAGAAGAGGGTATTGTTGATATTACCGTAAAATATCACCCTGTTTTTAGCGCCAAGATTGAACAAAGGTTAATCGAGCGTTTTGGTATCAGTCGCGCCCTCATCGCACTGGACCAGCCAAGTGAAGATTCGCAGCGAACTCAAGTGGCAGGGTTGGTTTCCAATTATTTGAATAGCTCTCTTAAAAACGGAATGGTCGTCGCGGTTGGCCAAGGAAGAAACGTCTCCTCGGTGGCGCATCATATTGGAGTAATAACTCCCCGAGAGTGCAAGTTCGTGTGTGGGATTGGTGGGATTCACCCAAGAGGAGGGATGTTTAATGCCGATCATATCTGTCGCCAGTTAGCGAAAAAGTATGGCGGAACGTCTGAGTCTCTTTATGCGCCAGCCTATGCAGAAAATCCAGAGCAAAAAAAAGCATTCATGCAAAATGCGACGGTTAAACAGACACTTGACCTTGCCCGTAAAGCAGATGTGGCGTTAGTGGGTATTGGCGATATGAGTGAAAACAGTTATATGGTTGATCTTGGCTGGTTTAGTACTGATGAAGTGGTTCAATCCCGATTAACTCAAGGTGTTGTTGGTGACTTTGCCGGTTACGACTTTTTTGATGTACATGGGAACGTCTCCAATACAGTGATGAGTGACCGAGTTATTGGACTGGGTATTGACGAGTTCCGTCCTATCGCCGAGGTGATCGCCATTGCAGCCGAAAACTCTAAGCCATTAGCATTGTTAGGTGCGCTGCGTACGGGGGTTGTCGATGTAATTGCGACTAGTGTGAGCAATGCACTAACTGTGCTTAACTTAGATGAGCAGATGGAAGGCTTAAGTAATCGTAACCAATAAAAAATGACAGTGACTGCTATTTATTCACTGTCATTTCTTTTATATAGGCGCCTTGAGCAGCAAACCCTAGTTATTTAGGGAGATGCCTTATTGAAACAACGCATCATCAGTCAAGGGATGGTGAAGGCGACCGACCAACGGATGTGTTTATGCTTTCAGTTCACTGACACACTGTTTAGACATATCAACTAACCAGCGATGAAAGGCATTATTGCTGTTACTTGAGCTGTATGTGGCGATCGATAACAAAGGGATTTCAACTTCTTGTTGTGGGGTAACGAGAGTTAGCCCTTCTGGAATAGAATTTTTCGCAAGATCACTTACCGCCATTATGCTGTCCGTCTTTTTAAGTATCTCGAAGCAGATGTTCATTTGATCAACTTTAGTTAAAATATTCGCCTCGTAGCCATGCTCTTCTAAGTACTGTTCCAAATAGTGTTTAGTCGTATATTGATGAGGTAAAATCATCATGGTTAAAGGATATGATGCCATTGTGGCGATAGACGCACCTTGTTCCACAATCGGATGGCCGCTTTTACAGCATATTTTGAATTCTGACTGGCCGATATTGGTTCGGTGTATTCCTTTTGAGATGTCAATGGGAGAGAAATTGATGCCAAGATCCAACTGGCGACTTTTGATCTTACTATCGGTATCCCAAGACCAGTTTTCAAAATGTAGTTGAGCATTAGGAGCTTGTTGATGAAGAGCATCAAAGAGCGTTGTGACAATTGGTTGGTACAGTACAGGGCTTATTGCAATACGAATTAAGCCGTTGTAGTTATGCGCATTAAATGAGTGTTCGATCTCTAACGCCTCTTCAAACCTTAGTTGTAAATCAGGAATACGCAGAAGGATTCTTTCGCAATATGGGGTTGGTGCAAGGCCGTGGGGGTGACGTATAAACAGCTCATCTTGTAATTGCTCACGTAATTTTTTTAAAGATTTACTAATTGCAGATTGGGTAACATAGAGCTTTTCTGCCGCTCGTGCGGTGCTTTTTTCATGCCCCAACACTTGGATGAGGCGTAAACTATTTAGGCTTAATGTAAAGGCTGAACGATTGACGAAATGTCCCATAACTTGAAAGTGTCCCTACTTATATCAAGTGCTAAACAAGGCCCAAATATAGCCTTATTTAAAAGATCTGATGACCCTTACCATATACACAAACTAAAAAGCCATCAATCATTTAGATCGATGGCTTTAATAATATGCAGGAACAACCGTTATTAATTGTGTTCTACTTTTTGAATGTCACTGAGTACAAAATTACCGTTAAAGAAATCAGCTTGTGGGCCATAGAGCCTAAATAGTGTGAAGAACTGCTCTCCTTTAGTAATTGGCATACAGTTAGCGTAATTTCGGCTATCGCATTCTGATGACCAGTAGATGTCTGCGCTGCCATCGCTATTAAACGTCATTTCAGGCTCATTTGATGCCCAACCGAGGCGATCGGCTTCATAGATAAAGCTGCCTGTTTCCATTGAATACGTTAAGAACGACCAAAAACGCTCAGCAGGAACATTAGATGGAACGTGGATCGTATAATCATAATCGCCATACATAGGGTTACCATCTGCGTCTAAAATCCCTTTTATGTAAGTCGTAGAACGAGACTCTGCTAGAGATTTAGGTGGTGCAATATAATAGGCGAAGGTGGTTCCTCGGCCTGCGTAATCATGCCAATTGTCACTGGTATAGGTTGCATCGGTGAGCATCATTTCTCTGTTGACAGGAATCGTCCACTGAGATTGTTCACCCCATAGCCTAGGCGCATAGTGTGTGAAGCTATCTTTCATTTCAGCATGCAGTTTTACCAGTGCTTCATTCAGCATTACCTGTTGTTTAGGAGTGGGGGCGAACTTTTCTCCTTTTTCTAAGCCAAGATGGCGCAGCATACCGTACATCGCTTTCTCATCTTTTTTCACTACCTCATTTTGCAGTGCTCGGTGGGCACGCTCCCAGAATGAGGTTGAAAAATGATCTTGCCACTGCAGATGAGTATCTACAACGACATTGTCCATCTCTTTAAATGTCGTCGTCGTGTTCTTTGCGCCTAATGGGTATATCTTTACACCTTGCTTTACGTAATCAACATGTCCTTTCATATCCCCTTCTGAGGTTGTTTTGGTCATTGAACGAATTGTGGTGTAACCTTGGAACGTCTCTTGTTCAACAACAATGTAACCTGTTGTGTCGCCTGTATAACCAGGTTGGACAATAAGGTACTTGCCTCCTTTACCTTTGTCGGCGCCATCGGGGCCCACATCAATTAAAGGCTTATGCCAAGAATCAAGTAAAGTACCAAAAAAAGCATTGTCTTGAGTTGCGGCGGGAATTTCGAGCACCACAGGTCCATCTTCAATACTGTGGTAAGTATGTACGTACGGCGTATTGTTGTTGCCAGTCATCATTTGTGTATGCCATGTGACTGGACGTTCAAAGAAATAAACAGTGCTGTTTCTATCACCACCAAACTTGTTGATGGTTTCTGAAGCAAGTGTTTCGTATAACACTTGCGGGATGAACCAGGTTCCGGCTTCTAGTGCTCGGCGTTCAAACCTTTGTTCTGAAAATGATGCTGCTTTGGTTTGCGTCGAAACTGTTGGTTCAGCGTGAGCAAGCGTAAGTGAAGTCGCGGATGTTGCAATACAAAGTGCAAGTGTTAATGCGGTTTTTTTCATTTTTGCCTCAATTAAATATAATCTACGAAAATTGTCTTACCGCATATGATAGTGAGTTGAGTTGCTTTGAATACTGAATGTAATTCCGTTAGGTATTCCGTTCTGGAATATTAAGAAAAAGAAGCCGATCTAGGAAAGTGGTAAAGCCCGTCGTAAATCATGAGGGCTTTATGTCTATGTCACTCTTGTGGGGCAGATTGACCAAACCTATCACGACTTAGTCTGTAAGAGTTGTTGTACGCATTGTTCGACTCGTTTATTTAGCCATTTCTGATAAGGAGTATCGGCAGTACGGTATGAGCAAAAGAGCCCCACGGGGTTAGGCACTATACCTTCTATATGGCTGATATCGATAAGTTGTAGGTCTTTGGTGAGAGAGTGAGTCGCGAGTTCGTTCATGATATAAAAGGAAGGTATTTGTCTTGTGGTATCCAAGCAAACGTCGATTTTATCAGATCGGACCGCTACTTTTGGTTGATAGCCGCTTTCTCGGATGAATTTAATGAGCTGATTTTGTTGTCGGTTAAAGTCGGGCATTTGCGTAAGCACAAATGGGTAATTCGTTATCTCCTGGAGTGTGACGTCCTCTTTTGTTAGTAAGGGGTTGGATATGTGACAGCATAGAAATAGTTTTGGATTAGCAATTTGAGTTTGAATGATCTCTTTAGAGAGCTCTAATGGATAATAGTTGACACCAAGATCCACTATGCCTTGTTTTAGATCAGCTTCGCTATCTGGTGTCCAGCTGTGCAGTATGATTGTGGCGTTTGGGGCTTCGCTGTATAAGCGGGAAAATAAGTGTGACATTAATGGCCGAGCTATCGCTGCGTTAATATGAACGGTAATGTTTCCATTATAAGTACTCGGGTCAAAGGTATCGTTACGATTATATAGTTGATCAAGGGACTCCATGATGTCGGGGATTTTTTGCATTAATCTTAAACACTTATCAGTGGTAAGGAGCTTATTTCCCTCGCGCACAAACAGTGGATCATTAACCTGTATTCTCAACTTTTTTAACGCTTTGCTAACTCCAGATTGAGTGATATATAGTCGTTCTGCTGCCCGCTTGGTGTTGAGTTCTTCTCCGAGGATTTTGAGTAGCTTCAAGCTATTAAAATCAATCCCCTCAAGTTCACTATCTGTCATTGAACACTCCGTTACCATCATTGTTATGGGGGGGTGGATTGTCTGAGAGTAAGTCATATAAATACTGGTGATTAGGGTCAGAATACATCTTCACCAAAGCGTTGATTTGTTCGCCCACTGTTGCCACAAGCCAAGATAAATATGGCGATTGTTCAGTTTGTGATGAAACGTAGTAGGCGATGGAATGATTTTGTATGTCGTCAAACCCATCAAGTTCGAGCAATGCAAGCCCTTCACCACTTACGACAGGTCTAATAACCTCACTTACTGGAGCGATAGCATCAGTGATTCTTAGCACATCGGCGCACGCATCAAGTTTGTCAGAGCGAAAGATTACGTTGGGTAAGTAACCGTGCCTTTTTAGATAAGATTCAGTAATGGACTCACTTCCTGTGTAGTTAGCCATCGACACTAGAACGAGGGGTGAGTTGGCGATATCTTCGATAGTGATACCTTGTTTCCGTGTGAGCGGGTGGTCTTGTCGGCAGCAAAAACGAAATTTTGGACGACAGACAATTTGATGAGATAACCCAGGTACCGTGCGCAAAGGAAAAAAATTAATTCCGAGATCGATGAGCCCATTTTTAATCTGTGCATCGGTGTTTTCATTCCAATCCTCGATAATGACGGAGGCGTCTTGGGCAGCTTGGTTAAATGTGTTGATTAGCATTATCGATAATGGATGGCATAGAGAAGGGTTGATATGAATAGTTATTTCACCCTCGTATTTTTTCGCTTCAAAAATAGTCTGGTCTTCAAAGAGATCACCAATCTGTTCCATTACTTTGGGTAGTAAGCCTAAGATGGCCTCGCATTTGGGCGTCGGTTCAATTCCTTTATTTGTACGATTAAACAAAGGGTCACCAAATTGCTCCCTAAGTTTCTTTAACGCTTTACTTACGGCAGGTTGACCGATATCCAAACGCTCTGCCGTTTTCTTGGTGCTTTTTTCATGCCCTAGGACTTTGAGCACTTTTAGAGTGTTTAAGTCGATCCTAAATAGGTCTTCATCTTTCATTTTTCTCTATATCCATAATTTCAGGTGATGAATATTTGGAATAATTGAAAATATCATAATTCCATTTGGTTACAACAATAAATTGCCTATATTTATCGGCGTCAAGGGATGGGTCGGCTGGATGAGTGGTCGAGGATGCCGATGAATATTGACAACAGTTTAATGACGGCCAGTTATGAACAGTTAACAAAAGCAAATGGATGCGCTTCTAGGACGATGAGCAAATTAACTCAACTTAAGAAGACAATATTATGAAAATGAACAAAGCAGTAATCGCAGCAAGCCTAACAATGGCTCTTACCTCTTCATTCGTTCAGGCAGAATCTGAACTCCAAGATATGTCAAATCCATTAGCGGTGTACACCCAAGCGGGTATTGGATACACAGATAAGGGGCTTAACCTAAAAATTGGCCAAAGTTACGATACGGGTAGCGAAACAACGATGGGTATGAATGTGCTCGAGGTTAAGGGATTTTTTGGTGACAAACTTGGCTGGAGTAACCGTACTTCAGACGACAGCATCGACTCGCTTCGTTACAGAAATTTCAATGTAGACATGGAAAATGGCCGTGGTGCACAAGTTGATGTTAATTTGAATTTAACAAACACTACACAAGGCACAGCGTCTTACAGCTTAATTCAAGCGCTACCGAAAATGGGACCAATCAACTTTTACCCACTAGCCGGTGCCGGCGTCGCATTTGGTGAATCGTTTGATGAGACAAATCAAGGTGAACAGCAAGCACAGGATCGTTGGGATCTTCATGGCACATTTTATGTTATTGGCCTATACAGCAAACTCGAATTGACCAACAACATTTGGTTTAACTATAACCCAATGTACATGGGAACCCTATCTGGTTCCGACCCATTCAAGAATACGAGTTTGGAAGGGGATGACAGTGTGCTGACTCATGAGGCTGCACTCAGCTACCAAATCGATGATCGTACCAATGTTCGCTACTTCGCAAACTGGAGCGAGAACACAAATTACGCAAACGGCGACCACCGTATTGAAGTGAACTACCAGTTTTAAATTCTGACAACTTAAACCACATAAATTTGGCGAACTACGTTATCTCAAGCTGATTGAGATTCTAGCTCGACCAATCTCACGGACATTTTTTGCACACGGATGTGCCTTTAAACACAAACACATTTAATAAAGGCACATATCATGAAAAATAAAAAATCACTTATTGCACTTGGTGTAATTGCCGCTCTGTCATTTTCTGGCTTTGTAGCCGCTTCTGATAATGAAGTTCACGATGCAGATCCACGTAATACTGCTTGGCGCGGTGGTATTGCAACGGACGATAATGGCGAGATAAAACTTGTTGCTGGTGGTGGATTTAACAACCTTTATGGTGGTGATGAGTACCAAACACAAACCATTATGATTGGCGAATACTTTACTCAATCAGAAAACTTTCGTTTCCGTTTAGCCAATTTTGATGAGCGTTGGGGTGGTGTATACGTTGATACTAACCTTACGGATGCTGCAAATTTCTACACAGCGGGTTACATGCTTCCGTTAACAGCGACCAACGGTACCACTCAGTTCTTCCCATCAGTGAATTATTCGTACATTGATATTGATACTAATGAAATCGCGAAAGGCATTAACCAAGAGATTGCAGGGTTTAATGGCTACTCGACGGGCACTGGTCAAATGTCCGCACTTAACGCCTTACAGGGTGTTACTGGTGGTCAGGTGAAAGATATATTAGGTGGGGACGATGCACACATGGCATCGGTTAATTTATACGGTCTTCAGCCGTGGAATGATACTTTCTACACTGTTTTCCAAGCGTTTGGTGGTTCATCTTACGGTGGGGCAGATGTGCAAATGGTCGATCTAATGCTATTACAAGGTACACGCACTCAAATCGGCGATGCCGTCTTTAATATCTACTTAGAAGGCAAATACACCAATATCAAAGTTAATGATGTGAACGACCCCACAGGAGGTAAAGACTACTTACGAGGTGAAGAGACCAAAGTATCGATTGGTTTCGACTGGCGTTTCTAATTAAGTACTAAAGTCGAACGATGCAGCGGGGTGAGTGATTGCCTTGCTGCTTTGTTACGCTTTTCGGGGGAGATTATTGTGATTATTACATTGATTATTATTAAATTGTTTTCGATGCTTATTTCGAAAACATACAAAAGTATGGGCTCAAGTCGTTAATCTGGCAATATTATGAAACTGGTAAGATGGTTAATAAGCGGGATGTTATTGCTTCTGTCAATATGTGTTCAGGCGAATACTTTGCACGTGTTCGGTTCGACACTCGCTGACGAGTCGATAAATATGCCTAACCTAAATATCATCGCTCACCGCGGGTCATTTATCGAATTTGATTACCCTACTAGCGATGTATTAGGGCTAAATAGTCTAGAGGTATTGGAGATTCATAACTATTTTGAGCCTTTGACCAATATGAGAACTAGCATAGCGTTATTTGATGAAGAATCAGGGGGCTTATTGATTGAACAGCAACCGGTTTTGAAAGGAGAAATGTTCGCTGGGGGAGTGATACTAACGTCGTTGCCCAAATCAACTAAAATCGCAATAGTTTCTACTTTGGGGTACGCCTACATTAACTTTCATGAACCGGATGATAAGGAGGTTGCCTGTTCGTTCATTACATCAGAAAATTCATGCCAAGGTCAGACATTTTCAGCGTCATCATCTAACCTCCACAATATTGGCAATCAAATAAGCGTGAAAGATAGTCACCTAGCCACCGCCAATATTTTTACTCGAACGCGTTGGAGTGAGAAAAGTTATAGTGGCATACAACTTAGCGTGGGTAAGGCGATGAAGGGCGTCAATATTGATATAGTAGATGTAACTTTTGTCCATCAATTTTCCGTCCCACTAACTAAGAGCGATCTCTCCATCTATCTGCAAGCGACTCATCGAGATATTAGTGGCGAGGGTCTCCTTTCACTGAATCAATACAATAATGCCTTTTCAACAAGAATGAAGAATTACGCAGTAGGGGTCGTTTTACCTTATTGATTTGTAAGTTATGTGTCTGATTTTGTGTCAGTTTTGAAATTGATTGCAACATACCCGCTGTTTGTATGATATGGCTCGAAACGCGATTATGTTTGGCCGTCGAAATAATCCATGTCTACTAATTTGTTAGTAACTATCATGGAGGTCATAATGAAAAAAACACTGACAACGCTCGCTATATTTTCTACTTGTTCGCTAGGTTTACATGCTGAAGAAATGGGTGACTCTACACCCGTTGTCGCCGGGTATTTCGCAGACTGGCAATACGATAATGAAGATAATGGATACACGGTAAAAGATATTCCAGCCGATAATCTAACGCATATCATTTACGCATTTTTGAGTATGTGTGGCCCACACGAATCAGCATCAAAGGCCGTTCAGATTCAAGTGGCAGAGGCTTGTGAAGGAAAAGCGCCTTTTAGTGCGATAATCGTGGATCAAAAGGCAGCACTACAACATGACTTTGGGGATGTATCAGTAGATGTTAACTATAAAGGCCATTTTGCTCAGCTAGCACAGCTAAAGAAAGACAACCCATCTATAAAAATACTGCCTTCTTTTGGTGGTTGGACAATGTCTGAACCCTTTCATGCAATGGCAAAAGATCCACAGGCCATTGAGCAGTTCTCTCGCACTGCTGTAGAGTTGATCAATGAATACTCGTTTTTCGATGGCATTGATCTTGATTGGGAATACCCTGGTGGGGGCGGCTTGACCACTTCTCCGTGGAATCCAGACACAAAACTCACCGATGAGCAGAAAGCACAAGAGCGTGATGCTTTCACCTATTTGGTAAAAACATTACGTCATGATCTTGATGCTTTAACAAAAGCCACTAAGCGAGACTATGAGCTCTCGACTGCGGTAGGTGTCGGGCCTAAAACGGCTCAGATCGATTGGAACAGCGCTCAGCCATATTTAACCAATATGTTTGCAATGACTTATGACTTCCTTGGTGGTTGGGGGCCTCAAACTGGTCATTTAACCAATCTGCACGCTACCGAAAGAAGTTGGTGGGGAATGGGGGCCGATGTCTTTATCAATCAGATGATTGAACAGGGGATTCCGAGTGAAAAGCTCGTTCTCGGTGCCGCTTTTTACGGTCGAGGCTGGCAAGGAACTAAAGACTACCAAGGAGAGCTACCGACCGGTGAACTTGTTTCGGATAAAGGTGCTGAGTTTGGTACTGGAGAAAACGGCTATTTTATGTTCTGGGATCTGATGAAGAACTACAGTGCTAAACAGGGCTATAGCTATTTATACGATGAACAAGCGCAAGCGCCTTATTTGTGGAATGAGCAAGAGAAAGTGTTCATTTCATTTGAGGATCAACGTTCTATTCGTGCTAAGGCTGATTGGGCTAAAGCCGCTAAACTGGGGGGGATCTTTACATGGGAACTCTCTGGTGACCCTTCTGGTGAGTTAGTCGAAGCGATGTATCAACAGATTAATGAATAGTATAAGAGTTTGATATTAAGAAGAATAACACCCTGATTGCCAGGGTGTTGTTCGTTTAGCTGTAATTATTCAGTTATAAAGGTGTCATCAAGCTCGTTATTTTTGGTTCGGTGTTTGAACATCATTTAGGATAATAGAATCATCCTCTAATGGATGCTCAGCTCGGTCTCGTAACACCTCTAGCTGATGTTCAAGCATATTAACGGTATCGTAATCAGCCTCAGAACAGGCAATGTATATTTGCTGCTCTAGTGCTTCGATACTATCTTTTAGTGCCATGATCCACCTCCTAGATATGCTCAAGGAACGAATTTACCTGTTCTCAAATCTATTGTAGTCGAGCAATCCAAATTCGATAGGTTGATCTTGCTGATACCATGCATGCAATCTATCGCTAAATGGCCAAAAACGCTCGTCGCTTCTTCTAATTCCAAATTGATCCAATAACTTAATGTAATCCTCTTCTGTTGAAAGTGAAGACAACATATTTACAAGTTTTGGTATCTGTTTCTCATTCACGAGAAGGAAGGCTTCGGGATAGCTTCCAAGTACACCTTTTACTAGCGTCAAATCATCATTTTCTGGGTCTCGATTACTTGCTTCATCAAATAAACTTGAGATGTTCGTGTGCGCGCTATTATGCATAAGCGTAAATACTTCATCTTTGCCCGATTCAGACTCGATGAGCATCATTATGGTCTCTGGTAAATAGGCGAGCCCGCGGCCTTTAATGAGGTCGATCTTCTGTAGGTGTATTTCGCTTTCTAATGTAAGTTCAGTCTGTTCAATTTCATAGCGAGCGTTTAATACAGGTTTAAGCATCGTTGTTAAAATGTCATATAGTTCATTCTTATAATTGTTTGTCTGATAAGGGATCTGACTTTGTTGTGCGAAAGGCCTAACATTACGCTGTAGGTAATCACTCATTTGACTACTTTGATTTTTATACCAACTAGAGTGTTCTATATGACGCATTTCATGAGGAAGTAATGAGATAAAGTTGGTTTCTCCTTCAAGGCGCAGAAAATCCATAAACATACGAGTAATCAGTTGGTGGCCAAAGTTTCCGTAAATATCAAAGCCCGCGACTAACAAGTAATGGATACGCTCTAGAAGTGCATAATCGAGTATCCAAGCCGTTTTGGGTGGCTGTCCTACCAGTCCTTGAACAACTGATGCACTATCGAAATGTCTGAATATCGTTAATGCTGCATTGTCGTTGGTTCCATCACCTTGCCATATGATATTGGAATTCAAATACTCACCTTTTTCAAAGAAATCATTGACGAAATTAGACTTGGCCTCAAGGTAACGAGCCTGCTGACGTGAATACTTGACCCAATTCAAAACTGGTACGGTATTACTGTCTAGCTCTGAAGGGAGTTTTAAGTTAACAGCCTGCGACTGATAAAATTCGTTGATTTCAGGAATGTCAGATTTTTCTGGATCAATAAAGAATACCCAGAAACGATCATTGATAACGTTAAGTGCAAGTTGACCTCGACAAACAGGGCCTTTTATAAATCCACCAATGGTGTTCTGAGCATTATCGAGCATAAATCGATAACGTGAATGTACAGGAAGATCGGTAAAGGCAGTCAAAGGGTTAGCGGCAACGTTAATACGATAACTTGGTAGCGCATTCACTTGATAATCAGCATCGACAAACCAGGTTGTCCAATTATCGATTCTTTCATTATTCAACGCAAAAGGGAGGTGTGTTTTGCTGACAGTCGTACCTTGCTCAGGAATGATTCGGTAATACACTCTTTCAACACCAGGGTCTCCATAGGGGCGTCGTGTTGCAATTCGTTCAAGGGGCTCACCGGGTGGTGTGGCTGAGCGAACCAAATTAAAAAACCTTGGGCTATGTGTGCTTTCATCATCACCTAAATCAGAAAAATAGAGGTGTGAAAGAAACAGGTGCTCATAGATATAACGTGCTGAAAGCTGACTCTTTAAAGAGTTTTTGTTTAAGAAGGTTTCGTACTTATCGATCAATTGTTGTTGTTCATAAGAGATGGGTAGCGGTTCATTCATCGTCGCGCCGTTTTGAAGCCAAGTCATGAGTGTACTGTACTCATACTTATCAAGATTTGGCATCCCATAGGGCATTCCCCATGTCGGGTAGTCTTGCTCATACTTATCGACCTCTTCAATAGAAGGGCACTCTTGCTGTCGGTCGGTTGAAAAATCGAATCCTTCTAGCTGTTTTTGGTCGGGTAAAGGGTGGTTTTCTTTTTGCTGTAGCATTCTAGCAATTAAACCCGCTTGAACATTGGCTGTTGGCGTTTGAATTCGTTCATTTAAAATAGGGTGGAAGGATAAATTACGCCATTCAGTAGTGGTTTGAGCATCTTCAAATAAACGTGTTTGTGTTGCGGCCGTTAATCTTGTTCCTTGATAAACAAGCGCTTTACTTGCCCCTCGATCAATACCTTCAACTGAAGACATTTTGAGTTGGCAAGGCGCATCGTAGCACGCGTGACAAACGACACAGCGATTATCAATGATGGGTTTGACTTGGTTTACGAAGAAATCTGATGGAGGACTATCGAGTTCGACCGTTCGCTGCTGAACTTCCTCTTTGCCGAAAAGCTCATCGTAGTTAAGCCCTGCATAGGTTGCACAACCAGAGAAGATGACAACCAGGAGAATAGAAAATAACCGTCTTAAATTCATCACGTTACCAAGAAAACATACAAACTTTACTTAGTATACAACAAAATTAATTAACGGCTAATCAATGTAATTACTTCTATCAGTAATATGTATAAGTAGGAGGGGTGATGGCCCCCTCCTACTGACTATTACTTTGAAACTAACTATTAATGTCCGATAACTTCCTTAAGAACGTCACCCGTTGCGCCACTCGGATGGGTAATCCCTAGCTTGTTGGATAAAGTAGGAGCAACGTCATAAGGCGTCACTAAACGGCTGACGCGTTTTTGTTTGATGTTCATGCCAGCGAAAATGATTGGTACGTGTGTGTCATAACGCCATGGTGAGCCGTGAGTGGACGCAACAGATATACCGTCGAAATCGTTGATATAGGTACGAGGTGCAAATACGACATAAACATCACCTGAACGAGCGGGGTGGTAGTTGTTTTTGATCATGTCCATTAACGGAGTATTTGGTACATTATTTCTCGCGATATCATTACTTGTGACTGCATTATGAACGCCTTGCACCTTCATAAGTTCATCAGCAACCACACGTTGAACATCTGCCAAGTTTAGCTTTTTATTGGCGATGACCTCTTGATTAAGATAAACGTACGGATGAGAGTAGATGCGAATGGCTTCTTTACCCAGTCCAAAATTCGATTTCAGTGCAGCGAGGACACTTTCATTGATCAAGGTGTCTTGTTTAAAGTACTGCGCTTGGTTGAACCCCAACCCATTTGCGGTTGGTGAGACTTCTGGCACGCCATGATCCGATGAGAGAACAATAAGCGTATTTTCCAATCCAATTTGATCATCGACTGTTTTCAAAAGTTTAGCGATGGTTCGATCTAAACGAACCAAATTATCTTCGGTTTCTAAGCTATCAGGGCCGTACATATGAATAACGTAATCGTTTGATGAGAAACTCACTGCTAAATAGTCAGTAAATCGTCCAGATCCCAATTTTTCTTGCTTAACCAATGTACTGGCGAAATTTTCGGTGATCTCATCACCTGCAGGGCTCAGTGTCAGCATAGTACTGAAATACTGGAAGCTTGATGGGCCGTATGGATGAGGGAAAGTACGTTTAAAGCCGGCAAGATCGATTTTATTCTCTGGCTCAGTTTCAACTAATGTATAGTCTTCTTTTGGCAAAGATAGCTCCCATCTACCACCAGAATATTGTTCCGGAATTGCTTTTTCATTCCAACGGTCAACCCACAAAGGGTAAGCATCATAATAATAGTTACTGGTGACAAACTCAGATTGGGCTTTAGAGAACCAAAAGGCCTTGCCAGTATGCCCACCTAACGATATTGCTCCTCTATCTTTAATTGAGACAGAGAACACTTTCGATTGACCCGAGCTTGCCACGGTCAGTTCATCGGCAAACGTCGTCGACAAGATAGGCTCTGGCGAGCGCCCATCACCTTGCGCCGTTCTTTGGGTTGGGTCAATTTCAGTGGCTTTATCGACACCTGCGCCGCTTGAAAGCATTGAATAATTGGCGTCTTCAACGTTATAAACAATACGGTCTAACTGGCGATCAAACCAGACGTTACCCACCATCCCATGAACACTCGGTGGCGCACCTGTCGCTAAAGAAACATGGCCGACAATCGTCTCGGTATTGCCATGTTGAAAATGCGCATTGGTGTAGTGGATACCTTGATCCATGAGATAACGGAATCCATTATCACCAAAGTTGTGTTTATACCGATCTAATAGATCGCCACGAAGGCCATCAACGGTAATTTGTAAAACAAGATCGGGCTTTGCGATATCAGCCAGGGCGCTGTGGGAGCAAAGTAGGGCAATAGCCAGAGTTGAAAGTGATTTCGTGTACATAAAGCCTCGTTACAGAAACTGCAAACAATGAAATGAAATGAATTATTCTTTTCAAACTGTAGCACAACGAATCATTTCGTTTGGTAATAAGCTTTATTTCGAATTAACCCTAGATTTTATTCATAAAGTGTGGGTTAAAGAGAGGGCGTGAACGCTATAAGCGATTGATAGAAAAAAGATATGAAATAAAAAAGGCTCAATGGAGAGTCATTGAGCCTTTACTTTGAATTGTTAGATTCGCTTAATACTATGCTTTTACAGCGTGTGCCTGAGCAGCACTAGTTGCAGATACTGGCTTAGTAATGAAGGCAAGAACGACACATACCCCCATCATTGCTGCTGAGATCGTGTAAGCAAGACCGTAACCACCATTGTGCGCCATAGAGTAACCAACAACCGCAACACCTAGTGCACCACCAATACCCCATGCCGTGTATAGAACGCCGTAGTTAGTACCGTAGTTTTTAAGTCCGTAGTATTCCGCTGTTAATGACGGGAATACAGCCAGCAATGTACCGTAACCAACAGCCGCGATAGCAGTACCGATGATTAATGTGAATTCTGAATCAAACGTTGCGAATAGAACCATGTTTACGCCTTGCAAGATGAACGCAAGAAGTAGAGTACGAACACCGCCGATTTTGTCAGACAGGATACCAGCGCCAACACGGCCAGCCGAGTTAAATACCGCAAGAATCGATGCTAGGTATACCGCATTTGGTAGGCTTGCTTGAACACTCGCAATGTTTGTGATGTTACCAATAATCATTAGACCAACAGAGGCAGCAAAAGCATACATTACCCAAAGAGAGTAAAACTGAGGTGTCTTAAGCATTGCTTTCCAGCTAACGTCAGCTGATTTCTTAACGACAACAGGCGCTTGACCTTCTTTTACTTTAGGTGCTTCTGGCGTGTAGTCTTCTGGCGGGTTGTTAATTGTACACGCAAGTGGCACTGCAATAACTAATACACCAACACCAAGAATCATAAATGCTGTATTGATGCCTAAATCAGTAATCAGCATAGAAGTTAGAGGAGCCAAATAAATAGCCGCTAAGCCAAAGCCTGCTGCGATAAGGCCATTTACCATACCTTTTTTTGAAGGGTGGAACCATTTCATTGCAGAAGGAGACAGACACGCATAACCGAAACCGATACCAGCACCAGTAATTACACCGAAAGTAATGTTGAGCATTAATACAGAGTCAACGAAGCCAGAAGCAATCATGCCAAGACCTGTAAGAAGCGTACCTAAAATAAGGATCTTACGTGGGCCCATGCGGTCTTGAAGAATACCAGCAACAAGAAGACAAATAGAGAAGGTGATAGTTGCTGTCGCGTATGGAGAAGATGCATCAGCGGCACTCCAACCAAAATCTGTTACTAGCGCTTTGTTAAATACACTCCAAGCATACAGGATGCCAAGACAAAGGTTGATACAGAATCCTGCTAACAGGATGCGCATAGCTTTATCGATCTTGCTCATTGTTATTTCCAGTGTTGCCTCTAATTAAAGAGGATAGGTTGATAAATTTTCTTTCAAAATAAGTTTGCGTTTTTCAACATATGACGCAATGAGCGCGGATTATAACCAATATAAATGTGATTGGAATCTCTTTTTGACATATGCATTCAAATAATCCCTGGATGTTAAATTGCTGTGATTGTTGTTGTTTTTATGTTTGGGTTTGGTGTTGTGGGATAGTGTAATAATGGATGGCTAAGCGGTTACGATCACTCGTGAGATATAGGGTAGTGCTATTTTTGATTAAAGTTAAAGTAACAATCAATTTTATTGATATTGATTCATTGGAATTATGGCCTTCTTAAAAGGTATTTGAAGGGTGGTTACTATTTTTTCATTGAATATCGAGTCAATCACTGCCGCAATTTTATTTAGGGATGCCGTGACTCGTGAGCGAGGAAGTAGCTTTTACTTATAAACTCCGGCTACACTGCTGTACATAAATATCAAATGGAGTTTTTAATGACTAACCCAAATATCAGTGCTCTTATAGTTCAAGGTGGCGGCCAAAAAGGTGCATTTTCTGCGGGTGTTCTTGACCAGTTTAAGCGTCATCAATTTGACCCGTTTTCTCTCTATTTAGGCACTTCCGCGGGCGCGCTTAATATTGCCGCTTTCATTGCAGGGCAAACAGGGTTAGCGCTCGACTTCATTATCAATTATACGACTAATCAACGTTTTTTTGATTTCAATAAGTTTGTTAATAAACAGCAACCCATGGATCTTGATTGGGCTTTTCAGTTTGTTGAGCAAGGCGAGTTTCCTTTAGATATCCAAAAAGGTAAAGCTCAGTTGGAAAAGCTTCACCTAGGAAGAAAACGAGAAGCCTTAGCGTGCGTGACACACGTTGAAGAGCTCAAAGATTACTATTACCCAATCTTTGAAGACAATTGGTTTGATATCCTCCGTGCGACCAGTGCAATTCCAGTTCTTTACTTTGATGATATTGAGTTTGATGGTGCCACGTGGGTTGATGGCGGCGTGACTTCAACGATCCCTGTCCAAGAGGCCTATAAAAGAGGTGCAAAAGAATTAGTGGTCATCACGACCGATCCAATTTTAACTCGGCACGAAGTCGCGCCAACACCGATGGAAAATACTTTCTCTAAACTCTCTCTTGAAGTTGAAATTGGCTTAGATTTGCTGATTCAGCGTTATGGGTTAGTGGGCCACGTGGAACGTTTAAATGAGTTTGAACAGCAATTCACACAAGCGATTGGTAAAGTGAAGCAACGTTATCCTTCACTAGTTGGCAGTAATGATAAGAGCTGGGCTCAGGAAGCAGAAAAGCTCGCGAATCTCATCAAAGTTCAGAGTGAAAAGCGAAATTTCTCAGGAGAACACACAAAAAAAATGGAAATGTTAGTTTCTCATTATCTTAATCATGAGTCAGTAAAAGAGTTTATGAGGGAGCCTCCAGTAGGCGTGACAATACATGAAATTGCGCCACTTTCTCCGCTACTAAGTAAAGGTTTACTCAGTGGAAAAGATGAAATATTGAGTGATTACCAGCAAGGGTTATTAGCAGGAAAAGAGTACCTTGAACGACATCACGACCAAAGTCCTCATTGAAATAACAGATGTCGCAAGGTTTTATAATATCCTGAATCAAAATATCATTTTTGACATATCTTGACGTATAAAAATACTTCTATGACATACGTAAGGTGCCGTTAGGTAGGATTCCTATTGAATAAAACCAATAGGAGTAACAATGAATACCGATCATGTATCTGCGTATCGCACACTATGTCAGTGTACGTTAGGGCCTAACAAAACGGATATTGAGGACTTTTTAAAGCAAGGGTCCATTGAGAATTGGGTTGAGCATCAAACTCGTATTCCGCGAACAAGTTGGGACGAGCGATACCACCAAGATAAGATGAATAGTAGCCTTGGAGATGGGCCAGTCTTCGCCACAAGTTGGACTGGGGTTACTTTAGATGAAGAAAATAAGGACATATTACGTCAAAGAGTTGCGTACATTCTCACTCAGCTTTTTGTTGTAAGTACTCGAGATCCTGCTTTATCACAATCAGGAAGGCGTTCTGCCTTTTGTAAGTTTTATGATGGGCTTTCAGAGCGAGCCTTTGGCAACTTTGATGAGATAATTAAGTTTGTCTCCACTTCACCGGTTATGGGTGAATACCTCACTTTCATCAATAATACATCTAACGAAGCCACCGATGCGGATGAAAACTACGCTCGAGAATTACTTCAGTTATTTACGCTTGGCCCTGTGAAGCTAGAGGGGAGCGGAGTACCATCAGTTGATGGAGAAGGAAACCAACTCCCTGCTTACACTCAAGAAGATATAGAGCAACTAGCGAAAGTATTCACTGGTTGGAAATTCGCAGAGGGAACAAGTGGCCATGATCGTTATATGAGTCCTTTAAGAGTTGACGAGTCAGATCACAATAGAGACACAAAGGTGATTCTGGGGAAGACATTTCAAAAAGAGATTGATGCAGAAGAAGAACTTGATGACGTTATTCGCCACCTAATGAATCAAGCCAATTTATATACTTATATTACCTACTTTTTTATCAGTAAAATGATTACCAGTAATCCAATGCCTGGGCATGTACGCCGAGTTCGTAATGCATTCTTAAACAGTGGAGGCAATGTGCAGGCTTTGATCACTGCAATTCTAACAGATCAAGTTGCAGACAATAGCGGCAACGATGTGGGTAAAGTACGAGATCCGCTGATTGTTTTCACTCATGCTATGAGAGCGTTGGACGCGCAGTTATCACCCGGTGTAGAGGTATGGTCACACAAGTTCAACTGGTATGATCGAATGCTTCCGATGAGCGCTCCGTCAGTTTTTTATTATTATCAGCATGATGATGCGCCCTCGGATCCTGATCTCGAAGGCCTGTTCGCGCCGGAATTTAACATTTATAACTGGAGCGATATTTACCAATATGGAAAGGAGGCCAAAGAGCTATTAGGACGCTTCCATCACTTAGGGGAGGGGTGGGGTATCGATGATGAACTGGAAAGGTTGCATTGGGCCGACACTTCGGAAACAGATGAAGAGCTTGTAGAATTATATAACCAAAAACTTTTCTCTGGCCAAATGAAATCAACGACTAAACAAGCCTGTATTGAATTTTTGGCGCACTGCCCTCGAAATAACAAGAGTTACTATGCAGATATCCGCGCTCTTATCATGAACCTAATCATTTCACCTGAATTTATTATCCAGAGGTAGTCGTATGTCAATTTCAAGAAGACGTTTTTTACAAGGAACCGCGGCTGCTGCAGGAGTATCGGTACTCAATCTAACTTCAATGCCTGCTTTCGCCCAGCTATTTGGAGGTTGTAACTCCACAGGGTATCGAGCCATTGTTGGCATCGATTTCGCGGGAGGTAATGATGGATTTAACATGGTCATTCCACAGGCTTTAGGTTTTGATGACTATAAAAGACTGAGAGGTGGGTTGGCTTTTGAAAAAGGGGATGGAATTAAGTTTAGTTCCGAATTCCATTTACATCCCGCAATGGCAAAATTAAACGAATTAATTAAAGAAAAAGAGTTACTTCCTGTCTTGAACGTTGGTCCTATGATGGCTCCCGCTATGGAAGCTGTTACAAATGAGAAAGTGATGCCAGGTCACCTATTTAGTCATAATCATCAGTCTACCATGGTACAATCTTCAGCTCGTCTAAAGCTTGCTAAAAACGGGTTTGGAGCGCTTGGCGAACAGACATTTGAAGGTGTGTCTAGAGGATTTGATAATTACTCTTCGTTGTTCGATATTGGTGGTGGTCAGGTGTGGACAAATAGCCTAGGGATGCAGTCAAATTCCGTTGGTAGCTCTGCTCCCGGTGATATTTTCCTTAAAACCGATAACCCTGAAGAAATTCGTCGAGATCGCGCACTGTTCAATGCTATTCAAAAGCCGGAGTACTATCAGCATAAGTTTGAAAAACACTATGCAAAAATAGCTGAAGGTGCACAAGAAACCCATGAACGAATGAGTGGGATCTTCGCTACAGATACTCATGGAGAATTTCCAGATACGCACATTGGTCGACAACTTCAAGCTGTATTGCAACTGATTGTTAATAATGATGGTAATTTTGGGCATCAAAGGCAGTACTTTAGCTGTAAGCTTGGTGGTTTTGATACTCATTCAAATCAATTGGCGACGCATGAACGATTACTTGGCGAGTATGCAGAGGCAATTGCTGCTTTTCATCAAGCTTTGCGTCTGCACAACTTGGCAGACTCTGTCACATCGTTCACTCATTCAGAATTTGGTCGAACGTTAATTCCAAATGGAACAGGCGGTACAGATCACGGATGGGGCAGTCATTCTTTTGTCATTGGTGGTGCTGTGGATGGCTCAAAAACCATCGGTACTTATCCGATATTAGATGAAGGGTCTACACTACTACTTTCACGTGGACGCGTTGTGCCGACGACATCAACCGATCAAGTTCATGCGTCTTTGCTTGTGTGGTTAGGAATGGATCCTAATGAGATAGATAACATCTTCCCTGCGTTAGTAGAAGGTGGCTTTGAGGAAAAAACACTCGATTTATTTAAGTGCGCTTAATGTATTGAAAATTCCAGAGGTGTTAGCCTCTGGTATTTAGCTTATCGATGCTTATTGCTTTCTTTCTTCTCAATTTAATGAAAAAGCCATGTTATTTGCAGCACCATCTTAGAAAAACCACTTACATCTATTTAACAATCCACTCAATAGGGCTATATTATCCCACCAGTTTAATATAGGAGTTAAAGGATGAAACTCTCGATATCAGGGAAGTTACAGTTAAGTTTTCTGTTACTTGCAGTACTTTTTATCGCATCCGCATTATTTGCATATCGCAGCGTAATCACAGTAGAGGCTCACACTCAGTCTTTGTTGGAATCTGATTTACCTACTGTCGATACCAGTCGATCGTTACAGCAATCCGTTCAATCAAGCCTTTCTACTGTGCGGGCATATATGCTATTGGGAGCCGATGAGTCTGTTGGTTTAGCGCAGCTTGAAACCTTAAATAGGATCACTGCGATAACAGATGAACGGCTGCCCACCTTAGAAGTCTTGATCTCGGCCGAAGAATTTCAGGTTATTAGTGAGCAGTGGGGGCAGGTAAAATCACTGGTCACAGAGATCACAGAGTTAAGCCATAGCGAAGAAAATCTTCCAGCCCACAGCCTATTTATTAATGAAGCTGCCCCTATTGCTGAAGTGGCCCTAGATCAAATTCAAGGGTTAATTAATGAAGAGTCTTCAAACAAAGAAGGAGAAGACCGAAAGCGCTTGTTTAAACTGTATGCAGACAGTTATACATCACTCTCGAATGCACTTGCTTCAATGCGGGACTTTTTGCTGTACGGCAAGCAAGACTTCCTAAATAAGTACGCGGACTTTATTCAAGTCCATGAAAAATCAGTCGCTGAAATTGAGTCAATGAAGAGCCTAATATCGAGCAATGATATTGTTTTGTGGAATCTCTTTAAAGACATGCAGGAGCTGTATTTTCCTTTGGTCGAGCAAGTCGTGTCACTTAGACAGTCCGCTGGGTGGAATTTAGCGAATCAAAAAATGGCAGATGAACTCATTCCAGCAGCGAATGCATTAGAGCAGGTCTTAGAACGCTTGATCATCACTCAGCAACAACAAGCTGATGCCACGGGCAGCGAGATTTTTAATGCAATCTCAAACGTGGTTGTAATTCTGATTTTTGCCGCGATCACTTCTCTAGTTGCTGCATTTATTATTTCAAACTATATGGGTAAAAGCATTGGTAATAGAGTGAGCCGAATTTCTAAGCGCGCACAGCTCATTGCCAGTGGGGACGTTTCTCAAGAGCCACTTAAAGTAGAAGGGACCGATGAACTAGCGAGCTTGATGGACTCGGTTAATCGCATGAACGAATCACTAGCAAATATTGTTCAGGGTGTCACTGATAAAGCGGAGCGTGTTGAGGACAGTATTCGTGGTCTATTGAATGCGAATCAGCAAACACTGAACAAAATATCCGGTCAGAAAAATGATATTCAGCAAATTGGCCAACAGCTTAATGATGTTGCTGAGTCTGCCCAAACAACGGCGCATCATGCTAAGCAATCGGTGACGACACTCGAACAATCGAGCGAACTTATTAACCAAGGCTCTTCTGCGTTAGGGGCTAATAAACAAACGGTTGAAAAACTCTATTCAACCATTGAACAAGCAAGTAGAGAAGTTGCCACTCTCAGCAAAGAGAGTGAAGCCATAGGTCGAGTAACTGAGGTGATTGAAGGGTTAGCAGAACAAACGAATCTACTTGCCTTGAATGCTGCGATTGAAGCGGCAAGGGCAGGAGAGCAGGGACGCGGTTTTGCTGTTGTTGCCGACGAAGTAAGATTGCTTGCCACTCGCACCACAGAGTCAACCACAGAGATTAATCAAATTGTTGATGCTATTCAATCATCTACCTCATCAGTTGTAGAAGAAATTGAAGCGAGTAAACAGCTTGCCGAGCAAGGTTCTCAGCATACAGAGTTAGCCGTAGAGAAGTTAACCTCGACGGTCGAGCAAATTGAGATGCTTAACCAAGAGATGAGCGTACTGGCAAATGCAGCAGAGCTACAATCAGACTCAACTCAAGCCATTAATTCTCTGATGACAGATGTATCTGAATCGATTAATGGTGTGGCTGATATCGCACAAAGCTCCTACACGACGTCTGAAACCGTTAAAGAGCAAGTGACAGAGTTAAACCAAGAGATGGCACAATTTACCCGAGCATAGTGGTATTAATGTAAAATAAATAAAAGCACCTAAGCCATGATAGTCCTATCTATCGTGGCTTTTTTGGGCTTTATGTAAACGAATTAACGATGAGTCATGGCTCTAAAATAAGTCGCGAGCTTAAGGGTGATAGGTGAAAATAACACCGCAAAAGCGTAAACAACGGCCACAAAGAACAAAAAGCGCGCAAACAAACACTTAACTTCAATTTAGTCCTTTTATTTTTCATAAAGTGTGGCATGATGAATTCGCTTTCGAGAGATACATAAGCAAAGCGTACATCGTATAATGGCTATTACCTCAGCCTTCCAAGCTGATGATGTGGGTTCGATTCCCACTGTACGCTCCAATCTCTCATCGTTCTATGCGTGCATCGTATAATGGCTATTACCTCAGCCTTCCAAGCTGATGATGCGGGTTCGATTCCCGCTGCACGCTCCATATAGCTCAATCCGAGCGAAATTATCTTTTGAAAAAACTGGTCACAATTTAGAATGTAATTCTAGCGCTTAGTGGCGTGTTTTCGTGTGTCTGGCGTTTGAAGCTATTTCGATAGATGACAAAGTGCCATTGAGGCACTTTGTATTAAGGCTTAGTCTTAATTTAACCTTTCACACTTTCTAGGAATTGAGCAAGCTCGCTTACCGCCTGAGAGTTAGCTGATTGAACAGTAACTTCTGTACCTTGCACAAGCTGTAATGTTTGAAGCTTAAAAAGGTTTTTCGCTGTAGCTGTTTTGCCATTTGAGACAATTTCAACGTCATCTGAGTACTTTTTTGCTTCTTTAACAAACTGTGCTGCAGGGCGAGTATGTAAGCCACTTGGTGCTGTGATAACGACGCTCTTTCTATGCATAATTAACTTCCTTTGAAAAGATTGTTACGAGTAAAAGATATGACTATTGATACCGTAATAAAAACGTTAGTACTATGTTCTATATACATATTTTAGAGGTGGGTAGATCCGACGAGAAGTAATTGTGACTGATGTTGTTTAATTTATTTATCTTGTAAAATAAATCGTGATCTGTGTCTTTGTCGAAGCGAAATTAAACTGGTCACGAAAAAAAAATTACTATTTAACCCTTTACAGAACACGCGTGTACCATTCCGTTTATCAGATTGTAGAGATTTGTGAAGATTAGTTTATTGATGCCTCAATCTTAATAAGTGTTTAGTTCTTCATTTACGTTAGCATAATCCCAGTATCGATTTTCTATATGACTTAGGGGTCAGGCCTGTTACTCGTTTAAACGCGCGTGAATAATGAGAGATATTGTTATAGCCGAGTTGGCTTGAAATGTGGGTTAACGAGTGGCCTTCTTCCATTAACTCACACGAGACAGATAGCATAAGACTCTCTTTTACTTTTCGAAAACTAGTACGCTCCTCTTTTAGTCGACGTTGGAAGGTGCGTGGTGTCAATTTGAGTAATTTTGCGGCTTGCTCTACCGTCAGCGAGTGCTCTTTGACATAGGGCAGTAAAGCCGTGAAAACACTGTCACTAAAACTCGTATGCCACTCTACTAATGGTTTATTAAACAGTAAGTCTGATTCATGTACCTGTCCCTTGCTATTCAGTGTTTCTTCATCGATATATACGGCGGTATTAGGGTGACCAATATAGAGCTGTACGGATTTTCCTAAGGCGGCTTGAACGACATCAGAATCAGTATGTTGAATTTTTACTTTTGTTATTTTCCAATTCGACTTGGTTAAGGACTGGAGTAATTCTTCGATATAAAGTATGGCAAATAGTTCGCCCCAAATAAAACTAGGGGTATCTTCGTAAGGAGCATCACGGCAAAACCAACATTGCTCATGTTCAGATTTTAAGGTGACGTTACTTCCGGGCGTGTCGTATGAAAAAATCTCATAGGATTTCGACAACGCATCTCTTACCGTCTCAACATTTTTGAATAGCCCGAGTATTTGAGGAATAATTCGTTGCCTAAAAGCAATCCTCAACATTTCACTAAAACTATTAACACCGACTTGGGATGAGAGTAGATAAACCAATCGTCTCACAGGCTCAACGGGAAGAAAATCGTTGTTGGTGTCAAAAAGATCTGGAGGTAATCCGGATTCCCTTAGAATTTCATGAATATCAATGTTGTGTTTTGAGAAGACCTCCAGGAGTATTTTTGTATACCCCGTCCGTATCATCGGTAGAGTGTCTGAAGGCTTCTTTCGCAAATTAAATTCCTCAAATATTGAAAATGGTGTATCCAGAGATATGGACAGAAAACAAAGCGTGCCTACATTACAGATTCTATGTTGTTGCATACTTGTGTCATATTTGTTTATCAATAATGTGAAGTCTTAGCGGTAATGGGTAATAATTATAATAAATCACTAAATAATAAGATGTTTTACTGGTTTGTTATTTAAATAGTTAATGGTTCGAGCTATAAATAGAGTAGAAATGGAATCTGAATGTAGTAAGGAAAGGTATGTCTGAAAATAATGAATTGGAAACTCAAAAATCAGAAGAAACTGAAAACCCAAATCCGGACGGTAAAGGGAACCGAGTAAGGAAAATTACGAACTATTTACTGGTTGGTGTCGCTTCGATTCTTCTTTTTAGCATTGTTTCTGATCGTATCATTCCCTCTACGGATAATGCACGAGTAAAAGGGTATGTCGTCCCTATAAAGCCTCAAGTCTCCGGGCAAGTTCTTGATATCTTGGTTCAATCTAACCAACCCGTTAAAGAAGGTGACGTTCTCGTCAAACTTAACCCTGCTGATTACGACATCGCGGTTCAACAGGCAGAGCAGAATCTAGAAATTGCAGGTCAAAATGTGGGTGCTCAAACGGCCGCAATCGCAGCATCTCAAGCTCGCTTAACCAGTGCGAATGTCGAACTAGAAAATGTAAAACTTCAGAGTAATCGAATTTTAGCGATGGCTGAACGTGGTGTTGTGTCAAAATCGGAAGCCGATCAGGCGAGAGCAAATTTAGCTACCGCTCGTGCAAATGTGATTAATGCTCAAGCAGATCTGGATAAATCTAAGCAGCAGCTTGGTGCTGATGGGGAGGATAATAGCCAGATAAAAGCGGCATTACTTGCTCTAGAACAAGCACAAATTAACTTAGAAAGAACCGTAATAAGAGCGCCAACGGAGGGGGGAGTATCTAACTTTAGCCTGTCCGAAGGTTTTTACGCCTCTGCGGGTCAACCTTTGATGACTTTTGTATCAACTGAAAGTATTTGGATTGAAGCGTATTTTAGAGAAAACAGTCTAGGTAATATCGAAGCGGGTGATGACGTGGAAGTCGCGCTAGATTTTGCGCCAGGTAAAGTGATTAAAGGTAAAGTGACGAGTGTCGATTGGGGGGTTGATTGGGGACAAAACAATCAAGCGGGTAAATTAGCTCAAGCCAACAATCAAACAGGGTGGTTACGTCAGACTCAAATGCTGCCAATTTCCATTGAGTTTAATCATGAAGATGCGCAAGGCTTATTGCGTGTTGGTGGACAAGCCGATGTGATTGTTTACAGCGACGATAACTTTGTTTTCAACTCCATCGGTAAGCTTTGGATACGTTTCATCAGTGTGATGTCTTATGTCCGATAACTTAATCGAGCAACCTCAAGTCCAAACCAAGATCCTACGCTATACCATTGGCGTTGGGGTGGCAGTATTTCTTGCGGCATTGATCGATTGGCCTTTGGCGTTTGTTGCACCAGTATTTGTCGCTAAGTTTTTAATCGATAAAGCAGAGCTTAATAGAGAAACCATTTATGAGTTATTGATTGCCATGCTTGCGACCATGGCACTCGGTCTGTTTTTATCTAATGGTATCACTCAATACCCAATGCCGTTACTTGTGTTGGTGGGGTTGATGATGCTGTGGGGGTATTACCTCTTCACCGATCCTAAGTGGAACTTGTTTGCGACAATATTGATCATCGCTGTGTTGATGCTGCCATTTATGGCGATTTCAAATCCTGGCATATCGGTGTTTCTTGCGACCGGGTTAGCCAGTTCTGGGGTAGTTGCTGTAGCAATCTTTGCTTTGGTGCATATTTACTTGCCTGAAGATAGGAAACAGTTTAAAGGATATCAACCGTCTCCACTAACCAAGCAACAGCGCTGGTATGCGGCATTTAGAGCAATGTTGATTTCGTTTCCCGTTGTCTGTTTCTTTTTTATTTTTCAGATCTCAGAAGCGTTATTAACCATGATGTTTATCGCTCTCTTCTCGTTGATGATTACCTCCGAAAAATCGGTCAAACTTAGCGCGTTTTTGATCATCACTAACACCATTGGTGGGTTGATGGCAATTGCGGTGTTTGGGGTGTTATCGCTGGTTCCGAGTATATTTTTTTACACTATTTTCATCACGTTAGTCGCTTTGCTAATTGCGACACAGATATACACGAAACCAGAAAAAGCGCCTATTTACGCGACGGCGTTTAGTACGGTTCTCGTTCTGCTAGGCAGCACTTTAATGAGCTCAGGCGATATCGATAGTAATATGATCGTGCGCCTGATTCAGTTGTTTCTCATTGGTATTTACATGATTACTGTCTCGTTCTTTTTAGAGACTCGAAATTGGAAGTTCTTAACTATGCAGCCATAGTCTGCGCGTCATAACAGGGAATGTTTATGAAACTCGAAGGTAATTTCTCAAATCAAGCGATTGATGCGTTTATAAAAATAGCCGCTATTGCTGTATTGGTCTTTTGGTGCTTTTCTATTTTACGCCCATTCATATTACTCGTCGTATGGGGCGGAATCATCGCGACAGCACTGTATCCTGTCGTTTCATGGGCACATGTAAAGTTCAAGATAGGCAAAGGAAAAATCAGTGGCATACTCGCCTTTATCGGCGTTCTTCTGTTACTCATTCCATTAATTGCCATTTCAACGGGGCTTTATACTAGTGGTTCAGAGCTTCTTGCTGGCTACCAGGATGGTTCCATTGCCATTCCAAAGCCTGATATAAGCATGAAAGACTGGCCGGTTATTGGAGAAAGAGCCTATGCATTTGTTTCTCATGCATCCTCCAACATAGAAAGTGTTGTTTTAAAATATGGTGATGAATTGAAAATCGTTGCATCTAACATCGCGTCTTTTGTGGGGTCTCTGGGTGGTGGGTTTATCCAATTCATAATCTCGACGATAATTGCGGGTGCATTTATGGCGAATGCGGACAAGTGCGAAAGAGCGTTTGTTTTAGTCGCTAGACGATTAACTGGAGAGCAAGGCGAAAGCTTAACGACGTTATCTAAAAATACCGTTCGAAGTGTTGTTCAAGGGGTTATAGGGGTTGCCGTTATTCAGTCGATAATGGCGGGGGTAGGGATGTTCTTCGCTGATATACCAGCGATCGGTCTTTGGATGTTACTCGTTATGCTTGTCGCGATTATTCAACTGCCGCCTATTTTAGCGTTACTCCCTTTGATTATTTATGTTTTTTCAGTGGATACCACCACTACCGCAGTACTATTCCTAATTTGGTGTATTCTGGTGAGTGGCAGTGATGCGATATTAAAACCGATCCTATTGAGTCGAGGTACTAATATTCCAATGCTCGTGATATTACTTGGGGCACTAGGTGGTATGGCGATGTCGGGTATTGTAGGGCTATTCGTTGGGGCTGTAGTATTGAGTGTAACATACCAATTGTTCGTGGCCTGGTTAGATAGCGAAGCAAAAGAAGAGGGTTAGGCATGAAGAAAGTGTCAAAGGATGACAACTTCTTTTTTTTGCTGTTCGCGCTGTTAGGTTTACTCTTCGTTAGTGCTTTTATGCAGCAATTGTTCGCAGAGGGCCAAAAGATGATTTTGGCTCTCATCATCATTTGTTTAGCGGTATCGATTGTCGGAGTTCAGAGAGATAAGACGATTTATCGTAGTTGGTATGGTGTATTACTTAGTGTTGCCGCTATTTCTGGAAGCTTTACGTTTTTAGAAGAGTATGACTTGTCGTTAGTGACGCTTTTCGCTCTGCTTTTCTTTCTGTTGTCTCACACGTTTGATGCGCTCAAGCAGGTGATGCTTAATGAGTATGTAAGCAAGAACCAGATAGTCGGTTCAATTTGCGTTTATCTTCTGGTTGGTGTGAGTTGGTCAATTATCTATCTCATTCTGATAGAGCTATTTCCTAGTGCGTTTAATGGCATTGAGCAAAAGCCATGGCTCGATAATTTGTTTGAAGTTATCTATTTTAGTTTTATTACGCTAACGACTGTCGGCTATGGTGATATTTCACCTGCACTCCCGATTCCACGATTTTTTGTGTTTATTGAGTCGATATTAGGCAGCTTTTACTTAGCCATTATGGTCGCTACTTTAGTTAGCAGTCGACTAAATCAAACCAGGAAACCTTAATGATATTTAAGGGATAAATGTTTGCTTAGGGATATGTCAGTTATTTAAAGACAGGTGGTATGAAAGGAGTGACGAAGAATAATCAAAAAGAACTATATTATGTACTTGAATCTACGGGATTGAAGTACCAGTTTAGGAAGGGTTTCTAAGCACTAGATAGAATAAAGGCACCATAAGAGCCTTTATTCAATTATCAAGCGTTAAAATAACTACGCTTTTTCAGCTTGTAATGCTTCTAGTTGACCCATCGTAGTTTGAGAAACGAGTTGTCCGTCAATAAAGTAACTGACGTCTTCACCATTACGAACACCGGTTAATACGCCTGTGTCACCATTGTTGTAAGTAATATCCATCTGGATAGTATTTTCATCAACACTTTTAAGCACACCAGACTCAATGGTTCTGTTGTTTGAGATAGGCGCGATTGGAGCATCCGTTAATGATGGGTCTAGCTCATCGTTAATCTTAAATTGCGTATCTACTTTCGTATCAAATAAGTGTGGTTTACCGTTTAACGGGTTTTTACCAGTCCAGAACTCTAATGAGTTAAATACTACGTAATCGACCGCTGTTGTTACACCATAGACAGGAGCAAGTAATAAGTTGACGCCAGCTCGAGCATAACGGTTATCAACGACTTCTACGTTAAAGGTAACTACCTTTTCTGTTACTGCGTTACTACCAACACAACCAGTTAATGCAGTAGCTATAAGAGTAAGACCAATTGTTTTAGTTACGATGTTTTTCATAATGAGTTCCAGAGTTTGTTGAGTTCGTGTGTTTGTTTTGATGACGCTATTATGTCCTTTCGTAGAATCTTAGACTTACCATTATGCGCCACTGCAATACAAAACCATTCACCTCTTCTATGTAATAAATCCTTTTATGTGTATTTATATGCAAAAAACCTTTATGAAAAGTAAGGCGTTACAGTAAGGAATTTAAGTAGGCAGCGTAGCTGTTCATGATAAAAACAAGCCCGCCAAGACCTTGTTAACAACGGGTGATATATTAGAACCAATCATGAAGTCAGGTTTGGTTTTCTCATCCTTTTTAATGGAGCAATTCGCTTCTACTCCGTATCCCCATGGTTTTTTACCCGTCATAATCTCAGGAAAATAGCTAATTATTCGGCGCTGTCACCGATTCCTGAGCCGTTTGAGTGACTGGATTGGTTTTATAAGTCATTTGAAATGAGTGGAATAGCAGGGTGCAATATCACTTTCCACCATTACCTAATGGAAATGGCAGAGCAGGCGAACCTTCAAGGCGGTTATTTAGTAGTAAGTGTGATGATTAACTCGAGTCGGTGATAAGGGGAGTATTTATTAGCGAAAAGCGTGTCTATTTTGCAACATATTGATAGGTTTTTAAAATTAGCCAACTCATTGATAATAATGTTGATTTAGCAAGTTTGAAGATTATTTTGATGATGACGATACAGAGTTGGCTGGCGACGGCTAGGCATTGGTAGGTGTCTGAGTGTTTAAATTGGTTATAGATCATGATGGCTTCCTCGGTAATGTTTGATGAAGGTATTTTAAAAGATCACCATCATAAATAATTACCATGTTGCGCCATTCAAACTACCAAGTGATGAAAACTAATTAACTGATGAGATGAAAAAGCGCTTTTTAACTGAACGAAGAGGCGCTTTAACAATAGTAGTAAGTGATAATCGTTGTCGTTTTAAATAAACACTCTAGCTCGTACACCAAATACCCATGCGCTACTTTCTGTTGAGAGGGCTGGATCTTTAATATATTGAATGTCTGGGGTTATCTGTAAATATTCGGTTAGCTGCATGTTGTAATAAAGCTCTAGCGTGGCTTGGTTCTTTTCTGCGCCCATATATGTCTGAAGTGTATCGCTATTGGTTTCCGACCAGTTAACCGCGAAGCCAAGGTTATTTGTAGGAGAGCCTAAACCGAAGTATCCGAAACCAGCACTGATCGACTTATCGTAGATGGCGACATCACCTTCAGAAACGCCACCACGAACGAATGGCATGATTTGTGGTGTCACAAACTTGCTCCATGAGAAGTTAACACCTTGACCTGATTCGCCGCCAATTACCGTACCGTCCTTTAATACCCTCGATGACAAGCTGTGTCGTGAACCTTCGTCCATATGCCAAAAAGTAACATGGAAATTGTCGGTGTAGATTTGCTCTTGAGAAGCCGTCCAACCGAGTTCCAATGTCGTAAATAGTGTAGTGTCATTGAATAACGTATCGAAGCCGTTAAAGATGTCGTCGGATTTACCTTTAGCATCTGCAATACCACCGACCACATAGAAGTTTTCACCAATCATATGTCCAGCAGATAAAGCCAAGATACCATCGTCTGGCAGGCCCATCACGCCTGCTCCGGTACTAAAGGCTAGGTTGGTAAAACCGGCCCAAGGGCTTGCTAGTGCGTATGTATCAACATAGTTAGTGACGTCTTGCCAGCCAATACTAACGGTACCTCGGCCGTCGTTAAATCTTTGTTTCCAGTTTAAATCAGTAACGCGGAAACCTTGATCACTATAGGCTGGAGCGATCATTCCTACGTATCCGATTTGGTCATTGCCAAGCCATGCAAACTCTTTAGGTGCCGTATCGGTATAAGAGTGTCTATGTTCAATTTTCCACACTAAGCTACCCGTATTCTTGGTGTCTTTACCTACTAAGCTCCACGATCCGTAAATACGGGCGACACCGGATGAGGCATCTACACTTTCTCCACCTAATCCATTAGGTGAACTAACTCCCAATGCAAAGTAGTCTGCGCCAAAAGTAAATCCGTCGGATGTGAGAGATTCTCTCCAACTCTGTTTTGGACGAGTGTTTTCTGCAATGGTATTTTCTACAGAATCTGCGCTTTCAAAATTCGCACCTGAAAATGCAGGGAGTGTGATTAAAGAATTTGCTATTAATAACGTTAGCAAATGAGAATGTGTCATCTTGTTCATAGTAGTCCAGTATATATTTTAACCCTTCGAATATCGGTTAAGAGCAAAGGGTTAAAAATAGTCATTAGTCAGTGAAAATATAAGGTGTTATTTATTGTTCGTAATAACGCTCTATTTTAGTCCCATTCATTGAGTAACCCATCGTCAGCTGTGTTTTACCGTCGACTAGGTACACTTCATCAGTTTGTATATCGGCTTGAATAACGCCTTCAACCCAAACTGGATATTGGATATTTTCAATCTCAAACCCTTCAGGATAAGAGAGTCTAACAATTTGATTGGCAGGCGGGGGAGGGAGATGGATGCAAGCCCCTGCATAGGGTACTAATAAAAACTCGACTGCCTTGATACCATTAAATTCTATTGGAACAACAAAACCAGGCATTCTTACATTGTTGCCTGTAATTTCGGTGTTTAGAGATTCTGCTTTTTGTTTTTCTAAAGCCATGTAGTCTTCACGAGCTTTAAGCGTCTTGTCTACATTAATTCCCTGACTTTCTAAGGCTCGCACTGCTTTTTTTAATTCAATTTTAGACTGGTCATCAACCTGAAATTGAAGGTGTAAGACTGATGCGAGTAATTGTTTTTGATCCTCCGTGATCTCTGGTAATTGAATAGTTTCTTCTGAAACAGACGGTTTCAAGGTCTGCCATGTGACTTCTTGTATATCGGCCATTACAGAGAACGAAAATACAGACAGGAGAATGAACAATTTTTTCATGATGAACCCTCATTAAGGTAGCCTCGTAAGGCTACCTTTACTACTTTGATTGGCGTTATTGATTACAGAGTATTTTTGTAAATCTTGCCGTTTTTCATGATGAGCTTCATCGTTTCAATACCATCACGCGCAGGAGCATCGAACCATTTCTCATTTGCACCAATGACGGACAAGTCCTCAAGAGGGTTACCTTCAACAAGTAAGATATCAGCGTATGCACCTACCTCGATGACCCCCAAAGATCCTTCAAAATATGGGTCTAAGGTTTCCCCCGATAGTTTAACAATCTCACCATTTACTGAGGTCATTGAAATTAACGTGTAGAAATTCCCAAAGAACTTACCACTTAAGAATATGGAATGATCCGCCTGTTGCTCACAAGCCGCTACACCACCAACACAGTCAACATGAAAACCAAGTTTTGGTTTGTACTCATTAACGTTGTCGATGTAGTCACTAAAAGCCGCTTGGGCTGTTTTTGCTTTGCGAGCTGAAGCCGGATTAGAGTTAATCGCTTCGATTTCACCCAAGTAAGGAGAGAAGGCAGTCATATTCGTTGTCATATATGTGCCGTTTTTCTTCATCGCTTTTGCTACGTCTTTATCAAACATAAACGCATGCTCAAGAGTTTTTACACCAGCTTCGACGTTTCGCAATAAAGAGACTTTACTGTAGGCGTGTGACATAGCATACGAACCGTAAGCATCCGCAACTTCAACCGCTGCTTTGAGCTCTTCGAGTGAATACGCATTGAGTTGCCATGGGTCAAATGAAGAAGCGACACCACCACTAGACATCAACTTAATCTGGGTTGCGCCTTGCATGTAGTTTTGACGTGCACATGTTTTAATATCGCCAATACTATCGGCAGTACAACTCATGCCTAGGCGTCCACCAGCTGATTGAGGTCCATTGAAAGTTTCGTTTGGCGTTGTGAAGTTACGAAAATCGGCGTGTGAACCAGTAGGGCCGATAAATGCGCCAGATGGGTAGATCCTTGGGCCTTTTAGCTCTCCGCTATCAATGGTTTTCTTTAGACCTGCGCCCATGCCACCAGCATCACGCCAAGTAGTAAAGCCCGACATTAATGCAGATTCTGCTCTAGCCGCTGAACGAACAGCTAGTTCTTCCCAGTTACGGTTATTTTCAATATCTGGTAAAGATGAACCATTCATTTGTAAGTGACCGTGCCCTTCGATCAACCCTGGCATTAATGTCATACCTTGACCATTAATAACTGTCGCATCACCACTGTCGATGGCTTCTTTGGAAATCTTTGCAATTTTGTTATCAACTACTAGGACGTGGTGGTCTTCGTATAGCTTATCTTCGGTACCATTAAAGATATCGACATTAGTAAATAGGGTAGAGGCTGCGTTTACAGAAAATGCTAGTGTGCAAGAAGCAGCAATAGCTGACAGCTTAAGAGTTTTATGTTTCATTGAAGCACCTTTAAGGTTATCCATGCGCGTAGATTAACTACATCGCGTAACATTCCTGATTGAAATTCTTGTTACGAAGTTTACTTCCGATACTGTTGTGCAAAAAAACAAAAAATAACGAAAGATTAACATTCAATAACTTAGTAGGAATATTCGCATTAATCAATGCGTGATAATTGCCATTAGGTGACAGGCGGTATTGAAAGTGACGGTGACTTAGAGAGTCTTATTTTTAAGCTTTTTCTTATATTCTCTTGGCGTCATATGCATTAAGCGTTTAAAGGCTCGAGTAAAGTGAGCAGAGTCGGAATACCCCATTTTACTCGCAATATCGGTTATGGGTAATTGATCACATTTTAAAAGATCTAGAATCTGCGTTAAGACCATAGACTCAATGACTTCGCTGTACGTAGACCCCTGATCGCTAAACCTTCTTTGTATCGTTCTAACATTCATGTTCAAGATCTCAGAAGCAATCTTGATAGGAAGTTTGCCCATCGAAATATAGGGGATCATAGCTAACTTAAAAGAGTCCAAAAATGTATCGCAAGATGGGATTGGCGGAGGGTTATCAAAATTTGAGGCGCGCGCGAATGTAATAGGCATTGCCATTATCTCATCAGGAATGTGGAGCGCTGTAGTTGGACGACAACAATAGAATTGCGTTTGAGCAAGCTCTGGCAATAGAGAAAATTCATCATCTCGGTCGGTTTGTATACCAATTTCTATTGGTTTCCATGCGCCTTTCGTTAGTACTTTGAGTAGTTCGCAAAGAAAGGTAATCGCGAACATTTCACCATATTTAAACCATAGTTCATCAGAATTATTTTTATCTCTAATTAGCCACCACTTTCCTCCCGCATTAACTGGGTAAACATTTGCATCAGAAGAGGCGGTTTTTAATATGAGTGAGAACTCTTCAAGCACCTCTTTTAGTGAGCCTTCACACGTAAGCTGTGAGATAAACTTAGGGACGTAATTTAGGCTACAACTTGTTGCGATTAGGTGTCCAAAGTCAGAAGTAGATAATCGGCTACCTAGCACTAGGATCAGGTTCTTTAGTGTTGTTTCTGGAAGGTATTTATAAGAGGCTTTGGGATCTAATATATCATTGGGTATTTGGGCCTGTCTCAAAAACGGGTAGTAGTCGTCATCGAACTCTCTAAATAGAGATATAAAAAACTCGACATCTTCACGTCGAACCAGAGAAATTGCCGAGTTTGTCGATTGATTTATCTTAGTCATTTGAACGGCACCCATAGCGGTATTCGAGATAATGTTTCAAACTATGACACGGCTAACAGGTTTGTAAAGAGGCCTAATCATCGATTCGCTAAAAAATGCTTTCACTTCTACACTTTCTTAGAATTATTCATAATTTCATAAAGTTATTGAGCGTGAGGAAAGCAAATGACAGAAAGAGCGACGTTGTTGATTGTCGATGATACGGCTGAGAATTTGGACGTTCTAACTGGGCTTTTTAAAACCGATTATCAGGTAAAAGCGGCTAAGAGTGGAAAAATAGCGATCAAACTTGCTCAGATGGTACCGCAGCCTAATCTCATATTGCTCGACATAATGATGCCTGAGCTCGATGGTTATCAAGTTTGTGAAATCCTTAAGTCACAACCTAATACCGCTCATATCCCGATTATATTTGTCACTGCAAAAATATCACCAGAAGATGAAATTAAAGGGCTATCTTTAGGTGCTGTTGATTACATTACTAAGCCAATCACACCAGCCGTCGCGATGCAGAGAGTGCAGACCCAACTTGCGTTGTACAACCAAAAACAAGCGCTTTATTTAAAAGTTAAAGAGCAAACTAGCGAAATAAATCACAGTAAGATTGAAATGGTTAAACGCTTGGGTAGGGCCGCGGAATATAAAGATAACGAAACGGGAATGCATGTACTAAGAATGAGCCATTATTGTCATGTTTTGGCACTGGCATGTGGTATGTCCCTTGAGGATTCAGACGTGCTAAGGGAAGCTGCGCCCATGCATGATATTGGTAAAATTGGGATTCCTGATGCGGTATTACTTAAGCCTGGGAAATTAGATGCAGAAGAATGGGAGGTGATGAAGACTCATGTTGATATTGGCGTTGATATATTGGGTGACACCTCGGGTTCAAAGCTGTTGAAAATGGCCGCACAAGTAGCACAGTCCCATCATGAAAAGTGGGATGGTTCAGGGTACCCACAAGGACTAATTGGGGAACAGATTCCTTTGGTCGCGAGAATTGGGGCTGTTGCTGATGTATTTGATGCGCTTACTTCTGAGCGTCCTTATAAACAGCCCTGGAGTGTCGATAGAACAGTAGAACTGTTAATTGAAGAAAAGGGTCGACACTTTGAACCAGATCTCGTTGACTTATTCATCGGTAATCTAGAAAAGATACTGGAAATTAAGAATAAGTTTAGGGATTAATAGATGCCGCTAAAAGTGTGTAAATGTATGTTTGGTTGGCGGCTTTTTAGCTTTATGAATGTCGGCGTTGTATTGTCGAGTTTCGTACTGATTTGCGCAATGTTAATAGGCTTGATGATGCCTAGCAATGTTAAGGCAAAAAGCACTTGGGATTTCAGCGAACAAGAACTTACATGGTTATCGAAGAAAAGAATTCTACGAGTGGTGGTACTTGAAAATAACTACCCTTATATGTTTAAAAATCGAAAAGGCGAGGCTGATGGTATCGTCCCCGATTTTATTCAAGAACTTGCTGATCTAGGTCGTTTACGCGTTGAATACCAATTTGTAAATAATTGGAAGTCGGCCCATGAGTTACTTGATAAAGGCAACGCTGATATTTTTCCAATCAGCTTTCATAAACCAGCCAACGAGGACAACTATCGTTACACCAATCGTTACTTACCTTATCAAAAGCAATTAATTACCCGGACTTCTGCATCTGAGATTCGTAGCTCAAATCAGCTAAAAGGAAAAGTGCTGGCGGTAGTCGAAGGCTATGATATTGCTAATCAGTTACAGCGTACTTTTTCTGATATTACTCTTAATATTTATAGTACACGAGAAGAGGCGGTTAGAGCTGTTCATCAGGGAGAAGCGTTTGGCATCGTCAGTGAGCTAGTCTCTACCATGGCATTGGCGCAACAACTAGGATTAAGTAACTTAAAACCCAACGGTATGAAGCCTCGGTGGTCGGAATCTTTTGCCCAAATAACGTTGCCTAAAAATTCCAATACACTTGAGGGGATACTAAATAAGTCATTGAAAAAAATGGGCTTTACGATACAAAACTACATTTTGAATAAGTGGTTGAAAAGTAGCCCCTATAGAATGAAGGTTAATGGAGGATTTGATTTTGGGAATCCGCCATACATGTACACCGACTCGCCAACCGTAGGGCTTGAATATGCCTATTTACAAGCGGTATTTAATAATATGGGCCTGCAAATTGGTGAATCACATAGAGCCTCGTTTTCAACGCGTAAGGAGCTAATTAAAGTTGATCCCGACATTGATTTTAACTCTGGAATTATGGAGAAACAGTCGGGCGTTCACTACTATTCAGACCCACTGCTTAAGATCGAATATGTTGCGATTTCTCTAAAGGCGAGAGAGCTTTCCCTCTCATTTGCATCTGTTGAAGGCAAATCGAATGTCGGCTCTGTATTACAAGAGGGGGATTCCCCAAGCCGAAAAGCGTTTAACTTGTTTACCCAACAGTATCAGCCCAAGTCGACGACTGACTTATCTTCGTTAAAGGAAGGCTTTAAAGGACTTAACGATCAGTCGTTAGACTTCATAATTGTTGAGAAACGTGTCCTGGATTGGCATTTAGCGCATGAAAGCAAGTTAAACAGCAAGACAATAGAAATACATGATACCTATCTAGCCTCATTTCCAATCTATGTTGAGTTTAGAAATGAAGATCTTCGAGATCGGTTTAACGCATCGTTAAAAAGCCTTTCAGAAAATAAGCCCGCAGTTAGGACGTTAACAAAATCGCATATTGATACCGATTTTCGCCCCCAATTGCAGCGGGCAGATATTATTGCTGAAGTTATGGGAATGTATTTGTACAACGATGATATTGAGGGACTAGAAGCCGTCGCAAAAGTATTTGATTTATCGCAAGATATTGCTGCTATGGAGATTTTTGCGAATAAAACAGAGCAGATATTGTTTAGCGTGGTTAGTGGTGATAATGGATTAGAGACCCAGTACAATTTTGATGCATCACAATACGTTAGCGTCACTAAAGACAGCATCTATTCAAGCGATTCGGGTGAACTGAAGGTAGGTTCAGTGACTTTCTACTTTGACTTATCAAAAATGGACAACAGCTATGCCTATCTGCCCTCACTTGAATTTTTTAATCACTTAAGTGAAAAAGAACAAGGTTATATATCAAGGGTTTATGAAGAAAATGATTTGATAGGGCAAATTCTTAACTTAACTCCAAGTGAATTAAATTGGATAAAGTCTAACCCCGTTCAGCGATTAGCGGTTGATCCGAGCGCTCTTCCTTACGATGAAATTAACAGTGATAGACAGTATGTCGGCATAGTCAGTGATTTTGTGAAAATTATTGAATCAAAAACTGGCTTGAGTATTCATGCTGCCGATGTTAGCTCTTGGCGCGAGGCGGAAACGCTGATTGCAGCAAATGAGGTAACGCTCATCTCTGCTGCCGTTGAAAATGTTAATTTTTTACCGAGCTTTAAAAGTAGCTTGGCATTGCTATCAAGTCCGATTGCAATCGCTTCAAAATCCGACGCAAGTGGTATGTTGCTAGGGGATTTAACTGGGTGGCGAGTCGGTGTGATAAGAGGGGCCTCTAATACCTTAAAGCTTGTTGAGCATTATCCATACATTAAGTGGGAGATGATTGAAAGCACTGAGGAAGGGCTACAAAAAGTTGCCGATAATTCACTGGATGCCACGCTTGATACCGTTCATGTATTGAATTATTTGATGAGCACTCATGGTTATCACGATATGAAAATCATAGGCCGCTCGAATTATATTGTCTCTCCGACGCTTCATGTTTCTGCTGAAGAACCTATTTTGCAGTCCATTATTGATAAAGCAATACGCTCAATTGACCAAAAGGAGCGAAATGAAATTGTATCAAAGTGGTCTGCTCCTAAATATATAGATAAGACCAATTACGAACTGATTTACCTTATTTCAGGCTTTTCAGTGCTGTTTATTCTGGTGAGTTTAGCTTGGAATCGTCGTTTAAAAATTCAAATACAGCACACTCAAAAAGCTCAGGCGGACGCTGTTCACCTTCAAAAGCAGCTTTTTGATGTGCTTAATGCGTCACCTATAGCAGCAGCGATTGTCCAAAATGACAAGGTTGTCTATACCAATGAGCGCGCGTTAGAGATGTTTCAGATTGAGACAGACGACGTTGGGGAGATCGATGTTGAGTCTATCTATCCTGATGTCGATATAAGGGTTCAGGTCTATGAAGAGTTAATAGAAAATCAGACCATAATAGATAAAGAGATTGTACTGAAAAACACAAGAGACGAACAGTTTACAGCGTTAACAAGTTATTATTTGATCAAAAATGAAGGTGAAGCTGCGACACTATTTTGGGCGTACGATATCACCGAGCTAAAAGACCTAAATGTTCAGTTGAGCCAGGCAATGTTAGAAGCGGATTCAGCAAATCAAGCGAAATCAGACTTCTTGGCTAATATGAGTCATGAAATAAGAACACCTATGAATGCCATTATTGGTATGTCTTATCTCGCTTTGCAAGAGCAACAAAGTACAACGGCTAAACACTATGTGCAGAAAGTTCACCGCTCTGCAGAGTTTTTACTAAGCATTATCAATGACATCTTAGACTTTTCCAAAATTGAGGCCGGAAAGTTAGATATCGAATCTGCTCCCTTTAAGTTAGATGCGGTTGTTGAAGGGTTAAATGACATAACGTCAGTGTCAGCGAAAGATAAACCAATTAAAATACTTCTATCTGTTGCATCTGAGACTCCTAATGATCTCGTTGGTGACGCCGTGCGTCTATTTCAGATTTTACTGAACTTAATGGGTAATGCGATCAAGTTTACGCCCTCGGGCGAAGTTGCTTTAAATATTGCACTTATTTCGAGGAATGGTAATAAAGCAAGGTTGAAATTTGAAGTTCAAGATTCTGGAATAGGGATAGATGAGAAAAAGCAAAGTGAGCTCTTCTCTGCTTTTTCTCAAGCGGATGCCTCCATAACCAGAAAATATGGAGGAACGGGTCTTGGTCTTAATATTAGCCAAAAACTTGTTAATGCAATGGGAGGAGAGATTTCAGTCGTTAGTGAGCTTGGAAAGGGCAGCTGTTTCGACTTTGAGCTGGATTTTCTATTAAACGATACAGTAGCAGAAAGTGAAAACTCTGACTGGAAGTTGGTTGATGGCCAAAAGAATTTAGAGGTGCTATTGGTTGAAGATAATGAAACCAATCAAGATTTGGCTTTAGCCTTCTTGTCTAAATTGAAAGTGACGGCTGAAATAGCAAACAATGGTTTAGAAGCCGTTAATAAGGCTAAACAGAAGCGATTTGACGCAATATTAATGGATATACAAATGCCAGTAATGGATGGTTTTAGCGCGACGACTGAAATTAGGCACTTTGATAAAGAGACACCAATCATTGCAATGTCTGCCAATCTAGCGGAAGAAGTCAGGGAAAAAGCAAAAATCTGTGGGATGACCGACTTTGTTGATAAGCCAATCGCTTTAACGGATCTTGCGGCAAAACTTGGTGTGTTGCTCAATGAAGGGTTACTTCGTGTTGAGGGCCCCCCATTGGCAGTTATTTCGGACACAGAGGTGTTTAATCGCAGTGCGGGTCTGCGACACTGTAATGAAGACCTTGGCCTTTTCAATAAATTGACTACTCGTTTTTATGATCAAATCTCTGAGATTATTCCCGCTTTCAACACGTTAATTGAAAGTAAGGATAATGAAGGGTTGATCCGATACGCACATACATTAAAAAGCACCTCCGCAGCAATCGGAGCGATCCAGGTTAGCCAACGTTTTTCATCTTTGGAAAATACACAGGGTAACGAAATTGAAGATCGAGAACACTTATTATCCGCGCTCGCCCCCGAGCTTAATGCTTTAACTATCCAAATCAATCATTACTTAGAGAATGAAATCCAACAAGCACATGAAGGCGCTAGAGCCAAAGAGCCTTCAGAGCTAGATTCGTACCGTGATGAAAATGAAACCTTTGATAAAGAGAGGGTTGAACAGCTGATTGCATTGATTGAAGCGTATGACGTTGAAGCAAAGGGATTAGTTTCAGAATTACTTGAACATTCTTCTCCCAATAATCAAACCCTACATACACTTGCTAAACAGTTAGAGGAATATGATTTTGAACTTGCATTAGAAACAGCTAAACAGCTACCAGTATCTTAGTGCTGCTCGATCTTCATTCACTTGACGCTTTGCGAAGAAGGGGCGTTAGCAAAGGGCATCAGGATTTTACTGGATTCTTCTAACACCTAATGAATGATGCTCAAATATATAAAAAAACAATGTAACTACAGTAACTATAAAAGCCGGTATCTTGTTTTTTTTGCTAGTACGATCAATGAAAAGATTGTAAGTGGCAACCGGTGCTCTAAGACTCACCCTTCCTTATTGTCATCTCTACACACAGCTTTTGTTTTTGGTTTAACAAACTAAGAGAATCGTTTTGGTCTCTAAAGTACATTGGACTTGGTAATAACAGTGGACGACAAAATGCTACTTTTAGGTGTTGGTTACTATTTGCTTTGTCTCTTTCAGTCGTTTTCACTGTCGCTTTTTCATATAGCTTACCTACCATATACATTCCGTGTGCAATGGGCTGTTTGAAACCAAATAAACGAGAGAGGACATGACTAAGGTGGATCGGGTTGTAATCTTTTGAGAGCTTGGCATAACGCCTTGCATCATTAACGGAAATGCTACCCCAATTTAAATCCTTGCCACTCTTCGCTTCTTCTTGCTCTTGTGTGCTTGAGCGCTTTATTTTCTTATTCCTGTTTGGGATAAGGTACTGACTGCGATACTGAGCAATAACGTTATTCTCAAATAACAAAGATCCCGTTAGCTCAAATGCTTTGCCACGCTCGGTATCTGATTGAGCCGATAAAGCTAGATTAAACGAAAACTCGAGTGTTTCATCGATGTATTCAAAGCAATCCAGCTCAATGCCTGTGTGAACAAGGCCAAGAGGACGAATGGCAATATCAGGATGCGTAAAAAGGTATAGCTGAGCGGCTTGTGTTGCAACGAATAAGTAGGGTAGAGGGAAGTTTTTGTCTCGAATGTTAAAGAAATGACGATACATGGCTATATGGTCACATTGAAATGAAAAATGTTCAATGGATAATGAAAACGGTTTTAACTCGTTGCCCTTACGACCTTTGAATAGTGCTTTACATAGAAGTGGTCGATAATCGGGTAACGTTGACAACGTCAATTCCAATGCTCTGTGCCTCATGTTTTTATAGCGAAACTCTAGTAGCGACACATTATACAGAGAAAAGAACTAGGAGTTGTAATTAGGCCGACTGTCTATCATTAATTTATCGAGTTTTATTTTCGCTTTTTTAGGGTTTTCTAGGTCGATTACTTCAATCATTTCACACTCATCCCTGACCATTTCACTGATTAAACTAGGGTACTGACGACAATCATCGGGACGGTTTAGGTAGATGCTGCATGTGTATTTTTTAGCGGCTTTAGAGTTGTGATTAGTTTCAAGTTCTAGAAAAGGACAGAGATCGTATTTTTTCCCAGTTTCAGGGTTGAACCAAATTTGACCATCTTTCACGTATTCAAAGATCTCTGGGTTGAATAACTCCCACAGATCAATTTCTTCTTGTGACGCCCAAAGATCGCCACCACCATACTTAATGCAGCATTTACCGCATTGATTGCAATCTTTCATTGAATGTCAGTTCGTTTGTTTACTTAACAGTATTGTAGCACTGGTGGTTTCGTTTAACTTAGCTCATTTCAATTAGCTTGTAAGATTACGCCGTATGAACGTACTGGTTAACTCTGTCATTGGTTTACTTTGTCATTGGTACGCATGCATTTAGGTGGCGATGTTTTCTAGTTATTGTTTCGTGTTGTCGTTCACGGATTCCTTGTTATCGTCGCTAGTTATCGTATATTCAGCATAAATATTTTGAGGTGAGAAGTATTGTTCGTGTTAAAGCATATTTGTGGTCAGACCAAACCTATATTACTTAACTATTCTTGATGTGATTAAGCCGTTTACAGTAGAGTGTCGCAAACTATTCGGCACCTATTGCTGACACATCACTAACGAGATCCTTATACATGAGCAAGATCTTTCATCACCCTGTACAAATCTATTACGAAGACACCGATCACTCTGGGGTCGTTTATCATCCTAACTTTTTGAAATATTTTGAACGTGCAAGAGAGCATGTACTAGGAAGTGATAAGCTTGCTCAGTTATGGAATGATTATGGCCTGGGCTTTGCGGTATATAAAGCGAACATGACCTTTCAAGACGGTGTTGAGTTTGCAGAAATCTGCGATATTCGTACGTCGTTTGAATTAGATGGCAAATATAAAACGCTTTGGCGACAGGAAGTATGGCAGAAGGGGGCGTCTAGGCCTGCTGTTATCGGTGACATTGAGATGGTGTGCTTGGACAAAGAGAAGCGTCTGCATCCACTGCCTGAAGATGTACTAAAAGCGATGCTAGCTGGTTAGTACTAAGGTTCGCCGTTCTATTACGATTGATTAGTAGGGCGGCAATATTGTGAATACATGCTCAACACAATCTGGGGTTTTTTATTCCACACCTTGCCAGGCGACATTAGTGTCTCTAACTGTATGATTTTTAATCAAATAAATCTTTGCTTTGAAAGTTAAACATACGAATGTGCATTTCTTTACCAATACCGCCTAGGGTTACAGCGAAACGGTACTCCTCATCTAAGCGACCTAAACAACTCTGCCAACAGTTAGTGTCATTTACCTTACCTACGAATTCGTTGTCTTCGAATAAAATGTTTATACCCGTGTAGAGCTCTTTCAAAACTCTGTTGTTAGCCGCTATCTTTTCTTGATCGATAAATTGCTGTTGTAGTTCCACTGACGAAAAGTCAAAAGAGAAACTCTTAAGAGACGTTGATAGCCCTTTACCTGTGGCTTTTATATAAGACTCTTTTAAAGCCCATAAATCAAAGAAACGTGTTCGTTGTTCGTTGGGTTCTAGGCGCTTTAGATCTTCAACTTCTTTACTAGAGAAGTAATTGGTCATGATCGAATGAACATCGGTACGCTCACGTGTATGTTCAATATCAACACCTAATTGAATATCGTTTCCTGGTTGAATATTGTCATTTGGCGACTGAAGAATTCCAATCAACAAATAATCTTTACTGTGGCTAATGTTGAAATGAAGCCCCGTTAAAGCTTTTTGCTCACTGTTTAATGTAGGCTTGCCTTTATCTCCGTACTCAAAACGCCACTGTTCACGTTCAATATCGCTGTAACGAGAAAGTAGTGTTCGTAAATACACTCGAACATAGAGTGCTCTGATTCGATCGGCGTACATCCGGTAACGATCAACTTTTGTAATTTCATCTTGAGTGAGAAACGATTTTAAATAGGAGATACGTTCCGGTGATTCATCAAGTGTCGTTAGGGGACAAAGCCATAAATCAACCTGTGGGCGACACTCAGACATAATTTCTCACTTACTAAAAAACCGACAAAGCGGTGTAAATACATACACCAAATAAAAGCCATAAATTGACGTAAAAACGATACGGATTGCTTTTCATATGGGGACGTTATCGCTTGTGAGGGAAGTTATCATAATTTTAGCAGCGACAAAAATAAGCCTTTGCTGAATAAGGCTCTCTTTGAGAATACTTGCAAAAACCTGACGTAGATCTCATTAAGCCTTTGTGTAGAGTAAAAACACTAAAAAAGGGTTGCTAGCCAATAATAATCAGATAGTTAGCGTGTTTTGCTTTGCAATCCTATTGAATATAGAGATTTCAACTGGTCTGAAGAGATCGTACAGAGCGTTTAGAGGATTGTATCAACTTGCCACCTCGGGTAGCCTGCTCAACCATTGGTCAAATTAACTAATTTTCATTGCGAGATTAAGCGTCTTACTTAGCAATAGTTTGGATAGGATTTAATGGGCATTTCAGTAACGAACATTTCATTTACAAGTAATGTGCTAATGAAGGCTGTACTAACGGACCAAGTACTTAATAAGCCAGCTCAGTCAGACCTTAACCTAACGTTTCAATGCTTAGATCGTCTATGAAAAGCATTACCTCCTACGAGTTATCGAACTCTAAGAAACAAATCTTTACTTGGTTGCACAACCTCAGCAACCAGAATTTTCAGCTGTGTTTTTATAAATCTATTACAGATTTTCTTTCTATGTATCTAAAAACGCCGTATCAAAACATGTCATCACTCTCTGTGATGTCCAGTGGAGACTCATAATGAGCCAACCCGAAACAAACAAACCTGAATCTATCGACGATACTCGTCTTAATAAGCGCCTTAAAGATATGCCGATTGCAATCGTTGGCATGGCGAGCATGTTTGCGAATTCCCGTTATTTGAATAAATTCTGGGATCTTATTAGCGAAAAAATCGATGCTATCACTGAAGTTCCAGACACTCACTGGCGTCCAGAAGATTACTACGATGCAGACAGAACGACGCCAGATAAGTCTTACTGTAAGCGTGGCGGTTTTATTCCTGAAGTCGACTTCAACCCAATGGAGTTTGGCCTTCCGCCAAACATTCTTGAGCTGACGGATACGTCTCAATTGCTATCACTGATCGTTGCAAAAGAAGTACTTGAAGATGCAAAACTTCCAGAAGGTTACGATCGCGATAAAATTGGTATTACGTTAGGTGTTGGTGGCGGTCAAAAAATCGCACAAAGCCTGAATGCTCGTCTGCAATACCCTGTATTGAAAAAAGTATTCAAGAGCAGCGGCATTAGCGATGAAGATAGCGAAATGCTAATCAAGAAGTTCCAAGATCAGTATATTCACTGGGAAGAAAACTCGTTCCCAGGCTCACTTGGTAACGTTATCTCAGGTCGTATTGCTAACCGCTTTGACCTTGGTGGCATTAACTGTGTGGTAGACGCTGCATGTGCTGGCTCTTTAGCTGCAATGCGTATGGCGTTGAGCGAACTTGTTGAAGGTCGCAGTGAAATGATGATCACTGGTGGTGTTTGTACCGATAACTCACCAACCATGTACATGAGCTTCTCTAAAACTCCTGCATTTACTACTAACGAAACTATTCAGCCATTCGACATCGACTCTAAAGGTATGATGATCGGTGAAGGTATCGGTATGGTGGCGCTTAAGCGTCTTGAAGATGCAGAGCGTGATGGCGACAGAATTTATTCTGTGATCAAAGGGGTAGGTTCATCTTCAGACGGTAAGTTTAAGAGTATCTATGCACCGCGTCCTGAAGGCCAAGCTAAAGCGCTTAAACGTGCTTACGATGATGCAGGCTTTGCTCCGCATACACTTGGTCTACTTGAAGCGCACGGTACAGGTACAGCTGCAGGTGATGTTGCCGAATTTGGCGGTCTAAATTCAGTATTTAGTGAAGATAACGAAGAGAAGCAACATATTGCTTTAGGTTCGGTTAAATCTCAAATCGGTCATACTAAATCGACAGCAGGTACAGCTGGTCTTATCAAAGCGGCTCTTGCACTGCACCATAAAGTACTACCGCCAACGATCAACGTGTCAGCTCCGAACCCTAAGTTAGACATTGAGAATTCTCCATTCTATTTGAATACTCAAACGCGACCTTGGATGCAGCGTGTTGACGGTACTCCACGTCGTGCTGGTATTAGCTCATTTGGTTTTGGTGGAACAAACTTCCACGTCGTTTTGGAAGAGTACACCCAAGAACATGCTCGTGGTGATAAATACCGTCAGCGTCAAGTACCACAGTCGTTCTTATTCAGTGCAGAGTCACGTAGCGCGTTAGTTGCTAATATGAATCAGGCCAAATCAGCTCTCAATGAGAATACTGATCTAAGCAAACTTGCAGCAGAGTACGCACTGCGCGAAATCGATGCATCTCACGCTCGTCTTGGTTTAGTGGCAAATGATCACGCTGATCTTGAAGCTCAGCTGACGAAAGCTATCTCGATGGTCGAGAGCCAAGATAAAACACAGTGGCAATTGCCTAACGGAACGACTTTCCGTGAATCAGCATTCACTGGTTCTGATAGCAAGGTTGCTGCGTTGTTCGCAGGGCAGGGCTCTCAATACCTAAACATGGGTCGCGAGCTTGCATGTCACTACCCAGAGATGCGCCAGCAATTAGCAAAAGCGGATCAGGTATTTGGTCAGCATAAGAAGACGGCGTTGTCTCAAGTACTTTTCCCTATCCCAACATTCACAACGGATGCAACTAAAGCTCAAGAAGCTATATTAACTAACACTGCGAACGCTCAAAGTGCTATTGGTACCGTTTCAATGGGTCAGTTTGAGATCATGTCTCAAGCAGGTTTTAAAGCGGACATGGTTGCAGGTCATAGCTTTGGTGAATTAAGCGCGTTATGTGCGTCTGGTGTTATTTCTCAAGATGATTACTACCAATTAGCATTTGCTCGTGGCGATGCAATGGCAGCTACACCAAAAGAAGGTGACAGCGGCACAATGTACGCTGTGATCTTAGATGCTGACAAATTAGCAGACGTTGAAGGCTGCATTGCTGAGTTTGAAGGTGTAAGCATTGCAAATTACAACGCGCCAACTCAGCTTGTAATTGCAGGGCCGACGGATGCTGCTAAGCAAGCTTCTGATGCCCTGACTGCGAAAGGCTTTAAAGCAATCGCATTGCCTGTGTCTGGTGCATTCCACACACCATTAGTTGCTCATGCTCAAAAACCATTTGCATCTGCAATTGATAAAGCATCATTCACTGCGCCTACGCTACCACTGTACTCAAATGCAACGGGCAAACTGCACGGTAAAGATGGCAAGGCAATTAAGAAAGCCTTCAAACAGCACATGCTGCAATCAGTACATTTCAGCGCTCAACTTGAAGCTATGTACGACGCTGGTGCTCGCGTGTTTGTCGAATTCGGACCGAAGAACATTCTGACTAAATTAGTAGAGAAAACGCTAGCAGATAAAAGTGAAGAGCTGTGCACGATCAGCATTAACCCAAGCCCTAAAGGTGATAGTGATCATCAATTGCGCTTAGCGGCGGTTCAATTGTGTGTAGCGGGTGTGTCACTAAACAACATTGACCCATACCAAGCTGATATTGCAGCGCCAGCAGCTACGTCGCCAATGAACATTAAATTGAATGCGACGAACTACATCAGCCCTTCAACTCGTAAGAAAATGGATAAGTCATTATCGACGGGTCAAGTGACTGAGAAGACTGAAATTGTTGAAGTGAAAGTTGAAGTCGAAAAGATTGTGGAAAAAGAAGTGATAAAAACAGAAGTAGTAGAAGTACCTGTTGCCGTTGCAACAGAGCAAGTACCGGCGACAGCACAAGTTGCTACTCAAGTAACGCCAGTTCAAGCGTCTAACGTTCAAACTAATGTTCAAGCTACGTCGCCAGTCTCTGTAGATGAGTCGTCGTTACAGTCGTTCTTTAACGCACAGCAACAAGCCGCTGAAGTTCATCAGCAATTCTTAGCAATTCCTCAGCAATATGGCGATACGTTTAATACGCTAATGTCTGAGCAAGCTAAAATGGCAACAGCAGGCGTTTCGGTTCCAGAAAGCCTACAACGTTCAATGGACATGTTCCATCAACACCAAGCTGAAACGCTGAAAGCTCACGCGCATTACTTAGAGATGCAAGCTCAAAGCAACAATTCAGCACTAAGTGCGCTTGGCTCTCAAAGCGCAGCACCAGTAACGGTTCCTGCTTATGCACCAACAGTTGTTGCACAAGCAGTAGTACCAGCAGTTAATACGCAGGTAGCTCCGCAAACCGCTCCTGTTAAAACACAAGCTGCTCCAGTTGCCGCTCAAGCGCCTAAGTCTGTAGCTCCAGTAGCACAACAGCAAGCGACTCAAGCAACTCAAGCAATGACAGCTAAGACTTCAGCACCTGCAATCGTTGTTCAAGCGGCTAAGGCTCCGGTCGCTAGTGCGCCAGTTGCTCCAACTCAAGCAGCTTCGACGCAAGTACAATCAGTTGATGCTGAAAAAGTAATGCTAGAAGTGGTTGCTGAGAAGACGGGCTATCCAACAGAGATGTTAGATCTTGATATGGACATGGAAGCTGATCTTGGTATCGATTCTATCAAACGTGTTGAGATTCTTGGAACGGTTCAAGATGAAATGCCAAACCTTCCTGAGCTTAATCCTGAAGATTTAGCAGAGTGTCGTACGCTTGGTGAAATTGTTGCTTACATGAACACTAAGATGCCTTCTGGTTCATCAGTAACCAGTAGCGCACCAGTTCAAGCTGCTCCAGTTTCAAATGGCCTAGACGCGGCTAGTTCTTTGAGTGCTGAAGTAGTTCAAAAAACAATGCTAGAAGTGGTTGCTGAGAAAACAGGTTACCCAACTGAGATGCTTGATCTAGAAATGGATATGGAAGCAGATCTTGGTATCGACTCAATCAAGCGAGTAGAAATTCTAGGTACCGTTCAAGACGAGCTACCAACACTACCTGAGCTTAACCCTGAAGATTTAGCTGAGTGTCGCACTCTGGGTGAAATCGTTAACTACATGAACAGTAAGTTATCTGCTGTGCCGGCTGTTGCAACAGCATCTCCTGCATCAGCGCCAGTCACTAGTGGTCTAAGTGCTACTAATTCGTTAAGTGCAGAAAAAGTTCAAAAGACAATGTTAGAAGTGGTTGCTGAGAAAACTGGTTACCCAACAGAAATGCTTGATCTGGCAATGGATATGGAAGCAGACCTTGGTATCGACTCAATTAAGCGTGTTGAAATTTTAGGTACTGTTCAAGATGAACTGCCAACTCTTCCAGAGCTTAACCCAGAAGATCTCGCTGAATGTCGTACTCTTGGCGAAATTGTCGCTTATATGAACAGCAAATTATCTGCTGTATCTGTATCGGCACCTGCTGCTCAACAAGTTCAGGTAGCAACAACAGGTGGACTTAACGCAGAGACAGTTCAAAAGACAATGCTTGAAGTGGTTGCTGAAAAAACGGGTTACCCAGTAGAGATGCTTGATCTAGCAATGGATATGGAGGCAGACCTAGGTATCGATTCAATTAAGCGTGTTGAGATTCTAGGTACGGTTCAAGACGAACTACCAACTCTTCCAGAGCTTAACCCTGAAGATCTAGCAGAGTGTCGTACACTAGGCGAAATCGTTTCCTATATGAACAGTAAAGGCATGAACAGCAAACTAGGTGCACCTGCTCCTGTAGAAGAAGTAGCGCAAACCGAAGCAGCTCCAACAGCGAACGGTCTAAACCCAGAGCATGTTCAGTCAACAATGCTAGAAGTGGTTGCAGACAAGACAGGTTACCCAGCAGAAATGCTAGACCTAGCAATGGATATGGAAGCAGACTTAGGTATCGACTCAATCAAGCGTGTTGAGATCCTTGGTACGGTTCAAGATCAACTACCAACTCTTCCAGAGCTAAACCCTGAAGATCTAGCAGAGTGTCGCACACTTGGTGAAATCGTTACTTACATGCAAGGCAAACTGTTGGCGTCTGCTCCAGTCGCTAACGTTGATAAGCCTGCAACTCAAACAGTGACACCGATTTCTGAATCTTCAGAACTTCCTCCACACAACGAGGTAGCGCTAAAAAAGCTACCAGCGGTAGATAAACTGGTCGATTGTTTTTCAAAAGACGCGTGTGTTGTGATCACCGATGATGGTCATAATGCGGGTGTTTTAGCAGAAAAGCTGACTGCTAACGGCGTTCAAGTTGCTGTAGTACGTAGTCCACTATCTGCCGCGTCACCACTAAACAGTGAAATCGCAAGCTACACGCTAGAAAGTATTGATGATGCAGGTGTAAGTGCTGTTATCAATTCTATTGAAGCAGACCTAAAATCTTCAAACAAAGTAATTGCAGGTTTTGTTCACCTACAAGCGTTAGTTAATTCGAAAGATGAGCAGTCGAAGTCAGGCGTTAACTTAAATGTCGATTCTAAATCGTCAATTTCAATCGCGTTCTTATTCGCTAAGCACCTAAACAGCCAACTTAATAGTGTATCTGGTCGTAGCGTATTCTTCACACTAAGCCGTATCGATGGCGGTTTTGGTTACCTAGATGCAGAACAATTAGTGAATGCTGAGCTAAACCAAGCAGCACTTTCAGGTTTAACAAAAACGTTGAGCCACGAATGGACAAACGTGTTCTGTCGTGCGCTAGATGCAACGCTAACGCTTGATGCTCGCCACTTAGCTGAAGCGATTACAGGAGAGCTTTTCGACATTGATACTAATACGGTTGAAGTAGGTCTAATTGAAGCTGTTGAAGGTGAATCTGGCCGTGCAACGTTGATTGCAGCAGTTCCAGGTGAAGCTGTAACAAAAAATACAGCAGCAAAACTGGGTAAGAGCGATAAGGTTCTTGTTACTGGCGGTGCTAAAGGCGTAACGTTCGAGTGTGCTTTAACTCTTGCTAAGCAGTGTCAATCTCACTTCATCCTAGCTGGTCGTAGTAAGCATGTTACTGCAAGTGAGCTTCCACAATGGGCTCAAGGTAAGAAAGAAAGCGAGCTAAAGCCTGCAGCAATTGCACATTTACAAGCGACAGGTGATAAACCAACACCAAAGAAAGTCGATGCGTTAATAAAGCCTGTATTAAGCAGTCTAGAAATTAATGCCGCATTAGCAGCATTTAGTGATGTAGGCGCTAGCGCCGAATACTTAAGTCTCGATGTATCTAACAGTGAGTCTGTAGTAAATACACTGGCGAACTTCAACGACATCACTGGCTTGATTCACGGAGCAGGTGTACTGGCTGATAAACATATTCAAGACAAAACGTTAGATGAACTGAACATGGTTTACGGAACGAAAGTCGGCGGATTAGAAGCAGTACTTAGCGGTCTTGATAGCAGCAAGCTGAAATTGGTTGCGATGTTCTCATCAGCGGCGGGTTTCTACGGAAATATTGGACAAAGCGATTACGCGATGTCGAACGAAATCTTGAACAAAGCAGCACTGCAGCTTTCAGCACGTAACCCAGAAGCGAAAGTAATGAGCTTCAACTGGGGGCCGTGGGATGGTGGCATGGTAAATGCGGCGCTGAAAAAAATGTTCGAAGAGCGTGGTGTTTACGTGATTCCTCTACAGTCAGGTGCAGAACTGTTTAGTTCTCAGCTGCTAAGCGAAACTGGCATTCAACTTCTTGTTGGTACAAGCATGCAAGGCGCTGAAGAGGAAGCTTCTGTAAAAAAGCTTAATGCGGAGTCTATGCATCTTGCAAAGAGTCCGCTGAAAACAAGCATCACTGTGACACGTATCCTTGATCCAAAGGCTCTGCCTTTCATCAAGGATCACTGCATTGCCGGTAACCCAGTGTTACCGACAGTGTGTGCAATCCAATGGATGCGTGAAACAGCGCAGCAATTGATAGGGGCGAACGTTAGCGTTCGCAACTACAAGTTGCTCAAAGGCGTAATCTTTGACACTGATGAAGCACAAGAATTAATAGTGACGCTGTCACCTGTGGCTGTCAGTTCTAAAACAACGGCTAAAGCTTCGGCTAAGACGGATGTGATAAAAGCGTTGATCAGTTGCCAAGGTCGTCCGCAATACCAAGCTGAATTGTTGGTTGCTGATGCTCAGGCAGAGAGCGATGTACCGGCCTCATTGGTAAAATATTTTGATACTAGCTCAGGCTCAAAAGTAGCCACTGCAGAAACGTTGTACAGTGATGGAACGTTATTTCACGGGCCAATACTACAAGGCATTAAAACGGTAGAGCGTTTTGACGACGAAGGCCTGTTAGCCCAATGTGAAATGCCTACTGTTGCTGATAGTGATTGCGGATCTTTCATTGCAAAAAATGCGTTTGGTGATAGCCAACCATTTACTGAAGATTATCTGTTACAAGCGATGCTAGTTTGGGCTCGTCTAAAGTACGGTTCAGCAAGTCTTCCTTCTGCAATTGGTGAGATGATCTGTTATTCACCAATGCAATCAGGAGATAAAGGCTATTTAGAACTTGAAGTGATCAAGAGTACCGCTCGTTCACTGCAAGCGAATATTGCTCTTTATCATCAAGATGGTCGATTAAGTGCTGTTATGAATGGGGCGAAAGTGACCATCAGTAAAACGCTTAATGACGCCTTCTTAGCGAATCAACCTGAGACTAAATCGGCAGCGAAAAAGACAAAAAAGTCTAAGACAGCAGATTCTAAAACGGAAAAGGAGCTATCCTCATAGTGACTGTTCCTTCTAATAAAGCGATGCCTTTGCGCATCGCTCTTTTAGCTCAGCCTGCAAACGCCGCTGGGCTTTCTGCCGACTTATTATCCTCACTTCCTACTGTTCAAAAAATAGTGATCGGTGACGATTTCAATCTATCGATTAATAGCGCTATTGAAGCGGTGTCTGAAGGTCATGTTATTGAGCTAACTGCGGCTTCTGGTAATTCAGGGTTGGAAAGTAGCATCTTAATGCTAAGCGCGCTAAGTGCTGCGAAAAGTAAAATTCATCCACATGCTTACTTTGCTGGTTTTTGTGAAAACAGTGCGACAAAAGCTGAGAGTGTCGAAGAAGCACTTTCACATGCACGACGTCAACATGAAGACCTCAGCTATGATCGTGATTTTGATGTAACGACTTCTGCCCAGCAGTTTGCCCAACTGTTTGAGGTGGTAAGCGAACTATCAGGTCGAACACTGGCTAATCGGTATTGGTTTACTCAGCCGAATAGAGCACGTGTTGCGTCGCTAACGTTTAATCGCAAAAGCGAGGGCTCAACAAGTTTAATTTTGACTCAAGCGACAGGGCTACAGCCAGCTAAACCATTGCTTTCTGAAGATCGAGTGATGTTTGTCGTTAGTGGTTCAAATGAAACGGAACTTAAATCTGCTCTAGCTCAACTAAAAGTACAGCTTAGTGATTTGCCTTTAATTGACTCAAGTGAGTTTAAAGCGATTGAACTGATTGAGTTAATGCATTCGAACCTAAAGCAGTACCAGACATCGGGTTCTAAAAATGCTGCTTGTGCTGATATTGTCATTCAAGCGGTATCGGTAGAGTCTGCGTTAAAAGAGATCTCTGCGTTAGAAAGTTCACTGAGCAAGGTAATGGCTGAAAACAGTCATTACAAAACGCCCGCTGGTAGCTGTTTTTCACCGTCACCAAATAGCAAAGGTGGCGTTACGTTTGTTTACCCAGGTGTAGGCACAGTCTATCCGGGGTTGCTTCGTGAATTTCACCACTATTTCCCACAGCTTTTTGCTCGTTTAGAGCGTGAAGGTGATTTAGAGGAAATGCTGCAGGCGAGTAAAACGTACGCTGATGAACCTAAAGAGTTGTCATTAAGTGAACTTGCCATCGCGGGAGTCGGCAGTAGCTATATTCTGACGCAGTTATTGTGTGAAGATTTCGCAGTGAAACCGGATTTCGCTTTGGGTTACTCTAAAGGCGAAGCATCCATGTGGGCAAGTTTGGGCGTGTGGAAAAACCCACACGCACTGATTGAGATGACTCAAACCAGCCCAATATTCACCACCGCGATTTCAGGTGAGCTAACTGCGGTACGTGAGAATTGGCAATTAAGCACTTCTGAACAAATTAAGTGGAATAGCTTTGTTGTTCGTAGTGATGCTGCATCTATTGAAGCTCTTCTACCTGAGTTTCCACGCGCTTATTTAGCCATTGTTCAAGGTGATACTTGTGTTCTAGCGGGTTGTGAAGAAACGTGCCGTGCTCTTCTTAAGAAGTTAGGCAAGCGTGGAATTCCAGCGAATCGGGTAACAGCGATGCATACTTCTCCAGCTTGGAGTCAGCATGAGCAGATTCGTGAGTTCTACACGCAACCAGTATTTGATGAACTGCCTGAGCATATTCGTTTTATCAGCGCAGCCGAAAATCGTCCAGTTGATATCGACAGTCAAAGCATTGCACTTTCAATTGCTAATACGTTTTGTTCGACATTAGATTTTACTTCATTGATTCGTAGTGCCCGTACACAGGGTGCTCGTCTGTTTATCGAAGTAGGGGCTGATCGCCAGACAAGTACGTTAATTGACAAGATCAATCGTACAGATGAAGTGTCCAGTCACTACTGTACTGTTGCAGCGAACGCTAAGGGGGGTGAAGACATCACTACGCTATTGAAGTGTATTGGTCAGCTAATTACTCACCAAATTCCCTTGTCTATGTCACCACTTCTTGAAGGGCTAGAGCAGCAGATAAATGATGCGAAAATTCAGCGCCAGTTATCTGCAACGAACTTACTAGTAACAAACAGTAGCTCTGCCGCAGAGAATCAAAAAAATAACCACCAAGGAGAGCCAATATGAGTTCTCAGAAAGATAATGTGAAATGCAATAAAATTGCAATTGTAGGTATTGCCAATCAATACCCACAATCTGATACGCCAAATGATTTTTGGCAGAATCTACTTAATAAGAAAGACTCACGTACAACGTTAAGCGCTGAAAAGCTTGGTGCGACACCAAAAGATTACCAAGGTGTTCAAGGCGAGTCAGACCGTTTTTATTGCGATAAAGGCGGCTATATTGAAAACTTTAATTTTGACAGCTCAGGTTACCGCGTAACGGAAGAGTCATTTAACGGTGTTGATCAAAGCTTTTTATGGGCTTTGGATACGAGCCGAAAAGCGTTAGTCGATGCAGGCGTCAATCTTAGTGCAGATGTGCTAGAGCGTACGGGTGTGATTATGGGGGCGTTATCGTTCCCAACAACACGCTCGAATGATCTGTTCTTACCTATGTACCACTCTGTTGTAGAGAAGGCCCTGAAGACGAAGCTTTCAAACGAAAACTTCCAGTTACTGCCGACCAATGAGCAACCTCAGCTACTCAATGCGATCAATGGAGCCGCTGCTCATAACGCGTCGAAGTTGGTTGCTGATGCATTAGGCCTTGGCAATGTACAGCTAAGCTTAGATGCAGCATGTGCAAGTTCGGTTTATTCATTAAAGCTTGCCTGCGATTACCTTAATACGGGTAAGGCTGACATGATGTTGGCTGGTGCAGTGTCTGGCGCAGATCCATTCTTTATTAACATGGGCTTCTCGATATTCCATGCTTATCCAGACCATGGTGTATCAGTCCCATTTGATAGCAACAGTAAAGGTCTATTCGCTGGTGAAGGTGCAGGTGTTTTAGTTCTAAAACGTCTCGCTGATGCTGAGCGTGATGGCGACAATATTTACGCCGTTGTTAGTGGTATTGGTTTATCAAACGATGGCCGTGGCCAGTTCGTATTGAGTCCAAATAGTAAAGGCCAAGTACAAGCATTTGAACGTGCGTATGAAGCGTCAAATCTAACACCAGAAAGCATTGAAGTGATTGAGTGTCATGCTACAGGTACGCCACTGGGTGACAAAGTAGAGCTGACCTCTATGGAGCGTTTCTTTACGGATAAGTTACAAGGCTCAAGCGTACCACTGATTGGCTCCGCTAAATCAAACCTTGGCCACTTGCTTACAGCAGCGGGTATGCCAGGGATCATGAAAATGATCTTTGCAATGAAGGAAGGCGTGCTACCGCCAAGTATTAACCTTGATACCCCTTTATCTTCTCCAGATGGTCTATTCGGTACGCAAACTTTACCGAAACAAGTTCAGTCGTGGCCAGATAAAGCAGGCAACTCTGAACGTTGTGCTGGTGTATCCGTGTTTGGTTTTGGCGGTTGTAACGCCCACTTATTACTTGAAGCTTACTCAGAAAACAGCAGCAACAATGTATCGGTTCAGCAGCCTAGTACTAACGCCGCGACTTCTGCATTGAAGATAACAGGTCTAGCATCTCACTTTGGTTCCCTAAAAGGTGTGTGTGAGCTCGATAGTGCGATTAGATCAAACTCAAACGCGTTCATTGAACTGCCGAAGAAACGTTGGAAAGGTTTAGACCAACACCAAGAGTTGTTGAGTAAGCTTGGTTTAGATGGCGTTCCAAGTGGCGCGTATATTGATCAGTTCGACCTTGATTTCTTACGCTTTAAAGTACCGCCAAATGAAGATGATCGTTTGATCTCGCAGCAGCTGTTATTGATGAAAGTTGCCGATGAAGCGATTCGTGACGCTAAGTTAGAAGCTGGACAGAAAGTCGCAGTTTTAGTGGCGATGGAAACAGAACTGGAAATGCACCAGTTCCGTGGTCGTGTGAATTTGCATAGCCAGCTTGCTGATAGCCTTGAAAACATGGGTATTGATTTAACGGATGCTGAATATAAAGCGCTAGAAACCATTGCGATGGACAGTGTAATGGATGCGGCGAAGCTGAATCAGTACACCAGTTTCATTGGCAATATCATGGCATCTCGAATCTCATCATTGTGGGACTTCAATGGACCAGCCTTCACTATTTCCGCTGCGGAGCAGTCTGTTGCGCGTTGTGTCGATGTTGCTGAAAACCTAATGTCACAAGAGTCAATTGATGCAGTCGTTATTGCCGCAGTAGACTTAAGCGGTAGTGCTGAACATGTATTACTACGAAACAGCATTACGCCAGTCGCTTTAACTGCCAACGACCCTAGTTCAAAGAATTCGGGTTGGAAAGTCGGTGAGGGTGCAGGTGCGCTTGTTCTGGTTGATCAAGCACACGCGGAATCAACCCAATGCCAAGCTTACGGTGAGATAAGTGCTTTGGCCTTTGGCTCTAGTCAACGTGAACACGTCGTGACTGACGAGCTTCTAACACGCGTAGGTGTAAGTTCAAATGAGGTTTCTCTTCTTGAACTCAATGAAGCCGCTGAAAATAAAACAGCTAGCCAATTAACGAGAACGTTAGCCACAGCGACACCAATACATGCGAGTGACCGTGTTGGACATTGTTCATCAGCATCTGGTATGGCGAGCCTTATTCATGGTTTATTGAGCCTAAATGTTCAATCGCCAGCGAACGTAAGTGCATCGAAAAGAGCAGTTGTGGCAAACATCAGTGAAGGGCAGTGTTCTCAATTACTGTTAACCCAATCAAACGTTGAATCCCAATCTTTGAATGGCCGTTTAAGTAGCGAGTTGCCAAGTGACAGTAAGCGTCAATTAGTTAAGTCAGTAGCACTGGGTGGACGCGATATTTATCAGCACATCACGGAAACACCGTTAGCTGATTTGAATCAAATCCAACAAAAGTCAGCGGGTAAATTAGCGAAGAGACAAGCTACGGTTGCGACATTAGCGCAATCGAATATTGTGACTCTACAACACGCTGAAGTTCCACTGCTAGAGACGGCACAAATAGAGACGTCACAGCTTACAACAGCACAGCCTTTACATTCTTCTGCAACTATTTCTTCTGAAGCTTTGGCGACGATTTCGCCGAATTCGATTACAGGTAATCACAGCAATATGACTACAGTCCTATCCGCTAAAGAGAACGCACCACAGCTTTCAGCGTTCAATCAAAATCAACAATTGACTCAAGAAGTGCACAAAGCGTTTCTACAGACTCGAGCTCAAGGTCTTCAAATAGCCGATGCACTAATAAAGGCGCAATTAAATGCCGTTACAACGGGTATTGATAATGCCCAGTTAAGCAGCAGTGTTCAAACAGTGGAAATTCAAAACGGTGTGGCTAGCGCTCCTGTAACGCAACCAGTGAATGTACTTTCTTTGCCAGATCTAGCAGCTCCGGTTAAGCCAGTCCTTAAACCATGTATTTGGAATTACGACGACTTAGTTGAATACGCCGAAGGTGACATCGCGAATGTATTTGGTCCAGATTATGCAATTATTGATAACTACTCTCGTCGTGTAAGACTGCCAACAACCGATTACCTGTTGGTATCTCGTGTTACTAAACTAAACGCGACAGTAAATGAATACAAGCCAAGCACAATGACAACGGAATACGATATTCCTGTTGATGCGCCATATCTAGTTGATGGCCAAATCCCTTGGGCAGTGGCCGTAGAGTCAGGTCAATGTGACTTAATGCTGATCAGCTACTTGGGCATTGATTTTGAAAACAAAGGCGAGCGTGTTTATCGTCTACTTGATTGTACATTGACTTTCTTGGGCGATCTTCCACGTGGTGGCGATACGCTACGTTACGATATTTCAATCAATAGCTTTGCTCGTAATGGCGACACGCTGCTGTTCTTCTTCTCTTACGAATGTTTCGTTGGCGATAAGATGATCCTGAAAATGGATAACGGTTGTGCGGGCTTCTTCAATGATGAAGAGCTAGCTGACGGCAAAGGCGTGATTCACACTGAAGATGAAATCAAGGCACGTAAATTGGCGACGAAGAAGCGCTTTGAGCCAATCTTACATTGTCCTAAAACTCAGTTTGATAACCAATCACTACGTCATCTGCTTACTGCAAACATTGTGGAATGTTTTGGCCCGACTCACCAATCCGATCGTCATCAACCTTCACTGTGCTTTAGCTCTGAGAAGTTTATGATGATTGAAAAGGTTAGCCGTGTTGAACCACAAGGCGGTACATGGGGACTTGGTCTAATTGAAGGTCACAAGCAGCTAGAGCCTGAACATTGGTACTTCCCATGCCACTTTAAAGATGACTCAGTAATGGCTGGCTCATTAATGGCAGAAGGTTGTGGCCAGCTGCTACAGTTCTACATGATGCATTTAGGTATGCACACGTTAGTACAGAACGGACGATTCCAACCGCTAGAGAATGCACCACAGCAAGTACGCTGTCGCGGTCAAGTTCTGCCTCAATCAGCGGAACTAACGTACCGTATGGAAGTAACAGAAATTGGCTTGAGCCCACGTCCATACGCGAAAGCAAACATCGATATTCTACTTAACGGTAAAGTCATTGTTGATTTCCAAAACTTGGGTGTGATGATTCGTGAAGACGAAGAATGTACTCGTTACATCGGTTCTGGTGATTACGTTGTGACGGATGAGACTACGGTTCCTTACGCAAAAACGGCTTCAACTGCTTCTAGCTCAGTAAAAGCGGTTGTTGCAGATAAATCGGTAAGCCAACAAGCATCAGAAAATGCACCTCTAATGGCGCAGGTTCCTGATCTAGAAACGGCTCCAAATAAAGGCGTGATTCCACTTCAGCACGTTGAAGCTCCGGCAACGCCAGATTATCCGAACCGCACTCCGGATACAGTACCGTTCACGCCTTATCATATGTTTGAATTCGCAACGGGTGATATCGAAAAATGTTTCGGTCCTGACTTCTCAATCTACCGAGGCATGATCCCACCACGTACACCGTGTGGCGATCTGCAATTGACGACTCGTGTTGTTGATATCAAAGGTAAGCGTGGCGACTTCAAGAAACCGTCTTCGTGTATTGCGGAATATGAAGTACCTGCGAATGCTTGGTATTTCGACGAAAACAGCCATGAGTCATTGATGCCATACTCGGTATTAATGGAGATTTCTCTGCAGCCTAATGGTTTCATTTCTGGCTACATGGGTACAACGCTTGGTTTCCCAGGCGAAGAGCTATTCTTCCGTAACCTTGATGGTAGCGGTAAAATGCTACGTAACGTCGATTTACGTGGTAAAACCATCACCAATGACTCACGTCTACTTTCAACAGTCATGATGGGTACTAACATTGTTCAAAGCTTCAGCTTCGAGCTAAGTACCGATGGCGTTCCTTTCTACGAAGGAACTGCTGTATTTGGTTACTTCAAAGGCGCGGCGCTTAAAGATCAACTGGGTCTTGATAACGGCAAGGTTACTCAACCTTGGCATGTCGATAACAACCGAACGCCAGACGTTAGCATCGATCTTCTTGATAAAACAAGCCGTTACTTCAACGCGCCAGTTTCAGCAACGGGCGTAGAACAAACGCACTACAAACTTGCTGGTGGTCGTTTGAATTTCATCGATAACGTTCAAATCACGAGCGATGGTGGTAAGTCTGGCCTTGGTTACCTATACGCCGAGCGTACTATCGACCCTAGCGACTGGTTCTTCCAGTTCCACTTCCACCAAGACCCTGTAATGCCGGGCTCTCTAGGTGTTGAAGCGATCATTGAGCTAATGCAAACGTACGCGTTGAACAAAGACTTAGGCGCTGGTTTCCTCAATCCTAAATTCGGCCAAATTCAGTCTGAGGTGAAGTGGAAGTACCGTGGTCAGATTAACCCACTAAACAAACAGATGTCTCTTGATGTACACATCACTGCAATCAAAGATGAAGACGGCAAGAAGATCATTGTTGGTGACGCGAACCTAAGTAAAGACGGTCTTCGTATCTACGAACTAAAAGACATCGCGATCTGTCTTCAAGAAGCCGACAGTATCGAAGAAGTGTAAGCCAAGTTCATGTTGGTAAGAAAAAGAATTAGGAAGAAAAACTAAAATGACGACACAAACAACAATGAATAACGAAAAACTTTCTCCATGGCCTTGGCAGATTGAAGAGCGCACAACGCATTTCGATACAGCAGCAATGGCGACAGCGCTTAAAGACATGAGTCTTGGTTGCTACGTAATTAATCACCCAGAGAAAGGCTTAGGCGTTAGCCAGAAAGCTGAAATTACATCTGGTGATTCTGCAAGCTCTGTAAATACACACCCAGTAAGTGCATTTGCGCCAGCTCTTGGCACTCAAAGCTTAGGTGATGAAGATTTCCGTCGCTGTCATGGTGTTAAGTACGCGTATTATGCAGGTGCGATGGCAAACGGCATCTCTTCTGAAGAACTTGTGATTGCTCTTGGTAAAGCGGGGATTCTATGTTCATTTGGCGCAGCAGGTCTTATTCCTTCGCGCGTTGAGCAGGCGATTAACCGTATTCAAGCGGCACTGCCAAACGGCCCTTACATGTTTAATTTAATCCACAGCCCAAGTGAACCAGCACTAGAGCGTGGAAGCGTAGAGCTGTTTTTAAAACATGGCGTTCATACGGTTGAAGCTTCGGCTTTCTTAGGTTTAACACCTCAAATCGTTCAATATCGAGCTGCGGGTCTTAGCCGTGATACAAAAGGCGAGATTCAAATCGCTAACAAAGTGATTGCGAAAGTAAGTCGTACCGAAGTAGCAAGTAAATTCATGCAACCTGCGCCAGCTAAAATGCTACAAGGTCTGGTTGATGAAGGTCGTATTACCGCAGAGCAAATGGAACTAGCACAGCTTGTTCCTATGGCGGACGACATCACAGCAGAAGCGGATTCTGGTGGTCATACGGATAACCGTCCACTGGTGACTCTTCTGCCAACAATTTTAGCGCTTAAAGACAAGATCCAAGCACAATACAATTACAAAACGCCTTTACGTGTGGGTTGTGGTGGTGGTGTTGGTACTCCTGATGCAGCACTAGCAACGTTCAACATGGGCGCTGCATATATTGTGACGGGGTCAATTAACCAAGCGTGTGTAGAAGCAGGGGCGAGTGAGCATACACGTAAACTACTTGCGACAACTGAGATGGCAGACGTAACCATGGCACCCGCAGCGGATATGTTTGAAATGGGGGTTAAGCTTCAAGTGGTTAAGCGCGGTACTTTGTTCCCAATGCGTGCAAATAAGCTTTACGAAATTTACACGCGTTATGACTCTATCGAAGCGATCCCAGCTGACGAGCGTCAAAAGTTAGAGAAGCAAGTGTTCCGTTCAACGCTAGACGATATCTGGGCGGGTACGGTTGCTCACTTTAATGAACGTGACCCGAAACAGATTGAACGTGCTGAAGGTAACCCTAAGCGTAAAATGGCACTGATCTTCCGTTGGTATCTTGGCTTATCAAGCCGTTGGTCTAATACGGGTGAGCAGGGACGTGAGATGGATTACCAAGTGTGGGCTGGCCCTGCTCTTGGTGCATTCAACGAATGGGCGAAAGACAGCTACTTGGATGATTACACACAACGTAACGCAGTTGACCTTGCGAAGCACTTGATGCACGGTGCTGCTTACCTTGCTCGCGTGAATCTTTTAACCGCTCAAGGTATTAAATTAGACCCTGAGCTAGCGCGTTGGACCCCGAGCCAGAGAATGGCTTAGGTTATCTCGAATCTTTATGATTCAACTTATTAGTTGAACTAAGATGTAGGCCAAATAAGAAAAGCGACCATAAGTATGGTCGTTTTTTGTATGTAAGGCAAAAAGCGAATCTTAATTTTACTTTTTACATCGGAATAGGTTGTGAGCTTATGACATTTTCAATTCCTTGTTAAAGTTTAAAGTCCTAACGCTTTTTTCACAGAACAGAGGTTATCAATACGGGTATTATCGACTTTTGGGGGGCGTAATCGGGATTAACCAAAATATAACACGCTGCTCGCCATTGCGGCTAAAGAGGAGGTGTTATTGGTACTTGAACGTTTTACGCTGGTCTATCCTATAAGTACTGATAAGGAGAATTAGGTAATAGGAGGATACATGACTGATAAACTGAAAAACGTGCTATTTCGTGATTTCGGTACCCATGCAGTAAAGAAGCTAGAAATTTCAGAAGCTCGCATCGTATTAGTTGTTGCCCCTTGGACTGACTTGACAGACGAAGTCTCCGCGGTATTTCAGGATATCACGCTTAGCTATGTTGAAGCGCAGTTAGATTCAACCGATGAAGAGCTCGACCTCACATTCCCATGGGATATTATTCGATTGGACTCAACGAGCAAAGATAAAAATAGGTGGCATTTTGGTTTATGTTGTAGCGACATCATAATCGGTTTTGATGCATCGTGGCCACATGTGAAGTTTTCCAGTGATTAAGTTATAAAATAGGACAGCGATGGCTACCCTATGGGTTTTCAAGTGCATTATTAGAGGTGTTTTCCTGAAAACTTCAACACTAATACAGCTTATATCTATGAATGTCGTTGTATTTTAAGGTAAAAGCTGACTTATTTGCATCTAATTAAGTTGTACACATTTAGTTAAAGTAACTAGAGTAACGCTTGTTTTAGATCATGATAGGTTTGAACCGCTTCGTCGGAGTAATCATTTGCAAATTCTTCGTACCTTTCTTGGTTGTTAATGTACTCTTCAAAGTTAATAGGCCTGCCATCTACGATTAACTCAAAGTGAAGGTGGGGACCGGTCGTTCTTCCACTGTTTCCACTTAGCCCAATAACCTCGCCACTGGTTACATAGCCCCCTTTAGAAACGAAAGACTCGGAAAGGTGTAAATATCGAGAAACTTTGCTATCAGAATGCTTGATGACGATGTAATTCCCTGCAAGGCGATTAAATCGAGAAGAAACCACCTCACCATTACCTACTGATACTATTTTTGAGCCGATCGGGGTCGCGTAATCGGTACCGTTATGTGGAGAATAACGCTGGGTAATCGGGTGTAGTCGATTGTGACTAAATTGGGATGAAATACGAAAGTGATCTTGTGTTGGATTTACTAAAAATTCGTTTTTTACTAATGACCTACCATGCTGATTAAATAGCTCGTTAGTTTCGGAATTGAAAATATAGAATGAATAGCTAGAAGTCTTATATAAAAAGGCTTCTAAACGACTTTTATTATCATAGCTGTTCGATTTGGTTTGTACTAAAAATGTCGCATTGTCATTTCGTTGATCGAAATGGTCGAGCTTACCCAGCGTTACGTTAATTAATTGATGTGCAACATTGGAAGGAAGCCCTGAATCCATAATGGAGCTGATAAAAGAGTATTTGACCTCACCTGAATAATGTTCTCGTTTAATAATATTAGATTGGTTCAACTCAGATGGATAAGACAAATGGAAATCGTTGTTTGATTTTCTCCAAAGGTTGTCTTGGTTATAAATGCTTGTTTTCTTGTTGAACTCTATAGATATCAGGCCAACTATTCCTATGATCAATATGATAGAAAAGATAACAAAAGGGACTCTAAGTTTGTTGCTTGGGGATATTCGACTGATAGAGTTCATTATGTTCCTAACGGACGTGCTAAATAGACCAGTAAAGAAAAAATTATGCGTGTTTTGGCGATTATAAGCAATTTTACAAAAAAAAATCGGGCCAAATTTATACGTAAAAGCGCTGTTTTGACTGGCACAAATAATGGTTTACCTGATTAGAGTGTTCACTTAAATGAATTAACCACTTTTATGCTAGTTAAAAGGGGGTATTTTATGGAAAAAGTGACAGATTGAGAAAATCAGTGATGGAAATATAATCGACGCAACTAATTTTATATCACTACTATTGTGTCATTACTATGTGTCTAATAAATAAATTACATCGGCTTAAATTATGGTTTATTACCTCTTTGGTTTTAGTGATCCTCAGTGCTTGCGGAGGAGATAGTGGAGATGGGAATTCAAATGAACCTCCGTCACGAGAGGTAGGCAGCATTTCAGGTATCGTATACGATGCGCCGGTTTCAGGTGCCAATGTGTATGTATGGGAATACGTTGATGGCCAGATAGGTAAGTTATTAGGGCGCACAACCACCGATGCGTTCGGCAATTACTTTATGAGCTTGGAAGCGTCTAATCGATTGTTGTTAGTTAGCGCACAGGGTGGCGGTTATGTGGATCCACTCACCAACGAGACGGTATCTGTTAGTAACGGAAAAGTTCTCAGGCTTGATAGTGTCATTAACTACGAAGAAGGTGAAAGACACAGTTTAATGGTGACTCCGTTAACCAACATGGTTGCGGGGTTGGCTCGTTTTAAAATAGAAAACGGTGTGAGTGACTCGTACGCTGTCAATCAATCCTTGCAGGCCATTAACGGTCTTTATGGCTTTGATGTTAATACCACAAGACCGATAGACATAACGCAAGGCGGACAAAGTAGCTTTGCAACACCAGGGCATAAATATGGCGCGTTATTAACCGCTTACTCATCATTGTCATTTGACCTGATAGAAAAATACGGAAACCCCAATAACGTCTATACATCGATGCACCTTGCTGATATCCAGTATCGTGACGTGAGTTCAAATGGGTTACTAGATGGGCGAGAAGTTCATCCGCATACAGGTATGCAAACTCCTATAACATTTGGCATGCAACGTGTCACGAGCGATCTATATACGGCTGGGTTAGCGAAACATGTCTTGATTGTAGTAAATGACCCTGAGCTCAACATTTCTGGTACACAATCTTCAGACTACATAGAGTTCAGTCATCAAATTAACACCCTTGGCACACCTGGAGGTGGGGGAAGTGGTGTGATTCCACCAAGAGATGGCGACGATATTGATACAGATCCACCAGAAGTGGAAAGAACAGATAATGCGGTATTATCGAAGATTGATAAAATAGATGTAACGGTTTCTGACAATATTGGGATAGACGAAATCGGCGCCTTTATTCAGTACCAAGTTGGTGAGAACCCATGGCAAAATGGCTTTTGGGAATTAGAAATACCGTGTAGCTATGATCTAGGCGCTGGTGACGGACTATGTGCGCTGCAACTCAATGACTTCCAGAGGGGGCAACGAGTTGCGGATGTCAATGTTGAAATCGATACACTTACTCTAGATGCGCTAAGTATTTCCCCTGATACAGGAGAATCAGATGTATCAGCTGCGCGTATAGTGGTTTACGCAGAAGATGCTTTAGGTAACAAACATCAGGTAGGCGATGGTGTACCACTAGAGTTTGAGTGGAATAATAAAGTTCCAGTTATTAATGTATTGTCGGAAAGTACTATTGGCAGTGCGAATGGTACATATGAGCTTTATGGCACAGTAACAGAACAGAACTCACCAATTACTTTACTGGAAATATCTGGAACAAATTTACCCACAGTAGAAACTACCTGTAATCCACATCCAATAAATCCAGGGGTTTGTGAATTTAAAGAACCGTATCTAACTCAAGATCTAGGTTCGTCAACAATTTTCACGTTAGTTGCACAAGATATGGTTGGAAACAGAGGTGAAGCGAAGCATGAAGTAAGGCGGGATGCGCAAGCGCCAAATCAAGCGATAACATACCCGACAACCAATATGGATTTTGTGGTTGTTTCCTCTAATGGTGATCGAAATCACTTGAGTCAAAGGTTTGAGAGCAATACGTATACTGAAAGTAACATTCAAACGAAGAACGAATACTTAAAAATTGAACATGCGTATGCTTCAGAAGGAATCAAGAATATTGAAGGTGTAGATTTTGAAGATTTTCATGTCAGTATCTTACAGACCAATAAAATCCCTTATGTCAGAGTTCTAATTTATGATCCGCAAAGTTCGGGACTGATAGGTTCCTCGGCCGATAAACTACAACTTAATGTTGAATATCATGAAAGCGAACTTAATAATGGCAATTATAGATTTGTAACTGAAATAACATCTACGTCACATATTGATAGTGAACCGTCTAACATTCCTCATGAAAAAATAGTGTTTGATGGTAACGACTATGTTGAACAAATGGTTTATTACATTCCTTTTACTTCGGATATACTCGGGGGAACATTTTCATCCAAAACAGAAAATAGCGCCCATAAACTTGTCATTAGTACAACGGACGAGGCTGGTAATAAAAGTGCTCTTCAAGAAGTTTACTTTAGAAATACATTTGATCTTCCAAGTTTTAAAGTCATCACTCCATTTATAGGCGTGAATGTTGAACTGTTAGGGTTAGACTCCAATGGAGGGTTCATACCAGCAGGCGCATGTCAGACCGATAGGGATAGTGAAATTCGCTCCGGTAACAAGGCGCTTGATGTAGCATCGTGTGACATTATTTCTGATGTATCAAACTTTGATTTTTTACATATCCGGCTCACTGGAAATGCGGTGTATTATCAGTGGGAAGATGACCCTTCAAAGGACAAAGAAGTCCATAACCTAATTAGTTCGGGCATTGGTGTCTATTTCCCTTTAAATGGGTCTCAAGAGTTTTATTTAACAGAGTTGTCTGCATACCACACTGGGTTATTTGATTATAAATGGCATAACTTAAGTAATGGGCAGAAAACGTATAGCCAAGCTAAAACAATTTTAGACGAAGTAAAATCGGCTCTTGCACTGCAAAATAATGCTTTTTTTGGATTCGATCCTACGGATACTCGTTATGCGACGAATGAAGATTTGCGCGGTACCATTCCGCCAACACTAAATGATGAATTCCACCATCGATTCCTCGTCGAGGCGCTGGTTGCGTTGGCTGATACAGATGTTTTATCAAGCTCTGTCGACATTGTTGCAGCGTTCTATGATGACCTAAGTCATGATGGCCTAGCGAATGGCCGAGGAGCCAACGGTGAAATCACGATAGGGAATATAAAACTTTCAGCAGAGACGTACCGCAAGGTCTTGGCCGAATATTACTACCGAAATATAACCAATAATCACGGGATATCATTATCGGTTGCCCAAGCGTGGGCAAATAAAATATCGGAAGCATATCCACAATTTTTCGGCGAAAGTATATTTGGAGATGATGAAGGAGGCAGCATCGATGAACAACCTCCCGCCATTACGCTAAAAGTCGAAGAAGGGAGATTTTATGAAAAGAATAATAGAACTTATGTAGCAGGTGCCATTGATGCGAGTATTCTCCTAGAGGACCCGTCTGGTATTGTAGATGATGGCGGCCAGAAAGTGGCTTTTAATTCACTTTGGTTTACTGAAGATGATCTTATCAATGGTATTCCGGCAAATATTACGCCTACACCTAGTGATGATAACTTTAATAACCCCTACGAAAAGTCGTATAGATTTACGTTGAATAGTGACGACCCTAGTAACCCAGATATCTCAGATTATATACAGTTTATGCTGGAGGTAAGTGCAACAGATACCGTTGGTAATGATCATGGCTTCGATAACCCGCCGTATGAAGCGATTTACCACTTAGATAACGAACCCCCTAAAATTACGTATAGGCCCCCAACGGGCGATGATGATACGTTCCTTAATGTGTCCGACACTCACCTAGTATTAACGTTTGATGTTGAAGACCTCGTTGATGATATTGTAGAAGATAGAAGCCTTGTCTTTACAAAGCCTGGCAGCCCTGATGAAGTGTATGGCCCAGTGCGTTTTGCAAGTAATAGTCACAATAATTTTTCAGTCAATTTATGTACGGAAGATGCCTGTAAGTATCAAGAAACATCAATTTTTCCAGGTGACGGTGAATGGACAGTTTACGCACAAGCAACCGATAATCTGCAAAACTCGATTTCAGCAAGAGAACTGAATGCACCGCGGTTTAAAGTGAATATAGATACACAGAAACCCCTAGTAGAAAGTGAGACCATACAAGGTAAGCTTAGTGGTAATGGAGAATGGAGACCGGTAGTTACTCCAGGCCTATCGGGGATTGAAAGTGTTGATGTGAAGTTAAAGCTTGGTTCACTGACTGAGTACACACTTGAGAAATGTGATTCACAGTACCAAGATTGTTCACATACTACACACCTAACAGGTAAACAACCTGAAATTAAAGTTCAATTGGTGGCGAGTGACTTTAACTACAGTGATGAAAATCAGTTTATTGTCACCGCTAAAAATAATGCCTATCCGCAAAATCAAAGCGACGTAGGCAAGTTTACTTTCCAAGTTGACAACAAAGGACCTGATATTAATGTGACTCGTCCTTGGGTAGTCGACTCGCGATCAGGTGGTAGTGATATTTTAGGTAAAACGTTTAAGGTGACCATTGATTCGCTAGAGGATGACTCTGCTATTGCTTCAGTCTCGCTGTACCAGGTAGGAAATGATACACCCATTATTACAATTAATGACGTTAATAAAGGAGAAGAAATTCCTATTAGCCTGGTTGAGCGTGATACGAATAAGATTGTGATCGAAGAAGACAAAAATATTGAGCTCTATTTAAAGGCGATTGATGAACATGGATTTGAAAGCGACCCATCAACGCCTGAACCAGTTCTATTTGACCGAGAAGGGCCAGAAATTTACTTAAGTGGCTTAAACCCTGACGCTCATTACTTAGGCAGCTACCAATTTAGGATTGACGCTACTGATTACGTCCCTGGTGGTGACAAATCACCTGAAGGCATAAATGAAGAAAGCTTAAGATATTGGGTTTATCGAGATACTCATCCTGGAGGTAATGGCACAGCGCCAACCGACTGGATGGTTCCCTTAGATAATTCAAGCAATGGTACTGTTAATATAGAGGTTGCAGCGACAGATGTTCGAGGCAATGCTACGACGGAATCTTTTGAAGTAAACGTCTATAACACAGCGCCAAATGTTACGTCTCACCAGTTCCAATATGATGATGGAACAGTTATCAACGGGCCGATTACACAAAATGATAATATTAATATTGTACTAAATATAGAAGACGAAATAGGGGTCGAATCCATTGAAGCATTTTATCGTCATTCAAGCATACCAAGCGATCAAGATGGAACATCAGTAACATTTATAGAGACACCAGAAGAGGGGGGTTGGAAAGCTGCCCTATTAGGTGAAAACTTATCCCTAGATGGAACTTACTATTTTAAAGCCGATGTATTTAATAAGGTCCGTTTCATTAACCAGGAGCAACGAGCCGTAGGGAAATGGAATACGAACCAAAGGGTTGAGCGTCTTGGTGCTACCCACACAATTACCTCACCAAATAATTTTCAACAGTATGTTGCAAATAGCACACTAGATATTGAGTTCAGACAATCTGGAGAAGTTCCTGCAAAGTTTGTCGAATGTTGGGTACGAAATAATTATCAGGAAGACGGTGTCCCTGATAATGATTTTGCATATTCAACTAGATTGCCAGTAAACGATCCAACTAAATACAGTTGTTCATTAGAAACTGACAGAAATATTGAATACCCAGCAACGTTAATTACGCGCACAGAAGCGACGAATGGTACATTGAACATTCAAAAATTCACCTTTCAGATGATGGATATTGATACTCCAACAGTTGAACATGAAGGTTCATATTATTTACACGGTAATCAGGTTTCTGAAGACCTTATCACTGGCGAGAAAATGATCACGATAGACCTGGACTATAAGGATACATTGTCAGGTGTAGATATATCAGATGGCCAAAACCCAAGACTATTCAGAATGTCTGGACGACACACTATCTACCCTAGTATGTGTGGCGACAGTGGGGTTGTAGGGCCTGGAATTGTGCGTTGTACCTATACTGGTAAATATAGTGAGTTTCTTGATAGCACCAGCCCAGTGCATGAGTTTGAAATTCGTGGTTTGAAGGATAATGCTGGAAATCCATCAAGCAACATTCCGATTGAATTAAAAAAACCGAATGTGAAAATGGCACTGAATATTCTGAGTCCTATACCAAATGAAATAATCCGAGGAGATAACCTAGAGGTAGAGTTTGAGTATGAAATACATGACAACACTCGATTAGATGCATTTTCATCACCTATTGATGGTAGCTTTTCTGATCCAAAATCTTGTCAGTCTAAGGCCCTAACCAATACTAAAACATGGTGTGCGACATTTAGAGCTGACCTAGCGGAAGATATAGAGGGGGCTACAATTGAAATAGTTGGAACGGATGTTTTTGGAGAGGTCAGTAACACTAGCGTATCTGTTATTGTCGATAATGTTCCGCCAATTATTGGTGAACACTTTACAGTTTCGCAATCTCCTGACTTAGAAGGGTACGTTCGATTTACCTTTAATATTACGGATATGCCAGGAAGCGGTATTGACAAGGTTAATTATAGTAGTGCTCCAAATATCGGTATTCCACCAGGTGACGATCCTGAAAACCCAGGAGATAGACCAGAGGATGGAACTGGGTCTGCGCAATACTTTGAAGTGCCAGAAGAGAATTTATCAGGTCATAAACTGATAATTGTACAAATACGTGCATTTGATAAGGCAGGGAATGTTAGCCAAGGTTGGATAGAGGTTGATGTATCTGTACCCACAATCGAGTTGGGCTTCTCTCCTAATGTTGAATTTAAAAATACCAATTTAATTTTAGATAACATCAATCAAAGCTTCACTATTAGTACAAAGGGAGGCGCAGCTATAGGCTTAGATACCTATGAGCTAATGTTGACACCTACTGACCCTGAGTTAAATACCATTAAAGTCAATGGTAGCTTTAATGGGTCTTCAAATATTAACGAGCAACTACCATCGTTAACGAGTAGGGAAGGCCAATATGATCTGACATTAAAATTAATTGACAAGTTTGGCGGTGAGCTTACGCGGTTTGATCTATTGGGAGGGAGCTATACTAACGTGAATACCGTTATCGACTTCAACGATCCTCAAATCGGAACTGTGACTGCAGAGCAAACATCGTCTATTCCGGTAACTGGTAAATACCCTGTAGAGGTAACAGCCGTAGTAAAAGATCAGAACTTAAATGAAGTATGGTCACAATTATTCAATCGAGGAACGCTAGAGTATGTTAACCCAATGGAAACAATTCCACCCGCTGATGGCAGTGATGCTTATACATTTAAATACTTAGTCGATGCTGGTGATTACGATGTAAAAGTATTTGCTAATGATTTAGCTGAAAATTCGGTTTCGCATGAAAGAGAAGAAGTAACGGTTATTGAATCGAGTCAGCCATTTATAGAAGATATTTCATTTTATCCAAATGCACCCATAGGTGGAGGAAAAGAAACAACAGTAACTATCTTGTTTTCAGAGCCGATTATTGAAAATGATATAACAATTAGGTTAACCGCAAATGAAGGTAGCGATGTTGGTTCTTTAGTTAAAGGTTCGGAAAGTTGGGTCGGTGACAATATCTACGCAGTAAATTACCGAGGCCCAAATGACGACAAAAACAAAACAGTTACCTTAGAAGTTGAAGAAGGAAGCTATCAAAGTATAAATACAATTCCAGGTCGTGGTGAAAGTAGCGAAATTTCAATCAACGCCAAACTTCCTACCTTAACAAGCGTAGTATTTAGTCCAATACATCAAGTAGTTGGTGGAACGGTAGACGTCACATTTGAATTTAATGAATCGGTGACAGGTATTAGCGCTAAACTGGGTAGTGAATCGGTAACGGGGTTAACGGGATCAGGAACCACGTGGGAAGGGGCATTTGTTGTTGGTAACACTTCGGGTGACCATCATAAGTTGACCGTAAGCGATTTTGAAGACAACTGGGGTAATATTGGCCTGCCTGATACGAGTTACCGACTACCAATTACACCAACAATTACTGTTGATCATGTAGAGACAGTAAATAAAGACAACGTTGAGTCGGTTTACATTTCTGGAAGCACTGAACGTTTTCCTAATGGTAATAGATTGAGTGCCACCTTTACGAGTGAAAATGGCGGTGGTCCCGTTATTAAAGACAGAATAAACGTGAGTGATGATAGATGGAATTTTAACGTTAACCTGAAAGCCTTAAATGATGGCGAAATATCACTAGTCGTAGAGGGTCAAAATGCGCAGGCAGTATTTGTAGAAGGCAACCAGACATTCACACTAGAAGCGAGCGAACCTTCAGTTGCAGGCGTTGTTCTTACTCCAAAATTCGCTGATGACACTGAAATAGTAACCATAGAAGCGTCATTCAATAAACCGGTAACCAAACCGAGTGGCTCAACACTTGGAAGCAATACGATTAACTGGAGCGGAACAGCAGATAGCCTAGTGTGGCAAGGCACGGTTGAGGTAAGCGCAAACATCAATGACCTTCAATTACCCATTACAATAAAGGGTTATCAAGATAGTGTTGGTAATATGGGTGACGATTATACTGATACTTCGTTACCATTAACGCCACATATCACTATCATACCAATTGAAGGTGATGTGAATGAAGAACAAGCAAAATCATTACTGTTCGAAGGAGCAAGTGACCGATTCTTAAGTACAGATAAACTGACCCTTGATATTGAAGGTAAGAGCTTCATAGAAGTAGACATCAATAGTAGTGGGGCATGGAACAAAGTCGTGGATGTATCGGATCTAACATCTGGTAGCCCTATTTCATATAACGTTTCAGGTACAAACGAATACGGTGCCGTTGCAGTAGTTGCTAGTAGTGAATTTACGCTGGATCTTACAAAACCTACAGTTAGTTCAGTGAGCATTGATCCTGAAATTGCCGACGTTCACGATGAAGTACAAGTCGAGGTTGAATTTGATTCTAGAGTGACCATACCAAATCGCTCAAATATTGGTGGTATTGAGATAGATTGGGAGACAAAAGGTTCAAATACAAAAACCTCTTGGGTTGGAATTATAGTTGTGCCGGATAGTATTGAAAATGCGATAAAAACGCTAGCCGTTACAATCGGGGGGTTCGCCGATAGTAATGGAAATACAGGGAATGATCATACTTCAACTCCTTTAGTGCTTAAGCCATCAATAACGTTTAACCCTATTGAAGATGTAAGCCTTGAGGATGCGGGTGAGTTGATTATTAGTGGCGTCACGACACGTTTTAGTGAAGGTCAAACGTTTGAAATATCAATAACCGATAATAATGGCGGAAAAATTCAGAAAGCGGCAACCATTGGTTCTGGAGGATCGTGGAGCATTGTCGCAAAGGTCGACACGCTAGCACTTGGAACGATTTCAGTAACAGCATCAGGTAACAATGGTTATACCAATGCAAACACAAGTACTGACTTTGAACTTGTAGAAGATCCTGTGATTGTCCGAATGGGCAATCAAACACTGAGTATGGGTCGTCTCGCACTTAATCTGGCTGCTTAAACGTCCAATTCGAAATTATTTTTAATTAATTTAATAGTAACTTATAAATAAAGTAGTGGAATAGAATGTAGTAATAGTAAAAGTATGGCATGAGTCGAATTTAATAATCCGTTTGTTAGGGTGAGTACTTATAAAAGTAACTATTTAAGCTGACATTGTGACACGTTGAGATATAGATAAATCAAAGATAAAATACGGATGTATCTTAACCGATACGGTCCTGTTCTGAGTGAGACTTCACTTGGTTAGGTGGCGAATAATTATCTAAGATTTGTATCATACTGCAATATTCAGACTGTTCTCACCTTTCGGGTGTGGTTGTAATGACCACACCCTTTTTATTACGTTCTCCGTGTAACCCTCTATTTTTATTTGAGTTGTTTTGACACTAGGCTTGGTTGTTATTAATCTAATTATCAATAATGTCGATTGACAATTTACAATTGTGATCTTTATTCAGGTATTACCACTCCCGTAATTTAATTGGCCTAATTAATAACTTTAATGAATGTTTGTTGATGACATTAATAGTCTCGTTGTGTTGAATAAATCATTTCAATTGTTTAATATCTTACCAGCCAAACCGTTATATTAAGTCTTATCAACTTAACTATTACCGCGGCCAATTTATAACCTTGGTTGTGGAGAAAATAAATGCAATTAACTTGCAAGTTTGTTCCAAGCTCTAAAGTGACCAACAAAGAGCTTAATTATATCCTTACGCCTGATGAGTGTGTAAGGCAGCTTTCGCGTATGCGAAAATCACAGGATGTTATCGCTCAGCTGCCAAAACAACTGCTAGATCAGTTGCCACTGTCAGCTAGAAAGGATCTTTACAGCCTACAAACCGGCATCAAATCTCAATTGGTTAAAGGGCAGTGGGTCGCATTAGCGTTGTTTCCTCGCCAGTACCCAATCTCTAATGATCAATTATCTTCATACCCAGCACTTATGCGTATCATCGACGGCCTACAAGATCAGCCGAGTAAAAAGCAAACCAAAGCTGGATACCAACAAGTAGCTGACGATGTACCTTTGGCGCGAAACTATACCTATAATCCAGTGGAACCAAGTCCAGATAAAAAGATTGTGGTTGAGTTTGCTGGACAGTGGCGAAACCATGCTGCCTGTTTGATGTTAGGTAAGACCGAAGCACAGCCTGAAAAAGTAAGCAACGCAAAACCTGATGCAGAAAACAGCCACCGAAGCCTAACAACATTTAAAAGCTTAGAAGACGAAGCCAAGTCGCTTTACATCAAGATCCCATGTGTCGATCAGCCAACGCCAATCAAACTCAAACTTGCAGACAACATCATCCCTGTTGATAAAGACGAGAAGATGGACGAGTGGGATAATGTGTTGGTGCCGGTAGTTCCACTTGACCACAAAGGCGAAGAGTATGCAGTCAAAGATGTGGGTTGCTTTTACATCGTGTGGAACAACAAGGTATGGCGAGAAATTGAAATCCAAGAAAACGGTCATTTCTCTGATATCGACATCGACTATTTTCGCAATGCCACCCCACCATCTGCAGAAAATTTACGTCACCTTGATATCAATGGCGCGACCTTAATTGAAGAGTGTTATATGGGGGCAGAGCCTTTCGATATCATTCAAGATGGCGAGGTGTTCAAAACAGAATGGTTGTCGCTTGAGCAAACAGCCAGAGTGCAGGGGCTGAGCAGTGAAGAAATAGAGATCAAGTTCCACAATATAGAACATGACCCTATTTTATTGGAAACTCTACCAAGCCCTAAACGTGCAGGGTTAAGTCTTGAAAGGCGCAGTCAAGGAAACCCACTGCCACACATTTGGCTGCCATACAAAATCAACGGTGAGATACAAGATAACTTGTTTGTGCACTGCAGCAAGGCGCCACTTACCATTAGCCAGATTGAAGAGTTGGAGAAAGATCCACAAAGCTCTAGTTTATCGCTGGAAGCTCTGATGGCTTACAGTGAAGAGCATAATTTCGAAGCTGCAGAGGGGCCGCTAACAGCACTATCGAATAACGTTTCTCAAGACGTTAATCCAGCTTTAATCAAAGACCAACAAGAGTGCAATATCGCTGCTCTTAAGATAGCTAGCGGCTCTGTGCCTACGGTGATCTACTTACATGAGCCCGATGTTGATCAAGAAGACGATTTTTTCGAGATTAGAAATCTAGATGAAGACTGGTCTAGCCGTACTTATCTATCTTCGTCTCATAAAGATCAAGCAGGTTATTACACCCTACATTTTGCGTTCCCTCCACCGGAGGTAAAAACCGTCGATCTTCTTCGAGCCGCCCATTCCGACTTAAGTAAAGGGCAGCAGTACTACATCACCATTGAAGAAGATATCCCAGTTTCCAGTTTATTGGGTTGATTCAATGACTAGCTAAGTCAGTTATTCGTTGAGTCAGCTTTAAGGCTAAATCAGTTAGGTTAGAAAATGAAAAAAATACTACTAGCGTTTCTCAGTGCCATTTTGCTTGCCGCATGCAGTGAAGACGATGGCAAGATTTACGTAGGAGAGCACAATTACTACGTGATGGCTCCCAGTGAAGTGAGCGAACAGAAAGGTACGTTTGATTACCAAGAGAAGCTGTTTCCGCGCTACTACATTTATCGTGCCGACGAGTGGCCGCGAGAAGACTTAAGCGATGTCAGTTCTTATGATTTACCGCGCATTCAGTTCTACTGGGCCAATATGTCAGATAAAAGCCACCCGATGTACTCTGATTATGAGCGGAGAGCAAAAATTTGGAGTATGAAAACGGACGGTACAGATCTACGCCTTGTTGTTGAAGACCCGTTGATAGGTCTAACAGGTAAAGGGAAAATGGTTCGTTCACCAAACAACCGTTACTTGGCTTACTCAAGAGCAGTAGATGGTGAAGCCGTTTATGATCTAGAAACAGGAGAAATACATAGTCTAACGAGTCGTAGAGGCCCTAATGGCTTTTTATGGGCAGAAGACAGCAGCTATTTGTACTATTTAGTCAGAGGTAGTCACGGGCCAGCTACTTATAGATGGGATGCTGAGACGCATGAGAAAACTCCAGTTGATATCTCTATACGCGATACAGGAGTGATTATTGAAGGAATTAGGTATAACGTATCTGATGTTGGAGTCGGTACATTTGATGAAAAAAGTAATGAACGTATATCTAGTATTCCTTGGCATGAAACTATAGAGAACTGGCGAGAAGCACGTGCTGAGTATCGTTCGATAAGTCCGCTAGGAAAATATGCTTGGGTAGCTTCTAAGCAACACAGATTTTTTATTGATATAGAAAATCAAACAGCGGAAGTGAACAATAATTATATGCCCTACATACTTGGCCTCGATGGTCGATTTGCTACTGGTGTTCGTCACGCCATGGTAATGGATGTTCGAGACAACGAAACGAAACAGGCGTGGAAGTGGCGTCCATTAGGTATGAATCGATCTCTAGAACAAAGTAGCCTTTACAACTCCTTAGCGAATGATGGCACCTGGTTTAAGGAGGTGGAGTAGTGACTTGTTACGTATCTGAAGAATATTACCTGTTTGGAGTTCATTATGATTCTAATGTACAAGGCGATGATACTGATTTTGTACAATGGAACATAACTGAAGACCTTACGAGCTCTGAGAACGTGGAGGTTCTAAAAGAAAAGGTTCGTCCAATACCCCTCACTCCAATTATGATTGACGCCTTTGTAGAAAGTGGCGACCCACAGCTATGGGGCAGTGATAAGTTTGGCAAGTTAAAAGAAATCTCTTTAGGTAAGCCCGACTCATTGTGCGCGGTATTTAATGGTACCGACCAAGAGAGTAGCGATTTGGAAAATGTAGTGTTACGCCACAGTGCGCGCAAAGAGCGAATCCACCCCGATGAAAGCCTGCAGCTGACGATTCCGCCCTTGAACTTACTTGCCCAAATGGTTGGTGAACCAGACAGCGGAGAGGGTGCGAGCGATAACAAAACGTTGGCAGAAAATCTTGCTTCTTTCACTAAGGCAGTTAATGAAGATTTTACTGGTAAAGACAGTACATTTAAATTGACTCAAATATTGCCTAGCCAGCTTGCGAAGTATGATGAGGAAGAGTCGTTAACCGAAGAACAACAAGAGTACAATCAGTGGCGTGAACAAAAAATAGAACAGGGCAAGCCGTTAAAAGGCTTTATGATGCCCTACATGCATTCTGTGGCGGTTGTGTTTAGTGACCCACTTTATGCAGGTGCTAAAGTCACACTGATTAAAACTATGGGTGCATCTGATCCGAGTATTGATAATTCCCCTGTTTATGAAGTTTTATCTGAAGCGATGGTTTCAGCTCCAGTGATAGATGAAACTCAAAACGCCTTGCCAATTGCGATGTTCAATTTAGATTCCAATTTGGTTGATGATGGCTTTTACCTTATTCAAGTCGAATTTTGGGAAGAGGATTATAAAAAGTTCTATCAAGACCAATACAAAGTAGATGTAGAGCTACCTCAGAGTGTGATACACGCCAATGTGAATTACTCCATGGTAGCGAAAGATGGCGACTCTACCCCGCAACGACTATATCGCTATGAACTGCACGAGAAACTTCAGTTTAAACCCGCCCCAGGTATTGGCAAGATTGCTTGTGTTTGTGGCGACATGGTTTCCCTTGAAGAGACACTGATTCAACAGTTTCCAGAAAAACATCCAAGTTACGCTGATTTTGCCACCAAAGGGCTCACTGACCAAAATGCTGTTAAACCGGGCTTAGCGGCTATGTCTCTCACTGGCACTTTGATGAAAACGGCAGAATCGGTGATGGGCGATTTTGTGACGTTAAATGGCCCGAATATTCCAGGTTCAACCAGTGAACTCGCAGAAACTATAGGCCTTGCATTATGGGAAAGCTCAGATAAAAGTGAAATCCCTTCGTTTGTGATGAGTGGCTTGGCACTGGCATCTGCACTTTCCGCGTCTAAAGAGTCACTAAAGCAGTTTAACGATGCGAAGATACTGGCTAGCAGAGGCATCAGTGCTGCTGATTCGGCTAAGCTGATTTTTAAAAACAACGTTCTGGATATGGATTATTTTAGGCGCTTACACGGAATGGGGGAGCTGGCAGAAGGTCAAAGCCAAGTTTCACGCACAATGGGTAGGATGTCGGAGTCTTGGTATCGGGGCGATCTCAGTAAACGTTTTAAGGCCATGGAAACTGCGCAAAGTGCGTATGAAATGTACCAAGACTACAAAGGTTACACCGGAGCCATTGAAGATGCGGAGTCAGCTTTCGTTCAATTAGAAAACATGGCCGAGCAGTATTTGCAGCATCTGACTTACGTCCAAAAGTACGACAATGTGGACGAATGGGAACATCAGGCTAAGGAAGTCACTGAAGCTCTTGGCGAAGGGGCCACTGTACTTGTAGACCAGCAAGGCGTCGCCATCAGTCTCTATTTTCAGTTTAATTCTGCTGAAAAAGAAAATCAGATCGAAGTAACAAACACTAATTTCGAAGCCATTTGCGAAAGCTTGTGCCAGTTCCTAGAAGATAACCTTGATTACCAAGTTGTGATTGAAGGCTTTGCGGGGCTGATTGGCACGGCAGAAGCCAATATGCGGGTGTCTGAGGCAAGAGTGAACTTTGTTAGTGACCACATTCTAAAAAATGCTAGTGATGAGTCTGCGCTAACATCGAGAATCACTACACATGCGTATGGTAAGTCTCAATTAGTCAAAGGGAGTGAAGAGAACTATTCGGATCACAATGATCGCTCTGACAGTGCTGAGCAAGCCATGGACCGCCGAGCAGATATTCGCTTAGTGATACCAAACTATAAAGTTGCTCTACCGCCGAGCCGAACCGGTGCAATGAAGCTAGAGAGCATTCACCAGATCTGGCAATCTCATTGCATTGAAGCGAACGACGCCAAGAACAAGATGATCATGTCGACTATCGACGTGCTTTGCGGTATGGCATTGTTTACGCCCGCAGCTCCCTATGCAGCTATGTACTTTATGGGCAAAGACAGTGGTTCTCTCATGACGAGCGCCGCAGACTTTATGGACGATCTCCATGGCAATAAGATCTTTGAAGAGATCAAGGAAAAGTTTGCGAACAAACATGACTTAGTTGTTCTGGGCCGCATTAATAAAGTGTTGCTGGAAAAATATGAATTTGTGAACGTTGATATTGAAGCTAAAGCACTCAGTGCAGAAGAAGCCGCGCAGCATTTGAAAAGCAGCTTAACTAGAAATGAGTTAATCAAGCGTTTCATTTTAAGGGCGTATGCGCTTAACTGCTTAACGGAGCTGCTGGCAACAATATCGGTGAAATCGAGTTCAGTATTCTCGCGTGATTTGGAATCGCAGGTTAAGAAGTACAAAGTGAAAGAGTTTATTGAAACGTATGTCATGTCGGAAGATTGGGACATGCCATTGTACTCGGGTTATTCTTTAGCTCAGTCTTGGGTGAATAGAATTGAGCAGTCATCAGCGATGAGCTACTGGGGTATCTCTGGCTACGAGTATTTGGGTAAGAAGATTCAAGGCGGTATTTTTAACAGCGGCTTCCCAGTTCAAACTCAGCTTTATCTAGATAGCAAGTTCGAAAACCCACTGGTTCAGTTTGCCCGTGACTTTGATATTACTAAGCAAAATGTTAATAAAGACGATATCGGATTTTCTCGTCTACTTGTTTGGAATACGGGTACGAAAGAATGGCAGCCCTACAAAGAGCTACTTGATTCTGGTAACAGAATCATCTCTCCGCTTACCCGAGTTAAGCTACAGATCATATTGAAAAAAAATGCGTCTGACAAATCCAAGTCCCTATTCTTCCAAACCCTGAAATATCGAGCAATTGCCTCGTGGGGGGATGCACACGGGCCAGAATTTGAAACTCTGTTTATGAAGAAAAGTAAGTCAGATTTCGCGGTCGATCCTGATAGTGCAATTTCTGATTATTTTGACAAACAGTACGCTGAAGAAATAAAAAATGGCGGTGATTCGAAGTATTTAATGGGTTGTGAGTTTGAACCTAGCTACTGGTTTGGTAGGCACGAAATTCAGGGTGTGAAACCTCTGTTTCCAAAAGATGCGTTGGACTCCATATTCCTAGGGTTCAAAAGTCGTTTTTCAGACAAGTCAGTTTTCGAGTTATGGCTTGAAGAGCAACATCATAGAGACATGGACTATAAGTTTAGGCTGGGTAATGTGGATATTGAAATCGCTAAAGTCAACCAACAACGCCGAGTGCATGGCGATAACAATACTGTTGAAGTCATCGTTCCATCAAGTGTTTTCAGTGTAGGGGTCGACAGTAAACCACATGCTCAAATGACATACACTGGCCAGCATAATCAACAGCTGCGTCTCTCTGCTGAAGATTTAATGATTGAGGACTTTGTCCGAAGTACCTCTTCTTCAATGGCAGACAATACCTCGTTACTTCTAACTGGAAATGTCATTACGGTTGCTGCGTTTGAGTTAGCGGGTAAGCGCCGTTTCTTATCGGAAAGCAATCGAATCGAATCCGCGTTTAACTTTAATTGGGCAACTAATAAAAAAGAAAGCGTGTATATCGCAATACTGGCTGATGAAATTAATGTCGAAGCATACAGCAAGATGTCGCTCGACACGGATTCGGTCCAAATGCAGATGCAGCTTTCCGATACTGGCCCTATTTTCCATACCAAAATGCATAATTTTGGACGTGTTGAAACGAATGAGAAGACCGAGTACAAACAGGATAGAGAGGGAAGTTTAACTTCAACTAATACTTACCATTTGGAGTTAAGCGAGACTATCAGCAATGGTGAGGATGATGCTTCTAAGAGTGAGTTTGTTCAACAAGCTTTACAACACATCAATGAGAATCTCTCAGACTATGTAGGTAATTTAAAAGGTGGGAAGCCCAAAGCTATTTACGTCATGAAATTTGAGCTTGACTACATTGCACCAACGGGGCAGAAAGTAGTTGGTTTGAGGCCATTTGGTAAGGCGGATGAGTTCCGTACGCATCTCTTTGTTTCGACATTGAGGCAAGCTGGTTTAGTGAAACATTATGAAGTGCCATCCAGCAAATTGTTGGCTCCGGCTATTAATGATTTAGCATCTGAAAAAAATCCTTGGTCAGGCAATACGGATTTGGGCTCTGCCGATGATCCAAGTGCAGCGCAGTATTGGAACACACTTACGAAAGAGCAAAGAATCGAACATCTCAAAGAGTGGTTGACCAAGCATTCACACTCGCGTGGCGCACCAAGTTTGGAGTTAAAACAACTTGATTAAAACACTTGGAAAGTAGTTATAAAAAATCCCCTAACTCAATGAGCTAGGGGATTTTTTTTATGGTTGATTCAAAGGCCGATAACGTAATTACGTACTAATCCACCGCATTTATCTCGTACTTACGCATCTTATGGTTAAGGGTACTAAGCGGAAGAGAGAGTTGCTCTGCGGCTTTTTTAGTATGCCAATTGCACGCGGTTAAACAGTCGAGTATAACGTTCTTTTCATATTGCCCAACGGTCTCTTTCAGCCCTGCATTTTTAATATCATTCGCTCCGTTTTTCCCTGTAGCGATTGATTTTGTTTGAACCGTATCTCCAATGCTAGCGTTATGAAGCTCTTGATGGGTTGTAGTTGACTGTATCCCATCGGTTGAGAAGCCGTTGTTAGTGCTATCGTTTAGAAACTCACTATCACCAAACTCAATAGCGGAAATGACTTCTAAATCAGAGAGCAACAAAGAACGTTCTACAATGTTCTTTAGCTCACGAACGTTGCCCGGGTAAGGGTAGTCGAGTAATTCTTTTCTTACTTTTGCAGTAAACCCTGGCGCTTGAGAAAGCCCTAAGCTGAGTGCACTTTGAGAAATGAAATGTTCGGCCAAAGGTAGAATATCATCTTCTCTTTCTCTAAGTGGTGGCAGGGTAATAGGGAAGACGTTTAATCGATAGAACAAATCGGCACGAAAACTTCCGTCTTTGATCTTTTGAGTCAGGTTACAGTGGGTAGCGGCGATTACACGAACGTCAATGTCTATCTCTTTGTTCGCGCCAATTGGCCTGAGTTTACGTTCTTGCAATACACGCAGAAGCTTTGCTTGTAGCAGTAAAGGCATATCCCCAATTTCATCTAGAAATAGAGTGCCTCCGTTCGCCGCTTCAAATAGCCCAACCTTGTCCCTGTCTGCGCCAGTAAATGATCCTTTTTTATGGCCAAACAATTCAGATTCCAAAAGCTGTTCTGGAATGGCCGCACAGTTCTGAACAATTAAGGCTTTATCAGCGCGATTGGAGTTGTCATGAATGTACTTCGCAATGACTTCTTTACCCGATCCTGTCTCACCTCGAAGTAGGACATCAACAGGCAGCGAAAGAACGCGGTCTAACCGTTGTAAAACATCGGTCATCGCTTTACTTTCTGCAATCGGCCCTTGGTATCTCTTTGTAGTGCGTTTTTTTAACTGTGAGTTTTCGCGTGCTAACGCTTGATTGTCGGCAGTTAAGTTTTTAATCACTTGCCCGTACTCTTCTAACCAAACCGCTTGGCGAATTGAACTTGCGGCCATTCGGCAAAACTCGGTTAGGGCCGTTTCGTTATCAATAACATTGAGATCAAGCAGCACCAATAGCCCAATGGTTTTGCCTGTGCAGTCGATTAAAGGCCATGCGAGTAGGTTAGTACTTTTCACCCCTAAGATCGTTTCACATTGATAAATGCCTTCACAATCGTATCCGTTGTACTGGTATAGATCGTTCAGCAATACCACTTCACCATTATGAACGGCGAAATTAAAGGGGTCGGTTTCACTTGCGCTATCAAGTGCTAATGGTTTCCACGGGTGTGACGTTAATACCTTTTCGTTATGGTGAACTGTACTCGGTATTAACGCTTCTCCGGTTTGGTCTAACACATAGATAATGCCGTGTTTTGAGAAGGTCATTTGCCGAGCGGCAGTGAGCACCGCTTCAAAGGTTTGAGCAAGCTGACTGCGATCAGACAGTGACTGACTGATCGCGAGTAATGCATTGCTAAGTTCGTTATGACTAGCTGAACGCATAGCTTAATGTTCCCTGCTCATCAACAGACACGTTGATTTGACTATGGCTTTCGTCTTTATCGTGTACCAATAGTTGAGTTGATAACTGGGGAAGGAGTTGTCGGTTAATCACAGCATCAATATTTCGTGCGCCCGTTTCAGCGAGTCGACAGTTGCCTAAGACAAACTCAACCAAAGCATCATCGTATTTGAGTACTAGCTTATGATTGCTTTCCAGACGCTGAGACACCTTAGACAACTTATGGTGAATGATTTCCGTCATCGCTTGATCATTCAAAGGTACAAACGGGAGCACTGACATACGTGCCAACAATGCTGGTTTAAAATGATTGTTAAGCGTTGGTCGGATAGCCTCTGCAATTACACCAGTATCAAGCTCTTTAGACTGATTTACTAAAGATTCAATTTCGTGCGTTGCAAGGTTACTGGTCATAATGATGAGTGTGTTTTTGAAATCAATAGTACGACCTTCACCATCATTAAGTGTTCCTTTATCAAATACTTGGTAGAACAAGTTTAATACTTCAGGGTCGGCTTTTTCGACTTCATCAAGCAATACCACGGAATAAGGGCGTTGACGCACCGCTTCGGTTAACATACCGCCTTCACCATAACCCACGTACCCAGGAGGAGAGCCAATTAGGCGTGATACTGTGTGTTTCTCTTGGAATTCAGACATGTTAATGGTCGTCATAAAGCGTTCACCACCAAACAATTGATCCGCAATCGCGCGAGCCGCTTCTGTTTTACCAACACCGCTTGGGCCAACTAATAAGAAAACACCTGTTGGCGCATCAGGGTTGCCTAAGCCAGCTTTTGCAGTCTGAATACCTTCTGATAATGCATGCATTGCAAACTCTTGGCCTTTGATGCTTTCCGTCAGGCTATCTTTTAGTCTTAAAGTGGTTGCGGCTTCGTCTTGGAGGACTTTACCCATTGGAATTCCCGTCCAATCTGCAATAACGTGGCTTACTTCATCAGGGCCAACCTCGAAGTGTACAAGCGGGTTGTCTTGGCGAATTGCGTCCAACTGTTCTTGGCAAGACGCGATTGCAATGCGGACTGATTCTTCATCCAGTTCAGAGTAAGATGATGGTTCAGTCTCAGTATCGTCGATTAAGTCAGCATCTGAATCTTTGTCATTGGCGTTTTCAGTCGAGTTTTGCGAGTCGGCATGTTCATCATCCGAGACCAATTGATGTAATCGCGCACGCAACGCGATCATTTCATCGATTTGAGTTTTCTCTTCCTGCCACTGCTTTTCTAGAATGGAAAGCTCACTTTTTGTTTCTTCCATTGCAGAGATAAGGTCAGGAATGGTGGCGACGCTGTGTTTGTCACCCGTTTGCTGAAGCTCATCACGTTGAAGCGCTTTTAATTCACGATCTTGAGCGGCTAACTGCTGTTGAAGCGTTTCTACAGACGCAGGAACAGCATTCAAACTAATGTTGACTCGTGCACACGCAGTATCAAGAACATCGATCGCTTTATCAGGGAGCTGGCGTCCTGAAATATAACGTGCAGAAAGCATTGCTGCTGTCGTAATCGCATCATCCCTTACATAAACCTTATGTGACTTTTCGTACACTGGGCATAGGCCACGAATGATAAGAGCGGCTTGTTCTGGTGACGGCTCATCAAGTTTCACTAACTGGAATCGGCGAGCGAGTGCAGGATCTTTTTCAAAATACTTTTTGTATTCCGACCACGTTGTTGCGGCTATCGTTTTCACTTCACCACGAGCTAAGGCTGGCTTAAGCAGGTTTGCTGCGTCACTGCCACCGGCTTGATTACCACCACCAACGAGTGTATGCGCTTCATCTATAAATAAAATAATTGGAGTCGGAGAGTTTTTTACTTCCTCGAGTACGCCATTTAAACGCTTTTCAAATTCACCTTTTACACTTGCACCTGCTTGTAATAGCCCCATGTCTAAGCCGTAGAGTTCAACACCCTTTAGGTTATCTGGCACTTCACCCTGAACGATTTTTAGTGCAAGCCCTTCAACAACGGCTGTTTTACCAACACCCGGCTCACCAACAGCAATTGGATTGTTTTTACGACGACGGGCTAAAATATCAACGATCTGTCTAATCTCTTTATCACGGCAAAACACCGGGTCAATTTCACCGTTGCGAGCTTTACCAGTGAAGTCGGTTGTGAACTGGCTAAGTGCGGAGCCTTCTTCTCTTGCTTCAGTCTTTTCTGATGACGCGACTTGGTTTTCAATGGAGTAATTCGTTAATTCAGCAAAGTTGCGCTTTAGGCTGTCAGGGTTGATGGCTTCTAATAACGTGGCGTAGCCGTGTTGTCCATAACGTAGAGGGTTACTCACTAATGTTAATAATAGAGAACCGGAACGAATGCTGGTTTGAGACAGATCTAAAGAAGAAACTAACCAACTTTCTTGTAACCACTCAATAAGAAGTGATGAAAACACGGGTTTGCTACCGTTACCTTTAGCCGACGTGTCTAACGTAGAGCGAATAGATTGGCGCAAAAGGTTTTCTGAGCAGTCAAAATGGCTTAATAACACATCAAAATCACTATTAGGACGCTCAAGTAGGCTTAATAAATAGTGCTCAATTTGAACTTCGTTAGCGCGTTCAGAAACAGCGAGTGCGGCTGAATCTTCTAATGCAATCTTAGCAATAGGGTGTAGGCGCTGAATTAAAGAGGATAAGTTTATGTTTATCATTGAATGTCTTTATATATTAGTTAATGAAATTGGCATCATTATACTAAATATTGTACTCGCTTATTTTTAATCAGATATTTTGACTATGATTTATTAGTGTTAATTTTAATGGCTAAGGTTATTTGTAAATGAAAACCAAGCCTACCTTGGTTATATTTATTATAATGCTAGTTATTATAACTAAAGGCGTGGTTGTAATGACTTTTATAATCGTTTTGAATATGGTTATTGTGACTTTATTATCGGTCAGCAATAAATTAATATCTGGAACAAGAAATTGTTTCTTGGAACAAGAAATTAAGCGTTAATATATCATGTGTCATTTGGGTGTTTCTCTAAGTGCTTGTTTTTTATGAGTATAAAAATTGGCATGCGATTTGTATTAGTAAAATCAGATCGCGGTGATAAGCGGTTTGGTGAATTAACTAACTAAACAAAATTTATATTAAAAGGAACTACACATGCCAACTCCAGCATATATGTCAATTACAGGTGAATCTCAAGGCGAAATCACTAAAGATGCATACTCAGCAGATTCAGTAGGTAACGCTTGGCAAGAAGCTCACCTTGATGAGTTTATGGTTCAAGAGATCGACCACGTAATTACGATTCCACGCGATCCTCAAAGTGGTCAACCAACAGGGCAGCGTGTTCATAAGCCTGTAGTAGTAACTAAGCAGCAAGATTGCTGTTCACCACTACTATTCAATGCATTGGTATCTGGCGAGAAGCTTCCTGAATGTCAAATCCGTTTCTACCGTACTTCAGTACAAGGTAAGCAAGAGCATTACTACACAATCAAACTGATTGATGCGCTTCTTGTTGATATGGAAACTCGTATGGCGCATTGCCAAGACGTAGCAACGGCTGATCGTGTTACTGAAGAAGTTCTTAAGTTCACTTACCGTGCTATTGAAGTAACACACGAAGTTTGTGGTAAGGGCGGTAACGACGACTGGCGTACTCCACGCGAAGCGTAATTCGTTTTTCGTTAATTTATGGGTCAACTTGTTAGTTGACCCAGTTTTTATTTTGGTAGTTACCACATTTTTAGTGCGACCTTACCATTGAATATTTGCATCAGGTAAAAGATATGAATAATGACGTAGAGTTTAAGTTTGAAGTTCCAGGATCAGGGCATGAATTTCGAGTTGAAAGTTTTCAAGTCATCGAAGAGCTATCAAAGCCGTTCCAGGTAAGCATTTCATTGCTTTCACTTGATGCTGATATCACTTTTGACTCGTTAATTAGAAAACCTGGTCTACTCAGTGTGTACGGTCAGGGAAGTGCGACAGCAAGAAACTTTAACGGCGTTGTCAATGAGGTGCGATACCTTGGACAAGGTCGTAGATTCTCGCGCTATCAGCTACTACTTGTACCGGAAGTATGGTTTTTAAGTCAACGACAAGATTGCCGAATATTCCAAAGACAGACAGCACCTGAAATCATTGCTCAAGTACTTGATGAAGCAGCGGTCAGCAACTACCGAATGGAGCTTTCGCGTACCTACAGTTCAAAAGAGTATGTACTACAGTATCGTGAAACCGATATTCAATTTGTACAACGGTTACTCGCAGAGCACGGTTTATGGTATTACTTCGAGCACACAGCATCGAACCACTCAATGGTCATTGTTGATAGTAGTGATTCTATCGAAGACCTCAGTAGCACTCCTCTCAATTCCTCTTATATAGGACCCATTACTTACCATGCTGATGGGGGAGGTGTTGCAGACCGAGAGCACATCTCAGATTTAGAGCTGGTTAACAGAGTGAGATCTGGGCACGTTTCTCATACAGATTACAACTATGAACACCCAAATATTCCCCAATTGATGGAAAGTAATGGTGAGCTTGATCAAGATCTTAAGCTCTTCGATTACCCTGGACGTTATAGTGAGCCTGAGTCAGGTCAACATCGTGCTAACGAATGGGCTTCGGATAATATTGTCGATAATCAACAGGTTGAAGCAGCCAGTGACGTTATGCGCTTAACGGCAGGTTATAGTTTCGATATCGGCGAGCACCCACGAAGTGCGATAAATCGTGACTATTTGATGCTGTCTGTGACTCACAATGGCCATAACCCACAAGTTCATGAAGATGAAGCAAATGGAATGCCGACGACTTATAGCAATCAATTTGTTTGTATTCCAAGAGATGTAGAGTTTAAAGCGCCGAAACTTCCAGCACCACTTGTCGACGGGCCACAAACAGCGGTTGTTGTTGGCCCATCAAGTGAGGAAATTTATACTGATAGCTTAGGTAGAATTAAGGTTCAGTTTCATTGGGATCGTTATGGAGAATCAGACGAGCATTCCAGTTGTTGGATACGTGTCAGCCAATCTATGGCGGCTCCAACGTGGGGAGCAGTGTATTTACCTCGAATTGGCCATGAAGTCGTGGTTACTTTTCTGGAAGGCGACCCTGATAGACCGTTAGTAACCGGTGCAGTGTATAACGGTCTGCATTTTCCTCCGTATTCACTTCCAGAAAACAAAACAAGAACGACGTTTAGAACCCATACGCATAAAGGTTCCGGTTTTAACGAATTAAGCTTTGAAGACGAAGCAAATCAAGAAGAAGTTTATATCCATGCACAAAAGGATATGTCCACGAAGGTGTTGAATGACCGATTTAGAAACATAGGTCAAGATGAATTCTTGAAAGTGGATCGCCACCAAACCAATGAAATTAAGGGTGATCATAAAGAAACCATCGAAGGCCATAAAACGACAACAGTAAATAGTACGTTTACGGAAACTGTCGAACAAGACGTTAGCGTGACCTACAACGCGAATGAAAAACAATCTGTAAAGAACAACACGTCGTTAGATATTGGTGATAACCGCGCAACTGTGATCGGTAAAAACGACGACTTAGATGTTGGCCAAAATAGTAACTTAGTTGTTGGAGCGTCACGCAGTTCTGACATTAGTAAAGATGATAATCAAAGTGTCGGTGGCAACTTAACGGTTTCAGTCGATAAGAACATCTCTTATAAGTCTGATGCATCGACACAGGTAATCAGTGGCGACAGTATCGTGCTGAAAACAGGGGCTTCTTCACTATCGATGAACAGTGACGGGACGATCAATCTGTCTGGTGTATCGATAATGATTGAAGGAAGCACGAAGGTAATTGTTAAAGGTGCTGATGTTGCAATTAACTGATGTTGCGATCTATTAATACTGCTATTGGCTAATGACATTAGCTCGGTTTGAACGAATGAGTCATCGGAACCCAATGAATTATGTATAAGAAAACGACGTTATTAGATGAAAAAGAGTCGTACCAGCAAGCCGAATCACCGGCTTGCTTTTCTCGTTTTGGAACAATTACAGAGATCTATAAAGCAAACGGGGCGGTCAAAGTCGATTTTGAAGGCAATGTGCTTGGTCAGCCTATCATGGCTCGTCTTGGGCGTAGTTTCACGCTTTCTGAGTTAACGATGGCAGTCGATAATCAACTTAATTGTAGGGTTGAGTTTATTGGTGCGGATCTAACGTTACCGGTTATTACCGATATATTTTTCTCAATATTGGACGAGTCGGAAGAGTTAACTATCAGGGCAAATAAGTTGGTTCTCGAAACAAAGAGCGAATTAGTGCTTAGAAGTGGAGAAACCGAAACACGCTACAGCGGACGTGACGGGCGTGTAACAACAAAGGGTAGATTTATAACTACTCAAGCTGATAAAGCGAACAAGATTCAAGGTGGAACAGTTTCAATTAACTAACCTCAATAACAGAATAGACCGGCATGATGCAACGAATAAATGTACAACAGCTGAATTCACCAATTACCGACAGTGATATCATTTCGAATGAAGAGTTTATCGAATCAGAGATTGTTAAATTAAAGGATATGGACCCAAACTGGGTGGGGTTTTGCCGTGAAAAATCCGACATTGCAATAGAATCGATTACGTTCTTACTAAAGCAGTGGAAATTCAAACACGAACTGGGTTTTCCCTGTGGTTCTTGTGATTACATCAAACTAATCGAACGAAAACTGGAACAATATAAAGACGTTTTTGTTTCGTTTTTTCACCTCGCACCGGGCTTGGTGTATGAAGTTAGAGAACGATCCCCGGAAACGTATTTATGGTTAATGCTAGATAAGCAATTTGAAATGAAGCGAGAACATCTTCTATCGGCGCTTTATAGTTCGAACAAGGTCGACAAGAACATAGTCACGTTACTGGTTTCTGGTTCAAAAAGAAGCGACCTAGATATTGTTCTGGCTGAAATGATCAGTGGCGATGCGCCATTAAAGTCGAACTGCCTATATTGGTTGCATCTAAGGCAAACAGCCAGTTATTCATTGTTAAATCATTTTCTAAAGCAAAACAAACTTTCAGATATCGAATTACTTCCGTTGTTCTCTTTAAATGGTGATATGGAGGCTCGTGACGAGTTAGAAAAACTTGTAGAAGGTGATGCGTTTCTTTTTGAAAGATTAGTTGGTCGCGAAAATAGGAACACTTGGCTTAGACATACGTTTGGGAATAGTCTTGATAAAGCAGAGTATAGTGACATTGTCACCTATGTTCATATATTAGAGATCAAAGACCTTGTTGTATTTGATGTCACTTCAGAAAAAGCACCAATTCACCTAGCTATCGCCGGTGACATAGAAGATGTAGAGGCAACACTTGCTTATATGGTCACGCTAGAGGCTGATGAAGGTGAGGAGTGGCTATACGCACTTTACGTTCTCTATGGTGACGCTTTTCCTTTAAACCCATCGAAACTTGGCATTGAATATGAATGGGAAGATGCCTTGGCTCTGTTAGCAGAGTGGTATGAAAAAAATGAACACAGGTTTGAAACCCAATTACGTTTTGGCAAACCTGCTACCTCTGAATCGACAATAGAGACGCTATTAAATAAACATATTCCCGCGGAATTTAGATTATGGATCTGGCGTTCACTCTGTTTGCACTCGAGTACGTATTTTCCATGGAACGCTTATATGTCATCAGAGCAACAGAAAACACTATTCCACAAGTTCAAATCAAATCAGATGGCGTTAAGGCGTTTTGACAATAGAGGACAACACATTGCAACTTTGGGACATTGAAGCGAATGACAACCTAAAGATTCATGGTTGCTTTCAGCGTGATAAAGAAGGGAATGAGGTTTGGGTAGTCACTGTAAAGCGTGGGTGGGATTGGGTTGAAAACCAATGGGTAGAAACGGTTGAAACCAGTATAGCAGATACCCCCGTTTATTTAGACGAACCAGGAAGATCAGCGATGAAGATCGATCATGATTTTCCGATCCTTAAACGTAATACCGATGTGATTGTATACGGTAGAGCAAGGTCGTACGCAAAAAAACCGGTTACTTATCATGAATGTCGGCTTCTTGTCGATGAACACATTGATAAAACGTTAACGGTTTTTGGTGACAGAAAATGGGTAGAGCATAGCGGTAGTCTGACTGTGACAGCAACACAGCCATTTATAGACAAGGCGATTGATTATTCACACGCTTTTGGCGGAGATGAACGCAATCGTTTGGGTAAAGGTGTTGGAACTTCGATAAAAGAACTCACAGGTATGAATGTGCCGAGTGTATTCTATTCGAAAGAAGACTGGTCAACGAGCAGCAAAGCAATTCGAGTCGCGGGTTTTGGACCATTACCTCCATTTTTTGCTGATCGCTACATGCATGCTGGTACTTATGATGAGAACTGGATTGAAAATCGTAGGCCACTACTGCCAGAAGATTTTGATGATCGATATTATCAGTGTGCTCCGAAAGACCAACAGTGTAACGGCCACCTAAAAGGCGGTGAGAGGATGATGTTAAGTGGCTTTTGTCACAATGACACCATGATTTTTCGTGTACCTGAAGAGCGCTATATTGCCGTTGCTGCGTTTAATAAGAAGGAGCGTAGCCTTGAAATGCCAATCAACACTGTATTTATCGATGCAGAAGAAAAACAAATAACAATAACTTATACAGCGGCTTTTTCATGTCAATCTAAAGAGCATCTGTTAACGACAACGGCTGTAGAAAAAATTAAAAAATAATTAAGCCGCACTATCAATATGTAATATGAGTAACTTATATGAGTCTAAGCAGTGGTCGCTTTATAATTGGCGCTGATGTAGTAACACCAACGGGGATGAATTTGGAAATGGCTCTGTCAGTTGCAAAAGCTGATTTGAGCTTATTTAGCCAAAAGAGTGTTGAAAATAAACCTGAACGATTCACTTACGCAAATGTTGAGTTCTTATCTTCGGATGATCAAGAAGAAAGAAGCGTAGAAATGCTTAACATATTAATTAACTCCCTGCTCAAACAGATCCCGAAACCGCTGAAGCCTATTCCGCTCTATGTATCGATTCCCGACGTGCTGAAGACACACAGTGTTAAGGAAAAACTGGAACAGTTAGAATGTAACCGTTGGATATCAAATATTACCCTTTGTCATTCGACCGGGATACAGTTTTTACAAAAGTCGTTAAAGGCACTGGATAGAAGCGATGCGCTATTAAGTATCTGTGTTGATTCTCTCTACCACAGATGCCCAGAACTGATTGAAGATGGTGTCGTGATGTCAGATGAAAACCCTTGGGGTCTCATCCCAAGTGAAGGGGCTGGAGGGTTGATATTGACTAAAGCGAACATACTCGACACGTTAAAAATTAAACCACTCGCTGAATTTGGTCAATTGCTCAGTGAACATTCTGATGATCGTCGCGGGATGATGAGACTAATTCGCGAAGTATCTAAAACGAATGAGTGCCTAGGTAACGTTTATTCTAATATGACCAACAAGCGTTCAGAAACCGAAGCTTACGGCTTTGCTATCGGCGCGAGAGCGGAAAAATTCACAAACCCTCAACAGCCGTTTCTAATAAACACATTATGGGGGAGTCTGGGGGAAAGCTCAGTCAATACGCTTATTTCAACCGTGATCAATGAACAAACGTCAAATAACCTAGCAAGCTTATTCTTATTTTCACAAAGCAATGAAAACGCAATAATTACAATGAAAAAACACCTCCACTGATTTAATTAAGTAAAGGTAATGCTTAGTTAAGTTCATTCATTTACGACGCAAAAACTGGAATGAAAGTCATATAAGAGGGTGTAAAAAACCGTCATACAGATTGTAAATAACAATCAACTTTTAGTTAGTTTAACTGAAATAATAGACATAGTGATGGTTTGCTTTTGCAGTGTTGAAAATGGTCCTTAAGAGTTATTAATATGCGTTCCTAAATAATTGTAGTTATTAAAGAGAACGCAGTGTCCGATAAGCAGCAAACTCCAAATGGTTTAGTTGACCAGTTAGTTGTAAAAGCGATTGAAAAAAGAAAATTGCAACAGCAGCGCATGGCTGAAAATAACAAGCCTAAGCTGGAGTATGTTCTTTTTTCGGAGTTTGAAGTATTAGAAACACTGCCTTCAAAAAATGGTAAAACAACGGTTTATCATCTCGCCAAAAAAGCTGAACCAGAACATCAAATTTGCTGCAAAGTTGTCAATGAAGATGCGTTAGATTTCGCCCGCGATATGCTTGTTAAAGAAGCGAGCCGTTTAGAAATATCGCAACACCCTAGCGTTGCCGAATTTATTAAGGTCGGTACCGAGTTCGATCGCCCTTACCTGATGTACGAATGGATTAAGGGTGAAAGTCTCGCTGACAAAATGTCTCGTTATTCTGGCAAAGGATTTAGACATGATCACATCGCTTGGTTGATTTACCAATTATCAGGCGCTCTGGAATACATGCATACCCGTGGGATCTGTCACCTCGATATTAAGCCTTCAAACATCCTTATTTGTGATAATGACAACGTTAAGTTGATTGATTTTGGTGCATCTAGATATATCGATGAAGCGGAAGATTATGCAGAAGCAAGCTTAAAATACGCTTCTCCTCTGTACTTGAAGTCGGGTACAGCAAAACCTAAAGATGACGTTTACTCGTTAGCATTGTTAACTGGGCATCTTTTCTTAGGCGCCATTTATGGAGATGGTTGGTTAAATCAACTGAATGCACGTCGACGACCTAACCTTATACCAAAGCATGTATGGACGTTACTAAAACAAGTCATCAAACAGCCTCGTGATCATGGTTTAACAGCAATCGCGTTCGCACAGCGACTTGCACAAATCGATGTACGTTCACTAGAGGTGACTAATACTGCACCAATTTTTACCAACCTACGTAATGCTGACCTAGTGTTAACGCCACGTAGTGCTTTAGATAAGTTTTCTGTTGGACGGTTTAAGTATCTAGAAGCCGCATTGGTCGCAAGTGTAGTAGCAATGACGGGGTCATATCTTTATACGTCTAACCAACCTGAATGGAAGACGATTGTTGCGTCAGATAGCCGCACACAAGATGGAATCGGCTCTGTAAAGCCGGCCCAAACAGCCGCGTTTATCGCACAAGCGCCATGGGATATCGAAGCGGCGTTGAACGATATGTCTAATGATGTTGTGTCGTTAGCGCCTTATAGAGAAGCCTACCAAGTTCAGCAGTTAAAACTGTCACACTTGTATCGCAGCCGAAAAGATTCAATTGTTGGTCAACATCAAATAGCAATGAATTTGGCGCCGTCACTAAATAATATCAGAACCGAGTTAGTGGCGTTAAGAGAGTCCATGCTTATGGACGGTCACATACAGCCAAGTACAGACCGCACTTTGAGCAACACCATGGCGATATTGAACTCGGTTACGATAGAAGCAGAACAAATCGCAAATATTGCCGGTGGAATTAACCACTCATTGATTGATTCAATTTTGAAAGGTGAAGGTGAGGCGGTAGACCAGTACATAAAGGCACAATGGCAAAGTAACCAGGCCAATGCCTATTTTTATAGTCAAGTATTACCAAAATCTTTGATGAATGAACTGAATGAATCAATAGAAAATAATGTAAGAAACCATTATTACTCTAAAGCGATTTCAGAGATAAAGTCTGCGGCACTATTTTTCGGTCGAACTCCTGAACTGATTGCCAAAGAGAGAGAGCTTAGGGTAGCACGTAGCGAATATATTCTATTCAGCACTGTCACTGATCGCTCCATTTTCGATGAAAATAAGCTGACAGAATCACTACAAGAGTTAGAGCGTAACGCACCGAAGAAATTCCATGAGGTCAGTGATTTACTTAATCGAATGGCAGCGGACGCTATTGATAGCAATCATCAACAATCAACACCTTCCCGTGGCGCGATAGCAGTGCAAAGAGCTTTGCAAAACCACCGTTTACTGGGAGAAAGTTAATATGTCTCTGATTGATATCGACTCACTTTTAGAACCCATTTCTGAGAGCCTACCTTCAGGCGAGGATGCACGTTATGAATTCTGCTACGAGATGATGGAAGCAGAAATCAAGAAATTTGGCTCCTTGTTTGGAGAGACTGTCGATTGGAAAGTGGTCCAAGACTACGCTGTTGAGGTTCTGTCATCTCATAGTAAAGACTTGAAGGCGATTTGTTATCTTATAAGAGCATTGGTCGAAGATTCAAAACTTGAAGGCCTAAATCAAGGTCTCAGTTTACTCTTAGGTGCATTCATTCGATATGGTTCAGACCTTTTTCCAAACCGAAAGCGTGGACGTGACGGCGCTATCGAGTGGCTTAACCAACAGTTAAAAACTCCAATTAACGCAATGAGTGACAATGTCACATCGTGGTCTGATGTTTCTTCGTGCCAAGACTTGTTAAGTAAGGTTCAGTGTCAATTTGACGGTGTTTATCACGATTCGGAAGCTGACTTTTTTGAAATTAAATCAGCTCTCAATGCGTTATCGCAAAGAGTCGGCGTGCAAGATGAATCTACGGGAACTGATTTAGAGCCTTTGAAAGATGCACAAGGAAATGTAGAAACAAGCTCACGAGAAGTGTTATCTCAAACAATGGGATCAGCCAGTCAAGATGGCAGTGGCAACAAGCAAAGTGAGAGTGTCAATGCCCCTTCAAGAAAACAGGAGCGAGTGAACGATGATTCATCTGAAGCCCGATTACCTGAGAAGGCTCACGTTAACCGAGGTGATGAGAAAAACACGATAGCAACAAAACCTTCGAGTACCATCGACTTAGATACCGATTTTTCCTCGCCTTCAGCCTCAAAGAAAACGCTTAAAAGCGTCGCAGAAAACTTAATCTCGTCGAATATTGGATTGCCCCTGGCGTATCGTATTTTTAGACACTTAACGTGGTTCGACATCGATTCGTTGCCCGAGCATAAAGAGAATATGACACCGCTTAGTCTTGCTATTTCCCAAGACCAGCAAAATGACTATCAAGACAAGGCACACAATAACAGCGATATTGAAACCATTAAGCGTTTAGAAAGAACGCTAACAGACGCCCCCTTTTGGTTAACAGGCCATTACTTCGTTTATCAAATGCTATGTAATTTGGGCCATAAAGTAGCGGCCGACGCCGTCAAAAAAGAAGTGAATGCGTTTGTCGATGCTTTACCTAATATCACCAAACTTTCATTCAAAAATTCTATTCCATTTGCTGATGAGGCAACCATCAATTGGCTGTCCTCGACGTCTTCTGAACAAAATACTTACTCACAATCACTCGTAAGGGTTGAGTCAGATGAGGAAGCAATGCAAATGGAGGATATCACCTTAACAAACCTAGGTGATTATGCAGCGAAGATTGCACAACAACTTGATCAAGATGTATCAGGGAGAGGGCAATTTAGGCTGCTTATACAAATGGTTCAGGTTTACCAAGCGGTGGGAATGTACTCGTTGTGTTTACCCTATTTGGACAAATTGTGGGTAATACAAAAAGAGATCCACTTATCGAGTTGGGAACCCCATTTGTACTTTCAAGTTGAGTCTCTATTCAGAACGACATTAACAGCATTGTACGTAACAAGCGAACAATTACCTGTTAAATATCAAGAGTGGAAAACAATTTATAACTAGTAACACAATTAGATAAGGAACTAATTATGTCACGTGAGGGCTCGGTTGCTCCTAAAGAGCGAATTAATATCCGTTATGTTCCAGCAACGGGTGATGCACAAGAAGACGTAGAATTACCGCTAAGCATGATGGTTGTTGGTGATTTTACTGCACGCGCTGATGAAACGCCGATTGAAGAGCGTACGCCAATTAACATTGATAAAGATAACTTCAATGAAGTATTAGAAGGCTACTCTCCAAACGTAAAAGTGAACGTAGAAAATCGACTTTCTGATGAAGAAGGCGCACAGCTAGGTGTGGACTTAACTTTCAACAATATGAAAGACTTTTCACCAGAAAGCATTGCTAAAAACGTACCGGAACTAAATGGCTTATTAGAGCTAAGAGAAGCGCTTGTCGCACTGAAAGGGCCTCTTGGTAATGTACCTGCATTCCGTAAAAAAATTGCTTCAGTTCTTCAAGACGAAGAAGCGCGTAAGAAGTTATTGGATGAATTAAGTATTGGCGATGGCCAAGACGATAAAGCAGAGTAAGGGATACCATGACGGTAGAAGCACAAGCACCTGAACAAGCAGTGGTCATCGCAGATTCAGGCTCGCTATTAGATAGCATTCTAAATGAAACTCGCCTAAAACCTTCAGATGAAGGGTTCGATGTCGCTAAGCGCGGTGTTGAAGCATTCATTGGCGAACTATTAAGTAGCTCAACGACAACCAAAGTGGATCAATCGCTTGTCGATCTAATGATTTCAGAAATCGATCAAAAGCTATCAAAGCAAGTTGATGCGATTCTACACAACGACGAAGTTCAAGCGGTTGAGTCAACGTGGCGTGGTCTTAAGTACTTGGTTGACCACACTGACTTCCGAGAAAATATTCAAATCGAACTTATTTCAGCGAAAAAAGATGAAGTATTAGACGATTTTGAAGATGCTCCTGAAGTGGTTAAATCAGGCCTATACAAGCAGATTTATACGCGTGAATACGGCCAATTTGGTGGTAAACCTGTTGGTGCAGTCATCTGTGACTACCAGCTGTCAGCGTCGTCGCCAGACATCAAGTTAATGGAATATATGGGTAATGTCGGCGCGATGTCGCACGCTCCATTTATTACCTCTGCTTCTTCTAAGTTCTTCGGTCTTGATAGCTATGAAGAGCTACCGAACCTTAAAGACCTTAAGTCTGTGTTTGAAGGCCCTCAATACACGAAGTGGCGTGGTTTTCGTGAACATGAAGACGCTCGTTACGTTGGTCTATGTACATCTCGCTTTATGTTACGTACGCCATACTCAGTGTCGGACAACCCAATTAAAGCGTTCGATTATGATGAGTCAGTAACGGAAGATCATAAGAACTTCCTCTGGGGTAACTCTGCTTACGCAATGGCGTCTAAAATCAGTGAGTCGTTCTCGAAATACCGTTGGTGTCCAAACATTATTGGCCCTCAAAGCGGTGGTGCTGTGACTGATCTTCCAGTCTACAACTTCGAGTCTATGGGACAAATTGAAACGAAGATCCCGACAGAGATTCTTGTTTCAGACCGTCGTGAATATGAACTAGCAGAAGAGGGCTTTATTGCTCTAACAATGCGTAAAGGTTCAGATAACGCGTCGTTCTTCTCTGCTAACTCAGTGCAAGTTCCTAAGGTGTTCCCTAATACACCTGAAGGTAAACAGGCTGAAATGAACTATAAACTTGGTACTCAGCTACCATATATGTTCATCATTAACCGTTTAGCGCATTACATTAAAGTGCTACAACGTGAACAGATTGGTTCTTGGAAAGAGCGTGCAGATCTAGAAACTGAATTGAATAAATGGATCCGTCAATACGTTTCAGATCAAGAGAATCCACCTGCAGAAGTACGCGGTCGTCGACCATTACGTGCAGCAAAAGTGGAAGTGTCTGATGTTGAAGGCGATCCAGGTTGGTACAAAGTATCAATGTCTGTGCGTCCACACTTCAAGTACATGGGTGCGAGTTTCGATCTATCACTTGTTGGCAAATTAGACCAATAATATAAACCAAATAGTACGAGCAGAAAGCGATGAGCTGACTGCTCGTTTTTGAGTATAAAATGGAAAAAGGTTATCGATTCCTAGAGCGAATTGAGCTTGGTGAACCCAAACGTAGTTACGAAAAAGTGGTGTCACATAAAGACTTAATTGAATCAGTTCGTGTTCATTTAGGGGATTTACTGAATACCCATTCAGGTAATGCCATGATTGACACTGATTACGGTCTTCCCGATTTTAATGATGTCCTATCAACTAATAATAATCTTGTTCGCCATATTCAGAAAAATATCCTATCCACCATTGAAAAATTTGAGCCTAGGTTGAAAAGCGTGGAGGTGCATTATCAAGAAGATAACCACAATGCTCTGCACCTTGGGTTTGGGATTAGTGGAGAAGTGTTTCATAACGGTGGCAAAGTTCCTATGTCGATCAACGTTTATATGGGAACTGATGGTCAATTCAACCTGTAGTTGGAGTCTTTGTGAGTAATAGTAAGTATTTTCAAGATGAACTGACTTATCTAAAAGAGTCGGGCAGTGAGTTTGCAAAATATCATCCTAAGCTGACTAATTTTCTGTCAGAAGGTTCGTTTGATCCGGACGTGGAGCGGCTACTGGAAGGCTTTGCATTTCTAACGGGTCGTATTCGAGAAAAGATAGATGATGAATTGCCGGAACTAACGCAATCAATGATGACATTGCTTTGGCCGCACTATATGCGTTCCATTCCATCAATGTGTATAACAGAATTACAGCCGCATTCCGGGAGTGTCACCGAGAAAACCACGATTAAACGTGGCGCTGAAATGGCCAGTGAGCAAGTCGAGTCCACTCAATGCTTGTTTCAAACCTGTTATGATGTTGACTTGTACCCACTGCATCTATCGAAAATTGAACAGACGAACAGCCGCAGCAATTCAGCCGTTTCGCTGACGCTCAATGCTGATCATGGGCTTGAGCTTTCTCGGTTAAATATTGATTCCTTACGTTTTCACCTACATGGTGAGCTACATATCACTAGAACACTGTTTTTATGGCTATTTCGATACCTAAGTCATGTAGAGCTGGATCTTGGCGGCGGCTATAAGAAAACGCTAACACCTGAGCAAATTCGCCCAGTAGGCTATGGAGAAAATGAAGCTATTTTGCCTTATGGTGAAAATTCGTTTTCAGGTTATCGTTTATTACAAGAGTATTTCTCATTACCCGATAAGTTCATGTTTTTTGACCTTGTCGACTTAGAGTGGCTGAAAGGAGTACCTCAGCGACACTCAATCACAATACACTTTCACTTTAATCGAGCATTACCTTCAGAAGTTGTAGTGAAAGATAAGCACTTCAAACTCCATTGTACGCCAGCGGTAAATTTGTTTGAAAAAGATGGGGATCCTATTCGCCTAGAACACAAACGAAATGAATACCGTGTCCGCCCTCAAACGAAAAACCAAGATCATTACGAAGTATATTTGATTAAAAAAGTAGAGAGTTGGAGTAAAGAAGAGCGCAGGAAAAAAGAGTTGATTGAGTTCGAATCTTTCGAGCATCAAATAAACCAACGCGATAAAAGGGACTTCTACAAGACGTCTGTGTCACCAAGAGTAAGTAATAGAGGCCTTGAGAGAAACATTTCATTTCATACCCACAATAACAATATCGCAGACTTGGGCACAGAAACGGTTTTGACAAAGCTGCTATGTAGTAACAGTGACTTAGCGGAAAGGTTATCTGTTGGTGACATTACCTATACGACACATAAATCACCGACTTATGCGACTTTTCATAATATAACTAAGCCTACTCAATCAGTAAGCCCACAAGTGAATGGTGAACTACAGTGGCAACTTATCGCTAATATGTCGTTGAATTATCTTTCACTCGCGAATACGGATGTGTTGAAAGTGCTACTTTCGACGTATGACTTTCATTCACGCGTCGATAGACAAGCTCACCGTGCCTCACTACATAGACTTGACGGAATAAAGCATTCAGAACTCACCTCTATTGACCGCATTTTTCGAGGTGTGTCGGTAAGAGGTAATCAATTCAAATTAACGGTAGATTCAAGATTTTTTGTGAATGAAGGGGATATGTACCTGTTAACGAATGTACTCAACGAGTTTATCCGCTTGTACTCCAGTGTTAACTCATTTACAGAGTTACAGGTGTTTGACGAAAATACGGGTGAAGAATATTCCTGGGAAAGTTTAACAGGGCATCAGACTGTATTATGATTGAACACTTAACCAATAAATCTCATGAGTTTAGCTTTTTCCAAGCGGTGTCATTACTGGAAAAGCAGTACCAGTACTGTGACAAAAGTGAGTATATCTCACTTGATCAGAACAAGTACTTTCATCAAGAAACTATCACATTCAAGGTTTCATCTAAACTTAGCTTTCCCAAAAGTGATATGGAGTCCATTACTCGTTTAGAGCGAAATGGGAATACCTACACAGAAGTAGAAGTTAACTTCCTTGGTTTACACGGGAGTAGTTCCCCGTTACCGGCTTCCTATACGGAAAAGCTGGCTGGCCGAGATCCTGACGATAACCCTGTTAAAGATCTCTTTGATTTTTTCCATAATAGATACTTGTCAATGGTGTATCGGGTTTGGAAAAAGTACCGTTACCATGTTCAGTATCAAAGCGACGCTAAAGACGAGTTTTCTGGCCGAGTACTACATTTAGCGGGACTGTCCAAATCAATACAAGAAACACAGGTTAATAACCTTGATCGCGCTAAATTACTATCTTATACCAACCAACTTTCAACACGTACACGCTCACCGAAACTAATCTCAGGGATAGTTAGTCACTATTTTGGAATTTCAAATGTCCATGTCGAAGAATGGATTTTCCGTAGGGTCGACATTGCGCCTTGTCAACGAAATCAGTTAAATCGAAAAAACTGCAGATTGGGCCAAAATCTTCATCTAGGGCAGAGTATGTCGGACCTGACAGGCAAATTTAATCTGGTGATTAATGATCTGGATTTCGAGCAATACAGTCAGTTTTCAAAAGGAGGGGAACACTATCTTACGCTACGGGAGTTAATGAGGTTCATACTTAGAGACCCTATGGCTTGGGATTTAAAGCTGTCTTTAAAACTAGACTGCATTCCTAAAAACAAGTTAGGTGAGAGCAAAAGAAGTGTGTTGGGTAAAACACTTTGGTTGGGTGATGCTGCGCCAAATAACGCAACCATTAAACTCATTGGCGAAGTTTAATTCACTGGTTAAGAATAAAAAACCGATAATAGTCATACCTATTATCGGTTTTTAAATGAACTTTATTGATTAAAGGTCTTAGGTTTTCTTAAACGAGTGTTATCGACGAATAGGTTGGTGTAGTACAACGGTCGTATTTAACGATTGAACACCTGAGAAAGACTCGATTTCATTCGATAAGTGGTGGATAGAATGAAGATCAGGCGCTTCAATGAGAGCGATGATATCGTAACTTCCACCTACCACACTTGTCATTCGAACCTCTGGAAGCTCTTTTAACGAGTTACTCACATCATTCTTTTTTCCTTTTTCACAGGAAATAAGCAAATAACTTGATGCGTTTCTTCCCTCATTCTCGATACGTATTTGAGCGGTATAGCCTTTAATAATGCCTGTTTTCTCGAGACGGTTTATTCGTTCGGCAATCGCCGTACGAGATAAGCCGATATTTCGAGATAGGTTAGCTATCGACTCGCGCCCATTAGAGAGTAAGTTAGAAAGAATCTTTCTATCAAGTTTGTCTAAGCCTTGTATATTGATATTTGAAATCATAAGTATGCCCTGCGTTAAATTATTATTGGTATAGTGTTTATAAGCTAATAGATTCTGGAATTGTAAAATTAAATAACTCACCCAAAGTAAAAGGGTTTCTTTGGGTTAATGGTGTAATTCGTAAACTAAGATCACGGCCAGACACGGTAATATCACTGGTGAAACTGCCATTGTGAGTATTCGTTAATGTCGATTTCCCTAGCAATCTATAAACGGCCCATTGGCCTGATTTATTTAATACGTGTTGCTTACCTTCATCGGTTACGTCTTGGATCGTAATCGCCACATTGAAGTCACCACTCTGCGGTGGCCACTGTAGTTCTTGTATACGACTAGGACCGTGATAGTAATCAATACGTGCATCCGCTACCTGAACAGACGCTCGAATGGCACTAGAATCAAGATCAAGCACATTTGCGCTGAATGGGATGTAAAAGCGATTGGTACTTTTACTAATTAAAGTGTCTTTAATAACGTTATAGTTTCGAAGTTGTACCAGAACTTCTGGTGACAGGTCTAAAATTTCGCCATCGACGCGTCTTGGTGTCCAAAGGTTCGTATCATAGAAGGGTGCGAAGTTTTCTTGAATGAAATTATCTAACAGCCCACCTGATGCAAATAGAAGTTCAAAGTCTTCAAGTGATATTTCATCCTTAGCATCCAACTGGAAAGGGTAGCGGTTTAAACCTACCTCTCTAAACTTACTGTAGATCTCGCTATACCATTGAGTTTGAATGCCTTTTGAAGACTCGGCGATCATCACTGACCAGCTTTGGTTAACAATATCGAGCAACCAACTGCGCACTGGCTCTGGAGATTTCTGAGCAATCTGTTTTAATCGAATTATAGGGTCAGATTCTGAACTGTTCATTCTCGCTTTGGCAGCAGTAAGAGCTGCCATTTGAGAGTCTGGTGCATCCGAAATGTCTTTCATGTAGGTTCTTAAGCGATTCAGAGCAGTAATGATTTCTTCCCACGGTGTTGGAGTATTAGACGTTTCATTTACCTGAAGATGATTCAAATGTCTAAAGGCTTGCTCCACTCGCTGCATGAATAAGTAGTCTGGCTTAATCACTTCTTCTGCTAGCCCTGAAATCGCATCGACCGCGCCGGATGCTGCTGGTGAAATGTTGGCTAAAAGCGACCCTTTATTAGCATCAGGCGAGAAATGGGTGTTGACATAGACTTGTCTTAAAATCGTTGTCATAGGTGAAGCCGGACCAGAAATGAGATCGATAGCGTTCGTTAATTCAGCGATATTGTTGTATTGTTTTACCTTTAACTCGCCAAGTGTATTTCGCCAATAATTGATGTAGTCATCGGTATATTTTTTACGTACTTCTTCTTTAAAAGACTCTTCTTCCGCTTTCGTTGGAATAACATGGTTAGAGAGACCTAGTACCCAGTTATCTGAAATCACTTGTGTTGATAAAAGATCAACATTAGGGCGGTAGAAGGTACTAAATCCAGTAGACGTATAAACGTTTCCTATCTCTAAACGTTTCGATTCAAAATTATCGTTAAAGATAGTATTGAAATCAAAACCAACTGCACGTTGTAGGTTAAGCGTGCCTAGGTCAATATCGTTCGCTTGTTGTAACAACTGGCTATAAACCAGGTCAACATTAGAATTAGCGAGTAACGAACGCCTTGTTGCTCTTACTAAATCCATACTAATCTCAACTGGCTCAAAAGACGTTCGAAAATATGCATCAAGATACTCAATAACAGAGTCAACAACATGCGGTTGTGAGCTCAAACTATTTAATGCTGAATAGGTTTGCTTTCGTAGGAAAGTGATTTCCCTTTTTGAAGGCTCTTTAAGCATCAAATAACCCTTCAATAATGGTAGGGTCTTATTTAGATTCTCCTGGTGCTGGGTAAGTTGAATACGATACCCGCGCTCAATAACAGGCATAAGCTCTTGGCTAATTTTCGAAATTAATGCTTGATACGCGAGTTTAGTCGTCGGTTCTAGTTTGCTTACGTTTAGTGACGCGATCTCTGCGTCTAACGCGATATTGCCGTCAATCCATGCATTGTAAACAGGGCGAATACGATTACTGACGTCTAGCAGTTGATTGTCGAACGAAGTCGCTATATTTGTCTGGTGATTGGCATCTTCGACACTAACTAACTGATCGATGACTTTTAGGTTACTATCTAACGCAGTGACCAATAAATCCCCCCCCCCAAGTAAAATGCTGACTGAAAACGCCATTGCCAAGCGGCTGCGCCTTTGGATAAGCTTTAAATAGGTTTTGTTCTCCCCTGCAAAATCAGCTTCTGGCAGTATTTGAGACTCCATCAGAAAACGCGTGAAATAGGGCGTTTCTGTGAGGTGTGTATGCTCAGATGCAATGATAGGCAAATTGAAGTAGTTACTACAGCTCTTCGCTAATAAGTTGTACTTGCGACCGCCTTGCAGATTCGATGTAAAGAAGACCTCTCGGAGATCTAAAGAGTAGAGTCCTTGATTGGCTTCGTTCAGGCGGGAAATTAGCGCACATACTTCGTTTTGACACAGTTCAAACTGTTTTGGGAAAGACAATATAGCTTGCTTTTCATTAACATGGTTTGAATGAGAGGAAGCGTCGAGCGCGTTAGACTCCATCACTTTTACAAGATTCTGATAACTATCGGTACAATAATTGGCTACTGCCCCTTTAGCGTCTTTTAAAGGGATAGATAAAAATTCCAGATTCGATTTAAGCGGACTAAATTGCACATATTCCCGAAAGCCTTCAAGTTTATCGAGTTTCGTCATCATTAAATAGACTGGTAACGCGGCGGCTGTCTTTTGACCAATAGAAATAAGCCTATCAACGAGAGCATTGACGGTATAATCAACCTGTTCTTTTTCATGGATAATAAGAAACTCAAAATCGACGAAAAGAAGGCAACCTGAAAATGGTCTTCTAGGCCGATGGCGAATGATTTCGTTAATGAAACTTTCCCATAAGCTTGAGTCTGCACTTGAAACTTCTTGGAAAACAAGTCGATGATCTGGCTTAATGTAAATAGCAGAGTCGGACTCGTACCATTCAAAAAAATCATTTTTAATGGTGTTACTTTTATCCCTAGGTTTAATCGCATTGGAATGCGTCAGAAACTGAGATTTTCCAGCCGATTTATTACCGATCAAAAGGTAAATAGGGCGATTGCCTGCTTCATACAAAAGCGGTCGAATGACCGTCGATAGCGCTTCACTCTCAGTTTCGATATGCTGAAGTTTTGAATACTTTCTTTTCTTATACCAAAGAGAAGCCAAAAACAATAAATAGGCGAAGGAGACCAGAGCCATACCAATCCAAAGATATAACTTACTCCCTTCTTTAAACCAGAAGAATTGAATTGAGAAAAGTATTGATATCGTAATTACTGCAAATAAGGTTGATAGAAATATAGGATTTCTAAAAAATTTTGTATTAAACATAAGCCTGTAATAACTCGTTATTGTATTGTGGAAGCTTGCGCATCCATGTCATTCTGAATTTGTGTGATTTTGTACAAATAGATGTTTATTAAATCTCGGGATCTTTGTAGCTCGTTAAGATCGCTTACTTTTTCTGCGTAATCTATTCTGCCTAGTAAAGGGAACAACGAGTTACTGTATCGATATGCTTCCTCTGCATCTGAACTGTTGTCGTTATTATTTACGTTAGCGAATACCGTACGAGCTTGAGAAAAGCGTCTGTTCAGGTTTTGATAGTCAGTCTCGAGTTGATGTTGTTGTTTAGTAAACTTTTGACTCAGTAAATTAACGGACGATGAATCGGGGTATAAGTGCTCGAGATTACTTGCGACGTCAGCAAGCTTATCTGACTTTAGTATTAGGTCTGTTCGCTCATTCCAAACTAATAAAGCCTGATCAAATCGGCTGATAAGCGGGTGTTTTGCTATTTTTCTACTTTTTAGTGGGGCGTTTTTTAGCTCTGATGATATCTCGGCCAACTGACTGATGGTAGCGCCATGAATACGTTGTTCTAGTTTGATCGTTTCAAAATGGTCAATACTGATGTAGATAATAGCAAGACAACAGAAGACACATCCTGCAATCATGCTTTTCCAAAGGGTTGGATTAATGCCAACGTTAGCCTTACTTTTCGGTTCGCTTTTGGACTTTGTAATTTTAGGTGGCATGACTTCTACGTTAATAGAGGGGGGTAAGACTTGTTGTTCGGGGTTGATTTGTGGCTTCAACGTCTCTTTAATTAGGCTTTCTTTTCGAGCTGTTTCTTCTCTTATCTGTTCTATCCAAATACCGAAAACTCGACGAATAGAACCTAAAGCCGGCGCTTTGGATCCGTAATGAAGCCTCATTTCTTCTTCTATACGAAGGCAAATCTGGTGACCCGCTTCAATGAGTGGGAGATCACCTTCGCCAACGGTAAACTTTTTAATTCGTTTTTCTGAATGTTCGACCATCCATTCAATTGCGTTGGTACGCGCATTTTTCCGAGAATGCTCAGGGTAGGCGTTAAACCAATAAACAACACAGAGATCTAAAATGGAATTGAGCCCTTCAACAAACCCTTTTAACCCTTCGTTGTGCGCTGCCGCCACGGTGTAATAGCAACTGCATCTGAAGTCTTTACTTTGTCCGATGAGAATTGACTTAGATAGTTGTTGCACTTTTTTCCAGGAAACACGCCCTGTAACCTTGCTGATATTATTAATTTGACGCTTTATTTCTTCAAATTCATCTAAGCTATTTGGCGAAGTACCACATGGTTTTTGTTCGTCTACCGGTCGCCTTGTAAAATCTGAAAAATACATGAATGTCAGTTCCACTAATTATTAATAATATCATTAATCGATGGTTTTATAGGATCGATATAAATAAGAGATAGGATAGCTATGTTTTGGATTCTATAATTAATCGTCAGCAAAGAAATAGCATATGCACGTTTTTACCTTATTAATTGACTTTTTGGGGTGGAAGTCAAAATTTCACACTAATTAACGACATATTAGTTAAGATATAACTTTATAGTTCTATCAGTAAGAACTGAAATTTACTCGTTTTAGCCATGGTAGTACTTATTGTAATCATATGAATGGCCGCTTAAGTATTTGTATTTTATATGTGAAGTGGTGTTTTATTTAGATGTTGATTGGGTGTGTCGTAATTATTCTCTTGGTGAATAATATGAACTTGAAGGAGTCCTACACTTTTAATGTTAATGAAACGTTTTATTACATGGTTAATGAGAATAAATATTAAGACTTAATTAATGTAATAACGCATAAAAACTATATTGATGGTTAATGTGAGCTTGTGTGTAGGCATAATGCATTATTTAACCAAAGTTATTATTTGGATGTTGTAAATGGATAATAGTTCGGTATCTTCCTAACGTTGAAAAGGATTCATTTCACCGAGGAAGTATTATGTCCAAGTTTGGTTATATAAATATAGCTATGCTTATTTGCCTATTATCTGCACCCGTTCACTCGAAAGGACTTCGATATGGTGGTTCTGTAGGAATGCTTAGCATTGATAGTGTCGATTATGCTGAAGGTTCAAGTGGTGAGGAGGACATCTTACGCTATGGGTTTGTTCATACTAGACCCATTGATAAGAACAATAATCGCTGGCGATGGTGGTTTGGATTTAATTATCTAGACGACACAGTAGAAGCGCCCGCTAATGGAGTTTATGAAGAGGTGACCAATTACGAGTTTCGATTAGTCCCTCAATACGCCCTTACAGAATGGTCAATCTTCACTCCCTATGTTGGCGCCGGACTTTCTGCAGGTTATACACAATACAGTAATCGTTGGGAAGTTGACGATGAAGGGTATAAATATGGTTTACAGCTGGACGATATCAGCCAATTCGAAGTCGGCCTTGTCGCCACTGCTGGTAGTGTCATAAAAATCGGCAGTAATCCCAACGCTCATTTACAGATAATCCCACAAATATCCTACATCTTACCCGTCTACAACGATGGATTAGGTGGGGTTGAACTCTCTATCTCATTGCTATTTTAAAGGCTAAATATGAAAAGCAATCAGTTGGTTTTGCTCATAACCAAGTGTCCTGAAGAATATACGGGGTCAAAACATATTGAGATGCCAGAAACCGGAGGTTCTATTGGCAGGAACCTTGGTTGTACCGTCCCCCTTGCTGACCTGAATCGGTTCATTTCTGGGACACATTGTCTCATAAGCGTTTACGGTGATAGCTTTTATATCAGTGATGTTAGTACTAACGGAACATTGGTTAATGGTGAAAAGACACTAAAGAATCAACCTGTATCACTATTTGATGGCGATACGATCACTTTAGGTCAGTATGAAATTTCAGCCACATTTGAACAAACAGAAGTGCAGTCAGATATTGCCATCGATATTGCTCCAGAACGAAGTTCCAATGACCCTTTATCAAATCTTAGTGATATCGCTCAAGAGAAAGCAACCGCTGTTGGCGCTCTTGAGGACCTTTTTCTGGAAACTAAAAAAGATCAGGTTGATAGCAGCGATCCTGTAACGCATTTGAACTTTAGTATGCAGAATAATGACGACGCTTTAATTAGGGATGAGCAAAAGGAATCTCGTGTTACGTCCGTTGAAAGTAGAAGACAAGTTGTTGATGACAGCCTCAGTATCCAATCTGGTATCGACTTACCGAATATGATCCCAGAGAACTGGCTAGCGTCAGATAATGAAAAACAGGATTCATCACCTTCGGCCCCAAAAGATCGGAATGATTCCAACATAGTAAATAAACAGATTATTGAAAAACAAACCATTGAGAGTGAGGTGGTTACTCAGCCACCGGTTGCTAATAATCGTCCACAAGTAATAACCGATAAGAACGTTACTGAGCAGAAACTAGAGCATTGGGAAGAGGTGACACGTTCTTTTGAGACGAACCACAAAGCTCAACCGGTCACGAAAGAGCTGACTAACCAAGGTTCAAATAACTCAATAGCATCAGCTCCGAAATACTCTAGTGATGGAGCTATTGCATGTGGCAAGAGCCATGCATTTTTGCAAGGCTTAGGGGTTAATTCAAACAACATTGGGTCAGTGGACGAAACACTATTTAAGCAGATGGGCCAGTGCCTTCGATTATGTATTAATAAACTTCAAAATGATCTACACGAAGTTGAAAGCCTTAAAGAAGATTCACAAGAAACAGCACAAAACACAGATTTCGCAGAACTGATGTTTGCATTGAACAGTGAAGATCTACTCTCACCAAATGAACTCGTTGAACAAATGTTAGATGAATTGGATGAGCATAAAGCTCATTTAGACCATGCACTTAACGATGTGTTTAAAAATCAGGTTCAAAGTCAAAATCCACAAAATTTCGCTTTAGAAATGGAGAAAAATTCCCGTTTTATAACGAAAGGAAAACTGTGGAGTGCATATAACGAGCAATACCTCAGTAATAGTCGTGAGATTCATAAAGATTCGGTCAAAGATAAAATTAAACATAGTTATAACGAATTATTAAAGGGTGAGCATGCGTAATGTACTTATTCTAGTGGCAGCTTTAAGTCTAAGTGGTTGTGCCATGTGGGACCAATTTAAAGAGTCTACCGGCCTAACGCCTCAAACGTCATCGATTGAGTTAGTCATTGAAGCGTCTTCGAATCTTAATGTAAGAGAAGGAGGGCAATCCTCGCCTGTGATCCTTCGCGTACATGAGCTTAGTTCCCCAGTCTTATTTCGTAACTTAGACTTTTTCGCATTATTCGAAAATGATAAAGACTCATTAGGCGATGAATATTTAAAGCGCTATGAATTTCAACTTCAGCCTGGCGATGAAGTTCATCAATATATTGAGTTAGACCCAGCGACGAGAGCATTAGGTTTTTCGGTGGCATTTCGAGATATTAATGGCTCTTCGTGGAGAAAAGTTGAAGTGATTGAGGAGAAAAGTGAGTACTTCTTAAGGCTGACGCTAGAAGGTAGTGAGCTTAGCACCAACAATACACGTGGCATTGAACAAACGTATTTTTAAGGGATAGCAGTATGTCTTTATATAACCCTGTTGTATGGCAAGATGGTATGTTCATGAAGCCTCAACACTTTCAACAACTTGACCGCGCCCAAAGTAAGCAAGGGAGCATGCTAATTTCTAATGCTTCCCCGCTTTATTGGGGAATAAAGCGATTAGAAATTAATACTGAGCTTCTATCGCTTGGAAAGATCGGAGTGACGAGTGTCAAAGGAATATTGCGTGATAGAACACCTTTTGAACTGCCACTTCTGTCAGACTTGCCTGAAATAAGAGATATCGATCCTTCCTATGCAGATAAGGTCGTTTACCTTTGCTGTCCTTTACCTTCTAAGCGCTCAGAAGTGTTTGGTACCGATAAAGACGGTGCTCGCTACTCTATAAGCCAAGAAGAAGCGGTTGATGCTTGTTACGATAGCGAAGACATGGCGAGTATTGTCGTGGGAAAACTTAACTTTAGCTTAATGTTTGACCACGAAGATAAGAGTGCCTACACATCGATTCCAATCTTAAAGATTTTGGAAGTAAAGCCAGATGGTAGTGTAATACTGGATGATGATTTCATTCCTACATGCATTGATATTCACGCTTCTGATTTACTGAGTAAATTTACAACTGAATTTGCGGCAATGTTAAAGCATAGAGCTGAATCGATTGTCCAACGTTTAGGTGTTGTGGATCAGCAAGGAGTGTCAACTGTTTCTGATTTTATGTTGCTACAAACACTCAATCGCTATGAGCCTCTTTTCTGGCATTTCGCGAGTGTTGAAGGGGTTCACCCGGAAGAGCTGTATCGGGTTTTGCTTCAAGCTGAAGGCGAGCTTGCAACGCTTTGTACTTCTGAACGACGTCCTAAAGAGTTTGTAAAATACAACCATGGCAATTTAACGGAATGCCTAACCCAAACTCTTGATAGCACGAAAATGACGTTAAGTGTTATGTCTGAGCAGCGAGCGATTCCTTTAACACTGAAAGAACAGAGTTTTGGCATCAGTACAGCAGCGATACCTGATGCAAGCATTATCGATAAAACAACATTCATTTTGGCTGTTAAAGCCGATGTTACCCTCGATGTGCTGCATACTCAGTTCGTTAGCCAAACGAAGATTGGTTCGATTGATAACATTCGTGACCTGATCAATCTTCAACTACCCGGTATAGAAATAAAACCAATGCCAGTTGTGCCTAGAGCACTGCCTTATCATGCTGGTTACACCTATTTCGAACTGGATAAGTCGTGTGAAGAGTGGGCCGCTTTATCAAACACGGCTGCTATTGCTATACATGTGGCAGGTGACTTCGTGAATCTATCTCTACAGTTATGGGCCGTTAGATTATGAGTTATGCCGAAAATGATGTAACAGTCGTTCTATTTCAGCCAGAGCCGGGTAAACCAATGGAGGTGATGCCCGCGCCCGATCTCTCACGTAACATTGCCGTTCAAGAGTTAACTATCGAGAGCATGGGCGTTAACCCACTTGTTGACCAGTTTACTTGGTTAATAGCAAGTTTATCGTGTATGTCCTCTATCCCTTGGCTTGATGATCCTGCGCCATTCCGAGAGCAAGTTGCGAGAGAAATTCGTAAAGGCGAACGTAAGCTAGGGGAAATGGAAGTCGATAGAGCGTCGATATTGGTCATTCGCTACTGCTTATGTGCGGCAATTGACGAGTCAGTATGTCGTCAAGAGTGGGGGGCAAACAGTCACTGGGCACAGAACAGTTTACTCTCTGAGTTTCACAATGAAACATCTGGTGGTGATAAATTTTTTACCATATTAGAAAGGCTGAAAGCCGATCCAAGAAAATACCGTTATGTGATTGAGTTTCTTTATCTATTGCTTCAAATGGGGTTCCAAGGCCGATATGGACGAGAAGAACGCGGAAACGAGAAACTGACTGAGATTGGCAATACTGTTTATCGACTCGTTAGGGATGAAAGACTCGCAGAACAAGAGAAGTTATCCCTCGTAAATCTCAAAGCCAAATATCTAAAAAATCCATTAAAGAAAGTCATTCCCCCTAAATTAATTCTCGGTATTAGCGCCGTTATTTTCGCTGCAATGTACGGAGCGACCTATTTAATTATAGATCTTCAATTCCAACAATTACTGACGAATTACCAGTAAAAAAAGCGCAATACAGTGACACTGTGCCCAAAAAAGCAATGACAGTGAGTATAACAGTGTCTAATGCCATTTTGGCTATTAAATCAGATAGATAGTTAACAGTGTTTTCTATTATCATGTCTTTTTACTCTCAAATTGGATGAGCTATGAGTGTAACAGTATGTGCGAATGGCCTGAGTGTCGTTCACCAAGGTTCTGGAGGTGAAGCCAATGCGACACTTCCTGACGTGTGCAAAACCTCGGTTGGTAAATCGACGGTTGATATCTCCTACCAAAACAGCGCAAAGTCTTCAGATCTTGCAGGGGGAACAACTACTGTTACGGCAGATGGAGGAAACTCTATTGCGATTCATGGCTCAACTTTCTCAACCAGTACTGGTGATGAAGGTGGAGATAAAAAAGGCGTAAGCTCTGGAACTATTCAAGGTGAGGCTGAATTCATATCATCATCACCGACTGTTAAGATTGAAGGGCTTGGGGTATGCCGACTTTCAGATCAAATGACAATGAACGACGCCAATACGATGTGTTTGGGTGGAGTTCAGAATCCATCAGTGGTTGTGACTGAAGACCAAGTAGGGACGTTTACTGTCTCAATATCATGTCATTATCCTGATGGTGAGTTGTTAAAAAACTCGAATTTTGATGTTCTCGACGAGGATGAAGGCATCATCTCTTCAGGTCGTATAAACGATACGGGAGTTGGAGAAGTTGCTGGTTTACCAAGTGGTGCTCTGTTTATTAAAGTCTATGAATCTGATGACGATTATATAATACGAACTCAAAGACAAGCTAACGTACATTGTCGTGTCATTGATGAACTAAGTTTTTTTGAACTTGCATCAAAGGAAAAGCAGCCATTCTGGCTTCCTAAAAAAATGTCTCACGATGCACCAGTTTGGGGAGTGATGTCACCTTCTTTATCTTCAAGTAACGATTTTGAAGAGCTGGTGTTATTAGAAACACAATCGTACTTAGAGTATCGCCATCCGTCATTTAGTATATCTGAACTATCTTCGGCGTTAATAAATTGCCTAGAAGAACCTGATTCTATTGAGCTTCTAGCATTTATGTATGAAGCCTTACCACATGTACTAAATGAAGGAGAGTTATTAGCATCGTTGTTATTCCTTTCTGAAGAACATACCGCAGATGATTACTTCGCTTTCATGCGCCTCCACGGGAAAGGTAACCCAATAGAGTACTTAAGTAACTATGACTGGGATTCGATGAAGCATGTATTAAATACTTGGATAAGTGGATGGCTTGAAAAAATAAAAGAGCGTTTGTCTTCTATGCAGTTGTACGCTGACCAACTTAACTACGGCTATCTTTCCGGCGAGGTGTACCCTGCTCATATTGATACGATTCAGCAATGGACAAGAAAGTTACCAGAATACACCGATGAGATTATAACGTTGCTAAAAGTTAAGAGCAGTATATTCATTAATGAAAGCTCAAGCGTTATGGTCGTGAAACAGGTTAATGCCACAACATCTGCAGAAGTCTATGAAGTTCAGTTGCCTGTGAATACCAAAAAAACTTTAGATGTAGAAGAGCCATTAGCTTTCCATCTTGGTTGGATGCAAAATGAAGTTACCCGACCTTTAGATTCGCTATGGGCAGAACTTTTTACTGATGATACTTCAGCGAAGCAACAGGCTCTTGTTAAAGAAACAAACTCACATCTAAACGATCCAGTTCGACAAGGCGAGATTGTCATATTGCTGACTGTAGAGCCTAGAAGTGCGAAAGAAGTAAAAGAACTAATTGAGTTACAAGAAGAAGCATTGGCTGCAAGTATTGAGCTTGCGAAGCTTACTGATGATGAAGTCGCAACAGCTAATAATTTCTTTGAGTTATTCGACCATTTAGCTAATAACGCAATCGATGTATATAAAGATAATGGATTGCCAAACGATTATTACTCTTATGCTTCAATAGGGGTCGGAGCCGCTGCCTCTGGGACAATTCACCATTTAACTAATATTAATAATATTTTAAAAGAAATAAACGACTTATATGTAAGTCATGTTAGCAAGCGACAAAGCGTAGGGTATGTCAATTACAACGCTTTCTTTCAAAAGCGAACATTGCTATTGAAAAAATTAGATGGTTCATTTTCAGCTCTTTCTAAAAAGAGCATTAAAATACCAGCTTATAAACAGGTCAAGCGCAATTTGAAACTATCAACTAAATCAGTAATTCATAACGCAGATCAGATAATTGCCAAGGGTTTTGTTCCGAACTTAGGTAAAAGAATGGCAAATGTGGCACTTGGAATCACAACTTCACGACAAGTCGGATACGTTGGGATTACGTTAGGTGCAGCTAGTGGTATGAAAAATATTTATGAAGCATGCAACATTGACGGAAGTGGCAACTGTGGTAAAACAACTACTAGAGAAATTGCTGGCTTTGGCTTTGGTATTTGGGGGGGATCTAAGGGGGCAGTAGCCGGGGTGGCGCTTGCAGTAGGTGTAGTTGGAGCTGCAGCATCAGCTCCCGTTATTGCTATCGCAACAATTACAGGAGTTGTAGTAGGGGGAGCAATTGGTGGAACTGTTGGCGCGACAGGCGGTAAAATATTTGGTGATATCGTGCATGAGTACTTGTTAGAGCCTATTTCTGAGGTATTTGAATAATGAGTGAACTAACTATACAATTTCTTGTGCTTTTTAGAACAATCTCTGGATTATATGCGGTGATTTGGTTTGTTCCTCCTTTGATTCTAGCTATCAGAGCCTCGCTAGGGGACAGCAAACACATTCTTTTTTTGGATGAACAATTGGCTAAAGACATCAAAACTTTGCACTCCAACCCATTCCATATGTCTCCGTATGCGATAAGCTCTCGTTTTCTCGATTACTGTATCGCATTTCCTTTTATTAAGAAAAGAGCAACGACTAATTCTTGGAAATTCAAACTAATAATGTTGTTAAATTCTATGTGGTTTTACTCTGTTATTATGTTTGTAGTTTCAGTTCTTATATCAAAACACTTCGGTGTTTAGCTAATGAAAGTATTTTCTATTTGGAAAAGAGTTAAGGCTTAAAGGATATAATCAGTAGGTATGATTAAATCTCTAAGAAATCCAACAGTTATGTAGAACAAAGATAAGTATTCAATTATAGGGTTAGCATTGCTAGTCCTTTTTTGATCTTACTTTATTGACTAGAGCTAAACTAAACACCCTCTAACTATACTTGCCTAGCTTAAGGATTAACCTATTTGTGCGTTAACTGTGAATCCTTTTTATAACGTGCGAGGCCTCTGTGATGTTTGTTCATATTAGGTTTACAGCGTACGTGTTATAAAAGGGGGTAACGCTACAATAGCGAATCATATTTGCTGACCGATGGGATACTACATGACTTACAAAACAATACTAATAACAGGTGCAACGAAAGGAATTGGAAGGGCGTTGGTGAAAGATCTTTGCCAAAAAGGCTATCGCGTGTTTGCAACTGGCCGTGATGAAACACAGCTCAACTCTTTAAAAGACGAAACAGGCTGTGAAGGCGTGACTTGTGATTTGAGTAACCCAGAAAAAACAGTTGAGCTATACCAATTAGCTAAAGCTGCGTTAGGCAATATTGATGTATTGATTAACAATGCAGGTATGAACTCTCGTAAGTGCGCGATTGTCGATACTGATCTCGAAGAGTTTGAAAAGCAGTATGCAGTCAACCTTCGCGCGCCGTACATTTTATGTCGTGAAACGATGAAAGATATGGTGCAAAATAAGCACGGATATATCATCAATGTGGTTAGTACAGTCGCGAAGCGTAGCAATGAAATCATGGGCATTTACACCGCCATGAAGCAAGGCTTTGCTGGGCTCAATAACGTGCTCATGAAAGAAGCGCAGCCACATGGTATTAAAGTCACCGCTGCTTATCCAGGTGGAACGAATACAGAATTTCGAGATCAAGAGCGTCCCCAATACATGAAGCCAGAAAGTGTGGCGACTATGATTACGCAGCTGCTTAGCAATCCAAAAGATGCGGTTGTTCACGAGCTTACGTTTAGACCGCCTGTCGAACTAGAATAAAGCAACTCGTAACTGGGGTGGATCACAAGTGACAACCACTCCAGTAATGTTTATTCATTCCATAGTGTAATTGTATCACTCGCAGTTAGCATTTTTTATTAATTTGTAATAATGTCGAAGAGAGTTTTAAAGGGAAGTTAAGTTACAAATGTCAGACAAATCAAAAGCCGATCGTCCAGCCAATGCCCAGAGTAACGAACATTCATTTACGTTACCCACCATACTATCTGGGCCAATTCTAAGAAAGTGTACAGGGTCAGAAATAACCCTTTGGCTAGCGACATCGAAACCGCTTGAAGGTCAGTTTGCTCTCTATTTGTCGGGTGAAGATCAATCTATTTATTCGATTGGCCTTGAGACGGGCGAATACGTTCAACTAGGAGATCGTGCATGGGCTTACTTACTTAATATTACTGGAGACTTTCCAACTGACACCCCTTTGGAATACGATCTAATAACCAAAGAAGGTAACTTAACGGAACTTGTGTCTGACATTTTGTATGAATCAGAAAATAGAGTTCAGTTTGAGATAAAATCCCGTGCCGATTATGTCATGCATGGTTCATGTCGAAACCCGCATTACCCAAGCAAAGATAGTCTTGTTGCCGCAGATAATAAGGTATCTAACTTAGCGATAGAAGAACGTCCGTCTATGCTGATGATGAGTGGTGATCAAATCTATGCGGATCATGTTGCTGGCTCAATGCTAGACGCCATTCAACAAGTCATCGCTCTTTTAGGGCTAAGAGATGAAACATTTATCGATGCCCCGATAGCGTCGGCATCTGAACTCTATCAGCATGAGAGTAACTTTTACGAGCGCGACAAGATTTTACCTCACTATTTAGATGGAGGCGAAGGCGCCATTGAACGCCATGTTTGGCTAAAAAATTGGCTGACCCGTAAGTCCCCAGTTTTTAGCTCAAGAGAATCAGGTAACCATCTGATTTCTTTAGCTGAATTTGTCGCTATGTATTTATTGGTGTGGTCTCCGACTCTATGGCGATTTGTCGACAACACGGCGCTTGAGCAAAATGGCTTTGTCCATGCGAATAAAGAACTCGCGCCTAAATGGCAAAAGCTATGGCATGAAGAGTTCCCTGAAATCGAAACCTTTGTAGTGGGGTTATCTAATGTACGCCGACTAATGGCGCATATACCTACCTATATGATTTTTGATGATCATGATGTGACTGACGATTGGAACTTAACCCGAGGCTGGGAACAAGCAGCCTATCAACATCCTTTTTCGAATCGAATAATTGGTAACGCGCTTATCGGTTATTGGATCTTCCAAGGGTGGGGGAATACACCAAGTCAATTTGATAATGCCTTTATAAGCAGTGTTAGAAGCGTCTTTGACAATAACAACACAAACCAACATGATGCGCTGATTTCACGTTTGTATAAATTTGAACAGTGGCATTACACCATTGAGACCACGCCAAAGGTTATCGTGTTAGATACTCGAACAAGACGTTGGCGCTCTGAATCAAAATTAAATAAACCCTCTGGGCTCATGGATTGGGAGGCGTTATCTGAATTACAGCAGTCGTTACTGCATGAGCCTGCTGTCATCATAGTTTCTCCAGCACCGATATTTGGCGTTAAGTTTATTGAAATGCTGCAAAGAGGGATGACGATTCTTGGACAACCGCTACTGATTGACGCTGAAAACTGGATGGCACACCCAGGTTCGGCGAATACACTACTTAGTATCTTTACCCACTCAAAGACGCCGACTAACTTTGTCATTCTATCTGGCGATGTACATTACTCATTTGCTTACGATATTCGTCTTCGTTTTAGTAAGAGCAGCCCGAATATTTATCAAATCACGTCGAGTGGAATTAAGAATGAATTTCCGGATCCACTTTTAAAAATATGTGATGTATTGGATAGAGCACTCTATAGCCCTCGCTCACCACTCAACCTGTTTACCAAGCGTAAGAATTTAAAAATATACAAACGGGACCCTAACTTTGATGGAGAACGCCGATTGATCAATCAAAGCTCAATTGGAGAAGTGTATTTAGATAAAACGGGTAAACCGACTAAAATTCAAATTACGCTCGCTAAAGGTGACGTTGTGACGTTTCCTGAGGTGGAAAAATTGCAATAATTTACTAGACTCATGAACAAGGTGTCGATATCAAAATGAGTGTTTAATGCGATAAATCAGTTGTATATAGTAACTTATCTATCAATTACCTCCACTTAAGATATCGTTCGGTATATTGTTGAATAAGGTCTAGTCATGAAGCTAAATCATGGTCGACAACTCAGTTTTAGGGTAGGCATAGGATTTACTCTAGCTATCATATTGATTATTGTCATGATTTACACAGCGCCAATTAATGCAGGAAGTGAGTCGGTATTGCGAGTCGCTAACTCGAAAGCGTGGAAACCATATTCTTTTATCAATAACAGTGGGGAGCCAGAAGGAATACTCATTGATTTCTGGAATGAGTATGCCGAACTCAATGATGTTGAGGTTGAATTTGTCCTCGTCGACTGGAATGACTCACTGGAAGCGATAAAGGATGGTAGAGCAGATGTACATGGCGGGCTATTATGGTCTGAGCCTCGTGAAGAGTTCTTAGATTTTGCGGAGCCACTGTTTGAGATTGAAACGCAGCTTTACTACCATCAAAAAGATGTCGGCAATGATATTTCTCCCCTACTCAATGGCGAAGTAGCAGACGCAATCGGCGCTGTAAAAGGCGGGTATGAAGAGTACTTCGCCCGTAAAGAGTTTCCTAAAGCCAATATTCTTGTCTACTCCACCACTAAAGAGCTTTTAATAGCCGCCAACTCAGGTAGGGTGACTGCCTTTGTTAGTGACTTGCTAACGTCCAATTTTTATCTCTATTCATCGAAAGAACCTTTGAGCTTCGTGCCAGTACAATATCTCTATTCAGGTGATTTATACCCAGCGGTTAAAAAGGGTAACGAGTCTCTAAGAAATCAAGTAATTAGTGGATTTACCAATCTTACAGATGAAAACCGTAAGGGAATTCTCCAAAAGTGGATGTATATTGAAACCGTATATCCCACGCAAACTCTCTGGTTAGTTGTAGTCGTCGTTACAGCAATGATTCTATTCTTTATTGCTATATTTCGACGCCATATGATCTCACGTACAAAGCATCTAGAGGACACGAATCAAAGGTTGATGAAGCTTTCTTTAACGGACGTTCTCACTGGCATCAGTAACCGTCGTCACTTTACTGACTACATCGAGAGCTTGGAAAAAGATGGTCACACGATATCTGTCATGATCTTTGATATCGATAATTTTAAAAACGTTAATGACACTTATGGACACACTATCGGAGACGAAGTCATACGCTTTGTCGCACAAGTAGTTAAAACAGAGCTAAATTCTACGATGCATTTCTCACGCATTGGTGGCGAAGAGTTCGCGATAGTAGCACTCGATCTGGACTTTGAAGCAGCCAAAGATCTTGCCCAGAGAGTTTGTCGAAAAGTCCATCAAGGGAATCGATCAGAAGGCTACCTAAACCAGCTTTCTATTAGTGTCGGCTGTGCATTTTATGAAGAGTGTTCGGGTAACATTGATATAGTGAAAGCCGATCATTTAATGTATAGAGCAAAGAAACAGGGTAAAAATCGGGTAGTGGTTGAAAAAGTCTAATATTTTCAATTTATTAGGGTTGTTACTATCATAATTTACTCATTCCGATATGATCAAGTACTCACTGTTATCTTATCAATCTTCGTGGTTGTTATCGGCGTGGAGCTGTCTGCGATAAACGTTTGTAGTTTAACCAAAACATCATGCTCTAATTGATTTAGAAAAGACTAGGGCATGATGTGAGTAGTATGGATGAACTAAACCAAACGTCTCTTCAACCCTGCTTTCTCTAAAATTCGTGTCGAGATCTCTTCAACCGACAAAGAAGAGGTGTTGATGTAGGGAATCGCTTCACGTCTAAATAACGCTTCAACCGATGCTAATTCTAAACGGCATTGCTCATCACTCGCATAGTCGCTTCCTGATAATCGGTTTTCCCTAATCTCAGTCAGCCTTTGTGCGTCTATGGTTAAACCGAAGAGTTTATGACGGTGGATTTCAAACTCAGGTAATAATCGCATCGCCTTAATGTCATCATCGATGAAGGGGTAGTTAACAACCCTTAGCCCAAACTGCATCGCCATATATAAACTTGTCGGTGTTTTTCCGCTACGTGAGACGCCTAGCAGAACAATATCCGCTTTCTCAATGCCTTTTAGCGTAATGCCATCATCGTGGGCGAGGGTATATTCAATTGCAGCGATACGATCAAAGTAGGTGTCAGAATCACGCTTAACACTACGAGAGCGTTGAAGCTTTGGCTGTGGCTCCATTTGGAGGTCGTTTTGCATCTTTTTGACGAGATCTTCTAAAACGTCATAGCAGTGCGCCGAACTCTTCACTAGAACTTGGCGAATGTCTGGTAACACGATAGAAAAAAAGACCAGTGGTTTTTCCCCTGTTCGCGTAAAGCTATTTTCTATTTCACGTACAAGGTCTTCAACTTTGTCTAAGCTTTCTACAAAGGGAAAGGTTTTTTCGTTCGCTGAAAATGAGAATTGACCAAGTAAAACGTGCCCAAGTGTTTCACAAGTGATGGCGGTTCCGTCAGAAACATAGAATACATCACGACTTTCGGTATTGATCTGCATATATTGTTTAAGCTATCAAATAATGTTGAGTATGATTCACACCATAATAACGATAACAAAACCTGGTATTCAGTTACGTGCCCCACAGCTTTAAAAATTAATCTAAATTTTTTTTGCTTATGCGTAATCGTTTGCCTCCCCCTACATTAAAAAGCTGCAATGCATTCGGAGAAATTCATGCATAAGAACACCCTCTGGTTTAATGGCCTGTCCATGAACGATGTCGACAAAGTCGGCGGTAAAAATGCCTCGTTAGGCGAAATGGTTTCTAACCTAGCTAACGCTGGTGTATCAGTACCCAACGGATTTGCGACAACGTCCTTCGCGTTTAACCAATTTTTAGATTTTGAAGGCCTCGATGACCGGATACATCAACTTCTCGACGAACTTGATGTAGAAGATGTTGACGCACTACGTAAAACCGGTGCTCAGATTCGTGAATGGGTATTAAAAGCTCCGTTCCCTGCGGATCTAGAACAGGCCATTCGTAATGATTATCAAGAACTGATAGACGGAAATGAAGAGTTATCTGTCGCTGTACGTTCATCTGCGACTGCAGAAGACTTACCTGATGCCTCTTTTGCAGGGCAACAAGAAACGTTTTTGAATGTGAAAGGCATTGATGCCGTTTTAGAAGCAACGAAACACGTTTACGCATCACTGTTTAACGACCGTGCTATCTCATACCGTGTTCACCAAGGCTTTGATCACCGTGGAATCTCGCTTTCAGCAGGTATTCAACGCATGGTTCGTTCAGATAAAGCGTCATCTGGCGTGATGTTTACTCTTGATACTGAGTCTGGTTTTGACCAAGTTGTATTTATTACCTCATCATGGGGCTTAGGTGAGATGGTCGTTCAAGGTGCGGTTAACCCTGACGAATTCTACGTACATAAGCCACTGCTTGAAGCTGGTCAAACGCCAATCGTTAAAAAAACCTTCGGTTCTAAGCTTATAAAGATGATCTATTCTGACAACCAGGAGATTGGTAAGCAGGTTGATATCATCGATACTTCATCAAAAGAGCGTGAACAATTTTCGCTTAACGATGAAGAGATTAAAGAATTAGCAAAACAAGCGATGATCATCGAAAAGCACTATGAACGTCCTATGGATATTGAGTGGGCTAAAGATGGTATCGACGGCAAACTTTACATTGTTCAAGCACGCCCTGAAACCGTGTGTTCTCAATCTGAGAAGAACGTTATTGAGCGCTACGAGCTAAATAACAAAGCGGATGTACTTATTGAAGGTCGCGCTATCGGACAACGTATCGGCAGCGGTAAAGTTCGCTTGGTGGATTCACTTGATCAAATGTCATTGGTTCAAGATGGTGATGTCCTAGTTACAGATATGACAGACCCTGATTGGGAACCTGTGATGAAAAAAGCTTCTGCGATTGTCACTAACCGTGGTGGGCGTACCTGCCATGCCGCGATCATCGCTCGTGAGTTAGGCATTCCAGCGATTGTTGGTTGTGGTGAAGCAACGAGTGCACTTACTGATGGTGACGTTGTCACTGTTTCTTGTTCAGAAGGTGAAACGGGTTACGTCTATCAAGGTGAGCTTAATTTCGAAATTAAACGTTCCGCAGTTGACGAGCTTCCACTTTTACCAACGAAAGTCATGATGAACGTGGGTAACCCAGATCGTGCCTTTGACTTTGCTCAACTGCCAAATGAAGGGGTTGGTCTCGCTCGTTTAGAATTCATCATCAACAAAATGATTGGTATCCACCCTAAAGCATTATTGAATTTTGATGGCCAGAGTGAAGAGATTCAAAGTGAAATCAAACAGCGTATTCGTGGTTACAAAGATCCAATCGACTTTTACGTCAGCAAATTGACTGAAGGTATTGCAACGATTGCTGCGGCATTCTGGCCTAAGCGCGTAATTGTTCGTATGTCTGACTTTAAATCGAATGAATATAGCAACTTAGTTGGTGGCAAAAGCTTTGAGCCACACGAAGAAAATCCAATGCTTGGCTTCCGCGGTGCATCGCGTTACATCTCACCAGTTTTTGAAGATTGTTTTGAGTTAGAAACACAAGCGATTAAGCGTGTTCGTAACGAAATGGGGTTAAAGAACGTAGAGATCATGATTCCATTTGTTCGTACGCCAAGCGAAGCGGCATCCGTTATTGATCTATTAGCGAAGTTTGAGCTTAAACGTGGCGACCAAGGACTGAAAGTCATCATGATGTGTGAATTGCCTTCAAACGCCATTCTCGCGGAAGAGTTCTTAAAGTACTTTGATGGCTTCTCGATTGGCTCTAACGACATGACGCAGTTAACGCTGGGTCTTGATCGTGATTCAGGTGATGTCGCCCATCTATTTGATGAGCGTAACCCTGCGGTAAAAGCGATGCTTAAAATGTCGATTGATGCAGCAACTAAAGCAGGTAAGTACGTAGGTATTTGTGGGCAAGGGCCTTCTGACCACGACGATCTCGCTAAGTGGTTAATGGAGCAAGGGATCAGTTCAGTATCGTTAAACCCAGATACTGTTATTGATACCTGGCTTAAACTTGGCAACGTGAACGCTAAGTAAAATATTCCAAGCATTACTCTTCACGCACTACTGTTTATTTAAACAGTAGTGCGTGAAGAACAAATAAAAGCGCCTTTGTGGCGCTTTTTTTGTTTAGGGGTTTCAGAGAAATCTTAAATATCAGCCATTTATGTGTTGTTTCAACTTATTGTTGGTGGCAGTTGAACCTCTATACTACTGTATGCATCGACAATAGGCTGTGTTTCCTCATTATCGCCTTTTGAAATCCTCTTATAGTGAGAAAGAGTTTTAGTGAGGTATCTTCTTGCAATCTCATACTGTGATTTAGAAGGGGGTTTCCAAATATCGATACCAACAGGCGAAACAAGCGGAAAACTGTTATTCCGCGTTGAGCCAGATACCAGCTGAATTTCATAAAAACGTTTATTTTCTTCAATAAGCGCCTCTTTCATTGTTCTAAATCCGATAGAGCGGAGCTGGTTTCGAACACGATAGTGATGATGTACTGGGCAAAGTAGAAAGTCGATCGACTCCTTTGGATGTTTATTAGAAATCGCTTTAACGAACTCAATGGTAAGATCGCCACCAACTCCTGCAATAATAATGAGGTGCCTACCTGTATGCTGTTCTAGAGGTAACTCAGCAACGTCAACACAGTGTGTAGACCAAGGAGTAGAGGAGTGGGCATAGTATTTATTCAAATTGGATTCTACATGTTCCATAAGCCCAGGGACGATATCAACAAAGTGAATATGCTCACCAGCGTGTCGAGAAAGTAATTGAGCACCTAATAGGCCATGGTCACAGCAACAATCCCATATATGATCGTATCCGTGCTCGACCATTTCATCCACTTGTTTTAGACGTTTACTTATCTTCACACCAATTACCCAAAATAAAAATCGACACTATTGTAATGACTTTTAAAGGACAACTAAAGAACGCGTTAAGCAGCCGACAAATTGAATGGTGTAAATTATCGTTAAGTACCACAACGACAACGTGCTTAGGGAAAGATATTCTAATACAAAATATGAAAACACCTCCGTTTACGAGATGATAAATGGTAGATAAGGTGTAATTTATTTGTTAACCAAGTCACTCAATCAAAACCATTAATATATACTTATGTGGTCGAAATAGGGGTATTGAGAATTTATATGCACTAATGATGACTAAAGAAAACGAGCTTGTGTTAAATTGTTGTTTCATTAGAATAACTAATCCTATAATCTAGTTTTTGTCATTATTTAATCACTAAAAAAAACACTATATTAGCCCCAACGAAACAAAATTATTCGAATTATAGAGAGGCCAATATGTCACAAGTTATGCCACTAGACACAATCGCTGTTCCACACTCTATGGATAAGAAAACCTACTCGGTTAGTTTCAAAGGATTGATTGCACATTTATTAGATATTCTGTTTGTAGATAACAGCCAACCAAGTACTTATTATGCGTCTGACATGTCAGATCATATGCAAAAAGACTTAGGCTTGATGCGATAGCTCCAATATCTAAAGTGTCTTATGAATACCAAAATGCAGCCTAATGGCTGCATTTTTTGTTTTTGTCGGCAATGTCTTAGTCGTTCTGTATATCGATGGTAATCAGGCACAAAAAAAGCGCCTCTTGGACGCTTTCTATTCATCATTTTATTATGATTACTTCTTACGACAAAACTCAGCAATGACATACATTGATTGACCGCCGTTAGTTTTACCAGAAACAAGCTTAGGATCGTCACCAACACTAATTCCGCGAATAACTGTGCCTTGTTTAATAACTTGATTCGTCCCTTTTACTGGTAAATCCTTAATAACTGTTACGTCGTCACCTTTTTTGAGCTCTACGCCATTCACATCAAAAGGTTTGTCGTCTGCAGACATGCCGATTTGTGCCCATACCGATGTTTCTTCTTCTAGATACATCATGTCGAGTAGGTCTTGTGCCCACGTTTCAGAGTTCAGGCGCGTAAGCTGACGCCAAGCCGTCACTTGTACTGGTGGCTCTTGGCTCCACATGCTGTCATTTAGACAACGCCAGTGGTTGATATCTTTTGGGTCTTCAATTTCGGCTAAACACTTATCACAAACCATGATGCCGTGATCTACTGTTACGTGGCTGTGTGGCGGTACAGCGTAGGCTGTTAACGGTGAATCGCTTGCACACAGTTCACACTTTGATTGACAGCGTTCTAGCATAGTTGCTTCAGAAGACATAATAGGCTCACATTTAGTAATTTAAATAACGCGCACATTATCCACTTTATCCATAAAAAATAAAGGGGATTCGTACAACTAGCCCAATAATGACATGGGGTTAGCGACGATATTGGCTTAGAGTAAATATAGGTTACCGCGTCACCTGTGTTTACTCTTTACCAACGACATATCGCACGTCATAATCGTGCGGTTACTTAACATTATAATAGGGAATGCATTGGAACTCTTATCAATTGAATGTGCGGGTAAGTCGTTACGCCTCGAAGGCTCTATGGCGGGATGGCAGCAGTTATACTGGGATAACACACTAGTTTCTCAGATCGATGCCTCTAGTACTTCAGATAATCAAATGACGCATCAATTTACGTTGATGCATGGTGAGATAAATCTTAATTGTAAGTTGATCGTCGATTTAGTATGGCAGCCATTCTCTCTTGACTACACGCTATCAATAAATGAACAACCATTGGATCAGGGAAGTAGAAACCAAAAAGACATAGAACAACAAGTTCCGTTTACACCACCAAAAGCGGAAAGACGCTTTAGTCTTATTGGGCTTGTTTCTTTAGGTATGAAAGCACTAAAAAGTGCGAAACTAATAAAAGTCGTGCTGGCGTCAGCGAGTCTTGCGGCTTATTCCTGGTTGTTCTCTTTTCAATTTGCTCTCGCACTGATCGCTTGCCTTGTTTTTCATGAATATGGCCACGTGAGAGCAATGAAGTACTTCAACATGAAAACAAAGGGTATTTATCTCGTCCCATTCTTAGGTGGGTTAGCGCTAAGTGATGAGAAAATAAATACACGTTGGCAAGATGTTGTTATATCAATAATGGGCCCATTTTTTGGCCTGATTCTCTCTATTATCTTACTCATTGCTTACACAATAACCGGCAACATGTTTTTTGCAGGCTTAGCGGTATTTAATGCATTTTTAAATCTATTCAATCTACTGCCTATTTTACCGCTTGATGGCGGGCATGTTTTGAAGAGTATTAGTTTCTCGATGAATAGCGTTGCAGGAATTGTGTTGTGTGCAGCGGGTGCAATTGGTGGTGTGATACTTAGTTATTCGTTAGGTCTCACACTGTTTGGGTTTCTATTAATCATGGGAACCGTTGAAATCGTTCTTGAATGGAAACAGCGTCATAATAGCCATCTATTACCGCTTGATCGTTATGGTCAGGTTGTTTCGGCAGTGTGGTATATCGGATTAGTAAGTTCACTGATTGGAATCATATGGTACTTTGCTTCAACTGGCGATGCGCTACTTCAACTGCCTTTACAGATTCTAGGCACGTAGAACTTAGGTGTATAAAACGTAAGTATGTAAAACAATAGTTTCTCAAAAACTAAAATGGCGGTGATTGATTTCGCCGCCATTTTTGACTTATATGGTTACTCAAATTTGAGTGTTAACTTTTACAGCTAGGCACTTTTGTATTTTGATTTGGTAGCGTTGATATTTTTGCTTTCAAATCATTGATACGAGTATCGTGCGATGGGTGTGTAGAGAGAAGCTCTGGTGGTTGAGCGCCACCTGAGGCTTTGGCCATATTCTTCCAAAGTTCGACACTCTGATTTGGATCAAACCCTGCTTGGGCCATGAAGTCTAAACCGACAATATCGGCCTCTGACTCCTGAGTACGACCATAAGGTAAAATTACGCCATACTGAACTCCGATACCAAGAGCCGCCATCGTCATTGATTTATATTCAGCATATTCTGAGGAGCCTAACGCGATACTCGTCACCTGCAAGCCAGCATTTGCCAGTTGGGATTGAGACAGCCGTTCGTTACTATGATCAGCCAATACATGGGCAATTTCGTGGCCGATGACCGTGGCTAGTTGATCTTGATTGGTTGCCACTTTTAATAGGCCAGTATAAACACCAATTTTTCCGCCGGGTAGGGCAAAGGCATTCACTTGGTCGCTGTCGAATACGACGACTTCCCATTCGTCAAAACTCGGTTGCTTTGGAACATGAGCCAATACGGCATCAGCAACACACTGAACGTAGGCATTCGTTTTCTTATCGGTGCTGATCGGCTGGTCTTTTTTCATCTGTTCAAATGATTGACCACCAAGAGAACTCATCTCTTCGTCGGAAAATAGTGTTAATTGGTTTCGTCCTGTAGGCGAAGAACTACAAGCTGTTAATGCGATAACAGAACAAAGAACAGGTAATTTAAACGATGTTTGCATTTACAATCTCCATATTGAAAGGCAAATTAGTCATACCGTGATGAATTATTAGATTCACAACAATTGGAATAACTATAACCCAATCCATAAGAGTGCTAAATGACTATCTGGAAAAAAACACTAGATATTGAACAGCTTAATCGTAGTTCAAAGAATACCCTTATCGAGCACTTGCAGATTCAATATACTACGTTTGATGACAACAGTATTTCTGCAACCATGCCAGTCAGCCCAATTACCCACCAGCCACTCGGCATGCTTCATGGCGGGGCCTCTGTCGTATTAGCAGAAACACTCGGTTCAGTCGCTGCTAATATGTGTGTCGATGACAATTTCTTTTGCGTTGGGCTAGATATCAATGCTAACCATATAAGAGCAATGCGAAGTGGTTATGTGACTGGAACCGCTACTCCTATTCATTTGGGGGTATCTACCCAAGTATGGCAAATTAATATTGTCGATGAGCGAGAACGATTAGTTTGTTCTAGCCGTCTGACTATCGCAGTCAAAAAGCATAAATCAGATAAAAGAGTGACGAAATGATCATTGAGTTTTCAAAAGGTAAGATCATTGTGACCCCACATGAACTTACCGTAAGAGTCGATGGTGAACATCATATTGCGCTTCAAGCAATTAGCGACGCTGTTACTTTAATGGGTAAGGGCGCTAACGTAGTCATCGCCAATGATAGTTCATGCAAATGGACACTAAAACTTGATAATGAACAGCAACTTAAAGAAATAAGCGATGTTTTAGGCTGTGCTATTATCGATTAGCTTGCTTCATTGTTATAAAAAGGGGAAACTATTAGCTTACGATCCAAGCTAGAGATTTCCCCTTTATGAGTAGTCCCCGCCTAAGAGTTCAATTTGAGTCCCTATTCAAACATTTTAAAGGCCAAGACACAGGCATTCAACTCGATGAGATCACAGAGATCTTATATTGCACACGTAGAAATGCTCGGATCGTACTGAATAAAATGGAAGAGCAGGGCTGGATTGAATGGCACCCAGCGCCTGGTCGAGGGAAGTTGTCTCAACTCAAATTCAAAAGAAGCCGTACAGATGTTAATGAGACACTCGCCAAGAGGTACTTAGATGAAGGGCGAATATCCCATGCTTTAGGTGTCCTCAATAACGATAGTGCCAAGCTTGCAAGAGTGATTGATGGTTACCTAGGGGTACAGCATCAAGAAGGGCAACAAGTTATACGATTGCCGTACTACCGTCCGCTTTCTATGCTCAATACCACTAAGAATATGCGTCGTTCTGAGCAACACATAGCACAGCAGCTATTCAGCGGTTTAACCAGACTAGACGAAGCAGATGCACTTCAGCCCGATCTCGCGCACTGCTGGGAAGCGATCTCTAGCAAAAAATGGCGTTTTTATATAAGACCAAGGGTTAGGTTCCATAATGGCCTTGTATTAACAACAGAACATATAATCAATAGTCTTGAACTGCTTAAAACTGTGCCACTTTATACCCATATAGAACATATAAGCTCGCCAAGTGACTGGATCGTTGATATTGAGCTTTCTACAGACGATTGGCGACTTCCTTTATTACTCGCAGAAACAAGAGCCAAGATTGGCTTACCGAATGATCTTAAGGCCGAAAATTATGATCTAATGCCAGTAGGTACCGGACCTTACCAGATCGTAGAGAACAACGACAAACGACTAATACTTCAAGCATTTGATGGATACTTCGGTTTTAGACCACTCATTGATCGTGTTGAAGTTTGGGTGATTGATGAAGTTCACTCCACCATGATTTTCCCTAGCTTGTCTAATCCGATTAAACCCGAATTAGGTGGCCATAATGAAGAAGTAAAACTTGATCCCGGTTGCACATATTTACTTTTGAATCGAAGGGATGGGCTCGCTGCACGTAATGACTGGGCTGAATACTTCACTAATAAGCTTCATACAATGAACCTGTTTCGAATGTTACCGGATAATAAACTCGTCGAATTAGGTGTTTTGCCAGCTCATGGGTTAAAGCCCGGTTGGTATCACCAAAGCAGAGCAAACTGTTCAGTGACTCCCCCTGAAACAAAAACGATTACCATTGCTTATCACGCTCATCATCCGATGTTCCCAACATTGGCAAAGATAATTGAAAAGATACTAAAAGAAGATGGACTAAAACTAGACACTATTAAATACGACATCTCGGTACCTAATACAGATGAAATCGACATTTGGATAAAGCCAATGAGTGTGTCTAATAATCGTGATGATGCGTTGGCAGGTTGGTTGCTTGGCTACAGCGATATCAAGTTAATGAGTAAAGATGAGCATTTTGAGGACTGGGTTAGCTTAATCAATGATTGGCGAAGTACGGAACACGGGGCATTCCCTGCTAAAGCACTCGGTAAGTCATTAGTCGAAAACTTACAGCTAGTGCCCATGTTTCACTGTTGGTTGGGTGTAAGCCAAGATCAATGCGGGTCACTACAAAATGCCAAGTGCAATGCTCTCGGTTGGTTTGACTTTAGCCGAGCTTGGGTAAAGCCCGATTTAGTTGTGGGGCCTTATGATGGCGAAACCGAATAAGAAGCAGCCAACTAGAACGGTCGACATCTATTGTGCAAAGTGTAAGACCCAACTGTATAAATACCGTAAGGGCGGTAAAGGTTCGCTCGTGAAGTGTTTTCAGGAACGTATTGTTACGGATTACACGACAGAGGCTGGAACTTGCCCAAAGTGCTTAATTAACTTTGCTCGGGAGGCGTTGATAAGAGGATTGCCTGCTTTTAAGATTATTGGCGGAAAAGTTACGTTTAAATAAGTACTTATCGTTACATTTAATTAACATATCATGATCGTTATCTTCTAGTTTTACCTTCTACAACTGCTAGTTATGCTCATTTATTGATCTAAATCCGGTATTTACGTAATAAATAAGTTAAAGCCTTTTATGTTCCCGAACAAATGTTAGAATCCCCGCTAGACACACTTTGTTACAGTTTGAATTCAGGAGTTACATGTGGAAATCGGTTTAATCATCACTTTTATCATTGCCTCAGTGGTTATGGTGAAAAGAGAGATGTCTAATAATTAATCTTCGTTCAGCCCAATTTATTAAAACTTTTTGAATGAGCATTATCTAAGCCAGCAATTATTGCTGGTTTTTTGTTATTTGGATACTCTATATAAGTGCCGACTTAGAAAGGGAATTCCATTGCAAAACCCACTTACACTTGAAGCTCTTCATATTTTAGACGCTATCGATAGACGAGGTAGCTTCGCCAGTGCAGCCAAAGAGCTCGATAGGGCGCCTTCCTCGCTAACTTATCAAATACAAAAACTCGAACAAGACTTAGATTTGATGATCTTTGACCGTTCAGGTCACAAAGCCGCTTTTACTGAGGTCGGACGATTAATACTAGAACAGGGAAGGCTCATTCTAGGTGCTTCCCATGACTTGGTGGATAAAGCATCTGCATTGGCTAATGGATGGGAGTTAGAATTGACTATAGCCTTCGATGGTATTATTCCAGTAAATAATTTCTTTCCACTGGTATCAAAATTAGAAGAGATCAGTAGTACTAAACTAAAGCTTCAAGAAGAGATCCTGGCAGGCTGTTGGGAAGCACTTGCAGTAGAACGTGCTGATTTATTGATCTGCCCTAAGGTAGGGATGATCCCACAAGATCTGAAGGCGCAAGTGATTGGATCAATGTCTATGGTCTGGGTAGCCTCTAACGATCATTACATACATAGACGTGTCGGCGAGCTTAATGATCAAGAGCGTCAGAAATACAAAGTAATTGCTATTGCTGATACTGCGCTTGAGCACCCAATCCAAACCGTCAATGTATTAGATAAACAACCACGACTAACTGTGACTAACTTTCATGCAAAAGTCGATGCACTGATCGCTGGGTTAGGGATTGGTACTTTACCGAAACAGGTCGCGAATACCTTCATAGAGCAGGGAAAGCTCTCTCTAATCGACGGTACTGACGAACAAGACATAGAGATCGTTTTGGCGTGGAAACGAAATAATATGGGCAATAGCAAGAATTGGTGCATTCAATACTTAACCCAACATTGGAACCTAGTGAACCCGTTATAGACTCGGATATTTAAGAAACACCCTTTGAGTGCACAAAGGGTGTATAACGAAACTTAGTTCAGCTTCAATACCATATCTGCCGTACCATCAGAGAACTGTACATCGACTTCAAAGCCTAACTTTTGCGCTAGAGTCAACATTCCTCTGTTAGTCGGCATTGTCATACCTGATATCTGTGTTGTTCCTTTATCACGGCAGTACTCAATAATCTTTGCTAGTAGGACTTTACCTAAGCCATTTCCTTTTAAATCAGACCGAATCAAAATGGCAAATTCTGCATCGCTATTTTGATGATTGATCAAAGCTCGAGACACTCCAATGATCGACGCGTTTCCGTCAGCATTCGATACGGCTACAAACGCCATCTCCCGGTCATAATCGATTTGAGTGAAATTCGCTAATGCTTCGTGGTTAAACTCACCGACATCAGTAAAGAATCGTTTATATAAATCTTCCTTAGAGACGTTATTTATAAATTCAGCGTGAAGTGGCTCATCTTCAGGAAGAATAGGGCGTAACAAGATCTTAGTGTGATCTTTAAGGACCAGGCTTTCTTCCATTTCTACGGGATACGGCCTAATGGCCAATCGTTCATGTGCGTTACCTTCGTATTTCTTAAGCGTTAAATCGGCATCGAGAACGGTAAATTCAGTTCCATTAGCGAGTAGTGGATGAATATCCAGTTCTTGAACCTGAGGACAATCAACCACCATTTGAGAAAGTCTCACTAAAAATTCGGAGAGTCCTTTAATGTCCATAGGCTCTGGAAGTTTTTGTGGGCGGATCTTTCCACTCTTGATCGCTCTGACAATCAAATATCGAGCAAGGGTCATATTAAGTGGAGGCAGAGCGGCAGCCGCGTCTATAGATTCATCCCACTCTGAGCCTCCCTGTCCAATCAGAATGACCGGACCAAATGTGCGATCGGTTTTTACTTTAATTCTAATTTCTTCACCACCGGCAAGCTTACCCATCCCTTGAACAAGAAGACCGTGAATATTAGCGGCAGGATACGAGAGTTTAGTTCTATCTAGAATCGCTTGTGCTGCATTTGCCACCTCAACACTATTTCTAAGGTTTAGCATGACGCCATGTACATCTGACTTATGCACGATATCGGGAGACCGTAGTTTAACCGCAACTGGATATCCAATCTGTTCTGCGACATGAACAGCCTCAATGGCATCACTGGCAATCCAAGTGGGCAGAACATTGAAGTTAAAATATTTAAGGAATTTACCAATCTGGTGCGTATCTAATATCACGGAGTTAGATTCACTTAACTTTCTTCCAATCCACTCTTTAGCCTGGTTAAGTTCTACGACGTGAACTGGTTCAGACGAGGTTGGTGTCTCCATCAGTTGCTTTTGGTTTCTCCTATATTCCACCAAGTGCATGAATGCCACCACCGCACTCTCTGGTGTCCGATAGGTCGGTATTCCTGCTTGTGTAAATACTAGCCTTGCGGGTTTTGCTGTCAGTTCACCTGACCAATTGGTAAGTATATTAAATTGCTTATGTCTCGGGTGAGCCTTTATTGCATCCACTATATCTTGCGCTGTTTGTTCTGACGGGGATACCGAAGACGGGCTATGCATAATTAAAATGGCATCTGCAAGGTTACTGTCTAGAAGTGTATTAAGTGTTGCAACATAACGGTTCGGCCCTGCGTCCCCAACCAAATCAATTGGATTATTATGTGACCAACTTGGTGGAAGTAGAGTACTGAGTTTTTCTATTGTTTCATCATCAAGTTTTGCTAATTTGCCCCCCCGTTCAAGTAACGCATCTACGGCCATGATTGCGGGGCCACCACCATTGGTAATAATGGCAAGACGTTCGCCCCTAAGAGGAACCGAATGTGTCAGTGTTTCAACCGCAGCAAAGAGTTCGTGAGTGTTATTTACCCTAAGCATACCGGTACGTCTAATGGCAGAATCATAGATTATATCAAGCGTATCACTTCCTCCTGTGTGGCGTTGAGCGGCTTTACGCCCTCCAGTAGTGCGGCCACCTTTTAGCACCAAAATCCTTCGGTTCCTGGAAGCGGCTCTAGCTGCGGACATAAATCGACGGGCGTCTTTTATTGTATCGACATAAAGAAGAATCGCCTCTGTGTGGGAGTCCATACTTAAGCGATCAAGAAGCTCAGCGAAATCGATGTCTAATGCATTGCCAAGAGAAAAAAATGCTGAAAAACCAATGTTTTTATCGTTAGCCCAATCAAGGATGGTGGTACAAACTGCCGCAGATTGGGAAATAAAAGCGATTTTCCCTTTCAAAGCACTCACTGGAGAAAAAGACGCATTAAAGTTTAGCCAAGGTAAAATCACCCCAAGACTATTCGGGCCTAATATTCTCATATTGGCCTTCTTCGCAATTTCGAGGCATTGTTCTTCAATAGAAACATTGTTTGAATTCACTTGAGCCATATCAGACGAGAGTATGATTACGGTAGAAATCCCCTTAGAAGACAATTCTGTTACTAATTCGACACTTCTAGATGCATTCGTACATAATATTGCAATGTCCGGCGTTATTGGTAAAGCGTCGACCGTTTTATAGGCTAAGACGCCACAAACCGATGGATATTTTGGAGTAACGGGCATTATTGCGCCTTCAAACCCGCCTAGTAGGAGGTTTTTCATTACAATATTGCCAGCCCGTAGCTCTTTAGTCGAAGCACCGATCACGGCTACTGATGTGGGTTTTAATAAATGATCTAACGTATTCATGGTTTGCTCTGCCGCTTTTGGTCACAGGAAAGTTATCTAACAGCCTGTTTATTCAATATTAGATTAATCAATTACGTAACAATATGTGAGCTTATAGTTCTCGTTTCGTACAGTTAAAGCGGGCATAAAATCTAGTTTGTGTCATGTATCACAGAGTATTGATATATAATTAAATTGTTGGCTTGATTCTAAGCTCTTCAATCGGCATGATTTACAGTAATCTCTATAAAGGACATAAGTACATTTCATGAAAAAGATTTCAATTGTTGCCCTATCTGTGCTTCTTTCAGCTTGTGCGTCTGATACTTACATCACTGATGTGACTTCAGATAGTTATAAAGAAGACTATAAAGTTGCCGAGGTAGAAAAACCGGTTGTTTCTAATGAAGGCACGGCTGACGGTATTACCGAAACCAACGTGACTCAAAGCAATGAAGAGCAGAATGTCGTTAAGGTATCACCAGCAGCTGAAGAGAAAATGGTCGTAAAGAAAAGCCCAGAAGCAGCCGCTGTTGTAATTATTCCGCCAACAGCAAAGCAGGTGGCAATGAACCCACGCTACGGTTTCACCATCCAGGTAGTGGCAGTCGGCTCTCAAACTAAGGTCGATGAGTTCGCTCGTATGTTGCCAAACAATACTAACCAGCCTGTTTGGGAAAACTACAAAGTCGTAAATGGAACGAAATGGTATACCGTTCTCTACGGTGACTATGCAACGCGTAACGAAGCAAAAGAAGCGATTAGCGTACTACCTACCGAATTTAGAAACTTAAAACCTTTTGTTAAGAGCATCGACTCGATCAAAAACTCTGAATTCCCGACGCTCAATAAACTAAACTAAAGCGTTTATTGTAAAGGGTTGTTCGTTTACAGCGCCTGATACGGTTAACATTCAAGCAAATGAGCCAAAATCGCGTAAAACTTTTAAAGTTGCGCTACCGTTTTGGCTCATTTTTATTATTATGGCTACTCAATACTTTGTAGAGCTATGGAACAACACTAATGACCAATACAACCATTCTTCTTTTGTGCGGTGGAGGTTCTTCGGAACATGAAGTCTCGCTACTCTCTGCAGATTATTTACAGCAACAGCTTTCAAACAGTTTAAATTTTAACGTCATTAGGGTAGAGATGCGTGAAGGTGCTTGGTACAACGACTTAGGCAAGCTTGTTTCACTCAACACAAACAAAGCCACATTAAATTGTGACACAACAGAAACCCCCATTGATTTTGTTATTCCATGTATTCATGGTTACCCTGGCGAAACAGGCGATATTCAATCAATGCTTGAATTAGCCAGTATCCCTTACTTAGGCTGCGGCCCCGAGGCCAGTACCAATAGCTTTAATAAAATAACATCAAAATTATGGTATGACGCTTTAGATATTCCTAATACACCTTACTTATTTCTATCTCAAAATGATGCTGAAGCATTAAAGGAGGCGGAAAAAGCTCTAGAAACGTGGGGAAGTCTTTTTATTAAGGCGGCACGTCAGGGCTCTTCAGTAGGATGTTACAAGGTCACAGAACTATCTGAATTAAAAAGCTCAATCGATTCCGCATTTGGCTACTCTGATCAAGTGCTCATTGAAAAAGCAGTCAAACCTCGTGAATTAGAAGTTGCAGCGTACGAGTTTGACGGCGAACTGTTTTTGTCTAGACCTGGTGAGGTCATCGCTCCATCAGATGCTTTTTACAGCTACGAAGAGAAATACAGTGCCGACAGTCATTCAAGCACTAAAATAGAAGCGACTGATCTTACAGAGTTACAACTAGAAACAATAGAAACAAGCGCTACAAAGGTGTTTAAACAAATGCGCTTACGCCATCTATCTCGCATTGACTTTTTTCTGACAGAAGGTGGTGATATTTATCTAAATGAAGTTAATACATTCCCAGGCATGACACCAATATCGATGTTCCCTAAAATGTTAGAAAATAATGGTCATACATTTAGTGAGTTTTTAGCGAATTGCATCGAAACTTCACTGAATGAAGCTACATCTATTCACAGCTAGCGTTATTCCCAAGGCCTGATTGATTTAAAGATTTGCTTTTCGTCTCTGCTTTTTGCCTATTCCCAATATACTGGTATGGCATAGCAGGGGATAGCCATCGGCCAAACTCTTGAATTTCTTTTGGTTTATGGCCAGTTTTAGCTAAATGCTGGGCGCCACCTATTCTGGTTGATTGACCAGAGAATACTGCAGGATATTGGATCAAAGTACCTGCATTCCTCAATACACGGTAAATTGACGAGTCATCCATTGCAGAATGATTGATATTTCCATGCCTATCTATCGCACGAAACAATGGCCAGTCAGACGCTCCTCCTGAAATCGAAAGCCATTGCCGTAATACAAATGTCCCACGCTCACTCAAGCGATAGCTATGCTGCTGAACATTAACATGTAAGTACGATTCCATACTGTCGACTTGGCCAATAGTGAGAGCTTTGAGTTCAGAGCGTTTCAATACACATTCAAACATTAAAAAATAGATTGCTAGGTCTCTAATATTCTTCGGGCAATGCTCTTTCGATAAGCACTCATCTAGTTCATTTAAATGCTCAAGAGTAAAACTCGTTGCCTGTTTGGCATCGCCATTTTTGTCGAGGCGGTATTTAGCGATAAGTAACCTTACTTGGCTATTTGCAATAGGGTCATGGCTTGCTAAAAGACGGTGAACTAAAGATATAGTCACAGTGTAACGTTTTAAGGTGGAGAACTTTCGAGTTTTAGCCTCATGCTCTATGAATTGTCTGACGGCAGTTGTCGAGGCGGGTAATACATTGACTTGTTTTTCAAAACAGAAAATGCGAAATAGATTCCAATCTTTAACCAGTGCAAGTAGAGAGTTACGGCTGTATACGCCAGAGGTTAATTCATCAAACGCTTCCAAAGACACTGGAGAAGACATTTGTTTTCTCCACTGAATAATCTTTAGCTTGTCGGTAATTTTAGGAATCTTTTTTCTCATGAAATCTTTAAAAAAATCGCGGATAAGTTGCAAATATACTTGATAACCGAGCAGATACAATTATTATTTAAGAAACTAACATAACAAGAATATTGCATATGGCTGTGACAATTTACAAAGGTTTTAACCTAAAGTCCTCTGACAATAATATCTGGCAAGCTAAAATAAAAAACCATGTTTTGGCTGGTAGTTTAGCTGCGGTAAAAAAAAGTATCGATTGGTTTTGTGATACTGCCACAATCATTGACCCAAAAGAGTTTTCATCCGTTGGGCAAAAGAGAGAAACAACCGGGTCACCAGTTGCAGAAGACTTTAACGGGTACGCGTTGAAAAACGATACGGGGGAGCCAAACACTTGGTATTGTTTTTTTAATGGCCGTTTAATTAAAGGCTCTAAAATCGCGATACAAAAACATATTGAAGCGTATATAATTGCGAAACAGAAAGCAGAACAACAGAGAAAGTAGTAATAATGAGTCTTGTATATTCAACAGATATTGGTCGTATTAAACAAGAAGAACCTGTGGCTGAGCGTCCTAAAGGCGATGGCATTGTTCGAATTCAACGTCAAACAAAAGGTCGTAAAGGCAAAGGTGTGTGTATAGTCTCTGGGTTAGACCTTGAAGACAAGCAGCTCAAGCTCATCGCAGCTGAACTAAAAAAAGTATGTGGCTGTGGTGGCTCTGTAAAAGATGGAGCGATAGAGATTCAAGGTGATGCGCGAGACAAGATCAAGGCTCATCTAGAAAAGAAAGGCCATACCGTTAAGCTTTCCGGTGGTTAAAAGAAAGAGCGCTCAAAGATAATAACTAGCGTATATCGACAGATAGCAAGTTAGTTATTATCTACTTTATGGTAAATAGCACTTATGTTTAATACGGTTAGGCTAGACAAGCGAGTAGTAGAGAAGAGTATTTAGTACTCTTATTTATAGCAATTCACATTTAACATAAGATAGATAATACGCACCAATCAAGCTTAAATTCTTTGGCTTATCAAACCCTTAACCTTGTTTTATTTTGCACAGTTCACGCTGTATCTCACTGAATGTTCGTACATTATTCCTAATTTATGTTCATTATTTAGAGATTAAGCCAAAACGCTGCGGTATATCTTGTTTTGCGTACTTTGTCCTTTGGGCCGTTTTTGGCAGCCTCCTGTCAAAAACGGCCATTTTTTAGGAGGAAAATATTTTTTGTTAATTTCCAGATATTGAAGGACGATCACAATGAGAACCCCAAAGTTTACAGAATTGGTTCACTGGCATTTTATCGATGTACACGACGCTGCCGCCTTTTTTCATGTCCAACCGGCCACGGTTCGACGTTGGTTATCCGGTGCCACGTCCATCAATCCGATCGCGGAAAAATTGTTAAATATCCATGCGCGTGGCTATTTACCTCACGATCCTCGTTGGGACGGTTTTCGCATCAATGTTGAACGCGCCGTCTTGCGTACGCCCGAGTTTCGCGAATTCAACCCCAAAGAATTACTCAGTTTTGCTTATTGGCGTGATGAGCACCGTCAATTCCGTGAACTACATGGCCGAATTGACTCTCCCACTCGCCCCCAGGCGAAACCTCACCAGGATCTATTTCGTGGCGGTGGTCACCGCCCCCCCCGCTAGCCCTTGGATCCCCTCGAAATTTCGATAACTAACCGACAGATTATGGTCAATAGAAAGGAGTTCACTCATGAAGAAAAGGCACCCACGCTCTAAGTACCGCATCAATCCGCTAACCTCGATCCCTCCGAACGTCAGTCCAGAGCGAAAAGAAGAGATCTTAGAGAAATTGAAGCAACGGGACGAAAAACAACGCCACGTCGATGAGAGCCTCAATTGAGAGAGACACGGATCACTCACGCGTGGTGTTCACACCGGCCGACTTTGTCGCCCTCGTTTGAGCCCCAAACCTTTAGTCTCCATTCATTAAGGACAGTAGCCATGAAAACCTCACGAACTGAAACCCCCGTAAGGTACCTACCGACCAGCGCGAACCCGCTCATCTTCAGTGAGCGCGATGCCCAGTTATGGGCGTTGGCTTTAGCGCGACCAGAGAAGGTCGTCAACCTTAAGGTTCCACACACCAACGCTAAGTACGCCCCTAAAAAACAATGACAACCATCCTCGCCCTTGAAGGCGCCTTTATTGCGGGCGATGCAGCTTGGGTTAGTCAGCTAACCCTAGAGCACGTTCATTGTCTCACTCGAAAACACGTGATTTGGGACGGTAAAATCGTCTTCTTTTCGGGGGACGAGATCCCTATCTTACTTGCTCAAGCCGGGCTGATTAGGCTGTTGTCGGATGAGCAGTACGACACTTTGGTCGCCGAGCTCGACGAGCGGGATGAGATTGGGGTCATCGCCCTTACCGAAGAAGAAGGCCTGCTGATTGACACGTCCGTTGGGGATTCTGCGGTCAGTGGGGCGCTTCTGTTTACCGGATCGGGCGGCTACAACGCCGCGACCTATTATCAAAATCTGGAGCACGATGTCATTTCAGAGCGGATCAGTGCCGCGATGCAACTGACCTTTCAGGTTGATCCTCAATCTGGGGGTATGATCCATAAGAAAGTGTGGCCCGAAGAAGTGGACACCCTGTCTTCTCCTAACGTTGGGTATCTTGATTATCTTCAAGGACGAATGGATGAATTTCATCGAACTTTGAAGCAGTTTAAAGCAAGGGAGGACAGCAAATTACCCCGCTCGGAAAACCGCACCGCCCCTGCCCCCAATGCGCCTAAAGCTACCCCTGAGCGCATGAAAGCTATCCTGACTGCGCTTAGAAAAAAGAGTATAAACAAATGACAGAGGTTTTCACAAAAGACAACCTGGGTAGCCCTGAGGGACTGCAAGTTTTCCTCGAGAGACTGAGGCAAATTGACGAAGAAACTCAAGAGGTCATCGTTAAAAGTCATCTGGATAACGAGACCGTAGCCCTCAGGCGAACGGGTTGATTGAGTGCCAAAGTGACACAACGTTTGAATGTTCCTCGCTTTGCGACCATAATGAAGTATGTGCCACTTTTGACACTTTAGGAGCTGACTATGGCCAGTACATTACCTCGGATCACCACGCGCGTCGATCTCGACACCCAGGAGTTATTGAGTAAAGCGGCCGCGATTGCCGGCATGTCGAGCATTAACTCGTTCGTCTTGAGTGCCGCGGTTGAGAAAGCGAAACAAGTGATTGAACGCGATCAAGTGCTGAAATTGAGCCAGGCCGATGCGATGCTGTTCATCGAGGCACTTGAGCTCCCCGCTACCCCGAATGCGAAATTGAAAGCGGCCGCTGATCGCTATGAGAGCAAAACACAATGATGCACACCGTGTTGTTAGACAAAGCCAAGCACAATCGACGCCACTTTGATTGTGGGATCGAGCCATTGAATCATTACTTAAAAGTGATGGCGAGCCAGCAAGGTAAGAAAGACAACACGCGTACGTTTGTTCTCGAAGACGAGCACGACAGCACCATCCTCATCGGCTATTACACCTTGACGATGACCCCGATCGATCTGACTGCGTTACCTGACGCCCTGCAGAAGAAACATCAGTCGGCCAGCTCCGGTGGATTGATAGCTCGTTTGGCGATCGATGACCGTTATAAGGGAAAAGGATTTGGGGAATGGTTGCTCATTGATGCGCTGCGTAAACTGGTCTCCGCCAGTGATAGTGTGGCCTTTCCGATGGTCATTGTCGATGCGAAAGACGGCGCGAAACACTTTTACGAACGCTACGGGTTTCAGGCGTTACAGGATGCAGAGAATAAACTCTTTATTACCATCGCAGATGTCAGGGTTAGTTTCGAGTAGTGAAATGTTACTACTGATTACTGTTTTGTATTTATCGATATATATTTTCATCCTTCTCCTAGATGGCTATCGCCCGCTTAAGCGGTTGTTAGGGTACTACGGCACAATAACTTGCTGATTTTCTTGGATTACACCATATAAACATGCAAAATAATAATTAAGTAACTCTTTAACTTTTGCATTATTTCCTATAATTCTTTCGCCCCATTCTTCTTTTAGTAACTCAATGCTAGCTTTTGATACTGGTGAAAATTTAGGATCTGATTTAGCAGTTGAAGAGAATAAGCTTGCATCGTCTAGAGTTGTGTCCGTATACCTTCGTTGATGCACATGACTTCCTCGAGTATCTACAATTCCTTTAAAGCTGGATTTAATTACATCAAAAACTGGTTCAATAAGTAACTCAACAATTTGAGTACGACCTAAACTATTATGCATTCGCTTAATTTTTGTAGCGTAGGAATTTAGTCTTTCTTTTAATATGTACATGTCCTGAAGATATGTATTAATCACATATCTACAATATTTATCTTCAGATATTTTATTGCTTCTAGGTCCCTTTACTGAAAGCAACACTCCAGAGAGTTCGAGTGCTTCATAAGTTTCCATGATGTCGTAGAAGTTATGATAAAGGATGTCTATAAATTCTTTTTCCGGTAGGTCTACTTCTGTACCGTTAGTTATTTCGTCTATATGCGGTTTCAATATCTCACTACAACAATCGAACATTAACTTTTCATATTGCTCATTATTATCCATAACTACCTAACTCGAGAGTACCCTAACGCCGCATTAATCGGACTAAAATTGTGGGTTAAAATGTGTAGCGAAGCGAAACGTAACCCACTATTTTTGTTCCGTTTAAACGCCTTGTTATGTACTGTGCAATGATAAACAAGTTTTATTCATCAAGTCGCTTATCACATTGTATATTCTCTAACATTTTTGATATTTTATGAGCTTTTTCGTCTTTTTCAGAAAATTTAAGCTCAACATCAAAATTGCGAAGTTCTATGATTACTTCTTGAAAGCTAGCGTATAATTCTGCCGAGACAAAATACTCAGATGACATCAAAATCTTCCATTTATCTTGATGATTATCTATTCGAAAGTACTGCCACTCACGGTTAAAAGCAATATATAAATCTTTTGCAGCCAATGCCAACTTATGGCGTTCTTTAAGAAACGCATTTTTCTTACTTGCTTTTATAGCAACATAAGCAAAATATGCACTTGTACAAGCAGCACTAACAGATACTAGTGATAATATTATTTGTAAAGTTTCGGCTGACATAAAACTCCTCGTTCAGGGATATAACGCTCTGCTAATAGGTTAACAAACATAACCACTTAGCCAAAATTTACCACCGTAAACACCAAAGCTAAACAAACCAAAACTGCCGAACGTTTGTTAATCCTGTTGAGCAGTTTGTTAGGAATACCGACTGCGATATAGCTTTGCATGTTCGATATTGTATTCACCTGATAACTTGAGTTTAATTGCCGACTTATCTAGCATCTCTGGAGGTTTGCCATAAGCTAGGACTGTAAACTCATCACCGGACTCCAAACAGATAACGGTGGTATCAAATTTGCGATAACCATCTGGTTCGTTGATTCGCTCTAGCGTATCCATAGCAGCTAAAGCTTCATCGTTGATTTCGAAAACTTGCCCCTTAACAGGAGAGGAGCAGTTTGATTCAAAAACTAGCCAAGGAGAGTATCTGTCGCCAATGAGGTATAGAGAGTAGTTTTCCTTGGTAACAAACTCGTTTCGAAAACTGATACCTTTGTTGGTTTGATAGTTTGGAAAGCCTTCTTTCAAAGTGCCAAATACAAAAATTTTATGCACGATATCCTCTGTATTCCTAACGCTTTATAGACGGAATCATTCCGTTTTACACATCTGTATATAGTGCTTTAAAAAAAATAAAATTCAACTTACATCAATAAGTTGTGTGGTCATAGTTTACTTTTCATACAAACCTAGCGTTGCATTCAATTCAATCTCTTCGTACATGCCGGTTTCACGTAACTTTCTTAGCCCTTGATTAAATGCCTTTATAAGCTCTTTCGAGCGCTTGGATTTCTTGGATATAATTAGTGAGTATGAAAGTACTTTGAACTGTTTAGAGTGCATGACTATTTGGTCTTTCGCTTGAAGTTTTTCTATGAAAAACTCTGCAACATGCGGATATTCGAACAGAACGTCTAAACGGCCTGTTAGCAGTTTTTGGTAGTTTCCCATCTGATTTTGAATTCTGTTTATAGTAAGTACACGTTCTTTCTCTAGATCTGAAACGCCGTAATCATAACCAAGTACACCACCTAGCTCATAATTCCCCAGATCGTCAATGTTTTCCCACTCTATTTCATTCCCTTTTAAGTGAAAAACTGAGATAGGTAACGAAAGGATGATATCTGAATACAGTACGTACTTTTCGCGATCGTCTGTTTTTGAGTAAGAAAATGAACCGTCAATATCCCCCAATTTCACTTTGTCGAATCCCCGTGCCCATGGATAATAAAGAACCGACACTTCATATCCTTCCAACCTAAAAGCTTCGCTAACAATATGAGAAACATACCCACCTTGTCTTAGGCTTTGAGACTGATAGGGATACCATTCACCAGAAGCCAAAGTAACAACGTCTTTAGCTTTACAAAGTGAACTCACTAGAAAAAGAATGGTCACCCATTTAGCCATTATTAAATCCAAAACAACTGACATTATTAAAGTTTAGCATCGCTAGGTTCTGTCGCTCCATTTATAGTAAATTTTACATCGTAACTTATTCGAGTGTACTTATAATGAACTACGTGACATTGTATTAAAGTAGAGCTTTAAACTGGTACTTTATGGGTAATTAAACAAGCTTGTAATTTAATTACATAACATACGTAAGTAACGTGACAATCAGAGTAAAGCTCCACACTAAATTATTGATAAATAGCGACTAATGATGAATTCCGTACGAACACTCTTACTAGAAAAAAGAGATAACAAAATTGATATATTATGATTTTGGCACAAGGTCTGCGTTGATTCTAATACAATATAATTTGTTATAGTGCATTAGGTTGTAAAGTAGGACGTTGCCCTACTCTTTTTCTTCATGCTCTTTACGGATCTGTTCAGCAACAAGTTTTATTGCTTGGCCGGTACTAATACCCGTTTTCATTAGCTCTTGGATTTTTTCAACAGCCGCTTGCTGTTCTTCATGGGAAAGGGATAAATCATCGAACATAAAAAAGCTCCTCTAAATTGAGGAGCCGACTATATAATGAATTTACGTGATGCGATAGCGTTTTAGTAACTACCTAAGAAATTTAAGTAAACACCCATAGAGTTCTCATTCGTGTAACTCGCACCAATATCTAGTTGAAAAAGATTAAGTGGTGAAACTCCGACACCGGCGGTAATCGTATCATCACTATCTTCATAAGCGAGATTACGTTTATACCCTGCACGTAGCTTCAATTGGCGCATAATATCTATCTCGCCCCCTACCCTTAACCACTGAGTATTATCATCAAAACCAGTGAAACGTTCATCTTCATTGATGTCGTAATCAACACTAATAGTCGCGTAGTCAGCAACAAGACCTGCACCGATTGTGTATTGCGGGCGCATTTGGTAGGCATAGCCAATGTCAACGTCTCGACTATACGTCGTCCCACCGTATGAGTATTCTAGTGTATCAGTGTAAGCTATAGTGTTTATATCTCTTGAAACCAAGTTCGTAGCAGCTACACCGATTCTTAGTGGCCCATGAAACCATAGAAATCCCGCATCGAGATTAAACATAGTTTCGCCTGTACCATTTTCAGTTACATCTTTAATATCATAGTTGTTAAGGTTTGCTGAATAAACATATGTATAGATACGTTGAAGTTTTGGTGATACGCCAAAAGCGATATGTTGACCTAGAAATGTCTGGTATTTAGCGAACGATATACCTACTTCTGTAACGCCTATCGCTACTGCATTTACTGTGCTCAAAGCTGCATTTACAAGAGTATCTGCATCAGGACTGATTCCTGTATTAGCTCCGGTATATATGTCTGGAGATGCAAATGACTCGGTATAAACCTTGCCAAATACGTTAGCAGCAACATATTGATTTGGGATTGCGAATGCGACTACACCACCCAGCTCTAGTTTGGCTTGGTCACCTTCTAATGAATCCAAAGACGTTTGCAAAGCTGCTATATCATCAGGGTTAGAACTATCAAGTAGGGATGAAGCTGTATCTAGATCATCGACCATATTGTCTTCATCATTATATGAAAGACCAATACTTGGGATAATCATACCGACATCATCATTGCGGCGGTAAATTGCAGTTAAGGCTGGATTATAGAAAGGCGCGGTGAGAAAATTAGCAGAGACAACGCCTACACCACCCATTGCATCTCCACGTGCTTCGATGGCATAGTTGGCAGCGCTGGCTGATGTTCCGGCTAAAGCTATAGATAAAGTCAAAAATCTAATCGAATTTTTCATAATATTATAAACGTCTATTCCCTTAAGGTTTATAACGACTTATTGTCTATTAACTTTAGCTAATCCTCTACAGAAACATCATATGTTTTACTAATTATTTGAGATTGTTCGATTAATATCTGACCTTGCCACCTTTGGTTAGTCATAGAGACCGCTAAAACGTACCTTTCTGGTGTTATGTTCCTAGGTTCAAACGACGTCGGGTAATCAGATTCGTAGCTTCGACTCCACACTTCGTTATAGTTTCCGTCGACATAATCATAGAGTGCAACGGTTAACGAAGGCAAAGGGCAATTTTCGTTTAATAGCGCATTTTTTTCGACAGACCATTGGTCTTTTGATTGCCAACGAACGACTTGTTTCGCTTTCGAATCAACTAATACCACCCAGGAACTCCAGGTTTCCTGATCGCTAGCCGTTACATCTAAGCGGTAGAGCCCCATTGGGACTCGACTGTTTAGGTTGTATCTTTTCTGATAGATCTTACTATCATTTTCTTGATTATTTGGCTCTGTAATCGCGAACTCGCTATCTGTTGAAAGCGGCTTATCAACCCAACGTTTAAAAACTATGTTTTCAATTTCTTTTTTAGACTTAATAGAAATTGTTACATTGTACATATCCCTTCCCGGGCTTTGAATATTGGTTCTTCTAAGAGAAGCGGTTTCTATCCAATCAGGAAGTCTTTTGTTGTCGAGCCCTTTTCCACAGTCTACTTCAAGTGAGTGAAGCAATAAGTTGTTCAAATGCTCTTGTATTGAGCGACTATCGTTTTGCTGATAAACCTCGACAACAGAACCGAACATTGAATCTAAATCATCATCGAGCAGAAACTGATGAGCTTGAGTCAATGGTGTATTAGACTCAAACCAATCAGCACTATTTGCCACCAAAGGTAAGCAAATAGTAATACATAGAAATGTGACTATTTTGCGCATTACGCTTTCATCTTGTAACCAACGCCACGTAGCGTTTCGATTTCAAGACCTGCCAGTTTTTGACGTAATTGCAACACATGCGTGTCTACGGTACGAGTCGTTGGGAAGTGATTGTAACCCCATACGTGATCGAGCAACTCGTCACGGGTAAAGACTCGACCAAGGTTACTCGCTAAGAAAAGTAACAAGTCGAACTCAGTCCTAGTTAACGTAATCGCTTCGTCACGATAAAACACTTCGCGTGTCGCTTTATCAATCACTAAATGTGTTGTAACCACTTTTGAGTCATCTTGATCTTCTGACTCTGGTAATCGTAGTTGAGCACGTATACGAGCAAAAAGTTCTGCTTCCGCAAATGGTTTGGTTAAATAATCATTGGCACCAGCATCTAGTCCAGCAACCTTATCTTTTACTGTAACCAATGCGGTCAGCAAAATAACAGGTACATCCTTTATTTGTTTCCAACCTATTAGATGCTCTACAGAGTCGCCATCGGGTAATTGGCGATCTAGGATCACGAGATCTGCTTTTTCCCAATACTGTGCTACCGCGGAAATGGTTTCCGCATGTAGACATTCGTAACCTGCTTGCTCAAGGCTTACTAAAAGGCCATCAGCTAAATTCTTATCATCTTCAACGAGTAGCAGTGTCTGTTTCACAGGGGATCTCCAAAATAAATGTAGTTGGTGGGCCAATAAGGGACATTTTGCCACCCATTCGACCAACCATTGATTCAACAATCGTCAGACCTAATCCCAGGCCTGATTTACTTACAAACGGTTTTCTCAAGTTCCGCCAATCTCGATGTGATAATTCACCCTGATCTATCACTTTGATCGTCAAACGATCTGCGGAGGTGGTAACGTCAATGGTTATCGGTGCGACACCATATTTGATTGCGTTACGTACTAAATTGTCTATACAGTTACTCAACCAGTATACATTGAGCTTTGCTGCAATATCTTCATTGATAACTAAGCTAACATCAGCAGTAAACTCATCGGATACTTTATATTCAAGCCAATCTGATACTGATGGTACCCATTCTGTATTGAGGGGTTTGTTATCAGACTGCAAATAATCCTTACTTGCTTCCGCTAATTGTCTTAATCTTCTCGAATCTTCACACAAACGCCTAAATTCATCGTATACACTTTCTGGTAATTGCTCAAATTCTCGTCTAAAGCCCTCTACTGTCAGTGAGAGGCTCGCAATTGGCGTCCTAAGTTCGTGCGTCAGAATTTGTAATACCAACATACGACTTTTCATTTCTTGTCGTTTTGAGTTCCAACGATATGCAGACCAACCGATGACCAATAAAATATTGGCTACGACTAATGCGATCATTGAGATCCTTAGTACGTCTGAATGATCCTCTATATCCCAACACATGTTTCCACGCTGTACAAAACATGTCGAGCTTTGACTAGACAAGGTAAAGCTCAATTCCGCTTTACTCACATTTGGTTTCCATCGGTTAGCTGCAAATATGTGGTAGAGATTACCCTGCTTTAACCATAGTTCATCTTGCTCAATGAACATTTTGGATCCGCCAATCAGTGCGCTAACACTATTTGGATCCATTCGTTGTAGCCTACCTAGTAAGGTATTTGGTAAAGAAAGCGGTCTCTCTTGGATATGCATAAACATCTCCAGGAGCTCTTTCTTTTCAGGAAATTTATTCACCCAACGATAGGCATATGAGCCTCCACCTGGGTGTATTAATCCACTTCTTGCAAACCAACGAACTGATAGATTTGTCTCTTTACATAACGCTCTAGTAAAAACTAAAGGCTCTGTAATTAAGGGGCTTAACGGCAGTTTTCCTGTACAAGATTGGGACAACTTATAGAGTTTTTGAATGTCCCTTAAAGGATATTCTGCGGTTCTAGGTAACAGTGAGTCAGGTGTAATTAGTCTTGTTGGGTATTCAGCCTGAATAACTCGAATGTCATAAGAGACAATGGCATCGTTATAATTGAATAAGCTGATAAAATTTTCGATTCTTTCAGGTAAAGAGTCAGCAATGGCACTGTTAGTGACGAGAGCTAAACTTAATACTAAAAATTGGAATGCGCGTTTAATCAAAGTGAATAATCAAAATAATTTACGTGAAAGAACTATAAAGCATTCTGTCATAAGAATACATATCGTTTGTGATATCAACGTCAATAATCAATCATAAAAAAAGCCAGCATAAATGCTGGCTTTTTTGTTTACGACTGTTTTTATAGTGCTTTAGAGATAGCGTCAACACTCTCTTTTGCATCCCCAAATAGCATCTGGGTATTTTCTTTAAAGAACAGTGGATTTTGCACACCTGCATAACCAGGGTTCATCGAACGCTTGAACACAATAACGTTTTCAGCGTTCCAAACTTCCAATACCGGCATACCAGCAATTGGGCTATTTGGATCGTCAAGCGCAGCTGGATTAACGGTATCGTTCGCGCCGATAACAAGAACGGTATCTGTAGACCCTAGATCATCGTTAATCTCATCCATTTCTAAAACGATGTCATAAGGTACTTTTGCTTCCGCGAGTAATACGTTCATGTGACCAGGCAATCGCCCCGCAACTGGGTGAATTGCGAAACGAACATTAACACCATGTGCACGAAGCTTTTCTGTAATTTCGTGTACTGGGTATTGCGCCTGAGCTACTGCCATTCCGTATCCAGGAGTGATGATGACAGAAGATGAATTCTTAAGCATATCTGCTACGTCTTCTGCATTGATTTCACGGTGCTCACCGTAATCTTCATCGCTACCACTTGTGCTAACTTCCTGACCAAAACCACCTGCAATAACGCTAATGAACGAGCGGTTCATCGCTTTACACATGATGTAAGAAAGAATGGCACCTGAGGAACCTACTAAGGCACCAGTCACAATCAGAAGATCGTTTGCTAGCATGAAACCTGCTGCCGCCGCTGCCCAGCCTGAGTAAGAGTTCAGCATTGAAACAACCACTGGCATATCTGCGCCACCAATTGAAGCAACCAAGTGATAACCAAAAGCAAAAGCAATCAACGTCATGACAAGCATTGCAAACATGCTGCCGTCAGCTTTAACGAAGTAAATCATCAATAGAACTGATGCAACGATCGCAAGCAGGTTCCACTTATGCTTATGAGGAATATTCAACGCAGATGAAGAAATAACACCACGAAGTTTACCGAATGCAACTATAGAACCAGTAAAGGTTACCGCACCGATGAACACACCTAAGAAAACTTCAACAAGGTGAATAACATGCTCAGCATGAATATCCGCTGGCGTCGTTGAAATAACAGCAGGTGGATCGATGTAGCTGTTAAAGCCAACTAATACCGCCGCCATACCAACAAAGCTGTGCAATATTGCAACAAGCTCTGGCATTTCAGTCATTTCAACTTTCTTCGCATAGTGTATACCGATTGCACCACCGATAACCATAGCAAGAAGAATCCAAGCGATACCTTCTGTACTTGGTCCAAAGATCGTCGCAATAAGTGCGATACCCATACCAGCAATACCGTAGTAGTTACCAGCACGTGCAGTTTCTTGCTTAGAAAGACCAGCAAGGCTCTTGATAAAAAAGATAGCAGCAACTAAATAAGCCGCTTGTACTAATCCTGCAGACATTTGTTACTCCCTTTAGTCTTTACGGAACATTTCAAGCATACGTTTGGTCACAGTAAAGCCACCAAAGATATTAATGCTTGCGATGAGCACGGCAATGAATGATAAGAAAGTTACAACGCCACTTCCCTGACCAATTTGTAGCAATGCGCCGACAACGATGATGCCAGAAATAGCATTAGTTACTGACATAAGTGGTGTATGCAGGGAATGTGATACATTCCAAACTACGTAGTAACCTACAATACAAGCAAGTACAAATACCGTGAAGTGAGCTAAGAATGCAGCGGGCGCAACCGATGCTACCCAACCAAATGCGGCTAGGCCTGCACCAAAGCCAATGATCTTTTTCACTGGTGATGTTGGTTCTTCAACTTTTGGTTCAACCTTTGGTGCTTCTTGTTTAACTTGTGGTTGAGCTGAGACTTGGATAGGAGGAGCAGGCCAAGTGACTTCGCCTTCTTTAATGACAGTCACACCACGAAGAACAACATCTTCAAAATCGATATTGATGTTTCCGTCTTTCTCTTTACACAGTAGCTTAATAAGATTAACGATATTCGTTGAGTACAGCTGAGATGATTGAGTCGGCAAGCGGCCAACCATATCCGTATAACCAACAACCTTAACACCATTCTCAGTTGTTATAACTTTGTCTGCTTCGGTATATTCACAGTTACCGCCATTCGCTGCTGCTAAGTCAACGATAACAGAACCGGCTTTCATGCTATCAACCATCTCTTTGGTGATTAGCTTGGGTGCAGGGCGACCAGGAATGAGTGCCGTGGTAATGATGATATCAACGTCTTTAGCTTGATCCGCGTACAACTCTTCAGCTTTTTTGTTGAATTCATCGGACATCTCTTTAGCGTAACCATCGCCAGCGCCTGTATCTTCTTGGAAGTCGACTTCTAAGAATTCTGCACCCATCGACTGAACTTGCTCTTTTACTTCTGGGCGAACGTCGAATGCACGAACAATTGCACCAAGGCTACCTGCAGCGCCAATTGCAGCAAGACCTGCCACACCAGCTCCCGCTACCAGAACTTTTGCAGGTGGTACTTTACCTGCCGCCGTGATTTGGCCAGTAAAGAAACGCCCAAACTCATGAGCCGCTTCTACAACAGCACGGTAACCAGCAATATTCGCCATAGAGGATAATGCATCTAGAGCTTGAGCTCTTGAAATACGAGGGACAGCATCCATCGCCATAACATTAATGTTTTTGGATGAAAGTTGTTCCATTAATTCAGGGTTTTGAGCAGGCCAGATGAAACTGATAAGACTCGCACCATCTTTAAATAGTGCAATTTCGTCAAGACCATTGTCTTTATCAACAATAGGCGCATTAACTTTAAAGATGAGATCTGACTGCCATACATCACTTGAAGACGCGACGGTAGCGCCAGCCTCTTCGTACGCTGAATCATCAAAACTAGCTAAACTGCCAGCCCCGGTTTCAATGGAAACCTCAAAGCCAAGCTTTATCAACTGCTCCACCGACTTCGGCGATGCAGCTACTCGCGTTTCACCCGCGAGAATTTCTTTAGGTACACCAATTTGCATAGTTATTCCTTCACTATTGGCACAATGACTATTACTTTTCTAACTAACGATTGCCTATTCTGCAAGCAATTTGTAGTAAAAGTACTTAAAATCATTACTTGCAACTCGTTGTGTAAATTGATTCTGCTGCTTATGTTGAAAAAAAACAACGTTTACATAAGAAAGCAGAGGTCAAACCAGATCTATAAAATATGATAAGAAACAAGTAATTAAACATACAAAAAAAAGAGCCGTAAGCATAACTGCTCACGACTCATCTATTTATGATTTCTATCAAGTTGGTATCAGCTAAGTTCTCAACTAAGAGAAAATATTGTCACCCATTTGGTCAATAAACATTTGCGATTTTTTTAACATCAGTTCATTGGCATCGTCTTTGTTTGATAGCACATCAGATCGAATAAAACGGTGAGATTTCAACTCCGTATTTACTTCTTTTGTTATCCGCCCCGCTATTCGATATTGACCACCTTCTGCAATAGGCTCTTGATAAATTAAGAAGCCCTTATACTCTATAGGTTCTACTTCAACTTCGGTCTTAGAACTTTTATTGCCAAATCCGAACAAACGCGAAAATAATCCCACTTATTTTTCCTCTACTTTTCATTTTGAATGAGCGGTTTTTCAAACCACTCTAACTCTACATCGTCATCGAAGCGGGGATGACTAAACATAACTGGTACATCGTCACCTCTACGGGCCCGACGATCTTTTTGAATCATTGACTCCGCATTTTCAATCGCCGTTTTCGTATAGTTCTTTAGAATTATGAGTCTTGATTCAGGAAGCGCTGACAAAAAATCGATGTCGTGGCGAATATAGATTGGGCGCAGTTGACTCAATGCTAAACACGCGATATCGGCAAGTTGTTCATTACTATAGTTACTAGCATAAGGGTCATCGGCGAGTACATGTCCAACTAGCGTTTCCATGTAATTGTGAACATCCACACTAATCTGCATAATTTACTCCTTAATCAAACACATAACGACTAAACGTCGGCTCTATCTTAAGTTTAATTTAGCGCACCCAACAATTAACAACAAGTATTGTTAATTGAAGATGATAAACTAAAATTACTTTATTCATCTTTATCTCATTAGTTTAGCAAAAAGCTTGGCAAATCAGTAAATAGAAGTATCCTAAAAGGGTGCTAAACATCTTTATTCAATCACTATTTGGTATTTTGCTTTTATAATGTCTCCATCTTTTGTCACGTCTAATTGGTTTAGGGTCTCCTTTCCTTTACTCTTAATCGCTTCCTTATGGCTCGGTATGTCAAACGTTATCACCGTGACTCAAGGTAATTTGGATATTGCAGTTAACCTGCCAATCGTACTTTTTTTGATTGCTTTACTTATGAGCCATACGTTTAGCCAGAGTCGTTGTGCTATGATCGCTCTGATAATGCTAATCAGTTACTGGGTGATCCAACATCGTCTTCAATCTTCTCTTGGTACCGGTACAACGCTCTTAGAGCTCTCTCTACTTGCATTTCTATTACCCGTTGCTGCTTTGCTCACTTATGCATTTAAAGACTCTCGTTTAACAAGCAAAGGTTTTTTATTATTCGTATTGATCAACTTCATGTTAGTCGCTTGGTCATACTTAACCGTTACGCATTTTGGCGAAGATAGTTTATCTCACTTTAGAGAAGGACTTCTGTTCGTCGTACCTCAGGTATCAAAGCTTCCGTTTGTACTTGTTTTATATTTATTTGCGCTTTCAGGCATTACCGCAATTTTGGTTTTAAGAAATAACCGTATTGCGGATGTTGTCGCATACTCCGCAATCATTACTGCAAGTATTACTTTTGTTTTTTTCGAAGTTCCCTTTATTTCTAGTACGATGTTTACCCTAGCGGGTGTACTTCTTCTTCTTCATTTAATTTCAGCAAGTCATGAACTTGCGTTCAATGACGGTTTAACGGGCATTCCTGGCCGACATGCGTTAGAAATGGACATTAAGCAATTAGGTCGAAAATACTCTGTAGCAATGATAGACATCGATCACTTCAAGTCTTTTAACGATACTTATGGCCACGATACAGGCGATGATGTGCTGAAGTTAGTCGCTTCTCGTTTAACGCTAATTGGCGGTAAAGCAAAGGTCTACCGTTATGGTGGTGAAGAGTTTACAGCGGTTTTTAAAGGTAAATACCTATCTGATACTTTAGAGCACCTTGAGATTCTAAGAGAAGATATTGCGCAATATGAGATGGCACTTCGAAATGCTGCAACTAGGCCTAAAGATAAAAAGAAAGGTGCATCAAAGCGCGGTAAAACTCCAAGTAAAGAGACGGTTAATGTCACGATTAGTATCGGCGTAGCAGACTCTACAACCGATAAAAAACCTCATAATGTGATAAAACTTGCGGATAAGGCGCTCTATAAAGCGAAACAAACAGGTAGAAATAAGGTGTCTCATTAGTTTATTCATTAGGGGAGCGTAATATCAAGACTGGTTGAAGAACAGTACGATACTGCCTCCTTTTAATGCGCTGCCATAATTAAAATTGAGCCCAAGGCCGACATTCTCTATCCACTCGGTATCAAACGGAGGGGTCATTAACCAGCCAATTGATGCTTCATAGTAGTGCCCAGTTCCGAGAGGCTTCTCAATATCAGCACCTAAATCTATACGGCGAAAGCTCGAATACATAGACTGCACCGCTTTACCCCACTGATCGAAATTGTAAATCGATCGAATTCCGTTAGAGACGTACCACCCTTCTGTATTGCCTATTTTTCCCTGGTTGGCGTCTCCCCATCCATGCCCATAAAAGTAGTGCCATGTAGAAGTTAGCCCCCAACTCCCCCAAGGCTTTTCACGTGTATATTTGAAAGCTAGAGACGGTTCGTAAATCATCGACCACGCCGTTGTATTTACGTAGATACCATCAAGTTGATCTTTGACTTGTGTCAGTTCGTCACTTCGATAATCAAATTTGTTATTGTACTGCATCAAGTGTGTTGAAAATGCAGGCTCAATCGCCCATTTATCGTTTATATTGTATTGGTATTTATAAGCAACACTACCAGCTAACACTCTATCCTTACTTCGGTCCTCCAGTGTTTGTCCATTGAGTTGAATGTTTTTTTCAGATACTAACCCAGAAACTCGAAACATCAGAAAGTGTCTATTTTTCGCTTCCTCATTACTTAAATCTAGCGTGTAAGGGAGGGTCGTTACCTGAATTCTATTTCTTAGTGCAATGGAATCATCGGTTCCTATGTCTTCATTTTCTAAATGAAACCAATCATTTGGGTCGAAATCGTGAATTCCAAAGGCTAATACATCACTATCCATGAGTATGAGTGCCGCAGCAAAGGTCTGCTCTAACTGCGTTTGAAAGTTTTTGCTCGGTGAGGCGTCTACTGTTGATGAGATAAGAAGGGTAATTAGAAAGTTACATAAAAGAAACCCTCTAACATATGACATATAAATCATAAAGACTCATTTCACTAATCAAACATAATGCATAATCATGACCTATTACTAAGCACAAAATCAACAGTTTAATAGATGAAAGCTAAATCCTGCTTAATCAGTTTAAGAACTCATCTATTGCCTTCCGCTAATACATAGGCATTTCGACCTTGATGTTTTGCTTCATACAATGCAGCATCGGCATTCAGATAAATGTCATTAATCGATTCATGTCCATTTGGAATCAAACTATATATACCTTGAGATACAGTGACTTCACCAAAGTCTTCATTGTATTCATGGGGTAAAGAAGCGTCATGTAATGCTTGTTTGATACGTTTTGCCGACGTTACAGCTTTCTCTTTGTCAGTATGGCTAAGCAGTATAGCGAACTCCTCCCCTCCATAGCGTCCAACGTATTCCGCACTTCGCGAAAAAAGTTCTTTCGTTAACTTTGCAATCTCAATCAGGCACTTATCGCCTTCTATGTGACCGTAGTTATCGTTAAACGCTTTGAAATTATCAACATCAATTAGGATTAGAGTTAACGGGAAACAGTGCCTACCATGCCAACTTATCATATCGTTGAGCTTTTCGTCGATAAACCGTCGGTTATACAGACCAGTTAGTCCATCTTCGTTGACTTGATGTTGAAGAGCTTGATTCAATTCTTGCAATTTAATTGATGCTCGCTTGAGCTCTCGACGCATTTGGGCAATACGCTGCATTGCGATAAGCTTTGAATTTAAAACCAATTTGTCTACGGGTTTAGTAAGATAATCATCTCCACCCGCATCAATCGCTTTAGCAATCATACTCGGTTCTTCATGACTACTAAGAAAAATAATCGGAATCCAATCTGGGTATAATCGTCTGATCTCCTGAGACACTTCAAACCCATTCATGTCAGGCATAGTGATATCTAATAGGATTAATTCAGGATCGAACTTTAAATAAACTGATAACGCGTCTTTACCACTTGATACGGCTTCTACATCATGCCCAAGTTGTTTAAGTCGAATCGCTAACTGCATTCGATCCATTTGTACGTCATCAACAAGCAAAATTCTCATTGAGGATCCACTTACAGTCATAATATCCCTTAAAAAAATTGTCTCATTAAGACTTATAGCACTTCAATTTACATTTTTCATTAGTTAATTGCCTCTTACTTGTTGACTTTTGGGTGTAAGTTTTTAGCATGTTGTTTTTATTTTAAGAGATATTGTCATGACTGACGAAAAACAAACAGAACAGCCTAAAGTAGACCTATCAACGGTTTCAGCTGAATTGAAACAAGTGATTGAGTTCGATCAAGTTCCTGAAGCAATGTACTTTATGGTGACGTCTATTCATGAGGTTTCGGAAGAAGCAGTGAGAGAAGCCTGGGATTCTCTGCCAGCGAGCGCACAAAACGTTCTCGACAATTTTGAACAATTTCACGCTCTTATTTCGGTAAGCCAAGCATTTGCTGGTGTAAATTTGATGGAAGAGTTCCCTACTCTTGATTTACCAAAAGATATGACCGATGAGGATAAAGAAGCTTATCGTAGTCAACTCCTTGATCAAGTTTTACATAATTGCGTGAAAGATATGGTTAAGCAGATCAAAAAAGCTCGAAGAGATGCGATTTTGAAAAAAGACTTCCGTGAAGTTTTCGCAAAATAGTAAAATGAATATTGCTCACTTTGCAATTAAATAGAAAGCCGCCGTGTATGGCGGCTTTTGTTATCTTTTAATCATAAACTTTGAAGACAGCCTTCTTAAAATAAGCTTGGCCACAATTTCTTCAAATCCATGTGATCCTCTATCGCATCTGCAATTCGGTCGATCGCTTTTTCGTTGTTATTAACATGGTCAACAGTTTCAATTTCTTCAACGCCAACCCAACGCCCAATAAGAGGCACTATTTCAGATGCATCAAATAGGCCATGTAAATAGGTTCCAAACACATGGTTACAACTCGATATAGCCCCATCTAAGAAACCAGTTTCTAGCGTGATCGGCTGTGTAGCGTTAACCTCGGATACACCAACATGAATTTCATAGCCGCTTATCGATATCTCCTCACCAAATAGCTTTAACGTACCACCGACATTTGAGAGTGTTTTTTGCTGAGTTAGGTCTGTCGTTATTGGTAGCAACCCTAACCCTTCACTTGTTCCTGGCGCGCCTTCAACACCGAACGAATCGTTTATCGTTTCTCCGAGGATTTGATAACCGCCACAGATACCAATGACTTTGCCACCAAGCCTAATATGACGATTAATATCGTCGTCCCAGCCTTGGGTGCGTAAATATTCAAGATCACTACGAACTGATTTAGTACCAGGAATAATGATGAGGTCAGCACCCGTTAGCCTTTCACCTTTGCCAACGTATCTAAAGTTGATATCGGGATTGAGTCGAAGTGCATCAAAATCCGTATGATTACTAATTCGTGTAAGTACAGGAACGACGACATTCAACTTCGTATCACTATTTTCCACCTGACGATCATTGATAGCATCTTCCGCTTCAAGGTCAAAACCGTGCAAATAAGGTAATACACCTAGTACTGGCTTTTTTGTTCTCTCTTCAAGCCAATCTAACCCCGATTGAAGTAAAGCAATATCACCTCGAAAGCGATTAATGACGAAGCCTTTAACTCTGTTTTGCTCGCTTTCAGAAAGAAGAGCTAAGGTCCCTACTAAGTGGGCAAAAACACCCCCTCTGTCTATGTCTGCGACAATGATTACGGGTATATCCGCTTTTTCAGCAAAGCCCATATTCGCGATGTCATTTTCTCTAAGGTTTATTTCGGCAGGACTCCCTGCCCCTTCAATGACAACGCTGTCATAACTGTCAGACAGTCGTTGATATGAGTCCATGACAGAATTCATCGCCACCAACTTATAGTCGTGGTATCCCACGGCCTCCATATTGGTGATTGCCTTTCCTTGAAGAATAACTTGTGCACCCGTATCGGAACATGGTTTCAACAACACGGGGTTCATGTGTATTGTTGGCTTAAGACCACACGCTTGGGCCTGTACCGCTTGTGCTCGGCCAATTTCCCCACCATCTTCAGTAACAGCGCTGTTTAATGCCATATTCTGTGGCTTAAAAGGGGCAACAGAGATCCCTTTTCGTTTTAAAACACGGCATAAGCCTGCCACCAACACACTTTTTCCGGCATCAGATGTAGTACCTTGGACCATCAAAGACTCTAACGTCGTTTTCATATTCTATTTATACCTAGCCTTTTTCGTCGTACTAACGGTTTACCTAATAGTAACGTGGGTATGAGCCGTTACTCAATATCGTGAATTGATTATGAATGGTTTTCTCAGCAGATATTCAATTCAAAAGCTTTTTAATGGGCATTGTCGGGAAGCTATTACTAAATGCTGCTTTTCGAAAACTAAAACACAACCAAACTTTATAAGGAATTATTATGAACATGAAACTCATTACTCTTGCTGCCGTATCAACCCTTACCCTAGCTACAGCACCAGCGTTTGCCAAAGACAAACATAAAGGAGAGCCTAACATTCAATATACAGGGCCGATTGAAGTAACTACTGTAAATCAAATTGCCGAAGACGCGTCTCTGTATTCCGATAGCGATGTCGTACTTGAGGGGCACTTAGTAAAACAAATATCTAAAGACCGATTTATATTTGCCGACGCTACTGGTGAGATTCAAGTAGAACTCGACGACATTATATTGGCTCAACCACTTTCCCACGAAACGACCGTTCGAATTTTTGGTGAATATGAAACAGGATCAACACCTGAAGTTGAAGTCGAACACTTAGTTGTCTTATAAAAGATACTTTTACACCCAAATTAGAATTATCCTTTATATAGAAAAACTTAGTTCTTAAAAAGCACTATTATGGCCTGCTTATTGCAGGCTATTCCGTAACGTCAAATATACATCACTATACTGAATGACTACGGAGCAGTTATGTTAAAAGTATCCAGCAAATTTAGCCTTATCGCGCTTACCCTTTTATTATCCCCTTTTGCGCAGGCTAATAATTTTAGCTACAACTATTTTGAAGTTCGAGGTGGATTTGGGCCGCAAACCATCGGCGGAGAATTTAGCATGCTATTAATGGAGAATGCTCACTTCGTAGGCCGAGTTGATACATCGTTTGAGAACGATTGGGATGCAGCTGCCGGTGTTGGTTTTAACGGACCGATAGGTTCTTTTGCTGATATTTATGGCCAAATTCTTATTCACCATGTTAACTTCGTAGATTCTTCAAGTTCAGACTCGGCATTTCAACCTGAATTTAACATAGGTGGCCGAGTCTGGATGACTAATCAAATTGAATTAACGGGTCGTATCGGCTTGCATAAAGAACGCTCTGTCTTTCATGCCGGACTAAACTTTCATTCCACTGAAGCACTGTCTTTATTTGCTGGAGCTCGTAATGATGGAGTTTATGGCCCACAGTTTTCAATAGCAGCACGTTTTAACTACTAACTATCGTACCCTAGCACACAAAAAGAAGACCATTTACTGTCGGTATTATCATCGGCAGTCTTCTTTTATGGCATTTCGGCTTTTGTTCCCTCAAGCTCCTTCATACCCACAAATAAAATTCCTTAACAACGCGCTCCCTAACACTTAAGTGCTAAATCATTCAATAACAGTGCTTATATGTAGCAGTAACTTCAATATGCCACTCGTATCACGAATATAACTACCAAGTCAGGTATGATAGAGCCATTATTTCCCTGACCACAGTGCAATGACGGCCAAACCTAGTTCTCTACTTCTTCAATTTATTCTCGTATTTATCATACTGAGTATCGTCCCTACGCTGTTTTTCTCAACTGAGTTAAAGCGTATTGAAGAGAGAGCGTTCTCATTAGTAGAACAAGAGACTCGATCGCAACTAGAATTAAATCAGTTATCACTGCAAGCTATTCTGCTCGATATCGATGCCACTGTTGAGATACTTTCAAGTAACCGGTTACTGCATTCTGCTATATCTGAAAAAGACTCTCTCGATCTCGAGGCCGTTCAAGACCTTTGGATTTTGATTTCAAGGTCTAAGAAATACTTTTCTCACTTAAGGTTTATTGATACTACCGGTCAGGAAGTTATACGAATAAATAGTGTCGATAACTTTGTCGAAGTCGTAACGGATGAGTATTTACAGAACAAATCACATCGTGATTACTTTCAATACGCTCAGTCGCTAAAACAAAATGAGTCAGGAAGCTTTGGGATAGATGTCGAGTATGAACATGGTAAAATACTCAGCCCAATTACTCCCGCATTAAGATTAATTACACCCATTGATATAAACAATAAACGCCACGGTTACTTCATTGCGAATCTAAACTTTGACGTCATCTATGGTGCGCTAGATAACCGCTCTGATGATCACCCTAAACCTGACATTTTTAAAACGAATGGTTTCCTACTACAAAGCCAAACATTCAGTCAATTACTTGGGGATATCGTTCCTGAAAACGAGACTTACAATCTAAGTATTTTACTTCCTAAATTATGGGAGCAAGCAAAAATAGCCCCATCAGGATTCATTTTTGATGCTGAATCTTGGTGGTCCTACTCTAAGGTAACGCTTTCTAGCCGACTATTAGGCAGGGACTTGATTCTTGTGTTGAATATCCCTGACCAGAAAATCAGTCAATATGTCGATCATAAATACTCTGATCTATTACTGTTAGGAACAACCGTCTATATCATTACAGCTCTACTTAGTTTAATTTTTTGTAATTGGAACCGGCGACATAAAAAGCACTCGATTGAGAGCCAAATAGCTCGAATTGCAATGGATGGAATGTCTGCAGTCCTTATATCTGACCATAATAATCGCATTGTTTCAGTCAACAAAGAGTTTACTAGGCTAAGCGGTTACGCTCTTGAAGAGGTAAAAGGTAAAAGCCCCGCGATTTTTTCATCTGGAAAGCATCAACAACAGTTTTACATCAAAATGTGGCGACTCCTGTTAGAACAAGGTTTCTGGGAGGGTGAAGTCGTTAATCGACGCAAAGATGGTTCACTGTTAACCGAAATTTTACGAATCCAAACCGTTACCGATCACAAAGGAAAAGTCGTTTATTACGTTGGTTCTTTTGTCGATATCACTCAACGTAAGGAACTTGAGAATAGACTCAGAGTACTCAGTGAGAAAGATGCCCTAAGTGGACTTTGGAATCGAAGAAAGTTCGATAAACAGATGCGCAGAGAAACGCGACGATCACGTCGATACCCTACCAAATATAAATCTTGTCTCGCTATCATCGATATCGATAATTTTAAACGTATTAACGATCAACTTGGGCATGACGAAGGTGATCGCGTAATAAAGTCTGTTTCGAATATAATATTAGAACAAATTCGAGAGACTGATTTTCTTGCTCGTATCGGTGGTGAAGAGTTCGGATTAATCATGCCTCATACCGATCTAAACGAAGCTGAAATGGTACTCAATCGTTTGAGAATCGCTATTAGCCTTGATCATAATAATTCGGTCACTGTTAGTGGTGGCATTAGCGATATAGACGACAGCGTACAAAGCTCATATAAACGATCCGATCTTGCTCTCTATGAATCCAAAAGCTCAGGAAAAAACTGTATATCTATAGTGACAAGTCAAGAAAATGAAGCAATTGCGTAGTCATTCTAACCCTATTGGCAACGTTCATATCTGAATAGCTAACTTAAACTATTGAAACATTATCGATTACCTAGACTATTGATACATACCTCCCTTGCTGTTTAGTTACGGCGTAATAAGTCGTTAACTGTCTATTTTCCTTCTATATTATCCCAACTAAAAATATGTACTACGCTATATGATGGACAATCAATTGCACATCCATTGGAGAATATAGATGCAAAACGCGTTAACCGTCATTTTGGCAGGAGGAATGGGGTCTCGGCTTAGCCCCTTAACAGATGATAGAGCAAAACCCGCGGTACCATTTGGGGGAAAATATAGAATCATCGACTTCACACTCACCAATTGCCTTCACTCAGGGCTTAGGCAAATCCTCGTTCTAACACAATATAAATCCCACTCGTTACAAAAGCATTTAAGAGATGGGTGGTCAATATTCAACCCTGAATTAGGTGAATATATCACTGTCGTTCCGCCACAAATGAGGAAAGGTGGAAAGTGGTATGAAGGCACTGCAGACGCTATTTATCACAACTTATGGCTCTTATCTCGAAGCAATGCAGATTACGTCGTCGTACTTTCTGGTGACCATGTATATCGTATGGACTACGCCGCTATGCTTAAACAACATAAAGAAACGGGTGCGAAGCTCACCGTTGCCTGCATGGATGTGGCAAGAGAGGATGCTCATGAGTTTGGAGTCATGGAAACCGACAATCATGGTCAAGTAATCTCGTTTATCGAAAAACCCGCTGATCCCCCTTCTATGCCTAACAACCCTTCTCGAAGTTTAGCCTCAATGGGAATATACATCTTCGAAATAGAAACCCTTCAAAAAGTGTTGGAAGAAGACGCCTTCATCGAATCTTCTAGTCATGATTTCGGACACGATATCATCCCAAAACTTATCGACCGAGAACGAGTTTTCGCGTATCAGTTTTGTAGTGATAAGGGACGCGTTGAAAAAGACTGCTACTGGAGAGACGTAGGAACCATTGATTCTTTCTATCAAGCAAACATGGATCTACTTCAACCTGTACCACCAATGAACCTTTATCAACCCAATTGGCCGATTCGCACCTATGAAGCTCAGTATCCTCCGGCAAGAACCGTTTCTTCCGCTTCAGGAAATGAAGGTATCTTTATTAATTCGCTCATAGCCAACGGAGTCATCAACTCAGGAGGCTCTGTACAGCATTCGATCGTATCTTCTAATGTTCGAATTAATGACAGCGCAACCATTGTAAACAGTATATTGTTTGATTATGTTATTGTGGGGAGTGGCTGCCAATTAACCAATTGTATTATCGATAAACACGTTATTGTCCCTGAGAATACTCAGATAGGTATTAATAAAGCCGAAGATGCACAAAGGTTCCACATCTCAAATGGCGGCGTTGTGGTCGTTCCTGAAAGTTATCGTTTCGACTAAACATTAGATTTACTATTTCATATTCGAGATAAATAAAAAAGAGCCTCAATTGTTTGATTAAGGCTCTTTTGTTTACACACTACGATCTAATTTACCGTAAGTGGGTTTCTTAGCTAAGGACAAGCAACCTCATCCCAGAACCAATTGGATTGTGTCGGCGTTTCCCAGCTTCCAGGGTTGTTTTTTGCGGTAAAACACTTGCCCTCATGAGAGTAGGTTTCGCCATTAGTTGCGCGTGTTACGCCGGCCTCCCAAGGTGTAACCGCTCCTGGCGTAGTCGAACCACCACCGTTGTCTCCTCCACCCGTGCCGCCGCCATTACCTCCGCTACTAATATCGCCTAGCGGTAGATCAGGTTGTTCGAATTTAAACGCATAGTCTACGTTGTTCACCGTTACAGTGTAGTTGGAAGGTCCCGAGATAGGTAAGTAATACACCATATCTAGTTCGTACGTACCACCGTCTGGTAGATCTTTCCAAGATGGTAGCGAGAACGATGCTCTATGCATTGGGCCATCTAAGCCACCAATGTTATTAGCGCGTGTATGACCTGAAGAGATGACCGTCAAACCGCCACCCGATTGGTCCTTTGCGTTGTCAGGAGCAGACACCGGAATATCAAACTGAAATTCAGTTCCACCGGGTAATGTCTGGCCAGTGTTGTTAGTAAATGTCACTTTAGGATTAATCGGGTAGTTTTGATCACCCACTTTAAATCCACCAACAGAAACTGCGATGTCCAGTACTTCTGTTGCAAGAGGAGTCGTCGCCACCTTATTCCCATAAGGCGTAGCTGTCTTAAATTTCTCATACATGGTTTTGGTCATGGTATTACCCATGTGGTATTCACCGTTGCCCGAAGCACAAGCTTGTTCTGTCTCATCGACACCAACACGGTTACCATTAGCATCCAACGTATAGCAATTATAGTCTCCCGCCAGCTCCCAGAACATGATCCCACCAATCTCTTTATCGATGACGTAATCCGCTTTAACGTTGATAGAAGTTTTATCCTCAGTCGATAAGAATACGCTCTTCTCTGCGTTCCATAACCAAGGTGCAACAGCAACGCTGTCATAGTTTCTCGTATAACTACCTACAATTGGGTTAGTCACAGGATCAAGACTATACGCTGCCAAGTAAGACCCCCAAATACCTTTCTCTAGGTTCTTGGCGTGCCACATAGGGTTAGAGCCAGCTCCCATTTCGTTACCTTGTGGGTCCTTGTCGTGCCACATATTGTCAATACCGGTAGCACCGTATCCACAATTGTTTTTCTCACCCTCACCTGTACCTGGCTGACATTCAGATTGGTTTGGAAGTGCGGCACGGCCCCAAAGACCATTCTCGCCACCTGTGACGCCTTGCCAACCACGCGTATAATAAGGTACACCAATATTGATACGACCTGCTGGCATAGATCCGCGGAAGTAGTGATAAGCCCAGTCGGTGTTAAGGTAACCTATTCCTCCATAAGCTGTGGTGCCATACACATTCCAAGCCGCTAACTCTGAGTCTTTTCCAGTATCAAATAACGCAGCATTGTGACCAACATGATCATTCCAAGCCCCGTGTAGGTCGTAAGACATTATGTTGACGTAATCTAGATACTGAGTAACATCAAACGTTTCCATTCCTCGTAGCAGGTAACCCGACGATGGCGCTGCGATGGTTAACATGTAGTGCTTTCCATCGAATGCTGACGCTTGGTCTATTTTTTCACGAAGTACCTTCATTAATACTTGGTAAGAAGCCCATAGGTATTGACGTCGTGGCTCCATAAAATCTTTATCATACGGGTTACCCGCACCCGCCATTGATGTTGGATACTCATAGTCTATATCTAGGCCATCAAACTTATACTTTTTCATCATTTCGACGGCAGACGTAGCAAATATTTCTATTCCTTGGTGGTTAATAGACCCATCGCTATTGGTTGTCATGGTGTAGAATCCACCATCAGCTACTCGGTTACCATCTGCACTAAAGTGCCCACCAGTTTCAGCCCAACCACCGATTGATATCAGCGTTTTAACGCCATGTTTCTCTTTAGCGGTAGCTAATGCGCCAAAGTGACCTTTGAAGCCAAGCGCAGGATCAATTTCAACCCCTGACCACTCCTTACCCACTGCCGCATTTTCAGGATCGTTTACATCGCCAATGTTCGCTTTACCATCTGCACCAATACTGACAAAGGCGTAGTTAATATGAGTTAATTGCTCCCATGGAATATCTTTTACAAGGTAAGTCGCTTGCGGATCGTCGCCTGCACGCCAACTTGTGAAGTAGCCGATCACACGACGTGGGTGGTCCGCACCCATTAATTCGCGACCTTCTTCATCGTATACCGAACAGTAAGGCACATTCACACCTTCAGTTTGGTATAAACCATCTGGACGACAGTTACTGACGGTTGCGACACCATTCACTTTTAGCGCGGTTGAAGCAGAATCCGTCGTTGTACCTTGGTTATCAGTGGCTTTTGCATAAACCGAATAAGTACCCGCTTGGGTCGTAGTGTATTCAAGCGTGTATGGCGCACTTGCCACGGTTCCGATTAACGTCCCTGCTACATAGAAATCAACTTTATCAACCGTACCGTCCGTATCATCCGCTTGGGCAGTTAGCGTAACTACCGAGCCAACACCCACGGTGGACGCAGATAATGATAATGACGCAGTTGGTGGCGTGTTGCCAGGTACACCTGAATCAACAACCAAAGTAACGGAGCTTTCTACGCTTGCTACACCCTGGTCATCATATGAAATTGCACTGAATTGATGTGTTCCTACCGTTGCTGTCCAAGTACCGTTATAAGGCAAGTTTGTCGTTTGCGCGACAACAACACCGCCTACTAAGAAATCAACTCTTGATACAGTGCCATCGCTATCGGCAGCGCTTGCTGATAACACAACAACATCACCTTCAGTAATGACATCACCTACCTTTGGTGACGTTAAAGTCGCCGTTGGTGCTTCATTAGTGCCACCGCCTCCAGTGGTACAAGTGTCGGTCAATTTCCATTGAGTCCAGTCACCTTCGAAGTTTGCTGGGTTGTTATTTTGGGTCCAATAGTTTGCTTTATAGGCATTACCTTCATGCTGAACCTCATCTCCACCGGTATAAACCGTTGAAGAGTCCCAAACCGCCAATGGGCTACAATCCACTGCTGCATAACTATTTGTCGCCATCAAGCATGATGCCGCCAGAGTGCTCAATGTTAAGACACGTTTTGGCACCCCAATATTTGCTTTACGCATAACTCTCTATCCTTAAGTAATTGTTTAAATGCGCTAAACCAGCTTAAACCACAGCTCGCTGTCTAATTTTTATACGCAAAACAACATTAGGATAAATTGAATAAATGGCGCTTGGTTTATCGTCAACATGTACAATCACTCGCAATAAACCTGTACATCACTGCAATTAATGGACACTAATTTTGCACCAATAACTAATTTTTGAGACCATAATAATCGGACTCACCGCAATCATCTTCAACTACGAAATTTTCGTCTAGAACACAAACTAATAACACCTATTTTTAAAAATAGGCAAATAAACGTACATTCAACAAGTTACTGTGTTTTTTATGTCAATTTTTAAACATTTTCCGTCAGAAAACTGGTAACATGCATCGCTCTCTTTTGTGTGTGTTTATCGGGCTGGTCGCTATGTGGTTTCTCATTGTTCTCTTTGCAATAGTGCACGTTTCGTCGATCAACACTCGATTTCGTTGGGTTTTCTATATATCCAAACCCATGCCAATTATATTGTTGATCACTCTACTCGCAATTTCTGGAGTGACAACTCTACCCTATGCTCAGTTGATCGTAATTGGCTTAGCTATGTCACTCATCGGCGATATATTTCTGATGCACCCAGGTGATAAATTCCTGCCAGGGTTGCAATTTTTTCTGATCGCTCATTTATTCTATTTTGTCGCTTTTTTCAGCCAAGTCGTTTCTATTGGATCAATTTGGCCTATCATAGTCCTTAGCTTTATTGGGCTTTTAGTTTACGGCTTCATTCGTTCTCACCTTGGAAAACTAAAATTCCCGGTCATTATCTATATTGTCACTATACTAATGATGGCTTGGGGCGCGATTGAATACAGAAGTACTGGTTATAGTCAATCGGCGGCATTCGCTTTCACAGGTTCCATTTTATTCTTACTCTCCGATTTTGTTCTTGCGGTTGACCGATTTAGAGCTCCATCATTCCTAACGCGTCAAGTGGTCATGATCAGCTACTATACCGCTCAAATTTTTATTGCCTTATCGGCGTACACATTTATATAACGCGTTTCTAAATACAACATTCCTTCCACTATAATTTATAGCGACACTCCTTTTATCATTACTCTATCGTTCATTGATCACGTTGTTTTTATGTTGTGACAGCTCCTGATACAATACCCTACAAATAATGCGTCAATTAGCCCTTTACAAAGCATTTATTAACGCTATCATCCTGACGCAAACGTTTACCTAACTTTATTGCATCCTGTTCCGAGGGTTTTATGCTGTCAGATATCGAAATTTGTCGAGAGACAAAACTACAATCAATTACCTCCATTGCGACTTCAATGGGCTTACTTGAAGATGAATTCCAATCGCAAGGTAAATTCAAAGCTAAGATTTCTCTATCTAGCGTCAAACGCTTGGCAGATAGCAGTTCAGGGAAACTCGTTTTAGTTACGGCAATTACACCAACCCCACTAGGTGAAGGCAAAACCGTAACGACAATCGGGCTGTCTCAAGGCCTCAAGAAGATAGGCCAATCTGTTGTCGCCTGTATTCGTCAACCTTCTATGGGCCCCGTCTTCGGCGTTAAAGGAGGAGCGGCTGGCGGTGGCTATTCTCAAGTTGCGCCGATGGACGAGTTAAACCTTCACTTGACCGGAGATATCCATGCGGTCACTGCAGCCCATAACCTCGCTTCCGCTGCTATTGACGCTCGTATTTATCATGAGCAGCGTAAAGGCTATGCCAATTTCGAAGCGCGTACGGGGCTTACTGCATTAAAAATTGATTCTAAGAATGTAGTTTGGAAACGCGTTCTTGATCATAACGATCGCGCTTTACGAATGGTAACGGTAGGAAGAAACGAAACCAATAAAACCATCAATGGTTTTGAACGCGAAGACGGTTTCGACATCTCAGCAGCTTCTGAACTCATGGCTATTTTAGCTTTGGCGACTGATCTAAAAGATTTACGCGCTAGAATTGGTCGCATTGTTGTCGCTTACAACATTCATGGTGACCCTGTCACATCTGAAGAGCTGCAAGTCGCTGGCGCAATGGCTGTAAGCATGAAAGACGCGATTGAACCAACCTTAATGCAGACTCTGGAAGGCGTCCCTACTCTCATTCACGCCGGCCCTTTTGCCAATATCGCCCATGGTAACTCTTCGATTATTGCCGATAACATCGCAAATAAACTCGCTGATTTTACCGTTACTGAAGGTGGTTTTGGTTCTGATATGGGCTTTGAAAAAGCCTGTAACATTAAAGCTCAAGCGTCAGGAAAAGCGCCGGATTGTGCGGTTATCGTCGCGACGCTTCGTGGATTAAAAGCGAACTCTGGGCTCTACGATCTAAAACCAGGTCAAGCTATCCCTGATACTATTTTTGACGCAGATTCAGAAGCATTGACCGCAGGTTTCAAAAACTTAAAGTGGCACATTAACAACGTTAATAAATACGGTGTACCAGCAGTTGTCGCGATCAACCGTTTCCCTCAAGACTCGGATGACGAGCTTCAACAATTAAAAGAAATGGTAGAAGCGCTTCCAAGCAATGTTGAAGTAGAGATAAGTGAAGGCTTTTCACAAGGTGGTGCAGGCACTATTGCACTCGCACAAAAAGTCATCAAACAATGTTCTAACGAAGTTGAGTTTCAACCATTGTACAAAATGGAGCAAGCTCTAGAAGAAAAACTAATGGCAGTCGCAGAGTGTGGCTATGGCGCGAAAGGCGTAACGATGAGCTACAAAGCAACTCAACAGCTCGCCCAATTCAAGAAAGACGGCTATGACAATTTAGCGGTTTGTTTAGCTAAATCCCCCCTATCGATCTCAACTGACGGTTCGATTAAAGGCGCTCCAAGCGGATTCGATGTTCCTATTCGTGAACTTAAACTTTGCGCGGGTGCAGGTTTTGTCTATGCGCTATGTGGCAATGTTATGACCATGCCAGGTTTACCAGATAAACCAGCGTTTATGAATCTTGATCTTGATGACGAAGGAAATATCATAGGGTTAAGCTAACCTTATATGCTCACAATAGAAAAGCGAGGCAAATTGCCTCGCTTTTTTTTACTCTGTATTTATACCACCAATCATAAACTTTGAAATTTTTCCCATTCGTTTCGGTTCTAATTTAAAGACAAACAATTTGGGGAATCAATATGCGCAAACGCTCTCTCTTTTCAATTTTTATCGCTGCAATGAGTGTACTTGTGGTTTCTTCGCTGATACCGGTTGAATCTTCAACTAAAGCGACTGGTGAACAGAACAATCAATCTGGAAACATTGAAATTGCGACACTGGCTGGCGGTTGTTTTTGGTGCACAGAATCCGATTTAGAAGCATTAGACGGCGTCATTGATGTCGTGTCGGGTTACTCTGGAGGAAGTTTAGAAAACCCTACCTACAAAGATGTTTCATCAGGAAAGACAAATCACATAGAGGCTATTTCAGTTACTTATGATGCGTCACGGGTTAGCTATGAAGAGGTTCTCGATCAACTGTTACGCCATATAGACCCAACTGACGACAAAGGATCATTTGTTGATAGAGGCCCCCATTATCGTCCTGCCATTTTTTATCATAATGACGAACAGAAAATGATTGCAGAGGCATTTTTACAACAGGTTGATGATCTTGGTGTATTCAAAGCACCTTTGAAAGTTGAACTCATCACTTTCGATACTTTCTGGCTTGCTGAAGACTATCATCAGGACTATTACAAGCGGAACAAAATTCGCTACAAATACTACCGATATAATTCAGGTAGAGATCAATACCTAGACCGTATCTTCGACGAAGAGCGCATCGATATGCCTGTCACGCTTAGAGCAATGATTGACGATAAAGAACGTTTAGCAACAATCAAGGCCTATGACAAGCCAAGTGATAAGCAGATTAAGGCGAAATTAACAGAGCTTCAATATTACGTCACTCAAGAGGAAGGCACCGAAAGGCCGTTTAAGAATAAGTATTGGGATAACAAAAAAGCGGGGATCTATGTGGATATCGTTACCGGTGAACCCCTATTCTCTTCGACTGATAAATATAAGTCAGGAACGGGTTGGCCGAGCTTTACCCAACCTATCAATAAGGGCTACATCTCTGAGCACACGGATAATAAGCTCATTTATTCACGTACAGAGGTTCGCAGTCGATTTGCCGACTCACATTTAGGCCATTTGTTTGAAGATGGACCTGCACCAACAGGATTACGCTACTGTATTAATTCTGCAGCACTTCGATTTGTTCCAGTAGAACAAATGAGCACCGAAGGCTATGAAGAGTACTTGTATTTATTTAATGGCTAGTTTGTGAACACCACCATTCTTTATTAATATAAAAGCCGACTTGATATGATCATGTCGGCTTGTTTTCTATCTATTTTACCATTTACTTCATGATACGTGCTTTAAACTGACGTCCTTTAATCTTGCCTGTTTGAATCTGCTTTAGAGCCACTTTCGCAACACTCTTCTCGACAGCGATATAGGTCACCATCGCTAGAGAGTTAATCTTACCGATTTTTTTACCATCGATACCGGCTTGCTTGGTTAAGGCACCAAGAATATCACCAGGACGAAGTTTCATTTTCTTACCACCTAGGATTTGGATGGTCGTCATTGGTGCTTCCATCGGCTCCTGCTTGCATCTTTCAGGTACTGCAGATGGCTTGATTTCGATATCCATGTACTCATCAATAAGAGCGACACGTTGCATTTCTCTATCACTAAAGAAGCTAAAGGCATTGCCTTTCTCACCCGCTCGTCCGGTACGACCAATACGGTGAACATGTACTTCTGGGTCACGTGATAGCTCAAAGTTAAATACCGCATCTAGGTTATCAACATCAAGTCCGCGAGCCGCGACATCCGTAGCAACTAAAATAGATATACTCTTGTTAGCAAACATGGTTAGAGCCTGATCGCGTTCGCGCTGCTCCATATCCCCGTGCAACTCTGTCACACTAAATCCGCGATGTTGTAGCTCGTCAGTTACGTTTTGAACTTCTTTCTTAGTGTTACAGAACACAACTGAAGATTCGGGTTGGTAATTGAGAAGTAATGTTTCAAGCGTATCATCACGATCTTCTTGGCAAGAAACTTTATAGAAATGTTGCTTGATCGTTGATGTTTGATGCGTCGACTCAACTTTTACCATCTCAGGCTTGTCCATGATTCGAGCAGCAACGGTTTTAATCTCTTTCGGGAAAGTCGCACTGAACAACAAGGTTTGACGCTGCTTCGGTGCTTGGTCGATGATGGCATCAAGCGCATCTTCAAAGCCCATGTCGAGCATGCGGTCTGCTTCATCAAGCACTAACGTGTTTAGTTCATCAAGGCAAATACGGTCACGTAACATGTGATCGAGGATTCGTCCTGGAGTGCCCACCAAGATATGAGCACCATGCTCTAGAGAACCTATTTGAGGCCCCATTGGCATACCACCACATAGGGTTAGTACTTTGATATTATGAATACCACGAGCGAGAGTACGAATCTCTTTTGCTACTTGATCGGCAAGTTCTCGTGTTGGACACAGTACTAATGACTGAACACGAAAACGCTTAACGTTAAGGTTACTTAATAAACCTAACGAGAATGCCGCTGTTTTACCAGAGCCCGTTTTACCCTGAGCAATAACATCTTTGCCTGCTAGAACGCTCGGTAAGCTCTGCTGTTGAATCGGCGTCATCTCGGTATAACCTAGAGAATCCAATGTTTGCAGTAGTTCAGGTTTTAACGACAGGGTCGAAAAAGAAGTTGTTGTCACGGTAATGTCCTTCAAGGCTCTTAATTAGGAGGCGTATTATGCCTACTTATAGAAATTTTGCCCGTTTAATTTTCAATTGGGCTTAAAGTAAAACGCCTCTATTTTAGAGGCGTATTGGAATCTTTTTTTGGTTACTATCGCAACCCATGTAAAAATTCATGGCGCGTTGCGGAATTAGATTTAAATATTCCGCCGAGTGCTGTGGTTGTCGTTGTGCTCGTTGCATCCATCACACCGCGCGACTTAACACAGTAATGAACCGCATCCATCGTCACAGCAACGTCTTCTGACTCTAGTAGTGTTTGAAGTGCCACTAGGATCTGTTGTGTCATTCGCTCTTGTACCTGAGGGCGCTGAGCAAAGAAACGAACAATACGATTGATCTTAGAGAGTCCAATGATTCTACCGCGAGGAATATAAGCAACCGCGGCTTTACCATCAATGGTCACAAGATGATGCTCACACGTACTGGTCACAGTAATGTCTTTTACTCGCACCATTTCACTCACATTCATTTTATTTTCAATGACAGTGATCTTTGGGAAGTTGGCATAATCTAATCCTGAGAAAACCTCATCAACGTACATTTTTGCTATGCGATGTGGCGTCTCTTCGAGGCTGTCATCTGTCAAATCGAGTTCGAGAAGCGATAAAATCTCACGCATATGGTGCTCTATCTTCTCTTTTTTATCTTCACGACTAACCTGATTAGGACGCATTGGCGTTTCTAACCCGCGGCTTTCTAGCGCATCTTTTACTAACTTTGCGGATTCGCTAAGATCTGACATTCTCATTCCTCTTGAATTACCCCTTTTGGATGGCAGCAAGAATACCCGTAATTAGAAATAATGACTACCCATAAATTGTCTCTAGCCATTATAGGTACTGATAATTCTATGATAAAGTTGAAAACAAATAAGAAGATAATAGGATAACTAGATGGGCTGCTGTGACGCACCGGGCTTAATGCCTCTTGAAGATGCCATGGATAAGATGCTTTCTCGCATCAAACCAATTCAAACTACGCTGACACTTCCTCTTGCTGATGCTCTAGGCTACGTTCTTGCTGAAAATGTGCTTTCGCCAATTTTCGTTCCCCCTTTTGATAACTCTGCAATGGATGGTTACGCCCTACGTTTGGCAGATTTAAACGAGACTAAAACACTGCCGCTTGCAGGTAAATCATTTGCGGGGCTTCCTTTCGAAGGTGATTGGCCAGCGCAAACCTGTATTCGTATCATGACCGGCGCTAAAATCCCAACGGGCTGTGATGCTGTTGTCATGCAAGAGAATACTGAAGTAACTCAGCAAGGCATCGTTATTAGTCAGGAAAACATCGCTCCACAGAATAATATTCGCCCTCTTGGTGACGATATTCGTCAAGGTGATATCGTTCTTGAAAAAGGGGCGCGTTTAACACCTAGAGATATCCCGATGATTGCCTCACTGGGCATCAGCCATATCGTTGTGATTAGAAAGCCTAAAGTCGCATTCTTTTCTACGGGCGACGAGCTTAAACCGCTTGGTGAACCACTTGAAGATGGCCAAATCTACGATAGTAATCGATACGGCATTAAACCGCTCATCGAAAACTTTGGCTGTGAAGCGATTGATCTAGGTATTATTCCAGATTGCCAAGAAACATTAAAATCAACATTTGAGAAAGCTCAGTCACTGGCTGACGTGGTTGTTACTTCCGGTGGCGTTAGTGTCGGTGAAGCAGACTATACAAAAGATATTTTAGAAGAACTCGGCGAAATAGGTTTCTGGAAACTTGCTATTAAACCTGGCAAACCCTTCGCATTTGGCGCGTTAGACAACGCTTGGTTCTGCGGATTACCCGGTAACCCTGTTTCAGCAATGCTGACGATGTATGTACTCGTACAACCTATGTTGGCGAAACTTGGTGGACACACTCAGTGGAAGGAAGAGCCTTCGATTCCTGCAACCACTAAGACAGCCTTCAAAAAAGGACCAGGACGAACAGATTACCAACGAGGAATTTACAGCCTTGAAGATGGCAAGTTCGTCGTTGAAACGACGGGAAACCAAAGTTCAGGCGCTTTCCGTTCAATGAGTCTATCGAATTGTTTCGTAGTCTTAGAACGAGAACGGGGTCGTGTGGAAATTGGCGAGACTGTTCAAATCCAACTATTTAATTCAACACTTTACTAGGTAAAAGAATTGGATATTTTATCGGACTCAGAAATGCTGCGTTACAACCGTCAAATCATTCTCAAGCAGTTTGATTTTGAAGGACAAGAAGCGTTGAAGCAAAGCTCTATTCTAATTCTTGGCGCCGGTGGTTTAGGCTGTGCGGCGAGCCAGTATCTTGCAACCGCGGGGATTGGGAAGTTAACGCTCATCGATGATGATCATGTTGAACTTTCTAATCTCCAACGACAAGTGCTTCACACCGATAGCGATATTGGTGTAAAAAAAGTGGCATCCGCAAAGGAAACGCTTACCAAGCTGAACCCTCACCTTACCGTTGAAACAATTAATGAGCGCTTAAGTGATGAAAACCTTAAAGCGCTTATAGATGACCACACACTTGTCTTAGACGCTTCTGATAATGTCGACACTCGCAACCAGCTCAATCGACTCTGTTTTGAGTCTAAAACGCCACTCGTGTCGGGTGCTGCAATTCGCATGGAAGGCCAAGTGAGCGTCTTTACTTATCAAAATGAGAGCGATCCTTGCTATCAATGTTTAAGTTCTCTTTTTGGTAGTAACGCACTGTCTTGCGTTGAAGCGGGTGTTATGGCACCTGTGGTCGGTATTATTGGCGCAGTTCAAGCGATGGAGGCGATCAAAGTTATCGCTAACTATGGTAAACCAATAATAGGAAAGATCTTAATCTTGGATGCGCTAACCATGAGCTGGCGAGAAATGAACTTAATGAAAATAGCAAACTGCCCTACCTGTTCATTATAATCTGTTCTTTGGTTTATTAAAAAAGCTGAGTCGACGGCTCAGCTTCTCCTCACTCTTTTTTAGGTATCTTAGTCAAATGACCTAAGTCAAAATAAGAAATTGATACATTGTCGTTTTTTTATTTTGACAATCAATATGAAGATTTTCACACTCGCCTATAAAATTTAATTTTAATTCATTAAAAAACAACAGGTTAAATGTGGCACGCTCCTTGTAATAGGTAACAGTAGAATTTAGATGTTTACCGAAAGGAGCACACTATGCGTTGGCTAACGTTATTATTCATTACTATCCTTCTATCTCCTGCTGTATTGGCAGAACCCTTTGATACTTGCCCTAGTAAAGCTTATCTATTTCAATCTAAACCTGTGCAAGTTTATGGCGTTAATTTAGTAACAGGTGAAACAAACCTCTTACAAGCTGATACGGGTACTAACGGTAACATTAACGCGGTTGGCTTCGATTATGAAGACCGATATATTTATGGATACGACACTACTAATAAAGAAGTCGTCCGACTGGGTAAAGACTTCCAATCACAAACTCTAAATGTCACTGGCTTGCCTACACATACCTTTTATGTTGGTGATGTTTATCAACATGTTTTGTATCTCTACAGAAAGGGAAATGGGCTTTTTAAGGTAGAGCTATCTCCCCTAGACGCCGATCCAACGGCTAGCTTACCTCTCGTAAAAATAACGGATATAGCAACTGTATCGCTAACCGATTTCGCCTTTCATCCAGGAAATGGAAAGCTCTATGGAGTTGATAATTCAAGTGGTGATCTTTATGTGTTCGATACGAGTGTTGGAGGAGAAACATTAGTCGGTAATGTTGGAGTAACAGGCACTTTTGGTGCTGGGTATTTTGATGTTAATGGGTATTACTACATATCTCGTAATCCTGACGGTCATGTTTTCCGCATCGACCTTTCGGATCCTGACAATATTACCGATGAAATAATTGAAGCAGATATATTCGCGTACGGACCCGCTTCAGGACAAAACGATGGTGCTCGTTGTGCGAATGCCCCTGTAATCGATGAAGATTCAACCATAGACTTCGGCGATGCACCTAGTAGTTACACGACTCTTCTAGATGACAACGGTCCTCGTCATGGGATAGGTTCAGACTACTACTTAGGGTTTGTTGCCCCCGATGGAGAAGGTGATGGTTTACTCGCTCCACTCGATGATAATAAAGCAGGCCTTCAAGATGAAGATGGCGTCGGCTTTGTTACTGCCATTGAAGCTGGAATGAATTCAATTGTCTCAGTACAAGCATCAACGACTGGTTACCTTTCAGCTTGGATAGACTGGAATAAAGATGGCGATTTTACTGACCAAGGTGAACAGGTATTTACCGATACCATTCTCTCAGAAGGAAGTAATTCTCTGATTCTTTCAGTGCCAAATGATGTAACGATGGGATCAACATGGAGTCGCTTCCGCTTTAGTGACCAGACTGGAATTGACTATTTTGGAGGAGCGCAAAAAGGCGAAGTTGAAGACCATCCTGTATTAATCACAAAAGATGGTGTTGCGATTCGTCATTACCCAAGTGAATCAACTTACGCGACAGTCGCTTTTGAAGATAACTGGCCATATACAGCGGATTATGACATGAACGATGTTGTCGTACGTTACCGCGTCACAGAAACACTTCAAGATGGGAAAGTATCGCGTACTGTCATACAGGGTTATGTTGCGGCCTATGGTGCAGAATATCGTAACGGTTTTGCAATCCGCTTAGCTGGGCTAAATCGTACCGATATTGACACGGATCTGTCTACAATGACTCACAACGGAACTCAACAACCAACAAGCGGATTAGAAGCGATTTCAGATGAGGCTATTTTTATCATCTCGGAAGATTTGTCTGATGTGGTATTAGAGGGATGTAACTTCTATAGAACGCTACAAAACTGTCAAGAAATTCTGAATTTTTCATTCGAACTTGATATCACTGTAGAAGAGAGTTCAGATAGCTCTAGCTTAATGGGTATGCCTTACGACCCTTTCATCTTTGCTACCCCTAACTACTACCACGGCGAAGGCGTTACCTTCCAACCGGGAAGAAAATGGGAAGTACATGTTGCTGACCAAGCGCCTACAGAACAGTTTGATGATTCGTTATTTGGTCGAGGTGTCGACAGCAGCGACGAGACCGTAAATCGTTATTACAAAACGGACGCTAACCTACCTTGGGCTCTGCTTATTTCAAGCGAATGGAAGTGGCCACAGGAAAAAGTAGAATTACTCTCCGCCTATCCAGACTTCGCTGATTACGCAGAATCTGCGGGGCAACAATCACAAGATTGGCACAGCGAAGAAAATGCAAACAACACCAAATTTTATCTACCCCAGGAGTAAACACAATGAATACTAAATGGATAATACTCATCATTACATCATTTCTTTGTGCATGTGGCGGAGGTGGCGGTGGCTCTGACTCAAGCTCTGGTTCTGGTTCTGGTTCTGTAGATTCGCCCTCAGCAACAATAGTAGCGACGGACGATTCCAATGCCCCTGAAAACGCGACGGTTGCTCAAAGAACTATGTCTGACCTTAACGTGCCTGAAGGGTTCAGCTATAACCCTGTTATGGGACATCAATTTGATGTCGATATTAGTAGCTATACTACGGAAAGAGCATATATCTCAATATATGGTGCTTACGCAACAAATCAAGATGGGAGTTACACACCTAATTTTAATAGCCGAATAACGTCTAGTACTTTAGACGATGGAACTGCATCACTTGATTTTTGTATCAGTGATTCACAATCAATGGTACTCGCAGAAGTCTGGTTTTATGATGGTAGTGACCCAATCCAAGTCGTCATTCCCGCAAGTCAAAACCAATGGACTTTATAGCTTGTAACCTAGCATCACATTAGACGTATATTTGACTGGTTTAGATATGAACTCTTAGTTACACTTTTCTTTAGTGTTAACTAAGAGTTCCATTTTTGATACTTATGAATAACCCTAAAGTTTTCGTACTCTTACTTGCCGTTACTTCGTTACTTTTATTCGGGCTACTAAAATATCAAGAATCTATTAGATTAGATTCACATGCTACAGGGATCGTATCAGCGTTGATCTCTGATAATACATTAACTCAATCTATTGACGGGCATCGACGATTCTTGACCGTAACAATTAATAACCAACCTCCTATCGTTCTTACGGTGCCACCAACGACACAGTGTAACGTAGGTGATACCGTACAGTTATCGTCTACTAAAACTCTCTTTTCTTCTCAAACACAGTATAAATTTGTTTCGTGCCAATAAGTTTGGTTACGAGTTCATCTAAAACTATTAGGTCATCGATACCGCTATAAGGAAATTTTATGTCGCCGCTAGTTACCGCCAAATGGCTATCTGAACATATTGAAGATACCAATCTTATTGTTCTTGATTGCAGTATCGAGTTTAAAATCCCAGCAGAAACTGAAAAAGATACGGTAAACAAGATCCCTAACTCACTTCGTTTTGATTACGATAAGAGCTTTTGTGATGCCTCTAATCCTCTACCCCACATGATGCCTTCACAAGAACGCTTCAACTCGTTAGCTGTTGAATTAGGACTACGAAATGACTCTACTATCGTGGTATACGATAACAGCGGTACATTTGCTTCACCTAGAGCATGGATGATGCTAAAAGCGATGGGTCATAAAGACGTCTATGTATTAGACGGAGGTTTGACTGAATGGAAAAAAGAGAGTTTACCAGTCACTGACCATTACGCTGAACCAAAATCCAACGGTGACTTTAAAGGTTCATTGAACATAAATTCTTTCATTAACGCACAAACAACACTTAACGCTATCGATGACACTACAAGCTTAACTGTAGATGCAAGAGGATTAGCTCGCTTTAATGGTGAAGTGAAAGAGCCTAGATCAGGCGTTAGAAGCGGCCATATTCCCAACTCAGTGTGTCAGCCATTCGCCGAATTAATGGAAGGACATAAACTGAAATCGACAGAAGAACTAAAAACAATCCTTAATAATTCAATTGACCCTAATAAAGAGAATTACATATTCAGTTGTGGCTCGGGCGTGACGGCTTGCATCGTGCTTTTAGCATGTGAGCTCGTAGGTTATGAGAATCTATCGGTATACGATGGTTCGTGGACAGAATGGGGACAACGCAGCGACCTTCCTATCGCATAGACCCCTTCAATACACTCGTTTTAAAATGTGAAAGCCGTTCTACTACCCTATAATACGAAGGTTATAGAACGGCTTTGTCGGCACTAAGCTGAACTTAACAAACTATTTGTACTTGTCTTGAACATACTTTTTGCTGACATCAACAATAGCGACATCTTTAAAGAAACTACGACCTAATAAGATCGGATACGTCATATGACCTCGATCTGTAAGAGTAAATTCAGTTTTCTCTTTTAAATCACCAACCTGTACCCATGCAACGATAACAGGACGCTTAACTGACTCTTCACTGTTAGATTGACGAACCTTAACCCAGCGTTGAATAGGAAGTGCAATCTCTTTACTCAGATCCTTGCCCATATCTAGCTTAAATTTAACCCAGTCTTTTCCATCTCGCTCAAATTGAACGATGTCTTGTGCATTGACAGAAGATGTCGTAGCGCCAGTATCGACTCTCGCCTTAAAACTTTGTTGTAAACCCGGTATATAAACCCACTCTTGATCACCAAGAATCAACTTGCCATCTTCCGTTTTCTTTGGCTCTGGTTTTGGTTTTTCTACTGGTTTAGTCTCAGGTTCAACCGGTTTCTCTTCAGGCTTAGCTTCTGGTTCAGCTGTCTCAACCGTTTCAGGGTCAACGACTTCAGGTGTTTCCACCTCAGGTTTTTCAATTGGGTTAACAGGCTCTGGCATTGTTTCCTTATCCATCTGACCTGTTGTTGAACAAGCGGTTAACCCTACACTTAACATGATCATTAGAATGATCTTATTTTGTTTTTTCATAATAGGCCCCAATAATTAGTTAGCGACTTGAGCGATTGCGCTAGCAACATAGGCAATGTGATTTTCTGAAAGCCCTGCTATGTTGATTCGACCATCACCAACACCATAAATACCATACTGCTCTCGTAGTGTCGCCATTTGATCAGCACTAAAACCGAGTACAGTGAACATGCCTTTATGCTGCTCGATAAAATCAAACTGCTCCGTTCCATGAGTAGTTCTAAATTCATTACATAGACTTGTTCTTAAACTCAGCAGTCGTTGTTGCATTTCGCTAAGTTCCGACTTCCAAACCTGAGTAAGTTTTTCATCATTCAAAATCGTTTTTACTAACGCAGCTCCGTGATCAGGCGGCATGGTGTAAGTTGAACGAGCAAGTGTAAGCAGTTTACCCTTTGCGTTATTTACATCTTTAGCTGACTTACCGACAACAATGGCGGCACCAGTCCTCTCACGGTATAAGCCAAAGTTCTTAGAACAAGACGTCGTGATGAGCATTTCTTCAACGTTATCTGCCATATAACGTAAACCTTTTGCATCTTCTTCTAAGCCATCACCAAACCCTTGGTAAGCGATATCGACAAAAGGAATAAAACCATTTTTCTGAGAAAGCTCAGTAATTGCCTGCCACGCAGCGAAATCAATATCCGCACCTGTTGGGTTATGGCAACAGCCATGCAAAAGAACAACATCATTCGGGCCCGCTAGCGCTAACTCAGCCAGCATCTTTCCACTATCAACCTGTTTTGTCACAGGGCTAAAATAACTGTAGTGCTTAACCTTTAATCCTGCCGCTTCCATAACGGGTTTATGGTTCACATAGCTTGGATTAGAAATCCAAATAGTTGTATCTGGTTGTGCAAGCTTCATTAAGTCACCGAGCATACGTAATGCTCCGCTGGCTCCTGGTGTTTGAATGGTTGCAACTCGGTCCATAGCCGATGTACCAGACAAAAGAAGATCAGTCATAGATGCGTTGAATTCTTCACAGCCAGCCAAACCAACATAAGCTTTGGTTTGCTGCGTTTCTACGACGATATCTTGAGCTTGTTTGATTGCAGCCATAATTGGGGTTTCCCCCTGGCTGTTACGATAGACGCCAATGCCTAAGTCAACTTTGTCAGGACGTGCATCTTGACGGTAAGCAATGGATAGAGAAAGAATGGGATCTAATGTTGGTTCTGATAAGTGTGAGAACATGAAAGTCACAACCCTTTGAAATTCAGTGTAATGACATCACGTTAACATTAGATTCATCAAAATCGAAGCGATATTTTAATGGTTTGTTAAATCAATAATGCTCACTTAAAAATTTCTTTGCTAAAGCCGATTATTCGACTAAATTTCATGCTTCTTATAGATCGCTAAATGTATGTATAATTTGGTTACTGCTCCCTCGCCACTTCAAACAAGGATCGTAATTGTCTTGCTCGAACTTCCCATCAATCAACGTATCTATGTAAGGTAATAGCTGCTTTTGATGGTCGTCTAGCTCATTCAGCTCGTATCCAGTCCAAAGCCAAATATCTTTGTTCGGACACTCTCGTTTCACACGTTTAACTAGCCTCAATACATCAGCCACATTAGCTGGGTGCATTGGGTCGCCACCAGATAGCGACAACCCTCTTCTCTTAATGCGAGTGTCCATTAGGTCAGCAATAATTTGATCGGCAAGTTCTTGAGTGAATAGATGACCAGAATCAAGACGTTGTGTTGATTGGTTATAACACCCTTTACACTGGTGCACACAACCAGAAACAAACAGTGTGCAGCGTGTACCTGGGCCATTAACCACATCAATAGGATGATATTGGTGATAATTCATTGCTAAAAGTACCGATCAATTATAAATAACTAACGAGTTGCTTCGTTATAAGTGCTTAACACGGCGTTTAACTTCTTCTTGCTTACCGAAGTTAAATGGACGCGCATCTGGTGAGCCTAAGTAGCCGCACACACGGCGAGTCACTGATACCTTAGTTGAGTCATGGTTTCCACATTTAGGGCAAGTGAAGCCTTTACTTGTACAATCAAATTCACCATTAAAACCACATTCGTAGCACTCATCAATCGGCGTATTGGTACCGTAATATGGCACTCGGCTATAGCTGTAGTCCCATACATTTTCTAGCGCTTCTATGTTGTTCTGCATATTAGGAAACTCGCCATAGCAGATGAAGCCACCAGAAGAGATTGGTGGATAAGGTAATTCGAAGTCAATCTTATCGTATGGGTTCACTTTCTTTTGAACGTCTAAGTGGAAACTGTTGGTGTAATAGCCACGATCAGTCACCCCTTCGATCACGCCAAACTCTTTCGTATCGATACGACAGAAACGGCTACATAAATTTTCACTTGGCGTTGCATAAAGACTAAACGCGTAACCTGTCTCTTCAGTCCACAGATTTACTTGCTCTTTAAGGTACTTAACAATATCTAATGCTTTTTGGCGTAATTCTTCGTTATCGTATACATGCTTTTCTGATCCATATAGAGCGGTAATCATTTCGTGGATACCGATGTAACCTAGTGAAATAGACGCACGGCCATTTTTGAAAATATCAGCAATTGAATCATCCGCTTTTAGACGAACACCGCACGCTCCTTCCATATACAGGATTGGTGCAACGCGAGCTTTCACATTTTCAAGACGACTAATACGCGTTTCTAGCGCTCGACGAGCAAGTTTTAACTTCTCATCCAATAGTGCGTAGAACGTATCGATAGAGCCATTGGCTTTTAGCGCAATTCTTGGCAGATTCAGGCTAACTACACCAAGATTGTTACGACCTTCATGAACAAGTTCGCCATTTTCTTCGTAGGTACCTAAGAAACTACGACAGCCCATAGGGGTTTTGAATGAACCGGTAACTTCAACGACTTTGCCGTAATTTAAGATGTCCGGATACATACGCTTAGACGCACATTCAAGAGCTAATTGCTTAATGTCGTAACTAGGATCGCCTGACTGGTGGTTCAGGCCGTCTTTAATAGCAAACACAAGTTTTGGGAACACTGCGGTTTTCGCATTTTTACCTAGGCCTGCAATTCGGTTTTTAAGAATCGACTGCTGAATAAGTCGAGACGCCCAGCTAGTACCTAAGCCAAAACCGAATGTCACAAATGGAGTCTGTCCATTTGCAGTGTGGAGTGTGTTTACTTCGTATTCCAAAGATTGGAATGCGTCATAACACTCTTTTTCTGTACGAGCATTCGCAAACGCTTCAGGCTCTGGAATATCCCATTCTTTCGCTATTTCTAAGTGTTTTTCATAACTGGTTTTGACATAAGGTTCTAGCACTTCATCAATACGGTTTATCGTCGTTCCACCATATATATGGCTAGCAACCTGAGCAATGATTTGCGCCGTGACAGCAGTAGCGGTTGAAATTGATTTCGGTGTATCAATCTCTGCATTACCCATTTTAAAACCATGCGTTAACATGCCTTTAAGATCAATAAGCATACAGTTAAACATTGGGAAAAATGGTGCGTAATCTAAGTCATGGTAGTGAATATCGCCTTCTTCATGAGCTTGTACGATATCACGCGGTAAGATGTGTGTTTTCGCATAATGCTTTGCAACAATACCCGCTAACAAATCGCGCTGAGTCGGAATAACTTTTCCGTCTTTGTTAGCATTTTCATTGATTAAATCAACGTTGCTCTCTTCAATAAGACCTTCGATCTCTTGTGTCAAAGCACTTTGTTTTTCGCGTGCAATATCTCGATCATGTCTGTACTCAATATAACCACGTGCAAGCGCTTTATACGGCCCTTGCATGAGTTCGTTCTCGACGAGCATTTGGATTTCAGAGATATGGACTTCATCGTGATCTTTAAGCTTAAGCTCAACAGCCAATGCTACATTAAGTGCATAGATAGCAATTTCTTTGTCTACATTTTCCGCTGCACTTTCCACTGCTGCTTGAATGCGATCCCTGCTGAACGGAGCTCTTGAGCCGTCACGTTTGATTACGATTGGTTTCACTACTTCCCCTTACCCTAAGCATACTCACAGACTTATCCACAAACACACTATATAGGGTGATTAAATAACCGAATAACACTATATATTGTGGTGTATTTAACAAAAAGCACCAACCAGAAGTATTGATTTGGATCAAGAAAACGTGAGGCCTGTTCAAGATCAATTCGATCTTTTCTTCTCACTTCTCACTTAGAAAAGAAACGATGAAATATGTATGTTTTATGAAAATCACACTTGATTTTTTTATAACACTGATAGAATAAAGGCTCGGCTAAAATTGATAGAAGCTATTGCATGTTCACTAACCATTTATTAAAAATATTCGTCACAAGCTTGCTTTTTGTCACATGTTCAAGTTCGGCCAACACCAACTTAAAAGTCATGACATGGAATATAGAGTGGCTCACTTCTGCCCCCAACCCATCAATGGTTCCCTCACATCGGTCAAACGCCGATTTTTCACAGCTCAACCAATACTTTTCTCAAATATCGCCTGATATTCTGAGTTTTCAAGAAGTGAATGATCTTGACGCCATTAAGCATGTGGTTGGGAGTAACTATACAATATGGTTGTCACAGCGGTCGTGGGAAGAAAATAGAAAGCATCAATTTGTTCAAACAAATCAATATACGGGGTTTGCCGTTAATAAAGCACTCAGCGTGACACGTATGGCAGATCTTCGTTTAGAGCACAGCCCTACAAGTAAGCTGCGCTTTGCCACCTATATAGTGGTAGAGCCTGACAGTGAACAACCGGTTCATATGCTTGCCATACATTTAAAGGCCGGATGTCATGCAGCCTACCGAAACAGCAAAAATTGTCGACGACTTAAACAGCAATCCTACATATTGCAGCAATGGATATTAGACCGAGAACTCGATAATGACCTATATGTGATAGCGGGAGATTTCAATCACAACCTCAGTTACCCAAACGATTGGATGTGGGCATTGTTGAGCAGTGGTAACAATGCTGTGTTAGCGAGCAAAAAGGCTAAGGCGACGTGTTTAGTAAAGTCCAAGCGAGAACCGAATAAAACGTATCAATACAAATCACTGATCGATCATATAGTGGTGAGTGACCATGTTCTGTTTACTGATGCAAAGCAAGTCGAATTTAAAAAAGAGCACGTTCTAAATTACAATCTGAGCGATCACTGCCCCGTTACTCTACACATTCAATAATTTGCGGTTATCCGACAACAACAATAACCACAAACGCGTCGTATAAAGAGAGACGTTACGGTGAAACGACCACCTCTTCGCCTTCAACGAGTCCTTTTCGTACTCTACCATTTTCACCTAATTGTACTAACCTACGGGAAACGTATTCTCCATTCCACACGTTGACATAGTCTAGCTGGCCGATTTTCATCACTGAAGCCATCGGAACGCGCAATATGTCTCTATGGCCCACGTCTACGTTCAGCTTCGCGTACATACCAGGATAGACATCCTCAACTAGGTCTAAATCAAGTTTAATTTTGTAGCTTCGTGAGCGACTGTCAGCCGACGGGGTGATTTCACTCACTTTTGCATAGGTATTGATTGAGCTAGACGGTAATTCTACGTTCAACTTTTCACCTAATTCAATCGAGGACATAGTTGACTCTGCAATGTACGCTTCTACTTGTAACTTTGTCGGTTGGTATAAAGATACCAACAAATTGCCTGGAGAAGCTGTGTCACCAACATTGATCGGTTTTTGAGTGATAACCCCCGAAAAAGGGGCGCTAATTATACTAAATCCAAAGGTCGTTTGTGCTTCAGATACTGCGGCTTTTGTCTGGTTGAAGTTGGCTTTTGCGGTTTGAAGTTGGCTTTCAGCGTTATCAAAATTCGCTTGTGATACCAATTTCTTTTGAAGCAGTTCTTTGGAACGAACATACTCTTTTCGCGCAGCATTCAGCTTCGCCTGCGCGCCCGACAAAGCTTGCTCAGTTTGGACGACCCGTGCATCGAGATCATCACTATCAAGGCGCATAAGAATATCTCCTTGATTCACATTATCACCCACTTCAACCAGCACTTCAGCCACTCGTGCCGTTAACCTTGCTGATATATCGGTACGGTGTTTCGCAATGACCACCCCAGAGAATTCGCGTGAAATCGGCTCTGCCTTTGCCGCAAGGGTAATGGTGTTAGGCGGTGACATTTGGGTACTGTTCATCACCCTGTGCTCTTGGGGTACTTTATCCTCAAACCTGCCTGCCATATAAAGGAATAGCAACGCCAAAAAAGAAAATAGGATGACACCAAGCCATTTATTGTTCATTGTAAATTCCTTCTTCTTGTTCTTGTAAATCATCTACATTTTTAAGGCCATGGCCTTCCGTATTTTGATAAGCCAAGTTATACACCACCGGAATCACCAACAAAGTAAACACGGTTGACGCTGTAATACCAAATATGATCGCCCATGCGAGTCCGTTAAATATTGGGTCGAGTGTAATGACGATATTACCCAGTAAGGTAGTACCTGCCGTCAATAATATCGGTCTCATTCTGACCGCCCCCGACTCTATCAGTGCATCTTGTAATGGTTTACCTTGCTTTAAAGATTGTTGAATAAATTCAATTAATACCAGTGAGTTACGCACCACTATCCCAGCCAAAGCAATCATTCCTATCATTGCTGTGGCGGTAAACAGCGCTGGATTCGGGTATCCATTTATGTCACTACTCATTATGTTGAGCAGCCAAAAACCCGGCATGATCCCTATAACAGTGAGAGGAATAGCCAACATAATGATGCCAGAGACTGCCGGTAAACCGGTTTGAATGAGCATAACGATGAAAACACCCAATAACGCGGCTCCATAGGCTATACCTAGGTCTCTAAAGACATCAACGGTGATTTTCCATTCACCCTCGCCGCTCCAAACGACCTTGGTTCCTTCACTCACACTCCAGCCATCGCCCGCCCCATTGTTAAAGTAGTTTCGGTTATTCACTGGATTACGAGAAGTACTCTTCTGTGCATCTTGATCACTGATAATATCAGCGATGATCTCACCCGGAACGCGCCCTGCTGCTTCAGCGTACACGTAGACGACCTGTTGTAAGTTCTTATGGTAGATAGGCTGATCGGTATTTCGCTCGACAAAATGACCTAACTCACTCAATTGCACCATTGGAAGAGGCGCATCAACTAACGCACCGTTGTCGTTCACCTTAATCGCGCCGGGTTCGCCTCGAACATACAATTGAAGTAGTGAATCGATCTTATCTCTGTCTTGACGGGGTAAGCGAATGGAAACAGCGAGTGGATTAAGTTCTCGCTGATTGGCTAAATACGCAAGTGTAAAACCCTGATTCGCTGCAGAGAGGGTTTTATTAATATCAGAAATTGAGATGCCCGATAGTGCCGCTTTCTCTTGGTCTATAACAAATTGAAGTGTTTGCCAGTCACCTTGAATACTACTATCCACTTCTGACACAAACTCTTCCCGAGCAAGACGTTCCGCCACAACTGTCGCTTGTGCTTGTATCTCTTGATAGGTTTGAATGCCATCACCATACACTTCAGCCACGATGGTGGTGATCACCGGCGGCCCTGGCGGAACTTCCACCAGTTGAATTATCGCGTTGTGTTTAGCCGCAATCGCTTCGATGTCTGCTCGAAGGCGAGTCACAATTTCATGTGACTGCATGTGGCGGTTGTTTTTGTCCACTAATACGATACGAATTTCACCCTGATAAGGCTGGTTACGCATAAAATAGTGACGAACCATCCCATTAAAATCCATTGGTGACGCAACACCAGAAAACCCCGATAGTGATTTAACTTCTGGCACTAGAGCCAAATAATCAGAAAACGCGCGCAGAACATTTGATGTTTCAACATAGTTAGATTGCTCTGGCATATTTACAATTAACTGGAACTCATTTTTATTGTCGTACGGGAGTAGTTTTAGCGGTACTAAGCGCATTACCGGTAGGGATGCTGCAATAAAAAACAGCCCCGCCACCAATGCCAAAAACCACCAACTCTTCTTTCTGTCACTTAAGAGTGGGGTTAATAATCGATCGTATAACTTATACAGAGTGGTACTGTGAATATCATAATGTCCATCTTCTTGCGCTCTTTTAAGTATTTTTTTGGCCAGCCAAGGCGTGATAAAAAACGCGACTATGGTACTAAACACAACACTCACTGGAACATTGAATGCGAGTGGTGCCATATAAGGCCCCATCATTCCAGTAATAAAGAACATTGGCGTAAATACAATCACAATGGCAACCGTTGACATCAACAAAGCGCTACGTATTTCGGCCATAGCGAGGACGATGGCATCTGTACGTTTGAGATGTTTTCGTTTTAGATAACGTTCAATATTATCAATACTGGCGATCGGATCATCCACTATCAAACCGAGAGCTAAAATTAACGCAAACAGAGTTACACGGTTAATTGAATAGCCAAATAATAAATCAACGCCTAGAGTCGCACCGTAACTGATCGGTATCGCGATACCCACAACCAGTGCGCTTCTCCAGTTTAGAAAAAGACCAACGAAAACAACAACCGTGAGAATCGATATGCCTAAGCTAGACACCAGATTACTGACTTTGTCATCAGCGGTCTGGCCATAATTTCTAATAATGTCGACGCCTACGTTATCTGGAAATTGTGTTTGTTTAATATTGTCTAGCGTCGTCAATACATCATTGGCAACGGTAACCGCGTTACTGCCTTTCTGTTTCGCCACACTGATGAAGATCGCAGGTAAGGTTTGGAAGTCATGCGATTCCGTCGAACGGTACCACGTGTCACTCGTTGCTTCAGATGAACCGTCATAAATATCCGCGACATCACGCAGGTAGACAGGACGTCCATCAATGACTGACACAACAAAATCACCGAGCTCTTCTGACGATTGGAACAGTTGCCCACTTTCTAATGAATAACGCGTGCCTTGCTGATAGGAATCCCCTACCGGAACTTTCGCGTGAGTAAGCATAAATGCTCGCTCTAAATCACCGACTGTGACTTGGTAACTTGCCATTGCTGCCGTATCGAGCACCAGCTCGACCATTCGTGGTTGACCACCAATGACGGAAACGATATTGGTACTTGAAACCGCTTTTAACTCCATTGTCGCTTGTTCAGCCAGTCGACGCAGATCGTCGCTTCCTGTTAGTGTGGGGGCTTTTGAATAAACTGCGGCAACGACAATGGGGACATCGTCAATTTCGATCGGTTTCACTAACCAACGTTTCACAGTGGAAGGAATTTGGTCTTGGTTTGCGTAGAGTTTATTGTAAAGCTTTACCAGCGCTTGTTCTCTATTTTCACCGACATAGAAACGGACAATAACTTGCGCCGCCCCTTCCATGGATGAAGAATAAACGAACTCTACACCATCAATTTGACTCAGGAGTTTTTCAATTGGTACAGTTATTTGATTCTCGACCTGCCTAGCACTGAGGCTTGGTGCGTCAATCAAGACATCGATCATTGGAACAATGATCTGAGGATCTTCTTCTTTCGGGGTTAACCAAAGCGCAGCAGCACCGAAAATCATGGCTAATACCAGTAAGATTGACGGAAAAAAGCTGTTCATCACCTTGTGAACCAGTGTCCGAGATTGCTTCATTTCAAACTCCTTTTTGACTCACACCGTGCGACCATCCGTTATCGAATAGTCGCACGGTGAAACGCATGTTATTCCGTTACTTTTAAAGGTTGGGTCGCTGTAGCAGGCACATCTTGCTCCCTGGTTTTTCGATAACCGACAAAAGGCAATGGAAAACGTCCCAGAAGATATTGATTGGCATGAACAATTCCAACTAACATACTCAATACAAACGCTAAGATTGTACTCGAGCCCCCACCGATACTGCTCATTGCCGGGCCAGGACAAATCCCAGAGATGCCCCAACCAAGACCAAAAATAACCGAGCCAGCAATCAGAGTGCTGTCTACTTTAGTATTAGAAGGCCATTGAAATGTGTTTCCGCTCAATGCTCTTTGGCGCTTTTTAATAATCAAATGATAGCAAGGCGTAAAGACTAAAAGTGCGCCCCCCATAACAAAGATCAGGCTCGGATCCCACTCACCCGTGAGATCAAGAAAAGCAGTTACTACTTTTGGATCTGCCATTCCAGAAATAATCATTCCAGCACCAAATAGTAGGCCAGATACTAGGCCTGCGATAATGCCAATCAATTTCTTAGTGTTCATTACATCCACCCCATTTGACGCTTAACGAAAACAACGAATATCGCTGTTACCATAAAGGTGCACGTCGCAGCAATTGAACGCTTAGAGAATCGCCCCATACCGATAATGCCATGGCCACTAGTACAGCCGTTAGCAAGGCGAGTACCAAACCCAACCAGCATTCCCGCCAACGCGATGACCAATAAGTTAGTATCGCCGAGCTCTGGTAAAGCGAAATTAAATGGAGCGACAATCACAACGCTTAAAATCATGCCGGTTACAAACGCCGCTCTCCAGCTAGATTCATGTCTTAACGGATTTAAGAGCCCCGCAATAACGCCACTTATGCCTGCAATTTTGCCACTAAATAGCATCAAAATAGTGGCAGATAGTCCTAACAACATACCGCCAAACAATGACTCCCAAGGAACGGCTATAGCCATATTTCACCTCTTAATTAAAATAAAATCTCAAAATAATCGTACCGTCAATTGACCTTATTCACCCCGTTGTAAGGTCAACGACAAATCTATGCTCTGATGTCAGATTGACAAAACAAACCATGAATACTGCCAATAAGGACTTCAACTCGTGGATCCGCTAACGAATAGAACACTTGTTGAGACTCCTTCCTAGCTTCAATCAACCCGTAGTTACGCAGTACCGACAAATGTTGAGAGAATGCCGACTGACTTAGACTTGAGCAGCGTAGAAGTTCTCCAACACCGACTTCACCAATCGTAAGCTGACAAAGCACCATTAGACGTTCTGGGTGTGCCATCACTCTCAGCAAATCAGCGGCGTTTTCAGCTTGGCTGTGCATTTCATCTATATCTACAATCGAAGTATCCATAGTCACCTTCCATCATTACTCTATGTCTGTAGTTTACCGACAATATTATATTAGTCAATTCTAAATTAGACCATTGCATATTAGACTAAACAATATTAGAATCACCTAAATTAAGTGCTATTGTGTTTCGATATAAATTTCGTTTTCATACAAAAAAGGAAAGCAATCATGACAATTAATAATGGTGTGCGTGTTTTGGCCGGTAGTATGGTTCTTCTATCAGTGGTTTTGACCTTGAGTGTTCATAGTCATTTTATTTGGTTAACCGTGTTTGTTGGCGTTAACCTAATACAAAGTGCGTTCACTGGTATTTGTCCCGCTGTCTATTTTTTAAAAAAGCTAGGTTTACGTGAAGCGTAACTCGGAGAAGATAATGTCTAAAATTCTGATTGTTGGTGGTGTTGCAGGTGGCGCTTCAGCTGCTGCTCGAGCTCGTCGTTTAAGTGAAGATGCTGAAATCATTATGTTTGAACGTGGCCCTTTTGTTTCGTTTGCCAACTGTGGTCTTCCTTACCATATCGGTGGTGATATTAAAGATCGTTCGAAACTGCTGCTGCAAACACCTGAAAGCTTTCTAGCGCGCTTTAACGTCGATGTTCGCGTAATGAATGAAGTCACTAAAATTAACCGCGAGAATAAGACCGTTACTGTCAAAAATATGATCGACGGCAGCGAATATACAGAGTCTTACGACTTGTTATTGTTAAGCCCTGGCGCAGCACCGTTTGTTCCACCTATACAAGGCATAAAGAACCCGCTTACCCATACGCTTAGAAACATTCCTGACATGGATCGAATCTTAAAAACCATGCAAATGAATAAGCCTGAGCACGCGACAGTAGTCGGAGGCGGATTCATTGGCTTAGAAATGATGGAGGCGTTCCATCAGCTCGGTATTAAAACCACATTAATCGAAATGGCTGACCAAGTGATGACGCCTGTTGATAAAGAAATGGCCGGTTTTGCTCATGCTGAAATCAAATCGCATGGTATTGATTTACGTTTAGGTGTTGCGCTTGAGTCGGTTAACTACCTACCAAACAACCATGTGGCAGACAAAAATGCAGGTGAAACTAGTGAACACCAGCATCTTCAGGGTGCGCTAGAACTCACTCTAAATAATGGCGATACGCTAAAGACAGACCTTCTCATTATGTCTATTGGTGTTCGTCCCGAGTCTACGCTGGCGAAAGAAGCGGGACTGCGTCTTGGAGACTTTGGTGGCATATATACCAACGACGCTATGCAAACCAGTGATCCGTATATTTACGCCGTGGGAGACGCGGTTGAAGATACTGATTTTGTGACAGGTAAACCTGGATTTGTGCCACTGGCGGGTCCTGCGAATCGTCAAGGGCGCATTGCAGCTAATAATATGCTAGGCGGCGACCAAACTTATCAAGGTACACAAGGCACGTCCATCGTCAAAATCTTTGATTTAGCAGTCGCATCTGTTGGTAAGAACGAGAAAACACTGAAACGTGAAGAGATCGCTTACGAAAAAGTATATGTACATACGGCCAGCCACGCGAGCTACTATCCGGGAGCGGAAATTGTCTCACTTAAACTGTTGTTTAGCCCTGAAACAGGAAAAATTCTAGGGGCACAAGCAGCAGGTAAAGATGGCGTAGATAAACGTATTGACATACTGGCGGTCGCTCAGCGCGCAGGAATGACGATTGAACAGCTGCAACACCTGGAGCTTACCTATGCACCACCTTATGGCAGTGCTAAGGATGTGATCAACCAAGCAGCTTTTGTTGCCAACAACATCATTAATGGTGAAGCGATGCCAATCCACTTCGATCAAATTGATAACTTAACTGATGACCAGTTATTGCTTGATGTTCGTAACCCAATTGAGCTTCAAAATGTTGGCTTTATCGAAGGTGCGATCAACATTCCTGTTGATCAACTTCGCCATCGAATGAGTGAGTTACCAAAAAACAAAGAGATCATCGTTTATTGTCAAGTTGGGTTACGGGGTAACGTTGCTTATCGTCAATTGGTGAATAGTGGCTTTAAAGCTCGTAACTTAATTGGCGGCTATAAAACACTAAAAGCCTCTCAAGAATAATGTTGTCACTTTAATACATCGAAATAAAAAATGGACACCTATCTACTAGGTGTCCATTTTGTTTCTACTGTTATACGAAACTACACGGTTTCTTCTGCCACTTCACTATCAGGGACACCACTATCGGAAACGTCACTTTTCACGGGCAAAACTTGCTTAACATATTGGCCAGGCGCGGCACCAATTACAGGATTAATTTCTGAACCCTGCATATACGGTTCCACTTGCTCCTTCAGGTTAAATGTCATTAACCATTCATGCCAGTGCGTCCACCAAGAACCATCCGTGCGAGTTGCATTAGCCAACCACTCTTCAGCCGAGTCATCTAGGTTGTCATTTACCCAGTATCCATACTTGTTTTTGCTCGGGTGATTCACAATACCGGCAATGTGTCCTGACTCGCCCAATACAAACGTTTTATTACCGCCCGTATTAAGTGCGCCTCGGTAGGTTCCTTGCCATAACGCGATGTGATCTTCTTTAGTAGAGATAAAGTAACTTGGGATTTTTATCTTATTAAGATCGATCCAAACGCCACCGATTTTCACACCTTTGTCTTGAACCAGTTTGTTTTCTAAATAGCACTGTCTAATTAGAAAGTTATGGCACGGTGCGGATACGTTCGTACTATCACTATTCCAGTACAACAAATCGAAATCGACGGGGCTATTCCCTTTCAAATAATTATCGACGTAGTAGTTCCAATACAAGCTGTTTTCGCGAAGTAAGCTAAACGTCACACTCAACGAACGTCCATCCATGTACCCTTTTGCACTATTTTGTGCTTCAAGCGCACTCACGATGGTCTCATTGATATAAGCGCCAACCTCACCTGGTTGTGAAAAATCAAGCAACGTTGTAAAGAATGTCGCCGATTTTATCCGCTTCTTCATACGTTTCGCTGCATAGTAGGCAACTGTGGAAGCGAGAACCGTGCCACCAATACAATACCCAGCCGCATTTATCTGTTCTTGCCCAGTAATCTCTTCAATTGCAGATACCGCTTTAACGACACCTTCAGTGACATAATCACCAAATTCAATGTGTGACTGTTCTTTGCCTGGATTACGCCATGACATCATAAATACAGTATGGCCTTGCTCTACCAGCCAACGCATCATGGAGTTCTTTTCACGCAAATCTAAGATGTAGTATTTGTTGATGAATGGCGGAACGATCAAAAGCGGGGTTTTGTTGACGGTTTTTGTGAGTGGCTTATATTGAATTAACTCGAATAACTCATTTTGATACACCACATCACCCGGTGTATTCGCAACATCATCACCAAGGCGGAATGCATTATTATTTGTCATTCGGATTTTTAGAATATCGGCACTTGATTCAACGTCTTCTTTGAGTTGTTCTAATCCCGCTAATAGATTCTCGCCATTTTGCTCTAAAGTCAGTTTTAGTAGCTCAGGGTTGGTAGCAATGAAGTTACTAGGGGAAAGTGCATTAATGGCTTGTCTTGAGAAAAACATAATTCGTTCTTTTGTTTTTTCATCAACACCTTCAATGCTTTCAATCGTGTCAAAGTAAGTTTTGCTAAATAATAAGTACGACTGTTTGATAAAGCTGTAGAAGGCATCGTTTTTCCAAGCGTCGTCTTTAAAACGCTTATCGCCTTTTTCTTCTTCAACTAAACTTTTTGAGTTACCTGCTAGCGCAACATTTTGCCAGATTTGAAGCTGTTGCTCCCACCACTGGGTCTGCAACTGAAGTAACGCGGCGGGTTGATTCGCAGCTTGCTCAAAGAACTTTGCTGAGTCTTCAAAGTTAACTTCTTGCATCGCCTTATTAAGGGGAGAGTTTACGGCTTCCTTGTTCTGTTCAAGATCTTTCCACCACTGTTGATTGGTTTCTTGGAGTTTTACAAGGTAGTCCGAAAAGAAGTGCTGGAACATATTTTATACTCCTATCTTCGGAAAAAAGCCGCCTTATCAAAGGCGGCAAAGGTCTGTGCTACGCTGGAGTCACAGTTTTAAGATTTTCCGAAGTCATCTGATCAACGTCATCTTTAAACTCTTTTGCAAGAGATTGGATCTTTGTGCTGTCTTCATTTAGCTGTTGAGACAGCTTTGTCATCGCCGCTAGTTGTTGGCTGCTGAACGCTGTTAATGATGTTACATCACGTACTTCGCTTGCAGCTTTCATCTGATTGATGCCCATTTCGCTATATGTACGCATAGCGTTCAGCTGAAGTTCAGTCATCACTTCAACATTTTTTGTTATTAGCTTATTGAACTTAACTAGTGGCTGTAGTGACTGTTCAGTTTGGTCTGTGAATGATTTAAAAAAATCTGTATACATGGTCTTGCTCCTAAATAAAGGGAATATTCCGTTTAACAACTAGATTGATTTAACTATGACAGCTGTACCCATGCCGCCGCCCACACATAGTGAGGCAACTCCATATTGAGCACTTCGTCGATTTAGTTCGTGTACAAGAGTAACGAGGATACGATTTCCTGAAGCTCCTAATGGATGGCCAAGTGCTATTGCACCGCCATTTACGTTAGCATTTTCCAAGATGGAAGATGCCGAAACTTGATGTTCCTTCGCTAGCGAATGCACAACGCCTAAAGCCTGTGCCGCAAAGGCTTCATTAAGCTCATAAAGGTCAATATCAGTTAGCTTTAAGTCGGCTTTTTCCAATGCGGTAGTCACCGCTTTTACTGGTCCAAGTCCCATGACCTTTGGATCGATACCCGTTTGTGCATAGCTGGCTATTTCGGCGATTGGTTTAAGGTTATACGTTTTAACTGCATATTCTGATGCTAAAACTAAAGCACTCGCGCCGTCATTAATTCCAGACGCATTTCCAGCAGTTACGCTCCCTTCTCTATCAAAAGCAGGGCGAAGTTTTTCTAAGCCTTCTAGCGTTGCTGTTGTTTTTGGATATTCATCAGTATCGAATACGAACGTTTCTCTGCGCTTCTTAACATCAACCGGAACAATTTCGTCTTTAAAGACGCCTGCTTCTATCGCTGCTACCGCTTTTTGTTGGCTTGCTAAGGCAAATTCATCTTGCTGTTGACGCCCAATCGAACACTCAGTCGCGACATTCTCGGCTGTAACACCCATGTGGTACTGGTTAAATACATCCGTTAAACCATCATTGATTAGTAAGTCAGTCAGGCTCATGTTGCCCATTTTGTGTCCATCTCGCACTGACGCAGGAACCGTAAATGGAATTTGCGACATCACTTCTACACCAGCAGCAACAACAATCTCAGCATCCCCAGAGCGGATATGAGAAACCCCATCCATCACGGTTTTCATGCCACTGCCACATACCATGTTTAGAGTGTAAGCCGGCACGCTTGCGGGTACTCCAGCATAAATTGCAGCTTGTCTACCAACACTCATGCCTTGGCCTGCACCGATAACGTTCCCGACAATCACTTCATCAACGTTATGCGCCTGTACGTTACCCGATTCTAGGGCCGCTTTGATGGCCACTGATGCTAATTTGCCAGCAGGAATATCTTTAAGACTTCCGCCAAATGAGCCTAGAGGTGTTCTTTTTGCCGCTACTACAAATACTTTTTCCATTACTTCACCCTTAATGCATGTATAAGCCGCCATTCACCGATAATGTTTCACCGGTAATGTAAGCTGCTGCGTCGCTTGCTAGAAAACTGACTGATTCTGCAATCTCTTCTGGAGTCGCCAATCGCTTCATTGGGATCTGGGCTTTGATTGAATCAAGCACTTCAGGCTTCATCTGCTCGACCATTGGTGTACCTGTATATCCAGGTGCAACAACGTTTACCGTGACACCACTACGAGCGCCTTCAGCAGCCAGAGCTTTAGAAAAACCAATCATTCCAGCTTTTGCAGCCGAATAGTTTGTTTGGCCAAATTGACCTTTAAGTCCATTTACCGAAGAAATATTGACAATACGACCGCCTCCTTTTTCACACATTGATGCGAAAAGAGGTTGAGTCACATTGAATAGGCTATTGAGATTAGTATCGATCACGTCACGCCATGCTTCTAAAGACATTTTTTTAAACTGAACGTCTTTAGTAATACCAGCATTATTGACCACAACATCTATGGTTCCTTCGTCTTCTAAAAGTTGGCTTAAACGTTCTGCACACTCCGGGGCATTAGTTACATCCAACTCAAATAAGCGAACCTCTTCTTCGGTAAACCCTTTTTCGGTAAACCACTCTAACGCGCACTCATAATTGCCAGTGTAATAGGTAGCTATGACACGAAAACCATCAGCAACGAGTTTAGAAGAGATCGCGGAACCGATTCCGCCTTTTGATCCGGTGATCAAAGCGAGCTTTTTCATTGGGGGACTCCATTCTTAACAGCAATATTTAAGCTTATTTAAAATGGTGCATGTAATAGCACCAACTAACGTGTTTAATATTTTGATTCTTTCTAATTGAAGAACCTTTCTAGTTATTTAATCTAAACCTGTTTTATTACAATTCAAATGTAATTTACGATTTATACACATATTATTGAACGAGATCTCACTTATGATGAAATGTTAAGCGCTTGTTAAATTATGTAAGATGTTGATTTTAATGCTATTATTCGTTATATCAAAAAAGGCGCGTTAATTCATAAGTTATTGATTTGTAAAGACCTAGCAGTGTGTCGCAAAAAAATGCAACAAGCTTTTCAATATTAAAGGTGTCAAATTAAAAATCATTATTAATAGAACCATCAACAACGGTGAGTTCAAATTAAACCTGCACTATTTTGGTTCAACATTACTAATAAATTGATTTATTTAGGTGCGTGAATATATTTAATTGTTAATCTACTTATAATGACATTGAAATAATAAATGTAGTTGTCATATCAATTAGTAATATAAAAACATTATATTTGCGCGTAATAATAGTAGACGCATTACTTGGCTTAAAGGCGAGATTAATAAGATAAAAGAGAACGTCTTGGGTGAGGAGCAACACTTCATCGAAAAATAGAACAAGACCTAAATCAATGAAGCGTTGTGTAATACAGGAGAAACTCGACTAATGCACTATCTTTTCTTACCTCTCCCTGAATGTATTTTTAGTTTTGCTTTCATTTTTTGTTTCTCCGACGAGCGGCCACGCCTTCTGCTCGTATCTGGTAAATCTTCCACGTTTTTTAAACTAGGCTCAAAACCTTGGAGCCATTCTTGTGGAAGCGGTTTATCAAGTAGGTCTTCAATTGCCTTAAGGAGGTATTCTTCATCACGGCTCATTAAAGATACCGCGAGACCCGTTGCACCTGCTCGTCCTGTTCTTCCTATTCGATGAACATAGTCTTCTGCTTTATACGGTAAATCGTAATTCACAACCTGCTCTAGTTGGTGGATGTCTAGCCCTCGAGCAGCAACATCTGTGGCAATTAACGCTCTTACTTTTCCTGATTTAAAATCATCTAACGATTTTTGACGTGCCCCTTGGCTTTTATCTCCATGGATAGAAGCGGCCTTAATACCATCCAATTTTAACTCTTTGACTAACGCGTCTGTACCCTGCTTCGTTTTTACAAAGACCAATACTTGTTGCCAATTTTTAGACCCTATTAAATAGGCCAGAAGCTCACTTTTACGCTTCTTATCGACGGGATATACCATCTGCTTAACCGACTCTGCAGTACTGTTAGATGGCGCGACCTGAACTTCCACTGGATTACTCATCATTTTATGAGCAATCATTTTGATTTTTTGATCAAAGGTAGCGGAAAAGAACAGTGTCTGTCTCTCTTCATTCATACGCTTAAGAATACGTTGAATATCAGGCATAAAACCCATATCAAGCATTCGGTCGGCTTCATCTAAAACTAACACTTCGGTCTGCGACAAAATGATGTTTTTGCAGAATAGATGGTCAATAAGTCTTCCAGGCGTTGCAACAAGAATGTCTGCTCCACCTTTTAAATTCTGAGTTTGCACATTCATGCTCGTACCGCCGTACGCAGTCACGACTTTCAAGTTAGTTTGTTCTGAGTAAGCCGTAATATTGTCAAACACTTGTTGAGCAAGCTCTCGAGTCGGCACCAAAACAAGAGCACGAACGACACAACTGTTCATCTCGCGAGTTACTGGGGCGTCTAAAAATCGTTGGATAATTGGTAAACCAAAAGCCGCTGTTTTACCGGTACCGGTTTGCGCACCCGCTAAGATGTTTTTTCCATCGACAATATGTGGAATAGATTGCAGTTGAACCTCTGTTGGTTGGTTAAATCCCAACTTAGTAACAACATCAGCAAGTGAGGCGGAAAGCCCTAATTTTTGAAATGGGTGCGTCATTTTAGATACCAATAATTAAACTGGCGCAGATTTTAGCAGAATGGACCAACAAGCGCAGAAGTAATATGAACTTAAACGTGTTTTGAGTCTTAGCTTTTGTATTTTTCTTTATCAACAAAACCACTTTCGTAAAATTTACGTTACACTGCTGGATATTGAAGTGTACAAACCATTTGATCTTATCCTCTATATACTACAAAATCCCAGTCATTGAAGACTAGCCATAACTATATGCTTAGTATTACTAACATACCAAAGCATATGTCGACGTAAAGAAATTTATACAGATGAATAATTCAAAGATATTTGGTAGTACATTAATAATAGCAGGCACAACAATTGGTGCTGGAATGCTCGCTTTGCCTATCGCATCAGCTGGGATTGGATTTACAACATCACTTCTTATCATGGTTGCACTATGGGCACTCATGGCATTTACCGCATTACTGATGTTGGAACTCCACCAACATGCTGACAGTAAAGCGACGTTGCACACCTTAGCTAAGAAAATTCTTGGTAAGAAAGGCCAATGGGTTGCTAGCTTTGCAATGTTGTTCTTATTTTATTCATTATGTGCAGCATACATTGCGGGTGGAGGCGCTCAATTTGAGCAAAGACTGACATCTTGGATGGGAATACAGATTCACTCAGGCTTAGCGACTGCATTGTTTACCATAATTGTCGCTTCAATTGTCACGTTTGGTACTGCTACCGTCGATAAGGTAAATCGCGTTCTATTCATTACTAAGCTCATTGCGATGGTTCTTGTACTCAGCTTTCTTGCTCCTAATGTTACTCAAGGCTACCTGCTTAGCATGCCCGTCCAACAAGGGTTAATCGTAGCGGCAATTCCAGTCATCTTTACCTCGTTTGGCTTCCATGGCAGCATTCCAGCCGTCGTGAATTACCTTCAAGGTGATACTCGCTCTCTTCGCAAAGCCATTATTGTTGGTTCTTCTATACCACTTGTTATCTATATCTTTTGGCAAGTCGTAACGTTAGGTGTCATCAGCCAAGAACAACTGATTAAAAACAGCGGCCTATCCTCTTTAGTCCATGAGCTTTCATTGACGGTACAGCAGTCAAATATTAGCCACATCGTCGGTGTCTTTGCCGATCTAGCGTTACTTACCTCATTCTTGGGTGTAAGTCTTGGACTATTCGAGTTCTTAGCTGACTCCATTAACAAAGAGGCTAACGGTCGAAGCCGAGTTGTAGCGGCACTTGTTACCTTTACTCCCCCGTTGGGCTTTGCACTGTTCTATCCCCAAGGATTTATTATGGCTCTAGGCTATGCTGCTATTGCTCTCGCAATATTGGCGATATTCTTACCTGTTGTCATGGTTTACAAGACTCGACGCTCTGAAAAGTTCAATTCAGAATATCAAGTCTTTGGTGGTCAAGCTGCTCTTGTTGTTACAGGAGTGATTGGTGCTGGTATTGTAATGGCGCAATTGGCTATTACCATTGGTGTCCTACCCGCTCTAGGCTAAACATTAACGATTAAACATCACTGCTTAATATTGATTAGGTTAATATTGGCAGTGATCTTCCTGTTTTCACCTGCCTGATTGCTAGATGAGTATGGATATCTTTCACTGTCTCAATCTGCTGCAATAAACGGGTAAAAAGCTCATAGCCTTCTAAGTCTTTTGTGACAACTTCCAGTAAATAGTCGTACGCGCCAGAAACAACATGGCAATTTATTACAGACTCCGTATCAAGCATTCTGTTCTCAAATGCTTCAATCGACTCCGCTTGATGGTTATTTAGGCTGACCTCTACGAATACGGTCATCCCTATACCCAGTTTTCCCTTATTAAGGTTGGCACTATAACTATCAATAATGCCCGTATCTTCAAGCTTTTTTAATCGTCTAGCACAAGGTGAGGCAGATAACCCTACCTCTTCAGCCAACTCCGTTGTCGATAATCTACCCTTAATTTGGATGACCTCAAGTATGTGTCGATCAATTCTATCTAACTCCACAAATCCTCTTTAGTGATTTTTATCACTCAAATACTAGTTCACGCATTATTACAGCAATCTTCTATTTCTATGAGATAAATACGCCGAATACCACTTATCTATTTGATGGATAATAGCGCTTATTAACAAAAATGTAACCTCTATGATTTCTGGATATTCCGCAATTTTCGCCACTATTGTTCTATGGTCAGGCTTCTTTCTATCTCTGAGAGGCGGTGCTATTTCATCGCTCACCCCCGCAGACATGGCAATGACTAGATTCCTTATTCCCGCTATCGTGTTATTACCTATCACTTTTTACGCTAGGGAAAAGATCCTGTTAGTCCCTAAGCGTTACCTTATCGGTATGATGATCGGTGGAGGGCTTCCTTATTTATTAGTAGCAGGATGGGCGATGAATTACGCTACCGTTTCCGATGGTAGTGCGCTCGTGCCAGGTACCCTTCCGTTATTTGTTTCTGCCATTGCCGTTCTGTTCTTTGCTCAGCCGCTCAGTTCTCATCGGAAAATCGGTATTTTTCTTATCGTTGTCGGCATCAGTATCTTCATTTATTCTGGCTTCTCTTCCGCGAATAACGAAGCGATTCAAGGTTATCTACTTTTTCTTTTCGGGAGTTTAATGTGGGCAATCTTCACTATTTGCGCTCGGATCGCGAACCTGCCTTCCTTGGTCTGTGCCGGAATTATTTCGCTATCATCACTAGCAATCCTTAGCCTCCTTTTAATGATTGGTTTAGTAGAAACGTCGTTATTTTCTGTAGATGGACAGTTTTCTTGGTTGGGAAACATTGGGAATTGGCCAATTAAAGAGCTTATTGGCCATCTACTCTTGCAAGGAGTCGGAGCTGGATTGCTTGCTTCTTTTACCTATTTAAAAGCGATTTCTATTCTTGGAGCAGAAAGAACCGCTGCGTTTGGGTCACTAACACCGGTTGTAGCGACCTTACTTGCGATATTCGTCTTTAACGAGACTCCAGGTGGAATGACATGGCTTGCCCTTGTTTCAATTTGTATTGGAAGTATCGTCGCCAGTAATGTTTTTCTACGACAAGATTCGTCACTCTCTTATCAACCACCAAGCCATACCAAATAGCAATGAGAAGGAGTGTATTTAGCTACCTGATATCTGTCTTAAACGCCATATACTTATCGGAAAGATAAATATATGGCTTAGGGGCTTTACTTAAAGCAAATCTCCGCCCAACGAGCCAATCCAGAGGTGACAGAACCAAAGTAATTCCCACTGACTACTGGGATATTGGGCAAAATTTCTTCCACCGCACTACGTAAAAATGGTGATCGAGCCGAGCCGCCTGTCATGAATATCACATCTGGCTTTGTGCCACTTTGACGAACCGCTTCCTTAACCAACTCCGCCATTTTTGACTTAGGTTGAGCAATGGCATCTATCATCTGTTGTTGACTAATATCAACGCCGATCTTTTCTTTTAGCAGATCAATGGTTGTTCGATAATTTGTATCAGAAGAGAGTGCTATTTTCGCTTCTTCCGCTCGACGGACAATACTGTAGCCCAGCGTTTCATTGTAAACCGTTAATAGCCTTGCCAACTTGTCTGGTTCACTCGCTTCTTTATGAAGTAATTTAAGGGCTGACAAGTTGGCTTTGCTGTAAAAATCCTTTTGAGCTTCAACGTTATTAATGGCGATTGGATTCCAATATTGGGTGATTGGCATTTCAATCCCTGTTGTCATTTTACTGCCAAATCCAAATGGGCTCATTAGCTGTCGAAACGCGAGATGAATATCGAGATCATTTCCACCAACACGCTGACCCGTATGTGCTAACAATGAGGAATTACGTTCTGATTGTCCGCGCCATTTCGGTCCCATTTCAATGATTGAGCAATCGGTTGTACCTCCACCGATATCAACAACCAGAACGGTTTTGTTCTCAGTGAGTGTTGATTCATATTCTAGCCCAGCCGCTACGGGTTCAAACTGAAAGACAACATCATTAAAACCAGCTCGTTTGGCTGCATTCAAGAGAATTTTTTCTGCTTGTTTGTTGGCTTCGTCACCACCTCGACCATGAAAGTTAACAGGACGACCAATCACAGCCTCTTTAATCGTCTGCTCGGTGTGTAACTCGGCTTTAGACTTGATGTTTGCCATCATGGCGCAGACGAGATCTTCAAAGAAGCTCACTTGAACATCATGTAACCCTGACGCTCCCAAAAATGATTTTGGTGATTTAACGTAGTAGATATCTCTTGGGTCTTCTAGATACAAATCTAATGCTGCTTGACCAAACGCAACATCATCTGCTTCTAGCTCAATACTTTCTTCACGGTTAAAAGCGATAGATCGTCTTAACACCTGCTCACCGACCGCATCAATTGGTGAGATATTTCGATGTCGAAATAGATGCTCAGAGACAGATTCACGTGTAGGCGCACATAACGTAGATGGAATATAAAAATGCTCACCTTCGAGTGGAATTAAAGAAGGTTGTCCATCTTGCATTGATGCAACAGAGCAATTTGCTGTTCCATAATCAAAACCAATATACATAGTGGCCTCAGAAGCTAAAAAAGGGCGGCAATGCTACACCAAGACACTAAGAATTTCTAGATTCAATCAACCTAAACGATTCACTCTGATATACTCTCGGCAAATTATGAAATTATGAACATGGTTATATGAAATCACCTTGTATAGGCGCTTGTGAGAGTTCCGGTAGTATGTGTGTTGGATGCCAACGTACAACCAAAGAGATCGCCGAATGGCAAAGTTATAGTGATGCTCAAAGAGATCAAATTATGGCTGAGATAAAAGGTGAGACTTCAAGTCACGAATGCCCCGTTTGTCAGGCAAAAACACAGTGTGATATTCAAAACGGAAAAAGTCGTTGTTGGTGCTTTGATATTGATAAACGTGACTCTGAAAACGTCGTAAAGAGTGGTGTTTGTATGTGTAGAAAATGTTTAAGTGCTTTGCCTATTTTGTAACTACTCTCAGGGTTATTCACAAATAGCCAATACGAATAATGGATACCTTAGCAAGTTGACACAACTAGGGTTCATAACATAACGATGAACCCTATTTATAGTTCATTCAAATCTGTTTAAAGTTTAAACGTAAACAGGTCGAATTATGCTTTTGAAGTTAATGCCGAACCTTCAAACTTAACACCACCCCACCCAGAGATCATAAAATTGCGGATATTCTGATGATCGTCATTTTCCGGATGTTGTAGTACGTCTTGTCTATAGAATTTGCCAAAGCAAGCTAGAGTTTGCTCAACTGTAAGTTCAAGAAGCGCTCCAAATGCAAAGATCTTACAAGATCCGTTATTTTGATTCGCCTCGTTAACCGTTTGACCATTTTTAAACTGGGTCGGTGTAAACTCGTAGTTGTGCTCAATAACTGACATGGTCTGTTCAAAGTCTATCGATTCTGGTGCGCTTTCTAACTCTTTTATAAATACGTTCAATTCCATGAGTGTCTCTTGCCAATTTAAATCAGGCTCAAAAACATACCATAAAAATAACCGTGTGTTGAAGTCACTAATTAAACTTGCGGTTTTTTAGATGGTTACATTGGTTCCCAATGACTAAGTGGTGTTAATCCCCAGCGTTCCATTTCGATTGGGCTGTATATTGCTCTACCTTTTTTACCGATCTGGATGGGTATCGAATCCGCCTGTTCACCATTTAAGATACGCATAATCAATACTCCGGCTTGTTCACCTTGAAGCTGGCCAAAAAGAACGACCCCACCCGCTGCTTTTCCTTTTCCAATCGAAAAATCCCAAAAGCCAAACAAAGGGACAGTGCTGTTCTTGTTCGTCCAACTCAAGATCGTATCGGCACTAACACTCTGTTTTTTTTCGTTGATCAGCGTATGATATAAGCCGATAACAATTGCACTTACCCCGTCTTCCTTCGCGCCCAAAACACTTTCATGCCACTCCATCTCGGTACTAATCGCTTGCAGCTCTATATCTATCTTCAAGCTTCGGCTTATCGCTGCTGTCTGCTTTTCCATATAATCAATCGCTAATTTCGACGTTACGCCAGAGTCAAACATGACCCTTACCTTTTTGTCTTGACCCTGTATCAATTCACCAATATCACCCATGGTCTTCACAAATAAGGGCTGCTCTAATACACCAGTAACTGACGCTTTCCCTTGATACTCTTGCAGTAAATGACGAGGATTTGAGTTAATACCTAAAAAAACAATCGAGATTGGCTCATTAAACAGCTTGGGATACATGAAATTAAACGCGTTATCATCACCGAGAACGACCACACTGGGTTTAAGATCTTGATACGCTTGAAGCGCGTTCCTAGCGCTCTCCTCATATCGCTCAGCGGAGATTCTTTTCGTATTCATCTGGAAGGTGTGTAGCTCTCCCGCTGAGCCAAGTGTTTTTTCAAGACCCTTTATATAGCTTTCATCCCACTCAAATTCGCTATGATAACTTTCAATCAATAGCACGGTATTGGGCAGAGCGAGAAAACTTACGGCACACAAGCTAAGAATGCAGATAAAGAGTAACCTCTGTTTGACTACTAATGATTTCACTTCATCTTCTCCAAACAATATCAATCTCGACAAGCCCTACTATTAGTTTAGTTGAGGAATTCAAAAACACTGAATCACCGCAAGCATCTATACTATAAATAATGAAATACTAGTTGGACCTGACATGAGCAAAGACCAACAATTTAAAAACGGTATAGATAACCCATTCTATAGCCGGATTGGCCGCCGTATCATCCTCATCATGATAATTTTAAGTGGTTTTATAACGTTGCTGACAACATTGATGCAGTTATATTGGGACTACAATAAAGAATTCAATGATGTTGAACAGCGCCACAATGAAATACAAACCATTCATGCCCCTCTACTCGCTTCCTCACTTTGGAGCTTCGACCTCGTTGTATTACAAGAACGTCTAGATGGGTTAATTAACTTACCAAAGATAGACTATTTACGAGTAGATTCAGGTAATTACTCCTTTAATGCAGGCAGCAAAGTAATCAATCAATCAATCACCGTTGAGTACCCTCTTGAACATGTAACTCAAGATCGCACCGATGCTGAAATCATTGGCCATATCTACATTGAGTCTGACGCTCAGAATATTTATAACTCATTGATAAAACAGTTTTTCATAACACTCACCTTAAATGCGATGAAAACAACACTGGTGTGTTACATCATCCTAATGATTTTTCACGAAAGTATTAATCGTCGAGTTTTCCTTATCGCAAAATACCTTAGGGCATATAACCCACGACACCCTGGTAAAACTTTATCCCTTTTTTATAAGAAGTGGATCATGGAAAAAGACGACGAACTGAACTGGCTAGCCGATGAGGCAAATAAGATCACCAGTGACGTAACCAAACTCTATAAGAATATAAAATTTGAGAAAGAGCGACTCACTGATTTTACTCACGTATCATCGGATTGGTTATGGGAAACCAATGAAAACGGCTTACTCACCTACTGCTCAGAGTCTATGGTGGAAGCGTTAAGCCTGAACCTGCTTAGTAAGCCCATGTTACTTGAGCTTCCGCAATTTCATAACCTGACTAACTTAAGCCAAGCAATCCATTCCACTAATGACTTTTCAATGTGCGAAGAGACTATTCTAATCAACGACATCACGTACCACATGTTATTTCAAGCCATAGCCAAATATAAAGAAGGTAAATTCATAGGGTTTCGTGGTACTAGTATTAATATTACCGAACTAAAAACAACGCAACTTGAACTTGAGAAACTCAACATAAGCCTAGAGCATACTGTCGCCGAAAGAACCCTCGATTTAAAACAAAGTGTAGAAGAGCTTAAAGCAACACAGGAACAGCTAATAGAATCAGAGAAATTGGCTGCCTTAGGCGGTCTCGTTGCCGGAGTCGCCCATGAAGTGAATACCCCTTTAGGTATTTCTGTGACTGCAGCGTCGGTAATTCGTGATGTAACGAGTGAATTAAACACCGCCTTTTCTAATCAAACTCTAACTAGCACTCAATTTAGTGACCTGATTGGGCAAATCGAAGAGGGAAATGGCATGTTAGAAAACAACCTTGAACGAGCAGCAAAACTTATTCGAGACTTTAAACAAACTGCGGTCGATCAGGTGTCAGAGATGCGCTCTCAGTTTAGAGTTAAACAGGTCCTTGATTCACTAATTACTAGCCTTCACTCTGAAACTCGAAAGGCTCATGTTACCCCAGAGCTTACCGGTGATGAGCTTCTTACTATGAATAGTTTACCCGGTGTATTGACCCAAATCGTATCCAATTTGGTAATGAACAGCATTATTCACGCGTTTGACAAACAAACTCGTCCTGAAATAAAAATAAACTTCTTTGAAAGTGGACCTAATATTATTTTAGTGTATCAAGACAATGGCAGTGGAGTGGACAGATCATTACATCAAAAAATATTTGAACCCTTTTTTACTAGTCGAAGAGGGAAAGGTGGAAGTGGGCTTGGTCTCAACCTAGTTTTTAACTTAGTTAAACAGAAGCTAGATGGGGATTTACAGTTTGACTCCCAACCGGAACAAGGCGTTACGTTCACTATCACTATGCCTAAATTATTGCCTTCTAGTATCGATGATTAGGAAAATCTGTAATACGGACTAATCTGGCAGTTCATTTCTTATCTGAATAAAGTCATTCCAATTATCGAGCATCAAATCAACAAGCTTTGGCTCAAAATGCTTACCTTTCTGCAAAATAAGCTCTTGTTTAATATCCTCATCAGGCCAAGGTTCTTTATAGGAACGCCTAGCACCAAGAGCGTCGAACACATCAGCTAATGCTACGATTCTCCCAGAAACTGGAATATCTAGGCCAGAAAGGTTGGCTGGATACCCAGTCCCATCCCACTTTTCATGGTGTGCACAGGCTATCTCTTTACCAGTAAGAATAAGTTTTCGCTTTGATGAGCTGAGTATCTCAACACCAAACTCAACATGCTTTTTCATGATAACCCACTCTTCCGCATCTAGCTTACCCGGTTTATGTAAAATTCGGTCTGGAATAGCTACCTTTCCTATATCATGGAGAGGCGAAGCGTCTTTAATGAGCGTGACTTGTCTCTTTGGTAAGCCATAAAGTTCAGCGAGCCTTCCACTAATTAACGAAACACGCTGAACATGCGCTCCTGTCTCTTTACTTCTGGCTTCAACTGCGTTGGCTAAATTGTGAACAAGCTCCTTCGAGGTTTCACGTAAATCAATGAGTAAATTGAGGTTTTCAAACGAAAGGCTAATGTTCCTCATATAGATTTCAAGAAGCTTTTCATCAAGTGTATCAAGCGTACGGTTCAAATTTACATATAGAAGGCTGTCCGCACCCTCATCGGTGTAAGTATACAGTACAAAAGCATCATCAAATCTCGCAGTCTCTTTTGTTCGCAATACTTGATGACAGCGTTCAGATACAATTTTAGGGAGCTTATCTAAGACACACTCGTAATAAAAATTAACGTAACCTCCTGTCGCAGCGAGAGTTAATGCACGTGATGCTTCCGCTTCCGGGCCTGGTTGAACAACGCAATAAAAAGCAGACTCTTCCAATTTTAAAAGAGACGTTAACTGACTCAATACTGAAGAGGCATACTCCTGAAGACTACAAGTATTCTGGACTTTTGCTGACGCTTTTATAACTCTGCTCAACCCCTTTTTTTGATCCTCAATTAAACATAAATCACGATAGGAACGAAGCATTGAATAAAGTAATGTTTTAAGTTTCTGGGTTGTTAATTCCGTTTTCTCTTTATAGTCGTCTATTTCATACTCTTGGATAACAGTATCTTCTGGGGCTTGTCCCGCTTGCCCCGTTCTTAACACCAAGCGAATTAAATGATTATTCTCTACCTCTCGAATATGCTTGATTAGCTCTAACCCCGCGTGCTCTGTTTCCATCACAACGTCAACAAGGGCAAGAGCAATGTCTTGTTCTTCAACCAATAATTTCTTGGCTTCTTCCGCTGACATTGCCGACAATATCTCTAAGGGGCGATTTTGAAATTTGAAACTCCCTAATGCAAGGCGTGTGATTTGATGCATCTGCTTGTCATCATCGACAAGCAGCAGACGCCATGGCTTAACAGAGTGCACCACCACATTCGTATCATCGGTACTGCACGTCTCATCACGTCGATCAGCAAATAGTTGCATTACAGCCTCAAAAGTTCATTACGTTACTTCTTAAGTTTTAGCACAGTTTTGCATATTTGCACGAAAACCAAAGTCTCTAGAGTATTGATTTACGGAAGCTTACTTCACTTAAAACAATTGGTTGGATGGAAAACATTTTGCCATGCAGCCATTTAACAAATCGATAGACGAATACCCACTACTTAAGATTTATATTTAAATTGAGAAATCTCAGCACTAAGTTCCGTAGATTGGTTTGATAACCCTTGGAGTACTTCATCCACATCGTTTACTTCTGACGACACGGCGGAAGACGCATCTGCGATAGACGTTATACTGCCGCTGATCTCATCCGTCACTGCTCTTTGTTCCTCAGTTGCAGCCGCTATTTGAACGTTCATATCATTGATTTCACTTAACATCGAAACCAGTTGCGTGAGCATTTCCGTATTCTTGCCACACGTATCTACACCTCGAATCACTGTCGTATTAGCACTCTCTATCCCACTCGCTACGCTGTTGGTCTCTTTTTGTAGTGCCTCAATCTTATCCCGGATCTCTTCCGTTGAAGACTGAGTGCGTCCTGCTAGTGAACGCACTTCATCAGCAACGACCGCGAATCCTCGTCCTTGCTCTCCTGCTCTTGCTGCTTCTATAGCCGCATTAAGTGCCAATAAGTTGGTCTGTTCGGCAATTCCTTGAATCACGTCCAATACTTCGGCAATTGAATTCGTTTCGGTATGCAATCGTGTAATCGCCTCTACCGCGGTATTCATTTCGTCACTTAATTGGCTAATCTCCGAGCCGAGTGAATTACCGACACTCACACCTTGCGTTCCCGTATCGTTCGCATCCTTAACAAAGTCTGCAGCTCGACTCGCAAACTGAGCCACTTCACTAATGGATGCACTCATTTCATTCACAGCGGTCGCAACAGATTCCGTTCTATGGTTTTGCTCCTGAACGGCATCACGTGTGCTGTTCATATTACTCGACATGGTTTGGGTATTATTGTTTAGCGTCTCTGTGGCATGAGCAAACTGTTGAATCATATTTTGTAAGTGTACGAATAGCGCATTTAATGAGACCGCTAAATCCGTCATCTCATCCTTACCTTGCTCTTTCAATCGTGCTGTTAAATCATTATTTTTACTAATTAATTGGATCTGATGAGACGCTACGCGGATTGGTTTAGAAATACCAGAACCAACGAGATAAGAGAGTACAATTGAAATGGCAACGATAATGACAATTGCGATAAGAACAGTCATTACCATTGAATTGACTAATGTCGTGACGTCTTCGAGTGCTTCCGACTCATCAATTTCGGTGAGTATGCCCCACTGCATTCCAGCAGCATTAATAGGCGCATAGGCAGAGAATACTTTCACTCCTCGATAATCAGGTAGCACATCTATCCCGCTCTGACCTTGCAGTGCAAGTCTTGCAGTCTCAGTACTAACGCTTTGGCGACCTATTGCAGAGTTTTTACTTCTAATTTGTTCAATGGTGTTTTGCGGCACACCTGAATTGCTAAGTGCCGAGAAATAGTCACTTGGTGCTTCTATCAAGAAACGGGACTGACTGCGTAATAAACTATCTTGGCCAATCAAGTAGGTTTCCCCACTTAATCCCAAACCTGCATGACTCCAGTTACCGTCAAAGGTCATAATGGAATTGATCACATCAACCGGCATTTGGAAAATAAGGACACCCACTTTTTGGTCATCAACAAAAACAGGTGTTGCTATGAATGATGCCGCGGCTTCATATGAGGGATAGTACGGTGCAAAATCTTCAAGATGGTATTGATTTACGGCTTTATTTTTTGCTTCCCTAAACACACTAGCTATACCCGTATTTTTGTAAGGTCCGGTCGTTAAATTCGTAGCAAAATCTAGCTCTTTAAATACTGAATAAACAATATTTCCGTCTAGATCGACTAAAAATATATCGTAGTAACCGAACGCTTCTAAGAAATGTTTGATGGCAGGATGAAAACGCTTATGAGCTTTATCGTAGCTTGTGCCTAATGAGTCGGCTTTCATTTGATGCTTATTACCTAACCCATTCGGGTTTACCGCTATATAACGGGACTGAAGAGCAACGCCAATATCGTTTATCTGGCCTAACCGTTGTAACTCATTACCAGACGCTCCGTTATTGGACTCTCGATACGTCGCACCAAATTCATTGGTGTAATAATTTCTTAGCTTGCTCTTATCGCTCTCTGATACATCGGATATAGGGTAAGAATTAAAAGCATCACTAAAAGCAACCATCGCATCCTTTGTGGAGACGTCATCCGACAATGTCTCCAATTGGAAATGTATTTGATCAAAGTAGCGTTCTATTTCGGATTTTTTTATCTCGCGAACCGAGATAAGTTGACTAGATGCCCGGTCAATGAGCGCTTGCTCGGACATAATGGATGCTCTCCACCCAACAAAGCCACCAGTGGCAACGACTCCTAAAGTACACAATAGCGTGCACGCAATAATTATTTTTGTAGCGATCTTCATAATCAAACCTCACAGCTCCTAGCTGAAATACTCCCTCTCAATCGTGCTAACGTCGCAGCACAATAAATTAGCCAACTGGTTTGTATGAAATTTGTTTTATTGTTTGTAGTGAGTTTAGATGCAAATATGCAATATATCGACGTGATTTCGAGCTTTTTAAAAGCAGCTTAAGAAAAGTCCTAAATTTCCGATGGTTAATGATAGTTTAAATATTCTAGGATCTTCATCCTGTGACATTAGTTGATAACTAGCCACTTCTTACGTTTGTTCTAAACATTCTCGGTGTCATGTTACTCCAACGCCTAAACCGAGTGCTAAAATTAGCGGCATTTGGGTACCCTACAATCTCACCAATATGCTGAATCGACCAATCCGTTGAGACCAACAGCCTGGCTGCATATTCCATTCTCATGCGAGTAACGTGTACCTTAGGGCTATGCTTATAGATTTGCTGACAGAGGCGATGAAAATGAGGTTCTGAACATGGAAATTGCGAAGCTAACTGGGTCACTGTCCAATCTTTATGAAGTTGTCTTTGAACGAGGTCAAAGACTCGGGTCATCCTTATTTTACTTCGAGATTGCTCATTATTTATCGGGGCATTGATCAATAACTCTATCTGCTCAACGGCTCTTTTCCCTATCGCTCCACCTAGGTCAATAGGCAGAGAGATTGAGCGAAGCATTGAGAGGATTGCAGCATATATCACCTCTGAGATTGGTGTTAATGAGTATTGAACCCCACCACCAATAACGTCCGACCAATCCGCTTTTGGATCAAGAAAAACCCAGGCGATTTGCCACTCCTCTTCTTCCATTCCAAACCCAACTTCAATAAACGCAGGAGTCGTAATCACTGAGCTTGGCTCTAACTGGTAACGTTGATGCTGTACTTTTAGCCAACCTTTCCCTTTAATCGTGTAGAGCAGCATATGTTTTTGCTGGTTCTTTCGGTATATAGAGAAGAAATCACGACAAGTGGCAATTCCGCACTGAATAATTCCCATCTCTTCTAACATTAATACGTTAGTCTGGTCTATAAACTCATGATGCGTTTTATCTGAAATTTGTAGCGTTTCTTGTCGTTCGATCATGAAGAGTCCCTACACCCACTTATAAACCACCAAAGTCAGCATGATAGTTTTGCAATATTATTTGATAAGTTCTAACAATACATAACTGTGAATGATTACTAAACTAGTACGCATCTACTTTAAGGAATATTGTGATGCTATCCACCTATCAATCACTCGACAAACAATTCTGGCGAAAGCTCATAGACATAGGTCTTCCTGTTTCCCTGCAAGGTCTTCTGTTTTCGCTACTTGGCGTCGTCGATATTTTTATGGTCAGTCAGTTAGGTGAGGCAGCGACAGCAGCCGTTGGCGTCGGTAATCGAATTTTCTTTTTCAATATGATTGTTATTGTCGGTACCAGTGGCGCTGTGAGCGTGCTAGCCTCGCAATACTTTGGTGCGAATGACCTAAGTGGTGTTAGGCGTACATTAGCGCAAACTTGGCTTGTTGCCATCATTATAACCATTCCGTTTGTGATTCTTTATACATTAGCGCCTAAATCAGTTATCTCGATCATAGCGTCAGAACCTGAATACGTAGGGCTTGCAACTGACTATCTACTCGTTACTGGCGTTAGCTTGTTACTCACTGCGGTCGTTGTACCCATGGAAAGCGCCCTCCGTGCTGTAGGACAAGCCAAAATGCCGACGAATGTCAGTATTGTCGCCATTATCATCAACGCAGTGCTTAATGCTTTACTGATTTTCGGTCTATTTGGGTTTCCAGAACTGGGTGTACTGGGGGCTGCAATCGGTACGACGGTATCTAGGCTCATACAAACCTTGATGTTGTTTTACATGGTTAAGAAGCATTATTCGTACTTATTGCCTCAAAAGCTCAATTGGATTGAAGCAAAAGGTTCTCAACATAAACAACGCTTTTTTAAAGTCGCAACACCGATGATTATTCATGATGCAGCATGGGCGGGTGGTTTATTGGTATATAACGTCATCGTTGGACAATTAGGCATCAGTGAGCTTGCTATCATCTCTCTACTTGCGCCTATTGAAAGCGTTCTTATCTCAGCTTTTCTCGGCTTCTCTGTCGCGGCTTCCATCATTCTAGGGAACGAAATAGGTGCGAAAAATTACCAGAGGGTTTCTGACACCTCATGGTGGTATGTGATTACGAGCTGCTCATTGGCACTTCTTCTTGCCCTGCTTTGCTTGGCTGCTGAGCCATTGATCAAACAGTTACTCATTAATAGCCCGCTCAGTAATCCTGACATGGCCACTAAGGTATGTTTAGTGATGGCATTTGGCATGGTACTAAGAGTCTTTAACATGGTAGGGATTGGTGGTGTCCTAAAAAGCGGTGGCGACATAAAATACAGCATTTTCATCGACCTATTTGGGCAATGGGCGATTGGTATTCCCCTAGCCTACTTTACGGGTATCGTACTTGGTTGGCCTCTACACATGGTTATGATGATTATCCTATTGGAAGAAGTCGTAAAGATTTGTTTAACATCCCAACGCATCCAATCGAAAAAATGGATTAATAATTTGATTGAAACACCTAACCCTCAACCTTCATAAAGGCTTCCGTTACATACCAAACAATTTAGAAGCTTAGGCAATAAAGAACTCACACCTAAAAGGCCTTTAGCAAAAACGCGAAACATAGCGCTTTTGTTATCGGCCTTTTCTTTTACCACTTTGGTTTCTCATAGTCCCAAATTTAAGCTCTTTGCTTATCAAAAGTGAGTGTAGACATTCGGTAATGTTGTCACTCATTACTCGTTTCGTCTCTGACGTTTTTCGTAGTAAACACTTTTCGTTATAAACATTGATGCTAAAGGCTGATTATGACTTCCCTCTACAAACCATTTATCAATACCGTCATGGTGACCACTTTGATCTTTGTCCCTATTGCTCATGCAAAAGACACAAAAAGTTCAAGCCCATCTAATCAGAAATCCAATGCAGAAAAGAGCGTTGATATGAGTGATCCAACCGCAGTTTACTCTTCTTTCGGTACAAGCATGAGTTCAAATGGAGATTTAGATGTCTCTGCTGGGTTTGCATGGGGGAATAACTTATTATCGCTTGAGACAAAGCAAGGAACTGACGCCTTAAGTACACGTTACGCCTGGATGACTGAGGGCAAAGGTGTCTATGCCGAAGCGTACTTTAATCATGAAACTGAAACGCAATCAGGAAGCCTAGGTTACATACATACGTTTGAGCTCACCGAAAAAATAAAGATTTACCCGTTGGCAATGGTTGGCGTTAATAACGATGAACTCAAGGATACTACCATTGCTACAGGGACTATCGGTATGTACACGCGAATCAATATTGGAAGTAGCTTCCACCTAGGCGTAGACCCTTTCTACACTGTTGGTGAAAACGATTATAAGACCCACTCAGTTGACACATTTGTGGGTAAACAGATAGATAATCATCGAGTTCGTGTTGGGGTTAATTCCGCTGAAGAAGAGATGTATTTCAAATGGCAGATGGCATTTTAAACTCTGCCATCTCTCCGCTATTTAAGTTTATCTTCAAAAACGCCTAGCTCTCGACCTAACCAAGTAGCACGCTCTGTATGGTCGAGCAGGTGTTCCTCGCTGACAGGGTGTATTAACACAGATAAATCCTCACGAACACCGTCTAGCCATTGAATAAAGTCTCGTTCATTATTAGAAAAATGGATTTCGAACATCGGCATTTTGTGTGGCCCGACTAACCCCATATTCAGAGGAAACACTTTCAGAACATCGCGCCTTTCTGACTCAATGCGAGCCTTTAAGTTCTCGGCTTGTTTGAGGTTCTTTAATGGAAAGTAAACATGTGCATGAAACATTTTGGTACCTATTACTGGATATTAAAATTTGGTTATTTAAGCTCGGTTATTTTACTGGTTTTCATTTAGCCTTGATTCACCGTATTCTTTCGCCGTCTTTCCATCCGGAAGCTGTTTGATAACTCTACATGGGTTACCTACAGCAATGACATTATCTGGAATGTTTTTCGTCACAATACTACCGGCACCTATCACGGTGTTTTCTCCGATAGTGACACCACCGAGGACAATTGCGCCCCCGCCAATCCAACTATTGTCACCAATCGTGATGGGTTCGCCACACGCAATCGGAAGAGTTCGCTCTGAAGCTAAGGCCGGATGTGACGCTCCGCAAATTTGCACGTTAGGGCCTATTAATACATTGCTACCAATCGTGACCGGTGCAATATCTAAAATCGTTAACCCATAGTTGCAAAAGCCACCTTGACCGAAAGAAATGTTTACTCCTAGATCACACCGAAAAGGAGGAATAATGGTCGTATCGTCGATCGTTCCAATGATCTCTTTGAGCATGGCTTTACGCTTGATCTTTTCACTCGGTCTTGTTTGGTTGAAATCGTACAGTTTCTCCTGACACTCATCGTATAGAGCATCGAGTTCAGGAGTAATTTCTGTTTGTACGCTAAAATCACTTATTTTCATTGACATATACATCCTCAATTATGTCGTTATATTTGGTAGTTAGATTTATTCCCAATGTCGAAGTGCAAAGGCATTTTCCATTTTTGGACCGTAAGATATGAAAAAATTAGCGTACATATTGCAATAAGCCCTAGACTAAGCGTCCATAACCTTATCGCCATAAACAAGGTCGTTAAAAACAATAAGAGTGGTATCAATTTTAGCCCAAACACCCGAAAGCAAAATGACTCTTTCAGCGCAATGCCAGAGAAAGCAACAAAAATAAAACCGTATGCTACCCATTCAAAATGACTGTTGATTAAAAAGGAAAACAGCGCTATCCCTAACCAACCAGACCACATGATAATCGAACGGACATTTTTATCATACACATGCAGATTCCCTGCGCTCAGCAAGGTAGCAACAATAAATAGAGACGCTGGGTTAAATTGGAAGGTAGACGGTAACTGACCCCAACTGCTCTCAACGAAACCGATGATGCAATACCAAGCTAATGATACCGAAAAAAGACTAAGACCTAGCCGATACCCAATCACACTGATTTTATCAACAAGATCCAATGTCTCGATATGCTCTGGGTTCGCCATAACCAGCCTTAATAGATGGGGTATATACCGTAACAGTACTTACGTTATTTACCTGTTTTGAGTAAAGACGATTTAACGTCTTTTAGCAGAAGTTGACCAATAAAAACAAGACAAATTAACGACAGTACTTCTTCAGTAAAAATCAGATACGACACCCAAAGGTCGACCTTGTTTTTGTCGAAATCACTAAATGGAAGCCCTAAAACACCGGCCCAGACGAGCAAATAAACGGCGACTAATGCGATACTGACTTTTATTGTATTCGACAACGACTGCTCGATATTTTATCTATGTATTAAGGGGCAATTTTACGTCTCTGCAGGGTGGAATACAATATAATTGATACATAAACGCTCAACAACTCTACGACCTAACAAAGATCTTTATTAGTCCAATAATTTATTAATATTCCGTTAACTCAATCTACGCTTTGTCTCTACTCCCCTTTCCCCTATAATGACCGCGATTTGACTCGAGAATTAATAATGATTTCAAAAAACCAACTAAAAACTCTTCGCGCTTTAGGTCAAAAAAAGCAACGTAAAGCACTAGGTCTATTCTTGGTTCAAGGTGAAAAGAACGTCTTAGAATTAGTAGGCAGTAATCTCAATACGAAACAGATCTTCGCTACTTCTGAATTTTTATCTGAACATAAAGACTTACTTAATGGTTTTGATTGTATTGATGCGTCATTAGATGAACTCACCAAAGCAAGCACGCTCAAAAGTAACAACGCCGCGATTGCCATTGTTGAAACGCCAAATATGGACGTACCAACGGCAAAAGGAACAATGATTGCACTGGACGGTGTTTCAGACCCTGGCAACTTAGGAACCATCATTAGAGTGGCAGATTGGTATGGTATTAAACACATCATTGCCAGTACTGATTGCGCTGACCCATACAATCCAAAAACCATTAGCGCAACTATGGGTAGCTTTGCTCGAGTCTCAGTGAGTTTAGTCGATTTACCTTCGTATTTAGAAGCGTCTAACTTGCCTGTTTATGGTGCATTTTTGGAAGGTGACAGCGTGCATCAAACAACCTTTAAACCCGAAGGCATTCTTCTGATGGGAAGTGAGTCTCATGGTGTACGAGAAGCGGCATCATGCTATGTCACCGATAAGGTTACCATTCCTTCATTTGGCGGCGCTGAGTCATTAAATGTCGCGATGGCAACGGGGATTATTCTCGACAATATGAAACGCCAGCATACAAACTAACGCTCTCGAAAAAGCGAATGCTAGCCAAATACATAAACGGCAAATACAAAAAAGCGCTATATGAAAAATCATCTAGCGCTTTTTTAATATTCTTTCAAAACTCTTATAGCGCTACTTCTCTAACATATCCAGTTTATTTGGGACGCCATTCCACTCTTCAGCGTCTTCAGGGGCCGGCTTTACTTCGGTAATATTCGGCCAAATTTCAGCAAGATCTTCGTTAAGTTTAATAAAGATTTTTTGATCGTCCGCTAACTCATCTTCTTGGAAAATAGCTTGAGCGTTGCATTCAGGAACACATAAACCGCAGTCAATACAGTCAATTGGGCTAATCGCTAAAAAGTTAGGACCTTCATAAAATGCATCAGCTGGGCACACAGCCACACAGTCTGTGTATTTACACCTTATACAGTTATCCGTTACGACAAACGCCATGACTCACTACTCACGTTACTAAAATTGAAGACGGGCGATGATACTGATTCAGCTTAAAAATACAATCATAAGAAACCAAAATCCGTGAAAAACTGCTGTTATCAAGCTTAAATTAATTTCCATCAAGTATATGACACTTCAGCCAACTTCACGTAAAATACGCGCCATTGTGAGCATAGTGAATGAATTCAATTTTATCCCTATGCAAAGACACCTATAACAACATCGAGAACTCCATGATTCGTTTAACCGAAATTAAGCTTCCATTAGATCATGATGAAAACGCTATTCCTGCGGCTATCATCAAAAAATTAGATATTCCTGCAGAACAGATGGTTTCATACAACCTGTTCAAGCGTGGCTATGATGCTCGTAAGAAATCTAAGATTTTATTGATTTACACTCTTGATGTTGAGGTAACAAACGAGGAAGAGCTACTCGAAAAATTCACCAGTGACCCCCATGTGAAAGTCACACCAGACATGGAATACAAATTTGTCGCTAAAGCCCCTGCAACTTTAGCCGAGCGCCCAGTCGTTATTGGCTTTGGCCCTTGTGGGTTATTCGCTGGTCTTGTACTCGCTCAAATGGGATTCAACCCAATCATTGTCGAACGAGGCAAAGAAGTACGTGAGCGAACAAAAGATACGTTTGGTTTTTGGCGTAAACGAACGTTAAATCCTGAGTCCAATGTTCAATTTGGTGAGGGCGGAGCAGGTACTTTCTCTGACGGTAAGCTATATAGCCAAGTGAAAGATCCAAAGCACTACGGCCGCAAAGTCATTACAGAATTCGTTGAGTCTGGTGCACCCGCAGAAATAATGTACGTGAGCAAACCTCATATCGGTACATTCAAGCTCGTTACTATGATCGAGAAAATGCGTGCAAAGATCATCGAGCTAGGTGGTGAAATTCGATTCAGTACTCGCGTAGATGACATTCACATGGAAGATGGTCAACTTACGGGTGTTACGCTGTCGGATGGTGAAGAGATTAAAACTCGTCATGTTGTTTTGGCTATTGGGCACAGTGCACGTGACACCTTTGAGATGCTTCATGATCGTGGTGTCTATATGGAAGCGAAACCATTCTCAGTCGGTTTCCGTATCGAACATAAACAATCAATGATTGATGATGCTCGATTTGGTAAAAATGCCGGTAATCCTATCTTAGGCGCGGCTGATTATAAGCTCGTTCACCACTGTACAAATGGGCGCACGGTATACAGCTTCTGTATGTGTCCCGGCGGAACCGTTGTAGCCGCAACCTCAGAGGAAGGCGCTGTTGTTACTAACGGCATGAGCCAATATTCACGTGCAGAACGCAATGCTAACAGTGCAATTGTAGTGGGTATCTCACCAGAACAAGACTATCCTGGAGATCCATTAGCAGGTATTCGTCTTCAACGTGAACTTGAAGCTAGAGCCTACAAGCTTGGGGGCGAAAACTACGACGCACCCGCTCAGAAAATTGGCGATTTCTTAAAAGGAACGGATCCGAGTGAGCTTGGTAACGTTGAGCCTTCGTTTACACCTGGCATTAAGCTAACAGATTTATCAAAGGCGCTACCTGATTTCGCTGTTGAAGCGATTCGAGAAGCCATTCCAGCTTTCGATAAAAAGATCAAAGGATTCGCGATTGATGACGGGCTACTAACCGGTGTTGAAACTCGTACCTCTTCTCCAGTTTGCATTAAGCGTGGTAAAGATTTCCAAAGCATTAACTTGAAAGGTTTCTACCCTGCTGGTGAAGGCGCGGGCTACGCAGGCGGTATCTTATCGGCGGGTATTGATGGTATTAAAGCGGCAGAAGCGGTTGCAATAGCAATGGTTGAACACAAAGATTAGTTACTCACGAACGTATTAATCTAAAGTAGAATAGAGAAAGGCGATGAAGTTTTAACTTCTCGCCTTTTTTATTCGGGCATTGTCCTGTACGAATAAACAAAGCCGAATGAAAATACACTCTTCGCTTGAACAAGCCGCAACACCCGCCCCTTTATCAGACGAAAAACAATGGTAGGGACAGAGTCTGTATTAATTTAGAAACCGCCTCAACGTTCATTTCCGTCACCGTGTCACTATGTATTGATACACAGACTCGGCCAATCGATGGGTGGCTATGTTTCGCTCAATAATGTTCTGCTCAATTGAACCTCTTTGTACAACTTCTAGCCAATCTTTAATCATGCTTTCGAAGCCTTTGCTTGTAAGCATTGGTGTCCAATCCTTTAACGAAATTGTTGATTTCTGACCATTACTCCAAACTTGACCATCAACAAATGAATCAAACTTTACTGTTTTATTCTCATAGCAGGCCATTACATTTTCACACGTCACACCAAAAGAACGATTCATAGAAGCATGAAGAATCGTTTCCCCTGCTTGCCATTGAATGTCTAATCGAGATAGCTCGTTTTCATTGGCGCGGTTAGCAGGCTTTTGAAAGGTTAGATTTAAATCATCTAGCCGACTTCTAGAATCTAGGTTAATACTGTCAAGCGGATGTATAAAATCATCGAAGATGAAAGTTCGTAATTCGCCTGGCAGGTTATGGCGATGTTTTTCCCATCGCAACGATGTCAATGCACCGACACTTGAAATTTTAAGCTCAGGAATATGCTGATTGAAAAGAGGAATATGGCGACGGTTAAAGCCAACATAGAGTGGAGCCCCTGAACTATAGGAGTATTCATATAATTGCTCGACTTGTTTTGCAGAGTCAGCAAGAGGCTTATCAACAAACGTAGCAATACCTTGCTTTAAAAAGTAACTCGCAATATTAAAATGCGCACTCGTGGCAGCGTGTATCATCACCGCATCAACATTCATCATCGGCAAGGAATGGTAATCTAAACAATATTCCTTAATTCGGTATTGCTCAGAAACAGCGTGTAGAACCTCTGCGTTACGTGTACAAAGTACTAACTCGACACCTTTTAAATTCGCCAATATCGGCATATAGGCCTTAAGAGCGATATCGCCTAACCCGATGACTCCAATTCTCATTCGTTTTCCTTTCTCAATGTTGAGTGCTTAACCATCTTCTTTGCACTTCTAAAGAGCCGCTTCCCATGGTGTTTTATAGAATAGCCACTTTGTTCCGCTTCTCGGTTTTGTCTATTTCTTTGAACGTTTTTAGCTTGGTTATAATAACGCTGTAGATGTTCTTTTAACGACTCTACGCCAAATGACGCTTTGTCCTGTGCTATCGATAGTGGATAAACCTCGGCAAACCCAAGTAACTCTTTGTTGTATTTAAGCGCCTCAAATATCGTCTTGGATTTGTCGTCAACAGGGTTATCAAGGTCATAAGGTGGAGACCATTCAGATAGTGGTGATAAGCGATCTATTTGGTTTAGGACTCCTAGAACAACGGGCCTCTTCTTTGAGAGATTCGCTCGTTCTGCGTAGTAGCTTTCAAATTCTTGTTTTAATTCCGAATCAAGCTGACGAGACGATTGATTCGCCTTTAGTACCCACAAAACGATATCTGCATTTGTCATTTCAACAAGCATCTGCCTGCGAGTGTCTTTATTTCCATCTAAACCTTGAAGATCAACGACACGTAAAGCGTCTGAGTCTAATCCTGTCATAAGATACGTCGTTACACCTTTAGAAGATGGTAGCTCATCCACTTCCATTGTAAGCTCACTCGTTAATTCATTAACGAGTGAAGACTTTCCGGCGCTTGTTTGCCCAACCAACACCACACGAATAGGCTCTAATTCTCTCGCTTCCCGTGTCGTATCTTTTTCAGATATATTGGATGCGGTAACCTTACTGGCTGACACTGTAAATCGCCCACTATAGAGATCCAGACTGACGGAGGCGACTTCGTGTAATAACGCCTTCTTGGCATTGATTTGCAGAGCGCCATATCGACTGGACGATTCTGTCATAAGGATCTTATTTCTGATTTCATCATTAATCAGCTTTATAGGATTGGCATAAGCCAAATACGTTTTTCGCCCAATATTCGCTACTTTGGCCATTGCTAACGCGTTGTCGCCATATTTATCATGAGCGTCATAAAGCCACTTTATTTGAGAGACATTAATCGATTCAATGGCAGGTACATGCTCAATCAAAGTACTGCGATATCGCCGACTGATTTCCTCAAGCAGTTGAAGCCCTTCTGGTACGGTAAATTCGAGTTCTTTTTTCCCATAGTGATGAGCCACTTTCTCTACGATGTTCACACCATGATCATAAAGTGATGACCATTCATCATCTTGCTCTAAAAGGGAATTCACATGCTGTTTCGTGCTCTTCCATATTTCCAATTCATTGTCAGACCAATCCGTAGATGCTTGAACAAAGTCTCTCTCGATGTCTTCTGACTCTAGTGTCGTTTTCTTCGTTCTATAACGGATAATCAGGATAGGAATCAAAGCACAAACGCTAACAGACATTAACGCGATAGATAGCTCGATGAGATAGCCATATTTAAACGACAAAAAAAGACCAAACCATGACATGATTAGAGTAGGCACAATAGCCAGTACGAATCCAAAACCCAGGCCACCCTCAGCCAAATGAGTGAGTACTTGATGTGTTTTTTTCCACTTACTCATTGTCACCTTCCGACACGTTAGAGCCGACTTTCTTGCCCTTCATCAACGCTTCTTTATAAACGGTTTGCATTGCTTCAGTGCTCACTGTTTCGTCCCGACTCTTATGGTAGAAATAGTAACAAGCCGCTCGTCCTAATCCGTACGTTGTAGCAAAACTCATCGCAGCGGCGGTTACCGAACCAACCGTTTGGCCATAAACAGGAATCATTTTGGTCAGTTGCCGAGCGCCTAGTTTAAGACCGTACTGAATACCAAAGCTGCTGCCTAGCGTTGCCGATAATTCTGCAAATGCTCGTTTATTCCAAACCACACCATATTGCTGAGCAAGTGCATGAAGCATTTTAGCTTGAATCGCCGGTACCGACACTAGTCCAACCGCTGGTATCAAATCTGACGCACTCGCAGAGCCCGCATACCAAAGCACTTCATTTTCCAGTCGGTCGAAATTGGCGACTTCTACACTTGCATGCTCTTTGTCCTCAAGCATCATTCCAACAATCGGAAGTTGCTTTGATAACACATCTACCAAGCCTTCAAGGTTATAAACTGTTCCATCATTCAATTCGAAATCTACCTCGACAGTTTCGACCTGAGCTCCCCATACATCCTTGAGTATGGTTTGATGAAAAGCTGCTAATCGCGATCGCTCTCCATTTTCAACTTGTTTTACTGCTGTGAGCACTACTGTAATCTGTTCAATTTGCTTGGTATTTTTGATGACCTTCAACGCGTTGATCAGAGCACTTTGTTCAACTTCTTCTAGCTTGATCACTACGACTAAAGCATGAGCTGCTTGATGGCTCTCCCATTTGCCTTGTCTATCTTGAGCTTGATTTAAAAAGTGCTTAATGTCATCACTGGGATCATAATCGACTTCAGCTAAACCGCGAGTGTCGAGAAAGCGAAAAATAGGTTTGTCATTAGGGAAATCATAGACAGACGCTGTTTTTGTACAGGGTTGAAATCCGTTACCAACTTCTACCTCAGAGCGTGACGTTAATGCTTGAACCAATGACGATTTCCCTGCGCCCGTTTTTCCTAACAACCATAGTGTTGGAAGGTGTTGACGTTGATATTGATGCGCCTGCGCTAAGTCTTCGTTTTTCTTGGGGTTTATAAACGCCTTGATCTGCTCGTACATCGCTTGGCTCCAATGGTGGTTAATTTAAAACTCACGGATAGAAAAGTTAAAGCTGAGCTTCAATAGGTAATAAACCCGAGACCCAAGCTCCCATTCTTCGCCACACGCTAGCTTCCGGCTCACTGGTTAAGATTTCACCTGTTGCAGGGTCATACCACACGACCTTACCATCTTGGACAACAACTTTATAAGCATTAGCGCTTAACTGCTGTTTCATCCGAGATAAAGAGTGTTGCACATACTCAGGTTGTTCAATAACAACCGCCATTTCAGTATTTAAAAACGCGGAACGTGGGTCCCAGTTCATCGAGCCAACAAAGATTTTATTATCATCTAACAACATCGCTTTAGCGTGTAAACTCGACCGGCTACTGCCCGTAAAGCTCCATTTACTATCGATATTTGCACTTGCTTTAATCTCCCATAGATCCACACCGCCTTCTACAAGATCTTGGCGATATTTTGCATACCAGCCATGTACTGCAAAGACATCATTCGAAGCTAATGTATTGGTGATCACTGTGATGCTTTTACCTGATTGAACTGCATCGACCAATGCTTCAGTACCACTTTGTGTCGGAACGAAATAAGGAGTAACTAATACGAGCGACTCTTCAACAGAACTCAATAAACCGATTAAGTTATCCACTAACTGGCTACTTTCACCAGACACTTTATCTGGCATGTCATACCAAAGCTTGGCTGGCCCCCAATATAGAGTAAAATCATGCTCAGTGAGCTTTTGATAAAAAGGCAGCTTGGTAAAATTGTACTCACCTGTAGAAAATTTCTTTTCAAGATCGGTATCTTCAAGCAAGGTCTTTATTGCTTCTTTTGATAGCACTCGGGAATTGGGGTAAATCCACTTGATAGGTTCTGCATATTCGCTATTCCAATAAATATCAAACTGATCTGCGGTTTGTTCAACCGTATTTCCATAGAGCAGTAAATCGAAATCACCAAACTCTACATTGGACTCAAAAGAAAAATACTCATTACCGATGTTGCGTCCACCAACAATACTCACAACCGAGTCAGCAGTGATCGATTTATTGTGCATTCGACGATTAAGACGCTCAAAGTCAGATAAAAATGCAACACCTCTCGCAGTGCGATACTGGTGCGGATTAAACAGTCGAACTTGAATGTTTGGGTGAGCATCAAGTGTCGCCATTCCACGGTCACTGCGCTTTTGCATGTCATCAAGAAGAAGTCGAACACGTACGCCACGCTTAGCCGCTTCATATAGACGCCACGTCAAAAGTTGGCTCGTTTCATCGTCTCGATAGATGTAATATTGCAGATCGATGCTGGTTTCGGCGGTTTCAATCAACGAGAGGCGAGCTAACAATGCATCATGCCCTTGAATAAGAGGAACGAAGCCCGTATGAGTATCTGTGTCGTAATCGCTCTGGTGGAATAATGCGTCAAGCCTTGAACCCTCTTGATAACCATAGTGGTGGCTAACTGATTTTGGTGCTCTTGGCTCGATACTCCCAGTGGAGCTACATCCATAAAGAAAAGCGATTAACAAGGTTGCGAAAAGGAATTGATTTCGCCTATAGCTTTTAAACACTAATTACACCCATACTTATAATTTCACCTACGCATCTTTGAACGATAATAAAGATTATTACACATTCCAAAGAGTTAGGTGTTATAGAATGCAACAAAATCATACATTGATAGTATCGATATGTTTCAACAAGGGCAGTGATTAATCAAAATTTGAATACAAGAGATATTGGAAAGATTTTTAACTAAAGAGAACTATTCGCGTACACAATCTAGTATCGATGCTCTATGAGGGAATAGAAAGATTATGAGCCCACCTTTTGTTGATAGGCTCCTAAAACTTAATAGCTATGAGCGACGGTTGTAACGCCCACTTCGGCCTGCTCGCTCCTTGAATGATGAAGCCGCTTTCGCTTGAGAATTAAGAATGGATTCCACGGTAAGTGGCATCGGGTCGCGTGGCTCTATGCCATTAGGGTAAGTTCGTTGACGAGGAGGAAGTTTAAACTGCTCTTCACTTGCTTTCGGCATTCGTTTGAAACGAGAAAGATAGAAATTCTCAAGCTTCTCTCTCGCCCACTCTGTTTTACGCAAATACTTTAAGCTACTTTCAATGGTAGGCTTAGTGTGAAAGCAGTTGAAACGCATGGCTGCATCTAGAATGTCCCACCCATAGTGATCAACTAACTCCGTTAAGAGTTGTTCTAGTTTTAGACCGTGAAGTGGATTGTTTTGCTGCTCTTCTAACATGTGTGCCCTATTGCTCAGGTTTTGATAACGCGTCAATTATACGCGTAAACGTCCTTTAATCTAACCATTATCACCTTTCTATTTTCAGTCAATAACTCCATGTTGTCAGATGAGTAAAAAACCAACTCAAATCCACGATGTCTAATGTTCTCTATGTTTACGTATTGCACTATTTAGCTTAAACATAAACAACGGGTTTTTTCGATAAAGTCATTGGAGACGTACATGCCAAACTCTTTCTCTTTTTCTAAAATCACTTGGTATTGCTTAGTACTTTCAGAACGATGGATAAACACGACTTCTGCTACAAAAATCGCGTCTACCTCTTTGTTGTCGAGTGCTTTTACTAACGAACGAATATCTGGCGCAGGGGAAACAGCATTAAATTTATTCTTAATTAGCCAATAACTCGTATTGGTATTAAGCAAGCTCATCACGCGAGCTTCAGATTTAAACTTTTCGGATTTGGGGTCTAAGTTGTCTTTGTTATCATCTAAAACCACCCAAACCCAACGATTAACCATAAGTGATTCGGAAAAGACGCCATACTTATCTCGCTCGCTATTTTTAGAAGCCATAAAGAAACCATCAGAATGACCTCGGCGCAGCTCAGAAAGGGCTCGCCCGTGATTTGGCCGACTTCAATACTGTATTCGACATCTAACGATGCAAGAACCTTTCCCATTTTTTCGATTCCAATACCAACCGGACTCCCTTTCAAATCAACCGTCGTATAGGGAGGAAAGTCAGGGACGAAAAAGTGCATTTTGTATTGAGCGCTCACTGGAAATGAAAAGAGAAGCACAGCAATGACCCCAATAATTGTTCCTAACCGTTCTAGCATAGTTTCTAACTATCTCATTCCAAGCTTTAGATAAGTATAGAAATGAAAACACTAATTACCCAATATCATTTCTTCAGCAGACCTCTCTAAAGCCCTTTTATGCAGCAACAGGTCTGCCTATACATAGATTATTCCCTTCATATACAACACACCATAGCCTGCGATGGTCACTCGTTCTTCTTCAACATCACAGAATAAAACGCCACCACGTTTCGATGCTTGATAAGCGGTTAGATTCTTTTTCCCTAGTTTCTTTGACCAATACGGAGCAAGACCAGTATGAATGGAGCCCGTCACTGGATCTTCATCTCCACCATTCGCTGGCCAAAAATAACGCGAGACAAAATCATACTGATCAAACGCTGCGGTGATAGAAACATCAAAAGGTGCCAACTGTTTTAACTGCTCAGAATCATAGGTTACTTTCTCTACCTCATCTTCTGACCTCATCACCGCGACGTAAGCTTGGCGATTTCTTAGCACTTCAACGGGTTTAATCGATAATCCGTTTAATAGTGGCGCAGGGCAAATGACAACAGGTTCTAACTCTTGCTTTGGAAAGTTCATTTCAATTCTGCCATCGAGATTTTGAACAACAGTAAGATTACCAACATGCAAAGTTTCAAATTCAATTTCGCCAATACAACCGTAGTATTTGAATAGCACGAAAGAGGAAGCCAATGTCGCATGACCACAGAAGTCTATTTCTGTTAACGGTGAGAACCAGCGTATTTGATACTTGCTCGCTGAGAGTTTTTTCACAAAGGCGGTTTCTGAAAGGTTATTTTCAGTCGCAATTTTTTGCATTACATCAGGCTCTAACCAATCCTTTAAAGGCACAACCGCTGCCGAATTACCTTTAAACTTCTCCTCGGTGAACGCATCTACAACATACATGTCTAGTTCGTATTCCATTACCCTACCCTAACAACGATTAATAATTACACACTAACATACTGATTATTTCTTGGTTTAGTAAGTCTGTTCCCGTTTTCTTGTATAAAATGGTAATATCTCACGCAATTACGCTTTTCTGATGATTTGAGCGAATACGAGTCGTTCAACATAGAGTCTTTTCTCTTACGCTTGTTTATTGAAAACACTTTTCATCCAATTGAAATCAAAAGCACAACAACAAAATTATAGGTAGTACATTCTAATGGTTAACAATGCAATTCAATGGTTCCCTGGGCCATAGCATTTAGATACCACAATAATTCACGAGTTATCATAACGCCTTTAAAATCAACATATAAAGTCATCAATAGCCATCAAGAGCATCCTAAAACAATCACTGCTTTTTATTGTTTTTGTACCCCACTATGTACCCCATAGAACCAAACCACTGTATACTTAACATACAGATTAGTAGGAGAGGTTCTTATGCCAAAGCAGACCAGAAGACTGACTGACAAAGAAATAGCCAACACTATTATTAGAGATAAAGAATACACTTTATCTGATGGCGACGGTCTCAATCTTCGTATCCGCCCTAATGGGACAAAATCATGGCAATTTCGTTACAGTGACCCTGTAACCAAAAGGATAAATAAAATTACCCTGGGGACTTATCCATCTCTAAAACTCAGTGATGCTAGAAAACAAACTCAAATCCACCGCAACACAATTGCTTCGGGCATTAACCTTAAAAAACAACTTTCTCTAATCAAGCAAGAAGAAATGAAAAAAGAGGTCAATAACCTATATCATATCGCTGATCTATGGTTCCAAAGAAAAGAAAAAATGGTAAGCCATGAACATGCTAAGAGGACATGGAGAACATTAGAAAAATACATATTTCCTAAGTTAGGTCATTTACCAATCCAAGATATCAATCGCCCTAACACCATTCTTGTACTTCGCCCCATTGAAAAAGCTCATAAGCTATCGACCATTAAACGTTTATGCCAGTCTTTAAATCAAATCATGGAATATGGCGTTGATATTGGTGCGATTGATGCTAACCCCCTAACCCGGATTATTAATGCATTTGATAGACATAATGTTGAACATATGCCCACTGTTAGGCCTGAATTACTCGGTGAGCTTTTGTATCGTATAGAAAGTAACGATAACTTGACGATAAAAACAAAGTGCTTACTTCTTTGGCAACTACATACAATAACCCGACCTCGTGAAGCTGCTCGAACACGGTGGTGCGACATTGATCTGATAGATAAAACATGGTCAATTCCAAAATCTGAAATGAAGAGCAGGCGAGAACATCGAGTTCCATTGACACGATATGCCATTGATATTCTAGAACAAGTTCAACCGTTCAGTCACGGTAAAGAGTTTGTGTTTTCTGGTGAGCGGAATAACGAGACACATATGAGTACATTCACCGCAAATGCAGCCCTTAAACGAAGCTTAGGTATGAAGGGGAAGCTTGTTGCACATGGACTACGTTCTATAGCTTCTACAGCACTACATGAACAAGGCTTCGATACACTTATAGTAGAAGCATGCTTAGCTCATTCGGATCAAAATGAAACCAGAGCTAGTTACAATCGCACTGATTTTTTTGTACAACGAATTGACGTAATGCACTGGTGGAGTGAATACATTGAGGCATCACGTAAAAACCTAGTTTAAAGTACCATGAATTTCACTTTAGCTTTTGCCAACAATTAGGCTCTTACGGTGTCCCATGTCTTTATCACTTGTCAGAGCTTAGACCAACTCAAGTAACTATTACTAAAAACTTAACTCAGGCAATTTGAGGACTAGATTACACAGTGAACAGTAGAGTGCTGATTTTCACCCAACCAAGAGAGAAATAAACTGACGTCAACAACATGCTATGTTTACACAATAAGTCATTAGCAACGCCTATCTAACCTCTTTAAAGGACGTAAGAGAAAACGCGACACCCCTTGCCCTTAATGCGCAGAACGGCGACTATTTTTATTTTGCTATGACTATCCAAAACTCAAAAAATTACTATTGAGATTTTTGTATTTCAAATAACTCTTGAATCTCTACTTCAAGATACGTACAAAGTTTCCCAATGACATCCAACTCAACACGCTCCGCCTCATCGTAATACAGTCTAGTAATGGTTCCTCGATTAATGCCAGTATCTCTAGAAACTATTGATATCTTTAAACGCTTTTCGCCCATAATCCGAGATAAGTGGCAGGTTACTTTTCTCTCTAAGTCCAAAATATTAACTCCTACAGAGCAAAAATAATTGCAGATGTACATTTATATACTAATATTAATCTATAGGAAGACAATTTTTAAACTTCCAGACTAGATTGCATAACTTAAAGTGTAAATTGTGCTTCACCAGTTCGCTGTGATCTTAGTCTCGTATGTGGAAAGTACGACATTTACCCTATTAGAAATTGGAGTATGTGATGAGCGTGACACCTATAGAGATTCAAACTGCTAGCATCTGCCTAGACATTGCTGCATTTGAGGAGTTCCACCAGCTAACTGAGCAAGAGGTTCGAGAGTACCTACCCTCTATCCAGGATAAGATTTGGGAGCATGAATTCCAAATCAACTATCACTTAACGGAAGGCTATGTTAACCACTTAGCTGAGCGAGCCGTTGATGTACTACTTACATGTCGGCGAGGAGCTCCATTGTACGACGCTACCTGGGTATTCAAGCAACTTTCAGTGAGAGATGACCCTACCTACATACATTAAGTACTTTGAAAGCCACCAACACAGCTGGTGGCTTTTCTCGATACTACTAATACCAAATACTTAATCGAGATTACCGACTAAAGAAAAGCTAACTGTAGTCTGCGCACTGGAACATGTAACACGTTTCTGGACAATAATGAGATAGGCTGGAACTAGAGTTGGCAACTCACACATTAGATAAACTAACTCTACCTTCAACTACGCTAGACTTAACCAGTCATAAGATCTGAATTAATATACAATTTTCAGTGTATTTAAAATAGATAGAGCGCACTCTTGGCTTCACAAGTATGCTAAGACTAACTAGTCGAACCTCGTGCCACGATACGACTGACTCGTGAGTAATGTAAATCGAAGTGATTCCCTATTTGCTTTTGTGTATAACCGCCGCTTCTAAAGGCAGCAATAATGGCATCATTTCTACTTGGTGCTGAGTCTTGGTATTCCTTTAACGAAAGGGGTTTAGCACGTCTCTGTTTTGCTGGAACCTCTTTGATGTCTCCCTCTTCTAAATCCAAATTAGGAAGATGACTGCTCACAAATTCTTCGCTACCTAAATACATCTGCTGCTTTAAACTTGTCCATAGTGGCTTACCAAACCCCTCGTAAACGAATTGCTTGTATTTCTCAACGGCCTTATTTCGCTGCCGCCCAAATTGAAGCAAGGTTTGATCGACGGCTAGCCAGTCAGGTGCCTCTTTAAAACCAGTAATGAAAAGCCAACTGCTCCACTCATATTCGTTCGGTGTATCTACCATATTTGCTCGAACGGGGTTAAGTAGTATGTAGCGCCCTACCTCTAAAAGATAAGCCTCT
>NZ_JAJHVV010000050.1 GCF_023145695.1 Vibrio amylolyticus
GCCAACGGGGGCAATCTCGTCATACCGGGTGATGCCACAGAAATCAGTGTCAGTCTTGGCACGTTGAACGATGAGATTTTTGAAGGGGTAGAGAGCTTTGGCCTTGATGTAAATGTCTATGGTGAGATAGGTGACGAAGGTGAAGTGCTCGACCTAAATGGTGCGGGTAATACGACGATTGTTGATGATCTGGATGGCGAAGATAACGCCGATACACCAGTACTGACGGTGGTGAGTCCCGATCCTGTGACAGAA
>NZ_JAJHVV010000051.1 GCF_023145695.1 Vibrio amylolyticus
TGCCCCAAAGTAATTTATCGTCAACGCACGAACAATACCTTTGTTCAAAATTCCACCCTTAATCATTCATGAATCGTGAATGCATATTTATTCACTCATATTTTTGTACAAGATATTTTTATTAAACTGATACGCCAAACTGTAAGAGTGCAAATATTGGTGAGAATTACCCGTAGGTTAGTTAAGCATGATATGTCCAAGCTGCTTGTTGGCGTTCACCCCTGCGTTTTGTCATTGTGTTTACGATAC
>NZ_JAJHVV010000052.1 GCF_023145695.1 Vibrio amylolyticus
CCACCATTCTTCTCCACAGAAGAATTCAAACTTAATGTGGGCGATTAGCTCAGTTGGGAGAGCACCTGCCTTACAAGCAGGGGGTCACTGGTTCGAGCCCGGTATCGCCCACCACTCTCTAAAAACTTTTGGATAAACTCTTCCAAACCAGTTCAGTAAGACGGATTTGGTTCGGATTTTTGTCGACGAAAGTCTTTAGAAAGTGATTTAACTTGAAAAAGTAAACACTC
>NZ_JAJHVV010000053.1 GCF_023145695.1 Vibrio amylolyticus
AGATTTTATTCTTTCGAACTAATACCATTTTTAAATATTTTCAAAGAAAAACACTTAAAGATGGTGGAGCTATGCGGGATCGAACCGCAGACCTCCTCGCTGCCAGCGAGGCGCTCTCCCAGCTGAGCTATAGCCCCATCTGGAAAAGTATTTCTACTCTTAACTTTTTAAACATATCAATCTGTGTGGGTACTCATCATAATAATCATCGTATAAGGAGGTGATCC
>NZ_JAJHVV010000054.1 GCF_023145695.1 Vibrio amylolyticus
TCACTTGAAGCATCTATCTGTAGGTTGTCGACCAGAAACTCCGACATCCATTCATCTGAACGTATTTGCCCAGCGGGTGGCGCGGTATATCGACCCGGATAATCAAACAGCTGTAAATCGGTATCAAGGTGACCAGAGCTTTCTGTGACTTGCGGTATGTTAGGAGTAAGGTAGTTATAATCACTGTGGCTAACATGACCAGTTCTGACTCTGTTTATCTGCTCTA
>NZ_JAJHVV010000055.1 GCF_023145695.1 Vibrio amylolyticus
GGTCTTTACTGCAACGGCTGAGCACTTCGATCACCTTCCAAGTGGCGTGACAGAGGACGTTGTAGTGACGTACACCATGAGTGATGAAACGGGTACGCCAATCACGTCAACGGCCACAATCACCATAACGGGCACCAATGATTTGCCTGTGGCAAACGTAGATACGGGAAGCGTTGATGAAAACAACAGCGTGACCGTGGACGTATTGGCCAAT
>NZ_JAJHVV010000056.1 GCF_023145695.1 Vibrio amylolyticus
CTTCATGTAAACATGAAGATGTAACTTTAAAGCTATTACCATTCCAACAGAATGGTAATGAATTGACTGTGCCAAATAACCGAAGTTATTTGTATTGGTCACTCAGTTCATTGAAACCTAAAGTGATTCTTTAGAATCATTTTGGATTATCATCAACGAGTGCCCACACAGATTGATAGGTTTAAATTGTTAAAGAGCGTTGCTTATCGA
>NZ_JAJHVV010000006.1 GCF_023145695.1 Vibrio amylolyticus
GGATGCTTATCTTTTGGAAGTAGGGCGCTACATCCTACTCAACCCTGTTCGAGCTCATATGGTTGATAACTAACGGGGTCAGGTCTTGCCTTTTGCCTTTTATAAGAGAGTGGCCTAGCTTTTTGGCTGGGCCACTTTTGTTTAGGGGCGAAGGAGGTTAGGTAACAGATCCAATTAATTGGGTAATAGCAAAAAGCAAGACCTGACCCCGAGTGTGTGTTGATGTCTAAGATCGGGGATGAAGTTGGCATAAGTGGCGGCAGTGAAGTGCTGGCTAAGGATGCTAATATTGCCGATAGATTAAACTCTAATGTTGGAGGAGAGGTTCCTCTTGGACTGCCTGCTCCTAATTATAATGTTCCGGAAGGATTCACTGTTAAAATAAACTCTAGCGGTCAGGCTACTGTAAGTGGACCAAGAGGAGGGGAATATCTATCGACAGGATATTATAGCTCTGATGGTAAACTAATTTATAAAGATAAGAGTGGTAGCTATCATACTCTTGACGGAGGTAGAAATTCAGTTAATGCTCCGCCAAACTATGATAGTGTACCAATTCACCATATTTGTACGAATAAATGTAACGTAGGTGCAAATGGTCAAACAGCATGGTCCAAAGAGTTTCAAAGGTTTTTCGATGGTTCAGATTTAAATATTAATAATGCAACTGAAAACTTAGTGGCTGTAGCTGGGCATCGAGGGCCGCATCCTCAAGCGTACCATCAGTATGTTTATGGCCGTTTGGATCAAGCAACAGAGGGGCTAGTGCCGAATACGGAAGCATATAAAGAGGCTGTAACACAGACTTTAAATATGATTAAAACAGAAGCGGCTATCCCCGGAAGCCCAGTGAATAAATGGTTAACGAAACGATAATATGAATTACTTTTTATTAAGAGCGGATGTGGAATTTCCAGAAAAATGGTTTCTTGGGGATATTAGATATGTTGATAATTGGCTATTCAGAGATCCTCCCGTTGAGTTCATGGAGCCTGGAAATTTTACTTTAGATTTGAAGTTTGATGGCAAAGAGGTTGATTATACTCTCGCTGGATATGCTAGCGTGCCAGTGGTTAGTTCAAGAATAAAAGAGGCTCTGAAAGGTATAGATGAAGTTGATGAACCTTATCAAAATATTGTGTTCGAATCAGTGAATATTGAAGGAAAGAACACAGAGCAGAAATACTTTGTGATGATTATAGAATCACAGATGGACTGTGTCGATGAAGAGAGGTCTAGCTTTGAAAAATATACGATAGATGACCCTGTTAGGCCAGACAAAGCAGGTCAATATAGTGGCTTTTATAACCTTGTCATAGATCCTACTCGAACGGGTGGTAAACATGTTTTTCGTATAGAAAAACACTTAGGTTCTATTATTGTTAGCGAAGAAGTTAAGAGAAGACTAGAGTCGGTTGGTATCACCGGGGCGACATTTGAAAGTGTTAATGGTGATGCTAAAACCGTTTGTTAACAAGAGGAAAGCATAGCGGTGAGGTGCCCCTTTGTTTGAAAACAGAACTAACAGGGTCAGGTCTTGCCTTTTGCTTTTTTGATGAGGGTGGTCTAGTTTTTTAGCTAGGCCATTTTTGTTTAGGGAAGACAATGAGTAGACCATTACGAGTAGAGTATGCAGGGGCGCTGTACCATGTGACTTCTAGGGGCAATGCGCGACAGCCGATTTATTTAGATGAAGCTGACTTTGATTTGTTCCTAGGCGTATTAGCTGAGACATGTCGACGATTCAATTGGGTAATACACAGTTATTGCTTAATGACCAATCACTATCATCTGTTAATAGAAACTCCTGATGGCAACCTCAGCAAAGGGATGCGCCAGCTAAACGGTGTGTATACACAAAAGTTCAACAGAAAGCACAATCGAGTCGGCCACCTGTACCAAGGCCGCTACAAAGCTATTTTGGTTGATAAAGAGGCTTATCTTTTAGAGGTAGGGCGCTACATACTACTTAACCCCGTTCGAGCAATTATGGTAGATACGCCGAACGAATATGAGTGGAGCAGTTGGCCTTTCATTACTGGTTTAAAAGAGGCACCTGACTGGCTAACTGTTGATCAAACCTTGCTTCAATTTGGGCGGCAGCGAAATAAAGCCGTTGAGAAATACAAGCAATTCGTTTACGAGGGGGTTGGTAAGCCACTATGGACAAGTTTAAAGCAGCAGATGTATTTAGGTAGCGAAGAATTTGTGAGCAGTCATCTTCCTAACTTGGATTTAGAAGAGGGAGACATCAAAGAGGTTCCAGCAAAACAGAGACGTGCTAAACCCCTTTCGCTAAAGGAATACCAAGACTCAGCACCAAGTAGAAATGATGCCATTATTGCGGCATTTAACAGTGGTGGCTATACGCAAAAACAAATAGGGAATCACTTCGATTTACATTACTCACGAGTCAGTCGTATCGTGGCACGAGGTTCGACTAGTTAGTCTTAGCATACTTGTGAAGCCACGAGTGCGCTCTATCTATTTTAAATACACTGTAAATTGTATATTCATTCAGATCTTATGACTGGTTAAGTCTAGCGTAGTTGAAGATAGAGTTAGATTACATAATGTGTGAGTTGCTAACTCTAGTTCCAACCTAGCTCATTATTGTCCAAAAATGTGTTACAAAGCTGATTTCTAGAGTGTGATCACCAAGCGATTCTGTCGTATCGTAATTACCAAGCGACTTTGTCATTACATTAACTACCGAGTGTGATTTCTAGAGTGTGTACTACAGTTAGATGTACCCATAGCCAGCAAAACGAGGGCCTTGAAGTCAAGGCCCTGTTCTTCCTAATCTTCTTTGGTGATGATCTCGAACGGAATTGTTGTAGGCGGTTTCATTGCTTTTTGAAAGCGCTCCGGTTTCATTGCTTTTTGAAAGCGCTCTAGTGAACCAAACCAAAGTTTCTGCTTCCAGGTAGGAAAACCAATATCATGAAGTAACTCTTGTGTTAGATACTCTCCATGATAAAGAGACTCCCAGATATTATACATATCTTGAATATCATTTAACGTTAGAGAGTTAATCTCAAATAGCTGCAACTCTGCAGCACCATATTGGTTGTGATAGACCTTTTTAAAGGTGTATACAAGACCACGAAGTTGGGTTTGATTTAGCTTAGGCATATACACCCCCAATTCCAGGGTTAAATTGACAAATCGTTTCGTACAACTTAGCAATGGGGGTTACCTTTCCATAGCGACCATATGTCAGGCTTTGCACTGCGTGGCCGACGATATCTACAACAACTTGCTCAGCGATATCCTTCTGCTTTAGTGTGTCAATAAATGTATGGCGGAGACCATAGGCTGTAGGACGCTCACCTGCTGCCCAGTTGAGAGCGTTAAGTAGCTTTGCAAAACGTAGAACATAGGCACGAGACCAATCCATATCTTTTTTTAGCGTATTATGGAAAATGTGGGGTTGATTGAGATTTAACATCCACTCAATAAAGCCTAAGCTCAGCAGGCAAGGGTGGATGGGAACATAACGAACTGCATGAGAGGACTTTACTCGCATATGCTCACCTTGGTCCGTAATAGCCACACACTGGTAGCCATCTAGCACTGAGATATCGCAGGGACGTAACTGACAAGCCTCTGCGGGCCTGAGGCCCATAAATAAGACTAAACGTGTCACCCATTGAAAGGCTTCACTTTCTTGTTGCCAAACTTTACTTTCAAACAGTTGGTTTGTTTGCTTAGTGCTCCAGCGAACCCGTTCTTGTCGCGCCAGCTTTTTCCGCTTGAACTGAGCTTTAACACCAATCGTTGGATTATTATTAAGCAATTCATGATCAACGCACCAACTTAGCCATTGCTTAACGGCAGCCAAATATTCTTTATTCGTCTTAGCACTGCGACCTTCAGCTTTGAGTTGATCGATGTAGCGATGTAGCAAACTACGATTAATATCCGTCAATGAGTAATTTTGATTTAAGTTTACAAAGTGACTGATTCGCTGTTGCAGTTGGGAGACGGTTAATGACCGTAATCCATCTTGGTGTTTGCTTTCGATAAAACGAATTAAACCCATCTGCAGTGATATTTTGGTAAACCTAACAGTAGGCTCTTTAGGCTTATTAAGTTGAGTTGCTACCTTGTTAAGGCAGAGCTGTTCAATCTTTGCATTTATCTCTTTTTTTAAGTGTTGATAGGGCACGATTTCTGCCTGACTCAACAGAGATTGAACCAGAGCAGCGATCACCAAATTTCGCTCGATGGCGATAGGGCGTGATTTAGTTTTTAGGCTGATTTTTATATGAGTGGGATAACCGAGCCCTATCAATGCTCTGGGTACGGCTTTACGGTAATAGTAAATACTAGATGGTGATTTATGAAGGTACATATGTCTTACCCCTATGGTTAGGAGCGACATTTGAGATCAGCAGATACAAAAAAAGCCTTTGAAATTCAAAGGCTTTTTTTGATTGAATGTGGCGGAGAGATAGGGATTTGAACCCTAGAAGGGCTACAAACCCTTGCCGGTTTTCAAGACCGGTGCTTTCGACCACTCAGCCATCTCTCCGTACGGCGATTATAATAGGTATTGGCACGAATGTTGTAAAGCACAAATTGTAGTGTAACGGTTTGTTTGCTCAACTATTCATCAGTGAGGATAGAGCCAATAGTGATGTGAACCGCATTTATAATTATCAATAAACGCATATGAAACTGATTTTAATTACGCTAATAAAATTATGTTTTATTTTTATCTTGTTGTTTAATATGAATATATTGCATGTGGGGATACAATTGTACGCCCAAAAGTGTTTGCACATAAGTGTGAAGTGCTTCAAAATATGCAGTGTTATTGAGTATCTTGATTAATCTTTGAGGTTTTTATGAAAGTCGCGAATCTTTTTAAGCATCGTGGTGAGTCTATGTCGAAGCACCATGCAGAATTTTTGCAGTGGATGTCTCCTACAGTACGTACGTACTGGGAAGACCTGTTAACGAAGACAAATAGCAGCCAACTTTTTGCTAAGTTCAAAGATTTTCATCAGCCTGCAGTGAATGAAGATTCACCAATTGCTGAACCGATTGTTCTAAAGCCCGAAGCTCAAGAAGTTTACGATGCATTGCAACAGAAAATTGGTGATGTCGTGCATACCGGTGACTGGATGCTTATCGATCAGCAACGAATCGATCAGTTTGGGCAAATTACGGAAGATATGCAGTGGATCCACACCGATCCAGAGCGTGCCAAAGAAGAGTCACCGTTTAAGACAACGATTGCTCATGGTTTCTTAACATTAGCGTTGCTACCAAGGTTAACGGACAGTGTTGATGAGACTAACTCATTGTTTCCTACTGCGAAGTTGGTGGTTAACCTAGGGCTAAATCAGGTTCGATTCCCGTATCCAGTTAAATCAGATAATAACGTTCGTGCCGTTAGCCGTTTATCTAAGGTTACCCCAATTAAGAAGGGGTTAGAGATAGAACGCGAAATTAGAGTTGAGATCGAAGGTATTCGTCGACCTGGCTGCGTTGTCACCTCGGTAATCCAGGTTCACTTCTAAATACACCATAATATCGAATAAAAAAAAGGAGAGCATTAGCTCTCCTTTTTGTTTAATTAATTTGGCTTAGTTATTCTTCAAATCAAAAACAGTCACCTATTTTGCAACGGTATAACCGTATTCTTGAATTAACATCTTTGCTTCTTTACTGTGGATGTAGTTTAAAAAGCTTTGAGCTTCTTTACTCAGCGTCTCTTTGTTGTAAGCAACTAAAAAAGGGCGATACAAAGCGTATTCTCCAGAAGCAATATTATCACTGGTTGCTTTTGTACCCTCTAGAGAGAGCGCTCGAATAGACTGATCAACTGAACCTTTAGAAATGAAACCTATCGCTTGTTTATTATGATTAACAATGGTTTTCACCATGCTATTACTGTTGACGACTAAGTTATCAGTACTGATATCTGAAACTAGGCGGTTGTTGATAACTTGGGTTAATCCCAATAAGCTTTCAAAGCTATATCGGCTACCGGAAGAAGCCTCTCGAGTGACAACGGCAATCTTTTGATCAGCGCCACCCACTTCTTTCCAGTTCGTTATTTTTCCCTTGTAGATATCATAGAGTTGCTCTCGGGTGATATTAACGACGCTGTTTGCGTTGTTGACGACAACCGCAAGTCCATCACGAGCAACAGTACTGACGGTTAGGTTTTCATTTTGTTCACCCTCTGTGAGGTATCGAGAGCTCATTCCGACTTCAATGACACCTTTTTCAAGCAGTGTCAGGCCAGCTGTCGAGCCTATACCTTGAACGGCGATGAAGCTCTCTGGGTGTTGTGCATTATACTTTTCTGCTAAGACATCCATGATACGCGCAACTGACGTAGAGCCAGAGATGTGGACTTCTTTTGCAACTGAGTAACTTGGTAAAAGGGCGATCGATAATAGAGCGGCTAGGGCAACTCGAAACATTGTAGACTCCAGATAAGTTCGAAATTTTAAGTATCTTATGTCGAATAGATGACAGTTTTGTGAAAGCCCGCCAAGATGCAAATTTAACTTATGACTATTATCTCTATGAGCTAAAATTATAAAAAAGAGGTTAGGGAGGTTGAATGAGCTTAATCAATCTATTGCAAAAACAAGTAGAAAGTCGCGCTCAAGCCGTATGCCAGAATCGCAATCGTAGTTTACCGGTCGAGTTGGGTAAGTCTGGTTTTGAACCGATGGGTAATGGGGTTCAATTTATAAAGCAGCACTACTTGTTAGATTCTAGCCATTGTGACTACTCTAGCAACGTGGCAAGAATTTTATGGAATAACCAAAACGAACTGTGGGAACTGACTATCCCAAGTGAGGAAGGGGAGTCATGGATGCCCTATCCATTTCTTTTTAAAAGCACGGACCTAACGGCGCTTACCCGAGAAGTTGAGAAAGACCCAAAGTCCTACATTTGGGAGTAGCGTGCTTGGGAGTGGCAACAAAGGCTTTAATCATCCATCAGGTATGAAAAAGGCGCTAAGATTAGCGCCTTTGATCTATCGAGTAATAATAAATGAAGCTAGTGAGCCTAAATGTTATTTCTCTTTAGTTGTTTCTTCTTCACCTGTCTTTTCTTCGTTGGCGGCTTCTACGACTTCAAGTGGGAATTCTTGAGTGGGTTTCGCAACAATATTGCGATTCTCAAGATTAACTTCTGCCAGTACCACTTCTAGTGTATCGCCTAATCGATAGACAAGGTTTTTATCTACCGACAGTGTGCCGTTTTCAGAATTACAGTCAATGCGCTCTTTGTTATTAACAACAAGAGAGCCAGGGATGAAAGCAGCAGCGCCATTCTCAAGCAATCGAATACGCATACCTGCACGATTAATGTCGAAGATTTCACCAATAAACTTAGTTTCTTTTGCTGGCTCATCAATCAAGGTTCTCGCGTAAAGCCAATCTCCGACATTTCGTTCTGCAATCTTATGGTGTTTACGATGCAGCGCCATCTCTTCACCAACGGTTTCGTCTGGGGTCTGGACTGGCTCTTTGCCGAGTACATGGGCTTTCAACATACGATGATTAATCATGTCGCCATATTTACGGATTGGAGATGTCCATGTCGCATAAATATCAAGTCCCATGGCGTAATGTGGAAGGGGCTGGTTACCCATTTCACTATAAGTTTGAGATTTACGAATACGATTATCTAAGTAGCTTGTGTCTTGTTCACCTAACCAGCGACGAAGTGCTGCAAAGCCTTCTAGTGTTTCAACGCTTTCTGCATTATAAGGTAGCTCGCCTTCCGGATTCACCAGTTTGATGACGTCGGCTATCTTTTCAGGTTTAAAACCAGAATGAGTGTTGAACACACCGGTATTAAAGTTGGCTTTCAGTGTTTTACCTGCACAGATGTTCGCGGTAATCATTGACTCTTCAACAAGGCGGTTTGCTGAGCGACGCATATCAGCGTGAATAGCGACAACATCGTTGTTTTCACTAAGCTCAAAACGGTAGTCTGGGCGATCAGGGAAAACAACAGCGTTCGTTTGACGCCAATTGGCTCGAGCTTGAGAAAACTCAAACAGGTCACGCACAATAGAAGCAATCTCTTCAGTGGGCTGCCATGAATCACTGCTACCATTTTCAAGCCAATCTGAAACGTGATCGTAAACTAAGCGAGCATGAGATTTGATATTGGCAGCGAAGAACTTAATGTCTTCTCCAATAACACCGTCTTTACTTACCGTGACGCTACAACACAGGGCAGGACGAACTTCGTTTTCAATCAGCGAACACAGTTCGTCAGCAAGATCTCGAGGCAACATAGGAATATTGCGACCCGGCATATAAATAGTAAAGCCACGCTCACGTGCGACTTTATCCATTTCATCATCAGGTGTGATGTAAGCGGTAGGATCAGCAATAGCGATGGTTAATTCGAAATCACCGTTGTCTTTCTTTTTCGCGTATAGTGCGTCGTCCATATCTTTGGTGGACTCACCATCGATAGTAACGAAAGGAATGTGGGTCATGTCGATGCGCTCTAAGTCAGCATCATCCTTTAATTCCCAATTTTCAATGCCTGCCGGCTCGCTGTTTGGTAAGTCGTTTTGAGCAAGTGTCACCCACCACGGTGCTATTTTGTCATCGGCGTCAGTAATCTTCTCTGAAATCTCAACAAAGAAACCGTTCTCACCGTTTAAAGGGTGACGGATAAGGTGAGCAACCACCCAGTCACCTTCAGCAAAGTGTTCAGGGTTAAGCCCTTTCTTCACTTTTGCCTTAAATGACTGCTTTTTAAGTTGTGGGTGATCTGGTGTAACGTTTAACTTTCCTTTAAAAAGCTTCACTCGACCAATAAATCGAGTTAACCCTTGTTCAACTAGCTCTTGAGGCTCGGCAACCTCTTTCTCTTTTTCAGTACGAATGATCGCCACGACTTTATCACCGTGTAAGCATTTCTTCATATACGGTGGTGGGATAAAGAAACTGGTCTTATTATCGACCTCTAAAAAGCCGAAGCCTTTATCAGTTGCTTTGATTGTGCCTTCCTTTTTTGGAAGGTTCTCTTGAATCTGTTGCTTGAGCTGAGCTAATAGTGGGTTATCTTGGAGCATTTTTTCACTTCTTAGGAGTTTGATTGCGCCCACTATAATCATTGAGTGGGAATATGGCTATAAGAAAGAGTCCCTTTCATGATGCTTGCAGGCTGTTCAATTGGTTAATTAAAAGACGCTAACGTAAAAAAGTGACGCTTATGTGACCGCGAAAGCCTATAACGGGACAAAATTGTGATGTATTTCAATTTTTTCTGGATTTTTTTGTGAGTTTAGGGAATAATCCGCGTCCCTTAAGTTGTTGTCCCTAGCGGCTTGATGCATTTTGAAACTTATCTGCATCTGAATGGAATCAGCTCAAAACTGGATTGGATTTGGAATTGGTAGAGCTCGTGGGACCTTTCGTTAATTAATATAGTGGGATCCACATGGCAGACCAAGAAGTACAAATTAAGTTCAGTGAACTAGACCTGAGCGCAGACATCCTTTCAGCTTTAGACGCAATGGGTTTTGTTTCACCAACACCTATTCAAGCGGCAGCAATTCCTCACCTTATCGAAGGTAAAGACCTGCTTGGTAAAGCTCAAACAGGTACGGGTAAAACAGCAGCATTCTCTCTTCCTCTGCTTAGCAAGTTAAACCTTGACCAACGTAAGCCACAAGCTATCGTTCTAGCACCAACACGTGAGCTAGCAATTCAAGTAGCAGCAGAAGTGAAGAACCTTGGTAAAAATATCAAGGGCTTAAAAGTTTTAGAAATCTACGGTGGTGCATCTATCGTTGATCAAATGCGTGCCCTAAAATCTGGCGCACACATTGTTGTAGGTACTCCAGGCCGTGTACAAGACCTTATCAACCGCGACCGTCTACACCTAGATGAAGTAGCGACATTCGTTCTTGATGAAGCAGATGAAATGCTGAACATGGGTTTTGTTGATGACGTAACTTGGATCATGGAACAAGCTCCAGAGACTGCGCAACGCGTACTATTCTCTGCAACTATGCCTCCAATGCTTAAAAACATTGTACAGCGTTTCCTACGTAACCCAGAGCACGTTGATGTAGCGGGTAAAAACCATACGGTTGATAAAGTAGAACAGCAGTACTGGGTTGTTAAAGGTATCGAGAAAGATGAAGCAATGTCTCGTCTACTTGAAACTGAAGAGACTGACGCATCAATCGTATTCGTACGTACTCGTCAAGACACTGAGCGCTTAGCTGATTGGTTGTTGGCTCGCGGCTTTAAAGCAGCGGCACTTCACGGAGACATTCCACAATCTCAACGCGAGCGTACTGTAGACAACATCAAGCAAGGTGTTATCGATATCCTAGTAGCAACTGACGTTGTTGCTCGTGGTCTTGATGTTCCACGTATCACACACGTATTTAACTACGACATCCCATTCGATGTTGAATCTTACATTCACCGTATTGGTCGTACTGGCCGTGCAGGACGTAAAGGTAAAGCGATTCTATTAGTTCGCCCTAACCAAATCCGCATGCTACGTACTATCGAACGTGTAACTAAGTCATCTATGGAAGAAATCCAACTTCCACTACGTGACAAAGTAGCAGAAGCTCGCCTAGTTAAACTTGGTGCAGAGCTAGAAGCTGAAAAAGAACATAAAGCAGTAGAGAAGTTCGCCGAGCTTGTAGAGAAACTACAAGAGTCGCTAGAAATTGATGCAGCAACGCTAGCCGCTATTTTACTTAAGCGTCAACAAGGTAAGCGTCCACTGTTCTACGTTGGTGCTGACCCAATGGTTGCCGCTATCGAACGTGATAAGCAACGTCGTAAAGAGCGTCGTGATAACCCTCGTGAGGGTGGTCGTGAAGGCGGTCGTAGCTTCAATAACCAAGATTGGGATACTTACGAGCTTCAAGTAGGTCGCGATCAAGGTGTTCAAGTTAAAGACATCGTTGGCGCACTAGCAAACGAACTAGGCCTAGTTAAAGGTTCTATCGGTGCTATCAAACTAGCTCAAGGTCAAACGTACGTTCAGCTTCCTAAAGCAATGAACTCTGAGACTGCAGGTAAGCTTGCTAAGCTTCGCATCCGTCAGAAAGAAGTTGGCGCTGTAGTAAGTGACTTTGATGACTTCCGTGAGTCTCGCGGTGGTCGCGGTGGCGAGCGTCGTGGCAATGGTGGTGGTTACCGTGGAAACCGTGAAGGCGGACGTGGTGGTGAAGGTCACCGTGGTCGTCGTGAAGGCGGACATCGTGGTAGCCGTGACGGCGGTAATGGTGGCAATGGCGGTGGTTACCGTGGCAACCGTGAAGGCGGACGCGATGGAAACCGTGAAGGTGGAAACCGCGATGGCGAACGTCGTTTTGACCGCAACCGTGGTGGCGACAATCGTGGCAACTACCGTGGCGAACGTGGACATGGTCGTCGCACTAACAGCAGCGAATCATAATCACATTGCGTGACAAGATAATTTAAAAAATCCCCACTAGAAATAGTGGGGATTTTTGTTTCTGGCCTATTTAGTTACCGCTCAGTTCGTTATTGCTCTGTTAGTTACCGTTCAATTCGACTCATAAATGTAATCCCGATTAGAAGAAACCTAATGGATTGGTGTCGTAACTGATCAATAAGTTTTTCGTGTTCTGGTAGTGATCAAGCATCATTTTATGCGTTTCACGGCCAATGCCCGATTTTTTATAGCCACCAAATGCCGCATGAGCAGGGTAGGCGTGGTAACAGTTCACCCAGATTCGCCCAGCTTCGATGTTTCGGCCCATGCGATAAGCTAAATTGGCATCGCGAGTCCATACACCAGCCCCTAATCCATATTCGGTGTCATTGGCTATCTCTAACGCTTCTGCTTCATCTTTAAAGGTTGTGATGGCTATGACAGGGCCGAAGATCTCTTCTTGGAATACACGCATTTTGTTGTTGCCTTTGAGCATGGTCGGTTGAATATAGAAACCATTTCCAAGGTCTTCACTCTGTTGTGCTACTTCACCACCAACAAGAACCTGTGCCCCTTCCTGCTTCCCAATCTCTAAATAGCTAAGGATCTTATCAAACTGCTCTTTTGATGCTTGAGCGCCCACTTGAGTATCGGTATCCAGTGGGTTGCCTTGTTTGATGGTTTTAGCACGTTCAACGACTCTTTCTATAAATTTGTCATAAACGGATTCGTGGATTAGAACTCGAGACGGACACGTACACACCTCACCTTGGTTAAAGAAGGCTAACAAGATCCCCTCAACACACTTATCTAAATAACTGTCTTCATGATCGAAGATGTCAGAGAAATAGATATTCGGCGATTTACCACCAAGTTCTACCGTTGAAGGGATTAGGCTATCTGCGGCGCATTTTAAGATGTGGTTTCCTATTTGAGTTGAACCAGTGAACGCTAATTTGGCAATTCGTTTGCTTGTTGCTAACGCTTGGCCTGCCTCTGTACCAAAACCATTAACCACATTAATGACGCCTGCGGGGACTAAATCACCAATTTTTTCCATGAGCACTAAAATGGACACAGGAGTCTGTTCCGCGGGCTTTAGTACCACACAACAACCGGCGGCGAGTGCTGGCGCTAATTTCCAAGCCGCCATCAGCATTGGGAAGTTCCATGGGATAATCTGTCCGACAACACCAATTGGTTCAGGGAAGTGATAGCTCGCGGTGTTAACATCAAGTTCCGCTGCGCTGCCTTCTTGTGCTCGTATGCAGCCTGCGAAGTAACGAAAGTGATCAACGATGAGAGGTAGATCAGCAGCTAAGGTTTCTCTCACGGGCTTACCGTTTTCCCATGTTTCAGCAACGGCCAGCTCTTCTAAATGTTCTTCAATACGGTCTGCAATTTTTAGTAAAATATTAGAACGCTCGGTCACGCTTGTGGCAGCCCAGCTTGCACGTGCTGAATGAGCAGCATCTAAGGCAAGATTAATATCAGCTTCTCCGGAGCGCGCCACTTTACAAAAGTTTTCTCCGTTAATTGGCGAGCCGTTATCAAAGTATTTTCCTTCGACAGGAGCGACCCATTCCCCACCAATATAATTGTCGTAGTGAGAGTTAAAGCTGACGACTGAATCTTGGTGACCAGGCTGCGCATAAATCATAATTTGATCCTTCAATGTAAAGCGATGAAACGTTCATCGTTTGTGTTTAAAACAGGTAAGTAACGTGCTTTTTGTTCCAATAGCTAAACGCAAATCACACGCCAACAATGAAATGTTTGTTGTTAAATAAATGTAAAACTATGATTGCAAAAAAGTAATGGTTTGAATCAGCCTGTCAGAGCGATGAGTGGTTCAGAATTATTTATGTTCAGCTGTTTCATTTTGGAACACTTGAACTGTATCAATATGAAACACTGACTCTATATCAATAAACGCGTGAGCCAGTGAACCATTGAGTTAGGTATGTGAGCAATGCGACTACAAGTTAACGAAACACCGGAATGGCTAAGCTCCTCATGGAATCGAAGCAGTGATGCGGGTTTAAAACAACGTCGATTACCAGAGGACACGCGACTGTCTGCGATGTTATTAAGTGAGCGACGACGTGAAACACAATCGATGATTGATGTTGTGGAAAAGCATGCGTTGCCGTTGTTCAATCAGATGTTTGCTCGAACCGACAGTCGATTGATATTAACGGACCCTGATGGGGTCATAATCTCCAGTTGGGGCCAGCCACGATTCAAAGAAAAACTCACTGCTATTGCGCTTGGTAGTGGTGCTTGCTGGCAAGAGAAATTGAAAGGAACAAATGCCATTGGGACAGCGCTGATTGAAGCCAAGCCTATTTCCGTTATCGGTGACCAACATTTCATCAAGCAACATCAGTTCATCAGTTGTTCTGCGAGTCCTTTATTTGATCATGAAGGGAATATGATCGGAGTATTGGATATCACTAGCGAGCAGCAGGAGCACGATATATCGGTACAAGTGCTGGTTCAAAATATGGTTCAACTGGTGGAAAACTACTTGTTGAGTCATATTCCTCAAGGTTCTCTACGCATTGATTTAGCCTGCGAGAAATCACTCCTTTACAGTGGGTGGCAGGGTATTCTGATTGCTGATGAAAATGGTAAGATATTGGCCAATAACCGAGTAGCATTACAGCTATTATCACAACCTTCGGTTATCGGACATTCCATCGATAATCTGTTTGAATCGCAACGACCCATCCCCGGTTTGGTCTTTGAAAAGCAACAACTGAACGCGACAAAGCGTAAAGTGAGAACTGTATCGGTTTCGTGTGAATTACATCATGGCGATGATCGTATAGAACATGCTTGGCAGCAAGCGACAAAAGTGATCGATAAAGACATTAGCCTTCTGATATTGGGTGAAACGGGCGTCGGAAAAAGTGAGTTCGTAAAATCATTGCACAAATGCAGCTCTCGTAGACGTGGCCCACTTGTTACGGTTAACTGTGGAGCACTGCCAAAAGATCTGGTTGAGTCTGAATTGTTTGGTCATGTAGCAGGGGCATTTACCGGTGCAAACAATAAAGGGTTTGTCGGTAAGATAAGACAAGCAGACAAAGGTATTTTATTTCTTGATGAGATCGCCGATATGCCTTTGGAAGCACAGTGCCGTTTGTTGCATGTACTTCAAGAAAAAGTAGTGGTTCCCGTTGGCTCTGCTCAAAGTCACCCCGTTGATATACAAGTGATAGCCGCAACGCATAAAGATATTGAACAACTTATAGAGCAAGGCAAGTTTAGGCAAGACCTCTATTATCGTATCAATGGATTAACAGTCGAAGTCCCTCCGTTACGCGATAGGAAGGATAAACGAACGCTAATCAATACTTTGCATCAGAAATACGCACAAGCACCTCAAATCATATCTGAAGAGCTTATGGCACTCTTTATGAGCCACTGTTGGACTGGTAACATTCGCGAGCTAGATAACGTGTTAAAGGTAACGACGTTATTGGCAAGCCATGAAGAGTCTTTGCACATCGAACACCTACCTAGTCACATCTTCCGTCAAATGAAAGCAAAGCCTATAAAAAGTAACAATGAAATGGCTGAAAGTAAGGATTTAAAGTCGACCGTCGATCAAACTCTGATTGACGCTTATCAAGCTACACGAGGAAACATCAGCAAAACATCACGACTACTTGGTGTCAGCAGAAATACCATTTATCGAAAATTGAAAATGCTAGGGCTTATTTAGATGGCGCTTCGAATGCAGCGCAAAAAGCACGCTAACAATCTCTAGATGGTTAATAGAAGATGGAGAGCGTGCTTTTAAAATTAAGCCAATATTTTCAGTACTTGAAAGGGGTTATAGCCCCCCTTCTTTTTGCGCTGATTGAACCATTGCCTGACGTTGGGATTCTCTTTTCGATGAATTATTTTGTTCGTTGTGCGATTGATTTTCCACATCTCGAGGAACAAAAACAAAGTACTTATTAATCGTCATCTCAAAACCTCTCGTTAAAGCGAGTTCCCAATATAGAAGACTATGAACTAGGTCACATCATCCATGACAATTAAAGTGTAGGCGTAGAATTGGGTATGAGCTAGGTTGTGTATCCTCCTCCTATTGAAAAATAGCAGGGTGGTAGATAGGCTGAACAATATGTCCCTCTGGATCAACACAATGAAAGCTGCGTGCCCCATCACTATGGTCATGAGGCTGATCGAGTAATGTAACGCCTTCAACCTCCATAAATTCAAACCAATGTTGTAGCGCTTGCTTGCTTTCCACCATGAAGCCGAAGTGATCAACGCTCGTGTTAGAGGTGCTTCGTTCGCCCAGTGCTCGGCTAAGAGAAAGGTTATCTTGTCCTGTACTTAAGTACACTAGGTTATCGTTGGCACGTCTTAGAATGTTCATTCCCATTATATGTGTGTAGAACCGCTCGCATTCATCAAACTTCTCTACGACGAGTGCAATATGTCGCATTCCAAGAAAAGGGGAAGGTCTTGTCGTCATATTACTATCCTTGTATTTTAACTTGACAATAATTGTATACAATTTATCGTGTAATTTACAACAATGTAGATTCGTGGTTGGGAAAAAAGAATCTGAGGTGAATTAGAATATGTACTGCATAATTGTGAAAAATCGAGTGGAACCAGAGAATGAACAGCGCTACAAATCAATTATGACTGAGAATGCTCAGGCTTCTGTCCAAAATGAAGATGGGTGTTATCAGTTTGATATAATTCAAGATAAAGAGTCTGAAGGCACTTTCTACTTGTACGAAGTTTATCGTGATCAAGAAGCGTTAAAGCAGCATAAAGAAACATCACATTATTTAGACAGTCGTAAGCAACTTGGTGATATTGTGATTGAACAAACTGTAATTCGTGCGGATGTTATTGCGCGACCACAAGAAAATTAGAATACGAACAATAAGGAAGTAATATGAGTTGGAAAGTTTATTTAAGTGGTGAAATTCATACCGATTGGCGCGAGCAGATTATTAATGGTAGTAAAGAACTTGGTTTGGACGTTGAGTTTTTTTCGGCAAATACAGATCATGAATCCAGCGACGCAGCCGGCGATTTATTGAGAGAAAACACGCAACAGTTTTGGCGCGACCATCAGTCTTCAAAAGTGAATGCGATAAGAACAAAGACGCTAATTAAGCAGTGCGATATTGGCATTGTCCGCTTTGGTGATAAATACAGGCAGTGGAACGCAGCTTTTGATGCAGGTGTTTTAGCGGCCCTAGATAAACCTTTTATCACCCTGCATGATGAGTCACTTATTCATCCACTCAAAGAGGTAGATGCAGCAGCAATGGCTTGGGCGGAATGTCCTTCTCAGGTAGTGGAGTTACTGAGTTACATTACGAAGTAAGTCTGTGGATGGGAGGTGCGCTTGGCGTTTATGTGTCGATACGCTGCTCATGGGTTTAAAGCTAAGAATATACTGAACTGTTGCAGTCAATAGTGATAACTAAGCCCGATAAACGCGATTGAGAATCGATTGCTTCATCGGTTTGTTTCTATAATGACAATAAACTCAAAAAGTGATTATTGATGACCTTTGTAAAAGTGTGGGTGATAGTTGGCAGTTGGTTAATTCTAGGGGAGGCATCTGCGCAACTCAGCATTAACGTGCTAGCTGTCGAGTTTCCCCCTTATACGACCTCAAAGCTCAAAAGTGATGGTATTGCTTTTGAGAAGTTGCGCTCTCATCCAGCTATGTCTGATGTTGATGTCCATGCTTCATTTCTTCCTCCTACTCGTATTGGGAAGCAGCTCCTTGAGAGAGGTTGGTGCTTAAGTTTTTATCCACCGAGAGATAAAAGTGCCCCAGATTATTATAAGTGGATCTTATCTGAAGAAGTGATAAAGCTAGGCTTTTATCGCTTAACTCAGAAGGGTGACTTGGAATGGGATGATCTCTCTGAGTTGAAAGGCTACTCCGTGGCAATGCTTAGCTCCTACTCAAAATTAGGCCTAAGTGGATTAGTTTATAGTCATGGGCTCGATGTACATGAAATTAATACGTTGGATCAAGGTTTTGAGTTATTAACCAAAGAGAGAGTCGATTTACTGTTTGCCGATAAATACAGTGGAGAGTTTATCGCCATTGAATACAATTATGAACTTCAAGATATCGAGTTCTCAAACTCGTTCATCGCAACGGAACAGTTTCATGTATGGCTGAACCTTAGCTGTACGGATCTCGTTGAGAAAGTTAAACCTTATATGGATTAAAATAAGGTCTTTAAGTACTCTTTTACCTTCTGAATATGTAGCTCTTTTTCAATGCTATCCCGTTGTTTTTCTGGTAAAAACTTATCTGCATAGATCTCATGTAATTGGTTTTCTAAAAACAGTATATAGAGCTTCGGATCGATGTGTCCTGAGGTTGCCATATCCGTCATAATTGAAATAGATTCACTGAGTAACTTTCCTTTCTTATAAGGGCGGTCACTTGAAGTTAACGCTTCGAGTACATCTGCAATCGCCATGATACGTGCAGGGATAGAAAGCTGCTCTTCGTTGATACCACGAGGGTAACCTTTGCCATCCACTCTTTCATGGTGGCCGCCTGCGATTTCAGGGATATTTTTTAAATGTTCAGGGTAGGGAAGGCGCTTCAGCATAGAAATAGTCTGGATGATGTGATCGTTAATCATGAAGCGTTCTTCGTAATTGAGGGTTCCTTTCGTTATCGATAGGTTGTATAGCTCCCCACGATTATATTTGAGCTCTCCCGGTTCAAGAATAAAGGCTTCCTTCCAGAGATCTTGGGGCTTGCAGCCTTCTTTCCAGTGAATTTGATGGACGTTTTTGTCTGCCAGTAATGATTCCATTACCGGCAACTGGGGCTGGACTCCCGCTCTTTGTTGCTCAATCCAAGAAACGCCGAGTTGATCATCGAGTGTCCGTTTCCACTGTTTTTGACTGATGGTTTGTAACCGTTCAACATCGGCATCGCTCATTGACTCGCCACCAATATTAGCGGAGGCAACAAATTCAAATTCACTGTCTAAAGCACGCTGTTGTTGTGCTAGCTCTTCTTGTAATGACGCTTCGTCTCCCCCTTTCTGGAGAGCCTTCCAGTAATCGATCTCAGCTTGTGATTTAAGCAGTTCAAAGCGCATTCTTATCTCATGGATACGGTCATATATCGTTTCCAATTTGGTGGCTTTATCAACGACGTATTCAGGTGTCGTGACCTTACCGCAATCGTGAAGCCAGGCTGCCAGGTGAATCTCTTCTTCTTGCTTTGGTGTTACTGAGAAATTAGGGAAGTATTTATCATCCTTGACGGTTGCTTTGATGAGCATCTCCGTTAATTCAGGGACGCGCTGGCAATGGCTTCCTGTATAAGGGGATTTAGTATCAATCGCAGAAGCAATGAGCTCTATAAAGGCATTAAGCATCTGTTTCTGCTGTTCCATTTGATCAATGTTATCCTTAGCAATTTCGGCAAAGCTAAGTAATTCGCTAAGGAAAGCGTGCTTATCGCTTTGTTGCTTGGTGATTTCTCTTTCATACCCAAGCGTTAAAACACCAACGAGCTGTTTCTCTCGATTGAGTAGGGGAAAGAAGTAGATATCGGAGTTGTAGAGGTACTCTTTATGCTTGATTAACGCATTATCATCTTGATTTAGGTGAATAACCTCTCCTTTTTTAAGATCGGTTAACATCCAAGGTGTCTCTTTCAAAAAAGAGTTAATCTCGATTTTAAACGGAATGATGGCATGGTTAGCGGCGGTATTAAATTTTTCTTCTTGCTCCGAGTAGACGAATAGAATAATCGTTTCGGCACGAGTGACGAGATAGCTTTGATGAGTGATGGTTTTTGCTAATACATTAAAGTCTTGATTAGACGCTGTTTCTCTTAGTAACCTCAATAGGTCGTGTAGCGTATGCTCCATTAATTCAATGGATTGGGTGAGATTTGTGACCTCTTTAATCATGCTTTTAGGGTAGCGTGTTTTTTTAAAATCAAAGCGGGCGATATTGTCAGTGAGGTCGACGAGGTTTTGAAGTGGATTTGCCAGTCTTCGTGCAATTATCCACACAATTAGAAAGCTCACCGCCAACATTAAAATCGCGACTGAGATTTGCTTATTTCGCATTGAGACCAGATTACTGATGAGATCGTCTTGAGGTGTTGCTTCTGCTAGTAACAATCTCGCGTGATTATTGAGCGTGACAGGGGTTAAAGTGATTGACCATAAAAGGTTGCTATAAGAGACCTGTTCGTAAAGGGTCTGAGTGCTTATTCGGTTTAAGATGGACTTGAATACACTGCTGTTTATCGATTCGTTCAGTTTATCCAGTGGCTGATTAAGATCCAGCCCCGACTGGTGATGTGCTAGGACATCGAAATTACTATCGAATAATAGAATCTTGGAATTGCTTGAAAAGCCAATCTCGCTGATCTGTTTCGACATTGAATCTAAGGTGAAATCAGCACCCAACACAGCCTTCCCGTTAATCGAACGACGAGAGAGGGTGACACCATTGGTTTTCAGGAAGTAAAACATATACGGGTCGGTTAATCGGATTTCACCGTCGATGTCTGCGTTGATAAACCAAGGTCTTACCCTAGGGTCAAACTCGTTATCTTTGCTATTTGTGTAACCGATTTTGTTATGGTTTCCGTCAAGAAAGTAGAACTCATTGGCTCCTGATAACTTGGTGATGTTAATCATCAAACTCGCTTTGGCAGGCGCGTTATACCTGTCTCTTTCTAAATTGGTTCGTAACGGGCTCAACAGAGTGAAAGTGCCGTCTTCAAGTGCATAATAGAGAGCGACCAAACTCTTATTTCGTTCGAAGATGAGATCAATCGACGAGAGCCACTGCTTATGTTTTAGCGGATTACCACTCTGTTCGACCACTGGACTGTATGCAAGAAAATCTAAGGTGGTAAACACTGGGCCAGTGCTCTGTTTAAACGCCGTTTCCAATTTTCGTGAGTTTTCTCGACTCACTTCCTTTGCACTGGCCGTTAATAAGGCTTGAGAGTGGTTGTAACTAATACCAATGAGCACCGCCCCTACTAGGGTAGTTAGAACCAAAAATAGACTGGTGATGTGGATACTCAGGGAATAACGACGCTTTCTCATTGGCAGATCCATTGCGACTAGTTCTACTAAGTATTGTCGAAACACTCAATGATGCAAAAAATTCTATAAATTTAAAGGCTTGAAATTGTGTGAATTTGGTCATAAAACAGACGTTACGTGAGTTTTAAGTCGCAAAAAGGTGTTTTATTAATCTAAATGAAAGCAAATTCATCTATACCTGTAAGTAGGACATTTTATTAGGAAAACATATGCTAACGCTTAATTACGGTATAGAAATCAACGCAGATGCTAAGACCGTTTGGAAGATACTGACAGAGAGCGATAATTATCAACGTTGGGCAAAAGCCTTTTCACCTCAATCTCAATTTGAAGGAAATTGGAATGAAGGTGAAGATATGCTGTTTTTTGACCCGAGTTTGGGCGGAACGCGAGCTTGCATCGATAAGATCGTTAAGAATCAATCTATCGAGTACCACCACGTAGGCATCTTTTTCCCTGAACACCTACAAGATATTGATAGTGATGTTGCAGATAAGTGGATTGGTTCATCTGAAGAGTTTTACATCAGTGAACTAGAGAGTTCCGTTGTACTACAGGTGACGGTAAAGACACACCCGGATTTTGTCTCAATGTTTAATAATGGTTGGGAGAAGGCTCTGCCGATGTTTAAAGAATTGTGTGAAGAATAAGCGGTTCAGACAATTACGTTATAGACGCTATACCACTTGTCATATAACAAGGAAATACTAGTCACTCTTTATGAAATATCCGATGAGTTTTATCCCATTTGTTGCAAGACGACTTGTATCGATGTTGGTAAACTCATTGGCAGAGAATTTATCTACAATTGAGAGTGAACAATGAAACTGTGTGTCGATACTCATACTCATACCTATGCTAGCGGTCACGCTTATAGCACTTTGATCGAAAACGCTAAATCTGCCAAAGAGAATGGCCTAACACTCTTCTGTACTACTGATCATGCTGAGTCTATGCCTGGTGCGCCTCATTACTGGTTCTTCTCTAATCAACGTATTCTTCCACGATTTCTAGAAGGCGTAGGGGTATTGAGAGGATGCGAAGTTAACATCATGAATACGCAAGGTGACATTGATATCCCACCGACGGTTGATGGCAACTTAGATTGGGTCCTTGCTAGCTTCCATGAACCTGTCTTTAAGCCTGCAGACAAGGCCACTCATACTGAAGCATTAATCAATGTCATTAAGGGTGGGCGTGTCGATGCACTAGGGCATCTAGGCAATCCTAACTTTGACTTTGATTTTGACGCGGTGATTCAGTGCGCGGCTAAGCTTAACGTTGCCATCGAAATTAATAATACGTCACTGACAGGAACTAACCGAGTTGGAAGTGTTGATCGCTGTTACGAAATTGCTCGTTTAGCAAAGCAATATGGTGCTTTTATCACGACAGGGAGTGACGCCCATTTTTGCAGTTATATTGGTAAATTCGAGCTCGTCGACACTTTGCTAAACAGTATAGAGATTGATCCCGCTAAAGTGATCACTCATACCCCTCGTCAGTTTCTAGGTTTCTTGGAGTTACGTGGACGTGAACCGATTGAGGAGTTCAGCGACCTATAGTGTTCAGGTTATAGAATATCTAGGCTTAATGACGGTCGAATATTGAGCCTAGATAGATTGTGTAAATTGATACACTTTTCTATTCAAACCTTTAACTGTTTTCATTTACAATTACGCCAAATATTCTCCAATAATTTAAACATCATGAAAAAAACACTACCAATCCTATTAGGGCTTGCTTTGTCTTCGGTTACACTTTCTACCAACGTTATGGCTGAAGATTTCGATATGACTCAGACCATGAAGAAGATGGGCTTTGAATTTAGACAAGCCGCTAAGGCAGAAGACATCGAAACAATGCAAGAAGCGATGACAAACCTCTCGGCGTTAATTCAACGTTCGAAGCAAGCAGAACACCCAGAAGAGCGTGAAGAACTTTACATGGAAGGCTTTAAAAAGCTAACACTTGCGATTGATAATGTTGAAGAGCAGCTTGAAAACGGTGAGCTAGAATTAGCACAAGAAGCACTACGCGAAGTAGACGATCTTCGTATTGAGTTTCACGACCGTCGAAATCCAAGTATATGGAAGCGTCTCTTCGGTTAACCTTTTTGAAGACTTTCTTAAAGGCAGTAAACGCTGGTTGTACTCATTGAGTACAACCTTTTTTATGTTTGCCGTTTAAAATGAGAAGTGGCGTTTAATTCGCTGAAATCGGAGTTAAGTTAAGACTAGTTAAGTTAAAGCGAGTTTGTTGGTTAGGTTGTCCATGACGAAATCGATAAACACTCGTAGCCTCGCTGGCATGTATTTGGTTTGCGCGTATTGCATTGCTATCTCACCGTGATAGCTACTTTTGATGGTCCAATTGGGTAAAACGGCGACAACACGCTTTTCATCAACCGCATCTTTGACGACAAAGTCGTGGAAAATACCTATCCCTAAACCGCTTTTCACCCCATTTAAGCGCATTTGAGAGTGATTCACCGCGTATCGACCAGAGACAGTCACTGTATGAAATTCATCATCTTTCAAAAAGTCCCAAATATTATCTTGCTCGGTTTCTGCTAAGTATAAACAGTCGTGCTCAATAAGGTCGGTTGGGTGAGTAGGCATTCCACGAAGCTCAATATAGTCAGGGCTTGCACACAACACTAAGTTAGTTTGCCCAATTTCTTTGAGTACCAGTTTTTCATCCGGTGTGTCGGTCAGCTTAAACGCGACATCAATACCATGTTTGAATAGGTCAATTTCACCATCTACGGCTCTTAGCTTTAACTGAATTAATGGGTATTGTTTAAGAAAAGGAACAACGAAAGGTTGAAGCACGGAGTTTAAAAACGCCTCAGGGGCCGCGATGGTTAACACGCCCGATGGCTCGCTATGATCAGCGGTGGAGACTTCAACAGCTTGTTGGGCGGCGTTAATCATGAGCACGGCTTGATCGTAGATCTTTTCTCCTGCTTGGGTGATCACCAGTTTTCGCGTCGTTCGCTCAAACAGTTTCACATTCAGTGCGCTTTCTAAACGAGTGATGAGTTTACTCAAAGCTGAGGGTGTCACGTGCAGTGTTTTTGCTGCTGCAGTAAAGCTTCCTTCGTTTACAACCAAAATAAACGAAGCCAAGTCGGGCAATAGAGAAATGAGTTTCGGATTGAGCATAGTGATAACAAAGCCTTGAAAGTCATACGCAGAAAGTGGGAGTGATTATTACTTAAAATGCGCGTGTCGTCATTAAGTCCGATTCGATGGAATTAAAAAAGCTTCAACTTAACTGGGCGTTAGGTTGAAGCTTTATGGTTGAAGATTAACGGTATTACAGGGTATTAAACTTCAAATTCAGCAACCAAATCATCCAGTTTTTGGCACTGTTCCGATAAACTGATACAGGCATTATCGGCACTATTCACCATTTCTACCATTTGATAGCTGTTATCCGCTATGCGTTGGACGTTCTCGTTTACCTCATGGCTCACATTCGACTGTTGACTTGCGGCGGAAGCAATTTGGGTGTTCATATCGTTCATTTGAGCAATGGAGTTACGAATCTTATCGAGTGATTCAGAGGCTGAACCTGCAGTACCAATCGTCGCATTACTGCTGTTTTTACTGGCTTCCATAACACTAACGGCTTGTTTCGCACCTTCCTGCAGTTTTTCAATCATTGACTGAATTTCACCAGTGCTTTCTTGTGTTCTGCTTGCAAGCGAACGGACCTCGTCAGCAACCACTGCAAATCCGCGGCCTTGTTCGCCAGCACGAGCCGCTTCGATGGCCGCATTGAGCGCAAGTAGGTTAGTTTGGTCTGCAATACCTCGTATAACATCAAGGATAGAAACGATATCGCCAACATCATGATCCAGTGTATGAATAACTTGGCTAGCATTGTCTATTTCAGAAGAAAGATTCTGTATCGACGTGACCGTTTGGCCTAAAAGTGTGCTGGTTTGATCGGCTTCTTGGTTTGCACTGCTACTTGCTTGGGCCGCTTCATTAGCGTTATCACTCACGGTTGCGCTCGTGACTTGCATCTCGTGCACAGCAGTCGCAACAGCTTCACTCTCTTGCTGTTGATTCGAGCTAAATGATGCGATGCTCTGTGTTAAAGATTTAATGTTCTCCATATCCGCTCGGACCGCATTGGAAGAGATAATGACTTCTTCAACGGTAATGTGAATTTTGCCAACAAATTGATTGAAAGATTCAGCTACTCGACCAAGTTCATCTTGGCTAGTCACTTCCATACGTTTTGATAAATCACCATCACCTTGAGCAATATCGGCCATGGCTTTTTCTATATTGGTGATAGGTTTAAGAACGAACTGCTTGATCATCCAAAAGGCGATAGCACCCGCGATAAGCGCGATAACCAGGCCAATTTCTACGGTCAGTTTTGCAGACATGATCGAGCTTTTCACATCGTCGCGAAGTATGTTCTGTTTTTCTTCTATTTGATTACTGATCGTCTTAAGGCTACTTCGCATCGCTTTAAATTCTGCGTTAATCTTGTCTTCATTGATAGACAGGTAATCAGAAGCGTTATCTGGCTGATTGATCATTGGTTCGTATAACTTTATCCAACGCTCCGTTGCAGTAATTAATTCCTTAAGGTCGGATTCCCCCCCTTTTGGTAAAAAGCCAATATCAAAAAGGTTCTGTACCTTTCTCATCCTCGGCACTGCCTCATAGGCGTTATCTTTAAACTCCGCGACATGGTACTGAACTTCGCTACTCGATTGACTTCGCGCAACCCCTTGGGCCGCTACTGTTACCTGATACAAATCTCGATATGCATCTTCTAAACTGCCCATTGCAGGTTGAACGTTTTGGTTTAATAAGGTGTTGAGGTCTTCTTGCTTATTTGCCTGAATCACAGAGAGAAGCGTAGAAGCAATAAAAACAACCAATATAGTGAATAATGGAATGCTGATCTTTTGCGATATTGAGAGACGATTCATGAGCTTAGTCCGTTAATTGTACGTGTTGAAGAGGATAAGAATCTATTTGAGTTGATTATAGTTGCTAATGTAGATATACACCATCAAAGAGTGTTGATTTTCATAGGTATTTTTTATCGTCACCATAAATCGATCGTTATATAACGCTAGGTTAGAGAGGTTGTTATTTTGTTGTGCCTGTAATTCACTAATGTTTTTCCATGTAATGGGATAATGCGAATAGGAGACTTGGTTTACACTGGAGTGAGATCAAATTTGATATGGTCAAACCGTGTCGAAACCCTACATAAACAACTAAGCTTGTTTAACGATAATGCTTGTTAACGATAAAAACTAGTAAGGAACATTGCTGATGTCATTGTCATTTTATCAACAGATCCAAAACCAAATCGAAGAAGTAAAAGAAGAAGGCCTATACAAGTCTGAACGTGTCATTACTTCTGCTCAAAAAGCATCTGTCTCAATTTCAACAGGTGAAGAGGTTTTGAACTTCTGTGCAAACAACTATTTAGGTCTTGCAAATCACCCTGCACTTATCGACGCTGCAAAGTCAGGTATGGATGAGCACGGTTTCGGCATGGCATCAGTGCGCTTTATTTGTGGTACTCAAGATTCACATAAAGAGCTTGAGCAAAAGCTATCGACTTTCCTAGGTAAAGAAGACACGATTCTGTACACATCATGTTTTGATGCGAACACGGGCTTGTTTGAAACGATTCTAAGCAAAGAAGACGCGATCATTTCTGACGCACTAAACCATGCTTCTATCATTGACGGTGTGCGTTTATGTAAAGCGATGCGTTTCCGTTATGCTAATAATGATATGGAACAGCTTGAGCAGCGTCTAATTGAAGCAAAAGAAGCAGGCGCTCGTCATACTCTTATCGTTACTGACGGTGTGTTCTCTATGGACGGCGTTGTTGCTAACCTTCCTGCTATCTGTGATTTGGCTGACAAATACGACGCACTTGTGATGGTTGACGATTCTCACGCTGTTGGCTTCATGGGTCCAAATGGCGCGGGTACACACGAACACCACGATGTTATTGACCGTATCGACTTTATTACTGGTACGCTTGGTAAGGCTATGGGTGGCGCTTCAGGCGGTTACACTTCTGGAAAAAAAGAAGTGATTGACTGGTTACGTCAGCGCTCTCGCCCGTATCTATTCTCAAACTCGGTTGCTCCTGCGATCGTTTCAGCTTCAATCCGCGTTATCGACCTTCTTAAAGAGTCTGGTGATCTACGTAATAACCTTTGGGAAAACTCGGCACATTTCCGTACACGTATGGAAGCCGCTGGTTTCACTATGGGTGGTGCAGATCACGCAATTATCCCAATCATGGTTGGCGATGCGAAAGTGGCTGCTGAGTTTGCTGAGCGTGCGCTAGAGAAAGGTATCTATGTTGTTGCTTTCTCATTCCCTGTTGTGCCAAAAGGCCAAGCACGTATTCGTACTCAAATGTCAGCTGCGCATAGCCGTGAACAGCTAGATCGTGCAATCGATGCGTTTATCGAAGTAGGCAAAGACATGGGGATCATCGCTTAATCAGGCGAGAGGAATCATTATGAAAATTAAAGCACTATCAAAACTTAAGCCTGAAGAAGGCATCTGGATGACCGAGGTTGAAAAACCGGAAATGGGTCATAACGATCTTCTGATCAAGATTAAGAAAACTGCTATTTGTGGTACTGACGTTCATATCTACAACTGGGATGAATGGTCACAAAACACGATTCCAGTACCAATGGTTGTTGGTCACGAATACGTAGGCGAAGTCGTTGGTATTGGCCAGGAAGTACGTGGCTTTACCATTGGTGATCGTGTCTCTGGCGAAGGTCATATTACCTGTGGTCACTGTCGTAACTGTCGTGGCGGCCGTACTCACCTTTGTCGTAACACTACAGGTGTTGGTGTTAACCGCACTGGTGCGTTCTCTGAATACTTGGTTATTCCTGCATTTAACGCATTTAAGATCCCAGCTGAAATCTCTGATGACCTAGCGTCAATCTTTGACCCGTTCGGCAACGCAGTACACACAGCGCTTTCGTTCGACCTAGTAGGCGAAGACGTACTAATCACTGGTGCTGGCCCAATCGGTATCATGGCTGCTGCGGTTGCAAAACACGTTGGTGCTCGTCACGTTGTGATCACTGACGTAAACGAATACCGTCTAGATCTTGCTAAAAAGATGGGTGTAACACGCGCTGTAAACGTGATGGAAGAGAAGCTTGAAGATGTTATGGCTGATCTTGGTATGACTGAAGGTTTTGACGTTGGTTTAGAGATGTCTGGTGTGCCTTCAGCATTCAACAGCATGCTAACAAACATGAACCACGGCGGTAAGATCTCTCTACTAGGTATTCCACCATCAGACATGGCGGTAGATTGGAACCAAGTGATCTTTAAAGGGTTGGTGATCAAAGGTATTTACGGCCGCGAGATGTTCGAAACTTGGTACAAGATGGCAAGCTTGATTCAATCTGGCCTAGATCTTACACCGATCATTACTCATTCCTATAAAGTGGATGACTTCCAGAAAGGCTTCGACATGATGCGTTCTGGCATGTCTGGTAAGGTAATTCTTGACTGGGAATAAGCCCTAACCGACTAAGAATAAGTTAATAAACGCCGAGCTACCCAATAGCTCGGCGTTTTTATTTATAATGAACATGAATATTTAAATATTTTTACATTATTCTCGCACCGACGTACATCACATTTTGTGATAGTCTCTCGAAATCATGTAGCACATAGATGCTACCAAGTAACATCTAAAACTAGTAAGCTCAGTAAACCTTAATAGGAAACACTTCTACCCATGACAGATATGGAAAAATCCGTTGATAGGCAGCTTATGACTCAAGGTCATAGAAGCCTTCAAGAACGATTCTATCGCTTAAGAAATAATAAAATATTTGAATGGTTCGTTATCTCAATCATCGTTTTCTCTGCATTGATGATTGGGGCCAATACCTACGATATGCCATCAAGCCTTGTCAGCTTACTTAAAATTCTAGACTGGGGGATCACGCTGATCTTCTTGGTCGAAATCTCTATTCGCTTTATTGGCGAGCCTAACAAAAAGCGTTTCTTCAATAATTTCTGGAACTTATTTGATACGTTGATTGTTGTGGTCAGCTTGATTCCAATTCAAGACAGTGAAATGGCGGTACTAGGGCGCCTCGTTCGTATCTTCCGTGTGTTGAGAATGGTTTCCATCATCCCTGAATTGCGCTTGTTGATTAACTCGTTAGTGAAAGCATTACCGCAACTTAGCTATGTCATGTTACTGATGTTCATCATCTTTTATATCTATGCGGCTGTAGGCTCAACGTTCTTTGCGTCTATTAACCCAATTCTTTGGGGCGATATTTCCATCAGCATGTTAACCCTGTTTAGGGTCATGACATTTGAGAGCTGGACGAGTGTTATGTACGAAACGATGGAAGAGTATCCGTTGTCATGGGTCTACTTCCTTTCGTTTATCTTCTTTACCGCTTTTGCATTCCTTAACATGGTCATCGGCATTGTTGTGAATGTGCTAGAACAAGAGAGGCAGAACATCGCAAGAGAAGAGGGTGAAGAACTTAACGAACCAACCATGGCTGAGCTAAAACAAGAGCTGGATGAAATCAAAAAGTTACTGAAACAGCAAGCGAAACAAGGTTAGTTTATCGGCTAACCTGCCTAACCATTTTTTGTTGATAGAAATGAAGCCTACCTATGCGATGTGAATTCATTAAGTAGGCTTTTTGCATTTAGATAAGGTTAAATGTTCTGAAATAGCACTTCGAGTCGAAGCGTAAACTTGGCTTCTTGGTAACGTTCAATATGTTCTTCTTTGAACCAGTTGTACTCAGGTTTTAGTTCGTAGAATAACCACGACCGTAAAAAATTTTGGCGATATGTGACGGAAAAATGCGTATTACTGATGTAATGGTATGGGCGGTTGGTTCCTGTCGTACTGGCTTGGTAGCTGAGAGCTTGATCATCTGAAATGAATTGGTAGAGCGTCATGCCAGAGCCGAACTCCCAGCCCTTTATATCATCTTCATAAGTGGCGAAATTAGACCAACGAAATAGAAAGGCTTTATTGATCGAGTGGTCGATGTCTATCTCCGTCTTTTCACCGGTTACACGTTTTTTTTGATAAATTCGCTGAGTCAAAGTCGCTGTCGTATCAATAGTAAATGGGTAGGTGTAACGAAAACGTCCTTCAATACCAGGCTTGGCGGTCAATTTGATGTTAAAGCTTTGTCTTGTTCGTTGAATCCAGTCATAACGCAACCCTAAGGTGCTTTCTGCATCTTCAGCAGTATTGGGGAATAGCTCGAATACATCACCTTCTTCATCCGTTTCAAAAACAACTTTTAATCGCTTATTCACTTCTGGTAAATGGAAGCGGGCCTTAAACCGTGTCTTAAATTGATAGCCTTCGTTCTCCACCATAGAAAAATCGTTATACCAACGAATAATCGTTCCGGCTCTAGCATCGCCGTCGCTTCGCTCATCAACAAAGAAATTATCGAACCAAACCGCAGGCTGGCAGAGCTTGGTATTGAGGTAATCGAACGTTCTGTCCAGAATGAGTGAACTGTCTTGATTGTGATTACAGGTATCAACTGGAGGAGGGAGTTCTGAGGTCGAGTTTTCACTCTTACTTTTGGGAATAGGAGAATCTTCTCCAAACGAAAAACAAGAGTTCAAAATGAGAAACGAAGCTAAGAAAGTTATGGATAATCGGTGTGTGGACAGCAAGTAACATCCTTGTTTACAACCACTTATTTTAATAAGTGTAACAGTATTTAGTATATCTATGAATAATACTAACTGATATTGTCTGCTTTGGAGTCGTCAATCGAGTGATAAAAATTTGACTCGCTAGGTTTATGAAATGATGTTCAATTATAATGTTGTTATCTTTATTGCAAAACTTAGGTTTCGTAAGTGTTAAATGGTTGATTTTGCGTTACGATTTTTGATATCAAAGCTGGTTGTTTATTTGTTATTTCTATCTAAATAATCGTAGTAATCATTTGTTACATCCGGTCTTGTTTTGACACATCTGTGACATAGAGTTGACGGTGAGGAGGATAATACCGCGTTTCTTAGCCGTGACAGCATAAAGCCGATGAAGTTCCTTTTGGCTTTTAACTGAGCTTTTGCGTCGAAAATTGCTAGTTCTCGTTTAATTAATAGCTAAGGTTATACATTGTTAATGAACTTACTTAAAAATAAGCTTATCGCCATTGCCTTCGTTCTACTGAACCTCATCTCTTTCTCTGCTTTTGCTGCCAAGAGCATTGAGGTTTCTGTTTTTCCTACTGATGCGGTATACGAAAATGGCCAAACTATCGCTTACGACATACAGGTAAAGAACACCACAAAGAAGGTGATCAGTTCGATAGACGTTCAAGATTTGGTTTGGGATACCCTTAGTCCGAGTCAGACGGGTTCAAGCAAAGCGTTCATTAAGTTAAGTATCACTGATTCACACTCATGGGGCTCAAGTGCTGGAAGTTATAATTCACAAGACAGTAATTTAGTTGTCAGCGATGCAAAGTTATTCCCTTTAGGGCAAGTGACTTACCATATTGAAGCAACCGTCTCAGACGATATTGTTGGGGAGATAGTGCTTGGCGATAATACCGTCGTAAAGGCGGCTATTGACGGTGCAAATCAGACTTTCTCTCCTGCGAGCGTAGCGACCTTTTCCCCTGTTCCTTATGAGTACAGCATTGATCTTAGTGTTGATAAATCAGAATACCTAATAAATCAGAAACTAACCTATACGCTGAAGCTAATTAACACGGGCAGTTATAGAGTTCAGCATCTTAATATTGAGCAGCCATATGCGTCTTTGAAAGCGCTTAGTGCTTCAGGAAGTACAGTTAGTGCGTTTAACTCAGTTGTCATCAGCGGAGTGACTTTTGGAAATGGTAGTGATGCAGGAAGCTATGCCTCTTCTGGAGATCTAGTTGTTAAAGATGCGTCAATTGACGTTGGAGGCTCAATCACTTACACGATTTCAGCTGAAGTTGTAGATGGACTGGTTGGCGACATCGTAACCCAAGCTGTAAGCAGCTCTAAAGAAGGGGATCAATCGAGCGATGAATTAACTACGCCTGCTGCGAAGCCAAAAGTCGAGATCAGCCACACTATAAGTTCGGTGAACCCATACCTTGTTAATCAAGAGCGTGTGTTTACCGTTGTTGTTTATAACAATGGTAAAGGCATCGCGCACGATTATCATGTAAAACAAAACATTGCGCAGCTAATTACAAATAATGGTTTAGCGAATGATCTTGAAAGTCACTTTGATAATAGTGATGTTTCTGGTCAACCGTTTAGTTCATGGAAAGTCAAAGTGAGCGATATAGGAAGCCACTCACTGTCTGATTATAATGCAACGGGCGAACAAACTGATGTAGATGTGGAAGATACGGTATCTATATACCCCAACGAATCGATCTCCTACACAATTACAGCTAACCTAACGCCTGTCACTATTGGGGATATTGCTGGGTTTAATGCGTCAGTTGAAGATTCTAGTGGACGCGTGGTCGTTGACGCCCAAATCAATGAGCAATTGAGCGCCGAACAAGTGCTCTACTTCCCCGATCCAGATATCAAAGTAACCAAAACGACCCAAGCATCAGAGTATATTCCCGGTCAAAATGTTGAATATGACATCAAAGTTAGTAATAGCTCTTCAAAGTACTTCGCGAATAACCTGCTGATTGTCGATGATTTAACCTGTGTTCAAACAGAGCAAGCGGCAGGGGCAGGTGTTGGGCAGGCTTTCTCTCAATGGAAGTTAGAGGTAGTTAGCGGAGAAGATGATCAAGGGACTGATCCTGGCCTATTCAATTATAATCAGTGGATGACCTCTGAGGTGACGCTGTCACCTGATATTGCACCTGGCAAAGAGGTGCACTACAGATTAACTGCACAAGTGAACGATAGTAGTGTTGGACTCATTGTTGATAATCGCCCGTCTTGTCATGATGATATTAGCGAAGATGGCTCTGGTGTGCAGATGCCGGAAGACAATTTAAGAGCGAGTAAAGTGGTCGATTCGCGCTACTACTCATCAGGTCAAACGCTTACCTACACCATTCAGATTAACAATGATGGAGACGGATTTGCAGATCAGGTTTCTGTTTTTGATGATCTAGAAAATGTGATGACAACAGGCGTTAGCGGTAAAGATGTAAACGCTTATGCTAGTTGGGAAATTACGGCCGTTGCAAAACAGTCAGATGGAAGTATTTCAACGGCTTCGGATACAGGAATATCGAGCTCGATTAGCAATCCTGACATTCTAGATGTCAAAGCGACGATCGCCCCCCATTCTTATATAGAATACACCATTGTAGCGCAAACAAACCCACTTGCTAATGGGCACATTAAGAACAGTGTGACGGTTGATAATACGGTCTATGCCGATACCGGTTCCGATCCGTATGACTTTGATATTGAAATAGATAAAAGAGTAAAAGTGGGCTCTGAAGGCGGTTATCACGACGAAGGCAGCCGATACTCTAAGCTTGATGATACGGTAATGTATCAAATCAATGTGGTTAACCGAGCAGGAAATGGTTACGCGACGAATGTACAAATAAAAGATGAGATATCTAAAATAACCGCAGGCTTACTAGAGCCTAATAACGAAACTAAGCCCGTCTTTAGTTCTTGGACGATTAGTGCAGAGATAATTTCAGATAACCCTTTGCTTAATGGCAATGGATTATTCACTGATGTTGGTACATTTAGCGATAACAGTGATCTGAACACCACAGCGCAAATTCCACCGAATGTGACGGTGGTTTATACCATTGTTGGAAAAATCGACCGCTCGGTCAGTGAACAAATTGTTTACAGCAAATTTACCAATGTTGTTGAGGCAAAAACACCTGACTCGGACAGTCAAACGTCTGCAACGGACAGTGTTACGATTTGGCCGAAAGATCCTGATGTAGTCGTGGTAAAAACGTCCGAAGAGGAGAAGTTTGTACCGGGTCAGTGGGTCACCTTCGATATCATGGTTTACAACCGCGGCTCTGGCTATGCCAATGAAGTAAAAGTTGATGATGACATCATTGGCATGAACGTATTTGAACGTTGGGAGATCACTTCTAAAACCGACAGTAACAATACCACTTATAAAACGGGTAGTTATGCGGGTTCGAAATCAAACTACCCTGATAATGGCAACATCAATACCAAAATAGACATTGACCCTAAAACGAGCGATGGCTTGGGTTTTGTTGGTTATACCATCCGTGGCTTAGTGCGTAGTGACTACGAGAAGTTTGAGATCGCTAATACCGTTGAAATCCATGATCCTGTGAATAATTTAGATCAGTCCTCAACGGCTGAAATAGGGGATAGCGGTGATTCCAAGCTGAACGTGTCGATCTTAAAAACAGCGGATAGAACGCGCTTTACCCCTGGTGATGAAGTGACCTATTTCATCACTTTGCTAAATAATAGTTCTGTGAAAGCTGAGCACTTAAAAGTGTTTGATCCATTGAACGAAATTCGCATGACACTGGCAAATCAAAAAGATAACCATTTCGCAGATTTTCCAAATCAATCGCCTTTTGAATCGTGGCAGTTTGATTATGCAGACGGTAAAGGTTGGAGTGCGGTAACCAATGACGATTTCGTCTATCCACTTGGAGGGGATAATAAAACCTTTAGCCTTGAGGGAGGAGAAGAGCGCACATTCAAGATAAAAGCCAAAGTTAAGGATAATGTGGTATCCAACATTTTGGGCAATGATGCCTATGTCTATCGAGATAAAGGATTAGTCTCACAGGAAGACCACGTTTCTCACCATGAGATGGAGCGAGTTGGCTCTGGTGCTGATGTGGTAAGGAAGTTATACGTGAATGGCGTTGAGACCTCCAAATACGCCCCGGGCGATACACTCAAATATACGGTTAAAATCTCTTCACAGGTAGGCTATTTTAATAACCACCGTGTTTCAGAAAATATCAAAGACCTCAGTGTTCTTCTGATGGACGGGACGACTGCTAACCCATTTAACAGTGCTTTTACTGTGGGAGTAGAAAAAGAAGACGATAACGGCGCCGCGGGCACAACCGATGGCACACTTGATGGCGTCGTTAGCGACAATGAAAATATTGAAACCACCATTGATGTCGCGGGTGGTGACTATGTTCTCTATACCGTGGAAGGCGTAGTGAGAGACGATGCAGTTGGAGACATCACCATAGGTGGCATTACGGTTAGACCGTTTGATTATCACCTAACCTTTACGAAAACAGTCGACCAGAAAAACTATGAACCAGGTCAACCGCTTACTTATAAATTAACCATTAAGAATGATGCAAAAGGTAATGCCTATAACATTCCAATTGTTGATGAATTATCCCAAATTACCGTCGATCTTCTCGATGGTAATAAAGGTCCTGCGTTTGATACCGGTTGGACCATTTCAACCGAAGTGGTGGGTGGAAGTAGTGCAGCGATCGTAGACCTTGATAGTACGCTTGCAGATAACCAAGACATCAATACGCATTTTTCTATTCCAGGAAAAGAGACGATTATTTATACCGTGACGGGTAATGTAAATCCGCAGGCGGTTGGCAACATTACGAACTTGCTTCTGGTTGATGGAAACACGGTGAGTGCCGAGTCGAAACCTAATACAGAAAAATTCACCTTTGAAAAGCACGTAACTCGTTACTTTGACCAAGATGGCACAACTGAATTGACCGGCGGCTATACACCGGGCGGCTATATCGAGTATCAAATTGATCTGGTTAATAAGAATAATGTACACCTAAAAGATGTTCGAATTATTGATGCCATTGATGCCATCAAAACAGATTATTTTGATGGAACAAAAGGCGCGGCTTTTTCAGAATGGACGATAGAAACAGAGACAGACAGCAGTGGTTACAGTGACGCAGGAACAGTAAAACCAAACCAGAATATCAGTACGGAATTCGACCTCTCTGCACCATCATTCACTAGTGATGGCAACGCCTATGTTCGCTACATTATTAAAGCGAAAGTAGCTGAACAAGCTGTGGGGGAAATTAAGAATACGGCCTTAGTGGATGATCGCCATACACTGATTTCAGAACGTTCTCGAATGTTGCTTCCAGAGGTTAAATTTACCCATCACGCCTACACCAACGCTCTTAAAACTGAAGTGAAATCGAGCTATAACCATACCCCTAGCGAACAACCTGTCGTTTACCAAATACGCATTGACAACAAGGGGAAAGGGACAGAGTACGGTGCAACGTTAGTTGATGAACTCTCTAAATTAAAAGTGAAACTGGCTCAGCAATCAGCCGCGGACAGCGATGGTCGTAAAGAGTCGGTTTATGAGCCAAAAACGTGGAATGTGAGCGTTGGAAAATCGAATGAGTTAGTTACCCAGATTGGTAGTTTCTCTGGCGGTGTGAATACCGACATCAATATTCCAGAGTTATCTATTGCTGCGGGTGGCTGGGTCGATCTAACCGTGGAAACGGAAATACGAAACGATAGTCTTGAGAAGATCTATTCTAAAGCGAAATACGTTGGATCCATTACTCAAAATCGAGTGGCTAAGGTTGAAATTGAGCCGTCAAAACTGGATGTAACCAAAGAGATCATCTCTATTGGGGGGCGAGCTTACTCTTCTGGCGACACCTATAAACCAGGAGAAGAGGTCGTTTATCGTTTAACTGTCGATAATACTGAATCGGTTTGGTACGACAACGCGGCTATTGTTGATAAGCTTTCTGATATTAAGGTTGAGGTCTTGGGTGGTGGAACAGAACAAGCCTTTACCACGACTGAAATTACTCACACTCTCTCTGGTGGTTTAGGCGCTGACTTCGTTACTTACATTCCAGATTATTCACCTTCAGGTGACCTGAATATCAGTGTTGATGTCGCACCAAAAGCGAAAATTGTTTTTACCATTAAAGGACAAATCCGCCCAGATGCGTTAGGTAGCATTTCGGCAAACCGAGCGACAGGTGGGAATCATCACGTTGATACTGACGCGATACCGCCAGTGGCACCAAACCTGGTGTTTGAAAAATGGGTCACCAATACCACAGCTGACAGTAGCAAGTGTCGCTTCCCATCGACAAGTGGTGATGGTTGCCAATACAACCCTAATGGTGAAGTTACGTATACTATTTTGGTGAAAAATACCGGTGAAGGCATCGCTAACGATGCCACCATTGTCGATAAGCTCAACAGCATTAAGACTTCCAGTGGGGAAAGTGCTTTTACCTCAAGTAATACGTCGATTCTAAAACAGCCGCCGTCTGATCGTTTCTCTATATCGGGTAATTACCAAGGAGCGAAACCACTCGATGCAACCTTTGATCTGATGCCAAACGACGAAGTGGTGTTCCAACTTACGGGGGCGGTGAATGGTGATGCAACGGGCACCATAACCAATGTGGCTAAGATAAACGGGGAAAACTCGAATGAGGTTATTTTGGGTCAAGGCGATGCCAATATTTTAGCGGCGAAAATGACAGACACGCCAACCTATGTACCGGGTGGCGAGGTTCGTTATACGCTTTATATTGCCAATAAATCTGACTCCAATGCGGATGTATTGATTGAAGACGAAATTTCAAAATTCATGGTCGAAACGGCTGATGGCTCAATGAAACCGGCGTTAGAGAGTTGGACCGTGTCGGCTCAGTTCATTAGTAATGCCAGCGCGGATCACAACAATATCGCGACGGTTCAAACAACAGGCGATATCAATGCCACTGTGGGGTTAGGCGCCGCAGAGTCTCAGCCAACCGTGCTTGAGATTTCTATCGTTGGTAAAGTCCGAACGGATGCTGTTGGAAAGTTTGGCAACACCATGTATGTCGATAAGAAACAGTTCGATCTTAGAGAGCATTTCATTTACCCAGAACAGGGCGAACTTACGCTAACTAAGTCGGCGTCGTTATCACCTAATACCTATGCCCCAGGTGATGTCATTGGTTTCGATATCGAAGTAAAAAATGAAGGTTTTGGCTACGTTCAAGGGGTAACGATTTCTGATATTGCTAAAGAGATTGAAGCGGATGTCATCGGCGGTGGAACGGGTCAAGTATTTGAACATTGGGAAGCAGCGACGAGTAGTGTCTCTATAGTCGACTCAGGTAGCAGTAAGACCTATGTCATTAAAGAAACGGCACTTGATGCTGCCGATGGTTTTGTTGGCAACTACACCATAGCGCCAAACAGTTCGATCAAATTGCACCTAGAAGGGAAAGTGGATTCAAAGGTTATTGGTGTTATCGAAAATACGGCGAAAGTTGAAGCAACAAACAATAAAAAGCTCACAGCCAACGCAGAGTACGTGCCAATTGATGCTGATGTAACACTCTCTAAAGTGGTCGACATAGCGGAATACAATGCTGGTGACACGCTCACTTATACGTTGACGATGGCCAATACAACACGAGCTTGGGCATCTGATGTGCGTCTCCAAGATTTTGTATCGCAAATTGAAGCGGAATCAATTTCTGGATCAATGATCACGGTATTCGAATCAGGTTCTATTGATATCACAGCATTGTCTTCAACGGGGGAATCGATTCTTCCTTCTTCAGTTGGAGATAACATAGATGCGTTGATTCAAATTGCACCAGAAGATGTCATTACGGTGACCATTTCTGGCACGCTGAAAACAGCCATCATTGGTGATGTTGTTAACAAAGCCACATTAGAGTTTGATGGAAAAACCATCGAAGCTGAAGCGGTGAGTGTCGCAGCCATTCCCGAAATAGAGATCACTAAAAATACTATCGAGGAATTCTATAAACTGGGTAGACCCGCTGGTTATGCGGTCACGATTACAAACAAAAGTGGCGCCTTTGCTAATGATATTCAGCTAATCGATGAGATTTCGGCATTGATGGTTGAAACGACGGATGCTGCATCAGCGAAGGCTTTCGCAACGTGGTCTGTAGCTTACAAGGCAAGCGATAAGCTTACCGTGGTTGATGCTCCGAAGTTTACTCACAACAAAGACATCGATACGAATATTGACTTAGCGCCAGACAGTCAGGTGCTGTTTGTGGTGGAAGGACGCCTTAACCCACTTGCCATTGGTGAGATAGAAAACATCGCCACCGCAACCTTTAATAGGGCAGACAAAGAGAGTAGTGCAATGCTAAAACCTTTGCCTGCGAGCATTAGCGTGACCAAAATCGCCGATAGAGAGTTCTACCAAGCGGGGGATATAGCGAGCTTTACTGTTACTGTCACCAATGAAGGCGATGGATTTGCTAATGATGTATCGGTGAAAGATCTGCTCAATGATATGCAGGTAGAATTGGTCGACGGTTCAAGAACGACAGCGTTTGAACAGTGGAGAGTCACTACTTCGTGGTCGAATCCTTTAAGTTCAGTCGCGACACTGCCATCAGGTAAGAACCCAGATATTGATACGCTTGTGGATCTCGCGCCAAATAGCACGGTTGAATTCCTAATTGAGGGCAGGGTACAACCTTTAGCGAGTAGCGATATATATAACAAAGTGACGGTTGGCTATGGTACTCAACCAGAGTTAGTTGCCGAGGCGATCATTAAGAACAGGCCTGTTTCTTTAACTTTAGAGAAGTTTGTAGGCGAGCAAGGCGCAGAAACAGAAATGACATATGAGCCGGGCAAAGAAGCGACTTTCCGAGTGGTTCTAAAAAACCAAAATGAGTCATTTGTTGGTGGCATTGCATTAAAAGACATTATCTCTGGATTAAAAGTGGCCACGGTAAATGGGGCACAAGAAAAAGCGTTTTCAAGTTGGGCTATTAAGGTAAATAAAGGGAATAATTTAACCACTGTTTCTCCAGACCCAAGTGGTGCGAATAAAGATATCGACGCCACAGTGAGCCTAGCGCCTAATGACACGCTAGAGCTGGTCATCACGGGGACAATCAATGAATACGCGAACGGGCGTATTGATAATAAAGCGAGCATGACGGTGGACACTCGCTCTCAACGTTTCACCGCTACTGCAAGCTTAATCCCAGAGCCTGATAACGTCGTGATCACCAAAACAGCGGATAGTCCAATCTATGTCGCGGGTGAGGAAGCCACCTTTAGAATTAAGTTATTTAATGACAGCAAAGGGTTTGGCAACGATATTGTCGTTAAGGATGTCATGTCACAAATACGTGTGCCGACACGACCGGATGAAATTTCCGGCGATCGCGAGGTTATTCAAGCGTTCACAAAATGGACGGTAGAAGCTAAAAGTGGCGATCCAAGAACACAAATGAATGTCCATAGCTTTGGCGATAATCAGGATATCGAAGTCGGTGTCGATATTGCGCCAAATGATACGGCGGAGTTGATTATCACCGGCACAGTTGATCCAAGAGCGATGGGTGAGATCGTTAATACCGCTTATAAAATTGATGAAGTGTCACAAGACGATAATTCAAATGCCGCTGTAAGCCGTAAAGCCAAGACCAGTAGTAATAGTCCAAAAGCGGGTGGGGCATCGGTTGAAGTGGTCAGTGCGATGATTGTTCCAGAAGCGGTGATGTTCAATATAGATAAAACCACAACCAAAGGGGAAAACGCGCAATACACTAACGATGATGAAGATCTGACTTACGTTCTTAATGTCGGCAACGAGGGGTCAGCATTGATTTCGGGTGTCGAGATGTTGGATGAAATCACTAAGCTTACGGGTGGCAACGGCAACCTGTTATTCAGTGAGTGGAGTGTAGTGATTCGAGAGTTCCCTGGTAACACAGTACGCGCCGAATTTAGCAATAAAGATCTGCACCTACCGGATGCATCACTGTCTTTAGATTTGCTTCCTTATTTAGGTAATCGCTATGAAATCACCATTAGTGGTTTGCTTAATAAAGGGTTAGATGACGATATTACCAATACGTTTACCGTAACCGATCCCGCAACAGGTAAATCTGCATCAGACGATGTCACGATTCATGTGAAGAAATTCTCAGATAATGAAGGCGAGCTAATCGTGACTAAACAAGCGCTGAAAGAAGAAGCGCAAGTCGGGGATGTGATTGAGTACGAAGTGATTATTCAAAACAACAATGAGTCGGAGTTTAAGAACGTTAAGCTTGTTGACCGTTACCCTGCGGGCTTTGAGTACGTTCAAGGTTCAACAGAGTTAACCAATAGCGGCCCAGATGGAGAATTTGACACAGGCGATGATACTCTCTCAACCGCTGACCCTGCGGTGACCAATGATCTTGTGTTTAATGTGGGTGATATGCTCGCGTATGGTAGCGGTGAATCGAGTACTAAGGAACAAATACGTATTCGCTATCTATTGCGTGTGAGTGTTGGAGCCACCTTTGGCAACTATGTCAATACGGCGGTTGCTAAATCCCCACCACCAGGTGAGAGTACGGGCGCTCTAGTGGTACGTTCATCCGTAGCCAGTGCAACCGTAGAAATCACACCGGATAAAGTGTTCGATACCGCGTCCATCATCGGTAAAGTGTTTGAGGACCATAATCAAGATGGTTTCCAAGCCGATGCCACCGCCTTTGATATTATTGTCACGGCTCAAATTGATGATGATAACTATATTGCTGGTACAACAACGTTGACTCAAAACGATGAGAAACCAGTGGCTGATATTACTCATCATGTCGAAGTGGCTGTTTATGGGCAGTATGACCAAGACGAAGACAGTTATCAGTACATGCCAGGGATTGGTGATAAGAGTAAAGATTCCCGAATGGCGAAGACCACTAAAAAGCCAACAAATGTTAAAGCATCGAAATTAACCCAAGGTATTGAAGTGTCGAGATTGTTTGGCATTTCAAGGAATCGAACATTACCTGAGGGTAATACCGTTTCCATTCAGTTTAAGGCCAGAACCAAAGCGGGTATTCCATTCACGGTTGAAACCGATGAAGGGACTTTCATTGAGTTTGATGCCCAAGGAAATATTGTCACGCACAACACGTCAGACAAAGCAGATGGTCTGTCTGCTGAGAACCTAGATGTCACAAGAAACCTATACAAAGATGGCGAAGCGTATCTGTGGGAAATCTTGATTGAAAATAAAGGTCTTTATGAAGATGGCATTCCGGGGGTTCGTTTACTGACGGTTGAAGGGATCATCATTGAAACTGACCAGTATGGCCGTTATCACGTGCCAGATCAGTGGGTACTTAACAAGAAAGGCAAACAGTTCTTAATAAAAGTCGATACCGATTCACTACCAACAGGGATGAAAGTGCTCAGTGAAAACCCACTGGTTAAACGTGTTTCACCTAACGCGTTAACTAAGTTCAATTTCAGCGTTCATACAGAGCACAAGGATGAAGCGAAATGATTCTTCTAACCAACAAAACGGCGTTTAAAAAGAGTCAGCTAGCTGTCTGCATATTAAGTGCAATACCACTTCTGGTGGCAGCGAAAGACACCAGTAAGCTTGAAGTGATCGACTCAGATTCAATGGATGTGGAAGTTGTCGCTCATGAGCAAGAAGACAGCTCACGAATCTATCTTGAAGAGGGGGCTATTTGGGCGAGTCGAGATATCACACGATTTAACCCCGTTCTGGATGTCAGCATTGGCGATGAACTTGAAGTTGAAGATGGGAAGCTACTTGATGAAGTTAGCTTTACCGTGACGACGAACTACAGCTACTACATTACAAAGTATCAGATTGAAGTTTTCCGTGGGCAAGACCGTAGCCTATCCCAACCGCTCGCCATATTAGAGGGTGAAGCACTTGCCAATGATTTTGATGTGAGTTGGGATGGAGAAACAAGCGTCGATTACGAGTTTGCGACAGGTGAGCAACTGCAATTTCGCCTTAAAGTATGGGACAAAGATGGTAATCTAGATGTCACGACCGTAGGGGTGATGGACTTAGTTCGTCCAGACTCAGAAGTCAGTATTGATAAGAATGTAAATGATGAAGAGAAAGGACGCAAGCTTGGTCGTGCGCAGTTAATGCGTCATAACATTCCGACCGATGCTGGTCTCGCTAAATTTATGGGTACGGGCCTTAAAGGCGTTGATAAAGTCATTATTGGTGAAGATGAGTTTGATATAGAAGACGGTGAACTCTACGCCGAACAGTTCCTCCCAGCAGATGCCTACCTGTTTCCAACCAAAGTGATTTTTGATAATGGTGATGAGCGCCGCTATCAGCTTTACGTACGCATTCCTGATACCTACTACGCTCAAGCAGGTCTCGCTGATTTATATGTGGGGCAGAATAGAGTGACGGGTAATCCAGGGGCCTTAGGCGTTAATGAACAGTATCATGAAGATATTTATAACCAAGGGCGAATTGCTTATTTTGGACAAGGTAAGTTTGGCGATAAACTAAGAGTCACAACGCACTTTGATAGCAAAGAGAGCCAAATAAAAGATCTGTTTAAGCACCCGTTCGCTTCAGACAGCTCAACCGTGTTTGATATCGTCGAAGATGACGATGAGCTTTATTATGGCGATTACGGTGACGGTGCCAATATTCACAAAGAGGTCAACACCAAGGGTAAAGTTTACTTTGATCTGGAATACGATAAATCTCAAGTATTGTGGGGGAACTACAATACGGGCTTAACGGACACCGATAACAATGACTATAACCGAAGCTTATACGGTTTTAAGGCTGATTATCGAACCCGCGCGACCACCAAATACGGTGAAGATCGCTTAAACATCGTGGGCTTTACCTCAGAAGCGGACACCTTATATTCCCATGATGAGTTCTTGGGAACAGGAGGATCGCTCTATTTCTTACGTCATGGTGAAGTAGTGCCGGGCAGTGACAAGGTTTATATCAGCGTTCGAAATAAAAACAGCGGTATTGTTGAAAAGGAAGTCCCTCTACAATCAGGGCGTGACTATGAGATCAGCCCTTATCAAGGTCGAATTATCTTAACTAAACCGCTCAATAATATTATTTCGGATAATTTTGGTAGCGTCATCGACGACTCGCCAAGCGATGGTTATGACAACTACCTCTCTGTCGATTATGAATACGTACCACAAGGAAAAGATGCCCGAGAGGCGCTTACCTATGGCGGGCGAATCAAAGGTTGGGCGAATGATTACATCGGTATTGGCGCATCTTACACTACGGAAGAGAAAGACAACCAAGACTATGAAGCTTACGGCACCGATTTAACGCTTCGTGCTACAGAAGGTACTTATATCAAGGCGGAAATCGCCACCAGTAAAGGTCAGCAAACCGACTCCAATTTTGTGTCATTTGATGGTGGTTTAACCTTCACACCTATCGGCTCAGGTGCCACTGAAGAGCGGGAAGGCGATTCCGTTCAAGTGAAAGCGGTCGCGAACTTATACGATATTGCACCCAACGTCTTCTCTGTGGTGGGTAATGATGTCAAAGCTTGGTACAAATCGAAAGATGCAGGTTATAGCTATGCAAGTCAAAGCGATGACTTAGAGCAGGAGTCTTATGGTACAGAGCTTCGTTTTCAAGCCACCGATCGCATTAGCATCGCTACGCGTTATACGTCCATGCATGAAACCAATAGTGATGGACAGTTACAAACCGACAGTGAACAGGTTGAGCTAGAAGGGCAGTTTAAACTGACCGAAAATATCAAACTTTCTGCAGCAGGTAAGCAAGTTGATGAGCTCAATAATGTTGGCGAGAAAGGCAAAGGCTCACTGGCTGGTTTACGTGCTGATTATATTTGGGACAGCGATACCAATGTGTACATCAAAGGGCAAACCACGGTAGACCAAACTGAGGATTATGACGACAACGACAGCGTAAGTGTCGGTGGTGAAGTGCGTGTACTCGAAGATTTCAAACTCGGCGCGGAATACACCTCTGGTGATCGCGGAACCGCAGCAGAAGCAACGGCAACCTATGATGTAACCGATGATTATTCAACTTATGTAACTTATCTAGATGACAACTACGAAGGTAAAAACAACGTCATCGTAGGTCAGCGAGCGGACTTAACCTCCAGTGTCGATTTCTATCAAGAAAACCAATTTGTGGATGAGAACAACGGTAAAGGGCGCATTGACTCGTTTGGCTTTGGCTACGACATGACCGACGATATTGATTTTGGAATCGGTTATCAGCAAGGTGAGATTGAGCAGCCAAGTGAAGAGAATCCTGCGATCAAAGAAATCACCTATCGCCGAGCGGTCTCTTTTAACGCAGGTATCGATATTGACGATGTCAGCTTAAAACACAAAATCGAGTATCGCGTAGATAAAGGCAATGAAAATGTGGCTAGCGACAAGAAACGTATCGATCAATTCGTTACCACCAATCGTTATAACCAGCACCTGACGGAAGAGTACACCCTATTTGGTAAGTACAACTATTCCAAATCGTTAAACAAAGAGACCTCAGAAACCCTAGCGCGTTTCATTGAGGCGTCAGCGGGCATGGCGTATCGCCCTATCTATAATGACAGGCTTAATTTGCTCACTCGTTACACCTACATTGTAGATTTTGATCAGCTTGACCGTGATGTGGAATACAGCGACGAGCAGAGCCACATTATCGAAGCGGAGGGGATCTACTCAATCGATGCTCACTGGGATGTGGGGGCTAAATACGCGCACAAAGATAAAACTGAAGCGTTTGAGCGTGCGTCAGGGGCGTATGAACTCGTAGAGAGCAATATTAATCTCTATGGTGTTAACGCTTCATACCACATCATGAAAGAGTGGGATGTGACGGGCGAGTATCATTGGAAGACCGATACGCTCAATGATGAGATGGAGCACGGCGCATTAGTTTCATTTAATAAGCATTTAACCAATAACTTCAAAGTGGGTATTGGTTATAACTTCTCAGGTTTTGATGGCAATTTGGCGAATGATGATGACTATGATGCTAAAGGGTTTTTCCTAAACTTAGTGGGTAAGATATAAGGATTAAAAATGAAAAAAAACAAGACGCTTGCCTTCGTTTTAAGTGCAGTAACCTTTGCATCCCTTGTTGGTTGCTCAAGTGATACCTACGTCAGTAAAGAGAACATGGATAAATTTGGCGACCCACAAGTTGAGAAGTTTCTGATTCGTGAGTGCATCGTTCCTGAGCGAGATATTCGCATTGCTATCGCTGAACATTTTGATTTTGATAAAGCAGAACTGAAAGAACAAGATCACGCTTCCATTGACCAGTTAATTAGCAGTATTAAGCATCTGCATGGTCAAATCGCCATCGTGGCGCACACTGATTATCAAGGGAGTTCGGAATACAATGAGAAGCTGTCGATTCGACGTGCAGAATCAGTTAAGGCGTATATGGAAACACAACTTGATGGAACGCGTTACGATTGGGAGTTGAAACACTACGGTGAAAACAAACCGATAGCTGAAGGTAAGACGTTGGAGGCGAACGCACAAAACAGACGTGCTTACATTGTGTTTGAGCAGACGCAGACTCAAGCAGAAAATGCCTTTTGCGCACCACCAGAGCCAGAACGAAAAGTCTTTGTTGCGATGACATCCCATTTTGATTTTGACAAATACGAGCTGAAAGAGAGCGACAAAACCTCATTAGATGAGTTCGTTAGTAACTTAACAGGGCTCAATGGTCGAATTTTGGTTGCAGGTCACACTGATGCACAAGGATCGTTGAGTTATAACGAAAAATTAGCACAGCATAGGGCACAATCCGTATTAGAATACTTGCAGACTCAGTTAGACCCAAGCCAGTTTGTATGGGAAGTGAAAGCATTTGGTGAGCTTAACTTAGTCACTCAAGAACAAACATTAGAAGCGAACGCGTTAAATCGTCGAGCGCTAGTCGTATTTAAGCAAGGCGATCTGCCTGAACAATAGCATTGCTCTCGATAATAAAGAGTAACGCTCATCAGGTAGGTGGATAGCATAGGAGTAGAGGGTGGAAAAGGTTTACCTCGTTATCGATTTCTTAGCAGAGCACAAAGGACTAACCAGTGCGCTGATCTTTCTGACTATCATTATGATTCGCCGCCTTGTGTTGTCAGGCATTCGTGGCGAAGAGTTGTTCCTCACTGAAGACCAGCGTAAATGGATGTCGCGTACCAAAAATGGTGCTTTTGGTGTTCTTGTTATTTCGATTTTTATGCTGTGGCAATCTGAAATTGCCGAATTCGCACTCTCTGTTACGGCGATTGCGGTGGCGATTGTTGTTGCTTCCAAAGAGATCATCCTCTGTTTTACCGGTTCAATCCAACGGGCAAGTTCTCGTTCTTTTCGAATTGGAGACTGGATTGAAGTGGGGAAAATTAGTGGAGAGGTGATTGAACACAACCTCATGGCTACTGTGATTCAAGAGATTGACTTGTATCACGGGCAATATCACTACACCGGAAAAACGGCCACACTGCCCAACAGTATGTTCTTCACTTATCCAGTGAAAAACCTTAACTTTATGAAGCGCTACGTTTATCACAGCTTTGAAATCGTGGTGAAAGACTTTGTGAATCTTTACCCAATGCTCGATGGGTTAATTTTGAAAATTGATGAGCACTGCGAAGAATTTATTGAAGTCGCACGCCGTTACAATATAGTGATAGAAAAACATGCCGGTGTGGACTTACCAGGCTCTGAGCCGCACATTCATATTACCAGCCTTCCAACTGGTGAGCAGTCGGTTCACTACATGATTTTCTGCCCAACAGAGAAAGCGTCGCATCTAGAGCAGTTGATTCGTGAAGATTTTATGTTGGAATTTCATAAGAGATTTAGTTCACCAGAGAGCGATTAACCTCTTAAACCCCATTCAGATTTGATATGAAAGGCTGCCGAAAGGTAGCCTTTTCCGTATTTGAGCTTGTAAAAAAAACTTTTCACGCTATTATTTACAGTACACATGACGGTAAGGTGATGGTGATGGTGATGGTGATGGTACGTTATCAACAATTTTACCGATACTTAATATTACCTTTGATGTTTAAGAGGCGTTTCCATAAGTATTTTTTTACACTCAAAATACTTATGGAAAACCGGCTAATTCATGGAAGGGTTAGTAAGTTGGCGCTTAGGGTTTTACCGCCTTGTGTCCATGCAGGGCGGGTCTTCCCATTAAATTTATTTATATCGTGAGAAGCAGATGAATACCATTTCTATGTTACTGGTTACAACGCTGATTACATCAGTATTTGCTGCGTTTGTGCAATTCATTGTGGAACACCTTACTTGGATAAATCTGTAACGATGCCACGTTTTTTTTGCCACTTCAGCTTCCAAGGTTTCTTCCAAAGGCAGTGAATGACGAACTATCAATGTGCTCAGAATAAGATAACCGATATCAATCGCTTGTAATGGTATTGCATATATTTATAATACGACTCGCAAATATAGATGTATTATCAAAATACGTTACCTTACTGTTATCGTTGTTGCATGTTCATATGCAAGAAAAGGAAGAAATGAAAAAACTTATTATTGCTGCTTATTTATTGGTCTCTTTCTCTGCGATGGCTCAAACCACTCATGTGATTCAACAGGCATTTGGTGTCGCTCCTCCTAAAGTTGCGTATGGCTTTAAAGAGTGCTCAACAAATCAGTACGTGAATGGTGACTGTTACGTAGTCAGTAAAGGCGTGTTGTTTATATTTAACGATGAACTACCACCTTCTGCGATTAAGAAAGTGGATCTTGAAGATGGTTTTTATAGCGAAGACGAAATCAAGAATCTATAACCTAGTTCGATAAATCGCCCCTGTTACTTTCCTTGATTAGCTGAAGTAGCAGTGAGAGGCTTTGCTAAGTCAGCTTTTATCCAGCATCAACAAAATCAGACTGTTCAAAACAGTTGAACTGAATAAAGTGATCAATCTGGTTTGGTATGTAATTACTGTATAACAAACTGGTGTGGTTGCTGTTCATTGTTAGATGATCGGTCATACCATCTATTTTCGTCTCTTCTACCGTAACTGTTCCATCAGACATCATTTCTCCCCCAAGTAATATCGGCCTTAAACCAATGGAAAGAGTCCCTGCAATACAGCCAAGGCGTTGTGGAAAGTCCCATGTGTCATCATGTTTCTCCAAGCCATGATCGGTTGAATTCCCCAAAAATGCGCCAAACCCCAAATCCGTTAACTTTTCTACAATTGATGCACCGCGAATGGGGGAGCCAACCGCAATAACGTGGGAAATCTTCGCTCTTAATGGCTTTCTGCTAGCAAGATAATGCTTAATCATTAACCCACCCAAGCTATGTCCAACCAAAATATTGGTTTCAAATGGGTCTAGTAGCGTATCAAGTTTTTTAAACACATGTTCAGAGTTGATGTTAACGGTATTGTAGCTCAGAACATCTGTTCGATATCCGAGCTTTTCAAGTCGCTGGCTTAAAGGAAGTAGGGCTACACCATGCATGTAAAGACCATGCAGGAAAACTATCTTCATTACGTGCTCCTTTGGTAAATCAATGACCGTAAAGGACAATTTATCAAAGATAGCGAGAGGTTGGGAAATTTTTTATTGTGTAATGAGTAACAATCAGATTCGGTTCAAATTGATATGAATCTCGTTAGAAATTTAAGAAGAATTAGGATGGAATTCAAAGAAAAAAGCGGCACTGAAATTCCTTACTAGAGAATCAGTACCGCTTAATTGTAATTGAAGTACTTAAATCAATTAGTTTACTTTATTAAAACGGAAGGTTTGAACTTTCTTCTCGCTACCGTCGATGTAGGCGTAGGTATCAATCATCCAAACATTTGTGCCTGCAAAGCCAAGTTCGATACGAATGTCACCTGTATCAACACCTTCGTAAATCACATCGTTTACGTTCGTTGGGTAGAATTGGTAACGATTAGCTTGTGGTTGGAATTCACCAGCGAAGTTAACGGTTACATCTTTTACGTTATTGGTGAAGTCGAATTGGTAACCTTGCTCTTGAGAGTAAGAGAACTGCGCGATAAGGTTTATGCCTTCAGCATTTGTTAACGTTAGGTCTGCTTGCGTTGTTTTAACTAATTTACCAGCTGCCGTGATCGAATCGATAGGTTGAGTTTCGGCAACGTGATTGCGAATAGTTACGTTCCAATCACCAATGAAGTTATTAAGCTCATCCCAGTTTTGGTTTTTTGCTGCACCTTGGCCGTTGTTGTTACCCGCTGCAATGTTTGAAATCGCTTCATCGCGGCTGTCGTGACGGATATTTTCACGATTATTTTGCATATCAGCAGCAGCGCCACCAACGCCACCAGCAACACCACCAGCTATTGCGCCTTTAACGGCCAGTTCAGGTTCACCTGTTAATGCACCTAATGTCAGACCAAGTAATGCGCCACCAGCAGCGCCTTGTTTTGTGGCAGCGTTTGGATCATCTTCTCCAGGTGTTACACAGCCGGTTAATAGTGGTAAAGAAAGGGCAGCGATTAAAGAAGTTTTCATAACAGTTTTCATAACAGTTTTCATGGTCAGTCTCTAGTAAGGTTTTTAATAAAACAGTGTTTTTTAACTTGGTTTGGATTATACAGATCAAAGTTCTTTGATCTAGTTATTACGGTCATAAGCACAAGTTATCAGTTGGGTAATGTAAAGTGAGCTTTCTTGGTAATTTTATTACTTAAGAGTGGCGTTAAGTGTGATGTCTATAATTAATTTAGATCGATATCGTTCAATATAACAACGCTATTTGTAATTAAATTACAATGTGATGTAGATCTCATTTGTGATTGGGTGCATAATAGGCACATAAAATGAATTGAAGACAAAATAGAGAGAAGTAATTATGAACAATACATTAGTATTAGAAAACAACGTTTTAGAAAGTAACGTATTAAACACAAAAGAAGAAGTACGTAACGTAATGAGCCGTCGAGTAAAAGAGATTCTAGCGATTGCTGCTATGTACTCTGTCACCGCATTGATCGTGCTAGCAACAAGTCTTACTTGGGTTGCGTAAATGAAGACTCAAACGCAAACTATCGAGATAAAATAAAGGCGCTAATCATAGCGCCTTTTTAATGTCCGAAATTTTGCTTTTCTACTCACTTAACGAAAGGAAGCAATAAGACTCTTGTGATAGACGCTATTTCTGCGCTTCTAAGTTCAATATTGTAATGGCGTTAGCAACACTGGTGGCTAATACATCAATACCCCCGGTACGTAGTGCACCAAGAATTGCCAATGGCTTGCTGCTCTCTGAAGCGATCGCAATAACCTGAGGAATTTTTTGATAATCGCTAATGGTTAAGCCAACAACCCGATTACTCATCTTCGTATCTTGCACTTTTCCTTTAATATCGTAAAAGTCATACCCGCCAACTTCACCAACTACGCCTTGTTGAATTCGTGCTTCTACCATTTCTTGAACAGAGAACCAACCTAAGTTGACCATATAGGTACTCTCGTTAAGATCACCAATCCCCACTAATGCGACATCTGCCTTTCTCGCCATATCCATGGTTTGTTGAACGGTTTCATCTTCTAAGAGAGCGGCTCGCAGTTCAGGGTTACGAATATAAGCAGGGGCGTAGAGCGTTTCGCTGACTCCACCAAAGGTTTTCGCAAAGCGACGAGAAATATGATCGGCATTGAGCATGCCGCCACGAGGATGAATACCACCAATACTGGAAACAAAGGTACATTTCTTTGGGTTAACCACACCTATATGTTCAGAAACTGCAGACACGTTTCGGCCTTGCCCTACGGAAATAATCATCCCATCTTTCAACGTTGCTGATAAATAAGTAGAAACGACCCCCGCTAGTAATTCTCGCTGCTCGTCTTCTGTTGGTTGATCAAGGGCAATAAGCGCACGCTTAAGACCAAACTTCTCTTTTAGCTGCTCTTCTAACTTGGCCCCAAAAACAGGGTGGTATTTCACTTTAATTTCAACGATGCCTTTGTCTCGGGCTCGTTTTAATAAACGACCAATCTTTACGCGAGACAAGCCAAACCGTTTGGATATCTCCTCTTGCGTCGCACCATCTTGGTAGTACGCCACCGAGATCTCAGTCAATAGGTTAGTTTCTTCCGTTTGCTCTATGTTCGTTACTTCCATACATATCCTAAAGAGTCATTGGTCATTGTCATTGGTCTTGATTCTAAGTCTTTGAGTATCTTAAGCGATAAGAGAATTGATTTCATTCTCTCGTTTTACTACCACAGCTTTCTTTCCTCGTTACTTTAGATGTGAAGTATTAACTCTTCAGTTTTTTGTTCATCTCTGAACAGTAGAATACACGAATGTTCTTTTGTTCGCATAAGTAAACATTTGAACAGATATGTGTAATGTTAATAGTTACCCAAATTGTGACAAGTTAAATTGATTACAGGTTATTCATCTTAATGCTTTATCTCGTCAATGCATTTCCAGTTAAAGATAACTAAATTACGTGCAAATGATCTGAGGGCTCATTTTTAATGTCATTAACCTATTGTTTTTTAGTGTAATTATCGTGTCATTGATAAGATTTTCATTTTGAATATTAGCAAAGTCACGCTTTTTGATAAGTCTATTTATAACGCAGTTTCGATCACGTAAATGTTAATGTATTGCTAAATTCAAGTGATCGAAATCTCATTTGTGTGATGAACGCATGTTAACTTCTGGAGAATAAGTGCAATATCATTTGTAACTTGTGGTGCTCAAATGAACGTTGGTGATTTAGATGATAGCAATTGGATGTGACGACGCAGCAATCGAACTAAAAGAGTGCTTAATAGCACATATGTCTGCAAAAGGAATTGAGTGCATTGATTATGGCGTGAACCCAGGAAAGGCGGAGCTTTACCCTGACATCGCGAAAGCAGTCAGTGTAGCGGTCGCGGAGGGAAAACACGCGAGAGGCATTATTTTATGTGGTACCGGAATTGGCGTTTCAATTGTTGCTAATAAAGTTCCTGGTATTCGGGCGGCACTGTGTCATGACACCTTTTCCGCAGAACGAGCAAGAAAAAGTAATGATGCACAAATCATTACGATGGGATCTCGCGTCATTGGTCAAGAGCTAGCAAAAACCATTCTTGATACCTGGTTAGACGCGGAATTTACTGATGGTCCTTCAACCCCGAAAGTAAATCGAATTAAGGAGATAGAGAAAGAGTTTATTGCATAACGTGGATTATTACCCTCAATAACAAAATGATTAATGGAATAACGTGGATAAAACAATGAAAAATAAAACAATTACTTATACAACAATCGCATTAACCTCGCTGATGTCGTCTGCTGTTTTAGCGAAAGATTTGAAAGTCGCAACGAGCGCACAACTTGGATCACTTCAATACAACACAACACAATACTTCACTGAATACGCGAACGAAGAGTTTAAAAAAGCTGATATTGATTACAGCATGAAGTTCTTCGGTGCTGCGCAACTAGGTAAAGACAAAGACGTTCAACAGAAACTGAAGTTAGGCACAGTTGATTTAGCGTTGTTAACTTCAACATTGCCAACCCACGTTTCTGAAATGGCGTTATTTGAGTTGCCGTTCCTAGTATCAGATCGTGATCATGTCGCGAAAATCGAAGAGAAAGTGTTCTGGCCATACATTGCACCAGCAGCCGAGAAGAAAGGCTACCAAGTGATTGGCTTCTGGGAAAATGGTTTCCGTAATATCACTAACGCAAAACGCCCGATCAACACACCTGAAGATCTACAAGGTCTGAAAATTCGTACGCCTAACAGTTCATGGCGCGTAAAAATGTTTAAGAACTGGGGCGCAAACCCTACGCCAATGAGCTTTAGTGAAGTATTTATTGGCCTGCAAACCGGTGTTATCGATGGTCAAGAAAACCCGTACACCAACATCTACGCAGCAAAACTTCATGAAGTACAAGGCTACGTGAGTGTCACTAATCACGTTTACACACCAGCATACCTAACAGCAGGCTCTCGTCACTACGGAAAACTACCGCAAGAAGTACGTACCATCATTGAAGATGCATCGAAAAATGCTCAGCAATGGGGTTACCAAGAAGCGGCAAGATTGGAAGGCGAGCTAAGAGACAAGCTTGTTGCAGGCGGTATGGAGCTAAACGTAGCTGACCGTAAATCATTCGTTGATGCAAGCCAACCTATTTACGATGATTTTGTGCAAAACGTAAATAACGGTTTAGCAATGCTAACCATCGCGATGGAAACCGCGGAGTAACTATCGTCGTCACGGCTTGCTAGAAGGGTAGGCCGTGACTTTTTTCTGTAATTTTGCGAGGGGTTATGATGTCTTTTCTTGCTGGCATAAATACCATTTCCAATGTGTTAGAAAAAGTCCTTATCGCTATTTCTATGACGATACTGCTTTCTCTTAGCGCCATCATTATTGTGGCGGTTTTTTCTCGTTTTAGTGGCGCTTCTTTGTATTGGTACGATGAAGTCTCTGCGATTCTTTTAGCTTGGTTAACGTTTTACGGTTCCGCTTTATGCGCTTTAAAGCGTGCACACATGGGCTTTGGTGGTCTTGTGGCTAAGATGACACCGGTTGCGAGAAAAGCGATTTTCTTGCTTAGCGAAGTCATTGTTATCGGGTTCTTTGTGGTTATCGCTTGGGCGAGTTACTACATTCTACAAATTTTTGGTGATGAAACACTGACCAGTTTAGATTTCATCACTTTGGCGTTCGCACAATCGGCGTTACCTATTGGTGCTGTTTTGTTTGTGATTGCACAGCTGTGTTCGATGCCTCAAGCGTGGGCACTTGTCAGTAAAGGTTCGACTCGCGAAGAAGAAGAGATTGAAGAAGCCATTCGTGATGCCAAGGAAGAGATGAAAGAAGTCATGGAGGCGGTGAAATGAGTGCGTTAATCGTTTTAATCTGTTTGATTGCGTTAGTAATGATCAATGTACCTATTGGTGTTGCTATTGGTGCGGTTGCGGTTGTTGGCATGGTTCTGACATCCGATATGGACGCTATCTATAATGCGGCTTTGGCCATGTTTGAAGGTGGTTCTAAATTTACACTATTATCGATTCCACTGTTCGTTTTTGCTGGCGCACTCATGAACACTGGTGGTATCTCTCTTCGTTTAATTAACTTTGTAAACTCAATTGTTGGATTCGTACGCGGCGGCCTGTCGATGGTAAATGTTGGCGTATCGATGATCTTTGCTGAGATTTCTGGTTCAGCGGTGGCGGATGTTGCTGCGCTCGGCTCCATTTTGATTCCGGCGATGAAGAAACGTGGTTACTCTGGTAGTTTCTCGGCGGCGGTTACCTCATCGTCAGCATCACTGGCGGTTATCATTCCACCTTCTCTACCGTTAATCATTTACGGTGCGATGGCCGACGTGTCAATTTCGCAGTTGTTTGTTGCCGGTATCTTGTCTGGTCTTTTAGGCGCTGCGGGTATGTTTGGTGTGTGTTATTACTACGCTGTAAAATATGACCTACCTCGTGAAGAATCGTTTAGCCTACGTAAATTGTGGACCTCATTCAAAGATGCATTTTGGGCTCTGACGCTACCGTTCGCTATCCTTGGCGGCATCATGTCTGGCTTTATGACAGCGACAGAAGCGGCGGGTATTGCAGTACTTCTTGCGCTTGTTATTAGTGTCTTCATCTACAAAGAGATGGATTTGAAACTGTTCTATAAAGCGGCACTTGAAGGCGTTACAGGTACATCAGTTGTAATGCTACTAGTGGCAACGTCTGCTGTATTAGGTTTATTCCTGACTGAGCAAGAAGTACCACAAGCGATGGCGGCGGGGATCTTGAGTATCTCTGAAAACAAATACGTTGTTCTGATGATGCTGAACATCATGCTTCTTATTGTCGGCGTTTTCTTACACGGCGCTGCGGCAATCATCTTAACGGTGCCTATCGTGTTACCTCTTATTCATGAGCTAGGTATAGACCCAATTCACTTCGGCATCATGCTTGCCCTAAACATCTCCATTGGTCAGCAAACACCGCCGGTAGCAAGTGTATTAATCACAGCATGTTCTATCGCTAAGCGTGATATCTGGCAAGTAACCAAAGTGAACGTTCTCTTTATTGGTGTGTTGTTCGTAGTGCTTCTACTAGCGACATATGTTCCAGCACTGTCTGTTGGATTCGTAGATTATGTATACAACTAACGTACAAGGATTTTGATAATGACTAAACCAACTATTGCTCTCGTATTAGGTGACCCTTCAGGCATAGGCCCAGAGGTTGCAGCAAAAGTATTAAACCAGCCGTCGAGTCGTAAGCTTAGCAATATTTTGATCATTGCTGATGAATACGAGCTTCGTAAAGGGATGGACATTGCTCAGGTTTCTTTTGAATACGACGTAGTAGAGCGATTTGAAGACGCGAACTTTGAGTCAGGCAAGCCAGTACTGCTTAAGTTTACAAGCTCTCACGCGACACCGATTGAATACGGTGTGGCAACAGAGCAAGGCGGAACGTACGTTCTGGAAGCGCTAAAGATTGCTGTCGACTTAACCTTAGCACACAAAACACACGGTATTTGCTTCGCACCACTGAACAAACAAGCGATGCATCTTGCTGGGCTTCAACACCGTGATGAGCTTTCATGGTTTGCAGAACTCACTGGCTTCAAAGGGTTCGGTTGTGAAGTCAATGTTGTTGATGACATCTGGGCAGGTCGTGTTACGTCTCATATCCCATTTAAAAATGTGGTCGATAACCTAACAGTGGATACGGTGTTGGAAACGATTGAGCTGATGAACAACACCTTGAAATCAGCCGGCTTTGACGAGCCTAAAATTGCGGTTCAAGCTCTAAACCCACACGGTGGCGAAGGCGGTCTGTTTGGTGATGAAGAGATTGTAACCATTTCTCCTGCAATTGAAAAAGCAAAGCAAAAAGGGATTCAAGCGTGTGGTCCGTTCCCTGGTGACACAACAATGTGGGCGGTTGAAAAACAAAATTTGAACGCGATTGTTTCGATGTATCACGACCAAGGCGCTATCGCACTAAAAATGATGGGCTTTGACCGTGGTGTAACGGTTCAAGGGGGGATCCCAATTCCAATCGCAACGGCGAACCACGGTTCTGCATTTGATATCTACGGAAAGAATATTGCGTCTATTCCTGCAATGGAAAATGCACTGAAACTGACCGTTAAGATGGCGACGAACTACCAGAAGAACGCTTAACTAGCAGCATAGACAATAATAAAATTGGTGAACCCTATGAGAAAGCCTAAGAAGTTAATAAACGATCCAATGAACGTTGCTCAAGAGCAGTTCGAAGGCATGCTTGCTGCGATGAGTGGCAAGCTAGAAGGTCTACCGGGTATTACGGCAGCGATGCGTACCGATTACCCTAGCGATAAAGTGGCGATTTTGACTGGCGGCGGCAGTGGTCATGAGCCTTTGTTTGCAGGCTATGTAGGTAAAGGTTTGGCGGATGCAGCGGCATTGGGCGATATTTTCGCAGCGCCGCCACCGAACGTGATTTTACAGACGACAGAAGCGGTCAATAACGACAAAGGTGTTATCTATATTTACGGTAACTACGCTGGCGATAACATGAACTTCGACATTGCGGCTGAGCTTGCCGATGATGACGATATTAAAACGCACACCATTCGAGTTTGGGATGACGTAGCGTCAGCGCCACTTGAGAAAATTAAAGAGCGACGCGGAACCGCTGGTGATCTTTATGTCCTTAAAATCGCAGGTGCAGCGTCTGAAAAATACGATGACTTTGACCAAATTGTTGCAGTGACAGAGCGTGCTCGTGATTACACGCGCTCAATCGGGGTCGCGCTTTCAGCGGGCTCTGTTCCTCAAACGAATACCTTCAACTTTGAACTGCCAGACGATGAGTTAGAAATTGGCATGGGCTTACACGGTGAACCTGGTGTAGCGAGAGAGAAAATGCAAACTGCAGATGAGGTCGTTGAAAAGTTGGTGGATCAACTTTGCCAAGACTTACCTTACAACTCAGCCGATGAAGTTTGCTTACTGGTCAATAACCTCGGCTCGTCAACCTACATGGAGCTACTTATTGCTACTCGCCAAGCGCACAAGCTGTTAGCTGAAAGGGGTATTAAGATTCACGACACGTTGGTGGGCAATTACTGTACCTCTCAAGAGATGTCGGGCTACTCAATCACTCTACTCAAACTTGATGAAGAACTAAAAGAACTCTACGACTTACCGTGTGAATCACTTGCTTTAAGGAAATAAATGATGGATGTATTAACTGCAAAAAATATGATGACTCACGTTGCCCACAAAATGGTTGAAAGTGAGCCTCTATTAACGAAATTTGACCAAACTATCGGAGACGGTGACCACGGTATTGGCATGGAACGTGGCTTTAACGCGGTGGCAGAACTGTTGGAAAGCGATTATCAGCCACAAGATGTAAGCAAATTATTGCTTAAAATTGGTTCAACCATGATGGCAACCATGGGCGGTGCATCGGGTGCGATTTTTGGCACATTGTTCCGATCTGGTGCGAAAGCGATTAAAGGAGCAACTGTTCTTGATACGAGCTCGTTATCGACGTTTCTTGCGGCAGGCTTACATGCTGTTTACGAGCGTGGGGGTGCGAAACCGGGTGACAAAACCATGATTGACGCATTAGTCGCAGCAGTGAAAGAATCTGAAAAACACAGTGGCGATCTTACAGAATCATTACCGGCAATCGTCAAAGCGGCGCATCAAGGTGTTGAAGCAACGAAAGATATGATTGCAACTACTGGTAAGGCGAAAACATTGGGTGAACGTTCACTTGGTCACCCAGATCCGGGCGCGGTATCCATGGCGCTTATCCTTGAGTTTATGTGTGAATTTGCGACAGAGCAGGTAGCCGCATGAAAAAACTCTGGATAGGAACCAGTTGGAAGATGAACAAGGACAGTGACTCTGCGCAAGCCTGGGCAAGCGCAGTGTTGCCAAGAATTGAGAAGCTTCATCCTCAATTACAACCATTTGTCATTCCGCCATTTCCATATATCTCTTCAGTGAGTAGCGCTTTTGATGCCAGCGTCATGAAAGTGGGGGCACAGAACATGTGCTGGCAGGAAGAAGGCGCTTTCACCGGAGAAGTATCGCCATTGATGGTCAAAGACTGTGGTGGTAGCGTGGTTGAAATGGGTCACTCAGAACGTAGAGCCCAATTTGGCGAGACAGATGAAACGGTGAATATGAAGGTTCATGCCGCATTAAGGCATGGGTTAACGCCGTTAGTCTGTGTCGGTGATAGTGGAAAAGAGAAGCGTTGGGGGGTGTCTCGTGAAGCGGTAATTAAGCAGGTTAAGATCGCGTTATACGAGGTGCCAGATCATCAAATTCCACAAGTCATCATCGCATATGAGCCTATTTGGGCGATTGGTGAGAGCGGTATTCCTGCAACACCACAAGAAGCAGAGTCAATGCACTTCGCGATTAGACGCGCGCTAAGAGAGCTTTACGGTGCTGATTTAGCGGATGCGATGACGCTACTATATGGTGGGAGCGTCAATTTGGATAACGCATCAAACTTACTCGATCAACCGAACATCGATGGTGTTTTTGTTGGTCGAACCGCATGGAATGCGTCGGGTTACGTTCAGCTACTCGAAATAGCGAACAGCAAATTTAGTAGTTAGTCCTGTTGCCAATTATACGGCCTGTGAAAGCAGAATGTTGATTGGCATTTTTTCTTTCTATTTATTTTCTATTCAACATATTTCGAGAACCTAGCCGTTTATAAAGGAAGTATAGCGATGAGTATTTTAGACAGACTCGCCATCAATACAGCAATATTTGATGGCCACGATTTAAAAACATCCCTCAAAGTCATTAAGTCTTTAGGGGTTAACAAAGTAGAATTTGCCTTCAACCAAGGCTATGTCGGTCAGCTTGATAGTGACATGTTTTCCGCTACCCATGCTGAGTATTTATTGTCTTTGATGGACAAAGAAGAGCTTCATTCAGACGCACTAGGCTGCACCATGAATCTTGCGTCTCCTGATGCGCTTGAAGAGTTTAAATTGCGAATTCGATTTGCGCAGAAACTCGGCGTTAAGTACCTGAATACATGTACGGGACCTATAGCTGAACGGCAGACGATCATCAGCAATTTAAAAGTGCTGGCGCCGTATGCAGAAGTGCACGGTTGTGTGATTTGTATTGAAAATGGTGGCGACCACAATTTTAATGCTTTTGCGAGTGCCGATGATGGTATTCGAATTTTATCTGAAGTGGCGCATCCTGCCTTGGCACTCAATTTTGATCCGGGTAATTCCGTGTCACTCGTCCCCAATTTAAGCCCAAGTGAAGAAGCAAAAATTGCCCTGCCGTTTTGTCAGCACTTTCATGTAAAAGATGTTCAAGTTCATGATGATAGGTTTACCTTTCCTGCGCTAGGAGAAGGCATTATAAACTTCAAAGGGATAGTTTCGTCACTTAATCAACGAGACGTTTCGTTTAGTATAGAGAAACCACTTCGAATGTATCGTCGTAAAGACTCATTTCCGATCCGTGGACGTTCACCAGAGAGCATTCAAGATATTTCAGCCGTCTTGACTAAGAGTATCCAATTCATTGAACAATTGGCTGAAGATTCGTAATCAGTACCAGTTTGGGTCATCAAAAAGATAGGTAAAAGAATAATGGCAATTAGCAATATTAAAGAAGTTATTGAAGATTATCGCCAAGGTAAGATGGTTATCTTGATGGATGATGAAGATCGAGAAAATGAAGGTGATATCATGATGGCAGCGGAGCATGTTACCGCGCAAGATATCAACTTTATGGCGACACACGGTCGTGGCTTGATCTGTTTGACCATGACTAAACAACGCTGTAATGATTTACAGCTTTTCCCTATGGTACAAAACCCAACTGAACCTTGGGCTACGGCTTTTACTGTTTCAATCGAAGCGGCTCAAGGGGTAACAACGGGCATCTCTGCTGAAGATCGCGCGGTCACCGTTCAAGCGGCAGTGGCAAAACAGGCAACGCCGCAAGACTTAGTGCAGCCGGGGCACATATTCCCGCTTGCAGCGAAAGATGGCGGCGTGTTAGTTCGTGCTGGGCATACTGAAGCAGGCTGTGATTTAGCGCGTTTGGCCGGTTTTGAACCCGCGTCTGTGATTGTTGAAATCTTAAATGAAGATGGCACCATGGCTCGCCGTCCGCAGCTTGAAGTGTTTGCCGAAAAGCACGGAATTAAACTCGGTACGATTGCTGATCTTATCGAGTATCGTAACAACACAGAAACGACCATTGAGCGTATTGCACAATGTAACCTACCTACCGAGTTTGGTGAGTTTAATATGGTGACTTACCGTGACACGGTGGATAACCAAATTCATTACGCGCTACAAAAAGGCGAGGTTAGCGACAGCCCAACCAACGTACGTGTTCACCTGCAAGATACCTTTACGGATATTCTGCATTCTCGACGTGAACAGTCTCCTTCGTGGTCGCTTCAGTCTGCATTGGAGAAAATCGCGAGTGATAATGGTGTACTCGTTATCTTAGGCCACGAAGAGAAAAGTGACGCCATCATTAATCGTGTGAAGTATTTTGAAGCGCTCGATAACGGTAAAAGTGCATCACCTAAGAAGAAGCAGCATACCTCTCGTCAAGTGGGAGTTGGATCTCAAATTCTCGCTGATTTGGGCGTGACTAAGATGAACCTACTTTCGTCGGCAAGTAAAAAATACCATGCGCTATCTGGGTTCGGTTTAGAAGTGGTCGATTATATAGAAAGCTAAATTTTTATTCTAAAACTCCACTTACTGAAGGGTCGCTTAATCGCGGCTCTTTTTTCGTTTGGGAGATAGGCTTGGGAAATATCTTTAAGTAAAAGTAGGCGATGGACGTTAAATATGGTTGTCATCTAGCTTAATGAAAGTAAAGCTAGCTCCAGACTGAACTGAGTCAAAGTAGAACTAAGCATGAGCCAAACCAAATTCAAACTAAGCAATAGCAGAACTGAATAAAAGGTAAATCGAAACATGTTTACCGCAGACTTACATATCTAGAGGGGTTATTCAGTAGACTCCCGTTTGATGACATAACTTCATCCTGCTTATCTTATTTTTAGCGCTTGTTTTATTGTGTATGTTTTTTGGAACTTTAGTTAATGAATACCCTTTTTCTTTTACCTATTTTTATTGTTGCAGTCTATCTAGGGCTCTTTATCCCGAAGTTGAGTTTAGATTGGATAGGAATAACGAGTCACCGTTCGATAGTCACACACAGCATGCTCTTACCAATGGTTCTACTGTTGGTTAAATCGAACATTACTAAGGCTGTCGTTGCAGGGCTGTGTGTTGGCATGAGTATCTATTTAGCCATGGATATGGTGTCGGCTATACGGGGCTATGCGACGATTACGATCCCACTTTTAACGCAGTTTTCTTTTAGTGGCTGGAAATCATTAGTGTGGCTTGGCCTCAATTCCGCATTAGGTTTATATATGGCGGCAAGAGTAACGAGTTTCCACCGCTTAATCGTACCCGGTTCCTTTGTATGCGCGGCGATAGCGTATGCGTTTTACTTCCATTACAGTCTGGTCGTGCTATTACCTTGTTTAGTCGTGATGGTATTTTGTTATCGAAAACCGTTGTTATAAGTGTTGAGGGTTAAGAATCGTATCGATAATGACATATAGAGAATTAAGGTAACAAAAATACATTAAATCAGCTTGTTACCTTGCTTTACTTAGACCCGTGTACCAACCTTATTTCATAGATAAAGGTAAGGGCTTTCAATGAGTAAAGAATCAACAAAAAACACCAAGGTAGTTGGAAGAGTTTTACTGCCTTCATTGCTGATAAACCTTCTTTCACTCGCTGTACCTTTAACAGTTTTGCAGATTTATGATCGGATTTTACCGAATCAAAGCTATGGTACCGCCACGCTACTGTTAGCCGGCGCTGCGTTAGCCGTAGGAATGGAAGCGTTAATCCGCTTTGTGCGCAGTTGGCTACTTGCTGCGGCAGCGAGCAACACTGAGAAGGCAACATTTGAAGGTATTATTACTCGGCTTTCTTCAGCATCACCTCTAGACATACTGCGTCTTGGTTTAGGGGGGGTAGAGCAAGGTTTGAGTGCAATACCAAAATTAAAGGAATGGTATTCCGGTGGTGTTATTGCTGGATTTATCGACCTTCCGTTTGCTCTCATTTTCTTAAGCTTGGTCGCGTACATTGGTGGTGAGTTGGTGTTCATTCCAGTTGCTGTCTGGTTGCTGACCCTAAGCATTGTTTGGGTCTCTTCATTCCGAGTGAAGCAACTGAGTGAAGAAGCCTCTTTAGCAGAGCAGCAACGAAAAGCCTTTCTAATTTTGATGGCGCAAACAATTCAGGGCATTAAACGACAGGCGATCGAGTCTCGTATTTTTAGCCAGTTCAAACGCCTTAACCACTCCCGGTCTCTCTCTAAAGCAAGTGAAGAAACGCAAAATGCGTTTGCTCAAGAGTGTATCCAATTAGCTGCATTGGCAACTTCTGTTGCGCTAGTTGTCGTTGGCAGTTTATGGGTACTTGATGGAGAACTCACAACAGGTGGTCTTGCTGCGTGTTCAATTTTGTCTGGGCGAGCGGTCGCACCGTTAAGTGCCTTAGTCGGAGTTAGAATAAAGCTAAATTCGATTCACAGTGCACAACAGGCGATAAACGAGCTTGAACAAATCGAATCGAATACAGTACCTATCATTAAAGAGAGTCAAGTACTAGTCAACCAGATACAGTTTCGCTCAATTAACATCGACCGATTTGGTATAGGTTATACGTTGGATCTCACTGCGGCACAGGGTGACTGCATAATCCTTGATAGTGAAGATCGTCATATTAACAGTCACATGCTGTCGTGTTTGAGTGGTGTAGACGTATGGCGCTCAGGAAGCGCCTATATTGATACATCGAATGTTAGTTCTAGAGAAGTTAGTGAGCTATCACGACATACTGCTTACTGTAGCGTTAAGGCGCAGTTAATTGCAGGCACTCTGCTTGATAATATGTGTGGGTTTAATCCCAGTTGCTCTGAGAGAGCCAATCACTATGCTCAACAACTTGGTCTTCATGATCAGATAATGCGACTGCCCGATGGATTAGAAACGAAGGTCGGCCAAACAAGCACGTCGCTGTTAAGTATGGGGAATACGAAACTACTCAATATCATTACTCAACTTTCAAACAGTAAGCCGATTTTGTTTCTGGATAGGCCCGACGCATCGCTTGACCTTGATGCTTTAGAGAAGTTAGCGCATGTTCTTCAACAAGAAAAATCTCGTGGGCGTTTAATTATTATGGTGACTTACCACCCAGCGCTTCGTGCGCTTGCTAGCAAAGTCGTTTCGATTACTCGTGAATTGGATAAGCAGGAGCATGTTGCATGAATGTACTAGAACAACAGTGCCTAGAGACGCTAAAGGAGCTTGATGCAAATGCGAATATTCAGTTATTCGCGAAGCAGTGGGTCGCTGAGAATGGCGTGTTGTCGTTGGATGATGTTTTTGCTCTATTTGATCGCCTTCATCTGCCTTACGAATTAGCTGGAAATAGTCAATCTGTTGGTGAGCACAAACTTGTTTTAGCCCTTCTTGATGAGAAGAGTTTAGTGCTAGGAAACGTTGATTCAGGGCATTTCTACCCTACAGAATTAGATAAGTCATTAACGTCCATACCTTCTCTTTACCTGGTTATTACGGATCACCCTTTAGAAAAGCCCAGTGTAAATTGGGTGGGTGAGCGCCTACATGCATTTAGGCCAATGATTCCAAAGTTACTATTAGTCAGCTTCTTTACGAATTTGTTTGCGCTTGCCGTCCCTTTTATTACTATGTCGATTTATGATCATGTTATTGGTGGAGATGCAGGGCACGAATTAGAGGGCATTGCGATAGGTGCTGCTTTGTTGCTCTTTATGATGGGGTTACTTAGAACCTTACGCAGTAGAGTATTTGCTTCAGTCTCTAATCGAATCAGCCGAGAGATCTCCCAATCAATCGTTCAAAAACTGCTTAAAAACAGTTATACGCAAAACCAGCAGACCGTACTTTCTAGTCATCAAAGCCAGCTTTCGTTAGCAGATAGAATCTCGAGTGTGCTTTCTGGACCTTTGGGTAATGCCTTATTTGACCTGCCTTTTACCCTATTATTTATAATGGCAATAGGTGTACTTGGTGGCTGGTTGGTGATTGTGCCTATCTGCTCCGTTCTAATGTACTATCTGCTTGCTAAACGCTCTATTCAGTCTGGTAGCAAACGTTCAATGCAATCAACCGTAGCAGGTACGAATCGGCAGAACATGTTAAATGAACTTTCCTCTAAGTTAGTCTTTTTACGTAGCACAGGAATTATTCATCACTGGCGTCAACGATTTGATAAAGTAAACTTCCTAGCGTCTCAAGTTGGTTTTTCACACGCAGTTTTACAAAGTCGTTATACCTCTCTTTTTTATGCGATTAATGTTGGTTCGACACTCGCGATTATGGGGCTTGGTATTGGATTAATCTTTGAGCAAGTCATGACACCCGGAGGCTTGATCGCTTCCATGATGTTGATTTCTAAAGTTACGGGCCCCGTTCAAATGTTGGCGAACAGTGCTCTTCGCCTAAGAGGTTACGAATCTTCAAAGCTTCAAGTAAATCGTTTGTTATCTCAGCCTTCTGAACGTGAGTTTAGCTATCAGCACCAAACATTGCCTGATCAAGCTCCTACTCTTAAATTAGACCAGGTCACTTTACGCTACCCTAAGCAGAATAAACCCGCATTAAATGGTGTTAGCTTCTCTATAGAGGCAGGTGAAATAGTGGCGATAACGGGGCCGTCGTCGAGTGGGAAATCGACGTTGATTGAAGTAATGGCGGGATTGCAACCAATTCAAAATGGTTTGATTGAAGTGGGTGGCGTGAACTTGGTTCAGTATGATCCCCAACTGTATCGTCACTGGTGTTTCATTCGAGCAGCCTATCCCGATTTATTAACATTAAGCGTGAGGGAGTGGTTAAGTGATGGCAATATCGTAAGCGATGATAAAATTCGTCATGCCATTAATGTGGTTGGCGGAGAAGTTTGGTTTAACTCATTGAGTGAGCCTTTAGATAGGCCTATGAGTAGCATTATTCCTGACAGCCTATTTGATGTGCTCTCAGGGAGTGTCGCGCAAATTCTAATCGATGCGAAAGCTCTTGTTCACGATTACAGGCTGTATTTGATTGATAACCCTGTCCCAGATTATAACCCTAAGGCTAAGCGAGTATTTTCTCAGTTTTTAGCTGATAAGAGGGGGAGGGCAACAGTGGTGTTTTCTTCTCATGATCCTGAGCTGATCAAATTGGCGGATCAAGTCGTCGTGCTAAACGAAGGGGCGGTGGTATATGCAGGCCCGTTGGAACAAACTAATGGAACGGATCAGCAAGAAAGGGAGACAGTGAATGGGTGATCGGTATAATTCTGAGTTAGTCGAGTCAAAAAATACAGCTCGCTCACTTGCGTTGGCAACATGGTCGGTTGGATTGTGTGTCGTGGCGTTTGCAGTTTGGTCTGTTATGACCCAAGTTGATGAAATTGCCAAAGCGAAAGGTTCGGTCATTCCTGAGGGGGAGCGTCAGATATTACAAAGTGCCCTGGGTGGAAAGCTTAAACGGGTATTAGTGAGTGAAGGTGATCTCGTGGAACAGGGGCAACCTTTGGTTGAGTTTGATGCCACTTTTCAACGCTCAGCTTTGCAAGAGCTCGAATCCCAGCAGGTCACGTTACAAGCTAGCATCGAGCGTATGAGTGCACTTTTAGAGCAACGTGACCCCGACTTTACTCAATATGAAACGAAATTCCCTGAGATAGTAAGTCAGCAATTATCCCAGCTTAACGCCCAAAAGGCACTGTACTATCAAAAGCGAATTGTTCTTGAGAAAGAGAGTGAGCAGATTGCGGAGCAATTACGCAGTGTAGAAAAAGCACTGCCTTCCTATGAAAAGCAGTTATCTGCGACTCAGCAAGAGTTGGTTATCTTAGAAAAAGGGTTAAAAGCAGGGAATATTTCACGATTACGAGTGCTTGAGATGCGTCAGAAGCTAGCAGGTATTGAACAAAGTATTGCGGAAGCGCGTGGTAAGAAAGCCGTATTGATCCGACAGACAGACAGTAACGAACAAAAGATTGAACAGCTACTCGCTCAGGCAAAAGTTGAGGTGAACGACCAACGTTCTGAAGCGGTATCGGAACTCTCTGCGTTGAAAGCTCGCGTTCGTTCCAGTCAAGCAAAGGTCACGAATACCGTGATCGTGTCTCCATTGCAGGGATTGGTACAAAGTATTCCAAGCACCGAAGTAGGTGGGGTGATTCAACCTGGTGGAACCGTAGTTGAGATAGTCCCTGTAGGTGGGAAAGCAGATTTTAAAGCACGTTTATCGCCAAGAGATATTGGCTTTGTCAGCATAGGTCAACCCGCAAGAGTGAAAGTGGATGCCTTTGACTATAGTCGCTTTGGAGCACTAAAGGGATCAGTAGAAAGAATTTCGCCAACAACAAGTAAGACTGAACGAGGTGAGATTTTCTATGAAGTAGTTGTCTCTGTTGAGAAGCCTTATTTTAGGGATAACCCCGAAACCTTCGCTATTTTACCTGGTATGACAGGTGAAGTTGATATCACTACGGGTGAAAAATCAGTATTTCAGTATTTATGGAAACCGATTTACACCAATGTGAGTGTGGCGTTTGGTGAGCGATAATCGGTGGGCTTGACAAGCTTGGTGTAGCACATCGCCTAAGGTAAGTAGACTCGGTATAAAAAACAAAGAGCAGAATATTCTGCTCTTTGTTTTTTATATTAGCGCTCTTAATCTAACCAAACCAATAGTTACGAATCCATAACGAATACTATAACTAATAGTTGTAAAAACCTAGACAGGGTCAATAAAGCTCGACGGGTCAGCGCTGTCTTGATGATTATCCAGATCGATGCTGTCGTGATCAGGGTGCTTATCATGATCTAGGTGATGTTCATAGGACAATGCGTCTGCAGCGTCGACAGCATTGCTATCGGTCGCAGCGTTAGCTATATCCTGACTTTCATTCAATACTATATCGAGATCGTGGGGGGAATTGTGTTGTACATTAACTCCTGAACTCGGCGATGATTCAGCGATACCCAAAGCGCTTAGGTAGGCGTTAGCCGCTGAGTGTGAATTTACGTCACCCAGCGAATCATTCAATGAATCGATGTTTGTATCTGGTTCATCGTGTTGTACTGGTGGCGGCGGTGAAGGAGAAGATAATGGGTTAACGTCAATGCCTGTTAATGTCGTCTGATCAATATGATGTCCACTATTGCCGTGTACCGATTGTGAATGTAAGTGTAAATGCACTTCCACTTTTGAGTTTTGTGTTCCGGCAAGGGTTAGCACGAACGTATCGGTTTCATCAGTACCCGCGCCATTACTTGTACCTGTATGCGTTTTGATGACACTCGATGATGTATGGTAATCATAATCTAGATGACCCGTTTGTGGGTTGACATGCAACGTTCCAAACTGACCATGAAGGCTAGAGGCAACATGACCGTTAGCCGTCAAAATCCCCCATCCTGTTTGTAAGGTAGGAATCGAAAGAAGTAATTGGGGTGGTGTACCAAGAGAGGCATGTAAATCTTGGTGTCCTGCACTGCCCGTTATTTGAGCCGGTGTAACCAACGTGGGGATCGGTGGTGTATCGGTATGCCCATTAATGGTCATGGTGATCTCTTGCGATACTTTCCTTCCGTGACCATCATCGACGAGCACTGAAAACCTGTCTTGAAGAGTGTCGTTATCATTAAGTGCATTGACGGTTGGGTTACTGTTGTCTAAGTGGTATACCCAAGCACCGTTATGCGCGTCATAAGCTACATGACCATAGTTGGCACTATGTGTCGGGTCTAAGGTAACACTGGTGGAATCACCATCAATGTCATTGATAACAAGTTGACCCGTGGGGGCGAGAGTTGAGTCTTCTTCGACAGAGTGCTGACCGACAATTAAGCCTGCTTGTGGCCTTTCTGAAACAGTAGGTAAGTCATTGGTGCCGGTAATGGTGATTACGATATCATGTTGAGTACCATCAATAGATTGAACCGTGATGGTTTCAGTATCGGTTTGACCCTGAGCTAGCTGTTGGACGACAGGGTGGTTGTTGTTAAGGTCGTAAGTCCAGTGACCATTTACATCGATATGAGCATGCCCATAGCCTTTGCTTCCGGCTATTCCTGCTCCACCTTGTACCGCGGTAAACTCTGCTGTTCCATCAGGATCACTCGCCGTCAACGTACCTGAAGCTTGAAGTGTTATGTCTTCTTTGACCACCCCTGAGGAGTCTCCACTGAATGTTGCTGGGTCAGCGACACTCGCTATATTTATGAGTATTGACCCTTCTTTTGAATTAGCTTGGCCATCATTTGCGGTAAATTGCACCGCACCCAATCCGCTGACACCAGAACTAAAATAGTTGTGAGTTGGGATGAAGATGAGTGATGAAACGTCGGATGCACTGACGTCATCACCAACATTTACTGTAATGCCATTCAGTGATAGCACGCCATGGGTGACATTGGTAATCGTGATATGGTTTAACGTATCGCCATCAATATCAGAATACTTAAAGTCTGCAGTGGTGAACGTATGCGGTTTGTCTTCGAGTGAACTAATGAAACTCGATCCAACGATAGGTGCGTCATTCACTGCGTTAACGTCCAATATCATTGTTGCACTGGCTGAATTTGTATGGCCATCATTCGCAGTGAAGCTAAATTGCGCATAGTTGGCGCCGTTTTCATTATTGATCGGCGTGAAAGTTAAATGACCTGCGTCTAAGTCAGCCTTGCTGATGTGCTGGTTGGCGGTTACGGCGTTACCGTTTAGAAGTAATAATCCATGGCTCGGTATGCTGCTAATAGTCACGAACTGTAACGCATCGCCATCTTGATCACTGTAACCAAACTCACTGGTTGTAATGGTTCTGGTGATGTCTTCATTTGTAGAAACGGTTTGCCCTGTGACCGTTGGCGTATGCTGTAGGGGCGGGGTGACTTCAATAGAGAGAGAGTTTTGAGAAGAATCTCCTATTGGGTTACCACCATCATCGCCGACACGATAAACCATACTTGGCACTTTACCTGTAAAACCAGCTTCCGGGGTGAAGGTATAATGACCATTCGCTTCGATCGCGAGTGTACCGATACCGGCCATAGTATGTGGTTGCCCCGGCCTTACCGCGACATAACCTGACACGGGGTCTTTTATTTGAATATCTTGCAATACTAAATGCGCGTTGGAATCGGTGTCTGTTGCTGCACCACTCAACCCTTGATCCGTCCCAGAGCCAGTAAGTAGATTCCCTTCGATTGGACCACCATGTTGAACACCAGAATCACTAAGACTGTGAAGGACTGGGTCGTCGGTTGTGCCATTTATGGTTACTGTTATTGAATGTTTGGTTCCATCTTTTGAGGTCACTTCAATATGGTCAGTCAGTGTTTGCCCATTATCTAAGTCTTGAATAGCAACATTGTTATTATCTGCGGCATAGACCCATATACCACTGCTGTTAATCACAAACTGGCCATAGGTGCCACTTTGGGTTAAGTGATGTTGACCATTCAAATCCAATGCGGCTTCACCTTGGCCATCCGCGTCAGAAACAATCAGATGCCCGTTGCAAGTAAGAGCGTCTTGAATGGTTGTGGCACCAGTAATATGTAGGTTGTGGTGAAGGCTTGTGTCTTCATCTACGCTGCCTGAATCACCAGTAAATGTTGCGACATCATTAACAGCAGCAAGAGACGTGTTTGCTCCTGTATGAGTAATACCACCATGCCCATCTATAACATCATACGTAAAATGAACTTGCCCGTTGTAGTCTTTAGCTGGTTGGAACGTGTAGGTTCCATCTTTGTTGTCGATAATGACACCATGATCTGTGACTAAATTAGCGATATTGAGGCGACCGATATCGTTGTGGTCAATGTCACTAGCATGGCTAAGAAGTTCAGATGTGCTAAGTTGAATATCGGTATCCTCGACGCCTGGTGCTAGCTTCACTTCTGCTGATACAGTTGGCGCATCATTAGTGCCATGAACGGTCACGGTAAGCAGTTGACTAGCGGTCCCATCTTTTGAATGGACAGTGTGAGTTTCTGTAAATGACTCTCCAGCACCCAGATGTTGAACTTCAGCGATAGAATTGTCGATCATGTAACTCCAGTCACCATTTGCTCTGATCTTGAACTCTCCTTGATGAGCAGTAGCGATGATTTCTGGTTGCAAAAAGGCATCATCATGGTCTGGGTCGACAACTTTTAGCATTCCTCCTGCATATAAATGAGTTGGGCTCGCTGGCTTAAAATGTTCCTCATAAACATCTTGTGTTGTTGGTAACAAGTGAGGCATCAATACCTCAATACGAGCGTTGTTATCTTCACCATGAATGGTTACGGTTACGAGCTTAATTTGGCCATCACTAGTATGGACTTGGTACTGATCGGTCAGTGTCTCGCCTTGTTTCAATGCGGCGACTTTATCGTTGGCGTGATGGTTTCTTACCCAGTCGAGATTATACGAATAGCGACCATCGGGCCAAACCGTCAGTTCGCCGAACCCCTTAGCACCTTGGTTTAAAGAGAAAATAAAGTGGGTTTGATCGCTACTATCGGGGTCGGTTAAACTAATTAGGCCCTTCATAAAAGTTACACCGTTGTACGTATGCAGTGCTTGGCCTTCAGTGATATCAATGGTAGACGACTGAAGTTGCGCTCTATCGTCTGTACCTACCACAGTGATGGTAGCCGTTGCTGGAGTTTGTCCCCCATGATTATCTTCAACCATATAATGAACGGTAATGTCTGACTTTTGCCCCGCACTCAAATGTTGAAATGCTGAGCTATGACTATCGATAATGAGAGTGTGTCCGTCTGGCGCGATACCTATGCCGACAGGCAGTGGACCAGTATGTCCTTCAAAACTGACTTGAATTTGGCTAATCGTTAATGGATCGCCATCTACATCAGTCGCAGTACCAAGTAAGTTTACAGAATGATGTGAGTCTGTATCTTCCGTCACACTGTCGGAGGTAGGAGTGACGTCAGGGTTATCGTTCACAGCCACAAAGGTAGTTGTTGCGCCTGTATGAGTCACTCCGCCATGAGCATCTTTCACGTCATAGCTAAAATGAACCTGGCCGTTATAGTCTTTAGTTGGAGTAAAAGTGTACGTGCCGTCTTTGTTATCGGCAACAGAGCCGTGATCGACTAACAGATTAGCAATAGAAAGCTTACCTGCGTCATTGGAATCAACGTCGACTGCATTGGCAAGTAAATCAGCTTTGGTGAAAGTAAGTACAGTATCTTCAGTGCCAGTAGTAAGGCTCACTTCAGAACTTATATAAGGTCTGTCGTTATCGCCATGTATGGTAATGACTATGTCATGAGCAGTACCATCTTTAGAATATACGGTAATGGTGTCGGTTAGGGTTTGATTCTCACCTAACTTATCAATGGTAGTACCGATTGTTGTTGTCCGATTACCAACCCAATCAACACTGCCAACGGTGACATGGTAATGCCAAGTACCATCTGTATTTAATAGTAAGTGCCCATATTGTCCATGATAGGAGTTATTCCAAGCTCCACCTTTAGAATCAAATACTGACTCACCAGTATCTGGGTCAAGAATATCCAACTTGCCATCAGCGGTGAGCCCGTCTTGCCCGAGTTTAGCCATACCCGGTTGCGCGTGATCAGGAGACCTATCGCCATAGTTGCCATGACCTTCTTCGACATCACCTGCACTAACACCACTTATCGTCGCAGCGTTGTTGGACCCCGTTATTGTGATTGATAGGTTTTGGATGCTGCTCGCGTTATGTTCGTCTGTGACGGTCACGGGAACGGTCAGGGTTTTCGTGACACCAGATGCTAATGATTGATAGGTCGAGTGAGCAGGGTTGAAGCTATAACTGCCGTCCGGATTAACAACTAAACCATCAACCTGCGGTGAGCTGTAAGTTAATGTCGCACCTGTATCTATATCGTGGCCAATCATTTGTCCATTAAGAACGCTTCCACCTTCAGTCACTGAGTGGGACTGTGCATTGATGGTTGGGGCATCGTTGGTACCATGAACCGTAAGCTCTATCGTGTGCGTTGTACCATCTGCCGAGCGTATAACGACTGAATCGTGCTTAACTTCACCATGAGCTAAGTTCTGTATATTGCGGTTGTCGAGTGTATAGGTGTAGTGACCGTCGCGCATGAGCAGTATGTGTCCACCCAATTTGGTGTCGTAGCCAATACCTTGATAGGTTTGTGGACCAATATTCGGATCAAACTGTGCCTCTCCCGCATCTGGGTCTTGGATATTTAATTGACCGTCGTAATGCAGTTTATAATGAGTATCTATGTAACCATGATCTTCTGTGACGCCTCGAAGATCGGCATTCATTTGTACATCGGTAATAACGGCATTATCTGGTGCTGCAGTGAGGTCAAACTTGGCTTGAGTGCTGACGCTACCGCCATGGCCGTCGACCACATTGTAGGTGAGTCGAATCTCACCATTGAAATCTCTATCGGGTATAAAGGTGTAAGTACCATCTTTGTTGTCGATGATACTGCCATGTGTTGCTTGAAGGTTAATCACATTCAACGTATCAGTAGAATCAACATCACTAGCATGAGTTAAAAGGTCAGTTGCTTTTATCGTAACGGGTTGGTCTTCTTTTCCTGCCGGTAATTGCGTCCAAGCGCTGACCACTGGTTTGTCGTTACTACCTATTACATCGATAACAATTTTATGTGGAACTGAAGCTCCGGCACTATCGGTAGCAGTAACCCAAAACGACTCTGATTGATGCTGACCTAAAGCAAGTTGATCTGTTGTGCTTCCCGATGAGTTATCTAACTGATAATGCCAGTGGCCGTGTTGATCAATAGACAACGTGCCCAATTGACCTTGAGCTTGGCTAACTGTCCACTTTATAGTATCGGATGTATCTAAGTCAGAAGCTATTAATGTGCCTTTGACATCGGTTATTCCTGCCGCATTAGTGCCTTGTTCGACAGTATTTCCTGTAGAAACCCCAGAAACAACAGGAAGATCGTTAGTGCCATCAATACGAATAACCAAATTCTGAGGGGGGCTTTGGCCACCACTGTTGTCAGTTGCAGTGACTGGAATGATTAAGGTTTGGTGCTCACCAACTGCGAGATGGTTGAAGCTTGGGTCAGTTGGATCAAGCGTGTACGAACCATCGCTGTTTAAGGTGAAACCGGGGTGTTGGTAAGTGGTCGCGAAAGTTGCAGTGTCGCCATAGTCGACGTCGGTTGCAGTAACTTGCCCGCTGATTTTATGGTCACCTTCGTTCACGGTTTGAGAACTAATGTGGCTGACATTAGGGCGATCATTAGTGCCTTTGATGGTGATGGTGACATGATGAGCAGTACCATCAGCAGAATGAACAATAATGGTATCGGTCGCAGCAGAGCCTTGGCCAAGTCTTTGAACTATTGGATTATGATTGTCTAGAATGTATGTCCAAGCCCCATCTTTTTCGATAACAAACGAACCCAATTGGCCATTAACGTACGATGCTTGAAAGTGATCTTCTCCATGGTCTGAATCAGTTACGGAAAGTTGGCCTTGGACTTGAGTCATTAAATCTTCTCTTACCACCCCAGCATCGACTCCTGCAATAATGGCATTGTCATCGTTACCCCCAATCGTCATATCGATCGTTTGTGGTGTGCCATCTTGGGTGTGAATAGTGAAACTTTCGTGCAATGAGGTGGTGGCTGCGGTTAACGCTTGAATATTTGAAAGAGAGTTATTAACTTGATACTGCCAGTGCCCATGTTCATCAATGGAAAATATACCATAGTGTCCTTGAATGGATTCCGCACTTACGCCACTTTCATTATGATCAGGATCGATAACATCAATTTTACCTTGTGTGGTAATTAATCCATGAGAATCAACCTGATGATCCTCAGTAACGGCCCCTTTTAAGTCGCCTGTTATCGTTGGAGCGTCTTGCTTTCCAAGTATAGGAACTTGGACGACGAGCTTAGCCCCATTTGATAAATGCAAAATGAAGGGGTCGGTTCCGGATTGATTTTGTTGTAGCGATATATAATCAGGTGAATTTGGGTTAAGAATAAAAGTATATTTTCCACTAGCATCGACGTGAAGCTCGCCATATTTACCTTGGATTGTTTCAGGGATATAGTAGGGAGACGTTGTAACTTGGACATTAGGCGCCGAAGCGTGTTCGACTAACGATGGCGTGGTAGAACCGCTTGATATGCTATGAGAAAGAATGGGAAAAGCTATTTCTGGTATGTAATGAACCTGTGGGTGCATATTACTGACTAGATGATGAGAGGATATAGCCGATATATGCTTATCATTCACTGATTCGGTCGTACTTTGAGCGGTGAGGGTAGAGGTTGGGTTACTGATTTCACTTTGATTCGTCTCAGCTAAGTTATTTAATGGATGATGAGTTAGCGGGTTGCTTTTGACCTGCATAGGAGAATCATGGCTCGTACTTTTGTCACCAGAGGTTAAACCATCATCAGCGCTCATATTTGCTTGAACATGTTTGCTTAATGAAGGAAGAATTAACATAAGAGTTTGAGAGAGCGGAACGTTTATTCTTAACCGATTATACAATCTTACTTTCTTAAGGCGTTTATTTGGTGGTGACTGCTCACTTGAAGCATTGATTCTCGCCCGTTTAGACTTATCGGTTGGTACTTCACCATTGTTTGTCGATTGTCGCTTTTCTTTATTGTTATTCTTATCCGTCATTTCCACGCCTATCAAATAAAAACCACCTATTTTCAGTTAAATACACAAGGTGATGTTTTGCGAACTTATAAGCTGATTTTTATGACAAACATGAGAAATGACACGTTATCCATCCTGTTTCGGGTTGTTCAAAAGTCAGAAGGCACTTCAAATGCCATTTCTTGTTCCGTAATCGGGTGACGCAGTTTTAAATACCCTGCGTGAAGATGAAGCCGAGAATCTTTAAAGCCATAGAGATCATCACCAACAATGGGCGTGTTCAACCCTGCTTGATGAGCGCAATGCACTCGAAGTTGGTGGGTACGCCCAGTTTTTGGGTAGAGGTGTACTTTTGTACGGTTATTTTCCACTGAAAGCACTTCAAACCGAGTCTCTGCATTTCGTCCTCTCTCGTGGCTGACCATTTGTCTTGGTCTGTCTTCCATGTCTCCAGCCAATGGTAGGTCGATGATTCCTTGTCTTCTTTCTATTGTCCCTTCAAGTAACGCGGTATATCGTTTCTCGACGCTTCGCTCGATGAATTGTTGCTGAACATGTTTGTTCGTTTCTGCCGTTAAGGTGAAGACCAACAAACCTGATGTAGACATGTCTAGGCGATGTACAACCAATGGTCCAGTGGCATGAGGGTAACGCTTTGCCATACGAGCGTGCACTGAGTCATTAATGTACTTTCCAGAAACCGATAGAAACTCAGCGGGCTTATTGACGACGACAAGGACATTGTCTTCATAAACGATGTCTAATTCTTTGTTTAATGAAGGTGTTATCTCCAGTGGGCTTTCATCTGTCTCAATGCCTTCGAGCATGTGATCCAAGATTTCATAACACTTGCTTTGGCATACAGGATATAGATTCTTATGTTGGCGAATTTGATCGTAAGGAGAGCTGCCCCACCAGAACTCACCAAGGGCGATGGGTTTTAACGACAATTGATACGCCGCTTGTAGTAACTTAGGAAGGTTTTGGTCAATGCTTCCTGCGATTGGCTCATGGTTACCGTCTTTTTGGAAAAATAGTTCGAACAGGCTTTTTGACTGACCCGATTGATTAAGTAATAGAATCGACCTCTGTTCTTCAACCTTAAGTGACAGATCAAGGCGTTGGTACTCATCTCTTTTATCTTGAATCTCTGCCTCAGATTGAGTGATTTTTCCTAATAGCTCGCTAATCGTCTGTTGCCATTTGGTTTTTAATGCTTTGAAAGTTCGCTTCTCAGAGCTACTTTGATCGCCAAGGGTTCTCACTACCGCTGCTAACCGTTCTCGATCACTCTCTAAACTGAATTGTTCTTCTGCTTTTGAGCGTTCTTCTTTTCGTCTTTTTTTTCCATCTTTCATTTCAGCTTGGAATTGAGATATCTCTAACTGAGAGGCACGTTGCTTCTCGAGTAAGTCACTCTTTAATTGATTAAGTTCAGTGGCGGTTTCTAAAGCAACCAGTGTTTGTTTGACAGTGGCAAGTTCTTGTCTAAGGAGGTTGAGGATTTTGTCTTGCTTAGATGATGGAATAATGGAGTCTACGAAAAACTGTGGCGTTTTATCGTTGCCAGCGTATGAACTAAGATAACCCAATTTTCCGTCTTTGGTTTTTACCACTAAAACGGCAAACATTTTTCCTTGGGAATCAAAGTCGTGTGACCACTCTGTTTGTGATGACAAATAGCTTTGAAGCTCGTTCATTGCTATATGAGCTAAAGCGTGGGGCTGGTAGTAATAAGGAAAAGTAAAATACTTTGGTAACGCGATATGATCTATTGAAGTGGAAAATGAAGTAAATTTTGTCTGCGTATTATTAGGTGTCGTCATCATCAATGATCAGTCGTGGGTTATCTCGTCAGTAGTTTACCTAGGGAATCGAACAGAGTACATAAAAGGATGTGCATTAATAGCGTACCTTCGAGGCTCTACAGGCCCTAAAAATCGGATGGTTTACATTGTAAATTGATCAACTTTGGATCTTAGTGGATCATTTTTCTGGCAGGGTGATGATGTGACACAAAAAAACAGGTGAAGGGCAGATAAATAAAAACGCCGCGTCCTTGCGGCGTTTGTACTCCGGCGGCCAAACCGAAAATCGGTACCACGTCTAAAGTGTAGAACAATATGTTCAGTTTTGCATATAAAGATATTCAGATAAATTGATGTTAATTAAGGACATCCCTTACTGTTTGCTTTCCTGATGCACTTTTTATTTGAGAGAAGTAATGATGAGATCGTTGTAAGGTCTCTAATTCTATCATCCATTGAGCGCTACGCTGGGAGGCACAAAACTCACTAATATGTGACACCATATCTTCGCTGTATTTATTAATAATACTGAGCGTTTTAATCACTAAAGGGCTATCTTCTATAGAGATAAACTGTAACTGGCAATAGCATTGGTTCATCACGTGAAATGCGCATTGCTGTCTCCCCATTCTCATCAGAACCTTTGATTGAGCAATACTGGTATCTCTGAGCGTCGAAACTAAAGCAACGAATTGGCACGGTTCGATATCATCTTGATATACCGACGTATTTATATGTTCGGGAATGTAATGAAGCACATTATCAAATAAGTGGTAGGCCTCAGGCCAATGTCCTTCAGCTAATAGTAACTCTGCTTTTTGGTACGTTTCCCAACAGTGTTGAATGTTCATTTTCGTCCTTAGCCATCAACGTTAATTTATTGTAAATGATATTCATTAACAATTGCAAGAAAGAAAATAACTCGATTTCAGTGTGAAAAATAGGCGAAAAAAAGCTTAATTACCTGATATTGATTGTTATTTGTTCAGTTGAGTGTGATTTGGGCGTAAGTCACTAAAAATTCAACAAAATGCATCTAAACTGAATCTTGTAGCAGAATAATAATAACCAAGGAGGTAGTGATGGCGATTCAAAGATTGAACTCTGAGCAACTCTATAACGCGGCTCAACTAGAGCAGTTGCCTTGTAAATCGACCAAAGAACTGGCTCCCATCGACGAGATCGTTGGTCAGAAACGAGCACAGAAAGCGGTAGAGTTTGCCATGTCCATCAAAGAGAAAGGCTATAACATCTACGCGATAGGGCAAAATGGGCTAGGTAAGCGCACCATGATTTTGCGCTATTTAAATCGTCATCAGCATGATGCGAATGCTATGTTTGATTGGTGTTATGTGGCGAATTTTGAAGATATTCGAACACCCAAAGTGCTCAAGCTTCCGTCTGGTGTTGCTGCGAAGCTAAAAACGGACATTGAAAAATTGATGACCAAACTGGTCAATGCCATGCCCCTTGCCTTTGATAATGAAATGTACATTTCAAGGGCTGAAAAATTAAAAAATCAGCTCGCTAATAAGCAGCAGCAAGAGCTTGATAAAATTGGCGCAAGAGCAAAAGAGAAAGGGATCAGCTTAACTCTCACGACTCAAGGTGATTATCAGTTTGTCGCGATGGATGGCGAAGAGCTTCATACTGAAGAGTCTTTTGAAGAGCTTAGTGAGGATGAGCAAGCTGACTTTGGCGACAGCATTGACGAGTTAGAGATCGAATTACGTTCAATGGTTCGAGAGCTTACTGAGTGGGAAGAAACGTACAGCGAAAAAATTAAGAAGCTTAATGATGATGTGACTCTTGATGTCATCACTCACTTTATTAAGCAGCTTAAGCTCGATTACGCGAGTTACCCAGTGATTAAAAGCTATCTCACTGAACTGCAAAAAGACATTGTAGAGAACGCAGACATTTTCTTAGATGAAGCGTTAGAGCAAGGTGAAATAGCGACAGCATCATTAGATAAAAAACTTCCAAGACGCTATAAAGTGAATGTTCTAGTGAGCCGAACCAGCGACGATTTCCCGATTGTTGTTGAAGAGAACCCGAACTACCACTCCCTGTTTGGCTATATTGAAACGGCTACCTTTAAAGGGACGGTATTTACCGATTTCTCTTTGATTCGTGCGGGAAGTTTGCATAAAGCGAATGGCGGCGTGCTGTTGATGGACGCACAGAAAGTCTTAGAGCAACCATATGTTTGGGATGGACTTAAACGTGCGTTACGTGCGAGGCAGCTAAGTCTTACATCGCTTGAAAAAGAAGTGACATTAACGGGTGCGGTTTCTCTTGATCCAGAAGCGATTCCTCTTGATGTGAAAATTATTTTGTTTGGCGATCATCGTACTTATCAACTATTGCAACATTACGACCCAGAATTTAGCGAACTGTTCAGAGTCACGGCAGATTTTGAAGATGAAATGACACGTACAGAAGATGCTGAGCTGCATTACTCTCGGTTTATCTCTAGCATCATTCATGATAACAACTTGCTTCATTGTGACCGAAAGGCGATAGCTCGTATTATTGAGCACAGTTCACGCTTAGCAGGAGACCAAAACAAGCTTTCACTGCACTCTGCAAGCATTGCTAACCTGATTCGTGAATCGAATTACGTATCGCGTCAGGCGAAGTCTAATATGATTCGAGCGAGTCATGTGGAAGAGGCATTAAGTAACCAGAAGATGCGAGTGAGCCGACTTCAAGATGGTGTCATGGAAAGCTTTGTTAACGGCACAACGCTCATCCGAACCGATGGTGTGTCGGTTGGCCAGGTAAACGCTTTGTCGGTACTGAGCACCAGCGATCATATGTTTGGTGCGCCAAATCGAATTACGGCAACCACCGCTTATGGTGATGGTGAAGTGATTGATATAGAGCGCAGTGTTGATTTAGGCGGCAGTATTCACTCCAAAGGTGTGATGATCTTAACCGCATACCTCTCATCTGTATTTGGTAAGACGGCGAAAGTTCCATTAACGACGAACATCACTTTTGAGCAATCGTATGGTGGTGTCGATGGTGATAGTGCAAGTATGGCGGAGTTCTGCGCTGTCGTATCGGCATTCTCTAAGCAGCCTAACCGACAGGATATTGCGATTACGGGCTCGATGAACCAATTTGGTGAATCTCAGCCCATTGGTGGTGTTAATGAGAAAATCGAAGGCTTCTTCGATGTTTGTAAAATTAAGGGTCGTACAAATGAACAAGGTGTCGTTATTCCACGCTCTAATATGCATAACCTAATGTTAAGGCCGGATGTCGTCAAAGCGGTTGAAAAAGGCGAATTTAATATCTGGGCTATTGAGCATGTCACTGAAGCAATCGAAATTTTTACTGGGAAAGTGGCGGGTGAAGCCAGTGAAGAGGGAAGTTACCCGATTGATACGGTGTATGGTATAGCGCAAGCTAAACTGAACGCTTTGCGTAAGTAATGACGGTAATCTAGATTCAAGACTGAAAATATCTATCCTGAGGGCTGCCACTAGGTGGCCCTTATCTTTTTTAATATGTTATGGTAAAAGCATATAAATTATCTATGTTAATTGCGCTAAAGTATTATTGGCTACTTAGTAAGAAAGAGGGAAAGGGTTTTAAGTGCGAAATATAATGAAGAGCTTGGTTTGTTTATCTGCCATTTTTGGATTGGCCACTTTTCAGGCCAACGCTAGTGCTGGCTTTGAAAGTGAAAACATCTATTTAGCCGTTTCTCTTGTTGATAACTATGAACAATCAATGCTGTACGACACAGATAACATTGAGGATATAGTTTGTTCTGATGTGGAGTTAGCAAGAGCCGAAGGGATAGAAAGTCGCTGTAGTAAGATTGCAAGGGTTATGATTGAAAATAACATCCTAAGGCTGGGTAAAAAGGTAAGGAAAGACCTGAAACGGTGTACTGAAAGGGTCAAATCTCAACAAGGAGACATTGCTTTATTTCAAAACCCCAATCATGGTATGTCTTTGTATGTTGATTTGCTGGACATAGCCGATGTCATAAATATTGATGAGCGGTTATTTTCTGATATTCGTTATTATTTAAATATTCATAAGCTAGAGTCGGGTGATCAAGCTGAGATTGATCAGATCAATACGTTGATCGATCTCCATCTTAATAATGTGTACATTGATGAAACGATGCGTATAAAAGACATCAATTCGCTCAATTGTCTCAATCTACAAGTCACAAAGTTCTCTCGCCGTGCGAGTGATATGGATACATATGAAAAGTATGTAACGAATACATGCAGAACGGTTGAACGATTACAACAGTGTCATCAGGACCTTTATCATACAACGAATAAATTAAGAAATGTGGTTGATGATGTACGTCGATATAATGACATTGAGAAAAAGAAGGAGTATCTCCATTTGCCACGAATTAAAGCTGTTGGTCAATAATAGTTGAGTAAAAGATATGGCTGTTGGAAAACTTTGATTTACCATTCGATAAAGATAGGAGTCCCTGTTCTCACTACACTCAATAACGTATCTATTTCATCATTGGTGATAGCGATACAACCATTGGTCCAGTCAAAGCTTTGAACATAGTGTTGTGCACGATTATCACCATTTTTAAATCCATGTATTTTTATGTCACCACCTGGATTCACACCTTTGTATTCAGCCCAATCAGTGTCGGCCTGGTTGGGGTAGTTGATATGTATTGAGCGATAAAAGGAAGAGTCGTCAATTACAAAATCAAGAAGATAGGTTCCTTCAGGGGTGCGTTGATCGCCTTCCCATAATTTGTGCCCTTTAGGTCTTGCCCCTAACGCAATCCGAAACTCATGCACGATGACATCATGTTTGATTAGGTACATTCGTCGTTTGGACTTATCGACTTTTATTAGGTCGATGTAAGATTCATTAGTTTGACTACGACTTTTAACCGCACTTTCTTTAACGGGTGATTCATCGACTACGTCACTTTCTGCGCTAGAGGCAGTTATAGATTCAGCCATCGCACTCACCGATATTATTGATGAAAGTAGACTAATCAACAGTGGCCAGAAAAGCGGAGTACGTTGCATTGAATATTGGACCTTTTTGCGTCTTATAAAGTGGTAGTAGTCGGGAAATTATAAACAATTATGTCAATTTTGGTTGAGGAAATCTTGGATTGATTTTGCTGCCGATATTATTCAGTTCTCAAAATAAATAGAAGTGCAAATAGTGATGATGAAAACCTTGGAAACAAGATCAAATAAATGTCGTCTGTCTCATGAATGAATAACTTGATATTGACGTTTTGCGGCTCACTTAACAATGACCTTTATGCTAGATTGATTGCATACTTATACAGCGCGATTATAGAAATATAGATTATAAAAAAGGCTTAGACTATGTTTCAGAGAGCGCAACTCAAACAAATATCATCAGCAAGAAACCACCGTTATCTGGCGCATATTCTATTCAATTATCTAGACAACATTTTACAACCAAAAGCGATGTCTATCATTAATGAGCCCGTCCATGGAGAGAAAGCGGAAGTTCTCTATTCTTACTCAGAAGGTCTGGAGTTATCGGCTTACCCAAATAGTTTCTGGGCTTGGGCGTCTCAGTTTGATACTTCAGATAGCTTCCTTCCTCTCGCCATTAATACCTGCCGCTGGGACCCTGTCACACTTATGGGAGGAGACTCCTATATATTTATGCTCGATGGCCACCCATCGACTCGTACTTATATCGTGGTAGAGGGCTCAGATGGAGCGTTATTTACACAATTGGATGAACAAAATCAGTTTGATTGCTTAGCGATTGTTTCATCGAGATGGCAGTGTTTACGCGCTGAACGTGAGGCATCCCAAGAGTTTAAACTTCGAGATATAAAAGAAGCGAAATATATAGACGAGCTTAAACAGCGCGAAAACTTCATTGAAAACATGAAGTTAGTCCAGAAAATAGCGATGAACATGTCTACGCCTGAGACTTTAGATGAGCTGTATAAATTTGCGGTTGAATCGGTAAGAAATGACCTTGGTTTTGATCGCGCCGTATTTATGCTGCTTGACATGAAAAAACGTTGTTTTAGCGGTACTTATGGAACGAATGAAAAAGGTCAAACGGTCAGTGAGCATCATACTCAGTATGATCTACATCAGCTAGAAGATGAGTACATTGAAGTGCTTTTTGATGAAGATAGAACGGTTGTTTTAGTTCAAGATGCTCCATTATATACTGCTGGTAAAGTAGTGGGGCAGGGCTGGAATGGTATGCTCGTGTTGCGTGATGGGTCGGAGACAATAGGCTGGATTGCGATCGATAATTACTTGAATCGCTTACCGATCACGACCTATCAAAAGCAAGCGCTTGAAGCGTTTGGTTCCCATTTATCGCAGATCTATATACGTAAGCGTCAAGAGCAAAATGTGAGAATGCTTCATGCCAGTATGGTTGAATTATCACGCTGTATGAAGACAAGTGAAGTCTGTAAATCAGCGGTGATGTTCGCTATTAATCGGCTTGGTATCGACAGGCTTGCTGTATTTTTAACCGATGCTAATTGTTCGTATATGCAAGGAACATGGGGTACCGATATTCAAGGTAATATTGTGGATGAGTCTTACTATCGTTCAGAAACTCAAGATCGGTCCATTGTAAATTTAGCAAGAGAGAACCCCAATGAGGTAGTGTTTGAGGAGTCGGTGCCGATTTATCACGACTTCAATATCGTCGGCTTCGGTTGGACGGCGATGACGATGCTAACCAGTAACAGTGGTGAACCCATCGCATTTATTGCCGCTGATAACCTATTAAAGCGTACGCCACTCACCTCACAACTGCGTGAAGTTGTGAAAATGTTTGCCTCTAATTTGACGGAAGTCTTGTTAAGAACTCGCGCCCAACAAGCGATACACGAGCTTAATGAAAGCCTAGAGCAGCAAGTGAAAAATCGAACTCAACAGTTAGAAGAGGCGAATGAGAAGTTGGAACTGCTCTCTAAAATGGACCCATTAACGCGTTTGGGCAACCGTAGAATGTTGGAGCATTTGTTAGAGAATAAGTGCATTTCTCAAAAAAGCGCCAATACCCAATATGGTCTCATTCTGCTTGATATTGACCATTTTGGTTTATTCAATAATCACTATGGTCATCTTGAGGGGGATATCGCTTTGATGCGAGTGGGTAATATTTTAAAGCGTCATACCCAACTGGAAGATGAAGTGTTCTGTCGGATAGGTGGAGAAGAATTTGTATTATTGGTTTCCCACAAAAGTGAGCAGGTTGTTAGAGAGCTTGCTGAGAAAATTAGGAGCGATATTGAAGCGGAAAGCATTGCTCATATCCCGAGTCCAACTCAGGATATGTTAACCGTTTCAGTTGGTTACACAGTCAAATCTTTTGAAGCTGGTAAGTTTAATTTTGATGCTCTCTACGGTGAATCAGATAAGGCACTCTATCGAGCTAAAGAGAGAGGGCGAAACTGTGTTGTGGGTACTGAGGAAAAACAGGCTGAAGTAAACACTTAACTAGAAATTCTATATTTGAGCGTAGTGATTTGAAGTATTAAAAAACGCCAGTCATCGTGACTGGCATTTTTATACCAAAAAGTGACCTAGAAATCGATTCAAGCTCTCCATGAACAGGAGAAAGGTGCTGAAAATCATAGCGGTCGCCTGTAGGATAGAAAAACAAGATTATGGTCAAAGGATAGTGATGAGTGATAATTAGAAATCAGCTAAAGCCAACGGATTTAGGCCGGATAATTTTACTTCATAGTGAGTTCTATTCTGAGCGAGATGGTTATGACCATACCTTTGAAGCTTATGTGGCTGAGCCATTAGCGCAATTCGCTTTAATAGATAGTGTGCGAGAAAACATCTGGATTGTAGAAGACGATCAAGGCATAGCAGGAGTTATCTGCATTTGTGAACTCACTCAAGATCGAGCTCAATTGCGGTGGTTTATAGTACACCAACGAGCACAGGGTCAGGGCTTAGGTCGAGAGCTGATCAGTATGGCATTGCAGTTTTGTCGGGACCAAGACTACTCCAAAGTCGTACTCTGGACAGCAAAAGGGCTAGATAAAGCAAAAGACGTGTATCTCAAAAATGGATTCGAATTGACGCAAGAACGTACTCATCCACTTTGGGGCGTAGAAGTGACAGAGCAGTGCTATGAGCTCGACCTTTAAGTTTGGTTAAGATGTTCTCAGTTGATGTTTACAACTGACGTGTGCAGCTAATGTTCATAAGTGACAGATAGGGGAGCGTAATGGAAACAGAACGATTGATTCTTAGGCAGTGGGGTGAAGAAGATTTTGCTCCTTATGCTGCACTCAATGCTGACCCAACGGTAATGAGATACTTTCCTTCCACGTTAACGAAACAAGAGAGTGATGAGCAAGCCATGCAAATTCATGGGTTGATTGCTGACCGAGGATGGGGATTTTGGGCTGTTGAGCTTAAATCGACAGGGGAGTTTATCGGGTTTGTTGGCCTTCATAGCCAAGACGAAAACAGTGGAATACCGAATGCCCCGTTTGTTGAAATCGGTTGGCGGATAGCGTCCCAACATTGGGGGAAAGGTTACGCACCTGAAGCGGCAAAAAAGGCATTAGAATTTGGCTTTGAACATCTTAATGCACCCGCAATTTATGCTTTTACAACCTTAACCAATGATCCTTCTCAAATAGTGATGCGTAAGGTTGGCTTAAGCAATGTCGATCAGAACTTCCTTCACCCTAAATTACCGCAAGGTCATGAATTACAACAACACTGCTTGTATAAAATAACAAAGGACCAGTGGTTAGCTGGTCCTTCATAATGTTTACGACCTCTTATTGGGTGTTATGCTTTGAACGTTAAAGTTTGCCCAATGGACATTGATTCGATGGCTTTCTTCGCTCAACTCGCTTCATCATTTTTAGTAACTTATTATTGCTTTCGATCGCGGAAGGCGATGGGCATTGAGCGCTATAAGCAGAGCTAAGTTTTTGTTTAAATTGATTGATGACTTGGCTCTCTTCATCGCTTAAATCGGTGTGTTCGCCTAACCATTGGGTTAAGAGGAACTGACTTTTTATCACATCTTCTGTTTTTAGTGCAGCTTTAAACCTCTCTAATGTTGAGCTATCACCTACCGTCGAATTGCTGTCATCATCTGTGTTATTGCCTCTAACGGATCGATTTCGAATAATAAAGGCCATTGAAACAAGCCAAAGCGTTGCAAATAGGGCGGTTAAATAGGGCCAGATACCGCTGTCGTACACGGTATTCACCGTTTGAGGTAAGGGTACTTGTGGTGTGATTACTTGGCTATTATTGACGCCTGTTGCCTCACTGACAGAGATTGCTAGACCATTTAATGTTGATGCCGTTTGTTTTTTATTCTTACTGTCCCACCAATTGATGCTAACTCCCGATAATTCGTGCTCACCTGTTTGCTGTGGAATAAGCACTTGCTTTAAGGTCATGACCGTATTGCCGTTTTGATCGTGAGTAAACTGAGGCTTTTCTTCATAAACTCGGAAGGTTTCAGGGTAGTCAATTGTGAGGTTAGGGTATTGATTTGGGTTTAAGCCATCAATCTTGAGAGTAATCATACGAGTCAGTGCATCACCGACTTGCATTGCGTGTGGCGTGTCTTCATTAACTAACTGCCCATCTTGATTCAGCCACTGCTGCTCTATCTGCAATTGTTTAGTAGGGAGCCAAGCACCTGAGTAGTTCTCAGGTTTTGGGTGCACAGTCAGAGTAAACTGCTCTGGAGCAGTATCGGCATTGATCATTGTCGTGGTGCCACGGCGAGTGTCGCCATGAATTACCGTACCAGTGAATGCAGGCGCGATAAGAGTAAACTCACCGCTTTGTATGGCATCAATCCTATAGCGTTGATCAACTACAGTCACTTCAATACCATCCTTAATAGTTTGATACTGATTAGGCTCGCCATCTAATTCGATCTTCATGCCATCGATTTTGGGTTGAACAATTTGAGCATTTTGTAGTCGGCGTGGATCTGCCTTAATGATGAGGCGAAAGTCCAGTCTAGCACTCTCTTTTGGATAAAGAGATGTGGTTGATAATCGAGATCTTAACTCCACCAAATCTGAAGCTTGAGGTTGGTCATTGTCCATCGACACTTCGATTTGAATCGGTTGAGTTGTCGCCCCTGCAATTGAAAAACTCGGGATAGTGAGTGTACCAAGCTTTTGCGCGGCGAGAGAGACGTTCCATTCGCTGCGATTATTTCGGTCACCATTGATGATATTGATAGAGGTGCCAAAACTTGGTCGGCTCATATAAAAATCGTTTTCTAAAATTGAGAAATCGATTTCATCTTGAGACACTTTTTCGTTGACGACAATTCTCAGCTGAAAGACTTCATTTTTAGCGACCTGATTGGTACTCACACTCGTAAGGGCGGTGGTTGCCCCGTTCGCAACGAAACTAACGGTACTAACACTGAGTAGCGTTAGGAGTGAAATAATTGATGAGTAACGAGAGAGAATAGATTGCATCTTCACCATTTCTTACCTGTATTTTGAGGAGGTTGTTTTTGCTGAGCTTGTAGCAACATTTGTGCTTGTAACAGACGACTAGGGTCGCGCGCGTTTTCTACCTGTTCTAACTTACGAATAGCGGGATCAACCGACTCCTGATTATCTTGTGCCGCAGAGGTGGCACTTTGACTACTTTCCGGTTCTTGGTCATTCATAGACTCGGCTTGTGATGTGTCATCGTTGTTTGTTTGTTGCTGCGCTTGAGTATTCTCTTCATTGGGTTGAGAATTACTGCTTTCAGGCGAGTCACTTCCGTCATTGGGCTCATTTTGACTGTTGGGTTGTTGACCTGTTGATGGGCTTTGCTCATCGCTGTTCGTCGAAGCGTCGTCTGATGAAGAGTTAGACTCTGAGTTGTCATCAGATTCTGAACGGTCATTGGATTTCTGCTGGTTATCGCCCGATTGTTTACCGTCTTGGGAGTCAGAACTGTCTTCGTTATTTTGACCGCTGCTATCTTGTTGCTGTTGCTGCTCTTGTGCACGCTTAACAATCTCAAGGTTTTCGGTAGCTTCCTTGACGAATTTTCCCTGTTGAATGAGCTGATTGTAATTATCAATCGCTTGTTCAAAGTCTCCGTTTTGGGCTTGAGCGTTAGCTAGGTTATAACGCGCACGGTCACTGTCTATTTTTTCTAGGCTTTCAATTGCTCCTTTGAAGTCACCTGCTTGGTACTGAGCAATGCCACGCCATTCATCGTTAGAAAAGAGTTCAGCGGCTTGTTGATAATCTTCGGCATTATATAAGTCGATTGCCTGTTGATCACTTGTTTTCCAAGGGTTTGCGTAGGCTAGATTTGGCTGTCCAATGGATAGACCTAATATCGCAATAGTAAAGATAACGCCTCGCCTGAACAAAAGGCTAACAGGAACAATGAGAAGCGGGATTAACCAATAGCCACTGTTCACCCGCTCTTCAAGTTGCTGCTGTTGAAGCGATGAAGTAGACGCGGCCACTTGGCTAGTGTAGTTGGCAATCAATTCAACATCGCGGCTATCTGCTTGCACAGCAGTAAATAGGCCGTCAACACTTCGAGCTAGCGTCTTCATATTCGAGAAATTTGATTGAGCAATAACGGTTGTGCCGTTGTCATCTCTTAAAAGTGAACCATCACTTAAACGAATTGGAGCACCAGACGAGGTAGCAATCGCTAGGATGCTTAATCGCCATTGCGTATTATCAAGTAGCGTTTTAATCGCGGATTTTTCAGCGTTATCTATGTCATCTGCGACAAGGATGATCTCACCTTGATCTAAGCCTGCGTTTTGCATCATCTCGATAGCAAGCGCTACCCCTGATGCCGCATCTGCGCCGGGGTAAGGCATAATATCAGGGGAGAGGTTAGGCAATAAATTAAGCAGAGTTTGGCTATCTGTCGTCATTGGACTAACGGTATAAGCGTCACCCGCATAGGCGACTAATCCGGTACTGCCTTCCTGCCATACGTTGAGTAAGTCAGTTACTTTGTAACGAGCTTGGGTTAATCGGTTTGGCTTTATGTCGTTGGCATACATGGATAAAGACATATCCATGACTACGATACGTCCGCCTGAATTTCCATAGACGGGTCTGTCAGATGAATAAAAGCTTGGGCCCGATAGAGCAATAATAGTGACCACCATACCTGCAGTAATCATGTAAATTAACGATTTTCTGCGAGGTGTGTTTTCGATACCAATCGCTTTTGCTAGGTGCGGGGCAATCAAGGAGACTTGATGCGTGTTTTTTCCAAGCCAAATGGTTAATGCCATAGCAGGAATTAACGCGATTAACCAAAGAGGGTATAAGAACGTAAAATTAGACAAAACCTCTCCTTAGAATAAGCACAACAGTAGAAAGAAGTAGCGCAGCAGCGAGCGGGATACCAAACCACTCTGTTTGAGGGCGCCATGTTTGTACTGCATCACTTATCGGTTCAAGCTCGTTAATGGTGTCGTAGATGGACGCTAAGTCATGGCTGTCTCGAGCTCTGAAGTATTTTCCACCAGTAAGGTTAGCGATATTTTGTAAGGTGACTTCATCGAGATCGTGCGCCGTGTTGACTTTACGAGTCATGAAAAACTCTTTGACGACCATTTCACCTGCGCCAACACCAACGGTATAAATTGTCGTATCAAATTTATTGGCTATCTCAGCCGCTTCCATTGGGTCAAGGACACCGGCGTTGTTTCCACCGTCGCTGAGTAAAATCATTACGCGCTGTGGAGCATCACTATCGACAAAGGTTTTGGTGGCAACGGCAATGCCATCACCAATCGCAGTTTGTGAACCAAGTAAACCAAGCACGGTTTGATTGAGCTGATCTGACACGGTTTGTCTGTCGAGAGTTAACGGTGTTTGCAAATAAGCGTGGTCGGCATACACCACTAGTCCAAGTCGGTCTCCCGATCGTTTCTCGATAAAGTCAGTGAGTACGTTTTTTACTGCTGTTAAGCGATCAATGTACTCATCGCCTTGTTTCATGTCTTTTTGGGTCATTGACCCAGATAGGTCGACCACTAACATCAAATCTCGATGTTCAGGGTTATGCGTGACAGGGTCGCCATACCAAACAGGACGAGTGAGTGCGATGACCAAACACAGCCAGATAAGTGTCGCGAGCACTCGCAACAACGTCTGCTTTGGCGCACTTTGAGCATTCACCTTCGGCAAAAAGGGCAGTTGTATAGGCGCTGCTACTTTTACAGGGGGAAGCAGACGATGAATGATCAAAGGGAGCGGTAATAGAAACAGCGCCCACCACCACACAAACTCGATATTAGCCAAGCTTACGTCCTCGTTTCGGTGGCAGTGCTTGGTCGACCCATTGGTAACAGTGATCAACTAAAAGCTGTGGCTCTTCAATGGCGTCTTTTTGGTATAGCGCTTGTTGCCACTTCTTCGAGTTGTGAAGAAAAAGTGGTGTCTCCAGTTGAGAATCTAAAAATACATACCAGTCTCGGCCTGTTAAGTGAGCGATATGTTCACGAGGGAAATAGCAAAGCGCGACTTGTCGTACGAGCTCAATGGCGTCAGAGGGTTTATCTTGCGCTTGATCCTGCTTGAGTAGTTTGAGGGCAGTTTGTTTTGGTGCAAGCCTCTTTTTATTCCACTTAATGAGCGCAACAATAAGAATAACAGTAAAGATAACGCCCAGAACAGACGCCCACCAACCCCATGCAAGGGGAAACCAAGACGGCATAGGAGGAAGTTTTAAATCGTTAAGTGCTAATAATGCTGAGCTAGATGAATCCGTCATTTAGTGGTGTCCAGAAAGTTGTTGTAGTAATGATTTATTGCTAGAGATTGAAGTAAATGAAATACCTAGCGACTGGCAGCTTTGTTTTAATCCATTAAGGTGTTGATTATATTTATTTTCAATACTTTTTCGACTTGAACGAGAAGAGAAGTCTATCCACATAGACTTCTGTTGATTCGTGACTCTCTCAAGGCCTCGAAACGCTGTTTGCCCATATTCTAAAGGATCAGAAAAATGGATCATACGCACCAGATTATGTTGCCGTAATCGTTTGAGAAGAGGACTATTTGGATCTTCCAATCGAACAAAATCACTCATTAAAATAATCTCACTCCCTTTCGGGCATAAACGATGTAGGGCTTGTAGCCCTGAGTCCATCGAGCTAGGTGATGTATCAGAAGCAGGGGGTGACTTCGCTTGGTTAGGCTGATTCAAGGTGTCATTGTGAATTTGAATTAGCTGTTGGAGCAGTGTCAATGGCCCACGGTCTCTTGAGGTTGGCTTTATATCAATGAGTTTATGACCCGTATCGATAACCGCGCCAATACGGTCATTATTGGCAATGCAAAGCCAGCTAAGTAGGCTCGCCATGTGCGCCATTTGAACCGACTTTAATTGCAGAGTTGAACCGAAAAACATGCTTGGTGAGAGATCGATATAAAGAACGACAGGCTTCTCGCACTCTTCAGTGAACAGCTTCGTATGGGCTTTTCCCGTACGGGCAGTCACGCGCCAATCGATACTGCGAATATCGTCTCCCGCTTGATATTGGCGAACTTCCGCGAAATCCATTCCTCGACCAAGCTTTTTACTTTGATGCTGCCCTGAAATTTGTGCCCACAAGCTTTTCGCTGGTGGTAGCCAGTGAATACTCTGCTGTTTGTAGTACAGCAGTTCGTCAAGCGAAAGCGTCACTCCATTGGAGTGCGGTGGTAAAGAGGAGTGGTTCTTCATGATTAACGACCGCTTACGCGCTACCAACTAAAGAGAGTAAATGATTCACCACTTGGTTTGGATGTACTCCTTCTGCTTGAGCTTGATACGAGAGCAATAAACGGTGGCGTAACACAGGGAAAGCCATGGCTTGTACATCTTCAGGAGAAACGAAATCACGCCCTGATAACCAAGCGTGCGCTCTAGCACAGCGATCCAGTGCGATAGTGGCACGAGGGCTGACACCAAGCTCAATCCATTGAGAGAGCGTTTGATCGTACTCTTCAGGCTGGCGCGTTGCCATGACAAGGCGAATAATGTACTGCTCAATGCTGTCAGCCATATGGATATTAAGCACATCTTGTCTTGCCGTGAAAATATCCTGTTGAGTCAGCGTCGGGGGAGAAACAGCGTGTTCACCTTTGGCTTCACCGCGATTGAGGCGCAATATTTCTAGCTCACTTTCTGCATTCGGGTAACTTACATCCAAGTGAAGTAGAAAGCGATCGAGCTGAGCTTCAGGTAAAGGGTAAGTACCTTCCTGCTCAATTGGGTTTTGCGTCGCCATTACCAAAAACAGCTCAGGCAGCTTGTAGGTGTTCTTACCTGCTGTTATCTGCTTTTCTGCCATGGCCTCAAGTATTGCCGCTTGAACTTTTGCTGGCGCACGGTTGATTTCATCGGCTAACAGGAGTGAGTTGAAGATAGGGCCTGGCTGAAAGCTAAACTCGCCTGTTTCTTGGCGGAATATATCAGTACCCGTTAGATCGGCAGGTAAGAGATCGGGTGTAAATTGGATTCGATGGAAATCACCTTCAATGCAATCGGCCAAAGACTTTACTGCACGGGTTTTAGCGAGCCCCGGTGGACCTTCGACTAAGATATGCCCATCAGCTAATAGCGCCACTAACAGCTGTTTTACTAGGTCAGACTGCCCAATAACTTGGCTTTCAAGGTAGGTTTGTAGTTGCTGTACGGCTTTTATCGTCATCGGTATATTTCTCCTAATTTTTCAATTAGTGAGCCAAAAGTAAAATAAGTTCCATTAACTTCGTTCTCATCAGGACTGTTTGTTGCAAAAATAGCCAACGAGATCTTGTTAACAATCAGATGATTACATTATGGGGATGATTACGATGGTTCCAAGCGTTTTGAGTTGGAAAAGTTGGCTCCATATTCCAAAATTGATGATTACTAAATAGAAAACTAAATAGAAAACTAAATAGAGTGCCAAACAGTTTGCTGATTAACTGAGCATCTTTTGCGGGCGAACGATAGCAGGCTAGAATAAACACGATGAAATGGGTAAACTCGGGGATAGAGATTTCAGTTTTTAATTTAAACCCATTTCTAATGGGTATTTTGGTAGGTAAATATAATGAGCGATTTTGAAAAAGAGCTAGAGCAAATATCTCAAGAAGTAGCGAACGAGCCTGAAGTGAAATTACCTTCACTTGAAGATCAAAAAGCAGTCGTTGCGGAGCTTAAAAAGCTAGAAGAAGAGGGCAAACTTACCCCTGAAATTCTCGAAGCTCACTTTGGTCAGTTCTACGCTAAGAGTGATGCGCCAGTTCATTAAACCTATCAGAGGGTTTAAACCGATATTATGAATAGCCCGCTTCTGCGGGTTTTTTATTTCCTATGGGTAAGGAGCCAATAGGTAAAGTGCCTATGGGGAAAAGTACGAATGGGTAAAGTGATCATGATATTGTAAGATTGAACTGATGTCTGTTTCGTTGACTCAAACAGAAATATTGAAGGACAGTGACCGCTAGGGAGTGCCTGTTGCCAATTTATCTTGTTACTTTTATTACCATGGTTGCTTTCGCAGCCAACTCGTTACTGTGCCGAGTTGCGCTGGCACATAATGCGATTGATCCAGGTTCATTTACGATTTTGCGCATAATATCGGGCATGTGTACTTTGGTGATTATTCATTTCATCGCGCGTCGCTTCTTAAGCAGCGAACAAACTCCATCAAGTTCTCTATTACCAACCAGTCGGAAGCATTTTGTATTGTTACTGTGTGGTTCGCTCACGTTATTTCTTTATGCGATAGCTTTTTCGTTCGCGTATATAGAATTGACGGCGGGAGCAGGGGCGCTGCTACTCTTTGGCGCAGTCCAGCTTACTATGATTGGTTTTCATATTTGGCAGGGCAATGCGCTAAACCGAAACGAATGGCTTGGGTTAGGGCTATCGATTTCCGGCTTTGTGTTGTTGATGCTGCCATCTGCCAGTGCGCCTGATTTTATGTCAGCGATCATGATGATATTTGCGGGGATCTCTTGGGCGGTGTTTACGCTACTTGGTAAGCGTAAGTCTGTCACTTCTCCCCGCGTTGGAATGACTCAGAGTTTTATTGGCGCTGCCGGTATTGTGCTGTTTCTTAGCCCTTGGACATTAAAAATAGACAGTATTACGTTTGATGGAGCGATGTGGGCAGTGCTATCTGGCGTGTTAGCATCGGGTATGGGGTATGTGCTTTGGTATTATGTGTTAACTAAGCTGTCAGTACTTAAAGCATCGGTCGCGCAGCTTTCCGTTCCAATTATCGCGTTGTTTTTGGGTATGCTGCTGTTGGACGAGGCGTTATCACTGACTGTGGTCATAACTAGTGTGATGATTTTAGGGGGAATATTGCTCATTTTTTTAAACAAAGAATCATCACCCGCTAAATAATAAAACACCGCCAAACCTTTTCAGGGGCGGTGCTTTGAGCGTCTTGTCTATTTTGATAGGAAGGTGATTACTTCACTTTCCACTCAATGTTTTCGCCAGCGCGAATTGGAACAACTTTGTCTTGGCCAAATGGCATGATCTCATCAACCAACCAAGACTCTTTCACTAGCGTGATGGTGTCGCTGTTACGTGGTTGGCCGTAAAAGTCTGGCCCATTGTGGCTAACAAAGCCTTCAAAGTTTTCCATCTTGCCTTCAAGGTCAAACACTTCAGCATAAAGTTCAACAGCCGCGTGCGCAGTGTATGAACCTGCACAGCCACATGCTGCTTCTTTGGTGTGCTTTGAGTGAGGTGCGGAATCAGTACCGATAAAGAACTTCTTGCTACCACTTGTCGCGGCTTCAATAAGAGCTTGCTGATGCGTGTTACGCTTTAAAATTGGTAAGCAGTAGAAGTGTGGCTTAATGCCACCAACCAACATGTGGTTGCGGTTATACAATAAGTGGTGAGCAGTAATTGTCGCAGCTACATTGTCGTTTGCATTGTTAACGAAAGACGCGGCATCAGCAGTAGTAATGTGCTCAAGAACGATTTTTAGATTTGGGAAATCGTTAACGATAGGCGCTAAAACTGTATCCAGGAACTCTTTCTCACGATCGAAAATATCAACATCGTGCGTTGTTACTTCGCCATGAATCAGCAGTAACATGCCCACTTCTTCCATCGCTTCAAATACGTGGTAGATGTTTTTCGCTGACGTCACACCTGAATCTGAGTTGGTCGTTGCACCTGCAGGGTAAAGTTTCGCAGCGACAACCGCACCAGAAGCTTTCGCTTTACGAATTTCGTCAGGTGTTGTGTTGTCAGTCAGGTAAAGAGCCATTAGTGGTTCGAACTGCTCACTTGGCTTTTCTGCCATGATGCGATCACGGTAAGCAATAGCCATTTCCGTATCAGTAACTGGTGGGACTGTGTTTGGCATGATTAAAGCGCGGCCATTGTAGCGGCTAATATCACGAACGGTATCGGTTAGTACGTCGCCATCGCGAAGGTGAACATGCCAGTCGTCTGGGCGAGTAATAGTAATAGTTGTCATTGAAAGCTCCCACCAATTAGTCGTTAGATAATTGCGTTGTTATGTGATTGGAGCCTAAACAGATTTTTGAAGGCAAACGCTTCCGTCTAGGCGACAGGATGATAGTGGAAAAGCGGATCTATTTCACGTTCTTTCTCAAGTTTCACACAATTATTGATTGATTTGACCCTAGATAGGATTGTTTGCAGCGTTGCTATTTCGTTATAATTTTGGCTCAAATCTAGATTACAAAAACAAATGATTACTTAAGGTAGCTAATGTCACTCGCTCATCTCTCGCAAATTAATGTTTATCCTGTTAAATCCGTTGGTGGAATATCACTATCGAGTTCTTGGGTAGAATTCCAAGGATTAAGTTTTGACCGTCGTTTTATGCTGGCAACGTCAGACGGTACGATGGTGACGGCGAGAAAATACCCGCAGATGGTTCAAGTGAAAGCGAGCTTATTGCCCAATGGTTTCGTTTTTACTGCTGAGGGACAGCGCCCACTTAAATTAGCCTATTCAGATTTCAAACGCCAAGAGACGCAGGCAACGGTATGGAAAGATAGCTTCGCTGCCTATACCACAACCGACAGAGCCAATGATTGGTTTAGTGAGATCGTTGGACAAAATGTTGAGCTTCTCTACTGCGGCGAACAGTCAAATCGCGTACGTGAAAAAGTAGGGCATAACGTTAGTTTTGCTGATGGTTATCCGGTTCTCTTGATAAGCGAAGCGTCATTGGAAGAGCTTAATCGACGTAGCCCTGAAGCACACTCAATGACACAGTTCCGCACAAACTTAGTGGTGAGTGGCACGGAGCCATTTGCTGAAGATTGTTGGAAAACGATACGAATTGGTGAAGTGGTTTTCGATATTGTGAAGCCCTGTGAACGATGTATTTTAACGACCGTAGATACAACGAAAGGTGCTTTTAGAGCGTCTAAAGAACCGTTAAAAACACTGATGACATTCAGAGCCGATGAGTCAGGCGGTGTGTTCTTTGGTCAGAACCTTGTCGCAAGAAATGAAGGCGTTATTACCGAAAATGATCGTATTGAAGTGCTGGAATATCAAGAAGGTCAATTTTATGCAGAACGACCACGACCAGAATTGGCGGATTCATCGGATAGCAATTCGGCCATGGTAAAAAAAGAAGGGGCAGAAAAAGAAGAGGCAAAAAGCTTAACCTTAACAGTGAATGGAAAAAGCTTTGTAGGTAATAACCGACAGACGTTACTAGAGCAAGCTGAAACTGCGGGCGTGATTATTCCAAACAAATGCCGCGTTGGTATGTGTGGGGCATGCAAAGTGTCGATAGTCGCTGGCAAGGTGAACCACGAAGATGTGCCTGTTCTTAAGCTTGCTGAGCGATTCGATAATATCGCCTTTGCTTGTTCTTGTATTCCAAAAACTAATTGTGAAGTCGCCATTTAGTTGCAGCAACCACAAGACGATATTGATAGATGATTAAAATGAGGCGAGCATTCTAGCTCGCCTCATTTTTTATATAAGTTTCTACCTGTTTATACATGAGGCTTTGGAAGTGGTGCAGCCAGAGCATTGGGTGTAGAACGTTTCTTTATCTGTGAAAGAATCACACCAGTAATCACCATCAAGCCACCGATTAAGTGATAGCTATGAACTGACTCATTAAGAAGCCACGTCGCGAGAGCGACCGAGATAACCGGCATGAGATTCATAAACATCGCACTTGATTCCGCTCCAATAGTGTCGATTGCCTTTACCCACATCCAAGGTGCCAGAACCGAAGCCAGAATAGCCGCGTAAGCGATGAGTGGAAGTGACTCTTGTGTTGGTAATAGTTGCTCACTTGTCATCCAAAGTGGTGCTAGCATCAATACCGCGAATACGCCTTGGCAATAGATCAGCGTCCAATTGCCTAGTGGCATTTTCCAACGCTTGAGTAACACACAATAGGTTGCGTAAATGATGGCCGCAAGCACCATAAGCCCGTCACCTTGGGTGATATCTTGATGGAGGAAGAATCCAATATCCCCATGCCCAAGCATAAAGGTTAATCCTGCCAATGAAATTACCCCACCAACGACACTGATCATTGATATGGATTTGCCCAGTAACGGTACACTGATAAAAACCGACAGAAGAGGCACTAATGAGATGATCAGTGACATATTGGAAGCCGTTGTCGTAAGCCCAGCGTAATAGCCTAATGATTGGTTAAGCACCATCCCAAGCAGAGATAGAAAGGCTAACTTTGAAAGGTAGGGCTTAATTATTGACCACTGTCGAATAACCGTGGGTAAACAAAAAGGTGTCATGATCAACATGGCAAAGAACCAACGATAAAAACTCATGGCACTGGGTTCAATGGCGGTCGCGGCCATTTTATTGATGATGGAATTGCCACCCCAAATCATCACTGTAAAAAGTGGAAGTAAATAAACCATGTGAACCCTATCGCATTATTGCCCGTGGAAATAAGTCTGACACGTCGGTAGAATAATAAGTATCTTTTAAAAGACATGTGACGTGATAGGAAGACAAGATTGAAAAAACCAGCACGGATACTACACCCATCATTATCAATCGCTCGCGCACCATCGGATGTATTTATGAATTTTGAAGCGTTTCTCTCTAATACAGAGACGCGAGTTCACAGCCACCCTTGGGGGCAAGTTCAGTTAATAAGTGGTGGTATTCTCGAAATGGAAGCAGAGGGCACACGTTTTTTAGCGCCGCCTCATTTAGCAATTTGGGTACCAGCCGGTGCGCAGCATTGCAGTTTTAATAGAAAACCTTTGGACTACTGCTCTCTCAATATCGCGCATGAACTCACTGCTAATTTTCCCAGTCAAACCAGTTTGATTAAAGTAACGCCCATTGTCTCTTCAATCATAGATGACTTTCGCCAACGTAAAATCAATGTCGCCCAAAGCGAGCAAGATAAACGCTTAATACAAGTTCTATTGGATCAATTGGCCACAGAAGAGACGGAACGCCACTTTCTACCTACTACTAATCACAAATACTTAGCAACCATATTGGCATCGGTTGAAGAGAACCCGACGGATACGACATCGTTAGGGCAGTGGGCTGAACGTGTCCACACGACTGAGAGAACGTTAGCACGACATTGTCAGGCGGAGTTGGGGATGAGCTTTACTGAATGGCGATTGCGAGTGAGATACTTGCACTCGATGGACTTATTAAGAAAAGGCCACTCCGTAAAAGAAGTCGCCTTAACCTTAGGCTATAACCAAGCAAGCCCTTATATTTCAATGTTTAAGAAGTATTCGGGGCAAACACCAGAGCAATACAAAAATAGATTACTCTAGCGTTTTGCGTTGTTTACGCTTTTAACTGTGCTATACCAAAATCTAACGCGCCGATAATTGCCGCAACTTGAGCGTGATTACACTCTTCGTCGTTGACTTTAGGGCTGTCAGGGTAGACTTCAGTGGTGGTGCCGTACTGGCAACCACTCAAACCACCACATAAAGACAACGCTTTTAATGGGTAGTTAATCACGCCTTCCTGAACAACGTCAGAACCAATGATCTTATTGTTGCTATCAGCAGGGGCAATGTGCGTAACTTGCTTTACTGATTCAATAACGGCACGCTGAAACTCAGGTTGTGGATTTTCAGTATCACCAACCGTGTAGAAACCATCAGGGATCATCCCTTCAATCAGTTCTTTACCGTCGCGAGCGGCTAACGCTGGGCGAAACTCTGTTTCATCACTGTCGGTGGTTTCATGTAGATCAACGTGAATAAAGATCTCCGTCTTCAAACCCTTAACCATCTCCATCAAGTTTGCAGACTCTTCAGCGGGTGTGTCTTGATAAAATGAACGGTTAGGATCAATCGCATTTGGGTTCCAACGATTAATCGTCTCATAACCCCAAGGGCTGACACATGGTGCAACAACGATGTTGAAATGCTTGCTATAGAATTGAGCTTGAGTTTCGACGAACTTAAGTGCGCCATGAACACCACTGGTTTCATAGCCATGCACACCACCAGTGACTAAGATCGTTGGCTTGCTTTCATCCCAATCACAGTTTTTGATGCAGAAAAGAGGGTAACGTTCAGGATCGTAAGAAAGTGCTCCGTATTGCTCGACATTATATTGCTTAGCGAGCGCTTGAATTTTTGGCACCACTTCAACGTTGTATTCACGTTTAATACGGGTTTGCTCTCTCCATTCTTTACGTTCTTGGTCACCCCAAGGTTTTCCCTGTACACCAATTGGGTACACAAATGAGCTTTTCATAACTTTACCGCTTTATTATTAATTTGAACTGAGCTTATGATGAGTAATACGCGAGGGCAATGATTATTCGCTAACGGTATGGATAATGTTAGTCATATTGACTGTCAATAAGGGTTATATGGCGGTTTATAGCAAACTGTCACGGATGAGATCAGTGAGTGTGTCTTCCGATTGAGCACCGATTAATATTTGCTTTTGATTAAATATAAAAGCAGGAACAGCGTTTATTCCAGCGTCTATCCACTGCTGCTCTGTTGTCGCCACGGCTTTTTCCCATGTTTCGTCTTCGATGACTTGCCGAGCAACTTCTGGGTTCAGACCAACCGATTTGGCAAGACTGCATAAGCTTTCCGTGCTGTTAATATTAACTGACCGTGTGAAATAGGCGTTAAACAGTGCCATTTTAAGGCTGTATTGCAAACCAAATTGGGCAGACCACATAAGGAGTTGATGCGTCTTTCTGGTGTTGTATATCTTCATGTCGGGCGTAAAGTTAAAGAAAAAGTTGAGCTCTTGACCTAGTTGAGTGATCGTTTGTCTCGCGCTTTCGCTCGCATCACTGGTGGAGGCATACTTTTCGAATATATGCTGATGCAAGTCCATCCCGTCTTGACTCATTGCAGGGTTAAGTTCGAAGGGGTGCCAGTGAACCTCAACGGGCTGTTTGAGTGCTAGCTGGTCGATGACACGCTCAAGACGTAAGTAGCCAATAACGCACCATGGGCATACCACGTCAGATACAATATCGACACGTAACGTCATTATACTTTCCCTCTACATCCCAATGAATCAGTATTAAGCCCATTTTTTCAGGCCTACACCTATTAAAGTATAGATGCGGCGTTGTGGTTTGCTAAATAGTGCATTAATGACATGAAGCAGGCCGGTTTTGGAGAAATCATTCGCTATAGAAAGAATGTTTTTGCTGAAATGAAGAATCATAAGCAACGCTACGCCCCCTAACTCATACTAAGAATGAAAAGAAAAGGGGGAATGCTTTCTTTAACGATAGCGATATAATGCCGTTACTAATAGTAATAAAATCTACTTAAGGGATTGAATACATATGGAAAATGTGAATTTTGCCAATGTAATCTTACATGCATTTGATTGGCCTTATGCCTTAGTGGGTGAGCGTGCGAAAGCGATTTCTGAAGGCGGTTATAAATCTGTATTAGTGTCTCCACCAATGAAATCATTGGTGCATCCAGAGGGGACCGAGTGGTGGCAACGCTACCAACCGCAAGACTACCGTGTTATTGAAAACCAGCTCGGTGATACACACGATTTTGTTTCAATGGTTGAAGCGCTCGCCAAGTTTAATATCCATATTTACGTGGATGTGGTTTTTAACCACATGGCAAACGAATCTTCGATTCGTAGTGATCTACAGTACCCAAATCAAGCTGATCTAAATCGCTATCAGGCGGATTCTGATTATTACGAATCACTTCGACTTTTTGGTGATCTCTCGACACCGATTTTTGACGAAGATGACTTTGTCGATGCCTTTGGAATCAAAGATTGGCGCGATAAGTGGGAAGTACAAAATGGAAGAATCACGGGTGGGCCAAATGATCCAGGTTTACCTACGCTTAAAGATAATCAGCATGTGATTGAGCAGCAAAAATCCTACCTGTTGGCGTTAAAAAAGCTTGGTGTGAAGGGTTTTCGAATTGATGCGGCTAAGCACATTACACTCAAACAGTTACAACAAGTATGGAGTAAGGAAGTCACGGATGGTGTCCATATTTTCGGGGAAATCATCACCGATGGTGGGGCAACAAAAGAAGAGTATGAACTGTTCCTAGAGCCCTATTTAAAAGAGACCCGCTTAGGTGCTTATGACTTTCCGTTATTTCAGACGCTGTATGATTCACTCAGTGACAAAGGAAGTTTAAAGTCATTGGTTGACCCATACTGTTTTGGCCAAGCGCTCTCTAAACGCCGAGCCATCACTTTTGCGATTACTCATGACATTCCTAACAATGACGTATTTCAAGATATGATCATGACGGAAGAGAATGAGTGGTTAGCTTACAGTTATATCCTTGGGCGAGATGGTGGCGCACCGTTAATATATAGTGATTTAGACCAAAGTGGCGTTAAAGACTCGAACGGGTTGCCAAGATGGCAAGGTGCTTGGGATGATGCTCGAATGACAAAGCGAATTCACTTCTATAACAAGATGCATGGGTTGCCAATGCGTATGATAGAAGCGAGTGAAGATTTATTGATTTTCCAGCGAGGAGAGCAAGGCATCGTAGTTCTTAATAAATCGATATCTAAACTGACCGCTCAAATCAAGGCAGATGGAACCTGGTTAGATAACCTGAGGGATGATAATTATGAAGCACAATCTGGCTTACTCGATATTACCGTGGATCCCAAAACAAGCCTGCTTTTGATAAAACAGGCGGTGACCGACGAAATCGCTTAGCGATAACGAGTACTGTAAAGACTTAGAACGGCTCGCCTATTTGTCGGTATGTATCGCTGATATAGGAATCGTCGCTAATACGTGAATAATAGCTACTGCGCAAATAATAGCTAAAGTGTGTGACCTAAGATAAGCGCGGCAACTTGGTCACACTCTTTTTCATTTCCTGAAAAAAGCTGCTCAGCAATGAGTGGCTTTTTTTGCCCTGAAAGTGCACGTTTCTTCGCTTCTCGAATGAGCAGTGCGATTTGCACTTGAGCGTCAAGATTTGTTGCTTCTAGTGGTTTCCAAGAAGAGACAGCCTGACTGAACTTATCAAGCTTTAGCTTAGGGTTTAGGTTCAACGTTTCGAACTTTACTAATGACAGCACCGATTGAAAATACGGATCATCGACTAATGTTTCTTTAGCCTCTCGTTCACCAACTTTCGTCAGCTGACAAAGCTGATTAAGCAGTGCTTCTAAAAGCTCATTTAGTTTTATTTGGCCTGAGCTTGCAGGGAAATTCAGGTCGAGTCGAGAAGAGAAATCAATCGACTGAATCTGACTGTTTGGAAAAAAGGTCAAACTACAAAGGCAATCTAGCGGAATCCACATCGATTCACCTTGGTGGATGGCGTATTCGTTTTTCCCTAGTCGGACTAACATCAACCCCTTTATCACTCGGATGAGACTCTGCTTAATGACCTTTTTACGAGGTGTTGTCGTTAAAAACTCGTATTGAGTGATGTGATGTTGAATGGCGTAATGCATGAGCTAGACCTTAGTGTACGGGGCGACAAGATTACCTTTTCTAGCAAAAAATGCCAATAGAACGGAATGACAATCACAAACATCTGGTCAGACCTTGTAATTTATGAGAACTCAATAGCTGATAACCTCACCAACTATGCGTAGAATAGGCGAGCTTTTTTCTATTACGTAGTAACTAATGACTTCAAACACAGACCCTTATGTAGATATTCGTCCTTATAATGATGACGAGATCCCAGCTGCGCTAGATCGCCTTATTAATGATGAAGAGTTCATCAGTGCGATTCTTCACCATCGTTTTTCAAATCATGCGTCTTGGTTCATGGCGATAATGAGTCCGTTTGTTAAAGCGTACCTGAAATTCAAATGGAAAAAACTGACCAGCGTTGAAGCGATTCAAACAGAAGTAAAGAAGTATCTAACCAATACACTGAAAACGACGACCAATGGTGTGACGTTCAGTGGTTTAGATAAGTTAGACAAAGAAACGTCTTACCTATTTGTTTCAAATCACCGTGATATTGCAATGGATCCAGCTTTAGTGAACTTTGGTTTGTACGAAAGTGGTCACAAGACAGTGAGAATTGCGATTGGCGATAACTTGCTTAAAAAGCCTTGTGCGACTGAGCTGATGCGTCTTAATAAAAGCTTCATTGTTAAGCGTTCGGCAAAAGGGCCACGTGAAATGATGAAAATGCTTGGCACACTGTCTGGTTACATTAAGCACTCCTTAGATTCTGGCAACTCTATCTGGATTGCTCAGAAAGAAGGGCGAGCAAAAGATGGCAATGATTTTACTGATCCTGCGATTTTAAAAATGTTCCATGTCGAAGGGCGTAAGCAAAAAATCAGCTTTGGTGAGTATTCTAAATCTTTGCGTATTGTTCCTGTTTCGATCTCTTACGAAAACGACCCATGTGATATTGCGAAAGCACGTGAGCTTTATGAAAAAGCGACACATGGCGAGTATGAAAAAGGTGAATTTGAAGATATCGAGAGCATTATCCAAGGCATTGTGGGCGATAAAGGCAAGGTTCACGTGGCGTTTGGTGATGTTATAGATAACGAATATGACGCACCTGAAGAGTTAGCGGCTGAGTTAGATCGCCAAATTCATGAGAACTATAAGCTGTTTCCGATCAACCAGCTTGCTGCTGATATGGAACAAGACGTAGAGCCACAAACACGTGAACGCTTACAAGAGAAATTAGAGCAGCTACCTTTGGATGCACACAAATATCTGCTTGATAGCTACGCAAACCCAGTTCATAACCAGAACTAATACGCTTTGCAATGAGCACTAGCCAAAACAAGAAAGAGATGCTTTAAAGCATCTCTTTTTCTATTTGGTCGTTAAACGGTATTTTATCGAGCTTGTCTCTTATCGCGCAACTGCTCCACCAAGAGTCAGGTTAGAAGGCCATTTGGTGATGGTATTACCACCAAGGTAGATATTGCCATTTACGGTCATCGTCTCTGGAAACGTGGTGATTTTCGATCCACCAATAAAGAGGCTACCTTCAACAATAATACCTTCAGGAAGTTGTTCTAAAGGGGTTCTGATCACACTCAAATCACCCCTCACTCTAAACCTAGGGGGCAGTGTCGCTACTTGTGTATCGGTGAGATTAATATACCCACCTACGTTAATACCACCAGGCCAGCGCGTTAGCTTAGAACCCAACAGGTTTGCATAGCCTTTAATTTTCGTTCCTTTCTGAATCTGTTTTAATTCGCAGTTTGTTGCTTCAAGGCTCCCATTAATATCGATGCCTTTTGGAAGTTTTTTTATCGATGTTTTTGAAATGTTGAGGTTACCTTTTACAACAAGGCCGTCTGGCAATGAGGTGTAAGGCTTATTTCTTAAGTCAAGATTTCCATAATTGTCTAAATGATTAAGGATCTTGTAGTGGTCAAGTGGCTCACTAAAGGAGAGTGGAGAAACTAAGATAAACAGAGAGACAAAAATAGCTTTCGTTAAAGTAGTTTTCATCAAAGGTGGCGCCAAGGGTAACAAGAGAGTGTTTAGTATCGTCAGTAAAGAGAGAACGATCAATCTTAATCAGAAAAAACTGTGATATTTACTCTAAGTATCAGCGAGATAAAAGGACAAATGAGCTGGAGTTATACAAGCAAGTGAAGGTATTTAATAATGAGTGATTGTGAAAAAGAGTAGCAGCCAATGTGTTGATGAGAAATGACTTACTACTCTATATCTAATAAAAATAATCACCCGTGTTTCAAACGGTATTAACGTCTAAGTGAGCGAGTCTTCAATTCAAAAATTACTTTCTCTGCACTGACTTCAAACTTAAAGCGTGCTGTTGCTTCTGTAGACGCTTCAGTAATTTCTGGTAGCTCAATTTCAACGTTTTTACATACGTCGTTAGCAAGCGTTAGATACTTGTCTAATTCTGCTTTAAGGTGAACAGAGTCGCTCGCGTGGATCGTTACTTCAGAAACCTCGTCCCCTTCATTGATGATAAAGCCAATTTCGCCAGCACATCCGCAAGCTTCACATACATCATTTTCGATTTTTTCGGTGCTCATTACACATTCCCCTAACAAAAGTCCGGACATTTTACCTATCAATTTGATCTCTATCCACAAAAAAGCGCATAGTCGTGCGGGATAGAAACAGAATGTTATACTGTAGTGATTGTGATGAAGCTCTACCTGACTTCTCAACACAGCACTTCTGCTGAGCACAAGTGTATAGTGAACTGTGATCAAGATCGAATATATCGGCGGCGAAGCAGAAAAACCGCAAGAGTAGCTGTGCTCATGAGTTGTCTATTCGTGATATATATAACATCATTCCGTTCAATGAAAAGTAAGTGAAAGAGTTAATTGGTGTATTGATAGAAATCAATATGCAAAATTACTCATATATGTAAATTGAGAGTCATGTACCTGTGTCACCATTGAGTACACGACCGAACGGATTAAATACTCAAGGCTGAGTAAAGTTAATAAATAGAAGAGTTAAACGATGCCAAAGCGTAGTAAAGAAGATACTGAAATTACCATTCAAACAATTATGGATGCGGTTGTTGATCAACTATTAAGGCTTGGTTATGACAAAATGTCTTACACCACCTTAAGTCAACAGACTGGCGTATCTCGTACTGGCATTAGCCATCACTTTCCAAAGAAAACCGATTTTACAGCAGCATTAGACGGCCGTATCTTCAAAATATTTGTTGAACATTTAGATGTTAGCAGCGATTTGAAAACCTTTTCTGACAGCTGGGTAACAGCATTAAACGATAAAGAGTTTTTAGCGATATTACGTCTGCTATTTCACCACATTGTGACCGCAGAGCGAGCGCATGAATTTGCGGCTAATGGTATTGACCGACTTTACAAAATGGCTGAAACTCAGTTTGGCGAACAAAGCCAACGTGAGATTGAGTGGTTGATGGGGAAATCCCTGATCGCTATGGCAAAATAACGGCTTTATTGGGCGTTCTCTTTCATAATGGAGTGCCAGAAGAAATTTTAAAGTACCCCTGATTTCATAGGAAGTCAGGGGTACTTCTCTTTCTCTCTCAAGAAAATCATGATCCTTGAATAATAATTGAACGTTATCTGTGCCGTTGTGAGTTTTATTTATAGAAGAATCAATTAATAAGGGAGAAAAGTCGTTATTCAAGTCGTGATACGGTAACTATCTGTTACACTCTAATTAAATAATAGTTATTTTATAGTAGGTGAACGCATGTCTTACTCCGTTCTCATCTGTGATGATTCTGCTTTGGCTCGAAAACAGATGGCACGTTCTCTCCCTGCATCACTTAATGCTGAAATTACCTTTGCTGTCCACGGATTGGATGCTTTAGAGAAGTTAGAACAACAAGAATTTAAACTGATGTTCTTGGATCTCACCATGCCTGAATTGGATGGTTTTGGAACGCTTGAAGAGATAAAAAATCGTGGAATTGATATTCCAGTTGTTGTTGTTTCCGGTGATATTCAGCCCAAAGCAAAAGAGCGCGTTGATGCATTGGGTGCGAAAAGTTTTATTCAAAAGCCCATCGATAAAAAATTACTTAATGATGTTTTAAGAACTCTCGTTGTCCCTGCGGCTCAACCGCAAATTGTGACACCAGCGCCTCTTGACCTACCAATACTTCGTCGTAGAGATATCTATATGGAAGTAGCGAACGTGTCTATAGGGCGAGCAGCAGATGCGTTAGCACGGCATTTTGACGTGTTTGTTCACCTGCCATTACCCAATGTGAATATTCTAGAGCTTAGTGAGCTTCACATGGCACTAAGAGATCTTGCTGACAACGATCAGGTATCGGGTGTTTGCCAAGGGTTCAGTGGTGAAGGCATTGCGGGTGAAGCACTTGTACTATTAAGTGATTCGAGTGTCACTGATCTTAAAAAGTTGATGAAGGTACCTGCCGATAGCGAAGAGTTAGAAGAGCTAGAACTGTTAATGGATGTCTCTAATATTCTTGTTGGTTCATTTCTAAATGGGCTAGGGGAGCAATCAGAAGTACGCTTTTTCCAAAGTTCACCGGTTCTTCTTGGCCAGCATATATCGATTGATTCCGTTATTAACTCTACCAGTGGCAACTTTACGAAAACCATGACTTTTGAAGTGAGTTACAACATTGATGGGACATCGATTCGATGCGATCTTCTATTTATGTTTGTTGATGAGTCTTTACCACTGATTGATAACAAACTTGCCTACTTAATGGAGGACTTTTAATGTTAAATCTTCCTGCCGAATTTGAGCAGTTCCACTGGATGGTTGATATGGTCCAGAATGTCGATATGGGTTTAATCGTGATTGATAGAGACTATAACGTTCAAGTGTGGAATGGCTTCATGACTCACCATAGTGGTAAGCAAGGTCACGATGCCATTGGGAAATCATTGTTTGAACTGTTTCCTGAGATCCCACAAGATTGGTTTCGTTTAAAAACTAAACCCGTTTATGACTTAGGTTGCCGCAGCTTCATTACATGGCAACAAAGACCCTACTTATTCCATTGCCGCAATGTTAGGCCAATCACTCAGCAAGCGGAATTTATGTACCAAAACGTCACACTAAATCCAATGCGTACGCCAACAGGTGAAATTAAATCGATGTTCTTATCTATTCAAGATGCCACTTCCGAGGCGCTCGTTTCATTGGAAGCAAATAAATCGAATAACTAGCAGTGTGAATACCTAATTGATGGCGTTAGAGCTTAAAGCTCGCGCCAACAAGAAAGGATGAATTTGAATAATCGCCTTCCAAATCGTGATGGATGAATTCGACATTAACATCCAGATCTGGCCGAAAAATAGAGTTGAATTTAACACCGACGCCGTAGTAGGGCTGAATGCTTGACGACTCTACGACGGTATTAGGGTTGATCGTCAGATTTGTCTCTTCGAGCGTTGTATAACTTATCCCTCCTTTCGCGTAGAGCGTTCCTAGCTCTTTCACTGGGTGTTGGATCTGAACACCACCAAAGTAACCTTGGTATGAGAGACCAATCGTATCCAAATACTCATTAGAATACTGTGGCGTGTCGGAAACGATATTGGTGTAGCCAACATCTAGCCCGATAAAAGGGGATAAATAATAGCTATACCCTACATTCGTTAACCACGCGTTCTTACTGCCTAGTTCACCAGAGATACTTGAGTAGCCCGTTTCTGCGAATAACCTATGCGAGTTTTGGTTTGCTAGAGCAGGTGGAGAGAAGGTAGAAGCTTGTAATATTAACCCGATGACGACAGTAAGATAGGCTGCTTTTATTGTTCTCTCCATGATGATAATTCCCTGGTGTCGAATTTTTGACCTTTACACTGGTTAAGCAATAACCGATCCGAACATTCAAAAAATGAAAACAGAAAATATTTAATGAGAAACAGAAGATATTTCTGAATTTTTGAATTAGAAATGATGGAATTTCGAACAACGAAAAGAGATTTAGATCACGCAATTGCTTTGAAATGGTGGCTTGGTAAGAAAGAGCTTAAATGAAGGGGCTTGGCATTAAACTGAGCGATGGAGTCGAAAGTTTTGTAATGAACTGATTTTAAAGGAAAATTACCGTGATTTTAGAGTGGGTGGAAAACGATTGCTTTCTCTAGGTGCTTTCCTACGTAAGGTAACATAAAAAAAATTAATTTATCAGACTTGCAGGAAAAAAATCACGACCTATAATGCTGAAAACCGGAGCGTCTGCCAACGCTCCGGTTTTTTTGTGTCCGAAGAAAGGTAAATCGTCTGCCAACGACTTATCAACGCACTATGCTTAATGATGGTTGTAACAAATCAATGAGCATGATGCCCACTGGAACATGTATTACTAAATCAAGGAATTTACACAATGCGTATCGAACAAGAACTTAAGTTAGGCTTTAAAGATGTACTGTTTCGCCCGAAGCGTTCAACACTGAAAAGTCGTTCTCAAGTAAATTTAACCCGCGATTTTACATTCAAGCACAGTGGTCGTCAATGGTCAGGTACACCTGTTATTGCAGCTAACATGGATTCAGTTGGTAGTTTTGAAATGGCAACCGAGCTTGCTAAGCACGGTGTTATGACTGCAATGCACAAACACTACACTGTTGAGCAGTGGGCTGACTTTGTAAAAGGCGCAGACAAAGAGACTCTAAACAAGGTATTCGTATCTACTGGTACGTCTGACCGTGAGTTTGAAAAAACAAAAGAGATCTTGGCATTAAGCGAAGACCTAGAATTTATCTGTATTGATATAGCAAACGGTTACTCTGAGCACCTAGTAGAATACGTAGAGCGTGTACGTGCTGAGTTCCCGACTAAAACTATCTCTGCAGGTAACGTTGTTACTGGCGACATGTGTGAAGAGCTAATCCTAGCGGGTGCAGATATCGTGAAAGTGGGCATCGGCCCAGGTTCTGTATGTACGACACGCGTTAAAACAGGTGTTGGTTACCCACAACTTTCAGCAATCATCGAATGTGCAGACGCAGCACACGGCCTTGGCGGCATGATCATTGGTGACGGCGGTTGTGCTTGTGCTGGTGATGTTGCTAAAGCATTCGGCGGCGGCGCAGATTTCGTTATGCTTGGCGGTATGCTAGCAGGCCACGAACAGTCTGGCGGCGAAGTTATCGAGCAAGACGGTAAGAAGTTCATGAAGTTCTACGGCATGTCTTCTCAGTCAGCTATGTCTAAGCACTCTGGCGGTGTTGCGAACTACCGCGCAGCTGAAGGTAAAACCGTACTGTTACCATTCCGTGGTGACGTAAACGACACTATCAATGACATCCTTGGTGGCGTACGTTCAACTTGTACATACGTAGGCGCAGCAAAGCTTAAAGAGCTAACGAAGCGTACCACGTTCATCCGTGTACAAGAGCAAGAGAACAACGTTTTCGGTAAAGAGTAAACGGAAATAGTTTTTCTATTTTGAATATTAAGGGCCGCTTTTAGCGGCTCTTTTTTTGTCTGAAAATTGGCAGGTGGCGACAAAGTGGCGACAGCCATTCAAAAAAGTTTTTTGTGGCGGCAGACTAAAGATTTGCAATAGGGTTGAGCGCGATGGCATCGGTAAGATGATCGGGAGCAAAATGGGCGTATCTCATCGTCATTTTAATATCAGCGTGGCCAAGAATATCTCTTAGCACCAAAATATTGCCGCCGTTCATCATGAAATGGCTAGCGAACGTATGGCGAAGAACATGCGAGGCTTGCCCAGTTGGTAATGTTAAACCTAATTTATTCTTCAAGATGTAGCAGAAAGGGGTGTAGCACTCTTCAAACAACTTACCGGATGTTGGTTTATAGATTTCCTCATACAAAGCTTCAGAAATAGGCACAGAGCGATTCTTCTTGGTCTTGGTGTTCGTATAAGTGATCTTATGTTTCGACAGCTGGCTACCGCGTAATTGCGCCGCTTCGTTCCACCTTGCACCTGTTTCCAAACAAATCTTCACTATTCTAAGCATGTCATCTCGTTCGTGGCATCCAACAAGCTCCAACAGCAATGGGATCTTCTCTTTGCATAGGAACGCCATCTCTCTTTCAGATTGCTTAAAGGGCTTTAGTTCTTCCAAAGGGTGGGGAAGCTTCCATTCACCCAGTTCTTTAAGCTTACTGAAGACTGCTTTGAACCGAGCCAGTTCAGAATTCAGAGTAGAGATGCTTGGCGCACCTTTCTGCCATCGGTCATCAACAAAACTAATATGTCCAGCCATGCGCTTACTGCGAAACTCAGAATAAATTTTAGCCGTAAAAACAGAAGCAATAGGGTTACCCATAGCCTCAACCATCAGTTTGAACTTTTGAAATATCACATCACCGTTAGCGAGTGTTTGCCCGTAATGGGAGTACCAAAGCTCAATAACATGAGAAAGCCTACGATGATCTGGCTTGTCACCCATCCAGGGCTTTTCTTCAATCTCTCGCATTGTGTGTAGCTCAAACGCTTTTGCTTCCCCTTTCGTTGTGAACTTCTTACGAACACGCTTACCGTTGCGCCCGTTTGGGTAGCATTCACAAATCCAGGGTTTCGTTGAACCATCTTTTAAATTGCGGACAGACATAATAAAGCCTAAAATAACTGTATATATAAACAGTATAATTCGAGCTAAAACGTAGAGCAATGTTTTAAATTGGGGGAATGGCACATGCCTCGCACCCTGAAGAAAGAGGCTGGTTCATTACGGCTTCGATAGAAGATTAATTAGGTTCTACTATGTTTCAATCAATTCAAGTGAGTGTTGGCTACGGCATTTACAAAATCAATAGCGATGGCCCGATAGGGATGAACACCAAGAACGATGGAAAAGTTATCGCTCTTCTAAAACGTGGAAATCAATTTTCAGCACCGTTTGGTGGCTTCATTGAGGCAGAGAACGTCATTGGCCTACAGAAAGTAAAGCTGATCGATATTAAATACCTGTGTACTGATCTAGAAGCAGAAGTAGTTGAGTATGTAATACAGCAAAATCACTACGTGGTAGGAACGTACCGAGACAACCGGCTCTATATTCTATTGTTTGGCGGACAGCCAAAGCATCATCAGTTAAAAGGGAAAGAGAATGATGGGAAGAATAACGTGTTTGGGTTGTTTTGACGCAATGACTATACATTTTGGTTTATAGTTCACCTGCATTAAGAAGTTTACTCACTAGTTTTCACAACTGGAGCGTTCCAATCAATAACTTAATAGCCATAGCTATATTTCTGATTTTCATCTATTTCGGGCTGTACTTACCAGACTTGGATTTGAAGTGGATGAGTGTTTTGCATCATCGCTCGATCATTACACATAGCTTACTCATTCCGTTGCTACTACTGCTGGTTAAATCAAACCTAACGAAACCCGTTGTAGCTGGGTTATGTGTAGGTGTGAGTATTCATTTGGCGGCTGATTTACTGTCACCAATGAAAGGGTTTGCGCTTATATACCTTCCTGCACCTATCAAGTCATCTATTGGTGCTTGGCAGTCATTTGTTTGGATGGGATTGAATGCAGTAGTCGGCTTGTATCTCGCAGATAGGTTTACGACATTTCACAGACTGATCGTTCCAAGTGCTTATGTTTGTGCTTCGCTGTGGTACGCCTTCTACAATGAGCAGAATATCTTTGTACTCGTACCGACCGTGATAATTTTTTTGGTGTGCTTTAGAAATCTGATTATTAGGTCTAGTAAGCTTTAGCTATAGATTTTTCTTTCGTAAAGCCCAACGTAAATAATAGATAAGTTTCTTTTTAAGCATCCTAAGTCGATGTTTTTTCTGCAGAAAAAGCCATATCGCTGTATTTTTAATCCCTTTTATATCAAGTGGTTAGGTCTTACTTAATGGTGAAGGTAGACTCATTGTGTGATATATTAGCTAAATTACCCTCTGCAGTTGCTAGTGATGAATCAGCTCAATAAACATAACTCTTCCTTACGTGAATTTTTAGAGTCAGAAGAAGACCATCTAGACACCAGTGTTTTAGGTGAAATGGTAAACCTTGATTCAATAGATGTTGTACTTAGAGAGTGCTTAACTATAGAAGAAATGCGTGAAGCAGGTAGCTTTTTTACGGGAGCAGAATTAGCTGCAACTGCAGTGAATTTATTCCAAGCACCAATAACATTTGATTCAGTAGTGTTAGATCCTACTTGTGGAGCTGGTAACTTACTTATTGAATGCTCTAGAAGGTTAGGGGTTGAATCTACGTTATCAAAAACACTTGAAAAGTGGGGTGGAGTTCTTTGGGGCTACGATATTCATGAATCCTTTGTCGAAGCAACTAGATTAAGAATTGTAATTGAGGCTCTCTATAGAGGAGTAAAAAAAGACTGCAGTATTGATGCGGCTTTGGCAATGCTGACGCATATTAAGTGCGGTGACGCTTTGATGGTAGATTCCGACGAGTTGGCAACTGTTACTCACAGCATAATGAACCCTCCATTTACAAGTTGGCCTTCTCCACGAGAAAATTATTGGAAGGTTGGAAAGGTAAATGCAGCAGGCGTTATTTTTGATAAGTACTTAAGACTTTTACCTTTAGACTGCAACATTAGTGCAATTTTACCTGATGTACTTCGCTCTGGTAGCCGATATGAAGGCTTTAGAACATTCACGTCTAGTCAAGTTAATGCGCAATGTAATGTATGGGGAAGATTTAATTCCAAAACTGATGTGGACGTATTTATCCTTCACGGCAATTTGGAAGAAGATAACCAAGAAGAAATTGCTTGGCATGAAGACCTTGGTGAATACACAGCGCTGTCTGAACGTTACGATGTTTGTATTGGACCTTTGGTTGCTTACCGTGATCCAGAAGAAGGAGAGTCATACCCATACTTTCATCCCAAAAACTCTCCTAATTGGCAGACTGTAACGGAACCTACTGAATTTCGAAGATTTTCTGGTACAGTGTTAGAGCCACCCTTTGTCGTTATTAAGCGAACATCTAGCCCTTCAGATAGGTATCGCGCTTCAGCGACCATCATAAATTTGAAAGAAGCGGTGGCGATAGAAAATCATATGATTGTGATTAAGCCCAAAAGCTCGACACTTAGAGATTGCAAAAAAATACTTAAAGTATTGAAATCTAATCAAACTAATGAATTTTTGAATGAACGAATTAGATTACGTCATCTAACTGTTACGGTAATTAAGGATATCCCCATTGAGGGAACATAATGATGAAGATTAAAAAATTAGAGTCAAAACCTTTTGAGTTGTCTGCTCGAGTGACGATGCAGTTAGGTCGAGAGAGTATTTCTAGTTCTACGGTAGCGATTTCTGAGCTGATTAAAAATTCTTATGACGCGGATGCTGAAGAAATATCAATAAAATTCTTACTAGATAGCAAAGGTGTCAATACTCTGGTCATTGAGGATAATGGCTTGGGTATGGATTATGCTACATTGACAAATAACTGGTTGAAAATAGGAACAAGTAACAAAGTCTATAATGCTTATTCGCCAGTAAAAAAGCGGCTCAGAGCAGGTGCGAAGGGCTTAGGTCGGTTGGGCGTTGATAGATTATGTAAGAAGTTACAATTATTCACTAAGACAGCTGATATGAAGGCTCCACTTCTTCTGGAAGTAGATTGGAAAAAATACGAAGGTGTAGATGTCGGTCTGTCTGATATTGAGCATGATATTTATGAGGTGGTTGGTAAAGTATCTGATAAATATGGGAAATCTAATCTTGATGAAAAAACTCAAGGCACTAGGCTTGTATTACACGACTTGACAGACAATTGGTCAGATTCGTTTGTTGAAGTACTTGTTAATGAGTTAAGGCTTCTCGTTTCTCCATTCAAATCTATGAATGATTTCAAGATAAAACTTAATATTGAACGAGATGGTAAAAATCAAAACATAGAGATTTCCTCTGAACATATTTTGGACGCAGCACGTTGGCACGTTAAAGGGATGGTTGATACAGACGGAAATGTTGGAGTTGAATATCATAATAAAATATCTAATGAGACAATAAAGTTAGAACCAATCCCATGGCATAATTGGATAAAAGGAGCTGGCAAAAAAGCTAATTTTGGCCCTGTTTCTTTCGAGTTCTACTATATGTCGCAAGGTACCGAAGATTTAAAGAGAGTTAACCTTAAAGCAAAAAATTTCCGTGAGTTCATGAGATTGAACCAGGGAGTGCGCTTGTATAGAGACTTTTTTAGGGTAAGACCTTATGGAGAACCTACAGGTAAAGGCGACTGGCTAGGTTTAGGTTTTCGCAAGGCCAGTAGTCCTGGTGGTATAAGCCAAGGTGGGTGGAAAATTGGTCCAAATCAAATTGTCGGTTCAGTTATCATTTCAAGAAATGAAAACGCTATCCTGAATGATCAAGCTAATAGAGAAGGGATTGTTGAGAATGAGGCATTCGACCAGCTAAGAGTTTTTTTAATTAAAACTATTGAATCTTTTGAAACCCTGGCACATAAGGATGCTAAGCAAAATACAGACGTAAACTTATCTGAAGAGTTAGCCGCTTGGGTTGAGAAGGAAAGTAAAAAATATAGTGAAGAATATAATCAAGTTCTCAATAATATTAGCAATATTAAAGAAAGTAAAAGAAGTAAAAAAAATAAAGGAAAAAAAGGGAGTAAGCCTAAACTATCACCAGAAAAACTTCTAGAAGCTGAGCTCGCTAAAATCGCGAATTTGGCTAAAAGGCAAGAAGTGATCCAAGATAAAGTAAATGATTTGATTGCTACTTATAGTGAACAGATTTCGGATATGGAGTATCAAAAAGATACTCTATCTAACCTTGCTTCAATCGGGATACTTACAATTAGTTTTGGGCATGAGGTAAGGCAGCATTCCTCTTTAGCTATGAGCGGTATATCTAGTGTAATTAAGAGATTAAACAGAATACCGGAACCGGATGATAATATAGAACGATGTCGACGGTTATCAAAACATGCGTTAGAAGGTGCTATGTATGTAGATAATTTTTCTAAGTTTGCACTAGATAATATAAAACCAGACAAAAGAAAAAGAACGAAAGTTAATGTATTAACAGTGTTGAATTATATATCGACGATGCTGAAAGATACTCTTGATAAGATGGATGTTGAATTCAAAATTATAAATGAACTTAGTATAGATAGTGAATTTAGAGTGTTTTCTTTTGAGATCGATTGGGAGAGTATTATAATTAACATGTTTACCAATGCTATATGGGCGTTAGAAACACAAACGTCAACTCGTGTTATTGAAGCAAGGCTTGAGGATAGTGTCGATGAATATGTTCTTACGTTCGCAGATAATGGTGTAGGTTTAGAGAGTAATAGTGAGGAGAATATTTTCCTCCCGATGGTCAGTGGAAAAAGAGATAAAAGTGGCAATTCGATAGGTACAGGTATGGGGCTTGCCATAGTTAAGACTCATGTTGAAGATCATATGGGAGGGCAAATACAAGCTAGTAACTGCTCATCTCTAGGTGGTGCTAAGTTCACAATTAGGATTCCGAAAAGATAATGAGTGATATAAAATTGAATGTTATATATATAGATGATGAAGAAGCTTCAAGAGATGTATTTTCTGAGGTAATAGACGATTTATACGATGATAAATTTAATGTCGTTAGCATTTCTCCAAATAAAAAGTTAGCCGACATGATATCAGTGATCGCTGATATCCAAGATGTAAAGTCAATAATTATTGATGAGAAGCTTAGTGTTTCAGCTAAAACAGAATATAAAGGGTCTGAATTATCTGAAGAACTAAGGAATATTTATGAAATAATGCCAATTTATATTTTGACTAGTCAGCCTTCTAGTTTGGAGCCTATTTGTGGAAGTGTGGAATATGTATTGGATAAAGGGCAAATAGAACAGGATTCTTATAAAGAACACGTCAAGAAACTTTTATCCCGTCATATAGCTAATACCGATGCTTTAGTCTCAGAGAAAAAAGAAAAATATGATCGACTGTTAACTAAGTCAATGAGTGAAGGATTAAGTGAGGTTGAAATGACTGAACTTGAGTCTTTGGAGTTGTTTAGGATTAAACCCCTTCTAAAAACTGAATCGTTAGTCGGTGAAAAAGATTTAGAGGCTTTAGATGAGAATGACAAGATATTAGGTGAGTTAGAAGAGCTATTAGCTTCGATGGGAGAGAAAAAGTAGTATGTTTTTTCCTGGATTAGTACGCAAAAGTGAAGAGCATTATTATAGCCAGCGAGGTGGTTTTTACGCTTCTTATGCCGAGAATTACAATAATATAGAGAACGATTGCAAACATCGTTGTGTTTATTGTGACATCACTCGTATGGAAAATGGTGGAGATCCATTATCTCTAGACCATTTTAGGCCAAAGAAAGTTTTTGCTACAAAGTTTACAATCACAGCCATTCATCCTTATAACCTTCATCTATCTTGCCAAAAATGTAACGTACTTAAATCAAGTGATTGGCATGGATGTCGTAACACCATTGATGGATCAACGTATTCTAACAATGCTGGTTATATTGATCGTTTTGTTGAAGATATTCATGAATATATGACAGTAAATAAAGGTGTACTTGTACCTTTAAAGAACCCCGCCCAATATATGATTAAGAAGATGCTTCTTAATCGACCTAATAGAGTTTATTATCGCTACCTTAGGCAACTACAGCAAACTAAGCAGGATATAAACGTTCGACTTAGTGAGTTAATGGTACTTACATCGGAAGAAATGAGAGGTGGGCTGATCTCATTTGAAGAGGCTAGCAAAAGAATGGAAATTTTTTCTCTAGCTCAAAGTACCCTAACTGAGATAAAAATATAGCATGGCCTTGCCATGCTACTCATCACTTCTTCTCCATAACCAACGCCACTCTACCCACAACCCTAACTTCATGTTCTTCGACTGTTAGAGTCGAGCCGTTAAAGCTGATCGCTAATTCCTTGCCTGGTAAACGTTGGATTTGGTTTAAAGAGAGTAGGCCGTCCATATCAACTAGGTACGAGCCACTTACTGCCTGGCGAACTTCTTTATCGACAATAAATGTAGTTCCATCGTGTTCGATGCCTATTACATTCTTTACGCCAAGCTTATCTAGATAGCTTTTATCGAATGCTAACGTTTCATTTCCTACCAGCTTTCCATTTACAAGAGTGAAGTAGTCGACTTCCAGCTTTAAGAATGACAAGTTAAACGAGCTTAAACCGACGACCAAAAACAAGCTATATGTTGCATGCACGAGAGCTCATTCATAATAGAACACAGTTAAGTGGTCGTCACCCGGTTGGATCTAAATGGCTAAAGTGTCGATAATGTCCTTGGCAAGGTAAGTGTAAATGTTACTCCTTGACCAAGTTCGGATTCAAACTTCAGCTGACCACATAATTTCTGCTTTATGAGATTAAACACCAAATTGAGCCCTAGACCGCTACCACCCTTACCGCGTTTACTCGTAAAAAAGGGCTCAAAAATTTTGTGGTGTAGGGACGCTTCAACACCGGAACCATTATCTTTGTAGATGAGAACAATATCATTATCACGTTGATAGTAATTAATCGAAATCGTTGGCTTCTCTTGATCGTCGAATGCATGATTAATACTGTTCATCACAAGGTTGGAGATAATTTGTGTTAGAACGCCCGGTAAACTATTCATCGTTACCATTGGATCGCCATCAATTGTAGGTGTGACTGATACTCGTTTAGTCTCAGGTTTTAGGCTCGTCATTAGCGCTTCTAGGACTTGTTGGACTTCAAACTCTATTTGGACTTCTGAAATTTGATCGACGGCGGTTTGTTTAAAGTCTTTAATAAGAGCCGCTGCACGTCCAAGGTTGTTTGTCAGCATGACGTTAGTCTCGCCAATTTGTTCCATCAGTTCATAAAAGTGGGCATTGGGAAAGGATTCACTCGAAACCTCGTTACTGATCTCGATGGTTAGATCTTGGATTAAAGAGGCCGCGGTGACAGCAATACCCAGTGGGGTATTCACTTCATGAGCTACTCCAGCTACCAAACCACCAAGTGCGGCTAATTTTTCAGACTCGATGAGCTGTTCCTGAGCCTGTTTTAGTTGCTCCATACTCTCTTTGAGATCTAATGTTCTCGCCGCAACCGCATGCTCCAAATTTTCATTGAGGGCTTCTAATTTCAGTTGTGCGGATTTTAGCTCGGTGATATTAATGCAAGTCCCCCGGTAACCGATGAATTTGTCATCCGAAAATCTTGCTAATGCTTGAAAAAGCATATGATAAGTCACGCCGTGAATAATGATGGTTTCAGAACACATCGAGAAATCATTTGAAGACCGGATTGCTTTATGAAGTTTATTCAAATCTTTGAACTCCGGGATATCAAAAATATCCGGTTTATTCAACATGTCCAGATCAAGTGCCTCTAACATGGATTCAGAGCCGTAAGTGAGCTTCCCTTGCATATCCGTTTCCCATAACCAGTCCGAGGAAACCTGAGTGAAGTCACTGAGGCGCTCTTGCTCTAATTTTACGTTGGTATATAGCTTCGTTACGTTATTCGTTATTCTCATTGTTTCATCGGCAAGCCAATTGAGTTCGTCATTCTTTTCCATGATCCAAGGTGTATAAAAAAGTACAAGTGGTTCTTCTGGTGGGTGTCTTGGAGAGTAATTTTTGAGATATTTGGCGATGATGAAAATACGACGATTGATGCTTTCATGGAAGACCTTTAAAATGAGAAAGCATACGAATGTGGTCTTTAGGGCATTGAGACCTAAGGTTAGCAAAAACTCTTTAATTAGAGAGTGGTAAATACGTTGGGCATCCGACTCTATGTAAATAACGCCGATCACCTCAGGTTTATCCACATCACTTTCTGCATATACAAGCGGGAAAGTAGACGAAATGGCATCGTCACTCATTTGCTCCCCTGCAGAAAATGAGTATTCTTCTGATGTGATAAGCAAGTAATCGATTTTAGGTAGATTAACCAATCCATCTAGTCTTTGCTGCAAAGCAATGAGTTCAAACCCCCATAGTGACGAGGCGAGCAAAGGCGCATGAACCACTTGAACTTCATGGTGACGCTGATCAACACCATTGAACTCTCTATTGTAATCCCAATAGAGTTGCGTCAAAGTTGTTAACAGAGTAATAAAACCACTCAAAATAAGAATAATAAGAATGATACGACGACCAATCCGACTATAAAGCGGATGATTAATGCTGTCTTCGAATTGCTTACTTTTACTCATAAGTCACCTGATTAGTTCACGATAACAACGGTAGAGCTGTTATTCGACGATATGTAACCTGTCGTGCATCGATTAAACTATCTAGTAGGCCTTACTGTACAATGCCGTTATATCCTTAAGACGCGCTGTTTGCTGTTGCCATCCACTTTCATTTATATACACCATAAGCAGGCCTAACAGGAGTATTTTATGTAACCTAATCCGTACCTGCCCAATGTGCCGGCGGTGTTAAGTTCCAACGAGCCGCTTCATGCTCACTATAAATTGCTTTCCCTTTCTTGCCTGTTGCAATAGGAATTGAAGAGACGGGTTTGCCTTTAAGTATCTGCCGGGCAACCACTCCAGCAGCAGCACCTTGGCTTTCGCCAAATAAAACCACACCACCAATGGTTTTCCCCTTACCAACAGAAAAGTCCCAAAATCCAAACAGAGGAAGGGGCGAATGTTGATTTGTCCATGACAGAACACTATTTGCGTCAACGTTGTTATTGTTATCGTCGATCAGCGTGTGATATAAGCCAATCATTATCGCGTCGTATCCCTGGTTTTTTGCGTCAGAGACTGTGCTCTTCCATTCGTTAATCGTTCCTATATTATGAGAGTCAATGTTAATGTTTAGGTGGGTTTTGGCGGCGTTAAATTTCCTACTAATGAATGAGTTAGCTATTTCAGAAGTCGTTCCTGAATCAAACAGTACCAGGACTTTTCCTTGTTTCAACGACATCAAATCAGCGATATCCTTGATGTTTTTAAGCAATAAAGGTCGCTCCAATATCCCGGTAATTTGGGCTTGGCCTTTATATTTTGAAAGGATCCATCTTGGGTTGGAGTTAATCCCTAAGAAAATAATACTAATGGGCTCGTCATATAATTTAGGAAGCATATATTTGAGAGCATTATCATCACCAAGAATAACAATATCTGGTTTCACTTGTTGGTAATAGCTCCAAGCCTTTTCCGCCATGGGCTCGAACTGCTCCTGTGGGATACGCTTGGTGTTCATTTGAAAGGTATCAAACTGATGACTCGCATCGATTTGACTTTCTATTCCCTGGATATATTCTTTGTCCCAAGGAAATTCAGAGTGATAGCTTTCGATGAGCAATATCTTACCTGCGAGTGCTGGTAAGCAAAAACAGGTGAGTAATACAATCATTAAAGTTTTCATGACAACTACCATATGTCATCTCAAGGTTAACTTTAAGTATAGTCTGATTAGGCAATAACCACTTTTTTAATGTGCTTATATTCCCAGTCTTTTTTTATTTATACGCATCAATGTTCCCTTTCAAAAACGTCTGCTTGCAACTTCAAGCGTCAACGTGATACACACCTGACAAACATGGTGGAACGCAGTCGCTCTCACTATCACCTCTCAATGGACAATCAATAAGGTCTATTGATTGTAGAGCTTCAAAAGCGAACGCCGGAACACATCAAAACGTTTTCTCAAAAAACGTACTCGTATGAATGAGTTGAGCTTTTATTTGAGAAGCCTTACTTGAGAACGCGAGATCTGATTGATTGAGGGCTTTACCGCTCTCGACAAGCTGCGATAGCCACCCTTTCCTAGCAATGAGTTAACGGAATTTGTAAGCTGGTTGCCACAAGAGATTTACTTTGAATGCCCTTAGTTTTCTATTGGGCGGCAAGGACGTTTTCACATCTTGAGCGGCTTTGCGCGCAGCCAATTACAGCCTCTCCATTAATCCAGAAGGTCAGAGATCCACGGTTAATGAGTGATTGGTGATAGTGTTTCCAGTTGGTTGTTTTGTAACGAGGTTTAGGCATAAGGATACGAGTGGGAGTGACAGTGGTTAAGCAGATCGTAGGTTCTGGGTTTAGTTCCACTGAATTACGCAACAAAGTTCTTGAACTGCTCATCAGGGGGCAAAAGCTGAGTCAAAGTCCAAACTGCCTATTTTTATCCTGCTTATGGTCAACGAGTACTTTGTCCATACGTTGACCAAAAGCCGGAGATAGAACATTAAGCCTCACTAATGGTAGGGCTTGACTATTCCTTATATTGGCTTAGCCAATGATAATTACTTGAGCGGTGGGGGTAAAATAATGTACAAATCTTTTGAGTAGACATTATTCTCAGGGTTATCGGAAGAATAACCGCCAACGCGGGGGCTCACGAGTTGTACTTGCACTGACTGATAAAGAGGGGCGATCGGCATTTCATCCGCCAGTAAACTTTCCATTTCTTGATAATATCGCGCTCTCCTCTCAGGTTCGACAGACTGCCTCGCCATTTGAGCGATTGTGTCATAGTCTTGATTTTTAAAATGGATCCCGCCGGCTGTGTTGTTGCTCTCCATCAATGAAGTAAACGTAGATGCTTCATTGTAATCGCCACACCACGCAATCAAACTGCCCTCAAACTCACCCAGGTTTGTGTTGTTGAGATAAGTTTTCCACTCCTGATTTTCAAGGATCACATTCACACCCAACGCTTTTTTCAGCATAGACTGTATGGCTACCGCCAGTTTTTTTCGATTGTTAGAAGTAGGGAACAATAACCGAAAAGATAAAGGGTTGTGGATATCATACCCTGCTGATTTCAAATACTGCTTTGCCAACTCAATGCGTTCTTCTTGAGATAAGGTTGAGTATTCAGGCGGAATTGGCTTGAAGCCTGCTATGTTATTTGGCGTGAGGGTGTAAGATGAACGCTGCCCTTGCTTTAATATTTTTTGAGTAAGTACATCACGGTCAATGGCATAAGAAATAGCCCGACGAATACGCACATCATTAAAGGGCGCGCTCACCGCATTAAAGCGCATGTAATTTGTGCACAGAAGCCCCTGAACAGAGACTGATTCTGGGTGCTGTTCTGTCAGTCTCTGAAAGTGCTCTAAAGGTACCGTCGATGTGATGTCTATCTCGCCAGCTAAAAAACGGTTCATTTCTGAAACGGCATCATCTATCGGTAAAATGGAGACACGATTAATAGTGGTATTGTCGTTATCCCAATAGTGAGGGTTTCGTATGAGGTCTATGCGTTCGTTAATGATCCATCTGAGCACGGTATATGCCCCGTTTCCGACGAAGTTTTCTGGTCTGATCCATTTATTTTTGTATTTCAAAACGGTCGCTTTAGGGACTGCGACGAGACTGGAATGACTGGTCATCATTACGAAATGTGGGGTTGCTTCGTCTAACTCTATTCGTAATGTTCGTTCATCAAGAGCGGTAACGCCAAGTTGATTGGGGGCTTTTTCCCCTGCGATAATCGCTTTCGCGTTTCGTACGGTCGCAAGTTCAAGAAACCAAGCGTAGGGTGAGGCAGTTTGGGGAGCCACTAAACGTTGAAAACTGAAAACAAAGTCAGCGGCGGTTATCGGCGTTCCGTTCGACCACTTAGCGTCAGGTCTAAGATAAAACGTGTATGTCTTATTGTCTTCGGTGGACCAGTGACTGGCTACACCTGGTTTAATGTTTCCAAATCGATCTTGGATCACCAATCCTTCAAGTACATCTCGGATCACATTCGATTCTGCTACACCCTGTGTTTTATGAGGGTCTATGGATGCAACCTCAACGCCATTCCCTTTAATTAAGGTTTGTATGTCTGCTAAACGATTAGCTGCAATAGCACTGGGGCCTGCTAAGAACGACAGACATAGAATAAAAGTGATAACTTTGTTTGCGGTTCCTTGTGGTACATGCATGGCAGGCTCTCATTTCTCATTGAATGTTGTACCCAACTAAACTATATGAGGTTGAACCGTTTCAAATATATTATTGATAACTTATCTCCCATTTCACCCACTTACATCCGTTCACTCGCTTCCATCAGAAAGATCCCCCCAAGCCAGAAGAGCCGTGATAATAGGGAAGAGGTGAGTGATCGATAAAACGCATATCAATAGTGTATGACTGAATATTATTGGCTTCTTGTTCGTGTGTGTCAGTAGTGCACAGAGCCAGCAAAAGACTGAGTCAATACCCTTTAACAAAGCCAGTTGAGGCTAGTGGCTCTGTGCGAAGTTCATTGTGCAGGTATCGATGTAAAGGGGGTAGTAAATAATTCATAAATAATGGTTAAGGTTCATTCCCACCTTCTGAATCGTTTGTATTACCTTTGATTGACGAAATTAAATTCAGAGTTTGTTTTTCTGGGGAGAGTTTTTGTGCAAAGTTTGAATTGAGAGTCGATGGATAAGCGGAACTTCCATCATGTTTAATCCACGGGTATGAAGTTCATTGATCGGAAGGGCGGCCAAGTTTCCCCCGAACTTGGCCTATCCAAACGCAGCAAGCAAAAGCGTTTAGGATGTGTGACTATAAATAGCGTACAACATATCTGAGTGGTGTGTACATTCATAATAGTACTCTGTGGAAAGTGTAGATATGTGCTCTTGCGACAAACGTAATTTTTCTGATACGGCTTTGGGACAACATTGGGGCAAAATGAAAGGTTGTATTAGGATGTATTACGCCACCAATTTCATCTGAACGGAAAATACTAGATATAAAAAAGGCGCTCAAGCGCCTTTTTTAATTCTTTGCGAAAGTGTTCGTGCCATTCCCCCGAGGTCCGGGTGAGAATAGGCTGTTAAGTATCGGTGACGCTATTAATCAAATTAGTTCCGAGTGCTCTTAAACAGATGAGTGCAACCGTTAACGCCTTTCCATCACGAACGCGACTCTACCTACAACCCTTACTTCATCTTCTTCGACGGTTAGAGTTGAACCGTTAAAGCTGATTGCTAGTTTTTTGCCTGGCAAACGTTGGATTTGGTTTAAAGAGAGTAGGCCGTCCATATCAACTAGGTACGTTCCACTAACCGCTTGTTGGTTTTCTTTATCAACAAGGTACGTACAGTCAATCTCTCGAATAGCCATTGGATTACTAACTTCAATCTCGTCCAAATAAGACTTATCAAACGTTAGTGTCTGAAGGTTTTCTAGTTTGCCATTCTTAATAATAAAAGAGTCAATATCGAACAGGAGTTTTGTCTCTATACGTTTTGATTGATGTTTTTGGGATTCTCCGTTCGGAAAAGGCTCTCCTTCACCGAGTGTTAACCACTTCAATAAGGCTCCAGTGTACATGTGAGCTCTAAGAACTATTTCAAACGGGCATAAACCACGCTTATGCCAAGTGGCTATTGTAGAAGCAGAAACGTCGAGTCTGTCCCCGAGTTCTCTAATTGTCTTTGTTCCAAGGATTTTATGAAGCCGATCTGTGACGAGCTTCCCACCTTGGTAATCAAAAGAGGTCAATTTGGCTTGATTTGTTCGCATATACGATCAATAATCCAGTTCAGATGGACTGCGAGCGATAACTCGATAGTCCTTTGTTAAACATTCATGTACCCAACAGGATATCACTATGCTCTCATATCAAGTAGTCCTAAATACGCCTTTCATGACGTACGACCGATACTCTCAGTTCTCTGGAATGCCAAAGCGCACCATCATAGATTGGGTAGCCGATGGTCGCTTACCGATTAAAACTAAAGCAAAAGGCAAAGAAACTCCCCTCATCAACATGATCGCCTTAGTTGAAATGGCGACTCGTGAAACCATGGAAAAGTTGGGGTAGGCCGTCATGCGTTTATCTTGCTTATTTCCGACGAAAGAGCATTGCCCATTGTGGCTCAATGTTCTTGGTTGGGGCTTCGTTTTCGTCTCGTTTGTCTTCCATTGAGTATTGGTTATGAACGACATTGACTCAATGTGCGAATTCCGTGGCTCTAAACAAAAGGCATTTAACGAAGCGTGTTGTGCATTTGCGAATTCAGAGAACATGACCTTGTTGGCTCAGAGTATTGGGATGAGCCCTGTTATGCTTCGCAATAAGCTTAATCCTGCGCAGCCTCATGTGCTCAGTTGTACAGAGCTCATCACCATCTCCAAAGTCACGGGAAATCACACAATCCTGAATTGTCTGCTTCTTGGGCTCGGAGTCGTGACCGCTCGCATTCCTTTGGACGTCAGTGAGGACTCTTTTGTTAAGAGAGCCTTAGACAGCTCGATGTACTCTGGGGAGCTGTCTCGAATGGCGTTAGAGTATGCCGCAAAGCCGAGGCTTACACGGAGCGAGAAGCACAAGGTTGTTCAGACCGCGCAGGCCAGCATCAGCGGTCATGTGTTACTCATTAATAGTCTTATTCAATGCAATCAACCCGTTACTCTGGGTATGGTAACTGATGCGATCGCCATCGATGAACCGGATCCATACGCCAGTTCGGAGGCGTTATGACTGGCCCCTATCATCAGCCTTGCCAGGATAGACCGGCTCACTCATTAACAGAGGGAGAGATGCAAAGGGGACTGCGGCATATCAAGCGGATCCGATGGGCTCTTTGCCAACATCAACTCTCTCCTTTACGACGTGAACTCTTGATTTTGATGCGTGAATTAAGGTGTTCGACGCACGTGCTCGTTCGAGGGCGAATTCACGTTCGACTGTGTCGATTGCAGAGGCGCATGTGGCGAATCAAGCAACGTTGGCTCTAGTTTTTAGCCTCTCATTGACAAGACGAATGGTTTGCAGAAAAGCACGCTTACTGAGTGGAGGGATAACCTATGCACGAACATCGGTCCGTAGCTAGGCAAAGAGGGAAACGCATGGTATCTCAGTCAGAACTCGCGGCGCCTTTATCAGTGCCTTCGTTGACTCGCTTAATGGAAGAAGCGCCTTATTTCGCTAGATGCAGCGATAATAAAACCGCTATGCTCGTAAGACCGCGTTGCTACGCCATTAGATGGCCGTATATGCAGGTCAACCGGCAAGACATGTTGGCGTGGATGGTCTTTGACATTGACCATGAGCATCATTCCCTCCCTAACCCCTACATCTGGCAAGATGAAGGATTGCCACCCCCGAACCTGATTGTTCGTGATCGCTCTAGTAACAAAGCCCATCTTTTTTATGCCATTGTACCGGTTTGCACGAGTGATCAAGCGCGAGCGAAACCCATTGCGTATTTCAAGGCCATTTATCGGGCTCTGGCATTGAGGCTTGAGGCTGACTTGAGCTATTCCGGTCCCGTCGCTAAAACGCCATTTCACCCTCGGTGGCAGACAACCGAACTTCATCGCAGCGTCTACGAACTTGGTGAGTTAGCGGATTCCCTTGAACTTGAGACAGATTGCCCTTGGCAACGCCAAGAAGAGGTGTTCGCTGACTCTCGAAATTGTACGCTGTTTGAAGAGACACGCCAGTACGCGTACAGCATTGTCGCAAAAGCCCGAGAAAAGGGGAGCTATACACAGTTTAAATCTCGAGTGGAGGGGGTCGCGCGATATAAAAATAGCGCGGATAGGATGGGTCGGTCTCCTTTGCCCTGCAGTGAAGTGAAGGCGTTGGTGAAGAGTGTTTCTCGATGGACCTGGGATAAATATTTTGCTCGAACAGACTGTCAGCGCGGTGTGATGAATTTGGATAAGAGGCTGTGCCTATTAGAAAAACAACGGATGGCCGCGCGTCGAACTCATCAGCTTCGGCGGATTCATACCTCTCGCCGTATTGTTCGCGCTTGCCAGCGTTTACTGCGCGCCAATCGAACGGTGACCATTTCTCTTGTGGCGCACACCGCACACCTCTGCCGGCAGACGGTAAGTCGTTATGCGTATCTCTTGGAACGAGTAGCGTCACTACCGATTTTTACTCGCCAGAATCGAACTGACGGTCGTGTTAATTATGCTGTACATCAGATATCTGCTCCTCCGGTACTTGGTTGGAGTAGGGCGATTGAAGATCAAATGAACGTACGGCCTAAATGGTCATCCCCTTGAGGCACCATGATTAATAGTTATTAGCCACTACAATGTGATGGCGCCCTCAGTCAGAGCAAGAGAATGGTGTTCACTGGTCTACTCAATCATTCGTTGGAGGTAGGTATGTCCGATCTACAGGAAAGTGAGTTACTTGAGGTGATGGCTTTTATTATTGACTCGGTCGCGCAGGAAACACAGAGCTCGGGTCGAGCTGAAATGGGTCTCTATCTGATCAGTTTGGTCATCGCAGAGTGTCAACGCAATTTAAATCGGAGGTGATAAACGGCTTCATAGGTCGCTTGGTATAACCGGGTTAGGGATCGTCTAAGGTTATATTCATGGCGCCGCTTGTCGCTACGAGCTGGGCTTGCGCTTGATAGAGTCCGTGGTAAGAAGCCGAGCCCTGCTCACCGTTCACCGTGTCCTCCGGCTGAATAGGGCGCTTTGTCTGTACAAGGAGACTGGGTGTGGGCAGCAGAAAGTGTGGTTATCAATCAGGTTCTTTTGTCTGTTGGCTCTTCGTACCTTCCTTTGAACCGTGCTCTGACAGAACTGGACTTTCAAGGGTGAAATGCACGCTTCGCGCCCTTGCAAATCAAAACCGTGTCAGCTCGCCGGGCAGTCAGACGAAAACGACACAGATAAAAAGGATCACCTGATGATTGCACTGACTCTGACATGCCAAAACCACACCCTGTTCACTGACGAAGAAAAAAAGGCGCTTGAACTCGCCGCAGACATCCTCAGAACTAAGCTGTTCCTCAATACGCTGCCAGCGCTGACTTCTCCGGATTTAGCCAAAGCCTACTGCCAAGCCTCACTGGTCGCGCGCGAGCACGAAGTGTTTGGTGCCTTATTCCTCGATAGCCAACATCGAGTGCGCTTTACTGAAGAGCTGTTTACCGGGACGATTGACGCAGCGAGTGTGTATCCTCGTGAAGTGGTGAAAGCCAGTTTGCAGAGAAACTCAGCTGCGGTGATCTTTTTTCACAACCACCCTTCCGGTGTGGCAGAGCCGAGTCAAAGCGATCGCAAGATCACTCGTCGCCTCACGGATGCACTGGCGTTAATCGATGTGCGAGTCCTTGACCATTTCGTGATCTCTCACGACAGCGTCGTGTCCTTTGCTGAAAGAGGGTGGATATAACGGTTTGACCGCTTCATCGCCTGAGCCCATGGCTCAGGTTTGTTTGGGCGTTAACCGTGATTTACCGGGTCGCTGTCTATGTTGAGTGAGACGTGACGAATACTGTGACGCCGCCATAAGCGTGACAATAAACCATCGAATTTAACGCGGAGTATTGTGATCATGAAAAGTTCGGGCTTACTGTTGCTCTTTCTTCCCGGTGCGGCCTCAGCGTTCTGTTTTGATGAGGCTGGCGCACATTACAATGTGTCTCCTGATTTACTCAGAGCCATTGCACAGGTGGAAAGTCATTTTAACCCAAGGGCATATAATGAAAACATCGACAAATCAGGTCGAGTGCTCAGTCGCGACTACGGGATCATGCAGATTAATTCGTCCTGGTTTACAAAACTTGCTGAGTTCGACGTCAATGAAGTGAGCGTTTACGATCCTTGTTTCAATGTGTCATTGGGGGCATGGATTTTAGCGTCAAACTTTGCAAGCCATGGTTATAACTGGAACAGCGTCGGAGCTTACAACGCTGGTTTTTCAGAACGCAGCAAGTGGGCACGACAAAGATACATTCAGAAAATCCAATCCGCCTATTCAGCCGCAGGCTATAAATAATCCCGGCATTTCTGATTGATAGCCCGTTCATGGAGCGTAGTTGAGCATTCGGTAACGAACTCTGTAAGCTTATTCAAGCGAATTGAACATGGCGTAAGTTTCACAAATTGTGCATCGTGACTTTTTAAAAGGTCAGTTCGCGAAACTAGCGGCTAGCATTGATGTCCCCATATCAGTTGCGCCCAGCCAGGTTCATCGATAAAAGGATTTCGATTCCCTTGAATGATGGCGACGCGATCGTTTCGTCTGCGTTCAAAGTCTGTCGGACCAAATGTGTGGTGCCATTCCAGTAATGTACAGAGATCGCCAATCTTTCCTTCTTTGGTGATCTGGTTTCCATGGATAAGTTGTAAATCTCCCATTTTTTCATCTGGCGTATTGTCTGTTTCTTCGTATCTCACCGCCATATAAAACAGCATTCTTGCGACTTGTCCTTTAGCTCGATCAGGCGGCTCGAATGACGATTGTGCTTTGTCCTTTTTCGCTTCAGTCCTTACCTTTGTACCATCTGATTTCTTATCAAACAGACTTTCCCCACCGACGTTATACCCTAGATTAGAGTGAGCATTGTTGATATTCCTATCTGCGGGTCTTAGGTGGTGCAGGTCTGTATAGCCGTCTTGGGAGGGCTTCTTGAAGCTTCGTGACTTGGGCCAGACGTGCTCTCTTTCCCATGTATCATGACCTCCGGAGCCTCTATTCGCAGTATCTACTGACACGATGTTCCCGGTGTACAGAAGAACGACTTCGTCGCAATCAAATCCATCGTGCTCACACGCAGCGTCGGTATAGGTAAGTGCTTCCCACACATCGATGTTTTGCCCATCTTGCCAGTTGTCATTACCGGACTCTGTGTACCTCAAGGCTAAATGACCGTCGAGAATGGAATGCAGGGCGACCTTTAACTCCTCCCCGGACTTACCTCTAGCCTCAGTGTAATAATCAATAGGGGGCGTAGCATACGTGATCAAAGGGACCGTTAGTAGGCAGCCGACTGTTAGTCTTCGAAACATTGTTCGCTTTCCTTGCTTAGTCATATTTTGAACGCACTGACTCGGTTAAAAACACATCATTACATTACTACGTTTTAGACCGCTAGGTAGTTCGGCACTTCACAAAGTGGAAATGGCTCACTCTGATGGGGCCGGTTTTGAACCAGTGGTTTGTGCCCATTCCATTGAGAACGTAATGATGATGGGCAGCGTTAGCTCGCCGTGGAGCCGCCAATACTCTGAGCAAGGCGGCTGATAATTTACGATTAATGAGTGTCATTCGATGGCGCGCTCTTGTACAAGTGGAGGGGAGTGAGGTTTTCAGTGCATGCAGACCTTCAGCACCTTGGATCCGACTCCAAAGGAAATCATGACGATGATAAAAATGCGGCGACGGCTATCTTTCTTTGACCCTTTCCTGCTTAAAGTGACAGCTCAATAACACTTATGACTTGAGTATAAGGCGTGAGCCGATCACGTAAAAAGGGGCATTGCAATATTCAAAAAACAGTGAGGATATAACAATGGAATCTAATCATTTTCTTTCAAGAGTTGATAGTGTGAGGGTTAACTATAATGTCCAGGTGGGGGCTTTAGTACTTGTCAACATTCATGGACTTAAAGTATTTCATGTTGAAAATGATGCATGGAAAGAGTTTGCCTTAAATACCCCAGTACACGCCCCTTTAGCGTATGAAGGGACGGTTAGCATCCAAGCCCTAGTCGCGGGTAAAAATAAAGCCACGCTCATTCATGTAGCTGAAGATGGTAGTGAAATCGATAGAATTGAAATCAATGTGGATGTATGTCGTGTATCTATAAAAAATGACAGTGATCGTGATGGTGATATTGACCTAAGTGATACGGGTAACGATGGTTGGGTTTGGGGGAGCAATCAAAGAGGGGCTGTCGTACTCGTAAATAATGACCTAGAAACAAACGAGCATGATCCATCAGGTCGTTATCATTCAGAATGGTCTAAATTAGTGGTGGAAGATACGTTGCTAGACGAGTTTCCACCAGGTGTCTTCTTGACTTTATCAACAGCTGAAGGGGCGGCATCAAGATTTACGGTCTATACAAAGTCAGACAGTGGAATCTATGAAAGAATATTAGGAGTAGATCCGTCTGGGGAAAGTGAAACGTTGCTCTCCTCTCCTCCGCTTTCTACGAAGGGGCAAGACTTGTATCTTGAAGCACACGAATACCCAAGTGCTAGTTTTGAGGGCTTAATCACTTTAGAACTATTGTTAGTCAAAGGTCAAAACGTTGTTTCTAATGACTCCGTTGTTTACCGGGTAGCCCCATGGATTATGACTCCGAACACACGTCCACCTGAGCGTGTATTTACGTGCAGGATTGTTAATGGGGATAATACAAATGAAAAGTTCATTGAAGGTCTCACAGAGGCTTTAGACAATATAAATGTTCCTTTAACAATCATAGAACCACAAGATCACCTTGGGGATAGATGGATCCAAGATGAAATAGAGTTTGGATATGCTCAAGGGTCGAGTCACATCTTACCAGTGGTTATGGATAGCCCAAGAGATAGAGGATTAGACGGATTTCCTGAGAAAGAACTACTCGGCGAAGACTTTGGCCATTTTCAAGTTGGTGGAAGTACACCGAACTCATTAGATTCATTTGGTAACCTTGAAGTTAGTCCACCAGTCTCGGTTAACGGGAGGGATTATCCTTTCGGAAGAATTATATTTGGCGGTAAGAAATATGGGGATTATTCTGAAGCCAATAGGCAAATGATGCCGCAACTGAGGAAGTTCTTATATTCACAGAAAGTTCAATCCCCTTTTGAGGTTTATACTGACTGGTTGACGGTTGGTCATGTGGACGAAATTGTTTGCTTTGTGCCCGCCGTAAATGACATTGGATTTTTGGTACTTGTCGCCTCTCCAGGGAGAACAAAGGCTATTCTAGAAAGATTGTCATTAAATGGTAACGGCAATACTGTCATGTTTGAAGGAATGAAACGTGGTCAGCCAGGAAGTCCGCAATCTGCTGAAATAACGGTTGATGAACTATTAAATGATGAGGTTTTTTGGCTGCACAATGATGATTATCAGAATGTCATGGACACCAACATCTCTATCATTAAGCGTGAATTAGGGGTTAGTGATGAGCATATCGTTCAAATACCTGTTCTTTTCCACCCCAGAGGAACGAAAAGAACAGCAGCATACTTTCCCGACATGGTTAATCACCTTGTTATTAATAATGTAAGCATCGTTCCAAAGCCACATGGGCCTATTGTTGAGGGAGAATGTGTTTTTGAAAAAGCATTTAAAGATGCAGTTCCAGAACGGGAAGTCGTATTCATTGAGGATTGGTATTCATATCACGAAATGCTTGGTGAGGTACATTGTGGTACGAATATTCAGCGCAAACCGTTTAATAATAAAACGTGGTGGTCATGTAAACCCGACGGAGGGTACGATATTTAAAACGACTAACGTCAAGCATACAAAGGCAAAGGAGTGAGTCACTGGATGGTCGACAGTTTGTATTTTGAAAGAATTCTTCCATTTCCTTACTTGGGTACAGCGATAAGCAGTGCTTGACTGCTTAATGGTAGCTAAATTAGAGGAATCACTGACACGTCTTTGTCCCTAAACGAGTCAGGGTGTCTCCGCTGACTCGGATTTTCCCCATTCAGTGCTGGCAATTAGGAAGAAACCCTTCTCAGTTGCTTTCCAGCTCATAAGTATTCCTCGCAGTTGAACTGTTGCCAAATGTGCAATACTTGCCTGAACGATGAAAAAGTTCAGTTGTTGCTGATTCTGCAACAGCACCCACCGACTCCATTTGTGCAACAGCTTGTTGCACAATTTGCCTAAAACACTTCTGCCCCAAACCTTCTCAGCCCCCAATATATTGACCAACCAACCAGTACTGTAATAGAGCAAATTAATCTAATCCGTACTTTGGGCACTTATACGGAAGTTTTCCATAATTCTGCCCAGGAATTCTTTGTCAACTCATATAACAGTTTGATACCTATTGAGTTTCATAGTGAATGGCAGCAACATAGACGGAATAAAAGTACGGAATTATTCCGTCTAAGAAGCGTTATAGCGCCGTGGGCTTGGTAACGTAAGGCAAACAAAATTATTACTTTGTTAATCTCAAGCCATACATCAATCAGCTGATTGCTAGTTGTATTTTTAGTTAGGCTTCAAGGAATGAAAAATGGCTATAATTCTATTTATGTATCTTGGGTATTTTATAGTTGCATGTCTTATCGCAAGCGCATGTATGCGAATTAGGTACGGGCTTATCAAGTATATCAATGTTGTGAGTCCAAGACGGAGAATACTACTCACAAAAAATACATATTCAGGTTTTTATATTCCTTTCAACCTATGTTTTGCTTTGATCGTCGCCGCCATTCTATTGAAAGCTGAGCCGGTGGTATTCTATACAATAATATTGGGTAGCTTAATCTGGCTGATTCTAAATACTATTAAGTTTATAAAAGAAATCAGTGATATAAAACTATGTACTCTAATAATACCTGTACTTTACCTATCATTGCCACTTGCGTTCATAGGTGTATATGGTGGTTTTTTTGTAAACCTTATATGGAGTGTAGCTATGCATTCTTCGCGCTATCGGGGCAATACAGATATTATTCGTAGTTACATGAGGTAGAGATATGTTTTACATCTGTGTTTAACCTCAGTAGATGCAGCGCCATAACAAGGCGCTCAACCGGACATACAAACGCTGGGCAATTTTAGTTTAGTTAGGCTTTGGTATTTACGGTGGTCATTTTTTAGCTAAGTGGTCGTGTTTGTCTACCAGTTAGCTTAGCGTTATCATTCAAGGCGGTGTAAAATCTTCACACTGTTCTCTATTACTTCAGAACTTGCGCCTGTCATATAAGCTGTTGTGATTGCCCCTTCTTTGAGTAAACATATCGCATTGAGCAAGTCGTCCGAATCTTCACTTAACTTGTTTTGTATTAATTGGCGCACTTGCGCTTTGTGGAAGCTACAATAACGAGATATTTCACTTTTAGCATCGTGGAATTCCGCAGAAGTATTTATAAAGAAACATCCGTTAAAATCGCCTAGTTCAGGCTCATGGCTTTCAAACCACTCCTTTAAAGAGTGAAATAGAGTGTCAATCAATTCACTATTATTGGTTGTGTTTTCAAGTTTAGCGCCCAACCATTGCATAAAGGTTAGATGCCTTTTCTCTAAAGCCCTAAGTACCAAATCTTCCTTGCTGCTGAAATGGCTGTACAGTGTCTTCTTTGCAACACCAGAAACCTTGATTACTTCATTAATTCCAATGGAATTAATGCCATGTCGGTAAAACAGTTCTAATGCCGTGCTTAATAGTAAGTCTCGTTTCTTGCTCATAAAGACACCTTAAAGTTGGTTTTGCGTATATTGACAAGGGTAGACCGATCTGTCTACAATTAAAAGTAGACAGACCGTTCTACTTTTAATTGTGAGGTTTATATGAATCATTATGTGTCTGCTTTAGTGGCAGGAGTTGGGGCTTCAATTACTCTTGGTCTTCTCTTGGTCGTGGAAGCCAATGTAGAAAGTGCAGCTTTGGTAATGGCCCCATTTGGGGCAACAGCAGTACTAGTTTTTGGTTTACCACAGAGCCCACTTGCTCAACCCAAAAATGTAGTTTTTGGTCATTTGGTCACAGCCGTAATTGGTATAGTATTTTCTCAGTACGTAGTTATAACACCCGTGAGTTTGGCTATTGCGACAGGGTTAGGTATTACATGTATGTTAGCCTCTAAAACAACGCATCCACCGGCAGGAGCGAATCCAATTCTAATTATGTTGGCAGGTCATGGCTGGTCATTCTTAGTTACTCCTGTCTTGATTGGCTCTGTCGTGATAGTTCTGATGAGTAAAGGTCTTCAAAAAATTCAACAATACACTTTAAAATCAGAATGCTAACAACGTTTAAGGTTTCAAGATATTTTTTCTAATCTGATATAAACGGTTTAGAGCAAGATGGCTAAATCGTTTATGTCCGTGCGACCTGAAGTCGTATGAAGCGTTGTTCACCGCTTTATGAGTGAACCGTCTGTATCACCAGATGAACCTACGAGCCTGAATAAAGCAGCGGCTCGGACAATGTAACGAAACTTGGCCGTTTGGCTGAGTGGGAAAAGAATCGTGAGAGGGCGTTCCTCCTGAAAACCACAATTCGGGTAAGTGCTAGGTAGTCAGTATGATGAACGTATGTGAATCCATTCAAGGTGCGTTATACGATGAAGCAGCGGAAGTGGTTAATACGCTGTGGCCAAAAGGCAATGAGAGTTGGAAAGAGGTTGGACAGTACTTTTTCGTGGTCGCCGTACTCTCCGCACTATAGTGGGCATCTAAGCTGACATTTTACGTAACATACGGAACAGGGTAAGCCTGTATCACTCCCTTTGGGAAAGCCTTTGTGGCCGATAGTGATGCAGGTATAGGAGGTCGGAAAAAGCGAAAGCTACATTGTAATGATGCAGATACAGACCTATGTCTGATCACGAAAGTGAGCCCACTTCCGACTGGTCTCCCATTGCGAGAGAATTTGAAGAACTTTATTCAAGGAGAAAAGCAAATGATGATCTCGAAAGAGATTAGTGCATCTTCTGACGGCGCTCAATGGCAGTCCATCGACTGGAAATCCATTGAAGCACACGTATTGAAGCTTCAAATGCGTATCGCAAAAGCAACTAGAGAAAAGAAATACGGTAAGGTGAAGTCCTTACAGTGGCTCTTGACTCATTCTCGCTCAGCCAAGCTTCTTGCGGTTAAGCGAGTCTCTCAGAATAAAGGCAGTAAAACGCCTGGAATAGACGGTGTCACCTGGAACACAGATACACGCCGTATGAAAGCAATCAATCAACTGAGCCGCAAGGCTTACTCTGCAAAACCACTCAAACGTATCTACATTCCCAAAAAGAACGGCAAGCTCAGGCCATTGGGCATTCCATGCATGATTGATAGAGCGCAACAAGCCCTCCACCTTCTTGCATTAGAGCCTGTGTCCGAAACGTTTGCCGACCTTAATAGCTATGGTTTTAGACCAAATCGCAGCACGGCTGACGCTGTCAGTCAGTGCTTCAAATGTTTGGCTCTAAAGCAATCAGCGAAATGGGTTCTTGAGGGAGATATTAAGGCTTGCTTCGACAAAATAGGGCATGAATGGCTGATGGACAATATCACTGTAGATAAACGAATGTTAGAGCAATGGTTAAAATCTGGCTATGTAGATAAGGGGCTGTTCTACGATACCGAAGAAGGTACACCTCAAGGCGGAATAATATCTCCAACCTTGATGCTAATGACTCTCGCGGGAATAGAGCAACAAATAAAATCTACAGCCCTGAAAATGGGTGCTAGGGCCAACTTTATCGGTTATGCGGATGATTTCGTGGTCACCTGCTCTTCAAAGGAAGTGCTAGTGAACGATATCAAACCGTTGATTGCTGACTTTCTGGCAGAAAGAGGGTTAACCCTCTCCGAAGAGAAAACGAAGGTCACTCATATTGATGATGGCTTTGACTTTCTGGGTTTCAATCACAGGAAGTACAAAGGGAAATTGCTCATTAAACCGAGTAAATCCAACACGTTGTTATTCTTGAGAAATCTACGAAAGCTCATTAAAAAGCACGCAACCATCCCTGTTAACGATCTTATCAAGTTGATAAATCCGAAACTCAGAGGATGGGCGAATTACTATCGCCACTGTGTTGCTAAACAAGTATTCGGGTATGTCGGCCACAAACTATTCCAAGCGCTATGGCACTGGGCAGTTAGACGTCATCCAACCAAGTCCAAAGACTGGGTTGTTCATAAGTACTTCCTCAATCGTAAAGGCCAGTGGCAATTTCACGGTTGGCAGAAAATCATGAACATGGACTGTCACTTCAATCTGTTCAAAATAGCGAAAGTGCCCATCGAGCGACACGTGAAAATCCGGAGTGCTGCGACCCCTTTTGACCCTCAATACCAAGAGTATTTGGTGAAGAGAAAATCTAAAAGGTTAGCTCGTAACTCTTGGAAAGAGCCTGTCCCGACTGCGTTATAAGTTGCTGGGTATCAATGATGCCTTAATGGAGGCTTGAGCCTAGTGCAGTGAAAGTTGCACGCTGGGTTCTTAGGGAGACGGCACTTGGTAACAAGTGTCGTCCACCCGACAGATATGTGTTAGGAGCAGTTTCTGCTAAGTTTCAAATATGTAGAACTAGAAAGCTACACATTTGCTACATGAGACTTTGATTTTTAGTGGGGTTCGCTGTTAAGTTGTTGAAATTTATCGTTTTATTGCTTGGGTGTTGTTCGTGTTAATGCGGCGTTAGTTTACCAATCAGAATAGCACCCTAACTGAACATGCTAGGGTGTGGTCATTATCGCAGATGGTTTTGCGGTAATTGCGATTGTCCAAGGACTGCAACGACCAAAATAAAGTCATCTTCTTTGGTAAAGTAAGCCGTGTGCTTGCCGATCGGGAAGTAAAAACCGTTTTGATATATATCGTTGCAGCTTCTACCTACTGCCGGGTTTTCAGCGAGCATCTGAAACCCAGTAAGAAGAGTGTCTTTATATGAGTTCCACTGCGCCTGGGAAAAGTTTGTAACAGTATAATTTTTGATTTTGTGTAAATGAGCCTGTGCTAATTTACTTAGTTTATATTTACTCTTGTGCATACTTTACTTACAACGCGCTTAAGAAGTTTTCACCGTCAACTGCATTACCTTGTGCTAAGTCTGCTTTTGCAGTCTCAAAGCAATGTTTTATATAATCGGCTTTCATAGCTTCAAGTTCTTCATAGTCTCTAATCGACATAACAACAACAGCATCTTTGTTGTTTTTACTAATTTTAACTGGCTCGCGTTGAGCGTTTAGAAGCAGTTCACCAAAATTACGTTTGGCATCATTTGCTGTTAATGTGTACATGTTTAAGCTCCAAGTCTGCAAGTACGGTATTATTATAGAGCATCACACTAAATGTGCAATTTAATTAAATCGTGCGATTTATTGGGGTGATTTCCCATACAAGCGTTTAAGAGGGGTTCTTTGCTTCTCTTTAAACTATTGTTTTATAATGGTTTGAATCTTTATTTTTCCCTCTAGGGGAACTGTAGAAAATAAGTGTTAATTGTGACTTTAATCACGGGTTTATTCTACTTATTGTTTTCGGTTCTTAACCGAATAGCTGCTCAAAAATAAAAGTACTGAAGAAACGGTTCAAGTTAATGGAGTTAATCTCAGTCTTCGAGGTACTTTTAAGATAGCGCACAAGCTTTTTAAAATAATATTTCAAACACGTTTTTGCCCTGGTTTGTCACAATGCTCGCGATGGTTCGAGCACCAGCAGAGCCGTTGCTTGCAACGTGGCTTTCGCTTACCAAGCTTAACCTTTTCAGCATTGATAACAGCAAGGTCTTTTTCGCCAATATTGATAGCTGCTTCGATGAATGCTGAACACTTCACACAATGTTTTTATGCTATAGCTCTGCCTGAGTTTCTCAATTATCGAGAATTGTTCAACGAGTCCGACATCAAGAGAGCGGTTGCCTTTTTTAATATTTTGTTATGTTCCTCAAGACGAGCTAGCTTCTTTTTAAGCTCGCGTATTTCAATTAGTTCAGGCGTTATTGGGCAGCTTCAGTAACTGAGTGGTTTTGATCGAGGACTAGCTGTGCTGCCTCTAGCTTAAATTCAGCGCTAAAAAGTCGTCTTGTACGTTTTGTCATAATGTCACCTGTTAACTTATGAGGTGATGATATCACCTCTAACTAGGTGGCCAAATTAACTATGCCACTACAACCACTACAATGAGAACAATAAGCATATTGTCAAAAGACGCAAAGCCACATCGAACGGTTTGGTTAAAGAATGGATCTGTGCGCGATTAGGTACAGCTTTTGGCTTGCCAATCCCAGATTTCTCATTAGCGTGGGCTGTGGTAAAGAATTTGAAATAGCAGGGGACACTTCTTGCCCTATTTCTACTTAGTTTTTGTTTTTGCTAAGAGGCTGGGTTATCGATTAAAAACGCCCCTATTGGAAGGGGTTGGGGTGCAAATTTGACCACACTGTTTTGACATTGAGACCAAGCCTCTCTTTTTCACGGGCACTTTGACTCAAAAATACAGGCTAAAAATGACAAGCTCATAGAGCGTGTTTATCGTACTAACGCTTCAAAGATTGCCAAGAAAATCCATTTAAAGCCACTCACACTAAAATATAATTAAGTATAAATAATTTAAACAACTTCAATGGGTCAGATAAGTTCAGGTCGACTGTGCACACTAATTCTTAGTCGGTACAGTCCACTTCATCTCTTAATGTAATGTTAAGGAAAAACTATGGGTAAAAAACGTACTGAAATTACCGAACCAACTGAGCCACCTCTGGGAGTAAGTCTTGAATTTGGCTTCTCCGAAAGCACAAATAGCAAAGAGCGCGATTTCTTAGCCTTCTTGGCTTAGCTTAAAATTTGAGGAGTGTTATATGTGTACATACCCAATAGAGCGCGAATTCAGTGGTCAACAGGCTGTCGAGACGATGAAACTTTGGTTAAAGGAGCATAACATTCACTCCTCACTTTACTCCACGGAAGACAATCTAGTGGCAACTGTCGAGCTTTCCTCTTTAACAGGAAGCCCCTTATCAAGTGGGTCAGGAAAGGGAAGCTACGCTGTAACAGGAGCGTATTTTGAGGCTTTTGAGCACATGATGTTGCAGTATCATTTTACTTCTTCACATATTCAAGTGGTTCCGTTGAAGGAATGGTTGAAATCAAAAAAATGCCACTCTCAATGTCTCTTTGGAAAGACACTGGCTGAATACGGGAATGAGTTATTGAAATTCTCAAGTTATCACTCCCTTTTATCCTTAGAAAACTATCTTGTGCCTGAAACTTTAATTAACCCTTTTTACATTGAAACTCTTCAGCCAAATGATGCGTATTGTTTCCTTAATAAATACACGTCAAATAGTGGTTGGGCATCTGGGTCTTCATATGAAGAAGCCGTGCTTCATGGAGCAAACGAAGTGGTAGAGCGCCATTGTTTGAGTGAATTATACAAACAATACATAGGTTATTCAGATTACTCTGGTGAATTCTACCGAGTCATCCCCCCATGGGAACTACTGGAAAAATATCAGCTATCTCTTCCCAATGTTGATGAGCTTTCTTTCATCATGTCTACCACACTCTTTGGTTCCCATTTTTGTGCGTGCGTGATGCACTCTGCAGCTAGCCCTATGGCATTTCGTTCGTCTGGTGTTTCGTATTCAGAATTTCATGCCGTAGAAAGAGCGCTCTCAGAGCTCATTCAAATTATAGAGAACTATGACGCTGTCGAACTTAATGATGATATTAAGGCAAGCGAATTGCTAAATAAATACGATAGATTATGTAAAATTACAGATCTTTCTGAGTTAGACACGCTACCTCTTATGGATTGCTCTGCCATGCAACAGGATTCAAGAGATTTTAAGCAGCATTACGAAAATCTAGTGAGTTCAGTTAAAGCTAAAGGGTATGACTTACTAGTCCATACGGCATTTAATCAGGAAAAAATATGGCTTACATCGACATATATACCCGGATTGGAGCGCTTCAATATTATAGATAAGGGGAAGTTGGTCGTACCATTGGGAGATATGTAATGCTTAAAGTCACCCACCTAAAGTATTTTTTGCTCTTTTTTATCTTACTTTTGCTTAAAGCTAACCTGGCGCTCCCTTCGTATTTAATCGGGCAGATAATTAACGTTGCTTCTCAGTCTATCTCGCTAGAAGGAATGGAGACTTTGTTAACGTATCTACTGTTGTCGACAGTAGTGACTATTAGTATATCTCCTATTTTTACCTATTTTTTTGAGCAAGAAGTACAACTCAACGTCGAGACCAAATCACGGATATTGTTTAGTCAGCTAATTCGTAAACCCTTTAGTCATTTCAAACGGTTAGAGATAGGTTCATTAGCCAGTAAGTTTGAAAGAGGCATAGGATCTTACGAGCAGTTCATCAATCTAAGCGTATCGCGAGGCTTACCTTTAGTCATTGAATTGCTGGTCTTTTGTGGCGCTATTGTTCTCTTTAGTGGATGGGGAACCTTTGCTCTAGTGATTGTTATCCTAGCGACTGCCGCATTGATTAAGACTCTAATTATCAGGCTAAGACGCCCTCACATCCGTCGAGTTAATGAGGCAGAAGATGAAATACTCGATCAACTTGTTGGTGTCTTTTCGGGTATACGCACCATCCAGTCTAATCGTGTCGAAGGGTTCTTTGAAAAGCGCATTGCTCCATTTTTCGAACATTATAGACAAACAACTGTATCGCTTGCCGTCAGCCGGAGTGTATTTGATGGTGTCGCTATAGCGACACACAGCTTAATGTCACTTTCCATTATCGCATTGTTCATATTTTACTTGTTTCCAGTGCAACACGCTGATGCTGGAGCGCTTGTCACAGCACTACTTCTCTCTGCTAGTTTAACGAGGGCATTCGCAGGGTTATTGGATGTCTATAGATTGCTTGATCAAAGCCAAGAAGATTTTTCAGCATTAAAGGAAATTTTAAGTCACAAAGGTGAAGGTTCTGAAGTGAGTGAGTTATTAAGTAAGGCCCTAGAAGAACTGGCAAAGCCAAATGTAAAGACCATTGCCGTTATAGGTAAAAGTGGACAAGGCAAAACAATATTACTCGATACTCTGGCAGGTTTGTTAACCCCAAAGCCCGTATCTCCTCTCTCTTCTAACTATCTAGAACAAAACAACTTTGTTTTCTCGGGAAGTGTTTACGACAACCTTTCCCTTGGGAAAGAAATGGATAGTGATTGGTTGACGAGTCAGCTAGATAAGATAGGACTGTCTTCTAGGCTGTCATTAGATTCGGAACTACATGGTAACGGTCAGAACCTCAGTGGCGGTGAAAAGCGAAGGCTGTGTTTTCTTAGAGCTTATATCCATTCCCCTGAATTATTACTACTCGATGAGCCGACAACAGGCTTAGATAGTCAAACTGGCCATGATTTGTGGAAGGTGATTTTTAGTCTATTAGAGCCACAAACCAAAATGGTTGTTGTAACGCACGACAATTCATATTTAGACCATTTCGATAAAGTCATCACTTTAGATGAAGTTGGCGTTGTACCATACCAACCTCCATAAACGATTAAAGACAAGATATATCCCCCTTAATTCAAAGGCGAATAACGACAAAGTCGCTTGGTAGTTAAGGTACGACAGAATCGCTTGGTGATCACAATGCTGGGATATTACTAGCGCGTTTGTGCCCCAAAGTGAGCCAGAGAGGGATTGAACTCAGTTTCAAATCCTGCAACTTGCCTTACTTTTCCTCATGGCTAGAGTTCCAACAATGTAGCTAAATGTTTTAATCCACAACAAACTAACCTTTAATCACACTTACGCACGAATATGTTGTTCAACTACTTTTAAGTCATTGAATAATAGAGAACTAACAGAAAATTTTTGATTGATAACGTGCCTTGAATCGGAAGCAATATGTGCTTACACGGTTTTCAACTAAAAATTAGAATAAAACTGGATTATATTTATAATTTTCAGTTGGTTAGGTAAAGATCTTGAGATGTGCTGAATACATCAATTCGCGCTGGCACGATATTAAAATGTTAGTTTACTTTGTGTCATGACGTTCATTAAATAACCTCAAATAAGGCGACTACTTTTTAATACTTGCCGCCTTTATGTTTATCTTTACAGATTTTAGTCTTGAGTATCTTCCGCTTTTATGACTTTTACTTCGTCATTTGGGAAATACCTAAACTCAAAATCTTTTTTACAACTACCATAAGATTGTTTAATCTCATCAATAGCCTCGGATAAAGTAATACTTCTTTCAAAGTGAGTACCATTAACAAACCCCGCTTCTAAGTCAATAACACCGTAGCCATTGGTACACTTTGCGACCCTAGCTGGTGCGAGATGACTTGGCATCAAGTACACTAGTTCACCCTCGGCCTCTAGTGTGAAGCGATCATTTGACGATGTAAGAAGCACGGTCTTAGAGTCTGAATCCGTAATTTTTATAACGGAGTTTGTATATACACGCCCGTTGCTATAAATTTGGTAAATAATCATTCGTAGATCTCGCAATTAAAAGTAGATTATAAATCTTAGTTGAACTTGCGAATATACATTTTGTCAAATTTAATCTGGTGTTAGCTATTGCTGTGGTTAAGTAAACCATACAAGGCGCTCAAGACGGATTCTGCAACGCTTGTCGTTTTCGCTTCGCTCAAAGTATAGGCAAGCGCAGCTCACACCTTGATCTGCACCATCAATACTGGACGCTACGTTAAGCGACTTTCCATACCTTTAGTTATCTATAAATTGCTAATTTAGGGGAAGCTATAGCTCATTTATGTCCACCTTCGTTTCAGTCAGAACTGGCTGAAACATTTCTGCCCCTAAACGTGTTTAGACAGAGGTTAGCTTTCATTAGGTTAATTTGGCTAAAAAGGGGGTAAGGCAAGATTGAATGCCAACTATATAAGAAGCTCTTACACAAAAGAATCAACACACCTTTCCCAAGAAATTAGCTATTACTCGACTTTAAAAAAGTTGGAGATAATTAAGTCTGCATTTTGATAGCGTAGAAAAACAGACTAATTAGGGTGTGATATTCCATCATAAGCAATTGATAAGGCGGGAGTAAATGGCATTGTAACCTAGCATTCCAACTATTAGTACTAAGGTGCCAAATATGGTTGTTAAGTGTAATTGGTATGAAGTTTTAATTTTATCATCGTCACTTTCAGTCGAGGCTGAACAGCCAAAAACAACCATATTTTTACCCTTGTTATAGTTTCTTAAGTGATTTTCAGAATGTAAGAAGGCTGCAACTGCAATAGCAGCAAGGATAGCGGCCTCTGTTGGGCTATAAATAATATTTAAAAGGATCGCTGACCATTGCACAATCTGAAGAAGATTTAATGCTCTATTGTTAATCGCGTATTTATTCATTTAGTATTTTTCCTGCTCAACTATTAGTAAGTGTAAGAATCAGTTGAGCTATCAGGCACTAGTGATTCAATACTTCAGCTGATAAGCAAGCATGTATGGCTCAAATTATTTTTGGTAACTCTAAAGTACACTTTTAATTAGCGTCAAAAACATGAAGACAAATGCAAGTAAAACTACTCCAATATTGAGGTAATAAGTCGTTTTTATTGAATCTACATTATCTGGGTTTTCTTCTGTTAGAGTACCAAATATTTTCATTGGTTTACCCTTGAAATAGTTCCTCATGTGAACCTCTGAAGCTATAAACGACATACCCCATAGACTAGAAGCTACTGCTGCTGCCTTTGGTTCAAAAAACAAACAAGCCACGACTATCATTATCTTGAAGAAGGTAAGGAGATTGAATAGCTTTAGTACATTTTCATTGTTCACGTTCATTTAAAATACTACCTATTACATAAGATGTTAAATTTTCAACTCTTGAAGTGACTGGGCGCGGAACACCCAAAAGACTAAGTCTGTAAGCTGCCCCTTTCCCTGCAGCATAAGCCCATCCAGGATTTAAGTTCATATCTGTGTAAGCAGATTGAAAGCTGTAGCTATGAGCTAGTACCTCTAACGGTTTTGCATACGGTGCGGCTATTAGCCCTACGTGCACAACATTCATGATATCTGATTGCTTATCTTTTGAAGCTGCTTCAATGTATTCTTGAAAAGCATCATCTTGAAGGTCATAGTTGGCTCCCCGCATTAAGCACTCGGAGGTAGCACAGCGAGCTCTAAAGCGGACATTAAATGATTGGTTGTTTATTGTCATATTACGACGATAGCTACCCTCGGCTATCGGTCTTTGCTCTGATCTATGCTTTCTATTTCTAGAAGCAGTGTTGATACTTCTAACTCCATCAATAAAGCCATATTTCAGTTTTACCAGTAGCTCCTCAGCTTGTGCATAGCTTAAGTTCTCTATTTGGTATGCTTTTAATATGGAACTCACAGCCAAGCTAAACTCTTGAACTGCCTTAGAATGTGTAGAGCGGTCTAAATTAAATTTAGATAGTTGCATTAATATGGCAGTGATAAATTGGTTAGATTTTTGCTCTAATTCCCAATAATGCTCATCGACTCTTTCTCTTGCAGTTATTGTCATTTAGTTTCCTAACAGGCTATCTTTAAGGCCATCTAATCCGTTTAACCAAGAAGAGTACCCATTAGTTGTTGCAGCTAAGTGTTTCCACTGAATATCGCGATATGAAATATCAACAATTTCTTGCATCTCGGATTCACCTAAATGGACGATATTTGGCATTTCAACATGAACATTTCTAATTAATGCACCAAGTAGCTCTATTTCATAGAACTTTTCTTGGAACCCTCCTGTTGGAGCATTTCGGTAAAAGGATATTTTACACTTCATCTCTTCACCATCGGCACAAGATTGAGCTAGCAGCGGGCTAGATTTATCAATTTTCTTGACTATCTGTACTGGTGAGTGAATCGAGCGACTTTCCCAAGCAAGATTATGTGAGAACCCTAGTACAGTGATCTCGTTTTCATGATTATCTTGAAATCCATTCCCCATGGAAGAGGCCGTATTACAACTTGTTGATAGACAGCCGTTATTCATGCTCTCAATAGTCATGTATGCGATAGTGGTCAATGGTTTATCTCCTTGATTTTAAGGAGTAAATAATAGCAGGGTATAAGCTGTAATGCACCGTTGCATACTGACTGGTAAAGTAGGCATATCTACTACCTAAACCTACAAATGTACTCGTGTTAATAGTGACTTTGGCATGAAATACTAAGCAAATAATAATAGTCAAACATGTGATATTCCAGCATGTAGTGGTGCGCTGAATTGAGTGAATTAGCTTAGGGTCAATGATAAAGACCTCTAGCAGTTTGCATTACCAGATATTATCCGAAAACAAAAAGAGGAATTGAGTCTCTAAGTAGCTTTTGTCCAGATCCTTCATAACATGAATTTACTCGTGTGTGTGATCACTAAGCAATTCTGTCTAACCTTAAATATCAACTCCTGTTAATAGCAAATTTTAGCTGCTCCTGTAGTTGTGTAAGTTTCTGACGCTACAACTCTCGTCTTTTTAATTAGGTGTTTTAAAAAGGCATCTTATGGTTTCAAGTTAGGACGTATTACGATTTCAATGAGCGGATTTTCGCTATCTACATAATTACTAATCAATACTTTATTCTTGCTAATTTAATCATCTGATCTATTGCGACTAAGCGCAGTGGCTAATAGGAATTAGGTTTATTCGTAATCAAATGTTGGTCAAAAGATAATTAATGTCGAGTACGTTGAGAGTACACAATTGAGAGCTCAGCCGTTAAAAACCACATTACTCTAGACTCGCTTATAGAAGAAACTAGCTAACGAAACTCCTTTCTGGACAGGAGCCTTCATTATCTTGCTTTACTTTTTGACTTAGCCATTTTGTGTACTAGTATTATGCATGCAATATCATATTGTACAATAATAACTAACAACTAAGAAGGCTTAAAGATATGGGTAGTACGACATTAATAACTTATCTAGATGCATTGAAATCAATTTCGATGCAGGACAAAAACGATCATAATATCAATGAGATAATCAATGAATTTGGAATGTTTCCAAAACTCTATAAGGAAGCGAATCCAACTGTTCAAATTAATGCAGAATTTAATTGCTTACAAAAAAAGTTAGACAAGTTCATCGATGAGGCAATCGCCAGTGAAGCTGCACAAATAGCAGCAGATGCCGCGATGATCGGATCTATTTTCAGTTTTGGTATCGGTGTTGGCGCGTGGGTGGTCGCAGAATCTGTAGCCATTGGAACAAAACTCGCTGCAAGTGCTGATGAAAAGGACTTTCAAGTGTCTGTTGGTAACATTGATTCTGAGCTAAATAAAACACTTCCACCTATGCTGGGAAGTTTCTCGGAAGCTGCGAAAAATAACAACAGTTATCTAGCGGGGCTGTTCCCTCTTTCTAGTGCTGAGCTATCAAGATCAATTTTTTATCAGTTCATGGGCCATATTACCAGTACTGGGGAAGCTCTTAATGTGGCTTCATTTAGAGAAAATGCAGAAGTAGCTAGGCACTACTACGAATCAGATGAGATAGATAAGGTCTACGATATTCTTGATAGCGTCAAAAACCCCGACGAGCTCGCAGAGGCACTAAAAAATATCAATAAACAGCTAGCTGATATTGCTGCTAAATCACCAGGTGTTGAAAGTGTAGGCCTAGGGATTGGGCTAATTTCAAACCTATCAACAATGATTTTTGCGAGAAAATTCTCACTTAGTAAAGCTGAATTATCACGAATTATGGTCAGTGCGGGTATAGAAGGTGAAGTTGGAGCTATGGCTGTGATCCGAAATATGTCGATAACAGGCAAGGTAGCGGGTGCGTTTATGGCTATTACGGTTATCGCCTCTGTCGTTATTGAAATACTCTCGATAATAAGCCTAGAAGATAAGCGCAAGAAATATCAGAATATGTTGAATGACGGTAAAAGTGGTTATCTTGATTTCTACACCTCACTTATTGATGCATCTAAGAAGTATGCCGATGATACTTCTGACATTACAAGTAATACTGTTAGCAATACCTTAGATAATGAACCAGTATTACAACCTACCCCAGAAGTTGCATAGTGAGTGATTTTTGTTATCAGTTGTAGCTATTTGAATGGACCGAGCTCGATAGAAGAGCTCGGTCTTTTCTAGGCGAGGACGTGGTGGCGGAGTGCAACACGTAAATGTCCCATTTTGATTCAGTCAATAATGTGTGATTATCGAAGGATTCCCGTGTTGTTCCTGTTGATGTTAGCTAATGGCCTTGTTCGCTAAATTCTAGTCAGTTACTTGCTAAGTATGCCTATATCACGGTTGGGCTCTGGGAAAAAACTAGTGTGTTTTTTCTTCAGCGATATCCTACTTAGATCAAGTGTTTGATCAAAGTTCATAACTATTTGTGACCCACCTCGTTTACATATTGGCGCCTCATATCAATTCGATTTCTTTATTTGTTATATTACCAATGTTTCATATTTGGTATGCGGTGACGAATCGATCGTTCACGAAGCACGAACCTCCCGAAATATATACGGTATAGCCGTTCGGGGTAGTTGCTTTATTCCCTGCTGCGTGCTCAATGTTAACAGTCATGCCAGTGGAGGCTAGAATGCAAATAGATGGACATCATACACTCACTTACGTTATCGCTCGATATGCTGGGGTTGAGCATCATGAGGCTGAAAAAGTTGCATATGCGGCACAATATGTAGATGAGGCGACAAATGATAAACCAATCCATTTTGAGAATGGTGCGATGTATGATCGTATTGTATCCGCTCATAAAATGCTCGACTATCGAAACACACAAGAGCTTGCAAATCATCAGGTGTGGATACCATTCCACTTTCTTCCTGGTAATAAGGGCTTTCCTTCAAACGTTAAATCAGATGGACGGTTCATACACCGACTAGTTTGCAAGCCAGACAGCCCTGTTGCAAGAGATATGCTGAGAATGGCAGCAATGCATTGGAACAAGCCTTACGGCGTTCATCTGATGGGGATTGCCATGCATGTTTATGCGGATACTTTTGCCCATCAAGGTTTTGCTGGGGTGATCCACGACTACAATAAAGTAGACAAGCTTGAATCTTCCGCCAGCTCTTTGTTGCAACGCATTAAAGATGACTTGGTTAGTGGTGGGGTATCTGCTTCTTCTCCTCTTGGACATGGTGCGGCTCTATCTTTTCCTGATAGACCCTACGCTTCATGGACTTATCAAAATGGAGAGGGGGAAAAAATAGTAAGAGATAATATCTCTATATTTTTACAAGCCGCCGATGCGATGTGCAAAGCACTGCAATGTTGGAAACAAGGTGATGTTGAGATAGATATCGATAATCAACCAGGTTTGACCTCTCAACAGCGCTCTATAATAGAACATGCCCTAAAAACCATAGATGATGAGGATGGTGAAATTCGCCATGCCGAGTGGCTTAAGTGGTTGCGAGAAGGAAAGTTTGGCTTTGCTACAGTCGATCTGTCGTTTGATAAGGATGGAGAGAGTAGTTGGAAACATAGGGCAAGGGGGCAAGGTTTCATACAAGATGGTCAACTTGTTTATCGCTATTCGTCATCCTTTTTAAATTCAGACTGGAAACTCTTTCATGATGCGCTCAAAACCTATCGCATAGAAGTGATCAGAGATGTCCTACCCAAGTACGGGATTTGTATCGCTTAGTGCGCCCACTCCTTAATACTAAAAGAGAAAATACATGACTAAATGGTTTGAAATCTCAGTTGTTCCAAGGTTACGGTTTATAACAACGACTTCGTTGGTCATGATAGGCCTTAGTGGTTGTGCATCGAATGAGTCGATTGAAATGGTGGGGGAGTACGCCAAGCAATCTACAGAGGTTCAAGGTGCCCTAATTGCTGTATATGAATCTGCCGATGACGCACGCATTAACGCAGAATTGATGAAAGCAACTAGGGATGGTATCACAGGGGCAGACCTAAATATTTCTACTATCGACAATGCTGGTCAAGAGGCTTTGCTAAAGACCTTGAATACATTTTCCCAGAGTATATATCTGCTTGCGACCGATGATAGAAGTGAAACTCTAGATAATTATTCAGAGAAGCTAAATTCATCGTTGGTATCTTTATCCCAGATGTCCCAAATCGGAGAGATTGATGTAAACGACGTTGAGTTAGTATCAACAAGCGTCAATGCGATCGCGCGTGCTTATACAGAGAAAATGCGTTATGACCTATTAAAGAAAATAGTCATTGATTCGGAGAACATAGTTCAAAGCGCATTTAAATCACTTGAAGGTGAGTTGAACTCTTGGAAGGAAGCGACAAGGGTTTCTTTGGAAAAAGAACTACGTATTCGCTTGTACCTACTCAACAACCCCAACCGTTGCGAGAACAATGACAACAAACGCTGTGTGACGTTCTATCATTCACTTGAAGATCGAGCCGATGCTTACAAGAAAGCTTATCAGATCAGAGTTCGCATAAATGAGTTAGATGCGAAGTTTGCAAAACTCGAAAGCGCTCTAGTTGATATTCAAAAGTTGAACCAATCGATAGTCATATCTTTAAAAAAAGATGACGACTTAACAAAAGAAGCAGCTAAGAAAGCACTCAAGTCTACTAAGACCCAGATCGATGCGATCAAAGAGTTTCGCGATAACCTAGAGGACTCTAACTAATGAACCATAGCCACAAGACCGCATACACTGAACTGAAAAGTATGTATGACGAACTTCAAAGCTACCTTGATTCCGTCATGTTAGATCCAGAAGATGAGTCGTTGTTACTACAATGCGAACTACTGGGAGATCAAATTTTTGCCTACAATGCGGCCATACTAAAAAACAATTCAGTCATACTCGCTAAAGGGCAAGGAAGTCTTAAGGAGCTTATTAATCAAGCTAAAGACGCTAAGGAAGAGTTAAAGAGCGCAGAGGATAAGGTCAAAGTGCTGGCTCAGGTAGCGAATGCAGTCGATAAGGTATTGGCACAGTTGGCTAAATTCTTATAAGTGCTGTGTGCAACTTAACTTCTAAGTATGGTGTTACTGGCTGAGCCAATAAGTTGGAGATATCGAAGTGTCGGACAGTTTCACGGGTACTTTAAGAAGCATGGCTAGTTGCACTTTTAGTTAACCCAGAATAGCTTGGTGATCCCCGGTTCTTGCAAAAACGAGCCGACGCATTCTGCGCCAAAACAGTTTAGAGTCCATACTCACACTCATTTCTAGGGAATGCGTTTGTTATACAAGAGCTATCCAAATTCAGAACATTTAGAAATTATTTCTCAATTAAGGGAATTATCGAATGAAATTAAGGTGTCACTGTGGAAACGTTAACTTAGTATTGGGCTCACCCCCTAAAGAAGTCGGTGAGTGTAACTGTACTATTTGTCGTCGTTATGCTGCGGCTTGGGCGTACTTTTCTCCAGAACAAGTACAAATCAACTTGAGTGAGAAAACCGCATTTTATTGTTGGGGTGACAAAGAAGTAGAATTCCACCGCTACAACTCATGTGGTTGTTTAACACACTACGTAACAACGGAGAAATGCTCCGAAGATATCTTGGCGGTAAATATGAGAATGGCTGAAAGTAAAGTGCTTTCGAGTATTCCAGTTCGCAAGATCAATGGTGCATCGTACTCATTCACCTAACAAATAAGGGTTCAGCGCTGCGCAACCAGCGTTAAATCCCGAGAGTTGAACAAGCAAGATGCTCTTATACAAGTAAATTGTGTGTTCATTGATGCAGGTGCGGGGCCAAGAGAGCAGGCTCAAGGCAATAGCTTCTTGATATGACGAAGATTATACGTAATGAGTTTTCGAGGGAGAGTTCATCTTATTATGAATCAACCTTCACTTTATCGTCCATGTTATGGTTTGTCCTCCAGAATGTGAAGAACACGTAAGCAGTATAGGTAGAAACGGTCAATAGCAGGAAGAGTACAATTACCTGAACTTACCGATGAGGAGGTTGAACGGTTTAGATATGAAATGGATTTTTGGGAATGGTGATTAAAATCTCTGTTGGAATAATATAAGTGCATCTTGAATGAATTCTAATATTATTATAATTCATGGCTAAAGAAGTGCTAAAAGTTAGAGGGTTACAAGGAGGAATAAGATGCTAACGCGAAAGCTTGCTATGGTAGCGATGCTTATCACACCAGTAGGTAAAACTGAGCAATTTTTGGGATTAAATTCGCGCGCGGTCGACATTGATTTTAAAATCATCCCAACGATGCTCCAGCGGTAAATAACCATGCGCGAGAAGGCTGTTCATTCCCTGGGTTATCCTTATTACTGGTGGCGTGTAAATGCTCTCACTCGTTCGTTGATTCTTTAAGTTCGTTCTTATGATCCACGGAGGTCGACTTGTTTGTCGATATGCTCGATCCAAATACGGCACTTGAGGAATCAAATTTATGCTTAAACAGTGTACCCGTCGTTGTCACAATATTTTCAATTTCAGAACTCGACTTTGATTCGAGTCTTGAGGTTTGGTTAAAAACAGGTATTGATTGGTGAGAAGCCTAATAACTTAATTCAACGCGGATAGGGCTCTCGCGGCTGGTGCCATCTTCTTTAGGGTTTTTACAGCCTTGATATTATCGATTAGTAACGGTAGATAACTTTAGGCGCTAATGAAAGGTGTAATACATATGTAATACATTGACAGGGTGCTGTTTGTTTTTTATTGTGTATTACGCATGTAATACACAAGGTGTCTATTATGAAAACAAAGATCATCAGTGCAGCGAACCAAAAAGGTGGCGTTGGAAAAACCACGACTCTTGTCAATTTAGGAGCTGAGCTTGCACGAAAACGAAAAGTGTTAGTTATTGACCTTGATCCTCAAGGGAACTGCTCCAAAACGTTAACCGGACAACGTGATTTTAACTTTGAAGAGACGATTGCTGCTTTGTTTGATAAGCCTAAAGTTGTGTCCATTGTCGATTTAATTCAACCTGCAAAGCTTAATGGAAACTCTATTGAAAACCTCTATGTCGTTCCCGCTGATGTTCAGTTGTCACGTGTCATTGAAACATCACTGACAAAAATTAACCGTGAACGAATTTTAGAGAAGCAATTGGCGAAGTTAGGTGATACCTATGATTTCATTCTTCTTGATACACCACCAAACTTATCCCTAACGACTCTTAACGCAATCCAGGCTTCAGACCTTATCTTAATCCCTGTTGACTCAGGTGCATTTTCATTAGATGGCATTAGCCCTTTACTCGAAGCTGTATCTGAAATTAAGGAGGATGAAGGTAATTATCTGATCCTGAGGAACGAGGTCGACTTAAGAAACACTATTATCAATGAGTTCATTGATGAGGAATTGGAGGTAGTGCAAGATAAATTGTTACCAGTATCTGTCCGTCGTTCTGAGCATGTAGGCCAAGCTAATGCCGTTTCTTCTCCTGTGCGTTTTTATAAATCGGGCTCTCTTGTTAATAATGATTACCGTAAACTCGCTGCATTTCTTCTAAATTTAATGTAATACATAGGTAATACATATGAGTAAGTTAAAGAAACGAGGAGCTATAACAGCTATCTCCACTCACAAGAACGAAGGTTCAAGTAAGTCGACTGGAATTACGACTGTCAAAAAGAAAGTGACGACATCTTATAAGGTGCCTCCTCTGACTCTTAGAATGTCACTGACTGATAAAGAACGGATAACTGATTGGGTAGCAAATCTGCAAGAGCAGACAGAGAGAAATGTGTCTGCAGCAAAACTGTACCGAGCCTTGGCTTTATATCGAGACAAGATCGATGATGAAGATCTCATCGAGTTGATCAACAAAATGAATTAAACATGTATTACCTATGTACTACATGTCTGATATAAAGGCTCGTTATATACTTTAAGCGATGTCATAGAGCCTACCTCGAACTTAACTTCAAACGCTGATGAACAAGAGTCTTGTTACCTGTTCTGAGCCTCATTTCCTTGTAAAGACAAACACTTTAAACGTGTCTTTATCACGACTCTTATGTTGCCTTAGGCGTCACCCTGCGGGCTAGGCCTGACTGCCCTAAGAGTCTGAGCGCCTTGTCGTTCCCTCCTCGTTGCTCTCTCTGTCTTTGAATAAGTTCGAATAAGGGCTTGTTTTCTTATGCGCCGATTTCTTTCACTCGCCTCATTTTCGGGCTCGCAGGCTGTTAACCGTCTCTCCCCACAACCTGTTTTTCAAGGGAAGCTTCGCCGCTGCGCGCCCTTGCAAAGCAGAACGATGTTGAGAGAGCGGACAGCCAAGCGGCTCCGAAAAGTGATACTCAAACAGAAAGGAAACTCTCATGGCGCAACAAAACTCAACCCCAACTCTCTCTAATTCAAATTCATCGACCAGCGTTTCGCCGCTGGAGCACGAAAGCTCACCAAAAAATGATATCTCTAGTCCTTTGGCGGTATTGAAGTTGCGCTATCAAGTCAAAAAGCGTCGTGATGAGACGAAAAGAAAGTCTGATTTTGTTGCCAAAGTCCAGCGTTTGAAAATGTTCAGTCGTCGTCAGTCGCCAGAGCAACAGGCTGATATCGCAGCGTTAAAAGAACAAGGGTTCGTTGAAGCTATCAAGCAGCAGTTTCCGCAATTGGTGTCGCGTCGTTTTGCTTTTCATGAAATCCGTGATTTTTTCATCGAATTAAATGGCGCTGGCTTTGGTGAATGGTTTCTTCACGAGCGAGTGGATCACATCATTATGTACACCACTTACGGGTCTGTGTTTCCAGCGTTTCGCTTTGTGGCAACGGGGGAGGGAACGTTTAAGTGCTCAGGATTTTGTTTCGATGTGCGTTTTGGCGCTTAGGGGGTCACATGACAGTTCGTTCTACAGGATCCGCAGACATATCCATGCACGTGATTTGGGTGAATTCAACCGACTTTGACTCCACCGTAAAGGTCGTCAAGGTTCATGAGATTTTGGTGAATGAGTTTGGGTATACCGACTCTTTAATACTAGAGGAAGGCAACCGAGGGAAGGGGGTGAGTATCAGTGTGTGCGATAACACTACCACCATGAAGCAGATGCGAGAAGACTACGCCTACGCCAAGAAAACGGAAAGGACGATAGAAACCACCTCCGAGCATCGCGAGTCGGCAAAGGCTTTACTCTCTTCTCTGTATGACGACTGAAGCCTGCTTATTGTGTAACGTCACAAACACTCATAAGAGAAGGTCATTAGTGTGTCTGGATTTTGTTTCGATATTCTAGCCGTTCGCGGCATTCAAACGGGTTGTGTTTTTCGACGAGCAACGCCTTGTTCGGTCCTGTACTAAGTGGTCAACGTTATCGAGTGAGTACGTTTAGGTTTTTTTGTGACAAATATGAGCACGTCGTCGGAGGGGGACGAACATTCGGTGTGAGAGCTCCCAGTCAAGTAAACCGAGGAAAACGCCTATCACGAGCTGGCATTAATCTCGAGCGGCGCAAGTCGAGTAACCGGCAGGGCGTCCTCTTAGTGGGGAAGGAACCTTTCTAACTGGGCGACGTGCTTTGGGTTGAGGTACTGGATCAGGCTGTCCTTTTGGCTTGTTGTCGCGACTTCCTTTAAACCGTCCCATTTGAGAACCCTCGCGCCAGGGAGGCTTCGCCGCTGCGCGCCCTTGCGCTACAGAACCTGCAACTGGGTACGGACAGTCAGACGCTCACCAAGACCGAAAGGAAATACCATGTCAGCACTTGTTCAATACTCAAATGTTTCGTTATTCACCTCAGAAGAAAAGGGCATCCTTGACCAGGCCGCAAGCATTCTCAAATCCAAACTGTTTATTTCAGAACAAACGCCATTAACCTCGCCTGAGTTGGTGAAATCGTTCTGCCAAACGTCCTTGGCCGCTTGTGAGTCTGAAGTGTTTGGGGTTATCTTCCTCGATAATCAACATCGAGTGTTGCGCACCAAAGAGATGTTCTACGGTACCGTTAATGCCGCTTCGGTCTATCCGCGTGAAGTTGTGAAAGCATCGCTGGCCACGAACGCGAGTGCGGTTATCCTCTATCATAACCACCCAAGTGGCGACGCCACCCCAAGTCAAGCTGACCGACACATTACCCGTCAACTGACGGATGCGTTAGCATTGGTTGACATTCGATTACTGGACCACTTTGTGGTTTCGTTTGAGAGTGTGGTGTCTTTTTCTGAGCGAGGCTGGATTTAAAAAAGCGGCTTATGGCCGCTGATTGAAATAGGGTAGGAGACTACCCTGTCATTACTGAGGGAACATGACGGGATAAGTACCAACCGATTCTGTCATGCCTTTATATTCTAGTATTCATACCGTTCGACTGCCTCACACATCGATATTCATCGACTGGGATTGCTTGACTCGCATCTCTCGTGTGTTGAGCTTCTCTCTTTTCCAGATAGTGATCTGCACCATCAATACTGAACACCAACCTAATCGACTTTCCATACGAATCGTTATTCATTAGTCGCGAATATTCTATTTTCCAAAACTCATTTCCATCCACCTTCGCATTCGCATTCGCCAGTTCTGGCTTGCCCCATTTAGTGGCTAATTATTAAACATAAATTATTTGTTTCGCGTATGGCGTGGGGATAGGTTAGCGGTATAACAAGCGGTTAGGTGTTCAACAATCGTCGCGCTCTAAGTAAGCAAGTACACCTAGATAAGCGTTATTTGAATTGGAGGTATTAAGGATGAGCTATCCTAGGTTAGACATCGATTGTGGGAAAATTCACCATAACGCTCAGTTCCTGATTACTCAGCTCTCACTGAAAAATATATCTGTTACGCCTGTAACAAAAGCCTTCCTCGGCCACCCTATCATCGCACAAGTTCTTATTGATGCTGGTGCAAAAATGTTAGCGGACTCAAGAATCGAAAATCTTCAAAAGATGACTGAATTTGGCATTGCTATCCCTAAAATGCTGATACGTACACCCATGCTCAGTCAAGTGGCGAGCGTAATAAAATACAGTGATATGAGTTTAAACTCTGAAGTTGAAGTGATTCAGGGGCTTTCACATGCAGCGGAACAACAAAATTGCTGTCACGATATTATTATTATGGTTGAGCTTGGCGATCTAAGAGAAGGTGTGATGCCTAATCATGTGATTGATTTTATCCGTGAGATTGTTTCTTTACCGAACATCACGATAAAAGGAATTGGTACGAATTTAGCCTGTCGGTATGGGGTCGCTCCAGATGATCAAAATATGAAGATTCTTTCTGGCCTTGCCGATGGAATTGAAGCTACATTTGGGATCAGACTAGAAATAATTTCAGGGGGTAATTCTGCTTCAGTTAACTGGGCTCTTCAGAGAACAGGTCTAACTCGAGTAAATAACCTTCGTATAGGAGAAGCCATTTTTTTAGGCTGTGAACCTTTAGAGTATGAATGTATCAAAGGTTTACATAGTGACGCAATTTCTTTGACCGCCGAAGTAATTGAATCCAAGATCAAACCGACTTTACCTTGGGGAAATCGAGGGTTAAATGCTTTTGGTGAAAAAGAAAACGTTCAAGATAGAGGATGGGTCTCACAAGCTATTCTGGCATTAGGTCGCCAAGATGTTTGTGTCAGCGGACTTAAGGCTCCAAATGGGATTAGTATCATATCTTCAACCAGTGATCATCTTGTCCTTGAATCCTCAAACAAGCCATTATATATAGGGGAAACAGTCACATTCAGTCTAGATTACAGTGCTCTTTTATCTTCTATGTCTTCACGTCATATCCAAAAATATTTTAAGGCACCTAAAGGAAGAAGGAGGACATAATGCTACGAATAACAGTAACTATCTTATCTTGGTCAGTGTCATGCTTAATGGCTGCCAGACAACCTCAATGAAATCTGATGAGCTTTGCCGATTATAGAGGACGGTTATCTCTAGCCAGCTGCCACAAGATTTAGGAGCACTCACGCTTGTTGGTGCTAAATCAAAAGCCAATATTGTGACCCTTGTTTTAGTAAAAAAGAAAACTGTAGATATGGACAGATTAGTTGCTCGAGTAACGGTCAGTTTTTGTGAAAATATTGAAATAAGACCTTTATTGGAATATGGGATTTCCTATCGAATTTTTACTTTAGGAAAAAATGATAAAGTAGAAAATATTAATGTCGTATCTCTAGCTAAGTGCTCTAGTTGAATGTTTAACACTCGAATGGATAAAAGCCAATACGAGTTGTTCAATCTCCTTAATGACATCATTTTATTGAAGTTTGATCGCTTTACGCCTTGGGGAAAAAACTTTATCACGGACCTGCACCACAAAGCTTTAACTAAGCAGACCATTTCAACTAAACAAGAACAACTTGTGTTAAAAATCTCAATGAAAGCTCACAAGCCAAAGAAAAAACGTACATACCAAGGTTTAATTTAAGTCTGTGTCTACCTAATGTTTTCAAGGTGTTCGGTATCTAGAAAACATTAATCGCATTTGGTTCAATGAGCTTAAGGTATTGATATGTATATTTAAAGGATAGCAACTTTCCAAGTAGTGACGATTGGTACAGCTAAGTATTCGAGCTCCTTTTCGACCAACAGTCAGTACCTTCCGAAAGCAGCAATGCATCTTCTAATTCAACTCCTAGGTAGCGGATAATTGCAAAAAGGTTCTGTCTAAAACTCTTACGCCATGCCATTAGCTCTGGTAGGGCAAAATTGATGAGGAACCTGATGATGAGCTTTTACTCTAAATAGGAAAGGGGCAAAGATTACTTAGAGTAAATAAACTAAATTGTGTGAATGGACTAAATTGATGTGTAGAAAGAAACCAACGTGGTGCAGGATTTTTATCCTGGTACGGATTTGACTTATTTAGTGTTAAGGTAATGGTGTGAAAAAGACCACGCCAATGCCTCACGATGCGCTCTTTAAGCAGTTTCTCACTCATCCTGAAACCGCTAAGGACTTATTGGATATTCACCTGCCTGCTGAGCTGCGTGAAATCTGTGATTTGACGACCTTAAAGCTCGAATCAGGCAGCTTTATAGAAGAAAACTTACGGCCTTATTATTCGGATGTCCTTTATTCTCTTAAAACGTCTCACGGGGAAGGGTACGTCTACGCGTTAATCGAGCACCAGAGTCGACCAGATAAACACATGGCGTTCAGACTGATGCGTTACGCTATCGCCGCCATGCAACAACATCTTGAAGCTGGCCATGAGCATTTACCTCTGGTGATCCCGTTGCAGTTTTATCATGGCAAAGTCTCGCCTTATCCCTATAAAATGAATTGGTTAAAAGGGTTCGCTAACCCTGACAAGGCTAAAGCACTTTATACTCAGGACTTTCCTTTGGTCGATGTCACGGTTATCTCCGATGATGAGATAATGCAGCATCGCCGTATCGCGTTACTTGAGCTTGTACAAAAGCACGCGAGGCATCGCGATATCATGGATTTCCTTGAGCCTCTGGTCACATTGCTCTTAACCGATTACACTACAGATAAGCAAGTACAGTCATTGATGAGCTACCTACTCCAAGTGGGTGAAACGAGTAACCTAGAAGCGTTAATTACGTCACTGGTCTCATCAGTACCTAAACACGAGGAAACACTTATGACTATTGCAGAACAATTGCGCCAACAAGGCGAGCAACGTGGCCGCCAAGAAGGGCGCCAAGAAGGTATACAATTAGGCGAGGAAAAAGGTCGCCAAGAAGCACTCAAGGAGATGGCGCGTAAGATGCTGCTTAATGGTCTAGATCAACAAACCATTATGGATGTCACGGGATTGAATACAGACGAACTAGCACAACTTTCTCATTAGCCGCTCAAGCATAAAGGGTTGTGTGGCAAAGTGGTGGTGCTGATAAAATCTGCCTGGAGATAAAGCTACATCGTCTATGGCTAACCGTGGGCTTCTAACTGGCATACCTAGAGCTATAATTTTGTTTATAGTTTTGACATTTACTATCATTTCACCTATTTGAGCGTTGTAATATATCAAACTCGCTTTAGCGCTTTTCCGCTTCATTTATTGAGTAACTCTCTTCCCAACGCCTTGCATTCTTTCGAAGTGCTCTCAATGAGGTAAAACCTTTCGCGCAACAAAACTGACTTCCACACTCATGGTTTCGAGTATATCGACATGAACAGCTAAGTGCAGCTTTTGCTATGTTCTGCGTTTCTTTGCATCAAGCTTTTTCACTTTTCACTTTTCACTTTTCACTTTCCACTCTCCCTGACCAAAAAGGTGGGGGCTAATTGAGTTAATGGCTAGACGGCGAATCGCCCTTTAGATTTATTGCTATATTTGACTTGAACCGCCTTCGAACGCTTACCTTTGAAAATTGAGTACGGACGGTTCTTTTTCTAACGCCAATCAACCTATAAAGTACGCATTAAACTTAAATATTGGGCGTTTTCCCTTCGGTCGACTCATTCCGTCGCTTCACTCCTCTCGCGATAACTTATGGCACTGTTATCGAGCAAGATCGATGTGACATTAAGTTACGGCGAACAATCACCCAACGCCTCCGCTACTGCGTAGCTGCGCATCGTCGTGCCTCCTTATTGCCTTTCACTGGCTTCAATTAAGGTCGAGTAAGGGCTTGTTTTCTTATGTGCCGATTTTCCTTTCGACTCGCATCACTGGATGGCGCTCGCAGACTGTTCACCATCCTCAATCAGAACCTTCTCTGCAAGGGTTAATAAACGCTGCGCGCCCCTGCAGAGAAGAACCCTGTTTGAGATCTGGACAGCCAAGCGGCTCCATAAAAGTGATACTCAAACAGAAAGGAAACTTGTCATGGCACAACAAAACTCAACCCCAACTCTCTCTACATTGACGCTCAGCGACCAGCGTTTCGCCGCTGGGCACGAAAGCTCACCAAAAAATGATATCTCTTTACTGCGTATTCCTCAGCGGACAGAGGAAGAAGAGCACGGCTTTTCTCTTACGCCGTGTAGCGACATTACCTTAGCTGAACTCAAAATCGCAGGATTTACTTCGCGTGATTCTAAGTTCTACCCATCCACTCAGGCTGAGGTTGAGAAGAGTATCTTGCACCACTTTAAAATAGGGGACTTAACTGACAATTTTATTGTGAAGGATGTATCAACCCCTTCGAGATCCCTCTTTTCGTTTCATCGATGCCCGTTTTAATTCTTGGGATATTTTTTAATAACGTAAGGAGTAAGTGATGAAATATCTCTCTCACTATATTCAAGCCAAACAAACGCAAGCATTTAATGAGGCGGGGGCGTTCTTTGCTTTTTCTAATAAGCAGTTCGATGGAGAAAAAAAAGAGGGCGTGAAATATGCGTCATTAGGTATGGGTTTAATTTGCCCTGTTGATAATGCGAAGCAATTAATGACCCGTTTAGATTCTATTGCTCAAGAAGGGATCGCCGAAGACATCGAAGAGAATGGTAAAAAAGCGATCATTCGCCGTGAGCTATTCAATCACGAATGTTTCTATACCAATGACATTTGTGATTGTGTCGAAAAGCTCGAAGGGTATGGCATTTCTTACGATGAAGTGTATGAGGTTTTTAATCACATTCGTAAAACGGAAGACGTTTATTAAACGCTAAAAGTAAAGCGCCTTGATATTTGCTGTATCAAATATCAAGGCAAATTCAATTTAAATACAGGGGTAAATAAATTGAACATTAAAAATGTCACATCAGGTAACGAAGAAACAAGAGAAAAAATCATGTTTGTACACAAGGCATTGCTGAACTGCTAAATAACAATATTGGTGTGAATTTACCGAATTACTTACATCGTCACCAAAATGGTAATTGGGGAAATGTCTGTGTTGAAGATAAACTTACCAATGACGAAGCCACCAAGACAGGCGATCGGGTTTTATTCAGTTACACCATTTGTAATAAACAAGTCTGGATAATTACCGAACGTGATCGTAGTTGCACTACGATTTTGCTCCCTAATAAATATTGATTACGTCAATTCACACGATATAATGGAGTTCTTTGGACTCATGCAAATTAACTCTAGATGGTTTTCTCGACTGGCTGAATTTAATGTCAATGAAACCAATGTTTACGAACCTTTTTTTTAATGTTTCATTAGGTGCGTGGGTATTAATCTCTAACTTTTCCAGTCATGGCTATAATTGGAATAGCGTAGGCGCTTATAATGCAGGATTTCTTAAACGTACCGAGAGCGCCAGAAAAATATACATCAAAAAATTTCAAAAAGTCTATTACCAGTCGCCATTTAAATAACCTTTATTGCACCATAACGGTGCAGCGCTAGTTGTGTCACGATCTTCTTTTTCCGTTTTACATTCCTTCCCTAATGGTCTCAATCACCCTAGATTCAATCGCCAACGGTTCGGCTTTTGAGCTCGACGTTCCTAAGACACACCCCAAGAAAACAAACTAGATGCAGACTCATTGGAGGTCATTGTTACCACTTGGGAATAATTCACACCCCACGGCGGATTGATTTTCAATCCGAATGGTTGTCTGTGGTAAAGATAAAGACTTTAAAAACAATGAAATAGTACGCTTCAGTGCGTAATCTAGAATGATGAAAAAATTTTCAAATTCTTCACTAAAATTTGGAATGAATGTTAATTGAAAATACTATAATTGTATTGCATTGTTATTTAGCCCTTTACTGGTAAGGGCTATCGGCCAGTTAAATACAGAATTAATGTTAGTGTATTTAAAGTGTATTTAACCCTTGCCTACCAAGGCATCCAAGATAATTCTTATCTTGTGTGTATTAAGATATTATTTGATAGTTATTGTAATATATTACCCACTTCTAACAGTAAGGAGAGTGGATTATGGCGAGAAGTCGAGTGTTACAAGCCTCCGTTAAGGGAAAATTGGAGACCGATTTTGATACCTACCTGCAAAGAGAAAATCTTACAGATGCGGAAGCGGTGCGCGATCTTTTGAGTTTTGCTTTACGGATCAAGTTGAATGATAGCGATGACGATCGTCCTTCGAACAGAGAGCTGCTGGAAGAAATGTATCGTCGTATTAGACAGACGCAGGGCACGGTCAATTTGGATTATACGCAAGGTTTCGATGGTGAAGCATTTTATCGAAATAAGCCGGAAGCAAATGAAATGCGTAATGCAGTAACAGCGGATGTTAATAATAAAGTCGATGAGTATCTTGAAGGCAAAAAAAAAGGGTAGCCAATGGCTACCCTTGTTTATCGTTCTAACTCCCAACCCTTATCAATGTTCGGCTCTTTATTTAAATCAAGTTCTCTTTGAGGAGAGTGTTCGTTATGATCAAAGTGCTCCAGTTCTTTACTTTCTTGAATTTTATGACTAGAAGAAATAATTTCATTAGGATGATTATCCGATTTTATCGGTAACTCCTCATGGTTGCTTATATCAATGTGAGCGTTCTTTTCCTTCCCTTCAAATAACCGCACACAATCGGTTATTTGCTTGATCATATCTTCTTCTGTAACAAAGTGGATGTTAGGGGAGGAGAACTGTTCAATGATCTTCTCCATGTTATTTGAATTGATTTCTAAGTTTTGGTTCGTTAATACAATAATGATATTTTGTCTTACCTCATCAGGGGATATGTTCTGTATATCATTTTTTTGGTTAACATTGATGATGTCATATTGGCCTTGAGTATGTTCGTTAATAATGAATGATTGCTCTATTCCTGTGCTGATAATAGTGGTGTTTAAATCCTGTCCTTGGTTAAAGAGGGTCATTTGCTTCGATTTAGTCCCTAATACTCTTGGGTTAATGTCCATATCGCTATCTTTATTGGCATCATGGTCAAGGTAGGTAATTTCAATCGCGCGTGTTTCTCCTTTCTGGTTATGAATGTTTACGATCATAGCAGGGTGAAACGCTTTATCTTCTGACGAGTAAACCGCGGGGTGGAAACGAACGTTATCGTTCTCAACGTCTTGAACGCCTAACTTATTGAGGTACTGTTCGGCTAATTTTCCTTTTAGCTCTTGGCTCTCTTGTAAATAATCTTTCGCTCGTTGTTCAAATTGAGCAACGTGTTTTGGTGTTGTATTCATAAGCTTTTCGTGGTCCTTGTTAATCGTAACTTGATAGTGGTCAGGATTATTTAATAGGTGATGAGCCTCGTTCATCGCCTCTTGATAGCTGAGGTCTTGCTGACTCATCATTAGATTAATCAGCGAGCCTTTTTCTCCTGTTGTGTAATCTTTGAAATAACCGCGATAGTCCCCCGTTAAACTGACTTTAATGGCGGACTTACCCGTACCAAACGTTAAATAGTCTCGCTCAGATTTCGATTTGTTCGGTGCTCCTAATAGGTGTGTCGCTAGGCTTTCTGTGTATTTAGGTAACTCAGAGTTAATGTGTTCTCTGAATTTGTTGTGATCAAAATCTCCACTCTTGTCTTGATAACGAACGTCTTCATGAGGAAGTGCGTTGTCATTAAAATACGTGGTGGATTGAGGGGCTATTTGCTTAACGGTTTCAATCGCACTGGCTTTGTTGACCTCTTTGGATAACCAGCTCTTCATCATCTGTTTTGGGTTATCGGTGTAGAGTCTGACGTGTTCACTCGCCCTTGTTAAATCGATGTAAGCACGTCTTAGGTTGGTCAGAGCGCCTTTCCCTTTGATAGAGGTAATGACGTGTTGGTACGTGGCACCTTGCGCCATATCTGCGGTTCGGGTGTAGGCGTAATCCCAATGACCATCCTTAAGTTTGTCTGGATCGATCGTTAATGATTGTCCATTTTTGGATTGGGCAATCACGGCGTTATTGTCAGCTTGAACAATGTGGTGTACGACGTTGGCCTTAATGCCGCGAGTTTTGTCTGTAAAGCGGGTGATGATCTTATCGCCTGTCGATAGCGGTTTATGCGAGGCCGAAAACAGGGCAGTAAACTTATGATCGCGATGCCTTGGTAAAAACGCGCTTTCTTTCCCTGTCTCGTGGCTCTTTACCATGACCACACCCTGTTCAGAATCGACTTTGGTGATGCTTGCGTATTGCCCTGGCTTGGTACTGAGCACCAGTCCTTTTTGGTACGGCATCATGGTTTTGAGCTCTTCGCCACTGGCGCCGATAGAGCGAAGTCTTGGCACAATGACATTTTCTCTGCCTAACTCGCCCTGTTTCATTAAACCGTGGCGAATGTGTTCAGTGATGGCATCTCGCTCACTGTTCGTGTAAGCGATGATAAGCGTATTTTCGCGCGTTTCTTGAGTACGTAATAGGTAATCTTGCGCCACTTCATAAGGAAGCTTCTCAGTCGCGATTTGCTGCGCTTTTCGAGGGTCTTGAGGGGTATCGGTGAGTGTTGAAATGACATGTTGCGTTTTTCCTTGTCTATCAGCGCCTTGTTGACTGAGTTTGTCGAGCGCACTGTCAGGTTGTTTATCGAGTATGTTATGCACCGCACCTAACGTCGCGCTATTGCGCTGACGAATGATGTCGGTCATTTGCTCTGAGTCGATGATCTGCGCGGTATCGATGATGCCTTTTGTCATGGCTAGCTCGAACGGCTTACCCGCATTAAGAGACAGTAATTGCTCTTTATCACCTAATAACACCGCTTTAGATTGGCTTTGTAGTACCAAGTCAGTGAGCTCCTTCGCTTGCTTATTGCTGACCATCGAACTCTCATCCAGAAAGAATAAGGTGTTTTGATAGTCTTCTGGTGAGGCTCGGCCCTGGCGAAGGTCGCTGAGTAAGCTCTCCAGTGTGTGCGCTTTGACGTCTTTACTTTCCAATTCCTCCACCGCTGAGTGAGTTGGGGCAAGACCAATAATCTGATCTGGTTGGTTTTTCCCCGCTTGGGTGGCGTGCTCGATGAGTTCGATGTTGGTGTCGAGCATCGTGGACTTACCCGTACCGGCTAAACCTTGAATACCGACAAAGCTATCTGGTGTCGTTGAAATCAAATGAATGGCATTACCTTGGCCATGAGTAAGGCGAGGGTGGTTTTCAAGGTATTGATGAACGTGTTTAGAGGTGCTGAAAGGCTGATGCTGTCCTTTTCCTTTCTCGATGTTTCCGAGGATATGCTTCTCGGTTTCGATTGCCGCCTCTGTCGTCCAACGTGTACCGTCACTGTATTCGGCTGAAAGGGCGTCACTGCGTTTCGCCAATTCGGCTTCAATGTGCGCTTTGGTGATCGGACTATGGGTTTCCTCAAAGGCATAACGTACCGCTTCAATCACTAGCTCTTTTTGAGTAAATCCGGCCTCTTTTTCTGACAGGTGGTTTAGGGCGAAATTAACCGCTTTCTCTGACACGGGCGCTTGTTGCGCTTTCGCGAGTGCACCGATAGCGTGTTCAATGTCGTGTCTGAGGATTGGGGGCGTGGCTTCAGATAGATAGCGGTCATTGATGTTCTGAGTATGCAGAACTCGCTCGATAGATGATGGCCTCATTTCGCCTTTCTCCAACGCGTGCTGCGCTTTTTCTGGATGATCGGTGAAGATATCTAAACGACGACTGTTTTCTGTTAGGTCATTGAGCAACTCTTTTGAGAGCGTAAAGGCTTTTCCCGACAGTAAGGTATGTGTTCTAGGCTCAAAGTGATTGGCTGAATGAGCGTAGTCATACGTGAGTGGTGCGTCTTTCAATTTATCTAAAGGGCGCGTACTTGATTGCCCTTGTTGATTGGTTAGCGTTATTGCGTTTTTAGAGATGGACGTGACAAGGTAATGTTGCCCAGCTTCGAGTTGAGAAGGAACGTGCTTATTTGTGGCCAGAATACGTTCACCTTGTGAGATCTCAAGGGCGTCTGGTTTGTACAATTGCATATTCATAGATTGAAACGCTTTAGACGAAAGGTCAAAAGTGCTTGTTTTGCCGTCCGTTTTGCTCAACACCTCTAGGGTGTTAGAGACTTTATCGACACTGGCGATCACAAAATCGTGAGGTTTTCCCTTATCCCATTGTCTGAGAGTCATACCGGATTGGTAATGCTTCGCAAATGCTTGTTGTGGCTTTGAAAGGTAATGAGGTTGCTGGGTGAAGACAGTGACACTGGTGCGTGAGAGTTGGCCATCGTTTTTCAAAGCGTCACGTATCTCATTGGTTAATCGCCGCTGTTCGACGCCAGAGGTGGCTAATACTTGTGCATTGGTTTTGTCGGGCAAGTCGGCGTAAGTGAGGGCAATGTTGTGCTCCTCTCGATGATGCAGTCGCACAACACTATCTGCTTGTTTGCTGTTGACCCAGGTGTGCGTCGTGACATTCCCTTTACTGTAAAGGTCGATAGCGCTGTGCGCTTTCATGCCTTGGCGGTTTGAGACACGGTTAAGTAAGATGACTTTACTGTGGCTCTTACCGGCTTTTTCACTGAGTGAGAGCAGTTCATTTGCACTCATTTTGTTTGCGTTATCGACCAAAATAATGTCCTTGTTGGTCAGTGGGTGCTCGGCGTCAAGTAGACCTTGTAAGGTATGACGCTGATCATCTTGAAATAAATGCTTAACCCAAGTGGCAAAGGTGTGGCTTTCTCGGGGGATGTTTTGTTGATTATGGCGGTGGTGTTGGGTGTGTTGAGAGACAAGCTGTACTCGCTTACCACTGTGGTTGCCTGCGTTAAGTAGGTTTTGCGCGATTTGCTCGGAAGAGCCAAACACGTTGACCACGTGAAACTGTTTGGTTGAGCCATAAATGTCGGCCACTTTTTGGCGATTATCTTGGGCAATATTGAGACGGTTTAGGGTCGGCTCATCGATGTTGGTGCGCATGTTATGAGTCCGTCCCTTAGTGATGTCCATGAGCGCTTTTTCGTTTTTCAGCATCGCTTGGGAGGTGTAGTGTCCCTTCTCAGCCAGTGGTACAAGCTGACCGTTTTTTATCCATTCATCGGCGACTTGCTTTAAATCAATCACGTTGGCTTGCTGTGCTCCTTTAGTAAAGTCTGAGGCCGCAACCTCAATCACTTTCTCAAGGCGTAATGAGGTTGAGTACTGCCCCAAGTGCGTCATTGCATGTGAAAATGCGTCACGGGCTTGTTGCATGGCATGGCCGCCTTTTTGAGGCAATGCTTGGCTTTGTTTGACCAAAAGGGCAGGGTCAAAACCTTCACCTTTTACGGTTTGTTGCCATTTGTGGTTTAAGGTCGCATCGCTGTGGTAAGTTTTTCTTTGTCGGGTATCAAGGGCTGCGGTGTCTCGACTTGCTTGGGTGTCATGACCAAACGCCATGACTTGCTGGTCAATTTGTTGTTTGCGTGTTGAGAACGCTTTATGTAATGACTCCGGGACACCATCGATATCAAATTGAGCGTTACCGAGTCCCTTTGTTTGAAAACCCAATTCTTCGGATCCTCTGGCAAACTCGCTTTGGTAAAGGGCAGTGTAATACTTCTGAAAGTTATAGATGCGTTCGCCACTGCCATTAATGACGCCGCCTTTCTGTTTTAAGTTCGACGCGAGTGTACGTAAGTTGCCTTCCTGAGCTCGGGTCATATTGGCAGCAAGGGCATGGGAGTGAACTTGTGGATCGTTGTTGCGACTGGTTTTATGACGAACGACCGCAAAAATCATGGACTGAGTATTGTGAAACTCGCGTTCCCCAGCTTCGTTGGTGTGCGTCGCCTGAGCTACGTCCTTCTCTAACTCTGAGAGGGCAAATTTCACCGCGTTGTTGTGCGCTTCAATCAGACGTGGATCACCTCCGACCAATGCCAGGATACTGGCGTTTTTAGGGGCAGAAAAAGTGAGGTCAAATCCGCTTTTATGGTCTTCTCGCTTGCCCTTAATGGTTTCATCATTGAGTGTGCCAGAGAGGATAGTCTCTAAGGTTGTTTGTTCTACCGGTTTACCGAGCAATCCCGCTTCTTGTGCTAATTTTCCATGCCAAAAGGTGTTCTCACCTTGTTGTTTTTCCTTGAGGTAATAGTTCTCGTTGCTGTCTTTTTCGAGAGAGGTGTCCGGTAGGTTTTGGGTGTTTTCTTCGTTTAAGTAGTATTGAGCTGCGTTAGAGGGCGATCTTAAAGGGCTGATGGACATCATAGTGGTGTTTCCTTTATGGGAACCACCAAGAGTAGGGGCGCTTAGAAACCAAGTTCACAAAGAGGCTACTATCAAGTTGCTTATACATGATTGAGGCCTCGCTTGAATTTATCGTTCATTCGGGGCTTTTTCATATCCATGTTTTGGCTAACGCGTCGACATGGTTATGTCTAAGTGCCCAGGAGCATTGTAACAAAATGCAGGGGATGGCTACTCTGGTGATTTTTGTAGGGGGAGAGGGTTAATAACAACGCTTGGCAAGGATAGGCTTTGAGTGTCTTTCATCGTCTTATCCTCATGGTTGAGTACGAACTTCATCAATCGCACATATCACTCACCTCAACCTCTTGAGTCATGGCGGCTTCGTCGATATTACGTTGAGCCTCCTCTTGATAGGCTTGCGCTTGTTTGAGCTTGGCCAGCTCGCTCACTGTCTCGCTTTTTATCGCCTGTTGAATCTGATCGGTTTCTGCTTTCATCTGCTCTTCGTTTTCAAAGTTCGCCTCTTGAGCGTCCGTTAACTTACGGCGATCTTCTTCGTTCAGATACAGTCCAGGCGCCACGCATTCATGGTAAATCGCCTGCTCATATACTTTGCTCATGGCGGATGAAAGCACAATGGAGCGTTTATCAAATGATGAACAAACATCGCGCATTTTGTCGAATTCCAGATCGAGCCGAGTAATGAGATCAATGCCAGGGGAACGTAAATAGCACTGTAGATCATCCAAGGCTTGGATTTCGCTCGCAGACACGACAGGGCGTGTAATGGTTTGATGGCCAAGAGAGACACCGTCACGCAAGGTATTTGCACCGTAGGAAACATTTTCTTTGGACACATCGACTTCTTGTTCACCCAAATCTTTAGCAGAGATACGCGCCATAGGCGCAGAAGGCGCTCGAAAGAAGAAGCGCGTGTTAAGTAAATCGAACATCTCTTCAGCGGCATTTTTTCCGTAGGTTTTGACGAGCTGCGCATACGACTGAATACCAATTAGATAGCATCCCCCAAACTTACGAACCTCGGCAATGATAGAGCCAAGTTCAGGTAATTTATGCAAGCTAGGCATTTCATCCATAATGACCCAGATACGGCGATCGTCGTCTTCTTTAAGCCCTAAAATTGCATTAGAGGCAATGGCTAACCACATCGATATCAGTGGTCTTAGTGAAGCATGTTGCTGAGCATTACTGGAGAGAAACAAAAAGCCTTTTTGGTTTTCATCTTGTACCCAGTTTGTAATTGAGAACTTTTGTTTGAGCTTATCGGGGCGATCTGCGTTATTCAGACCATCCAAAAAACGCAAGCTTTTGATGTAGGTGGCCAACACCGATTTGATGGAAATCGCGGTTTTCTTAATATCCTTTGAGACAAGGGAAGCGGACTCAGTGCCTTCTAAGAAGTTGCCTAGAGTTTCCAGTTCAGAAGTTAAGATCAAACTGAGCAATCGCTCAGTGGTACAAGGTTTGTCATCTTGACTCATGCGATAAGCGGTGGATGAGAAGATGGTGCGCGCTGAATCGACCCAGAACGGTTCGCCTTCACCGTGTTGAGGAATTAATGCGGCGGCCATGTTTTCAAAGTCAGGCGCCTCGATGGCATCACTCCATACATCCCAGTTAGCGCAGCGTTTATCAAACGGGTTGAGGAGAACGTCGGTCGCTGGGTTGTAGAATTTTCCTGTAAAGGTACATCCCTTATCGTAGATGATGGCTTTATCGCCCCGGGTGCGTACCCAGCGAACCAGCTTGCGGATCATGATGGATTTCCCCGCCCCTGTGGTGCCATCAATGAGTAAGTGCTGAACTTCGAAGTACTGCTTTAAAAGCGCATGACCATCGATTTCAAAACTCGATATTGACCCGTCCCCATAGCCTCGCTTCTTCTTGGCTTTTGCTCGTGCTTTGAGCTCTTTGGTGATGGCTTCTGGCGGGGCTAAGCGAAAGCCTCGGATATGAAAATCTTCACTCTGTTTTTCGCCTTGCTCTTTAAAAAAGCGTAGGACGATCATGAAGATGGCCATGCCTATCACTAAAGCAATCAGAAAGTAGATTTGAACGTTGTGCCAAATGGTGGCGTGAATATCGAGGAGGACAGAGTTTTGCAGTTGAGAGGTGAGGGTATCGGTGTAGCGCTCACCTTCCCAAATGGTGGTGACGGTGCTATCGAGGGGTTTACCTAGCTTTGCGTAGAGAACATTACGCAAGTAATAAAATTCCCCCCAAAAGGCATTAGGTGGCGAATTTAGGTAAGTCAGTAATAAAGTGAGAGCAACGACCCCCCAACCAATGAATTTCACAAGTTTATTGTTCACTTGGAAGAACATGGTGATGGCGTGAAAGGTCACTTGTCCGCCACGGGTAAAGTGGTTGCTTTTCTTGCGGGTAGGCGTGTGCATACATGCTCCTTTTTAGTAAAAAGAGAATAAGGTGGAGTAGGCTAAATTCAGATTAATAAGATAGATCTAACAGGGAAAGGGAGCACTTTCGAGCTAGACAGTGCAAGGGTAATTCAGTCTATGAAGGTTCTGGACAAAAAGTGCTTTAACTTATCTTCGCCGTCTAACTTGATATAGCCAAAAATAGATCAAACTATATTGGAGCTGACAAGCGTTAATGTTTTCGGCCATTTACAGCGGGGATCGCTGATTTATAGAAGTCGGGTATCGAAAGAAATTTCGTGTTTTTTTGCCTTATCGATAGGGCGGCGGTTACCCAAACCAACCACAGGGGATTTAAGCCATTCACACGTGGCTAAAATATCACCTTCAAATAAGTTGATTGTTTGGTTGAATATCTCAGCAAAACGATACAAACGATCACTTTCGTCTTTGTTAAAACGTCCTGCTTTCGATCTGCGGTTTAGTGTGGCTGGTGGAATTGTAACAGCGGTAGCTAACTCTTTCTTTTCCAATTTAGAGTGCTTGGCTAGCTTGTCAAAAACATCAAATTCCAAACCTTTATGAACAGACTCATAAAGGGTTACCCCTCGCGATGGAATACCTACTAGCTGCCAAAAGCTAGCGGGCTGTTTAACAGGCTTGAATGCTTGCATTTGTGACATAATCACAAATTCTTATCAGGTGATAGTGTCATTATGTATCAGATGATTATGATAGGAAAATTTACAAGTACATAGCTTGGAAAATTGGAGATTAACAAGTAAGTTTAGATCTTTATCTGGTTTTTTTGATTAAAGAAAGAAACGCGCAATTCCAACTGTCGCGAGACAATAAAGTCTGATCAGTTTCTAGCATGTCACCTACTAGATGATCAGTTTAATTGGTTTCGAGGCTTCTTTTTCTGATGTTCCTTTTTCCGTTCTAATATTTCCAGCCTACCTACTAAGCCTGTTATTGGCAAAGCAACTAATCAGTGATACTAACTTTGCATATCTACATGATATAATGGAATAAAAATATATAGGGCAATGTATTTGAGTAACTTAGACCAACCCAGCATAATTGAAGCAGAAGATGTGCTCTCATTACGAAGCGAAATAAAGTTAGCTGATGTCATACAAGCTGAAGTTCGCTCAATGCCATTCCACTTATTGACTCCAGATGAGTTTGAAATACTGTTGTGGGACTTATTTTATAGCGGCAGCAACGACACTGACTTACCGTTCGATAATGCTCGCCTAATGATAACTGGTGCTGATCAGGGGCGAGACGTTTGGTTTACACTCAAAGGCAAGCCATCAGGGCTCATTCAGTGTAAAAGAGAAGAAAAGAAATATAGCCGAAATGATGTATTAAAAGAAGTCGTTAAGTTTCTTCTTCATAGTGAACTCAATCCCTCTTTATTACCTCAGCCGAAAACCTTTACATATATCTTAGCGTTAAGCACCGACCCCAAAGGCGAAGTCGATGATTTCTTTGAAAACCCGTTAGCTTGGTTGAAAAATAACAAGTCAGAAGTAGGGTCTACAATTAAGAAAGTTATTAAAAGCTATCAACGCTTCAAAGACACAAAATCTGAAGATGTAATCGATAGTATATATTCGAATATCAAGAGCCTAAATTACCAATTGATTCGCCCACACGAGCTCAATCGTTGGCTTGATGCACACCAAAGTGTTCGCAAGCGCTTTTTTAAGTTGCCCCAAGAGAACTCTTTACCATTTTATGATTCTAATCTGGTGATTGGCGATCTAGAACAGGCAAGCTTACCACTCCGCAATTGGCAAAAAACAATTGAAAACCATTTTATCCAACGTACTGAGCTAGATGAATTAGAGCAACGCTTAAAGACAGATGAAAGCGGGTGTTACCTATTAACAGGCGGAGCTGGCTCAGGGAAATCATCTCTGCTCTCTTCACTCTATGGACGTCTACTTGACTCCAAAAATAAAGTATTAGCAATTAAAGCTGATGAATTAAGCAACGAGATCAGTGATCTAGAAGAGCTAGCTTCTTTCTTAAAATGTGAAGGCCATGGTAGCTTAGTCGCATCACTACTTGATCTTTCCAAAGAGTCACACCTTGTATTAATAATCGACCAGATGGATGCTGTTAGTGAGGTCATGGATCAGAGTTCTAATCGATTCCGAGTATTAATTGATCTAATCTTAGGCCTAAAAACACACTTTAAAGAAAGAGAAGCATATCCGATCCATATCATTGCATCTTCAAGACCATTTGAAGCTGGCTTTGATACTCGATTTACTCAACTAGAAGCGGAAGAAATTTATCTTGATCCTCTACCAAAAGAAGATGTCGAATCATTTTTTGAAGAGATAAACATCGATAAAGCTAGTATCCCTTCTTCTATGTACCCAACGATTCAGGTTCCATTTGCCCTAAGCTTGTATGTCAGCCTAGTGAAAGCTGGCTATAATAAAATGGAGATTACTTCTAAAAACCTACTGTCACGATGGCGAGAGAAAAAATTATCTAATGACCCTTTAAAACAGCAATACGATGAGTTCTTACAACTCTTAGCATCCGATATGGTACGTGAAGAAGTTCTTAGACGCCCAATTGGTGCATACTCTCTCAATTATCAGTCATTACTAACTAAGTTGGAATCTGTCGGCATATTAGTACGTTTTGGGGACAATATAGGCTTCAGTCATCAAGCGTGGTTAGACGACTTTCAAGCACAGTCATTCCTCACGAACGGAAGTAACTTTTACGACTTCGTTATCGAAAAACAACATGGACTCTTTTCTCGAAGTACGATTTTAAGAGGGCTTGAGTTCCTTCGAGAGCATGATAAACCTTTGTATCATCAAACAATAGACAAATTGTTGTTTGATCCATCCATACGTCGCCATATCTTTCATCTCTTAATCGATGTAATGACCTCTACACTTACGCCTGACTATGAAGACGCTGAACGAATATATCGCATCTTAGAAGAAGATGATGCTCTCGCGTCTAGGGTTATCTTAAAAACCGCAAAGAAATGGAGCCTGTGGCGTGACTATCTAGCGGATGAATTACCACTCGTAATGCAAAAACCATCACTTCTTGAAGATGCGACATCATGGCTCATACAGGAAACTTACTATGAAGAAAGTAATGTTATTTCATTGATTAATAGTTGCTGGAATGACGAAAAGTACCATTCATCTAGCTTTAACGTACTATCCCATTCAAAAGCATCTTCGGATGAAGCTATCAAATTGGCACAAGCTATCATCTCAACAAGAGAAATTAGTAGTTATGCTATATCAAATTACATCAATGACTTAATCAAAGATTCTAAACTTTCATCTGCATTAGAGTTATTTACAACGTGGCTATATGCTGAAGGTGACAAGGTCTTATGGGAGCGTTCTTTATCTGTTGAAGATTATGTACCTGTTCATTCATCAGAATTCATCGAGGTTCTATTTCCTTGGTTTATAAAGGTACTGGATGAAGGTGAAGTGCAAAAAGAAATTTCAAGAACTTTCAGAAGGTCAGCAGCTTTAGGCGGTGACTTTGAAGCTATATCTGATAACGATGGGATGGTTGGGATATTACTACAGGCGTTAGTTCACTTAGCCACAGACAACCCATCTGAGTTTATTGTGGTTGTAAAGAAATATTCATGTATTGATTTTGATGAGGTGCAGTCACTATTAGCAATAGCATTCGCCTCAAACCCAGTCGCACTGGCTTCTAATATTGCAACTTACCTGTGTGAAAATGAAGCTAGACTTGGCATTGGTTACGGCTGCTTTAACGATGAAGAAAATGTGATACGTTTGATAAATGGGCACCTGACTATGGTATTGCTTGAGGAAGCATCCCCCCACTGGTCTACTCTACAAGCAGAGTTAGTTAGAGATGCTATTGAGAATTATACCCTTCATCCTCTAAACGCTTACACTGACGCAGAAACTCGTCGATATATTCGCACAAGAAATGAAAACTATCGTTTATCTTTGCTAGCGCGACTACCAAGTCAAGTGTTAGAACCCCGTAGACAAAGACAAACCTCTGAACGAGATACATATGGACAACTTAAAATTGGTCAACGATGTAAAGTTGGAATTGCGTCACTCATCTCGTCGCCGATGTCTTTCGAGCAAATGAAATTAGCAACCTCTGAGAATATTATAAACATGCTAAATGCCCTAAGTGATCCATCTACGGATTGTGAAACAAGGCAGTATCGTTGGAGAGGTGCTGAGCTTTCTCAATTCTCACAAGTCTTTAGCCAGTTTGCCTCTACAGAGCCTCAAAAAGCTATCTGTATGTTAAAAACAGATTTTGTTCCAAATATGCACGAAAGTGTTGCTGGTGATGCCATAGCCCAACTCAGCTCCAATCAAAGCATAACTACAAGTGACGTCAAAGCACTAATTAACCTTCTAATTTCGAAGGGGTTCAAAGATAAAGAGTGGGTAAGCGGAGTAGCACGAGCCTATAAAGAAATAGCACGTAGGGATAAAGGGCTAACATCATCTGAAATCACTCTACTTACCGATTACCTCAACATACATATAGACATTGATAGTGATTGCCATGAAAGTCTTGAGCAATCGCGTGATGAAGGCATCCTGTTTGGACATCGAGGAGGGTTCTCTTACGGCTCTACTACGAGTATTGATCTATTGGGTGCTATCTATATGGGTCTATTGGCTAGGAAAAAAACAGCTCACAATCAATGGGCAGATATTCTCTTAAATTATCTGCGCAGTTCAAGCTCAGAAAGCACATGGCAATTTGTGCTAACTATACAAGGTGAGCAACTATACTGGGCTGATAAAGAAAAGATTAATAACCTTTTTGAATCATTACTGATATCCATCCCAACATTGTTTGAACGTCCTGTTCTGGTGCATACACTATGGAAGCTAGTTGAGCGGCTTGATGAACGGTTTTTAATAAAAATATTAGGCTTGTGGCTTTCAAGTAAAAGTGATGATTGCAAACAAGCCGCAGCAGAGTTGATATCTGGATTAATTATTTCAAACCGAGCAAGTGAGCCAATGATAGCACTTTGGGAAACAGCCCTGAATTCAGGAGCCCTAGCGGTGAAAAAAGGCGGTATTTATGCCGCTATTTCTGGCTGGTACTATCAAGGTGATGTGAGGACAAACTCACATAAGATGCTTATTCGCTGTGCACAATGCGATGCCAATCTTATTGGTTCAACATTTAGTTCTTTATTTTCCTTCAACAAGCGACTACCTCAAGATGCACATACACTAAGTCTACTTAAATTTTTATCTGAGCACTTGGATTTGGTCAAGACATTGGAGTCTAGTTGCCTACTTGAAGCTTTAGTGAACATTAACCCTCGACCAAGAGCTCTTCCTGCGATACTACTTATAGTCAAAGCTATTACTGAAGAAAAAGTAAAGGAAACACCTCGTAGTTATATTCCAGATGTGGACAAACTCATAGAGTTAGCCGTAACTTTGCAGCGAAGCACTAAATCAATAAAAACCGAAGCAATGTCATTATATGAGATGCTACTCGACGCTGGATCATATCAAGCAGAGCAAGCTGCTGAGGTGGCAGCAAGGTCTTAATACCCTTCCATGAAGCTAGATAAAAGCCTTCATGAAAAATGTCATAACGACCAGGCATGACTTCGGAGGGGGGGCTTCTTGTTGTCGCAGTACTTATAAAGCACAATCATATATTAGGGCAGAAGTGTTTTAGGCAAATTGTGCAACAAGCTGTTGCACAAATGGAGCCGGTGGGTGCTGTTGCAGAATCAGCAACAACTGAACTTTTTCATCGTTCAGGCAAGTATTGCGAATTTGGCAACAGTTCAACTGCGAGGAATACTTATGAGCTGGAAAGCAACTGAGAAGGGTTTCTTCCTAATTGCCAGCACGGAATGGGGAAAATCCGAGTCAGCGGAGACACCCTGACTCGTTTATGGACAAAACCTTGTCAGCACTATTGCTAAACTAGAAATTAGCGGATTACTTCCTGTAAGGCTAACGTGTTTATCAAATAGGCCACTACATTCACTTTGTTGGAAGTGTTGTTTTTGAGCTTCCACAGCGACAAAAAAGCAAGCCCGCATTTCCGTCTCATATTTGTGAGTTTTTATATATTGCAATATTGGTTGAAATTATCTTTCTATAAGCATTCAGAAATAAAAATATATCTATGAATTACACAATTAATGAAGTAAAGAGGCCCCACTAGGAGCCTCTTCTATCTTGTTTTAGTAACCGTCGTTACTAACTCTTGAAGATTTTTAGATTTAATTCGATTGAACCAATCAAATATCAATGGGTTAGATTTCCGATTTGTATATATCTGGAATTGAAGACTCTCGATTGTCTTTAAAGATACTATTGGTTTAGATAGTGCTTCATCTAAACTAACGCTTAGAGCTTTCTTTGAGTCGATAGCCCGTCGCTGCTCAACGTAAACTCCTCTAAAGTACGTTAGCAAAGGTAAGCTAGGAATTATATAAGATAAAATAAAATCAGTTAAAGATACCTTTTCATATAACGCAGTTGAAAAAATTGCTAGAAGATACAAAACGATAAATACACTTACGTAAAAAATGTAAGACGTTCTCAGCTCTATATCCCACCCCAAACTCTCGCTTTGGCATAAGAGAATGCCTTTTCTTTCATTGTGGTTGGAAACTTCTTCGGAGTACCAATTATTAAGCTCTGTTAGATTATGCTTATTTGAATAGGTAACAGCATGTTTACTAATCTCATGGATGGATACTTTGTTTCCTAGAGAAATAGGATTCCAATGCAAATTGTAGACATATCGGTCAAATTGCTCTTGAATCGTTGCAGCTTTCTCTTGTAACTGGATCACTTTAGTCTTGAGCCACAATACATCAAACAATGTCAATACAAGGGCCAAAATAGCTATCCAATTTGTTAAATCTATATTGAACAACGTGATTGCGTAATGTTTTCCAACTGTATTTGCCAGAATTAAAAATGGGATAGCCAGAAAAGCATAAATACCCAGAAGCCATTTGGCTGAAGAGTAAATATGCCTTTGTGCTGCGATTAACTCTATTGAACTGCGCTCATTTTGTCGCTGATTAATTAAGTTCACTTTAACTGACCTCGCCAGTGAAGCTATCCCCAAATATGGCTTTTAGTTCTTTAATTGCACGGGCTGGATTCTCAAACTCGTATTGGTCAGCAGTTTTAAGTCTTTCAGAGTCAAGTTTAGCTCTTGCACTAATGGAATTTTTACTATCCAAGTCAAGATTGTTTAGATCGCCTTGAATACCCTTTGGGTCACTAACAGGGAGATAAATAGCTTCAACAATGTAATTGAATAAATCGCGTATTGAATGCTCGATGTAATTGCTACTCGGTGAGTGTGTTTCAAAGTAATCTAGAACCATATTCTCGAGTAGGTACGAGCCCATTGTGGACATAGTCTGTCGCTTGTTCCAATATTTTATGATTCGAACCAATTGGAGTATTTGCCCGTTGTGGGATTGGTTAACTCTAGACGAACGATCTTTATCTGATCTAGGATCAGTTTTCTTCCAGTTCCCCTTGCCATCAGGTATCAGGTAATAGTCTTTACCTTGAGCGTCAGATGCAGTGAAGAAACATGGAACGATGTCGAAATTCCAATCATAAGCACTTGCTTGCAAGGTAGCAGCCTCTCCATTTCTATGGGGCGTATTTTTGTACTGTCCTATACTGTCCAAAGACGTAACCATGAGGTTAACCATTTTGATTGAGCTTATTTTGGTATTGTCGAGAGTACTGGCTAGGTGCTTGTATGTATCATTGTCACTATCCATATTAATGAAAACAGTGCTTCCTTCTTCAGAGTAATGCATATCCCCACGAGCAGAAAAACAAAATAGTTGATCGATATCGTCCAAAGGCCTTTTTTTCGTGCTTCTATGAAATGAACCAAATCCCTTATGTTTTCCTGAGTATCTAGGAGGAAAATTTGCTGTTTTTTTAGCCATTGATTCAAGCTGTTCAAGAAGCCAATCTCTACTACCTCTGCCTTTATCTACTGTATCTTTATTTAAATCGATGTGACCAGAGACAAACACTTTAATCGCATTGTTAATTCTAAAATCCGACATATAAACCTCATTGCAATGAAATTAAGTGATTATACAACGTTATGTCTTTGTTCGAAAAGGAACTTGGACTGATTTTTACCTCTAACAACATCACGAAGTTCACAAACAGAAATCGGAAAATGGATAACTTTTGGTTGGGGAAACGCACGTTAACAAGATATGAACGAGTATTTAATCTAACTGATTTTGGGGCAAAGATATTCCTAAAGAGTGCAGGCGTCTAATGCGGTTAGCCACAGGAAGGCAGTTATCTATTGGCGAGGACTGGAATCAACTCAAAATACATCTCAATAAACTTGAACTACCAACAGGACAGTTGGTTAGTCCTCAACAAGTATAAGCAGGGATCGCGTTGCTAGAAATACAATCTGAGCTTGAAATCAAAAAAACGACAAAATTGTTAAAATACGCGCGAGCCATATCTAAGTTCAAACAATAGTCAAAAGGGCTCGTTAGAGCCCTAAAAGATTAGTGTTCAAGCATTGACTTTAGATAGGAGATAAAAGGCACTTTGAAAAAATCAGGGTGATCCAAGTTTGGATACAGTGTGTTCTTCCAATAAAGATTTGCATTGTAGGGTTTACCTGCACTGGTGCTAGTCTCACTAAACCTTAATTCTTGAGGTAAAAGTGACGACTGATGTGCTGGTTCAAATGTTGTATCATGTACACGGAGTAACCCTACAGAGTACGTAGTTTTATCTTCAATAAATTGCTTACTTATCGAACCTTGAATGTGAGTATCGAAACGAGGGTTTCCGTCAGTGTCAGTAGAGGAAATTGCTCTTCCATCTGTATCAAAGATAGCGTGATACTTAATCTTAAATTTAGATAAGATTTTTTGATAAAACGGAATGTTAGTTACGGTTCCACAGTTTAAAATGAAAAAATCTTTTGACGTGGGAAACTCTTGTAAATATGCGCGCGCAAGAACTTCTTCCGTTGGTCCTTCAATCAACAAAACTTCATCAGAGTAAAACGCTTCGCAGACATGAGGGTTGAATCGAAGCATTTCGTTCATTTCCTGCTTTAGTTGCTCGTCCGTAGTGATGTTTTTTGCCGACTTCAAAAAGTGGTCATTGATTTGATAGATATTTGTTCCTGACTGATCTTTTACTAAGCGGATAATAGAAGACTTCGGCTTTGATATATCAATCATCGAGGGAGAATGAGATGCACATAAGACTTGATAAGGTAAGTCATCTTCACTAACTTTATAAATTAGCTCTCTTAGTTCTTTTATTATGCGGGGGTATAAGAACAATTCTGGCTCTTCGAACAGAACCATATAGTCCTTTCTACCTTCTTCACGTTCAAACTTTTCTGCTACATCCTTCATTAATAGTAACGTGAATATCGCCGTTCTAATCGTCCCATGCCCAACCTTGTCAGAAGTTGCAGGAATTGACGAGTCGATAGAACCCAGATTATCTAGCTTAGCAAATTCAACATTAAATTCTTTACCTAGCTTGTTTTCAGTCCATGCCAAGCGATCTTTTGACTCCGTGATTCTAAGTACAGTATCGCCAAAGATCTGTGAAAAGTAAGAATTAACTGACGTTTGATAGGATTCGATTAATTCAGGATTATACATTTTTGTCTGCAACTCCTGAATTTTTGTTTTTGCCTCTTCTAGAGCTGCCAAGTCATCCGCCATAAGAGTATTTTCTGCCATACTTTTCAAGATAGAATTCAGTATCTCTTTTGCTTCATCTTCAGTAGGCATTGCCTTAATAAAAACTGGTTGAGGGAGACAAGATTGAAATACTTGGTGAAGACCAATACTCGCGTAGCCAATATCTTCAAATTTTTCGGTTTCATAGTTATATGTTTGGTTTATCGGCTTCGCTGTTTTACCAACCTGATTCCAAGTTTTTTTAATCCTCATACGGTCATCGTTGAGGTACTTTTTATAAGATTCTCGTTGCTTTGGAGCCGCAGCTTCGATACGAGTTTTATCAATCGGTAACAAACGCACTTCAATTTCAAACTCAAGATGGTTTTTGACATCGCTTTTATAGAAATCCTCTTTAACCGGCTTCTCGTCTTTATAAAAGTACTGATAAGCCTTCAAGAAGGTTGATTTTCCAACGTTGTTTTGTCCATAAATGAAAAGTGTGTTTGTATCTTCAAAGACAATCTTGTTTTGATCTAGTCCTCCAGAGATTCCACGAAAGTTATTGATAGCAAAATAGTTAATTTTCAAAATGAGCCCACCGTGTAGCATGTTGTATATGAAGTCATATTACACAGGTTGAATATTTCAGTCTTAAAAAATATTTTGTCTTTTCGATAAAACATTACTAGGGAATCTATTAGAGACTTTCACCCCGTATCACATCTCGGGGATTAACAGCCAACAACATGAGAAGAATGGATAACTTTTAGTAGGGCAAAACCCCATGAACAGGATATTAATGAGTATTTACTCTGCCTTATAAAGGGGCGAAATGATTTAGGGTGCTCCCGGCCTTGCTGCACTGCCTCCAGCAACAGCCTTGAACAAATACCAACGATATAGAACATTGACACCCATTCTAACACCCCCCATAATCCCGTTAAATCACTGGCAAAATCCAGTGTCGGGCGTAGGAACCCGTTTTGTTTTCTCTCGGCGCATAGACGCCAGCTTTTTGCTGGTTTTTTTATGTGCAGCTTTGGCACACCTAAACATGGTGGCTTTGCTTATCTATTAGGCAAAATGCAACTGAATTATGGTGGGCTGGGCAGGGCAGTTTCGGCTGGCCGTGTTCCGAGAGAGCGGTATTCCTACCCCTGTTCAGTTCACCACCCAAAGCGTAGGAACTCTGAGTGGTGACTCAATCAAATTACTCTCGGAGGCCATCATGGCTAATCTAACAATCCTTTCCAAAGACATTCGTTTACTTGATAACTTGTGCTCGTTAAATGACCTGCATAAAGCGAGTGGCGGAGCACCCAAGCACCAACCAGCTCTCTTTATGCAGAACCAACAAACAAAAGCACTCATCTACGAAATTGAAGGTGATCTAGGAATTCCTAGAACAGTGTTAACGCAGCGCGGTGGAGCAAATCGAGGCACCTGGGTATGTAAAGAACTGGTCTACTCATACGCAATGTGGATAAGTCCCAAGTTCCACCTCAAGGTGATTCGTGCCTTTGAGAGCATAAGTACCAATCAAATACTGCCACTACCATCTCCAATTCCCCAATCTGACTTATCACTGAACGACCTCATCTACGAACTCGCTAAAGCCAAAAACGTCAACACGCAGAATATCCACATTCATTACAACTCGGTCTTCAACTCCAACGCTTGGTCACATGAGCAAGCCTTCGAGCATGCGCTAGCAAAAAGAATATTAAAGCAGGACTTAGCCAACGCACTGCGCACTCAGTCACCTCAATTACAGCAAATTAAACAACAAGCCAAACAACACGGCTTAACGCTAATAGATGAGCAAGAGTACCAAGGATTCCAAGGCCGGATGCAGATGCAACAGCAGCAGATTGATAAGCTAGTCGATGAGGTTATGGCTTTAAGCCGAAACCACAACGCTTTGATGAGTCAGGTGTTGTGACGCGCGGAAAGAAATCACTGCGTGACACAGCAAGTGTCACGCAGTAAGCAGGGGCTGTTAGTATAATGATTAGTAAGCCCAGGTCCCAACTCGGTGCGCTTGAGGGACTTTATCGTAACAAGGGTACTTTATTTGTAAGCCATACCGGATAAGCCCAGACATGGGTTTAAACATGCCTTTGCCTTTTGGCAAATTATTTGGGCGGCGTTGTATATCTATTTCCAATGTTTCCCAAATCAAGTTCTCAATAAATTGAGTAGGGTTGTCTGCATTACGACTGAAAGCAGGCAAGGGCCCACCTTTCGGGCAGAACCAAGGGACAACATTAGTTTGGATTTGTTGATAATTACTATCAATGTGTGTTTGTTGCACCCCCCATAAATACGCCTTAAGCAGCTTGTACTCAGGCGTATCTGGTTTATCGATGTACTGAATAAAAAAGGACAGGTTATCGACTTGAGTCATTTTTTCTTGTTTTAGTTCAGACAGTTCATCAGACGCATAGTGCTGTTTTAATTCAACAATCAAAGCGTCAAGCTCTAGGCTTTTGCTCCAAGTGCTAGCCTGTGCCCATACGGGAGCGATGAGCAACACACTTAATAGAGCCGCAAATGTCTTTTTCATAAACCGTTCTCCTTAAATATCCCTTCATTCAGCGGCTATAATAACACTGGTTGCACTCTGTATAAATAAACAGTATCAATTATCCACTATTTTTTGGAATTGGAATCGTATAATTGATAGCCAGTATGCGGGGGTCTGTCCGTATCCATCTTTGGTGGCGTAATAAGTTGGTCTTGGACGGTTTTGGCGACATCCGAGTTTGGGTCAGTCGTGGGGGTAACAGGCTGCTCTGCTTCGTTTTGCATGTGTCCTCCGGCCACTAATACATTGCCTTTCACGTTACGGTACACATCATTGTCATACAGCTCGTCAATGCCTGGGTAGTTGATCATATCGATTGTTACCTCCTCGATCTTACCTTTCGCTCTTTCTGAGCCACTTTTGATCCCGGCTTTCTGCTCAGCAGACGAAGTTGGCATGTTCCCCAGATTGCGAGGCTGATACATAGCAGCCAGACCCTCTAAATCACTGCTAGAGGTGGATACCCCAAAGGCGTTTTGAAAACTCTCTGTTCTTGTGTAGTCATTGAACTCTCTACGTACATCTCTTAAATCTTCTGGCTTGGTGGCGTTCATGAGGCGCGTGATTTCTCTTTTATCATCAAACTCCGACTCCAGGTATGTTTGGAAACCTGTTACCGCACTGGCACTAAAGTTGACCGAGTTGGTATCAAGGCGGGATTGAATGTTTTGTAAGCTGTCAACTTCCGCATTCGATTCACTGACGGAGGCAGCGCTGCTTTGCAGGCGTTGATGGTTAAGCGCAAAGTCATGGGCGTATTGCTCCACCGCACTGCGGTTATCTTTGGTATCCATGGTTCGACCTGCTCGCTCCATTGAGGTTGAGCCTTCACTGTATTGCTGCGTCGCTTGTTCAAGGGCTTGTTTCTGCTCTGCGCTCATGTTGCTGTACGCCTCACGTTGGTCGGTGCTCCACTGAACGCCCGCACTGGCACCACCGCCCAGCACACTTTGACCGGGCGTTCCTATGCTAACGCCTGCATTGGCTGAAATGGCATAGGCTCTGGCTTGGTCATGTGTCCAGCCCATCGTTTGTGAGATGGTATCGATGGCCGATTCCATCGTCGTGTAAGATTGACTGATTTGACCTTCGGTAGAGGCACTATGGCTATCCCCATACGAGAGACTGCGTGACCAGTTATCATTCCAGCGGTCGCTTTGCTGCATGCTGTTTGAGTAGTTATCTGTGAAGGTGTTCATATTCTGTTTTTGCGCCGTCAGGGCACTGGTGTATTGGTCACTGACGCTGTTTTGCAACATGGTCGAGGTTTGCGCTTGCCAAATCGGTTTAGATTCAGCGTCTTGCGCGTTATAGAGTTTGCGTCCTCCATCATTTATGAGGGTAATAATTGAGGCGCCATCTTTTTGTTGAATCGTGGCCATACCCGCTTTCACTAGCATGTTGTCATCTAACTTATTGGCACTGGTGTTATTGAAACTGTGGTTTTGCATCTGCAAATTACCAAAGTCCATATTACCGGTTGAGCTAGCCGCGGAGACCCGGGCGTTGGTGCTGTTAATCATTCCTGCTAACTGGTAGTTCATGGCTTGCGCCGCTGCAACGCCCCCTTGCAGCACTTTTCCGGCCAAGACCGGAATGGTCATCATAAGAAAGCCTGCCATGTAGCCAAAGCGAGTGTGGAGCTCATCAAGGGCATTGGCATTCGAAAGAGAGAGGCCATTCATGGGGTCTGCGGTGGCCGATGAGGTCACTTCCAATGGCCAAACCATAAGGACATTTAATATCGCAAACAGGGGAGGCCAGGCCGCTAAATACGCAAAGGTCTTGATGTAGTTCACCAAGACCATTTTGGTGAGCGCTGGAATGAGCGCGGCGGCAGCAATCATAAAGCTTAAGCAACTGAACAGGAAAAACAGCATGGTGTGCATCATGGGAATGAACTCCCGTGCTTGCATGCCAAGTGTTGCCCACATCGAGGTTTGCTGCATTTTATTGGAGGTGTAGGCGTAAGTCATCGCACTGGCATTCGGGTTGAGCATATGAATGCTGCGGCGCATCGCATTTATCGTCATATTTTGTCTAAGCACGTCCACGGCGTTATTGCTGATGCCAATAAAGTCCTGATAACTGTTTTGCAGCGCATTGCGAACGTGAGGGGCGTAGGTCGCCGCTTTTGCGCCATGAAGATACGTGCCCATCAGGTCAAGCTCGTCTGCAGACGCGACGCCGAATTGGCTTTTTAAGTCCGGGTAAATCTCACGGCAGGTTTTAAAGTCCTGATCCATGCCGTTTATCATGACGCCGCGAAGAGGGCTCATCGATTGCCCATCGAGAAAACCAAAAATATCAGGGGCGCTCAGTAGGGCTTGCCATGTGTATTTACGATTGATTTCGACGTCACCAATGATGCAGTTTTTGAAAAAGTCATTCCAAGTTCGACGGACTTCTATATCTCTTAAATCCGCTTGTCTGGATAACTGATACAACTCTGAGCCAAACATCATCCCTGTCCGGCCGTAACGTTTATCGTCCGTGGTCATGAAGATGGTTTCAACGGCTTCCGTCACACCCACCATCATGGTGCTGAAAAACCATGTGGGGACGGCGACAAGATAAGGCACATTGTCCACCGAATAGACGCCGCTTGGTTCGGTTTTATCAATGATTTGGACGCGCGCGGTTTGTTGCAGCAGCATGGATGGAACAAGAGTAAAGACAATCGCCCAAACAAAAATGTGTTTGGTGTTGCGGGTGGTAAAGAAAAGCGCCATGGTCATGATGGCCCCAATCATTAAGGCGATGGAGGTCATGGAGGCAAAACTGGCCGATTGAAAGAAGGCTGCGATGGCATTAAGGGCGCGTTGCAGCGTCGCGCCTTGGGTATAAACGTAGTATTCGAGTGTCATGATTAGTCTCCGAAAGTTAAGTTTTGTTGGAGTTGTTCGTTGAGTTTTTGCCAGGCTTTTTGGTCATTGCTTTTATGCGCTTGGATAAGCTGCGCTTGCTCAAGCAGTTGTTTGGTGGCCTTGTCGGCCAACCCATCGGTGAAGCGTTTGGCTCTGTCGATATCACGAGTAATAAGTGCAATGTCTTTATGGCTGACTTGCGTGTTCGCCAGCGAGCTCTGCACAACGTTCAGCATATTCGCTAAGTAGCGGTTGAGTAATTCGATAGAAATGAGTCGTGAATAAGCAGAAAAGTTTGGAGAACGGTTTGCTTGTGTCGCACTGATGAAAATGGCTTGTATTGGGGTCTCGGTGTACTCAAGAAACGACTTTTGAGTGCGTGTTAACGCGCTGTCGTTAGCAATCGCCCTATAAAGCTGCTCCAAAAGGGTTCGAAGTCGCTCTTGAAGCCCTTTTGATGAGGCTAATGTTAAGGTGGCTTGGCTTGGGTTTAGGCACTGTTTGCGGTGTGTGTTATCACATCGGTAATAAGACACTTCGCCCCCTTCAAGCAACGCTTGAACCACGTTATTGTTGTCGGTCAGCAAGCTTGCGTAATAACGAGGTTTACCACTGGCGTCATAGATGTACGTACCCGATAAGCTCATCAGAAATTCCGCGAGCGCGGTATCACGGGAGAGAAAGCGGTTTTTTAGCGTGGCTGACCAAACGATGTTGTGATTGATCTGGGTTAAGTCTTCCAGTGCGGCGTTATTTCGCGCATTGGCCAATTGGGCATTCGCTTGACCGCCGACACCACACTCTTGCTGTGCGGCGACCCAATCCGAGAACGCGTTGTTGTGCGTACCCATAGTCGCGCAAATGTGCTTTTTCGTTTGAGGGTTATCAAACGCGCCAGCAAGACCGCTGACCGCCGCTTGCGCGGTTTCACATGAATTGATGGATTGGTTAAGCCACTTATCGGCAATGTTTTGTAGATTATCTCGGATTTGCTTGATTTGAGGCGCCCAGGTTTGCAGCGCCAAATCGACCGCAAACGGCACCGCATTCGAGACGACCGCTTGGCCAAACTGAACCAGTTGGTCTGAATTGATGTGACTGAATCCCCCCATAAAGGCATCGATACCGCCACACCCCATACTGATGGATGGGACGGTCGCAGAGACCAATTGAGCGTTTTTCATTGGGGATCGTACATACAAAGAGCCGCCATTATAGTAGTTGGCGCCTTGGCCTTTGTATGCGTTTGGGTTAGACACGTTAGTGTGATAGCCCAAATCGTTAAAAAAATTATCCAGTGAGCCACTGACGCCAGCGGCGTGTACTTGACAGGTGAGCATCAAGTAAAAGGCAAGATATTTCAATCGTTTGAGTGTTTTTTCCACAGCTACTGTGGATAAATAGGCGTTCATCTTTCGACTTCCTTATGGCAATGGTCGTCAAATAACCTGGTTCATGTTTTGCGTATGAGACAGGTAATAAATTAAGGATCAATATTTCTGTTCGTCGTCAGGGCAAATTGGCGGGGAGGAGAAAGGTCGGCGCGGACATAGGGTATCGGTTTACTGTGTGACCTGGGTTATGGCTGCTTGTTATCGCGATGATCTTACTCCGTGCTTTTTACTCGAAGTCACAGGATCACTGCATCGCCTCTAATAGGGCTTTATCACTCAATATGCCCTTGACGCTTTGTTCTAGCGCGTCGTAAGTCACGTCCCCAACGGATACTTTGACAAACTTTTGGCTGTTGACGTTGAGTAAAAATGTCGCGGGAACCGTGATGTTTCTTGGGCTCTCAAAGAACAATTGAATGATCTCGAGCGTGGCCGGAATAGGCACGGGGTATTGTGCTATCGGTCGGTTATCGAGTGAGAAGACGTAAGTTTGTAACTGCGCTTGCTGAGTAAAGGCTTTGAACTTAGGGGCAAACTGGTGGCAGTAAGGGCAGTCACTACGATAGAAAAAGACCATCGCATACTCATCTTGCATGACGGCATAACTTGACGAGGCAATGGTTATGAATAAAAGGAAAAAGAGTGCACGTTTGAGCATGGTTTTTCTTCCTATGTGTGTCGTTGATGGTTAAAAGTCAGGGGATTGGTAACTGGTTGCGACGTTATAGAAGCGCCCCAATAAGTCGTTTTGTGAAATAAACCCGTAAGCGAGTGGCTTAAACTCTGAGGTGGTGGGATTGACCAAGATCAGGGCAGGGGTAAACGGCACGACAACTTTGTCATTATTGAGGCGGTTTTGACGGATAGTGTCGATGAACACGCCGTCGTTACTCACGCCGAGCAGTTCAATGTTGTACGTATCGGCAAATTGCTGCATTGAGGGAGCCAGACTCTGAGTGAGCGGATCGTCCCCTTCATAAACAAAGAAAAAGCCCCAACCCTCGTTTTTCATCTGCTCCACCATATCGATCTTCTTTTGGCGCTCTTGTTGGTGATAGGGACTTCTTGCGGCTTGCTCCACCGGGCGATCTTTGACGTAAGAGTACTCTGGATATTTGAGTAGCAGCTTTTTAAACGTCATGCCTGTTTGGGCCGCCTTTTCACCAATGAAGTGATTGAGCTGCATCAGTTTGAGATACTTCTCTTCATCATCGGAGTGAAGGGTGGCGTCAGCCTTTACCTCCTCATAAGTCTGATGAAACCACTGCATCTGCTCAGTGGCGCTCATTACGGTGGTCTTCGTATTTGAGGGCAGGGGGGTGGGCGTAGGCTTTGGTGTCACTGGGTGGGTTTTCGGTTCGTTATACCATTTCCAGCCTTTCGGGGTGGTTGGGTTGGCAGAACTTATCTGGGCATGACTGAACGCCCAGATCAACAGGGCCAATAGCCACGCTAATTTTGTCTTATGTAGGTATTTCATCATCGCTTCCTTTACGCATGGACTATTGCCCATACGTACTTTGTAGGCGGTCTTGGATTTCGGAGGCGGAAGGAAGGTTCGTGTTCTCGTGCATATCCTCATAGAAATCAGAAAAGTCGATGTGTTCGAAGTTGATTTTCTGTAGCTGCTCAGGGGGGATGGGCTCGCATAACGGGTGTTCGGCAGAGCCCAAACTGATGCCAAGCTGGCCTTTCACGCCTTGCTCTTGAACGATGCGAGCAAGCTTACTGCCGTAGACGCAATAACCCTTCTTTTTGCGCGTGCAAACCCCTAAGACTTTACTGGCACAATATTCCCCTAATGCAATCGTGATACCTTTCTCTTTGGCCTGTCCGAGGGCTTTCTCTTCTTCACTGCATTCAGCCAGACCAACCCCCGTTCCCCAGCCCCCATCTTTGCAGCAGTCGGCAAAGCCAAAGGCTTTGTCAGTACACTGCATGCCTTTTCCGGTAAAGATTAAAGGTGGATCGCCTAATCCCTCTGCGGCTTCTGCGATAGCCGCCAGTCCCGCCGCGGATTGGTTAAAGTCCTGAGAGCGAGTGGGTGTGCCGTTATAACAATCGCCATCGAGACAAAAGGTGGTGTCGAGACATCGCAAATGGGTGGTGCTGCATTTTTTTTCAGGGCATGACTTTTGAAGCTCTTGCTCAACACACACGCCATTTTGCATCAGACTGCAACGGCTTGAGATCGTCTCACAATCGCTGGCAAGCGTTGAGCAGGTGTCCGGTCGGTCGCATTGGTGGTTCACTTGGTATTTCCAGCAATCGAGCGTGGTCGGAATGCCATTGATTATGCGAGTTTCTCGTCCTTCAATGCATTGTTGACTGGTGATCTTGCACGAGTTCATTAGGGTGCATTGTGTTCGCCAGCTCATGGTGTTCTTGATGCAGTTACCACCGGAGAGGGTGAATCCATTTGAGCAGCGTAATGTGGCTTTGATGCTCTGTGGGACAGGGCCGCAAATTTCGTACCTGTTTGTCCAGTTGGTTCCTTGACACGCGCCCCAGGTTGTAAAGCTTTTTAGTGCGCCCATACGATAGCCTTGGCTAGGAAGAACGCGTTGGCCATTCCATGTATAGCGTGTTCCTCGAGAGGCGCAGTGACTATTGCTGCCACTTCGAGAGACCCTATTGTGACCATCGTAACGGCACTGCTCAATGGTGCGTACACAATTGACCCCTTGCCTTGTCCAGCCCGCAGGACAGCGGTAGGAGACATGGCCAGTCACAACGGTGGCCACGGGGACTTTTGTGCAAGGGACGTTGTTGTTCGTTGGGCGATGACACTGCTTAGAAATGTGTTCGATGATGCACTGGGCGCCATTCTCGCAATCCACATAGGTATTAGAGATGCCATGGGTAATTTCATACGCATTTTCCTGACCCAATAGTGCATATTGGTAAGTGGGGTCGGACTTGACGTTAGGTCGGCCTTTATCAAAGTTGTCTTGCATGGCGCCAGCGGTGTCGTTGGAATAGAACTCCGCGGTTTTTTGGTTATTAATGGCGCTGTCATTGAGCCCTTTTTGTGGCGGATCATTCACTTGCCGGACACACTCTGCATCATCACAATAATCCGCGAGTTTAAGATTACCATTGGCTTTATTGGGAATACCTTGTTGAGCACTTTGCGCCCAACCCACGTTGTCTTGATACTGTTTCTCTTGCTCTACAATAGTGAGGTTGGAGGCAAAGGTATGAGCGGTGAGCAACCACGATAAACACACGGCGATGACGACGTTCATTGTTTTCTCCTTTGCAGTACTTGGCGAACAACCTCAGGATTTTCCCCCTTCGCAAGGTGCGCCAATGCGTCTGGAAGAGACACGTTACCTTTGACGATGTCGTGATCACTTTCACTGCAAGGCTGCTTGGGTAAGCAGCGTCCTGGTTTTACCACAACGAACGTGGGCACTTCTTGAATGTTGAAGGTCTGAAACCATTCTGGACTGATGGCGAATCCGCTGTTGATGGGGGTCTTTTCGTTTGTTTGTAACAGGGATTGAATGTGATTGGCGGTGGACAGAAAGCCGTCAGGTAAAACCCCTCGAATAACCAAAGGCACTTGCCAAGTCTCGCTTTGCTTCAATAAGGCTTTGAGGCTGCTTTCGGGCATGGTCAGAGAGACAAACACCATCACACCCGTGGGGGCGGCATTTGGGTTGTCTGTTGGTGTGGGGATATCGACCATGCCTTGCAACGAATTGGGGTCAAGTTTCTCCTGCCATTGCCGAGCTTGTTGTCTTGCATAGGGAATAAATTGATGGCTGGCTTGTTGTTGTGTCTCAATGGCCGATAGGGGGTGTTGAGAGGGCGGTTGCGAAGAGCTTTGTTGCTCTAGCTTAGCGAGCGCTTTGAGCTCGTCTTGTGTATAGCCGATGTTCGCCAGAGCAACATGACTATAAAACAAGGTCAGTGATCCTATGAAACATGATCGAATGAATATCATGGGGTTTCCTTAAATTTGTGTTCCCCCTATAGGCATATCGCTTCAATAAGCAAGAACCCTTGTGTCTTCCCATTCAGGGGGGAATTGTTGACGTACTTGCCATCAATCGTAAGGTGTCCAACCTTGGCGCGGGGCAGCGCAGCGAGCATGTTGTGGGGGGAGTGCTTTAAATTCTTGGGGGTTTCTGTAGAGGCAGACGGCCCCCTATTTCTCTATCAGTTCGCTTTGCTCAGGGTGTGTGAGCGTTCAGTGAGTGATGGCCGCAAAGCGAAGCGCTTTTGATGAAGTGATGTACTGTGCCCCTTGGCCAGCGGCGAACGCTATAATGATTACGGTAAACAACTACGCTTTTAAGAGTGCTTTTAAGAGTGCTTTTAAGCGTGCTTTTATCGGGCTTGGTAACCTCATGAATTATCCCTTGTTATAAAAAGACACAGTTGCGTTTACGCCATTGGACATATCCAAAGTTATCGCCAGTGGTGGGGTTATCGTGTCCCATTTCCCAAATTGCGGTGGTGGTGGTGTAAGGGTGGCACCATCCTGCATCAGGGATCGGGGCGCTCATCTGATAGCGGTAACGAGATTTGGGTAAAATAGGCGTTGGGTATTGATAACAGATTGCGCCATCTTCACCACTCGTTTCCCAGACAATGCCTTGCCTGTGCAGTTTGTAATTCAACCTTTCCATGATGAGTGTGCCCGCTTGGACTGGCGTATCTCGGTAGTTAGTATTGCCCGTTAACGGATAGGCGCTGCCTTGAGAGCCTAAACACCAAAACAAAGCATCAAAAGGCAATACGGAGTTCGTAGTGGTCGCAATGGCTTCGGGGACACAGGCGAGCTGCGCGATGGGGTTGCCAAATAAAATGGCTTCAGGGTTTAAGATGAAAGACAGTTCATCATCATCCCAAAGGGGATCGAGCTCTGTCAGGTAGGCAACGTCAAAGGCATCGGTGGCCATGCAGGCGGTCGATTGCATTAACTGGAGCCAGTAAATGATAGGGTACTTGTACCAGTGAGCATGATAAAACCCGCCGTCACTGCTGCCAGACTCTCTCGCGGTTGTGCGTCCTCCTATTCGTTGCATGTTAGCGCCGCCTAGCGCCATCCCCATGTTGACCATGCAGTAAGGCACTCGCGTGACATCGGTGAGAGCATACGGCTCCCAATAGCCGATATTGAGGCCAATTTGCATAAAAATGGGCGGGGGTTTCGGGCAATAGGATATCGGCATGCTGGGATTACGTGTGTCGGGGTAGCTCGATGCAATGATAGGGGCCGAGCCCACGGTCATCGGAAACATGCAGCTCCAACAAATGTCACTGATGGGGTTGATAAAATGGCCAGAGCACGTCGCACTGGCCCGCGTAATAGGGCTAATGGCTAGCGTCACCATCGTTACTAATACGAGACTGATTTTGTGTCTCATGGTTTGAAGACCTCGTTGCTGACGTCAAACTCCGTCACTTTCCAGTGAATACCAGATTGCTCAACTAAGCTTGGCACGGCTTTGATGTGCATCTTTTTGGATAAATCCCCTTGTTGGTCAAAGTAAATGCGACTGTTGAGGTGCTCTGAGGCTTGATTGGGGCGACCTCCTGTCAGTATCCACTTAATGGGCTTTGTTGATTTAAAGGTTTGAGCAAAGGCCAATTGTTGCTCATCCCTGGCATCAAAGAAGACCAATACTTGTGAGTATTCAAAGGGGTGAGGTGGACGACTGTGCTCTGGCCAAGTGGTTGTATCGAAAGGATTAATGCGTGTCCCTGCTTGCGCAAAGACCTGGCCTTTGGCATCGGTTAAGTCCTTAGCCAGCGTTAAACTGGGATCAACCAAAAACGTATCGGGGGTGGGGGTGGTGGTCAGTGAGAGCGGCGGCGGGATCTCAACACTCTCAGCCACTTTGTCGATAAACTCTTGTTGCATATCCGCCAGTTTGCCCGATTGTTCAAACCCCTTTAAACGCTGCTCTATCCAGATCAGCATATCGATTTCTCCAATGGGAAAGGTCGCCCCAATTCGACCTAAATCTTTCGCCCCAACATCGGGCTGAAATAAGAGCGCCACGCCCCATAGGGCGAGCGGCGTTATTTTTTTCATGGTCACTCCTTGTCTTGGTAGTGTTTGACGATGGCCCTTTGGATCTGAGGGGTGACATCCACTGCGCCGCCGACGACGGCCGCGCTGACGAACGCAATGGTGTTGTGCTGTGCGTTATATGCCTCGATTTCTTCGTGCATAATGTCGGCAAACTGCGTTAACCGCTCAGTTTGCTCGTCAAGGCTCATCTCTTTTTTAATGAGCGCTTGGTGATAGGCATCTAATGTGCTTTTCACATCCACACTGACAAACGTGGGCGAGGGTTGACTGAGAAAGGTGTGAACCGTCAGCGTCGAAACAGCGCTGATACTCACCATCATCGCAATCAATGAAAATGACGGCTTCATGGGGCCTCCTTAGCGTTGAGCGCGTGTTCAAATTCGGCAATTTCCTTACCGTAAAACTGCTCAGCGGTGGCGTTAATGGCTTCCATTAACGGCACGCCTTTATTCATCAGGGTTTCACAGAACTCAAACTCATGAGGTTCAGTACTTAAACAGGCGCGTGAAAAAGGGTCAGAGAACATGCGGTGATACGAGGTATGCCCACCGGCTTTGACGCGAACACAGCTGTAACCGGCGTCACTGGCTCGCGGAAAACTTTTAATGATCCGCTCTTCCACCTCACTGAACGCTTTCGGGTTTTCGGTTAAGAACTTATCGAAGCCGTCACCTTGTCTCAGTACCATATGGATATCGCTGTTGTCGTAACTCGCCCGGGCTTCCTCATTCGCAAAGAAGTCAATAATGCCTTGTGTGACGGTGCAAAATGAGCCGCCAAACTTACGGGCCGTGCGATAACCAGTATTGATGAAGCTTCGGGTCTGAGCGTTAGCGCCACTCATTAAACTCCAGGCTTCTTCAATGATGCACATCTTAGGCGTAGAGCGAGAGCCAGATAGGTACATCTGTTGGTTGATAGAGACAATCAGAGCAAAAATGACCGGACGCAGAACGTCTTCGTTGAAACCATCCAACTCCAAGGTGGTGATGTCGATGCTTGGGTCGAGCATCGACGGTTTATTAAAGGTGTCGCCGTAAATGCCATGGCTGCAATATTTGTTAAGCTGCACGGCAATATCATGGATACGGCGATCGTCGTTGTATTCGTTTGACAGTTCAAACAAGGCGCGTTGAACATCGTCCACCAAGGTTTCGGTGTGCTTTCGCTCCCAAGCGCGAATGATGGCATCGCCAAGTACCGCCATTTGGTAGCTTTCTAGCTCTTGATAAGGGGAAGCGATAGTGGCAAACAATGCGGTAATGTTACTGAGTGCTTCTTTGATAGGATCAACCGCTTCATGTTGGCCATCGTCGTTAACAAATTGCAGGGTTTCTTTGGCTTGTTTCGCGCTGTCGATCACTTTACCAAGGTGAGTGAATGGATTGAGGTAGATGTTACGGTGGTCGAGGTATGAGCCACCGAGCATCAGGGTCAGCTTTTTGTAGCTGGCACCTTTATCTAAGATCCAACATTTCCCTCCATACGCGTAAACCGACTTGGCCATGCTTTGAACGAAGAAACTCTTCCCTGCGCCCGAGCCGCCTGTTAAGGCAATGTTCTTATTGTCACTGCCACAGTTGAACGGGTCAAAGAACGAAATTTGGCCACGCATGGTCGGCAGCAATAATCCCCCAGTCACACGTTTGACATCCAGCACAATAGGAAAGAAGTTGACGAGGTTTGAGCTTTTCATCGAGCGTACTTTGCCCGCGACACCACAATCTCGCCATAGCCCTTCACTCATCGTAAAGGGCAGAGCTGTCAGCAGACTTTGTGTTTGCAGCATAATTTGAGGCCGGATATCAAGGCCTGTTGCCGAAAAGGCTTCTTTCGCCGCTTGTACATCACGGCGTTGTTGCGTCTTGTTGGTGAACAGCGTTAGGTTCAATACCATTGAGCTGATGGTAAACTCTTTGTCGCTGAGTCCTTTTTGCAGTCCTTTTCGCTCTCCCAGTTCATCTTTGGCCGTTGGCATGATCATGGCCAGCGAGGAGCCGACCGTTTTGGTGAGATCTGAAATCTTGCGGTTATTTTTATGCTCAAAGTTTCCCGTCACTTCTTGACGAAAGTTTAAGGTCAGGACGTGAGGACACGTAACATGCCGAGCGATATTGCGGATCGATGCGAAGCACTCGGGGAGCGAGTAGAGCCGAAAGTCGCTTGGGGTTCTAGCCAGCCCCATGCAGACCGTGCGTGCTCGCGTGTCGACGCCTCCTTGGTTCGTATGACGAGTGGCGATATGGTTGCGACGAATAAGCAGCTCAGTATCACTCGACATCACCTGTTGATTGATGGGATCATAACGGTTGTAGGCGCGCTCGGTAGGGCGCGCTTGCATCGCATCAAAATTTAAGATGTCGCCAGTAAAGGTAATAAGCCCCTCAGGTGACAACCTTTGAGTTTCAATGCCAAGCTGGCTGAAGGCCGTTTCAATGGTCGCTCGTAAGTCGCATAGCGATTCATCGTCTTTTGTCGTGGTGGAGACAAAGAAATACGCTTGGTGATCACGGAGATCAAAATGATGGCGTTGTTTGTGGAAAAATCCTTGTGTGGCGGCAAATTGCGCGTATTGCGCCTCCTTCGCGGCGAGGGTTTCACAAATCCCCCCACGCTTACTCATAAGCGCTTGATTCGCTTCAATGAAATGCGCCACTTTGTTGTGGCCAAACAGCGACAGTTGGTAATCCCATTTATCCCCTTGAGGCAATTCGCACACCAACGTATTGAGTGAATGAATGAGCTCATCGTTAGCGCCGCCTAAGACGTTGAGCGTAAACCCAATACCATGGGACGCTCGATTGAGGAAAATCTTGGTGTCATTGTCGAAGGTGCGATAGGGGAGCTCATGATGGAAGTGATTTTGATGCTTTTTGACGTCTTGATAAAACGCCCCTAACGTGCCCGTTTTGGGCGTTGAAAAAAAATTCATGAACATAATCAGTCCTTCCATATGGCGCGCACTGGGCGACCTGTCCAACGGCTGTCATCAAGAATGATATAGATGTCTGTGGTATCAACGTAATGACCGTTTTTATCAATAAACGGAAAGACGGTGACCTTTTTCACGACATCGTCCGTTCGGGTTGGCTCACCTTGTCGTGTGCGCCTTGGTAAAGTCATAAAATCCATTGGAACGCGGTCAGCTTGCGCAGCGGACGTTTGGTTTTCTGAGGTGGCGTAGAGATCGATATGTCGACGGACTTCGTCCATGCTGGTGCAGCCTTGTACGCCGCCGACTTTGGTGCAGCTGTAATCTTCGCCAAGACCTGCTGCGCAGCCTGTTAAGAGCAGCGCAGCAAAGAGCATTGATGAGAGTTTTAACATACTCATATTCCTTTATTTGCGGCCAAATGGAGTTGGGGAAACGTCAATGCCTTGTGTAGACAACTCTTTCGCCAATGGATTAAGAGGGGTGTTGGTGATCACATCGAGGAGTTGATTCGATTGACTCGACATGCTTTGCTCTGCCAATTGCTGGCGTTCGTACTCTTCAGCCATGAGTGGATCCAGTGGGAAGCCCTCTAAGAAGACAATATTGACAACCGCGCCTGGGTTGATTTCTACGATGGGGTGGTAGAGCTCAGCAAGGCCAATGTAGTAATCGGAGAGTTTTTCTCCCACACTTGAGGTTGCATTGCCCAGCAAGTTCAACGCGGCATCTTGGCTGTTGATGCTTGAGGTTGTGCCTAATGCTGAGGTGGAGGTGGTTTGTGAGAGCGCTTGACCTGTCTCGCCGATGCCAGTCAAAATGCCGGAAATCCCTGCCATTTGAACAATCTCACCATTTTTTAGAATGGTGGTGCCACGTATGCCATTGCGCCCGAAGTTGAACGCCGTTCCTTTGATGGCGACGTCTAAGATACGCCCTTCGTCTTGGATGCAGCTCATGCGGTTAGTGCGGACAATACCTCGACTTGACGATATCTCACCATAGGATGAGCCTGTAATGGTACAGCTGTTGAGCTTGGATTGTTCACCATTGGGTAAGATACCCTCGTGGATGGTTTGAAAGACGACGGGGGTGGTATCGCCTTGGCCAAGCACGCCAGCATTGGTGTCAGCACCTCCTGTCACCACTGCAGTGACAAAGGTGCCCGTTGGCACATAGTTCTCAGTGGTGCGGTGATAGGTGTTCTCATCGCTTTCCCAAAAGAAATCAAAGCTATCAAACTCATTACGATTGAAAGGGGTTTGCTCTGAGGGCGGATAGTGCATCTGCGCCATATCCGGGTTGTCGTTAGAGGAGGCAACGGGTCTCGGCGGAAGCTTGTGCTGCCCAAATGTTTCTGAACGGTTAATGGCTCCTTGAGTATGGACGCTACGGTATGGCTCGGTATTGACGACCTCCGACGTGCCTTGTTCGAGTTCATCAATACGGGCTTGAAGCTGCGCGTCTTTACGTCGAAACTCGTCACGTACTTGCTCCTCAACTAAGCGAGCGGTCTTCTCTTTTGCTTGCTCGATTTTACGTTGCGTCTCTTCTTGATGAGTGCGCACCGAGTGGGTCAAGTCGGCGAGTTGCTTTTCTAGGCCAGACAGCGTGTTTTGTTGTAGGGTGAGCGCCGATTGGTTGTCTTTTTCGACAAAACCTTGATCAATGATGGCACCAAATTCGACAGGCTCTTGAGGGCTTTCTTCTTGTGATGGCGCAGGCGGTCTGGTGTATTGATACAGTCCTAATGCGGCAAGGAGCAGGGCAGAGACGGCGATAATGGTGACGGTGTTGTTTCTTGATGCGGTGCGTTGATTAATCTCGCCACCTTGCTCAAAGTCACCATCCGTGTCACTAAAAAGGCGTTTTCTCCAGTTATCGAGCATGATTCACTCCTCCCCCCGTCACCACATACAGGTGCGTGGTTTGATTTGGGCCGAGCTCAAATGTATCCAGCGCCGCACTTCGAGCGGCATAACTGTAGAACTGTGCGGTTGTGAGCGTGACGGTGTCACTCGAATTGTTTTTGACTTCGTAAATGATGCCTGAGTGATCCCTGCCAACGAACACGGTTTGCGGAGTGACGGGCAGTAAGGAGTCCTTTTTTGGCAAGGTGTTAGGGTCTACCGGATGAAGGCTAAATCCTGAAATTGGTGTGCCATTTTCTTTCCATGTCATCATGGCTTTGGTGAAGTTAGCGATGGCCGAAGGGTAATCAAAGCCGCGCTCAAACACGGAAGGCTGAGATAGATGGCGGTCGGTGGGTGTAAACGCAGTGACGATGCCTGGTGTTGCTTTTGGGGTAATGAAGAGCGCGAAAAGACGCCCTTTTTGAGTGAGGACATGGGCGGTAAAGGGGAGCGCGACATTCAGCTTTAAGGACACCGAGCCCGTTTTATCTTTTTGGATACCGTTAGTGGTACAAAAACCGTGAGGGCAGGTGATGTTAAGGATTTTATCCTCTTCGACCACGAGGCGGTTGATGTTCACAGACGATAAACTCACGGGAATGGTGTCGCCGTCAGCAAAGGGAAACGTGGCTTTTTGGACATTACTTGCTAACACGAAAGGGCTAAGCGTGGCGATAAACACGGTCATCAGCCATGATAATGGTTTCATTCTTTTTCTCCTTGTTTCTGGATGCCAATGAGTTCAATCACACCGTTGCTGTAATCCATTTGAACGGTATAGGTCACAAGCTCTGATGGCAGTGTGCGGTCGCCGACGGTCTTTGTCAGGTGGCCTGTCTGTTTGAACTGCCTATTTTCAATCGAAATTTCGGTTCGCCCAGGCAGGGCGTCAAAGCGACTGGTCGTGTTGTACTTTTTAAGATGCTCGGCATCTTGGATTAATACCGGTTGAATGGCTGACCAGTTTTCTGCTGGAACGTACTCAAGCAAAAGGCCGTATTGTCTAACGACATTCGCAGGGGTCACGTTGAGTTTGAGTTTTAAAAAATATTCGCCCATAAGCTGAAGGTAAGGCGCATCAATGGCCGTATCTGAAATCGTAAACGCTTGTGAAATCTTTGGGGGAACGAGAGTGCGACTCTTTTCTGATGAAGTTTTTGCCAAGCTTAGACCTAAGGCCACGTTCACGAGCATCGATGTCGCAAACCCAAAGACGAGAAGAAAGTTCAGTAACTTACTCAGTGCAAGTAAGTTACCTTGGTGTTGGTTATCCATAATGTGTCCCTCTTAAGAGAGCCAGTAACGCTTTTGCGCCGCGGGAGTGTGTTTGAAGACACTGTGATTGAGTGAGCTGTTCCCCCACCAGTAGAGGGTTAAGGCGATGATGTTTTCACCGTACTGAACTTTGATATAGCGAAGTCCCATAAACCAGGTGGCCGCAAGGATAAGGCCTATCAAGTATTTACCGGCTAAGAAGAAGAGCACAAAGAGAAGAAACCCTGGCAAGACTTCGTCTCGGGGTAAGCCTGATATGCGCTTGCTTTTATTGAGGTGTTTGGGGATAGCAAAAAAGAGCGGTTGGTTATCCATACATCACCTTCCGAGTCTTAAGCTAAGCCGACAAGCGGTTTAATGACTTCCCAGAAAATCATACCGCCAGCAAACCCCCCAATGGCGGCGAACCAGTTTCGTGTCATAAATCCGGTTGCTGCGGCGCCTAGTGCACCTGCGGTTAGTAAGGCCATTTCAGCCGCTGAATCGTCACCTGCGGTTGATTTGATGGTGGCTTTACCACCTGCAAACAAGTCTGCGGTGAATGATGGTGCAGCGAAGCAGAGCAGTAAAAAGGTGGCTAGCAATAGAAAAAGAACGTGGTGGGGATGTTTTTTATTAATAAGAGGCATAAATGGCTTCCTTATTTGAGTTGAAATAAAAAAAGACTCAACGCTGGATGACGTAGAGCCTTTTCGGGATTAAAAAGTGATGAGATTACGCCGCTAAATGATCGCGTACCCATTTAAGACCTCGGTTGCGACTGATGTGCAGTTTCCAATTCGACGTATTTAAGGGCTGTCTCTTTTTGAGTTTTTTACAATAGGTTTTGCGCTGCTTGGCATCCATAACCGCCGTATTGACGAGATGGGGTTTATAAGGCTTGTGGGTGTATGTTTGTTCTTTTACAAGAATGCAGTGGGGGAGAACGACTGGGAAATGAATAGGCTCAGGGCTATCAACCAGCGCGGCAAAGGTTAATCGATTATCAATGCGTCCAATAGGTTTGGCCGCAATGAAAGTGCCTTGTTGGTCAAGCGTTTTGCCAATCAGTTCCATGGGATCGTCCTTGTAATATCCGTAGACGATGATCATAGGCACTCCTTGTAGTAGGACATTGTTGTGTAGACTGTAAAATCCACACAACAATGGAGCCCCTTACAGAGCTCGTGCTACAAACTGGCTTGTGAGTTTGTGTAGTCAAACTCAATCCCTTTAGTTAAGGGTTTAGGTAATACTCCCAATTAGTTCCAACGAACCGAGAGATGATGCTTGCATACATACTCAGAACATTGGCATTGGTCTGCGCCTACCTAACTGGCGCCTGAATTTGGTTAGGTTATTTAAGCTGTCCTGCGCCCATCGGTGGCGCTTTCAGCAGTAAGAGCAGCCAACTCTCACGATGTTGCGATGCGCGTCTCTTTAAGATGTAGGGTACTGATCTTTAAAACACTGCTATGTCAACGCAATCAGTATCGCTGAAATGTGCTCATGCAACAATGTGCGAATACATCGTAAACGCACAATTGGACACAAACGTTTATTAGATATGTTTACTCTTTACTAGCTGGTTGATTCAAACCAGGGAAGCTACCAGCGAGCTGCTCTTCAAGTTTATTTACTTTTTTACTGGCTTCAGAAGGTGACAAACCTTGATCTCTCATTTCCCTATGGATAGAAATCAACCTCCGTCGGTAATCCCAATGCCACTCAGAACGTTGTTCCCATTTAAAAGTTTTTTGAAGCAAAATTATAAATGCAGGAATTGAAGCAACTGCAGCAATAACAGGTGAGTTGTCATACCCGAAAACCTGTGAAAAACCAGCAAAAGAGCTTGCTATAACGGTAATAAGAACAAGTACATGGTTGAGGATGAAATCAAATCTAGAATAATTCCTCCTATTTTTTATTTCGCTCTTTATTTCTAGCAAAATCTTAGAATCGTCCATTACAAAATCTCCATATTCTGCTTAACTTTATATATACCTAGCGCCCTATTAAGGTATGAGCAACGCAATACCAATGATCCCGCATACGACCTTAAACACTAAAACCAACACATAGTAAACATGCCATGCGTTACGAATCACTCTTAAACAGTTTGGTAACTTGACTCCATCACCTTAACTTCAGAAACTTTTTGCTGAAGCTTTGCAAAAGCTTTTCCTAACTCTCTTGTATTTAAGTCTATTTGTTCGCACAGATTTCTTGAGCCTTTATACTCTCCATCTCTCAATCCTAAGTAGGCTTTAATTGCGAGTACATGAGCTTCCCGGAAGTCAGACAGTTCACTCTCTATTTCTGGAAAGAAATTTGGAACATATACATTGATATTGAACATTGGCTTTGCAATATCTGTAAGTAGGTTAAATTGTTTATGAAGATAGTCTTTTGCCTCTAACTCATCCGGCTCATTTTGACGGCTAACCCAGGCAAAGTCTCTTTGGTTCATAGAAGTTTGGTTAACTAATGAAACTAATTCAGAAAGCTCTGACACTACTTTTTCGTACACCGAAACTTTATATTGATATTTTTCAAACTTGAGCTTTTCGTAAAACTCTTTTTTAATTCGATAGTTCGCTAGAGCTTGCACGAGAGCAGTTGATATTAAGGCTATGACAGCCGTTGTCAAAGCTACATGCTCTGGACTTATCTTGCTCAAAATACTTTCTTCCACTTATTCCCTCTCATGTCTAATTTGATTAGCAAGTAAACGCTTATCAGACGGATATTTTTCACTGTTTTCATTCCACCTACAATGCTTATATACAACATAAAGATCATATATTATCAAGCTGTTATGTTTATCAAAAATTATTTCGGGGGACAACTACGGAAAGTTTCCGTATAAGCGTCCAAAGTATAGATTAGATTAATTGGGTCTACTGTAATGCTCGCCTGACGGTAAGTTTATTAGGGCTAACAAAGTTTGGGGCATAAACAATTTAGTCGTCTTGCTCTAAGCCGCTTAAATTTTATTAGAAAAAATATCTTGAAACCTTAAGTGTTTGTTAGTTGCCCATCTCAAAGGCTAGTGCTAACATTTGTACTCACATCAACAAAGGAATACATCATGGACACTAGAATTCAATTTCGTGTTGATGAAGAAACAAAACGCCTAGCTCAACAAATGGCTGAGAGCCAAGGTCGCACTCTGAGTGACGCTTGCCGTGAACTAACTGAGCAACTCGCTGAACAACAAAGAAAAACATTATCTCACGATGCATGGCTAACTGAACAAGTAAACCTAGCATTTGAGAAGTTTGACTCAGGAAAATCCGTTTTCATTGAGCACCAAACTGCTAAATCTCGAATGGAAGAGCGCAAAGCCAGAATCCGTAATCGAGGTAAGCAATGATTTTATGGGAAGAAGAGTCACTTAATGATCGTGAAAAGATCTTTGAGTTTCTCTATGACTTCAACCCTGATGCGGCAGAAAAAACTGACAACCTCATTGAAGCAAAAGTAGAAAACTTGCTAGAGCAGCCACTTATGGGCGTGCAGCGAGACGGTATTCGTGGGCGATTACTTATAATTCCTGAGATTTCGATGATCGTCTCCTATTGGATAGAAGACGACATTATCCGAATCATGCGCGTTCTCCACCAGAAACAAAAATTTCCTATGGATTGATTGCTTCCTATGGGGGAACTAACGCTTATAAGACGGAATAATTCTGCTTTTGCTTTCCGTCTATACTGCTTAGATCTCATATGTAACTCAAGGCACATAAACGATTCATGTGAAGTACGCTCAGAGAGTTACGGAAAGAATCCTCCTAATAAACTAGGAACCGAACATTAGATAAATTTGGCTAATTTAGGAAAACAAAAATACTGTCGAGTGGACACTCTAAGACAATTTGTGGCATAAGTTTGTTACATCTAAGCCCTCAGCATATTAAAGAGAAAAATATTCTTATTCTACTGACAATGGGCTGTCGGCAAATCAGCCCATTTAGTTAGGTAGGCCGGTGAAAGTCGGTCTTGAGTCATCTTAGCTTTAGCGTCAAACCCTTCTGCACCTAAGCGTAAGATACGTTTACCTGCGTGAGTATTAATGATATCCATCGCCTTCATCAAACGCGTATCTTGCTGCGGAGCAAACATGTCCCCCTGAGCCTGCTGCATGTCACACAATTCAAGGCAGCGGCACCCTATCTTGTAATAGCGCTGCCCCTCCTGATATAGGCTATTGTTCAGCGCCTCAGTCATCGCCTTTGTTAGGGAGCGCGTATCATCAAGAGCCGTTACAAATCGTACTGTTTCACTACGAGAAAAAGGCTCTGTGGCATGTTGACCTGAAGAAACATGAAATTGCACACATCGGGTACCAAGCCCAGCTTTACGAAGCTTAACCGCTGCTACTGCTACTCGTCCACTAAGTGCCTGGTGAAGCTCATCAAACGTTTCAGCTCGAACAGTAAGGCTTAAACTTGCCCCTATCTCTTGCTTGCTTTGAACATCTGGAAAACTACGGAAGTTGTAAACTAATTCACCATTAAGTTCACGAACAACTCTCTCCAAATTAATCGACCCAGCTTGCTTAGCCAGTTTTAAAGGCATTCGGGCGAGTTCTGCTGCGGTAGATATTCCCTTAGAGTTAAGCATTGCTGCCGTTTTCCGTCCAACCCCCCAGACTTCACCAACAGGAATCTGTTGTAACATCTGGTATTCATTCTGGCTTGTTAATAGGGCGATACCCCGATAGCCATCAAAATTTTTCCCAACGTAACTGGCCACTTTCGCTAACGTAAATGTTCTTCCAAGACCACAACCTATTGGTAACCGAGTGTTTGTCCATGCTAGTCGACGAACCTGTCTTGCTGTCATTATCCATTCACTATCAGTGAACGAGACGTTATCAATAGCAGCGAAAGCTTCATCAATGCTGTAACGGTGATAGTGTGTGAAAAGTTGTGAGTCTTCCAGCGTACTGTGTAGCCTGTTAGACATATCTGCATAGAACTCATAGTTAGAGCTGAACACGGCAACATCAGCAGCCTCTAGTAAGGCTTTTTGCTGAAAATATGGTGCAAATTTTTTGACCCCTACGGCTTTGGCTTTTTTATTGGCTGCCACTATCATGCCATCCCCATTACTGAGTACAACAATGGGTTTGTCACGTAGGTCCGGGCGAAATACAGTTTCAACTGAACAGTACATAGCATGAACATCACACAGGAAAATCATGGATTCAATGGGCGATGACAACGAATAGATTGGACGACGACGCCCTCAATCAGTGAAGCAGAGTTAATAGCAACTGGGGCATACTCTTCGTTTGCACTAATTAAGCGCTTTTGGTTTAAGTCTAAAAGCTTGACCACGAAAAGCCCTTCATGAGTTGCTACCACCACATCTCCATGACGAGGAATACAGGCTCGGTCTATCACTAGTAAGTCACCATCATAGATCCCAACTCCTGTCATACTGTCACCTTGTGCACGAACAAAGTAAGTTGAAGATTTACGTTCACCCACAATGAGGTCATCTAAGCTTAATGATCTTAGCGCTTTATATTCTGCTGCAGGTGATTCAAATTGACTAATTCCTGCACTAGCACTGAGTAGTGACATTTCTGCCTCGATAGTTACTGTTTTTATATACAGTAATTATCGCTAATCGGTTTTGGCTGTCAAGCTAATCGATCTGGATAATGGTTTGCTTGAACAAAGTCTGTACACAATACTTTGCTTGACGTTAAATCTAATCCCCAACTCACTTGATGCCACTCTCATCTGTGAATTTTGCTGCTTCAAGCAAAGCTTGATTAGGTGCTCTTGCTTTATTACATGCCATTATAAATTCATCGAAGACACTATCTTTAACTACGATACTTTCGTGTTCTTTAATAACATGAGTGCATCTTCGTCCATTAACCTAACTACATACTCTGTTAGGCTTTTAAGACCAAGCAAAGCCGATGCTTTTTATGCTTTTGCCTTGATCTCTTCGTCAAGGCGAATATCTAAACGTGCTGTTGCCATAGAACCTCCTACGTACGGATATATTCCGTAATAATTGCGATTATAGTGCAAAGATTGGACTTATATAATTTGTACGGAGAGTTTACGGAAACATGCCGTATGACTTCCTCAACATTTGGATTAGATTAGATTAGAGTATGAGCTTATCATTGTTTTTTTAATGGTAGATGAAGAAGTGCAGTGCGAAATCAACAAAAGCGAAGGGGCATTAGAATTCAATCATGACAGGAATTCCCATAATTAATGGATAATTAATTATTAATAATCGAGTTATCGTTCCATGATCAGGTTGGTATGAGTGGACGAATATCAATGGAAAAAGCAAAAGCACCTATTCAAGCACCCTGATGATTTGCCAATATATATAGCGACTCCTTTATTGCCTGAAAGTTGGAAAGTGGCAACACCTGAGATACGCTATATTACGTCAATATAATCATGGTAGAGAGCTTTCCAACGATTTAAGCAACAAAGCCCATCTGTAGTTATAAAACTGAATTAAGAAAGCAGAGATTATATTAAAAAATCTGTTATGAAACCAAGCTAAGAAAGTGCCTTAACGCCCAAAGTATTAATATGAAACTACTCTAAGAAATTAAGAAAAAATTTAATTAATATTCTATGTGGTATCCAAGTCATTCAAATCTTTATCGGTGTTGTAACGTGTTGATATCTATTAATTTTATATAAATAATTTGATATCTTACTTAATTTTTTAAATTATACACAAAGCTAAAGCTCTAAATATTTACTTGTAATAGTCGTGTTAATTATTAAAAATGCATTTCAAATTATTTGATGGATGAACCAATGAGCAATATCGAGTGTAATAAATTTTCATGCGCTTTCTGCAATGAGGCCCATATTATCGAAAGGATGATAAATGTGTCTGTAATGTTATTAAATGGAAAATTGTACATACTAACCTCAGATGAGAAAGGGAAGCGATATGTGCTTCCAGTTATAAAACTATCAGGTGGAATTGTATGAAAAATATATTAATAGCACTGATTCTATTGCCTCTTTACGCTCATGCAGAAAATGTATCGAAACAAGAATTAATTGGTAATTGGCAGTGTAAATTCACGTTTCCATTGGTGGGTGACCGTATACTTTATGAAAGTATACAACTGAAAGATGGCAAACAATTTACCGCACAAGGTGACTTTACCTACTTTCTTCCTAAGGAGTCACAAAATGCCACGTTTAGTTTTGAGTCTGATGGAAAGTGGGAGTTTTACAACTTCGAACTCAAACTTTTCTATCAGCCATTTGAAATCATACCGCTTGACGATTTCAGCAAGCGATTCCTAGATGATCTTGAATCCGAATACATAAAACCATCCTTACTAAAAGGTACAAGAAGGGTCTATTATTTCTTGGAAAACTTAACCGCTGAAGAAATGATCTTGGGAGATGACTACGACAGTTGGCAGTGTGTTAGAAAATAGCAGAGATTACATAATCAATGCATTAATAAATTACCAAAGGCTACAAGCCCCAAAGACATGGATAGGTTCAAAAGAAGAAAATGTGCTGATATTGCTTTCTGAACTGATGCAGGTCGTAAAAGAACTAGCGGATACCCTCGCCACGCACACCCACAGTGGCGTAGTGGCTGGCCCTGCAACAACGAAAGGGCCAGTTCAAGCGAGTGTGATTACTGAGCATGGTGTTGATAGTGGTGACTTTAAAATCAGAGTCGATGTAGTAACAAAACGATAAACTAAACATAAACACATACGTCATGTTTATCCTGAAGTAACTGAGCCATAGGGGTTAAATCAGTTCTTCGTGGTCTAATTACTTTATTGCTCTTACCCTTTTTACCTTTCTGCTTTTTCTTTCTAGGATTTAAATTATCTTCATCTCTAGGTTTCGCGAAAGGCATTGGCTTTTTATTTAAGTGTCTAACTTTAGTGCCAAAACGCTTAATTGATTTGTTGAGTTCACCAACTTCTTCTGGCAGTAAACGATAACGCAAAGCATCGAGAATAGTATCTAAAGGGCAGCTATATAGCTCTCGGCAGTATCCATTCTTTGCGCTAAAATGACGGTGCATATTGAATCTCTTTAATGAAGTGGCGAGTTGAGTTTCAATAACCCCTGTAATTCGAGGACCAATCTTTATATACCCAACGTAGCGCCAATCACCGCTGTCGTCAGGTCGATGGGAATTCAAGTTACGTAAGCGGTCATGGATGTTTTTAGTAATACCGACTTTATAGAGGTGCGAACGTTGTGAGTATGCAATGTATAGATGAGTTGCTTCATTGTAGCTAATCGAGAAACCTTCATTTCTATTTCGTTTTGTCATAACTCCCCCAATTTTCACTAGAATCTAATGGTTAAATTATGTTCGAAATTGTAAGCTCTGAACATATGCTAGTAGTTATGTCTGACATAAACGGTGGTTATGTCCTTCAAAAGTGAATCGGTCGTTGGAATCACTTTTAGAGCGCTTTATTTACGGTTTTGTCAAACTTCCCCAAAGTAACGTCTGTCATAGCTTTTTTATAGTCATCAGCTTCAAATGAATAGGCCATAAAAACACTTATATCAGTGCCTTCGCGTAGCCTTGAATCTACCCATGCATTTCCTTCTGGTGACTTGATTACAAATGAAGTTTTATTGTAGTCAGTACACCAAACCCAAGTTTCAATTCTTTGGTCATTGAACTTGATTGTTTCGCTAGTGGCACTAGCAATATCCTGCCTACCATCTACGCAAGTGTTTGGGTATTTTTTGACAAGTGCGAATACACCTTCACGGTTTATCAATTGAGTGCTATATGTATTCGATCCTGAACCAAAAGAATTGGCTGACGATATAACAATCGCTTCACCTTCATAATTTATTGTGGTCCAGTCTTTAGCAAAAGAAGAGAATGAAATTACTATTGTTATGGATAGAGTTAGAATTCTCTTCATGCGCAAATTCTCTTTAATTGAATATAAAAATATAAAGTTTTTAGATAGCACTTAGAAAACGCCATCTGATGCTTCAACTATATTTGACAATAAGGCACATGTTTGAGCATTAGAAGACTCATTTATGAGTGTAGGTGAGAGTGCAGAACATAAAAGGACTGCAATGACAATCCTTTGGGCTTGATATATGAAGTGATACTGAACTTTAAACTGCAACTGTCGACAGTAACTCCGTAACCTTACTTAATTTTAGAGCGGTATCTGCGGCAACACCTACACTTTTTACGATATCGGTGGCTTTACCCAAGTACTTTTCAACGCGAGAAGGATCTGGATTTCCTTCTTCAACTAACTCTTCGTGTGCATTCTCGAAATGACGAATCGCAGGTGCAAGTTCAGGTTTTTCTTCATCCTTTAATGCTGAAATTAGTTCCTGTAATGCTGTTGCTTGTTCATTGACTTCGGATACATTCTTGCCGATTTGTACGTTACTACTTTCAATTACATTTCCACTGTTATCACCTTGAATAACTCCAGATGAGTTATCTGCGGAATAGCTGCGATTATCTTCTGACATTTTGTTCCCTAGTAATTGTTGTTGGGTAATGTATATCTGAGGTGTATTGGTCGTAAATGCTTGTCCAAGGGATTGAGAGAGGTTTTGGTAGAGGTCTCTCTGTTGTTTCAAATCATTTACTTGGCGTTTTAATGTTTTTAGCTTCTGCATTGTCGTCGAAGCATTATCAGAGTGTATAGGGTCGGCATCTGGTGGTGCCGAAAAACCCTTCCGTGTATGAGTCATCGCTTTTAAATATTCAGTAATGTTCTTTTGAATTTCATTATGTGAATGAAATTGCTCTCCAGGACGCAATGAAAATTTGTAGCCGATTTGATTTGATATACTAGAGTCAATTGATAATGAAACCTCATAGCCAAGAAGGCGAGCGTAATCTTCAAACCCTTTCAGCATATCCGAAAAAGTTCCTTTAATATCCTCATCGATAGGGATAAAGAAAAAGCCTGATTGCTGATCTTGAGATTTGGACTCTTGATTTTCTGGACTGCTAGATTGTTCTTTCTTAAGCTTAAGTGCGTTTGGGAATTCAAGTTCCAATCGCATTCGCTGTAGTTCAGCTTCTTCAGAAGCTTGCTGCTGCTCAAATTTAGCTTGTTGTTCTCGAAGTTGAAGCTCGGTTTGTTCCTTAACCATACTCATTTCAAACTGGCGTTCTTCTCGTCTACTGCGGGTTTTAACACTAAATGTTGCAAGCATTAATATGCCGACTAGCATGACAAAAGAAGCTACCAGCACCACGTTTATAATTCCTCCAAAAGCCTCGATGGATGACAAATTAATACTCCCAAATTTATAGATATAACGTATGAGAGTTTATACCATATTATATGCAACGATATTAAACATTTGACACCGATCTTTGACGTAGCTACTCTATAAATGCACTGGCAAAATCCAGTGTCGGGATTAGTACCCCGCATTTTTCTCAAGGCGCATAGACGCCAGCTTTTGCTGGTTTTTTTATGTGCGGCTTCGGCACACTTGAACATAGTCGTTTCGTTTAAGAATCGTACTATCAGTATTATGGTGAGCTGGGCAAGGGCGCTTCGGCGCGCCGTGACCTTGAGAGCGGTAGTACTAACCTTGTTCAGTTCGCCACCCGAAGATTAGTACCTCCGTGTGGTGATTTAGTGAAATTACTCTCAAGGAGGCCATCATGCCTACAACTTCCCTTACCCTGACTGTATCTGATCTTGTCTTTAATCAAGGCGAGAAAATTCGCACCACTTCTCTTAAAGTCGCAGAAGCTTTTAACAAGCAACACCGCGACGTTATTCGTAAGCTAAACAACCTTGAATGTTCCGACGATTTTAACGCGCGCAATTTTACGCACGTTGAATATGACGATAGAAAAGGGGAGTCACGTAAAGCGATTGAAATGACCAAAGACGGCTTTATGTTTTTAGTCATGGGCTTTACGGGAAAGAAAGCCGCGCACATCAAAGAAGCCTACATCAACGCCTTCAACCAAATGGCAAACCAACTTCGAAGCTCATTACCCACGCTACCACCTTCTCAATATCAATTACCGCCAAGCCGACTACCAAACTTCTTCGACTCCGGTTGGTTACCCGCCCTCTACGAACGCTGCGATTCTAAAAGCCATTGGACATATCACATCAAATTCCAAATCCGCCCAATTGGTGGCAAGTACTGCGCAAAGTTTGAATTAGGAATAGGCGGCAAAGAAGAAACCCAACCGTGGTTTTCATCCAGTGGCGCAGAGTTCATCGACAGCGGCTTCTACCTAGAGTACCGAGACCTAGATGAACTATGGGAAAACGTAAGAACCGTTCTAGAAAAGTATCAGGCCTATAGCCCGTATTAGAATCTAAATCAAATAATATACAAATAGCATGTGCAAACTGGTTCGTAACGTGATCTCGCTTCCAAGGAGTCGTACTTTATCATCCTATGCTTTGGTTGCTTTTTAACCAGAAGGAGCGTCAGATGGCTAATAAATTTGGAATACTTACCCTTCATGGTATGGGTAAACAAAGCGTAAACTACCATGAGAAGTTCATATCCAGAGTCGAAAAAGAACTTGGAGTGACTAAAGGTTCAATTCCGGTTGAGTCAGTGTATTACCACACAGAAATGCAGAAAAACGAATATGCAATGTGGGATCGAATGACAAAAGCACATGATTTAGATGTACGGAAGCTTCGTAAGCTAATGCTGTTTTCATTCAGTGATGCCGCGAATATTCAAGACTATAGTACGCCAGAGAGTATGGGATCGATTGTCACCAGTTGTGTTCATGACAAGTTGAATCGACTCTTGGCAAGACTTGACCCTGAAGCAGTGGTTGTAGTGGTAGGGCAATCACTGGGTAATCAGGTGTTTTCTAATTATGTGTGGGATATACAGCATGAAACGGGAATCTTTTCTCCGGGAAGAGAAGATGTAATTGCGGCACTTGAAAACCTAAAACGGGTGCGAATTTGGTTTAGTACAGGAAACAATATGCCAATGTTTGTGTCTGGATTACCGGAAGAGAGAATAAAGGCGATATCGAAACCAAACGAACAGTTTGAATGGTGGAATTTCTTTGATGTGGATGACGCACTTGGTTGGCCAGTGTGTCCTATGGGAGGGGATTATCAAAACAACCTAAACGTAAGAGACTTTGAAATAAATACGGGCTTCACTGTGATGTGTCATTCCAAATATTGGAAAGATAGGGATTTTATAGAACCGTTCTGTGACAAGGTTAGTTCACTTTAGGAAGTAAACCCGAGCTCAGTAAGAGCTCGGGTTATTTAGTAATAGAGCTTTAAAGGCGTGGCCGAGCTTCCCCCGAAACTCGCCCGATTCCAAAAGCAAGCGACTATATGGAACCACCTCCATAAGAGGCACATTAGGATTATAGGTGCTATAACATTAATGATTCATTACCAAAGGCGGTTGTTGCGAGTAGGGTGGTTATTCGAATGTAATCGCCTAATCAGTCAGTTAGACGTGCTATAGATTGAGAATACGCCAAACTAAAAGTGGCGGCAAAAATGGCGACACCCGCTGATATTTAGCGGATATAAGTGTTAAAAACCGTAAATATCCATGTATATCCATACAGTTGATTTTGTATATATTGTTGTTATTTAGGGTTATTTTGTTTTTTTATAAAGTTCTACGGCATGTCTTCTCAGTCAGCTATGTCTAAGCACTCTGGCGGCGTAGCGAACTACCGTGCAGCTGAAGGTAAAACCGTACTGTTACCATTCCGTGGTGACGTAAACGACACTATCAATGACATCCTTGGTGGCGTACGTTCAACGTGTACCTACGTAGGCGCAGCAAAGCTTAAAGAGCTAACGAAGCGTACCACGTTCATCCGTGTACAAGAGCAAGAGAACAACGTTTTCGGTAAAGAGTAATCCGAAATAGCTTTGTTATTCTGAATATTAAAGGGTCGCTATTAGCGGCTCTTTTTTTTGCCTGAATCAAGTAACAAAGTCATGACAGGTCTATAAATCACACTAGTATGGAAAACTAAACGTTATAAATCTTTTTAAGTTCTGATGACAGAAAATCGAAAACAAACCGAACTTTAGCACTTGTTCGAAGTTCTTGGTGGCTGACTAACCAAACGGGTAAGGTCATCAATGGTCCCATATCTTCAAATGCTCGTTCTAGCTTTGGTTCGATATCGCCCATCTGTTCTGGAAAAAATATCAAGCCTTGCCCTTCTTTACATAACTCCAATTGTAGTAATTGAAAGGGTGTAATTATGGAAAAGTTTTGCGGTGATAAATTCCAACCTTGTTGATTTAATATGTCGGTCACGGCACTGGTTTGATCAAAGCCGATTATTTGAATGTTTTCAGGTTTTTCTTTAATTAGTACGTCAGGCAGTGTACTCAAATACTTTTTTGAACCATATAACCAAATCACTTCATCCCCGACTTTTTTGGCAATTAAATCATTTTGTTTAGGGTGAAAACTACGAATGGCAATATCAGCTTCCCGCCGTTTAAGGTCACTAGGTTCGTTAGTGACAACGACTTCAATCTTGATACCAGGTTCAGCCCTACGAATTTTGGCTATGATCTTGGGTAATAGGTAGATTGCCGTTAACTCTCCTGCTGAAATTACCACTGTTCCTTCTAATTGCTGTGATCGGCCAGAAGCCGCCAAAGAGAAAGCGAGCGCGCTGTTTCCTATAACACGGGCGTGCGTTAATAACTCTAAACCGCTGTTCGTAAGTATTAATCGTTGGCCGACTCGTTCAAATAGAGTGACATTTAGCTCAGTTTCTAGGGCGCTAACTTGTCTGCTTAAGGTTGGTTGTGTCGAGCCCAATTTAACGGCTGCAGCCGACAAAGTTCCAAGCTCTGCCGTGGCTAAAAATGCTCGAATATGATTCCAATCAAAATTCACTGAGTTCCAATTCATACAAAAATGTATACCTAAAATGCATTACTGCGTCTATGTGTCGTCAAAGTGTATAGGTAAACTTGTTCCAGTGAAATGATTTGGAGAACAACATGGAAGTACTGGTTCTAGGGGCGAGTGGAAAAACAGGGCGATTATTGGTTAGTCAGCTATTGGCGAAGCAGCTCTATGTTCGTGTAATAGTAAGATCTACAACAGATTTTCTGGCACTATTTCCTAACGACTTAAGTAAAGAGAGTCGGTTAAGTGTGACAGAGGCGAATATCCTAGAGCTGTCAGACCAAGCTCTGCAAGATCAAATAAAACCCTGTGGCGCTGTTATTTCATGTCTTGGACATAACTTAAATTTGAAGGGCATATACGGCCAGCCAAGGCACTTGGTGACTGACTCAGTTAAGCGTATTAGCGAAATTGTAAACAACAGGGTTGAACACGTACCGATTAAATTTATTTTAATGAACACCACGGGTAATCAGAATCGCAAAGAAGGCGAGAAAGTATCATTCGCGCAACACGTTATTATTTGCCTAATAAGAAAGCTGATACCTCCGCATAAAGATAACGAAGATGCCGCTGATTACTTACAACATCATATCAAGAAAGCCAGTGAAAAAATGGAATGGTCAGTCGTGCGTCCTGACGGCTTAATTGACGAACCAAGTCACTCTGAATATGACCTTTATTTTTCACCGATTCGTAGTGCTATTTTTGATGCAGGAAAGACGAGTCGCATTAACGTTGCTCATTTTATGACGGCGTTAGTCACCGATTCAAACCTATGGGCGCAATGGAAAACCAAAATGCCTGTTATATATAATAGAGAAACCTAATCTCAATATTTGGAGTAACGTGATGAAAATGAACTATTTTGTGTTTGGAACCAATGACAAAGAAAAAGCAGTCATTTTTTATAATGAATTATTTGATGGATGTGGATTAAATAAAATTCACGATCAAGGGCGAATGACTCTTTGGGGAAATGACGAATTTATGTTTGCGATTGCCGAACCATTCGATGAACACCCAGCCTCAAATGGAAATGGCACTATGCTTGGTCTTCATGTGGACTCAATGAATGAAGTCAATCGATTACATAAAAAAGCCCTTGAGTTAGGCGGCGTTAGTGAAGGTGAACCTAGAATACGCTCGAATATGCATTCTGCTTACATGAGAGATTTAGACAATAATAAAGTCTGTTTTTATACGAGTAATACCTAGTCAGAATGGAAGGTTATAACGATATTGCATAGGTATTAGAAAGTGTCGCTCGGTATTTTTCATTTCATGGGAAGAGGGCACTATTTAACTTGATGAATACTTGAAGTGTCGAGCAATCTGACGATTATTGGATGACTACTTCAAAGGCGAATTGTGCTTAGATTTGCTCGCATCAATCAAGCGGTGTTTAATGCGGCTTAGACCAACTGGCGTCACCCCCAAGTACCGCGCGATATCATTTTGAGTCACTTTCTCCATAAGAGCCGGAGATTTATCTAACAGGTTTTGATAACGCTGCTCTGCACTGAGGCACAATAGTTCGCGTTCTCTCGCTTCTTTTTTCATGGCAAATGCTAAGAGAATATCGATAACTTCTCGTGCTAGCTGGTGGTTGCTTTGGCTTTGCAGGTAAAGCTGTTCGAAATTAAATTTAAGTAACTGCGTGGGTTCTAAACATATGAGGCCAAAGGTCGCTTTCTGCTTTTGATAGGCTGCAGACATACTACCAATCACGTCATTGTCAGTAAGAAAAGACTTTACTCGCTCTTGTCCATCAGAGGTCAGGTAATAGGCTTTCACTACCCCCTGTTTGATTAGATACAAAGAATCATCACTGTCACCCTGCATGAAAACATGGTCTCCTGAGTTTTTAGATATTTGCTGTCCTTCGCTTTCAATAAATTTCGAAAATTCCATTCGTTTTAACCCAAGTTAACGCCCAAGGCGAATCGATTCATTAAATTAATTCCTAGCTTAACGCACACCGCGTCATGGGAGAAGCGAATGAAGTTATTAAACCAAGTCATTATTATAACCGGCGGCACCTCGGGAATTGGTCTAGAAATCGTCAAGCGACTAAGTAAAACCAATGAAGTGATTGTCCTTGGTCGAGGCGAAGCCAAACTTGCTCAATTGTCTGCAGATTATGGCGTAAAAGGTTACAAAGTAGACCTTAGCGATTCGAATGAAGTAGAGTGGGTAGCCAGTGAGCTACTCAAACGCTTCCCTAAAGTGAACGTGCTCATCAATAATGCAGCCGTTCAATTTCCTGCTGCATTTAACAGTGATGACTTTAATTACGATACGATTCAGTCGGAAATCACCACCAACTTTACTTCAGTTTGCAGTCTTTGTTACCTATTACTGCCTGCGCTTGGTCGTTCAGGCAATAATGACATAAGCAAAAGTCTCATCCTCAATATCAATTCCGGTCTTGCCCTCGCGCCAAAAAGATCCTCTGCGGTTTATTGCGCAACCAAAGCAGCGCTCAACTCTTTTTCGATCTCATTACGGTATCAACTTGAACACTCGAATGTTTCTGTGATGCAAGCGTTGATGCCTTTAGTGGATACAAAGATGACTCAAGGAAGAGGAACCAACAAGATGACGATTGTGGAAGCCGTAGACCGACTGATTTCTGGCGTAGAAAAAGGCATTGAAGACAATGATATAGGTAAAGTGGGACTGCTTCGCTGGTTGAATCGGTTGTCCCCTAAAATGGCGTCCAAGCTGATGAAAACCACTTAACTAAACGAGCCATTCATACTGTCGAATACAATCGGTAAGGAGAAAGTGATGAATTGGATACAGGTAAGTGTAGGAGTATTAATGATGAGCACAACAATAAGCACATTAGCGAGCGAAATAAAGGTAACGGGAATTGAACACAAGCGTGGTGGCAATATTATCGTGTTCATTTTTTCGAACGAGGGGTTTCCCAAACAGCATGAGTTGGCTATTCAACAGCAAACGCAAAGAGCACAGGGTGACACCATGACATTTCATTTTGATGTAAATGAGCAGGAGGTCGCAATTAAGGTATTGCACGACGAGGATGAGAATGGAAAAGTGACGAAGAACTGGACGGGAATTTATCCTGCTGAAGGGCTCGGTTTTTCTAATAAACAGAAAGTGTCTTTAACGGGGGCTCCCATTTATAAACGATCTAAGATCAAATTGGCCGACCTTCAAGCTGGGCTGACGATTGAAATGAATTATCCATAGGAGTGAGTGATGAGACACTTAATAAAAGTCATGTTAGTTGTAGCCATGGTATTTGCACTCACCTTTATATCGTTAAAAGCAGCGGGGGTTCTAAGTGTTGAACAAATCGAAGCTTGGTTAACGTATGCACAAGGCTTGTCGCCTATTTATGCTGGTGTTCTAACAGTCGCGTTACTGCTTGCTGATATTGTGATCGCGATGCCAACACTCACGGTCACGATTCTTTCTGGGTTCTTTTTAGGCAGCAGTCTTGGTGCATTATCTGCGATTATTGGAATGAGCTTAGCGGGTGTTACCGGGTACCTCTTAGGTAAGCGCTATGGTGATAGTATACTGATGCTGTTACTTAAAGATGAACACAAGATCAATGACGCTAAATCGGCATTTCAGAGCCATGGATTAGGGATGATTCTTCTGAGTCGAGCGATTCCTATTTTACCAGAGGTGACCGCCTGCCTAGCCGGCGCCACTAACATGACCTTTTCACGATTTATGTTCGCATGGCTGTTGAGCACGGTACCATATTGTCTTATCGCCGCTTATGCGGGCTCATTAAGTTCGTTGAGCGATCCGAAGCCAGCGCTAATTGGAGCCGCTGTACTGACAACAAGCTTGTGGATTGGTTGGTTTGTATTTAGAAAATTCAAATTAAAAAGCAGCGCCGTTAATTAAGGGTGATCATTTAACGCTAAAAAGTCTGCTTTCGCGTCACTCTAAATTTCAAACTTATGGCTAAGTATCAAAAGCTAATATGACCATAAATACCTTTAAATCACTATAAAGTATTCAAAGAAAAGCATCGATTGCCAAGCAAAGACGTTAAGGTTTTGTGCATGGGCTTGTTAATGTAATCACTTTCTACGACTACGTTATCGAGCCAATACACATCGGCAAGGAGATGAAGATCGTCAATCAACGCTTGGCAAGCCTCTTCTGTCATTTTTGAAATGTCACTAGGGTAATCATCACTAAGATCGACAATGATCACCCGTTGATGCTTTTTCAGCTTCAGCCTTACAATACCTTCCAAATCGTCCATGGCTATTTCCCTGTGGAAAATAAACATCACACTTTGTCCTTCTCCGATGTCGTAGATTTTATAACGTTGATCATTGAGATAAATAATATTGAATTTCATGTTATCGATTCCTCTAGATTGATATAACCCGCCAAAGTGACAATACGTAGTAGGGTTAGACGTTTGTTTCAACCTAATGTGGCTTGACGTTAGTTTGCTTTACTTGAATTAGGGACTCAAAGAATTCGAGAAATTCAAATGTGAATCGGTCAAGTCATTTTTGAATTTCTGTAAACCGTATTCAGAACGTTGTTAGTTATTTATGATCACCGCATTCAAGGTTTCCTAGGAAAGGAAACTCAATGCAGCAAAGGAGATAGGCTCAAAAAGAACCTATGTAGCTTCAATACCCTATTGTTAAACCAATGAAAAAATCAAACAAAAAGCTTTTGTTATTCTCCCTTATTGTGAGTGGCTTATTCTCACGTTTTGCATGGTCTTCGAACTTAATGCTGAAAGACGCTTCTGCAAAAACCAAGCTTATTTATGACAATGAGCCTCAAAACGTTGCTTATAGGGATTACCCTAGGGACTTGCCCTTCAGCGGTGATCAGTACAACAATAACGGACCGGTTTGCATCAGAGCATTATAAGCCCAACGCCACTTTGTTAGATGAAGGTGGTGATCCTACACATCTTTAATGTGATTCTTAGCAGCTAAAAATAGCTGATTAAATGTTTAACCATAGGTGTTTAGATACATGAGAAAAATAACCTCACAACCATTAATTCTTTATGGGAAGTTGCCATTCAAATATATCTACCTTTTCTTGTCTTCTTATGTGTTGGTCATGTGCGGCTTTTTATTTGCGATGGAAGGATTGAGTTGAAAGGAAGTAAATTTATATGAACCTAGCTCGTATCTCTTTACTAAATCAAAGGCCAATGATGCTAACTCGACTATTAACTCTTTTCTTTGCTATCCACATTGTTTTGTATAGTTCATTGGCTTACAGCCAAGATAAGCTCGGTTTTGTGGACACCGCGACGCCTGAAAGTACTTTGTCGGGCTTTGTTACGTATTCTGAACTCGTAATTAAGTATTGGCAGCTTGAACAACTTCATTTACCCGAAGCCCAACATGCTTATGCCCAAGTCATTCGAACTATGGATTTGTCAAACCTTCCTAACCGCAGTCGAACTGTGGTCGTGATGGAAAGAATCATTTTGCTGCATGAGATCCTAGATAGATTAGGTAAAGACGTTCAATTACATTCTTCAGTAATTACATCGCCAACAGATGACTCCACGAGCCAGTGGCGTTTAGGAAATACTGATATATTAATTGCCAAGCAAATAGATGGAGATAAAGTCGGCCAATATCTATTTACGACCACTTCCATTAATAGTTTATCCAAATGGTATCGTTTGATATTAGCGTCTACGGAGAAAAGTGAACATGAGGCTGACTTGTACCATGAGTTTTTAATTCGTCCTGGCCCACTGTTTTCAACTCCTTTAATCCAGTCTTTACCGGAAAGCTTTAATACCTTATACGCATCGATTCCTCTCTGGCAGTGGTTCGCTTTAGTCAGTGTATTTTTGTTATGTCGATTCATGATTAAGGTTAGCTTTTCTCTTGGTGAACGTTGGAACTTACGTTGGTATAGGAATGGGTTGAAATGGCAGGTTGGTCGGCAACTATCTCTGGTTGGGGTCGTGTTAATCCTGTTTATTACTCGAAAAGTGATTGATGACGGGATATGGATCACCGGGGGGATCTATCAGTTTCTGTCGACTTCATTCTTGATAGGGCAGTTTTTCTTTGTGGCTTGGTTAATCATGACCATCTTCAATTACTTCGCTGAGCTGTATGTGTTTAACAAACATGAAGGTAAATATGTCGACGCCTCTTTAATAACGGTACTCGCGCGCATTTTTGGTGGTCTCACGATCGTTATTCTAGGTATTTATCTAGTTGATTTTATGGGCTTCTCTATTTCCCCAATTGTCACGGGTTTAGGGGTGGGCGGTTTAGCGGTGGCTCTCGCCATTCGTCCGGTTTTAGAAAATGTGATTAATGGATTAACTTTGTACGCTGATGGTGGAATAAAAATTGGTGAACTGTGCCGTTATGGTAACAATCTAGGGACGATTGAGAGCATAGGGTTACGTTCTACGCGAATTAGAACGCTAGAGCGTTCTTTAATTACTATCCCTAATTCCGAGTTTGCCAATATGGAGATTGATAACCTAGAGCGCCGTGATAAACGTCGGATGGATCATCGCTTGAAGTTGCGCTCCGAGTTGACGCAAGATCAACTCAAACTCCTTGTCGTTGGTATCAGGCGACTGTTGTTACAACACCCCAAACTCGATGACGATCCTGTGAGAGCAAGGTTTGTTGGCGTCGGTGAATTTGCGATACACATTGATATACTTGCCTATATCATATGCAAAGATCATGACGAGTTTCTTGCTGTGCAAGAAGATGTGATGTTTTCGGTGATGCAGCAAGTTGAGGTGGTAGGGGCGCAATTGGCATTTTCTAACCAATATCAACTTGCTCAGGCACTTAAACCTATTGATGATGAACTCAAAGAGAAAGCGACCGAAACCGTAATGCAGTGGCAAGATAATAATAACTACCCATTTCCTGACTTTAGCTATGAATTTAAAGATGGAATTAAAGACAGTATTATATACCCAGCGAAAAACTCAGCGGTTCGCGCAAATGGGAATGGTTAATTAAACAAGCTTTACCGTAGGTGATTATCGCTAATTTGAATTTCTCTAATTCATCGTGTTTGCCTTCTATTTACTCCAAAGTAGCGTCAAAATATTTAAGCTACTTTGGAGATATCCATGCCTCGTGTTCGTCCTTCACGCATACTTCTTTCTTTTTCTATTTTACTTATGTCGACCGGGTGTTCGACCGAAGACTTACCACTGATAGGTGATACGCCTCGCCCTGTCCGTTTGACTGAAGTCCAGCCTGTGGGTCATCAAGAGATAAGACGTTTTCCTGCTCAGGTCTCTGCATCTAAGGAAGTTGAGCTCGCTTTTAGAGTGGGTGGGGAGGTGGTCGAATTTAACTTAAAACCGTCTCAACGAGTGACGAAAGGAGAGGTCATTGCTCGACTTGATCAGCGAGATTTTAAAACTGAAGTCGTGTTAAAAACAGCGGAGTTTGATTTAGTCAAAAGGGAATTCAATCGAGCGACTCAAATGATGAATCAGAATCTATTGGCTCAAGCGGAGTTTGATGGTATTCAGGCTCGTCTTCAAGTCGCACAAGGTGCTTTGCAACTTGCCCAAGATAGATTGAAAGATACGGTCATTACTGCGCCTTACAGTGGCCGAATTGCGACGACTCACATTGAGAACCATCAACAAATACAAGCTCACCAAGGTATCGTGACTCTGCAAGATCATGAAATGATTGATCTTACTATCCAGTTACCAGAGAGCATTATTAGCCAGATGAATGCTAAAAGAATTGACCCATATTACCAACCATTGGCAACGTTTAACGGTTCGTCGGTTTCTTACCCTGTGATTTACAAGCAGCACAAGACGCAAGCAACAACTGGTACACAAAGCTATGAAGTAACCTTTACTTTGGTCGCGCCAACAGATAATCATACGGTATACCCCGGAATGGGAGCAACGCTTCATCTCGACCTCGATAAAGTTATTATCGATAAACAAGAAGTGAAACACTTTGTCGTTCCTGCTAGCGCCATTCTAGACAATGACATGATTGGTCAGTCTCAGGTCTGGGTATTTCATAACGGGCAAGTTTCTCCGTTAGATATCACCATTCAAGGTGTTTCGTCACGTGGTGCGATTGTTTCAGGAGATCTTTCTCAGAATAGTTATGTGGTGAGCGCGGGTGTCAGCCAATTATTTGATGGAATGAGAGTCTCACCCATCGTTCGTGAGCGAGGTTTATAATGAACCTGACTAATTACGCACTTAAAAATAAAGTCATTAGCTGGCTAGTGGTTGCGATCTTATTAGTGGGTGGTGTGCTGTCGTTTCGTGGTTTAGGGCAACTGGAATTCCCTGCATTTCCTATCCCACAAGCTATGGTCAATACAACTTACCCTGGTGCGTCGGCAATGCAGGTTGAAGAAGAAGTCACCTTACCGCTTGAGCGTGCAATTTCTGAGCTCGAATATGTCAAAGATGTCGAATCTTTTACCAGCGCAGGGCTGTCTCAGATCGCGGTGGTGTTGAAAGAGACCATACAAGCAGAACAGCAACCTCAGGTATGGGATGAATTGCGCCGCAAGGTGAATGATATTCAACCAAAAATGCCGCCAGGGGTTAATCCATCGCAAGTCATTGATGATTTTAGCGATGTGTATGGCATTCTCTATAACATTACGAGTGATGAGTACAATTATCGCGAACTGCAAAATTATGGTGAATACCTTCAACGTGAACTTCTTACCATTAAAGGCGTTAAGAAAGTTAATTTAGCGGGGCTAGTCTCTGAACACATTGTGATTGAGATTGCTCAACAAGATCTCAATACGTTGAACCTTGATCCTGCGTGGCTATCTCGTTTGATTCAAAATCAGAATATGGTGTCTAACGGTGGTGATTTGCTACTTGATGGACAGTCGATACGTATCCATTCTTCTGGTGAGTTCAATGAAATTGAAGCGTTAAAGTCATTTAAATTTAGCCCGCCGGGAAGCAATGACCTGATCCAATTAGGTGATATCGCAGAGGTAAGCCGCCAGTTTCAGGATAAAGCTTATACCTTGTATCGTAGCAATGGTGAACAAGCCATTTCTCTTGGGATCTCGTTTGCGAACAGCGTCAATGTGGTTGATGTGAGTGAACGTGTCAGTAATAAATTGTCTGAACTCGATTTTGCTCGCCCAATCGGGATTGAATTAAACAAGGTGTACGACCAAGGCGATGCGGTTGATAAATCGGTATCTGACTTTGTGATGAGCCTAGTCGAAGCGGTATTGATTGTTATTGTCGTACTGTTATTTGCGATGGGCTTGCGTTCTGGCATTTTAATGGGGGCTATTTTATTACTGACTATCCTCGGTACCTTCATTGGAATGAGTATTCTAGGCGTTGAGATTCAAATCATTTCACTTGGTGCTTTGATCATTGCACTCGGGATGCTGGTTGATAATGCGATAGTGATAACTGAAGGTGTCTTAATCGGCCTGAAGCGTGGATTGACCAAACGTAAAGCCATTGAATCTGTGGTTAAACAGACCCAGTGGCCGCTGCTTGGTGCAACACTGATTGGTATTATTGCATTTGCCCCTATTGGCTTGTCTGCCGACGCAACGGGGGATTTCTTAGGGTCTTTATTCCAAGTATTAGCGATTTCTTTATTACTAAGTTGGGTGCTTGCTATCACGTTAACGCCGTTCTTCTGCGAACTGATGTTTAAAGAAGAAATCGCTGAAGGTGAGTCAGAGCATATCGATCCTTATCGAGGGCTGATATTTACCCTGTATCGCACGGTTCTTAATACCGCACTAAAAAACCGTGTCGCGACTATGGTTATAACTCTGGTCTTGCTTATTTCTGCTGTGATCGGGTTTGGCTCTGTAAAACAAGCCTTTTTTCCGCCATCGAATACGCCAATTTTCTATGTGGATGTCTGGCTGCAACAAGGCACAGACGTTCGTGAAACCGAACAGCGCCTAAAGCAAATTGAACGTACCGTGAGTGAGTTTCATGACGTTCATAATGTAACGACCGTCGTCGGTGCGGGCGCTCAACGATTCATATTGACTTATGCCCCTGAAAAATCATACAGCAGTTACGGGCAATTGATTGTTGAAGCGAAAGACTTAGCCGCGATCGAAACGATGTTGCCCCAGATGAAATCAAGGCTCGAAAGCCTACATCCGGATATTGATTTTAAGTTTAAGTTAATGGACTTGGGCCCTGCCCCTGCCGCTAAAGTAGAAGCACGCTTTTATGGTGCGGATCCACAGGTGTTGAGACAACTTGCTGCTCAAGCGAATGAGATCATGCGTAATGAGCCCAAAGCAACCGCGGTTCGTCACTCATGGCGAGAAAAAACTCAAGTGCTTGAACCGCAACTTGATGGCGCAGCAGCAAGGCGTGTTGGGATAACCAAGAGTGATCTTGATAGAACCTTGTTACGTAATTTAAATGGTGAGCAAATCGGTTTATTCAGAGATGGCAGTCATATCATGCCGATTGTGATGCGCGCGCCAGATGAAGAACGTTTTGATATCGACAGATTACCTGAGCTACAAGTGTGGAGCCAAGATCAAAGCCGTTATATCCCAATAACACAGGTTGTTTCCGACTTTAGTTTGACGACGGAAGACTCTCTAATTGTTCGTCGTAATTTTAAACGCGTGATTTCCGTTATGGCCGATGTGACGCCATTTGGTGATGATACAGCTGAGTCTTTACGCCGTTTGGTCGCTCCTCAAATCGAAGCGATTGAACTCCCTCAAGGCTATCATTTTGAGTGGGGCGGTGAATATGAAAGTCAGCAAAAGGCGACCAACAACCTAATGGGTTCATTGCCAATGGGATACCTGATCATGTTCTTGATTACGGTCTTGTTATTCAACACCATTCGTCAGCCTTTGGCTATTTGGTTGACAGTACCACTGGCATTAATTGGTGTGAGTGCGGGCTTACTATTAATGAATATTCCGTTCTCGTTCACGGCATTGCTAGGACTATTGAGCTTATCAGGCATGATTGTGAAGAATGGTATTGTGTTGGTGGATCAAATCAATATCGAAACCGATCAAGGTTCAAACCTTAACCGTGCGATTGTGGATGCGAGTGTGAGTCGCGTGCGACCGGTCTGTATGGCGGCAATTACTACCATGTTAGGTATGATCCCGCTGGTATTTGATGCCTTCTTCCAGTCGATGGCAGTGACCATCATATTTGGACTTGGGTTTGCCACGTTGTTAACATTAATCGTACTGCCTGTGATTTATGCCTTGCTGTATCGAGTAAGCTATCGTTAACACGTCAATGTTTAATACCTCTCATTAGAAAAGAACGTCCAGAGTTGTTAAAGATAAAGCTGATGCCAACAATGTTGGTGTCAGCTTTTTCATTTGTGTACTTTGAATCAGATGTGTAGGTAATACGTTTTGTCAGATAATTTAGTGCCAACTTATGGGCAATTGATGCGTGAGCAAAGGTAAGTTTTCAGGCAGGAATGAAGTTCAAGCGGGCTATTGGAAAATGATTGGGTGTAATTAATAGGGGTAAGCATCGTGGTCGTTGGAACGAAAACAGGAACTCTTTATATTAAATGGCCCCCACATTGTAGGCTCTCAATCTACAGCGTGGGGTAGATGACACAGAATTAAAGCAATGCGCCGATGTCTTGTACGATCTCAGTAATACCGATAGTAAAGAACTGCACACCCATACAGATAAGCAGAAAACCCATAATTCGGGTAAACGCGTTAATCCCATTTTGGCCCAGTGCTTTAAGTAACGGGTAAGCCATGCTGAGAATAAAAGCGGCAATTAAGCTAACGACCCCAAATCCAGCTATCACCCCAGTATAAATACTAATTTTTTCTAATTCTTCTTCACTGGATGCGATTTCAGCGGCAAGGCTAATGATCAGTGCCATTGTACCGGGCCCGCACAGCGATGGAATGGTAAGTGGCACCAATGCGATGGAATCTTGTCCGACACTGCCGTCCATACTTTCTGGTTTTGGAAACAGCATGTTGAAGCCAATCGCACAAATGATAATCCCACCACCTAAACGTAAGCTTGGAATGGAAATACTAAATAACTCAAGAACAGAAGCGCCAATGAAAAAGGTAATGCACATGGCGATAAATAAATAGAGCCCAACAGTTTTCGCTTGTGAAACGATGTAACTCTTGTCTCGGCCTTTACTTAAGCCAAGAAGAACGGTGGCAGCAGCTGGCGGGTTCATCATCGGCAACAAGCCGAGAACGGTGAGAGTCAAATAGGTGAATAACGTTTCTAAATGCATACGGTTCTCTTTAAATTTTGGTGGATTTCTGTGTAATTGGTGGCGTTTAAATTATTAGGAGATGGTTTAATATCGAATCTAAGTAATGACTAAGTAACGAAGCTAAAGAAGCATTAGCTGGGCGAGATACAGAACACTAAAGAATGAAATCGCGTCGGTTAATGTGGTAAGTAGTGGACTGGATAGCATGGCTGGGTCGAGGTTGACGCGCTTCAGAAGTAGAGGCAAGGCACCACCGATCATGACAGCTAAAGTGGACGATATGGTGTAGGCAGTAGCAACCAGTACCGGTAATAAATGACCTTGCTGGCCATGTGTAAACAACATGAGTAGAGCAATAACCAGACCAATAGCTAGACCATTTATAGCGCCAATAGGCAACTCTTTGGCGACGACAAATAACCAGTCTTTAGCGGAAATATGCTTAGTCGATAGCTCTCGAATCGAAACGGCAACGGATTGGTTGCCCGCAGCCCCAGATAGATTAGCCACTAAAGGCAAAACGGCGGCTAATACGGCAACTTGCTCGATAATATGTTCAAAGGAAGCGATGATCGATACGGCGGCGTAGCTCAAGATTACCGACGGAAGTAAAAAGGTGAGGCGTCGGATATTACGCGGTAATAACGGCATAGTACGAAATTCATCGCCACCAAATATACCGCTTGTTTCACGTTGTTGTTGTTCAGATTTTTCATATAACGCCTGGTTTAATTGCGTGTGACCAACAATGCCAATTTGAAAACCGTGTTCGTTGATGACAGGAACGGTAGAGTGTGAGGTAGAGTCGAGCACACTTTTTAATGATTGGAGATCAAAACTTGCTGGTACGGTGGGAACACCTCTATCAATGTGGTCAATCAATTTGTCCCAAGATTGAGCAAGAAACAATTCTCGAGTTTTGATTGTACCTAAGTAGTTGCCATGCTTATCGTGCAGGTAAACGTAACGCCATTCGATTCGTTCTGAGCTTTTTTCACCTTCACGCAAGATAGTTTCTAAGTCGGAAACGGTTGCCCAACTTTCCAGTTTAATGATCTCATTTTTGCAAATACGTCCGACGGAGCCATCAGGAAATGACATCGCAGCTTTTTCTTCGTTTTCCCAAGTTTCGGGCAGGGAGGATTCAAGGGCTTTATGAAGCGATTTAGGTAAGCTGCGTAATAGAGAGCGGCGAACGTCTGAACGCATATGTAAAAGAATGTCTTTTGCACTGTCGATCGGAAGGTTTGAAAATAAAAGAGCACGCTCTGGCTCGGTTAAGTAATCCAGAAAGTCAGCAGCCAAATTCGGCTTTTGAGTACAGAGCAGCTCCCAAAACCGTGCACACTGTGCGCTGGTGAACTTTCTTATCACAAATGGAAGATTGGTTAGGTTTGCACTTTCTATCTGTTTGATAATGCAATCACTCGTACCAGACTGCATTGCTGAAATCAACTCGGAGTACAGTTGCTCTGCTTCTGAGTTAGGTAATGGGACGGTTATTAAGGTCATGATAAATGGCTACACTTCAATGTAATTTTGTTTATGGATAACTCGAATAGAGAGGGCTATGAAAGCAATCACCATTGGTGTCAAACTGGCGGGTAGTGATTTGCTTATAGTTTATGGTTGTGGGGAGAGGTTGAATATGAATTGGAGAAATTCATAAATGCATGAGTATTCACCTCAAATCTGAGCTTCACTCATCAACGGTATTCTTGACACGTACAGCTTCGTTGTACTGGTTGAGTAACTTGAGATTAAGAGGCTACTTTTCTGGTTGAACTATCTGATCGAAGTAGCTTTGTATTGTTTGGTGCAGCAGCTGGTTCAGTGGAAAACCACGTTTAGATTGTAGGTATCCGCCGTTTATTTGAATCGTTCTCATCTCTTTAGGAACTTTAGGAAGTGGGTAACAACTCAGCTCGGGATCATTATCAGTCACTAACGTACTGCCAAAAGACAAGGCGTCAGAATGTTTTAATTCATTAAGTAACACTCGTATACTGTGAGTTGATAAAACGATATTAGCTTTATACCCTCTCGCCAAGTAAAAATCTTCAACAGGGGCGCGCTTTGAGTTAATCCCATCAGCCAGTATCCGAGTGATAGGGAGGTGATGGATGTCTTCTAGGGCGCTACTCTTACTCAATACTGGATGATCTTTACGAGCAATCAGGCAGAGTTTTATTTCTTTCAAACGGTGCTGATATACCTCTTGTGGCAATTGGTACTGAGAAAAAAGGAGTAAGTAATCTATTTGACCATTAAGCATTTCATTTAAGCTTTGTTCTTGCCAATAAACCAATTTAAAACTGGCGACAGGTAACGCTTCTCTTAGAGCACTAAAAATGCCATCTCCCCATTGTTCAAGCATGAAAATGTTCATTGCGACTGATATTTCACCAGTAAATGTTTGAGGGTCAAAATTTTGATAAGACTCAACGACTTTAACCAATGGTGTGAACATTTCATCGGCCGCTTCGGCAAGTTTTTCGGCAAGTTCTGAAGGTTCGACACCATGAGCTTTACGGATAAAAAGCTGATCGCCAAAGGTTTCTCTGAGCTTAGCTAAACCGCGGCTTACACTCGTCTGAGATATTCCTAATCTGTCCGCAGCTTGATGTGTGTTACGTGTTTCCACAACGGCTTGCAATAGCTTCAGCAGGTTTAAATCTAAATCGCGAAGTTCTTTCATTGTCAGCTCTTATCTATTGAGAGACTTCCATTGTAGTGTTCGATGAGAATGACGCAAACATCTTTCTGTTCAATGGTAAGTTTGAGAGCTGAATGGCCAGTTGACGAATATCGAATCCGAGTAAAAAGTCAGCGGCAGGATAGCGCCATTACATATTTACCAAATGCGCTTTACCTAGTTTGTCAGTTCACAAAGATATTAACTTATGGCAGTTTAGCTAAAAAATAAGATAGGTCTGTTTTTACATTTTGAATATTTAGGGAGCGATTTTAGCGGCTCGTATTTTTCGAATGGAGGAGAGTGATTTGGAGTGCTGTAAGAAGAGTGAAAAAACAAATTTGATTTATTGAGCCGCAGGCTGTTTTCTTTATAGAGGAATTAAAGAATAAACAGCGGAACTGATATTTAGTGAGCGAGGGTGAAACTGAAATGCATGCGACTAAAAAATCGTTCAATTGCGGCTTTGTACTGATTTGTTTTTACTTTACGTTTTACTTCTGCTCATCATAGGACTGTGAAATGTCCTAATTTGGCACCTGAGACCTTCATAACATGACCGATTTGTGAAACTTCATCGAATTGGAAGTTTATGGGGCTGCTGAGGTTTTGGAGCTTTGGCAATATATGGCGAAGTAAAATATCACTGTTGAGCTGGTGTATCTCTGCGACCCAAGATAGGTCTTCGTTGTATAAGTTTATTTCTATTTTGAACATTTATTTCCTTTTGAATGAAGCGTGTTTTTCTTGTTTTTTAATGTGTACCAATGGATTTGGCGGCTCGTTCTTCGAGACATAGTGTGTACCTTTTTAATAAATTAATTAAGTTCTTATCCTAGATTTAACATTTCAATATGAAACATTTATGAAGGACAAATTGGTTTGGTCTAATTAAAAAGCTATTGAATGAACGATTGAGGTAAAGCTGACGCAGAGAGGGTTGTACGAGGTTATCGAGAACGATCTATGAGGGAACTTGGACTAAATGTAACATTAACAACTCTTAGGTAAGAGCCAAGGTTGCACTATACTCCAACTTTTCAAGATAGCTAGTGTTTCAGTGCATATTTTTATACTTAGTGATTGGTAATCACCCAAATCCTCACATTATGATTTTAATCCTCAGATCAAACTGCCAAAAAATTAAGAAAATACGCTATACTGTGTTTCTGTACAGTTGTTTTGGTTTTGCTATGTATCAATCTATTCAAGTTAGTGTCGGTTTTAGTCTTTTTAAGGTAAATGAACAAGGGCCGATAGGGGTAAACAAAAACAATGACGGAAAGGTAACGGCACTCTTAAAGCATGGTAATCAATTTTCAGCGCCGTTTGGTGGTTTCATTGAGGCAAAGAATGTTATTGGTCTTAAACGAGTCAAGCTGATTGATATTAAGTATCTATGCACAGATGCAGAAGCAGAGGTTGTTGAATACGTTATACAAAAAGATCACTACGTCGTCGGCACATACCGAGACAGCAGGCTCTACATTCTACTGTTTGGCGGAGATCCTAAGCATCACCAAATAAGAGGCAAAGATCAGGATGGGAAAAATAATGTGGTTGGGTTGTTTTGATGTGTAAATTGAGGCTTATTGCCTTTTTGATTTACCGCGTTAACAGCGGAGTAATTCAATGCGTAAGTGCTGTTCATCTTCATAAGCAACAATGGCTTGAAAATGAGCATCTTGTTCCACGATATCTGAGAATAGATCTTTACGCGCCATATCCCCAATAAACAGAAGCTGAGTTGTTCGGGTCATCAGCCCGTCTTCATCAAAGCTGGCGTTTAGGCTTTCATCGACAACACAAATGAGTACGTCACCAAATCGAGCGTCCAGATCGATATCTTTCGCCAAAGAGTACTGCACTTTAGTTTTAAGCTCAGATTCAACACGCATAATAAGGTTTACAAACTGATGCAAATCGGTCGCGCAGGTTTCGACTAAGCTTGCATGCTCAAGTCCAAGAAACGCTTCAAAATCAATATTCGGGCGGCGACCCGCTAAAAGCCACTGCTTTGTGGTTTTCTTTACCGCGCGAAAACGGCTGCTCTTAACCACTGGCTTAATAAATTGAACCAGCAACTGATTTTTATCAGCAGTGCTTAAGTGGCGTTCAAGTTTTTTAAATTCAATGTGCAGTAATGCGTGGGTACTGATGTCTAAGAGTAGTTGTGATGGGTGCATGTAAATATAAAGTAACGATAGATGCCAAAGATCATAACATACTGAAACGGTGTAGAGTTACCCCTGTTTTGGTATTAAATCACTTATTTTCATTGTGATGGCATCTCTTTGGTGCATCTATTAAGATGTGCGCCTATCGCCATGAATAAAGTTATTAGAGAACGAGTTTTAAATGAGTGAACTGACGCCCCAACAAGAACAGGCAATTGCAACGTTTAAGAGTAATCTTCACCTGCCTAATGATGGCTTTCACACTTTGATTACCGAGCTTTGTAAGGAGTACCAACTGCCATTCCAAAAGGTTCGCTCAACGGTTGTTAAAGCGCAAAGAACGGTAGAGAAGCGGATTCGTCATGAGTTTGAGCAATTGAATGACAATGATTTAACCAAAGAGCAATGGTTAAAATCGATTAACCTGTCGCTTGTGGCGCTTGCCAAAGATAATCAGTCGGTGATGGAACGGTTAGAGTCAGACACTAACTATGTCAAAGCCCTTGAAATGTTAGACTCTTCGATAGACTCTGAGGATCATCGTGAAGAGCTCCTTGAGCTCCTCTATTTGGCTTACGAGAAAACGGTATTTAAGCCGCTGGCGGCGATGCTTCATACTAACCCGCTATATTGGAAATTGATGCTGGCGGAAGAGTTATATCAAATGACTGAAGAGACTCGACAAAAATTCAGTGATTACCCTCAATACATGGAAGCGGCTGAGACACTATTTGAGCTTGACCAAAAGGCACGAGCGTTAGAGCTCGGCATGAAGTAACCGCAAGTATTCTATTGTGGTACTATCGCGCACATTAAATTTTACGAAGATTCATTATGAGACACCTAACCACCATGGTTCATCCTAGTTTAGAGCACTTAGATGAACAGTCTATTTATAAGCGAAATGCCGCGAGAGCGATTGTTATCGATGGCGAAGATATCTTGCTTCTCTATACTGAGCGTTATCACGATTACACTATTCCTGGTGGTGGTTTAGATGAAGGGGAAGATGTCATCGCGGGTATGGTACGTGAGCTTGAAGAAGAGACAGGAGCTCAGAACATTCATGCGATTAAGCCGTTTGGTATCGTTGAAGAGTTTCGCCCTTGGTATAAAGATGATGCTGATGTCGTGCACATGATCTCGTATTGTTATACCTGCAAAATTGACCGTGAACTGGGCCAAACTAACTACGAAGATTATGAAATTAAGAATGGTATGAAAGCATTGTGGATCAATATTCACGATGCCATTGCTCATAACGAAAAGACCATTGCTGAGAGCGATAAGAAAGGCATGAGTATTGAGCGTGAAACCTTCTTACTGCATCTGATCGCTAAAGAGATGATCTAAACCACACTGACCAGTTGTTGAAAAGCAAAGGTCTCTAAAACAAAAAATCCGAGTCTAGAGAGACTCGGATTTTACTTTATAAAGAAGCGAAATTATTTTTTAGCTTGGTTTGTCTGCTTGTCTTCTTCAGTCAGTTCGCGGATACGACGGCTGATATCACGACGCGATTTTGAGATTTCTGCGCTCTTGATGATGTGGTCATCAACACGGTCTTCGTAATCGGCTTTCATGTTCTTCACGATAGCAACAATCTCATCGTGGCTCATGCCTGAGTGGATGTAGTCTAGTAAGTTTTCCAGAAGATCAACACGCTTACGGTTATCACGAACCTTCTTTTCATTGTCTAAAAGTTCACGTTTCAACTTATTCTTACGACGTGCTTGGCTTACGATTTCTAATACACTACTCATAGGTTTCTTTTCCTAAAAAATTAACGTTAACTACCACCGATTAAAGCACAACACCTTGAGACATAAAAGGCTTAAGATCAATACGGGCTAGTTCTTGTCCAATTAATCAACAACTGTTCATGAACACGTTGTTTTATCAAGCGGAGTCGCTATATTATGACGTTAAATTGAAAGAGAAATGAAATTCCCATGAATCGTTCAGACATTATCATTCCGATAGAGACGTATGCAGAAGCTGCGGATGACGCCTGCCAACAAGATATGAATGCCCAGACTGCAGAGCAACCATCGACGCTTTTAAGTAAGTTGGGTACTGCTTATCGTTCTGAACGACATAAGCTTGAAGTTACTGAAATTGAATTGAATCGCTCTCGCATTTTTATGATGGATAAAAATGGCAATATGAAAGTTGTACCACTAATGTCATCACATTAGTGGCGATAAATAAGGAAAATACAATGACCATAGAACTAAGCCCTATCGAAGCTCGAATTATCGGTTGCCTAATTGAAAAAGAAGTCACCACGCCTGACTACTATCCACTGACTCTCAATAGTTTAACCACCGCGTGTAATCAAAAAAGTAATAGAGAGCCGGTTATGGCGCTGACTGATGCAGACGTTCAAGATGCGTTAACAGGTCTAATTTCTAAGCGTTTAGTGAGTGATGAAAGTGCTTTTAATAGCCGTACAAGAAAATATAGTCATCGCTTTTGTAATACCGAGTTTGGAGATTTGAAATTCTCTGAGCAAGAGCGTGGCATTGTTTGTTGTATGCTTCTTCGAGGTGCACAGACACCCGGTGAAATTAGAACCAGAACAAACCGTTTATGTCAGTTTACTGATGTAAGAGAAGTAGAAGCAATTTTAGAGGCTATGAGCCATCGTGAAGCGGGAGCCTTGGTGGTCAAACTGCCTAGAGAAGCGGGTAAACGTGAATCTCGTTATCAGCATCTGTTTAGTGGTGAGGTTGATGTAGAGGCTTTAGCTGCGGCAATGCCAGCACCAGTCGCGGGAAACTCTAGAGTTGATCAATTAGCGTTAGAAGTTTCAGAGTTAAAAAGTGAACTAGCGAGTCAAAAAGCAGACATTGCCGAGCTTAGAGAACTCATTGAAAGCTTAACAAGTTAATGCCCCACGACTCTGCGTTAGAAACACACATAGAGTTAACCGTGAATTCAGATATGAGTTCTAACTGGTACGTCTATTTGGTTAGGACACCGAATAACTCCCTCTATTGCGGTATTACTACTGATGTAGAACGTCGCTTTAAGCAACATTGTGAAGGTAAAGGTGCGAAGGCGTTAAAAGGTAAATCACCGTTGATCCTTGTCTGGCATGACAAGGCTGGCAGCAATCGAAGTGAGGCTTCTCAAATTGAGTACCGTCTTAAACAATTACCCAAATCTAAAAAAGAAGCACTGGTTCTAAAAAAAATAACCTTAGATAACTCAATTAACTCTAATTAATCATTTTAAAAACAGATGGTTATAAAATGTCGGTGCAAGTTGTGATCATGTATTAACCTTATTATGGGAACATTAAAAAAGGTTGGTAAGGAAATGAAACAACTAACAAAAATATCAGTGGCGTTCGGCTTATCTCTTTTAACTACACACTCTCTAGCCGCTACGTCTGTTGCGGATGCGCGAAGTAACGGTATGGGTAATACAGGAGTGAGTACTGCAGATTATCTATTAGCACCATTTCACAATCCGGCATTAGTTGCCGTCCATCGAGATAACGACCGTTTTGGCGTACTCTTTCCAGGGGTAGGGGCAAATGTTAGGGATACCGATAATACAATTGACGAGATAGATGACCTCCAAGATACGATCCAAAATTATGAGAATGGTGATGTAAGCGCAATTGAGACGCTAAACAGTCAACTGGATGCATTGGAAGGAAATAAACCAATTGTTGCAAGCGGGGGGGCAACAGCAGCCGTCGCTATTCCACTAAATGCCCTTTCGATGAACGTATTCATACGTGGTTATGCTGAGGTATTAGCGTTTCCAGACATCGAGCCTAATACAACACCTGTTCCAGATCGATATGAAGACTCTACCGTTGATATGGTGGCGTTTGGTTATAGTGAATTTGGGGTCGCGTTAGCTAAGCGGTTCTCTTTTGCGGGGCAAGATATATCACTCGGGGTGACACCAAAGTTCCAAGATATGACCACCTACAAACAGGTTTTAAGTGTCGAAGATTTTGATATTAGTGATTATGACCAGAGTGAAACATCAAAAAGCTCATTTAACTTAGATCTTGGTGCTGTATGGTTTTACAATCAATTTAGAGCTGGGATTGCGGTTAAAGATCTGTTTTCCCAAACTATTGATACCGTTGTTGCTGTTAATGGTGCTACTCAATATAAGCTAGATACTCAGGTAACGGTATCAGGTGCGTATACGATGGATTACTTTATCGCGACGATGGATTGGGATTTAACCGATCAGTCACGTTTTAGCGGCTACGATGATGACACTCAGTTCTTGCGCTTTGGAGTTGAAGGAAATGCATTTGGTTGGGCACAACTTCGTGCGGGCTACCAAATGGATTTAGAAGATACGCTTGATGACTCTCTGACCGCCGGTATTGGGATTAGCCCCGGGGACTTAGTAAGCCTTGATTTTGCAGGTAACTATGCAGGGGATAACCAATATGGTCTTTCTGCGAATCTGGCGTTTACTTTCTAATAGTGCCTTAGCGCGTTGAAATTTAGTGGAGAAATGCAATTAATTACATTTGCGCTCTTACCTTTCGTGATAAGAGCGCCTATAGTAGCCACCCAAATATGAAAACTATCTTAACGACAACGCTTATGCCGTTTATTTTAAAACTTCTTGCTTTCGTTTTCTGTCTGACATCATTTTCTATTAATGCACACTCTACACAAGAGTTATCAGACTACTGGGATTACAATGAGTATTTAGACGCTCACCCTGTACAAGCTGAACTTACCGATCATTTTACAAAACTGGTACGTGATGAACCAAAGCCACTTAGAGTGGAGCAACAACGACCGGTGATTATCTCCCTTGTCTATCCAGGTGATCAGATTTCAGATTATTGGGTGAGAAATATCAAAGCGTTTGAAGTACGAATGAAAAAGCTTGGTATCGATTACGAGTTAAATCCGGTAAAAACTCGAGTAAATAGCGATACTAGGCAACAGAATCAATCGTTAATGGAAGCACTGAAAAATAAGTCTGATTACTTGGTGTTTACTTTATATACCGCAAGGCATCGAAAGTTCATTGAACATGTCTTAGGCTCTACGGACACTAAACTGATTTTACAAAATATTACCTCTCCAGTAAGAGCATGGGATGATCGCCAACCTTTTATGTATGTTGGCTTTGATCATGTACAAGGAACAAAAATACTAGAAAACCACTTTAAGAGAACGGTTCCTAAAGGAAGTTCATATTCAATGCTCTACTACTCTAAGGGCTATATTAGTGATGCAAGAGGCGATACCTTTATTGAGGGGATGACTCATCATGGCGACTATCATCTTGCTTCGTCATTTTATACACAGGCAAACAGAGATTCAGGGTATCAAGCAGCAATTAGAGCGATTAAAAACCAATCCGATATTTCATTCATCTATGCGTGTTCAACCGATGTTGCTTTAGGCGCAGCACAAGCGTTAAAGGAAGCGGGTCGACAAGATATCCACCTAAATGGTTGGGGCGGTGGTAGTGCGGAACTTGATGCGATTGAGTCGGGGGATCTAGATGTGACAGTCATGAGAATGAACGACGATACGGGTATTGCAATGGCAGAAGCGATTAAACTCGATTTAGAGGGAGCAAGTGTACCGCTACTTTATTCTGGAGAGTTTGAGCTAGTAACGACTGAGGATGTAGGGACAAGAATTGACGAATTAAAGCGTCATGCATTTAGGTATTCAGATCTGTAATGTATCTTCAATTATTTTCAAAAAACAAAACGATTAAGCTTGCCACATTAATTACACGTGCTGTTTATACGGTCATGTTAGTCGTTACGCTTTTTGTGCTTTTTCAGAATTTTCAAGCGACATCCAGAGCGGTAGACAACGAGATAGAAAGAACGAGAGTTCAAACAAACAGCTTAGTTCAAGCTCTGTTTAATTTAGAGCTGACATCATTAAGAAGCCAGCAAGACAGCTACAGCCGTAATGATACCTTGGTTCATGCTTTAAACACGGGCTATGTTGAGCTGCTTGATGAGTTCTTTGCCAATATAGACGAGTTAAACCCGCAACTGACACCAGACTTTCGCTATATTATTGCCAATGAAGAAATATCTTGGGGTGATAACAGCTATACGTTTTTTGGTATTGAAGAAGAGTCTCTGATCGAGTTTAGCCATGATCTGACTCGAAGCAATAATTGGCACTTAGTCAAAACCCCCTCATTATTGGGTACCAAGCATTTATTGATAAGGCGAACGCCAATTGTTGATTCAAGAACCGGTGAAGTGTTGGCAATGTACTATATTGGTACGGTACTCAACCAAAACTACTCCTTGATTGACGCATTGAAAGCAGACAGTAACTCAGACAGTGCAATTATGGTTATTGATGGTGAGGTTATAGCTTCGACCATCGTAAATCAAAATACGGCGTACACTGAAGAACATGTCCTTACTCGTTTCGCTGAGCAATCAAATTCTGAAAACTATATTGTGATAGAAACACCGCTTAAAGTGAGCGGAAGTGAAACATCTATCGTTATTTATGCGGTTCAACAAAACCTGTCTGCCGCCGCCTTTCTTCAGCACTACAACTTCTTAGGCCGAGTTTTACTCATTTTTATGCTTATTTTAGGTGCTGTGACATGGTATTGGTTTAACAAGCGAGTATCCCTTGAACTTGCGTCTTTGACTCAATACACAACACAAGCGGTCACAAAGCGAAATAATATTACGTTCACTGGTAGCCCAATCAAGGAATTCGATCAAATTGGTCATACGTTAGAGAGCGCCTTAAAGCGTTTAACCGAACAAGAGAAGCAGTTTGAAGATCTGTTTAATTTCTCTCTGTCACCCATCTTATTTTGGAGTGTTGATGGGCGGGTAAAGAAGATAAACCCCGCAGCTGAACGACATTTCAGTGCCTTTAAAGCGCAGGATGAGACGTACCAACAGCTTGTCGATAATCTATTTCCTCAGATAAAAATGGCGGCACAAGGTGCAACATTAACAGGGGTCAATATTCCTATTGGCGAGCAAGTATTTCGTTGGAACCTTTCTCCGGTAATTTTAGATGAAGAAGTTAAACTGGTCATTGCACAGAGCCAAGATATCACAAGCCTGATTGCCGCGGAGAAGCAGAGTGAATTGGCACGTGTAGAGGCGGAAGAACTCGCCAGAGTCAGGGCCGACTTCTTAGCCAAAATGAGCCATGAACTACGCACGCCTCTTAATGGGATTTTGGGGGTATCACAACTGCTTCGAGATTCATCTATCGACGCCAAGATGCTTGAGAATGTCAATGTTCTTTGTAACAGTGGTGAGCATCTATTGGCGGTTCTTAACGATATTTTAGATTTTTCTAAAATGGATCAAGGGAAGTATTCAATCCAGGTATCCGAATTTGACCCTATTGAGACACATCAAGCGGTCGATAAAATTTTCTCATCATTGTGCAATGAGAAAGGCGTTGAATTTATAATAACCACTGACTTTTCCCAAGGTACCGTCATTTCAACAGATAAAGTCAGGCTAACTCAAATCCTGTTTAATCTAACCAGTAATGCAGTGAAATTTACTCATAAGGGCACCGTTAAAGTTGCGCTTACCCATAGCAATAAAGGCGAAAACTCAACGCTGCATATTGCGGTTTCTGATACCGGCATTGGTATTGAAGAAGCCTATATAGATCGAGTATTTGAACCCTTTGTTCAGGCCAGTGAGTCTACGGCCAGAGAGTATGGTGGAAGTGGTTTGGGGTTAACCATTATTAAGAACCTGGTTGAAATACTTGGTGGTGAGTATCAAATACGAAGTGAGTTTGGGGTGGGAACATCGTTTACCGTTGATTTACCAATCCGATGCATTGAAATTGAAACAGTGGCTGAACAAGCGTTGGTAGCAATTTCACCAGAGAGTTTATTTGATCGAGAGTTAAATGTACTTCTAGTGGAAGATAACCATACTAATGCGTTTATCGCGCGAGCGTTTTGTGAAAAATACGGTATGAATATTACTTGGGTGAAAGATGGGCAAGAGGCAATTGATGAGGTTAAACGCAATACGTTCGATCTTATACTGATGGATAACCAACTGCCTAAAGTGGATGGGGTTGAAGCCACACGAATTATAAGAGAAGAGTTAAACAATCAGGTACCTATCTTCGCCTGTACAGCCGATGGTCATCAAGATACAAGGCAAGATTTTATGAGTGCGGGTGCCAACGATATTATTCTAAAGCCAATTAAAGAACACGAACTCTATCAGGCCTTTGAAAATCTAAAAAAAGAGTATTTGTAAGGCGATTAATCAGAATATGAATACGATTACAAACTGTCAGAGTTGACGGCTAGCTCTAGTACTTTGCGCTTAATGTTATCATCCATTTCAATCTTTTGATTAAAGTGGACACCGATTTTATGTCCATCTTTATGCTTCTGAATATTGGCAATCGTATATTTGATTGTTTGTTTAATGAGGTTGGTAACATCGGACTCAACCTCGATAACACTACTCAGTGTTAGTTCATTTTCACCCGCTACAAACAACGCACACCCTGAGATTGAAATGTCGATTAAATGTGCGTGATAGGTTTTCGTCCCTTCACAAATAGTTGCTGGAATATCGAACGAGAAGCGCTCGTCAGTACGTGCTGGCTTAGAAATAAAGTGTTTAGGGATACGCAAAAACATAAGACTTGCTGGGCGAGATATTTTATTCAGTATGCGTGTTTTGAAAGCGATGACATGACCAAGCTTGGTGTTGCAAATACCACGAATAATGATAGAAACATTGTCAGTCTTTCTCATCAAAAGCGCTTCTCTTGCTTTCGATGGAATATCAATAATGATGTAGTGGTCAGTTTTGAAACCAATGATGTGTGTTGGAAACGAAAAACTGTCTCTTGGACCAAACTCTATCGACGCTGAGAACTTAAGCCCAGGTACGAGCAAAGGATAAAGGTCATTAATTGAGTTTGAATTTGGCGCCATAAGAAATAAAGGTGATTATTCAATGGTTAAATTATACACCGCATAATAAGGGGCGGTGTAAATTTGTTAAATTAAGCACCATAACCGAGAACAAGCTAACAATTTACATAAGAGAAGCGTCAATATGGTTAAGGTGCTCTAGAGCAAGATGTAAATGTCCAATTGTGTTGTGTTAATCACTGTTACCTCGAATTTCAAACGCTTACCGAGCGAGCTTATGATGCGCTCTTGAAAAGTGCCCAGCACAAAATGCGCCTACGATCGAAAGTTCGCCAGCCAAACAGAGTACCGCAGCGACTTCAGCCAACGCTTGTGATTTTCCATTGCCATGCAGCCCAAGTATATCAAGACACGCTTTTTGACTGGGTAACCCAGTGCCACCGCCGACCGTCCCAACCATGATATTTGGTAGTGTCACACTTGCATATAGTCCGCCATATTTATTGATCTCCATTCGCGTCATTCCCACTGCGGATTCGCCCACACATGCCGCATCTTGACCACAGGCAATGTAGAGTGCAGCGAGCGCATTCGCGTAATGAGCATTGATACCAATAGTGCCGCTAAGCGCCCCTCCGACTGTTGTCATCTGCCCAAACTGCATCATTTTTTCAGGGGTTGTATGAAGATACTTAGCAATGAGTTCTTTTGACAAGTGGACTTCTGCGGTGACTTTTTTCCCTCTCACACTGCGTAGAGAGTGAGCATTCGGTTTTTTGTCACCCGATAAATTACCATCTAAAAATGCGTATTCAGGAGCAACAGGGGTCGTTGACAAAATGTATTCAAAGACAGCGTTGGTCGCGATGGTGACCATATTTTGACCAGAAGCGTCGCCAGTTAAAAATTCGAAGACCAAATACACATGGTTACCTTCGATATTGACATTAATATCGGTCAGCTTGCCGTGTGATGTCGTAGATTGGGCGATGTCTTTAAAGGTGTCGTACTGGGAGACGATCCAAGCCACAAACTCGCCGGCTTCTTTCAAACTATAGAAAGCGAAACCAGGGGTACGAGTAACACCTTCATTGAGTAGCATGGCACTCGCACCACCCGCTGCTGTGATTAACTGCGAGCCACGATTATAAGATGCAACGAGTGCCGCTTCGGTTGTCGCGAGGGGGACTAAGTAATCATCTTGAGCAAATAACCCGTTGACTCGCAAAGGCCCCGCGATTCCAACGGGAACTTTGACTGTACCGATAAAATGCTCAATGTTTTTAGAGTAGGCATCTTTTTGTTCTAAGGTCGATGGATCGAGGAGCTCTGACTTATCAGTCATCGATTCTAACCTGCTCCAACGTTTCTCTAGGTTTCTTTCGGTGAGGTAAGGGCTAGGGGTTAGACGAAGGGACGACTTACTGAGATTAGGCTTAAATATTTGCTCTAATTTAGTGGATTCATCATCCTGAATCAGAATGGAAACATAATCACGTCGATGTAAATTGAGTTTAGGCATAGTAAGTCAAATCTATTATTTTCCTGCGATTTTACTGTGAAAGTGAATAAACTCAACGCCTGTTATTCACTTAATACCAAAAAAAGAGCTAAATATGAATATCAAGCAGAGTCCCAATCATATCTTGATCTCTTTGTAACATGTTTGTTCCGATCTTGTTGTATTGGTGGGCTTGACTGAGTTCAATTAGTGGGTCAATCAATGGGGGCACTGATTCTTCGTTAGCGTCGAATTTAACTTTGTTGAATGCCAACTCGCTATCAGCTGCTGAGTATGCGCTATTGATACCAGAGGGAGAGATCTTGGTTTCATTAGGGTCGATTTCTGCCTCGAAAGAGGGCGGTGGTAGGGATTGTTGTTGGATTTCACGTGCAGCGTCTTCAGTCATCCGAGATGACTGCTCAATAATATGATATCCAGACTGAATATTAGACACTGACATAGGGCGACCTCTACTATTAAAAGCTTAAGACCCGTTTGCTATTTTCGCAAGTTGTGCTAGCTGGTTGTAAACACGTCGCACATGCTAGAAACTTGTCAGAGTAGGTAACGTCAACGCAATGCTATTGATATATAAAGAGATTAGGCGTAAGAATCGCGTTTGTTAAACAGGGTTCTTATCATTTATGGTGTTTAGTTGAAAAGACTAGTAATAAGATTAAGCTCTTCATCGGTCACTAGTTTGGTCTGTGATGTACTTAAGTTACTGTGAATTTCATTCTGGAGTGACTTAAGTTGTTGCGGCGTCAATAATTCCAGCTGCATTTTTAGCTGTTCGAATTGAATCTGTGTCATGTTTGCTCCCCTCATCGTGGGCTCTTTGCCGCTACCTTGGCCTATCAAAACTCTTTCATCCTGAATAAAGCGTAATGGTTAACACAAATACTATGGAATGAGAGCGCAATGAATGTCCGAATAACGTAAATGTTATGTCAATCAGTGGCGTTATTCCTTATGGAATCTTGGTTAGTTAGGTGTAGATATTGAAGGGGTACATAAAGATAGAGAAGAGCCACTTAGATAATGACTCTTCTCTGAAAACTAAAATATAGGTAAGTGTATAACGCTTGTCAGCCTATCGTTACGATGTTTTTGTTCTCACCGCAAGTTTTGAGGCTAGCGAATGAAGCTCTGGAATCATACGGTAGACTAGGTGAAGCTGCTGCAAAACCATTCTTGCAGAATTCTCGTCATCTTCTCTCCATTCGTTCAGTCGCCTTGTGAGGTCCAATTCATCAACCAGTGTGATGTCGCAACTGTCACATTGGTTGTTTAGCTGTTGCTGAATCATATTCAGGTGCTTATGAACAACATTGTAAGTGTCGAGTATGAGCTGGTGGATCTCTAGATCGTTAATTCGTGTTCTATGAGCACCAAGTGCAGAAACATAGCTAAGTAATGCATGGTTTAGAGTTAGGAATCGAAAACTCTCATCGATTGCAGTTTGATATTTACCCGGTTCGGCTAGCATGGCGTTAATGGCGTACGTTAGGTTAGCATCATTGTCATGAGCACTGCGACGAGCAACACGGTAATTGAGAGTGTCCTTTTTACCTATTCGATATTGAGCGATGACCTGTCCTAAATATTGGTTATTTGCTTTAACTGCACTTGCCATGACTTTATGTAACCTTTTAGATTGCCAGTCAGGGAAAATAAACATGACTGCTGCTACGGCTAATGAACAACCAATCAATGTATCAGTTAAGCGTGGCAGTAAAACGGCGTACCCTTCACCTAGTTGGTTGAAACAGAACAGAACCAGAAGAGTAATAAACCCCGTTGCAAAACTGTAGTTATTCATCCGGAATGCAAAGAACATGACACCAGACAAAATGATCAGAACGAGTTGGCTCTCTTGCGAAGGAAACAACATCAGCAGGGGGGCACCAATAAGTAAGCCGGATACCGTTCCGATGACTCGAGCGGTTAGCTTTTGTTTGGTGGCGCTGTAGTTAGGTTGGCACACAAACAATGTGGTCAACAAAATCCAATACCCACGTTCAAGTTCAAAGAATTGAAGTATGGTGTAACCGAGTGTTAATGCGATTGACAGGCGCACGGCATGCTTGAACAGCAAAGAGTCTTTGTTGAAATTGCTCTTAATACGTAGCCACATAGTTTTGAGGGTATGGGCATCGGTATCAAACAAGTCACTCTCTTCTAATTGATTTACCTCAGGTGAACTCACATGGTTGAGCTGCTTCTCGACAGTGGTGAGGTTATTGAACAGATAGCCTAATTGAGCGAGTGACACTCTAGATTTTGGCTGCTCATTCTCTTTTAGGTGATTGAGTGAGGCCTGAAGTTCATCGAGCGCCGTAATGGATTCTTGCGGGTGTTCATAAGGACGCCCTAAGCGAATGGACTGTGCGATGTTTCGGCACGCTCTGGCTTGTGACTCTAATACATGCTTAAAGCGGAACATCACATCGGAACGCTGGAAATCTTGCGCCAGTTCTTGGTAACGATAATGGCTTGAGCTAACACGCTCATGAATATCCTGAGCAAGAAAATAGGTGTTCATATAGCGACTATTACGACTGTCGACGCGGCCTCGTTTTGAACGTGCTAATAGCGTCGATTTACACTGGTTTAAGGCCGTAACTGTCGTGGCATTGAGCTTTGCCTCGGCAATTCTGTGTGGCTGTGGGATTAAGTTGGAAACGGGATGAAATAGATTACTTTTCGATTCCAAGTAATGAGCCAGTTGTAGAAATACATTCGCTAGATTCTGCTGTACATGCTGCATTGGCCATACAATGTGCCAAATCATCGACATAAAGTAATACCAAGCCGCGCCACTTATCAGCAATAAAGGTTGGAACCAGATGTTGGTACTGTTGTGCGCACCTAACATGGCATAAACAGCAATGAGCAAGGAACCAAATGCAATACTGGCGTAACGAGGGCCAATGGCACCGAGCATAATAAAAGTAAAGGTCGAAAGCGTTAGACCTAGAGCAAACAGGATTGGGTGATTAAAGAGAATTTCAATTGAAAAAGCAGCAAAAGCGAAACAACACAGTGTTAACAGTGATGATTTAAGCCGGCCTGTAAATGAATTGTCATTTTCAGCAAGTGCTGCGGCAATAACCCCAAGAATAAGCGGAATGATTAGAGAGTTAAGCTGATAATACCAAGCAGGGATAACGACCCCTAATAAGGTAACTAAAATGAGGACGCTGTAATTTATGGTTTTGTTTGCCCAATATTGGCGAATTTGATTGGAAAGCGGCACGATTACTAGCTTTAAGTAGAAAAGGGCAGTGTATCGGTTTTAACGAAAGGACGCTAACCTAATGAGCCTCAAACGAAACCGTTAAACCTAATTTATTGATCTTAATTAATTTCATATCGAAACCTTCAAATTTTGACATTATTTTATTATTAGGACTAACGCCTGTAATATACTCATCCAACAGCAATTGTGGACCTATTTCAATGCAGTTAACCGCCAACAAAACCGCCCAATATTTTGTTCAGACCGAGTATCACCATGTTGAGCTTCAATCCGCTCTGTTAATTCTCTCCTCTCAGTCAAGTGAGGAACACATTCCATTTCATGTTTGGAATGGGGCGTTGACACTAAAGCGTGGCCTATTTTGGGGCAGTATTCAATTTTTCGCTCATGAAGAAAATGGTGAGCAACGCTCTTGGTTAGTTCAAGGGTTACCTTGGGGGCAGTGTCGTGAGTTTGTTCGACGTGTGGTAGCAAGTTATCAACGCTGGCATAAAACCCAATGTGACCAGCTGAATCGTTGTTTGCCACAGTGGGAAGAACAGCTCACACTCCTTACTAAACGACCTGCATACTTACCACACTCACAAGTGTCAGCTTGGTCCAAGCAGGTATTAGATGATCTCACCGAAATCGAAATGACGCTGGAAGAAGCTGCACAGAGAATGCCAATTCGAGTGAAAGCGATTGAACCTTGGCTGACGGATTCCGAAACCTCGCTATTGGGGCGTAACGAGTTTTGGATCGAGACGGAACGACTCAATTGGGAAGTGCTATTCAGTCAGTTGGAATCATCACCTCTTAATCTTTCACAACAAAAAGCGGTGTTGTTGAACAATGATCATAACCTAATCTTAGCGGGCGCGGGCTCAGGTAAAACGAGTGTGTTAACCGCTCGTGTCGCGTACTTGCTTCAAAGTCATGCAGCTCAAGCTGATGAGCTATTATTGTTGGCATTTGGTCGAGATGCCGCCAACGAGATGAGCCAAAGATTATCGGAAAAAGTTGGCCTGGACGCTGATAAGGTGAAGGTGAATACGTTTCATCAACTTGGGCTGCACATTATCAATACTGTTGAAAGCCAGCGTGTTGAACTTTCTCCTGTTGCGGTTGATGACAATCTTCGTCAGGCATGGTGTATCGATTGGTTGAAAAAGCACTGGATGACGCCAACCAATTTTAAGCGTTGGCAGAAACACCTTTCAAAGTGGCCTATTGCTTACCTTGCGGGTGACGATGAACTTGGAAGTCATGTCGAAAACCCTAAGTTGATTGCATGGCTTGAGAAGCAATTGACACAGCTTTCAGCCACAGGGGCGACAAAAAAACAGATTCAAGAGAGACTGCTATCGAGTGACGACTATACTCGCTTAAATAGCGAATTGGGACTCGTATGGCCTTGCTATCAAGCGTGGCAACAGATGTTAAAAGAGCAAAGCCAGATTGATTTTAACATGATGATTCGCCGGGCCACTCAATACGTGACTAAGAATAAATTTAAAGGTAGTTGGCGCTATATCATGATCGATGAATACCAAGATATCTCGCCAGATCGTTTAGCCCTTATTGAAGCGTTATGTAATCAAAACCATCATGATGATTCGTGTGTCCTCTTTGCCGTGGGTGATGACTGGCAGTCCATTTACCAATTCGCTGGGTCAGATGTGGACTTAACGACAGGTTTTGAGGCTCGATTCCCTCATTCTACGGTGCATTATTTAGATACGACGTACCGTTTCAATAGCCAAATCGGCGCGGTTGCGAACGCTTTTATTCAACAAAATCCTGCTCAGTTATCTAAGGAACTAAAAAGCCATAAAGAGGTGAAGCAGAAGTCAGTTTACTTAACGCCAATGAACCGCGTAGAGAAAGTACTGGATCAGCTAAATAATCAAGCTAAGGGTTCAAGATCGGTGTTGTTACTAGGCCGCAATCACTACCACAAACCAGAGCTGTTTAATGATTGGAAAAAACAGTTCGGTGCGTTAGAGATTGAATTCATGACCTGCCATGCCAGTAAGGGTAAAGAAGCGGACTTTGTCTTGATATTGAATGTTGATGAAGGGCAGTTTCCAGCTAAAGTAAAAGCTTTGCATTTGAATAGCGCACTTACTCAATCAAAGGATAACTTTACCGACGCTGAAGAACGACGTTTATTCTATGTGGCAATGACTAGAGCGAAGGAAAAGGTGTGGATTTGCCATTCTGGAAATGGCTCTCGCTTTGTTCAAGAGTTGGCGGATTCGGATTATCCGATTGTGAAGCAAAAATAGTCGGCACCCTGAAATGAGTGCGCTCGCTGAAGCTAGTGTTTAGTTAAGCGTTGAAGTAGAAAAAAAACAACGGCTTTCTATCATAAATAAAATACGCCCTAATACCATTGTGTATTAGGGCGTATTTTATGGTGTTCAATTGAGTTACGTTCGGTTAGCTAAATAAGCGGCGTAGTCCGGAATCTCAATGTCCACTTCTCTATCTAGTAGAGGAGACTCAATCATAAAGTTTGCCGTTGCTCTATTGGTAGCAACAGGAATATTCCACACACTAGCAATACGTAATAAAGCTTTCACATCTGGGTCGTGCGGTACAGCATTTAACGGGTCCCAAAAGAAGATCATCATATCGATCTTACCTTCAGAGATAAGCGCGCCAAGCTGCTGATCGCCACCCATTGGGCCACTGATTAAACTTTTAATGGCAAGCCCCGTTTCTTTGCTTAGCATGTGGCCAGTTGTGCCAGTCGCATAAAGAAAGTGACCTTGCAATTTTTCTTTGTTCTCCTGAACCCAACGCAATAACTCAGGTTTATAATGATCGTGTGCAACCAGTGCGATGTTCTTGTGCGCTGGCATGGTGCGAGTCGTCTTTTCCATGTAGGAATCCTTATTAGTTGTTATCCCTATCATTATTAATATTTTCCAATGAATCAATAGTGCCGACTGAAAAAGTAGGTCTGTAACCAGAAGGAGAGAGAGAAGCACTAATATCACTCTTCTCTTTAGCCATATTGGTACTGTCTAAGGAAAACGTTTGAATCTTTGGGGACAGAACGAGCTCGTAGTGTCTGTTTACTAGAAAACTGTATGCCTGACGAATGGATAACTGCCCTTGTTTGACCATTTGATCTGTTGGAGCAAACTCGACTCGGCCGCGGACGATGCCACGGTAGACACCATGACTTAAGTACATTGAGACAAGTTTAATCTCTTCCTGCTTTTGTGATGTTCTAATCTCTGTTATAGCGGCCTCAGTAGCCACGGCACTTCCCACGATATAATCAATGTCATTTTCAGTAATGAGTTGTTGAACTAGGTTGCGTTGAAGTTCTTTATCGTTATCTGCCCATAATGTCTCAATGACTCGAATCTGTGTATTTTTTATGGCATCGTAAAAACCGTTTACAGAGGGCTTTGTTCCGCCGCTAGATTCCGGCCCAGGAAGAAGCGCAATATCGACAGGCTCAGTCTTGTTTGAGTACTTATGTGCTAAGTATTGTCCGGTATAATACCCCATCCAATACCAATCAACGCCAACTTCACCTTTTAGGTACTGTTGATTCTTCTTGTTTAACGATAAATGGTTAACCGTCGAGAAAATAGGCGTATTACTAGTATATTCATTGAGGTCATCATGATACAAATTAGGCGCTACCGTCCCTAGAATGATGGCATTAGCCCCCCAGTCTACACACGCCTTTAACTGTTGTTTTTGTTTTTCATGGTTGGGGTAGCCGCCCGATTCAAACACTTTCAAGTTAACCCCCAATTGTTGGGCTTCTATGACCATGCCATAGTTTACTGAAAGCCAGTAGGAGTCTTTTAGATGAGGGTATACAGCACAGATACTTAATGGACGTTCAATCTCCTGAGCAGATACATAGAATGAAGCCCCAAAACAGAGAGATAAAGCCCAGAATAGTAAACGGATTCGTTGATATCTGATAATGTCACCATAGCCGTACATAAGAGTGTGTAGAAAGGATGAAGTAAGCACATCGTTATTCATTGGCATCTTAATCCTAAACACTGCAAAATATAGTCGATTAATCAAAACTTAAGAAGTGAAGTCTATCATGTTGTTGGCCAAAGCGAGTATTGGACGCAAGTTACTTATTGCCTTTTCATCGATGGCTTTGATTGTATTGTTGTCAGCCTTGGTTGGTGTTTTTGGCTTTTCGTTTGTCGCACAAACGGAACGTAACGTAGTCAACCGTAGTATTCCCTCAATGATTGAGGCACGGAAAGTCTCTGAACTCAGTGCACGAATCATCACCTCGGTTCAGATGCTCGCAGGCGCAAAGACAAAGCAAGAACATACTGATGCAGGTGTGGTTCTTTTTAGCCAATTAGAAACATTACTTTTTCACATCACTCAGCTTGGTGCTGATACGTTTGATTCCAATTTACTTAATACTCTTGAGCAAGATGTTCAGCTTATTATCGACACCTTAGCCAAGTTAGGCATCGTTGTTGAACAGAAATTACAGTATTCATCTGAAATAAATCAGCAAGTCAGTGCAATGAGAAAGCTTGCAACAGAACTTGAGCAGCTGGCACGTACACAAGTGCTGAATACCAGTACCATTGCCGTTGCCAATGTTACTCATATTTATGAGTTGCTTGATAAAAAACAGACCAACAGTGTTTATCAAGCGTTGGATGATCTTGTCGAAGTTGATCTTGACCTCTCAGAGCGCTTACACGAATTTCATCTACTCGCTTATAAGGTTCTTAACCAAATTGAAGAGATTCCAACCGTCACCGATATTGAACGGATATCGCAAATAGGTCGCGAATTTAATCACAACGTATCTATCATGCTTAGGCGCTCGACGATGGTAGAAGATCCGACACGTTCTCAGCAGATGGTTGTGTTACTGCAAGGGCTAGAGGATAGAGGCAGTATTTTTGAACTGTTACATCTAAGGCATCAAAGTAACTTATCCTTGCAGCAATTGATGCAAGAGAACATGCTGCAAATGGCTGCGATTAACAATACGGTCAATCAGTTGGTGGATGAGTCTAATGCCTCGACTCAAAGAGCGGTTGAAAATGTGAAGTCAACGCTTAATACCGCTCAGTGGACATTGACGGTCCTGACCATTATTGGCTTTATTATTGTGGTATTAATTGTTTGGCGTGTTGTCTATATTCAAGTCGTTAAGCGTTTAGATGAGTATTCATCGGCATTACTCTCTATTGCTAAAGGAGAGCTAAACGTTGATGTGTCAGTCAAAGGCAGCGATGAGTTGGCCGATATGGGGCGAGCGATTATTACAGCTCGAGATACCGCACAGACCCTGCAAGAGCATAAAGAGCATTTAGAAGAACTCATCACAGAGCGAACTTCACAACTACAAGAAGCGAATGATAAGTTGAACATTGAAGTCGTTAATCATGATAGAGCGAGAGAATCGGCAGAGCTTGCAAACCGAGCAAAATCGGCCTTTTTGGCAACAATGAGTCATGAGATAAGAACGCCAATGAACGGGGTTCTCGGGACGGTGCAATTGCTACTTGATACAAAGCTTGATTCGAATCAAAGCCAGTATGTCGATGTGATAAATCGAAGTGGTAAGACCCTTCTGGCCATTCTTAACGATATTTTAGACTACTCGAAAATCGAAGCGGGGTATCTAGAAATACGCCCAGTGAACTTCAATTTACACAACCTTGTGTCTGATGCTCATCAACTCTTTGCGGCACGCGCCGGTGAAAAAGAATTAGAATTTAACCACTGTATTGAAAGTGATGTCTCGCCATTTTGGTATGGCGATAGTACTCGTATTAGTCAGGTACTCAGTAACCTAATAGGCAACGCAATCAAGTTTACTCACTCGGGGTATATCGATGTGTATGTACATATCGAAGAGGAGGTTAATCGAAACAGTGAACTCGTCTTTGAAGTGTCAGACTCAGGCATTGGAATTTCACATGACGATCAGCAAAGGCTGTTTGATGCATTTACTCAAGCTTCCAAAGTAAATTCGTCTCATGGTGGTACAGGCCTTGGATTGGCGATCAGTCAGCGCTTGATAGAAGCGATGGGTGGGCGCTTACAGGTCGAGTCAGAGTTTGGTAAAGGTAGTGTTTTTCAATTTACGATTCCTTTGGAAAAAATAGAAGAGAGTGATTGGGTATCGACCACTGAGCTAAAGGTGAACCCTAAACCCTTTCAGGTTCAACTTGGTGATAATCATCGTCTAAGCGTGCTCTTAGTAGAAGATAACCCTGTAAACTGCATGGTTGCGGAGGGCTTTCTTCATAGCCTAGGGCATGAAGTCGTCGTTGCTAACAGTGGAGAGCAAGCTCGACAATACTTCCTAGGCAATTTGATGAGCGAAAATGTTCATGCTGACAAAGGCGATACTGATGTAAATTCATCTCATGATTTTGATCTACTGTTGCTCGATATCAACCTACCTGACTGCTCTGGTCTCGATTTATTAGCCGAGTTTAAGGCCCACAATAATAGTATTCCGATAATTGCCGTCTCTGCGCATGTATTTAGTGAAGAGGTGGAGAAGTATCTCTCTGCTGGTTTTGATGGTTATCTACCAAAACCACTGGATAGGTCAGCCTTAGGCGAAATGTTAAGCTCTCTCACTCCGGAAGATAAACAATTACACGCGACTAATAAAATGGCGAAAGCAGCGTGCCGAGCGAAAAAAGAGAAAATTGAAACGGATGACCTCATAGAAGAACAAATGATTAACCCCAATGTACTTATTGAGGACATCAACATTCTTGGCATTGATACGGTTGTTAAGATTGCTCGCCTTTTTGATAAAGGATGCAATGAAGCCACGACGAACTTACATCAAGCAGAGCTTAAAGGTGATCCTGATTTGGTCAAAATGACCGTTCACAAGTTGAAAGGTTCTGCTTCAAGCCTTGGTTTAGGGGCGTTGTATCAAACTTGCTTGGCGATTGAAAAAAGCCCGAATCCGTTGCATGAGTACCAAAGTAAGCTGCAGCAACTTAATTTACAGATCGAACAGTCAAAGATAGCGGTGGCAGAGTTAATTGATTCGAGAAGCGAGCGTTGACACTTTAGGGGAGTTTGATTTAAGCATGGTAATGAGACTTATCGTTGCCCAATCAGGCTAAGCACTTCACTTAGCCTGATTGAATCTAGCTCTTGCGATTAACGATCCCAGTATGTCTCTTCTAGGCTATCTTCACGCTCAGGTAGCGCTCTTGATAGGCGAGGAGAGTGTTGGGTTAACACTTCGTAGCTCACACGGTTCGCGTACTTACACACTTGCGATAACGAAGAGTAAGTCAGGTATGGATGGTCGTGCTTTGCAGAGTTAGGAACATTTGATTCATGGTAGCTATTTGCGGCCATATCGTGCAGCACTGCTGATAAAGCGCCATCGCCCGCGCCATTCGTGTTCTTAATTTCTAATGGGCCACCTAGGTAAGGGCCAATATGAGAGTATATTTTAACCGGAGTCTGGCAGTCAGACTTACGCATTGAGCGGCTAAACTCATATTGATTAAACTCTGGAATATTGCCTGGCAGCAGAGGTAGCTCGGTTAATCGTTTCGCTGAGTCATCAACATAGCCCGCCATGTAAAGTCCGATAGGACCTGCCGTACATAACACAAGATCAACCCACTCTAGCGCTTTATCTGCAGCAAGCAATGGATCTTTTTCACCGGTAAGTGCTTCACCTTCTTCTTCATTCATCGCAATGATAGTGACGTTTTCTTTAATGTAATCTTGCCACCACTTTTCAGCCCCTTCGATGACATACTTAGTACCCAAAGTCAGTACTACTGGGATGTTTTTCTGCTTAGCAATTTCAACCGAGCGAGCGACAGCTTGAGGCATTGGGTCTTCGGGTTTACCTCTCATGAGATACGAAGAGACAACCAGAGCGGAGGCTTTATCAAATACATGCTCAGGGACACTGTCTGGACGTAGCTTATTCATGTGACCTTCGTTAATCGCAAAGGTACGCTCGCCATCTTCAGTAATGAGCGTGTAACACCGACCAATTGGGCCATCAACCATCTGTAAATTGTTGAGGTTCATGCGCGAGGATGTGCGGCAAAGGTAGCGATACGCATAAGAACCAACTTCAATGTTTTTGGACATAACACCGAGTAGAACAGATTTACTGTCAGCTAAAACGGAGTAATTATGCAACGTATTACCAATGGTATCGCCCGGGTACTGATGAGTAATCAGTTCTTTTTCTACGAGCTCTTGGTATAAAGCGTCCGCTTTACTCTCTTCTAATACTAATGAATGACCTTTACTCAAGTCATATCTTGCAAGAAACTCGCTATCAACTCTCGCTTCAATATCGACGATCGTTTGACCAACACCGACGATAATAGGACGGTGCAATTTCGGTGTTTGCTGAATTTGGTTAACTAACGGATCGCGAGCGTGAGTAGGGAAGTAATGCTTAGACTTTCTTTGGCCAGGAAATTTCATAAGAGAAGAGTTGTTGAGGATTTTGTTGAAGTATATCACATGATAATTGGTTTATTACATTCATTTGCATTAGATACGACTGGTAAAACGTTTGGCTAGTTAAGAATTTTTGCCATTTCTGTTTTAGTAGGCAGTTATTGTGCGTACAGCAGTCTAACGGTTAGTAAGACTGCTGTGACGTAGTGAGTACTTTTTATTGAGATACTGATGAAATCTCGGCGCTTTCGGTATACGCTTTGGTTCCCCATAGCGGCACTGTAGAAAGGCTGTGCTTGAAGCTTCCATCAGTCTCTTTAGTTGTATACGACAAGTAGAGTAGTGTCTGATTTTCAGCGTCATAGATACGTCTAACCTTCATTGTTTTAAAGAAGATGCTTTTAGACTTTTTAAAAACGATTTCACCAGACTTACTTTTGTCGATTGTTGCGATCATTTCAGGAGTAATATCTCCCGTTTGACGACATGAAATAGAGCTATCACTAGGGTCAGATAAGCTTAAGTTTGCTTCAATAGAGGCAATATGACACGTTACCCCTGCAATTTTTTCATCGTCGAGATTGGACACTTTGATGTCTTTTAGTGTGAATATACCTAAGCTGACATCGCCCACTTCGCTACTGTCACACGCGGTCATTGAAAGTGCTAGTGCGGCGATGAGTGCAATTTTCTTAATCATTATTTATTTGCTCATGTAATTTAGGCTAAGGATCAGTGTATAAAGGGAAGCTAACTAGGTAAACCTATTTATTTAACGTTATGCCCCATTCTGGACTATGCTGTGATTCTTCTGATAAATGAGATATTTATACAGAGTGTGGGGCCACCAAATTTATCAACAATAACGCTTGTGACTCTTACGTTGTGTCGTTATCCTCAATCTAACTCCTTAGTTTGGAAAATCAGCATGTCCCTCAGTTCTTTGCCTATCGCTAATGTCAAAAATCAATGGTTACTTCAGCATGTAGATGTTAAATACCCAACTAAAGAGAGCCTCGAAGGCAAAGCGTTATACGAACAGCGTATTAGCTCCGTAGAGTATGACAAGTGGGACTCTAGTGCTTCTTATGATAAGCCTCTCTTTGACGTAGAAAATGTATATCGAGTCGATTTTCACAGATTAACGGTTATGTTTTCTCTACTCCAATCATCCCAATGGAAAGGTGAAAAGCAGCAAGCTAATGTATTAGAGTTCTTTACCCAAATTATTCTGTCGCCCCCTTGCGAGTTATACATTGCTTTTCTAGATGGAGAGCCTTCTGCGGCTGCGATAGTGACAGAGTCGGACGATACATTGCTCATCTCAGATATTGTCGTTACTGATAAAAACAATACGATAGCTGAAGGCCAAGACGCGCTGAGAATGTCGTTTGTTACCCACCTTATTGGCCTCACAAATGAAAAAACTGAGTCAGATAGAGCGGTATACATTGAGTTAAAGTAAAGTAACGTGCCCCAATTTAGTGACTGAGCCGTATTTTTTCATTGTTAACCAACGTGATTATTACGTAGTGTTATATAGATCCAATTTTACGTTGCGACTTCTAATATGATGAGAACGTATGCAACGTGAGGATGGAAAATGGCTCGAGATATAAAGTGTGTTATTTTTGATTGTGATGGAACTCTTATTGATAGTGAACGCTTATGTTGTCAGGCGTTAGTGAATGTTTTTGCAAGGTTCAATATAGAGTTTCCGCTTCAAGATGCCCTTACTCATTTTGAAGGAGGAAAGTTAGCCGATATTCTATTGGCTGCTTGTGAGCATGTTGGCGTTCAAATCTCCTTGGATGTTTTAGAACCTCTGTACCGAACTGAGCTAAAAGTTCTGTTCGAGCGTGACCTCAAATCAATGAATGGCTCAGTTGAGTTACTTAATTACCTAGATAATCAAGGTATCGAATACTGCGTTGTCTCAAACGGCCCTTTGGACAAAATCAAATACTCCCTAGAACTGACCGAATTAGCTTCTTATTTTAATGGAAAAATGTTCTCTGCGTTTGATGCAAATAGCTGGAAGCCAGATCCTGATTTGATCTGTTACGCGGCAATGAATATGGGCTATTCACTCTCTGAGTGTATTTATGTAGATGATACGGTGAAAGGAATTGAGGCAGGACTTAGTGCGGGCGTTAAAACGTTTCTACTTAGTAGCTCTGGGTCTAACAAGCACCAAGTAGAAACATTTTCTAAACTCTCATCAATTCAAGAATGGCTTAATGAATCGAGTAGCTTGCAGAGTGTATAAGTTTGTTTTTTAGTGACGCGCAAGGGGACAAAATTGCTGGCTGTAGATGGGATACTTGAGTCAAATGCGAGCCGCATTGGGCACAAATAAGGGTTTCGTTATCCTCTGATAATAAGAAATCATCGCTGGCACATAACGGACAGCTCGTAGGGTTGTTTATTATATTATTTTTTTTTGTCATAAAGTGTTCTCGGCAGCTTTACAGCACCTTAAGCAAGATGCATAGAACTATCTTAGCCTAGATCTCAATTTGTTAAATCCCTTCGATAGTTTTCATGTGTACTTTGAGAAGCAATTCATAAATTTTAACATATGGTTGTTCCATTTATAAGGAAACGTTGCAAATGAAGAACTGCATGGTCTTGACCACGGTACCCAATGACAAGCAAGCAAAGCTGATTATTCAAAACCTTTTTGATTCTCGTCTAGCGGCATGTATTCAATCGATGCCGATCGAAAGCCATTACGTTTGGGAAGGGGAGTTATGTTGTAGCAAAGAAATTCTCCTTATTATTAAAACCAATCAATCGTGTTATCCCGACATTGAAGGGAAAATTACCGACCTTCATGAGTATGACGTTCCCCAGATTGTCCAAGTTCCTTTTAGTGATGGCTTAAGCCCTTATTTAGAGTGGATCAAAGCGAGTGTAGATGTCTAATCTCCTTGTACTCACACCCCAAAGGAGTATGGAAGATCTTTACGAAAAAATGGGGAAAAACGTCGATTTTTGCCGCAGGGCTCATATCGCGAAAAGTGAAGCATACAAATTATTCGACAAATTACCGTTCCTGCTTTTCAATTAAACTATGAGCCCAAAACGAACTAGACTATGACGGAACAACACGAGCTTACCGCTACTTTTCAAAGTTACATGGAAAACCCTTTGGTCTGGCCCATCTTAGATGTGTTGAGGAAAAAACCTTCTGGTTGGAAGGTACACACGCTCGCGTCACATATTACCGAGCTTGGGTTTGTTCCGTTACTTGATGCTCAACCAGAAAAAGACTTGTTCAAACGTAACTTTTTGATAATGAATGCACTGTATCAGTTGCAAGAGACGCTATACCCGGATAACTGGTTGCAAGTAAAGGCGATGGATATTGCTCTATTGTCGTCTTCTACAGCCCCTCAGTGCTTTATAGATGTTGAAGACCCGTTACGAGAATATTATACCCAGTGGGTAAACTATGAAGCGGAAGAGGGTGAGGTTAAACGGTTGTTGAATGAATTTTGGTCGAGGTACCGTGAATTTGTTGGTAGTACAAATGGGAAAGATATGGACAGGGCAAGAGCACTTTCTTTGTTTGAACTGAGCACAGATGCGAGTAATTCACAAATTCGCAAGACATGGCGAAAGCTCGCTTTGAAATGGCATCCTGATAGAGATAACGGTAACGCTGATAAATTCAGAGTCCTTTGCGAAGCGTGGAATATTCTACGGCATTAATCGTCGTAGTTTAGTTATTTAACGACAGTGAATGAGAAACAAAAAAAGATGGCTAACTAGCCATCTTTTTTCATTTCATTAGAGGTTTGAATCTCTTTCGCTTTGGTAAACCTAGTGACTGACTTTAACTAGCTACTGGCTTTAAATTGCGATTTGCGCATACGGTTTAGTGCTGACATAACATCAAGTACACGAGGCTTGGCAAGATCACCGTGATTTGGCATGTTAACGTGCCAATCGTCACCGAGCAGTTGATCAATTGTTTTCGCAGGGTTTTGGCACCATCCTGGTGTTTGAGCAAATTGGAACCATGTCCAACCAATTGCGTTGATCTCTGAGCTCGATTCAAGCTGCTCAAGGGCGGAAATGTCAGTGAACTCTTTACCAAATCGAAGCGCGTCTTTTCCTTTCGCCGAGACGCGAAATTTCCCTTCGGCTAGCTGAGTCTGCAAAGCGGCACAGTGAATGGCACGAGGCTTGAAAGTCTCAAACGGTGACTCACATTCGTTTGTTCTTTCTGTTGGGTGTTGAAGAATCACTTGCTTAGCTTTTTCTGTTACATCAACAGCTTGATAGTCATGCATCTGGATAACGGTATCCGCGACATCAAGATAATCACCTGAACCACCCATAACGACAATCGTTGAGACATCAAGGGAGTCTCTTAATTGCCCTATACGGTCAACGAGAGGAGTAATTGGCTCTTGACCTTTTGATACGAGCGCTTGCATACGTTCATCGCGAATCATAAAGTTAGTCGCCGAGGTATCTTCGTCTATTAATATAGCATGAGCACCCGCTTCAATGGACTCTTGTAACCAAGCTGCTTGAGATGTCGAACCAGAGGCATCTTGCGTTGTAAAGTCAGTGGTATCTTTACCCATAGGCAAGTGGTTAATATAGTTTGAAAGATTCAAATGATGCACACAGCGACCATCTTCAGCTCGAATTTTCATTGCTTTTGTATCGGTGACGACACCTTCACGTCCATCCCCAGGAATATGGTTGTAGATTGAACGCTCTATGGCGTTAAGCAGTGTAGATTTACCATGGAAACCACCACCGACAACCAACGTGATACCTTTAGGTATGCCCATACCCGTCACAACACCTTGATTTGGAGTGTCTAGCGATACGGTTAGTGATTCTGGAGCCTCAAAAGCCACGGCATCTTTCATTGGGAAATCACAGTTACCAGCAACACGAGGTAACACGCTGCCGTTAGCAACAAAGGCTGTTAAATTCTTTTCAGTAAGTTGAGCACGCATTGCAGCTTGATCTTCGATTACCTGACAATGGTGAATGAGTGCCTCTTTATCCATTTCACGTTCAATGGTTGATTTACGAATGAACTTAGGAAGATGGAAGGTTAAGATATTATTGGCTTTCTTTGCCAATATACTACGCCCGTCTGCCGGTAGATTAATTCGAAAACGAAGCTCAATGCCTTCTTCGGTAAAAAGAACAGAGGTACTGTCTAATACGGTTTGACCAGATAGGGCGATACTTACATTATTGTCTTGCTTTGCGTACTCAGCGAAGTTTCGAGCAATAAAATCACGCGCTGCAATTTGGTAATCAGCGGACTGATCTTTTAACCAGTCTAGGCCAGTTAGGGACCAAGCTCTGGTCGCTCTAAATCGTGAGGCAGAAGCATAAGGATCAGCTTGGATATGGTCAATATGTAATACAAAATCACCGAAATCATATTGCCCTTTGATTTGCTGGTAGGCACGGTAGTTTTGTTTTTCTAGTTTCTTAAGGACGGCAGTTAGTTGGTCCATATCCATTTTGCTCACGTAAAAATATTAAGGCGGCGATTATAGAAACCACCGCCAAGAGAGTAAAGACAATTCAACACATTATTAGGGTAGCGCTATCTGGTTATCGCTGGACTGATTTTGGTTGAACAAACCGAGCTCAAACTCATCACATGGCATAGGTCTGCCATATAAGTAGCCTTGCCCAAACTCGCATCCTTCACCTATGATAAAAGCCTCCTGGCTAAGCGTTTCAATCCCTTCGGTCGTAACCGTTAGGTTTAACTTTTTCGCGACACTGATAATAGAGCGCACGATCGCACGATCTTCTTCGCTACTGTCCAATTGCTGAATGAAGCTTTTGTCTATTTTGATGCAGTCAAATGGGTATTTTTTAAGATATTGGAATGACGCATAGCCTGTTCCAAAATCATCAAGTGACAATGTCACACCAAGGTTGTGTAATGCGGTTAATGTGTTCTTGGCCACGAGTTCATCACCAATGAGTCCACTTTCTGTTACTTCAAGTTCTAAGTAGTGTGCAGGGAGTTGATAGGCTTCCAACAAATCTTGTACCTGATTAGCAAAATTGATGTTCTTTAATTGAATTGCTGAGATGTTAATTGCCACTTTAAAGTCTGAGACTTTTTGTGCCCATTGAGCGGCTTTTTCGATTGCCGAACGTAAAACAAAGTTACCCACCTCAAAAATTAACCCGTTTTGTTCAGCTATATGGATCAGTCTTTCGTTTGATATGTCGCCTAAAATTGGGTGACGCCAGCGTAAAAGCGCTTCTGCTCCCGTCCACTTATGTGTCACAGGGGCCACCTTAGGCTGAAAATAGAGCAACAAATCATCGCTTCTCACTGCTTGAAGTAAATAGCTTTCTAACTGGTTCATGTGGCTATGGCTTTCAGAGAAGGTTTGAGAATAAAAACTAAATTTATGACCGGAGTCTTTGCAAGAAAGCATCGCTTCGGCGGCAAATTTTAGTAACTCTGCGCTTTCATTCGTGTCTTCAGATGTCGCAATACCAATATAAGCGTGTAGGTGAACATTTTCTTGCTCAATCACAAACTCGGAATGACTTACCTCAACAAGTGTATGACAAAGCGCCTCAACTTGTCCCATAAGTTGATTCGCTCTAACGAGCAATACTAAGTCTGTAGAAGTTGGCCTAGCGGTAATTATGTCTAGATTTTTTATGCTAGTGCTAAGTCTATGGCTATAGTGCGTTAAAATTCTGTCCCACTCATTGTAGCCGTATTTAGATTGTAACCGTCTACCGTTAGTAAACCCTATGTGCACCAACGCAATATGCTCTCGTTGTTCAATGGCGTGATTCAGATGATAGGCTAATTCTTTTTCTAGGGCGTTTCGGTTGAGAAACCCAGTGCCTATGTCGTGATGTTTTTGGTAATGAACCTGTTCTTCTGCTGCTCTTCGTTTATCGATTTCTTTGTTAAGAGAGAAGTTAAGGCTTGCTAGGTCTTTGGTTCTATTATTCACACGATTTTGTAATTCGTGATTTAGTACATAAAGCTTTTCATTTTGATAAAGAGTGGTTAATTGTGATTCTAATAAAATACGAAAACGGTCTAAAAGTTGACGGTAGGTTAAACTAAACTGATTCTCTTTTTCGTCGAGAATACAGATCGTGCCAAAGTGTTCGCCTGTTGGCCAGTTAAGCGGTAAGCCACAATACGAAACCATTCCAAGTTTAATGTCTGGGTTTTGAGACCAATTCGCATCCTTGGTGGCATTGGACACAAGTAATTCCATACCTTCATTGATTACTGTCTCACAGTAAAGGCCTTGTCCAAGGCGTTCTCTATCACCCACTTTGTATGGGTTAGGGAAGTTAGTATTCGAACAACAGACTTCAATGGTATTTTTATGTACCCGCATGATTAGTGCTGAAGGGACTGCCACTATCTCTGCTAGCAAGTTCAATGTACTTTGCCATCCGTCCAACATTTCTGGCGGGACGCTGAGTCTTTGAGCATCGATCTTGGACATATCTATTGCTCCTTGAGGTTTAAGTTCATGCAGTGCTTCCGTTGCTTCAACATCTGTAAGTTGTGTGCTCAATGTTTGTTAACTTCTTAATTATAAGAACGCTTTAGTAATGTAACAAAAAAAATCCCTACATTGAGTTAGGGATTTTACTCTTTAGTTGCAGTCTTGTTAGTGAGACTCTATATTTATTAGTTGTTTGAATTGATAAATACATCAGTATTAACTGGAAGCATGTAATCAATTGTCTCAAAGTTGAAACCATTTAGTTTAAGGAAATCAGACTTAAACCCATCGTAATCGCCAATCTGGGCAAAATTATTGCTATTCATATGAGTTAAAATCGTACTCACCTCTCGTTGAACTTCTGGTAGAAGTTCCCAATCATCCATTCTGATCAAACGTTCGCAATCTAAAGGTACCTGTTTTTGGCCAAACAAGCGGTCACGATAGAGACGTTGCATTTGTTCTATACAACCTTCATGTAATCCTTTTTCTTTCATTACTTTGTAGAGCGCAATCATGTAGGGCGTAAGGCCTGGAATAAAAACACTGGCTTTTGTTACTAGCGCCTTACAAACCGTCGCATAGGCACCGCCTCGGTAGTTGGCTAGTTTAAGGTTGAGTGAATGACTCGTCTGGTGCAGGTCGATTTTTGCACGGCCTAATGTTCCATCAAGATAAAGTGGGTGTGTCACTTCGGGTCCTACATAGGAGAAAGCGATGGTTTGACACCCTTGTGCGATTGACTCTGAATTAATTAGCGTATCTATCCAACTTTCCCAGTCTTCCCCCCCCATAACCTTAATTGTTGTCTGTGCTTCTTTTTCAGTAGCTGGCTCCAGAACCACATCTGACCATCGATCATCTTCAAGGCTAATTAGATTGCTCTTGATACGTTCACCAATGGGTTTAATGGTAGAACGCCAAAGTTCGCCTGTCTCTGGATTAGGTCTAGCGCCGGTTGCGAGGCTATAGATGATAAGGTCTACTTCACCCTCAAAATACGTTTCAATAGCCTCAATAACATGTAACCGTGTACTTTCTGCGAACGCGTCTCCGTCGATATTGATCGCAATATGTCCACTGGCTTCTGCGTGCTGTTTAAAATAGTGGTTGTTGAACCACCCAGCGGATGCCCCTCCTTTGGCACAAGGCCCTCGCTCTAGGGAGACACCGATCGTATCCGCTGAACAACCACCAAACGTCAGTGCTATTCTTGAAGCAAGGCCAAACCCCGACGAAGCACCTAGGATAAGAACTTTTTTAGGCCCGTCTTTAATGGGGTCTGATTGTTTCGCGATTTTAATTTGTTCAAGTACGGCTTGTTCGCAGCCTAGTGGGTGAGCGGATCTGGCGACCATGCCTTGGATAATCGGTTTTATGATCATTGTAGGACCTTATTGATAAACCGATGGTGAAAAAGAGCGAGCTTTCTAGGTTTGTTCATGCTCAATTCACCATCTATACGACAAACTATTTGTTAAAATAACGTAAAGTCGTGGCACTTGAATTGAGCTAGACCATTAAAACTATAAATGTTCGTACAAACTTGTCGCTACAAATTCAGCGATCCAGGGCTGAGCTTCAGGTTTTGGGTGTAAACCGTCATCCATCATCCACTCAGGTTTGATCACAACGTGTTCGAGGAAGAAAGGAATGATGGGAATGTTTTCTTGTTCCGCGATTTTTGGGTACATTTGATAGAAAGCATTGCTATACCGTTTACCATAATTGGGTGGAATACGAATTTGCATTAAAATAGGCGATGCATTTGACTGTTTAGTGATCGATATTAGGTCGGTTAACGTATTGGAGACGAGTTTAGGGGAAAAGCCTCTTAATCCGTCATTAGCACCGAGCTCAATGAGTACGTAATCTGGTTTATGTTGTTCGAGAAGTTGTGGTAAGCGAGATAGACCATTACCCGTTGTATCACCAGAAATACTACCGTTAACGACTTGAATAGTTTTATTATGTTTTTCTAACGCTTCGCTGAGCAATGAGGGCCAAGCCTTTTCTATCGGCATATTATACCCAGCGCTCAAACTATCGCCTAACACCAGTAACGTACTGCTGTTAGCGACTGCAGAGAATGAAAAAATAAAAATTAAGGAAAATAGCCGAATCATGCAACCATCCATTATCAGTGCAAAATGTGTATCAAAAGTTATTTCTAACAAACGAGAATCTCTTACCATCCTTAACGAAATTGATATCGATGTCAAAGAAGGTGAGACCATTGCCATTGTCGGTACGTCAGGCGCTGGGAAATCAACCTTGATGACGTTACTTGCTGGGTTAGATACGCCGACAAGTGGCAGCATTGAGCTTCTTGGAGAGCAAATTTCTTCAATGAGCGATGATGAAAGGGCGTCACTAAGAGCTAATAAAATTGGGTTTGTATTCCAAAGCTTTCTTTTGGTACCGACCTTATCTGCATTAGAAAACGTCACGTTACCCTGCTTGTTAAATGGCGATGAGGTGGATGAGTCGAGAGCAAAACAGTTGCTTGAACAGGTAGGGTTAACCAATCGACTTGAACATACGCCTTCACAGCTTTCTGGTGGTGAGCAGCAGCGTGTTGCGTTAGCTCGTGCATTTATGATCAAGCCGAAAATACTTTTCGCGGATGAGCCAACGGGTAACTTAGACCAAAATACCGCTTCAACAGTCGTCGAGCTGCTGTTTGATCTGAACAAGCGACATGGTACGACGTTAGTGTTGGTGACTCACGATTTATCCTTGGCGAAACAATGTGACCGCACCATCTACTTACAGTCCGGTCAAGTTGAAGCAGAAGAAGTCGGTGAGCGTGAATGAAGACTTCAACCATAACTAAGCCAAATAAATCTAAAAATGCATGGTTGTTCGGTTGGAGCGTAAAAGAGATTCGCCATGGTCAATTATGGCCGATTACGTTATCACTATCACTCATCATAGCCTGTGTTTTTGCTCTTTCTGCACTGGCAGAGCGAATTGAACAAGTGGTTGTCAAACAGGGTAAAGATGCATTGACGGCTGACCTCGTTTTTCAATCGTCTAACCCGTTACCATTGTCGTTAGAAGAAATTATAGAAACGGAACCTGTTACAACAGGACGGGTCACAAGTTTCGCTACGATGGCTTTCAGCGACAGCGAAATGCAGCTGGTGTCCGTTAAAGCAGTGGAAAGTCGTTACCCACTGCGTGGACAGATGCGTTTAGCCACGCTTGCGGGTGAGGTAAACCGTGTTAGTAAAAATCAACTTTGGTTAGATTCACGGTTACTAACTCAGTTAGATACTGAGATTGGCGAAACGCTTGCGATCGGTGATGCTGAGTTTGTCATAACAGGTACTATTGCTGAAGAACCTGGGCTTTCGTTCAATCCGTTTCAGCAAATGCCTACCGTGTTAATCCATTATTCGGATATTGAACAAACCGGAGCGATTCAAATCGGTAGCCGAGTACGTTATCAGCTCTTCATTAATGGAGATCCAACATCATTAGATAACCTCAAGCAACACGTAGAGTTAACAGCAAGTGAACGTTGGAAAGATACGGATACCGCAAGTCGAACCAGCGATGTGTTTAACAATACAACTCAATACCTATCATTAAGCGTTGCAATTGTTATTTTGATGGCCTCTGCGACCTTGATATTGACCTGCCAAAGTTATGTGGCATCTAGGCGTACGACGGTTGCAATGCTTAAGAGCCTTGGCGCTACGAAGCAGTGGTTGAAACGGTGGGTAATTATGCAAATGGGAATTCTCTTAACGGTATCTACTGTCGCTGGGTATAGTTCTGGATTGCTCCTTGAGTATCTATTGAGACTACCTCTTAGTGGTGTATTGCCAGAGGAGCTCCCTTCGTTCGGTTTTTTACCTTACTTATTGTCGTTATTGACTTGTGTCCTAATAGCGATTCCGGCGCTAGGTATTCCTTTGCTTAATTTATTGAACATCGGAGCGGCGCAAGCAATGCAGCCTGCCTCAACACTCTCTATTAGCCGTCGATATTTGGGTTTGATAGCGGTGCCTATTGTGCCTTTGATTACCTATTATGCAACCAACCAGTTAGTTTGGATGTTACTCGGTGGTTTAGTAGGTTTGATTGCTTTACTCGCGGCGATGAGCCTAGTTGTGACGAAAGTCTTTGAAAAAATGCCACTAAGTCCACCTTATAAATTAGCACTCAATCGCATTCATCGAACGCCAGTGATGACGGGATTACAGTACAGTGCGTTAGGGCTCTCACTCATGCTTATTGCAACACTATGGCTAGTGCGAACCGATTTATTACAGGATTGGCAGAAAACGTTGCCAAGCAATTCTGCGAATGCGTTCTCGTTAAACATATCAGAGCAAGAAAAAGACCGATATTTGGCGGAACTTGATACTAATGGTATTGAGCGTTCACCGGCATTTCCAATCATTCGCGGACGTTTGACTGACATTAACGGAATGGATGCTAAGGAATACAGCGGTAGTGAAGATAAAAGCGATGCACTAAGGCGAGAACTGAATTTTACCTGGGCTAACACATTACCCGATTATAACCCAGTACTCGAGGGCGAGTGGGGCAAAGAAAAAGGGGTATCTGTAGAATCTCAAGTTGCCCAGGATTTAGGAATCAAGATAGGAGATACGCTTGCGTTTACGATAAGTGCACAAAGAATTGAGGCGAAGGTTAACTCGATTAGGGAAGTCGAGTGGCGAGAAATGAAACCGAATTTTTACTTTATTTTTACGCCTGACTTAATGGAAGGTCATATGGCGAGTTATCTTGTCAGTTTTCGAGTTGAAGCAGAAAATGAAGTGTTGCTATCTCAATTGTCACGCCAATTCCCAACGGTCAGTTTAATGGATATTCGCGAGATGGGGAGCAAAATTGAATCCTTACTTCGACAGTTTGTCTGGGCGGTTACGTTACTCGCCAGTCTTGGAGGCGTGGCTGGATTACTTCTTATTTTTACATTATTGCAGTTAAGTATCACACAGCGCCAAGATGAACTTCGGCTATATCGAACGTTGGGGGCAACGAATAAGTTCATCAAAAGCACAATATGGGCAGAGTATGGGCTAATGGCATTAGTAGCAGGACTAGTTGCATGCTTGGGCGCTGAGCTGGTTGTAGGTGGTATTATGAAGTTTGGTTTTGAGTTACCTACCACGTGGCATGTATGGCTGTGGCTTGCGTTACCGTTGGTTGCTTTTTGCACACTTTTGGCCGTTGTGGGTAGTTTAGTTAAAACTCTGTTAACCCCCGTGAATAAAGCGATTGCTTAAAGTTAAAGAACTCATTTTATGCAGTTATCCACAAAAACGGTGGATAAATCCTTGGATAACTTACCCTGTAGATAACTGCAATCTTGGCTCAGCCCTTTAAGGGCTTTATCTGCGTGATTTAAATTATTCACACAGTCGTAAAAATCTGAATTTAGAATTATAGCGTCAAGCTTTTTTTAGACTTTTTTAACATTTACATTTGCAAGAAAGAGTCACTGCTAGTTGCAAATATCGGTTGAATAAGCGCTCTAAGGTTCTAAAATACGCAAAGAATTAATTTACTGATGTTTTTTATGGAAAAAGAAGTAAAGAGCTTAAAACAAGTGAAAGCCGCGATTATTGGCGGGGGGGTTTCTGGCTCAACTGCAGCGGTTCATTTAAGCGAGTTAGGTATTTCTGTAGCACTTCTTGAAAAAGGCGACAGCTTAGTTAACGGCCCCCCTATTTGCCACTTGCACGCGGGTGGTAATTTGTATCGTGAAATCTCATCCAAACAGTGCTTGGAGCTTTTAGAGCAATCGATAACAACCGTTCGACTTTTTCCTCATACGGTAAATCGTCGACCTACCGTAATTGCGACTCCAATGGCTGATAGTGGAGACCCCGAACAAGTACTTAATCGACTAGACGATATAAAACATTGCTATGAGGCGTTAATCGCTCAAGATGGTCGAAATGAAGTGTTAGGAAAGCCGTGCAATTATTTCAAGTCTTACACGAAATCAGACTTACTTCACCTACAGAGTAGGGCTCAACCCTCTAGTCCTGAATCATTTGATGATTGGATCATTCCTTTTGCTCAACATGCAAATCTTGATTCATTGAAATATCCAGTCATTGCCGTACAAGAATATGGATGGAGCGTGTTTCGTTTAGCCGCGAGTGCAGCACTTATCCTTGATAAAGTCGCTACTTGTGAGGTGATGACAAATTCAGCCTTAATTAGAGCACAATATGATGAGTTAGGTTGGCTTTTGACGTATCAAGATAGCCATGGTGAACCGCAGCAGATTCGAGCCGAGTATCTGATCAATGCATGTGGTTATCAGACGGGTTCAGTGGATGACGAAGCAGACTACTCTAGAGACCGTATGGTCGAATTTAAGGCGGCTTACCTAACAAAGTGGGATTCATGTAATCAAGAGTGGCCTGAGGTAATCTTTCATGGGCCGAGAGGCACGCCACAAGGTATGGCGCAGTTAACACCTTATGCTAACGGTGTATTTCAACTGCATGGTATGACAGAAGATATTACTCTATTTAAAGATGGCTTAGTGTCCTCTACGCGCAGTTCTGCGCAACCAGTATTACCGTCTCGACTACTAGGTAAGATAAGCAGTGGTTGGCCTGATGAGGTTATGTCTGAACGAACGTCGAAAGCGATTCATCACATGGGGCAGTTTATTCCCTCTTTTGATAACGCAAAGATGGTTGCAAAACCTCTGTTCGGAGCGCAGCAAATCCCAGGTAATGATGCAACTTTACGGTCAACTGATGTGAGTTTTGAGTCTCAAAATTATGCTCGGATTGAAGTTGTAAAAGGATCTTCAGCATTAGAAGCGGCAAAAAAATTGGTGAGTCATTGGCAATTGTCGTTGCCTAATAATGACAGCATAGAGGAGCAACACCCTGTATCGCTTTCATTGGATTACCAACAAGTTGAAGAGAAAGCCAGACAATTGGCCGACGAACGTGCTTACCCACAAGAGCTTGCTTTAAGAACCGGGAGCGTTCAGTAAATTCATGCGAGCATAGCGTTAGTAACCGAAAAAACGAGCCCATTGACACCATACGTCTTGTAATCCCGCTAAGTCCCCTTTAATAAACTGAACGGCTTGACCCGGCCTAGCTTGAGCTAGGCGGGGGAGGTCTATTCGAGCGACACAGCCAAGTTTTGGATATCCACCTATCGTTTGTCTATCATTGAGTAAAATAATAGGTTCACCGCTAGGGGGAACTTGAATAGATCCTAGAGCAATGCCTTCACTTAGGATATCGCCTTTTGGTGGCGGGATTTTTCCACCAGTAAGTCGATAACCCATACGGTCAATGTATTGGCTAACAGAAAATGGCTGTTGATAAAAACGCGTAATTGATTCTGATGAGAAATTGGCAAATTGATAGCTTTCAATCACTCTAAGCTTAAGTGGTAAATTGTAATTCGGTGTAAATCTGAAAGTGAGCGACAATGGCTTCAATTGCTGGTGGTGTGGTGAAAATGAGAGGATTTCGCCCCCTTTTAGTGGCAAACCATTCTGTGTGAGACCTCCTAGCTTATCTCTTGTTACACTGGAGCAACTACCTAGTTGTGGAGAAACGTTAAAACCACCCACGACAGCCAAATAGGATCTCAGACCATTCTTTGCTAAACCAAACTTCAGGGTTTGCCCCTGATAAGCATTGAAAGTACTCCAGTTGTTAATCGGAACGCCATTTAACGTTACACCTAAATCTCCACCTGTAATGGCAAGCGTGCAAGGTTGTAGTACCTCATATTCTGCTTGGCCTAACGTTATCTCAATCGTGGCACAATTGACGGGATTACCTAGTAGGTAGTTAGCCCAGCTATACGCATAGTCATCAACTGGACCACCTTGCGTCACGCCTAGGTGACTATAACCAAAGCGGCCATAATCTTGTATAAGACTCAATTGACCAGGCTTAACAACTTTTAGGCCTTTTTTATCAATATCCATTAAACGTCCTTACCGGGTATTACTCCCCCAAGAGAGAGAAAGGCTTCTTTTGACACCGATTTAAACCTAACTATCGAACCGATTGAAAAGGGCGTCATAGGCTGCTCAAGAGGGTTGTATAGAGGAATTGGACAATTTCCAATGATATTCCATCCACCTGGTGATTGATTAGGGTAAACTGCGGTTTGATTGTTGGCAATTGCAATACTCCCTTTAGCAACGGACACACGAGGAGTATCAAGACGGGGCTTTTGAAGTGTTGAGTGGACACTCGTCAAAAATGCAAAACCGGGTGCAAATCCAATGGCAGATACTGTATAGGTTTGTTGGGTATGGAGTTCGATGATCTGTTTCAAACTTAACCCATCATTGAAGTAACGGTAAAGATCGGGCCCTGTTGATTCGTCATAAAATGCAGGAAGGACAATCGACTCTTTTTCGGGAAAAGGGCTTGCTTCAAGCCTTTTAAGGGTTTGTTCGATCGACTGAATTAAGTTTGCAAGTGACACTCTATGGGGAAGGTAGTCGACCAAAATAGTCCGGTAAGACGGTGTGATATTCATAATCCAATCAGAGTGGGACTCTAGGATAGCGGTGGCGCACGCGCCGATCTGTAATGAGAGTGATTTTGATGACTCACAATCAAAACTGACTAATACAGAGCACTCTGCAACGGGGTCAATGGAACAATTCAAAACTAACTCCGACTTATAAAAGGCTAGGTGTTTCAACGATTTGATTTGCCCTTGAGAAAAGTGGAAATCTCTTGGATCAGTTGAATTGAATCATCGTTGTCGCCATGAACACAAATGGTATCGGCTTCAATAGGAATAATGAAACCGTCTAGTGTGGTGACTCTTTGGTAGTCGACGATTTGTTTTAATTGGCTAAGTATGTCATCTCGATGCGTTAACACTGAGCCCTCTATTGTCCTTGGTGCAAGTAACCCGTTAGCGAGATAAGCCCTATCTATAAAGGCTTCAAAAAGTAGCGGTACATCGAAGCGATCGGCGATTTCTAGTTTTTCATCATCTTGTTGGGAAGCGAGAGTCATCAGAGGAACACGAAAGCAAGAGACCGCATCAATTACTGCTTCGAAAATACGATGGTCAGTTTGCATGTCATTATATAAAGCACCGTGAGGTTTGACGTACTTAAGTTCACTATTTTTACTCTCACAAAGTGCCTTGATAGCGCCAATTTGGTAAATAAGTAAATTCGATAGCTGCTGTGGTTCAAAGACCATTGAACGCCTACCGAAACCTGCAATATCGGGGTAACTAGGGTGCGCCCCAATTTTTACGTGATGTTTCAAGGCTAAATCAATGGTTTGACTCATAATCTCAGGATCGGATGCATGAAAACCACAGGCGATATTAGCCATATTGATATACGGCATTACCTTTTCATCTGAACCCATTTTCCAGGCGCCGTAGCTCTCACCCATGTCACAATTCAAGGTAATTGTTGTTTGTCCCATATTTTACCTAGCCCATAGAGTCATCCTTTGACTCCATCTCATAGTGAATGGATTTAATCATAAGTAAATATAAGTCAAATAACGGTGATGAGCCTTTTATTTTATGAAAAGAACAAAAGTTAAGAAGGTCACTAAAATTGCTTGTGAGGTCTATACTTCGTTGTATATGCGAGAAAAAAATCGTATATACTGAGGGAAAATTACATTGAATGACGTAAAGTATTCAAACATTTACAACTCTCATAAGTAAAGAACTTAAAGGATTGATGAGATGAACGTTTTAGTAACAGGTGGCATGGGTTACATCGGGAGCCATACATGTATTCAAATGATTCAGTCTGGTATGACCCCAGTTATTTTTGACAACTTGTACAACAGTAAAAGTAGCGTTTTAGACTGTATTGAAAAAGTATCAGGTACGCGTCCTGTTTTCATTAATGGAGATATTCGCGATAAATCATTACTGATTAAAGTAATGAAAGAGCACGATATTGAAAACGTTATTCATTTCGCGGGTTTGAAAGCGGTCGGTGAATCTGTTGAAAAACCACTTGAATACTACGACAACAACGTTAACGGAACATTGGTTTTAGTTGATGCAATGCGAGAAGCCAATGTTAAGAGCCTAGTATTTAGTTCATCTGCAACGGTCTACGGCGACCCTGCTTCTGTGCCAATTACTGAAGACTTTCCGACCAGTGCGACGAACCCTTATGGTCGCAGCAAACTTATGGTAGAAGAGTGTTTAACGGATTTTCAAAAAGCGAATTCAGACTGGAGTATTACGTTACTTCGCTACTTTAACCCTGTTGGTTCACATCCAACAGGTGAGCTTGGCGAAGATCCACAAGGCATCCCGAATAATCTAATGCCATTTGTTTCTCAAGTGGCTGTAGGCCGCCGCGAATTCCTTTCGGTATTTGGTAATGATTACCCGACTCCCGATGGTACTGGAATCAGAGATTATATTCATGTTATGGACTTATCAGATGGCCATGTCGCTGCGCTTGAGAAAGTGGGCGCTAAGCATGGATTACATATCTATAACCTAGGGACAGGCAATGGATATAGCGTGCTAGATATGGTTAAAGCCTTTGAAAGTGCGTCAGGTAAGCCGGTGCCTTATAAAGTCGTTGCTCGTCGTGCTGGCGATATCGCAGAGTGCTGGGCAGACCCAGCTAAAGCGGTCACAGAGCTAGGATGGAAAGCCGAACGAACGCTTGAAGAGATGACGCAGGACACTTGGCGTTGGCAATCATCAAACCCGCAAGGTTATCCAAGCGAGTAGTAGTTGTTTACAGACATTTTAAACACTCTATTTGATTAGCACTATGTTTGATTAGACAGAAAAAAGCCACCAAATTTGGTGGCTTTTGTTTGGATGATATCTAGAGGGTGATAATTAGACTTCTTTATCTGAACCCAATGACAGTAACCAAATACAGACGGCTGCAACTCCGGCAAAACCTGCGAGGATGATCACTGGCATTGCGCTGTAGCCCAGAATATGCCAAATAGCAGATTCAAGTGTACTCATATTCTGACTCCTTATTACCAGCCTTCAACACCATGCATGTCTGGCAGTTTGTGTGCGATTCCTTTGTGACAATCTACACAAGTCTTCTCTCCGGACGCTAAAGCAGTAGAGTGCTGTTTGGCACTACGAGAATTTTGCTCTGAGAAGTCCATGAATTCAAATTCGTGACAGTTACGACACTCTAAAGAATCATTTTCCTTAAGTCGTTGCCACTCTCGGTTAGCAAGGTAGCCCCGTTTCGCTTCAAATTTTTCTTGTGTGTTTATCGTGCCCATAAAGTGGGCAACCAACTCTTTCGAAGCCTGAACTTTCCGGATTATCTTATCTGACCATTCATGTGGTACGTGACAGTCAGAACAGATTGCACGAACACCGGAACGGTTAGAGTAGTGTATTGTCTCTTGGATCTCTTTAACGATAGGCGCGTGACAACCAGAACAGAACTCTTCTGTATTTGTTGCTTCCATACCCGTGTTAAATGCCCCCCAAAACAGTAAGCCACCAGCAAAGCCCATGAATAAAACAACGCCAACGGCGGCTTTACTAGGGCTTGATAGGCGCTTCCAAAACGCTTTAAGTAATTTCATATAATAGCCTCTCTTTCACTCCGGCTACGATTAGCGTAACGAGTCAACAGGTTTAAATTCATTCTCAACTAGCGGCTTCGCTGCTGCTTGAGGAACGTGACACTGAAGACAGAAGTAACGACGAGGTGATACATCTGCAAGTACTGCGTCTTCTCGGTTGACATAGTGAGTCACACTGATTTTTGTTGCGCCCATTTCTTTCGCATTCTTCCAGCTATGACACGCTAAACATTTATTGGCATTCAGTGAAACTTCGTAGCCTCTGATTGAGTGGGGAACAAGAGGTGGCTGATAAACGAATTCGCTATCTAATACTTGTTCTTTTGGAAACTTCTTAAAATCGTCAGCTGGACGAGTTGCTTCAAGTTCACTTACACCACGAAGTGACTCAACACCACCGATACCACCCGGGTTATCAATTTCTGCTTGAGCGACACCAGTTAATAAAACACCAACTGACAATAGAGCTGTAATCAGTTTTTTCATGTTAATTTCTCCGCCTATTGGCTAATCCTTTGATAAGCAGCTGCTTGATATGGAAAACAGCTGCCGTACGTTCATAATTCTCTATTACGCGACTTTAGTGATCTTGACAGGACATTTTTTAAAGTCTGTCTGTTTAGACAGAGGATCGGTCGCATCTAAGATCAATTTGTTAATGAGAATCCGTGCATCAAAGAATGGTACGAATACCAAGCCTTGTGGTGGACGATTTCGGCCACGAGTTTCAACACGAACGCGTACTTCACCACGTTTGTTTTCGATAAGAACTTCGTCACCGCGACGAATACCACGAGCTTTCGCATCTTCAGGATGGATATAACACAACGCATCTGGAACCGCTTTATACAGCTCTGGTACACGACGAGTCATGGTACCTGTGTGCCAGTGTTCAAGTACACGACCTGTACACATCCAAAGGTCAAACTCTTCATCTGGTGACTCTGGTGGCGCTTCGTATGGTGCAGAAATGATCAGTGCCTTACCATCTGGTTTACCATAGAAGTCCCAACCTGAACCTTTCTTAGCGTATGGATCCGCACCTTCTTTGTAACGCCAAAGTGTCTCTTCACCATCAACAACAGGCCAACGTAAACCACGTACTTGGTGATAAACATCGTAAGGGGCTAAATCGTGGGCTTTACCGCGACCAAAGGTTGCGTATTCTTCGAATAGACCTTTTTGTACGTAGTAACCGAAGTGGTGTGCATCGTCATTGAGTTCACGAGCTTCTTCAATTGGGTACTTGTCAACTTGACCGTTTTCAAACAGCATGTCGTACATTGTTTTGCCACGGTATTGAGGCGCGGCTGCTAGCATTTCTTCAGTCCATACTTCTTCCATCTTGAAGCGCTTAGAGAACTCCATGATTTGCCATAAGTCAGACTTCGCTTCGCCAACAGTATCGACTTGTTGGTACCAAGCTTGTGTACGACGTTCTGCGTTACCGTAAGCGCCTTCTTTTTCAATCCACATTGCTGTAGGAAGAATAAGGTCAGCCGCTTGCGCAGTTGTGGTTGGGTAAGGGTCAGAACACACAATGAAGTTTTCTGGGTTACGGTAGCCCGGAAGACGTTCTTCGTTAATGTTTGGACCAGCTTGAAGGTTGTTATTACACATAACCCAGTAAGCGTTTAGTTTACCGTCTTTAAGCATACGGTCTTGAAGTACGGCATGGTAGCCTGGCTTCGGTGGAATAACGCCATCAGGAATATCCCAAATTTTCTCAGCAACCTTACGGTGTTTAGGGTTTGCTACAACCATGTCTGCTGGAAGACGGTGTGCAAATGTACCTACCTCACGAGCAGTACCACATGCAGACGGTTGACCGGTTAGTGAGAATGGGCTGTTACCTGGAGTAGAAATCTTACCTGTTAGAAGGTGTAGGTTGTAGATTAAGCTGTTAACCCACACACCACGAGTATGTTGGTTCGTACCCATTGTCCAAAGTGACATCACTTTGGTGTCTGGATCTGCGTATTGCTTCGCTAATTCAACCAGTTTGTCTTCTGGTACACCTGACAGTTCAGTAGTGTACTCGGCCGTGTATGGCGCGACAGATTTTTTGTACTCTTCGAATGAGATATCACTCATTGCACCTGAGTTAGCATTCTTGGCTTGTTTTTGTAGAGGATCGTCGTCACGCAGACCGTAACCAATGTCAGTTTCAGCTTGCTTGAAGTTTGTGTGTTTATTCACAAAGTCCCAATTAACCGCATCGTTTTGGATGATGTAGTTAGCAATAAAGTTTGCGATAGCAAGGTCAGATTGTGGTTCGAAAATGTAGCCTGTATCTGCTAACTCAAAAGAACGATGGTAGTAAGTCGACATCACGTTAACTTTAACGTGTGGGTGGCTTAAACGGCGATCGGTGATGCGAGTCCATAGTACAGGGTGCATTTCTGCCATGTTTGAACCCCAAAGCACGAAAGAATCTGCGTGTTCGAAGTCATCGTAACAACCCATAGGCTCATCGATACCAAAGGTACGCATAAATCCTACTACCGCTGACGCCATACAGTGGCGAGCGTTAGGGTCAATATTGTTAGAGCGAAGGCCAGCCTTCATCATTTTTGCCGCGGCGTAACCTTCCATTACTGTCCATTGGCCTGAACCGAACATACCGACACTTGTCGGGCCTTTATCTTTTAATGCTTGCTTCCATTTCTCAGCCATTACATCAAAAGCTTGATCCCAAGACACAGGGGCGAAGTCGCCATTTTTGTCGTATTTTCCATCTTTCATACGAAGTAAAGGCTGTTCTAAACGATCTTTACCGTACATGATTTTAGATAGAAAGTAGCCTTTAATACAGTTTAGGCCCTTGTTTACTGGTGACTCTGGATCACCTTGGGTAGCAACGACTTTACCGTTTTGAGTACCAACAAGTACAGAACAGCCAGTACCACAAAAACGACAAGGCGCTTTATCCCATGTTATTTTTGTTTGGTCAGAGCTCGCAATCAGGTTTGTTGCGGTTGCAGGAAGTGTTACGCCTGCAACGGCAGCTGCTGATGCTGCTGCGTTTGCTTTCACAAACGCACGTCTTGTCATTTTCATACTTCACCCTCTGTGTAGGAATGTTGAATTCCAGTGTCTATATCCGTATCGTCTACGCCTGTTTCAATTTGGTGATACACCAAAACAGTACTTAGAACATTTGGTAAATTGTTAATAGCATCAATGGTATCTGTTACAAATCCTTGGTTTTCGGTTTCTAAAACCACAATGATTTTTCCTTCTGGGCTATCGCCATATATTTCAGCGTTCTCAAATTCTTCAATTTTCGCTTTAATAGTATTTAGATGCTCAGGGGCAACATGAACCACTAAACTAGAAATGTGCACTTCGTTTAGTGCCATAGTTATCTCTCGTTATTATCGACATTACGTACATTGATTGATGAAGTTGGGCAGACCGAAACGCATGCGCCACATCCGTTACATTCATCAAGATTTAATTTGGGTTGCGCGACTTTTCCTAATTCAGGTTTAAATTGAATAACCCTTGATTCGCAGACTTCACTACAGCTTCGGCATTCAATATTTTTAAAGGCTAAACACTTATCATTAATCACTATTTCAGCACGCCATGGTTCACTGTTTTGCGATTCGAACAACGGTTCTGGACATACCTCAGCACATTGGTAACAAAATGTGCACTCGTCGATAGAAAAGTCTAGCGTAGGAAAACCACCTTCACCTTTAATTATGATTTTGTTTTCGCAATTTTCGATGCATTTTCCGCAGCGAGTGCAATCATTAACAAAGTTACTACTGCTTTTTAGCCAAGGTAGGCGAAGGGCGTTATCATTCACCTTCGTCCTTGAAAATAGTCGTCGTCTTGAAAGGTTTACCACTGTTTTACCTTTGATTTGAGCAATACCCCTTAAGGGTAGTCTATTTTTCTTGTTCATAAACAGTATTTATCTATACACAAATTGTAGTTTTTGACATATTTGAATAAATACCTAGAAGGGGTTAATTAATGGGTAAATATGTTTTAGATCAACAAATTCCGATGAGAGTGATCACATTCTTATAGATGAGCAATTAGAGGAAATTGAATGTGTTGATAAAATACACAATATGCGAAGGGGTGTACTTTGCTAAAAAGGGTTAAACACTCGGTGACGAGTACGATTGCAAAAGCGATGTTATTGATTGTTTCGTTGTCATTGGTGACGACAAGTTTGGCAATCGTTACGCTTGTATCGAGCATAAATGATGCCGAGGCGGTCAACGTTGCTGGTTCAATGAGAATGCAAAGCTATCGTTTGGCTTACGATATTGAAACTGACTCAGTAAACTATGATTCTCACATCTATCAGTTTGAACGTTCTATCTACTCACCGTCGATGAAACAACTTCAGGGCTTCATCGTACCTAAAGATATTACACAAGATTACTACAATTTGATTAGTCGTTGGCATGAATTGAAGATGATTCTTACAAGCCAAGATAAAGAACAATACTCCGCAGGTGTTGCCCAGTTCGTGTCACAAATAGATGATTTTGTATTTAAACTGCAGATGTTTTCAGAGCGAAAAATGATCATACTTGCATGGGTTGGAGGGCTTGGCTTAGGTACTATCATGCTTGTTAGTGTTTATGTTGTTCTTTATATTCGAAGAGAAATCGTTGGTCCGTTGAAAGCTCTAGTGACGGCTAGCGATCAAATTAAAAACCGAACGTTTGACGTGGCACTCGATACATCAAGCCAAAGTGAAATGGGTATTCTAACTCGTGCATTTAATAGAATGGCAGCAGATTTAGGTAACCTCTATTCTGGATTAGAGAAAGCCGTTAACGATAAAACACATCGATTACAACACGCCAATCAGTCTCTTGGTGTCCTCTATAAATCCTCTCAAGAGTTAACAGCATCTAGAATTACTCAAGAAAATTTTCAGGCGATACTCAACCAGATCGCAAACATTGAAGGAATAAAAGCCGCGCAAATTGAGATATCCGAAGCTGGGGTTAAAAATACAACACTGGTTGCTGGTGAGGTTTGTGATAATTACGATAAAAAGAAGCCTTTTGAATTAGATGGTGTTCAATTGGGTTTTCTCTATTGGAAAAGTGGGTTACCTTGCCCAGATCAGGCGTTGATTGACAATTTTGTACAAATATTATCAAGAGCCATTTATTATAATCAGGCTCAAAGACAAGCAGAGCAATTGTTGATCATGGAGGAAAGAGCCACTATTGCACGTGAATTGCACGACTCGTTGGCTCAGTCACTGTCTTATTTGAAAATTCAGGTATCGTTGTTAAAGAAAGTGTTAGCAAAACAAGAGCCTAATCAACATACCGCTAAAACAGAGGTTGTCATTGGAGAAATTCATACAGGTATTTCATCGGCATATACTCAACTTAGAGAGTTATTAACAACGTTTCGATTGACGATAAAAGAAGGCAGTTTCGGTCAAGCGGTACAAGAGATGTTGTCACAGTTAGAACAGCAAACAGAAGCGGAAATTCAGTTGGATAATGAGCTATCATCGATTGAGCTAGACGCACATCAGCAAGTACATTTGCTGCAGTTGATCCGTGAAGCCACTATGAACGCCATTAAACACGCTAATGCTTCAAAAATTGAAGTAAAATGTTTAGAAAAAGATAACACAGTTACTGTTTCTATTGTCGATAACGGTATCGGCTTTGAAAAAAATGTAGAGAAATTGAATCACTATGGAACGACAATAATGCACGAACGGGCATCTCGCTTAAATGGTGATTTACAAATAAGCTCTTCGAAACACAACGGGTGTGCAGTAACCCTTACATATCAACGAGCTTAAGGAAGTAGATTTTGACGAATTGTAAAGTAATGCTGGTGGATGACCACCCGTTAATGCGACGTGGTATTAGTCAATTATTAGCTTTTGAAGATGAATTTGATGTTGTCGCGGAAGCGAGTAACGGTGCTGATGCGATTGCCAAAGCACATGAGATCGATCCAGATTTAATTTTGCTTGATCTCAATATGAAAGGAATGTCGGGGTTAGATACGCTAAAAGCGCTACGTGCTGATGGTGCGACGGCGGCGATTGTTATTTTGACTGTTTCTGACAATGCAGCAGACATCGAAGCGATCATTAAAGCGGGCGCAGATGGATACTTATTAAAAGATACGGAACCTGATGACCTTGTCACACTATTAAAGCAAGCGACAACGGGCACTAAAGCTTACAGTGAAGAAGTCGTGAAATACCTAGAAAATAGAGGCTCGGAAGAAGACATATTCTCCCAACTCACGACACGTGAAAGGCAGATATTACAAGAGGTGGCAAAAGGGTTTAGAAACAAACAAATTGCCGACAGGTTATTTATTTCTGAATCGACGGTAAAGGTGCATATGAAGAGTCTTTTAAAGAAGCTTAAAGTCCCTTCGAGAACCGCAGCTACGGTTCTTTATTTAGAGCGTTATGGTGATTCTAAGTAGAGCGGCGACCAGTACAACTATTAGTCACCTTTCCTGCTATAAAACGATGATATTTTAAGGCCTCTTAATTATTTATGAGGGGCCTTTCTATTGAACAGTAAACCGACGAAGATGCAATGTGAAATTGGGGGAGAGGCAATTACGAGTACCATTTGACAGATAATAAGCGGGAGAAATAACTCTATTTTATTGTCGAGGAAGGGTTTTGTATGTGTCGGTTAGACGACTTCTTTTACGTCAGTTCGGATTGCTTCGGGGGTACCTAGATAAAAGCCTTGATACATATCCAAATTTAGTTTGATCATAGAGTCATAGTGCTGTTGAGTTTCTATCCCCTCTACAATTACTTTTGCTCCAATAGACCTTGCTAATTTGATGCCTTCGAGAAGCCTATTTGTCTGTCCAGACATATGCTCTAGTAATAATTCTCTGTCTAATTTAACGATATTAGGCTGAAGTGATTTAACGCGCTCCATCGTCGATGCACACGCACCGAAGTCATCAATTGCAATACTGTATCCAGAAGTAGAAAGTTTTTTAATAGCTTCAAGGAAGAGATACTCGTTATTAGCATTCAGTTCTACGATTTCCATAATAACTTGAGAACGGTCGATGTTAAGCTCGTTCAAGCGATTGGATAGCAAGCAGTTATTGACATCATGTAAAGCAAAATACTCACTAACACTAGGCAATATATTCAGAAATAATTTTAGTTTTTTGTATTCAGAGATAGCGAAGTTTCTGATATGAATGACACGACTTAACTTATCCAAATTGATTTTGTCTTTTATAGAAATCTCTGTTGAACTGAAAAAAAGATCAGGGCGAACTGATTTCCCTTCCAAGGTAGTGATTCTAACTAATGCCTCTACTCCTACAATTTTATGACTACGCCCAAATATTGGTTGAAAAACACTGTGTATTCGCCAATTCGAATAACGAGCAATATACTCACCATTCTCATTAAGAGAGATTAAACTTTGAAACTGTTTTCTCGTAGTTAGAATCATAGTGTCTGAGCAATTATTAAGCTTCTTTAAAAATCATATACATATACTAATTAAACGTTTAAAGAGTGACACAGAATTTGTAAACAAATGCGATCATGACTCAAAATATACTCATCAACACATGAAAATTCAGACTGGTTTCAAATTTTTTCAACGCTCATCAAAATAATCTTTGTTACGAATATATTTGCTCATTAGATGATAAGTAAAAGGCCTCAGAACCCAAGAGCTAATTGATCGTAAGAATCTTATGATAGTCGGGGTATTTTCGTAGATCTTTTGATTATAGAGCCAAAGAAGTTTACCAGCATGGCAGTAAAGAAAGGGGATAGGCGGTAAAAACGTGACGATATCGAGGTCACAACAGATCCGATACGTTTTGTGTTTTAGTGAATATTTATTCGAAAAAAGTCGGCCACCAATTGCTGGTTGTCCGAAAGTAACGACTCGTTTTATCGATTTAGGGTATTGCTTTTCTATTGCATCACCAATGATGCACCCAATCGCACCTCCAGAGGAGTGTCCGGTTAGAGTGATCCGTTTACCTTGTTTAATTAGCGGTGAAATGACGGATAACAGTCGTTCAAAAACCGTGACGCCTAAGGTGTCATGATTGTATTTAGGAAGGCTTTCTTGAGAAAGAAGATGATGAAACCCAGAGTGAATAGAGTATTCTAAACCAAACTCCTGACAGCTTTTATGCCAAATCCTAGTGGTCAGTACCCAGTCCCATAGGTTATGAGAACCTTTAATCACGATAATTACTTCATCATCGTGATTGTTCCACAACACTCTTATAAAAGTCTGCCCGAACCGATTATTGATAACCCTCTGTCCTCTGGGTGAGAAACCATAGTTACTCTGCTTAAAAACCCTTTTGTAACTAAGGTTGCACAGTACGGCATAGCGCTCATATTGATATCGTTTTAACGTTTTCACTTTTTATGGACTAGATTCAATCACTTTGATGGGTAGAGTTAGTGTATGACCGATGAGTGAAAGAAAAATGACAGAGAAGGCGTGTTCAGTTTTTTAATTCCATTGAATGATAGCGTAAAGCTGAATGTACTTTCTCACCAATTGCTGGTTTTTAGAGTGCTTCAAAGGATGAGAGAATTTAATATAGTAAGGGCTTAATTGATATTGCTTTTCCAGTAAAAAGGTAAGTTGAGAGTCGCTTTCATATAAACTGATACCTTGAGCGCTATATTGATCAATCTCTTCAGGGAGTTGGCCTGTCCACCAGTGCAGTAATTCTCGACTTTGTTTACTGCGGCTGATCCAGTGATCTGAAAGCAACAGTAAAAGGTCATTGGGTTGAATAGCGAAGCCATATTCTTGTTGCCATTCACCTATGTCTTTCATCAACTTTTTTCGACAAGTTTTGCCTGCACTGACCATATGATGCGTCAATATCCAAACAGTACCGACGTCTGAGCTGACACGGTAGTGGTGAGGGTTTTCACTTGCTTTGGTGGATTCGAGGGCACTGTAATCACAATAGTGACCGAACTCATTGAGCGTACGGGTAAGGCGTCGTGAAAATGCTAAGCCTAAATGGTGTTGACTCATACCTTGATTGTGAATTGTTGGGTAGTGCTTTTCACACAACTTCAAGCAATCAGCTTGAAATTCGTTAACACTTTGAATTAACACATCTAGTAGCAACGGTTGTACCTCAGAAAAGAGAGACTGGCTTAGGTTCGGGCCGAGTCAATTATTTCTAAAGATTACCATAGCTACGATGCAGTTCAGTGCAGAATGTCTAACTTCATGATCATTCCCACTTTTCTACGTAATAAACGAAGAAAAACTTGATAACATGGATGTTGATTTATACATAAGGAAGAATTTAATGTCAGACATCGAGTTTACCAGTAAACAAAAACAGGCGATGAGTGAAGACTTACAGCACTATCTAGAGAATGAATTTGACGTTGAAATAGGCCAATTTGATGCTGAATTCCTGTTTGAACATATTTGTAAAAATTTTGGTCCTGCTTTCTACAACAAAGGTCTTCAAGACGCGCAAGCAATCGTGGAGAAAAAAGTGATGGACATTACCGATGAAATCTATCAAATAGAAAAAATATCAGATTTTTAATAAGTTAGGTTGTTTCTTGAGCAACACCTGCTAGTTTTAAGTAACGTGTCAGTAACCATTGATCATACGCATCGTTCCTAATTGAATCTTGTTTAAAAATTTTGAACGACTTCTTCGATGTAGAGACCTTTTATAACTGTAAAATTTGGTAAATACTCTGTACATAGAATCTCACTCTCTTATTCTTAGTGAGTAAGATTCGCATTCTTAACTATTATGGAAGACACAATGAGTAGTAATGTACAGATTTATAATTTGCCGGCTCGAATTGTTCACTGGGTATCCGCACTAGCCATCATAGGGCTATTTGGTGTTGGTTATTGGATGGTTGATTTGAGCTACTACAGTGAGTGGTATCGGACTGCTCCTCATTGGCATAAATCGATAGGCATATTACTAGGTTTACTGACCGTGTTCCGATTGTTGTGGAAAATGTTTACCTCGTCTCCTCAAATTGAAGGTAACCATTTTGAAAAAGTCGCGGCGAAAGCTGCCCACGGTCTTGTCTATGTTCTTCTCTTTTTACTATTTACTACTGGTTATCTAATTTCAACGGAAGACGGTCGTGGTATAGACGTTTTTGGTTGGTTTACTGTCCCTGGTATGGGCGCCTTTTTTGAAGGCCAAGCGGACCTTTCTGGGGAAATTCATGAAATCGCAGCATGGAGTCTGATTGTACTAAGCAGTGTTCATGCATTAGCGGCACTCAAGCATCACTTTATTACGAAAGATAATACGCTCAACAAGATGATAGGAAAAATCTAATGAAAAAAACACTAATGGCAGCAGGAATGGCGATAGCAATGTTCTCTTCAATGGGAGCAAGTGCGGCGGATTATGTAATTGATACAAAGGGAGCGCATGCTTCGATTAACTTCAAAGTGAGCCACCTTGGTTATAGCTTCATTAAAGGTCGCTTCAATCAATTTGACGGTGAATTTTCATTTGATTCATCAGACGTTGAGAGCTCTAGGGTCAAAGTTAATGTCGATACTCGTAGCTTGGACTCAAACCACGCTGAGCGCGATAAGCATTTACGTAGCGACGATTTTATCAATGCATCTAAGTTTAGTACCGCAACTTTTGTGAGTAATAAAGTTATTGATAATGGTGAAGGGCAGTTCGACATTGTTGGCGATCTTTCGTTGCATGGGGTGACTAAACCTATAACGATCAATGCGGATTTAATTGGCGAAGGAACAGACCCTTGGGGTGGAGAGCGTGTTGGTTTCGTTGGAACAACGAGACTAGAACTTGCTGATTTTGCAATTAAAGTGATGGGCGATTCAAGCTATGTCGATATGGAGTTACATATCGAAGGCGTTAAGAAATAAATTCGTGCAATTTGTAAGATAATTAGCCCATGGCGATGATGACGCTATGGGCTTTTTTGTAGAAATCTACTTAGTTAGGCGGTTTCTTGACGGTGCGTTGGCATCATTGTTAAACGTTCACCATAAATTGGACGCAGAGCCAACATGATATCGTTTCTTGATATAACCCCGACAAACTCTTCACCATCTAAAACAGGAATACATTGAGGTTTAGTGACTTTCATTGTTTTTGCACGTACTTCTAATGGAAGAGGGTTGAGCGTTGTTGCTATACCGGCATTGTTAACCGGATACAGTTGCTCTTTGTCAATACACAAGAACTCTGTTACATCAATTACGCGCTCATTTGATTGTATTGCGATTACATCACGAGTCATCAAGTCGACGACTTTTTGCGTTGTTTTTGGTGAATAGTTTTCACACCAAAGATCAACCATCACGTCATGAACTGAAAAGTATCCAACAAGACGTCCTTTAATGTCACAAACCGGTGCGCCGGAAAGCTTATTGTCCGTAATCAGGTCAATCGCAACAGATGTCGGCATTTCTGTCTCTAAAACAATCGGTTTAGTGTTCATAATCTGTTTGACTAATAGGTTGTTACGGTGCTCGTTGTTTTTAATTGACATGACGTTGGCTGTTCGTCGAATTGTTGATAAATTCGCTGCTTTTAGTTGAGGACGTCGGTAAATGCTCCAATTCGCTAGGCCCACGAGTACAGCACCACCAACGATGTTTCCGAGAGTGACCGGAATAAGATTAGCAGTGAGAAAATTAGTGACATTGAGATCGGCATAGTTACTCGGTGAAGCGCCAATTTGTACCCAAAAACTCTCAGGAGCAAAGCTTTGCAGCACAATGCCGAGAGGAACCATAAACATATTCGCGACACAGTGTTCAAACCCAGTAGAGACAAACATCGCGACGGGCAGAACGATTAGCATTGCTTTCGTCATCGCATTTTCAGAACAAAAAGTTAACCAAATGGCTAAACATACGAGCAAATTACACAGAATGCCCAAAGAGAACGCCTGTACTGTGGTGTGGTGTAATTTGTGCTGAGCAATATTGAGAGCGTTCAGCCCCCATTGTCCGTCATTTAGCTGGTAAAGCCCCGCTGCTGTGACGAGTAAAAGAAGTAACATCGCTCCCAAGAAATTACCGACATAAACCTTTGCCCAAATAGAGAGCATTTTGGAAAATGAAATTTGTTTATTAGCCCAAGATATACTTGAAAGAACAGAGCTGGTAAATAACTCCCCACCACAAAGAACAATGAAAATTAACCCCATACTGAAAGCAAGACCGCCCGCTAGGCGGCTAAGGCCCCAACCAGCGACGGCACTACCGGTCGTCACGGTAATGTAAAATATAAAAGCGAGACCGATAAATGCACCAGCCATGACGGATAGCCCTAATGTCATGCCACTGGTTTTCTTGGCTTTACTTAATGCGAATTTTTCGGCTTCAGCCATCATTTCACTCGGAGTAAATAGCTGATTATTTGTTGGTTGGTTTGTCGCCATAACAGATCCTTTGTTTTGGTATAGTTGAGTAACATGTGGCGATAGTCATACGTACCGTTACTCTCTTCTCATTACTGCAATATGTTACTTACTTAATAGCAATTGATCTTACTTGTATAAGAATAATTAATCTTGATTGATATCATCATAAGTATATTTGATGCATGGTGTTAGGTTCTGTGTGTGAAATAGATGTATATAATTACATTTAGTGTTGTAAAAACGTTTGCCATCTAAATATCAAATTTATGTTACATCACGATCTTATTTTAATGTGATTTATATCACTCATGTTGCAGGCGGGAAGACTTAGTATCCATGCTTGATTTGAGAATAATACCTCTTTGTCATTTCGAAGCTAGAGGTAAGGAGAAGCTATGAGTGTATTAGTTGCCATTTCTTTAACAACGGGCGTGTTGTCTGGCATATGGGGTTGGGTTTCTATATCGCTAGGGCTATTATCTTGGGCTGGATTTTTAGGCTGTACGAGCTACTTTGCGTCACCGAATAGTGGCTTGAAAGGGCTCGCCGAAAGTTTGATTACCAATATTACTGGCGTGTTCTGGGCCCTTGTTATTATCTACTTTTCTTCAATCTTTAGTATCGAGATCATTGGGTATATTGCAACAGCGGTTGTGGCATTTTTTATGTGTATTCAGGCAAAGCAAACTTGGTTAAGTTATATCCCTGGTACTTTTATTGGGTCGTGTGCAACGTTTGCAGCGAACGGTAATTGGCAGTTAGTCGTACCTTCAATTGTTTTAGGTGGCATCTTTGGTTACCTGATGAAAGCGAGTGGTTTGTGGCTTCACAATAAATTGAATCAGCGTTCGCTGGTTACTGCACGTTAGTAGTTAAACTCGCGGTGCAGCCTTACCTTTCAAGTATAAATACCTCAAGACATATACTGAATATAATGCAATCTTCCCATAAGGAGGGTGTTCCGGTTCTAATCGGCCCTATAGAGACGAATCGTAACCGTTTACTTTTATCTGGTCGGCAATAAAGGCGATCCCATCTGCCAGTTGTATCCTTATATACGATGATGTTAGGTGTCTTTGGGCACAGAGGTAATACGTCATTAAGAACACGTTCAGCTGAGTTTGTGATTGAGTGACCTCCTTTTTCTTTGGATTCATCCCAAAGGATCAGCGCAATAACGTTCTGCTTAGTATCTTCACCTAGTTGAAACCGATACGGTGTTTGTTTGTTGTCGTAATCGTTGACGGCAACACGTTGACCCTTTGCCAATAATCTTGAATCGGTTATTTGATCGTACATTTAAGCCTCATTACACTAACGTTTATTGTCTTAATTAATAAGTCACTAGATAAAATCCTATTTGAGTCAGTGCGTTCGATATTCGTTGTATCGATTAGATTAGGGTTTACTCATATGCAACTTGTTGTTTTTCTACTTTGACGATAGACGTAATTGGGCAAAATGTGAAATATTTCGATTGAAAAGTGAGCGCAGTAAAGCGTGTCCATTTCTGCTTAGCGACGGGTTGGAAGTAGGCGTTGTAAATAGGCGCTGGAAATGGAAAAGGGAGGTTAAGTGTTCCCATTTGCCATAGTAATGGCTCTTTTTAAGGTCCAGCGAAGTAGAACAGGAATAAACTCTATCCCTTGTTCTTCACAATACGAGACGATAGCCAGAGCCAGATCCGGTTTGGCATGTTTTTTCAATACCTTAGCAACAACTTTTTTAGCAGGTATAGGATGGTCATAGGGAATTTTCACCATGTCTCTAAAAAAGTGCTCAAACCCATGAGAATAAAGATAATGCTCAATATCCCGATCGGGCAGTTCGGTTAATCGATGTCGCTCTAGATCGTTGTCTAATAAGCTACGAACAGATGCGGAATATTTTTTTCCTGCAGCATCACCGTCAGTGACAACATGCCAATCTATACCAAAGGCTTTGGCGACTTTTATGAGAGACTTTAGGCCAGATTGTGCAAACTCAATAATTTGAACACCCTCTGCAGCCAGATTGTAGCCACACTGATTAGCCAGTTCATTGAAAAGCCATACTTCTGTTTCTCCTTCAACCAGTAACCAGCATCTCGCAAATAGAGCACCAGAACGATGAAAACGTATATGAAAACCGATTCGGCGCAGTTCATCTTTGCTAAAACCTTTGTTTGGTAAGCTAGTGGCAATGGTTCTGTCAGATTGTCTCACTAAACGGCGAATAGTGGACAGCGGGACTTGAGACAATAAATCACCACTATTGGTTGTGAGAATCTTTTGCATTGGTAGAAGTTGTAACAAACTCCATGCCCGGGCAAGGTGTGTTGGGTGTAGTCGTCCCTCTGGGTCTTCTAAAATGAGTAATGGCCTTGCGCAGCGACGTAAATCATTTGGCCCTTTAGCTTGTAAGTAGGCGTTTAGAAGACCCATCATAAGCAATCTAGTCGACTTATTCTTTGTTTCTTCAACGACTTGAGAAACACTTTTTTCACTAGGCGAACTACTATAAAAAAGCCCATCTCGTTGTTTTCTAGGGCTTCTACGGGTGTTACTTTTAAACGAAAAGTAGTGATCAACCAAAACACCCATTGAGTTCAAGCTACTGCGCATCTCGCCTTTGCTGACATGACCAGGCGTGGCTAACAAACGGCGACAAGTATTGTTGATTCGTTTTTCTACCCGAGTATTCACCCCTTGCTTCTCATTAAATGGACGCTCAAAACGCCTCGAGTCTTTAAGTCGAATAACGGGGTGAAGAGACATAAGCTCATGGGCCAACTTCTCAGAATGATGCAAAGGAAGAGGATTCCCTTTCGTATCTAAAAAGGTGAACTTAGTGGTGACATCATACTGAGAAAGAGTGGCACTAACGCGATAATAAATATAAGCATTACTGTCTTCATCATAGACCCAAATGGGTTTGATTTTACGGTAGCGACCAGAACGAATTTCATGTTTGTCGGTTGATTTAAGGGCAAGGATAATTTGTAGATGTTGCGTCTGCGGGTGAGCGATAGAGTGGTCAACATGGAAATCTTGCATTTCAAATTGATAGGGCTGTCCATCTGCAGGTAGGGCAACAGATAATGCATCTAACAGTGATGATTTTCCCCAAGTATTCTCACCAATAAGGGTGGTCAGCTCCCCAAGAGGTAAAGATAAGCGTTTGATTCCTCTGAACCCAGAAATTTCAATTCGCTCAATTTGCATAGGCAAACTCCTATCCAGACAGCACTAATGCGATTTCTATAAATCTAAGCATAATCGAAAAATGCTGAATAAGCAGACTGTTACCTCACATATCTTAGTGTTTATTTGCTTATTGTATTTTGAGCACATCCATTAACAAATTGGATCAACACATCACGAAAGGAATTTCTTTTTCAAGACCGTTTCATAAAAGTCACGATTCTGTCATGATTTACAGGCTAGGATGAGATGGAATAGAAGAGAAAATAATGAAGAAGAATATGAAAAATAGACCAGCGACGATCATTCTGGCACACATAAACGATACTCACTCTTACTTTGAACCTACCTCGCTTCAGTTAAACCTACAAGTTAATAACCAAAATTTGAGCCCCTATGTGAGTGCGGGTGGCTTTGCACGCATTGCAACGAGAGCTAAGCAGTTAAAGCAGCAGGCTTGTAAACAGAATACTCCTTTTGTGTTTCTCCATGCTGGTGATTGCTTTCAAGGGACACTGTATTTTTCTCTTTTTAAAGGAAGAGCCAATGCCGACTTACTTAATGCGCTCGAAATAGATGCCATGGCACTTGGGAATCATGAGTTAGACATGGGTAATGAACCTGTAGCTCAGTTTGTCAAAAGAACAGCATTCCCTTTGTTATGCGGAAACTGGGATTTGTCCCAAGAAAGAGAAGACAAGCAGCATCGCGTGTCAGACTCAAGCAACGTATTTAGCTACTGCCCTGAACAAAAGGTAGCGCGATGGATCACCAAAGAAGATAATGGTGAACAGGTCGCTATTTTGGGCCTTTCACTGGATAAAATGGCAGATATTGCAAATCCAGACCCAGATACACCATTTGTAGACGCAAGAGAAACGGCTATACGAACTGTTGAAGCGATCAAAGCCTCTGGCATTAACAAGATCATTTTATTAAGCCATTTGGGATATGAAGCGGACTTAAAGCTTGCTGAGGAAGTCGACGGCATCGGGTTAATCGTTGGTGGGCATAGTCATCGGTTACAAGGTGACTTTAGCTCACTTGGATTAGAAAAAGATGATGATTATGGTATTAAGGTAAACGGAACTTATATCGTTCAAGCGGGTTTTCACGCTTTGAGCATTGGGCATTGTGAAATTAAATTCAATGACGTGGGTGAAGTGACCTCTCTAATAGGGAAAAATGAACTGCTATTGGGGCGTAGACTATTCTTAGACGCAAGAATGTCGACAACGGGATCAGACGATGCTCATCTACAGGCGAGTCAATTCTTGAAAAACCACCCCAATGTTGTGGTGTGTAAAAAAGACCAAGCGACACAAAATATTTTATTGGAAAAGTACATTCCTCGAGTTCGTAAGCTTCAAGAACAAGTTATCGCTCATGCGCCGAATAAACTTCGGCATGTACGAGTGCCTGATGCTCAAGGAGGAAGTGAACTCGCCCCAATGGTCGCGGAATCGTTTCTCGTGGCGATGAATAGAAGAGGGCATAAGGTTGATTTTGCACTTCACAATGCGGGAGGAGTGCGAAACTCGTTAAACCCTGGTGATGTATCCGTCGCTGACGTTGCCGGAAAGTTACTGCCGTTTGCAGTCCCTATTGGAACATACCGAATAAAAGGCAAATATTTATCGAGGGTTTTGGAAGGCGCAATTAATAATGCAACCAATAATGGTGTTGTCGGTACGGGATCGGGCTCCTATCCCTATACTCATAATCTGACGTTTAATTACGATGAATCGGCGGAATTAAATAAGAGAATACAAAACCTTAAAATACATAACGTGACAAAAGGTTGGATAGACGTTGAGCCTGAAACGGTTTATACAGGCGCATCATCAGCCTACACGATGAAAGGAAAAGAAGGGTACGATGCCATTCTTAAAATGAGAGATGACGGTGTAGTTACGTCACTATCAATGGCAGATTGCTTTGCTGAACTTTTGACTCATTATCCTGAAAGATTGCATCAAGTGTTTGATGCTAAAGCAATTATAAAGTAACTAATTATAATGGCTTATTCCTTGCTTATCTTAGCTTAGTCGATAGGCATCTTCATCGGAGAGGGTGCACGATGAAGGAGGTATGTATGTGGAGTCGTGATTGGTTCGATGTCATGGTCGTTATGACATGGCTGGGGTTTTGGTCAGCGTTAGTCTATTTTGCGCCGTTCTCTAGCCTGTAAGTATTTGTAGGTCTATAAACAATAGGTGCATACCCAAGTAACTTGAGTCGCAGTGAGGCAACGCGTGAAAGAGATCCTATGAGCATATCGAATCTATGTCATTGGTGAGAATAAGCGTTGTTAATACAATTTTCACCTTCAAGTACGAGGGTATGCCTATAGTCATACATCGAGACGATAGCGTATCTTTTCTCATATATCATTCCTATTAAATTCAATTTCTTGCTAATATCAACACCCATTACTGCAATTCGAAATACAGGGTTTTATGAAGTTCCTTCACACATCTGACTGGCACTTGGGTCGTCAATTTCACAATGTATCCTTACTAGAAGATCAAAAAGACGTTCTACGACAAATGATGGAGTACATCAGTGAAAACCCTGTAGATGCGTTGATTATTGCCGGTGATATTTACGACCGCTCTGTGCCACCCACTGCTGCCATTGAATTGATGAACAAAACGGTGAACTATATTTGTGGTGAGCTGAAAACGCCCATTATTCTCATTCCTGGCAACCATGATGGTGCGAAACGTCTAGGGTTTGGCGCAGAGCAGATGCGTGATTCTGGCTTGCATATAATTAGCACGTTTGAAGAGATGATGAGCCCTGTTGTCATCGAGACTAAACAAGCAGGTAAAGTAGCATTTTATGGCATGCCATATAACGATCCAGAGCTAGTCCGCTATCATTTTTCTGAGCCGGTAACGACGCATGATCAAGCTCACCAATTCCTTGCTTCAAAACTTACATCGCAATTTGAACCGGGTCATAAAAATGTTTTATTGAGTCATTGTTATATGGATGGTGCTATTGAGTCCGATTCAGAGCGTCCATTATCAATTGGGGGTTCTGATAGAGTAAGCCATGAACACTTTAAAGCGTTTGATTACGTTGCTTTAGGCCACTTACACCAACCACAAAAAAAGGGTGAAGACTACATACGCTATTCAGGTTCGTTGATGAAATACAGTTTTTCAGAGCAACATCAAAAGAAAGGAATGACACTCGTCGAGCTTGATAGTAATGGTTTTAACTCCGCCACACATATCGACCTAACCGCACCACACCAAATGAGAATCATTGAAGACGAACTAGATAATATTCTCACTATGGGGAAAACCGATGCTAATTCACATGATTATTTGTTAGTTCGATTAACCGATAAGCATGCCATTTTGGACCCAATGGAAAAGCTAAGAAAGGTTTACCCAAATGTGCTTCATATTGAAAAGCCAGGCATGTTGATCGGTATTGAGCAGACGTTAGGTAAGGCAAGGCTCGCAAGAGGTGAAATAGATATGTTTAATGATTTTTTCTTAGAAGCCCAACAAACTCAGCTTTCTAAAGAACAATCTGAAACTATTTCAAATGTGATTAAAGAGCTGACACAAGAGCATAAGGAATAATCATGCAACCATTGAATTTAACTCTGCAGGCTTTTGGTCCTTTCGCTCAATCTCAAAATATCGACTTTACGACAATGGGAAATGCACCGCTCTTTCTCATTAACGGCCCAACGGGTTCTGGAAAAAGTTCAATTTTAGATGCGATTTGCTTCGCTCTGTATGGTGAAACTACGGGGAGTGATAGAACGGGTGAACAGATGCGCTGCGATTATGCAGACACCCAGTTACTTACAGAAGTCACCTTTGAATTCAAACTTTTTAATCGGGTTTACAAAGTCGTACGCTCACCGGATCAGGAAGTACCCAAAAAGCGTGGAGAAGGGACAACGAAAAGGACCCACTCTGCAACGCTATATCAATTGGACAATGGTGAAGAGACACTACTGGCAAATAAACCCACTCCTGTACTAAAAGAGGTTAGAGGGCTAATTGGCTTAGATGTTAAGCAGTTTCGACAAGTCATGGTTTTACCACAAGGGAAATTCAGAGAGCTGTTGACGGCCACCTCTAAGGAACGAGAGCAGATCTTTGGCCAGCTTTTTCAAACGCACATCTACTCTGCTATTGAGCGAGCGCTTTTTGACCGAGCGGCAGGGATACGTAAAGCAAAAGATGAATTTGATAATCAAACGAAAGGTGTGCTTGACGTTGCTGGTGTCGTTGATGAAAACGAGCTTGAAGTACGGTTAAAAGAGAATACCGAACAACTCACATTAGTGGAAGAACAGCTGTCTATTGCTCGAAGCACACTTGAACGTGCACAAAACGATGAAAAAAATGCACTGGACCTAGACAATCGTTTTAGTCAGCTTAAGCAGAAAAAAGAACAACTGACGCAGCACTTAGTTGGAGAAAGTCATTTTGCTGAGCTAAAAGTTCAAAGGGATAAGGCATCGTTAGCACAGTCCTTGGATGTTATCCATTCACAATTAACGAGCAGTACCCGCTTGCTTTCAGAAAAAGAGCACGCTTTAACTCAAGCAAAAGACGTATCAGTAATAAGCGCCGAAGCAACCGTAACGGCAAACAAAGCGTATGAAGTGGCGGCAAAACGAGTTGCCGATTTACCTGAGTTGCAGAATCAAACATTTAGTCTTGAAGCGGCGCGTTCTAAGTTAATAGAAAGACGCGAATTTGAATTACGTTTAGCGCAATCTAAGAAAGATTATACAATAGCGGAACAGAACCGAGATAATTTACAAAAAGCGATGGTCAAGTTAGAGCATGATCTCACAATAAAGAGAGCGTCATTTGATCAAGCGAAACAAAATCAACAACTTATTCCCGTTGTTTTACAAGAGTTCAATAGTCTTGTTGAGCAGCGAGAGTTAGAAAAGAAAAGTCAGGCGCTTAAAGAAACGCTTCATGGGCAAAACGAAGTTCGTTTTGTCTTAGAGAAAAAGTTGGCGATAGCGAAAGACCAAACGTCGGTAGCCACTGCGTATGCAGATAACCTTGAATATCAATGGCATAGCACTCAGGCGGCTCAACTTGCAAAACAACTTCGATTAGGTGAACCTTGCCCCGTGTGCGGCAGCGCAGATCACCCAACCCCGGCACAATTCTTAGAAGAAGAGGTGACTAAAGACAACGTCGATGTGGCAAGAGCCCATCAATATGAGATGCAAACACTAGAAGTCAAAGCCGCTGAAAACTTAGCTGACAGTGATAAAGAGATTGCGTTAACGCAACAAGCCATTTCAGGAATTGAAGAACAGTTACGATTAAAAGAACCGCGTACCTTTTCACAAATTACAGAGCAAATAGCGCAACTCGAGCTGCAATTAAGTGAGCTTAAAAAGTCGACACCTGAAAAAGCAGAGTTTGATCTTCAACAAGTTGAAAAACAGCTGTTAGAGGCAAAGTCGAACTTAGATAAACAGGTAGAAGTCGTTGGCGCAACTAAAATACAAATCGCTAGAGAACAGACAGAGATTGAATCACGAACGTTAGCCCATGCTAAGAAAACACATGATTTACCGAGTGTTGAAAAAGAGCTAGCTCGAATTAGACAGTTAATTGAGGAAATAACGCAACAAGAGATAATCGCCAGAACCCAAAATGAACAGGTTCAGCGAAAACTGTTGTCTGCTGAAACATTAGTAAAAGAACTCGATGAGCAGCTCCAATTATTGCAAAGACAGAAGGGTGACATTGTCACTCAATGGCAAAGTATGCTGGATACTAGCCCATTCATGGGTGAACAAGAGTACTTGCTAAGCCGACGAAGTAAGCCTGAAATCGATGTGATGGAGAGCGACATTACTCAATTTGAACAACGTCGAACGGCGTTATCGTCCGAAGTAAGCACCTTGGAAGAGAGTATAGAGGGTAAGGTCTTACCTGAGTTTGAAACGCTAACTGAAAAGAGAAAAGCGGAAGAAGCTAATTATGCAGATGTTATGGGTCGGTACACCCAAACAAAATCTGTTCAAGATCGATACCTTGAAGTACAAAAAAAATTAGCAGTGTTACTCAAAGAAAACGAAAAACTCACCAGCGAATACAAGATCGTTGGCACATTGAGTGATGTAGCCAATGGTAAAACGGGATCCAAAATCAGCCTACATCGATTCGTGCTTGGTGTGCTACTTGATGATGTATTGATACAGGCTTCTATGCGTTTACGTAAAATGAGTAAAGGACGTTATGAACTCAAGCGTAAAGAGCAGAGAGCTAAAGGGAATGTTGGCTCTGGTTTAGATTTAATGGTGGAAGATGGCTACACAAGTAAACTAAGGGATGTGGCAACCCTGTCTGGTGGGGAGTCGTTCATGGCTGCGCTAGCGCTAGCATTGGGGTTATCTGATGTCGTTCAGTCTTATAGTGGTGGCATTCGTTTAGATACATTGTTTATTGATGAGGGTTTTGGAAGCCTTGACCCAGAATCACTCGATCTGGCCATTGAAACCTTGATTGATCTTCAATTAGGAGGCCGAACCATCGGTATCATTTCTCACGTCAGTGAGTTAAAAGAGCAAATGCCACTAAGAGTAGATGTTGAACCCAGTCGAAAAGGCAGCGTAATTCGGTTGAATAGCTAACTTATTGACAAAATATTGAGTATCTTCATAGAGTAAGTAAACCTAATGCGCTAACTTTAACAGAACAAGGCAGTAATAATGGTAACTGCCATTTATCTGAAGTTCCCAATAATTGAAAAGTCATCATTTTGTATGAAATGTTGATACCAATGCATATTTACTAGGATAGTGACATGGCTGTGGTCAACAAAATATACAAATATGCAGAACCAAACCTAACGATAGTGGGTTGGATGGGCTTTATCGGCTTTCCAACCTATTATTATGTTTGGGCCTATTTATTTCCACAGCCTTATGAAAATCTAACATTCCGACTTATCTGTTCACTCTCTTTGTTAGCGCTTGCGCTTAGAAACTTCTTCCCTCATTACCTTAAAAAGTATCTACCGCACTACTATTTGTGGTGTATTGGTTTGTGCTTACCGTTCTTCTTTTCGTTTATGTTGATGATGAATGATTGGTCGAGTGTCTGGGTCATGTCATTTATGGCGTCGATCTTTTTGCACATATTATTGGTTCATGAAACCAAAGTATTGGTTACTCAATGCGTCGTATCGATAGGGTTTGCTTTCGTACTCAGTTACTTGATAACTGGAGAAGTAGAGATACACGAAATAGATTGGTCTTATGTGCCTGTTTTTGGTTTCACCTACTTATTTGGTAACTTGTTCTATTTTCGCAATCAACTTGAGCATGAAGCTAGGATCTCATTGGCAAAATCATTTGGTGCAGGTATTGCTCATGAGATGAGAAACCCTCTTAGTGCGCTTAAAACAACGGTGGATTTGCTGAAGGCAACACTTGTAGGCAAAGAACCTAATTCTCCTCTTATATCATCACACGATCGTAAAGAGATGAGTGACCTACTTGATGATGCAAATAGTATTATTCAAAATGGTAACGAAGCCATTGATCTTCTTTTAACCTCTATCGACCAGAACAGAGTATCCCGCTCTACGTTTTTAAAGCACTCCGTTGACACCGTATTGGAGGATGCAATCAGCAGTTACCCTTATCAGTCTTTCGATGCTCAAAAGGCCGTTACGGTGGATGTAAAGGGAAGCTTCGATTATTTCGGTAGTGATACTTTACTTAAATATGCTTTGTATAACCTGTTCAAAAATGCGTTTTATTATCAGAGTGAATCACAGTTTAATCTTCATATTGAAGTGATTGCAGGAGAAACTACCAATATATTGCGTGTGAAAGATAATGGGTTAGGTATTGAAGAGAGCAAAGTTGAAGCAATATTTAATGATTTCTATACCTTTGGAAAAAATGGAAGCTACGGGCTAGGCCTGCCATTTTGTCGCCGTGTAATGCGTTCATTCGGAGGGGACATCGAGTGCCGTTCAGTAGTAGGGGAATGGACAGAGTTTACTCTTCTCTTTCCTAAATATCGTTCAAGTACCGTTCAAGATATTAAGTTTGATCTTATTCGCAGCAAGACCATTCTTTCCATTGGGACCGAGTTTTCTATCAATCGAAGTTTCAATGAGCAATCATTCTATTTGGGTTACCGTTTAAACTATGTCTCCATAGAGAAGGCACTAAAACTGGAAGAGTATCAATTTGAGTACGATTTGATTTTTATTGATCTCGATAGTATTTCTGAAATGGATTTAAATGCCTTGGAGACTAACTTGTGCTTTACGGAAGCGAAAATTATATATCTGTATGACCCTAGCATTGAGTATCACACTAACTTCAATCGGTTTTTACAGCTATCTGCAATCAGTAAACTTGAAATGGTTAATTCGTTTAACGATACGTTAGATAGGCTAATTTTTGTCAATGAAGTGGAAGACCGAAATCGAGTACCGAAGAAAACCACATCGTTTGATAGAACGGTATTACTCGTGGACGACAATGACTCAGTTCGTTCGTTAACATCGATATTGCTTTCGCAACAGGGGTTTCAAGTCATTGAGGCCAAAGATGGCAATGATGTATTGAAGCTAGTTGAAACAGAAGAAGTTGATGTGGTGATCATGGATATTGAAATGCCACTGCTTAATGGCTTTGAGGCAACAAAATTGCTTCGCAGTTCATTGAGTGAAAAGGCGAATATACCCGTCATCGGACATACTGGTGATAACAGTAGTGAGTGTATCGAACAAATGAAATTAGTGGGCATGAATGATTATATAATCAAACCAGCGACGAATGATGTTTTAGTCTCTAAATTAGAACATTATATTTAACGTACACTTTTAAGCATTAAACATAACACTACGTGCCCCTTTATACGTTGAACACGTAGTGTTTAAGTCCTTTTTCATTGATGGTTTTATTTAAGGTTTTATCGTTGTTTAAATGAAATACAATTCGGGATTATTGTAAGCCTTCTTACATACTTCGACGACATGTGAAACCTCCTTTTTAGTCATATCGCTTTTTACTGATAATCGAATAATATTTTTGTTATTTGGTGTTGCGGGAGTACAAAACACAGATCCTAATACCCCATTGCGTTCCAAAAAGTCTCTTACCCTAATTGTGTTTTGCGAGTCACCCGTCTCAAGGGCAATAATCTGCGATTCGCTCCTAATATTAAAGCCAATCTCTTTTAAGCCCTGAATGAGTGCATTTGAATGGGTGAAAAGAGCGTCTCTTTCTTGGTTACTCGATTTAATAACTCGTAACGTTTCGCTAATGCGTTCTAACTCATTGGCCATCATCGCTGAACTAAATATTGACGAATATGCAGCATAAGGGAGAGTTTCCCCATATCGGTTATTGCACCAGATCCCACCAGCTCTATAAGCAAATGTCTTTGCTAGGCTAGCCGTTAAGAAATCAACATGTGGCGTAAGCGCTAAGCTCTGAAGTAAGCCTGAGCCTTGTGGTCCGTGGGTTCCCAGTGAATGGGACTCATCAATGACGGTGGCGCAGTGATATTGATTTGCGACGTCGACAATGTCTTCAAGAGGCGCAACGGTGCCAAGTGTACTGTAAATAGAATCGGCAACAATTACCCCTGGTCCGTACTTCTTAATCAACCGCTTTAGGTGCCGTGTATTGTTATGCATGAAGGGATGAATATTAGCACCTGCATAGCGAGCGCCTTCCCAAAGCGACATATGGGTAAAAAAATCGATGTAGACATTTGTGGAGGAGTGGCAGATTGTTTGCATTAACGCCGTGTTCGCAATCCATCCTGACGGGACAATGGTACAGTTATCAAAACCGGTAAATTCAGCCATCTCTTGCTCAACACGTTGGTTGATTCCATCATTATGGAGAAATACATTCGACATAAATGCATTATCTGTTGAGGAAGCTAATGAGGATATTTGTTTATCTATAATCGAAGGGTGGCTACCTAAGCTTAAGTAGTCATTGCTCTGCAAAATAACATCATTTACTTTAGGGCTTCTACCTAGAACTAAGTTTCTCCCTTTATCTTGAGGCGTAATTAATGCCTCAATACTTTTAGACAATTGTTTTTCTAGCACATAGGGCAAAGCCAAATTTGTTGGATATTTCATAGTCATACCTTTTAGTATTTAACGGTTCAGTGCCAGCTGACTCATTATCTATGACAGCAAACTATGAACTGGTCGACTACGAAAAATCTATTTTTTAGCTAAGGTTACAAATAAAGATCCTCAGAAATACAGTTAGATACAAATCTATATTCCATCGGAAGTCTACATTGTTAGTGGTAACGAGAAATCATATGGTGAATGAAAATTAAGAGATGACCATGACCATCATAATAATACTAATTTTTACCGAGCTTTTCGGGCCAGTACATTTTCACATAGCGTAAAGAAACCCATATAACGAGTACCGTTGAAATGGTTAACTCAAGGAAACCAAATTTATGTAACCAATGCCAATGTGGATGGTACTCTTCGAAGAAATCAGTTAATCGAAACATTGCTATTGAACTAATTACCGAAGGGAACGTGACGGCTGCAATGGATGGTCTGAATTGAAGTCGCATTAACCTGAAATAACACAAGTAGATAAACAGGGTCATCGTCACGGCTATGCCAGCCAATGCACCTGTCATTATTGGATCTGGATTCGAAAAGTTAACTAGGTAGCTAGCAAGCGTTAAATTAATTGGTGCCGCCATAATGGCAAGGGTAGGCTTCGCTCTAATTGAAAGTGCCCCTTCAAATACAAGACGATACAAAACCACAGGTAACATAAAGAAATAGATACCGATGCAGGTATTAACCAAGGTTGAAGAGAAGACATTGTACCCGAATTGTGTGCCAGCCAATGAGCTACTGATCAAGCCAACAGGGTATAAAAACCAACTCGGTACGACATTAGACATCTTAAAGTTTGATAGCTGGAATGTGAAAAACAGTATCATCATGGTTATGTGCAGTATCAATGCGGCAGCCCAAATAGGGTAGGCAATGATGGGAGAAATAGCGGCAAGGTAATCACAAAGAATAAGCAAAGACATACTTATCGGAGCCATTAAGCTGCCACTTAGCGGATGCTTAAGATCACTAATAAACATTCTATAGCTCGTTAAGTATTTGAGCAAAACCGGCATAAGTAATATAGCGCCTAACCCTGCTAGAAAAGGACGTATTGGGCCTCCAATTTCTGGAACATATAAATCCCATGCTTGGCCTAACCCAATAATACCTAGCGCTAATGAAGCCTGAGAAGGGGGGACACTATTAAATTGGGTAAACCTTTTCCAGTTCAACGAATTACTCCATACGAGAACGCGGTAAATGAAGCCTAGGGGACGCTTGGCTTTTGTGATGCGCATAGTATCAATCTATTAGGTTTGTATGCAAATACTACCAATGTCGCTTAATACGACTTATTCAAATAAAATAAGACGTTAGTGAAGAATATGACGTAATTAAACCCTATAAATAAGACCATTGGCATAATTTTGGCCGGTGAATGAATGATATCCAACACAGCTGGAAAATAAGATTTTTAAAATACTCACTCAACCAAGAAGTAGAATTGAAAAAATTGTGTTTGAAAATGGGATGTACGTCACTTTCGTCGCTTGTAAATGACGAAATTTGAACCATAGTTAATGTGTAAGGCAATCTGAACCACCGACTCGCAGGGAGGAACACTAGGGCCTTACATACAATTTGGATGGATTCAAAGAAACAAAATTTAGCTCCTCGTAAAAGTTCAAGTCGCAACATAAGTTGGCTTGATTCGCGAACTCACGATTGAGTAACGAGGGATAGGGCGCGCTCATTGTAGTGCGCCTTTCGTCGTTTAGAGACTTACTCCTTTACTCTTTTTAAATCAGTTTGATATTCAAAAATATTCAATTCCCGATATACTCTTATGAATAATTCAGACGCTAAGGCTATTTAATGGAAAAGCGAATTCCAACCAACATAATTACTGGCTTTTTAGGTGTTGGTAAAACGACGACTATCCTCAACTTATTGAAAAACAAACCGGACAATGAAAAGTGGGGGGTATTGGTCAATGAGTTTGGAGAAATTGGAATAGACGGAGCGATATTGACCGAACAAGGTGCACAAATTAAAGAAGTACCTGGCGGTTGTATGTGTTGTACCGCTGGAGTGCCAATGTCCGTGGGAATCAATGCGCTACTACGAACCAAGCCTGATAGATTATTGATTGAGCCAACAGGGCTTGGTCACCCTAAGAAAGTCGTCGCAACATTGATTTCTCCACAGTACGAAAAATACGTTGATCTAAAAGCGACCATTGCTTTGGTTGATCCTAGAAACTTGAGTAATACTAAATATACCGAAAATCAGAATTTTAATGATCAACTCGACACTGCTGATGTGGTTATTGGTAGTAAGGTCGATCAGTGTACCGTTGCCGATATCGATGCGTTTAACGATTGGATTACCGATCAAGCTCCTGCAAAAACCTTCAGCAAATTGATTAAGCACGGTGAGTTGCCTTTAGAAGTTCTAGACAACGTACGCTTGCATGGTAGCGCTTCTTCCCAAATAGAAGACCATCACCATGAACACGCAGAGATGGAGCCTCAGTTCCAGCTTCCTCCAGGCCAAACGTACATTAGAAAAGAGAACTCAGGACAAGGGTATAAGAGTTGTGGTTGGTTATTTGGTCCGGAAGTAGAGTTTAACTTTGATGATCTGTTCTCCATGCTAAGCGACTTAACAGCAGAACGAGTGAAAGGTGTTATCAATACTGACCAGGGATGTTTTACCTTTAATAAGGCAAATGGCGTGCTGTCGGTGAACAATTTATCATTGCAAGGTTTTGAATCTCGCCTTGAAGTTATTGATTCTCAGTTACTTCCTTGGGATCAATTAGAAAAAGTATTAATAAAACTAGCAGATATTGAGTGATTTAAGAGAGACATAACCCTTAATACCCCTTATAAAATTATGTGTTATTAATGAAACTATCGACAAGAACCGTCTTGATAAAATGATCTAGATCAAATTATTGAAGGCGGTTTTTTTATGCAACCAGTTCTCTACTACGATTAATAAGTCAGAAAAATAAGTGACAAAAAGTCACTACAAGGCTAGGTGCGAACAGCACCCAAACAACTTACGTATTTTGCGCAATACGAATTATTACACGACCTAATACGTAATCGTCGTTCTATTTAACGTTCCCTATGACGGTACGGCTAACTAGACAACACCTCGTTGATTGGGAAGGTAACCATGTCATTGAAATATAAACTACTGATAATATTGCTTATTATTGGTTTAACCCCAGCGTTGATCATTTCCACTTGGTCACTGTATGTTGCGAACAAAAACTTCGAGAAACAAACCTTTAGTCAGTTAATCGCATTAAGAGAAGTTAAAAAATCGGCGGTAATTGAATACCTAAATACAAGAGTAGAACAAGCAAACTCTCTTGCTAATAATCAATCCATAATAGACGCGACCACTGCTTTTTCTAATGCCTTTAACGAGTTATCGACAAATTATAATGTTGAAGCTGAATCGGGTATTGATCGAAAGCTTGCTAATTATTATCGCGATAATTTTATATCAACGTTAATTGAAAAATCTCCGAATACGAAAGGCAATGTAACAGCGTTACAGTTAACTAGAGATATCAGCCCTAGCGGTAAGCTTCTCCAACTCGATTACATTGTCAATAATCAAGCCGCAGTAGGGAGCAAAGATAGCCAAGTACGATCTGGAAGAAATTCAAAGTACGATGAAGTCCATGCCGGCATACACCCATATTTAAACGATCTTTTAGATAGGTTTGGTTACTACGATATCTTCTTGTTGGATATTGATACGGGAAATATTATTTATTCCGTCTTCAAAGAAGTGGACTACGGAACGTCCATGATAGACGGTCCTTATGCAAATAGTGGTCTGGCAAAAGCATTTCAGAAAGCGAAATCAGCAGATCGAAATGAGGGGGCTTCACTCGTTGATTTTACCCCATATTTACCATCCTATAACGCACCTGCGGGATTTATTGCCGTACCCGTCTATGACAATGGGCTGAAAGTAGGTGTACTCGCGTTTCAGTTTCCGATTGACCGCCTTAATATGATTATGTCAGAGCGCTCTGGCTTAGGAGAAACAGGTGAAACTTACTTAGTTGGGGGAGATAAATTGATGCGTTCGGACTCCTATTTAGACCCAACGAACCGAAGTGTTAATGCATCATTTGCCAAGCCTGAAACTGGTAGCGTGAATACAGAATCAGTGAAGAAAGCACTCAACGGTGAAGCGGGAATTGGGGCAATATACGATTACAACAATACGCTTGTACTGTCTGCTTATGAACCTTTAAATGTACACGGACTCAATTGGGCGATTATTACCGAAATCGACGAGAAAGAAGCGTGCGCGGCGTTCTATGATCTTAGGGACATAATGTTAACGTTAGCTGGTGTCGTTATTTTGTTTATTGTCATCATCGCAATGGTCATCGCTAGAAGTATCATGAAACCTTTAGGGGGCGAGCCTAGTGCTATGCAGCGAATAGCCAGTAACATTGCTAGCGGGGATCTTTCCGAAGAGTTTGAGATTCATGAATCAGCTGGTGGCGTTTATTTGTCCATGCATCAAATGGCGAATAGTTTAAAAGAAATGCTAATGAAAATATCGGACGCGGCATTACAACAATCAAACGCATCACAGCAGTTAACGAAGGTCACCAGCGATACAGACAGAAGCGTGAATCAACAGCGTCAAAACACTGATCAAGTGGCCAATGCAATGAATGAATTGTCAACTACGGTTGCAGAAGTAACGAAAAGTACCAATGAAGCCGCTGAAGCCTCTATACTCGCGCAAGAGAAAGTAACGACAAGTTATGAGCAAGTAACTAACGTTTCTGCCGAAATTCGCCAGTTATCTGATGGTCTCAATAATTCTCGAGAAAAAATCACGCGTTTAAACAGCAGTGCAGAAAATATTTCCAATATATTAACCACCATAACATCGATATCAGAGCGGACTAACTTGCTTGCACTGAACGCAGCCATTGAAGCGGCGAGAGCCGGAGAGCAAGGGCGTGGCTTTGCTGTTGTCGCTGATGAGGTTCGTTCTTTGGCTTCTAGTACCAAAGAGTCAAGTGAAGAAGTGTCGCAGATGATCGCCATGTTGCAACGAGATGCAACAGAAACGAGAGACGTCATGGAGCATGGCATTGAACACGCTGAGCATGTTGCAAACTATGCGTTAAAAACAACGGAATCATTAAAAGTGGCCTCAGAATCGGTAGACGTAATTGCAGATATTACGACTCAAATTGCAACGGTTGCTGAAGAGCAAAATAGCGTTACAGAAGAGATCAATCGAAACATTCAGGAGATCAGCTTAATGTCGATAGAGGCGGAGCGCTCTGTGCACCAAATATCAGAATCAAGTGGGCAATTAGATGAGCTTTCTAATTCGCTTGAAGCTATGGTCGGGGAGTTTAAAGTAGAGACTAGGTAATCTGTTACGCGCATATAGGGGGTCTTGTGCTCCCCTATATAAAAAATACCGCTAATAGCAGCGGTATTTTAAATGACGTAAAAAATTAGAACGTGTGAATTAACGCTTATTTCTTAGGTAACGTTTTCTACGTTCTTCTTTCTTTTTAATCTTCTGTTCTTCTTTTTTCGCGGTTTCAATTTCCACTTCAACCAGCTCTTGAGTAATCATTTCTGGAAGTTCTAGCGTGATTTTCCCTAGTGTTCCGCTGCGCAATTCATGAAGAAGGATCTCTGAGGCTTTGTGTAAATCAACACGGCCACCAGAACGGAGCGCACCACGGTTACGTCCAATCTCTTCCATAAGTTCGAGATCTGATTCAGGCAGCTCTTCAATGTTGTAACGTTCTTTTAGCCTATCTGGATACTGTTTGGCCAAATACTCAACGGTGTAGAACGCAACTTCGTCATATTCCATTGCCGTATCTTTCACCGCGCCAGTGGCTGCTAAACGAAAGCCACTGTGTGGGTTTTCAACTTTTGGCCATAACACTCCAGGAGTGTCAGAAAGTACAACACCGTTTTGTAGGTTGATACGTTGCTGGCGACGAGTTACAGCGGGCTGGTTACCTGTGACTGCAATAGTTCGGCCTGCAAGCGCGTTTATGATGGTTGATTTACCAACGTTAGGAATCCCCATGATCATGGTACGAATATTTTTGCCGATCTCTTCACGGTGTGGCGCAAGTTTACGAACAAGCTCCATAATCTTAGATACTTCACTCGCTTGAGATGTCGTGATTGCGATGGCTTTTACACCTTGCTCTTTCTCTAGATGATCGATCCAAAGTTGAGTGAGCTCTGGGTCAGCGAGGTCGCGCTTGTTAAGTACTTTGACTACAGGAGTCTCGCCACGTAATTTGGAGATGACTGGGTTCTCACTACTAAATGGTATACGAGCGTCGAGAACTTCGATAATGACGTCGACTTGAGGGATCGCTTCTTCAATCTCTTTAAGGGCTTTATGCATATGCCCAGGGAACCATTGAATTGCATTGTTAACCATTTGTTTTTATTACCTTAGTGTGAATATCTAGAGCTATGGGGTACATAGTGGGGTACATAAATCTAGCGCTATTCTAGTTAGCTTTAATGAGCATATTGTACTTGATAATCGAATTGTTATCTATTTATGTGAACGAAAGATTGATGAACTATCTAGGGCGGATGAGTACACGATGAGTCTATCTAGTCACTACTTTGTATAGAAAAATAATAAATTAATATGGTCTGTTATTCATAGTGTATATCGAAAGTTAGATTAGTAATATATAGATTCGACTCACAGAACTGAATATTCTATAAAGAATCCAGCTCACAATAATAATGAATGGTAAGTTTGTTTTTCTAATATGTGCTTGAGCCGGATCTAATAACGTCACTAACTTAAAACTAGGTTTATACACATATGGTTTAACATGAATCGCCACCCTTTATTGTTATATTAATTATATAACCAACTGATAACAAAGCTATTTTATGTGAGCGTCTCATTGGGTTTGACCGAAAATATTTGTATTTATTATAGAGAAAAAGCCCACTTAATTACCCTTGTTCTATTAGTTTTTAGTGAGTTTGATATTATTATTTTAATGTGTTTTTATTGTTTTAAAGCAGAGTCAATTTAATTTAAGTAATAAGGTGATAAGGGTTGTTATGAAGGTATACAGTGCGAAACAGGTTTGTGAAATGCTGAGTATTAGTCAGTCTACATTAAATAGAATGATAGAGCGGGGTGAATTCCCCGATGCAATTCTTATTAGTAAAAGAAGAAAAGGTTTTACAGATAAATCGATAAAAAAGTGGCTTGAGGAGCGAGAAAATAGAAAAAACAAACAACAAGAAAAGTAAATCATTTGGCAACATATTAATACTTCAGATTGCAAGGGTTGACTCTATTTTGTCATGTAATGTGGGCATTAAATAGCTTCACATAGATAGCAGCAAGTATCCTCACATACCGTACAGGGTGATAACTGATGGAAAACTCATATAACAATATTGATGTTATTGCATATGTAAAGGCAAAAGAAAACTTCGATTTTTTACTAAATGCAATAATAACATCAGATCTTGATTCGATTATTAGCGTCAAAACAAATCTTAGTAAGCACTATGAAAGTTCAGAGTTCATTGAGCATTTGGCAGACTTAATAGTCAACAACACTAATAAGCTAATGAGAAAAGATATCAGACTTACGCTTAAAGAAAAAATACGCTATGAGCGTCTTTCTAAGTATTTAGACATAAGCGTAACGTCTATTATATCGAGGCTTCTTAATGTTAGTGATGAAACCATTCGAGAGGAGCATAGTGTAGAGTTACTACTTTTTCTTCAATGTGAAATGAATGCAATGCTCGTTGAATTGTCAAAAATTTCATCATTAACTAGTTTGACATCTAATGAGTTAATATTGCTATCAAATATTGAAATCAAGCTTTCTACATTGATGAAGTATATTTCAATAGTATATGGCAGAGATTACTAAGCATGATTGTAATAGTGTTGAAAGATACTGGTGTAAACCTGAATAATGACTCTGATAACATTAGGGTACTAGATTATCTTATATCTGAATTTGATTATCTTAACGCTAAGGACTATGAGGAAAGACGAAATCTAAGAAACCTCATTGCTGAAGTGATGAACTCTGAAGATTTAATTGAAAGAGATGTTAAGGGGTTGTACGAACTTGAACTATCTCAAATAACAGGTGCTCGAAGGTTGATCGATCCGGTGCTTATAACAGTTAGTAATCGAGGCTTAGTCGAGAGTTTTCTATTAAATAGCAAGGCTAAACATAAATATACATCATTAGTTATATCTCACGCTAAAGAAGATACGGAAAAAATACTACGTAATAAAGAAATTCTGGATGAAGAAATTGAGTTATTGAGTAAGTTTATGTTTGCCGGATTAGATAATCGAAGAAAAGTGATGTTTATTATTCGTCATCTAGATAAATTAAGATTTGAAACTCATATAATCGTTCCTCGGTATAGCTGCTTAGATAATCGTAATTATAACCCGTTACCACCAGTGGTAAACACTAATAACGCTATTTCTTGTATGCAAAGCATCATAAACTTAAAGTATAAACTAGCAGATCCTGACTCTTGCGAACGAAAAAGATATTTTGAGAAAGTATCCAAGTACGATAAAAATAGTAAACTTAAGAATAGAATTATAAAAGACCTAGAGAAAATAATTGGTCGTGATAATGTTACTGCATCATCATCAATAATTAAGTATCTAAGCTCTGACGAATTTATGGATAAGTATAAATATGAACTAGATTATAACGGCGACGGGTTTGTTAGATTAAAATCAGATAAAGGGAAAGTCATATTACTGAGAGGTTGGGCATTCATAACTGGCTTTTCTCCTGGTTCAGCAGAAAAAAGTGTCATCGATAAATGTATTGGAGATGCCATCAAAGAGCGTCGATTATTAATGCGGTTGATTGATGATTTCGCTGAGTATTGTAATATTCAAGCTGATTATAATGCTCGATTTCGTACTAAATATAAAGGTTATATAGAAGAACAACGGAAAATTATATCACCAATTCAATTGATAGATAATCTAGTTAGATTAACTCCATCAATAAGCACTGAATTAGATTTATTTAGAAATATAATAAATGAAAATGGACTATTAGATTGCACAGTGGAGGAACATGTTCATATGTTAAACCGTTGTTCTGTATTACTTGAGTGCGAGGTTGATAGCCTTGCTGAACATGACTTACTCATGCTTTTTGTCACAGAAAACTTATATATAGATCATAGGAGATTGATTAATGAACGCTTTAGAACGACTGTTGAACCAAACCATAACTCCAGTTTCTCGAGAAATCGAGGTGCTGAAACAAGAATTTCAAAAACTACAACGAACGCAACAAGTGCAGAAAAAGATGATAAGCGAGCATCACAAAGTAAACAAAACAGCGCAGAGAGATCTAACCTTATTGCAGAATCAATTATTAGATTTAAAAAAACAATTAAAAGAGTTAGATCAAGACTCTTCAATATTACAAGATGGATTTTCAAAATTATTACCTTACTTGAAAGACATGTTGATATACAAAGAAAGCGAGATAAACGAAATGAATTTGATTTCGGAACACTCAGACCGTCAATTGAAAGAAATCGAAAAGTATCACAATTATTTAAACAAATTGGAAACGGATCAGATATTGGAGGAGTTGGCGACGCATCAAGTCCATTATATAGAGTTAAATCGGTCAGTGAGCAGCTTAGAAAATACTGTAGTGCAGCTATTAAACGAAAGAGAGCAGTAGAAAGAGATAAGTCAGAGCCTAGATAGTCATTAGTCGCTAATTATTAATCATTAATTATTTGCCACGTAAAGAGCGTAGACATAGCTTACTGGTTAAGCTAACTGTTGGGTGCTCTACAATCGTTGCGTTTTAAATTGGAAGTGACCCAAGCTTTTTATAGTGTTCACTCTCTTTGATTTTTGTTGTCCTGAGTTAGCGAAATAGAGTTAGTGGCTAGTGATTAGTTCATTGTTTTTTAGGTCGACTTCTCGGACTAATAAGCCTTTATGATTGGAGGGTTTAAATTGAGTAAGTACATTATTTCTGTTCTTTTGTGTTTGTCTTTCTCTGCTTTATCAGATGGCTATGAGGCGATAAATATTGAGCAAGTTGTTTCTGAAAGGTTCGAGTTAGCTTTTCCAAATGAAGATAATATTGAACCGAATATAAGCGATTTTACGGTTATTAACTATATATTGCTGAGTGAAGAGGGAGGTGAGCGTTGGGCTGTTGTAACGTTGAAGAACGAGTCAAGTAGCCGTAGAACATTGACAGAAAAACATTTATTGTCAACTTTGGCGAATGGCGATTACATATTCCCTTCGAATTTTTCTCAGAGCTTTAAAGGTAATGAGGTAATGTCCGTAATCATCAGTTTTGCAGTTAATAAGTTTCCTATTTTGTTCATAAAAACAAGAAATTAACATAACGAATTGTTTAAGGAGGTAGGCATATGAGGGAATTTCGTTCTTTAGTTGGGCTGCCGTCTGATTTTCTGAGCGATTTTTTACAGCGACACTGCTTCCTTTTTCCCTAATAAATTATCCTTAAATTACTTCCTATCTAATGACGACTTGGCAAATTAGAGATTGAACTAATACGTGATGTTAGACAAAGGAAGCTAAATGAAATCTGAAGGTCTTACTGAACAACAGATACAGTGTTTTATCAATAATGGTTTTATAGGTCCGCTGCCTCGATTTGCTAATGAGGTTTTACTTACTGGCGCTCTAAAAGTAGTTAAAGAGATCATCTCTAACCTTAGCGTGCATCCCTTGCATAGACGTTATTCAGTTCATGATTGGCACCTCGTTTCACCAGTCATCGAAGAGCTTGTTACACACCCTACATTGGTGTCATGTTTGCGATCGTTAGCAGGACAAGATTTGGTGTTGTGGCGGTCGAAAATATGCCATAAGAAGTCCCATGAAACCGGTACAGGCTGGCATCAAGAGTGGGGCGATTTTGATAGGGAAGAAATAGGAAATAATATACCGAGTCTGAAGCCCAAATGTAGAGACAAGGCTTGGTGGAATTTAAACGTTTGGATTGCGTTAACAGACGTTGAAATCGAATGTGCGCCTCAACGTTTTATTTGTGGTTCTCACAAAAAGCAGTACCGAAAAACGATGGTAAGCATGCCTAAGTATGAATTTTGGCGAGACCTATTTTTAGAGTGCAGTACGGTCGAAGACATTGTTCAACGGGTGAATAATCTCGCCTTGGTTCTAGACGTGGATACCTCTGCTATCTTTCACGATTATGATTGGCTAGGGGAACCTTACGAAGAGGTAAAAGCATATGCCATGGCGAAACTTGAAAAGATAATGGTTAAGAAAACCTTTTGGGTTAATGATGATGACGCCGACATCGTTACCATGCCTATTAGTAAGGGAGAGTTTGTCATCTTTGCTGAGCGTACAATGCATTGTTCATTGGCCAACATGTCGAACAAAGAAAGATTGGCCATGAATATTCGAATCACCACAACGGATGCTGAAATTTATTCAAGTCGACATATAAATGACACTTTTGATGGCTCAATCCTTAACATTTCATAGCACACAAATTTACTGGTTTCTGGTTTGGTTTTGTCTGGTGGTAGGAATAAATACCGCCAAGAGTGAGGAGGTTCTGCTTTGCTTTCAGAAAATAGTTACCACGACCTTTCCCTAATCAACAATGCTGAAAAACTGGTGGTGACGTTGACGGGAGATAGGCTATATCAACACCTTATCAGCATACTTGATAGGCATAACGAGATCCGTGGCAAGCAAGGAATAAACCTTGTCGCCGCTGATGGGCCAATGAGTCGTCAGGCTCGCCATTTATTAAGCTGCGAGCTTGGCACTCGTGCATCGTGTGGTGAGATAGGCCGTAGGAGTCGTTATTTTACAGGGCTTGATCAAGCGGATGAAATTGAAGCGCTGGCCATTTCACTTATTAACGACCTCTTTCAATGTAAACATTCTGATCCAAGACTGATGGGAGGGGTACACGCCAATACGGTGGTGTATTCAATGTTAAAAAAACATTTGAACATTACAAATATGTTTGCTCTCAATCCATTCCATGGAGGGAATTTATCCAATCATAAAATGGGGCCACCTGGAATACTTGATTATTCGATTATTGATCTCCCTATTGAGCCACAAACACTGAAAATCGACTTGAATAAATTTGAATGTCTTGCGAATGTTCACAAACCGCTTTTAGTGAATTTGGGCGCTGGGGTACATCTATTTCCTTTTCCTGTTAGAGAAATAAAAGACATTATTTCGCAGTGGGGGGGGCGCGTGTTTTTTGATGGTGCACACCAAGCGGGGCTGATTGCTGCGGGTGTCTACCCCAACCCGATATTGGACGGAGCAGATGTTTTTACGGGCTCCACAGGGAAAACGTTTAGTGGGTCTCAAGGCGGAATCATTTGTTGGAATGATGACCACTTGTCCAGGCCTATAGAAACCATGGCCTTTCCAGCGTTAACCGGATCTCATCAACTAAATAGAGTCGCTTCACTGGTTGTTACATGCATCGAAATGAGAACTTTTGGTAAAGAGTACATGAGAACGGGCATAAACAACGCCAAACGGCTTGCCTCACTCTTACACAATGAGGGACTTGAGGTATTAGGCGCACCCGAGCATTACACTGAGACACATCAGATAATAATAAAATGGTGTTACCCAGAGGGGGCAAAAGCTGCAACGTATCGGCTGGCGAACGTTGGTATATTTGTTAATGCAGTTGCTTTACCGGGCGATGGACACCGGCTTTCAGGTATTCGTATTGGAGTCACCGAAGTGACTCGCTTAGGGATCACCCATAACGCTCTTATCGTACTCGCTAAGGTCATTGCCGGTTGTCTTTTAACGCGTTGTTTTGATGACCATGCTAGAATCGTCGTGGCGGACTTAGCCAAGGCGCTTCAAACCTTCAAATACTGTTTGGATGATACCTGATGCTTTGGGGGTGCAACGTTGTAGCCAAAATACTACATAAAGTGTTACCCAGACAGGTAAAGTCTTGCTGTTACAAATTTTACTACTGTGTGCCTACGTTGAAAAAATAGATTGGGTAAAGTTGACCAGTCAACCGACTAGGCTAGTGTTACCCAGTTACCCCTCCTCTTCGTCACTTTCTTCTTCAACGCCACACAATGCGATGTTGGCTGATTTAGTTTAAATAGTGTAATAAATAATGGGTTATTTATTTTCCGCATCATATATTCGTGATAATTGATCAACCTAATGACCGTAGTGGTAACAAAAAATACGTGCTCGTCTATGTTGTATCAATGAAAGGGTGACATCATCATTTAGTCCCTAATGGTACAACCCAGTGACCTTTGTCAATGACGTTGAATCGCTCTAACCCGGGAATAAAGACAGACACTAGCCATATATTGGTGGTTTGAAAAGCGGTATGAAATAGTAGGGTACAGTTATTATCGTCTAAGGCTTGTATTAAGTTCCTATAATGGTCACAAAACTTGTATTCACTGGTGGGGGATAATGAGGACAGATCCTTATAGGGGAGCTCGTCTAGACTCGAGAGTTTAATCAATCTGCTTAGTTTAGGCGTACAGCTTAATAAGTTAGCTGCTTGGATCTCGCCGTCACGTCGTTTGGTGTTGAAGAGCTCGATGGTTTCCTCCAATTCAAACAATGCTTGCTCAATGGCGTGATATTCTGAATATGAGACGCCTGATGAACGTAGCGCCATCGGGCTGAGGTCGGACAATAGAACACAAGTACAGAAATAAGATCCTAATATTGTTTTCGACATAACGACCGTAACTTGGTCAAGATCGGGAATGGATAAGGGGTGCACCAAGAGAGCCGAGGGTAATTTTATCTTGTAAAATCCCTCCGAGCCAGAGGAGGGATTATGACCAATATAGTGTTTGTAAAGCTCACTCATATGATGACATTCGATCACCTCATTCGCTCCATGCACAATGGCTTCTTCGAACGTTGAACCAGAGGCCCAACCGCTGTTGACTGAATACGATTTAAGAAATTGAAACGCGTCGCTATTGATAAGAGGCTCTTTATAAAAAGGATTGATGAGCACTTCAGGGATCAGGTAGGTTCGCGCATTGAGAAGAGAGTAATATCGAGAAAACGTCAAAGGCCCATCTTCGTATGCTTTAAGAGGCTTCCCAAAAAGACAGTCTGCGTGATGATCTTCTGATCCCAACCAGTAGTGTAAAGAACGAATTGACGTATCGGTTGAAATAAACTGATGTTCTAATAGAAGATGTTCAAACGCTTCGTAGTATGCCCCGATAATTGCCCAAGGGCCTTTACCCGCCCCCGAGGCTAAGAATTCGTTTTTGGAATTGAATAATTGGACGGTTGCCACTAGATAATTACGGCTTGTTGTAAGAGAGCTGTGTATGTCGTGCGCTTCAAACCATTTTATAATGTTTTCAATAGCATGATTAGCGTTTAACTGACGTTCTGTTGGTACAATGTCCATCATTAACTCCTTACTTAGCCTGACCGTAGAAGGCCTTAAATTGACGCTCATTGCTGCTAATCGTAAATAGCCGAGTTATAGGCGTTATAGGTTTAATTGATCCTAGGAAATAACTTTGATTAGTTACTCTATAATAATGTCCCATCTTTACGGTGCTCTTATTGGTGTACGCTCAATATTATTCGGTGGATTTATATAAACATGCACCTCGAGTATTAAGGAGTAATTTATTGGCTATTTAAGTGTTGGAATTAGGTATTTTCCTTCTGAATGTAGCGCCTTATTTGGTTGTAGGCATATAAGACTGTTTATTTCTATTTGAATTTGTCCAGGGAAAGTGCGACTGATTAAAATCTGATGCTCGGTTAAAGTCATGAATAAATAATAATTAATTATCTGTAAGTCTATTTACTGTGTCCGTGTTTCCTGCCAGTTTTCTTATTGTTAAACGATGAGCATGTGTTGTTGCTGCGAGGAAACTAGGGAGGAAAATAATGGCGCTTATTGATGAATTGAAAGAGATATTGCGACAAATGGCACCCTATGGTTGGGGCGATCTATTTAGTCAGCATGGGCTGGATATATGCGCTTCAGACCTGTCTTCTGAACTTCAAAAACCACTGTACATTAATCGATTGATTCCTGGTTTTCGAGAGTTCGCTAAGGAAGGTAATAAGGCTATTACACCATCGAAACCCGCGCATAGTTTGTTGTATCATGCTTTCGCCTCACCGCTCGTGATGTGGGCAGACACAGAAAAAAAGGTTCCTTTAACCAAATTTCCTTCGTTACATGCGCTAAATGTAATTGAAAACAATGTTTACGCCCTAGCGAACTTGAAACTACACCAGTTACAGAAACACTTAGATTCAAGTGAATGTGCTGTGGTTGTGTTCGCCAATCAATACCGAGTTTCGAATGAAACCGTTCACAAGAAGCATGCCGACATGGTGTACTCTCGAACGGGGATCACTCGGGTAGGAAATGCCCCTCCATTCTACGATGAAAAACGACGGAGTTTTGTCTCGAGATTCGCTGACGATACTCACCGCACTCGCGTCTTGCCTGCTAAGTTCGATGCCTATCTAGCAATGAAGGTAAAAGGCAGTAAATCCATATTAGGACATCGCTTTAATGTGGGTGAGCGAGGCGATCCTTTTTCCTCTTATCAAGATGAACAGTTGGAATTCTGGGTGCCGATCCACAAACTCTTTAATGGGAGTGAATGCGTAAAAGGCTTAAACTTAGATCTTGAATATTCAACATATCACGCCAACGAAAAAATTAAGAAGGTACATGATTTTCTGTCGGACGGTATGGCTCTAAAAGTTGGCAGCAAACCAGAACAGCGGGGTGACTATCCGTTCAAAATAAATGAAAATATTGCAGATTATGACGCTGAGTTGGGAATACTGTGTCCAACCATACACGCCGAATTGATACAGGTAGCTAAATCTGTCGAAAAACTGGTTGGGCTCAGAAAGCCTTTTTCACTTCCCCTGGTGAAGAAACGCCACCTAATTAATTTATGTCACTCTAGCCTACGTTTGATGCCTCGCGCTGTCGCCATTGCTAGTCGAATGAAAGCAGGCGAAAACTTGTCTATTTTTCCTCGATCGACACCAGAGCTTTTGTACATAAGGCATGCCATCAAAAACCAATTCACAGGGATGACTCAAGATGTAAACTGGCAAGATGATCTCAAGACCTTCCTAGAAACAAACGAAGATAACATTCTTCATTATGTGGATCACACTGGGGACGGGTACGTCAAGGTATCGGCCATTTATGGCGGAGGGAGACTAAACCGTTGTCTCAATATTGCGGCTTACTCCATTGTTTCAGCACCGGATTTACTACCGTATTGTCGACAAACCGAAATATTCGATAACAAGGATATCAAGCCCCTTTGGTCTGCACTTCCTTTCGCTTTGTCAGACACACGTTTACTCCCTAATATACAAAGCCACCCTGTTCTTTATCATGATCATATTGGCCTTTTAGATACTTGTACGGCCATCCTTTCAACGCGTGGAAATGGAAAGCGGATTCAGACTAAGTCAGAAGGAAATGGGCAACAGATATCTTATCTTCCGGATAGTGCGACGGGGGTGTTCTGTGCTGGGTGGGATACAAGTTTTGATGTGTTCTATTACCAAGGTGTTTACACCCCGCATCTTGCAGGATATGGGATAGCGAGTCCTTATTCCGAAGCGGCTGCAGGTGCGTTTTCGTTAAGATCTGGAATTAAGCCCGATATTACGCGTTCATTTTGGTCAAACCACAATTATAAATACACCGTGGTGCCTTTAACGGATCAAGAAATAGGGGTGAATGGTGGAGTGGGCTGGGATGGTGAAATCGGTCCTATTTTGTTTACCGAAGATGAAAGACTGTTGGTTTCGTACGCGGATTTCGACAGAGTAGATTACACAAAGAACACCATAGGACATCGGATAAATTACGACATCCTTGCCCGAATTGACACTAAAGAATACGTGGAACGAATTAAGAACTTTGCTTTAGTGAAAAGAGACCCTAGGGTCACGATAAAAATGAAACTGTTGAGCTACATAATCACCCACACTAACGATGTTCGAGTTGAACGTTATCTATTCTCAGAAGTTATTGATACCGGCCGTCGAGATTGCTTTCGAGTGATCGCCGAACGTAAACATTCTGTTTGTTTAGAGCTAACGAGCCCACCAGGGTCTTTACGTGCACTCCCCATTTGAAGTACGGAATGAACGAGCCCGCTCGGCAGGACGAAAAATGCCGTCAATTGCTGTTGGTCATTGTAAGGCGCCTCTCACAGTCTCTTTAATTCGGTTTACTTCTCTGTCCGTGTCAGATTGAGGCTTTGATTTCGAATCCACGAACAGAAATTTGGTTAAGCATAACGTTAACTCCCAGCTTAGGTTGATTCAGCATCTAATGAAAAGACGAAGCAGGTAAATAGATATTGAACATCACTACAATTTTGTATCCATGCGATGTTCACAGACAACACAACAATAATTGGTATCAATGATGGCAAAAACTTGGCTGGTCTCTGCTGTGAGCGCTACATTGCTAGGCGGTGGCGTTTATTTTTATTTGCAATCTTCGGTTCAGCCGAATGATTTCACTACACTTCCTGCAGTAGTAAGAACCATTGAAAAACAAGCCATAGCGGTCGGCAATATTGTTCCGGCGCACTCGGTGTTAATTAAGTCGCAGATTAACGGCATCGTGGGCGAAATCTACGTCAAAGTTGGTGAGGAAGTTAAACAGGGCCAACCGTTGATTAAAGTGCGTCCAAATCCAACCCCTCAAGCACTTACGCTAGCTTCTACGGAGTTGAAGCGTAGCGAAGCGGACTTGGAATCGCACAAACAAAAACTGGCTAACTTGGAAGGCTTGGTGAAGCAGAAAATCATCCCCAAAAACTTTGACGCTTATGTCAGTGCACGTTCGGCGGTGAAATCAGAACAAGCGAACGTCCAACAAAAGCGTCATAACCTAGAGCTGATCAATAGCGGTGAAGCCTTTATCGGTCACGCTCGTGTGACCTCAACCATCACTGCGTCAATTGATGGCACGGTATTGAATCGCAAAGTTGAAGTTGGTGAGCCCATCATCTCGACAGAGTCGAGCCAAACCGCGACAGAAATGATGTCATTAGCTGACATGAATAATCTGATCTTTAAAGGTCATGTTAGTGAGCATGATGCAGCACAGCTTTCTCAGGGTATGGCGGTAATGGTGACTGTTGCTCCTTATCCCGATGTCGAAATATCGGGCGTGATCACGAAAGTGGCGATTCAGTCAGAGAGCCTAAACTCTTCAGGCAACAATTCGAAGGGGGAGAAAAGCTTTGATAATGGGTTTGAAGTGGAAGTGGGTGAGCTCAACATTCCACAAGACGTTCGACTACGTTCGGGCTTCTCCTCAACCGCTAAAATTACGTTGAAGCGAGCCGAGAATGTAATAACCGTCCCTGAGCGCGCCCTGCAATTTGATGGCGATACGCCATACGTGCTGATCCCAGATAGCTCTAAGCAAGGTTTCCGAAGGCAGAAAGTGACGTTGGGCTTGTCCAATGGTATCCATGTTGAAGTGTTGGATGGTGTCGAATTAGGTGACCAAATTATCGACAACAGCATGATGATGGGAGTACCACATGGTTAAGTTCCCCCTATCTAGGTTCGGGTGTTTGATCTTGGCTACGACCGTCAGTTTACCGTGCGACGCGATCTCAATTGAACAAGCTTGGCACCAGACGAAACAAAACGATCCCGGTTACAAAAAGGCCAAGATAAGTGTCCAAGCTAGTGACGTTGGCGTGGACGCTATGCGAAGTCCACTATTACCCAGTTTGAGTGCAAAGGCATCGGTAGGGTGGAATGAGTCAGCAACGACCCCCCCTAATTATGGCGCATCCCTTAATCAGACCATTTGGGACAGTAGTGCGTGGTCAGGTTTGGATAAAGCCAAAGCCAATTATATCAAAGCTAAGTTAAGTCTTACTTTGTATTACAATAACTTAGCAGGAAAACTGCTTTTGTGTTACTTGGATGTGGCAAGTGCACAGAGCGAAATTCAATTGGCGAAATCCAAACTAGAAAAATCCAGCAAGCTGCTGATGATTATTGAGAAGCGTTACCTTGCGGGTAAAGTGAAATCGGTCGATGTCGAAGAGATCAGCGCTAATCACGTCGAGGCAAAAGCAGGGTTGTTGAATGCTCGAGCTGATCTAGAAGTCAAACGCGTCAAACTGGCGGCGTTAACCAACTTACTCCCGAAAAATGTCGATCAAATCCGCACGGAACCTCTCGTTCAACCCCCTATGCGCTTAGAGTCTAAACAGCAGTGGGTGAAGTTAGCTAAAGACAGTAACCCAAAACTCTTGGTAGCAATACAGAATGTCAAAACCAGTGAGTTAGAGAAAAAGGAGGCGACAGGAGGCTATTACCCAAAGATCACCAGTAGCGTAGCGTATGATAGCAATACCGACGAATTTAGCGCCGGCGTTACTCTCGATGTGCCAATTGATATAAACGGCGCGATAAGCGCCAAAGTCGATACCGCATCACTCAACGTTCTCATTGCGAGACAAAATTTACGTGAAGTAGAAATCGATATTCAACAACGCGTAACCCAACAGTTTATTCAAGTGGATATCAACTGGGATAGAGTGCTGATCGCGAACGAACTAGTAACGTCACACGAGAAAGTGCTGAGTAGTAAAGAGAAGCTCTACGAGGCGGGCTTGACCGAAGTATCGGAAGTGATCAACGCATACAATCAACTGTTCGAGTCAAAACATAAATTACAAACCCACTTATACAACTATTGGCGTCAACGCATCGGCTTATTGAAGATCGCAGGTAAGTTGGATGATGATTCCATGGCATTGATTTCCAAGTTTTTTAGTTCATGACAAGTTTATTACAGCAAACATGGCAAACGCTGGTGGCGCATCGTGTGAAAAGTATGTTGGCCATTATTGCCATTACTTGGGGGGTGATATCCGTCGTGGTGCTTATCGCGTTGGGTGAGGGCTTTTATCGCTATCAAATTCAGCAGTTGTCGTTTATGGCCAAGAATGTGCAACCTGCGTACCCACGGAGCACGAGTAAACCTTGGCAAGGAATGCCTTCAAGACGCCTAATTCATATTTCGCAAGAGAAGGTCGATATGATCACACAGTCAGGTTTTGTCGAGGCGGCAGTCAGCGTTTACGCCAAAATGGATGCGATCGTAACCAACGACAAAGGACAGAGCTTAACAAACTATGTGAACGGCATCTCACCGGCTCACTTCTCTATGACGCTACAAAAGCTAGAACCAGGCTCTCGCAACTTTTCACCAAGTGATATGGCCAACCACACACGCGTTGCTGTGTTAGGCGCTCATATCGCACAAGTGAGTGAAATCCACATTGGGCAAAAGATCAAAGTAAATGGAATCCCTTTTAGGGTGATAGGTATCATAAAAGACGAAGACGCAAGCAGCATATATATTAACGGCCAGATCGTTTTTATCCCTTATACCACGTATCTCGACTTGTGGGAGGATAAGCCAAGCTCGCTGATGTTAAAACCTATCAGCGGTATGGCGGAGCCGGTTTTTCGACAGGCCATCGTCACCTTTTATGCAAAGCAATTGAACTTTGATCCCACAGATAACGAAGCCCTTTACCTACCGGACTCGAGTGAAGGCCGCGCCCTGTATGAGAGTATTTTTCGGGGCATTCAACTCTTTCTTGGTGCAAGCGGAGCAATGACCATGGCGGTTGGTGCGCTTGGAGTGGCTAACATTATGTTCCTTTCTGTAACGGAACGGACGAGAGAAATCGGTGTGCGATTAGCGATTGGTGCCACACAAAAATCGATACTTACTCAATTTATATTTGAAGGATTGTTTTTGGTTATGGTCGGCACCGTGTTTGGCTTGACGATTGCCTATATGACGGTTGATTTACTTGCGTTTATGGCTTTGCCTAATTGGCTAGGGTCTCCCGTTATCACGCCTAATTCCATTGTTTGGTCATTATTAGTGACACTTGTTCTAGCATTGTTGGCGTCTTATTTCCCTGCAAGAAGAGCATCGCGTCTTGCGCCAGTGGTGGCTTTGAGTGCGAGGGCATAATCATGTTGTTACCAATGAGACAAATATTTCAAGAGATGGCCGCAGAAAAACTTCGTTTGGGATTGACCATTGTTGCTGTCACATGGGCGACACTGTGTATCGCAGCCATGTTGGCGGTGGGCGAAGGCATTCTCCAGGGCGTAATGAGAACGGCGAAAAATGGGAACGGTAACCTGATTCATTTGAGCGCTGGCCGGATAAGCGTCGATTATAGCGCGTTTTACGCAGGCAAATTAATGACCTTAAAATTGGACGATACGGAAGTGATTCAAGCTCTCCCTGAAGTGAAAAGCGTTTCACCAACGGCAAGGTGGACGGAGCGTATTACCCATGGTGACCGCAGCGCATGGCATGAACCATTGGCCGTGACAACAGAATATGCCTCCATGACGAATCTAGTCCCAATGGAGGGGGGGCGCTGGCTAAACCCGTTTGACCAAAAGCACAGACGCAAAGTCGTTGTATTGGGTTACACGTTGGCTGCAAACTTGTTCAACTCTTCCAATGAGTTCTCATGGTCTGCTCCAGAGGTATTACAAAGCGACCCTGTTGGAAAAACGATAAAGATTGGCAGTGAAGCGTTCACTGTGATTGGCGTGTTAAAAAAAAACAGTGCTCGAGTCGAGCTGGGCGAACAGATCAATTATTCCAGCTTTGTGCCATTAACAACGTGGAAGCGTTTTTATCTCAATGGTGAAATCGAAGGCATTAATGTCGAGCCACAAGCGAGCGCAGACCGAAAAAAACTTGCAGCCACTATTCGCCAAATCATGGCTCGTAAATATGGCGTCAGCAGCAGTGATACTCAGGCGGTGCAAATTATAGATATGCTCCTACGCCAAAAAAGCATGCAGCAATTCTTGATTGGCTTACAAAGCTTCCTTGGCATCATTGGTTTTGTCACGCTTGCTGTAGCGGGGGTCGGGATTGCTAATGTGATGTATGCCACTGTGAAGCGATCTACCCGAGACATAGGCGTGCGAATGGCCGTCGGTGCGACTCCTACCGCCATTCGTCTGCACTATTTAGTGCAATCTTTGATGACCATGATGTTAGGCGGCGTATTGGGTTTGGGCGTCACTTATGCGCTTGTATCGGTAATAGGCGCGATAAGTCTAGAAGGAAACAAGCTCTATGAGGAATTAGGCAAACCAGTCCCTGAACTGTCTTGGGGCGTTGTTGCAATTGTGATTTCCACCTTAGTGATCGTTGGCGTCGTATCTGCTTGGCTGCCAGCGCACCGAGCCGCAAAAGTGAGCCCATTGGAGGCATTACAAAGTGAATAGCAAAAACTCTGGAAAGCACATATCGTGTAAGCCGCTTGTTGAGCTCACCAATATATGTAAATACTATTCAAGCGGAGAAACGGAAGTACGCGCATTAGATGGCGTTGACTTAACCATTAAACAAGGTGAATTTCTGGCCATTCTTGGTCCCTCGGGCTCAGGAAAATCGACATTGATGAACATGCTTGGCTGTCTAGATAAACCGACCGACGGACAATACCAACTTGGTGGTCAAAATGTGGCGATCCAAAGTGCAAATGAGTTAGCAAGGATTCGAAACCAGAAGGTAGGGTTTGTATTCCAGAGTTTTAATTTACTGGAATACGCGACTGCATTGGATAATGTCGCATTGCCTTTGGTGTATTCGGGTATCAAAGCGAAAGAGCGTCGCCAACGTGCAGCCAAATTATTAGAGCAAGTAGGGTTAGGTGACCGCTTAAACCACAAACCAAATCAACTCTCAGGCGGCCAAAAGCAACGAGTCGCCATAGCTAGAGCTCTCGTCAACGATCCCGAGATCATCCTAGCTGATGAGCCAACAGGAGCGCTAGATTCAAAATCTGGTGCGGGGGTTTTAGCTTTGTTTAATCAACTCCACTGCGAAGGCAGAACTCTTATCATCGTTACCCACGATAACGCCTTAGCAGACCATACCAAGCGTATTATCACGATTAAAGACGGCATGGTGGTTTCGGATACCGAGAGGTAGTCGCGACGTTCACTAAGTTGTTATAAACGGTTTACCGTGATCGATGAGCGATATCAAGTGCCAACCACAACGTAAAAAGCGTACTGAGCGAAATAGGAAGCCCTAGCGCTTCCAGTTACTTCTATTCGCGTCGTCACGTTAATTAATGAGCTTGCCCAATGATCATCAACAGCCAAGTCAGGGGGCACAAAAGCCGCTCTCGCTATCTAATGATGACCATTGCTAATGGGATTGATAAAATTGAATCAAGAAGTTCTGATTCAATAATTGTTGAGTTCAGAAATGAGAGGAATAAAGAGGCTACAGAACGCTCTATTGGGGGAACGCTCTGTAGCCAAACACAGCAAGTAGTCGAAGGAGACCAGAATGTAACAGCACTTCCTTGCGCGGTATTATACTGTTATTGCTGCGTACAACCATGAATAAACAAACGGTGGGAATGTCGTTGGGCAGAACGACACAGGCTAGGCTGTACCCGCTCATTTAATCACACCGCCAACGATGACAGGTATTAAAGGGTGGGTGTAGTAATTAATGGGTAATTAATGGCAACACTCAGAAAACACGCTAACTACCCAGCATAACAAATGCTGCTGAATGTCTACTTTGAAAATTAGACTCAATTGACCGGATAAAAATGAAATTGAAGACGGAAAGCGGCGGTTTTATCAAGGCATAATTTATTCATAACTAATTACCCATCCTTAGACGCTGAGGCTAACCTATTTGCTCATTAAAGGTAATGACAAGGTTATTTTTATGAGTATGAAGACGTTTGATATAGAGGTCGACGGATTACCGTTGATGAGCGCCTATGAAAATTGAAAGCCAATTCGCTGCACGAGCTGCCTTTCTATGGTCGGTCGCCGATCTTCTTCGCGGTGACTTCAAGCAATCTCAATACGGTCGAATCATTCTTCCTTTCACACTATTAAGACGGTTAGAGTGTGTACTTGAAGCCAATAAGCCCGACGTCCTTAGTAAGTATGACGACATAAAAGAAATGCCGTTTGAAGCACAAAACAAACTGCTGACGCACATCGCCAAGTTAAGCTTTTACAACACCTCTCAAATGGATCTAAATCGGCTCGGTGAAACTGGGGTGGCCAGCAACCTTGAACATTATATTCAATCTTTTAGCCCAAACGTCCGCGAGATCTTCGATCACTTCGATTTCTGTAACACCATCGACAAACTTGAAAAAGCGGATCTGCTATATAAAGTCGCCAAACGTTTTGCAACCGCAGACCTTCACCCAAAAGCCCTTAACAACCACGGCATGGGGCTTATATTTGAAGAGCTCATCAGGCGCGTTGCTGAAAGATCAAATGACACCGCGAGGGAGCACTTCACACCCAGAGACATTGTTGATCTCACGACCTCGTTACTGTTTGCTAATGAAGAAGCATTAAATAACTCTGGGTTGGTGCGGTCAATTTACGACCCAACCGCCGGTACAGGCGGTTTCTTATCATCAAGTATGGAATACGTTCTTCAATTTAATAGAAATGCTGAGCTCTCGGCGTTTGGTCAAGAACTCAACCCTGAATCGTATGCGATCTGTAAAGCCGACATGCTCATCAAAGGCCAAAATATCGACAACATAAAACTGGGAAATACCTTATCAAACGATCAACTGCGTACAGAGAAGTTTGATTATATGCTGTCGAATCCACCGTTAGGGGTGGGCTGGAAAAAAATTCAAAAGTGCATTTACGACGAACACAAAGAGAAAGGCTTTGGAGGACGTTTTGGTGCGGGGTTGCCCCGTGTGTCAGACGGTTCATTGCTGTTTTTGATGCACCTGGTGAGTAAAATGCGTCCTCGTTCGAATAAAATTAGCCGAAACGATAGTGGTTCACGCATTGGCATTATTTTGAATGGATCTCCGTTGTTTACCGGTGGCGCAGGTAGTGGAGAGAGTGAGATTAGGCGTTACATTCTTGAAAATGATCTTCTTGAAACAATCGTCGCACTGCCAGCTGACATCTTCTACAACACGGGCATTGCTACCTATGTGTGGCTTTTATCTAGCCATAAAGCAGCAAACAGAAAGGGCAAAGTTCAGCTTATAAACGCAACTAAAGAGCACGCTAAAAAAGGCGGTCGTACTTCTTTTCAAAACACAGACGTTGATGATGAAGTAAAAGATGAACACGTATTTTATCAAGCGATGCGCAAATCGTTGGGCTGTAAGCGTCGGGAACTCACCGAGGACGGCATAGAAATCATTGTGAACACCTACGGTCACTTTATTGAAAATGACGTCAGCAAGATCGTCGATTATCGAGCGTTTGGTTACCGAAGAATCACAGTAGATCGCCCATTAAAATTGGCGATTTACCCAAAGGATGAGAGTCGACTCATTGCATTGCAAGCCGATAAAACCTGGCTTAAATTAGCGAGTTCAGTTCAAAGCAATATTAAGGCGGCTTTAAGTTGCATTGAGAAAGAAAAACAGAACTCGCGTGACACGTTTCTGACTTCATTAAACTTGATCATCACCGGTATTTTTGGGGGTACAAAGTTAACAGCGGCGCAGCAAAAGTTGATTGTAAAACACCTTGGGGAACACGATGATGAGGCCGAAGTGTGTTTGCATGAATCAGGAAAAGCAAAAGGCACACCAGAGGCCAACCCAGCGCTTCGTGATTATGAAAACGTTCCACTCACGCAAACCGTCGGGAACTACTTTGTACGTGAAGTGTTACCGCGCGTGTCAGACGCCTGGATTGACATCAATAAGAAAGACCCACTCGATGGGGCAGTCGGAATTGTTGGTTACGAGATCGATTTTAACCATTTTGATAGTAAGGAAATAAAGTCGTTGAGGCCTCGAAACCGCCGCCGTCGCTTCTGCTGATAAAGCACAGTGCAGGTACCGCACCAAAAGATCCGAAAACAGAGCAACTTAAAGCAATGATAGAACGGATGACCGATCTGTTTTAATGAGGCCTTATCAGGTAATGAAACGATTGATGTCCAATGAAGAGGTGGCAAAAGGCTTTGCGGGTATAATGTTTGATGTATTAATAAAAGAGGTACAACGCTCATTTGCCAACCCGTGTTAAAAAGACCAAGTATGTAGGCTCATCTAATTTTCATAGTATTCCTTTTCCGTACTGTGATTTCCCAATGAGTCGTATTACATGATTAACCGCTGAAATACATCGAGTCGTCTGTGTGGTCCATAGCTGTTTTCACCAGGCATATAATAATTTGCTTTATCTGGATTCGGTTTTGGCAAATATTTTATTGGTACAATTTCATATTCGTCATTGGTTATCCTCTGTATATAGCAATCGTTGATTTCTGGCTGTAATTTATCCCCCTCTTCAATATTCATTGTTTTCAGTAACGTTTCTTTACATGGTAGTGCAAAATTTAGTGATTCTTCGTCAGTTCCAATGTCGGGGATTTTTCCATCTAGGAAGTATGTGCCATTGAAAATATAGATATGGCCATCTTCATCGATCATTTCATAACTGTCCGGGTCTTGATGCAGTTGTGAAATGTCGATCATTATGGGTTCTCCAAGGTGATTATATACATCGTTAGCGACAGCTAGGGACGAGTTAACTCCAATAATGACTGTAAGTATATAACGCGATCTTGCAGTGTTTGTTAGCATATATGTGCTCCTTTCGTTGTGGTTATTTTTAATAGCAAAATACATATTGTTAATAATTAATGTATCGTGGTGAAATTAGTGAATGATAGTTCTGAGTTTTATTATCTTAAAGGTATGACCCACTTACCTTTGTCAATGATATTGAATCGCTCTAATCCGGGGATATAAACGGAAACAAACCATATATTCTTTGTTTGGAATGCGGTGCGAAATAATAGAGATGAACGATTTTTATTTATCGCTATATTTAATTTTTTGTAATGGTAATAAAAGCTGTGTAAGTCAGGCCTAAGAGCGGTTAGATCCTTAATTGGCAGATCGTTAAAGTTTGAAAGTTTGACCAATCTACTTAGTTTCTCAACACTATTTAAAAAGTTTGCGGATTGGATATCTTTTTCATGCTTAATCGGGTTAAAGAATTCGACGGTTTGAACCAGTTCAAACCATGCGCGTTCTATAGCGTGGTATTTAGAGTATGAAACGCCTGACGAGCGTAATGTCATAGGGCTGATATCTGATTCTAGGATACAAGCACAAAAATAAGACCCGAGCTCAGTAGTCGACATAATCAGTGTGACCTTATCAAGGTCTATTGTTGATAACGGATTCATCTCTAATATCGATGAAGGTATCGATACCCGATAGAACGAACCAGTATATTGAGAATGACTAATATACAGCTTATAAAGTTCACTCATATGATGTTTTTCAACAAGCTCGTTCGCACCATGCAAAATGGCTTCTTCGAATGTTGAGCCAGAGGCCCAGCCACTACTCGATGAGTAAGCCTTAAGAAATTGAAATGCATCAGTTTCTATAAGAGGTTCAGTGTGAAAGGGGTTGACAAGCACTTCTGGAACTAGGTAAGTGTGTGTGTTAGTGAGAGAATAATAACGCGAGTATTTCAAGGGGCCGTCGTCATATTCCGTTAAGATATTCCCGAACAAGCATGCACAGTGTCTCTCTTCTGATATTAGCCAATGCCTTAGATATCGGACTGATGTGTCTGATGAAATGAACTGATATTGCAGCAGCATCTGTTCGAGTGCCTTGTAATATGCGCCGACAACTGACCAAGGTCCTTTACCTGCGCCTGTCGTTAAGTATTCGCCTTTGTTGTTTGATAGTTCAACGGATGCGACTAAGCCATTTTGACTCGTCTTGACAGAGGAATGAATATTGTATTTTTTCAGCCAATCTGTAATGTTTTTCAGTGATTCATTCACATCTATTTGACGTTCCGATGGGACTGCGTATGTGTACATCATCCACTCCGTATTTCTTATTTTAATAAGGCTATGAACTTTATTTACATGACTGTTATGGTGTTGGTTCCGTAACAGGTTATTCACCTAAGTTAGAATTAGTTCGTTTTTTAAAACATAATTCAACTTTATCGCTATTTATCGCTAGGGGTTCTGTGCCTTTACTGCATGATTTTTAACCTATATAACCACGTATGTTCATTCGTAAGGAGTAATTAATAGATTATTTAATGTCTATGATGGTTATTTATTTTCGTACGTAGTAATCGTCGTTATGTCATTGGTTTTGGTTTGAATAGGGTGAAATTTATTGATGTGTATCCAACGTGGATGGTTCGTATTAATTATTATAAATAGCTGGTCTTTGTTCTATTTCTACATAATGTTGACTCGTTATCGATCATTAATGAAAAGAATAAAGACAATAGAGGGGAAATAATGAAATCACTCGGAAAACCATTAGTAATGTCATTAATGTGTTGGGCAACCGAACCAGTCGCAGATGATCGTACAAATGATTTGGCTACGTTTGAATCTGAAAACACCATTGTATGCATTCCACCCCTAAATATGTCAGAAGGAGACACTTATCGATGTGGAGCAAGTATTACAATGTCTCAAGGATTCAGATGTACGATTGATTCAATGGATAGTGACCGCCGATGCGGTGTCATTAAACTTGGGATTGTATCCAAAATGGGGGCGGCAGATGAATTTGATTGGGAAGCGGAGATTAGGCAAATATTTGAGACGTATGGTGATGAAATTAGACAGCGACTCGTGACGCTACAAAATACGTTTAATCGAGACCACGCTAACGTGTACTTTAACAAAGAACCAATGTTACAGCATAAAGTCATACGCGATAACAATAACCCAAGGGCTAAGAATGCGATTTTTTTTAGCGAGGTTTCAACGACAAGGGGGGATAAAAGAAGTGAAAAGCTCACTGTTCGGGTTATGGACTATTCAGCAATCATCAAACAACCGATAGCTATCTACAGCGTTCATGAAGAAGTGGTGACTAGGGCTGAAGGTGGGGTATACGATTATGTATCAACTCTAGATGCGGGTAATGGTGCTTTAGTTGTCGATCATGATAGACGTATTCTTATAAAGGGTGGCAAAGAGCAGTACTTCAGTATGTTGATGCTGATTACAAGTTATGATCGCTTTGGTGATTGGACCATAGGGGCAAATACAAACATGGAAAGTGCCGATCTTGTTCGCATGGATTCTAAGGTTCAGGGTCTTGTGTCATGCAGGGCTGTAAATAACGATGATATTATATAGTCACTGATCATTTGGCGATCAATAAGTTATTAAAAAATTCAACCATTACCCAGCCATACTTAGGTAATGGTTTAGCAAATATTTTTCGAGGAATTACAGGCTATTTATGTACTCACTAAGGCTCGTAATACCGTGTACTTTACCGACATAAACAGTCGGGGTAGTGTAATTCTCCCAAAGGTATACTTGGTCACCCACTCGATCAATTTTTGTGAAGCGGGCAAACAATTTTTCGTTGAGCAAGTTTTCGACATTGACATGATTGTTATCCTCGAGGTTGCCTACGACAAGCTCTCTAGTTTCAAATATCCGTATCCATTGGCTCCCAAACATCAACTGATAAGAATTAATACGCCATTGGGAAATAATATTGCCCTGATCGTCTTCCTGAGTATGTAGCGCGGAGACATAACCACGGTTAGCGGCAATCGTAGCGTGACGATGCTTCAGATTGATCTTTATTTCAAAATTGCTCACATAGCCACCGAACGCACCAAAAAGAAAAACAGAAAACATCAATACCAATAAGGTGAGTGAGAACCGTGTTCGAAAGTCATTCATTATTTTCCACCTTAATCCAGTTTTGACCACTTAAATAGAAAGTGTCATTAGGTTGGGCTGATAATGTGCTAGGTATTGCAATTGATTGGTGTTTTTCCCTTGAGTTATAACATACGTTGACCATGTCAATAACCGTACACTGGGTAGTTACCCAGGACGTACTTACAAACAATATACATAAAACAGTCATGCTTAATACGGCATAGAAAATGACTATGCTAAATGCATAAGACAACTGGTATTTTTTTACTCCCTTCTGAGGTGTGTCGTCCATTGAAGGGGTGACACGTAGCTCGATCGGCGGGATCTCTAGTTTATAACCGATCCGTGGAACATTCGTAATCTCCACCTCAGCCAGTTTAAGAATTTTTCGAATGTTAGTCATTGCAACGGGGAGTGAATTAGAACCGATTATATCGGGTCGCCCCCAACCTGCGATGATCAAGTCATGCTTACTGACTATGTTTCCGTTGTGTTCATACAAACAGCGTAAAATTGCACTTTCGGGCTGCGTCAGTGAAAATGACTTTCCATTCTGAAGCCGGATTTCGGAGGTCGAGTCGTCTTTTACAAGAATGCATTTACCTAGCCGGTATTGGGTTTGTTGATCAATGTCTTCTTGGCTGTCTGTCATAACCATGGTCACTTATTATTCCGTTATTAGTTAGTGTAGCAAGTGTCATTGTAGGGAAGCAGCTCTGTTTCTTGTCCAATAATAAAAGAAGAAATGAGCGTTGTTTGTTCAGTGTTCCTTACACAGGATTTTACATATAAGTAACATGTTAATTTCAGGTAGGAGTGATAATTAATGGTTATTTATATTTTCAATCTTACAAGTCATTGTATATTAAAGGTTTATTTTCCATGGGTACTTTGTGGTTGGCGATTTTCTTGCTAGTGATTTAATCGTATTTGGACTCGAAAACACCGTTTTAAGTGACGTAATTGTGTTTAATTGGTCTAAATCGTGATTCCAAGTTTTGTTGAGTTTGTGCTTTAGAGCATTACGAATATAAGAAGACGTTCATAATATGGCTCTGTGATAACCGGCTAATTTCCAATGTAATGAACGATGTTTTTACTCCCGTTTATTTTTGGTCATGGTCATCCTTGTTGGATCGAGTGCTATAATTAATGAATAAATTAAGGTTGGATTTTTGAATAGAAAGCTATGGTATTTGTTCTTTTGGAATAATCAGCATGTGTTTAGGTGCGGTTACCATAAAGCTAAAATTAGGCATGAAACCGATATAAATACTTGTATTTGAGCGGTAGTTCATGAACTTCATAATTCAATCAGTAAGGTCTACTATATGAAAGCAGAACTATATGATCCGATGTTAAGCGATTCTATTCATTTACCCGAACCATTTAGAATCCGAGTCATTGAACCTATTACTCGAATTTCTAAAACGGATCGAGTAAGGGCATTGGAACAAGCTGGTCTAAATACGCTTTTGTTGGACAGTAAAGATGTCTATATCGACTGTTTGACGGATAGTGGGACGGGTGCGGTTACTCAATCAATGCAAGCGGCGATGCTACTCGGTGACGAAGCATATAGTGGCAGTAAAAGCTTTCGAAAACTGGAGTCAGTTGTCACTAATATTTTTGGTTATGCTTTGACGATTCCTACTCATCAGGGAAGGGGCGCAGAGCAATTGTATGTTCCTAACTTGATCAAATACAGAGAAACTCACCACGGTTTAGATAAAAGTAAGATGGTAGTGATCTCAAACTTTTTCTTCGACACCACGCAGGCTCATGCGCAAATAAATGGCTGCACGATTAAAAATACCCCATCTGACCAAGCATTTGACACTAGCGTAGATGGCCTATTTAAAGGCAACTTTGATCTAGAAAGACTTCGCGATACCATCGAAACGCATGGCCCCCACAATATCCCGTACATTGTTAGTACGATCACATGCAATTCAATCGGTGGACAACCCGTATCCATGGCTAACCTTAAAGGTGTGTACACCATAGCAAAAGAATATGAGATCCCCGTTGTCCTTGATTGTGCCCGCTTTGCTGAAAATGCGTATTTTATCCAACAGCGAGAGCCTGGGTATGAAAATGTAAGTATTGAGGCGATTACTAAAGAGATGTTTGAATACGCTGATTTAATGTCTATGTCGGCAAAAAAAGATGCAATGGTACCTATGGGCGGTTTACTGAGTTTCAAAAATCGTCAATATGAGGACGTCTTTAAAGACTGCCAAAACTTATGTGTGGTTTTGGAGGGTTTTCCAACTTATGGCGGACTAGAAGGCGGCGCAATGGAAAGGTTGGCTGTTGGACTGTATGAATCGATGCGACAAGAATGGCTTGAATATAGAGTAAAACAGATCGAATACTTAGTTGAAGGGTTAGAAAAGATAGGGGTTGTCTGTCAGCAACCCGGTGGCCATGCTGCATTTGTAGACGCTGGAAGATTACTGCCTCATATTCCCCCGACACAATTTCCCGGAATGGCGTTAGCCAATGAACTGTATTTAATTGCTGGAATTCGAACGCCAGAAATTGGTTCATTGCTACTCGGGCGTGATCCAAAAACAGGAGTGCAACTGCCGTGTCCTGCTGAGTTATTACGTATCACGATCCCAAGAGCGACTTACACTCAGTCTCATATGGATTATATCATTAAGGCTTTTTCTATAGTGAAGGAAAACGCAAGCCAAATAAGAGGGTTAGCTTTTTCTTATGAGCCGCCTGTGTTGAGGCATTTCAATGCGAGATTTACGCAAGTAGACATGTAACAACACGATAACTACAAATGCTATGCAAGCCTGTAGAGCGATTAATAGATCGCGTGGGTAACGAAAGTAAAAAAGAAATGTTTCTGTGTTACTACTCGGCCCAACCTATTGATAATCGCATATTCACTTCGTTTGTATACACCAATGAAAAGCGGGCTGTATTGTATCCCCATCCAATACAGCCCTGATCTGCACCATCAATACTGAACACCAACCTAAGCGACTTTCCATACCCATCGTTATTTATGAGTCGCGAAACTTCTATTTTCCAAAACTCATTTCCATCCATCTTCGCCTTCGCCAGTTCTGGCTTGCCCCATTTAGTGACTAATTATTAAACATAAATTATTTGTTTCGCGTATGGCATGGGCATAGGTTAGCGGTGTAACAAGCGGTTAGGTGTTCAACAAACGTCGCGCTGTAAAGTAAGCAAGCACACCTAAATAAGCGTTATGTGAATTGGAGGTATTAATGAAACGATTGTATCTTTGGCTAGCTATTTTTCTGTCTCTCCCTAGTGCTGCTGAAACCATTACGTTTAATGGTGAAAATGTTCAATTTTCTATAAGACAAGCTAACTATTATCAGGTTAATGACAAGCTTAGCGTCGACATAGAGATAGAATTAGTAAACAAGCGCCTTCCATCAAAAGAAGAGATAGCTGCGGTTAGCGAAGTTGTACTAGTTAATTATCCAAAGGCAAAGATGACTTGGGTGGGGTACTTTTTACCAGGTATGCCTTCGAATGCTGGCTATTATGCTACCGACTATCGTGCACCAGATCCTGAGGGCGTGAAAATCCTTGATTTTATGTTGTTCAATACCCCGTATGAGGATTTAGTTGAGTAATTCACATCGCTTGGAGCTCTCACTTTTAGCCAGTTTAGCGTTTATGGCACAATGCGTTAGGTAGGGTGGTTGCGTTTTCAGACCTTAATGTGGCGTTTCAGAACTACGAAAAAATTATAATAATAAGGAATCTATATGAGTGAAATGCAGTTTAAAATTGATGGTGAAAAATTGGATCATGGTGTTCCAATTCATATTGCTGTCGCTGCATTGGATCAATTTCAACGCATCGTAGATAAATCTTATTTAGGAATTACTGGCTCAAAGCGGATAACTGCAAAAGAACGTGAAAAGTATTTTTTACAAGCAACAGAATTTCGACATGGTTCTTTTCTTACTTATTTTGATATTGCTTTACAAGGTGTGCAACTTGGTCTTCCTCTTGTCTCGGCTTATGGACCGCAAAACTTATGGGACGCAACAAAAGATACATTTAAATTTTTAAAAACAGTTTGTAGTGCTGTCCAAAAAGGCCAGCAGCCGACATATGAATTCAATAATGATGGAGATGTAAAGGTTACAATTGGTAATGAAGTTCATAATTATCATGGGACAGTAATACAGATCGGTAAGCTAGCCTTATCTAACTATCAAGAACTAGCTCATATGCTTGGAACTGACAAGTTAAATGAAATTTCTGCAGGTGAAGTAAAATCCAAAGAAATGGACATCTATTTAGGCGTTGATGATGCTAAGCAATTTGATGTGCCTACAATGATTCAAAAAGACACTATTGAATTAGAATGTGAAGTTTTTGATTTTAATAAATATAAAAATTCAGGGAAACTAGCTGTTTCGAATATAGAGCAATCAATTCCAGGTGGCGAGTATAATTTCGCAATATTTGGTAATCAGGATAATGTGGATTATATCTATTCAATGCTTAAACCAGTAGTAGTTTTAAATTGTTTGGTAGAGTTGGCTATTAGCCCTTTTAGTGGAGAGGAAATACACCTTTTACACGTGATAGGTATTAGCTCATAAAAACACACCAAAAAGATTTTTACATTCGTGATTCTAGATTTCTTTGGATTTACCGTAGTAAATAGCAAGTTCAAAATTTATCTTCGTGGGAGAAAACGTGTTATTCAGGCGCTATTCCTTCGTGTCCTTTTCGAAAATGTAGTATAGGAATAATTGTAATAATGAAAACAAAGTTAGTTATCTTGGTAACAGCATTATTAGCATCTCATTCGGTATCGGCAGCGTTTAAGTCGAACAACTGGAGTGATGAAATGAACGATGTAAAAGTGTATGAGCAATATACTTCTAATCGTGGTAGCTCTATTGGGTTCAGGTGTGATGTTCAAAAAGGCAAATATAAAGACTTTATGCTGACTTTCGCAAGCAAGGAAAATGTAGCAACACCAAGTAATGGTAGAGTCGCAATTAAAATGCGTGTTGATGATGGTGAAGTCTACAATTTAAAAGGAAAAACATTTTCGAATTCATATAAGAGCGGAGTTATTAAGAGCTTTCCTGAGTCGTTATTAAATAGCATTCGAAGTGGCAACAAGCTGCTTGTTAACATCCATGTGTATAATCAACTAAAAATGAACCAAAGCTTTAGTTTGTCTGGATCTGCTAAGGCATTGAAGGAGACTGCTGATAGATGTGATTTCGTGGTAAATAGCAACCCTGATTTAGATCGAAAAATTAAAGAAATTGAGCGTAAGAGAGACAAGGAAATTAAAGAGATAACTAGCAAGTACGAAAACGAAATTCAAACACTTAAGTCTAGCTACAAGTAACGGTATAACAATAAATTTAAGAGTTATTCACAACGCTTAGTGCCTTAATTTCAAGCTAACTTAGTGTTCGTTGCGCAATGGTGTAGGTCAGGTGCAAGTGTTGTTTACACCTTAGCTTGCCGTTAACTGTGTTTGTAACTTTAAGCTCTACTCGGCGTTATTGATTGTTAAAGGTAATGTTTTGATGAAAAATTGTTTTGTCTTTTTACTTCTGTTTTTATCTGGTTGTGCCGCTAAACATATGCCTTATTCCGCCAAGCTAGAGCTAAGTGGAGAAGCCGCTGTAAAAATCATTGAGCAGGTTGTTATGGAACAGCCTTTAAATTACAGACCTGAAGACATAGTTGTCACCGATTCGTATATTGGTTTATCTGACGGTTTAAAAACCAGTAGTCACACTATGAGCAATATTAATGAGGATTCAGGCATGGTGTTATCTTCTTTAAAAATAGAAGCATCTGACATTAGCTCAAGATACTATTTCAATTCCATATCTGCCTTGGAACTTTTCAGTAAGAGCGATTGGTATATCGTTCAAATGAAAAACGATGAAAATCTCGTGGTAAAACTTTTTTATACAAGAAGTTTAAGCAAAGCAGAGCGCCTGATTGACGCAATCAGCTATATGATAATTTCAGCTAAACCATTTGGTTCTTAGTCATACGGCTAATAAAGTGATTTGTGTGACGCTGTAACTGGTGGCATTTTTGCTTCGAAAAAAGTATATACCAAGGTTTCGTACGAGTTAGCTAAGCGTTATACGTTTGAGGAAAAACATATGAAGTTTATCTCTAGTCTTAGTTTGTTTGTGCTGGTGGTGCCTCTAAGTAGCCATGCTGTTCTTTATTCAGCGGAGCAGCTTTATACGGTCAATCAGGACTATGCGAAATGCTTGGATGTCACGTTAGGTAATTTTAAATCAGATGGACAAGCCCAAAAGGCAATGTCCAAGTTTTACAGAGAAATTACAGCGAATACGGACAAAATCCTAGAGTTGCAGCTTCAAGCTAATGATGAGGTGATGCAAACGTTTTTAGAAATGCTGCAAGACCGTCAGATATTGTTAGGCTATATGGTCGCTAAAATGTCTGAACCCGACAAAGCATTCGAAGTTGAAAAAGATGAGCAAAAAAAGGCATTTTATTTCGATTGGAAGCTAGTTAATCAAGAGTTGTGGAGAACGAATGGGTGTAATGCTATTTATCGCTCACTTGATTAAATTCTAATGCTTCTCTATCAGCCGGTTCTACCTATCAGCTGGTGGTTGGTATTTGCGGTGAGTGGCATAGCGGCATTGCGGATCCAAGTATTAGTTTTCGCGGCTAGTTTGTAGAAACGCCTGCACGGGCTTCTGTATTAACTAATTTGGCGTTCGTCTGGCTAGCATTGATTGAGTGGTTTCAAAGGCGAATGTACAGTCCATTCGAATAGGTAGCAATGGCACTTGTAGTTGTAGCAATGATGTTAATGAGACTGAATCACGAGAAGTCGAATAAAAAATGAGGAGGACAGCGTATTGATACCAAGGTTTTTTAAGACTGTTACGCTGGAATAAGTTAACGCTTATGCTCAATCTTAGCTTGAACAGTTACTTGTAGTGATGGGTGAAAGTGGTTTCTATGTTAGAGGTTTTCTGATGGGACATGAAATACGAAAATTCCCCAAAGCTTCTTAGATTGCAAGAACTGATACGTTTTTGTAACTCAAAATTAAACAAATACAGCTATTAAAAAGTTCCTAGCTTACTAGACGGACTTTTTCCGTAATCCTCTACTCAATCTTGAAATAAAGCATTGATATATCTTGAGTTGCATATAATCTTTTAGCAAGATAGACGGAAAGATAAAAATGGAATTATTCCGTCTAATAAGCGTTAGATTTATTCGCCAAAATGGTGCTTAACTTCAGGGTATTTAGATAACGTTTTTTGCTTGTAACGTAATACATAGTTGGTCAATAGTTTTGCTGACACTGCATTAAACTCTTCTATTTCGAGCATGATTTTCTCGGCTTCCCCAACTAGAATTTGGTTATTAATAATGAAAGAGTGGTGAATTTGGGTTGTTTGATCTTGTGTGTAAGGTATCAGAGCTTTAACATCGAAGGACAATCTAGCCTCAATATGTGCAACACATAGATTGTTGTCTAGCTTTTGAGTGAACAAATTTACGCCGTACCGTCCATATGCATTATAGCTGCTAGCTTCTTGAAGCGAAATATCGAAATATTGGTGCTTGTCTATTGCTTCCACGCCTCTACTATTGATTTCAGAGAGAAGGGCGTTGTCGAATTCCTTCTCAGACAAACTCAAGCAACTTGAACCATGATGATAACTTGCAACATATATGTTTTTTAATGTTCCAACTAAAGGCTCTATTCCAGTTGCATGGCTTTGTAGCGAAACACCCATAAGGCAAGCGATGAATATGGTGAAAAAGGTACGTACAGGTATACTCATAATTGGGAATAACTCATTATTTCTATTTAGGAAACACAGTTTAGGTGAAGCTTGCCTCTTATGCTTAACAACTAAACAATTATGTGAGCAAATTAGGCAATTTAATCTAACAATAAATTTAAGAGTGATTCACAACGCTCGGCGCTTTCACTTCAAGCCAGTTTAGTGATTATGGCACAATGGTTTAGGTAAGGTGGTAGCGTTGTTCACACCTTAATTTGGCGTTAGAAATTACAAGGAATGTATCGTGCGTAAAAATAAGGTCTTTTGGGGCTTGTCTGCCCTTTGTCTGAGTATGCCCATTACAGCGAGTAGCGCTGATAAATTGCTATTAGAAGCGAACTCAAAGTTAGCATTATCGTATTCACCTTATCGCCTTGCTGAAGTTGAAACTACCGATTCAAAGTCGGTATTTAGCCAAATAATGGCAGGAACTCCTGGGCAAACAATTGCAGTAGCAGACAAACTTGTACTGAAAGATGTACTTGATAGTTTTCATCAAATGTGTGGCTATAAGCCAAGTCAAGTGACTGGCATAAATGTAGTCTCACATGACTACCCTGAGTTTTATGAAGTGTGGGAGTTTGATGACAATGACTCACATATGGACAACGGAAAGTCAGCGCTATCATTGGTTTTAAAGGCTTTACCCAATAATGGTGGAACAGATATAGACATTTATGGGGATTGCCACCCAAAACCACTGAGTTTCACGAACCTAAAGTAATTTCTAACAATAAATTTAAGAGTGATTCACAACGCTTGGCGCTTTCACTTCAAGCCAGTTTAGTGTTTATGGCACAATGGGTTAGCTAAGGTGTTAGCGTTGTTCACACCTTAATTTGGCGTTATGTGTTCATATGGATTTCGAGGGTGTTATGAGTATATTTCCAAAGATGAGGCAGCCAGAAGGAAGTCTGTATTGCGGGGCTTATTGTATTGTTGCGTGTTTAAAAAGCTTGAATAAGCTGCCTCTTACGTCGTCTTTTGAGCTACATAAGTATGACGCTAAAGAGGTTGCATTTACGGGCTCTGCTATTGAAATTAGTGATTCAAAGGAATTAAAAGACTTCGCTTTGGAACTCTATAAAGTCACGGGAATAATTACTCCCGGCGAGAACCCTGATTACATAGAACATTCTGGCTATAATTCATTAGGAGCTATGCTGTATGTTCTTCGTCAATTTGGTCTGGAGTGTGAGGTTATTATTCGAGATGAGCAAACGAATGAATATTTGCGTCGGGCTTTCCCTATCGAATTTGAACTAATTGAAAAATTAGGTGTTTCTACAAAAATGTTGTCGTTAGGCAAGTCTACACCAGACAAAACAATGTTGATATCAGTTATCTCGGTGAATGATTCGCTACATTACATACTCAACGATGCGCAAGGTTACTGGTTTGACTCAGATATTGCTGGTACTAGCGCTGAGTGGGATTTCATTGAGAATTGGCACTCTACAGCTAATAAGCGTGAAGGCGCATCTTGGCTAGGGGTATCAATTAGAGTCAAATATTGAACACATAATAAATTGCTTAAGAATGCCGGCTAACCTTTGGCATTTTGGGTTCAGTTGGGTTTAGTGTTTACGGTGGCTTTGCTTCGGTTCAGTGGTTTAGCCGCACCTTAGCAAGGCGTATATGATTATCTGTAATAACGTATATTCCTAATTATCGATAGGAATACTCTAAGATAAGACTTCCATCTTTTTAGGGTGTAGTTATGGGTAAGTCTTGGGTTTTAATTGGTGTTGCATTTATTGGGTACTATTCTTTCGGTAAGTTTAATGACCATATGAATAACGTAGTTCTAGCTTCGTCAAATGACTATCTTCAAAAGCTTCACCAGCATGTAATGTGCGATAACAAGCCAGATTTAACATTTTTTGAGTCTTTAACTTCAACCAAAGCTAGTTGGGCTTTGAGGGAACGAGGTCGTGTTGATTTAGCAATGGAAGTATCGATGAGTTGTAAGTAACAACATAACAATAAATTTATGCAGATTCACAACGCTTGGTACTTTTGGTTTGAATCAACTTTAGTGTTTACAGCACAATGCATTAGTTAGGTGGCAGCGTTTCTCACTACCTAATTTGGCGTATGCTTCTTCGAAAAATTAGTGAAATTGTATGCTTAAACGTTATTCAGAATATAGAGGTAAAAATGAAACTAGATGCAATACTGTGGGACTATGATGGAACTCTTGTAAATTCCGTACCAAAGAATATTGATATCACAAAGTCTATCCTATCTATCGTTGCGCCACGCTTAACGGGTGAGAATTTACCGAAGTATTTACACGATGAGGATTCGTACCATGAAGCGAATCATGGTGCTAAAAATTGGCAAGAGCTTTACGTTGATTATTACGGCTTAACTCATGATGAAATGATTATAGCTGGGAGTTTGTGGGCTGAGCATCAAGAGAAAAATAAAACAGAGGTAGCATTGTTTGATGGAATCAAGACTGTGGTAGATAAATTTTCTCTACTACCTCATGGTATTTGCTCTCAGAACTCACAAAACAACATTCGCCGTGTATTGAAAAGCAATGGTATAGATACTCCATTTAAGGCAATTGTCGGCTATGATGATGTGTCAAATGGTAATCAAAAACCTCATGCCTTTGGGGGTATTAAGTGTGTTGAGTCAATATTTGGTCACACGGACAGCGAATTGCTCATGTATATCGGCGACCACGAAGCAGATACTAAGTTTGCCCGCAATTTGGAAATGACTCTTGGTGGTAAAACTAAGGTAATTGCCGTTGCTGCGGGTTACAGTCGTTCTGAGCCAGAGCTATGGGAGTCTCAGCCTGATTACACCGCACATACTGTAGAAGATCTCTTGAGTATTATCGGAAAATACGCATAACGAACGTTTAAGGTTAAAGATACTTTATTTAATTTGAACGAAGTGCTTTTTAGCCCAACATACTTAAAACGTTTGTGTCCATCTTCGAGCTAGCTGGCATAGCGAGCTCAGGTTTTCCCTATTCTGAGCCAGTGCGAAATTGAATTTGATTTCAAATTCTTCATTTAGGCTTACTTTTAACTAATGACATAGTGCTTCTGTTAAGAGCTTCATAAGGTTCGACGGAGGCCTATTCACTTGGTGAGTTAAGAGTTTAGCCAGTAATCTTGTTGTCGTTGTCGTTGTCGTTAATGAGATGTCGCTTCTCTAACCCCAAAGCGACCAGATGATGAAATACTGTTTGCTTCCCTCCTATTGCTGAAAGCATCGTTTCTCTCATTGTCTTCACTATCACGCACCGGGTTTCGCCCCCCTCAGTGTTAGCGTAAGACTCGCGAAACTGTTGAGACGCCATTTTGCTCTGTTTGAGCAAAGAAAACGTTGTCCCTATGATGTTAAAAAACTCGGCGCGTTTAATGTGGCTGAAGGTGTCTACACCGCAACAGGTTAATCGTTGATGAGAAGTTGATGCATGGGCAGTTTGCCGATCAAAGGCGTTAATGAGTGCACTGGCAGCATCGACACTTTTTTCCCATTCGCATCGAATAGTTTCATTCGTTAAAGATTGGGTAGAAATGCCATACCTTCGGTGCTCTGCTACCCCAGCTCGTACAAGTTGCCTTATTTGATTTTGACTCAGCGCGAACTCCCTTAAGTCAAAATTACAATAAGATCTAGGAAATTGATTGGCGGATTGCAAGATCGCCAGAGCCAAAGGCGTTCTCAACTGAGGCCACATCTTTCCCATAAATAAATACTCACTGAACAAATATCTCGGCATCATAAGCGTATTGTCGTCAAAAATATTTAGGACAATTTAAGCTGAAATAATCCGTCTAACTTACTAATTAATAATAAATTAATAAATGTGAATTTGGTGTCGAGGTAACATTGAGGCGACTGTTTAGCGAAAACAGAGGCCTGAACGAAAATGAACAATATGGACGATCGTTGGAACAAATTACTATGGCATGATGAAAAACACTTCTCTATTGAAGAGATTCATTTTCATTTAGTGTCTTGGGGTAGCCCTAAAAAGAAAACCACAATAAACAACTTCGTTTTGGTTAAAGACCCGTTATTCTCCCAATCAATGGCTCGAATTTGCGCGCCGTTAACGCCTAAACACATTCTTGAGTTTGGGGTGTATCACGGTGCTAGTCTGGTGTTGTTGGATAAAGTTTTTGCCCCCAGCAGCATAGTCGGTATTGATGAGCGTCAAGAGCATCCCGTTTTAAGCCAATATAGGAAGGGCGCGTCAGCACATGCTGAGATAACGCCGTATTGCGGAATAAAGCAAGATGATGTGGAAAAGTTAAATCAAATCCTGGAGCTACACTTTCCGAAAAAAGATGTGGATCTGATCATCGATGATTGCAGCCATTTATATGAGCCTACCAAAACTGCGTTTGTCACCTCCTTTCCATACCTTAAATCAGGAGGCATATACATTATAGAAGATTGGGGGTGGGCGCACTGGCTTGGGGTTTTTCAAGAGACAACGCCATTTCCCGGGATCCCTCTAAGCAAATTGATTTTTGAATTGCTTATGCTGCAAAGCGTCATTCCAAATGTTATCGCCAAAATTGAAACAGACTATAATCATGTCGCCATTACAAAAGGGGAGCAGGGCAATGAGACAAACCTGTTTGACCTTATAAGGTGTAAAGCGTCGATTGAAATTAACAAGCAATGAGCACGTCTTACTCGATTTTGGCCCTGGCTATGTTATTGGGCTCATTGGATAAATGGCTTTCACGTATTTGTTTAAAAAAGACGCCATTGTGCAATGAGTATTTATTCGCCTATCAAATAACATGCAGCGTTTTGGTCGGGGTATTTATGGCTATTGAATTAGGCCATGCTCGCATACTATTCGATGATGAGACTAACCCGTGGGCGCTCGCGTTTTTGATCCTTGCCAGTATTTTCTCCTGGATGGGGTTTGCTTACTCTACGTTCAGAGCGCGCGCTTCAACGGAATTAGGCATTGTTTCTGTTATCTCAAAAACCAAGGTGGTTTGGAGCGTTCTGTTCGGCATTGTTTTTTTTAATGAGAGTCTGACCTCCTTGCAAGTCTTAGGAGGGCTGCTGATACTGCTTGCGTCAATGCTCATCGGTAAACCCAGCCAAGTAAGCCTCCGTTTATTGACTCATTTACACGCTTGGCTCGCCCCGATATTTCTAACCATAGCGATGGGCGTTGATAAAACACTAACCGAGTATTTACCTTCCAGCGTGATCTTGTTTATCGGGTTTTCTGGGACGGCTCTTTTAACGCCAATACTCTTTAAAATTCGTTATGATTTGATAAAAGAGGTCGCGCTAAATGCAATGATAACAGCCGCTTGTGGCTCTATAAGCTACTACCTGTTATTAAAAGTGCTCAACATGAGCGCCTTTAGTGTCGTTATGGCTTTGTTTCAATGCGCCTTTATGTTGGATATGATTTTTGGCTACTTTGTCTTAAATGAACATACTCACCTTAAAAGAAAAATGGCGTCTTGTTTACTCGCTACCCTTGGCATTTTGACGCTTGTCTCGTGAACGCATCGACTTGGCCCATTTGGATCGCTTTTGTTTAAGAACTCTCGTTGAGCGCACCTTTGAACCACGTCCTCTATAGGATTAGAGAGCCGTTCGCTTTTTCTATAAGTGAGGATCGGTCGTTTCAAATCCTGAACGCCATGTTCAGGCTAACTAATGCTCAGGTTAATTTGGTTTTCGATCGATTCGTTTCAGTGTTCATTAAGATAAATCGAAAGAAAAGAGGCGATGGAGTACTCTTTAATGAGGTGCTCCATCGCCGATGCAGCAGTGAGTGTAAGTAAAGCAAAGGGCGGGTTTGTTTAACGTACGGTTAATGCTGCGTTCAAGTAAATAGGATGACGGGGTGAGGGTGCCGAGTAGTCGTTGCTTGACACAGACCTGAACTAGGTTAGTCCCGTCTCGCTATTTACATGGCTAAAATGACACGATAGTACTGAGTGAGGTAGTAAATAATCGGTAATTAATTTGCTATATACCCTAGGTCATATTCAACAAAGAGTGGTTTTGCTGTCTTGTTGCCGATAGGCTAATTCTGACCTTCTTAAAACTTTATTCATTTTAGCAGGTGGTGATATCTCTACGAAATCTATTTTATCTCATCACCGCTACTCGTAGCATTTATATATTCAACGTCCTTTAGCGTTGATAGCAAGTATATACCAGCAATAAATAACCATTATTTAGGACCTCTAACTCTTGATACGTGCGACCATCTGTTCGCAAGATATTGGTAGCATCTTGAGATCTTGAGGAGTGAGTAAGTTCTTAAGTTATTGTCTTGGTATGGGCGGAGGTGAATCTGATGAAGAATTAAAATTAAGTGGAGCTAATAATGGATAATATGTTTGGTAATGAGTCAGTTAATCAAAAACAAAGCAAAAAACCTAAGTTATTGGGAGGGTGCAGTATAATTGCTTGCATCTGTGTCGGCACTGGCACGCTAACTCTCCCTGCCGCTGGAGCGGGCGCTTGGACTATTTGGTCAATACTCACCCTTTTAGGCGTCATGGCCATTATGATCTCAAGCGGGTGTATTTTGTTAGAAGCCCTAAAGGCTTACCCATATCGTTCATCTTATTCGACCGTGACTAAAGATATATTGGGTAATCGCATTGCGCTTATAAATAATTTGGCAGTCTATTTTGTTGGAGTGATCCTTCTCTATGCATATATCACCGTTTCTGGACTGATTTTAGAGGAATATGTAAGCATAAATGCCCCTGTTGCATCAGTGTTGTTTGTCTTGGTATTTTCGTTCTTAATTTGGCACTCTACAAAGTGGGTTGATAGAGCATCACTTGTACTACTCTTGGTGATGGTGTTTACTTTTATATTCGCTATTTTAGGCCTTGTAAAGGACATCAATGTCGACTTTCTGATGTATTACGATCCTAGCGGATCCCAAAGCAAATATGTACTTTCATTCCTGCCTATTGCTCTTGCAGCGTTTGGGTTTCATCACGCTGTTTCGACAATGCGAGACTATTATCGTGATGAATATGTCGCTCAGAGAGCGTTAGTCGGTGGCGCTCTGATCGCACTGGCAGTATATGTTATTTGGGTACTCAGTATTTACGGCAATATAGAGCGATCTAGCTTTTGGGACATTAATGCTGCTGGTGGCAACGTTGACTCTTTGATGTTGGCGATAATTGAGGGATTGCAGGATGAAGCATTAACTATTGTGATCGGTTCATTTTCATCAGCGGCTATCTTGTCGAGTTTTATCGGTGTGGGGCTAGGGCTATTTGACTTTCTTGCTGACGTTTTTAAGTTTGGAAACTCTCGTATTGATAGGACCAAAACATGGGCTGTAACATTTTTACCACCATTGATATGCTCTCTACTTTATCCGATGGGGTTTCTTATCTCGATTGGATATGTAGCTCCATTTGCAGCTACCTGGACATGTATAATCCCAGTTCTGATAGTGAGAAAATTGCGTAAAGATTCTCTGATGGGATCTAATACTGAAACTCAACCTAGCTCAAGTGCTAGTCAATATCGATTTGCGGGTGGAAACGGCGCTCTTTTTGTTGTTTTCTCATTCGGGGTTTCGATCGTCCTCATTCAATTTTTGGATATACTTGAACTATTGCCTCGTTTTGGCGTTTCTTAATGGTATTCGCGCTGGGGTAGTTTGTACTTCATTTTACTAGCAGGTTTACTGCTTATTTCTGAGCCGCGCACATGAAAGTGCTAAGGTTGGCTAGAGCCAAAGCGAATATTTGGGTCTTTTGTTGTTAAGAAGATGATGGATCTTAAAGGTCTATCTAGCTCTCCAATTTTATTACTTTTTCATGTCCTGCTTTCCCCCTAAGAATCAAGGCTCAATCGTGCTTGGAACAAAGCTTATCGGAGCGCTAGCCTGATATGTTTTTGTAACTCAATATTAAGCCAAAACAACTAACGAACAGCCTTGGCTTACAAGACGGGATTTTTTCGTAATCCTCTATCAAACTTCAAATAAAGCATTGATACATAGTGAGTTACCTATGATGCTTGAGCAAGATAGAGGGAAAGCAAAAGCGGAATTATTCCGTCTAATAAGCGTTAAATTTTTTACCATTCAGGAGGAGTGATTATGTTTGAATATAAAATGGTACAAACTCCACCCAATATAGCCGTTGAAATGAAATCTCATAGAGGCAATGAAGCTGCGGCCTATTTAGAACGAGTAGTTAATGAGTACGCCGATGATGGGTGGGAATTTCAGCGAGTAGACAGTATAGGGGTTCAAGTGCAACCAGGGTGCATGGATTCTCTATTTGGTAAGAAAGTTCAAAATAATAGCTACTACGTGATTACATTTCGAAAAGAAAAGTAGTGTTAGTAAATGTATCGTTAAAATTAATTTATCTCTATCGTCTGATCGCACCTAGACGGTTTCGTGATTCATGTTTGTTTGAACCTACTTGTTCTGAGTATGCGATCCTTGCTCTTAATAAGTATGGCTTCTTCACGGGGTGGGTTTTAGCGCTCAGAAGGATTGGCCGATGTAAGCACCCAAATGGTGGAGTCGATCAGCTATAATATAACAAACGCTTCAAGCCGATTCGTAACGCTCGGCGCTTTTGGTATCAATGTAGGTTTTAGTGATTACGGTGTTAAATTTGGCGTGGGTGGAGCGTTACTCACGGTTTAGGCGGGAGTTATATGCCAATTCGAGAATAACGGAGAGATAGTCGATGGAAAAGTGGCTTATAGAGGCGAATGAAGCATTAGACGAAGCACTGTCTGCTATTTCTTTTGGTGAAATCTCCAAGGAAAACATGTACCAATTGGCATCAGTTCTCTATGCTAAACGAAATCAAATGAGCAATGATGCGTTGTTTGAAATGATGAACAATGAAATTGATGAACAAGTAGAAACAGATTGGTCATTCGATTCCAATTCAAAAAAACAATACAGATTTCACTTTGTATCATCTTATCTACTTTGTTATGTCATTGCGGGTAAAATCGACGAATTTTTCTATGATGAAGTGATGGACTATGTGAATGAAAACTTAGGTTTATTTGAAGATTAATTGGTCTTTAACAAGCACGTAAACGACTATGTCGTCAATAGCGAGTTTTTTACGTTGTCAGAAGATTGTTCCGAGAATGCCGTCTAACACGCTTTTGTTCAGTAATAATCTATACTGAGTTAGCTCACTTAAGAGGAACGGTACGGCTTTTTATAAAACTTAATGGTGTCTTCCCTGTTTGATACTTGAAAAAGGCGATGAAGGCGCTATCAGAAGAAAATTCCAGCCAATTGGCAACATCGCTAACTTGCATTTCTCTAGATAGTAATTCTATTGCCTTTAACAAGCGCCATTGCTGCCTCCAATCTTGGTAAGACATCCCTGTTTCTGCTTTAAATAATCTCGTGACAGTTTTGGTACTTGCACCTACGGAGTGAGCCAGTGTGGTAAGAGGCGGCACCAAAAAGAATTCTTGCATCACTTGTTGGCGGAATCTTTTTAATCGACGATCTGAGGGCATGGGTAATTGAAAAGAATGACATTTAGCCTCATAGAACTCTTCCCAAAAAAGAGCCGTCGTCTTTAGCTGTTCATTTTCAGGTTTATCCCATGCCCACAGTGCCATCTTATCAATGAGAGCCTTAAGCAAAGCGTTCACTTCTATCATAGTTATATTACTAGGACACTCAAAAACGGAGCAATCGAAATATACTGAACGATAAGCCACCACGTTCGTCATCATCGCTTGATGTTGGGTGTATGGCGGAATCCAGACAGCTTTTGTCGGCGGCAAAATGCAGATTGAGTTATCTAAAGCAAAGCTCATACATCCTTGAGGGGCATAAAGTAGTTGACCTTTCTCATGCTGGTGCATCCCCGAATCGTGTTTACCGATATCGGCAGCTATGCCCACAACGCTAGCTGCTAATTCATCTACATCAAATTGGGTTTGTTCATCAATAATTGCCATTTGTCCTAATCTTGTTGTTTTTGGTGTTAATGTTATTAATGGGTAAAGGATAGTCGAATCTATACTGTGTTCCTAATTTGTTTATGAAGACACAAGATGAACACAAAACCTTCTTTATTGTTGATGGTTGTAATGTTGATGTTTCCGCAAATCGTGGAAACTATTTACAGCCCAGCTTTGGGCTCTATTGCCAAATCATTTTCTGTAAGTGACTCCCAAGCAGCTCAAACGTTGTCAGTCTATTTTTTAGCCTTTGCTATTGGCGTTGTTGTATGGGGAGTGATGGCAGATAAACTTGGTAGGCGGCCAACAATGATAATCGGGCTGTTTGTTTACGGCTGTGCCTCATTGGCTGCTATGCAAACGCAAAGTTTTGCTTTAGTTATGATCGCGCGAGTATTCAGTGCATTTGGAATTGCTGTTGGCTCAGTTGTGACGCAGACTATGCTTCGTGATGCGTTTAGTGGCGAAGAGCTAGGAAAGGTCTTTAGCCTAATGGGGGTAGGGATCGCTATTAGTCCAGTGTTAGGAATGCTACTAGGTGGTCAACTTACAGCAATTGGCGGTCATCATTATGTGTTCATGGCACTATTTGTTATGGCGCTTTTGTTATTTTTGTACAATATATTTAAGCTCCCTGAGACTCAAAAGGACAGTCAGCGATTACAACTAGGTTCCTTAAGTGTTCGTATGTTGAAAGATTCGCACATATGGATGTCAGCACTATTAGTTGCATTATACAACATTGCACTATTCTCTTATTATCAGCTTGGCGCGTTTACTTTTAAGGAATTAGGGTTTAGCTCTGCTCAATTTGGTTACAGTGGCATCGTATTGGGACTTGGGACACTATTAGGCAGTTGCTTAAACAAAACTCTACTTTCTAAACAGGTGTCGCAACGTTCTCTTTTATGGGTTTCAGCAGTGCTCCTAAATATTGGCGCTATTGGGGTTTACACCCTATTTGACTCTATTAGGTTTTTAGCACCGATGTTGTTAGTGGTGATGTCCTTTGGTATTGCGATCCCTAATGTTTTGAGTGTTGCTTTAGTTGACTACAAACAACAAGCAGGTAGTTCTGGTGCTCTATTTGGGCTTCTGTATTACTTATTGATTGGTGGTGGCTTAGCTCTCGCAGGTGAGATTCAGAATTTAGGGGAGGTACTTGTAGTATGTGGTGTATTGATTGTATTAGTGATGTTATCACGTAGATAATTATATCAACATTTACACTAGGTAATGAATAAACTCCCCTTAATCACAGGGGAGTTTTTACGCTAATTGTAGAATAAACTAGATTATCAAGACTGGACGTATCATTGACTAGAGGCTTTTCAATACCTGTAGTTGTTCATTAGTTGCTAATTTACAAATACGATGACTCAATAATGTCCAATTCCTATTCAGCGAGCATGGCTGCTGAATTATTCCTGCCCACACTTGAATTAGCCATTTCTGTGTTGACGTATTCCTACCTTTATTGTTTTCAAGCTTCATTCCACAACCTTCAAGCTGTGTTTGTTGAACATGTAGATGTAGATGGATTAGTAACGCGATATTAAGAGCTTTTTCCGTGATCAATTAATAATCCATTATTAACCAATAATTTAGTCGACGTAAAAGTCTTAATTTTATCTACTTCATCTCGGCAAGTGCCTGTTTAACATGGAAAAATATTAATGGAAAGTTTGAGTAAACATCTATCATGCACACCTGATTGTGAACAGTTAGATACAAATGACGTAGATGCAAAGAAAAACAATTTATATGGGTTAGATATAATCCAATGCAAGAATAGTCGCCAGATAAAAATAAAGTTAGCCGATGGTCCTAAGTGGGTCATAGATTATTTGACTAACAGCCCTTTTTCTCTTCATGTTCATCCGCAAGTTATCAAAGGATCCGTTGGCGCTATTCAGAGTTTTGGAGCGATTCACGCCAGTGTTGCTAACGCACGTGCTGTCACAGGGGTTAATACTGAGATTACACGGCGACTATCTAGAATGAAGACAGGGGACGCCCAAAGTCGTCTCTATCCAACAACATTGTCTGCCAATATTGCGGTGGCAGGGGGGCTTGCTAGTGAATTGGTGGATAGCACAGCTGTTGTCCACACCAATGTTCACTCAACAGTTCAATTTGCTGTATCTGGTGCGTTCGATCCTCGACGAGTTATAAGGACCAAAAATACGGTAGAAGTGGCCAGTTCATTTGCTAAGACAACCAAACGTCCGGTTGTGATCATTGAAGATGGACTCTATTCCATGGGCAACTTTGCCGATTTTGAAGGCATAGGTCGATTTTTAGATGAGAACCCTAACGGTTGGGCTTGGTTTGATGATGCTCACTCTGTGGGAATGCATGGTCTAAATGGTCGTGGTGCGGCCATGGAAATGATGGAAAGGTATGCCGACAGAACGATTGTCACTGGGTCTTTAGGTAAAGCATTTGGTGCGGCAGGTGGTTTTATGGCTGCGTCAAAATATTTTACTCAGAATATGCTCGCAGTCTCTGTCTCGGATCGTTTTTCTTGTAATTTAGATGTGTCAGCCCAGGGTGCTGCGCTTACTGCGATGAAACTGATCGAAGACCCATCAGAATACAAACGCCTTCAAAGTGCGTTAACAGCTCGATTAGAACGTATTGATGCAAAGCTATGTGAAAAAGGAATAATGACCGAACAACATGGTACACCCATAGCGTATCGTGTTATTCCATTTTCAGGGCCACAAAAAGCTATCCAAGTTGCCGCCCAACTACTTAACGTTCATGGATTATTAACTACACCAGTCTATTACCCAACGATTGCTCGCGGAAAAGGGGCGATTCGTGTATCACTTTCTGTGGAACACCGTATGTCTGACATTGATGCACTGGTTTCTACACTAGCTGAGTTTCTGACGCCTAATCTGGTGACGAACCATAGCTACTCAGATCCTTCAAAGCTGAGGGTTATTTAATGATCCATCGTATTTCACTGGATGAGCTATGCGCTAAAACTGTTTCTGATTTCGGTGTGGTTTGTATTGACCTCGATGTACCACTATCTCCTGTAGAGTTTGTGCAAGCATCAAAAAAACTAGGTAGTGTGGTCCCATTTGAGCTTTCCAGATATCGACCTAACGAATATCCGAAAGAAGTTACACTGATTGATAATTTAGGGGATGGACTGACTGCTGCCCCTCCTTGTTTTGGAGAAGGCTGGCATCAGGACAGTTCATTTTTGCCTAATGCCCCCGAGTATACGTTGCTACATGCGCTTGATGTACCATCTGACGGTGGGGAAACACATTTTTCAGATACTCGACAGGGCTGGTCGCGTTTACCTGAGCCGTTACGTGAAGTTTTGCGAGGTTATGAATTGACTCATGCAGTCCGTGATTCGTATCGCTTGGTCCCTAAGGATGTTGGGCGTAGCTTAGGTGAACTATTGCACTCCTTACCCCATTCTTCACATCGTTTGGTCCAAAACCATCCACGCGTAGGTGAAACTTTGTTTTTGTCTCCACTATATACATCGAGAAATCTAACCGAGGATCAACAGGTGGGGTATTCGACCGTGTACAAAGAAGTTCTTAAAGACCAGGTGACACATTATTGGCAGCCATCCCAGATCTTAGCGTGGGATAACCGAGTAGTACTGCATTGCGCATCGGGTTATGCCGGCACCCAACGTAGACGCTTAATCCGAACCATGGTTCAAGATATTGGTGAGGAGTGATTATGGTCGCCCGAATTGCAGCAATGGCAACTTATATAGGTCAAACTAAGAGTGCTTCTGGTACAGCGATAGAGCCTCATTTGGACGAAATGGCGATGGGGAAATTGGTAGCAGATGAGGTTCTGTGCAAAATACCGATTGATCGTTCTTCAATTACGATGGTCATCTTTGCGAGCGCTGGTATTCGGCCGATATTTCCTAGCGGCGCAGCGAGCATTACTGCACATCTGGGACTGAATTGTAAGAGCTTTGATGTTCTGGCTGGATGTGGAGGTTTCGGTCAAGCAATAGAAATAGCATCGCTTATGGATGGTTCAATACTTGTTGTAACAGCGGACACATTATCTCGCACTGTCAGTCCAAATGAACCTTCTCATGAGCCGTTGAAACTATTTGCCGACGGAGCAGCAGCTGTTTTGATATCTCATGATGCATTAGCCGGTCATCGTATTATTAATGCATTTGGTGAAACTCAACCGTTTTGTCATTCTTATTATGGTGCGAGTCAGGGGTTAGTCAAACGCAGTCTACCTCCGACATTGAAACCTAAATTACGTGACGCTTACCTGAATGCATGGTTGTCAATAACAAGGGAGTTAATAAACCAAATAACGGTCAAGGAACGCCCTTGGGTTTACTGTAATCAAGGAGACCACCAACTGTTTGTACCATTTATGGAGGAAATTAAAAAAGATGTTCAGAGGATAATTCTAACTGGTCATGGTCATGCTGGTGGGGCAGATCCTTGGATTGGCTTGATGAATCATCCACTCGAACAAGGTCAGCATGCCATTATGTTGGCAAGTGGCATTGGCTTCCACTTTCATGGCTTACTACTGGAAATTGGCCAATGCAGAGTTTAACGCTTGGTATATTTGCGAGCTTACTCTCTGCTGCAATAGCACTCATCATTACAAGCATAGGGAGCCAGGCTGTCCATCCTCTCTGGCTTTTGATGATGCAATACGTAGTAGGGAGTGTAATCGCATTACCAAGAAATAGACCCGTAGTGAAACTTAGGTTACATGGGTGGCGTTTAATTACGGGGCTATGGGCATTTGGTGCTTATTATGTAGCGTTAGGTATTCAAGGAGCGAGTGCGGCAGAAGCGTCTATGATCCTAAATTCCGCGCCCATATTTGCAACGTTTTATGCTATTAGTCAGATAAGAGCTCGCTTGAGTGCAATCATCGCTTTTATTGGTATTAGCATGATGCTGTCGGCAAATGAAGCCTATATTGAATTTGAACTATGGCAATTGTTGGCATTGTCGGCTGCGTTAGCCTATGCCGCTTCGTTTGTAATATTGGGTAGGTTATCGAACTTAGGGGAACATCCGAATACGACGAACTCAATTTATAATCTGCTAGCAGGACTCGCGATTGGAATTCTATTGCTCGTCTATCAGCCAGCTCTACCTACCAGTTGGTGGCCGGTATTCGCGGTGGGTGGCATAGCTGCTTTGCGGATCCAAGTATTAACTTTCGCAGCTAGCTCTGTAGAAACGTCTGCACGGGTTTCCGTATTAACCAATTTGGCGTTCGTCTGGCTAGCATTGGTGGAGTGGTTTCAAGGGCGAATGTACAGTCCATTTGAATGGGTAGCAATGGTATTAGTAGTGGCAGCAATGGGGTTAATGAGACCAAATCACGAGAAGTCGAATAGAAAGTGAGGAGGGCAGAATATTGATACCAAGGTTTTTAAGACGGTTAAGTTTGAATAAGTTAACGCTTATGTTCAAACTGAGCTCGAACAGTTACTTGTAGTGATGGGTGAAAGTGGTTTCTATGTTAGAGGTTTTGCAATGCTCTAAATAACCCACTAAATCTTAATCTAGAAGAATAACTGCTTTATTTTTTACCCCTTTGTGTTTTAGCGCGATTACTCAGCAACGGGTCGCGCTACTGAGTTTAAGAAACTTATAGTTATGTCTGGCTGTTGAACGGTTCTGCTCGTAACTGGACAAAAATAAATCAGCACGCAATAACATTATGTAAAAAGCTATTTGTTGAGGAGGGTTAAGATTAATGAGAGAGGATACTTAAGAGAACTACGAATTTCGAATCTTTGAAAGTCAGATAACCTTAACAAATCCAAACTTGGTAAATTGCTGATCAAATGATGGCCAATTAGCCTCAATCACTACATGTTTAACGCTTGATATATAAAAAACATGCTAGCGCTGAAAAAAATGGCTACAGACCGACTGTACAGTCACTGTAGCCAAGGTGAACAAAAAATAAACAAAATACCAATTCAGACTTATTACCAACGCGATACAGAAAGAGTACAGGTGATGCGTAAAGGAAGTATGTACTTTCCTGTGACAACTCACGTTACTAACCTTATCGAGTATGCACCTATGATATGAAACTAGAAGTAAATAATTACTAAATTATCTAATATTATTTTATTGGGGCGTACAAAATGGTGACTTTGTTTCAGATCTGGATCATTCAATATTCACGCTTCTTTTGATTCCGCGAGACGCTGAAATGGGCACCATTTCCCGTGGGCAGATCGGCGAGTGATCGTGACTGCCCACATTTAAATCTCGTGCACTTCACACTCAATCTATTGCAGACCAACTAGAAGGGGGGGTTAAGTTCCAACGCGCTGCTTCTTGTCGACTATACATGGCTTTTCCTTTTTCACCCGTTTTAATTGGGATTTTAGAGGCTGATTTACCTTGGAGTATCTGCTCAGCAATTGCCCCGGCAGCAGACCCTTGGCTTTCCCCAAATAATACGATGCCACCGATAGTTTTGCCTTGACCTACAGAAAAATCCCAGAAACCAAAAATGGGAATAGGACTATGCTGGTTTGTCCAAGACAACACATTGTTGGCGTCGACATTATTGAGTTGTTCATCTACCAGCGTGTGGTACAACCCTATAACAATGGCCTGGTACCCATCTTTTTTGGCGTCAGTCACTAAGCTTTTCCACTCACTAATGGTTTCAACATTGTAGGTCGTGATCTCCACCTTTAACTGCCGAAGGGCGCCCTCAAACTGGGTAGAAATAAAGGTGTTGGCTATGTGGGACGTAGTACCAGAATCAAAAAGCACTAACACTTTGCCTTGGTCCATTTGCATCAACTGGGAAATGCTTTTTATGTTCTTGAGCAATAAAGGTCGCTCCAATATACCGGTGATTTCCGCTTGTCCCCTATACTCAGCAAGAAGTTCTCTAGGGTTCGAATTTATTCCTAAGAAAACAATACTAATGGGCTCGTTATAGAGTTTTGGTAACATGTATTTCAGGGCATTATCATCCCCAAGGAGCACGATATCTGGCTTATGATTTTGGTAATACTCCCAGGCTTTATCCGCCTTGTCGGCATATTGGCTTTGGGGGATACGCTTTGTGTCCATTTGAAAAGTCACCAATTCATGGTCGACATTGACGCGACTTTTTATTCCTTGGATGTATTCTTTATCCCAAGGAAACTCTGAGTGATAACTTTCAATGAGTAATATCTTTCCCGCGACAGCAGGAAAGCAAAAAAGGGTGAGTAATACGAGCAAAAATATTTTCATAATTTCTACGGCTTGTCGTCTGCTGTATACCCTAAAGTATAGTAGAGGGAAGGGTAACCGCTTTTGAATGACAAGCTTGGAGCGTGGCTTACACAAGGGTGATATTTATAAGGTATAAGGTATAGGGTATAGGGTGTGGAAATGTGATATTAATACCAAAGCTAACCTGTATTTGGGCTGGCTAAGTGTTGGCATAAAGGTCTATGCTTATTAGCTCGTACGTTTATTCTACCTTCATTTGGTGATTTTTCGGTATGATCATCGTTAATGTGATCCCTTGATCTGGCTGTGATTCAAAATGCAGTTGCCCGCACAGTTTTTGCTTTACTAAATTAAACACCAAATTTAGTCCCAGACCACTGCCACCCTTACCACGCCGGCTAGTGAAAAAAGGTTCGAATATTTTTTTATGTAATGAGTGATGAACGCCCGAACCATTATCTCGATACTCGAGAACAATATTATTTTCGTTTTGAAAGAAATGAATTGAGATTTTTGGGTCATCGTTATCTTCGAAGGCATGATGAATACTGTTCATCACTAAGTTGGATACAATTTGCGTGATCACACCCGGTAGGCTGTCCATCATGATACTGTCATCTCCATCTATGATTGGTGTGACAGGGACTTGCTTGGTTTCAGAACTCAAGGTGGTCATCAATGCGTCGAGAACTTGTTTTACATAAAAGGGGGTGCAAGCCTCGGACACTTGGTCAACGGATGTTTGTTTAAAATCATTGACCAATTTCGCCGCTCGATTGAGGTTTTTGTCTAATAGGGTGTTGCCGTCCTCCAGTTGGTTAACGAGCGCTTTAAAATCAGCGCTATTGAGTGTTTTATTGGAAAAGGCAGCATTTAGCTCGGCGGTGAGATCCTGTACATAAGAGGCCGTGGTTATGGCTATGCCTAATGGTGTGTTCACTTCGTGAGCTACTCCCGCGACTAACGCCCCAAGAGCGGCCAATTTTTCAGACTCGATCAATTGTGTCTGAGTGGCTTGCAGCTTTTCCATACTTTGTTTTAGATGCAATGTCCTAACTGCAACCGTCTTTTCCAGCGTCACGTTAAGTTGTTCCAATTCAAATAGAGTGGATTTGAGCGGCGTAATGTTAATGCTTGTTCCACGATAACCAATAAAGTCGCCGTGGCGAAACTTTGCTAACGCATGAAAAAGTACATAATAAGTGAGTCCGTTAATGATGATTGACTCTTCACACTTCGTAAAATCGGTTGTCGAACGAATTGCTTCATGTAATGAAAACAGGGTTTTAAATTGTGGCACATCAAAAATGAGTGGTTTGTCAAACTCGTTGATGTTCAGTGCTTGTAACATGGATTCAGAGCAGTATGTTAATCGCCCGTTTGCATCCGTTTCCCATAACCAGTCGGAGGAGACATGGGTAAAATCGCTCAGGCGCTCCTGTTCAAATTTTATGTTTGTGTACAGCTGCGTGACGTCTCTAGTTATCTTGTTGGCTTCATCGGCGAGCAAATTCAGCTCGTCATATTTCTCCATGATCCACGCTTTATGGACCAGTATAAGAGGATTAGACGGTTGTTTTGGGCTGTAGTCTCTTAGGTAGTTGGCGATTGAGAAAATCCGTCGATTTATGCTTTCATGGAACACCATGAGAATGAGGTAACATACCAGTAAGGTCTTAGCTGCATTCAGGGTCAAAGTGACTATGAATTGTCTGAGCAGTGTGTCATAAATTAATTGAGTGTCAGATTCAATATAGATTTGGCCGATCACTTCCGTTTCGGCTAAGTCCTGATTGGCATATTCTAGCGGGTAGGTGTTGGAAATAGAATCGCCACGAACTGGGACTCCAGCATCAAAGGATTAATCTTCGGAGTCGATCCGTAGATAATCTATTCTAGGAAGATCGACCAAGCCATCCATTCGCTCTTTTAGAACAACGATATCAAAGTCCCATAGCGATGAGGCGAGCAAAGGGGCGTGGACACGCCGTATTTCATAGTGCCGTTGGTCGACAGTATTGAACTCCTCGTGGTAATCCCAATAGATCTGCATCAGGGTTGTTAACAATGTAATCAAACCACTTAGAGCAATGATTATGACAATGATACGGCGACCGATTCGACTATAGAATGGGTTATGCCGACCATGTTCAAAAAGCTGACTTTTCCCCATGCTTACCTGATAGCCAAAACGATACTAATAGTATAGTTGTTGGCCACGGTTTTGCTGTGTATTGAGCGGTTCTCAAAGGCTGTGATAAGCACCTTACTGCCCCTATAGTGTTGCGCCCGATCTACAGCTCACTTTACCAGAGTATCTTTTGACTTACTTTGTCTCATGACTCTACTGTGTACAAAGGCTGGTAACATCAATCTGCGTCGAACTTAAAGTCGTGATAATTAGGAGTAGTGTGAGTGGTTATTCTTTTAAATGGATCCATCAATTCAGGAAAATCGACCATCGGTAATGCTTTTTGTACTCAACAGAAATTTGCATTTATTGAAGGTGATTCTCTTAGAGACTGCGTACGATGGATGGATCTTCAAGATTCAATTCAGTTAAGTTTGACCAATGCAGCTGCACTAGCGAGTAACTTTGAGGCTCAAGGTATAAATTCACTAATCGCATACCCATTAGATGAATTCAATTTTCAGTTTATAAAGGAACTATTAAGTGAGAATGTAGAAAAAATAGTTCCAATATCACTCACTCCATGTATTGATGTTTTACAGAGTAATCGTGGCAATAGGGTATTGTCTGATTGGGAAATTTCTAGGATTAGTGAACTTGTAGAAGGTGGCATTGCCTATTCAGGGTTTGGTACCCATATTGACAACTCGCTATTGTCGGTTGATGAAACAGTCGCAATGGTTTTAGAAATAGCGACATCAGCATAAACACAACTTAGAAATGCCCCCGTTCCGAGTTACAGACATTGGTTTGATACATTACTAATGTTTTACTTTCCCCAAGTATATGTCATACGAAAGTGTATCCCCCTTAGTACATTAACTAGCTCAAATTCAGTTCCCATCTCGCCTCACGGTGCTTATAAAATAACGAGCACACTAATTTAAACGGGCTGACCGATTAACAGATTCTGAGGCTCAAAAATGATATTCCCGAAGCCATGATAAGTAGTGTTAGCTATGTCTAAATAACAAATTCCAGATTAGTTTGGTTACCTGATTGAGCCTTCAGGGAATCAAGTGACCAAATGAAAACGGGCTTGACCGTTTAACTCATTAAGGGCTACATCATGAACTTTAAAACTCTTTCCACTTACCGTCGCTTGCTTCTTGTGGTTCACGCTGTCGCTGTCCTGTGTGGCGGCTTTACATTCTGGTACAACCTTGGGACAGAAGGCATCGGCGGCGCTATTGGTGGTGGTCTCGGTGGTGGTCTCGGTGGTGTGGCGTTTAATGTTCTATTTATCGTGGTTGACTTCATTGTCAGCGGCTCAGTAAGCCCACTTGAAGCAAAGGTGGCTAAATAATGAAGAACCTACGCACAACGCACAAGCTGCTGATAGTTATCGATGTCACTCTTCAGATTGGCCAAGTTGATTTTGAGATCGTGCTGTATCAATTGGGACAGTTCTTTAATCCATCAAATGAGATTAGATTTTAATGAAAAAACTACTACTAGCAGCACTAATCACGGCATCGTTCGCAGCTTCGGCAGAGACGGTAACACCTGAGCACGTTGCTCACTTAGACTCAAAAGCGAAGACATCGATCGGACTCACCCAGAACGGCGGGACAATCACAGGCTCATCGGCTTACTTGTCAGGCTACACGCTAAACTTCAAGACTGACGTTTCGGTTAATTACTCAATAGACCCTCAAGCGGCAGACATGAAGCTCTATGTTAGCAACGCCTTGCAAATGGCTTGCAATAAGATTAGAAACAACTCGGCAATGAACCAGATGGTAAGCAGAGCTGATAACGTTCACAGCATCGTCGTGAGCTACTCATACACAGGAACAAACAACCTGACCGCTTCAGGTTCAGAAGTTTGCATCACAGAGGGCTAAACAATGAAACTGCCCCAAAGTAATTTATCGCCAACGCACGAACAATACCTTTGTTCAAAATTCTACCCTTAATCACTCACAAATCGTGAGTGCATATTTATTCACTCATATTTTTGTGCAAGATATTTTTATTAAACTGATATACCAAACTGTAAGAGTGTAAATATAGGTGGGAATACCCGTAGGTTAGTTATGCATGAGATGTCCAAGCTGCTTATTGGCGTTCACCCCTGCGTTTATCTTCCAGACCGTTTTGTCGTTGTGCCAACGATCACCTGACCAAATGGGCTGTAACCTAATTGCATCGCTTGGGTGTCCCATAAAAAATGGTCTAGCCAAAAAGCTAGACCAATTTAAGCAATGAAAATCAAAGAAAATTTCTGCCCCACCATTAATGTTCTAAATGACCAGCAAGCAATGGATTGAAACATTCTGTAGTTATTGTTTATTGGTGCCTTCTCTTGCTCGAACTCCAAAGGTCGCAAAATACAACGAAACTATCAATATAGCAGAATGCTTGCGAACATAAGAATCAAACACATGGCTTCCTCGTTCGTATCTAAATCGATCCTGAGTAACACCTGTCTCAAGTGTTGTATAGACAGTTTCCAAACTTGAAAAAGAAATCATGAACAGGACAATCCTAGCAAATAATGCAAGTTTTTTTTCCAAGTGAATTTTAGTAAATGACTTAAACAAATTTTACTACCTTCCTATAGTTAACAATCGTCATCAAACAAACTACCGATGGAATCCTTAGCCCATTCTTTTAGACTATCAAACCACGTATTTTCTTTCGAGATTGCATTAGTACCTTTAGCTATTGTAGATATAGGGTCTATTATTCCATCAGGTATTTTGGCTTTTGCTAGCTCTATAGCAATATCTTTAGCTTTGTTATCACCAAGTAGAGAACCTAATGCCTCTGCGGTTTGACCAACTGCCAACAATGGTGCAGAGGCAGGTAGTGTATACGGGTGAATAGATGCCAAAAGTCCAGCCGTTGTAAAGTCACTGCCTATTGATCTGTAGATACCTCGCAACTCGATTTGCCTATCAGGCGTAAGTGTTAGTTGCATAGCATCATACTTTGGGCCTGTCCCATAATCATAGTCATCGTGGATACTAAATCCATAAAATTCGGATAATCCGAGCAAGTCGACCCAACTCAACGGATTACCACTTACATAACCATGCGCCAGCTGTTGGCTTGGGTCGCGTAGCAGTTGGTTAGCATTTAGCCCCGTAAACCGCATCAACTCATGCTGAATCTCTGTCGGCAGATAGGTGTTTTTGAAGTTCCAATAATCGGGCTGCACAAAGCGGCTGATGTATGGATTGTACCAACGCGCGTCTAAGTGCACTAACCCCGTATTGCCGTCGGTGTAACCACCCGTGTACTGGTAAGGCATCAACTGCCCAAGCTGCTTATTGGCATTCACCCCTGCGTTGATTTTCCACTGCGTTTTATCGCTGTGCTTACGATATACCTGACCAAATGGGCTGTAACCCAAACGCATCGCTTGAGTACCAGTCTCATCCAATACCTGAATCGCACTGCCTAATCGGTCGTGGTGCATATAAAGGTTAGACGCATCGGCCCCTTTTATCCCACTGGCTTTAACAAGTAAGTAACGGGGTCAGGTCTTGCCTTTTGCCTTATTAAAGAGAGTGGCCTAGCTTTTTGGCTGGGCCACTTTTTGTTTAGGGGCGAAGGAGGTTAGGTAACAGAACCAATTAATTGGGTAATAGCAAAAAGCAAGACCTGACCCCGAGTGTGTGACCCCGAGTGTGACTCTAGCTCTGTTTCGGATCGTACTATAGATAGCAGGAGTCAATATGGCTATCAGGAGTCTGGAGAGTACGCTGGTAGTTTTAAGCGTCCGGAAGTAGATGATACCAAGCTGGAAAACATAGTAAATGATGTTTATAAAGGAGATCGGCATTCTTCC
>NZ_JAJHVV010000007.1 GCF_023145695.1 Vibrio amylolyticus
AAATTATTTTAGAGATGAGCGATGTACTGATGTGATCACCAATCGATTCTGCCCCTAAGTTAGTTGACCTATACATCCCCTACAACTAAATAACAATGTAAAGGTTTGCTACATTTGTTAAATTGCTGTACACCTAGTTACGCTGATACAGAATAATAGGAAGCTATATCCTCATGAGTAACTATTTAATTGAAATTGACGGTACGACACTGATTTTGTGGGCCTTATCAATATGTATCACGATATACGTAGCACTAAATATCATAAAGATAATGATCAACTATATTCATTGCGTCAAAAAACGTCGACGCGAAATTAAAAAGAACCATGCTGAATACCTTACTACTATTTCCGCCGAGACTTCCGATAGTTCAAATGAGCACTGGAGTAAATTTCATCCTGGAACCCCTTGCATTCGAAGTAAAACGAACGAAGACTAAGCTCAGTCATACTATTGGCCAAAGCAACACAAAACCATTCTGCATAATACTTCTATCCAAGATCCCCCATAGCCACTCAGTATCAATGATAAGAGTCTTGTGGGAGCGAAAAGGATGCTTTGATTGCAATCGATAATTACGTAGATTGGTTATCTCGGCTGATAACCCGTCTTCTTAGCAAGCTCTTGCATCGCCTCAGTAAACGTCGTTGTTCCGCCTTTAGCTTTAACTTGTATTACCTTGTACCCTAACTTTTCTAGTGCTTGGCGCTCTGCCAAAACAGCTTTGTCATCTTGTTGGCTACCCTCGGCAGGTTGGTGAATGTAACACCCCTCTAATTGACCATCTTCAACTAGCTGGTGGTGTTTCAGTGCATTGATATCAATATTCATAGTGATTCTTTTAGTTAAAATAGGGGATTTCTGCAGCAGATTACATACGCTTCAGGGGTTTCACCACATTGTCTAAACCTTCGATTTTTAGTGCTAGGCATAACTTGAGCAAGTCGCCTAACTCACCAGAGGGGAAGCCCTTTTTATCGAACCAAAGTAGATACTCTTCAGGAAGATCAATCAATGCCCTACCCGCGTACTTGCCAAACGGCATCGGCATTCTTGCTAGTTTAATTAAGTTCTCTTTTTCTAGCATCTCAATGCCTTAATCTCTATTTTTCAGGGTAGTTAGGGCCTTGAAGAGTAACACCTAAGCGGTCGACCCAAAAGTTAATTGCATCTTTTGCATCATCTAACGCGTCAATCATGGTAGAAAAATCTTTGTTACCGGCTTCACGATCGATGGCCGCAAAAAGTGGTTTACCTGTTTGTGCGTCACTGACCAATAATTCTATGGTGGCACTACCCACATTGGTATGTTCGCCCGTCGTGATTTTCGAAATCGTAGAGATAGCTAACCCGTAAGGAAGAACACTGCTTGTTACCGCTAATATTGGGTTGGGTGTCTCTACATTACTCAGCGCAACACTTAAACGTAAGGTATTTTCGTTAGGCTCATCAACAATCGCTTTATAAGGCGTTATCTTCTGCTTTAGTCGTTCAACTAAGTAACTCGTTAGCTCTTCAATCTGCTCTTCATCTATCGAGCCCTCTTCAGCCACAACAAACACTTGGTCAATAACAACAGAATCATACTCATCTAGCGTCGACGTTAATCGTTCAGGGCTACGCAATCCAATTCGCGCCCATACGAGATCCACACCACCTTCAGGCCCTGCGGAAAAGTCATCGTAAGATGTAAATTTAGTGGCATGAATGTGCGGTGCTGAGCTACAGCCAATCAGTGCTAGTCCAAATACTACTAAGATTAATGGCTTTAAAAAACAATTGCTCATGAGGGGGTATCACTCCGTAAGAAATTAACAGAATGATATACCAAAAAAGCAAGCTAAAAAAGAGAATTCATTGAGCATAAGAATAAAGCAAGCTTAAGAAATCACATTACGGTATGAACATACTCAACAATAACCTGGTTACCTTGTGCGTACACGCGCTGGATCTCTCCATCAACTGACATCGTGCTCTTTAACGTAACAAGCTGTTGAGCTGACTTATTCGTGTGTTTTAGAGATGGGACAATATGGTAAGCATCGACATGAAGGTTATTACAAAACTGGTGAATAAACTCCATAGTAATTGGTGTACTGCCTCTGAGTATCTCCGAGAATTCAGATTGAGTTAGGCCCATTTTTTTGGCCATCTCCATCTGAGTCAATCTCATCTTGGCTTTTTGGGACATCCAGGTGGTGTATAAGGCATCTCTGTCTTGTTGAGTAAACTGCACTGTCATTTCTCTAGTATTATAAATATGGATAAATTTTGCGTTAATCCATTGATACTATGTCAGCCATCCGTCAGGTTTTGACCAATGTTTTGCAGCGTATTTACTTTTCTATATAAACGCGAGATTCTCGTGAAAAGTTTGGCAATCAAAAACAACAAAGGCCACTTTGAAGTGGCCTTTGATTTAAATTGATGTGTTTAAGTCGTTAGTCTTAACTGACTCGTTTTAAAAAAAGCTCGCGAGCAAACGCTTAAACCAGTCGATCGCTTTTTTGAAGAAGCTTCCTTCATTAACATCATTTAAAGCAACAAGTGGAGACTGAGCGACTTCTTGCCCTTCAACCTGGTAAGAAACACTTCCTAATACGTCACCTTTACGGATTGGTGCAGTTAGCTCGCCATCAAGTTCGACGCTTGCGTTCAGCTTATTAATTTCGCCTTTCGTTAGCGTAATAAAGATATCTTTTTCAAGACCGACAGCGACACTGTTCTCTTCCCCCATCCAAACACGCGGTGTTGCCAGTTCTTCACCTGCTGAGTTTGGAGAAATCGTATCGAAGAAGCGGAAACCATAGCTCAAGAGCTGTTTACTTTCTGCTTCACGACTTTTCGTACTATTGGAGCCCATAACCACAGAAATTAAGCGCATGTTACCGTTTGTCGCTGAGCTCGCTAAACTGTAGCCAGCACCACTTGTGTAGCCAGTTTTCATACCATCAACATTCATGCTTCTATCACGAAGCAAGCCATTACGGTTATATTGAGTAATACCGTTATATTTAAATGAGCGTTCACTGTACAACGGGTAAATTTCTGGAAGATCACGAATAATGGCACGGCCTAACGTCGCAATGTCATAAGGGGTAGAATAAAGCCCATCGCTATCTAAGCCATGTGGATTGGTAAACCCAGTATTGTTCAGTTCCAATCGCTGAGCCCATGAATTCATTAATGCAACGAATGAATCTTGTGACCCTGCTACGTGCTCGGCAATCGCCACACTGGCATCATTTCCAGATTGAACAATTAAACCTCGGTACAGATCCATCATGTCTACACTTTTGCCCACCTCGATGAACATTTTAGATGAGTCTGGGAATTTTTTAGCCCAAGCATTCTTACTGATCACAACTTTGTCGTGCTTACCAATATTACCAGCTTGAATCTCTTGGCCAGCAACATAAGCAGTCATTAACTTAGTTAAACTGGCAGGGTTTAGTTTTGTATGAGCATTCTTTTCAACAAGAACTTTACCTGTGTGGTAATCCATTAAAACATAACCATTCGCACCCAATACTGGCGCATCAGGCACGATAGTAGGTGCCGCTACTGTAAAAGGAGAAACAAGAGCAGTAGAAAGAAGAACGCCGGCGAATCGAAAATCCATATTAATCATAACTTAGCCAAATGAAATAGGTATTGTTGGAGTATATATAAAAGTAGAACAGATAAATTAGGGCTTTACCAATCCTTACGATAATTTGATATTGGTTACATTGTGATGAATTAACCCACGAAATGAGAGTAAAGAACACCCAATTAATCAAACCTTGCCACTATTAAAGCAAAATGACCGATAGCAAGCTATCGGTCATTCTAGAAAATGTTTAACTCATTTTGTCTAATCGTTACATTTGGTTCGCGAAACGAGAATTCAATGATGTCCAATGAGGCGTTTTCTTCTGGCGGTAGCTAAACCACATGTAAGTGGCAACCATAGAGAAGAATAAGTAAGACATGGCAAAAATGAATGGCGAAGTAATTAAGTCAGCAGAAACACTCAATGCTATGCCAGTAACCGTAATAATTAGCTTAGCGAACATGCCTAAGAAAAGTAGCAATAGGACCAACTCAGGGAAACGAGTGGTACGAAATGCAAACCAGTAACAACCGCCAACCGCTAAAGTAGAAATACTTAAGCCTAGTATGAAAGAGTGAAAGTGCTCAGCCGATGCCACACCAGCTAGAATAGAGATGATTGCAATAACAAATAATTTCATAATTAACGCCTCGTTGATGACCTACGAATTGCTTCCTTTCATTTTTGAAAACTCATTTTGCGCCTATTTTCACTCTTTTAAAGGCAATTGCAAGAGCAATAAAACAACAATTACTGGTCACATTTACCACAACAATATGAGTTAACATAACGTTTACAAAATGCAATCGAATACACCTCGATATAACAGAGCCCTCAACCAGGCTGACGACAAAATACACATAAAAGTAACAATTAAAATTAAACCGTAAGAATTTGTAACAAAGAGTTACACAGGTATAAAATCAACATACTTTGAAACACTAATACGAATATGAAGACCAAACACGTTGACAAGGAAAATGTACCTTAAATCCGAACAATCACTTAAAAATAAATGCTAGAAATATGACAAACTAGGATGATATTTCTCGTCAAAAATGAGGGGCTTTGGTACCTTATGCGAATCTTACGCTTGTTGATCTCAACGCTATGCCTTCTGAATACCGAATCAAAAAAATCGTAGAAATTGGTGACACACTACACAGAAGTGGTTGTGCTCCTTATAAAGTCGAAAAATACACTCAACATTATGCACGAAAACATAATGTCGACGTGATGATCCAAGCTCTTCCAACAACCATTAATTACCAATTCCCTGACGATAATAATGCCGTTGTAATGAAGCGGCTAAAACCCGCTTCCATTAACCTCAGCTTATTGGCAAACACCATTATTCGAATCAACCAGCCAAGCAGTGAACCTGTACCTGAACCAACAGGCTATCCAAAGTGGGTGGTAGCATTGGCCAACATGGGCATTCCACCTGCCTACTTAATGCTCGTAGGCAGTACGATAGAAGCCATAGCATTCTCGGTTTTTCTTGGCTTTATGGTCTGGGTTTGTCAGTTAATTTGTAAGGGGCGTCGTAGTATTGCTGTTGAGTTTATCTCGGCTTTGATTACCGGCATTTTAGTTGCCGCTATCGCCAGCACTGGGTTGCCTATTCCTGTTTGGGCGCTCTGTATTGCCGCCATTATTCTGTTTGTTCCCGGTCTTTCTATTGCCAATGCTTTGGAATGTCTTGCTTTTAATGACCTTGTTTCTGGTACTAGCTTATTAGGCCAAAGTGCATTAACTCTTATTAAGCTATTTGTTGGCATTGTTATGGGGTTAAATATTGGCGAAGCGATTTGGGGGCCAAGTGAGACGATGAGTTACCTCAATGATGTACCGACATGGATGCACATTATGGGCGTGTTTATTCTCTCTATTTCCATTGGTATCATTTTTAATGCGAGAGCAAGAGACATTATGCTTGGGTTGCCTGTCGCGGTACTCGGTATGTGGGGGCCGTTCTATCTTGGCTTCGACAGTGGCTGGGTAGTAGGAACATGGGTCACCACCATGTTGATCACGCTATATGGCACCTGGGTAGCCAAAAAAATGGAGTTAACAGGCGCTATTTATATTCTTCAAGGCATCATTATTTTGGTACCCGGAAGCAGGGTTTTAATTAGTGCAAGCCAATCGGTATTTGAACAGTCTATTCTGCCTATTCCAAGCATCGGCCTGTCTGCTCTGTTTATGTTTGCAGCGATTGTGGCTGGGCAGATAACGGCATACTCGATCTACTCACCAAAGATAGAACGTTAAATAAAGCCAGCCGTCCTTATTTTTCTAGTTAACAAAAAGCCCTATTCAAATTCAACGTTTACGCTGCTTTTGAATAGGGCTCTTTGCCCTTGTATTTATCGTTTCGCCTAAAGCTGCCCTTACCTTTTTTAGCTCTTACCACTCTTGTTCTATACAACTTACTCGTTACCACTGCTTTTAGTGCATTGTCCTGAATCTCACCACGCCCAACGTCATGCTGGGGAGGTTCGTAGGAGAAAGTGCGACTAACGTGCGCTTTACCTTTCATTGGTCTAACCTCTTTTCACTTAAACGACGCAAATTATCGTTCAATAATCAATCAACATCAATCATTATTCGCACATTTTCACCGTGCCAATTACATTAATCTCAATAACCTAGCCTCAAAAATGACACCCTGCGCATAAAACGGCAGAAAATATAAAAAAGTTATGTGCATTCACTCGAGTAAACGTTGACTTAGCTCTAGATTGGGCTAGAATCACCAACAGCTAGAAAGCAGTTCTTTGTCTAAATATGCGTCTCGTTGGATTACTTGTAACTTCCGTGTGGTACGCAATAGCAGTCTACTTTTCCACGCTATCCGCGCCAATTTCGGCACAATATTTTTAAGTTAGGATACATAACATGTCTAATACAGTTACTGGTACAGTAAAATGGTTCAACGAAACTAAAGGCTTCGGCTTCATTCAACAAGAAAACGGTCCAGACGTATTCGCACACTTCTCAGCGATCACTGGCGACGGTTTCAAAACTCTAGTTGAAGGTCAAAAAGTTGAGTTTGTAGTTACTACAGGTCAAAAAGGCCCACAAGCTGAAAACATCAAAGTACTTTAATTTAGTACCTTTTTTCTAAAAATAGCCAGCCTAGTGCTGGCTATTTTTTTGTCTGAGATTTTGTATTACCCATGGCATTAAAACCAACTATCTACAAATTCCGTATCTCATTGACGGATATGAATCGTGACCATTACGACTCTTTAAGCCTTACCGTTGCTCAACATCCTTCAGAAAATGATCAGCGAATGATGGCCCGCATATTGGCTTTTTGCCTTAACGCTCATGAGTCACTTCAAATGACCAAAGGGCTTTCTACAATAGAAGAGCCCGACATCTGGCAAAAAACACTCGATGACCAAATAGAGCTATGGATCGATGTTGGTGAACCAGACCCAGAGCGTATCAAAAAATCCTCCCGTCTTGCCAAGAAGGTGAAGGTATACAGCTTCAACACCAAATCAAACGTGTGGTGGAGTCAAAATCAGGGGAAAATCGGGATGCACGATGTAGATGTCACTCGTTTCAATGCTGAAGGCGTAGAAGGATTAACTAAGTTAATCGAACGTGGCATGGAACTATCAGTAATGATTACCGGCAACTCGATATTTGTTGATAGCAGCAAAGGTTCCCAAGAAATTAAGTTTGAAGAGCTCCAATCGAAATGAGTACGTTAGAACAAGTTTGTAACGATGTGGGTTTGGCACAGCTGCCCCAAGTTATCGCCAAGCAAATACTTTGGGCTGAATGGCAAGCTAGTCAACAACCACTTTTCACCCGAGTGTTGGAGAACAAACCCGAGACCGAGGTTTCATTACACCTTCTGGGGCTATTGACCAAAAGCCATATTGAATTAATGGCAAGCTTTGCGTCTCATATTGAATCAATAACTCAGATGAAAAAGGCCATAGGCGAAAGCGTTGGCGGTGAGCATGTCAATAAATTTAAGACCAGCCATATCGACGAACTTGTTCTTATTACTCACGCATGGATGTATATTCAAGGCCATCTATCTATGGATTTTAGTTTAGCGAACGACCATGCACAACAAACTGCCAACCTTTTAACTAAGCTATCAACCAAAGACACACAGCAGCTCAGATCAGAATTCCTCAAAAGCTTTTACGCTGGAAAACCTCAATCTTCAACGTCTGAAAATTCCTCATTATGGGACAAGATTAAACGACTATTTTCTCACTAAATAGACTCGATTCGGACCATAAAAAAGAGGAGCAAAAGCCCCTCTTTTTACATATACAAACTCGTTAACTATAAGCTTAAAACTTAAAGATTCGCGTGAGGGCCAAACACCTCATAATGGATTCGATCTCGCGATACATTCAATGCTTCGAGCTGTTTTACTATGCTCTCCATAAATACTACTGGGCCACATAAGTAAAAGTCACCGTCCCCCAATGGAAGAGTTGAAGCCACAGCAGTTAAGTTCATCGCCCCAGAAAACTCAGCGTCACCTTCCATATACCAGACTTTTTGTTGCCAGTTATTGATTGAGATAAGCGTACTGGTTTCATCAATAAACGAGTGCTGTTCGCGGTTATTACATGCATGAAGGTAACTCACGTTCTCTTTACCTGAATCATGCAATGTTTGAAGCATAGCTTGAACAGGTGTAATCCCAACCCCCGCTGAAATCAGAACCACAGGCTTTTGCTTTTCTGTGTAGAAGAAATCACCAGCCGGCGCATACAGGCTCACACGATCTCCAACCTCGATAGCATCATGTAGATGATTAGAAACTAAACCTTGATAATCACTACCAAATCCCTCTCGCTTCACGGATATTCGGTAATTCTTACCGTTCGACTTTTGAGATAACGAATACTGTCTGATTTCGTTGTACTGTCCACCTTCTGGCTTAACTTCTATTCCAATGTATTGCCCTGGCTGATAATCAAGCACCTCCGCTCCATCAACGGGAGTAAACGTAAAGCTAGTCACCAAAGAAGATTCGGCCTGCTTGTCTGTTACCACAAACTCACGCGCGTTTTCCCAGCCACCAACAGCAAGCTTTCTTTGTAAGTAAAGTTCTCCTTCGCGGTCAATAAATACCTGTGCTAGGAAAAGGTAAGCTGCCGTCCAAGCCTCTTCCACTTCCGTTGTGAACGCATCTGCGGCTAACTCTCTTAATGTCTCAATCAAATGAGTCCCAACGATTTGATAATGCTCTGGCTGAATATTAAAACTGGTATGTTTTTGCGCAATACGCTCTACAGCGGATGTGAGTGCAGCTAGATTTTCTATATTCTTTGCGTACGCTGCAATCGCTTCAAACAAAGCAACACCTTGACGACCTGTATGTTGGTTAGTCATGTTAAAAATATCTTTAACTTCCGGGTTAATACGAAACATACGCGCATAAAAGTGCTCGGTTAAAGCTGGGCCTGCTTGTTCTAAAAGGGGAATAGTACTTTTTACAATATTAATATGTTGTTCATTGAGCATTAAATGATCTCCCATAGGGGGTAGTGTGAAAATTGACTTTAACGTTATCGGCAAGTTTATACTTGCTCTTTGGTTACAGCTGTTACGCAGGAATAATGCCAACAAATAAAGTAGCATATTATCAATGGTTTATTACGAGCCTATCTAATGACCACGTCTAAATGACACACTTTACTCCAAGTCAATTAGACTCTATCATATTGAATAACATCACCTAGCTAAGACCTCACCATGCAAGATATTTCAGCTTCAACGCTCGTAGAAATGACCATTGGTCTAGCAAGCGGCCTCAATGATGAAGATCGCTTCAACAAACTACTCGACGCCATTCGAAAAACCATTCAGTGTGATAGTGTGGCACTACTTTCAATTCAAGGCGATACACTCACGCCACTTGCAATACAAGGCTTGACTAGGGATACGTTAGGTCGTCGATTCATTGTTCACGAACACCCGAGATTTGAACAGATTTGTCTCTCAAAGGCCCCTGTAAGGTTTGACGCCTCTAGCCCACTGCCTGACCCATTTGATGGCTTGTTGCTCGATCATGATGGTGATCTTCCAATGCACTCTTGTATGGGGCTGCCACTGCTCTTTGGCGACACCTTGTTAGGCATTTTGGCATTGGATAGTTTAGAGCCTGAACTCTTTCAAAATATTCCCGATCGCAGTTTGGAAGTTCTCTCAGCGATTGCCGCGTCCACATTAAAAATGGCCATGACGTTCTCTCAATTAGAACGTCAAGCGAAGCAAAGCCAACAACGCTTACAAGAACTCAACGAAGAAGCATGGGAGCGAGATGGTGGAGAGATCATCGGTTCAAGTCAAGCGATGCTCACGCTAAAGAGTGACATTGAAGTCGTTGCCCCTTCTGACTTTAATATACTTATTCATGGTGAAACCGGGGTGGGTAAAGAACTGGTCGCTCGAACTCTGCACCATCAGTCTAATCGTAGAAAGCAGCCACTTGTCTATGTAAACTGCGCTGCTATCCCAGAAAATCTTGTCGAAAGCGAACTGTTTGGCCATGTAAAGGGGGCCTTTACCGGTGCAGACAAAAATCGTTCAGGTAAGTTTTCCCTCGCTGATGGTGGAACCCTGTTTCTTGATGAGATTGGTGAGCTTCCTTTGGCAGCCCAAAGTAAGATACTACGTGCGCTTCAAAACAACGAAATTCAGCCTGTGGGGCAAGATAACGTACAAAATATCAATGTTAGAGTGCTGGCAGCTACCAATAGAGACTTAAAAGAAGAAGTGGCCCAAGGCCGTTTTCGAGCAGACTTATATCACCGTTTAACGGTTTACCCTATTTTGGTACCGCCACTGCGACAACGTGAAGGGGATATCGCGCTTCTTTCTGGATTTTTCCTTGAACAAGCTCGTCGAAAACTCGGAATTGTTCAGCTAAAAATGGGGCCAGAGGCTCTCCGCTATATTACGCTCTATAGCTGGCCAGGCAACGTAAGAGAACTAGAGCACGTTATTAATCGTGCTGCTTTAAAATCACGCGCAAGAAATCACCACCGCTCAGTCATTACTGTTACTAATGAAGATATCGGTATCCTTGATAATACTTCAACTCTCGATATGGCAATAGTAGAGCCAATGGCGGAAGGCAGTAACGAAGCGATCAGTGTCAACTTGCGACAAGCAACCGAAGCGTATCAGAGACAATTGATAATAGCGGCGTTAGAAGAATCTGAGTTTAACTGGGCGAAAGCCAGTCGAGCACTAGAGACCGACCGTGCAAATTTGACTCGATTAGCTAAACGACTCGGTATCACAGTAACAAAAGAGCATAGAATTAGTCACTAAACTCGCAACTAAGGCTAGCGATATGTCGCTAGCCGCTTATGCATGAGTAAACCACGAAAGCGACCTTCAGAACGTCAATCGAGATACAGGTTGGTACAAAAAGTTATCCATTAGTAATTGTTAAAGTTGGTAATAGCGTCCTAAATCAATGTAGAATGTTCTTTCCCATGGATAATGGTTGCTCTAGACACTCTCTTGACTAAGTTCAAACTTCAATACTAGAGCTAATGATCGTAACCCCTATACTTGTAACTCATAGTCCGAAAAACGTGTGTGATAAAGCCAATGACTGAAGACAAATTTACTAATATTTTTCGTCTACCTCATTCGATCCAAATTCGAATTGGTAAATGGCAGCAGACCTTTAGAGGTACCTCAGATATTGTGCTTCATCAGGCACTGCAAGTGCGTAATTCTAAATTTCGTAATCATAAGCTTTCCCCGACAGGCTGGCATGTAGGGCTGTTTCACGCCGATGATATCTCGATTACCCATCACGGTAAGTATATTCAAACGGCAATGCGAACGATGGTAGATCGTAAAGTTGGCTATCAACGTATCTATCTTTCAACTATTCCACTAGAACAAGCAGAGCCTGCACTCATAGAATTTAAGAAAGAGTGGATCCAGAAACACAACCGCGTTGCCAAAAAGTATAATCAAATTAAGTTAAAAGAGTTCATGTCTTATGCTTTTGAAGAGGTGGATACGCTCTATCCCTCTCTACCTAAAGGGCAATTTGACAAACAGCTTTGGAACCGTCTTGTTACCTCAGAGCTAGGCCAAGCTAAAAAATTCAACAACCCGTTTTTTGTAAAAAGAGCGGCGATCAAGCAGTAAGTCGTTATCACTCAGTGTGAATAAGCTGATTCATTCAGAAATGACAGTGGAAAAGGTATATCTCGGAAACGTTAACGGTACTTATCTAATATCGCCTGATATTGACTAACGCCATTCTCATTGGTTTTTTCTTTAACACGATCAATACCAAGCTGCAATTTTTTTACCAATATTGGGTCACTGTCTTTATTGAACGCGTAGTAAGTATGGCCTTCTTTTAGGGTGTAAATTGGTTTAAATAATTCACTATTCATACCCGCTTGAGAAGCGTACCAGTATGCCGTTCTTTCAGAATAAGCAATCAAATCGATTCTCTTTTTGGTCAAAAGTTCGGCTAATACAACGACATCACTGGCCTCTAACATTGCAGCTCTAGGCACACCGATATCAAGCAGTAACTGTTCACCAATATCATCTTTTACAACACCAATTTTGTATTTGGCCATATCGATTGGGTTATTAACTTGTATATTGCTGCCGTTTCTCGCCATGACAACAACTTTAACATCAGCAATAGGCCCAACCCATTGAAAGAGCTCTTCTCGATGTTCTGTTCGAGTTGTTGAAAATACGACAGAATTCGTACTAGTAAGTGCCGAACGATAAGCATCTGACCAAGTCTGCAAGACCATATGACCACTATCAAGGTTGTCCCCCACCTCTTTAGCAGCAGCATGCAATAGGTCGACAGAGTACCCGACTAGCTCACCGTTTTTCATAAAATTTGCCGGTGGATATTCCTCAGTTAAAAATACCAAACGCCCAAGATCATCTCCCTCACCGTGGGCCAAAGAACTCGAAGTGGGAAAAAAAATCAAAATCACCAGCATGACCGATAGGCTTAAACTATTCATCATCATCTTCTATTAAATATTACCTACCTTAGAATTTAGTTGACGATTAAAAAGCCGTCTAGTGCGCAACTTGTTTAAATCTTACGTCGAGAAGATAGATTATGCGTTGCAAGCACGCTCTCCTTAGTAGATCAGCTCTATGAATATAGGAATAGACAGCCATACAGCATGTACGCTTTTATAATCTACCTAACAGATAACCGATTAATCTATCAATCATAGAACCGTGATTCTGAAGAGGTCCAAATATCAGATATATCAAAAGTGACCACTAATACTAACGTCTTACCTGATTACGCTTACTTTAAAAATGTTCGTGAATTGCCTTATATTCGCAGCAGTAACCCGTCTTAAAAATAATAACTTATAGTAATAAATGGAAAATCGAAATATTGAATGTTCTGTTTTATCTGTAAGCACATATGATTGAACAATAAATAGAATAAATGGCTAGTTTGATTAATGACATACGGTAAAAAACGAGGTGCGCTTTACCCTTCAATGCGGCAGCTCATCAAAGCGAATTCTCGAGTGCTTACCTCTATAGCGCTGATATTTGCTGGAGTGTTCATTATGGCTGGCATATTAAACTTCTATGCAACGAAGCATCATGCTATAGCCCAAGGCAAAGAGGCCATTGGAACACTAGAGCAATATATTGGTCGTACCGCTCAAAATCTACGCTACCTTAATACTCAAGTATCTACGCAATGTAATCGCCAAGATGTGCTTAAGCTACGTGAGCACACTTTTCAATCAACCATGATAAAAGAAGTCGGGCTATATCAAGATGGGAATGTATTTTGTACAAGTAATGAAGGCAAAAGTAATATTAGTCTGTATTCGTCCACTATCGAACGGCTTAACAGTTCAGACAATAACATCACCATCTCTTTAAAAAAGTCGAAAAGTGAACTGCAGACGTTTTTTATCTATGCGCATAACAAGAAAGAGTCACACAAAACGAGTGAGATTATCGATAGAACTGAGGTAGCCCATTATCACAATAAAAATAGTGGAATAAACGCGCTGCTATCACCAACTCAATTTCTTGAATTGGTTTCCCCCATGCTATCGGAACAAAAATATGGCTATCAGATTACTGTTTTAAGCCAAACAATACAAAGTAAGCAAAGCCCTATTGATTCAGCGTTAAATCTATTTAGCTTTTCATCTTACCTTTACCCACTGTCGATCACTCTTCATCTTAGCCACAGCGCTTATCTTTACTACTTCATTCAGCACCTTTGGCAGATACTGCTCACAGCTTCAGCTCTATCGGTGATCTATTTGATCGCCCATAACTACCGATTAACCAGAGAGTCGCTAGAGTATTCATTACAACAAGCCATTCAAAATAAGAATTTGGAGCTATACCTTCAACCTATTGTCGATATCATGGATGAACGAGTTGCAGGAAGCGAAGCATTAATCCGATGGCACCATCCTTTACAAGGGATTATTCAACCCGATGTCTTCATACCATTGGCAGAACGCATGGGCATCATCGATCAAATAACCAAAGTAATCATTAAATCGGTAACCAAATTTATCTACCGCCATCCGGATCATCTGGAAGGACAGTACATTAGTATCAATATCAGTCGCCAATTGGTCATTGATTCCGACTTTATTAAGTACTTAATCGATTTTTCAAAGCGACATCCTCACATTGTACCAACCCTGTTGTTAGAAATTACTGAAAATAGTGATTACACAACTAAAGAGCTCGAGCATGCAACCACCTCTTTAAAACTCCTCAGTGAGCTTGGCTTTAAGATCGCTGTCGATGACTTTGGTACCGGGTATTCCGGCCTAAATTTCATCCACCAACACCCTTTTAATGTACTAAAAATTGATAAAGTGTTTATCAACGGATTACGCTCTGATACCACTATTACGCCAGTACTCGAATCGATGATCCATCTAGGGGAAGAACTCAATATGAAGGTCATTGCGGAAGGGGTCGAAACACACGAACAACTGACTAAATTAAACCGGCTTGGGATTCGCTACATTCAAGGATACTACTTCTCCAAGCCAATGAAATTAAATGATTTTATCAAATATAACGTCACCCATAATGACTTTACGAGCCAGTGGTAGACTGAGTGATAGTTTTTGACAACTTACTATGAAAAGCAACACCACTAATAGGCTAAAAACCATTACCAAAGGCTGGTAAACTTCGCTTGCATAGCTCGGCTGACGGGTAACTTAGTGCCACCAACAAAGACAGCCATCTTACCTGTGAAGTCTTTTTTGACTTTTTCAATAGAAGAAACGTTCACAACACTAGAGCGGTGTATTTGCCAAAAAAGATTGGGATCAAGCTGATTGATAAGCTCTTTAAGAGAGGTTCGAAGTAGGTACTCGACACTCTTCCCTCCTTCTTGTTTGTATAGCGATATATATTTATCTTCTGCTTTAAAATACAGAACATCGGATAGAGAAATAAGGTGAATTTCTTCACCTTTGACGGCCTTTATCCATGTAAGGTAATTTGGCTTTGTTTGATTGGTTAACTGCTGAATCTGATCGATCAGTGAGGAAACGTCAGCACCGTTCGAAGGCACTTTCTTTGATAGCTTCATTTGCAGTTTTTCAACACACTGCGCGAGTCTTTTCTCTGAAACAGGCTTAAGTAAATAATCGACTGCATTAGTCTCGAATGCCTGCACAGCAAATTCATCATAAGCGGTAACGAATACGACTCGAGTGTCGCTATTTTGCCCAGCTAAAGTCTTTGCCACGCTCATACCATCTAGCTGCGGCATTTTTATATCAAGAAAAACAATATCAGGTTGATATTGCTCAATAAGCTCTAGCGCTTGTTGCCCATTTTCTGCCAACGCTACAATCTCTAACGTTGGCCACTCCTCACCCAACGCTTTGTTTAAGTGATGTCTTAATAAAGGCTCATCGTCTGCAATTATGGCGGTGACGGTCGTGTTTGTTAACATCCTATTACCCTTGTACGGCTATCCCTATAAAGACTCTAAATCACTTAACTTTATCTTAAGCGTTGCGGTTACTCCACCTTGAACATTTTCTACGATTGTAAAGCTTGCTCTCTCTGCAAAAAGCGCCTGTAAGCGTTGTTTGATATTCTCAAGGCCAATACCATGCCCTGTATTTATCGGTTCAGCGACAAGCCCAACCCCACTGTCGGTAACCGATATAATGACTAGCCCTTGGCTCTCCTCGATCACAACAGAGACCTTGCCGCCTTGTGTACTCGGTTCAATCCCATGGCGTATGGCATTCTCCACCAGTGGTTGAATCAATAGCGGTGGAAAACTTACATCGATATTAAGCTGGTTCTCTACTTGGTAACTCAGCCTTTCGCCCAATCGAATCTGTTGAATACTTAGATAAGCATCAATGAGATCTAACTCCAGTGAAATTGATGTGTTCGATTGTCGATTGACCTTAAGAGTACCACGCAAAAGATCCGTCAATTTCTCTAGCATCAAACGCGCATCTTTGGGCTTATCATCAATAAGTACGTTTATATTTGCCAAGGTATTAAACAAAAAGTGCGGTTCAATTTGGCTTTGCAATTGCTTGAGTTGGCTCATCACTAAGGCTTTTTCTTGCTCCGCTTGTTTACGCTTAGCAGTTTCTAACTCTTTCTGAGCAAGTAGTTTTTGTTCATAAATGTAGAAGTAGAGAAAACAGATTGCAGTAAACACAAAACCCAAGAATATAACCGGTTTGAGTTTATATATGTTATTAAAGTCACTGTACTCTTCGAGCCAAAATGCAGCATTACTTGTCCCAAGTACCATAGACGTCAACAATGATGCTGCATTCAACCAATGCAAACTAAGCTTCGGTAGAATACGGCCAATAAGTATTGAGCTAAACACAGCACTATAGCCATAACCGAAGCTTATAAGACAATGCTTAATAAAGGGAGCAGGCCAAATAAAGGCCGTTAAAATAGCAACAACAAAGCAAAATAGACTAGTAAATAGAATGCTTTTAACCGCACTACTCTCAACACGATGCCCCTTAGCGTTACTTGCCATCGAAAAACAGACCTTCATAGTTAAAACTTCCCTTTAAGGTTTAATAGAATCATATGCTTATCGGGTAAATTTGCATAGACCGAATCACTACTTCCGCCCAAATATCTCGCCGCCAATTCAGCATTAAGCGACGCTAAACCCGTATCGTACAATTGATAATTCAACCATTGCGTTGCAATCACACCACCATCCTGAGGTGACAGCATCACATCAAATGTCGGTTCAAAATTATCAAGCCACAACCAATCACGGCTCCATTGCCAGTGACTCCAACTGCTTGAATTCAGGGACCAATGAACCATAACATTATGCTGAACGAGATTAGCGTGACTAAACCCTTGCGCGTAGGAAGACGCTAACAGCTGTGTCTGTGGCGAAGAAGATAGAGAAAGCCCACGTTCAAAAGCCTGTTGCCATTCATTGTGGCTCCAACTCCGGCTATCAAACCAATATTCCATGATTACATTGTGCCCACTACTGTTTGCCCAATTCACGCCCAAGAGTGACTGATAACCATGTTGCTGAGTGTCTAAATGGACGGCAGTTAGTGGTTCCCCTTGTTCGTACGCTAAGTACTTACGTTGGTATAAAGCCGACGCGTGAAACTCCCAGGCGTGATTTATGACTGTCACGAATGAGCCTCCCATCAAGCCATGTCGAACATCGTCATAATAGGCGAGACCTTGCCATTCACTATCGCCAACTAGAGCATATCGACGTAATCCGAAACCTTGTTGCTTAGATTGCTCTTCAAGTTCTGACCCCTCTTGCTGTGTCCAAGATGAGTCGGTATACAAAAGCGTCCATTCACCATTCATGTCAAAGTAAGAAGCCATGGCTGTCCCTGCCCCCTCTTCAACTTGAATGCCAATTGGGTTACGTCGGTACGGTTTAAATACATCAAGAGGTCGATAACCGTAACCCACGCCCCAGTCGATACGAACCTTTCCCAAGGTTAGATCAATCGGCAAGTCGCCAATATCAATACTGGTTTGCCAGAACAGCTCTTGGACAAACCCATCAGCATCAAACGATTGTGACTCATCACTGCTCCATATTGACGTCCCTTTCACAGCCAAAAGCGCGGTTAACTCCTTCCAGCTGACCTGAACGTCAAAAAGTCCATCCAAAGATTCTGTGTGTTTTTCTTCCACTTGCCCTAGAAACACTGAATCACGGTGAGCGGTGTTACTGGCACTTAACGTCCAATCCCAGTCAAGGCTAACCTCAGAAGCCATAACGGTACTGCTGATCATGCTTATACTTGCCACGAAAGCAGTCATAAATATCCGCGGTATAATCATAGCCAGCCTCACTAGAGATCGACCGATTTATTACGTGTTAAGTAAGCGGGGTTATAGTACTTCTCGTCTAACTCAACCGCTTCAATCGCCTTGTATTCAATAATTGTTTTCTTAGCAGGCTGAATTTGGTCAAAAAGCGTCATGGAGACAACTCTAAGTTGATCGTCTCTTGTACCGGCTTCAAACCAAGCCTGCTTCGCTAACTTGCCTGAGCGTAAGTAGAGATCCGCCTTGATTGGGAAGTTGTTGGTTTCATCAAGCCATAAGTCAATTTTCTGGTAACTCGCACCCGATGTGGCGGCGCTAAGCGCTAATCTATTGGTCTGAATAACATTACCAGACTCTAGAGTAACCCCTTCGCTATTTATCAATTCACCTTGATAATCTTCACTCCAGGTTAATGTCGAGATATCGCCGACAGAGGCTTCCCCTAACAATTTTTGCATGGGTGTGATTCGAATCGGTCGACGACTTTTAGGCATAAGTAACCAATAGTTATCACCGAGCATGAGCATCTTTTGCCCCGCCTCGACCTGAGATTTAAACACCACCAATGATTCGCGATTTGGCCTTGTATACACATGGTATTCACGGGTCTTATCGAGCTCTTGGTGTTCAAACAATGAAACCAGTGAAATCACTTTTGCTGAATCTTCTTCCATTCGATAAAGATCAGCTTGTTTAATCATTTCATCCACGCCCAAGCTTTGCTGAGCAAACGCTGTCACACTCGTCATGCTAAGAGTGGCCATCAGCGAGAAGAACGTTAGTCCCTGTTTTCCCAACGTTATTAAAAATCGATTACGATTAAACATAAACCAATGCCTCCGTGATAGGTTTATTAACGCCTTTGCGTGCTGACATCCAAGCAGCAAGGATACAAATAGCCATAACGCCAACCGAGCAATAAGCCAATAATTCGACAGAGAAATAAATATTTAGCGGATAGCCATCCGTTCGACCCGGTGGTGGTGGCATTTGAACATCAGCGACCAGTAAAGTCAGGCTAGTCACTAAGGTGATAACACCCCCAATGAAAGAGCCAATCAGTGCAAGTAGACCCGCTTCACGAACAAACCCAGAAACAATCTCATTTGGGTAGGTACCAAGCGCTGACAGCGTACCGATTTCACGAGTCCTCTCCGTCACAGACATGGTCATGGTGTTAAACAAAGCCACAAAAACGACCAGTGCCATTACCGCCCCCATGATGCCAAAGATTCGGTCATAGAGATCTTTGACTCGTGTGTAGAAGAAAGCTCGCTCTTCCCATGGTGTCACTTCAATTTCTTGAGCAAGCGTCATCTCACTCAATTTTTGTTCAACCCATAGCTGAGTACCTTGAGTTTGCTCAGTGCCGTATAAAAATACCGATAAGGTGCTCACCTTATCGCTCGCCAGTAAGTCTTGAACTGAATTGATGTGAAGGTAGAGCTGACGCTTATCAAGCTCAGGAACACCCGTAGAGTACACACCCCGTACCTTGAAATCATACGCGTTCAATGCGCCATCACTCGTCGTTGCCAGTAACGTCACCCAATCATTGATAGAGACGTTAAGGTTACGTGCTAAATCAACCGCTAGCATGACTTCTGGCTCTGTTTCGTCATATCGTGGTGATTGGATATTAGAGAGCGTCTTGCCTTCACGAACATCCAAAAAAGGACCTTTCATATCAAATTCACGATCATTAACACCAGTGCCAACAAAGATCGTGGATTTAGTGCCATTAGAAACAAGTCCTGTAAATTCAATGCGCGGTTGTACACCTCGAATACTTTGGTTCACGAGTAACTGCTTAACAATCTCATCCGTGCCTGCTAACCCGTTGGCTAAAGGGACTTCTTCATCTTGCTCAAAAAATCCCGGTTGGCTAAGGGTTAGGTGGCCTGTATCTCTTGCCGTGGACTCTTTTAGTGAGTCATAGGTATAAAGTCCAAAGCCACCAGCACTAGTGAGTGCGAAGACTGCAATTGCAACGATCAAAACAGAAAGAAGACTTCTTCGCCCATTTCGTTGTAGGTTGAGATAAGCAATGCGCAGTGAATGTGGTATTAGCTTGCCCATTTCATTGCCTCCTGGTTAATACTGCCATCCAATAGTTCAATCGTTCGATCGCAGTGTGATGCCATTCTTGGGTCGTGAGTTGCAACAATAAAGGTGGTGCCTATCTCTTTACCCAGTGATTTCATGATGTCGATAACGACGCTCGCGGTATGGCTATCTAGGCTAGCGGTAGGCTCATCAGCTATGACAATTGCTGGTTTATGAACGAGGGCGCGGGCGATTGCGACACGCTGCTGCTGCCCCCCCGACAAATTATCTGGGCGATGATTGACAAAATCAGCCAACCCGACCCGTTCAAGCATTGCAATCGCTAAGCGCTTTTGTTCAAGTGCCGAGTAACCGTTTAGCATCAAAGGATAGGCCACGTTTTCCCACGCACTCATAACAGGCACGAGGTTGAACTTCTGGAATACAAAGCCTAATTGATTACGTCGAGTCTTCGCCGCTTCCATTCTGTTTTTAGAGTATTGAACATCAGACATTGTAATCTCACCCTGATAATCCATATCTAACATGCCTAGAATGTTGAGTAAGGTGCTTTTGCCTGATCCAGAAGGGCCACACAGCGCCACCATTTCCCCTTTGGCAATCGAACCGCTCGCATCCGTTAGTGCTTGAACACTTTGTTTACCGAGCTGATAACGCTTACTTATTTGATTAAATTCCAACATATTGAGATCCTAAGCAGCTTGATTGATCAATGCTTCAGCTTGCAGTGTCATTGGGTGATGAGCGTTTTGAGACTGCATTTCAGCGAGCCACAGATTCGCTTGATTCACATCGCCGGCGCGTAAAGATGCCTTAATGGCGTAGATGTAGATCCAAGACGTGGCTTCATAGCTCTGTGCATTAAAGGTCTCGTCTTCAAGAAGATCTAAATAGATGTCATAACCACGCTCAAAATGGTTGAACATATCGGGTAAAGAAGTAAACGTAGAAGCGGCGATCGCCTTCGCTAACACAGATTCAGGTAACCCTTGTCGATACACTTGTTGATCGATAGAATTTGCATCCAAGAGACTCAGCCCTTTCGAGATCGTCGCTAAACCCTGCTCGGTGTATTTCATTTTGTTCCACGGCATGAAGGCATCACGGCCCATTAACGTTTGGGTACTGCCTAGGTACACCATGCTCAGCGCATCAGCCCCTTCAGATTTAATTTGCTGACTGAGCTGCTCGTAAACGACGTCTACTTTACCCTCATCGCCCTCTGCCGCGAGATTATATTGAGAAATTACCGCCTCACTTGGCGCAGCAATAACGTTAGTTGCCATCACTGCCTGACCGCTGATGAGTAGAGTCAGCGCGGTTAATTTAAATGCATGTTTGATGTTCATGGTGATTATCCTTTCACTGGTTGATGGTGAAAGATTAAAACGACCTTGAATAGAGTGTTGTACGTTGCGACGAATGGTTGAATGTCGACGTGAATGGTAGAGAAAGAGCGTCAATGGATAAAAAAACCAGCACAAGGCTGGTTTCTAAATATTGGTATTAAAGCCGAAAGGTGCTTTCTATGGCACACCGTGGCCTTTTGATGCGACCCAAACTCGATACCACTGCTCACGAGTTAGCTCCATATCAAGTGACGCGACCGCGGATTTCACTCGCTCAATCTTACCTGAACCAATGATAGCGAGTGGATTTGACGGAAGGCGACGAACCCAAGCGTAGATCACTTGATCAATGCTCTCCGCGCCAATTTCAATTCGCAACGCTTCAAGTTCAGCGATGACGCGCTTCTCTTGCTCACTCGTGCCATTAAACAAAGCACCACCAGCTAGGCACGACCACGCCATAGGGCGAATACGGTTCATCTGTAACTGATCTAGTGTTCCATCATGAGCCACTTCAAAGTTCAGTGGGTTAATCTCAACTTGATTGGTCACCAAAGACTTACCAAGCCTTGATTGCAATAGATCAAACTGACGTGAAGAGAAGTTTGAAACACCGAAATGCTTCACTTTGCCAATCTTATGTAGCTCGGAAAATACTTCAGCGACTTCATCAGCGTCCATCAATAAGTCAGGACGGTGAATAAGTAACACATCCACATTCTCTACACCTAAACGAGTCAAAGAGTTATTAACCGATTGGTGAATATGCGCTGCGCTTGTATCGTAATGATTGATTTTACGTTGAGGATCTTTCGCCGTACACAGATTGATGTCGCACTTAGTGACGATTTGAATGTCGTCTCTTACCGACTTATCAAGCGCGAGGCCTTCACCGAAAAGTTGTTCACATTCGTAGCCACCGTAGATATCGGCATGGTCAACCGTTGTGATGCCCAGTTCAATATGCTGCTTAAGAAAAGTGAGCCTCTGCTGTGGGGTCATCCCCCATTCACCAAGACGCCAATAGCCTTGTACTAGCTCTGAAAATTCAGGGCCTTGAGGGGCCATTGTCACTTTAGCTGGGATCGCTAGATTTGCTGCCATGTGCAGTTCTCCTATAATTAAACTGGCTTCAGAGTATGCGTGTCGCCAACTTTGCTCAATCCCTGTGAATGCAAAGTCATGTAAAGCTTCTTAATTTGGGCGATGAACCACATTTAACAAACTTAATTGAATAAAGTTCTTCCACAATTGTTATCAATCAAAGCCATTGATAAACAAAGCTCATTCACTCACTCTTTATGGATACTGAAAAGGATTGAGATGGTCACGCCATCACTCACAAAATTTACAGTTCGGTCCAGTTCTGAATTCGAACTGACCGTCATTAGCTTCAACGATATTTCGATGGGATCAGAGCTCGACCCTTGATTGATAAATTCGACAAGCGCTTTATCAACCTCTCTTTCTCCATAAATAGCCAATTTCTCCGACACTGAAAAACGTTGATCATTTTTATAAACATCACGAACTTGAAAACCATCTTTACGCAAGCTCAGTTGCATCTCTGTATAGGCACTCAAACTAAAGTCAGAAGTAATTTCAAGTGCGGTAGCACGGTCGCTTTGGTCTACCATCAAACGCGCATCAACGTCGGTATTGTAATAACGACTACCCTCACCACAAAACTCTTCATTATCACGTTCTAAACCGCAGTCATACAGGTTCGGATCACGTTTTAATTGAGTTAAGTTCAAAAGTGGCACATCAGACAAAAACGGCTGAAAAATATAGGAATGATAGGTAGATGATGCCTGAGTCTGGCTGGCATAACTTAGAGCGATAAAAAAGATCGCAAGCACACAAGAAGCAAAAAATTTAGTGCCTATTTGAACCATCATAACCATCGCCTCATTATCTTTCTCAATCACTTTCCTCTATTTTACCAACAATGCCTTTGGCTCAACTCCCCCCTACTATTACGCTCTCTGCGCCCCTCGTTCCCGTTTTGTGAAACACACCAAACTTTAGGGCGTAGAGTTTAAGAATGATGTCGAATGTCCTTAATGAAATTATGATGCTTTTTCCATCACTACTCTAAGGATTGAACGTGAAACGAATTCCAACGGGCATCTTGATATTAATGATTGTCTCAATCAGTTTTACCGCTGTCAGTTTTGCCAACCCAAACCTAACCATATCTACCACGACAACCAGTCGAGATTTGCCACTAGATGAAAATGCACCACTGGTACTCTCATTGAGTAAGGATAATTACACATTAACCGTGTCTGGTGTAGAAGGCCGCTGTGAATCAGATCCAGAACAGAAGATTTCGTTTAGCCAACCCATTCAGTTATCGTGTTCAGCTCCACTCATTATTCCTTTAAAGATCCGCTTTAGTGGTGATTATGCGTTCTATTATAATGCCGTCGAACAGACGATACTGTTCAAGCGACAGGCAAAGAAAAATACCCGTCAAGCATTTCAACGCCCTCTACCAACATTGCAGTGTGAACAAAACACAACCACACACCATACGATCAAGCTCGGTAATAGTTTTGAAGAAGGAACGCAATTGCGGGAAGTCTTTACTAACCAAATACTGAGGGTTTCTAACCAACAAGTGACTTTAGCACCGTCACCACACAGTGGAGGGCTTGTTCTACTTGAACCGGTAGAAGAAACGTCACATCCATTTAACTACAGAAATGCGAACATCTACTTTGTTATGGTTGATCGATTTAATAACGGTGACGTCAGTAACGATAACAGTTATGGGCGTAAACCAGATGGTCAGGATGAAATTGGTACGTTTCATGGTGGTGATCTTAAGGGGGTAATCGAAAAGCTCGATCATATACAAAGCCTAGGAACGGATGCTATTTGGCTATCCCCTATCGTAGAACAAGTGCATGGTTTTATTGGGGGTGGCGATAAAGGCAGCTTCCCATTTTACGCTTATCACGGTTACTGGACTCGCGACTTCACAAAGATTGATCAAAACTTTGGTCAAGATGAAGATTTAGAAACACTCGTTAAAGAAGCTCATAAACGAGGCATCAAGGTTCTCCTAGACGCAGTGATTAACCACTCTGGTTACGCAACACTGGCCGACTTACAGTTTGATGATATTGAGGTCGTTCATTCATCAGATTTACCTAAGAAATGGGCTCAATGGGTACCGAACTCCGAACAAAACTGGCATAGCTTCCATCAACACATCAACTATGAAAGCCAACAGTGGAGTCAATGGTGGGGAGGTGACTGGGTGCGTGCTGGTCTACCGAGTTATCCAAAGCCGGGGTCAAGCGACACGACAATGACGCTAGCCGGTCTGCCTGACTTTCGTACGGAATCAGATGAAACAGTCACGCCACCTACTTGGCTTATTAACAACCCAGGGACTCGTGTTGAGCATAAAGAAAACTATACCGTTAGTGATTACTTACTAGAGTGGCAAACAGATTGGGTTCGACGTTTTGGGATTGATGGCTTTCGAGTCGACACGGTCAAACATGTAGAAAGCGACGTTTGGAAAAGACTAAAAAGCGAAGCGACAGAAAGTTTGCAGTTATGGCGAGAAGAGAATAACAAAACAGGTGAACCCTTTTGGATGATGGGTGAAGTTTGGGGGCATCCTGCGTATAGAACCCCTTATTTTGACGACGGTTTTGATGCGTTAATCAACTTCGATATGCAGAAGAAACTCGATAAAGGCGCGGTATGCTTTAGTCAGATGTCCGATACCTACCAAGACTACTCGGATAAAATGCAGCAAAGCTCAGACTTCCTTCCTGTCAGCTACATGTCATCTCATGATACGGAGCTCTTTTTCAGTCGATATAAATCTTTTGATATCCAACGTAATGCCGCTAATGCTCTATTACTTAGCCCAGGGGCCATACAGGTTTACTATGGCGATGAAATTGCGCGAAAAATTGGACCTTATGCGGATGATTTCCATCAAGGAACTCGCTCGAGTATGAACTGGGCTTTTGATGAAGAGCAACAAGGTTTACTTGCACACTGGCAGACACTCGGACAATTTCGCCAAAAGCACCCAGCTATTGGCGCGGGAGTGCACAAAGAAATCAAACAAGACAACGCGTATGTTTTTTCACGTCAGTTTGAAAATGATAAAGTCGTTGTTGCTTTCATAGGGCATTGATCTTCTCTGTTTATATTGGATACATGAGCGAAATCGAACGTAACTAATCCGCTAACTTAGTGGGTTTAATTTAAATAAAAGTTATGAACTCTCTTCACTACGAGAAATGTTCAATAGATATTGAAGGGATTTCATAACTTAACTTTGCACTTATCATATCTAGTCTATAGTTAATCATTATAAGTTAATGAATATTGACGGAAACTATGGCTAGTAAACCCGTATTTGTTATTGCAGCAGAAGTTGCAGCTGAGCTTAACCGTGGCATGTTGATTGCCAAACGCCTGTTGCTTGTCGCAAGTAATGCACGGGCACTGGCTCTACGTGCAGGAGAAAGTGCCGCTGGGTTTCGCCCTATTACCGACTCTATTGATGACCTTGTTCGTGTCACCCTAGAGACATCACAAACCATCAATGTCAAAGCTCAAAACTTAAGTCGTATAGCAACAGCCGGAACTCGATCCTCTTCTGCTGTTGACCGATTTGACCTTGTCTATAGTAAGAACCCAGATGCAAAGTTCCTAGCTACGCTGGATCACGCCAGAGAAAATAATTTTTCCGAATACACCGAAATCAGCCACCGATTTTGTTCAGAAGCCAAGAGCCTTCATGACATGCTCCAAACCTTATATGACGAGCTGAGGATTGCTCAAATCATCTCTACCATGTTGAGTGTGGAAGCCTCTCAAGCCGATGAAAAATACCAAGCTCAACTCAATACGATAGCCGACAGCGTAACCGAGCTTGCAGAAGCGATTCAAAAGCACGTTTTACAATCTCTTAAACTCTTTTCTCTTTTTGCTAGGGTGAACTATGCAATCAAAAGTACTATATGAAAATGGACAGCACCGATGGGTAGTGTTTGCTCGAGACCCAGAGAAACCTGAAAAAATCGTCGATACCAATCAATATATGATCGTAAACCGTGATCAAGCTATTTTGCTCGATCCTGGTGGTATAGAACTGTTCTCCGCAATGCTTGGGTGTGTCGTTAAAGAGGTTCCTATTGAGCACATCGTTCACCTTTTCGCCTCACACCAAGATCCAGACATTATCTCTTCGCTCGGTTTATGGGATAAAGCGCTGCCCTCCGCAACGCTTCATACTCCTTGGTTGTGGGAGTCCTTTATTCGTCACTTTGGTATGGAGTCCATAACCTTTTCGGGGATTGCTGATAGCGGCGGTAAAGTATTGCTATCCGGACAAGAAATTCAGTTTATTCCAGCCCACTACATGCACTCTTCTGGTAACTTTTCTGTCTATGATCCAGAAGCTAAGATTCTTATGTCAGGTGATGTGGGAGCGGCGTTGGACAAACCCGACGCACCATTTTTTGTTGAAAATTTTAGTGAACATATCCCAAAAATGGAGTATTTCCATAAACGATGGATGCCATCAAACCGAGCAAAACACGATTGGGTTGAGAGAGTCAGCCGCTTAGACATTGATATGATGTGTCCACAGCATGGCGGTATCTTTCGAGGAGATGATGTGAAGCGTTTTCTTGACTGGTTAGATGCGTTAGATGTGGGTATTGCCATCAACTCAAACTAACTCACTTAAATAAAGTGAATACAAAAATGGCTCCCAGTTTAGGAGCCATTTTATTAGTTCGATATTAACTGAGCTTTACAGCTATCGATTATGCTTCGCGACGTGCTTGAACTGCATCAGCAAGTTGACGCAGAACCTTTTCAGTATCTGCCCAACCGATACAAGCATCTGTTAAAGACTGACCGTAAGTTAGCTCAGCACCTTCAACTAAGTCTTGGCGACCTTCAACAAGGTGAGATTCAATCATGACACCGAAGATAGCATCTTCACCACCTGCGATTTGGTTTGCAACATCATCAGAAACAACCATTTGACGTTGGTACTGTTTCGAGCTGTTAGCATGGCTGAAATCGATCATCACTTTCTTAGGCAGACCTGACGCTTCAAGTTCCTTCTTAATAGTACCTACGTGATCAGCACTGAAGTTTGGCTCTTTACCACCGCGAAGAATGATGTGGCAGTCAGGGTTGCCTGTTGTTTCAATGATCGCTGAATGGCCATATTTAGTGACAGATAAGAAGTGGTGTGACGCACTTGCTGAACGAATGGCATCAGTTGCTATCTTAATATTACCATCAGTACCATTTTTGAATCCGACAGGGCATGATAGGCCAGAAGAAAGTTCACGGTGAACCTGAGATTCAGTAGTACGCGCACCAATTGCACCCCAACTAATGAGATCGCCCACGTATTGTGGAGAGATCATATCTAGGAATTCACTCGCTGTCGGCATACCTAGATCAGTCAAATCAAGTAGTAACTTACGAGCAGTACGTAAGCCGTCGTTGATTTTGAACGTGTCATTTAGGTACGGGTCGTTGATAAGCCCTTTCCACCCAACTGTTGTACGTGGTTTTTCGAAGTAAACACGCATGACAACTTCAAGGCGGTCACCAAGCTCATCACGCAGTACTTTCAGACGTTTACCGTATTCAATCGCAGCGACTGGATCGTGAATTGAACATGGGCCAACAATAACAAGCAGACGATCGTCTTTATCCTGAAGAATATTTGAAATCGCTTCACGTGATTGGAACGTAGTCGAAGAGGCTGTTTCAGTCGCTGGAAATTTTTCTAACACTGCTACGGGTGGTAATAGTTCTTTTACTTTATTAATTCTTACATCATCAGTCTGAAACATTGCTTACTACTTCCTATTTATCTACTTACCGAGCTCATATCTTTAAAATTCAATACTTATTACTCGATGAATCATTTCCTGTTCCCTGTAACTTATCGACTAACGAACACAAGTTCAATCATTAATTTATCAAAAAGGCAATATTTGTAAGATTTTTACATAAACAATGAAATGTAAACTTTTAATTACACACAAGAAGAGCCCGTGTTATGGGCTCTTTGTGATGACTCTAGAAGTTGAGTGAAAGGGAATTGACGAAAAAATCAGCGAATCCTTTCTTTTCTGATCAAAATGGTCAATTTATTACAATTACATAACAGGAAAATTCGGATTATGTTCACCTTAATCGTAACGTAACTTACTGACAAATATAGCGTAGAGGTTAAATTAAATAGTGGTCCAATAACAAGGCTGCAAACAAAAACATGAGATGATAAATGGAAAACTTGAAGGTTTGCATTGCTTGAGTTGAATCATTCGTAACCTTTAGCTGCCATGCTGAATGTATGAATCCGGCACTTAAGACGAGAGAAACCGAAAGATAAATCATGCCACTCATCCCAACTAATACTGGCAACAAACACACAAGAGCAAGTAATACTGTATACAACAACACCGACGTTTTGGTGTATTCAACCCCATGTGTGACAGGCAACATTGGGATATCCGCTCGCGCGTAATCATCCTTACGATGTATTGCTAACGCCCAAAAGTGTGGAGGCGTCCAGATAAAAATAATCATGACGAGCAACCAAGCATTGGCATGCAGCTCACCCGTTATCGCCGTCCAACCCAACAGCGGAGGCATTGCTCCCGCGATACCCGCTATAACGATGTTTTGCGGTGTCGCCCGTTTCAAATACAACGTGTAAATAACCGCATACCCGATAAGGCTAGCAAACGTCAACCAAGCCGTTAAGCTATTTACCACAAAATACAACAGGGCAAACCCACTTATGCCTAAAGTTAACGCAAACGTAAATACGTGTAAGGCCTTGATTTCACCAGAGGGTAGCGGACGCTTATGTGTTCTCGCCATAATCCCGTCAATCCGTCTATCAATAAGGTGATTAAACGCAGCGGCAGAGCTCGCCATTAAGCCAATGCCGATTAAACCAAACAAGGTAGGCTGCCACGGTAGTACACCATTGGTTGATAAACACATACCAACAACGGCCGTGAGTAACATCAAGGCAATGACTTTAGGCTTGGTTAACGTTAAATAGACTTTCCATTGTGAACGAAGGCTAGTATCACTCTCGATTCGTGTTTGGCTCTGAATCTCAGCTTGAATCGACTCTGATTGTATAGAGTCCGCTTCGATAGATAGATGTGATTTAATCATTGAGTGCTCTCCTTGCCTAACGCAATTTCCTTATTGGGCTGCCAGAGTAAAAAGTTGGCGTGAAGTACGGTGATCAGCAACAGAGCCGCACCTAAATTATGGGCTACCGCAATCCCTAGCGGTAAATAAAACAGAACGTTACTAACTCCTAACGCAATCTGAAGCAGTAAAACAAACAGTAATCGCCAGCCAACACCATTGAGTTGAGGCTCGAAGCTCGAGATGCATTGGTACGCTAGAGCCAAAACCGCAAGAGTAGCCACTATCGCACCAATACGATGTGAAACATGAATGGTCATTCTTGCATCGTAGTCTAAAACACCAAACTCGTAGTTGCTGTAGCCTGCTTGAAGAAAATCAAACGCAGCCGAAAAATTAAGCTGAGACATCCAATCCCCTTCACAAATGGGTAAACGACTGCACATCAGAGCCGCATAGTTGGAAGACGTCCAGCCACCAAGAATGACTTGAAATACCACAATAATAAAAGTCATAGCCGCAAGTGTTCGTATTGAGGAAGGAATCGACAAATGGTCTATAGGCTCTCGTAAATGATTCAGCCGCCACGACATAATGGAAAGCCCAGCCAATATAGTAAACCCGCCAAGTAAATGCCCCATCACCACAATGGGGAGAAGTTTTAGGGTTACTGTCCACATACCAAGAAGTGCTTGGAACACGGTCACTGCAGACAGTAAGATAGGAAGCGTTGGCTTCATCTTTTTCTGTTTAATACTCAACGCACTCACTGCAAAGATCAGTAACCCTAACGTTCCGGCTAAGTATCGATGAATCATCTCTAGCCACGCTTTTTTCGGTTCTACCGCTCTTTCTGGGAATGCTGCGTTCGCATTGGAAATCTCGTCACCACTTGGAACAATTAACTGCCCATAGCAACCTGGCCAATCTGGACACCCAAGCCCAGCATCTGACAAACGCGTGTACACTCCCATCAAAATGACAAAAACGGTCAAAATCAAGGTAATCCGAACCAAAATGACTAGCTTCATATACTCTCCCTGTAGTGAATTTATGATGAAATGTTGATTCACCATTCCGTTTTCATCTCTACATATTCAACGCAATATCTTTAATTATCTCTAAACCAACTTATAAGCTCCGCGTAGCATTGCTCATCCCACACGAGATAACTTCAACAGCTTTCTAAAGTCAGCAAGCAGCCCTTTGCTCTGACTCACCAACTCTTCTTCCTCTGACGCCTTCGGATAGCGCATGACTAACTGCCCTAGTGGGTCAACAATCACATATTCAAAGCCGCTAACACGTTCTGAAAACGCACTCGATACTTCTATCGTTTGGTATTTAAGCCCAGAGACAGCTTGTGGATCACTTTTATCGGAGACAAATACAACAGGTTCTACTCGTGATTTTTCTTTGCCTAACGCTGCGTAGCTTTGACCGAGCAAATGAAGCTGTTTTTGACAGAACGAATCACAAACTTCGGGAATCATGTACGCGAGTTGCCAACTGGTTTTATCAAGAGGATTGTCGACGCCTAATTGAGAGAACGTCGTAGACGGCTCAATTAACAGCCCGCGGTTGGTGACACCTGATTCGTACCATTGATTAGACAAAATCAACTTGGCGCTTATCACTGGCATCGCAAAGACAAAAATCAACGACAGTAATAAAATCCGACCTCGCCAAACTGCATTCTTCATATCATATCCTTATGATTTAGCTCTTTAATTTTTAGTCTAGTTGCTTATTCAACATTTGCCTTATCCTGAACAACTTTCAGTGCGCGAACTAAGACATAGACACATAAAACCCCAAACGCTAACGCCATCGAGAACCATTGAACTGCGTAGCCAAAATGCTTAGATGACAACATTGGCAAAGGCTGCCACGGTTGAGGATAAGGCCAACTTTCTTGCTTCGGTTGAAATACATAAGGCGCTAGTTCAAAGCCCAATTGCTCTGAAATCTCCGGGATATTTAGGTTTTGAATTCGAAATGGTGTCGTTGTCTCTAATCCAAGGTCAGTACTCAAAGGATTCGTCGATTTTTGATAAAGCCTTCCAATTAGATTTTGTTCCTTACTTAACCACTCAACATCAGGAAGCAAAGAGCGTTGCCTAGTGCCAGCGACGAAACCTCGCTCCAATAAGAAAAATCGTTCAGCTCCATCCGTTACCACTTGATACGCAAGGTAGCCAACCTTTCCGTTATAAATTTGATTATCTAAGAGAAAAGTAACGTTTGAGACTAGTGGTAAAGGGGAAATATAAGAACTGACATTCAGCCCGGTTAATGGCTCGTTTCTATGGCGTTCAAGTGCTAGCGGTAAAGGTAGCGGGGCTTGCTCTTCCCTGTGAGATAACATCAACTCAGTTTCCTGCTTCGCTTCACCACGAGACAACTGCCAAAAACCCAATTTGACCAAAAGCGAAAAAACAACCACAGTTAATAACAAGCCGAGCCAAAAACGCATTGATTTCAACAATATGCATATAGGAAACATAATGGCGTTGATATTTAAAATCATACTGATCCTGCTATTGCTTTTTATCATTTTTAATTTAGCCAGAGCGCTAATAAAAATGGTTAAGGAGCCCTCTGAAGACCAAGAAAACAGGTCTTCAATGAGCCATTACCTTGGTCGTCGGGTGATGTTCTCCGCTTTCGTTGTTATCCTTTTGCTTATCGCCCTACTGACTGGCTTTATCGAGCCAAACAGCCGACCTTATTGAGCGCTAAACGAGGCTAACTCAGCTAGCGCTTAGTGTTTGCTAACGAGCGTGTGATTTATAAAACATACACAAAGATGAACAAAGTCAGCCATACCACATCAACAAAGTGCCAATACCAACTACCGGCTTGAAAAGCGAAGTGCTCCTTAGGTGTAAAATGATCTTTTGCGATTCGGGCCAGTAACACCACTAGGAATGCCGTCCCTAAAAAGACGTGTAAGCCATGAAAACCAGTAAGTAAAAAGAAAGTATTGCCATAGATGCCAGAAGAGAGTGTGAGCCCCATCTCTTGGTAAGCGTGGCTGTACTCTACCATTTGGTAATATAAGAAAAAGCCGGCTAAGACAATGGTTATCTCTAACCACACAATCAGCGCCATACGCTTGTTTTTTTCTAAGCTGATGTGCGCCATGTGAAGCGTTATAGACGACAACAACAATAAGATTGTATTAAGCAGAGGGATACCTTGCCAAGGCATCGCTTCAGTTGTACTTCCATCGGGCGTGACTTCTAGAGGCCAAATAGCCTCAAACGCGGGCCACAAAACCTCATGAGTCATGAGGTTATTACCTGCTCCCCCGAGCCACGGTACCGACAGTATGCGAGCGTAGAACAAAGCACCAAAGAAAGCCCCAAAAAACATCACTTCAGAGAAGATAAACCAACTCATACCTTGTCGAAACGAACGCGCAATTTGATCCGAATATAGCCCGGACAAAGACTCATTAACCACACTGGTAAACCAACCCGCTAATATCGTCAGCAAAACCAAAAATCCAATGGTCAAAATCACGTTACCAAAAATACTTCCGGCACCGCCCACGTGTAAGTTCTGCACAGTTACGCCTGCACCCACTGCAACCAGAAAGAGCGCTACCGCGGCAAGAATAGGCCAACTACTTTGTGCGGGAACGTAGTAATGTTGATGTTTCGAACTCATGGTTTGCTCCTTGCAATACTTGACTCATTCGCCTGCATGGCCAAGTCTTCTCCGTCTAGTTCATTCGCGCCTTTCCCTTCTTCGGTAATGTTGTACAAAGAATAAGAGAGTGTAAGAGTATGAATAGATTCAGGGATGTCTGGTTCAATGTAAAAAATGAGTGGCATTTCAGCTTGAGCGTTTCCATCTAACGGCTGTTGGTTAAAGCAGAAACACTCAATTTTGTTAAAGTAACTCGCCCCTAAGCCAGGCGATACCGATGGAACGGCCTGCCCAATTAATGCTGTATCGGATTCATTAGAAGCGATGTAAGTGGTTTGAATGACTTGTCCTGGGTGTACGTCCATCACTCGTTTTTCAGGAGTGAATTTCCACGGCATGCCTTTATTAATATGCGCCATAAACTCAACTCGAACTGTTCTAGATGTGTCAGGCACCATGCCTTGTGGTTGCACGGCCGATACGGTGTTGGTCTTGCCATTGATACCTAACGCATCACACATAATGTCGTAGATAGGTACCAACGCAAACCCAAAGCCAAACATCGCCACCGTCGCTGCTAGCAGCTTTAACGTCAGTTTTTTATGAGGCCGATTCTTGCTTTGACTTGGCTCATCCGGTTGATTTTCTTTCGCCATATCAAAGCTCCCTAGTCAACTTTCGGTGGCGTAGAGAACGTGTGGTAAGGCGCAGGGCTTGGAACATCCCACTCTAACCCTTCAGCTCGTTCCCAAGGTTTCGACGGTGCTTCTTTTCCACCTCGAATACACTTGATAACAACCCAGACAAAAATCAGTTGAGATAACCCAAAGATGAAACCACCAATCGACACAATTTGGTTCACATCCGCAAATTGAATCGCGTAATCAGGAATTCGTCTTGGCATACCCGCTAACCCTAAAAAGTGCATAGGGAAGAAGAGTATGTTGACCGAAATAACAGAGCACCAAAAATGGAGTTGCCCAAGTTTTTCGTCGTACATATGCCCCGTCCACTTAGGTAGCCAATAGTAGGCTGCGGCCATAATCGAGAATATCGCTCCCGATACCAAGACATAGTGGAAATGCGCGACAACAAAATAGGTGTCGTGATACTGGAAATCCGCGGGGGCTATAGCAAGCATCAACCCTGAAAAGCCACCAATAGTAAACAAAACAATAAAGGCAATTGAGAACAACATCGGTGTTTCAAAGGTAAGGGCCCCCTGCCACATGGTGGCTACCCAGTTAAAGACTTTCACCCCCGTGGGGACAGCGATCAACATGGTGCAATACATAAAGAAGAGCTCAGCAAACACTGGCATCCCTGTAGTAAACATATGGTGAGCCCATACAAGGAACGACAACAGTGCGATACTACATGTCGCGTATACCATAGAGTGGTAACCGAACAACTTCTTACCGCTAAATGCAGGCAAGATAGCCGACACCACACCAAACGATGGCAAGATCATGATGTACACTTCGGGGTGTCCAAAGAACCAGAAAATATGCTGGAACATTACGGGGTCTCCCCCACCCGCCGCATCAAAGAAGCTGGTTCCAAAGTATTTATCGGTCAAGATCATCGTGACCGCGCCCGCGAGAACGGGCATCACCGCTATGAGCAAGAATGCGGTTATTAACCATGTCCAAACGAATAATGGCATTTTAAACCACGTCATACCCGGTGCTCGCATATTCACAATAGTGACAATCACGTTGATCGCACCCATGATCGAGCTTATCCCCATTATATGGACAGAGAACACAAACAGTGCCGTGCTATCTGGCCCATAAGTGGTTGAGAGTGGCGCATAAAAGGTCCAACCAAAGTTAGGTCCGCCGCCTTCAGTAAATAGGGATGCGATCAAGATTAAAAAAGCAAAAGGAAGAATCCAAAAGCTCAGGTTATTCATTCTTGGCAATGCCATATCTGGCGCACCAATCATTAATGGGATCATCCAGTTAGCTAAACCAGTAAAGGCTGGCATAACCGCACCAAACACCATGATAAGCCCGTGAACCGTAGTCATTTGATTGAAGAAGTCCGGCTCAACAAGTTGCAACCCTGGTTGAAACAGTTCAGCACGAATCACCATCGCCATCGCGCCGCCAGTAAAGAACATGATCAAGCTAAACCAAAGGTATAGCGTCCCGATGTCTTTATGGTTGGTTGAATATAGCCAGCGTCCAATACCGGAAGGCGCATGATGATGATCATGATCTGCGCCATGATCCGAGCCATGAGCGCTACCCAAATCTGCTTCAGATGCTTGAGCTGATTTTATTTCACTCTCTATAGACTTTTTCATTGCGCTGCTTCCTTAGACTCTTGCGATTGAGACGATTCTTCCTTGAATGCGTTGACGTCTGACGCTTGAATAACATCCCCTGTGTCATTACCCCAAGCGTTTCTTTGATACGTTAGAACCGCCGCGATTTCTTGCTCGGTTAGCTGATTAACAAACGCCTGCATTGCAGTTCCGGATCGACCGTTTACCACAACGTCCATATGCGGTTCGATATCGCCAAGTGCAATTGCGCTGCCTTTAATCGCAGGGAAGGCACCGGGAATACCCATACCACTGGCTTGGTGACAAACGGCACATCGGTCGACGTACACTTTTTCACCTTGTTGCATTAAATCGTCCATCGATAGATTCGCCGTTAACGCCGCTTCTGCTTCTTTCTTAGCGGCGGCTAATTCGGCTTTTTTATCTGCTAACCACGCTTCGTACTTATCTTCTTCCATGGCATGAACCACGATTGGCATAAAGCCATGGGCTCGCCCACAAAGCTCTGCACACTGGCCACGATACACGCCCGGTTTATCAATTTTCGTCCAGGCCTCATTGATAAAGCCCGGAATAGTATCTTTTTTAACGGCAAAGTCAGGCACCCACCACGAATGGATGACATCGTCAGACGTTAATAGGAACCGGATTTTACGATTAATTGGAACCACAAGAGGATTATCCACCTCCAAGAGATAATGCGCGCCCTTTTCTTCTATTCCTTCAATTTCTTTTTGCGAGGTGGCAAGCAGACTAAAAAACTCCACATCTTCACCAAAGTAGCTGTAGTGCCACTTCCATTGTGAACCTGTCACTTTAACCGTCAGATCCGACTGAGAAGTGTCTTCCATCGCTATTAGGGTTTTCGTGGCGGGGATCGCCATAGCCACCAATATAATGATAGGAATCACCGTCCAGATAATTTCGACTTTGGTACTTTCATGAAAATGAGCGGCAACTGCACCCTTAGATTTTCGATGATTAATGATGGAATAGAACATGACACCAAATACAACAACGGCAATCGCACAACAAATGTAGAAAATCAGCATATGTAAGTCATAGACTTTTTGGCTGATTTCAGTCACCCCTTGGGTCATATTCATTGTTGATTTTGGTGCATCGGTTGATTCAGCTAAAACGCTCGATGCAACACTAGAGAGCAGCGCAACACTACTCAATTGCCAACTCGTGGCCGATAGTCTTCTCAAAAGATTTCTCCTGTGCCCACACACCTTAAATCTTGCGATTTCCAGCCTTGGTGCTCAATCTAAATTAGCCTTCACTAATTCATCTATTGAATTGGGAAAATGTCCTATAAACAGCAATTTCGATATGATTTGTTATATTTATGTTAATGATGCTAGTTAGTGATTTTGAAATGTGCAAGAAAGTACCAACAACAAAGTGCTATAAATCACTTATCACCTAAACTAAAAATGAAGCATCAAATGTCGGAGCTTATTAACAATAAGGAGAACTATATGTTGGAGCGAGTAACTCAATGGTTAATGAGTGATCCGGACCCAAAGACTCGAGAAGAGCTTCAATACCTCATTGATGAAAAAATGTATGACGAATTAGAGGCACGGTTTGACGGGCGTTTGAAGTTTGGGACTGCTGGTTTACGAGGCGTAGTAGGCTGTGGCCCAAATAGAATGAACAGACTCGTGGTTCAACAAACAGCCACAGGGTTAGGCCACTATTTAGTCTCAAAAGTCACCAATGCAAACAAGCGTGGCGTGATCATTGGTTACGATGGCAGAGTAGATTCAAAGCAGTTTGCTCACGACTGTGCATCTGTATTAACGGCGCTTGGCATAAAAGTGTACTTAACCTCTAACGAGATACCAACTCCTGTCGTCGCGTTTGGAATTCAACGTTTGCATGCCGCCGCCGCGGTGGTAATAACGGCAAGCCATAACCCTCGCGACTATAACGGGTTAAAAGTCTACTGGGAGAATGGCGCACAAATAATTCCTCCTCATGATTCTGGTATCGCCTATGAGATTGATCTTGCGACTTTTAAACCAATCCCGCTTATGTCTCTCGATGATGCAAAGAAACACGATTTATTAGAGTGGCTTGACGAGAGCTACATCGACTTATATCAGTCTTGTATCCTTGACCAAGATCTCTTTCACCGCGATATAGAGGCGTGTAATGTCACCATTGCTTATTCCGCTCTTCATGGGGTTGGTGGATCGCTAGCGATGACAATGCTTAAACAAGCGGGTTTTAAAGGCGTTATGAGTGTCGCAGAACAACATCAACCTGATGGAGAATTTCCTTGTCTCGATTTTCCAAATCCAGAAGAAAAAGGGGCGATGGATGCGGTCATTGAACTTGCTGATTCAATTGAAGCTGATATTGCGTGCGCCAACGATCCCGACGCCGATCGCTTTGCGGTTGCCGTGCAATTAAACCAAGGCGGCTATAAGAAACTCACTGGCGATCAAATTGGTGTGCTTTTCGCAGATTATCTCTTCAAAAAATTTCAAGCTTGTCGCGATGATCGTGCAATTAACTTTCCAACAAAACCTTTTGTCGGAAACACCGTCGTTTCATCAACACTGTTTAAGAAGCTCGCTTTCAATTACGACGCCGAATATTACCAGACATTGACTGGGTTTAAATGGCTAGCAAACATGGCAATGCAACACCCTCAGTATCAATCTAACTTCCTGCTTTCCTATGAAGAGTCAAATGGCTACTGCATTGGACCTTTAGTTCGCGACAAAGATGGCCTATCGGCTCTCGTCATGTTTGCACAATTAACCGAGCAGTTGAAACAGAACAATCGAACTATTTGGCAACGGCTTGAAGAGATCTATCGCCAGTATGATTATTATCTAACTGAGCAACAAAGCATCTACTTTTCCAATAACAGTATTGATGTGTGTGAAAAACTCCGTGCACATCCACCAACCCATATCGCAGGCTTACAAATCATAGCCTATGAAGATCTTAACCAGTCACTGCGGTTTATTACCGGAGGGGCAACAGAAGTACTTAACCTACCTTGCGCTAATGTTTTGATTTACTACCTAGAAGAGAACACTCGAATCATTATTCGACCTTCAGGGACCGAACCAAAACTCAAGTGCTATTACGAGGTCATAGAGCCTATCCATGACGACGAGATATTTGAAGTGAAACAAAGGCAAGCACAACAGACGATGGATAAATTGATAAATGCCCATCAATTAACGTTACTTGCTTTAGGAGAGCCATGAGAATGACTTGATTGATCGAGCATCGATACTTTTAACAGTTGTTACTTTATAAATAATGCTACTCGATAAACAGTCTTAAACGATAAATTGTATTGTTAGGTAAACCGTGTTACTCGGCTACCCACTCAATCTCAACTAAGGTGGTATCAGCACATTTTAGGCGAGCTAGAAAAATGTCGCCTTGATGCACTTCACCAACGCCTTTAGGCGTGCCAGACATCACAATGTCACCATCGCACAATGTGGTGTAACTCTTAAGCTCGGCCAAAATGGTGGCGGGAGAATAGATCATCTCACCAACTTGCCCAACTTGAACTCGCATACTGTTGATAAACAATTCCACTTCAAGCTGATGGATATTAACATCACGTATAGAAACGAAACGGCTAAACACAGCAGAATCATCAAAACTCTTTGCTCGCTCCCATGGTAAACCTTTGGACTTGAGCTGAGATTGCAGAGCGCGCTTTGTGAGATCAAGACCAATACCGACGCCACTGTACTGCCCTTTAGTGATTAAAAAACAGATTTCAGCTTCATAGTGAATGGTATCTCGTTCATCAAATTGCAGACCACCGGTTCGGCGAGCGCCTGAATAAAGTCTTGAGGTAATGGCGCTATTAGGTTTATTAAACACCACCATCTCTTCAGGAATGGCGTTATTAAGCTCGTGAATATGCTCGAGATAGTTACGTCCAATACAGAGGATTTTTGAAGGGGTTACCGACTTATCATCAATTCGTATTGAGCGCATGAGATTCCTTATTCCATTGATAGGCTGAAAAGAGAGAAGAAAAGCTGAGCGCAGATAATAACCGATATAGTGATGATAAAAATAACAACGAAGCCTGTTTTAATGACTTAAATGTAAAACTAAGATCACCCCCTCAAAGTTATGAAATGATGGCACTCACCCGTTAATCAGTAACCAATTTTTTTTAGCTCGACACCTAAGCACGTTTTCTTTAGACGACAAAAAACGCTCCCTATAAATAGAGAGCGTTTTCATTATCAAAGTAACATTAAGCTGTTACAGCGTTCTTTCCTTTAAGCGAGAAGCTTATAGGTAGAAACGTGCGCCGATAACCCATTTGCTATCAGTGTCTTGCTTAGCACCTGAGAAATCTTTGTCGTTTAGGTCAAACTGGTAACCAGTGTAACCAACGATGTTAGAAGCGAAGTTGTACTCAGCTTGAAGAGCTAGCTCTTCGCGAGTTGTCGCTTTAGAATTATCGATCAGGTCTTTAGCTTCATTTGTTTCGTAGTTGATGCTGAAGTTTAAGCTGTTTGCAAGTGCATAAGCAGCAAGTAGCTCGTATGAATCAGATTCAGCACGAACTACATTTTTATCTTCAGTCATAGTGTAAACACCAGCTAGGTAAAGACCGTTGCCGTATGAACCGTAAGATGCAGAAACAGTATGAAGGTCTAAAGAACCTTTAGAACCAGAGTCAGCTACATCACCAGTGCTGTAAGCGTAACCTACAGAAGCACCCATGATTTCGTATGAAAGAGTCGCTTGAACACGGTCTTTATATTCAGCGTAAACTTCGCCTTCAGTAGCACCTTGCCATGCAACACCAACGTTTAGTGCGCCAGCATCACCTAGGTCAAAACCGTTACGGTAAGAAGCCATGTTATCAGCACGAGTCAGACCAACTTTAGCGAAATCAGCACCAGCGTATAAGTAGTCATTGGCAAACGCGATTGGCATATCAGTTACGCCAGCTACATCGTAGTAAGGTGCCCACTGAGTACCAACAACTGTACGACCAAGCTCTTCGTGAGTAAGACCAACATAACCTAGACGAGTAGACATTGCGTTGCCACCGTTAGTTAGGTAGTTCAGCGCGTATTCACCACGAGCATCAACAACAAAACCGTTACCTAGGTCTTGAGTTGCGGTAAAGTTAATACGTGGAGAGTTAGTACCAACATCAGTATCACCTTGCTCTGAACCATTAAGGTTAACAGAAACGTGGCCGCCCATTGCGAAAGTAGTACCGTCGTTGTTGTAAAGTTCAACAGCAACTGCTTGAGCAGCGAATGTAGAAGCAGCAATTGCTACAGCTAGAAATTTTTTATTCATTTTAAAGTCCATATATACGTTTGATTTGTCCACTGACAACCCGATGCATCACCAGTAGTGGTGTTACACCTTGGTTAACAAGTGCATCGACTGTACCTAGCCAAACGGAAAAAGTTGCATAAAATGATATAAAACAAAAAAAACCACTTCTAAATTAATATAATCAAAGGATAATCATTAACTTACGAGTAATATCTCACCTCAACCAAAAAACGTGAAGTGGGTTACAAGTTGAAACATCCTCACTCGAGGCGATCTAAATCACGCTTTTATAAGCAATATATAGAAATAAAACCACTAAACCATGCCAATCATTCATAGAGGGAATAATGAGTACCTTATCAAATAGGCGAATTTTGCATACTGTTTTATTACTCTAACTCCTTGATGCTTGGTAAATGTGACACTCATTCCTTTTGCACCCCTCACTTTTAAACGGCTCAGTCACAACCTCATTAATTGATAACAGTATGCAATTAAACACACTTAGCAAGTCCACGTTTTTCACTTTTAGCCTCGTGACACCAAAATGTCATCCGTTAGAAATTAAACCGTCATTTTTCTCTACTAACTTACTTGGCAACCAAGCACTTACTTGCACTACCGCAAGACAGTTTATTAAGACGAGCAATATAGCTCTCATATTTATAAAGGTAATTAAGATGAAAAAAGCAGTAATCGCGTCAGCAGTTCTTTCTGCACTAATGTCTGGTTCAGCACTAGCTGCAACAGTTTACAACGCAGACGGTACAAAGCTTTCAGTGGGTGGCCGTGCGGAGTTCCGTGGTGATTTTACTGATTCTGTTGAGGGCACAATGAAAGACAGCTCTCGCGCTCGTGTAAATGTGAAAGGTTCTACTGAGATTTCTGATGGGCTATCAGCGTTTGGCGTATGGGAAGGCGAACAAAAAACAGGCGGTAATACTGGCTTTGCTAACCGTTACCTATATGCAGGTATCGGCACAGACATCGGTAAATTCTCAGTCGGTCGCCAAGACATGGCAGCGGTTATTGTCTCTGACATGACTGATATCACAGAGTTCTCTGGTATTCAGCAATACATTGGTGCTTCATCTGATAAAGAAGACAGCGTATTTGCATACCGCGGCAGCTTTGATGCTCTTCAAGTAGAAGCAACTTACCAAGCTGACAGCGCCAAAGACAACGATGCTTATTCTGTAGCGGGTATGTACTCACTACCTATGGGCTTAGATCTAGGTCTTGCTTACTCTTCTAACGACAAGGGAAGTGAAGATAACTCAGAAGGCAACCAAATTCTTGCGGGTATCGGTTACACCTTCCAAGACCTTTACGTAGCGGGTACTTTCTCTGCTGGCGATGTCGAAAAAGATGTTGAGTTCACAGCGTACGAGCTTGCAGCTTCTTATAAAATCACCTCTGAATTCTCTGTTGCTGCCCTGTATGGCTTTGCGGAACAAGAAGTGGCAAACGTTACATTTGATACAGTTGATATGTTCGAACTTGCTGCATACTACAAATTCAACAGCAATTTCCGCACTTACGTCGCTTACGAGTTCGACCAACTAGAAAACGCTGACGACACACTTCGCCTAGGTGCACGTTACGACTTCTAATCGCTAGCGCTGCTAACGACAGTCTTTTTTATAGCCCAATCTTAAAGACAAGGCCGAGCGTTCGCTCGGTCTTTTTTATTTCTAAAATTCTAAATAAGCAGCTAAGATCACCATACCACCTGTCAATTCGACGCTTTAAACCTTAGAAACCTCGTATTTTTATATTAATTTATATGAAATTTATATTTAGATAACCCGTTCTATTAGAGTACACAGGCCAATTGGATGAAGTTATGACCACACCTATCAAAATCACACTGTATCGTTGGGGCGGAAGTTGGGGCCCATTCAAGGTAAATATCCCATGTGGAGAATGCACCTTAACCAAAGATATCCTTCACGATACCTTCGAGAATGAATTAAATGGTGTGCCTATTGAACTTGAAATCAAAGACTGGTTATCTCACTGGTGGGAACCATTAAGGCTTGGAGCGTGGCACGCCCCTATTCTGGTTATAGAAGGCAACGTTGTGAGCCAAGGGGAAGCACTCAATCGAGGCGTTCTTGTTCAGTCGGTTATTCAAGAGTGGGTTAAACGGGATACGCTAAAAGGTAATATCGTATACGGTAAAAAGAGCTGCCCTTTCTGTGTGAAGGCCAAACAGCTACTTGATGAGGCAGGCGTTGAGTACACCTATTACGATGTAGTTAAAGATAGTGCGGCACTTTATCGCATGATCCCAGAGGTAAAAGCCATTATCGGAGAAAAGACCCCGGTCACGGTGCCGCAAATATGGCTAAACAGTCACTACATTGGTGGAGCTGATAACCTAGAGGCATGGCTAAAGGAGCATAACCTAAACCATATTCCTGACAACGTTATTAGTATGAGTACCAATACCTCTTCGGTTGGTTAGCTAGGTTTAGTATTGACGCGATTTGAATCATCCATTCAAACTAAAAGCCCCTTTATGAGTGCGAGATCATAAAGGGGCTTTTTATCAACTCAGTTAGCTTAGGATTTACTTACTGCGCTTAGGTTGGCGGTAAGTTTTTCCTGCAACTTGATAGGTTTCTTTCTGCTTCATACCAAATTGAGCGTCAAAGAACCAAGCAACAAACTTAATGATGTCATCACCTTCATTCATCACATGCTCAACAAATTCCTCTGCTTCACCTTGTTCATTCTCTTCAACAGTCACATGATAGATACGTGACTCCCCCTCTACCTCAGCCAACGCAAATTGACCTGTGAGTGATGCTGCTACTTCTGCTATATCGGCATTTACGTCATCTTTAAGCATCTCAAGTGCCTTTGGAAGGCTATCTAGTTGACACAGATTCTGGACCAACGTTTCAAATTCGCTATGTTGCATTCTATTTTCACCAAGGGTTTTTAATCGAAATATTGAGCACATTGTATACCCTTCATGGTGGCGGCTCAATTACATAGCCTCCTTATAAAATAGTATCTTTAATATGAAGTAGATAAACCACTAAGCAACAGAAACACTAGGCTCAGGACGCTCTCCATTCCATGAACATTTGTTACTATAAAATAGAACGGTAGATAAGATGGCGGCAAGAGTCATGTAGAAATACCCTAATTCATGATGGTCGGTAACCCATGACTGAACGAGAAAACCACCGAAAACACCCGACAATACCATTTGAATAGAACCTGAAAGGGCAGAAACCGCGCCAGCTTGGTGTTTATGAGGCGATAGGAGTAACCGAATAGACAAAGGGAAAGAAAGCCCTTGAGCGACCGTTAAACAAGTAAACGCGCTTACAACATTGAAAAGAGTCAAAGGCATTATGCTAAGCCATACACCACAAAGCGCAATGATCAAAAATGATAAGCTCAATAACCGACTCACCGAATAATAACGTGTCAGAATATTCAGTGTTACTGACCCGACTAATAACCCTGCAGACGGTATGATCATAATGGCACCATATTCTGCAACCGTTAGTCCCAGCTGATTTTGTAAAATAAAGGGGAGAATGGATAAAGTGACTACCGCTGCGAGATAAGTAAACCAGTTATAGCTCGCACTACTAATGACCTGTGGGTTAACCAACAGTCGCGCATAATTTTTAATAATCACGTGAGCGTTGAACGACTTCTTTTTATAAGGCAGCGTTTCTGGCAGTATTAGCCAACCTAAAATATAGATAGCGCACAAATAGACCAAAACAAAACTAAAGACAGCCTGCCAACCAAAATGAAAGGCGATAGCACCACCAATCACTGGTGAAACGATAGGCAAAATTGAAGCCGTAATCGAAAGGTACGACAATGCCTTAGTAAACTGTGCCCCTTCGTAGCTATCGCGCAGGACACTACGCCCTAATACCGAGGCACTACCGGCTCCAAGCCCTTGTAACAATCGTCCAATTTCTAACCATTCAAATTGATCTGAAAAACGAAAGCAGACTACCGTGCCTAACAGGTAGATACCCTGCCCAAACAGAAATACGGGACGTCGCCCAATGGCATCAGACAGTGGCCCATAAAATAACTGAGAGGCACCAAAGCCTATCAAAAATAAAGTGACCAGCGTTTGAACCTGCGCTTGGCTCACCAAAAGTGATTCGCTGATCGCGGGTAACGCGGGGAGATAAATACTCACACCCACTTGACCCGTCGCGATGATCATAATGGCAAGTAACATCGGTACCTTGTTAAACGAAGGCACCTTATTAAATGAAGGTTTTTTGTTGAATACCTGTGCTTTATTCAATTTTAGAACGTCTGTTTTTTTCATACCCTTATTTTACATTGGCAACCATTACTTGATAATTCCTCTATTTGGAAATAGATTACATCTTGTTAGGAAATAAAAGGTGGATTGGATAGAATGGATTGGATCGAAGGTATACGAAGCTACATTCAAGTTGTTGACCAAGGCAGTTTCAAGGGAGCGGCAATGAAGCTGAATACCACCAGTTCAGCCATCAGTAAGCGCGTTCACTCAATAGAGCAACGACTTGGGGTTCAACTTCTGCTAAGAACGACTCGGTCAGTCACTCAAACTGAAGCAGGAGCACTTTTTTATCAACGCTCCAAAGCGCAACTTGATAGCTGGCAATCGATCGTTGATGAAACACGCAGTATTAATCAAGCACCTGTCGGCCTACTAAAAATTGGGGCGTCTCTAGCGGTTGGGTCTAAGTTCCTCGTTCAGCACTTTGATGAGTTTTTACGGCAATATCCAGATATTCGAATTCAATTGATCACTACCACCCCAGGACAACTTCCAGAGCTTAGCCTTGACCTCTTTATCAGCCGAGAGATCGAGCAACTCAACTCATTAAGCTTTATAGCAAAGCCACTCTTCTCCCATCAGGCCGGCTTTTACGCCTCACCGAGCTACATAAAAAAGTATGGCAAACCCGAAAACGCTGATGATCTGACGGATCATAACGTCCTTATATGGGGCGATCAGCCAAATAGAGAAGTCACATTATCACGAAATAAACGTCTGCATCTTTCGGGAAACTTTTCTACAACCAACCCTGAAGCGCTGTTCTACGCCGGAAAAAGTGGTATGGGGGTGCTATTAACCAATAACTTCATGATCAAAGAGGAGCTTAATTCTGGCGCTTTAGTCCGAGTACTCCCCGATATTACCGTTGATGAAGGTACTCTCTTCGCTTACTACCCAAAATTGGAATATCAACACACACGTACTGAACTCTTTATTAACTACCTAAGAGGAAAATTGGAAACACTCAACAAGCTATAGCTTGGCTTTACGTGGGGTTTCCACACTTACAGGGGAAAACACGTGCAAGAAAAACGCCAACGTAATAAGGCAAATTATTTTTGTTAATTAACATGATGATTCATCAAAAATTAATAAAATCTTCACCTTGAATGGACCTATTCTGATTTGCAAAAAACCGTGATCTGAACCATAGTGTCTAAGTGCATATACTCATTATAAAAAGATAAAAGTCACCACAACGTGAGATCTCAATATGGCTATGAGGCTTGAAAACACGGGGGCTATAGGCTTAGATGATGTCAACGACACCTTGCTTATGGAAGGCTCAGCTCTGCTCGATCATGTTGCTCTAAAGTTGCATAAACAATTTCAGAGCTTCTCAACTTGTATTATAGAACTCGATAAACTGCACTATAACGCGAAAACCCTCTCCTACGCGCAAGATAAATTCATCCAACCAAGTTTCAACTATGCGCTTACCAATACGCCCTGTGAACTCGTTGGACAATCGGATACCGCCTATTGTGTTTTTACAGAGAACCTTCGCGAACAATTTCCTCTTGATAGTTACATCCAAGAAAATCAATTACGCGGGTATATTGGCGTTGCTTTGAAAAATCATACGGGTGAGACATTAGGCGTCCTACTCTCAACCTTCGATACAGAGATTGAGGATCCTGGAGAGCTTCTGTTTTACCACTGTTTATTTGCCAACATTATCGTCCATAGCTTAAGAGCAAAATGGCTAGCCCAACGTTCAGATAGCTTGGTCAGTCAACTGAGTTATGAAGTGTCACATGATAGCCTCACAGGCCTGTGTAATCGTAGTTGCTTATCTGACCGTTTGGAAATTCTTAGTCAGTCGTCATCAAAACCCTTTACCCTGATTTACCTTGATGTCGACAATTTTAAATCAATCAACGATCTACATGGAAACTATACCGGAGATCAAATACTTCGGTTTGTTGCTACCGTGATTAGCGATGCAATTTCAGAGCATAACCTTGGTTTTAGGATTGCAGGTGATGAGTTTGCTTTTATAACCTATGCCACCGACCCAATTCGAGTTTGTCATGACATTATTCATACCTTGAAGCAAGGCTATAAAGATCCGTCACATGACGTCTCTATTTCAGTCAGCATCGGTATGACAAGAACGCAAGACCAAGTGCTAACAGCAGAACAGATGATGCTCAATGCAAGTCTTGCTCTGAAAGATTGTAAGAAGGCGACAGGCACAAAAATACGTTGTTACGACACTCAACTAAGCGCTATCTATCATCGAAAAACCCAAGTCATTAATGCGCTAAGAACAGAATTGTCTAAACCTAAAGATAAGCCCAGCGAAATCTTTGTCGCCGCCCAACCCATTGTTCATAAACATTCAACACATTGGCGATATTTTGAGATTCTTGCTAGATGGAATAGTGAACACTTGGGTACAATTTCACCAGTGGAGTTCATTGAGGCCGCCGAACAATCTGGATTAATCATAGAGCTAGGGGAGCGTATTGTTCAACTGGCCTGCGAAGCAAAAATGGAGCTTGAAAAAGGATTTGGCCATAAGGTTAAACTTGGTATTAACTGCTCTGCCCATGAGTTAAATGGTGCTGAACGTTACATCGAACATCTAACAAGTACCATCAGTAGTTACGGCTTTGATGCCCATGACTTTGTTATTGAATTGACCGAAACGGTGTTAATTACCCGAGGCGATGACGTACAACTTATCTTAGATAAGCTAAGAGATTTTGGCTTTACCATAGCACTGGATGATTTTGGTACTGGCTATTCAAGCCTAAACTACCTACATACCTATCCAATTGACTGTATAAAGATTGATGCTACGTTTATTCGCAACATGCTTGATAATAAAAAGTCGGAGCGAGTAGTGAGATTGATTATTCAATTAGCTGAGCAATTGAATGTTGCACTCGTCGCAGAGGGCGTAGAAACGATTGAAGCACTCGAGAAACTCTATTCAATGGGTTGTGTTCAAATTCAGGGCTACTACTTTTCTCGACCTGAAGTTCCTATTGCTATTGTGAATAATTACTACGATGCCGTAAATCATAAGGGGGCGATTAAATCTGCATAATTCGGTCTTCACCAGTGATGCTGATTTACTTCTCACTCTAACGCCATGTTTATTGCTTAAGAAAAATAAAAGCGACATTAAGACGGGTCTTAATGTCGCTTTAAATTTTAGTCAAACCTTCACCTTTGCAAAGCTTAACCAAACAGGGTTAATTCAGCGCCAACTCTGACGATTGTTCGCTCAACAGAGAATCTAGCTCATCACGTCTAGCAACGAAACCGGCCATTTCTTTCTTAGGCACTGAGTTTGCCATTGGTATATTAGCGGTCATAGCATTAACGGCTCTCCCACGAATCATCAGTTCATAGTGTATATGGGGACCTGTCACACGGCCTGTACTACCAGATAAGCCGATACGCTGACCTCGACTTATCGATTGTCCTTTTCGCACCAATATTTTGCTCAAATGTAAATAGCGAGTTTTGTAAGTACTGCCATGCTGTATTACAACATACTTACCAGCATAAGGGTGATTCCGAGTCATCACAACAACACCATCGCCAGTAGAGACAATTGGCGTGCCCGTTGGCGTTGCCCAATCAGTACCGTTATGTGGAGACACTCGCCCCGTAACAGGGTGTAAACGCTTAGGGTTAAAGCTTGAGCTTAAACGGTATGAACCATTAACCGGTTTTCTTTGAAAAGCCCGCTGTAAGCTATTTCCTTCATTATCATAGTACTGCCCGTCAATATGCAAATAAGCAGAAACTTCTCGACCGCGATTATGGATCTTCACCGCTTTGACTTCACGATTACCGGTCAAAGCGCCATCCACGTATTGCATTGACTGGACAATCTCAAAGCGATCACCTGCTCTTAAATCACGTGAAAAGTTAATTTTATCTTTCAGTAAAGAAACGACTTGTTCAATTTCAGAGCTACCTAAACCAACTCGATTAACAGATTGTGAGAAACTGCCATTAATTTCACCAACAATTGGAAATTCAATCCACTCACCTGGAATTCGAATCGCCTCGAAAGCGTAGTCACCATCTTCTAGCTGTGTATAGACAACCTGCTCAACAATACTAAATTCCAACTCCATTTTAGCGAGGTCAGAGCTTTGCTCACCCTGCCAAAAGCGAAGTGTATTGCCAGGTTTTAATGTGTCTAACGCGAGGTAGTTTAAGTCCGTCTCCATAATTCGCATCATATCTTGATATCGGAACCCAAGCTGCGCGAAAATAGAGCTTAGATTGTCGCCCTGCTGGATAACGTATTCAAAATCAGGCACATCAACGATATCCACCTCGCCATCAAACATATCGCTAACCGCTTGAGAGCTCGATAAAGAGAGCTCAACGGATCTTTGCAGTGATTTTGAATTTGTCGATGACAATAAGATTAAAGCGAAGATAGGTAAGCTGATCACAAACATTTTTTTGCGCTTAGAGAGCGCAGAGTATCGGCTTACAATTGAATTTGAACTCACAAAAAATTCCACGTTGAATAATATATCTGTCGGTTAGATTAAAAGTTTCTCATCAAAATGTCATCTGAGTAAAGCAAATGACGTGCAAAACTGTGTTATCCATTGGTTAGTAATATTACTTAACACTCATAGTAAGCACTTACTTAACAAGAATTTAAAAGTGATATCACAATATTGAAAACTATTCATACCGACAGTTTTTCCTGAATTTGAGCGTCATAAAACATTGAACATTCTCAGTATTAGCAAAAGCGGGTATCAGAAAGCTATCGGTTATAAAGGCGCCTCAGTTTCGCTAGGTAACACCAATTTTAAGTTATAGTTATCGCTCACCTGATAAAAGTTTTGGGTTTCCAGTTTAGCAGCAGTTGCCATCGCCTGATCAGGCTCTCTAGTAAGAAGCTCAATGGCAATAAGTTGTTCTTTCGTTGTTACTCCTTCAGCAAGATCATCTTCAAGCTGAGCAACAATAGTGAGCGCTTCGACTTTGATTCTGTCTCCTAAAAATGCGTAGTCAGCAAGGATCATTCGATCTCTCATTGCGTCATATCGAAACAGAGCAAGATAGTGAAAAACGCCGGTGCCCTGGTTTGATACCACAAACGGGGCAATGAAAAGTGGTTCTTTAGCAAGGGGAAATGATCGTAATAGCTCTACATCAATGAGGATATTACCGCGTGTCTTACCATCATCATACTGGCCAATCGCTTTTTGGTTCTTTTCATTGAGGTAATTAACAAACGCAAAGGCATTCGTTTCCGGCACTTGAATGGTGAGTGGATTACTTGAGTTAACGCCAAAGACTTGAGATACGATGGCATTACTTACAACCGCATGTTGAGGGAACTTCTGCAATATATCTTCATCACTCAGACTAAAACGATAGATTCCTGCAATCACAACCAAACCTAATAGCACAATTGGAATTAGCAAAATAAGTGGAATGGGTAAACGACGTTTTTTCATAACCAGTGAACTCTAACTGAGAGACCTTATTAACATTGGAAAGGAACATGACTGACTCATATTCTATACTCAACAATAAACTATCACAATTTCTGTGACTATTTAGAGGTTGAGGTAAACGCATGGTAAGTAAACCGTCAATTCATATCGCCGATTGTAGCTGTGGTTTGGTCAACTTGGTATGCCGAGGAGAACCCGTTCGCTCTGCTATTTGCCACTGCTTTGAGTGCCAAAAACGAACAGGCAGTGTCTTTGGTGTACAAGCTCGATTTCTCGCTGATCAAATCTCTTACAACGGAGAGCTGACTCAGTATTCGCGTATTGCTGATTCGGGCAACCAAGTTAGCTATCACTTTTGCCCACGGTGTAGCACGACAATGCTAATAAAACTCAGCAACTCTCCTGATTCCATCGTCGTCCCCATTGGTGTGTTCACCGACCATGACTTTCCGCCTCCTAGCTTTTCTGTTTATGAACAACGAAAGCAAGGTTGGGTAAAATTTGACTGTCAAATTGAGCATTTTGACTGACTATATTCAATATCGACTCAGACAAAGTAAAAAACATACGTAACTGGACTCACCTCAGTATGTTGCCACAAGCAATGGACAACACAAAAAACCAACATTATTTACACTAGCGATACATAACTCATGTATCATCCCATTCAACAACAAAAGAAACTGAATACTTAACGAATATTAATGAATAATCTTGCAATGGGTGTGAGATGTGGATATTCTTATCACCAATAAACGAATATGGATGTTTAGACATTTTTAGCCACGGATATTGGCAAAATTTGACTAGTAGTAGCACGAGTAGAAAAATGCAAAATCAAACTCAATCAATCGAAACGCCGAAGAGCAAAGGTAATTTCTGGATGTTTTTCATCCCATCGCTAATCGGCCTGTTCTTATTTATGGCTCCAATTAGCTATGACGGTGGTTTAACCATTCCTGTCGCTGTATTGGCCAAATCAATCCAAGCTCTATTTGGTGAATCATTAGTGTCCATCATCGTTGCAATCATTGCATTTATGTCGGTCTCTTCTCTGGTTTATAAGGTTTATCAACCGGCACCGGTAAAAAATAACGCTTTCCTACACGGACTATTCAGCCCATCACCACTTTGGCTAGCCGTAAGAGTGATCGGTGGTATTGCTGTGACACTTACCTATTTCCAAATTGGGCCAATGGCTATTTGGGAAGAAAATACTGGTGGATTGGTTTTAGAAGGACTGTTGCCTTCTCTATTTTCTGTCTTCATTTTTGCAGGTTTGCTACTTCCTCTACTACTTAACTTCGGTTTATTGGAACTGTTCGGCACGCTTCTAAGTAAAGTAATGCGCCCTGTCTTTAACCTTCCAGGCCGTAGCGCAATTGATTGTATGACATCTTGGCTTGGTGACGGTAGCGTGGGTATATTACTTACGAGCAAACAGTACGAGAATAAGTTCTACACTCAACGTGAAGCCGCCGTTGTGGGTACTACATTCTCAGCAGTGTCGATTACTTTCAGTCTTGTCATTATCGCTCAAGTAGAGCTAGAACACCTGTTCTTGCCATTCTACGGCGCCGTGTGTTTAGCAGGCCTTGTTGCTGCGATTATCATTCCAAGATTGCCGCCACTGAGCCGTAAAAAAGACACGTTTATTGATGGAACTAAGCGTGAAGAAGATGCTGATGTCATTCCAGCAGGCCACACAACTCTTTCTTGGGGCCTTGAGCAAGCACGTAACAAAGCAGGCCAAGTGACATCGTTGAAATCAGTCTTCGGTGATGGTGTAAAGAACGCCATTGATATGGTATTCGGTGTACTTCCAGTTGTTATGGGCTTAGGTACGATTGCACTCGTTATTGCTGAGTACACCTCTGTATTCACCATTCTTGGAATGCCATTTATCCCATTCCTTGAATTACTGGGTATCCCAGAAGCAGTACAAGCATCACAAACCATTGTGGTGGGGTTTGCTGATATGTTTATCCCTGCAATTCTAGCGGCTTCTATTGATAATGAAATGACGCGTTTTGTTATTGCGGCAATGTCTGTTACACAGCTGATTTACATGTCTGAAGTGGGTGCTCTACTACTTGGTAGCCGTATTCCAGTGAACATTTTAGAACTGTTCATTATCTTTATTCTACGTACCCTGATTACTTTGCCAGTGATTGCGGGTGTTGCTCACCTTATTTTTTAAAGGCTGGCGATAGCAAATACGATGAGCAGTAACCACACTGAACATTGAGATAGAAAGCCTCGCTAAGCCGAGGCTTTTTTACAACTAAAAACAGATCCAACTCATGAGTATGCATAACAAGACCGCGTACTCATGAGGAATTCATTACTATTTGATGTAAAACTCAACAGTATCCCTTATACTTAACGTTAGTTTTTACTCTATTCTTGACTCATATAACGTCTGGATTTAGCTAACCTATTTGAGGTCTGTCGAATGAAATGGATTTTCTCGATTCTTCTCCTATTAAGCTTTTCTTCTCAAGCAACACCACTTGTCATCCGTTTAGCTGATGATAGCTCCATAACACTCTCTTACGATCAAATTAGCCAAGAAATTCCTGCTAATTCATTCACCACTAAACTACCTTGGTATAAAGAACCTAAATCATACAAAGGAATGCGGGTAACCGATTTAATGAGTTACTTAGATAAGGAAACGAGCTCTATTAGTGCCGTCTCTTTTATTGCACTTAATGATTATGCGGCGACATCAAATATCAATGACATTTTGAAGTATGAGCCGATTATTGCGTACATGATTGATGAAAAAAAAATGAAAGTACGAAATAAAGGGCCGTATTGGTTGGTCTTTAATGTCGATAAGTATCCAGAGATTGGTAATGATGTTTTTTATACTCAAATGGTATGGCAAATTGACGAAGTTATCATTCACTCTAACCCTTAGCTGATGTAAGTGAGTATCTGATATCATATGAAGACTTTTCTATCTAGATCAAAGACATTACTGATTGTACTTTCAATCATATTGATCATCGCTAACTTTTATCTTTTGTCCTCGACTCGTGATTTAACAAAGTCTTATACCAATCAACAAAATCAAGCCACCTGGTTCTTATTCCAACTCATGAAAGAGTTCTCAGAACTACGGTCTGTCTCTCCCTATATGCTCGAAGGGGAAAAAGAGTTCGAGAGAACGTGGCTGAAATACGAATTGACCTGGAGCCGATTCGATATTCTTCTATATAATCAAGAATCTCATCAATTCATGGCACTTAAAGGGGCTCAAGCGTTCTTTGAATTACTTTTTTCACGCTTTAAAAAGGTTGAAGAACACCTTGAGCAAGCCACTGACATTGAGCGTTTAAGTGCAGTCAATCGAGATTTTGATCTTATCTATAACGAGATGGTGACGTTTATAAATGAAAATTATCGTTTAAAGAACCCTCTCCATAAGAAAAGAATCGAACAAGCTCAACAGCTTGCGTATATTCAATATCTACTGATGATGTTGTTATTTAGCTGTATTGCCCTCGTGAGTTATATTTTTTATAAAGAGTCGAAGCAACACAAAAAGCTAGCCTACACTGACACCTTGACCGGCATTCCAAATCGATTCTCCTTATTTGAGTCCTTAGAAGAAAGCAGAAAAGAATCAGCTTTCACACTGTTTCTCCTCGATCTTAATGGCTTTAAATCTGTCAATGATAGCTTTGGGCATCAGGCGGGGGATGAAGCGCTTTCTCAGATTGCTTGGCGACTGACTAACATGATTTTAATCGATCAATACAAAGCTTACCGTATGGGCGGTGATGAATTTGCCATTATTTTAAGATCAAATCTTCCTGACGATATTCACAATATAATCAGCCAAATAGAAGCGTGTTTTGAAGAAACTATTCAGCTCGAAGGTGGCTACAATGTTCGCTTAGGATGCAGTGTCGGTACAAGCAGTTACCCAGACGACACTATGGAAATCAGTCAATTGATCTCTATTGCGGATCATAATATGTATAAAATGAAAAAAACCGATAAAAAAGGCGCCTCTTAACCTAGTGCTAAACCTCATACCTAAAAGAAAACCCAAGTAAAATACACTTGGGTTTTCATTACTCAAAATGCTGACCTTTCCTAATTTAAGAAATTCACTACGCCTTCAACACCTTGAACTAACGTCACTTCTGCGTATTTATCATCAGGGTAATCTACCGTTGGAGCCATCGGTATGATGATTTCAGGATCGTATTCAATGGAGTCATCTTCTTCACCATCACAGGCAAATGCCACTGTATACTCGCCAGCCGTTAGATAGCCAAACTGATACGTACCGCTCTCACCGACTTCAGCCGACGCGACAGGTTCAATACTGCCATCAGGAATCACAGGATCGCCACTGAACTCTTCATCATCAGTGTCTACAAGATCAATCAGTAACGTGCTATCTAATCCGCTACCTTCATATAGATACACCATAGAGGTGTCATCGCCATCACAGGTCCCTTCATCAAATAGATTAGTCTCAACAGTGCCGCTGAGTGAAACTGCTTCGTCATTACCAACAATGCTGACACCATGAGGTTTGAGAATATAACCATTATTGTTACCTTGGTTGCCCCTTAGTACCAATGACATTCTTAGGTCAAACTCGATCGTGAAGCTCTGCACAGCCTCTGTTGTAACTTCAAACTCACCTAATTTGAGCTTATTACTTGGCTGTTTCAGTTCATGTTGGGCATTGTTATTTAGAACATAATTAACGCCGCTCTCATCACTGATATGAAGAATCAAATTTTCATAGCGGCCCACGGGAATCGATTCATCCGATACGATAAGCAGGGCGTCGGTACCTTGGTAATCAAGAAGGTTGACTTGAACATAGTCATTTTGACCATCATTGACATCAATGATGGCCGAGTTATCGTCATCGACGACCAACTCGATTTGCTCAAAGGCAATCATCACCTCTTGGGCAGAGTCTACTGGAGCGTCTGAGACAGAAAACGAAACACTGGCAGAGTTTTGTGAGCTAGCTGATCCGCCACTTCCTCCACCTCCACATGAGACGATGAGGAGAGACAAAAAGAAGTAAATTGCCAATCGAATTGCACACATAATTACACCATTTATACGCAGAACAAGATGTAAGTATGGTCAAAGATAGCTATCTAATTAAGCAGAATGATAAGTTAGTGCTAACGAATCACAACAAGGTGCTAATGATTTATTTATCACTATATCCAATTAAGATATAAGTCTTTGTTTTATATGCTGAGCAATTTCCCTCGGCTAACGCAGTACCCATCATCATCAAATCGACTTAAATATTGCCCATCTTGAACCAACGACAACGCTCTGATGTCGGCAAACTGCCATGTTTTCCATTGATAATACAAACGATCATCTTCTACCCACCAGTAACCTTCATCAACGTCGTTAGGGCGATCAGATATTCCGTGCATCCGACCATCAATTTGAAAAGTGATCCGATAAGGGATATTAAAACAATCGCTGGTGAGTAACACATGATTCGTTAGCACTTCACGAATATTCTTGCCTTTTAAATGTACACCTTTACTCTGCTCTAAACGCTCGAGTGGCAAAATTTGCTTTGCTAACAAGGAGAGTTGACGGACCCCTTCTCGAATTTTTACCTCATCAATAGAGTTGAAGCTAAGCCTAAAGCCGTTAATGCAGTGATCAATAAAATAGTACTGTTCCCCAGAGTTGATCAGTATCCCTTTGTCTTCAGCTAAACGAGCCAGCTTTATAGCATCAAACCCTTCTGTGTAATTCACCCAAAAAGCGGTACCAGCCAAAGAGGGAATTACACCTGATTGGGGAAAGTAGTAATTCAACGCTTTTTCCATTGTTAGCCATTTACTACGAAAACTTTTCAGCAATTTCTGGATTAGCGCATCGTAGTAGCCAAGGCTGATAAACAAGGCCAACGTCTGACAATTATTTTTCGGTGGGTAGGTATGACTTTTCCGCTGTAACAACTTCGCGCGCTCAATTAATGGCGCCGCGGCGACAATAAACCCAATCCTTAAACCTGGAGCGATGGTTGATGAAAAACTAGACAGATAGATAACACGCTCGGTTGCGTATTCGCCTTTAAGAGCCAATATATCTTCTTCAATGAAATTAACTTCATGCTCGAAGTCATCTTCAACAATAAGAAAATCGTTCTCCTTCGCGCTCTCAATCAGCTCTTTGCGCCGCTCAGTTGGCATACGAACTGTCGTTGGAAATTGATTACTCGGCGTTGTATACACAACATCACATTGAGCGAGCTTTTCATCGATAACCAAGCCACTAGAGTCGATATTCAGGGGCACAATTTTAGGCTGCTTCGCACTAAATTGAGCATACGCTTCAGGGTATCCAGGGTTCTCAATTCCAACCGTTGAGTCTGAGGAAGTCAATAAACGGCTAATCAGGTGAAGGCTCTGCTGGCTGCCCATCGTCACCATGATCTCTTCCGATTTAGCAAAGATCCCACGCCTTGGTAAGACTCGAGTACGGATTTGCTCTATCAGGTCATCATAATCATCACTGGTGGATGTCCACTGCCGACTATTGGCTTTATTAAGCGATTGAATCGCACATTTTCGCCACTCAGCAACGGGAAATATCGTCTCATCGACCATCCCATGAATAAAGCGATAGGGGTAATTTCCACCTTGTTGCGCCACTTGCTCGTAGCTCACGGTATCCGTTTTTAGATAATCGTCCCAATTAAACTCTGAGCTTGTACTCAAAGAAACCTTCGGCAGGCTTAATATAAAATCGGGGTTGATGAAGTACCCTTTTCTCTCCTTTGATATGAAAAAGCCTTCTTCATTGAGCTGATCGTATACCCTTAGCACGGTATTTCTCGAAACCTTTAGACTCATCGCGAGTTTACGTGAAGAGGTGACGGGGACACTTCTATCGAGAAATCCACTGACAATCGCTTGTGTGATACTGGTTTTAATTTGATCTTGAAGCGACAAACTATGGTTGGGATCAATATGGATATACTTCTCTAACATACTTCCTCGAAGCTAAATGATGTTCCAACAGTATTGGTTAAGGAATTGTTAATATCTGAGATTAAGATCTCACAAATAAGAAACGCTTAGTGTTCACCCTACAACTTTCGGGGCCACTAAGCGTTACTATGTATCTTTATGAATATAAAAAGGAAATATTAGCTAGACGACTAATTTCTGTAGCTCGTTATTTACGATCTGCAATCCTTGACTAATACTCTCTTGATCAATGGTTAAAGGTGGTAAAAATCGAATGACATTGGCATTAACACCACATGACAATAAAATTAGGCCATTCTTAGCAGCCGCTTGTACGAGTGATTTAGTCGCGTCAACAAGTGGTGCTCCCGTAACCGGATCATTGAGCTCCATTGCGATCATCGCACCAATTTGACGAATGTCACCAATCGCCGCGATGTCCGATTGCATCTGTTCTAGCCTGCGCTTAAATTCACCGCCCACTTCATTCGCTCGACGACATAAACTCTCTTGTTCGATAATATCGAGAACAGCAAGCCCCGCTACACACGCTAACGGCGACCCTGCATAGGTACCACCTAAGCCACCTGGATTAGCAGCGTCCATCACTTCTGCTTTACCAATCACTGCTGAAATAGGAAAACCGCCCGCGATTCCTTTCGCCATCGTCGTAAGATCAGGGGTGATCTCCAATTGCTCTGAGGCAAACATTGTTCCGGTACGTGCGAAACCCGTTTGGATTTCATCACAAATCAATACAATACCGTGCTGATCACACAAGTTACGTACTTGTTGTGCCCATTCTTTTGGCGCAGGATAAAAACCGCCTTCACCTTGAATCGGTTCAAAAATAATGGCGGCAACTCGACTGGGTTCAATCGTACTCGCGAACAGATCGTTCAATGCAGATAAGCTCTGCGCGCTGCTTATACCATGATATTGATTTGGAAAAGGCGCATGGTAAATTTCATTAGGAAAAGGACCAAAGCCCGCTTTATAAGGCGCAACTTTTCCAGTTAACCCCATGCACATATTAGTTCGGCCATGGAAGCCACCTTTAAACGCAATAACACCACTTCGCTTAGTATGAGCACGTGCCACTTTTATCGAATTTTCAACCGCTTCTGCCCCCGTGGTTAGAAATATCGCTTTCTTCTCTTCATTCCCCGGCGCTAGATCCACCAGCTTTTCAGCCAGTTCAACAAAACTTGGGTATGGCGTCACCATCGCGCAAGTGTGACTAAAGTTATCTAGCTGCGCTTTCACTGCTTCTATGATCTTAGGGTGAGAATGCCCAGTATTGGTTACAGCAATACCCGCAGCAAAATCGATATAATCATTGCCCTCAACATCGGTCACTGTGGCGTTCGATGCAGATTTAGCATAAATAGGGGCAAGATTACCCATTCCTCTTGCGATGACTTTCTCTTTTCTCTGTTGCCACTCAATATTGCTCATATTCATCAATCCTTTCTCTATCTCTGAGCATGATCGTTCAATTCAATCATGCACTGATTCGTTCTCTTCAACTTACGATAATTAACCACTTCTATCGCCAATGGTTGTTTACATACCAACAATCTACATACCGCCAATACACAGATATTTGGTGCTCAAGTACTCTTCAATACCCTGCTTTGCCCCTTCACGCCCAAAACCAGATTGCTTAACCCCACCAAACGGCGCCACTTCTGTTGAAATAATGCCCTCATTAATACCGACCATGCCGTATTCAAGGGCTTCAGCCACTTTAAATGCACGATTTAGATCTTGGGTATAGAAATAACTGGCTAGCCCGTAAATGGTGTCATTAGCTTTTTCTATCAAATCATCAACATCATTAAAGCGAAGCACTGGCGCAATCGGGCCAAAGATTTCTTGGCTGACAATGCTCATATCCTGAGTCACTTCGCTTAATATCGTAGGCTGCATGAAACAGCCCGCTAAGCTTTCTCCACCAAAACGTAACTGTGCGCCTTGGGCACGAGCTTGATCGATGAGATGCAAAACATTTGTTTTCGATTTTTTATCAATCAGTGGGCCTATCGAGACGCCCTCATCAAGCCCATTGCCGATTTTTAAATGGCTAACGGCGGTGATGAATTTGTCGACAAACTGATCATAAATCGAATCATGGACATAAAATCGGTTTGCACACACGCAGGTTTGTCCTGCATTCCTAAATTTGGAAGCCACCGCACCTGCAACGGCTGCATCAAGATCGGCATCTTCAAATACAATAAATGGTGCATTGCCACCCAGTTCCATTGACGTTCGCTTCACCGTGTCCGCAGTGAGCTTTATTAGTGTGCGCCCAACTTCGGTAGACCCTGTAAATGAGAGCTTTTTAATATCTTCGTGATTACAAAAAATATCACCGACCACAACCGATGAATGATTATTGATCACCACCAGTAACTCTTGAGGTAAACCCGCTTGGTACGCTAGTTCAGCAATCGCATACGCGGAAAGCGGAGTTTGGTTGGCAGGCTTAACTAAACAACTACAGCCAGCTGCGAGAGCGGGTGCCGCTTTACGGGTAATCATCGCTATCGGAAAATTCCACGGCGTAATGGCCGCCGTAACTCCGACAGGCTGCTTAATCGTCATTAAGCGACGGCTTGCAACCGGTGTAGGAATGGTTTCCCCATAGGTACGTTTCGCTTCTTCAGCAAACCACTGGATAAAGGAGGCACCATACATCACCTCTCCTTTTGCCTCAGCTAAAGGCTTACCCTGCTCCATCGTCATAATACGAGCAAGATCATCCGCATTTTCTAGTACTAGCTGATACCACCGTTGCAGCACAGCGCTGCGCTCCGAAGCGGTTTTACCTTGCCACTTCTGCTGCGCCGCTTTTGACTGCTCGATCTTTTGATAGATTTCAGAACTTGATAAAGAAGGTATATAACCAATGACAGAATCATCAGCTGGGTTATATACAGCAATTGAGTTATCACCTTCAGTACACAGCTTACTTAGTAACAACTTATTTACAATCTGGTCCATTTTTAGAGGCTCCATTGATACTGGATGTTATAAAAAGCATAAGTCAGCTTGTTTAAATCACTAAGAACCAGTTGCGATGTAACGATGGTACCAAGGAATTTTTGGCTGGTACCATCTGAAGTTCCCATCTGGTTCTAACACCCTCTTTTAACTCTCTCTATATTGATAAATGAAACATTTGCTTAACATTACCTGTTATGCGACATCAATTATAAAAAAGGAAGAGGGCAATTAAATGTCTAAGATGAAAGGAAATAAACTATTAAGCGGGTTATTGGCAGCTGCTATCGGGGTATCATCAGTTGTTGCTTCAAGCCTCTCTTACGCTGCTGAATACAACTGGCGCTTTGCTAATCTATATGGCCGAGGAACGGCGTATGGTGAAGTATATGAAAATCTCGCAAAAAACATCGAAGTCATGTCAGATGGACGAATTCAAGTACAAGTGCTTTACTCCGGTGAAGGTGTTGGAACCAGTGGCATCCTTTCTGCAGTGAAATCTGGACTTGTCACAATGGGCGCACCTTTCCAGTCCATGCATGCGGGTGAGCTTCCTGCTGGTGTGGTTGAGATTGGCCTTCCAGGTGGTACTTCTGATGTTGGTAAATTATCCACTCTTTTCCACGAACAAGGCTGGGCAGACACGCTAACACAAGCTTATGGCTCACAAGGCATGACTTGGCTAGCACCTTACATTCAGCCTCCGGTTTACATCATTACTAAGAAAGAGATTAAGTCGATTGAAGACTTTAAAGGTCTGAAAATACGAGCTCCGGGTGCTTACGGTAAATTCCTACGTAATCTAGGTGCCTCTCCTGTGTCTCTATCTTGGAGTGAAATCTACACTTCTTTAGCAACGGGCGTTATTGACGGTTCAATCGGTTCAAATATGATTGACCACCGCGATGGTAACCACGTTGAAGTAGCGAAATACATGTACAAATTGCCGTTAGCAGGTGCACAAGTATTGCCTATCGTTGTCAACAGCAAAGAGTACAACAAGCTACCAAAAGATCTTCAAGCGATTGTAAGTGCGGCGACAACCGTTCACGCTCAGCAACAAATGACAAAGTCTATCCTATGGGAATCTCAAGCCGTCTCTCAAATGGAAGAGAAAGGTCTGAAATGGAGCCCAGAACCAACGGCAGCTGACATTGAAGCCTGGACAAATGCTGGCAAAACATTAGCAAAAGAATATTCAGACCAAGACAAATATTCGAAGCAGCTAATCGAACAGCTACAACAGCTTTAATTCAACAGTAAAGATTAGGTGAGCGTTATGCTCACCTCTTTTTTGGAGGCAGGATGCTAGACTCTTCAAGGGTTAACCAAGAATCGAAAGACGGTACGTCAACCTCAAAGGTAGGCAAGCTAGAAACGCTATTAGTGAGTTATTGTCGAGGTGTTCGATACGTAGTTTGGGCGATAGGACGAAGCGTCTCATTTTTAATCCCATTACTTGCAGGAATTGTGGCCTATGAAGTATTGGCTCGATACTTCCTCGATGCGCCTACGATTTGGGCTTACGACACATCTCTGTTTTTATTCGGCTATATTTCAGCGCTTGGTGGCGCGTACGCACAACAGAAGAAATCTCATATCAACGTTGATGTCCTTTACCTTCACGTTCCTCTTATTGTGAAGCGAATTTTTAGCCTCATTACCATCATTCTAGCGGTCGGCTTTTTAGTCGTTATGACAAAAGTCTGCTTTGAAAAATTCTTAGAAACCGTTGAATACGGATTCAAACGTCAATCAGAATGGGCACCAAGTGTCCACCATTTCTGGTTAATGATCAGCGTCTCTGGCGTTATCTTCATCGCTGAATACAGCGTTCAATTCATCAATCATTGCTTCGCATTAATCACAGGCCGAGAGCTGCTCCCTGATGTCTACAAAGAAGAACATGCCGCACAAAATCAACCCGATAATGCCGATACTAAGCGTGTCAATCAGGTAACCACGAATAACGATGAAAAATCAGAAACACACGCTAAATCGATCAATATATCTGTAGGGAGCGAACATGGGAATTGAAACACTAACAATGGTCTTATTGGCGTGCATTTTAGTCGCGTTCGCGTTGGGTGCTCAAGTAGGTCTTGCGCTTGCGGGAATTGCCATGGGCATTGGCTACCTAACCTGGGGAGATACGCTGTTTAATATCATTCCTACCACGGTTGAATCAACCTTCTTTAGCTTCATTCTCCTTGCTATTCCTCTCTATATCTACATGGGTCAACTGCTTACACGCTCTGGCATTGGTGATGCCATGTTTAACGCAAGCCAGTTGATGATAGGCCGTGTTCGCGGTTCGTTGGCGATCAGCGTAATCGGTGTATGTTCTATGATTGGTGCAATGGTCGGTATTATCGGTGCAGGGATCATGACTTCAAGCAGCATCGCTTTAAAGCCCATGCTTGACCGAGGGTATGATAAAAAACTTGCGCTTGGCGTCATCATGGCGGGGGGATCATTAGGTATTCTTATTCCACCCAGTATCCCGATGATTATGTTTGCCTCGGCGACTCAAAATTCAGTGGGTCGAATGTTCCTAGGGGCGCTTGGCCCAGCTTTAATCACCATTACATTGCTTATTGCTTACGTGGTGATCTCTTGTAAGTTGAAACCAAGCAGAGCGCCTCGTGATGAAGAGAACGACATTGAGGTGCCTAGCGGGCTAGAAAAATTTAATACTATTCGTGATGGCGCATCATCATTACTGTTGATTGTCGCGGTATTGGGCAGCATCATTATGGGCATCGCAACCCCTACAGAATCAGGTGCAATCGGCGTGGTTGGTGCCATCATTCTGGCTATTTTATTTAAGCGCTTCAAACCACAAATGATGCACAAAGCTGGCGTACAAACCGCGCTTCTCGTCAGTGTAGCCATGTGGATTATTCTTGGTGCGTCAATATTCAGTAACTTCCATCTTCTAATGGGCGTACAAAACATGGTGGCTCAATTCGCGACTGGACTGGATCTTCCACCTATCATGATCATCATCATGTTCCAAGTTATCATGCTGTTGCTGGGCTTTATTATTGATGAGTTCATTATTGTACTAATGTGCGCGCCAATATTTACACCTGTTGCGGTTATGCTTGGCTACGACCCTATTTGGTTTGGTGTATTGATGATATTAAATATTGTCATTGCCGTACAAACCCCCCCGTACGGTTTCGCGCTGTTTTATCTAAAAGGAATTGCGCCAAAAGGCGTTACCATGATGGACATCTACCGCTCAGTTACTCCGTTTATTCTGGTTCAATTTCTTGTACTCGTCATCTGTATGGCGTTTCCAGAAACCATTCTGTGGCTGCCCAATAAAATGATGAACTGACGCAAATCAGGAGGGAATTTACCTTATCAACACATGTTCCAAAAAAATACAAAGAGACAAAGCTCAAAAATATAACAACAGAAATACCGTAAGAATAGTCACTTACACAAAAAGTTACCGCTCCCCTTATAAACACTTTACTCATGTGAAGGGGAGCTCTACACCTGAAGGTTATGCAAGTCTTAATTATTTAAAATACCGCTCAACAGACTTAAATGACAGCAGTCTCAGCTCAATAAAATGGAGAAATAAAGATGAAAGTCTCAACTTATATTCCATTGCTGATCAGTGGAATAATGATCGTGCCCGCCAGTGCGGAATCCCTTTTTGAAGACAACTTCAATTCTGGGCTATCAAACTGGCAAAGCAGTGGAAATGTTGCTACCAATAGCAGCATTATTCTTGATGGTTTGTCGGCCTACCTTAAAGAGACTGGGCAGATAAGCAAACAGATAGACACCTCTGCTCATTCGAACCTTTCTGTCAGTTTTTATATGGCATCGAGACTGCTTGAAAGTGCCGATTACTGTTATGCCGAATACGCACTTAATGGGAGTGCCAGCTTCACACAGCTTTCGTCATTAGGAAATGGTCAAGACGATGGTAATTTTGTGTTTACCTCAAGTAGTATTTCAGACGCGACATCACTGACATTACGTTTCCGAGCAGCAACCGGTGGGGCTGATCACTGCTATGTTGAAGACGTGCTCGTCACTGGTGATGGACAACCATCAACGCCACAACCTAGTATTGATGTCGTCAGCTCAGCGAGTTTCGGTTCAATTCTCGTTGATAGCAGCGTAAGTCAAGTCGTTACCGTGACCAGTACTGGAACACAAGATTTGGCCATTAGCACAGTCTCTGGACCAAACGGTGATTTCACACTCTCCCAAGATAACTGTTCTAACGCTACGTTAAGCCAAAACCAATCTTGCGCACTGACCCTCTCTTTTTCCCCTACTTTTTCAGGCGCACACAGCAGCAGCTTAACCATTTCTAGTAACGACCCTAACAATGCAAGTGCTCTAGTATCACTATCAGGCAATGGCGTGGCCGATCAAGGCGATGGTTACGTAGAGAACTACCAACCTCTATATGGAAGCGGAAACGTCTCTAGAACGGAATTAACCCACCAAGAGCTCAACAGCAATAACCCAATCACGTACCTGACACAAATGTCCGCCGTTGCGGTTCCAAGCGAAGCGGCGCAACCCGAGCATCAGCTCGAAGGTCGGATTCAATTAAGTTCGCCAGCAACAGCGGGTATCGGCCAGTTTACAGAGCACAAAGATACCTACCGTTACACATCCAATGCGGATGATCCTCGCAAACACATTCCAGACTTCGACTTTGAGTTTGTACAAAGCGGGACGCACTTAATCCCAGTACAACGAGGTATCCAATTAAGTTCGCACCCATATTGGGAGTACATTTTAGAACCAGGACGTGTGTGGAAAGAGAACTCAGACAACGGCGATTCTCGCGCTGCTCTGCCGTTTTCAATCATGCAAAAAAATTCCAACTGTGTTCACAATGGTGTCATGAGTTTTACGTTTAATAATCAATCTATTAGTCAGGTTTCATACCAAATAGCCGCTGAAACTTGTCTTTACTACCAATTTGATATGTGGGGAAGTGTCGATGCGCAATACACACAGCAAACCGTTACCAACAGCTTACAGATTAAACAGGCCCACCAGACGTACGAATCCAGCAAAATCGAAATGCGTCCAATCAGCGAACTTGCCACAGACTACCCAAGCTCAGGAGTAGACGCGGCTAACTTCGGTCACTCTAGCGAAGTATCACCGGATCATATGTCCGTCTTTGGGGTTTACTACAATGGGGTTCACTACTCAGGGGGATGTGAAACAAGACAAGGTACGCATCCATACTGTGACCGATTAAGAGTTCCTTCTTACTCAACCGCAAAAACAGCATTAGCAGGTACAGCGTCAATGCGTTTAGAAACCTTGTATCCCGGTTACATGGACAGTCAACTGACTGATCATATCCCTCAAGCAGGGAACGATCCTGAAGGTGATTGGGCGGATGTAACTCCGAATAATGCGATTGATATGGCAACGGGTAACTACCGCCTTTCGTCAGGTTACTTGAGTGACGAATATTCAACCGCTAACGATACCGGGTTCTTCTTAGTGCTTGATCATGCAGGTAAGCTTGATTACTCATTAAGCCGCTATCCACGTAAGGCTACACCGGGGACGTTCTTTAACTATCACACCACGGATACTTACATCGCAACCGTTGCCGCGCAAAACTACATCAAGTCTCAACGTGGCAATCAGGCGGATATCTTTGATGACATCATTGTAAATGACATCTGGACACCACTTAACGTAGATGAAGGGACAAAAGATACGCGCCGTACTTATGACTCAGAAGCGATGCCATTTGGTGGATACGGATTAACGTATTTACGAGATGATATTGTGAAGGTCGTTAAATTTACATCTATCGACCGAGGCGCCATTAACGGACAACAGATGCTTGACCCTAGTGAGCTGGAAATTGCCCTGTTTAACGACCCAACGTCACCACCGCTGGATGTTCGCAGTGACAATAAGTACTACAGCAACAGTGTCTGGGCGAAGCAGAAAACCGTCGCGCCAGGCTGCGAAACCTACGTGCCTTATATGTCAGGTTACGGCGGTATCCAATTCGTTATGCTGCCAAATGATGTGATTTATTACTATGTCAGCGATAACAATGAATTTGCATGGGACAAAGCGATCACAGAAGCCGGTAAGCTAAACGCCTACTGTCAATAAGCTTTACATACGTCTGATCTAAAACAGGACGATGAGCGCCCACCTAAACAAATGGCCAAACACAATGTGATTGGCCATTATTCTTATTCAAGTAACGCTGTTAAGTCAGTCTCTAAATAAAGCCCCCGCAGTATTCATATACCGGCTTATCAAGCGTTCAAAACGACATTAACGATAAATCGATTTGGTTGATTGCCTTACGATAAGATCAATCGGTGGAAGTCGCGCTTCGTGCCTGTCACCTGAAAGAAGGTTTAATACCGACTCAGCACACACAGCCCCAATCTCTTCAATTGGCTGACGTAGTGTGGTTAATGCCGGTGTGAAATATTTAGACTCAGGTAAGTCATCAAAACCAATCACAGACACATCCTCAGGCACCTTGTAGCCGTTATCTGTCAGCGCTTTTATCGCACCGTAAGCCGTTTGGTCATTCGCGGCAAATATTGCCGAAAAGTGTACCTTCGATTCCAGTAGTTCAATGGTCTTTTCATACCCTGTCGCACTACCAAAATCCCCTTGCTTCACAAGCTTAGGGTTCACCTTTATTTCTGACTCAGATAACGCTCTTTTATAGCCCTCAAATCGAGCCCCTGAATCTGGTTGGCTTGCCAACCCCTTTATATGAGCAATATTGACATGACCTTGCTGAAGCAAATGCAACGTCGCTATATAACCCCCTAAGGTATTGTCTAGATTAAGACTGCGAATATTCTTCCCTTCAAGATCATAGCCTACTGTCACAACAGGAATCGATTCAGCCGTTTTAAAAATTAGCTCTGATTTTAAATTTCCGGTGACGATGATAACCGCATCGACATTATTTTTGGTTAAGTACTCTAAAGCATGCATCTCTAGTTTACTTTGCCAGTGCCCCGTTGCGATAACCAATGAATACCCCTGAGCGATCAACGTTTTTTCCATATCGTTTAAGATACGGCTGGTATAGGGACTATCCGGATGTTGAATCAAAACACCAATCGTCATAGAACGACGATTACTCTTCTGTTGCACAGGATAACTGGGTTTATACCCTATCGTTTTTATCGCTTGTTCAATATTCTGGCTCTTGTCATCAGACACATACGTTGTGCGATTTAAAAAGCGCGATACTGTACTAGGCGAAACTCCAGCAAGTTTAGCAACATCATAAACAGTCGGTGTCTTGGTCTTTTTTGTCATGTATATACACCTCATTTTAGCAAGCAAGAGACGCAGATTACTCATGAACTTCATGAATTCAATCAACGAATCGACAAAACGGGATCTTTATGGAAAGCCATTCGGTTAACTGGTTCCAATTTAACCAATTTTCAGTATAACGGATTTCAATAGAGCTTGTGTTTACTTACACTAAATAAGCGCAAGTAAACGTTCATATGGCGATTATAGCGCCTTTACTTGTAAAGATACGCGAAGATCATGCCCGGTCTGAAATATCGACCCGCTGTGTATTTTAAGCCGGTACTCAGTAGGAACTTATGCAATTGACGCTGCTGTGAATGTTCAATAAAGGAGCCAACGGCAGCGCTAAACGCATCGCTATCGGTCGTCAAATCTGGATTCACGCGACCATCACTTAACAGGCAGTTCGCTGATTTCAACCCTTCAAGCCAAGCGTCTGCCACCTCAGCATCGATAGAGAATGCCTCTGTTAGACTTAAAACGTCGACTGCAACCGAGCAGTTAAACCCTTCTGGCGCTGCAAATGGGATCTTCGCGTACTGGTAAAGCGCGGTATAAACAGTATTCATCAAGTTTTTAGCTTGCTCATGCTTACCGGCCAAGTTTAACGCGGTGGCCACACTGAACTGAACGCCAATCCATACATCTTGAGCTTGGAACGCCTCATGCGGTGCGCCGTTCGCTAGCGTCATGTTCGCAACACCTAACTTAGGACTGTTTTTCAGGAAGTTTTGCTCGTAAACAAAATCAAGTGCACGTTCAACACGCTCTTGTGGGAACAGTCCATCCATGCCAATCAACTTAAGGTAACTATCAGCAAGTAATGCATCGCCAAAGCTGTTATCTGAATCGAGTAGCAGGGCTTGGTACGCATCCGTAAATGCATCTGGCGCAACTTCAGAAAGTTGCTGCTTGTTGAATAAACGCTGTTCGACTTTACTTAGTGAACTGCTACTGTCAGTTTGATTTAAGTAATCGTTTAACAGATTCTTATCATCAATCGCATTGCCCGTTAATGTTAAACCTAAGCTCTCTAACGCTTCATAGCTGTGACCAGTAAGGTGCTTCGCTTGAATAGGCGTTACGTAGAAATGGTAATAGCCCGCTTGCTCATCCCACAAACTTTGCTCAACGGTTTCCAACGCTTGCTCTGAGCGAGTTAGGTAGCCTTGAGCGAGCTCTTTCTCACCCATCAACAATGCCAATTCATTGGCCGCTTTTAGACCCGCAGACCAAAGGCTTGCACAATAAATAGAGATGCCGTGTGACGATAAGTTATCAAACGTATCATCAGTGCCTCGTGTTAAGGGCAATGTATCCCCTTCTTCAACCAAGCTAGATAAGAACTCAATGCTCTCTTTTACTGCAGGCCAGCAAGACTCAACAACCGACAAATCGTTGCTGTGTTTGTAGTGACGCAGAACCATTAGAATGTACTTCGGCGCTAGGTCTTTCCACTCTTTTACATTATGCCAACTGTACGCATCAGGCTGAATGTCGTATGGACTGCCTAAATCATGAATAACTGCACCTCGAATAGCTCGGGTCCCTTGATACTTCTCATCGCACAACTCTGCATTCGGCTGATCTTCGTATTCCCAGTAGCGGCGCACCGTATCATCTTCAGCAAGAATCGCCTTAGCGAACTCTTTCATCACACAGCCATCAAGCTCAGGCAGAAGATAAAGCAGAGAGAACGAACCGTAGAAATAGACATCGAGTGAATTAAAGAACGGGTAATCCACACACTCTTTCACTAGAAACTTATCTTGGCAATCCCACACGGTTGATTCCGATAAAAACGACAAGGTATTCATTGCCATTGTCGCAAATCGAAGTGTGGTATCAGCATCAGAAATCTTTTTAGCAGTGTCCGTAATAAGCGCTTGTTGCTGCTCAATGATACGCTGCTCGATAGCGGCTAACTGAGGTAAACACTCATCTAGAATCGCTTTGGCTTTCTCTTCTTCTGAAAAGAACTGCGTATACGCTTTTTTAGACTCCCAACCGTTCAGTGAAATCTTGCTGTGATCCATCACTTGAGCAAATCGTATTTCTGTTGACTCACCCGGTTCAAGCTCGACTTGTACGGTAACAACCGCGCTTAATGGCTCACGGCCACTGTAGATGCCTTTTGCGAACTCGTCATTTACACGACCGCTGTAAAGTGCTCGAGTCACTTGGTCTTGCACTTTTGTCGTGTAAATTGAAGACTTAGTAGATACGCACACTTTGCCCGATTCTACTTGCGCTTTATCTGCCTGCACACCATAAATCACCTGACCTTCAATATCACTTTGATAAGGTGAATCACTCGCTAAACAGACTCCCGTGAATTGGGTGTTATCATGTTCAAACGTTACCGCTTCGTGACGCTGAGCAATGGCATTTTGAGTCAATGTACACGCTGAGTCCTGAATGCCATCTCGACCTTTTTTATAGGTAGAGCCGATAAGGTTGGCGAGAGGCTGAACCAGTGTGACAATCTGCGTTTTATCAGAACGGTTTTTCAGCTCAAAATGGTTCCAGTGTAGCGGCAGTGAACAGAGTTTTTTGTCCTCTTTCACCAGTGGGGAAACCACTTTACGGCTGATCTTCACATCGTCAAAGCAGTCGTATTGATATTCAGACATTGGATACAGTGCTTGGTAACGAACCTGCTCACCATCAACCGATGCTATCTCTGACTTACTGCCTACCGTTAACGCGCGTGCATTTGTGGTGTTATTGATCAGTAAACCATTGAAGAAATCTAACGCAGCGTGAATTTGGGTACTGAATGAGCTTGGATCCTCATTGATAAACAGTTGTGTTTTACTCGAAAACTCTACATTCCAACGTGTGAACGCCTCTTTATTTTCTGGGTAAAACTGTCGATTAATCAATGATGACTTAATCATTGAAATAACATCAACATCTTGAGAGAAATCGACATTTTCCCCATCGAACCTTGCCGGAAAATAATTTAAAAAAGTTTTTAACTTTTCAATATCAATTATTTCTAAGCAATCCAACCCTGTAGGAGACATCACAGAAGCGTAAAAGTCATTAAAGTGAATGTCATTTTCCGAACAGTCAATAAAAATACCGGGAATAAAACTAAAGTTCGGTGTATCACCATTAGGGGTCAGAGTGAACGTATTGCCAATACCTCCCACTGCCATCCCCGTATTTTCTGGGGTTGTTGAGATTGGCGTGTACCAAGGTTGGATAAATTCAACCGCGTCGCCTTTCTGGCTTAATGTCTTTGAGCTACCTTGGTAGCTTGAATATGGAATTTTATTCATCATTTTTAAAATCCAACATTGAATATTTTATTATGATTGTTACTATCTAAACCAAATGGAGATAATAACAATGTTCGAAATAAAAAAAGAAACATTTGGTAATTATGACTCAGTCACAATAATAAATGTTAAACATGGAATAGAACTGCAAGTAATTAATGGATTTGGCGCAATCATAAATAAGTACGTTGTCAACCACAGTCCATTTTCTTTTATTCAAGGCTATTCAAGCCCCCAAGAACTGACCGAGCAAAACCCCTACTTTTCTCGTAGTGCTAAGCTCTTTCCCTTCCCAAATCGATTGGCGAATGGCGAATATCAATTTGATGATCAACACTATCAACTGCCTGCCAACTTTCCTTGGTCTGAACACGCGGTACACGGATTACTGTACAACCAACCGTTCGATCTCATTGATACCACGGTAAACAGCAATCAAGCTTCGGTTACATTACGTTTTAAAACCGATGCATTGCATCCACAGTTTCCCCACGCTTTTGTTCTTGATATTACTTATCAAATTGACCAATCAGGTCAACTTCGCTGTTCTACATCCATAGAGAACCTAGGCTCTCAATCTTTTCCTTATGGGGATGCTTGGCACCCTTACTTTACGCTGAACACTCCGCGCGAGCATTGCTTACTGACAATGCCAAACTGCGTTGAGCTTGAGCACATTAACGATCTTCCAAGTGGTAATAAGTCCCCGTTTAACCGCTTTAACTCTGCATCCTCACTTGAGAATGTCGCTCTTAATCATTGCTTTGAGTTTGATCTTCAAAGCCCAATTGAGCTTTCACTTGAGGGTAAAGATGGCAAGTGCGCTCTTTACTATCAGCAAGATACAAGCTATCCATTCATTCAACTCTATACACCAGACAATGAACCTAGCCTAGCAATCGAACCGATGACATGCCCTGCTAATGCGTTCAATAACCGCATCGGTCTACTCACCCTTAATCCTCATCAGAAAAACCAATTTGAATGGCAATGTCAGGCACGTTATGGCGTTTAAACGTTTGTGGTTATTAGCCCCTATGGTTAATGGTTAAGCGCTTAAACATGTCATGCTATTAACTGTCTCGATGACCCAATAAGGGCACTCAATTGAGTGCCCTTATATGTTTAGCCTTTACTTAGCGCCTAGAATGACATCAACTTGATGCTCACCTGAGGTGAAAATTGGTGCTGTATTCCCATCAATCAAATCACCGTTGACGCGCATTTCCAGTACACCTTTGCAAACATTGCTTGGGTTAGTCACATGGATGTTATACACCGCACCACGGAATTGACGACGAACTTTAAACTCAGGCCATTCCGCAGGAATACAAGGGTCCACAAGTAGACCATCCACTTCAGGGCGTACACCAAGAATCCACTGTGTACCTGCTACGTAAGTCCAAGAAGACGTTCCCGATAACCAAGCATTACGACCTAACCCGAATTGCTCGTGCTCGTCGCCCAGAATGTTTTGTGGGTAACAGTACGGCTCAGATTCAAACGTATCGATATCGTCATTCTTCGACGCTGGGTTGATCTGACGGTAGTACTCGTAAGCACGCTCGCCGTTGCCCATTTTCGCTTCAGCAATCATTACCCAAGGGTTAGAGTGCAGGAAGATACCGCCATTCTCTTTTGCCCCTGGTGGGTAAGTCGAAACACCACCCAGTTTAGGATCAAAACCGTTGTAACCTGGCGTTGAAAGCTTAATACCGTTTGCTGTGTTCAGCTTGTTGTACACAGAGTCTAGCGCTTGAGTGGCACGATCTTGTGGTGCGAAGCCAGAAATCACAGGCCAGCTTTGACCATTGGTGTAGATTTGGCCTTGTTCATTGGTGTGAGAGCCAATTGGCGCGCCCGCTTCATCAAAATAACGAATAAACCATTCACCATCCCAACCACATTCATTGACCGTTGCTTGCATCTGATCGTATTGAGCTTGGAATTGCTTAGCCAGTTCGGTCTCTTCACGAAGCTGACAAAGGTCTAGCATGTCGAGTAGTGCCTTACCGTACATGTTCGCAACCATCATCGATTCTGCGCCCGTTGGCAGATTCACGGTGTCGTTCCAGTCAGCAAAACCAAGCAGTGGTAAGCCATGTTTACCCGTATTGCTGTAAGTGAAATCAATCGAACGACATAAGTGTTCCCATACGCTTGCAGATTCTACAGGATTACCATTTTTATCTTTTTGATAGAACGGAATCTCTTTCTCTAGGAACGCCGCATTGCCTGTCTCTTTTACGTACTGGGTAACGGCATAGATGATCCAAAGGTGATCATCGCCGTAGTAGTCAGGGCGATCTTCTTCTTCACGTGAATCACCTGCATTCGCTTCCATTGTAGAAGGGAAGAACTGGTGCATTGCCGAACCATTGGTATTTTGAACCGACAGTAAACGCTCAATAAACTCACGCGCTTCTTCTGGCATGTGTGTAATCACACCCAGTGTATCTTGCGATGAGTCACGGAAACCGATACCACGTGCGCCGTAGCCCAATTGGTAAAGAGATAGGTAGCGAGACCAGTTCTTCGTCGTATGACACTGACGTGGATTATGCACGTTGAGCATCGAGTTCATTGCAGGATCGGGCGTCTCGACTTGAACCGTCGCTAAATAGCTATCCCAGTGCGTGGCTAATGCTTTAAAAGCGGCATCGACATTCGCATGATCGCGATATTTCGCCATCATCGGTTCCGCTTGCTCTACATTATCCATTTGGGTTAATTGAACTACAGTACGCTCTGTTTGCTTTGGAGTTAACCAACCTAAACGAAGGTTCAGTGCACCTATGTTGTCGCCACGCAGACACTCTGTATTGCCCAGTTCTTCTTCGTTCAAAGAAGCCGGTGCTGCCCAGCTGCCGTAACCCATATTACCGATGAACTTCTGACGGTCACCATCAAACGAGGTGGCTTCACGGTCTGCCGTCATCAGGTTGACAGAAGCATCACGCTTCATGAAAGCAAACTGCTCAAGTACAGTATGACCCGACACTTGCTTATGCGCTTTTAGCGTCATTGTCTGAGGAACCCAGTCAGCGTTAAGTAGCTGCTTAAGGGCATCAAAGTGAGTAAATTCATACACAGGAACGACATCAACATGTAGCTCTTCATCGCTAATATTGGTGACTTTAATGTCTTGCAGTAAGACTGGCGCATCATTAGGTACAAAGAACGTCGCTTCACAACGTACGCCAAACGCTTCTGAGATGATCGTGGTGTAAGAAAGACCCGTGTGGTTTTCGAACTTGTCGAGCGGCTTTAGCGTCGGCGTATAGAAAGGAGAGAAAACTTCTACCTTTCCTTTTGAGTCACGCACTTTTAAGTACAGCGTAGACCCTTTAAAGTCTGAATTTGGTAGCTGTGCAATATATTTAGTAATACGGTTAAGCGCTGGATCACCCTTACAAAGCAGAACACCACCGTTGCTATCAACAATGCCACCAAAATCTAACGTACCAACGTAGTTACACCATTTGATGGGTGTACATGGTGTCGTTGCGACATATTCTTTGTTTTTATCGTCAAAATATCCGAATTTCATCGTCACTATCCCTAGCCCGATCTCATATGAGAGAGCTTCAATTAAAGTAAATTCTGATTGAATACGTGAAGGGGCTGACCTTCACGTATTGCGTAAGCCTAAGTGGTTAGATTGCTAGCGAGTTTTCGCTTAGTGCATCGAACAGGTGGAATGCATCAAGATCCAAGTAAAGCGTTAGCGTATCAACATCGACTTCAGCGGCTTGCGTTTCAACCATCAGGTCTTGTCCGCCAATCTCCGTTTTCAGAAGAATACTTGCGCCCAGAAGTTCTTTGTCTTTGATCTTCACAGGGAAAGGCAGTACTCGATCGTGGTCCACTTGCTCAGCACGTAAATGGATATCCGTAGGACGAACACCAAAGTGCAGTGCTAGATTCTTAGAAGCGTGTGCTTTGAAGCGCTCAGGTAGTGGAATCAGCGTATCGCCTAATTCAACAAAGAACTCACCCTCTTTTTCGACAAGTTGTGCATCAAGCATATTCATTGATGGGTTACCAATGAACTGTGCCACGAACTTATTCGCCGGACGTTGGAATACTTCTGTCGGCGTCCCCACTTGAGCCACATAACCATCTTTTAGAATAACGATACGGTCAGCCAGGGTCATCGCTTCAATCTGATCGTGCGTTACGTAAATCGTCGTTGTTTTAAGCTCACGGTGTAGATGTTTAATCTCTTCACGCATCACACCACGAAGCTTCGCATCAAGGTTTGATAACGGCTCATCAAAGAGGAATACCTTCGGTGTACGAACCATTGCACGACCCATAGCAACACGTTGACGTTGACCACCAGACAGCTCTTTTGGCTTACGATCCAATAGTGGATCAAGTTCAAGCATCTTCGCCGCTTTACGAACTTCAGTATCAATTTCAGCCTTAGGCATACCTTTGAGTTTCAAAGCAAAAGCGATGTTTTCGTAAACCGTCATGTGTGGGTACAGCGCGTAGCTTTGGAATACCATGGCAAGGTCGCGATCTTTCGCGTCAACCTTGTTCATCTTCTTATCACCAACGTAGATATCACCAGAAGAGATCTCTTCAAGACCTGCTAGCATACGCAGTGTCGTAGACTTACCACAGCCAGATGGGCCAAGGAAAACCACGAATTCACCATCATTTACTGTGAAATCAAACTCTTTTACTACTTCTACGTCACCAAATGATTTTTTGATGTTCTTAAATTCTACTTTAGCCATTATTTGTTCTCCTCAGCGCGCGCTAGCAGCGTATTTCGATACGTGATCGCGCTCTGTTTCAGTGTTCTTTGTTGAGTTTGATAATCGACGTGAACCATGCCAAAACGTTGGCAATAACCAAAGGCCCACTCAAAATTGTCCATCAAACTCCATGCAAAATATCCATCGACTCTAACGCCAGCCTTAATTGCTTGATCGACCGCATTTAAGTGGCTTTGGAAATAACGAACGCGTTGTTCATCATTCAACTGACCATTTACAACGCTATGATCGTCGCAAGCTGCGCCGTTCTCAGTTATGTATATTGGTGGAATATTGTCGTAACGCTCATTGAGACGCACCAATAAGTCCGTCAAACCCTGAGGATAAACTTCCCAACCAATAAAAGTGTGCTCAGCACCTTCTTGGATCACTTTTTCAATGTCACCGTTTTCGTTGTAACGCATCACATCACGTGAGTAATAGTTAATGCCGACGTAATCCACGGGGGCGCTGATAATGTCCAAATCGCCTTCTAGAATCATTGGCATGTTGACCAACTGACGCTCCACCACAAGTTGCGGATACTCCCCTTTTAATACAGGGTCCATAAACCAGTGGTAGTTTTCTGCTTCACTATAATCAGCCGCGCCTTGATCTTTGCTTGTTGCTGGGTAAGCCGGTGATGCGTTAAACACCACACCATGCTTTGAGTGAGGGGCATTGCTACGCAAAATCGGCATTGCTAGACCGTGCGCAAGCATCAAGTGATGCGAGGCTAAGAAGCCTTCACGTTCACCCTTAATGCCCGGAGCGTGATTTCCCCAGCGATAACCTAAAAAGGCAGAAACAAACGGTTCATTTAATGTGGTATATACATCAATTTTGTTGCCAAAATGCGCGCTAACCGCTCGTGCATATTCCGCAAACTTGTATGACGTCTCACGATTTAGCCAGCCGCCTTTATCTTCTAAATACTGCGGTAAATCCCAGTGATAAAGCGTCACATAAACCTTCATACCGCGAGCATGACACTCATCGATAATCTCTTCATAAAACGCAAGACCTTCAGGGTTAACCACGCCATCTTGAGGCATAATACGCGGCCAAGCGATGGATAAGCGGTAGGCATCAACACCTAACCCTTGAATCATCTCAATGTCTTGTTGCCATAGATGATAATGGTCACAGGCCACATCGCCATTGTCACCGTTATCTACCTTGTTTGGTGTCTTACAGAACGTATCCCAGATTGATGGGGTGCGGCCACCTTCAGCCACACCACCTTCAATTTGATAAGACGATGTTGCAACGCCAAAGACAAAGTCTGATTGAAGCAGTTTTGAGTCACTTGGAAGTTGATATTTATTCATCATCGTTATCCCGATTAACCTTTAACAGCGCCAGAGGTTAGACCTGAAATCATCTGCTTAGAAGCAAATAGATAGGTAATAACCAGTGGTAGTATCGAGATAGTTGTGCCAAGCATTACTGCGCCCCAAGGTGTATTTGGAATACCCTGTACGCTTCGTAGTGCCTGAGTAATCACGTAGTTATCTGGTGAGTTCAGTACCACAAGTGGCTGCATGAACATGTTCCAGAAGAAGACGAACTGTACAATGGCCAGTGTTGCTAAAGCAGGCTTCATCAATGGAAGTACTACGCTCCAGTAGGTTCTAAACTCACCTGCACCATCGAGCTTCGCCGCTTCTAGTAGCTCTTTTGGAATCGAAGCAATCACGTGCTGACGCATTAAAAAGATACCAAATGGCGTTGTGGTAAACGGAAGCCAAACGGCAATGTGATTATCCAACAAGCCCAAGAACTTAACGATCATGAAGTAAGGAATCAGGCTCAGTACAGGCGGAATCGCCATTGAACCGACCAACATACCAAACAGAACGTTCTTACCTTTAAACTTGAATACGGCAAACGCGTAACCACCCATACTACAAAACAGCAGTGAGATAGTCGTACCTAGGAACGCAACGTAGATAGAGTTAAACATTGCTGTCCAGAACGGCATGATTTCAAGTAGCTGTGCGTAGTTGTACGACAAGCTGTCGCCAATGGCTAAGCTGATGCCTGTACCAAAGATCTCACTACGATCACGCGTTGATAATAGTGCTGACCAGATAAATGGAAATACCGTAATGATTGCTGAAATAATCAATACTATTGCCAGCATCACCATCGCAACCTTAGTCATGATATGAATCACTCGGTCACTTGGCATAAGCCCTGCGAGGGGCGATGAATTTGTCTTTATTGAAGTCGTCATCTTATTGTTCCCCTAGACCTTTCTTACCAAAGAATAAGAATTGAACGGCCGTACATGTTGCGATAAGTGCAAATAGTAGCCATGAGATTGCTGATGCTGTGCCCATCTCTAACCATTCCCAACCGACTTTATAAAGGTACATAGAGATTGTTAGACCAGATTGACCAGTACCGCCGCCGCCACGAGTCAAGACAAACGGTTCTTCGAATAGCTGCAAGTTACCAATGATAGTCATCGTGATTGCGAAGAAGATAAATGGTCGAATCATCGGTAGTGAAATGTGCCAGAAGCGGTGGAAGGCGTTCGCGCCATCCATACGAGCGGCTTCTAGAATCTCTTTTGGTATCGTCATTAGGCCAGTGGTGTAAAGTACGATGTTGAAACCGGTGTACTTCCAGAAGATAACAATCGCGATAGAAGGTTTGATCATGGTTGCATCGTCTAACCAGCGAATTGGCATAGCAGTATCAACCCACGCAAATGCCCAACCAAATAGTGTGCTATCAGCCAGTGCCATCAAGGTTTGGTTGATAATGCCTGAGTTAGGCGAATACATGTTGAAGAAGATAAGCGACGCGGCAACCGTTGATGTAATGAATGGTAAGAAATACGCAGACGTTAACCAGTGACGCAGGCGGTCACCCATTGAAACTAGAATATAGGCAACAGGAATCGCAACAAGGTGCTGTGCAATACCCGATGTTAGCGCTAGCCAAACGGTGTTCTTAAGTGAACGCCAAAGCCACGGGTCAGTTAATGCAATTGAGTAGTTTTCAAAACCTACAAATCGCATTGCGTCCATCCCCTCTACAGGGTTCCAGACTTGAAATGATAGAAAAACAGAAAACAGTAACGGGAAAATCCCAAAAACAGAAAAAATGATCAAAAACGGCAGAAGGAAACCATACGGTGTAAGCGCTTTCAAATTCAGACGAGAAAAAAAGCTTTTACTTTCAGATGTATCCATGACGTTGCTCGCAGCTTGGCTCATAGTAACGACCTCTTACCAAGAAGGCGCGTTTCCACACCTTCTTGGTTACTTACTTAAAATTTTAAATTAAAGATTACGTGTACGACGCTTGATTAGACGCTCAGCTTCGCTAAGTGCTACTTTGATGTCTTTACCTTCATCAAGTACTTCCATCAGAGCATTTTCTAGAATGATTGAACGTGCAACGTGGTCACCCTTAGCTGGTTGTACTGGCTTGATGTTCTTCGCTACTTCAGCAAACACTTGACGTGCTTTCTGGCCGCCTAGGAACTCAACGCCTTCATTGAACATTGCATCATCGTAAGTCGTTACGTTTGCAGGGAATGCTGCAATGGTTTCGAAGCTCTTAAGTTGAACCTCACGATCTGTTGTCATGTATTCGATAAGCTTCCAAGCGTCATCTTGGTTAGCCGCTTGCGTTGGGATTGAAAGGAATGAACCACCCCAGCTACCGTAGATGCCATCAGGAAGGTTTTCTACACCCCAGTTGCCTGCTGTATCTGGCGCAATCCAGTTGTTTAGGTGACCCAATAGCCATGCACCAGAAAGTTGAGTAGCGAACGTACCGTTACGGAAGCCTTCGTACCATTCGTTAGACCAAGCTAGAATACGACCATCAAGCTCTTTTTCACGAATCTTTTTCGCAACTTCAAATGCGTGAACGAAACGCTCAGACGTTACAACAGGGTTGCCATCTTTATCAAAGTAAAGGCCTTCACCTTCAGGAACCGTTGTGTAGATGATCGCTTGTGCTACATCAGCTGCTGATGCGATTAGCTGTACGTTTTTCTCTTTTAGTGTCACACCCGCTGCAATGTAAGAATCCCAATCTTTGATTGCTTCTTCTACATCAATACCCGCTTTTTCAAACACATCGGTACGGTAATACATCACACCAGGACCTAGATCGACTGGGATACCGTACATGCCACCATCAGCGCCTTTACCTTGTGCCCACGCATACGGTGCAAAGCTCTTCTCAAACTTATCTGCGCCATATTTTTCAGAAAGGTTTACAAGACCGCCAGAAGCCACAAATGGACCGATTTTTTCAACGTCAACAACGATGACATCACCTGCACCAGAACCTGTTGCTAGGTTCGTAGTCAGTTTAGTATGGTGGTCACCGTGGTTGTTCATTAGGTAATCAACTTTCACACCCGTCTTTTTTTCGAAATCTGGTAGTAGTACTTTTAAGCTACTGTCGAAATCTGGAAAGCCATCGAAACGGATTTGATTGTCTGCCGCATTAGCTGTAGCAGCAAGTCCAAGAGCAACCGCGCTAGCAAGCGCTAAGGTCTTAAATTTCATGTGTTATCCTTAATATTTTTTATAGGGTATTGAGTAAGTCCTTGACTGAATTCCTCACCACCAACGTCGGTGATAATTTGAAATTCACATCTCTTTTGTTTTTATTCAGTTTTTGAATAGCGAGCTGCACAGCTTCAATGCTCACCTGTTCAATGGGGAAGTTAATTGTGGTTAGGCCTGGAGTGAGGTAACGAGCAAAAAGAATATTGTCAAAGCCAATCAAAGAGACTTGCTCTGGTACTAGCCTTCCTGCTTCTTTCAACACTTCAAACGCCCCAAATGCCATGTGATCATTAGAAGCAAAGACTGCGGTAAATTGACATTCACGCTTCAATAACTTCTTCATGGCACTGACACCTGTTTCCTCAGTAAAGCCCGCCTCAGAAACCAACGCTTCGTTATATTGCAAACCCGCTTCTTCCAGTGCGATTCGATATCCTTGCAAACGCCCCCGTGCGTCTGACTTATCGAGTGGCCCTGTAATACAAGCGATTTGGCGGTGCCCCATTTTTAATAGATGCTGAGTAGCAAGTTTGCCCCCAAGCTCGTTGTCAACATCTATACAGCTAGTTGAAATCTCAGGAATAAATCGGTTTATCAATACAACTGGTACACCTTTCTCTTCCAAAGTAATTATATAGTCATCAGTAAGCTGCTGAGCGTGTAATACAATGGCATCTACACGACGACTTAATAAAAATTCAACCGACTCTTGCTGTCCTTCTTCAGTGTTTGACCCCGCGGTGATCACGACGTGATACCCAAGGCGACGAAAATTAGCTTCTAAGTTATGTAAGAGCTCTGAGAAAAAAGGGCCACCTAACTCAGGAACGATAATGCCAATACTTCCTGTTCGGCTTGAAGCAAGAGCTTGAGCAATCGAATTAGGGCGGTAACCCAAATGTTTGATTGCTTTCTCTACTTTTAACTTTTTGTCATGACTGACTCGGCTAGTGCCATTAATGACTCTAGATACTGTGGCCTGTGAAACGCCTGCGTATTCAGATACATGCTTAATCGTTGCCAAAGAAACCTCGAATTCTCATTTTGAAGTGCGTTACTTGAAACCGCTTACAGGTTGAGTATTGAGGATTTTAGGGGGTAATTACGTGATTTTAATCACACTAGACTCTGCGCCAAAATGGCAATTTAGTAAATATAGAGAGTTATTGCAGTTTCATTTCACGCCATGAAACTGTTTCATGGAAGCGAGATTTTACTCATTGATGATTCAGATTTTAATCTGGACTTATATTAGTGACAAATGAATCACTTAACAGAAAATCTTAAACCGGTTACTCGAATAAAATAGCGTCATTATTCCAATTATCCACTATAGATATAATTAACACTACCATGTAGTTCAAACACGACTAAGATTACATTCTAACGATAACTATCAGATTTCCATGCCAGAATTACTAGCAAGCGCCAATTGTGCACTACACTAATTAAACCTCTACAACCTGTTGAGTATTAGTCAATGAGCAACACCGTTTTGTTGGTTGACGATGAAGTCAATATTTTGAACTCATTTCGTCGAACACTGCGCAATCAAATAGATATTGAGCTAGCTAACTCTGGGCAAGAGGCTCTTGAGCTCGTCGCGAAAAATAAATACGCGGTTATTGTTACCGATATGCAGATGCCTGAGATGAATGGCCTAGAACTGCTAGAAGCGATAAAAATCATCTCGCCTGATACGGTGAGAATGATGTTCACCGGAAATGCCGATCAGAAAACAGCGGTGGATGCCGTCAATAAAGGCGACGTATTTCGTTTCATTAGTAAACCTTGTACCCCCCCGGAGCTTCTCACCTTTATTCAATCAGCACTTCGCCAGTACGATCTGATCGTCTCGGAAAGAGTATTGCTCAACCAGACCCTAGCAGGAACAATTAGCGTCTTAAATGAAGTGCTCTCTCTAGCAAGTCCTCAGTTAAATGAACACAACGCTCGAATTCAATTTCACATGTTCCAACTTAGAAAAGCGCTTAAATTGAAGAAGCACTGGAGTTTTCAACCCATGGTGCAACTCTCGCAGCTTGGATACATTACTTTCCCCCAACAAACACTCCAAAATATCTCCCGAGGGAATACGCTGTCTGAAGAAGATCAGCAACTTTATGAACAGCACCCACGGCTATCCTACGATTTACTAAGAAAAATACCGCGAATGGAATCGATCGCAAAAGCGATTTTGTATCAGGATAAAGCTTTCAATGGTGAAGGCCCTCCCTATGATGAAATGCAAGGGAAAGCACTACCATTAGGCTCTAGAATGCTAAAGGTTGTTTGTGATTACGTTAGGTTAGAAAAAGAAGGAGCAACGCCTGATCAAGCGACTGAAACATTAGAGCAACGATCTGAACAATACGATGTTGAAATCCTAGAGGCATTCAAAACAACCCTATCACTTGCTCCGCCCAAAATGTTCGTAGACCTAACCAAACTTTCAACCAATATGATTCTCAAACAAGAAATATGGACAGACAGAGAACAATTGGTCGCAGGAAAAGGGCAAAGAGTCACTGAGCCTCTTTTAAGAATCATTCAACACTGCCTCCAGAACAATGCAATTTCTGGGCAAGTTGAAATATCTCTAGCGGAAGAGGAAGACACCTAGCGCAAATTAAACGGCTGAAAACGATAGGTTCAGAACAACCAGAAAAGAACAATAGATAGTAATTATCAATTAATAATTATCAGTGAAGCACTCACTCTCGAAGTGCATTGTGATGACAACGCATAAGGGCTTAAAACAATGATCGATTTTTGGCGATTTCATGCCGTTAACGAGCAAAACTACACACTACTTCATGGTGAATACAATCTTTACTTAGTCACTCTATCGGTATTTATTTCCTCTCTATCGGCCTACTCCTGTCTCGTGATTGTCGATCGAATTTGGCACTCTAACGCCTTGAAGACCATTAAACTTTGGAAGCTGTTCGGTAGCATCGTTTTCGGCGCAGGGTGTTGGGCAATGCACTTCACAGGAATGCTCGCCTTCGATATCCGTCATGATATGTCATACGACACCGCTATCACCCTATTCTCACTGTTGCCTCCGATGGTCGGTGCTTTTTTTGCATTTCAAGTTCTTTACAAGCAAAGATTTACGATCTTAGATATCCAGGTTGGGGGGCTATGTCTTGCGCTTGGTATAGGCAATATGCACTATCTTGGGATGGAAGCGATGAAGATGGATATCGTGCTCACCTATGATTTTTCTTGGTTCCTAGCGTCAATAGCCATCGCTCACCTTTTCGCCTGCATCGCTATCTACTTAATCAAACTCCAACGAAGATTCACTAACATTAGTATCAATAAAAAGGGTCATGATTGCTGCCGTTATGGGGCTCTCTGTTGCAGCTATGCATTATACCGCAATGCAAGCGGCGAGCTTTTATAGCTTGGGGGCAGGTATGGGTGAGGGCCATCAATCTTCTAGCACCCACATTATTGCCATTATTGTTGCTGCATTTGTCCTACTTATTATGTCTGCAACCATACTATGTTCAATTGTAGATGCACGATTACAATCCGCCGAGTTGTCGGTACAAGCCCGTATCACTCGAGAACAAGACATCGTCAATAATCTTGCCGATGGCCTCATTATCTTTGATGAGAAAGGGTTAGTTGAAAGCTTAAATTACAAGAGCTGGGAAATGTTTGAATCGCAGCATTCCGATAATAATAAGTTCAATATTCAGCAACTCATGCCCTCTTTTGATCTATCGAAATTAAACGAATATCTCACGGCCTCCACTTCCAACCGAAATGCGATATCCATTGATGCTCAGACTGAAGGTGGAAAGATATTTCCAGTCGAGATCAGCATTTCCCCGATGTCGACGTTGAGTGGCGATAACCGACTATACAATTGCATTGTCCGTGACATTTCTAAGCGTATTGAGTTAGAAAGCCAGTTAAGACAAGCACAAAAGCTTGAGTCTATCGGTCACCTCACCGCAGGGATAGCACATGAAATCAACACGCCCACCCAATATGTTTCGGATAATACTGCATTTTTAAAAGATGCTTTCCAAAACTGCTTCGCCAGCCTTTCTGAGATAAAAGAACTAACCAAGTCTTACAACCAATCCTCTAACTTAGGCAATAAACTGGATTTTGAAGAAATATGGAGTAAGCATGACTTAGAGTTTATGTCTCAAGAGGTTCCACTGGCTATTGGTCAATCTCTTGAAGGGCTACAACGTATCAGCCATATTGTTGGTGCCATGAAGTCATTCTCACACTCTAATCATGACGAAAAGCTCATGGTCGATATCAATGAAGCGATTGAGTCAACCATCACCGTTGCTCGAGGAGAATGGCGCTACGTTGCTGCGGTTGAAACCAACTTTTCAAATGACCTACCCGCTATTTCTTGTTACCGAGACCCATTTAATCAAGTCATACTTAACATCATCATCAATGCGGCTCATGCCATTAAAGATAAACATGGTGACGCCGGACAAGGTTTGATAAAAATATCAACGCGAGCTGAAGAACCTTGGCTAATAATTGAAATTGAAGACAATGGAAGCGGCATGCCTAAAGAGGTATCAGAACGTATCTTTGATCCTTTCTTTACCACTAAGGAAGTCGGTAAAGGGACAGGGCAAGGACTCAGCATTGCTTACTCTGTCGTTGTAGAGCAGCATAACGGTTTCATTGAAGTAGACAGTCAACATAATGAAGGCACAACATTTACGATTAAGTTACCGTTATCAAATCTAAGTTCAGCGGAGCAACAAGGAGATCATAGTGAACATTCTGTTGGTTGATGATGAACCATTAGTTTTAAATGGGTTAAAGCGAGCATTATATGGAACGGGTTGGACAATATTTACCGATACCAGCGGGCAAGCAGCCTTACAAACCCTCAAGAAGGAACCTATCGACCTCATTATTTCAGATATGCTGATGCCAGGAATGAATGGCGCCGAACTTCTTAAAATAGTCAGTGAAAAACACCCTTCCGTCATCCGTGCGTCTTTGTCTGGGTATTCGGATCCCGATATCACGATTAAAGGTGGATTCTTCGCTCACCTTGCATTCATGAAACCGTGTGAGCCCGAGGCCATTAAAGACGAAGTAAACCGTATCGCCAATATCTTATCTTTGTTTCCAGATCGCGTTATTCAAAGTGCCATTGGCAGCATTACCTCTCTTCCTATTCCACCTAAGCTTTTTTTCCAGGTGAAGAGTAAATTGGCAGACGACACAACGTCAATGGAAGAGATCGCTAAGCTCATCAGCCAAGACCCAGCTATGTGTGCAAAAATAATACACACCTCAAACAATGCCATTTTCCGTGGACGAACCCAAATTGACAGCATTACTTCAGCCATCACCAGATTAGGTGGGCAAGTCATTACTAGCATTATCGGCATGTTAGAGGTTTACTCCGTTTCAACAGATAAACCAAATCAATCCCTAGAAGAGCTTCAATCACAGAGCTTAAGAGTCGCCATTTTGGCCTCTTCTTTTGTCAGGCGAGAAGATCGGGACCAAACCTTTCTTATCGGTATTCTTCATCGTATTGGTGAATATGTTCGAATGATGATTGTTAATGACTTAATGACAGCCTATACGAGCACAAATAAAGAAGAAGACAACAAAGTTCATCTGGAGCAATATTTATTCAATACTAAGTCCGAACAGCTTGGTGGGTATTTATTGCACTTTTGGGGATTTCCCATTCCTATCATTGAATGTATTTTAATTTGTAACGCTCCAGAAAAGCTCAAGGGGCAAACATTCGGCCCAACATGTGCGGTTTATATCGCAAGCTGCTTAGTTAAAAATCAGCCGATTGATGAGTCACTTATCCAGCACTTCAATCTTGAAGAGAAATTGGAATCGTGGAAAGAGCCGTTCTGCTTACAATAGGTACGTAACCTGAAAAAGGGAAGCCGATGCTTCCCTTTTTAGTTTTACAATTTAATCGAACTACTATCCGGCTTTAAACTGTTCACTATCGACATCAAAATCAACATCCTCCTCTTCATACAACTTGAAGGTTGAAGTCAGTTCAGACTGGGTTTCTGCCATTTTTTCAAGCTGTTCTCCGTGCATGGCAAGTTGCTTTGAACGTTCGGTATTTTGCTCTGCTAAACTATGAATTTGGCTGACGTTCTGAGCGACCTCTTGCGCCACCGATTGGTGCTCTGTGGTTGCAGAAGCAATCTGGTGACTGCGATCTTCAACTTGGTTAAGAAGCTGGTGAACGTTTTGTAGTGAGCTATTGACTCCATCGGCCTGTGAAATACAGCTCGCCATATAGTCCACGCACTCATTGATCTGCGAGACCGCTAGGTTCGAACTTTCTTGTAGCTGATCGATCTTCTGTTTTATTTCTTGGGTAGACTGGCTTGTTTTACCTGCCAACATTCTGACTTCATCCGCAACCACAGAGAACCCTCTGCCCTGCTCCCCTGCCCGCGCCGCTTCAATGGCCGCATTCAACGCCAGTAAGTTGGTTTGATCTGAAATACCGGTAATCACATCAAGGATAGTTTCAATACTGCTACTCTCTTGCTCTACCTGATGGATCGTTTGAGTCGATGCGGTGAGCTTCTCTGAGAGCTGATTAATAATAGCCACATTATCACCCATTAATGCCTGACCTGAGGTTGAATTACTCACGGCATCGGTCACTAACGAGAGAGTAGAATTCGCGGATTGAGCAATCTCTGCCACGGATGATTCAATTTGCTCTAGCGCTGTTGCCACTTGAATGGTTTGCGCCGTTTGTTCATCAATCGCCACATTAAGGTCCCCACTGGTGCTTTGGTTCTCAAGAGACGCTTCATTGAGTTGTTCTGACGACGTTTTTATCTGGGTAATCATCTCTGACAGGTGATCAATAACCAGATTGACTTTCGTTGCCAGCAACCCGAATTCATTATCACCTTTGTATTCAACACGTGCCGATAAGTCTTTCTCTGCAACACGATCTAGGGCTAAATTCACGAGCTTGGCGGGCCTTCTGATCATATTGGCAATGTTAATCCCAATGAAAATAGCCAGCACAACTGATATCGCTGAGATGATAAACAGAGTAATCAGTGTTTGATGGGACTGCTCCGTTGATTCTACATACATCTCATGTCCGACACTGGCTGCATAACTGGAGAGGACGTCAATGTGTTCAAGCTCGACATCTATCAAAGATTCCAACGCAATGCGCTGTTCGTTGAGCTCTTCATTTATCCGAGCGGCTTCAACATGCAAAGTGACTGCCCCTTTATTTGTGAAGACTTGCTGCTCAAACAGTTTCAGGGGTTGGTTCAAACGAGAATAGATAGGTTGTGAGAGCGCTTTCAAATCGGTTAATGCTGTATCAAAACGTTCTTTTCGGCCATTAAAAGAGCGCTCTACAGAGCGAAGCTCAACCATATCTTGCAGAGAAAAGACTTCATTAACATCACCAACGAGCAAGCTCACTTGTGACAAGACCGCTTCAATGGCCACTTGCTCATTTGGCTGTGCGCTTGCCAGGGCTTTAACAAGGCTGCTGCTCAGTTGACCGGCTAATTGTTGAAACTGAGTTTGGCTATAAAGATCTTGGTCTTTGGTGTCGAGGTATTTGATATTGGTTTCTAGTAGTGCGGTAAGGGCCTCAAGCACTTGGTTGCTTGTTTGCTTAATATCTTCGACAGCCGTTGAAATATCACGGTTACTGCGCGCTAATTCATCAAACCACGCCAACCTTTGCTGATACTGTTCAATATTCGCTTCTATATCCATTCTAAGCGGGTCAAGCTCATCGATATACATTGCTGAAAGATAAGGGGAAACACTGCGATTGATATTGAGAAATGAAATCGTTAACTCTGCTGAGCGAACCATCATTGGGGTGGATTGCTGAGTAATTGATTCGATTCTGGAGGTTACTTCTTGGTTGCCTTGAATAGAAAACCAAGCGGAGCCGAGCATTATGGCGATTAATAGAAAAAAACCTAGATAAACCCGGGACACAAGTGATGTTAACTGCATAGAAACACCTGTCATTTTAAATTTAGAAAAAAAACGGGCACTTAAGTGCCCGGGGGAATGGAGTTAATCAAACGATTAATAGTGGTCCCAATGTCTGCCTTCAGGACCAAATTATGGACAGTAAAATTACTTTACTAATAACATTTAAGTTACTAGGTTCAATCAAGAACCTAGTAACCTAGTAGTGGATTACCACCACGCTTCAAACATTGCGCCTAGTGTAAGAGTGTCTACATTTGTAGTTGGAACGTTTGTACCTTTAGATTCTACGTCACCCACTGTTGCGTAGAAACGAAGCATTGGACGGCTCCAAGGTAGACCACCCATAGAGATGTTTTGCGATAGCGTGACTTTCCAAGCTTGGTCTTCACCATCATCAGCGTAATCAACCATGCCTACGCCAGCTTCTAACCATGTAGAGTGTGTGTCATCCCAGTTGTACATTGGGCGAACAATTGCAGAGTATTCTGATGCTTCAGTAGCATCTTTACCTGAAATATCTTTATATGACGCTAAGTAATCAATAAATACTTTATCACTCGGGTTAACACCACCTTCTAAACTTACGTAAACAACTTGTTTATCACCCGCAAGTTCAAATACTGAGTTGTCAGCACCATCACCGTACTTCATAACAAGCTTGTTCGAAGAACCTAGACCAAGAGTTGCACCAAGTAGGAATGCTGTTTCGCTAGAGTCTACTTTCTCAGAAGTGAAACCATAGTTTGCATACAAGTCTAGATTACCGATACCCGCATCAATGCTGTGAAGCTTAGACGTAATCGCGTAGTTACCATTTTCATCATCGTATTCGCCATTTACTTGGCCAACAAAACCTAGGTCAAATTTAGCGCCACCGAAATCAAAGTTTTGGAAACCACCACCTTGACCATCGTGAGACATCCAGAAGTAATCATTCAAGCCTTGTTGCGGGCGTTGGTGGAAGTCACGACCAGCCCATACATAGAGATCTGGTTGGCTTTCAAAGATGTTACTCGCACCTGCATAGAATTTTTTAAGTGCTAAACCGTTACCCCAACCTTCACCAGACCAGTGATCAAGCATCACAGCGACGTTCCACTTCTGACCGCTTTCTGTTTCAAATACTTTACCTAGTTGAAACTCACCACCGTTCATTTCATTACCAAGACGACCAACAGCAGCGCCTGTGCTACCTACACTTACGTATTTTGAGTCACCTTCTTGATATGCAGCGCCGTAACGAGCGTAACCAGAGAAAACAATACCTAATGGCGCAGGTGTTTCTGACGTTAACGCCGATTGCTGTTGGTCATCTACGTAGTCCAGAGTCACGACCTTAGCTTCTAGTTCTTGGATACGTTGCTCTAGTGAAGCTACGTCATCGGCTGCAAAAGAAGAGGCGGAAGCAAGTGTGGCTGCCACTGCGATACTTACTGGCAAAAGCTTGAAGTTTTTCATTATATTTCCCTATTATTCTTTAGATTTGTTTTGGTACAGGGGAATATTAATTAATGAAACAATTGAAAAGAGCGTTATGGTTCACATCGGTAATAGCATGAATGTGTCATGAAACAACAGGAAACAACAACCAAGAACGGGAGGTCAATTAGGTCAATGGGTTAGCTCAAACTACCGACTCCATAATTAACTTGAAATCGGTTTCATTTCATGAGATTTGACGGGATCTATCACGGAAAGTGCATAGTAATTAATAATAACTTAACCACCAAGAATGAAACATTTCATAGTTATGAAATGTTTCATATTAAGTGTTTAAATTTGACAGATAAATAACAAAAAATGAAGTGCGTCAGAAAAAGAGAAAAACGATGAACAGTTATATCTGACTCCCTTATATAGAAAAGGTTCATACTCAATATAGATTAAATTCACGTGAAACAGACATTCTTCATACCGATAAATAACATTGCGAACGATAAGATTTTAGCATGCGCATTTAAGTAAGCGCCTTCATGAACCAATATTACGCAATGACAATTTAATTCAGCTCTAATATTTAAAGGCTCACTCTGTTTATAGCGTCTTACTAAGCTACTATTGAGACGCCACTTTTCCATGACCGCTCTTACATGCACACATTACTCGTTTTCAATCTCTACCTTGTTTATGGTTTGGCTTTTTTTGCCATCTTTTTCTCAATTCATTTTCAAGATCTAAGCAAAAGCCGAATCAGCCTTGCCCATGCTTTACCTATTCTAGCGACTTTTGGGGTGCTACATGGTCTACACGAATGGTCTGAACTCTACCTCATCATCTACCGTCAGGAGTTTACTGATCTCACTCAATTAAAAACATTTAAGACGATTAAGCTGTGGGTCTCATACATCGCCTTAGGCGCCTTCGCTTGGAAAATGCTTTCTCTCACCACATGGCCTCAACCGCGTCTTATTAAATTTTTAATCAGCTGCATTTTGGTCCTGTTTATTAGTAGCTTATTTCTTCGCTTTGGTAGTAAAGAGTACGCACTTTATCTAAGTAATACGTCTCAACAAATTCGTTTGATTTTTGGACTCGGTGCAGGCGCTCTTGCAGGACTCGCCATTTATAGTTATGCCAATGTATTGGAGCGTGACGGGCACGATGCTTCAATGCCTTTCAAGATGTGTGGTATTGCTTTTATTTGTTATGGCTTTAGCACGGGAGTATTACAGTCAAACATGGGCCTATGGGTCATTTTCATCCGAACACTCTGCGCTTGTGCTATCTGGCTCACCTTGCTAAATGCGTTAAAGGTCTTTGAGAAAGAGCGTAGCAAACAAATAGAACTGAATTTAAGCCAGTCACTTCACGATGCAAAACTGATTGAACTCGGAGAGCTCACCTCTGCCGTGGCTCACGAAGTGAAAACCCCACTAAGCAGCGCCATGATGAGCTGCGATATACTAGAAAGGCACCTCACTGATGATGAGGCTCAGCAAAGGCAGTTGCGCCGAATTCGCCATGGTTTAACTCGAGCGGCGGACATCAGTCAGGAAATTTTGAATTATGCTCATCAACGACCCATTAAACGTCACACTGTTTATATAGAGACACTGATACAATCTGCACTGTCTCTTAATCAGTACCGACTAGAAAACTATAAACTCTCTGTCGATATCGAAAACAACCTTGCTGTGATAGGCGATGCTGGATTATTAGAAGAGGTCATCACAAACCTACTTTCCAATGCCATTGATGCAACAGAAAATGGAGAAAAGATCTACATCCAATCTAAGCGAGACAAACAGCACGCCGTCATCTTGGTATCCGATCATGGGGGGGGAATGAATCCATCGACGCTCTCTAAAGCCACCCAACCCTTTTTTACCACCAAACCCAAAGGTGAAGGAACAGGAATGGGTCTTGCCATTGTTAAACAGATTGTCTTACAACATAATGGGGCTCTGACCCTGCACAATAATAGCCTTGGCCTAACCGCCGAAATTCGCCTCCCAAGGAACATCTAATGACATTACGACTTTTACTCGCAGAAGACGACCAAGAGCTTAAAGAGGCGCTGGTAGAAGCGCTTTCGCTAGAAGCGTTTGATGTCACCGCGTTCAGTACTGCTGAAGATGCACTTGATTCGGCCGCAGAGCAGCATTATGACCTTGCTCTGTTCGATGTTGTTATGGGTGGTATGACAGGAATCGAAGCGCTTTCTTCATTAAGACGCTCTCAACCCAATATTGGCGTTATCATCACGACTGCCTTTGCGACCGTTGATATCGCGGTAGATGCAATGAAAAAAGGCGCAGATGAATTTCTCACCAAACCATTTAACCTACCCGCGCTCTCCGTTACCCTCAAACGGGTTTATGCGGAACGCTCTCCCCAAAAGGCTATCGAAGATCGAAACGAAGATCTGATCTTTAGTGCTCTTTCTAATCCAATTCGTCGCTCAGTCGTCAAGCAACTTAAAATCCATCGTAAAATGAAGTTCATGGATTTATGCAGAATCGTTGGGATTGAAGATCATACCAAGTTTAACTTTCATCTCAGACAACTTGTTAATAGTGGGCTAGTTGAAAAAGGCGATGGGCGAATATATTCATTAACAAGTACAGGGGTACAGGTTCACTCTGGCATGCTTCAATAAGTGTCCGCTTGCTAGTAAACAGACAAGCGGTTATTTTAAAAAATATTGAACTATCTTATGTTGAAGCACTCTTTAATAAAGTAGCCAATGCAATAGCAACACATCCACAAGATAACCAGAGGCTCTTAACGTGTTACTTATTTATTAAAATATCAGTCACTTACCAATCTACATCACACTTTTTTCACATCTAAATATAATTCATTATAAAACTGATAAATTTTCTTATCATCCTCCCCCTCTCTCCGATAAGTAAATTCATCTGGAATTTTTACAATCTATTATTTCCATTTAACATTATTGAAAATATATCTAGTTATTACAGGATATTTAATATAAAGCTCTATCTGACTTGCAAATTGATATTAATCAATCTCACCTATTCATCAAAAAAATTAAACTAACCACTAAGAGGTAGCTTGACTGCCCGATAATAATTTATAACAAACTTAGGATAATTAATTATGAAGGTAACTGGCCCAGTAGACCACTTCAGCACTGCGAGTAAGGTGATGCATCATGTATCTGCTTTTGCTTTCATTGTTGCGCTGCTCATTATGTTGTTGTCTCCCGATGCAAACTCTTGGGGCTTTGAACTCCACCAATCGTTTGGAATGGTCGTTTTAGGATTATATGTCGTTCGTATTGCATGGCTAAATTGGACAGGGCATCCACCAGCACTTGGCAACCACATGGATAAATTCGTTGCTCGTATGGCGCACTTTGCAATGTACGCGATCATCGTTCTTATGCCACTTTCTGGTCTGTTCATCACTATGGCGAAAGCCAAATCAACGTCGGTGTTTGGGCTGTTCACTATTCCAGGGTTTGCCGAGCGTAACTCTGGTCTCATTGAGTTCTCTTTCCAGATTCACTCAATACTTGAAATCGCTTGTTACGTACTGATTGCCGCCCATATTTTAGGCACGCTTTCACATCACGTTATTAAAAAAGACGGCACATTTATTCGCATGATGGGGATGAACAAGAATGACTAACTCAAACATGACCAATGCTACACGCGCTAAAAAGAGCATGTTGCTTACCCTACTTGCAGGCACCGCTTTAGTTGCTGCTAGCACTGCAAACGCATACAACATGAGTGCAGATAACATCGAGCCTGATATCAATTGGAATGATGTGCCAATGATTGAAAAAACACTCTTTTTCCCGGGTTTAATCACCTACGATTGGATTAACTCTCCAGAGCACCAAGGGACACTGCGTGACGGTTTTGAATCAAAAACGTGTACCAGCTGCCACCAAGGTGAAGAAAAAGGGCTCGGTGAACAGTTAGTCAAACACGATCGTTTAGATCGCATGATTGATAAAGCAGGTTTTGTGGATGCAGAGTTCCAATTTGCAAACGACGCTGAGCACATTTATGTAAAAGCGACATGGGAAACACAATCTCCAGCACCCGCACGTATGCACGACACATTCCTCTATAACGGCAATAAGTGGACAAAAGTAGGTGGTGACCGTGGTAAAAATCCATATTCGCCAATTTACGAAGATCGCTTCTCAATCATGATTGATGATGGCAAGGTAGACCAATTCACCCAGCAAGGCTGTTGGATGTCTTGTCACCAAGGGATGCGCGACTTAGGCCCTGCAACCGCAAGGGATGTGCTTGCTCTTGATGTAATAGGCGCCGCCGACCTAAACAAGAAAGATATTCGCAAGTATCTACCTGATACTCGTACTGAGCGTTACGGTATCAACTGGGACAAAGTGAAAACTCGCGACGAGATCGATCAGCTAAAAGCCGATGGTAAATTTGTTGACCTCATGCAATGGCGTTCAACTCGTTCAGCACCGACTAACAGCGCAGATGATGGTTACGTATTAGAATATCGCCTATTTGATGAAGGCAAAAATATCTTTGCGTGGAACTTCAATAGCAAGACTAATCTGCCTAAATACATGTTCGATAAGTCCGTGACAGGCTTTTATGCACTAAACGAGGAAGACTTTGATGACCTAAGCAAGCGTATTGCTTTAATTGAAGGCGTGAATACCATGCCATACGATGCAAGAAAAATTGAAGCGGGTCAATACCTACAAGGCCGTATTAACCGAGTGGCTGAAGGCTCTGCAGGTGATAACGACGAAATATTTTCTGAGTGGAAAGATGGCCAATACACGGTGATCTTTAAACGTAAGCTCGATACGGGCCATCCACAAGATGACAAGATCATGGAAGTGGGCGGAACGTATGACTTTAATATTGCTATCCACGACGGTCAAACAACGACACGTTTCCACTATGTCACTTTCCCATTCACAGTTGGTATCGGTGAAACGGCACAAGGTGATGTTGTGACGACGACCATCAAATAACGCTTAATGAGCCTTTAATGACAACAAAGCCAGCCTATTTATTTAATAGTGCTGGCTTTATTTTTGTAACGCTAGATATAACGATTAGCTGAACACAGCAGTGCTAGATGCTATCTCTTTCGTCGATGACCCGAATAATCCGACACGGGTTACCAGCGGCAACCACATTGGCAGGAATATCTTTTGTCACCACGCTGCCAGCGCCAATCACACTGTTTTCCCCGATATTAACGCCAGGACAAACAATCACACCGCCACCAAGCCATGCGTTATCACCAATGGTGATCGGCACACCAAACTCGACACCATCGACCACTCTCTCTTTAGCACCTAGAGGGTGGCTAGCCGTATACAGCTGCACATTGGGTGCAAGCATGACATTGTCACCAATCGTAATCTCCGCCACATCAAGCATCACACAATTAAAGTTAGCGTAAAAATTCTTGCCTAGCTTAATGTTCGATCCGTAATCACAGCGAAACGGAGGCTCTAGATAGGCGTCAGGTGCATTCGGGATCAGCGCATCTGACGCAGCTCGCCATTCATTGGTATTAGGGATACTGTTGTTCAATTCTCGAAGGATTTTTCGACACTCTATTCGTGATTGGAATAGCTCTTCATCCCACGCTTGGTAGGGCTCGCCAGCCAGCATTTTTTGCTTCTCAGACATCTTTGTTTGTTCTTCAGACATAACCGTAATTTCCATCAAACTCCAATAACTCGTCTGTTATAAAGGGAATACCTCTTTGAAAAAAGTAGAATCATCCTTAAATAAAAAACCTGTCTAAACGCTCACATCTACACAGGCTTGATGAAACCTTGTGAAATAAATTTCTCACGAAATAAACAGGCTAACCAAATCGATATGGATGTACCAAAAAAGCCACGACTCCACTTCGTCTAAAGCGTTATCGTGGTTTTGTTCGTACGGTTGACTTTAGATAAGTTCGTTGCCGCTCTTTTTATCACTAAAGAAAGCATCAACACTGGTGAGCGTTGTATTGGCGATGTTATGTAACGCATCTTTTGTTAAGAACGCTTGGTGTCCGGTAAACAGCACATTGTGACACGCAGACAAACGGCGGAACACATCATCCACTATCACATCGTTCGATTTGTCTTGGAAAAAGAGCTCTTTCTCGTTGTCATAAACATCTAACCCAAGTGCGCCAATTTTGCTGCGTTTTAAGGCTTCGATAGCCGCCGTTGAATCCAATAACTCACCACGACTGGTGTTCACGATCATCACGCCGTCTTTCATTTTATTGAACGCGTTTTCATCCAATAAATGGAAATTCTCTTTGCTCATCGGGCAGTGCAAAGAGATGACGTCTGACTCTTGGTAAAGCTCATCAAGTTCAACGTATCGAGCACCCAGCTCTTCAGACAATGGGTTAGGGTATGGGTCATAACAGAGTATATTCATACCCAGCCCCTTTAAGATACGCATGGTCGCTAACCCGATTTTCCCCGAGCCAATAACCCCCGCCGTTTTACCGTAGAAGTTAAAACCAACTAAACCCTCAAGAGAGAAGTTCGCGTCTCGAGTTCGCTGATACGCTTTGTGCAGTTTACGGTTTAAACACATCATCATGCCAACCGTGTGTTCGGCAACCGACTCTGGTGAATAAGCCGGCACTCGTACCACTTGTAAGCCCAGCTCTTTAGCTGCCTCTAGGTCCACTTTATCAAACCCCGCGCAGCGCATCGCGATCAGTTTCGTGCGGCCTTGTGCCAAGATTTTAAGTACGCCTCGTGAAAGATCATCATTAACAAACGCACATACCGCCTCACTGTCGTGCGCCATTTTTGCGGTGGTCGTGGTGAGCCTGAAATCATGAAAATGAAACTCGGCATCGAGCTCACCTTTCGCTAGGTTGAATGATTTCTCGTCGTATGATTTTGAGCTAAAAAAAGCAATGTTGAGCATGGCTTCCTCTCTTACCTAAAAAATGAATATCAAGTATTCAAACGAATAACACCTTCAGTATGTTGCGTTTTATTGTTTTGTCTACCACCATTAATCATTGTTTTTAATAGGGTTATTTTGAAGTTACTGTTTGTTTTGCTAGCTCTACACAATGCCAATATTGCGATGGACTGGTAGATAAGTAATGCGGCCGGTATGTTCTCTTTAGTAAAAAACGGCGTTGAACGTTGAATCTTCCAGTGGGAAAGGATCCGTAAACAACTCATAGATAACCTCTCTAGTTTTTACAAGCTAATTGGGCTACAGGTACGTAACGCGTCGAGTTACCAATAGTTCTCACTGCTGTATTGACCTGCCTTTCTGCGCAAATGCTTCTCAAGCCCTAAGGAGTTTAATGCGTCACTCGTGTCTCGAACCATTTGCGGATTACCGCAAAGGTAGAAGAAACTGTCGGCTTTATTGATAGTGACAGACGCAGCTCGCTCAAGGTCGCCTCCAAGTAGCAAGCTTGGGATTCGTCCGCGCAGAGCTCCGGTGACTGATTCTCTAGAAATAATTGGCACATAAATGAGTTTCCCTTGGTAATGTTGAACAAGTTGAGCAATGCGCTCTTGATACGTAAGGTCTTGCTGCGTTCTGACTGCATGAGCCAATATCAAACGATTAAATGGCTTGGCGTTCGTCGCTTCTTGTTGCTGTATCTGCAAACTTTCAAGAATGGAGATAAATGGCCCGACCGCCGTTCCAGTTGAGAGCATCCAGAAATCTTTCACGTTAGGTGGAATCTCTTCTAGTGTCATAAAACCGCTAGGGTCTTTACCTACATAGATATCATCGCCTTCATTGAGTTGATGTAATTGCGGCGAAAGTTGCCCGTTTTGATCCTTAATGATTAAAAACTCGAGATGTTGCTGACCAAACCTATGCTCAGGGGCGTTAACCATGGAATAGGCTCGTCTTACCCACTCACCATCACCGTTCAACAAACCTAATTTAGTGAACTGACCTGCAAGATACGACGAGACTGGGGCACTCACTTGAAGTGAAAACAATTGATCGGTCCATTGAGTCTTGCACAGTACTTTCCCTGTTACTAAACCATGTGGAATATCTGTCATACCTTCACCTTTGCTTAAAGAAGTTACTCATTAAGGATACTCAACTTTCTTCTCTTTGGTTTTGCATGTATCACGCCAACAATGAGAATGCTTATCAATACTAGAGGTTGTGATGGTTATTGACCACTTTTATGTCAATATGACCACTTCTTGCCATGGTCAAAACAGAACAAAAAGGTCATAAATACACGAAATGGTGCTAGGTAGCTTTTAGCTCGCCAGGATTCGACTATTGTCGTTATTCAGGCTGATTATCACCTCAATAAACTAACAAACCTTGAAGTTTTGTAACATTAACCTCATATCTCAATGATTAACCACCTTAATGGAAGTATGGAAAGGAAGCCCAATGTCGAAAGTGAAGGAGCAAACTCAAGTAAGTGCCTGGAACCAAATGTGGCGAGGCACATTGGCAATGATGCCTCTGAGTATCGCTGTTATTCCATGGGGGCTTCTTGCGGGCTCTTATGCTGTGGAGTCTGGTTTGCTGGTTCTAGAGGCTCAAGCGTTATCGGCTATTTTGTTTGCAGGTGCTGCTCAGCTTGTCGCGATTGGGATGTTTAAATCAGGAGCAGGTTTAATAACCATGCTCATCACCACCTTTTTCATCACCTCTCGCCATTTGTTGTATAGCGTCGCAATGCGAGAAACGATTAGCCCACTACCACTGAGATGGCGATTAAGCCTAGGCTTTCTTCTCACCGATGAACTGTTTGCCCTAATCGGTCATAAACCGAAAGAGTTTAACCGTTACTATGCACTTGGCGCAGGGTTAAGCTTTTACGTGATATGGAATATCGCCTCGTTCGTTGGGATTATCGGCGGTAGCTACATACCCAATTTGGATTCGCTCGGGTTAGACTTTGCGATCGTCGCCACCTTCATTGCACTTGTGGTTCCAAACATCAAATCCAAGCCTATTTTTCTCTCCGTCGTCGTCGCTTTAGTGAGCTCAATCTTATTGCATAAATGGCAAGTCAACGGTGCATTGGTCATCGCCAGCTTAATGGCGATGTCTGCCGGGTACATAGCCGAACGATTCTCATCGCCTCCAACCATTAAAGACACTCTATCTAATGAAAAACACGGAGAAGCATCATGATTTTACTGTCGATATTCGCCATGACGGCGGTGGTGTTCCTAAGTCGCTACCTGTTTTTGGAGCCCGCTCTACCGCTTAAATTGAGCTACGAAGTAAAGCGCTTTCTCAAATTTTCTAGCCCCGCGATTCTAACGGCTATTCTTGCGCCTATTATGGCTTTAGATGCAGAAACGCACGAACTGTTGCCTCTCATCAACCCGTACCTTATTAGCGCTATTCTCGCCACTTTTTTAGCTTGGAAAACAGGCAATGTATTGCTCACAACCGTCATTAGTATGATGCTGTTTTTTACATTGCATAATTGGGGGTTTTAATCATCACGATTTGTATCCACCTCTACCCATAATTCATGTACGTCATCTGCAGTTGAACGCTGAAAAGATGTCAACCGTCAAAGGCCGACAGGCCCTAATTACAATCATGTCTTTTCTAAGTTCTAGAGCAATGATAGTGTGTCCTCACCGCAATTTACTGAACAAATTGCATAGCAGTTAACGTACAAACACAAGAGGATGGTTGAGTGAAGATTGACGACCTAAAACTGTTTATCAAAGTCATCGAACTGGGCAGTTTTACCGCTGCTGCCAATGCACTTGATATACCTAGAGCAAACGTGAGTCGACGTATTGGCGATTTAGAAAAGCAACTCGGTACAACGCTCTTTCATCGCACCACACGTAGCCTATCGTTAACCAATCAAGGCGAGGCATACAAAGAAGAGCTCGTTAAAGCACTCGACATGCTCGATGCCGCTCATCATAACGTCGCGACAAAATCAGACGTGGTTAGAGGCGTGGTCAAAATAGGCATACTTCCAGAGACACATGAACTACTGCAACCGCTACTCTTTGCCTTTTTAGATAAGTATCCGGAAGTGGAGCTCGACATTCGTCATATCAATAACGCTTTTAACGATATGTTTCCACAAGGCTTAGATATTGCTTTTCATGGTGGCCTACTGAAAGATTCGGATATCGTCGCTAGAAAACTAATAAAGCTAGACCGCATCCTAGTCGCCTCACCCGATTACCTAACTCAGTCAGGTAAAATCAATGAGCTAGGTACACTTCACCAAAGAGATTGTATCTGCTTTCGCTGGCCTGGGGGAAGTATCGATAATGTCTGGCACTTTGATGGCGAGAATATTACGGTATCGCCTAAGATCGTATGCGACAGCGTGGGCTTTATTAAAAGGGCCGTTATGTCTCATCGTGGCATCGGGTTCCTGCCTAACATATATGTAAAGAAAGAAATTGAACAAGGCCAACTGGTCACTCTTCTCCCAGAGCTCACTCCAATCGAAGAACACGGTTGGTTACTCCATACTCAAGCAAAAACACTCACTCAAACCTGCAGACTGATGATCGATCATCTTGTAACAGAAATTCCAAAGGTTTTTTGATTGTCATAAATATTGTGACAGTAATTCTTCTAAACCCTCGATTATCTTCTATTGAGTCAACGATAAGATAGCCCCCAACTTAAGGAGCTTTTTATCATGACTCATTTAAAAACAATTCTATGCGGGGCAATACTGCTTAGCCTCACCGCTTGTAACCAAACGAATCCAACAGCAATACAAACTATTGAACCTCAAATGCGCCCTTTGCAAGTTGTTAAGCTTACGGACTCTAGTACGCTCTCAACCAAACATTTTAATGGTGTTGTCTACTCACAGGAGCAAGCCAGCCTCTCCTTTCGAGTGCCAGGTACCGTTGAAACCATCTTAGTCAATCGAGGCGATCAAGTTAAGAAAGGTCAAGTCATCGCCAAGCTTGACCCACATGACTATCAACTCATTGTTGCTGAACTCGAATCAAAAATGATCGAAGCTAACGCCGCTCATAATTTGGCGATTGCAGAGAAAAAACGCATAGAGCAAGCCATTGCTGATGACGCCATTTCAAGCGTTAGCCTAGATAGGGCGATCAGTGGTTATGAGCGAAGTTTATCAGCGGTCAAGGTCGTTAACAAAAACATTCAGCGAGCAAAAGATACGGTCGGCTACACGATTCTTACCGCCCCTTTTGATGGTGTGATTGGCGACATTTCTGTCGAACCATTCGAACAAGTATTACCTGGGATTCCATCCTTTAAACTGCACAATACTGATCTTGTTGAAGTGAATATTGATGTCCCTGAAAATATGATCCAGTACTTCAATGTTGGCCACACCGCTCAGGTATCTTGGCATCGCTCTGAGCAAAGTTACGATGCCGTTGTTTCCGAAATGGCAACAATGCCCAACCGTATTAAACAGACTTACACCGTCACCTTTGCCATTGATACGCACGATGCCCAGCTCTTTCCTGGAAAATCCGTCACTGTGAAGACTCAAGTTGGTGATACTAACAACGCGTTTTGCTTACCGTATTCAGCATTAGTCGGTGAAGACCAATCACTGCACGTTAACGTTGTTCGTGACAGCATCATTGATTGGGTCCCTGTGACTATTGAAACTATCGACGCTCAGCAAGCCTGCGTCTCAGGCCAATTGAATCGAGGTGATGTTGCTGTTATTAGCGGTGCTCCCTACTTGCAGCATGGTGATGTCGTCAGTCACACCATTAACCGCGACCTGTAAGGAACAGCATGATGAACTTAGCGGAATTCGCGATACGCCAGCGAACATTTGTCCTGTTTTTTTCGGTACTGTGTGTAATTGCTGGTCTCTACTCTTATTTTGATCTCGGAAAGCTTGAAGACCCAAGTTTCACCGTCAAAACAGCCGTGGTCGTAACCCTGTACCCCGGAGCGTCTGCAGAAGAAGTCGAGCATCAAGTAACAGATACCATTGAAACGAAACTGCAAGAGATGGGAGAACTCAACCGTCTACGCTCCCTCTCTCGTCCAGGTGTTTCAATGGTTTTTGTCGATCTCAAAGAGAGCTTGAGTTCAAAAGAACTGCCACAACAATGGGACTTACTGCGCCGTAAAGTCAACGACGTAAAACTTACCTTACCTTCAACCGCACAGATCAGTATCGTCCAAGATGAGTTTTCTGAAGTGTACGGCATGTTATTTTCCATCCATAGCCAAGATGCGACTCCAGAAGAGCTGCGCCGTTATTCACAAGAGCTACAACGTCGAATAAAAGCGGTTGACGGAATCAAAAAGATTGAGCTTCACGGCGTTCAGCCTAGAGCCGTTTACATCGATATGGCCGACGAGCGCGTAGCGCAATATGGGCTCTCAGTCGCGCAGGTTTGGAATCAACTTAATACCCAAAATTTGACCTTTGAAAGCGGTCACTTTCTCGCAGGGCAAGAACGTGTCCGTATCCACAACAGCAGCGCATTGCAATCCATCGAAGACGTGCAAAACCTCGTGATTAAAGGCGGGGTTAGTGAACTCGGAAGTGGGTTAATCCGTCTAGGCGACATAGCCGATGTCACAATGGGTTACCAACAACCCGCATTAATTGAAAATCGCTTTAATGGTGAGCCTGCCGTGACATTGGCCGTTAGCCCTGTTGATGGCATTAACGTTGTTTCTTTGGGTGAGACCATTCGTAGTGTCATCAGTGATTATCAAGCACAGTTACCATTAGGCGTTGATATTTCAACCGTTGCCTACCAACCAGAGGAAGTACAAAAGGCGATCGATGACTTTGTCATGAACCTACTAGAAAGTGTCTCGATCGTCTTTTTTGTGCTGCTGATTTTTATGGGGTTGAAAAGCGCATCCATTGTTGGCGGTAGCTTACTTCTCACCATATTGATCACGCTCATCTACATGAACATCAATCAGATCGATTTACACCGTGTGTCATTAGGCACCTTTATTCTTGCTCTTGGTATGTTGGTTGATAACGCCATTGTCATCACCGACATGATGCAGGCCAAACTCAATCGTGGCATGGAACGGACTCAAGCGGCCATCGAGTCAGTCAAAGAAACCGTCATTCCTCTGCTTGGCGCAACGATTATTGCGATTATGGGAGCAAGCCCAGTCTTGTTTTCACAAACTGATGCGGCTGAATTTGCGCAGTCCGTTTTCTTCATAATCGCCGCTTCACTGCTGCTTTCATGGTTTGTCGCGATGACCTTCACGGCACTACTATGTTGGTTATTCCTTAAACCTGCGGTGGTAAAAGAACAAACTAGGCCCAGTGTTTATCGCCGTTTTATCAGCTGGAGCGTGGACAACCCGATAAAGTCACTATCGGCATTGGCACCCTTAGTTCTGGCGACTTTCCTAGCAATACCTCACGTCGCGGTTAACTTCATCCCCCAGTCGGACAGGCCGGTTATCTTCCTAGATTATTGGCTACCAGCAGGAGCGAGCATTGAACAAACCTCGTCTGACATGCAGAAGATCGAAACCTGGCTTTTAGAACAACCAGAAGTGGACAGCCTCTCTTCGGCTATCGGTGCGAGTGTGCCAAGGTTTTCTGTCACCGTCGAGCCTGAGCCAATTGACGCGTCCTATGGGCAAATTCTGGTCAACACCAACGATTTTGAGTCAATTGAGTATCTTGTTCAGCGCGGTGATATTTGGATTGCTGAACACTTTCCCAATGCAGAACCACGCTTTCGTAGCCTGAAACTGGCCACCTCCGATAAGTACTCCGTCGAGGCTCGATTTTCTGGCCCAGACGAGCACATACTCCGTAACTTAGCGAATCAAGCAAAGCAGATTTTTTCTCAGCATCCTGACTCGAAATACGTACGAGATGATTGGCGTCAGCAAAGCAAGGTACTGGTTCCCATCATCAATCAAGACAAAGCCCGTTTGGCTGGCATTAACCGTGCAGACATCGCCTTTGCCATGAAACGTGCTTCCGATGGTATGCCACTTGGCTTAATGAACCTTAATGATGAGTTGATCCCAATTCAACTACGCGGATCAAATCAAGACATGGCGTCATTAGAAACACTGCCGGTTAAATCTTTAGTAGGCGTGCATACTGTCCCTCTAGGTCAAGTCATTGATGGCTTCGAACTCAAATCAGAGCAAGGGATGATCTGGCGTCGTGACCGAGTGAAAACCATTACCGCGCAAGCGGGGATTGCCAGCCACACAACACCCGCGATTGTTCGTAATGCAGTAATTGCAGAGATAGAAGCGATTGAACTGCCACCGGGTTACAGCATGGAATGGGGCGGCGAATATTATGATGAACATAAAGCCGTTACCGATATTCTATTACAGCTACCTAAAGCCATTTTGATCATGGTGATCATTCTTGTGGCAATGTTTAACGGTTTTGTTCAACCTGCCATCATCCTGTTTACCGTACCACTTGCCGCAACAGGAGCTACATTTGCACTGATTGGCTTTGATAAACCCTTTGGTTTTATGGCTCTGATTGGCGCGGTCACCCTAACCGGTATGATTATCAAAAACGGCATCGTCTTGATGGACCAAATTGAGCTTGAGCGGAAAAATGGCAGAGCGCTATCAGAAGCGATTAAAGAAGCGACTGTCAATCGAACCATGGCAATATCAATGGGGGCGCTGACTACTGCCCTAGGGATGATTCCGCTCATCAGTGATCGACTGTTTGACCAAATGGCCGCCACCATCATCGGGGGACTAGCAGCCGCAACCGTGCTCTCTCTGGTTGTCATGCCAGCCTTGTACCGTCTTTGTCACAAAGAGGCAGCCGTTTCTCCTGAGCCTGATAACGATGATGCACAAGGCTCAGTGAACACTTCCCAAGAACTTAACGTTAATAACGCATAGGAGAAGACCAATATGACTTCACTTACTCATAAATTGACCCCTATCGTTATCGCGATGTTGGTAACGGGTTGTGCTGTTGGCCCAGACTATCAGCCTCCAGAGGTTGATCTGGCTACCACTTACATTCACTCCAATAATCAACGGAGTGCCGATAGCCAACAACATGCTGAGAGTAATTACTGGTGGCACCAATTTAACGATGAAACCCTCAACAAAATGATTGCAGACGTTCAACAGCAAAATATTCCACTGACTGTGGCCGCTGAACGTATATCAATGGCGAACTCCTATCACTCTATTGTTGAGTCATTCAAAGTGCCGACCGTTAATATTGGAGCCAGTTACTTTAACTATCAGCTCAGCAAAAATGACTCAATGCTAGGGTCTGCACTTAACCCAATTGGTGACAGTGTTGGCGGCTTACCACCACAACTTGGTGCCATGACGTTGAGTGATAATCAGCACGATGGTGGCTTTGTCGGAGCAAGCATTGCTTGGGAGGCGGATATTTTCGGTCGCCTAGACAGACAAGCTAATGCAGCGAAAATCCGTGTAGAGCAAGCCGAGATCTTCCAAAACGGTCTGACAACGCTGATCACTTCAGATTTGATTCACAACTATTTGCAATACAGAGGGGCACAAGAACGTATCGACTTAGCACTTGCTAACGTTGAAGATCAGCGAAAGACGTTAGATTTAGTGAAAAAAGTGGTCAGCAGTGGCTATGGCTCAGAGTTGGATCTTGCTCAAGCTCAAACACTGTTAGCGGCGACTGAATCCATGATCCCTCAACTAGAAACCGCGCAGCAAGTGCATAAACATCGCTTAGCGGTTCTATTAAGTGAACCACTATCTCAGGTTGATATTCGTTTAGCGCAACACCAACCATTGCCACTCATGAATGATGTTATCCCAACAGGGCTGCCATCAGATCTTCTTACTCGCCGCCCCGATATTCGTATCGCCGAGCGAGAGATGGCAGCGATCAACGAGGAAGTTGGCGCAGCGATTGCCAATCGATACCCAAAGTTTTTCTTAACGGGTGTCCCTGGAGTAACAGCAGGTAGCTTTGATGATCTGTTTAGTAGTGACTCCATTGGTTGGGCTGGCGCAGCAGGCGTTAGCTGGAATGTGTTTGATGGTGGTCGTGGTGAAGCTATGGTTGAACTGCACGAATCTCGATTTCAGATAGCCGCGATGCACTATCAACACGCGGTGGATTCTGCGTTTGCGGAAGTCGACTCTGCATTATTTAACTATGGTCGAGCACAAGAAAACCATAGCCGAATTGTTCATGCCAATGAAGCCTCTGATACAGCGGTCAGCAAAGCTAAATCCCTCTATCGAGCTGGGCTAATCGACCATTTGTCAGTACTTGATGCTCAAAGACAGCAGAAAATGATGCAAGACAGACAAATCGCAGCTCGCCTCCAAAGTGCGCAAGCTACCGTGTTGGTGTATAAGGCACTAGGGGGCGACTGGCAGATATAACTCGTCTCTTTTTTATAACCTGTCCCTGTTTAAAATCAGCCTAAATAAATTCGAGCCGATTTTTTCCCAACTAAAACGTAGGTCACCTCTAGCGATTCAAAGTCAGAGTGTGACCTACCTGCTAACAACACTATTTAATTCACGTCCGTTATTGGGGTATGATGCAAGCTCTCTACCTGTATGGAACACACAGCGATTCATGAATAAGGCTTCTCGACCTATTTGGTTATCTTTTTTGCTGCTCACTCTGATGATGATTACAACATTTGTGATCAGTGCTCAGAACACCCGAGTAGCGCCTATAAAGATAAACCCAGTTGGCATGAATCAGAGTAACGAATCAGATCCTTCACTGGTTGGCCAATCATTATCAAGTGCTAGCCTTCTTCCATTGCACTCAAGCACCCTTATAAATAATTCGCGAAGTTCAGATTGCCCAGATCAAGAACATTCCATTCCTAGTCCTCACAACGCACAAAGTAAACATGGCTGTGGGTCCTCGTGCCTTTTTAAAATACCAACGAGCCAATCTGGCGTTATTTTGGCGGTGCAATCACATTCACTTGCTCTTATCGAGCCCGATCAAAACCCGACCACGCAAGCTAGGGCTGATACGCTCTACCGCCCCCCTATCCTTTCATTTCCAGCTTAAATTTCGCTCTCACTCTGAAGAGCACCGAATCAATATTGATTGAACGCACAATCGACTTGTTGCGTCTATTTATCTACATTTTGGAAATGAATCATGATCAAAAAATTAATTACGTTTGTTACTACGCTGGCTATCGCCCTAACCGTTAACGCTGCTCAGTTTGAAGAAGGGAAACACTTCAAGGTACTGGATGTGGAAAAAGCTAAAAAGCCTGTTGTCACGGAATTTTTCTCTTTCTACTGCCCACACTGCTATAAGTTTGAAGGGGTAGTTGAGCACTTAAAAACCTCACTTCCTGATAACGCTAAATTCGAAAAGGTACACGTAGCGTTTATGGGCAATAACATGGCGGTGCCAATGGCAAAGTCTTACGCTGCGATGGTGACGTTGGATGTCGAAAAAGAGATGGTTCCAGCCATGTTTAAGCAAATTCATCAGCTAGGTAAGGCGCCAAAAGATGAAGCGGCGCTGCGCCAACTGTTTGTAGATTATGGTGTTGACGGTAAGAAGTTTGACTCCGCCTACAACGGTTTTGTCGTAGACTCCATGCAGCGAAAATTCGATAAGCAATTTGAAGCAAGTACATTAACGGGTGTTCCCGGTGTTCTGGTTAATGACAAATACATCGTCAAGCCAGACAATATTAAAAGCTTTGACGAATACAATGCCTTGGTCAATTACTTACTCACGCTGTAGTGATAATACGGCATAAAAGAGTAAGATTCACAGTGTAAATCTTCAATAAACCAAAGGGTAAGCTCAATTCAGCTTACCCTTTTTTAATGACCAATTTTCACCAAATAAGACGCAGTGCGAAATAGCCAGATAACGATAGTAGATAGGCTCAATTAACCATTTCACCTTCAACAATGGTTTTGCTTATCTTCCCTAAATTACCTTTTCTGAACCTTATTGTTGGGCGACAAAATCCTGTTAACTCTATTTCTTTATATAAATATGTGGGGTAGCTCTCAGCTTTTTTTCAATGACAACCTTCCACCCATGAAACTCAATGATTTATTTCATACACGTACGATTGTACGTGACCGTTTGGAGAGTTTCGCTTTTCACTAGTTGAACCAAAGCTTGGCAGGGATAGTATGAAAATGAAGGTACCGATTTCCTCTGATTATTCATTGGTTTTAGAGAATCGTTATATTGGCAGGTAGCCAGTGTTAACGACGCTCTATTTTTTTAGTTTAAAAAGAAAACGCTTTCATAAAAAGAAAAGTGGGAAAAATTATGACAATTGAACACATTAGCTCGGATGTAGATGGAACATTTGTTGACCTTAATGGTGAACGATATTACAAAATTTCTAACGTTGACCACATGGCACCCTTTTTTATCAGTGTTGTATCTGCAAGTGATCACTGGTTATTTGTTTCTTCAACTGGTAGTTTATCTGCCGGTCGTATTCGACCAGAAAATGCGCTGTTTCCTTATAAATCTGTTGATCATATTCACGAAAATGCAGAAAACACTGGGAGTAAAACCCTAGTTCGAATTAAAGATGGTGAGAACAATCCGCTATGGGAACCATTTAACGTTCATCACGATGGCCTGTACTGTGTCGAACGCCACCTATACAAGAATACCATTGGCGATAAAATCGTATTTGAAGAGATCAATCACAGCTTAAAGATTGCCTTCCAATACAGCTGGAATACCAGCGAAGCCTTCGGTTTTGTCCGCGACGCAAAGCTAACCGATCTTTCCAATCAATCTCGCGAAATAGAGATTCTTGATGGGGTTCAGAACTTATTACCATCAGGTGCCCCCCTGTCTGCAATGCAAACAAGAAGTGCATTGGTGGACGCCTATAAATGGAATGAACGCGTAGAAGGAACCGATCTTGCGCTTTACACCATGTACGCAAAATTAAGTGATCGTGCTGATCCTGCCGAATCCTTACTTGCGACAACGGTGTTTAGCGTCGATAGTGACGACAACACACTGCTACTTTCAAGTAAGCAAGTTAAATCTTTCCGTAAAGGATTGAGCATTGAGCCTGAAGATCTAACCAAAGGATTCCGGGGTAGTTACTTTATTAATAAAACCATTACCTTAAATTCGGGTCAAAGCAACCAATGGACTATCGTTGCTGATATCGATAAAGATCACCGCGCCGTCGTTGACCTTAAGCGTACGCTAACAGAAACACGCGATCTATCATCCGTCATTGACGCCAACATCGAGGCGAACCAGCAAGAACTCATCTCTCTGATGTCGGGGGCCGATGCATGGCAGTTGACGGCTGAAGAAACCACCAGCGTTCATCATTACGCTAACGTATTGTTTAACAACATGCGCGGTGGCGTATTCGAGCATAACTATCAGCTTGATAAAGCCGATGTTACCAAGACAATTGCCGCCTCAAACAGAAAGGTTTTTGAGGCTAACCACGCCTTTTTTGAGCTATTACCACAATCTCTTTCTCACCCCGAGCTGGTTCGATTAGCAAAAGAAACCGGTGATGCTCAGCTTGTTCGTCTCTGCTATGAATACCTTCCGTTGACCTTTGGTCGTCGTCATGGCGATCCAAGCCGTCCCTGGAATCATTATGAAATAAATCTAAAAGACTCAGAAGGAGATCGTTTACTCTCTTATCAGGGTAACTGGCGCGATATTTTCCAAAACTGGGAAGCGATTGCACATAGCTATCCTGGCTATATTTCTTCGTTCTTGGCGAAATTCGTCAATGCTTCGACGGCGGATGGTTACAACCCATATCGCATTACTAAAGACGGCATTGATTGGGAGCTTCTCGAACCAGAGGACCCATGGAGTAATATTGGTTACTGGGGTGACCACCAAATCATCTACTTGCTTAAGTTCCTAGAATTGGCAGACAAATACCAGAGCGAAGACTTAAAAACATTACTGGGTAGCAACATTTTCAGCTACGCTAATGTGCCTTATCGCATCTGCTCAGTTGATGGGCTGTTTGAAAATCCTAAAGACACGGTTTCGTTTAGTGGTGAGACTCAAGCATTGACTGTGCGTAAAAGCCAAGAGTTGGGCAGCGATGGACGCCTGCTACTAAACAGCGATGATACAGTCTACAGCGTCAATTTGGTTGAGAAAATTCTAGTGCCACTGCTAGCAAAGCTAAGTAATTTGGTGGTTGATGGTGGTATTTGGTTAAATACTCAGCGTCCTGAGTGGAATGATGCCAATAACGCTATTGTCGGTAATGGGTTGTCTATGGTGACTCTATACTACATGCGTCGTTATGTTGTCTTTACTCAGCAGCTATTAGCACAAGCCGAATCAAGCTATACCCTTTCAACTGAGGTTGCTGACTGGCTAAATGGTATCTGTGTAACGCTAGTTGAAGTGGCGAAAGAACTTCAACCTGAAGCGGTGTCATCTAGCCGTCGTTACGAGATTCTCAACGAGCTGTCATTATCAGCTGAACGCTACCGCAACACAGTTTACAAGCAAGGTTTCACGGGAAAAACATCGGTTCAAGTCAATGCTATTCAAACTTTATTGGGCGCGAGCTTGAAAGTCATTGATCACTCTATCTCGACGAACCTACGTCAAGATGGGCTATTCAATGCCTATAACATTCTTGACTATAAGCACGCAGGGACTGAAACAGCGACTGCGAAGGTTGAAGAACTGTACCCTATGCTTGAAGGCCAAGTGTCCGTACTAAGCTCTGGTGCGTTAACACCAGAACAAGCCGTTGAACTGCTTGATAAACTGTTCGAAAGTGAGATGTACCGCGCCGATCAGCACAGCTTCATGTTGTATCCTGACCGAGATTTAACTCACTTCATGAATAAGAACAGCATTGATTCCGCTGACATATCGAACTGCGCTGCGTTAACTCAAATGCTGGGAAATGGCGATCAACGCATCGTCAATCAAGATGCGAATGGTCATTATCACTTTAATGCTCACTTTGAAAATAGTGGCTTTCTCGCTGAACAAGTTGAGAAAGTGAAAGCAGACTATCCATCCATTTCTACTCAAGAGTGGCAACCTGTGTTTGAGCTTTATGAGCAAGTGTTTAATCACAAAGCCTTTACGGGTCGCTCAGGCACTATGTTTGGTTATGAAGGCTTAGGCTGTATCTATTGGCATATGGTCTCTAAATTGCTTCTTGCGGTTCAAGAGAATTACCTAACCGCGCTTAAGCAAGATCCAAACAGCGAAGCTTGCGCACAGCTCTCTGATTACTACTACAAAGTTCGCGACGGGATTGGTTTCAATAAAACGCCACTTAACTATGGTGCGTTCCCTACCGATCCTTATTCTCATACACCAAAAACGGGTGGCGCTCAGCAACCAGGTATGACAGGACAAGTTAAAGAGGAAGTAATCACTCGATTTATTGAGCTCGGCTTAATGGTTGATAAAGATGGTATCGAAATTCGCCCGACACTACTCAATAAGAGTGAATTTTTACTCTCGGAAGCGACATTTAAATACCAAGATATTGCAGGCAATAACCATCAATTCAGTGTTATGGCTGATCAACTCGCGTTTACTTACTGCCAAGTTCCGTTTGTCTACGCGCTTGGCGACACAGCGCAGGTAACGGTTCATCACTGTAATGGGCAAGTTGAAACCGCAGATCAAACGAAGATAAGCGCAAGCGTTGCTCACTCTTTGTACCAACGACGCGGCGATATTGAGCGTATAGTCGTGACACTACCAAGAGAGCAGTTACGGGCCTAAACTCATCGGGTTATGATTAACCTCCGTCATTTATCTCAAAGGCCGCTTCATTATTGAAGCGGCCTTTTTATACCGACAGAATAAATACTTTATTGCCGAGTGTTGTTAAGTAAATTCTAACAATGTCACAACAATTGAGGTGTAACTATGACACCGTTTTAATCGCTGACTCTATAAAAATATAACGCTGTCGCGAGCACAAGGAAGCCAACATGTCGGACACATCCCATAATAACCAAAGCAACGATAATAACTGTAGCCCCCAAAGGAGCAGTGATAGCGCATATCAACAACTTGAGTTGCTACTCAGGGTTAAGATAGATGCTGATAGAATCGTTACGCAACACGCAAAGCGCTTGGCGTATGGTACGGATGCCAGTTTCTACCGTTTAGTACCGAAAATAGTGTTGCGCTTGAAAGATCTCGATGAGGTCATTTACGCGATTCAATGCTGTCGTGAAATGTTGATTCATTGCACCTTTCGTGCTGCGGGGACAAGCTTATCAGGACAAGCGGTTTCAGACTCGGTGCTCATCACTCTGACTGACGATTGGCGTGGCCACAAGATCTTAAATAACGGAGAAAAAATAACACTCCAACCAGGGGTCATCGGCGCGGATGCAAATAAATACCTTGCCCCCTATCAACGAAAAATCGGCCCAGACCCTGCTTCAATCAACACGTGTAAAATTGGGGGTATTGCCGCGAACAACGCTAGTGGGATGTGCTGCGGTACGGCGCAAAACTCCTACAAAACCATCGACAGCATGAAGATAGTTTTCAGCGATGGTTCTATTTTGGATACGGGCGATGACGTTAGCATTGCGGAATTCACTCAGCAGCGTCCAGACTTTGTTGCCGGTGTTTATGCGTTACACAATGAAACCATCGCTAATAGTCAGCTCACTCAACGTATTCACCATAAATATCGTCTCAAAAACACCACTGGCTATGCACTCAATGCACTGATTGACTATCAAGATCCCATCGAAATCATTGAGCACCTCATGATTGGCTCGGAAGGCACGCTCGGGTTTATGGCGGAAGTCACTTACAACACGGTTATTGAGCATGCGTACAAAGCCTCATCTTTGTTGGTTTTTCCTGATATTGAACAAGCAAGTCAAGCCGTCACCACACTCTCTAAGGAGCCAGTGGCTGCTGTTGAGCTCATGGATGGGCGAGCCCTACGTTCTGTGGCAGATAAAAAAGGACTGCCTGAATTTATCGCAGAACTCGACTTAGAGGCCTGCGCTATTCTAATTGAGTCCCATGCCAGCGACGCCGCAACATTAACTCAGCAATGTCATCACATTATGGATTCCGTGGCTCAGTACACCATTATTGAGTCTGTGCCTTTCACCTCAGACGCTTCGATTGTCTCGACGCTGTGGGGCATTCGTAAAGGCATGTTCCCCGCCGTTGGAGCTGTGCGTGAGGTTGGCACAACGGTTATCATTGAAGACGTCGCCTTCCCAGTTGAAAACCTCGCCAATGGCTTACGTGATCTTCAGTCTCTTTTTGATAAATACCGCTATGATGAAGCGATTATTTTTGGTCACGCGTTGGAAGGTAACCTTCACTTTGTGTTCACCCAAGGATTTGATAGCCAAGAAGAAATAGACCGTTACGGCGGGTTTATGGATGATGTCGCCGAATTAGTCGCAGTAAAATATCGAGGGTCACTCAAAGCGGAACACGGCACAGGGCGTAATATGGCCCCTTATATTGAACTTGAATGGGGAAAAGACGGCTACGCATTAATGGAGAAAATCAAAGCTCTGTTTGACCCCCAAGGGCTGTTAAACCCGGGTGTAATTATCAACGACAACCCCAAAGCACACCTTGAAAACCTTAAACCAATGCCTGCCGCCGATGAGCTTGTCGATCGCTGTATTGAGTGCGGTTTTTGTGAACCAGTCTGTCCTTCCCGCACTCTGACTCTATCCCCTCGCCAGCGCATTGTTTTATATCGCGAACTCCAACGCCGAAGAAATTCAGGTGAATCGGCAGAAGCGAGTGACCTTGAAAAAGTATTTGAATACCAAGGCATTGATACCTGCGCGGCAACCGGTTTATGCGCCGATCGTTGCCCTGTTGGTATCAATACTGGTGACTTAGTCAAAAAACTACGCTCAGCGAGATACCAAAAGCTCACCCCACTGGTTAAATGGACCACCCAATGGAGTGCCAACCATTTCAGCTCCGCAACAGCGATAGCGAGAGCCGGTCTAAAGACGAATAGTGCAGCCACGAACATGGTTGGTGGCAAAGGCGTCAGTAAAGTCACTCAAGGATTGCGTAAGCTGACTCACGGTGCCACACCTACTTGGCTCGCAGAGTATCCACAATCGAACTCGCATAAGCTTAGTCAGCCGATTAGCCAAGCTTCTGGCGCGGTAACTTTTGATCGAAAAGTCGTTTATCTCCCCTCCTGTGCCAGTCGCAACATGGGCCAACAAACTAACGCCCAAGATCAGCGCCCTCTCACAGAGGTGACAATGTCACTCCTTACAAAGGCAGGCTACGAGATTCTCACCCCGAATAAGCTCAATGATCAGTGTTGTGGGATGCCCTACGACAGCAAAGGCGCAAACGATATTGCCGACCAGAAATCACAACAACTGGAAGAGGCTCTATGGCAGGCAAGCGAGCAAGGTAAGTTTCCTATTCTCATGGACACCAGCCCATGCGCCAAACTCAGCATGGAAAAATTCACCAAGCCGCTTGAGATCTTCGAGCCCACTAGCTTTGTTTTAAAACATCTCAAAGATTACCTTAACTTTAAGCCTATCGCAGAGACAGTCATGCTGCATGTCACCTGCAGTTCGAGAAGAATGGGGCTAGAAAATGACATGCTTTCACTCGCCAAAGCATGCACCTCTGAGGTCATCATTCCCGAACACATTGAGTGCTGTGGTTGGGCAGGGGATAAAGGCTTTACCACACCAGAACTCAACGCTGCGGCAGTTCATCCACTGAAGGAGCAAGTGCCAGAGAATTGCACTCGAGGATTTAGTAACAGTAAAACCTGTGAGATTGGACTTTCTCACCACAGTGGTGTGCCATACCAATCAATTTTGTATTTGGTGGATGAGGTGACAACGCCTCTTTAATCTAAGCCCTATTTGAAGAAGAAAGCCACTCGATAACACTTATCGTGTGGCTTTTTTAGTATTCAAGTCCAACATGAACCGACTTACTTTTCATACAGCTCTAACGGCAACCCATCTGGGTCTTGGAAGAACGTAAATTTCTTACCAGTGAACTCATCGACACGTATCGGTTCAACGTCCACGCCAAATGCGTTTAGTGCTTTGACAGCCTCTTCAACTGACGCCGTTAAAAATGCCAAATGTCTTAAACCTTGCGCTTCTGGCTGGCTTGATCGTTTAGGCGGGTTAGGGAAAGAAAACAGCTCAATTTGACCACCATTAGGGAGCGCCAAATCTAACTTATAAGAATCACGGCTTTCTCGATAGTTCTCTGCAATGATGCTCAACCCTAAAACCTCAGTATAAAAAGCCCTAGATTTTGGATAATCAGAACAGATGATGGCGACATGATGGATGTTTTCTACAATCACAATAGGGTCCTAGTAGGCTTGTTCATTGAATAATCGTTAACATACCACCCATTCTATGAGAGTCATACATTGAGCTTGAACCTTATCAAAGGCAACGATAAATACACGATCTCAAGCTCATGCTCTAAAAATTAACTACAGTATTTCAGTCGGGTTTTGGCTGACATCCACCAGATACCGGCATTCGAGCCAATTACGCCCAATCAATAGCTTATCACCCATGCTGGAGCGATCTCGAAGGTTTACCTCTACAGTCTGTTCGTAATCTTGGTGGGTCATCGTAAGTTCAATGCTGTAGCGAAACTCTGTACCGAATGAATTGCTGATACTGCGCACGGCAACAATCTCAGCTTGGTGATGGTGATGTTCGTCCAACTCATTACCCGTAACAAAGCGTACCTCTTTACCAATATTCGCTTCTAGTTCATCAACACCATCGATAACCTCGATATTCATCGCGTGAAGTGACGTGCGTGTCGCGCCTGTATCTACGCGGGCACGATACGAGGTTTTAAGCTCTGCAATATCTACAAAGGCTTTTTGCCCAATAATATCCATGTTTTCTACTGAACAAGACGACGCATGGGCCATTGAACTGATTGTAGCCATAAAAAGTGATGCAGATAATACAATTGTTTTCATTTTATTCCTTTATATAACGCCAAATAGCGAGTGTTTTTGTTTAGAGCCTAATGAATCCAAGCCCTATTCCTTCTCTTAACCTACCACTATTTATCAACGCTTTGTTTGAATGTTACTTTTTGAAAAACAATAATATTTTCATTGTCGATAAAGGAACCCCAGCAATTAAGCTGGGGCTCCTTTATCAAAATCGGCTAATCGTAGTCGCGACTAACGAATAATCATTTGCTCACGCTCTGGCCCAACTGAAACCATGACAATTGGCACACCCATTAGCTCTTCGATACGAGTCACGTAATCTTGCGCCCCTTGCGGAAGGCTTTCAAAGGTACGGCAACCTGTAATATCTTCATCCCAGCCTTGCATCTGTTCATAAATTGGCGCTAATGCCGCAGTCTGTGGCCAAATTGGGTTCTCGCTATGTTCACCTTCATAAGCCACACAGATACGTAGGTCCTTCATCCCAGTTAGGCAATCAATTTTGGTTAACGCAACCTCCGTCGCAGCTTGCAGCTCCACCCCATTTCGTGTTGCTACCGCATCAAAATACCCCATGTCTCGGGGACGGCCTGTAGTCGCTCCATATTCATTCGAACTTTCACGGAAGTTGTCTTGCTCTTCCATCGCTGTGACTAACGTGCCGGTACCCACTGAAGAGCTGAACGACTTTGCTACTGCAATGATACGGTCTGGTCTTAGGGCGGGTAAGCCACTACCAATACCCGTATATGCTGCCGTCACATTTGATGACGTCGTCCAAGGATACTCACCATAAACAAGATCTCGACCTGCGCCCAACTGCGCTTCAAACAACAAATTGGCGTCTTTTTCCTGAAGCGCTTTAAGTGGTTCAGTAACGTTACAAATAAAGGGACGCCATGCCTTGGTAACTTCTAGCAACCATTGGGTCAGCTCAGCCGCACTTTGAGCGTAATCACACTCAGGGTAAAGCGCCTTTAACTGCGGCATTTTCCAATCCAGCATGAATTGAATACGCTGCTCAAGCACGTCTGGCTGATTTAGCCAACCAACCAGAATGCCTTTTTTCATCACTCTGTCACCGTAAGCTGGAGCAATGCCTTGGCGTGTTGATCCGTAAGCAGCATCACCAAGGCGCTGCTCTTCAAGCGTATCTTCTAAAGCGTGAAGAGGAAGGCATAACGTCGCGCGATCGGAAATTCGTAGGTTAACATCGACACCCGTTGCTTCAACTTCAGCAATCTCTTCGCTAAGGGCTGCAGGGCTTATCACCATACCAGGGCCAAGAACCGCAATACAATTAGGGTTAAAGATGCCACTTGGTAGTTGATGCAGTTTAAAGGTGCCGAAGTCATTGACCACGGTATGACCTGCGTTGTTTCCGCCTTGAAAACGAACACTGGCAGACGCATCAGACGCATCAGACGCTAAAAAATCAACAATACGACCTTTACCTTCATCACCCCAATTGGCACCCACAACAACAATAGACGACATAACGTTTCTCCTAATTGATTAAGAAACGATCTTAATCGTGTCGATTAAATAAGAGAAATTAATTATAATAATTAAATTGATAAGGATTCCATATCAGATTGCAATGCGTCATTGATAAGTCGTAGGGTAAACTCACATTAAGGGCACAGCATGTTAGATATTCATTGGCTAAAAACATTTTCCACGTTAGCCGAATACAAACACTTTGGAAAGGCAGCCGTTGCCCTACACATGACCCAACCTAACGTCAGCTTGCACCTTAAACAGTTAGAGCAAGCAACAGGTGTAAAGCTTATAGAACGAAGCCCATTTCACTTGACCCAAGCAGGCAATAGATTATTGGAAAGTAGCCATAGAACGTTGCATGAACTGCAAGTCTGTCAAGCCGATCTCAATGCGCTCAATGATTTAGATAAAGGCACCATCACGATTGCAGCTAGTGATATTATCTCTCGCATGCTGCTCATCGATGCCTTCAAATTATTCAAGGGCAAGTACCCTGGAATTGATATTGCCCTATTAAATACCACCTCATCTCAAGCTTCTTCATTGGTAAAAAATGCAGAAGCGGACCTTGGTTTTGTTATCTCGCAAAAACAAACCCAACCGCTGCACTTCGTTGAACTTCAGCGAGTGACATGGGTTGCGTTAGGCAACGGATTTGATGGAAAAAAAGAGTCAATGGAGAGTAGCAATAACGAACTCACGTTGATCTTATTGGGTCACGATACTCGGACACGAGACATCATTGATGATGCACTTCCAATGCTTAATTTACCCAATTACCGAGTAATGGAGGTCGGCAGTGTCGATGCTCAAATAGACTGGGCGGAAGCCGGCTTTGGCGTGGCAATCATTCCTGAATTTGCAATCTCTAGTAAACGTCACCTCACCTCTCTCATCACGCCTTTACCTGATTTTCCAACCACCGATCTAGGCTACATTGTTCGACAGAATCAAGTTCTTTCAAAAGCGACTAAACAACTACTGCACTGGGTTAATGAAGGAATTGAAAACTTACAAAACCGTTAATGCTCACTTTCGACTAACTGGGCGGAGAAAGCTTCACTGCGAATACGCGATGGATCAATACCCTGCGCCTTCGCAGTCTCAACCAACTCGTTGATTAATCTCATTGGGCCGCATACATAAATCATGCTGTTTACATCAGCATTACGTAGAATTTCAGCACAGTTCAACCGTTGTGAATCTTCCGCGCTGTATAGGGTTAATGTGTCACCAAATTCTCTTTTCAATCGTTCTTGAAACGCCATCTCTTCAAGACTTCGTCCTGCGTAGTGCATTTCAAACGGCTTCTTTTGCCGAGACAACTGCTGTGCCATCGCTTTAATCGGAGTAATTCCAATACCTGCAGCAATTAATATGGTTGGTCTATCATCACCATGTACTTCAAACAGGTTTCTCGGCCTAGAGCAGTAAATAAGTTGGCCGATCTTAAACGTTTCATGAATGGCTTTCGATCCGCCCTTCCCCTCTTCTTCACGTAATATCGCTATCTCATACACATCACGCCTTGCCGGGTTAGAGCAAATAGAATAGCAACGCTCAATAGACTCTCCGGAATCGAGTTTAACCGGAACAAAAAGATGAGAGCCCGCACTGACTTTAGGTAAATCGAGCCTCTCAGGGTGTCGCAGTTCGTAAGCACGGATCCTAGGAGTAAGCTGACGGATAGAGGTGATCTCAAAGCGCAGCTTTTGCTCATCGAAGTACTGGCTACTTAACCTAACACCATCAAGCTGCTGCTCACTGGCTGTTAGCTTTACTTGAAGCTCAATTATTTTAGCTTTCAGTTCTTCATTTTCAGCGAGAATTCGCTCCATATTTTGTTGGGTCAGATCTAATGAAGTATTTCGCTGTGTCATCTATTTATCCTTACTCCTAGAAGAAGTTAAGCCTAACAATTTTATACTTAACGTACGTCTCTAAAGACTTCTCCTTTTCAATTCTCTAATAGTTTAGCGTGAAAAAGAGGTGTCACACTGTGGGTAAGGTAGCAATACTGCTAAAACAGGCGTTAATTCATAGCTTTAAGATTTCTTAGCTGAATAATAAAACACACATCGTTCAGCTTGTTCCGCTTCAACAATGAACAGAAAACATTTGAGATGAGAAACTTAATAGGAAAGACTGACAGTTATACTGGTTTATCAGGGCACTTAGCCTCTATAATGTCGGGGTCTAAAGTTAAAAGGTAATAAAATGAAAATTTGTGGTGTTGAGATCAAAGGTAATGACGCGGTTATTTGCCTACTTTCACTGTCTGACGGCGTATTTAATATTCCGGATTGTCGTGTTTCTAAAGTGTCTATTGCCAACGGCAGCGATACTCAACAGATGAGAGATTTCCAGTTCTCTTTCGCAAAACTAATGGAAGACTACCAAGTCGATAAAGTCGTTATTCGTAAGCGTCAAACCAAAGGTAAATTTGCAGGCGGCGGTTACGGCTTTAAACTAGAAGCCGCGATTCAACTGATCCAAGACTTGGATGTTGAAGTTGTCGAGCCGACTGAAATCAAAGAAAAGCTGAAGCGTAACCCTCTACCAGTTAAGTTCAGCGAGACAGGTCTAAAACAGTATCAAGAAGCACCGTTCATGACCGCTTACGGATGCCTAATGGCTCATAAATATTCTTAACGAATACTAAGTAAGCCAGAAAGCCACGCTACCCTCAGTGATTGAGATTCGGTGTGGCTTTTTTGTGCCTGCTGGCTGATCTGCACTATTCAATTGAGCCTTAACGGCGACTAGGGTCTAATTTCTTTGGCGTCAAAACGTAGCACCATAAATAAATATTTTCGACAATCCCCTAAGATTCCGCGTATTTTTCTTTTCTGTGGATCGATACAAAAAGAAACCATCCCCGACCATACTGCTCTTGAGTACTGATTTAGATCCCGATGGTTATCCGCAGCACCATCAAAGATTCTCGCATAAGCCTTGTTAAAAACCCTTCTTGAAACCAGAAACTCACGTCGACGATATTTTTCAATCACACTTTTCGTGCACGCTAAATTAGTCCAACGCCTCTTTATGCTTTGGGTCATTGAACTTTTTCGAATTAAATAACCGGCTTCAATAGAGTTAATCACGCCAATTTTATGAGACTCACAGACTCGTAGCCACAGCTCCAAGTCCTCACTATAATCTAATGAACTATCAAACAGCGCTAAGCTTTTTAGCACCGTTGATTTAATCATTACTGTTGAGGTGCCAATCACTGAATTGGTCAACACCAACTCTAATGGTTCATCGATTACCGATCCCGTTTGACTGAATAAATGGCTAATATTTAAGTAGTTAAAACAACCTTCTATCGATTGATACGCTTCATTAAAATATTCAAAATCAGTAAAGCTTAGCGCTATCTCAGGATGTCGCTTATGAATCTCAACTTGCTTTTCAATCTTCTCTGGCCACCAAAAGTCATCCGAATCTAAAAACGCAATATAATCGCCATTTGCCGCGTTTATCGCGAGGTTTCTTGCATTAGCTGCGCCAAGTCCAGATGTGGTTATTACCATAATTCGGGGGTCTTTTTTCATCCAATCAGATAATAGGTCAGCGGTGCCATCATTACTATTATCATCCACAACAATGATCTCCAAATCGCGATGAGACTGTGTGACTACACTCTCCAGGCACTTGGGTAAGTATTGGATGCAGTTGTAAGTGGGAATGATAACGGACACTTTGGACATTGGCCGATCCTTAACGAGGCATTTAAGTGAAATAAGCATAATTCAAGCCAATTGCTAACTCGCTGTTTTTACTTGTTTCCCCAACAATGACCGCCTCAGTAACCCTTTGGTTTTTCTCAATAGAGGTAAAATGCGTCAATTTGATAATCAAAATGACAAGACAAGGATTGAACTCGTTAAGTTATTGATTTTTAGATATGCAAAGTGGGTATGCATATTGCTTTGAACCCTAATATTGATATCAATTTTTCAGTGACGTTTTGAATTGGCTAATTAGAGTAGGGACACATTATGAAAAAAGTCGCATTTATTACCCCAACCTTTCCGGTTTTGAGTGAGACCTTCATTCAAACAGAAATTGACTCTGTAAAAGAGTGCGGGCACGAGGTTTGCGTTCTCACCTTTGAGCGAGAAACTTCAGAGCTTCATTTCGATTATGATATCGAACAAATTGGCACATCAGTCGCATGGAAGCACCTACTCCATTTTAAAGCTCAAGATATACAAAAGGCCATCTCCTTTGTGTCTGACCAAACCGCCATGCCCAAGCGATCCCTATTCTACTTTTCAACAAAATTGGCACTTCAACTAAAAGAGCAAAACGTTGAACATGTTCATGCCCATTTTTGCCAGCACACTGCTGCGCACGCCATTGTGGCTTCTAAGTTGCTAGGGATTGGTTGTTCGTTTGTAGGTCATGGACACGATGTGTATGAATTCGCCTTTGATATTGATAAAAAAATTCGTTTTAGTGATTTTGTTGTCGCCGTTTGCCAAGACATGCATGACGACTTTCGTAAGATATTCCCTGGTAATATAAAACTGTTACATTGCGGCGTTAAATCAGAGCAATACATCCCCCTTAATAAAAAAGAGACGGGATCAATCCGATTGGTATTTGTTGGACGGTTAGTCATTACTAAGGGAGTGCACCACCTGCTTGAAGCAATGAGCCTTATCGATTCTTCTATTGATGTCACACTTGATATCATTGGTGATGGTGAAGAAAGACTAGCGCTTTATAAACAAATGGAGCGACTGGAGCTGGAGAATCAAGTTCAATTCTTAGGGGCAAAGCCTCATCAATGGGTTAAGAACAACCTTGTCAATTACGATTGCATGGTCGCGCCATTTTGCTTTTCTGATAGTGGTTGTGTCGATACTGGCCCACTGGTATTAAAAGAAGCAATGGCATCGGGTACGCCTGTTATTACCAGTAATATTATGGGGTGCAAAGAAATAGTTGCGCATGGAACGGGCTATTTAGTGGATGAAAAGAGCCCAGAACAGCTAGCCGCAAAAATCATCGAGTTCTCTAACCTGCCTATCACTCAACGTAATACCATTGGACAAAATGCTCGCAGACGTGTGGTCGAACACTTCAACGCGTTAACACAAGCGAAGCAACTCTCCGGTTGGATTGAGCAAGTGCAGAAAGGCTAATCAAACGCGCATTACGCAGAGAAAAAACAATGAATAGGCAAAGCTTCATCAGGTTTGCCTATTAAAGTAATACGTGCTACCCATTATCTCTAGGGCTTCTTACCATCTATTCTATCGCTAAGATTTATTGACCCCAAGAATGCAGTATGACGACTTCATCTTCCCTAGACTCAGGTTCTCGTTCTAACTCTCCGAAAGCGCTTATCGTAGAAGGCGGCGCAATGCGTGGTATTTTTGCCAGTGGCGTATTGGATTCGTTTATGGACAATCGCTTTCTGCCCTATGACTTTGCCATTGGCGTTTCAGCTGGTGCAACGAACCTTATCGGCTACCTTGCTCATTCACCAAAACGGAGCCTAAAGGTAATCACCAAGCTTGCTACCGACAAGCAATTTTACAGCCCACTTCGATTTGCCAAAGGGGGAAATCTTGTCGATGTTCGCTGGCTTTGGGAGCAATCAAACCACGAATACCCACTTGATTGGGATCGACTTTTTAGTTCTATTCCAATGTACGCAGCCGTCACAAATATCGCGACGGGAGATGCCGACTATTATCACGTTCAGCCAAGTAATCTAGGGCAAGTGGTTGAAGCAACGACTGCTCTGCCTGTTGCTTACAAAGAGACTCCCTGCTTTTCCGGGCGATGTTACACAGACGGCGGGGTCTCAGACTCGATTCCTGTTCAAGAAGCCTATCGACGCGGTGCCAAAGAGATCACTGTGATTTTATCTCACCCTTTGAGCTACCAAATGAGTCCAGTAAAATACCCGTGGATGATGAAGAAATTGTTGTCGAAGTATCCGAGTATCGCTCAGGCAATGCTGCAGCGTTCAAACAACTATAACCGCTCTTTAGAGTTCATTCGTAACCCGCCAAGCGATGTAAAAATTCGTGTGATAGCACCACCTGAAGATTTCGCTATTCGACGCCTAACGATGAATCAAAAAACGTTGAGAAGTGGCTATGACATGGGCATTGAAGCAGGTAAAGCGCACCTTGCTAGCTTAAAAGGTATTCATGGTCTGGATGAAGAGAATTGCCATTTCTGTTTTTAGAAAACCTATCACTCTAAGTTCTATTCAATAAAAAAGGCTAATACGAAACTTTAACTTCCACATTAGCCTCTTTTGAAGCGTCATATATTCAACGCCCTATTTTATTTACCGAGACGCCCATTAAACCGATGTCGTATGTGCTTTCTCGACCTTAACGTTGAAAAAGATCGCATAAAAAAGTGGAATCACCACTAACGTCAACAACGTCGCAAAGAGCAAGCCAAACATAATCGTTACCGCCATACTCTTAAAGAACGGGTCAATCAACAATGGAGCGACACCTAGTATGGTGGTGATAGCCCCAAGCAACACAGGCCTAGCACGACTTAAAGCCGAATCAATAATCGCTTGAAAAGGCACTTTACCTTGCGCTATTTCCACATCCGCTTGGTCGACTAATACAATGGCATTTTTCACCATCATTCCCGTTAAGCTCAGGAATCCAAGTATCGCCATAAACTCAAATGGCGTTTGGAATACAATCAACCCAATCGTCACACCAACAATGGAAAACGGTACCGTAAGCCAAATAACCAAAGGCTGACGAACAGCATTGAACATGAAGATCACGGCTAAAATCATCGCGGTAAATCCATAGGGAGCTGAGATTGCTAACCCAACGTTGGCGTCTTTCGCCGCCTTATACTCCCCATACCAGGTGAGCTGGTAACCAGGAGCAAGTGGAATCGCTTCGATTTGCTCACGTACCGAGGCGAGTGCATCAGCGGTTAACACACCCGGAGCTGGATCTGCTTGAGCCAACAATGTCGGAATGCGATCTATTTTTCTCAATAGCGCGTCATCCCAAACCACATCAACTGACTCAACCAGTTCACGTACCAATACCGGGCTATTGGTAATCGGGCTGATCACTTGAGTATTTTCAATAGCTCGACTCTGTGAACGTTCATTTTCAGGGGCGCGAACGACAATCGGGATCATCTCATTGCCTTCACGATAGACTCCCACATGGCGACCTGACAGCGTTTGGCTAATGGCTAAGTTCACTTCCTGCGTCGTCAACCCAAATCGTTGTAATTGTTGCGCGGAATAAACAGGCCTAATCACGGGAGCTTGCTGACGCCAATCGTCTTGAACCGCAATCAATCGGTCATCGTTATTCATGATTGTTTTGGCTTGTTCTGACAACCCTCGCAGTACGGCACTGTCAGGCCCACTAAAACCTGCTTCAATTTTTTTACCTCCACCACGACCTAACATGAACTTCCATACTTTGATCGACGCTTCTGGATAACCTACCGTTAACTCTTGCTGCAACTCTTCAATTAATGGCGCGATCACTGTGTAGTCATCCACGTCAATCAGCAATTGACCATAACTTGGGTTTCTAGGCTCAGGGACGTACGTCAGCATAAAGCGCAAGCCACCACCACCTACAAAGCTGGTGATATTTGTGACGCCCGATTTTTTAGCGACTTCCTGTTCAATTTGCGCAACCACTCGTTCAGTTCTTAATATGTCTGAGCCTTGAGGCAGTTGAACATCAACAACAAACTGCTCTCGTTGCGATTCCGGCATAAAGCCCGGCGGAATATAACGAGCACCATAAATCGCGCCCACCAATACCGCCAGTAATATCCCAATGGAAGCTAGCCTATTTTGTAACGTCCAAACTAACGTGGATTTATATTTCGCGGCAATCCACTGGTTTTTGCTCGTTTGCTTTGTCTGAGAAACCTTTAAGAAATCATGGCAAAGGAGTGGAATAATTGTGATAGCAAATAACCAACTCAATAGCATCGAAAATAGAATTACCCAAAATAGTGAGCCTGCGTACTCCCCCATATCCGATGGCGATAAGCCAATAGCGCTAAAGGCAAAAATACCAACTACGGTGCCGCCAAATAGAGGCCATTTAGTACTTTTCACCACGTCAGAAATCGCCGTTTTACGATCTTGATTGTTCTGTAATCGAACCAAGACCCCGTCAGTGACAACAATGGCGTTATCCACCAACATACCCAGTGCAATAATCAGCGCGCCAAGAGAGATACGCTGCATAGCAATATCATCAATCAACATGATACAGAGCGTACCCGCGACGGTGAGTAGCAAAACGAATCCGATAATAATACCGGAGCGAACCCCCATAAAAATAAGCAGGACCACAAAAACAATCGCCACCGCTAACAGTAGATTGCTAATAAAATCGTCCACAGACGCTCTCACCGAATCTGACTGCATTGAGATAACGTCAAGCTCAATACCTAGTGGCCTTTGATCAATAAGCGCCTCAATCCTCGCTTTAACTGCATCGCCCATTTCAACCACATTACCGCCTGTCACGTTCGACACGCCAAGCCCAATCGCAGCTTCACCGTTGTATCGCATCAGCATTGATGCCGGTTCTTTGTACCCACGAGTCACATCAGCCATGTCTTCTAAACGTAGAATCGCACCTTGATTCCCCACACCGATAGGCAGCTTTTTAATGTCCTCAAACGAGCTGACGGTAGAGGATGGTATAACAGGAACGCGCATATCATTGGTTTCCACACTGCCTGCCACCGTCACCAAGTTTTGCTTCTTCAAGACGTTGAAAATATCTTCAATTGAATAACCATAGTTAGCCAATCGTTCGCTCGAAATCTCGACGTAAATACGTTCTGATTGATTAGCTAGAAGCGCCGTTTTTGCTACTCCGGGAATCAATACCAATTCACGCTGAAGCGAATCAGCATAATCATAAAGTTGTCGGTGGTTGAAGCCTTCACCAGAAATGGCGAAAAAGAGTGAGTAAACATCCGAGAAATCATCGTTAACAAAAGGTTCACCTGCGCCGGGAGGAAGCTGCCTTTGTGCATCATTTATCTTACGGCGAAGCTTATCCCACACCTGTTGAAGTGCAGCCTGATTCTTTGCAAATTCAAGCTCAATCTCTACCGTCACTTCCGAAACGCCCTGTTTGGATACCGACTTAATCTCTTTTACTTCTTGCAGCGCTTGCACTGCACCTTCAATAATGTCAGTGACTTCGTCGGCCACCTCTTGCGTGGTAGCACCCGGATATTGAGTAATAATAACCGCTTGGCGAATCACAAACTCAGGGTCTTCGAAGCGACCCAGTTTTTCATAGCTGATGTACCCACCCAATAAAGTAAGTAACATCAATACCCAAACGCTGGTACGCTTATTAAGCACGTAACGAGTAATATCCATTACTGCCCACCCGATGCCGTTTGAATGTCATCCTGATAAGGGCGAACGACCATTCCGGTTTGAATACTACTCACCCCCGCGACCACAATTGTCTCACCCGAATTTAGCCCTTCTATGATCTCAACGCTGTCGCGATTCAAAGCACCAACGGTTACATAACGTTTGTGCGTTTCATTATTTTTATCGACGATCCAAACGAATTGCTTTCCTTGGTTATTAGGCACAACCGCGACCAGAGGAACTGAGATAACTGGACTAGACATTTGGTCTTCTGACTTCGCGGCATACACCTTGACCGCCATCCCCGGCAGAATGTTGACATCCGATATGTCATCAAATCGCAACGTAATCGCATAGGTCTGGGTCACTGGATCAGCCTGAGTCGAATACGCTTTGAGTGTTAAAGGAAATAAGCGACCGTTCAAAGTACTGATTTCCGCCAACGCTTTTTTCTGGTGGGTTTGGGTTAACATCACGCGGTCAGAAATATGGATCACCACTTCTAAATCATCAACGTCATGTAGAGATAAAATCGGTTCATTGGCTTGAACTTGAACGTAGTTGTCGACGATTTTTCGACTTATCACGCCCGAAAATGGCGCTGTGATTTGCGTGTATTCTAGCTTTCGCTTCGCTTCATCATAACGGGTCTGTGCGATCTGATACTGCGTCTGTAGCACATCCAACATACTTTTGGTGATTGCTTTTGAGTTTTCAAACACGGTTTGACCACGCTCAAATTCTACTCTGGCATTAAGCAGCTCAACCTTAGCCGCGGTGTAGGACGACTGAAAATCACGATCGTCAATGGAAGCAAGCAATTGGCCTTCTTTGACTGCCTCACCCTCTTTTACCAATAACTTCGTCAGCTTACCCGCCACTTGAAAACTGAGTGCCACCTGAGAAGAAGAGCGAACAACACCATTGAAACTCAATGATTGTTCGCCATTCGCTGTCACTCGCTCAGTTAAAACGGGCCTGACTATTGGTGTAGTGATCATTTCGTCTGGCTGTTGTTTATCACAACCTGTCATCAATAAAGTGGTAAAGACAGCCATAAAAAATGGCAGACGAAATCGTTTATGAGTATTTTTGTCACTTAACTTGAGCACTTTTCCATCCTACAACAGTATCGAAAATCTTGGGTAAACATTGCAATTTCGGCAATTATCACCCAACAAAAGTACACTATCAAGTTTACTTTATGGTTTTTACAAACCTTGTTACACTACAGAAATACGATCTCAACAGAACGCCATCAATGAAAAGAACCGAAATCAAACGCCTCGCGATTATCGACGCTGCGAGAGCTGAATTTATAGAAAAGGGGTTCTTAGAAGCCAACATGGATAATGTGTGTAAGAAGGCAGATGTATCCAAACGAACGCTCTATCGTCACTTTGAAAGTAAAGAAAGGCTTTTTTCTTCGATTCTTAAAATTGTTCAAGACTCAGCAACGCCACCTGAGCAGTATCGCTACACAGAAGAAAAAACGCTGCAAGAGCAACTCACCGAGATCACCCTTGCCGAAATCGATACTATTTTTAATCAGTATGGGATTCCACTATCGCGTGTCATTATTATGGAGTTCTTACGCCAACCTAAGTTAGCCACCGAAATAGCAGAACAGCTGAATAGCACCAAAGGCATCGAGCTATGGGTAGAAACGGCAGCGGGTGCTGGCCGACTTAATGGGCAAGACACCAGCCTAATGGTCCAAGTTTATGGCAGCTTATTGAAAGGGTTAACATTCTGGCCTAACGTTATGATAAACAAGCAGCCTTCAATGAATGCCGAGTTAAGAACAAAAGTAGATACCATTGTCTCTGTCTTTTTAGCCGCTTATGCGGTAAATAGTTAATGCCCTCGATCGAACAGAAAAATGACCATGATTTCTACTCGATGCCGTCTAAAACATACCGCTCAATGCGCTCAAACCATGGGAGTTCTGATTCTAAGAGTAAACTTAGTCCAGCCATTAATGTGGCATTATAAAGTCGGCTATAACCAGATGTGATAAATAAGCCAGTTTTCTGATTTCAGCAAACTGGCATTTATCTCTTCATATAAACGAGAAAATTTAATTACATCGAAATAACATCATAAGATCGACTTCACCCGATACTGGAGAATGAAGGGAACGGTCCATATTTAAGTGACTCAAGACACCTTAAATTGCTTTAAGATCTCATTAATATGAGCGGCCTTTTGCTGAGTTGATTCACACAGTCTGGCAGTTTCATTAGCGCCTTGAGATGTCTCCTGACCAATACCGCTGATACTGCTAATACTCAAATTAATTTCACTCGCCGCAGCGCCTTGTTGTTCTGTTGCCGATGCAATGAGGTTATTCATGTCGGTAATTTGAGAAATCGTTTTAACAATTTCTTCAATCGCTTGCCCGCCTTTTTCAGCTTGAACCACCCCAGAAGTGGCATGCTCTTGAGCCATATTCATCATTTCAACGGTATTACGAACTTCCTTACGCAACCCCTCGATCATATGATCGATTTCACCCGCTGATTCTTGCGTTCGTGACGCCAAGCTTCGAACCTCATCAGCGACGACAGCAAAGCCTCGCCCTTGCTCTCCTGCTCGTGCCGCTTCGATAGCCGCATTTAGAGCGAGAAGATTCGTTTGCTCCGCAATCCCTTTAATCACATCAAGGACCGAGACGATGGTTTCTGTCTCCGTTTCTAAGCTGTGCACTGCTTGACTCGATTTATTTATCTGCTCCGCTAGTGTGTTTATATGATTAATTGTATTACCAATGATTCCTTTGCTGCTCTTTGACTGCTCTTCGGCCTGAATGGTCGCCGTTGAAGCTGAGTTTGCATTTTGAGCCACCTCTTGAATAGTAATACTCATCTCATTAATCGCTAAACCAACTTGTTCCGTATTTTCCTGTTGACCATTGACCCCTTGACTCGTCTGTAAGCTGATCGCCGCCATATTCTCAGAGTACCCCACTAGCTCTTTATTAACCGACGTTAAGTCCTCGACCGTATTACGGATCTTGCCGACAAAAGAGTTAAAATTCGTTGCTAATTGAGCCAACTCTCCTTGACCGTTAACCGGTAATTGTGTGGTTAAATCGCCTTCTCCCTCTGCGATATCTGACAACTGCGCTATCACGGCAGTTATTGGCTTGATGATCGCTTTGGTAATAATTATCGCCGCGATGACACCGATAATAAGCCCGATTGAGCCTACCGAAAGAATCGTCCAAGACGTTGCTTGATTCGCTTTAGCTAACATAGGTCCAAGGCTAGCCTGCTCATCTTGCACAGACGTATTAAATGCCTCTGCTTTTGCCATTAACTGTGGGCTTAATTCACTCACCGACCCATTAATGGCTGCATCCCAGTGATGTACGGTACTAACAAGCTGCTCAGTCATTGAAACATATTGGCTTGCTGCCTTTCGAGCTTGCACTAGAACCTTACGTTGTTGTGGATCTCGCACCAAACCGACTAGCACCTGCAAGACTTTTTCGAATTCCTTAAACTCCTGACGTGTCGACTCTACCGCCGCTTCATCACGGTTGCTCAAGAATTTTACGATCCCTAGTCGACCCGCTTGAACATGAGAAAGCGCTTTTTGACCGTAATAGATCGCCGAAATGTTGTTACTTTTAAAGGCGTTATCAATCAGTCCCGTTAACGCACTTCGTAGATCTTCACCCAGTGTGGCAAGTGTTGTAGCCTCTAGTTCTCTCTTCTTTTGCAGTGCTTCTATTTCAGAAAATGCGCCTATATAGCTATCGTGTAGCTCCCTTGCTTCTGCCATGATAGATATTCGTTCAGGGTCGTCAATTTCACCGCTGGTTGCATCAAGTTTGCCTTTAAGCTCACTGGCGGCTTCCTGATAAACGGCCAACGCCTTTTTATCCCCAGAAATAATGTATTTGTTGGCTAGCAAGCTCTCTTCCAGAAGCTGTGCTCGTAGGTTAGACGCATAATTAGCATCATCAGCCAGCTCTTGGTAAGAGACAAAACCAAGGGATGCATTTTCAACCGATAAGTAGCCCTTAACAGTAATCACCGAAATGATGACAAGTAGTAATCCAAACCCACTTATTATTAGTTTTCTAACTGACATACTTTATTCCTTAAAGTAAATGAGCCTTAAAGTAAAAATCGTTACTGCTATGCCTTAACTCATTGTATTTTCGGCTATCAGTAAGCATCGCTGTTACTTTTATCTATGCAAAAGAGGCCCTTAATAGAAAGGGCCTCTCTTCACTTACAGATTGTCCATACGAACGGAGTAGTCCTTAGGTCCAAACAGTTTTTCGTAGGAATAATCGGTGATATTGGTTTTACTCAGTACAGGAATAAGTGGCCCTGCTCTAAACGGGAAGTCTGTCCCTGGCTTTTCATCTTTAAGTAGACGCACCATCATCCCCATGGCAATACGAGCTTGGTCCACGGTCATATCGGCTGGTGCTGCGGCAATGGTTCCGTTGGTAATGCCCTTGTACAGCGCTGGGGTAATATAGGTTCCGATAACTTTAGATTGTTGCCCGGCTTTAGCGATAATGTCAGGGGCTAATTCAGCTGCTACGGCATTACCGATAACGTAATCAACATCTGGGTGGGCAGCTAACGCATTAGCAAGTAAATCTCCTTGCGCTTTGGCAGAGGTATCACCCCACTCAACCGCCACAACGCTCAGCTCTCCGGGAAAAAAATCCGTTGCCGACTGAAATCCAGTAAAGGAGTCATCAGCCCAGCCCGAATTTTTGGGCCCAGGTAGGAAAATCACCTTCACTTTGTCTTTGCCTGCTTGCTCTGCATCGTTCGCAACGTACTCACCCGCTAAGTAGCCCATATCATAAAAACTGACGATGGATTTGGCTGAAATACTCTGCGCTTCGATGTCATTAATCACTTCAATGACAGGAATACCTTGCGTATCAATTTTCTTCACTAAGTCATTGTTTCCGCTATAGCTGATCGAACCAAGAATAATGCCATCAACTCCCATCTCGACGAGCTCATTTAGCTGTTGCTGTTGGGTATTAAGATAGGAATAACCGCCAGCCTCTTTTACAACAAATTCGATATTGAGTCGTTCAGCTTCACTGGTCAGCCCGTAGTTGACGGCGTGCCAATACGAGTCTTGAACATGTGGAATACTGATGCCGATACGAAGCTTTTTGTTTGGAGCCGCTGGTAAGGTCCAGGTCTCCATGATGGGCCCACGGAGGCTAAGGGACTGCTGACCAGGACTTTTCTGGGTAACATCATAGTTACCGTAATAGCTCCCAACGGAAACCTCTTCAGCAAAGCTACTTTGTACGGTAAATAAGCCTAATGTAATAGCAGCACAAAGAGTGCTTTTTACTATTCTTCTATGTGATGATTTTCTATTTAACATGTTTCTCTCCTAGCATAGAGACTAACGATTGTTTGTTATCTCACTGATCATGCAGTGAATTATTATGAGCGTTTATTTGGATTTTTAGGGTAGTGATAAGTACTGCCATCAGGCAGTTTTGCTTTCATTTTAGTTAAAGCAGAATAGAGCTCTGGGCGACGATCTTTGATGTAATCACTCTCACCATAGGGATGGGTTGGCAGGTAATTACCCGGCACACAGTCAGCAATTAAAAGAGTGGGCATATTGTTGGCGTGCGCGAGCAGTTCACCATAAGGATCTGCAATCGCACTATTTCCTAAGTAAACACCAGACAAACTGCCGTCTGATCGGAATTGACGCATCGCGTGGTTGGCATATACGGTGAACATCTTATTGCTGTACGCATTACAAGGAATTGCGGTTTTCGAAATATCTGGATAGATCCAAGAGCTAGCAAAAACACCGTTCTTATCAACGGTTCCAACATCAGCAGCGGTTGGCGCAATCACTACCTGAGTCCCTTTCAGTGCATAAACTCGGTAAGTCTCAGGGAACTCAGCCTCATAACAGTTGATCAGGCCGACATTAATTCCGTTTACCTTGAAAGGTTGGTATGCCTTTTTTGGATCGTCCACATAGGGGTATTTCCAGTTCTCTTTTTCTTCCACTCCCCAAAGGTGACATTTACGATAGTTACGAAGGATTTCTCCCCCTTTGTCTAACATCAAGATTGTATCAAAATGTTCTCCCGTATCAGGGTCTAGCTCTGCATAGGGACATACGATAGCAATCTCGTTTTTCATCGCGATAGAACCCACAAGGTCCTGTACTTGAGAGGCCGTTCGAACAACTTTATCTATGTCATTAGGTAAAATGTTATAACCACAAAGAAAAAGCTCTGGTAACACTAATATCTGAGCCTGATAACTGGCCGCTTTTTCAGCCCACTCTTTTAAACACTTAAGGTTGTAATCAATGGCTTTTTGGTCACCAGCAAGTCCTTCTCCCTGATAGACCGCAATCCGCAACCCCTCCCCAGATCTTGGAGGCTCAGTACCCGTTAAACACATCTTCACCATTGGATAGCGACAATCTTTGATGGTTTCACCCTTGGAACACATGTTGCCGTGACAATTAATTTGATCGGTGTTGATTTCCATTCCATGACTCCTTTAGATTCTTGAGGCTTTATAGTGGGTGCGCTTTTTGATGCGAAGAATCTGTATCGTTGTTGTTTGGTCGAGTTTTTCTAGCTCATCAACAACCGTTGTCATGTGGTTAACCATGGATTCTATTTGCTCTGAGGTAATCACCTGTCGTACCACGATTCTAAGCACATAAGGGCCGTCTGCTTTTTCTGGGTCAGTGGTAGGGAGCTGGTAGGAAGCGATAATCCAGCCATATTCTCGCATTTCATCGGCGAAGTCAGCCATGCTCCAAGCATAGCCATCCTCACGCTCTTCTCGTTTGAAGACTACTATTGGATAGTGGACATTATCGCTAATCGGGGTGAAAACCGACTTAAGTGTTGGGTTATCGGTGACGCAGTTGATGAGATGATCGGTGTTATCCATGCAGTTATCCAATACGGCCTGATACCCCTGACGACCCCAGCTCAAGAAATTGTAGTATTGGCTAATAATGACACCCGAGCCTCTTGAGAAGTTCACCGTATAATCGACAAAGCTACCGCCAAGATAAGTGATGTTATAGATAAGCTCTGGATCGACGACATCTTTATTACGGAATATGACGCTACCCATGCCTGGGTAAACCATCCCAAACTTGTGGTTTGAAACATTGATGGAACGCACTCGTTTGGTCTGTTTGAAATCAAAATTGGCCGCTTTATGTCCCATACTCTCAGCGCGTTGATTAGTGAACGGAAGCATAAATCCGCCACTTGCACCATCAACATGAATTGGAATATCAACATGGGTTGTATGAGAAAAAGCCTTACAATAAGCATCGACGGCTTCATCGATACCTTCCGTATCATCGCCATTCCCTGTGAAGGTTGTCCCCGCTATAGAACCAACCGCCATCACTAATTCACCAACTGTTCTTTCTTCCAAGACAGGAAGATATCCATCAGGGTACTCACAGAGCTTTATGATCTGTTCTCGGTAAGGGCTATCTTTGATAGGGCAGTGTAGGACTTCAGACACATCACCATGAGTTACGGTATATTTATCGTCACCCATCGCGATATACAGTGCACCTACATCGTAATAGCGACAGTATTTGTCCCAACACCCATGTACATGAGTACTCATTAACAAGAATGGGCGATCCAGCGGACTTCGATTAGGGTTCATTTTGTTACGGTTTTGCCAATGCTTACGGTGCGCGATCAGCGCTAACATTATCGCTTCAGAAGAGCCAACCGTTACTGAACCATAAAAGCCCTCGCTGGTGTCGGGGTCGGTATCGGCAGGGTCAAACTCAGTACCCAGCATATCACCCATCATTCGAATAAGCCGTTTTTCGATAAGCGAACTTTGTGGATACTCTTCATGGTCAATGAAGTTTTTATCTAGGTTTTCGTGAATAAGCTTCTCTGCGTAATCATCCATCCAAGTGTTAGCATACGTCGCGAGATTAAGTGCCGGGCTTCCATCAAGATTCAGGGAATCTTTGATCATTCTATAAGCCGATTCCGGTGCCATTGGTGTCTCAGGGATCTTCAGTTTTGGCACACCTTGTTTAAACTCGCTTCGCCCATAGACTGGAAGCATTGCGTTGTCCTTAGCCATTTAACGTTCCTTATAATAATTAAGCATCCGTAACCTTTTGAAAAAATGTAACTTATAAGCCATTCTTTGAGCTATTCCTCCGTGGTATGCGTCACTTTCAAGCGAGAGATATCATTAGATGGGCTAGGAAGCTAAAACGGGGTTGGATGCCTTATATTTTATAATTTCAGCCGTAGAGCCTATCTCTCCAATGCGCAACTTAATTAATAGCACTAATGTGCATATATTCCAGAAATAAGGCAAAATTTCTGTACTAAGGAATTGAGTTTTGAAGAGTAGGTTGGCGTTGGTTTGGCTGTTTTATCCTTAGATAGTGCAAGTCACGCTCGGCAAGCACCGTTAGTCGCAATTTTAAGAACCATAGATCTGACTGCCTTATCATTTCAATTAGAGTAACGACATAAGGAAAACGTCATGAATGGTAAGAACATAAGATTAGTTTTGAGATGGGTACACATCGCGTTAGCACTATTAGTTGGTGCTTCGTTCTATTCACCGTTAGGAAACAATGAAGCATATCTTACAGTTACGATATGGGGGCTAATACCGGCACTCGCTATAACAGGTATTGGAATGTGGAAACAGTCATTGATTATGAAATTATTAAAGCCAAAAAGAGAGAAAGCATACCAGTAAAGTGCAAGATTATACGGCGATATTTGGACATAAAAAGACCCGCCATAATTGATGTCCAACTATGGCGGGTCAATTCAAAAACGAGCTTTTTCTACCGCTCAGTTTTTAACTCAATTACATTGAAACCACATCATTACAGTCACAATCCACCTCACCCGGTACAAGCGCTTCAACCTTCACAGCTGCCACCTTAAACTCAGGGATCTTGGCGTGAGGATCAGTTGCCGTTGAGGTTAAACGGTTTACTGGTGATTCAACGAAATGGAATGGGATAAACACCACGCCCGTTTGCATACGCTTAGTAATAAACGCGGCAATCTCAATACAACCTCGGCGCGTTGACACTCTCAGCATCTGACCATTAGTAATACCAAGCTCTTCTGCATCGGCCACACTCACCATGGCGCGAGGACCAGCAAGGTTATTAAGCCCTTTGGTCTTGCGTGTCATAGTACCCGTATGGAACTGCTCCAAAACTCGGCCAGTCGTTAATACTAGCGGGTAATCTTCATCAGGAAGCTCTGCGGCGTATCTAAATGGAATCGCCTCCATTTGCCCTCGCCCACGAGTAAACTGCGTTTGGTGCATGATGCGTGTACCATCTGGGTTCTTCTTGTTACTCGGCCATTGAACACCGTCAGCTGTTATCGCTTCCCAACGTAAACCCCCGTATTGAGGCGTAACACGGGCGATCTCATTGGTAATATCCATCACACTGCGGTATTCCCAGTCACTGCCCATTGCGTTGGCAATCTCTTGGATAATACGCCAATCTTCTTTCGCCTCACCCGGCGGGTTCACCACGGGCGTTAAGCGCTGAACACGACGCTCGGTATTGGTGAAGTGACCCGCTTTTTCAGCAAATGAGGTAGATGGAAGTACCACATCAGCGTACTGCGCGGTTTCCGTTAAGAAGATGTCTTGGACGACTAAGAAATCAAGCGCTTCAATCCCTTCAATCACGTGCGCTTGGTTTGGATCGCTCAGCACTGGGTTTTCACCCATCACATACAAACCACGAACTTCGCGTTTGCACGCCGAATCAATGATTTCAGTGAGGGTTAAGCCTATTTCAGAAGGTAAATCAGAGACATTCCACTCCATCGCAAACTTCTGACGAACCATCGGGTTATACACTTTCTGATAGCCAGGATAGTTGTTTGGCAGTGCTCCCATGTCACACGCACCCTGAACGTTTGACTGCCCACGCAGTGGATTAATACCGCCACCTTCTATACCGATGTTGCCACACAGAAGTTGTAGGTTAGCAATGGAACGAACGTTATCGTGCCCAGTCGTGTGCTGAGTAATACCCATAGAGTAATACACCGCGGTGCGCTCTGCGGTGCCAATCAAACGCGCCATGGCGAAGATATCGTCGGCTTTCACACCCGTCACTAGCTCAACTTTTTCAAGAGAGTAGTTAGGAGACATCACCTCTTGAAGCAAGGTATCAAAGCCATCAACACGCTCTTCAATGTACTCTTGATCGTACCAACCATGTTTAATGATCTGTTGCATGACACCGTTTAGCAACATCACATCGGTGCCTGGGCGGTGAGCTAAATAAAGCTCCGCGTGATCAGCAATATCAATACGTTTAGGGTCAGCAACAATGAGGCGCGCACCGTTATTTCGTACCGCTTGCTTGATATGGGAGCCGATAATTGGGTGAGCGGCTGTGGTATCTGAACCAATAATAAAAATGACATCCGAGTGCTTGATACTTGGAATATCATTGGTCATTGCGCCACTACCAAGCGAGGCTTCAAGCCCTGTTACCGTTGATGCGTGACACAGACGAGCACAGTGATCAACGTTGTTGGTACCCAGTTCACGACGAATAAATTTCTGGAACGCGTAATTATCTTCGTTGGTCGTTTTAGCAGAAGAGAAACCTGCTAGTGCATTGCCACCAAAGCTCTGTTTGATTGAACCAAACTTGTCAGCAATTAGCGCTATCGCTTCTTCCCATGTTGCCGGTTGTAGCCAACCATCTTTACGAATAAGAGGAGTCGTTAACCGCATATCATCAGAGATGAAATCAAAACCAAAGCGCCCTTTCACGCATAACATGCCTTCATTCACCGGAGAGTCTGCACCTTCTACATAACGTATCTTATTGCTCAACTCGTCAACGTACATGGTCAATTTACAACCCACACCACAATAGGTACAGATAGTATTCACCGCTTTAAGGTTGTCTTTTCGGCCTTGTGAGCGGTCGCGAGCATCGGTCATTGCGCCAGTCGGACAAGCCTGAATACACGCGCCACACTGAACACAATTGGAATCGCCCATGGCCGTGCCATTGATACCAAAGTTAGGACGACACTCTGGCCGTGAAGCCGGTGTGCCATCTTTAGTAGTCATGAAGCTAAGAACGCCGTGCACCGATTGCTCTCTACACGCTTGCACGCACTGACCACAACTAATACAGCGGTTAGCATCAAAAATCACAAACTCAGAACTGCTATCAATTTCACATTTTTGGCGAGTATCTTTACTACGCAGTTGCTGCCAGTAATCGTCAGATTGCATCTCCACCGTTTGGCCTAATTTTTCAGATGGTGTGAAGGTTTGAACTGCACCATATTCGGTTGAGTAGTCACGCAAATCACACGCCGTATTTGCCTGACAGCCACACTCTAGACATCGAGCTGCTTCTGCAATCGCATCGGCATTATCAAAGCCAGTTTCCACTTCTTCAAAGCTCTGCTCACGCTGCTCTGCGGTTAACTCAGGCATGATAACGCGCGCAACTTTCTGTAAGTTTTCAAACTGTAGCGGATCGATCTGCTTCAGTTTTTTTTCTTTGCGCGAGTTAAATGGCGTGACGGGAATATTTTCCATATCACCATTGAAGAATCGATCCATCGCTTCAGCCGCAATTCGGCCATCACCAACCGCCTCTACAGCGGTTGCAGGGCCACGACGAAAGTCACCAATGCTAAAAATATTACCCGTTCCACTGTGCATGGTATCTGGGTTGACATCGGCGGTGTTCCAACGAGTTAACGGGATCTCAAGCGATTCGTTGTCCATAAAGCTCAGATCAGGCTTTTGTGAAACCGCAGCCACAACCGTATCGAACGCTTCAGTAAAGTACTCGCCTGTTGGCTTCGGGCTACGACGACCTGATGCATCGGCCGGACCAAGCTTCATACGCTCTAGACGAATCTCTTTAACTCGGCCATGTTCATTCGAGATATTTTCAACAGGGTTAGTTAAGAAGTGGAATTTCACCCCTTCATGCTCCGCTTCTTCGATTTCGTAATCTTCAGCGGGCATCTCATCTCGGGTACGACGGTAAATAAGCGTAGTGTCTGCTCCATCACGAACCGCAGTGCGAGCGCAGTCGATGGCGGTGTTACCTCCCCCAATGATCGCCACTTTTTTTCCGGTGGTGTAATTCTGATCCGTTACGTAATCTTTCAGGTAATCAACCCCCAAATAGCAGCCATCAAGGTCACTGCCTGTGTAGTTCATTTCAACTGCAGCCGATGCTCCTACTGCTAAACAGACGGCATCGTACTCTTCACTTAATTGAGACAGCGTGATCTGATCGCCCAGTTTCTGATTGGTTTTGATCTCCATGCCGTTTCGGCACATCAGCTCAATTTCTTTATCAAGAATGCTCTTTGGCAGACGATATTCCGGAATGCCGTAACGAAGCCAACCCCCTGCTTTAGGCATAGATTCAAAGACCGTGACTGAATACCCTTCGTTTGAGAGGTAATACCCTGCAGTTAGTCCACCTGGTCCACCACCAACAATCGCCACGTGTTTGTCTTTATCGGCTTTTTTCGGTGGTGTATAGCTCTCTTGCGCGTTGAGATCAGCATCGGCGGCATGACGCTTAAGCTGACGAATAGCAAGGGATTCATCAACAAGGTTACGTCGACACTCTGTTTCACAAAAAGCTGGACAAACACGGCCAATAGACAAAGGCATTGGTAGCGTGCGCTTGATCACTTCGATTGCTTTTTGATGGTCATTTTGCGCTATATGGTAAAGATAGGACTGAATGTCTACGCCCGCAGGACACGCCGTTTTACATGGCGCTTCACAATCCGCGTAGTGATCGGTCATGATGCGATTTAAGGCGTGCTTGCGGTGATCCATTAGTGCTTGTGATTGGGTGATAACGTTGAGTCCATCATAGACTTCCATTTCACAGGCACGCTTCATGCCACCGCTTTCAATTTCTACGACACAAAGATCACATGGAATTTTGTCTGCAGATTTATTGAGTCCACATAGTGAAGGGATCTCTAATCCACACACTTTAGACGCTTCAAGTAGTGACTGTCCTTGTTCAACAATCCTGAATTTACCATCGATGACAATCTGAACCATATTTTCCTCGCTCAAATAAAGGACCTAGCTAACCAATCTGATCCGATTTACAACCCAAGTATGTTGAGAATGCATTGAGTTTTCGCTTATTAGCAGGCTAGTCTACCTATTGTGACCCACGCAGTGAGCATCACTTCCATTGCCACATTAAGTATAGGGGTATTTTCGGGTGACATTACCTTTTGATGCCACTTTTTGTCGAGGGTTATTTGTTGAATTTTGTCGATTGAAACGATGCAAAAAATGATTAATTGCCTATTCATTGATCTCGGCAATTCCGCTGATGGTATTTACATAAATCACCATTTAATAGCCACCTTAATTCCACAATACAAAAACACACTGTTAACACTTCGTTTTATCTGTAACATGGGCTCGCATTTATGGTTGTCTATAACGAAACATGACACAATGCGGTCTCTTTATTATTGAATAGACAGATGATACGAACCGAATGAACTTTCAAGCTGCAATTTTTGATATGGATGGACTTCTTCTTGATACCGAACGAGTCTGCATGTCTATTTTTAAACAGGCCTGCCAAGCACAGAATGTCCCTTTTTTAGAAGACGTTTACTTATCTATTATTGGACGCAATTCAGCAGGAATTGAAAAGACGATTCGCGAGGGGTATGGACCTGACCTTGATTACCCTGCCCTGCATATTGAATGGCGTGACCGCTACAATGCGGTTGTTAAGCACCAAGCTATCCCTGTAAAAGAGGGGGTGGTTGAGCTGCTGACTTGGTTGAAGGAAAATAACATCCCAACAGCCGTTGCCACCTCAACACAAAAAGATGTCGCAGCCATTAAGCTCAAACTTGCTGGGTTGGATCACTTCTTTGATAACCTAACCACAGGCTGTGAGGTCACCCATGGAAAACCCGATCCTGAAATTTATCTGCTCGCAGCGAAGCGATTAAAGGTCGATCCCAAGTGGTGTCTCGCCTTTGAAGATTCTAACAACGGTGTAAAATCGGCGATCGCTGCAGATATGATCACTTACCAAATCCCTGACTTGGTTGAACCTTGCGAAGAAGTGCTTGCCTTATCCCCTCTTGTTCGTTCATCTCTTCATCATGTATTAACAGAGTTAAAGCAGAATTAGCGCTGCTTATCGCACTCAATCGTGAAATGAGTGCTGATGCCTATCAGCACTCTACCCCTTATCCAAGGTTATTTTTATCCTCTTTATCCCTACTCGCCACTACTTCAAGTCGAATTTTAATTGGAATAATGATTATTCCATTTGGAATAAAGCTCTCAACTTTCAACCTATCTAAATAAATAACATTAAAAACAACAACCTTAAAAAATAAAAATATCACTAATATGTTCACCAGTCGAATACCGACTTGATGAATGTCAATTAGTGGCGTTAACATATCGACTGAAGCTATTGATAATCACCCTAAATTTGATTCTAGAGCGAAAGCTCTTATACGGGTGATAAAACTATGAACACGTTTAATAAAAATCTACTGGGTCTTGCACTAACCACATGTGCACTGACGTCTGCAAGCGTTTACGCTGAGACTGGCGCTCAAGAGGTCCATGATGCAGACCCTCGTAATACTGCGTGGCGTGGGGGTATTGCAACCGACCATGAAGGTGAAATTAAACTGGTTGCCGGTGGTGGATTTAACAATCTATATGGCGAAGGGGAATATCAAACCCAAACCATTATGATTGGTGAGTACTTCACTCAATCAGAAGATTTTCGCTTTCGTTTGGCCAATTTCGATGAGCGATTTGGTGGTGTCTACGCTGATGTCTACCTAACCGATACCACCAACATGTATACCGGTGGTTATATGCTGCCACTGACGGCAACGAACGATAAAACCATGCTGTTTCCGTCGGTGAATTACTCGTACGTTGATTTTGACACCAAACAGATTGCACAAAATATTCGTGGCACGATGGTACCGAACGAAATGAATGGCTACTCAACCGGTACTGGGCAAACTGCCATGCTGAATGCACTTAACGGTATCTCAGGCATCAATGCAGGTGCCGTAGAAAGTGTGCTAGGTGGCGATGATGCTCACATGGTGTCAGTTAATCTGTATGGATTACAACCATGGAATGACACCTTCTATACGGTATTTCAAGCCTTTGGTGGTTCAACCTATGGTGGTGTCGAGATGGAAATGGTTGACCTAGTGCTATTACAAGGTACCCGTACGCAAGTGGGTGATGCGATCTTCAATATTTACTTAGAAGGTAAATACACCAACATTAAGATCAATGAACTTAATGGATTTCCAGGTAGAGATTACCTACGTGGTGAAGAAGCGAAAGTATCGATTGGTTTCGACTGGCGCTTCTAAAAACTGTCGCTTCGAATAGAAGAACAGTCATGGACGGACTATTTAAAGCTCATCATAAGGTGAGCTTTAAACCTAATCAGTAACGAACCTAACTCTAGTGAACGTAAACGGTGTAAGGATGATTGATAACTTAGACATTCGATCAATGCGAGTCTTGATCGATTTGAATGAAACAAAGAATACGTATTTAACGGCAGAGAGGCTTGACCTATCCCAGTCAGCTGTCGCAAGAATTCTCACTAAAAATAGAGCAACTCTGAATGACCCACTCTATGTTCGTGTGGCAAATAAGCTCGAACCTACTCCATTAATGGAAGAGCTGATAGATAAACTACCCAATATCATAGAAAGCCTTGAGCAAGTCGTCAGCACTAACTTTGATTTTGACCCACATTCACTAACAGGTAGATATCAAATCTTTCTGAACCATCCCACTCAGCAACTATTTGGTCATGACATTTTTCAAAAACTCTCAATGGCAGCACCTAATGCAACCTGGTATTTAAAGGGTTGGGAGTCCAACGCCGTTGAGCAATTTCTTGACGATAGAGCCACAGTTGGCATCAATTACTTTGCAAGTAATTACCCGAAATCCATCGTTCAGCAAACCTTTGCAAAAGATGAGTTTCTTGTGTTTGCCCAGCCTAATCACCCACTATTTAAAAAGACGGTACTCTCTTGGCAAGAGATCTATGAATATCCTTTTATCTCTTTGTCTGTACCAAGTTGGGATGAAAAACAAGAAAAGTTTAACCAAGTGTGCAACGCGCTAGGCGGTGTGCCTCAAATCAAACTGCAAACCGATAGTATCTCATTAGCGATTCAAGCGGCTGAAAACTCACAGATGTTACTGCCTTCTTCACTTAGGATTTGCGACCCTTCACTCACGTCGCTAAAACCACTAAAGCTCACCATAGATAAGGCTCAACTTCCCGATACGCCTATCGTGATCTCGTACGCTCAGAAAAATGCCAATAAACCTATCATCAAGTGGGCCATAGAAATGATTACCTCATTGTATGAAGAGAAAGTCGCTCATGGCTAAGCGTAATCAAGAATACGTCCACCTCGTTGAGCGGGATGGGACACGATACTGGCTGAAAAAACGTGGCGAAGAAAAGCGTAATCCTATGAGCCTAATGATCAACGGTGTACTGACTCTCTATAAACCATGGGCACACCTTACCTTACATAGTGGCCTCACACCTGCACAGCGGTTCGCTAAAGAGCTCTCGATTCTGGGTGACTGTCAGCGCCTAAACTTGCCTATTCCTCGATTGTATACGGCAGGTAGGGCTTATTTTGTTACGCTATGCGCGGGGAAACCCATCACAGAACAACAGGGAGCAAAAAACAAGACGCTGTTCCATTCCGCATTTGACAGCTTGCACGCATTACATAAAGAGAAGATTATTCATGGTCGCCCTGCCATGCGCGATATGGTGGTGAATGACCAAGGAAATGTTGTGCTCCTTGATTTTGAGGAGGCAAGACGTTCAGAAAGTGCATTGCTTAGAACACGAGATATGTTTCTCTTTATGCTCGATTCATTTCGCCTCTCAGGTGTAAGCCAAAAAACTCGGCTATCGGTCCTGAAGCGGTGGTGTACGACATACCCGCTATCTGTTGTCCATATTAAGCGACTAAATTGGTTCATCATCAAACTTCTCTGGATACCCAAACTTATATTGCACGTTAGAAAGAATCGATTATCAAAACAGCTACTGCTCACCCAACGCTTACTTAGCCATATTAAGTAGAAATATTGAATAGCTAGTTTGACTTACTATGTAATTTAGCTAAATCATTATATAATGAAAAAGCATACCTGGTATAACCTTTGGGTAATTGTTAGTTATAAGCATTGCTATATATTGACTCCAAATTTTCGAAGTAAAAGGACGTTACTTCTCACCCTCTTTTGGAGTAATGTTATGAAAAACACCACCACCCTTTCCTTGTCGGCTATCGCTACATCTGTCGCTGTACTGCTCTCTTCTAATGTATTGGCTGAAGATGAAATCCAAGATATGTCCGATCCGCTTGCCGTCTTTACCCAAGCCGGTCTTGGTTATACAGACAAAGGCTTAAACCTAAAGATTGGTCAAACCTACGATACTGGTAGCGACATAACCATGGGTATGAACATCATCGAAGTAAAAGGCATTGCGGGTGAGGCGATGGGCTGGAACGGTCGTGGTGCTGATGACAGTATTGACTCACTGCGCTACCGTAACTTTACTGTCGATTTAACAAACGGACGCGGTGCTCAAGTTGATGTTAATCTTGGATTTGATGGACCACGTGGAACTCAAGGCTCAGCGTCTTACAGCTTTATTCAAGCTCTGCCGAAAATGGGACCAGTAAACCTTTACCCGCTTGCAGGAATGGGGGTCGCGTTCGGTGACTCATTTGATACAGATAACGCCGGAGCACTACAAGCTCAAGACCGTTGGGATATTCACGGTACCTTCTATGTTGCAGGCCTTTACGGTAAAGTCGAAATTACCGATAAAATTTGGTTGAACTATAACCCAATGTACATGGGTAGCGTATCCGGTTCTGATGCTTACAAAGCAAATGCTTTTGGGATTGAAAGCGGTAAAATTTTACTTCACGAAGCGGTTGTAAGTTACCAAATAAATCCACGTTCAAACGTACGTTATTACGCTAACTGGAACGAAAATAACCGCTTTGAGACAGGCGATCATAGAATTGAGTACAACTACCAATTCTAATGACTAGATGCGTGGTTATTAAATAGAAAAGCCGATAGTGAATCTCTTCACTATCGGCTTTTCTAAATAGGTCATAAATAAACTTAAGTTTCGTTACTGAATCATCTCTGGTGGAATAAGCCCATCACAGATTGACTCAATCCATCTGAATTTCTCAGATTTTAGATATTTACTGTTATACAGTAACCCCACTTTTATCTCATTACGCTTTTCGACATCAAACACGTTTACGTAACTGTACTTGTTGTTATCAAGTACATCCATCAATGAAACAGGCGCAACAAACACCATATCCGTATTACGTACTGCGCTTAAGAGCGGGTTAACGGATTGGCATCTAAGCTTAGGTCTAAAATAATCTTCTGTCTCAACAAAGTCGGCTAAGAGCATATGCCTATGATTAAACTCAGGGATGATCAATCCACCAATATCGTATTTAACCATGTCATTAACCGAGACGGTTTTTCCCGCTAACGCATGTTGCTTACGCACAATACCGACAAAGTTAAGCAAGCCAACCGGAACTTGCCTTAGCTCTTTAGACACGTCTAAAGGATAGTAGCTGAGTGCGAAATCAAGCTCACCATTAATCAACTCTGCGGCCGTTTTCGCAGAATAATTCATAAGTTCGACAGTAACATTAGGTGCAGAATTCGTAATCGCTTCACATATCCTGTAGCCATAGCTCTCGATTAAAAAACCGTTCATTGCGATTCTAATCACGCCGACCTGTTTTTCAGGTAGAAATTCTTCACCGGATAAGGCTTCGGTTAGGTCTTCAAACACTTTAGGCAGGCGTTCTGCGAGTTCTTCACCTTTGGGTGTTAATTTTAATCCGCGCGATTGGCGAATAAACAACGGGTCCCCTAGCTGAGTTCTTAGCTTAGCAAGGTTGCGGCTGACCGCAGGCTGACTTGTATTTAGACGTTCTGCAGTTCTATTGGTATTTTTCTCTTGCAGTAAAACCAACAAGGTTTTCAACAAATTCAGGTCAAGTTGATGAAGATTCATCAAGGGTTCCTCATATCGGGACGACGACTCAATACTAATAAGATGGCTCTCAGCAAGCAGCGAACCATCCATAAAGATATCAATTATGTCATATCAATGCATTCAGTAGGGAAATATTTACTAACGAGAGTGCATTTTGTTATTTCATTACCCATCTGAATGATGGGCTCTATCAAGTTAAATGGCGGCTAAACAATAAATTGGTTTAGTTGTTTATTTTGTTCTTCAATGTGCTCAGACTGCTTATTCACTTGCTCACTCGTGTGAGAAGCTTTGTCAGCAACTTTGTCTGACAACTCTTTAATGCTAACGGTATTATTATTGATCTCTTCAGCAACTAAGCTCTGCTCTTCGGCCGCTGATGCAATTTGAATGTTCATTTCCGTTATCGAAGAGATAGCCGAACGAATATCTTCCAAGGCATGGTTCGCCGTTTGCGCCTGCTCTACCGTTGACATTGCTAGGCTATGACTCGTATTCATTGTCTTCGTCACCGATTGAGATCCTTGCTGTAACTTATCTATCATCGAGCGAATTTCGGTGGTTGAGTCTTGTGTACGCTGAGCAAGTGTTCTCACCTCATCGGCAACAACCGCAAACCCTCGACCAGACTCTCCCGCACGAGCCGCTTCTATCGCTGCGTTAAGCGCCAATAGATTCGTTTGGTCAGCAATCTCATTAATAACACTCACTATTGACTCGATATCGCCAATAGAGTTCCCTAAATCTTTTACCGCACGCATCGAATCATCAAGCTGATCACCTAAGTTTTGAATTGCACGTGTTGTCTCAAGTACGATGCTGCTCCCTTCTCCCGCGGCAGTATCCGCAGTCTGCGCAGATTCTGCCGCACTTTGAGCATTTTGGGCAACAAGACTTGATGTCGTCGACATCTCATTCATTGCGGTTGCAAGCTGTTCAACTTCTTGCTGTTGGGTATGCAATAAGCCTTCAGAGTCTTTTGCACTGTTGGCAGCCACATTTGAATATTCCGTAATTTGAGTCGCCGTTTGTTTCGTTCCTTGAATAAGCTCTTGAATGATCGAGACAAACCCATTGAAGCTAATAGCGAGCTCTTTAAACTCTTGATCTGTATTGGTGTCTAATCGCTTGGTTAAATCACCATCACCCGATGCAACGTTTTTCATTGCTTCGTTTAGTGCCGATAATGGGCGCATTAATACTTTCATTGCGCCAACGTAAATCACAAAAGACAGAGTCAAGATGGCTAAGAACAAAATGAAAACCGTTTTTTTCATCTCTTCAAGAGGAAGGTGGGTCTCTTCATATGGCAGCAAAATACCAACCGACCAATTTCCTACTTTCGTCGGGTGGAAATCAAGGTAGTACTCTTTGCCTTGAACCGTCACTAATTCGGTGTTTTCAATAATGCGACTACGATTGGTGAATGTAGACATGTTCTGACCATTGAGTTTGCTATTAGGGTGAGCAATCACAGTGCCGTCGCCATCGACAACAAATACTGTCGCGTATTCCAACTCAACCGCTGAAATCAGTGTCGCCAGAGAGGTTAAATCAACATCAAAAAATGAGGCGCCAATAAATCCACCATTGCCATAGATAGGCTGAGAGATAGAAATCAAAACCGCGCCCGTGCCTTCATCAACATAAGGTTTGGTTAGGCTCTGCGACCCATTTCGTTTTGCATCCTGATACCAAGGACGTGAACGAGAATCCCAATTAGATGGGGCTGTCCATCCTGAGTCGTTGTGAATAATTGAACCATCGTTCTCATAACCAATGCCTGCCGTTACGAAAACACTTCTTAGGCTCGGCTGTTCTATGAGGCCTTTTACGTCTTGCGAATCGGCACTCGCTAATAACTCTGATAGGTAGTTGGCCAGGTTTCGTTTTCCTTGTAACTCACTATGTATGACTTCAGCAACTTGACTAGAGGCCAACTCAATGGTGGATTCAATGGTGTTTTCCACTTCTTGGCTTATGGTGCGGTATTGAATAAAGGTTAATACAGACAGCCCGACTAAGCTGATAACTGTACCTAACGCTAATACTTTTGTGCTGAACTTCATAAATCTAAAGGATCCTAATAGGAAAGGTGAGTAAAGATTGGGCGACAGTTTAGCGATATACCAAATTTTGCATAGGAATAACGCTTATTCCTGATATCACATGCAAAGCGTCCGCCCCTCTTAAAGCACCACAAATAAAAAAGGGCCTTTAGTTCCAAATAATCAAGTCGAAGTTTATAAAGGTTGAATGCCAACTCGGAATAACGATTATTCCAAAAAAAATTTAACGATGTGTAAAGTACGCAGCAGATCAATAAATAAGGTAGAACACATCATGTCGACCAATAACGAAACCCCAGCACCAAAGGATGGGCTATGGGTTAAATTGACGAGGACTGTCAAAACCACCCTACTCTTTATTTTTAAAGCCGTTATGACCCTAGGTATATTAGTAGGCTCATCCGTTGGATTATCTAAGCTTGGAACTATTCACGGTAAAGATATCCCTGAAGAGTACTTTTCAAATGGCTACCCTACTATTTTGAAGCTCCTAGATTCTGAAATCTTTATGGGGTTCGTCTTCTTCGTTACTGTCGCCATCATCGTTTACGTTATCTACCTCTTCTGGCAGTTACATGAAGTCGCTGTTCATAAAGCTGCAGAGATGTCGAGCGCGCATACTCAAATCGTATTTGCACTGTCATTGTGTGGCCTATTTATTGATAAAGCATGGTGGGTACTTGCCATCATCATCGCATTTGCACGTTGGGACGTTCTTGCAAGAGAGCTTTCAAACATCATCCGTAACGGCCGTAACCCAGCAGCGAAAGTAGAGGAATAAGCCATGAAAGAAATAATGCTCCCTTATGTCCTTATCTGTTGGATCCTTGTAAAAACAGGGGTTGTTGCATGGACATTGCGTAACGCAGTTATCATCATTGGTACGGGTGTAATGCTCGCATTTGCACTCTTTACTGCGCACCGTTTTTGGTCTCCTGCAGACTTAACAGACTCGACAACAGTAAAAGCACCGCATGCGGTTCTTAGTCCACTGTTAGGTCAAGAAGTTGAACAGGTATTTGTTGACCATAACCAGATGGTAAAAAAAGGTGACCTGATCTATACGTTGAAAGCGGAAGATACCGAATACCAACTTGAAGGTTTAGATGCACAGCAAAAAGCACTGCGTGCTGAGATATTGGCGTTGACTCTTAAAATTGAAAACGACGAACGTAACCTTGACCGTTTAAAGAGATTGGATGATTTTGCGCAGCAATCAACACGTGATGATCTTCAAACCAGTATCGAGTCAACACATGCTCAAATTGCTTCCGCTAACGCACAAATTCTTGCGATTGATGCTCAAGTAGCAACGGCTAAATGGCAAAATGCTCGTCGTGAAGTGCGTGCCCCATTTGATGGGCAGCTTGCAATCACAAACCTTGTTGACGGAACGCGTGTTGGTAACATGCACCTATACAATACAGGCAAAAAATTCGTGGAGATGCGTATTGCAGACCAAACGTTCCGCGGCATTGAGATCGGCCAATTTGCTGAATTCTATGTTGATTCCTACCCAGGTGAAATCTTCCGTGGCCGAGTACACAGTGTCACAACGGGTACGGGTGAAGCGCGTGTATCTGTACTTAATGGTTCACAGCATGTTCGCCAACACGTTGGCAACAACATGGGCTCACATGGTCGTACTATTGTTATTGAATTTGACGAACCTGAAGGTTACAACGTGCCAATTGGTGCAACGGGTTCAGGTTGGGTTTCTGCTAAAAAGCCTCACCCAATGCTTGGCTTTATGGACATCATTGGTGGTGCAACGGTTCGCTTGAAATCATACAAAGCGTACCTATCGGCTCTGTAATTATCGCTCCCCCTGTTATCACTTTCTACACATAGTGATAACAGGGCGATAAAAGCCAAAACACATAAAAAAAAGGGAAGCTAATCATTAGTTTCCCTTTTTTGTTCAAAAATTTGATAGAGCGTTATTTATTCCCCTCTATCCACGCCTCAACATTGTTTTTGATAATCGGCTCCATAATGCTTGCTAACCACTGTTGCTTTGGCGAATGACGAAGGGCCGCTTTGATGATTAACGCCACATCTAGATTGAGTTTATGGTGATGCTCTGACTCAAAATAAGGTTCATATTTAAGGGTAAAGCAGGTGTCCATTAGCTCATTCATCACGACCTGATTATCAACAATAATCCCGACGTCAATATTAGGATCAAGCACTCGAAAATGCTCAGTCGTGTCGTTAACGCCCGGTATTAAAAACTTTACGTATTCTCCGTCTTTATTCCCCGCGAAATACCCTGCACCAGAGTGAATCCGTTTTTGATAAAAGGTTTGTGGCTTATCGTTAATCGCGTGAAGACCAATATCCACTTCTTCTGCCAATATCAACGCTTCCGAATTTTGAGTCCATTGACGTAACTCAATAACAGCTTGAGTCTCTTTTCTCAATGCCACAATCAAATCTTTACCAATATTGGCCAAATAAGGGCTAACAATATGAATCGTCACCTTATCCAAGGACATTGGGGCAAACTGCTCAGGCTCGAGTGCTATTGTAAGTTGCTCAAGAGCATTTCTGACTTTAGGTTCAATCGACTCGGCGTAACTGGTGGGAACAAGCCCCATCGAGTTTCTCAAAAAAAGCGGATCCCCTAAATCTTCGCGCAACTGCGCCAATACTTTGGACACATAAGACTGTGAACGGCCCAACTTGGTTGCCGCCCTTTGCGTAGAGCGTGTATGCATTAACGCTAAGAATACATGTAGGGCATTTAAGTCATTCATTTAAGTCATCACTGTCTGTTTTTATTTCTACTGTTATTAAAAAGTGTATTGAAATGGATTATTGAGCCTAGATTTGAGCATCTAGTTTTATTGTTATTTTATAAGTCTATCATTTCAGCCAGCTCAAAGACCTCTTAAATTTCAAGGTTATATCTCAGCATCGAAAGACCTTTCTGGCTCAAGTCGTTTTTAAACCTACATTGCAAGTATTAAGTCGGAATAAGCTTTATTCCAATTGTACGGGAACGTTTAGTTACAATTCAACGCAAATTTACCCGTCTATGTCACAAGGATTCATAGGCTTTCGTTAGAGGCAGGGAAGCTTCCTATAAGAGTGACTAAATAATGCAAACATCAATGTCCCGTACTCTACACACTAAACATCGCCGCACGACGCCTGTTTTCGCCCTATCCCTTTTAGGTGCGGCTATCTTTAGCGCAACCGCTGCTAACGCTAGTGGCTTATTCATGCAAGAAGCTATCATTGCTAACGCAGGTACAACTGGTGCAGGTGACGGTGTTTACACTCAGTCAGCAGCGGCAATGTGGGCTAACCCTGCAACCATGTCTCACATGGGCGAAAGCATGACCACCATAAATACAATGCTTCTTGATCTAGAGATGAAGTATACCGACGCAAACGACTCAACAGGTAACGCGAAAGCTGATACGGTTATGCCTTCTATCGGTATCTTCCACACTCGTCAATTAAACGACGACGTTCACCTAGGTTTAGCGCTTGGCACCGTTGGCGGCTCAAGCGTAAGCTACGGCAATGAGTGGGCTGGTAACATGATGATGACTGATACGACTCTAACTGCCGTTCAGTTTAACCCTTCACTTAGCTTTCGCGTAACTGACCAAGTTTCTTGGGGTATTGGAGCACAGTTCAACTGGGCATCTCTAGAAATGGGTATGGGCGCTGGTAATGTACAACTGGAAAAATCGTCTGATTGGGCATACGGTTTTAACGCTGGTGTAATGTACAAGCAGAGTGACAAACTAGACCTAGGCTTTAGCTTCCGATCTAAAGTAGAGCACGATTTCTCAACCGATATTAGTGCTAATGCTGGAAGCCTAGGCGTGTCTTCTGAAATTTCAGTGCCTGCAATCGTTGATATGAGTGCAAGCTACGCCGCGACTAACCAACTCAATATTCTAGCTTCAGTTCAACTGCACCGCTGGAGTGAATGGGATGAGACCGTGTTTGACTTTGGTCAATTGGATAGAAATCCAATTGGTCTAAATACAATCGATCGTGATTGGGATGATGTATGGAAATTTGCTATTGGTGCAGATTACCAACTGAACGCTGACTGGCGTTTGAAAGCTGGCTTCTCTTATGAAACTTCACCACAGGATGACCCTAGCAAACAGTGGGTTGACCTGCCTGTTGGCGAACAATACCGCTACTCTGTCGGTGCAACCACAAGCTGGGATAACTACACCTTTGATGTCTTCTACGAGTTTGCTGATCTTGGTAGCGTAGATATTGCAGAACGTAATATTGGCCCTGCAAGTGTTGGAATTAATGGCACATTTGACGGTCGTATCCACTTCGTTGGCATGAGCGTAACTTTCTAAGTTAACGCTCTCTACAAAGAATAAATAATGAACAAACCTTTAATCAGTTTGCTTTCTTTAAGCTTGTGCGCATTCGGCGTACAAGCTGAAGAAGAGAAGCACCATGAAGATCCAACAAAAATCGTCACTAAAGCGGGTCTTGCTTATGTTGATGGCGTGCAGTTTTCAGGCTCTATCGGGCTTGATGATGCTCGTATGATCAATGCTCGTATTAACTCTGAAGGTGACGAATGGCGTGTCGGTGGCTCTTGGCTTTTGCCAATGGGTATTCTCAATTTTAACTTCAGTCGCTCTGAGTACGATCATGATGGTTATAAGAATAACTACAGCATTGGCTCGTTTGTACCACTGAGTTATTTTGATATTACTCCGTATGGCTGGCAAATTTTTCCAATGGCGGGATACAGCTATAACGATGGTGAAATAGCCGGAGAAAAGAACGAAAGTAACGACGATTACGTGATGACTCGTTTTACCTCACATGGTGGTTATGTGGGTATGTTTGCCTTAAAGCCGCTTAATGAAAAATGGTCACTAATGACATTTGGTGGCGGTTCAATGGGCTCTGATAATTACTCTGGTTACTGGGTTGGTGCAGGGCTAAGCCACAAACTGACAGAGGCTCAATCGTTCAATTTCTTTGGTGTAATGGCAGACGACGATTTCGGCCAAAACAACCGTATGGGTATCTCCTACACTTACGAGTTTAATTAGCGAATCAGTTATAGCAATAATCCGTTTGCTATTACTAAAAGCACAGACCATTGTCTGTGCTTTTTTGATCTCTTCTTCCCTGTCTCTTCAGCGGTAACTGTTAAAAACCTTCGACCAATAAACATCACAACACAAATCTTTACACCTCTAATGCTTAGCTCTCAAATAAAACTAACCAATTGATTTACAAACAATTGCATTGACACTCCACACAAGAATCCCAAACCTCCACACAAATAATCATTTGAACTCTAATGATTATTCTGTCATTTTATACTTAATTGAACGTTCAATAAAAAATAAAAGGGACCAAAAATGCCCAAGGTTGGGATGCCTGACATACGTAAACCGCAGCTTGTAAAAGCAACGATGGCGGTTATTGATCGCGTTGGTTTACATGCAGCAAGCATCGCTTTGATCAGCAAAGAAGCGGGCGTATCGACTGGGATCATTAATCACTATTTTGGTGGTAAGCATGGGCTGTTAGAAGAAACTATGCGCGCGATCCTTCGTCAGCACTCCGTGACGATTGGTGGGTTACTAAAAGCCTTACCTGCAGATGCCCACCAACAAAGGATCAATGCCATCATCAGCGGTAACTTTGAAGGGTTCCAAGCTGAAAACATGGTTGCTAAAACCTGGCTCGCCTTTTGGTCTTACTCAATGCACGACGCACAACTCAAACGCTTACAGCGTGTAAATGAAAAGCGTCTGCTATCTCATTTAAGAATTGAATTAAAAGCACTATTGAGCCGAGATCAAGCTGAACTCGTGGCTCATGGTATTGCTTCTCTCATTGATGGAATCTGGCTACGAGGCACACTGAACCCTGAAGGGATCAACGCAGATAAAGCCCGTGCTCTCATCAATGACTACTTGGATAAACAGCTCACGTTTTATTCATCCAATTCTAAAACCACTCATAAAAATGACTAAGTTAGAGCTTCAAATGGAAATGAATTCGTTATACATCGACGGTAAAAATACACCAGCAACCTCGGGTGAGACCTTTACCAGCATAAATCCAGCTAATGGCGACGTCATTGCTACCCTTGGTCAAGCATCCATTCAAGATGTTGAAAGTGCCATTGAATCGGCACAGCGTGGATTCGCAGTTTGGTCTGCAATGTCGGCAACGGAACGCAGCCGTATTCTACTTAAAGCGGTAGAGATACTTAGAGCACGAAACAATGAACTTGCAGAACTTGAAGTGGCCGATACTGGTAAGCCCCTTCAAGAGGCGATTGAGGTCGATATAGCCTCTGGCGCAGACGTGATTGAGTACTTCGCAGGGCTTGTGCCTAGCATGCAAGGTGAGCAACAACCTCTTAGCGATACGCAATTTTTCTATACTCGCCGCGAACCATTAGGTATCTGTGCAGGTATTGGCGCGTGGAACTACCCAATTCAAATCGCCATGTGGAAATCGGCCCCTGCTCTAGCAGCAGGCAATGCAATGATTTTCAAACCATCAGAAGAAACCCCTCTAACTGCTCTGAAGCTAGCTGAAATATTCACAGAAGCAGGACTGCCAGATGGCGTATTTAACGTTGTCCAAGGTGACTATCGCGTCGGGAAAATGCTAACCGCACATCCTGCGATCGCGAAAGTATCATTCACAGGCGAAACAGGAACAGGCAAGGCTGTAATGGCCGACAGTGCGAAAACACTGAAAAGCGTCACCATGGAGCTTGGTGGTAAATCACCAATGATCGTGTTTGACGACGCAAAATTAGACGATGCCGTATCAGCGTCAATGGTGGCGAATTTCTACACTCAGGGCGAAGTGTGCACTAACGGTACGCGCGTCTTCGTTCATGAAAATATCTATGACGACTTTGTTGAACAGCTAAAAACACGCACTGAAAAGCTTATTATCGGCGATCCAATGGATATCAATACTCAAATTGGTGCGCTGATATCTAAAGAGCATTTAAACAAAGTCCTTGAAGCTATTAGCCAAGCAAAATCTTCAGGTGCAACCTTGCTAACTGGCGGTTATCAAGTGACTGACAATGGTTTAGAAAATGGCAATTTTGTCATTCCAACCGTCTTTGTTGATTGCCAAGACGACATGCCGCACGTGCAGCAAGAGATTTTTGGCCCTGTCATGTCAGTGCTTAAATTTACCGACGAAGACGATGTCATTCGCCGTGCCAACGATACTAAATACGGCCTCGCAGCGGGTATTTTCACTCAGAACCTTTCTTGTGCTCACCGTGTTATTCATCAAATGCAAGCAGGGATCTGTTGGGTGAACACTTGGGGTGACTCACCCGCCGAGATGCCGGTTGGCGGCTACAAAGACTCAGGAATTGGGCGCGAAAACGGGCCAGAAACCCTACTTCATTACACTCAAACTAAGAGCATTCTTATCGAGCTTGGTGACTACGCTAGCCCTTACGCTTAGATGGCTAGACAGTAAAAAACACCTGACAACAGAATGATAAGTTTTCTAGCTCTCTACCTGTACTTAAGTCGAAACGTAAGTAAGGACTGAAGAGCTAGACACCACGGAGACACAACATGCAACAACGCTACGATTATATTATCGTCGGTGCGGGTTCGGCCGGCTGCGTATTAGCCGATCGGCTAACGGAAAGCGGTCAACACAGCGTATTACTTTTAGAAGCTGGCGGATCGGATATGAGTATTTTCATCCAGATGCCAACAGCGCTTTCATACCCAATGAACACGGATAAATACACGTGGCAATTTGAAACTGAGAAAGAGTCAGGCCTTGATGGGCGACAGCTGCACTGCCCACGCGGGAAAGTGCTCGGTGGTAGCTCTTCCATTAATGGCATGGTGTATGTTCGTGGTCATGCTTGTGATTTTGATGAATGGGAAGAAAAAGGCGCAGCGGGCTGGAACTACCAAGCTTGTTTACCCTACTTCCGCCGTGCTGAAACATGGATTCAAGGCGAAGATAAATACCGTGGTGGCAATGGCCCATTAGGCACCTGTGGCGGTAATGAAATGGAACTGAATCTTCTTTACCAAGCCTTTATCGACGCAGGTCAAGATGCCGGCTACCCGAAAACTGAAGATTACAACGGTTATCAGCAAGAAGGCTTTGGCCCGATGCACATGACGGTTGAAAAAGGCATTCGCGCTTCCACCTCAAACGCTTACCTTCGACGTGCACTGAAACGTTCAAACCTCACTCTAATGAAAGGGGTGATTACGCGCCAAATCCTACTTGAGAATAATACCGCAGTCGGTGTTGAGTTTGAAAAATCAGGCAAGACCATTGAAGCCCGCGCTAATAAAGAAGTCATTTCAAGCGCAGGCTCTATCGGCTCTGTTCAACTTCTACAACTCTCTGGTATCGGCCCTAAAGCGGTACTGAAAAACGCAGGCGTAGAACTAAAACATGAGCTGCCTGGCGTTGGTGAAAACCTTCAAGATCACTTAGAGGTCTACTTCCAGTATCACTGTAAACAGCCAATAACGCTTAACGGCAAGCTCGATTTAGTCAGCAAAGGGATGATTGGCGCTGAGTGGCTCCTCACTCGTAAAGGGCTTGGCGCAACGAACCATTTTGAATCGTGCGCCTTTATTCGCTCACGCAAAGGGTTGAAATGGCCTAACATTCAATACCACTTTCTTCCAGCCGCGATGCGATACGATGGCCAAGCCGCATTTGATGGACATGGCTTCCAAGTTCATGTTGGCCCAAATAAGCCAGAGAGCCGCGGTACGGTGTCTATTACTTCTGCGGATCCTCACGCTGAACCTGAAATCAAATTCAACTACATCTCAACTGAGCAAGATCGCCAAGATTGGCGTGACTGCATTCGCTTAACTCGCGAGATTTTATCTCAACCTGCGATGGATACTTTCCGTGGTGAAGAGATTCAACCGGGAGAAGAAATTACTGCGGATGAAGATATCGACCGATGGGTAAAAGAGAACGTAGAAAGTGCCTATCACCCTTCTTGTGGCTGCAAAATGGGATCAGATAACGACCCAATGGCAGTACTCGATGAGCAGTGCCGTGTTCGCGGCATTAACAACCTTCGCGTTGTCGACTCTTCTGTATTCCCAACGATCCCTAATGGAAACCTCAATGCTCCGACCATTATGGTGGCAGAACGAGCCGCAGACATGATCTTAGGAAAACCAATGCTTGCGCAAGAGAGTGTCCCTGTTTGGATTGCACCAGAATGGGAAGAGAAACAAAGAATTAACCCGCCATTGAGAACACTAGACAGCTTTCTTAATGAGTAAACCAGATAACAAAAACAAATAGAAAATACAGACAGTCAGTCGTCACCGACCACACACAAAATAGGAACTGGTAGACATCAGTTTCAAGGAACGATCAAAAGGAATCAACATGTCAACGATCAACAAGACACTCGCAACACTTGCCATTAGCTCACTGGCCTTTAGCGCTCAAGCGGCTATCGAAGGTCAACAATGTGAAAATGTACGCTTTGCCGATGTAGGCTGGACAGACATCACCGCAACAACGGCGATTACCACTGAACTACTTAAAGGCTTAGGTTACTCAACTAAGATTGACCTACTGTCAGTGCCCGTGACCTACTCTTCAATGGCGAATGGCGATATTGATGTGTTTCTTGGCAACTGGATGCCGACAATGGAAGGCGACATCGCGAAATACCGTGAAGCGGGCACGGTTGAAACCGTACGAGCAAACCTAGAAGGCGCAAAGTACACATTAGCTGTGCCTAAATACGTTTACGATGCAGGCGTAACAAGCTTTGCTGATCTAGAAAAGCATGCCGATAAATTCAGAGATCGCATTTATGGCATCGAGCCGGGTAACGATGGTAACCGCCTTATCCAAGACATGATTGATTCTGATGCATTTGGTCTTAAAGACTTCAGCCTGGTTGAATCAAGTGAAGCGGGCATGGTGTCGCAAGTGACTCGCGCCGTTCGTCGTAACCAATGGATCGTATACCTAGGTTGGGCACCACACCCAATGAACAGCAATGTTGAAATGGAATACCTATCAGGCGGCGATGACTACTTTGGCGCTAATTACGGTGGCGCTAACGTCTACACTAACGTACGTGCTAACTACCTTTCTGAGTGCCAAAACGTCGGTCAGCTTCTACAAAACCTAGAGTTCACGCTAGAGATGGAAAATGAACTGATGGAAGCGATTTTGAACCAAAACGTTCAACCAGAAAAAGCAGCGCAGCAATGGCTTGATAACAATCCAGAGCAAGTAGAAGCGTGGCTTGAAAACGTAAAAACACTTCAAGGCGATGTAGCAGCACAAGCAGTGACTGACTACCTAGAGCAAGTTAAAGCATAACTCAACAAACGTTTAACAATCGTCGCATAGTAAAAGTCATGGTGGGTTTCGGCCCACCCTTTGACAATAGATTTAAACAGAAACAATAAAAATCATCTCAGTAACTTCTCTTAGCAAGATCGATAAAAACAAACAGTAAAGGCATTAATGTGAATTTTATTACGGATAACAAAATCCCTGTAGGGCAATGGATGGAAGCGGGCGTTGACTGGCTAACCATTAATGCGGCAGGTTTTTTTGACGCCATTTCGTTCTTTTTAGAAACGGTCATCCTATTTTTGGTCGATATTTTTAAATGGATGCCGCCTGCTCTACCAATTCTAATGACCGCAGCCATTGCTTGGTTCTTGCATCGCAAGCCATCACTTGTGATTTTCGTCGTCGCGGCTCTACTGACTATTCTCAACCTCGGTTACTGGCAAGAGATGCTAGAAACCTTTGTTCTCGTTTTCGCTGCAACCACAATGTCAGTATTAATCGGCGTACCGGTCGGTATCATGGCTGCACACAGACCGTGGCTCTATACTGCACTTCGACCTATTCTTGATTTAATGCAAACGGTCCCTACGTTTGTATACCTCATTCCGACCCTTGTTTTATTCGGACTAGGCATCGTACCGGGCCTTATTTCTACCATCATTTTTGCCATTGCAGCCCCTATTCGACTCACCTACCTTGGCGTCATTAAAGTGCCAGAAGAACTCATTGAAGCAGGTAAGGCCTTTGGTGCAAGCAAGATGAAACTACTACTCAAAGTGGAATTACCCGCTGCGCTTCCAAGCATTATGGCCGGTGTGACTCAATGCATTATGTTATCGCTCTCTATGGTGGTCATCGCGGCACTCGTGGGGGCTGACGGTCTTGGTAAACCTGTTGTGCGTGCACTAAACACCGTGAATATATCTCAAGGATTTGAAGCTGGTTTAGCCATTGTACTGGTTGCAATGATTCTTGACCGTTTATGTAAAACACCCAATCAAAAGGACGCTTAATGATGACTATTGAACCTCTTTCTTCAGCTTCCGATGCCATTACGATTAAAAACCTAGATGTAGTCTTTGGTGACAAAACCGCACAAGCACTCGAGCAACTTGACCAAGGTAAAACTCGCCAACAGATCATTGACGACATCGGCCAAGTCGTTGGCGTTGATAACGTCTCTTTATCGGTAAAAGAGGGCGAAATTTGCGTACTGATGGGGTTATCTGGTTCAGGCAAATCAAGCTTACTTCGCGCAGTAAACGGCTTGAACGAAATCAGCCGTGGAACGTTAGAAATTAAAGATGGCGATACACAGGTTGATTTAGCCCAATGTGACGAATCCACCTTACGTCACCTACGTACTCACCGCGTATCAATGGTATTCCAAAAGTTTGCTCTGATGCCTTGGTTGTCTGTACTCGATAACGTAGCCTTCGGTTTAGAGATGCAAGGTGTACCAAAAGCCGAACGCCGCGCGAAAGCACGTGAACAAATCGAGATGGTTGGCCTTGCTGAATGGGAGAGTAAATTCCCGCACGAACTTTCGGGTGGCATGCAGCAACGTGTTGGTCTAGCCCGCGCCTTTGCGATGGATACCGATATCCTTCTTATGGATGAACCATTTTCAGCGCTCGACCCACTGATACGAGCACAGCTTCAAGATGAGCTACTGCTACTTCAAAGCAAACTCAACAAAACGATTTTGTTCGTAAGCCACGATTTAGACGAAGCACTAAAAATTGGCAACAACATCGCCATCATGGAATCAGGAAAGCTGATTCAACATGGTAAACCTGAGGAGATAGTGCTTTCTCCGAAAACTGAATATGTGAAAGATTTTGTGGCGCATACCAACCCGCTTAATGTCCTTAAAGGACGTTCACTCATGCAGCCTTTGGCGTCGTTAAAGCAAGAAGAAGAGCGTTGGCAGATCTGCGACAGCAAAGGTTTGTGGATCAACCAAAACCAAGGTGAAGTTCAAATTTCAGAAAACTCAGCGCTAACCTTGTTCAAATGGCATGAAGCTGACGACGACCTTACTCAAATTACCCCTTCAACCGTTGTCGTCACTAGCCCAGAAATTGGCATGCGCGATGCGATTAAACTAAAACAGCTCAGTCACTACCCAATCTTGCTGGTCGAAGATAACAAGCTTGTCGGGATACTCAATGATAGTGAGTTCTACAACGCCCTGACCGGTAATTTTCAGGTGAATCACGCTGCCTAAATCATAAAAATGACAGTGAAGGGATAAGATCTCCCTTCATTGTTCAGAAAAAAATTGAGAATCGCCTAAACATAAGTACAATGCGGAAAATTATCGACGTATCACTTACGTTTACCATACCGCATATACACAAAGGTCCGTCTCTTGGAAAAACATGATGAAATTCTAGTCGCGATTCGCCAAATCATTCGAGCTATCGATCTACATTCTAAAAAACTGAGTAAAGAGTACGGTTTGACGGGCCCTCAGTTGATTTTAATGCGTGCGATTCAAGAACTACATAATGTTACGATTAAAGAGCTTTCAAATCACACCAATGTAAGCCAAGCAACGACGACAACCATTATCGATCGTCTAGAGCTAAACGGCTATGTTCAACGTGTACGCAGTGAATCTGATCGCCGTAAAGTCCACGCAAACTTGACCGAAAAAGGCAAAGAGCTTTTGAGCAACGCGCCGAAGCCTCTACAAGATAATTTCGTCAACAAATTCCAAAACCTAGACGCTTGGGAACAGAGCTTACTGCTGTCTTCAATGCAACGAGTTTCTGCAATGATGAACGCCGAAGACATCGATGCGGCTCCAGTTCTTCAACTTGACGCAATCAGCAAGCCAAACGCTTAAGCTATAATAAGTACAGAATAAACACGACAAACCACATCAAAAGAGTAGACCCATGAATAACGATTCTAGCGTAATTGATAACCTGCAAGATTTAGAGCAATTCCTCATTGAGATTGAAAATGGTGGATTTGGCTTAGAAGGCGTTGCAGGTATTGGTATGGCAACAAATAACGCTGATGGCCGTCACTTTGTTGCGGTATTTGATAGTGCTAATAAGCTACTTCTGGCTCGTTGGGTTACTCAAGAAGTATACGAAACGGGTAAAGAAATGGTTCGAAATGGGCCTAAAAAGCACTAACTTGCTATAGACCCCACCATTTATTAAAAAGCCCTAAACTTGTGTTAGGGCTTTTTATTTTTCACTTAATACCACTCAGCTTACCATGTCCTTGCGGAAAGCTTGAACCCGTCACGAAGCCATTCATGGCTAGTGACTCTATTATTCGATTTATGCCACTGCGTGTAATTTTCATAGCGGATTTGGCCTACAGATTCCCAGTCACCCTTATTTGCTGACGACGATTTCAAGTATTACTATCGCCTCGGCAGATGACTTTCTCCCCGATCTAGAAAAGCCAGATGCCATGCTCAACTGGCAGCTTGGGCAAAAGCTCACGAGTACCAAGCCAGATCTACAGATAACCTTCTACCAAGCCATTGAAGGGCACTATTCAATACTGTCCAACGCTCAGTTTCGATTTTTAGAGAATTACCCAGACGATAAAATACCAACCAATGAAGATTTAATGATCATCAGTGAAATGAGTGTACTGAGTGCCATTGCCGATCAACAGATCGATATACAAGAGGCATTGAATAATCGCCTTATCACCATCAATGGTGACCCTGATGAGGTTCAAATCGTTAAACAGTGGTTAAAAAACTCTCTAGGATGAGAACTAAACAGGTGTCATGACATTCCCCTGACGTAAGAGTTTCATAGGTTTATGCTAAACTTGTTGCTATTCGTTTCAAGTAGTTAATAGAATCAATGACCAAAGACCTCTACACCAGTATCGACTTAAATCTACTGCGCGTTTTTAGTATTCTTTTTCAAGAACGAAATATGCGCCTTGCGGCCGCTCGACTATTTGTTACCCAACCTGCGATCAGTAAGTCGCTGAACAAATTACGCCTGCATTTTGAAGATGACCTCTTTGTAAAAAGCACCAAAGGATTAACGCCAACCCCTTATGGTGAAGAGCTGTTCACTTCTCTTTCTCCTGTATTAGATACTCTAGAAGTCACGCTGAATAATCGGCAAGATTTTGACCCGGCCCAATTAACCGGTGATATAACGATAGCTGTGTCCCCAATTCTCATGAGTGCCATCTCTTCTAAGATGTTTCGTCTGATAAGCCAAGCCGCCCCCAATTTAAGTGTCACTTTTAGAACTTGGAATCAGAATACTCAAAATGAAATAGAGAATGGTGAAATCGATCTTGCGATCAGCTACAGCAGCGACTTTACTCTCAAATCACTCGTCTCGAAAAAGCTCGCCACTGATAAACTGCATATGATGTGCCGTAAAGATCACCCACATAAAGGCCCATCAATCACGCCAGATGAAGTGGCTCAATATCCGTTTGGCTTAATATTGACACCTAACTGGAACGAAAGAGTATCGAATGCTGAGATCATTGCTGAAAAACTGGGGTTAAACCTCAATGTTGTCCTTCGTTCTGAACTGCCTTTAGTTATTCTAGAAGCGGTACAATTTAGTGACATGATTGCGCCTGTTTCTCGCTTTTCAAATTACGATAGCCTAAGCGACATCCGAACTCTTCAATTTGAATTAAATGAACCCGCTGTCGCCCCAGATATTTACAGTTACTTCCACTACAAAAACTACCAGACCGAAAAGACACATTGGTTATTGAAAATCGCGAAGTCAGTATTACCTGACGAATAATAATGGTTAATACCTTAAATTTTGACATATTAGGCAGACGATTTAAGACACAAGCACGCTACTTGTGTCTACGCTTATAAAAGTAATACCAAAGCGAGGGTCGGCAGGTGAACGACAGCGCAAAACGAATCCAATTAGGCTATCAATGCCGATCAATACTTTTAATTTTTTGTGCGTTTTTTAGCGCTTTGCCTACTCACGCCTGCACACTCAAAATGGGATACCGTACAAACGAGCGCCCGCCTCTCATAACCAAAGCACCTGAAAACCAAGGGTTGTATCCTGAACTTTATCAACGCGCTGCAGAAAAAATCGACTGCAATATTGAAATCATCAGAGCGCCTAAAAAACGATTACTCAAATCATTAAGAGAAGGAGAAATCGACTTCTACCCAGGGTTGAATTTCACTCAGGAAAGATCCCAATACATTTTCTATATAGAAAACGGCTTACCAGGTGGTGATATTGGTCTCTCACGACCTGATTTCCCTACCGTTGAACACCTCGAACAACTGAAAGGTTACACATTGCTCAAAGCGTCAGGTGGGCCTGACTATTTAGAGGGAGTTGGTGGCGTACTTGTCAATGCGGAGCCTGAAATGAGCACGAACGATGCGATTGAGCTACTTAATAAAAACAGAGGTGACTTCTTTATCTATAATAAAGCCTCACTCGAATACCACCTCAAACTTAGTGGCAACACCTCGATCAAACTTCACCCAAACTGCTGTGGTGGCGTAACCCCCTTATATCTCGGTTTTTCACGAGCATCAAAGCATTTCAATGACCAACCCAACCCCAATTACAGTAATAAATACCCTATTTCTATCGACAATACCCCGAGTACGCTTAGCCCAGACTCTATTGCGTTTAAATTTCAACTAGCGCTACAAGAGATGGTCCATAATGGCGAAACAGACAAGTTATATAAGAAATTCTACAAATAGCGGATAAAAAAAGAGCCTTATAAGCAAGTTACAAGGCTCTTCTTTTTGATTTAGTTAGGCTTAGTTTACTTTTTTAAGCGTGCTTGAATCAGTATGTGCAAATGGCTTGCCGTAGATATCAAGAACCGTGTTTTGCGAGTACGTAAACTCAGTTGGCGTGATGTTTAGCGTCATCGTGAAGTCAGTCGTTGTTGCGTTGTCTGTCATGTACTCAGACTCAGCAATACCACGCTTTGATGCTTTAAGCGTCATGTTGTTGCCCGCTTCGCCTTCTGCAGTTACACACGTTGTACGCGGTACACAGAAAGAGTTGTACACTGTGTTGTTCGCTTGATCGTAAATCAAGTAACCACGTTGGTCGTGGAACTTAGAATCGTCAATTTTTCTGAAAACTTCTTGCTTGTAGTACAAAGCAACAAGGTACTGATCACTTGCGTTAGTCGCATCAGCTGCCACTTCAAATGTCATTACTTCGTAGAAAGGTGTTACTGCAGGGCCGCCTAAACCAGCATCAGAACCTTCTTGGCCTGGAGACATATCAATACCGCCAGCATCAACAGATTTCCATGTACCCACTAGTTGAGCTAGAGGGCCAAAATCCATTCCATCAACAACTGTATCTTGAGCTGCTGCTGGGAAAGAAAGTGCCGCTGCAACACCTAATGCTAATAGCTTTTTCATTATATATTTCCTTTATATTTTACTTATATTTTTAATTTGGTTGACTTTACCGAGCGGAAATATAGAAGTTTAAAAGTAACGATTTATTAATTTAGATCATAAATTCGATGCATATCCGAGCATAGATGTAAGCAATTATTTCACAAAGAAACATAACAAATAGAGGAGCAAAAACACATAGATAAAACCGATAGACTATTCAAGAAAACACACAAAACAACAAATAAAAACTCACACTTATTTCATGAAAAAAATCAACCTACCCAAGCTAAATTCGAGACCAGTGATTGTCCCATTGAACACCAGAACGAGCCCTATGGCTTTGAAGCTGGGAGGACTTTGTCACCACATTACCCGCGCCAGAGCTAACATAAAATGTATCCTGATGCGCTACAACACCCGAAGCATCAGGAAGTGATTCAAGTTCAACTAACTGCCGCGTCTCTTTCGACCAGATTCCATAGCAGTTCCCTCTTGGCGACGTAGCCAAAATCCAATGATTCGTTGCAGCAATGCTCGCAATGTAATGATTAAACCTCGCCCATTGTTCTGGTTCAGCAAGAAGCGATTGCATTTCTCCGCCTGACGTATGCATAGCCAACAAAGAAGGAGACTCATCAGGGTCACCTCGATACTGCTGGCCACACAGCAGCGTTTTATCACCATCATGAGCAAGATGACGAATGCTCAGGTGCTGGTCTTCAAGGCCAACCTGCTCAATCAACTCTCCATTCGCGTTTAGATAACTCAAGCTTGGCTGCATTGTAGCAAGATTCATTGGAATTCGACCATCGGTGTGCACGCCACCAACACCAATTGCTAACGAGCCGTCGGGCATTGCAGTCACTTCATGCGGCCCTAATCCAAACCCAGTAAATTCCGCCACTTTCTGATAGCCCGCTTTCACATCATAAACACCAATGATCCCAGCACTAGTTCGGCTATCACCTTCCGTTGCGAACAACCACTGACCATCATTGGAATAAACGCCATGCCCGTAATAATGACGGCCTTGCTTAGCAACTGAGTGACTGATCACCTCGCCCGTCATGTAATCAAACACCACAAAGTAAGTGCCTGGCCTTCTGGAAAAAGCAACACCATGGTGTAAAGCGCTATTGATCGCTATACCATGCCCTCGCGAAGGCAATGGAATATCACGTATTGGGTTACCACTGCTATCTGCAACAACCGCCGAGAATCGGTCACGCCCTTTAATAGAGCAGCCGATTAAGCTTGGTTCGTTCGCTTTTGATGTCGAAGCGCAGCCAAATGGAAGCAGAGGCGTTGCTGCGCCAAACAACGCCGCTTTCAGTAGCGAACGACGCGCTTTATCAGTCACCATCGGTTGCATTAAACCCTATAACGATACCCAGTTCGATCGCGACTTCTTCACGAATCAAATAATTCAGATGCTCTAACTTGTTGTACTGAGCATACGCGGTTTTTGTGCCCTCTTTGGTTTTTAGCAGATCAAACAAACTTTGCTCTGTGGGCCAAGTCTCAAGCATAAGCTCAAACTGCTTGGTGATGCTGTCGGCCAACTGATGCTTCCCACTCTCTCTTAATATTTGATCTAATCCATCAGCATTTTCGCTAGTAGGCTGACCCGATCCTTGAGCAAAATAGAGAGACTGCATTGCAGCGATATTCGCTTTTAGATTCTGCATCGAGGTTTCTGAGCGCCATGATTCTGAAAAATAAGGTCTCGGCTTACCAAAATTGGCGAGTGGTCGGCTCATTTTCTTCATGCTGTATTCCAGCTGATTAGAGAGCAGAGAGATATACTCCGAGCGCCAATGCTTCTCATCTAATTCATTCCATGGGTTCTCTTGCCAAGACGTACTAATGATATTGGCGTTATTAGCCAGGTTTTGAGTTATGGCGTACCCCGTATGACAGACTGACTCAGAGCCCTTAAGGGGGGATGCAGAGTCGTACAGCAACCACTCAATAGAACCTAGCCCCTGAACGGTCACGCTTTGTTGCGAAACCTCTTGCGGCGACCATGACTGTGATTGCGACGTCATTGCCGCCATTTTTCGGCCTGTCGTATTTTTCTTGTCTGGCCAAAACTGAATATTCCAACTCTGCTCTAATGCCTTCTCTGGCCCGCGCTCTTGACCTTGCAAGGCCATCCAGGCCAGCATCGTTTGGTGCCACTGATTTTTAATCGCATCTTCAGACGATTGGTTATCACAATACACACCAAAGGCTTTACTCAGTTGGTCTGCTTGTTGGGCAAAGTTCTTTGCCGCTAGGTACTCCACCTCATAAACGCTTTGGCTCATGTGATTGCTATGCTCATAGCCGTTTGTATGTGAGTAACCGTTAGTTTGAGCCTGATTAGCTTGAGCGTGACTGCCCTCTTGTGTCGACGACTGACAACCCACTAAGGCCAACATCACTGCAGATGTCGCTACCACATTAACTGTTTTCATCGTTTATCCTTACAGTGAGTTTAAGTACGTAATCAGGGCTTCTCGCTCGCTTTCACTAAAAGCGAGTACATTTTGTTTAGCATTTTCCGCTTCACCACCATGCCAAAGCACCGCTTCCATCAGGTTTCTTGCTCGTCCATCATGTAAGAAATTGGTGTGTCCATTTACTTCTTCGGTATAGCCAATCCCCCATAAAGGAGCAGTACGCCACTCTTGACCATCTGCTAAATACTCAGGACGATTATCCGCCAGACCTTCGCCCATATCGTGAAGCAATAAATCGGTGTATGGGTGGATAATTTGCTCAGACAGCGCAGGAAGGTCTTCTCGCTTCGCTGTTTTAACATTAGTACGGTGACAGCTTTCACAACCTGCACTTTGGAACAGTGCCTGACCCAGTTTCACTTGCGGATCCTGGGTGTTACGACGAATTGGAACGGCTAGATGCTGAGAGTAGAACTCAACAAAGTCCAAAATGTTATCACTCACTTCAGGGTCGCCACCATTCGGTAAGTCATCACACAAGGTTTGCACTGAGGTACAGTTTTCATTCGGGAATAAACGGCTAGTAAGGCCTACATCACCATTAAAGGCGGCGGCATTTTGCTGCATTAGGTTTGGCTGTCCGGCTTTCCAACCGAAACGACCAATCGAGAATCCATTTTTTTCGACATCCCACACCTTATTGGTTTTACCTAACACACCATCATCAGTCGCAGCGTTCTCTTTAACCCACAGCTCAAGCGTTGCGTCAGGAATACTCTCTAGCAAGCCAAGACCAATCATAGGTGGCGCAATACGTGCTGAGAATTGCGTATCTGGGTGCATCTCACCGTAGCCTAAATCCACGATTTCTAAATCTGGTTTTCTCAGTACAACGGTTGTGCCATCGGTAAAGGTGACTGGAACATCGGTATAGCGGATCTTAATTTGCCCTTCTGGCGTCTGATCTTGAAGCGCGAAATCTTGCAGTTGGCCACCATAAGTGGGCTCAGGTATCACGCCATCTTTTATATAGGCTTTCTTCTGCTCATCGGTCATTGCAGGAATACTTAAGCGAACCAACATGGATACCGCGTGTTGATCGTTCTCTTCTGGTGGATGGCCACGACCATCTTTGATGTGGCAGTTCTGACAACCGTTAGTGTTGAATAGTGGCCCTAAACCATCACGCGCATCGGTTGATGCAGGCGCTTGTACCCAAGGATTACGGAAGAAGCTATTGCCTACGCTAAAATCCAATCGGTTCAGCATAGGTAAGTTATTAGCAGGCATCGAGTAGGCATTGGGCCCCTCTTTTTTAACCGAAGTGTCGCCGCCAGATTTAATGTCATAAGCTAAAGACGAGGCGCTAAATAGAATAAAAGGGAGAAGGATTAGTTTGGTATACAACATCATATCAAAGGCTCTCAAAGCTAATTTAACTAAAAACAAAGAACTCTAAATAAGAAATATTCTCATTAATAGTAGGGTTATATAAACCACAAAAAGGGCTCATTACGAGCCCTTTAAAAATGATGATTTAAATTAAAATTCGTGATCAGCAGTATCAGGTGAAAGGTTGGTAATACCGACAACCTTCGCTGCACGTTCAATCGCTTCTGTTTGTAGTACAAGTGCCATGATCGTTTCATTGACCAGAGCATTACCTTGAGTGTTATTCGATGCAATTAGCTGATCAAAGGCTTGACCATGCTTCTCTGCCGACGTCACCAATTGGCCAACCTGTGAGCGAGTCACATCAAACTGCTTTTGAATCTCTTTCGCTGCTTGTTTGTCTTGCTGGGCAACAAGATCATGGATGCTTGGGCCAGAAAGTAGCGTACCGTCTTCACGCTTGTACAGACCGGTATAAACGTTGTAGATACCTTGCTCATTATAGTAATGAGAGTTATGAGTATTATCTGAGAAGCAGTCATGCTCATCTTCTGTTGAATTCGCTTCTAGCGCTACCTTCATACGCTCACCCGCTAGCTCACCAAGAGAAAGTGAACCCATTCCAAATAGCATTTTACGCAGTCCGTTTTCAGCAGAGCCATTCACTAGCTCTTCACGGTAGTTACCTTTTTCATCGGCAGACCACTGCTTTTCCATCCACTCTAGATCTTGAATTAGAAGATCAGCAGCAGCACGTAAGTATTCACCACGACGGTCACAGTTACCGTTTGTACAGCCTTCACCGACAACGAAATCGGTATAAGGACGTTCACCCGCACCCGCATTAGTACCATTTAAATCTTGTCCCCATAATAGGAATTCAATCGCGTGGTAACCGGACGCTACGTTCGCTTCAGAGCCACCCACTTCATTAAGGTCAGCAATCGCTTCTGGCGTTAGCTGTTCTACATCTAAGGTAGTTGCACCGATCTTAAGCTTTTTGTTTGCTACGATGTTTGCCGCCGCACCTTCGTTACCAAGCTCATACTGGTAATCCGCCGAAACATAATCGATCAAACCTTCATCAAGCGGCCATGCATTAAGCTGCCCTTCCCAATCATCAACCACTGCGTTACCAAAACGGTACACCTCAGATTGTTGGTAAGGAACTCGAGACGCAAGCCAAGCTTGCTGTACTTCAAAAAGAGACGCCTTAGAAGGGGATGCCAAAAACGACTCTATCGATTGATCAAGTGCCTTTGCCGTAATTAATGCATCCGCATAAACAGCATGGGCAACATCAGCATAATGCTCAACAACTTGTTCTTGCGTTACTTTTGCTGCAAATGTTGACGTACTAGCCAGCACGAGAGAGGCGGTAATAGAGTGACCTAAAAGAGATCGTAATTTCATCGAAAGCATCCTTGTTGAGCTTAATTAACTTAATACAATTGATAGCGCTAATTATTCTCATTTGCACTATTGATTGCAATAATACAAACTTACAATTTATTTTCAATAACAATCATGAATTTAATTGACAGTTAATTCTTTTCTTACCTCCACTTTCCTATTCTTAAGACTCGACAGAGTGCAGAAACCTAACGTTGCACAAAGATTCAACAAAAAACGTGTCATTGAACACACAACAAAATTGACCAGGCAGTCAGGTTTTAACATAATATTCACAAAACGCTCAGTAGGCTACACTACTAGAATTAAACGGATGCCATGAGTAGGAGAACTCGTATGAAATTAACAATTCGCGCCAAAGCCATCATCACAACGGTCATTGCCGCTTTGATGATCATCGGTGTAATGGGGACGTATTCCGTCAATGCCAGCTGGAGCATCTTATTAAATAAGACCTTTGAGCGTGAACTCCCCGCAGTTCTTGGTGAAGTCAGCAACGACCTACAAGCGCAGCTCGATGTCCCTGTCATCGCCTCACAAGTATTGGCCACAGCGCCGATTTTCACCGAATACTCTACGTCGACTTCTCAAGCAGAAATCAACAAATTACTCGCGGCAGTAAAACAAGAATTCAATGCCATCACCTCGTATTTTGTCTCTGGTGAAACGGGAACGTATTACATTGCTGAGGGTGTCCTTAAAACACTCGATAAAGGCGATAGCGGTGATCAATGGTTCTACCGTTTTATTGAATCCAATAAAGCTTTTGAACTCTCATTCGATACAGATAGTTCAACGGGAATTCCAACCATGTTTGTGAACTACGCCGTAGTCAATAACGGCAAACGTATTGGTGTGGCAGGTGTAGGGCTAACACTAGACAGTGTCACCAAACTTATTAGCCAATATCGCATTGGTGAAAATGGCTTTGTTTTCCTTGTTGATCAGAGTGGCGAAATAAAAGTTCATCCTGACAAGTCTAAGATTGGCCAAACACTACAGGGGGTTGGTATTGAAAACGGGAATGATCTACTCAACCCAACAGAACCCGTTGTCAAAGAAGCGTTCTTAAATGGTGAAGCTCAGGTCATCGGTTCAAAAGCCCTAGAAACGATAGGTTGGACGCTGATTACGCTCGAGCCAAGAAACGATGTTCTGGTTGAATTAAAAGCCTTTAGCCAAACCATGATCTGGATGGCGTTACTGATTGCGGCGATTTATATTCCTATTGCTGCGTGGTCAACCAACAAACTTCTCGCTCCTTTTGCCCACGTTGCTCAGCTGCTAGAGGATATTGGTAAAGGGGGTGGCGATTTAACTAAGCGACTAGACGACTCTCGACATGATGAAGTCGGGCAAATTGCCAAAGGCTACAATCAATTTGTTCAATACTTAACAGAACTGCTACGTGATGTCTCTAACACGGGGCAAGAGATTTCTAATTCCGTACAAAGTGTCGATCAGATGGCCCATTCAATGGAAGAAGAAATCAAACAGCAAACTAGTCAAATAGAGCAAGTCGCAACAGCCATTCATGAACTTGGTGCAAGCTCCTCTGAAGTAGCCGCCAGCGCAGATGGTGCCGCCACCAGTGCAACGTCGGCAATGGAATCCATCGACATTGGTTTGCAGGCCGTTTCTGTCACCTCTGAAAGTGTCAATGACATGAACACCCAGCTTAGCGAAACCACCAACGTGGTTAATGAGCTTGCTCAAGATGCCAGTTCGATTGATACCGTGCTTGATGTGATTAGCGGCGTATCAGAGCAAACCAACTTACTGGCTTTAAACGCAGCAATTGAAGCGGCTCGAGCAGGCGAACAAGGTAGAGGGTTTGCCGTAGTTGCTGATGAAGTACGAACACTCGCCTCGCGAAGCCAAGAGTCAACAGAAGAGATCCGAGCGATTATTGAAAAACTACAAAAGCGCACGGAAGCGGTCGTTTCGGCTATCTCTACCAGTGCCGACCTCGCCGGACAGTGTCAGACAGAAGCATCAAAATCGGAACAACAACTTACGTCTATCTCTTCCGATGTGAGCGAAATGAATAACATCAATATGCAAATCGCAACGGCGACCAGTGAGCAATCAAATGTGGTGAGTGAAATATCACCTCACGTAACCAATATCTCTGAAATCGCACGACAAAATGACGCTAGCGTCGAACGAACGACGGAGGAGTGTGAGGCGTTACAACAAAAAGCTCAGCATTTGGAAACCTTAGTCAGTAAGTTTAAGTTCTAATGTCCAAACTCTATCATGAGATCGTAATGCCAACACTCAAAGGCGTTGGCCAAATCGCCCTTATCAACAGTGCGCTAACGGGCGCACTGTTTCTTATTGCATTATTGATTCATGACAGCTTAGAAATAAGTAAAAGTGGATGGGCACTTTCTAATGGTGGATACACTCTTGCAACCTTGCTGGGAGCACTCTCGTCATTAGCTATAGCTCGCCTACTTAAAGCGAATAACACCACTATCGAGAAAGGGGTCTATGGCTACAACGGCGCACTGGTAGGGCTTGCCTGCGCCACCTTTTTCGAACCAAGCGGATCACTCAAGTTCGTCATTATTGCTGGTGCGAGTTGCACGTCAATTTTGATGTATTGCTGGCGCTGGAAGACTCCAGCGTTTACCTTCCCCTTCTTAATAACTATCGCCGCGATTTTTCTACTCAATCAATGGCTCAACTTACCACTCACTCCAACAATATTGGCGAGTGTTGAATCCAATGAAGTCGCCAACAATCCATATATTTCAGCCTATCCGTTCCTGCTTTCTGCGCTTAATGGCGTCGGCCAAGTTCTATTCCAGCAAGGGCTTTTATTTAGTGTGATTGTCATCACTGGCCTCTACCTCCACTCCACCAAAGTAGGAACGTGGGCTATCGTCGGATCCAGCATGGGCCTTTTATTTGGCGGATTCGTTGGGTGGTTAGAGGTCAACGTCTTAACGCTAAGCGCGTCGAGTAGCAGTGCTCTGCTACAAGGACTATTCGGTTTCAATGGTGCGTTGATTGCTCTTGCACTGTGCCAGTTTAAAGGGTACTCAAACACCATGATACTTATTGGAACGGTGGTCGCTAGTGCCCTTACCTGGTTAGGTTATCTACTCGGTTTGACACTACTTACCTTTCCGTTTGTCGTAACCGCTTGGGCTATGATCATAAGCAAAACAGCCATTAGGCTTACCCGTTTTAAGCGCCAGAATCACTCTATGACATCGGTTAAAAAGTTAGCCCCTTGATGGGTTTTCGCATTTTCATCTTGTGGATTACGTAAATTACAGCTATCGAGTGACAAACAGCCACATCCGATACATCCATCCAAATCTTGTTGTAGCGCTTTAAGAGTATGAATGCGGTGCTCTAACATCTCATGCCACGAGCTGGCTAATGTCGCCCACTGTTTTTTACTCGGCGCTTGATGCTTTGGTAACGAGCCTAATGCTGCAGAAATCTCTTCCAACGTTAGGCCAACTTGTTGCGCTGCTTTGATCACCGCAACTCTGCGCAACACACTTCGGTGATATCGCCGTTGATTCCCTTGATTTCGCCAGCTCGTAATTAATCCTTTTCGCTCATAAAAATGCAAAGCGGAACTACTCACACCTGAACGTTTAACGACTTCCCCAATACTGATATCCATATCGCACCTCTATTTTTTGTTCCGTCCACTTAGTAAAGAAAAGGCTTTACCTGAATCTAGGTTGAGGTTTTACAGTATCACTAAATGGAATTGCTTACATGGAGAAGGCGATGAAAAACAAAACAGCCCCCTATTTAACTGGACGATTTTTCGATGGTATCTCATCAGGTCTTTTTATGATGGCATTGCCTTGGGTGATTCTTCAGACACCTAACATGGGTACGTTCGTCGCCCTAGTCGCGTTAGCTTGTACAGTAACGTCGTTCATATTGACCCCATTTTTTTCGACCTCTATTGACCGAAATTCACGTAAGTCTCTACTGATACTGAACCAATGGATTCAATCACTCACCGCAGCGGGTGTTGCTATCGCTTATTGGTTAGATATAGGTAATCACTGGCTACTTGCTGCCTCTCAACTGATATTTTGGGTATCAAGTAACTTTGCATGGGCGACCAACAGCGCCTTTACTCAAGAAAACTACAGCAAGAATGAATACACATCTATTTCAGGCCTTCAAGAGGTGGTTTTACAAACGACGACATTAGGTGCGGGGGCTCTGGGTATTGTATTGCTTCAGACATGGGGAATGCTTGAGTTCGCCCTATTTGCTTCAATAGCCTCGGCCATTGCGGCTGTTTGTTATCTCTTCACGCCTTACCAACGAAACCGCTTACAACAGCCAAAATCACCGTTTGCTAAGCAGCTAATAGAGAGTATTGGGATCTATCGTCTCGCTCCTCGGTTCTACCTTTTCTTGCTGTTGTCGACGTTGTCGTACCCGATTGTGACATTCCTAGGGAAACTGGTTCCTATTTGGTTCGCCGAAAATGGAGTAGCAGGGAACTGGCTTGCAGCCTATAACGTTAGCTTCGGTGCTGGGGCGTTACTCACAGGGTTTCTAATTAGCCGCATTTTAGATACGTTCACGCACCGAACTGCGATGCAATTTTCAATGTTAGGATTAGTGGTCATGCTATTCGGAATGGGGATGTCACTCGAGCCAATCTACCTATTGGTCTTTACCTTTGGCTTTGGATTTATCAATGCAACGAATCGAATCGCTCGAACGAACCTGATGCACTTAACCGTTCAAATCAATCAGCGAGGTCGTGTCGATGGTGGCATGGCTATGTTTGCGACCATGATGCAAAGCCTAAGCTATGTACTGATTGCGCTGTTGAGTCATTTTCAGTTAACGGAGCTTGGCTTTCTGATTGCTGCCTTAGTCGTCCTGATTGCCAGCGTTATCATGCTAACAATCAGTACGTCTGATCTGAAATCTGAAAATGATTTGGTCGCGACTAACTAGTGACAGCTATTGGCTAGCTAACGCGGGCGAGATCACCATGTTCAGTAAGTGTTTGGTTTTTACCTTGATGTCTATTTAGTGCATGAAGCAGTTGAACCAGTAGAAGGACACCAGTGACGCCAAGGCCAATACCAATGCCTGCCCATATTCCGCCAAGTTCGAAACGGTTCATTAACCACCAAGCAGAAGGTAAACCAAATAACCAGTACCCTATCAAGGTAACAAAGGTTGGTGCGATAACGATTTTCATGCCTCTCAAAAGGTTTATCGCAAGCAGCTGCCACGCATCAACAATAAACCCAAGCGCAACCACCCAGATGACCCCAGATAACATCGTAACCAAATGTGGGTCATCAATACCAAAGAACTGCGCGACCAACTCTGGTTTCAAGATAAATCCAGCGGCCAAAATAACGCTGATGATCGTCACCAACACAAAACTGTTCCATGACGTCTTTTTCATTTCCTGATGATTGTCAGCGCCAAAGTCTCGGCCGATTAATATTGCCGCCGCTTGAGATAAACCGAAATTGATGTTCCACGTTAAGCTCAAGCATTGAAGTAAAATCTGATGCAGCGCTAATGCCGCGATACTAATGGTGCCCGCCATCAAAGTTCCGCCATAGATGAGCCCGTGTTCTAATAAAGCCGCTACAGCAATTGGGAGCCCCATTGCCAATAGAGGCTTTGTTAATGACAGCGAGTATTCGTCAACATTTAGCCAAGGAGCAAATGGTGCAAACTCTTCACGCTTGAATACCCAAATACCGTAGCCAATCGCCACCAACATAGCAGAAAGTGCAGTGCCTGCGCCTAACCCCATTAACTCAAGTCCTAAGGGGAACGCTAGAACATAGCTGATAGGTATATTGATGATGACCGTTATCACCGACATGATCATCACCGAGCGAACATGCCCTAGAGCACTGGTTAAACCGCGCAGTACTAGCAATATCAATGAGGGAAAAATAGCCCACTTCAAAGCATCGACATAAACCATCGCTAATGTCACCACATCTTGAGGCTGATTCGCTTTGATTAAGGCCATCGGCGCAAAGTGAAACAGTGCTAACAAGAGCACAGACATAATAGCCGATAACAGCACCGCGCCTTTAATGGCATAACGAATCTGTTGATTACCGTATTCCGGACGCGCAACACGTTGGCCGTAGGCGATAGCAATTAGATTAGCAACACAGCCCACAGTGCTACTCGCAATGATAAAGATAAAAAAGTAAACCGACGCGCCTAGCCCACCCGCAGCAATCGCGGTAACGCTAATACGCGACATCATCCACACATCCGTAAGAACCAATGCCATAGCAATCAGCTGCGATATGATTAATGGGAATGCGAGTGATAATATCTTTTTCATTGCGACCTCTATTATTTTTGGCCACTTTAAGAGGAAGTTGGGTAGCGTTCAAATGATATATAGGTCACACTGGCATTCTTAAAACTCATGCAAAGAGGGTTAATCATGACGCCTTATTCAAATCTTCCACACTCTCACAATGCACTAAGAGCGTTCGAGGCCGTCGCAAGACTCGCCAGCTTTACACTTGCCGCTGAAGAATTGTACGTCACCCAAAGCGCAGTCAGCCGCCAAGTAAAGCTTTTGGAAGATGAATTAGGCACCGAATTAGTGATTCGCCACCATCGAGCCATTGAGTTAACCGAAAAAGGCCTACAGCTTTCTCACGCTTTGCAAAAAAATTATCAGTCACTACAGGCCGTGTTGGAATCTTGGCAAGCACCAAAACGAGAAAAAATAGTTATAAAAGCCGCATTAACCTATGCCACACGCTGTCTTATTCCCAAAATACACCAGCTCAGTGAACGTTATCCCGAACATGATGTGGTGGTTATCCCATCGTTAGAAGAAGAAGCGAGCTTAAACGATGGGGACTACGATTTACTGATCTTTAGCTCTCGCCAAAAAGACGGTTATCAATCTCTCAGAGATGTCTCCTTTTTACGCGATGAATACATGGCTCCGGTGTGCCGAACCAGTAGCACGGTCGAAAACCAAGAACTCTCATCACTGCTTACCATGCGTAGATTGCACTCAACGCTCGAGCACGATGATTGGAACGATTGGCTAGCTTCTCACCCCATCTCTTCGTCTATTGAAGTGAGAAATACCACCTTCTTTACTCTCGACCTTGCACTCAGTGCATGTTTGTCGGGGCAAGGTGCGACCGTTACCGACTTAGTTCTGATCCTGCCAGAGCTGCAACAACAGTTCCTTTATTGCCCAACAGGAACCAAAATAAAGCCCGGCGCATGGCAATATTATTGCCATAAACGCACCCAATCTCCGATCATTTCAGATATTGTTGAATGGATTTCAGAGCTCGCTCAGCAAGATATTGCGGCTCTTAATACACTGGCCAGCGACAACCACTGGGTGGATGGTGTGGATGGTCAGCAATAACCGATGAATCTGGTCTTACAGAAGGAGCAGTCCTGTCACAACCCTTACATGGCACTGTCTTTTAGTACGAGCTACTCAGATACCCTAACCCGTGATATAAATGCACCCGATAATTCGCTGCGTTATTGCATTAACCGTTACAAATACATGGTACTAAAAATGAACCTTAAGACTGCTTGTCTTTCTCTCCCTCTTTTAACTATCTCTACTTTCACACACGCAATGAGTTCCGACTCTTGGAGTACGCTTAGTGATATTGGGGCTTATGGTCTTGTCGGAGTGGCATTGGCGGTTCCTGCGTATAAAGAAGATTGGCAAGGCTTTCAACAAGCAGGATTAAGCATTGCTACGGGTGCAGCTGTCGCGTTTGTCGGCAAGGTAAGCATCGACTCAGAACGCCCCGATGGAAGTAACAACCATAGTTTTCCCTCTGGCCATACTACCAATGCGTTTTCGTCAGCAACAACACTCTATTTACGTTATGGGTGGGAGGCAGGCTTACCCGCTTATACAATGGCAACCTTGGTTGGGGTTGGACGAGTTGAAGCCGATCGTCATTATTGGAAAGACGTGCTAGCTGGCGCAGCTATAGGTGTCGCCTCGGCTTGGGTATTTACCGATGCATTCGATGAGAATGTTCAACTGGTACCTTGGATTGAAAATGATAGCTATGGTGTCTCTATGCGATACCGATGGTAATGACGCACATAATAAGAGGGAAGTCCGTGGCTTCTCTCTTATAACGATCAGAGATCTCCCTAGAAAAAATCCTCTCTTCCTATCCCTTTACTGCTCAACGTCAATCTAGATAATAAATAAAGTTCTCCTGCTCTTCCTAAAACTCGATAAATCATGGTTTTCCAACGCTAATGCCCCTCAATATGCTTTTTTCTGTAGGGTAATTAATCATCGTGTAATCGAATACATACCACCGAAAAATGAAAATACATTAAAATATCAAATACTAAGAGGTCGTTTAATTAACAATGTAAATCCAATCGCTGTTCACCAGGTTGAAGATGTTTCTCTTTGTGTTTAAAAAACAACCTCAATTTCTACTCAGCTCTTTAGCCTCGGGCGCTCCGCTATGATTTAAGTGAAAATTCACCTCGGAATTTCCGATTCTTACCCCTTCGAAAAATCTTGATTTGGAGGCATTATTTTCAACTATTGTCATATAAATTTAAGCGACCAAAATGTTACACACCCACAACTTTTGGTGTTACCAAGGTAACTAAGGTTAACTCATGGATAAATATAGTCATTACAACTGAAAGATATTGGTAAAATTTCGTTAAAACACTACAAAAATGCGTGACTGCAGTCACATCGTTCAATCTGACTGGTCTTTTTGCTTTTTTATTTTTAAGAATGACTGATAACCTCCTGCTCGCTTCAAAACGAACTTGAAGTACATAAAAATAAGGAGTGTTCTCAATGAATACAAAAAAACCAATGTCGCTAACAGGTCGAATTATATTCGGCATGATCGCGGGTATTTTGACAGGGTTCGCCGTTCGATTCCTGTTTGGTGATGAAGGCTTTGTTCACACATATATCGTGAATGGCCTATTTGAAGTGGGTGGCAAAATCTTTATAGCCAGCCTACAGATGCTTGTTGTTCCACTCGTTTTTGTTTCCCTCGTTTGCGGAACAAGCTCGCTGAAAGATCTTTCTACTTTAGGCCGTATGGGTGGTAAAACCCTCGCGTTCTATATTGTCACCACTGCTGTCGCTATCACATTAGCGCTGACAATGGGTACATTGTTCCAACCTGGTGCAGGTGCAGACTTAACCGCCGCAGCTTCTTTCCAGTCAGCTGAAGCCCCATCGCTTGGGCAAGTTATCATTAATATGTTCCCAACCAATCCTATCAATGCGATGGCGGAAGGTAAGACACTTCAAATTATTGTATTCGCGATCCTATTCGGTATTGCTATTAGCACGGCAGGTAAATCAGGTGAGCGCATTGCTAGCCTGTTCGTTGACCTAAACGCCGTCATCATGAAGCTTGTGGCACTACTGATGCACATTGCTCCATTCGGCGTGTTCTTCCTAATGGCGAAGCTATTCACAGGTTTAGGTTTAGGCGCTATTTGGAGCCTAGCAGGGTACTTTGCTGTACTTGCTGGTACATTACTGCTTCATGGCTTAGTAACGTACAGCGTGCTACTGAAAGGTTTCACGGGCCTAAGCCCAGTTACCTTCTTGAAGAAGATGGAAGATGCGATCATGTTTGCCTTCTCCACTGCTTCTTCAAATGCAACCATGCCAGTAACAATGGAAACCGCTAAAAACCGTTTAGGTGTCGATAACAAAGTTGCCTCTTTCACTATCCCACTCGGTGCGACAGTGAACATGGATGGTACGGCAATCATGCAAGGTGTCGCCACAGCGTTTATCGCACAAGCATTCGGCATTGACCTTACAATGGGTGACTACCTTGCCGTTATTCTAACGGCAACGTTAGCGTCTATCGGTACGGCAGGTGTTCCTGGTGTAGGCTTAATCATGCTAGCGATGGTTCTTAACCAAGTTGGTCTACCGCTAGAAGGTATTGCTCTGATTATGGGTGTTGACCGTCTACTGGATATGATTCGTACTGCCGTTAACATTACAGGCGACAGTGCAGTAACTATGATTGTTGCAAAATCTGAGGGTGCGCTAGACGAATCAGTCTTTAACGATCCAAAGGCTGGTGAAAAGGAAGAAGAAGTTCACTTAGAGAAAGTGAACGCCTAACCTCGGTCATAGTGACAAAAAAACAAAAATAAACACAACATTATAATGAAGCCCTAATCGTACTTTCTATTCAATATATGAAAGCCTGATTAGGGCTTTTCTTTGTGTTTCGTATTGGAGAACAACTCAAATCATGTCTACTTAGCAAGCTTATCTAGCACTCGCATCAATAAACGAATGCGAGGTTCAATTGATCCAAGTAGCAGATACTCTTCATCGCTATGGAAACCCGCGCCTATAGGGCCTAAGCCATCAAGTGTTGGGATACCTAAGATAGCGGTATTGTTGGCATCAGAGCCACCCCCCACTTCTTTCCAGTTGATGTCGATCTTAAGCTCATAGGCACTTTGCTCAACAAGGTTCATTAATGCTTGTGTCGCTTCACTTGGAATCATCGACGGCTTATACGCTTCACGCTCAAGCTCAATTTTAATGCCGTCTAAATACGGTTTATGGCTCATGCCCGTTAATTGGCTATCAATGGCATCATATTCATCATTATTCCAGAATCGAACATCAACGATGGCGTCCGAGTAGTCTGGGACAATATTAGCGCCTGAGCCTCCTGAAATGACCCCAACATTCAAAGTGGTGCCCGATTCGAAGCTGGTCATTTGATTGATCGCTAAGATCCACTGCGCTAGCTCAGTTATCGCACTGCATCCATTTTGAGGCTCATTACCCGCATGAGCCGCTTTACCATGAAATGCCAACTTATAACGAGCCATGCCTTTACGCGCTTTCACTAAGCCGCCATCGGCTCTTGCCGCCTCCGCCACCAGTACATGCTTCGCGTTTTTCGCAGTCGCTTGCAGCCAATCAACGGAATACAGCGAGCCGGTCTCTTCATCTGGGTTCATGCAAACACAAACAGAGAGCGTCTCTAACACTTTCGGATCGAGGTGACGAAGCGCATAAGCGACATTAAGGAGGCCAGATTTCATATCAGAGACACCAGGCCCATAAGCACAATGAGCATCGACACTCATTGGCCGTTCTGATGCTGTCCCCACAGGAAAAACGGTGTCCATATGACCGATTAGCATCACATCAATGTGCTCGACATCGGGTTTATTTCGGACCTCAAGGCCAACACCTGCAACGCCACAATCAATACGCTTTACATCCCAACCCGGCATATCGAGGTATTTCTTCTCAAACTGAGCAGCAATCGACTCAATACCGTCGAGCGTGTAGGTACCGCAATCCACATTAACCAGAGGTATTAACTCTTCTAAGTAGTGTTTCAATGAAAAGTCCATTATTTCTCCTTACAGAATGAGGTTCATAACAAGCATTGCACCAAAAGCGTTGAGTACAGATATTGCAATCATCACCGGAATGTATCGACCTTCCGTTCCTATAGGCCCCATAATACGCCCCATGTATTGAACTTGTGAACCCATCAAATAGATCGCAGGGGCCAAAATCGCAATATGTACACCATTGAGAATACCTTGATCAAACAGCGTAATAACAACCCCGACAGCACCGCCCATCGACATCCATGCACCAATAAGAACAGCTGCCGCTTCTCCTGGTAGGCCAAATACCGCCATAATTGGAGAGAATAGCGTTCCCATCAACTCAAGAGCACCCGTAATTTGCAGCGCTTTAATGATCACAAAGGCCATCAATACGTTAGGAACGGTTGATGTCGTTGCGATGACCCAACCCTTTTTCGCTCCTTCAACAAAAATGTCAGTCACCATCGGTTTTTTTGCTTTTACTTCGCTCATTATGCTTTCTCCTCGGTCAACTCAGGTTGCTCACTTGTCGCTTTGCCTTCTTTTGGCTCACCTTTCTTTGGTGAATCACCCTCTTTGCCTTCGGTAATATTGAGATAAATACGGAACAGATTTGCGCCAATAATTTTGAACGCAAACATAACAACAACCGCCAAACCAATCGAAGACGTTACAGCAAGAGAGCCGTCAGCCATGGTTAGTGTGAAAAGTACCGCGCCAGAGGAAAAGAAATTGACGATGGTTGCGCCAGCGGTGAACTGGAACATAGTGAAAACATCGGTTTCACGCTTGGTTAAATGACCTTCATCTTTTAGCTGACGAGTCATCGCCGCGCCTGCATCTGTACTTTGTAGCGACGCAATTAGCGCTAGACCTGAGTTACCTGGAATACCCATCAAAGGGCGAAGTAGAGGAGTTAATAATTTACGAGCCGCTTCCAGCGCACCGTAATGTTCAAGAACATTGATCATCCCAAGAGCGAACATAACCGTTGGGATTAACGTCAGAGCAAAAATGAAACCATCTCTCGCGCCACTGCCCCCTTGACCACGCAAGGTCGTAGTTGCAACTTGCACACCATCTGCGGTTTCAGTGACCGCACCAGCCATACTACCAAATGCACCATTAAGCGTTGTAAAATCTAAAACGCCATACCACTCACTCGATTGAAATAAGCCTGAAAAGAACACCACAGCGAACGCAAGAGCAACGTAACACCCCCACGTAACCTTACGATCTGACACAACGGAACTGGACATATAACTACCTCTGCATATCAAACAAGACAGCTATAATATTGCCTAAAAACGCACCTATTTTGATGATCCAAATCAACTAGGCCTTTTAACTTAAATAAAAACCCAACCCGAGATCATATTTTATATAAATAGTTAAAATGCAGGTTAAATGACCGATTATTTACACATTGTCGGGATATTAATTCACACATTAACTTAGAGTTAAAAAACACAAACTGGATGCAATTCAAACAGATCCGATATGCCTCACAGTGAATGTAAACAAATATCGATACACTGGAACAAATCATCATTTCAAGGAGTGAATATGTATGAATAAGCAGTGGTTATTTCTCGGTGCGCTACTCACCTTTTTTGCATCCCCATCTTTCGCATCAGTCAATAGTGAACAATATCTATCTTTAACGCAGTCAACCGTGGGCTTTGCTGCTCTTGCCCTTTTTACAGCGGCCTATGTGTTGGTCATGCTCGAAGAGTACCTTCAGTTAAGAAAATCTAAACCTGTCCTTCTTGCTGCTGGCCTTATTTGGGCCATGATCGGTTACGTTTACCAGCAAAACGGCATGATTGAAGTTGCTAAGGCAGCTCTAGAGCACAACTTACTTGAGTATGCAGAGTTGCTGCTATTCTTACTGGTTGCGATGACCTACATAAGCGCTATGGAAGAGCGACGACTCTTCGATGCGCTTCAGGCTTGGATGGTTGGTAAAGGATTCGACTTTAAAGCACTATTCTGGATAACGGGTGTGTTAGCATTTTTTATCTCACCAATTGCAGACAACCTAACAACCGCACTTCTTATGTGTGCTGTCGTTCTGAAAGTCGGCGGTGATAATACAAAATTCGTTAACCTTGCCTGTATCAACATAGTTATCGCCGCTAATGCGGGTGGTGCTTTCAGCCCATTTGGTGACATTACAACACTAATGGTATGGCAAGCAGGCCATGTAACCTTCTCGGAGTTCATGCCGTTATTTTTGCCGTCGGTCATTAACTACATTGTACCCGCTGTCATCATGTCGTTTTTTATCCCTGCGACTAAACCCAATGTGGAACACAAACACGTTGAACTAAAACGCGGCGCAAGACGCATTGTCGGCTTATTTATTCTCACAATCGCCACAGCGGTTGCTTTCCACGCGGTACTGCACTTCCCACCAGTTATTGGCATGATGATGGGGCTAGCTTATCTTCAATTCTTTGGCTTCTTCTTACGTAGAACGCTACACACATCACTAACGAAAAAAGCGGCAATGGCGATAGCGAATGGCGATGATCACGCGCTAAAAAGCCTTGGCTCTGTGGTTCCATTTGATGTATTTCGACGAGTATCGCATGCCGAATGGGACACTTTGCTGTTCTTCTACGGCGTTGTAATGTGTGTGGGCGGATTGAGCTTGATTGGTTACTTAGGTCTTGCTTCAGATATCATGTACTCGCAATGGGATCCTATTTGGGCCAACGTGATGGTCGGTATTTTATCTGCGATTGTCGATAACATTCCGGTTATGTTTGCCGTACTGACGATGGAGCCAGTTATGTCCATGGGGAACTGGTTACTCGTGACATTAGCGGCAGGCGTTGGAGGAAGTTTGTTATCAATAGGTTCTGCAGCTGGAGTCGCGCTAATGGGCGCAGCGCACGGTAAATACACATTCTTTGGCCATCTAAAATGGATGCCAGTGATCATGCTCGGTTATATTGCGAGTATTGCAGCCCACCTAATGATGAATGGGCACCTCTTTACTTAGGTCGAATTTACTTAAGACGATAAAGCGATTGAACGCCACGCACTAGACTCTATATTGCGTGGCGTTTTTTATTAGGTAAGCAAGATCAGTAGGTATTATTGAGAATCATCTCTTGTTCCGGCGCGACAAAGTCATCTTTTACCCAAATATTCACCATATTGTACTTAGCACAGGTACTACACGTGAGCACCTCTCCCTCACCATGAATGCGCATAACAATATCTTCTCTCTTCTCTTTCGAGCTATTCGCCAGCTTAATAAATAGATGACTATCTTCAACTTTATATTCACGTGTCACTAAGTGGTCATCCATTTTATAGTTCATGACACCTTTGCTGAACATTAAAGTGTTGGAGTTATACTGATTAGAGTACGTCCCTTGAAAAGAGATCGTTTCATGATTAACCATCTCTTCAAGTTTTTCTTGAAAACACCCTTGTAACGCCACTGTAAGCCCCGCTACAACAACGGCTTTAAACACCCGATATCTATCCATTGCCGCGTATCCTTACGTTAAAAACCCTTCCAACTTCAATAGGTTTTTCTTTATCTCTGTACCACCCGCGTAGCCGGTTAGTTTTCCATTTTTACCAATCACTCGATGGCAAGGTACAATAATTGAAACTGGATTCTTTCCATTAGCTAGCCCAACCGCTCTTACCGCTTTAGGGTTTTCAATGGTCTCTGCCAGTTGCTGATAGCTCCATGTTTCCCCATAAGGAATCATGCATAAAGCGCGCCAAACCTGTTGTTGAAAATCCGTACCCAATGATGCAACGGGTAAAGAGAACGCCCTTCTTTGCATAGAGAAGTATTCATCTAATTGTCGCTTCGTCTCTTTAAGTATAGGAAAAGTATCGTCCCTTTGTCCTAATTGTGCAGGTTGTGTCGTATGGATGGGAAACCAAACCCCAAGCAGCCCATGCTCATTTGCTTGCAGCGTCAAGGCGCCAAGTGGGCTTTGGTAATAGGAAAAGCGAGGGAGGGCTGTCAATTGATTCATGATACGTACTCCCAGCAATGAAAAGTGGCGTAGCTACCCCAAGGAGCAACTGAGGTCGGTTCTAACTGAGGAAACTCTTGAATTACTTTTTTGACAATCAAATCGCCAGTCAAAAATCGGTCCGGCATTGATATTCCGCGTAACAGCGCATAATCAACCGTCCATGGACCAATTCCTTTTATCGCAAGCCAATCATTAGGGTGACAACCAGGATTTGACAGGTAGAACTGTGCAAAGCGCTTAAGGGTTTCTTTACGACTTTGAGGCATTCTTAAAAACGATAAATCCATTTGTGAGATCTCTTCAGGTGTAGGAAAGTAGACACTAGGCTCAGGCTTACTGTTCAAATTTTCCGATTCAACTTTTTCCTCCACTATATTTACAGCCACAGTTTTTTCCGTCGCTATTTTTGCCGTCAACAAATTCAATTGACCAATGGCAGCTTTCACCGACACCTGCTGGCCAATAATGGCCCTTACCCCAGCTTCCCAAGCGCTCCAAACCCCAGGGATTCGAATGCCAGTAGTTCGAACTAAGCTAGGTGCAACGGTGGAAAGATGTTGCTCAATTTGATTGGTATCCGTATCCAAATCAAACATCGAACGTACACGGTTAATTAATATTTTCAATTGGCTCAAATCTTCTAATCTAAATTCAACCTGTACTTTATTGTGCTCCATCCACGCTTTAAACCAAGCCGCTTTTCCATCAATTTGGACATGCCTTTGATAGCTAGTCTCTGTCACTAATTCCATATAACTGATCGCTCTTTTCTGATAAAAATTGAGCATATGCGGCCAATTTAACTTTCCTTTAAATGAGAGAGCGATTGTATTTTGCAAACAAGCCGACTGCGCTTGTTTTCGGATTTGACTAGGCGACAATTGCAGTATTTTTTTGAAGGCATCATTAAAACGCCGAATACTATGAAACCCGCTAGCGTAGGCAATGTCTGTAATGGATAGCGAACTGGAATGTAGCAGCTGTTTTGCAAATAACAGTTGATGGCTCTGCGCATACTGTTTAGGCGCTAAACCAAGATAAGACTGAAAGAGTTTGCGTAAGTAACGACTGCTTATACCTAATCGCTCTGATAGCTGTTCTATATCTCCTTGTTGCAGCGCCCCTTGCTCAATGAGCTCAGTTGCTCGAATAAACGTGGTCTCTACTCCCTTCCAAGCCCATGAGTTTGGAGCACTATCAGGGCGGCAGCGTAAACAGGGGCGGTAACCGGCATCTAGCGCTTGGGCTTTGTCGATAAAATATTCAACATTGCTCTCTTTCGGGAGATTAGCGGGGCAGATTGGTCGGCAAAATATGCCCGTCGTTTTAACCGCTATAAAAAATTGCCCGTCAAAACGTGTATCTCTTGCTATGCGCGCGCTTTGGCACTGCTCGTCGGTCAGAGCTGAATATTGAGATAAAGCCATCGTCTACGCTCCATAAGTCGTGTGTCCCTACATAATCTGTCTTATCAGTAATTTTCTATGGTTAGTCTATCAATAATAACACTTAGAACTAGCCACTTTCGGAACTCAATGATACCTACGATTTTAAAAGCGATGGCCGTAATACCCTTTCCGTTTACCCTGCTCTTCTCCAACTTCTGTCCAATGTCTTTATTGTTTCTTTTCTCTGCAATACCTCTGAAATATTAATCAGCAAAATTAAGCGTTGAAACAACATGATTGCATGTTTGTTGTATCCAATAAAAGAACCCTAGAGTGGCAACGATCACCATTGCATAAAACAGAGGCTGTTATGTCTAATACAGAGTTTAGATTCGGAAAGAAACGTTTTTACGATAATAAGAAGTTCCCACGAGGATTTGCCAAATCAGGTGATTTTACACTGTTCGAGGAAGAGCTGATGGTTATGTATGGCGATACTATGCTGGCACTTGAACAGGGCGAAATTGAACCAACGAATACCGAAGAGAAGCAATTTCTCAAAGTGCTAAAGTCACCACAAAAAGCCAAATCAAAACTAGAGAAAGTTTGGCTTAAATATATACAACTTACCCGTGGGAAAAAAAGGTTTCACTCACTAAGCAGCAGTGAAAAACCACGCAATCATTCGCGACGCCATAGCAGCGCTTATGCAATGAATGAAGAGGATGAGTTAAGTTACGATACGGATGTTTCACTCGATGAACTATCGACGGAAGAAGCAGAAACTAACCACACACATCTACCGCATACCTCGAGCCAGGTTTCACCTCAACAAATAGCAGAGAACCCTTAAAGTTTGGAGTTAAGCTGGTTAAGGCAACTTATTGGTACTCACCGAATACATAAGGTCGTTAGCTCTGAATCATTTTTAGTGCGAACGGCCTAGTGAACGGTCTAATGGTTAGCAAGCTCAGACAGCTTTTTTAAGAAAGTGTCGCGGCAGTGAGATTTGTTGTAATCCAAATGAAAGCGATGCATAGAGCAAACCTTTAAATCAACTCCTTCTCCGCGTAAATGAACGAGGTAGCCTTCATGATCACTAAATGCTTCTATGCCACTTAAGACCTTTCCGTTTGGTGTTGTTTGTCCAAGAGCCATCACTTGCTCGTATGCTGAAAATATCTTTTTAGGGTTCAATCGATCTTTCATCTGATTAACTACATCCGCTTCTCATAAACTGAGTATGGGTTCAATTTTGATTATTTGCATGCTCAATTGATCGCCTCTCGAAGATTTTGACTCACATTGTAAATAATAATTTCGTTCCATTCGGTAACGTAAAAACATAAGCCATTGAATATTAATAACTTGATAAGAAGGCGCCATAAAACCAGCTAAACAAAACGCAAAAAAATTGACCAAAAACAATAGCAGATCGCAAAAACTTATTTTATAATGCGAATTAATGTTTCAAAGCATCCAAAATTCAAATATTCGAGGCAAAAAATGAGACTTATCCCGTTAAACAAAGCAGCACAAGTAGGCAAGTGGGCAGCAGCACACATCGTTAAGCGCATCAACGATTTCAACCCAACGGCAGATCGCCCATTCGTACTTGGCCTACCAACAGGTGGAACGCCACTTGCAACGTACAAAGCACTTATCGAGCTGCATAAAGCTGGTGAAGTTAGCTTCAAACACGTTGTTACGTTTAACATGGATGAGTACATTGGTATTCCTTCAGATCACCCAGAATCTTACCGTACGTTCATGTACTCTAACTTCTTCAACCACATTGATATCCAAGAAGAGAACATCAACCTTCTTGACGGCAATGCAGCAGACAATGAAGTTGAATGCCAACGTTACGAAGACAAGATCAAGTCTTACGGTAAAATCAACCTATTCATGGGTGGCGTAGGCAACGACGGTCACATCGCATTTAACGAGCCAGCGTCTTCTCTTGCTTCACGCACTCGTATTAAAACGCTAACAGAAGATACTCGTATCGCTAACTCTCGTTTCTTCGATGGTGATATCGAGCAAGTGCCAAAATACGCACTGACTATCGGTGTTGGTACTCTATTAGATTCTCAAGAGATCATGATCCTAGTAACTGGCCACAACAAAGCACTTGCTCTACAAGCGGCTGTTGAAGGTTCTGTAAATCACCTATGGACTGTATCTGCTCTACAACTTCACCCTAAATCAGTGATCGTTTGTGATGAGCCATCTACTCAAGAGCTTAAAGTGAAGACTGTAAAATACTTCTCTGAGCTTGAGTCTGAGAACATCAAAGGTTTCTAATCCTTTTCACTCGAACTGAGTTTGAGTGAAAGTGAATAGATACGCATAACTTTCGCTAGCACGATTCGTTATGAGATAAAAAAGCCACGTAATTGCGTGGCTTTTTGTATATTTATTCAATATAAAACTTCTTTTTATTACAACAAGTTATATTTTTCTGTTGAATGTGTGACCTGCTGTGATAGCCATATGTAAATGATAAAATAGACAGAACAACTTTATTTGATATCAATTCCTATTCTCAGGCGTCATTAAAATGTAACATTCTATTAACCTAAAGTTTGGGCAACTATGTATTGGCTTATTAATACAAGGAGTCACAAATGCAAGTAAGCACAACAACAATAAAGACGATTCTCGCCACCGTAGTCAGTTCAACATTACTTAGCGGCTGTTACTGGGATGATCCCGTTAAAGCAGCAAAATACGTAAGCAGTAAAATAGAAAGTGATGATGTGGTAGAGCATTTAGAAGAGCTTGAAGCAAGAGCTTCAGCCACGTCAGATGGTGCATCTGTCACTAGGGCAGCAGGGACACTAGGCTACAAACACTCTCTCGATTACATCGTCGAAACCATGCAAGATCATGGTTACATTGTCACCACTCAAGAGTTTGACTTCCGCGCTTGGGAAGAGCTTGCGGGCACCACACTCAATGTTGATGGCTCAGAATTAATTGGAGTACGCAACGCGACAGATGGGTTAGAAGCCGACTTTTCCGCCATGTCCTATTCTGGCAATTCAAACGGCCCCCTTTCTGGTGAGCTTGTGTTCATCACCCCCGATTTTCGCTTTGAATCTCCTGATTACGACAGCACTGATGGTTGTGAAGCGTCTGACTTTGACGGCAAAGCCGTCAGTGGGAAAGTTGCCGTTATACAACGCGGCGGCTGTACATTCGATGCCAAGGTCGTTAATGCTGAAAATGCGGGCGCTGTTGCGACCATTGTCTTTAACCAAGGAAACGATGAAGGGCGTAAAAGCGTCGTAAATGGAACTTTAGGCAGTGATAGCCAAGCAACCATTCCCGCTTTTGGCGCAAGATTTGATTTGGGTGAGCAGTGGTATCAAACAAGTCAATCAGCTGTCGTCAACGCGAGCTTCAGCATCAATGTTCATGATGAAGTTGTGCTTACACAAAATATTTTAGCAGAGACAGAAGGCGGAAATGAAGAGCAAGTCGTTATGCTTGGTGCCCATCTGGATTCCGTTCCGGAAGGCCCGGGCATCAATGACAATGGCTCAGGCACAGCAGGTCTATTGGAGTATGCCGTTACTCTGGCTAATCTTCGAGCTCCAGTAAAAAACAAAGTCCGTTTTGCATGGTGGGCGGCGGAAGAAGCCGGTTTAGTGGGTTCGGAGTATTATACCAACGATCTGTTCGCCCCTCTTTACGCACAAGCTCAAACGGAAATAATGCAAGAGCTAGAGATAACCGACCCTAGTCAGCTAACTTCTGCACACTATGACTTAATTGAAGAACGATACTTGCAAATCAACAACATTAAGTTGTACCTCAATTTCGATATGATCGGCTCTCCAAACTATGTATTCGGTGTCATGGATGGTGATCTATCAGATACCAAAAATAGCCCTGACAACGCCTATACTGGTAGTTTCGAGCCACCGTTTGGTACCTCTGATATCGAATCTATCTTTAATCAATTCTTCAATGGACAATCTGAAGCGACCGTTCCACAAGCACTATCAAAGCGTTCTGATTACGCAGGTTTTGCTGACTGGGGCGTTGCATTTGGCGGACTATTTACTGGCGCAGAGAAAGTAAAGAGTGCCGACGAGATGGATAAGTTTGGTGGCCAAATTGATGTGGCTTACGATATCTGTTATCACCAAGCGTGTGATGATCTTAATAACGTCAGTCACAAGGCACTGTTCGTAAATACACAGGCTCTCGCGTATGTGACGACTTACTACGCATTCAGTGATCCACTATTCCCAGCGGAAGAACCGCAACCAATGATGCAAGCATTCAGTGTTAATGCCACTGAGAAGCTCCGCGTGGGGACAAAGCTCAAAGCCGCAGACAGTGTGTCTGATCATGACCACTTCCATGGGGACTTTGACCAAGATAGAGATTAACTGTCACTCTATGGCAGCCAACAAAAAGCCACGATATACGTGGCTTTTTGTGTCTCTGCCCAACGATGTCTTATCTGTATTCAGCAACACCAGAGGTAATAAACTGCTTCAGAAGAACATTATGAGGATCAGTATCATCCTCCCATTGCTCCAATAACTTCACAGACCACTGCGTTTTTGACTCTTCGACCAGCGCCCAGTATACATACCAGTTACCTGAGAACATTTTTAGGTATCCACCTTCAATGGTCCAGCTATCTCGCCAACCCTCATAGGTATTGACATCCATACCATCGACGGAGCCATCACCATTAAAGGTTAAAGTCATATATTCACTGTGTGGATCGGGATAATCAATCGTCAATGTACGGCCAATAAGCATCTCTTCGGTAATAACCCCAGAGCCATTACATTCGGTTACGGCAGCCTGTAAGTCCAACAGTAAAGCAACACCATCATCTTGATTGTCTATAGAGCATGCAGTCAAGCGAGATTCAAAAGCATTCAATACCTCTGTTTGGGCCTCAGAGTTAATGAACAGCTCATTACCACCCTCGGTATCAAGACGCACCCTTCTTACAAACCCCATAAACTCTGCAAAATATAGTGAACCATCATAAGCAAAGTGATCACCAACTTGCGCAACAGAAAGCGGGGCTTGTACTTTTATTAATTCTGTTCCATTCACCGTCAGTGATTCCCAACTACCACTTTCCAGTTGGATAGCTTCATTAGTGAAACTTACTAAGCCTCCACTATTTAACTGCATAATAATTTCAGTACTATCCGACTGATTCCAAGTCACGATCAAAGGAGAATCTTCCAGTGCTGCAAAATTAATGACAGGTTGATAACTGCTCGTGAGGATATGATTGCACATTCCACCAAGCTGTTCTTGAGTAAACAAACCGTCGCACCACCAGCTTAATGTCTCTAAGGTAAAGTACTCATAGTTGCTAAACTCGATAGTGTAACCTTTGGCCATCGGTGTAAACGTCGCATCATCACTCACAAATTTAGCCCAACTTCCCCCTTCATCTGTATTCGTCAATAGCGAAGCAATGTTTAGATCTGCTAGTGGAATTTCCGTAGCTGACAGCACAGTATTGGTAAACCCACCACCGTGAACACGCATCATATCGAGTGTATTATCGGGGTTAATCACTATTTGAGTGATCGCTTCATTTTCAAGCTCCCAAGTACCGTTGGATTCCAATACGTATCGATCATCAGATATTGCGTTTTCAGTGGTCACTACCTCTGTAATGAACTCATCCGCTAGATAATCAAACTCACTGTAAGTCTCTGTGGCACTGTTATCTGGATTTCGACCAATAGTGCCGAACTCTAGCTCTGCACCTGTATTGGACGATTCAGCCCATAACCAAGTTAGCCCTGCATCAAAGAGTTCAGAAATAATCAGTACGGGCTCTCCTCCCCCAATGTCTGGAATATTCGTTGAGAACTCTTGGCCAATAATTTCTGAGGCAGGGGTCCCCTCTTCCTGCCATACATAAAACCCAATTAAGCTAAAGTACCCGTCTTTAGACGCAATCAGAGCAAAGTATTCATCATCTCGAACGGTATCATTACCTGTTCCGTTTTTAATCTCCAAAATACCATCACTGTTGAGGTGCCATGTGATATTTTCGCTATGACCAACGGTAGGTTCGGAATAGACACCCGTACCATCACCATTAAAATGGTAACTGTAATAGAATGAGTCACTCTCTTGATGATAAAGAGTGGTATCAACTAACATCACAGAGTCAAAAGCTCTGTAACTGCAGTTTTGAGCGGCGGGCACAAAGTCTTGATAAGTGTCTGCACTCCCAAAGACTTCACCTGTATTCTCTAACTCACAGATGGTATATACGGGCATTGCGCCATTGACTGCAGAGCGAGTCCAAGTTTCAAAAGTACCCTCCTGGTTTTCACTTTCTCTAAGTACTAACCCATTGTTATCATACCAATTTACTTGCTGCATACTTTCTGAGGCAGATAACACATCACTACCGTCAAACAGTGAGCCTTGATTCGAGGTATAGACGCGGCAAGCATCTTGCGTGATTGTTTGGCCGTTTGATTGATAAGAGATGGCTTCTTTACCCACATACATTGTATTGGTGACATAATCGCCAGTATGCCAATCTCCATACTGAGTATCTGCATTCACCGCTCTAACATGGGTACTTTCAACCTCAGGAATTCGGTAAGTACTTTCAAGCGTTAGATTCCGTTTGTCTAGATGCACACTCCCCCACTTGACCTCATCACTCCCTTGTTCACGTGCCTCCATTCCTTGAAATACACCATTGCTGTCTTCATAGTATCGCTCTGTAAACACACCTAATGAATGACCATCAACGAAGATTTCTCCGGTTAATCGACTTTCAAACAGCTCTGTTTTATCTTGCCATGCGACGTTATCTGCCGTTAACAGATCCCAATGATAAACACCATATTGAACGGTTCCATCGAGTTTACGCTTCACAATATCAAAGGATAATGAATCACTTCGAGTAGGTGGTTGAACCCCAGTAGGGAGCCCCGACAAGCATTCATCAAGAGTAACAGGCTGATCGCTTGGCACATTCGCTGTTATTGGATCTTGTCCATAAAGTAATTCGTTTGAAATGAAGCCTTTCAACTGCTTAACATAATTGGTATATCCCCAGGTAGGTACTGTTTTATCGCTCGGGTCATACTCTAAATATTCACGCTCGGCACGTTGAATCATTTCATTTTTGTCGACGTAATTTTTGACACTGTCTTCTAGGTACATATCAGAAGTTTCGGGAGCTGAATCCGCGGTTTTTACAAAATCAAACTCCCCTTGGTAGTGAGTCACACACAGTTCGCGTAAACCCAGCTCTGTCGAAATAATCTCTTTTCCTAAATACGTCATGGTCAACTGATCATGTGCTGTTGGCGTGGTTAGCGACCACTTGTCATTTCGCTCTACTGACCAAGAAATTGCTTCGTTTAAAGGGAGCGTCTCTGCACGATTGACTAATACACTGTAACCCCACCAGCGATCATAATGATCTCGATAGCCTATGAACTCCCCAGTGGACGCATCAATGTATTCAAACTCTAGATTAGGATCCCACTCGTTTACTGGGTTTGCCCCAAAATCAGTGGTGATTTGATTGACCAGTATTTGATTGCCCGATTGATATATGTGTCCACTCGGTAAGGTGTCGATAGTTTCAACATAGAGCTCGGTTTGAAAATAGTGAGTGACGTTACTCTGCTCCACGTTAAGCCGAGAAACCTCATACAGACGGCCATCAGATCGAGAGGGTGCTTCAGAACCTATCGGATAATCAGGTAAGCTGGTAAGGCAGGCTGAATATGTGTCTGGTGTGACAAGCGCAACTAACGGGTCGTTATCATCCAAATCATCATAACCATCGTTATCATCATCTGGATCGGCATTATTCCCTAGATTATCGCCATCGGTATCCACCCATTCAGTGGCATCTTGAGGGAAAGCATCAATATCATCGGCATAGCTATCATTGTCAAAATCAAATGGATAAATATCAGAGTTATCACCAACACTATCTCCATCACTATCTAGCCACTCAGTAATATCTTGAGGAAAGGCATCATCAACACTATCAAAGGTATCACCATCATGATCCCCAGCTTTAGTCGCATCATCAGGGTACTGATCAATAACACTATCGAACCCATCACCATCATGGTCCCCAGCGAATAGATCATTTAACGGGAATGCATCATTAGCACTATCGTATCCATCACCATCATGATCACCCGCGATGTTAGAATTATTAGGCTCTTCATCATTTAAACTGTCGAACCCATCGCCATCATGATCCCCTGCAAGAAGTGCATTTTTGGGAAACTCATCGTCAGCATCATCATAGCCATCGTTATCAAAATCATAAGGTCGAGCATCGGTTAATGAATCAATGCCATCACCATCATGATCGCCTGCTCTATTAGGATCCGTTGGGTAGCGGTCTGTATCATCAGGGTAGCCATCATCAATATCATCGGTAGAATGAACATCATCATTTAGATCTGCCACATTACCAATACCATCCCCATCACTATCGAGAAACTCATTTGGATCGGCAGGAAATGCATCAAGGAGATCTGGTATTCCGTCCTGATCTGAATCGGTCACCAAATCATCATTTCGATTAATAGGAGGAGGGGTTGATTGAAGCTCCTCAACTGGAGTAGCCGCTACCACCTTTCGAATTTTCTCATTCACCGCAGCCGCTTTTTGGCTAAAAGAAGTTGGATCGTTGGCAACCTCTTCTATCAATTGCTGCATCTCTTGAGGAGTTTCTGGAAGTATCTGCCCAGATTTAACAATACTCATGGCCGAGAATGCTGCTTGAGGTTTATCTTGCTCAACAAAATCACCTAAGATCTCATCCTCTGCAATACCCAATTCACCACTGGCTTGTATTATTGCCTGCTGCTTTATCTCTTCAATCAATTCAGCAGAGGAATTACTTGTTAAGCTCTCTTGCATAATGAGATGAACGTAGGTTGAAAGTGGAGTCACCGCCACCTCCCCTGCAGGTGCCGACATCACATAGCTAACAGCTATTGGAGTACCATCAGAATCTTCATCAATTGTCTGACCTGCAATTGCCTGAACAACAACCGAATATAACTCAGGGTTGAGAACATTCGAGATATCAAGGTTGGCCACTCCTCCCTCGCCAGATAAAGTGGATGGTTCATCATCGTCTTGAATGCCATCACCATTAAGATCCAGCCATACCTGCGCATTTTTCAGATAACCATCAATTGCCCTAACGGTGTAGGTTTCGGTTGGTCCACTTTCTGGTGTCAAAGGTGATGGGGAACTGCTAGAAGCACTTCCACTGTCACCACAGCCAAATAGACTTAACGAACCAACCAGCCCTAACACGAATAGTGTGTTATATGCTTTCATAACTGCCCCCAATATCCCTGAATGGTTTGCACTGTCACGAGGATAAAATCGGTGAGGCAATTTCTCATCACCCATATGGGGGACAATTGATAAATTTACGAATTGGGTTGATCGCCATCAACAAATCAATGGACGTAAATGTTGAAACCTGCGAAGAACGGATCTGCTTTCTAATGGCTACAACGCTAATTGATGATGAAAGTAACGCGAGATCAGCTGATTTTGATGCTTACAGCCAGTTTTATGTAGTACCTGTTTGATTTGCGTTCTCACCGTCTCTTTGGATACACCTCTGTGTGATGCGATCTCTACACCATCAAGTCCCTGAACTAGCAGTTCAAGAACTCGAGTCTCTGTTAGCGTCAAAATCGCATTTTTGTCTCGATGACACTTGGTGTCATTGAATTTTGACCAGTGCTGAGACACCAACTGGTTCGATACCCAACCATTTGACCAGTGACGTAAAAAACACCATATTTCGGTCAGTTTTTTCTGTTGTCGGGGGTTCAACTTGCGAAAGCTATGGCCGCTTAGCATCATATGATGATGATCCGTTACTGAGTGTAACCCACAATAAGAATGGTGCATTTGCATGGTAGGAATGAGTACTTCGAGGAAGACAGCATCGTCGATCTCACGGACTGGCAGCATCTCTTGCATGTAGACTAATTGCCCAACTAAGTGGCTTTTCAAGTAGTGGTTTAGAAATGCATCGTGGTGTTGGTTCTCTTGATAGATGCCTAGCTGTTGTGAACTAAAGCCGTGGGTAATGTTAATTTGAGGATGAAACCATTGATCAAGCACCATGAAAACAACATGCTCAATACCGAGCGGATGAAGTTCTGTGAGTATCACGTGCTCAAGCTCTATAGGAGAAATAATGAGCGGCTTATAGGGGGCTAGGTGGTTTCCATTGTCAGTCATTAGCAGTCCGTGCATCTTCATAACCTAACTCTAATATAAACCGGTTGATTATTTCAGCTACCATCTAGATCAAATATTAATCAATAAATTCATACATGCCCTCATTCATGTACTTGTCGCCCTAGTAAAAAAGGCCCTTCTATTTCTAGAAAGGGCCTTATATCAAACGTAATTTACACTATAAATTTCTGGAAGAAGAAACCTTAAAACAGAAACGCTTTTAGGCTTGTCGCCACAACTTCAGCCTTTGGCCCTAACACCACTTGAGCACCTGACTTACCGACTTTAATCACACCTTTTGAGCCAAGCTCTTTCAGTCTTTCTTCATTCAAAGCGCTGCTGTCTTCAACTTGTAGACGAAGACGAGTGATGCAGGCATCCACACTTTTGATGTTCTGTTTTCCACCTAGGGCTTCAACATAAGCTTCGACATTGACTTCTTCAGCAGACGCTTCACTCTCAAGAGAATCTGACTCCTCTGCTTCAGGGATAGGAAGCTTGAATACTTTAATCATCGTTAGGAAGATAACGAAGTAAGCAACAAAGAACACACCAATTAGAGGTAATAGCATCCAAGCATTAGTAGCAAGCCCCCAGTTAAGTATGAAGTCGATGAAACCTGCAGAGAAACCAAAGCCGTGCAAAATACCGAGTGAGTTAGTCACCACCATCGCAATACCACTCATCACAGCGTGAACCGCATACAGTGCAGGCGCAATGAATAGGAAACTGAACTCTAGAGGCTCAGTGATACCCGTTAAAAATGACGTCAGTGCTAACGAGCTCAACATACCTAGAATAAGAGGACGTTTTGCTTTTTCAGTTGCAACATAGAAAGCCAATGCTGCACCAGGAAGACCTCCCATCATAATTGGATAAGCCCAAGCCATGTAAACGCCAGCATTTGGATCGCCAGAGAAGAATCGGTTCAAGTCTCCACGAGCCACGTTTTGAGAAATCTCAGTAATCACAGAGCCATGAACATCCGGTAAGGCTTGACCAATAGAGAGAGGTGCAACAACGTCAGGGTTTAGACAAACAAACTGCAACGAAGAAGCCACTTCATAACTCACTCGTACACACTCATCGAGGCTGAACCAAAAAACCGAGTGTAAGAAATAGTGAAGACCTAAAGGGATAAGACCACGGTTCATAATGCCATAGATAAAGTGTCCAATTGGGCCGCTTTCTGAAATCCAGTAACTGAACGCATCAATACCCGCTTGAATAGTCGGCCAAACTTCACCACAAACAAAGGCAGCAACCAGACAGAATAGGCCTGACATAATCGGCGTTAATCGTTTACCAGCAAAGAATGCCAAGAAATCTGGCAGAGTGACTTGGTAAAAACGGTTATAGGCATGACCAGAAATGATGCCCGAGATAATACCAGCAAAGAACCCTAGCTTGATGTCTGGGTTAATCGCCACTGTTGCTTCAGTCAATATAAAGTAACCGACGATGCCAGAAAGCGCCGCCGCTCCTGAGTTGTCTTTTGATAAACCAATTGCAATACCAACGGCAAAAATAAGAGCAAGATTATCAAAGATACTCCCCCCTGCTTTTGCTATAAACGCAATATCTAATAAGTCGGGCTGACCGAATCGGAGCAGCATCGCAGCAACAGGGAGAGTGGCAATGGGTAGCATTAACGCTTTACCCAAACGTTGAATATACGTAAACATAATAAACACCTAATGATTAAAATTGAAAAATCCAGCGACGCTAGTGACTAGTTAACGACGCCAGATAGGGGGAACGATTAAAAGAACAGACTCTCAATACCTTTATGAGAAAAACCTAACTTAAGGGCTGATTCTTTGTTAATGCGGTAGGGAGGCTGGCTTCACTCTCAGTAAGTTCAAATTGATAATGTTGCTGTGATGGGTAGCCTAATAGCTTCCACATATTTGGGTAGTCCATTCCATACCCTTTAACCATTAATGCAATCCAATCCATTCGAGTGCTAGTGATACATTCTGACATTGTGTCTAGTAGCTTTTTCATGTGAAACCCTCTCTGTCTTGATGATGCTAGAGTAGATTTTTTGTGACATACATCTAATGCTCATTCGTCAACTTTCAGTACTATTTCATCAATGAATAGGAACGGCTAAAAATATAAGTACTATTAGGTCACTATTCAGTACTTTCTATAGGGGCATCACTAATGGATAAAGCGAAATTTGAGAAAATTCCACAGAGACAGGGGGTCTCATGGCGCTATCTAGAAATCCAAGATTGCTCTGGCGTTTGTGATTGGCATTATCATCAAGAATTTGAATTGGTATTGCATAGGCATACACAAGGAAACGGCTTTGCTGGCCATTATCAAGGCGAATTAGAGCACAATACGTTGTGGCTAATCTCGCCAGATACACCACACTCTTTTGCTTGTCGTCCCCTCTCGGAAGATACTCTTCCAGAGCGTCATAGTGTTTGGTTCAAGCGAGAGTGGATAGCCAACATGATATTTAATTGTCTTGAGCTTAGAAAACTTGACGCAGTCCTTAAGCGCGCTCAAAAAGGAATATGTCTTTCGAAAGAGTCAGGAGAACGTATTTATCAGTTACTCATTCAGCTTAAAATCGATAGCCACATAGAGTGCTTATCAACGCTTATATTGATTTTGGGTATCGTTGCGGAAGACAAGAGTGCCACAACACTGCTCTCTTTCAAAAGACAACACTCCGATGAACGGGAGACAACCAATAACAAATACGATCGAGCCAAGATTGAAAAGCTGAGCTTTTTAATAGAAAAGAATTACCACGAGTCCATAACACTGGCTGATTTGGCTAAATCCTTATGCACAAGTGAGAGCTCCATTCACCGAATATTTGAAGCGCACTTTCATGAAAGTTTTAGCCAGCATCTAAAAAAAGTACGTTTGAACCATGCAGCAGAGTTACTCACCCACAGCGACCTACCAATCCACTTAATCGCTGAAAAAGTGGGGTATCACAATCAAGCTAACTTCAACCGCTTATTCAAGCGTTACAAACACGTCACGCCGAGACAATACCGCAAAGAGTTTGGTCAAAGCGCAGAGGTTTAAACTCCGTTGATAGAAGTTGAGTGCAAAGGCAGCTAACCAGCATTGTGTATGATTGTTTCACTATTAATGAACAGAAATGAATTTCTCTAATTCATACAAATTAAAAATGAGTTCAAGTAAATTACCTTTATCGCAGCAGGGAGTGCTTATTATCAAATGCTATAGGTGAGAAAATGAAAACACGTACCTTAATTCTTTCTGTTATTGCTGCTAGTTTAATCAGCACCACTGCTCTCGCAAATAATGACAAAAATAGTCTGTCGCTTTCCACACAGCCTGTCCCTCTCGCAACTGCAGTTAGCCCTGAATTCTATGATTTCTCAAACAATTTCCCAGCTCCAAATGTGGAAGCTTTACAAAATAACATTCCAGCGACAGATGAAGAGTGGAATGAATTTGTTAAACCCAGAGATAAAGTAGCCAGCCAACGAGCCCTCTCTCTCGCTAAGAGCTTAAATGTATCGATTGAACAAGACTCAATAGCAGGAGTGAACGTTTACTGGGTTACTCCTGAAGTGATTGCACCAGAATTAAAAGACAAATTGTATGTTGCGGTTCAAGGTGGTGCATATATGTTAAACAGTGGCTTCGCTTCAACCTCAGAAGCGACAATGATAGCTGCCACCATGCAAATACCAGTAATAGCGATCGACTATAGTAAGGCACCCCAATTTCCAGCGCCCGCTGCACGTAACGATATTATTGATGTTTGGAATGAACTGATAAAAATTCGCCCTGCGGACAGTATGGTAATGGGTGGTACCTCAGCAGGCGGATCCTTAAGTTTGGCCGTTACTCAAAAATTAAATGAGCAATTGATTGCTACTCCTGCTGCACTGTATGTTGGCACTCCAGGAGTAGATATGACGATGACGGGAGATAGCAGGTTCATTAACGAAGGTTTAGATCATATTTTAGGTAGTTGGCGAGGTATGTCTTCTGCAATGATTGATGCTTATGTGGGTGATCTAGAGTTAAGTGATCCGGTGGTATCGCCTATTAATGGCAGCTTTGAAAAGTTTCCACCAGTTTACCTCATCACCGGTACTCGTGACTTATTACTCAGTGACACCGTCCGTTTGCATAGAGAGTTAAGACGCACAGGAGTAACAGCAGATTTAAATGTTTACGAAGGTCAATCGCATGCTGATTATGCTATTGCACTAGGTACTCCCGAGTCCCAAGAGCACTACCAAGCACTGAGCGAGTTTTTCTATCACTACTTGGTTAACGAATAGCTACTTGATTAACGAATAGCGACTGAGTCAAAGAATAAAGTGACTTAAAGGAAGGACGAACCGAACATCACCTTGTTCGGTTCTCTTAATGACTCAAAAATCAACTCATCACTACTTGCTGGCATTAACCGCCTTGATAAAGGCTTCTTGAGCGCCCTCTACATTTAGAGCTTTGGCTTCATCAAGTAGCGCTAATGCTTTATCTAACATGCCAACATTTACTGCGCTTTCAATGCTAGTTAGATAGAACTGCTGCTGAGCATCGCTTAATTTTGCGATATCACTGACTGATTCACTTAGTGCTACCGTCGTGACGGCGGCTTTCTTATCAATCACAGCTTGCTGCTGTTGCTCGGCAAGATCAGTTTTGAACTTTTGCTGCGCGGTATCGGAGCTCGCAATCGCAATAGGCTCATCCAATACCAGAGCGTCATCCACCTTCGCAACAATACTCAGTTCACCGAATGGAGAGTGTGGAATCATTGGATTTGGTACGTCCGGCGGGTAGTTCCCACGAGCAATGGCATCAAGCTTAACAGGGTGTAAGACCTCTGATTCACCTTCAATTAACTCAGGCGTGGTATACACGAGCAATTTAACACGTTGTTTTCCAACGGGCTGGATGGTCACTTTAGATACTAAACGATCGCCATCCATGCCGTAGGCGTGCTTATATTCGAAATCGTCGGTTTCAAAGGTTTTAATGATTTGATTCTGCTCATTTAGTAGTACAGCATTTGGATAAAAAACGGTTTTCTTAAAATGGCTGATGACTTCTAAGTCAAGCTCTTTTCCTTGAGTATCAATGTCAAATGCTGCGATGGCGCTTTTACCTTTTGAGAATCCAAACTTCTGATTTGACTGATCAATTGAGAAATTAATGCGTTTAGTTGGCTCAACGTCTGCCCATTGTATCTGAGCGTAGCTTTGCGCCACTTGCTCAATGTTCTCGGCATCGAAGACAACGGTTTCTGTCGTAGCACAACCTAATAATGCCATGCTAATCGCGCAGCCTAAAACCAATCGTTTCATATAAACCTCACTTACTCTCAACGATGAAAGCCGACACGAAGCCGGCTTGATAACTATCACTCAATTACGCATGGACTAAGCGCAACATAAGCGTGGACAATTTATTATTACCACCAAGCTTCCATTTGGATACCAACACTGAATTCAGTATCGTCAGTGCCGTTTGCAAAGCTATCTGCTTCGTGGTCCATAAAGTAAGAACCGTATACACGAATTTCAGGACGAGCCCAGAAGCTAGAACCAGCAGACCAAGCTTGAGCAATCGTTAGCTTAGAACCCGATGTATCAGTTGTTGTTCCGCTTTGCTTAGTCTCGTCAGCGAAGTAACCCGCCTCAAATATAGTCTTCATGTGGTCATCCCACTTGTACATTGGACGAACAACCGCATTGTAAGCCGTAATATCGCCTGAATCAGTATCAGACGCTTGTGCATACATTACAGTGTGACCCACTTCCCAAGATTCACCGAAGCCAGTAACACCCCAGTTAATGATACGGAAACCGTCTGCATCGTTGTTGCCGCCTGAACGGTCATACCAGCCACCGCCACCGTACGTTGCCATTTGCTTACCGTAAGAAGAAGTACCATATTGAAGAACGGTTTGGTTAAAGCCATTTGACATGCCTTGACCTAGAACTGCAGTAAGAAGTACGCCATCATCAGCTTCAACGGTTTGACCCTCAGCTTCAGACGCAAAATCGTAAGCAACTGCAAGCTCTAAATTAGCGTCAGCCCAAAGATCGATACCTGCATAACGCGCATCAAACGTGTAGCCGGATACTGTGTCACCATTACTATCAGCACCATCATCATGCATTAGAGCTACAGAAAGCTTACCGCCACCTACTGATAGGTTTTCGATACCACCACCAGCGCCACCCGATGTATCTAGGAAGTAGAAATCCGTAATGTGGATGTCTTTACGTTGGTAGTAACGCTGACCCGCCCAAAGAACCGCTTCTTTGTCGCTGAAAAGACCTTGTGCTTGAACATTCATAACACGAAGAGCATTAGCGTTACCTTCCCAGTTGTTGTTACCAGATTGGCCATAAGCAACTAACGATTCTAGTTTGAATGTCACGTCATTTTGATTGTAAAGCTCAGCGTTAAGACCGATTTCTGAGTACAGGTCACTTTCATTACCTAAACGACCTACTTTGTTCTTTTCGTAGGTAACATGTTCGCCTTCCCCACTTAGACCAACACCACCACGAGCGTAACCGTGGAAATCAACAGCAGCTGCAAAAGCACCAGCACTTAGAGACGCAGCCACTGCAGCAGCAATCAAACTTACTTTTTTCATTATTAACTCCATTTAGGGTTTTTATTTTGCTTATCTCTTTAATCAAATCCATAAAGGCAGAAATGGATCTAATTAAGAAAAAGATAAGTTGGGACTGAATCCCTTTTGTTTCGACTGTGGCTAGATTAACGAGGGAGTAGTGGTCTTACGTCCTCCACCTTTGGTTTATTTAGGGGGGATGAGAAAGGAGGAGAAATTTGAAAATACGCTGTTTAATCGAGCCGGATCACACTAATAAGGGGGAGCAGGACTAAATACCCACCAATTTCACAGATCAAAACGAGTTCAAGCTCAACTTTTTTAATCGTATCGCAAAAAAACTGAAATAAAATTACATATAAAATTTATTACTAAGGTGCTTGACCATTGTTATACAAAGTCTTTTACTAAGAGCTCCTAAATAAAAAGAAAAATATAGAATAATGATAGGCATAAGTTCACAGCCATACCCTTTAGGGGCGACACTAAGCCAGCACGGATGCAACTTCTCTATTCATGCACCTGACCAAAAAGAGATCGCTTTGGTTCTTTTTGATGCGGCAGACAATCAAACAATTCATTCGATCGATAATGATTATGCGGGCATCAAACATATCTTTATCGATGAGATTCAAGCTGGACAAAAGTATGGGTTTCTCATAGAGGTTGATGGGCACCCACACCTACTTTCCGACCCTTACGCAAAAGCACTTGAAGCACCTTTGTATTACCAGCCACCTTTTAGCTCCCAAACCAGTTTCGAATTACCAAAGTGCCTTGTAACTAATGACCAATTTGATTGGCAAGATACAGCGCCTCCTCGCATTCCACGCGAACAGACCATTATTTTTGAGACTCACGTAAAAGGGGTTTCTCAGCTAAATCCAAACGTGCCAAGTGCAGCTCAAGGAAAATACCTTGGCCTTGCGAGTAAAGAGATGCTTAGCTTCTTTAAACAGCAGAGCATTAACACCATTCAGTTGCTACCCATTGCAGCCTGCATGCACGAGCCACATCTGCTTAATATGGACAAAGTAAATTACTGGGGCTACAACCCTTATCTCTTTATGGCACCCGATCCACGATACGCAGAGCGTGATGCCGTAACAGAACTAAAAACAACAATTCGGGAGCTGCACAAGCAAGGTATCGAAGTCATTTTAGATGTGGTGTACAACCACACTGCGGAATCAGGTGAAGACGGTCCTATATTCAACCTCAAATCGTTAGACTCAAATTACTACCTAAAACATGGAAATCACTTCGCCAACTTCACTGGGTGCGGTAATACCGTTGATTTAAGCCACCAAGCTTCCCTGAACTTAGTCATGGACACACTGCGCTACTGGGTCAGTGAATACCATATTGACGGGTTCCGATTTGATTTAGCGGCGACACTTGGCCGCGAGGGTGAGCACTTTAATAATCAAGCGGCTTTTTTCAAAGCCGTTGCTCAAGACCCAATATTAAAGCAAGTGAAGCTCATTGCTGAACCATGGGATATTGGCCCTAACGGTTATCAAGTGGGTAATTTTCCATTAGGTTGGAATGAATGTAATGACCGTCTACGCGACATCACACGTAGTTTTTGGCGCGGTGATAAAGGCTATTTAAAAGAGTTTGCCACTCGTATCATGGGCTCCCGCGATCTCTATAGTGCCGCCAATTGGCCCTACAATCTGACCGTGAATTACATCACTTACCATGATGGCTTTACGATGCAAGATTTAGTCTCTTACAAACATAAGCACAACAATGCAAACGGGGAAGAGAACCGAGACGGGCATGGTGATAATCGCTCTGACAACTACGGTGTCGAAGGGCCAACCGAGAATCCTGCGATCATAGAGCTACGTGAAAAACAGAAGCGAAACTTTATGGCGAGCTTACTGTTTGCCTTTGGCATGCCACACATCCTAACGGCCGATGTACTTTCTCATTCACAGCAAGGCAATAACAATGCTTACTGCCAAGATAACGAACTGAGTTGGTTAAACTGGGAGCAGGATAAAATCCAATCGGCATTTCAAGCCTGGCTCGCCGATATGATTAAGGCAAGGCATAGCTATATGGTGCCATTTCTTCATGCGTTTAGTGGAGAAAGCCGTAACGACAATCGTATTTTCTGGCGCCGAGTGGATGGAACCTACATGGAGCATGATGATTGGAACAATTTAAGCTCTGTTGCTTTGCATTTGGGAATCGGAAAGTCTGGTGATGAGATGATTTACTGCATCAACCAAACCAATGCGCCAGCAAGATTTAGCTTACCTCCTGAGCAAGGTCAGCAATGGAAAATGATATGCAATACTGATTCCCATGAGCTGCATAAAACCATGGACAAAAAGCAGGTTTTAATTGCACCGACATCAATGGCCATCTTTCACCTTAAAAAATAATCACAAAAGTGTGAGCGGTGCACGTGACGCACCGCCTCTTTCTCACTTATGGGTATAGATTATTATTCATTGATATGCTTACTAATACCATCTAGAATGACGCCATAAAAATATAATTATTACAGTAGTTGGCTCAATAAATGGCTTTACCCAAACTGATTATACGCACGCTACGGCCGTGTATATTCCTATTGGCAATAGGAATGATCTATCTAGCTTATCAACAACTTAATGCATCTGAAGAAAAAGCTTATCTACAATCAAAAGCAAATATCCACACTGCCTCATTACTTATTTCTTCACACGTAGAAGCAGCTGCAAGCAAACTGTATCTTCTGCATGATGCACGCAGTAATTCTTCATTTAAAGCACTGGCGTCTAATATTCTCAATAGTACACTCTACTACTCTGATATTTTGCTCGTAGACTCTTACGCTCAGCAATTCACCTCTATCGGTCACTCTGAACCAGACGCAAAAACATTAAAGCAATTGACGTGGCGACCTATTTCAGGGTTATCTGCCGAGTTTTCTATATCCTCTGTCTACCAAACCTCAAACAATCGATGGGTGTTTGCTACACGCTACAAACCAAATATTCGAGAAGAGCTATGGATTGAGTTCGATCTTCAGTACGGATCTAGCCTATTAAGAGGTATGCGTACCTTAGAAAACGGGTACTTATTCGTGGTCGATAAAACTACGGGGCGCTTGCTCTTTCATCCCGAGCCAAAAAGAATTGGAACAGCTTCTATAAGCTACAATTCAGGTATAAAAAATCTCATTGATTCAGGTAGTGAGTACGGCACTTTTGAATACTATTATAAGGGCCAAAACAAGATCTCCGCCTTTGATGCGAGTAACGGAATCAATATGGTCGTTATCTCCGGCACCGATAGAGCAGATATCGTCGCGACGTCACGTCAATTTATTTTAACTGCGATCATTCTCGTTTCACTACTCGCCATCATCGTTTCTGTTAATTATCTGATCATTCAGCTTAATATTGCACTTTCAAATTTAAATACGAAACAAAGCATCGCCGATTATAAACATCAGTTACGCTCAATATTGGATCGTTTTTGTCATCATAAAGGGGTGCAGTTTTGTCTGCATAATCAAGATACAGGACAATTCTCTACCATTGATTTTCATGGTAATGAGCAAGTTATATATACAAATAAAGATCTTTCAGCCACTTATACGCCAAAGTCAGATGGTATTTACTATTTTGGCAAGCGCAACGGTGATGCCTTAGCACAAAAGCTTCATATCACGTCACGCCACTATACGATTCCGTTATTTAATGTTCACGGTTTAATCGCAATCATCTACATGCCGATGTTTTTCCCGACACATCGCAGCTTATTACAGATGATACGTAATGGGTCTGAAACAGCGTTAAATAACTTGTTGCTGAATCAAAAGATACAAAGTAAAGATGTGATGACCAATCTCGATAACAAACTCACTATCCGAGATCACATTGATGATTACTTAAAAGAAGAGCATGTCTATCTCGCCCTTATTGACATCGATAAATTTCGATTGATTAATGATACGCACGGACACGTGGCTGGCGACAACATTATCGCCCACACAGCAAAACTAATGCAAACTTGCTTTCCTTTACCTAAAGCCATCAGTCTGGCTCGATTTAGCGGAGAAGAGTTCGGGATACTTTTCAAAGCAAATGATGAAAATCATGCTTATGATCTGTGTGAAATGTTACGTCATCAAGTTGAAAAAGCATCGCTTAAAACAAAGCAAGATTCGATAAAATATACGGTAAGCATTGGAATAACCTCAGTCAACGAAAGTCAGCACTCTTCCATCGGCCGTGCAGATAAAGCACTTTATCAAGCCAAGGGGTTAGGACGAAACCAAGTGGTTCTTAATACATTCCAAGAGTAGGTTTTTCAACGCTCAATAGGTATTAAAGAATAAAAAACGCAGGCCATTGAATATGTCCTGCGTTTTTTATTATTACGGCGAACTTTCAAAGAAGAAATTGATGCCTCGCATGATCAAATGATAGCTTTTCAAGGAGCTCATTCGCCACGTCTTTACTTCCATCATCAAACTGAATACCGTAGGTCCAATATTGGCTCGAAAGCTTTTTATTTTTAACAATGCCGCTCACCAATGCACTTTTATCAGGGCAATCTCCATCAAGTATTTTCACTTCAACGATATTCCCTAATTTATAGTTATTGGTGTCTCTATCCGTCACCACTTGGCATCCTGTATTAGAAATATCCCTAATATGGCAAAGATACTTATGTCCTTCAGGATCAAGTAACCCATCTAAGGCAATTTCCAGTCGAGCCTCAGAGCGTAATCCCGTCGCTAACTGAGTTGCTTTCGGTAGGGAAATAAGAACTAAGCACTCTGGACCTGCATCCACCACATACTCAATCTTACTCTTAAAGTAGATTCTTGCGCCCTCTCCTTTCTGAGAGATCGCACACGCTTTTATGGCGTATCCACGTTGAAAGAAAACGGTAAACTCTTGTGGGCTGACATCAGGCTTTTCTAGAAGAAGTAAATTGTTTGGGTGAATACCAATAAATTTAGAACGGCACTTCAGTACCTTTCCTGTTGGTGTTGAGATCACAAAAGCAATGTCACTGAGAGGGCTTACTTGACGAAAGGCGTCTTCACCATAAACAATGCTAGTCTCTGTGCTTGTCGCCTCTTCTTTATGTTGCTCTGCGTCAGAAGAAAGCTCGATCGCTTTTTTTTTCTCATTTTTAACTTGTGCTTCATCTTCTATTTTATTCGTCATATCAAAAGCCTATTTTGTCTAGCCGATAACTATTTAGGTATAAGATAGGAATAGGGTTTCATCAAGGTTGAACAAATCCATTTGTTCATAAAATCATATAACGCTATTTCAAATTCATTACTTATAACGTACTGATCAAACTATGGTTGTTGCTTTGTTGGGGCCAAAGCGATTTCACGAATACACACGCCTTGTGGTTGCTGATATGCAAACACCACAGCTCGGGCTATATCAGCCGCGGCCAAAACGCCACCCATAGACTCTTTCCAAGAGTCATAGCCCTCTTTAATCTCTGTAGAAGTAGTATGTGAAAGCAACTCTGTTTCAACGGCTCCTGGTGCAATTGTAGTGACACGAACGTTCGACGAGGCGACTTCTTCGCGTACATTTTCAGAAATAGCATGTACCGCGAACTTAGTACCGCAATACGCAGCATGGTCTGGGAACGTCTTTTTACCCGCGATTGAGCTAATGTTGATAATTGTACCGCTGTTACGAGCCTTCATTGGTGCTAGCACCGTTTGCATGCCGTTTAGTAGCCCCAGAACGTTCACATCAAACATGCTTTTCCATTCAGACGCATCTTGAGTATCAATCTGGCCTAATAGCATAGTGCCTGCGTTGTTCACCAAGCAGTCTGCTGGGCCGAATTCTTTCTCAGCTTTCGCAATAGCCGCTTCAAAGCTCGCTTTATCAGTCACATCTACTTGTTCACATAGAGTATTAGGAAGATTCATTGCTTCTAAACGCTCTACACGACGTGCCAGTAATAAAAGAGGATGGCCCTGGTCGCTAAAATGACGAGCGATGGCTGCACCAATACCTGAGCTTGCACCAGTAATAACGATTAGGTTTTTAGTTTGTTGTGTTGTATTCGTGTTCATCTTTTTTCCTATTTATTCGGACAGGCCATTTTTAAAAAATCTAAGAAGAGTTCGAAGCGCTCTCCCTAAGCAGTGACGCCATATTAAGTGAGACAGCATTGTTGATATATAGCCCTATAGTTAAAACACTGTTGTCATACAGCAACAATAAGCAGACAATGGTTCAAGGACTGCAAAATGGAAACGAAACAATGAGTATGGTTAATGACATAAATCTAGCAGACGTTCGATCGTTTGTTTTGATTGCACAGCTTGGCAACTTCACCAAGGCAGCCGAAACACTCGATGTCTCTCGTTCACACGTTTCTCGACAAGTTAGTAATCTAGAAAAACAGATTGGTGCGACATTACTCATACGTACTACCCGAACGCTCAATCTCACGAGCGCTGGCGAACGTTTCTATCAGCAGTGTCAACAAGCACTAGTACAAATAGACCAAGCACTTCTTGGCGTGTCTGATGACATTGACGTTATACAAGGTGAAATACGAGTGAACTGCGTGGGTGGCTATCTAGGAGAGGAGATGGTGGCGCAGTATGCGAGTGAATTTATGCAACTCTACCCTGATGTCACCATCAATTTGGATTTTAGTAGTCACCGTATTGATCTTATCAGTGACGACTTTGATGTAGCCTTTCGTATGGGAACGATAGACGATGCGGGGTTTGTTGCGCGTAAGCTGCTCGATGTTGAAATGGGCACCTTTGCTAGCCCGAATTATCTCGAAAAATATGGCGTTCCCGATAGCCCTAAGTCACTTAATCAGCACCGCTGTTTAACGGGTTCAGTTCGAAAATGGACCTTTTACAACTCAGCTAACCACGAGGCCGAAGTGTCGCTTAAAGGGCATTTACAGTGTAAAAATGGACGAGTGCTAATGCAGAGCGCAGTTAGTGGTAACGGCATTATTCGAGTGCCTAGGCTTTACTGTTTAGCTGAATTAGAACAAGAGAAATTAGTCGATGTATTTGAAGGTTGGAATATTCCTAGTGTCGACTTTTCTATTTTGTACCATCAAGACAGATATAGACCAAAACGTTTGCAGGCGTTCATTCAGTTTATGGTAGAGCGTTTTTCTAACTAATTACCTATCTCGATGCCTAAAGAAAAATAAATAGAAAAGAAAACGCCCTAGCTCAACTCTTCGTTAAGCTAGGGCGTATTATTCGTATTCAGCGAAACTAAATCGCTTTTGGCATTAAGCGAGCTTTAAATCATGCTCAGTGCGGTACATCACCATATCTTCAATCGTCAGGATTGGCATATTGTGCTTACGACTAAACTCAACCAGCTCAGGCGTTTTCGCCATAGTCCCATCTTCGTTCTGAACTTCACACAGTACACCTGCAGGCTGAAGACCAGCCATCTGCATTAGGTCGACTGTACCTTCTGTGTGGCCACGACGAGTCAATACACCACCTGCACGTGCGCGCAGTGGGAAAACGTGACCCGGACGAGCTAAATCGTCAGGCTTCGCGTTTGGATTAGCCGCTGTTTTAATCGTTGTAACGCGGTCTTGTGCAGAAACACCTGTTGTCACGCCAACTTTCGCTTCAATCGACACGGTAAATGCCGTCTGATTCGCACTGTTGTTGTTTACAACCATAGGTGGCAGTTCAAGTTTCGTTGCTTGTGCATCCGTTAGGCATAAGCAAACAATGCCGCTGCATTCGCGGATCATCAGTGCCATTTGAGCATTCGTAAGGTGCTCGACTGAATAGATAATATCACCTTCGTTTTCACGATCTTCGTCATCAAGCAAGATGACACCTTGGCCTTTTCTTAAAGCCTCGAGAGCGTTTTCAACACGTGTGATTGGGTTGCCAAATTCGGCAAGAACTGAAGACTGATTCATGGTTAAACTCCTAAATATCACCAGAATCAGGGCTGTATGAGGGATAAAAATCCAAAACGAAATGCGTCAGTAGGCATCACCAATCAAGTTAGTGTTGCCTACTGACGTGTTTTCATTCTCTCTCATCCGGACTTTAACCGTCGGCTCTGGGTTTGCACCAGATCTGCTGACCTCGACGTATCGAGCGCTCGCGGGCTGATCTTATCAATATAAAAAATAAGAATTACCGCCGGTGGGGAATTTCGCCCCGCCCTGAGAATAAAAAATAAATGTATGTGCTTTTTTGCCTAGGCTATTTAGCCATAAACTCAAGCGTGGCTATGTTAGCGTGTTATTTCGCTTAAAACTACAATGCCTTGCACGAAACTAGCGGATAAACAGCTTACCAATCACCTTTTGCGCAATATTTCGCCACTTCAGCATCATTCGGCCACGAGTTAGCCAACTTGGCGTTATTAATACGGTTTTTTGATTCGAAAACGCTTTAAAGCCTTCAATGCCATGATAACGCCCCATACCTGAATCACCACTGCCGCCAAAAGGCGCGTCATCGAGTGCGACATGCAGTAACGTATCGTTAATGCAAACGCCGCCACTGTGCGTGTTCTGCAGAACATGAGTTCGTAACTCTTTATCATCGCTCATTAAGTACAAGGCCAGCGGTCTTGGTCGCTCATTGATAAAAGTGGTCACTTCATCCATAGATTCATAGCCGATCACGGGAAGTAACGGGCCAAAGATCTCTTCTTGCATCACCAGCATATCGTCCGTCAGTTCAGTCAGAATATGAGGCAACATTTGATGTTCAATAAGCTTGTCACAATCTATCGTTTCAACGTTAGCGCCTTTCTCTTTGGCATCTTCTAAATAGCGTTGTAAGCGAGAGTGTTGACCTGAATTAATGATACTGGTGAGATTTCTTTGACCTTTTTTAACGGGAAATAACGATTCAAATCGTTTGAGATAAAGCGCGCCAAATTTAGCAACTTTGTCTTTCGGCACAAAGACATAATCAGGCGCAACACAGATCTGACCGCTATTGATCGATTTGCCCAACATCATCGCATCAATCGCTTTCTTAAGATCAGCGTCTTGACCAACAATCACGGGGGATTTCCCACCAAGCTCTAATGTAACCGGAGTCAGGTTTTTCGCCGCGGCTTGCGCAACTTTTCGGCCAACGGCTGTCGAGCCTGTAAACACTAAGTGATCAAAAGCCAAAGAACTAAAATGAGCAGAGAGAGAAACACCGCCCTCAATCGAATAGATATGCTCACTTAAACAAGAGAACACTCGGTTGAGTACTTCATTGGTATGCGGTGTCGCTTCACTCAGTTTAACCATTACACGGTTACCTGCGGCAATCGCCGTGACGATAGGTGCAAGGCTTAATACGATAGGGAAATTCCAAGGAACCATGACGCCAACCACGCCAACAGGCTGGTATTGAATTTGAGCTTTAGAAGGGGCAAGCAATAAGCCAGCAGAGCGTGCATCTGGCTGCATCCACTTTTTAAGTTTTTTTAGCGTGTAATCAATATGATTGACCGTGGGCATAAGATCGCAGATCGTGCTGTCAAAGGTTGAACGAAATCCGTAATCTTGATTCAACGCCTCCACAAGATTTGATTTATTCGCCAATAACTCAGCTTTAAGCTTTCCAAGCAGTTCTACACGTTCATCATAACTTGGGTAAGGCGATTGCTTATATTTCTGTTGGACTTGTTCAAAAGTGACAACGAGCTCTTGTTCCGCTGCGAGTTGCTCTTCATTACCACACACTAATTCCATACACTTACCCTCTAAATCAACGTTAATAAGCGTTATATAATCTAATTGAACAGCGTTCAAGTTATATTAATTATTCGACACAGGAATAGAAGACATCATTCGTTTTACTAAGTCAGAGGCGAGGGCTTGACGTGTTGCTTCATCAACGCCTTCTTTCATCGGCCTTTGTGCCAGTGCTTTCCATATCGGCTGTTCAACATCAGCTTGTTCGATTAAATTTGAAGGGAAAGCCGCGAGATATAACGAGCCTTTTTCTACCGCGTCTCCATCACTGTCTACGGTGATAATTCCCGTTGAAAGTAACGTTTTCGCAAAAATATCTGAATCGGTAATTTCCGATTGCTGAGCAAGCGCAACCACCAATAAGACGTCGGCCTGGAGTGGTTGCGAGACTAAACGATACCCTCTTTCAAGCATCTGCTGCTCCACCAAAGAGTGATAAAGTTGAGACGATTTTTGCCCCAGCTCTTTGTCCTTCACTAACACGGTTCCTGAACGTTCATGCCAGGCAAAAGTGGAAACGGATTCAAACTGCTGGCTATCCCCACTGACCACCACACCAAAATCCATCGGCCTTTGAGGTTCAACAGAGGTCGAGCATCCAGCAAGTAAGAGTACCGATACTAACGCGAATTTTTTTATCATCTATTAATCCCTGTCTTTTTATCTCACCGTCTACTGTGACCAATTTAACGCACGACAACAAGCGTGAGACAAGTGTAATGAGAGCTCCGCATCGATGCTAATAATCAGTGCGAATAATAGGTGCGAGTAATAACCGAAGAAATTTATATCAGCGGTGTTGGTTAAGTTGCTTTGAGATTGCTTGTTGTTTATCAGTGCAAGCTTCTACCGCTTTTGCTGTCACTTGAAGTGCTTGAGCCATTTGAGAAACATGGGTAGTCGCTGATAACACCGTTGACTGCAGTGGTCGTAATAAGAACCAATAGATACAACCGATTATCGCGAGCAACGCCAATACAACCAACGAGATGATCAGTATCAGTTTAAACTTCACATCATCTAAAAATAGCTGCGTCTTTTCTCCAACCACTTGTTTTGACTGAGACAAAGCGATAGGCAGCTTTTCAAGCGATTGAGTTGAAACATCAATCAATTGGTTGACGTTATTCATGGTTAACTCAATGTTTTTTTGTTGCTCAGGAGTAAGGTCAGGGCTTTCAGCAATCGCATTCAATGAATCGGCTAAGGAGTTTAATGATTGACTCGTACCATCAATAGACGCTTCAATGCCTTGCAGATCAAGACTGACGTTAACTTGAATAAACGAATTTGGGTCTTGCTCTTGTGGCGAGGAAGCAAAGGATGTGGGGATCACGAATATCAAGCCTAACCAAATAAGTTTCAACATAGCCACTACTTTCATCCTTGTGCTCTAATACCAATTTTTACTCTTAAGCTATAACCGTAGACTGAAACAGCCCTACATTCCAATTTACAATCAATAAGATACCTGACATTTTTATCATCACCTTATATAAAAAAGCCCTCTAAGTGGTTGGTCACTTAGAGGGCATATAAAAACGGTAAACGCGGCGCCTATTAATCGGTTTCAAGCGACCATTTACTGTAAGGGTGTTTCATTAGCATAGAGTTGTAATAGCGGGTTTGCCCCGTCACTTCTTCCGCTAACCAAGAAGGCTTTTTAAAGGCTTCACTTTCAGAAGATAGCTCAACTTCTGCTACCATTAACCCTTGGTTTTCACCATAAAACTCATCCACTTCATAAGTGTGTTCACCGCATGGAACAAGATAGCGAGTTTTATCAATCACACCGGGTTCGCATATTTTTAAGAGAGATTGAGCCTCTGCGACCGAGATCTCTCTTTCCCATTCAAAACGGCTCGCACCGGATTCATTACCAATGCCTTTTACCGTCATAAAACCTTTCTCACCCTTCACTCGAACACGTACAGTACGCTCTGGAACTGAACATAAATAACCTTGGGTAATACGCATCTCTTTTATAGCATCAGCTTTAAAATCATTACTGTTAATCAAAAATTTTCGTTCTATCTCTAACATGGTTAAACCCTAACTCGCTAACGGCTTGTTGATCATACCAATAACTCGCTTAATTGCTTGCTAGTAATCGAGAGAATCTTATGATCAAAAATCGAATGTCAGACCAAAATTGAGCTTATAGTCGTTTTTATCCGGTGTATTCCCTTCAGAATCGACTTTTGGGTTTGAGTTGTGATCCCAAATAAATTTGACGGTAAAATCGAGATCATCCACCAACTCCATATCAACACTAACATGGTTACTGTGACGAACCCCACCCGAGGCATTACTCGCCCAGTTCAAATCGTAGCCATGGCTAACATCGATATCTTTAGTCAGTTCGTACTCTAAATCAGAAGAGAAAACGAGTGTCGGGCTCTGTTCAGAAGAACTTTCCCCTTCAGGCACGGTATAAAATTGAGTGTATTGAAAACCCGGACCAAGTGAGACGTCCCACTCTAAGTCTGACTGAGTGATAATAAAGTAACCAAGCTGCATTGAGGCATTGATTCGATAATCAATGTTTTGAAATTTGTCACTGTTGACAGTTGCTTTGATTGGACGAAAGAAGATCCGATTACTCAGATAAATATCGTAAGAGCCATCAAACTGGTGATTTTGAGCGGTTTTTTCACCAGAAGATTGCGTCACATTACCAATGTATTTAAGCAGGGTACGTGAGTAGACGGTCTGTCTCTTACCACTCACCTCGCCTGAAATAGAAAGCTCGTCGGTATTCCCTTTACTCAAGTTCGCCCCTAGAAATAGATCAGTTTCCCAACGTTCAATTTCTGACTCAACACGGCTATATATAGAAACAACTAGGCTAACTGGATAAACATGTATACCCTCGTTTTGAATCGTGAGCTTATCACCGACGATCGTTAATCGGCCTTCATGTGTCTCACCGTTAACAAGGCGAACTCGAAATATGTCAGAGGTTTGCAGTACTGCAATATCTTCAACATCAATTTCAACATCGCCAAGTTCATCACTATCAAACTCAATAACCAGTTCATAGGAGTTTTGATCCTCTTGAACCGTGCCAATTAAACGGCCTAGCAACACTTCCCCAGAGGTGAGTTGTATCCAGCCTTGATCTTTTTCAATTGTAACCGTTGGCTGAGTTGGGGCGACAGGGGTAGATATCTCATTCCCTTCAGGCAGGTTCGTTGAAACGCGTTTATCTTCCGCAATAACTGGGGCGCAAAGCAATATACTGAGTAATGGATAGTGAAATGAATATTTTTGCTGTTTTTTCATCAATTAAACCTAGCGATAAACCTTTTCTAATTCGACCAAATCACCCTTCCATGTCGTACGTTCAAAAAGTACACAATCCCAACTCATACTGGCACATTAGCTAGGTGCTCCGACAGAAGAGTGTAAAAAGTGTGACAAGAGATCCGCTAGGTTGATGAAACCACACAGTAAGTCAGTTTTATTTTATTCAGATAATTAGCCTAAAAATAGGAAAAGAGAAACCGGCTTAACACACTCATCACGGAGGACTCTATGAAAAGGAACCATGCCATTGACTCAATTCGAGGCTTATTATTGATTTTCATGGCAATCAATCACTTTATTTGGATAACAGGCGGGCGATCCGCAATACAGCTTTTCACGTTGCAGCCTTTAGGCCAAGTGGGTGCCGCAGAGGGGTTTGTCTTCATATCTGGATTAATGGTTGGGCTTATTTATTGTCGCCCTGCCGCCACGAACGTGACAAGCAAACTCATTCAACGAGCTAAACAGCTTTATGGCTACCATATTGGGGCTTTAATATTAATCATCGTGGTTGCAATCTCAATCTCGACCTTATGGCCTGTCTATCCCGCTTTCTTTCAAACAATGTTCCCTTTCCTGTTTAGGCAACCAGAGCTTGCGACTCCCCTTACCCTTCTTCTCATCCACAAGCCCGCCTATTTCGACATATTACCGATGTACATCGTTTTTATGTTGTGTGCGCCTATTGCCCTGCACCTACTGAATAGAGGGAAGATTCTCTGGGTTATCGCTATCAGTACCATTATCTGGCTAAGCAGTTCTTGGGTCGATCTATCAACTCAAATAGCCCAAGTAGCGCCAATTACACCGATTAACACTGGGTATTTTAATTGGCTTGCGTGGCAGCTCCCTTTCATGATTGGGCTATCTATTGGCTACTGCCATCATCACCTGTCCATTAATTGGTTTAAATACCGACTGATTCTGCTCCTTGCTGTGGTCGCTGCTGTCTTTATTTTTCTGGCTCATCACAATGTGTTTGTTCAGCAGTTTGGTCTCCACCAAGGAACACTTTATACGCTAGGGAATAAACCCACTCTTGGTTGGCTCAGGGTATTCAACCTAGCACTGCTCATCTATCTGTTGAACTACCTTATTATGCATCACCCAAGGCTTCTCACATTCCGTCCGCTCGCCATGCTTGGTCGTCACTCTCTGCAGGTATTTAGCTGGCACTATGTCGTGATCTTTACTCTGGCGCCATTTGCCTTCAAATACGCTTCCACAGGCCCTGCGTACAACCTGATGTTAGCTATGATCGTTGGGCTGCTATTTATCCCCTCTTTCATTATTGAAAAAAAGAAAACCGTTAACGATTCACCTTTAACAGGAATGACCAAGTGAAATATTTACTATTGCCAATGATTAGCTTTGCATTAATGGGCTGCGAAGAGCCACCACACCAACTACAGACTCAAGATAATTTAAAACTAGCGGATAGCGCTAAGCTTCATGCGTTAACGCTAAACCTGACCAACACCACCGAAGAAGGGGGAGTACTTCGTATTGAGTTAAAACGCTCAAATGACCAACTATTAGAAGAGAGAAGCATCGACATGAACGAGTTTACTGGCTCTATCGTGTTCAGCGATATTTTAGAGGGCTACTATTCCATTCAGGTGTATCAAGATATAGATGCAAACCAACAACTCAATATGGATGGTCCCATTCCTCAAGAGCCGATTGGATTTTCAAATAACCCAATACTTCAAGGGCCACCAACGTTTGCAGTGACAGGGTTTGAGATCACGTCTGATCTGACTCAAGAAGTACAATTAATCGATTATCGATAACCGTTTTCGATAGCCGTTTTAGATAACATTGATCTACCGCTTTTTAGCTGGGATCAAGAGTTCCATTTTCCACTCTTGATCCTCGTTTTCCGAATCCATTGAGATCAATGATGTAATCCACTCATAGCCTCTCACTAGATAGAATGGTGAATCCGCTAAATAGTGGTAATACAACATCTCAAGATCATCCCCAATGGCCTTCAACGTGCCTTCCAATTTACACTGCAAATAGCTGGCACTCTCCACGTCGTCTCCGGTTTCTGAAAACTCAAAATAGGCACTGTCATAATCATGATGGGGAGAGAATATACCGTCTTCATTCTGGCCGATGAGTATCGCCCCTTTTCCATCATTCACAAGGCCCACTTTGGACATATAATGCGCCACAATATCACTCAGCCTCTGCTCTTTGAGGATGTTATGTGAGCCAGTTTGATGATGGTCAAACTGACCAACGAGAGTAGGTAACTGAACGAGCCGATTCGATAAATAACGGATACTTTTAGGTAAAACATTATCTTGTTGAGTGATTAACTCAATAGAACACATTAATGATTCATCCTGTTGCTGCTGCCATATTATTGGCAGTACTTTGGCTGAGAGATGGTGGTTAGGCATGAAGACTAAATGAAGGTAATGAAAGAAAGACGCAACGTACGACACGTCTGGTAACTCGAATTGCCACAGTTTTCTAGCAGGTAAGGAAACACAGGTTAGTATGCGATCACTTCCTTCATTATTACCGTCGCATGCAGCAACCATCTGAAACAGGCCTGATAGATAAGAGCAATTGTTACGGTACTCTAATGTGTAATAACGCCTACCTTGATGCTGCCAGTCTTGCGTTGCTCGCTCAAATTCAGACCAAAGCTTCCTCAGCGGAGGCATAAACTTCCCTTCGTTGATTGATATAGATGGAAATACCTCGGACACCCCCTGAACTTCAACCTTGTCAAAATGGCAAAGTGATGGCCGGTTTTTCTCGAGATGCTGTACAAACTCTAAATAGTTTAATGTGATTGGCGAGACAACAAGAAATTGAGCAAAGTGTGGGGAATATTTCAGGTGCTTAGGAGAGACAAGAAACTGCTTTTTGAAGGCGCGATAAAACGCCTCATGGCTATCAAAACCAAAATCGAGAGCGATATCAATCAAACGCCGATGACTATCTGCGATCTCCTTTGCCGCCAATGAAAGCAAACGAGCACGATAGTAATGCCCTACCGACATTCCTGTATAACGTTTAAATTCATGCTGCAGGTGCCACTTACTGACATTCAATGATAGAGAAAGCGCTTCAATCTCAAGCTTATTTGGGATCATCAACTCAATGGCGTCGACAATACGCAAAATAAAGGTAAATTGTCTCATGCCCTTAGGCTGCCTGATAATTTAAGTAACTTCAAAGACGCCCGTTCATTTTACGACAGCACTCAAAAGATAGTCATTACATCAGAATAACAAACCGCTACTTGCTCGTACCGCAATCTCTAACTCGCTGACCAGACATTTCGTATATCGGGCCACCCCCAGTTGGTGAGTTCAACGTCTTTCAATACGCCGTGGAAACGAAGTGTCTGACGGTGATGAAAAAGCGGAGTGAGATAGAACTCAGAAATCAATGTCGAGGCTATCGGTTCGAGATCATTAAGATAATCACAAAGCTCAGTGCTACTGCGTAATGTGGTCAGTGACTCTGTTAACCATTGACTTGCCATTGTGCCTATTGAATTGTGCAAAATAGGGTTATTAAACAAGCTATCAAACGCAGAAGCATGACGATTATCATCCAAATTGATATTCGTAATAATTAGCTCTTCTGTTAACGATCCATTGGCTGAACGCTCTGATAGTTCACGATATGAGTAAGTGTTTACTTCTACCTTAACACCCAGTTCTTGTAAGATGGATTGAATACTATAAACACAACTCATTAAAGCGGCATAATCGTAAACCGCTATAGAAAGGGAAGCAGGCAGCGTCGATTCCACACGAAACGGGCGCAGCATTGTTTGCCACATTGGTAGTAAATTCCCAGCAACCTCACACCCAAATAGGCTTTTTTGTTCACGCATTCTTTTGTAGACATTCTGTGCCGATAAAACACTAGAAAGATAGCGGCGCTGCTGTTCACCAAGTAACGTGGATGTGTTTTGGTTAAACAATGCAAACATACAGCCATCTTCAATGCGGCTGTATTTTATACCTTGCTCGGTATTATCATCAGCCTCACTGCTTTCATCACTCACGCTGTAAGCGACGTAATGGTTACACTCTTTTTCATTGTTCGACGCTAGTTGGTTAGTTTCAATCAGACTCAGGTCTTTTTTCACTTCATTCAGCCGCCATATGGTGACGCGATCGGTCAGCGCTCGACAAGCATAATATCGTTCGAATGCTTGCAAACGTAACTTCTCAGACGAGTGTTCAACCACTTCAAAAGGCCCACTTCCAATCACGGCATAATCCGAAGTGCCACCAACCTGACTAACCGGCTGTATCGAATAACGCACGCCAGAGATAAGCCCAGCAAAGCCTTTATCTGGCTCAGACAGAGTAAATAAGATCTTCAACGGCTGTTCAGATGACACATCAGAAAGATGGGAGAGCTCAGTTTGATATTCAGGTAGCGTTAACAGTTTCTTATAGAGCTTAACGATGGCGGCAGCATCAATAGGGCTGCCATCATGAAAGGTTAGCCCTGGGCGTAAATAAAACGTCCATTGATAGTGCTCGGGATCATACTCCCAATGGTGAGCCAGTTGAGGTTCAACCAAACCATCTCTATCACTCGTCACCAAACAACAATATAGCTGACGTAGAAGATAGCGTTCACTGCTGCGCTGCAGTTGATGTGGAACCAAACGTTCAAATGACCGTTTATAGGTTAGCTGAAGATGTAACTGCCCTTCATGCATAGAGACACCAGAAGTGCTCTGCAATAGGCGTCCAAACTCTTTCTTATCGTCATCAAGTATCGCAAGCGCCTTTTCATATTTACCTGAAACGATCCTTTCTGTGGCGAGCTGCTTTTTTAGTTCAATAAGCTCTAGATTAAGAACCAGAGTGGAGCGTTGATTGCGGCCTACTTTGGGTGCCCATGTCAGCCATTCAAGTTCATGCATTTGATTCAATAGATTTCTAGCATGACGCACACTGGTAAAGAGCACTTCAGAAACATCTACCAGTGCCGTCTTTATCTCACTTCCCACCCCTAAAGGCACTAAACGAGTGTAATAGCGCAGTAAATTTAAATCGGACACAGGCAAAGCCTTAACAGTTAGATTGATACTTCTATACTAGCGAAAATTAGACGTATAAATGCAGAAAATATTCCTTCAAACCCTTCCTTATTTATCGTTAATTTAGCTTATTAACCCCACTTACAAGACATTAACTCAAAAATAAGGAACAGAAGATTAAAATTAACTCTGTTTTTCGCTTCCTCCTTTGTTGGCAAACTATCGGTGTTATCAAGAACCGGAGAAACAGAATGAGACCCAATGCAGATGTCCATACCCCTTTTGATGCCCCTTTGACGCGACATTATATCGAGCGTCTTAAAGTCAGTAACAACTGGCTAGAAAAGGCGATGATCATGGCCTTAATTGAATTGTGTCAATACCAGCATGATGTAAAAAGTAACTGATCCATTACCCACCCGATTGTGGCATAGAGCAGAGCTCGCTCCTACCCCCAATAACTCTGCTCTATGCTACCTCTCTGTAAAGCCCCTCTTCTATTACAACTATTCAGAGCGGAAGCTTTACTAAAATAAACAGCCATAATAGAAGTGCCTTGCCCCTTCAAGGCGCTTAACCATCAAAAAACACAATACTCAAACTTCCTCACAGTCAGATCGCCACGACTAAGCTAACCTTGCTAATCACACATTAAAATCACCACAGAAAAAGGAAAGCTATATGATTGTAACAACCACTCAATCCGTAGAAGGAAAACGCATTGTCGCCTATAAAGGTGTCATTGCCGGAGAGGCCATTTTAGGCGCCAACTTATTCAAAGATATGTTTGCCGGAATACGTGATATGGTTGGTGGACGATCAGGAACCTACGAGCGGGAATTGGAAAAAGCGCGATTAATCGCCTTCCAAGAGCTTGAAACCAAAGCTCAAGAGCTCGGTGCAAATGCCGTTGTTGGTGTCGATATTGATTATGAAGTCCTTGGGCAAGCAAATGGTATGTTAATGGTGTCAGCTAGTGGTACGGCGGTTGTCGTCGATTAATATTTTTTAATTAACCATCCACTTAGTAGTACATGAAAGTCTATATTTCACCTTCATTATGTATCGATTAAAATGAAGGTGATCGCAAATTACCTTTTAATAAATATACTTATAAAATCAAGTACCTATATCATTAATCTTTAATTGACAAATCAAGAGAATGATATGAAAAACTTATCTTTGTTACTAGCCGCACTAGCGCTAACCTTATCTGGGTGTGCCACAGTACCTACATCTTCAGAAGAGGAAACCACTGCAGCAAAAAGTTTTATAGCACCATCTGAAAATTCTTCAGGTATCTATGTTTATCGAAATGACTCCTCCGTTGGTGCTGCACTGAAAAAGGACGTGTTTATTAACGGGGAATGCATTGGTCAAACAGCTCCTGGTGTTTTCTTTTATCAAGAAGTTGAAGGTAACAAAGAACACAGCATCAGTACCGAGTCTGAATTTTCCCCCAATGATGTAACACTATACACTGAAAAAGGACGACTTTATTTTGTACAACAATTTATAAAGCTAGGTGTTTTTGTTGGTGGTGCAGGCGTAGAAGTTGTTGATGAGACGGTAGGTAAAGAAGAGGTATCCAAATACAAGTTAGCCGTAAAAGGAACGTGTGCCTCTTAATTAATTTCACATTTTTAGCCTAAAGCCCAATAATTAAATCCGATCTTTACTAAAAACCTTATCGTATTGATCGGCTTTTATTGTTATTCCCATATGATACAGTGAATAAAAATCAACCACCACAATACTCATTAAAGGGAATTAATAGTGACATATCCAATCTCAGGAAGCTGTCAATGCGGGCAGCTGACTTATCAAATCAAACAAGCACCGTTAGTCGTCATGGCTTGCCACTGTAAAGAGTGCCAAAAGCTATCAACTAGCCCTTTTAGCGTCACCGCTGTATTTCCAACCGATGCTGTTGAGTTTCAAGGCGAGCTAAAAGAGTGGACACGCCCTGCAGATAGCGGCAATCAAAACAGTGCGAAATTTTGTCCCGAGTGTGGCAACCGAGTCTATCATTTCAACCCTGCCGATCTTTCAAGCATCAAACTTAAGCTCAAACCCACAGAACTGGAAGATGACGCGTTATTTGAACCGACAGCTCATGTGTGGGTCAGTGAAAAACAGAGCTGGTATCAACTCCCAGAAGGCGTAACAACCTTTGATAAACAGCCTGAAATCAAAAAATAACAACACGTACTGCTTATATACCGCACAAGGAAAGAGGGAAAATGGATTTAGCCTCAAACTTTAGAATGCTGGCAAGATACAACCAGCGAATGAACGCACAGCTTTTGGATGTTTGCCAACAGCTGACCAGCGAACAGTTGCATCAAGATACTCACGCATTCTTCCCTTCGGTTATGAATCATTGGAACCATATCCTATTTGGTGACTTGATCATGCTTCAGCGCTTAAGCGCCAATAAAATCGTCACTATTGATGAAAGCCTTCAGAAAAGTTTACCGGTCGCCACTGGTATCCACGATACGTTTACCAATAACCTTGATGAATTATTGCCGCTGCGAGCCAAAGTGGATCAGATCTATATTGAGATGACACAAGGCTTTAATGCCACAACGTGTACCAAAATCGTTCGCTACACAACAACCGAAGGAAACACCATCGAAAAGAACGTTGGCGAGTTTTGTCAGCACATTTTCAATCATCAAACTCACCATCGTGGTCAATTGACTGCCCTGCTAAGCCAGTTTGGCTTAGCGTTTGGTTGTACTGACTTACCGATGATTGTGCCAGAAGGCTCGAAAGCATAACGCGTTTAAAAAGTGAAATTTTATCGGGAAAATCGGGTCATATCTAATTGAAGAGAAATTCCATGACCCTAAGGAATGCGATGAAACGAATTTACAGTTGTGAGAATCATTTTCTCATCATTAATGCCAAGAACATTATTGATGGTTTAGGCATTGAAACCTTCGTCAAAAATGAGTTTGCGACAGGCGCCATTGGAGAGATATCGGCTTTTGATTGTTGGCCTGAATTGTGGGTCGTTAACGATTGTGATTATGATAAGGCTGCAAATGCCATTGAATTAATGACCCAACCAAAATCATCAACAACATGGACATGCGAAAACTGCTCAGAAATCAATGAACCGTCATTTGAGCTTTGTTGGAATTGCCTACACGAACACTAAAAGCCATTCTTTATATTTACAGTGTAAAGTCTGATAACACACCGGATACGAGACCACAATGCCAACAACTAGCAAACCGAAACTCTATTATGTCTATGACCCTATGTGTTCTTGGTGTTGGGGCTACAAACCAACATGGCAGAACATTGAAACTCAAGTCAGAGATCATGTCGATATCATTTACGTACTGGGCGGCTTAGCACCAGACAGTGATGTCCCTATGCCTGAAGAGATGCAGCAACAGATCGCGTCCTATTGGAAGAAGATTGAAAACTATTTAGGTACACAGTTTAACTACGAATTTTGGAGCAAGAATACGCCTCGCCGATCAACCTACCCTGCTTGTCGTGCACTACTTGCCGCGCGGGAACAAGGTAAAGAGCTAGACATGCTGACCGCCATTCAACATGCTTACTATCTTAATGCACAAAACCCAAGCGATAACGACGTTTTAGAAGAGTTGGCGCATGAGATAGGGCTTAATCAAGAAGCGTTTAATCAGGCGTTAATATCGGAAAAAAAACAGCAAGCGTTGTTAAGTGAACTTCGTTTTGCTCGCTCTATTGGGGGCAATAGCTTCCCATCACTGTTTGTTGAGAAAGAGGGCAAAACCATTGAACTGCCGATTGATTATCAAAACGCAGAGCAGACAATCCAACAGATTCTCAAATAAAACGAAAAGAAGTGGAAGGGTTAAAAAATAAGTCAGCCACTTCAATGGCTGACTTATTGGAATTGAATGAAAACGTTCAGTCGATTACTTTTCAGCCTGAGCCTTGATTGCACGCATCAATACTGAAGTATCCATTCGATTATCCCCAGCTTCGCTCAACGCTTTGTAGTGCTCATTGGTTGCTTCTGTTAACGGCAAAGAAACACCTTGGCGCTTCGCTTCATCAAGACAGAAACCTAAATCTTTGATCATCCAATCGATAGCAAAGCCAAAATCAAACTTATCTTGCGCCATGGTCACAGCGCGGTTTTCCATCTGCCATGAACCTGCGGCACCATTTTTCAAACAATCAACCAAGGTTTGGATATCAAGACCCGATTTTTCCGCAAGAACAAGACCTTCAGAAAGCCCGGTCAAAATACCGGTAATACAGATCTGATTGACCATTTTTGCGCGTTGGCCTTGGCCTACCTTGCCCATTAACACAGACGATTTGCCATACGCTTCAAAGACGGGTTGTAAAGAATCAAAGATAGCCTGTTCACCACCACACATTATGGTTAATACACCATTTTCTGCGCCCGCTTGACCACCTGAGACAGGTGCATCCATAAACTTAATATCTACCTCTTTTGATGCCTTTTCAAGCTCTTCAGAGAGCAAAGCGGACGTTGTCGTATGATCAACCAAAATTGCACCAGGCTTCATAAAGGCTATAGCACCCGTTTCGCTGGTGGTCATGCTACGAACATCATCATCATTACCGACACAAACGAGCACAACATCAGCGCCTGCAACACACTCTTCCACCGTTTCAGCCGCATTACCTTGATACTTTTCAGCCCAAGCTAACGCTTTTGTATGAGTGCGATTAAAAACAGACACATCGAAACCGGCATTTTTCAGGTGCCCAGCCATTGGGAAGCCCATCACGCCTAGCCCTATAAAACTCACTTTCATTATCTTCTCCTTTATTCGACGGGAACTGATTTTTGCGCCAATTGAACCCCTTCAATCAATGCTTCGATCAGTAACGTCAATGCCTTTGGCTGATATTTTCTCTCTTTGTACACTAAATATGCTTGTCGGTCACTACGATGATACTCAGGCAGCAGTTGAATAAGATTCATGTTGGGTGAAATGTGTCGAAAAGGTAAAGACGCGACGCCAATTCCCTGCTCTGTCGCTTGCACGACAGCATGAATATCATTCACCGTCAGTTTGGGTTTAATCGTGATCATCTGAATCAATTCATCCCCTTTGTACACGGGTAATTGCAGTTGATGATCAACAGTAATCCATTCGTGCTGATCTAAATCAGCAGGCGTTGAAATTGCAGGGTGGCTTTCAAGGTACTCAGGGCTAGCAAAGAATCCATGTTTGGCTTTAAACAAAGGCCTCGCTACCATCTCATCCATAGAAGAGAGCTCAAACGTCATTAACAGATCACGATCAGTTTGCGGTACTGCCTGCTCTTGGCTTAAAACTAAATCCAGTTGAACTTTAGGGTACTGGGTCAAAAAGGTTTCAATGATGGCTCGAACAAAGCCTGAATAGAAGTTATGTGGAATAGCGAGTTTAATGCGGCCTTGTATCGCTTCTCTGTCGGTTAGCATACCGGTGAATGCCGATTGAATTGACTCCATGCCGCTGCTTAACGCTTTGAATGCTTCTTCTCCCGCCTCTGTGGGCACCAGCTCCCTTCCCTGCTTTTCTAACAAGCGTACATTCAGCCGAGCCTCTAACGCGGTTAATCGGCGCGACATCGTCGATACGGGCAGCTTCAACTTTTTAGATGCGGAAAGTAACGAGCCTTCTTCCACAACAGCGCAAAATAGGAACAGATCATCTACGTTTCCAAATATGGAATCCATACTTCTATATCCTCTTGTTTATTTCATATATGGATAGTTATAAACTTTTTCTATCAAAGTTCAACGACAAACTTCGCGAGATAACGAGAGAAAATTATGAATAAAACACAGGTTAGGCTAAATACGGTTTTATCTTGCTTAGTGATGGCGTCCATTATGTCGGGAGTAATTTCAGGCTTTAAAATGGGATTTAGTACTGATTGGCCACCCGTTTGGCTACAAAGTTTCACGCTCTCTTTCCCAATAGCACTGGTTCTGGGCTTTACGGTTCTTCCTCTGGTCAAAAAATTCTCTATTTGGGTAGGGAAACCAAGAACAAAGACGCCACTAGAATTGAAAGACGTCAACACCGCGCCTTTAAATACACTGTCTGTTGGCGCGCCGACCATCTGCTGCGCGATACAATCAACGGAAGAATGATCAAGGATGTAGTTTTTGTATTTAGAACAAAAACTGTCAATATAAAAAAACCGAGCCAATGGCTCGGTTTTTAAAATCTACGATTAACGAGATTTACAGTTCAGCGTTGTGGTAAACCTGCTGAACATCATCACAGTCATCAAGCATGTCTAAGAACTTTTGGAATTTCTCAGCATCTTCTTCAGCAACTGGCGTGTGCGTTTGAGGAACAAAAGTGATTTCTTCAACGTCTAACGTAAGGTCTGGGAATGCAGAGTTTAGAGCCGTCTTCGTTTTGAAGAATTCAGTATGCGGTGCAAATACCGTCACTACGCCGTCTTCTACTTCAACGTCTGTTACATCCACATCATCCATCATTAGCGTTTCTAGAATGATTTCATCATCATCGCCTTTGAACTGGAATACAGCTTGATGAGCGAACATGTGTGAAACCGTGCCTTCAACACCAATTTTCGCGCCTGTTTTCACAAAGCATTGACGTACATCTTGGAAAGTACGATTGCCGTTATCTGTTAAACAGTCAACAATCACACTAGTGCCACCAGGGCCAAAACCTTCGTAACGCGCTGGTGCGTAGTCTTCACCGCCACCACCGTTAGCTTTATCAATCGCTTTATCGATAACGTGAGCCGGTACTTGATCTTTCTTCGCTTTAGCAATCAGGTGCTTAAGAGGTAGATTCATATCTGGATCAGAACTTCCGTTCTTCGCACACATGTAAATCTCTTTACCGTATTTAGAATAAACTTTAATTTTTGCGCCTGCAGTTTTCGCCATTGAGGCTTTGCGCACTTCAAAACTTCTTCCCATCGGGATCTTCTCTCTAATTCAATTTAATGCGAAGGATTTTAGCAAAAAGCCAAACCTTTTCAATTTTTAGCTCAGTAAAGACGAGATAAGGTGATGTTACATCACACCCATTACTCTTTTGTACTTTGCTACTGACTGTTCAAACCACTCTCTCTCTTGCTCATCAGCTATCTTATTTTTCTGTTCAATAATTTCGCTCGGAATAGCTTTTGCCTCTCTGAGTTTCCAAACGAGAAACGAGGCTTGTTTATCAAGTTCGATCTTGTTCTTTTCGTCAGCAGGTAGCTTTGAAAGATTAATTGTCATGGCGGTTTGTATTAGTCTGTACGTGGGCAGGAAATATAACACAGGGAAAAGGATGAGTGGGGCTTTTGTCCCGATTCAGATCAATTTATCTTACAAAATAATAAGGGTGACATAAAAGCCACCCTTGCTGTGAATTGCAATTTAGCTAGTAGAAAACACGGTTAGTGCAAAATGCCTAACTCTCGCGCCTCTTCAATGGTTAACCCACTCTCTCGAATCTCTCGTAATGCTTCAATGCGACGGCGAGCTTCGGCAGATTTAACTTTTCTAACCGGCTGTTGTGTATTGACCTCTTCGTCCTCGAGATCCCACTTATTTGCAATGTTGGTCATATCATCATGGTCGATAGAATTGATGGACATATTACCTCCGAAAAAACCATGTTTGGACACGTAATCTGTAGCAAACGGAATTCAGCTTGTTAAGAATTTTAGACCCAGAATGTGATAAAGATAATGAATCTGAAATCTAATTAATATTTCGCTCATTTAACCTTTGCACCCTTATCATTGTAGTCGTACTTTTAAGGAATTACCCTTTTCAAACCTGACTTGATCTGGCTCCCACTTTTCCCTTCCTTCACTCCTGACTTTCCAGTTAGAAAAACGCAATCCAACCGAAATCAAGCGTGATAGGCTTTGTATTTCTTCGAGCCACTTCACTATTTTACGCCCTTTGAGCACTTCCTTACGCCTTAAATGTTAATGATAATAGTTATCATTACTTAAATTAACATATGGACTTATTATGGATAATGCTCTGCTAAATGACGCGTTTCACCCAGATCCAATCGTGAGTGTTCGTGAGCTTTGTGTGGATTACATCACGGATAACGGTGACTTCAACGCCGTCAAATCCGTCAGTTTCGATATCGGGAAAGGGGAAATATTTGGGCTCGCGGGTGAATCAGGATGCGGTAAAAGTACCATCGCATTTGCACTAAATCGCTTACACAAGCCGCCCGCTTTCATCTCTGGTGGTTCGATTATGTTTAAAGGGCTAAACCTATTAAAATTGCCTGACAACGAACTCAATGCACTTCGCTGGAGTGAGATCGCCATGGTATTCCAAAGTGCCATGAACTCACTCAACCCGGTATTAACCATCAAAGAACAATTTTGCGACGTTCTACGCCACCATGAAGGCATGAGCGATGAGCAAGCCCAAGATAGAGCAGAAAAGCTGCTTGATTTGGTGAATATTCCACGTGAACGATTAAGTGAATACCCTCACCAATTTAGTGGTGGCATGCGACAACGCCTTGTCATTGCCATCGCATTATCACTCAGCCCCAAACTCATCATCATGGATGAACCGACAACCGCGCTTGATGTGGTTGTCCAACGAGAAATATTGCAGCAAATCTACCAGCTTCGCGAAGAGTTTGGTTTCTCAATCCTATTTATCACCCACGATTTGGCTTTGATGAGTCAGCTGTGCCACCGCATTGCGATCATGCGAAATGGTGAAATTGTTGAGGTGAACACCTCTAATGCTATCCGTAATGACCCTCAACACGCTTACACCAAGAAGTTATGGGCATCTTTCCCCAACATACATGAAGGCTCTTCTAAAGCTTCTCTAACAGCCTCCGAGGAAGTCTCGTCACATCTAGCAGCATCAGCGACACCACATCTACAACAAGGATCATCACTATGAGCAGCCCAATTCTACAAGTGAACAATGTGATTAAAGACTTTACCGTTGGTGGTGGGTTTGGCAAACCAGAGAACTTTCGTGCGCTGCAAGGCATCAGTTTTGATATACACGCGGGCAAAACGCTTGCGCTCGTGGGTGAATCAGGTTGTGGAAAGAGTACCTGTGCTCGCTTAATGACAAAGGTTTACCCTGCAACAGAAGGGGAAATTCTCTTCAATGGGCGTAACATTAATGAGATCACTTCACGCAAAGAGATTTTAGAGTATCGCGGTAAAGTACAAATGGTTTTTCAAGACCCGTTTGGTTCATTAAACCCAACACACACCATCGAGCATCATTTAACGCGACCACTTAAAATTCATAAACAGATTAAGCATGCCAGTGAGTTGCCTAAACGCCTTGCGGAACTGCTGAATATGGTTGAGCTTGCACCCGATACGTTAAAGAAGTTCCCACATGAGTTAAGTGGTGGACAGCGACAACGCGTGAATCTTGCTCGGGCCCTTGCCGTTGGCGCACAGGTCATTTTGGCTGACGAGCCCACGTCCATGCTGGATGTATCCATCCGTCTTGGAGTACTTAATCTTATGCAGAGAATGAAAAAAGACCTGGGCATCGGATTTCTATACATCACTCACGATCTTGCCACAGCGCACTACATCGCTGAAGAAACCGCGGTCATGTACAAAGGGCAGATCGTTGAATGGGGCGATACTCAATCGATCCTCAGCAACCCTCAACACCCTTACACCAAGCTTTTGATCTCAGCAGTACCTGATCCTGATCTGCCATTTGGTAAATTAGTTCAAAGTGAACCAAACTACTCTAATGATGCCGATCTAATCCGCCAACGTTGCAGTACGATTCAGACTGAAACAGAGCAAGTTGGTCACAACCACTTTGTAAAACAATGGGACAGTGCAGCATGAATGAACTCGATAGTTGGGTAATACAAATGGAGTCTTGGTACCAAAGCCGGAAGCATGATCAAGTAGAATTACTTGAGCCATTGATCATTGCGGCACCAAATCAAGTGTGGGGCCCAACTATCACTGATATGCAAAGTAAAGCCATCGCTTGTTGGTTAGACGCTTGTTTGCGGGTGTTTGAAAAAAATCGTTTTGATGCGTCAGATAAAGCCTTTCAATACCTGCAACTAGCCTACAGTAAGCTTCAAAAGGTAGCGTGTAACCCAATGTCAGAATTTGAACTTAAAGATTGGTCGATGAAGCGAATACAACACTTAGTCGTATTATTACTGGAGTTTTGTAATCAGCACAGCCAAGACAAGTGGTTGCAGCAATCACAGGAGCTGATCGAAGCTCACATTCACTTTATGGCCGCGAACGATCATGACAACTTGCGGAACGATGATCATGGAGACCAACGTGTTCAGGTTTTCCATTGATCATACCAGCGGTCAATAACCTTTGATCACCACTATTTTACTTTAATGACTGAAAGCATGATCATGGAATTACCTTGATCATGCTTTCGTATTCTAATTAAGATCATTGAATTTTAAGCAAAAAAAATGCGAGTCCTTAAGAACTCGCAAAACAATTCAGAATGAATGTAACAATATGAGCCAATCTATTAATTCAATTAGAAGGGACAAAAGGTTGTCTATTCGAGATAAATAATAGTCGTCGGAATAGACACCAATGTCAGTGCATTGTCAGCCCAGTGTCTTAATATTGTCTAAATTACCGCCCACTATCGTAAAGCGTTTCGAACAATGACTAAGCGTAACAGAATGCAAGTCACCGATGTCGATTAGTGCTATACCGCAACCTCATCTAACGCTCGAAATACCGTTTCATCTAAGTGCCCTTCAAAGACCTGCTTACACACTTTACGTCTCACCGCGAGGCCAGAAATAAGTCTTTCAATTGAAAGGTGTTTGTTCTCACGTTGTTGATTGTACAGCTCGACAAGCTTACTTAACGTTTCATAAGGCAGTGGCGTATCACCGACGCGAAGCCAGTCAAGCTTATCTAGAAGCTCTGTACACTCTTCTTCAATTGAAGAGTGGGAATGCCCAGTCATAGCAGCTAAAGCCGTTATACTGCGTTCTAGAGCCTCACCAGAGGTATATTTAGAGAGCGTTATCGTGATTTCATCTGCGTTGATCTCAACGAGGTGTTTTCTCAGCTTCACTCGACGCCCTAAACGGCCTCGTGGCGAAGGGGCTTTGCGCTGAATCGGTTCAAACTCCCCATCGATGATCTCTGATAGCTCTTCCAGTTTTTGCTTAGATACCATCTCATTTCTGAGTGGGTTCGGTAGGGTTGGCGCCATATTCCGCTTACCAGCATTGGTCGTTCTAGCTCGTGAGTAGCGTAAGACTTCTTCGGCATCACATTTAATATCAACCTCATAATCGGTGATCTTTCCTTTCTCGATCATTGATGTGATCGTCAGGTGATAACCCCAGAGGTTCACGACAAAAAGATCATCATCCCCTTTTCCTTCAGACAGCTTTTTCAACTCCCTGATCAGATCCATAGAAAATCGTCGCCAATCAATATTACGAGCAAGCTTTTGATTTAGCTCTGTTAACAGCATGACATCCGTGTGTCGTCTAGACATGCGAGTACGGAAATAGGAGTAGAGCTGGAAGACGAGCGTGTGCTGTTTTAGAATTTCAGGCGGAAATAGGAAGAAATAATCACGGGTCATCAGCTCTTCGTAGAACGATGGCTCCCAGACCAGAATGTATAAATTAGGCTTAATGCGTATTTCGCCGTCAGCGTTCTCTGTAGGGGCTTCTTCAGATGCAGTGATAGTACGGGCCAAAAATCGAAAACGATCGCTCTTAAAGCCTTCTGGCATGTTCTCACTAAGCCATCTGCCCGTAAGCTCATGCAATTGGAAATCGGTAAACTCAATTCTATCGATGCTGTCACGGATGGAGTCACGTGCAGGGCCACTGTCTTTCTTACCGCGTAGTGAGAGTATGTCGGTTATGTAGAGCGGCGTTTTATTCGGCGCTTGCTCAGCTTCCAATTGATAATCTTCACGATGATGATCATGATATTGGACTGTCAGTGTGAATAGCGCGAACAGAGTCATGAGATCATCGACGGTCATAATATTTTTAGATGATCTTGTTTCAATAACAGCTCGAGTTCCTGAGATGGAAACCATTGATTTTTGGTAGTTTTTTCGGGTTCTGGGTGGTGCTAAAGCTTGATCAATGATCCCTGCCCAATTCGTCGGTGAAACGATAAATTGATCTGCTTCATCTTTCATTGAAGGGGGAATGTTTAATCCATGCTCATTAAGTAATCGTTTGTTTACCTGAGTTTGCGCTAATGCTTTAGAACGTTTTTGTTTTTCATTTTGCTTAACTGACTCAGTGACTAAGCTGGTGGAACCTAAAACAGAGATCAATAAATTAGGATTCACAAATTGGTGAAGCATGGTTTTACCAGCAAGGCCTTCTTCAAAGCGAACTGGGATTTGTTTAAATAATCCAATATTAACGGCGGCGCGAAGTCTTTGCTGTATCGCCGCTCGAGTTATCTGGCCATCTGTCGCTTCAATCAGCTCTGTTGTTGAAACAAAACCATCTTTACTGCGGAACCCTTGCAATGAAATTAGGTTCAGAAGTTCTACAATGCTTTTCGTTACACCTTTAAAATGTTGGTATTGTTCTACCCAGCTTACCGCTGTTTCTGAAACTTCAAAAAGGTGTCCGCCCTTGTGGTTGCGAGGCGCCTTAATCAGTAGTTTTTCTTCTGAACTCATTATTAGATCCGGATCACATTGACCGTAATATTGCTATAGTTCCAAAAGAATAAAGAAAAAAAGATCATAAATAAAGAAAAATTTACTGCTTTTAAATAACTGATCTCTTTGATTAATATGATCTATATTGATTATATGATCTAATGATCCGGGGAGAGTTTTGCTTTTAACTTGCTGTATTAAAAGGAAATAAAAAAAACAGCGCTGAAAGCATGATCATAACAATAGCGAAACGATGATCATACAAACTATGAAAGCATGATCAATCTATCGCTAAAGCATGATCAATACAATTAAGGACAGATGATCAACGTAACCTAGAAAGCATGATCATCAAGTTTCAACATCTTATCCACAAGCAGAATGGCAATCGTCACTGAATCTTTTCTTTAATAACTCAAACCAGAATAAAAAGAGCGGTAATTACCTAGGAAGCATGATCAAGAAAGACCATTTTGGTTCTATATTTGGTGATTATTTGTACTTGGCTTAGTTCAACGACACATTACTCGCAAACCTACCCTTCTACAGTACGCTACAGCTTAATTCGAAAGCATGATCATGAGAAATTAGAAATAATAAATTGTTCGGTGTTAATCATGCGTATTTTCTAAATACAGGCCACAATTGGGCTTTAGCCGTTACTCCATCTACATTCCTCCGTAAAATAGCCACATATTTACATGCTTCCGAGAAGCTAACCTACTTGATCATCGTTCCGTTTATTGATCGTTCTTTTCGATCAAAGCTTTCCCTTATGAAGACATCAATTTATCTTGATCATCTTTCCGTAAAGGACTTTTTGAGTCGGAAGAATGATCACGGCTAACATCTTGATCATTCTTCCGGAACGCTCCTTTGTCAGATTGTTAGCTGTTCGATTAAGTGCAACCCGCTTAGAGCGCGATTGCTGACATGTAATTCAGAATATCCGACTCACTCGCATAATTGAAATGACACTGACCGTAATTCAAGCAATGTTTATAATCGTTCCGAGAAAAAATTACGTTGAATAAAATTACGTTAGTGAAGATAAGTAACAAAATATTAATTTTACATTGTAAATTGGTGACGTGGTAACACTTTAAAAGTTAGGAAGTTTACCTATCAAGTTATACATAAAAAACGCCTCTTTTTTAAACAAAAATGGATAATATCAATAATTACATCAATAGTGTTCTTATTAATGTGATTGTTATGTTTAAGTGAATGTTCACCTTTTACTTGAGTTTTCCATGCAATGCTGTACACTCGGTAATTAGATAACTGATAACGGAATTTAGCAATGAAAAGAGAACAAACCATAGAAAATCTCTACCAGCTCGCTGAACAAACTCAGCAAGTACAAGCTGACCGTATTGAGATAGTGTTAGAAGAAAGAAGTGAAGAACATTTTCCGGCAATGTCGAAGGCCTTAATGGAAACTCGCTCTGGTTTAACACGAAGAAAGCTTGATGAAGCGATAAACAAATTAGAATCTGCAGGGCACCAGTTCACCAAAAATAACGCTAATCATTACTCGATTTCATTGCAAGAAGCTCACATGTTGATGGATGCAGCAGGCGTTGCTAAATTCCATCAACGTAAAAAAAATGGTGAGAACAAGCCGTGGATCATCAATGTTCAGAACCAAAAGGGTGGTACTGGAAAATCAATGACTGCGGTTCACTTGGCTGCATGTCTAGCGCTGAACCTGGATAAAAGATACCGAATTTGCCTTATTGATTTGGATCCTCAAGGCTCTTTACGTCTATTCTTAAATCCACAAATTAGCATTTCTGAGCATGAAAACATCTATTCAGCGGTTGATATTATGCTGGATAATGTTCCGGATGATGTTGAAGTTGATAAAGAGTTTCTGCACAAAAATGTCATGATGCCAACGCAATATCCGAACCTAAAAACGGTATCAGCGTTTCCTGAAGACGCTATGTTCAACGCCGAAGCATGGCAGCATCTATCGAAAAACCAATCGCTCGATATCGTTAAGTTACTCAAAGAGAAGCTAATTGATAAGATTGCTGATGATTTCGATATCATCATGATTGATACTGGCCCACACGTTGATCCATTGGTTTGGAATGCAATGTATGCATCGAATGCTTTATTAATACCATGTGCGGCGAAACGTCTTGACTGGGCTTCAACGGTGAACTTCTTCCAACACTTACCAACTGTATACGAGATGTTCCCTGATGATTGGAAAGGGCTTGAATTTGTTCGACTGATGCCAACTATGTTTGAAGACGATAACAAAAAACAAGTATCAGTATTAACTGAGATGAACTACTTGCTTGGTGATCAAGTGACCATGGCAACAATACCAAGAAGTCGTGCATTCGAAACATGTGCAGATACATACAGCACTGTATTTGATCTAACAGTAGGGGACTTTGAAGGTGGTAAGAAAACCTTAGCGACAGCTCAGGATGCGGTTCAAAAAGGCGCATTGGAGTTAGAGCGTGTTCTACACAGTAATTGGTCTTCACTAAATCAGGGGTAATAAAAAATGGCTATTAAGACGTCTGACTTAAATGCGAAATTATTTGGCAAAGCAAATAAACGCAGAGCAACAACACCGCAAGAAGCACAAACTGCAGCGAAGGAGCAGGCTCAAGTGATTGAGTTAGCGGTGGCGGGTGAAGAGCTTGTTTCATTTGAATTGGTTCGTATACCGGCAGATGAAGTCGAGAAACGAACAACGGTATTTGCAGACAACGCGCGTGAGCAATCATTCTTAAATGAGCATGCTTTATCTGACGTACTAACAACGTTAAAAGAGCGCGGACAGCAGTATCCTGCGGTTGGTCGTGAAGGTAAAGATGGCAAAATTGAAGTCTTAGATGGTAGCCGCCGTCGTATGTCTTGTATCTTAGCGGGCAAAGAGTTCCTGATTTACGTTGCTCAAGACATCAATTCGCAACACGCTAAATTTCTTTCTGATGTAGCAAATGCTCATAAGCCACTGTCTCTTTACGAGAAAGGTAAAGAGATGCAAGCCAAGCTAGAAAGTGGTGAAGCAGAAGACCAAAAAGCGCTAGCTCGCATGTTCCAGTGCAGCGAGGCGCTAGTTAGTGGAGCATTAAAAGCAGCAACATTACCACTTGTATTACTTCAAGCGTATCCAAATGTAGGGGACCTAGGTCGCCCAACCATTGTTAAGCTGCATAAGCAATATTACGAACTATCAAAGGATCATCAGTCTGAACTTTTAAAAAAGTGTCAATCGAGTGATGGTTATGTTTGGCAGCGCAGTAACGTACAGGGTGTGGCGAGATTAACGAAAGAGGTTTCTGAAACCATTGAAAACTGGATTGTTGAGCTTTCACCTCCTAAGAAAGTCGTGAATAACAAGATTGACCTTATCAAAGGTCGCGCAACCTACAGTCGTAAAGGCGCTAATCTCGCATTGAATCTGAAAAAAGTGGATGATGACACCATGAATGAGATTCTCTCTTTTATTGAGAAAAAGCTGGGGTAGCCCACATTATTAAACAAAGCCGCGAATCGCGGCTTTTTTTATACGCTGTGATAATATGACGACATCACTTTCAGCCTAAACTCTTTCTATGTCCGCGACTACGACTTTTCTTTCTCAACTATTTACTATTGCAAGGTTTAACCATGCTCGATTCGGTGTTGTTCTGAGAGGGAGTGAAGGGTGGCAAAAACAGGCGATCGAGGAACTTGTTGAAGCACATAATAGCAAAACCATATTCCAACTTGGAGGGATAGCAAACTTCGACGTTAAACATCTTCCGTTTAAAAAAGGTAAGCAATGGCTCGGTCAAGAGTGCCAGGTTTTGATATGCGATTTCAGCGATGGTTTTGATGCGAACAGCTTTAGTGCAGCAATTGGCACTCTAGTTGGCGGTGGCATTTTGATTATTCAAACTAAGGAAGTGAGTCAAGATGAAAAAAATGAAGCCCTAGAGTTGGATGAACTATGGTTAGAGCAGAGTTTGAACCGTCTGATAAATATCGGCCAAGGCGAATCACTTCCTTCATTACCGCCAAAAGACAATCAGCAACAAGCGTCGTGTTTTAGTGAGCAGGTACAAGTCATTGATAAGGTTGTTCGTGTCGTAGAAGGGCATCGGAAGCGTCCATTGGTAGTAACTGCCGATCGTGGCCGTGGTAAGACATCAGCATTAGGTCTAGCATGTGCGGAATTAATGAAAAAGCGTGCGATCAACATAATTATTACGGCTCCTACCATCGCGACAGTTTCCCCTCTTTTCAAACACGCCACAGAATCGTTATCTACCGCACTTGAGACAAACAGTTCGCTTACGTTTAAAGGCACTAATCATACCTCTACACTTCGTTATGTTGCTCCTGATGAATTAATTAGGAGCAATATAGAGTGTGACTTTCTCATGGTCGATGAGTCAGCCGCCATTCCTGTCCCTATGCTAAAAGAACTTGTGGAGCACTATCACCGATTGGTATTTTCCAGCACGATTCATGGCTATGAAGGTTCAGGAAGAGGGTTTAGTCTTAAGTTTCTTCCTTGGTTAAAAGAACAAAGACCGAGTAGTCGCTCCGTGCACATCTACAAACCTATTCGATGGACGGAAAACGATCCACTAGAAGCGTGGCACAATCAATCATTCTTATTGGATGCAGAATTGGCTGAGGTGAAGAGCATTGAACATTTTAATAGTGATTCACTGACGCTAGAGAAACTTGATAAATCTGCATTAGTTGCGGATTTAGAGCTGTTTACGCAATGTTTTTCCCTTCTGGTGAGTGCTCATTATCAGACTTCGCCAAATGATCTCTTTCACCTCTTACACGACATTAATACGAGTATATATGTGACTCGTTGGAAAGGTGATTGCGTCGGTTGCTTACTCACCGTTGAAGAAGGAGGGCTGAGTGAGGAACTTACCTCTCTTGCTCAGCAAGGAAAGCGAAGACCTAGTGGTCAACTAGTTTCTGTCACCATTGCTAATCACCTAGGTATTTCGGAAGCCGCTAAAGAGTCAGGGCTCAGAATCATGCGAATAGCGGTTCACCCTAATCTGCAAGGATCCAACGTAGGCTCGGTTATGTTGGACCAACTACAGATATTGAACTCGAAATATTATCTATCGACCAGTTTTGGTGCGACTAGTGATCTACTTCGTTTTTGGCGAAAAAATCAGTTTGTTGCTATTAAGCTAGGCAGTCAGAGAGATAAGGCGAGTGGGTGTTACTCTGTCATTATGATTAATGAGAAAACGGCTAATTGGCTTGAAAGGGCAAAAAAATTGTTCTTTGATAACTTACATTATCGAATGACCGATCCCCAGTTAGAGGTAGAGATTGATGTACTTAGAATTCTCCTTGAAGGAACGAAAGCTGATGTCGAATCTTTATCTGACCAAGATAGCGTCTTGCTGCAGCAGTACCAAATAGGTGGCGCGAGTTTTGATAGTGTTGCATTTATCATTCGTCGCTTGGTTCTTTGTTCGTTGATGAATGACCGGCAAGAAAACGATAATGCTGAAGGTTTTCGAAAGTCACCTGTTTCCGAGTTATTGATTGCAAAAGTGCTTCAACAAAAGAGCTGGGCTGAGTGTTCATGCCTAATTGACTCAACAGGACGCAAGCAAACCGAATCTCGTTTGATGAAAGATATGGAAGAATTGCAGGCCAATTTACAGTGTAAAGAGGCCACTTAATGTGTTGATTTTATAATTTACACTGTAAACCTTAATACGTACTTTAGGTACTAGCGTATTTACAATGTAAATCAAAAAAATAACGCCTGATAATATGAACTTAAGAGCGATATTCTACAAATTAATCCTAGTTTGTAGGATATTTTTATGGGAGCTTTTTAGGTTTTAAGTTACTAATATACTTGATGAAATAAGCTTCTACTAACACTGCCTTCCTATCACTAATCCCTACTAAGAGTGTTTCTTTGTTTGCGTATTAGCTAATCCTTCCTAAACTCAAAAATAACGTCACTACGTAATGAAACAACACCAGTTAGCACTAATAACAATAGATTACAGGAAAATCACATGGACTGTTTGTTGGGCGAATCGCTAGAAATCTCCACAGTAATGGATGCAAAAGTCCAATATGAGGAATGGCTTAAACAATCATCTTTACGTATTGATGCGTCACAAGTCTCGCGAGTTGATACTGCGGGGATTCAATTGTTGGTGTCACTGATGATCAGTGCAAGGCAAATGAATGTGGTGGTTGAACTCAGTGAAATGTCACCTGTATTGACAGAGGCACTACAGACACTTGGTTTGACGAAAGTTTTCGATAACGAAGGAATGGTTGAAGGTGAGTAATATGACAAAAATTTTAGCTGTGGATGATTCTATTTCTATTCGTCAAATGGTGAGCCACACCTTAAAAGACGCAGGATACGAAGTAGAAACCGCTAATGATGGCAGTGACGCTCTGAAAAAGGCTCAGCAAACAAAATTTGATGTCGTCATATCCGATGTCAACATGCCAATTATGGGGGGCTTTGAGTTAGTAAGAGCGATCAGAGGTAAACCCCAGTATAAATTCATTCCTATCTTGATGTTAACGACAGAGACGAGTACCGAGAAAAAACAAGAGGGTAAATCTGCCGGAGCTACTGGTTGGCTAGTTAAGCCATTTAACCCAGAAACCTTACTCAAAACTTTGAAACGTGTCATCTAGCGAAAGTTAAATAAAAATAATAGCGTCAACTCGCAGGGATTAGGTATGGCTTTAGATATGGACCAACTTCGAAAGATGTTTTACGAGGAATGTCGTGAAAATCTCGAAGTATTAGAAAACGAACTACTTAATATTGATGTCTCAAGCCTTGAAAAAGAGACCATTAATACTATCTTCCGTGCTGCTCACTCAATCAAGGGTGGCGCAGCAACGTTTAACCTGTTTGATATTAGTGAATTTACGCACGCCATTGAAGCCTATCTTGACCTTGTTAGAAATGATGAGAAAGAGCTGACCAAGAAAAGTATCGATGTTTTACTGAAAGGTGGTGATGTCATTCGGAACATGCTGGAAGGGCATGAAAGTGATGAAGTCGTTGATGAAGAGCTCAAATCCTCCGTTAACACGCTGATTGAAAATCTCCTCGATGATGACCAAGAAGGCGCTCCTGCGCCAGCAACCGTTAAATATTCAGAATCCACCCAGAGTGAGCAACCTCAAGTTTCAGAGGAAGAAAATAATCGAACCCCACTTACTTGGTCTATTCACTTTAAACCAAATAAAGAGATGTTCTTTAGCGGGAATGATCCGCTTCGAATTATTAGAGAACTCATGGAATCAAACGAGCAGGGAAGTGTTAATGCTTGTTTAGATAGCCTACCAGAGCTCGCTGAAATTGAAGAAGAACTGTCTTACTTAGATTGGAACATAACGGTTGATGGTAATGTTCCACTCAGCGACATTGAAGAAGTGTTTGAGTGGGTAGAGGATGAATGTGACCTCACTATTGAACCTAATTACGGGAGCGATGATGCCACATATAACAGTCCACAGCCGTCCGACGAGGTTGATGACACTCCTTCAACAGCAACATCTGAGGCTCTAGATGATTCAGTAGTAGCCAGTAAGTCCGTATCGAATAATTCCGTCAACGAAAAAGACAAAACCTCAGCAGAAAATAAAACGTCAGCTGCAAACAAAGCGAGTAAGACCGATTCAAGTGTAAGCTCAATTAGAGTAGATATCGACAAAGTCGACGGGCTAATCAACTTAGTGGGCGAGCTTGTCATCACTCAATCTATGCTAAACGAAATAGGTAACGATTTTTCTATCGATAAACTCGGGAAATTGAAAGAAGGGCTAGATCAGCTTCTGCAAAATAGTAGGGACCTACAAGAAAACGTTCTTAATATTCGTATGTTACCTATGAGCTTTGCTTTTAGTCGTTTCCCTAGATTAGTTCGAGACTTATGTGGAAGATTGGAAAAACAGGTGGATTTGCAAATCACGGGTGAAAATACCGAACTCGATAAAACCGTCTTGGAACGCATCGTAGATCCACTGGTTCACCTTGTCAGAAATGGAATTGACCACGGCATTGAAGTGCCAGAAGTACGCCGAGAAAAAGGCAAACCAGAAGAGGGAATCATCTCTTTAAATGCTTACCATCAAGGCGGTGCGATCGTCATTGAAATTAAAGATGATGGCGCAGGTATCGATTGCGATGTTCTCTGGAAAAAAGCGATCGAGAAAGGCGTGTTAGCCCCAGACTCACGTCGAGAAGAAATGACAGACAAACAAGTCCTTAATCTGATTTTTGCTCCAGGCTTCTCTACCGCTGATGAAGTGTCTGATATTTCAGGACGTGGCGTTGGTATGGATGTTGTTAAACGAAACATTGAAGAATTGGGTGGTCACATTGAAGTCGACTCAACCCTCGGTACAGGCAGCCACTTCGTTATCAACTTACCCCTTACTCTTGCCATTCTTGACGGCCAATTAGTTAAAGTTGGCAACGAAGTCTACATCATTCCGCTACTGACCATTATTGAATCTATCCAAATTGATCATGACTGTATTAAGCATGCATCAGGTGGTGTCGAACTCTATCGATTACGTGAAGAGAATATTCCAATATTACGCCTGCAAGATGAGCTAGAAATGGGAGAGAGCGGCCAGCTAAACGATAGGATTTTGTGTTTTGTTGAAGCTGCTGGGAGTCGTGTTGGTCTTGTTTTAGATGAGCTGCTCGACCAGCAACAAGTTGTCATTAAGAGCCTTGAGTCGAACTACAGTAAGGTGCCTGGGATTTCAGGGGCGACCATTTTAGGTGATGGTTCTGTTTCCCTGATACTCGATATCCAAGGGCTAATCACCAGTTATCTCACCAAAACGGGTAATAGCAGCAATAAAGGCATCGCAGCCTAGGGGGCTATATGGATACAAGTCTGAGCGTGGAATCATCGGAAAGTAATGGGGGCCCTCTTCATGGTCAGGGCATGCGATATGAAGAAAATAACGAAAGTGCAGACTTTCTTAGTTTTAGGCTATCCAGTGAACTGTATGGGGTGGCGATTAATGATGTTGAAGAAATTCGGGTTTGGGAGTCTCCAACGCCTATTCCACGTGCGCCCTATTTTGTGAAGGGGGTGATTAACCTTCGCGGAATGATAGTACCGGTCATTGATTTGAGAGCAAGGTTTGTGCTGGGTGATTGTCAGTACCTACCAACAACGGTGGTGCTGGTCTTGCGCAGTACTGCTGGAGAAAGCGATCGATTGATGGGGTTAGTGGTCGATGCTGTAAGTGATGTGGTAAGCCAGGGAGAAAGCGAGCTTTATCCTGCCCAAGGTGACTCTGTGGTGACGTCATACATGCATGGTGTCCTAAATGTTGGTGATGAAGTGATGTCTCTTCTGGATACAGAAGCATTACTGAATATTGGCGAAATATTAAAGGCAGAATAACCATGGCGAAACAAGAGTTCCTTAGTTTTGTATTAGCTAATGAAGAATATGGTGTTCCAATACTCGATGTTAGAGAAGTAAGGGGATGGAACCCAGTACGTGAAGTGCCTAATTCTCCAGATTACCTTCACGGGTTGCTGGATATTCGAGGCGAGTATGTACCTATTGTTGATCTTCGAATGCGTTTTAATTTATCGCCAGCTGAAATATGCGCCACCACCGTTGTGATAGTTCTTAATGATGCGAATAACCATCCTCTCGGGGTGATTGTTGATGCCGTGTCCGAAGTGTATGACCTATCTGAAGATCAAATCAAACCAGCACCACATGTATCAGTAACGGTTGATCAAACATATATAAAAGGGATTGCTTCAGTCGATAGCGGTCACCTAATACTTATCAAATTAGAGGCTCTGTTTGATATAGAAGAGCTAAATAATACGTCAGTTGAAGAAGAGACAGCTTAAGGGGTTACACATGGCTTTTTGGAATAGTAAGAAGGACACTGCCACACAGTTTGTGGCGCAGGCGAATGATACTCTAATGGATGAAGCATCGAACAGTAGCTTGTCTCACTCTCAGCTAATGGCCGCTTTAAATGGTGCCCAAACGGCATTAATGATGATTGATCGTGACTTCAAGATTACCTACGTCAATCAACAGTCTATGAAGTTACTTAAGCACCATGAGGCACTCTTTCAATCGCAGTGGCCCGGTTTTATTGCCGAAGAAGATCAGTTGATGGGGTTCTGTATTGATGGTTTCCATTCTAATCCTGCTCACCAACGTCAGCTTTTGTCTAGCGCAGCTAACCTTCCACATAAAAGCGTTATCGATATCCAAGGTGTAAAAATTGAATTGAATGTCGGTGCGATTATTGATGAGAATGGCAACTATACGGGCAACACGCTCGAATGGCAGGACGTGACTGTTCAACAAGCAAAAGACAATGCCGTAGCCCGTTTGCAAGCGTCAGTGGATCAATCACAAACCGCGATCATGATGGTCGACCGAGACTTTAAGATCACTTATGCCAACTCAAAAACGTTGGCTTTGTTAAAAACGCACGAAACTTTGTTCCAATCAGTATGGTCGAATTTTAAAGCAACGGAAGAGCATCTGATTGGCTACTGTATTGATGGTTTCCATGCCAACCCTGCACACCAGCGTCAACTACTGTCTGACCCAAGTAACTTACCTTACAACACGGTTATTGATGTGAAGGGTGTGAAGATTGAACTCAATGTAGCCGCTATGATTGATGCGGAAGGAAACTACGTGGGTAACACCCTCGAATGGGATGACGTCACTGAGCAATTTAACAAAGACAACGCGGTAGCTCGCCTGCAAGCATCCATTGATCAGTCACAGACCGCAATCATGATGGTCGATCGTGATTTGAACATCACCTACGCCAATGAGAAAACTATCGCCCTGTTAAAAACGCACGAAGCGCTATTCAAAACAGTGTGGTCCAATTTTGAAGCGACAGAAGACCATTTGATTGGTTACTGCATTGATGGCTTCCATGCCAACCCTGCACATCAACGTCAACTATTAGGTGACCCTAATAACTTACCTTACAGTACTGTTATTGATGTGAAGGGGGTGAAAATTAAGTTAGACGTATCCGCGATGAAAGATACCGAAGGCAATTATGTAGGTAACACTCTAGAGTGGGATGATGTCACCGAGCAGTATAAAAAAGACAATGATGTGGCTCGCTTGGAAGCTGCAATTGGTCAGGCTCAGACCCCGATGGTAATGATTGATCGTGATTTCCTAATCACCTACGCCAACACATCAACCATTGACCTATTCCAAACAATTGAAAGCCAACTAAGAACGGTGTGGCCGGGTTTCACAGCATCAGAAGAGTGGCTGATGGGACGCTGTATTGATGAATTCCACGCAAACCCTGCGCATCAACGTAAATTGCTAGGAGATCCGAATAACCTTCCATACTCTACCGATATACAAATAGCCGATGTGAAGATTCAACTAAACGTTGCCGCAATTAGAGACGCAAGTGGAGAGTATATAGGGAATACTTTGGAGTGGGCCGATGTCACCGCAGAAAGAGCGAAAGAACAGCAAATTGGTCGCCTTGCTTCTGCAGTGGAGGGGATGACCACCAACCTCATGATGGCGGATAAAGAAGGGATTATTCGAGATATAAACCCTTCATTGATGACGTTGCTTAAATCACGAGAATCAGAATTGAGAAGCGTTCTGCCGGCCTTTGATTCGAACAAATTGGTTGGCGCGAATATTGATATTTTCCACAAAAATCCAGCACACCAAAGAAGCATTATAAGTAATCCAGACGCACTGCCCTTTACCTCAAACATTGCGGTTGGCGGATTAGAATTCACCTTAACCTGTATTGCTATGCGTGACAGCGAAGGGGAATACATTGGTCCTGCGTTGCAGTGGGAAGACATTACTGAACAGCAAGATGGTCAGCGCCAAGTCGAAGCTCTTATTCAAAAAGCCATTGTGGGTGATTTGGGTGAACGAATCGATACCACCGTTTATTCCGGCTTTATGAAAGAACTCGGTGATGGTGTTAATAACCTACTCGATACACTGGTTAAACCTTTAGGTGAGTGTATAGATATCATGAGTGGTGTTGCGGATGGTAATTTGAAAGACAACATGGCACAAGATTACAACGGTGAGTTTGGCAGACTAGCGGATGCGGTGAATACCTCGATAGTAAACTTACGCAACATGGCAGAGAAAATCACCACTTCCTCAGCCAGAGTCGCAACCGCCTCTTCCGAAATTGCAGAAGGTAACGATGATTTAAGCCAACGTGTCGAAGCTCAAGCTGCCAACTTAGAAGAAACAGCGGCGAGCATGGAGGAGATGACCGCAACAGTAAGACAAAATGCTGATAACGCGAAAGGAGCAAATGAGCTTGCCGATGATGCGGCGACAAAAGCAGGTAAAGGTGGTGATGTTGTAGGACAAGCAGTTGAGGCGATGTCTGGCATTAATAACGCAAGCAAGAAAATTGCTGACATTATAGGAGTTATTGATGAAATAGCCTTCCAAACCAACTTACTGGCATTGAACGCGGCAGTAGAGGCAGCAAGAGCGGGTGAACAAGGTCGAGGCTTTGCGGTGGTTGCCGGTGAGGTGCGTAACCTCGCTCAACGAAGTGCTGCTGCAGCAAAAGAGATCAAAGGGTTAATCAATGACAGTGTCGAGAAAGTGGACGAAGGCTCTCGACTTGTTGACGAGTCCGGTGCCACGCTGAAAGAGATTGTTGATGCGGTTGCCAAAGTAACGGAGCTCATTGCGCAAATAGCGTCTTCAAGCGTTGAGCAATCGACGGGTATTGATGAAATCAACCGAGCCATCGCCACTATGGATGAGATGACACAGCAAAATGCATCGCTGGTTGAAGAGACATCCGCGGCCAGCCAGTCACTGAAAGACGAAGGGAAAGTGCTACTTAACTTAATGAACTTCTTCTCGACAGACAGCAACATTGCAACACTTGAATCAAAAAAAGTCGCACAAGTATCCCCATCACCCGCTCCAAAAACGAACATTAGTGAACTACGCTCTAATAAGGCTGTGAACTCTAATTCACGTTTTGATATGGGTAAGGATAGTGACGAATGGGAAGAGTTTTAACTCAGGCTGAAGGCGTAGCCACTATGGGTATTACGGAAGATAAAGAGTTTGAACTTACTGATAAAGACTTCAAGTATATACAATGGTATATGCATAAAAGCGTGGGTATTTTCTTATCAGACCGTAAGCGAACCATGGTTTACGGTCGCCTTAGCCGACAAATGAGAGCTCAAGGTGTACGCAGATTCACTGACTATAAGGAAATTATTGAAAACTCTGAAGCTGAGAGAATTAATTTTATTAATTCTCTCACAACGAACAAAACGGAATTTTTTCGTGAAATGCATCACTTTGAATTCCTAGAAGGAACAGCGTTAGATCAGTGGAAGCATCAAGGCAATAGCAGTATCAATATTTGGTCTGCAGGTTGCTCTACAGGGCAGGAGCCTTACAGCATAGTCTCGTCACTGTTTATATCAGGCGCTTTTGAGGCTTTCGATACTGTGAATATTTTTGCTTCAGATCTTGATACCTCGGTGCTAGACCATGCAAAGGCGGGTATTTACGACGAAGAAGCCATTGAAACTATTCCAGAACAGTACTTGAAGTCCTGCTTTGTCAAAGGGAGAGGGCAGCACAAAGGCAAGATCAAAATAAAGAAAGGGTTGCAACAGCAGATTATTTTCAATCAGCTCAACTTGTTTGATGAGTGGCCTAAGATGCCAGAATACGATCTTATCTCTTGCCGTAATGTGATGATTTATTTTGACAGAGAGACGCAAATCGCCTTGTTAAAACGATTTCATCAAGCACTAAAACCAAATGGAATATTGTTTATCGGGCATTCGGAGAGTGCCGGACCATGCAGTGATATTTTTCACCATCTTGGTCATACCATTTACGTTAAACAATAAGTCGTTTTGGCAGCGAACGTATTGTCAATTAAGTGTACGTTCAACGATATCAGTGATAACACCACGAGGCCCATGAATAATGGCATTTCACGTACAAAAACGGCATACAGAAAACGCGCACTTTAGCCGCTTCTATCATCCGAGGCATCAAAGTCACATGATAAAAGTGATGCCGGGTGGGCTTTATTGTACTGACGAAAATGAAATTATTTGTACGGGACTTGGTTCATGTATCTCTGCCTGCATTTGGGATACTGAATTGCACATCGGCGGCATGAACCATTTCCTACTTCCTTTTGATAGCAGCGAGCAGCTTCGACACTGGCACGCAACTGAGGTGGTATCAACCGCCTCACGTTATGGGAGTCATGCCATGGAAATGCTCATCAATACCTTGATTTCAATGGGTTCAGATCGTTCAAACTTACGAGTAAAACTGTTTGGTGGTGCACAAATGCTGGGCCGCTATTCTATGATCGGTGAAAAAAACATTGAGTTCATTAATCGGTATGTTGAGCAAGAGCAACTAACAGTAGACGCACATGATTTAGGTGGTATGGAGCCAAGAAAGGTTATTTTTGAACCGTTTACTGGAAAAGCTTGGCTGAAGCGAATTCCATTTAATGAAGTTCATCAACTGCAACACCAAGAAGAGAAATACGCGACAGAATTGGGCAAAGAGAGTCACAAAAATCACGATGATGACGTGGAGCTATTTTAATGAGAAAAATCAAAGTACTAGTAGTCGATGATTCCCCTGTATTTAGAGCGTTGCTTTCTCAGATTATTAATTCAGATGATGAACTAGAGGTTATCGCTGCAGCAGAAGATCCGTATGAAGCACGACAAATGATAAAAGAGTTCAATCCAGATGTCATAACACTTGATATCGAAATGCCAAAGATGAATGGCGTTCAATTCTTACGAAACTTAATGCGTCTTCGACCAATGCCAGTTGTGATGATATCGACGTTAACCCAGCACGGCGCAGAAGCGACACTAGAAGCACTAGAGACTGGCGCGGTAGATTATTTCCCTAAGCCCGCTGTAGAAGCTACGGGAGAAATTGTTGAATATAAGACAGAGATAAATAAAAAGATTCGAATGGCCGCGAAAGCAAATGTACAAACGGCCAATACCGCTGAGGTTGCACCAGAAATTGATCCATGTAGTAAACAGACCGAAATTGAATTGATTGCCATTGGAGCATCAACAGGGGGAACCGAGGCGGTTAAAAATGTAATGGCGGCTCTTCCTGCAGGGCTACCACCGATCATTATCACTCAGCATATCAGTGCCATGTTTACGCGCTCTTTTGCTAAGCGTTTAGATGATGCAAGTGACGTTGAGGTTAAAGAGTTAACGGCGTCAAAAGCACCTCTGATAAATGGATGTGCGTACGTAGCGCCAGGAGACAAACATATCACGGTATTTCGTCGCGGCAGTCATTTGTTTTGCCAGTTAGATGATAGCCCTCCTATGAGTCGCCATAAACCCTCTGTTGATGTTATGTACCACTCTGTCGCTGAAGTAGTCGGTGATAAAGCGATAGGAGTATTGCTGACGGGAATGGGTAGTGATGGTGCAGAAGGTATGCTGAATATGAAAAATAAAGGCGCTATTACCCTAGCTCAAGATGAAAAATCGTCGGTTGTATGGGGGATGCCAAAAGTTGCCTATGAGATAGGAGCGGTAAAAAAATTAGTGTCATTAAGTCAGGTACCTAAGCAGCTGTATAACTATATTTATAAATAAAAACTGTAGCCATAACCAAACGGCATTAATTCGTTGTCAGATTTTGATTCACAGCTAGGTATGTATAGATAGAAAACTCCAGGTTCACTGGTATGTCAGGAAGAGGCTTATGAACAAAAATAGACTTTCCAAAAAGTCCAAAAATATTATTGCTGTCGTTTTACAAGTTGCTCTCCTTGCCACTTGGATGTTCTTTTCGCAAAACCTATTTCATTTGGGGATTATGCTCATTGTAGCGGCTATCCCATGGTTAGTATTGACGACTGATGGACAAGAAGCCGTTACAGACCCTATTGGTAACGAGAGCGAATTGCAGCACAGCATCGCTGAAGAGTTAAAACTCATTTTGAAAGATGGTATTCCTAAGGTTGCTGATCCTTTAGATAAGCAACACCAAATTATTGAAGAGTCAGTCGAAACGTTGAATAACAGCTTTTTTAGTCTACAAAAAGTGAGTGAGGAGCAAAGTACTGTTTCTAATCAGCTTGTCGACGGTTTACTCGCAAACCAAGACAGTGAATATGATTTAACCTCAGTACTGCCTAAAATTGAGACGATCATATCTGACTTCGTCAACACCATGGTGAGTATTTCAGAGAAGAGCATTTCGGCGGTTCACAGTATTCATGATATGTCAGACAAGCTCGGTACGGTATTTAAGCTTCTTGCTCAGGTTAGAGGCCTGTCCGAACAAACCAACTTACTGGCACTTAATGCGGCTATTGAGGCGGCAAGAGCTGGAGAAGCGGGTCGAGGCTTTGCTGTTGTCGCACAGGAAGTTAGGAACTTATCTAAACAAGCGGAAGAGCTAAACTCTGAGATAGAGAAAGAGATAAATATTGCTCAAAATACAGTCAAAGATGCAAATGCAACCGTAGGCGAAATGGCATCAATTGATATGACATCGGCCATTGAATCCAAAGAGCAAGTAGATGACATGCTCAAAGGTGTTCATCAGGTCAACATTGAGATTGAGCAAGAAGTTCAAAAAATACGAATGTTAGGCGATCAATTACATGGCCATGTTGGTGATGGTGTTCGAGCGCTACAGTTTGCGGATATTGTTATGCAGCAAGGTGATTACGCAAAAGAATCAATGGAATATCTGATGGACGTTATCAATGCGTTAGACAGACACGAAGAAGATGCCGCACTTAAGCAAGAACTCTCGGAAATTTTGGATCGCTCTAGGCATCGAAAAGCACCGGCAGCGAGTCAATCAAGTATTGAAGAAGGTGAAGTGGAGTTATTTTAAGGGAAGCTTATGACAGTTGAAACAAAGGTAGACACGAGTTCGAAGAAAATAACCATCGCGATCGAAGGTGCGTTTGGTTTTAACTTGGTACAAGAGTTTAGACAGAGCTATAGCGATAGGAAGGAGTACAAGTTCACTATTGACCTCCGTAAAGTGGATTATATTGACAGTGCTGGGCTAGGGATGCTGTTGAACATGCAAAACTACTTAGGTCAACCCGATGGTTCTGTCCTCATTACTAATACTCTCCCACAAGTTAAAAAAATACTGCTTATTTCAAGGTTCGACAAAAAATTTCAAATTGATTGAGTCGAGTCGTGTAGGAAAATTGAGGGAGTGAATGTGTGCGACTATTGATTGTAGATGATCTCTTAACGAACAGGGTGCTATGCCAAGGCATACTGTCTGAGATTGCCACCGATATAGAGACCTTTGAAACAGGTGACGGTGTGGTTACAGCGATGCAGCAGATGCCCGAACTGCCTGATGTCATTTTACTTGATGTCATCATGCCAATAAAAGATGGGTTTACGACGGCTATTGAAATTCGTGAAGCCTTTCCTGATGTCCACATTGCCATCATCTTTCTAACTGCTTTAGACGATAATAGCTCTTATGAGCGCTGCCTGACTCATGGTGATGACTTTATAGGCAAACCCGTTGAACGTAATGTACTCATTTCTAAAGTTCAAGCGCACTATCGAATTGTCAAAATATACCGAGAAATGGTTCAGCAACGAGATGAGCTGAGCACTTTTCATGAACAAGTGCAATATGACTACTCTATCTCTGAGTCAATCTTTACCAATTTAATGGATGAGATGAGCTCTCAGGTGAGCCATATTTCCGGTATTGATTATATCTCGACCCCCTCAACCGTATTCAATGGTGATTTAATCGTTGTCGCCAATCGTCCCCATGGGGGCGCGTATGTGATGGTCGCTGATGCCACTGGGCATGGGCTACCTGCTGCAATTTCGGCTATTCCTGCAACCCGTGCCTTTTTTACTATGGCAGCGAAGGGACTGTCTTTAGGTGAAATTGTTAATGAAATCAACAACTCACTATCTAAGTTTTTGCCTATGGGGATGATGCTCGCTGCTAGCGTGTTTGAGGTTCGAGCAAATGGGCTTGAAGTCTCATGGTGGGGAGGGGGATTACCCGATACGTATGTCTTAGACAAAGACGGGAATACCCTTCGCCGCTTAGTGTCGAAGCACATGCCGTTAGGTGTACTTGATTCGCATGAGTTTGAGACCGACATTGTGCATATGAAATTGGAGCCAGGTGAGCAAATTGTCAGCTATACCGATGGGATCACGGAAGCGATGAATGAGGCGGGTGAACAATTTGGCCAAGAGCGACTTGAAAAAGCGCTAGAGAATGGAAAAGCACGCATTCCTACAATTTATGACGCTGTTAAAGACTTTTCAAAAATGAAGGCTGACGATGATCTTTCAATACTCTCGATGACCTTCCCGATTATGAATAGCAATGAAAGCGACACCATACCGGTTGATTTCTATTATAGTCATATTCCAATCGATACAACGCTGAGCTTCCCCGCTCATGTACTGAAATCTGTCAGCGTGTTGAGTGAAGTAAGGCAGTATCTTTCAGGAATCCTTAATGGTGGACAGCACCTTGACCTAGTTTGCTCTGTGTTGTCTGAGCTGTTTGCAAATGCGATTGAGCATGGTTTGCTGCAACTGGAATCTTCATTAAAAGAAGATCCCGATGGCTTTTTTGAATTCTATCAGTTGAGAGAAAAAAGGCTGAAGTCATTACGTGACGATGCTTTTGTCAAGTTGCATATCGACTTCAAGCCAGAAGAACAGATGTTGAGCATGACACTTGAGCACAATGGTGAGGGCTTTGATTACCGTCGTATGAACTCGAATATAGGAAATAACCTTACCCATGGTCGAGGCATTGTGCTCGCTGTGGAGCTTTGCGATTCCCTTGTGTATTCTAACGAAGGGAAAACAGTGACTGCTGTTTATCGATTTAACGCTCTGCACCGTTTTCCTAGTTCAACTTAGTGGTTGATGATCCGCTTTAACTTCATTAGGGTTGTGAATTCAATAAGACTGGGTAGCCATGCTCAGGGTGAGCCATAACAGATACATTGAAGTTGTAGACTCGCTTAATATTATCCTCCGTCAATACCTGCCAAGGCGATCCATCCGCCACTATATTTCCTTGGTTCAAGATCATGACTCGGTCAGCGTATTGGGCGGCAAGATTAAGATCGTGCATGACGATAACCACCGCTGCACCTTCCCCTGTTAATTGCTTGGCTAGCGTTAAGGTTTGATGCTGGTGGGAGAGATCAAGTGCCGAGGTTGGCTCATCTAACAGCAGTATCTTTTGTTGGTTCGCTTGAGCTAGTTGAGTGAGTACACGGGCGAGATGGACTCTCTGTTTTTCTCCACCAGATAGGCTTGGGTACATGCGGTCACCAAGATGAGCGGTGTCGGTCAGCTGCATATTTTTTTCGGCAATTTGAGCAATGGCCGCTGCATTTGCATCCAGTGGAATACCTCCTAGCTCTACCACCTCTTTAACGCTGAAATTGAAGCTTAGGCTACTTGATTGAGGCAAAACACCAAGATGCTTAGCAAGTTGTTTAGGGGCCCATTGATTTGCTGCTTTATCAAAGAAGCGAATGTTACCCTGCGTTGGATATTCACCAGTGATCATTTTCAACAACGAACTCTTACCTGTGCCGTTTGGGCCTAGCAAGATCGTTAGCTCGCCAGCGCTTATGTGAGTGCTTACTTTATCCAAAATCACTTTATTGCCAAGCGTAAGGCTTAGATCATGCAATTGAATAAAGGCGTGACCTACGGCTTGATCGTTAAAGTGAGATAGTCCGTCAGCCGAGTGAAGCTCGTTTTGATTAATCGTTTCTAGAAATATCTTTTGAATTGCTTGAGACATTAGATGCGCCCTTTTTGTTTGATCAGTAGCCAGATAAAGAAAGGTGCGCCAATTAAGGCGGTAATGATGCCTACAGGCATATCGAGAGGGGCTACCGCAGTACGCGCAATCATGTCGGCAATCAGCAATAAAAGAGCGCCAATCAGCATAGAAACAGGAAGCAGTGATTTATGGTTTGGTCCAATCATCATTCGTCCAAGATGGGGGACGATTAGGCCAACAAACCCAATCATTCCCGAAAGGGCGACCGTTACACCAACCCCTGCCGCCGTGAGAAGAATCAGTTGTCGTTTTAGCTTTTGAACTTCGATGCCCATATGTTTGGCTTCAGCTTCACCGAGCAGTAACGCATTCAATGATTCAGCTTTACGATAGAACACAATAAACAGAGAGATTAACGCACCAAACGCCAATACCAGTCCACTCCAATTTGCACCTGCTAGTGAGCCCATTGTCCAAAGTGACAGGTCACGCAGAGCTTGATCATCGGCGTAATAGTTCATAAGCCCAAGGCCTGACCCTGCAAGCGCGCCAATGGCCACACCCGCTAATAGCATCATTGTGACTGAAGTTCCGTTCGCACCTGTACCAAGTCGATACACAACCACGGTTGTCAGTGCACCACCAATGAAAGAAAACAGAGGCACGGTACCAAACAGCAGTAATTGCGGGTAGCTTTGAGCGAGTGAGCCAAAGAGAACAATCGCAATTGCAGCCCCAAGTGAGGCCCCAGCGCTAACGCCAATAATCCCAGGATCCGCGAGTGGATTACGAAATAGTCCCTGCATGACCGCACCACACAATGCCAGAATGGCTCCAACCGCAATTGCTAATAGCGTGCGTGGTAGACGAATTTGTTGAATTACCAAGATGATATGAGCAGGTAAATCAGCGCTTCGGAGCGTGGTTGGAAGAAGCGCTTGAATACTATTGATGAGCGAGATATCCATTGGTCCTAACGCCACGGAGCTGATAATGGCGAAATACAGTGCAATACCGCCTCCAATAAAAAGCAGACGCATGGGGACTCGATTTAAATGTGAAACAGACATAGACAAATTTAACTACTGTGGTGAATGTTATAGGCGATCCGCACGATAAGCGTAATTAATAGAACAGTGCGGCATTACGGGTAATGAGCGTTCTTAAAAACAACGTCGAGATCATGAGGTGGGTAGAACGCGCTCTGTTATTGCGTGTGGAACATCTCGTTAAGCTGTTTAGCCACTTTTAAGCTGTGTAGACCAAAACCTCCTATGAGTGCGCTACTCGGTACAGAGATGATTTGCTGTTTTTGGCCTGCCGGTGTTGCGGCAAGTAACGGCAGTTTCTCAAGGATTTTTGATTGCCCGCCAAATGTTGACCAAGCGCGATCACTGACGAGGATATAATCAGGCTGCAGGGTGATGATCGCTTCATAAGAGAGTGGCTTATAAGATTCGATGATCTCCGCTGCCGGGTTCTTTGCGCCAGAAAGAGTGATGATCTTATCCACTGGCGTGTTTGTCCCTGCCGCAGTAGCAGGACGATCTTCACTGATCATTAGGAAAACCACACTTGGTTTCTCTACTAGCGCTTTTTGAGATAGCTGCTCGATCTCTGTACCGACGTGATCTTTGAGTTGCTGGGCTTTTAACGGTTTTTTTGTCACTTGACCAATCGTATCAATGCGTTGGTGGAGTGCGGCTAGAGAATTATCCGATGGCAGTATCATGACTTCTACATCACTAGCAGTCAGTAGTTGTAATGTGGTTTCCGGCCCCATTTCATTTGAGCCAATCAATCGGGTTGGGTTTAACGCCATTAAGCCTTCTGCGGAAAGTTGACGATGGTAACCGACTTGCGGCATATCAGACCCTTTAATGAAGCCTTTACTAGTGACATCGACAGCGACTAGCTGGTCTTCTGCACCCAATGCAAAAAACAGTTCGGTAATATTAGAACCCGCACTGATAATTCTTTCTTGCGCGATGGCCGAAAATGACACGGCAGATAGTATAAGTACACTGATCGTAATGTGAGTGGTTAAGTTATTCATTTCTATTTCTCTTTATCCATAATGATGCTGGTGGCGCTGATACTTTTTGTTTGCATAAACGCAAGTAATTGCAGCATTTTTTCAACGGGTACATTTTTGTCAGAGCCAATGACAACCGACTTTTTCGGGGACATTGTTGTGACCTTGATTAGCGCCTTGGAAAATGTCTCCCAATCTTCATACGTGGCTTGTTCTATCGCCCAGTGAGGGGCGTCTAACAATAAGTTGATGGTGATAACTTCTGAATCAATGTTTGTTAGCACGCTCTCTTGTTTTGTCGCTGGAATATCAACATCCATTGTTTTGATATCAATATTGGCGGTGAGTAGAAGAAACACCATTACGATAAAAATAATGTCTAAAAGCGGCGTGAGATCAGGCTTATTATCTGATGCAAAAGAGTGGTTCTGTTGTTTACTCGTGATCATGTGGCTAGCTTAATACTGTTGAACTTAGCGTAGATTTACACTGTGAATTTCTACTGCTTTGAATCAGGTCTTTTTTTTCAATGGCGGTCTCAAAGGAAACCCCCTCTAACAATAGATTACAGTGGTTTAACCCAAGTTCGATTTTGCTAAGTGTGTTATCAGCCCAAAGGTGAAATAGCTGTGCTCCAGTGATTGCTGGCAATGCTATAAGCAAACCCGCTGCCGTAGTCGACATAGCGAGCCCCAGCCCATCAGCAAGCAAAGCCGGCTCTATTGAGCCTTGAGAGGCTCCTAGGCTTTTAAACATTTCGATAAGGCCGATGACGGTTCCAAGTAGACCAACTAAAGGTGAAATAACACCAATAATCGAGAGAATCTTTAGCCCTGATATATAGGACTGACGCTTTTTCTGCAGCCAAATTGTGACCGCTTCTTCACGTAATGGTTTATCAAACCTTTGATGAGCAAGCAGCATTCCTACGCCTTGATCAAGAGTGCTACTTTTTTCGAGGCTACTTTTGCTAAACGCATCGACAGATGCTGAGTCAGTGAAGTCAATTTGACTCAGTGAACGGAGTAAGGATTTCCCATTGGTTTTGCTATTGAAGATAAGAAAGAGCGTTCGCTCTAGCAAAATCATGATCACAAGAAATGACATGACCGTAAGAGGCCATGTCATTACACCAAGTTGAGAGTGGATTGAGTTTAAAATTGTCATGCTTAATCTAATTTAAATTGAATAGGAATTTGAACACGGTGAGCGATGGCTTGATTACCATCTTGGTGGTGGCTAAATTGCCATTTAGATATCCCTTTTAATGCTGCACTATCAAGAACTTGATGGCCTGATGAATCGACAATAACGAGCTTTGTTTGATCACCGTATTCATCGAGCCATACCTCGACTAGCACCACGCCTTGGATATTTCGACGCTTTGCATTAGACGGATAACGAATCGCGGATGGGCGCGCTTCAAATCGAGGCTTTTTAATCATTTGAGGCTGTTGGTGTGATTGAGCGTTCATCATTGAAGGTGTGTCTATTTCGGGTGAAACGTTATTATCGGTTTTTACACCCGTTTCGCTCACAACCTCAGGGGCTTCCTTCGTAACTTCTTGTTTAATCGGCTTACTGTTAACAATTGGTTTGGATCTAGGTTGTGACTTTATTGTGGTATTGGTTTTTTCGGTTTCGACTGGATGATCAAGCGCTTTGTCCTCTAAAATGGGTTTAGCCTTTGTTTTAGTGACTGATTTTGGCGCAGGCCTTGCTTTAAGTCTTGCGTCGGGTTCTGCGGTTTTGACTTCCTTTTTTGGCTCCTGGCGCTGTTTTGATTTAGGCGTGTTATCTGCTTTTTCTGGATCCTTTGATTCCGCGATAATGTTTTTTTCGGGCGCTGAGAGGAATTGAATATTTACTGTTGTCCCTATCGTAGATGGAATAGCAGGCGTCAGCATTGGTTTGTAGCTTGCAGAGAAAGCGACACCATGAATAGCAAGAGATAACCCCGCAAAGATCGCGTATCGTTTAACGTTCATACCTGTTTTTCTAATCCAATTCAATCACCGATAAGATTGATTATCCACCAAATGAGAATGAGATCAATTATTATTTGTATTTTTCTTCAATGGGTATATCATGCTGTCAAATTCGCATACTTCAGCAAATTAATGAATAGAAAGTCATGTTTAGCATAAATACTTCAGACACTGATTTAGTCGGCTTGTCGACACCTGACCCATTGCGGTACGCATTTAGCCGTAAAAAAGGGGCACATGCAGGTGGGCACATGAGTGCTATTGCACCTGAGCGAGTACAGGAAGAACTTAAAGGGGCGTTACGCTTCGCGAGTACGAATATCGGTGCTGCGCGTTGTCTGTATATCCACATTCCGTTTTGTCGGGTTCGGTGTACTTATTGCAATTTCTTCCAGTATGCGTCGTCTAAGACGTTAATGAGTCAGTATTTTGATGCGCTGGTGAAAGAAATTCGTTGGAAGTCCTCATTCGCTTGGTCACAGTCTGCGCCATTTCAAGCGGTGTATGTGGGTGGTGGAACTCCAACAGATCTCTCTTCAGAACAACTCAAGGTATTAGGGCAGATGATTCGTTCGTCTTTTCCTTTAACGGCTGATTGTGAGATTACCCTAGAGGGGCGAGTTAACCGATTTGATACGCAGAAATTTGAGTCTGCACTAGAGGGCGGTTTCAATCGTTTCTCTTTTGGCGTGCAAAGCTTTGATAATACGGTACGTCTGGCTGCAAAGCGCTTGGATAAAAGCGACTATGTGATGGATAGACTTCAATCTATGGTGCGCTATAACGCCGCGCCTATTGTGATTGATTTGCTTTATGGACTGCCACATCAAAACCTCGAGAACTGGCAGCATGATTTAGAGAGCTACTTAGAGTCCGGTGTTGATGGTGTCGATCTCTATCAATTGATAGAAATGAAGGGCTTACCAATGGAACGTGCGGTTGAGCAAGGCAAATTACCAATGCCTGCAGATACCGCAATGAAAGCGACAATGTTTCAAATGGGCGTTGAGTTCATGGCAAAACATCATCAAAGACGCTTAAGTGTGAATCACTGGGCTTCAGGAAATCGCGAGCGCAGTATTTATAATAGTTTAGCCAAAACAACAGCCGAGGTTCTGCCTATTGGTGCGGGCGCGGGAGGTAATATTAATGGCTTTGCTATGATGCAAAGTCGGGATATGGACACCTATATTCACGCCATTAATCAAGAGCAGTTTCCGACTATGGGTTTAATGCAAGTTGCAAAAGATGCTGCGTTAACCAGCGCGATTAAGTCAGCGTTTGATCGCGGTGTTTTGTCTCGATCTCGTTTAGACAAGGTCGCTGGTTATTCGCTTTTTGAGGCCCTTAAGCCGCTATTCGAAGCATGGCAATCAAATGGGTTGGTCGATGTAGACAACCACTATGTGCAACTCACCTTAGCGGGACAATTTTGGTCTGTTACCTTGGCGCAAAATGCCATTCAAATTATTCAGGAAAATTCTAAATCAGCGCTTTCTACACAAGTAATAATAGACGCCGCAGTCGCGTAATGGAGATAGGATGTTTACAAGTAGCTCTTACCTAGAAGTAAAAGAACTGGTCGCGCAAGCGTTGGCTCAAGATGATGGCGTGGCCGTGTCGACAATGGCTCAACAGCTAGGTCTGACAGAAGGGGAGGTTACCTTAGCTTTGCCCGATGAGTGTGTCGTCACGATTGATGGTGTTCATACCGAGTCAATCCTTATTCAGCTTCCTGAGTGGGGAAAAGTCACGACGATTGTTCACTCTTTCGGTTCTATATTTGAATTTAAAAACCCATTCCCAAAAGGAAAGACTGCGCATGGTTACTACAACATCATGGGCAAAGAAGGCTTACATGGTCACCTTAAAATTGATCAAGTGAAGCACATTGCCTTTGTCAGCAAACCCTTTAAGGCGATGGAGAGTCACTATATTGGCTTCTATACCCATGATGGTCACTGTGTATTCAAAGTTTACCTTGGCCGCGATAAAAGCCGCCAACTGTTTCCTCAACAAATAGAAGCTTTTCAAGTGTTAAAAAAGGAGTTCATCGCGTGATCGATAAACAACAAAGACTTCAAGATCGTCTTGGCCCTGAAATTCAAGAATTCAGAGACAGCTGCCAGACGCTTCAACTTGCGACGTTAAATGAAGGTATACCTCATGTGAGCTACGCGCCATTTGCTCACACTTCGCAAGGTTACTTCATCTTAATCAGTGATATTGCTCAGCATGGTCAGAACTTAAAGCAGTCAACATCGGTTTCTCTCATGATGATCGAAGACGAATCCCAAGCTAAGTCTATCTATGCTCGACGCCGGTTAAGCTTTGATTCACAAGCGGCTTGCATTGATAAACAGTCGGAAATGGGTATTGAAGCCATTGCTGCACTTCGCTCTCGCTTTGGCGAGATCATTGACAACCTTAGCACTTTGGATGACTTCAATCTGTATCAATTGATGCCTGAAAAGGGCCGTTACGTAAAAGGCTTTGGTAAAGCATTCAACGTATCAGGTAATGATTTACTTAGCTTCCTCCATTTGAATGAAGGCCATGTGAGAGATGGTAAAGCTGCACCATTGGAAAAAGAAGCTAGCTAGAATTCGATCACTGAATAAGCATGTTAGCCAAATAGAATAATAAAAATAATAAGTTAGACCAGTTCGTTGTGAGCTGGTCAAGGGATCTTTTACCCAAAATTTAGGAATGGGAATAACATAATGTTCAACAAAAAACCTTTAGCAGTGGTTGTTACTGCAATCCTTGCATCGAACTGTGCCGTTGCACAAGAAGAAGTCTTTACTTTAGACCAAGTCGTTGTTTCTTCGACTCGAACGAATCAAACAATTCAAGATACAGCGGCTTCCGTTACCGTCATTTCTGATCAAGACATTGAAGAGAATATGGCAAAGGATGTTGCGGATATATTTAGCTACACACCGGGTGTGAACGTGCAATCAGACTCTCGCCAAGGGATTCAGAGCATCAATATTCGCGGCATGGAAGGCAACCGAATTAAGATTTTGGTGGATGGCGCTTCTCAACCGAACCAGTTTAAAAACAGTTACTCCTTTATTAACTCAGGGCGTGTTGATGTTGACGTCGATATGCTCAAATCGGTTGAAGTGGTAAAGGGGGCTGCGTCCTCTTTGCAAGGTAGTGATGCTATAGGTGGTATTGTTGCTTTTGAAACCAAAGATCCAAGTGACTTCTTGAAAGACGGTAAAGACGTTGGTGGTCATGCGAAGTTTAACTTCTCTTCATCTGACAACTCATTTAGTGAATCTGTCGCGTTGGCAAACCGCGTGGGTGATTTAGAAACCTTGGTGGCTTACACGCGTCGAGACGGCGAAGAAATTGATAACTTCGGTGAAATGGACGAGCAGAGTTCAGATGTGAACAATTTGCTGTTAAAGCTGCAATATCAAATTAACCCTGCACACCGAATAGAATTAACGGGTGAGTACGTAAATAGCAATGTTGATACGATCTTTACCGATGAGGCATACCGCAATTATACCGGTGAAGATATTAGCGACCGTTACCGCATTGGCCTGAAGCACATTTGGCAAATGGAAGCGTCAGTTGCCGATACTCTGACTTGGCAGCTTGACTACCTTGCGAAAGAGCAACAAGGTATCACCAATCGCACCTATTTCTCTGATGGAAACGTTCAGAAAAAAGACTACGTCTACAGTGACAAAGGTGTTCAGGCCGATATTCAACTAGATAAGTTTTTCGAGACAGGCGCGGTTGAGCACTTTGTTGTCTACGGTGCTTCGTTTTCTAGTAAAGATATCGCTAATACCAACAATGAATACAATACTACTCGACCAGATACCACCGTCTTTTACATGCCAGAAGCTTCCGAGCAGCGCTATGGCTTCTTCGCACAAGATGAAATGACCGTGGGTAACCTGATCTTAACGCCGGGCGTACGTTTTGATTCCTTTGAAACTGATCCAGGCAGCAATTTCCCAGATGGTGGCTCTTATGACCCTGCGCTTTACAAAAAATACTCAGACTCAGCAGTAACAGGGCGTCTAGGTGGTCTTTACACTGTAAACCAAGAGAATAAGGTTTTTGCTCAAGTTAGCCAAGGTTTCAGAGCCCCCGATTTCCAAGAGTTGTTCTACTCATTTGGTAACCCAATGCACGGTTACGTAAGTGTGCCTAACCCTGATCTAGAAGCAGAAGAGAGCGTTTCTTATGAATTAGGTTGGCGACATGAGGTGGCGGCGAGCTCTACGGAATTCGCTGTTTTCTACAGTGACTACGATAACTTTATCGATTATCAGATGACAGGAAAATCCGGCCGTGTGGCTGAATATCAATACGTTAATATTGATGAAGCCACCATTAAAGGTGCAGAGCTAGGGAATACGTTGGATTGGTTTGAACTCACAGGTTCTGCTGAAGGTGTGACAACACGAGTTGCGGCCGCCTATACCGAAGGAAAAGATGGCAATAATAATCCACTGAACTCAGTAAGCCCTTGGAGTGCTGTTATTGGCCTCAATTACGATGCACCATCTAACTTGTGGGGTTCAGCGCTGAAAGTGACTTACACAGCGAAGAAGAGCCAGAGTGATGTAACGCCTGATACTGACTTTATGGGCAACCCTGAAGACGTATTTACACCAGAGAGTTCAACCGTTGTCGATCTTACCGCTTATTATGTGCCAATGAAGGATCTGACACTTCGGGCGGGTATCTTTAACGTCACTGACGAAGAGTACTACAACTGGAATGACGTGCGCGGCTTAAGTGAAGAAGATAAGTTCTACACGCAAGCGGGTCGAAGCTTTGCTATTACAGCGAAATACGACTTTTAATCGGTAATCCGGTCTTATTAACAATTAAACAGTCTCGATCCTTAAATAAGCCGCTCTTTTAATGAAGGGCGGCTTTATTGTGTGGATTAGAGGGCCTAATCAATGAGTAACCATCAATCATGGACATTTCAGCCTTGATGCATCAAGTAGGACAATTCTGAGCATGACGACATTATCAATCAACAAATTGTGGCTGATAGAACAAGCTTCCAAACACAAGAAAAAACTTGTTACTGCTAATGTTGTCGCGATGTTTGCGACAATGTTAAGTGTTCCTATTCCCTTATTGATGCCACTTCTCATAGATGAAGTGTTACTAGAGCAGCCGGGTTTCGGTCTGGAGTTACTAAACGGAATAATGCCAACGGCTTGGCAAACATCCGTCGGCTACGTCGTCATGGTAACCGCGCTAGTCGTGGTGATGCGGATTGGCAGTCAGGCTCTGAATATCTACCAAACTCGCCAATTTACACTTATCTCGAAATCGTTGACAGGAAAGCTGCGTGAAGCGCTGTTGACCAAGCTTGGCAAGATAAGCATGCGTGACTATGAAGAGCGAGGCAGTGGTGCATTGACCTCGTACTTTGTCACTGATATTGAAACCATTGACCGGTTTATTGGCGGTGCGTTGAGCCGTTTTTTGATTGCGGTGCTAAGTGTGATTGGGATCGCTGCTATCTTGTTTTGGCTCGATTGGAAGCTTGCTCTGTTTATTATATTGCTCAATCCAGTGATTGTTTATCTTTCTCGTTTAATGGGAGAAAAGGTTAAACATTTAAAGAAACGTGAAAATCGTTCCTTTGAGCGCTTCCAGCAAGGATTAGTTGAGACTCTAGAAGGCTTATATCAGCTTCGAGCTTCTAACCGTGAACAACAATATTTGGCCAAATTGAAACAAGACTCGAACGCGATTCGATTAGACGCTGACAATTATGCGTGGCAATCTGATGCGGCAAATAGAATTTCTTTTCTAATGTTTTTGGTCGGGTTTGAAATTTTCCGCGCGGCTGCGGTTGTACTGGTGTTGATGGGGGACCTGACAGTTGGTCAGATTGTCGCGGTCTTTGGCTATCTTTGGTTCATGTTATCGCCTATTCAAGATTTACTGAACATTCAATATTCTTGGTTTGGTGCAAATGCGGCGATGAAACGCATCAATACGCTGTTCGATCTAGAAGAAGAACATCGCCCGAAACAGATGGTTAATCCATTTACAGCCAACGACTCGTTCGAGATTGAGTGCCGAAATGTTTGCTTCTCATTTGATGGGGAGCGCCGTGTCTTAGATAACCTAAATATCATCATACCAAAAGGTCAAAGAGTCGCGTTGGTGGGGGCCTCAGGAGGCGGGAAGTCAACTCTGATTCAGCTACTTCTCGGTATTTACCAAAAAGAGAGCGGTGACATATTGATTAATGGTTATCCCATTGAGCAAGTTGGTTACGACGCTCTTCGTGCCAAAATAGCACCAGTATTGCAACAACCGATGATATTCAACGATACGGTGAGGCAAAACTTAACGCTGGGCGAATCTTATAGCGATGAAGAATTGCATAGTGCTTTGGCGGTGGCGCAGTTGACCGACGTGTTGGCTGATATGCCGGATGGACTCGACTCTCAACTAGGCCGTCAGGGCGTTCGATTGTCAGGTGGACAGAGACAGCGTTTATCCATTGCTCGTATGGTACTAACCAACCCTGATTTTGTGATCTTAGATGAAGCAACCTCGGCACTGGATACGGCAACTGAATCGGCACTGCATCAGGCGATGAGTGACTTCCTAGTAGGAAAAACCACACTGATCGTGGCTCACCGACTTTCAGCGGTAAAGCAAGCAGATATCATCTATGTGTTAGAGGATGGAAAAGTAACACAATCGGGTCAGCATAGTGAGTTGGTAGAAGAGCAGGGTCTTTATCAGACTCTTTATGGTTAATATTTCCACCTTGCAAGTTGTAGGTATAATTCTTGGAATATATATCACCTTAGTGATATATGCCTTAGTTTTGAGAATGATGTATTTTTCACCTAAAATAAATTGTATAGACTGACGTAAATAGTTGCATTCCTTCAATAGGTACGTTGTATGTGGAAGAATTTCATCTCTTTTTCAGATGATGAACAGCAAGTCGTTGCTCGATTAACGACGGATATTACTGTCGACAATAACTTCGATATAAGAGGGCTGGAAGAAGCCTTAGCCAATATCGAAGCGGGGCACCTGTGTGTTATTGAAGAAAATGTCTTGCGATTTATTTCTCGCGCAAAGGATCAAAAAAAGGACGCGTATGACGGCATTATGATTGCCGAAATTCGTAACGCTGTTGCCACTGCTGAGCTGTCTGAACACGATATGTTAGCCAGTATCACGGTGACTGGCGCTTTTGGTGGGCGAGGGCTGAGAGGAAATGAAATTGTACACTGCTTGTCACAGGCTCACATAACCAAAGGAATAAATAAGCTCGCTTTAAAGAAAGTGCTAGTGGTGAGTAATCAACTTAAAGCGGGTGAAAAGTTTACTCAAATAGTGGCAAAAGGTGTCAATCAAATTCAAGGGAAAGACGCCAAGTTTGTCCCGTTGGTCCAAGATGTCTCTAGCCAAGTGCTCTCCCCGCAAGCCCGTAGCGAAGATGATAAAGTCGATATGCTTGATCTCGGTGAAACGATCACGGTTGATGAAGGGCAGCCCTTAATGAAGCGTATCCCAGCAACGAAAGGGAAGGCCGGTATTACCGTTCAAGGAAAAGTTATCCCACCAAAACCTGGGAATGATAAAGCACTTTCCGCGGGTAAGGGCTCACACATCTCTCCTACTAACCCTAATCTATTGCTTGCCAGCTTTTCTGGCATGCCGATTTTGAAGGAAAAAACCGTTGATGTAGATAATGCGCTTTGCCTAAGCAATATTGGTGTCGCAACAGGTCATATTAAATTTAAAGGTTCTATTGTCGTTACGGGCAATATTGAGTCCGATATGATGGTAAGGGCGACAGGTTCAATTACCGTTGGTGGTTTCATTGAGAGCGCTGATGTCCAGGCTCAAGGTGACATAGAAGTGGCTAAAGGGATTATCGGCCATACAACGTCAGAAGGTGATAGTAAGACATGTGTTGTTAAATCAGGAGGCTTGATTCGAGCGAACTATGCCCAATTTTCAGAGCTTCAAGCCGCTGACGATATCTACTTATCTGTCCATTGTTTGAATAATACACTTCGGTGCGGTAAAGATTTGCATGTGAGCGACAGTGCTGGAAGGCAGGGCACGCTCAGTGGTGGTACTTCTAAAGTGGGCGGTAAGATCACATGCATCAATCTAGGAGTTGAAGGTGATACAGCGACTCATGTTGAAGGCTTCGCCAAATTTCCTATGTTTAAAGAGCGAATATCTAAGCTCAAGGCTCGTTATAAGCTTGCTCAAGAGGCAACAATGGAAATCATTAGGCGCGAGTTGGAGTTTAAGAAGATACCCAAATCAGAGCGCACTCAAGAGCAAGAATCGGAACTGGAAGAGTTTAAACTTCAGGCCAATACCAAATTAGAAAATGCCAAGCTTGCTGTCGATTCATGCAAGGAAGAGTTTGATGCGTTGCTGGCAACGAATACGGTTGAAGTGAAGAGCAAGGTGTATTCACATGTCACCGTGCAATACGGTGAAGAGAAAGTGATCACTAAGCGCAGCCACGGGCCAAGTGTATTTTCATTTAATCAGTACAAAATTGATTGTGTTTCGATGATGGGTGATGAAGCGGTTGCCGAGCTATAGGGATGATTGAGGTCAATAGCTAAGGTCTAAAAAATATTAAAGCTGGCAATAAGCCAGCTTCTTTTTTGGTTAAACATTTTTGGTAAGCCAGTTTACGGCTTCTTTGCATCTTTATTGGTGTCTTTCCAATATTGAATTCTGACACGATGCAGTTGTGCTCTTCTTGTTTTTTTCATTATATCCCTCACTTTATACAACAGGGTGCTCTTCACTGAGCAAAGCCATTTCTCTATCTTCATTAGAGTTCATAATTAATTTAGCTCCGAATGACAAAGTTCGCCACGATCAAACTCACATTATTTGGTAACAATAGTAAGATCTGGCTTCAATAGTGTGATGTTTTCAGGTTTTTTTTGACTTATTGGTTAGGAAAATAGAACTTAAATTTGTATTCAAACATTGAATTCATTGTAAGCACGTAAAGAAATAGGGAGCGTATCGCTCCCTACTTTTTATTGTAAATTATTGATTGTATTACTCTTCCTTGCCAATGAAGCCACCCGTTTGATGTGCCCACAGCTGAGCGTATATCCCTTGTTGGTTTATTAGCTCTTGGTGAGTACCTTGCTCAACAACATTACCTTGATCAAGAACGATCAAGCGATCCATCGCGGCAATCGTTGATAAACGGTGCGCAATAGCAATAACGGTTTTTCCTTTCATGAGTTCATTTAAGCTCTCTTGAATGGCCGCTTCAACTTCAGAGTCGAGTGCGGAGGTCGCTTCATCAAGTACCAATAGCGGTGCGTCTTTCAGTAGTACTCGTGAAATCGCAACACGCTGACGTTGACCACCAGAAAGCTTAACGCCTCGTTCACCGACTTGAGCATCGTAGCCTTTATTACCAAACGGATCAGTTAGGTCTTGAATAAATTCATCAGCATGAGCTTGCTTGGTTGCTTTAATCAAATCCTCTTCACTAGCATCTGGATTGCCGTATAAGATGTTGTCACGAATTGAACGGTGCAACAATGAGGTATCTTGTGTCACCATGCCAATGTTGCTACGCAGTGAATCTTGAGTGATGTCTGAAATCACTTGGCCATCGATCTTTATCTTGCCACTTTCTACGTCGTGGAAACGCAATAGCAGGTTCACTAGCGTGGATTTACCTGCACCAGAGCGCCCAACAAGACCAACCTTCTCACCTGGTTTTATGTTGAGGTTAAGGTTGCTAATAACGCCTTTATTCTCACCATAGTGAAAGCTCACATCTTCAAAGCTGATACCGCCATTTGGTACAACTAAAGGTTTTGCATCTGGTTTATCTTGGATATCAACCGGTTTAGCCAGCGTTTTCATGCCATCAACTACGGTGCCCATGTTTTCAAACAGAGAGCTAACTTCCCACATTATCCACATTGACATACCGTTGATACGCAGTGCCAAACTGATTGCGATGGCAATCGCGCCGACGGTGATTGAACCATCCATCCATAGGAATATAGACAGTGCCGCGACAGAAAAGACTAGCACATAGTTTGTGATCTCAACCAACACATCAAAGCCAGTGACAAGGCGCATCTGCTTATAGACAGTCCCCAGAAAACCTTGCATGCCTTCTTCCGCATACTCCGTTTCTCGTTTGCTGTGAGAGAACAGCTTAACGGTTGCGATATTGGTATAGCTATCAACAATACGTCCGGTCATGGTTGAACGCGCATCGGCTTGCTCGGCAGCGATCTTCTTTAGCCTTGGTACAAAATAGAGTTGTATACCCACATAACACGCTAGCCAGATCACCATAGGTATCATCAAGCGCCAGTCTGCATACGCAAGCAGGACGACAATAGAGGTAAAATAGACCGAAACATAGACAAACACGTCCATTGATTTCATGACGGTTTCACGTACCGCTAGCGAGGTTTGCATGACTTTTGTAGCGATTCTTCCTGCAAAGTCATCTTGATAGAAGTTGAGGCTCTGCTTGAGTAAGTAACGGTGCGCTAACCAGCGAATCGACATTGGATAGTTACCCAACAGCGTCTGGTGAATCAATAGAGAATAAGCCACAACAAGCACAGGCATAACAACCAGAAGCAGTATGCTGTAGCCTATCAATGTACTGCTATTATCTTGCCAGAATGTCTCTGGGTTACTGGTGGAAAGCCAATCAACCAGTTGTCCCATTGCGCCGAAGAGTGACACCTCAACAATTGCAACGATGGTCGACATGATGGACATGATGATCAGTGGGATCTCAAATCCACGAGTATAATAACGACAAAAAGCAAAGATCCCCTTAGGCGGTTGGCTAGGCTCTTCATCAGGGAAAGGCTTGGTAAAACTTTCAAACTTCTTGAACATAAATCATCCTAATATTATGCCGCTTCTTGGTGTAATAATCGGTCTATTCTAATTACCCAAGATAAAAAATGAGGCTTAGTCATGTTATAACGATTGGATATGAAATGTCATCAATATGTTGTGACGCATGGCTTACCTCTAATGGATTAGAGTGATGTTTATCGAATTTGCGACAGTAAATTTTACTGTGAAATTAGGATTTGGCAGTGATTATTATCTTTTATTGATTGATTTATTAGTAACTTCAGTAAATCCAATCTTAACAATGTGTTTACAATTGCAAGTCATACGTTAAATAGAGTTATAAAGAGCCAAGACGATGTTGCAAAATAAAAAGCCGAAGGCTGTACCTAACCAGATTTCAATTTCCCGTAATGTAAACACTCAAAATGCGAACTGCGTAGTGATGGTGTCGCCAAAAGAGTTCTCATTTAATCCAGAGACAGCTGTAGACAATGAATTTCAGCAACAATCAGAATTGACACAAGAGCAAGTTCATCAACACGTCATGAGCGAATATGGCTCAATGGTGCAAGGGTTGCGTGCTGAGGGTGTTCAAGTTGTCGATTTTGATTACACATTGTCAGAAAAGCCAACACCAGACGCTGTATTTCCGAATAATTGGTTTTCCACCACGACAGAAGGTGAGCTCTACACCTTTCCAATGGCGTGTGAAAACCGCAGACATGAAGTCAGAGCGGATGAGCTCATTGCTTCTCTTAATGCGTCTGGTCGCAATGTAGAGAAAATAGACTCTCTGCAAGAGTATGCTGAGCAGAATGCATATCTTGAAAGTACTGGCGTGATGGTGAAAGACCATGTGAATCGCACCATCTATGCAGCATTGTCACAGCGTTGCGATCGAGAAGTGCTGGAAGAGTACGCAAAGCGTATTGGCTATCACCGCGTAATCTCATTTCAAACCGCACTAGAGTCAGGGCATCCCGTTTACCATACCAATGTAATGATGGCCGTTGGCGAAAGCTTCAGTGTGATTTGTGATGAAGTGATTCCAGAATTTGAACGTCGATTTGTTATTAAGTCGTTGTCGAAAAGCAAGCAGGTCATTTCGATTTCTGTTGAGCAGATGAATCAATTCTGCGGCAATATCCTTCAGCTAGAAACGGTTAACGGCAATAAGGTTATTGCGATGTCTCAATCGGCCTACGATGCGTTTTCTCCCGCTCAATTAGCTCAGTTATCCACTCATGGAAAACTCTTGCCATTTGATGTCACTACTATTGAGTCTATTGGTGGTGGTAGCGTGCGCTGTATGCTTGGAGAGGTGTTTTTGCCCACACGTAAGAAGTTGCTTTAGCTTCCACAATAATTGTCGCTATAGTTACCGTTATCACGATGCGATCCATTCTAATCTTTAGCGACAGATTCTACGCTTTCTAACGCGGACCTGTCGCTAAAGAAGAACAAATATTTAGCCTTGAAAGGTAGATTTTTCCTAGTTTATTGATAGCATCGAAGATGAGAAAGCGTGTGATGAACGGCTCTTAATGATAAAGCGCAACCTAAGCAGCATAAGCACAGCGGCAACCGACAATCCCGTTAGGATTCCGATCCAAAAGCCTTCTTCCCCCATCGCTGGGACAATGTAATCCGTCAGCCCTAATACCATTCCAAGTGGTAATGCTAACCCCCAATACGATGCAATCGCCAAGAACATAGGAACTTTTGTATCTTTATACCCACGCAAAGCACCATTAGCTGAAGTTTGTAGGGCGTCACTGAATTGATACATAGCGGTAAATAGCAATAGTGTCGCAGCCGTCGCGCTAATGGCAGGGTCGGTGGTGTAAAGTCGAATGATCCATTCAGGGAACAGCAGGAAAGTAGTAACAGAAAGCATCGATATCAGCCCTGCAACCAGAATGCCGATTTTACTGCGCTCAATCGCCCCCAGTTCGTCTTTTTCACCTAACGCATGCCCAACACGAATGGTAATGCCAAATGAGATACTCATCGGAATCACGTAAGTCATGCTTGAGATGTTGAGTGCTATCTGCGCTGCGGCGACGTTTTCAGCCCCTATTCGGCCAATCATCAGTGCGATTGCCGAAAAGATACTGCCACAAACAGCAATGTTCATTCCGATAGGTAGGCCGATCCTCAGTAGATGTAGCATCTCTTTTGCTCTTGGCTTTAAGTTTGTAAAACGAATGATGCTTTTGTAATGGTGATGACCTTTGATATAGGAATACAGCATTCCAGACATCAACCAATAAACCAAACTCGTTGCCCATCCACAACCGACAGCGCCCATTTCAGGAAAACCGAACTTGCCGTAGATAAGAGCGTAATTGACGGGAATGTTAATGAGCAAGCCAATCACAGAAATGATCATCGGAACTTTGGTATTGTTCATCCCTTCACAGAAGCCATTTAAGGTATAGAAGAGGGCAATTCCCGGCACGCCAAAGGCTAATGCAAAGGCATAATCACTGGCTATCGGAATAATTTCAGAGGCAACCCCAATCAATTCCAATATTGGCTTGGCACTAATAAGATAGGCGATGAGTAAGACACTGGAAAAAAGTGCTAGCCAAACCATTTGGAAGAATTCAACAGAGATACTTTCAAAATCTCGAGCTCCACGGTAGTAAGCCACGACGGGAGTTAGTGCCATGATAATGCCACGGAGTAACAGAAGCACCGGAATCCAAAGACTGGTCCCGAGCGCAATGGCGGCGAGATCGGCAGAGCTCACCTGGCCAGCCATTGTCGTATCGACAAACCCCATAGCTTGGGTAGCAATTTGAGTCAGAATGATTGGAATCGACAGGTGCATTAAAGCCCCCGATTCACGAGTAAAAGGACGAAGTTTAGTTAGCATAGAGGTTCTAAACACCAATATAAATGCACGAGTGATGGCAGGATAGCGAGTGTGAATTTTAGGGTGTGCCCATCGGGCGACGACAATATAAACACCTTGCTAGATGTGGTCAAGCTTGGGAGTTATAGGGGATCATTTCCTGAGTTTATCGACATAGAAACGTTATTCAATTGGTTCGCCTTTAATTGAATACAATCGTACTTCTAGCTATTAACGGCGTGATCTCTTCCTCACTACTCTTTAACATCAAACACGACTCTGCTTGATCTTTGGCTTACGAGAAGCGATAACCAATAAGTTGCTGCAAAAATCGGCTCGAAAGATCAACAACCCCTACAGCTTTAGTGATTATAGAGTGTGATTGTGTAGGTTTAAAAAGAACCTGCTGTTGTGGTCAGTATCAATTGCAGCGCATGTCGTGAAAGCAATTATGCTAAAATCCTTTTATCAGCACTATGAATGTTCAATACATCTCATTTCAACTGAGCACAGAAAATCTAAAAATGATGAATTACACAGGATATAAGAAATGAGCAAGTTAACCGCCGCAGAACGCAAAGCACGTGATGATGAACGCTTTTCACAGCGAGTGAGCGAGCGCAGAGAAAAAGGTGAAGACGTTATTGCTTACGCACTTGCAACCAAAAAAGCGGTGAAGTTTTTGACGAAATCAGAGCGCAAGGCAATGAATGTAAGAAAAGCAGAGCTTCAAGAAGAGAAGCGTCTGAAAGAAAAAGAAGAGTTAGCACGAATTGAAGCGTCGTTTAGTGGTCAGGAAGACCAAGAGTAAGCCAATTCTAATAGCTAAATATAACCCCATTTATGAACTTCAATAAATGGGGTTTATTTTATCTACTCACAAGGTGGTGCCATGTGAATCAGTGCCAGACCGCCTAATGATGTTTCACGGTATTTCTTGTTCATGTCTTTACCCGTTTGGTACATCGTCTCAATGACTTTGTCTAATGAGATAAGACATTTGCTGTTTCTCTTTAGTGCCATGCGAGAGGCATTGATCGCCTTCATAGCACCCATCGCATTACGCTCAATACACGGTACTTGAACCAGTCCACCGATAGGGTCACAGGTCATGCCCAGTGAGTGCTCCATCGCAATCTCAGCCGCAATACAAATCTGCTCGTTGCTGCCACCACGTAGCGCCGTTAACCCCGCTGCTGCCATAGATGAAGATACGCCAACTTCACCCTGACACCCAACTTCAGCGCCAGAAATAGAGGCGTTGGTTTTGTATAAAATACCGATCGCGCCAGAAACTGCGATGAAGTCTTTCAGCTGTTTCACATCCAGCTCTTTAATAAAGCGATGGTAGTAAGTTAATACTGCTGGAATCACTCCTGCTGCACCATTGGTTGGTGAGGTAACCACTTGCCCACCAGCGGCATTTTCTTCACTGACTGCAAAGGCAAAGAGGTTGATCCAATCCATAATTTCCATTGGATCGTTTTCGATGAGTTCGTTCGCTTCCAGCTTTTTAAGCAAGTTAGGGGCACGACGGGTAACGTTTAGGCCACCGTCTAGAATGCCTTCCGTTTCAAAGCCGCGTTCCATACATTTCGACATTACGCGCCAGATTTGATCGGCTTTCGCATCAATCGCGTCTTGGTCTAGAAAAGAGAGCTCATTGCGAAGGATCATACCGCCTAGGCTCAGTCCGTTCTTATCGGCTTGTTCGAGCATGGTATCTGCGCTGTTGAATGGGAATTCAACCTCCGTTTCTGTTGCACCCGTGCCATTGGTCAGCTCAGATTCTGTGGCAATGAATCCACCGCCAATAGAATAGTAAGTTTCAAACGCCACTTGCTTATTGTCGGCATCCAAAGCGGTGATCGTCATGCCGTTTTCATGTAGAGGCAGGTTCTCTTTATGAAACAGTAAATCGGTTTTGTAGTTGAACGGAATCTTTGACTCGCCAGCAAGGGTTAATTCACCGTTATCGATAGCATGGCGCATCGCTTGGTTAGCTGACGTGATGCGAATGGTATCAGGCCTGTTGCCAAGCAGCCCAAGAATGGTTGCACGATCGGTGTGGTGACCAATTCCAGTTAATGACAGTGAACCGTAAAGGTCGACTTGAACACGAACCACTTTACTTAGGTTTTCCCCAAGCAGTTGTGTGAAGTTGTATCCCGCAATCATCGGGCCATTGGTGTGAGAGCTTGAAGGCCCAACGCCAATTTTGTAGATATCAAAAACAGACAGCATAAAAATATCCTTTACGATAAAACAGCAATAAGCGCGTCGGAGATAACAGCGTAAACGACTATTGTCTCGACGGAACATAATAAGCAACCTAAATGGCTAGCTTTTGGTTTTGCTAAGCGTTCTTTTGATTATTATTGAAAATGGTTTGTTTGTCGGTATTGAAGCCAAAAAAATGAGCAGTCGTGCATCAACAAGCGTTAAGTTACCGTGACGATAAACTCCAATCAAGTCCAAATAGGAATAGGTTTCAATCCTTTCTTTCGCTAGTGTTCTTATGCATCCCCAGTAAGATTGCAGCATAACTCTTTAGTGAATAGATTAAATGGACATTACTTTTGACGTCTTAGCGCTGCTTTTTTTCGTCGCAGGATTGGCAGGTTTCATTGACGCCATGGCAGGTGGTGGTGGGCTGTTAACCTTACCTGCTTTACTTTCGGCGGGTGTTCCACCAACGCAAGCCTTAGCGACCAATAAACTACAAAGCTCATTTGGTAGCTTTTCCGCCTCTTGGTATTTTGTTCGTAGTGGCATCGTCAATCTAAAAGAGATGCGCCTTGCGATTCTTTGTACGTTCGTTGGCTCGGCCATAGGTGCTGAGCTCGTTCAGCATATCGATGCAGGCGTACTCACAAGTCTTATCCCGATTCTTCTACTTGGTATTTCACTGTATTTCTTAATGGCACCGCAAGCAGGTGAGGGTGGTGGAAAACCTAAACTCTCTGAGTCTATGTTTGCGTTCTCTGTGGGTACTGGTGTCGGTTTCTATGATGGTTTCTTTGGTCCGGGGACAGGGTCAATCTTCACTATCTGTTTCGTAGCGATTGCCCAGCTCTCTATCGTTCATGCAACGGCAAGAACTAAGGTGCTTAACTTCACTTCCAATTTGGCCGCACTTCTGTTTTTTATTATAGCCGGTTTGCCTATTTGGGAAATAGGCTTGGTGATGGCAGTCGGCGGATTTATTGGCGCCAGAATGGGCGCAAAAATGGTGGTAACAAAGGGGAAGAAATACATTCGTCCATTGGTTGTTGTTATGTCTATGGTTATGGCGCTAAAGCTACTTTGGGCACAAAATGCTCAATGGCTTCTATCACTGTTTTAACGCGTGAAAGTTTAAGGGCAGAAGGGCGATATACCAGATGAACTGGGCGAGTGAGAGACGCTAAAAATTCAAAATCAAAACAAAGCGATGGGCTGATGTGCAGAGTTTTGATAATAGAGAGAGGCACCAATGCTGGCGATACGCCTTGGATTGCCAATTGTGCCGCCGCGGTATACGAATCCATCTGCATGCTGGGTGTGATTCCTGACTGCTGTAATAGCCCTGCCTGATAGGTATTGGCGGGGTTGTTTAAATCATTGGTAATTAAACACGCTGGTGGTGAGGTAAGTGGTGACTTACTAACCACTTTAAATGGTTCATTGAAGAGGTGTGTTGCATGCAGACCTATACGTGCATTTAGGTGTCCAGCGCATAGGCCGATTAGCGCGTCACCCGATTTAACATGCTCAATAATTCTTGGTGTGTGGTTGGTGGTAATAGTGACAAAAGGGTCACGTTTGAGGAGGTTAGGAAGTATCTCACTTAAGTAACCTGCAACTAACGTCTCAGAACAATCAATACGAATGATGGACTGATCTTCTATCGTCTGCTCTTCGGCAATTAAACCTCGTAATTCATGAAGGCTCGGGCCTACCTTGTCGATTAGCATTAACGCTTCATACGTCAGTTTAATCTGGCGTCCTTCCGGCTCGATTAACTTTTTCCCCAACTTCTTTTCAAGATTTGCAATGCGTTTACTGACGGCAGACTGCCCGATATAGAGTCGGCTTCCTGTGCGGCTCATGGTTTTTTCTTGGGCCAGAACCAATAGTGTTTCAATGCCTTCAAGTAACATAGTTCTATCATGAAATTGTGGAATGAGTTATCTAGAGTAGCATGGAAAGTGGCAGCTTGGATTAGTGAGTACATCAGAGAGACGATTTTAAGGGAGAAATAAAACGGATGAAACGAAAGAAGTGTATAGTTTTTTATTCGAAACGTACTTTGATAAATCAGGGTTTACACTGTAAAGCTGCAATATCGTTCAATACCCTTCTTCTTGTATCGCTTATCTTCTCTGTAAATAAGGAGAACGATGATGAATAGTCTGTTTTTTGCCATGGTGGTGTTTGCATTTGTAGGCGCGGTGACTCCTGGTCCTGTTAATTTATTGGCGACCAGTACTGCGATTAATAGTGGTATAAGAGAAGCGTTGAAGCATGTCACCGGCGCATCGCTAGCTTATGCACTAGTGGTGTTTTTGTCGGGTAGCGTTATGCAGACAATGGCGACGTTGTTGCCCAAAGTTGAGCTGGCTATGCAGTTTATGGGCAGCGTGTTTCTTTTATACCTTGCGTTCAAAATCTTTACCGCCCCCGTCACTAGCATTGAGACAGAATCAGAAAGTACCATGAGCTGGTGGGTTGGTGCGCTTACTCAATTATTAAACCCCAAGGCATGGTTAGTGGCAATGTCAGGGGTAAGCCTCTTTGTTATTGGGCAAGACAACCCGCAGTCGTCATTGTGGTTGTTTACCTCTGTTTCTTTGGTGATTTGTTTTGTTGGTGTTGGAGTTTGGGCGATCATCGGGCAAATATTAGCCAGAAAGCTTGAAAATCCAGTGAAGCAGCGCCAATTTAATAGAGTGATGGCCGTTATGCTTGGGCTTTCTGTCGGTATGATTTGGGTCTAGCTTTAAATAGCTAAAGGGGAGTTTACTTAAGGATGAGTAATGAAAAAAGATAACAGCGCCAGTTTTAAGCAAAGCACATCTATCCCTTGGGTGGAACTTAGAGTCGCCGATCGAAGCAGCGCTTGTTATCAAGCTCATTCTCATGACGAGTTCTCTTTTGGTTTGATCCAGCAAGGGCGTGCGGCTTATCAGAATAGAGGAACGACACATCAAATTGGCGCAGGAGATATCGTCACCATTAACCCATCAGATGTGCACTCATGTAACCCAGAAGCGGGGACATGGTCATACAGCATGTTGTTTGTTGATACTCTGAAAATGGGTGAATTTCAAAAAGAGGTATTGGGCTATGAGCGAAAAATGCCAATGGCTGATTACACTCCCTTTCTTCATGATTTAGAGCGTGATGGCAATATTACATCGACATTCCAGAATTTATTTCAAGCGCTTCAAAGTGAATCTATCCCGTTACAAGCTCAAGCGTACTTTTACGATTTTATCGAAGTTAGCTTAGGTCAAGGTTCGAATGGTGGGAAACGAGAGAAAACTTCTCCTCATCTTCATCATGTTCGTGAAATGCTTCTAGACAATATGGATCACACCGTTCAATTAGACGATCTTGCTGACGAAGTTGGCCTAAGTCGTTACCAGCTGCTAAGGGCATTCAAAAACCAATACGGTTTGCCTCCTCATGCGTATTTGATGGATGAGAAAATTAAGCGTTCCAAAAAGCTGTTAAAGTCTGGACAGGATATTTCCTCTGTTGCTTTACAACTCGGCTTTTCAGATCAAGCTCATTTCCAGCGTCAGTTTAAAAAGAAACTAGCGGTCACACCTAAGTTTTATCAATCTCATTTTATTACTCCATCTTGAATGTCATAAATTCAAGCGACCCGTCTTCTTTAGAGTGCCTAACTCTTTATTTATATAAAACTAATGTCTTATTTTCTTTTAGTTTGATAGGAAAGCAAGTGCACTGAGTCTATGTACTTTGTCTGTTTTGTGAGCTACTTAAGATTATCATGTTGCGATAATGTTAACATTGATTCTCATAAGTAAGACTAATTTCACTCGGCATAAGGATCTGATCATGTGGCTAAATTGGCTGACGAATGTTTCATTTCGAATCAAAATGTATGTACTGGTGATGGGGATTATCGCCATTACTATTATTACCTCTTACTTAAGCGCGAATTATTTTATTGGTAAGTCTGTACACGAGATGGATTCAAAGAACCTTGATGTTCAAATGTCATTAATTAAAGACAAGATTCAAGGGGATATTGAGCAGCAAATTAGCATGGCGGAAAATCTCCAATTTAGTTTACTGGATATTACTCGAATCGTAGAAACAACAAATTTTTATGACGTTGTAAAAGTCACCCCGGGCATCGCTTTCTCGAAGGATGGCGCGGTAGAAAATGAAGAGCGTTCCGTGCAATTTCAAGAGATGTTAACCACCGCCAATGAGCAAGTGAAGGTGAGTAATATCATTATTCACGATGAAAAACCGATGCTAACCGTTGTCGTTCCTAGAAAGCACGGTGTTGGAGACATTTTCTATATTGATTTAACCCATACGCAGAACCTTTTTGATGATTTTTCAAGCCAAGGTATTCACTTTTCTTTGAGTGATATTGCAGGAAGTGAGTTAAATTCTGGGGCGTTAGTTGGTGACTTTATGGAGATCCCTTCAAGCTTTTCAATAAAAGAAAATCAGTGGGAACTAACTGGGTATATTGATAGCAATGTGATCCAAGAAAGTGTCTCTTCCATCAACCGACAAATTACTTTAGCTCTGTTTATCGCCTCATTGGTGATTGCACCATTAGGCGTTGTTCTCATTAATATCGCGTTCAAGCCGATTGTTTCACTGCGACAGATCATCATAGGTCTTGCGAGTGGTGATGGTGATTTGACTCAGCGTTTATCAGTTAAAACCAAAGGTGATCTCGGTTGGATAGCCGATGGCGTGAACCGGTTTATAGAAAGCTTACAGGTCATGATGGTTGATATATCTAAGTTCACGCAGCAAACCAATAGTGAGGTTAAAACGTTGCAAGCTCGAGCAGAGTCGAATCAAACTTTACTCGACGAGCATCAGAAAGAGACAGAGCTGGTGGTCACTGCAGTAGAAGAGATCAATGCAACCACAAGCTCGGTTGCTCAAAATGCAGCAGTAGCCGCAGAGCTAACGACTCAGGCTACGCAGGAAGCGACAGAAGCGAGAGATATGGTGAACGTGGCGGTGAATAGCGTGAATTCACTAGTTGAAGAGGTGGGTAGCATGTCTCATTCCGTGATGGCGATGAGTAATGACACCAAACAGATTGCCGATTCACTGCATGTGATTGGTGAGATAGCCGCTCAAACTAATCTCCTTGCACTCAATGCCGCCATTGAAGCGGCGAGGGCAGGAGAGCAAGGTCGAGGCTTTGCCGTGGTGGCCGATGAAGTGAGAAACCTAGCTTCAAGAACCCAAAACAGTACCTCTGAAATTGAAGAGATGCTGAATAAGCTTCGTCAAGCCAATGATAAAGTGGTCTCAAATATGGACATCACCAAATCCAGTTGCCACGAGACCGCTGAGAACACCAGTAATGTAATTTCTTGCTTGGATGCGGTGAATACGTCGGTGTACAAAATCAGTGACTTATCGGCTGAAATATCCGTTGCTGCGGAAGAGCAGAGCCAGGTTTCAGAAGAAGTGAGTCGAAATATGACCGCGATTGGTAAGGTAATTCACACCATTAATAACAATGGCTTAGAAAGCGTTAGGAGCGTGACTGAACTCAGCCAACACAATCAACAACTCGCAACGATTGTTGGCAAATTCAAAGTCAGTTAATAATTAACCGCCTGCCTACAATGTGAGATGTAGGCAGGCTAGCCAAGGCGATTTTCCTGTGTTAAGTTACCCGCAGGCTGATTGGACGCCTACCTCGCAAAAGCGCACGTACCAATACCAGCAACGTCTTCTGTTGCACTTACAATTTATTCAGTTTATACGCTGAGCACCTTCTGAAACCGATAGCGAGTAGGTTCGATATAGGAGAATACTATGCGTATTGAACAAGTAAATCTTGTCGAATTATGGCTCTATGAAGCCAAACTATTACACAAATCAACCAAATCCGATCAGCTTTCCAGCTCGCTTCCTGTTCTGCGTCGACTGCTAAAATATAGTGTGCTCGTTGGGTTGTCATTACCTGAACTGCAAAAAGACGTGACGATCATTCAGCGCAAACACTTGTTGCAACTCGTCGCAATTGAGAACGGTTGTAAAAGCTGGGCTGAGTTTAAGGCGATACTAGAATCAGAGATCGTCTCTTCAGATAAATATCTCCCAGAGCGTATTAAGCTCAAAGGTATTGGCTATCCGGCACGATGGTTTTCAACCATGGAAGAGGCACAATCGTATGCCAAGATTCATGGTGGTGAAGCCATTCTGGTAGGTATGCAAGCCGTCATTGGGTCCGTTAATGATGAATAGTCGTTAGTCTCGACTAGGAGCCAATAATGGACAGTGTTGAATGACATTAGACGCCACTCTTAGGTTGTTGCGCATCAGAGATGAGTGATGATTCTAGGGTGGCACTATTCTTTCAGGGCTTTCCACCTTCTCTTCGCATCATCAGGTTGCAAACTCGCTTTGCAGCCAAGATCTCAGTGCTAACACACTCTCTTGTTTGAGCTTTTCAGGTAAGCAGGCAAAGTAGAAACTCTGTTTTGGGTGAATGACTGACAGACCAACGTCGATCAACATACCATGCTTAATTTCATCCTTTACGAACTGTCGATGGGTAACAAACAGTCCTAACTTTCTAGAGGCCGCTTGTACGGCATGGACAGAAGCGATAAAACTCAAATTTCGATGCTGGTTTGGCTTAGCCACCTTATTCGCTTGACACCAATATTGCCAGTCCCCATCACGGCGATCATTGGTAGCAAAAATAGCGGGAAAGCGATCCAGCAGCTCTTTGACCGTTGAACCTTCGTCAGCCAAGTCCGGGTGGCACACCATCACCAGCTCATCATCGCCTAACTTCTCACAGTGATAATCTAGCCAATCGGTTTGATTGCCATGAATCAGTGCCACATCGACACTTTCTCGTTCAAGGTTGAATGCGCCAATGAGGTTTGAGACTCGTACATCTAGGTTGGGAGCGTGTTGCTGGAATGCTTGAACTCGTGGTATCCACCAATGAATGGCTAAGGAGTTAACCATGTTTAACGTGATTCGGTTTTCGTGGTCAAGCTGTTGAATTGATGTAGATGCATCCACAATCTGCTCGAGTGCGGGGGCGACCTTCTTGTAGTAAAGCTTACCTTGAGCGTTCAGTTCCACTTGCCTCCCAACACGCCTAAACAGTGCAAGGCCAAGTTGGCTCTCTAAACTTTTAATCGCTTGGCTAACGGCTGAATGACTTACGTTTAACATGTCGGCGGCGTTGGTCATGCTGCCCGTTTCAGCAACAGCGACAAATGCGTAGATGCCTTTAAGAGGAACGAGTGTTTTCATAGCTTACTCACAGTGAAAGTTGTTCGTTGATGACTGTTAAGTTTTACTTACAGGTTTGGTTAATATTACTCGCTTTTTTGTTGTGCGTCACTTTCATACACTGCTCGCAATAAAGGTACACGCACCAAAGGAGAGTTGTATGCCGACTGAAGATAAAGCTGCGTTGCTTATGCTGTGCTCAACGTTAAGCTTATCGTTGACGGGTTTAGTTGCTAAGTTCTTGACCAGTGAGTTTAGTTTATTGACTTTACTGTTCTTACGGTTATTCATTCCAGCGGTGTTGATGTTATCCGTGGTGGCGAGCATCAAAATTGTTCTGCCTAAGAAAAACTTAATGAAACCGATCCTCACGAGATCGGTTTGTGTGGTGGGGTGTCAGATCTGTTTTCTGACCTCATTGACCCAGTTAACCTTGGTAGAAAGTGTGGTCCTTTTTGCTACTGGCCCGTTATTTATTCCAGTACTTGAAAAACTGTTTTTTGGAACCGCAATAAAGCGAGTGGTCAAAGTTGCGTTAACGGTGACATTTATCGGGGTGATATTGATGACCAGTGATGGAAGCTCTATTCACTTTAAGCCGGAAATGTTGATTGGACTAGGGGCAGGAATGTTCAATGCGGGCTCGCAGCTAAGTTTATACCGATCATCTAAAGGCGATATGTCGGCAAGTGCGACTAATGGTTGGAGCTTTCTCTTTAGCTCATTACTCGTCTTACCTATCAGTTTATGGTACGGATTATCCGATGCCGATAGAGTTATTCTCGCAGCACCAATAGAGAGCTGGGTGAGTTGGTTAGCTTTATTGGTATTAGCCTTGGTTACCATGAGCAATCAGATCTTTCGTTCTAAGGCGTATAAGCTGGCCGAAAGTAACTCTCAACTCGCACCGCTTATATTCACGCATTTACTGTTTACCCTCGTTTGGCAATTAACGTTTTTTGATGCTGAAGTGACCCAAGAGAAAGTCCTTGGTGTTGTGCTAATTGTTGTGGCGAGCTTAATGCAGACCTTTATTTCTAAAAGGGAAAAAATACCGAAGCTAAAGCTTAAATCTTGTCGATGAACAGGGTCGGGAAAATTAAGTCTAGGTTAATGTTTAAACTGTTTGATGGAGGAGAATCGGTTCATATTATATCGACGCCGTCATAGTAGTGATCGAACTCTTAATCGGAAACGTATTGGTAGTATGTCAATGGATTAGGAATGAATGTGATCGATACGAATTTAATTAAAAATGAACAACCGAATGATTCTTATGGCATTCAAGGCTTGCCAGTGTTTCCTCTGCCGATCTTCTTACTTTGCGGAGGGCGACAACGGCTTAGAATTTTCGAAGCTAAGTATCTATCGATGATAGCCCGAGCCACAGAGCAAGGTGGCTTCGTTATTGGCATGTTCAGAAAAAACACTCAATTTCTTGTCCCCGATTGGGGTGTGCACGTGGAAGTGGTTGATTTTGATTTGGAGAAAAGCGGTATTCTGATTGTCGATGTTTTGGCGATTCGACTGGTATCACTGTCAGATATGTATCACCAAAAAGACGGATTATTAATGGCGCAAACGAGAACCAAGCGACATTGGTCTGATGCTTGCTCGACTAATAAGGCTTCCAAAACGGATTCAGAGCTCGTCGACGCAGAAATGAATACTCCTAAAGGAATGGACTCGCACAACTACACTTTGCTTTCTCATGCTCTCAAAGGGTTATTTGACGCACACAAAGAGATAAATGAACTGTATAAAACTCAACACTTTAACTACGCTGAATGGGTATCCGCTCGTTTACTCGAGCTTATCCCTCTCACTCTTGATGAGAAAGAAGGCTTTATTCACCAGCTAGGGTTTGCACAGCTCAATGAACTGTTAATGACTTTATTTGAAAAAAAAAGAACAAAGCAGTGATCTTTTTCGTTCCACGCTCCGTATTGGTATGTAGATATTGTTATTTAGTGAGTCATTACGGGGGCATAGGAACATGCATCAAAATGAGGATATAACCAACCCACCTGTGGGAGGAAGCCCCATTATACAACCAATTAAGAGCGCTCATGAAGTGTTGTCTGTCTATTTATCTCAGGTAGCAGAAAGCCAAGATAAAGACGCCTTTACGAAATTGTTTGAGTTTTTTGCTCCTAAAATTAAGCGTTTTGGAATCAAGCAGTTCAAAGATGACAGTTTGGCGAACGAGCTCGTTCAAGACACTATGGCCAATGTTTGGAGAAAATCGCACCTTTACAATAAGGACAAGGGTGCAGCAACCACTTGGGTCTATACCGTCATGAGAAATGTCTGCTTCGATCATCAAAGAAAGATGAAGAATAATGCAGCTCAGAACCTTGGTGATGATATTTGGCCTCTAGAACAAGCATCTGTGGAAAGAGACACTACGTATCAACAAGACAGTGACCACCTAATGAATGAAAAGATTCAAAAGTTGGTCGACGAGCTACCGACCGCTCAGCGTGTTGTGCTGAAAGCTGTTTATTATCAAGACTTATCTCAAGAGCAATTGGCTCAGCAGTTAGGCGTTCCTGTAGGAACCATCAAATCACGATTACGGTTAGCACTGAGTAAAATTAGACAGAAAATGGGAGAACAAAACCATGATTAAACATCACCCAAGTCGAGCATTGCTCGAAGAGTTCGTCTCTGGAAAGTTGGTTTCGTCTGTTTCTGTCATTGTCGCCAGTCACGTTGAAATGTGCAGTAAATGCCAAGAAATCGTCGCACAGTTGACAGAAAAAGCGGCGTTATCTGCTTTTGAAATGGAAGACGATGCGTTGTTTTTTGATGAATCAGAGTTAGATGCAGAGATTGCTATGGCACTTGATGATTCGAATTTTTCGGGTTCTGCAATGAACGAACAGCAAACTTTGGCTATTAAGTCGATTACCGATTTACCTGCTCTAGAGCTTGGACACCTGTCGAATCCAATCATTGAACTTGATGACAACGGTACGAAAGTGCCATTGCCAACAGCGATTCGCTCTATTGGACTTAAAGAGTGGCAGGGTATTGGAAAAGTATCTCGAGCACGTCTTACTCTCGATGATGATGAGCGAAGAACCAGTTTATTACGCATTGCCGAAGGGGGGCATGTGCCGCCCCACACACACAAAGGCTTTGAAATCACGCTATTGCTACAGGGCAGCTATACAGACGAAATGGACACTTACAGAGCAGGGGATTTCATCTGGCTAGATGGGTCACAAACTCATACCCCAAAAACCGAAGAAGGGTGCGTTTGTCTCACGGTTTCCAGTGACGCTTTACACTTTACTCAAGGCGTCAGTCAGCTTTTTAACCCATTGGGCAAACTCATTTATTAAATTTGAGTTACGGCAGGAGGTTCCCATGAAAAATAAACTACAGATCGGTATTAGTGCCTGTGTAACAGGTCAGCAAGTCCGCTACGATAAAAGCCACAAACGTTCATCTTTTTGTATGGACGAGTTGAGTGATTTTGTGGAGTTCAAGCCTGTGTGTCCAGAAATGGCGGTAGGATTGCCTACGCCCAGACCAACCATTCGTCAGATCTCAGTTAATGAGGTGATTAAGGTGTCTCGACCTGACGGTTCAAGCGATGTCACCGACGCCATGACACAGTTTGGCCAAACACACGCACAATCTAATCCACAGTTGGCTGGCTTTATTTTTTGTGCCAAAAGCCCAAGCTGTGGCATGGAACGCGTTAAGGTCTACCAAGAAGATGGAAAGGGCTCAGTTAGTAAAGGTATTGGCCTGTTCGCTGAGCAAATTATGAAAAACAACCCTTTACTGCCTTGTGAAGAGAATGGGAGGTTGAACGATCAAGTGATTCGCGAAAACTTCATCACGCGAATTTTCACCTACCAAAAGTGGTTAGATTTAGCGGAAGAAGGCATTACCTTACACAAACTCATAGAGTTCCATAGCGCTCATAAATATTTGGTGATGACTCACAACATCGCACGTTACAAAGCGTTAGGTAAACTGCTCGCCGACCCGAAAGAACCGATTGATGTAGTCGAAAAACAGTACATTGCAATGCTAATGGAAACTTTGACAATAAAGGCGACCAGAAAAGGTCACACCAATACGCTGCAACACTTACAAGGCTATTTTAAAAAGCACCTTTGTGCTCAGCGGCGAGAAGAGTTAACACAGGAAATCGAGTCTTACCGTAAAGGGTTGACGCCACTGCTCGTGCCTTTAACGTTGATTAAGCACTACATGCTCGCTTACCCGAATGAGTATTTGGACCGACAGGTATACATTAACCCGCACCCTAAGTCACTGAGATTGAGGTATGGATATTGAGCACACTATTATGGCTTAGGCGAGATTTACGACTGCACGACAATCCTGCTCTAAACGAAGCAATCCGCTCTGGCGCGTCCAGAGCGGTTTACATTTCTACCCCGAAGCAATGGAAGCGCCATCATTTATCGCCTATTCAAGCGGATTTTATCACTCGACATCTCAACAGCCTCATTAAACCGCTCGCCAAGCTCGGTATCGAATTAGTGCACCTCAAGGCGACCGATTTTAATTCGCAACAAGAGATTTTAGAGCAGTACTGCCAAGAACATAAAATCGACACTGTTTTCGCAAACAGCGAGCCAGAAGCCAACGAGCGTAAGCGGGACACTGAGATTGCCTCTGGTAAGCTGACCCTTAAGATATTTGATTGCGATACCATTGTGCCTGTTGGAAGATTACTTACTCAGAACGATCAAATGTTCAAAGTGTTTACCCCCTTTAAACGTGCCTGGCTAAAATACGTTCATCAATTTGGTATTGATGTGGTTGGATTAGCAGATCCAAATGAGTCACCTATAAACAAGGTTCTAGAGCAGAAATCTCATGTTGATGACACGTCTTCTCTTAGTAACAAGTTTGAGAGCGCGGCTCTTGAAAACCGTCCGATAGAAAATACGGTATTCGAGAAAATAACCTTCGATTACCCAACTTCCGACTCTTCACACTGGCCTTTGTCCTTGACCGTCCTCAATGAGGCGTGGCCTGAATTTATTGACGATAAATTGCGCGCCTACGGCAAGCTACGTGATTTTCCTGCCGTTAATGGCACATCCAAACTTTCACCCTATTTAGCGATTGGAGCATTGAGTCCAAGACTGATCGCATCGACACTGTTGCAGAATGAACCAGAGCTTACTATTAATCATGAACTGACCAGTTTCAGCTGGCTCAATGAATTGATTTGGCGAGATTTCTATAAACACCTCATCTTTCATTTCCCAAGGTTGGTCAAAGGGGCAAGCTTCCAAGAAAAATACCAACAGCTGCCTTGGTCGCATAGTCCCGAGTTATTTCAAGCCTGGTGCGAAGGACGAACGGGCTATCCCCTGGTTGATGCAGCGATGAGACAGTTAGTTCAAACAGGTTGGATGCATAACCGACTAAGAATGGTGGTTGCGAGCTTTCTCACCAAGCACCTGCTCATTGACTGGAAGATGGGAGAGCAGTTTTTTATGTCAAAGCTCATTGATGGGGACTTTAGTGCGAACAACGGTGGTTGGCAGTGGGCAGCAAGCACCGGGTGCGACGCACAACCTTACTTTCGTATATTCAACCCTATAACGCAAAGCGAAAGATTTGATCCAAATGGCGAGTTCATACGTACCTATTTACCAGAGCTTAAAGAGGTGCCCAATAAACACATTCACTTCCCTCATCAGTACCTAGAATTGAAGGGTAAAGCGGATTTGTATTGTACTCCTATCGTTGTTCACAAGGATGCGAGACAAAGGGCATTGGATTTTTTTAAGCAATCCCCGTTAATCGTGCACAAATAGATTTTGGCATTTGTGTGCATGAAAACGTCGTCATTGGATTTACTTCCACAAAAATAAGGGACGTTCATATGGAACAATCATTGTGGTTAGAAAAGTTTATCAATGTATATCAGGAGCTCGGAACAGAGAATCTCACCTCTTTGTCAACGATTTACCATCCGAGGATTACCTTCATTGACCCACTGCATAAAGCCGAAGGGCTGAAAGCACTTATTGACCGTTTTCATTTCAGTTATGAAAATATTCTTCAATGCGATTTCGCGATAGACCATGTCTTTCAGTCCAATAACGAAGCCGCGGTGTACTGGACGATGACGTTTCGACATACCTCACTCAACGGCAAGCAGCCCATTATTGTGAATGGGCATTCGCATCTGAGGGCTGAAGACGGTTTGGTTATTTTTCATCGAGATTATCTCGACGTTGGTGCCATGATTTATGAGCATGTCCCATTTCTTGGTATCGCCGTTAAGAAACTCAAGCAGAGAGCGAGCTAATCATGAAGATACTCATCACGGGAGCAACTTCAGGTATTGGGCACGAATTGGCGTTACGCTATGCCAAAGAGGGGCATGATGTCATCGCGTGTGGACGCAACGAAACGAAACTCAGCCAACTGCAGCAGTTGCACTCATCCATTCAACCACTGTGCTTTGATTTAACCGATTACGAGAATTACCCAGAATGGGAAGAAGGTAAGACTTTAGATCTCGTTATTTTTAATGCCGGAGACTGTGAATACATTGATGATCTGCTCGACTTTGATGCCAAGAAATTTGAGCGTGTTATTAATATCAATCTGATCTCTATTGGATATGGGCTGCAAACTTGGCTCAAGCACATAAAAACAGGCGGTAGGGTTGCTCTTGTCAGTTCTAGTGCAGGTTTGTTGCCTCTTCCTAGAGCGGAAGCGTATGGTGCCTCAAAAGCCGCTGTTACTTACTTAGGTAAAACATTAGCCGTTCGCTTAACCGATATGAACATTCATGTTTCAGTGGTTCACCCTGGTTTTGTGAAAACCCCACTCACCGATAAAAATACCTTTGATATGCCGATGATCATTACGACTGAAAAAGCGGCTGAGAAAATAACCACGGGGCTTGCCAAAGGAAAAGCAGAGATTAATTTTCCTACACTCTTTGTATTCATTATGAAGTGCTTACGTTTTTTACCGTCAAGCACATGGAACAGACTCGCAACGAAAATGGAGCAATAATGAAGAAAATTGCAATCATCGGCTCTGGTATTTCAGGGCTAACTTGTGCTCATCTACTCGACAAAAAATACGATGTCACCGTGTTTGAGAAAAATGATTATGTCGGAGGCCACACGGCAACTGTCGATATCCACCACAAGGGCACAGATTACGCGATAGACACCGGTTTCATTGTCTTTAACGATAGAACCTACCCAAACTTCAATCGTCTTCTGTCCCAGCTAGGTATTGAGCAACAAGAGACCGAAATGAGCTTCAGTGTGCACAATCGAAAATCAAAGTTTGAGTACAACGGCCATGGCTTAAATTCTCTATTTGCTCAAAGACGTAACCTACTGAGGCCTAAGTTCTGGCGACTCATCGTTGAAATCATCAAGTTCAATAAACTGTGTAAAGCTGCCTTCAAAGAGAACAACATTGAAGAAAAGCAAACCTTAGGTCACTTTCTAAAGCAACATACATTCTCTTCCTTTTTCAGTGAGCATTACATCCTCCCTATGGGCGCAGCGATTTGGTCTACATCTCTTGAAGATATGAAGAAATTTGAACTGAAGTTCTTTATTCAATTTTTTTATCATCACGGATTACTGAACATTGTCGATAGGCCGCAATGGTATGTTGTACCAAGGGGGTCAAGAAGTTATGTCGACGTGATTCAACGCAAGCTAAGTAGACCGATTCTACTCAATTCAAACATTGAGCAGGTTGAACGCAGTGAAGAGTGCGTAACAGTCATCATGGAAAATGGCGATCAATTGGAGTTCGACGACGTCATTTTTGCCTGTCATTCCGATGAAGCATTGGCGTTGATTGCTTCGCCTACAGAGCAAGAAGTCAACGTACTCTCCGACATTCCGTACAGTCGTAATGAAGTCGTTCTACATACCGATATAGGGCTACTACCAGATAGAAAGCTCGCTTGGGCAAGTTGGAACTATATGCTTGATGGTGATGCGACAAGACCATCGTGTGTGACTTACAACATGAACATTTTGCAAGGCATTCAAAGTGACGACACCTTTTGTGTCACGTTGAATCAAACCGAGGCGATAAACCCAGACAAGATAATCAGAAAATTTGTCTACTACCATCCTGTTCTTGATGCCCAGAGCGTAAAAGCGCAAAAACAACGCCCTAAAATTTGTGGCAAGAATCGTAGCCATTTTGTTGGGGCCTATTGGTATAACGGCTTCCACGAAGACGGGGTTCGTAGCGCATTAGATGTTACGAAGCGGTTCGGGCAATCACTATGACTGAGCACAGTGGCATTTATTGGGGTAACGTCCGTCATCGCCGATTCGGTGAGATAGAGCATAAGTTTAGCTATCAGCTGTATATGCTCGGTATTGACCTCGATGAACTGCCAAAGCTGACTAAACGAAGCCTTATATTTGGTACCCATTGGTATAACCCGATTCGCTTCGATGAAAAAGATTATATAAAAAGTGAACCAGGCAGCTTAAAGCAACGTATAAGTCTAAAAGTAAAGCAGTTAGGTGGCGATTGGAGTAACGAAAACCGTGTGACATTACTGGCGCAAGCTCGATGTTTTGGTCTCTATTTTAGCCCGATAAATTGCTACTTTTGTTATGACGAGAATCAAGAGTGCCAATACATGCTTGCTGAAGTCAGCAATACACCTTGGAAAGAAAGGCACTACTATTTAATCAAAATGGGTGGAGAGATGAGAGTTAAAAAAGCGTTTCATGTCTCACCATTTATGAATTTAGACATGGATTATCATTGGACTATTTCAGCGCCTAAACGGAACACGTTAGTGCACATTGAAAACCATGCTAATACGCAGTCAGACATAACCACAGGGACAAAGGTGTTCGATGCCACACTCGCACTCATTAAACGCGACATAACATCGAAAGAGCTAATGAGAACGTTAGGTTCAATCCCTATGATGACACTCAAAGTGGTATCGGGTATTTACTGGCAAGCCTTAAAGTTATTTATCAAACGCGTGCCATTTGTGGATCATCCGGGCACACGGTCAAATGGGTAATCAGGCACAAGCACTCATACAGCGTTAGACACAACGTTTGAAGACGTTAATAAAAATTATAATTTTCTATAGTGAGGTCGACATGGAACAACTAGCCAAGCAAGAGCAAAACTTAACGTATCAAAATGCGATTGAGACCGGTAGTAGTACAGGGAAATACCGACGCTTAGTGTTATCTCTTCTTAACAATCTTACTGATGCGTTTCTAGAAATTATTGATAATGATGAACATTTTGTCTTTGGTGACCAGTCAGCAACATTGCACGGAAAAATCATAGTAAGTGATGTACGATTTTATCAAGATGTTGTTCTGGGTGGCAGCATTGGTGCCGCAGAGTCGTATATTGATGGACGTTGGAATAGCCCGAATTTAACCGATGTCATTCAAGTAATGGCGCGAAATCAGCACCATCTCGATCAAATAGAAAGTCGTGTTCAATGGCTTAGTAAGCTTAAAAATCTTTTTCTCCGTCGAAAAAATATCAATTCTGAAGACGGTTCAAAAAGAAACATTTTGGCACACTATGATCTGGGCAATGAACTCTACACTCGTTTCCTCGACCCCGCTATGCAGTACTCCTGCGCGATATACAGCGATAAAGCTTCTCAATTAGAAGATGCCCAACAGCTAAAAATGAAAACCATCTGTGAGCGTCTTGACCTGAAAGAGAGCGATTCAGTGGTAGAGATTGGAACGGGTTGGGGCGGACTTGCGCTTTATATGGCACAGAATTACGGCTGCCATGTGACCACAACTACTATCTCAGATGCACAGCACGATTACGCAAACCAAAAAATTACTGAGCTTGGGTTAACAGATAAAGTCACCCTGCTTAAGCGAGATTATCGAAAACTGACAGGGCAATACGATAAGTTAGTTTCAATAGAGATGATTGAAGCCGTTGGACACGAGTATCTGCCTACCTTTTTCCGCAAGTGTTCAAGCCTACTGAAAGAAGACGGAAAAATGCTGATTCAATCGATCACCATTGCCGATAATCGCTACGAAAAATACCGTAAAAGTGTCGACTTCATTCAAAAGCACGTATTCCCTGGTGGTTGTTTACCTTCGGTATCAGTGATGTCAGATCAAATAGCGAGTAACACTGACATGGTCATTCATGAGATGCACGATATAGGGCTGCATTATGCGCGCACCTTGCATGACTGGCGCATTACGTTTGAACAACGCTGGTCTGAGATTCATGGCCTTGGTTATGATGAAGAGTTTAGACGTCTGTGGCTGTTTTATCTTTGCTATTGCGAAGGGGCGTTTCTACAACGGGTGATCAGCACCCACCATGTCGTGGCAAGAAAACCACGCTACAGAGGGCAAAGCGATGAAACGATTTTGGATTATTAACCTCGTTCTCTTTCAAGCGTGTTGGTTGTGTGCAGCCTTCTTGCCAAGCGCATTGTCTGCCCCACTTATGGTGACCTTGTGCACGATTCACTTTTGGTTATCTCCGAGTCGAAGAGAAGATGCGATCATTCTACTCCTCGTACCCTTAGGGCTTGTTGCCGACGCGGCGCAAATAAGCCTTGGCGTTTTTAGTGCAGGAGACTCGTTCTTCCCATTCTGGCTAGTGATGATGTGGGTGATGTTTACCATTAGCCTAAACCACAGCCTCGGATGGTTAAACAACTGCTCGGTAACCATTTTGATACTCATTGGCGCTATAGGCGGAACCAGCAGTTATTGGGGAGGCATGAAAGCCGGAGTCATAGAACCGCTCGTTGCCAGTCATATTGTCGTCTTATCTTTAGTCACGGTTTGGGCCATTGTTGTCCCTACCTTTGTTCATCTAAGAAGACAACTAATGCAATCAGCGCAGCAGCCTAATCCACTGAGTTAGCGATTCAGTAAAAGGAAATAAGAAGGAAATCATTATGGTGGCGACTTTAACTAAAGTACTTTCAGATTCAATGTATTGGAGGCTTATGATGTTGAGCCTGTTGCTCGTGTCCGTTGTACTCGCCAATGCTGCGGTGGCATCGCCAGTAGCTTCTTCAACTCAAGCCATCAATGCTAACCCGACCGCTTCCCTAAACAAAGTAGGTGCGGGCCAGATGGATTACCTGTTCTGGTCAATCTACAAAGCTGAATATTACCTAGATTCAGAGATAAACCAAACTACACTAACCGTGGCACAGAAACTCAGCCATGAGAGCACGCGAGCTCTTAAGATTGAATATTTAAGAACGATAGAGAGCGAAGCGCTAGTAAAAGCGACCGCTGAGCAATGGCAGTTACTTGGTTATTCACAAAACAAGATTGATCAATGGGTTACACCCCTCAAAGTCATTTGGCCTAACGTTGAATCCGGCAGCACGTTAACTGTGAAGGTGACACCACAAGGCGCAAGCCAGTTTTACTTTAATAATGCTCTGATAGGCCAAGTACAAGATGCCCAATTCGGTCAGGCTTTTCTGTCTATCTGGCTTTCTGAAAAGACCTCAGAACCAGAATTAAGACAACAACTTCTCGGTCTAAGAAAGTAGATGAATGCACTGCTATATTACTTAAGCGGTCGTCAGCTTAGTGCCGCCTTTTATTTTTATGTTAAAGGTTACCCCATGAAATTATGGACAATCGCAATATTCGTTATCGCTCTATCAGGCTGTGGAAACGCGAGCTTAGATGCGCATAAAAACACTCTGCCTGTTTTCTCATTGGAGCAGTTCTTTGATGGTGAGCTAAAAGCCTACGGCATGGTACTTGATCGTTCAGGTAATCTTTCTAGGCGCTTCGAAGTCAAACTGCTGGCAAGTTGGGAAGGCGATAAGGGTGAAATAAAGGAATGGTTTACCTTCGATGACGGCGAGAAAACCACTCGTGTTTGGCACCTTATTAATCTTGGAAATAATCAATATCAAGGGACGGCTGGCGATGTTATCGGTGTAGCACAAGGTCGCGTCGAAGGGTCTGCGCTTTATTGGAATTATCAACTAGAGATCCCAGTCGATGGTTCTATCTATGAGATCACGCTAGATGATTGGATGTTCTTAATTGATGAGAAACGACTGTTCAACAAAACAGATATGTCAAAATGGGGTTTCCATGTTGGCGAAGTGATTTTATACATAGAGAAGCTTTAAGTAATCCATTCTAGATTTAGAAACAAACGATGTTCATCTACAAAACTATGTCTACGTACTAATATAAAAGCCCAGTCCATTCGTGGTCAGGGCTTTATTTATGACGTTGTCCCGTCCTGAAATGTGTTTACATATCGAGGACTCGTATGCTCGCTTACAGCTCGTCGACTGTAGCCCAAACCGCTGCTAACATATCGTGACCAAAGGCAGAGCTGCGTTCTGGAGACCAACCGTAAAGCTCATCAGCGTGGCTAATGTGATCTTTAAATGGCATCTCAACGGTGTACGCCAAACAGTTGAACTGCTCGCCAATCCAGTTTGTACCAACCGTCATGTTTGCTTTGCCTGGTTCGTCTTTATCGTAACCAAATTCATCTTGAAACTCTGGTGTGATCGTCAGCAATGCTTGCTTGAAGTGGTTTTCTAGTTTTGCGATGCGCTCATTGTATGACGGTGTGCCTTCGCTGCCTGCAACAAAGTTATATGGAATTGCTTCGTCGCCGTGAATGTCGAGACACATATCAACGCCCGTTTCTAGCATGCGTTCACGTACAAGGAATACTTCTGGGCTGCGTTCCATAGACGGTGATTGCCATTCACGGTTAAGGTTTACGCCAATTGCGTTGGTACGCAGGTGACCACGTATGCTGCCGTCTGGGTTCATGTTAGGCACCACGTGGATGACGACTTTATCGAGCAGTGAACGGCCTACCGTATCAGTTTCGTCTAGCAGGCGAAGTAACAAACCTTCGATAAACCACTCAGCCATCGTTTCACCTGGATGCTGACGGCCGATGACCCAAATATTCTTCTTCTCTGGGGTTGGCTCACCAATCGTTAATAGGCTGATGTCGTTGTTGTCCAGGGTTTGCCCTAGAGTTTCTAACTTACATGCTGGGTGTGTTTGTGCGCCGTGCAGTAGGTCCTGATGTCGGTCGTACGAGTACGGTGCGAAATACGCAAAGTACATTGAATCATGCTCAGGAATGATCTTGAACGTTAGCTCATTACCATCAAACTTGGCAGGGATACGGAACCACTCTTCGCGATCATAAGAAGCAACGACATCGTAATCCTCCCAACCTTTAGGGTACGCCGAGGTCGCCAAGTCACCAATGGTGAACTGGTGTGGTTGGTTTGCTTCACTTTCTAGACGGAAGTGGAACCATTGAGCAATATCAGTTTGATTATCTGCAGGAATCGTTAGTTGGATGTTTTGTGGTGAATCTGCTGATACAACGTGAATGTTGCCGCTTTCGAAGTTACTGAAAATTTTCATTGTAGTTGTTATCTCTTTGTTGAGTTGCCGTAAGACTAGCACATTTATTTTCGATCAAACTAGCTACGCGGCGTGTAGTAGCACGTTATTTCGGCAACAAAAGTGTAAAGGTTAGTTAAGCTCTGAGATACGCCTATCTAACCTCACACTATCAAATGAACTTGTACACAACGGCCATTCATATTGGGTAAGTACTTTCGATATGATGATTGAAGCGATCATGGAGTTGTCGTCATACCACAATTCACACTGTAAATTTAAGCAAGCGGGTTGGGGGCCTGTTTAAGCTTCATCGCCTAATCTCTCATTGCTTCTACAGAGAAAATAGCCTGCTTAATCTTTTCTGGTAGCTCTGCTTTGGTGCCGTTTTTAAAATCGAACATCACGCAGGTTGCTTGGCCAACCGTACTTATTTTGCCTAATTTTTTACTGGCAATGTGGTACTCCATCGTAAAGCGATCCATTTGTACATCCAAAACTTTCGTACCAATGATTAACGTGTCAGGGTAGGTGATGGGTAATTTGTAGCGACAGCTGGTTTCGCCGAGTACCGGACCAATCTGGCTGTGAGCAATATTGACCAATAAACCAATCTTTTCAAAATACTCTAATCGAGCGGATTCGAAATAGCGAAAATAGACCGCATTGTTAACGTGTTGCAATGCGTCCATTTCTCCCCACGCGACAGGAATTTCGGTGATAACCGGAAACCCTGCTAATAAATCGTCCATCGCTTTTCCTTGCTTATATTGAAATTGAGTTTTTATTCTAAATCTATTTCTAAACGCTAGGTGATTGATGTTAATGAAATGTGATCTTTGCTTGTCGACGTTAAGTGGAGCACTGATGAAAAAGTCTTGTGTTGACGGGGCGTATACGCTGTTGAAACGTTAATCTCTGCTAAATTTAATAGAGTGAGACAATTGAAGTAGGGGGCAGTGAATGATATTGACGGCGAGAGTCGTTCTGCTACCTGCGTCTATTCTCATTGTGCTTGGCTTGTTTGGCTTAGTCATGATCGATCAGCAGTTACGCGGCAGCATGGCATCCAGAGTTGAGCATGAATTGCACCGGTTGGCTGAATCTTCATTGGTTACTCTAGAAGATGCCAATCGTCCTTTATCTATTGTCAATGTTGATCCTGTTTCTAAGCGCCTCGGCGAGGCTGGGCAAGTGAGAATCACGTTTGTTGACGCTTCTGGCGTCGTAGCGGGCGATTCGAACGTTGAAGCTGGTGCTGTGGGCTCAATGTCAAACCATAAGGACAGGAGTGAATTTGTTGACGCGAAAACCGTGGGCTGGGGCCATGCGTTTCGATACAGCGAGACGCTAAGAAAAGACTTTTTCTACGTTGCGGTTTATAGACCGATTGAGATTCAAGGCGAAAACATCTATTACTACGCTCGTGCTTCAGTGTCATCGGATGTACTCAAACATCAGATCACACAAATGCGAATGGCACTGCTGTCGATATTGTTAGCGGGGGTGATACTCATCAGCGCCATTGCTTTTTTGATTGTCCGACGAGCAGCAATGACGACATTAATGCGGCAAGCGGCGCTGGAAAAAGAAGTGAGTGATAAAACTGCAGAGATAGAACGAATGCATGAATTGGATTCTCTTCTCAATGCGTGCAGTGACCTGAATGAGGCAAGCAAAGTAGTAGGCAAGATCATTCCGACACTGCTCAGCAATTCATCAGGCGCGATCTCTGTATATAAATCATCACGTAATCAACTGAAAATGTTGCTTTTTTGGGGGCGTGTATGGGGTGATAGCCTTTACTACAACTCTGATCAATGTTGGGCGCTACGCAAGGGGCATGAGCATCTCTCTCGGCTTGATTCCTCACAAGTAGAATGTGAGCATTTCACGCAGGCTAAAGACAGAGCGACCTTGTGCATTCCTTTGATCGCTCACGGGGAAACCATTGGGGTTATGCATGTGCTCAAAACCCAGTTTGAAGATCAAGAGTTGGTGATAGCCAAAGCGATAGCGAAGCGCCTTGCGATGTCGATTGCTAACATTGAGCTAAAATCCAGCTTGCGTCAAATGGCGTTTAAAGACCCGTTAACACACTTGTATAACCGACGATACCTGTACGAAACCCTTGAGCAATGGTTTTCGGTTTCACACAAGAACCGGACAGAAATCGGCATTGTTATGATTGACCTTGACCACTTTAAACAGCTAAACGACAACTACGGCCATGACGCTGGCGATAAGGTTCTAAAAGAGATATCGCAATTCTTGCTTGAGGCAACCAGAGCCAGCGACATTGTGTGTCGTTACGGAGGGGAAGAGTTTTGTATTGCGATTCCAGATACCACGGCGGCTGAGCTTACCCAAACCGTGCAGAAGCTGTGTGAGGAACTGGCAGAGGTGTCCATTGAAATAGGCAGGACACAACGACTCAAGGTAACAGGCTCAATGGGGGCTTCCATTTTTACCTCTCATTGTAACTCGATTGAGAATACGATCACCGAAGCCGATGAAGCCTTGTATAACGCCAAGGAAGCAGGGCGAAACTGCGTTCGTTTTTCCAAGCTTTTAGAGGATAAGCTGAACGCTTCCGATTGAATCGTGTTTAGTGCTTAATATCGGAGGAGACAGTCAGTAGTTTGCTGAGATTCGCTACTGACTGTCTTTTTTATGGCTTCAAGAATTGTCGCTAATGTTTAGCCGATCAGTAATTAATGTTTAGTTGCAACCGATAAAAGGACAATTGGAGCTGCTTTCTTAGGGGCACGAACGATTAAGCTGATGCCAATTAAAAACAAGCTACATGCAATCACTTGGGGTACTGATAAGGTTTCATCAAAGATGACAAAGCCGCTTATCAGAGCAAATACGGGAACCAGTAAGGTTAGCGGTGCAACAGTGCTCATTGGGTATCGAATCAGCATATTGTTCCAAACCCAGTAACCAAATAGTGTGGTTGGGTATGCTTGAAACGCGACAGCAAAGCTAGTGTTCCATGTCCATTGTTGGATAGATTCAGCAAGTACTTGATCCCCATGGATGAATACTGCCAACAATAGCAGTGGGATTGGCGCAACCAGCATTCCCCAAACGTTAAAAACAAAGGCATTTTTTGTTTTTGAAGCCTTCACCACTAAACCAAACGCCGCCCACGAAACAGCGGATATCGCCACCAGAAACAGCCCAAACCCCGTGACGTTACCATTAGTAAAGGCAATGGAGATAACAAGTGCCACTGATGCGATGATAGCGCCGATGAGCTTTCTTGTTGGAAGACTCTCTTTGAGAATAAACACCCCCACGGCCATGCCTATTAATACATTGGCCTGAAGCAGCACCGAAGACATGCCCGAAGAGAGCCCTGCTGTGATTGACCAAGATGCCATGCCCCATACTCCGACACCAAAAAGAAGCCCGTAGCTGACTACATAGCGCCAAGGTACATCAGGCTTTGGGATAAAAAACACAACTGGGATCGCCGCGATAGCAAAACGAGCTGCCGTTGAGACCAATGGGTTTACATCTGAAACCCCAAGTTTGATCATTGAAAAGTTAAACCCCCATATGACCATGACGGTAATACTCAGTAATAAATCCGTTCTTTTCATCGTGCTCTCCTTTGCTTATCGCGCTTTCTTTGTATGCAAATGAGTATGTCTTGAATCACCATTGGGATACAGATACAATTTTTTACAAATAAACAGGTACAGTTGACCTGAGTCAGCGGTGAGCCTAACGATGAGCCTATACAAACGATTAGCAAAACAGTTTATTGATGACATTCAATCTGGCCAGTTGGCTCAAGGCAGCCGACTGCCGTCTCTAAGGCAACTCTCAAAGCAGCACTCGGTAAGCATGTCGACGGCGGTTAGCTGCTATCAAGAGTTAGAATCGGCTGGGTGGATAGCGGCTCGTCCACAAGCAGGGTATTACGTGAGGCAAAAAGCCTCTTCTCATTCAAAACCAACGTGGACATCGTTTAAAAGCCGAGTGTCTACCCCCTCATCGAATGCCCCTATTTATTCGCCATTTAACGGTCCGTTAGGTGTATCTAATTCTGATATTGGAGATGAAACGGCGCTTGAATTGGAACGCGGTTTTCGCCGAGTAATGCGAAGAATGGGTAGGCGGTTGACGCGTTACCCTGAGTTTCAGGGAGAACGGAGTTTAAGAGACGCACTTTCGAACCACTTTTCAACGCATGGCATTCATTTTCAAGCGGATGATCTGGTGATCACGTCGGGTTGTCTTTCTGCAATTAAAGCGGCGTTGGAATCATGCAGCCGAGAAGGGGATGCCATTGCGATTAGCTCTCCATGCTTTAATGGCATTATTGACCTGTTAGGGCAGATGTCGCGTAAGATTGTTGAGATACCTTCGCTTGAAGAAGGCATTGACCTCGACCAATTGGAGACGCACTTTAAGCAAGGCAATGTTCAAGCTGGCGTATTTTGTACGTCACACATGAATCCGCAGGGGATCACTATGTCGACGCAGCAAAAGCAGCGCTTGGCATCAATGGCGAATCAGTATCGTATCCCCGTGATTGAAGACGATGTTTATGTCGAACTCTCTTATGCGGATCACTACCCGTTACCTGCGAAATACTATGACACAGACGGTTATATTTTGTGGTGTGGGTCGTTCTCGAAAAGCCTGTCACCCAGTTATCGTTTAGGCTGGTGCTTGCCGGGTCGTTACCTTGATGTCTATCGTAGCCGCTTTGGTTCTGGCTGTTATGGCGTGGCGATACCACTGCAGCTGACTATTGCTGATTTTATCGAATCGGGTCACTACGCAAAGCACCTAAAAAGAAAGCGCTTTGAACTTCTTAACTATCGCACGGATTATCTGAATTACCTGTCAGAGAAGCTTTCTGCTGAAGTATTAATCAGTGGCTCTCAAGGCGGGCTAGTGTTGTGGCTACAAGTCCCGGGATTAAACGGAGAAGGGTTAGCCAATGATGCAATGAAGCATCAGCTGGACATTCGAATTGGCCAGACGTTCACGACGCTCGACTATTACAAAGACTGCGTCAGAATTAACATTGGCCACCCACTACAAGGTCAGGCGAAAGTGGACTTACAGCTGCTTGTTGAATTGATTGAGCAGAATAGAGTCCGAGATTAAAAGCATGTACACAAAAAAGCCATCGCTCGATTGAGCAATGGCTTAATCTACTTTTCGTATAGAAATCGAAAGTTATTCATTACTCTTTAATTAAAGGAAGAATATCGAACTTACGGTTTGGTTGCTCCATTGCACCTTTTAGCGCTTGAATGTTTGCAGCTTGACCAGCTGTACTCTTTAGCAAGTAATTAATTTTTTCCGCTTCCATCCTACAAGGTTAACCGGCCTATCTTTCTTAAAAAGCCGGTCTATGGATTGATTTTTCTTTGGCATTTTATTACTCAGTAGCACCACGCCAATTTGAACCAATACACAGTTGAAATGTTAAAGATGACAGTTTTCTCAATAATAAAAGTTAGAGTTCTAATTAATTTAATTTCGTGCTAAATGTCTTTTTATGGTGATACTTGTCACATAAAATCACTATATACTGTCCTAAATTTGATTTTGATCGCCTAGTGTGGAGGATGACGTCCAATTTATTTGTTTAGAGTTCAAAGGAAATGTACCTACACATGATTACTGCAGCTCCTTGGGTGATGTATCCCGAAATCGGTGAAGACCCAATCAAGCAGTGGGTTTTTAGTGAGCCCACGGCAGAAGATGGCGATGACGTTTACAGTCTGATTGCCTCTTGCCCTCCTCTCGATGTTAATTCTTCATATTGTAACTTTCTTCAATCCACACACTTTAGCCAAACCTGCGTTATCGCAAGATGTGAAGGGAATATTGCAGGCTTTATCTCTGGTTATCGAAAGCCTGATGAGCCCAATACTTTGTTCGTTTGGCAAGTGGCTGTTGCACCTCGATACCGAGGTAAAGGTTTGGCTTACAGCATGCTTGAAGAGTTATTGAATCGTGAGGTTCTCAAAGACGTTGATTCTGTTGAAACCACCATTACCGAAGAGAACGATGCATCTTGGGCTCTGTTTAAAAAGCTAGATAAATGCAATGGCGAGCGTGGTGAAGTCAGCACGTTTCTCGATGAAAAAACACACTTTAAGGGAAAACACGATACAGAATATTTGTATCAAATTCCGTTAATTCAATTACCTCAAAAAGGAATATAAACCGTCTATCATGGATATTTTTAGCAAGCAAGAATCTAAAGTACGTTCTTACTCAAATAGCTTTCCAGTCGTCTTCAATAAAGCGAAAGGGTGCTGGCTTGAGACCAATCAAGGTGGGCGTTACTTAGATTTTCTTGCCGGTGCAGGTTCACTTAATTACGGCCACAATAATCCAATTCTCAAGCAGTCGTTACTTGAATACATTGAGATGGATGGGATCACCCACGGTCTCGATATGCACTCAAGCGCAAAGGCTGGGTTTCTCACGGCATTGGAGCGCTATATTCTTAGTCCCCGTGAACTTAATTACAAAGTTCAATTCACTGGCCCAACAGGAACGAATGCGGTAGAAGCCGCACTTAAACTCGCGCGTAAAGTAACAGGCCGTAGTTCCATTGTTGCATTCACTAATGGCTTTCATGGCTGTACTGCAGGTGCCCTTGCGGCAACGGGCAATCAGCACCATCGCCAAGGGGCGGGGATGAGCCTTAACAATGTCACTCGAATCCCTTTTGAAGGGTATGCAGACATTGATGGCCTTAAACTTTTTGAAACTATGCTGGCGGATAACTCGGCTGGTATGGATAAGCCTGCTGCTGTGCTTCTGGAAACCGTTCAAGGAGAGGGCGGCTTGAATGTGGCGTCGAATGAGTGGCTACAGCGACTTAGCCTGATTTGTAAGCAAAACGATATATTGCTTATTGTTGATGACATTCAAGCGGGTTGTGGTCGAACTGGTACGTTCTTTAGCTTTGAGCCTTCTGGTATTAAGCCTGACATGGTGACCTTGTCTAAATCTATTGGTGGCTATGGCTTACCAATGGCTGTGGTATTGCTAAAGCCGGAATTAGATATTTGGCAGCCAGGCGAACATAACGGAACATTCCGTGGCAATAATCATGCGTTTGTCACGGCTGCGAAAGCATTGGAAGTGTATTGGTCTGATAATCAGTTTGAAACGCATATTACTCAGTGTTCAGAGGCAGTTTCAGCGGTTATTGAACGTTGCATCAAGCGCCACCCTAAACTGTTTGTTCAACAGAAAGGCCGAGGCATGATGATCGGTGTTGAATGCGTCAATGGTGATCTGTCGAGCGAGATCGCAAAGGTCTGTTTTGATAACGGTATGGTGATTGAAACCGCCGGCCCTAATGATGAAGTCGTGAAGTTTTTCTGCCCACTAACCATCACCAAATCAGAGCTAGAACAAGGCTTAAGTATTTTTGAAAATGCAGTTGAGCTTGTTGTAGAGAAGCACTTCAAAAAAGCATCGTAATTAAGGAAGAGTAAGATGATTGTTAGAACATTGGATGAGTGCCGTGACAGCGAGCGCAGAGTAGCATCGGAAACGTGGGAAAGCGTTCGTATGCTCCTTAAAGATGACAATATGGGTTTCTCTTTCCATATTACGACCATCTTTGAAAATACCGAGACACACATTCATTATCAGAATCACTTAGAGTCGGTTTATTGCATGAGCGGCGAAGGTGAAATTGAAGTGGTTGGTGGTGAAACTTACCCAATCAAACCGGGTACGCTGTACATATTAGATAAGCACGATGAACATTATCTAAGAGCGTACAAGGACAAAGAGATGGTCATGGCGTGTGTGTTTAATCCGCCAATTACCGGAAAAGAGACGCACGATGAAAATGGTGTTTATCCGTTAGTTGATTAATAAAGTTTAGCTCAGTGACTTTTAGATTGATGACGATCTGACTCGCTGAAACTATAGAAAATAAAGCCCCTAATCTTCAACCATCGATTGAAGATTAGGGGCTCTTTTATTCTTGATGTTTAACTGTCTTGAAATGCACAGTGGCTCGTAAATGCATAGGTAGTAGGGCTGGTATTACTTGCTTAGAGCCTCGCCTAAATAATCAACAAATGCCCTTACTTTGACTGGCATATGGGCACGCTCAGGAAAAATAGCCCAAATGTTTTTTTCTGGCATTTGGTACTCTGGTAGTAATTGAATTAGCTCCCCGTTATCTATGTATGGCTGCGCGATGAAGTCAGGTAAACGTGCGACTCCCGTTCCCTGCAAGCATGCGGCTAAGAGCGCTTCACTGTTGTTAACTCGGTAATTCCCCCTCACGGCGACAATCTCTATCCCATTTTTATGTTCAAAGTGCCACTCAGTCGTTTTCGATGAATAGCTGTAAATCAGAGCATTAAGTTTGGAAAGGTCAGTAGGGGTACTAGGCGATGAAATTTCGTCTAGATAGTCGCCAGAAACACAAATAAGGCTTCGGCTCGGCAATAGTTTTCGGGCAACTAAGGAAGAGTCGCTAAGCTCACCGCCTCGAATCGCAATGTCATACCCTGATTCAATAATGTCGGAATATTGATCGTCCATGACCATTTCAATGTCGACTTTTGGGTACTTTTTTAGAAAGCCGGGAATGAGTGGTGCGATCTTCAATCGGCCGAAAGACATAGGAACGCAGATTTTAAGCTTGCCAATGGGAAGTTGCTGACGGCTTGTTGCAGAGTATTCAGCTTGTTGCATCCAGTAAACTGCGTTTTGAGCGTTACTAAAATAGTGTTGCCCAGCTTCTGTCAGGCTTACTTTTCGAGTGGTTCTATGAAGTAAACGCACCCCCAATGTCGCTTCTAACTGATTGACACGTTTGCTGACGGCTGAGCGAGAAACGTTAAGGTGACGGGCCGCTTCGGCAAAGCTTTCATGCTCGGCTACGGCGAGAAAGTAGGGTATCGCGTCTAGGTTTTCCATTAGTATTGTAGAGTTATTGGAAACAATGTAATGAGTGTATGCCATATTATCATTCAAATCGATTGATAATATTCTTTCCGTTATTGAGTCAGGGTAAATAACGTTGAGGAAGCATCATGGCCAACCATTCTTTGGTATCAGGAAAGGCGAATCAAACCATATCGGTTGAATCGAACACGTCGCAAGTCTCCCAATTGTTGTACATTGTCAGTGTTGGCGTTTTCGTCGCGGTAAATTTTGCCTTGGCGAAGTACAGCGTCATGAGTGGTATTTCTCCTTTGGTGGTTTTAGCACTGCCACTGTTAGGAGCGGCGGCGATTCTATTGATCTACCTGGTTTTTAAAGGTCAATTGAAATCACTCAAAGTCGGCCACTTACGCTATTACGTTGTTGCTGGCCTATTGGGTGTAAGCCTGCCCAATTTAGCGTCAAACTTTGCACTTCAGGAGCTCGAAGCCAGTACGTTTAGCGTCTTGATCACCTTATCACCCTTATTCACATTATTGCTTTCCGTGCCATTTCAAAAGCAAGGCTTGTCTTTCAATCGAATCATCGGGATAGGCATTGGCTTTGTCGCCGTTTCACTTGTGACCTTATCTCCCGAATTCGATTTAAAAGATGACGGTCGCATTCTACTGCTTGCGCTGTCAGTGCCGTTGTTTCTCGCTATGGGCAATATCTATCGCAGTAAAGCGTGCCCGATTGATTCGGATCCCATTGCATTAGCAACTGGCGTTCTGTGTATTCAAAGTCTAATTTGGCTGCCTGTAAGTCTGAGTGTTGACGGTATTGATGGGATTTACGTTGTTCCACATTTGAACAGCCTTATTTTACTGCTGATGGCTCTCATATCTGCATCCAGTTATTTACTGACTTTTAAATTACAGAAGTTAACAGACGGACTGGGCTTTAGTCAGGTCGGCAATGTGGTGACAGTCACAGGGGTAGGCATTGGTATCTTGTTTTTTTCTGAGACATTCCACTACCGTTTGATCATTGCTTTAGTGTTGCTATTTGTTGGACTTGCCTTAACGAATGCACCGTCAAAGCCCGTTACTCTATTCAAAAATACGCAAAGAAAAATCTGATATAAACCCACAAGGAAATGAAAATGAATAATCCAACCGAATATATTCAAGCACTCTACCAAATCGTTGATAACCGAGATGTGATCGCTCTGTCTGAATTGCTTCACCCAGAGATAAGTTTCAGGTTTGGCAACGCAGATCCAGTTCAAGGAAAAGATTCTGTCGTGGACGTCAATCATCAATTTTTCGATTCTATCGCAAAAATGGGTCACAGTTTTGATGGTATCTGGCAACAAGATGATGTCATTATCTGTAATGGCGAGGTTAATTACGTAAGAAAGGATGGCAGTTTTTATGCAGCCAAATTTGCGACATTCTTAACCATAAAAGAGGGGCTGATTATCGACTACAAAATCTATGCCGATGTGTCTCAGCTCTACGCCACAAACACATGATTCGAAAGATAAGGAATATGCAGTGAAATGCTTGGTCGTATTAGCCCACCCACTTGAAAATAGTCTTTGCCGTCATTTATCCAATAAAACAGTCGTACATCTAGACTCTAAAGGATACGAGATAACCGTTAAAAACCTTTATCAAGATGAATTTGACCCAGTGTTGAGCCAATCGGAAAGGAACAGCTATTACGCTAATCCTTTTGATTCGACGCGACTCATCGATGACATCGCTCAACTGCGTGACGCGGAGTCACTTGTGCTGATATTTCCGACATGGTGGTTTGGCTTTCCAGCTATTTTGAAAGGATGGTTTGACCGAGTATGGGCTCCAGGCCATGCCTATGACCACGCCTCAGATCTTGGTGCGATTACACCTCGATTGGACAACTTAAAAGAAGTAAAGGTACTGACGACATTAGGTTCACCGTGGTGGGTGGATACCTTTGTATTATGGAAACCAGTAAAACGAATTCTAAAATTTGCTTTATTAGGGGAATGCACCAAGGGATGCACATTCAAAATGTTGTCATTCTACAAAAGCGAGAGTGCTTCAACGTCTCGTGTTGAGCGTTTTGTTGGTAAAATTAAGGCAACGTTTTAGTGACAAATTCTTGAGGATGTCAGTCGTATTGATTCAAATGATCACGCTAAGGATTGGAGGATAGATTTGGAAACATCGAAAATATGGCGAAATGAAACGTTTTCAGGTGTAGAGCTTTTGTCTGCAAGTTACACCACGTTTGAGTTTTCAAAACATTGGCACGACGAACTGGCGATTGGCATTATCGAAGAGGGGGCTGAAGGCCTGTTCTATCGCGGAAGCAATTTAGTCATACCCAAGCATCATATCGTCGCAATCAACCCTGCTGAAGTTCACACCGGATTTTCAGGTGGTTCTGATGGTTGGCGCTATCGAATGTTCTATTTCAACCTTGAAGAATTGGCTCATCAATTTGCTAACCATGGCATGCCGATTAATCCTATTGTTGAACGCCCAATGATTTACGATGAAGCACTATTTGATGAGTTATTACGGCTGCACATATCACTTGAACAGTCCGCCTTTGAATTAAGCAAAGAGTCGTTCTATATATTGGCACTTGAGAAGTTGTTTACGCGTTATGGCTCAGCAAGGGAAGATAAAGTGTATAGCGTTTGTACCAAAAGCAGTTATTTGGCGAGAGACTTTATACGCGATAATTTTGATTCCAACCCTTCTCTGTCTGAATTAGAGATTGTTTCTGGTTGCTCAAAATTTCAATTGATTCGAAGCTTTAAAGCCGTATTTGGTATTACTCCACATCAATATCTTCTTTTGATAAAAGTGAAGCAGGCCAAAGCGTTGCTAGCACAAGGTTCGAGTTGTGTTGATGCTTCGCTAGCCTGTGGTTTTTATGATCAAAGCCATTTTACGCGTAATTTCAAAAAGGCGTTTGGCATCTCCCCGTCGAACTATCGAGCTCGATAAACCCACTTGTCAATTTTGTACAAGATCCCACACGGCTGATTGATTACTGTTTCATTTCTTTTTCAAGGAGATGAAATATGAGTCTGTTTTTGACGTGGTTGGGGGTAATGTTTCCTCTGGTATTTAGCCCAGGCCCTGCCAACATCGTGTTTGCAGCATCAGGTGCTAAAGTGGGTGTTAAGCGTTCTGTAGCCTTAGTTGCTGGTGTAGATTGCGTGTTCATTATTAAGTCGGTCATTATTGGTTATGGGCTAGGGGAGGTTGTTCAATCTCATCCAAGCGTCATGAATGTGATGCAATTGGTCGGTTCACTATACCTCGTTTATTTAGCAGTAAAGTTCATCAAATCGAGCGGTGCAGATTATGACAAGTCATCAAAGGAGCTGAGTTTCTTTGATGGACTGATCATTCAATTGTTGAACAGCAAAGGTTGGTTGATGGTTTTTCTAATGTTCACTCTGTTCTCAGCACAATCTCAGGAAACCTTTGGCGGATATGGCATTGCAGTATTGATTGTTTGGTTGGCAATTTTGAATATTTCGACGCACTTTCTCTGGGTTTCAATAGGCGAAGGTCTGGCTAAAATCTCTAGTAATCCAATGTATGAAAAGTCTTTAAATCTCTTTTATGCGGTCTGTTTACTGGTGGTTAGCCTGTGGTTAATGCTTGATAACCCAATGATTAAATCTTGGTTAATGCCAAGTAGTTAATGCAAAAGTAGTTAAGTGAAGGAGTTGATTAAAGTTGTGTGCGATGTTTCAGTGAATTTGGTGAAAACTGAATTACTGAAACATTGGTGAGCTTTTAAACTCACCGATGAATTACGGCTAACCTAGTGGTAGTTCAATGCCATTACGTACCACAGAACGTTCGATACGGGCCAAAGTCACTTGGTGCAGGCTGTGCGTACTCTTCACAATTATCCTGCTCTTCAAACGGGTTCATTAGCACAGACAGCAATCGCTCAAAAGGCTGGTAATTACCATCTTGTTCTGCCGCTGATAGGGCTTCTTCCACTTTGTGATTTCTTGGAATATACGCTGGGTTGTGGGCGTTCATTAGCGTTACTCTTTCTGAGCTTGTCATTTCATTTCTTTCAAGACGAGCTAACCACTTAACTTTCCACTCATCCCAATGTTCTACTACGCTAAAGAGTGATGTGGTGTTACTTGAGTCGCCAGTGACAACATAGCCTAATGAGCGGAACAAATTGGTAAAGTCGACTTTTTGTTCTTTGAGTATCGAGAGCAGATCTTGAATAAGTTCGTAATCGCCATCTTCTTGATTGGTGATCCCCAGTTTGGTTCGCATGCCATCAAGCCAAAGGCCCTGATAAAGTGCCAAGAATTCGTGAAGCGTATTGGTGGCAAGCTCAACGGATTCTTCTTCATTGTCAGAAATGAGCGGCAACAGTGTTTCAGCCAAACGTGCCAGATTCCATTGGGCTATGTGGGGCTGATTTCGGTAGGCGTAACGACCTTCTGCATCAATCGAGCTAAAGAGTGTATTTGGATCGTAGTGATCCATAAATGCACACGGACCATAATCAATCGTTTCACCGGAAATTGTGGTGTTATCAGTATTCATCACGCCATGGATAAAGCCGACGAGCTGCCACTTGGAAACGAGCTCAGCTTGGCGCTGGCAGATGGATTTCAGTAATTGTAGATACGGGTTATCCGATGTTTTGGCTTCAGGGTAGTGACGATTAATGGTGTAGTCGGCGAGCTGCTTAAGCTTGTCGAGCTCTTCGTTGGCGGCAATATATTGGAATGTGCCGACGCGAATATGGCTAGCCGCAACGCGAGTGACAATTGCGCCAATAGCGGGCTTATTTCGCCAGATTTGTTCGCCTGTCGTAACGGCGGCGAGTGCTCGTGTCGTAGGAATATTCAGTGAGTGCATAGCTTCTGAAACAAGATACTCACGCAATACAGGGCCAAGCGCGGCTTTGCCATCACCTGAACGGGAAAAAGGGGTTTTTCCTGAGCCTTTTAGCTGAATGTCTTTTCGCTGTTGATGCTCATCTAACACTTCTCCTAACAGTACCGCTCGGCCATCTCCCAGTTGTGGGTTGTAGTGGCCAAATTGATGCCCTGCGTACACTTGCGCGATTGGGTTTGAACCTGCGATTGACTGATTGCCTGAGAACACTTGAGCCAGTTGTTCATCATCGGCCGATTGAATATCGATGTTTAACGACTGAGCGAGAGAATGGTTAAATTTTATGAGTGATGGAGAGGGTGCCGGCTCTGCTTTTTGGTGATAATAAAAGCCGTCTAATTCTTTTTCATAGCTATTGTCGAACTCGATATGAATCGAGTTATCCCTACCTTCTTGCATCATAACATCCTAATTGTTGGTTCTAGCTCCATCATACTGCTTCAGAGCGTGTCATCCAATTCCCGTTTGTTACCTACCGCTGATAAAGAGGGGTTAGTAAAGGTAATGTTGGTTTGATAATGGTCTGAAGGCAGCTGTTGATAGTCCCAGCCCATACGTTCACAGATCCGTTCGACAATGACTAACCCAACCCCGTAACCGCCCTGTTGATTATGAGATTCTTCATATGGGTTACTAATGGACAGGCAGTTACCGGACAGCGTGACACTTACAGATCCACTGCTGTAACTTAGGGCATTTTTAAGCAGATTGCCGATGACAACAGTGACCAAGTTAATCGGGGCATAGCAAGTATCAGGCTGATTGGTTCTAAGAGTATAAGGTTCAAAGTCTGACTCTAATGAGCGGTTTAATGCCGTGGTTTGAATGTCTAACTGTTGTCGAAGTAAAGGCTCAATCTCAACGCTGCTGAAATACTCAGGCTCGATATTCGCTTTACCAAGCAGTAAAAAAGCATCGGTAAGTAAAGACATCTCGCTGCTTGCACGCTCGATACGTTTGATTGCTTTCATCGCAAGAGCTGATTGATTGGGGATTTTATTCAACAGCTCAGCGGAACCTTTGATGATCATATTAGGCGAGCGTAATTCATGGGCGGCGAAGCGGCTAAACTCTTGTTCACGTTGAAAGCTATGAGTAATGGATTGCTTACTTTCTAGCAGGACTTTTTCTATTTCTCTCGTCTCTTTAAATTGTGTATCAACGTCGAAGTCAGGGTGATCGGGCGTGATTACGTGAATTTTTTTCTCTATCTGGCTAAGAGGGGAGGAGAGTGAACGAATGAAATGCAGACTATAGAGCAGCATTCCTATGCCAACTAATCCGCCTAGTATTAGCGTGGTTAGATGCAAGATCGCTTCATAATCATCAAGGTAATCATCGGCGTCATCTTTAAATACGATATAGAACAGCCCCGACCCAGATGGATGTTCAGAAACTAAGAAATGCTTTTCTTCTTTGAGAAAACGATGGGCATAAAATCCAGGTTCATCATAGCGTGTTAACCATTTCGGCAGTTCATGTTGGTCCCAGTAACTATAAAACTCACTGGGATTGGGGACGGCGGCCGCTTCGCCTAGTTGCTCGTAGTCACGAGAATATCGTTTGGACTCCGTATCAATCCAATGATGAAGACTGATGACTTCCATCTGGTTTTCAGCCCAGTAGATCATGCCCCAGAAAATACAGAATAGAACAAATGCGGGCAGCCCTATACCCCAGCGTATTTTCTTATAGATACTTGGATAATGTTTAAGGTTTGATTCTGTAACCTTGGCCATGAACGGTCTCCAGTCGTGATTGTTCGAAGCCTTTATCAAGGGCAAGTCTTAGTCCATAAACATGGCTTCTCAGTGCATCACTGGAGGGGATCTCTTCTCCCCAAACATGATGGATTACTTCTGAGCGGGAAACAAGATTCGGGGCTTTTTGGATCAAAATAGTCAGTATTTTATATTGAATTTGAGTCAGTTTAATCGGTTTATTTTTTCGAAAGGCTTGCTTGCTTTCAGTGTTAATGGTGATGTCATCAAACGTAAGAAGGCCGATATCGTTTCGCTCTCCTCGGTGTGACAGAGCGATTAAACGAATAACCAGTTCTTCCATTGCAAATGGCTTAACTAAATAATCGTCGCCGCCTGCTTTGAAAGCCGAAATCTTGTCTTCTAGGGCGTCTTTAGCGGTCAAAAATAGGATAGGCGTGCCGCAATAGAATTCTTTACGTAGTTTTGACGTTGTTAAGATTCCGTCAAGCTTTGGCATCATGATATCCATGATGATGACATCGTATTTGTGCTCTGATGCCAATGATAATGCGGCTTCCCCGTGATAGCAGCAATCAATAGTAAAGCCTTCCAATTCTAAATAATCAGAGATGGTTTCGGCAATTTGTTGGTTGTCTTCAACGACCAGTACTTTCATTTAAAGGCTCTAGTTTGTTTCTTCACGTTTGCTTCACGACCTGCTCGTTAACATGCGACAAATTTTTCAGCTCCAGAAGTTCGAGCGATAATCCAAATGGGTAAAAGATGAATAAGTCGATATTGGCACTGTGTGTCGCGCTGTCGTTAACTGCTTGTCGTAGTAGCGATGATAATCAAAGTATATCTAATTCTAAGACGGGCAAGCTTGATGGACAAGTTAAGCAGTTGTCAGTTTCTAATCAGACGCTTAACGTGAATGGTTACGCGTTGCGTGGTAGTAATGCGATGGTTTCTTACCGTGATGTGCCGATGACGTTTGATCAACTTGGTAACGGCATGCGTGTTCAAGCCGATGCGATTGATAACAACATCTCTGAAATGAAGCTAGATCCATCGCTAACGGGTGAAGTGACCTATCGTAATGGCAATCAATTTACAGTTAATGGTATCGATCTAACGTTTGACTCATTAGGTCAAATTCAAGCGGGTGATTGGGTGATGGTGACCACATACCCACAAGTTGATGGCAGCATGGACGTTGTGTCGGTACAGCTGATGCCGCAAATTGATTTTGTTGAGATGGAAGGTACAGTCACGAGTCTTCAAGATAGAACATTTAGACTCAATAACGTTTTGGTCGATTACAGCAATGCGACTGTTCACAATGAATACGATCTGAAAAATGGTGCATGGGTTGAAGTATTTGGTGACATGGTGGCGAACAAATTGGTTGCCTCTGAGATTGATGTGACCGATTACAGCAAATACGACGGCGTTGAGATTGAAGGCATCCTTACATGGGTGAATAGCGATAAAACGATGATTCAACTCAATAACCATCTTAATGTTGCTGTTACTGATCGTACGGAATTTGATGATGGAAAACGCGAAGACCTTGCGGTGGGTCGTTGGGTTGAGGTTGAGTTGCTATTTCGTGATGGTCGCTTAGTGGCTGATGAAATTGAGTTTGAAGATGATGGTGATTTTGCCAAAGGCAAAGAGTTTGAAGTTGAAGGCAGAGCCGACTACCAAAATGGTGTGTTTACAATAAACGGCATCGAAATAGAGATTACATACAACACTGATTTTGATGACGGCTTGAGACCAGGTAACCTTGATGGCAAATGGGTTGAAGTCGAAGGTCGTTACCTTAGTGAATCTTTCATTGCCCATGAAATTGAACGCGAAGATGAAGACGATGATGACATTGAGCTAGAAGGCCCTGTACTAGGTGATAAACAGAACCCAACATTATGGGGTTATTCAGCCAATGATGGTTCGCTCGATAAATACCATGGCTTCTGGGTCGATCTTGATTGTGATTTTGATGGCACTTACTTGTCAGATTGCGATGATTAATCGTTAGAGTGAAGTAAGAGTTAAGAACTTTGAAGGGCAGCACGATAGTTATGGTGTTGCCCTTTGTTTTTGGTGTTTATACAAAGAGTTTATTTGGGGACTTCTAACTTGCCCAAGTCCGAAAACATAGCGCTCTCCCTTTCTACAGCCCCTTCCTGTTTATACTGTGGAAACTCGATGGGATTATCTCGAAAGCTCTTTAACGGTTGCCCTAGACCATGAATACCGCGCTCGCGGGTGCGTCTAACGCGTGACAAATCCAGTTCGACCGCAATTATTTGCTCAGTTCTGTCTGCTTGGTAGATAACATCACCTTCAGGGCCCACAATGATTGATTGCCCGTTTCCTTGGTCGCCCGCACCGTTGATATCAACAAAGTAGCATTGGTTAGTAATGGCGTGCGTTCGAGCGATACAAAGCTCTAATTCTCGGTCGATGGTTCCTGTCATTGTCGGGTGGATGATCACTTCTGCACCAAGGCAGGTTAACGCACGAATCGTTTCTGGAATCCACATGTCGTAACAGATAGACACGCCAAAGGTGCCCACGTCAGGGACATCAAAAGTGACGAACTGATCGCCATTGGCCACGTCTTTTTCATAGGGAAGAAACGGGTAGATTTTGTTGTATCGGGCAACAATCTCTCCTTGTGGGTTTATCACCTTAAGATGGTTCAGTGTGTCGTTCTCGATACGTTGATAATAAGACCCAGGTACTAACCAAATGTTAAGCCTTTTGGCCAATTGGCACAGTGCCTGCTCTAGCGCATCTATATCGTCAACAATGTTATGTTTACCTGCGCCAGTGAGTGCCAGTTCGCTAAATACCACCATGTTGACCCATGGGTAGAGCTTACAGGTTTGTTCGGTTTTGGTTATCAATACATCAAGGTTGTTGTGCATTCCAAGGTCGAGTTGAAGCCCTGCGATAGAAAAATAACTCATGACGGCTCCTTGATCTGATGTGATGAATATTGGTTAGGGTAATGACAAGCAACAGCATGACAGTTTTTCGATAGGGCTGGCGGATGCTGATCGCAGTTGTGGCGAGCTTCTGGGCAGCGCTGGTGGAAGTAACAACCTGACGGTTTATTAAACGGGCTTGGGATTTCGCCTTTTAGCGCTTTTAGAGTGTGTCGCTTGGTTGGATCGATTGACGGTATCGAAGCGACTAATGCCTGAGTGTAGTGGTGTTTTGGCTGACCAAATACTTGTTCTACGGGGCCGGATTCAACAATTTTACCAAGATACATCACCAACACTTCATCGGCGACTTTCTCAACCAACGCCAAATCATGGGTGATGAAAAGATAACTAAGCTGACGCTCTTTTCGTAACTGGTTAAGCAAATTGATTACGGTAGCCTGTACCGACACATCAAGCGCCGCCGTGGGCTCATCAAGGATCAGCAATTTGGGTTTTAGGACTAAAGCACGTGCAATACCTACACGCTGACGTTGTCCGCCTGAAAGCTCGTGTGGCATACGCTTACTCATCTGCTCATCAAGCCCCACAGCCGAAAGCGCGTCTAATACTTTCACTTGTCGCTCTGTTTTACTGAGTTTGTAGTGAGTCGTGAGAGGCTCTTCGACGAGCTTATAAACGCTCAGTCGTGGGTTCAAACAAGAATAGGGGTTTTGAAATACGATGCCATAGTGTTGGCGAAGCGTTTTCATTTCACTGTCTGTCAGGGTATCTAGATTAACACCGTCAAATTCAACACGGCCGCTATCGGGCTTGATGAGATGTAAGACACTCATGGCGATGGAGCTTTTACCGCAGCCAGATTCTCCAACAAGGGCTAAGCAGCGGCCTTTCTCAATAGTAAACTCAACATCTGAAAAGGCTTGCAGTGGTTTGCCTTCCACAAGGTAACGCTTAGAAAGTCCGTCTACTTTTAAGATAGGCTTCTCAGGGTGATTAAGTTTTGATTGGTTAAGCGCAGAGGTGTTTGTCATGCTCGCCCTCCTTTAATTGAGTTTCGACTTTTGATGGCTGAACGAGTGTTGAGTGATGACAACGCACCATGCGCCCTTGTTGCCAAATTTCGGTTGGTGGCTGTTGCTGACATTGTTCGCTGCTCGATTGACAACGCTCAAAAAACGCGCATCCTTTTGGCGGTTTGCGCATATCAGGCAATCCACCTTTGATGGCGTAAAGCGTTCTGTTTTGGTTACCAAGCTCTGGTACAGATTGCAGTAGCCCTTGCGTGTAGGGGTGCTGTGGGTCGGAAAAGAGCTGAGTGATCTCTGCCTGTTCAACGATTTTTCCCGCGTACATCACTGCAACTCTGTCGCACATTGAGGCAACGACAGAAAAATCATGAGTAATGAAAATAACCGATAAGTTTTCGCTGCTGACCAACTCCCGAAGAAGGAGAATGATCTGTGCTTGGATCGTGACATCTAATGCGGTTGTTGGCTCATCGGCGATCAGGATTTTGGGCTCGCAACTGAGCGCAATGGCGATCATGATCCGCTGTAGTTGCCCGCCTGAAAATTGATGAGGGTATTTGTTTAAAGCGATATCAGGATCTGGCAAATGAACCTTGTTCAGCGAGGCAAGAGATCGCGTTTCCGCTTCATCGTGCGAGCAAGCGTGATGGGCGATGATGATGTCTCGCATTTGCTGACCAATGCTGAAATATGGATTCAAAGCGGTCATGGGGTTCTGAAAGATCATCGCAATGTCTTTTCCCCGAATAGTACTGAGATCCTGATCAGAAGCGGTTAAAAGATTACGATCGTTATAAATGATCTCTCCTGAGATCAGGGCGTTTTGAGGCAGCAGCCCTAAACACGCAGTGGAGGTTAGAGATTTCCCACAGCCTGATTCTCCAACCAGACCTAAAAGTTCTCCGTGTTTCAAGTTGAGACTACAGCCGTTGATGGCATGAACCTTTGAGAGGAATCCAGGAAAGTGAACATGCAGATCTCGAATTGATAATATGGTTTCGTTCATAGCTTATTCCTTGCTAATCCTTACTAGGAAATTAATCCTTGCCGGTGAATTTAGGGTCAAGTGCATCTCGAAGACCATCACCTAATAGATTCGCGGCTAAAACGGAAATGAAAATCGCAAGCCCAGTGAATACGGCTGTCCACCAGTATTCGAGAAACAGTGATTGTGCATTACCTATCATTAGGCCCCACTCAAGAGTTGGTGGTACCGCGCCTAAACCTAGGAAGCTGAGTGCCGCAGCCCATAAGATCACGTATCCAAAATCCATTGAGACTTGAATCAAAAGTGGAGTCATTGCATTCGGTAATAAGTGGCGAAACATGATGGCAAAGTGGCTGACACCAATGGACTTCGCTGATTCGACATAGAGTTCGTGGCGGACTGTAAGTACGGAAGCTCGTAGAATACGGGCGTACCAAGGAAACCATGACAGCGCGATGGCTAGCATGACATTAAATAGCCCAGGGCCTAATATCGCGATCATGCAGATGGGCAAAAGCATAGGTGGAAAGGCAAGGAAGATGTCGGAGAAGCGCATTAAGATAGTGTCTATGCGTCCACCGCTGTAACCTGCAATCAGTCCAATGGGCAAGCCTATCAGCAGCGATAAAACCACCGTCACTACACCGATAGTGAGTGAAGTTCGCCCCGCATAAACCACTTGAGAGAAAATATCGCGACCTAAATTATCCGTACCGAACCAGTGCTGCGCATTGGGTGATTGCAGTTTGTGAGCAAAGTTAATTTGGCTTGGGTCATAGGGAGCAATCCAAGGTGCGAACGCGGCCATCAGTAGCATGAATAGCAGCAATGCTGCGCCAATGAAAAGTAACGGATAACAACCAAATTGGTATTTTAGCCAAGCCCATTTGAACGTCAGTGAATGAGCTGGTGGCGCTTGGGTGTGTGAAGAGATCGTGTCCATACGTTACTCCTGAGGCGTCAATCTTGGATCAACCGAGAAGTAGATCAAATCGACAATAAAATTCACCATGAGGTAGCTACCTGAAAGAAACAGCGTGACCCCCATGACCGCGGGAAAATCATTGGTAATAACGGCGTTAACGACATAGCGCCCAATGCCCGGCCAGTCGAATACTGACTCGACGATGACGCTGTTGCCTAGCATGAAACCATAGGTCAGCCCGACCACGGTAAGCAGGGGAATCAACGTGGCTTTAAGGGCATAGAAAAAATAGATTCGCTTGGGGTTTAATCCGTAAGCGTGCCCGGTACGCACGTAATCTTGTTTGAGCACTTCGACCATTAAGTTTCGTGTGGTTCGAACAAAGATAGCCAAGGTTGAGAGGCTTAAGGTCAAAATTGGTAGCACCATATGACTCAGTACATCATTAAACACCAACCAGTTTTGGCTGATCGCTGCATCGAGAAGGAAGAACCCTGTAATTGGTGAGAAGCCGCTATCGATCATCAACTCTGCCGATATTCGCCCTTGCAGTGGAAACCAGCCGAGTACGCCATAAAAGAGCATCTGCAACATAATGGCGAGGAAAAAAGAGGGAACAGCAACGCCAATGATGGATAGGCTACGCGCTCCTTGATCCACCATCGTGTTGCGTTTTACTGCCGACCATACGCCAATCGGGACACCAATCATGACGGATAGAGTAATGGCGATGGTGACTAACTCAATGGTCGCCAACATGTGTGATTGAATATCGGCTGTAACGGTTTGGCCTGTACGTAAACTGACGCCAAAATCGCCCATTAACGCATTTTTTACGTAGCTGGCGTATTGATAAAGAAGGGGCTGATCCAACCCCAACTCTACCTTGGCTTGCGCGACTTGCTCTGCAGTCGGTTTAGCGCCTAACATCATCTCAACAGGTGAGGAAGGCAGTACCCGAGTTAAGAAAAAAGTGATGGTCAGAACACCGAACAGTATGCCTAGTAACATCCCAAAACGCTTAAACATATATCGTTTCATCTGACCATCTCCTTACGACTAGTCCTTATTGGATAAGTATTAGTCTTTGGTTAATGGGTAGAAAAAGGTAGCGGTGTAAGCTGGGTTTGCTCTTACGCCTGCTAATTCTTTACGGTAGATATTTCGCCCTTTTAAATCGGCATAGAATATCGCGACCGCATCATCAACCAATATACGCTGTGCTTGTTGATACAGATCAATGGCTTGAGGTCGGTCAGAGCCTTCCAGTTGTACGCCCTTATCAACTAATGCATCGTATTGAGTATTGGAGTAATGCGAGAGGTTAAATGATGCACTCTCTTCAGTGCGGAACAGACCAATTAACCAATCTGATGGTGTTGCGTAGGTTGGCCACCATGTCATGGACTGTAGGTTTGGTGCGGTTCGAAGGTTCTTCGCATCATTCCAAATTTTGCCCCATGGCCCTGGTCGAAGCTCAAGTGATACGCCGATTTGGCGTAGGTTCTCTTGATACAGAAGCGATGCGTTTTTGTAAGATTCTGACGAGTTAATGTACGCCAGCGAAATATTCCAATCACTTTTCGGTACACCCGACTCTTTTAGCAGCTCTCTTGCTTTCGCTAGGTTAAATTCTGGCGCTTTTATGCTGTCATCCGCCCCCCACATGGTGCTTGGAATTGCCCCTTTTGCAACAGTTGCGCCTCCTGCATAAACATAATCAACAACCGATTCATAATCCCAAGCCAGTGACAGTGCTTGACGGAATTTAACGTTATCGGTTGGGTATTTTTGTGTATTGATCAAAAATTGAGAGTTTTTCCACGAGGCGGTATCTTGCACCACGATGTTTTTATCATTGGCTAAAGACTGAACTAAATCGGCTGAAGGCAAAGAGATGAAATCTGCGTCTCCGGCCTTGATCATTTGAACCTGAGTCGCTGGGTTAGACACGAGCTTTAGCACGACGCGATCAAGCTGCTTATCGTTCCATCCGCCCCAAAAAGAATCATTTTTATCAAGAACGACATGTTGCCCTTTCTGCCATTGCGACACTTTGTAAGGTCCTGTTCCGGCCGCATTGCCTTGGTTAAACCACTCACTGCCTTTGTCTGCAGCGGTTGGTGAATAGATGTAAGCACCATATTGGGATGAGGCGATGAGATCTATCGCAGCAGGTGTTTTGGTTTTGATTGTTAGTGTGTAGTCGTCACTGGCCTCAATTGAGTCGACTGATGACCAGATGTAGTAAGCGCCTTTCTTCATGTCGATAGTACGCTGCAGTGACAACTTCGCCGCTTCGGCATTGAAAGGAGTACCATCATGAAACGTGACATTCTTTCGTAGGTTGAATGTCCATGTCAGTCCGTCTTGGCTGACATTCCAATCCGTGGCCAAAGCGGGAGAAAACTTCTCTTCACTTCCTGGTGGGTTGTACCAAAGCAGTGGTTCATAAACATTACTGAGCATCACCACTTCCATCGAAAAGGCGATGGAGGGATCCCAGTCTTTAATATCAGCATACATAGCGTATGTTGCCGAGTTAGGGGCCGATGCGACAGTAACAGGCGTGTATAGAGCCCCGAGAGTGACAATTCCAGACAGAGCAAGGCGAGCAGGCAATGAATTTAATTTGAGCAAAGACATACTAATTCCTTATAGAAATGATTTTACTAATTAGTAACGTTTAATTAACAACGATCACACTAGCAAAACCCCCATATAGCGGATAGAACCAGCCAAGCAGTGTTGATGGATCCAGATACTGGCAAGAGGAGATTAGGTGTTTTCGGTGGTTGAACGAGGAAGAAAAGGGATAATTTAGCCAAAGGGGCTAGTGCTGTTATGGCCTAGAGCGGTACTAGTTACAACTTGAGAGCCCGGTAAGAGGTATTTTACTGACGCTAAACTGTCGGTGAGGAGGGGAGCTGGACGAGTATTGAATGAATCAATCTGTGAAAAGGCCAATGATTACGGCTCGATATCTGAGTTCAACCCCAAGACTCTAAGGCACTTTTCAACATGACTAGTAACTAAGAAATGGCTTGCTCCATCAATGACATGTTTATCGCTGTTTGGTAAGTGTTCGCTTAGGTGCTCACAAATCGCATTCGCGACTGGATTTGACTCAGTTCCACACACGAGCTGAATAGGTACCGTACATGATTTTAAATCTAACAGCGTGTAAGAGGTGGATAAATCCATATCCCAATGGCGAATGTTATTTTCAACCAAGGGCTCCATACCTTGCTTAATAAAATCAGGGAGTGAATCGAATGCGCCTTCCCCTGCCCAAAAGTCGATAACCTGACCACAAACATAAGGTGCTTTATTGGCGGCGTCACGCCGATAGGTGGATAAAAACGTGTCGACTCTATTGGCCATTTCATGGTCTTCTGCACGCCTTAAAACCCAAACAGAAACAGGTTCAAATAGGGTGACTTTACGTAGTTTTAAGTTCCCTTTTATCGCTTGAGCTAAAGCAATGCTGGCTCCAACTGAATGACCAACAAGATGAACTGGCTGATCGGTTAACGCCGTGACCACTTGTTCTAACAGAGTTAGCTCGGTTTCTATTGAAGGATTAGAGAAATCGCTTGGTTCTGGCGTACCGCAATGGCCGGGCAACTTAATCAAAATACAGTGATAGTGATTACTAAGCTGCTCAACCATTTTTCTCCAAGTTGATGTGGTCGCGTATGACCCATGTATGAAAACGATAGGAGGGCCTGAACCTTGCTGCTCAAAGTAGGGTGAGATTTTCGTTAGCGCTTTAAGTACCATAAGTTACTCATCAAAAACAAACGGTTAAACAAGAGTATAGTTCATCGATTTTAATATTAGGTGTTATTAGGTAACCCAAATAAACCCAAACTATGGCGTGATCAATATCACGCATTTGGCTGTGCGTTTTAACGTCAATTTAGGTGTTTTGCCAAGCTAACTCGTGCCTATTGACTATTTGTGATATTCCCTTCTATTCACAATGACGGCAACGGACTTAATTACTTCATTTAAGGCTGTCATTTACTCATTAGCTCATAACATAGTCCCACTGGTAACATGCTGTTTTTCAAGCTGATCTGATAATACAATCTGGCCAGCATGGTCTTTATCAGTCTGAGATTCGGTATTATGGATAATCATGTAGAGTTTACCTTTGAAGTGCTTGAGGGAGCCTACGACTTTAAAGTCGAAAGCTTTCAAGTGACGGAAGCGGTTTCCTGCCCTTTTAGTGTCACGCTTTCGCTTTTGTCGGAAAAGAGCGATATTGCCTTTGAAGATTTAAGCCGCCAAACCGGAGTTCTTACACTTTTCGGTCAAGGTAGTCGTTCAGCACGTCAATTTAACGGGCTTATCTGTGAGCTTAAATATCTTGGCCAAGGTCGTCGATTCACTCGTTATCAAATCACCATGGTACCTCATCTTTGGTTCTTAACTCAGCGCAGTGATTGTCGAATTTTTCAGCACCAGTCGGCCCCTGATATCATCAAAGCCGTCTTAGGTGATGCACACATTGATGACTATCGACTAGAGCTTCAAGGTGAATACCCAGCCAAGGAGTACGTGCTTCAATACCGAGAGACAGACAGTCAATTCATTCAACGATTATTGGCTGAACACGGTATGTGGTTTTACTTTGAGCATACTGAGTCAGCTCATACGATGGTTATTGTGGACAGTAATGATGCAATTCCAGACCTCATCAGCTCGCCACTCAATGCTTCTTATCTCGGCCCTGTGGTATACCATGCCGGAGGAGGCGGGAATGCTGACCATGAACATATTTATGGAC
>NZ_JAJHVV010000008.1 GCF_023145695.1 Vibrio amylolyticus
GATCAACTTCACGCTTGGCATTTTCGCTTCGCAAAAGTCTATGCCAAGGTTTCGTGCGGGTTAGTTTGGCGTTTGCAAGCACTATTATGCGTGGCATATAAAAGTTTTGAACGTATTAGTTTGATTTATTAGTAAGCTGTTGCATAAGCTAGTTATGAAACAAATCTTACAATTGAGAACAAGGACGTTTAAATGAAAAAAATATTAATCCCAGTACTTGCTGTTTTGTTGAGCGCATGCGCTTCATCACCATATACCTACCACGTAGAACCAACACCACTAAAAAAGAAAGAAACGACCTATAACATTGCAGAAGTGAATGTAAACCTCACGTTGGGTCATGGTGCGAATGCGTCTAATGAAAGGTTTGCAACCCAAGAAGAAGTACAGCAGCAGTTTAAGAAATACTTGGTGAGAAATTTAGATGAAGAAGGTGTTTTAGCTAAGAACTCCGATGAAGCCGTCGATGTAATCGTAAATATTGATTATGTCCGTACATTCAATCACGGTGGTGAGTCTCTGAATAAGCCAGAAGTATCACATTCAGTGACCATCAGTTCAGATTCAACAAAGCTTGCCAGCTTTGCTCAACCAAAATACACAACAAAGTATGGGACGTTTGAAGAGATAGCTGTAAATCTAGAAATCACGGCATCTTCATGGGATGAGGAAGACGAACCTAAAGATATAGAATGGATTTCCAAATTTATTGCAAAAGACATAGCTAATGTGGGTTTGTAACTAAGCTTGGCTAACAAGGCACTAAACCCAAGACTTCACGGTTGGTAGTTTTGCTTCGCAAAAGCATATACCAAGGTTTCGTTCGGGTGAGTTTAGCGTTAGTCGGTTAAAGCTTTGAAAGATTTTTAGGTTAAAGCTAGTTCAGTATTCATCGCCCTATCGTTTTACTAGCAATGTTTTTTTGGCGCTAGTGGATCGCACGATGTTAATGTTCCATTTAGGGCGCTTGGTCTGGCCGAGTTAAATGTAAAGTTGTTGCCTAAGTAAGTTCTAAAAATGTCGAGCATTGGTTTTAATGACATTAGCTTGTGTCAATAGTCAGCATTCAATGGCAAAGCCACCGACTAACAAATTAATTAAGTGGACTTATCAACGCTCGGTACTTTCGGCTTGGAGTTTGATATGTTCGGAAAGGTTTGTGGTAACAGCCACTTATTAAGGCGCTAGTCGGCTAAAGCTTTGAAAGGTTTTAAGGTTAAAGTTAGTTCAGTAACCTTCACCGTATTGTTTCACCGGCAACGTTTTTTGGCGCTACTGGATCGCATGATGTTAATGTTCAATTTAGGGCGCTTCGTTTGGCCGAGTTAAATGGAAAGTTATTGCCCTAAGTAAGTTCTACAAATGTCGTGCATTGTTTTTAATAACAAAAGCTTGTGCTATTACTCAGCATTCAATGGCAAAGCCACCGACTAACAAGTTAATTAAGTGGACTTATCAACGCTCGGCTTGAAGTTTGGTAGGCTCGGCAAAGTCAGTGGTTACAGCCACTTATTAAAGCGTTATGACCTAGAGGGAACTATGAGATACAGTAAAATTACGCTCGTTCTGTATTTTTCTATGTATGTTTTGGCTGCTATGTTAGGCACTGAAGCAGAAAATAGTTTATTCAACGGACGTGAAATTATTCTAGCTACGGCTTCAATCGGACTGTTATTAGGCTTTAGTATTTATCGACGAAAAGATCCCCAAAGAATATATGCTCGATTTGAAGATGACCGTGCATTTCTTCGGAGACAGACACCTGATCTGTATGCTTGCTTCTGCATCGTATTCATAAGTACCATATGCTTTTCTACTTCCAAAGGTGATTCTTTTGAAGTGTTAGTTCCTGTCGTTGATAAATACAAAAGTTTATGGAGTAGAAATCCAGCCTATGTCTTAGATCTTGAAGATAATGCACTTGGAACACTTAGAAGGCTCACTTCAAAGCAAGAGTGGTTGCAACAACAACAGGGTAATCTGGTATTGCTTGAAGTACGTGAGAACATACTAGGCTTTCACTTAGTAGTCGAAAGTGAAGTGTTAGAGCAGTAATCTCAACTACGGTCATAACAAACGCTTCAAGAAGGATTCTGTAGTTGACCCGATCTAGTGGACACCTTCAATTCACATTGGAGGTGGTTATGCCAGCTTATATATCAGGTAAAAAGACGCAACAATATACAACTGAATTTAAGGTCACAGCAGTTCGACTTTCTCTTCGAGATAATTTTGAAGACATTAGTTTTGTTGTTTATGGTATACATGATCGTTTATTCGTTCGTTGTAGCAGTATCAGCAAAACGTACTCGTAACAAAGTTTTATTGCTCTTATTTACAGTTTTATTTCCTGCTGTGTCTGGATTTGTGCTGTATTACTGCCAAGGTAGGAAAGAATCTAGATATGACTCATCATACCCTAGAACAGCAGTCTGAGACGGGAAACTCCGTCTAACACTTTGGCAGGGTGATTTTAGCCTCAATGGTGTCGAATTTGACCGCAAAAGAAATGTAGGCTTGCATCATTTAGCAATACAAGATGCGTTAGAGTCTAAGCTATACAAGTTGTATGAAAAAATAAAAGCTCATCCTAGGTGCAATATGAAAGTTCTAATCGCAGGATCCAATGGTTACATTGGGTGTCATGTCACTCAGATGTTTGCTAAAAGTAGCCATGATGTCTTTATATACTGTAGAGATAACTGCATTAAGTCTTACTCGGGCGAGCATCAAAAACATAGTTCAGAGCTGGAAGGCTATTTTGATGTTGTTATCAATTGTGCCCGACCACATTGGTCACAATATTCGGCTAAAAATATCGCTGACATTGAGTCAAAGCTATTAGCAAGACTAGACAAATTAGCGTCCCAACAAGCAATGAAAATACATACGTCGGGGGTTTGGCTATTTGGACATGCCACGCCCTCTGAACTAGTACGTTTTCAGTTAAAACCATTTGATTCGGTGAGATTAGACGTAGCCACAATCAATACCGCGTTGAATAACAATTGGCATATCGTTTATTGCCCTAGTCTGGTTTATGGCGGCGAGAATTGTCAGCTGTTACGCATAACGGAAACTCTGCCAAATCAAACCATGCTAGTTGCAGTGCCGACTCAGGGTTTTAATCAATATATTCACGTAAACGACATTGCCAAATTCTATCGGCTGTTGGTTAGCACTCGAACAGAGGAAAAGCAGCACTTTATCGCTGAATCAATAGGGTACAGTCCTGAGGAGTTTTCTATGCTTTTACTCAATTTCAGCTTCGTGAAAAAGGTAAGTAGAATCCATTGGGAAGATTTTGAACGCATAAATGGTACCGGCGCTGTAGAAATAGAAAAGCTACATCTTGAGCTTCCAATTAGTCCATTGTTTAAAGCTACGGAGTCAGTTCAGAACTATGTGGAAAATCACACATAACAAAGCATGTAAGTTAGATTCATGAACGCGGTGTTAAGGCGTACCACAGTAAACTATAAGTACGCATCTATTCTAACTTATTGTTACGTTAGCTCACCTCTTCATTCTGAAGGCAAATGTTGCTTCAATTCTAGCAACATAAGATAAGCGCTTTTTCCTGTTAAATCATAAGGCTTGAACTCATCCGAACCCGAAAATTGCAAGTTGATTAACGAAGTTAAATGAGTTTGTGGCACGTCTCCCATAGACCAGTCACCAAACTGTCTCGAATGTATCTCTTCATAATATATTATCGTCACGTTGTTATGGCGTGAGTCGTTTATTATGTGGTTGTAGGTATTGTTTAGCTCTTCTCGAGAACCTTCTAAGCACTGTAAAAAATACTCGCTATTGTGACTCAACAGCCCTGTAATATTTCGCTCTTCGTTATGTTCACGTGATTTTGTTAAAATATCCTGAAGAGCTAGGGCATCACATTTTTCTGAAAGGGTACTAACGTAAATCAGTCGAGCTAAGGGCATAATGAATACTCAAAATTGTTCTTCAGTAATATAAAATATAATCTATATTACTGAAGTTGCTAATTAGTTATAGACCTGCTGTATTGCTAGAGTCAGCTTTTCTAACTATGTATAACAATTTCGCTGACAAAGATTCCGAAAAATCAGGCTGGTGGTAATGCTAGTTAAAGCGATTATTTGTGAGTCATTGAGTGCGTCCTTATATAACAGACTTAGCATGTATAGGGTTAGAGCATCACAACAGTTATAGCTACTCTGTAAAGCACTAGCTCTACACCGAAAAAATCCACATAACTAGTACCTCACCCAGCTAATCAGACGCTGGTAGCATCCAATACCCATCCCGCCCTCCCCCGCTTTAAAAGAGAGTAATACGTTAATCATCAAAAGGAACTTGTCTGAATCAGGTTCTTTGTATTCGTCGGCTTTTGTGGTTAAAGTGGTCAAACAAAGTTTAATATCAGTGTTTTTTTATTGATTAACAGATCGTTATTTTTCAATTAGGTTCGGCATTAACTAGGACGTTGTATGAATTTAGATAAAGCTAAGAAACGTATCGCAAAGCAGGTTAAGAAAGGCTTTAACGGTTATCCAAAAATCACAATCGCGTATTACGGCACAACCAAGGAATTGGCAACGGAAGTCGTCATTCAATTTGTGTTAGGCGAAGGAGACAGTGCTCAAGAAGAGCGGTTCAATTGTGACACTGAAATTCGAGATAACGAGTTAATTCAAACGACCTTACTAAAAATAATCGAAAGAGCGAATGTCAACTCAGTGATTGAGATTGAAGGCGTTAGCATCTTTTAGTTTCTATATCTTAATCTTAGGCTTTGCACTGCGTGATAAACATCTGAATTATTAAAACTGGCTGTCAAACACCGTATATCGTGCTCGTTTTTATTTAAGGGATCTGGTCGTATAGGTGAAGAGAAATTGGGAATTGTTTAACCACGACTGCCAGCAAGGTAAAGACAAGCACGGCCATACTGGGCCAGTATTTAATGACGACACAAAGCATTCAATAATGCACTAGACAACCATTCGGCCTGTCTAATTACAAGGAGGTAATATGTTTCAGAGAGTTCAGTCTCGAGCTTCAGGAAAGCGTGTATTAGTGTTGTTTTTGGCCGCTAATGCAGTCTACCTAACCATGGTTATTTATAGTATCCCTATGCTTATGGAGTACTCTGGTGGAGTGCCTATATTTGATATGACTCCTTTAGGGTACAGCTACCAAGAGGCAATGGCATTATTGACGGCGTTAGGTGAAGAAGGGCGTAACGCCTATATTTCAATTCAGCTAACCCTAGATCTGCTCTATCCAGCTCTCTTTGCGCTTTGCTATTTTACATTAGTCCAATGGCTAATCGTGACAGGTAAACTGACTCACCGTATTTGGCTGTATCTATCAATTATCCCTATATTTGCCTGTGTATTTGATTACGCGGAAAATATCTGTGTTTGGTTGATGATACAAGGATATCCAGTCATACCAGAGAAATTGGTGGTAACGAGTAGCGTTTTCACATTGGCCAAAAGTGTATCGACAATGATTTACTTTATCGGGTTGATATCGATACTAAGTATTGTTATTAAACGTTGGCTATTTCGCCGAATGTCAAAAAGAGTAAGCTAACAATACATGAAAACCAACACTGCAACACTTAACGACTATTTCCAATGAACATGTGACACAGTTAAATGCTATAGCGCGTTGCGTTATGGTTTCTCACTTGAAAAGGAGTTCAAGTTGAAAGATTTAGCCATGTTTGTTGTCGTTAGGGGAAGTCGACGACTTCTGGGACTCTTTTGTTATTGTTAAATACCCTTCTCGACAAGCTCTCATTGATATAACCCCATTTTAAAAATTCAAAGCATTAAAGGTTCACCGTGAAGCTGGCCTTAAAGGGCAATTAAATATCGAAACGTTAGTGTCTATTACTGATACAGACCAAGTATCGATGTAGCAACTGCTTGTTTTATCGTCAATCAGCCCCATATAAAATGAATAGAGATTGCATTAACAAGGATTGAGTACATGGAATACCTCTATGCTGTTGTTTTGTTTGCAGTGTCTTCCTCAGTAACACCGGGCCCTAACAATATTATGGTGATGACTTCAGGTCTTAATTTTGGCGCGAGAAAAAGTTTGCCACTATTAATGGGGATCTGTGTTGGCTTTACCGTCATGCTATTACTCGTCGGTTTTGGATTTTCTCAAATATTCGACATGTTTCCAGGCCTTCATTTCGTAATCAAGTGTGTGGGTGTTGCTTACTTACTATACCTCGCTTACTTAATCGCGGGGTCTTCTAGTACCGTTGAATCCAGTGATCAATCTAAGCCATTTACCTTTATGAAAGGCGCCTTATTTCAATGGATCAACGCCAAGGCTTGGGTTGTAGCGACTGGTGCGATTGCCGCCTTTACATCGGTAGGCGCAAATTTTCTTAGTCAAAATTTAATGATAGCCATGACTTTTTTTGTGGTTTCATTTCCTTGCGTTGGCGTGTGGTTATTGTTTGGATCACTACTAAAAAACGTGTTAAATAGCTCTAAAAGAAGACGAATTTTTAATTATATGATGTCAGGGCTATTGGTGCTGTCTGTGGTTCCAGTCGTCAGTGAGATTGTAAAGCAATTCTCAATATAAGCACTATGTCACTCTAATAATTAACAGCTATTAACTCACACGCCTACTGACCTTCATACTGAAGAATCTCTCCCCGGTAGTAGGCAGAAGCTCAACAAGTAATGGGGTTAAGTCGCCGATTCAAATGTGGGTTGACGATATTAGTAAACTTCCATTACCAAAAAATTCCCGTTACCATATCGCCAATTATAAGCAGAGTAAGTAAAGTTAATGTCACTACCTCCTTGTCCAAATTGTCAATCTGAATACGTTTATCAAGATCAACACGATCTCGTCTGCCCGGAATGTGCGTATGAATGGAACCCTTCTGAAGTCGAAGAAGTTTTCACCGTAAACGATGTAAATGGAAAACAGTTAGAACAAGGCGATAAGGTCACTTTGATAAAAGACCTCAAAGTAAAAGGAAGTTCATTGAACCTAAAAATCGGCACTAAGGCCGTAATTAAACGCATTAATGAAGGTAAAGACCATCAGTTAGATTGTAAAGTTGATGGCGGATCTGAAATTCTAATAACGGCTAAATACGTCAAAAAAGCTTAACAATATTAATGATATGCTTCGACTGAGATTGTAGCGTCAAATCGTTCAAACCACGCTACAATCTCAACCGTAAATACACAATTCTAAATCAAAGACTCAAAATCCGAACCAATACCAACTGCCCTTCTCAATTCTCATGTAACCTATCTTTCTAGGTTCATCGCTAAGAAGGCTGACATGTCTAATATCTATTCCAATATTCCCAACACGTTACCGCAAGAAATATTCACTGACCTTTTAAAGACGGAACACCTACGAGTTGAACGTATCGTGTCCGACGGACACAGTTCTCCAGAAAGCGGCTGGTACGATCAAAATGAAAACGAATGGGTGATTGTATTACAAGGTCAAGGCGTCTTAGAGTTTGAAGACGGTCGTATCATCACATTAAACGTGGGTGACCATCACAACATTAAAGCGGGTGAAAAACATAAAGTCCTCTCCACATCTGCGAATGAAAAAACCATTTGGCTTGCTCTATTCTACTCAAAATGAATGATATCGCAGTGAGTATTACTTTCCTTCTTAAGCCTATCCATTTCTCAAATAACTCTCCATAAATAAGGTGGTTAGTCTGCTAAGATAGAATTGTCTAACATTAATTGATCAGGGAAGTGATGCATGGAATACAACGAGGTTTTAACGTTTTGGTTTGACGAACTAGGCCCAGCGAAATGGTGGGTTAAAGATGAAGACGTCGATGAACTGATAAAAAAGCGATTCTTAGCGCAGCATGAAAAAGCAATGAAGTGCGAGCTTTTTAAGTGGCGAGATTCAGCAAAAGGTCGTTTAGCTGAGATAATAATCTTGGATCAATTCTCTCGAAATATGTTTAGATACACACCTCAATCTTTTGCATCCGATCCATTAGCTTTAGCACTCGCCCAAGAAGCCGTTAACCTAGGTGTTGATAACGAATTAAACACGGTTGAAAAAAGCTTTCTTTACATGCCATATATGCACAGTGAATCCTTATCTATTCACAATGTTGCCCTTAAACTCTACGAAGCCAATGGCGTCGAAGCGAATCTCGACTTTGAAATTAAGCATAGGGATATCATTGTCCAATTCGGCCGCTACCCGCATCGAAATGCGATATTAGACCGCTCTTCCTCGCCAGAAGAGATTGAATTTTTGACGCAACCAAACTCTTCTTTTTGATCAATACGATTTAACCTAATATTCGGCTAAACAGTAAATACAACTCGAAGTGCCAGTAGAATTAATACCACACCCGATAAGCGGTCGATAAGTACCGCTTTGGAGCGAATTTTGTCTAATAGCAGTGGGCTTGAAAGCATGAAGGTAATCAAGGTATACCACAAACCATCGACAACGAGTGGGGTCAAAATTATCAAGCTTTTACTTATTACATCACTACCAACAGCGATGAACTGACTAAACAATGCGATAAAAAACAGAGCAATTTTAGGGCTTAACAACGAGATAAGAAAACCTTCTTTTGCAGACTGCCATAAACTTGTGGTTTGCCCTGACTCCAATTTAGCCGCGACTCCACCTTTAGAGCGTAATGCATTCACACCCAAATACGCCAAATATGCGGCCCCTGCGTAGCTAATTGTTTTAAATAGTAAAGGCGATTGTTGTAAAACAACAGCAAGGCCTATTAAGGTAATGAAGGCGTAGATACCAATACCAAACGCATGAGCCCACGCAGCTGCTAAGCCGTTAGCACGCCCTCCCGCTAGACTGTGTTTTGCGACCATAGCCAGGCTAGGACCCGGTGACATGGCGCCTAATAAGCAGATGGTAAGCAGTGATAACCAGATGGTGAATGTCATGAGTTGCCTATTTGTTGTGTGCCATGTCATGCATGGCTGTTGTATTAAAAAATTCGGTAACAGTATGAGTAATAAGGTGGCGTAGTTCTGGATAGGACTGGAGTTCATCACGGATTTCATTCAGCCTTGCCATACTGGCGACCTCAACAAAGAGCATCATGTCCGTTTCACCACTGATTGCGTGACACCACTTAACACCATCAATCGAATAAATCTTTTTGGCGTAGCTTTCACAGTGTTGAGTGGTACTCGACATATCAAATTTCAATGCCAAATAAGCCTTAATCACTTCTTGTTGTTCATTTTGAACAATATTAGCGTGATAACCCAGTATGATTTTCTCTGTTTCTAGTTTTTTAATTCTAGCGGTCACAGCAGAACGCGATAAATTCGCTTCCCTTGCAATATCACTAATTGAGCGACGCGCATCGATGCGTAGTATCTCAACAATAATGTGATCAAACTTATCCAAATCAAACCTCACAATCCATCGTTTCCATCCACAAAAGAGTGTTATATCTATCGCTTTACTTTTAATGGGTTACGCGATTTCCTTTGTTTGTGAACTCTACAATTAATCATGTTTGCCACAGCTGTGCAAGCGTTGAAATTCTAGAATCTATCTCCTCGATCGCTATATTGCCAAAACCTAGCACTGCACCAGACCACGTCCTTTGCTTTGTAGCGTTTGACTCGTACATCGACAGTGGCCGAATTGTGATCCCTTGCTCCTTTGCCCTATCGCATAACTCTGTTTCTGAGACTCCCCCACTCCACTTTAACGTCACATGAAGACCGGCCGCTTGGCTTATTACCTCAACCTCGCCAGCGAAGTGTTGTTCAATGGCCGCTATCATCATTTCGTGTTTCTTCTTATAGAGACGTCTCATCTTGCGAATATGGCGTAGAAAATCCCCCTCCACAATAAAATCTGCGAGCGCGGCTTGAACGTGAGATGGCGTATCCCCACTTAATGCATCTTTAACCGCTAAACAGATAGGGACAAGCGATTTAGGTACAATTAAGTAGCCTAATCTGAGTCCGTTGAACATGACTTTACTCAGTGATCCCACATAGAAGACCCGCTCTTCAGCGCCTACCTGTTTCGAAAGGCCTTGCAAACTTGGGTAAGGCCGATGAGCAAATTGAAATTCACTGTCATAATCATCTTCAATGATCCAGCGCTCATGCTCTTTCGCCCATTGAACCAACTCAATACGCTGCTCTAGATTAATACTGGTTCCCATCGGATATTGATTACTTGGCGTAACATACAGCAGTTTTCCATCGCTCTGCTTTACCTGATCAACCCGTAAACCCGTTTTTACCTCTACTGGAATCGATTCAAATTGTAATTTAAGCAGCGCTATCACCTTTTTCATTTGCACGTAGCCAGGATTCTCCATCAATACCTTATCCTCAGGCTTGAGTATCGACATTAAGGCGATTGAAAGCGCTTGCTGAGCACCTGAAGTTATTATGATTTGGTCAACACTGCATGAGACAGAGCGGCTACTTGATACATAATCACACAAGGCTTGGCATAAACGTTTATCACCTTGGAGATCTTGACTACCCAATAAAGAGGTTCGAGAAGCGTGTCGCTGTAAAAATCGGCTCCACTTAACCATTGGGAACGCTTTTAAATCAGGTACGCCCGGTGCAAAACTTCGATTAAGATCATCAATCACATGCTCGTGGTTATGAGTATTGTTATGGATGGAACTATCGATAGAATTATATGGCTCAATCGACTGACTATTTTTTCGATCATTTAGGTTTTGTCTCGATAATACTCCCTCAGATTGACGAATTGAGACTATATCATTATCAAAAACAAAACTCGGTAATTCGACCGCCACGTAAAAACCAGAGCCCACTCTCGACTCTAAAAAACCTTCTGCCACTAGCTGTTCATAAACGGAAATGACGGTATTACGACTAATGGACAGTTCACTCGCGAGCTTTCGGGTTGAGGGTAATTTGCCACCTTTTGCCCATAAGTTTGACACTATTTTCTTGCTGATTGCGTTAAACAACTGCTTTTGCAATGACGATGAATGTCTGTCGAACGCTAAATCACCGGTATCAATCGGCTGCATAACTGGATCTACCTTTATTCAAAAAGTGGCTCTGTTTAAGCTACCAGTTCAACTTTATATTGCAACCATCAGCTTACGAAATAGAACGATAAGATTAAATAGCTCAAGGAGTGGGTATGCTATCGACAAGCCAAAGAACACAAATCAAAAAGAGCGCAAGAAAAGCAAATTTTGAACAGAAGAACCTGCATCAAATCATCGATGAAAGTTTAATTGCTCATATCGCGATTGAAGACAGCACCGGGCCTATTGTGATTCCCATGCTTGCATGGCGGGTCGAAAACAATGTCTATATTCACGGGGCGAAGAATAGTCGTTTGATTAGGCAGCTTAAGCAGGCAAAACAAACCTGCCTTACCTTCACTCTATTTGATGGTTGGGTGCTTGCTCGGTCTGCATTTCATCACAGTGCTCACTATCGCTCTGCGGTGGTTCTGGGGCAATTTTCTGCGATTGAAGACAATCAAGAAAAAGACCGTCTACTGAATCTTTTTATTGAGCAAATCGCGCCAAATCGTTGCTCTGATGTACGTTTGAGTAATCAAAAAGAGTTAACTGCCACCGACCTTTTGGTCATTCCTCTGACTGAAGCATCGGTAAAAATCAGTAACTCCGGTGTCAACGATGATAACGCCGATTTAGATGTACAGGCATGGGCCGGTGTTCTGCCATATCGAACGGTTGTTGGGCCGTTAGAACCAAGTGAAGACTTACACAGTTCTATCCCAACACCTGATTACTCTAAAGCTTACGATAACCGTTGGTTCGAACAGTAATAGGATAACCAGCAACAGAAAACAAAATGACGGAAAAGAGAAGTGAAACCGTCATTTTGACATTCAACTAAGACAAATTGGTAGCTGTGTTTCTATTGAAGAACCAGTAAGCTCAATAACAGGCCAAACACAAAGCCTACATAACTAACAAACGTACCACTCAAGGAGGGAAGCCATGAGTCAACTCAAAAAAGAGATCACCCTAATATCGGGAATCGGACAGCTCTCCACGACTTTAATGGGAACCGGGTTATTTATGATACCCGCGATTGCAGCAGGGATCGCAGCTGACATGTCGTTATGGGCATGGGGTATCCTATTTATTGCCATCTGCCCTATTGCACTTACCTTTGCTGAACTTGGAAAGCAATACCCGAGCGCAGGAGGCACAGCATTTTTCGTCCGTAAAGCCTTTGGTCGTAAACTAGAGCGCAGTGTTGCGTGGCTATTTGTGAGTGTTATTCCTGTTGGTGTACCGGCTGCAGTCGCGCTTGCTGCGGGGTTTCTACAACAAATCGTGCCCTCCCCCTTTGATACCGCGTTAATCACTCAAGTACTGACTGTTTTCCTGCTTGTAACGGTGAGTCTAATGGGCAGCAAATCCTCGGGTCGCCTTCAGACAGTGATTGCACTCAGTATCTTCGCGCTTATTGGGGCATTTTTATGGAAAGGCAACATAACGTCCGCTGATATGGTCATGCCGTCAGTCAGCAAAGAATCGATTTGGCCAATTACCGCCGCATTAGGGGTGATGTTTTGGTGCTTTGTAGGAATAGAAGCCTTTGCTCATATGGGGGAAGAATTTAAGAACCCACAACGAGACTTCCCTATTGCCATTCTCATTGGCTGTTTTATCGCAGGGGCAACGTATTGGGCGTGTTCTGTCGTCATACTTAAATTCTCAGCTTATGGCAGTTCAAACTTTGAATACGCCTCGATCCCTTACCTGAGTGATCTTCTTTTCGGGCCCAAATTTGCTCTGTTAATCAGCATTCTTGGATTCTCGGCCTGCTTCGCAAGCGTTAATTTATATACCCAAAGCCTTGCAAGAATGGTGTGGGCGCAAGCTCGGGAGTATCAACCACAGGGCTCCATTGCTAAGGTCTCCGCTAGAGGGGTTCCCGCTAATGCGACACTACTTGTCGGTTTTGTCTTATTGATATCGACGGTAGGAGGTGAAATCTCTGGGCTGAATTTAGAGTTTTTCTTGAAATTAGCCAATGGCATTTTTGTACTGGTCTATTTGCTCGCGATGCTTGCCGCCTATAAGTTGCTTACAGGGTTTCGAAAAGGATTAGCGATGGTCTCACTCATCTTGTGTACTTTGGTCTTCATATGCTTAGGTTGGTCGATGCTTTATGCCGTATCGATATTTACGTTACTTACTCTTCCATGGGGTCGCTGGTTAAAGAGAAATCGTCGCCAAACCACCTAGTGCTCTAAAACATGAAAGATCAAGGCGTTGTGTCTACTTGATCTTTCCTGCTTCCACCTGCTGCCAAAACTTCACAAGATCGCTAACTAGCTGAGGGTTTGTTAAAACCGTCGTATGATTTTCGTTATAGCCAGACAACTTTTCTGCCTGCTGCTGCGCTAACGGGGTTAGTTGACTGGTAAGATCAATGGTTCCATCGCCACTTGGGTTGGAAGAAATTCGACCATTATCAAAAGCAAACATCAAATAGTGTGGCGGTTTGTTGTCCGCTAACTCTTTATTAAAGAGGTTCGTTAAGGTTAACGAGAGTGCCGTGGGATAATTTACAATCCACACTTGATAACGGTCTTTATCCATTTGATTAATGATCGCTTCAAAATCACTTCCTGATGCGCCCATTCCGTGAATAAATAGTACTGGCGTTTTATTCTCGTCATAGCCTTCTAAAAACATCAGTCCCGAATAGCGCCTATCCACAAACTCTAAAGGGCTCCACATCCCCCCGTTAACAAAGAGAAAGTCAGTACCGATACTAAATAGATCAATTTCAGTGGAATACCCTTACCTTATCTCTCGCTTAAAAATGAAATATCAGTAATTAATGAGATTGAGCAATATCCGTAGGCCCCATTGAAACCCCTTTAATCTGAGCGTAAACATGACAACCTAGCCTCAGCCCTAAATCATCGCAAGCCCACGAGGTTACGTTGGCCCACAACTCATCGTCACCCAGTGCTACTTTAACGAGTACCTGCTCACCATTATCATTAGGATGTAATTCCTTAATCACACCACTGAGTATGTTTCTTATACTCGAGTTTTCAGGCTTGGAAGTACACAAAGAGACATGGTTCGCTTCCACTCTCACTTTTAGTGAGCTATTTTGCAGAGAACTGTCTAATAGTCCGTTCACCCATAAGTGATTTCCATCTTTTAGATCGAGTTGCGTCATCGGATAGTGCTCATGAGAGCCAACGACTTTGGCATTCAGTAATGAACTCAATTCTTGCGCTGCGAGCCATGGACGCATTTCATCACTATTCCACACCTCGGTTAGTGGCCCCTGTGCGACCACCTGACCTTCATTGAGCACAATCATGTAATCAGCCAATTGTAGAATTTCACTTAGACTATGGCTGACATATACAATCGGTATATTGAGTGATTTGGCGAGCGACTGAAGATAAGGGATCAGCTCTCTTTTGCGCGGAAGATCGAGAGACGCTAGCGGTTCATCCATTAACAACATCGTTGGTGACGTTAAAAGCGCTCGCCCAATCGCCACACGTTGCTTTTCGCCACCAGAGAGTGAGTTAGGATAGCGCTCAAGTAAGGCTTCAATACCCAGCAATTCAATGATCTGCGTAAAGTGCTCTTTATCCGCTTGCTTCACTCCGTAGTTCAAATTGCCTTTAACGGTATAGTGAGGAAATAAGCGTGCTTCTTGAAAAACATAGCCAATTTTTCGTTTCTCAGGGGGAAGGTTAACCGCTTTGGAACAACTGTCGGTATTAGTGAAAAGCGTTCGTTCGCCAAGTTGGATCTCTCCACTATCTGGCGTTGAAAGTCCCCCAAGGACATTGACCAATGAGGTTTTTCCTGCCCCAGACCGCCCAAAAATGGCACACACACCTTTGAGAGGAATGTGCGCTTGAACGTTTAGGTGAAGATCGCCTAATTGCTTTTCTATATTAAGTTTTAGCAACTGCCCGCCCCTTTCTGTTGTGCCTTTTTCGTCATCCACTGAGAGGCCATTAAAGAAGCAAGGGCGATAATAATTGAAATAATACACAAACGCATCGCTTCAAATTCAGCGCCAGGGGTTTCGATAAACGAATACATGGCTAACGGTATTGTTCTGGTTTCATCTGGAATGTTAGACACAAATGTTATTGTCGCGCCAAACTCCCCAAGGCTTCTCGCAAAACCAATGATCATGCCAGAAATAATTCCTGGAGCAGTAAGAGGTAAAGTAATAGTGGTGAACACACGCCATGGACTACTACCAAGCGTCCTGGCGGCGAACTCCAATCGATTATCTACCGCCTCAATAGATTGACGTATAGCTCGCACCATTAGCGGGAAGGAAACCACAGCAGAGGCCAACGCTGCTCCCTGCCAACTAAAAGAGAAACTAATGCCAAACCATTGATAGAGCCACTGGCCTATGAACCCTTGTCTTCCCATTGCAACAAGCAGCAAGTAGCCAATAACAACGGGAGGTAACACTAAAGGAAGGTGGATCAGGCTATCTAGTAGCGCTTTTCCTCTAAATTCAACTCTTGCTAATACCCAAGCGGCGAATATCCCAAATGGAAGGCTGACCAAGACAGCGACCGTCGACACTTTGATACTGAGCAATAATGCGGAAATCTCGTATTCAGTAAGCACTGATCAATACACCCCAAAACCGTGGTTAACAAAAACTCTCTTCGCGTCATCCGTTTGCAAATATTCAAAGAACTCAACCGTTGGCGACGACGGCGTCTTACTAACCATCACCATTGGGTATTCAATACTGTCATGGCTCTCTGAAGTGAAGGCGGCCAAAGCCTTTACTTGTTTAGACATCATGGCATCGGTTTGATACACGACCCCTAAAGGAGACTCCCCTCTCTCTACTAAGACTAGAGCACCTCGAACATTATTTGCCCTTGCCAAGTGCGGAACTAACGCATCCCACTGTTGATTACTTTGGAGGGCCTGTTTGGCGTAAAGACCCACTGGAACATGAGCTGGGTCACCCAGTGCTAATCGACCACCATCAAGTAATGAAAGAAGATCCCATTGCTTGTCGATTGTTGGGCTAATCGGTTCAATACCACTCTGACTCGACGCAATCAATACCAACGCGTTGCTCAACACTGTCACGCGGCTCCTCGCATCGACGGCATTTTGTTCAATCACATAATTTAGCCATTTTTGATTTGCCGGAAAGTAGATATCAGCAGGCGCTCCATAAGCAATTTGGCGAGCGAGAGCAGAAGAAGAAGCAAAGGATAAGCGGATACGGACATCATGCTGTTTCTGATACTGGGTAGATATTTCAGACAACGCGTTTGTCAACGAAGAGGCGGCGAATATAGTGACCGTCTCTTTAGCCATCGCCGTAGGCATTACCGTATTCCAAACCAATACAGTTACTACAAAAAAGTGCGATATCGCCTTTATTTTATTCAAATTCGTTAACATATCCCAATCAGAATGCTCTTTTAATAGTACAACAATGTATGACAACACAACGCGTTCACCTTTTAAAGCCTTAAGCGTTTATTCTGTGAGAGTTTAAAGCTCTAATGGCAAATAACGGATCTAAGAAAAGTGGATATTATGAGTAGCAGAAGAATCAATTTAAACTGTCATTCAAAATGGTGTTAAATGCAGAGTGTGGCGACTATGACCTGCCCGTGGGAGTAGTAGGGTTAGCACGGATTAAGTGGTAAGAAGCCCATTGCGTTGATGTCATTCCTAGATGTCATTTATAGCATTGTCATTAGAATGAAACCTCAACTCTATTTCTTCTACTCTGTTTAAGCTATGTGCTCGCGTTTATTAAAGTGAACAAGGTTGTGAATGAACGATATAGGTTTAATGCACTTAATTTTATATTCCAATTGCATTTTGCAATTATAATCGCACTATGCAAAAGCACTTTGCAAAACACGATGAATATAACAACAGAAAGAGACGGAATTGCAGTCAATTAGGCTCTATAAAACTTGGCACACATACTGCAATAGTAATACTGACCCTTCTTAAGCCGAGGGTCACCTAGCCAACTGACGTTGTTAGTGAACCTCTTTGTTCACACTATATATAAGCCAATTGCAAACTTGCAGTTGGCTCTTTTTTTGCCTCAATTTTGGTCTTGGTCATAGATTTTATTTCAAATCAGCCATTTTTGATCGCCTTTTTTCCAGCCTTGTTAGTAAAATGATTCATCTTGCTTATAGATTAAGGTTATTTTGATGGCAACGGATTATCATCAGCGTTTAACCCCTGTTATTCGTCACCTTGAGAAACATTTTAACGACCCACTCAACTTAGAAGAGGTCGCTAAACTTGCCTGTTTATCTCCCTACCATTTCCATCGAATTTTCAAGGCTGTTACCGGAGAGACGCTTAACGACTATCTAAGACGTCTAAGACTCGAGCAAGCGGCTAATGCTCTGTTTTACAAAAAGCCCGCGATCACTGCTGTTGCTTTAGAATTTGGTTTTTCAAGCTCCCAAAGCTTGGCAAAAGCATTCAAACAGTACTTCAACCTCACACCTAGCCAAATTCGCCAATGCGACACCATCGAATCATTTTCAATGCTACTAAAAGACAGCAAGATAGGACACTCGCTGCGCAAGATTGGACACGATTCAAACAATGCCAATTCATATACTGCTCCTGACCCCACACAAAGGAGTAACACCATGAATAACGACGCTTTAGAAATTAAAAATTTTGACTCATGCCAGCTTGCCTATGTTCGTGTAACCGGCCCGTACGGTGAAAATTATGAACCTGCCATTGGAAAACTTTATGGCTGGGCAGGGCCAAATGGCCAAGCTGGAAACACCAATATCTTTATTTATCACGACAATCCTGAAATCACACCAGATGAGAAATGTCGTACCGATATATGTCTATTTATCGACAACAATACCGATGTCGGAAATGGGATTGAGACCAAAGCGTTTCCAGGTGGAAAATACGCCGTCGTTCGCACAATGATCACTGACAAGTCACACTATGCATCGGCATGGGATTCCCTCATGTCTCAGATTGTTGAGCAGGGTATTGATAGCGATGATCGCCCCTGCTTTGAGCTCTACCACAGCTACGATCATAAAACAGGGCATGCCGATGTCAGTTTCTGCTCAGCCATCCGTTAACGGCTCCTAATCAGTTAACTAATCTCTCAATTGACCGTCACTGCTCAGGTTTCTACAAGCTTGTGCAGTGGCTAACCATAAACATGTTCCAAAAGCAGCACCTCAACACTGCTGCAACATTTTTTCAAATACAACACAACATCCAACCAGTTTTACCACACGCCTTTCTATATTTTTTCAATTAGCCAATCAGTTGATTTAATTGACAATTAACACATTAAGGTTTTGCGCAAACGTTTTTATCTATCGTCATCTATTGACTCATAGTTTTTTGGCATCATAATCCTCGCGTTTGCCTGCAATTTGGCTACTATTTTTACTAAATAATGTTGTGGAGAAAAAGATGTCTGCTGATAATAACTACAGTCTCGGGCCGGTTCCATCATCGGCTAGAAAGGGAGTATTATCCCTAACCATGGTAATGCTCGGGCTTACTTTCTTCTCTGCAAGCATGTGGACCGGCGGTTCGCTAGGAACTGGGCTCTCTTTCAACGATTTCTTCCTAGCCGTTCTTGTTGGTAACCTAATTCTTGGTATCTACACTTCGGCACTTGGCTACATTGGTGCGTCTACTGGCCTTTCCACTCATCTACTCGCTCGCTTCTCTTTTGGTTCGAAAGGTTCATGGTTACCTTCTGCGCTGCTAGGTGGGACTCAAGTTGGCTGGTTTGGTGTTGGCGTTGCGATGTTTGCTATTCCCGTTCACAAAGCAACAGGCATTGATACAAACACATTGATTATTGTCTCTGGCCTATTAATGACCGCAACGGTTTATTTTGGTATTTCGGCGCTGATGGTGTTATCGGCGATCGCTGTTCCAGCCATTGCACTACTAGGCGGATTCTCGGTATTTCAAGCGGTTGAGAGTGTTGGCGGTGTTGCTGAGCTGCAAAAAGTTCAACCAGAGCAACCTATCGATTTCTCAATTGCACTGGCTATGGTCGTCGGTTCATTCATCAGTGCGGGCACGTTAACTGCTGATTTTGTTCGTTTTGGTAAAAAACCAGCCAATGCCGTTCTAATCACCATGATTGCCTTCTTCATTGGTAATTCACTGATGTTTATTTTTGGCGCAGCAGGTGCAGCGGTAACTGGTCAATCAGACATCTCTGAAGTCATGATAGCTCAAGGTCTATTGATTCCAGCCATCATCGTTCTTGGTTTGAACATTTGGACGACCAACGACAATGCACTTTATGCATCAGGCCTTGGCTTTTCAAATATCACCGGACTATCAAGTAAATACCTTTCTATGGCGAATGGTGTAATTGGTACGTTGTGTGCGCTTTGGCTTTACAACAATTTTGTCGGTTGGCTAACCTTCCTGTCACTTGCTATTCCACCAATTGGCGGCGTGATCATCACAGATTTCATCATCAACCGTAAACGTTACCAAAACTTTGCTGAAATGGAGTTTAAGACCATTAACTGGGCAGGTATCATTGCTGTCGTTATTGGCGTTTCAGCGGGACACTTTTTACCCGGTGTTGTCCCTGTAAATGCGGTTCTTGGCGGTGCACTTAGCTACCTCGTTTTAAACGCTCTACTAAATAAAGAGACGCAAGCTGAAAAATCAGTAGCGTAAGGAATAATAATGACAACCTTGCTGATCGAAAACGCTCGACTAAATAACTCGCAAAAGCTAAATAAAATTCTTATTGAAGATGGGAAGATCTCTCGTATCTTTGATAACCATGAAACAACAAACCAGAGCATAGAAACACTTGATGCCCAAGGTGGTATTGCTGTCGCTCCATTCTGTGAGCCTCATATTCACCTTGATACCACACAAACCGCAGGGGAGCCAAGTTGGAATATCTCCGGCACGCTGTTTGAAGGCATTGAGCGCTGGTCTGAGCGCAAGCAAACCCTTTCTATTGAAGATGTAAAGTCACGAGCAAAGCAAACGCTAAAATGGCAAATCGCTAACGGTGTGCAACATGTAAGAACACACGTTGACGTCTCTGACCCAACGCTTATCGCCCTAAAAGCGATGGTTGAAGTTCGAGAAGAGATGAAACAGTGGGTCGATATTCAGATTGTGGCTTTTCCACAAGAAGGGATTCTTTCTTACCCAAATGGCAAGGAACTTCTTGAAGAAGCAGTTCAACTTGGTGCGGACGTTATTGGTGCCATCCCTCACTTCGAATTCACACGCGAATACGGTGTTGAGTCACTGCACTACGTCTTCGAATTAGCAAGAAAGTATGACCGCTTAATTGACGTTCACTGTGATGAAATTGACGATGAGCAATCACGTTTTGTTGAAACGCTAGCCGCACTTGCTCATAAATTTGAAATGGGCCATAAAGTCACAGCAAGCCACACTACTGCAATGGGGTCATACAACGGCGCTTACGCATCGCGCTTATTCCGCCTACTAAAAATGTCAGGCATCAACTTTGTCGCAAACCCACTGGTAAACATTCACCTACAAGGCCGCTTTGACGATTATCCGAAACGCCGTGGTGTGACGCGAGTGAAAGAGATGTTAGCCGCAAATATTAACGTCTGCTTTGGTCATGATGATGTGTTTGATCCATGGTATCCATTAGGTACGGCTAACATGCTTCAAGTTCTGCATATGGGGCTGCATGTTTGCCAAGTGATGGGCTATGACCAAATCAATAACTCACTGGATTTAATCAGCACGAATTCAGCGCGTACATTGAACATTCAAGATCGTCATGGTATTGAAGAAGGGAAGCCAGGAAGCCTACTGATACTGCCTGCTGAGAATGGTTTTGATGCGGTACGTCGCCAAGTACCTGTTCGCTACTCCATCCGAAACGGTAAAGTGATCGCTGAAACGAAACCTGCTGAGACAATCATCAACCTTGAGCAGTCTGAACCGGTCACGTTCAAGCGTTAAATAAGAAGAATTAGTTTATAAATACAAAAAAGGGAAATGAGGTTTACTATTGCCAGTAACGTCATTTCCCTTTTTATTATGTACTTTCCTAAAACGGTACTTCAACCTGCATCATGACGTCACCGTCGTACTTATCATGCCAGCGATAGTCTAAACGCATGCGAGGTTGGCCTGACTTCTTATCGCCAAACCCGACACTAAACTGAACACCATGGCTCATTAGCCACTCTTCTGTGCTCATAGAGCTGACTTGGTCTTCAAGAACTTGAGGCATCCATATGCCTAAGCCAAAATAATTAGACGAAATACTCTGTGTTAGCATTGGATCAGACGCAGACTCCAATACCCAATCATCCCAATAAGAACCAATGGTTGTTGGCTCTTCATCAAAAACATGACTCAAGGCGACCCACTGTTTTCTCGCGTAGTTTACTGTTTCGTCGACAGAAAAACAGACACCATTATTACTACTATCACTTAATACTATTGAGTCAACACGATAATTCGGTGAAGATTCAAAAAGATCACACGCATTAACTCCAAAAGGAGCAATGACCAGCAATGACAATACTGCTGTTTTGAGGTTCATTTACTCTTTCCAGATACACCATTCTGTAACGTATTGTCTAATATACTGATAATTCTTTCAATAATTTAGCCACTTTTTGTGTGGTTAAACCTTCAATACTGGAACCATGAGCAAGTTTTGTTCGTATGTCTGTGCTGCGTATCTTCACTTTTTCAGGGCAAGCCAGTACATTCCAGCGCGTTAAAATCTCTTGCGACTTATAAAACTTACCAAAATTCAATAGATTATCTGGGCCCACAACGAAAGTAAGTTCACTCCCTGGGTGTTGTTTTTCTAACGCTTCAAGGACAGCAAAAGTTGTCACTGATTGATCAGGCTGAAAGAGTGCTTCTTCAACCTCACTGCGTTTAACATTATTCACCGATAGATCATCAATAAACGCATCGACCAACTGGCAGCGAATACCATAATCAAGCATCTCTTTGCCCCAAGCATGGGAAATACTCGGAATAAGCAATACTCGTTCAAAATGTGCGAGCGACTCAATCACACTCTTATGCCCAAGGCTTGGTGGATTAAACGCACTCCCAAAAACCGCTATTTTGCTCATTTTATTTCCTATCCATTCACGAAAACTGTTTTCTCGGTTTTCTCACACCATGATTAAGGTATGATAATACTAAATAACCTGAATTCAGGTTAACAACAATTTGAATTTATATGCTTGCAGGAAAGGTACACTAATGGAACAGATAATCCGTGATGAAATGCGCGTGCTCCCATCAATTGATCCTAATTTTGAGATTTCGAGACGCGTCGAATTTATAAAAACTAAACTGCAGCAATCTGGCTGCAAATCTTTAGTTCTGGGTATCAGTGGTGGCGTCGACTCTACTACTTGTGGGCGCTTAGCACAGTTGGCTGTTAATGAGCTAAATGAACAGTCATCAAGTGACGATTATCAGTTTATCGCCGTCAGATTGCCTTATGGTGAGCAAAAAGATGAAGATGAAGCTCAGCTCGCATTATCTTTTATCAAACCAACCCAGTCTGTTTCTGTCAATATTAAGCAAGGCGTTGATGGCGTTCATGCTGCAACTCATACCGCTCTTGAAGGCACAGGGTTACTGCCACAAGATCAAGCTAAGATCGACTTTGTAAAAGGCAATGTAAAAGCGCGTGCCCGTATGGTCGCTCAATACGAAATCGCAGGCTATGTGGGCGGCCTAGTATTAGGTACCGATCATTCTGCCGAAAACATCACGGGGTTCTACACCAAGTTTGGTGACGGTGCTTGCGATTTAGCGCCACTCTTTGGCTTAAACAAACGCCAAGTTCGTGAACTAGCAGATACGTTAGGTGCGCCTGAGTTGCTCGTTAAAAAAGTACCTACTGCAGACTTGGAAGAGCTTGATCCACAGAAAGCAGATGAAGCGGCGCTAGGGCTGAGCTACGATCAAATTGATGACTTTTTGGAAGGTAAAGAAGTGAGTAAAGAAGCGTCTGATCGTTTGGTTCATATCTACACAGTGACGCAACATAAGCGCCTGCCTATACCGACGATTTACGACCAGTGAAGATAGATGCTAACCATTATCTTGGTTAGTAATCACTAGGCATAAAACAATAAAACCTTGCTGTTATTAGCAAGGTTTTATTTAACGATACAATCTTGGTCAATTATAAACTCAGTTTTCCTTCCGTCTGCATCGTAAATAACGTTAATGGGAAACTGTGCCACATTCATGCTGTAGTTTAATTTGGAACCTTTACTAACAGTGCTGGACATCCGGTTACCTGAATCGGAACGCAACTGTACCTTTCCAGATGAGTCACTCGTGGTAACAAGTAGTCTGATAAAAGAGTCTTGTTCACTGCACGCAATAGAAAGGCCTCTATGCTCTATCATAGGTTCACTTCCTGACGCTGATGTTGAGATGAATACAGCGGTGCTGAGCACCGCTTTTTTAACGTTTAGCATAATGTTGCAAAAGTCGTGGTGACTTATCGTTGTACAATAGTAACAGAGTTATAATCAGAACCCGTTAAGCTAACATTTGCCCAGTCTTGAGAAGTTTGTTCAATGTAAATGCCACCACGTACATCATTGTGATTAGAGTCAATTAGGTTAACAGTAGCCCCTGAACGCTCAGAGTTCTGTAGAACTTTAATCAAGTTATCGTCTGAGTCAGCTAGATCCACAATAGCAGTATTGTTTGTTTTTTGAGCCACAACAATTCGGTTATCATCAGAACCTACTAAGTCAATATCAGCACTATCTCTGCGTGCTTGCGTCACCTTAATATTGTTGTCATCAGAGTTATCTAAAGTTACAAACGCTCCATTGTCACCATGATAGTTATTTCTATTTTGATCTACATTGATGACATTATGGTCAGAGGCAGTTAGATCAACATCAGCTTTGTTAAACTTAGACTCAGAGTTTTGCACAATAGATATTCTGTTGTCATCAGACTCTGTTAGATCAATATACGCTTCGTCACCGTAAGTTTGCGTAACTTCTACACGATTTCGACTTGAATCAGCCATATTTAGCTCAGTCAGGTTCCACTCTGCTTGAGTAATTGTCACTACATTTTGGTCTGAACCATTACTTAAATCAACGTAAGCACCGCCGAAATGACCTTCATTACGTGAAGTCTGAGCAATTGTTACTCTATTGTCATCTGAATCAGAGATAGCAACTTCGGTATTGTTATTTTGACCTTGGGTGATACTCAATCTGTTATCGTCTGCGCTTGTTAGGCTAACAACCGCTGCATTGTTTGTAGCTTCAGATGTACCATGCTGCTCAATATAAACTCTATTATCATCAGAATTACCAATAACCTTGACCTGAGCATCGTCACTTTCACCCATCTGCTGCAACTCAACATAGTTGTCGTCAACGTCGCCGTCCATTTTTACAAAGCCTTCATTTAAAGAGCTTGCTTGATCAATCACAACTGTGTTGTCTTCACCACCTTTAACATCAACAACAGCGGTATTACCATCTAGCCCATAAGGAGAGGTGCTCGTTTGCGATATCTTTACCGTGTTGTCTTTGGTGCTGGACAATTTAACATCAGCTTGATTATCTTCATATTGAGAGTTCACAAATGAACTCAGATCATCAATAGCAGCTTCGTTGCCAGAAGATGCCAATGCACTGCCAGATACTAATGCTACTGAGATAGCAATCGCTAGTTGTTTTTTCATAATAAACGTCCTTTTATCCTAATACTCTATTGTTTAGTTGTTTAGCTGTTAAGTATTCAGTTACTGCTCAATACTGATGTTTCTTTTCATACTACTTTCAATTACAAAAGTCGCATCACCTGACTGATTAATGCTGTAGTCAGATCCGCGAAAGTCGATAATTCTTGTATAGTTACCACCATTCGACTGGGTCAAATTGACATTCCCTGAAATTCCAAATTGAGTTATATCTGCTCTATTGAAATCACCGTCTTGAATTATGTATGCCTCATGCCAATATCCCAACTGATTCAGCTTTGCCTCATTCGCGCCATTTCTTTGCTCGATCACTGCGATATTTCCCGACCCAATCTGATTCAAAAAAACTTCACTTCCTGATGCATTTGTCATTGACACTTTAGCTTTGTTGCTTCCATAACCAATTTGAACCTGCGTGACTACAACCTGACTATTGTGTGTATTACTTAGACTAACTTCTGCATAGTTGTTATAGGCAACATCAAGCTCAGAAAAACCATCTAGGTCTAAGTCACTGAATGAGTCTGTTGTATAATTAGGTGCTGCTGATACTGCCCCCGACAAAAGCAGGGTGGTAGTTAGAGCAATTGAGCCAACCTTCACTAAATCGAATCTCATCACTTTCTCCCTGCTCCGTAGCGTTAAAGTGTTCTCAATGAACGAGGGATATTATTGGTTTTTAGATGCTAAGCAGCAATAAACTTTGAATTGAATATAGGGGATAAATGATTTTCTTTTGATTGAATAATCATAAATATATTAGTAATAATTAATAAGATTTAAAACACCAAATTAGCACTAAAGTTTATTTACATTATAAATACTAACAAAGCCAAAAATCGCACTTATATCCCCCCCCTAAAGAGGCTATCTCAATAATGAGATTATAATATTTAACTAGATCAATAAAATTTTATTCGATTGATATGGCGTCAATATATATTTAGTATCACTCCTTGGATGGAGAGTACCTAACATTATTTATGCGTTCCGATTCGGTGAGCAGTATGAAAAGAAAAGTAGTAATCACATTAATGCTCAGTGCTGCTTTTATTAGTTTCAGAGCACACACCAGTAACAGTAAACCTAGTAATAATTTAGAACAAAGCGCCCCATTAGAAAGCGGCCAAATGATAGAAGAACAAAAAAACAAATTTCAAAACTTCGATGAGGTATCAGGTCTTATTGTGGATAGAACCATGACCAGACTTGGTGAAGATTTCTACTTTTTTTTCTCTCAGAAGTTAAACGACAGATATGAAGACTTGAAAGAAAACTTTGAGATAAGAGAGAGACCAACAGCACTTTCTGGGAGTATTGTTGGTGTCTATCACTCAAGAAAGCCAATTTACAGAACAGCGTTGTCACCAGGGCGCCGTCAAGCTCAGGAAAAAGCCGACGAAGCTGTAAAAGCTGTCAGTGACTATATCATTCGATGGCAGGCCGAAAGGTTGTTTCAAGATACCTTCGATCTAGAGCACGATGAATTTTAAGTGTAGAGGCAAGAATGAAAATCAAGATTTCAATGAGTTTACTCCTATATTTCACGCCTATTTTAAATGCGTCTGAGATGATATACACGCCAAACAACCCTAGTTTCGGTGGCTACTCAGGAAACAGCTCTCATTTATTAGGCGTAGCAAACGCGATAAACGATTATAAAGCACCAGCGAGTAGTAGTGCGTTTGAAGAAGAATCGGCAATAGACAGACTCGCATCAAGTTTGGAGTCTCGATTGATAAGCCAGTTGTTAGCCGATATCGGGACAGGGAATACGACTGGAAACCTAGTAACCGAAGCCTTCACTCTAAACGTACAAGAAGAAGGTTCCGGATTAGCGGTTATTATCATTGATAATGAAACCGGTGAGTCTACAAAAATTAATGTTAGTGGCCTAAACCCTGACTTATAGGAAATACAAGGAAGTACGATGAAAGGACTCGTTATATTAGTCACTGTGTTGAGTTTGGCAGGGTGTTCTAATTCACTCAGTGTTCCAGAGGCCGATGAAGCGCCCCGCCTTATGCCTCGCGGCGCAACCTACTCTGATCTAATTGCATTACCCAAACCTAAAGGTAGAATCCTCGTCTCTGTTTATGATTTTAGAGATCAAACAGGGCAATACAAACCGTCACCAAACAGTAATTTCTCTACTGCAGTCCCACAAGGTGGTACAGCTTTACTTACAACGTCACTGTTAGATTCGAACTGGTTTACTCCGTTAGAGCGAGAGGGGCTTCAGAACCTGCTAACAGAGAGAAAGATCATTCGAGCAGCGCAGAAAAAAGACCAATCGGTCTCCAATCATGGTGCTGACCTTCCCTCTCTAAGTTCTGCTAACGTAGTCATTGAAGGCGGTATCGTTGCCTACGATTCAAACGTAAAAACAGGTGGCTTTGGAGCACGTTACTTAGGTATTGGAGGGGCAACAGAGTATCGAAGTGATATGGTCACCGTTAACTTGAGGGTCGTCGATGTCCGGACTGGACAAATTCTACTAAGTGTCACTACCAGCAAAACGATTTTGTCAATGCAAGTCACTGGTGATGTATTTCGATTTGTGGATTATAAAGACCTGCTAGAAGTAGAGGCCGGATATACCAATAACGAGCCTGTTAACGTCGCGGTTATGTCTGCCATTGATGCGTCTGTGATTCATTTAGTTATTGAGGGAATAGAGCGAGGTATGTGGCAACCCGCTAACCTTGAAGAACTGAATAGTCCAATTATTGAAAGGTATGCAAAAGAACAACATCATATCTTATAGCAAGATTAGCATTACCAAAATTAAAATAAAAAACCTTAATTAGTTAAGGTTTTTTATTTGAGAGAAAATAAATTATACGAACTCTTCGTTGCCTATATTTTCTTTTGCCCAAATTAGTGCTTGTAACCTATTTCGAACATTAATTTTCTTGAATACATTATGTAAATGTGTTTTTACTGTATTTTCACTAACAAATAGTTTATCAGCAATCTCAATGTTAGTATCACCATTACCGAGTAGTTTTATAATCTGCTGCTCTCGTTTGGTTAGTTTACTGTATGAATTACTGGTTTTTACACTTGCTGTTTTTCTATAGTGAAGAATATACTCCTGTGCTAGTTTACGACTCAGCCATAGCTCACCATGCAAGATTTTATTTATGCCCTGAGCAAGAAGATCAATATCGTCAATATTATAAAAAACGCCCACCAGGTTCGTCCAATGCGTAAGATCCGAGTACTGGCAAGACTTATCACAGTTAATTAGTGCTTCAACACTATTGGGAAAATAACTCTCTCTGCACGTACTGTATATTTCAATCTTATCTTCAGTACAAACACTCATATCAATGATCACGAGATCATTTACACGTCGCCCCTTCAGAAAAAGAGACTCTGATAAAGTGTTAATGGAAATAATATCAATATCTGTCCCGAGTAGCTTTCCCAACGCATCTTTTAATAATGAAGATTGAAGGCTATTCTCGGTTATAAGTGTAATCGTCTCGTAGACTTTTTTAATGTTTTCCATAACGCCACTGAATTTATTATGTACTTAATAGACAACCTAATTCTCCTACCAGAGAATAGTGTCAAATTATGAATAGTTGGGATGAATGTCAAGTTACAGAGATCTAAATTCTATCGCCCAGAATCTTGATGTAGTTTTATCGCTTATATTTCATAACCTTACGTACCATCTCACGCTTGAGAATGTGCTAACAATTCTATTGATAACAGTGATGTATTAGCTAAGGTTCAATATTGGCGGGCGCTCGTATGATTAGCGATACGTTACGAAAAAGAAGTACAAGGTGATAGCACAGCTAGAGCAGGCTACAAATCGTCTGATGTAGATAGCAGGGATACCTCTTGATACTCTAGCTGCAACATATCCACCGACTAATGTCCCCAGCAACACGGCTCCACCTCGATTCCAGTCAATGACATCCTCAAACAGAAATAACCCGATAGCCGAAATAGAGACACATGATGAAATAACCAATTTAAGACCATTCATTAAGTGGATATTTTGGTAGCCTGCTAAAACAAGGTAGCTCAGTGCCACAATGCCAAGGCCAGCATTGAAAAATCCACCGTAGGCCGAGACTAATAAGAGCAATACTGAGGAAGTGATGGCGGCGATCCGATGGCTACTCTGCTGCTTAGACGCTACTCGCTGAATCATCGACTGCAACTGTTCACCAAACATAAACAGCATGGTCGCAAACGCAAGTAGCCAAGGGATGGAATTCAAAAAAGCACTATCAGGAATGTTGAGTAGTAACAATGCCCCTATAACGCCACCAAGGGAACTAAGCAGCACTATTTTTAATAGTGGCGTATTCTCACTGCGGAGTTCATGTCGAAAGCCATAGGCACCACTTAAATACCCAGCACTGACCGCAAAGGTATTGGTCGCATTCGCTGCTATGGGAGGCACACCACATGCTAAAAGTGCCGGAAAGGTAATAAAGCTTCCACCTCCCGCTATAGAGTTCAGTACGCCACCAGCCGTACCTGCGAGAAACAGTAGTATCCACTCAAGTGCCATCGACTCTCCTTGTCTGTGGCTAAATTAGATAGCTTGTGACAATACACTTAACTAGCTAAAAAGTAACCTATAACTATCAAGGGATACAAGCTCTGACTAGACTGATTCTGTTAGACTATGCACCGATAACTAAAACTAAGATTGATAAACTTGTTCTCCCATTTGAATTGTTTTGGTGACCTTCAATTCATCGTCCAAAAATACTAAATTCGCTTTATAGCCCTTTTCTAGCTTACCGTAACAGTCATCTACACCAATCGCTTTTGCAGGATAAATCGTGGCCATATTCAAAGCTTCTAATAGAGGAACTCGTGCATGGGTAACCAGATTTCGGATACTTTGACTCATGGTAATAGCTGCACCGGCAATAGTTCCATCTTCATAGTGACATTTACCGTTGGTTACGAATGCTTGCAGACCAGCCATGTTATAACAAGCTAAATCCGTACCTGCAGGAGTGACAGCGTCCGTCACTAAAAATAGCTTTTCTTCTAGAAGTTCACGGGCAATTTGCAACGAAGTGTAATCAACATGGATACCATCCGCTATAATCCCTGCATACGGCTTTTGATTAAAGACATACCCTACAGCTCCGGGCTCTCGATTGGTCAACGGTGACATGGCATTATATAAATGCGTTGCCATTTCGATCCCTTTTTTAGAAACAAGTTGGTCATAACTAGCATCGGTATGCCCCATAGAAACTGTAATAGACGACTTAGCAACGATATCTAGTACTTGCTGATCTATCTTTTCAGGGGCAATCGTTAATATTTTAATATACTGCTGATTATCAGATAGGTAATGCGCAGTGTTAATATCAAGTTCTCTAATATACTGCTGCTGATGCGCTCCTTTACGCTCAACACTTATAAAAGGCCCTTCTAAATGTAACCCTAGAACCCCCAGTTTTTCAGCTGAACCCAATTTAGAAACAAGATCAATTGCCTGTGTCATATGATCGACCTTACTAGTAATCAAAGTCGGCAAAAATTGAGTTGTCCCGTATTTCACGTTGGTGGTATTCATAATGTCTAATGTCTGTAAGGAAATATCAGTATTAAACAGAACACCTCCACAGCCATTAAGTTGTAAATCAATAAATCCTGGGCTAATCAGGTGATGCTGAGCATCAATTACTATCTCAGGGAGTTCACTAAATGCCGTTACTTCCCCTATGGCAACAATGGTATCTCCTTCGATTAGTATTATCTGATTATCTGCAATCTCGCCTTTCAAGAAGAGACGAGCATTCTTAATCGCGTATTTTTTTGCATTAGCTTGTTGAAGTGTATTTAGCGCGCCTTTTTTCATACTGACACCTTTTTATTCTGATAATACTCATTCATTTAATCTCTCATGGCTACATTTCTAGAACAAGAACATTCCATCAATCACTTCAATCGATATTTCCTATCTCAAAAACTGGGCTACGCCACCCTGTCTTCTCAAATTTAGGTAATCGAGAAAGTGCCTTACTGCTGTAAATCCTCGGCAACACTTTTCCATTTATTCACCTCTTTTTTGAAGTGCTTCCACTGCTTATCACTCATGCTTTTCGCGATCATCACAATGTGCTCTTCACTGACTGAACGATTGTGTTCAATCATTTCAATAAGTTCAGGGGTGAAAAGTCGGTCAGACTCAAACAACAGTCGCTGAAAATTAGGTTGGAAATAACTGAGGTCATCGCGCCGTTCCAGAACTGTCTGCCATTCATTATGCATGGTGGTTTGATACGCCATCCACTCATACGCAGAAATCATAAAACGATCACCCCACTGCTCGACAATCTGTTTTTGTTCTTTGCTCAAACGTCCTATCCACGTTTCCACTTTGTCACCAATTCGCTCCTGATAACGCTCGTGAATTTCTTCATCAGACAGTTCTTTATATTTATCTCGATACTCTTGGTGACGCTCAGCGATACTCTCTAGCAACTGCTCGACCTGTTCATCGGTTAGCGTCTGCGTCAGAGCATAAAGATCGGGGGCAACTCGGTTTAATAGACGCTCAGAATGAAGCTCAATTTGCTTAAAATGTGCAGCGATGTCTTCTTGAGTCAACGTTTGAGGAGCAAGAGATAATAGGGAGTCCAAATGTTGCACATAAAGTGGCAACTCTTCAGCTCTATGCCAGTCGCTTAGCTGTTCGATTTGTAGGGTGAGAATATCGTCCTGATCACTGGTTAAATCTACGAAATCATCGACGTACTCTAATATGAACCAGTCCATATTTCGATAAGCAAACTTTGTCCCGCAGCTAGCTAGAAGCACACAGACTAACGCAACGATAATGACTCGCATGGGTACTCTCCTTTATTGGGCGACTACCATTAGTACAATACAGCATTCACCAAAACTCCACTTATCCGCACTCAACCTTGAGACTCATCACACTCAATAACTGTAATTATATCAACCTATTGCGACTATCACTCTTAACACAACAGAGAAATTTTTATGTACAAAACAATGCGCCTTTCTCTCCCCCTGGCGTACATTGGACTTTGCTTATCAACTCATGACCTAGCCGAAGATCGTAACAAGTCTATCGAAGCGGGTGCGACATTTATCGGCGACCAAACTTTAGCAACTTTTGGCTATAGCCATGACCTTGGCAACAACGTTGACTACTCGCGATTAAAGATAAAGTCCATTTAGTAATGTTTTTCCTTTTTAAGTGCTGGTCTCCATGACCTAAAAATTCGCACGATGGCTTTCGATGATTCGAAAGCCATTTTTTATTGCTGAGCACCTACAAAATAGAAGCTACTCACTCTCAATAGAAAGCAGATGCTTTGAGATCATTTTCTCTATCTTCCCAATGACTGGATGTTGATAACAAGCTCTATGGAACTGCATACCAATATCAAACGTCATAGACTCTCCATTTAAGCTTAGCGGAACTTGCTTTAAGCTCTCGGGCATCAAATCTTCCATAATGTTAAAACAGATAAAGAGATAAGGGCTAACTTGAATACACTCTAGGGCGGCATGCACTGACGCTACCGTTAGTTTCTGGTTCAGTTGAATACCTGTTCTTCTATGTATTCGACCATAATAAGAATTGTCGTCTAGAGACCCCATAGAAACTCGAACGGTATCCATATCACTCAAAACACTAAGCTCAATACTCTCTTCATTTGCCAAGGGGTGGCTTTTAGATAAATAAGCATACAAAGAGAGTGTGCCTACCTTTCTTTCGACTAAGCGTTCATTAAGATCATTCGGGTACCCAGCAATCCCAATAGATAAACTGCCACTCTTTGGAAACTCTACGCCTTCTAAAGACCAGTCCACAAACGATACTTTAGGTTGAAACTCTTTATTGGTGAGCCCTTTTAGTAGTGGAACGGTCAGCAGTGAACTCAACGGGTTAGCAACGTAAAACATATACTCAATATCCGCATCATCGCCTTCAAAGCTCAATGACATCTGTTGAGCTTGCTCTAACTGCTCCAATGGCTCTTTAATAATTCTGATCAACTGATTGGTAAACAACGTTGGTTCATAGATCCCCTTCGTTGCAATAAAAAGCTCATTGCCAAAAAGATCACGACAATCTGATAAATGTCGATTAAATGTAGCTCGACTGATGTCCAGTGTATGACACACCTTTACCTGAGATTTCTGCTCAAACAGAAGATCCAAAAAGCGGTATAGATTCAGGTCGATGGTATTTTTCAAGCATCACCTCGATAGCAATTAATATCCATATATAACCCTAAGTTACTCGCCTAGTAGTAATAACGCGAGAAAATCACCCTTTATACCGAAAATCCAGGCTCATTTGTGAGCTTGGTCATACCCATAAACGGGAAGTAACGTCGCATCATAAATCAACTGGTTATTTATGAACGGTGAACCAATCGAAGAGACAGCGATACAACGAATAGAAGTCTATAACTTTTCAATGTCTGACGAGCTTGCCGATTCGCCACTAGCAATTCACGACCAACCGAGTAAAATCAGCGTCACATCGACTCAGTGCTCGTTTTGGTTCCTTTATGCCTAGCTCAAAAATGCCTCACCCTGCTCCTTGCTTTACGCCATTTATCGCTTCAACAGGTGGGGTTACACTTCCTGACCGTTTTACTTTTCCATTTTACTATCAACCGCATCCATTAAGTGAATTGGCAGCACAAGAGCTTCAAGACAAACTAGCAACGCAAACTGATTGGCAATACGATTTTGGACTAGAAGTTGGTTCAACATCGGGGACCGGAAAAATGTTTGGTGTGCTGGTCGTCAAAAATGGCCAAGGTGAGTTAGGCTACCTAAGCGCATTCTCAGGAAAAATCGCGGACCAAAATCTATTGCCCGGGTTTGTTCCTCCAGTGTTTGACATGCTAAGTAGTGATAGCTTCTTTCGTTCTGAACTGGCAGAAATCACCCGAGTCAGCGAAGAAGCTAAACGACGTCAATCCAATCCAGAACTTGGCAAATTGGAACAAGAACTGAAGCAGCAATCTTCTGATTTTGAACATAGAATGTCTGCGCACAGACAAGCGATGATAGAGGGAAGAGCGCATAGAAAACAGCAAAGAAGCCAGCTTGATGACAATGACGATCAACATAAACAAGCACTCATTCAACTTAGCCGAGAGAGTGTAACTGAGAAAAATCAGCTCAAGGCATTAAAAGATCAGCAAAAGAAAGTGCTCTCTTCATTAGAAGAAAAAATCTCGGTTTTAAGAGACGAGCTCAACCAACTACTCAATCAGAGAAAGTCGATGTCGAATGCGCTTCAGCATAAACTGTTTGAGCAATATCAGTTTCTTAATCAAGATGGCGTGCAGAAATCACTGAACGATATCTTTTCTGCTACAACAACGCCCATTCCACCAGCGGGCTCAGGGGAATGCGCCGCACCAAAACTTATGCAATATGCGTTTATTCATGATTTAACACCTATCTGCTTAGCCGAGTTCTGGTGGGGCGTGTCGCCAAAGTCTGAAATTCGCCAACATAAGAAGTACTACCCTTCATGTCAAAGTAAGTGCTTACCTATTTTGACCCATATGTTAGAAGGTATGGAGCTAGACCCCAACCCACTGCTTGAAAACCCAGCGGAAGGGAAAGAGCTGGATATTCTCTACCAAGACGACGCGATTGTCGTGGTTAACAAACCTGCTGATTTTCTTTCTGTCCCAGGTAAAAACATCAATGATTCTGCTTACTCTCGTTTGATAGAACAATTTCCCAATGTTGAAGGCCCATTTGTTATCCATCGCTTGGATATGGCGACCTCGGGGCTATTGGTATTCGCATTGACTCGTCGAGCTAATAAGAGTTTACAAAAGCAGTTTATCACTCGAACCGTCAACAAACGCTATGTTGCGCTGATTGACGGGGAACTGTCGGAATCCGAAGGTGACATCACACTTCCTTTACGTGGTGATCTTTATGATCGCCCAAGGCAACTTGTTTGCTTTGAACATGGAAAGCACGCTGATACACATTGGGAAGTTATTAACGTTCAAGATGGACGAACAAAAGTCTACCTTTATCCAAGAACTGGTCGGACCCATCAGCTCAGAGTTCACTGTGCTCATCACCAAGGCTTAAACATGCCAATTGTTGGTGATGACCTTTATGGGCTTAAGGCCGACCGACTTCACCTTCATGCCGAATCGCTAAGCTTTGAGCATCCGTATACAAAAGAGCCTTTAAGTTTTCAGGTTGATTCCGACTTCTAAGTAACACATGTAAATAGCACTTGTAAGTAACACCCGTAAGTAACAATGGAACTAGCGTACTAAACTGAACTCCTCTCCGTTTATCGCTCACTAAGCGCTAATCAATACCTTTACTGGTCGCCCTCGTTAACTTGGTTATCGCTAAGCAACTAGGGCAGTTTTCATCGTTCAACGACTCATTGAGAGCACACAACCTCCTTTGACAAAAAATAAAAGTGATCCTTAAGAAAAGATATTCCGTACTAATCTTCGTTATTCAAACACAACATTTAAAAATTAGAAGGACAGGATTATGTTTAATAAAATACTAACTGCTTTTGTATTTGTTTTAATGAGTTTTTCATTGGTTGCCTGCTCAAGTAATAAAGAAGCGACGCACAGTGATAATATGATGACAAAAGACAGCATGATGAAAAAAGACATTGTTGACGTTGCTGTTGAGAATGGCTCATTTAACACTTTGGTAGCGGCAGTAAAAGCAGCAGGATTAGTTGATACCTTGAAAAGTGACGGTCCATTTACTGTCTTTGCGCCAACCGATGAAGCGTTTGCAAAACTGCCCGCAGGTACAGTAGAGACGCTTCTAAAGCCAGAAAACAAAGACCAGTTGATTGATATTCTGACTTATCATGTTGTCTCTGGGAAAGTAATGGCATCAGATGTGGTTAAATTAAATAGTGCAACCACAGTAGAAGGGAAAGATGTCGCTATTGAAGTTAAAGGTTCAAACGTTATGATAAATAATGCCACTGTTATTGCAGCAGACGTGCCTGCTAGTAACGGAGTTATTCACGTCATTGATAGCGTACTGCTGCCTAAATAAATAGTTGAGTGTTACTGCCGTTTTATATTTTCCAAGCTTTTACATTCCTACAGTTTATATTCACTACAATAAAAAAGCCCCTCATAAAGAGGGGCAAAGTTTCCATCGCTTATAGTTATAATCTTTTACGCCAGTAAAATCCTAATTAACCGAAGTCGCCGTTCACATAACCTTTAGTACGATCATCTTTAGGGTTACTAAAAATGACTTGGGTTTCGTTATGTTCCACAAGCTCTCCCATTAAGAAGAAGGCTGTTCTATCTGAAATACGACGCGCCTGCTGCATTGAGTGCGTTACAATAACGATCGTATAGTCTTTTTTCAGCTCTTCCATCAGCTCTTCAATTTTATGTGTCGCAATCGGGTCAAGCGCTGACGTTGGCTCGTCCATCAGAATAACATCCGGTTCCATCGCAATCGTACGGGCGATACATAGACGCTGCTGTTGACCGCCAGACAAACCAAACGCGTGTGCTTTTAGGCGATCTTTTACTTCGTCCCACAGTGCAGCACCACGTAATGAGCGCTCTACAACTTCATCTAGATGCTTCTTATCTTTAACACCTTGCGCACGTAATCCGTAAGCTACGTTCTCGTAAATACTCATTGGGAACGGGTTTGGCTTTTGGAATACCATGCCCACTCGAATACGAAGATCCGCAACATCGATTTCGCCATAGATGTTCTGTCCATCCATATCTAGCGTACCGTTGATCGTCACACCTTCAATAAGATCATTCATTCGGTTTAAACAGCGAAGTAGCGTTGATTTACCACAACCAGACGGACCAATCAGCGCCGTTACTTGGCGAAGTGGAATTGGCAAGTTGATCGATTTAAGCGCTTGGTTTTCGCCGTAAAAAAGGTTTAGGTTTTCAATATTAAATTTATTCATTATCTTGTTCTCTAAATTCGGTCATTCGTTCGATTTCAGTACTCACCTTGAGCCTTTCTCTGAAATCATCTCCCTTAACCTCAATATTCGTTAAGGGCAACGTATCGTTGTAACGAGCTATATAAATAAGTAGCTATGTCAGTTAATTGCTATGTTGGTTAGTTGCTACATTAGTAAGTGGCTGTATTAAAGCGACTTGCAATAAACTTGGTTAATGTATTGATAAGTAAAACAACAACAATAAGAACCGTGGCAGTACCGTAAGCTTGGTTCCACTCGTCAATAGTGAATAACTCAGTCGTTAGCTTGAACAGGTGAACGGTTAATGTGCGTCCTGAGTCCAACAAAGTGTCAGGAATACGAGCCACCATACCTGCCGTCATAAATACTGGAGCAGACTCACCAATAACACGACCAATACTTAAAATAACCGAGGTAAGAATACCTGGCATTGCACTTGGCAAAATTAAACGCCAGATGGTGTAAATCTTTGGTGCACCTAGACCGTATGAACCTTCTCTATACGTCTGAGGCACCGCCATCAATGCTTCTTCTGTCGTGCGAATAATCACGGGTAGAATCAAAATACTCAGTGTTAACGCACCTGACAAGATTGAGAAACCAAAGCCCATAATGACAACAAAGAACGTCATACCAAACAGACCAAAGATAATCGATGGAATACCTGCTAGTGACTCAGTACAGAATCGGATGACTTTAACCAGCTTGCTCCCTACCTTCGCGTATTCCGTCAGATAGATTGCCGTCATAATGCCCAGTGGCGCCGCGACTGCAATTGAAGCAATGACCATGTAGATCGTAGAAACGATCATTGGGAAAATGCCTTGAGAGTCACCCGTTCGGCTATAATCGCCCGAAATGAATGCCCAATCGACATGTTGTAAGCCGTTCGACAGAATGTACCAAATAATCCAAAACAGGAACCCAACCGTCGCGGCCGCTGCTGCCCATACGAAGCCATTAAGAACGTTATCTTTGAACTCGCGAGAGCGCTTCAGTTTTGCGTAATCCATTTTTTTAACTTTAGACATAACTATTTCGCCTTCTCGCGGTTAAGGTATAGAAGAGCCGCATTAAGAATCATGATAAATACCAGCAGAACAACACCAGTCGCATAGAGTGCGTTCGCATGAATGCCACTTGCGTAAGACATTTCAATGGCGATGTTTGCCGTTAAAGTACGCGCCGAGTCTAAAATGCCTTCTGGCATAGCCGGTGCGTTACCCATTACCATGATGATTGCCATGGTTTCACCAAGAGCACGACCTATACCCAAAATCACACCTGTCATAATTCCTGAACGAGCCGCCGGCACAAGCAGTTTGAAGATAGTGAAGATTTTAGAAGCGCCTAAAGCAAGAGAACCTTCTTTATACGTGCGAGGTACCGCACGGATAGACGTTTCTGAAACTGTAATAACCGTTGGGAGAATCATAATACCCAGAACGATGATACCGGCCAGAATAGTGTTACCTGCTGGAACGTTAAAGATGTTCTGAATCAGCGGAACAATAATCACCAAGCCGAAAAAACCGTAAACTACCGAGGGAATGCCCGCTAACAGCTCTACTGCTGGACGAATGATATTCGCAACGCGTTTTGGTGCGATTTCAGCGATGAAGATGGCGGTTAGAACGCCAATTGGAACACCGACAACAACAGCGCCTAATGTTGATACGATAGAAGCAACAATCATGGTTGCGACGCCATATAACGCTGGCGGTAACCAGTGTTGCCCTAAAACGATACCTGATACACCGACAGCTTGAAACGCTGGGATGCTCTCTTTAACAATGAAGTAAGCGATAACGGCTAACGAGACAATACCAATAACGGCACTTGATAGAAATAGACCGTGAAAGATGCGCTCTTTCCAATCAATACGTTTTTTGGCTCGTAGTCCTGATTGACTCATTCGAGTTGTGTCAGTATTCATAAGCTTTTCACTATTTGCGATGGTCATAAAGAAATCTCAACTGTCGAAAACAACAAAAATTCGACATGGGATAGAATAGGCTCGGCCCAAAAAGTAGGCCGAGCAATATAAATTCGTTAAAGAGTATTAGTTAACTGAGATGTAGCCTTTCTTGTCTGCAATTGCTTGAGCTTCGTCAGCAACCATCCAATCTAGGAACTTTTGAGTTTCAGCTGATGGAGCACCCGCTTTGTATAGAACTAGGAATGGACGAGCAACTTTGTAAGAACCGTTTTTAACGTTGTCAACGGTCGCAGCAGCGCCATCAATTGATAGTGGTTGAACAGAGCTGTCTACTGTACCTAGAGAGATGTAGCCAATTGCGTATGGGTTGCTAGCAACAGAAACTTTCAGTGCGCCGTTACCGTTTGCAACTTGAGCACGTTGAGAGATAGCTGAAACTTTCACATCACCAATTTTCTTTTTAAGGCTCATGATGTCTTCGAATGCACCACGAGTACCAGAAGCTGTATCACGAGTAATTGCTACGATTGGCTTGTCTGCGCCACCCACTTCTTTCCAGTTTGAGATTTCACCTTTGTAAATAGCAGAAACTTGCTCTGCCGTTAGAGCTTCAACCTCGTTTTGCGGGTTTACAACAACTGCGATTCCATCACGAGCAATGACTAGCTCTTTCAAATCTTCCGATTTTTCTTCTGGTTTAAGATCACGAGAAGAAATACCTAGGTCAGCACTTCCATCTTTAGCCGCACGAACACCTGCTGATGAGCCCGGAGCTTGAATTTCAATGAACACTTGCTCACCGGCATTCATGTATGTTTCTGCAAAAACTTCAACCAGTGGAGAAGCACTGTTAGAACCAACTACAGAGATAGTTTCTTTAGCAGAAACTGAAGTCACTGCCATTGCGCCTAGTAGTGCTACTGCACCAATAACTGTCTTTTTCATCACATTTTCCTTAAGTGGCGTTATTGCCGTTGTGTTTTTCTCGAACGATGCTCACTTTAGGCTTTGAATATGACAGTTGTGTTTCAGTTAATTTAAGCCTCTATGACAAAAGTGACTTTGCTGCAAAATTAACCGTTCTTCTAAGAAACAGAATTAATACTGTTTTCCCTCCTAACGTTGGAACTCTCCGCCTAAAATAACCACTTCAAAAACAAGACATTAAGTTGCATATTGGTCGATCGCAAAAAGAAATAACTTAGTCAAAGAAGTGATTGACCTATTCATAAAGGTAATTACAATCGACAATCTATTTTCGCAAATGATAACAATTTGCATTTGAAGATTATTGAGAGGATCTCATGCGCCAGTTACTTAACGGCTTATCAATCAAGCTACAAGTAGTAGTACCGGTCATATTCACGATGTTGCTTTTACTTGCAGGAATGATGTATAGCACATCCAATTTAAAACAAGCATTTAGTCAGGTTTCAAACTCCACTGAAGAATTAATACTGCACAAAGATGAGTTAACCGATATCATCGACAACACTTATGCAATGCGAATCAGCGCTATATATAGCCTATTTAAACCCGACGAGGTAAAGATATTACCTAGCGTTTTAAGGCAAAAAAGAGAGCTAAATCAAGTGTTATTGAGCTCTCTAAACAAATTACAAGGCATGGAAAACGAAGTTCAAGCGATGAATCAAGCGATGGATGCGTACATTAACCATGCTATCAACATCATGATTCCTCTACTGAACACCAAACACGAGCAAGCCAACTTACCCGACAGCTTCGACATAAAGTACCAACGTGCTGCAGATGAGTATCGAGATGCGGGTAAACGAATGGTCAAAGCCATTTCCGATTTATCCAATAAACTTAATCAAATTTCTCTAAACAACGTTGAGACGAACGCGAAAGCTCACGATAATGTCATTACTAATGGTTTTATCGCTCTATCGGTGGTGATTGCAGTGTGCTTGTTATGTTGCTGGGCGCTTGCTGGGATGATAGTCAGACCAATTTTTGGTATTCAGTCGACAATGAAGCAGGTGGCAAGCGGAAATCTATTAGTTAAAGCGAGTGAGGAAGGCGACAACGAAATAACCGCATTAGCTAAAGATGTAAACGCAACCGTTCAACAACTGCACGGAACCGTAGATGCTTTAGCGAGAATCAGTGTTGATGTGGCCTCTGCATCCACTGAGCTTGCTGCGGTTATGACCCAATCAACCGTGAACTCTGATCAAGAGAAAAAAGAAGTTGAACAAGTCGCATCGGCAATAAATCAACTTGAAAGCACGTCTAGAGAGGTTGCAACTAACGCGAATATTGCAGATGGGGCATCCAACCAAGCCAACGAACTTGCCGTCAATAGCCTCGAAATGTTTGAAGAGAGCAATCGAGCCAATGCCAAAATGGCCGATCAACTCAGTGATGCCGCGCAAGTCGTTACATCGTTAAAAGATCAATCAGAGCAGATAGGTAAAGTTATTGAAGTGATTGAAAGTATCTCCGAACAAACGAACTTACTGGCGCTCAACGCCGCAATTGAAGCTGCTAGAGCAGGAGAAAGTGGCCGCGGATTTGCTGTTGTTGCCGATGAAGTGAGAATGTTGGCAGCTCGAACGCAAGAGTCGACAAAAGAGATCCAAGTCATTATTGAAGAGTTACAATCACAGTCAGGCAAAGCCAACGAAAGCATGCACTCCAGCTTAACTATGTTGCAAGACAACCAAACACTCTCTGGAAAAGTCAGCGCTGCTCTAAACGAGATTTGTGGGTCGATATCAAAATTAACCACTATTAATGCTCAAGTCGCCGTCGCTTCAGAAGAGCAAGGACAAGTCACCTCTGACATTAATACTAATCTCGGCAACATTTACGAACTCGTCAGCCAAAATGTTATCGGAATTACCCAATCGGCCGCGGCGAGCCAAGAGTTGTCAGAACTTGCTGAAAAACAAAAACAGCAGCTAGACTACTTCAAAGTATAGTCGGATAGAATCAATCAAAAAAAACCGCCTAGTTTCAAACTGGCGGTTTTTTGTATCAATCTTATTAAGCGATATCGAGTTAGACGATAAAGTATTACTCGTCGTCCACTTTTGGCGCGACTTTCTTCTTAGGGATGAATACCGTATCACCCACTGCCACATTATTGTGGAAGCTCTTATCGCGCTTGACTGGTTTCTTCGGCGTTTTCTTCGCTTGTGGGCGACCTTTCTTAACGTCTTTTTTGCCACCACGGTAATCTTTCTTAGGCGGTCTTAATCCTTTGAACTTACCTTTCAAGCCTTCTAACACAGAGAAAGTCAGATCTTGCTGAAGGTACGTTTCTACACGCTTAAAGCTGTCCCAGTCTTTCGGTCCAACTAAAGAGATTGCATCACCTTTGCTTCCTGCACGACCGGTACGACCAACACGGTGAACGTACTCTTCAGTATGTTTTGGCATATCGAAGTTGATTACGTGCGTAACATTCGCAATATCAAGCCCGCGTGAGGCTACGTCGGTCGTAACAAGAATTTTAAATACCGCTCGCTCAAACTGGCTCATGATGGTATTACGCTGAGGTTGAGTCAGGCTGCCACTTAATGCGACTGCCTTTAGCTTCTGCTCATTCAGCTTTTCCGTTAAACGTTCGGTATCCACACGGGTTGCAGTGAAGATAATAACCTGACGATATTTCGCTTCTTCAAGCACTCGCTCTAAGATCGCTTCTTTATGATCAAGGTGGTCACACAAGTAGAATTTCTGGGTAATATCTTTGTGTTCTTGGTTAGACGAGCCCACTGAGATGCGTTTTGGCATATCCAGCATTTCAGCGGCAATCTCATTCACGTCAGTATGCTCTAATGTTGCTGAGAACATTAATGTTTGACGCTTACGGTGTTTAGCCGCGTTATGGATTTTACGTAGTTCAGGTGCAAAACCAAGATCAAGCATGCGATCTGCTTCGTCAAGAACTAAGGTATCCAAGCCATCTAGAATAAGCGAGCGGTGCTCTAAGTGATCCGCAAGTCGCCCCGGTGTAGCAACGATAAATCGAGGGTAACGACGCAGCGCGTTCACTTGGTCATTGAAGTTTTCACCACCTAGTATTAACGTCGCTTCGTACGAAAGTCCACCAAGCATGGTTTTTAATTCACCGTAAACTTGTTTCGCAAGTTCACGCGTCGGAGCCAAAATAACGCCGCGAGGATCTCTTGCAGAAAATGCTTTGCTCTTTAGTGATTTATGAAGCATTGGAAGAACAAACGCTAATGTCTTACCTGAACCTGTTTTTGACGACGCCAATAGATCTTTACCAGCAATAGCCACAGGAATGGCTTTCTGTTGGATCTCAGTCGCTTTTCTAAAATCATAATGGCTAAGGTTTTTTAATAAGCGATTGTCTAAACCTAAATCTTTAAAGTGCAAAGTACTCTCCAGTTAATAACGAATTATTCCCAATTAAGTGTTAATGCGTAAGGTTAGAAACACAAGGGAAAACAAAAACGCGACATAATACCGTGAAACAGGCAGACAAGGATAGAGATCACACAAAATTAATCACGCGATACACAATTAATTTCAAGAGACAGAGCGATAATAGATTATTCACCCGCTAAGTATCCCGATTGAAGGGCAAGGTTAATGCATTCGGAAAACAAGATAAATTGCCTCCCCACGCCAACATATTGGATTCATTACCTTATTATTTGATCAAAGTAGCTGTTTTTTCTTAACCTGATTTTTTCGCATTTTGAGACGCGTTTGTACAAAAATTCTCTCTTATTTGTGAGATTCATCTGTATTCTCACGCTAATTACTTAAATTATTGGCTTTTTTTGACGTTCTTAAACTAGGAGTTCTGCTAAATTGTTACTACAATTTACTTCGTCACTATATTTGTTAAAAAATGTATAGGGCGATTTTTTGATACTGATAATTAAGGAATTCATATATGAACAAGATGTTAATCGCAGCTGCAGCGTCTTCAGTACTTCTACTTGCTGGTTGTGCATCAGGTCCAGACGAAGAAACAATGGCTAAAATGGATGACCTAAGTAGTCAAGTTACCCAGCTTCAGCAAGATGTAAATTCACTGAAAAGTGAGCATGCGATGCTAAAATCTGAAGCTCAGAAAGCGAAATCTGCAGTGATGGCCGCTCAAGAAGAATCTGCTCGCGCTAATGAGCGTATTGATAATATTGCTCAGTCTTACACTAAATAAATAATCAATATCATTCTATGATTTAAAAGGGCCTGTCTAAATGACAGGCCCTTTCATTTCTATTCAACAGTTACTCGACTAATTATACGGGGCAGCAACCACTTCTACAGGCACACCATTTTGCGCCAAAATAGCCGCTCTCGCTTTACTGTCTGGAATCTCAAATTCATCTAACCACCAACTCAGCTCTTGGGGTAGCGTTAGTGACTTCTTACTCCCATCATTTCTGGTTAACGGCTCATGCGCCTCTAGGAAAACACTTCTATCAGGCTCTAACGTCACTTTAATAGGTTCATCAATGATTTTGACAGGAACCCCAACATCAACTTGATTAAATAACCATTCGATATCTTTTGGATCCATACGAATACAACCTGAGCTTACACGAAGTCCAATACCGAAATTCTTATTGGTACCATGTATAAGGTAATCGCCAGCACCATACGCAAGACGAAGCGCATACTCACCCAATGGGTTTTCAGGGCCAGCAGGGACAACAGCAGGTAACTCAATCCCTTTTTCTAAGTACTCTTTACGAATCGAAGCAGGTGGCGTCCACGTTGGGTTAGCTCGCACCTGGCTAATTCGAGTCTCCATTTCCGGCGTGTCTCTGCCAATTTTTCCAATACCGACAGGGAATATATGGACGATATCTGAATCTGGTTCGAAGTAGTACAAACGCAGTTCCGCTAGGTTGATCACAATGCCTTTATATTCGACATGGGGCAGGATTACTTGAGATGGGATAGTTAATACATAATCCGTTTGAGGAAGAAATGGGTCAACCCCCTTATTCGCCGCCATCAATGAGAGAAACCCAACGTCATAGTGCTTGGCGATGTCCGCAAGGCTCTCACCCGCCTGAATGGCATGGTATTGCGTTCGGCCAACAATACTACTTCCTTCGGTTGGTAATTCGTAACTGGCTGAATACGCTGATGCACTCACAAAGCAGAGCGCAAATAATCGGTACAACATGTACTAATCCTTATAACGGCAATCGTGCAATGATAACTCATTCATCCCATGCTTTCTCCTCTATACGCCTAAAACCATATCTCACGAGAAAGTAATGTCACTCATATCGGCTCGTCTTCACATGACACTCTCAGTATACGACCTAAATCAAACCTTGGTTCTGCTCATCAAATCGATTGCCTTACCGCTTTCAACATATTTCGTTATCAACACCCACCAAAAGTCACTCTCAGACTAATTATGTGATGAACTTCTCAAGATACCCTGCTGTTACTCGCTAATATTGCCCCAACAGAATCAAAGCGATTCAACAAAATTGGTAATTTAGGAGCTATCCTTCCTTAAATACCGTCGATAACTTTGGAGAATGACAATGGCTACCCCTCATATTAATGCTAACCCAGGTGATTTTGCAGAAACAGTTTTGATGCCAGGCGACCCACTACGAGCAAAATACATTGCAGAAACATTTTTAGACGATGTTAAGCAAGTATGTGACGTACGAAATATGTTCGGTTACACAGGCACTTATCAAGGTAAAAAAGTCTCGGTAATGGGCCACGGTATGGGTATCCCTTCATGCTGTATCTATGTTCATGAGTTGATTGCTGAATACGGTGTGAAAAATGTGATTCGCGTGGGTAGCTGTGGTGCGGTGCGTGATGACGTTAAATTGATGGACGTTGTCATCGGTATGGGTGCTTCTACAGACTCTAAAGTAAACCGTATTCGTTTTAACAACCATGACTTCGCTGCGATTGCTGATTTCGGCCTTCTAGAAGAGTCGGTGAAACAAGCTCGCATCCAAGATGTACCTGTTAAAGTTGGTAATGTGTTTTCCGCAGATCTTTTCTACACACCAGAAGCTGACATTTTCGAGAAAATGGAAAAGCTAGGCATTCTAGGTGTTGATATGGAAGCCGCTGGTATCTACGGCGTTGCTGCTGACCTTGGTGCTAAAGCACTGACCATCTTAACGGTTTCGGATCATATCATCCGTGGTGAAAAGCTCAGCTCAGAAGATCGTCAAAAATCATTTAACGATATGATGAAGGTCGCACTAGAAACCGCAATAAATATCTAATTTCATCACATCATCGGCTATTGGGTTATCTCGATAGCCGTTTATTTCTCGAGGGGGTGATTGTGTCAGACGGCAAGCTACCAAAGGAAGCTGCAGGGTTACAACTCAACTTTTGTAAAACATTGGCGTGTGACAACTTTGGATTGAGCAACGCAGAACGTTATGTACTGCAACATACGAATCCTAAACGACCAGCGATGGTGTGCCGTGAGTGTGGCGCTTTCCCCCCCTTACTTAATAACCAAGAAGTTCTTAATGAGCTTCAACGTCTCCAGCACCTCCACAGTGAGGGGCTTCCCGCTTGTCGTAATGACGAGTGCGAAAATTTTGATCTCTCCGTACATACGCATAAACACCTTTATCATGCCTTCGGTTACAGTGGCGATCGCCAGCGTTATCGCTGTAAAGCCTGCCAATCCACCTTCGTCGATAAATGGTCTGGTGGAAATAAAAATCTCACTTTTCAAGAGAACCTTTTAGGGTTGCTGTTTATGAGTTATTCAGTAAGAGAAATCTGCCGAAAACTCTCAATTAACCCAAAAACGTTTTACGATCATGTTGATCATATTGCGAGTCGCTGCCGTCGAAAGCTTGCGATGATCGATGCTCGATGGATGAAGCATGGAGAGAGTTACCAACTCGCCTCGGATTACATGACCCTGCAACCAAACAGCAATAATGGTGTCTTTTGGATAGCGACAGGTGAAGCGAATACCGGCTATATCTTGTGTCAGCATGTTAATTACTCCGCACATGAAGAAGCAGACGGTTCCGCGGATCATGACCCTTACTCACTTCCTGCTCGGTTCGTTTCCAAGTTACACTCTTCAGAAGCAAATAGCAGCACAGACGCTCAAGCACAACCTCTTAGGACACGGATAGACAAAAAATACCAGACGATTCTAGCGAGAGGAAATGTCGAAGATCCTATGGGGAATTTAACAAGCTTTAAGTACCCATCGAAAGGAGCACTAATTCGAGCCCCCTACACGTCCTATGCCCATTATTTACACATCCTAGAACTTTGTGATGACAGTAAACGAATCAGCCTATTTATGCCCCAAGATCCTCTTTTACGGTCGGCAGCACTGAGTGTTTGCGTACCAAGAATTTCGAGTCAAAATGTTGACTTGATGTATGTCGAAGAAGATCATGGGTGGGAAAATGGCGCGACATTTAATAAAGTCGACATCGTACATATGGGGTGGTGGCGAGACCGTTGGGCAATCGCAAATCAGGAAGAACTCGCCAAAGGTATCTGTTACCTCGCGGGTGAGAAAACAGACCCAACCCATTGGTTACAAACCGCTTCTATTCAATACACTTCATTTTATCAACAGCGATTCCAAATCCTGTTCTCTACCTTTATCAATGAGCCAAGACGTAAGTTACGCCCTGGTGGCATTCTGCCCATGCTCGATATTTTTAGAGCGTGGCACAATTTATGCTACCAAGATAAACAGGGGAGAACCGCCGCTCAGAACCTTGGTATAGCCGAATCACCATTGACGCTAAGAGACTTATTATCCTAGGTATTCGTCGCCCTTTGTCCGTTTTCTAGAGAGGCGCGTGAACTACCCCGTAGTTTTCGTTATATAATAGTGAAGTAGTATATACTTGTGTAAGTTAGTTAGTGCTAAATAACTAAGAATTATTATAATCTTTTATAAAGGAACGAGCCTCAAACTCATTTAGGGATAAACTAGATTTGGACAAAACTCAGCACCTTCTGGAAGTTGAAATAGAACAGCTAAAAGCTCGAGTCGAATCCGAGCCAGAAAAGGTATTGGTGTCTGCTGAGCAGTGCCACATTCGAGCGACACAGACTCAGTTTCAAGAAGGCATCATACAAAGCCTGATCATCATGTCCCGATGCTCATGGTGTCTAATGGATTATCGCAAAGGGCTTAAATACATTAAAGAAGCCTTTAACTGCCAAAACGCTCTTGATACCGACGATTACCTCCCAGAGATTCTTCATGTACACGCCATGCAATTTTGGGGGCAAGCTAAATACTATTCCGCACAACAATATTGGATTAACGCGCTTGAGCAAGCGGCTTTGGTTGAAGAGGTTGAAATTCAAATCGAATGTCTCATTGGGCTTGGTAACGTTTGGCGTATTACTAATGAGTATAAACTGGCCTGTTCAACCCACGAACTGGCGGTAAAAGTCGCAAATAACATGCGCATCGACTGGTTAGAAGGTAAAGCGCGTATTCTTCTGGCTTGGGATCTCTATCTGCTAAACAACTTTATTGAAATGTTGACCGTACTTGATGGCGCGGAAGAAGTATTAAAAAACCACTACGATAAAACATGGAGTGCTGAGGTTTGGGACTTTAGAGGTTTGGCGTTACTCGGGCTTGAGCGTATCGACGACGCCGAACTTGCCACAAAAAAAGCCCATGACTTAGCGGTCAAAAATGACCTTGTTTGGATGAAAGCGCACTCCTACATTAGTCGAGCCCGATTAGAGCTTCTTAGAAAAAACCCAAATAAAGCATCAGAGCTTCTTATTGAAGCTGAATATTCTGCGGTTAAATTTGATAACGGCGAGCTTCTTTCACAAATTTGTTTCCAACAATCTTTAGTCGCCGAGCAGCAAGATGATTTTGAAAATGCATTTGTCGCGTTTAAAAAATACCGCAAATACTCACTCGAAATGCTCAGAGAACAAACGGCGCGTGTTGGCCTAGATAAGGCACGTACATCGAAACGACAACTAGAGCAACGAGCAAGAAAGCTGATTAATCGCATTCGCGGCCAACATGAATTTGATCCAGAAAAACACTTAACCAATATGGTGTCCGAAACCTATTGGTGGGAACAACTTGTTCTCTTTAAAACCGAGTTAAAACGCTCTAATCACGCCATTATCATTATTCAGCATAAAGAAAATGCCTACTTAGACGTATGCACACAGATTGCTCACTCCTTGTGTAATCATCAAGACCTTCTTTCTAGATTGAGTGGCGATAGAATAGCCCTCCTGCTCAGTGACAAAGACGATGTCGCAAAGCAAGTTTTTCAGATTTTAGCCAAAATGATCGAAATATACCCTTGGAGCCGTAAAGGGCTCAATAGCACCCTTCCAAAAGTGATCCTACAAGACATCCTTACTTTTCCATTCACGCTCGAGCAGCTGGAAGAGAGCCTAGATTCGGAGGAGTCCAATGGAATTATTAATTAATAAAATATCGGATTCCGGCCTAGATGCTTCCTCAGTATCTGGGGAAGAAGCGATTATTTTTTGGAACCATGTTCGGCAGCATATCGCTTCGACCAGCCAAGAGCGTGCGCAAACATACATAATCAGTGCTGAATATCGTTCTGAACTCAAACAGTTCCAAGCGTGTATCGATGAACTCAAATTGGCTCTAGGGCAACTTCAATTACCCGGCGATGCAGAAACTATACTATCGGTAAAAAATAGTCTCAGTGAGCATCTCGTTGATATCGGTGATTACTCGTCCGCACTATCTGAATACAGCTCCTCCTCAGCAATCGCTGTGGAACATGGTTTTATTGATGCGTATGCCCTTTCAATATTAGGGATGGGTAACTTATGTGATGCTTATGGCGACCATAATCGTGCGCTTCGCTATTACCAAAAGATTGATGGTATCGACCACGCTATTTCCAGTCGCTCATTGCGGTTAAGATATAAGCTTTATATGCTCTCGTGCTATATCGAGTTGGGGCGAATCGCTGCCGCTAACGATCTAATTAGAGAATGCGAAGAGCTCAGTATATTAGTGAGCAATAAAATCCTTGCGGGTCAGATTCACTTATATCAAGCAAAGCTTAACCGCCAGCAAGGCAACAGCCACGACGCGCTGCTTTCCATTTCCAATGTTCAATACAGTTCAGGTAACATCAATTCATCTTGGCTTTCTAGTATGGTCCGCCTTGAACTTGCATACTGTCTGGGCGACGTGAATAAACCTCAACTTGCAAAGTTAGTTCTTCACCATGTTAGTAAGCGGATCAAGCTCGATTCCGCACCTATTCTCTCTAAGCGCCTGTTTGATTCGTTAAGTGATATTTGTGAGATTCAGGGGGACTATAAACAGGCACTGCATTATCAGAAAAAAGGCTATCGGATAGAGTCGGACTTAATGAAGAACATCCCGATTACTGAACTTGGTGCGAGTCAATTACGCCGACTTTCTCGATATGAGTTGCAACTCAAACTTATTCTTTCTGAAATTGAGAATAAAGAGCTGAAAGAGACCACAGAAAATCAGAAAAACACCGTTAAAAAGCTCCAACAAGACGTCTTTACCGACCCTCTAACGGCTCTTCATAACCGACGTTGGTTAGATGTGAAGCTCAAAGATATGCTTCTCCATGAAACACCGTTCGCCTTAATGGTTATTGATATCGACCATTTCAAGTCCATTAACGATGAACTTAGCCATTTGGTCGGTGATAAAGCCATCGTTAACGTCTCTCATGAACTCTCAGCCTACTTCCGTTTTAGAGGCGCCTCGTGCGTACGTTTTGGCGGTGAAGAGTTCTTAGTGATCCTAGAAAAGGCCTCACTCGAGCAAGCAGAAATGCACGCGGAAAACTATCGAGAGCGGATTTTCCAATTTGGTTGGCAGGATATACTCGGTGAACGTGGTCTTACGGTAAGCGTGGGTATCACACTCCATCGCGAAGGCGAAAACACACAACGTACATTCTATCGCGCTGATAAAGCACTTTATCGTGCCAAAGCCAACGGTCGAAACCAAGTCTGTTGTGAATAATAAAGGGTCTATCGTAGACCCTCATCTTACATTCTATAAAAAGAACAACGATATTCCGAGCAACGCAAACAGAGTCCCAAATAAGCTCTGTTTGCTGATGGCTTCCCTCTTAATCGCATAAATGACGAGCATAAATAGTGGACTCGTCGCAATGAGTGTTTGCGCGATGGCTGGATTCGCGTGTTTCAAAGCAATCTGCTGTAACCATAAAGCCAAAAATGTACCGACGAAAATCGCACAAAATAACCACCAAAATGATCGATTGGTCATGGACTTTAGGTTTGACTTGATAGATTGAAAAGGCTTTTGTTCAACCCAGCCAATAATGAGTACGACGGCTAAAACACCAACCGATAGTCGAATTAATGCACCAAGCAAAGGCGGAAGGTTTCCTGCAACCAGAGCATAATGAGAAATCACGACCCCACTCGCCTGACATACACTCGCCACCAATCCGTAGCCAACCCCAGCTCGAGACACAGAGCCTGAATCTTTAGTCGGCTGAAACACCACAGAGGCCACCGCAATTGTTGTAATGACCACACCTAACCAAGCTTGTATCGATATGACTGTCCCTAAAAAAACCAAGGCGAGAACACCAGATAAAGGCGGAGCAAGCGATTCTAAAAGCAGCGTTTTGTTCGGCCCAATTCGTTTCAGAGCGGCAAAATACGCAGAATCCCCAATCGCAATACCAACAATACCTGAAATCGCTAAGATCCAAAGATACAAAGGCGTTAAGGTAAATTCAGGCATCGGCATCAATGGGAGAACTAGAAGCATCATTGCCGATGCTATTGTCCCTTTAACAATATTGAGCTGCATTGCCGAAAACTGATGACTAAATTGGCTATATATCCAAGTTGCTACTGCCCAAACTAGCGCCGCTGATAACGCAGCAAGCTCTCCATAAAACATCTTAATCTCCACTTTTCCCAATGCATGAGCACTATTTGCTCATAATCATGGAAACAATTGAAAAGGTCACTAACAACGCCCAAATTACTGAATTTTCTCTATACATTTAAATGGTAATTACATATCTTTTACATAATGCAGTAACTATTTGCATACGTTAGCATTTTTGACACAAGGAAGTACTTATGTTTCTCGATTATTTCGCCCTTGGCGTTCTTGTTTTTGTCGCCCTAGTTATCTTTTACGGCATCATTGTCATTCACGACATCCCTTACGAAATCGCGAAAGAACGCGAACACCCACATCAAGACGCGATTCATTACGCAGGTTGGGTTAGCCTATTTACGCTCCATGCTATCTGGCCATTTCTATGGATATGGGCAACATTATGGAGAAAAGAGCGAGGCTGGGGCTTTAGCAAGCTTGAAGCTGAACAGCACGATCTTCATCATCGTGTCGACAAGCTTATTGATCAGGTAGAAAAGCTACAAAATGAAGTTGCAGATCTAAAAATGCAATCGCTCGATATCGATGTTGATGCATCAGCACAACCTACGCAAAACAAGGAGGAAAAATAATGGATTTACTATTAATTCTAACTTACGCCGCCTTCTGTATTGCGATTTTTAAGATCTTTAACATCCCATTAAACAAATGGACGGTACCTACAGCCGTGCTTGGTGGGGTGGTATTAATTGGTACGCTCATATTATTAATGAACTATAACCATCCGTTTACTCAGATTGGTAATCAAGTTTATTCAACAACACCAGTCGTTTCAGGGGTTCGAGGCCGAGTAATAGAAGTACCCGTCATACCGAATCAACCGCTAAAACAAGGGGACGTGTTATTTAAGATTGATCCAATTCCATTCGAAGCTGAAGTTGCAAAAATTCGCGCTAAAGTGAAAGAAGCAAGCCAAGACGCTTTAGGCTTAGAATCTGGTGTTTCAGAAGCTCAATCAGAGCGATTTAAAGCTATCGCTGAACGAGATAAAGCGCAGCGTGAATATGATCGTTATCAGAGAGGTTTTGATAAAGGCGCATTTACAGAGCAGCAACTTGATACAAGACGCCAAGCGTTTAAAGCAAGTCAAGCCGCGTTAGAAGTTGCAGAAGCTCAGGTAGAACAAGCAAAGATCTCTCTTAATTCAGAGATCGGTGGAGAAAATACTGCCGTTGCAAGTTTACTCGCCGACCTTCGAAAAGCTGAATTCAACCTTGAACAAACAGTTGTGACCGCGCCTACCGATGGTTACGCCACTCAACTCGCACTAAGGCCCGGTGTGATGGCGGTTCCTTTACCATTAGCACCAGTCATGACGTTTGTGCACTCTGAAGAAAAGATCTATACCGCTGCATTTCGTCAGAACTCACTTCAACGCTTACAACCGGGTCATGAAGCTGAGTTTCTTTTCAGGGCACTCCCTGGGCGTGTGTTTAAGGGTGAGGTAATAGAAGTGCTTCCTGCTATTGGTGAAGGCCAATTCCAAGCGAGAGGCGCTCTACTCGGTACAGAAGCTCTGCGCACCAATGGCCGCGTACTGGTATCATTGCGTATTACCGATGACTTATCTGATTATCATTTACCAATGGGTACAGCAGTAGAAGTGGCGGTTTACTCTGAAAGTTTTACTCACGTATCGATTATGCGTAAAGTTTTGATTCGTATGAAGAGTTGGCAGAATTATCTATACTTAGATCATTAACCTGTTTCGATTTTTTAACATCAACGACTTGCGAGCATCAATATGATGCTCGCTTGCTTTAGACAAAAGGCTACGAGAGAGGGTTACCTTTGAACACGTCAAAACTGTCTACTTCAGCGCTTGCCAAAGTTCGAGAAATGGACGCTAAATCCCTCTTTTCTGACTTAAAAAAAGCAGGCTATATTAATCGCTATGAAGAGAAGTGGGTTCTCACCCAGCTAGGCAGCAAGTTTGGTGGTGAATATTTTGAACACCCTAAATTTGGCATCTATATTGTTTGGCCTGAAAAGCTACTCATTGACATAGACCGCTATAGCGGAGAGCTGCTCTCAGCGACAGATATTGGTGGTAAGTTCAACCTCAATGCAAAGAAGATCAACCAGCTACTTAGCGAGCTTGGTTGGATCACGAAAAATGCTCAAGGCTGGAAGTTAACCCATACAGGGGCTGCAGTTGGAGGTGTCCAAAAAGAGAATCCATCGTCTGAGCAGTTCTTTACGTTATGGCACGATTCCATCATTAAAAACAAACACCTCAAACAATCTGTTATTGAATTTCTTGGTCAAGATGCTGCCGAGCATTCTACCGATAAATCTATTTTTAATTTCCGACAAAAGTTTGAAGCAAAACATCGAACCTTAGACGGGCATTATGTTTGTTCCGTGGGTGAGCTACGTATCGATAATTGGCTCTATATGAATGGTATTCCCCACGCGTACCAACGACTGTTACCGATAGAAGCAACCGTTCTCAGCGGCTTTTACCTACCTACAGGTAACGTTTACCTGCAATACTGGGGAGGAGACATTGAAAACCCTAATAGTGAGCTTATCGCTTCAATTAAAAAACACTATCAACAAAATAACCTCAACTTAATCGAAATATTTCCAAAAGAAAGTGAACAACTAGATGACATATTGCCGAAAAGGTTGAGAGAGTTTGGGGTTAAAGGCTATTAAGGAAAACGTAGCAAGTCGCAATCCAATTAAAAGCACTTAATGTAGATGTAGACCAACTTAATTAGTCAAAACCACAATTGATGAGCTAAACAGTGACGATACCTATCGCGGATAACTAGAGGTTCCTTCATAGAGTGCTCACCAAAACTAAGTACATTCAATCTCAATAGGCGCGACTAATTAACTCAAACACCGTCACTATAATCGCTCTATACTCTAGCGATAAGAAGAATACTTAGCCGCAGCCGCTTCTTCTTTTGGTACAATCGTTTTTCCAATTGGCGCAAGAGAAATCAACGCCAACTTCAAATGCTGAAGGGCAAATGGAATACCAATAATCGTAATAAAGCAGGCCACTGCCGACATAATATGGCCGATAGCAAGCCAAACACCTGCTAGTAAGAACCAGATAACATTTCCGATTAAACCAAATGGTCCGGTACCGATATCAACTTCATTTCCAAGCTCATCTCTGGCGATCGCTTCTTGGCCAAATGGAAAGAACGAAAAATTACCCATCACAAAACAGGCTCGTCCCCACGGAATCCCGATGATACTAATAAACGCTAGCAAGCCAAACATCCACCACATCAGCCCCATAAACACGCCGCCAAATAAAAACCAAATAATATTACCTAATGTACGCATGTTTACTCCTTTAAATAAACTTGTTCATAGTGTTCTACCGTTGGGAAAGGGTCATAAAAATGATGCAATAACACTTTCCATTCTTGATACTGCTTCGAGCCTCTAAACCCTTCTGTGTGCGCTTCCAATGTTTGCCACTGCACGATTAAAATATAGCGGCTTGAGTTTTCAATACACCGTTGTAGCTGATGTTCAATATACCCATCCATACTTGAAATAATGCTCTGTGCTTTCTTAAAAGCAGGCTCAAATTCACCGACTAAATCTGGTTTAACATCTAATATTGCGACTTCCGTAATCATAATTCTCGCTTCCTTAACTCAACATGAACTCAATCTTTAGAATGCTTGCCACACGGCGGTAACCCCACTAACCGAACACAACAGCAACGCACCTATTCGTATTTTCTCTTTCGGTAACGATTGTGTCGTGGCTAATGCGAGTCTATACCCAAGCCAAGCGGCAGGAATAAGGGGAACGGTAATCCACAGATGGTGGCTGTTTAAAAACCCTGCGGGGATCTGAATAATCAATGAGATGACCGAACTGAATACAAAAAACGCAGATAAGTTTCCACGTAATTGAGCTGCCTCTTGATGCTGAAGTAGTAATGCCATCGGTGGACCACCAATGCCAGCACTGGTACCAAATAAACCTGAAAAGAACCCTGCGACACCCATTCGCATTGGTGTTGGCTCTAGGCGATACGGTAAAGAGCTCACTACCACAGCAAATAAGACGAGGATACCTAGCCAAAGTGCTAACGTATCAGTAGAAACTAAAACTAATAAAAAGCCCCCTGCTACCGAGCCAGGAACTCGACCAATCAACGCGGTTTTCAAGCCACCAATCGAAACACTCGTTCTGTGCTTCATGGCATTAAGAATGGATATGTACAACCCGACCAAACAAATAGGGGCAGGAACATAATCTGGCGAGATCATAAATAGCAGTGGCGCGGCAACAATGGCAAGTCCAAAACCAATGGCAGTTTGGACAAATGATCCTAGAAAGATCAGAAACATTGCAATCAATGCGGGGGTGGTGAGCCATTCAGACAAGACTTTGATCCTTAGAACTGTTCGTATGACCCCATCATAAGCTATCTATTTGAAAAATGAATGAATAAAGGAAAGAAATTAACAACAAAAAAACGAAGGGTTCGTCGCCTTTCTGGTAGTTGGACAACCACCAAATTTAATGCTTCAGAAGGCAATAGAGCCCGAACCAATTATTACTGAGGTACTAAACTCAAAGTTGAACATAATTAAGTCAGCGCAGAGCTGGCTGACTCAGTAATTAAAAAGACGAGAGACAAACTTTAGCTATTCAGTCTATGATGCACTTATTAACGTTAGTTCGTTTTAGATACAGCGTGTTGTTCAACAATGAACGCGATTGCCTCTTCATTTAAGCAAGATTTACTCACGTATTGTCGCTGTTTACCCATATGAAAGATAAACCCTAAATCGCTTTGTTGAACTTGGTCAATTTCACTCCAGGCGATGCTACGGGTATTTTTAAGGTTTTTATAGCTCACACCATTAGAGTCAACCTGAAACACCACTTTGCTGCCCGTACTCAAACTGAGCGTTTGTCGCCACAGCCACCAGGTTCTCTTAAATTTTATACTGAACGCTTCGATAATACTCAATACGATGAAGAACCAGCCAACGTGACCACTGGGTAATAACTCAAATAATACGAGAACTACACCGAAAAGAAGAAATAGCATTCCTTTTAAATAGGCTTTGGGAAATTCCGTAGGTAGGCTTGTTTGATCATAACATTCCGCATAAAAGCGTTTGTCGATGGTATATTCTGTTGTGAAATCAAAGTCTTTAGACATAGGTGGCTACTGTAACGTTTCCTGTGAATGAGTATCATACGCTGCGATATTGCAACGGGCGTATTGTACCGCTACTCGGTGCTTTTCTTTAACTCTTTTAGCCTTCTTTTTGTATCAAAAAGCACCGACAAACTTTACTCTTCAAATGAATCTGCATACCCTTTTGGCGGCGGTGTCCATCCACGTTCCGCTTTGGTATGTTTATCGCTTCTATCCACCTGCATCTCTTTTGCCATGTACTGCTCAAGGTGCATAAATAGGTCTCGATAGTTATTGTCGAAACGTTCTCCTTCTGAATCATCTTTCCAAGCATCGTAGAGAAGGTCAGATTTTTTCTGTTCGACCCGTTTATAAGTGACTTTCTGTTGCTCAACGTAGAAAGGATGTAGCCCCATCACTTTCATTACCTGCCCGCCCGACTCTAGGGCTGAATGATACGTTTCTAACTCAATGTAATCGGCACCCGCTTGGCGTAATCGATACCCGTGTCCTCGGTCAAAGGCACGTGCGATAATCGATATGTGCGGATAAGTGTGTTTAACGTATTTCACTAACTCAACACTACTTTCAGGATTATCCAACCCAATCACAATGACTTTGGCCTCTTCAATACCTGCCGTGTGGAGTAAATCAGGCCGTGTCGCATCACCATAATACGCTTTCGTTCCTATGCGCCTAACCACATCCACTTGATTTGCCTGATGGTCTAGCACCACTGTTTTTATGTTATTAGAAACGAGCAATCGGTTTACAATTTGACCAAAACGGCCAATCCCAACAATGATCACTGTCCCTGACTCTTCTATCGTATCGGCCTCTCTCTCATTCGATTTGTCTTGGTATTTTGGCAAAATCACCTTATCAAAAAGAATGAATAGCGCAGGCGTGAAAAACATCGATAGCGCAACAACCAAAGAGAGCGTCTGCGCTAACTCAGTCGGTAGTACGTGGTTTTGAACCGAGAAACCAAGCAATACAAAACCGAACTCCCCAGCCTGCGCGAGGCTTAATGCAAATAACCAAAGATCACTGCCCTTTACTTTAAATATAAGGCCGAGTACGAACAAAATGACGCCTTTTAGCAGCATGACGCCAACAGTTAAGCTCATGATCAAAAAGAACTGTTCAAAGAGTGTTGAGAACTGAATGCCCGCGCCGACGGTAATAAAAAACAACCCCAATAAAAGACCTTTAAATGGATCAATATTGGATTCAAGCTCATGCCTAAACTCACTGTTCGCCAATACCACACCCGCTAAAAACGTGCCCAAGGCTGGAGAGAGCCCCACTAGACTCATTAATGCCGCGATACCCACAACAAGCATTAACGCCGTTGCCGTAAAGATCTCTCTTAAGCCTGAGCTTGCGACGAAGCGAAATAGAGGTCGACTTAAATAGTGCCCACCAACCACAACTGAGGCGATTGATGCCATAATCACTAACCCGTAAGCCCAACCAGGAAGCCCGACGACAAGGCTTAGTTCCTCATGGTGCTGAGATGCATCAGCAGCCGCATTTTGAGCACTTTCAACAAGCTCAGGAAGCGCAAGCAATGGAATGAAAGCGAGCATAGGTATTACGGCGATATCTTGGAATAGAAGAACAGAAAAGGCATTTTTTCCACCCTCTGTTTTATTCAACCCTTTCTCATTAAAGGTTTGTAGAACAATGGCGGTCGATGACAACGCAAAGATCAAACCCACCGTAAGAGCTAAACTCCAAACCAAACCAAACAGCAACGCAATCGCCATAACCGCCGCAGTGGTGCCAACAACTTGTAAACCACCAAGCCCCATGAGTCGATTACGCATCGCCCAGAGCATTTTCGGCTCTAATTCTAGACCAACAAGAAACAGCATCATGACGACACCAAACTCGGCAAAGTGCTGAATAGTGGTTGTTTCTTCCCCTACAAGCCCAATGACAGGGCCAATAATAACACCAGCAATAAGGTAGCCAAGTACTGAGCCAAGACCTAAACGCTTAGCAATAGGTACAGCAATAACAGCGGCAATAAGATAGATAAACGCTTGTAAAAATAGACTAGTCATTGTGCGTCTCCCTAATCTTAATTCCTGAATTCAGCTCACTCGAATTTAATTCATCCGAAATCAATTCATCTAGAATATGAGTTAACTTTTCAGCACTGGCGGCCTTGTCTAAGTCGACCTTATTTTCGACCAAACCAGTAAGAAGCGAAGACCAACGTTCAACATGTTCTTGAATTCGATTCTCTTCCAGTGCGGTACGAGAGCCAAACAGTGCAAATGGCGCTAGGTAACGCATACCTGTTAAATAAGCCGTTTGTTCCAAAGGTTGGAGAAGTTGGCGAATCGTAAAGTGGTTATAGCCTTCACTTTGATACGCATCTTCTTTACCACCCGCGGTTATGGCGCAGAAAAATACTTTGTCTTTTAATGAGTCACCGTCTTGGCCATAAGCAAAACCATATTCAAGCACTAAGTCTTGCCACTCTTTTAATAATGCAGGCGTTGAATACCAGTAAAGGGGGAATTGGAAAATAACAACATCGTGATCTAGAAGTCGCTGTTGTTCATTATCAATATTGATATTAAACGTTGGATAGAGCCCATAAAGGTCAATTGCAGTCACATTGGGAATTGAAACCGCCGCTTCAAACAGTAGTTGATTCACTTCTGAACGATGCTGTGACGGGTGCGCATACAAGACTAAGACTTTTTTCTTTTCCATGTTGCCTCTAAAGGTATTAACTGCATGAATAAACTAATCATAACCCATTAATATTAAAAAGCATCTTCACTAGATTTTTATTCGTTGAGTGGGCATCGTTAAGAACAAAAAGCCCATCATAAAAAGTGATGGGCTTTAGTATTTACGCTATCAATTAACTCTAATTCTGCATCGCAAGTCGAGCGACAGGCTTATCGTTTATTGGTAAATGTATTAAGGCGGCAGCAAACGCAAGTATGACGGTTGACCACCAAATCGGATCGTATGATCCATAATGGTCATAAATTCGGCCACCAACCCACGCCCCGAGAAAACTTCCCACTTGGTGAGTAAAGAATACAAGACCGTAAAGCGTTGAAAGGTAACGGGCTCCAAATATCTGACGAACAAGGCCAGACGTTAATGGCACCGTACCTAGCCAGCAAAAGCCAATGGCTGCACCGAAAATTGCCGCGGTCTGCTCTGTAACAGGCAGCGTGACAAATGCACCGATAACCAGGGTACGTACAAAATAGAGAGCTGACATAACATGGCGCTTATTAAAACGATCACCCATGACACCCCAAAAATAGGAACCGAATATATTAAATATGCCAACATACGCCAACGCCATCGCAGCACTGGAAGCGGGTAAACTTTTGTCCGCTAAGTAGCTTGGTAGGTGAGTAGCAATAAACATCACATGGAAGCCACAGACAAAAAATCCAGCGTGAATAAGCCAATAGCCTTTGTGAGCAAACGCTTCACTTAATGCTTGTTTTAGTGTTTGTGAATCGTCGAGAGCTTGCTTTGATTGTTCAGATGACTTGGACGATTTCATAAACATTGCAAAGGCAATCATCGCCGTACACAGCAGTGCAAATGCTTGTAATGCACCTTGCCAATCAAAGTGAGTCATCAAGGTTTGTGCACCAGGGATCATTGCAAACATACCAAATGATCCTGCCGCAGTGGTTAAACCAAATGCTTTAGCAGTGTGCTGCGCAGGTACTACTTTCGCAACAGCGCCTAACACAATCACATAGCTCGTTGCGCTTAATCCAAGGCCAACTAGAACACCGAGTGATAAGTACAGCATGCTTGGCTCTACCGCTATCGATGTCAGATAAAGTCCTGCAGCATAAGAGATCGCACCCAGTATTATGATTCGTTTTGCGCCCCATTTATCCGCGGCCATACCAACGAAAGGTTGGAAAACACCAAATAGCAAGTTTTGAAGGGCGATAGCGAAGCTAAAGAACTCACGACCCGTACCAAAGTACTCTGAAATCGGCATCATAAAAATGCCGAACGACTGTCTGATCCCTAGACAAACGATTAAAATGCCAATTCCTAGCCAAACTAAAAGTGGAAAACGAAAGATACTCATACAATATTCTTAGTTAAGGTGTTCTTATTTAAAATAATAATTAATGGTGTTGAGAATGATCCATCTCACCCATGTGTTGGTGACATCCGCTATTAACCGCCTGCTCTGCCAATAGCGTTATTAGTGTTGGCGAGTTATGTACAACAACGAGAGACAGTCCGAGCAACAGCATCATTCGAGTCAGTTGGGCGACTATCGATTGTGACGACCACAGAGTTTTAAAACGCATAGGCTTTTGTCTTTCACCTGTTGAAAAGAGCGCGAAGTGTAGTGATAAAGACTTAATGACTCAAATGACATTTGGTCACAACTACTATGCGTTTTTCGCATAGTAGTTAGTGTATCGAGTTAAGAAACCGCTACGACTTGCGCCATTCCATCGCTACTTCAATCGCTTGATTCAACAAAGGCCAGTTAAGAAGGCTTTGCTGATACTCACCCGCTTTACCATTAAACGTGATTCCATAGCTTTGAAGTCTGAAAGCAAGAATAGAGTAGAAAGCATCAACAGCACCTGCGTGTTGATACATAAACGGTTGCTGAGCCTGTTCGAAAATGGACTCAACTCGTTTAATTTCAACGTTAAGATCGCTAGCTAGTTCAGCTAACGGTTCGACGGGATCCAGTGAAAAAGGACACTGCTGCCTAAGTTGAAAAAATCCAGAGTGAAGCTCTGAACATAGGCTTCTGGCTTCGGCTCGTTGTAATTCGTCCGTTGGGAAAAGGGCGCCGGAACTCTGTTCATTAAAGAATTCAATAATCGCAAGAGAGTCGTGAATAACAGACTCGCCCACGTTTAAAGCAGGAACCAACCCTGAAGGGCTATAACTAAGTAGCGTTTGTTTATAATCAGGTTTAGTCAGGTCAATAATAAGTTCGTTGACCTCCACCTTAGCGATTTTTGCACAAAGCCACGCTCTTAACGACCAGGTAGAGTCTCTTCCTACAATGAGTTCCATCTTATTCTCCATATTCATTTTATCCTTAGTTCCTTTTAGCAAGTTCAAATGGCTAGCTCAAACCCTTCGTCAATCCACCCAGTGACACCGCCAATCATCTTTTTTACTGGTCGGCCTAATTTCGCTAAACGGATGGCTGCTTTTTCTGTGCCATTACAATGAGGGCCAGCACAGTAGACGATAAACAGTGTCTCCATTGAATACTCTTTGAGTCGTTTCTCGTTCAATCGTGGGTGAGGAATATTGATAGCCCCTTCGATGTGCCCTGCGTCAAAAAGCTCATTACCTCTCACATCGACTAACACAAAATCCTGTCGTTCATTACTCAAGGCATGATGAACGTCCCAACAGTCGGTTTCAAATCGAAGTAATTGTTCAAAATGCTGTAACGCGCTCTCACTGTCTGCGGCTGGTATTCTAGAGACTGCACTTGTCATAACGTTTCCTTGTCTATTTATCTGCGTTGTCAATGAGATCCATTATTGACGAGTGCTTACTATTTAAACACTGGCGTAAAAGACATTATTCGTTAATAATAAGCCATAGTGCTGTTATATAAGTTAAGGGATATTTGATGATAAAGGTTGCCATTCTCTCCCATGCTAACGTCTCGCTGTTTGAGCTGGCCTGTGCGGTCGAATTGTTTGCTCTACCTCGGCCTGAATTTACCTCATGGTATCAAGCGGAAGTCGTTAACCTTGATGACGGTAATATAATAAGTACCGCAAATGTTGGCCTCCAGACTAAATGTGTCACTTCATTGGAAGAGTATGACCTCCTTATTATTCCTAGTTGGCCAACGAGCCTGCAGTCTATTCCGAACAATATTGATAAAGAGATTAGAAAGTTTCACGCTGATGGTAAGCGTTTACTTTCTTTCTGCTCCGGGGCTTTCCTATTAGCTGAGCTTGGCGTTTTAAAGAATACAAAGGCAACCACTCATTGGAAATTCGAATCCCTTTTCCGTCAGCGTTTTCCTCATATCTCATACGCCTCGAATGTACTTTATGTTTTGGATGGGAATATCGGGTGCTCCGCCGGCAGCGCAGCGGGGCTTGATCTTGGTTTAGCCGTCATTCGATCGGATTTTGGGTATCAAGTTGCCAATCAAGTAGCAAAGCGACTTGTCATATCAGGGCATCGAACAGGGGGACAGTCGCAATTTGTTGAATCGCCAATATTAGAAGTACCCAATCAGTTTTCAGAGGCCATTGAGTGGGCCACTGATAATATCAACAAACCTATCATCATCGACGATTTAGCAGCACGAGCGAATATGTCACGCCGCACCTTTGACCGAAAATTCAGAGCAAGCTTCAACCTCTCACCAAAAGAGTGGCTAATCGGTCAAAGAGTCGAGCGCGCAAAAGGTTTACTCGAAAGCAGTAGCCTGCCGATAGAACAGCTCTCACAAGCCGCAGGGTTTGATAACGCCGTCACTATGCGTCATCATTTTCGCCAGTATGTTGGTGTCGCGCCAAAAGTCTATCGACAACAGTTTTCTCATTAAAACCAATTTAGGGTTTCAGCGTGGACATTAATCACCAGCATTTGAAAATCTGCACTATCAACTTATTTAACTACGTTGCGCCGCCAAATGCCTTCTACGACTTTGCAAATATCTATACCAAAGAGGAGTGGCAAATAAAGACTCAATGGTTAGAAAGAAGCCTAGTGGAGATCGATGCCGATATCATTGGGTTTCAAGAGGTGTTTAGTATTGATGTGTTACGTTCTTCTTTAGAAGCACTCGGCTATCCGTACTTCGTCACGATTGATACGCCCGATATAGAGCAAGACTATATCTATTCAAACCCCGTCTTAGCGCTTGCTTCCCGTTATCCTATTCTAGAAACACCCGTTATTAATTTAGAGTCCCCTATCGCTCAGCAACAAGCGGATTTTCAATTTAGTCGTCAACCCATTCACGCGGTCATCAATATTCCAAAGCTTGGGGCTCTGGATGTGTATGTCGTGCACTTTAAGTCTCAACGTCCTGTAGAATTTGAGTCCCTAAATTTGTTATCGAAAGAGAAGAACCAATCAGCATCACAGACGGCCGATGAAGCTTCTCTTTCCACAACTGAGCGTTGGCTATTAGAGAGTCAAGGAAAGTGGTTATCGACAATACAACGAGGCATGGAAGCTCATGCATTGCATCATCATGTCATTAACACCAAGAACCATTCAAAGAGACCTTGCGTCATCATGGGTGACTTCAATCAATCACTACAAAGTAATGAATTTCACTGCCTGACATCAAAACAACTGTTTCGACAAAACGAGACACTTGAAGCGCTTTCAGAGTTCCATCTTCATAACAGTAGAGATCTTTCTATGAATGAAGAAGATAGAAAGAGCAACGCAACTTATTACGTCGGCGCACAAGCAAAGGAACTCGACTACATATTACTTTCTAACGAGTTCTCTTCATATTCCAGTCACACTCACACAATGGTAAATCGCTACGAAGTGAAAGATTCTCACCTCACTAACCCTCGCTACGGTGTCGACCATGTCAGCAGTGATCATGGCATTGTAATTGTCGATATTTCAATTATTTAGCCTTTAATGGCCATATTAGGTTCTCATTGTTCTCTTTTTGTGGTTTAACTAGAGAAGGACGGTTAAACAAAGGAGCCTCAGCTATTATGGACATTACAATCAGACCTACTCATATCAAAGATGCAGCGGCTCTCTGCGAACTCTACTCACAACCAAAAGCGCTGGCGGAAACCCTACAACTTCCCAACCCATCTATTTCTATGTGGGAAAAACGGCTAAACAACATGCCCGATGGTGTGTATTCATTTATCGCGGAAGTAGACGGAAAGGTTGTGGGTAATATAGGTTTTGAACACTCACAACGCCCGAGAACTCAGCATTGTGCGAGCTTCGGCCTTGGCGTACACGACGCATACCACGGAAATGGTATTGGAAGTCAGCTTATCGCAACCGTTATCGACTTAGCGGATAACTGGCTGCAAGTGAAACGCATTCAAATCGAAGTAAACAGCGACAACATCAGTGCTATCGCATGTTATAAAAAGTTTGGCTTTGACGTTGAAGGGACCGCTAAAGCAGGCAGCTATCGCCATGGCGAATTTATTGACACACTCTATATGGCGCGAGTAAAAACCTAGCCTTTAGAGAGCTGTAACAGTGCTCTCTCTTTAACGGCTTCCGTATAGGGGTTGATCTTCCAGTGATCTGGGCTCCACCCCTTAACGAAACGTTGAAAGTCAGCCCAAGCAACCACAAACATTGGTCGCCAATGACACTCAACATCCTGATATGACATGGTAGGATGATAAAGAAATAGCGCCTTTTCTAAATAGGAAAAATACTCATCTAACAAAGGCTTCTCAACTTTCTCACACTCTTCTGGCGTTATCGCACTACTCATAAAAAGGGCGACATCTTTCATCGCACAACCCTTCCCAACATACTGAAAATCAACCGCAGCAGCTTGTGTTCCACAGTCACTAAAACAAAAATTGGCAAGCTTTGCATCGCCATGAACCAGTGTTTGGTAAGGAACATTAGTCAATACACGATCAATGTGTGCAGCGGCTTCTTTAAGTGGCTCATCTGCTAGCTGCTTCAGTTCATCGGGTCTAGTCTGTAAATGCCAATACGTCCCTGACGGCCATAGTCCCTCACCAGTGTGACCAATGTGTTTTGCATGAAAATACGCAAGCCACTTTAAGCATGCAGAAAGCTGTTGTGGCGTTGCATCGTTACTTACCGCAGGGAATCCTTGTGTGGCGAGGTCTTCCATCATTAACAAATAGCTTTGCTCATAATGCTCCGCATGAATTGGCTTAGGGACATAACAATGTTGATCACATAAAGACGCATACTCGCGATACCAATGCATTTCTACGCGATAGGAGTTCAGTTTACGCTGGTGAGACAAATTGGTGTTCCACCCTCTAGGGTGTGACTTTGGTTGAGGCAATTCAATGTGCTTCAAAATCACACTTTGCTGCTGAAAGCCCAAACGAAGTAACTCGCCATATCCTCCCCAAAGCTCTTGGATCAACGTCTTTGATTGAACCTCTTTCCAACCCAGTACTCCCAAGATGTTTAAGTGGATGTCAGTTTTCAATTTATCAATTTCCTATCCTAATTCCATGAATCGTAATCAAGTGAAACGAGACTTCAAACACAATTCTTAGCCTAAATTCGCTGATAATGATAGATTAGTCCAATAAATAACTGCAATATGATGCAGAATTGTAATATCAGTAGTGACGTACACATTTCTGATTCAAACTATAAAATACAACGTAAGGAATTGGAAAATGGATTCTCCAACGGCAGAGGCTAGTGAACAAAAAAAACGTGCCCGTAATTCGAACCCTGTTTCCACTATCAATAGTACCGATGCGTTAGCGATTATCGAGCACGGCAGTGAACTCACCATCGCGATTACCACACCGATAGGTCGAACGTTTCAATGCAGCACGCCCTTTATCGGTACTCACGAGAATAACTTAATCTTAATCGAGCTCCCTAAAGTATCGAATGAAGACCTCTCTTTCTTTTTCCAGGAAGGTTTCTGGCTGCTCGTTAAGGCAATTTCCCCCAGAGGAGAAGGGGCTGTCATCAACTTCCGCTGTCAATTGATTCACTTTATCCATGAACCTATTGCCATGATTGCCCTTTCTATCCCTAGTACAATGCAGATTAAACAGCTTCGAAAAGAGTCTCGTTATGATGTCAACATATTAGGAAAGGTCATAACAAACTCAAACAGAGGAGACTGCGAAATCCGTGATCTTTCAAAAAGTGGCTGTCGCTTTGTGACCCCACCTTTAAGTCGAGCATTTCAAGTTGGCGATCGTGTATCAATAGAAATTCGAGATACGGCACGAAACAAACAAGACTTTGCCCCTCTCACTGGAACCATTTGTAATTTACAACGATCATTACACTACGCTCGTTATGGTTTGCAGTTTAATGAATCAGGACAAGATAACGCTAAAGCCCTACTAGGCCAGCTAAAATACAACGGAACAAAACTGACTTTTAAATAGCAGATCTTTAAAGAGAAAGGCTATAAATAGAAGGGCCATAAATTTTACTTCTGATAAAAAATAAAGACCAATCACAGGAGAGTGATTGGTCGATGGTCATTCAGGGAAAGTGTCAGTCAATGAGTTAGCCGATAAAGCTGATGTAGCTTTGCAAGATAATCAAATTAACAATATCAATAAAGAATGCACCCACAATAGGAACAACCATAAAGGCTTGCGGAGAAGGGCCATATTTATTGACCAATGAGCCCATATTCATTACCGCCGTCGGAGTAGCACCAAGACCGAAACCACAGTGTCCACCTGAGATAACCGCCGCATCATAGTTGGCCCCCATCACCTTAAACGTAACAAAATAAGCAAAGAGCCCAAGAATCACTGATTGCACCGCTAGAATAGTTAAAAACGGTATCGCCAAATCAAAAATATTCCACAGCTTTAAACTCATCAAGGCCATAGCTAAGAATAACGATAGTGACACGGTACCAAGAATATCGACGGTTTCTGTATCGACCTTATGGACTTTAGTGACTTCCATTACATTAGTAATAAAAACACCGATAAATAAGGCATACACAAAGTCAGGGATCATTAACCACTGGATATTAAATGAACTCACCCACTGCTCTAAGTACTTAGCGCCAGTGACACAGATCAGAAGAATAAACAGAACCTCAATGACCTTTTTCGCCGTTACCTTATCTTCTTCATATTCGTTATAAGTGACTAGCTCAGGAAACTTGTCATGAGTATGAATTCCAGTCCCATATTCGGATTCAAAACCATGCTTAGCAATCAACTTTTGTGCGACAGGGCTGCCAATGATACCACCGATAATCAAACCAAACGTTGCCGAAGCCATGGCGATTTCTAAGGTGTTTTCCATGCCATAAACATCTGAAAAAGTTTGTGACCAAGCCGCGCCAGTACCGTGTCCCCCAGATAGCGTAATGGAACCAGCAATTAGCCCCATGAGCGGTTCTAAACCAAGTGCGGTCGCTAAAGTGACACCCACACCGTTTTGGATAATGATATAAACCGATGCGATAGCGAGAAATAGAAAGACTTTAGCCCCACCTTTCATTAGTTGCGTATAGTTAGCCGCAAGCCCAACCGTACTAAAAAACATCAACATGAAGGTATTTTGCAACGGTAACGAGAAAGTAAGATCAAGTCCGTTAAAATGCATAACCGTAATAGCAATGGCAATAATCAAACCACCCACTATCGGCTCTGGGATATTAAACCGCTTAAGAATCGGAAGTTTGTTATTGACGAAGTGGCCTAGAAATAAAACGCTAATAGCGATTAAAAAAGATTCTAGTGGCCCAACTGAAATTAATTGATTCATATAACCTCTTTTGTTGTGTCACTCATCTTCCGTAATGAGTATGAACGGTTCTGTATTTAGATTTAGCATTCGATAGTCCGTTACTCATTATCGGTGCTTTTTCATTTTAGGTGAAAATTTGAAACATTTTCGAAAACGTCGCTAGTGGAAGGTTTTCGTCTGTTTAAATGGTGCAAGTGCTTGCAAGATACAAGGAAAAAGAGACGCAGTATGGATCATTTAAGGAGTAAATGTCGAGTTTTGTCGCTATATCAGAGAGTGGTTCGGCATAGGTAGACAAAAAAATGGCCAACCGCAAAGGTGCGATTGGCCGATATATCTTGTGAACAAAAAGTTCACTAACAACGTCAGTTGGCTAGGTGACCCTCGGCTTAAGAAGGGTCAGTTCTTATAATGCAGTATATGTGCCAACTTTTTTGTAAGGGTATTTGCAGTGGTGGATCGCATAAATGCCTAACCTGGCTCAGGACTTTCGCATATTGCAATTGCATTATGCGAGTTGTAGCAAAAAGCTACGCCATCAATTGCCTATTAACAGATTACGTATTACTTAATATCATTAGAGCTTCAGACTAGTTTTCAAAGGTGACGATTTTAATCGTTAGCAACCTGGCTCCTCCCAAATTAATACATACGTAATGCCAATTCGATTTGTTGTTGCTTGTGATTACTTATTTTTCATACTTTTCTGCCACAAGAATTTGTATACTGCACCAAACTACTTTTTCTCGATTTGACAATGAACTATTTCACTACTTTCCTAAAAGGCATGGCTATGGGCGCGGCGGATGTCGTTCCTGGCGTTTCCGGCGGTACTATAGCTTTTATTACCGGTATCTATGACACACTTCTTGAGAGCATTCGCCGTATTAACCCGACAGCAATCGGCATTTGGAGAAAAGAGGGCTTTAAAGCAGCATTCTCTTACATCAACGGTCTATTTTTAATCGCTTTGTTTAGTGGTGTGCTCACCAGTATTGCTACATTGGCTAAACTCATTTCATGGTTACTGGAAACTCACCCTATTCCATTGTGGTCATTCTTTTTTGGTTTAATACTCGTCTCTATTTTTCATATTCTCAAGCAAATTGAAAAACGTTCGTTTTCAAGACTCGCATTTATGGCGCTTGGCTTTGCCTTTGCGTATAGCATAACGGTATTAAACCCACTTCAACTTGAAGTAACCAGTTTCAATATACTGTTAGCGGGCGCTATTGCTATCTGCGCGATGATTTTACCGGGTATTTCAGGAAGCTTTATCCTGCTGCTAATTGGTATGTATACGCCTGTATTAGGTGCTGTAAAGTCATTTCAAATTGATGTATTGCTACTATTTCTAAGTGGTTGTGTAATCGGTCTACTTTGCTTCTCTCATATACTGTCTCGGTTGCTTAAGTCGTTTCGTGATTTAACCTTGATCTTTTTGACGGGATTAATGATTGGCACCCTACCTAAAATCTGGCCATGGAAACAAGCCATATCATGGCGCACTAACTCCAGCGGAGAGCAAGTACCTTTAGTCGAGCAAAACCTATCGCCATTCCAATTTGAAAGCATTACTTCAGAGCCTTCACAGCTCTTTCTTGCCGTTATAATGATGTGTTGCGCTATCGCACTTGTATTAGGGCTCGAAAAATACGCGGAAAAGAACGATATCTAACCTTGCCGGTTCTAATTTCAACAATCATGCAGAGTATTTTATACTCCGCATGATTGTTAGCACATTTTTATAATTGTCTTAAAATTCATATTTGTAAGCGTGATAACATTCATCTCTCATCACATATTGATATGGATATTCTCATGCATCCAGCGCTTAAAGTTTTGTCTGTTATTGCGGCTCTTACTATCGGTTTTTTTGCCAATGATCTTCGCCAACTGGCTTCTTCAACTCTACAAGAACCATCACCGCTCTCTATAGAAGACTACTGCTTGGTATCGACACAACCTTGCGAGCAAAGTCAGGTTCTAATGACACTCGATAAAGACACTGTTCAACCTTTAGTTCCGTCGACGCTCACAGTGGAATGGAAAGATTCTAATTCTGAAACATTAGCTCTAGATATGAAGGGACTAGAAATGGATATGGGCAGTGTTAAGTATCTACTTACCGCCACAGAGGGCAATCTTTACCAAGCCGAAATCATGCTTCCTATTTGTACAGAAGAAAAAATGACATGGGTTGGCACGCTAACCGATGGTCACCATACCGTATTTCCAGCAATAAGGATTGAACGATGAATAAAAATTGGTCACTACTTCTTGTTGTCGCCTTTGTTCTTGGGCTGGCGATCAATAGCTACATAACTCAACAAGGTAAGCTTGAAGATCCTCAATCTTCTAGTAGTACTGCATCAAAAGAAGCGTATATTTTCTTTAGTAAAGAAGGGCAAGCGGTCGATGTTTTCGATACTGAAGATGACAGAATTAGAATCATCTATTTTGGGTTCACGCGCTGCCCAGATGTGTGTCCAACGTCGTTAGCAATGCTTGCTGGTGCGCTTAATGAGCTAGATGAGCCTTCAAAATCGAATATTCGTCCAATGTTTATCTCTTTGGACCCTGAAAGAGATCAAGCGGAAACGGCTTATCAATATGCTCAGTACTTTCATCCTTTAATTGAAGGGCTGTCAGCGCCACTATCCATAACGACTGATCTTGCACATCGTTATGGGGTGATCTTTAGAAAAACGGAATTAGAAAGCTCTCAACTCGACTATACCGTTGATCATAGTTCCTATTTCTATTTTACTAAGCCTGACGGAACCTTGATAACGAAAGTACCGCATACGTTAACGCCTACACCACTGATTGAAGCAATCAATCAATTAAAAAATAATAATGAACAGTAAAGGAAATTAGCCGCATGAAACTCAAGTCTCTACTTCTTTGTAGCCTGATGGCCAGCCCACTTAGTTATGCCTCAACAGATTCTGACTCCACGACGACCAACCACGTGGCAACGATAGATATGGCAGTGATGGCTCATCACCCTTATGCTCGAGCGACAGCACCAGGTGCAGTGAACAGCGCGGTATTTGTACACTTAATGAATCATAATAAAACCGATCGTGTGCTCGTCAGTGCGTCCTCTTCTGTAGCCAAAAACGTTGAGCTGCATGATGTCATTAAAGAAGGCGATATGATGAAGATGCGCCAAGTTCAAGAAATAACGATTCCTGCTGATGGCATGGTTGAACTTAAGCCGGGTAGTCTTCACATTATGCTATTCGATTTAGAGAAGCCGCTGATTGAAGGCGAAACCATCGACCTTGAGTTATCGTTTAAAAACGGTGAAAAATACTCATTCACTGCTCCAATCAAAAAAGTAATGGCAGGCATGAAGCACCACTAAGGTGCCCTAATAATCGCATAATAAGTACGAAGGGGAGAGCAGATTTGCTCTCCCCTTTTTTGTCTATGCCGGTCCAGTAGCTCTCTGAATCTATTACACATTCTAACTAACAGATTAAAATCCACCCCACATCAGCTTCAAAAAACAGCAACGGCAACTTATAATTTTACACCAACTGCATTTTTGCAACATTTATCACTACTTTGAAATTATTTATAGACATAAAATCTTTCGCGTATATTATTGGCGAGTGATATATAACACACCAAATAATCACAATAATAAACACACATTAATCACAGGAATGATTATGCAAAGTAACAATATTTTTGCCCGTCTTGCTAGAGGAAATCTAGTTTTACAAATTCTCGCTGGTATCGTTCTCGGCGTCGTACTCGCCCTAATATCGCCCGAAAGCGCCAAGAGTGCTGGCCTATTAGGTAGCTTGTTCGTTGGAGCGTTAAAAGCTGTTGCCCCAATCTTAGTTTTCATTTTAGTTGCAGCATCAATCGCTAACCAAAAAAAGAACCAACACACACATATGCGCCCAATCATTATTCTCTATCTGATTGGTACATTGACTGCAGCATTAACCGCTGTTGTATTAAGCTTCATGTTCCCTACAACCTTGACATTAGTCGCAGCCCCTACCGGTGCTACACCACCACAAGGTATCGCTGAAGTACTTCATACACTGCTGTTTAAAGTTGTCGATAACCCAGTAAGCGCGCTAATGAACGCTAACTACATCGGTATCTTGGCTTGGGCTATCGCTCTAGGTTTGGCACTTCATCATGCGTCTGCAACAACAAAAGCGGTATTCGAAGATCTTAGCCAAGGCGTTTCTCAAATCGTACGCTTTATTATTCGTCTCGCTCCGTTAGGTATCTTTGGTTTGGTATCGGTAACGTTCGCAACTACTGGATTTGAAGCACTTGCAAGCTATGGTCAGCTAGTGATTATTCTTTTAACGGCGATGGCCTTTATCGCCCTATTTGTAAACCCAATTATTGTGTACGTTAAGACGAAGCAAAACCCTTATCCACTTGTGCTGCAATGCCTAAGAGAGAGTGGTGTAACCGCATTCTTTACACGTTCAAGTGCCGCTAATATTCCAGTAAATATGGCGCTTTGTGAGAAGCTTAAACTTGATGAAGATACCTACTCTGTATCCATTCCTTTAGGTGCAACTATCAACATGGCTGGCGCGGCTATTACTATCACAGTACTAACACTTGCTGCGGTTCATACCGTTGGTATTGAAGTTGACCTACCAACAGCAATTCTACTTAGCGTAGTCGCTGCGGTATCTGCATGTGGTGCGTCAGGTGTTGCTGGTGGTTCTTTGCTACTAATCCCACTGGCTTGCGGCCTGTTTGGCATTCCAAATGAAGTGGCAATGCAAGTCGTGGCGGTAGGTTTCATTATTGGTGTTATCCAAGACTCTGCGGAGACTGCGCTTAATAGTTCAACGGATGTTGTTTTCACTGCGGCGGTATGTCGAGCGGAACAAAAGCGTGCTGAACTAGAGCCTGCAACTTCACATTCATAATGATGCGTTTTATGTGTAACTAACGACCTTTATTTATGTAGAAAGAATCTTTCCTTAAAGGCCGTTACGTATCAAAAAGCCCAACTTAGTCTCAACTAAGTTGGGCTTTTTATTTTCTAACGAACGCTTCACTGAATCGACAACATTACCGAATTCAATGATGACCTAATGAGTCGGCTTGTTGAACCCATTTGGTGAGTAATCAAAGTCGCTGTTGGTAGATTGAGCCTGTGGCTCTACCTTTTCTTCTCCACCGCCTACACTGTCAGACTCATTTAAACTGCTTGCTACTTTCTGATCAGGAATCAGCTCCTCAAGTGAAGTATCATTCGATACAACGGCTTTGGCAGGAAGATACACATCTCGTTTATAGAGTTTATTAAGAGCTTTAATAATGGAGTGCTTGCCCACTTTGTTGGCGGTAATTTTCTGTATGAGAGGTTTAGCAAGTGATTGTAGGCCAACGACGGAATCAACGCCTATATTACCTCCCACCTTATCTCTCAAGACTTTCGCAGGTTCATAACCAAAATGAGCGGACAAGAACAACCAAATATAGGCGATAGCGTTGCCTGTTCGCCCTTTATCAATCCATGCCTCTCCAGCGTGGTACATCGATTGACTGTGCCCTTTTTCAGCCGCTACCTCTAACCAATAGCAGCCTTTGCTATGATTTTTTTCAACTCCAACTCCATTGAGATAATTGAGTCCCAACTTCATTCTGCCTTCATTACTATTTTTTTTAGAGGCTTTGGTGTACCAAAAGTTTGAGTCAGCTGGAGCAGGCATTGGATTCTTACTAGACGTACACCAATCACCCAAAAACAACATTGCGGGAACATAGCTTTCTTCAGCAGATGCATTGATCATTTCAAGGGCTTTATCCATGTTAATCTCTGTGCCCTGACCTTTCAGAAGAGCCATTCCCATGTCAAATTTACCCTTAGTACTTCCTTCAAGAGCGGATATACAAATCTGCCAATACTTAGATTTCTCTCTTAGAATGACATCTTCACGCATTTTTTGACTAATACGCACAACACCATACATACCGTTAACATTATCAAGTTCAGCGGCCTTATTATACCAATAAAGGGCCTCCTTAATGTTGGTACGCTCCGCTTCTTTAGCTAAGAAGAGAATAGTCGGAACGTGACCATTCTCTGCTTTGCTTAATCGTTCTTGTTTTTCTCTATGACGTGATTTTTCCAAGGCCTTTCGATAGGCAATTTCACGCTGCTTTCTCTCTTCATCTAGCCTTTTTCTGCGCATAGATAAAGATAGCATCCATAAAAAAGCTAAAATTAATGATAACCCGGTTGCGCCAATCGCAATCCCTATAATGCTCATACGTTGAATTCTTATTTAATCATGCTTAGTTATCGGTCATTAGATGAAAATATTGAGACATACTGACTTTTTCTACTCTCTCTAACTTAATTATATGCGAGTATACGTAAAACAGCCTTATATACATCGAGCTGATAAAGTAACACATAGACACTTTGCAAGGGGGTTTTTAACAAAAAACCCCGCTTAAATGCGAGGTTTCAGAGCTATTTAGCAATCAATTCTAACGATTTTCGAATCAATGAGTACCTATTTAGCGTTACTAAACTGCTTAGCGTTTTCCGCTATTTTTTTTTCAGCCTGTTTCTTATCGGCTAACTTCTTCTCAGCAAGTTTATTTTCAACGACCTTGTTTTCAACAACATTGCTCTCTGCCATTTTTTTCGCATCGCTTAACTCAACAACTTGCTGCTCAGGTGTTGCATGAGTGACACCCGTAAACTTACCACCGGGTTGAATGCTTAAGTTATCACTGTAGATCGTGCCAACAACACTGCCGCGTGAGAGAATTTCAATGGTTTCAGCATGACAAGTACCTTCGAACTTACCATTAACTAGTACGCGTTCGGCATAAACTTCGCCACTGACAATACCCGTTTCACTGATCGTTAACGTGTGCTCAGCTTTAATTTCACCATCGACAGCGCCATCAACTTGAAGGTCGCTCTCTAACCTGAGTTGTCCTTCAATCGAACAGCCTTTTGCGATGACAGTTGTAGCTGACTGCTGACTCTTAACTCGACCTTGTTTACTAAAGATTCCCATCGGATACCTCTTACTTTACTGAATATGGTCTCAAAATCATTTACACCCCAATCGACAAAGGGTCTAGGATCTAAAGAACGACCAACAAATCTAATTTCATAATGCAAATGTGGACCAGACGATAATCCACTATTTCCTGAGTGAGCAATTAAGTCCCCTTTTTGAACGAAATCGCCACTTTTAACTAAAAACTTATTTAAATGCGAATATGAGCTTGTAAATCCATAGCTATGTTGAAGTCTAAGGAAATTTCCTGATCCTTTATTACTTGGTCTGGTGACTTCAACCACTCCATCAGCGGGTGCATAAACAGGTGTTCCAGTATTGACTGCAAAGTCTTGTCCGCGGTGTGTTTTAACAACACCGGTGACTGGGTGTATCCGTTTCCCGTATCCTGACGAAATTCGTGCATTATGAACAGGTGCGCCACTTGGAATTTGAGTCAACATCACCATTCTAACCGAAGAAGTAATCGCAGCAGTGTCTAATCGGGACTCAAGCTCACTTTCGTCGACAATCTCACCCATACCAAGAACTTTCTCTAAGTCCCCTAACCGATCGGATACAAGATTCATTCTCTCTTCACGATCTAATAAATCGCTTTCCAAATTAACCTTTAACTCTTGAAGAGATGACACCTCTTCGGTTAAAGACATCGACTTAGTCTCAAGCTCGCGTTGCTTAAGCTTAGCAAAGTCGACTTCATCTACCAGGTGGTAAATCACACCCACTGTCACGACTACCGCAATCAACGAAAAGTAGCCGAGCCCTTTTAGAAAATGACGAATCCATTTCCCTAAATGAAAATGTCGAGTTCCGTGAATAGACGAAACTGAAACTACTACTCTTTCTTCCATACTTCTATCGGTTCAATTGCGTTAAAAAATTATCAGGATTCTAGCAAACAAGTCAGCTTAACAAAACAAAGTCCTGTTTGTGATTACATCAACCTCACAGCTTTATTTTTAACTTTGTGACTCATCACTAGGCTTATTTTGCACATATTTGACATAAGTTTTTATAAAATCAAACTATTTTCGATCCATTGGTGACAAACTCACTTCTTCTCTTTTTTATTGAGAAAAGATCTCTTAATATCGCCTCACAATTTTTTTATTAGCAAATACTATGAATAAGAGTTTATTTACTAACTTGATCGCACTGATTGTTCTTTTCAGTGGGTACTACTTCGGTAACGACATTGTCTTCTTTGCAGGCTTATTTGCCTTTTCCGGTGCAGTGACAAATTGGCTCGCGGTACACATGTTGTTTGAAAAAGTTCCTGGCCTCTATGGGTCAGGGATCATTCCAGCCAAATTTGAAGAATTTAAAGCCGCCATAAAAACACTAATGATGGATCAATTCTTCACTGAAGAGAACATCGATCGTTTTCTAAACAAAGAAATGGCAGGAGAAAAAACACTTAATCTTGAACCAATCCTTGCTAAGGTAGATTTTAATCCAACCTTCGATTCCTTAGTGGAAGTCATTGCTAACTCTTCATTTGGCGGTATGTTAGCTATGTTTGGTGGTACCGAAGCACTCGAACCACTAAAAGAACCGTTTGTAGAGAAGATGCAACAGTCTGTTGTTGAAATCAGTCAGAGCGATACCATCAAACAAGCCATTAAAGAGCAATTTGAAAGCCCTGAAATGATGGGAGAAATCACTGCTAACATTGAGAACATCATTGACCAACGCCTTAATGAGCTCACCCCTTCAATCGTAAAATCAATCATTCAAACAATGATCAAAACCCATTTAGGGTGGCTCGTTGTTTGGGGCGGTATTTTCGGTGGTCTTATTGGTGTCGCTTCTTCATTAGTCTTATAAACAAACGGCGAGTTGATAACAGAACTTAAACAAAGAAGGAAAAAAAGCGATTATTTTCCTTCTTTCGTTTTTATATCAGGTCAGTCTGCAAATTTGATTGACTACAGCGTAGACAGAAGTTCAGGGTTCACACCAAACCCACGCTTATGCTCTTCTATCACAACCTCGCTTCGAGTTTGTATAACACCAGGTAACGTCCCTAGCTTGCTCGACATAAACACCTGATAGGCTTTCATATCTTTCACCCTCACTTTTATCATGGTGTCAAAGTCACCAGAAAGCGAATAGCACTCTTCAATCTCAGGCATGAGTGAGACAGCATCTGAAAATTTTTCAAATATGGAAAAGCTTGTCTGATCAAGACGGATATGAATAAAAACCTGGACATCTAGGCCCAATTTTTCGGGGTTAAGTTCGGCGTGGTAGCCATTGATATAACCCTCTTTCTCTAGTCGCTTAACACGGTCAGAGCACGGGGAAGTGGTAAGATTAACTTGTTTTGCTAGTTCTACTACAGACAAACGCCCTTTAAGGTGAAGCGTTCTTAAAATTTCGCGGTCAATTCGGTCTAAATCCATTAGTCATACACACGTCTACAAAACTTGTTCTGATAATATAACAAGCCGACATTTTTGACGTTAAACAATGGTTCTAGCAATAGTAGAGCGTGGTTTAGATCACTCTTACATTAGAAAAGTTGGTTTCTGTTAATTCTGAACGGCTATTGCAGTCTCTGCAAAACCCTTGTTTTTCCATTTTTACGTAATGGTCGCCCTGGAATAGGCTAGAAAATAATGTCTGAACATTTTGAAGTACTGACTCTTGCTTCTCTGGCTGGCAACGTTTCATCACAACCTTATGATGAGTTGGCTTTCGACAACAATTACAGTAGATCTTCGACATTTTCTCTTCTCCAGAACGATAATAGGGTTATTGATAATTGACACATTGTGTATGCGTTAGTTCAATAGACCCAAACATATGTTTGAAAAACGTGAGCAAAGTTCAAAAAGAAACAGTGTTTTTTCACAAAGATCAACTAGTACTTGGCCTAGGTCTCAAAACTAAAACAACAATGCCCTGCACCAGCAGGACATTGTTGATAGTAAAGTGCGAAGAGAGCCTTATCGTCAGGCTTTGGTCATTGTTTCTTCAAATTATGACGTTATTGCGCTCTTTTCTAGTCTAGTTCTTGTAATTGCTTTTCAAACTTAGAATGCAAGCGAACCACTTCTTCCTCTGGCTCACCACTCATCAAGCTAACAACAACGATACTAATGGTGGATAAGATAATGCCCGGTACGATTTCATAGACATCAAACCAACCTCCAGTTAGCTGTTTCCAGATAACAATCGTGACACCACCAATAATAATACCGGCAAGTGCACCATTACGATTCATGCGTGACCAATAAAGACTAAGGACAACAGCAGGGCCGAATGCCGCACCAAAACCAGCCCAAGCGTAAGATACAAGATCAAGAACTGAGCTTTCTGGGTTCATAGCCAGTATCAATGCAATGATCGAGATACCAATAACGGAAAAACGACCAATGCGAACCACATCTTCAGAGCTCGCCTGTTTATTAATGATCTGCTTATAGAAATCTTCAGCCAAAGCAGAAGAAGAAACCAGCAGTTGTGAATCAGCAGTACTCATAATCGCAGCCAGTATCGCAGCCAGCAACATGCCCGCTATCACAGGGTGGAATATAGCATCGACTAGTAGCATGAACACTCGTTCGCCATCAGCTAACTCGATAGTCGGTGAGTTTGTTACATAAACAAGACCAACCAAACCTACCAATAGAGCGCCAACCATAGAGAGTGCCGTCCATATAACCGCAATTCTTCGAGCTGTTGTGAGATCTTTATTTGAACGAGATGCTTTGAAACGTGCAAGGATGTGCGGCTGACCAAAGTAACCAAGCCCCCAAGCAACCAAAGAGATAATCGCTATGGCAGACAACGGCTCACCTTTCGTATCATTCCAAAGCGTCAGTAGTTCTGGATTGATATTACTAAGATCCGTTGATAGCTGGCCGAAACCACCTTGCATTGCAGCAACTGGAACGATCATCAGCGCGGCGGCCATTAATAAGCCTTGCACTAAATCGGTCCACGATACCGCTAAAAATCCGCCAAATAATGTATACGAAACAACACACAACGTGCCGATAATCACAGCGATAGTGTAATCAAGACCAAATACTGTTTCGAATAATTTACCACCAGCGACTAATCCTGAACTTGTATAGAAAAGGAAAAACAACAGAATGAAAAAGGCAGAGATAGTCTGAATAAGTTTCGAATTATCATTGAAACGTCTAGACAAGAACTCAGGTAGAGTCAGTGCATCTGTCGTAATACTGTACGTTCTTAAGCGTTTCGCATTAATATACCAGTTAGCCCAAGTACCTAGTAGCAATCCACCAGCAAGCCAAACTGCTTCAATTCCCGCCGCGTAAGCATAACCTGGCAGACCCAGTAATAACCAACCGCTCATGTCTGATGCACCTGCTGACAATGCAGCTGGCCACGGACCTAGCGAGCGTCCTCCAAGGAAGTAATCCGTAGAGTTTTTGGTTCTCTGATAAGCGATAACCCCTATTGCCATCATCATGATCAGATAAGCAATAAAAGTGGTTGTAATAGCAAAGCTATTTTCCATTTGTTGTTCCTCTTATAAAAATAATTCATCCATGAATGCCTCTAGCTAGCAGTGGCAAAACGGTGAAAGAGCGTGTAACCGGAGATAAACACTCTCCGGAAACAAAATGCGCTCTACAAACACATTGATAACAAGCTTATTTCTCTGCTCGTTGGCCATTGTGTTTGAGAGCGACAAGTTCTGTTGAAAATCCTATTCGTTAATAAAGGGGCTATAAGCTAATAAAGGCTCTATAAACCACTAGTGCTCGTCGCTCCCTAACTCAAGTAGCGTGGCATTTCCTCCCACCGCTGTTATGTTGATGGTACGAGTACGTTCTGTAATAAAACGTAGGCTCAGCGCAGGATCTTGCGCATTGCTGAGACAAGTCATATCCGTTTCCGAGCTAAGTAGAACGATAGCGCCCGTTTTCTTAGATAACGTTCGATTAATAGCGATCTCATTTTCCTGAGTCCCTATATAACCCACACTTCGAATATCTGTTTCTAATAGCGGTGAATACGCCTCAAGAGATTCAAACTGTAGGACATCACTTGGTATGCCTGCAGACTGGAAAGCCGACTCAAGTAGGGACACGAGATCTGTATCATCACTACAAACAATCACACTGTTTCCCGCTAAAAGCGCTGCTGTTAGATGCGCGATTACAACAAGGCGAGAGTTCGCTAAGCTGTTGTCATGAATAACAAGAGCGACACCACGGCCAGTGGTATATAACTCGTTGGTTTCACCTGTTGGTCCCACAAGTTGATGTGTTTCTTTCAATAACCTAGCGGCATGCTTTTCATGGAATTGAACAACTCGACTTAGTGACGGTTGAGTCTTTTCTATCTTTCTCGCTGCAGATAGCAAGTACTTACTTTTTTCGCCATATTCAAGCTGATTCCAACTGGCCCAGGCAGTGTAAGAGTCAGAGTAACGTGTAATTTGATGCATCATAATCTTTCTCCTATGCTGGTTTAGTCGTTAGTTTTGCTTGAGTGAAACGGAATAGGTAATGCGGACCGCCCGCTTTTGGACCAGTTCCAGATAAGCCTTGGCCGCCAAATGGCTGAACGCCAACCACCGCACCCACTTGATCTCGATTGATGTAACAGTTGCCCACTTTAGCGTGCTGCTCAATCCATCGGTAAGTGGTCTCATTTCGGCTGTGAATTCCCATCGTCAAACCAAAGCCTGTTGCGTTTATATTCTCAACCACTTGAGCCAGTTCATTCGCCTTGTAACGAACGATATGTAAGATTGGCCCAAAGTGTTCTTGTTCCAACATTGAAATATCGTCAATTTCAAAGGCCGTTGGCGCGATAAAATCTCCAAACTGGCAAGACTCTTCTAAGGTTAATTGAGCCACTTTCTTGCCTGCACTTTGCATATGTTCGATGTGCGCTTGTAACTTTTCTTTTGCAGTTGCATCGATAACAGGTCCCACATCTGTACTATGAAGATAAGGAGCACCAACGCTCAATTCACTCATCGCACCTTGAATCAGAGACACAATGCGGTCAGCAATATCTTCTTGTACATAAAGAACTCGAAGTGCTGAACAGCGCTGCCCTGCTGACGCAAACGCGGAACGAATAACGTCACGAACCACCTGTTCTGGTAGAGCCGTACTGTCGACGATCATGCAGTTTTGGCCACCCGTTTCAGCAATAAACGGAACAGGTGATTGCTCTCTTTGAGCTAACGATTGATTAATACGCTGCGCGGTTATCGTTGAGCCAGTAAACGCAACTCCGGCAATGGAAGGATGGGCAGTTAATGCAGCCCCAATCTCGGCCCCTTTCCCGGGTAGCAATTGAATCGCTGATTTAGCAAAGCCGGCTTGATACATCAACTCAACCGCTTTTGCAGCGATCAAACTGGTCTGCTCCGCAGGTTTCGCAACCACTGTATTACCCGCGACTAACGCAGCAGTGATTTGCCCTAGGAATATCGCAAGCGGAAAGTTCCATGGACTAATACAAACAAAAACACCTAAACCTTGGCGAGATGTGATGAGCGGATTGCCATCAAAGCCAACAATTTCGCTTTCACCAAATTTCTCAACTTGATTAGCGTAATATCGACAAAAATCCACAGCTTCTCGAACTTCATCGATACCATCATGTATTGTCTTCCCTGCTTCTTGGTGGCATAGAGCAACCAGTTCAGCGAGGTTAGCTTCAAGTAAATCCGCTAGCGTATTTAGTGATTGTGCACGTGTACCCACTGCAGTGTTATTCCAGCTATCAAACGCTGCTGATGCCCCTTCAATAGCCTCAGAAACGTGCTCTAAGCTTGAGTAGCCAACACTGCCTACCTCAATACGGCGATCATAAGGTGCCGTAACGCTTACAACATCAGTAGAACTCTTACACTCACCATTAATCATTGGGCTTGCATGCCACTTCTTATTTAGAAATGACTCTACTTGCTCATCAAACAGTTTTGCTTCGCTTTCTATATCGATATTGACACCAGCAGAGTTCTTCCTGTCAGGGAAAACATCACCAGGTAGAGGGATACTCTTGTTCCCTAGCGTGTCATGAGCAAGCAGCATATCTACGGGGTGCTGAGTTAAGCTCTCAATTGGGCAGCGAGCATCCACCAAACGGTGAACAAAAGAACTATTTGCACCGTTCTCTAATAAACGACGTACTAAATAAGGCAGCAAATCTTTATGGCTTCCGACGGGCGCATAAATACGAACAGACTGTTTGTATGCTTCTTTTGCATGGTGATAAAGAGAGTCACCCATTCCATGAAGTCGTTGATACTCAAATTGATCATGACTGGCCATCACTGATATTGCTGTCACCGTATGGGCGTTATGGCTAGCAAACTGAGGGAAAATATTGCCTTTAACGTGATCGCTCAACAAGAAACGAGCACAGGCTAAATACGCAACGTCTGTCGCCTCTTTTCGAGTATAAACAGGGTAATTACCGAACCCACCCTGTTGTGACAGCTTAATTTCGGTATCCCAATATGCGCCTTTCACCAAACGAAGAGGAATCAGGTCGCCTTGCTCTTTAGCAAGCTTCGTTAGCCAAGTAAGAACAGCAAGTGCGCGCTTTTGGTAGGCTTGTACGACGATACCAAGCTTACCCCAGCCCTTCACTTTGTCACTGCGATACAGTTTTTCAAACAGATGAAGAGATAACTCTAAGCGATCGGCTTCTTCAGCATCGATTGAGATGGCAACATCCAGCTCTACCGCTCTATCTAATAGTTGTATAACGGTGTCATAGAGTTCAGTTAACACACGTTCCGAGTTAGCCACTTCGTATCGAGGGTGAAGCGCTGAGAGCTTGATTGAAACTGAAGAAGGTAGTCCGCTGTCTTGCGTCTTGATTTGGCGCCCTACCGATTCGATGGCCATTAAGTAACTTTTAAAGTACTTATTTGCATCAGCAGTTGTTAATGCAGCTTCACCAAGCATATCGAAAGAGTAGCTATAGCCCTTATCAACCAGTGGCTTTCCATTTTTCTGAGCCTGCTCGATGCTTCGGCCAAGAACAAATTGGTGACCCATGATCTTCATTGCTTGATTCATCGCCTGACGAATAACCGGCTCTGAAAGCTTGTTCACTAAACGATTGACTGCTTGCGTTGGACTGCTTGACTCTTTTTTCGGTAATCCGACGACCTTCCCTGTGAGCATTAAGCCCCAAGTAGATGCATTCACAAACACTGAGTCGGAATTTTTAAGGTGAGACTTCCAGTCAGCAACACACAGCTTATCTTTAATAAGCGCATCCGCAGTTGCACTATCTGGAATACGCATTAATGCTTCAGCTAAACACATTAAAAGAATGCCTTCATGAGTATCTAAGCTGTACTCAAGTAATAAGGCATCAATCATTTGAATGGACTTCTTATCCGCACGGATAGCTTCAATAAGGCGCGTCGTCTTTTCTTTGATCTGATTTTTTTCACTATCAGAAGACGTTGCCAAAGGTAATAACTGCTCAAGCCATTGGGATTCTTCGACCATATAAAGCGGTGAGATCAGTGACCACAACGTTTCAAGTGGCTGATCTACGAACTCTGCTTTCAACACATCAGTAGCTGTAAACATGGTTTTCCTCAATCTCACATCTAAAGCGAATCTTTAGATTTCCTACCATGGCTGGCAGTGTATTTTGAGCCTGAGTTGTTTACTTGTCAAAAACTCCGAACAAATTGCTAAAAACTACGATATTTAACAGAACATAAACAAAATCACATTCAATTAGCCAATGTTATATGCTAAAAAATTCACATCACTTAACATGATGTATATTTTTGAACTGTCGTGGTGACATTCCTTGTAAACGAGAAAAAGTGTGAGCAAACGTACTTTGTCCAGAAAAACCGGTCAGCTCAGCGACTTGTCCAAGCGAGTAGCATCCCTTTTCAATGAGAGATTTCGCTCGGTCAATTCTTTTACCTAATACGTATTGATGCGGAGTGATCCCCATTTGCTCTTTGAAAAGATGGTGAAACTGGCTTTCTGCGAGGAAGACACTACCCGCAAGTTGCGCAACCGATATTTTACGACTGAGATGCTGCTCTATATATCGATCAATGAGCTCTAGTTCAAAACGTGAATCTCTCTTTTTATGTTCAAAATCAGAAATGTGCCTTTGCAGTAAGGCAATAACCGTATCATTACATGCTCGACTCAATAGAAGATCGTCTGGGCTGGCCTGCATTTCTACCGTTAACATCTGAATTAATTTTTGAATTTGGCCATCCAGCTGAAAATAAGTTTCCGTCGACGTCAATTGATTCAGCTTTTGTAGTAGCAAGGGATCATCATTCGTTGCCATAGGCATATTCAAAACTAATATTTCGGAATTACCCACGACACCGCCAAACGCATGATCGCTCCCCGATGTCACAACGCAACCTTGCCCTGGCCCAACTAAGTTACCCTTACCGGCTACTTCGAACTCTGCTTTTCCCTTTAGACCAATGACGATCTGTGTGTACTGGTGATCATGGCAATCCATATAGGACGGTAAAATGACCAATTCCGCAGGTTTAGGTGACAAAAGTTTGGCTTTCTCATCATTCTGTATTTCATCAGTACTATTGATATGTTTCATATTTGCTTATCTACTCAGTCGACGTCGCGCATGTTATAACAAAAGCAATCGCGAATAAAACCGCCTCAACTCATTAATATTGATGTAAAATCACACTCATAACACCGATTTATCTTGGCGGTTTTTTAGTCACATCGACAAAAGGAACAATGATCAAGTGCACATTAATTACGGTTCATGTCTATTCAATCGAAATAGATGGATGCTGCATCAAATTATAGACTTGCATATTTTAAGATAAAGACCAAAATGGACGATGGACGACATAAAATTTATCAAGTGGACGTTTTTTATACCCTCATTGATAAGTTTTTAGTTCCAAAACAGCTAAAAGAATTTATTGTGAGGCGATCAAAAAAATCGTCAAAAGTTTGTCTTTCCACTGATAAGTGGGTTAACACGTTAATTTGTTGCAGGGACCTATGATCAAACGTCGAATCCCAGCGCTCTTACTTGCGCTAAGCCCTTTTTGGGTATCTGTATCGGTGAATGCAGAAGAAGCCAACCAGATCGATCCGGTTGCCGCTATCGATGAAAAAATTGAATTTAAGCAGAATGAACTTAATACTATCGCTTCAGATTTCGAAGCAGAAAGTAGCAAGCTTCAGCAGCTTAATAATGAACAAGCTCGTTTAAATCGCAGTGAGAAAGAGCTCAATGCAAAACGTAATAGAGCAAAATCCGCACTTGATAAGCAGTACAGCCGCCTTTTAGAAGATCCGGAAACAGACCTCATCTCTTTCCAAAAAAAATATCAAGAATCTTGGGCTGCGGTTAAACAAAACCAGTCAGATAAACTTGAAAATGATCAGTCTATTACTGAAGCTGAGATGCGCCTTTCTCAAGTAAAACAAAAGCAAGCACGCCTAAATACTGAATTCTCAAACTTACGAGAGCTTCGTGTTGATGCCCGTGTTAAACGTCTACAGTCTGAACTTCGTGAAAGCGATGTACTTGAAACAAGCTATAAAACGACTTGTTCAACAACAATGACGTTAGGCGAGTGTGCTAACCAAGGTAGCCACTTAACGAAGCAAAAAGCGGTTAAATCATTTAGAGCCAAACTACTGGATAATCTAACTGAATCTGTTATAGCTAAGCAAAATATTAAGGGTGTACAGCTAAACATTCATATCCAAGAAAGCCAAATGATTCGCAGTGGCTTTGAAGGTAATAATGAATACTTCACCCAGCTTCAAGCTCAGCTTCAAGCAAAACCAGAAGCGGTAGCAGCGTGTAAGCTATTGAGCGTTTCACCACGTTACTGTTTACGTGGCGAAAGTGCAGCTTCTACGAAGAAGAATGATAAGAAATGGGCAAACGTAACGGTTCGCTCAGATCAATATAATGATTCTGTTGTAATCAATGGCGTTGATTATGGAAGTACTCCTGTTGAAGTCGTTCTTCCGAATGGTCGTCACCAAGTGAGCGTTTCCAAAAATGGTTTTGAAACTTACAACCGCGTACTTACCATCAATGGTAGTGATACGGTATGGGTAAAACTACGCCCAAGTAAACAAAGCTAAGAGACTCTTTACTTTAAATAGACTCTGTATTCAAACTAAGTACAAGATACCGAACAAAAGTGCAGGCAATTTTGTTCGGTATACAAAGACTTACGACATAGGCCATTTTGTCGACTACGGTCAGTCACTGATTCAAGGCAAAATGGTGTTTTTATTTATACCACCCATATTTTTAACTAATGAAGTAGGAAGACAATGCGTCGAGGTTTACCCGCTCTCTTACTAGCACTCGCTCCCGGTTTAGTCGCCACGTCGACCATTGCAGAGGATGTTCCTACCTCCGTGATCGCAATCGATGATGCGATTTTCACAAAACATTCCGAGCTATCAAGTGCCAAAAAAGACAGAGATAACCAACAGCAAACTCTCAATGAGCATGAAGAAAAGTTGTCTGGCTATAATAAAGCAGCTAAAAAATTAGACCGTTCATTAAGCAAGTCTAAATCAAATTTAGAGCGTGATTACTCGCGTATGATCGATGAACCTGATCTCGACCTTTCTTCTTCTCAGACCCAATATCAAGAAGCTTGGGCTGGCGTAAAGCAAAACCAAGTTCTCCGCCTTGAAGCGGAACAAGAGCTTGAAGAGCAACAAGCAACTCTTGCTAAAAAACAAGCTGAAGTAACACGTATTGAAGAGAATATCGCTTCATTAGAAGACTCTAAGCTAAGAGCTCGCGCTGAGCGGTTAAAACACGAACTAAGACAATCTGGTAGCCAGAAAGTAAGCTTTACCAATGTCTGTTCGACGTCAATGACTATTGCACAATGTGATAAACAGACGGTTGATTTAGCCCTGCAAAAGTCTGTCAATCAATTCCAAGCCGCTTTAATAGACGAAACGACTGAAGAAAATCTGATAAAGCAGAACCTTGATAAAGTGTCACTGAACATCCATGTTCTTCGACACCAGATCGTTGAATCCGGCTTCTATGATGGAAAACGCTACCGCGCGATTATGGATGTTCAACTTGATGCAAGACCAACCGAAGTGACCGCATGTACTCTTCTCGACCTTGATTCTCAATACTGCTTTGCTCCAGGCCAATATAATGAGTCACAAGTAAAGCAAAAAGAGACGGCGTGGGTAACGTTGATCATACGCTCGAACCAACACAACGATCGTGTCGCAGTCAATGGGGTCAGTTATGGCAGCACGCCCGTAGAAATCATGTTGCCAGTTGGCGCTCACATGGTTAGTGTTGCAAAAGAGGGTTATCGTTCATTTAATCAAGAACTTAAGATTGACTCCGACCATCAACTTCGAGCTGTGCTTAGAGAAAACCGAAATGAATTAAAAGCCGGACAGATCTTCGCAGACGCGCTTTCTGATAATAGTTCAGCACCAAATTTAGTCACATTTACCCCTGGCACTTACCACATTGGAGAACACGCATCGAAACAAGTTCACCTTGATCATGCTTTCGCAATTGGGGCAACGCCAACTACCGTTCAGCAATTTGAACATTTCGTTAAAAGCACGAACTATCAAACTGATGCAGAGTTGACCAAGGTCTGCACCACGATTAAGCGATCTGAGATTACACCAGTTCCAGATAGCTACTGGAGAAACCCCGGCTTCAAACAGTATGTGAACTCTCCCGTTGTCTGCGTTAGTCAAAATGACGCCTTTGCTTATACACGCTGGTTGAGTGAGCAAACGGGCTACAACTACCGACTTCCTACAGAAGACGAGTGGGAGATAGCAGCAAGAGCAGGAACTGAGACAAAATACTGGTGGGGCGACAAGTTTAAGCCAGGAGAAGCAAATACAGGTTGGAGCGGAACACCATGGTCTAATACCAGTACTTCACCAGTCAGCGCGTTTGAACCTAACAGTATGGGCTTATACGACATGATCGGTAATGTTTGGGAGTGGACTAATGACCGTCGCGGTATGTCGAAAGGCGGTGCATGGAGCTTCTCTCCAGCAATGGCTTCCGCTCACGAAAGACTATTCGTTGCGCCATCATCGGCTTCAAACTACGTTGGCTTCCGAATCATCCGTGAGATTAACTAGTCTTTTCTAGTTCGAACATCACTTTAATAACAAAAGCCGCTGATGATAGCGGCTTTTTCTTTGGTTTTAGATTCTTAATCTTGCAAAGTCACTTAAGGTGCTAAACGATCGATGTCCCATTGGCCATCGTGATTAGAAAATAAGAACCGGTCATGTAGGCGACGCTCACCACCTTGCCAAAATTCAATACTTTCTGGCTTGATACGATAACCACCCCAAAAACTTGGAACAGGAATCTCTCCACTTTCAAACTTCTTCTTAAGTTCTAAAAATTTCCCTTCTAAAACCCCTCTTGCTGAAAGTCTGCTGCTTTGCTTACTTGCAATAGCCGCAATTTGGCTGTCTTTTGGTCGAGACGTAAAGTACTTCATATTCTCTACCGTACTTAGTTTCTCTGCGATACCAGTAATATGAACTTGGCGCTCCATTGGATGCCATGGGAAATGCAAACTAACTTTACTATTTACCTCAATCTGCTGAGCCTTCCGACTCCCTAAATTGGTGTAAAACACAAAGCCATTTTTATCCGCATTTTTCAATAACACAATACGCTGGAAAGGCTGACCAGTCTCATCCACGGTTGCGACGGTCATCGCCGTTGGGTCTGTTAACTTAGCATCGATCGCCTGCTGAAGCCAAAGGTTAAATTGCTCAATGGGGTCGGCCTTTAAATCACGTCTTCTTAAGCCATCGCGCGCGTACTCACGGCGAATATCTGAAAGTTCCATTTCGACTCCTGATAATTTTTCCTAGATTGTGCTCCGATAGTGCCAATAACTCAAGAGGGAGTTGATTTGCCGTAACAAACAATCTTTGAAAAGAGAGCTAAACTCTATGATGAGTCACAAAGGTGACATTAAAGGTTACTTAAAGCAGATAGATATCTTTGATAATAGTTATCAAATCCTTAACATTTGCTCCAAGTAGTAATAAAATCAATAGAATAATCGTTATTGTAAGGATACAACGTGAGCAAAGGCAGTTATGAAAAGCTCTCACCTACAGAGTTAGACTACGTCGATGACAAAACCGCTGCTCTGCTACTTAACACTCCAAGCAGTGCGAGAGTCATGCTATGGGTTATGATCCTATTCTTCATCGTTGCTATCGCATGGTCATCTTGGGCCGAGATTGATAAAGTCACTGTAGGCCAAGGTAAAGTCGTCCCCTCCTCGCAACTTCAAGTCATTCAAAATCTAGAAGGCGGTTTAGTGAAAGAAATCCTCGTTAAAGAGGGTGACTTTGTTGAACAAGGCCAACAACTGATATTAATTGATGATACGCGTTTTCGTTCAGATTTTCGTGAGCGTGAACAACAGGTCGCGAACCTTACCGCTAATGTACTTCAACTGTCGGCATCAATGACAAGCGTTGTGATTAACGAAGAGTTCGATGAAAATAATTGGCGCGATAACGTTAGATTAGATTATGGCAAACTCGCCTTCCCTCCCATACTCTCGGAAGCCAAACCCAAGCTAGTTGCTAGACAAAAAGCGGAATATCGACAGGATTTAAATAACCTCAGAAACCAAATATCTGTAATCGATCAACAAGTCACACAAAAACTTCAGGACCTCATTGAAATTCAAGCGAGAGTGAAAAACCTTCGTCAAAGTTATAATTACGCCAACAAAGAGCTAGAAATCACAAGACCACTTGCTGAAGAGGGTGTTGTACCCAAGATTGAGCTGTTAAAACTTCAAAGGCAGGTAAACGATACTCGCCGAGAAATGACCTCAAGTGAACTAAAAGTTCCAGTGCTACGGTCTGCTATTAGAGAATCCATGTTGAGTCGTATAGACGCGGCACAGAAGTTTCGATCCGAGCAGCAAGAAAAACTAAACCAAGCTCAAGATAAGCTCTCTTCGATTACTGAATCTACAGTAGGTCTTGAAGATCGAGTGAATAGAACCGTGGTGATGTCACCTGTCAATGGAACCGTAAAGACACTGTATGTGAATACTGTAGGCGGCGTCATTCAACCGGGTATGGATATTGTTGAGATTGTCCCTGCGGAAGATACGTTGTTGGTTGAAGCGCAAATTGCTCCACAGGACATCGCATTTTTACGCCCAGACTTAACAGCGATCGTAAAATTTAGTGCTTATGATTTTACAAAATATGGTGGACTTGAAGGGTCATTGGAGCATATCAGTGCAGACACAACGCAAGATGAAGAGGGAAACAGTTTTTACCTTGTAAGAGTTCGGACCGCACAAACGAGCTTAGGTGAAAATGAAACATTGCCTATCATTCCCGGAATGACCGCCTCTGTGGACATTATTACTGGTAAAAGAACCGTGATGAACTATTTACTTAAACCTATCTTAAGTGCTCAACAAAACGCATTAAAAGAGTAAATGAAACCCAACCTTCAAAGGATAAAAGATGCTCAAAACCATAACACTTGCTCAGCTAAATCACGCTAAATGATCAATACAAGGGCACAACCTTAACAATGTTCAGGTACTGGTTCGCATTATTATTAGTGTTATTTACTTCATCGACGTCTGTCGCTCTTAATACTCGAGAGCAACAATGGATTGATGCGGTCAGCCTTACGTATGGCGACCGAGCAGGAAAACGCGTCGAAACCTGGCGCAAACAGATTGCTGTTTTTCATGGTTTATCTGAACAACAACAGCTAACAGAAGTAAATCGCTTCTTTAATCAACTCAATTTCGTTAATGACATTCGCCTTTGGGGTAAAAAAGATTATTGGGCAACGCCGCTTGAATTTCTTGGAAGTAATGCCGGCGACTGTGAAGACTTCACAATAGCCAAATATTTTTCGTTACTTGAGCTTGGTGTTTCAGATAAGAAACTGCGTTTAGTTTATGTTAAAGCCTTGGAGCTAAATCAGTTTCATATGGTTTTAGCTTATTATTCTAAACCCAGTGCAGAGCCTGTCATTCTCGACAACATTAACGGACAAATAAAACCAGCCTCACAACGAAAAGATCTATTACCAATCTACAGTTTTAACGGTAAAAACCTGTGGCTGATGAAATCGAAACAAGGCCAATTGGCTGGAAAATCCTCTCGCTTGAGCTTATGGAACGATCTAAGAGCAAGAGAACGATCACTAAAACTTAACAAACCTATTGTTAGTTACGATGAGTAAGCAACATGACACTATATAAACAGCTTGTCGCGGGTATGATTGCGGTATTTATAATGCTGATGGCTTCAGTATTTATTATCGAATTTAATACCACACGAGATAACCTCGAGCAGCAACAACGTTCTGAGATAAATAACACAATCAATACCGTTGGATTAGCACTCGCTCCCTACCTAGAAAATAAGGATGTGGTTGCCGTAGAGTCGGTCATTAACGCCCTGTTTGACGGTAGTAGCTATGCGATCGTAAGGCTTATCTTCCTAGACACTGGAGAAGAGATTTTGCGCTCATATCCTGTAAAGCCTAATGATGTTCCAACTTGGTTTACTGATCTTCACTTATTCGAGCGCATTCACGATCGACGAGTTGTGACCAGTGGTTGGATGCAGTTAGCAGAAGTTGAAATTGTCAGTCACCCTGGTGGGGCCTACTCTCAGTTATGGATTGCGCTCAAACGATTGGTCATTGCTTTCAGCATGATCTTCACAATAGGCTTAGCCGCCATCGCGTTTATTCTTAAACGAGCATTAAGACCATTACAGCTGATCGTCGAAAAAATGGAACAGGTAGCCAAAAACCAATTTGGCGACCCCCTTCCTCGTCCCGCGACCAGAGATCTTACTTATGTGGTTGATGGCATTAACAGTATGTCAGCGCAGGTTGAAAAGGCCTTTAAAGCCCAAGCCCAAGAAGCACAACAACTTCGCGAACGTGCCTATATCGATCCAGTATCGAAATTGGGTAATCGAGCCTACTACATGAATCAATTGAACGCGTGGCTAAATGAGGGGGCTAACGGTGGCGTTGTCATTCTAGAAGCTGGCTTTATTAAGGAGCTTTATGATGAAAAAGGCTATGAATCCGGAGATGGAATGGTTCAGCAGTTAGCCGAGCACCTCAAAATCTCAATCTCATTCCCTAACCTCACTATCGCTCGGATCTCAACTGAAGAATTCGGTTTCATCTTCCCTAACATGGATGACAGTGAACTTAAGATCATGGCCGATAGCCTGCTAAATTATGTCGAAGACATTAATTCAGACCCAACAGGGACGTCTTCGCTCAATATGTCACTAGGGGTTGTCCATACTAAAGAGTCTAAATCATCAACTGAAATTCTAACCTTACTAGATAACGCTCTTGCAAACGCTAAATCGAACCCAGAAATTGCCTACGGTTATGTCTCAAGCGAGAACAACCAGAACATTATGGGTAAACAGCAGTGGAAAGCGTTGGTTGAAGAAGCCATTAACAACAACCTTATTCAATTTAGGTTCCAAGCGGCTAACAATAGTTGGGGACAAACTTATCACCGAGAGGTCTTCTCGGCGATTGAAAAAGATGGAGAACGCTTTAGCGCTAATCAATACTTGTTTGCCCTTGAGCAACTTAACTCTAGCCATATCTTCGATCAATTCGTTATTACTTCTATGATTGAGAAGCTCGATAGTAAAGAGCTAACCGATGCAGTTGCGATTAACATATCCCAAAGCAGTATTTCTCAACCGAGCTTCATTCGCTGGATAGGCCAGAAACTGGCGAAACATACTGACGTAGCGGATAAACTGCATTTTGAAATCCCAGAAACCTGTTTTAATAATGCGCCGCACCACACCGCATTATTCTGTAACGCTGTACGCAGTGCTGGCGCTGAATTTGGGGTGGATAATTACGGGCGTAACTTCCAATCATTGGATTATATTAATGAATTTAGACCCGCATATGTAAAACTTGATTACTTGTTTACTCACCATTTGGATGATGAAAAGCAGAAATTCACTTTAACCTCAATCTCTCGTACTGCCCATAACCTTGGTATTAAAACCATCGCGTCAAGAGTAGAAACGCAAACACAGCTCGACTTCTTATCAGAGCACTTTATTGAAGTTTTCCAAGGCTTTATTGTCGATAAATAACATTGAAGGTTTAACTTAATGCAGGACCCGCTACTCAACTCGCTCATTTATGTGAGCCGTTATTATGGATTGGCAAACTCTCCTGAAGCGTTGATCAATGGATTACCGCTTTCTGAAGGCAAACTAACGCCCTTTTTGTTTCCACGTTCAGCGGAACGTGCGGGGCTCGTGGCTAAAGAAAATCGAGCGCCCTTAGCTGAAATTCCAGAACTTATACTCCCCGTCGTTTTGCTTCTCAAGGACGGTGACGCCTGTGTACTAAATAGTATTAATACAGAAAAACAAGAAGCTGAAATTGTTACCGGAGAATCTGGTTTAGTTCCTATCTCTATCTCTTTAAGTGAGCTTGACCAGTTATTTATTAACCGGTACTTTCTCGTTAAAAAGCAATTTCGATATGATGAGCGCTCTCCTGAGGTACTAAAAACAAAAGAAGGCCATTGGTTTTGGGGAACCATTTGGCAGTCGAAGCGCATTTATCGTGATGTATTTATCGCTTCAATCTTGATTAATATCTTTGCTATTGCCGCCCCCATGTTTACTCGTTTGGTGTACGACAAAGTGGTTCCTAACCTCGCGTTTGAAACATTATGGGTGCTTGCAAGTGGTATTTTTGTCATCTTTTTGTTTGACTTGTCGCTCAAACTACTTAGAAGCTATTTCATTGATGTAGCAGGGAAAAAATCTGACATTCTGATCTCCTCAAAGCTATTTAGTAAGGTACTTGGCATTCGAATGGAGTCAAAACCACCGTCTGTCGGTGCGTTTGCAAGACACCTGCAAGAGTTTGAATCAATACGCGAGTTTTTCACCTCGGCCACGATTTCATCGTTGATCGACTTACCATTCTCACTGCTGTTTTTGCTGCTTATCTGGTTGATGGCCGGCGATATTGTTTACGTCCCTATCGTCGGTGTCTTGATTTTGATTATTTACTCTTTACTTATACAGGGCCCACTTCGCCGTGCAATCGAAGAAGGTTCACGCTTAGCATCCCAAAAATATGCGAATCTAATTGAAAGTATATCTGGGCTTGAAACAGTGAAACTCTTTGGCGCGCAAAGTCAGTTTCAATATCGCTGGGAAGAAGCCGTTGCCCATATGGCAAACTGGAACATTAAGAGTAAGCGTATTACGGATGGTATCCAGAATACCGCAGGGTTTGTTCAACAAGCGTCGAATGTTGGAATGATCATAGTGGGTGTTTACCTTATTGCTGAGGGCGATCTCACGATGGGTGGCTTGATTGCGGCAACCATGCTTAGTGGGCGAGCAATCGGCCCAATGGTTCAACTTTCCCTATTATCAACTCGTTATAATCAAGCAAAATCATCAATGTCAATAATTGAACAGGTGATGGCAATGCCTGATGAACAAGAAGAAGGCAAACGCTATATTCACCGCCCAATTGTGCAAGGGAAAATTGAGCTTGACCGAGTAACATTCAGTTATCCAGATGCTCCAATCGCGTCAATTCGTGAACTGAGCCTAACCATTAACCCAGGAGAAAAAGTCGCCATTATCGGACGAATTGGTTCTGGCAAGACAACGCTTGAGCGCCTGATCATGGGGTTATATCAGCCAACAGAAGGGAGTGTGAGAATTGATGATACCGATATCAAACAGCTTCATCATATCGACATTCGAAGAAATATTGGCTGTGTTCCACAAGACAGTAATCTGTTTTATGGGTCGATCCGAGACAACATAACTTTAGGGCGACCTCTCGCCGATGATAGAGATGTCATGGATGCCGCGAACCGAGCGGGTGTTACCGTCTTTACCCAGCAAGATCCTGCAGGTCTTGAACGTCAAGTTGGCGAAGGTGGCTTGTTACTATCTGGTGGTCAAAGACAAGCAGTAACCATTGCCCGAGCTATCTTAGGGCGGCCACCCGTTCTATTACTCGATGAACCTACTAGCGCAATGGATAATCGTTCCGAAATGCACATCAAGCATCAGCTTGGACAGATGACAGAAAACGAAACGTTGATTTTGATAACCCATAAAACCTCTATGTTGGATATAGTAGACAGAGTTATCGTCATGGAAAAAGGCAGCATTATCGCTGATGGGCCAAAAAATCAAGTTCTAACCAATTTAAAACAAGGTAAAGTTCGGTCAGCAAGCGCTTAATCAAGCCATGCAAACCTAAACCAAATTAGTCGACGGTTATCATTTGGTACCGATATAAAAAAGCTCCGCTAATACGGAGCTTTATTTTTATTCTAAACCTCTAAATACTCGATTTTTTGAGTGTAGGGTCTGTATTAGTTTGCCGTACAATCGGCAGCGCCAAGGTCTTTCCATACACCCCATTGGCCCGACTTCGATGGGTCTTCATTGGTTGTCCACCACTTCGCTTCATAGACCTTTCCAGCCCATGTCACTTGTTGACCTCCCGTGTAGACAGCTCCTGCTTCCCAAAGGTTAGTACATGTTCCGCCACCCGATACCGTTTTAAGTACCAATACGCTAGCAGAAGTTTCCGAGCTAAGTTGACCATCGCTCACTGATACAGAGAAGCTCAACGTTGTATCTACAGCGTACTCAGCAGCCACAAAGCTAACGGTTGCACCATCAACAGTTACACCGATTGAAGCTGGTACACTCCACGTATACGTTAAGCTATCGCCTTCAGTATCTGTCGAGCCTGATGCATCAATAACAACCACATCCCCCGCATTAGCCTGAGTAGGGCCCGTAATAACGGCCACTGGCGCTGTATTAACTGGCTCAGTAATCACCGGATTAACCATTACTTGAACGACATCAGACGCAACTGCACCTTCATTATCAGTCACAGTTAAAGTGAAGGTGAATACCTGAGATTGGGTCACTTCTGCAACGTCAAAACTTGCAATTGACGTACTTGCATTCGATAGTGTTACCGCAGAGCCTGATGTTTGTTCCCATAGGTAACTTACAATCGAGCCGTCGGTATCTTTTGAAGCACTGCCATCTAACGTGATTGAAGCAGGTCCAACTACAGTTTGATCCACACCAGCACTCGCCGTTGGCTTACGGTTTACAGGGTCGGTTGTTCCACCGGCTAAACCTTCATGCATCGCATTTAAGATATCACCGTTATCAGCATCAATCTCCCAAGAGAACAGACCTGCAAGACCTAAACTACGTACATAAGCACCTTTTGCTTTAACTGACTTATCATCATCGAAGGTAATCAAGGTTCCTGATGTCGGATTCCAAACCCAAGGGGCTTGAGCCTGCTCGTCATATCCATATTCAAAACCATTAACACCCGTGTGGCTAGCACCTAACATGTGAGTTTTAATGCCTTTATAATCGATGACACCGTCTTCCCATACGCCTTGCTCGGTTGTGCCTGTTAGTTTGCCAGTACCCGTTCCTGTCATTGGATCATTTGGATCCGTTAATGTATCCGGTGTGACACCTTCCCAACCACGGCCATACATCGCGGTACCTACGACTAACTTGTTCGCTGGAACACCTTGAGAAAGTAGTAACTGAATACCATTATCCGCTGTATATGCAGGGCCTTTATAAGGAACGCCTTCTGCATCAACCCCTGAACCATCGCATTGACCTGGGCGCATGAACGAGCCACAGTAAAGCGCTGTTTGGTGACCTGGTACATTATTCCAGCCGCCATAGAAGTCATAAGTCATCGCAAAGATGTAATCCATGTACTGCACAGCATCGGCATAATCTACATCTTCAATTTTGTCGTAACCCACACCAATCGCAGATGTGAGTTCATAAGTACGACCCGTTTCAGCTTGAAGTCCATCAAGCATGGCACGTAATTCAGCCATTAGTGCAATGTACGCTGGTCCATCATTAATAGGGTCACCTAAGTCTGCAGCAGCACCGCCGCCACCAGGGAATTCCCAATCAATGTCGACACCATCATAGAACTTCCATGTCTTAAGGAACTTTTTAACAGACGCAACAAATGTATCTCGGTTCGCCTTCGTCGTGAAATCAAAGAATGGGTCAGATAGGGTCCAGCCGCCGATTGATGGAATGATCTTTAGAGCAGGATTACGCTGTTTCAGCGCCATCATCATCGCGTAGTTACCTTTGATCGGTGTGCTGTACTCATGCCCTGCTTGAGCAAAACTTTTTTGAAACGCTGCCCATGGGTCATGGATAACAACTTCATAATCGTTAACGCCCTGACACGCCGTTTTCAGCGCGTTGTAACTGTTACCACCAACAGACTTCACCGATTCGTTTGGACCACAAATAGGAATGAAGCCGTAAAGAATGTGGGTCAGATTGTCTGCTGGAATATTGTCAACCGTATACTCTCGGCCGTAAATTCCCCACTCAACAAAGTAAGTACCTACTACTGTGTTAGGATCCGTATTATAAGTTTTATTGTTACTATCAATATTCATTGCAAGCGGTGCCAAGTGTGCACCATCGGTATCAGCAATCGTCACTTCTACCGCAGAGCTTTTGCTACAGCTTGTCGCATCACAGGCTTCAATTTCCATTTGGAATAAACCGCCGGATGGGTATTTGAAGTTTGCAGCTGTTTGACCGCCAGATATAGGGCCTGTTGCGACCTCTACACCATCAAAATAGATTTTGTATGTGTCACCTGTTGTACCACTCCACTGATTGAACTTAATCGTGATGTCTGCTTCATCATGGTAAGTCACCATGCTGTTATAGCCAGATGTGGTTTCCATCGCCAACTCAATCTTCGAAAATTGTAGATTGTTTGACCCATAAACATCAACACTCGGTGCTGTTGGGGCAGCATTCGCTAAGCCCGATAGGCTCATAGCAACACCAGCTGCGCACATAGTTATACGATTCATATCGTTATCTTTCCTTGAATAATTCAATAAAGTTATCGGCGCGACTACTATTGCCCAGTTTTTCAACTGTTTAATCATTTCAGCTATCTTCGCTTCTTTCTGCGCCAAACATTCTGTTTCCAACTTGGAAATTGAAGAACATCCTTTTCAGTATTCGAGAAACTTAATTATTAAGGCGAAAAAATAAAATGATTTTCGAGTGATGAATAAAAAATATACAAATGTTAGCAGATTGTTACATTCTAAATATGATATTGAGTCAGGAAATTTAGCCCTTGCGAACCATTCACAAGAGCTATCACTTCAACTTTATTCACTCACTAAATAATGAATGTTAGTTGAAACCGTTAATTGAAGGGGAAATTAGAGAGATTGAAACTTAGCAGTAAAGTGCCTAAGCACTGGGGGTTCATATTCAAACACTAACCCTTTTAACTGAGCGGCATTTTTTGCAAGTTCAATGATCGCATCGGCGATATAATCCATATGATCATTGGTATAGACCCGCCTCGGGATCGTTAACCTCATCAATTCAAGCTCCGATTCTTTCTGTTCACCAGTGTTAGGATCACGCCCAAGTAACAACGAGCCTATCTCTACCGCTCTTATTCCTGCTTCAAGGTACAAAGCATTACACAGAACTTGTGCAGGAAACTGCTCAGGTGGGATATGTGGCAAAATCTTTGCCGCATCCACAAATACCGCATGCCCACCCGTTGGGTCTTGAATCGGAATACCTGCTTCTTTTAATCGTTCACCTAAATAGGCTACCTGACTAATTCGATAATGAAGATAATCTTCATCAGCTCCCTCATACAGACCCCGAGCTAACGCTTCCATATCTCGACCCGCCATTCCGCCATAGGTGACGAAGCCTTCCATTGGAACACATCGAGTTCGTACCGCTTGAAAAAGCTCTTCGTGGTCTCGTATACAGCACAGACCACCAATATTAACTAAGGGATCTTTTTTCGCTGACATCGTTAACATGTCACCATATTGGTACATCTCGCGAATGATCGCTAAGATAGTACTCTCTTGATACCCCGACTCTCTCTGCTTAATGAAATAAGCATTCTCGCAGTAACGCGCGGAATCAATCACAACCGGAATATCATTTTCCTTCGCTATTTCATAAACAGCACGCATGTTCTCCATCGAGACAGGCTGCCCACCCGAACTATTACAAGTGACCGTTGTAATTATGGCGCAGATATTTTTGGCCCCATACTCTGCAATGGTACTCTCCAATTTAACGAGATCGAAATTCCCCTTCCAGTCGTAAGTCGTCGTTGTATCAAACGCTTCACTGGTTAATACATTGATTGCTTTACCGCCGTTAAGCTCAATGTGCCCAGCGGTTGTATCAAAGTGATAGTTCGAAATAAAAACTGGATTATCTCCACCTCTAACATGGCGCATTCTTTCGATCAAAGCTGGAAACAGAATCTGCTCTGCACCTCGACCTTGATGGGCGGGAACCGTGAGTTTGTAACGGAAAAAATGCTCAACGGCATCACACAAATGATAGTAGTTACGACTGCCCGCATACGATTCATCGCCCATCATTAAACCCGCCCACTGGTGATCACTCATCGCACCGGTACCCGAATCGGTCAATAAATCGATATAGACATCATCACTGCGTAGCAGAAAAGGGTTGAGCCCTGCTTCATTCAGTGCGATTTTTCGATCTTCATAAGTAGTCATTTTGATGGGTTCAACCATCTTGATACGGAATGGTTCTGGAATACGTTTCATACTTATTTCCTTTCTATTTCACGTAGTAAAACAGGTAGCCAAAAGCGGGCAACGCTGCCTTAAACTAAATTGCTAAACGAGACAAATAGGTGCTTTGCACCAATAGAAAGGAATTAACGGTTTTGTTTGTTAAGAAGAGACAAGCAGTAATCAAGGTTATACCAAGGTGACAACACTAACTTGCTATCAAACTGATTATAATGACTCATAGCGCTACCTCCATGCTTGCGTGTGATAGTTAAACTATAGCGCAGTAATCAATCCATCATCTGTGATATCCAGCACAAATACATTGCACTCTAATATTTATACGCCAAATTATTAGCAAGCTAACACATCGAGATTAAATATAGGCGCGACGCTCCCTATGTGAAATTCAAATTAAATTTTCATTCTTCTCACATACTCCTATTGCCTTTAGTCCCCATACTAGGCAATCTCTTGTGAGTCATTTTCAAGCCTCATGTTTAGGATATAACTAATGAAATTACTAAAAACGTTTTCCTGTACTTGCGCTCTACTCGTTAGCCAAGCTGCCTTTGCTGATGTTACGGTTCAAATTCCAGACAATATCGATCTCTATATCGCCAATGGTGAGAAGCCTGAGCTTTCTGGTGGCTTTTTCTCGTCTAATAAAACACTCACGCTACCCAATGGTGAAAACCAAATTGCATTTCGTCATAACGTCTATTTTGACAAGAGTAACGATAGAGTTTCTATTGAAGGCGATACCATCATTGCGACATTCACAGCGCAAGATAAAGAGCTGACGTTCTCACTTCCTCGTTTCCGTAACGAAAGAGAAGCGCAAGCACAGATTAAAGACCTAGATTGGGCTTTAGTAGATTCTTCAGATCAAGCTATCGAAGTAAAGCAAGACAAACTGATGAAAGATGGCATGCAGATTGGTCGTGACTATCAACGCGAAGTTGAAGATTACAACCGAGCAGGCGGAATAGCAGCGATCGCGGCAGGGGCGGCTGCGGTGCTCCCTGCGACATTACCAGAGCCAGTGCCAGCACAACTTCCTGAAACATCGGCGTCTTCAGCGACTGCCGAAGAGATGCTTCACTTCTGGTATGACAAAGCGGATGCTGAAACAAAAGCTCGCTTCAAAGCGCACATTAACCAGTAATATATAAATAGGCGCTCAGTGTCACCACTAAATCTGAGCGCTCAATATTTTAGAACCCTGATCCGATCCCAATGTAATCCACTTCCCCCACCCTCTCAATTTAGATAGATGCATATAGCCACCCATTTGAGACTTTGCTAGCGTCATGCTTTCATTGTTTAAAATGGTAGATACATCATGTTTAACTACGCTGTTGATGACGAGATCAAACTTGCTTTAGTTCAAGAATCTTTTGCTGCTCACTATGCCGAATTAGTGTGTGAACAAGTCGACTATTTATCCCAATGGCTTGTTTGGCCAGCGTACTGCCAAACAGAGCAAGATTTTCGCCTGTTTATACAACGATCACTTCATGACTACGCAGACGGAAAGTCAATGACTTGCGCAATTATCTATAACGATAAGATTGTTGGAAATTGCAGTTTTAATAGCATTGATCACTGCCTAAAAAAGGTAGAAATCGGTTATTGGCTTTCAAAGCAAGAACAAGGAAAAGGGATCATCACTCGGGTTGTAGAAAAGCTCATTTCGATCGCTTTTGAAGAGCTAGACATGGAAAAAGTACAGCTATCAGCGGCGACCGAAAACCGAACAAGTCGAGCGGTCGCTAAAAGAGTCGGTATGACACTGGAAGGAACTATCACCAATCAAGAAAAAATCGGCGATCAAATTTTAGACCATGCGGTGTATGGAATTCATCGAAATCAATAAGGTACGTGAAATCTGGCGAATTTGATCAAAATCATTTTGCTCTGAATTAGTGTTGATTTTTATTGGAGAAAGAACAACTTACATTACTCGCTTAAATCAATCACTTTTAACGATGAGAACAATAGGAAAATCCTAATATCAATTAGAATGCGATACTGGTATTGTGCGCCCATATTTACGCCTTAATTCTTAAAGGAAAGATGATGGTAATACCTGAAAACAGCAGCATTGTCATTTTTGGTGCTTCTGGTGACCTTACCTATCGTAAGCTGATACCTGCTTTATACCACCTTTATGCAAATAATCAGCTTCCAGAATCTTTTGCGATTCTAGGGGTGAGCAGAACGGATTATAGCGACGAGTCATATCGTTCAAAGCTAAAGCATTCACTTCAGGAAATGGAAAAAACCGAACCTGAAGTACTCAATGCATTTATCGAGAAGCTTCACTATCAAGCCATTAATACCTCGGATGTTGATGATTACGCTCGCTTAGCGACTCGACTTGATTCTCTAGAAAAAGAGTATCAATTTGAGAACCACAACACCCTGTTTTATCTTGCAACACCGCCAAGCTTATACGGTGTTATTCCAGCAAATCTAGCAGCTCATGGCTTGAATGATGAGTCTAATGGTTGGCGACGTTTGATCATTGAAAAGCCATTTGGCTATGATCTAGAGTCAGCGCAAAATCTCGATACAGAAATACATAATCACTTCCAAGAACACCAAATTTACCGAATTGATCACTACTTAGGTAAAGAGACCGTTCAGAATCTACTGGTTCTTCGTTTCTCCAACGCCATGTTTGAACCTTTATGGAACCGTAATTTTATTGATTACGTTGAAATCACAGGTTCAGAATTCTTAGGGGTTGAAGAGCGCGGCGGATACTACGATGGCTCAGGTGCTGTTCGAGATATGTTCCAAAACCACCTGCTACAAGTACTAGCAATGGTAGGTATGGAACCACCGGCACAGATCAATGCGGACTCTATTCGTGATGAAGTGGTTAAAGTGCTTCAGTGTTTAAAACCACTTGAAGAAGATGATTTGCGTAACAACCTAGTATTAGGTCAATACACCGCTTCAGACGTTCGTGGTTCACACCTGCTAGGCTACCGTGAAGAGCCAGGTGTAGCGGATGACTCTCGTACCGAGACTTACATCGGTTTGAAAGCATACATCAACAACTGGCGTTGGAATGGTGTTCCTTTTTACGTTCGTACAGGCAAACGATTACCAACACGTGTCACCGAAATCGTTATCCACTATAAGAACACGCCGCATCCTGTCTTCGGTCAAAATGCACCTGAGAATAAGCTGATTATCCGTATTCAACCGGATGAAGGTATTCAGATGAGCTTCGGGCTAAAAGAGCCAGGCGCGGGCTTTAATGCCAAAGAAGTGAAGATGAACTTCTCTTACTCTGATCTGCCTGAGACTCAAATGCTAACGGCTTACGAGCGTCTTCTTCTTGATGCATTAAATGGCGATGCGACATTGTTCGCACGTACCGATGCCGTAGAGGCGTGTTGGAAATACGTTCAACCAATTTTAGACTTCAAACAAGATCCTCAAGCACTCTTTGGTTACGCTTGCGGAACTTGGGGCCCTCAAGAGGCGCACGATCTTCTTCAAAGAGACAATCGCTCTTGGCGCTTCCCATGTAAAAACTTAACTGACACGGATTATTGCGAATTATGATCAACCATAAGATCTTTGCAACACCTGAGCTAGTTGTAGAAAACCTAGCCAATGAAATGAAAGCGTATAGTGAACTTGGTTCGCCAGTTCATATTTCTCTTTCTGGTGGTAGTACGCCTAAGATGCTGTTCAAGCTATTAGCAGCGGCACCTTATGCGGAAGGTATTCAATGGAACAACCTTCACTTCTGGTGGGGCGACGAGCGTTGTGTTGCACCTAACGATGCAGAAAGCAACTATGGGGAAGCAAATACGCTTCTTTTCAGCCAAGTTAACTTACCAGCTGAAAACATTCACCGTATTCGTGGTGAAGACGAGCCTAAAGTTGAAGCAGAGCGTTTTGCTAAAGAGATGGCTGACGTTATCCCAACTGAAGATGGCACGCCTGTTTTCGATTGGATCTTGTTAGGTGTAGGCGCAGATGGCCACACAGCATCACTGTTCCCAAATGTGACAGACTACCAAGATGAGAACCTATCTGTTTTGGCTTCTCATCCTGAGTCTGGTCAAATTCGCGTCTCTAAAACAGCGAAAGTTTTAGAAGCCGCGAAACGAATCAGCTACCTAGTGCTTGGCGCAGGTAAAGTTGAGATCGTAAAAGAAATTCACACAACCCCTGCTTCAGAGTTGCCTTATCCGGCAGCGAAAATTCAGTCAAAAACTGGCGAAACAGAGTGGTTCCTAGATTCAAATGCAGCAAGTGCTATCGCTTAATCGCGAAGCAGTAAGGAGAATAAAAAATGAAAGGTGATATCGGCGTAATTGGCTTAGCAGTAATGGGCCAAAACCTTATCCTAAACATGAACGACAATGGCTTTAAAGTTGTTGCTCACAACCGTACTGCAGCAAAAGTAGACGAGTTCCTAGAAGGCCCAGCTAAAGGTACTAACATTGTTGGTGCTTACTCTCTAGAAGAGTTAGTTGAGAAGCTAGAAGCGCCACGTAAAGTGATGCTTATGGTTCGTGCTGGTGACGTTGTAGACACGTTCATCGAAAACCTAATCCCACTTCTAGACGAAGGCGACATCATCATTGATGGTGGTAACACTAACTACCCAGACACTAACCGTCGTGTAGCGCATTGTCGTGAGAAAGGCATCCACTTCATCGGTACTGGTGTATCTGGTGGTGAAGAAGGTGCTCGTTTCGGTCCTTCAATCATGCCAGGCGGCGCGGCTGAAGCTTGGGAAGCGGTTAAGCCAATCTTCCAAGGTATTTCTGCAAAAACTGACGCTGGTGAGCCTTGTTGTGACTGGGTTGGTAACGACGGTGCTGGTCACTTCGTTAAGATGGTACACAACGGCATCGAATACGGTGACATGCAGCTAATCACTGAAGCATACCAGTTCATGAAAGATGGCCTAGGTATGTCTGCTGACGAAATGCAAGCAGTATTCGCTGATTGGAACAAGACTGAGCTAGACAGCTACTTAGTTGAAATCACTGCGGACATCCTTGGCTACAAAGATGAAGACGGTGAAGCACTTGTTGAGAAAATCCTAGACACTGCAGGCCAAAAAGGGACTGGTAAGTGGACAGGTATTAACGCACTAGACCTAGGTATCCCACTAACTCTAATCTCTGAGTCTGTATTCTCTCGTTGCCTGTCTGCACTTAAAGACCAACGTGTTGAAGCTGAAGCTCTGTTCGAGAAAACAGTGACTCCTGTTGAGGGTGATAAGCAAGAGTGGGTTGACGCACTTCGTCAAGCGCTACTGGCTTCTAAGATCATCTCTTACGCTCAAGGTTTCATGCTAATGCGTGAAGCGTCGAACGAAAATGGTTGGGATCTTAACTACGGTAACGTTGCTCTAATGTGGCGTGGTGGTTGTATCATCCGTTCTGCTTTCCTAGGCAACATCCGTGATGCATACGAAGCGAACCCAGAGATTGCATTCCTAGGTTCTGATGAATACTTCAAGAACATCCTACAAAGCAGCCTAGCGGCGTGGCGTAAGGTTTCAGCGAAGTCGCTAGAGTCTGGTATTCCAATGCCATGTACTATTTCTGCACTATCGTTCCTAGACGGTTACACTACGGCTCGTCTGCCTGCTAACCTTCTACAAGCTCAGCGTGACTACTTCGGTGCTCACACTTATGAGCGCACTGACCGTCCACGTGGTGAGTTCTTCCACACAAACTGGACTGGTACAGGCGGTGATACTGCTTCGACAACTTACGACGTTTAATTACTCGTATACCTAATAAGAAAGGATGCCAATTGGCATCCTTTTTGTTTTATCGGGTTTTCTTTTGTTTCCGTTTACTTCGCTTCCTCTTATTTAGATTCGGCGAGCTAATAATCAACACTTTACTCGCTAGGCCCAAAACAGCATGGCTATTAAGGTTAGCGCTGCGATGCAGGCAATATTGAGTATTATGCCGACACGCATCATCTCGTTTTGCTTAATATGACCCGAACCAAATACAATCGCATTAGGTGGCGTCGCGACAGGTAACATAAAGGCACAAGAAGCCGCGACAGCAATCAGCACAGAAAGAATAACTGGCGACATACCAAACGCCTCAGCCACGGTGGCAAAGACTGGGATCAGTAACGCTGCACTTGCTGTATTACTCGCAAACTCAGTAAGAAAGACCACAAATGCCGCCACAACCAAAATGATAACAACGATACCAAGTGAAGAAATCAACCCACTGAGTTCATTAGCCAGAAACACACTGGTACCGGTAGCGCGAAGAACGTTACTTAAACAAATACCACCACCAAACAAGAGTAAAACACCCCAATCAGCGGTTTTTTCAATATCTTTCCAGTGGACGACTCGAGCAAAGTTCACCATTACAATGGCCCCTAGGGCAACAATGGTATCAAACTTAGCGTATCCCCCAATCATGGCATTAATCGGCTTGCTAAATATCCATAAAAGTACCGTTGCGGAAAAAATGGCTAATGTGACGACCTTACCTTTATCCCATTCAATCGGATTGTGGTTCAATTCGAAATCACCTTTTAAATCGGGCTTTATCACCAAGTAAAGAACCAAAATAGCCACAGGCAATAGAATCATCGCCGCAGGGACACCAAACTTCATCCACTCTGTAAATGACAAGCCTACCTCTACCGCCGCTATTGCATTTGGCGGGCTTCCAACGATGGTAGCGATGCCACCAACACTGGCGCTGTACGCAATACCGAGCAGCACAAACACATACGTTTTGTGCCCAGATTCAGAGTTTACCTTACTCAAAACACCAAGCACTAAAGGAAGCATCATAGCCGCCGTTGCCGTATTGCTTATCCACATAGATAAACCTGCAGTAACGCCAAACAACATGAATACCGCAACGCTCATTCGGCCTTTCGCTAAAATCAGCACCTTATCAGCAATCACTTTATCAAGTCCTTGAGTATGCATAGCCGCAGCTAGTGCAAACCCACCTAGAAATAGAAAAATGATCGAATTAGAAAAGTTATTCAGTGCGGTTTGTGTATCAAACACACCAAATAACACGGCGAGAATTGGAACAAGGATAGCCGTCACCGTGACATGCAGAGCTTCTGTTAACCACAGTATTGCGATAAACGACAGCATGCTCAGGCCCAATACGACCTGCGGATCAAACGGCAATGTTTTGTACATAAAGAGGCACAAAACGATATTTGAAATTATGATGAGGCTATTGCGATTTAAAAACCACTCCCTAGTGTTGGAAGGGAGTGGCATACTGTCATTTCTATTCATTGTTATCATTCCTTAAAGGGCGTGCGACAACAATATGCTTACATACAAATAACGTTTTATATGATTTATTTGGTTAAGTTGTTAACCACATCATAAGAAAGGTTTTTATGATTAACACGCTGAAATAATTAGAGAATTAAAATAAATTCACCATCACTATTCTTGCCTATTTAACCGATAGAACTGTAATTTACTTCATTAAACTGTCAAAACTATCTAAGACTTCCTGGCTCGTCATTACCCTTCCATGACCTTGCCCTTTCGTCGCGCGTAATGTGACATTTTTATATTCAGTATCCGCTCGTACAGATACAGAGAAGTCGGCAAACTTGTCTTTTTCATCATGAACAATGATTGTTTTCGATTCGCGCAAACCTAATTTTTTAAAAGGATCAATCGATTGAAGCGGGTAGTGGTATTGATCTTCAATTTCAGAGACGACTTCTTCAAATAAACGCATGGAGTACCCAGAGCGAGCCACGCTACCAAATAAGTTATCTAGGTAGTCCAACACCGGAGCAATTAAAATCATCGGACACTGTTGAACCTTTCGATGGCGGCACTCTAGTGACGATGCCGTCCCCATACTATGAGCAATAAGGCCAGCCAATTCTTCGTCAAAACTGTCTAGGATAGCTTCTAATCCCCGTACAAAAGCAGGGATATGACCATAGGCACCGTCGCTGTTACCATGTGCAGGATGGTCGTATGCCAATGCCGTGTACCCTCGACCGGCAATATGTTCCATTAAAGGAAAAAACTGACTCGCCGTTCCTGACCAACCATGACTGAGCACCCATATTGGACCACAGCCAAGGGTGTAGGTTTTTAGCTCGCCACCAGGCCAGTCTACTTTTCCTTTAACCAACCCTTCAGGTTCAGTATTTTTAGGTTTACTTCTCACAGGAGTCAACAGTAGCTTTCTTGCGGTTTTTTTAGCGTGTTTTGGGGCTACCGTGTGATGTAGACGGGTAGTCAAATTCAGCAAACTGCGTTTAACACTAAACTTTGCTGATGTATTGAAATAGATCTTGTCACTCATGTTAACTCCTTTACACTGCCATTAAAGAACGACCGTGCTTTTTTAGAATGTAATAAATTAAATTATTGAAAATAAATAGCTTGTTACGCTTTCCACTGAGACAGTAGTCTTCGAACCCCACACCAAAAGTGCTGATAACTTGCCTCTTCACCACGAATTGAATAGAAAAGGTGAGCACTCAAGTAGAGTCCATACAGTTCAAATACCGCCTGACTCGGCTGAAGATCCTGATGAAACTCCTTAGTTTCAACTCCTTTCTCAATTTGGATCTGTAAATAATTTATCCAAGTCGAAATCGTTTTCTTCAGTGCAACCTGAGTTTCGCTTGGTGTTGCTGGTGTATCTTTCCAAGCATCCAAAAACATACAACTGCCTTGAAATGAATGGTTCCAGTTCAACCAGTTATCCATTAAAGCCGTCAGTTTTTTTTCAATACTAATGTCTGTTTGTGCTCTAGCTGGAGCAATAACACGCTGTGTGAAGGTCAGGTTAGCGTATTCAAGAACACAAACTTGAAGATTGTCCTTCGAGTTAAAATGAGCAAATAGACCACTTTTTGACATACCGCACTCTTTTGCTAGCGCTCCAATGGTCAAACTTTCTAACCCGTTGACGCTCGCTAAATCAAATGCCGTACTCAAAATATGCTCTTTAGTAACTCTTCCTTTGCTCATATTCACCACCACAATGCATTACCTGTTTATATTTAGCACGTTCGTACTTTTTTGCAAATTAAATTTTAATCGTTTAACAATCTAGGCACAATGGGAAAAGAATATTATCAAGGTCAACTATGAACACACTACTCGAGCAGCTTGCCTTTTCGGCATCGATAACAGGCCCTATTTGCTTAATGCTATTTCTTGGTGTGTTCCTTAGACGCATTGAGCTCATCAATGAAAATTTCATCGATGTCGCCTCAAAACTCGTCTTTCAAGTGACCTTACCTACAATGCTATTTCTTAGCATCGTTCAGTCTGAACATGACTTTTCGACCAGTGGTCGCCTCGTTGTTTTTGGGTTTATTATTAATGTGCTGTTTTTTATTTTCACCACGGTGACCACAAAAAAAGCATTTCGCGATCCAAAAGATCAAGGCGTGATCATTCAAGGGGGGTTTAGGGCGAACACCGCCATTATTGGTTTGGCGTATGTTGCGAATATCTATGGCGACTCCGGCGTTGCACTAGCGGCCATCTATGTCGCTTCAACAACGATGCTATATAATGTTCAAGCCGTTATCGCTTTATCTCCCACAGAGAAAGGGGTTGGCCCACAAGCCTTGTCAGTCATAGGGAAAGCCCTTACCCGTAATCCCTTAATTATTTCAATTTTACTCGGAATTACCGCCTACTTACTCTCTATTCCAATCCCAAAAATGGTGATTGATGCAGGGCAGTACTTTGCAAATATGACTCTGCCACTTGCTCTACTTTGCACTGGTGGGTCGCTTAATATCCAATCTCTTAAGCACGATAAGTTACCAACTTGGTTTGCTACCTGCTTTAAATTGGTTCTTGCCCCTTTAACGGCCACTCTGGCAGCGTTGGCATTTGGTTTTGAAGGTCTGGAACTAGGGCTTATTTTCTTAATGACAGCGGCACCAACCGCAGCAGCTAGTTATGTGATGGCAAGAGCTATGGGTGGCAATGCGATTCTTGCCGCCAATATCATTGCACTGACCACAGTGTTATCACTGATTACCTGTACTGCTGGAATTTTTATCCTCTCTTCACTTGCGCTTATTTAGCCTAACAACGATTTGGCCTAGCAATAGTAAAGCCACTATTTCTTGACCACCTAAAGAAAAGCAAAGTAGATAGCAAAAACAACAACAAAGTGATCTAAGAGCTTGTCATCGCTTAATTAGTTGATAAGTTATCAGTTCATTCACTCTACACTGACTTACTATGTCTTCTACAAATAAAATTGCCAGCTTTGAACTTGGACGTGTCGTCGCAATGTTGGCTATTCTCTCTATGCACTGCCAACTTTTTCTTGGCTACTTACACTATAATGATGAACCTTGGTTTGGCTATATTTTCAACCAAGCCACACGCTTTGCCGTTCCACTGTTTTTCCTGATTTCTGGCTATCTCATTCAACCAAAGTTAACTTCTGCCCCATATGAGACACTCAAGTCATACTCAAAGCCACTGATTAGAGTTTGGTTAGTTTGGAGCATTCTGAGCCTAGTAATGCCATTTAATCTTGGTGTTGTTATGGAGCACGGCTATATTGCAGAAAGAACCGGCTACTGGAGCTATTTAATGAGTGCTCCTTTTAATTCCTTACTTGAAGGAGGGCTTGTTCATTTATGGTTTATTCCAGCCTTGATAAGTGCAATAGCCATCATCGCTTTTCTTGTTCAAAGTAAGCAGTCATCACTGATTATTCCGATCGCTGTGATTTTATACATTTATGGCGTGTTGGCAGGAAGCTATCAAACCATTACAGAACTAGAGCCGCCATTCTTTACTCGAAACGGGCCATTTTTTGCCACTTTGATGGTAGCGATTGGTTTTGTCATTCGTCAGAAGGATATTCACTGGAGTAGCTCAAAATCACTAATGGTTGCACTTCTGGGTCTATTTGTTCATATGGGCGAAGCTTGGTACTTACACTCTTTAGGTCAATTATTTAACGCCAATGACTTCCTGTTTGGCACTGCTGTTTGGGCTACGGGCTGTTTTTTCTGGTTATTATCAAAGCCAAATCTCGGAAATTCACCTCTTGTCTTTGCACTGTCAAAGCGTGTTCTCTCGGTCTATGTAAGCCATATGCTTATCATCATTATCATGATTAACGTTGCTGGTTTCTATGAGCTAGAAAATGGTGCGAGAGATCTAACAGTCTGGCTTGGCTCAGTTTTACTTACTGGCCTATTCGTTCTAGGGTTAGAGAAAACACCACTTAAAAAAGTGCTCTTCCGCTAACAAAGCGCACTTCGTAACGTACACCTCCATACATCTAGAGGAGAAAATCATGACAATGCGATTCCTGTTTTTCTCCTTACTTCTTCCCTCTTTTTTACTTCTCTCCCCGCTCGCTTATGGTGCCCCTACTGTTGACTGGCAATTTGTAAAAACAGAGGATGCCATTACACTGCATACTCGCCCTCACGAGGGTGGCTTAATTGAAATCCGCGCTCAAATGTTCATTGAGACCAATTACTCAGCTTTCTTATTACTTTTGGAGGACACTGAACATGTACCAAGATGGATTAATAACGTAGAGAAAAGCCAAGTTCTACGGCAGATTAGTCCAAATGAAAACGTGGTGTACACTCAGTTTAAAGCGCCGTGGCCAGCGTTAGACCGAGACATGGTTACCTATTCTCGTTACGATTTTAACCAAGGAGCGTTTGTCTTGCAGATCAACGATGCGCCAAGCATGCTACCTGAACAACCTGGTTATATTCGAATTTTTGACATAGAAGCAACCTGGACACTGGAAAAACTCACAAACGGCATGACTCATATCGAGTACATTGCTTTTGCTGACCCCTCTGGAATATTACCAGATTGGCTAGTGAATAAACTGGCGATCAATAGCGCCTTAAAGACATTTCAAGGGTTACGCACTGAAATCGTTCAATATCAAAATTCCACTCATCCCAATATCAATCATTCCGAATCTTCACTCATCAACCTAAATATCGATAACAAAGATACAAGCCAATAAAAAGGACCCTGATAAAATCAGAGTCCCTTTAATCGTTGAAGCACTAAGTAATCAAGCCTCTTGACGAATAAACTCCGCTAAGCTGCTCAAACGACGCTTAGAATCCTTTACATATGGATTACTGTCATCCCAAGCATACCCAGCAAGAATAGAGCAGATCATTTGCTTAATTCGTGCATTCGGATCCTGATGAAAAATCACATCTTGCAGTGAACCGTCATACCAACCTTCGACATAGGTGCGAAACGCATCCACACCGATCATCAATGGTGTTGCGTACTCATCATTCCAGTCTACTTTTTCACCCTTCAGCTGACGCGCCACACACTCACTGGCAAATTCAGCCGATTTCATCGCGATAGTGACACCAGAAGAAAACACAGGATCTAGAAACTCCCCAGCGTTTCCGAGCAGCGCATAATGATCCGTGGCCAGATGTTTTACATTAGCGGAATACCCCCCAAGCTCCCCTGCCGGGTTAGGGTAGTCTGCCTGACTTAAAAGTGACGACAACAACGGTTCTTCCTTAACCAGCTGTTGAATCGCTTCGACTCCCTCTTGAGAGTAATCATCAAAAAACGCTGGTTCACCAACAATGCCAAAAGAACTGATACCATTTGAAAATGGAATCAGCCAGTACCAGACATCGGGATTTTTGGGGTGAACAGAAACCAAAATCTTGTTTCGATCGTAGTGGTTATGTTGGTGAGTATCGATGTTATCAACAAGGTGAGTAAAGAGAGCTTTTCTTGGTGGTAAACACGATGGTGTTTCTAAGTCCAATAGCTTAGGTAAGACCCGCCCGAAACCACTCGCATCCAAAACATATTGCGCTTCCATTTGATAACGGTGACCAGCAGCAGTAACAACACTTAGAATCGAGTGATTCGATTTGAATTCGATACTCTCCAATTCGTGTTGATATCGAATTTCGACACCTAGCTTTTGTGCGCAATCGGCCAGAATCTTATCAAAACTACCACGCTGAACTTGGAAAGTAGTGCATGGGCCATCCGTAAATTTATCTTGAAAGTCAAACTCTGTGTAACGACCGCCACAACGAAACGCCGCGCCATCTTTAAATTGAAATTGAGCCGCTTCCACGGCGGGTTTCATTCCCGCTTTCTCAATGATTTCCATACAAGCAGGCAGTAGGCTTTCACCTATCGAAAAACGAGGAAAAGTTGCCTTTTCAATCACTACTACATTAATGCCCTGCTGATTTAATAACGCTGAAGCGACAGAGCCCGAAGGCCCTGCTCCAACGATAACGACTTGAGCAGATTCTCTTTCCATGATGATACTCTCAGATTAGGACTTGGCTTTAAGTTGCAGCAGCGTATGGCCTAAGCCAATATTGTCTGTGCGCTCGACAACTTCTAAATCAGCCTCTTCCACTATTTCCAAGAAATCCTCACTACGATAAAAACGGCTGTTACCATTCGCAAGACAGGTAAAATAGAGCGATGTAGCGTTCAAGCTAAAAGCTGCCGCATCATATTTTTGTGCATCCCAGAACAACTCTAATATGTACACTGTTGAGTCTGGCTTAAGCTGTGCTTTAACACGTTTTAAAATGCTTAGAATTTCCATTGGTGAGAAGCAGTCTAAAAACTGACTCATCCACCAAACATCTGCACTTTCAGGTAAGCTCTGCTGTTTATCCAACATGTTAGCAGGATAAGGTGTCACACGCTGCTCAAAGCCATGTTCCTTGGCATTTTTCATTGCCATCTCTAACTGTTGAGGTAAATCCACGATCGTGACTTCTACCTTCTCATCATGCTGACAACACTGCATCGCCCATTTACCTGTATTACCGCCAATATCAACGATACGTTTAGGTTTTGAAGCGAAGACTTTTTGAAGCAGAACTGGGAACGAGCGATCTGAATAAAAGTGGTCAAACTTAAACCAGCTCTCTTTCGCTTTTTCCGGCAATCGAGAGAGGCCTTGATAAATGGTTTCCCAATCACCAAGCTCTTTGAGTCCCGCAGGTTTTCCCTCTTCAATAGACTCTGTTAGGTGCATCATAGCGGCATAACATACATCAGCAGTGAAATCTAAATTGGCGTTAGTCATTCCATCGTGAAGCAGGAAAAAACCAAGGTTTGCTAATGAATAGTTAGTGTTATCCCACAATACGATATGCGCGCTGATCGCCATATCAAGTAGCACTTTCACACCATATTCTGAAACACCTGTTTTCTGTGCGATTTGATCAGCACTCAGCCCTTCATTGCCAGCGTCATCAATTGCAGTAAGAATACCTAGATCGCGTAGAGTACGCGCCGTTTGGAATACGATAGGAGCAAACGCTAACTTTTGCGCTTCTGTTTTTGCTTCAAGAGCATTATATGGGTCGATATTTTGATTCAACACGGGTAAACCTAATTGATTAAGTGATTATTGAGATGCGGCTAATAGAGACAGTTTTTTCTGAATATCTACATTTAAGTTGTTAATCCAACGGTTGTAATTGCGATGTATACTGCCATCACTTGCCTTTAGGTTTTTAGATTCAACATAATGAATTGAGTAATACTTGTTGCTATACGGGATCTCAATCGTTGCAGAATGTGTGCGAACGTTAACCGTTGCCGTTAGCTTTGCGCTAGCCACTTCATTGATAACCCAACCACGATTCATTGCCGCTTCTAAAATAGCTGATTTCACTTGCTGCTTATTTAACTCATAGGCAACCGGTGTATCCTCAACGTTCATAATAGGTTGAACTCGACCACATCCTACTAAAAGAAGCGTCAAAAATAGAGAAATCGCAATTTTAAAGGTTTTCATAACCTCTCCTTGTCTTTAACATATGCTTTGGTATTCACGAATTACTGTGACCCCCTAGTATTTAGCCAGTAAGAAAACAAATCAATATCTTATGTCAAATCAAACACAAATAGCCTCTTTTGAAATCGTCGATTATCTTGCACAGTCGGCAGGCATACATTTGCCTGAACAATGGCAACAGTGGGCTAACGATAATCAATGGCCGCAGGAAGGTAAAGTCGAAGTCAGCCATATTCCACCTATGATGCGTCGACGTATGAGTAGTTTAAGCAAACTTGCACTGCAAACCGCCCTACAACTGCTTAACAAACATAATGTTGATTATCTTGTCTTTGCTAGCCGCCATGGTGAGCTGCAACGAAGTGCAGCACTGATCAAAGATATCGTGCAAGGTGAAGAGGCTTCTCCAATGGCATTTTCCCAATCGGTTCATAATACCGCGGCTGGCTTAGCGACTATTGCCGCTAAAAAACCGTTGCCAGCGACCTCTATTGCTGCTGGAGTAAACACTTTTCAAAGCGCTATTGTCGATGCTTGGCTTTACCTGACGCAACACCCTACGCATAAAGTGCTGTTAATCGACTTCGATGAGCCTGTACCAGAGATCTATGAACAGTATGAAAACCAGCAATATAATGGCTACAGCCTTGGATTGATCCTATCTAAAGGTCACGAGTTTTCCATTAAAACTTCACCCTCACACAATTTAAACCGTTCAACTGTGCTAAAAAGCCGATTGCCACAAGGGTTAGATTTTTTACAGCACTATCTTCTAAACCACAAGGAGTGGCAACTAAACGGTGATTTACAAGGATGGAAATGGACGCGTTGTATATAAAATTCAACCAATATTGGCGAGTATTCGCCACTGGGTTTTGCTTTTCAGTTTTTGGTATAGGCGGCTTAGTCCTTAGTTTTGTTTTAATTCCACTCATACATGTTTTGAATCGAGGTAAAACAACACGGCAGCAACACGTTCAACACCTTATTCAGCAAAGTTTTCATCTGTTTTGTCGACTCATGAAATTTACCGGGGCGATTGATTATCAAATCACGGGAGCTGAAAAGCTCATTGACGATCGAAACTGTCTCATCATCGCCAATCACCCCAGCCTCATTGATTACGTATTAATTGGGTCACAATTAAAACAGTGTGATTGCTTAGTTAAGTCGGCAATATGGTCGAATATGTTTATGAAACATATTGTTAAAGCCGCTGGTTATATTCCCAACGAAGCACCTGATGATTTACTTGAGCAGTGTGAGCGACGATTTGACCAAGGAAATGTGTTACTTGTCTTTCCTGAAGGGACTCGAACCCGATCAAATCAAAGAACTAAGTTACAGCGCGGAGCAGCACAAATAGCCGTGCGCACCAAGCGAGATATGCGTATCATACATATAACGGTCACGCCGAGCTTTCTAACCAAAGAGAAGAAATGGTACCAAGTACCCAAGACAAAGCCATTTTTTCATGTGGAAGTAAAAGACAAAGTTGAGGTTGCCCCTTTTATAGAGCAAACTAATAATGCAACCTTGGCTGCAAGAAAATTAAATCAATATTTAGCCAGCGCTATTTTTCCCGAGAACACATAAATTTAAGTAGGTGCAAATGGAAGTACTACAAAACGAAATCAAACAGCTCATTATCGATGCGCTAAATCTTGAAGATATTTCAATCGATGATATTGAAACTGACGCACCTCTGTTTGGTGACGGTCTGGGGCTAGATTCCATTGACGCATTGGAGCTTGGTCTAGCCATTAAGAAAAAGTATAATTTTGTTATTGATGCTGATGATTCAAATACTCGACAGTACTTTTCTTCGGTCGCTAATTTGGCTGACTTCATCTCTTCTCAAACAAACCAATAGTAAACAGATACAGTTATGACAGATGTAAACCAAGAACAAGTTTTTGAACAAGTAAAAAGTGCACTGGTTGAACTTTTTGAAATTGATGAAGCAGATATCCAACCAGAGGCTCATCTTTATCAAGACCTCGACCTTGATAGTATTGATGCCGTTGATCTTGTTGTCCACCTACAAAATTTAACTGGCAAAAAAATTAAACCTGACGAGTTTAAAGCCGTACGAACGGTTAATGATATTGTTGAATCCGTTACTGAGTTATTAAAAGATAACTAATGGGAAAATTGCTGACAGCTTTGTCTGCAATTACGCTGCTTGCCTACCCTTTCGCCGTCTATTTCGGTATTGAACAATTTGGTATTCAGATAATTGGCCTAATTCTTATTGCACTTTTTGCAATAAGAATTGTGTCTGCCAGTAAAGCAAAGCTTAAAGAACTCAAACAACTTGCCTGGATCACCGGAATTACAGGCGTTTGTTTGACAATGTTTGGGTTGCTTTTTAAACAATATGGCTGGCTAACTTTTTATCCTGTTATTGTGAATGCTTGTATGTTCACCCTATTCTTTCAAAGCCTAAGACAGCCACAGACTATTATTGAACGCCTTGCAAGACTGCAAGAACCCGATCTTCCTTTGCGTGGTATTATTTATACTCGAAAAGTGACCAAAGTATGGTGTGGTTTCTTTATTCTCAATGGCTCGATTGCACTGTACACTTGCTTTCAAAGTCTTGAGGTTTGGACCCTTTACAACGGGTTTATCAGCTACCTATGCATCGGTGTATTATTTGCTGCCGAATGGGTAATAAGAGTTTGGGTTAGAAAAAGAGCAGAACATCAAACAAAATGATGACGCCCATTGCTAAAGGGATTTACGATATACCATGATTGAAAGTAAGTTTTTTTGTTCTCTAAGCCAACTCATGAATACCAACAGAAATGATGATCAAACGGTCGCGTTTTCTGGTGAACGCCTCTGGGCTTGGTCTCAGTTCAAACAAGATGTCACTCACCTTACTAAGGCTCTTCAAACGGTTGGTGCTCAAAACATTGCACTTTGTACACTCGATACCTATCGATTTACCGTTGGCTTTATTGCTCTGTGTTATGCAAAGAAAACCATCATTTTACCGGGTAACTATCAGCCTTGCGCTTTAGCTGAACTCTCTTCTCAATATGACGTACTTCTTTGTGACTCTACGATTACAGCCTCAAACACAATCCAACAGCTTGCTCTAACTGTCCCTAGCTGTGAAATCGAAAAGAGTGCCGGGCAAGAAAGCAATCACAATCCGTCCCATTTTGACACATTACAGTTAAACCAAGTTAACGTAGTACTCTTCACATCTGGCTCAAGTGGACAGCCTAAACCTATCCACAAAACACTGTTGCAATTAGATACCGAAGTTAACGTACTTGAGAACCAGTGGGGAGCGCAATTAGCGAACGCCACAATAGAAAGTACCGTCTCTCACCAACATATTTATGGTTTGTTATTTAGAGTGTTATGGCCGCTTTGTGCAGGGCGCGCCTTCAATAACATCAACCTGGAGTATCCAGAACAAGTAATAAGCCACTGCAAAGCTGATTCAGTATTGGTCTCTAGCCCCGCATTAATAAAACGACTCGATGAACAAGGCTCAACCGTCTGTCGAGCTGTATTCTCATCTGGAGGGCCGCTGCCCTCTAACGCAGCGCATATCTCTAAACAGCGACTAGGTAGCTTTCCATGGGAAGTCTTCGGAAGCACCGAAACAGGTGGTATTGCTTTTCGCCAGCAAGCTCCTTCCTCGCAAGAACAAGCGTGGCAGCTCTTTCCTGAAATTCTTGCAGAACTTAACCCTGAAGGTTGTTTGAAGCTAAAGTCTCCTTACATCGACCCTTCTTGTTGGTATCAAACCGCTGACCAATGTGAGATGCTCGATCACACTAGATTTCACCTTAAGGGACGCGCAGACCGCATAGTGAAGATTGAAGAAAAACGAGTCTCGCTGGTGGAAGTTGAAAAACGCCTTGAACAATTGCCTTGGATCGAAGAGAGTGCTGTTATACCAATACAAGCAAGTTCGCGCTTAACGCTAGCCTCTGTCATTGTTCTTTCAGAGAGTGGTGTTGAAAAGATTACAGAGATCGGAAAAGGTAAGTTTTGGATCTTACTGCGCTCTGAATTACGCCAATGGCTAGAGCCAGTATCACTACCAAAAAAGTTTAGGGTTCTGGATGAAATCCCTTTAAATAGCCAAGGAAAAAGGCTCGTTGCTCAAATCGAAACGCTTTTTGATTAAGCACCTTAGCCACTTTTTACATTTAATTTATATTTACATTCAATCATATAGACAGTAGTTTCAAATAAGATTATGGCAAAAAGAAAACCGACGATATTAAGCACAGAAACAATCTACCCAACTGCATCTATAGTATTCCAAGCGGATGCTGATATATTGGATTTCTCAGGCCATTTCAATAATTTTCCTATACTACCCGGTGTCACTCAAATTGATTGGGCACTGCATTTTGCTGTCGAACTTCTCAAAACACCGAGCGCATTTAAGGGTATGGAAGTGATCAAATTCCAAGAGCCTATACTCCCTGATTCCACCCTCTGTTTGTCACTCTCGTGGGATGAGGAAAAACAGAAGCTAACCTTTAAATATTCTTCTACGCGAGAGCAGGATGATATCATTCACTCTTCTGGAAAAATGAAGCTTGGAGCACCAAGTGAGTAGCTATTCCGCTTGTTTTCTCATTCCATGTTACAACCATGGCTCGACCATCGCTCAAGTCGCTGACTCTTTGGCGACCTTTTCACTGCCCATAGTCTTAGTCGACGATGGCAGTAATCAAGCCACTAAAGCTGCACTTTGTTCACTAGCAACCCAAGAAAATATTCACCTTGTCACCCTTGAAGCCAATCAAGGGAAAGGTGGCGCTGTCATGGCCGGAATAAAGGCAATTGAACAGATGGGTTGTAGCCACGCCATTCAAATTGATGCGGATGGCCAGCATGACATTAGTGCATTGCCAAAGCTCATCGAGCAATCTAAAGCCTTGCCACATAAGCTCATATCTGGTCGCCCAATTTACGACGATAGCGTACCTAAATCTCGCTTATATGGCCGTTACATTACCCATATTTGGGTCTGGATTGAGACGCTCTCTTTTACCATTAAAGACAGTATGTGCGGCTTTCGTGTTTACCCAGTTAAAGCCACATCTGCGACACTCACCAAGTACCGAATTGGTAAACGGATGGACTTTGACACTGAAATCCTAGTACGAATGTTCTGGGAAGGCATCGATATAGATTTTATTGAGACAAGGGTAGTTTATCCTGAAGGTGGCATTTCTCACTTTGATGCACTGCATGACAATATCAAAATAAGTCAAATGCACACCAAGCTTTTTTTTAATATGTTGCCTCGTATTCCAAAGCTGATAGCCCGCCACTTTCGCTCTCAAGATTCAGCAAAGGCCGCTCATGATCGGCTCGTTCAATCCAACGCTAACGCGAATAACTCTAATAGAAACGATTTTAACGAAGCGAGTGATAACCAAAACCACTGGTCAAAACGCAAAGAACGTGGAACCGTACTTGGTATTAAGCTACTGCTTGGTATTTATAGCCTGTTAGGTAGAAAAGTCTTCAATGTTATTCTTAGCCTGGTTATGCGCTACTACCACCTCACCGGCAAACACGCCAAACAGGCTTCTCAACACTATTTAGAGACATTGACGCACTATGCTGAGACGCAAAATATAACACTGCCAAGTAACCTAGGTAGCTATCAACACCTGCTCTCTTTCGGCCACACTCTGCTCGATAAGTTGGCTGCTTGGAAGGGCGATTTTTCGCTTAAGAATTTGACGATTCATGGCCAAGATGTCTTTGATGGTATCATCAGGAACAAACAAGGTGTCGTCTTACTGGGCTCTCATTTGGGTAATATTGAGCTGTGCCGAGCGCTCAGCCGCCGACATAAACACATTAAAATTAACGCACTCGTGTTTACCGAACACGCCGAGCAGTTTAATCGTGTGATGAAAGCAGTAAACCCATGCTCAGAGTTAAATCTCATTCAGGTATCGAGTATTGGCCCTGATGTGGCGATTCTCTTAGAGCAAAAAATTGAGCAAGGGGAATGGATTGTCATTGTTGGGGACAGAACCTCCACCAGCAAAGAGAGCCGCTCTGTTTGGGCTGATTTTCTTGGTCAACCAGCGCCATTCCCACAAGGGCCATTTGTACTGGCTTCCATACTAAAAGCGCCCGTTTATCTCTTATTTGGCTTACGTGATGATAACCGCAAAGATCCCCATTTTAATGTCTATTTTGAACATTTTAGTGACAAGATAGAACTGCCACGTAAAGAGCGCCAAACCGCATTGCAACGAACGGTGCAGCAGTACGCTCAACGACTAGAACACTACACACTCAAAGCCCCTTTGCAGTGGTATAACTTCTTTAATTTTTGGACTTTAAGTAATCAGCAAGATGACAGAAAAAATGAAAAATAGTATCACTTTCGGCGCGGGTCGCCTGACGATTGAAGATGTTGTCGCTATCTCTCAAGGTGCCAATGCGACAATGAATCAATCCGCAGAATTTAACCAAAAAATTGATCGTGGTGTCGCGTTTTTGGAGCGCTTGCTTAAAGATGAAGGCGTCATATACGGCGTAACAACTGGCTATGGTGACTCTTGTACGGTTGCCATTCCGCCAAACCTCGTTGATGAACTGCCTCTTCACCTAACTCGTTTCCACGGTTGTGGTCTTGGTGAGGTGCTTTCCCACGAGCAATCACGCGCTGTACTTGCTACTCGTCTGTGCTCTTTATCACAAGGCGTTTCAGGTGTGACTCATGATCTACTCAACCAGATCACCACACTCATCAACAAAGACATTTCACCCCGTATTCCTCAAGAAGGCTCAGTAGGTGCGAGTGGTGATTTGACGCCTTTGTCCTATCTTGCGGCTACTTTGATAGGCGAACGTGACGTCTTCTACAAAGGTGAGTTACGCCCGACAAGTGACGTATTCAAAGAGCTAGGTATTAAACCCATCAAGCTAAAACCGAAAGAAGGTTTAGCACTCATGAACGGTACCTCTGTTATGACTGCGCTAGCTTGTCTAGCTTACAGCCGAGCAGAGTATCTGACACAGCTTTGTACCAAAATTACAGCCATGGTGTCTGTGGGTATCCACGGTAACGACTTCCACTTTGATGAAGCGTTATTTGCAGTAAAACCTCACCCAGGTCAGCAGCAAGTCGCCGCTTGGCTAAGAGACGATTTAAAAGCTGAACGTCCACCACGTAACAGCGACCGTTTACAAGATCGTTACTCTTTACGCTGTGCGCCGCATGTCATTGGTGTTGTACAAGACTCACTGCCATGGCTTCGTCAGATGATCGAGAATGAGCTAAATAGTGCCAATGACAATCCAATCATTGATGGTGATAACGAGCGCGTTCTGCATGGGGGACACTTCTATGGCGGCCATATTGCAATGGCAATGGATACCTTAAAAACCGGTATTGCTAACCTAGCGGATCTCCTTGATCGTCAAATGGCTCAGCTAATGGATTATAAATTCAATAATGGCCTGCCATTTAACTTAACAGGCGCTGAGGGCGACAGAAAACCTATTAATCACGGCTTTAAAGCGGTGCAAATTGGTATTTCAGCGTGGACAGCAGAAGCGCTAAAACACACCATGCCAGCCAGTGTTTTTTCTCGTTCAACCGAGTGTCATAACCAAGATAAAGTCAGCATGGGCACGATTGCTGCGCGTGACTGCCTACGTGTATTAGAACTCACTGAACAGGTTGCCGCGGCATCACTACTGGCAGGCACTCAAGCGATAGAGATACGAAAACGTCACAATGAGCTTGATGAACATCATATGAGTGACAACTTAAAAATGATCAGAGATGCCGTTCTTAGTGAGTTCCAGTTTGTCGATGAAGATCGACCGCTTGAAAAGGATTTACGCCATTTCATTGAACGCATTCAGCAGCGCCACTGGCCTTTATATTAGGAACTCTAATGAGCGAAATTCTTTACCCGCTGACCTCTGAGGTGACACTTGTCACCTCATTTCAAGATGCCGACCCTATGGGCGTTATCTATCACGGCAACTATTTTCGCTTCTTTGAAGAGGCACGCCGAATATTGATGGAGAAGATCCAATACGGGTATCTTGCGATGAATGACTCAGGTTACATGTGGCCAATCATCGATACTCGAGTCAAATATGTAAAGGCAATTCCTTTTAATCACGAAATCCGTGTCACCGCTCATCTAACTGAGTGGGAAAATCGCCTGCGAGTGGATTACGTGATTTACGATGGAAAAACGGATCAGAGAATGTGTAAGGCACACACCACACAAGTGGCAGTCGAGAAGGTAACGGAAGAGATGTGCTTTGTTTCACCAACGGTATTTACTGATAAAGTCCAACAGTGGCATCTACATGGGAAGCTTTAGCATGACAAGAATTAAGACTATGGCTAAGATGATGATCTTATCAATGTCTCTATTTGTTACGTCTGTATTCGTTACATCTGTATTCGCCACGTCAGCCGTTGCGGCACCATCATCGTTGGTTAGGGTGAATGACCTTGATGATTTGCAACAGCAGTTATCGCAGCATCCTATTGTGCGAGGAGACTTCACTCAATTACGCCACCTTGAAATGTTTAAACAGCCTCTTTCTTCAACAGGCGAGTTTACGCTATCGAAACGTGATGGATTATTGTGGCAACAGCACCAACCTTTTCCCGTTAATTTAGTTCTCACGGAAAATCAGTTAAGACAGACATTTTCAGATCAACCTCCACAAGTGATCACCGCAAAAGAGAATCCAATGGCTTTCTATTTCAGTCATATTTTTCTCTCAGTCTTTCATGGTGATACTGAAGCGTTAAAAGCGCAGTTTGAACTTGATTTTTCTAGCTCTGATTCACAATGGACATTGCATCTCACCCCCACTCAAGCACCACTTAATGCCGTATTTGAACAGATTGTCTTGCAAGGCACGCAAGATATCGATGCCCTTACGCTAATTGAGGTACGAGGGGATAAAACTGAGATTCTATTTACTAATCAAAATCACCAGCCTGAATATTTGACCGATGTAGAGCAAGCGCAATTTGAATTCTAATGCTAGCCATGATGAGAAAAACAAGCGGCCTCATCAACAAACCAAGCTACCTCGTCAACAGAAAAGTGTCGCTCTCATTTGGAGTGCTATCGTTGTACTTTGTCTCGGGCTTCTATTTAAGCAATGGGTGATTAACTCCGACTCTCCTATAGAAACCGACATTCTTAAACTGCTCCCAACCAATAAACAAGATCCTGTCGCTGCCCAAGCATTTGATAAGATCACCAATAACATGAGTGATCAGGTTGTATTTGTGCTCTCAACTTGCACAAGTGACACAAAAGAGAAATCTAATCTGTTCATGGCCGCAGAACAATTTTCAACGACCTTAAACCAAAGTGGCTACTTTAAAGCGGTTCGATCGAAGGTCGATCCTGCCACCCAGCAAGCGTGGGCGAGTTACTACTATGAGCAGCGTTTTAATCTGCTCACCAAACATCAGCAGGGTTTACTCTCTGACTCACCAAACACGCAAGTAAAAACCGTCGTTCAAGCTGTCTATAATCCCTTTTCAGGCGTCACTGGCCAAGAGCTCACCAATGATCCTTTTTTACTCTTTAGAGAGTATCTTCAAAAGCTGTCAGCCTCGTCTTCCAACTTCTCGCTAGATAATGACTATCTGGTTACACAACACGATAATAAGCACTATTTACTCATCACCGCGGAACTCGCCAGTTCGCCTTACAGTATTCAAGCACAGCAAAGTGTTCCTGAAATCCAACAGTGGCAGCAGAGCCTTAGCCAGACCTACAATATCGATGTAAACCAGACTGGTGTACTGTTTTATGCTGACTTTGGTACGCGCAGCGCTAAGTCTGAAATTAGTACGATTGGGCTATTTTCCCTACTAGGCATCATTGCCCTTATCTTTACTGTTTTTCGTAGCTCAGCCCCACTAATGCTTGCGCTGCTCTCTATCTCGATTGGTCTGTTAGTCGCACTAGCAGCGACAACGCTGATCTTTGGGCGAGTTCATCTCTTTAGTTTGGTCTTTGGAGCAAGCCTTATTGGTGTTTCCATTGATTACGCTTTTCACTATTTAACCGATAGGCTTGCCGCAGGAAAACGCTGGGATAGCATCAAAGGGTTAAAGCATATTTTCGCTGCGATTACTCTGGGGCTAATCACCAGCTTAATCGGTTACCTTGGGCTTTTAGTTGCCCCTTTCCCAGGGCTACAGCAGCTTGCGCTATTCTCCGCAATTGGATTGGCTTCAGCCTATGCTACCGTTGTCGCTTGGTATCCTATACTGGCGAAATCACCGAGCGCTGATCGCAAACTGCCAGGTCAACTATTTTGGCGATGGTGGCTCACACTTTGGCAAAACTTGTGGGTCAAGTTTGGGGTTCCAGCCATTATCATTGTCATCAGCTTATTGGCGATGACCAAGATTCAATACAATGATGATATTCACCAGCTTCAAGCCATGCCTGAACAGCTAAAAAGCCAAGAGAAGATCATTGCTAATGTCACTGGAATGCAATCATCCCAGCAAATGTTAGTTGTGAGTGCAGATAGTGATGAGCAACTCCTTCGCTCATTAGAAAAGCTAGATGACAAACTGATTCAGTGGCAAGAGAGCTCTGTTATTAACGGCTATCAAAGCTTGCATCAATACACTCAATCTGAATATCGCCAACGCAATAACTTCACTCTTATTCAATCGCTGTATCAGACTCAAGCGCAAGATCTAGCCGATGCATTACAGCTATCAAATGTGCCTACGCTTGATGTAACGTTCACCTCTAACACGCTAGCAAACTACCTTGAAAGTTCGGTCTCCGAGCCAACTCGATTCCTATATCTCGGTCAGTTTGAAAATAAGGTTTCTGCGGTAGTACTGTTAAAAGAAGTGAGTGACACGCTAGCGATTGAGCAATTTGTAAATAACCAATCAAACATCCGCTACCTAAATAAAGCACAAGAGATATCGACGCTTTTTGCTCAATATCGAGTCAAGATCATGGAGTTGCTCGGCATCGCTGTTTTGATCATCGCTTCAGTTTTAAGTGTTCGTTATGGCCCAAAGAAAACTGTCATGATCTTGCTGCCATCACTGATCGCTTGTCTAGCCGGTTTGGCTGTCACGGTATTGATTGGCTCAACATTAAATCTGTTTAATCTACTGGCGCTGATATTGATTATCGGTATTGGTATCGACTACACACTCTTTTTTGCTGAGCAAGCTCGCAGCCAAAGTACCCTATTAGCGATCACTCTGTCTGCAATGACCACGCTGCTCTCTTTTGGCTTACTTTCATTAAGTGATACCCATGCTATTCATAGTTTCGGTATTACCGTGTTAAGTGGTATTTTCATTGCTTGGCTTTTGGCTCCACTCGCCATCTCAAATCATTCACGCTACGCCAATGAAAAGGATTCTTTATAAGTGAATAAACTTATTAATCGTGTTACGACATCAACACTTAAATTAACGGCACAAAAAACCCAACGTTTGGCTTGCCTTATCTTTGCATTGCTTTCGCTGGGCTGTACCACAATGGTCTCAACACCGTCATCAACACAAGTGGAAATCAGCCCTTCCGTTTTTGTTTCATTGCCAACACCTAGCGAACTAGGTTACAGCGTCACTGCTAGTCAGCTAATTTCAGCGACCTGGCCATCAGACTCCAACTCGAATCAAAGTCAGCAGCTCCCTGTTCATTTAGAGGTGAGTGAGGAACATATAGCTTTGGCTGGGTTTTCATCTTGGGGAACACGTATTCTCTCTCTGGATTATCAACACGATCATATCGAAACCAACGTACTCAATGGGCTAGAAAACACCCTTCCCGCACCAGAGCAGATACTATTTAACCTAATGATCACCCTGTGGCCTATCAGCGCTTGGGAAGGACCATTAAATCAGGTAGAGTGGAAAATAGCTGATACGGAATATCAACGTACTGTTTACGATACATCTGGTAACAGCGTTATCATCATCGATTATGAGAATTCCGACCCGTTAACAGGATTGATAGAGTTCGAACATCTGCAGCTCGGTTATTCTATTTCTATCCAAACACTCAATGCCGAACTTCATAAGCAATAAAACTAACGACAAATTAAGATAGCAAGATGTTAACTTCTAATTCTAAAGTTCAGGCTTCACAGCCAATCTATATTGAAGACTGCGGCTTTATTAGTGCCATGGGACAAACAGCGGATGAGATCCACCGCAGTTTAGCCGATCCAAATAGCTCAAACATGCAACTAGACACCACAACGCTCAATACAAACACCCATACCGTTGTTGGCCGCATTGAATCCCCACTGGCCGTTGTTCCCGACTCCTTGAACGAATTCCAATCTCGTAATAATCAATTGGCGCTAAGCGCTCTTTTACAGATCGAGCCCACTATAAAATCCGCTATTACGCAATATGGTTCAGAGCGTATTGCCGTTATCGTTGGTACCAGTACCTCTGGCATTGCTGAAGGTGAAGACGCTTTTGAGTCTAATTTGAAGAATGGCGAATTCCCTAGCGACTACCAATACTCAAAACAAGAGTTGGGTAACACCAGTGAGTTCATTGCCAACTACTTTGGTGTCAGCGGCCCCTGCTACGCAATTTCTACGGCTTGCTCATCAAGCGGCCGCGTATTTATTACCGCTAAACGGTTGCTAAATGCTGGCTTAGTGGATGCGGTTATTGTGGGTGGTGCAGATACGATTTGCCGCCTAACATTAAATGGCTTTAATGGTTTAGAAGCGCTTTCTAATACGTTATGTCGACCATTTAGTGCTAATCGCAGTGGGATTAATATTGGTGAATCAGGCGCCTTTATGTTGCTAACGAACAAACCTCTGCTTGATAACTCAGCTTTGAAAAAGGTCGCCTTATTAGGCGTCGGGGACAGCTCGGATGCGCACCACATATCTGCGCCACACCCTGAAGGTAAAGGCGCTATCGAAGCGATGAGAAAAGCGTTGCAAGATGCGGCATTAGAGCCCAATGATATCGGCTATATCAATGCTCATGGAACGGCGACTCCGCTCAATGACAGCATGGAAAGTAAGGCGATATTCAGCTTATTTGGTCACGATGTACCCGTCAGTTCGACCAAACCGATGACGGGCCATACACTTGGTTCAGCCAGTGCCACAGAAGCGGCGATTGCTTGGCATATCCTGTCTCACGACTTGCCTCTTCCCAAGCAAAACTGCATAGATAAAGGTGATGACATAGACATTCAACTTGTCGAAGAGAATACTACCCTTAACAAGAAGGCCATATTGAGCAATTCTTTTGCTTTTGGTGGCAACAACATTAGTCTAATTTTTGGTTATGCCGATGAGTAACATCCCCCCAATTGAACAACTGCTCCCTCACGATAAACCGATGATTTTGATCGATCGAGCACTTACTGTTGAAACTGAATCTATTCACTGCCAAGTGGATATTGGTGAGCACAACATCTTCTTTGATAAAGAGACGCAAACTCTGCCTGCGTATTTGGGCATTGAGTTTATGGCTCAGTCTGTTGCTGCATGGTCAGGCTACCATGCAGGGTTACGCAACGAAGCGCCACCTATTGGGTTTCTACTCGGCAGCAGACGTTATGTGGCAAACTGCGATACCTTTTCGCGAGGACAAACATTAGATATTTATGCGGAGCAGCTCATGGAAGACAACGGCATGGCAGTATTTTCCGCCCATATTGAGCATAATGGTCAACAAGTCGCCAAGTGCCAACTCAATGTTTACGTACCAAGCGAACAAAAATTACAAGAAATGAAAAGTAGGAATCAAGCATGATCCGACAGGTATTAGTCACCGGTGCAAGTAAAGGTATCGGCAAAGCCATTGCAATTCAGCTGGCGAAAGATGGATTTACCATAGCTGTTCACTACATGGGTGATAAGCAAGGTGCACAAGCAACGCTCACTGCTATTGAAGAAAATGGCGGACAAGGTCGACTCATTCAATTTGATATTAGTAACCGAGAAGAGTGTAGAAATAGACTTGAAGCCGACATCACAGAGCATGGTGCCTATTACGGTATTGTGAATAATGCCGGTATTACTCGTGACACGGCATTTCCAGCGATGACAGAAGAAGAGTGGGATGGCGTTATCCACACCAACCTCGATAGCTTCTACAATGTACTTCACCCTTGTGTTATGCCAATGGTTCAAAAACGTAAAGGTGGCCGAATCATCACTCTTGCGTCGGTTTCTGGCTTAATGGGTAACCGTGGTCAAACCAATTACAGCGCCGCAAAAGCTGGGGTGATTGGTGCAACGAAATCACTAGCACTTGAGCTGGCAAAACGAAAAATCACCGTTAACTGTGTGGCACCTGGGCTGATTGATACTGGCATGGTAGACGAGCACGTTAAAGAGCATGCATTGCCACAAGTTCCTCTACGTCGTATGGGAGAACCAGAAGAAGTGGCAGGGCTTGTTAGTTACTTGATGTCTGATATCGCCGCTTATGTAACGCGCCAAGTTATTTCGGTAAATGGAGGCTTAATATGAGTCAAAGGGTTGTTGTCACTGGCATGTCTGGTATTACCGCATTTGGTAATGATTGGCAAACCATTGAACCTAAATTACGTGCTTGTGAAAACGCGACACAATACATGGCCTCTTATGAGCAGTACGATGGTTTAAACACCAAACTGGCTGCGCCAATCGACCATTTCGAACTACCAAAGCACTACAAGCGTAAACAAGTGCGCGGCATGGGGCGTGTATCAAAACTTGCTACTGTTGCTACCGAACAGGCCTTAGAGCAAGCGGGCCTGATCGGCCACTCAGTGCTCACCGATGGTCAAACGGGTATTGCTTACGGATCATCTACCGGCAGTACTGATGCTATTGGTGCTTTTGGTGTCATGCTTAACGAGAAAACAACCAAAGCCATCACAGCCACCACCTATGTTCAAATGATGCCTCACACCAGTGCCGTTAATGTGGGTCTTTTCTTTGGCTTAAGAGGTCGAGTCATTCCAACCAGTAGTGCCTGTACATCAGGTAGCCAAGCGATTGGTTACGCCTATGAAGCGATAAAACATGGCTACCAAACGGTCATGGTTGCAGGCGGAGGTGAAGAACTCTGCCCTACTGAATCAGCGGTATTTGATACGCTTTTCGCAACCAGCTTAAAAAATGATGCTCCAAAAACAACGCCGCGCCCATACGATACAGACAGAGATGGTCTAGTGATTGGTGAAGGTGCGGGCACACTTGTTTTAGAAGAGTACGAACACGCCAAAGCTCGCGGCGCTACCATCTATGCTGAGATCATTGGCTTTGCAAGCAACTGCGATGCTGCGCACGTCACTCAGCCTCAAATGGAAACCATGCAACAATGTATGGAGATGGCGCTTAAAGATGCCAACCTAGCACCTGAGAAAATAGGCTATGTTTCGGCCCACGGTACCGCTACTGATCGCGGCGATATTGCTGAGAGTAATGCAACGGCAAACGCATTAGGTAACGTACCAATCAGTTCACTAAAAAGCTATTTTGGACACACGCTTGGAGCGTGTGGGGCAATTGAAGCATGGCTAAGTCTTGAGATGATGCACACTGGTTGGTTTAGCCCAACACTCAACTTAGACAATCTTGATAGCGAGTGTGGCAACCTCGATTACATTACCGGTAAAGGGAGAGAGCTAAAAACGGATTACATCATGAGTAATAACTTTGCCTTTGGTGGAATCAATACCTCCTTGATCTTCAAAAGACACCGTTAATCGCTTCCCTAACTTATGTAAAAAGCACCTTATTCAGGTGCTTTTTAAGTTTTAGAGTAAAAAGCACTTGTAAGATGCCCTATTCTTTTCTTAAATTATTTTTTACAAACCTACGATGTAGACAACGCCTTCATCGGTTTTCTTAGCCAAGTGGTCATAAGCAAAGTAAATAACATCCCACTCACTAGCCCACCTAAGTGAGCCGCATGGTCAATATTTGGCAAGAATAGAACGGCCGCACCTGATACTAACACCATCATAACCAAGCCTATCAAATCAGATCGGCTTCCCTTATCAACGTATCCTGTTAATAGCAGTGCAACCAAGGCTCCTATCAATCCAAAGTTGACACCTGATATACCAACGCTCAACGTATTTTCATACCAACTAATACTCGCAAAAGAAGACCCTAAAGCACAAATGATAAAGAGCATAATAAAGTTACTCGAACCTATATGTGATTCAACACTTCTACCAGCAAAACCTAAAACAATAATATTCATTGCAATATGAGAAAGGCCTGCATGTACAAAAACAGCACTAAACACACGCCAATATTCACCCTGAAGAATAAGATCACGACGAACCCCGCCTATTGACATGAGCTCTTGAGTATTACCATTCATCATGTCGACGCCAGTCGCAACACCTATGCTGAAGACGATAAGACAAACAAGAATTGATATAGTTGTAACTGGGCAGCCAGCTCTAAAGGTTACCACTCTGAATACTTGAGAAGTCGCATCACTGTCATCTAGCTGCTTTGAACGGTATAAAGATAGGTTTGTTGAGTTAATCGAAACGGAACATGAAATAATGACAACTACAACCATGGCAATAATTGAAGAAAGTGAAGTATAGTAGATCATGTCATCATTAGACTGAGCTAGACTCTCTTTTCTTGGGTAAAGAACAAACAGATCTTCACCTTTTCTCATCGGCTGGCTTTGCTCAATCGCCATACGAAATCCATCTAGTAGATCAGACTTCTTTAACAGTTCCAAATGCTGATGATCGTAGTAGTTTACTTGATTAAACTTCTCTTCAGAGTCTTGCAGAAAATGACGATATTCTTGTTCTTTCTCATCTGGTTCTAATCGGTTACTGATCTGCTTGTAATAACGGATCCCGTACCAAATGTTTTCATCTAAATCGATAGGCACCGCAATGGATAGGTACATATTGAAATCTTCATTATGCTTCCCTCTTACTCTAAAACTCACATCGTAGGCCGCCAAATCAGGGTCGATAGGGTATTCCTTGATATCAAAAAACTTTTCATGCTTTAAGCTTGGAATCGCTTCGTGAGTATTTAGCTTAATCAAGTCGTAGGAGATAGACGAAATTAGAGACTGCGAAATCACCAATGGAATGGCAACCGCTACTGCCATTATCATTTTAAGAAAACTTGAAGAACGATCATTTTTGAACTCAAGCGCCCGAAACCGCTTTCGAGTCACCAAAAACACGGAGATAACAGACAATATAATGGGTAGAAAGAAATCCAATATACTTTCATCAACCACCACTAACTCTAGCTTTATATCCACCAACCAACGTAGAGCGGTATAACCAAAGTTCAAGCTAATAAAAACACACAAGAAAGGGAGAAAAACGAGTCGGAACTTATCCATAAGTAAACAGCTCAATATTCAATGAATCAAAGTAACGTGCAGCTTAAACAAGCGAGGCTAAACCTTCTATTGAAGTCGTTCACCTTGCGACAGGATTAACACTTGGGAGTTCAATAGCCACCCTAAAAGCACCTAAATTATCGGCTTTACCCCTAAGCTCAGCTATACCCATTTAAGCCATTATTTTGTGAAGAATGACAAAAACGAGACAAACAAATTTGGCATGATGTGTATTCAATAAAGACAAAGGAATCGCATGATAAATAAAAAATCACTCATTGGAGAATGGCGTCTCATTGATGCACAAATGACAGTTTCAGGTAAGACAGAAAATACCTTTGATGCAAACCGAGAAATGGTGAAGTTATTTACCGGAACCCACTTCTCTTTCTACTCGAAAACAGCCAATAGAACAGCGTACAGCGCAGCGGTTACCGACCAAGAACGCTTACAAGGCAGTAAAACATTAGATGCGGGAGGTGGTCGTTACGATTTACTCGGCGACATTTATACTGAACATGTGACTTATTGCACGTATCCCAACTATGAAGGCAAATCAATATCTTTCAAACTGTCTTTATCAGGAAATACCTTAACTCAGGAAGGCGACTACCCACTCAAAGAGCTAGGTTTTTCAGAGCATGATGGGTATGTAAAAGAGGTGTATCAGCGTATCGAATGATTTCAAACTCGCCCATGCGACTCGCTATTGCATAAGCACAGATGCCTATACTTTTATGGAAATAACGATGAATAATACAGTGATCTGTATCGACGTAGATAACCAAGAACATAGAAAAGTGTTTGGTTCTCTATTTCGGGAATACGCCCCAGAGCTCTCTGAACAACACATAGCAACTACGTTAGAACACGTATTTACCCTGCCGTACTTTCATGGTTTCATTAGCTTTTCCGATGACAAACCTGCTGGTATCGTCGTGTGCTTTGAGTCCTTCTCAACGCATCGGGCAAAGAAAGTAATGAATATCCACGACTTTATGATATCAAGCAGCCACAGAGGTAAGGGGCTAGGAAAGCTTCAACTAAAGGGCATTGAGCAGTATTGTCGAGAGAAAGACTATGTAAAAATCACGTTGGAAGTCGAAAGCAGCAACCTTGCAGCCAAAAGCCTGTATAGCTCTTGTGAATTCAAGGATTATAAAGCTGCACATAAAAATCAGCTACATTGGCAAAAGTCCCTCAGTTAGGATGAACAATGATCGTAAGGAAAGCAGCAAAGCAAGATGCCAGTAAATTAAGGCTCTCTGGGCCCACATAAGGAACCATCAGATATGGACGTTCAAGAAGTAACCGCCGCCGATTTAGACTCAGTGGTTCAACTGGTATCCGAGGTTTCAAAAACAGATGTACTCCCACTGTTTAATGCGCAAGGAAAGCTTGAGTATGAACAGCGCGTTTTACTGGATTTATCCAGTACACTTTCTGATAATTTCTTATCAATTAAGGCGGTATCTGGAGGGGAATTGGTAGGGTTTGCGGCTTTACGTGATGGCCACTATTTAACTCACCTATTTGTTTCAAACAAATCGCAAGGCTCTGGTTTAGGAAGAGAACTGCTGAATCATTTACTAAGCCAAACTAACGCGAATGAAATTAGCTTACGTTCATCGGTCAATGCGGTTGGGTTTTACAATCACAACGGTTTTATTGCTACAGGGGAAGAGGCTGAGTTTAATGGTATTCGCTTCGTTCCCATGTCTTTAATACGTAAGTAACGAGACTTTGGAATCACACAAGGAAAGTAAATGAACTTAAATCAAGTTACGCTCGCGGTTCACGATATCGATTTAGCGATAGAGTTTTATACAAAGTTAGGTCTCATCCAAATTGTTGCTGATGACCATTATGCTCGTTTTTCTCTCCCCGATGGTAACGCCTCATTCTCAGTATATCTAGATCCGGCAAAAGAAAACCTGGATTGTCGGGGCGTTATTTATTTTGAACATCAAGAGCTTGATAAGCTCGTCGCTGATTTAAAAGAACTGGGTGTCCAATTTGACCAAGAGCCAACGATGCAGCCCTACCTGTGGAAAGAGGCAAGCTTAAGTGACCCCTCTGGCAACAAGATAAAGTTGTATTGGGCTGGTGAAAATCGCCTTAACCCACCTTGGAAGATGGAAGAAAGTACCTAACATATGTGCAAATGCTATTAGTGCCTCAATGCACTAATAGCATTTTTAGTTTGATTGAGTTGAAGCTACAAACGTGACTTATTTGTACTCATGGTATTTTTGCGCGAGGTATGGGTCCCACATCGCAGCCGTTGCGCTCATGACTAAATCAGCCCCCATATCAAGCCTGCGGTGCAGGTCTTCCGCGTTCATCATTCCTCCCACAGAGCAAATAACAAAATCGTCTTTCCACTTCGTGCGAAGGTCAATCAAGTTTTGTGTCACTTCTTCAGCGAGATCACCAATCGCAAAGCCGCAAGTACCGCTTGAAAGGCGTCCTTCACCAGGCAAAGCCGCTTCACCATTTGGTGTTACTACTTGACGTGGAATGGTGTTGATAGCCGCAAAGCCATCCACATACGGTCGGTTTGCTTCAATGACTTTTTCCAGTTGTTCAGCAGGCATCCAACCAAGCTTGATCAGCAAAGGCGTATCGCCGATAGATTCACGGATCTTTTTCGAAACCAACGCTGAATTTTCAGGATCTGAGAAAAGTGCACCCTCTTTACTTCCACCTAGATTAGGGCAAGAGTAATTCACCTCAATCACTTTAGAGCCCGCTTCTTTGGCCATTGCTGACACATAGCCGTAATCTTCAATCAAATCACGCTCTGCCAAACCTGGGGTACCATTTACCGAAACAATCATAAGTTGGTTCTTAGCCATCTTACGGTTGCCTTCTTCAATATCCTTCATCCACACGGAAGGGGCTAGCGAAGGAACACCAAACGAGTTAGTGATCGTAATACGCTCATCTTGAGAAGGACGTAAGCCTGGCTGAATCACGGTGTTGATATCAGTATTATTAAACTGCTTATCACTGTCTAAAAAGACACAGTTTGGCGCAGGATGACAGTTACGCTCAACACTTCTTACCGTTTTGTAGACAGGAATATCAAAGCCTAGTTGTGCATAAACATCACACCAATGACTGTTCAATAGTGGCCCTGCTGGTACGCCTAGACGAGAGTTAACTTCAAAATCAAACACCTTGTGAGTCTGAGTTACGGCTGGGCGAACCGGCATCTTGGCATCAAAGAAGGGACCATTTTGATAGTTATCTTCATAGGTCTTGAGAATGTCGTAGAGTTCGAACTGAGTTGCTGTAGTCATAACGAGCCTTTTACTAAGAGTGCCAAATATAATTGGCTCGGATTCTAACGGTTGTGGATATGGTTGAATATAGGTTCCACGACACTGATCACAGTATCGCTGAGTGAGATCAATTAGTTGGCTAAAAATGTTGAGAAATGGCTCCGTTGTAACAGCTACATTTATCGTTTGGCTAAGTCTCGGGCCAAAATCAACGCTAAGCCGAATACTTGTAGAAAGAGTCCAATATTTTTATACCAAGCTATATTTTCATTCAACCCTCGCATCTCTTCTAATATCTCAAGATTTTCTAGGTAGTGATCATCAATTTGATCTCGTGCTTGTTGCTGGGCTTGGTTAATCAACACCATCAATGAAGATAGATTCTCCAAAGTAAAATCGGGAACGTCACCGGAAACCCAATTACTTAACTGGCCTCTTAGTGCATCTTGCAATGCTCTAGAGGCGTCTTCACTGCCGACAAGCTGAATATGAGTCAGTAGTAACTCTCTCTTTCTCTCAAGCGTTTCTACTGTTTTCCAGGCGAGTTGAATTGAGTATAAGTTTTGTTCTTTATTTCTCTCTAACTCATCTATGTCACGGCCTAGCCTGTCAAGCACGACACTCGACATGAGAATCGCCAGGATATTAAGAATCAAACCTATAAGCACAAGTACCCAAGGGGGTGGGAAATGTAATCTCATCCAATGCCACTGTGTATCAAACCATCAATAAAATAAGTTTAATACGCAGATGGCATCATGCGACAAAATGTTCGTAATGGGGCAGGAAAATTCAAGCAATAGATATCGTAAACAGACCGAGTTAAGCCAGTGATAAACGCATAAGTTCGTCTGGCGAATACTGTTCCGCGTCCTTCCCTTGCGCAATAAGGTCAATCACATGAAGGTTGCTCATATCATCAAACTCTGTTTTCAAATAATCCCGAAAGGCTTGTTCATTGGGCCATTTACCTCGCACAATGTAGCCCTCTTCTCTATCAAAATCTTCAGTTTCAAAAAATGAAAAGTCCGTCATTCCAATGTTGTGACAATACAAAACGAGGTACACTTTTTGTCCGTTCATATCCTATTCTTATCCATCTCTAGTCTTTCTCGATAAGCTCAGCAACAGAGGAGATATTAATCGCGTCATGGCGCCAATGTTCAATATCGCAATCAATTAACTCACCCTCTGAGCTGTAATTAATTCGTTCAACAATCATTGCTGGTGTGCCTGATGTGGCTCTAAGCGCTTGAGCGACATCACCAATCAGTGAACTACTGCAAATGCGATAGCGAATTTTTTGATAAGTCACCCCATAGTGCTCTCGATAGATGCCCGTTAGTGACTGCGATAAGTCGTGCTCTAAAAGATTTGGAAACTGCTCTGGGCGAACATAATTGGTCACATACACCACTGGGCGCTCTTCCAAGTATCGAACTCGGTCCACTTGAAAGACATTTGCAAACGGTTCTAATCCAAGTAGGCTAGATGCTTGCTTATTGGCGAGCATCCCTTTCGCCGCAATAAGCTCGGTTCTAGGTACTCTATTTTGCGCCAATGCCATATTGGTAAAATTCAGCGTTTGAGTCGGATCATACTGCAATGGCATTGGGGATATAAACCAGCCACGACGATCTTCTCGGTAAATTTTGCCTTCCGCTTCGAGCAGAGACAATGCTTCACGCAGTGTTACCCGTGTGGTGTCAAATGACTCGGCTAACTTTCGTTCTGCAGGCAGCTTTTGGCGAGGCGCCAGCATGCCAGAGGCAATCTGCTCTACAATGGAATCTTTAATTTTAACATACTGCACTTTCTACCCTTGCCTCTTTAGTCCTTCAACAACCATGTCCTGAACGCACGAAACTCAAACAGGGATCAGCGTTTGCGCCACGCTTGCGTTCAATTTTTAGTAACTTACTGATTACGAAATGCAATCGCTTTGCTATTGCCTCAGAAATCATAATCATAACAGCCATTGCCGCTGCCGCACCAGTTTGTCCTGCATCATCCATAGTCAAAACGGTGGCTGACGCTAGAATGGTGTCGGTAGATTAGAGAGACATCACCGCTGATGTCGTCGTTAACGCGTTCACAAATAGATAGGTTGTAAGATCAAGTACCGCAAGTAATCAGACTGGAAGACTCATCTCAAGAATAAGAATTATTTGCAATTAATGAACACTATAAACCAAACACATTGATTCCTAACAAGGTATTAGATTTGTTTATCGATATTATTGTAAGTATAGTAATTTTGATATGGATAATCGGACCTGATGGCTCTTACAAAGCAAGGGCTGTTAATGGAGGTAGGCTTCAATGTTAGGAGGTAACTCAACACTAGTCTGTAGAGTATTGGAGTGTCTATCAAACGCCGTCGAACGCTCTATGAGGCCGTTTCTGGTTGCTCTAGTACCTGATCTACCTCGTTGGATTGTGTCTCTCATTTTCACCACTTTTCCCATTTTTTCTCCCGTGTCGTTTGCCGAACATCCCCCCAAACTCGATACCGTTGAGCTACAACTTAGATGGCATCACCAATTTCAATTTGCAGGATATTACGCGGCTGTTGAACAAGGCTTTTATGCCGAAGAAGGCCTCAATGTAATACTTCACAGTGGCGACCCTGACCACCAGCCCGTTTCACAAGTTCTTTCCGGAGAAGCCCAATATGCAGAGGGAAATAGTGAAGTGCTCTATCACCGATTACAGGGCGAACCACTTGTTGCACTAGCCGCTATATTTCAGCACTCGCCCTCTATTCTCCTTACACTAGCAGACTCTAATATAAGTTCGGTACACGATCTCATCGGCAAGAAAGTTATGCTGGCAAACCAGAATCAGGACGCGGACTTTTTGACCATGCTACTCAATGAGAAAGTCTCACTGTCTCAGGTTGATATTATTCCAAGTAGCTACCAACTCGATGATCTTATTTCCGGCAAGACCGACGCTTTCAATTCATACTCTACCAACGAGCCATTTTACTTAGACAAACAAGGTATCACCTACAACATCATCGACCCGATTAATTATCGAGTCGATTTTTACAGTGACATACTCTTCACGACTGAGGACGAACTTCGCAAAAATCCACGGCGCGTTCAAGCCATGCTAAGAGCAACTCTAAAAGGGTGGCGTTACGCCATGAACCATACGGAAGAGGTGATTGATCTTCTTATCAATGAATACCAAGTTCCAAAGTCCCGAGAGCACCTACGCTTTGAAGCTAGCGCAATGCGAAAACTCATTATCCCCGACCTCATCCCCGTCGGCAATATGAACCCAGAGCGTTGGCAGCACATGGCAGACACATTTGTAAGGTCTGGACTGGTTGAAAATGATCGGCATCTCGACGGATTTGTTTACGATCCTAGCCCATATCATATCCCTAAATGGATGTTTCTCGCCTTAGCTTCCGCATTCTTAGTTGTCACTATCAGTAGTGCGGTCATTGTCCATCTACATCGCTTAAACCTTCGATTAGCTGAAACGAAAAATACATTACTTCACAGTGAAGAGCGCTTTAAAGCCTTAAGCGCAGCCACTTATGGCGGACTCATTATTCATCAACGAGGTCGTATATTAGAGTGTAATAATGGTTTATCAGAAATAACGGGGTTTGATTATTCAGAGCTCATTGGTATGAATGGTTTGGATCTCATCGCTACCGAAGATTTAGACACTGTACTCGCTAAAATAGATGCAGACGAGAGTGAAACCTATGAGGTACATGGAATACGCAAAGATGGCTCAAAATACCCAATATCCATGACGGGTAAAGAGATTATCTATAAAGGTGCGAAGGCAAGAGTCGTCGAGCTTATCGATATCTCTGAACGTAAAAGAACAGAAGAGCAACTTAAGCTCGCCGCCAGTGTGTTTACCCATGCTAAGGAAGGCATAATCATCGTTGATTCAAAGGGAATCGTTGTTGACGTAAATGAGACCTTTAGCGCGATCACTGGTTACTCCCATTCAGAGATCATTGGCCGCGACGCTCGATCCCTTAAATCAGATTACCACGATGACGCGTTTTATTACTCTATGCGACTATCACTAACCAAGAGTCGGCACTGGTCAGGAGAGATATGGAACAGACGCAAAAATGGCGAAGTTTATGCGGAGCTAATGACCATTAGTGTTGTCGCAGACGCGAACGGCATAACACAAAATTATGTGGCGCTTTTTTCAGATATCACTTCGATTAAGCAACAACAGAAACAGCTTGAACACATAGCCCATTACGATGTTCTTACCAATCTGCCAAATCGAATATTACTCGCACAACGACTAAAAAGTGCCATGAAGCAATCTGACAACGACGGAACGTCCCTAGCCGTTGCCTACCTTGATCTCGATGGGTTTAAAGCAGTTAACGACACTCATGGCCATGATATTGGTGATGAATTACTTGTTGTGGTTTCAAAACGTATGAATGAAACACTGAGAGATGGCGATACGCTAGCCAGAATTGGCGGTGATGAATTTGTCATTGTATTGATTGGTATCGAAAACATTGAAGAATTTGAACAGATTGTAAATAGGCTTCTACTGGCAGCTAAAAGCCCTATCGCTATCAATAAGAAGACACTGCAAGTATCGGCAAGTATCGGGGTAACCTTTTACCCTCAAGATCAATCCAACGCTGATCAATTAATGCGTCACGCAGATCAGGCGATGTATAGTGCAAAACAACTCGGAAAGAACCGTTATCACCTTTTCGATATCTACGAAAACCAGTCTATAAAATACCAATATCAGACCATTGAGCGTATTACACAGGCGTTAGAAAAAGGCGAATTTACCCTTCACTACCAACCAAAAGTCAACATGGAAACTGGTGCGGTGATCGGAGCTGAAGCCTTAATTCGTTGGCAACACCCACAACGCGGGTTGCTTTTCCCAGACGCATTTTTACCGATCATAGATAACCACCCCATCAGTCTAAAAATGGCTGATTGGGTGATCGATAACGTGCTCACCCAAATGGAAAAATGGCGATTCGAAGATATCATTCTTCCTGTTAGTGTCAATATTGATGCTTTTCAGCTGCAGCAAAAAGACTTTGTTTCAAAAATATCTGACGCACTGAAAAGGCACCCAAAAGTTTGCCCTAAATCCTTACAACTTGAAATTCTTGAAACCAGTGCACTTAGCGACATTACCGAAGTACTCTCTATAATGAAAGCGTGCATGGACTTGGGGATCAGCTTCGCTCTTGATGATTTCGGAACGGGTTTCTCCTCCTTAACCTATCTAAAACAATTACCCGCCAAAGTACTAAAAATCGATCAAACGTTTGTGCGAGATATGCTTGATGACGCCGATGATCGAGCTATTGTGATGGGAGTCATCAGCTTAGCAACAGCGTTTAATCGCCAAGTCACTGCAGAGGGAGTAGAGACCATCGAACATGGGACTCAACTACTTAAGATGGGTTGTGTTCTAGCTCAAGGTCATGGCATTTCACCACCATTGCCTGCTGACGAAATCTCTGGATGGATAGAGCACTGGGCACCTGATGAGGCCTGGGTGAACTAACGTTAACGCTACAACTCTACTCACAAGTCGATAACACTGTTACACTATCGCAAATTATCACCCTATCAAGAAGAGAAGTTATGAAGTTTATTCGTTGGTTTTTAGGGAAAGTTATCTTAACTTTGAATTTCATTTTTACCCCTAGGGGCATTAAACGTGACCCTGCAACTCAGCAAGAGATCGATCAAAAGGCAAGTTCATTGGCACTATACCAATTTGAAGCTTGTCCATTTTGTGTCAAAGTTCGCCGTGCAATGAAACGCCAGTCTGTGAAATTTGACCTTCGTGACGCGAAGAATGACCCAACGCACAGAGAAGAACTTCGTACAAACGGTGGAGCAGTTAAAGTGCCTTGCCTACGCATCGAAAAAGATGGCGAAACGACGTGGATGTATGAATCTTCAGATATCGTAAACTATCTAGAGCAAGAGTTTGCTTAGTTATTAAAATACCAATAATAAGCCGCTATTCATAAAATGTGAACAGCGGCTGTTTAACAAAAGCCCTCTGAAGCAATACATCTTCAGTGTGATTCTTATTTTACTCACTTATCCACGACACTCTGTAACCTAAGAGCTTCTTCGATTCTCTGCTTCTTTTCTAACCTTTCAAACACAATCAATAGCCCTACCGCAATCACTACGCCAGTAAAACTAAAATATAACGCACTGTAGTAATCAAAAATCTCTCCAACGACGCCAATAGCCAAGCTCGATACGAGAACACTGATGCTCATCATGTTCGAAAATAAGGTCGAGGCGGTGCCCAATTGATCTTTCATCATATCCTGAAGTGCAACCATGCCGAGGGTGGCACATATTCCGATAAAGAACCCATTTAATAGCTGAGCCGCCAACATTGCGCCAAAAGTCGTGCTCGACAGCATAACCAAATAGAACACTGCACCGGAAACAACTGATAGGATCATGATCCGCACTGTCCCCACTTTCTCCGCCATTTTGCCTGCTGTGAGCATAACGGGGATCTCACACGCCGCTGCCATACCAAACAACAATCCAAGCCAGCTCACATCGACTTTTAATTCTTGAGAAAGATAAAGCGGTATACTGGTTATGTACAACGTATTGGCAGAGAAAACACAGACCATTGCAACACAATAGAGAACAACAAGCCCCCCTACCGATTTCTTATTGCTCACCGCCTCAATTTTTTCTTCTTTGCTCACCACTTCATCTGGAATGTACTTAGCGATAACCAGAAGCCCGATGAAAACGGTTAACGCTGATAACGCAAACGAAGCGCTGTAACCAAACTGGGCTTTAAGCATAAACGCCATGGGCGGGCCAAATACCCATGCGATTGCTAGCCCTGCCCTCATCGTAGATAAAAAACTGGTGCTATTAGCCACGTACTTATCGCCATATTCACGACCGAGTGCAAATAGTTGGCCAAATGCAGCCCCACTAATACTGCCAAAAACGACAGCAATAGTGACTGCCGTCCAGTAATCTCTTATCACTGTAAAGCTGAGCACCATGATGAAATTACCCGAAAGTGCGGCGACAAGAATGGTTTTTCTGCTCCAGTGAGTATCTGAACGCTTAGCGATAAATTGAGAAACAATCACGGAACTGCCCACTGACAATATCATATACAAGCTCAGCATCATCGGACTAGCATTCAGCTCTTCAACAAGAAACAGGCTTGAAAGTGGATAAAAAAACGAACCGCATAATCCAATGGTAAATGCCGCGAAAATGAACAAGTATTTTTTGTTGTCTCGAACCATTGATGGCTCCCTTGAGCTAGTGCTTTTAATACGTTTAGTCTACGCAATTACATCATCATATAATGATGCAATTCGAGCCACCTCTAATACTATTCATTCACTATTAGTCCAAACTTTGACAGAAATAACTCATCGCATTAGCCTAAGTACACCGCCCACTATTGGAAACTATCATGAAGCCATTAATTGAACACATTCAAAATGCACCGAGCTTTGACTGGTTCGTCAAAAATTATCACTGTGAGCATGCCAATAATGAATTCACCTGTCCGTGGCACTATCACGCGGAATACGAATTAGTGTTGTATCTTGACCCAAACCACGCATTCCAAGGGAATTATTTTGCTGGTGATGCGATTGGGGAGATTCACCACAATACGTTATTGCTTTATGGGCCGGGGCTGCCACATATGGTGGCAGGGCGCAGCGTAAAACCAACTAACGATACACACCATACTCAAATCATCTGGTTCACCCATCACTGGATCGAGCGATTGCAAGCTCTATTGCCCGATTCACGTCACCTAAATAATTTATTAGTGAATTCTGCTTTTGGGCTCTCATTCAGTGTACAAACCGCTCAAAAAGTCTCACGATTGCTGTCTGATATGGATGGATTAGATCGCCACTATCAAGCGATAAAGATGATCGAGATCCTCGTGCTCATCGCCGATGATAATGAGATTAAAAAACTCTCCGCGACCGCTTACCGTTCGACAACCACTGAAGACAATGAGCTTAACCAACGTATTGAACGAGCCACACGCTATATCGAGACCTACTATGGAGACGCGATAAAGATCGCAGATATCTGTAAAAAGCTGCATATGAGCGAAAGCTCCGCATATCGAATGTTTGAAAAACACTATGGCATGAGCTTTTCAGAACATTTGAAGCAATACCGAATCGGTAAAGCCTGCGAGCTTCTCGCCAGCAGCCAGTTACCGATCTCTTTGGTTGCAGAAAAGACAGGGTTTAAGAATATCTCTAATTTCAACCGCCAGTTTAAACAGTTGAAATTAATGACACCCACAGACTTTAGACGGCGATTCAATTAAGACGAATCTTGTTGTTCAGTACACACCATTTGGTTTTTCATACTGAGGCAGTGAACACGTCTTCCGTTTCACCTCTTTAGTCACTTCCGCCAAAATACCTTGCTCTAATGCCCAGCGATGCCAATAGAGATCGCGTGCAAAACCATGCTCGGGTAACAAATCAACCAGTTCACCACTTATTAAGCGCTCTTCAATCATCAGGTCGGGCACCATGCCATAACCAATATCCAATTCGGCCATCGTCACAAATGCTTCTGGAGAGCGAAGGGTATGGTATCGCCATTGACCTTCTTTCAGTCCAAAATGCGCTTCTAGAAACCGATGATGCATTTCATCATATTGATCAAAAATCACCGCAGGCGCACTCATTAACGCTTCACTATTCACGCCATTAGGAAAATAGCGTTTAACGAAATTGGGGCTTGCCACACAGCGGTAAGTCAGTTGACCTAAATAGTCACAGCTGCACCCCGTTATCGGTTTCGAATCAGCACTGATGGCCGCAAGCACTTCACCACTGCGTAGTTTATCCAACGTGTTTTTTTCATCCCCTAGAACAATATTGAGCGAAACCTCGTGCTGACTTAAAACCGATTTCAATGCGGGAAGCAACCACAATGCCAAGCTATCGTGATTGCTCGCTAGCGCCAGTTCGGTAATATCCCGCTGGTTATCTGGCCACCATTCCTGCTCTAACAGCTTAACTTGTTTATACAGGCCAAGTAATTTTTGCCCCGTTTCTGTCGCTTTCGGGGGCACAGACCGTATCAGCAACGGCTGAGCCATAGACTGTTCTAACTGCTTGATTCTTTGCGAAATGGCTGACTGGGTAATGAATAACTTCTGCGCCGCCAAATCAAAACTGCCTAACGACACCACTGCGTCTAAAGCAGCTACTGCCTTGTAATCCACCATGATATTAGCTTTCCTTATCAAGGATTAATTTAATTAGAGTTACTTATTTTAGGTTATCCCATACTCTGTAATAAATGAAGTTAAGAAAATGAAACGGAGATAGGAATGAGTGCTTGGGTATGGCTACAAGGGTTTGGGATTGGTGCAGCAATGATCATCCCTATCGGTGCACAAAATGCATTTGTATTAAATCAAGGTATTAGAAAACAGCACCACTTAACCGCTGCATTGATCTGTGCGACCTGCGATGCTTTCTTGGTGTTTGGGGGAATATTCGGTGGTAGTAAATTGCTGTCAGCATCGCCATTAGCTCTTTCCATTATTACTTACGCCGGTGTTCTGTTTCTCACCTTTTATGGTTTAACTTCGTTATATCGGGCATGGAAAGCGAAGACTGAAACCTTAACGGTCACGGATAACAGCATGTCTCGAAAGGTTGTGATCAGTGCTACGCTCGCGGTCACCCTTCTAAACCCACATGTGTACCTTGATACCTTCGTTGTACTGGGGTCAATTGGCGCGAGTTATGCTCAACCCGACCGTCTTCCGTTCGCACTTGGAATCGTCGCAGCTTCCTTTTTTTGGTTCTTTAGTCTATCGACTATTGCTGCCAAGATGGCACCCATATTGAACCAACCTAAGGTGCAACAAGTCATCGATATACTGATTGGGTTCGTCATGATATTCATTGCGTGGCAGCTGTTTCAGTCCATTTAATCGACGCTGCTCACGCTATAAACCTGATAACTATCACTACTTTTTATCTGTGCTAGTGTAGTTTGCTCCTGCACTAAAGAGATGGATAAATGTACGCGGTAATCTTTAAAGCTGTAGCAGACAAACAAGATGAGCACTATTCAGACACCGTCGCCATCATGCGTGATCTTGCTTTTAAACAGTACAATTGTGTCGACTTCTACTCCGTCACCGAAGGTGATCAAGAAGTCGCAATTTCTTATTGGCATTCAGAAGAAGATATTAAAAACTGGCATAAAAATACGAAGCACAGGGTTGCACAAAACTTAGGTCGAGAGAAATGGTATAAATCTTACAGCGTAGAGGTCGTAGAAATCATTCGTAAGTACCATTTTGCAAACAATGAATAAGCGCGATAAAACGGACATCGAAGCCTATTGGCGTAAGAAAAATCAAAAGAGTATCGATGGGTTCGATACGGACATATTAGAACGTTCAGGCGTCACTGCCGAAGATTAAAGGAAATACATGACCAAGCTTTATTGTCTCTGTGGTTTTATCGGCTCAGGTAAAACCACCTACGCAAAACACCTTTCTAAGCAGCATTCTGCTTTTCGTTTCTCCATCGATGAATGGATGATCCCGCTCTACGGTGAGCACATGGAACGCGATGTATTTGATGCTCGGCTCAACACACTCCAGTCCCTATTTAAGCAGTCTGCGCTCGAAATGATCGAGCTTGGGCTGCCGGTAATCTTTGATTTAGGTTTGTGGAAAAAAACAGATCGTGAAGCGATGGCGCAGTGGGCAAAAAGCCACAACCTTGATTTTGAGCTTATCTATCTCGATGTGGATTTTGAAGTCTGCCAACAGCGGGCGCTCATACGGAATGCTACCCGAGGCGAACAGGCCTATGAGATGACACCAGACATGCTGTCACTGTTTTGGAGTTGGTTTGAAGTTCCATCATTTGACGAGACTATCACCCTAGTCAAACCTGCCACAAAGCCTAATTAGTCGCTCACTAAAAAACAATAGAATCAACTAACTGTTGGGCTTTGGATTCTCTATCAAAGTCCAGCATTCTACCTATAGGTTATGGCTAAATGGCTATAACGGCCGTTACTTTTATCAGCACTTAACATGTTTAGTTACAATCTTAATTCGATTCGAACTTAAGCTTTATAGATAATGGCGTTCCTATCATTATCTAGATATCGATGAATGCTTTCAGCTGCCTTATTCCACCCACTTTTTTTGCTTGCTCTGCTTTGGATTTACTTTTGTATCCAATTCGCTGGTTCGTTAAATTGGCAAGCATTGAGTGATGTGGGTGTCTATGGCTTAGTCTCGACTGCGATTCTCTTTCCTGCCGTTAGCGGGGATTGGGAGCAATTTAAAAACGCCAGTATCATCGTTTCAATTGCGACGGTCATTGGGTTAGTTGGCAAGTTTTTGATTGATGCAAAACGTCCTGATTTAAGCGGTAATGACAGCTTTCCATCAAACCACACAGCGAATGCGTTTGCAGCCTCTACTGCTCTATTAATGTGGCATGGCTGGCTAATTGGCCTGCTCTCTTATGGATTAGCATCACTCGTTGGTTTGGGGAGAGTCCGAGCACTTAAGCACCACTGGCGTGACGTTATCACTGGTTTGGCGGTTGGTTTAATAGCCGCAATGGTCGCGCTGAAAATCTTTTAATTGAGGTATCGAAAGCATCAAGATCTGACGCCTCTGCTAACTATCCATAACCTGTTTTCAAAGCAAATACTCATCACTTAGCTATGCCAAACGTAAAGATTGCTAACGACATTAAACGAGCTAGAGAAAGTGTTAGCTCGTTCTTCCTTCAACGTAAGGACATAGGCTAGTTACTCGCCAAAATATCCTTGATTAGTGTTTGTATCTAAAAGTATTTGTATCATCAATGATCTCTATCTTTATCGGTGCTAACCCGCCCTTAGTACTCGCAATTTTTCCAAATGACTTGTAAGAAAGGTCAATCACTCGGCCTTTCACAAAGGGACCGCGATCATTGATTTTGACATCGACACTCTTATTGTTAGCAGTATTGGTTACCCTAACAATGGTCCCAAAAGGTAAGGTTTTATGCGCGGCTGTATAGGCCCTCATATTATATCGTTCACCACTCGCAGTGAGTCTTCCGTGGTACTTTCTACCATACCAAGAAGCTTGCCCAACAAGCTCATGTGAGTTGGAATACACTCTTGTTTTTTGCGTATCGATGGCCGAGGCTGTAGAACAACCGGCTAATATAGCAACGATAATAAAGGTAAAGATAAAACGTAATTTTTTCATGCTACTTTGGGTCTCTTTTTTATTCATGTTTCTCCGTTTTGTTGCGATTGCTGGTTCACAATGCTGCTTGAAGCATTATCTCTTCGAGCCAAAACAGTCATCCGATAGGATTCACTTATTTTTTCATGGTCAATGTTTCATTAGGTCATGATTAAGAAAGGTTTTAGGGTTGAAAAGTCAATCTACATACATCGATTCAAAGACCTCACTTTATTCGGACAATGTGTCCTTCCAGTACGAAAGAGTGAAGAGTAATACAGTGTAAATATCACTGATATGGCAGGGCGACTAAAAACAAAAAGGCTGCATATGCAGCCTAAGTAGTGATTCAATGTAGAATTACGAACAGCGAATATTCTCGTTAATTAATACTGGTTAGTCAACGTACGCAACAGCAGAATTTGCTTCTTCGTAAATACAATCAACACCCGTCACATTCCCATTGGCATCTTGATATTGCGCGTAGACTTTCCAAAAATTGTTTCTACGCTGCCCTAACACCGTCACTCGAGTATTATTGCCATAAGTTGAAGCATTAGAGCCATCCCCTTTACCAAAGGACACTTGAAACTCTGTTTTAATCGCTTTCTGTATTTTTGAGCCATCAAAGTCGCCATTTGGTTGTACATGTAAAAACTCAAGGCCACCTCCTTTTGCTTTACGAATAGCAAAGGTACAGCCCGTCAACTGAGTGGTAACAAGGAAGTCAGCGGCATCATAATGCGTTACTTTTGAAATAGATTCTGGCTTAAGTTGCTCAAACTGAGAGACCGGAATATGGATACATTGCACTGCTTTTGCATTACTCGACAGCGCTGTCGTTGATAATCGCAAGCGCATCTCATTCATTCTAACGCCTTGATTTATACCGTAAGCGGTGTCCCCGAGGCTATATAGATAAAATTTAACCGTCCCTTTCTTTTGACCTGCACTACTAATCGACAGTGGGCAGCGATTCAAAAATTGTTCTAAATCTCGGTTCATTAGCTGAGCAGCTTGGTCTAACGTTAGTGGCATAAATCAGTCCTTTGTTATTATTTATGACAATGAGAAGTGTTTACCATTTCATTCGTACAACCATAAGCATATATGAACATATAAAATACTGCGATATTTGGACGCTAATCAGTGACGTTAGGTTTAATTAGGTGAAATTGTTAGAAACAAAATGTTTAATTCTGTCCCGATTCATTGATGTTCTACGCAATAGTGGTTGTTACCTCTCAACTCTCAACTCTCAACTCTCAAGCTAATCGTAGATTTTTAAGCTAGCTCTTCCAATTTCCTTTAACGAACTCAGCTTATATACATCGGTTCAAGTACTTAACCTTACTCATAAGAAAAGCGGTTAAATACGAAAGAGTAAACACGACAAGCGCGACGAAAGGGATATAAAGGTACACATCCACCCAAGCGAGCAACCACTCTTCGAACAACTCAATCGACTTAATAAATAAAGGATGGATAAGATAGATGCCGAAACTAAAGGCCGTAAACCTTTCTAACTTAACGTCTTTATCTGCGTACTCTTTGATAATGAAAAATAACGCGACAGAAGCAACGACAATATTGATGCTGAGGTAGGAATAAAAGTAGAGATGCGTGATGAAGTAGCTGCCAGTCACTGTGATTAATAAAGAGCTTATAAGCGCGATAAAGCACCAACTCGTGTTCGCCTTAATGTTGTATTTCGCGATATAGCCACCCAAACAGAAATAGCCTAAATAGCTTAGAAAATCATTGGTAAATAAGCTGACCTTAGCACTGAGTTCAAAATAAGTAAGCACAACGTTAGTCATCGCTGAAAGCATGGCCAGCCCAAAACATACGACGATAAAAGCCAGCATCTCTTTCTGAGTTATAGAATGAATGATGATTCTGATCAGTGGCGTCACCAAGTATAAAAACGGAATCATAAAGAGATACCAAAGGTGGTAATAAGGCTCACCCAAAGCCCACCCTCTCGCAACGGTGAAAAAGGCTGAAGAAACATCACCCTTTAGGTAATACTTCAATAGTACCCATAACGAATAAAACAGAGACCAGAATATTAGAGGGATCAGAATCTTTTTGACGCGCTTTTTAAAGAAGACAGTATTGGGCTCTTCTTTATTCAATAGAAAGTAACCACTGATCATAATGAAAAGAGGGATACACCACATAGTAAGCGAAGCGTAAACATTGCCGGCCCACCAACTTCGACTGCCAAAGATTGGATTAGTAACGTCAATATCACTAACAAAGTCTGAAGCAACATGTAGCAGAACAACGGCAAAAACGGAAAAGACTCGTAAGTTATTTGCCCACAAAATCGCACCTCTTTTCTATCGTCACTAATTCAACCCTCACTAACTCAATCTTCATCAACCCACCTAAAAATAAAAAGCCGAAGATTGAGAACATTCAATCTTCGGCTTTAGTTTTCACTATTAATTCGCTCGCTAATTCACAGTGTAAATCGTTTTTATTTCAATACGATAAAACCCTAAGAACAACACTATTTCAGCTTATAGAATACCGTTGCTAATGGCGGTATACGCAATGACAATGATTGAGCCAAACCTTGGCTTTCAACCGATTGTGTGACTGCGTTTTGATAAACATGATAATCGCTACCGTTGTAGTGGGCGTTGTCAGTGTTCAACATCAACTCGTACTCACCTTCGATAGGCATACCTAGCGTAAACTCATCTTGTGGTACCGGTGTGAAGTTACTCACGACCAATACTCGCTCACCATTTTCACTGATTCGCTCATGCGCTAGAACGCTGACATCTGAAGCATCTTGTAAACGCCATTCAAAGCCGCGTGGATCACTATCGAGTTCATGTAGAGCCAGCTCATTACGGTACAAGTGGTTCAAATCACGGGTTAGGTTTTGTACGCCTTGATGACGTTCAAACTCTAGCAAGAACCACTGAAGTTGATCATCATGATTCCACTCCGCGGTTTGCCCAATCTCTGCGCCCATAAAGTTCAGCTTCTTACCTGGCTGACCGTACATGTAGCCCATATAAGCGCGAAGGTTAGCGGTTTTTTGCCACTCATCGCCCGGCATCTTATCGTGAATAGAGCCTTTACCATACACCACTTCATCATGCGACAAAGACAATACGTAGTTCTCTGTGTGTGCGTAAATTAACGGGAATGTGATGGTATCGTGGTGGTATTGGCGATGAATCGGATCTTCTTGAATGTATGACAAGCTGTCGTGCATCCAACCCATATTCCACTTAAAGCCAAAACCTAAGCCGCCCATAAAGGTCGGTGCTGATACACCAGGGAAAGCCGTCGATTCTTCTGCAATCGTCATGGCGTTCGGGAAGTGTTTGTACACTTCTTCATTCATCCATTTCAGTGTTGCAATTGCATCGTAGTTTTCATTGCCACCATCGACATTTGGTATCCATTGATCGTGGCTACGCGAGTAATCGAGATACAGCATTGAAGCAACGGCATCAACACGAATACCATCAATATGGAACTGTTCAAACCAATAGAGTGCGTTCGATACTAGGAAACGACGAACATGCTCACGACCTAAATCGTAGATGTAAGAGCTCCAATCTTGGTGCCAACCACGACGTGGATCAGGATCATGGAATAACGGTGTCCCATCAAAGTTAGCCAAACCATGGTCATCAGACGGGAAATGAGCAGGAACCCAATCCAATACCACACCTAAACCAGCTTGGTGACACTGATCAACAAAATATTTGAAGTCGTCAGGGCTGCCAAAACGGCTGGTTGGTGCAAATAGACCAATTGGTTGATAACCCCATGAACCATAGAACGGGTGCTCTGAAACAGGCATCAACTCTACATGGGTATAACCTAAATCAACAAGATAAGGGACAAGCTCGGCTGCGAGGTCGCGATAATTTAAAAATTCGCCATTCTCATCGCGCTTCCAAGAGCCCGCATGAAGCTCATAAAAAGAAAGAGCATCACGGCGCTTCTCTGTTACTGGGCGAGTTTGCCATTGACTGTCTTGCCACTCATATCGGTCATGATTGTAAGTAACGGATGAGAATGAAGGGTGTTGCTCACTGTAGAAGCCCCAAGGGTCCGCTTTATGCGGTAAGCCTTCACCATTAGGCCCTTTCATTTCAAATTTGTATTGTGCGCCTTCTTCTAGATCTGGGATAAAGATGCCCCAAATACCGTAGTCTAAACGCTGCATCGGATGACGACGGCCATCCCAAGAGTTGAAATTACCCACTAAGCTACAGGCCGATGCATGTGGCGCGTAAACAAGAAAACGTGTGCCAGAAATAGATTTACCATCGCGCTCAAGCGTTACAAACTGCGAGCCCATCTGATGATACATCTCTTTCGGATTATGCAGCTCATCATAACCTGCGTATAGCGTGTGGTATTGATAAGGGTCATCAATCAGCTGCTCGGTACCCGCCCAGTTGACTGCAAGTTTGTAGTGAGTGAAACGAAGATCGCGAGACTGTTTTAAAACAAAACCTGAAGAGTCTTCACGCTCTAACTCTATTCTTTCCTCGCCTTCAATCACCAATTCTACGCTGTCTGCATCTGGCATCCATACTCGCAGTGCGCCTTGCTCTGCTGACAAATACGGCCCAATAAATGAGAATGGGTCAGCAAATGCCGCATGCGAAAGTTGGGTGTATGCCTGTGTAATTTTATTAAGCCCTGTTTGTTTCAACTTAAGTTCTCCTAACCTAACTTTCTACAATGTATTCCATACAACTCGTTGTGATCTAACTGTTCTTTATATAAGTAATTTTTATCGAATTACTTTTTGTATAATTTATTGTTTGTTAAATAAAAAAGCCCACTATTAAGCAGGCTTTAAAATTAGCAGATGTAGTTTACCGAACTCCAGTCTTTTTTAGAGTGACCGAGTTTATACTTTTCTACGCAACTGGTACTAAGAGTCACTAAAAACGTACAATTAATAATCTCTACCTTACTTTAGCACGAACTTCCGTTAATCGTTTTGTTATGCGATTAACACTTTCCCGAGCGAAAATCTCATCCAGATTCATAGAGAGCTTACGACGCCAGTTTGGATATTCATTCACCGTTCCCGGAATATTAACAGGCTGCTCCATCTCTAACCAATCTTCTAACTGTACACTGAGTAGCGATGATGAACCCGCAGCGACGTGAAGCTGAAGCGCTTCACTCAAATACGAATCCATTGGAACTTGAGACGCATCTCGGCCGATTCCTTCTGGTAAATAGCCATGCCAAGCCACAGAGTCAAGAATACCTTGCTTACATAACAATCGGTCTGAGTACAGCCCTTCTAGCTGATCTTTGTCTGGGTATAAGCCAATTTCATGACCCATTTTCAGGTCATCACAATGCCAGAAGCCGCGCAGTGTTGGCATATCGTGAGTACATAACGCAGACATAGACTGCTCGGCATAATGCGCCGGAGAAATAAAGCCGCCATCCTTTTTTGATGTTTCGAAGAAGAAGACTTTGTATGAGTTCACTCCAGCATCACGCAAGATGTCAACAATCTCATCTGGAACCGTCCCTAAATCTTCACCAATCACACTGCATTGGTGGCGATGAGATTCCAGCGCCAAAATAGCAAGCATATCTTGCACTGGGTAATAGATGTACGCGCCTTTCGTTGCGTCTTCGCCTTTTGGAATCCACCATAAACGAAGTAACCCTAAAACGTGGTCAATACGCAGTGAACCACAATGCTTCATATTCGCGCGCAGTAGTTTGATATACGCATCGTAGCCGGTCGCATGAAGTACTTGTGGGTTGAGCGGCGGCAGCCCCCAGTTTTGCCCTAACGGACCGAGAATATCAGGCGGCGCACCAATACTTGCATCTAAAACCAAACTGCCATCATCGGCCCACGTTTCTGAACCAGAATCGGCGACACCAACAGCAAGGTCACGATACAGTCCGACTGCCATGCCTTTCTCTTCAGCTAAGTTTTGTGCTTCGTTTATCTGCGTATCAGCAACCCATTGAAGGTACATATAAAGATGCACGCTATCTTGATTCTGCTTGATGTATTGTTGTACTTCCGCATTATCAAACTGACGATACGCTTCAGGGAAAACAGGCCATCCCCAAACATTCGTATCTTTTTCATGCAGTTCAATATGAAGCGCATCAAACGCCGCTTGATGAACCAAACTATCACCGCCCTGCTCGACGAACGATAAGAACGCTTGAGCGCGTTCGCTGTTTTTGTCTAAGTGGCGTGTCTTAAACTCAGCATATAGCATTGGTAGAACGGTATTTTTGAGCTCAGCAACTTCAGTGTAATTGACCCAGTGCGACTCACGCGCTTTTTGCAGTCGTTGTTGGAACTTAGCACTGCCAACCGTTTGCTGCGCTTCACTGCTTAATGCAAACTCAGGGACTGAACTTACATCAATATATAATATGTTTAACCATCGACGAGACGACGGGCTATACGGGCTTGCCCCTTCTGGATTAGCAGGAAAGAGCGAATGGATTGGGTTGAGCCCAACGAAATCACCGCCACGAGATGCGATATCAGCGACCAGTTGTTTAAGATCGCCAAAGTCACCAATGCCCCAGTTATGCGAGGTTCTCAATGTGTAAAGCTGAACACTCGGCCCCCACATTTTTTTACCAGCACTCATTGCCTCTTGCTTAAAGCAAGCTTGAGGAGTCACAATCAGCGACATTTCATAAGGCGATTTACGGCGCTTACGTGAAACGACCAACTTGTGATAACCCCACTCAAGATCGTTAGGTAGAGTAAATACTAAAGGGCCACCCTCTTTTCGTTCATCTCTTACGATTTGAGATTGAAGATAGCCTTCAAGTACGTCACCTTGTTCCGTCTCTAAACGCCAGCTAAACTCGCTTTCTCTCGCGCTCACGCCTAGGTTAAGTTCAACTTCTACTGGCTCTCCGTCACGAAGCACTAAAACAGGCTCTAGAACCGGTTTCTTATGTTTCTTTTCTGCTGATTTCAACAATGCAGCATCATTGCGTGTGTCATAGCCAAGTGAGTTTAATAAGCTTAATAGTGTCTCATCTTCTACTTTTGCTTCTTCACCCCAAGCACTGATGTAACTGTCAGCGAGTCGAGCCATTTCGGCGACTTGTTGTAATGCATTTTTATTTGTCATCGCTCTCTCCGAAGGTGTGAGTAACCTTCTCAACGTAGGGTTTATTCATTATTTAACCAGGGGTTAAACGAAACGAGCCAAGGCGCTCGAGACCTAAATAAGGTACGCCTTGGCTATTTATTTAAAATTAGCGTTTAACCGATTCTAATTTCCAAATGTTGTTCACGTAATCGCGAATTGAGCGGTCTGATGTGAACTTACCAACCAGTGCAGTATTAAGAATCGCTTTCTGCGCCCAACCTGCTTGATCTTTGTATTGTGTGCCCATGTCTTCGTGCGCTTTCACGTAAGATGCGAAGTCAGCAAGACATAGGTATGGGTCACCACCGTCTAGCAGGCTATCAAACGTGGCACGTAGAAGGCCCGGTTGACCTGGAGTGAACTCATCGCCAGTTAGTAGGTCTAGAGATGCTTTCAGTAGTGGGTCAGCATTGTAGTAGTCGTATGGGTTGTAGCCCTGTGCTTTCAGTGCTTGAACGCCATCAACGTCTAGGCCGAAGATGTAGATGTTCTCATCGCCAACTTCTTCACGAATCTCAACGTTCGCACCATCCATCGTACCGATAGTTAGAGCGCCGTTTAGAGCCATCTTCATGTTGCCCGTACCTGATGCTTCTTTACCAGCCAGTGAGATTTGCTGAGAAACGTCTGCTGCAGGGATGATGATTTCCGCCATGCTTACACGATAGTCAGGGATGAATACCACTTTAAGCTTGTTGCCGATACGAGGATCGTTATTGATCTTCTCTGCAATCTTATTAACTGCGAAGATGATTTCTTTCGCTAGGTGGTAACCCGGTGCTGCTTTCGCTGCGAAGAAACATACGCGAGGCTCACACTCGAAACCAGGTTCGTTAAGAATACGGTGGTACAGAGACAGAATGTGTAGCAAGTCTAGATGCTGACGCTTGTATTCGTGCAGACGCTTGATTTGAACGTCGAAGATAGCGTTAGTATCTAGCTCGATACCCATGTTCTCTTGAACCCAATCAGCAAGACGCTGTTTGTTTTCTTTCTTAACCGCCATGAACTCTTTTTGGAATGTCGCGTCTGTTGCAAACTTCGCGATCTCTTCGAGCTGTTCAAGTTTCGCTGGCCACTCTGTACCAATCTTGTCAGTAATCAGTGTCGATAGACCTGGGTTACAGAATTTCAACCAACGACGTGGCGTGATGCCGTTCGTTACGTTAGTCAGCTTACCAGGGAAGATTTCGTTGAACTCAGGGAACAAGTCTTTCTTTACCAGTTGTGAGTGAAGCGCAGCTACACCGTTTACTTTGTAAGAGCCAATCACACATAGGTTTGCCATGCGAACCATGCGGTGGAAACCTTCTTGGATGATCGACAACTTCGCTTGCTTCTCACCGTCACCAGGCCACATCTTGCGAACTTCTTGCATAAAGCGGTGGTTGATTTCAAAGATGATTTCCATGTGACGAGGTAGAAGACGGCTGATCAATGATTCAGACCAGGTCTCTAGTGCTTCAGGAAGTAGCGTATGGTTAGTGTAGGCGAACGTATGCGCACTGATTTCCCATGCTTGATCCCAAGTTAAGCCTTTCTCATCAATTAGAATACGCATTAGCTCAGGAATCGCGACCGTTGGGTGCGTATCGTTAAGCTGAATAGTTTCTTGCTTAGGAAGATCTTCCAACGAATAACCTGCCGCTTCGTGGCGACGTAAAATATCACGTACCGATGCTGCTGAGTGGAAGTACTGCTGCATTAGACGCAGAGTTTTACCCTTCTCGTGGTTATCGTTCGGGTAAAGTACCTTAGTGATGTTACCTGCATCGATAAGCGAGTGTTGCGCTTCGAAGTAGTCACCGTTGTTAAAGCTTGCTAGTGAGAATGGGGCGATTGCCTGACATTCCCAAAGACGCAGTGGATACACCGTGTTTGACTCGTAACCTACGATAGGTAGATCCCAAGGCATTGCTTTTACTTCCATTCCTGGAACCCAAGTACGAACTTCTTTACCGTCAACGAATTCAACTTCTACATGACCGTAAAAACCAATGTGTTGTGCTAGCTCTGGACGAGCAACTTCCCACGGGTAGCCTTCAACGCCACGCCATGCGTCTGGTGCTTCTTGCTGGCGACCCTCTTGGAAAGACTGTTTGAATAGACCGTATTCGTAGTGAAGACCGTAGCCTACTGTTGGGAATTCTTGAGCGGCACAAGAATCCATGAAACACGCGGCTAGACGACCAAGACCACCATTACCCAGTGATGGGTCGCGTTCTTCTTCTAAAAGATCCGTTAGGTTCTGACCTAGCTCTTCCATTGCATGAGTAATCTCTTCATACAAACCCATGCTGATCAGGTTGTTACCCGTTAAACGGCCAATGAGAAATTCTAAAGAGAGGTAGTTAACACTTTTTGCTGCTTTGATTTTTTCATCTTGTTCGGTTTGTAACAGATCAAACGTGGTTAATTCTGCAAGTGCACGCCCCATTGCTAGGTACCACGCACGGCTATCAGCATTTTCGAGCGTGTTCGCATAAGTTGCAGACAAATGCTTCTTCACGCTTTCTTGAAATGCGATCTTATTAAAATTTTTCTTTTGAGCAGGTTTCATTATAGAAATCTCACTTTATTGGTTTAATCCATCTGAGACATATCGTGCATCTACACGCTATTCAAAACATCCTCCTACTAGGGGTGAGTCTGAGGAGGAGTAGCTAGGGCGTAGAGGGGGTAGCCCTCAACTATCGGTGATCTAAATCTCACTAATTGATGTCAGCAAAAAATCTGTCGTGATTCGCCTCACATCACCCACACATTTACCCTACTCTGTATTCATTAAAAAAGTATCTACCCCCCATTAATTGAACGCTCAAAATGAGAAACAGATCGCATAGAAACAGTTATTCAACTGAAACTTTCATAAAAATCGGTACGCATTACACTTTAGTGACACGATAAAACCCGCACCAATGTGATTTAAGTCACAAAAACAAGGCGTAGATGCCATTTCTAACCTGTGGTACTGAAAAGTTGGCTTTGGATCACCAAAAGTGCTTAATGACTTCCAGTAGTATCCCCAAATAACGAAAGACAATTCATAATTATTACGGATGAAAACCATGTGGATTCCATCGAAATTAACTCGACCTGGTCGACTTCACAATGCGATTGTACGTCCTAGAGTCCTAGACTTATTACAACAAGCGCCTTGCTATAAGCTTGTGCTTTTTCGCTCCCCTGCCGGTTACGGTAAGACCACCATGGCATCGCAATGGTTGTCAGATAAACCTCATGTTGGTTGGTATAGTATTGATGAAAGTGATAACGACCCGTTTCGTTTCATCAACTATTTGCTGCAGGCATTAAATAAGGGCACCAATAACGCTTGCCCTAACGCACAAACTTTAGCGGAAAAACGTCAGTTCTCATCACTGCATTCGTTGTTTAGCGAAGTGTTTGCCGAGCTGTCTCACTTTCATCAAGAGTGCTATTTGGTGCTCGATGATTATCACTTAATCTCAGATGATGACATTCACGAAGCGATGCGGTTTTTCCTTAAACACATGCCGGAAAACCTAACACTCGTGGTGACTAGCCGAGCAGCGCCGCCACTAGGCACAGCCAACTTGCGTGTCCGTGATTTGATGATTGAAATTGGCAACGATCTACTGGCTTTTGATACGGAAGAGACAACTCGATTCTTCAATCAACGTGTTACTGAAGGCATTGATAACGACACCGCCAAGAATCTGCAAACGTACGTTGAAGGCTGGCCTTCTGCCTTACAATTGATCGCCCTACAAGCTCAGCATCAAAAGCGCACTTTAGCTCAATCGGCTGAATCTGTATCTCAATTCAATCACGCTCACCTTTGGGACTACCTCGTGGAAGAGGTGTTTGATCTCCTTGATCAAGAGACTCGTCAGTTCCTATTGCAATGCTCTGTGCTTGACCACTTTAACGACGAGCTCGTCAGTGCTTTAACGGAACGCGATGATGCACTGAGCATGATTGAATCGCTCAATCGATATGGCCTGTTCATTTACCCACTGGAAGATGAACAAAACTGGTATCGCTTCCATAACCTATTTGCGGAATTTCTTGCTCATGAACGCATGGCACGCATTCCGCAAAAAGAACAACAATTGCATAAAACCGCCGCTCAAGCATGGTTGAAGCTTGAATCACCACATCAAGCACTGCAGCATGCTCAAAAGGCGAAAGACAGCCAGTTAGTTGCCACCATATTATCGAGCTACGGCTGGAAAATGTTTAACCGTGGCGAGTTGCACGCACTTGAAGATGCCATTAAGACCCTTGAAGCCACACAGTTATACAGTGAACCAAAACTCTGTATGCTCGAAGCTTGGTTAGCCCAAAGCCAGCATAGATATAATGATGTGGGTGATTTATTGGCGAAAGCTGATGAGCAAATGAAGCGACACAGCGTGAAGTTATCCAACAAAGAGCAAGGCGAGTTTAACGCCCTTCGAGCTCAAGTTGCGATTAATCAGAATGAACCTGAAAAAGCGCTAGAACTGGCTGAACTGGCCTTGAGCCAACTTGATCATACCGTCTATCGCAGTCGAATTGTGGCTACGTCGGTGGTCGGTGAAGTCAACCACGTACTCGGTCATCTTAGCCGAGCACTGCCAATGATGCAGCAAACAGAAAAGCTGGCTCGTCAATACCAGGTCTATCATCAAGCCCTTTGGGCAATGCTTCAACAGAGCGAAATTCTTATTGCACAAGGCTATGTTCAAGCAGCCTTCGAGGTTCAAGATAACGCCTTTAAATTGATTGAAGAGCATCAGTTACAGCACGTACCAATGCATGAATTCTTACTGCGTTTACGTGCACAAGTGTTCTGGTGTTGGAATCGATTAGATGAAGCGGAAGAGTGTGCATACAAAGGGTTGGATGTACTCGGGAATCATGAGTCTAGTAAGCACTTACATAGCTACTCAATGCTGGCACGTATCGCGATTGGCCGTGGAGAACTAGATAAAGCTTCAAAATTTATCGACCATATTGTGCATTTGTTAAAGCAGTCCACTTACCACGTTGACTGGACAGCCAACGCGTCACTGTCACTGATCTTGTTTTGGCAGGCTCGCGGAGATAAGGACGCCATTCGTCAGTGGCTCGATACTGCCGTTAGGCCAGAAGAAGCGTGTAACCATTTTACGCAACTTCAATGGCGAAATATCTCACGTGCTTACGTCAATCTTGGAGAATATAACAAGGCACAAGAGACGTTAGCATTCATACAAACCGAAGCAAACAAAGCGCAATTATTGACGGATATTAATCGAAACTTAATTGTTGAAGCGGTTCTCTCGGTGAGCCTAAATGATGAAGACGAAGCGAAAAGCAAGCTCAAGCAGGCCTTAGAGTTAACCAACCAAACGGGGATATTAGGAAACTTCCTTGTGGATGGTGGAAAGATAGGTCACCTGCTAGAGAAGCTTAGCAATAAATCTGAGCTAGGCGATCTTGAGCGCCATCGAGCTCAGCAGTTAACCAAAGATATCTCAACTACGCAGCGTAGCCGCTCAGTTCATTTTGATGAGGACTTTGTTGAAAATTTAGTTAACCATCCGAACATTCCTGAACTTGTCAGAACGAGCCCACTAACTCAACGCGAATGGCAAGTGCTCGGGCTTATCTATTCGGGCTTTAGTAACGAACAGATTGCTCAAGAGCTCGATGTTGCCGGCACGACGATTAAAACGCATATTCGTAACCTGTACCAAAAGCTTAATATTGCCAATCGCAAAGAAGCGATTACCACAGCAGAGAACCTACTTAAATTAATGGGGTACTAAAACGAGCAACACCTTTAGAGCCTTTCACTCGAAAGGCTCTGGTGATGAAGTTCACGTAAAGCCAGTCAACACACGTTAATTTCCCAGCAGTTGCTGCTTAGCCCAGTCACTAAGAACCTTAAACTTAGTACGAGTCTCCATCCCCTTTGGACAGACTAAATCATAGCCCTTCCCTGAAGGTACCATCTCAAACGGGGCGATCAGCTCGCCACTATCAATCATAGGCTGAACAAACTCCAATCGACCTAATGCTACGCCTAAGGAGTACCTTGCTGCATCCACCGCAATTTTATTATCACTATAGTGATCACAGCGTTTTGAAGCATCAATACCAAGGTCCATTTCATCCAGCCAGTATTGCCATGCACTGGCGTCACCACTATGAATAATCTGTGCGTTGACCAAATTTTCTGGGTCTGCTTGTAAATCAAACTTATTCGCGTAATCACGGGTACACACGGGGGTTCTTCCCCCTTCAAACAATCGCTCACTGTAGTGGTTGGCATAATGGCCTTCACTGTAAAAAATAGCGACGTCATATGGCTCAAACTGAAAATCACTTTGAGTCTGCTTGGTTTGTAACTTAATACTCAAATTAGGATATAAGGTTCGAAATGAACCTAGCCTTGGTATTAACCAGTCCGAGGCAAAATAGTGAGAAGTCGCGATGTAAAGCTCCCCACTAAGCTCTCCGGTTTGAATATCCATTAACTCAGAAAAAATAGATTCAAATGAGGTATTGAGCATAGCTAAAACTCTTTCCCCTTCCGGTGTTAGCTCTAGCTTACGCGTTTTACGTATAAACAAACTAAAGCCTAACTGCAGTTCAAGCTTCTTAATTCGGTGGCTGACTCCCCCTTGAGTTAAAAAGAGTTCGGTTGCGGCATGGGTAAAGCTTAAGTGCTTCGCCGCAATACTAAAGGTATGTAACAACGAAAGCAGTTGTTGTTTGTTAGAAAGAAGCTCCATGCATTAGCCCTGCTATTTTATAATGGCGTATAACTGGTTTGTAACACATATAGTGATCACTTTAAATTAGAACACGTAATCCAACAGAGACGAAAAGGTAACGAATATGACTACACAAAAGAATCTAAAAGTTGTCGTGATTGGTGGTGGTTCTAGCTATACCCCTGAATTAATTGAAGGTTTGATCAATCGTCAGCACGAACTGCCTATTACAGACTTATGGCTTGTAGATATTGAAGAGGGCATGGAAAAAGCGCAAATAATTGCGGATTTGACCAAACGTATGATCAGTAAAGCAGGTTATAACATCACAGTCCGCCTAACCACCGACCGAAAAGCGGCCTTAGAAAATGCTGATTTCGTTTGCTCGCAATTCCGCGCTGGCCGCATTGAAGCACGACTGCGTGACGAGCGTATTGCTCTTAAATACCAGATGATTGGTCAAGAGACGAACGGTCTTGGTGGCTTTTCAAACGCCTGCCGAACCATTCCAATCGCTCTAGAAATCGCGGAGGAAATGGAAAAACTGTGCCCAGATGCGTGGTTACTCAACTTCACCAACCCATCAGGAATGGTAACTGAAGCACTGACCAAATACTCTAAAATCAAAACGGTTGGCTTATGTAACGTGCCAGTGAATATGGAGCGTGGTGCAGCCGAAATGCTTGGCGTTGAACGTAAAGATATTACGATGCAAATCGCAGGGCTTAACCATTTAGTTTGGGCTCGTAAAGTACTCCATGATGGAAAAGATAAACTAGGTGAGCTAACAGAAGCACTACTTACAGGCGAAGATAAAATGACGCCCAAGAACATTCCACCTTTCCAATGGGACGCAGGACTTATTCGTGATTTAGGAATGGTGCCATGTGCTTACCTTCGCTATTACTACCAATCTCGCGATATTCTGAGTAAAGAATTCGCCGCTTCTGAAAGCAAAAGCAATCGTGCTGATTTGGTTGCCAAAGTGGAAGCTGAGCTATTAGAAATCTACCGAGACCCTACATTAGACACTAAACCACAGCTTCTTGAAGAGCGTGGCGGTGCTTATTACTCAGAGGCAGCGTGTGAGCTAATGAGCAGTATTTACAACAACAAACGCACCATCATGCATGTCAACACTCGTAACAACGGCGCTATTCAAGGCCTGCCAAATGACTGTGCGGTTGAAGTCAGCTCTGTTATCACAAGCAGCGAAATCATTCCGCTACGTGTTGAACCTTTTGATACCGATACACTACGTCTTATCCAACTAATGAAAGAGTTCGAGACGCTGACGGTTAAGGCCGCTATGACTGGCGACATTAATGCGGCCAAACGAGCACTCATTCTAAACCCTATTGTGGATTCTGGGTCACATATTCAAGAAGCCTTAGAAGAGACCGTTCGCGAAAACATCGAATTTATGCCAGCGTTTGCACATATTCTGGAAAAATAGAACAGCCGAATGTAAATTGTTTTAATTAAAGAATATTAAGAGTGACCACTATGAAATTAATCATGAATGCAGACGATTTTGGCCTAACACAAGGGGTAAACAACGCCATCGCTTCGTGCTTTAAGGCTGGCATTGTTAAGTCGACCACCATTATGATGAATCAAGAAGCAATAGACCATGCAGCAAGACTGTATCATCAAGGGTTGATACCTGAGGTTGGGCTTCACTTTACAGTGACAACAGGCAAACCGATATTAAGCCCAAAACTTGTGCCTTCACTGGTTGATGAGAATGGTAACTTTCATGATAAATCAGTCTTAATCCATAAAACGGACATTTGCGAACACGAGGTGTATCAAGAGTTAGCGGCGCAATATCAATCGGCCATCGATGCGGGTTTCAACATCAACCATATCGATAGCCATCACTTTGGTGGTGTTTACCCTGCACTAAAAAGCGCCTTTGTTCGTTTTGCTAATGAGATAAAGCTGCCAGTAAGACGCATAGATAATATCGTTGCAGGTCAACAAGGCTTAAACGTCGTCACACCCGATATTTTTGATATGCGCTTTTTCGATTCAGGTGCCACAGCAGAAAGTCTCAAGCAGTATCTGTTAGAGCATAAACAGAACTATCCGAGCGGTGTGGTCGAATTTATGTGTCATCCATCGGTTGAACACGATCAAGCACTTCCTTCACTGTCAGGTTACACCGACTTGAGAGCGAGAGAGCTTGAGATACTCTGCTCAACGGATCTGAAAGATTGGCTTAATGAACAAGATATTGAATGTGTTGGTTTTGATTACTTAGCCAAAATGAACAAGACACAATAGAACGGGTCACATTAGCACTGCTGATAATATTCGACCCATAATAAAAAACGCCTTAACACGAATGTTAAGGCGTTTTTTAAAATCTTGAAAGCTTGGCACCTGGAGACTAGGAGCGAGATGAAGCATCTCAAATCATAATGAGATTAGAATTTTTTCGGAGCAAAACCAGTCATCACATCAATACGGAGTGCTTTACCCAGTTTCGTCATTGGGTGAACAACTACTAGACCTTTTACTGACTTCTTCAACTTACCCATATCAGCCTGCTCAGCTTTTGTAATTTCACGGTAAAAAGGCATATCTGAAAGCTCTTTACGCTCTTTATTTAGATCATAATCTTGCTTATGTTTAAGTTGAGCAACCTTTTTAGTTAGCTTCTCAATTTCATCCGTAAACTTTGAGATCATAGCGCTATCGCCACGAGATTTTGCCGCATCTAACTTAAACTTACATTTATCTAGGCGGTGATTTAATTGTTGTACTTCTTTTTTTGAACTCATGACTCATGACTCTTGGATGAACTTTGGGCGCGGAGTATATCACACTCTTGTTGTGAGCCATAATTAGATCTTTCTCTCAAATTTTTCTTAGTAATCCATCAGTTAAACTACACTATTCATGAATACGTCTATTTATTCGACGCGAGATAGGGACTTCTCAGTACTCATTAACAAGGAAACTAATGTCATGCGAAATACAAAAGTAATCGGTTTGTTTCTAATCGTTATGTGTCACTTTTCAACAGCTTGGGCTTCAGGTCCTCTAATTATCAAATATCTACCAGCCGACGAAAAAGAAGAAAAAGAAGCCCTAAGCGTTATAAAGCAGAGTGAATTAAATGAGTTAGTCGTCGAACTGTCTAATAGCTATTTCCCTTTTAATGAAACGGCTACAATCCAATATGGCGGCGATGAAGGCCCAATGTACGATCCTGAAATACGAACGATACACATCCCTTATACATTTTATCTTCAAACCCTCGATTACTTTACTAAAAATGATTATCAAAAGAAATTTGATAAAGATCCCCAATATGGAGCGTTAGATACCCTTTTACATACCATTTTGCATGAAGTTGGCCACGCATTTGTCCATGATCAAGCGATCCCAATTTTAGGTAAAGAGGAGGATGCCGTAGATAACTTTGCCACACTAATAATGATTAATTACCTCGAAAATGGCGCAGACTCAGCAATCAGCGCTGCTGATATGTTTGCCTTTGAATCTGAAGATCGACCAGACTATTACGATTTTGGAGAGTATATCGACGAGCATAGCTTTGACTTACAACGCTACTTTTCAACACTTTGTTTAGTCTATGGTAACGATCCCGAGACTCATAAAAACCTTTTAGACGAGGTAGAAAACGATTACTTATCAGACCGGAAAGAGTTTTGTGAGTATGAGTATCAAAACCTCTCAAATAACTGGTCGCGCTATTTAAAAGAGGAGTAAACTGCGACTTATATACATTCAGTCACTCACCAACTACCAGCTTTGAATAAACCATATATGTGTGCCTTTTCACAGTATTAATTATTGAAAAAGCACACTTTTCTATGAGTGAAGTGCAACACTTTACATCAATTGTGACCCCACCAAGAGTCTAGAACTAATTACGTCTTAGTTATTAAAAATTGTCTAATATTAGTTTTATAACTCTATAAAAAATCGACAGAGGAATACACCTCTGCTGGTGTTACAGGAAGTACTTATGAACTTATCAATTCGCAACCGCCTCTACATACTATCCATTGTCCCGCTGCTCGTTATCGCTGCTGGCATGATGTGGTTCACTTATTTAAAAACCACAGACTTTAACCAACAGCAACTTGAGCGAACCCATGCAAGCATGATGGAGATGAAACAAAAAGAGCTTAAAAGTTACCTGCAAATAGCTCGCTCCTCACTTGATCCTTTGTTAGCAAAAGGTATGTCACTTGATCAAGCCCTTCCTACTTTGAAAGCGATGGAGTATGGCGAGTCAGGCTATATCTTCGCTTACGATTCAAAAGGCGTTCGAATAGCGGTAGGTAAGGGAACAAAAGGCATTGGTGATAACTTTTTCAACTTACAAGACAAGCAAGGTAACTACCTCATTCAGGACCTGATCAAGAATGCCAAAACCGGTCAATTCACAACCTATTACTTCCCCAAACCCGGCCAATCAGAAGCTCTGCCGAAACTGAGCTATTCAATGTTTATTCCAGAATGGGACTTGATGATTGGTACTGGTTTTTACACCGATGATATTGACGCCATTATCGAAGAGATGGACCACTCAGCAATTAGTGCTCTAAACGATAGCTTGATGGCGATTGTGTTGTTCTGTGTGATGATTGCGGTTCTTGTTGCCATCTTTGCTATTTTTGTTACGCGCAGTATTTTGCACCCGATTGATGTACTCGATAAGTCCATTGGCTCATTTGCTAGCGGTGACGCAGATCTGACTGCCCGAATGGAAGCATTTAAAATTCCAGAATTTGCCAATTTAAGTAAGAACTTCAATATTTTTGTAGAAAGCCTACAAAACATCATTCGTAATGTCAGTGATGTAGGGCTACAAGTGGTGAATGAAACCAATGATATGTCGAACCGAGCTGCTCAAGTAGACGAACTCGCTTCAGGACAGCGTGAAGAAACGGAACAAGTAGCCACAGCCATGACCGAGATGACAACCACGGCAGGCGAAATATCAAACAATGCCAGTAACGCTGCAGGCTCAGCTAACGAAGCTGAAGATAACGCAAAAGAGGCTCAGCAGATTGTAAACTCAGCCGCCAACTCTGTTCGAGAGCTCGCACAAGAGGTATCTGAAGCAAGTGGCGTCATCTCTGAACTCGAAAACGATGTGAAAAACATTTCAACCTCTCTAGAAGTCATTCAAGACATTGCCGAACAAACTAACCTATTAGCCTTGAATGCTGCTATTGAAGCTGCTCGTGCGGGTGAACAAGGCCGAGGCTTTGCCGTGGTGGCCGATGAAGTACGTAAACTGGCAAGCCGAACTCAAGAGAGTACAGGTGAGATTCATGCAATGATCGAGCAGCTAAAATCGGCCTCTGATGCTGCCGTTAAAGCGATGGACTCTAGCCAAGCTCGTGGCGACAGTACCGTAAAAGAAGCCAATGCGGCGGCGGAAGCTTTGGTGAAGATTCAAGAGTCGATAGCAACGATAATGGACATGAATTCACTTATTGCGACAGCAACAGAAGAGCAAAGCATTGTTGGACAAGAGATATCGCAACGTATTGTCGTCATCTCAGATCAAAGTAGCCAATCGGCTGATTTAGCCAATCAAAATCGTTCAGGTAGTCAGCAATTGAATGGGCGAGCCAATGAACTTTCTGATCTCGTAGGTCGATTTACCGTGTAGCGACCACTTAGAAAAAGGGGCACGGTCTCTCTTCTTTTGGAATAGATACCGTGCCCTTTTCAATGTATTTGTATCAATTAAAAGCACTGGCTTAAATCATGAACCCGAGGTTTCGTTCCTCAAAGTTAACCAGATTTGGGAAAACCGCATCTAAGGCATAATCTTCAATGCCAAACCACGTCGCTAATGTTGCCCCAACTTGATCAGATGAAATTGATGGGATCATTCGGCCACGCTCATCAATCGAAAATTCGCCCAAATGATTCAGATCTTCAATGTTTCCAAAGTAGCGACCACCATCAACTGCCCCTCCAATAATCAATTCATGGCCTGCCCAACCGTGTCCCGTTCCCTCTCCATTACTTAATAAAGTACGACCAAAATCTGACATGGTGAAGGTTGTCACGTTGGGGCTGTTATTCATCTCAGCTTGAAACGCTACGATGGCTTCAGCTAACTGCTCATACAACTTAGTCTGACTCGCGAGCTGATTTTTATGTGTATCAAACCCACCAAGCGTGACATAAAATATTTGTCGAGATTGCTGCTCATTCACCGCTAGCGACGCATTATTCTTAATTACTTTCGCCACCAATTCTAAGTCCTCGCCAATTGAGCTCGTGCCAAAGTCGTTCGTAATAGGAGTCTCCAGAATGGTTTTCATCCCTTCATCAACACTTAGCATCTCGCCTTTTATTACGTTGATCTGCTGACGAAAGAGATCAAACCTCGTCGCTGCAATGTCCTGCTTTACTGCGTCCTCGACAGTAGGTCGACTCTCAAATTCTTTCAGCCCTGATTTATTGGTGATGATGGCGGGCTGAAACTGAGTCCCGACTAAGAAATTAGAGGTCCCTTGAATGTTATAACTGGGTGGTAAGCCATTGACCTGTTCGTTAAGAGCGACCATCAACCGGCCTCCCCACCCTGTTGTTAGTTCACCATCCACTTGCCCTCTTCGCTTAGCGTGTTGCATGTCTGAATGTGATCCACGGCGCGGGATACTAGGTACAACCCCTAATTCAAAATCACTTTTTGACCCCGGTTGAATCAAGTTGCCTGAATTTAAAATGACCGTTCCATTTTTGCCTAGAAACAGGTCTTTCAAAGGTGTTAACGCTGGGTGCATCATTAAATCCAAGTCACCACTTAGCCCAGTGTGCACCATCTCCTCCAGGTTTAAGGCAATTTTGCCTTTCGCGGCTTTGTACTGGGTATAGAGTGATTCTTTAGCCGGTACGAACATGTTATGGGAGTCATTTCCCCCCGCTAAAAAAATGCACACCAATGCTTTATTGTCCCCCAAAGAAGCCATTGCATGATTATTTAGCATGACACCTGGTGATAGCGCGACCATCGACATACTTGTCAGAGTATTCTTTAAAAAGGCTCTACGTTTCATACTATTACTCCTGTACTAAGTATTCTGCTGAAGTAACCGTCATCCATACGGCACCTTTACATCGATTACGAGATTGATGGGGACCTATACTCTCGCTAAAGCTAAAAATCGCTTTCTCTAAGTCTGGATTGATGGGGGCATTGAGGAAGGTCCTTTCTAAATAGACGATGAGATCTTCATACTTACCTCGGCTACCAACGGAATAACATGGCTCAATATCCACCTTATTGCTTTCTCCTGCGGTAGGTTGGTCATAGCTTCCGTTCGTTTTAATGATATCGTACAGAACATTTCCAATGTCCTTAAAGCTCGCTGAGTTTAAGATGGTGAATTCAGGAGCAACAAGGTCGGCATCCGAAATATCTCCAGCAGGCGCATCTGATGATTGATAGAAATTAAAGACCGAGGGAGCACCTAAGGGAATCTGTCCAATGATCTTGGTGTCTAAGTCCTTAAAGTATCCTCTAGACTCTCCGCGCATTCCCATGGCCCTTGCTACGTTGGCAACAGCAAGAATCGGCTCTTTCGCTTTATAAGCCTCCCCATTTCTTGCTTCTTCATCAGCAAGGATAGCCTTCACTACTTGCGCAAGATCGCCTCGTTCTCCCCTTCCGTTATTTCGGAACACATTGGCAACTCTGTGAGTATATTCTTGCGAGGGGTTAGATTTAACAAGCCTTTGAATGAGATGATAGCTCACAAAGGTTGGGGTATTAGGATGATAGAACAAAACATTAACTGCCTGTTCTAAATCCTGTTCAGCCGTGGCTCCCTCAGTGAAGACAAAATCCATAACAACCTTAGACTGGGTATCATGTTTATCGCCATAGGCCACCATTAATGTCGATTGCTCACCATCAGAGACATCATCCCAATTGCCATTATTCACTAGGTGCCACCCAGTTAAGACTCGCGATAACTCATCAACATCTTGCTCGGTGTACGTTGGGTAAGGCTGACCATGAGCATCTAAGAAAGGACTCCCGTCAGCCCGAAGTTGATCTAAACCAATCGTAAACAGCTGCATGATCTCTCGTGGAAAGTTATCATTTGGGCTCACTTCGTTGATGTCATCTGAACGCTGACTGCCTAAATGCGTCAAGTAATACCCCATAGCAGGGTGACGAGAAACATCGAGCAACAGATCACGATAATTTCCCAAAGCATGCTCAACGAGCAGATCATAGTAGCTTGCTAACAGATCTGGATGCTGCGATAAAATGGCGTCTTTTTCAGAGACAACCAACAATTGACTCAATGCAAAAGCAACCCTTTGTCGCAACTGATCATCAGCCGTTAAACTAATTTCCCACCAGGCTCGATACCGAGACTCTTCGGTATTGTCATCAAATTCTGCGGCGTAATCACTGTAACGTGGTAAATGATAGCTGGCAGGGTAAGCAAGTTGCTCTTCAAACCAAGAATGAAAGCCCAAACTCAGCAAACCTTTGGGGCTATAAATCGGATCGCTATTATCACGGTTATGTTTTGGCCCAAAAGTGGATTGCACTAAAAATCGTGCCGCGTCACTTTCATCCGTAAATACAACGTCAGGAATACTCGGCGCTGGTATTTGCCTGTCTATTCTGGGCCTAACAATGTTCTCAGTTTCAGTTTCTGACGGTTCTATAATCCAGGTAAATGGCCCATATGTGCTGGTTTCTACGCCATCGGTAACTGTAAAAGTAACATCAGGGTAAAACCCTTCTGAACCTGAAGGCGGCTGTCTGTCTACCCATGGCTTGGCCCAAAAAATACCATTGCCGTTAACGTGAATGAAATCCGGTAAGTTTTCCGTTGTCCACGTTAATTGGCCATCGCCACTGTATTCATGGGGAATTGTCCAACGATACTTTTCACCAACCACACCCCGTGGAGGGGAGCTGTCAGGGTCGATCAATAATTGGGCGAAGAGTGAAGAAAATGGGGTAAAAGCAAGGCTCAAACACAAGGATGGGGCAATCCATTTATTCATAGAATCTCCTATTACTATTAACTTATGCGCTCTGTTTTATAGTAGTAAGAAGACGCCCAGTTCCTGTGGGACATTAATTACGTTTTCTTCGAACTAAAAGACTCATGCAGGAAAAATGAAAATGAGTGTAAAAGAGTTCGTACCAACCCATGGATATCACATGTGAGATCTCACAATTAAATAAATAACACATTAGATATTGAAAGAGATGTATTCATCTACTAGCTCGCGTAAACCCTGACGTAAACATCAGCTAGCCAAAGCCTAAAAATCCATCACTTTTATCCATGCTAAAAAAACCAGCAACAAGGCTGGTTTCTTTTTTTTAAGGCACTGATGGGGGCCTCTAAATACTGATGGGTTTCTCTGAATTAAGAAGCCACTTATTCACGCAAGCAATTAGGGGCTTTAGAGTACAGTTTACCAGCCAAGCCATGAAAGCTCGGCATAATACCGTAAATAGCGGCAATGAATAGCGTTGAACCTACCAAATCAATAGGGCGGTGCATGCCGATCCAAAGTCGGCTGTACATGACAATCGCGGCCCAACCTAATATGGCAACAGCCCATGAATAGCGTTTATTCTGCCAGAATAAACCGCCAAAGAAGGCAACACATATTGCGGCAAAAATGGTATGGCCGGAAGGGAACGAATAGTCTTTCTCTCCCTGCCAATGACGTGTACGCCATTGGCTTACCTCAGAAGAGATAGTATCAATAATCTGTGCTTGCTGATCGGTATCTAAATTATAAAAGTGCTCTGGCTCTGGAATCAGTAAATCTTTAGCAAGAAGTTCGGTATAGGGACGAGGGCTCTCAGTCACTACTTTCAAACTTGTCTTACTAATAAATCCAACAACAAGAAGAACCGCTAGGACAATCATGTGGGCAAAAAGGGTCTTTCTAGGTAGCTTTAAAAACAAAGTCACCACACACAGAATTGCTAGTGTGATTAAAAAACCACGACTTCCTGCCGAGTCAGTCACCAAAGCTATAAAGCCGCCAAAAGCTGTCCCTACTTCCGACTTATAATCCATATTCATTGTTAATAGTGTTACAGGAATGATCATAAGTAACATCAGCGCAAGCTGGAGCAAACCACTAAACTTGTTATTAAATAGTCTATTCACAGTTATTTCTTATCGACAGCCTCAAAAGGAGGCCATTCTAGCCGATGATTTGCAAGAAAAGTATCAGCTCGATGTCAGGTTGAGGAAAAATCATTCGATTCCATTACTTAGTTAACATCAAGAAACAATAAAGTCATTTGGGCATCTAGTTAGGTCGCTCTACAGTGCAACTTTGTCACAACTTGACATCGTGAACTATAGTAATTGAGCCAACATAAAAAGGAGAAAGGCTATGAGTCAGGCGGCACTAATTTCAAGGCTGAATGAATTGCCTAGGATTTCGGCAGTATTACAAGAACTACTCGACTTGGTGAATCAAGACGATGTCGATTTTGGAGAATTATCGAAAAAAATATCCATTGACCAAGTTCTCAGTGCTCGACTACTTCGAATGGCAAACTCGGCTCACTTTGGGGGGAGCAAAACGGTTTCTTCAGTCAATGAAGCACTGCTTCGAGTCGGTACAGGTGCAGTAAGAACACTTGTTGTTGCGTCTGTTTTATCGAGTGCATTCCCAAGTATCCCAACGCTTGATATGGATATGTACTGGACGAATACCTTTGAGGTTTCCGTTATCTCGAGCAAACTCGCATCGGAATCTGGCTTGGATGGTAACGAGGTATTTACCGCTGGTGTGCTGCATAACATCGGAGAGCTTATGATTCACACTTTGGCCCCTGAAGAAGCACTTGAAATTCAGAAGTTAGTTGAAAATGGCGCAAACCCCATTGCCGCTCAAGAAAAAGTATTGGATGTATCAGCGCCCTCTCTCGGAGCTCACTTGGCGAAAACGTGGAAATTCCCAGATCACATGGTGGATGCAATTGAGCATTATCATGAGCCTCGAGAAGCTGAAATATCACCTAAATTGGCGGTGTTACTGCACTTTGCCCACTCTATAAACGATGACTGGGATGACCTTCAAGATGAGCAGCAGAAAGTCCTCTATTTAGCTGAGCATCCAGATGCAAGGCTGTTATCAATCTCTTCAAACTTTTCTTCCACCATTGATAAGTTCCGTGGCAATGGACGTGACTTAGCGACTCAACTAACCGCGGCTTAATCAACTTTCATAGCGAAAATACACTCTATGGTTAGACAAAGAAAAGCTCACATAACATCGTCTATGTGAGCTTTTTTCATCTCTAAGGTGTAATTATTAATTGTGCTTACTGAAGTGACACTTTCCCCTCACTGCGCCAACGGAAACTTGGTTGTTTCACGACTAAATAGACAGCAATGGCGGCAAACGCGAAACCTACTCCTCCTAACCAATCAAACGATTCTCCAAACATGAGCCACGCTTGAATAGCGGTTGTCGGTGGAACGAGATAGAAAACAGACGCCACACTCGACGACGCTCCGTGCTCCACCATATACAGCAATAACAATACCGCAACACAAGAAAGCACACCCACCAGCCACACAAGGGTAAAGATAAACTCAGGTGTCCAGTTCACTTGCATAGTCTCAAACATAAAGGCACTAGGCATAAATAACATCGCGGCTGCCAAATATTGAACCATGGCACTTCCTATCATGTCTGCGCCTTTACAAAATCGCTTCTGATAGAGTGTACCCAAGGTAATGCCAAACAAAGAGGAAATACAGATCGCCACAGCTTGCCATTGATGCGCTTTAGACTGCCACTCTATGTTGCCCCCCAGCACCAATGCGATACCGATGAAACCAAGCCCCAGTCCTAGCCACTGTGATGCTTTGAACTTCTCATTGGCCCATACAATCAGCAACACAGCGGTCAAAATCGGCTGAATACCGACTAACAATGAGCTGAGCGCGGCTGGCATTCCAAGCGATATCGCCCAGTATGTACCACCAAGGTAAAATCCATGGATTAATACACCGACCACGCCGCTATGAAATAACATTCGGCCACGAGGAATTGAACGTTTTAAAAGTACTATCAGGAGCATGAACAACGCGACATTACCGATCATTCGAATAGAGAGTAGCGTTGCGGGTTCTGCATATTGAAGGCCGTAACGCGCACCAACAAAACCAGATGCCCACAGCACCACAAAAACAAACGGGATCATTCGAATCAACATAAGTACCCTCCTCTTCCATAAACGGTACTATTTCAATACCAGTACTATTCCATTAACAATGCTGTTACTTTAGTTGGGTACAGAAATTCAAAAAAGGCACACATATAACTATTTTAATGGGTACAGAATGGACGTAATCAATAAGTATGACCAAGTAGAGCAGCATCTCAGACAAGCCATTAACGCTGGGGTGTATCAGGCCAACGATAAACTGCCTTCCATTCGCCAACTGAGTACAGATTTAAAAGTGAGCAAGAATACCGTTATTCGTGCATATCAAGAGTTAGAAGCGGTAGGGGTAATCTATTCCGTGGCGAAATCAGGCTACAGAGTGAAGTCAAGCGAAGCCTCATCTAATCAGAACGGTTCGACTTATCATCCACCAAGTAAGGTAGACCTGCTTTCTATTTGTAAATCAATTCTCACTTATTCCAATGAAACCGAGTTGCTTCCAACTGGTTCGGCGCACCCAAATATAAACTTTCCAGCAATCAAAAGCCTGTACGCTGAGATTGGCCGTCATGCTCGCATGCAAAGCCAGTTGCCAAGTCACTATCAGGTTCCCCCTGGGAATAATTCTCTGATAAAGCAGCTGCTGAAAATCAGCCACGACCTAGGTGTGCCTGCACAATACAAAGACATCGCTGTTACCCATGGCGCTCAACAAGCGATAAGCCTGGCGCTTCGAGCGTTGACAGAGAAAGGGGATATCGTTGCCGTTGAGTCTCCATGCTACTTTGGTAACTTGCTATTAATGGAATCACTCGGGCTAAAAGTGATAGAAATCCCTAGCAGTGTCACTACAGGATTAAACCCAGATGCATTAGCCGAAGCCATTGAACTGTGGAACATCAAAGCCATCATTGTTACTCCAAACTTCGCTAATCCGACAGGTTCACAAATGCCGTTGGATAAGCGTCATGCGCTGCTCAACGTTTCAAAAGAGATCCCTATTATTGAAGACGATGTATTCGGGGCTTTAAGCTTCGATGAAAGCCTGCCAAGTCTTAAGTCTCTGGATACCCAAGATCGTGTAATCTACGTAAACTCCCTGTCTAAAACCCTCGACTCTCGGCTTCGCATTGGCTGGATATTGTCAGGCCGCTATCAGGCGAAAATAGAGAAGTTTCTCATCAGTGACAACATGGGTAGCCTTAACCTGATGCAGTCTGCAGTAGCGGAGTTTTTGACAACAGGTAAGTACCGTTCACACACCAATAAAATGCGCCGTTTGTATCAATCCAATGGGAAAAAGTTATATCAATGGCTCACCTCAGCTCTGGATCAATACTCCTCCTTGAAAGGACATTACCACCTCACCCAATCCAATGGTTCATTCATTATGTGGCTAACCCTTCCTGAATATATCGACACGCATGAGATTCACTTAGAGTGTAAACAGGACAAGATCAGTGTTTATCCAGGTTTAGCGTTCGGCACCAACAATCGATATTCACATTGCTTACGATTAACTTACGCTAATTTCGAGGGCAGAGAATCAGAGCAATATGGCGTTGAACGACTAGCTCAAATCATTGCCAGCCACATAAAGTAGGTGTTAGCGGTGGGGCTTGAAGAAAGAGAGTGATGAAAAAGCAAACCAACAGAGCTTGTCTATACTTAAAACAGTTTCTAAGGTGAGAAAGGATTGGTTTATGAACCGCTTACTGTTGCTATTCTTATTGGTTTCTTCATCGGCTTTCGCGGCAGAATCAGGTTCTCTACCGCTAAAGTGTCAGTTACTTGATACCAGTGATCATTTCTGGTTTTACAACGAACAGATCGTTTACAAAAGTGACCAGTTTGCCGTATTTCAAAACTTCAAAGGTCGAGTTGTGACTCAGATTGACCTGAAAACCAATGAGCTGATACGTACGACCTACATTGGCGACCCCTTTGATCCTGAATATCAGATCTTGCTAGGAAAGTGTGACGATGCCTTACACGTGCTCGATATGTGGGCAATGAATCAATTACCCCTCGACAACTAGTCTCTCCTTTCTGATTCAACAACTTAATTAATGCGTCATTTAGGTGAAATATAAAAGACTTATTTTATTTAAATATTTCAGACTAGGTACTAAATGATGCTCAACACGACTAAAACTGTATTCATAGGGGGCTTTTTCCTGATTGCTCCAACCGCTTTCGCCTCTAATATTGCCCAAGGCGATGTCATTCAAGTCCAGCTCAATGAAGTTATCCCTACTCAACCATCGGTAGGTTATGATCAAGTGTTCTATAAATTAGGACGCTTTGAGCAAGACAAGAAGAAACTGTTCGATGAGATCTGCGAAGCAAATGGTCAACGCGGTTTAGCCTCTTTTGATAAAGAGACATCCAACGCTCATGACGCGTCAAGTTTTGTGTGTAAAGAAACGGTTGGTGAGCGTAAAAAAGACATGAAAACCATCGTCATAGCCCCTAACGGCGATTACTACCTGACCGACGGACACCATACATTTAATGTGTTCTGGACCATGGAAGAAGGCGGTGAAGACTTCCCTGTTCATGTCGTCGTCGAAAAGGATTACCGTAACCTTAACAACATGGCGGCATTCTGGGATGCCATGATTGAAGACGGTAATACCTGGCTATTTAATAGCGAAGGCAAGCAGATTACGCCTGCTCATTTACCGATGTCTTTAGGACTTAAAAACTTTGAAAATGACCAATATCGTTCATTGATGTACTTCTCTCGTGACGTCGGTTGGAACAAGCCTAAACAGCCAGTTCCGTTCCTTGAGTTCTATTGGTCAAAAGAAGTGCGCCAAGCCATCAATCTTAATAATTATGACCTTACCTCTAAGCCTGGTTACAGCAAAGCCATCACTGATGTGAGTCAGTTCCTGCTTTCTTTAGAATCCGATAACGTTGGTGGCTCTGACAAGTCAGCCAAAGAGATGGGGCAATTCGACGCATTCAATCAAAAAGGCTTAGACAAGTTATTACGTGAAGGGAAAGGCAAGGTAAGCTATTCACTGCAATACAAAGTCGCTCAAACCCAATAGATTGAGTGGCTTATAAAATACATCCCTGAAAAGCTGATGAGTCGCTCATCAGCTTTTTTATTGGATCTTATTTCAGTATTCAACGAATCAAAAATAAAACCAGTACACCTAATGTAAAAGTGCTGTTATGATTATTTTAATAGTCGGGGAGCCAATGCAGTTATCTGTGTTTGCTGAGATCGAGATTCGAGACCCGTTGAACCTGATTCAGTTTGTACTGACGTAGGGAACTATAAGCACTTGATCTGCATAGTACTTCAAGGGGGTCTCACTCTCATCAAATCAGTACTTCGCTTTCATCGATCTGTGCCTATTCTCCTGCGTCTTTTAGATAGTAGGAGCGACCATGACACAGCTTACCAATACGCAAGCATCTTCAAATACTCAATTTTCATCCGAAGCCGTAACGCCCAACACGCCAATTGTTTTAACCATTGCGGGCTCTGATAGCGGTGGTGGTGCCGGCATTCAGGCCGACATTAAAGCGATGTCTGCTACGGGTAGCTTCGCCTGCTCTGTCATCACTGCCATCACATCGCAAAACACGCAAGGCGTTTCCGCCATATTCCCGATTCCTTTAGACCATGTTGCTAGCCAGCTTGATGCGGTCTTCACCGACTTAAACATCGTTGCAGTAAAAGTAGGGATGTTAGCGGATTCCGAAATCATCAAAGTGGTTGCTGAAAAAATCAGACAATACCAACCTCAGCATTTAGTCATCGACCCTGTCATGGTCGCCACTAGCGGTGATTTACTGCTAGAAGATTCAGCAATCAGCACACTAAAACGAGAGCTGATCCCACTGGCCGATATTATTACACCTAACTTACCTGAGGGCGCGGCATTAACCGGTAAGTCAGTGCCTGAAAGCGAAACAGAGATGCAAGACATGATTGATGACCTACGAGCGCTCGATGCGAAAGCCGTCCTGTTAAAAGGTGGTCACTTAGAGAAAGATGAGAACAGTAACGATCTACTCATTCTGCCGCAAAGTTCTGCGCTCATCAGTGCAAAACGCTTTCCAACCAAAAACACTCATGGCACGGGCTGTACGCTCTCTTCTGCTATTGCCTCTTTTCTTGCACAAGGGAACACACTTGAACAAGCCGTTCACTTGGGTAAGCAGTACATTACTCACGCCATTGCACACGCTGATGAGCTGCAAGTTGGGCAAGGCCACGGCCCAGTAAACCACTTTTATGCTGGGCATGCTGATGTTAGCTAGTTCAACCGACAGCAATACGGTTACTGCCAAACCCGGTGTCGGGGTTGAGTTAAATAGCGCCAGTTTACGCTACCTCGACAGTGCAAAGGCGACACTCTCAGGGTTAGACCTAACATTCGTTGCCGCTAAATGGACAGTACTCCTCGGCCGAAGTGGTTGTGGTAAAACCACCGTTTTACGTTACCTTGCGGGCCTGCTTGATGATAGAGTGGAATGGCAAGGATCGTTAGTGACATCGGACAACAAGCCGTTACATGATCGAATCGCTTACATGGCGCAGCAAGACTTACTGTTGCCTTGGTTATCGGTTCTCGACAACGTGTGTTTAAGTCATCGTTTTTCTTCAGATGCAGAGCAAGCGATAGAGCAAGTTCGAACTAAAGCCGAGAAACTGTTAAACGACGTGGGCCTCGCGGATTATGCCGACGCTAAGCCAGACCAACTCTCTGGCGGCATGCGACAGCGTGTTGCGCTAGCTAGAACGTTAATGCAAGACAAGCCTGTAGTGTTGATGGATGAACCATTCTCAGCGCTCGATGCTGTTACAAGGCATAAGCTGCAAACTCTAGCCTGTCAGCTATTACAAGGTAAAACAATCGTGCTTATCACGCACGACCCGCAAGAAGCGGTTCGCTTGGCTGACAACCTCTACGTTTTACAAGGTACGCCAGCCAGTGCTCGCGCTTTACCCGTACCGTCCACCAGCACGCCAAGAGTGTTAGATGGTGAGTGCGCCATACTTCAGCAGGCGATTTTAAACCAATTGGAACAAGACTATGAGTGATCTATCGAACCCTCAATTAGCTTCGAATCAAAGGTTAAGCCAAGCTGAAAATGCAAGCTCAGAGAATAGGATCGGGAACGAAAGCAACGGCAAAGAACGCGTGACTCATCCCGCTCTGCGGCTCACTATCAGTGCCGCGTTCATTCTTGGTTTATGGCAACTGGTTGTCGTTGTGTTTGACATGCCGAGCTTCATCCTGCCCGCGCCAATGGAAGTGTTCCAAAAGCTAATTGAACGCCACGACGTTTTGATGAAACACACATGGGTAACGGCGCAAGAGATCCTACTCGGCTTACTACTTGGGCTTTCAATGGGGCTGTTTTTCGCCCTGCAGATGTTGATGTTTGAACCATTGAAACGCTGGTTACTGCCTATCTTAATTGCTAGCCAAGCGATACCTGTATTTGCCATTGCGCCAGTATTAATGCTTTGGCTTGGCTATGGCATTGCCTCAAAAGTGGTAATGGCCGCGATCATTATCTTCTTCCCTGTCACCACCTGTTGTTACGACGGTCTACGTAATACGCCAACGGGATACCTCGACTTGGCAAAAACCATGGGGGCATCGAAGTGGCAGCTATTGCGTCATATTCAGCTTCCTGCTGCCTTGCCTACGCTAGCTTCAGGTATACGTGTCGCCGTAGTGATTGCGCCAATTGGGGCGGTTGTCGGCGAATGGGTTGGGTCTAGCGAAGGCTTGGGCTATTTAATGTTGCAAGCCAACGCCCGAATGATCATTGATGAAATGTTCGCGGCACTATTTATCTTAGCCGTGCTCTCGATTTCACTTTATTTCATTACCGACAAATTACTTAAGAAAGCCATTCCATGGGAGAACAAGTAACACGTTTTCCCTCATAAATTAGCTGAGGCTATTCCCCTATAAACAGAGATCACTTCAGCTTTGCTCAGCAAGACTAAAAATAAAATCATTCAAAAGGACAGAATCACAGTGAAAAACACAAAAATACTCAGTGCCGTTGCACTACTTGCTTCTCTAACTTCAGGCCACGTTTTAGCCGCAGAGAAGAAAATGACATTAATGCTCGATTGGTTTGTTAACCCAAACCACGGACCAATCGTGATCGCCCATGAGCGTGGATATTTCAAAGAACAAGGCATTGAAATTGAGATTCAAGAGCCTGCCGATCCAAGCACACCAGCAAAGCTCGTGGCTGCTGGCCGCGTTGATCTAGCAGTATCTTACCAACCAAGCTTGACCATTGACGTAGCAGCTGGTCTGCCTTTGGTTCGCGCATCAACGCTGATTGCGACACCACTTAACACCCTGATGGTGCTAGATAACGGCAAGAACGATTCATTAGCGGATCTAAAAGGCAAGAAAATCGGCATCGCTATCGCGGGTAACGAAGAAGCTACCATCGGCACCATGCTAGCGCAAGAAAACGTGGCATTTGAAGACGTTCAAACCATCAATGTGGGTTGGGCACTTTCCTCTTCTTTAGCTTCTGGAAAAGTCGATGCAATCTGGGGTGGTCTGCGTAACTTTGAAACCAACCAGCTCGCTCTCGAAGGCTTTAAAGCAAAAGCATTCTTCCCAGAAGAGCACGGTGTTCCCGCTTACGATGAGTTAGTCTTTGTTGCTAACGCCAACAATCACGATGTCGACGCAATCAAAGCGTTCAACAAGGCGCTTGAGCAAGCCACAACTTACATCGTTAACCACCCTGAAGCATCATGGAAAGAGTTTGTAGCGTATTCACCAGATACTCTAAACAACGAGCTCAATGAGCGTGCTTGGAACGATACCCTAACTCGTTTTGCACTTCGTCCATCGGCTGTCGATCTTAAACGTTATGACGATTACGCCGAGTTCATGTTCAACAAAGGCATTATCAAGTCTTTGCCACAAGCAGAAAGCTACGTACCTGCCTTTAACTAGAGCAGGCTCAAATCAATTAAGGAAAAAACATGAAATACCAAGATTTGATTAAGGCTTGCGAGCAAGATTGGCAAGACTACACAGAGCATGCTTTTGTTAAGCAGCTAGCCCAAGGCACATTAACTCAACCGTGTTTTCTTCATTACCTGAAGCAAGATTTCTTGTTCTTAAAACAGTATGCACGCGCTTACGCCTTAGCGATTTACAAGGCAAAAACACTGGCGGATATGCGCCGAGCTTTGCCTAGCGTTCATGCTCTACTCGACTCTGAAATCTCCCACCACGTAACCTACTGTGGTCAATGGGGTTTAACTGAATCTGATCTAGAGAATGAGCCTGAAGACTTTGGTACGGTGGCGTACACCCGCTACGTGCTCGACGCAGGAATGACCGGTGATTTGGTTGACCTGTATGCAGCGCTCGCACCTTGCTCTATCGGCTATGCCGTGATTGGTAAAGCGCTGGGGGAGAGTGAATCAACTGTATTGGAAGGTAACCCGTACGCAAGTTGGATTAACCTCTACGGTGGTGAAGAGTTTCAATCAGGTGTAGCAACAGGCGCTGAGTACTTTAACCAGCTGTTGGCTGAGATTGACATTAACAGCGAACGTGGCCAAAACCTTATCCATATATTTAAAACCGCAACACGTATGGAAGTGGCATTTTGGCAGCAAGGACTAAACGCCGACGAGACGTTGATAGCTAAATAAACACGCTCTTCACATCCTCATAAAAATCAAAACGACCAGCAATTACTTATATTGGCTGGTCGTTTTTATTCCACCGATACTTTATGAATCACATGACTCTCACAACCATTGAAACGGGTAAAGCGAGACAACTCAACGTCTAGATCATCCCAAAATGCATCTGTAGATTTTGAAGCTACATCAACAAACAGGTGAATGACGTTCAATACACCTAACTTCTTATCTACCTTACAATCAGCTCTCCCGACAAGTTCCCCACCCCACAAAATAGGCAGGCAAAAGTACCCATACTGACGCTTCTTCTCCGGCACGTAGCACTCAAGAAGGTAGTCATAATCGAAAATAGATTTCGCTCTTTTTCGTTGAATCAGCAAATTATCAAACGGAGACAGGATCTTGGCGCGCTTTCGGTTTACTCGTTTATCAAGTAACGATAATGCTTCTCGGCTAACGTAGTATGGTGAATTGGCAATCGTCACCTTAGTTACCTCATCTTCTTCCACCAATTCGTTCAGTGCTTGAGTTGCTTGCGTTTTCATGCCTTTTAGCAAGTACGACATTTCTGAGAGATTACCAAAGCCGTGAGACTTCAAGTAACGCATCACCCGAAAGCGCCCATGCTCATAATCACTTGGTAAGGAGATATCGATATCGCTTGGCAAAACACGTTCAGTTAAGTCATAGACTTTATGAAAATTTCGCCGCTCGGAGATCATCAGATCCCCTTGCATGAACAGACACTCCAATGCCTGTTTCGTTGGCTTGCTTCCCCACCCTTGGCTTTTTCGATTCTCTGAAACGAAATCCTTCGCCATTAATGGCCCTTCCTGCTCGATCCGTTTTAGAACGTTAGACATCAGCTCTTTGTCGTGGCGGTACCAATGCGTTTGTTCACCAGTTTTGAACGCCATCTTACGAGGGAGGCTAAAGCGGTATTCCGGCATTGGAAGATAGGCCGCTGCGTGAGCCCAATATTCAAAGACCCGTTTGCTCGAGACGAGTTGATCAAGATGTTTGGTTTGATAATTGGGATTACGGCTCCACAGTGTATGGTGATGCGCTCTTTGTACCACCGAGATGGTATCGATCTGCACGTAACCCAACCGCTCAAACACACGAAGAGTAGTCGAATCACTTTTTGTCTTAGAGGATTTTTCTGGTAGCCCTTGCGAAAGCAGAGCGAGTTTTCGCGCTTGAGGTATTGAGAGTGATTCCATTGTGTTGACGCCTTTGACAGTCCACTTTGTTCAGAAATGAGTACGCTATTTTCAAAGTTAAGGCGCGGGAGGAATGGCGCCGCTCTCTTTTGAATGCCTCATTACCACTAAGGTCTTGAAGTTCTTAACGCTATCATCTTTGTGCAAGACACGTTGTGTAAACTCATCAAACCCTTCCATGTCGGTCGCGATCACTTGCAAAATCAGATCATAATCGCCCGTCACGTACCACGAATCTAAAACTTCAGATTGCTTATTCATGCGTGCCAAAAACTGATTCACGATCGAGCTGTGGTCACGTTCAAGTGTGACTAGCACCATCATACTCAGAGGCCAGCCCATGCTTTTGGGTTTGACTATCGCCACTTCACGTTCAATTACACCGCTACTACGAAGCTGTCGAACGCGTCGATAACACGCGGGTTCTGACAAACCGATCGTATCGGCAATCTCGCCCATTGACGCTTTAGTATTGATCTGTAACTGCTCCAAAATCTTAAGGTCGATGGTATCCATAAATTCAAGGCCTTATTTGTTCAGATATCGATAATTTTTATCATTTAATCGCTAATTATGAGCATATAAAACCCAGCGTAATGATAAATTTTCTCAACCATAACAATAAATCAACCAAATAAAAGTGACATAGATGAAATATCGTTTATTCAATAACGGAACAGCAATAGCCGTACTCGCGGTCATTGCCGCTATCATGTCTATAACCGCGGGTGCCGCGCTTGCAAAATCCATTTTCTCATCACTAAACCCAGAGAGTGTCACCGTACTCAGGCTCTCTGTCTCTGCGCTAATATTGTTGTTTGTGTTAAAAGCCTGGAAAGCACAGTTACGAAAGAACAATCTCATCTCCATTATCCTTTACGGTGCGACCATCGCAGGAATGAACCTATTCTTTTACATGTCGATAAAATTGATTCCCATTGGCGTGGCACTCGGATTTGAGCTCACAGGGCCTTTGTTAGTCTCTGCTCTGTTCTCAAAAAATCGTTTGGATTTAATCTGGGTATTGCTCGCGGCGGGGGGAATTTATCTGCTTATTCCGAGTGCCAACAGTGCAACAACCCTTGACCCTACTGGCATTGTCTACGCATTGATCGCAGGCATTTTCTGGGGCGCGTACATCATCACAGGGAAAAAGGCAGGCAACCAACACGGGCCAAAGGCACCCGCGCTTGGGCTTATCGTCTCGTCTATTTTTATGGTACCTGTTGGCATTCAACACCTCTCTTTTGTAGCGATAAATACCGACTTAATATTGATCATTGTTGCCGTCGCTCTGTTATCTAGCGCGGTGCCTTTAATGCTTGAAATGGTCGCTTTAAGAACGTTGCCTACCAAGACCTATGGCGTATTAACCAGTGGCGAACCCGTGATGGGGGCCATTGTGAGCTTTATCATCTTAGGTGAGCAACTATCAAACAATCAGATACTCGGCATCGTCACCATTATGATCGCTTCAATCGGTGTTGTACTCTCACCTTCACCAAGCAACAGCGAACCAGTCAGCACATAACCTTTTTCAATCTACAAAGGGAGTGAAAGGGCAATTAAATCTGTTGAAGCACGAGTGAACGCGTTAGGCTAAAGCGACGACACCTATCGATATCTTTAGCCATTAGGGAACAAGCCAGTGCAAAATGTGCCAATTCTTTATTCATTACAAAATTGCCCTTATGCCATGCGTGGACGTATCGCACTGTTTAAAAGCCAGCAGCGTGTTCTTATTCGAGCCGTGAAACTCAATAATAAACCGGAAGAAATGTTGTTAGCGTCACCAAAAGGCAGCGTTCCCGTATTGGTGGTGCAAGACACTATCGATAGTGAAAAACGTATGGTGATTGAGGAGAGCCTAGAGGTAATGTTGTGGGCACTCTCTGAGAGCGATCCTGACGACCTATTGGACTCTGAAAATCCACAAAGCCTAGCGACGATGATTCATCTTATTGCCGAATTTGAGCAAGAGTTTATTCCCGCATTCAACGCCTATAGCTGCGCTAAGCGTTACCATGAAGACAACGTGGTCGAGTGCCGCGAAAATTGTGAAACCCACATTCAAGAGTTAGAACGCAGACTAAACCAACACCAATATCTATTTTCAGATAAAGAGAGCCTCCTCGATATTGCGTTAATGCCCTTTATTCGTAAGTTCGCTCGCATTGAAAGGCAGTGGTATCTGCAAAGCCCTTATCCAAAATTACGTCAATGGTTAGACAGCTATTTACAAAGTGCGATGTTCTCTAAGGTGATGGAAAAGCATGAGTTATGGCTAGAGGGCCGAAAAGATATCTACTTTGGTCAGAGGGCTCAACCATAAGTTAACCACGCGTTAAATAAGTTAAATATTTATCAGAATTATCAGATGGTACGTGTTACAAAATCCTCACTGATTTTTGTGAGTTCGAGTCCATTTATATGCACTTAGTGATACAAAATAACCTATGTCACATGAGTTATGTTTACTACACTTAAATAACATAATGATCATTATCACAAAACAGATGAGACGTCGTTTCTAGCTTACTGCTAAGACGGTTTAAAGAATAATGACATTATTGAATAAGTTGCTCTAAGGATTGACACTTTATTTCACTTGTTAAGGAATAACACATGAAAAAGATATTAATCGCACTACTTACTATTGGGTTTTTAGGTGGTTGTACATCAGCCTCTTACACCAATGTCGATCACGATAATGCGATGGACACTAATCAGAATACATTATTCCCCGATAGCCCAGTGACGGATCAGATGACGCTGATACAGACTTTCTTTTAATCACTGATTGCCCGGTAATTCGTTAAACTCCCCCTAAACGTGTTATCGGGCATATTCCAATCCTTTTAGTCTAGTGCTTCAATCATTTCTCTTATCTTTACCGCTTTCTCAAAGTGGTCCAAACGATGGGTTTGAATCCACCACGTCGCCGCTTCCATCAATAATTCTGGATCATCATTTTTGTTAGCAAAAAATGCATAGAATGAAACGCCGACACCTTCACCCTTTTGTGCAATTTTCTTGGTACAGACCTGAATGATTTTTTCTCGTAATAACTGCCGCATGCAATCCCTTATTTGACCTCGGTTGAAAGACTATACTACACACTCAAGAAAGATTAATGGCCGTTTTTTGAATCACTACTGAGAATCGTGGTTTCAAATAAACGGTCAAAGAATTAACGATATCCACTATTTCTTGAATCCCCCATCACTAGCCTAATTCACAAAGAGATGTCTGTTCCAACAAACATTCAGCTATGATTGGGGAGCGTTAGTTTTTACCTGCAATTGTCAATTGGGTGTCATACCTCTTTTACAATAACGGCCACTCTCTTAATGGTTTATTTGGTATTTCTTAAAATGTTGAAAAGTAACTGGCTACTATTGTCTTTGTTAGCAACCCCAGTCATGGCTGCCCCCCTCAATGTAATGCTTTATCATCACATTGCCGATGATACGCCCCATGTTACTTCAACGACCGTTTCGGATTTTGTCGCTCAGCTCGATCACTTCGAGGAACAGGGTTATGAAATCGTTAAACTTGAAGAGGCCGTTCAACAATTTCGACAAGGTAAAACGCTCGATGAAAAGAGCTTAGCATTGACCTTTGATGACGGCTTTGCTTCGGTATGTGACACGGCCTATCCCGAACTCAAAAAGCGAAATCTCCCGTTTACCGTGTTTGTGACGACAGACCCTATCGATAAAGGCTACTCAAGCTACTGCACGTGGGAACAACTTAAAGAAATGGCCGATAACGGCGTGACGATAGCGAACCATACTCTTGACCACACACACTTAGTCAATAACGCATTTAATGATGAGAATTGGTTTGAGGCTGCAACAGGCAACATTGAATCAGCCCAAAACAGAATCATCGACGAGATTGGGTATGCTCCAATGATCTTTGCTTACCCATATGGGGAGTACAACAATGACCTAAAAACTTGGTTAGATGAGCGAGGATATACGTCGTTTGGCCAACAATCTGGATCCATTGGTGTAAGCAGTGATTGGCAGGCACTACCACGCTTTAACGCAGCGGGTAATTACGCAAGTATTGAGTCGCTACGCCATAAGATCACAGCTTCCCCACTACCGCTCAATTATGCGGTTTTAGCGGATCCATTAACCACTGACAGTCAACCAACGCTAACCGTTGAGCTTCTACCATCACGAGAAGCGTATTACCCGCATCTACAGTGTTTTTTGAATGGACAACCTACTGTGATTGATTGGCACTCTGAAACGGGGTTTAGCGTCACTCCATCCAATGGACTCAGTAATGGCCGTCACAGAGTTAACTGTACCGCCCCTCACAGAGATGGATCGCCGTTTTTCTGGATGTCACAGCAATGGCTGGTTGTGCCTAACAAATAGTGAGAAAACAAAGTCACTTAAAAGACTTTGGGCTCGCAGCATTCGTTGTGAGCCTTTTTATATCGAATAACCTTGATTCTCATTTAGAACTCTTCACACTCTAAGCTAACGAGCTCTTGTTCGCCCTTATTTACCACTAAGTTAGCGGTTCTTTCAGATACCCAACCACCCAGTACATATTCTGATCTTGTCGTACGCGAATTAATCACATATGAATAATCACCATTTAAAAAGGTTATAACCCTCTCTCCTCCCCCGCTAAAGGAGTAGTATTCAATGGTATCTTTCGATTCAATTTCCAACTCAATCTTCGACTGAGTACCAAACCGATAAAACTGCCTTTCTCCTAGAGAACAAACAGAAACTTGTTTATTGGAAAATTGGCACGAGAACTCATCAATCTCGGTCTCAAAGCACAAGTTACTCGCTATTGAATGACCACTGCAAAATAAAGCCCAAACAAGCCATGTTTTAACAAATTTCATAGTTAATATTTTCATAGTGGTAAAAGTCAAGCAATTAGGAAACTAAAATTCCAGAATATAAAAAGTAGCGACCAACTAATGTAGCTACTTTAATTTAACTCATGGCTAGAAATTAGAATGAATATTTTATACCAATATTCGCTGAGGCTGTATTGTACCCCGCAATGTTATGAATTTCATACGTAGTCTGAAGTGCAACATGTTCAGTAAAATCATAGCCTAGACCGAAGCCTAGTAGAGAAGCCGTATCGCTTGCCGTCGTTAATGACGCTGGCATTGGATATGTAGAAGTAAGATCAGCTTCAACCTTGTGGAAGCCTAACTTAGCCATTACATGGAAACTATCACCAAGATAAATTTTCGGCAATACGTTAACGCCATAAGAAGACATGGACACTTTAAGGCTGTCAGATAAAATCGTTTCGGTAGTAGAGCCTAAATTTTTATATTCTACCTCTGCAGCTAATACAAAAAAACTGCCCATTGGGAAATCATACCCAGCGGCCAATGCATAGCCATTTTCAACATCATTTGATGCTGCAACGATTGAATCTTGATACATCATTGAATAAGCACCGCTCACATATGCCCCTTCTTTAGCAGCGACACTCGTTGACATAGACGCAACAATCATTGATAAAGCTAATACAGTTTTTTTCATTTCTCATTCTCTGTTATTTGTTTTATATATTTAATCTTCAAGCAATAAATCATCGGTTAATCATTCAGGCTAAAAAGAATATAAATACAAGCTAAGTTAATCGTGGATAACGAGAAAATAATATCATTGCTTATTAGATTTGTTTGTAAGCTCGCGTAAGAGCACGTAAGCGTAACCAGGCTATTTAACTCTGATTACCTTACAAATACACAGATAGGCAATAATATTGAATGGAATAGAAATATATAAGCTACGTTTAGATGCTGAAGACGTCATTTAATGTAAAAAATAATGACGCCAGTGAAGTTACGACTTTGTTAGCGCCGCTTCTTTCGCGCACTCTTTGATACAGCTTAGTAACCAGCTGTGCAAAGGGTGTTTACGCGTTTTGTTCGAGATCACGGCGGCAAACTCCCCATTCGGTATCTCTAATTTATCGCTAATACGCCACATCTTATATTCATCTGAAATGTTGTTCGCTAAACGTTCAGAGCATGGGAACACAATATCGGTATTGTTTATCGCGTCTAAAATGATGTTTAGATGCGCACTTCTCAGTTGGATCTTGGGGGTGATACCAAACGCTTTCAGTCCTTCTGCGGTTCGATTCTGATGTTCATTCCAATTTGGGATCAACTGCGATGCGACAGGGTAACTGATAAAATCCTCAGGCTCGATATTCGGTGACGATAGTGGGTGCTCTTTACGGCCGATCACTACAAAACTATCCATTCCAAGCTTTGCCTGTACTAGCTGTTTAGAAAGGTCCAGTGGGAAATAATTAACACCGATATGGATATGCCCATCCATATCGGCAGCAGGCGTTGAAGCCTCCCAGTTGGTGAGATGGAGCTCAATATTAGGGGCTTGTTTTACAATACGGGTGATGATCTCGGGTGCTAGCCATTGCGCTATAAACCCATTCAAAGCAATCGTGACTTTACCGTGATAAGCACTTGGGTCAAACACTTCCCCACCATTCACCGCATCGTAAAGCAGATCCATCGCCATAGGCAGACGCCCGGCTATTTCTTCCGCTTTAGCCGTGGGTTCTAGCCCGTGTGAGGTGCGGATAAACAACTCGTCATCAAAGTAGTCTCGTAAACGACTCAAGGATCGACTGACCGCAGGTTGGCTTAGGTGAAGGACTTCCGCCGCTTTCTTGGTATTTTTTTGTTCTAGAAGAGCACGCAAAACTTTCAGTAGATTCAGATCAAGCTGTTTCATGCGGGTAACCATGGAGAGGAGGATTGTAGGTAATATATCAGAACTCGGAGTTAGAAAAGTAGGGATAGAACTGGAATAGCAGGGAGAATGGCAAGGATAGCAAAGCTGCCGATGATCAATGCTGCTGCGGTTGTCTTTTTCATAAAATGTCCTCCGATTTAACGTAGGTACATTTTAATTTTCCTAACTCGGTTAATATAATGAGTTGTTGATATTCGAGTTATATCAATAACGCATTTCTTAAATCGTCAGTGATATTACTTTTTGCTATAACACCTTTATCAACGATTCATTATTTTAAACTTCTCTCGCCATATAAAGTGTTCTCAGTCCAATACATTTGCCAGTAGGCATCCACTGATAACGGGTAACACTATGAACGTTCAAACTCTTGCTCTAGCACTTTCAACCTTAATGACGAGCTCTGTCATCGCGCAGAATATCTCTGACCCAACGGTTCCTGAACTCCACACTTATAAGGCCTTTCATCACGCTGAATATATGAAACAAACAGCCGCTCAAGCTGGCGGAACCAATGTCCTGCTTCATACTCTCGCCTTACCAACTGAAGGGACAGACCCAGTCGTTACACCAGCATTAGACCACTTATATACCAAAGCGATAGTTGATCTCACCAATGGCCCTGTTGTACTTGAGATGCCAAAGGTAAGCAGTGATCGTTACTTCTCAATGCATATTACCGATCAAGAGCACTACACCATTTTTGATGAAATCCGGCCGGAAGGTCGATACGTGTTCGTAAGACATGATTACAAAGGTGAAGTCCCAGAAGGAAAAGTGATCGAAAGTCGTGGCGACTACCCTCACATTTTCATTCGTACTCAAGTAAAAACAATTGAAGATCTTAAAAATACGAAAGCGATTCAGCAAAGAATAAAACTAACAGGAAGTAAGGGCGAGCTGAACTTTGATGACGCGATTCAGTTCACTTTGGATACGCACGATACATATCCGCAAAACGGAACCTTACTAGAAGACGCAGTCGGCTATAACAGCGATGACCATAAAGCGATGTTTCAATGGGCGGGGCAATATTTTGCTCAAAACATCATCGACAATACGGGCATGTTTGGTCCAATTGACAGTGAAGAGTTTGGTGCTCAAGACCCTCGAAATCGCGCTGTGGCGATTGTTGGTCACTTAGGATTGCCAGTTGAACACGCCTACTATACGGGCATCTTTAACCAGTGTGATGGCGAGCGTTTAAATGGCGATAAACCTTATGTGGTGACTATGCCTTATGCGAATAATCTTTCAGAGTTTTGGTCAATTACACGTTATAGCGCGTTAACACGTAACACCTTACCAAACGCACAAGATGTGTATAACGCCTACAACACCAAGCCGAATAAAGACGGTAATATCCAAATTACGTTTAGCGTCGAAAATCCTAACGATGACACTTACTGGATGCCAGTAAACGCAGGTGAACCGTATTACTATGTTGAGCGCTTCTACGGGCCTCAAGTGGGCAAGGTTATTACAACTCAAGATTTCTGTAACAATTGAAATTGAGTCAAAAAATGAGGCTCTTTGATAAAACTCAGGCCTCATTCTTCATTGTATTATTTGGCGCACTAACGACACTCGCCCAACGTTAATCAATCAACTTCTTAAACAGCAAATCAAGCATCTCACCGTACTCTTTATTATGTCCTTCAACATAGTCAATTTTCTTATGAGAGGTATCAACAACCTCTGCAACAATCGCATCGGCTTTATCCGTCGTTGATATCATCATTTTGTTTCGATTCGACTCGATGCTGTGCTCAATCAACAGCTCTTCTTCCACCAGTTTTCGGACTAACGGATTTACTCGACTTGATTGTAAAGACATCGCTTTGGCTAGGTCATACTGCGAGCACCCGTCTTTTTCTCTGCCTACATGCAAAAGAATAAAGAACTCTAACGTCGACATCTTTTTAGGGTAAGCCTCTTGTATCAACTTTTTGAACTCCATTGATACGCGATAGATTTTATAAAAGTTTATGACATCCACTTAATTATTCTCATAGAAACAAACAGTTAGTGTGACCGCTAAATATTATAGCTATTGATTGAATAGTCACGTTCCCTATTCTACCCAGTAAATTGAGTTAAATACTTCAACTTTAAACAATTAACGCATTATCAGGTGGAATTAATGACAGAAGTGAGAAAACCAGTAATCACGCATCGAGCAGGCTTTTCTAAGTGGCTCAGCCTCGTCGTACTTATCTTAGCTCAGCTTGGCACACTTCTAGACCTATCAACCATGCAAGTATCTGTAGAAGCATTGACCACTAGTCTCGGCGCCACCATGCCCGAGATCCAATTTGCCAACGCAACCTATGCGATGCTCGCCGCCTCTCTTATGATTGTGGGTGGGTTTACAGGGCTTATTATTGGCTGGAGAAAGCAATTCAAAATTGGTCTCGTTCTCGCCATTTCAGGCTCTGTTTTTGCTGCGTTTTCTCCCAACATGGTTACCTTTATTCTCGCCGGTCGAGGGTTAACAGCAATTGGGGCCTGCCTGCTTATTCCATCGGTGCTGGCGCACATTCCGGCTCTCTACCAAGGAAAAGATCGAGGCTTAGCGTTTGCAGTGATAGCAGCATGTTTGGGGGTTTTAGCCGCTGTTGCACCTATTGTTCAAGGCGTTATTGTTGATGTCGTCGGGTTATCTGCGGCTTACCTTATTGTTGCGAGTTACTTTGCCTTAGTTCTGGTATCAACGCGTTTTCTCGATCCGTTACCTTTATCCAAACAAAAGGTGAAAGTTGATATTGTTGGCATATTACTCAGCGGTACAGCCCTGCTGAGTATTATCATCAGTCTGCTCATGATATCGACTTGGGGTATTGTCCAACCTTTAAGTGGCGTTCAGGTATTTGGCTACTCACCGGTTCTCCCCCTCATTACTATTGGCCTAATACTGCTCAAGCTATTCTTTTCATGGGAAACGAGCTTTGAGCGCAAACACGGCTCAGCCTTAGTGCCTAAGAGTTTCATTCAAAACAAAACCGTGTTGTCAGGTTTCTACATGATGCTGGCATCAAACCTACTCACAGGGTCTGTCGCCTTTTTAGTTATCATTTATCTGCAATTGGCGCTAGGTCTCAGCGCGGCACAATCAGGAATGGTTTTCTCCGTGATTGCCATAGGCCTTATCATTGGCTCTATCATCACACCGAAATTTATGTCTCTACTGTCCCAAAAGCGCTTTAGTCAACTTATCTACGTTTTATTAGCGGTGGGGATTGTCGCTTTAAGCATGGGGGCAAGTGTCGATTCATTCTCATTTATCGCTTATTTTGGCTTACTGTGTATTGGCCTAACTGCTGGATTCTTAATGAGTTTTGCACCCGTCATCGTTACGGGTTCATTAAGCGAGAGCGAAGCCCAGCAATCGGGTGGCGCTCAAGCGACCGCAAAGAACCTAGGTGGCGCATTAGGCATTGCTATCTCAGGCTCAGTGCTTCTTTTTTCGTTAACAGGTAACGTACAATCTGAGGTTGAACATCAATCTCAAATAACAAGTGCCACGCAAGCGTTGATCACGGAACAGATTTCTATTCCTTTTGTAGCTAGCGACCAAAGTATTGAAATGATGGAGCAGGCGAATATCTCTGGTAAGGAAATAGTCTCGCTTTTAGATATCTATGCACAAGCAAAACTTGAGTCGTTTCGTACCGCTTTATATATGATCATTTTACTATCCATCATAGGGCTTTGGATGACGCGCCACATACCAAATAAGGCGTAACTCTCGTGCAGATCAGTCACTTCAATGCTGTCTCTTATTAGAATACTGCAACTGTGGAAAGCACAAAGCCCCACGTTTAACTCTTTCTCGTTAAGCGTGGGGCTCATTAATCAGTGATGCTTCATGAAGGCGTAAGCGATCAACACATCTTCGTATTGGTGTCGATAACGAGCTTACCCTCTTCATGTTTGCGTTGAACCGCTCGAACAAAGCACGACGGTAATGTCCCTGAGCTTTTATACGATTGGTAATCTTCACTGTGCATAACGTAAACGCCATGAAGAATCGCCGTATCCTCATTGCCAATTTGATTAAAGAGCTTGTAATTAACAACTTGCAGGTTTGTCTTTAATGCTCGCTCTAAGTTATTGGCTCTCATTACAATATTCCCGTTCCAAACCTTTACCTCACCGATTTGGGTTCGTCCCTCATCCTTACCTTCAAGTATTGCCTCACCCAATACAGAAGCGTTGGCGCTAATGACAGCTTGCCCAGTATTGAGAATGATGGCCTCTTTCGCTCCGTCTCTTACATTAAAGTAACTCGGAATTGCAGCGGCAGACAAAAGCCCAACAACCGCAATCACGATCACCATCTCAAACAGTGAGAATCCTTGTTTTCGCTTCATAATCCTTCCAAACATAAGCTCACGCAAATACAGACCTAACCGTTCAACCTAATAGAGAGGCCTGTAATAATGACAACCAACCGTTCTACTTTGTCAGGCTAATAACTTGATCGTTGAACTTGATTTTCTCGAAGTTCATCAGCTCATCAATTCCCGTGCTTGGACAGTTCACTGAGTCCGAGTACTTTTGATGAAAAATCGTACAGTTAGAGAAGTCTTCCGAAACGATGTAGGTATCAACGCCATCTTTACCATCGACAACATTATTCTGACTATTTCCCTCAATGGTGTTGTCTTGGTCATTGGCGGTTAAATTCATCGCCACATCCCCAATTATTTTCGCATTCACCAACCAACGAGATTTAAAAGTATACGGTTCCATCGGTGGATGAGTACTCTTCGACATGTGGAACGTTGGAGTTAAACCACCTTGAGGAAAACGGTTGTTGTAATAGGTTTCAACGCCAGCTGAATCGATATGAGCTGTATATTGAAGGTAATCATGGAACATGTTTTCAATCCAAAATGCCGCTTCAAAGTCGTCATTACGCATATCACTGCGAGTTAAGGCCTGATAGCTATCTAAGCCCGATGACGTGTGTTCCCACATTCCCATGTACGCTTCAAACGCAGCCGCTAAATATTCATGAGAATAACTCGGGCCAATCTCTGGATCGATATCGTCTGAAAGCCAATCGTTCCAGCTTGATTGCGTGGGTTGCCAGACAGAGTCTTGCCCTGCTGCATGTCGGTTATAAAGATCAAGAGCACGTTGCTGAAATTGATCCTGAAATGTTTTGAATTTTGGGTTAGGGGCTATACCTTGCGCTTGAACTAAGTGAAGGATCTCTTCAAAACCGGCATCACGATCCGCATGCTTTCCTAAGTCTTCACAGTAGTTCGCAAAGTTACTCATATAGTGACAATCGCCCTCAACCGTTAACTCTCTAAACATTAACGACTGGCTATGAACAAGCCAATCTTGACTGTTCGCACTGGTTTGAACGCCCACTAAGATTTCTTCGATCACCGCTTCAAACTGATCAGGGTATGTATTATCAAAGGCTTCTGATGACTGTAAAAATCTTGCCACTGTCGAGGTATCTAATTCATGACTATTAGGCTGATTTGCATCAATAACCCATTGTTGCAACTGACCTTGGCGGTACGCTTCTGTAATAAAAAGCTTTGTCAGCATCTCTTCATTCGCATCATCATTAGCAGTAAGCATTAACGTCGCATGGCGACTAGCCATCAACTCAGCGATAGAAGACTTATCAACTCCGTAGGTCGATTCTGGAAGATTCGTGAGAAAATGCTGCATGATATTTGCGGCGCGCTGAGTCTTTTGCTTAACAATCTCTCGAGCAGCATCTCGTTCTTTGTCTGTCGAATATAATGTTTCGTCAAAGTACGCGATTATGTGGATTGTGTCGTTACTACTATTTGTACGCACACTCTGCTGAGAAGCCGTATTTATCGACACTGGAATATACATATTAAAGCCTGCGTCTTTTGCAAGGCTTAAGGCTTGTGGAAGCGTATCTGAGATCTTACCAGGAACAACCGTTTGATTAGAATAGGTTTGCCCTGTCGTTGACCCACCCGTTGTACCTCCAGTAGATGTACCACCAGACGTAGTACCACCGGTAGTCGCACTGTTATTATCCGAACCGCAGCCAGAAAGTGCGCCCCCTAGTAATGCCAAAAATATAAATTGTTTTTTAAACATGCCCTACCCCGTATAAGCACTGCGTACCAACTATGAATACCGCTGTACTCAACATAAAACCCAGCACGATCGATATTCCATAAAATGAATGCTGCGCACGCTTCCTTATCGTTCTCGCTGCGCTGGCCATATTAATGTCAACAGTCTCGAAGTCTAGGTGTACAAAAGACAATACATTGACTGCGTCAATAGTTTGTAAGGCAACCGAAGTGGCGTAATTTGTCACATTTATTCATAAGCGATCTTATCTGCAAATTAAATGCTCAAAATTTAACTTTCTGTCCTCTTTAGGGCGACAATAAACAAAATGACATATTGTTAATGAACGCTTTGTAAGCAGATGTAAGCATTGGCTGTAATGAAATAAATACTCCCATTTCAGGATAATTTTCCCACCATTATTGTCGGCGCAATCGATTTCAATATAATGCGACGCAAAATACATCAGCAGAGTGAATGGATATGAGCGGTAACGTTTTATTAGTAGAAGATGACGATGCAATTGCCCAACTAACAAAAATGTACCTAGAAGCAGAAGGCTACCAAGTCTCTGTTATTAGCGATGGGTCACAGGCATTGGATATGATCAAGCGCACTCAACCAGATCTAATTATTCTAGACCTTATGCTTCCTGGTAAGTCAGGCGTTGATATTTGTCGTGAAACGAGAGAGTTCTATCAAGGTATGATCATCATTCTCACCGCTTCTGAAGATGAAATGAGTGAAGTTTCGCTTCTAAAGCTAGGCGCTGATGATTACATGACAAAACCTATCCGTGGTCATATTTTAGTCGCCAGAATTGAAGCACTTCTTCGCCGCTATCATTTCGGTAATCACTCTCAACCAACGAGCGTATTTAATGATGCTTACGGTATCGTTATTAATGGCGAGAACCACACCGCCTATTATCAACAAAAGCCTCTTGAGCTCACTCAATCTGAGTTTGAAATTCTCCAAGTATTAATTGAGCATGCTGGAACAACAGTATCTAGAGAGCACTGCTGTCAAGTGGCTCGAGGGATAGAATACTGCTCAAATAACCGTTCTATTGATATGCGAGTTTCCAGCCTACGCAAAAAATTGATTCAAGCGGAAGTGTTCAGTGCCGCCATTAAAACGGTAAGAAACCAAGGCTATAAGCTAGTAGGTAGTCAAGCATGAAAATAAAAACAAAACCAAAGTCGATGTTCAAGTGCTTATACTTGGAAAGCTTAACTGGTATGGTGCTAACCTTTATTGTTTTTATTCATCTCACTGCCGGTTATGTTCGCCAAGGTGATAAAGAAACCTTTGTTGATACTGCTACGGTTCATTTACAAAACTACATCAATAGCCAGTACGAATCGGATGGTTTATACACGCGGCTTAATGATCATACAGAGCTTTCATTCTATGACTATAAGCTGCAAGTCATTGAGAAAGATATAAATATAGCGAGTTACTGCCTAGATTGTGAGGCATTCACAGAGCACAAAGGGAGAACCATTTACATCAATGGCGACGATCTTTTCGCAATTGCACTACCTATTCCAAACTCACCTCAATTTCTACTGTTTACAGAGACAGAAGATCCGATCACGATTTCAACGCCATGGTATGAAGATAGAGACAACCATTTCTTCTTAATGCTTTTTGTTACCATGAGCTTAGCATTGGCATTACTGCTCTATTTACCATTATGCCGAGTCAATAAGCGAGTAAATAAGTTACTAAAAGTACAAGAAGCTTTCGGTCAAGGGGATCTGAGTATTCGAGCAGAGTCCTATCATATTTCACCAATCAAAGAGATAGCACAGAGCTTCAATGAAATGGCTGAGGATATTGAAACCCGCGTTAAACAATCTCAGATTTTCTCACAAGCCATTCCTCATGAGATTAGAACACCGCTAAGCCGCATTCAAATGGCCAGTGACTTGCTGCGCCGGCCTGATACCATCAACAAAGAGATGCTGCATGATAATATCGATAATTATATTGAAGATATCTCTCTGCTCACGGCCGATATCATCCAACTCTCAAGGTTAAGAAATAAACGCTGTGTACAAAGTATCCCACACACTGAAGAAGTACCTTTAAAAGAGTTATGTCAAAACCGTATGAAAATGGTGGGTGGCGACCACAATATTGCGTTCAACATTGATCCTGAATTATCTAACAAACATCCCTATGGCGCGGCGTGTTTCGCTAAGTTGATCCTCGATAATCTGATTAAAAATGCGATTAATTACGGAAACGGGCTTGTCGAAGTCTCATTAAATGAGTTCGATGACTGCTGGACAATTGATGTAGAAGATAATGGTTTAGGTATTCCTAGCGAAAAACGCCAAGAAATCTTTTTGGCCTTTGCTCGCTTAGATAAAAGCCGCAATCTTAACAACGGTGGTTTTGGTTTAGGTCTTGCTATTGCCAGTCAGGCCGCTAAAAACCTTGATTGGCCGCTATCAGTTGATGATAGCCACCTTGGCGGTGCAAGGTTTACTATTCTTATTCCAAAGATCTAAGGACACAGCAAAACGCCACGATAAGATCGTGGCGTTTTTATTGATTAACGTCTAAATCAGTCCTACTGAATGGCCGCTTCTAGGATTTGGCGGCTTTCTGTTAGGGTGATGGCTTGATGCTCACCAAGCGCCACCATTCCGTGTGATTCAATCTGACCAACGATTTTGTCAACTGCTTGCTCAGTGGTTAAGCCGTGGTCGGTCAAGGTTGTCGCTACTTCTAGGCTTTGGTAGAAAGCTTCGATCGCATCAACAGTGCGCTCTGCAAGATCATCACCTTTCGCTAAACCAAACACGTTAACACCCATCTGCTCTAGCTTCGCACGTTTCGTTGCCATTTGATTGCGCATTAATGATGGCTGAACAATCGCTAGCGAGCGAGCGTGATCAACACCGAATGCCGCCGTTAATTCATGACCAATCATATGCGTTGCCCAATCTTGCGCTACGCCAACACCAATTAAGCCATTGAGTGCTTGGTTCGCTGACCACATTAGGTTCGCACGCCATTCGTCATTGTCACGGTTTTCAAAATCTTGCCCTAATTTTAGCAAGCTACGAAGCAGTGCTTCAGCGTAACCATCTTGTACATACGCATTATTTGTAGTGGTAATGTACTGCTCACATACGTGAACCCAAGCATCGACCACTCCATTCACAAGCTGGCGCTCTGGGAGGGTTTTCATTACGTCTGGGTCCATCACGGCAAACTTCGGTTGTACGAACGGCGATAGGAAAGCCAGTTTTTCTTGAGTCGTGGCGTTAGTTACAACTGAGCCCATGTTAGATTCTGAGCCCGTTGCAGGAAGCGTTAAGATAGCACCGATAGGCAGAGCTTGAGTGACTTGGTGCTTACCAGATGGAATGTCCCAGCCTTCACCATCATACAGCGCTGACGCTGCCACATATTTAGAGCCATCGATAACACTGCCGCCACCTACTGCAAGGATATAATCCACGTTTTCACTGCGAACCAATTCAACCGCTTTATCCAATGTTTCTCTCGTCGGGTTTGGCTCAACACCTGAAAATTCAACCCAATTATGATTCTCTAATGCCGATGTTACTTGATCATAAACACCATTACGTTTGATAGAGCCGCCACCATAAATGACCAGCACTTTGCTGTCTGGTGCGATTTGCCCGCTGATTCCAACGATTTGGTTTTGTCCGAATAAGATTTGAGTAGGATTCACGTAGTTGAATTTCATGGTTATTCCTTAGTTTTATTCACGTAGAGCATAGATTACATTGCATAATACTCCAGATTAGGTTAATAAAAAGGACAGATAGTCTAGTTTTATTGCCTATTTCTGCTTATAAGTATAACTCTAGGCTCTCTCGCTATACATTCAATTCTTTTCTAATTAAGGATGTTGACTATGAAATCACTTGCCAAATCGATGCAAGAGTATGCTATTTCAAACGATCTAAGGTCAAGGGAGGGGGTGTTCCAAACCAAATTAGATGGGGTCAGTTTTTATTACGCACCAACATCAAGCCCTCGCAGACCCTTGTTGTATCAATCTGGCATCATCATTATGGGTCAAGGCAGTAAACGGATTCATTTCGCGGAAAATGCGGTGAGCTATGGCGTAGGTGATTATTTAGTGATTGGCGTGCCTTTGCCGCTAGAGTGCGAGGCGTTCAACGATAACGATGAACCTCTTCTCAGCTTATGTGTAGATGTCGATCTTCCTTTACTCAACAAACTGGTCGATCAACTTAATGTTACGATTCCAAAAACGTCCGCTCGCGGCTTACAAAAAGCTCAGGTAACGGATGAACTGTCAGACGCCTGCATCCGGCTTCTTACCTGCTTACAAGACGAGGCAGAAACCAAAATTCTAGGCCCTGATTTGGTTAAAGAGATCGTCTACCGTGTTTTGATTGGCCCACAAGGAAATACGCTGATGGGGCTGGTTTCTCAAGACAGCCACTATGCCCGCATCGCCAAAGTTTTAAATCGATTACATGGCAACTTTTCATCGCCAGTTAACGTTGATGAATTAGCTCAAGACGCCAATATGAGTGTCTCTGCTTTTCACCGCGCCTTTAAAGAAGTGACCTGTGAATCCCCGATGCAATACGTAAAAAAAGTGCGCTTAGACAAGGCCAAAGAGCTCATCACCATTGAAGGTAAGCGCGCCAGTGAAGCCGCAAACCTTGTGGGTTACAGCAGTCAGTCTCAGTTTTTTAGAGAGTTTAAGCGCCATTTCCAGCTTTCACCTTCACAAATGACGTAGCCAACTTTACCAATATAGTCTCCAACATTAGCAATATAGTTACCAACCATAGCGCCAATATAGGAAGGCTCGTCATTCGGCCTTTCTTAATTCTCCCTTCCAATATTAACGTTTACTCTAGTAACCACCAGCTTCATTGTGAGCCACGACTTAAAAATAAAAACGTCGTAATATTTCTCAGAAAATTAACAAGTTATCTTCTACGCTTTATGTACGCATTGATGTTCATAAAGAGGGAACGAACTATGAAACGAGTCACCATTCCGCTATTAGCAATGGTCATATCAACCTGCGGCATTGCAGCCGAATCAAAGCCTGCCACGCAGGCAACGATTGACACCAACCAAGCACTGTATAAAACCCTTCCATTCAAAGACACCAAAGACTTTGAACGTGCTCAAAAAGGCTTCATTGCAAAACAAGATGTCGTCACGATAACCAACGATCAAGGAAATGTGGTTTGGGATCTCGAAGAGTACAAAAAATTCATCACACTTGACGCAAAAGCCCCAGACAGCGTTAACCCGAGCTTATGGCGTAACGCACAGTTAAACGTTATTAATGGCTTATTCAAAGTCACCGATGGAATCTACCAAGTTCGAGGGTATGACTTAACCAATATTACCTTCGTTGAAGGTGAGAATGGTTGGATTGTCTTTGATCCATTAATTTCACAAGAAACAGCCAAAGCCGCACTCGAATTCATCAATTCAGAACTCGGTGAACGCCCCGTTACCGCGGTTATTTACAGTCACAGCCACATTGATCACTTCGGTGGTGTTCGAGGAATTGTCGATGAAGCGGATGTAAACGCTGGCAAAGTACAAATCATCGCATCACACGGTTTTACGGAGCATGCGGTGTCTGAAAATGTCATCGCCGGTAATGCTATGGGACGACGAGCGATCTATATGTATGGTGCACTACTGCCACGTAATGCTCAAGGCGGTGTTAATGGGGGATTAGGCCAAACAACCTCAACCGGCCTTGCAACACTCATACGCCCGACTCTGATTATTGAAAAGACGGGTGAAGAACACGTTGTTGATGGCATTAAAATGGTGTTCCAATACACACCGGGATCTGAGGCACCAACGGAAATTAACACTTGGATTCCAGAGAAAAAAGCATTGTGGATGGCCGAGAATAGTACCAATACCATGCACAATATTTTGACCCTTCGCGGAGCACAGGTTCGTGACGCGTTGAAATGGTCATACTACCTGAACGAAACAATTGAAACTTGGGGTGATGAAGTCGAAGTTAAATTTCAAAGTCATCACTGGCCAATGTGGGGGCAAGAAGAGATTGTTGATTACTTCAAGCTTCAACGTGACATGTACAAATATACCCACGATCAAACGGTTCGTTTGATGAACCAAGGCTATATCGGTGAGGAAATTTCAGAGATCATTCAATTCCCAGATGAAATTGAGAATAACTGGAGTACTCGTGGTTATTACGGAACGCTTAGACACAACAGTCGAGCGGTGTATCAGCGCTACATGGGTTGGTATAGCGGTAATCCATCGGATCTCAACAACCTGCCACCAACCAATGCAGCGGTGAAATACGTTGAGTACATGGGTGGGGAAAGAGCCGTCATTGAAAAAGCAACACAAGACTTCGATAACGGGAAATATCGCTGGGTCGCTGAAGTGCTCAAACACGTGGTCTTCGCGAACCCTCAAAGTAAAAAAGGTAAGGCATTGTTAGCTGATACCTATGAGCAGCTTGGTTATCAAGCGGAGTCTGGCCCTTGGCGCTCCGTCTATTTACAAGGTGCCTATGAGCTAAGAAATGGTACACCATCCGCTGGTGGGACAAATACCGCATCACCTGACATCATTAAAAATATGCCACCAGAGATGCTATTTGATTACCTAGCAGTTCGATTACTACCAGAGAAAGCGGCAGGCAAGGACTACACCATCAATATCGACTTCACGGATCTTGATGAGCAATACACCTTGTACATCGAAAACTCAGTGCTGAACCATACAAGGATGATCAATGATGATCCAGATGTATCTCTCACTTTAACCAAAGCAACACTTGATGACGTACAACTGGGTGTAACGACCCTTGAGAAAGCTATATCTAGTGGAGATATCAAGCTCAAAGGCGATAAGAAAGTGTTCAGAGACTTTGTCGGCATGCTCGATACCTTCAATTTCTGGTTCAACATCGTGACACCATAGGACGGCACTATGAAGCCAAAACACTCATTGATGTTATTGAGTTTGGCAACTGTGATAGGAATAAGCACGCCAATCCAAGCTTGTTCCTATGATGGGCAATTCAATAACCCTTTTACCGAGAGCTTTCCTGGCTCGCTTGATATCGCAATGGCGACTCAAGAAGCTCTTGAACACAATCACTTACAACAAATTGAAACACTAGAAGGAAAACAAGGGTTAAAACGAGCCAGTTGGTGGTTGACCGTGATGGCAAAAAACCAAAAGGTTGACCTTGAATCTGTCACGTACATTTACCTAGTGGATAGCCACCTATGGACGAAAGTCACCAATGGGAACCGCATTGAGGTTCACGCTACTCCTTCATCTGCAACGCCTTCCTCGGTGATGTTGCTTAGCGAAGCGGCGCTGCAAGCGTTAGTGCAAGACAAGGTGGATTTACAAACCGCTGTAGATTTGGGGGTGGTCCAGTTTTCTAGTTAAATAAATTCCCGCGTCGAATACGAAAAAAGCCCTAATACGTTTAAGTCTTAGGGCTTTTTATTTGTCTAGGCAAACTATGTTGTGGGTAAAGCGTCCCGATTTATAGCTCGTCAATTATCGTTTTAATCAGCGTAAACAGGTATTCATGGTAAGGGTCGTGCCTTAATCGCTGATGAGCGTAAATTCGCACTTCTTCACTTGGAGGCTCAATACTTTCAGGGGCTTCAATTGAACTGAGCTGCGGGAATAGATTCTCTGAAAGCAAAGCTGAACACGGTAATATTGCATCACTTTCCGCCGTCACTTGTACCACTGAACTGAACACCTCTGAGCGATAGTTCATCTGTATAGGTACATCCCTATCTGCAAGTAGTCGACTGACTAGCGTTGTCTGCTCATTCCAACCTTTTACTATGGCCGTCACCCAAGGATATTTTGCTAAATCACCCACAGACGTTGTTTTTCCAACCAAAGGGTGGTCATTTCTCACTAACAATTGGAAGCGGTCCACCGTTAATGGATGACTCAGGATCTCTTTAGGAACGTCCAACGGATAATAGTTAACCGCGAAATGCAGTTCCCCTTTAATCAATTTGCTCACCGTTGACGAGCCCCAACTCTCCACTTCCAATTGAATATCAGGCGCAATAGTTTGCAACTTTAAATGCAGTTTTGCAGGCAATGTTAAGGCCAAAAACGAGTTCATCGCAATACGTAATCGACCCGATTTTTTCGAAATATCAAACTCTTCCAACGAGTCAATTCCATGGGATAACTGATTCAAAGACTCTGGAATGATCAACGCTAAACGAGCCGCCATAGACGTTGGCGTAAGCCCGTCTCGAGTCTTAATAAAAAGAGGATCGTCAAAATGGTCTCTCAATCTCGCTAACGATCGACTCACGGATGGCTGGGCTAGATGCAAACGTTCAGCGGCTCTGCCGGTGTGCAGCTCCTCTGATAGCACTTTAAATACTCTCAGTAGGTTTAAATCCAATTGATGAAATGGTCGCACGTGTCTTCCTCCAAACGTTAAGCCTTTTTGATTATAACCTACACGTCATAATCAAAATAGATATTGGTAATTAGTTTGTTATTAACAATTTAGATAATCTGAATCACGTTAAGCAACACCTCTGATTTCCCGACACCTTATAGGTCTTATTATGATTAAAAAGTCTGTAGTTACCGCTGCGGTTTTATTACCACTATCAGCTTTCGTCTCGGCCATGCCTGACTTGGAAAAACGTCATTATCATGATGTTGAATATTCAGCGGGTAACAGCCCTTATCAAGTAAAGCGTTATGCACCTGAATACTTTGTTAATCACGCGAACCACTTTGAAGAAGCACTGTATCAACACCCAAGTGCCCCTATCTGGACCATTGTTGCCGAAAATGCGTTTGCATCAATTCACGTCATCGACGCACCTGAAGGTCTTATTGTTATTGATACAGGCTTAAACGAAACTCAAATGAAGCCCGTTGCGGAGCAAATCAAAAAGCTCAGTGATAAACCAATCAAAGCGGTGGTTTATACCCATGCACACGCCGACCATACTGGTGGTGTAGGTGCTTTCATCACTCCAGAACAAGTTGAAAGCGGCGAAGTAGATGTCATTGCTGACGGTAACTTCTTAAGTGCGTTTGTCTCAGAAAACTCGGCGACAGGCCCTTTGATGTTCCAGCGCGCAATGATGATGTACGGCGCGGTATTACAGCCTGAAGATCGTGAGCAGTTCACGACTGGCTGTTGCGGTCACCTTACTACAGGGCCAACCTCATTTATTGCCCCAACACGCACCGTTAATGGTAATGAAACTATTAATGTTGCTGGGCTGGAGATTCAATTTTCTCACTCGGGCGGAGAGAACTCAGGCCATATGATTGCCTACATCCCTCAATACAAAACCGTATTTACTGGTGATGAGCTACAAGGCCCAGCGGCGCCTCAACTGCACTCACCTCGCGGCACCAAGTTCCGAGACACCGATGCATGGGTAAACGCCATTGATAACATTCGCTCATTTAATCCTGAACACATGCTGCCTGGTCACGGAAAACCAGAGTACGGCAAAGAAAACGTCGACAAAATCTTAGTGACTTATCGTGACGCGATGCAGTTCCAACACGACCAAGCAGTCCGTCTTATCAACCAAGGTAAAGGCCCTGACGATCTTGCTAATGAAATCGTTATTCCTGACTACCTAACACTCGACCCATTCACCATCCAAACGTACGGCAACGTGAAGACCAATGTGCGTTCTTTCTACACCGGTTACGTTTCTTGGTGGGATGGTAACCCAGCAAACCTTGATCCTCTTCCTAAAGCGGAAGAGGCTCAGAAATTAATTGAAGCAATGGGTGGTCGTGATGCTGTCATTCAACTGGCAGAACAAGCGCTAGAGAACGGCGAAATCAAGTGGTCGGTAACACTATCAGACAAACTGGTTCGTACTGATAACGATGATGTGCAGTCACGTCAACTCAAGGCAGCCGGTTTACGTAGCCTTGGTTATGCAAGCATTAACTCGTCTAACCGCGGTTTTTACTTAGCAGGAGCAGATGAGCTTGATGGCGTTCTGAATATGCAGCTGGTTAACCAAATGGCCAAAGGTATGCTCGCCAATCCAAATATGATTGCTGGATTTTCGACTTCCACGCTACTAGAGGGCTTGCGTTACAAAGTACTACCTGAAGCGGTTGGTGGTACAGAAACAAGCTACCAAATTCACTTCTCCGATACAGATGAGATCTACACCGTTATCCTGCGCAATGGCATTGTTGAAATCGTAGAAGGCAAACAGGGTAAAGACGTTGTCGTCACCACGACACGCCCTCAGTTTGATCAACTGTTTACTGGTGCAGAATCTCAGCTTAACCAAGTCGCAGAAGTAAAAGGCAGCGATGCTGACATTGAGAAATTTGGCCAAGCCTTTGATTTCAACATCTACCCTATCTCGATTGCGATTCAATAATCTGACCTATCAATCATGAAGAGAGTTCAAGGAGTACATCGCGTGCTCCTCTTCTTTGATTCTAATTAAGAGGTAACACTATGACCCCATCAATTTGGCGACTCTTTGTTTCACTTTCAGCCTTTGTATTGCTTCCTATTTCAACCGCACAAGCTTGCGCGTTTCATATGGCTGAGCAAGACAATTTGATGTCATTTCAAACGGCCAATTATCAACACACACTCGCCTTAACCATAGAAACCAATCGCGCCCTAAAAAATGGATTGATCGAACCACTCGCGAAGCCACTCCGTGGCGAAGCAGGGTTTCGACAAATCTCTTGGTGGCTGCATCTTCTCGCTCAAGAGCTGTCGCTTAATGAACTACCCACAAGTCAGGTCGTGATTATCGATGTGCCGCTCTGGAGTGACTACCAGCAAGGCCGTTCGAGAATGGCTGAGATAGACACGCCTATGCCCAGTAGCAGCGAGCCTATCATAGCGCTGACTCAAGCAACGCTTTATTCGCTCGTTTCTAAAAAATAGAATTGGTTCAAGCGATAGAACAAGGGCTAGTACGCGTGAATTAATGACATTCAAATTTCATTCATGATGCCTTTACCAATATCCACAATCGTGTCTTTCATCCAACAGTAAAAAAGGTCGTTAGTTAACCCTCGACTCCAAGACAATACGACGGGCATTAACTTTAGCATTGGTAGCTCTCTACTTTGAAAGTAGCGACTATCATCAATTTCATTAATAAATTTACTAGGGCCAATCAAAAATGCCTCTGTATGCTTCAATGTCTCTAAGGCTAACCAGAGTGTCGCTTCATCTAGCAGCACTTGGTTATTCTTCACGAGGTGACTATAGGTAGCATCATGTTTATGAGAACCCCTTATTTTCACTATCGGATAGTTTTCAATCAGATTTTCTACTTTCTCGCCGCTAAACAAACGATGTTCTTTATTAGCGATCAGCGAACTAGGTAACTCTCCAATCTGCTCACTTTCGTAATCATCGTGCCTCTCTGGCAACGTACCTAACGCAAAGTTGATCTCACCGGTGATGAGCTTATTTATGTTTTCCTGATTCCAGCTTTTGCACGTCAAAGTGACGTTGGGGGCTTCTTGGGAAACTCGTTTTACAATTTTAGTCATCCAATGAGGACTACCATAATCAGAAAGCATGATGGTGACACTTTGATTGACTTCGGCAAGATTCAAGGTATCAGGCGCAATCAAATCTCGAAACTGTTCACATAAGCCCGCTACCTTTTCGTGGATGCTTTTTGCTTTTTGAGTCAGTACCAATTGATTGCCCACTCTAACAAGCAGTGGGTCGTCAAACATCTCTCTCAATTTCGCCAACTGCTTACTTACCGCTGGTTGGGTAATAAACAGCAACTCGGCACTTTTGGTAATGTGCTTCTGTTCAAGAAGAACAAGCAACGTTTTCAATAAGTTGAAATCAAGCTCTCTCAGAGCGGTTAACTCATCATTCCTCAAGGTTATACCCCCAATAAAAATAAATCACTTCAAATTATAGCAAACTAAACTATATTTCCTAGTATAGAAAGAGCAAGCAAGAACCAACCGCAGGAGTTAATCATGCAAAAGAAAACCATACTCGCAACCGCACTAGCAGGGGCGATGCTACCGTCGATTTCAGTTGCCTCACAAGATCAGCCTAACGTTGTCGTTATGATGGTCGATAATTTGGGCTTTGGTGAATTACAGTCTTACGGAAGTACTCGCGGAGTTGCAACGCCAAACTTGGATCAGTTAGCAGAAGAAGGAATCCGGTTAACCAACTTCAATGTAGAACCTCAATGTACACCCACACGTTCCGCGTTCATGACGGGGAGACGCCCACTAAGAACAGCGACAACAGAAGTCGTCTGGGGAATGGAATATGGCATGGTGAACTGGGAAGTTACCATGGCAAATAAATTCAAAGAGCAAGGTTACAATACAGCAATGTATGGCAAGTGGCACTTAGGTGATACTGAAGGCCGTACTCCGTTAGACCAAGGGTTTGATGACTTTTTTGGCGTATTAAATACCTCAGATGAATCCGTTTATTCTTCGCAATTACACTTTGACAAAGAAGATGGCAACATCCCCCAAATTCAAGACACTATCGATGGAAAGATCAAAGATGTTAAAGACTTTGACCTTGAGACACGACGTACCATTGATGGAGAAATCACTGACCGAGCCATTAAATACATCAATGCTCAGTTAGAATCTGGAAGCCCATTCTTTACGTTTGTCTCATTTACGCAGCCACATCTACCAACACTCCCCCACCCTGACTTTATAGGAGTAACAGGAAAAGGAGATTATGCAGACGTTCTTCATGAGATCGATTATCGAGCAGGTCAGGTGATTGATACCATCACAGAAGCAGGCGCTCGCGAAGATACGTTAATTATTTGGCTATCGGATAACGGGCCAGAGTGGCACTACCCTCACCATGGTACGGCTGCTCCATGGCGTGGAAGCTACTTCACGGCTTTAGAAGGTTCAATTCGAGTGCCATTTATTGCGTCTATGCCTGGCACAATCAAAGAGAACAACGTAAGTAGCGAGATTGTACATGTAGCGGATGTCATGCCTAGCCTTGGAGAGTTGGTTGGTTATGAGATGCCAACCGATCGCCACATTGATGGTATTAGTCAGTGGAAATTCTTAAAGGGAGAGATAGAACAGTCAAACCGTGACGGTTTTTACATCAGCAATGGCCAGATTATTCAGGCTTATAAATGGAATGATTGGAAACTACACTTCTACGATCAAGACATCATGCCTGAAGCACCTAAAAAGCGGCAGATCCCGGCAATCTATGACCTATCGAGTGACCCACAAGAGATGTATGACTTACGCGCCGATGGGGTACGTATTCTACCGCCAGTGATCAAGCGAGTAGTAGAGGCTAAACAAAACCTGGCACAAAGTTGCGACACAATTCCTTTCCCAGCTCCAAAAGGATACGTACCCGACTGTAAAGGCGCTGATTTTAGTAACTACGTGCCAGATGGGTATCGTAAGGCTGAAAAATAATCACTTGTAGCGTTCAATGGTTCTTATGAATCGATAATCAAAACATTCTAACCTTAGGCAGGGCTTACTCCCTGCCTAACAACTGGGGCAATAGTATGGAAGTTTCTAAATCAGTTCATGTGATGAGTAAACCCACTGGTTCAGTGTGCAATTTAGATTGCGATTACTGTTTTTATTTAGAAAAAGATAAGCTTTACCCAGATCGAAACAGCAATTGGAAGATGTCAGACGCCACTCTTGAGGTATACATAAAACAGCATATTGAAGCTCAATATACCCAGCACGTCACCTTTGCTTGGCAAGGTGGGGAGCCACTGATGATGGGCATTGAATTTTTCCAAAAGGCACTGCTGTTGCAACAAGTGTACGCCAATGGAAAATCAATAGAGAACACACTACAAACCAACGGCTTATTGCTTAATGATGAGTGGTGCAAACTTTTTAAAGAGCACCATTTTTTAATCGGTATCTCCGTTGATGGACCAGAACATCTGCACGACAAATACCGTACCAATCGTTCAGGAAAAGGCTCATATCAAAAAGTAAAACAAGCTATTCAATTATTACAAACACACCAAGTGGAATTTAATACTTTAACCGTCGTTGGTCGCCATAATGTGGATCATGGGCTAGAGGTCTATCAGCACCTTAAATCACTAGGAAGTCATTATCACCAGTACATTCCATTAGTAGAAAGGTCAGCAACCAAGCCTACTGTTCAAGGCATTTATCTAGTAAGCCCTGAACATGAAATACAAGCACAGGTCACCGAGTGGAGTGTGGACTCACTAAAATTTGGACAGTTCCTATCTGAGATCTTTGAATACTGGGTAAAGCACGATGTTGGCAGCGTCTTTGTCCCTTATTTTGAAAATACTCTGGCAGGCTGGTCTAATGAAAAAGGCTCAATGTGTACATTAGCGCCTCGCTGTGGCAGTGCGTTCGCACTGGAATCCAATGGCGATGTTTATAATTGTGACCATTACGTTTATCCCGAATTTAAACTGGGGAATATTCATAGCAAATCTATTGGGGAAATGAACTTTAGCCAGCAAAACTATCAGTTTGGAATCAAGAAAAAAGACATCAACTCAAAATGCTCTAACTGCAAATATCTGAAGCTTTGCAATGGCGGTTGCCCTAAGCAACGCTTTATTCCAAGAATAGGAGAAAGTGCTCACAACTACCTGTGTGAAGGTTATGAATATTTTTTCTCTCATAGTGAAGTAAAAATGAAACAGATGCGTGATTTATGGGTATCGGGAAAATCGCCTATCGAAATAATGCACATTTAAACGACGTTTTCGATAAGTGATAAGCGTCACTACCCATCACCTATTTCAATTAGTAACGCGATCACGTATCGTCGAGCCACAATTGTGTAGGAGGCTCTTTGTATGAAATGTTCTGTATTTATCGCAACAAGCTTTGATGGATTTATCGCAACTAAAGATGGTGGCGTTGATTGGTTACACTCTTGTGGCAACCAAGTCGCAGAGATGGGTGATCACGCTGATATGGGCTTTTTCAACTACATGGCATCCATTGATTGCATGATCATGGGCCGAAAATGCATGGAAAAAATCGCCAGCATGAACCTGACTGATGAGCAGTGGCCTTATGGTGATACGCGTATTATCGTCCTCAGCAATACACTCTCTGAAGCGCCTGACAACATGAAAAGCCGAGTTGAGATGTACCAAGGCGATATTAAAGCGTTAGTTAACAAGTTAGAGTCTGAAGGTTTTTCTCACGCTTATATTGACGGCGGAACCACCATCCAAGCGTTCTTACAGCTAGAACTCATCAATGAACTGATCATCACTCGTGCACCACTCATTCTTGGCCAAGGTATTCCCCTATTTGGGCCAACAAGCCGCCCAATTAAGCTAGAACAAGCAAGTGCTAAAGCCTTCCCAAATGATTTTATTCAAGTCCGTTACAAGGTCAGTTACTAAGAGTTTTGTGAAGCAATTTCAGGCGTACTTCGGCGTTATTTCAATAAGATGAAACTGGAGAAACGGTTTCATCTTTCAATGAACCGTTTGATATGTACTTGGTTTTGCATTGTTAAAACACATCATTTGGTTCTTATTTGAGCGAAAACAATTCTACGCTAATAGTTATAGGGCATAAAAAAGATAGACCGATAACGCAAAATGCTATCAAAAGGATATCTCACGATGAAAATGAAATTCGACCGACTCAAGTTGCTGATCAATCAGCTCACGGAAACGGAAGTCTCTTCCCCCGAAACACAGGCTGTTCGCATCTATGCTTATGGCCTTTCTTATGAACTGAGTAAGGCCAAAGACGCCTCCGATCTTGATAGTAATACCTTCGAGTACATCTATCAGAGTATGCCGCTAAAAATGATAGAAAGTGCTCAAGGGCAACTTCTTCAATCTGGCCAATACTACCTAGCAGAAAAATGGCAGAAGCTTATTTCACACCTCAACCTTCGCCACCAGCGTCTTGTTGATGCTCAATGTAAGTCTCGTTTAGGTCTGTAGACGTTGCTTTATCAAACCGAGCCAACGGCACAGGCTTTACTCAAATAACTCTCACTAAACCCATCTACAGAGTAAAAAACCAAAAAAGCCAGCAATCAATGCTGGCTCTTTTGGTTTAGGAATCCTATTTATTTAAACAAGCTTCATCTCTTGAATGATGTCTGATGCAATTTCAGGCTTCGTGCTCGTTGGCTTTTCATGAAGGTCTGATTTAAGCTGTCCCTTACGGTTACGTAGACCTGCTTCTAGTTTTTTCAGCGCTGCTGCAATGGCTGGGTACATGACATCGTTAGTTGATTTCGCTGATACACGCGCACCTTCATAGTTTGTGAAAATCTCTACTTGGTGTTGACCGTGCTCTTTAGTGATGATGATGTCGCTGCTAATCAGTTGTGGAAAATGAGAGGCTACCTTGTCGAACTTACTTTCGATTTCTTTACGAGAGTCGTCATTGATTGATACATGATGTGTTTGAACATTTACTTTCATATAATTCTACCTTTCCAATCACTGTGTCACTTAAACGTAGCAAACTAACGGTACTCTCACCAAGTGTAATTTCGTACTTGTGTGATTTACATCAGTGTTATCAATAATAATTATCCTTGCCCCTTGAAAAGCCAGATTTAGACCAAATTTAAGGCCTCGTAAGATAACTTATCTCTCTATCTACTTCTCTTCACACTTTATCCTAACCCATTGAAAATAAAAAAGACCTGAGAAATCCACTTCCTCAAGCCTTTATGTTTCGTTCAATAATTCAGCTAGTTAACTAGTTCTATTTAACTATACCTCACTAACCAGTTTAGCAAGCGCATCCCAGTCACCCGCATCAATTAGGGCATTCGGCACCATCCAAGTACCGCCACATGCCAATACAGATGGCAGTGCAAGGTAATCATTAACGTTACTTGGGCTTACACCACCTGTCGGCATAAATTCAACTGGATAAACCGCAGAGAGCGCCTTAAGCATCGCAATGCCGCCTGACGGTTCAGCAGGGAAGAACTTCAGTGTTTTTAAGCCCAGCTCCATCGCTTGTTCAACCAGGCTTGGGTTATTCACACCAGGTACAATCGGCATGTTCTTTTCTTGGCAATACTTAACCGTCGTTGGGTTTAGGCCAGGGCTCACGACAAAATCAACACCCGCTTCAATAGCCGCATCCACTTGAGAGGCATTAAGTACAGTGCCAGCGCCAATCAACATCTCAGGGTAAGCTTCACGCATAAGACGAATAGACTCAGCCGCCGCGTCGGTTCTGAATGTCACTTCTGCACACGGCAAACCATTTTCAACTAATACTTTTGCTAGCGGAACCGCTTTTTCTGCATCGCTAATAGCAATAACAGGTACAATTTTTATCTCTTTTAGACGTTGTTCAACTGTTTTCATTTTTAAAATACCCTTACCAATTAAAATTGCATAACCGCAGATGCGTTAACTTAGCATCAACGAAAAAGCTAAGCGAATAATCGCTTAGCTTTGTATAAATCTGTTTTTCTACTCTTAAAGAAGGAAGCTCAATACACCCACAATAATAAACGCGATACTACCTAGTAGTGTCTCCATTACTGTCCAAGTTTTCAGTGTCGTCTTCTCATCCATCTCCATTAAACGTGAAACCAACCAGAAGCCAGAATCATTAAAGTGAGACAGTACCGTTGCACCACCTGCAATCGCGATAACAATGAAACATAAATCTAGCTCAGAAAGACCTGCTGTTGCCGCAACTGTTGGAGCAATAAGCGCCGCCGTTGTTGTCAGTGCTACCGTTGCAGAACCTTGTGCGACACGTAAACAGGTAGAGATTACAAACGCAGCCACTATAACTGGCATACCAGTGTCTGAAAGAACGCCGGCTAGTGCTTCACCAATGCCGCTGGCACGTAGAACACCACCGAACATACCACCCGCACCAGTAACAAGAATCACCGCACAGATTGGCGCTAATGAATCACCACACAGCTTCTCAAGCTTCGTCATGCCGTAATCTTTACCGAAGATAAACAGGCAAACTAACAGCGTAACAAGAAGAGCAACGGGTGTTTTACCCATCATGCGCAGAAATTCAACGAATGGCGATGAGCCGTCAATCACACCGGCAACAGCGAGTGTGTTCAAGCCTGTATCCATAAAGATAAGTAAAACAGGCAGAATCAAGATAGTCATTACCGTGCCAAATTTTGGCAGTTTAGATTCATCGACAATCGAATCAGCATTAAAGAACGCTTTAGACAGTGGGATATCAAACTTCTTACCTGCATACAGACCAAATAAGTAAGCACCTAGATACCAAGTCGGGATCGCCACCAGAATACCAACGAACAACAATAGACCAATGTTTGCACCTAGCAACTCAGCTGCCGCAACTGGCCCTGGGTGCGGGGGAACAAACGCGTGCATAACCGCAAAAGCGCCCGCTGCTGGTAACGCATACTTAAGCGGAGAGCCACCAAAGCGTTTTGCTACACTGAATATGATCGGCATCATTACGATCAGGCCCGCATCAAAGAAGATAGGGAAACCAAATAGAAGTGAAGCAATACCCAAGGCTAACGGAGCTTTCTCTTCACCGAATCGGCCAATTAACGTGTCTGCCAGTACCTTGGCACCACCCGTCACTTCAAGGATTTTACCTATCATGGCACCTAAACCGACAAGCAAAGCAACCGATGCCAATGTGCCGCCAAAGCCGCCCATCATTGTCGGCACCACCCGTTCAGAAGGAACACCTGTAACGATTGCTGTGCCCAAACTTACTAACGTAAGAGAAGCAAAAGCATGAACTTTTAATTTAATAATGAGGATAAGCAGTGCAGCGATAGCAAGTACTGCAACAGAGAGCAGAAATGTAGGATCTGCGGTGTGGGCTAGTTGGTCCATAAAAGACACCTTAATGTTTCACAAGTAAGTGTAGTTGTTAGAAATTCAATTTGTGTTTTAGATCACAATACTTTAAGTTACGGGTAACATGTTACCGATAACACCGATAAGATAGAAACCATATTTTTAGTCGAATTCAAAAAATGCGATCTAGCTCAGACTATTCGTAAGGGAGCGTAAATGGCTGGTAAAAGTATTATTGTGATGGGCGTTTGCGCCTGTGGTAAAAGCACCGTAGGCGAGCAACTCGCTAAACGATTAAACGCTAAGTTCATTGACGGTGATGATCTTCACCCAAGAGCAAACATTCAGAAAATGGCAAGTGGCGAGCCGCTGAATGATGATGATCGCTCCCCGTGGTTAGAGCGCATTCGTGATGCTGCGTATAGCTTAGAGAGTAAGAATGAAACTGGCATCATCGTTTGCTCGGCATTAAAAAAGATCTATCGAGATCAAATTCGCGAAGGCAATCATAACGTTAACTTTCTTTTTCTTGATGGAGACATAGATTTAATCATGAAACGAATGCGCGCCCGTAAAGGCCACTTTATGAAAGAAAACATGGTGACAAGCCAATTCGCTATCTTAGAAAACCCGAGCAAAGAGAAAGGTGTTGCGACCGTTGACATTGACGGCACATTTGAACAAGTTCTAGACCGCTCAGTAACCGCATTAGAAAAGCTAAACCTGACCAAGGCAGAGGCGGAATAATGACTCATCAAACCATTTTAGACGTCACCAATCGCATCGTTGAGCGCAGTAAGGAAACACGTCAGAGCTACCTTAAAAAAATCAATGAACAAGCCGGTCAAGGCAAAGGCCGTGGCCAACTTTCTTGTGGTAATTTAGCGCATGGGGTTGCCGCTTCTTGTGCGAGTGAAAAGAATCAAATCCTCGATTTTACGCGCAGCAACCTTGCGATCGTCAGTGCCTACAATGACATGCTGAGTGCGCACCAACCCTATAAAGACTACCCAGATCAAATCAAAGCGACGCTGAGAAAGTCGGGCAACACCGCGCAAGTTGCGGGCGGTGTTCCTGCAATGTGCGATGGCGTAACACAAGGCCAGGCCGGCATGGATATGTCACTGTTTTCCCGTGATTTAATTGCCCAGTCTACGGCCTTTTCTCTCAGCCATAACCTGTTTGATGGCACGCTGCTTCTGAGCATATGTGACAAAATCGCACCGGGGCAGCTGATGGGCGCATTAACCTTTGGCCATTTGCCAACGGCATTTATTCCCGCAGGCCCAATGGCAACCGGCATTACCAACGAAGAAAAAGTGAGCGTAAGACAGAAATACGCCGCAGGAGAAGTAGGCACAGAAGCACTTCTTGATATGGAATGTAATGCCTACCACAGCCCGGGGACTTGTACCTTTTATGGCACAGCAAACACCAATCAACTGGTGTTTGAAGCCATGGGGTTAATGTTACCTGGCTCAGCATTCGTACCACCAAACACAAAACTACGCCAAGCCTTAACCGATCACGCGACCACAAAAATTGCGGCAATGAACGTATCATCATCAAGCCATCGTCCACTACATCAAGTCGTTGATGAAAAGAACATGGTTAACGGCATTGTGGCATTACTTGCTTCGGGTGGCAGCACCAATCACACCATTCATATGGTGGCGATAGCACGTGCCGCAGGCATTATTCTAACCTGGCAAGACATCAGCGATCTTTCTGACATCGTGCCATTGTTGATTCAGGTCTACCCAAACGGCCCTGCTGACATCAATGCCTTTGAACAAGCAGGTGGCGTTCCTGTCTTACTCAAACGCCTTAACCAAAGTGGATTGCTCAATAGCGATGTTTCTCCCGTATTTGGCAGCTTTGAACAACAGATGACATCACCTAAGCTCGTGAATGATGAGTTGGTTTGGGAAGATTGCGGTGAAAGCACCAACCCTGACGTCATATCCTTGCCAAAAGCGAGCTTCCAGGAAACCGGCGGAACACGCATGCTCAATGGCAACCTAGGCAAAGCCGTCATCAAAGTGTCAGCCGTTGCTAAAGAATACCAAGTGATCGAAGCACCCGCGAAAGTATTCACCTCTCAGCATGATGTAGAAACCGCCTACCAACATGGCGATCTCAACTGCGATTGCATTGTGGTGGTGAACTACAACGGCCCAGCCGCAAACGGCATGCCTGAGCTGCATAAACTAATGCCTATCCTAGGTAATGTTCAAAAGGCAGGTTTCAAAGTCGCGCTTGTGACAGATGGTCGTTTGTCTGGCGCATCTGGAAAGATTCCAGCAGCCATTCATGTATCCCCTGAGGCACTGCATGGCGGCGCTATTGGTTTGGTCAGAGAAGGCGATATTATCCGACTAGATTGCCAAACAGGAACGCTAGAGAACTTAACCGATACCAATGCAAGACGCTTTGCTCATATTGATACCGAAACCTCTCAGCAAACATGGGGACGAGATATCTTCAAAGTGATGCGAGAGAATGTTTCAAGCGCCGAGCTTGGCGCGAGCTTTTTGTATTAAGCAATGACAATGGCAATGGCTACATCAATAACCGAATAAGCCTTGTGTCCATTAACTTTGTATGGGAACAATTAATGGATGCAAGGCTCCCTACTCAAGGGTTTGAGCTCGCAATTGTAAGCTTTCACCTTGAGAAATCGTAAACCCTAAGTTAAACACCTTTTGGCCTAATTTTTCTCCAGCCAGTGCTGAAATTAACAGTTCAGCACTTTTTTTTCCTATCTCGTATCGAGGGGAATCAACACTGGTCAATTTTGGCGAAATCGCCTGTCCGATATCCAACGCGTTGTAGCCCACCACACTCAGCTGCTTTGGTACTTCTATATTGTGAGTTTGAGCGTACATCATCGCGCCAATGGCAATATCATCATTGGTACAAAAAATGCCATCAATACCTGGATATTGATCAAGCGCCTTTTCTAACAACTCACCACCAAGGGTATAGTTTGAGTGCGCCTCAGTAAGAATGCATTTCGGCGTTAACCCCGCCTCTTCCATCGCTTGTTTATAACCGTCCATACGTAGTTGAGTACGGCTATCTAATCGGGCACCAAAATACGCGATACTCTTCTTACCGGAATCAAGCATTTGCTTCACCACAGTATAAGAAGCTTGCTTATGATCCAAACCGACGACCATATCGATCGGGTTCTCGGGTAACTCCATGGTTTCAACAACGGGAACACCTGCGGTTTTTATCATCTGTAGAGTTCTTTGAGTATGTTGAGTCTCAGTAAAAATAAGACCATCCACTTGATACGACAATAGCGACGCGACCTTGCTCTCTTCCTCTTCCGGGCTGTATCCAATATGAGCAATCAGCGTTTCATAACCATTGGCTTTGGTAACCTCTTCAATCCCCTCAGCAAAGGTAGCAAACACTTGGTTAGACAACGAAGGCAGCAATATACCAATCGCTTTACTGGAAGATTTTGACAGCATGGCAGGCGCACGGTTTTGAATATAGCCCACCTCTTCAATCACCTTAGCGATCTTTTCTCGCGTTTTAGCCGCAACAGACTCGGGGTTTCTCATATATCGAGAGACGGTCATTTTGGTGATACCAATCTTATCGGCGATGTCTTGAAGGGTTGGGCGTGAGGTTTGATCTAAGCTCATGGTTTTTCTAACAATAAAATACGATTTGGAATGTTACTTGTAACATTATCACCAAATCATAAATGGGTCTATTAAAGCAATTCATTAAGTCGACTCAAAGGCAGACGTAAATGGGCTATATGCGTCGCAAGTAAGGTTAAAAATACCCTAGGGTTTCGCACGATTTAAATTGTAACCAACCAATAACGCGCGGTATTAACCTCAGCATCCTTTCATTGGTATCGATAAAATGTAGGCAGAATTATCAACAAACTTGATTGCGGAGAAGACAAATGGAACCAGTGTGGACTTGGGGTGGAAAATCATTTGGCTATATCGATGGTGAAGACCTTTGGACAAATGAAGGAAAACATGTCGCGAGGTTTTACAAAGGTGATCTCTACTCACCAGAAGGCACTTATTTAGGCGAAGTGATGGATCATGAGCGATTGATCCATTGTCAGGAAAAGAAAAAACTGGTTGGTGCGCCTTTCAAACCTTACGCTGATCAACCGGCAGTCAAAGCGTGTAGTGATTTTGCTGGCTACGCGATGTTTACGGGTTACGAAGAGTTTTCTATAACCTAAAAAAACGCGTTATCTCTATTAATAGAACAGAGAAAACGCGCTTCTATCGTGATGAATCAACAGAGGTTTAGATAACTGTCAATCAAGGCATCACACTAGATCTCTTTCATTGCTGACACAACAGAAGGATCATTAATTAGGTTAAACAGCATACTTTTTGCTGATGAACGCTGCGCGTCAGAAAGCGCCTTCTTCGGGTTCTCTCTCGATTGAGTCAGAATATTCTTTACAAACTTACTGTTTGTTCCCGAAAGTTCATAAACAAATCGTAGAGTATCGAGTAATTCATCTTGAGCCAAACTATAAACTGCCATCTCACAACTTAAACCATCCATAGACAGCAAGTTATTCACCACGACTTTGCGCTCAGCTTTAAACTTCTCTTGAATTTCATAGGCATCAATTAAAGTTTGTACTCTTTCAGCGATCGCAACAGGCACTTCCATTGTTTTAGTTTCATGATTCATTACTGTTTCTCCTCCCCTTACTGGGGTTATTCTTCGGGTCTTTGGTTCCAAACGATGCTCAAAGCCACTTTAATCTTTCTAGTTTATGCACTCGCCGCTCGTTCAGCATTTAGTTTATCCGCAATTCAGCTCAATTGTTACCGGAAATAGCCATTAATTCATTGAAAGAAAGTTCTTTTTCTTCATATGGATAAATTCTTAGAGATCTGTTCATGACTGGTCTACAGATTCTAAAACACTCAACCGAAGTGACTTTCTACGCTTTACCCTTATTTTTAAATAACAAAATATTATTAAAATAATAAAAATTGATAATTTCAAGTAATCACACTAAATCGCTATAGTAGCTCCATCGAAACAAGAATCGAACTAAACAATATTTGGAGTAAGTTATGAAAATGAATCACGTAGGCATCATGGTTGGCGATATGGACAAAGCGGTTGAGTTTTACACTAACGCTCTAGGTCTTAAAGTCGTCATGGGTAACACCAAAGTTGAAGAAGAACGTGAAACGGCGATTGGCAGAATGTGTATTGCTGTATTTGGTGAAGGCTTTAAAGGCTTTAACATTGCACATTTAGTGACGACTGATGGCATTGGTGTTGAGTTATTTGAAATGAAAGAACGCCAAGAGCGCCATGAAGTTGATTTCTCTCGTCTAGGTATTTTCCACTTCTGTCTTCAAACTGATGACTTCGAAGGCGTGATTGCAAGAACTGAACAGTTTGGCGGTAAAGTACGTATGGATATCATGCGTTATCACCCAGAAGATGACAGCAAGCAAGCAAAAATGGTCTATCTAGAAGACCCGTTTGGTAACTTGTTTGAGCTTTACTCGCACACCTATGAAGAGACCTACGCTTCTGATTACGAGTAATCATTAAGCACAATAAAGATTATGGAAGGGCTGGCAAGAGTGCATAACAACACTCTCGCTAGCCTTTTACTGTTTAGGGAGTCCTATTTCCATCACCTCAAGGATGAAAAAATCAAAAGCAAAGTCATTGAAGCTCAGGTACTCTATTTTGATGCTTAACTAAATCAGTAAACCTTCATGAAATACGAATCTTTTGACGACATTTATTATCGAGCTTGCCAACGAAAAGGCGGGGAAGCAGCGCTAGAGTCATTACTGGAAGAGCCGTTAAGCCGAACACAATTGGCCGCTATTACTGATGATCGCTTCTTAGCGCAATTTACCAAATCCATCTTTCAGTCTGGGTTTGTGTGGCGAGTGATCCACAATAAGTGGCCAGCATTTGAAGAGGTATTTTGGGAATTCAATATCGAAAAACTCTTATTGATGCCAAACGATATGTTAGAACGAAAAAGCCAAGATCAACGGATCGTACGTAATTTTACCAAGGTAAAAACCGTTATCGCTAATGCACAAATGATACGAAATATTCAAATTGAACATGGCAGCTTCGCCCAATTCATAGCGAACTGGCCCGAGGACGATATTATTGGTCTTTGGCTCTATCTGAAAAAACACGGGCAACGTCTTGGTGGAAATACGGGCCCTTATGCTCTTCGCCAGTTAGGTAAAGACACATTCATTTTAAGCCGCGATATTGAAAGCTACCTTAGAGCACACAATATCATCGAAGGTGGCCTCTACAGTAAGCGCAGTTTAGAAGCTATTCAACAAGCCTTTAATCACTGGCAAAGTGAATCTGGCCGTAGTTTAAGTGAACTATCACGACTAGTCGCATTTGGCGTTGGCGAGAATACTGTTCAAGCTTAACCTGTTTAAAGCAAAGCACTCTCTTAGAGGAACCAATCTTATGCCTGAGGCTAACCCATTAAGAATTAAAACGTTTGAAACATCCAACGAACTCAACCTGTGGCTTGGCAATCATCACGCCACTGACGATGAATTATGGGTAAAAATATTTAAGAAAAACTCAGGCATTCAAAGTGTTTCTTGGAACGATGTCGTGATTGAAATTCTATGTTGGGGTTGGATAGACGGTGTCAAAAAGTCCATTGATGATCAAGCTTACCTTCAGCGCATCACACCTAGAACAAAACGCAGTAACTGGTCGAAAAGAAACACCGAACATGTTGAGCGTTTAATCCTTGAGGGCCGGATGCAAGAGGCTGGTCTAGTGCAGGTTCGTGCTGCAAAAGTGGATGGACGCTGGGAAAACGCCTACGTCGCCAGTGAAATTGAAGTACCAGACGACTTTTTAGCAGCGTTAGATGATAACCCTAACGCAAAGCAATTTTTTGATACGCTCAATAAATCTAACCGTTATGTCATCGCTCACGGATTAACAAGCGCAAAAAAAGCCGAAACACGACTGCGACGATTCAACAAATACATGACCGCACTTGGCAATCAGCAAAAGCCTTAAACAATGATAAGAATTAAAAAGGCTCGAATAATCATTATTCGAGCCTTTTATTTCAAACCAAAGTATTTAAAACCAGATATTTATACCCAAGATAGTTGAGCGACTGTCTTCAATTATCTGTGTTCGTTCAAGCTAACAACGATACCTTCGTCATTGAAACCCACAAGATCTGGCAGGCCGTTACCTGTCACATCACCTAATAGGCGGAAATGACTCTCACTTGTCCACCCGGCTTGGTAAGCAAAGTTATTCCATTGTTCAGCAATCTCCGGGATTCGACCATCAAGCGTATACACTGCCGTTACGCCGCCCAAGTATTCAAATCGGTCGCCGTTAGAGTGAGCAACCAGTAAGTCTCGGTTGCCAATGTTAGCAAGATCGGCACGACCGTTACCCGTCATATCAATTGCTGTTTTCATGTAACGGCTATTTTGCCAGCCAAGGAAGTCCAATCGATCGCCTTCACCATGATCGTTATCGAGCCAGCTCACTTGCGGTTCAAACGTACCATCGTCATTTTGAAGGGATGCGTAAATACCACTTCGCCCGTAAACAACCACATCTGCTTGACCGTCACCATTCACGTCAGCCAATAGTCGATTGGTCATCTCTAACTCATCGCGGAAAATACAGTTTGTACCATCATCTTCAATTACAGAATCTAAACCAAAGTTTTCACTCACTTTAACCACTGGTGCGAACTGTTCACCATCAGAAAAAGCAACGTAGAGTCCATCATCACCAAACGCTGCTAGGTCTGTCAGGCCGTTGCCGTTAACATCAACCGCTATGAAGTCATGAATAGAAGCGTTCCAGCCGTTATCTGTTGAGAAATCATCACTCCACAGAACCATCTCGCCAAATTTATTGCCTTTTGATTCAGAAACATACACACCGTCCGTCGTTAGTGCAATGAGCTCAGATTTTCCATTGCCGTTTACATCGCCCACAAGGCGAGTCATCTCTTCATTCCAACCTTGTGCGTGGTTTGGCGTGTAGTTAGAAGCCCAAATCTTTTTCTTTTGGAATCGATTATTCTTCGATTCCGCAACATAGACTTCACTTCCTTTGAAGCCAACAATATCAGCTCGGCCATTACCATTAACATCGGCTAGGTAGACCTGGCTATTCGCAGGTGTCCATTCACCCGCCACAAATGAGTCTCCCCACATGGCATCGCCTGCAAACGCACTTGATGTGTAGCTGTTATCGTGACCAAACGTACCTTCACCAAAGAAGTGATTGAAATCACTGATTGCAGAACCGTCGCTTCCATCAATGTTGCCACGATAAATATGATAATGACTCGAGACGAGATGCATTGAGCGAATACGAGTTCCCTCTTCTATCATTTCATCGACAATTTTAATGGCCTGTTCGGCGTTCTGATACGTTGTTGTCGAAATCTCTTCTAAAATGACCTCTTCTTCAGGCCAGCCGTATTTTTCTTTTAAGATAAGTTGAATAGCAGCCGCTTCAGTAAGGCCACCTTGTTCAACACATGTTTCAACAGAGGTAGGGTTACCTTTACCCGTCGCCATAATAACTGGGTTAGGTAGTGATTGAGCAACTTCGTGAACACGATCAACGCGATACTCCATTAACTCACGAGGGGTACATGATGCGTAGTTCACTTGCAAACCAAGGTTAATAACGAGATCAATAGGGCGATTTTGTTGGCCAGAAGAAAACTCATTCTCGACAGCATTGGCTGCGCCGCCAATAACAAACGATCCAAATAAAGATATTGCGATTACATTTTTATTCACAGTACTACCTTATCTCTGTTGACTAATTTCAGCAGAAACTAACACCAGATAGTAATGTCGTATATAGCGTGCCACACTTATTGTGATGCCCTTGCAAATATTAAAATCTCGGACATTTCCATTACATAACCATTAAAACATTGAGTTCTATTAAAAAATATAAAACCAAAATAAATGCAAGTATAAATATATAACCTACTTATCTAAATCAAAGCACCATAAATATGAGTAACAAACTGATAAATAATAAGTTATTGGCTTACTATTATTAAATAGAAATGAGATAGATCACATTAAATAAAAAATCCACTCCCTGAATAAAGTCAGATTTTGTTTTAACCAATCATTTTAATCGTCAATCGGCGTCGTTACCGTCGCTTTATAAATGTTGGGAGTAAGCCCTGAAACTCGTTTAAACGCCCGAGAGAAATGTGCTAAATCAGAATAACCCAATTGACTGGCAACATAGGTAAGAGAATGCTGTTCCTCAATCAATTCACAGGCGACTGAAAACACCAAGTTATCTCTAATTTTACGAAAAGAGGTTTTTTCATGAGTCAGCTTTCTTTGTAATGTGCGAACTGAGTAGCCCAATAACTCAGCCGCGTATTCAATCGACAAGTCACGCTCTCGCACGTAAGGCTTCAATACCTCAAATACATTGTCTGTAAAACTAGTATGCCATTCAACCAGAGAGGGTTTATCACTCAAAGCAGAAGAGCTTAATGAGATGGGATGACTTAACAATTCATTGGGGATTCTAACGGCGGTAAAGTCATGTTCAACAAACAAACGACAACTTTTCGGGATGACCTGTTTTACGATGTCGGCCTCGCTACTTTGAATTTTAACCGAATCCGGTAGCCAATCTTTATTGAGTAACGCGCTCATTAACTGCGTAATGTAGACGATCGCGAAAGACTCAGACCATTGGTAGTAGGGATTGTCTCTACCTTTAGAATTAACACAAAACCAAGTCTGCCCATACTCTTTAACGATGAATACATTACTGCTTGGGGTATCGATCCGAAAAATACGCTCAATGTCATTAAGTGCATCGCCAATCGTCGAATACTGAGCAAATTGATGAAGAATGACTGGAAGTATTCTTTGCCCGATTGCCAATTTCAAAATGTCGACAAAGCTACTCACACCCAACTGGGTAGATGAAAGAAAAATAAGTCGTTTAATAGAATCTGAGGGAATGAACTCGCTATCTGACTGCATCAAGTCAGCAGGCAGCCCCGACTCCTCTAGCAGCTTATGCAAGTCCAGTCCAAAGTCAGTACACACTTGAACCAAGATTTTAGCGTAGTTCGTCTGAATCACCGGGATCTTAAAGTCTTGTGAGGCCACTGAAAAAACTCCTTTGCGTTTATTCCATACGTGACACATTCGTATTTTTAACTCCTGCGCCGTACCTTCACTTTATCACAGTTACTCGGTGGTAAATCTTGGAGAGCTTAACATTTTAACCAACCTTCCCTCCCTAGGTGGCGTAAAATGGCAAGTGCTTGTTTGGTGAATCCGTAGAATCATTTTCATTCGCTGAGGAGCACAAAACGCCAACTTCAGTCATCCAAGTTTATCTAACTAAGTGAGACACTATGAAATCAAATATTCCATTTATTGCTAAATCAGTTATCGGTATCACGGCTGTATTTACGGCAAATCACTTCTGGTCTTGGTTCTCAGTGGACAGCGTTCAGGTAGTAATTCTTGTTGGTATTCTAATGCAAGCGTGTTTGAGTTTCTTTATCTGGTTGGAAGGCTATACAGCAAGTAAGTGGCAGGAAAGAGGCTCATCAAAAATCCATAAAATTGGGCGAGGCATAACCTCTTACATTTCCTTAGTTGGCGGTAAGTTTGTCACTATGGGTATCATTGCCGCACTTTTTGGTGGCTCGGTGGTCATGGAAGGGTACGTTAACGGCGTGGTTGTTTTCTTTGGTCTTATTTTCCTAATCTTAGGTATGGAAAAAGCGGTAGAAAAAGCGTTTTATAAAACAGAGCTAGCGACAGCGTAAGCCGTTAATTAAGGCACTAACCATTCATCTTCGTGCTAGGCGAATAAAATAGGCACGAAGCAGAGTAAAAAGGTGGCAGTTGCGAAAATTCAGTACTTGTCATGAGCCAGAAATCACACGAGCTAGCAATGTCATCTAGCTCGTAAATGGACTTTTCAAAGTAAAATTTAGGATAGATAAGGTCAACACTGGTAATAAAAATGTCGACTGCCAAAAGACTTATCACCATTTCACATTTGGACATTCTTTGGTACAAGCAGTCCTAAAATCAAATCGGTGAATAATCGATACTGTAATTCTTATAAGAATTGAGTAGTTTATTTTCTATTAAGATAATCACTATACTTTTTTGCAATCCACTGATGCAAATGAAGTCCCGTTTTACGCTTGAGGAGTGTATCGACCCCAGCTAAAATCAATAGCCCTATTATTGTTCCCATAATCATCTCCAAGCTTAGCTACAGTTCGTAAGTTAATTTAATTAATACAAATTAACATCATAATTAGTCCATCGATTTCATTAGCTTATCTATATTAAGTCCACCAAGTTCCTCTAGGTTACTTTTAATCTCTTCATCGATTGATAGATGGCGTTCAACTTTCTTGACTTCCTTCTCAAGGAAATTTTCAACTTCCTGAGATACGTTGAACATCAACCCCTGTTCTCGTGCTGCTTTTCTAGCTCGCTTAAGACGAAAATCTAAGTCTGATGAAATTTTAATGTTCAATGATACTTTGGATTGTTTTTTCTGTAATGGCATATCTATTCTCAACTCCACCTTAATAACACTATAAATTTTTCTACCTTTTTAGCAAGAAAAATACACATTAATTGTGACTAAATTGGAATCAATACTAATAACATGAGCGTATGTTAATAAAATGTGTAAAGTACTTGAGAGGAAAAGTGTTTTAGCCATAAACGGCTGAAATGAAGGTTAATATAAATGAGTTAGGGATCCCACCAATGGAAGTAAAGACAGATGACCTCAAAGGTGGAAATAGCACCAAAATTCAACTATTGGTGCCACGTCTCTAATTATGCTCTTGTTGACGTTAATGTTTCTGCCGCTAACTTTCCTAGTGCATTCGCTGCTAATGGGCTTGCGCCTGTAATGAGTAAGCGATCACGACAAACCGTCTTGTCAGCTTTACTATTTACCAAGATAACGCTAAGCCCTCTTAGCTTTTCACTCAATCCCCAAGGCACCTTACCTGGTAAGTAGCCAATCATAGGGCTTTGATCATCAACGGAGTCTGGAAAAACCGCCATCTTATAACCCTGATATAAAAACTCAGAACGATTTGTGTGAGTCGATAAGAAAGCCGCAGGACCATGGCAGATGGAAATGGTAAAAATATCGTTCTCATGTGCCCAGTTTAGAACAGTACCAACAGATTGGTCCTCAGGAAGACCTAACATTGCACCATGACCGCCAGGCACAAATACAGCAGCATAGTCTTCATTATTTAACCCACTGGTGACAAGGTCACTTAGGCTCGTTGGATGATCAAACTGCTCTTTATATTCAGTGTAAATAGAGCTCATATGCTCATCTTTCTGAGGAAATGCCCACATTTCAATGATTGCAGGCTTACCACTAGGTGTCGATATTTCAAACTCATAGCCTGCATTTCTAAGGTGCAACATAGGGACTAACGTTTCAACAGGGTGATTACCTGTTGAAAATAGCTTTCCATTTTTCATTTCCATATTCTTTCGCTCAGTCGCTAAGACTAAGATTTTTCGCCTTGAGCCATCGGCAGGACGGTACGCGACTTCCTCGTAATCTGTCTTATCCACTGTTGCAAGCTTCAACGCAATCTTTGAAGGTGAATATGAACCATCCGATTCAAGCTTTGGCGCTATCCCCAACAATTTCCTTAACATAATTCCATCCTGTTGAATGTTGATAGATAAATACTAGCCCATAACAAATGACATAGATTAACTCTTCCGAGGAACGGCTGTACTGGACAGGGTGCCCCCCCTCCCTAGCACCATCTCTATTTGCACTCATTACTGCAGAATTTTCCGAGCTAAACATCATTCCAATCTTCATGCCGTTGAGTACAGCGGCACAGTTTTTTTGCACAAATCGTCACCCTCTCCACACTGCTGACTACGTTAGCAACGTTTCCTCTACAACCCTTCCGCCTAACGCCATATCATTGCATCTGATGCAATTGTCATCCTCGCAATGAGTGACATCGGGGTTCTCAACAATGATTTTGGCAACTGCATCAATAAACACGTGAAACTCGTAGATTCGCGCCTCGCCGTTACCCAGTGTGATTACGCTTTCAATATTTTGTATTTGCTCTCGTAGCTTTTCGAATCCATTTGAGCAAGAGCCTTCTTCTGTCTCGGTAACTTGCCCATTACTAACAGCCCAACGGCGGAATAATCTTCTCCCTGCCACTTCTTCTGCAAAGTGAATAGGCGTACATGAAGTAAAGTCGACGCCTGCCAACACAATGTAGGCAGGCCTAGGGTTTTGATAGATGTTCTTATAGATTGAGTAGACATTCAGTTCAGATTGATCGGCAATTAACGCCTGAGCGTCTGGGCCTAACACAGCAAAAGAGTTCGATGGATGATACGTTCTTAACGTGCCTTCTTGTTTCAATAGCTGCTTTGGAATCACACCCATGCATGCCTCAATCTGATCAATGCTCCCAGTAAAGCTAACCGTTCGCATCTCGTTCACTGCTTGATAGTCAACACCATTATTTTGGTAGTTTTGCTTAACAGGAAAAGCTTGGGATTCGTAGTAGAAAGCAGGACAAACCAACGTACAGCCGCTTTTTTGAAACGCGTTTATAACGGTTTGAGGGCCTTCTTCTAGTGCACCAAAAGAACGGTATGCTGAATGCAGACAGAGACTGCTATTTGCTAATCCAGCTTCATTGATTTGTTTTATCAGATCTTTCTCAGTTAACACGGATTCACCTTGGCAATAAATAACGTAGAGACTATTTGGCCACTCTAAAGCCATAAGAAAAAGAAGGTCAAATAGTCGGCGGTTATTATGAGACTTGGCTCGATCAAATCATCCAACACAAAAAACTTTTGTCGACGTGGGTAAAGTAGGTTTTAATCGTGGTCTCAACTATCCATCCTCAGAGGTTAGACATGCCGACCATTGAATTCACAGCAGGCTCACTTCCCACTCACCTTCAGCAACAACTGAGCGCTGGGTTCGAATCCCACAGCGAGCAGAAGCAAGCGCCGCCTTACAAAAAAGAACCGTTAAACTGGACGGTTAAAAATGAACAAGGCAACCTCATTGCGGTACTCACCGCCGATTTATTGTGGGACTGGATCTATATTGATGAGCTCTGGGTAGATGATAGCTGTCGGGGAACAGGATTAGGTAAGCAACTCATGAAGAAGGCGGAAGAATATGCAGCTGTTCACAGTTTGTCTGGCCTATGGTTGTGGACTCAAAGCTGGCAAGCGCCGAAGTTTTATCAAAGCTTAGGATATGAAGAGTTTACTCGTTTCGAAAATTTTCCCGCTGGACATTGCCGAATTGGTCTAAGAAAATCATTATCTTAAACTAGCTAGCATTTTACCTATTATTTTATGGAGCGACCAAATGTCGAAAAAGACTGTCCAATTTGAATACGAAAAAGAGACCAAAAATAGCGTTCGTTATAAAGAAGTTCCAGAAGAAGGAACCGCCCCTATTGTTGGCTCTTTGTATGTACAGAAGTGGTTTGCAGGAAACAGTAAAAATATAGAAGTCACAATTGAGAAAAAGGACTAATTTATTACCTTTACACGCCCTACTTCGCCACTCTCTAAACGTACTTTAATTCCGTGAGGGTGGTTAGGGGATTTGGTGAGGAGATCTTTGACTATGCCTGATGTCAGCACGCCGCTACGTTGATCTTTTTTAAGGACAATCTGTACCGCCAACCCTGGATGAATATTTGCTCGTTGAGTTCCGCTCATGTTTGTCTCCTGCTATTTTTTCTAGTTCTGAGGCTTATTTTCGGTTGAATCTTTTGTGTAGTTCGTTAAATAAAAACGAGCCAATTTGTGGGCATTGACTCGTTTTCAATTTCTTAGATAGCGGTAATGGCGAGAATTAAGAGTTCTTTAACCACACATCTGAATTGCCATTATCTTTCTTCTTACGTTTTTTCTTACCTAGGCCAGCAGGCTTCGCTGAAGGTTTATTCGCAGCTAACATCTCTTCTGTCACCACATCATCAACTTCAAAGCCTGCGACTTCTTCACGCTCTAAACGAATTTTGTTTTTCTTCTCAATCACTTTGAAGTGGTGAAGATCTTCATAATCAATCAACGATAACGCCAAGCCAACTTCTCCAGCTCGCCCACTTCGGCCAATACGGTGCATGTAATCTGATGGGCTTCTTGGTAAATCAAAGTTAATCACCACAGGCAGCTTCTCAATATCTAAACCACGCGCGGCAATATCCGTTGCGATCAGTACTTCAATCTCACCCGATTTAAACGCATCTAGTATGCGTGTACGTGAACCTTGTCCTTTATCACCGTGAAACACTTCCGCTTCAATACCACGTTTATACAGTTTGTCTGCTAAATGCTCACAGCTGTTTTTTGCATTCACAAAAACAAGCGCTTGTCGCCAATCGTTCTGTTTGATCAAGTGAGCTAATACTGCGGTTTTTTCACCTTTGTTCACATTGAATACACGCTGAACTAACGTACTGGCATCATCACTTTGCAACTGAACTTCAACCGGATCGTTAAGCAGGTTTTGAGTCAGGCTTTGTACTTGCTCAGGGAACGTTGCAGAAAATAGAAGCGTCTGTTTTTGTTTAGGTAATAGTGCGAGTAGCTGTGATAACTCTTCAGTAAATCCAAGACTCAGCATTCGATCTGCTTCATCCAACACTAACGTTCGAACACGGTCGAGCTTAATAGCATTGCTTGAGATGAGATCAAGCAGACGACCCGGCGTTGCTACCAAAATATCGGTGCCACCACGCAGCGCGAGCATTTGAGTATTAACCGATACGCCACCAAATACACAAACCGTTTTAACCGCACCATTTAGGTGTACCGCATAAGATTTAATGCTGTCTGAAACTTGCTTAGCAAGCTCTCGTGTTGGTACCAAAATAAGGCCACTGACGTAATTGCCTCTGCTACCTTGAGAAGCTTTACCGCCCTTTGATTTTTGAGCAAATAGGTCTTGTAGCAGTGGTAAGGCAAACGCCGCCGTTTTACCTGAGCCCGTATTCGCGCCCGCAATGAGATCTTTCCCCTTTAACACACTCGGAATCACATGCGCTTGAATAGGTGTTGGCTGTTTGTATTCCAACTCTATCAAACGAGCCTCTAAAGGCTGAATAAGGGCAAGTTCGCTAAACGTGGTTGGCGTGGTCGATGTTGTCATTGGGTAAAAAGCTCAAGCAATAAGATTGGCGCGCATTTTAGCGCATTTATGCTCTGTGATGTAGAGTTATAAAAAGAGTTAATATTCCACATCGGTCATGGTGGCTTGAAGCCATTGAAAAGTTAGCACAATTTACAAAGCTGAGCGCCAAGTCAACACACTATTTGGTTAGTCTCGTTTCACATACAGAGGAGCTACAATCTTCACAGAAAGAAGAAGCGTTCATCACCTATCATAAAAAGTTTTTCGGTATATTCCTTTACATACACCGAATAACAAACAATAATGGCGTCGCTCTGTTGTTCAGAGTTATTAAATGAAAAATAAAGTTTTAAAGTAAAACCCTCAGAATTCCTTTGTTGTTTTCCTCAGTGTTTCCCTTAGCTTCATCGATACATTAAATAATTCAAGCTGCAAGCGCATCGCATTTTTCGCGATTAAATTTTTATTAATTATATAAGGGACACAACATGTCTAAAACAACTGGTTCAGTAAAATGGTTTAACGAAACTAAAGGCTTCGGTTTTCTTACTCAAGACAACGGCGGCGATGACGTATTCGTACACTTCCGTGCTATCGCTTCTGAAGGTTTCAAGACTCTAGCTGAAGGCCAAAAAGTGTCTTTTGAAGTAGAGCAAGGCCAAAAAGGTCTTCAAGCTGCAAACGTTGTAGCTATCTAAGTTTAAAGTCGGCGTAGATGAACTCGTTTATCTACGCCAACCTTCTCAAGTCTATTTTTTTATAAACCCCATATAAAGCATCCAACACTTCCTAATAGCTCTTCCGTATTTATCGTTACGTTACCCATTCAATTCGTTCCATACTAAAAAAAATCACTAATTATCCGTTTCAAGAAGTATTTAAACTTCTGTATTCGATAAAAACACCGATATTTCTTGAGTAATGTGCACATCCCCTATTAGTCATACCTTGAAGTACGCCTCCGCTTTCTTTCCAAACGAAAAAAGCCACTCCCAATTTCTCAGAAGTGGCGTCGAAGTACGACAAAGTATTTAACTAAACGTAATGGACATAAGTAAAAACTTTACGCGGTTTCTGCAACCTTAACAGGTGCAGGGTTGCGGATGAGGTAATCAAAGGCACCCAAACTCGCTTTCGCCCCTTCGCCCATCGCAATGATGATTTGCTTGTAAGGAACGGTGGTAACATCACCCGCCGCAAACACGCCGTTCATTGAGGTTGCACCATTAGCGTTGATTTCAATCTCACCACGTGGTGACAGCTCAACTTTGGTGCCTTTTAACCATTCGCTGTTCGGCATTAAACCGATTTGTACGAAGATGCCCGCAAGTTCGATTTGTTTTAGCTCATCCGTGTTGCGATCTTTGTATTCCAAACCGATTACTCGGTTACCATCACCCAGCACTTGAGTTGTCTGAGCCATCTTGATGATTTCGATGTTTGGCGTTGCGTTCGCTTTGTCGATAAGCACTTGGTCAGCGCGCAATGTGTCGGCAAATTCAAGAACGGTGACGTGTTCTACAATACCCGCTAGGTCAATCGCCGCTTCAATACCCGAGTTACCACCACCGATAACTGCTGTTTTCTTGCCTTTGAACAGTGGGCCGTCACAGTGTGGGCAGTACGCAACACCTTTGTTACGGTACTCTTGCTCACCTGGTACGTTCATTTCACGCCAGCGAGCACCAGTACTGGTAATCACAGTGCGAGCACGCAATACCGCGCCGCTTTCTAATTCAACATGAATGTAGCCATCTTTCGTGTCTTCCGCAGCAATGATGTTTGCAGCGCGCTGCTCGGTCATCACCTCTACACCATATTCTTTTACGTGCTCTTCAAGGCTCGCCACCAATTTAGGGCCTGTGGTCGCTTTCACTGAGATAAAGTTCTCAATCGCCATGGTATCCATCACCTGACCACCGAATCGGTCAGCAACTACGCCTGTACGAATGCCTTTACGTGCTGCATAAATCGCCGCTGAAGAACCGGCTGGGCCGCCACCAACCACTAGAACATCGAAAGGTGCTTGTTGGTTTAGGTTCGCCGCTTTCTTTTCTGCTGCACCTGAATCGACTTTGTTCAAGATTTCAGCCAATGACATACGGCCTTGACCAAATAGCTCACCATTAATGTAGACACTTGGTACTGCCATGATATCGCGAGACTTCACTTCATCTTGGAAGGCTGCGCCGTCGATCATCGTTGTTTTGATCAGCGGGTTAATCGCCGACATCATGTTGAATGCCTGAACCACTTCTGGACAGTTCTGACAAGATAGAGAAATGAAGATTTCAACGTTTAATTCGCTATCTAATTCTTTGATTTGTTCAATCACATCCGATTCAAGCTTGATTGGGTGACCACCACTATGAAGCAGAGCAAGAACAAGAGAGGTAAACTCGTGACCCATTGGTAAACCAGCAAAGCCAATCGCCGTGCCTTTTTCTTGATTGACCACCTGCATAATCGGGCTGCGAGTACTCGCGTTGTCATCGCGAACAACGGACACTTTATCGTTTAACGAGGCAATATCATTCGCGAGATCTTGAAGTTTGTTCGCCGTTTCGCTGCTATCAAGGCTCAGCACTAGCTGAACGTCTGTTTTAAGGTTGTCTAAATATGCTTTTAGCTGCTGCTTCATCGCTTGATCTAACATAATACTTTACTCTCACTTCTTATTCGGGAACCGCTCAATTGCGTTGTTGAGGTAATTTTGCCCCAGCCCTCTACCTAGGTAAATTCGGACGTTTCTATCACTTTGGTAGATAAAACCTATCAACTAAAACTCGTCATTATACGTCGAGATGTAAAAGGCAATTCACATCAAAAAAAGCCACATCACATTGTGATACGGCTTTATCAATGAGGGTGGCACGCTCCTGCTTTTTAGGAGAGAACGGAAGCGTGCCTGTAGAAACGTTTGGCGTTTTCTAATCAGTTATTATTGATTAGATTTTACCTACTAGGTCTAGAGATGGTGCTAGTGTCTCTTCGCCTTCTTTCCATTTAGCTGGGCAAACTTCACCAGGGTTAGCCGCTACGTATTGAGCTGCTTTCACTTTACGTAGTAGGTCTTCAGCGTCACGGCCGATGCCTTCTGCAGTGATTTCCATAGCTTGGATAACACCTTCTGGGTCGATTAGGAAAGTGGCACGGTCTGCAAGACCTTGACCTTCACGCATTACGTTGAAGTTGTTAGTGATAGTGCCTGTTTGGTCGCCTACCATGAAGTACTCGATAGTACCGATTTTGTCTGAAGTATCGTGCCACGCTTTGTGAGAGAAGTGAGTGTCAGTCGATACTGAGTAAACTTCTACGCCGCGAGACTGTAGGTCTGCGTATTTTTCTTGTAGGTCAACTAACTCAGTTGGACATACGAAAGTGAAATCTGCTGGGTAGAAGAAGAAGACAGCCCACTTGCCTTTAACGTCTTGCTCTGTGATTTCTACAAACTCGCCGTTTTTGAATGCCGTTGCGTTGAATGGTTTGATTTCTGTGTTGATCATGATTTTACTCTCTTTCTAATTAATCGTTGTTGACGCTCCGTTGCGTCGATGGAGCTATATTGCATCCACAGCGTAAATTTTAGAAATCGAACATTTCTATCGATTTGATAGGCAAAATCTATTTTTAAAAGAAACCATTCATAGGTAGCGGCAATTAACGGTTAATTAGTAGTCGGACAGCATCTCAGAGGAAGTTTAGATGTGATCACATTGAATAAGAGAGCAATTGGATAAAAGAGCTATCCAAATCAAAAAAAGCATCGTAAACGGGTAAATATAAGGAGCCCGTAAATAGTAAGATAACAAAGTAGACCCTGCCCAATCCAATTTATGATCTATTTCCAAGGTCTTCGGGTTCAATATAAAAAACAGTAGAGATTATTCTATCTCTACTGTTTCATGGTTCATATGCCGCAATAAGTAAATCAAAGCACAATAGCGGCGGGAATTTTAGCGAAATTGTGGCATGTAATCTAAGTTAGCTTCAATTGTTTCATTCAGGGCAGTTTCTAAAACGGTACCTGTAGTGACAAGTGGGTTCAAAATTAGCGCTCGGTGGGCTGTATTTCGATCTCCAGTAATCGCGGCTTCAACCGTCAATGATTCAAATTCTTTCAATACCTGAATCAGACGCAACGTATCTTTCGGGAATGGTGCAACGTTGAGAGGAAGTGGCCCTGATTTAGTGATCATGCTACTCACCTCTACGGTACAGTCATTTGGGAGACCTTCAATTGCGCCATTGTTTCTAGTATTCACATGCATGATGGTGCGTTTGTCATTGAAGATAGAGCTCATTAGTTCACAAGCGGCTTCTGAATAATATTGACCGCCACGTTTTTCCAATTCCTTCGGCTTTTCGTTTAATTCTGGATTTCGATAGATATCAAATAATCGATTTTCCATCGCTTTAACGACTTCACCGCGTGTCCCTTCCCCACTCGCTTCTTCCAACTCTTGACCCATAATGTCTTCGCTGGTGTAGTAGTAACGTAAATACGCACAAGGAATCATGCCCATATTTCGCAAGAGTTCCTCTGGCCATTTAAATTTTGGGATATTCTGCGGCACAAGTGGATCATTGCCTGAGAGTATCTCTTCAACCACTTCTTGCAGTTTGTCACGCCCCTCATGCAGCACTTGACGAGCCCAGATGAAATGGTTTAACCCTGCAACTTGCAAGATGAAGTCTTCTTCATTGGCATCAAGCATTTTTGCTATGCCTTTTTGCATAATGACGGGAACATTACACAAACCGACAGCTTTCACTTTTGAATGCTTCAAAATAGCTTCTGTCACCATACCTGATGGATTGGTAAAGTTAAGTAACCAAGCTTCAGGACACAGCTCTTCCATCTCTTTTGCTATTTCCAAGGCAATAGGTATCGTGCGACATGCGTTGGCAAACCCACCTAATCCATTGGTTTCTTGACCAATCATTCCATATTTAAGAGAAATACGTTCATCACGAATTCGACCTTCCAAACAGCCAGCTCGGAATTGCGAACAAACAAAGTCAGCCCCTTCAAGTGCTAGTCTTCGATCTAAGGTCACATGAACATCAATATGCGACATATTATTCTTGGCCAACATTCGGCGAGTTAAGTCGCCAATTATGCTCACTTTTTCTGCGCCATCTTCAATATCAACCAACCACAACTCGCCAATCGGAAGTTCATTGTTGCGCTTAATTAGACCTTCAATCAGCTCTGGTGTGTAACTTGAGCCTGCGCCAATAATGGTAATTTTTAAATTTTTGTTCATCGTGAAGCCTCACATGGATAAGATGAATTAATTTAAAAGCAGAATAGACTGGTTTACAAACCAGAATTTAATTGCTATGAATTAGCTTAACTAATCCATATAAAAGTATTTACCATGAATCAAAAACAGCTCATGCTATCTAACATGTACACCTTTGCTATCGCAGGAAAAACCTTAAGTTTTACCAAGGCAGGCGAAGAGCTGTTTATCACACAAGGGGCCGTGAGCCAGCGTATTAAGTCTTTGGAAAAGCAACTTGGTTTTAACTTATTTGTAAGGTTGACTCGTAGACTTGAACTGACTAGAGAAGGAGAACGCTTACTCCATGCATTGAATCAATCTTTCGATGTCATATTCTCAGAACTAGACGATATTAAATTTAATGAATTACGAGGGGAACTGTACATTGGCGCAGCGCCAACTTTCGCACAAAGGTGGATTCTAGAAAGGCTTCCAGATTTTCAACAACGCTATCCCAACCTTAATATCAAATTAAGGGTCAAGGCGAGTCGATTAGACTTTCAACATGAACCTGTCGATATTGCCATTTATTACAGTAATAATGAGCACCCGGGGTTCTACCACCAACGTTTATTTGATGAAGTATTGGTACCCATATGTAGCCCTGATTATTTCGATGAGTATTTTACTACTGATGAGTCTGCAGCAACGCAACTATCCAACTCAACATTCATCCATTGTACCGAGTCATTAGAGGGTCATGAACCAAGTACAGAATGGTCCGTATGGTTAGCAGAACAAGGGGATGAAGACATTCAATCTCTAGATGTAATGAAAAAAACGTTCCTCATTAATCACTCTGATATGGCTATGAATGCCGCTAGAAATGGTATTGGTATAGGTATTGCGAGAAAATCATTAGTGCAAGAATATTTGAAAAACGGCGATTTAATGGTGCCATTTTCCGAAGTACCTTCAGGCCTAGGGTACGATTTAATATGTATGCCAGGACAAAAAAATAGGCCTAAAATATCGGCGTTTATTAACTGGATTTCATCACAGGTAAGATTGTCAAATACTTAGGGAACTCGCTAATCACCATTTCTTAACGTGTTTTGTTCGGCTAACGTTTAGTAGGGCAGCTTACACGGACTAATCATATAATACTTCTTTCTTATACTTTTTCACATTACACCTTTAGTGGTTAAGAATACTCTGAAAATGTGTCACTGTTTTAATGGCTACCGTCAATACAACTGCGCTAGTCAGCATTAATAACACATGACCTATCCACAAAAGATCAAGACTATAGGTTGCAGTAGTGAATGCGGCCAGCGGAAAGGTAAAGGCCCACGTCGCAACTCCAAAACTCACCTTCATAAATTCATTTCTATACATTGCTAGAGCGAAAAATACGAAGAATGCCCAAGCGTACATAAATATGACACCTACTCCAATCTCACTAGTTATCTTGAGATAACCCAATAAAAACATTGATGGAGTAGCAAGGCCAATAAAGAACGTTGGGTACAAAGGAGTTGGGGGAGTTTTCCTTTGTCGCGTTTTCAATAATATTGTGATGTAAATTACAATACCAATTGCAGCCCCAGTAAAATACATCAGGAGACTTAGATGAAGGTATTCCGCTGGGGAAAGTATGGAGCAAACGACGCAGGCCAATGGTGGAATCAAAAAAGTGGGATTGAGCTCTTTCATGACTTTGTCAATATCAGAAATCCAGCACAATGCGATGACGACCAAAAGTGGTATCTGAATCGCCACGCCCACTTTCCATATAGTGACAGAGTAGGATTCATACCCAGACATGAGCCCTGAGAGTAGAAACATTGTAATCGTGAGGCACGCAAGAAAGTTCCTTTTAGTCGCAACTCGAACCTCGTCAATTATGTCACTCGGTTTAATCACGATTCTTACCAACACGCTGATGAGCATGCCGATTAGTATCAGAGCAGCTATAGAGGCAATAGGCACAATCAACGGCTCTATAATACTAATCTGAGACGCTTGTATTGCAGTTGCGAGACCAGCAACACCCATAGAAGAAGACAGCAGTGCAATTGGTAATCTAATAAGTGTGTTGCTGGACATAGTCAACTCTTATACCGTTTTCATCAATAAGCTGATAGATTCAGCTTCAGTGCCAATAATGATCTGCATATTGCTCTCACCAACATGGACGATGCCAAGTGACCCTAATGCTCTGATTTTCTTATCGCAAACAATTGATTTATCTTTCACTGTTAATCGCAGTCGAGTGATACAGGCGTTAATTTCAGTCAGGTTCTCTTTTCCACCTAACGCATCTACGTATGATCGAGCTAAGTCGAGAGCTTCTGTTGGCACAGGTGCAGCATCCACATCTACCGTATCATTAGCATCTTCACGACCTAGAGTTTTAAGGTTGAACTTAAGAATCGCCCAACGGAAAGTGAAGAAGTAAAGTAGCGCAAATACCGCCCCCTGAGGGATCAACATGTACCATTGAGTCGCTAATGGATTGTGAGATTGCAACACTAAATCAACCAATCCTGCCGAGAAACCAAAGCCTGAAATCCACTGCATGGAAGAGGCGATATATAGCGATAACCCCATAAATACTGAGTGAAGAATAAATAACGCAGGAGCCGCAAACATGAACGCAAACTCAAGAGGCTCACTCACACCAGTAAAGAACGAAGCAAACGACGCTGCAATCACCAAAGAAGCAACACGTGGCTTGTTTTCTTTCTTAGCGGTTACGTACATTGCTAACCCTGCAGCAGGTAAACCAAACATAAGAACAGGGAAGAAACCCGCCATGTAACGACCTGTTACGCCAATCTCAGCTCGGCCTTCTGCCAGTGATTGTGCACCACCCAGAAAGTTAGGCATATCATTAATTCCGGCCACGTCGTACCAGAAAACAGGGTTAATTGCATGGTGTAATCCCGTTGGTATTAACAGTCGGTTGAAGAAACCAAATAAACCCGAACCAATTGCACCTTGGTTGTACATCCAAGTACCGAAATTGGTCATGCCGGAAAATAGGCCGTCCCAAATCTCCATGAACACTCCCGCAATCACAATGCCAGCCACTGAAGCTAGGATTGGTACCAGACGCTTACCGCTAAAGAACGATAGGGCTTTAGGAAGCTGTGTTTCTGAATATCGGTTATAAATCACAGAGGCAACAATACCGACAACGATCGCAACAAACTGGTTATCCGCTTTGTTGAAGGCAGGGGGTACCTCGCTTACATCAATACCTTTGATAACGGCGATCGCGGCAGGATCAAGTAGCGCCATCACCACGAGCCAACAAACAAGACCAGACAAAGCAGCGGCACCGTCTCTGTCTTTAGACATGCCAAAGGCTATTCCCACGGCAAACAGTAGCGGGATGTTTTTTAAGATGGCACCACCAGCTTTTATTAAAAAAGCGGCGATTTGACTATCATTTCCCCATCCTACAGGGTCAACCCAATAGCCAACGCCCATTAAAATAGCGGCAGCGGGTAAACACGCGACTGGTATCATTAAGGCTTGACCTACCTTTTGTAGATACCCAAATACGTTAATATTCTTCATTGTGATTCCTAGTAATATCATTAAAGCTGATAAGTCCTACACCTTGGCTGTCGAGCCACTCTCGTAGGGTTGGTGATAACAGAACATTCAATTCAAGCTCACGCTGAGCTGTGTACGAGGACACGGCATCAAGCTCTGAATCGTAATACGCAGGATGCGCCATGATTTCTGCCGTTCCGTTGGGAGCTATCTCTTTAAGTTCCAAAATTGTCTGTTTAAACCCTGCTTCAGTTGCGCGACCTGCGTAAAAATGACTGCTAAATTGGTCGGTAGTGGGCACATTCAATGTGGTTAAATCTTGATCGTAATAGTCAGGTCGCCTTGTTGGTAAACCAACTTCATTGGCAAACTGAACAAAACCGTTTATTAGGTTCGGTAAAAAAGCGGCAAAATGATGAGAGTCAACATGGGCAAGCTTAACTCCTTTGCTTATCGCTGCCTTGTATTGGTTCATTGCCTCCAAGTAAACCTGAGACGATGGAATGGATTCGCACTCGAGCACCAAATGACTACGGCCCAAGAACCTCCCATTTTCATCAACGAGATCAGGGATATCCTTTGGATCCGACACCGCTTTGCCTGACGTAATATTCACGTGCAGACCGATGTTTTCTAATTCGTGCTGGTGCATCAACTCAATGGCATCATCGGTACCCTCTTGATTCACCATCAACGTTGTGCTGGTGACTAGCCCGCTTTGCATTGCCTCTACTATGGCGGAGTTGATTCCTGCCGTAAGACCAAAATCGTCGGCATTTATAATGAGCTGCATGAGAAATCCCCTTTTAATAGGTCGATATCTTGACGCTGAAACGTCGGCAACATATCTAGGTTTTGCAGTAAGATATCTTTAAGCGCAAGTTCTAGCTTTTCGCCTGTTCCAACCAGTGGATTCATCACGAGCGCACGAAGTGCCGTTCCGACTTCACCATTAATTGCTGCTTTAATTGTTAAGCTTTCAAATGATTTCATTGTTTGGATCAAGCGAAGTGCATCTTCTGGGAAGGATTCAACACTTAATGGGTAAGCACCTGATGATTTTATGATGGCACTGACTTCTACGGCACAGTCATCAGGCAGCCCTTGAATAGCCCCCTTGTTAAGGGTATTAACGTGCATGATTTCACCGGTATTGTTATGGATAGCATTCATCATGCGACAAGCCGACTCTGAGTAATATTGACCGCCTCGCAACTCAAGTTCTTTTGGCTTTTCAGCAAGATTTGGGTCGCGATAAACCTCGAACAGTTTCGTCTCAATGTCTTTAACAACATCAGCTCGATTGACACCATCGCATTCTGTAGGCGCTGACTTAGCCAATACATCGTCACTTGCGTAGAAGTAACGAAGATACGAGCATGGAAGCATTCCCATATCTTTAATCAGAGCGCTAGACCACTCAAATGGAGCGATGTTTTGCGGTCTCATTTTGTCGTTACCTGCCAACACTTCATCAATAATGAACTGCATCTTGTCTTCATTTTTGTACAGGATTTGACGAGCCCAAACTAGGTGATTGAGGCCTGCTATTTGAATGAAAAAGTCTTTTGGATCGGCTTCTAGCAACTCCATAGCGCCACGTTCCATGTTAACGGGAACATTGCATAGACCAATAGTTTTGGTTGAGCTGTTTTTAAGAATGGCTTCGGTAACCATGCCCGATGGATTGGTAAAATTGAGGAGCCAGGCATCAGGGCAAAGGGTTTCCATCTCGTGGGCAATATCAAGTGCAACAGGGATGGTACGACATGCGTTTGCCAAGCCAACAATGCCGTTCGTTTCTTGGGCAAGCATTCCGTATTTCGCGGCAATACCTTCATCACGGATACGGCTCTCTAGGCAACCTGCACGAAATTGAGAACAAACGTAATCCGCATGTTTCAGCGCCACAGTTCGGTCTTCGGTCATGATCACTTTCATGTCGCTGCCAGATTTCTCGACCATACGCTTAGTCAGTTTAAAAATAATCTCGGCTTTCCAACGACTCTCTTCGATATCAACCAACCAAAGCTCACCAATTGGTAAAGATTCCGTTCTACGCAATAGCCCTTCGACTAGCTCGGGCGTGTAGCTTGAACCTGCTCCAATGACAACCACTTTTAATGCGTTCTGCACTGTATCCACCTTAGAAATTAATACACTTAACTTGATTGACATTAGAATTACAGGGTCTAATGGGGTTTACAAATGGTGTATATTGGTGGAATCATTAATATAAGTAATCCATAGAGCTGATATGTCATGATAAGAACACCCATTAATCATAGTAATGTTTACTTATTTTTAAGTGCTGCGAGAACGCTGAGTTTTACGAAAACGGGTGAGATATTCGGGATAACGCAAGGCGCAGTAAGCCATAGAATCAAAAGTCTGGAAGAGGAGGTCGGCTGTAAGTTGTTTGTAAGAAGACCAAGAAACATAGCGCTGACTCCTGAAGGAAGCCTGCTTTTCTCGTCCGTCTCTCAGTCATTTGAGCTCGTTGATAATGTGATCTCAGACTTAAAAAATCCAAACCCCACAGGTGAATTGCGTATTGGGGCCTCCCCATCTTTTGCATCTCAAGTCCTTATCCCCAATTTGCCAAAGTTTTTAAGTAAATACCCAGACTTAGATGTTCGTATTATTACGTCGAGGGAATCAAAAAGATTTGACGACGAATCGATGGACCTTGCGATTGTTTATGATGAAGCAATTGCCAATCTACATAGTGAAGCAATTGTGCGTGAAAGTATCATTCCAGTATGCAGCCATGAATATGCACACAAGAACAATTTGTTGAATGGTCGTTCGACGATTGAGGGGTTAACACTGATAGACAATGTAACTTCTACCAACTGGAAGCAATGGAGCTCGCAAGAGTGTTACGAGATCAAAGATAATCGTACGATAAAGGTTGATGATTTTCACTCATCCACCTCCGCTGCAATAAGCGGTGTTGGTATTGCGATCGCCCGTTGGATCTTAGTTAAAGACCTATTGAAATCAGGCGCACTTGTTTCACCATTTAATGCGATCCTAACGGACAAGCACTACTGGTTGGTGACCGTCAAAGGAATGGAGCACCGGCCTAAATATCGCTTATTCTCCAATTGGATATGTGAAGAAATCTTTGGTAAAAAACCATAAGGGTATGCTAAAAGATCTATCGACCAGCTAATATCAGAAAAAGTATATTGAAGCCTTAAAGCTGAGAGGTTTATACGGTAATGTTGAACAAGGAGTCTTAGATCTCTAATCAGTCACGTTAGTATGAGTGAAGCCTTAAAGTGATAGGCACAGAAAAGCGTATTAAAAATAACCAACAAAAGTCTAGTAACTGTGTTACCTTGGTTTTATCCCCTCCGCTTAGTGGGGACTTCTTTTCTTTTCCGAACTCGCATCTCGGCATTCCTTAGTTGCCCTCCTAAGCCTCACAGCAGGCTTTAGTTATGTCCATTTCGGTCAATAAATTAAGAAGCATCTTCAAACTCACTAGAATTGAAAATGTAGAAACTAATAACGACGTACCCCATTTCGCACCTTGGTTACCACTTGCCCAGAAAGTACAACCTGTCATCCCTTCAGCGATTATATATTGCGAAGGTAATTTTGGTAAAATTGATGGTAAAACCGCTAATGGGTTAGTGAGGCATTCGTTAAGCTATCGTATTCTATCGGTTATTGATAGTGAGTCTGCTGGCTTAGATGCTGGTGAACTTCTTGATAACAAAGCCAATGGAATACCGATCCTTGCCAATGCTGAAGAAGCTATCATTCACGCGGAAAGCATTCCCGATTACTTCATTTTTGGCATTGCGCCATCAAGTGGTTTTTTATCTGACTTAGATAAAAGCATCATTTTAAATGCCATGTCATTAGGAATGAACATCGTAAATGGCTTACATGAATTCCTAACTGATGATCCTCTATTTTTAGAAGCTAGCTTAAAGAATAACGTTCGAATATTCGATACTCGCAAACCCAAAAGTAAAGGCGATCTGAAAACGTTTAGCGGGAAAATACACAACGTTAAATGTCCAAGAATTGCTGTGTTGGGGACGGATTGCGCGCTTGGCAAACGAACAACAGCAACAATATTGGCGAATGAACTGACTAGAAAAGGCCTTAACGTCATTCTAATTGCCACTGGTCAAACAGGTATTATGCAAGGCGCACAATACTGCGTTGCACTCGATGCTGTCCCTTCACAATTTTGTGCCGGTGAGTTGGAATCTGTCATTGTACAGGCCTATGAAAAAGAAAATCCAGATCTGATAATTATTGAAGGGCAAGGAGCCTTGAGTCACCCTGCGTTTTCAACCAGCGCTTTTATCTTACGTGGCAGCTGTCCAACGGGTGTGATATTGCAACATGCCCCTAAACGTTTACATCGTAGTGACTTCCCTGATTGCGCAATGCCTTCGATTGCCTCAGAAATCAACCTTATCGAAACATTTTCTAATACCGATATTATTGGGGTAACACTGAATCATGAAGGAATGTCTTTGGATGAAACACGTTGTGCGATAGACGCTTACACTACCGAATTTGGTGTACCTGTTACTGATGCCTTGTCACAACCAGTCGAACATCTACTGCACATCGTAACGTCAGCCTTCCCTGTGATAGCAAGTAAACTGGCCGCAAAAGGGTGAACTACCCTAGATTAGACATTGATTGTGGGAAGATTCACCATAACGCTCAGTTCCTGATTACTCAGCTCTCACTAAAGAATATATCCGTCACGCCTGTAACAAAAGCCTTCCTCGGCCACCCTATCATCGCACAAGTTCTTATTGATGCTGGCGCAAAAATGTTAGCCGATTCAAGAATCGAAAATCTTCAAAAGATGACTGAATCTGGCATTGCTATCCCTAAAATGCTGATACGTACACCCATGCTCAGTCAAGTGGCGAGCGTAATAAAATACAGTGATATGAGTTTAAACTCTGAAGTTGAAGTGATTCAGGGGCTTTCACATGCAGCGGAACAACAAAATTGCTGTCACGATATTATTATTATGGTTGAGCTTGGCGATCTAAGAGAAGGTGTGATGCCTAATCATGTGATTGATTTTATCCGTGAGATTGTTTCTTTACCGAACATCACGATAAAAGGAATTGGTACGAATTTAGCCTGTCGGTATGGTGTCGCTCCAGATGAGCAAAATATGAATGTTCTTTCTGATCTTGCCGATGGAATTGAAGCTACATTTGGGATCAGTCTAGAAATTATTTCAGGGGGTAATTCTGCTTCAGTTAACTGGGCTCTTCAGAGAACAGGCTTAACTCGAGTAAATAACCTTCGTATAGGAGAAGCCAATTTTTTGGGCTGTGAGCCTTTAGAGCATGAAAATATCAAAGGCTTACATACGGATGCGGTTTCTTTGACCGCTGAAGTGATTGAATCCAAGATTAAACCGACTTTGCCTTGGGGAAGTCGGGGGTTAAATGCTTTTGGTGAAAAAGAAAGCCTTCAAGATAGAGGGAAGGTCTCACAAGCTATTGTAGCATTAGGCCGCCAAGATGTTTGTGTCAGTGGGCTTAAGGCTCCGAATGGGATTAAGATAATGTCTTCAACCAGTGATCATCTTGTCCTTGAATCCTCACAAAAACCACTATTTGTAGGGGAAAAAGTCACATTCAGTTTAGATTACAGTGCGCTCTTATCTTCTATGTCTTCACGTTATATCTATAAATATTTTAAGGCACCTAAAGGGAGAAGAAAGGAAGAAGGAGCGCATAATGCTACGAACAACTGTAATTATATTCGTCAGTGTCATGCTTAACGGTTGTCAGATAAGCCCAATAAAATCTAATGGGCTTGCCGATTATAGAGCGACAGTTATCTCAAGCCAACTGCCACAAGAGTTAGGTCCACTAACACTTGTTGATGCAAAGTCGAAATCCAATATTGTCACTCTTGTTTTTGTAAAAAAGAAAACGTTGAATATGGACAGCTTAGTAGAAAAAATCGTCGTTAGTTTTTGTGGCAACATCGAAATAAGACCACTATTAGAGAGTGGGATCTCTTATCGAATCATTACCTTAGGAAAGAATGAGAAAGTAGAAAGCCTTAACGTCATATCTCTAGCTAAGTGCTCTAATTGAATGCTTAGCAGGCGAATGGATAAAAGCCAATACGAGTTGTTCAATGTACTCAATGACATTATTTTATTGAAGTTTGACCGTCTTACGCCTTGGGAAAAAAACTTTATCACAGGGTTACACCATAAGGTCTTAACTAGACAACTCATTTCAATTAAACAAAAACAGCTTGCTTTAAAAATTTCAATGAAAGCCTATAAATCAAAGAAGAAAAACGCGCGTTCCAACGTTTAATTTAAGCTTGTGTATACCTAATCTGTTCAAGGTCATCTAAACCTTGGACAGATTAGTAGTATTTACTTAAATGCATTAACGTATTGAAAACAATCAAGTGTAGCGTTGAATGGGTAACAACTTTCAAAGTAATGGCAATTGAAATACCTAAGTATTTAGGTTTCTTTTCGATTAACACTCAGTACCTTCTGAAAGCAACAATGCATCTTCTAATTCAACCCCAAGATAGCGGATTGTATTATCTACCTTGGTATGACCAAGTAGTAGCTGCACCGCTCGGATATTTTTCGTTTTTGCGTAGACTAACGTCGCTTTTGTTCGCCTCATCGAGTGTAATGTAACCTTACGTATGTTACTCCCTTCTGAGCGCTGTACTTCATTATCGTTTCGCCTTTGGCTTGGGAAAATAAAATTGCTGTCATGTAGCGAAGCCATCAAAATCCATTTCATTAGACTCTGCTGAGTTCTTGTCGTTATCTCAAATTGAACTTCAATATCTGTTTTGCGCTGAATATGCTTAACGCGGTTAAATATCCTATCTTGCGAAGATACATCGAAAATCCTGAGGGAAAGCAAATCACTCGCTCTAAGCTTGCTATCGATGGCTAAGTTGAGCAAGGTAAGTTGCATTAAATTATTTTCAATTTCTAATCTGGTTCTGATCCGCCAAATTTCCTCAAGCCGAAAAGGCTTTTTGACTCCACTTCGTTTCGTTTTGTAGAAAACCACCATAATGACCTCCTTATTGATTGGTCATCACATGGTCATCACAGTCGGACAGCATCTCAGAGGAGGTTTAGATGTGATCACATTGAATAAGAGAGCAATTGGATAAAAGAGCTATCCAAATCGAAACTGGACAAAACTATTTTACAGGTCTTACTAAATTTGCACTTAACGGATTAGCTAATGTATAGCAAAGCCGATAAACGGTAGGTCGAAATCAGTCCCCCACCACAGAACGACTGCAACATCTTCTTTATCAAAGTGAAATATTAATATAACGATTGCATATTAATTTAACGCATGAATTTTTATTTTATATATAGAAGGACTTATGAATAAAACTAGGATCTTTGTCACAATTGGCGCTCTGGCTATCTTCGCTTTACCAACTCACGCAAGCAATGTCTCTGAAGGAGATGTTATTAACGTTGGTCTCCATCAGTTAAAACCAACTCAACCATCTGTGGGTTATGATCAAATTATGTACAAGTTAGGTCGTTACCAATTTGACCAAGAAAAGATGTTTGATGAAATCTGTGAAGCCAACGGCCAAAAAGGCGTAGCGAGCATCAAAGACCAAGCACACCCTAATATTCCATCGACTTTCGTCTGTGAAATGGAAATAGGTGCACGTAAAAAAGACATGAAGACAGCAGTTATCGCACCCAACGGTGAATACTACCTGACTGACGGTCACCATACGTTCAATGTGTTCTACCGCATGCCGCAAGGTGGCGCATCGTTCAATGTAAATGTGGTGGTTGATAAAGATTACCGCAATCTCAAAAACATGGATGCATTCTGGAACCAAATGGCAAAAGACGGCAATACATGGCTATTTGACAACAACGGCGAAGTGATTAGCTATCAACAACTTCCAACCTCTCTTGGGCTAACCAACTTCGCTAACGATCAATACCGCTCACTGATGTACTTTTCTCGTGATGTGGGCTGGAACAAGCCAAATCAGCCAGTTCCGTTCTTAGAGTTCTACTGGTCTAAAGAAGTACGCAAAGCGATTGATGCAGCAGACTTTGATCTAAATTCTACTGAAGGTTACGCAAAGGCAGTCAATACGGTGAGCAACCATATCCTATCTATGGATATCAACAACGTTGGTGGCTCAAAGCTTTCGGTTAAGCAGATGGGTCAGTTTAGTGCATACAACCAAAAAGGCTTCGATAAACTGTTCAAAGAGCGCGGTAAGGTTGACTACATGCTGCGTTACAAAACAACATCTACTGCCAATGGTTTAAGCTATGACTTAGCAGCGGCGTCAGCTCCTGTACTAAAACAATTAGACCAATTCACCCTTGAAGCAAACTCAAGCTTTAATGATTACCTAGCAGCTTCTACTAATGGCATCGTCAATGCAATTGTAGAGATCCCAACAGGAACTTCCGCTAAGTGGGAACTAAGCAAAGACAATGACAAGCAAGTTATCTGGGAACACAAAAAAGGCGCACCACGCGTGGTTAACTACCTTGGCTACCCAGGTAACTACGGCTCTATCCCACGTACAGCACTACCAAAAGAGTTTGGTGGTGATGGCGACCCGTTAGATGTGATTGTTCTTGGACAGTCTGTACCACGTGGTGAGGTTGTTCCTGTTCGACTAATCGGTGTGATAAAAATGCTAGATGATGGCGAGCAAGACGACAAACTCGTTGGCGTTCTCACTAACGACTCACCATTTAAAGATGTTACTTCTCTCAACGAGCTAAACACTACCTACCCAGGTGTTCAAGACATTGTTGGTCTATGGTTTGTAAACTACAAAGGCCCAGACGGTGGCATGGAACTGAAAGGCTGGGGTGACGAAGTGGAAGCCACCAAGATCCTTAATGCAGCAAGAAAACACTACGCTATGAATTAAACTGCGGTTAGATTATTGGAATTTGATTTAAGCCCTCGTTGCGTTGCAATGAGGTTTTTTTCTTGGAGCTGTGGAAATGTAGCTACATATACTGGGAGCTACAAATACCGGGTTTATGAAGATTTTGGACATTTCCAAGTTAGCGATTCTGCTAATTTAGCAAATCATGAATTACTTCATGTATGGCTAAGTTGGCTATTAGATTTTCAATATTGATAGTGAAACTTACTTAGGGTGCTGAGCTTTACTTTTACGGTATTCACTTGGGGTCATTCCCACGACTCTTGAAAACTCACGATTAAAGTTAGACTTGGTCTGAAAACCAGAATTCATGAATATTTGTGTAATAGTATCTTGTGACGTATCCAAGGAGTGCTTGGCATGCTCTATGCGATACCCATTTATGATCTTAGAAATATTCTTTTCGTGTACCTGATTAACTGCAATTGAAATTTGTTTTGCTGGTATACCTAACTTTCGTGTCAGTTTTGAAAGGGTTAGCTCAGGGTCTAAGTAAAGTCTGTCTTGTCGGATTTTGGAGTCTAACAGAGAAGTGATCTCGTGAGCCCTCTCAATGGTCATTACCTGGGAACTGCTTGTCTCGTCATTGGAGCTGATTTGTTTAGATTCTAACTCATCTGAAACAGGTGTATTAATACCAACTACAACTACAGCTATCGATAACACGGGTAGAAGAATCAAATGTGCTGCAGTAAGGATATACAGTGAAAATCCACCTTGATTAAAAGTGAAATCTAACGACATGAGCGTGTCTACACACGCTGAAAACATCAACATCCATCCCGCAATATTCTCCGCTTTCTTTACTCCTTCCCAATTCCCTAATGAGACATTAATCAGTGCTGTTTCTTTTGACGAAAAGCGGATTAGTGCCACTCCATAGCAAGCGTAAATTAAAGTAAGTAGGACATCTAGTGGAAGTGCTAACCAAGGTTGAGATACCGCGCTAATAACGACGAATAATGGCGCAACAAAATGCTTAATAGGCAAGGTGCCCAAATCACGATTGGCATGTGCAAACGCATACCACGCAGCAACAGGAATTATGGAGGCCAGAATAGGTTGCGCGATGCTGAAAATGCTAAGTCCAAATGTCCATCGTAAACCAACAATTGAGGTGGTCACAGCACATAACCCTAAAAACATGCTAGCGACTTTACCCTGCAGGGAAAGCTGAGCATAAAGTGATATCGCAAGTAGTCCAAGTAACATGGAAACAACGAACGGAACAGGTATCGCAAGCATAGCAAGTCCTAGATTGATAAATGAGTTCTCACTTTCGGTGAATATCAAGGATAACTCGATGAAATACAATTGAAAACGCAACATAGACCAAAACAGGTTTAAGAACGACCTAAAACCTGTTTTGAGACGTATATACCACTTGTTCCGAGGCAAAATATCACCATCAGTAAAATATTGAGGTGGCATTTATGAAATACTATTTTTTAGCTTGGAAGCGAAGTTTAGACTTTTCTGGTTGTTCGTCCCGCAAAGAATGTTGGATGTTTCTTTTAGTACACACATTGGTAGCGATAGGCTGCATTACGGCAGATATTTCTATGAATATGACAACATGGTTCGACACTATTTATAGCGTTGTAAGTTTCATCCCTATGCTTTCAGTAATTGTTCGTAGACTGCACGATATCAACAAATCTGGCTATTGGGGACTAGTCTTTTTCATACCGATAGTAGGACCGTTCTGGTTGATATATTTGTTATCTCAATCGACCAATACTCACCTCGACGGGGAGGCTTTAGTATGAAAAAAGTAATCATTCTGCATATTTTTTTATCAGTTTTTGTTTCTGCATATAGCTGGGCCGCAACTATATCACCCACAGGTAGTTTTGGAACTCTGTCTGTCGACAACATGACTCAAGGACAACTCCTTTGGCTTAATGGTCGAGTTGGGGTTGCAACCTACTCATTTACTCGTCAAGGTGAGAAGGCATGCACTTTAAAGGTACCAGTTGCTGTAGGTCGTATTTCTGAGCCAGGTTTGGGTATCAGTGAAACAAAAGGCCTAGCTATCGTCATTAAGAGCCAACTCCTCAATGACGCTCTTCTTCAAGGGAAACGGATAAGTAGTGAAGAATGGAATTTCACCACGAAAGCGTATGATGAAAATATTGACGGATTGATTACCAATGGAATTAGCCTTGGGGAGGGCTTCGTTTTAAACTCCAAACGAAAGTGGATTTCTTGGTTTCTAAGAGATGATCAAAACGTTGTTTGTCATTAATCTATAGCTTAGTGAATGAATACGAGCTCATTCAGCGACTCAATGGGCTCACCTTAAGACAGGGCATTTTCGTGTTTCATACCCCGTCAGCACACATCTGGACATTTCCAAGTTAGCGATTTTTCTAAATTAGCTGCATGCAGATAACTTCAAATATCGCAAAGCTGATTTGGCTTAGTCCAAGTTAATCCTTTTTATAAACCAGAAAAGATCTCATTTTGATGTATTACCAAAATGGGAAATGAAAATCATATTAATTACTAACCATTAATTTCGCGCCTAACACTCCAATGACAGAGGCGGATAGATAGTCAAACAGTTTTTTAAACCTCAAATACGTACAGCGTGGTCCCTTGACAGACAGAATTAAAGCTACAGCAAGATACCAACCTGTGTTGCTCAAAAATGTACAGATCGGAATAGCAATATAAAAAGATGTGGGGATATTTTGAGGAAGCAATGTTGTAAAAACCCTGGCAAACACTATCATCGTTTTGGCATTGCTGAGCTGAGTTCCTAAACCCAGAAAATATGAACGAAATAAAGAGGCGTTATTACTTCCCTTAGTATCTATGGTTTGTAACTGAATACTTGCCGATTTCACTATCCCAAATGCAAGAAAAATAAGATAGCATCCTCCACAGACTTTAAACAATATAAAGCTAATCGGCATCACACTGAAGATAGTTTGTAATCCTAGTAAAGCTGCAATAGAAAGAATCAAAGCACCTGTCCCCATACCTATCGCTGTTGAAATACCATGCCATCGGGAAAGAGAAACTGCACATCTGACAACAAAGATGAAACTTGGCCCTGGACTCATGGCTCCAAGAGTAAGGGTTCCTATAATTGTCAGAACAGGCATATACACGTGAAAATCTACATCCATAATTATTCCGTACGTAGCATATAAATGCGGCTACGCAGATCCGAACATTCGTTGATGAAACAATGAAAAACCACTTAGTGCTTTGATTTATAGTAACTTTCTAACTTATCTAAAAACTCATGTAATTTCTGATTCATTTCATCGTAATCATGATTAATCAATACATCTGGATCCTCGACGAATCGGGATTTAGCGTCTTCAGGCTGTTCATCATTTTCAATGAGCATTGCTACAACAGTTTTCGTCAATTCCATGTGGCATTGAAAGCCAAAGACTAAGTCTCCATAAGCAACTATTTGCCTCGGACAACCTTCGCTATACGCAAGAATTTGAGCATCACTTGTCAGCCCTGGCATATCATTATGCCAATGACCCACATCCAAGGTTTTACCAAAGTGGCAAAATAAAGGATGCTTTAGACCTATATCAGTAAGCGTGACAGGAAACTTACCTATTTCACGCTCTGGGCTATGGTCATAGCGTGCACCTAACGCTTCACCTATCAGTTGCGAACCCAAGCAGATACCGAGCACTGCCTTACCGGCTTCAATAGCTTTTGAAATGATGACTTGCTCTGCCCTCGTATCAAAATAAGGACATTGTTCAGTTGTCGTCGAAGGGTCTTGAGGGCCTCCCATCACAATCAGAAAATCTATTTCTTCAATGTCTTGGGGGACAGGCTCTCCTAGGTATACTCGAGAGTAGGTTATGGTATGACAATGTTTCCTCGCCCAAGCTTCATAAGCTCCAGGAGGCTCAAAATGTTCATGGATAATGAAATGGATGCGCATCTTTAGACCTTTTACTTAACAATAGACTGAAGATGTTATACCAAATCTTAGTGGCGTAATTTACACTAACTGACATTCAATGTAGACAAGTCGCCAAATATGCAAGCTAATGACATAATCAAAGACTTCCCTGATAAACAGCTCATAACTAAAATGACCAACATGGCCTCTGGATATATTGATGATTTCCACTCACATCCATGGCACCAAATCGTATTTCCACGTCAGGGATTGTTACAATCAGACATTGGTGATAAAAGTGGGATCGTCCCTCATAATGGCATGCTTTTCATACCTGCAAATACAGTTCATAAATCCGTTGCTATTACAGATACCCAATTTTTAGCGATTTACCTCAACCCAAGAAAAAATGTTCAGTATGGAAGCGAGCCTAAATCCTGCCAGGTAAACTCCTTCATCAAAGAGTTGATACAGCTTCTGTTTGAAACTAATACACTCGCACAATCAGAATCCAATATCACACATTTGCTGATGGTGTTGCGAGATCAAATCGAGGTAGCAGAAAGTTATGAGATACCACTACTAATTCCTACTGATAAGCGCCTTTTCTCTATTTTTGTACAGCTTAAACAACAACCAGATTTACCGTTTACTTTAAAAGAATGGGCAAAAAAAGTCGGCGCGTCTGAGCGCACATTATCCAGACTCTGCTCGAAAGAGTTCTCTCAATCGTTTGCACTATGGCGGCAAAACATACGACTAGTTTTATCTTTGCAATTGTTAGATTCCAAAATGACCATTCAGGAGATCGCTCTTGAGTTGGGGTACGCTTCTGATTCTGCCTTTGTTCAGGCTTTCAAAAAGCTGTTCAAGCAAACACCAAGAAAATACCGCACAGCAAACTTATAACATGAGAACACACTCATTAAATACGATAAATTATATTACTTTTGGAATTATCTTTTGTAAGGGAAACACCCGAAGATTCGCATATGATGAGCTTGTACTCTAAATGATAAAGGGGCGTGCGACGTGAAGTCGTATGAAGCGCTGTTCACCGCTTAACGTGTGAACCATCTGTATCACCAGATGAACCTAGGGCTCTGAATAAAGTAGCGAGCCTGACAATGTAATGAAGAATGGTCTTGGCCATTCGGGATTTGAATCGTGAGAGGACGATCCTCCTGATAACCACAACATCGGGTGAGTGCTAGGTAGTCAGCATGATGAACATAAGTGAATCCGCGTAAGGTGCGTTATGTTATGAAACAGCGGAAGTGGTTAATACGCTGTAGCCAAAAGGCGCGAGAGTCGGAAAGAGATTGCCCCATGCTCTTTCGTGATCGTTGAGCTCTCCGCACTATAGCGGGCATCTACACTGACATTGCGCGACATACGGAACACGGTAAGCCTGTCTCCCTCTGGGAAAGCCCCTGTGGCCGATAGTGATGCAGGTATAGGAGGTTGGAAAAAGCAAAGGCTGCATTGTAATGACGCAGATACAGACTTATGTCTGATCACGAAAGTGAGCCCACTTCCAACTGGTCTCTCGTTGCGAGAGAGTTTGAAGAACTTTATTCAAGGAGAAATGCAAATGATGATTTCTAAAGAGATTAGTGCCTCTCCTGACAGCGCACAATGGCAGTCAATAGACTGGAAATCCGTTGAATCGCATGTATTAAAGCTTCAGATGCGTATCGCAAAGGCAACTCGAGAAGGTAAACACGGCAAAGCAAAAGCCTTACAGTGGCTACTGACTCACTCTCGCTCAGCAAAACTTCTTGCTATTAAGCGAGTATCTCAAAACAAAGGCAGTAAAACGCCAGGAATAGACGGTGTCATCTGGAACACGGATGCGCGCCGTATGAAAGCAGTCAATCAATTGAGTAGAAAGGCATATCAAGCCAAACCACTCAAGCGTATCTATATCCCTAAAAAGAATGGCAAACTTCGACCTCTGGGTATCCCGTGCATGATAGATAGAGCACAGCAAGCGCTTTATCTTACAGCACTAGAGCCTATATCGGAGATGCTTGCCGATCCAAATAGCTATGGATTTAGACCCAACCGCGGCACTGCCGACGCAGTCGATCAGTGCTTCAAATGTTTGGCTCTAAAGAAGTCCTATAAATGGGTTCTTGAAGGCGATATAAAAGCCTGTTTTGACACGATCGGACATCAATGGCTTATGGATAACATCTCCGTTGATAAACGAATGTTAGAACAATGACTAAAGTCTGGCTTTATGGATAAAGGGCTGTTTTATCGCACTGATGAGGGCACACCACAAGGTGGGATTATATCTCCGACCTTGATGCTAATGACTCTCGCAGGCCTTGAACAGCAGATAAAGTCCACCGCCCTCAAAAAGGGCGCTAGAGCTAACTTTATTGGTTACGCCGACGATTTCGTCGTCACTTGCGCTTCAAAGGAAGTGCTAGAGAGCGATATCAAACCGTTGATTGCTGATTTCTTAGCAGAACGAGGCTTAACATTATCTGAAGAGAAAACGCACATTACTCATATCAACGATGGCTTTGACTTCTTAGGTTTTAACCATAGGAAGTACAAAGGAAAACTACTCATTAAACCGAGTAAATCCAACACGTTGATGTTCTTAAGCAATCTGCGAGAACTCATCAAAAAGCACGTGACCCTTCCAGTGAACGATCTTATCAAGCTGATAAATCCGAAACTCAGGGGTTGGTCGAACTACTATCGACACAGCGTTGCAAAACAGGTATTCGGATATGTGGGTCACAAGCTATTCCATACGTTATGGCACTGGGCTAAAAGGCGTCATCCAACAAAGTCTAAAACTTGGATCGCCCTAAAATACTTCATCAACCGAAAAGGCCAATGGCAGTTTCACGGTTGGCAGAAGATCATGAATATGGATTGTCAGTTCAATCTGTTTCAAATAGCCAAAGTGCCGATTCAAAGACATGTAAAAATCAGGAGTTCCGCAACACCTTTTGATCCTCAGTACCAAGAATACTTGGCGAAGAGAAAACTCAAAAGGTTAGCTCGTAATTCTTGGAAGGAACCTGTTTTCACTGCTTTATAAGTTGCTGGGTATCATTTGGTGCCTTTGTGGAGGCTTGAGCCTAGCGCAGTGAAAGTTGCACGCTGGGTTCTTAGGGAGACGGCACTTGGTAACAAGTGTCGTCCACCCGACAGCTTTGAGTTAAGGGCCCCAGATACGCTAATGCCAAGTAAACTTTGTCCAGCATCGCCCGATGCCGAAACATCGTTGGACATTTCCGAGTTATCGACACTCCTAAATTAGCACTTCATAGATTATTCAAACTATTGAAAATACCTTTATCTTTACGACCAAGGAGTACTAATGTAGCTCATAGCAGCAACCCAACCACACCGGTAATTGAATTCATATAACCTTTCTTCGTTAAAAGAGTCGTAAGCTCTTTACCTATTAAAATGCATGATAAAAATACTACATGACAAAAATGTCATCTCAACACCCTCATTCCTGACAGAAAGAACAAGTTAAAATCGATACCAGTTAAGAAAACTCTTATTTGAGGAAATGATATGGATTCTAATAACAAGAAAGGCAGTTGTCACACAAGTAAAGGTGGTCATAAAGGTCACGGTTGGATGATGATTTTATGTGCTTTAATCATGATAGGTATTCCTATCTTAATGCTATCCCCGTCAATAAACCTTTTCAGTTTTTCATTTCTTAGCTCGGCACTACTCCCAATTATTTTATGTTTGGTGATGCACGGAGTTATGATGAAATTTATGATGTCCCAGTACGATAAAGGCACAAAACATCAAGCTGATAATGCACCCTCTGCCGATACCAGCCTAGATAATGAAAAAAAAGACGAACAGTTCAAAGCTTAATGCCTTTTTGAAATCAAAGGTAGAAAGATTAGTCACCTATCTACCTCCCCCCCCCTATGAAAAACAAAGAGCGGATCTGAATCTATTCAGATCCGCTCTTTGTTTTTCATCTACACACCACAGCATTAAGAAAAATCCTAACGGCTATCTGACACAAAGCTAAATGACAAAAATGTCATGCGACAGTCGGTAAATCGTCACTACTAGCACGCTAAGATTACCTCAAGTTCAAAACATCATGTAAACAAAAGGAATCACTGATGAAATTGATTAAAACAGCGTTAATGGCGACTTCACTCACTGTATTAAGTGCGAACGTTTTTGCAGGCCAATACTTCTCAACCTCTGGAAACCTTGTCGAAAGATCAGGCACACGAACCATTCAAACTGAACCAGTGGGAACAGCGCAAGAGGCATATAAACTTGGATTGGAACAACTTCAATCATTAAATAACAGCACGCCACAAGAACTGATCAGGGATTTAAGAATTGCCAGCATAGATATCGATAGACGTAAAGTACACCTAAATGAAAATGGCTACATTACAGTCAAAGAGTTAATGAATGCTGACGGAGAGCTTCTCTATAAAGGTCAAGTAAACGTCAGTTACCACTACGCAGAACGCGTTTCTAATAATTAGTTACTTGATTACGCTCCTATTGAACCGTAGGAGCGTTACTTAGGGGGCATCATGATCAACAAAATTTCCGCCATTTTCATAGAGCAGTTACTCGTTCAAATTGAAGATATGTTAACAAACGAGGGCGTTCGTCGCTTTACTGTCTTTAAAGTTCAAGGCCGCGGTGAATTCGCGAATATGATCGATAGCCATAGTATGAATGCCTATTATCAAATGGATATCTATATTGGTGAAAGCAAAACTAATCACATCGTAGAAAAGTTGCTCAATGAACTGCATAACGTTGGAGAAGATGAAGGAATCATCACAGTCATACCCGTTAAAAACTTGTTTAATACCAATACAAAAAAAGAGATAAAAGACTCTAATTATAACCATCTAGGATAAAATACCCGTTATATGAGTTTCTATCTTCCAAACTATGGTACCTAGAAAATGAAGTTGTTAATTGTAGAAGACGAAGCAAAAACGGGAAGTTATTTAAAGAAGGGGTTTACAGAATCAGGTTATATCGTCGACCTCGCCTCTGATGGTGTCGATGGTTTGTACCAAGCGACCAGTCAACATTATGATCTCGTTATTTTGGACATCATGCTGCCGAATCTAAACGGCTGGCAAGTATTACAAACCATGAGAAGTAGCGGATTACATACCCCCATCATTATACTCTCTGCCAAAGATCAAGTGGAAGACAGAGTCAAAGGGTTGGAGCTGGGCGCGAATGATTATGTCGTTAAACCTTTTGCCTTCGTCGAGTTACTCGCTAGAGTCAAAAATGCGTTAAGAGTTCAAAATGGACATACTAAATCGGACACTACCCTGGCCATTGCCGATTTATCCCTCAACTTATTAAAGCGTACTGCCCACAGAAATGGCGATAACATAACACTCACCTCAAAGGAGTTTTCACTACTTGAGCTCTTTATGAAAAAGCGTGGAGAGGTGATGTCTCGTTCTCTTATTGCTTCATTAATTTGGGATATGAACTTTGATAGTGATACTAACGTTATTGATGTCGCAGTAAAAAGACTAAGATCCAAAATCGACAAACCCTATGAAATCAAACTTATCCATACCGTCAGAGGAATGGGTTATAAACTCGATGATATCCAAGAATGAAAATAATGCGACAGCAATCAATGGCCTCTAGGCTTATTCTAATGTGCTTTACTTCTTCATTTGTTGTACTCGCCTCCTTTTCGTTAATCGTTCAGTATTCAATAGAGCACCACTTCTATGAGCAGGACTACCAACTTCTACAAGGAAAAGCACATGCAATCTCTAGGGCCATTGAGCAGCAAGACACCTCTGCAGTATCGAACCCTCCACTCAACTCGACCTATTATTGGCTACTTAACAAAGACAATGTCATAACGTTTGCAAATAGTGAGCTTTCTTTACCTGAAGGGGCTAGCAAAGAAAGTACGATTGAATGGACAGCTAATGGGCAGCATTACAGAGGTTTTCAATTTGGGCTTGAATCACCGTTACATAACTCAATGGTTCTAGCTCTTAATATCAACCACCACACGAACTTTATCAATAAATTCAACATAGTCTTACTGTGGACGTTTGTACTGACCAGCTCAGTTGCCGGGTTGTATTCTATTTTCACGGTACGTAGGGGGTTAAAACCTTTACAAGATTTGCAGGAATATCTAGTTAAAGTGAGCGCCAATCGGCTTGATATTAGAGTTCCACTAGAAGGGCTTCCTAAAGAGCTCTCCCAATTGGTGAGGACTCAAAATGAGATGCTCGACCGTTTGCAACAAGGTTTTCATCGGCTTAGTGAGTTCTCTTCCGATATTGCTCATGAGCTAAGAACACCATTAACCAATATCATGACTCAAACTCAAGTCACTCTTTCATCGACAAGAAGCGAGAAAGAGTATCAAAACATACTCGTGTCCAATGCTGAGGAGCTAGAAAGATTAAACAAAACCATTAGTGACACCCTTTATTTAGCAAAAACAGAAAACCAACTTCTACATAGCAATAAAGAAGAGTTAAACTTAAAAAGTCTTATTTTGCCATTAGTTGAGTATTACCAAATCGTCGCTGATGAAAAAGATGTAACCATTGAGGTGAATGGAATCGAGGTAAACCAATTTGGCGACAAAGATATGCTTAAGCGAGCCATAGGCAATATCCTTTCCAATGCTTTAAGGCACTGCGATGCTCACTCTTGTATCACGATATTGATTGCTGAAGATGGCGACTACAACTCTATAAAAATCAAAAATATCGGAGAGCCTATCCTTGAAGAGTCTCTTCCGTACCTTTTTGAACGTTTCTACAGAGCAGACAAATCAAGACAACATAACAGCACAGTAGGTGCTGGGCTCGGGTTAGCGATCACAAAATCTATTGTTCTTGCACATGAGGGAGACATCTCCGTATCCTCATTCGAGCGCACTAGTGAGTTTCATTTACGCTTTAGGAGAAAGTGATTTAATCTTTGCTAATAGAATAAACTAAACCTTGGCCCATTGTTGAATAAACGTTTCTCCTTTAAGAGGTTTTGACAAAAAATAACCTTGAACTTGATGGCAACCAATGTGCTGAACATAGTCAAACTGTCGCCGAGTTTCCACCCCTTCTGCAACAACTTTTAAATCATAAAGACGAGCCATCTCTACAATAATATCAATTAGTGGCTTTCCAGTAGTATCTTCATCTATTGCCTCAACAAACATTCTATCAACCTTAAGTGTATCTATTGGGTAATCGATTAGTTGACTAAATGCAGTATAACCCGTACCAAAGTCATCAAGCGATATCTTCACACCTAAATCATGTAATTCCGACAATATAGCTATATTTTTATTCACCCCCGGCACAAAACAGGTCTCTGTAATTTCAAATTCAACCAGGTGTGGAGCAACACCATATTTTTTGATCAACCCTTCAACTTTATTAACAAATTCGACATTAGACAATTGCCATGAAGAGAAGTTAATCGCCAAAACCCCATTAAAACCCCATTCTTCGATCCATATAGACAATTGCTCTAATGCATGTTCAATTACCCAGTAATCGATGTCTTTGATTTTCCCTGATGATTCTGCAACAGGAATAAATTCAGCCGGTCCAATATCAGACAAACAAGGAGAATCAACCCGAAGTAATACCTCTGCCCCTATCATTGAACCGTTCACACAGTCATAAATTGGCATATAAACGAGGTTGAAGTCATTATTTTCTAGTGACGAGCCAATCAAGCCATTTATTTCATCATATCTTTTTATTTCCAAATCCAATTTTTCTGAATAAAATCTATATGTATTTTTTTCATTTGAACTTTTAGCTGAATACATAGCTGCATCGGCATTTTTTAATAGCTCAGTCTCATTAGTTGCATCATTAGGATAAACTGATATCCCAATACTCACACCAATATCATAACTTATATCATCAAGTGTAAACCCCTGATTAAACTGATCAATTATTCTCTGTGAGAATAAAGATAGTACATCTAATTCCTCAATACCACCAACCACAATAGCAAATTCATCTCCAGCTAAGCGAGAAAACTCAAACTCGCTAACTTTAATATTATCCCAATCAAAATCGACAAAGCTATCCACCAAGTTACTAGAAAAGGTCTTTAGCAGCATATCACCTGTCTGGTGGCCATATTGGTCGTTAACATGCTTAAAGTTATCGAGGTCAAAAAATATAACAGCACACATCTCATTATATTTTCTACTATTCGAGTAAATTCTACCAAGATCCGATGTAAATCTATTTCTATTAGGTAACCCTGTTAATTTATCATATTTTGCCAGATTATTAAGATCAGAAATGAGGGCAATATATTTATTGGTTAATATCGATACTTCGTCATTACCAGAAGCTCCTTCAATAAAGAAAGAATCATTAGATGATGCTGATTCCACTTGTTTAGTAAGCTTTACAACAGGATCTATAATTTGACTAATAATCAACATCTTAAGCATAATAAAGGTTATACAGGTAACCACTATAACAATGACAATAAACATCCACTGATAAGGCTTAAACAATTTTTCAACATCGCCACTGTTCAAGTTGATTTTTATACCCCAAAGTTCATTATTAAGATGAACGCTTAAAGAGTGCCCTGAAGACTGTTTATTAGTTATCTCATTCTCTACCTTTAGTGAATTTGAATAATTACTAGGGATTATTTCAACACTAACTGGTATTTTTATTTTATCCTCAATATGATGATATATCTCATAAAGACTATCTAATTTAAAAACCATTACAAATGAGTATATTTTATGACCTTTAGAAAAAGTATTTAAAGACAAGCTTTGATCTGGAGAAAAGGACTTAATCAATGATAGCTCAAAATCAGCTTCACCTACTTTTGATAGTTGGTACGAAGTGGTTTTTACAGACTTTATTCCCTTCTTACCTACAGAATTTAAAAACTCTGGGATATGTTTAGAAACAATACTGATATCAGATACTTCTGAAAATGGGTCTATACCATCATAATACACAACCTCCTCTCCCGTTGAATCTAATAATGCGAAGGATCGGAGGCTGCTATACTGTAACTCAAGCTGTTCCGCATACGCTATCAATTCTTTCTTTAGGTAATAGTGACTAGAATCTATGGACTGATTTCTAAAATAATTCTGGAGGTGTCGATTCTCTAGCATCATATAAGTTTTTGATTCTAATTCATGAAATGCGATTATCAACGCTTGAGACGTATGTTCAAGTTCGTTCTCCACCGTATCTGATAGAGAAGATACTAGCTGTATTCTTTGGCTATTATAAGAAAATGCACCTGCAGCCGAAAAAACCACCACCATAACGGGTAACAAAATAATATTAATTTTGGATGACAATTTCAATTTTCATTACCTACATGATTCTTCATCAACACCGACAAAATATTACTTCTTATATTTTTTGACTCATTACTCAATTGCTCATATAAATAACTATTTTTCGTATTCAATCCCGATGGAAAGAGTTCATTATCATTTTTATAATCTGGAGAAGCCAGCTCTTCTACAGCCAAACTCGTTGTTGCGAACCACATATTTTCAGCATTTCTTACTACATTATAAGGTTGGTTGAGGTAGTTTAAAAAATCTATTGTCGCCTGACTCAGTCCCTTATCTCTATGGCTAGAAAGACACTCATACCAAATAATGGTGCCATCACTGGGAATCATATAGTGCCAATCCTCCTGCTTCGTAGCATTCGATATCAGTAATTTCTCTCCAGAATAAAAAACAGCTACATCCATTTGTGAATCTTTTTTCTTATCTAGTGCATAACCCGCTGCATTTCTTAAGTCCAATAGATCATCACTTACTTTCTTTAAAAGTGAATACGCTTGTTTTAATTCGAACGCATCATCGGTCATTGGATGAAAGCCAAGAGCAAGGAGTGCAATTGCGACGGTATCGATGTCATCCGCTGGAAATACAACCGTTTGAGGATGTTCCATCACGTAATCAAAAACATCCATCCAAGTTATAATTGGATTCTTTACTTTAGTTGTTCGAATACCCACTCCCATCGAACCAAACGCGTAAGGAATCCCTAGTGTTGTACATGCTTCATTTGACCCCGCACTAAATGAAGTACTATTAGGTAGAAGTACTGTAGATATATCTGTTAGAAGTCCATGTTCCTCTAAACTTTGAAGTGTACCTGCATCTAATATAAAAAGATCGTATGCTGTCGCTTTCCCAGAAAACACAACAAGATCACGTACGATTTCACTATCAAAATACACCAGTGAAACGGTATGCCCTGATTGTGTTTCAAAGTCAGCAATCACTTCACTCGAAAAATACTCCTCCCAAGTGAAAATTTTTATCTCTGCAGCATCAATAGATAAGCTCATTAAGCTCAATATTACACATAGGCTCGAATACAACTGTTTCAATTGAATGCCTCCCTACATCAAAATTTAGAACCGACGTATTCAATGATAAAGTCAATTCTGTCAATACACCACTAATCAAACAAAAAGGGATGATATTACGAACCCATAGACTATATTAGAGTTTCCTTAAGGATAAAGTGATGGTTATCTCGCAACGTACATCAAACTCCAAGTTACAAGCACATGTAACAGCTAATCTAAGCCTATTACATCCTATCAGTTTGTCACGTATCGCTTTGAAAATTGAAAAACCTTCGAGATTGAGCTTATTCTGTTTTTAATTAGGGCAATTGGTCCTCAATGAAGAAATTAACGGAGATTTTCGTAGTAAAAACCCTTACAATGGTAAGCATTGTAAGGGGCGGCTTAATTATAGAACCCGCTTCATCTCCGCGTAATCACCATTCGTTCTCAAGATAACCATAACAACTTTGTCATTTCGGTTACGGAAAAACCAACCGTGGTTTCCAGTGAAAGCCGCTACCAATTCTCCTTCGTCATTGGGAACTCCGCGCCCTTTTTCATAGCTGATCGAATTTCCATTGCCATCACCATAAGTATCGTAGTTAACAGGACCACCTTTCGATGTCCATTTGAATTGGGCAACTTGGCCTTTTTCCATAACCAATTTAACTTCCGCACCTTGGCCCGGCTTTAGTGAAAGCATAATTTTGTCTTTCCAAACAGGCTCCACTGCAATCGCAACTTCAGGCTTTGGAGAAGTTACCTCAAATTGTTGAGGCGCTACTTCAGGTTCACCTATAACAGCCTCATTTTGGAGAGTTTTTGTGGCGGCCACACTTACGTTGTTAGCTTGATCTTCTTCCGCCTCTTGGGCTAATTGGGCTTTAATCTCACCCATTTCAGTTAATCCCAGTACTTTGCCCACTCCAGTTGGATCAAGAGAGTACTCTGCAGGCAGAATGACTGTGATGAGCAGTACAATAGCGGTTGCTAGTGCGATAAAGGTTGAGTGAACAAGCTGTTTGGTTGTCGGTAACTCGGCACGATTTGGTATATCTGTGTTGTACATAATTGATTCCTTTTCTGTTTACTGAGCGACAACGTAGCCCGTTAATTGATAGCCGATCAGCATGAAACCTAAGCTCATCATAACGACATTAACTGAGTAGGCTTGACGATAGAAACTGGTCTGTCGCCTCCAGAAGCCCATAACAATCAAAATACCGCCAAGAGCCAGCAGTTGCCCTATTTCTACACCTATATTGAATGCAAGTAGATTTGGAATTAACCCATCAGGAGAAATGTCATATTCAATGATTTTTGACGACAACCCGAAACCGTGACAGAAACCGAATAACAACGTTGCTAACTTAGGATTTGGCTGTACATCAAACCAACGTTGAAATGCCCCTAAATTATCCATTGCCTTATAGACGACAGATAAGCCAATGATCGCATCGATTATGTAGCTATTGATACCTATATTAAAGTACACGCCAAGTAGCATGGTAGATGAATGCCCCAGAGCAAATAGGCTCACATACAGAGCAATATGTTTCATTTTGTATAGGAAGAAAATGACACCAAATAGAAACAGAATATGGTCATACCCTGTCACCATGTGCTTCGCCCCTAAATACATGAACGAGATGATATTGGTACCTGTAATTTCTTGGATATAGCCCTTATCGCCTTGCGCTACAGCATGCGCAAAAACATCAGTACTTACTACTAAAAGTAAGGCTAGGATAAGATAAACAATCCCCTTCCGAAGCAGAGTAGCCCAACAGATAGGCACTGCTTTCACTTCGTGTAAAACGAATAAATTCATAGTTAAAACCATTGTTTGTTAAATGTTCATTTACCGCTTATTGCGGCCGTTTCAAGTAATTAACAAGATCTTAGGAGGACGTTCTATTTTGAAAGGATTATAATTTGGCGTTCCATCAGTTTGTCTCACGTAAGATGTAGTCATCAACTCAGATAATGAGGCAATACTAAACACCCTAAGAGAAGCGCTATCGTAACTATGGTTGTGATTACTTGCATCATGTTGAAACAAGTGTTCACTATCCACACTATGTGAGTGAGTCAATGAATGATCATGGTGATTTTTGATCGTGTGTGCAACAGACAAGCCATGTGATCGAAACTCGCCGATGGCAGATGAGGTCATACAAACTGAAACAATCAACAACAACAGCAAGCTAACAGATTGTCTTATTGCTTTAGAAACCATATACCATCGCCGAAAGTTGGATGAGAAGTAAAACTGAATAATGTTATATTATAACAAAACATATAGATTAACCGTGATTTATTCTAATTACGTAAGATCTACCCCAAAACTCTTAACCACCGTAGCCACTACCAAAAAACAGACAATTGAAATAATGGCGCAAAATCCTAAAGAAAGCCAAAATGAGTAACGTTGCAGTAATAATGGAAAAATCAAAAACATCGGCAATGTCGGTAGTACATACCAAAATGTATAGTACGCATGATCAGCTAGCTTTTGCTGACTTTGCCCTTCAATATACATCCAAATCAAAGCTAAAATAGTGACGCTAGGAAGAGCTGCAATCAGTGCTCCAGCCTTATCACTTCTTTTCGCCACCTCTGATATCAAAACAACAACGCCAGCAGTTAATGCGTATTTAGTAATAATCCATAACATGAAGCGGTTACCTTGTGTATTTTCGTGAGTAATGGGATAAATATAAAAAGCTTAGTTCATTAAAGACGTATAACCGTGCATGCCCATATATAAACCAACAGCACTAATCAAAATGCCGGATAGATAAGGAGCACGACGAGCTAAATCATTCAGCCCACTCCATTTCGATGTTGCTTTTTGTACACCGATGGCCGCAACAACACCCACCGTAACAAGTGTTAGAGCCAGGCCTATACTAAATGACACTACTAACGTAGCACCCAGTGTCATCGCCTTGAGTTGTAAACAGATTAGCAGCACCGTTACCGCGGCTGGACAAGGGATTAGCCCACCAGTCAAACCAAACAAAAGAATTTGCCCATTAGTGACATCTCTATTTTCAAAACGCTTCTGAATTTCCAAAGAATGCGCTAACTCGTGAGCGTCTTGGTACTCTGTATCCTCTTGGTTTGAGCTTGACTCCGAATGAAAATGCACTTCAAAATCATGAGTATGATCGTGGTGACCGATCATTAACATGACTGAAATATCATCTGCCTTCTCGATACAAAAGGCGGATTCAAGGTAACCGTCATACTCAATAAAATAGTAAACCTCAGACGGTTGTGAGCAAGGATCAAGAGTAACGAGTTTTACATTTTCCGCATTCAAAGGCTTACCGTTTAGTGTTTTCAACTGGAAACGGCGATGTAAATCCTCATTAACGATGGACAGAGACACATGGCCATGTCCGGTATTAACCACTTGAGTTGTCCAATCATGTGCATGGCGGTTCGCTTTATTCCAGGCTCGTTCATTACTCCAGGTTCTCCAGAACATCCAAAGACCCGTTAAAACGATGATTATTCCCGATATAAGTTGCATCCACGGCTCAGCTGCTTCCGCGGTGAACTTTTGACTGATATACATACCACCAACAGCGATCAACCATACAATTGCAGTGTGAGAAAATGTGGCTGCTAGCCCTAGCATAGCAGCCTGTCTAACTGTCCCTTTAACCGCGATAATGAAAGCGGCCATCATTGTTTTCGAATGTCCTGGCTCCAATCCATGCAAAGCGCCCAATAAAATGGCACTGGGAATAAAAAACCAGCCGTTTCCTTGCTGTAATAATGAGACAAAATCCATTACTGCCCTCTAGCGTCCTATCAAATTTGATTTAAACCATACTCCCCCCCCAGTATTAAATACTACCCCCCAGTATAAGGTGGGTGCTACATTATTGATAGAATCTGTCGGCCCTTACATAAAGAAGAAATGTCATGTCACATACAACTAGAGATCAAAAGAAGCTCAAGGCCCGTGTTAGTAAGATACAAGGTCAGGTCAACGGTCTAAAAAAGAAACTAGATGAAGAGCATGAATGCCAAGATGTGTTACAGCAGATCGCTGCAATTCGAGGCGCGGTAAATGGCTTGATGCGTGAGGTAATTAAGGGCCATCTACTAGAACACGTAGTACTTGAAGAAGACATAAAGCAGCGTGAAGCTGATATGGAAATCGTTTTGAAGGTTCTAGATTCATACATTAAGTAACGCAGTTAACCGCATTATTTACAATAAAACCTATTAGTTATTTTTATCTGTAGTAAATCTGCCATAACTTATAATGGGGCAAAGGTTAGTCAAGTTAGAACAACGCTCGCGTATACGGAAACGCCCAAAGTTATTAGCTTTGGGCGTTTCTTCTAACAAACTTGGTTACGACAAACCGAGCTTTAAAGTGTCATATGCAGAATTGGAAAAGGTTTTTCCATATCATCAAATGGCGAGCGCGAAACGACTTTGAAGCCCATATGCTCGTAGAAACCTACTGCCTGTGGGTTTTGTTCGTTTACATCGACTTTGGTTGCGCCTAACTGCTCTATTGCGTATTGCAGCAGCACCTTGCCAATTCCTTGCCCTCTGGCCTCGTTTAAGATGAAAAGCATTTCAACCTTAGAATCATGGATACCCACGAAGCCTAGAATTGAGCCATCATTACTTTTAATACATCTTAACGTGACAGCAGGAAAAGCCTTCTCAATGATAATTGGTATAAAAAACTCAATATCTTCTTCTGTTATGAAGTCATGAGTTGCTCGGACTGAGTTTTCCCAAACATTCAGCATTTCTGCGTAATCTTCAGGAAGCACACTTTCTACAATCATTGTGTTTTCTCTATAGTTGACTGAAATTCATGTGCAGCCGCGAGCGTGCATTCTATTCGCAATATCATTAAGTAGTCTAATGATGTAAGCAAAGAGTTCTGGCTTGGAATGAAGCATAAATGAGTAAGCTTAAGGCTACTCACCCGAACTAGGCACTTTCAAATTAGAAAGTGCATACTGTAAATGCACTAGACTAAAACGAGTCCCACTGTTTTAAATATTAGCAATGCATCAGTTATCACAAACATGGAAAAGCCTGTTGACCCTGAATACAATAATGTTGAGGCTGTTCAATCTAGCTCAACCTGATTTGATCAACAAAACCTCTCACTGGGAGCTCAATTTTTCTACGATCAATTTGGTGAGTGTAAACCTAATTTATTGCCTTCCGAATCAAGAAAAATGGCGAAGTATCCAATTTCATCCGCATGGGCCGTTTTGGGAACGATGATTTTTCCGCTATTTTTTGCGACTCTATCAAGAATGATTTGAAGGTTGTCTCCTCCATTCAGATATATCGTCACACCATTTTCCGAAGGCCGGAAACCTGCTCTCTTTACGATTACACCAGTAACCGCTTGTTCTTCATATGGAAGTAAGCCCATTTCCATATCTGGGAATTCCATCTTCTCAATATTAATCTCTAGAATAGCTTGGTAGAACTCGATTGCTCGTGAAATATCTGTTGCTGGAATTTCGAAAATTGAGATGTAATTATTCATATCTGCTTCACTTATATTTATGGTTGAATCGCTCTTTTGTTTTTCTATTTCAACTCTCTCTACGCTATAAACCGAATAGCTAAAGATGAATATTGCAACGGTAAGAATAAGCCTAAATGTTACGTTGCTCATGTGACCTCACAGCTACTAATCAAAATGTAGAGACAAAATTACCCTTACGAATCAAAACGAAATTGTAAAAATGCGACAGATTTAATTCACTTGTAAAAAATGGAAGAGAGGGCCATGTTTTCATTCCCTAAAAATTCTTTCGGGGCTACGCCAGTGAACGCTTTGAAATCTTTGATGAAATGCGCTTGGTCATAGTAATCATGTTCATAGGCAATGTTAGTCAAGTTTTCACCCTCTTCGTTGAGCAACATTTTTAAGGCACTTTGTAACCGGATCAATTTGCCTAATTGCTTCGGGCTAACACCTATTTTTTTTACGAACATCCTTTCAAGTTGCCGTCTTTTTGATAGGTCTTCTTTAAGAATCTCATTAATAGAAGAGCTGCCCTTTGTTGCTAAGAGCGCATCGACCGTTGTGCTAACGATGGTGTTTACCATCACCTGACTACTGAGTTTCTTCAGAAGAAATGATTCGATTATCTCGATTCTTTGTTTTGTATCGACGGCTTGAATGATGCCTTGTTCCAGTTCTTTTGCTGTTTTTTCGTCAAACAACGTATCGATTGGTGTTTCTTTGTTTGCCAATGTTCTAAGCGGTAAAGCGACAAAATTGGCAAAACCATAAGGATAGAAGCGAATGGAAAATGTATTGACGTACCCTGTTGGCTCTATATAAAAAGGGTCAATAGTTTGGCCTAGCACCATAGAGCGAGGCTGAATAATGAAGTTGTCTTCTGAAGTATATCGTTTTATGTCATCGCCAAGTATAAAGGCCATTTCAATGGTGCCATCAGGAATGATTCGCTGCCTTTGAGTGTCTTCTGCTGAAGGAACGTCCAACGTCCAATAGCAACTGATAAGCGATTCCAAATCTGGGTGGGGCTGAAAAGTCTGATAATTCATAAGCGGTTTGTTTCCCTAAGTTACACAAATTTCTAGGCCTGCTGCATAAATGTGCCAATGCGTCACCAAACTTGCAGTGATCGATGCTAGCACGCCGCGAGGCAAAACCTTATTTGCCCCACACCAATGAAACCCTCAGGAAGTTTTCGTTAACCTGTTCTAATCGATAGTGGACGCTTTAACTAGGATAGGAAACCTAATCCAAGCACTCAATATAGCTCTTCGATGACTTCCTGAACGGTATCAATGAGCCAACGTGTGTAAGATGTTTCCCTGAATTTGTAATTAACAAAACAGGCGATGGGCTTGTGCTCAATCCCTTCCCAATGGTTTATATTAATTAACGTCACCTCATCGAACAGGTCGGATTGAACAATTTCACAAACGCCCATCACGCTATGTACTTTTCGTACCGTATCTAAACAGATGTCCACTTTATCCGAGCGCAATAATATATTCGGTTCATAACCTCGTTTGTTGAAGTAACTGATTAATGTCCCACCTCTAAAGTCATGGTCAGGCATAATAGCCAATACGAAAGGGTATGAAGCAACGTCTTCAATAGATACGGATTTCAATCGAGTTAAAGGGCTATTTTTATGACAGCAAAGTCGAAACTCTGGGTAGTTTGTAGTGACAGAAGAGATCTCTTTTGAAAGCTCTGTCGATTTATAATTAATAGCGAGGTCAATGGTCCCTTGCTTGATTTTCGTCTCCGTTTTCACCGACCAATTTTCGAGACTAACCGTTGCATGAGGAGCCAGCTCGTGCAAACGAAGAAATAAGTGAGTCATTAATGGGCGACAAAGTGTGGTATTGATATTGATCGAGATGTCGCCCGTATAATCACCCGGCGTAAATTCTTCTTTTTGGGAATACAGGTCATCCAAAGCGCTGATAATATTAGGGAGTTTGTTGAGTAGCCTTTGACACTTCTCTGTCGGAATAAGCCCCGCTCCCGTTCGCTCAAAGAGCGGGTCTTCAAGCTGCTCCCTAAGCCGCTTTAAAGCTTTACTAACGGCTGATTGACTAAGATAAAGCCGATCAGCAGCAAGGCCAGTATTGCGCTCTTCATCTAGGACTTTAAGCAGTTTTAAACTGTTAAAGTCTAAACTTAGCATTTCATCATCTTTCATGGTTTTTATCCTCACCATCAACATCAACATCATCGATAGTTGGGTAAACATAGGCAAAGTCTGGGGTGCTATACATCACTATGATGTCATACATCACCTTGCAAACGGTATCGATCAACCATTGGGAATACGGACGCTCAATCACTCGACTCGACATGTAGTAGGCAATGGGGCTGTGAGTGACCTCATCAAGGTGATCGACATCTATCAGCATTAATTTCTCTTGCTCCATCAATGGGCGCACCACTTCGCTCACTGGCATGAGCGCGTCGGTCAGTTGAAGTACTTTGCTACAGATATCAATTTTGTCGGTACGTAAAATGACGTTAGGCAAGTGTCCACGCCTTATTAAGTAAGCCTCTAAGTAGTTTTGGTTGTCAAATGAGCCCGGCATTTTCGCTAATATAAGCGGTGAATTGGCGATATCTTCAACGGTAATGGGCAGCTTATGACGAAGAGGGTGATCCTGTCGGCAGCACAACTTAAATTGGGGGTAGCAAATGATTCGTTGATCAAGTTCGGGGGAAATTTCAATCGGGAAGAAATTAATCCCAATATCAACCTGACCAAAAATTAATTGCTGCTGAGTGTCATAAGACCAATCTTCCAGCTGTAATGTCGCTTTGGGCGCCAGTTTATTAAGCACTTCGATTAAAATACTGGACAACGGGTGATTGAGAGACGAATTAATGTGGATTTTGATCTCACCCTCATAGTTTTCAGGAGTAAATGAAGACTCATCTCGAAACAATTCGCCGATCTCACCGATAACTTGTGGGAGCCTCATTAACACTTGTTGGCATTTAGGTGTTGGCTCTAACCCGTTAGGAGATTGAGTAAATAACGGGTCAGAGAATTGAGCTTTGAGTTTAGTTAGGGCTTTACTGATCGCCGGCTGACCAATCCCCAATCTTTCGGCGGCCCCTTTGGCGCTTCTTTCTTCTCCAAGTATTTTTAATACCTTAAGGCTGTTGAAGTCGAGCCTAAACATATCCTCATCTTTCATTATGAATCCACCGCAAATGATTTCACCCCATTATGAATTAGTGGAATATTTTAAACAACTCC
>NZ_JAJHVV010000009.1 GCF_023145695.1 Vibrio amylolyticus
GTGAGCTAAAGGAGTGAGGCACATGCTTGTTCACTACACCTCTTTTATCAAGGGAGATGGTACTTTATGGCTCGATAAAAAGGGTTTCCCCTCTGGTGAGTTAGGTGACTTGCTCAAGTTATGCCTATTACTAAAAATCGAAGGATTAAACAGTGTCGACAAACCTTTAAAACGGATGTGATTTCTTTAGAGATCTCCATGCTACCGATCGATTCGACGCGTTCTAATGGAAGGAGTCAGATTGTTTAGAACCACTCCCATCTACTTTTTATGGTATTGAAATTTTTGCTCGTAGTATGAGAGAAAATACATTGATTGAAGTATTCACTATACGCCTTCTATTTCTCATCAATATAAACCTTAAAGGAGCTATATAGTGAGCTCCTTTAAGTTATTGTTTAAGATGCTGATATTTTTACTAGCTCTTAGCCAGCAATGGTAATTTTATCAACATCAACCGTTGCTTTTTCCCAGCTATCTTTATCGACGCTTCCCATAATCGTTATTTTATCATTTGGAGAAATCGTTAGACCTGCCCAAGCTTCGTCTTCTACATCGATAACAATCGTGTTTTTACCATCAGTAAACTCATATTCATCATCTCCTAAAGAGTGCACAATGTTACCTGTCATCTGAACTTGAGTATCGTCTTTTGCCTCTAAAACTTGAGCAACCGTAACTGGTGCTCCAGCGGTAGGGCCATTAAATCCCCCCGTTGTTGGCAAAGTATTTGCTGTAGCGAAACCTGAAGTCAGTACCAATGTGGTAGCAATAAGTGCGTTTTTCATAAGAACCTTTAAATAGTCATAGTCTGTTTTGATGGGGGGTACTATGCCGGAGGTGATATTAATATAGGATGAAAGTCACGTTCACAATTCATTCATGTTAAAAATATATGGGGTAACAATACCCAGAAAAATTATAATCCTATTCTCTTAATAAGTTATCTTAATCTAATAATTTTACTTTTTACGAAAGTAATCTCTTTTTCTAGGGAGCTTGCTCTTTGGCACCCGCTTTTCGCTAAGTAATGATTTATGGGCAGAAACTTGAGATGTCAGACTATTCTGTATAAAAATTCAAAGAAGTAAGGCTAGTGCAGTTGAAGATAACAAGTGACACTAAATCAGAGTTGTTTCCCGAACTACAGTGACTAATTGAGTAATATTCGATAGAGCTAGGCTGCGAGGGCTATCTGAAAAAGAAAAAGTGTAGGAGCGAACGTTGAAGTGAATAGACTACAAACATATCTAATTCGAAAATATCCAATTGTTACGCTAACTTTTAGCCTTTGAAATGAGAACGGTTTATAACATGCTGATATCGTTTGATTATTTATTTTTAGTAGGATTTGTTTACATTTTGCAATCAGGTTTGTCGTTTTTATTGTCATTTATCTTGCTATGATAACCATCGATTAAATTCATACAGGTTATATTAGTTGCTCAAGCGTATTTCCCATTTATTTGCGATGCTGACTTTATTGCTATGTTCAAACATAGTGATGGCGGGAGCTTATACGCAAATAAATAGTATTGATGCCGCTTTAAGCACGAATCAAATCTCGTTGAATGAAACCTCAGTGAATCAATACGATGTTACGCAGAGTATTGATGAACGAACAGAAAAGTCGACGCCAGAAACAGACGGTTTCGAGGATGATGGCTTCACACTCTTTGATAATGAGATCCCACACTTTCTCTCATCAACTCGCCGTATCGTTAGTGACGACAACTGCGTAGGCCATAATGTTGAGCCTGAGTACTTTCTGTTAGTTGCATTTTCCCCACCACCTCTGCTTGAACTCGCTAAAAGCAGTATTGTTATTCCTAATGTCGCTTTCCATTGGACGAGCCAAGTTTCGTCAAGCTCTCGCCTATCTGGTTGGAAAGAAAGCAACCTGATCTATTCACAGCGCCACTCTAAACATTCATAAGCTCACAATCTCATTTGTTAGGCAAACGAATACATTATTAGAATGTATTGTTCTGCTTCTACTATGGTTTAAATGATGTAGTTCATTCTGAACTGAGGATTTCCTGTCCCTCAGTCCACTTTTTACATCATTCAAACTTTATCAATGAATCTATTGAGAGATAGAGTTGTATATGAATAAATCAAAAAATGCTCAAATTATTAATCGATACTCTGGCTGGAAATACGTTGTTCTCGTTGTCAGTGTGTTGGTTATGACCCTTAGCGCTATACCTTCATGGTATGGCGAAAATGCTGCGCTGCATATCAGTAGCCGTAATCATCAAGGCTTCGACGCCACTGCTATTGCAGACACATTAAATCAAGTGGATATCGACATTTTAAACATTGAGCAGCAGGGCGATCGCACTGTTGTTGTTTTAAAAGATCAAAGTCAGCAAAGCCAGGCAAGAGAACAAGTGAATCAGTTAGTGGGTGACGACGCGACAGTCGCTCTCGCTATGGAAGCGGCCGCACCTCTTTGGATGACGGACTTAGGTTTTTCTCCGATAAAGCTTGGGCTCGATCTTCGTGGTGGTGTTCAGTTTCTTCTTGAAGTGGATATGGAGCCGGTCTATCAAGCACACCGCCAAACCTTGATCGATGATGTTCGTGCCGAGGTGCGCTCCAGTCGTGGTCGTCAACACAATGACCAAGTGACGATTACGCTTCGAAATGCAGATGATGTACAAACGGTTAGACGCCTTTTAAGCAGCAGTTACCCAAGTTGGAGTGTGAGCCGTTCAGGTAATGTACTTTCGGTAAGTCAGTCAAGTGATGAAAGAGTAACTCTGCGTAATTTGACTGTGCAGCAAAACCTTCAAATCATGCGTAGCAGAATAGAGCAGTTAGGGATTACTGAAGCGCTGGTTCAGCGTCAGGGTGAAAACCGAATTCGTATTGAGCTGCCCGGTGTTCAAGACCCTGCGTCAGCAAAAGATGTGATTGGCGCAACGGCGTCATTGGCGTTCCATTCTGTTCCTAACACCGCTAATTCCAATGCACTGCGTTTATTAGACAACGATGGCAATCAAGTCTTAGTCGGTCGACGCGCTATTTTGGGTGGTGAACATATTATCGATGCGCGAGCAGGCGTTGGTGAGATGGGCGCAGCAGAAGTGAATATCTCATTAGATTCTGCTGGTGGTCGAAAGATGTCTCAGTTCTCACGAGCGAACATCGGTAACCCAATGGCAACCGTATATAGCGAATACAGCCGAGATGCGAGCGGACAAAGCCAGCAGATAAGCAATGTGATCAGTGTTGCAACCATTCAATCTCAACTCGGTAATCGTTTTAGAATTACTGGCGCTGGCAGTATGCAAGATGCTCAAGAGCTCGCACTTCTGCTTCGTGCAGGCTCGTTAACAGCCCCCGTGACGATTATTGAAGAACGCACGATAGGGCCAACGCTCGGAGCTGAAAACGTAAAAAATGGGTTCTCGGCGTTAGCACTAGGCTTAGGCTTAACACTGACTTTTATTGCACTTTGGTACCGTAAATTAGGTTGGGTTGCGAACTGTGCGTTGGTGACGAACTTAGTCGTACTCGTTGGTTTAATTGCTTTGCTACCTGGCGCGGTATTAACTCTTCCTGGTATTGCAGGCCTTGTCTTAACGGTTGGGATGGCAGTTGATACCAATGTGCTTATTTTTGAACGTATCAAAGACAAAATGAAGGAGGGGAGGACGTTCGCTCAATCGATTGACCGAGGCTTTGATTCGGCGTTTGCTTCGATTCTTGATGCGAACCTAACCACCATGATTGTTGCCATCGCACTTTACTCAATTGGTAATGGGCCGATTCAAGGCTTTGCCCTTACGCTAGGCTTAGGGCTACTCACTAGTATGTTCACGGGGATCTTTGCATCTCGCGCCATTATTAATCTAATTTGGGGACGCGATAAGCGTCGTGATGTGAGGGTATAATCATGATCAAATCTCATACATTATTTACACGTATTCGCAGCTATATGTCTTTGGTATCGGTATTACTCTTTAGCTTCTCAGTCTTAATGATTGGAGTAAAAGGGTTTAACTGGGGGTTAGATTTTACTGGCGGCGTGGTTGCTGAAGTGGTGGTTGATAGTGAATTATCAGCCGTGGCAATTAGTGAGTACCTAAATGAATCGTTACAGCAAGATGTACAGCTCATTAGTTCTGGAGAGGAAGGGCGTTGGACTGTCCGTTACACTCCGATTGATGAGGTGACGGCCCCTATTCAAGACGTATTCACCTCAATAAGTAATACGGTTCAGGTACTCAACAGCAGTGTCGTTGGCCCCCAAGTTGGCCAAGACATGGTAGAGCAGGGCGGTCTCGCCATCATCGCCTGTTTTGTTTTAACCATGCTCTATTTGAGCTATCGATTTGAGTGGCGACTGGCTCTCGGTGCACTCGTCGCCTTGGTTTACGACATTGTGGTGGTACTGGGTTTATTTGCACTGCTTCAGTTGGAATTCAACCTGACGGTTCTTGCTGCTGTGCTCGCGGTATTGGGCTATTCACTAAACGACTCCATCATCATTGCGGACAGAGCAAGAGAGCTCTTAAGGGGTAACCCTAACGGCAAAACAAGTCATTTGATTAACGATGCGGTGAAAGCAACGCTATCACGTACCTTGGTGACTTCTGGCACCACATTTGTCACCGTTTCTTGTTTATGGCTTTTAGGTGGTGCTTCACTTGAAGGGTTTGCGATTGCGCTGTGTGTCGGAATAGTGAGTGGTACTTGGTCGTCTATTTCAATTGGCGTTACGCTGCCACAGATGCTGAAACTAAGCCCTTCGCATTATCAACCTAAAGAGATAACTGAAGAGGAAGCCAGTCCATGAAGTCGTTCATAAAAAATGAGTTCATTCTGTTTCTAGGCATGATAACCGTTATCGTGTTCAAACTGGGTGGAAATGATGTGCTTGCTTCTGATATGGGATCTCCTCTTGGGATCGCGGCGAGTATTGCTATATTCGTTGTGGTGATGTCGGCCATTTTTGCTGTGGTTCGCCACTCAGATGCACTGGCGATAAAGCTGGGTGATCCCTATGGCACTTTGATTTTAACTTTAGCGGTCATCTCATTAGAGGTTGTCATGATCTCTTCGGTGATGATTACGGGCGAGTCTAACCCTGTTCTGGCTAGAGACACGATGTTTGCGGTAGTGATGACGGTGTTTAATGGCTTAGTGGGTATCACCTTGTTGATCGGTGGCCTGAAATACCACACTCAAAAATACAACGTCGATGGATTGCAGTCGTATTTAGTCGCGATCATCCCTTTGTCACTACTTTGTTTAGTGCTGCCAAGCTTTACCAGTTCAAACGATGTTGGCGCTATGTCGGCATCGTTAACTTGGACATTAGTGATTGCTTCTATCGGTCTGTACTCGGTTTTTCTTTTTATCCAAACCAAAAGTCATACCAAGTACTTTATGGATGAAGATCATCAAGATGAGCACGAGTTTCATGGCCCGTTAGGCAGTAATTTATACCATTCCTTGCTGCTTGTTGGTTATCTGTTGGTGGTGATATTACTGGCTAAAAGCTTGGCGATTCCGATTAACGGCACCATTGAAATGTGGGGTGCACCTCCTGCGCTAGGTGGGCTTATTGTCGCCTTCTTGATCTTAGCACCAGAAGCTGTGGGGGCGGCGAAAGCCGCATTGAATAATCAACTGCAACGCGCAATGAACCTTTTCTTTGGGTCTGTGTTAGCAACTATCGCGCTGACGGTTCCTGCAGTATTGATGATCTCTCACATGATCAACGAACCGGTACATCTGGGTCTCGAGCCACCAGAAATGATACTGCTCGGCATGACTCTGCTCATGGCCTGTGTCAGTTTCAATAGGGGCAGGACCAATTCATTAAATGGCGCGACTCACCTCATCTTATTTTTCGCCTACGTGATTTTGATGTTCGATTAATCGGATAACCAACAGCGTACATAGTGGAGTGATTCGCTATGTACGCTTTTTTACTAAATGGGATTTATATCTATGCAAGAAATGTTAGTTGCCATCTGGCATCAGGATTTTGACACGCTTCAGCAAATTAGTACCCTAAAGTGGTTTCTATTGGTATTGGCTCTGATTCTGTTTATTGAGTCGAGCTTCGTGTTCCTACCTTTCCCTGGCGACAGTTTAGTGCTCTTTGTGGGTGGGATGATTGGTTTAAGTGTGTTTGGCTTCTATCCTGCATTGGCTCTGTTGTGCCTTGCTGCGTCGTTTGGAAGTATGTGTGCGTACTTTCAAGGTCGATTTTTACATAAAACGAAATTTGTTCCTTTTTTAGAGCGAATTTTGCCGGAAGACTCGCTACCTAGAGCTAAGTTACTCTTAGACAACTATGGTTTCTTATCGCTGTTTATCTCTCGCTTTATCCCTTTTGTTCGCGTTTTGACCCCAATGTTGATGGGAGTTTCCAAATTGAGCCCATGGCGCACTTTGATTATCAGCCTATCCAGTTCATTGATCTGGTGCTTAGTGCTATTGGTGATAGGAAAAATGGTGATGATTAATCCATTGATGAGTGAGTACCAGGCTTTGCTTACTAAGAGTACTTTAGCCATGAGTTTGATACTGATGGTCATTGCGGTGATTGGCATTATTTATCGGGTGATAAAGTCGCGCCAAGAAAGTGCCGTTGAGTAGCTAGTATAAAGCAGATTTGGTGCTAAGAGTCGAATAAAAGTGATCAGTTTAATCGGTTCATGATCTTATTACGCATGATTTTATGTTGCTCATTATGTAGGTTTCTTTTGTGGTAAATCATACTAAATGGCGTCATATTCAGAGCCATGGGGGGCGTTAGTAGCTGCAATCCTAATTTCTTGGCTAGGATCTTTGATGCTCTTTCCGTGGTAACAGCGAGGCCGTCGGAGTTAGAGGCCATGATCAGTTGGCTCATTGGTGAGCTAGCTGAGTATAAAACTTGTCGCGGCTTAGGATTGTCCGCCAATAAAGTGAAGATATCGACGCCCAGTCTTTTGGCTATCACCGTAACGTGCTTTTCTTGGTAATACTGTTGTTCAGTAATAGTCCCTTGAATTCTAGGGTGATCACTGGTAGCAACGATCACCACTCGATCATCAATGGGCTCAGAAATAAACGCGGGGTCCTCGATAGGGCACAGGTCAATTGCTAACGCTACTTTCTGACTTCTTAGATCATCAAATATTTGAGTTTGAGATACCGGGCACTCGACTAACTCGATATCAGGAATATCAAGTAGCGTGTACACATAGTGCTCTTGAGAATAGACAGTGAATGTTTCGGGTTGATGAAAAGCATCATCTATTGAATCGAAAGGCTCACTCAAGCGATGGGCTAGTTGAGTCGCGTAACTGGTTGCTTGAACCCCTCGGCCTTGGCGGACGAACAAAGGCTTACCAAGTTGCTGCTCCAAGCGCTTGATCGATTGAGAAATAGCGGGCTGTGAAACATCAAGCTCAGCCGCCGCTTTCGTGTAGCTGCAGGTTCGAAAAACCACCAAAAAAGGTTTGATTAAGTTGTAATCCATCGTCGCCCAAAAAGTAGAGACCGTTATTAGAGACTATACGCCATTGATTCAATTACTCAATTGGATGATATCTAGGTCTGTTGTGATGTTGATAATAATGCTATCCAATTTTGGTTGAGCCGCATTGAAAAGTAATATTCTCTTTGTTAGAAAAAGCCAGTAACAAAGGTTACTGGCTTAACATTAGAACGTCGTTGTAAAAAGAGACGAGGTACTATTTCAGGCGCTTAGGCATTGGATGGCATGCTTCGAGAGTGCCATGGTAGTGGCAAAACTCACCAAGGTCGTTAAACCAAGAGGCACTATAGTCAGTCGTCGATGCCAATTTTAAATCATCAAACGAATAATCGTACACATCCACTATTGGCGCTGAATTTAATGCTAAAAGGAAAGCATCTGCATCGACTGTTGGTACATGTATGATGCCATCAGCGTCACAAGCAACCGCAGAGATGGACAGCATCGCGAGAAGAGATATTAATAACTTCTTCATACTTTCCTCCAAGAATTAACGAGTAACCAAGATAGGTTCGTTGGTCGGTGTATCAAGTGCACCGAAGAACGCAGGAACCGTCGAAGCATCACCATCAACTGTGATTAGCCCAGCTTGTACGGACTCAACGAAATCAACTTGACCGAGTAGAATACCGATGAACAGTTCACGAGAGAGGTTAATAGTTGCTTTTGCATCACCAGAGAAACCTTCATGGAACTGAGCGACTCCGCGACGAATTTCTAATGCGTGTTGATTATCACCACCAAAGTTAAACGCGAGAGTGTAGTGGTCGTTTGCTGTTTTTTCTGCATTTAGGTTGAAGCGCATCGCCCCAACAAGTTGACCTTCACTGTATGTGTTAAACAGGTCAGGAGCAGACATTGGGAACTTCAATGAACGGTCTATCGTACCGTCAAGCTCAACAGCCGCAGTTAAGTACCAGTTGCGCCAGTTATTATTCGTTTCCATGTACGCCAGTTCACGCATCATCTCTGCTTTAAACTTACGTGGAGCCATGTCATCGAAGTCAACGCGAATAGCATGAGTGGCGAGTTCGGCTGCCCATTGGTAGTCACCAGAATTGGCGGCATCGATAGCAAATTTCATCATATTCTCTTTGCCACCGACCATCTCTACGTAGCGGGTAGACGCGTCGCTTGAGTGTACTGGGTTAAGCGTTGTAGGGTCACCATCAAACCAACCCAGTTCGCCTGTAAATACTTGCTTTGTTGCGTGACGGATAGAGCCATAAAAATCACCAAGGAATGGATGGCCTTGTAAGTGCTCTGGCAGCTTAATATCACGGATAAGATCTTCACCTGTCGAGCCATTGTTGATGGCTTTGATAGATTGGTCATAGGTGAATTGGATAGCATCGCGGTAAGCCGTTAGTGTATCTGCAACATGTTCCGCGCCGTTGATAGGGCGATTGTGCGCACCTAAGTAGATGTCGGCATCAAACCCACGCAGAACATCAATACCTGGATACCAGTTCTGTGGGTCACGGTAGCGAGTGCCTCGGATAGTGTGTAGGTTCGGGAATGATTCACCTTGAACGACTTCTGCACCCCAAAGAATGTTCTCTTCTGGTAGGTAGACAATGATCTCATCAGCAGATTCAGATGGAATGTGTGCGACATGCATCTTAACACCCGAGATTTCGATATCGAGTGTACCCCAGTGACCTTCCACTTCGGTATTTGGCGTAATGAGAGTGAGCTCTTTGACTAAGAAATCTGGGCCAAGTCCGCCATTAATACGACCTTTTTCATCGGCTGGGATGAGTGTCCCTAAAGAGTAATCAACACGGAAACCAATCGCTGGGCCTAATCCGCCCATGGTGTTAGCAATGACGTTATTCATGAAAGTATCGTGAACGATGATTTTAACGTCTTCAGAGATGTTATCTAAACCACGTACACCACCGAAGTGGTCCATGTGCCAGTGTGAGTAAACGATACCTGTGATTTCTTTATCAATGCCTGTCTCAGCACGGAATACAGCAATGGCATCACGCATTTTATCAGCTGATTCCATAGGGTCGAGTACGATTAGTCCATCATCACCATTAATGATAACTGGCGTTGTTAGGCCATAACCCCAAAGTTGGTAGATGTTATCCCCAATCGTATAGATACCCTTCTCAAACTTCTGAGAATGGGCATTAAGGTCTGGGTGGATATAGTCTGAGCCGAGTGCGACGACCGCATCATTACCACCTGTCGCTTTGAAAGAGATACGTCCATCATCTTCACCGTGCCAGAAATGTGTCGCCTTGCTGTCTTCACCTAGGTAGTAATGGTGCGATAGGTACGGAATGGTAATTTCCGAATCGGCGAATCGGTCGATTTGGGTATTACTAAAGGCGCTAGTTTCTAGTGCATCGGTAGAAGTTGATGCAATAGTGAAAGGGCTAAGTAGGGCAGCCGCAACAACGGTACTAATAAGTGATACTTTCATAATGACCTCAGTCAGTAATAATGTAGGTACGAGCCAAATCCCTTCAGGCATTATCCTTTTTGGCATTGTTAAGCATTATTTCCGTTAACGCGATAGCGGTATTATTGTTCAATGAAAGTAAGGTAGGTAGAGGCTGGTACTTTCATTTAACATAAGCATTACTTATGATTTGGTGGCTCATGTCGATGATGTTTCGGAGTAGGGCTGTGAAAATATAAACTAAAGGGTGTCGAGTAAAACAAGAGCTGATATGGTTAACGTTACATCATTAACACGCCCCCTAAACCGAATGAAAGAAACCCCACTCACCCTACCTTTGCCTTCTCTTATTCATCGAATCGGTGGTGAGCGAGTTAAGCAGGCGAAAGCCCTTGCGCTTGAATTTCATTGCGAGCTTAAACGAGTGCGTCGTTCTCGCCATTGGCAACTAATAGGTTTGCCAGATGGTCTGATTCAGTTCCACGAAGCGATTCAACAACAGGAAGATGAATCGTTTGGCTACCTAGTCAAAAAGCTTGAGGAGTCTTTGCGTGATTTGAACGTACCTCGAGAAAGCGTGGAGGCTAAGCTAGAACGCATTATTACCGAGCAACCTAATGTCACTTTAACGGAGTTAATGCGACTCACTGATTGTTCAATGTCGCAAGCAAGAAGGGCCAGATTTGATGCGGAAATTCTATAATTCGTCGTATATTGATAGATTCATCAGTGATGGTAATCACTCTTTTTAAGTCTCTTCCATTCATTTCAAAGATCAAAATCACACATTGATTTTCTCCTCTTGGCAAAATTTAAACCGTTCACTATGATTCATCGAAACGTATCGATGGGTGATTTTATTTCGATATCGATACGTTTCGATGGAGATTTTAACGAACCCTAACTAAGGTCAAAGAATGAAAAAAAGTACGCTGATTAATGCTGACCTCTCTTACCTTGTCGCGACATTGGGTCATACCGATGAGATCACGATTTGCGATGCAGGATTGCCGATTCCCGATGAAGTAACACGAATTGATTTGGCGCTTACTCACGGCGTACCAAGCTTTCTAGAAACGGTTAGTGTGATGTTGTCTGAGTCTCAAATTGAGGGTGTCATCATCGCGGAAGAGTTTGTAACAGTTAGCCCAGAATGCCATCAAGCGTTGCTTAGTGAATTAAAGGCGGATGAAGAACGTAGCGGTAAGTCGATTGCCATTCAGTATGTTTCACATGAAGAATTTAAAGTCCGTACGCAAGACAGCCGCGCAGTGGTACGTACGGGTGAGTGCACGCCTTACGCGAACGTCATCTTTCAAGCTGGCGTTGTTTTTTAACAAAGCGCTTTAACGCATCCGATTCTTTATTGAGGAGATGATATGACTCAAGCAATTTTACAGTTAAACGCGATGGAAAAAGCGTTTCCGGGTGTTAAAGCACTCGATAAAGCGAGCCTCAATGTGTACTCAGGCCGTGTTATGGCATTGATGGGAGAAAACGGCGCGGGTAAATCGACCTTAATGAAAGTACTGACCGGGATCTATTCATTAGATGGCGGTGATATTCACTATCAAGGTAAGCCAACAGCGTTTAAAGGCCCGCGAGACTCACAGCAAGCGGGTATCAGCATTATCCACCAAGAATTGAACCTGATTCCAGAGCTGACGATTGCCGAAAATATTTTTCTAGGTCGTGAGTTTACAAGCCCACTCGGTCGTATTCAGTGGCAGAAAATGTACCACGAAGCCGACAAGTTACTGGCTCGCCTGAATGTAAAACACAGCTCTAGCACACTGCTTGGTGATTTAAGTCTGGGTGAGCAGCAGATGGTGGAGATTGCTAAAGCACTGTCGTTTGAGTCTAAAGTGATCATCATGGATGAGCCTACTGATGCTCTGACTGATACGGAAACAGAGTCGCTGTTTAAAGTGATTAACGAGCTACGCGATCAAGGGTGTGGCGTTGTTTACATCTCTCACCGATTAAAAGAAATCTTTGAAATCTGTGATGACATTACCGTGTTGCGTGATGGCAAATTTATTGGTGAATGCACCGTTGCTGAAACCGATGAAGATGGTCTGATCGAAATGATGGTGGGTCGTAAGCTAGAAGACCAATACCCAAGAGTAGACGTTGAGCATGGCGAGGTTTGCCTTGAAGTCTCAGGGTTAACAGGGTCAGGCGTTCACGATGTGAGTTTCACACTTCAACGCGGTGAAATTCTCGGTGTATCGGGCCTTATGGGTGCAGGGCGTACTGAGCTGATGAAAGTGATCTTTGGTGCGCTACCAAGCGAGCGTGGCGAGATTAATCTCGACAATAAAACTGTGAATCCGGTTAGCCCGCAAGACGCACTGGCGAATGGCATTGCTTACATCTCAGAGGATCGTAAGGGTGATGGCTTAGTGTTAGGTCTCTCTGTTAAAGAGAATATGTCCTTATGCGCGCTCGATAAACTGACCAAGAACGGTCAAATTCAGCACAAAGATGAAGTTGTTGCGGTTGAAGACTTTATTCGTCTTTTCAACATAAAAACTCCCACTCGTGACCAAATCATTGGCAACCTTTCTGGTGGTAATCAACAGAAGGTTGCGATTGCGAAAGGGCTGATGACACGACCAAAGGTTCTGATTCTTGATGAGCCGACACGTGGTGTTGATGTCGGTGCGAAGAAAGAGATTTATCAGTTGATCAACAAATTTAAATCAGAAGGGATGAGCATTATTTTAGTCTCTTCAGAAATGCCAGAAGTACTGGGCATGAGTGACCGTATTATGGTTATGCATGAAGGTCGCGTCAGCGGTGAGTTTGATGTGAAAGATGCAGACCAAGAGAAACTACTCGCTTGTGCAGTAGGTAAAAAAATTGAAGAGGAAGCAGCATGAGTGCTAATGCAACCAATAAGGCGGCAAACGCTATGACTAAAACGGCGCAGGACAGCAGCAAGAAGCTCTTTACGAAAGAGTGGTTGATTGAACAAAAATCGCTAATCGCCTTGTTGTTCTTGATTGTTGTGGTTTCATTCTTGAACCCTAACTTTTTTACTGTCGACAACATTCTTAATATTCTTCGTCAGACATCTGTAAACGCCATCATAGCGGTGGGGATGACCCTGGTCATTTTAACGGCTGGCATTGATTTAAGTGTTGGTTCGGTCTTAGCGCTGTGTGGTGCATTTGCTGCGACAATGATTGGGCTGGAAGTTCCAGTCATGATCGCCATTCCAACGTCACTTTTAGCGGGTGCGGCTTTAGGTGCTATCAGCGGAATTATTATTGCTAAAGGTAAGGTTCAAGCTTTTATTGCAACGCTGGTAACCATGACTCTGCTACGCGGTGTGACCATGGTATATACCGATGGTCGTCCAATCTCAACGGGCTTCACTGATACCGCTGATACCTTTGCTTGGTTTGGTACGGGTTACACTTTAGGAATCCCGGTTCCGGTCTGGTTAATGGTGTTTGTATTTGCCGCGGTATGGTACTTACTTAATCACACTCGATTTGGCCGTTATATCTACGCGGTGGGCGGTAACGAATCAGCAGCTCGTCTTTCTGGTATCAATGTAGACCGAGTGAAAATTGGTGTTTACGCCATCTGTGGCATGCTTGCTGCCGTCGCTGGGATCATCATTACTTCTCGACTTTCATCAGCACAACCGACCGCAGGTATGGGGTATGAGCTTGATGCGATTGCGGCCGTTGTTTTAGGTGGTACAAGCCTAATGGGCGGCAAAGGCAGAATAATGGGAACTCTGATCGGTGCACTCATCATCGGATTCCTAAACAATGCGCTGAACCTGCTCGATGTCTCTTCTTACTACCAGATGATTGCCAAAGCAGTGGTTATTCTGCTTGCCGTGCTGGTGGATAACAAAAATAAGTAACGCTTGATTAAAAAGTTTACAAGATAGAACCAAACACAACGCTACACATACTAAATACGTATTCGACTAAACGGGTTTAGTCAAAAATACGAACAACGGGCCAAGTAACAGGAACGCCATATATTTGGAAACCCTGTTAACTTGGTTCACCCTACACAAAGGACTATTACAATGAAAAAACTTGCTACTCTAATTTCTGCTGCATTACTTTCTTCGACTATCTCTGTGTCAGCGCACGCACAAGATACAATGGCGATTGTACTTTCTACTCTAAACAACCCTTTCTTTGTAACCATGAAAGACGGTGCTGAAGCGAAAGCGAAAGAGCTTGGGTACGAGCTGATTGTTTTGGATTCACAAAATGATCCAAGTAAAGAGTTATCAAACGTTGAAGATTTAACGGTTCGCGGCGTGAAAGCAATTCTTATCAACCCAACCGATTCAGATGCGGTATCAAATGCAATTCGTATTGCTAACCGTTCTAATATCCCAGTACTAACGTTGGACCGTGGTGCAAGCCGTGGCGATGTTGCAAGCCACATTGCTTCTGACAACGTGGTTGGTGGTGAGCTAGCGGGTCACTTCATCATGGAAAAGGTCGGTGAAAAAGCGAAAGTTATCCAACTTGAAGGTATCGCTGGTACGTCAGCGGCGCGCGAACGTGGTGAAGGCTTCATGAACGCGGTTAAAGGCAGCGAGATGGAGTTAATGGCAAGCCAACCTGCTGACTTTGATCGTACAAAAGGTCTAAACGTAATGGAAAACTTACTGGCTGCTAACCCTGATGTACAAGCGGTATTTGCTCAAAACGATGAGATGGCTCTGGGTGCGCTTCGCGCGGTTCAAGCATCAGGCAAAGACGTTATGATCGTTGGATTTGATGGCACCGACGATGGTATCGCTGCGGTTAATCGTGGATTACTAGCGGCAACTGTTGCACAGCAGCCAGATCTTATCGGTGCCCTTGGCATTGAAACAGCGGTTAACGTTCTTAAAGGCAACACAGTTGAAGAGTACATCCCTGTGCCGCTTAAAGTTGTAACCAAGTAATAAATTACACCTTAATATTTTAATTTTTGCTCTCCTCGTGTCCCCCATTTGAGTCAATGTCGGGGAGAGCAAAAAGCTAAGAAAAGTGATGTTTATGTGCTCTTTATTTAGTTCCCGTGAATAGGCAGAACATACAAACATCAGTTTTTCAGTGAACTCTCACTGAAGTTTTATTTCTCTTAATAAGGTTCTAGAGAACCGAGGATGTCGTATGAATCAGTTAGTGGTATTGGGTAGTGTAAACGCTGACCATGTTCTTCAAGTACCTTCATTTCCTCGCCCGGGCGAGACGCTTCACGGTAGAAGCTATCAAGTAATTCCAGGTGGTAAAGGGGCAAATCAAGCGGTTGCAGCAGCAAGACTCAACGCTGATATAGGCTTTATTGCTTGTGTTGGAGACGACGCATTTGGTATCAACATTCGTGAAAGTTTCAAACTCGATGGTATGAATATCAAGGGTGTGAAAATGCAGCCTAATTGCCCAACGGGCATCGCGATGATTCAAGTATCGGACAGTGGTGAGAACAGTATCTGTATTTCAGCTGAAGCTAACGCTAAGTTAAACGCTGACGCAATTGAAGCCGATCTAGACAGTATTCGTCAGGCAACGTACCTACTGACTCAATTAGAAACGCCGCTTGATGGTATTGAAAAAGCGGCACTCGTTGCAAAGGAAAATGGCACAAGCGTTATTTTGAATCCTGCACCTGCGCGTGAATTACCTGAAAGTCTGTTAGCGTGTGTTGATGTGATTACTCCGAATGAAACCGAGGCGGAAGTATTAACGGGCGTCACGGTAACGGATAATGAATCAGCTCAAGAAGCGTCGAATGTTCTACATAACAAAGGCATCGAAATCGTGATGATCACGTTAGGTGCTAAAGGCGTTTGGCTCAGCCGCTCTTGTGAACAAGGCAGTGGGCGTGGTGTTCTTGTTCCTGGCTTTAAAGTGGATGTGACCGATACAACTGCTGCCGGAGATACCTTTAATGGTGCATTGGTGACTGGTTTATTAGAGGATATGCCTTTAGAATCAGCGATTAAGTTTGCTCATGCAGCTGCAGCTATCTCAGTTACTCGCTTTGGTGCTCAAACATCGATACCAACTCGAGAAGAAGTGGACGCTTTTCTTGCCGAGAGAATATAGCTTCCCAGACGATGCCGCTTAATGGCATCGCTTTGTGATTTTCGCAACATACATAAGGAAATATAACATGGCAACAATGAAAGACATTGCAAGGGTTGCGGGCGTATCAACGTCCACGGTTAGCCATGTTATCAATAAATCCCGTTATGTGAGCGAAGAGATTTCAGAGCGTGTCAATAAAGCGGCGAACGAGCTGAACTATGCGCCTTCAGCGCTTGCTCGTAGCTTGAAAATGAACAGAACCAAAACCATTGGTATGCTAGTAACGACCTCTACAAATCCATTTTTTGGCGAGGTCGTAAAAGGCGTTGAACGCAGCTGTTACCAAAAAGGCTACAACCTCATTCTATGTAATACTGAGGGCGATAATGAGCGCATGCAGGCGTCGATCAGTACCTTATTACAAAAGCGTGTAGATGGCGTAATTTTGATGTGCTCAACCCTTGAAGGGAAGCGTATTGATATATTTGAGCGTTACCCTGATATACCTGTGGTTGTAATGGATTGGGGGCCGATGCTGTTCACTAGCGATAAGATTCAGGATAACTCATTACGCGGCGGTTACATGGCGGCGCAATACTTGATTGAGTCGGGTCATAAAGAAATTGGCTGTATTACAGGGCCGCTAATTCGACATCAAGCTCAGATGCGCTATGAAGGTTATAAACGCGCGCTGAATGAAGCAGGGATTGATATAAACCCTAATTGGATTGTAGAAGCGGATTTTGAATGCGATGGAGGCTATGAAGCGTTCAATGCTATGAATGCTAAAGGCACACTGCCAAGTGCGATATTTGCTTGCAATGATATGATGGCGATGGGAGCGATTAACGCGGCTAATGAAAGTGGTGTTAATATTCCCCAAGACGTTTCCATTATTGGATATGATGACATCCATATTTCGAAGTTTATGACGCCTTCGTTAACGACTATCCATCAGCCGAAATACCGTTTAGGAAAAGCAGCGGTAGACACATTACTACAAAAGCTGGAAGAGAAGAGTAGTGAAGCGATTGTGGTTCAGCTAGAGCCAACGTTGGTGGTGCGAAAAAGCGTTAAGGTACTCTCTTAACGCTCCTTTATTATTTTTGTAAACCCTCGACTACTCTTTGATCGATACGTTTTCAATGATGATCGTTTCACAAGGCACGTCATCATTACCGTTGCGTGATGCGGTCTCTTTCTCAGCAATATTCTTAACCACTTCCATGCCAGCGGTTACTCGACCAAATACCGCGTAACCCCAACCTTTATTTGTTGTTGCCGTATGATCAAGGAAATCATTGTCGGCAAGGTTAATGAAAAACTCTGCTGCTGCGGAATGAGGAGCATCAGTCCGCGCCATTGCTATCGTTCCTGTGAGGTTTCTTAATCCTCGATTAGCTTCATTTACAATCGGAATTCGAGTCGATTTCTCTTCAAGTTTTTCAGTATAACCTCCACCTTGGATCATAAAGCCTTTAATAACGCGATGGAATATTGTGCCGTTATAGAAACCGTCTTGGCAGTACCTTAAGAAGTTTTTAGCACTGACAGGGGCAGTAGCAATATCCAATTCAATAGAAATATCACCGAGGTTTGTGTGTAACGTAATCATAATTTTTCACATGGTCATTTTGTTCTGATTATACGTAGTGTTTTAAGTAAGTGACAAACTTCTTTTTAAAGAACGTCTTCTTGCATTGAGCGCGACTATTGAGATTGAGTCTGCTAGAGAAGTGAGAAGTGAGAAGTGAGAAGTGAGAAGTGAGAAGTGAGAAGTGAGAAGTGAGAAGTGAGAAGTGAGAAGTGAGAAGTGAGAAGTGAGAAGGGCGATTGCGGTTGCGGTTGTAGCGGATGAAGCTCGAACCTTAGCCGATTGCACCATATCCGCGACCCAAGAAATTGCCTATTCTATTGAAGCAATACAAGGGGAAACCTAAACGGTAGTGGGGGAGCCGTCTTTGATGGTTAATGAAATTAGTAAAAGTGTTGTTTCGGTTTCAGACGGTTCACGTAATGCGAATAAGAAAGCTCGCTAGTTAGAGCAAAAGTTGGAATAGCTAAGGGCTTTGATTTATCAACCTAATGTGTAGTCCATATAGCCAAGGAATAAAAATGGACCTATGAGGGTCCATTTTTATTGGTACTTTTCGGTATGTCAGATGATCAAGTGACCGTACTAAAATACACAATGCTTGGCATAGTCACCGGCTTCATTTGCGGTCCAATCACCTTTAGGTTTTGCATCCATATCTTCACACCAAGCTTCACTACCTACTTCGGTACAAGCCATTAGTTGGGTCGTGAGGAATAGTAACAGCGCAATTCGTCTCATTTGATGTCCTTTTCGTATTGTCTATAATTTGGCGCTAGATTGTCTACCGCGCCATTTGTTCTATAGGATGCTCGTGAACGTGTGACAAGTAAATAGCGGTGAACATCCTATTAAAAATAACCGAGTAGGCTCACTTTTAATTTTATTCCACTACACACTACTTCGAGTTAGAGGTGGTGCGGCGTTCGAGACTGAGACTTCATATCCATCCAATATACCTTTGCCTTCTGACAGTTCCTTAAGTCTAGCGTTTACGACGCCGTCTGAACTGGTAAATGAAACAGAATAACCGTCAATATATTCTTGAACGTAGCCAGTCGAGAGGGACTTGAGCTTTTCTATGTAGATCACCCCTTTATCAAATTCACCTTGGGATACCACGGTAAGGTTAGGCGTGAGAAGTTGTATGAATTTATAGGGGTGAGCAACAAATCCGCTTCCCATTACCAGTGCTGCGATAATAGGGGTAGTGATGACCGCACTTTGGAACCATTCTGAGAAACGTTTATGATCTTTGACTAAACTCGACATTGAGTCTTTATTGACCCATTCTGTTTTGGCTCGCTTCAAGACTTTACCAACTAATGATCGCTGAACCATGTAATCGACCAGTTTCACGATTCGTTCAAACAGCCCACTTATTACACTCACGAGTACTCCCGCTCCTGCAAACGCGTCGCCCGCAGCTTCTAAGCCAATCTTCGTTACGCCAACAGCAGCATTTTTCAATCCTCCCAATAGACCTGAAGCGGAGTGTCTAGCGAGTGCATTAGCAATAATACTTGGATGTCCACCGAGTAGCTCAACCCCTCGACCTGCGTAATACTGAGTGACAAGGTCACGTGATTTGAACGCTGCTTGTTTTACCCCTGAATAGATATCTGACGCACTTTGCACATATCCCCAACCTGGAATAAAACTCGAGAAGTTTCCAGCAAACTCCGCGGTTAACCACGTGCCAAATTCAGCAAACCACTCTGCGCCATATAAAGCATCGCCATAAACCATTTTGACTTTACTGACTAACATTCGAAAGAATTCAGAGATGATCTGCTTTACCTTGGCAATCACTGCGGATGTGGCTTCTCCTACAACGGTAACGGCTTTGCCCACCGATTTACCCACTTTAGACTGTTGCAGTTTTGCCATCGCATCAGTTTTGTTTAATAACCCCATTGAAACGGATTTAAGATCACTGAGCGGTTCTGCGCCAATCACAAAATTGTCAAATAGGTGTCCGTTGGAAAAAGCGGACACCTTATTCATATCGGTGTTGGCAAGCATATACATAGCGCCCATACGAGCATCAGCCATTTCTAATAACTGCACGTCCATTGCGGTATTTGAAGTTTTTCCAAACAGTGTGTCTTTGATTCTTCTTTTCAGTATTTTTAGGCGCATCCGTTTCCCCAAAAGGTTTATTGCAAAAATGTTAGAATTGTTACTAACCTTTAGTTTGACCTATTTGCATAGCTTGTAAATGTATCGTTGTGTATTTTTTCAGTAAATCAATGTGGTACGCAATTTATCCTTTTAAAGTCAATGAATCGTCAAAAACGAAAAGTCGTATTGAAGTATTTAGTTAGATGAAAAATCAGGCTTTACTCTTCATCTTTCGCTTCATAGCCCCTTTTGCTAAAATGCCGCCTCATTTTTTAGCTGTATTGATATTCATCGCGTTATGTTTATCGTGAGCTGCACTTTATAGAGAACTTTCATGAAAAACTCCCGTGTAACTATTGGATTGACCAACCCGAAAAGCCCATCAAATGTTGGTGCGGTTATGCGTGCAGCAGGGTGTTACCAAGCTGATGAAGTGCTTTATACTGGGCAACGCTACGAAAAAGCGTATAAATTTCAAACGGATACTAAGAACGTATCTAGCAAGATTCCATTAAAAGGCGTAGATTCTTTTTTAGAGGGTCTTCCTGATGAAACCCGTATTGTCTGTGTTGATTTTGCTGAGGGAGCAACGCCGTTACCTGAGTTTAAACACCCAGATAATGCGATTTATATTTTTGGCCCTGAAGATGGTTCCATTTCTCAAGATGTCGCTGACCGAGCTGACTATGTTGTTTACGTTCCAACTGTCGGCTGCATGAACTTAGCGGCATCAGTAAATGTCTTGCTTTATGATCGCCTTGCTAAATCCTCAACGATCGATACCAGTGAAGCGTTAATTAAATCTAGCCGTGACAATCGCAATCACCTTATCGTAAAGAAATAGGCGCTTGTAATACTAGTCGATTATTAAAAATAGCGGTTCGCCTGTGCATCACAACACTCTGTTAATTACTTAATGGTTGAGTCTTGTTCAAGGCCAAGCTAGTGTGCGTAGAACATTGGTTTTGGAGTTGATAATACAACGGTAACCGTGTTTTTGGCTTGAATGATTTAATTGAGGAACCACTGCTTAGGAGACTAGTTAATTAAAATGTTTATGAGGTTATTAATTTGAATAGTATGAGTTTGTATGAGGCGTGTGGCATAGCGATGACTTTCTTTGTATTCGTTGCGGTTTACATTTTCATCCATATGAAATATATCCGTCATCATGAAGCCCATAAGCGATTTTTAGCTGTGCTCTGGGAGTTAATGAAAAACACCATTCATGGTGATCATCTTCGAACCATGGGGTACAACCATGAAAAAGAGCAGAAAAAAAGCGGTCAAGATAGTTAACTAAAAAACGCCGGATATCTATCTGGCGTTTTTTATCGATCTATTGCTTTTGCTTAGCTACCTTTATTAGCTATTGCGGCTTTCTCGATACTTATATTGATAGTCCACTTCGACAACGGCACGATATTGAATTTCACCACGTTTTTTAGAAAACTCTTCTACCGTTACCTTCGACCCCGTTACTTTCACGCTTGGGTATTGAACATTGTTTTCATTAATCGGTAACTCTTTCAGCAACTGATTTGTCGGCATCTCGTTGAACTGGTCCATAAGATCATAGCCTGCGCTGTACGCTTGCTCTGGCGTAGCATAAGCGCCCGTTTTCAATGACGCTTCAGAGGTTCGTGTATTGACGCCGGCAAAGGTGGTTGAGCTAACCATCATAGCGATTGTAAATAGGATTGCATTTTTCATCATAATTCTCCTGAGATTAATTGCGTCTATGGCAATGACCAATGAGTTGGCAAAATCGATATTACTTGTTGCCTTGTAAGGAGTCAGTCAAGGGAAGTAAGGTTAATCCTAGTTTTAGTAAGCGGTTTCTTGACATAAATGGGGCTCTTGTTGGTTCCATGTATGAAAAGAGAGAAATGTCAACATAAGGACAGCAGAGTATGCTCGCGGTATCAGAGTTCAGTAGTGATTGACTCACTGGTGAAATGATATACACGAAATGTATATCTCGATTGACGTATACACACGGATTTATGTACGGACGCTAGGATATCTTAAGAGGATAAGATTGTGACATGGATTGTTATTTTATCTCTTTGAGTTACAATGCGCGTTCGTATTTTTTTAGGTACATTCGTGTTTGTATCGACATAAATAACGAACCCTAATTTAGACATGTTTTGTTAAAGACGAAACATATTACTGAACATGTGTTGCTTGGTATGCAACACCACTGTAAAGGACAAATAATGCCTATTATTACTCTTCCTGACGGCAGTCAGCGCCCATTTGACAACCCTGTATCAACTCTAGATGTCGCTCTATCAATCGGTCCTGGCCTTGCGAAAGCAACGATTGCTGGTCGTGTTGATGGAAATCGTGTTGACGCGTGTGACCTTATTGAAAATGATGCTAGCCTTGAAATCATCACAGCGAAAGATGAAATCGATGGTTTAGAAATCGTTCGTCACTCTTGCGCTCACCTTCTTGGTCACGCAGTTAAGCAACTTTTCCCAGAAGCGAAAATGGCGATCGGTCCAACCATCGACAATGGCTTCTACTACGACATCGATTTAGAGCACTCTTTAACGCAAGACGATCTGGATAAGATTGAAAAGCGTATGAAAGAGCTTGCGAAAACTAAATATCAAGTTGTTAAAAAGACGGTAAGCTGGCAGGAAGCACGCGATGCGTTTGAAGCACGCGGTGAAAACTACAAGATGGAAATCTTGGATGAGAATGTTTCAAAAGACGATCGTCCAGGTCTTTACCACCATGAAGAATATATCGATATGTGTCGTGGCCCTCACGTACCACATATGGGTTTCTGTCAGCACTTCACTCTACTTAACGTAGCAGGTGCTTACTGGCGTGGTAACAGCGATAACAAGATGCTTCAACGTATCTACGGTACGGCTTTCCACGACAAGAAAGCTCTTAAGGCGCACCTAACACGTCTTGAAGAAGCTGCTAAGCGTGACCACCGTAAAATTGGTAAGCACTTAGACCTTTTTCACATGCAGCAAGAAGCACCGGGTATGGTATTCTGGCATCACAACGGTTGGTCTATTTTTCGTGATCTAGAAGTCTTTATCCGTGAGAAGCTAACAGAATACGATTACCAAGAAGTAAAAGGTCCATTAATGATGGATCGTGTTCTTTGGGAACGTTCTGGTCACTGGGACAAATACGCTGAAGCGATGTTCACAACAAGCTCTGAAAACCGTGAATACGCAATCAAGCCAATGAACTGCCCAGGTCATGTTCAGATCTTCAACCAAGGCCTAAAATCGTACCGTGACTTACCACTACGTATGGCTGAGTTCGGCTCATGTCACCGTAACGAACCATCAGGCGCTCTACACGGAATCATGCGTGTACGTGGCTTTACTCAAGATGACGCACACGTATTCTGTACTGAAGAACAAGTACAGCAAGAAGTGAAAGCGTGTATTGAGATGGTTTACGATACTTACACAACGTTTGGTTTTGAAAACATTGTTGTGAAACTGTCTACTCGCCCTGAACAGCGTGTTGGCTCTGATGAAATGTGGGATCGCGCGGAAGCGGATCTGAAGCTTGCCTTAGAATCTATGGATATCGCTTACGACATCCAAGAAGGTGAGGGTGCATTCTACGGACCGAAAATTGAGTTCACACTGCATGACTGTTTAGACCGTGCATGGCAATGTGGTACAGTTCAGCTAGATTTTGCTCTACCTGAGCGTCTAGGTGCAACTTATGTGGGTGAAGATAATGAGCGTCATACGCCAGTTATGATTCACCGTGCAATTTTAGGTTCTCTTGAGCGTTTCATTGGTATTCTTATTGAAGAGTACGCTGGCTTTTTCCCAACTTGGTTAGCGCCAGAACAAGCGGTTGTCATGGGTATTACTGACAAACAAGCCGAATATGTGCAAGAAATTACAAAAAAACTGCAAAAAAGTGGATTTAGAGTAAAAGCGGACTTGAGAAATGAGAAGATAGGCTTTAAAATCCGCGAACATACTTTGAAACGTGTACCGTTCATGTTGGTTTGTGGTGACCAGGAAATGGAAGCCGGCGAAATCGCAGTTCGTACTCGTAAAGGCAAGGACTTAGGCAAGTTTAAAGTGGATGATTTTATTTCATACATCCAAGCCGAAGTTTCAAGCCGTAAGCTCAATCTGGAGGAATAGCTATTAAAGGCGGAAGACGTGGCCAACAACCGGCCAAGCAAAACCAGCACCGTTTAAACGGTGACATTCGTGGCGTTCGTGAAGTTCGTCTAACTGGCGCTGACGGCGAAGCTGTTGGTGTAGTATCAATTGCTGAAGCACTTGAAGCTGCTAATGAAGCTGGTATGGATCTCGTAGAGATCAGCCCTAACGCCGAGCCGCCTGTCTGTCGAGTGATGGACTACGGTAAGTTCCTCTTCGAGAAGAGCAAAGCTGCGAAAGAGCAGAAGAAGAAGCAAAAGCAGGTCCAGATTAAGGAAATTAAATTCCGCCCTGGAACTGATATTGGTGACTATCAGGTAAAACTACGCAACCTGACTGGTTTCCTAGAAGACGGCAACAAAGTGAAGGTAACAATTCGCTTCCGTGGCCGTGAAATGGCCCACCAAAGCATCGGTGTTGACGTTCTTAATCGTTTGAAAGCGGATACTGAAGAATTTGCAGTAGTCGAATCTTTCCCAACGAGAATAGAAGGTCGCCAGATGATTATGGTATTGGCGCCGAAGAAGAAGTAATTAAAGGCCTTACAAGTAACTAAAATGCATCTGCTGTTTCAGTGGATGTGTTTTGTTCGCCCTAATTACTATGTTATTAACTACTCAACAATGCGGAGTTATTCATCATGACTAAGATGAAATCCAACAAAGGTGCTGCTAAGCGTTTCAAGAAAACTGCTGGTGGTATTAAGTTTAAGCACGCTGGTAAACGTCACATCCTGACTAAGCGTACTACTAAGAACAAGCGTCAACTACGTCCAAATGCAATCCTTCCTAAATGTGAAGTGGCTGCAGTTCTACGTATGTTGCCATACGCTTAATTCTTTTTAGTTTAATTATCGTTTATTTAGGAGAAGCATAATGCCTCGCGTAAAACGTGGTGTACAAGCTCGTGCACGTCATAAGAAAGTTCTTAAACAAGCTAAAGGTTACTACGGAGCACGTTCACGTGTTTACCGCGTAGCTTTCCAAGCAGTTACAAAAGCTGGTCAATACGCATACCGTGACCGTCGCAACAAGAAACGTCAATTCCGTCAACTTTGGATTGCTCGTATCAACGCTGCGTCTCGTCAAAATGGTCTGTCTTACAGCCGTTTCATCAACGGTCTTAAGAAAGCGTCTATCGAAATCGATCGTAAGATCCTTGCTGATATCGCTGTATTCGACAAAGCTGCATTTGCAGTACTAGTTGGAAAAGCAAAAGCTGCTCTTTAATTAGCAGTTTCTGGTTACGAAAAAGGAGAGCTTCGGCTCTCCTTTTTTATTGTCTCTAATTTGGTGATTAGGCCAATGTTGGGTGATTTCAGTGGGTGTAAGACGAAATGCGTTTAGATAGATTTGTTTGTAAAAGTACAGAGCTAACCAAGAGCGAAGCGATTGAGTGCATCCATAGCGGAGAAGTTGTCGTCAATGGTGTTTCCGTATGTGATGAGGCCACGCAGGTACATGAAAATAATGACATTACTTGGAAAGGGAGTCTGCTAAAGCCAAGACCATTTCGGCATATCCTTATGAATAAACCATCGGGTACGGTCTGTTCTAATGTTGATGAAGTTTATCCATCTTTGTTTAATCACTTAGCTATCGAACGAAAGTCTGAATTACATATAGCAGGTAGGCTGGATGCTGATACGACAGGGCTTGTATTGATTACGGATGATGGACGTTGGTCATTCAATATTACTCATCCAGACAAAAAGTGCAGTAAGGTTTATCGAGTGGGATTATCTCGCGCTCTAAGAGAAGGTGTTGCCGATGAATTCGCCACAGGAATCCAATTGCAAGGCGAACAAAACTTAACGCACCCAGCAGAGCTAGAAGTCATAACATCTAAAGAGGTGTTGTTAACCATCACAGAAGGTAAGTTCCACCAAGTAAAGCGAATGTTCGCGGCGGTAGGGAACCGAGTCGTTTCGCTTCACAGAGAAAAAATTGGTGAGGTAACGTTAGATGTAAGATCTGGAGAGTGGCGTTATTTATCTCCTAGTGAAGTGCAATTCTTTACAACAGAATAGTTATCATAATAAAAATGATCTTCGATAAAGTTGCTATATTAGAGTAGTATGCCGCCATCGAGTTAACGATAGATAACGACCTTTAAGACCGCTATGACTATACCAATAAAGAATATAACTCAAGAAGAGCAAGAGCCTGAGGTACTGTGTTCAAACTGCGAAGCTTGCTGCTGCCGGTTAGAAGTCGTCATTCTTACTGATACAGGCGTACCAGAGCATCATATCGCGTATGATCAGTGGGGTGGTGAGACCATGCTTAGACTTGATGATGGCTGGTGCTCAGCAGTCGATCGTGAGACGTTGATGTGCACGATTTACGAAAACCGCCCTTTGATTTGTCGAGAGTTTGAAATGGGATCGTATGAGTGTCGCGATGAACGAGAAGCTATTTTAGGAAAATAGATTAATCTCAATCATTAAAATACCCTTTAGGTCTATCCAATTCCCCTTCCTTTTTAAATTTATTTGTTTCAATCAAATCTACTTTTCGACATCAGCGTTTACACTTCTTTTGTTAAAAGGAGCAATAGAGCATGTCTGAAGAAACCGAAATCATTGCAACATTGGAAAGCTATGCAAGCGCTTATTGTGATAAGGATATAGAGGCGCTAATAGCTATTTTTGATGCTGGGATGGTATATCACGAGTAGGGACAGGGGCCGATGAACCGTGTCTCAGCTATTAAGCGGTGATTCGACTATTCCTTATCAATTCGCGTCGAGCGTTCTTACATAGCTTCCCAAAACGATAGAGTTCATCAAAAGTCGGTGGAATCTTTTGGTCAACTTGGTGTTACCAGTAGAAGAGCTCATCATCGACCAATTCCATCAACTTGCTGGGGCAGCCGACACAGCTGTTATCAAAACCACATTGGAAGGTATCAGATTGATAAAGCAGAAATTCTTTTATTACGGCATCGATAATTTGTTGCATTGCCGTAATACGATCTAGCTTTTTGTCATCATTTGGCTCATCAGATTAAAGCGATCATTCTAACTGCTTTTCTTTTGATACCGATGGCTAAAGGGGGTTATTTACTGTTGCTCTATTATGCTTCTGATTTAGACAATCCTGCTAACTACATCTAACTTCTGAGTAGCGGGAGACTGAAATGAATAGACCTAAACCGATAATCAAATCAAGTTCAAAGCAAGGGAGAATAGAATCGCCTTGCATTCGTCACTGCTGTTTAAATGATGATGATGTTTGCATGGGCTGCTATCGTACATTGGAAGAGATACTTGCCTGGAACTCACTGTCAATGACTCAAAAATTTAAAATAATTAATGAGTGTAATAAGAGGAAGATTAGATAACTCAATATTGAGTCGTATTACCTAAGTTAGTGCGCTCGTTATTATTTCGATATCGAGAGCCAAGTACAGAAAGTATTTAGCCAAGCTGAATCAACCCTCAAATTAGTTAGCGAAGCTCGAAATAGGATTGTATTTGTCACTATTTAGATGACTGATTTGAAAAACGGTGATGCAATGAATTAACTTTAAGATAACTGGTTTACAGAGGGCGGCTCCTAATCGAGCATGTGTGAAAGTGGAGTGACCCCTAACTTACTGGTATAACGCTAGTTATCTTGAGCGTTAGTCAGAATTTAACGACGTCATGTATGAAAAATAGCCCCGAAATTCTAAAAATTGAGTAATTATTGCGATTCGTTGATCTTGGTTCGAAAGTTTTACCTATCTTTCAGGAGTAGCTCTTTTTTAGGTGATTTTGAGCCAGAAAATTACAATTAATTCGTGTTATCTATATTTAGCCAGCTATCTGTTTAAATTAAAAAACAACCTATAAGTCAAACCTGTGTCAAACCGATTTATTAATCATATGTATTGCTTGTTTCTATTTACTTTTAAAATGTATGGTGATGAATATTTATAATAATTTAGCCCTAATCTATTTGGCTCTTTGATAAGAAATTAAGCTAACCATTAGTATAACCGTTGTGTAATGAGTGGGTCTAACATATAACAAAGGTGATAATTTTAATGAATGGTTTACGTATTAAAGCGACGGCGATAATCGCGGGTTTTATGATGGTATTAACGGGTTGTAATTCTGATGAAGCGACCAGCCAGAGCTCTCCTTTAACCCCAGCTTTAGAGTCTATAGAGGTTGCGGTTGATGCGAATAGTCTCCTGAAAGGGACAAAAAAAACAGTTGTGAACCCGGGGGCAAACTTAGCGGTTATTTCTACAGGTAGTTTCAGCGATGGTTCTACGAGCGACTTAACAGAGAACGTACAATGGTATGTTGATGATCAAGCCGTTATTCATGAGAATGGAAAAATTACCATACCGAGCCATGCGAATGGGCTTGTTACGGTGAATTCAAAGCTAAATGCAGTGAAATCTAATACGGTAACTTTAGAAGTTAACCATTTGCCTCTGACTTCTTTGACGGTTATGGCAAATGGTGCTCAATACGAAAAAGGTGCAATGCAGCAATACACAGCTCAAGCCATTTACGTTGATGGAACCTCTGCAAATGTTACTGACCTTGTGGATTGGTCTAGTTCTAATAGCAGTAGCACTGTAATTAATGATGAAGGCTTTGCATTCTCGATCGCTTCTGGAGAGAGTGGCATTTCTGCGAGTCTTGCAGGGATCATTAGCGATAATGTCATACCTCATATTGCTACAGAAGAGCAAGTTGCTACAGATACTGACGTTGTCGGTGTAGTTATATCAAATGGTAGTGCGACTATTAGTGTGAATGACACGTTTAACTATCGCGCTGTCGCAGGCTTTACCAATGGTGATTTACGTGATGTCACGGATGAAGTGACTTGGCATAGCAGTGAACCTTCGGTTGCTGATATCGTTTCGAATGGTACCGCTACAGGACTGAAACATGGTAAGACCGAAGTTTCCGCTTCACTTGGCGGTCAACACAGTGACCCTGGTGCATTGAGTGTTGTAGGTGATAATGTTCATGACACGATCGCTGATCTATGGGTATCTCCAGACAACGCTACGGTAGCAGTAGGTGAAAATCGTAACTATATGTCACGAGTGTTCTATTTGGATGGCACAAGTGAAAATGTCACAGACCTAGTGGGTTGGGTGAGTACGAATGAAACGGTTGCGAACATTTCATCAAAAGGAACAGCTACAGGCCTTATTGAAGGTGAAACCCAGATCTTTGCAACGCTAGATGGTTTTGAAGGTAAGCCGGTAACATTAAATGTTGGTATTAGTGATGTGGTCGAAATCACGATAGGTACCACCTCTCAAAATCTGCAAACAGGAAAAACTAAACAACTTAGTGCAATCGCACACTATAGCGATGGTACTACCGAAGAGATTACTGATATTGTGACTTGGAACGTAGGGATGCCAACGACCTTAGCAATAGATAATAGTGGTTTAGCTACAGGCTTAAAAGCGGGCTTTTCGAGCATTTATGTAACACTTGATGGTGTCAGAAGTGCAACGATGCTGCTTTACGTAAGTGATTCTAATATATTAGCACTGGATATAGCTCCCGCTATGCCAGTAATGAATATCGGTAACTCGGTACAAGCAGTTGCAACGGTATTCTATTCATATACAGATTATGAGAACGTGACTAATCGATCTGCTTGGACTAGCAGTAATCCTTCAGTCGTTACCGTCGATCGTAACACTGGTTTCATCGTTGCCAAAGGCACTGGAACGGCGGAAATACATGCGGTTTTTGATAATACGATCAGCGATCAGCCGATTAGCGTAACAGTAGAGTAATTTAAGTTTTTACTGAATGCTTAAGAGCCGTACATCTAATGGTGTATGGCTCCATTTGTAACTCATTACTGCTTTATCGCTAGGTCACTGACGCCAGCATAGTCAGGATCAACTCTGAGGGTTTGAGTTGGGTACGCGATATCAGCGTCATGTTTATGAACAATGGCCAAAATTTGCATCAACACATCTTGTTTCACCTCGTGAAAACGAATCCAGTTGACTGTTTTAGTGAAGGTATACACCATCAAATCAAGAGAAGATGAACCAAACCCGTTGAAATTAACGATTAGTGTTTGAGTGTTATCGATATCAGGATGGTTTTGCAGCATCGATTTAATCTCTTCAACGATTAACTCAAGGCTTTTGCTGTCTTTATAGCGAATACCAATATCTTCTTTAATTCGACGGTTAAGCATTCGCGAAGGGTTCTCAACGACGATGCTACTGAACACTGAATTTGGAACATACAAAGGTCGTTTATCAAAGGTTCGAATAATGGTCATGCGCCAACCAATTCTTTCAACGGTTCCTTCAATTTGACGATCAGGTGAACGTATCCAGTCACCTACTTTAAAGGGACGGTCGAAATAGATCATCATGCCACCAAAGAAATTTGATAGTAAATCTTTAGCGGCTAAACCAACGATCAAACCACCGACACCACCGAAGGTTAGTAGTCCCGATAAACTTAAACCAAAGGCTTGCATACTTGTGAGTAAACCGATGGTGACAAAGAAGAGTCGTGCAACCTTGGCTATCGCCTGAACCGTTGTTTCGTCACGTTTCTTTTGGTTTAGTACGTATATTTCTACGTTATGAATAAGTCTGAGTGTTATCCATACGAATATACTAATAATGAGTATGAGTTTCAGCGTATGCAGCCAATTAAGCTGACTGTCAAAGTGCTCTTGAAGAAAAACGCTAAGAGAAATGGTGGCAGGCCAACACCAGATAAAGGTACTGACAGGTGTTTTAAGAGCACTTAAAGTAAGGTTATCCCATTGAAAAGAGGTTTTTTCGGTAAGAAGCTCTAAACGGGAGTAAATAATACGCCAAGCAACCCACGCGACTAAACTCGCAGCAGTAATGAAGTAAATACTGTTTCCTTCACTTTGCAGTAATGTTTGTGCAAGAAGCTGCACTCGGCTGATAAGGTTGTCCATAGATAGCGTCTATATTGATAAAGTCTGTAATGATTATAAAACGATCTTAAGGTTTTAAAAATCAAACAATTAAATTATACAATATTAGTTAACTTGTTCGAAGAAGAGTGTGAGTTTCACCTCACTTGCTTTTTGTATTGATAATCAAATTTATTTACTTTTATTAAAATGTTCGGATAAAGCTGCTCTACGGTTTTTACCTGCACCTGCACTTCCTGTATCTACAGTGTGCTCGTAACCTTTTTTAATGAATCGCTTAACGGGCCCACTTGGATGGATACGCTTAATCTGAGGAGAATTTGGTGTTCCGGCTAATTGATAAATGAACTCGCCTTTCCCTGTCTGTAGGTTAATTTGCTTGCCGTCAAACTCAAACATTGTAGAGATCAATCGTTTATTGCGAAATACTCCCTCAGCAGAAAGAACGAGAACATCGGTGTCATAGCTAGGGGTGCCAATCTCAATCCAACTGCCATAAACATGCTTTGGGTTTACGTACTCTTGATAACTAAAGTAGGTGAGAGAAGCAAAAGACAAGCCTAATACCGTTAAGACCGATATCAATGCTGTTTTAACCAGTTGTTCTCGGCTGAACATGGGCTGTTGCTTTTTTTTAGGAGTTGTCTTTGTTGACCGTTTCCCTTTTACTACTGCCATGCCATACCTGCTTAGAGTCTAGTGAAAAGTTAGGTTGTACCATATTTCAATATCAATCAAACGATGCATGGCAAAATATGATCTTTAGCCCAAAAGAACTAGTTAAATAATAGATTGAAAACCACTTTTAGGTTGAGTTTATTCATTGGTGTGATGGCATGTTATCGAGACAATTGTTTCAACGAATTGAAAAGACGTTTAAAACCTGCTTGAGATAAAGTCTAGAATTAGTTAAAACATAAAGTGTTCAAGAGAAATGGGTAGTATCTTGAGTAATTATTAATGATTATAGGGACGTAGGAATGATCGACGTAAATGAGTATTTCGAAGGTAACGTAAAGTCGTTGGGCTTTTCACTCGATAATGAGAAAAGCAGTGTTGGTGTAATGGCGATTGGAAGCTATACGTTCGGTACCGCGGCTCCGGAAAAGATGACCGTAGTCAAAGGGGCATTAGCGATCAAGCGATCTGATGACACAGACTGGGTGACGTTTTCTTCAGGTGAGGCTTTTGATGTCATTGGTGACTCTTCATTTGATGTGAAAGTATCAACTCCTACTGCTTACTTGTGTGAGTATCTATAGCCTTGCGGATTTTGAGCGTCTAAAGTATTGTTTATCAGTTAAGAAACTCAATAGATTTCTCTTCGATGACTCTCCTTCGTTGGGAGTCTATTGAGGTATATCGGAAATAATTTACGCGAATTTAGATGTTAACTTGGCGAGAAAATTGCCTAATCTTAAAGATAAATATTGAATTATATGAGCTAATTCAAGTTGTTTGAATATTGACTTACTACACTATACTTAGTGTATGAGAGTAGTTTCATTCAGCTTTATAGGGGGAGATTATGGCTGTTGTACCAAAACATTCAGACGCTCAACGTTACGATCCAAGTAAAGAGCTGACGACGGAACAGAGACAGCGTTTTACGGATGTCGCGAATAAAGCCCAACAAAGACGTGAGCAATACGAAAAGAAACCCACTATCGTTTCTGCCGCACGTGCCGCTGCAAGTAGGCAAGTGATTAAAACAAAGAAAGGTGAACGCAATAACGCTAGATATGTTATTTGGCTAATCGTCGTTGCCGCAATTAGCCTATGGGCTATGTATATGGCAGGCTAGTCTTTTTGAGTTGAGTCACTTTGTTATCATTATTTATATTACTACCTACTTGATTGTCTTTTGGGTCATCGTGGTAATAGCAATACTGGTTTTTACCTCGATGTTTCGCGGTATACATAGCTTTGTCAGCACAACGAGTCAGTTCAGGTAAAGTTGTTGCGTCATTAGGAAATAAAGCAGCTCCAACACTAACGGTTAAGGTGTTGATGCGTTGCTCTGTTTTGTAGTTGTCAGTAAATATTTCACACACCCTATCAAGTATTCCATTCAAGTCATTTTTTGTTTTTACATCATATAAAAGAATGACAAACTCATCACCGGCAAAACGAGCTATAGAGTAGTCGTGCTTGTTAGTCTTTCTATCTTTGTTGCGAATATTGTTTTTCAAACGACGAGCAAAGTGTTGTAAAACTCTATCACCCACATCATGTCCATACGCATCATTAATACTCTTAAAATCATCAATATCAATAAAAATTAGTGCGGTTAATGTGCCATTTTCTGGAGGGTGCGCAAGCTTGTCGCTGGCCCAGTTTTCAAAACTCCAGCGGTTAGCAAGGCCAGTGAGCTGATCCATATAGGCCAGATCTTCGATCCCTTCCTTATAGAGACTTTGGATATAATTAACAGCCTTTGCGTAATAGTAAGAAGAAATGTTACAGATTAATAAGATAGAAAATAAACTGAACAAGAGCCGGTCAGTAGGAAATTCTCTAGGTATTAGGGTGTTACCTGGAAAGTTCACTGAAAATAGAATAATTAGATAGAAAGAGCTGCTCAATAGAAGCCCAATCTTAAACTCATTAATGAAGATGATCGCGGCAAGAATAGGGAATAGCCATAGAATTTGGCTAATAATATTCTCCCCATAAAGCAGTTGTACAAGGGCTTGTAGAAGTAAGACTCCACTTAAAATAATTTCAGAGTAATTTGATTTCGGCTGTTTGGACAGGTGACTAACATTGAGTATGACAGCCAGTAAACAGCATAAGTTAAACAAACCGAAAGAATAGTGACTGTGACTAAAGTGAACCATGGAATAGTAGGCTAGAAGAATCCCAACAACAATTGAGGAGATGAGGACGATTCTACGCTTTCTCGACGAGCGTATATTAGCCATTTCCTCTAAATGTCGTCCTACTAATTGGGGCATTACTCTTCACAATTCCTAATTTCACAACCTCTCGATTAAAGCTTAGGTGAAATATAAAAATTTGAAGCAGTTAGACAGAATCTAAACGTGACTGTTATCACAAACATGAATTGATCTTGTGATTGCCATCTGATTTTGTATTTATTTGATGAATACCTCCTGTTGTGCTGAGAATAAAAAGAGTGAATTGGAAGTTAGTGGCTTGGTCAAAATCTTACGCCTAACCCTGATTTGAGGGAGGATGAAGTTTAATAGGGTCTAGATATAGGGATACATAACTTTAAGGAAGCTTAGCTTCAAGACCAAATGGAATGTCATTAAATACGCTATTGTGTTTTCCAAACACTGGCGCTTTATTTGTTGATTGCCAATCTAAGAGCATGATCGCAAGCAGGTTTCGATGCTCTCCATAGCTCAACCCAAATCCACCTGTAGCCGAGGGTATCATCCCCCTTTCAAGGTTGATGGCATTTTGAATAGCATGGCGAGTCTTCTCTACAACCGGGTCGTCATCTAGCCCCGCAAGTAAAAAACTAATACCGACTTCCGCAATAATGTCTTCTTTAGCCCGTAATAAAATGGTATCGATGTTTTGTCGGAAATAGTCGTAGATCCACTGATGGTCGTTTTCTCTAACGGGAACTTGATAATACTGAGAGTCTGCAAAAATAATGTGCGTCATTCCGTAGACTTTGTTTCCAAACTGCTGGGTAGATAAGGCTTTATCCTGACTATCTGGGTAGGTGGCTTTAAACGTATCCGTGAATTCTTTAACCACGTCTTGCTCTTCCAGCTGTCGTAGCCAGTAGACTTGGTTGGCCAGTTGCGCTGCCCATGCTTTTACCATCTCAGGGCTAGTGACATATTCCTTGAAATCGTAGCGGCGTAAGACTTGTCGAAGCTTTTCATCTTCTCGGTGTTTTAGCCCGTACTCATTCGCTCGAGCCATAGAGCCAAGTAGGTCGACGGCTAAGTAAAGATATTCAGGGTGATGAATTGTTGTAGTATAACGGCGAACACTACGCTCATCTTTTTGTTCTCTATAACCAGATAGACGCTTTTCTGAGTAGATGAGGATCTCTTCTGGTGTATTTATCTCCGCCGAAAATGAATTCAGTCTGCTAGCGACTCTAGCCATGTCACTCCATATAGCGGCTTCGTATTTTTTATCCAACGTTTGTCGATACATACGTAGGCCATAATGCCCCTCTTTAAACGCAGATAATGTATACAGTTGTGTTTCATACGTGTGTTTCAGGATCTCTGCGGAGGCTTGATAGCTATTCGTTGGGGAATTGGTAGTAGGGGAATTGGGCTCATTGCTGATTGGTTTAAGCTCTATGGAGTCAGCGTTGACAGAGCGAATGGCAACCATGCTACTAAGAATCGCTGTGGTGACAACGATGCGATTGAGTCCTTTCAATTTGTACATAGTGAGCCTTTCGGGTTTTTCTTTAATCTTATAATTTACCAGCCGTTTTATTGATGGCTGTAAGCATAATGTCAAAGTTTAGTGACAAATTGTCAATAGAGCCTAAGAGTAGTGAATAGATTTATGGTATTCGATGCAGTGAATTAGCTGACCGTTTAGTCGCATGTAATTGCTGCGAGTACGGATTTGATCGAAGGCGTTACGAATAAGTACTTTCTGTGATGCCAGATTATCGCTAGCGGTTAAGGCAATGATCGTTTTTAGCTGGTAGTTGCTTTCACATAACGCTGATATTTCTTTCGTTGCAAGAGTCGTGATCCCTTGTCCAGTTGCCGTTTGAGCAATTCGATAACCGAGGTGAGCAGTTCGCTTATTGAGGTCGATACTATGTAAGTTAATACGCCCTAATAGATGATTGTCGCGACTTTTTATCAGCATGGGGAGCATCTCGTTTGCTCCGTGAAAGTCGAGGCATTCATTGATGTGTTTAGTTATACCCGTTTGAGTGTAAAAGCCATTCTCTCTTGCAGGTATATAAGCTTCAAACCAAGATTGATTCGTTTTTTCAAACTCCAATAGCGCTTGTTTATCATTTAAGGAGAGTAGAGCTAACTTGAATGGCGTCACTTCGGATCTCAATAGAGGGTTCCTTTCAACTTTAGCACGTAATTGGTAAAACAAAGTGTCGCTTGTAGGATTAGACTTGGAATTTGCACTTTGGCACTTGCAAAATGCAACGGTTTTGCATTTTGCAACTTATCTATGCACTAAGTTTGCGTGAAACTGGTTATAATGTCGCCATATGACGCTGTTTTCTACAATTTAAAAGTTGGCACACTAGTTGCTTTATCTATATTGACCCTTCTTAAGCCGAGGGTCACCTAGCCAACTGACGTTGTTAGTGAACACGAGATTTGTTCACAAATATATATAGCCAATCCCCTCGATTTTTGGGATTGGCTTTTTTCTTTCCAAAGTCTAGTTTCTGCCTTTATCCTTCACACTGGTGATAACAACTCGGTTTACGTGGGCATACTGCACCGCGAGAACAAATGACTCTAGCGTCTGACTCTATCCCTCTTTCAATCCAGTTGATGTTCAAGATCTTTGCGATCGTCGTAAACTCTTTTCGAATGTGGTTGGGTATTGCAGCGCTTCCGCCTTGCGATACACATAATGATTTTAGATCTTCAGCGATTGAGCGAGAGTCACCACCTTGTGCATCAATGGCAGGGTTGAGGTCTATTCCTGCACACAATACGCGGTTGTTTCCAGCAGGGTCAGTCATGTTGACTGATTCACAGCAGTAGATTCTAGGTTCATCGCCAACATTTAGGATCGAAATCTGAGCGGAGCTGTGGCTCTTAGGTTCTGAGAGTCTTCTAAATACGGCCCAATGTTGGCAAGGATCATTGACCTTCCGCATATTTCCCCACGGAAGCGGAATGCCGTTTCCTCGATAAACTGCTTTCAGCTTATTTTGTCCGTAAGCATCAAAATAGTGCCAGTGTGGGTAAGGAGAAACCACGGTCATTCTGCGCATTGCGACTGACGGTGAGACCCCTGCTTTTTGGTGCACATCAATTTCATAGCCGCTGCGGTCTAACAGTTGCCTAAAAGGCACTTTAGGGCAAAGTAAAGCGCCAGCAAAGAAGCTTGATTCAAAATCACGCCAGGCTTGTAAAATATCCTGAGAGTTCAACTCTGATGTTGGGTTAGCAGGGCTTGAGGTATCCTCCCAGCTGTTAGTATGACCGACGGAAAGGACACTCTTAAGCCCTTCTTTGCGGTGTAAAATACAGTGCCCAATATACACAGCTAAATCGTACTTAAGCCTAGTCGGGTAATCTCTCAGTATCTCATTGAGGTAGATGGTGCTCGGTGATTCAAAAAAAGAAGTAACGAGTTGCTTAGCGCTTACGCCTAGCTCATCGACGACATCTTGAGGTGTGCGGCTGATCCAACGAATCCTTACTCCTAAGCTTTTGGCAATATCAATCAAATCTTCAATAGCAAGGTTCAGTCTTTTTAAACCAACCTCTTCTGCTGCTCGCTCAAGATGAGGAAAGTGATTTTGATTACTCTCTTGATGAGCACGTATCAAGAGGTGCGCAAACTGTCTTCCGGTAATCCCTGTTTGTGAAAGCATTTCTGGGATGGCAATTTGTAAAATATCGTTCGAAAAAAGAAAACTGGGCTCCAGTGCCATACCGCTGATACCGCCGCGATTTCCTTTATCCGGTGTAATAGCACTTTGTTCGGGCTCATCATCGAGGAACCAACGAGGATCTTTTTGAAAAACTTCGGCAATGACTTCAAGCATATCAACACTAGGGACACGTTTTCCCCGCTCTATCATCGAGAGGTAAGAAACAGAGGGTGCGTACTCAGGGTTAACACGAATGCATCTCGCAGAGAGATCCTCCATAGTTAAGTGGTTGCGTTTTCTCAGGTTTCTAATCTTAGTACCTAAGAAATGGGACTGGCGAACTAAGCTTTTTGATAGAGACATTTTGTAAAATTCACATTGTAAAATTTTTGTTGTGAAATTGTAGTCAAAAATTCGCTAATCTTCCAAGTAAGCAATGTCACATATTTACCGAGAAAGTTAAGTAAATTTTGAATATTTGCTCTAAATGAATTTTATTTGGTAGTAGCAATCAAATTTGGTCGCTAAAAATCGTTAACAAGAGATAACACTGAACTGCTCAACAAACGGTGTCCAAACTTGATTGACCACACAGAGGGAAAGACTATGAATATGCTTAGATTCGATAAAAAAGAGACCACTACAAACAATAAACCGTTTATCGCTGAAGCTGTCTTTGCCGTAGAGACTATCAGCGCAAAACAGCAAAATGAGAAACAAGTGAAAGCGAAGCAGCTTCTCGATAAGCTTTTTCCTCTTGAGCATGGTTCACATCAAGAGGTAAGTGGGTATATGATTGATTACCGTCATATGGTTGCGTACTTCAAAGATGGGTCGCACAGTGGGTTGAAAAATAATAGAAACTTTGTAGCCTACACTGGCGAGAAAGAAGATCCCTCTTCTATTCTGTTTAAAGATGGCAATGGCAGCCACGTAGACGTGTCCTTTGGTTGTCACAAAGGAACGGGTTGTGTTGAGCTAGTTGATATTGATGATATTCAATTAGAGACGTGTACCAACTTTACTCAAGAAATGGTGGCAATGCGTCATTGGGTAAGCTTAGTTCAAGGCGACGAAAAAGGTAAACCAAGTGCGTGCAGTGAAGACAAAGAATATACCGCGAAAAGTGGTGAAGACTACACGTTGGAATATTGCTACAATATTTAATTAAGCCATTGTTTAAAAGCTAAATTATTTTCTAATTATTTAGTAAGCGCTCACTGATAAGTGGGCGTTTTTATTTGTCTAAGGAAAGCGTGTGAAGCCAGTGAGTAAAGCCGACGGCGAAATCTGTTACCCATTTATTTATGAAGACAGTCCTATCTGTGATTTTGAGATCATTACTGATGAACTGTGCAGCCGTATCGGCTTAGTGCTGACTCTGAATCTAGATGAGGTAAGCCGAGATGTTTTGCAGCGTCTACAGCCGAATGTTTATCATTTAAATGGCTCTGTACGTGGCAAACAGGCCATTACGGAAGTAGAATTTGACGAACTCTATGATGACTATAACCATCTACGTACTCTGTTAGATGGCGGGTTTAAAGGGTTTGTATTACCGGGCGGGGATCGCATTGCAAGTGAACTTCATGTATGTCGAACTAATGCAAAGAAAGTGGTGAGAGCGTTGGTCGCTATTGAGCATTCAGGTAAGAAAAGCCCTGATCCTTGCTTATTCCGTTATGCCAATCTCCTCGCCAACGTGATGTATACATTGGCATCCTATACTAACTATCGCTTACAAGTGAAAGAAGTTGAGTTTGTCAGTAAAAGCTACTCAATACCTAAATAGGTCTTATATTTTGGGTTAGCCAAGACGCCGTATCATGGAATCCGATGGAAACGAAAAATCCCCTATGGTCGAGATGACCAATAGGGGATGAATAATTAATGATTTAAGTTGTGTCTCTTACTGAGGAAGGTCGACACCGGCTTCTTGGTGTAGACGACGACATGCATCGCCATTACTATGGAATAGATGGCAACGATGAGCAGGAATACCAATCTCTAGTTTATCTCCCACTTCAACGGCAAGCGTATCTGGTTGGCGATAATTCACATCCGCATCTGCACCTTCTAGGTTAAGGTACACTTGTGTTTCATTTCCGAGTTTTTCAACGATCATCACTTCGCCTTCAATCGTCGCATCACCATCGCAGGCTGTTAATAGATGTTCAGGACGAACCCCTAGTGACATGCGATCACCGCGATTAACGGTTGTACCGTCAACCGGAATCCAGAACGACATCCCATTTGAAAGCTGCACTTTTACTTGATGAGATTCTACCTCATCGATGAAGACACTCATGAAGTTCATCTTTGGTGAGCCGATGAAGCCGGCAACAAATCGGTTTTGAGGGTAATGGTATAGCTCTAAAGGTTTACCTACTTGAGAGACATAACCATCATCAAGCACCACAATTTTATCGGCCATCGTCATCGCTTCAACTTGATCGTGCGTTACATAGATCATGGTACAGCCGAGTTTACGTTGAAGCTTAGTGATTTGAGAACGCATCTGAACTCGAAGCGCAGCATCTAAGTTTGATAGGGGTTCATCGAGTAAAAATACGTTTGGCTGCGATACTAATGTTCGGCCAATGGCAACACGCTGACGTTGCCCACCAGAGAGGGCTTTAGGTTGACGATCCAGAAGATGAGTAAGCTGTAAGATATCGGCAGCGTGCTCAACGCGTTGATCGATTTCTTTTTTATCGGCTTTTGCCAGCTTTAGGCCAAAAGACATGTTATCGAAGAGATTTAAGTGCGGGTAGAGCGCATAGGACTGAAACACCATACCGACACCACGTTTGGACGGTTCTATGTCATTCATACGTTCGTTGCCGATGTATAAGTCACCTGAGGTGATATCTTCTAAGCCCGCGATACAGCGAAGGAGTGTAGATTTACCGCAGCCAGATGGCCCAACAAATACGACGAACTCTCCCTCTTGTATTTCTAGATCAACGTTTTTAGATATCAATACATCGCCATACGCTTTACTTACATTTTTTAACGTGACATTCGTCATCCAGCTCGTCCTCGATCAATCATATTTATTCGTTATTGCCTAAGCCAGAGTAGGGTCGCTAGGCAATAATCATTGTAATTTGGTTAGGTGGTGTACCTAGAGTTGAGATTCGATCACCTTGAACCAAAATAGGTACTAGAGCAAGAAAAAAGGGTGAGGACGCTACTATTGTTTAGATAAAAATATAACTCGATGTTGAGTATGTCACTATCCCATCGTGTTTCTTCACACTAAGCGTACCATCACCCATCAAAACCAATAATCGGTTGCCATCCCCCGTTAATAACGATGTTTCCCGCTCTTGATATAGACATAAAGTGAATACCTATGTAATCAAGAACAAAATGTGAACATCCCTCTAAATAACTGGAAACCAATTCGGTGTTGTAAACCAGAGCTCAGTTTTGCTAAACATCTGGAAAGGGTTCTTACTATCCACTCTTGGATGATGTAAGTCTCTTCGTTTTGGTGCTCTAGTGCATCCTCCTAGGTAAATTTTGTCTGGGGGGAGTAGAAAAGGAGGAGGCTTGGAGGGAGTAGAAATCAAGAAGACGATCTATCTCAAATAAATATGAGTGATGTTAGTGAGAATGATCACATAAAGTCTCTATTTTGTGACAGCGTACACCATAGTGAGTCGTTAAGGATCACGAAAATGCGCCATAATAGCAAGGGCGTAGGGAGTGGGAGGATGAGCTAGAGTGTTTTTTCTAACACTATGTATGTCGAAATACGGCAAACCTCTTGGTAAGCCCTACAACACAAAAATAAAAAGGATATAGACATGAAAAATGCCCTAAGCACTGTAGCGCTAAGTACATTAGTTGCTCTTGGCTCTTTTGGTGCGCACGCTGCTATCGATGAAGGTCAACTAACTATCTGGATTAACGGTGATAAAGGTTATAACGGACTTGCTGAAGTAGGTAAGAAGTTTGAAGAAGAGACGGGTATTAAAGTCACAGTTGCTCACCCTGATGGTCTAGAAGCTCGCTTCCCTCAAGTAGCAGCAACGGGTGATGGTCCTGATATCGTATTTTGGGCACACGATCGTTTTGGTGGTTACGCTGAATCGGGTCTACTGGCTGAGATCAACCCTTCTAAAGAGATCAAAGATGGCATCGTAGACTTTGCTTGGGACGCGGTAAAATACAACGGTAAAGTCATTGGTTACCCAGTTGCAATTGAATCGTTATCTCTAATTTACAACAAAGATTTAGTTCCTAACCCGCCTAAAACATGGGAAGAAGTTGAAGAGCTAAACAAGAAACTTGCTAAAGATGGCAAGTCTGCAATCATGTGGAACCTAAAAGAACCCTACTTCACGTGGCCACTAATGGCTGCTGATGGCGGTTACGCATTTAAGTATGGTGCTGAAGGCTACAACGTTAAAGATGCAGGTATCGCAACAGACGGCGTTAAAGGTTCAATGAACTTTGTTAAGTCTCTGGTTGATAAAGGCGTAATCTCTCCAGATATGGATTACTCAGTTTCTGAGTCTGCATTTAACCAAGGCCAAACGGCGATGACAATCAATGGCCCATGGGCATGGGGTAACATTGAAACGTCTGGTATTAACTACGGTGTGACAACGCTCCCTAAGTTTAATGGTCAAGCGTCTAAACCATTCGTCGGTGTTTTAACTGCTGGTATCAGCACGGCATCACCAAACAAAGACCTAGCGGTTGAGTTCCTAGAGAACTACCTACTAACGAACGATGGTTTGCGTAAAGTGAATGATGACAAGCCACTAGGTGCGGTAGCGCTTAACTCATTCCAACGTGAGCTTGACTCAGATAAGCGTATTGCGGCGACAATGGACAACGCAATGAATGGCGAAATCATGCCAAATATCCCACAAATGAACGCATTCTGGGAGGGCGCTAAGAACGCTATCATCAATATCGTTGATGGCCGTCAGACTGTAGATGAAGCACTGTCTGATGCTGAGAAACAGATGACACGATAATAAGTTCCACCATTAAAGGAGAGGGTAACCTCTCCTTCATTTCTATTTTTATTCTCTATTTTTATCGCTAGCAGGTTCCTCTATGCAGTCAGTTCAAGGTACAGATGCAATGACATCAGCAACAACGAGTTTACCGACCAGCAAGAGTGTCTTCATTAAATGGGCACTTTTAGGGTCAGTCGGTCTCGTTAATGGTTATGCCACCATTCTCATGTATTCTCGTGGTGAAACCGCGTTTGCACTTTTAACCGTCATTCTCACAGCACTAGCACTGTATATTTTTGGCAGTAAAAAGACGTACGCGCATCGTTATATCTATCCGGGTATTGCCGGAATGATCTTATTTATTATTTTCCCTCTGGTTTATACCGTAGGGTTAGCATTCACCAACTACAGCGCAAAAAACCAACTCTCTTTTGAGCGAGCCCAGAGTGTTCTACTTGATAGAACTTATCAGAGTGGCGAGAGCTATCCATTCAGTCTGTATAAAACAGAGAATGGACATCAAATTGCGGTTGAAAAAGGTGAACAGTTATTAGTCACTGATACTTTCAATCTAGCGTCGTTATCGGTTACTGATATGGATCTATCTGTCGCAGAGTCAGTTGACGGCGAAAAAGAACAGATCAGAGCGATAATTCAAAATCGAACTGCTTTGAGTGGTGTTGATCTACACCTGCCAAGTGGTGAAGACATACGCATGAGTGGATTAAGAAAATTCGCTGCCGTTGTTCCTCTTTATACGCTTCAAGATGATGGCGAATTATTAGTCAATAACGAGACTGGCGAACTGTTCCGACCAAATATGGACGTTGGTTTCTATCAGCCAGTTGATGAAGCAGGCAGCTTTGTGGGTTCTACCGTCTCTCCGGGGTTCATTGTTGATATAGGCACCCATAACTTCGAACGAATTTGGAAAGATGATGGCATTAAAGAACCGTTTATCAGCATCTTTATTTGGACCATTGTCTTCTCTGTTATTACGGTGATCGCAACACTTATCATCGGTCTTATTCTTGCCAGTATTGTTCAATGGGAAGCGTTAAAAGGTCGCGCAATTTATCGCGTGTTGCTTATCCTTCCGTATGCGGTACCCGCTTTTATTTCGATTCTGATATTTAAAGGCTTATTTAACCAAAGCTTTGGTGAAATCAATGTGGTGCTGCAATCTCTATTTGGTATCAGCCCTGCGTGGTTCTCAGATCCACTCCTTGCGAAAACCATGGTACTTATCGTTAATACATGGCTTGGGTTCCCTTATATGATGATTCTGTGTATGGGGCTACTGAAGGCGATTCCAGAGGATCTATACGAAGCTTCTGCTATTGATGGTGCGAACTTTATTCATAATTTTACCAAAGTAACCTTACCACTGATGATTAAGCCGTTAACGCCGCTACTGATTGCCGCTTTCGCGTTCAACTTTAATAACTTTGTTATGATTCAGCTATTAACTCAGGGCGGTCCAAATATGATAGGGACTTCTGAACCAGCAGGTTATACCGATCTATTAGTAAGTTATACCTACCGCATCGCGTTTGAAGGCGCAGGTGGTCAAGACTTTGGTTTGGCAAGTGCAATCGCAACACTGATCTTCCTACTCGTTGGTGGATTGGCATTACTTAACTTACGCTTCACGAAGCTTTCTCAAGATTAAGGATAATAATAATGGCAATGGTACAAGGTAAATCCTTAAAATATCGTGTATGGGCAACACACATCGCTCTCTGGGTGTTTTTGTCGCTCATAATCTTTCCACTGTTAATGGTCATCGCGATTTCGTTTCGAGAAGGTAACTTCGCGACAGGTAGCTTGATTCCAGAAAATCCTTCATTAGAGCACTGGAAGTTGGCGCTTGGATTCAGTGTGACCCATGCCGATGGCTCGGTGACACCGCCTCCGTTCCCTGTATTAACCTGGTTATGGAACTCAGTAAAAGTGGCGGGTATTACGTCTGTACTCGTCGTATCGCTCTCAACAACGTCTGCCTACGCGTTTGCAAGAATGCGCTTTAAAGGTAAGAACACTATTTTGAAAGCGATGATGATCTTTCAAATGTTCCCAGCTGTACTGGCTTTAGTAGCTATCTATGCGTTGTTTGACAAACTTGGGCAGTATATTCCGTTTCTTGGCTTGAACACGCACGGAGGATTGATTTTCTCTTATCTTGGCGGGATAGCGTTGCATGTTTGGACAATCAAAGGTTACTTTGAATCAATTGATAATTCATTAGAAGAAGCGGCCGCACTTGATGGTGCAACGCCTTGGCAAGCCTTTAGATTGGTATTATTGCCACTTTCTGTTCCAATCTTGGCAGTTGTGTTTATTTTGTCATTTATTATGGTCGTCGGTGAAGTTCCGGTAGCATCATTGTTACTTTCTGATGTAAACTCGTACACACTAGCGGTTGGAATGCAGCAGTATTTGTACCCTCAGAACTATCTATGGGGTGACTTTGCGGCAGCAGCAGTACTTTCTGCATTACCTATCACTATCGTATTTTTACTTGCGCAGCGTTGGCTTGTCGGAGGACTTACAGCTGGCGGTGTGAAAGGATAATAACGATAAGGGCGACCCTAAAGGGCCGCCCATTTGTTCATTAGCTTAACATTTTAGGTTTGGCCGCCGATCCGTTAAGACTAAGAGCAATTCTGGCGTTACGCATAGCTGGCTGTTAGCTAGATTCCTTACATAATTTTCACTAACAGTTTTTGTAACCAAAACCCTAGCATTGCTTGGGTTTTTTTATATCTAAAACTTGAGTAAGTCTTTAGAGCTGTACATTCATGAAAGATAAAAGGATACAAATGAACAGTGTGAATGAGTATAGGGTGCTGCAGCAAACAGAACAGCCTTCGGATAGTGCCTTGCGAGTGATCGTCAAAATGAATATGTAATAGAAGGATGAGTTACATTCAACTGTGATTGATGAAACACTCTGTTGGGAAAGGGGAACGTTTATAGTTCGCGGCTAGAAGGAGCACAGCCTAAATATTGAAGCAGAATATAGATACTCTCTTGTTTTAAAGCCACTTTTCTAAACAGATCCGCAAAGGTAGCATCACCACCAAAGCAAGCTTGGATGTAATGATTAATCTCAGCGTCTTTATAGCCTTCAACGTACATTGTTCGAACCCACTGATACTCGACCGCTTTTAGGTTATTAATGGTAGATTCACTTAATGTGGTTTTTTTAAGGTTCAAGCGGTTTCCTTTTCATCGCCTATCCAATATTGAAAGCGAATTAAAGCAAATTAAGATGAAAGAAAAATGACAGTTAAGATTATTGACAAATAATTGAAAAACAAAGCCCAAGTCATCAATAACACGAATGAATTTGGGCTGTTTAATATGGTTTTATGGCATTTGAACGACGATAATACGGTAAGCGTTATTTTAAATACTTAACGTGTGCTTCCATCTCTTCACCAATCTCTTTACGCATATTCATCAAGCGAATGGCTGAATCTCTAAGGTGAATATCTTCTTCTGTGGTGGGCACCCACTCAGGAACCTGAGTTGAATTGCCGTTCTCATCAACGGCTACCATGATAACGATACAGTGAGTCGTTAGGCGGTTATTCAGCTCTTTAGGATCACTTGCTTGCACATCAATGGCAATATGCATAGAACTACGGCCTGTGTATATCACCTTAGCACTGACCTCAACTAAGTTACCTACATGAATAGGGGCAACAAAACGAATTCCACCGGCATAGGCCGTAATACAGTACTTACCACTCCAGGCTGCTGAACACGCATAGGCAGCTAAATCAATCCATTTCATAGCAGCGCCGCCATGAACCTTACCACCAAAATTAACATCACTCGGCTCAGCTAAAAATCGCAATGTTACTTCTCTTTTTCCACTGCTCATAGTTCAATCCTTTATTGTTATATGTCTTTCACTGCTTATTAACCTGAACTCAGGAAAACAATAAGTTAACAAACTGTAACATATTCAATTTCATTTGGCTTTTAAAGCCTGACTTAAGATTAAGCGTAGTGTACTAAAGCCTATTTGGCGTAATAACAACACAATAGGGAAGGTGACTTTTTCAGATGGATAGAACATGAAAAAGAGCCTGAACATTACCGTGAATAAGTAATGATCAAGCTCTTTTAGGGGGAATCTATATTCATTCAAACATCCAATCGCTCGGGGGAAGCTGTTGGATGGAGTTAGTTACGACTTGCGGTTTACTTCTTCATATTCACCATCAATGGTATTCGCATTGTTATCCATAGCAGAATTCATATTGGCGTATTGAGGCTGACCATTCATATTGAAGTGGCCGTTATTCATTTGATTTTGCATCTGTTTTTGAAGGCGCTTACCTGTAATCAATGCAACGATAGTTAATGGAATAGCCATTACCAATGCAAACACAAGAGTGAAAAAGCCAGTGATTACCGCGAGTGTGCTTACTATTAATCTATTCATATCTTCTATTACCTCTTAATTAACGACATCAGTTTAACGGTCTAAAGATGAACAAAACATGAATATGGAGTGGAGTCATTAAGACACTTATGTGTAGTTTACTGGCTATCTTAAGGAGAGTCATATTGACCTTTATTATCGTGTGGTTTTTATAAGTAATTGTATTTGCTGAGTAATAGTTTTGGCACGCTTAATGCTCTATAGGGCGAGAGCAATTTAAAAACTAACGAGTGTTCAGCACTGGTTAGAGAATTAATAAGCAAGTAAGCAATCTAACAACACTGGAGCCTTAAATGTTCTGTATTCAATGTGAACAAACAATTCAAACGCCTGTCTCTAAAGGGTGTTCTTACACTCAAGGTATGTGTGGTAAAACGTCGGATGTATCCGACCTACAAGATGTGTTAGTGCATTCGCTACAAGGGGTCTCTTTTTGGGCTAACGTAGGGCGATCTTGTGGTGTTATTGATATTGAGGTGGATGAGTGGGCACCAAAAGCCTTTTTCGCAACCTTAACCAATGTGAACTTCGATCCTGAACGTATTGTAGAGTTTTCCCAGCAATCTCAAGCGTTTAAAAAGCGTTTAGAACAAAAGGTACAAGCAGCTTCAATCGCAACTGGCTTTGTCATCCCAGAGCAATCAACAGCAGCCAAATTCAATCTTCCAACCGATGTTGACTCACTGTTAGCACTAGCGCCTTTAGCTGCTGTAAACCGAGGTCATGAATCACTGCATGAAGATGTCATTGGTCTGCGTTTATTGTGTCTTTATGGGCTAAAAGGCGCGGCTGCTTATATGGAACACGCTTTAGTTCTTGGTCAAACAGACACAGAAATTCAAGCTGAATACCATGAAATCATGGCACTACTTGGTACTGATCCGACGGATCTTCAACTGCTTTTAGATACATCAATGAAGATTGGTCTGATGAACTACAAAGTGATGGAGATGTTGGACAAAGGGGAAACTCAAACCTTCGGTCACCCTGAGCCAACAAGTGTAAACGTGAAGACAGTAAAAGGTCACTGTATTTTAGTGTCAGGTCATGATCTCCATGACTTAGAGAAGATACTTCAGCAAACGGAAGGAAAGGGCATTAATGTTTACACCAATGGTGAAATGTTGCCCGCTCACGGTTATCCAGAATTAAACAAATACCCTCACTTAGCGGGTAACTACGGAAGTGCTTGGCAGAATCAGCAAAAAGAGTTTGCCAACTTCCCCGGCGCGATTGTGATGACTTCTAACTGTCTTCTTAACCCTGACGTTGGCCAGTACCGAGATCGTCTATTCACACGTAGCATTGTTGGTTGGCCAGGTGTGGCTCACTTGGAAGGTGATGATTTCTCTAAGGTGATTGAATGTGCATTGGCTCAGCCTGGTTTTACTCAAAACGAAATTGAACAGAACATCACGGTTGGTTTTGGTCGTAATGCACTAATGGCTGCAGCTCCTGCGGTTATTGAGCAAGTGAAAGAAGGTAATATTAAACACTTCTTCCTTGTGGGGGGCTGTGATGGTGATAAGTCTGAGCGTAGCTACTACACCGACTTCACTAGCCAAGCACCGGATGACACGCTTATTTTGACGCTTGCTTGCGGTAAGTTCCGCTTTAACAAGAACCAATTTGGTGACATCAACGGAATCCCACGTTTATTAGATGTTGGTCAATGTAACGATGCCTATTCAGCGATTCAACTGGCTCTGGCTTTAGCGGATGAGTTTGATTGCGGTATTAACGAGTTACCATTGACGCTGGTTCTTTCTTGGTTCGAGCAAAAAGCGATTGTCATCTTATTAACCTTGTTTGCCCTTGGGGTGAAAGGTATCTACACAGGCCCTACAGCGCCAGCGTTCTTAACTGATAATCTTTTAAAGATCATTCAAGATCAGTTTGATATGCGCTCTATCTCTTCCCCTGAAGAAGATTTGGCAACAATCTTAGAAGTTAACGCGTAGTTCCTTACCTTATTTAAGCCCCACATTAATGGGGCTTTTCTCCTTTTATCCCATTATTTATAGAGAGTACAAAGCTTATGCAAGCTTGGTCTAATAGTGAGTCAGTGGAACTCACCTGTTTAAAAAAATGGCAGGAAACCGCAGATACCGTCAGCGTAGAACTCGGCTCTCGTCACGAGGATATGGTATTTGATTTTAAGCCTGGTCAATTTATTACTTTGGGTATTAATATGCCTGAAAAATTGGATTATCGTGCTTACTCGATCAGTTCATTAGCCGGACAACCAAGATTAAAACTGACCGTTAAACGCGTGAACCAAGGGTTAATGTCGAACTATATTGTTGATCACCTTGATGAAGGCGATCAGGTGAGTGCATTAAAGCCCGCTGGTGCATTTAACTGCATAGATTGTCCCCCAACTGCTACGAAAAAGGTGACGTTAATCAGTGCTGGGTGCGGAATTACCCCTGTCATGGCTATGGCGCAACACTGGCTTGAAAACGAGAAAGACGTAGACATAGACTTCATTCACACCGCTAACAATCGACTAGAAACAATATACTTTCACGAGTTAAAAGAGCTAGACCGACAACATAGTAACTTTAATTTCAAGTTACTGCTTAATGACAGTAAAGGCACGGATTATCCCCAAGGTTATTTGGATAAATCTTGGCTCGAACGCTTAGCTCCCGGTATCGTCAGTAGTACGGTATACCTTTGTGGCCCTGTTGGATTTATGGAAGATATTGAGTCTTATCTTAAAGAGATGAACTTTGATATGAGCCAGTTCTTTCAAGAGAGCTTTACGCCGTCGGAAAAGGACAGCAACAACGCCGTGGAAGGCTCTCAAGGTGACGTTGTCAAAATAATGGTACCGAGCTTTGGTGTTGAAGTAGAAGCCGAAAGCGACAGTACGTTGATTGATGCGCTCGAAAAAGGTGGCGTGCCAGTTATTGCCGCTTGTCGGAGCGGAATCTGCGGATCATGCAAATGTAAGGTGACGAAGGGAAGTATCACCTCGAGCAGCACTGAAACGTTAACGCCTGAAGAGATTGAACAAGGCTTTGTTCTAGCGTGTTCAAGCAAAGTTAGCGGTGATGTGGAAATTGCCCTTAGCTAAGTAGCCCTATTAGTGATTGAAAATATAGCGTAGAAAATGAAAGCCACAGTTTGCTGTCCTGTAGAGGGTTGCTAACGGAGTGGCTTAATCATTAGAAAGACTAATCGCCGAGTGGTTGACGCTCCAAGCCGCCTCGATGGGAGTCTAACGCCATCTTAAGTCGTCTTAGTTTGTCTCTAGAGCTACGTTTATGAGCGACGGCCAATTCAAGAGATATCACATCCACCAAAGCCAGCATCGCATAGCGAGAAGCCGAGGGTTTATAGATGAAGTCCGTCTCGTCGTGTTGAATGGGTAGAACCAGATCAGCGCTTTGGGCTAGGGGGGTATTTACGGGGGTAATCGCAATCACTTTCATGCCGTATTTCTTGATAAGCTGGGCTGTTTCTACCAAAACAGGCGTATAACCGGTGGCAGAAATGATCACAAACACATCACTCTTATCGGCGGTTGCGGCCACCATTTGAGCGAGCATGCCATCGTTGTAAGCAACAACGGCGTAGCCGAATCGGAATAGACGGTGTTGTAGCTCTTGAGAGGCTATGGTTGAACCGCCGCCCATACCAATTGATACAATCTGTCTTGCTTCGTGGAGCCAAGTAATCGCTGTCTCAATATCTTGCTCATTGATTAAGCTTCGATTGATGTCCAATGACTGTTTTATAGATTCATAGACACCTTGGTAACCCGTTTGATCGGGCGGCTCCAAGATGAATCGCTGACCAATAGTAAGCGACTGTGCTAATTTGAATTTCATATCTCGCACGTTGCTGCAACCTATCGCCTTAGCAAAGCGGGTGATCGTTGCTTCGCTCACCTGTGCGTTTTCTGCTAGCTCAGTAATGCTCGCATTGGCAGCGAGATTAATGTCATCCATGATTAGCTTAGCGACTTTTTTCTCGGCATCACGTAGCGCACTAAAACGCTCGGTGATCTGAGAAACAATATCTACTTCAAGAGTCAAAATTACCGTCCTTCTATTTGATATCTTGCTGTAGATATCGTTCTTCGATGTTTATATCAGTATTGATAAAACATGCCAATTAAAAGCAAGTTTCAACCCAGTGAGTGACCATAAATTCATCATCACAAACCGCAATATGACGCCATTTATCAAACGTTAAGCAAGGGTGGGAAGTAGAGAAGGCAATCATGTCACCCACTTGAATATCGTTTTCAGCGTCAACTTCAATGAAGGTGTGCTGATCCATCACGTCCGTTGAGGTGATACCGGCGACTGAAATTGGCTTACCGTTACTGTAAGCCCGTTCTGCGATAGGCAAGCCCGCATCAAACGCCACATCACGTTTACCCATACCAACGATCGCTTTCGTTGGCTCTGGTCTTGAAATGACATACGCCCAAATCTCTAATGAAGATTCAAGATCGCCCCCGAGCTCACAAGCGTAACCACTGTTCGCTTGAGCACGGCTCATTACTTTGCTTTGCGCATCAAGATAGATACCCGTGTCGTGAATGGCGTAGCAGCCTGGGCGAATGATTGCGGTCGCGTGGGTTAGGTTTGAAAAACATTCTGCAACCACGTCATACCAAGCGGAACCGGCTCCTGTGATGATCGGCTTGTCATTGATTAAGTTGTCATTTGACAGTGTTTGAACCAACGCGAGTGTGTCGTTCAAAAACTCACGAATCAGCTGCTCTTGGTTTGGGCCTTGAATGACCCCTTCATAGACTTCGATACCCGCTAACTTTAATGATGACATTCCTTGCATAGCATCAGCGAGTTCCAGTAACTCTTCGCCGCTACGGCAACCGCAACGTCCACCTTGCACGCCACGTTCTAATAGAACATTAAGTGTATGGCTAGTTTGAGCGAAGAAGCTATCCAGTTGATCGAGGTTGATCATCGAATCGGCGCAGCAATAGAAGTCGACATCAAATTGTTCAATTAGATTCGCAACGAGTGCCATGTTCGCTTTACCAACCAACTGGTTGGCCATGATGATGTTCTTGGCACCCGCTAATGCGGCTACCTCTGCTTGAATAGGGGTAGCGACGGTAACTCCCCAAGCACCATTTTCTAATTGCTGCTGAATAAAATCAGGCGTCATTGACGTTTTACTGTGTGGCGCCAGCTGAACATGATGGTGGTCAGCGAAACGTTGCATCCACTGAAGGTTGTTTTGTAGTGACGATTGTTTCACAACCGCTACAGGCAACGAAATGTCTTCCTTAATCAGGCTGTATTGCATGTTCTCTTCTAACGTTACAGCGCGCCCTTTTTGGCCGAGATGAGCGAGTCCAAGTAGGTCTTTTTGATAGTTTCTATCATTCATTATTATTGTTTCTCCAGAGATTAAAGCAAACTAACATTGCCTAAGTTGTTGTTTTTGTTTGTTTGAATGCAATCATGATACTTTTAATGTTAGAAACTATCAAACATTGAGTTTGTTTTTGTGTGTTTTATCACTGAATAATTCGTGGAGAATATTAAGATAACCACAGTAGAAATGAGGATTGAGAGAGTAAATAATGTTATTCGATACCATCATAAAAAATATAGAGGTGTTCGATGGCTCTGGTGAAGAGGCGTTTTTTGCTGATGTTGCAATCCGCGATAACCGCATTGAGAAAATTGGCAAGCTTGATTTAGAAGAGTGCCAACATGTTATCGAAGGTCATGGGCTTGCATTGGCTCCGGGTTTTATCGACGTACATACCCATGACGACACCAACGTTATCCGCTACCCAGAGTGCTTACCAAAAATTAGCCAAGGTGTTACCACTGTTATTGTAGGTAACTGTGGAATCAGTGCCTCTCCAGCAGTATTAGAAACTGCACCGCCTGATCCAATGAACCTTCTTGGTGAACAGAAAGATTTTAAATATCCATCTTTTATGGCGTATGCCGAAGCGGTGGAAAAAGCCAAGCCTGCTGTAAACGTAGCGGCGCTTGTCGGCCATACTACACTTCGTAACCAAGTGATGGACCGCTTAGATAGAACCGCTACTGATGGTGAAATAGCGCAGATGCAATCGTCGTTAACCAAAGCGATGGAACAAGGTGCATTAGGTTTAAGTTCTGGTCTTGCTTATGCGAGTGCTAGACAAGCCACGGCAAATGAAGTCATGCAATTGTCTGAGGTTCTTGCTGAACATGGTGGCATCTACACGACTCACATGCGTACTGAATTTGAAGAAATTATCAGTGCGATGGACGAAGCGTTCGAAACTGGAAAACACGCTCGCGTTCCTGTTGTTATCTCACACCTAAAATGTGCAGGCGCTGGTAATTGGGGTAGAACAGTTGAGGTGATTGATCACCTAGAAACGGCGTCCAAGCACCAAGATGTCTCGTGTGATTGTTACCCGTATTCAGCGAGCTCATCAACGCTTGATTTGAAGCAAGTGACTGATGAAATTGATATTTTCATTACGTGGTCTGAAGCCTTGCCACAGCACGCAGGTAAGATGCTGGGTGACATCGCGAGTGAAATGAACTTACCGCTGATGGACGCTGCAAAAGCGTTACAACCAGCGGGCGCGGTTTACCACTGCATGGATGAGAACGATGTGAAACGCGTATTAAAATACAAGCTTACTATGGTGGGGTCTGATGGTTTACCGAACGATCCACATCCACACCCGCGCTTGTGGGGCACGTTCCCGAAAGTGTTAGGTCATTACAGCCGTGAAGAGAAGTTATTTTCCATGTCTGAAGCGATTCATAAAATGACAGGGCTTTCGGCAAAACGCTACAACTTAGCGCATCGTGGAATTATTAAAGAAGGGGCTTACGCTGATTTGGTGATATTTAATCCAAATACGGTTAAAGATACAGCAACTTTTGAAAATCCTATATCAGCTTCACAAGGTATAGAATACGTTTTTGTAAATGGAGAGCTGTCATATTATAAAGGGGCAGTGCAGAGTAAACGTTCTGGTGTATTTATATTTAATAATAAATAAGCCAAATACATATCCAATATTAATTTAACTAAAATAAATCAATTTGATTATTTGAACTGGAGTAAGAAAATGTCAATCAAACGTTATGGTGTAGAAGGTGGTACTGGTACAGGTGGTCAACACTTACCGTTTGCAAGAGCAACCGAAGCTGGTGGTTTCTTGTACGTATCAGGTCAAACACCGATGACAGATGGCGAAGTCGTTGAAGGCGGTATTATTGATCAGTCTCGCTTAGCGATTCAAAACTGTGTTGATATCATGACCGAGTGTGGTTATGAGCTAGAAGACGTTATGCACGTTAAAGTAGTACTAACAGATTCTCGTTATTTTCAATCATTTAACAAAGTTTTTAAAGAGTTCTTTGGTGCTAACCCACCTGCTCGTATCTGTATGGTATGTGATTTGGTTGTTGACGTTAAAGTTGAAGTTGACGTTACCTGCTACCGTAAAGATCGTGCGTAATAACACGTAAATAAAGATCCAATATAGATATTAGGATCGACTTTAATTAAACTGTGCACAAATAGATGTACTGAAATTAATGTGGACCTAATATCTAGAACCCTACAAATATAATCACAAACGAATTATTAAATATAACCTATCAAGTGATTATGTTATTAAAAATAATAGATGAATTATTAAATTCATATATTGGAGATCTGCGCAATGGATAGTACGTTATTCCTAACAGGCTTTGGCCTTTATGTTTGTTTCCTTATTTGGCTAGGTTGGTTTGTATCTCGAAACCAAAAGTCAGGTGAAGATTTCTTATTAGGTGGCCGTGGCCTACCTATGTTCCTAGTATTAGGTACTACTGTGGCAACCATGGTTGGTACTGGCTCAAGTATGGGCGCAGTCGGCTTTGGATATGCAAATGGCTGGGCAGGTGCTTTATACGGTATCGGTGGCGCAATCGGTATCCTATTGCTAGCACTTTGGTTTGCTCCTGTACGTAAGCTTAACTTCATGACCATGAGTGAAGAGCTGGCTTACTACGTTGGTGCTAACAGAATCGTTAAAAACGTTGTTGGTCTGCTTATCTTTATCGCGTCAATCGGTTGGTTGGGTGCTCACATTCTAGGTGGCGGCATGTACCTAGCGTGGATTGCAGATATCGACCTCAATCTAGCGAAAATCATTATCGCGGCTGCATTTACCATTTACGTTGTGATCGGTGGTTACACTGCAGTTGTATGGACTGATACTATTCAAGCCGTGATTCTTTTCGCAGGCTTTATCCTGATGGCAGTAATGTCTGTTAATCACATTGGTGGACTAGACAACCTATACGAAGCAATGGACCCAGCGGCAACAAGCTTCTTGGCAATTGAAAAACTCGGTATCATTCCAGCAGTATCTCTAGCGGTGGTTATCGGTGTCGGTGTACTTGCAACGCCATCATTCCGTCAACGTATCTACTCTGGTAAAGATGTATCGACGATCCGCCGTTCATTCGTAGCGTCTGGTGTACTTTACTTATTCTTCTCAATCATCCCAGCCGTAATCGGTATGGCTGCTCATGCGATTGACCCAACACTAGAAAACCCGAACTTCTCGTTCCCTTACATTGCAGCAACAGTATTGCCTGTAGGCGTTGGTATGATTGTTCTTATCGCGGGTCTATCTGCAACGATGTCGAGCGCAAGTTCTGATGCCATTGCTGGTGTATCTATCTTACTTCGTGATGTTTACGTGATGTTCACAGGCCGCGTACCAAACAAAGAGTCTATGCTTAACTACTCTCGCTTAGCGTTAGTTGTGGTGATTGGTTTCGCTCTACTGTTCGCTCTAACGTCAAATGATATCATTGGCTACATCACTAAGATGATTTCAACGGTAATGTCAGGCATGTTTGTTTGTGGCATGTTGGGTAAATTCTGGAGCCGTTATAACTGGCAGGGCGCGATTGCTACACTAGCTGGTGCTTCTATCGCTTCTTTCGCTGTGATGATGAGTGCTGACCTAACAGCCTTCTGGGGTAACCCAGTGATTCCATCTTGCTTAACAGCTCTAGTTGCTGGTGTGATTGTTGCTCTAGCGACACCTGCAAACCAAGTAACACCAGAAATGGCACAAGCTATCCTAGATGATGAGCGTGCAATGATGGAGATGGAAACGAAAGGTGAAGTAGCTCAGGACGACCCTGCGGCAAATCGCCCAGCAGTTCAAAATAGCTAACTCTATTTCCAACTCAAATGAGGCTCAACTCTGAGCCTCATTACTTCAATACTGTTTTTCTTATACTGCGACTTACAATATAGGTTCCCGATGGCTAATCAAACGACGTCTGAACAACTCAATATCGCTTTCTTTGGCGAATGCATGGTAGAGCTCAGTGGTTCTCCTATTCGTAAAGCCTTCGGCGGCGACACATTAAATACGGCACTTTACCTTTCTCGTCTTACTACCAACCAAGCTGTATCTGTTTCTTACGCAACAGGGTTAGGCGTTGATGAACTGTCCAAAGAGATGATTCAACAGTGGCAAGATGAAGGTATTGATACAACGCTAGTCACACAGTTCACAGACAAACTGCCAGGCCTATATATGGTTGAAGTCGATGATACGGGTGAGCGTCAATTCCTTTATTGGCGTGATAACGCCGCAGTGAAATCTTATTTCAGTGGACAGCAGGTAAGCGCGTTAGAAACGGAGATGCAAACTAAGTCCATCGATGCGTTATACATTAGCGGTATTAGCTTCGCAATTTTAGATCTTGTCTCTCGTCAGCATCTTTTGACTCTTATTGAAGGGTTTGTGCAACAAGGTGGCAGGCTGATCTTTGATAACAATTATCGCCCGCAACTTTGGTCAATTGAAGATGCAAAATATTGGTATGGGAAACTGCTTCCATTGGTCGATATAGCACTGATCACTGAAGATGACGATCTGTTGGTTTGGGGCGATGCGGAAAGTGTTGAACAGCGCTGCTTACGCCTTGGTTGTAAAGAGATCGTCATTAAACGTGGCTGTGAGCCTTGTAAGCTTGTACTGAAACAGAATGACAGCATAGATGAGCAATACGTTGCTGCTGAAAAAGTGTCGAACGTTGTTGATACCTGTGCTGCTGGTGACTCGTTTGCCGCTGGCTACCTAGCTGCAAGATTAACGGGCAATAGTGCAACTGAATCAGCAAAGCTTGGCCATCAAATGGCATCTATCGTGATTCAACATCCAGGGGCTATTATCCCTAACTCTGCAATGGACGCTTTAGTTAGATAACAAAGAGTTAAATAAAAAACTGGTTAAGTAGGCATTAAGTAACCTGCTTTCAATGTAAACAAGATAATAAAAACTTAGTGGAAAATTTATGTCTCAAGAAATGATTAATCAACTGAAGCAATTCAAAGTAATTCCTGTTATTCAAATTAATAAGGTTGAGCACGCGGTTCCACTAGCGAAGGTGCTAGTTGAAAACGGTTTACCCGTTGCTGAAGTGACATTTAGAACCGAAGCCGCTGCTGAAGCGATTCGCCAAATGCGTGAAGCTTATCCAGAGATGTGCATCGGCGCAGGGACTGTACTTAACGCAAAGCAAGTTGAGTTAGCGAAAGAAGCGGGTTCAGAATTTGTTGTGTCTCCTGGTCTAAACCCGAATACCGTTCGTTACTGTCAAGAAGTGAACATGCCGATCGTACCGGGCGTGAATAACCCAAGCCAAGTAGAGCAAGCGCTAGAGTTAGGTTTAAACTTCCTTAAGTTCTTCCCAGCAGAAGCATCTGGTGGCATCAGCATGGTGAAGTCTTTACTCGCGCCGTACGTTGATGTTTCTTTCATGCCGACAGGTGGTATTGGAAAAGGCAACGTTAATGACTACCTAGGCATTGACCGCATTGTTTGTTGTGGTGGTACTTGGATGGTTTCTCCAGCACTGATCGAAAGTGAACAGTGGGACGAGATTGGCCGCCTAGTTCGTGAAGCGGTTGAGCTAGTAAAATAGCCACATAAATCCATTCTAAGCCGTATTAATTACCTCTATTAGTACGGCTAATAAATATATCCAAACTATGAATACTCATTGAGTACGGATACTCACGTCTAAAAAATGGAATCTACGGTATTTAAATAATAATAACTTTAATTATAAATTGATTATATAAGTAGTGAATCATGAAAAAAATAATACCTGTATCCTTATTAGCACTTCTTCCATTAACCGCAACAGCGGGCTATGTTGACTTTCGAACTGAGTACCGCAGCACAACAGATCAATACAATAGCCGTTTTATTATCGGTAACCACTTTGATAACGGCTACGGTTTAGAAACATTAACCAATGTACGCCATGCGGCTGGTGCCTATGATGAGACTCGCGTTATTAATACCGAGTTTACCCATTACTATACGCACGCGATCAACGACAATTTTATGCTCAACCCAGGTTTGGTGATGAACTTTCAAGGCTCGAATACTTTTTTAATGCCTTACCTGAAGATGAACTACAACTTTGACAACGGCTTGTTCGTACACGGTCGTTACCGTTATGACTTCTCAACCGAAGCGTTAGAGAATGATTACGGTAATGAAGAGACAGCCAAGCGTCACCGTTACGATATCTGGACTGGCTACAACACAGATAGCTACCAAATCTCTTACGCGTTTACTTATTTCGATCAGATCACGCATCACACCAATGAGCTAGCAACCGGCGATCTTCATGCTCGCGAACACACGGTAAAAGCCGTTTATAAGTGGAAATCAAATATCCGCCCGTACGCGGAAGTGGTTGATGCCGATACCATCGCTTCAAAGGATGATAAAACCGATTGGCGTTTCCGTTTAGGTGTGAATTTCTCTTTCTAAATAAATGAAATATTTAAATTGTGATTTAAGTCTATAAATGCAATGTATCTAAATTAAATATGTAAAAATTATATATTATAGGAATAAATAAAATGAAAAAAACGATATTGTCTTTATTAATATCAAGCTCAATGGTTTCTCCTATGGCATTAGCAATGGCACCAAATACAGATTTAAACCTTATGCCTTATCCACAAACTGTGGAATTAAAAAAAGGTCAGGTTACAGTAGATAGCGAATTTAAAGTCTTTATTAAAGGTTTTAATTCAGACCGTGTTGAATATACGGCAAAACGATTTATTGACCGTCTTGAAAGACAAACGGGTGTCCCTACACTGAATTGGCAGGCTGAGAACGAAAAAGAAGCCAATTTAGTTATTGATATTAACCGTGCTCCGAAGACAGAAGTTCAAAATATCGAATCAGACGAGTCTTACCGCATTACTACTCGCGGCGATCGTATTGTTCTCTCTTCTGAAAGCCCATACGGTGCTATTCGCGGTATTGAGACGATTCTTCAACTTGTTCAATCAACGTCGACGGGTTACCACATCCCAGCGGTAACGATTGTTGATGAACCTCGATTCCAGTGGCGTGGTGTTTCATACGATACTTCTCGTCATTTCATCGAGTTTGACGTACTGATTCGCCAACTAGATGCGATGGCTTCTGCGAAAATGAACGTGTTCCATTGGCACTTCTGGGATGATCAAGGTATTCGTATCCAAACCGATTCTTGGACTCGCTTATGGTCGGAAAGCTCAGACGGTAATTACTACACGAAAGATCAAGTTCGTTACTTAGTAGAATATGCTCGCAATCTAGGTATCCGTGTGATCCCAGAGGTCTCGTTACCTGGTCACTCTTCTGCTGTTGCTCACGCTTACCCGCGCCTAATGTCGGGTGGTGAAGGCCAATCGTATGAACAAGAGCGCGAGTGGGGTGTATTTGAACCATTAATGGATCCACTCAATCCTGAGTTGTATGAAATGTTGGGTGACGTCTTTGATGAAGTAGTTGCTCTATTCCCAGATGAATACTTCCACATTGGTGGCGATGAGCCAAACTACTCTCAATGGATCAACAGTGAAAAGCACCAAGCCTTCATTGCTGAGAACAACATTGATGGCGAACGTGGTCTGCAATCTTACCTCAACATCAAAGTTGAGCAGATGCTAGAAGAACGCGGTAAGAAGATGACAGGTTGGGACGAAATCTGGCATAAAGATCTGCCAACATCGATCGTTATTCAAAGCTGGCAAGGGCACGATAGTATTGGCCGTGCAGCGAAAGAAGGTTACCAAGGTATTCTATCGACAGGTTATTACCTAGATCAGCCTCAACCAACGAGCTACCACTACCGAAATGATCCGATTCCAAAAGGGATCACGGTAGATGATTCCCTTCATGCTGGTGAGAGCTTTGTTAGCTACCAGTGGGAAAAGCCGCGTACTAAAGGTGGCCCACGTAAGGGACTACTTACTATCATTGAAGCAAAAGATGGTACGCCTCGCGCATTTGTTGATTATAACGGCAAATCACGTGAAGAGGTGTTCATTAAAGAGTACCAGCCTGGCAAGTCTCTAGTCGCGTACTTCGATAACTTCATGTCATATACCGAGTTTAATTTAAACCTAGATCAAAATGGATTTAGCGAAGGGAGTTACCAGCTTATTGGTAATGTTCGTTGGCCAACGACAGCAAACATTGTTGCAAGCAGCGCAATGGAAGGCAGTGTTATCCCTGAGCCAGACGGTGGTTACCCAGCAGAGCTTACTGAGAAAGAGAAAGAGCTTATTCTTGGTGGCGAAATCACCATGTGGCTAGAAAATAAAGACACGCATACCGTAGAGCAGTACCTATGGCCACGTAGCTACGCGATTGCTGAACGTTTATGGTCTGACGCGTCTTTAACTGACGAAGAGAGCATGTATGAGCGTATGGCCGTGATGGATACATGGTCAGAAGTGTCTGTGGGTCTGCGTCATCATGCGGATGCGGATATGCTGCTTAAGCGTCTAGCGAAAGGTCAAAATATTCAGTCTCTACAGGCATTAGCTAAGTACATTGAACCTGCGCAATATTATGCTCGTAACTGGGAGAAGTGGATTTCGACTGAAAATCACGGCGATCTGTATAACCAACATGAGCGTTTGAACCGTTTTGTTGATGCGTTAGTGGTAGAAAGCTACGCGGTTTACGATATGGAAAAACTGGTTAGCGATTTTGCATTAGGTAATAGCGCTGCGTTAGTTGAATTAGAAACTCACTACCAAAATGTTCGTCAAGCGGCTGTAGCATCGAAACCAATTTTTGCTGACCACGTCGCGTCTGTTGACAGCGTTGTGATTGCAGAGAAAGCGGAGCTGATTGCTGATTTAGGCTTAACGCTGATTGAGAAAGCGAAACAAGGTGAGACGATTCGACTTGAAGATGCTCAGGCTTACTTAGCTGTGATCAGTGAGTCTGCAAAAATCTACGACGAAGCGATTGTAGCGATTGTTCGCCCAACGGAAGCGTTAGTGCGCCACTTGACTAAATAGTCACAATTCAAAGTAACAAAAAAGCCGCTAGAATTCGGAAACGGGTACTAGCGGCAAATCAACGAGAAGTACAAGCTCACAAACTCAGTGTTTAAAACCAGGGGTGTTTTAAACACTAGGTCGTGGGCTTTTTATTATTGTAGTTGTGGAGCTTAATTCGGGGGCTCTCAATAAGTCGTTCTATGCTTCAGGGTATGTCTTGTAGCGAACACCCATCATCTGTTCCATACAGTGAACCACCTGACAGCTGTAGCCAAATTCGTTGTCATACCAAATGTAAACAACGCAGCGATTGTCTTGTGCGATAGTTGCAACGCCATCAACAATACCCGCATGGCGAGAGCCTACGATGTCACTTGAAACTACTTCGGTAGAGTCCGTGTAATCGATTTGCGCTGATAGTGGTGAAGTAAGGGCCATCTCACGTAAGTAAGTGTTCAGTTCTTCTTTGTCAGTATTTGATTCTAGGTTTAGGTTAGCAATCGCCATTGATACGTTAGGCGTAGGTACGCGAATTGCGTTACCTGTTAGCTTACCTTCCAGCTCTGGCAGTGCTTTTGATACCGCTTTAGCTGCTCCAGTAGACGTTAGAACCATATTCAGTGATGCACTGCGACCGCGACGATCACCTGAGTGGAAATTATCGATGAGGTTTTGATCATTAGTAAATGAGTGAACCGTTTCGATATGACCAGAGATAATGCCGTATTTGTCGTTAATTGCCTTTAACGTCGGAGTGATGGCATTTGTGGTACAGCTAGCCGCAGAGATGATCTTATCTTCCGCTAGAATGTCGTTTTCATTTACGCCAAAGACAACGTTCTTAATGGTATCTTTACCTGGAGCAGTAAGCAGAACCTTCTCTGCACCTTCACAAGCTAGGTGTTGGCTTAGGCCTTCGGTGTCTCTCCATGCTCCCGTGTTATCAACAACTAACGCATTACTAATGCCGTAATCGTTGTAATTGATTTCTTCAGGCTTATTGGCATAGATAAACTGAATGTAGTTGCCGTTGGCAATGATGGCTTTGCGCTCTTCATCAACAATGATGCTGCCATTAAATTGCCCGTGAACAGAGTCACGACGTAACAAGCTCGCCCGTTTTTCTAAGTCACCTTTCTTACCACCGCGAACAACAACAGCGCTCAGGCGAAGTGGGTAACCCGGTCCGCTTTTTTCCACTAATAAACGAGTGAGTAATCGACCGATGCGACCAAAACCATACAAAACAACGTCACGTGGTTCAGAGATCGTCTTACCGTCCATCGCTTTTAAAAGGGCAGTATGAAGAAAGTCGTTCAAAGCATGCGTGTCGTCGTGATCTTTCCAGTATTGCTGAGCAAGTTGACCAACATCAATTCGACTAGGAGACAATTCCATGGCGGCGAGGCACTGAATAATAGGGAACGTTTGTTGAGGAGTCAGAGGTTGGTCGGTGAAATGACGAGAAAGTCGGTGAGCCTTGATGATATCGATAGTATCTGCATTGACGAGGGTCTTACCAAAGAGGATAACTTCAACCCCTTTCTCTCGATATAGCTGACCTAACAAAGGGGAGGTCGATTCTGCAATCGTTTGGCTAGTCTGCCAATCAAGGAGGTGCTTCTCGGCGTTCTGTTTTGCTAAAGGCATGGTAATGGGGGACCTTTTCGTTATTTGAGCTTATGTTATTGGAACGTACGCTATAAACACGGCGACATGATGAGTCATCGTGCTTTATAGGCACTTAACTAGTTGCTCTCTTTGATAAGAGATGCAGCCAGTTATTACTGTTGTAATTATTATGGGGCAGGATTGTAAAGGGCAATGCGTTATTCTGCTAGGAAAAATAACCACGAGATATTCGACTGGGATTGGGTGTATTTCAGGAGTTTAGTACCAACATTAGCTGTCTAATCGCTAATTGACATTTTCAGATTAAGAGACTTAATTTGAGCTGATATTGTTTTGTAGCACGGTTCTCATGCAACTAATTCATACGCCTCATTAAAATGGTGATCCCGGCCTCGCATTCAACTTAGAAAGTAAATGATAAACCAACTGAAACAACGTGTGCTGAGTCCTCGTAAGGTGGTATCATTTGTAGCTCGGTGAAATGGCCATTTATCATGTCTTGGCGGCCTTCAATGTATTGCCATTCGACGTTTAGGTTGAGTTGACGTGTGATGTTGTATTTAGTTCCAATCAGGTAAGACTCGCTTTTTAAGTTACTACGTTGCTGCCCGTACTGAATATATGGCTGCCAATCTTCTAATAGGTAATCGAACCCTGCATACCAGTTTGCATCAAAATCATCGGCGAATAAGATTTCAGTCTGGAAGTGAAGTAAGTCTAAGTGGTAACTCATCCCTAGCGTGAATAAATCGATATTGCGTTGGCTCATGCCAATTGGCTGGGGGGCCGTTAAAGTAAGATCCGTACGTATATAGGTAAGTTTGAATTCATTCTCATTAAAGTAAATTTGAGAGCTAAGTCCTCCACTATGGCCTGTCTCTATGTGGCTTTCCAACCCATAAAGATCCTGAACGCTGTCTGATGAGGATGTGTAAAACGGGGTTATAATTAGTTGCACCTCGTTAGAGAGATCAACGTTCCAATCGAGTCTTGCACCATCAAAATGGGTAATGCCCAAATCGAAAGAGTAAACATCAATTGGTAATCTTAGCCACGGGTATGCGGAGGACACATAGTAAACCTCAGAATACATATACAGCGGTAGTCTTAATCTGCCCACCTTGACTTGGTAATTGTTATTTGAATACTCAACAAAGGCTTGTTCAAGCTCCGGGCTAGAGAACTCGTCTTGAGGACGTTTGACAACCTGAGCGGCTGCTCGCCAATGATCAGTAAAGTCGGCATCAAGCTGGATGCCAAAAGAACTATCACAATCAAAACACCATTCATCTGATATTTCTCTTTGACCAATTATCGGTGTCTTTGTGTCACTTTTAGTGGCAGAAACCGTACCAAACCCACTCAAACGAATAGATTCAGTAAGGTTAACTTGCGCTGTAGCCCAAGGCGCATAAAGCAATAAGAGTAAAATCAAACCAAGTCTCATAGTCTAGCCCTAATTATCTGTTTTATATAGAATATTCATATCAATAGTGACGTTGTTAATTGGCAAATAAGCGATGCCATTTTTATGTTTATTAAGCCATTGAATAATATCTGACGGGTTTTCTGAACCTAGCTCAAAAGGCGCAGTTGCCTTACCTGAAAAGCTCTGACGAGCCCAGATAGCATTCATTTGCGATGGGTTTTTTCCTAGTATTTTTTTGTAGAATTCTTCTCGTTGATCTGAACCAGAAGGAAGATCAACGAGCTTTGCGCGCTCGCCATTTATTGAGGTAAGCCGTCCTCGATAAAGCATCTTTACCTGACTGGTTCTTAATGTTGGAAAGTCGTGATTAAACGACACGATTGCAAATTCGCTCGCTATCGAGAAGGTGGGAAATATGCAGAGCATAGCTATACAGAGTAAAGCTTTGCAGTTCATTCGACCCAAGAACACTCCTTTGAAATTGAATCTAATCAAAATATGCAAAAATTGTAATAAGCAACAGGATCTTTACTACTATTAAACATAGGCTAGAAAGTGACAGTATCAAGGAAAATAAAAACAATGTTGCTAACAAAGTACTCAATAAAGATAAGGCTTATCGTATTATGCTTGGTGCCACTGATTATTATTTTGGGGTTTTCGTATTCGTCAATCGGGTTGATTCAACATCGACTCCATAGCTACACATTAACAACAGAAAAAATTGAATCTCTTGAGTTACTAACGAAAGTAAGTAACCAGATATATCAATTGTTGTCGTCAACCTTGTACTCAGACGATGCTTCTCTTAATCGCTTATACAGTGATATTGATTCTAGCTTAAACAAATTGGCGACCACCGCACACACGAGTGAGCATGATCATCATGGTGTAGAGAGTGGTAACTTAATTATCTTCCAAATAGAAGATTTAAAGTATCTGATTCATGATTTAAAGAAAGTAGATAAGGGAGAGATTGTTGACTTAGGTAACCTGATTTTTGAAGTTATTTATGAACTTAATAGCGAAATACATAAATCAGAGAGTCATGCTTCATCCATTGATATCCATAAATTGGAGCTCGTATTTAGTGATTTGAACTGGTTTGTTTTTTGGATGCAAAAAGAAGCCTGGCTCGTTCAAGTTATCGCTAACCAAAACTTACCCTATTCGGGGTACAGAAGTGATTACTTTCAAATTTCAGAACGGCAACAGTTCTACCTCGACAAGTTTATTAATGGAGCGGATAGCCAGCAGCTAAAGTCACTCGTATCACTATTTGCACGTAAAGAGTTTACTCAAGGTAATATGGTTAAAGAGCAAGCGCTCAGTAATCAAATATCAGCGAAACACTTAAAGAGTTATATCGATAATATTGAGCAGCGATATAACTTAGTTAATCAGCAGATATCAGTGTTTACAGACTTGCTTTCTTCTAATTTGGTACAGAGTATTAAAGCCGCGAAAAGAGATATATTGGTGATTTCTTTGGCGGGCCTTGTTTGTGTATTGTTCCTGTTTTTTTTAGGCACGAGCACGTTATATCGCATTAATACCAAGCTTAAAAAAATATTGGTTACCATGGGGGATATTGGGCAGTCAAAAGTAGAGCGGATTGAGACAGATGGTAATGATGAGTTTACTCGATTTGCACACGGGCTGAACCGAATTATTTCTGAACAAAAAGAGCATGAGTGTAAACTCATTCAAGCTAAAGAGGCGGCGGTGTCAGCTAACCGAGCAAAAAGCGCCTTTTTAGCCAATATGTCACATGAAATCCGAACGCCTCTTAACGGCATCATTGGGATGACAGAAATACTGTCTGAGAGTCATCTAAACCCAAGCCAAAGAGATGTACTCGCCGACATTGATACCTCCTCTCAGTCGCTACTTATTTTATTAAATGACATTCTTGATCTGTCTAAAATTGAATCAGGTAACTTGGTCTTGTCACCTAATGATGTGGACCTACGCGAAGTTGTGTATGAGTCTGTCAACATGATGACAGGAAAAGCAGTGAGTCAATTGGTTGAATTAGCGATTGATATAGACGAAAACATCCCAAATCGAGTTAAGGTTGATGAATTTAGACTAAAACAGATCTTGATGAATCTGCTATCTAATGCCGTGAAATTTACCAAGCAAGGGCTCGTTACAACAAAAGTAGAGTTTAAAACTGAAAATGATCAATCTTGGGTCAAAATAAGAGTCATTGATACTGGCGTTGGTATCGATAAATCGAAGCTCGATACCATTTTTAACCCGTTTACCCAAGAAGATGGGAGCATTACTCGTAAATATGGAGGAACAGGGCTAGGGCTCGCGATATGTTGTCAGCTCATTGAACTCATGGAAGGTACCCTAACGGTAGACTCGACGAAGGGGCTTGGGAGTAGTTTTGATTGTACTATCCCTATTGATGTTTCAGAGACTCAGCCGGCCGATGATCAATTTGATCTTCGTGCTTTGCTAATCTCTAATGGGTCTAATTATGTGGATATGCTCAGCCGAGAATGTAAGCGCTACGGTGTGGAACTAAATCATTATTCTGACGTAGAGCAGTGCCAAAGTGATATAAGCCCATATGATCTGATTCTTTATTGTAAATCAAGAGAAGCGAGTGCCCATCAAGATGTATCGGTACTCCGCAAGCAGTTCCCATCCGCAGAGGTTGTCGCTTGCCAGCATCATTTGATGATCTCACCAGATTTGGCTTCGCTTGTTACCTCAAGCGTGACTTTACCTGTACTAGGACGTCGGTTCGCTAGCACGCTATCTAAATGCGTCGATGGGCGTACAGGTGCTAAGAAAGTGGTGAGTTCCGTTTTAACCTCTCAACCTGTCAACAATAGTAAAAGAGTCTTGGTGGTTGAAGATAATCTGATGAATCAAAAAATAGCGAGCTTCTTCCTAGACAAAATAGGCATGGAGTACAGCATCGCGAGTAATGGATTAGAAGCCGTAGAAGCAATCGCGAGAGGTGAGAAGTTTACTGCGATTCTTATGGATTGCATGATGCCTGTTATGGATGGCTTAACGGCGACGAAAAAAATTCGAGAGTGGGAAGTCGGTAATAGCGACACCAAAATGCCGATTATTGCGCTTACCGCCAGTGTCCTTGATGAAGAAATTGCGAGCTGTTTCGAAGCGGGAATGGATGCCTATCTACCAAAACCGTATAAGTCACAGCAATTGTTCGACATCTTTACTCAATTAAAATTAGCCTAGGCTATTTGGTTACTAAGCCAGAAATTAAAAGTCTCGTTTAAGGTCGGTGCCTTGAACGAGACTTTATTGTTTGGAGTGATAAATAGTGTATTTAGTTTCGCTATTTTAGCGAATCTAACGGAAGCCAATTCACCTTAACGCCAGCTTGTAAGAACATATCTTGGCTTATCTTAATCTTGTCTCCCCAACGAGAGAGAAAATCTTCTGTTTGCTCTGGGCAATGAACGGCCGAGATACCCGTTTGAATGATCTTTGCTGCGCAGTTAGGACAAGGGAAGTGCGTTACCCATACTTCACAACCATCAAGATCCCGCTTAGCGAATAAAATCGCATTCTCTTCTGCGTGCAGTGTTTTCAAATACTTCATATCTCGGTCGTCGGTATCGGCGCTGTCTGAAATCCCGTGTGGATAGCCATTAAACCCGACAGAAACAATTCTATTGTTCTTGGTAATGACCGCACCCACTTGCGTTGAGGGATCTTTACTCCAAGAGCCGACGAGTTCAGCCATCTGAAAAAAGCGTTGTGACCATTTTGAGACCATTGGAGTTCCTTATTGAAATAGATTGTTTTGATATTCTAAGTTCATTATATCGACTTACAGCGGCTTATCACCCTGTTATTTGCTGACTTTCGTTTCAATAGATGACAAATCGGTGCTTATTTCATCAGGTCATTCTAAACTTCTAGTAGAAAACTTCTTAATTTGCGGTAGCTCGTGTGAGAGATCTCTTACAAAGCTGTAAGAGTTAAGGGTTTTAAATGAGCAGTAATAACAGCGATACTTCTTAAGTAATTGTTTTTATGTGTATTTTTATATGTTAATTGATTGTTGCGTGATGATTTTTGTACTACGTCAATTGCTCCCATTATCTCATCAGCGTATTCTAACCATGTTGTCAGCAGGAAGCAGACACGGAACAGGAAAGACCCACGGATTGGTCATCTTCAGGACGAAGATATGGTTATTCAGGATGAGTAATCAGCAAGGATAGAGAAGGACACTACTCAGGATTGAGTAATGAGAGTTAGCGAGGATAGCTAACGGGCTGGATTGCCAAGGACACCGCTAGGAAGGCGATGATAAGGAAAGTGCTGAAGGAATCAGCGTACTATCAAGGATTAGATGCATGGAGCATCATTAGTAGCGGGATTGCTGCAAGTAAGAACAGAAAACCCACTAGGCGAAAGCTTAGTGGGTTTTTTCTATTCTGCCGTTCAGTTTCATAAGACACCCTGACAAGATAATTTGTCATAAACTCTCAATATTTCATCGCAAAACCTTTTTATTTCATTAACTATTGAAGCTAGCTCACCCTTCAGGTGGCAGCGTTTATAGTAGACTGAGGCTATAGCTATTTTCTAACTAAATAAAAAATAAGGGAATAAATGGATTTAAATGTCGGTTGTTATTGCGATGGTTTAAAGGTGAGTGAAGGAATGCTTTGCGTTGAGTTAAACCAGCACACGGGTAAATTGGCGCATAAGCAAGTCTCGCTTCAAACTGAAAATCCATCCTATGTTATTGCTACTCCTCAAACTACGTATACAGCGAATGAAGTGAGTGAATCTAAACCTCCACAACTTCATGCATTAACGGACGATTCTGTTCATAGTCTAGCTCTTAAAGGTGATTCACCATGCCATTTAGCGGTAGATAAACTTCAACAATTTATTGCGGTTGCACATTATGGTTCTGGAAACGTGAATGTTCTAACACTTGATGCAACAGGTCAGCCGCAGGAGTTAGTGGCGGACTTATTCGTTGAAGGCAGCAGTGTTAACCTTGACAGGCAGACATCACCACATGCTCATCAGGTAACGTTTCTTTCTACACGCGATCAATTAGCGGTTGTTGATTTAGGTTCAGACGTGATTCACTTTTACCAATACGATCGCTCGACATTAGAGTTTGATAAAATGCCAGTCCAAAGTGTTTCAATACCCGCTGGTAATGGGCCTAGGCATATGGTATTCGATTCACTTGAGCAAACAGCGTATGTCGTGTGTGAGTTATCTGAGACTCTGATAACGCTTAAAGATATTGATGATGAATGGGTTGTTGTTGATGAAACTGATCTTCTACCGGATCAAGAGAAAGGTGAGGCGGCTTCAGCGATAAAACTATCACCAGATGGTCAATTTCTATATGTGTCGTGCCGTCATCAAAATCAGATCTCAATTTTCTCAGTTGAGGGGGCGCTACCAAAATGGCTAGATTCAGTCTCAACAGAAGGTGAGTTCCCTAGAGACTTTTTGATTAGTGACGATGGTCGTTGGTGTGTGGCTGCAAACCAAAACTCTGATTCATTGGTCAGTTATAAACGCGATATAGAAACAGGTAAGCTGAAATTTAGTGGCCATAAATTAACAGTAACAACACCAGTTTGTGTGACTCAGGCGAGTTAATGTTTTTTCCAGTAGGAAGTAAAAGAGAGCGAATAGTCGCTCTCTTTTTGATTCTGCTTCTTTATATTCCGAGACTATAAGCTGAGCTTAATCTCTCTGCTCACGCTTATGCTTAGGAACATAATTCAAAATAGAAATCGGCACTTCTTTGTTTGGTTTAAACCCTTCAATCTCTCTGCGCTCAATTAAGTGACCCAAACGGCTCTCAATCATACAAAGGTTCTTGAAGTTGTCTTTAGATACAAACGAGATAGCCTCACCTTTAGCGCCTGCACGACCGGTACGACCGATACGGTGAACGTATTCATCAGCAGGAAATGGAATATCGTAGTTCAACACGCGGGTTAGATTCTCGATATCGATACCGCGAGCAGCCACGCCCGTTGCAACTAGGAATTTAATGTTGCCACCTTTGAAGTCCGCAAGCAGTTGAGAGCGTACTTCTTGGCTACGACCACTGTGGAATGATTCCGCTGGAATACCGCGTTTTTCAAGTTGAGAAACAAGTTTTGCTGCGCCTTTCTTCGTTTCAATAAAGATCAGTGCTTGATCCCAATCGTTTTCTTGAATCAAGTGGCTAAGTAGCGCGGACTTTTTATCTTTATCGACAGTGATTAGCCACTGTTCAATGCTGTCTTTCGATGCGCTGTGTTTCGCAATCGAAATTTCAGCAGGCTGATCAATGGCTGTTCTAGCAAGTTCGCGAACAGGATTAGAAAGCGTTGCTGAAAACAATAAATTTTGAATGTTTTGAGGTAGACGAGCGATGATTTTATTGATGTCTTCAATAAAACCCATGTCGAGCATTCTATCTGCTTCATCAAGAACAAACGTTTCTACTTCTTCAAAGTGAACCGCATGTTGGCCGTAAAGATCCAGAAGACGACCGGGTGTTGCAACCAGCACATCGATACCATCGATAAGCAGCTGCTTTTGAGGTTTTTCACTGACACCACCGTAAATAGCGGTTGATGTAAGGTTAAGGTGCTTACCATATTCGGTAATGCTCTTATTCACTTGAATAGCCAGCTCGCGAGTTGGCGTTAGGATCAATGCACGAATGCGTTTCTTACGCTGCGTTTCACCTTTGCTGAGCATTTCTAAAATAGGTAATACGAAACTTGCTGTTTTACCTGTACCGGTCTGCGCTGCCGCAATCAGGTTTTGGCCCGACAGAACAAGCGGAATTGCCTTTTGTTGAATCTCGGTTGGTTTGTCATAACCCAGTTCATTGATGGCTTGTAGAAGTGGATCGCTTAATCCTAATTTAGAAAATGGCATTGACTGTCTCGGTATAAGTAAATGAGGTTAGGTAATTGAGCTGACTAAGTCGAATCATCGCTCAGTAATAGAATAGCTCAACCGCTAAGGGGCGCAGTGTAACACGCAGGTATGGCATTCCAAGTGCTTTCAGTGAAATGAGCCTATTGTCTATTGTTCATCGTGCGAGGTTCGTGATTTAGGATTCTAGGCTCGGTTTCAATATTGGTTATCGTTTGGCTTTTTGTAGCAGAGCGTCAACGGCCGTTTTTTTCGTTTTGCTTATCGTTTTCATCAGCGAGAAGCTGGCTTCACTCCCCGTAGCGGCTTCAACATCGTTTATCATTGAAAGCCAAAGCTTTGCGGTCATCTCAGAGTCGGCTAATGCTCGGTGAAAGACACCATCATGTTCGATCTGGCGATGTTTCACTAACTCACCTAATTTATGACTAGGCGCATCCTGAATGAGTCGCCTTGCTACCAATAAAGAGCAGACGAATTCACCTTTGTAAGTGCGATCAATTAACTCAAGTTCCGCATCCAAGAAACGTTTATCAAACGAAGCATTGTGTGCCACTAAATGACTGCCTTGAATAAAGTCACAGAACTCATTCATCACCTGAGCATTGTTGGGTGCTTGAGCCAGCATGTTGTTGGTAATGCTAGTGTAGTTCTCAATAAAGCTACTGACACGAAAACCTGGGTTCATCAGCTGTTGAAAGCTATCGACGACTTGACCATCTTGTAGTTTTACTGCCCCAATCTCTATGGCTCTGTCCCCCATATTGGGTGATAGGCCTGTGGTTTCGAAATCGAGAATAATAATAGATTTAGCGGAAGTGGGGATCATTAGACGCCTGTCGATGCAAATAAAAATATAAATTTCGGTAAGAATTATAGCAAGGTTCTCACCACTTAAACTAGGGGTTTACTTAGCGTGAGCTAAACCATACATTGAAATGCCTAAGAGTTGGTAAGGCAATGTTATGAAAAAGAAATTTGATATTATTGGTGCCCCATTTAACCTATTAGGTTGTCACCCTTCAACAGAGAATACTGTGGACGGTTTAAGAAAGCTGAATGAACAGAGCTGGATTGGACTGACCGATTGGATTCACGTTCGAAATACTAGGTGGAACCGCGATATACAAGACGTCGGTGATATTGACGCTTCTCCTGAAGTGATCAACCTAATAGAGCAAGACAAAAAAGAGCAAGCATTGGCTCTATATTGTGAGAAGCTGCAAGCGCGTATCGAGCAGACTTTAGAGAGTGGACGAGTGCCTATTACCATTGGTGGTGATCATTCAATTGGGTTAGGAACCGTTCAAGCCATACTGACGCATTATCAAAAAAATCGTAACGAGAAAGTCGCGATAGTTTGGGTTGACGCTCATGCTGACTGCAATGATAGTTTAGCGAGTAATCTACACGGGAAACCACTCGCATTATTAATGGATCGTTATCCTCATCATGATTGGAGCGTCGAGACTGAAATCACCTTATCTGCTGATGATATCTATTATGTGGCTGTGAGAGATCTCATGCTTAACGAGCACCAACTGATCTCATCTCTAGGGATAACCAATCACAGCATGCAAGAGATCGACGAGCGCGGTTTTTCTACCGTTCTTAATGATCTGATGACGAAGCTAGAACGAGACTATGACCGAATATATTTATCGTTTGATTATGATGCGCTTGATGGTGCTACTTTTCGCGCTTGCGGCACGCCAAATGTTGGTGGCCTAACAGCCCGAGAGGCGATTACCTTGGTGCATACTCTTTCACGTAGCGCTAAGTTTGTTGGTGCCGACTTTGTTGAGTACTTACCAAGTTTGGATAAAGACGGTGTATCGAAAGAGTTGATGATCAAGCTTATCGATGCCGCGTGGGGACTTCGCGCCTAGTTAGCCAATATATACATAGTAAGAGAGCAATAACTCATGAAAAATATTAATAAGGAACAAGTCTACTTACAGTTGTTTCATCGTGAATGCATTGCGTCTCCGTCGATTGAGCGTGCTGATGTGCAAGCTGAATGGGCACAACGTGATGAGTACCTGAAGTGGAAAGAAAGTAAGGCTGATATTTCACATGAAGAAGTGATTGAGTCTGCATGGATAAAAACCTGCACTGAGGGGTACATTACCGAAGTTCTTTTTGCACAAGATGGCACTTTGAATGAGTTTAAGCTGTTTGATCGATTACATACTACAGGGCAGTGGGAGCTCCTTGATGGCATGCTCAGCGTGTCTATCAACAAGGGTGACAATCGATATCAGTTTTTGGTTGTTGGTAGCAGTTTAAACAGCATTTACTCAGCGGTTGAGTACAAGAACGACGAGATCCATTCCTATCTAAAACTGATGCCTACTCGTGCTAAGTGATGATTACGGAGAGCTGATGCCATTTGTCTTGTTAAGAGATAAATGGCACAAATTAAGCACAAATTAAGCACAAATTAACTAATCGACCCTCCCATTAGCGACCACTTTCCCTCGTAATGATATTGCTTACTTATCGCGGTTTAATGTTGATCTGGTGAGCATTAAAATACGATCAACCCTTCTTTCGAATAACAGCCACTTCCAAAAAACATTAACGTTTACGCTCAATGTCACATAGTGAAGATTACAATGAGTCCATTGACTACTTGTTAATTTGTAACTGTAACGAACTTGTGAGAACAAGGCTGTTTTGCCGTGAAGTTTGCCGCATAAACATATGATTATTGATGTTTCACCTGATAATAACACACATACCTGCTAACTTAATTTTAACAATTAATTAATATTAATCTAATGAGTAGTTCGCTCTTATTTGAACGTGGAATAGAACAAAATAACAATCAACTGAAAGGTGAAATTATGTTTAGGATGAACAAGATAGCCGCCACATTGGCGTGCGTCGTTTTAAGCGGACATTTGTTTGCTGCTGAGCCTTATGATGCTACCCAAACTTATTCTGGCGGTACACAAGTGACCGTAGGTGGGGCAACTTATGAAGCCAAGTGGTGGGTTAACGCAGGACAAAGCCCAACAGACGACTACGCTAATGAATGGGACTCACCATGGAAACTGGTTAGTGGCACAGCCCCAGACCCGACACCGGATCCAGACCCAACACCGGATCCAGATCCAACACCGGACCCAGACCCGACACCGGATCCAGACCCAACACCGGATCCAGATCCAACACCGGACCCAGACCCAACACCGGACCCAGACCCAACTCCAGATCCAAACCCGACTCCGGGTGTTGGCGTATGTGCAGACTTTAATGTTTACCCAAATTGGACACGTGGTGATCACGCTACGAATGGCGATATCATGGTTAATGATAATATTGCCTATGAAGCGAACTGGTGGACAACAGCAGTACCAGGAAGCGATGGCAGTTGGGCACATCACGTAAATTGTGATAGTACGCCACCGGGAACAGCGCCACTCCTTTCATTACCAAACCCGATGGATCCAGTTAGGCTAGAAGTGAATGGTTGGCCGAGTCATTTTGTGGTCGCAAGCCCTGCAACCATCGATGTTCCGGCAACGGTTTCGGTTAATACTGCTAACAGCCAAGATCTCTCAGATATGACTAAGCTAACCAATGGGTTCGTTTCACTGATTAATGCGGTGGACACGGCGGGTACAGCGTCTGTCATCATCAATAGCGATGTGTTAGATGCAGCCACGGCTGATAAAGGTCAAGCACTAGGCACTGTTGCGGTTAAACAAGCACTATTGGCTGCAGTAGATGCAACCGGAAGCCAAATTGATATCACTGAAATCAACGCACTCACGGACGATGTACAAGGCTGGGCGCAAGCTCATAACCTTGTTATTTCAACGTTAGCACCTCAGGCAACGTTTGGTTGGGCACTAACTATTGGCGATTTTGCTTACGATACGCACTCTGGCAGAAGAGCGGTTTGGAATGCAGCCTCTGGTGCAACTTCAGATTTACTTTCTACCTTTGAGTTATATAGCGCGACATCGGCGAATAAAGCGGATTTCGTTGCTTTCAGCAAGTCGAGCACATCGCCAGCGTTAACCGCTGACCAATGGCACTATGCGTTGGAATACGTTAAACAAGTGACGGATTATCTTAAAACTCCAGCACTGTTATCGTCGGTTCCTACCGCTCAAGCAGCGAGTTACTTCCTAGGTAATAGCACCGGTGAAAGCAACATTCGTAAAGCGGCACACAGCAATATTTTTGCGCTTTCATTCGATACAGATTCAGCGGATCTAAGTGCCAAAATCGCAAGCTATCAAAGTGCTACAGTACCGCTTTATTATGTAGGCGAAAGTGTAACGAATGGTCCGTTAACTACTAATGCTTCATTAAACAGTGAGTTGGTGGCAGCAGAATCGGCAATGAACAACCAAGCGTTCTTGTTTGAAACCCCTCAATCTCAGTGGATTCCATCGACTGTGTATAAATGGGCGGATTTCTTAGCTGGCTTGAACTCAATGCATAACGTTGGGGTAGCAGGCAACACATTCTGGCTACTTGATGAAACAGCTGACGATGCAACCAATGCGCTGTATGCGAAAGTCGCGATTGCTGCATTCTTATCTCAAAGTATGCAAGAGACTATTCGATACAATGCTTGTGATGAGAATAACTGGTCAGAAGTGAAATACGGTGCTGCTGTTGATTATCCTATGACTGCAAGTTGTGGCCAGTTAGGTCAGAAATACGCAGATTACGGTATGGATCCAAACACAGGTGTCGACCACCCATATTCTTGTCCTCGTAACCCGAAAATGGAAGTGAGCGCATTAACCAGTGCCAAATGGTACGGGGCTCCAGCGCCAATCTTTGCCGCACCAGACTCAGTGTTTGAAGAGAAAGGTTTGCTCGTGAATGGCAATGTCGGTCGTTGGACCAACAATGGTCACTGTAATGAGGTACCTACTACGGTAGATACGTCTAAGCAGGTTTGGGAGCGTGATGAGTGTAAAGTTTACGAAGACCAAAAAGCGGGCAAATTCATCTGGGATGGAACCGATACGACCGGAACAGTGGAAGGTTGTGGTTGGTGGGGCCGTGGTGTTATTCAAACCACAGGTCGTCAAAACTTTGGTACGCTGAACCACTTCATGGGACGTTCACACGTCGATCCTGCGACTATCGGTACGACAGTCAATGGGGTTGTGGTTGAAGCTCCGCCAACAAACCCGCTGTACTCCGATCTTGATTTCTGTTCGAACCCTGGGCTGATTTGTAGCTCCGAAGAGAATAGAGAGATCAAATGGATTGCAGGTCTATTCTACTGGGTATCATCAGTACAGACTTACAATGATGAAGGCGGCCCATATGCGCACTGGAACTATCACACAGAGCTGAAAAAGTATGTTGATGGTGGCTTGCAAGGCACAGCGTTTATTGATGCGGTTTCGGGCATTGTTAACCGAGGCTGTCCTGACAGTACTTGTCCGGTAAGTGGTGAGGTTCACGCGGTTAAAGAGAGACAAGATAACTTTAAACTTGTTTTACAAACACTGGGTGTTAATCCACAGTAAAAACGAAAAGGCGTAATATTGTTGTTACGCTGATTGTAAGTAGTAAAGGCTCCCTATCTACTAGGGAGCCTTTTTTGTCAGTAGTGAGCTTCACTGCATTCAGCTTAATGAGAGGCTTGAAATATCAATACACCGGTACTGATGGAAAGGGCGTAGACTAGAGGTTAATTTGCCAACATTAACTGGAGCCATCAAAGAACGTGTTCTTTTTAGCTGGAGTCACTTTGCTAGATATTTCTTTATTTATGGTGTTCTTCTAACCAAGATACTAATGTTGGTATGAATGTATCGGCTAGGGCTTGTTGTTCGTACCACATCAACATTAGCCACTGTTTGTAGCCGAACTCTTGTGTATTGAATAATTCTGAATCCAACATTGAATGAGTAGCGTTTGGTATTAACTTGGCCGTTATCTGTGGATGTTGTCGTGTTTTCCAACTCTCAAATTCTTTCTTGGCATTTACATTTAGATCATCATCTCCCCATAACAATAACCCAGGTGTTTTTATCCTTTCGTAATCTTGAGTGGCGTCTGACTGAACGTTATCCAACACAAAATGAAAGCGCTCTTTGATCATTGTTTGTGAACCAACAAAGTCAACGTATTCGGCATAGGATGGAGAGGTAGACAAAAAATCAATCTCGCGATTATAAGATAAAATTGCCTGTTCAATTTGATTGGCATTCCCACCAGCCACAGTATGTTTCACTCGAGTGAAATATCGACCTTGATCCACCCAGTTAGTTGCGAAACCAATACCGATAAAGAAGCCAATCTTAGAGTGCAATCCAGCAAGAGTAGGGACAACCCAGCCAGCTTGGCTAAAACCCAACAGCCCCGTGTTGTCTGCGTTGAAGCCATACTTCTCTTGAATTACCTCTATGGCGGCAAGAACTTCATCCTGTCGTTCAGTCATGGATTGCTCAAGCCAGTTTCCGGTTGATTGACCGACACCAGGTTTGTCCCAGCTAAAAATCGCGTACCCATTTTGTCTAAGAGGTTGCCAGATGAGTTTATAGTACCCCTCAGCATCATAAGAGGTTGCGCCATCACCGTGAACGAAAAGAATGACACCTTTTGTATCTTTATCATCTGTCGGCTTAAGATACTGGCCAGATAAGATAGTATTGCCATGTTTAAACACGATTGTTTCAGCATGGCTAGCAAGGGTGATAACGGTCAATAACAGTCCTAGAATGCACTTATTCTTAAAATTCACTCTTGTTAGTCGCATCAGCTAATTATTCTCGGAATGGGTCTTTATAGGTGGTGCTTCATCATATTGTGGAACGCCTTCTGCAATGATTTCCCAAGACGCTTTTGAGCCGACATAAATGTGTTTACCAAGTTCTATTTCAGGCTCTCCATTTACGCAACCAAGCGTCACGCCATGCACAGTACCTTCATATATCCCACAAAGGGTTGAACCACATGTACGACAAAACTGGAGACCAAATCCATGTTTTCCGACGTACGAGGTTAACCGTTCTTCACCTGATACCCATTGAAACTCGTTAGGCTCGACGATTGCGTAAGCCGATGCTTGAGAGCTAAATGCCTTACGGCATCGAGAACAGTGGCAAGACACCGCATCGTGTAGTTTTCCATCAATACGGTACTTTACCTCTCCACAGAAACACTCACCTGTAATGACCATGATCACTCCTTGTGCTTAGTGCTTGGTTAACGGCGCCTCGCTAGACGACAATCTTGCGACCATGTTCTAGCTCGCTATCATCTGGCACTTCAAACCTAGGCTCCATAAAATCGAACATCATGTCTGTTACTTCAAAGGAATAGACATTTGGATCTTTTTCGATATTTCGTTTTTCTACACGTTGTTTACGCATTTCTACTTGCGCATTAAGGAAATGAACTTCGGCATTGATATTCAATTTCTTAGCCTTGTTAATAAAAACTTCTCGCTGTGCTTTTGTTGTAAAACCTAAATCGAGTACTACATTGCCATCCAACGAGAGAATTTGTTTACTCACTTCCCATATTTGCTGATAACAACGTTCAACACGTTCTAGCATCCATGAATATTCAAGCGACGTCATATCTTTAGCAAAGAGGGTTTGCATCCATGGGTCGATTGAGAATTTCACCGCATCGATTTCCTGACAAATGGAGATTGAATATGTAGTTTTACCAGCGCCAGTAGGACCGCAAACGAGAATTAGCCTAGCCATTTACAACATTCCTTTTTATGTAATATGGATGTTATGCATTGTGCCTTATATGCTTGTTGTAAACTGTGAAATGAGTGTGCCATAAGTGATAAAGCGCGCTGAAAGGAGTAAATCTAAGTATGGGGAGATTTGTGATGGTAAATCGATGTCGCCTAGTCTAAATCGTTTAATTTAAGAAAAGCTAACAATTCGTCCCATTTACGTGGGCAATTATTATGACCACAATTTTCCGTATAAAAAGTAATATTCTCACTTGAATTTACCAATGATTCTGCGTGTGAAATGGGAATTATCGCATCGTTAACCCCGTGATAAATAAAGATAGGAATATCTAACTGTTTTATGATCTCTTCATTGTCGTAACGGTCTGATACTAGAAAGCCGGGTAACCCTTTATCTGACACTAATTTAGGAAGGGATGAAAAGGTCGACTCTAAGCATAACGCTGATAATGGGCGTTGTTTGGCGAGTAGAGCTGCGGCTCCTCCACCAATAGAGCGACCATAAGCAATAATCTTATTTTTATCTATTTCTGGTAAGTTACTCACTAAATCAAACGCGTTAAGCATAGTTCTATTTATTGTACGGAAGTTTGTTTTTTCGACAGAGCCGCCATAGCCAGGATACTCGACAATTAAAACGGCAATATTATTTTCAATGATTGTATTGAAGCTATTAAGCCAATGGCTAGCCAGTTCAGCGTTACCATGAGTAAAAATCATTAATGGTACTTGTTGGCTCTCACGTAATTTAGGCATCAGTAGGAAACCATCACTAAGTCCCAAATTAACGAGTGACGCATGTTCAGGTAATGACACCTCTAACGGTGGCTTTGGTTCTGGGTATATCAGTTTATCTTGAAAAAAGTATAGCGATAATAGCCCCGCAGCGAGACCGAAAAAACTAATAAGTAAAATATTCAAAGCCATTTTCATAGGTTGGATGTCCGATGTCACTGCGCCATTTGTTATTGCTACGTATATATAGGTTGGTAACTGTGCGCTGATTTCGCAAAGTATTCGGGTCCGTTGTCCAGTTATATAGTACTCTAACTTGGTGTTTTCAAACGGGCATCAACTAAGCATTGTTCGTCAAAATCATAGGATTGAATTAACGTCCCATAAATGTTTAGCATGACATGGTTCATAGCATTCCCTTTATGTTTACAGCGTGTGTTAGCTGCCAATTTCAACCCCCAACTGCTGTAGATAATCCTTCATGAAGTTTACCCGTTTATCGGCTTCAACTTTTGCCGACTGTGTTCGCATGCTCTCGGGTAACCGAAACAACTTAGTATAAAAATGATCGATAGTGTTCAGCTTATCGTTAGGCTCTCGGTGACGACAAAACGGATCTCCAGAGTGATATAAGCTTACCCCCAAACTTGCACTGACTTGAATACACCGTGCAATGCCTATGGCCCCCAAAGCATCTAGCCTGTCTGAGTCTTGCACTATTTGAGCCTCGATTGTTTTAGGCTTTATATTCGCGCTAAAACTATGAGCAATAATAGCGTGCTCAATTTCCTCATGATATTTCGTTGGGTACTCAATGCGCTCTAAAAATAATAGCGCTTTTTCAGCGGCGATTGTTGAGCTTTGAGAACGATTTGGGTGGTTTTTGGGAAAGGAAAAGCAGTCGTGTAAATACGCGGCGGGAACAACAACTTCTAACTTAGCGGCTTCAGACTGACACAGTGCCTTTGCTGTTTTTACGACTCTTAATACGTGGTTTAAGTCATGCGCTAAATCCTGCTGCATTTCGGATTGTATGAAATCAATAAACTGAGTTTCGAAATTCTCTAACACTGAATACTCCTTGAGTCGTATTGTCTTAATGTTGAGGTGTGACGTTTAACGCGTACAAAACAACAGGGATCTGCTCTTTCCTTAAGAACAGTTTGCGGAACCTTTGTACGTAACTCAAGATCTTATCTAGGTTAATGAGAGTAACGAGGGAATACCGGTAGGAGGCTTTATGTCTTTTCGCAATAGAGGACGTTACAAGGAGATATTCGAAAGATTTTAGATGTTTTTAGTTGTGGCTAAACCTATTCATAACTATTATGTTCACCTGTTGATTACTCATGCCACTTAATTGATGCCTGTACACTTTTTAAAGATATTTTGCTTAACAATTCTTGCGCTGCTATTGCCTTCGCAAGCTTTCGCGAGCCTGATACAAAGTGATACTAAGCTAGAAAATCGTGAGGTTATTTACAACCTTAACTTGTGGAGTGAACAACCGTTATCGCTAGACTTTAATTCAACAGCACCTAAGCCTCTATCAAAGAGTGATGTCAGTGGCAGAGTTGTCGCTATCATCAATTCCAACCGCTGGTCTCCATCATCGACCTCTATTGAAGAGGTGAATGAACCGAGTAGTGAATTCTTTGATAACCTTGCTCATATTCCTCATTTTAAACGTCTACTATGTAACCTTTATAATGTGGATTCTTGGGTCGGTGACGCTCACGCATCTGAACATCGCATTTCAGGGTGGAAAGATTCTAATGCCCTCTATGTCGCTCTAAATAGCCAGTTTTCATAAACCGTTTTCCCCTCTTTACAAAAAAGAAATAAATAATTTTCTTTCGATGAACTCGCCCGTTATCAATTAACGATGGTGATGTTTAACGACGCTATTTTTATAACTTGATCTCATGGTCAAGGAACGGTTTATTTATGAAAAACAACGCCCAAAATAGAAACAAACCAAAGGCGAAATCGGCTCGCCTTATCAATCATTACCCGGTGTGGAAGTACCTTGTATTGATCACGACGATCATCATTTTGGCTTTGAGTGCTATTCCAACTTGGTATGGTGAACAGCCCTCTATTCAGCTGTCTCTTTCACAAGAAACACTGAACTCAACATCCGAGTATCAACCTAATTCCGTCATTGAATTTACCCATCTTTTGGAAGGAGAGGGGATTGCCGTGAATCAAATAGAGCAAGTGGGTAATCACTTCACTCTGCTGTTTGATTCAGAAACCGATCAAAGTAACGCTCGCATTATTTTAGACGACCTGATTAGTGAGCAAGACAGCATTAGCTTCTCTTACCTTTCAGTGGCACCAAAATGGTTTACACAATTCGGATTTAACCCTATTAAGTTAGGTTTGGATTTACGTGGTGGCGTCCAGTTTCTGCTTAACGTTGATGTTGATAAAGCGTTTGAAGAGCAACGCGATACGATGGTGGAAGAAGTTAGAGACTCATTACGCCTAGAGCGCTTACGGGGTGTAAAACTAACCAAGCTAGGTGTCGATGGTTTTGAGGTATCGACGTCGTCTTCACAGGCATTGAACAGTGCCAGTGCATTTATTAAAACCAATTACTCCGGTTGGGATATAAAGAACCACTCAGACTACCTAACGGTTTCTCCATCTGCGCAAAACCGAACTGAATTTCAAACCATTACGATTCAGCAAAACTTAAAAATAATGCGTGACCGTATTGAAGAGCTTGGTATTACTGAAGCATTAGTACAGCGTCAGGGTGAGCACGGAATACGTATTGAGCTACCGGGTGTACAAGATCCAACCCAAGCGAAAAACGTTATCGGTGCGACTGCGAGTTTATCTTTCCATCAGGCGAAATCGACCACTGATGGTATGACTCGTTCTGAGATGATCTTAAAAGATGAAAGCGGTCAACCTGTGATGCTAGCGAAACGCCCTGTATTAACTGGTGAGCACATCGTTAATGCCCGTGCAGGGATCGACGAAATGGGGATGTCAGAAGTAAACATCTCTCTTGACCACGCTGGTGGCAAGATCATGAGTGATTTCTCTCGCACCAATATTGGCAAGCCAATGGCAACGGTGTATCGCGAGTACACCACTAACGCTAAAGGAGAGTCTCAGCGCAGCGAAAAAGTCATTTCAGTCGCAACTATTCAGTCTCAGCTAGGAAGTCAGTTCCGTATTACAGGAGCAGGCTCGATGGCTGAAGCACAAGAGCTGGCTTTGTTGCTGAGAGCCGGTTCACTCACCGCTCCGGTGACGATTGTCGAAGAGCGTACCATCGGCGCATCTTTAGGCGCTGAAAATATCAAAAATGGATTTGCTGCGTTAGCGTTAGGCATGGGGTTAACCTTAACCTTTATGGCGTTGTGGTATCGACGCTTGGGCTGGGTTGCCAATACGGCTCTGATCACCAACATCGGCTGTCTACTTGGCTTAATCGCCTTATTGCCCGGTGCAGTCCTTACTCTGCCCGGAATCGCTGGACTGGTATTAACCGTAGGTATGGCGGTGGACACAAACGTGCTTATATTTGAAAGAATACGAGATAAGCTCGCAGAAGGTAGAACATTCGCGCAATCCATCGACCTTGGTTTTAGCAGCGCGCTTAGCACCATATTAGACGCCAATATTACCACCATGATCACTGCTGTGATTCTTTACTCTATCGGTAACGGCCCTATTCAGGGTTTTGCATTAACTCTCGGTCTAGGTCTATTGACCAGTATGTTTACAGGTGTCTTTGTTTCACGCTCTATCATCAATCTAATTTGGGGTCGCGATTCTCGTCGTGAAGTAAAGGTTTAAACATGACTAATCGCAGCATAAAGACAGACAGCAATATCGACTTAACCAGTAATATCGAGACAAATGGGAAAACAATGAAAGTGAATCCATTTAAAAAGAACATTCGAAAAATACGATACTTCACCAGTTATGTTTCTCTTTTCTTAATGGTGATCTCCGTTGCTGCCCTTGGAATGAAAGGGCTTAATATGGGCCTCGACTTTACCGGAGGAATGGTGACTGAAGTTAGGGTTGACCTTGGTCTGACTAACGGAGAGTTAGTCGATACATTAGCTCCGGAATTAGGCGAATTAACGACAGTAACGCATTCAGGTGAAGAGGGACGTTGGGTTATTCGTTACCCTATTCCTGATTCTTCCATTGAACAATCAGGCGTTGAACTACCGAATATAGAACAACTGCTGAGTGGAGTTTCAAACAATGTCGAAGTCATGAGTAACAGCATGGTGGGATCCCAAGTAGGGGATGATCTAGTGAATCAAGGCGGACTTGCATTAATGATCTCAATGTTGACCATATTGGCTTACTTATGCTTTCGTTTTGAATGGCGATTAGCCAGTGGCTCGTTGCTTGCACTGCTGCATGATGTGGTATTGGTGCTTGGATTCTTTGCTGCAACCCAGATGGAATTTAACCTTACGGTCTTTGCGGCAGTATTGGCAATATTGGGTTATTCATTAAATGACTCAATCATCATTGCAGATCGTATTCGTGAGCTACTGGTAGCGAAACAAGACAAACCAACTGCAGAGGTGACTGATAGTGCCGTCATCGCAACGTTTTCAAGAACAATGGTAACTTCAGGGACGACGTTAATTACTGTTTCTGCGCTTTGGTTCATGGGGGGCAATGCTTTGGAAGGTTTTGCTACGGCAATGTTTATCGGAATTCTATCTGGCACGTGGTCTTCGATTTCGATTGGTACAGTATTACCAGAGTGGTTAAAGCTACAACCGATACATTATTTACCTGTAGAGATTGATACTGCGCCTTAATGCGCTACGGCCTGCTATATATATAGGGTTTACATTGTAAACTATTAAAAAAAAAGAGCCATTTATAAGGCTCTTTTTTGCATTCATAGTGATATTTTTTGTCGCAGTGCATGTCTATGATTGGTCAGGCTTTCTAATCTATTACCTGCTGTAATTGAGCATTCATACCTAGTGTTGTCTCCTTCTATTTTTTCCTACCCCCCCTCTTGGTCTTTCGTTTGATTGTGTTTTCTTTCTTTTATTTGTCGTTTGTATTTACATTTCATTTCACTTCGATCAATAATAAACGAAATCAATTGAAGGAATAGGTGGTGGAATGAAAAATATCGTTAAGGCTCATGGTAGCAAAGGGAATGTAGGAATCTGTTCAGTGTGCTCTGCTCATCCTTGGGTGATTGAAGCAGCGCTCAGATTTGAGCTGGCATCGACCAATAAGGTTCTTATTGAGTCAACGTCAAACCAGGTCAATCAATTCGGTGGCTATACGGGAATGGTTCCGTCGCAGTTCAGAGACTTTGTATTTGAGTTGGCTAATAAGATTGGCTTTCCAAAACAGCGAATTATTCTTGGCGGTGACCACTTAGGGCCAAATTGCTGGCAATCAGAGTCGGCGGAATCGGCAATGCTGAAATCTGAAGCATTGATTGATGCATATGTATCAGCAGGTTATAGCAAAATTCACCTTGATACATCGATGTCATGTGCTGGTGATCCGGAGCCTCTTGACCCAATGGAAGTTGCTCGAAGAGCGGCAAGATTGGCCAAAGTAGCAGAGGCTTCTGCATCGCCTGAGTTAAAAGAGACCCTAACTTATGTTATTGGTACGGAAGTACCTGTACCGGGTGGTGAAAAAGAGGCCATTAAGGCTGTTCATGTCACTGAAGTAGACTCGGCGCGCATGACCATTGAAACGCATAAACAAGCTTTTGAAGAGATCGGTATTTACCATGCCCTTGACCGTGTTGTTGGTGTAGTTGTACAACCCGCGGTTGAATTTGACCACTCAAATGTCATTCACTATAAGTCAGAGCAAGCTCAAGAACTTTCAAAGTTCATCGAATCAACGCCGTACATTTACGAAGCTCATTCAACAGACTATCAAACCAAAGAAAACCTACAGCAGTTGGTACGCGATCACTACGCAATTTTGAAAGTGGGTCCTTGGCTGACGTTTGCCATGAGAGAGGCCATTTACGCGCTGGCTGAAATAGAGAAAGAACTCGTTGATGCTGCAAAGCAGAGCCATGCGAAAGATGTTATCAGCCAAATATTGATGGATGATAAGCGTTACTGGGAGCAGTACTACAGTACTACTTTTTCAGATGCTCGCGTTCAACTGAGTTTCAGTCTGTCGGATAGAATCCGTTATTACTGGGCAGATGAACGCATTATGAAAGCATTGGATACAATGATCAGTAACCTTGACGATGTTGAGATTCCGCTGGGCCTATTAAGCCAATACCTACCAGTACAGTGTGGAAAAGTACTCTCAGGAGAGATGAAAGCAACGCCGATGGAAGTCATTTACTCTAAAATCCAAGAGGTGTTAGAACAGTATAGTTTCGCCTGCGTTCCTCGTGAGTGCGCTTAGAATATAAATAATTATGCCGACACTGTTTAACGAGTCACTGCATTCTAATTAAAAACCTAAAAAACACCCAATGCGAATTCATTGGGTGTTTTTATTTAATATTTGTCTCGCTATTGACTAGTCTATTCGCCAACGAAGGGATTCACTTAACTCGGGAAATTAGTGTCTATGTAGTTATCGACAAGACGGTTGTATTGAGTTGAAAGTGCTTTGTATTGAATGTGATTGTTTTGATTCGGTCTAATTGTTTTGGATTCATCAAACTCGACAAATTTTTCACAGACTGTCGATATGTCGATTTTATTGGACCCATCATTCTCTTTTGCCCAATAGGCTTGTAATGCACCACCAATAGCTGCTGCTTCTGTTGATAGAGGAGTAATAAGCTCAAGGTTTGTTACATCAGAAATCATTTGGCGCCATACTCTACTGTTCGCTCCACCACCTATAACGCAAGCACGGTTAAATTCGACCCCAGACTGTTTTAGCACATCTATGCCTCGAGCAAGATTATAAGTTACCCCTTCAACAGTTGACCTAACTAGGTTTTGTTGTGTCAGGTTTGATGCGGATATATTCAGCAATGCACCTTTTGCACTGGGTACATTGGGAAGTCTCGCTCCATTGTAAAAAGGGAGCGAGAGTAGATCTTGCGAACCAATAGGAGCGCTGTCTAATAATGTGTCAAAATCTGAAATGCCTTTGCCCATTAAATTAAGAATTTGATTATTCGCAGTAGTGACATTCATGGTACTCACTAGTGGTAAATAGCCATTAGTCGAGGAGCAGAACGCATTAAGATCCGGAAATCTTCTACTATCAACCTGATTATGAGTGTGAGCGAAGGCGGTTCCAGATGTACCTAAGCTAACCGTTAACATACCTTGGTCTACATTTCCGGTACCAATGGCTGCCATCATATTATCGCCACCACCACTTGATACAATAACGCTTGGGCTTAATCCTAGACGGGCACAAATATTAGGCATTAACGTTCCGAACACCGCTTCTGATGAAACCACTTCAGGTGTTTGATAACTTGTTGGTAAATCGAGATATGAAAGTAGCTCATGATCGATTGATTTAGTATGGGTATTAAACCAACCTGTTCCTGATGCATCGCCAGACTCTATAGCATAACGGCCTGTTAAACAGTAATTAAGGTAGTCATGAGGCAGCATAATTTTGTGTATGCGTGAGAAGGCGGATGGGTTAATTCGCTTTACCCAGAGTAATTTTGCGATGGTGAAAGCAACGGGGACTTGAATTCCGAGTCTTTCATTTATTTCAGTATTATGAAATCTTTCAAATTCTTTCAGTTCATTTTCAGGCCTAGTGTCACACCAAAGCAGTGCATCACAGATGATTTGGTCATTTTTATCGAGTAGCACTAATCCATGTTGTTGCCCAGAAATACCGATACCTTTTACCGATCTCTTGCCATTTTCAAACCCTTTAAATGCAAGCTTTATTGAGTTATACATCGCATCAAGCCAGTCCTGCGGGGCTTGCTCTCTCTTTCCTGTCGAGTCTTGTGCAAGTTTATGTGGTGTATAAGCAGTATTTAAAACGTGCCCTTCATCCCACAGGACTGCCTTGGTCCCTTGCGTGCCGCAATCTATTCCAATGTACATTCTTTGATTCCATCCATTTGTTACTAATTTGATTGTTTTTGTGATCCAACATTAAATTTCGTAATATTACGTTGGCTTTCGAAAGGTATTGTACATAAAGTAGTAAGAAATCGAAAGATAAAATAAATTTGTGAAACTAAGTTAAGGGTAAGGGTCGTTTGAATGCTAAGTATCGCGGTTAAATCAAACAAAAAACTTGAGGTCGCCCACATCGCACAGCCGGAAGTTGAAGACAATTCGGTAATTGTGAAGGTGCACTTCTCTGGATTATGTGGATCAGATCTTCCACGTATTTTTTATGATGGGGCTCATTTTTATCCCATCGTTCTAGGGCATGAATTCTCGGGGGAGATTATAGAAATAGGAAAAGGAGTCGCTGATCTAAAAGTTGGAGATCGCATAGCGTGTGCCCCGCTTATTCCTTGTGGTGAATGTGAACAGTGTAATGAAGGCAACTACAGTTTATGTCCAAATTACAGCTTTATTGGTTCGCGTATTCAAGGCGGAAACGCTCAGTATGTAAAGGTTCCAAGCAAGTGCTGCTTTAAGCTGGTAGATGAAGTGACATCTAAAGATGCCGCATTTTTTGAGCCGTTAACCGTTAGCCTTCATCCAATTTTGATGGCTGATGGATGTGAAGGGAAAAACGTAGTTATCGTTGGCGTTGGTACGATTGGTCTACTAGCAGTACAAGCAGCAAAAGCACTGGGTGCAGTTAGTGTTACTGCTATCGACATTGATCAATCTAAGTTAGAAAAAGCGATGTCGATGGGGGCTGACTTTGTTATTAACTCGAGTACAGAAGAGGGAATGGCATTAGCCAATAATATAGATACGCCCCATGGACCTCAGCTGTTATTAGAGACGGCCGGTAATCCACAAACGGTAAAACTGTGCATAAGCATAGCCAAACCAAAAGCGACTATTGCTCTTATAGGTACGTTACATGCTGACCTTACAATGTCTCATCAAGAGTTTGGTCAAATACTTCGTAAAGAACTGAAGCTATTCGGCAGTTGGATGAACTATTCAGCGCCTTATCCGGGTAAAGAGTGGGAGCTGGCTGAAAGTCTTTTCTCATGTGGTTTAATTAAAACTGACGCTTTAATAGATGGCTTATACAGTCCAAACAATTTTGTGGAAAGAGTGAGTGAACTTCAGGGTCAAAGCCCATCAGGAAAAATCTTACTAGATTGGAGCCAACAATAATGAGCCTTACACACACAAAGTTCTTATTAGAACATGCTCAAAAACATGCTTATGCGGTCCCTGCTTTCAATATTCATAACCTTGAATCGGTTCATTGCGTTTTGGATACAGCCAAAGAGATGAGCTCTCCTGTCATCTTAGCGGGTACCCCCTCCACTTATCAATACGCAGGGACAGCGGAGTTAGTTGCTTTGGTCAGTGCAGCTGCAAGGGATAGGGATATGCAGGTCGCATTGCATCTTGATCACCACACTAGCATAGATGACATAGACACAAAGATTCGCGCTGGAATTCGTTCAGTAATGATTGATGGATCACATGAATCTTTCGTTAATAATATTTCTATCACTAAGCGAGTTGTTGAGTTATGCCATCGTTACGGCTGTAGCGTTGAGGCGGAGCTAGGGCAATTAGTTGGTCAGGAAGATGACCTCATTATTGAATCGGTAGATGAGCCTTATACCGATCCAATGCAAGCGATGGAATTTGCTAGCAAGACGGGTATCGATTCATTGGCTGTCGCAATTGGTACTGCTCATGGGCTTTATAAAAGTGAACCAAAATTGGATTTCGAACGGTTAGCTGCAATCGCAAAAGTCGTGTCAATTCCATTGGTACTTCATGGTGCGTCAGGCGTGTCGGCCGATGATGTTTCTCGTTGCGTGTCGATGGGGATTACCAAAGTCAATGTCGCGACGGAATTGAAAATAGCCTACGCCAATACCCTTAAAGCGGTGTTTGAAAACGACCCCAATGTAAATGACCCAAGGGTTTATAACATCGAAGCTAAAAAATCGATGGCACAAGTGATTAGACAAAAAATTGATATTTGTGGCAGTGCGGGACGTCTATAAGGAGCAATTAGGATGCTTAAAACAGTTAATCCAATTATAGAGCCTGAGCTCTTATACATACTGGCCAAAATGGGCCACGGAGATGAAGTTATCTTGTCGGATATTCATTTTCCTGCACATTCATTTAATAACAATGTTCTGCAAGCCAGAGGCTGCGAAGTATCAGCATTAGCTGACGCAATCACAGATCTTATCGAACTGGATCAGTATGTGGTTGATAAAGCGGTAATGATGCAAACCGTTGGTGATGATGTTCATCCGGAAGGTCTTATAGATGAATATACCCAAAGCCTGCCTACTGGTACTGAGATTTCATTTATTGAGCGATTTGCGTTTTATGAGCGAGCAAAAAATGCAAGTTGTGTGGTAGTAACGGGTACGACCAGAAAGTACGGGAACCTTATTCTCAAGAAAGGTGTGACTCCGACAAACTAAGGAATAGTTATGTGTAGTCCAATATTAACAATGAGTGGAATCTCTAAGGCATTTACGGGCGTGCAAGCTCTAAAAGATGTCAATTTTCAGCTTCGTGCTGGAGAAGTTCATGCCTTAATGGGTGAGAACGGAGCGGGTAAATCTACTCTGATGAAAGTACTGATTGGTGTACATAAAGCCGATGAAGGGCATATCACTTATCAAGGAAATAGTATTGAATATAGCTCAGTGTTAGACGCACAAAAAGCAGGAATATCAATGATATTTCAAGAGCTTAATTTAATACCTCACTTGTCGGTGGCTGAAAATATCTTTTTTGCACGAGAGCCTCTTAAGCATGGATTAGTAGACTATAAAACCATGCGTCATGAGGCGAGTAAATTGCTTGATATGTTTGATATTGATGTCAAACCTACGGACATCGTAAACACGTTATCTGTGGCGAAGCAGCAAATGGTCGAAATTGCAAAGTCACTCAGTTTTGATGTCGAGATCCTCATTATGGATGAGCCAACGTCAGCGTTAACGGATAAAGAGATAGACGCGCTATTTGTGTTGGTTGAGAAGCTAAAATCTCGCGGTGTGGCGATCGTTTATATCTCTCACCGAATGGATGAACTTAAGCGTATCTGTGATCACATCACTATCTTTCGTGATGGTCAATATGTCTCTAATCACAGGTTTAATGAGATCTCTATGGACGACATCATTGCCAAAATGGTGGGTCGAACCCTTGATAATCATTTTCCAGAAAAGAAAGCTGCTGTGACCGATGAGATGATTCTATCGGCAATGAATGTCACTCGCTTTGGGGTATTTAAGCCACTTAATTTCGATTTACGTAAAGGTGAAATCCTCGCAATAACAGGGCTTGTCGGAGCGAAAAGAACAGAGCTTGCAAGAGCACTGTTTGGAGCTGACCGCCTGTCGGATGGTGAGCTTTTTGTTCACGGTGAGAAAAAGACAATTAAGACCCCATCGGATGCAATAAAAGCGGGGGTGGCTTATCTCTCTGAAGATAGAAAGCTCAATGGCGTCGCAGTAAAAATGTCGATTCGTGAAAATACGACCATGGCGTCAATGGATAAAGTGAGCAGTCGTTTAGGCATTATTTCAACGAAATCTGAAACGGAAGCCGCAAAGCAATATATCGATAAGATGGCGATAAAAACCCCAACGGTTGAACAGATTGTTGGCAATCTTTCGGGTGGTAACCAGCAAAAGGTGGTGATCGGAAAGTGGTTGTTTAGAGACGCCAAAGTGATGATTTTTGATGAACCCACACGCGGGATTGATGTTGGTGCGAAGTACGCAATTTATGAACTGTTGGATGAACTAGCTTGCCAAGGAGTCGGCGTCATTATGATTTCGTCGGAGCTACCAGAAGTATTGGGCATGTCCGATAGAGTCATTGTAATGAAGGAAGGAGAGATGACAGCGATGCTAAATACCGCTGATACGTCTCAGGAGGAAATTATGCAGTACGCAACAGGAGTGAAAAATATGTTCCCTTTACTTGAGGAGGCTATCTAATGAGCGAACAACATAAAGCTTTGCTACAGAAACTGGCTTCGGTGGGGGGATTGCTCGCACTGATCATCGCCTTCTCTTTTTCAAGCCCACACTTTCTAACGATGAATAACATCATGACAGTTGGCCTACAAACCTCGACCATCACCATCATTGGTATTGGTGTCATGTTAACGATTTTAACCGGCGGTATAGATTTATCGATTGGTTCTGTGATGGCGCTTTCTGGCGTGACCGCGGGTATAGCGGTTAATGCAGGGCTACCTGTGCCACTTGGTATGGCTGTGGGTGTGGCAACAGGGGCATTTTGTGGCCTACTGAACGGGCTATGTGTCTCAAAGCTTCGCCTTCCTCCTTTTATTGCCACTCTAGGGATGATGATGATTGCTCGTGGTGTCGCACTGTACATCACCAATGCAGCGCCAGTTTCTGGAATGCCTGAATCATTTTCTTACTTAGGCAATGGTGCACTCTTTAGAGTCGCTGAAATTGGACCAACGGGCTTTCCTATTGTGAAGTTTGCGGGCATTCCATACCCAGTTATCGTCATGCTGTTAGTTGTTGCTGCGTTTTCATTCTTGCTAACCAAAATGCGTCTAGGTCGCTACCTGTATGCAATAGGTTCGAATGAAGAAGCTGCTCGCTTATCGGGTATTGATACTCAAAAAGTTAAAACTGCTGCTTATATGGCATCAGGCATGCTTGCCGGAGTTGCAGGCGTCATTATTGCTAGTCGACTTGTCACAGCACAACCGAATGGTTCTGTTATGGCGGAGTTAGACGCAATCGCATCAGCTGTTGTGGGGGGTACATCATTAATGGGAGGCGTTGGAACCGTAACTGGTGCTGTTATCGGCTCTTTCATTATTGGCGTATTACGCAACGGTCTGAACATGAACGGAGTGAGTTTCTTCGTTCAACAAATAGTCATTGGGGGCGTGATTATCGCTACTGTTGCATATGATCAATATCGTATGCACCGAACAACGACTGTTAAACACTCTACAAAAAATACTACAAAAAAATCCAAAAAGGATGGAGATAATATGAAAGTTAACAAATTAGCTACGCTTGCTGCTATGGGACTTGCATTCACTTTTGCTGGTGTGTCTGCCGATGCGACGGCCGCTCAAAAGGAAATTGCAGTTGTTGTTAAAACAGAAAACTCAAACTTCTGGCAAAACGTGAAGGGCGGTTCGGTAGATGCTGCCAATGGACTGGATGGCTATAACATCACATTCCAAGGGCCAGCAGCGGAGACCGCGGTTGATGAACAAGTGAATATGATTCAAAACGCACTAAACCGTGGTGTAGCGGGTATGGTTATCGCACCGACGGATCCAAATGCGTTAGTACCTGCTCTAAAAGCGGCTTGGGAACGTGGTGTACCTGTTGCTTTGATTGATTCAGGCCTAAACGATGATGACAAATACCACCAAGCTTTTCTATCTACCGATAATCGCGCGGCCGGAAAACTGGCGGCTTTGAAGATGATTAAAGCGCTTGATGGGAAGAAAGGTAAAGTGGCGATGATGAGCTATACCGCAGGTTCAGGCTCTGCCATTGACCGTGACGGTGGCTTCCAAGAGACAATTGAAGCCGCAGGCTATGAGGTTGTTGGCCCGTTCTATTCAAATGCAGATATGGTGACAGCGCTAAACCAAACGGTTGATGTATTGGCGTCCAATGAAGACCTTGTCGGTATCTTTGGCTCTAATGAACCAACAGCGGTAGGTATGGCTCGTGCAATTGAACAGCGTGGTTACGCAGGAAAAATCGTTGCGGTAGCGTTTGATGGCAATGCCGACATTCAAAAATTCATTCGTGATGGTGTACTTGATGGTGCAATCGTTCAGTCCTCTTATGGCATGGGCTTTATGGGTGTAGTTACCGTTGCTGAACTTCTAAATGGTAAAAAGCCAGAGTCGTTTATTGATACGGGTGTTGTGTACGTAACACAAGACAATATCGATAGTGACAAGGCACAAGCCGTACTTTACTAAATGGATTTTCCCCCTTTGTTAAGGCAAAGGGGGCATAGGGAGAAATACAATGTCTTTATCTACACTTGAGCACGCAGTCGATATCAATAAAATTCCGACAAAAACACTTCGTACTGGCGCTATTATGCCCGCGATAGGTTTGGGCACATTTGGGTCTGATCGATTTGGCCCTGAAGAAGTCTCTGAAGCGGTATTAGGCGCTTTAAAGGCGGGTTACCGATTTTTAGATTGTGCCTCTATCTACGGTAACGAAGATCAAATTGGTAAGGTGCTAAGTGACGCAATGGCGGATTTAAAACTGCCGCGAGAAGCCTTCTTTGTAACCTCTAAAGTTTGGAATGATCAGCATGATGATGTCATCAATGCCTGTAAGAAAACGTTAGCGGATTTACAAGTCGATTACCTTGACCTTTACCTTGTGCACTGGCCGTTCCCAAATTTTCATCCAATCGGCTGTGATGTTGATTCTCGAAGTCCGGATGCCAAGCCTTATATTCATGAAGATTTTATGAACACTTGGCGCCAGTTAGAGCAGCTTGTTGATATGGGGCTAGTGAAAGCGATTGGCACTTCAAATATGACTATTCCTAAAATGGAATTGTTAATGCGTGATGCTCGTATTCTACCTTCTGTAAACGAGATGGAGTGTCATCCTCTGTTTCAGCAGCAAGATCTTTATGACTACCTAACGGAAAATCAAGTAGTACCGGTTGGCTTTTGCCCGATTGGCTCTCCATCAAGACCTGATCGTGATAAAACTGAGAATGATCTGGTTGATACTGAACACCCTGTGATTGTAAGGGCTGCGCAGCGTTTGGGCGTTCATCCTGCGATTGTTTGTTTGAAGTGGGCGGTCCAACGAGGTCATGTACCCATCCCTTTCTCTGTTAAAGAGAGTGAATACGTTTCGAATTTAAGATGTGTCACTGAAAATCCGCTTACCGTTCAGGAGATGCGAGATATTTCGAAAATAGACGCAGATAATCGATTAATCAAAGGCCAGGTATTTTTATGGCAAAGTTCAAAAGGCTGGGAAGATCTATGGGACTTAGACGGTAACATTACAAAATGATGACGACTTAAGTCATTAAAAAGTTAGAATTTGCCTAATAAGGTTGCAGTTTGCTTCAGGTCATGTTGAAGTGAACTGTAATCGTTTGAGATCGAAATTAAACGAAAGTTTGATGATTGAGTTTGTAAGGTTGGTAAATGAATCCATTAAAGCGTAAAGAAAAAATCCTAGAGCTGCTTAAGAGGCAAGAACAGGTCTCAGTTAAAGAGCTGTCGACGTTATTTAGTACGTCTGAAGTGACACTGCGGGCGGATTTAAAAAGTCTTGAGAAGCAAGGTAAGCTGAAGCGATTCTTTGGTGGAGCTCAATCGATGAACTCACTCCCTTTAACCCAAAAAGATGATGAGGTTCAGCTAGATAGTCGCTACGATATGAATAAAGACTCTAAGAGCAAAATTGCCCAAGCGGCGGCGGGTCTGGTTTCAAAGGGGGATTCCATCATTATGGATAGCGGAAGCACCACTCACTTGGTGGCCGAGCAATTAGCGAGTGAAGGTGGCTATACCATTATTACTAATAATTTGGCTGCATCATCTGCTTTGATGGAAGCTCAAGATACAACGTTGGTCATCGTTGGGGGTACCTACCGAGCTAAAACAAAATCACTTCACGGATATCAAGCCGCTCAGTGTTTAGAGGGTGTTCAGGCGGATGTACTGTTTGTTGGTGCTGATGGCATTGACCCAGACAAAGGCATCACAACGTTCAATGAAGGATTTGCCATCACTGATGTTATGGCGAAGTGTGTGCAGAAAGTCATTGCGGTAGTGGATTCATCAAAACTTGGTCGCATTGGTTTCAACAAGGTACTCGATATCTCGCGCATCAACACTTTGGTTATTGATGCAGGCATTTCATCAGAGCAAAAGCAGAAGTTTGAGACGGCTGGTGTGAAGGTGGTTGTCGTATAACGCTAATAATGAAAAATTATTGTCGTTGTCAGTTTGGTGAAATAGGGTAAGCGATCCGCCTTTGTTAGGCTAGAGTAGGTGCTTACCCTCGCATGAGATGTTGTCGCAGTTATGGGTATTGCTTGGGCCTTAGTTATTGTCGTTGTTGGTTTTTTATTGGGGCTGGCTTTTCAAAAAGGTAAACCTACGCTTAGCCAATCGACGAGTATTCTTCTTTCAAAATTTTCGCTCTATTTTCTTATACCATTCAGTGTATTAAGTTCACTCTGGCAGCTACCAAGCATTACTGCACAGCTGATTTACCTGCCTTTCATTGGCGTGGCGGTAATTGGTGTTGGTATTGTGGTGGGGTTTATCTGCCGTCGATATTTTCAACTAAACGATCATCAGTTTGGTGCACTACTGCCCGTTACCGCATTTTATAACCTAGGTGCGCTAGGGAATCTAATTGTATTTGTGACTATCGGTGAGAATGGCATTGCGCTATTAGCGCTGTTTAAACTGTGTGAAGAGCTTATCTATTTCGGGTGGACATTCCCTTATACAAGAGCTCTAAATCATTCAAAAAATCAAAGCGTTTCAAGTAGAAAGCCGTTCTGGAATGATCCTGTTTTCATCGTGGCTCTGTGTGCAGTGGTAGCGGGTGTCTTATTAAATCAGTTTGAACTACCTCGTCCACAGAACTTTGCTGACTTTCTCAAAGTAACCGTGCCGTTAAGCAGCTTTCTTATGATCACTGCAGTAGGCATGACGTTCAATGTGAGTGGTGGTAAAAAGTGGTGCAAACTTGGTGTTAGCGCTGCTGTACTACGTTCCTTCGGCGCTATTTTGATAGTAGCAATACTGCTCTCTGTATTGGATCTTTGGGGAGCTTATCAAGGTGATCTTGCTCGAGTTTGCTTACTGCTCGCAGTGATGCCTACTGCGTTTATGTCAGTGTTACCTTCTGTGCTTTATGATCTTGATAAAAGTCTAGCCAATACCACTTGGTTAATCAGTTTTTTAGTCTCGCTATTAGTCATCCCTGCAACGATTTTATTTTTGCTATAACATTTCGTCGTCCCAGCAACAAACTTGATTTCGACCTAAGTTCTTTGCTTTATAGAGTGCAGCATCGGCTCTAGACATCACATCTTGAAAGCGATTGTCAGTCTCTTTTGGGGCTGAAATTCCAATGCTTACGGTACTTGTGAGCTCTTTATTATTGAATTGGACAATCATTTTTTCAATGGCAGCTCGGTGCTTTTCGGCTAATGCTATAGCGTCATTGAGTGTGGTATCACTAAGCAGTAAAACAAATTCTTCTCCGCCGATTCTGGCGAACAAGTCTTGTTTTCGCTTGATGTTTTGGATTCGTTTAGACAGTGCGATGAGAACCTCGTCACCCGCCAAGTGACCATGTTGATCATTTAGATCTTTGAAGAGGTCTATATCGATGATGAGCAAGGCATGATTTTTATCAAACGCTCTTGGTTTGCTATTGATAAGCTGCGTTGCTTCAATGAAAGCACGACGGTTTAGAACTCCGGTTAAGGGATCAATATTCGCCAAGTTCTCCATTTCAATCATCTGCTTTTGTACGCGGATCTGAGCGGCTATCCAACTTACTAGGCTAGATAGCACTCGAGCGTCTTGTTCATTGAAGTGGTCTTTATCGTGGTGTCCTATGTTAATAGTGCCAAAACACTTGCCGTCACTAATTAACGGCGCATCCATGCAAGAAAGCAAGCCTCCTTCGGATAGCCATTGGCAGTCCAATAAAGACTCGTTACTAGTATCATTGCAAATCGCGAGTTTTTCGTCGATAAATACTTGGCCAACTAAAGTGTTGTCTATTGGGATTGGGCGCTCAAGGGGAATGGCTTCGTTTCCACTTAGTGCAAAGAGAGACAAAAATTGAGTGTCTTGCTTTAACGCCACGCTCACTCGGTCAGATTGGAAGATCTCTTTAATCCAATAAGAGGTGCTATGAAGAATATCCCCTAAGGTTTTTGCTTGAGAGAGTTCGTCAAAAAACTCAAGAGGAAAGTAAGCGTGTTTAACTAGTTTGGTTGCTTCTCTTTGTGGTGAGTCGTGTTTCAATTGAGGCACCTCTTATAACGGCTTAGGATTTGATCTCCTCCAATCTAAAAGTTTAGGGAGTAGTTGAGAGATTTACAATTCTCAATATTGAGGAAGGCATCAATAAGTGCATGATTAAGAAAAGACTAAAGTAAAAACTGTGTGGAAGACCCCACAAAAGTTTGATTACACCAGAATAGAAAATGATTACACTGCGTTCAGATTAAGAGTAGGAGTAACCATGAAGTACGATTGGATATTATTTGACGCTGACGAGACCCTGTTTCATTTTGATGCTTTTAAAGGGATGCAGCTGATGTTTTCGCGTAAGGGAGTGGATTTTACCGAGCAAGATTACGCTGTTTATCAAGAGGTAAATAAACCACTTTGGGTTGATTATCAAAACGGTGATATTACCGCACATCAGTTAAAGCATACTCGCTTTGAATCTTGGGCTGAAAAACTCAACACAACAACAGCTGAGCTTAATTCTGCATTTCTAGAGGCGATGGCAGATATTTGTACTTTGCTACCAGGGGCAAAAGAGCTTATGGAAGCGCTGTCTGGAAAGGCTCGTATGGGTATCATTACCAACGGTTTTACCGAGCTTCAAGCGATACGGTTAGAGCGTACGGGAATGACCGATTATTTTGAACATGTAGTGATCTCTGAAGAAGTGGGTATCGCTAAGCCTGATTTGGGTATTTTTTCCCATGCATTAGAGCGTATGGGGAATCCATGTAAATCTAAGGTTCTTATGGTGGGTGATAACCCTGATTCGGATATCTTAGGTGGTTTGAACTTTGGTATTGAAACCTGTTGGCTAAACACCTCAGATAACCTTGCTCCTAAAGAACTTAAGCCACATTATACGGTGAACTCATTGCATCAACTTAAAAATATACTTTTAAGTTAGAAAAGAGCCTGAATTTAAGAGCGCCAAATGTTCACTTAACTACATTCGGCGCTAGTTCTATATTTATTAACTAATAGGTGAATGCTAACTGAGCAGAAACACCGTAATTATTGTCACTTCCTGCTTGTGCTGCGATATCAAGACCAAGTACTCCCCATGGTCTAAAGCCAAGCCCTACCGAAATTAGGTCATCAGCGTGATCAGTCAAGCTATGCATGTAGCCGGTTCGAAACTGAGCCCAACCCCAAGCATCAAGCTCAGCACCAAAACGAGCGTACTGAGTTTTATAATCAAACTCTTTCAAATATTGCTTACTATTTAGATCAAAATCTGCAGCAAGCCGAACCCAGTTTCGATCGTAATTAATCCCTAGTACATACTCGGGTTCAACGAGGAAAGTTGCCGATTGGCCATAGAGTTCGTTCGTACTTAGTTCATGACTAATTAGGTTACGAGCAGTAAAACCAATGTTAGTTTTATCTGTTAGATCATAAGACAATCCGAAATCCATGTTGAATCCGGATTTTTCAGTATAATCTTCATCCCACTCAAATGAACTATCTTCCATATCGCTTAATGATTCAACGTAATTCAGTGCATAGATCTGCTGAAACTTTGGTGAGAACCCTAGAAGAAACGCATGCTCTCCCCATTGTATTTCTCTAGCGAAAGTCAAACCAATATCCAAGACTGCTCCTCCTGCAGACTGAGCGCTTGAAAAGAGCTCATCTTGCGTTGGGTCAGCTGCCGCCAAGTCACGTTGATCTACCATGATAGCCGAAACAACAGAGACTTGGCCTTTAGTGAAGAAATTCGTACTTAACACACTGTTTGGAATAGCAACGGCCATACCAACGTTAGCTTCAACATTAACCACCCCTTTGTCCAAAGAGCGCATAGCTTGTCGCCATTCTTGAAGTAATTGTTGATCGCTTGGGTTGAGTTGTAGTTTGTCATCTAAATCGATAAAGCTATCAAGTTTATCAATGGTGTCATCGCCATCATGAACGCGCGCGCCCACCATCGGTAGGATAAAACCAAACCCATGATCTTGTTGATCCTTTGCTGCTAGAGCCGGGTTGTGGAAGCTAGATGTAAGAAAGTTAGCGGAAGCAACACCTGCCCCCCCATACCAACACTTCGTGTATCAAATGCGGTCATTTCATTAATGCTACAAGGAACCAAAAATAAACTCATGAATACTGACTTTTTCATTTACAACCCACTACTTAATTATATTTATACCGAATGGTATTTTTGTGGGGGGCGATGTTATCTATACTGCAATGATTTGTATATTGGAATTGAGTGCGCAGAAACAGTTTGAAATGCTTTTGTCAGAATTTAGTGATTTTTTGGTTCTTTTTTGGCGGGTTGGAACTGATGTATAAAAATATAGTTCCAAATAGAAGTGCATGGCAACTAGATGAAGTGCCATGTGTTGCTTTTTAGCATTAGGCGTACCATAAAATGCGCTTGTGACGAATCGGTCTAAGTCTCTTCTTTCCCGAGAATCTTAATCTAATGCCTAGGTGCTACGTGCCTATACTCATTTTGGTAGTCGCAAAAGCGTAATAGGGGGCAGTATGCGTAGCGCAAGATTAGTGTGGATATTTCCTTTAATATTCTTGCTTGTAGCAGGGCAGAGCATTGCGGGAAAGCCTGTTAAAAGTGATGGTACATACTTGGGTAATGGGTTTCCAAGTGGAGAGCATTTCAATTTGATGCTTCATGGGAAAAAAGACGATCACAATTGTGAAACCGAGATTGAGGTGACGTCAGTAACGGACCTGAACCTTGATGATGAAGTTACACCTACATGGGCTGTAGGTGATAAGTTTTTACCAGGGGAGTGTCCAGTAGAAGCAGGGGTTGAGTACACCTGTAGTTACGGAAATGTGGTGAATATGCCTCGTGGTAGTGACTCTATTCAAATATTGATGGAATCGGGAGCAAAAGGCCCGGGTAAAAAATCGGGTGGAACCGATCCTGATTTAGATTCAACAACACTACAAGTCACGGATAGCTGTACCGGTTACACTGGAAACGATCATGCTATTGTTAGAATACCCGAAGATCGAGATGGTTACGCGGTATATGCGCGAGTGTTAGGAAAACCAACCGATGATGGAGGACCCGATTTCTCAATAGAAGGTCGCGAAATTCCAATTATGGGGAATGACAGTGATAGTGATGAGGTTTGGCTACTCGGTGTTATTGATAATGAGGGTGCATTGATCCCTGCAACCTGTGATGAAGGTGGCTGTGAACTGAATCGTTGGGAAGACACGACGAAAGGCAAAGGCGTAAAAGGGGCGACCAATATTACAGGATTATTCAGCTTTATAGGCGAAGTCTGTTATTGGGATGACGGTGATTATTGTTTAGATGGTGCTGTTAATGTTTGTGAGGGTACGGAGTTTTGCTGCTCAATTGTGGATGATTACGATTTAGGTGACATAGAATACAACGGGACAGTCTACGATTGTAGTAAGGCAACTGACGATGAACTAGAAGCTCTGGCGTGTAGTGTCGAGTCAGCTGAAATGGAAACATTACATTGCCGAACTTATACAGAAGAAACATGGATCTTCAACATTAATGACTTTGTAAATGTACTATTTGATATAAATAACGATGCTTACAATGTTCAAATTAGACTATATCCATTACCGTTAAAGTAAGGTTAATCTGGCGGTGAATATTGAGCAATATAGTGAGTAAGGGATTTGGAATCACTGGTTTCAAATCCCTCTTCTAATACAGCTAAAGATTCAATTCTATCCAAACGAAAATGTCGATAATCATCTCTAAGTTCACACCAAGCGACGAGCGTCCAGTTCTTTCCCCAAAATATCTGTCCCAGTGGCTGTAAGATACGTTCAGTTTTAGAGCCATTCTCTGCGGTATATAGCATCGATACTTTATGGCGTTCATCGGTTGCGTGTCGCAGTAGTTGACCACGTTTGGCTGTGTCCGATTGAATATGATAATCGGGTACTAGTATAGGAAATTCTTCGACTTGTTTTTTGAGCTTATCGGGTAGCACAGACATGATTTTGGTCGATGCGCTGCGAGACGCATTGGCGAGCTCTTCATCTGACCACGCTCTGACCATCCTCATACCAAGTTCAAGTGCTATCATCTCTTTTTCTGTAAACATAAGCGGTGGTAGGTGAGAGCCAGCTTGCAGTACATAACCGACCCCCGCCTCTCCATGTATGGGGACACCGGAGCTGATTAGGGATTGAATATCACGATAAATGGTACGTTCACTGACTTCCATCGTCTCTGCGAGCTCCGCGGCAGTGGTTGCGAAGCGTTTAGAGCGTAGTAGAGTCAGTAGTTCAAATAATCGTTCTGATTTACTCATTTTCATCCCTATTCATTGTTATTCTCTAACTGCCTACCCCTGGCATGAACTCATTTTAATCACTTGGTGCTTCATATCTACTGATTCAGGGTCAATCAGTGACATAAGAGGCTGACAATCAGGGCAATTCATAAACTGCTCTCCAGCAGATTTTGCTTCTTCCATTGATTTCCAATAAACCGTGTCAGTCCAGTGACCACTTTCTTCATTGTGACTGAGTGAACGATATAAAAAACCAGGTAAAGAAGAAACAAAAGCTTGGCTCTTTTCTGAAGCTTGAATGAATTCTTGTTCACTAGAAGTAGATAGAAGATTAAAGCTTACCATTTCAATTACTTGACACATGTTATGTCCTTATTTATTTCAGTTGATTTTTCGTTTTAGCAACGTGACTTGTCGTTTCGCTGCGTTCGAAATAATCATAAGGCACGAGAATGTCAGAACCTGTCAGGAGTGTTTTATTTATTATATGTGATCTAGTTCTTGCTAATTGTTGCGTATGACATCTAAGCTATTTGGTGTTCAATATATAACCACAATTAATAGGCATCGAAGAATGCACTACGTGGATATTGAAATCGTCAATGGTTTAGGCAAGGGCAAGTGTGATGATAAGCACTTGTAAGGAAAGGATTATGTCGATTGTAGGAACGATCTCAGAGTGGAACGATATAAAAGGATATGGCTTTATATCGGTCGATAAACAAGCGCCACGTATACTATTTCATGTTTCTGATTTATCAGGGCATAGCCAGCGACCCCGTATCAATGAGCGGGTACATTTTACCTTAACTAAAGATGCACACGGAGCATTCATTGCCAAGGAAATCGAGCGGCCACTTATATTTGGTTTCTCATTAGCCGTTACTGTCTGGTTTACCACGGTACTATGTTCCGCTGTTTGGTTGCTCAACTACCCCTTAATTTCATTACTCTATTATGCGTTTTTTAGCGCTACTACCTATCTTCTCTATCTATATGAGCGATCGGCTACGATTGAACACAGTACCCGAATACCAGAACCGATATTACACCTCTTCGCGGTTAGTGGCGGCTGGCCAGGGGCGGCGTTGGCTCAGTCTTTACTTCGCCATAAAAGCAATAACGTGAATTTTGCTTATGGTTTTTGGTTAACTGTTGTTGTGAACGTATTGGTGTTTGCGTGGACATTTACCGATGTTGGTGAGAAAAAACTCTATGAATTGATCAACGCAATTCAAGTCATGGTGATGTAACCCTAAGCCTTTACTGAATGACATAAAAAAGAGCCCTTGTTAGGGCTCTTTTTAGGTTCGAAATGTCTTTCAACTAGTCAATGTAAAAAGCTTCAACTGTGCCTTTTAATTTGATAAGGATTGCTTGGCCATTGCGGTCTAACGCTTTTGGAGAAGGGATCTTCACCCAATTTTCACTGATGCAATACTCTTCAACATCGAAACGCTCTTTACCGTTAAGCTTAATACCAATTCTGTGTTCAAAACACTCTGCAATATGGTGCGGGCTACGAGGGTTGCCTGCAAGGTGATCGGGTAGGTCTGGGCGTGATGTAGTGTCAGTCATATACGTCATCTATAATTAAGAAATTGTGCGCCATTGTAGACAATAGTTGGCCTGCGCTCAAGAAGTCGAGAGACCTAAATGCAAGATTAACATGCCCTAGTGACTTAAACCCTTCAATGAACTCGGGACGATAATCCGATGGACTGGCGCGACGAAAAACATGTAAACCTTGCCAAACCAATTATGCACATGGACAACGGTGGTCGCGTGAACCTTTAATTCTTCACCGTAAGGTTCAATTAAAAAAGACAACCGAACATCTAAATGCTTATCACAATCTTCTAGAACAATCTCATTATCCAAATTAGCAACTACGTTAAAAATGCCGATGGTGTCTCCCGGGTTAACGTCTTCGCTTTTTAAGTCGTGCGAAAAGTCATTCATCTGCCCTAAATGTTTTAGCCCCATTTTAGAGACGATCCAATTACGTAATGCCATTAATCGGATGACCCACGCAGGGGTTGTCTGAGCAACTTTTGCATAAACATCAAAGGCGGTTTGATTACGATTGGCGATGGTTATGGAATAGGTGTCTTTGAAGTATGCATCATCGACAGAGCTTCGCAGCAAGGAATTATTTGGGATCTGCACTGATATTTCCTTATTTTCAGTCGTTCTCTTAATGAGTGAACTTAAGCTTGATGAAAGTGATGTCCAGACAATAACACGACGATAAATGGAAAGGGTTGAATAGGAGGGTTAATAACAAGGATGACTCATTTTAGAGAACTCATTGTTATCAATTCATACTTGCTAACCATTAATGAGTAGTCATGTTGGCGGTACTAATATAGACTCTCGCGCTAATTTTGAGCACCACTAAATAAAGTGATGTATTGATGGCCAATAGACGCCATTCTCTAACTCCGTACTGTCTCTGTTCGGTGATGAATATCATTGAATAATTAAGCTATTACAGCGGTGAAATGTACGAATTTAGACCGATTACCGTGATTGAAGTAATAATGCTGCAATCACATAAAAAGTACTAACAAATCAGTACTTTTATCCCTCTGGCAATAACTAAGGAGTTACTTATTAGTAACGACATGATGTCTCCTGATGGCAAAGTATCAGCAATTTCAACTGACTATCAATTAGGTCAAGATAATATCGCACTTAAAGTCGGCCCATTTGGTTTAGACATCCATAACCGAGTTTTTCTCATCTCCGCTCTCTCCATTGTATTATTTGTTTTATTTACTCTTATTCTAGGTGAAGGCGCTGGCGTTCTTTTTACTGATCTTCGAAGCTGGGTAATTTCCCAATTTGATTCATTTTTCCTAGTTGCAGGAAATATATTCATTTTGGTTTGTTTTGGGCTTTTGCTTTCTCCATTAGGCAAAGTTCGCATCGGTGGTACAGAAGCGACCCCTGACTACTCCTATTCTGCTTGGATCTCCATGCTATTTGCTGCCGGAATGGGTATTGCACTCATGTTTTACGGTGTTGCAGAGCCTCTAGGGCACTATAATGCAGCACTAGGCGGCATTGTAATAGAAGATGGTGTCCGAACCGACTGGGCTCCAATTGGCGCTGCTGGCGGTGATATGGCTGCTGCTCAAGCATTAGGCATGTCCGCGACTATCTTCCACTGGGGCTTAAATGCGTGGGCAATTTATGCAGTACTTGCATTGAGCCTAGCGATATTTGCCTTTAATAAAGGCCTACCGTTAACCATGCGTTCGGTTTTCTACCCAATTTTTGGTGAACGAGTTTGGGGCTGGACAGGCCATGTCATCGATATCCTTGCCGTGATCACAACTTTGTTTGGTTTGGCCACGTCTTTAGGTTTTGGTGCGGCTCAAGCTGCGGCAGGGTTAAACTTCCTATTTGGTATAGAAAACTCAACGACCACACAAGTCATCCTTATTATCGCTATTATTTCAGTGGCGATACTTTCTTGTTGTGCAGGTTTAGACGCGGGTGTTAAACGTTTATCTCAACTCAACATGGGACTCGCTGCAATATTGTTGCTTTTCGTTGTTGTTGTAGGCCCAACGCTTGCTATTGCGACAGGGTTCTTTTCAAGTATGGCGAATTACGTGAAGGATCTCCCTGCGTTATCTATGCCGTTTGGTCGTGAAGATGAAAACTTTAGCCAAGGTTGGACTGTGTTCTACTGGGCGTGGTGGGTATCTTGGTCTCCATTCGTTGGCATGTTCATCGCTCGTATTTCTCGCGGTCGTACGGTTCGTGAATTCATGACGTGTGTTTTGGTTGTTCCAACACTGGCTTGTGCTTTATGGTTCTCTTCTTTTGGCACGACGGCCATCATGAAGGTTCAGCAAGGCTTTGATAGTATTTCAGAAGCGGAATTACCACTGCAACTGTTTGCGATGCTCGATACTCTACCGTTATCAGAGATCACTTCGTTTATTGCGATCATCTTGGTTATTGTCTTTTTCATTACATCGTCAGATTCTGGTTCGCTGGTTATCGATACCATTTCTGCGGGTGGCAAAGTCGATGCACCGACGCCTCAACGTATATTCTGGTGTAGCCTTCAAGGGTTAGTTGCTATTGCTCTACTTATTGGTGGCGGGCTAGGTGCACTTCAGGCAATGGCAATCTCAACGGGACTTCCATTTACCGTTATTCTGCTACTTGGCTGTTTCTGCTTAGTGAAAGGCTTAATGAGCGAACATAAAGTTAGTTAAACTAGTTAATAAAAGCTAGTTAGTATTAATTAACACTGACCGAATAGCTGCAGGTTTGCGGCTATTCGGTATTTTCTCACGATTTCCCCTCTCTTTTCTCATCATATTTCTAGCTGTCTTTTCGGTTTTCTGCCTCTATTCATTGAGCTTTCTATAGTGTCATTTTCAATTTTTAACTCTTGTGGTTTACGCTTTCCGAAAATATCGCTATCGTAACTTTAACCAAAGTAGGGAATGGCATTACAGGGAGCGTCATATAGCTTATGAACAATACGATTGAGACCATTTTAAGTCATCGTTCTATCCGTAAGTTTACTGATCGGGCTATCGATCCTAAACAGCTTGAAACGATCATACAGGCAGGGCTTGCCGCCTCTTCATCCAGTTTGTTGCAAGTGGTATCGATTATTCGGGTGACCGATAAAAGTAAGCGAGCGCTGCTTGCTGAATATGCCGGTAATCAAGCGTACGTTGAAAGTGCAGCAGAATTTTTAGTGTTTTGTATCGACTATCAAAGACATGCAGCTATAAACCCCAAAGTGAAAGCTGACTTTACAGAACTGACGCTAATTGGTGCGGTTGACTCCGGAATTATGGCGCAAAATTGCTTACTGGCGGCTGAGTCGATGGGATTAGGTGGGGTCTATATTGGGGGATTGCGAAACAATGCTCAGCATGTAGACGAGTTATTATCGCTGCCTCAAAACACCGCAATACTGTTTGGCTTATGTTTAGGCGAACCTGATCAATCACCAGAGCTAAAGCCTCGTTTACCTGCTCATATCGTTTTGCATGAAAACAGTTATGAACCGTTGAACTTAGGCGATATTGAACAGTACGATGAAACAATGAAAGCCTACTATTCGTCGAGAGGCAGTAACCAAAAGCAAACGAGTTGGTCGCAGCAGGTGACAGGTAAGCTATCTGGAGAGTCTCGTCCACATATGTTGAGCTATCTAAATAAGAAAGGGTTGGCTAAGCGCTAATTTAATCACTTTAACCCCTACTTTAGGCCAAGTTCTAAAGCCCTAATAAAACGTTAGGGCCTTTATTTTAGTTGGGTTACTCACAGATAATTATCACCCTATCCAATAAGCTTTTCGCTTAAATATACTTAACTGGCGCCTAGACCCCCATATATCCGTTTCGAATAGCAAACACTTCGAGAAATTTAAAGTTACGTAAGAGAGTTTGATTGTGTCTGGTACACTGGCAAAATTATCGAGTATGACTGATTGAGTTAGAGACATTATTGATGGGTATTCAGAACGTTATCATTATTTTGGGAAAGCGCCTACAAGGGAACAAATTAACCTTGGAGGGAAAGAGCCGCGTTGATGCGCTCATCAATCACCTTCCGAATGTTAACCCCAATGATACTGCATTGTTGTTTTGTGGTGGCACCACCAACGGCCAAACCCTGTCTGAATCTCAAGCTATGTTTGACTACTTTATGTCATCATCTAGCACTTCCATATTTCCTAAGCACCAAATTGTACTAGAGCAAGATTCGACAAGTACTGTTGAGAATATTCAACATGGTTCTAAAGCTCTATTGGATAGTGGTTTGGTTGATGGTGACACGGTTTTAACTGTCACTTTTGTTTCGAATGAGTATCACCTTGGGCGAATTTTTGAAATTCAGAAGCTTATGGATGAGCAAGGTTTGTTAGGCGTATTGTGGAAAAAGTGCTTGGCGCTAGGAGTCTCACTTAATATCCCTTACCAACTTGAAGAGCATATTGCGGTCCCTTACCCTTATCATGGCCCCAACGCGAGTTTATTTTTGTATGTAGAGTCGTTGACGACCTATCGGGTTTACTTAGAAGGGGTTGTTGCTGGGGTATTTGCGCGTAATTTGGATCTGGTTAGAGATGTTCCTTATAAGCTAGCTCTATCAGCGTTAGAAGAAATAAAACGGTTACTGAATGGCAATGATGATTACATAGCATTGAGGCTTCTCATTGCAACATTGGAGAGCGTTGTAATAGAGACTCATCCAAACAGGTCAATAAAAAAGGTAAGGGAGTATCTCGCAGTGCTAGATACAAACCTTACCTTATTGAATCGCTATTTAGATCCAGAAAGTGAATTAAACACCCGCTGGTGGCGATAATGACTCTCGACGATTATTTCTCTTTCTCTTGTTCTTGAGCATTGCGGTAATATTCCCATTGCTCCATTCGTTCTTCATCGGAAAGAACACAGTAAGTCACACGTATCTCATTTTCAGTGACAGTTTCGAGTTTACCATCTTGCTGAACACAGTAAACTGAAGCTGGATTTGCCATAGACGTATACTCTTTAACCTCATATTCATCAGGTTCGCTTGAGCAGCCAGCCAGCACAGCAACGGCTGCTAAACTCGCAAAAATATAGGTTTTTTTCATTATGTTCTCCAAATAAACACCTTTATGTCTTAAGTCAGTATAAAAGAACCTTTAAAAAATATTGTGTTAAGTTTGTCAAAAAATTGAAGATGTCTAGAATTAAAGCAAGTAGTACCTTAATGATGCATTGATTTGAAAAATAATGCGAAACCAAGGGAACATAAAATACCAAGTAAGGGTCAAGGATGTCAGTGAAGAAATTTCGTTTAGTTACTCGCAGTGATTTTGATGGCTTAGTCTGTGCCGTACTATTAAAACAGCTTGATCTTATTGAAGAAATTACGTTTGTTCACCCTAAAGATATGCAGGATGGAAAAGTAACTATTACAGAAAATGATATTGTTACAAATCTTCCTTATGTCTCTCATGCGCACCTAGTGTTCGATCACCATCTTTCTGAAAAGCTGCGCAATCCCGGTGAACATAAGAACCATATTATCGAACCCGATACGCCTTCAGCAGCACGTGTGGTTTGGAACTATTACGGTGGTGTTGAGACGTTTCCAAACGAGTGGCTTGACATGATGGAGGCCGTTGATAAAGGGGACTCTGCGAACTTTACTCGTGATGAGGTGCTTGACTCAACAGGGTGGAACTTACTCAATTTCTTAATGGATGCGAGAACTGGGTTAGGTCGTTTCCGCGAGTTTAGAATCTCGAATTATCAACTCATGATGGATCTAATTGATTTTTGTAAGACACATTCGATAGAAGAGATCCTCGACTTACCCGACGTGATGGAACGAGTTAGCATGTATCGCGAACATGAAAACTTGTTTAAAGAGCAAATTGTTCGCTGTGCAACTGTTTATCATAATTTAGTTGTTCTTGATCTTACCAAAGAAGAGACAATCTATGCAGGGAATCGGTTCATGATTTATGCCGTTTTCCCGCAATGCAATATATCCATCCATAAAATGTGGGGCTTTCAAAAGCAGAACATTGTCTTTGCAACGGGTAAATCGATCTTTGATAAAGGCTCAAAAACCAATGTAGGCGAACTCATGCTCAAACATGGTGGGGGTGGGCATAAAGCTGCAGGTACTTGCCAAATTAGCATTGAAAAAGCCACCGAAGTAGAGCAAGAATTGATTGAAAGAATAACAGGGGATGGTTAACACTATAACTAGGCGTTGGATTCAGGCATAAATGGTTGAGGAATAAACTGTTCCGTTATAAACGCTTCAGCGATAAATTAGAGAGGCACAATATACTAGTATTGTGCCTCTATTAGTTTGACTGTTTTGACTCAAGTGCACCTAGGAACATCACGGTGATTTGGCGTTCGATGATTGGGCCTTAAAGTGGCATTACACGGTTTCTACCTAGTTGCTTTGCTTCGTACAGTAGTGCATCAGTTCGATCAACCAGCATTTCAACGGAGTCCCCTTTTTGGAACTCTGCTACTCCGAATGAAGCGGTAATATTCGCAATCTGCTTACCAGAGCGGCGATCTTTGATTGAGAGCTTTTCAAGGCCTCGACGAAGTGTTTCGGCGAACTGTCGTGCAATTCTAATAGATTTATTGGGTACAACTAAAGCAAACTCTTCTCCGCCAAATCGATAGGCTGTTATGCCTTCTCTACAACTTGTCTGTAGCCTTTTCGCTAACGCCCTAATGACGGTATCGCCAAATAAGTGCCCATAGTTATCGTTAAAGCTCTTAAAGTGATCGATATCAAGCAAAATAAGGCACATAGGTTGCTCTGCATGACAAAGAGAAAAAAGGTCTGCATCAAATGCTCTGCGATTGTAAAGGCTTGATAGACTATCAAACAGTGCGTCTTGCTGAACTTCAGCAAGCTGAGACTTTAGCCGAGAGATTTCTTGTGTTGCCGTACTGAGTTGCCCGTTCAAAAAGTCAGTTGAATTTCGAATCTCTCGAGATTCAGAAACCAATTGGCGGATGACCCCCATGACTTCATCAATCGATAAACCTTCTTTCTCTACGCGACTAAGATCGGTAAAGCTTTTGTCTATGAACTGAGAGAATGAGGAAGTATCAGAAAGAGTATCCGTCATTGAACTGGCAACTTCGTTCACCAACACTTCAATATTTTCTCTAAGATTAGTGAGGTCCGTTTCAGCCTTATCAGCGACATAATTATTATACAGCTCTTTTCCAGCTGCTGGAGGGCACAGGCCATAATTCTCGACAAGCATGTCGAGCTCCTGATTGAGTTCAGGGTTACTTTCATCGACGTAGGTGTACCATACTGCATAATTTGCAGGCGTTGCAGCAACGTGATTTTTCATCATCAATGGCACTGCTTTTTTCAAATTTGCAGTCGATTTCTTGAAGTCGTCGCTCGTCATTTCTATTTTTGCTGCCATAGCTAACAAATACTTATAAACCTAAGATTAGTTGATTAATTGAATGTTTGCTTCAAAACTGTCCGCCTATTTTAGCAATTGTGATCACGATGAATAGCCAATAAAATCAAGCTTTAGCCAACTTTAATTGCGGTTGGAGATTTAACCTGTCGAATTGCTATAATAATCTGCGGTAGTAGAGACATTACAATCATGCCAAACATTAGCGCATATTGATAGGTAGTAAATGAGTCACCTATTAGTAGCAGACCACTGACGATTCCAGCAATAGGATTCGCGATGCTACCAAACGTGAAATCAACGACCGACATTTTCTGTAGTAACCAAACATACATGCCATAACTCAGTGCCGTGTTAAAGCCAACCACCCACAGTAAACCTGCAAAGTTATTACCATTAAAATTGTTGTATACATCAATATACGGTGTTGAATCGATAAAGAAGTGAAATAGTGACGCGAGAGACAAAATGACACCACCTATCACGAGCTGCCATGTTAATACTCCCCACCAATCCATTTTATTACCCAATGACTTTGTAATGGTACTTCCAACAACAATACACATGATGGCTGCCAACATTGCCCCTAAGCCAATGGGGTTGAGGCTAATTGAGTTTGGATCAAAAAGTAGCCAAGCCAAAATGACTAAAGTGATACCTGAGAATGCCTGAAAAACATTGGGGCGTTTTTTCCCCACTAGCCAATGAAACACCATAGCAACGACGGGAACAGAGACCATACCGACGCCAGAAATAGCAGAGGGAAGCGTCAGCGCCATCACAAAGATTAATCCGAAGAACGTTGCAATGTTGATCAGCCCAAGGCTAAAAAGAACTTGCCACTCTCCTTTTTTAGGCAAGGTTGGCTTAACCATTAGCAGTAATAAACCTGCAGGAAGCGCTCGCAAAGCACCTAGCAGCAGGGGAGGCCAGTTCGGCAGCGTGTACTGCGTGACGGCATAGGTTGTGCCCCAAAAAAAAGCTGGGATCATTGCTAAAAGTATATTCATTATTTAACTATCTTCACGTTAAGATATTTTTATGGGAATTTACGCTTAAAATCACGGCTTGTAAAGTATCTTTATGTTAAGGTATTTTTAAGGTGAACAATTTTCTTTACGGATAGAGTAATTATGGATGCAATTGAACGTGTTGTAGAGCAATGGGCAAAAGAAAAGCCAGAACTGGATACTCAACCAATGGCGATGCTAGGGCGCTTACTCCGTGTTTCAAAGCACTTGGAAACTCATGTGGCTGACAAACATAAGCAGTATGATCTGAAGCTTGGAGAGTTTGATGTACTTGCAACGCTAAGGCGAAGTGGCAAACCCTTCAGCTTAACGCCTTCTGAATTGATCGATTCGATGATGTTGACCTCTGGTGCGATGACAAATCGTCTAGATAAACTCGAAAAGAAAGGCTTGATCGAACGAACTCACAGTAAAGAAGATCGTCGCAGTGTATTTGTAAAGCTAACCAGAGATGGCCTAGTACTTATTGATGAAATGATGACTGAGCATGTTGCGGTTCAGACTCAATTAGTAGACTCTTTATCTAAGACTCAAATGAAACAGATGAATCAGCTGTTAACAACTTGGCTGGCACGGTTTGAGTCTTGATCTTGCTTGTCATTGCCGCTGTGTTTTGAGTTGTTGATGTGACTGATTGTCGATGCCATAGATAATAGTTAACACCCCAGAAGTGGATGAGGAAGAATAAGATATGGAGAGTCGCCAGTTAGAAGAGTTTTTGATGCAGTTTGTCGCGGCAGAACAAGACTTTCCTTTTGGCCCAGAAGTAATGGTCTTTAAAGTCAAAGGGAAGATGTTCGCACTGCTTGGTGAGCGAAACGGCCGTTATTCCGTTAACTTAAAGTGTTCTCCTGAAGATGGAGAAGTTCTTGCCAGCCAGTTTTCGGGGATTAGTCCTGGCTATCACATGAATAAACGCCATTGGATAACCGTTGATCTTAGCCATGATGTTGAAGTGTCGATGATCAAAGATCTCTGTGAGCGATCTTATCAATTGGTGGTCAGTAAGCTTAAGAAGTCAGATAGGGAAATGCTAAATCCGTCGGTTTAACCCTTTGAAGTTAACCCGTTTGAGTTACCTATAGAGAGTTAGGTTGTCATTACATGACATGAAAAACTAAATATGCTGAGCAACGAGCTCAGCATATTTCTATCAGTGAAGGAGTGACTTCTTAGTAAATTTAGTCACTACGCCGTTTGCTTACTCTCTTCAATATGTTTTGCACCTTTCAGCATGGCGCTAATTAACTCACCCGCATTAAACTTTTCCAGAGCCTCATGAGCGCCGACTTGGTGTGCGCGTTCAATACAGATTTCACTCGACAGTGAAGTATGCAAAATACAGTATGCACTGTCTAAATCGGGAGAATTTTGTACTTCAAAAGCAAGCTCATAACCATCAAGTCCTGGCATTTCAATATCACTCACGAGAAGATCAATCGCCATGTCTGAAGAGGATTGTTTTTTCATCAGCTCTAAGGCGTCTAATCCATTTTTACAGATCTGATAAGGAATATTGATTCGATCGAGCGCGTCGGAAAGTTGCTTTCTGGCAATTGAGGAGTCATCAACAAGTAATATGTTGAGAACTTTTAGGCGTTCACGCTCTATATCAGTGAGCATTGGAATATTGGCTGATTCATATTGAGGGTAAATCTTAGAAAGTAGTAATTCGACATCGAGCATCTGTACGATTTGCTCATTGTGACGGGTGATTCCTGTAACAAAGACATCTTTACCTGTCGTCTCTGGTGCTGATTCAATAGAGCGCCAGTTACATTCAATAATTTTCTCAATAGAGCGAACCATAAACGCCACAATGGTGCGCAAACAGTCGGTTACGATTAAGTAGCAGCTGTCATACTCTTCAGGTTGAATTGGTCGAAATCCGATGGCGGCTGCCATGTCGATAACAGGAACGGTCAAATCGCGAATGGTCACTGTACCCACAACGTGATGGTGAGAGTAGGGTATTTGAGTCGTCGGCATATAGGGAACAATTTCCCTTACCTTTAGAGTCCCTATAGCAAACAGTTGTTGCTGTGCGTTAAGGGTGAACATTAGCATACCTTGTGACTGGTTTGCTTTACTGGGAGTTTTAGCCATGACGTCTCTCAAAATAAACTATCTATAATAATACTAACCTATTTTACCTTGCTATCAATGCCGCACCGTATCGAAAATGTTACGAGTAATATATTTATTGATCTGACAAGGTATGCAAGTTAGATGAAGATCCCACTTGGTTCAGGTAGAATCTCGGGCATTGAGTCGTTAGATATCAGAGCAGAGAATAAACATGGCAAGTACCGCAGCAGCGCTTCACATTTTAGTTAAGCACAAAGAGCAAGCAGAAGACATTATCAAGCAGCTGAAAAAAGGCGCAAAATTTCAAACGCTAGCGAAGAAGTACTCTAACTGTCCATCAGGTAAAAAAGGCGGTGATTTAGGGGAGTTTCGCAAAGGTCAAATGGTGCCTCAATTCGATAAAGTTTGTTTTAGTGGTGAAACACTCGTGCCTCACTTAGTAAAAACGAAATTTGGCTGGCATGTCGTGAAAGTGCTTTACAGGACATAAGGCTTGGAGTCTTTACACACATTGTGAGATGAATTGCTAGAGCCTTAAATATTACTCGATGGCAGATGCATTCTGATCTGCCTTGAGTGAGTTATTTGTGCTCCTAGCCATTTGAGAGTATATGCTGAGCATATCAAGTGACCCTCTTTTAGTATCCTATTCCCTAATCATAATACTCGGCACGAGCAGTGCTAACCCCGTTCATGCTTTATCTAAATCTAAATCTAAATCTAAATTTAACGGATGCGGGTGAACTTTTTAGTTATGACTCGCGAAAATAATCTGATCGATGGTTTAACGTGGGGGTACTGACCTCTACGATGAACTTACTTAAATTTCGTTATGATAAAAAACAGACTATTAATCCATATGTTCAGTTGGGCGGTGGTTGCAGCCTCATTAACTATGCTATTGAATGTCTATCATGAGAGTTTATTGAATGAAAAGACTTTCAGTTGGACACAAGAAGGGAAACAAAGTGATTGGGTCGTCAGTTCACCGGAACAACAAGGTTTTAACCCAAGTGAACTTATCAAGTTACACAAAAACGTAACACAAAACTCAGCTAAAAAAGTTCAATCAATGTTAATAGTTCGAAATGGTAATCTTATTTTCGAACGATATTATCTGAATAGAAGCTCCCCTGATGGAACTCCGATGCCAGACCCATATCCGCCGGCTCCAGATACATTTCATCATATGAAGTCTGTAACGAAGACAGTCACTGCAACTCTGATTGGCAATTTATTATATCAAAACTCCATCGCTAGCGTTGATACTCCTATATTTGACTACTACCAAGATGATAATGTCCCCAACATTGATTCCAAGGCAGATATCCTTATAAAGCATGCGCTTGATTTTAACAGTGGTCTTGATTGGACGGAATGGAATACCAGAAATAGTGATGCGATGAATATGTGGTTATCTAACGATCCATATGAATACATTTTTGATAAAGTCGTACTTCATACCCCAGGAGAAAAATACGTCTATCAAGGAGCGATGAGTGTGCTATTGGGTGGATTGATTGAGAAGGTTACAGGACAAAGCTTGAAAACCTATACAAGCGAAACTCTATTTACTCCTCTAAATATTGTAAATTACCATTGGTTTCCTCATGAGGTCACTGGGGATTACTTAGGCTCTTCCGGATTGTATTTAACGTCTAGAGACTTTGCTAAGTTAGGTCAACTCTATTTGAATAAGGGGCTTTGGAATGGTCATCGTATTTTTTCTAAAAAGTGGGCGAGCGAGAGCCTAGTACCGAAAGGGCGCTTTTGGGAAGATAGAACGATTCAATATGGGCGTAATTGGTGGTTTCCATTAATTAAAGTCGGAGATGAACGATTATTGATAGCAGGTATGAGGGGCGCAGGTGGGCAAGATATGTTCATAATGCCTGAATTACAGCTTATTTTTCTGATTACATCAGGTAGCTACCAACAACAAGACGAAAACTATCCTCTAGACCTAATCGCAAACTATCTTCTTCCTTCTCTTAATATCACTAATGCTAAGCACTACCCTTGATGCTTCTTTGTATCTTCGAGCTAGCTAAAGCGGTGCTAGCTCATCTTTGCCCTCTATTAACAAACGAAACGATGCGGATGAACGGATAAGGATGTCAATTCACCGATTCCAACTTAATGGATGATTTTCAGTCCATTCGGGTTATAAAGGTTTTCTCGTCATCCACAAAAGCCACAAAACCGTCGTGGTAGATAAACACTCGGCCACGCCCCTCAACTAGGCAGGCAAGCTGTGGGTTCAAATCTTCTTTGTTATCGTTGCTTTGATAGGTGCCGGTATCGGTGATGACGCCGCTGAATGTGGGCAAATGCCCGTAAGTGCGCTTGGCTTGATCAATCAGGCTTAATTCGCTATCGGTAGAGAAGCAAGATGGAATCGCACTGGCTTCTTCGATAAACATAGTTTTCAGTTCTTCAAAAGCTGTAATCACTAGCCAGTCGATGCCGTTAACGTGATGGATAAACATAGAGTTTCTCAATAATTCTGATGCGGGGATTCTATCACTATCAGGGAAGAACGTAGTAGAGATTTAGTTTTAAAGGTGGTAATTCTGTGCTAGTTCAGGATATTCAATTGGCTAACTTGAAGCACGAAAATGCCTCATTGTTTGCTAACTTAATAAGTCAGAAGTCATAAAAGTTAAGAGCCAATTTAGTGGCTCTATAACACGTTATCAATCTCGTCGTAACTTAAAAGTGCGTAAAATTGGTTGCCAGCTTGGCGTATTAAGAAGATATTGCTATGAACATGTTATTGAAGTTCTATACCGTATATAGAGCTAAGACTAATTGGACATGAATGCTTTTTTTACTGCAATAGTTCTAAGTCAATTTTAGTATCAAAGAGGATAAGATCCTTTTCAATACATCCATTAAGCATCGTCAATTATTTATATAGCCATTGGTTACGTGATGTTTGAACACGAACGAATGAAATAAATCTAGATTATTTTTGATCTTTCCTAACTTACAAGCCGTACATATCTCTGGTAGCACAACAGTATTAAATGGTCGTTGTGGTTGGTATTAATATGCATCTCGATTTCATTGCTTAAATGCCATTCAAATAGCGAACTGTCGGCCTACCTAACCATGAAGTAGCAGTCAATATTTTTGAAGAACCGTCTTCAATTACGCTACTACTTTGTCTAAAAAAATGAGGAAAGGGCAATGATGTTTAAAAAATTTTACCAATCGCAGTTTTAGTCAGCGTTGTTGCTGGTTGCAATAGTGATGGAACAACTACAAGTTCTCTACAAGCCGTACACTCTTCAGTCGATGCTCCGCTTGCAAATGTTTGGTTAAATGGTGCAGCACAATGGGAAGGTGTGGATTATGGTATTGCTTCGGGGTATAGCAATGTAAATTCCGGTAAGAATACCGTATCTGTTGAAGTACAGCTTCCCGGTGGAGCAACCACGACGGTTATTCCAGAGACCACTCTGTTTTTAAATGCCGCAACAGACTACACGGTGATGGTCGTGGGTGACGCAGATGGTTCAAGTAACTACCCTGTTGATGCTTTGGTTATTACTCGGCCATCAAAAGGGATGGCAGACAACAGTACTCTTGACGTTCAAGTTGTCCATGCTTCTGCTGGTGTCCCTGATGTGGACTTGTACGTAACAGCGCCGGGTGCTGATATTAATTCGGCTGCAGCCCTTGATACGCTTGCCTTTAAAGATGATACCGGTGTGCTAAACATCGCGTCGGCGACCTATCAAATTAGACTGACATTAGCCGGAACCAAAACCGTTGCTTTCGATTCAAGTTCGGTACCACTTTCTGCAAACAGTGAACTAACGATAGCAGCGATTCCAAATCAAGATAGCGATGGTAGCTCACCTGTGAAGCTACTAGTAATGGACGGGACTGGTTCTTCGCTAATCTATAATGTGACTGAAAAAGCGGAAATTCAGGTTGGTCATCTTGTTGATGATGCGCCAAGGGTGGACGTATCGCTAAACGGCAGTGAAGCAGTATCTGATTTGGACTTTAAAGACGTGACTAATTACACAGCAGTAACTGCAGATACGTACGATATTGTTGTCTATCAAGACAACACTCCAGGCTCCCCAGTAATTGAGGAAGAGGGTGTTGCTTTAAATGGGGGGAAAGATTACGGCGTATTTGCTGTCGGTGAGCTTGCCACGATAGAAGCCTTACTTATAGAGGTGGACAGAAGACTTGTGGCAACCAGTGCAAAGCTTAATGTTATCCATGCAGCACCTTCAGCTTCAGTCGTCGATGTTTATCTTACTGCGTCGACAGATATCTCTACTGCTGACCCTGCTATTAATGATTTTGATTTTAAAGATAACCTTCAAGGTGTCTACGTGGCTGCGGGAGACTATTTCGTTACCGTAACGGCTGCTGATTCTAAAATACCTGCAATTGGTCCAGCAGCAGTCACGTTGGAAAACGCGAAAGTGTATCAAGCGACAGCAATTGATGACGGTGCTGGATTCGATCTACTAGTTAATGACATTACTGATTAGTGCGAGGAATGTTTTGAAAACGTGAGATTGAAATAAAAAGAGCCAATCATTTGAATTGGCTCTTTTTATTTAGGTAGTAAGATTTGGTTGGCTTTATAGAAAGACTTTCTAAGCCACCATCTCATCGCAGAAGAGCTTTGCGTGGTCAATTCCGTTTAATGCGCAGCTTTCATCAACATCGGAAAGGTCGCCACTTACTCCAATCGCACCTAAAACCGTGTTATTAGCATCGCGAATCAGTAATCCTCCCGGTACGGGCACCATATTACCGTGGGCAAGGACATTCACAGCGGAGATAAACGCAGGTCGTGCATCAGCGTCTTGAGCGAGCTTTCTAGATGAGCAACCAAGTGCGAGTGCTCCCCAAGCTTTAGCTACTGCTATGTCAGGACGCATCATACTAGAACCATCTTGACGCTGGAGTGAGATGAGCTTTCCACCACTGTCGAGTACAGCAACTGTGAGTGGGGCGCTATCGGTTTGTTGCCCAGCTTTTAACGTACCATCAATAATGGTCAAGGCTTGTTGAAGAGTTAAACTTCCCATGTTATCTCCTAGTCTGTGATTGCCATCCACGCTGTACGCAATGAAACGTAGAGAGTTTTATGCCAATCGTACTAAATAACTGGTCATTTTAGCGGGTTAAAAAGCTCGATAACTGCGTTAGAATTTTTGATTGTAGATACACTACTTGTCGAAAAATTCCGCCTTGTTCTCTAGCATTTTTCCCGCGCTATTTTTGATCACTCACTTAGTATGATTGGTATTAGCTCCTTTTAAGAAGCGGATAGCTTGGTAAAGTTAGGAAGTTGGCGAACTGTTTTGCTGTTGAAAGATCATAGAAAAGATCCGCGGTCTCTTTGAATCGACCAGCAGCATAACGAGCTTCTCCGACTTCTTGTGAAATAGTGTCTAGCTCTTGATAGAGCCATTTGTGTAGACGTTCTTTGGTAAACGGTTGACCATCATCTAATGTGATCCCGTGATGGATCCATTGCCAAATGTTGGCACGCGAGATTTCAGCGGTTGCGGCATCTTCCATCATTCCATAGATAGGGACACAACCTAAACCTTGAATCCATGACTCAATATAATAAAGAGCAATACGAATGTTTTTACGAACACCTTGCTCATCACGTCGTCCAGTGCATGGCTTAAGCAGTAAGTCAGCGTCAATGGTGTGTGTTGGTCCTTCAAAATCGAGCTGATTTATCTTTCCGCCTAGATACTTATTAAAAGTCGACATAGCAAGGTCAACTAAAGCAGGATGTGCAACCCAAGTACCGTCATGCCCGTTGGTTACTTCACGTTGTTTATCTTCGATCACCTTAGCCGTCACCCCCGCCATTTTTTGGGGATCTTTGTTTGGTATAAAGGCAGACATCCCTCCCATAGCGAGAGCGCCACGCGTATGACACGTGCGAACCAACAGTTGGCTGTATGCATTCAAAAAGTCCTGGTTCATACCAATGCCATGGCGATCTGGTAAGATGCGATCAGAGTGATTTTTTAGCGTTTTAATATAACTAAAGATATAGTCCCAGCGGCCACAGTTCATTGCCACGATATGATCTTTCATCGCGTATAAAATTTCTTCCATCTGGAACACGGCAGGGAGCGTCTCGATTAATACGGTGGCACGAATCGTTCCTCGTTCTGTATTGAAGTAGTCTTCAGTGAAACGGAAAATATCATCCCACCATTGCGCTTCTTCCATACTCTCTAGCTTTGGAATGTAATAATAAACACCAAGCCCTTTTTCCGATCGGCTTTGGTAGTTATGGAAAAAGTACAATGCGAAATCCATAAGGCAGCCAGCAATCGCTTCTCCTTTATAGGCAATTCCTTTTTCCGGTAGGTGTATACCACGTGGACGTGCAATTAACTGAGTATGCTGTGCATTGAGTTGATAATGCTTGTTCTTAGCGGTATCGGTATAGCTAATGGTTCCACGGTTGGCATCTCGAAGGTTTACTTGCCCGTCTATCATGTTTTCCCATGTAGGCGCAGAGGCATCTTCGAAACAGCACATGAATACTTTGGCACCAGAGTTCATCGCGTTGATCACCATTTTGCGATCAATCGGTCCGGTAATTTCTACTCTTCGATCAAGTAGCTGGGCTGGAATATCGGCTACTCGCCACTCTTTATCTTCGCGAATATGCTGAGTGTCTTGGCGAAAGTCTGGCAAAGCACCTTTGTCATACTCGGCTTGGGCAAAGTCGCGAGTATTCAACAAAGTGTTTCGTCGTTCTTGGAAGTTTTTTACTAACTGATGTAAAAACTCGATAGCAGGCTTAGAAAGGATCGCTTTGTATTCTGGGTTACTATGTTTTTCTAATATTTCCAGCGTAGAGCTCTCTTCTCTAGAAAGCTCGGCACGATCCGCGATGTCATGTGAATTCATTGTTCGTCTCCTTAAACAATACCGATTGAATTTTGTATACAAAATCAAATTTACATGTCTACTTATATGGTAATTTTAGTCAACAATCAAAGTAATTTTAACAAATTATTATCATCGAATTTTCTGTGAAATTAATTTAACGTGAAGATAGTTTATATAAAGCTATGTTGTGCAGCACTTGCGAGGTTAGTAACCACTTAGTAAAGCTATTGGATGTTATCTTGATGTTAAATTATTTCTTGCCAAAATCTCATTTAGGTTCATAGTGTACAAAGTCGTTTTAAATTGTATACAATCCGAAAGGGAGATTCACATGGCTAGAATGAAAGCAATAGAAGCTGCGGTAGAGGTACTAAAACTAGAAGGCGTTGATATTGCCTTTGGTGTACCGGGCGCAGCGATTAATCCAATGTATGCCGCAATGAAGAAGTTAGAAGGTATTGATCATGTGCTGGCACGCCATGTAGAAGGCGCTTCCCATATGGCGGAAGGGTATACACGTACAAATCAAGACAACATTGGTGTTTGTATCGGTACATCTGGCCCTGCAGGCACGGATATGATTACTGGTCTTTACTCTGCATCTGCAGATTCGATTCCAATTTTGTGTATTACTGGTCAAGCACCAAGAGCAAGACTGCATAAAGAAGACTTCCAAGCTGTCGATATTGAAACTATTGCTAAGCCAGTAACAAAGTGGGCAACAACCGTACTAGAGCCAGCTCAAGTACCACGCGCTTTCCAAAAAGCGTTTCACATTATGCGCTCTGGCCGTCCAGGCCCAGTTCTTATTGATTTACCAATCGATGTTCAATTGGCTGAAATCGAATTTGATATTGAAACGTATCAACCTCTAGAAGCTTACAAGCCAAAAGCAACAAGAGAACAAGCAGAGAAAGCGATGTCGATGATGTGTGATTCTGAGAATCCACTTATCGTATCGGGCGGCGGTGTTATCAATGCTGGTGCGTCTGAATTGCTACAACAATTTGCTGAAATTACGGGTGTTCCAGTTGTACCAACACTAATGGGTTGGGGAACAATCCCAGATGATCATGAGCTAATGGTCGGTATGGTTGGTCTGCAAACGGCTCACCGTTACGGTAATGAAACCATGCTTCAATCAGATTTCGTATTTGGTATTGGTAACCGTTTTGCAAACCGTCACACTGGTTCACTGGATGTTTACACTAAAGATCGTACGTTCGTGCATGTAGACATTGAACCAACGCAAATTGGTCGAGTTTTCTGTCCTGATTTAGGTATCGTTTCTGATGCAAAATCAGCTTTGGAAGAGTTAATTGAAGTCGCAAAAGAGTGGCGTGATAAAGGCATTCTGCCAAATCGCAGTCAGTGGGTGAATGAGTGTCAGCAACGTAAAGCAACGATGCTGCGTAAAACGCACTACACAGAAATACCAGTGAAACCAATGCGTGTTTACGAAGAGATGAACAAAGCGTTTGATCGCGAAACTTGTTATGTAAGTACGATTGGCTTGTCACAGATTGCTGCTGCACAAATGCTTCACGTTTATAAGCCGCGCCACTGGATCAACTGTGGTCAAGCTGGCCCATTAGGCTGGACGATCCCTGCTGCGCTAGGTGTTCGCGCTGCTGATCCAAGCCGTCCTATTGTTGCTATCTCGGGTGACTACGATTTCCAATTCATGATTGAAGAGCTAGCAGTGGGTGCGCAATTTAACTTGCCGTACATCCACGTGGTAGTGAACAACTCTTACCTTGGTCTAATCCGTCAAGCGCAACGACAGTTTGATATTGATTACTGTGTTCAATTGGCGTTTGAAAATCAAAACGCACCTGAGCTAGAAGGTTACGGTGTTGACCATATCGCCGTTGTTGAAGGTTTAGGCTGTAAAGCTATTCGAGTTCGAGATCCCGATCTTCTGCCTCAAGCATTTGAAGACGCAAAAGCGCTAATGAACAAACACAAAGTACCAGTTGTTGTTGAGGTCATCCTAGAGCGCGTAACAAATATCGCTATGGGTGTTGAAATCAATGCCATCAACGAATTTGAGTCTCTTGCTGAAACACTGGAAGACGCACCAACAGCGGTACGTAATAACTTAAGCAAGTAGTCATTCGACGAGTAAAGCTCTTATTTAGGCGGAGAGCCTGATTAAGAAAAAGTAACAACCTATCGCATATAAGGCTCCACCAATGTGGTTAACACTGCGGTGTTATATGCGATAGCCAAGGAGAAGATTATGCCAAAATTTGCTGCCAACTTATCGATGCTTTTCAACGAAGTTGATTTTCTAGACCGTTTTAAAGCGGCCTCAGACGCAGGCTTTCAAGGGGTTGAGTACCTATTCCCTTACGATTTTAGTGCACAGGAAATCAAACAGAACCTAGATACTTACAAGCTAGAGCAGGTTCTATTCAATCTACCTGCGGGTGATTGGGCTGCGGGTGACCGTGGAATCGCTGTGGATCCTAACCGCGTTGCAGAGTTTCAGTCTGGAGTTGCTCAAGCAATTGAATACGCCAAAGTATTGGGTTGTACTCAAATCAACTGCTTAGCCGGTATTGCACCAGAAGGTGTGACTGAACAAGACGCGTATTCAGTACTCGTGATTAACCTAAGATATGCCGCTGAAGCACTAAAAGCGGAAGGTATTTCGATGGTTATCGAGGCAATCAATACTCGTGATATTCCTGGCTTTTTCATCAACAACACAGAACAAGCGAAAGGCATCATCAAAGAAGTAGGCAGCGATAATTTGTCTCTTCAATATGACATCTACCATATGCAGATCATGGAAGGCGATTTGGCGCCAACCATGACCAATAACATCGCTCAAATCGGTCACGTTCAACTGGCGGATAACCCTGGTCGTCATGAACCGGGAACGGGTGAAATCAACTATCCATTCGTATTAGCTCACCTAGACAGCCTTGGCTATACAGGTTGGGTTGGGTGTGAATACAAACCAAAGACAACAACGACAGACGGCTTAGATTGGCTTAATCAGTATAACTAAACAAAGACAGATAATTGAACTGACGAATTAAATAGAACATTTCAATGTCGAGTTATGGAGAACAGAATATGAAAATTGCATTTATCGGAACAGGCATCATGGGTAAGCCAATGGCTGAAAATCTGCAAAAAGCAGGTCATCAGTTGGTATTTACTGACCACTTTAACCCAGCGCCGCAAGATCTAGTTGAAGCGGGCGCTATCGTTACGCATTCGCCAAAAGAAGCGACCCAAGTGGCTGACGTAATTATCCTGATGGTACCCAATACCCCGCAAGTCGAAGACGTTCTATTTGGTGACAATGGTGTAGAGCAGGGTCTGGGTGATAATGCAGCAAGCAAGCTGGTTATCGACATGAGTTCGATCTCTCCAATGGCGACGCAAGCCATTGCTAAACGTGTTAAAGAGAGTGGCGCTCAATACCTTGATGCCCCCGTATCTGGCGGTGAAGTCGGTGCCGTTGGTGGTACGCTAAGCATCATGGTTGGTGGTGACCAAAGCGCATTTGATGTTGCTAAACCATTATTTGAAGTGATGGGTAAAAACATTACGCTTGTTGGTGATAATGGTGCGGGTCAAACAACGAAAGTCGCAAACCAAATCATTGTTGCACTTAACATTGAAGCGGTTTCTGAAGCATTAGTCTTTGCTTCGAAAGCGGGTGCTGATCCGGCGCGCGTTCGTCAGGCTCTATTAGGCGGCTTTGCAAGCTCAAAGATTTTAGAAGTGCACGGCGAGCGTATGATTGAAGGGACGTTTGATCCGGGCTTTAAGATCGCCCTTCACCAGAAAGACCTTAACTTAGCGTTAACGGGCGCTGAAGAGCTCAAAGTTGCGCTGCCAAATACGGCGAATGCACAAGAGCTATTTGGTGAGTGTGCAGCGCTAGGCGGTGAAAACTGGGACCACTCAGCACTGATTAAAGCTATAGAAAATCGTTCTGACCACTCGATTCGTAATAAATAGAGTCGATTAATCATTGAAGTAAAAGACAGCAACGAAGGCTAGTATCTTGGCTGTATCGATAGTCGCAGCCGAGATACCCCTATAGAGTGATTACTTGGGCAGGCGATCACTCGTATTTTTCCTCGCAAATCGCGTAGTTTCGTCTCCTTTTATGCGCGTTCCCGTCCCTTGAAGCAGAAGTGAATAGGCGCTTCACCTATTCTTTCTTAGCAGGCGCTTTTGATTCAAGGTCGGGATTTTTTCATCCTGCTTTATCCCATAAATAGTTTTAACTCTTTATATCTATTGGACTTATCAAACAAATTAATTACTATGGCAAAGAAGACCCTATGGATAGGTAAACGCATGTCTCGGATTAGAGAGAAAAATCAACAGCTGATTATTGAAGTTGCCAGTGAGCAGTTCGCCATTAATGGCTACGCGGCAACGAAAATGGTCGACATTGCCAAAGCTGCCAACATTCCGAAGCCCAATGTTTTTTACTATTTCAGTAGCAAAGATAAGCTCTACTATGCTGTATTAGAAATGGTGACTCAGCCATTGTTAGAGGCATCACGCCCAATTGAGCATCTAGACAACCCTGTCGAAGCACTGACTCAATATATTCAAACTAAACTCCGTATTTCTCGAGATTACCCATACGCTTCAAAAGTATTTGCTAATGAAGTGATGTCGGGTGCAAAAGTATTGCCCCTTGAAGTTGGCGAGGAGCTGTTTAAGCAATCACAGATGATTATTGATAAGTTTACGTCATGGTCAGAGAAGGGACTAATGGACCCTGTTCCTCCTCAGCATTTGATGTTTACCATATGGGCGGCGACACAAACCTACGCTGATTTTAGTTGGCAAATCTGTAATGTGATGGAAAAAGAAACGTTAGATACTGAAGATTATGCAGATGCAGCAGAGTTCTTAACACAACTTGTAATTAAAGGTTGTGGAGTAAAAAGCGCGACGGAATAGCTCTAACTTAATCGCGCCTTTGTACGTACAGGTGCTGCATGACTCATCAAATGGTTTGTTTAATCTCTTCCTTGAGCCAATGGCAAAGAGATTCATATCGCTGACTCTCAGCAAAGCTTGGTTTACATACGAGCCAATAACCGGATTGGATAGTAACCGCTGGCCCCACTTTCTCTAAGAAACCTGATTTTATATCTTGTTCAATGAGCAGGGTTCGACCCAACGCAACCCCAATGCCATTGACGGCAGCTTGCAGCATTAAATCAGCACGATCAAATCGATGCACAGAGAGATCTGATACCTCAACATCATAGGTGCTTCCTTCAAAATAATTAGTCCAATCGAATTGAGTTTGGTCTTTTTCTCCTAGGCGATCGCCTAATAGCATGGTTTCGTGACTAACAACCACCGATTTAACATCTTGCTCAAAGGTTCTAATCAACTTAGGGCTTGCGACGGGTTGCAACGTACAACGGCTCAGGCGTGTAGAGTGCAAACCAGGGTAGGGACCGATTCCAAACCTAATGGCAACATCGATAGGTTCATGATCAAAGTTCACAGGCTTGTCACTCACATTGAGAGATATATTAAGGTCATGTGAGTATGAATGACGCAGTATCGGAATCATCCATTTCATGGCGAGCGAGGAAGAGAGTGAGAGCTTTATCTGCGCGTTAGACTGAAGGTCACGTAGATTATCTAGTGCTTTAGGCCATATCGATTGTGATTCTTTCGCTGCGCGACATAATACGAGTCCTGCCTCCGTTGGAACGAGCTTTCTTGTCGTGCGTTCAAAGAGAGTAATGCCTAGGGCTTGCTCTAGCGAGCGAACTCGATGACTCACGGCTGATTGCTGAATATTGAGTGTATCTGCGGCTTTGGTGAAACTCAGTTCCTCGCCAATAGCGGCCAGCATAGGTGCTGCTTGGCTCAGGCGAATGAGCAATTTCTCTTCATTATTATTCATGAATTCAACTCATGTTTATATGAGTATTTATAGTAGTCGAACCTATCTATTATTCCTAACAACAATTATTTCGAGCAATAAGATGAAATCTTTATAGGGGAATAGCATGAATACTGAACAACGTCATATAAAAGCGCACATCGTGAATGGCTTCGTAACTAACGGGCGAGGTGGTAACCCCGCGGGGGTGGTGCTAAATGCTGATAATTATTCTGAATCGGATATGTTGAATATCGCTCAGAGAATTGGATTATCAGAAACGGCTTTTGTGTCTGAATCGCAAAGCGAAGCATTTAAGTTGGACTTTTTCACTCCAAATCGTCGAATCGCCCACTGTGGGCATGCGACCATCGCGACGTTCTCGTATTTGGCTGAAAGTGGTGTGCTCAAAGAAGGTGGCTCAAGTAAAGAAACAGTGGATGGGCCGCGAAAGATACTCATTAAAAATGGTGCGGCTTACATGGAGCAATTAGCGCCGAGTTACTACCAAGAAAATGATTGGATATCGAAGGGTGTCACTATTGCCGATGTTCTTGCATCTTTAAACATATCCAAACAGAGCTTGAATTTGAGCGTACCGATTACACTGGTCAATACTGGGAATAGTTTCATGATTATTGGGGTTCGAAGTGGTGAAGATCTAAAAAATATAACCCCTAAGTTTGAACTGATTACAGAGATTAGCGAAAAGCTGGATTTGATTGGATATTATGTTTACACAGTCGATGAAACTGTAACGGATAAAGACGCAACAACTCGTATGTTTGCACCGAGATTTGCTATAGAAGAAGAGTCAGCAACGGGTATGGCTGCAGGGCCACTGGCATGCTATTTACATGATTATCTCGGTGCTCAACAAAACACATTTCATATCGAACAGGGCACCTATATGGAGCCTGCTTCTACGAGTTTAATTTCGGTCGAACTTGAAGTCGAAAGTGGAAAGATTATCGGTTTAATGGCTGGCGGATATGGTCAGGTTATGCGTGACTTGGATATTTATATTTAGACATGAGTGGTCAGCCGGCTTAACAGAGAAGAGATCTACCTTCTAGACTTCTTCTCTAATTATTTGAACTGTGCGCTAGTTAACCGCTGTTTCTGAAGATCTGTGCCCCTCAATGTGAGGTGCTTCAGCGTGCGTATTGAGATTAAGTTGGTAGGCATCATAAGTGCAGTCTCCGATAGCATGCCTTGGACAGACATGAACATCGGCTCTACTGATTAATTCTGTATGGCAGTTTGGGCAGTACTTTTCCATTGTAACCTCCAGTTTAGCTAATGATTGCCCTAGTCTTAATTGGCTTAGTGATTAAACTCTAGTCAACAAGTCTACTATCGGTATGAACAAACAATGCTAACTAACACCTATTAACCTTTGCTTACACTTTTATGAAAGATGGCTAATAATGGTTTATATCGTGTTGCGAACGTTTCTAATCCGCGTAGAGTGGAAGTACGATATTGTTTTCGTTAATGTTATAGCTAATGAAGCGAACAGATGTCTTTGACGAGTTTGCTCTGGAGTCACGATGAACCTTTCTCATATTAAAGCAGTACTCTTCGATCTTGATGGCACGCTGGTGGACTCTAAGCTCGACTTTCATCAACTACGCCAACAACTTGGCTTTCCTACTGGAGAGCCGATTCTTGAATTCATCGATCAAATAGAGAGCGAAACGGAAAGAGTCGCAGCCAATCAAATGGTTTTCGATTTTGAAATGAAAGCGGCCAAAACAGCGAGTTTAATGCCTGGAGCGTTAGAGCTTATTAGTACATTGCATAAAGATGGTTACCCAACGGCTATTCTGACTCGAAACATAAGGCAAGCAAGCCAAATGATGCTTACGAACTTGTCCTTGCCGATTGATTTGATGCTCACACGAGAAGATTGTTCACCTAAACCCAGCCCTGAAGGGCTATATATTCTTGCTAACAAGCTAAAGTTAGATGTCAGCGAACTGGTTTACGTGGGTGACTACAAGTTTGATTTAGAAGCAGCCCGAAATGCCAATATGCTCGCGTGTCTTTTTGACAGAGACGGCGACAGTGAGTTTAAGCACCAAGCAGATATCGTGATTAATAACTTTGAACAACTCTTGGATATGCTAAGGACAGATGCTTAATTGATAAGGCATTACTCATTCTATTGAGGTAATAGAGTAGAGTTCTTGCCTTTTCTATTGCAGCCAGTAAGCTACTGGAACTTTCAACTATCCACTTACTAGGCTCGGTATGTTTATCTTTATTCGTCTTTTTAAACTCACGATCATTTGTGCGCTGTTTTTCACTATTTTTGATCTTATTGAGTCTGGAGAGATCACTTGGGTTGGTCGCTTAATGAGTAGTGTTAATCTGTAAACATCCCTTTAGCAAGTGCTCTAACGAACTTCAAGGCCCAAATTATACTGAGCTAAGCAGCGAGTGACGTAGCTGATTTTCAAAAACGCAGCGATAACAATAGTGCCTAAGTGAGCCGCAATTTGTACAGGCAAGCTAAACTGCTCAGCCAGCGGGTAGGCAATGATTATACTGGCGATCATTGCGATAAATGTAAGCGCCAAAACAATGTTAGAAGCAGTAAGTAGAGTTTGGAATCGCTGAGTCGTATTTGTCATAGTAATCACCTAAGTAATAATAGTTACTATTTACATTGCGATATCCATGCCAACCTTTAAAGTTCTTAATTATCATGGGCATATAAATTTCTTTGATTTAAATTATGTAATAATGACATAGATTAAAGTTGGTCATAATGACCTATGTGTGTTTTTCTACCAGCTTCGATATCCACAGGTGTCAATGTGAAAACGCACACCAGAATAGAGCCCTAATCCTACATTATGTTTCGGCCCGACTTTAGCGTGAATTGTTTTTAGCTTCTTATGTAAATCTGGGCGAGAAATGTCTGAGGCCGGTACAAGATCCAGTGCGCAAAACTCCAAATGTTTGCTACGTAGCGCCCCTCCAGCTTGTTGGTTGTATAGGTCTGTTCGTTCACCTGAAACAGGAATCACAACCCCGATCTCAGGTTCAATATGGGTTTGAATAAAGGTGAGAGTACGTATCATGTTGGGCAGGTGTTTGGCGTTTGGAAGCGTAAATAACGTTGTATTGCTCATTACCCAATCCGTTCCTTGCAATAGAATCAAATGAAGCGGCATGCTACGCGTAATCCCTGCATCTCTTAGCTGTTTTCCTATCTTCATGACTTTGTCTTCGGCATGGTTGAGCAGCATCCAACCACGAAATGCCGTTCGGGTAGGGACTTTGTAACCGTGAACATCAACAACAAGATCGCTGTAGTCAATTTCGGTGTCTTCCGTATAGAGCTTTTGCAATTCTTCAGAATTGATCTGAGTCGTTGAGAGAAGTAGAGCAATAAAAAGATGGGAAAACATAGTGAACTCCAATGATAGAGGTTCATTGAGTATAGACGGTGGTTTCTAATGGGTGGGTGAAGGAAGAGTCGATAGATACCTCATACCTCTAATAGCGGGTAAGGAGCAGGAATAGGATCAAGAGCATAGGACAAAGTGGCTGAGCTAGTGTCTCAGCCATTTATGGAAACGTCGCTTGGTTTCGTCCGTTTTGTTTTGATTGATATAAGAAAGTATCGGCTTCAACGAACGGAGAGGTGTCGTGTCGAAGTGTATCAATAGTATTAGGCTTACTGCTGCCGACTGAAATGGTAATAGTCAGCTCTCCAGCTTTAGTGACATAGGCTTCGCCACTGATTAATTCCAATAAAGATCGAACTCGAGACTCAATATCCTCGCTCTCTTTGAGCAAACACAAGAACTCTTCACCACCCCAGCGAATCAGTAGTTCATCACCATTGATCTTTTGTTTTAACCTTTTAGCTGTTGTGATCAAAACCTTGTCACCAATATCATGGCCATAGGTGTCATTAATACTTTTAAACCAATCGAGATCGATAAGGACGACTCGATATTGTGTTCCCTTTTCCAGTTTGGACCCTGATTCAATTTGGTTTTGGTAATAACGGCGGTTATTGACGCCGGTGAGTGGGTCTTGATAGGAAAGCTGCTGTAACTCTATATTTCGGTTGCTGACTTTAAGTGTACTACGAATCACGAATACAAGGACAAGTAGGCCAATCGCTCCCCAGATAGAAAGAATACGAAATCGTAATTTCTCTTTTCCAAGTTGGAGCGCATTGAGTTTATTTTGTACATTGAGCAAATCTCGTTCTTTCTGAACTTCTTGAGTGTCAAAAGCAAATTCCAAAGCATAAATCTCGTTTACAAATTGCTCGCGCTCTTTCGCGTTATATTTTTTATAAATCTTTAATGCTTCTGCTGGCCGATTAAGCTGTTCATAGATTTCAGCTTTGGCCTGATAGCTTCGAATTAACCAGCGCTCATAGCTAATTTGAGTAAACGTGGTAATGCCTTGCTCCAAAGAGTCTAAGGCTTCTGAATACGATTCAAGTGACATGAGCGCTTTGGCAGAGATAAATTGACAGATACCATTTTGTTTAGGGTAGCGGCTGATACTTGGGTGGTTTTGACATTGCACAGATGTGTCTAGTGCTGCTTGGTACTGATTTTCAAGTATAAGCAGGCGAGCCTCGACCTTTAATTTTAGAATGTGGTAATAATCACTAGAGTCATCGTGAAGGTAAGACAATGCAAGGTGAAACGCTTGTCTGGCATTAATGGGATCGTTTAGTTTGTTATAAATAAAAGATTGGTTAAACAGAACAACCAATAACCGTTCATTAGGTGCATTGTCACTGGCTTTGAAAATAACGTAAGCCTGTTTGAGGTATTCTAGTGCGGGTTCCCATTGTTCTAGATGAACGTAGAGTAGCCCTAGGTTATTGTAAAAACGTCCATTATATTCATTGGTGGGGTATTTTTTCCCAAGCTCTAGACCTTTGTAAAAATAGAACTGTGACGCTTTGAGTTTGTTTGAGGCATTATAAAGTGCGCCAGCAGTATTGTAGGCCCGTAGTAATAGAAACTCGGCTCGAATACGTTCTGCAATCTCAATGGCTTTTACGATTTTTTCAATACCTTGCTCGACCTCTCCGCTTTTAACGGAGCTTTCCGCCTGTTCAATCAGTAACTGCGCCTTTAGCCAATCAATATCCTGCTCGTTAGCCAGTTGAGACAGTTGCTGATCAAGGCTTACAACAACGGATGTCTGCTCTCGCTGTTTGGCCATTTGACGCTTCAGAAGTAGGTTAACGATGCTTTCGATTGTGCTCCAAGACGCCGCTTCATCAGCTTCTAACGCCAATAAGCTTAGATGGGCTTTGTCTAAATCTTGATGGAGGAGCTTTCCAATACGAATAAGTTCTCTTCCTACCGGCGTATCAGGTAATTGAGTTTCAGGACCTACTGTAATAGCGGTTTGTGGAGAGGATAGATGTTTGGTACTAAACAAAAAAACTTCGATGGTGATGATAGTAAGCATCATAAATAGTGACGCTACAATAATGATCCCAACTCTTTTTAAAAGTGTGTCTTTGCTTATCAATGTCTTTTCTCTAGCACGATTATGTTTGCCTACCCACAGTTTGCGTGGTGGTCGCCTAAGTATAGCGTGAATCAATAATTCAAACTAATGGGTCGTCTATTAAAGATAGATTTTGGGTTTTTGATGATATGTCATGGATAATCAATTCAGTGAACCGTATCGCAAGGGTTGCACCAAAATGCAATAAGTTGCACTATAATCGTACTCGTTAGAGGTGATTATTGAGAATAAATAAAGGAATTCACTCAGTATTGGGTGGCATTTTATTTGCATTATTTCAGTTGGTTAACTTTCAAAAGGAAGAGATATGTTTACAAAGCGTTACTTTAAGACAAAAGATGAAGTTGAAGTGACTTTTCAGTGGCCAAAGCAAGATCCAGAAATAACTAGTGTTGCTGTCTGTGGTGATTTTAACCAGTGGCAACCGACAGTATTGAAGCTAAATCGTCAAAAAGTCTTCACAACAAAAATTCGTCTGCCTAAAGAGAGCAACTTTGAATTTCGTTATTTGATTAACGAATCTGAATGGGAAAATGATCCTGCTGCTGACGGCTATACTGGCAACTCTTATGGCAGTGACAACAGTGTCTTGTTGACTTATCAAACGGCATAAGAGCTAAATAAGATTTTAAGATATGAAGCCCAAGTGAATCACTTGGGCTTCTTTAATTGAAATTCTTGTGTTTGCGTATCGGGCTCAGGTGTAAACTAACATTCCTTTTTGATGGATATAAGAAAACCACTATGGAATATTTACCGAGCGTTGATATCGGACCAACCTCTAATGCTACAGCTTCAGTTATTTGGTTACACGGTTTAGGAGCTGATGGCCATGATTTTGAGCCTATCGCAAGGGCGTTGAATCTCCCTAAAAGTTTGGCAGTTCGTTTTATCTTTCCACACTCTCCCTCGATACCTGTCACGATCAATGGCGGTATGGTGATGCCCGCCTGGTACGATATTTTAGATATGAGCATCGAACGAAAGGTTGATGTGCAACAGCTCAATGAGTCAGCCAATGCTATTCAGGCGCTAATAGACCGAGAAGTTGAGCGTGGTATAGAACCAAGTCGTATTATCCTTGCTGGGTTCTCTCAAGGCGGTGCAGTAGCTTACCAAGCGGCATTATCTTATCGTCAACCACTCGCAGGCTTATTGGCAATGTCGACCTACTTTGCCACTAAAGATAGTATCCAAATACACGATAGCAATAAGAGCATGAATATTGCGATTATGCACGGCTCTTTAGATCCTGTTGTTGTTCCTCAATTAGGGGTTCAAGCTGTGGAAGCGCTAGAGAAAAAAGGCTTTACGCCGAGCTTTCAGCAATACGCGATGGAACATTGTGTATGCGAAGAGCAAATTGCTGATATTTCAGCTTGGATACAGGAAAGGTTGATTGAGCTATAGGGCTCAATCAATAATCGACAGACTTACTTTTTCTTTCATATAGAAAGGTAGTCCTATTGTCTGAGAACAATGATCAAGTCGATCTTTTTCTAAGTTCACATTCTCGTATTAAAGATAATAGCTCCTCAAGTGACTCTATTTTCTGTTATCTTAATTTTAATGAGCTTTATGGTCTTAAGAGGCATGAATGACGACAATTTCTGATGTATCCCGTATGGCTGGTGTTTCGAAAGCCACTGTATCAAGAGTGATTAACGGGACAGGACAAGTCAAAGAAAGCACAAAAAAGATAGTTAACTCAGTAATGAAAGAGTTGAATTATAAACCTAGCTCTGTGGCGCGAGCATTAGCGACTCGAAGTGGAAACAGCGTTGGCCTTGTGTTGTCTGATTATACGGGCAGTTACTTTGGTATCCTACTTAAGCAAGCATCAGTCAGTGCAGACCAAATGGGTAAGCAGTTACTTATTGCAGATGGACACAATCAAGCGGAAAGCGAGCTAGAGGCCGTTCATTCTTTGGTTGAGAAAAAGTGTGATGTCATTGTTCTTTACAGCCGAATGTTGTCTGCTGAGCAAGTGATAGCATTAAATAAATCGATAGATATTCCATTGGTAAATGTGGGTCGAATATTGCCTGATGAAGCTGGTTACTCTATTGCATTTGATCAAAAAAATGCAGTAGAACTCGCTTTCGATCACTTAATTGAGTTAGGGCATCGAGATATTACTTATATTGGCCCTGCGCCGACGACACCTACGTCAATATCTCGAAGCGAAGGGTTTACATTAGCTAAGAATAAACATCAAAACCTCACTATTATATCTCGCCTTTGCCACTGCTCATTTGGTTATATTGAAGGTTATGCGGCAGGAAAAACCTTATTGGAAAGTGGGGAGTATGGTAGTGCACTCCTTGCCGCTTCTGATGATATCGCTGTTGGTTGTATTAAGGCCTTTACGGAGAAGGGTATCTCTGTACCTGACGAGGTATCGGTAGTCAGTATCGATAATGATCCATACAGTGCCTTTGTTACTCCTGCTTTAACAACCGTTGATCTCCCCATTCAAGCAATCATGGCTCGAGCAATGGAAGTGGCTCAGAAATTGGCTCAAGGAGAAATAGACTTTGAATCAGAAACAATGAGAGGCTACTTGGTTTCTCGGGATTCTACTCGACAACACTAATATTCATGCTCTAGACCCTTAACTAACACATTTGTTTCTCTCCCTATCTAGTGATGTTATTTCTTAGAAATAGCATCACTGTAATATGCTCCCCTCCAGTTAAAAGCACAGTTTCCCATAGAGGAATACTTCGATAATCGCTTACAATTCAATCTATCAACAGAGATGTGTGTCTCAATTTTACCCTTAATCCTCTTAAAAACTATTGATCAATGTTGCATATCAATCTAATTCATAAACGCTGCGAATGTAACTGAGTTATAAATGTAACCGGTTACTGAAACCGGTTACATTTGGTTCTCAGACTGGGAACATACCTAAGGAGAGGATAGATGAAAATATTTTTATGCTGTGCTGCTGGCATGTCAACAAGCATGCTTGTTGCGAAAATGGAAAGTACTGCGAAAGAAAAAGGGGTGGATTGTGAAATTTCAGCTCACTCTATTTCTGAATTTGATGAGTGTATTCAATGGAGTGATGTTTGTTTAGTTGCCCCACAGGTGAAGTTTAAATACGAAGAATTTAAAACCAGTGCGACCAACTTGGGCAAAGGTTGCGGGCTAATCAACATGATGGATTATGGCATGTTGAATGGAGAAGCGGTGTTAGAACAAGCACTGGGTTTGTATCAAACGCACGCGACAATGGAGAGTTAGTACAATGGCAATTTTCGATAAGGTATTAAGTTTTGTAGAAAACGTTGTCGCCCCAGTGGCAGGTAAAATCTCAGCGCAAAAGCACGTTAATGCCATCAAAGATGGTTTTGTTTCGACGATGCCATTTCTAATTGTAGGCTCTATGTTGTTGGTATTAGCGTTTCCTCCATCTGAGGGGAATGCCTTTTTTGATGCATGGCATGGCTTAATTGAAGTCATCGGTTTCGACAATATCATGGCCCCATTCCAATTGAGCATGGGGATCTTTGCGATATATGCATCATTTGGCATCGGGTTCAGCCTGGCTGAAGCTTATAAATTACGCCCAATGAACACGGGTATGTTGTCTATGTTTGCTTTTTTGCTCGCAGCTGCACCTATGGTTAGCGTTGATATTGGTGGTGTGTTACCAGGCGCATTCCTTGGTGGTACAGGGGCGTTTACTGCCATCATTTGTGGTCTTTTTGTCCCTGAGATGCAGCGTTTGCTTATTAAGTACAATATTCGAATTAAAATGCCTGCGGCGGTGCCACCAAAGATCTCTGCATCATTTGATTTGTTAATTCCAATCGTATTTATCTCAATCATCGTTATGTCTGTAAACGTATATTTGAATCAGTACGGTATGAAAATCCCATCGGCGATTATGGAGCTTTTCCAGCCGCTTGTACTGGCTTCAGACAGCTTCATCGCGTGTTTACTTGCTGTATTACTCGTTCAAATGCTGTGGTTCAGTGGTATTCATGGTGGATCGGTTGTAGGCGGTATTATTGGGCCGATGTTGCTGATCAACTTAGGGTTAAACCAAGACGCCTTAGCAGCCGGTGAACCACTTCCTGCTATTTTCATTAACCCAGTGATGGACTTTTTCATCTTTGTAGGCGGTGCTGGTGGTACGTGGGGCCTAGTCGTATTGATGATGCGTTCTAAAGCTACTCAACTGAAAACTATCGGTAAAATGTCAATTATTCCGGGCACCTTTAACATTAACGAGCCAGTAATCTTCGGTACTCCAATCGTGATGAATCCAATCTATTTTATTCCCTGGATGCTTGCTCCAACACTGAACACTGCAATCGTTTGGATGGCGTTTAAAACGGGATTCTTAGCTAAAATCATTGCGATTCCACCGTGGACGATGCCAGCACCGATCGGAGCCATTATTGCAACAAATTCAGGAACCGCAGCTCTAGTTGTATTAAGCAGTATCGTAGTGAGCGCCATTGTTTTCTATCCATTCCTTAAGGTTCATGAACGCCAATTACTCGCGGAAGAAAAAGCGATGGAAACAAAGAAGAAATCGGCGACTACAACGGTAGCAGGAGGTGGCTTAGATGCAGTTCGAAATTAATAGTGAATCTGAAATCACAGAAGAGTTTTTGATGACTCTACTTTGTCAGGTGGGGGAAGCTCGCTCTTCTTTTATGGAAGCGATGCGTGTTGCGAGAAAAGGGCAATTTAAGAAGGCGGAAACTTTTCTTAAATCTGGAGATGAAGCGTTAGTGAGTGTACACAAATCTCAAACGTCTTTGATTGGGTTTGATGAGGGCGCAGGGAAGGTCACTATGACGTTGATCTTGACGCATATCCAAGACCATATCATGACAACGATGTTGTGCCGCGAGTTAGCGGAAGAAATTGTTGCCATTCATTATCAGCTACAAAGGAGTAATACTCGTGAAAAAGCGCATATTTGATTACACGGCTGAAGATGTTCGAAGTGCCTCGCGCGAACAAATTGTAAACAGCATTAGAAACTCAGAAGGCCGCACCATTATGGTGGAGAATGTAGTGTCAATTACCCCGCCAATCGATTTAGTGTCAGGGCCTGAAATTGCTGCGGCATTCGGTGCTGATATGATCACGCTGAATTGTTTGGATGTCATGGATCCGAAAGTCAAAGTACTGTCTGAGGTGGCTGACGAGTTCATGACCATCGAGCAAGTGAAAGCGTTAACTGGCCGTTTAGTGGGCTGCAACTTAGAGCCAATACCAGCTGATGTCAGCCATGTAGATGTGGGCCGAACGGTAACGAAAGAAACGGTTGAGCGAGCGGTTGAGCTAGGTCTTGATTATGTGATGTTAACGGGAAACCCAGGCAATTGCGTAACTCAAGAAACCATTATGGAAGCCATTGGTTTAGTACGTAACGTCTCGAAAGAGATCATTATTGTCGCAGGCAAAATGCACGCAGGAGGCGTAGGAAACGATTACAACCTAAACATCGTTCCTGGGTTCGCAGAAGCTGGTGCGGATATCATGATGTTCCCTGCACCGTACACCACCCCTGGTGTTTGTGCAGACCAGGCAAAAGAGATGATCTCTGCTGTACACAAAAGTGGCATGTTAGGCATGTTAGCCATTGGTACCTCTCAAGAAGGGGCGACAGAGTCTTATATTGAGAAAGTAGCGATGGCTTCGAAAGCCGCTGGTGCGGATATCGTGCATATCGGTGATGGTGGATACAGTGGTATTGCTCCCCCAGAAAATATTATGCGGCTTGGCCTCACCCTTCGTGGCCGTCGACACCAATATAAGCGGATGATCAACCGCAGATAACATTTATCGGCCAAAAAGGCTGATATCAAATAGCAAGGTTCATCCAATTGATGAATGGGCCTTCGCTATTGTGCCCGATTACAACCCCCAATCATTTGTATACACATGAGCAAATTGCTCATGTGATTTAATCATGGAGTGAATTTAGAATGAACAAGGTAAAGTTACCATTAAAACTTCTAACGATCGCATTGGCTTCAAGTATGGCTATGCCTACGATGGCGCTTGCTGATACCTATCACCCGCAAGCCGAGCAGTTGGATTTATTATGGAAAGTTATCGATCATAATATAGGTGAAAATAAGTTCCTTGGCAGTTTGACCATTACGAATAATGGTTCAGAAGCGCTTGGCGAAAGTGGATGGTCACTGTATTACAGCTCAGTGCGTCCGCCCGCATCTGTATTACCATTAGACAGTGAAGACGGAAACCTTGCGCGTGAAGAAATCGCAGCGCAAAACCTGGTCTTAAAAAATGCCGACGTATCAAAAAGTGGCGATTACTTTGTGCTAGAGCCTGTTGCTGGGTTTGAACCAATTCACCCGGGAGAATCACGCGAGATCTTTATTACGGCTCAGTATTGGCAAATGCTGAAAAATGACTCGCCTTCAGGTTTCCATATTTCTTTTAATGGTGACGTGCCACGAGCCGTTTCTGTTGATGTAAAAATGGACCCATCGGATCTAAAGCAAACGAGGCAGAGCATACATGACACTATGCCAGTACAAACCCCCTTGCTTCGATTTGATGAAAATACAACGGCAACGATGGATCTAGCACTGGAAAATCGAGTTGTTCCTCAATTGCAATCGGCTCAAGATAAAGACGGTGCGTTTCTAACTTTGCTTGGTTGGATGGGAGCGATTAATGCCCCTGATAGCCTTAATAAAGAAGCGTTGTATTTGCAAAGTGCGTTACAAGATCTCATCGTCGGCGAATTCCCGATTAATTCTGGGCAAGCAGATACGGCTAATTTGATTACGCTTAAATTGAACCCGAGTTTAGACACTGACTCAGATGGCACACCAGATAACGAAGGGTATCGGATTGAGATTGACCCATTTGATGGCATTGTCATAGAAGGTAAAGATGCAAGTGGCGTATTTTATGGTATTCAAACGTTAAGGCAGTTGATCCCACAAGATGTGTATAAAGCGTCTGTGGTTGGAAACAAAATGCAGCATGCCGTTCTACCTGCAATGAGTGCACTGGATGCTCCTCGTTTTGAATATCGCGGAATGATGCTAGATGTTGCGCGTAACTTCCAAAGCAAAGAAACGGTATTGAAGCTGATTGATTTGTTGGCTTATTACAAGATCAATAAATTTGAAATCAATATTGCTAACGATGAAGGCTGGCGTATCGAGATCCCTGGAATTCCAGAGCTGACGGAGTTCGGCTCTAAACGAGGTTTCGACACGGAAGAAACGACCATGTTGCATACGTTTATGGGGTCGAGTAATGAGTTTCAGTCGGGTGATGGTATTGAAGGCAAACCAAGTAATGTTGTCGAAGCGAACAACGGTGTCGTGCCTGAATTCCAAGGCTTTGAAATTGCACAACAGAATTACCTAGGAAAAGGCTGGGGGTACTATACGGTTGAAGATTTTAAGGAGATCCTTAAATACGCAGCAGACCGTCACATAGATGTTATTTTGGAATACGATTTTCCTGCTCACGCGCGTGCAGCGATCAAGGCGATGGAGTACCGTTACAACAAGTACAAAGACAGCGATCTTGTTGAAGCAAATCGATATCGATTAATCGATCCACAGGATGAATCACAGTTCTACACACCTCAGTTCTATACGGATAATCTGGTTAACCCGTCATTACCTGGAACGTATGAGTTCCTAAACAAGGTGATCAGTGAAACCAAAGCTATGTACGATGCGGTTCCGGATGCGGAAGTGACGCGTCTTCATGGTGGTGGTGATGAGTTACCTCACTTAGGGCCTAATGAGTGGTGGGCAAAATCCCCAGCCATCCAAGCTAACCCAGAGACAGCAGGAAAAACAGACGCAGAACTATTTGATTACTTTTTCGTGAAGTGGGCGAATATCATTCGACAAAATGGTTTCCAAATGGCGAGTTGGGGTGACGTACTCACACATAACGGAACAGGCAATGCGGATTATGGCGAAATCTTCCCAATATTTTGGAACAACGTATGGGGGTGGGGAAATGAACACCAGTCATACGTGTTTGCAAACCAAGGCTATAAAGTGGTTCTGTCCCATGCGACAAATTTGTATTTTGACCTCGCCTATAATAAACACCCAGACGAAATTGGTTATCACTGGGCGGGTTACACTGACACTAAGAAAACCTTTGAATACCGCCCTTTCAATATTTACGCGAATGGCAAAACCGATAAGCTAGGCAATGCGGTTCCTTGGAATCCAGTATGGGTGCACTTGTCTGAAGAAGGCAAGAGCAATGTATCTGGATTGCAGGGGCAGTTATTTGCAGAAAATGCGAAGTCTCCAGAGATCATGGAATACTTAGTGTTTCCAAAATTACTTGGTGTTGCGGAGCGTGCTTGGGTGACCGATATGCCTGTAGAGGATCAACCTGATGTAAATGGCAAAACAGCGATGGATCGTGCGTGGGATGTGTTCTCAAATACACTGGGCAAGCATGCTTTAGCAAAACTGGAATATATCCAGCCCGTTGATACTTATAATCAAATTGGCGAAGAAGTGGGCGTTAACTACCGTATACCGCTTCCTGGTGCCGTGATTGAATCGGGTAAACTTACGATTAATACACGATTCCCAGGATTACAGAATCAGTACTCTCTCGATGAGGGGAAAACTTGGATTCCATACTATGGGTCAGTTGACGTTAGTCATACGGCGAATGTAAAAACTCGAAGTGTTACCCACTCAGGCCGTAGTAGCCGTGTGGAAAGTGTTCAGCAATAACCTTCCATAGTAGGAATAAGCCAGCCGCCCCCTATGGCTGGCTTTTTTTATGTGAATGTCTTGTCCTGAAACGAACTCAGGCCCACTGTTGGAATTAAAACTTATAATTCACACCCGCTGAAAACAGGTATTCAGACTCATTGTAGAAATCAATATTTGACGAACTGCTGCCATAACCTGCGAACGAAATAAACGAAACGTCTTCCCAACCCATTAATTGGTCATACTCATACGCGGCGAACAGGCTCATTTCGTTATCGCTGCGAGTCTCGTTAAACATAGGGTTTGTTCCATCATAGCTGCGAGTTTCGTAGCCAGCCGTTAGTGCAAATTGATGACGGTCTAATACTTTAAAGTAGGTAATGTCTGTTCCGTAGGCATTGTAAGCCATCGCTTCGCCATCAGCAGAACGTACCTTGTAGCTTAATGATGGAATAAGACCTGACGTCTGATTGAGCATGTATGTATATTCGCCCTTAACGAAGATAACACTGCCATCACGTTGAAGCTTATCTTGTTCTGATGCACTCAATTCGGAGCCTGATGTTTCATCTTTAACATCAATGTTGGCGTAGGCCATGTCCAGTGTGAAATCGCTACCAGCAATCGATTCAAGCTTTAATCGGTATGCGTTACCTGTTTCATCAGTGACTTCGCGTGAGGAATTAATCGCGTATGGATCGCTCCATGTTTCTCCTGATACCACGGTTGGAAGAAATGACGCGTCAATCACCATTCCCGATTCTAATTCTTGTTTATAGCCAATTTCAAAAGCGAAATCACCAACGGCGATATCTTCACGGGAAGTACCGATGTATACCTGCTTATCTAACTGTTGTCCGAACGTATAGTTGATTTGTCCCAATGGCGCGACAAGCATTTCCCCATTGGATTCACCTTCAGAGTTGAGGTCAGATAATGGATCTTTGACATCGGTATTGAAGTTAGATGATTGAGACATATAGCCAGTATTAAGAGAGATTTCACCACCAAATCCGGCCTCTGGTGCTAGCTCAGCAACGGAAGAAGAACTCACAAAACAAGTTAGAATGGAAAGCGAAAGAATGGTTTTATTCATGATTAACATCTCTGATTGATTAGAGCTCAGACTTTACGAGGTTCGATGTCGAAGAAATGTCTATTTGAAATGAGATTGTGAATTAATCTTTGTGAGAAGGCGAATCGAACCTTTTTATTAACCCATTCCTAAGAGGTCAGTTTGGATCGAAAGACCCATCGAGAGCTAAGAATAAAGTTGCTCAGCATCCCTACAAGCACGCCAAAAGCTAATGCGATGTAAACAGTCATCGTGTTTTCACCTAGCGTCGATATGACCAATTTAAATGCAATGAAGTTAGGAATGGCTGAGATTGAAGCAGAGATCATGAACTTAGCCCATTGATGAAATTTAGACACGTTGCCTGAATGAGCAAAGGTATACCAACGGTTACCCAGCCAAGTAACACAAGCAGCGCCGAAAAAGGCGATTACGCGAGATAAAAGGACATCGAGATCGCACACGTAAAGCGCCGTTGAAAAGAGTGAAGCATCGGCAATAAAGCCGATGCTGCCTACCAATGCAAATTTGAACAATGCTCTGTGCTGGTTCATTTTGCTTTGCACGTATATAAGGTTCGTTTGCTTTGCGCGGTATAATTGACGACGCAGGTAAGTTGCTTCTCTTCGACAAGAGCTTCAATAGCCGATTTCTCTCCAACTAATTGAAATGGAGCGTCAGTCTTGAGCTCGTGGCCATCTTTCAGAGGCTTTGCTTGGCCTTGGCTGTAAAATTGCCCAGAAAAAGGACGCTTGCCCAAATAGAATGTGGGTAGTGTGTGATCGGCGTGAGTGAAAATACCTTTGTCGCTGCGTTTATCGGCAACAAATAGATGGATATAAGCAACGGCAGCAATCAATATCAACGGCATAGCCGCAGCAGAGAGTCGAAACCATTTTTTGTGATGGTCAGTACCTTTCGCCAACATGGTGATTAATAAACCCAACGCGGGAATGCCAGGTAGGACATACGCAGGTAATATGTTTCCCGATAATGTGAAAAGCAGCAACGGAGATGACATCCACAACGTGAGAAAACTCAGCAGCCCATGGCTTTCCGTCGAAAGAGATTTGATTTGATGTCTTTTTTTCCACACAAGAATAGGTAAGACGATTGACCAAGGAAGAGCTGCATTGAGGAAAAATAGCCAAATCATGCCTCTTGGTTCATCGTGAGCGCTGCCGTACAGATCGCCTTCCCAACCGCTGACGACAAAACGATTAAAGTGCTCGCCAACAAGAAAATAGTTTAAGAAACCTGGTGTCGCTTGCTCTGCTAACAGATACCAAGGAGCAGAGATAACAAGCATAAGTAGTGAGCCGGTAATGATAGGAAAGCGAGACCAAAGCGCTTTCAATGCGCCCAAAAAACCATGCTGAAACATGAGCCAAGGAACAACTGCTAGTCCGACTAGCACGAGGATCAAAGGCCCTTTAGCGAGCAAGCCAATGGCTAGGCCAATAAAGCCGACATAACCCCATGCTTTGTTACCACGCCAGCAGAAGTAGACACCAAGCATCGCAATGGTCATACCCAAGGTCAGTGCCATATCGGTCATTACTGCGCCAGCAGAAACGGCAAATACAGCGCATGTTGAAATAACCAAGGCTGTGACGAGTGCACTGTATCCAGACTTTCTCGCGAGAAAAGCCATTAAACCAACCACTACGAGACCCGCGAACCAGTGTGGAGCACGAACTGCGAATTCATTTAAACCAAACAGCTCAATACCCGTGGCGCTTATCCAAGTAAATAGGGGAGGCTTGCCCCAAAAGGGAACACCGTAATCAAACTGTGGAGTAAGCCAATTGCCTGTTTCGACCATTAGTCTTGCCATTTCTCCGTAACGCGCTTCGGTGGTATCCATTAATGGGTAGGCACCGAGGGAGAGTAAGCGAATTAGAAGAACCGAGATTAATATGGCCCATAGGTAGACGTGATTAAGCCTCATGCTCTTTTCTCCATCGAACGGGTCTTGTTTTGTCCAGATCGTTCGACCACAGATTGAATGAGATAAAGCGGTCGGTTTTTAACTTCAATGAATATTCGACCGATGTATTCACCTAATACGCCAATACTTAATAGTTGAATCCCCCCCAGAGCCAATTGAACGACCATCATGGATGGGTAGCCGGACACCAACTCACCAAACAGCAAGGTTTTTGAAATAATGATTAAACCGAATACAAAGGCAGCGAATGCAATAAGCCCACCGACGATAGTCGCTAAGCGAAGTGGGCGAATAGAGAAGGAGGTGATACCGTCGACGGCCAAACCAAGCAGCTTGAGGTAGTTCCACTTTGTCTCGCCGCAATAGCGTGCATCACGATCAAACGGTAGGGTTGTTTGACGATATCCCGGCCATGCGAAGATGCCTTTCATATAACGACTGGATTCGGTCAGGCTACAAATATGATCGACGACTTCACGGCTTAATAGACGAAAGTCACCAACGTTTTCGGGAATGTCACTCTTAACTAACAGATTTAATAGCCTATAAAATGTCGACGCTGAGAATTGTTTAAACCAACTTTCACCGTATCGATTTCTACGCTGCATGTTGACAACGTCGAACCCCTTACGCCACTCTTTTAGCATACTTGGAATCAATTCAGGTGGGTCTTGCAAGTCTGCATCAAGCAAGATAACCGCGAGGCCTTTACTGTGCTCGAGCCCCGCAGTTACTGCGTACTCCTTTCCAAAGTTTCGGCTTAAACAGATGTTCACAACGTTGCTAGAAGTAATCGGTAGTGTATCAACGAGGCAATTACTGTCGTCGGTACTGCCATCGTCGATATAAACGATTTCGCAAGACTCTTCTATCGAGTCTAAGACCTTATTTAAACGAGCGTGGAATTCACCTAATACTTCTCGTTCATTATAATAAGGTACAATGATAGACACGGTAACGGGTGGTTTCGGCTGGTGAGTAACGAGTGATATCGGGCTCATACGATTTGCCTTGTTTGGGTTAAGGGAGCCAGTAGCGTCTATCAAATCGGCTCTGGCAATGTATGAGTGTTATATCAATAGACATGTGAAAACTATGTCATCCACATTTTTTTCACATCCGATCTGGATGCTTATCCGTTATATAGAGAGTACCGCTTCAAAACGTATTCAGACTCAAGGTAATTTGGGTATTCATAGTGACGACGAACGATAGGGCAAAATAACCATGAAAAAAATTCTACTGGTGGAAGATAACCGCGAGGTGGCGGGTATTTTGTTTGATTATTTTGAGTATCTTGGAATGGAACTTGATTATGCGGACAACGGTGAGCTTGGATTACAACTGGCATTGGAAGGTCGCTTTGACGTGATATTACTTGATCTGATGCTACCAAGAATGGACGGATTAACGGTTTGTAATAAGCTGAGAGAAGCGGGTAATAATACGCCAGTGTTAATGCTCACCGCATTAGATAACAGGGAAGATATGCTGAATGGCTTTCAGCATGGTGCGGATGACTACTTGACTAAGCCATTTGATCTTGAAATTCTAGAAGCCAGAATGAAGGCCTTAGTGAGGCGTTATAAGGGAGAAGTCGCCAGTGCTACCGTACAATTCGGCCAAATAAGAATTGATCAAAAGAAGAGGCAAGCGTACCGACAAGATAAGCCACTAGCGCTAAATCCCACGACTTATACCATTCTGGAATTACTGTGTAATAAGGCTCCCGACGTGGTAAGCCGTGAAGAAATAGCAGAGAAGCTATGGCAAGAAAATGAGCCAAATAACGATGTATTAAGAAGCCATATTTACCAATTGCGTAACCAGCTTGATAAGCCTTTTCCAACGCCAATGCTCATTACCGTACCCAAAATAGGCTTTCGCCTAGAGGAGCTGTAATGGTCGATCGATTTTTTACCAATACCAAGTCACTGACGAGCCGATTAGCGCTTTTTTTTACCTTTGTTTCCATCGTTGTGGGTGTTGTTACGTTCCTCGTTTTTATTGCTGCACTTCAGTGGTCAGAAGACAGAGTCGGTGAGCGACGTATTTTGATTGACCGTGATGAAGCTGTTCAACGCTACATTGCAGGGGAGAGCGGTGAACTACGCATTGACTCGCTTACTACAGCATATAACGACTTAAGTTTGCTTCCGGAGCCTTATCGAGAGTTCGCTAAAGGAAAAAAGAGTTTTGTTGGGGAAATTGGTGACACGTTAGACCCCCTATCACAGATGCTTTTTATTGGGCATTACTGGGTTGAAGGTAAAAAAATTCCGGTTGTTTTGTTAACACAGATCGACAGAGTGGAGTTTGGGCTTGATGAACTGATTTATTCAACCAGCATTGTTATTGGTTTCGTTGCTGCACTTATGTTTATGTTTGGCGCGTTACTGTATCGTCTTTCTCAACGTTTGATAGAGCCGGTTAATAGCCTTGCGAATCAATTGGATGAGCTTTCTGTTGATGCTCAGCAACCGTTTGAAATTGGCGGGAACGCAGCCATTGAATTCCAAACATTAACGAATAGACTTAACAAGTACCGCACTGATATTCATTCTTTGATTAAACGAGAACAAGCCTTTTCACGCTATGCAAGCCACGAGCTCAGAACGCCTTTAACGATTATTAGAGGCGCTAATGGGCTGCTAACAAAAAGCCAACCAAGTGATTTTCAACATAAGCAGATTGAACGAATAGGCAGTGCTAGCTACCAGATGGGGACAATGATTGACGCCCTATTAAGTTTAGTTCGGTATGAAAAGGATCAGGATGAGACGGATACACGATCTTTAACTGAGCGAGAACTTAAAATGGTCATTGAGCAAAATTCAGTTCAAGCGTCGAGTAAAAATTTGGAGCTTAAGTTAGTTGTTGATTCAGAGCCGATGATAAAAGCCTCTAGCGCCGTGGTTAATATGATTTTGGGTAATTTGGTTCGCAATGCCATTGCAGCGACGAATAACGGTTCTGTCACCGTCACGTTATCTGATTCAATATTGTTGGTGGAAGATGAAGGAGAGGGGATGATTGAAACGCCTAACCGTGACGGACACGGGCTAGGTTTACTCATCGTGGACGATTTTTGTCAGCGTTACGGTTGGCAATTTAATCTAGCCAATAGAGAACAACGTGGATGCAGAGCTGAAATACGGTTTGAACGTCTTACCTAACAAACGTTAGATTGATGATCCTAACCAGACTTTACTTGTTAAGTAGGGTTAGTCTGATAAGTATCGGTATTTAAGTCTCGTTCGATCACAAGTATATGACCATCTGTGAAGTAATCATGCTCCTCATCATGCTTTATTGGTGGGGTGGCGAGCTTAAAACGAATTGAATGATCTGGCAGTTGTTGTATCTGTTGAGCGAAGAGATCGCGTTCGTAATCAACGTTGGGCTCAATGCTATGTAAAACAGTGACAATCCCTGAATATGGCGTTAGCTGGAGGCCATTGTCATAACTCAGTGCACCGACCCATACCTTCTTTCCAGCTGACGGGACATTTCCGTCACCTTGCCACGTACCGACACTCCACCACCTAATATGGCTGCGTTTCATCAAATCGCCGGGTAACTGAAAGGCCATGTTTTGTGGCTTCCCATTCCAAAAAAGATCCGATACAGGTGGTGTTTTACTGCGTAATAGATTCAGGTAATCGTTCCATTCAATATTATTTCGTGAAAAGGTTTTATTTTCTATCCAACCTAAATTTAGCATGGTGGGACGAGGCGTTTCGCCAATGTATATCACGTTGATCGCCTGAGCATCATAAACGGCAGAACGACCGGGGAATGCTTTGAGTGAAAGCCCCTGTACCGAAGAAATTGAGGTTTGAGGCGAAGTAAGATCAAGTTCAGCAACAAGATCATCAGCACGTAAGAAAAAATGACTGTAGTTTGCGAGTAGTGCGGCAATGGTAAAGAGAAGGCCGGCTTTTAAGCTCAACCAACGCCACTTTTTATAAAGGCCGATGATGACAAATATAAGCGTCGAAGAAATGACTAATAGACTATACAAGTGCTCGTTAGCAAACAGGAGAATGTCACTAATAAAAGGGATGGATTCAACACCGTAACTCAGTAAGTAGCCCCAAATGATAAACTGCCCTACGCCGAGAATAAGCCCAATGCTAGATAGAAGAGTAAAGCGACGATAAGGTATTCGGTTTACTCCTGCCAAAAACGGTACAACCCAAGCGACAGGCCCTAGAAGGCGTGAAAATATTAAGACGGAACGCTCTTTTTTAAGCATTAATAATCGAGCTCTAGCAAAGGGTTTCCGAGATTTCGGTTGCCACCGAGTTAACTTCCGTTGAGCATCTTTTCCGATCGTTCTTCCTATCCAATAGCTAGTCTGATCACCAATCCAAGCTCCAGTTAATACAAGAATGACGCCGAGCCATGTTCCTTGGTGTAATTGATAGCCAGCAGCAATCAAAAATGGCTCACCAGGAACGAAAAGGTTTGGACCAATCAGTGCATCCAACATAGCGCCCATAAATAGGCTTATCGCGCCTAAGCTCGATGCATCAAAAGTCATCTAAATTAATTCCTATATATTCGTTTTTATAAATAACTTTCCACAGAAATAGTCTTTTACTTGTTTGCTATTTGACCGTGTTAAATAAAAAATGATGTGTTAATAGCAGGCGCTACTATTGTTCGTAAGCTATATTAATGTTCGTTAGCTCTATTACTGTTCGTTATAGTGGCCAAATTTGTATTCCATCTCATTCTTTTTCATTTCTCCTAAGAAGAAACGGCGAAGGTTGGCTTTTAAATAGGTGAGACCTGTTGTCACAATGCCATCTTGATCTAATCGTCTTGGGTCAAAACCAAAGGTCGAATTTAGGAAACGAAAGCGCCACGTTTTACTTGCTCTTTTAACGTAATCACAGTCTTCGCACAGCACTATTTCTTCATCAAAACCATTCAGCTCTTTGTGTGCTCGCTGGGTGGAAAAAATGCAGGCGCCAACAGCGGTAGGGTAAAAAAACTGTGTGGTGAATAGGCCGATGTTAAACAGCATATAGCCCAACTTATGGACCAAGGGAAGTGCTTGAGAACCCATATATACACCAGCAACTTCTAGCTTTTTATTTTCTAATTGGGTCAAAGTGTCACTTAGAAAATTAGCTCTAAGCCTGACATCGGCATCTAAGAATAATAGGCGTTTATTATTTGCCAGTGAGGCCCCTTTATTACGGCCTAAGCTAACGCCTCGATCCTTCATTTTGTGAACGATCAAATTCGGTAGTCTCGATTCAAACGTTTGAGCTACGTCGCAGGTGGCATCGTCACTGTTTGAATCGACGAGGATAACTTCGAAATCACGGAAGTATTGGCGGCTTAGGTCGTCCATTAAACGAGCAATACGCTTTTCTTCATTTAGTGTGATAACAACAATACTTAATTTGCTCATGGTGCCTTCCCCAATTAGTTTACTGACTTAATGTGGCCGAAAATATCATTCACATCTTTTTTACTTAACACCCCTTTAAACGCTGGCATTAGTCCTTCTTGACCGTTATCACCGTCTAATACGGAGTTTATTAATTCATAAGAAAACCCAAAAGGGTTGGTTATTTCTTGGTAGATGTTGTCAGGGCTAACTTTTAAGGTTGCTGCTACAACTCCGTCACCGTGACCTCGTTCTCCATGACATACGGCACAGTTATTCGTGTACTTCTCTTTGCCGTTAGTTAAATTTGGTTCACCATACATATTGTCGGTATAAAATTTTATTGTTAAAAATCCCAATACAAGTAATGCAGTGAAAGAAAGTATGTAGATCGTTTTATTCATAATTCCCCCTTTAAGATGGTGGAATTATAAATTAGGGACTGTGGAAAAAATGTATATAGGGAAGGTGAGGCGTTTATTCGTGTGAATGGTTAGGTTGCGTGCCCTGAAATGCTTTAGAACATTTCAGAACTGAGTATGGGCACCATGAGGTTTAGCTATCTGCTTTTCTTAATCAAACTCGCAATGCACCCGTTGGTATTTATATTGTCTTTCAACTCGAAGGACCAACCATGTACATTACATAAGCGTCTTACGATTAGAAGCCCCAAGCCATGATCGGTTTGATTTTTATCAGACAACCCTGTACCCGAGTCTTGAACGGAAATATGGTCAGTGGCAACGTGAATGGTAATTGAACCTTGTTCTGTAAATCGAATTGAATTGTTGACGATGTTTTTCAGAATCATTTTAAGTACTGGCAATGGGAAACTCAGCGTTGTATTCGGTGCAATAACGAGCTCGACTTCAACACCGAGTTTTGCCTTTTTACTGAGCTCCGAAATAGGAATAGCTTGTTCATTGACGGCCCATACTTGATCGCTGGTCGCTGCATTTTCTTGTTTCACAATATTAAGCAAAATTTCAACGGTCGATTGCATATTATCAGCCGCATCAATAATTCTATGGCGCTGCTTAGCCTGAAATTCTACGTCTTCTTCTTTCATGGCTTGTAAGTTTGCCGCGCCTGAAATAATCGCTATTGGCGTCTTCAATTCATGGCTCGCGTATTTTGCGAACATCATTTCTTGTTTCACTACTCTTTCTTTCATTTGTGTATAGCTATTGAGATGATTGGTCAGCTGCTTTATTTCATCAATCGTATTTTCTGATACAGTAAACTTCGATCTCTCCTCGTCTCTTAGCTGTTGGCTCAACTCGACAACCGGTGACATGAGTTCATCAAACATTCGCTTGGTCGACACGCTTAATATCCCAACAAGAAATAGCATCAATAAAGTGGATATGCTCAATAATATATCCCAATTATCATCGCCAAAATCGAGTGTTCTAGTGTCTATTGTGAGATACAGCGGTATCTCGTTTCCATTCGACAAAAAGGTAGTGTGATAAACCATGAAGCCATCCTCAGAGTAAGAACGAACTCTTGTGACTTCATCCTTGGCGTATGGCATCTCTAATTTGATATTGTCGGGTAAAAAAGCGGAGTCGTAATACGCAGTAATATTAGGGCTAACAGCGATACTACTATTGGGAGCCCGTTGATAATATTGTTGGGCGAACCCCTGAAAGGAGTTTAAATAGAGTGCGATTTGGTTGTCTTCTTCCTTAACTAGTTTTAATGAAAAGGTTAAGAAAACAACAAAAGACGTTGAAATAGCGATGATGGCAAACCGACGGATCAGACGCTTTTTTACGTTCTCAATATTGTTTTCAGCGGTTTTCGACTTTGTAAAAAACATCACTTCTCCAAACGAAAGCCAAATTTAGGCACGGTTTTTAGCATCGCTTTTTTAAACGGCTTATCAAGTGTGTTACGCAGCAAATAAATATGGCTGCGAAGGACATCTTTATCTGGAACATCATCGCCCCAAAGTTGATGGATTAGAGCCTCTCGAGTTACAAGCTCACCTTGTGCTTTGACGAGCTCAACCAGTATTTGGTACATAACTGGAGTGGTCGCTAAATTGTGTCCTTCACGTTTAATAATCTTCGTTTTCTCATCAATTTCTAATGAACCAAACAATAGAGTCGCAGAAGCAACCTGACCTCGAAAACGTTTAATCAAGGCAGACAAACGAACTTCTAGTTCGGGAAACTGGAAAGGTTTACTCACAAAGTCATCGACACCATTATCGAAGCCATTAATTAGGTCTTCCTGACCATTTAACGCTGTCAGCATAAGGATGGGCGTCGTACATCCATTTTCTCTTAGTTCCTTCGCAACCTGCATACCATCTTTTTTAGGCATCATGACATCGAGAATGATGGCGTCAAATTCACTTTCTAAGGCCAGTTTTAGTCCAAGCTCTCCGTTGTCAGCGAAATCAGTCTCTGCGCCTTTTACTTCTAAGAAGTCGGCTAAGATCCCTTGTAGCTCTTCATTGTCTTCGACAACTAGAATTCGACTGTTCTCAAGCATGGCGTGTTCTCTCGCTACTAAATTATGTGTCTAAATATAGGGTTATCATCATATCTATTTTATGTCGAAATTATGTGAAATCGCGCGCGTTTGGCTAGCTAAGTAAAACCCACTTTCACAAAAACTCGACATTCATGACTTTAGGGTACCCCTATTACATTTTGGGAACTACATATTGAGAACGCCATAATGAACAAACAATTATTACCCTATCTGATTAGCGCTATGGTATTTGCACCTTATAGCAATGCCGTTGACCTTATTGGTAAAACAACCAGTAAAGCCCCTTTAAATGTTGTATCTGAAGTTAGTGGTGTCATCGAACACGTTAATTGGCAAACCGGAGATATAGTCACTCAAGGTGAAAAGCTCGCCACGATTAAAGATCAAGATTTCAAACTAGAGGTGCGTAAACAAAAAGCCAACCTTGCTTTAGTAAAAGCTGATTTGGATATTAAACAGTCGGTTTACGCTCGCTATCAAGAGCTACGCTCGAAAAAAAGTCTGTCACAGAACGAGCTTGATATAGCAAAAGCTGACTTCTCAGCTGCAAAAGCGAACTTGTCATTGGCTCAAATAGAGTTGGAAAAAGCGCAGTTAGATCTTGCTAATACTCAAGTGGACGTGGCGATAAATGGGTATGTAGTAGAGCGTTCAGTTGAGGATGGCGCTTGGGTTAATCAAGGGGACTTACTGTACAAACTCACTAATATTGATCAACTGAACGTTCGCTTACTCGCAAGCGAGTTTGATCTTCAAGACCTTTCCGTGGGTCAATCGATTCAAGTTTGGTCAGAGGCTCAGCCAGCACAGCGTATTCAAGCAAAAATTAACCGTATTGCTGTCGAACTAGACCCTACAACGTTTGCTTATTTTGTTGATGTTGAAATCAGCAATGAGCAACACCTTTTCAAACCGGGTATGTCCATTCACGCAACGACAGATAAATAGGGCATAAACTATGAATAACTTTCTTGCTTACTTCGCAGAACGTAGCTTTTTGGCTCGCATTATCACCATCATGGTACTGCTGATTGGTGTTGGTTCGATGAGTATTCTAAAGCTTCAAGAACTGCCTGATATTGCCTTTGCTGAAGTCGAAATTACAACTCAATATCCTGGTGCATCGGCGCAGGATATTGAGTTGAACATTACCAATCGAATTGAAAAAGAACTGAAGTCGGTACAAGGGCTGACAAAGTACAACTCTCAATCGTTCGACGGTCAATCTTACATCAATATTGAATTGGACGAAGGGTACGATATTCAGCAAACCGTCCGAGATATACAACAGGCCGTTGATAGGGTGCAAGGGTTACCTAAAGACATATCAAACCCTCCGCTAGTGGCGCAGAAAAGCACCTCTTCGTTTGAAGTGATGACGTTTGGTGTAACAACAGCGCTTGATAATTCTGAGCTGCAAAATTACGTACGTGACTTAGAGAAGAAAGTTCGCAGTGTTGCAGGCGTTGGCACGGTTTCAATGTCTGGTTTCACCGAGCGTGAATTTTGGATTGAAGTTGACCCGTCCAAACTATCTCGCTATCAACTGGCTTTGGCCGATGTTACATCAGCGATCAATACACGTAATCTTTCACTCTCTGGCGGTGTGGTCGAGTCTTGGAACAGCGAACAACGCATTGTAACGCTCACTCAAATTCATTCTGTTGAAGAGTTATCAAACACGATCATTAAGGTGCTACCTACTGGGGAAACCGTTCGTTTAGGGGATGTGGCGTACGTTTCTGACTCGTTTGAAAAAGCGACAGAGTTAGGCATGGTGAATGGAGAAAGAGCGGTTGTGTTTACCGTGGCGAAGAGTGCTAACGCTGATATCATCGCAACCATCGACAGAGTAAAAGCGTTGCTTGAAAAAGAAAACCAGCGCCTTAACGGCCAATTCTCTTTTCCTATCTCATTGAACCTTGCGGATGATATGAGTGATAAGTTCTCTATCGTCACGACCAACGGCGGTGTCGGTCTTGTTCTGGTTCTTATCGTACTAAGCATGATTTTAAAACGAGCAGTCGCTTTTTGGGTGGCTGTTTCTATCCCATTTTGTGTACTGGGCGTCATGGCGGTCCTGCCTGCGCTTGGTATGAATTTAGACAGCATTACACTTGCGGCAATGCTATTGGTGATCGGTATTATTGTCGATGATTCGGTCATTGTCGCCGAGAGTATTTACCAAGAGCGTGAAAACGGAAAAACGCCGTTAGACGCTGCAAAATCGGGGGTACAGAATGTTATTCGACCTATTATTGCGAGCTTAACCACCACGGCACTTGTGTTCATCCCAATGTTCTTTATTCCTGGAACAATGGGGAAGGCAATCATGGTGATTCCAATTACGGTTATCGCAGCGCTTCTGTTCTCTTTAATTGAATGTACCTTTACGTTACCTGCTCACCTTGCGAATTCGTTAAAGAAAGAGGAGAAGAAGAAACAAAAAGAAGACCGTTTCAACGGTGTGATCAAACAATATCAGTCTCTATTAGCTCGTTGTTTAGAGTGGAAAAAGTCTGTACTGATAGTCGCTGTGTTCGCACTTGCGGGGAGTGGTGCACTATTGACGACACTTAAGCTGGATATTTTCCCAAGCGAAACGGCGAAATACATTGAAATATACACAGAGGTTGCACTGGGGGCATCGCTAAAACAGGTTCGCAAAGCGCATTCAGTGTTTGAAGAGACGATTGCGCAGCTTGGTGAGAGTGAACTGGTTTCCTACAGTATGACTTATGGCAGCCCGGCAAGTAACGGCTTACTGACGCTTACCAACTTTGAGCAGCGTGATAGAACCGCCAATCAGATAGCCGACAGTTTAAACGAGAAATTGAAAGACATTCCCGCGATTAATTTTGTGAAATTTACGGTCGACGCTGGTGGTCCCCCTCCGGGTGAGCCTATTGAGATTCGTGTGATCAGCAATAACGAAATAGAGCGCAATCATGCAGTTGGTCTCGTCATGACTTGGATGAAAGAGCAAACAAGCTTAGATAAAGTGACGAATAACGAACAGCTTACTGATCCACAACTGCAAATCTTGCCACAATATGAATGGCTAGCTCGTTACAATTTAACGGTTCAAGACCTTGCGACAACGCTGCGAATCGCTTTCGATGGTGAGAGTGTCTCTTCAACTTGGATTGGCGATCAAGAAGTGAATTTACGAGTTTTATTAGATGAGGAATATCGCAATATTGAACGCCTGAAAACGACGAAAATCACAACACCAAATGGAGTAAAAGTACCACTGAACCGTCTTGCAAAAGTTCAAGAGGTACAGGCTCCACGTGAACTCTTACACTACAACGGTGATCGTCAGGTTTTAGTGAGTGCTCAAATAGTTGACGAAGATTTAGGGTCAGGTGAGCTAAGCCAGCAACTTTCAGATGCATTAGCACAGCAGGTTGGAAAAAGTGTGCAACTAGATATTGGTGGTGAAGCCGAGAACACCAGTGACACTATGTCTGGCTTTCTTGTTGCTTTCCCCGCGGCTATGGTCGGTATCTATTTTGTGCTCGCGATTATGTTTAGCTCTTTATTACAGCCACTGCTCATCATGGCGGTAATCCCGTTTGCAGTGGTCGCAGCGTTGATGTCACTGTTCGTTCACATGCAGCCATTGTCATTGTTCGCACTAATTGGCGTACTTGGTATGACAGGGGTAGTAGTCAATAATTCCTTGGTATTGATAAATCGAATTAACGAGCTTAGAGCTGAAGGTTTAGAGGTGATGGATGCTGTTATTAAAGCCGCCGCCAGCCGACTTAGACCAATACTATTAACGTCAATCACCACGGTTGTTGGGTTGTTACCACTTGCCTATGGAATCGGGGGTACTGACGTTTACATGGGCCCAATGTCTCTAACATTAGGTTACGGGTTATTGTTCTCACTGCCTGTCGTGCTAATCGTCATTCCTTGCCTGTTTACCCTTTGCTTTGGCCACAAAACTACAAAGTGAGGGTGGTAAGTTAGGAAAGTGCTTTTAGTTAGGTAAACTAATCCAATACCCTCGATTAGCTTGAGGGTTTTGTTACTTATTTTAACTCAAAGGCAACTTACAGTAAGGGAGTGACTAATTGTGATCTTACTATTCGACGCGATTAAGTCTTTTCCTAAATAGCCCTCTTTCTATTTTTGAAGTAGAACAGCGCGCTGATTGAAATGAACAACAATGTGAAATAATGAAAAAGGAAGATAGAGAGGCCAAGCAATCGAAGTTTTGTTCTATCTCTTGTGCGGTGTAGTTTTGAGACACCAATTTATAGTAGTGAACATATAAAATACCAATTGAGCCGTAGCCTAGATTAAACATCAGCCCCTTATAGCCGAGAGCTGTGGCTCTATTGTGTGACTCGGTCTTTTTATTAAGGTGATAACTAATGAAAATGTTCATTGTAATGATGATAAAAATCAGCACCAGTGCAGGTATTAGCCCGTAGATGGACCACCCATTTAGCCGTACTCGTTGTTACTTTAAGACTTTCCATGGTTGTTGCCAACTTACTCTGTTGGGGTCACCCGTTGGCACAACGGCAATCATGGCGATTTCAACAAACATGACAATGGAAGGCAACACGACGAGCTTTTTCCGCTCTAAGGTATCGGCAAACTCGCCTGATGGCACTTCAGCAAGAACAATGGTGGCAGCCCAAACGACGTTAAGCATGGCAAATTGAGATAGGGTTAAGCCGTAGTCTAAATAGAGTAGGGTGAATACAGGTAATAAAAACGAGCAAAGTAACTGCTTCAAACATCAAAAAGTAGCGGACATTAGCTATTTTCAATATACCTCTAAGCGTCATGAATTTATCGTCACTTTGGGCTGCACCTTTATTAGGTATATACCCTAATGCCTTTTTGATCGTGACTTGTTGTAAAAATGAGAGTTTTTTAGGGTAGATAGTGCACTTTTAATGCTTGAAACGGAGTCGTGTTTTATAGAAAACAGGACGGATAGCGAGTGCTATTGCAACGAGAGCCGCATTACTGAACAGTTGGTTGTTGAGTAAACGCAGTTAATGTCATAAATATTTGGTATAGTAGTACGGTAAAGTATTACAAGGAAGTAGAAAAGGCATGGAAGACTTTTCGTTAGACATGAGAACACTTAATTTTATTATGATCTTATTTTCAGTTATTTACTGTATAGGATTGTTACTTTTTCAAATTGCTCAAAAGCCGATAGAAGGGCTCACACTCTTTTCATTCTCCATTTTCCTTATTGGAAGTGGCCCGTTTTTATTGAGTTTCCGAGGTATCATTCCAGACTATCTGAGTATTGTTTCCAGCAATATGCTTATTGTTTTAGGTTTCCATCTGACCTTGTATAGTCTGTCAATATTTAGAGGCTACTCTACACGGTTCTCTCAATTGAGTAGTATTCTTTTGTTGGTCGTACTTGCCTGCTTTATCTATTTTACTTATTACGATCCTTCAATAAGAATCCGAATTGTTACCATCAGCCTCTTTCTTGCCTTTGTCACTCTTAGTACAGCATTCGTTACCATAAAAGGAAAAAATGAAGACTTACCTTTAGCCGTTAGGATGATGGCATTACCCTTTGTTGCTTACAGTGTATTTATGGCAGTAAGGGCGGTATTGGCGATTAATGAGGCGGAAATAGCCGATTTTATGCAAGCTAAGTTAGTACATCAGCTGACCTTTCTTTTTAGTATCGTTCTTATAGTTGCAATGAGTTTCTCTATGCTGTGGCTGATTAACGCAAGACTGCTGCGTGCAAATGAGCACCTCTTACATCAAGATCCGCTGACAAAGCTTCAAAATCGTAGAGCTTTAAACGACACTATTTGGCATTTTCAACATAAAGCCCAATATGCTCCGGTGAGTATCATCATGTCTGATGTCGATAACTTTAAGTCGATAAACGACCAATATGGTCACCTGGTCGGGGATGATGTGATTCAAATCGTCGCAAACACCACGCAACATAAACTGAGTGATTCAGCCGCGGCTTTTCGATTAGGCGGGGATGAAATTATGATCCTGATACCGAGCTGCACGCTCATTGAAGCAGAAGTATGGGCAAATCAATTACGACAAACGCTCTCTGGTGTGACGCTCGCGACGCAACCTGAATTACAGCTGACCGTTAGCTTTGGGATTGCTTTGTTATCTCCAACGAAAAATTGGCAAGAAAGTGTCGAAAAGGCAGATAAAGCACTCTATCAATCAAAAAGAAATGGTCGTAATACTGTAAGTATTGTGGCTTAGGTGTTGAATTTCCGTCTTATTTAGTGCCTTTTTTTGGGTCCACATAATGTCCTTTGGTCATGAAATATTTGGTCTATACTCAATGCATAATAAAATAAGACGTTGGTATACTAGTGAAAGGGTTACATTTACTTTTTGTCTGCTTATTTATCAGTGCTTGCACTCCTGACCCTGTTGGTTATCAACCTTCATATACTGAACACTCTGTTCGAACTGACATTGTCTACATTGTAGGGGTTCACCCTCTCCATAACCCTCAACGCTTACATGAGGTGTTCTCACCGTTAATAAAATATCTAAATGATAATAGTGATGGAGTAATCTACCGGCTTGAAGCGTCTCGAAATTACGCATCGTTTGATGAAAAATTGGCAGCTAAAAAATTCCACTTCTCTCTGCCTAATCCCTTCCAAACCATCAATGCCATTGACGATGGCTACCGTGTCTTTGCCAAAATGGGCGATGATGACAACTTCCGTGGAATTATATTAATACGTAAAGACAGTGGAATAACGAAACCGAGTGACTTAATTGGGAAAGCGGTGAGTTACCCCGCTCCGACCGCGTTGGCTGCAACCATGATGCCGCAACTTTACATGCAGCAAAATGGAGTGGATGTAATGACAGAGCTCGATAATAACTACGTGGGCTCGCAAGAGTCTTCAATAATGAATGTATATCTTGGAACCACCGTTGCTGCCTCAACCTGGCCTCCTCCTTGGAGAGCATTAAGTAAAGAACGCCCAGAACTCGCTGAGCAATTGATGGTTAAGTGGGAAACAGAGCCCTGATTAACAATAGTTTAGTGGTAAGAAATGACGTACCTGAAAATGTAGTTGAGAATATCGCAACGCTATTAACACACTTACATGAACATGAAGAAGGGCAAAAGATATTACAGCGAATAGAGTTATCTCAATTTGAATTAGCAAACGATGATACCTACCAAGTGATCCGTGACTTCATTAAAACGTATAACGATCAGGTTAAAAATCAGAACAACGAATAGGACTATACCTTGGATAAACAACCGCAAGTAACGTGGTGGCAAGCCATTTTTACCAAGACCGTCTCTCGTCAGCTGTTTTGGGGAGTAGCCTTAACACATGCTTTACTCATGACTATTTTTGTTATTGATCTTGTCGAAAAGCAGCAAGAATTTTATATCAGCAAAGTAAACAGCAATCGATCGCTTTGGTAAAAACGTTAGCGGCAAACGGTACATCGTGGATACTGTCGGACGATTATATCGGGATGGAAGAAGTGATTAACTCTCAGTCTCTTTTTCCTGATTTGAATTTTGCTCTCTTTACCGATAACGATAATAAGGTGTTAGCTCATAGTAACAGAGAGTATGTCGGCTTGTTCTTGGATGACACGGTGAGCTTACGAATGTTGGATGATTCGGTTGGTACTTTGATTCTTTTCGAAAATGGCCAGCAAATTGACATTGCAACAGGTGTTTACGTCAATGGAGAGAAAATAGGTTGGGCGCGGGTTAGTTTAAATAGGGGCCACATCGTCAATAACCTAGAAGTGATCAATCGAAATGGTTATTTCTACATGCTTCTTGCCGTTGTTGTTGGGAGTCTTTTCGCGATTTTATTGGCAAAAGGGTTAACCAAGGCAATACGAGTTATGACAACGGCTGCCCATGATGTACGGGAAGGTGCTCGAGATGTGAGTTTTGACGTCGATCGCATTGATGAGCTCGGCACTTTGAGTAGCGATCTAAATGATACAGTGAAAACCCTTGCAGAAAATGAAGCAGAATTGAAACGATACCAACAGGGTTTGGAGAAAATAGTTAAAGAGCGAACCATCGAGCTTGAGGAGAGTAATAGTGAACTGTTACGCGCTAATGAGGTGATCTCAGAACATAATATTCAGATTGAAGCGTCGTATATCAAGTTAAAAGATATGCAGAAAAAACTAGTAGAAACAGAGAAAATGTCGGCATTGGCTTATTTGGTTCGCGGCGTTGCCCACGAGATGAATACACCACTTGGTATTGCCATTACCGGCAATTCTTGTGTGAGTGATAAGGTTCGTGAAATTAAAGCGTATTTATCAGGAACAAACATAACAAAAGAGCGACTATTAGAGTACTTACAAGATACCGAAGAAGCGAGCGAGTTCGTTTCAACGAATATTGAACGAGCAACACTTCTTGTTGAGCGATTTAAGGAACTCGATGCGCAGCAATATATAGATAGTAACGATCCTATAAATATCCGAGAACACGTCTCAGCTGCACTTGCTAATCAAAACTTGGATGAAATGGAACCGAAGTTAATGGTTAGCCTCGATATTGCCGATGATATAAATGTACTAGGTAATGCAAAACAGTTCGAACAGCTTCTTTATCATCTTTTTGAAAACTCGACTCTTCATGCATTTGATGGAATTGAGGACCGACAAATCTCGATCACTGCAAAACAAAAGCAAAGCAAAGCAAAGTAGAACTTGTCTACCAAGATAATGGTAATGGAATGAAGCAAGAGCAGGTTGAGCAGATCTTTAACCCATTTTATACCAGCAAACTGGGCATAGGCAGTAGTGGGTTAGGCATGAGTGTTGTTTATAATATTGTCACGCACAGTCTAAATGGTGAGATTTCATGCCACTCTGAATTAGGAGAGGGCGTTACGCTTACGATTCTTTTAGATCTTGTTGAGGATGACAAACGTGATGAAGAATGAAGGTAAAGGAGAGTGAAAGTTAAACGCATAGTTTGAATCGTTTGTAGGATTAACCATCGATTAATTAGGCTAATTATCGATTCAGTTACATAGTGTAGGCTACTGATATAACCGCTAAACTCATTTGAAAATCAATGTTGTGTTCATGCTGCTGGGTTGATTGGCTATGCGGCTATTCGTGACCTATCTATCAACTTATAAACAATTGTTCCGTGCTACTGGAAAGCCTCAAATCCTCAACTATTCTCCAATAGTCAGCGGTTCAAAGGTTACTGTTATGTCTCATGTTTTTCATCGTCATTGTCAGTCGTTATTGCCTACAATCTCTCATGGCCGCGGGGCGTATCTTTATGATACTCGTGGTAAAAAATACCTCGATGCGTGTGGCGGTGCTGCTGTGTCGAACTTGGGGCACAATAATGCTCAGATAAAACACGCGATACAAAACCAGATGGATAATATCCCTTATGCACATACTGGTTTTTTTACTAGCCAAGTTGCCGAAGATCTTGCTCATAAGTTGTCTTCATTAGCCCCTGAACCACTTAATTATGTTTACTTTACTAGTGGCGGCTCAGAAGCGGTTGAAGCGGCCTTGAAAGTGGCTAGACAGTATTTTCTAGAGCAAGGAAAGAGTGAGAAAACTCAGTTTATTGCTCGTCATCAGAGTTACCATGGCAACACACTTGGCGCGTTATCGGTTGGAGGAAATCATTGGCGTAGAGACCCTTTTAAAGCCATTATGTCTCCCTCACACCATATCAATCCTTGTTACCCATATCGTTTTCAAGAGCAAGATGAAACCAATGAAGCCTACGCGCTAAGATCGGCTAGCGAACTCGAAACGTCTATATTGAAAATCGGCCCCGAAAATGTGATGGCGTTTGTCGCCGAGCCGATAGTAGGGGCGACCTCTGGCGCAGTAGTTCCAAGCGCTGGATACTTTTCCCATATACGTAAAATTTGCGATAAATATGATGTGTTACTGATCTTAGATGAAGTGATGTGCGGAGTTGGGCGAAGCGGACGCTTCTTTGCGTTTGAGTACGAAGATATTACCCCCGACATTGTCACCGTTGCAAAAGGGCTTGGCGCTGGCTATCAGCCAATTGGTGCCACGCTAGTGAGCAGTAAGATTCACAATGCTATTGCCCAAGGGTCTGGGTTTTTCCAACATGGCCATACGTTTATGGGCCACCCAATGGCTTGTGCAGCGAGTCTTGCAACCATCAACTATATTCAGCAGCACGATTTAACCAGTAGAGTAACCAAACTGGGAGAAGATTTACGCTCAAAACTGCAAGACACCTTTGGTCATCGTGATTACATCGGTGAGATTCGAGGGCGCGGTCTATTTATTGGTATTGAATTGGTGGAAGACAAAGAATCAAAACAGCCCCACAAACCAAGCCATCAACTGGCCAAAAAGTTAAAAGCGACCGCTATGGATGAAGGGTTAATGATTTACCCAATGGGAGGGACGATTGATGGTACTCAGGGGAATCATATTCTTCTCGCGCCACCGTTTATTATTGATGACGCCCAGAGTGATGAAATCGTCGATAAACTCAATGTGACCTTACAAAAGGTAATGCGCCACATAGGGGAGGGTTAGCCGCAATGTCTGATTCGATTGGCATCATTGTCGCTCCAAATGGGGCAACAAAAACTCAAGGTAATCACTCAGCGTTACCGATTACTCCCAAAGAGATAGCCGACACGGTAGAGGCATGCCTTTGTGAAGGCGCGGCAATGGTGCATCTTCACTCCCGAGATGCACACGGGAGGCACTCGCTAGAAATTAGCGATAACTTATTGACTTATCAGTTGGTTAAAGAGCGTGTTGGGAGTGATATTCTAGTCCAACTGACGACGGAAGCTGTTGGTCAATATTCACCAGAGCACCAGATGGCATTAATAAAAGCGGTAAAACCTGAAGCGGCTTCTTTTGCCATTAAAGAGCTTATTCCTAACGAAAATTATAATGGAACAGCAAAGGCGTTTTTTCATTGGGTAGCAGAACAATCCATTATCCCACAGTATATTGTTTACTCAATTAATGAGCTTAAACGTTACCTAGATCTCATAGAGAATCAGATACTTCCAAAGCAAAATCACCATCTTTTGCTAGTCTTAGGTAGATATAACGAGCAATTATTGTCCAACCCAACTGACTTGTTGCCCTATTTCCCATATTTGCAACAGCTTTCTTGTCGTTGGGCGGTATGCGCGTTTGGTACTCAAGAGTTACACTGTTTAACTGCTGCCGCACTTTTGGGCGGAGACGTTCGAATAGGATTTGAAAACAATCATTTAGATCTATTTGGACAGCCCGCATTGAGTAATGCACAGCAAGTAAAACAACTGAAAAATCTATTAATCCAGCTAAACATTGAAACCTATGACGCCGGCACATACAGAGAAAAATTATTCAATAGTCTGCCATGTGAAGGGTCACTGTACTAACCGAGAAATAAGGAAATACCATGAAGCGACTTAAGTCATTAGTCACCGCGACAACCGCAACTCTTTTAATTGGTGCTGCAGGCACAGCGGTAGCTCAAGACCGATTCGTAACAATTGGCACAGGGGGAGTGACAGGGGTGTACTACCCAACAGGCGGTGCAATCTGTCGTCTGGTTAATAAGTCTCGCAGTGAGCACAATATTCGTTGTTCAGTAGAAAGTACTGGCGGTTCTATTTACAACATTAATACGATTCGTGCTGGTGAGCTCGATTTGGGTATTGCGCAATCTGATTGGCAGTACCACGCGTACAACGGCAGTAGTAAGTTTGGTGATAAGGGTGCATTCAAAGATCTTCGCGCCGTATTCTCTGTTCACCCAGAACCGTTCACCGTGGTTGCACGAGCAGACTCAGGCATCAAAACCTTTGAAGATCTGAAAGGCAAGCGCGTTAACATCGGTAACCCGGGCTCTGGTCAACGCGGTACCATGGAAGTCTTGATGGGCGAGTATGGTTGGACAAACAGTGACTTTAAATTGGTCTCAGAGCTAAAAGCCTCAGAGCAATCTAAAGCACTGTGTGACAACAAAATTGATGCGATGATCTACACGGTTGGTCACCCAAGTGGCGCAATTAAAGAAGCGACAACGTCGTGTGATAGCGTCATCGTTAGTGTTGCTGGTATGAAAGTGGATAAGCTTGTATCAGACAATAGCTTCTATCGAATCGCGAGTGTTCCTGGCGGTATGTACAATGGCAACGACAATGACACGGCGACATTTGGTGTTGGTGCAACGTTTGTCTCTTCAACAGATGTGCCCGAAGATGTGGTGTATAACATTGTTAAAGCGGTATTTGAGAACTTTGATGACTTTAAGCGTCTCCACCCAGCTTTTGCTAACTTGAAAAAAGAAGAGATGATCAAAGATGGTCTTTCTGCTCCACTGCACGCCGGTGCGGAAAAATACTATCGTGAGGCTGGTTTGATTAAGTAGTTTATTTAGTCGAGATAAAATCGTTCTAAGTACGGTAAGGAGTATTTAGCTAGGTCATGCTAAATACTCCTAGTTACTTCCAATTACCAACGGACATATTATCAGGAACTGGAAAGTGGCAATGTGATAGCGAAGCCGGAGCCTCCGGTTAGCGGTTGATAGTAAGAAATATTCCCCTTCATTCCTTGAGTGACAAGGTTATAAACCAAACTCAGCCCCAACCCTTTACTTCCCTTGCCTCGAGCGGTTGTGACAAAAGGGTCAAAGATATGCTTTAGAATGTCTGGCTCGATGCCTCTACCATTGTCTTCAACACTGATTTCTAACTCTTGATCCATCACATTGGCAATAACCAGAATATTATCTGAAGGAGATTGAGTTAAACCGTGTTCAAGTGAGTTTAAAATAAGGTCTTCTATGATTTGGCTCAACTGCCACGTATTAAGCTTAACCACACTGTCATTTGGAATAACATGGATATCAAAGGTTATTGAGTGTTCTTTTTTATAGTGGTGTAGTGCCAGGTGAACGGTATCTTCCAGCCATTGGTTCAGTTCAATGTTTTCTAGTTGTGCATTTTGTGTCTCATGTATAGAGAGGCGTTTAAATTGGGCAACAAGTTGTGACATTCGTGTCACGTTCGTTGTAATAATATCGCTAGACTGCAAACCCAGCGCTATGCTTTCAGAAAGAGACGTTTTGGATATACTGCCGCTATCAAGGTCACTTTTTAAATTGTGGAAGATGTCGGGTTGTAGGCTATTCGCCACGTTAATATTACCGAGTGGTGTGTTCAGCTCATGCGCCATTCCTAGTACTAATTTTGTTAATGAGTTTTGTTTTTCTGCTTCTATTAATTGGGCTTGAGTTTCTTGAAGGTCTTCCAATACAGATTCGAGGTTTCGAGTTCTTTCATTAAGTTGTGCAGTTCTATCCAACACTTTTTGTTCCAGAATTAGGTTGGCGTTCTCTAATTCTTTTTGGGCTTTTGATAGTTCCAGTGTTCGACTGAGGATACGGCTTTCCAAATGTCGGTTCAGTTCCTTAACCGCTTCTTCGGCTTTTTGTCGCTTTATAAACTCGCCAAGAGTGGAGCCAAACAATCTCAGAGTATGGCTTTGATAGGTCTGGAACGGTTTATGATTTATCAGATTGTCACACGCCATCCACCCGATCACTTCTTGATCGTCCCATATAGCGAGTGCCGCATTCCAGCCATAACCGACGGTGTCTAATTCTCCTTTTTCACGACTAAACTCATAGAGCTCTTTGTCATGCCAAACGCACACTTTTCCTTTGTAAGACATTTCACGGACGACCTCTTTCACCTCTTCAAGCATAGGCGTAGCAAAGTCAGCTTCTGAACGAACTCTTCCTTCGTCATCTGTCCCCCATGTTCCAACCATCCAGTCTCGCTTTTTATCAATCATCAAAATACCCATACGGTCAATATCGAGATGATGAAGACAAGCGGTGACGGCTAGACGATAAAGGTCATCTAATGATTCGGCTTTAGACAGCTCTATTGATATCTCATGCAGCTGGAACAATTGATGGTAAAACTGTGTGGCATTTTCACTGTCGGCTGCCAATTCATCTGAAGCATCGTCTGAGTAGGTGATGAGTCGACTCATGGTTCCTCCATGATTTGCCTTCCTTATAGAGTAAGTGTAGTGGTTAGAAGAAGCTCTATGAAACAAAATTTTAAATAAAAATGCAGCTCGATGGAGGAGCCAAAGAGCCGCTAACTAAATTAATGTAATTACTCTTAATTCTTAATTCTTAAGGATATGAGGAAAATAGACCTTTCCCTTTACCACTTAGTCACTAAATATGATTCATTAAAAACTAGTCACCCACGTTTTGGTTACCTACACCGGCATACTTAACACCCGATAACATCGCCATCTCTTTATTCCATGTAGCAAGATCATTCGGATTAAACTTACCAAGATCGTCGTGTCCACACGCGCGAGACATCACCTGCATCAACTCAACCGACGCTTCAAAGAAGTTCTGTAGTTGCTTAGACGCTTTATCAACATTCAATCGTTGGCGTAAATCCGCCTTTTGAGTAGCAATGCCTGCTGGGCAGTTGTTGGTATTACACATGCGCGCTGCGACACAGCCAATGGATTGCATGGCACTGTTTGAAATCGCAACGCCATCTGCGCCTAATGCCATAGCTTTGACAAAGTCCATTGGCACTCGAAGTCCACCTGTGACAATTAAAGTTACGCGGCCACTCACGCCTTGCTTGTCCAGGTAGCGTCTTGCTCGTGCGAGTGCGGGAATGGTTGGAACACTGATGTGGTCACGAAACATCTCTGGTGCAGCCCCCGTACCACCTCCACGACCGTCTAGGATGATGTAATCGGCAGACGCATCAAGGGCAAACTGAATATCTTCCTCGATATGATTTGCACTCAGTTTAAAGCCAATAGGGATGCCGCCAGTCACTTCCCTTACTCGGTTGGCAAACTTTTTAAAATCTTCAGCGGTATGGAGGTCAGCAAAAGTTGGTGGAGAGATAGCTGGCTCACCTTCTGGAATACCACGCACTTGCGATATCTTTCCAATATTTTTATTGCCTGGAAGATGGCCTCCTGTGCCGGTTTTAGCGCCTTGCCCACCTTTAAAGTGAAACGCCTGAACATTTTTTAGTTTCGATTCATCGTAGCCAAATCCAGCGCTCGCTAACTCATAAAAGTAACGCGAGTTTTCAGCTTGCTCTTCACTGAGCATACCACCTTCACCAGAGCAAATTCCCGTTCCTGCTAGCTCCGCGCCTCTCGCCATGGAGACTTTTGCTTCTTCTGAAAGTGCGCCAAAACTCATGTCGGAAACGAATAGGGGTATTTTAAGTGTTAACGGCTTTTTAGCTTGAGGGCCAATCACCAACTCTGTCGAAACAACGGAATCTTCCATTAATGGTTTCGTCGCCATTTGTGCGACCATAATTTGTATATCGTCCCAGTGAGGAAGTAGGTGCCTAGGAACACCCATAGACGTCATTGGGCCATGATGCCCTACTTTGGAGAGGCCATCGCGTGCTAGCTGATGAATAAATTCAACGGTGGGCTCTTCCTGCGTTGCCGTAGCTGAAGGAGCAGCGTCTACCGATTGAATTTGAACACCAGGACCTTCTTCTCCAACTTGCTCGGCCGTGAACTGTTTATGGGAACCGTCGCAAAATGGAGTGTTGGCTGAGTGTTTACATTTGCAAAGGTAAGCGTCTCCACTTTCCTCTGCTACAAAGCTCTTAGATTTCATGCCAGTGCCTGCGTGTGATCCGTCACAATAGGGTTGGTTCTTAGAGCGGCCACAGGAACAGAAATAGTAGGTTTGATCTTTTACGAGTTCGACTTTAATGGGTTTGTTGTCAGCGATGATTGGATTGCTCATGTTGTTTCCCTCTCCCTATGTCCATGGGTTTTTTTATCATTATAGGTTTACATTTTTATCAGATCTAAGTGTTGAAAGTTGAGCTAGTGCGTATTGATGCTACGACACTAGCTGGAGATATAACGCCTTATTAAACGTTGTTTGTATTGATATTTAGCGCACAAACTAATTGAATTGACCGCTACTGTAATCTTGAAACGCTTGCATCAATTCTTGTTTGGTATTCATGACAAATGGGCCGCCTCTCACCACTGGTTCATAGAGTGGCTTACCTGCAAGGAGCAAAAACTGGACATCTGCGCTTGCAGTAAAGGAAACTTGTTCTTCTTCGCCTTTGCTGAGAATACCGATGTGTTTCTCTGCCACGTGTGAGGAACTTACACTGTTAAATTCGTGGTTGTCGCTTTCATTAATAACGATCGTTCCCTCAATAACATAGACAAAAGCGTTATGTCCTGCCGGAATATCTTGAATAAATGTGCCGTTTTGTGGCATTGAAACGTGCATATAAGTCGGCGTCGTATAGTGATTGTTTACAGGGCCTTTTGTACCTTGGTTAGTGGTTCCTGAAATAACGCGTACAGATATACCATCTTCGCGTTCTTCAAGGGGGGTACTTTCTGGTGGGAACTCTTGGTATCCCGGCTCAACCATCTTAGACTCCTTAGGAAGGTTGACCCACAATTGATAGCCTTTTAATAGCCCATCTTCTTGCTCTGGCATTTCAGAGTGAAGAATGCCTTTACCTGCCGTCATCCATTGCACGCCTCCCGGCTCAATAACGCCTTCGTTACCAGCGCTATCTTTATGTCGCATCTTCCCGTTTAACAAATAAGTGACGGTTTCAAAACCACGATGCGGATGAGTAGGGAAGCCACCAATGTAGTCAGACGCATCATCGCTTTCAAAACAGTCGAGTAATAAAAATGGGTCGAGCATATCGAGTTCGTGAGTTCCAATGATACGAGTAAGTTTCACACCATCGCCGTCAGAGGTGATCACGCCCTTAAAGGTTTTGCTAAGCGTACGGTATTGCGCTTTCTTTTTGGTTGTATCCATCGGTTAATCCTCGTTTCTTTTTTGATAGACCCATAGTAGTTGTTGATAAAAAGGCATTAAACAGCAAAAATGAGAAATGATTGTTCTCATTTTGAGATTAATATTATTGTTTGGGAGGTCATTGGTATGGGTCAGTTAGAGAGCATCCACATATTTATCAAGGTAGTAGAGACAGGGAGTATTACCAAGGCCTCTGAGCAGTTGGGTTTGGCAAAATCGGCCATCAGTAAACGGTTGAGTGAACTCGAACAGCAACTAGGCGTGAAGCTGATTAACCGCACCACACGTAAATCGAGTATTACCGAAGCGGGTCAGCTTTACTTTCAAAAGAGTAAATTGATATACGAAGAGCTTGATGAATTGAACTGTGAGATTGCTTCTGTACAAAAGAATTTAGTCGGGACACTTAAAATTGCCGTGCCACTCTCTTTTGGAATTGAACACTTAGTACCTGCTCTCGATGAGTTCTCGAAACAACACTCCGAGTTAAAACTGGATGTCGACTTTTCAGACCGAAGGGTGGATTTGGTTCAAGACGGCTTTGATCTCGCGCTTCGAATAGGCCATCTTGCGGATTCTACGTTGAAAGCGAAAGCCATTACATTAGTCAGCCATGTTTTATGCGCAAGCCCTACGTATCTTAAAGAATTTGGTACACCAAAAACGCCTGACGACTTGAAAACACATAAGTTTCTTCGCTATAGCCAATCTTCGCTGTCAGGGTTACAGCTTGAAAGTAAGGGCCAACAGAAATATACCGTCGCGACAGATGCCGTTCACAGTGCAAATAATGGTGAGTTCTTAAAAGCGATGGCATTGTCAGGTCATGGTTATACCCATTTACCAAAATTCATCGTTTGGAAGGAGTTACAAAGTGGAGCGTTACAACCGATTCTAGAGCCATATACTCCAGCTCCTCAACATGCCTACATTGTGTACCCAGAGACACGCTACTTACCAAAAAAGAGCCGAGTCTTTATCGATTTTTTGACGGATTACTTTGGCGATACCCCTTATTGGGAGTGACCCACTCAAGGAGTACAAAATCCCTCTTCGTATTGATTTCTATGAAACTATCTTACGTAACAGCAAGTTACGTGTTATTAGATTTAATTGTTACCTGTTGCATAGAAGCTAGAGGTGACTCGAACAAATCTCTCTCTTCAATGCCTCTGGTGTGATGTCACTCGAATAGAAATTTTGCTACGTCAATCTGTTTCAATATTGCGACAAATCCTTCCTATTATTTCATTGCTCATTTATTGAGCTGTGACGCCATGGGCTATTTTTGATTTTTGCTTGTAGATATAGACGTTACTTTTCTCAACGTTTGCGAGAGAAGCTGTTGTGCGAACCCTGTGGTTTATTTAACTCATCACAAGGATTAAGCGATGAAAAAAACGATTTTAACATTGGCAGCGTTTGGCCTAATGCCAACCACGGTATTAGCCTATGACTGTACGAATGTACCGATTTACGATGAAGCGAGTAGTTATAACGCGGGGGATGCCGTGCAGGTTGAAGGCAATGCCTATGTCTGTAAAGTGGGTGGCTGGTGTACCGTCGGAGGGCCATATGTTCCTCCAACAGGTTGGGCATATAAAGATGCGTGGTCAGAAGAAGGTGCGTGTGTTGCAGTTGTCGACCCAGATTCAGATGGTGATGGAATCACAGACAGCGTTGATAACTGTCCTAACGTTGCCAACCCAGATCAAATAGACAGTGATAACAATGGCATTGGGGATGCCTGTGAAACTGATACTCCGTTAGACAGCGATGGCGATGGGATCGAAGATGCCTTAGACAACTGTCCTAATGTCGCTAACCCAGATCAGACCGATAGTGACAATAATGGCGTTGGTGATGCCTGTGAAGTCGTCGCCGATGCGTGTCCAGCGTTTGATAGTACGGCAACTTATGATACAAGCAGCATCGTCAAACATACTGGTGGGTATTATAAATGTGATGTTGCAGGATGGTGTTCATCAGGTTCCAGTTCGTATGAGCCGGGTGTCGGTTGGGCTTGGGAAAGTGCATGGTCAGCATCCAGTTTAGAGGCGTGTACTGATGTAGGTGCTGGGGTGGAAGTTCCAGACGTGCCGTTCTGCGCACCCGACTGGGACACTCAAAAGATCTACAGTGAAGGGTCGGTGGTGAATTATAATGGTGTCGCATGGCAAGCGCTCAAAGATACTTATGGCATTGCACCGGATAACACAACCTATGGTGAGCAATATGTCATTGTTGGCTACCCTGATGAGTTTATGTGCCCTGTTAGCATTCCAAACAACATCGATTATGGAACCCCTCAACCCGTTGCGGGCAACCCGAATGTCGGGACGCAATTCCCTACAGGCGCGGTGATTAACGCCATGATCTCAGACCAGCCTTCCAGCCAAACAGGCAAAATCGGTGGTATTGATCCTGCCTCAGATAATGGTGGTGATCACGCTGGATTGTCTGGTGATAATGGGGCACGAGTTTCTAAAGTGAAACCAGGTGATGTGTCGAACCAACACAACGTTTATGAGATGAACTCAGGAACAGAAGTGGTGACATACATTGGGGACTGGGCGATTTATGGGCGTCAATATGACTTCTCCAAACTGTCTGCCAGTAATCTCAATCGTATTGTCTATGGCTTTGCAGGAATCTGTTTCCCTGACGCCAAGAATGAACAAGATGGCGGTTTCCCAACAACAGCACCTGCTGCTGTGTTGAGAACGTGTACTCAGAGTAATCTCCCTGACGGTGCGATGGCCGTTGCCGATTTCGAAGCGGCGTTCTCTCGTAAAATACCGGGAGCGCCAACAGGGTCAGTCATTGGTACTGAGAGCATGTACGAACTTGAAGTGGGTAACGTGAGTGGTGTATTTGGTGTTCTTTATGAGTTACGTAAACAAAATCCTCAGTTGAAACTGGATTTGTCGGTGGGTGGTTGGACACTCTCTGAAGGCTTCCCGTGGATGGCTTCGGATCCTGTTCGACGTAAAGTCTTTGTTGATTCCATCGTTCATTTCCTAGAGCGTTTTGAATTTGATGGTATTGATATTGACTGGGAGTACCCAGGATCGGATGGCGCAGTTGCCGGGATGGCGCGACCTGATGATGCTGAAACCTACGCAATATTGATTCAAGAGCTACGTGCGGGGATGGATTGGCTAACGAAGAAAACGGGTAAGCCGTATCGTTTATCTTCAGCCATTCCTGCAGGTGAAGGGCGCCTTGAGAAAATCGATTGGTCGGTGGTTCATCCGTATATGGATCGACTGTATGCCATGACGTATGACATAACAGGCGCTTGGGAGCGTGAGTTAAGTCATCATACACCGCTTTATACCAATCCAAATGCGACAGGTTCGTCTGCCAATACATCCGCTCATTTCACCATTAGTTACTTGCAAAGTTTGGGTATCCCAGCGAACAAGTTGATGATTGGTGTGGCTAACTACCATCGTTCACGGGCAATGAACCCTGGAGACATCAGTGAATACACTAATGGCCTTAATGGTAGCTCAACTTATGGTGATTTGAATGCTACGGGCGCGAGCATGATATTAGGCGTTGCAGGTGTCGGCAGTTGGGAAGCAGGGGTCTTGGAGGGGTATGATCTCTACGCTAACTATCTCGATAAAGATCTGAAAGCACGAAATGGTTATACCTTGTATACCGATAAAGTGTCTAACGCTGACTACCTGGTTAACGAGAGTATTGGTTCATTCATTACTCTTGAAACACCAAGAACGACGGCACTGAAAACTCAGTATGCTAAAGATAATGGGTTAGCAGGCGTGTTCTTCTGGATGGCAGAGCAAGACAATGGGTATAACCTCAACGCTGTAAACCATGTTTTAGGTAATACATTAGTCTCCGACAATGCAGATTCGAAACCACAATATCAAATCGCCGTTTGTGGTCAGAATGTCACAGTCGCTGAGTGTGAAGCATTGAATTCAGCACTGAAATAACCGGATGTGAAACGGAAAGCCAGTTACTACAAGTGTTAATGTATAACTAGGGAGTTACTTAATAATAAAGGTCTAGCCTAGTCGCTAGACCTTTTTCATTGAAGATGTTTAATCGAGTGGAAGTTGGACGCTATTTTTAATCTCTTTCATCGCAATATTCGATTGAATAGCACTAACGCCTGGTACGCGTCGCAATGTGCTGATGTGGTCAAAATATTCATCTAAATCTCTTGCTACGACTTGCACCATATAATCTGCCATGCCTGAGATGCAGTGGCAGCTCAATATCCAATCAGTATTCCTAGCAAACTCTTCTAGCGGCTCAGTATCCTCAACTTGGTGCCCACCCAGAGTAACGAGAGTAAAGCCTGAAACTTGTATGCCTAATTTCTTTCGGTTAAGGATTGCAGCATAACCATCAATGAACCCTTCTTCTTCTATTCGCTTCCAGCGTCTCCAACAAGGTGTTTCACTCAGATTGACATCGTCCGCTAGCTTACTGTTACTAATGCGCCCATCCTTTTGAATCTTCTTAAGAATCGAAAAATCAGTAGTGTCGAGCTCGTTAATGGAAAGTTCTTTCTTTTTCATGCTGTATATTGAAATAATCTGCCTTATTTACTGTTTATCTTAGCGCATATAGCAAAGTCATTTCACCGTAATTCGTTAACATTATTTCAAATGACAATTTATAGGACAAATAATGACAAGTCAGATGTTGATAGCATTTTTGCTATTCTCGATTTCAATTTCAATGGTTCCAGGGGCAGGGAATATGGTGCTTCTTAGCATTTCCAAGCGTTTTGGTATGAGCGCAACATATCCGTTTATCGCCGGAAATGTAGTGGGCTTTACATCGATACTTTTAGCTGCGAGCGCTGGATTAGTTGGGGTTATGACTCTATATCCGAGTGTGTTCGCGGTATTGAAGTGGTTAGGAACGGCATATTTGGTGTATTTGGCGTGGTCGATTGCCACGATGAAAGTGGACGAAAATGTTGAGAGTCATCGCACTGGATTTACATCGGGTGTGTTAATACAGATTTTCAATCCTAAAGGTTACATTGTTTCACTTACGATCTTTTCACAGTTTATTTCTCAGAACGTCGCGTATGCACCTCAAGTTGCACTGTTAACGGTAATCATGGCATTAACAGGCATCGTCAGCATGGTGTTTTGGGCGTACCTTGGGACGGTATTACAGCGATGTATTCGTTCGGAAAAAGTGACCTCTGTGGTTAACGGCCTACTTGGTGGCAGCTTGGCTGTAGTGGCAATACTGATGGCTGTTCAGCCTTTGTAACTGTGTCGATGAGAGCGGTCATACGTTAACCGTGAATAAAAAAGCGAGGTTTAGTCCTCGCTTTTTTGTTTGAAGCTAACTCACCGTTCGACTAAACCTCAGGCTCAACATCCATGCTATTGCGCCAATACAAGCATAAATCACCACGTTGAGCCAACCTGCTTCGGGTATCGCACTAAATGGGTTTGACGCCAGAATAGCGTGTAGTGGTAGGTAAAATATCTTAGAAAAGAATTGATCGATGCTGTAATTGTTAAACATCGCAATCGGCATCCAACGCAGCGCGTAAATCGCAATGAGCAGAACCAACAGCGGTGACTTCACTTTCTGCGAGACAGCCATTGCGGTCAGTGCCAATGGCAACAATAGCACTCCAGCTACAACCATTCTTAATAAGAACTCTATCCAGTTCAGCAGTACATAACCGAGTGACGCTTGACGGTAGAGCAAAGCGAGTTGGTGCTCAGTGGATAGGTTCAAAACCCACAGCATCAGGTCGGCGAAGAAGACCAAAATGGAGCACACCAGAGGAATAATAAGGAGTCCGAAACTGAGCTTAACAAGGTGAGTTTTGACGTCACTGACGGGCATGCTACGCCAAAACATAATGCTGCCTTCTAAACGTTCCTTACGAAAGGTTCGAGGAAAGTATTGTGTGGCGAGCAAGATAGAAAGTAATCCAACACCACCAGAAATCAGCATATTGACGTCATCGCCTAATTCTTTGTGAATATCACTGACATCGCCACTAAAACTCATTTGAAAAAACATATTGTGTTGCAAGGTAGAACTACTGATCAAGCTTATAAACAGCAGTAAACCACAGGCAAACATAAATAAAGGAATGCGGGTAACGAGAGGGTTCTCTATCCACTCCTTACGTAACATCGCGGTGATAGAACGCATTACGCAGCCTCCTTCTGTAGAGCCAAAAATAGATCCGCTAATTTCACGGTATAAACTTCGCCAAGTCCTTCTACTTGAGCGGCGTATTGGGAAGACAGTAACCACTTAGTGGAGCCTAGCCCTTTTTGAAATGAGAGCGGTTTCAGTGACTCAATGGTTGATCGGTGCTCGTCGCTCGCATCTAGGATGAAGTAATCCTCACTAATGCTCTCCATTGAACTCTGTAAGACCGTTCGACCTTGCTTGAGAATCAACACGTCGGTCAGAAGGTGTTCTATTTCAGAGACTTCATGACTGGCAATAATAAGGGTGCGTTCTCCATCATGAAACCACTCAAGCAAGTGGCGGTAGAAGGTGTCGCGGTAGACTAAATCAAGCCCCAGTGTAGGTTCATCTAAAATCAAAATCTTAGTATTGGTCGCAATGACAATCGCTAGGTGCAGTTGGACTTTCATCCCTTTAGAGAGCGACTTAATACGACTACGAGGCTTGATGTCGGTTTGACCAAGCAGTGCATCGGCTTTACTGCGGTTAAAGCTCGGGTGCACACCTTCTGAATAATTGAGTAGCTGAGCTACTGTCATCCAGCCGGGCAGAACGTTAACATCTGAAATATACGATAAGTTCTGCATGATTTTATCTCGCTGCATAACGGGCTCATAGCCATCAATGCGGATCACACCTTGATACTCATGAGCGCCTAACAGCGAGTTAATAAGGGTCGATTTACCTGCACCGTTATGCCCAAGTAAACCGAGAACTTGTCCTGCATGTAACTCAAAGCTAACGTCATGCAGGGCTTCGCCTTTTTGTCGATATTGTTTAGACGCGTTTTGTACACTGACTAATGCGCTCATTGGTCACCTTTCAAATGTGGTTTAAGTTGCAGGGAGAGTTCTTCTAACGACATGCCAAGGCGCTGCAATGTTGCCGCAATTTGTGGAATCTGTTGTTGGAGAAATTGTTTTTTTTCATCAGCGATGAGCTTCTGTTTTGCACCTAAAGTAACATACATGCCTTGGCCACGCCTTTTTTCGACCAACCCTTCATCAACTAACAGTTGATAGCCTTTCATGACGGTTAGATGATTTATTTTCATATCCGCACAAACACTGCGCACAGAAGGCAACGCTTCACCTTCTTGCCATATACCTTGCAGTATTTGCTGTGTGATTTGATCAGCTAACTGACGGAAAATCGGTTGTCGATCATGCCAGTTTGTCATGAGTGACTCTCTGCTTAGTAGTGGTGTTATATATATGTATAACACCTAGAGTTTACAATAGGAAGGTAAATCTGATTAAAAGAGAAATGCCCCTAGATTGGGGCATTTTTTGATTGTTGATACTTCCTGTATCCGTAGACAAGTCCTATCTGCAGCACCTTTACGGAAAGCCAGATCATCGATATCTCCAGTGTGGTATCACCCATTATACTAGCACGGCATATGTATCGTGATAATAGTTCCATTTACAAAATGAATAGTTAGCCCGATTTATATCCAAATAACACCTATACTCATTGGGGTATTTATCAATAGGAGTTGAAGATGTCTGTTTATTATTCGGTTGTGGAAGTGACCCCAACCAGTGAAGAGTGGATACCTAGTTATATAGAGCAGGTCACGCAGATAGTTGCAAAACATGGTGGGAAGTATCTTGCGCGAACAGGGAGTCACCAACAAATGGAAGGCGATCGAGAGAGCGCAGCGTTATGTGTGATTATCGAGTGGCCATCGAAAGAAGCTGCAGTAGGATTGATGGAAGACCCTGCTTATGCACCGCATTTTAAAGCGCGTAGTGAAGGCGCTGTGAATCATCATATTTTTGTTGAAGGTAAGGATGATTTTGCTTAAAGATAATACGGTAAAATACAGTTGCCCTAGCTTAACGCTGGGGCGTTTTTTTGTGACTTGAGCCTTGTCTCAATTGTTGCGTTGTCATACAAGATCCAGTTACAATCCGCACATCCCATCTTTAGGAGTCTACGCCCATATGAATAACTAATACCTGTCATCCATTCACACAATATTTTTGGATCCACAGGGTTAGTAGGCGTAGCTTTTAGCTCAGATCGAGCGAATTTTTCTACCTATTGCAATATGAAGAGTACATGTTGAGCATGATACATAGGCACAGTTCTATCTGTTATTACTCTCTCTATTGCTACGTCTTACGCCCCTGTTTACAGGAGGCAACTTATGCCACAAGACCATATAAAATCGATACGACCGCTGATACAAGCAAACAATCTTAGTTACCAGTTTGATAATGGAGAAACTCTATTTAGGGATATTTCCTGCACATTAACCCATCGTCGAGTTGGGTTAGTTGGGCGAAATGGGGTTGGGAAATCCATGTTAACCTCTTTGCTCATTAAGCAGGAATTACCGGCCACAGGTAACGTGCTATTGAACGCTAAAACAGCCAGTTATAGTCAACTTCCTTCTGAGCTATTAACCGGTGATATAACCATTGCTCAATTTTTAAAACTTGATCTCATTATTCGCGCTATTGAGCACATCGAGCAGGGGGAATGTGACACTGAGTTATTCTCATTGGTAGGAGATAATTGGACAGCCAAGCAAGATTTAGAGCAGCAATTGATATCGCTAGAGTTACCGGCTGATGTCCACTTTCGTTGCCAGTTGTTGAGTGGTGGGCAGCTGGCAAGACTTCGATTATGGCAGCTGTTTACTTCAGACGCAGATCTATTGGTGTTAGATGAACCTTCTAACCATTTAGACTCTGAGGGAAAGCATTGGCTATTGAACCAAATAAACCAGTACAAAGGCCACATTCTGCTGATAAGCCATGACAGATTGTTACTTAGGAAGATGGACCGAATTTGGGAGTTATCAACGCTTGGCTTAACTCAGTATGGAGGGAACTTCGATTTTTATACCCAACAAAAGCAGCAAGAATTTCTCGCCATTGAACGACAAGCAAATAGTGTTACTAAGCAACAGAAACGATTGGAAGTAGAGGCCCAGAAAAATAGAGAGAAGTTTGAGCAAAGAGCGGCCAAGGGAATGAAGGAGAGAGCAAAAGGAGGCACACCGAAAATTGTGCTTAACCAACACCGTAGTAAAGCGACGGCTAAGGTCTCGAATCGTATGAAAAATGAGAATGGTCGACGTGAACTACTGCAAGAGAAAGCAAGTTCATTACAGGCGAGGCAAGAGCAGTTAAAAGAGCAGAAAATGTACCTTTCAGAGAGTAACCAGCGGTCAAAAGGCTTGGTATCCATCGTTAATGGACGGCTCCCGTTTGGAAACCAACAATCAATAAATATACAGATTAATAGTTCAATGAAGTTGCACCTTCAAGGTGGAAATGGCAGCGGTAAATCGACACTGCTTAAAGCTATGTTAGGTCGTGTAGAACCTACAGTTGGCGAGTGGAATATTAATACGCCAATGGTTTATCTAGATCAGCATTTTGGACTGTTGAAAGATGACCTTTCTTTAATTGAGAGTGTTTGTACGCTTTGCCAAGGTATGCAGCAAAGTGATAGCAGAACACTACTTGCGGGCATTGGTTTTCGTCGGGATGATGTGCATCGATTAGTCAGTCAGCTAAGTGGTGGGGAAAAAATGAAATTGGCAATGTTGCTTATTAGTCATCAGCCAGAACAGCCTCTGCTTTTACTTGATGAACCCGATAACCATCTGGATCTCGATTCAAAGAGGATACTAGCAACCGCGTTGAAACAGTATGAAGGTGCATTTATCTTGGTTAGCCACGATGAGGACTTTATACAAGAGAGTGGAGTCAACAATACTCTTTCCCTTTAAACTCAATTGGCAGAGATTGGCTTTATAAAAACGGCCTCAAAATAAGAGGCCGTTAAACATAATGGTTAACCTGCTACGGTGAGCTAATACTGGTTTCCCCACCAAAGTCATAGCCAGATTTACTGATGTTCGTAACGGTGAAAGTGACCCCTTCTCCCTCTGGTATAGAAGGCGAAGTAAAGTTCGTAACGCCACGTCGATTAGTTCTTCCTGATACAGTTTGGCTACCACTAGACCATTCCCAACGGGCACTAATATTGGCTCGACGTATTAAGTCGCCACTACCGTTATGGTCTCGAACCTCTGCGGTAACAGTGAAGGTCGCGCCAGAACCTCCGTCTCCACCATCTCCGCCGTCACTACCACCTCCCCCATTACCTTTACCGTTTCCGCCTTTTGCTTTGGAAACCGAACTATTTTGCATAATAGTCAGGTTCGCTTTGAGGTCATTAATGGTTGTATCTTCGGTGACGGAAACATTGACGCTATCGCTGTTGGTTGCGCCAAAGTCATCAGTAACGGTCAGTGTTGCAGTGTAGTTCCCAATAGCTCCATAGGTGTGATTAGGGTTGCTCGCTGAAGAAGCGCTACCATCGCCAAAGTCCCAGCTATAACTAACGATAGAACCATCACTGTCATTAGAACCTGCACTAGAGAATGAAACAGACTCACCTTGAACGACCGAGCTTGGGTTAACCGATGCTACTGCGACTGGATCGCTGTTAGTGACGCTGATAACGACAAAGTCAGAATCATCATTACCATTGCTATCAGTAACTGTTAGAACCACGGTGTAATTGCCAGGCGCAGTGTAAGTATTCGAAGCGGTTGAACCTAGGTCAGAGTTACCATCACCGAAGTCCCAATCATAACTGGTGATGGTGGTGCTTTCACCGTTCGCTACCGAGCCACTACCGTCGAAGTTCACCAGTAATGGATAACCTCCTGAGGTTGGTGATGCATCGATATTGGCTGTAGGAACTAATACACCACCTGCATCTGGGTAGTTACCTGAGATAGTGTAGTTGCCCAAACTGCCGTAGTCGGTGTAGCCCGATGGTGATGAGCTCTGTGGTGAACCAACTCCAACACCTTCAACAGAAAGATAGTAGTCGTCAATCGCTACGGGATAGTTCACGATGATCGCGGAAAGTGATGGGCTTGGGTTAAAGCTTGCCAGCATCACTCCGTTGGTATCATAAAGCACTACCATAATGTCCAAATTAGGGCTTTCCACATAAGGCTCTACGGTAATATTAAGATCGCCAGATCCCGACTCTATTCGGTAGAAGTCGATGTCATTAGGGCCTGAAATAATATTGGATATGGCGTTGAGCGTGACAGTAGATCCATCACTCGTCCCTGTTAATAGCTCTGCACTTGGAAGACCAGTATTACTATCAACCAGTAATTTGGCCCCAAAGCTGTCTATGACGGTTAAATCTTGCTCGGTATTATTCGCGCCATAGTAATCCCCTTTACTCCATTGCACGACGGTTTGATCGTAGCCAACCCCCATGATGGGAGCCCAGTCTAATGTGGTTTCGGTAGCACCATGTCCCCAATAGTAATTGGTTGAAGGGCCGCCATCATGAGAAAGCCCAAGGTTATGCCCAGCTTCATGCGAGGTGGCTTCGGCTATATTTTTGGCGGAATTAGACAAGTTGTCATAGAAGACAAAAGCTGGCTTGTACCATCCTCTATAGAAAGGGTCACTCCAATAGAAATCAAATACACCCACGTAAGCAAAACCACCACAATTACAAGCGTTTGGGCCAGCGGTGAAATCTTCCGTTATGACGACACGAGTGCCGTAAGTAGTATCGGCTTCTACATCGCGCATGATGGCATCAACGCCTGGATCTTGTGTCGTCACATCGACATCAAAGGGGGCGTAATCTTCAGCGACCATCTGCCAGACTTTTTGAATGGCAGTATGCTCACTGCTGTTAAATGTATTAGGTGAGCCATCTAGATCGAACGGGGTGGCGATGAAGTTGCCGTAATCTTGATTCCATGCAGTATTGGTAATGTTGGTATCGCCAGTGAAATCGAGGTAAATGACGCGATTTGAGCCTGGACGGCTGTGCAAGAGGAACGTTTGCGAATTAGGAAATGCGCCTTCTGAAACTTCAACTTCTCCTTCTGATGGAGACGCTAACGTCGGAGCAGGCTCAATGATCAGCATTCGACCCGTTTGATCAATCCATATCGATGGATCTTCACGCAGCATCTTAATAAATTCCGCGACACTCTTTCCATACCATTTGGCTACATCAGGGAGTTTATTCCCCAATGCCACAATAGCAACTTGCCCTTGCGCTTTTTCTGGAAGTTCTACATTAGGGAAGGGGGGCCTATCTTCGTTCTTTGCAAAAGCACTTTGAGTGTTGAACAAGGCGAACAAAAGTAGCAGCATAAAGTAAGTGAAAGCTTTATGGGTATAGCGAGGGTGCGATAAATAACCTGTCATAACAACGTCCTAGTTAATACTGGTTGTAGTAAGGAGCAAGCCAACGTTATTTTAATATTTTGTATCCATTAATTTTAGTAGAAAACGGAGCGTTTTGAGCTTTATTTGATAGTTTTATCATTAGAGTGAGGGGGGTAGAGATGAAATAGATAAACACTTGACCTGTCTAGTGCTTTATAGTTTAAGGTGTTGGCACTAACAAAGGCTATCGAATGTGAGCACACTAAAACTGGCTTTGAATAATAAGGGTGAAAATGAGTACTGAAATCGAACCAAAAACATTAATGCCATCCTCCTTATCTCAACTAGGGTGGCGTCCATTCTTTCAACAACAACTGACGCTTGATGAGTTTACAGAATTTTCTATTGGTCGAATTATTGAACATCACCGAAGCGGTGTTGTTGTGATGAGTGATCAAGGTCAATTCAGTCTTACTCAAACACCTAGCGGTGAGCGCGTCTGCGTAGGTGACTGGGTGTTATTTGATGATTCCAAACGGCTCGTTAGAGGTTTAGAACGTCAGTCGGTGTTTCAACGTAAGTCACCGGGCTCAAAGCTTGATACACAGTTAATTGCCGCAAATATCGACAGTGTATTTATTGTTTGTTCATTGAATGACGATTTTAACCTTAGTCGAATTGAGCGTTACCTTGCGATCGCGAAAGAGGCCGATGTTGAGCCTGTCATCATTTTAACCAAAGCGGATTTATGCGCTGATGTTGAAGATAAACGACAAAATGTTCAATCACTTGACCCGCTTCTAATAGTGCATGCGGTTAACGCCCTAGACGGTGATCATTTAGCTGAGCTGAGTCATTACTGTAAAACGAATAAGACTATCGCGTTTTTGGGTTCATCGGGTGTTGGAAAATCGACATTAGTGAACGGATTAATGGGGGCGAATGTCATGGACACTGGCGCCATTCGAGAAGATGACAGTAAAGGCCGACATACGACAACCTATCGTGCGATTAAGTGGTTACCTCAGGGAGGCCTATTGATGGATACGCCGGGAATGCGAGAGCTACAACTCAGTGACTGTGAACAAGGTGTCAGTGAGACGTTTGGAGAAATCACTGTGTTGGCCGAACAGTGCCGATTCGGTGATTGTAGCCACCACTCAGAACCCGGTTGCGCAATTCAAGCCGCATTGAACGATGGCACACTCGAAGAGCGCCGCTTTATCAGCTACCAAAAGTTGATGAAAGAACAAGCATTTAATAGCTCGTCATTGGCTGAGAAAAGAGCCAAAGACAAAGCCTTTGGTAAAATGGTGAACAGCGTTCAAAGTGAGGCTAGATACCGTAAAAAAGGTCAATAGTCTCCAATCGTCACATTGTTAATACGCTTTACTATCGAACCTAATAATGCACGCTAATTAAAAAACGCGAACTCGTGATTCCTTGTCTAGAATCTAAATTAATGCTTCAAAGATGGAACTAGTAATTAGATCGAATAGAGGCAAATGCTGGGCTTTGAAAGTGAAATGTCACCCACTAAGTGCATCAGAGTGCAATAATGACGAGAACAAAGGCAAGGATACGAGCTAAATGCAGACGAGTAACCATATAGATGCATCGGACGTAAGTATAGAAACTAATGAGGCTGATATCGCTACGCCTGTTTGGGATAAGGACCAAGCGATGCATAGAGTTGGTGACAGTGATGAGTTCATGGTGCTCATCGCCAACAGCTTTCTAGGGTCCGTAGATTCACAGGTTGAGAATCTAACTCGCGCACTAGAAAATGGCGATATGGGTGCCGCTAGAAATGAGTTTCACGCCTTTAAAGGTGTAGCAGGAAACATCAGTGCCATTGAACTTATGAACAACGCGAGTGAGTTAGAGGTGCTAGCGAAAGAACAAGATAGGCAAAAGATCAGTGAGAAATTACCTGAGTTTGAGCGTAAGTTAGCAGCGCTAATAGTGGTACTCAATGAATACATCGCTGAGGTGGGGTAGATGAAAATTTAGTCCTATATTGTTTCCCGCCTGAGATTCATAGTGTCGATTAAAATGTTGACTCTGGATTACAGCTGTAGCTATTGAGTACGTACCTGGTTTTATAATTGGAAATATGTGGCAGAAAATGAAGTGTTTAATAAGCCAGATTTAGAAGAGAGTTGGGGGAGGACAAATAAAAAACCGCCAATAAACTATTGGCGGCAAAGTGAAACAGGCAGGAACGTTTCTGAAATTTAGTTAAGGAATCATATCTTTACACTAACGACATCAGCATCTCATCAGAGTACTCAATGAGGTCATCACCAGATTTGACCTTGGCAACGTAGTCTGGGTTTGCAATCAGTGGACGGCCAATAGCAAGCAGATCAAACTTGTTTGCTCCGATGGCTTCACTGCCAGATTCCGCTGTGTAACTACCTACGCCAACGAGTGTTTTAGAGTAGTTAGATCGAATATATTCCGAAGCGCTACCATCTAGATAGTCAAAGGTCATGGAGTCATCGAAGATTCCAACGTGTAAGTAGGCTAATTCACGTTTTTCTAATTCTGAAAGAAGAAGATCAAATACTGCACGATCACGTTTATCAGTGTCGATGTGAGCATAGGCCCCTGGTGATATGCGAAGGGCGGTACGATCTTCCCCGATTCGATGGCTAATGGCATCAATAACAGCGAGTGGGAATCGAACCATATTTTCAATACTGCCACCAAATTCATCCTCACGAACGTTACTGCTGTAATGCAGGAATTGATCAATGAGGTAGCCATTTGCACCATGAATCTCAACGCCATCAAAACCCGCGTCTATAGCGTTTGCTGCTGCTTGGCTATAATCAGCAACAAGTTGATCAATCTCTTCTTTTGAGGCTGCTTTTGGAACGGTGTAGGTAAGTTCACGCATTCTAGGAACGGAGCCTTCAATCCCTAAAGCAGAAGGCGCAAGCACAAACTCACCGTCAAAGAAGTGGGGGTGGGCTACTCGGCCTGTGTGCCAAAGTTGGGCAAAAATCTTACCACCATTTTGATGAACGGCACTGGTCACTTTCTTCCAACCCGTAATTTGTTCTGCAGTAAATAGGCCCGGAGTGTTTGGGTAGCCTTGGCCATCAGGGCGAATAATAACGGCTTCAGAAATAATCAGTCCAGTATCAGCACGGCGAGCATAGTAATCCGCCATTGCTTGGGTTGGAATAAGATTCTCATCAGCCATGCAGCGTGTTAGCGGCGCCATAAGAATTCGGTTTTGCAGAGTAATAGTACTGTTTAGATCAAGCGGTTGAAATAGGTTTTCCATGCTGAGCCTTCTGTGATTTAGGTATCTGTTTCTTGAATGACCATTCAAATTAGATCAACTTGAACGATCATTCAAGTTCTTTTTTGAACAATCATTCAAAATGGGATAATATGAAATGCAATTACCCAATGAGAGAGTCAATATGCGCAGTGCCGAGTTTGATCGCGAAAAAGTGTTACGGTCAGCCATGGATGCCTTTATTAGCAAAGGCTACAGTAAAACCAGCATGCAAGATTTAAAAAAAGCCACGGGGCTGCATCCGGGCTCAATCTACTGTGCATTTGAAAACAAACGTGGCTTGCTTGTTGCAGCTTTAGAGCACTACCGTTCAGAAAGAAACAACGAGTTTAATATGCTGTTCGACAGTAAAGAATCGGTTATGGAAGGCTTAGAACTCTATCTTGATGGAGTTGTGGCCGAGTGTGAAAGCGCTCAGATTAAACAGTGTCTGTTGCAAAAAGCCATGAGTGAACTTGCTGACCAAGACGAAGAAGTTGAAGGTATTATTAGCAACATGCTCAATGACTGGCAACACGCCTTTACCGACAAACTGAACCAAGCACAGTTGAACAAAGAGATTTCATCAGAGAGAGATTGTGAGGAGCTATCTCAGTTTCTTGTGATGGGAATCTATGGTATTCGCACGTTTTCTTATACCAATCCAGAGAAGGGTGCATTGGCTCGCCTAAGTAAACAGCTTCTCAATTACGTTAAAGGATAGAGAGTTTATTCATGGTGTGGAATTTTTAGATAGCCCTGCAGCAAATACATGCTTGGCTCTAATTTAAGCAAAGGACGCTTTACTTGAATCTGACAATTAATACTTCTGAACTAATCGATCTATTTGCTGCATTTGAGCTGGAGTTAGGTTTTCTTAACTCAGAATCAGATACGGTGACTAAGTTAAGAGAGATGGTTCTATGGATTAAGAGTGATATTCCAGTGGGAGGTTTTGCTCCTACTGTGGATGGACGAAGCTTACCAAAGGTGGTGAGACATATTTTCGATAGTACTCACTTTACGCTTGATGAATTAACTGAATTTGCTCTAAATGAGTGTAGCTTTAGTTGTGAAGGCACTGGTGTGAGTTACCCGGAAGATTGGGATGCTGACGATCTAGAAGAGTGTGGTATTTACCGACCAACCGAAGTAGTGGTATTAAGCTACTGGATTGGGGGATTCTCTGATGTCTTGATTCCGCGAACATCGTACATTCAAACGCTACTACAATACCTTATAGAGAACAGTCGTGATGATCTTGTGGTGCGGCTTAATAAGGCGTTATGTGTGGCAAGTAAGGTAGGTCTATCACCGTTACAGCACCGGAGCTTGCATTTACTGCTATTAAACATTGAACCAGAACTAAGGCTTAGCCAATCACGAAAGTTGAATGAGTTAAATGGAAAGATGCAAGCGCTAAGAGATCTTCTGCGTGATACGGATGCTGCCTTAGGTATCTCATCGCAACTAGAGGTAAAAACTTGGGGGCATGTACGTCAGTATGATTTATGGTAAAGCGCTCCAAGCCTGAAAGGCTTGAACTCCTTTAAGGAGGGGTCTATTTTTTTTACAATATTTCAGCTTTTCTCTTCAGAGCATTTTGTACGGGCCAGTCTCTCATCACCAAAATGGGCTATGACTGCTCTTCCTACTAAATAATGACTTCTGGATTGGCTGGAAAAGTGATGTAAAAAACCGAAGCATGAGCTTCGGTTTTTAATACTAACCCGAAAGCGTTAAGAGTGTGCTGATAACTTCGCAAGCCTAACAGCCGCTGCTTTGTGCCTGTTGATCAGTGCTTCCAAATCAACACCAATAACCTGGCCGTCATGCACTCGCCATTTTCCGGCTATCATCACGCGATCCGCTTGTTGCGCCCCGCATAACAATAGTGCGGCAAGTGGATCATGGCTACCAGAAAAACGAATGTCATCGAGTTTGAACATAGAAATGTCCGCTTGTTTTCCAACATCAAGTACACCGATATCATTTCGTCCCATCGATTGAGCTGACCCTTTCGTTGCCCAGCGAAGCGCATCAAAATGACTGATATTACTAGAGCCATATTGTAAGCGTTGCAAATACATCGCCATGCGTACTTCACCGATCATGTTAGATCCGTCATTCGAAGCTGACCCATCAACACCTATCCCAACGTTTACACCGGCTGCTTCTAACTGATTATTTTTACAAATACCGGACGCCAACATCATGTTTGATGTAGGACAGTGGCTAATCCCAATCTTTGCCTTACCCAAACGTTTGATTTCATCAAGGTTAAAGTGAATGCCGTGAGCAAGCCATGTTCGTTCGTTAAGCCAGCCCACATCTTCTAAATAATCAACGGGACGCAAGCCAAATTTCTCTAAGCAAAACTCTTCTTCATCAATGGTCTCGCATAGGTGAGTATGAGTCATAACATCTTCTTGCTTGGCGATCCTTGCTGTTTCTTTCATTAAGTCTGTGGTGACGGAAAATGGAGAGCATGGAGCAAGAGCAATTTGTGTCATCGCGCCTTCACTATTGTCGTGGTATTCGCGAATAAGCCTTTGGCTGTCATCAATGATCGCTTGCTCAGTTTGAATGGTATGTCTAGGCGGTAATCCACCTTGGTCTTCACCTAAGCTCATTGAGCCTCGGGTCAATACTGTTCGAACCCCAAGGCTTTTTGCGGACTCAACTTGTAAATCAATCGCGTTTTCTAAGCCAGTTGGAAGTAGGTAGTGATGGTCGGATGCGGTAGTACAGCCAGACATCATTAACTCTACCAGTGCGAGTTCTGTTGCAACGCTCATCATCTCGGCATCGAGGTTCGCCCAGACAGGGTAGAGCGCTTGTAACCATGGAAACAGCTCTTTATTGAGCGCATCAGGGTAGGCGCGAGTCAGCGTTTGATAAAAGTGATGGTGTGTATTCACAAGCCCTGGCGTGATCACATGGTGTGATGCATCAACGGTGTAGTCGACTACAACGCTGGGTTCTTGGTGACGTGCTAGCAGTTCAACAATTGTGGTACCGCGTACAACCAAACCGCCTTCAGCGTTTTGGTTAGTGCCGGAGTAAATTGCCAGTGGATTCTTAATCCAGATGGTGTCCATTCATGGTAGTCCTTAGCCATCTCAACCTTTTCAGGGAAGAGGGTCTTTTCATTGTATTTTTTGGTTGTAAGCACCGTATTTATTGCAAAGGTGCGCTTATTTCGACAAAGCGAAAATTTGTGTTCTTATATTTATCCGTTAATTTGAATTCTTAGATGATGTTAATGGCGCCGATGTTTCTAATGTATCGTCTTGTTGTACGTTCGTTTCATTAAGAGATTGTTCGGCCATCTCTTCTTCTACCTGCAACTGACTTTCGGCTAACGCTTCTTTCTCTTCTTTTGCGGAAGACTTTGGAAGCAAGATATTCAATAGAACCGTTACGATGGTGCCTGTTGTGATCCCTGAGTGTAAAAAGTTAGACAGATCATGAGGTAAGTGCTGTAAAAGCCTTGGTTCGAATGTGACCGCAAGACCAGAGGCAAGCCCGACACAGATAACCAGCGCGTTTCGCTTAGTATCGGCAGCTTTAATAAGCATACGAATACCCGCATACGCGATCATGCCAAACATAACAAACCCGACACCACCTAACACAGGTTTTGGAATGGTGACTGCAAAGGCGGCCAACTTGGGAAATAGACCACCAAGAATGAGTAGGCCACCTGTCGTTGCAACCACGTATCGGCTTGCGACGCCGGTGATACCGACAATCCCGACATTTTGGCTAAATGAAGCCAACGGCATTGCTGTTAAAATGGACGATAGGGTACTACCCACACCATCGGCCAATAGACCACGCTTTAAGTCTTTTCCGCTTACTTTGGTATGACAGTTGTTACCAAGAGCCATGAAATCACCGGTTGCTTCAGCGATAACAACAATGTAAACCAAGCTCATACTAATGATGGCGCTTAGAGAAAAGGTTAAGCCAAATTTAAACGGTTCAGGGCCACCGACCCAAGCGGCAGAGCTTAGCTGTTCAAGGTTAACCATCCCCAATGATAATGCCACAATGTAACCACCTGCTAACCCGATAACGATGGCTGACGCTGCCACGGCACCTTTGCAGTAAACAGAAACCGCGACCACTATACCCAGTGATACGGCTGCTAAAAAGAGCTTGGGTAATGTAGCGAATTCTTCACTCACGGTTGGGGAATCACCGACCCAATTCATAGCAACAGGCAGTATTGTTAAGCCGATCAGTGTCACTACGACACCACTGACCACGGTTGGAAAGAGTTTTCTCACCTTATCCATATAGAAACTGGCAATGATGACGACAAACGATCCAACGAGTGCAGCGCCCATGATGCTTGAGACGCCCCCTTCTTTTCCGATCGCAATAGCGACACCCAAAAAGGCAAAGCTAGAACCCATCACAACGGGTAGACGGATACCAAATGGGCCAATACCGAGACATTGTGCAATGGTGACAATACCTGACGCGAGTAACGCAGCGTTAATTAGAGACACGATATCTGGGCTGGGGAGGCCAATGGAGGATCCGACAATCAAAGGCACCGCAACAATACCACCGATGGAGGCGAGCATGTGTTGCAAAGCGAGTAAGAGGGTTATCCCTTTAGGAGGACGTTGGTTTAATGTGTAGAGAAGTTTCATGTTCTGTTCCTCAAGAGTGAATTATTTACTCTTAGTTTTATAAAAACAATGACTTCTACAAACTGCGTAGGGTCAAAACTATCAACGACAGAGTGTACTGCGCCGAATTTTTGGTGCACAAAACCGTAAAGGCCAAGCCTTTTCAATTTCGAGCAGAGATTAGGTTATGTTTTTAGGTGATTTATGTTGAAAGCCAGCTCTCTCTTGATGCTAAAAGAGTTGAGCTGGCTAGGTATTATTAGCACTGATTGATGTGCTTTACGTTGTCACCCAAACGAGCTTAGGTATCAACAAGGCTAGATATAAACGAGCTTTGCAACAAAAATTGCTGTCAGAACGTACATTGAGATAGAAACATCTTTTGTTTTACCTGTTGCCACTTTTAGTACAGTGTAAGTAATAAAGCCAAGTGCAATACCGTTTGCGATAGAGAACGTTAATGGCATCATTAGAGCCGTTATCGCTGCTGGCGCACCGTTGGTGAAGTCTTTCCAGTCAACGTGCTGCATGCTGCTCATCATCACGAATGCGACATAGATAAGTGCACCAGATGTTGCGTACGCTGGGATCATTCCAGCCAGTGGTGATAAGAAGATTGCAGCAATAAAGAGTGCACCAACAACAATAGCAGATAGACCAGTACGAGCACCCGCAGCGACACCTGAAGCACTTTCTACGTAACTGGTTACTGGTGGACAACCCACACAAGCACCAGCAACACTGGCAATACTATCGGCTTTTAGTGCTTTGCTTAGCCCTTCAATACGGCCTGTTTCTTTATTGATAAGATTTGCACGGTCGGCGACGCCCATCAGTGTTCCTGCTGTATCAAACATGTTGACGAACAAGAACGCTAAGATCACGCTGACCATTGAAATGTTCAGAGCGCCCGCAATATCCATTGCTAAGAACGTTGGAGCAATGCTTGGCGGTGCCGCGAAGAAACCGTTGTATTGTACAAGGCCAAGACCCATACCAATCAAAGTCACACTCAAAATACCGATAAGAACCGCACCAAAGACACGTCGCTCACTTAACACGGCAATGATTAGAAACGCAACGGCGGCAAGTAGCGCGTCTGGTTTTGCGAAATCACCAAGAGAGACCAATGTAGCTGGGTTTTCTACAACAATACCCGCTGTTTTTAGGCCAATTAATCCTAGGAATAGACCCACACCTGCTGTCATTGAGTAACGCAAGCTGTGAGGAATACTTTCTATAATCCACTCGCGTACTTTATAAAAACTCATGCCGACAAAGAGAACACCAGAGATGAACACCGCACCTAGCGCCACTTCCCAGCTGTACCCCATTTCACTAACAACAGTGAAAGAGAAGAAGGCGTTAAGCCCCATGCCCGGAGCTAAGCCAACAGGCCAGTTGGCGAATAAACCCATTAAAATACAGCCGATAGCCGCACCAATACAGGTAGCGACAAAAACAGCGCCTTGATCCATGCCCGATGCGGCCATGATTTGTGGGTTAACAAAGATAATATACGCCATGGTTGCGAAGGTTGTTACGCCGCCCAATAGCTCGTTCTTTATACTACTTCCGTGTGCTTTAATTTTAAAAAAGCGCTCTAACAAACCGTTTGACGGCTGTTCGTTGAGTACATCTGCTTTACTATCATTCATTGCAGCTAGTCCTTTTTCTTATTTATATTCCGTTATTGATTCTGTAAAAATCTTAACAATATTATTAAGTTATATTCCGCTGTTGAGCTGCTTGTTACAGAGCTCGTTACTAAATCGCTAACAGATAAAAAATCCAATAGTTAAAAAGCTAGCGGAACTGTTTTAGATGAAATAAGTGTGTTGCAGTTACCGATACCATCGGCGTAAATCAGCTACCTCGGTAAGTTGAAAAACTGTATGGCGAAACAAGTAAAGGCACATGGTAATGCGAATCTTCATCGCTAAGCCCAAATCGAATCACGACATCATCAAGAAATGGAACATCATCGAGTTTGACGCCTTCTCGTTCAAAATAACTGGCGACGTGAAAGACCAACTGATATTTACCGGCCTTAAATTGATCCTCTTCCAGTAAAGGCTTATTGGTACGGCCATCATCATTAGTAAAGGTTTGTCCAACAGGTTGGTATTGCTCGCCATCAAACTTAAACAGTTCAACTTTGATCTCCGAACCTGGTGTGCCTTTCATTGTGTCTAATACGTGTGTAGTGAGTTTTCCCATGGTGACTCTGCGCGGTAGCGCACTCCTTGATAGCTTTACAAATTCATTATTCCTAGAAACAACCAGATCTCTAGAAACAACTAATAATCGTTGTTCTTGCTGCTGTGATATTAATATGTACACAATTTTTGAAATAGTAAAGCTTAATGTTGCGAGTTTGTTACGTCAAAAAGATGATTTTCCATTGGTGGACTCACAGTAATGACAAACAATACCGTGTAGGTTGATATTTAAGTTGTTGATTTTAAGTGTTCATTTTATATTAATTAACTTAATAAACATTTTCTTTACATTAAAATAAAAAATTGTATACAATGTAAGTATGGAGTTTGTAGGAAGCAGTCTGATTATTGAATTGAGAAGTGAACCTTCTGTTAGCACTGTTTCTTTTATCAATTACGATTTCTTAAATGAATCGAGCAAGGAGAGTTCGGATGAATAAGGATTATTCGAGAGATTTAATCGGCTATGGCCAGAATCCCCCTCATCCCCACTGGCCGAATAATGCCAAAATCGCCATTTCATTTGTTCTTAACTATGAAGAAGGTGGCGAGCGTTGTGTACTTCATGGTGATGAAGAATCAGAAGCTTTCCTGTCAGAGATACCCTCTGCGCAACCTATTAAGGGTGAACGCCACATCAGTATGGAATCGATCTATGAATACGGTAGCCGAGCTGGTGTATGGCGCGTATTACGTTTGTTTGATGAGTATGAGATTCCACTCACCATATTTGCCGTTGCGATGGCAATAGAACGCTACCCAGATGTTGCAAAAGCAATGGTTAAGGCGGGGCATGAGATTTGTAGCCACGGTTATCGTTGGATCGATTATCAATATATGGATAAAGATCTTGAGCGTGAGCACATGAGTAAAGCCATTGATATCATCGAGAAGGTGACAGGGTCACGTCCTTTGGGTTGGTATACAGGTCGAACAGGGCCGAATACTCGCCAGCTTGTTGCCGATGAAGGTGGCTTCTTATATGACTCAGACGCGTATGATGATGATCTGCCTTATTGGCACACGCAAGGTGAAAAACCGCAACTTGTTATCCCATACACGCTAGATGCGAACGATATGCGCTTTTCAACTGTTCAAGGCTTCAACAGTGGTGAACAGTTCTACCAATATCTAAAAGATACGTTTGACACCTTATACATGGAAGGCGAAACCGCGCCGAAAATGATGTCAGTTGGCCTTCATTGCCGATTGATAGGTCGCCCAGGCCGAATTGCTGCGCTGCGCAAGTTCTTAGACTACGTTAAACAGCATGATCGAGTGTGGCTAACGCGACGCGTTGATATCGCGAAACATTGGCACGAAGTACACCCATATTCAAAGTAATCATCATTAATGCTCAAGGAGGGCAACATGACCCAGTTTAGATTTTGTAAGCCAACCCAAATGGACAAAGAAGCCTTTGTTTCTCATTTTGCGGATGTGTATGAACACAGCCCATGGGTGGCGCAAGTCGTATTTGAACAAGGGCTTAGTGATGAAGATAACAATGTAGAAAGCTTACATTTTAAAATGGCTTCATCACTGCTTAGCGCTGACCAAGATAAACAGCTAGCACTGATTAATGCTCACCCGGATTTAGCTGGGCGTGCAGCAGTTAACGGTGAACTCACCGCAGCCTCTACGTCAGAGCAAGCTGGAGCGGGAATTGATCAATGTTCTCCTCAAGAGTTTACTAAATTTACCACCTATAACGATAGCTACAAAAGTCGCTTCAACTTTCCCTTTATCATGGCGGTAAAAGGGGCCAATCGTTACCAAATTCTCGAGTCGTTCGAGAAGCGATTAGGCAATGATAGTGAAACTGAGTTTGCTACTGCGATTCAAGAAATCAACAAGATTGCCCTGTTTCGCCTCCGAGATATGTAAGTCAACAGCGACAACTATTTCGGCTTAAAACGAGCGCTAAATAAAGCCCTCGATACTCATTTTATTATTAATTGAACAATTGGATAGGATTCAAACGAATGACACAAGAACTTGGACAAACAAATCGCTTTCAAGATTACACGAACCTAGCAGACGAGCGACTCGGTGCTGAAGCACTTTATGCAACGGATGATTTCTTTGCAGACAAATCTCGCATGTTACGTCGTGAGGCGCCTGAGTGGAAAGATGATGTCTATGATGATAACGGCAAGTGGATGGATGGCTGGGAAAGCCGTCGTAAGCGTGGTGAAGGTTACGACTACTGTGTAGTAAAACTTGGCCTAGCGGGCACCATTGCAGGGGTAGACATCGACACAACATGGTTTACTGGTAACTTCCCGCCGTCAGCGTCTTTAGATGCCTGTTACAGCCCAGAAGGTGCGCCTTCTGAGTCTCAAGAGTGGGATGAGATCATTGCGTCGACTAGCCTTCAAGGCGACAAGCATCACCTAACCGAAATTGACAGTGACAAAGTGTACACACACGTTCGCCTGAATATTTACCCAGATGGTGGTGTCGCACGCTTACGTATCTACGGTCGTCCAAGTGTTGATTGGGCAAACCTAAGCGCTTCTCAGCAACTTGATTTCGCAGCGGTAGAAAATGGCGGTCGCGCACTGGCATGTAGTGATGAGCATTATGGAACTAAAGCCAACATTTTAGGCCCTGGTCGTGGCGAAAACATGGGTGACGGTTGGGAAACGGCGCGTCGTCGTACTCCTGGTAATGATTGGGTCATCGTTGCACTTGGTCACTCTGCGAATATCTCACGTGTTGTGGTTGATACGGCTCACTTTAAAGGTAACTTCCCAGACAGCTGTTCAATTCAAGCAGCCTACGTAAGTGGCGGAACAGATGATCAAGTAGAGACACAAAGTCTATTCTGGCGTGAACTGTTACCTGCTCAAAAGCTATCAGCACACGAGTTGCATGAGTTCAACGAGCAAGTGAAAGACCTTGGTGCGATCACGCACGTTCGACTCAATATCTTCCCAGATGGTGGTATTAGTCGTTTACGTTTATTTGGTACTAAAGCATCGAAGTAAGGTCTTCGAAATTATAACCTCGAAGTAACCGTATCGAAGTAAAAGCATAAAACAAAGTAGTTATTAGGTAGCAGCTAAGTAAAAGCGAATTAAGGGAAATCAAATGAGCAACGGCAATCGTCAACTTGAACTATCACGTTTAAAAATAGAGCCATTAACAAAAGCAGCGTTTGCTGAATTTGGAGACGTTATTGAAGCGGAAAACAGTGATTTCTTCATGATCAATAACGGTTCGACTAAACGTTTTCATAAATTGGCGAGTGCAGATGTTGAAGAGCAGGGCGGTCACACAATCATGAGTATTTTTGAAGCAACACCGCTTGAATACCCATTGACGATCAACATGCTCGAACGACACCCGCTAGGCTCTCAAGCTTTTATTCCATTACTTGGCCAGCCTTATCTATTGGTTGTCGCTCCAAAAGGCGACAACCCAAGCTTATCGCAGTGTCGCGCTTTTCTAAGTAACGGCAAGCAAGGTGTGAACTACTTAAAAGGGGTTTGGCATCACCCAGTATTGGCATTAACTCCTCAAGATCGTTTTCTAATTGTCGATCGAGCAGGAGAGGGCAATAACTGTGACGAAGTGCATTTCGAAGACAATCTCGTCTCTTTGCATTTGGATGACCTCCCTAATGTAAATAATCAGGATGAAAAGCAGCTCGCCGAAGTGAATTAAGCGTCTGACTAATAGGCGTAGAAACAACGAACGAAAGCGCAGATGCATTAAAGGAGTAAATTATGGATCCGCATATTACTGAATGGTTGAATTTGGCAATTCGCTGGGCTCACATGATAGTGGGTGTCGCATGGATTGGTGCCTCTTTCTATTTTGTATGGCTAGAAAACAATCTTAACCGTGTTAATCCAAAAACCGGATTGTCAGGGGATTTATGGGCAATTCACGGCGGTGGTATCTATCACCTAGAGAAGTACAAACTCGCACCACCAGAAATGCCAGAACACTTACACTGGTTTAAGTGGGAAGCGTACTTTACTTGGATCACAGGTGTTTTATTGTTAGGTGTGGTTTACTACCTTAACGCAGAAATTTATCTGATTGCACCAGGGTCTGGGCTTGATTCAACCACAGCCGTTGCCATTGGTATTGGCGCGTTGATCGCGGGTTGGTTTGTTTATGATCTTCTGTGTGATTCACCACTGGGTAAGAAACCAGAACTATTAGGCTTTGTGCTGTTTTTAGCCTTAGTCGGTGCCGCTTACGGCTTGTCTCAAGTGTTCAGTGGTCGCGGTGCTTATATTCACGTTGGCGCAATCATTGGTACCATCATGGTGGGTAACGTATTCCGCGTTATCATGCCAGCACAGCGTAACTTGGTTAAAGCGATTGAAGAGAACAGAGAACCTGATCCAGCGTTACCGGCGAAAGGTCTATTGCGTTCACGTCATAACAACTACCTAACGCTACCCGTGCTGTTCATTATGATCAGTAACCACTTCCCAAGCACGTATGGGCATGAGTATAACTGGGCGATTCTAGCTGGACTTTCAATCTTCAGTATTTTGGTTCGTCACTACTTTAATACGCGTCATGGTAGCCAAAAATTTGCATGGACAGTACCTGTCGCCGCACTGGGTATGATTACCTTAGCGTTTGTCACTTCACCGTATGCGAAAAAATCGATGGCACCTGTTGCAGTTAAACCTGCGGTTGAGCAAGTGCAGCCTGTAGCTGATTCGGCAACCTCTACACAAGACGTTGCGGCGACAGAAGCTCATAGTGATTCAAGCATGATTCCGTTTAAGCAAATCAATGATGTGATTCAAGAGCGTTGTTCGGTATGTCACTCAGCGACACCTTCTCACGCGGCCTTTGCAGCTGCGCCAGCAGGAGTCATTCTTGATACGCCTGAAGAGATCAAAGCAAATGTACCGAGAATTGTGGCTCAAACAGTCACGACCAACGTGATGCCATTGGGTAACTTAACTCAAATGACGGATGACGAGCGTGTGCTCATTGGTGAATGGGTCGAGCAAGGTGCGGTGATTCAATAAAGGGTTTGATGAGAGTTCATTACTAGGATACAGCCGTTAATAGGTTGCCTTGGCGATAAGTCGAGGTAACCTAGCTTATCGGTTCTCTCTATTCCCCCTTTTCACTCTTTATCTCTCTATGCTAACGTGCTTTTTATCATAAGATTTAAGGCCACATTATGCAGTTAAACTCGCTGATCGCACGCCAGATCGTAGAACGAGCCAGCAAAATCATTCAATACCCCGTCAATGTAATGGATGAAAACGGGCAGATTATTGGCTCTAGTGATCCTGCACGATTACATCGCACTCATGAAGGTGCACTGCTTGTTATTCACGATAATAGAACCGTCGAAATAAACAAAACGGTAGCAAGTACGCTTATTGGTGTGAAAGAGGGGATTAACCTCCCCATCTTGTATCAAGAACAGGTGATTGGTGTTGTTGGTATTTCAGGTTTACCTGATGAAGTAAGACACTATGGCGAGCTGGTTAAAATGACCGCTGAGTTGATCGTGGAGCAAGCGGCGCTAATGGCTCAAGTTCAGTGGAATAAGCGTCATAGAGAAGAGCTACTGTTGCAACTAATTCAAGGTTCAGAGCTCAATGAAAATCAGCTGCTATCGATTGCTGAAAGGCTTGATTTAGACCTGTCTCAACCTCGTATTGCTGCGGCGGTAAAGGTGATCCCTAAGCATGGTCAATCATTAACGTTAGAGCATTTGCAAAAACTGGTACACCTGCTTGAGCACCCTGAGCGAGATAATATTGTGGGTATTGTATCGGTGTCGATGAATGAAATTGTGGTACTCAAACCCGTGACTCTCGTTAATGGGGAATGGAGTAAAAGAGAGGAACAGAAGCGGGTTAAGAAACTGCTCAAGCGAATTCAGCAAGTCGGTGAGTTTTCGATAAAAATCGCAATGGGCGACTATTTCCCTGAACTGTCAGGTATTGCCCGTTCATACGAGACGGCCAAAGCGACACTCGAATGCAGTGGCAGTTGTAGAGAGTCGATTCTTTTCTACCAAGAAAACAAGCTGTCTATTTTTGTTGGGGCATTAAAGCAAGACACTTGGAGACGTAGCCAAATTATCCAACCGCTAGAAAAATTGATTGAACAAGATACAAAAGGGGTTCTCGTTAAAACGCTTAGAGTCTTTTTTGAACAAGATTGCGATCTGGCTCAAACTTGTGATTCGCTCCATATTCATCGAAATACGCTGCGATATCGGCTAGAGAAGATTGACGATGTTACTGGTTTAAATATCAATAAGTTAGATAATAAAGTTCAGTTGTATTTGGCATTAAAATGTATGTAATGCATCGAGTTAAATGTGCAAGGTGACAAAAAACACCACGGTTATTTGGGTTATATTTGTCACTCTGCATAAAGAATTCTGCCTTCCATCCTTTTACTCTGCTTACAAATCACAACAATGAATGGAAACAACAATGATAGAAGTCTCTACCTTAGGTGCGTTAACTGCACTCGTCGTGGCCATTGGCCTCATTCTTAAAAAAGTTCCGCCAGCATACGGCATGATCATCGGTGCGCTGCTTGGTGGTGTCGTTGGTGGTGTATCACTTACCGACACGGTTGGACTGATGATTGGCGGTGCCCAAGGTATTGTAACCGCAGTACTACGGATTTTAGCCGCAGGTGTTCTTGCCGGCGTATTGATTGAATCGGGCGCCGCGACATCCATAGCAGAAACCATAGTAAAGAAAGTTGGCGAAACTCGCGCTCTTCTGGCATTAGCTGTCGCAACAATGATTCTAACAGCGGTCGGTGTGTTTGTTGATGTGGCCGTTATCACTGTCGCACCAATTGCATTAGCGATTGCTCGTCGTGCTGATATTTCCAAAACCGCCATTTTGTTAGCGATGGTTGGTGGCGGCAAAGCGGGTAACGTTATGTCACCAAACCCAAATGCAATCGCAGCAGCAGATGCATTTGATGTCCCGCTAACCTCTGTAATGGCTGCGGGTATTGTACCCGGTCTATGTGGCATGTTCTTCGCGTATTTTATTGCGAAAAAACTGGTTAATAAAGGCACTAAAGTAGAGGAGAGCGAAGTGGTCGCGGTTGATCATTCTAAACTGCCCGCTTTCCACGCTGCGATTGTTGCACCTTTAGTTGCTATTGCACTGTTATCTCTGCGCCCAATTGCAGGGATTAACGTTGACCCACTTATCGCTCTTCCCCTTGGCGGCTTGCTTGGCGCGGTCGTGATGGGACGCTTTAAAGACACGAACCACTTTGCCGTGTCAGGTTTAAACCGCATGGCCCCGGTTGCTGTGATGCTTCTAGGTACTGGTACGCTTGCGGGCATTATTGCTAACTCTGCGCTTCGAGATGGATTGATTGATGTGCTAGCAGCATCAGGTATGCCTTCATTTATTTTAGCGCCAATCTCGGGTGCGATGATGGCACTGGCAACTGCTTCGACAACCGCGGGTACTGCCGTTGCTTCGAGCGTGTTTAGTGGCACGATTTTAGAACTTGGTGTTCCAGCGTTAGCAGGCGCAGCAATGATTCACTCGGGTGCAACAGTACTTGACCACATGCCGCACGGTAGCTTCTTCCACGCAACGGGTGGTGCCGTGCATATGGACATTCGTGAGCGTCTCAAGTTGATTCCTTACGAGTCAGCGGTTGGTCTTATGATCGCGTTTGTCTCTGTGATGATGTTTGGTGTGTTTGGTCTGTTTGTTTAATCAAAGTATTCGATAAGGTGATTGTCAGTGACATCGACAATCGCTCAATAATGAAATTGTTTCGTGCGTGATTGTTTTCTCGTAAGCCTAGTTTATTGGGGAAATCATCATTTAAAAGACTGTAGTTAAACGATTTTAGCTTGTGAGTATTCGTTTAGCTGAGCAGTAATTAAAAGCACAGTCTTTTAAAGTACAAGTTACTGAAGGTATAAGTTTATGAAAATTGTAATTGCTCCAGACTCATACAAAGAGAGCTTAACCGCAATGGAAGTGGCGACCGCGATTGAAAACGGATTTAAGAAAGTGATACCCAATGCCGAGTACGTAAAACTGCCTATGGCAGACGGCGGAGAAGGGACGGTTCAATCATTGGTTGATGCAACCGATGGTAAGATCGTAAATGTAAACGTAACTGGCCCACTCGGTGAGCCGGTTGAAGGCTTCTATGGCTTAATGGGTGATGGGTCAACGGCTATTATTGAGATGGCGGCAGCCTCTGGCATTCATTTGGTTGAACCTGAACTGCGTAATCCTCTGCTCACCACCACCTATGGTACGGGTGAGCTCATCAAAGCGGCACTTGATCAAGGCGTTAAACATATCATTGTTGGCATTGGTGGCAGTGCTACTAATGATGGAGGGATAGGAATGGCGCAAGCGCTAGGTGCGAAGCTCCTTGATGAGAACGGTATTGATCTCGCTTTTGGTGGTGGCTCTCTTAACAGGTTAACAAGCATTGATCTGTCTATGCTTGACCCTCGTTTACAAACGGTTTCGTTAGAAGTTGCATGTGATGTGGATAATCCACTTTGCGGCCCTAAAGGAGCATCGAATGTGTTTGGTCCTCAAAAGGGGGCAACACCAGCCATGATTGATACACTGGATGCTAACCTAGCGCACTACGCCAAAGTGATCTATAACACGACAGATCAAGACGTGAAAGATGTCCCAGGTGCCGGCGCTGCCGGTGGTCTTGGCGCAGCATTGATTGGTCTGTTTGACGCCAACCTCCGCCCGGGTATTAGCATTGTTATGGATGCGGTGAACCTTTCAGACGTAGTTAAAGATGCAAATCTAGTGATTACTGGTGAAGGACGCATTGATAGCCAAACGATTCATGGTAAAACGCCGGTTGGTGTTGCTCGCACCGCGAAACAATTTGGTTTACCTGTGATTGCGATTGCTGGATCAACGGCGGCAGATTGCGAGGTCGTTCATGACCATGGCATTGATGCGGCTTATAGTGTTGTACTTGGCGCGACAGATTTACCGACCGCGCTAAAAGAAGCCGCTTTTAACGTGGAAATGACATCACGTAACGTCGCAAAGGCTCTCACCATTAAGTTGTAAGTTGTTTCCTAAAAAATCTTACAGAGAGGGAGCAATTGCTCCCTCTAATTGACTACTCGTCACTTTCTATTTCCTAGCCACTGCTCCAAGATGCAATATCAAAAAATCAGCTACTTCGAATGAGCTCCATTAACTTAATGGATGGCCCACATCAAACTAATCACTGTAATTAATGATATTTTTCTTTATAGTGAGAAATTATAAGCATTTGTACACTATACCAATTTGTTTATCTGGCTCATTTTTTATGAGTTTGCGTTATAACAATATTCCAAAGTTCTATAACGTTTCTTCCTGACCTACCTATTTTTAATCTAAGACCACAGAAAATGTAGTGGTAATTTGACAGCGTTTGTTAGGAGGTTTCATGACCCATCTTGTTTTTAAATATCTATTGATATGCCTATTCTTTTTTGGACTTAGCGCCTGCAGTGATAGCGATAGTGCCAGTTCTACAGCTACTTCCACATCATCCTTACAACTACCAGAACAGCTGGAGGTAGTGACCAATGAAACTGACTAAATTAACCATAGCTATATGCGCCATGACCCCCACAGTTACTTATGCTGTCTTCAATGACTCAGGTACGGATTACAGCAACGCAAATGTCAATTCGCATGTGTGGAATGCTGCATTAGAACCGATCGATTTGGTGAATAGTATCCTCTGTTTCACCGCTCAGTTTAATAGCGTCGAATTTGTTAATGATGGAGCGTATTCCGTATTAGCTGATGAGGCCGCTTGTTTCGATGAAAGCGATGATGGATCTTCTGGCCAGTCATCAGGGGCGAGCAACGCTACGCAATATATGAAAGCAATTTCGGTCGTTACTAGAGGTGATGACTTTTCTCCGCTTTCAGTTAACGTCTGGCTCCCTGAAATGGGAGGAGGTGATGGGGAACAAGCGATAATGTTTAAGTCAGAGATTTCAGAGGGAGCAAGCGATTCAAACCCATTTGGTCGTTTTACCTTCAACTTTGATTTCTTTGATAACTTCACGGCAGGAAATCAATATGGAGGTGGCGAAGTTATAACGGTAGATACTATTCCAGGGTCTATTGGATTTACCCTTTATGAATCGAGTTCACATGGAAGTAATACTTATTCACAAAGTGCGAGTGTTGTGATGGCAAGTGATCGCTCAAGTGGTATTGCATTGACAGGGTTTGATCGAGATGGAGACGGGCAGACTTCATATGCGTTAGCGTTTAACTCAACCCATGTTCTTGTACAAAGCGTAAATGGTGACTTTTCTGATCTACCCTACAAGATAGGGAATAACAGTGGTCAATGTTTGAGTCGAACAAGCTTTGATAGTTTTGTGCATCGCTACGATCTTTTTAATGCGACGACAGGGGCACAAATAGAGATCAATAGCGGCTTCTCGATGAAATACGATAGTGATAATAATGGCAGTTACGATAGCTATGGTCACATCGGTTATTGGGGCGTTTGGACAGAGGAAGAGGGTGCGCTGGCAGATGGTGATACGGTAATTCGGGATGAAAACGGTACGCAAACGTCTTATACCTACGTGAATGCGCCTGGCCGCCTTATCAAAAATACGGTGAAAACACTCGCATTAAGCAGTGCTAGAGGCGTAGGGTTTTCGTATTGGGACAGCGCGGCTTTTGCCGATAACAGTTTTGATCAATGGGTTGTGAGCTATATGACTGTGGCTGATGACGGAGTAGGATCTGATGGATTTTATAAAATAGGCAAGCTGTCTTGGGGTAATAACGGTTCAACCGTAGTATCTCAGGCGCCAGATCAAATTGTCTTGTCGGCCAATGATTCGCTCTATATGTATTCAGAGCAGCTTGGGGGGGAAGTGAAATATCTTGAAGGACAAACCTCACTCACTTATTACGAGCAAACCTTTATCAATGGCAGTGAAACCGGTTCTGGTGAAGTACTGAATTCTGGCACAGTGACATTAACGTGCTATGACAACTGCCCTATAGGAACGTTTGAACTGAGTGATCTGACGAATTTTAGTGGCAGTAGTAGTCCATTTGAAACTGGATCAGGTCCATATACCTTCACCTTTGCCACATCAGGAAATAATACGTTAACCCTAGTAAGCGCGGCAAGCAGTGAACCTGTACGCTATAACGCGTCATTGTCACAATCTAATATTAGCTCAACACCCCATAGCTGGGGCGTACGAAGTGGCCCGATGATCATCGGCTCAGTGAGTAACTCATGGGATATCTATGATCCATCCATTACGACTGAGTTTTATGTTTGGGAAACCGGTATTCAGTCGTGGAACCAGCTTTCTACTGTGAAAGATGGTTCGGGTGATGTGGTGAGTTTTGAACGCCCATTGCAGATTGCCTATCAACATTCAGATGCGAATGATCGAAGTGGTGATGCTGGAGAGTATGACGGTCAAACGATATTGATTAACTATGGCGGTAACGGAGACTTATGGGGTATTCCTTACGTAAGTGGAGATGACCAGTACCGTCCCGAGTTTTCATTAGCGGATGGCGTTATTATGGGCGGTTCAAATCAGTATGTTGTTAAAGCCATTGAAATAGAACAAACCATGCAAGTGGCCTCGGGGCAATGCTCGGCATTAACGTTGGGTGATCCTGCCGTTGATGTTCCGACATCTGTTCAAGGCAGTGCAGATATTGGTGATATGCCGACCGTTACGGATGATCCTGCGGTGATTGCAGGGGTAACTCAATAAAAGAAAGGTCACGGAACTAAAGATACACCGCTGGCAATCAGCGGTTTATCTTTTGTGGCTACTTTTTATTTTGAACCCCTCCCTGTACCGCTTTAAAGCGTGGATTAGTTTTACATATCACGTAGGTTCTTCCCTTACGCTTCACCACCTGACAATCACGATGTCGTGTTTTCGCACTTTTCAGTGAGCTGAGTACTTTCATTTGTATTTCCTTATTTCTTTGTGCTTAATGCACCAAACTTACGATTAAAGTTGGCAATACGGCCTTCTTGATGAACAACGCGCTGCTTGCCTGTATAGAAAGGGTGAGATTCCGAAGAGACTTCAAGGGTCATATATGGGTAAGTCTTGCCATCTTCCCATTCAATAGTTCGTGTGGTGTCCAACGTTGAGCCCACCAAAAAATATTTATCGACACTCGTATCATGGAATACAACGATTCGGTAGTTTGGGTGAATTCCAGGTTTCATTTTTATCTCCATTAATAATGTTATGTTATAACATTATTAATGATACTCATTATCAATTGTCTGTCGAGTGTTTTTTAATTCCTATTTTCTAGAAAGTTATGACCTTGGTTGGATCACTCATTATGGGGGGAGGGAATTGTGGCTTATTTATTGCGTTTTCGAGGTCTTATTTGAAGTGTAAATGATGCGCAAAACTAAGTTTAATCAATGCAGATGACTATTCTAATCATCAAGACGATACTATGGTCAGTCATCGTCATGTTGAATCTGTTATCTCCATAGATACGATAATGGCTAAAGCCAACTATGTTTTCCATTAGCAGGCGTTACCATTGTGGTTATTTTTATCGTGGATTGGCTGTTTGTAAGTCGCTCGCCAAAGTTAAAGCAATATCTAGCGTAGCTTAAAGCGTATTTTTTAATAAGGCCTAGACCTGCCTAGATAATAGCGGTCAGTGTCAGCTTTGGCCGTTATGATGTCTACGATTGATGGCTAAATCATTGCCCTAATGATTTTGAGTATACTTAAGCCTGTTACTGTATCGAAAGCGTAAATCAGCCGGCGTATTATTAGTGTTTTCAATCAGGGTTACATCGATACCTTTGGCAGTACAACGAGCCACATAGTTTGGCCATTGGTAATGAATAAACCAGTAGCTATCATCGATACCACAGTGAAATAACTCAGCGGAAATATCACTTTCTAATATAGCCTCCAGAAACCTTTCGTCGGCAGGCGTAGGAATATGTTGTTTATTAGAGGTAGGCTTGTTTGTTTGGGTATGGATAACTTCAGCATAACGTGTCGTGGTATTAACGGTTTGTCCATCGTCGCTCAAGTATGTATAGCTGATCATGCTAACCAAGCAGTAGCCGGTGTTACTGGCTAACTCCTGGAAGGTGAGTGTTTTAGTACCAATAGCGGTCAAAGCTGAAAGGTTTTGGGCTGTCTCTACCGGGTTTGAGCCGTTGCACTGCTCAAGGCTTTCTCCAAAATAGAGGCTAGTTACCATGTGATACTTTGCTAGGGCACCGATACCATTGGCGTTAAAATGATAAAAAGGGCTTTCGTCTTCAAATAGTGTAGCGCTCACTGAGTTTGAAGTGACGTTGTTAATTGATTGAATATGAAGGTCTATATCGTTCTCAATCATATGGTTATTGATCTGATAACTCGCAAAAGCACTGTAGCTAGCTAGGTATATAAAGGGCATTATCCATGTTATCCGTTTCATGGTGTGACTCCTTATTGAGTTTATCTGATGTAATTAAACGCCGATTAACTCTTTGAGTTTTCTCCTTTCTATATTGAACTTAGGAAACGAAGGTCTGTTATTCAATGTTCACATTAGTTATAGATAAATTGTGTGAACAGAATACTGCTGTACCCAAATCACTAATCATAAAAAGGAGTAGAGTCTACCTTCAATGAAGAAGGAGAAATAGCGCTTTCGATTTTCAATTTACTGGTTTTTAAGTCGATGTAGACAATGTCAACGAAGCGTTTATATTTCTTAGAATAAAAGCATTTAACCTCAGGCTTTAAAGGCTGAGATGAGTTCGAACTCCATACGATGCCCACTCGACCATCAGAGAGCTCAACCAAAGAGCCAACAGGGTATACGCCAATGCAGTTAATGAATTTATAGACCAAATCGGCATCAAGGTGGAAGGGAGTCAAACTCAGAATGATCTTAAATGCTTCAGCTGAACTCATTCCGTTTTTATAGCAACGATCAGCGGTTAAGGCATCATAAATATCGATGATGCAGGTCATGCGACCATGTAGCGGAATCTCATCACCTTTTAAGCCTGACGGATACCCTTTGCCGTCGAGTTTCTCGTGGTGCATTAAGCAAACATCTCGGCTTATCGTATCAAGCCCCTTAATATTGGCAATGAGCTCATGGGCAAACACTTGATGAAGTTTGATATGTTCAAACTCTTCAGGAGTCAGCTTCGCAGGTTTTTGTAAAACGGCGTCATCCACTTGTATTTTTCCAACATCATGAATGATTCCACCGACAGCCAGTTGTTTAAGTGTTGGTTTATCTAACCCTAAGTAGGTTCCAAAGGTAACCAACAGGCACGCAACATTAACCGAGTGCTCCAGTAAATATTGATCTTTTTGTCTTAGTGCTGATACGCAGCTTAACGCATCAGCATCAATAAGCGCTGATTCAATCAGTTCATCTGCCCAGTCATTGATTTCATCAATCTCAATGATCTTACCGTCGAAGGTTTGGTTGATGAGCCGGTTTGTAAGGCCTTTTGCTTCCGCGACAAGCTTCTTTGCTTTCTTTTGATTAGCGACACGACTGGTCGCTTTAGGCTTGACCGGTTTCTCCATGGAGAGGGCAGTTGCTTGGGGAGTCGTCACTGTATGTACTGGTTTAATTTTACAGTTTTTATCTGAAAGCTTTTTATCAACCCAAACAAACTTAACACCACTTTGATGTAACTTATTAATTGCAGGTGAGGAAGAAACACGTCCTGCATTAGATAAATTAACTCGTTCGGTATTTTCGATGGCGGTAACAAACATACCGGTTGTCAATGTATCGATAGAAATCTTAATGGAATCTTCAATTTTATACTGCATAACAAAAGGGTCCGCTGAATTTTACTGTAGCCATATCGTCAATTGGCACATAACAATACACGTGCTGAATAATATTTCGATTTTTATGTAATAAAGGTATCAATAGTGAGCTCTAAAGCACATAGTTGTGAGTGAAATTTAACCGTCCTTTTATTTCGCACCGAGGCTAATAAAAAGACCACTTATGTTTTAACCAGATTGAGCCATGAAGTGAAAATCAGTCCATTAGCGGTTTGAGCATAGTCTGAGATAAGAAAAGTTGCTATTAAGGTAGCTCTTTAACTCAGAGTGTTATGTGCGTGCAAAGCGATCAGTATGAGAGTTACGGCAAGCCAAATGATACTCGTTCGGACGATGTAGGGGCGCTGCTTCACTTTATTTTCAAACGTTAAGGAGATGCCTGCAATAACAAAAGGGTAAAGGATGGAGGAAACAACCAATGCTTGAAGGTATATTGAAAGTACGATAGATGCATTCAAACTTAATGGTTCCATAGGCCCCTCCCAACTCCCTTTAGATGAGTACTTATCATAACTGAATTATTTGATTAGATGAGCATTCCACCATGACAGTGTGAGTATATTCACACTGCAGTGTAAATAAAAACCGCTGACTATCAGCGGCTTATTGTGTTCAGTTGAGGCGCGCCAGTTCAACTAGCTAACGAGCTTCTTTTGTTGTTCAAAATTCACATCGTATGCTTTTTCACCTGCGATGTAAGTTTCGCTGACGGTACGATCATCACCTAGACTCATCAGGACAAAGAGCTTCTCTTCAAGCTTTTTGGCTTGCTGCATTCTAAAGCGCATCAGTTGGGTTGCGTCCATATTAAGTACGACGAAGTCCGCTTCTTTACCGACTTCAAGGTTACCTATTTTGTCTTCAAGGTGAAGTGAACGCGCACCGCCTAATGTTGCTAAGAACAGTGACTTAATTGGGTGAAGTTTCTCTTGCTGAAGCTGCATGATTTTGTACGCTTCACTCATGGTCTGTAGAATCGAGAAACTGGTTCCCGCGCCTACATCCGTTCCCATGCCAACACGGATGCCATGCTCTTCCAGTTTTGGAAGTTTGAATAGGCCTGAACCTAAGAACAGGTTCGAAGTCGGGCAGAATGAGATAGCGGAGTCTGTATCCGCAAGGCGTTTACATTCACAATCAGACAGGTGAATACCATGAGCGAAAACAGAACGCTTGTGCAGTAATCCATAGTGATCGTACACATCCAAGTAGCTGTCTCGTTCAGGGAATAGATCCAACACCCACTCAATCTCTTTCTTGTTTTCAGAAAGGTGCGTGTGCATGTATACGTCAGGGTACTCTTCTAACAGCTTACCTACAGTAGCAAGTTGCTCTGGAGTACTTGTCGGCGCGAAGCGAGGGGTTACCGCGTACAACAAACGGCCTTTATTGTGCCACTTTTCGATCAGCTCTTTAGATTCTTCGTAACCGGACTCGGGTGTATCGACTAAGTAATCGGGTGCGTTACGGTCCATCAGAACCTTACCCGCGATCATACGAACGTTACGCTTTTCTGCCTCTTCGAAAAAGACATCAACGGACTCTTTATGAACCGTACCGAATACCAGTGCTGTAGTCGTACCGTTACTTGCTAATTCATCAAAGAATAGATTCGCGACTTTATGTGCATAGATAGGGTTTTTAAAGCGACGCTCTTCAGGGAAAGTGTAGTTTTCTAGCCAATCTAAAAGCTGTTCACCGTATGAAGCGATCATACCCGTTTGAGGGTAGTGAATATGGGTATCGATAAAACCTGAAGTGATGATTTTATCTTTGTACTCTTTTACTTGTAGTGTCTTTGGTTGGCGTTCTAGAACCTCTACAGCATCACCAATGTCAACGACATGACCATTTTCTACAACCAGAATACCATCTTCGAAATACTCGTATGAGTCTTCAATTCCTACATCTTTTGGGTCAGCAATGCTATGCAAAATGCTCGCGCGATACGCTTTGCGTTGAGTTGTCATTATTACTTCCTTTTAATCTCTCTAAAGACAATATGGCCTTTAGATCTAAGCGATTTTATTTTTTATATGAGATTCGCTTAGGCTATTTTCACTGTGCATATCAGGGCGCTTTTGTTCAAGCGTCTGACCTTGATAATGTGCGATTAGTTCACCCGCAACCGATACCGCGATTTCAGCAGGGTGTTTCCCAGTCACCGAACTGACGCCAATAGGGCAGATCATGGTATTGATTTGCTCTTGGCTGTAACCGCGTTGTTCTAGTCGGTGGTCGAACTTTTTACGCTTGGTTAGCGATCCGATCATGCCAAAGTAACAACTGCCTTCACGGTTGATGATGGCTTTCGCTAAATCGAAATCGAGCTGGTGGTTATGTGTCATCACTAAGTAGTAGCTGTTAGGTGGCATGTGTTTAACTTCGCCAACAGGATCGTCAGAAACCAGTTTTTTCACCCCTTCAGGCAAAGTTTCTGGAAACTCTTCTTCACGTTCGTCTATCCAAGTGACTCGGAATGGCAGGGTAGACACGATATGAAGCAGTGCTTTGGCAACGTGCCCTGCTCCAAATAACACTAAGTGATTTTGTTGTGTACCAATGGGCTCGAAGCTGAGAGTTGCCATACCGCCACAACACTGACCTAAACGAGCACCAAGATTAAAACGCTCGACCTTCAGAGACTTCTCTCGGCCGATGAGCATTTCACGCGCCATTTTGGTCGCAATATGTTCTAGGTGACCACCACCAATGGTTGCGATGATTTTGTCACGTGTTACCAACATTTTAGTACCAGCATCACGTGGAACAGAGCCACGATCTTCAAGAACCGTCACCATGACGCAGGGTTCATAGCTCTCTTCTAGCTTAGCTAATTCATGAATCCAATTATCCTTAAACATCATTACCTCCTAAAGCGATGCGACTACTCTCAATTAAATATGAGTTAGGGAGTGGTCAACCTGCTGTATAGAGGGTGGACTAGCAGGTGACCACTATTTGTTTCTTTCTATAACGTTATAGCCTTAACATTACGCCGTTTCAGACTTACTGTTAACGGTTGCTGTTTGTGGCTTCGTGACTTCTTGCACTGCCATTAATACACGTTCTGGTGTGGCTGGTGTATCCAGTTTAGGAATTGCGCCATCAACAGCGACTGAAGCAACGGCGTCTTTCAGAGCACTCCAAACTGACATGCCTAGCATAAACGGTGGCTCACCGACGGCCTTAGAGTTAAACACCGTGTCTTCAGGGTTGCTGCGGTTTTCTAGCAAGTGCGTTCTAAAGTCGATTGGCATATCGGCAATCGCTGGGATCTTGTAACTTGCAGGGCCATTCGTCATTAATCGGCCTTGTTCGTTCCATACCAACTCTTCCGTTGTTAACCAACCCACACCTTGAATGAAGCCGCCTTCAATTTGGCCGATATCAATCGCAGGGTTAAGTGAGGCCCCCACATCGTGCAAGATATCAACGCGCAAGATTTTGTACTCACCCGTTAAGGTATCGATGACAACCTCTGAACATGATGCGCCGTAAGCGTAGTAGTAAAATGGGCGACCGCGCGCTTTCTCGTGATCGTAGAAGATCTTCGGAGTGCGATAGAAGCCCGTACTTGATAGTGAAATTTGGTTGAACCAAGCAAGCTCGACAAAAGAGTTGAACGTCATTAGTTCATCACGAATTTGAATCATGCCGTTTTTAAAGACCACCTCTTCTGGTGAAACTTTAAAGTGCGATGAAGCAAAGTCAATCAAGCGCTGCTTAATCGTTAGTGCGGCGTTCTGGGCTGCTTTACCGTTGAGGTCGGCGCCCGATGATGCTGCGGTTGGTGATGTGTTCGGTACTTTGTCTGTGTTGGCTGAGGTGATCTGGATACGTTCGACATCGACTTGAAACTCCTGTGCAACGATTTGCGCAACTTTGATGTTCAAACCTTGGCCCATTTCAGTACCACCATGGCTTAAATGAATACTGCCATCAGTGTAGATATGAATTAGAGCACCAGCTTGGTTCAAGAAAGTAGCGGTAAATGAAATACCAAACTTAACCGGTGTAAGCGCAAGACCTTTCTTAAGGATCGGACTTGTCTTATTGAACTCAGCAATTTCTTTACGACGAGCGTGGTAGTCACTGCTTTGTTCTAGCTGTTCAGTGATTTCAGGAAGAAAGTTATCTTCTACTTTTTGATAGTAGTGAGTTGTATCTCGGCCCTCTTCTCCGTAATAGTTCGCCTTACGAACTTCAAGAGGATCTTTTTTCAGGTAACGGGCTATTTCGTCCATGATATGTTCAATGGTCATCATGCCTTGTGGGCCACCAAAGCCGCGGTAAGCCGTGTTTGAGGCCGTATTTGTTTTACAGCGATGACCCGTTACGGTTGCATCACCTAGATAATACGCGTTATCTGAGTGGAACATGGCACGGTCAACGATTGAGCTTGAAAGGTCAGGTGAATAACCACAGTTACCGGTTACCACAATGTCAGCACCTTGAATAACGCCATCGTCATCAAAGCCTACTTTGTATTGGTTGTAGAACGGGTGACGTTTACCCGTTGTGCTCATGTCTTCATTACGCATTAAGCACATTTTGGTTGGACGACCTGTTAATAGCGCGATGACCGCAGACATACACGCTGGTGAAGCGGCTTGTGTCTCTTTACCACCGAAACCACCACCCATACGACGCATATCAACAACAACTTTGTGCATTGGTACGCCAATAACTTCGGCAACCAGCTTTTGTACTTCTGTTGGGTTTTGCGTTGACGTGTAAACAATCATGCCGCCATCTTCGGTCGGTACAACGCTGCTGCTTTGTGTTTCAAGATAGAAGTGCTCTTGACCACCGATATCTAAATCACCTTCGATAACGTGTTTTGCGTTTGCTAGTGCTTTGTCTGAATCGCCACGTTTTTGTTGATGGCTTTCGGTAACAAAGCTTTTCTTAGCCAAAGCTTCTTTCACATCAAGAATAGGAGGCAGTGCTTCGTATTCGATGATGGCAGCTTGAGATGCTTTACGAGCAAGTTCTAGACTTGAAGCTGCAACGGCGATGACTGGCTGACCGTAGTACTCAACTTTGCCATCAGCAAGAAGAGGATCACCGGGCAAGATAGCGCCGATATCAAGCTGACCTGGAACATCGTCAGCGGTGATAGCAATCGCAACACCTTCAAATTCGTAACAAGGTGACACATCAATCTTGGTGATTTTTGCGTGCGCTTGAGTACTTAGGCGAGCGTAGACATGAAGCTGATTAGGGAACTCTAATCGGTCATCAATGTAGAGTGCTTCGCCAGTCACTTGCATAGGCGCGCTATCGTGTTTCACGCTTTTGCCTACACCAGTTTTTAAATCCTGTTTAACTATGGCGAGCATTTCCTCGTGAGTCATAGTGTTGTGTGCGTTAGACATAAGACGTTACCCTTGTTTCGATTTGGTTATCTTTATTCTGCGTTTCAATAAAGTAGCGACGCAGCATGTTGGCAGCTGTTAACGAGCGGTATTCTTGGCTTGCTCTGAAGTCAGACAGTGGTTCGAAATCGTTATTCATTTCCGCCATCGCTTCTTCGATGTTTGCTGAATTCCACACTTTTCCTAGCAATACGTTTTCACACCGTGTTGCGCGTTTTGGTGTAGCAGCCATGCCACCGAAGGCGATGCGTGCTTGTACGACTTTGTTGTCTTTTACTTCAATATTGAAAGCGCCACACACCGCTGAAATATCATCGTCTAAACGTTTAGAGACTTTGTACGCTCTAAATCTTGAATCGGTTGGTTTTGGAATGATGATCTGTTCAATAAACTCACTTGGTTGCTGTGCTGTCACCTTGTAGCTAATGAAGTACTCTTCAATTGGAATGATTCGAGTCTTCTCACCACAACGTAATTTTAGTTTTGCATCCAGTGCGATCAAAAGGGGCGGCGTGTCGCCAATAGGGGAGGCATTTGCAACGTTGCCGCCAATAGTCCCTTGATTTCGTACTTGCAGTGAAGCAAAGCGGTGCAGAAGTTCACCAAAGTCTGGGTAATGTTTCTTAAGCAGTGGGTATGCTTGGCTGATTGGCAGATTTGCACCAATTAGAAGATCCGTGTCGGTCTCTTCACAAGTCTTCATTTCTTCAACAAGGTTTACGCTGATCAGTGTTTCAATTTCGCGGTGGAATTGAGTCACTTCCAGAGCCAAATCTGTACCACCTGCGACAAGCTTAGCTTGAGGGTGAGCAAGATAAAGCTTGGCTAACTCATCCACACTCTTTGGAGAGAAAGCCGTTAAGTGACCATCACGTAAGTTTGCGTCTTGATCTTGAATGCTGACGAGTTTGTCGATAGTCGCGCGTTCAAGCTCATTAAATTGGTCTAAAAGAGGTTTTTCGTTTGAAAGCGACAGCGCAGCATCAACAATAGGGCGGTAGCCTGTACAACGACATAAGTTACCCGCTAGTGATTCCATCACGTCTTCTTTGCTGGCATTCGGTGTTGTTTTACCGAGTGCAAACATTGACATTATAAAACCTGGTGTACAGTACCCACATTGTGAACCGTGGAAGTCCACGACCGCTTGTTGAACTGGGTGCAGCGATTTGTCTTTGTTTTGTAGATCTTCAACCGTAATTAACTGCTTACCATGAAGTGCTGAAACAAAGGTAAGGCATGAGTTAACTGAACGATATTCGAGTTCGCCATTGACTAATTCACCCAATACAACGGTACAAGCCCCACAATCGCCTGAACCACAACCTTCCTTGGTACCTGTTTTATTAATCTTAGTGCGAAGATAGTTCAGCACCGTCATATTGGGAGACAAGTTTTCTTCTTGTCTGATTTCCTGATTGAGTAGAAAAGTAATCAAGAGACCTCCTTGTGCAATGACACATTTGTAGTTGAAATTATTTTCTGACCTTATGGTCAATAATTAGATAATCTGACCCAAAGGTCAACTAATTATTTACAATAATGCAACATTGCATTGTGTGCAATTTTACGTGTCGGCTACAAAGTTTATTTAAGCCTTTGTTTTTTCTACCATTTGCAACCAATATTGATTTACTCAACAAGAGCAAATTATTTACAGTTGTTACTTATAATTGTATGCAATTTTTCGGATTTTTCTTGAGAGTAGACCATCTCAGCGTAGGGAAATGAGTAGTTGAGATAGGAAGGTGTTAAGTCATTGAACCATATCGAATTTATAATGAGCACAAAAAAGCGCTTAGTAAGGAATACCAAGCGCTTTCAAGTTAGAGATTACAGTTTAGGTCGGTGTTTAACCTTTATTCTTCAAAATATCCGAGAAAACAACGTGCAGATCATTGGAAGTCGAAGAGTTGTCTAGATTTAACTTAGAGCGGATATGATCCAGGTGCTCTTGCATCAGTTCAGTTGCTCGCTCGACGTCACCAGACTCTATGGCATCCAGTAATATCGAATGTTCGTCTAGAGAGCAATTGGAATGGCTACCCGTTTCGTACTGCGCGATGAGTAGTGATGTTTGAGACACTAGGCTGCGTTGGAACGCTAACAGTGGCGCATTTTCGGCCATTTCTGCCAGCTTAATGTGGAACTCACCAGACAGTCGTAAGCCGCTGCCATAGTCGCCATGATCGAAAGCGGCGTTTTCTTTTGTGACTAGCTTACGGCATTCATCGATTTGGGCTTTGGTTGCGTTGCTAACCGCTAACTCTGTAATCGCTAGCTCCATAATCTCACGAGCTTTAAAGATCTGCTTTGCTTCTTCTACCGTTGGAGCAGCTACCACGGCCCCTCGGTTTGGTCGAATGACCACAACTTGTTCGAGAGATAATCGCAATAGGGCACGGCGAATAATTGTTCGGCTAACACTGAATATGTCCGCGAGAGCTTCTTCGCTTAATTTGGTCGCAGGCGGTAGGCGTTGTTCTAAGATCGCATCAAAGATATGGCAGTAGACGACATCATCTTGTGTCTGTCCTGCCACTTTGGTTTTAACGTTTTTACTGACTGAATTTTTAAGGCTTGTCATTTATATTGATAACCAAGGATATATTGATGTTATTAATAAACAATAATACTTCAATTTGTATACAAAAGACCAGTGTCGGCTTTGATTTTACGACTCATTAACGATATTAAACCTGGACGGTGAGAATGTGTTACAAGTTAACTTCTGATACACATAAAAAGAATGCCACATACAGGGGGTATGGGGCATAAGGAGATAAAAAGCCTTTCTTGATGTTTAGGTATGATGTTTATTTGGAGCCTGACGTTTAGTGAGTGTTGTATGTATTTTGTTCAGTCTTTAAAACTTAGTAGCAATTCCATAAATAGCCAAAATATTTTGTTGCAATGCACTTGGTTGTATTTGATTCTGTGATCTTAATTCAAGTAATGAGCCCATAAGTTCGGGTGTGGGGCACTTATAACTCACCTAGCTTGTCGTAAAACTTTCGTAGAGTGTGAGAGCGACATAGTAACGAATCGCTGAAAAGAACAAATTCTCGCATTGATGGGACTTGAGTATATACTTACCCAAGTAACTGAATTATTAATAGTATTTTGTGCCCCTTAGCCTAGCAAGGGAATACAACGCATGAAGCGCTAGAAGAATCACAAAAGGGAGCAAGGCATGCTACAGCGAAAGCGGTTTGTTTTAGGGTTAGTATTGATGACACTTGGGTTGACAGCTCAAGCTAAAATTATTGAGTCGACGACTCTGGTTGGCTTTGGGGAAGCAAAATACCCAGATAACTTTTCTCACTTCGATTACGTAAACCCTGATGCACCCAAAGTAGGAAAAGTGACTTATGGCGCGATGGGAACATACGATAACTTTAACCGTTTTGCGTCTCGTGGTGTGGCTGCCGCTAATACTGGCCAATTGTACGATACGTTAATGTTCTCACCAAGCGATGAGATTGATGCGTATTACCCTCTAATTGCTTCAAAGGTTCGTTATTCAGATGACTACACCTGGTTAGAAGTTCATATCAACCCTAAGGCTCGTTTCCATGATGGTAAGCCGATTACCGCTCATGATGTCGCGTTCACATTTGAAAAATTCAGTACCGAAGGTGTCCCTCAATATCGGGTTTATTATAAGGATGTGAAGTCAGTGACGGCAGTGAGTGATTTAGTCGCCCGAATTGACATGGAAACCCCAAACCGAGAGAAACTGTTTAGCTTGGCGCAAGGAATGAGTGTATTGCCGAAGCACTTTTGGAAGGATAAAAACTTCTCTGAGCCTCTTTCCGAGCCACCAGTGGGCAGCGCTGCTTACCAAATTACATCATATAAAGCCGGACAAAGCGTAACCTACGAGTTAGTCGAGGACTATTGGGCGGCAGACCTGCCTGTCAATGTTGGCCGCAACAACTTTAAGCAAGTACAGTATGACTATTACCGTGATGACACGGTTATGTTAGAAGCCTTTAAAGCTGGCGAGTTTGACCTTCGCCAAGAGAGCTCTGCTAAGTTCTGGGCGAACTCTTACACCGGAGCAAACTTTGATAGAGGCTTCATCAAGAAAGAAGAAATTTCTCACCAAAGCCCTCAGTCGACTCAGGGATTCGTATTCAACACCCAGCGCGATATTTTTAAAGACCCCAAAGTACGTGAAGCACTAAATTACGCGATGGATTTTGAGTGGATGAATCGCAACATGTTTTACGATCAATACACTCGAACGCGTAGTTACTTTCAAAATACGGACTATGAAGCTAAGGGCTTACCTTCGAAAGAAGAGATCGCAGTGTTAACACCATTTAAAGACAGTATTTCTCCGAATGTGTTTACCGATGAATATCAGCCTCCAGTTACAGACGGCTCAGGACGAATTCGTAGCCAAATGAGAAAATCTTTTGCGCTATTGAAAGAAGCAGGGTGGGAGCTAAACAATAAAGTGATGACCAATGTTGAAACGGGTCAACCTTTTGAATTTGAAATGCTGATTTATAGCCCAACTACCGAGCGTATTGCGATTCCTGTGCAGAAGAACATGAAACGTATGGGCATTGATATGAAGATCCGAACCATCGACACCACTCAGTACGTTAAGCGTTGGCGTGACCGTGATTTCGATATGGTGTCGGCGACTTACTCAGCGAATCCATACCCAAGCCCGAATCTCATGATCATTTGGAACTCTGATTATATCGACTCAAGTTACAACTACGCTGGCGTAAAGGAGCCAGTGGTTGACTACCTGACCGAGGAGATATCGGCAAATCAGCAAAATCCAGAGAAGCTGCTGACGTTAGGTCGTGCTCTTGACCGTGTCTTGCAATGGAACTATTACATCATTCCTCAGTGGCACATTAGCCAATATCGTGTGGCCTCTTGGGATAAATTTGAAAGACCATCAACAATGCCAAGGTATGACTTAGGTATTGATACGTGGTGGATTTCAGAGGATAAAGCCGCCAAACTTCCAGAAAAACGTCGTTAATAGAGGCTTCAATGGCAGCATATATATTTAGGCGTTTACTGTTGGTGATCCCCACCTTGTGGGCGATCATCACCATTAACTTTTTTATTATTCAGATTGCACCTGGTGGCCCAGTAGAGCAAGCCATTGCTCAATTAGAAGGGCACAACTCTGGCATCATGGAGCGCTTTTCTGGTGGCGGTAGTGAGGTTGAACTTAGTACGGGTACTGACGATTCAGTCTCTGGCTACAAAGGATCAAGAGGCCTTGATCCTGAGGTGGTTGAAGAGATAAGGCGTCAGTTTGGTTTTGATAAGCCGATTCATATTCGATATTTCGAGATGTTGAAGAATTACGCGACGTTTAATTTTGGCGATAGCCTCTTTAAAGGGGGTAACGTTATTGACCTCATTAAAGAGCGGTTACCAGTCTCCATATCCCTTGGGCTGTGGAGTACCTTGATCATTTACCTTATTTCAATACCGCTCGGTATATTGAAGGCGATTCATCACGGCTCTCGTTTTGATGTGTGGTCGAGCGCGTTAGTGATTATTGGGTATGCCATCCCTGGGTTTTTATTCGCAATTATCTTAATCATTCTGTTCGCTAGCGGTAACTATTTCAGTTGGTTCCCACTACGTGGCTTAGTATCGAGCAATTTTGACCAGCTCAATTGGTATCAACAAATCATCGATTACTTTTGGCACTTGGCACTTCCAATATTTGCCATGGTCATTGGCGGATTTGCAACACTGAGCATGTTAACCAAGAACTCGTTTTTAGATGAAATTAACAAGCAATATGTGGTGACAGCGCGAGCAAAAGGGTTGGATGAAAATACGATTCTATACAAGCACGTATTTCGCAATGCCATGCTCATTATTATTGCGGGGTTCCCAAGCGCATTCATCAGTATCTTTTTTACGGGATCCATGTTGATTGAAGTGATGTTCTCACTGGAAGGGATTGGCCTATTAGGCTTTGAATCCACCATTCAACGTGACTACCCCGTGGTATTTAGCTCACTTTATATCATGACGTTATTAGGATTAATCTTGAGTATTATTTCTGATCTTACTTACACGTGGGTTGACCCTCGAATTGACTTTGAGGCCCGCTAATATGTTAGAAATGCAAGAGAAAATGGAAAAGAGTCCAAAACCAGTAATCAAAAAGGCGAGAAGTAACCCGCTTAATCAAGCGAGATGGTTACGTTTTAAATCGAATAAGCGAGGTTTTTGGTCGCTGTGGATATTCGGCATTTTGTTTTTCTTGAGCCTATTTGCTGAGCTTATTGCGAACGACAAACCACTTATGATCAACTACGACAGCGGATGGTATTTCCCGATTGCTCAGCAATACGCGGAAACCGAGTTTGGCGGCGAGTTTGAAACCGAAGCCGATTACACCGACCCATTCGTGACCGATTTAATTGAAGAGAAAGGTTACATAGTTTGGCCGTTAATTCGATTCAGTTACGACACGATCAATTTTGATATTACGGGCAGTGTTCCTTCTGCGCCAGATTCGGTGAATTTACTGGGTACCGATGATAAAGGGCGTGATGTCTTGTCTAGGATCATCTACGGCTTTCGAATCTCCGTTTTATTTGGTTTTGTACTGACCATTGTTTCCAGCGTAATTGGTGTCGCGGTTGGCGCTACACAAGGTTACTACGGCGGTTGGCTTGATTTGTTGGGACAACGGTTTATAGAGGTTTGGTCAGGGATGCCAACGCTGTTCTTACTGATTATTTTATCGAGTTTTGTTGAACCCAATTTTTGGTGGCTATTAGGGATCATGGTGCTGTTTAGTTGGATGGGCTTAGTTGGCGTGGTTCGAGCAGAGTTTCTGCGTTGTCGTAACTTTGACTATGTTCGTGCTGCGCAAGCGATGGGCGTGGACGACAAGCGAATTATGCTGCGTCATATGTTACCAAACGCGATGGTGGCTTCGTTAACCATGATGCCATTTATCTTATCTGGTTCGGTGACAACCCTGACATCTCTTGATTTCTTAGGTTTCGGTTTACCAGCGGGTTCGCCTTCGCTAGGTGAGCTTCTTGCTCAGGGTAAAGCGAATCTTCAAGCGCCTTGGCTTGGAATTTCGGCGTTCGTTGTATTGTCACTGATGCTGACGTTACTGGTATTTGTTGGTGAAGCGGTACGTGATGCTTTCGACCCGCATGCTCAAGGAGGTCGATAGCCATGACTCAAAGTGCGATTACTTCAACTGCAATTACTCAAACAGTATTAACCATAAAAGATCTGTCCGTTGGTTTTGGGCGTAAGAAAGACATTGAACAAGTCACGAACAAGGTGTCTCTTACTATTAATAAAGGGGAAACATTAGCGCTTGTCGGCGAAAGTGGTTCTGGAAAATCTGTAACAGCAAACTCGGTGTTAAAGCTTCTACCTAAAGGATCGTCTCATTACCTTGGCGGTAGCATCGACTTTAACGGCGTGGATATTCTAAGTTGTACCGAGCGAGAGCTTAGAGGTATTCGTGGCGGTAGAATCGGCATGATATTTCAAGAGCCCATGGTGTCGCTGAATCCACTGCATAAAATTGGAAAGCAGCTTGTAGAAACCTTAGCGATACACCGAGGCATGCGGCAGAAAAAAGCGGAAGAGCTTGCGGTTTCTTGGCTAAACAAGGTAGGAATTAGAAATCCAGAGCAAAAAATAGCGGCCTACCCACATGAGCTGTCTGGCGGAGAGCGTCAGCGAGTGATGATTGCGATGGCGCTGATTAATGAACCTGAGCTTCTTATTGCCGACGAGCCAACCACCGCATTGGATGTGTCCGTACAAGCACAAATCCTGGATTTACTGAAAGAGCTTCAGCAAGAGTTGGGTATGGCCATGCTGTTTATTACCCACGATCTTAGTATCGTTCGTCGTATTGCTGATCGCGTTGCGGTGATGAAAGAGGGGGAGTTGGTTGAAGTTGGTGAAAGCAAATCCGTATTCTCTGAGCCAAAGCACCCGTACACAATAAAACTGATCAATTCTGACCCAAGAGGCTTGCCTGTCGAGGTGGCATCAACGTCCAGAACGTTGCTTGATGTGAAAAACTTGAGAGTCTGGTTCCCTATTACGGGGGGGCTGTTCAAGCGTGTCACTTCGCACGTCAAAGCCGTGACTGACATGGCATTTGAGCTTAAACAAGGGCATTCAATTGGTCTGGTCGGTGAAAGTGGTTCGGGTAAATCAACAACGGGAATGGCGATCCTCAAACTAGTCAACTCTCAAGGTTCCATCGCTTATGAGGGGCATGAGCTTCAAGGTCTAAACCGACAACAAATGCTGCCATTTCGCAGTAAAATGCAGGTTGTATTTCAAGACCCTTTCTCGGCATTGAACCCCCGTATGTCAGTTGCTCAGGTGATAGGGGAAGGCTTGATTGTTCACCAAGAGATGGATGATAAAACTCTAGATGAAGCCATCTGTGCCGTAATGAGAGAAGTCGATTTGGATCCTGAAACGCGTTTTCGTTACCCTAATGAATTTTCGGGTGGGCAAAGGCAACGTATTGCGATAGCACGTGCGCTCATTTTAAAACCTGAGTTTATATTGCTTGATGAGCCAACCTCTTCACTTGATCGAACCGTTCAAGCGCAAGTGCTCGACCTGCTTAAGTCGTTACAGCAAAAGTACAACCTGACGTATCTGTTTATCAGCCATGATCTCAATGTAGTGAAGTCGTTGTGCCATTATACGATAGTCATGAGAAATGGTGAGATCATAGAGCAGGGAGATACTCAGCAGCTGTTTAGTCAACCAACGCAAAGCTATACACAGCAGCTAGTTTCGCTATCGAGCTTCTAAGTAAGACTCGAGTATTATGTAACTTAAGACCTTAAAGATTAAAGCCGAGTTGATTCTCGGCTTTAATCTTTAAGGTCTTAAGCGATGTTTAACTGACTTTAGTTCCTAATTCGACTGAATGTGACGTTTACGTTAATCAACTAGCCACACTGCTGCCGACTCATAGTCTCCAAATGACAACATTTCACCTGACAAAAACCAGCTGCCTATTTTAGCAGCCATTTCTTGCCAATTCTTATCGCCGTAGATGGCTACCTTTTCAATCTTAAAGCCAACCTTTAGCCCTAACTGAAAGTCGTCCCATGCTGCTCGAAGTTCCCAACCAGAAAATTCGGTGATATCGACCAACATCTTTACATGTTTTGGATCTATGCCTTTTAGGCTAGAATCTAACACTGGAATAATGGCCTTATAATCTTCGTGAGTGAGCTTACCGGTTGCTTTAAACACTAAAATGGACTCTAAGCCGATACGTTCAATACCAATCGTGATTCCGTGACGTTGTGTGTCCATAGCGAGCACCTCTGGTTGAGTTTACGTCTATAGCTTAAGACAGGCTACGAATAATAAATGAGAGATGATGTCCAGTTTTAGGAAGAATTTTGATGAGTAATTCCAATCCAAAAAGAAAGTGTAATGTATTGCTTATAAGGGGAAATGAGTGCTCCATACTGTTGGGTGGAGGGAAGCAAGCAGCTACTTTAGGTCATTTAGGAGCAATGGTTCAGACCCCTTTCCCTACGTAGTTATTTGGATGCCAAATATGCATCAGCCTCTTGGGAAACTCGACGGGTTTACAGCCATTCGGTTCTAAGCATTGCCAGAATGACGGTATCCCACCACTGGTTTTTGAAAAAACGATGTTCTATTAGGTGCGCTTCTTGTCGCATACCTAAAGATTTACAAAGATTAATGGCAGGTAGATTTTTACTAATTGTCTCCGCATAAATACGGTGAACGCCAAGTTTGGAAAATCCAAAATCAGCGAGAGCTAAGGCTGCTTCGTAACTTAACTTACGGCCTTGGGATGCTCTTGAGAACGCGCACCCCATTGAAGCTTGCTTATTATCTTCAAGGCGTAAACAAACAGTACCGACGAATTGACTTGATTCTTTACATTCGACCGCGAGTTGGTATGACGTTCTTGGGTTTTCAGAGGCCTGAGCGATGAACAAGTATGTAAGCTCTTTGTATTTGTTAGGGTCACAATCACTTTCATCATAGAAACGCTGATATTTTACATCCTGGGACATGGCAATAAAATCGGGCTCATCATTTGGAGTCATATCCCGAAGAATTAGGCGCTTAGTCTCAATTTTAAACATCAAACATACCAATTTTAGTGTGAGGCATAGTAACTATGCTCTAGGCTTCCGCCATAAGGATGAGGCTTAAGTTCACGGCTCTGTTATAGGTGTAGAGGACGTTACATGGATACGGCTTCAATTTTGTTACCATCTAAATCTCTTACGAATGCTGCGTAGTAAGTTGCACCGTATTCTGGTCTTAATCCCGGTTTACCTTCACATGAACCACCTAGTTCAATGGCGGTGGCATAGAACTGGTCAACCGACTCTTGAGACAACGCATTGAAAGCAACGTGTGAACCGTTGCTTGATGTCGCTTTACCTTCATAAGGACTGCCAACCCAAAACTCAAAGTTTTCGCCATAAGCAGCGGCGATACTTTCGATATAGTGGGTACGTTTGATGGACAATGTAGACATAACGGCATCGTAAAACTTAACAGCTAATACGATATCTGAGGTACCAACTGACACGTGATTTAAAATCATAATAAAGTCCATTTAATTAATGTGTTATTTGCTGAAATTGACCGTTATATATAGGTACCCACGAGCACCAAAATGGCAGCTGCACCAAACAGAATCCAAGAGAGATGTTTTCCTTTCGACTCTAAAAGCGCCACCAAAAAGTGTGTAGTAAAAGTAATGGCGATTATCTGCCCAACCAGATGTTTACTAAATTCAGGTTGCGCGAGAGCGACCACAATACCCGCAAGCCCCAACCATGCGACTGACGTTAAGTGCCAAGCAAACCTTAAAGTGCGTTTCGTAAAGTCAACGCTGCCTAAAATTTTTGGTAAATTATTACGCTTAAACAACCTAGAGAGAATAAAGCGCTCTCCTAGGTAAGAGTGCGCAAAAGACACCACGACTAGCATAAAAGCGGCGAGATATAAAATACTTGCCATTTATCCTCCAAATACGGTCAGCCTTAAGTTGGTTGCTAAGCATGTTTACTCAAAACTATCACCGCAATTTCAGTGGCTTTTCGAGTGTAATTACTGCAATTAGTACGAAGGTTTTGAGAGCGAAAATAATCCATACCTTCATCAGTTCCAATGTCACACCCTAAAAGTTCATGGCAGTCTTTTGCACCAAATTCACTTTCAAACTTTTTGACAAATTCCTGCGTTGCTTCGTACGTAACAGCAACAGAATCGTCTTGGGATTCACGACCTAGAACTAAACTTATACCCATTACAGCTCCAGATAAGGCTCCGCATGGCCCACACGTTCTAGCCATACCACTACAAAATCCAGTGGCCATTTTTAAGGCTAAGTGATCATCCACTCCGTGATATTCAGCGATAGCAGAAACGACACTTTCAGCACACAACAGCCCATTTTCAAAGTGAGCTTCCGCTAACTTACCAAATTTCATTGATTGTTCCATGACACCGCCCTCCTTAATGTTAAACGTTTAACAAATATGCTCGAAATCGTGACATAAAACTTTACGAAGAAAAAATGCCACGTGTAACCGTCGGTTTTTGTGTGTTGTTAGGTTTCGATATTTACACAAAGTCTGTCCGATTGGATAAACCTAGCTGTTTTTTACGAAGCATGTAAAAAATTGAAATTAACAGTCCGAAAAATAACCCACGCGGAAATGTTTTCTACAAGAAGCTGGGGAAACCAGTTCAAAATACTAAATGGTAAGATAAATGCAGCGCTATTAAAGAGTAGGTTGGTAGTTAGCCATGAAAGATACTCGGAATTATAAAAGTATAATGAAAATGCCCTACAAGGAGAGCTTACCTTTCATGAAGTCACTATGCACTTTAGTTTTATTGATTTCCTGAATATATGCCCGAAATCATTAATGGTTGCTTATAGCTCATATATAATCACTTCATACTCACCGAAGAGGGAGAACCAATATGAAACATTCCGCACTAATTACGTTATTGCTCTTAATAACCACGTCAATAGCACTTGCAAACACAGATAGTAAAACTTCACGTAAAATTGGGACCGCTACTGATGACAAACCTTGCACATGCGTATTCAACAAAAACCGCATGTGGAACCCAGAAAAAATAGTATGGAATAATGAAGAATGGCACTGTTCAGAATATAAAGAAGATGGAACATGTGCATCGGTAGCCACTCTAAGTTCAGGGCAATCTAAGCAGAACCCATGTTCAAAACAAACAGTCCCACTGTATTGCGCATTTAACTTAGATAATGCCCCAAAATATATCGAAATTGAAAATGATACTTGGCAATGTACCGCATACGATGAAGTTGGAAAATGCATCAAGTCAGGTAAGATTTAAAGTGGCTAAAGGCTTAGCACCGACGCGAAACTAACGTGCCATAGACTTTTGCTAAGCAGGGTTACTGCTGAGCGATTGTATGGTCTATTTTTGTTCCACGTAAATCAACTGTTCCACTGCAAAGCCATGTGATTGTGCTAACTGCTTAAATTTATTTTTAATTTCAACACTTACCGTTGGTGTTCTTGATAGTAACCAAAGGTAGTCATTGTTTGGTCCTGAAACAAATGCATAGTCATAGTTATCTTTCTCCAACTCAAAAACAACATACGAGCCATAAAATGGACCAAAAAATGAAACCTTTAAATACGCTTCATTCTTAGAATTTACGAAATATGCTTTACCTTCCGCCTCTTTCCATTCGTTTTTATCTTCTGAGTAACCGCGATTTAGAACCGAAACACCACCATCAGAGCGCATCGAGTATTCCGCAGTAACCTGACTTAAACCTCGTTCAAAAGAGTGGTCTAAACGAGCAATTTCGTACCACTTACCTAAATATTTTTCTAATTCAAATTGTTGCACGGGTTGAATTGTTTGAGGTATACCTAGGCAGCCACCCAAAGAGAGTAGAGCGAGTAACAGTATGTACTTTTTCATGGTTTCCTCCATATAAGCCTGATCAAACTCAAGTTACGAACAATGCTACTAGTTACCTAAACCTTTGTAGCGTTAACACTAAATTTAGATCAAACCAAAAATTCTAAGTGTTGGGAATAACGAATAAACGTTTGTATGATTATTTTTCAAGCGCGAGAGAATGTATCGCCTCCTGCACCGATGTGAACTGTATTTTAGTCAAACACATTTCCATTTTTGCAAACTCATGTTCTTGAATTAGTTTGGTAACTGACTCAAGAGACAACTCAATTCCTTGCGATTCAAATATATAGCTCTCGCCAATGTGATTGACTAAATAACGTTGACCGTTACTGTCTATCAATTGGTCTAAACCACTCCAAATCAAGGACTCAAACTCGCTAGCCAATACCAACTCAGACTCGAGATACATTAACTCAGAGTCACCTTCTAATTTGAAAATACATGGCCATTGAATCATCATTTTACCCTGTAAAGAAAACGCCCGATGAAGTAGTAAATAACGCGCCACCGAAGCCAAATTTTAAACGCAATTACGCAATCTAAAGCCTACAGCAAAAGGGTAAGCGCTACGAATTAGTTTGAAACGTTGTTATATGCGTAACTCAATTTTCTAGGGCTTGTCACTCTTACAAAATTAGTGTGCTAATGGCACACGTGTTGCTCCCGTGGAACAACTTGTTAGGTGTGTTTTCCTGCAAGTTAGATTACTTCCACCCTTGCAGCCATTTTGTTTTGTCTTTCAAGTCAGGCCAATCAATTAGATATTCATTATGGGTGATGACCGCTTCAAGTTTGCATAGAATGACAGAACCATCTTCGTTGAACTCGACTTCTGAGATAAGGAAGTGCTTTTCACGGTTGTTAGGGTTGGTTGCTGTCCATTTACTATAAAGTAATTTCTGAGGGTTAATACGATTCATTTAGACTCCGACAAATGATAGACCAAAAATATAGTTACGTGCTGGTCCAAGAAATAGTTCAGTTTTATTTGATGATACGAAGTAGGGTACCGGGCGCGTAGCTATGGGTTTAGCTTATCGATCTCTAGGAGCGCTGTTAGGCAATGTGTTAGCTCTTTCTGGCTGATTTTTTGAAGTTTTCCAACGTATCTATGGACTGTATAAGAGAAAAATAAGGCAAGAACAATGTACAACACCTCGTGTAAAGGTTGTTGTAGGCTAGAAAACAACATGTCTATCGAAAATAGAGGCACCAATATACAGCTCACTGACAGAACAATATTGACTCTTGTTGCAATAGATTCATTACCACAATTTAGACAGATATGGTTATTCCAACGAGTAATTTTAAATGAATTGAAGAAGCTAACTCTCACCCCACAATATGGACATGTCATGCTCTCTCCTTGAGGTGTTGTTAAATGGTGAAAAATGGTTGGTAAGAACTCAAAAAGAACGAACAAAAGCCAATGGTTTTTGTTCGTTTAAATGCCCGGTTAGCGGTTTACTCTCCATTTTCAAAGTGGGCAAACACTTCCGCACCAGTCATGTACTGTGTTTCATTTTTAAATTCGTAGTATTCGGGTTTTTCATCAATGAATATTTGATGAGTTAGTTTGTAGTCATTCTCTGATATTAATAATCCAACAGGAAGATGGTACTGATTATTTGGCACTAAGAAGTAAAACAAGTGCGTACCACATTTACCGCAGAAACCCCTTTCAGCCCAATCTGATGACTGATACCTAACAACACTTGATTCACCTGATATTCTAACTGAATCAGCGCAATCAATGGCTAACATCGGGCCACCTGACCAATTTCTACACATACTGCAATGACAAGCTGCCAATTCGTTTCTGGCGTATTCTACTTCTAACTCAACCGAGCCACATAGACACTTTCCTTTACCTTTCATAGATCCTCCAATCTTTGTAATGTGTGGAACTTAATATCAGCTAATACCTTGTTATGTGCCTGCCCGCCACACCATTATTGTTGTTTCTGAGTCATGATGTTGAGCTAGGTGTAAGGCCTTGAAGCCATGTTTTAAGTACAGTGGGATATTGAAACACTCACATTGTAAGTATAGATCTTGTACACCAAAATCTATTGCCAACACTTTCGCTTTTTTCAGTAGTTGACTTGCAACACCTTGTCCTCGATTAGCAGGGTTGGTGTACACTCCGCCGACCCAATGCTCATATTCAGGATAGTTCTTATTTTCACGAATCTTGAGTTCCAATACACCTACTAATTTATCCTCCATACAAGCGATAAGAGCCAATGGTATTTGGTCCCGATTTTGAGATTTCTCGGTGACTTTTTCTAATACCATTTCTTCAGTGATATTCGGCGCAATATGAGCCCACTCGTCAAAGTACCACTTAGCTATTTTAGGTACATAGTCGGGATGCTCCGCGAGTAATGTAATTTCCATGAATCCTCTTTGTCGCATAGCTCTAAACGAACCCACATGAAACTTGGAGTGTCATTTTTCGATGCGAAGTCGCCATGCGTAAATGTTGGGCCAGTGCTTTGTTCGGTCTTTATATTTACACAAGCTCTGTCCAATTGGTCAAACCTAGCTGTTTTTTACGAACCCAATAGAAAACCGACATTAATAACCCAAAAAACAGGCCACTAAAGACACCTTCAAGAAGAATTTGGGTAACGGGATTAGTGTTATTGAACCAATTTAATATGCTGAATATTAATCCGAACATCAGGCTAGTAAAGATAAAGTTGATGGTGAACTTTTGATAATACGGTGGTGGTATTTGCATACTAATAAACCTAAATAACTTTAAAAGGGGAGGGTTAAAGTTAGCTCTCCAAACCCCTTTACTTTCAAGTTCTTTATGTGCCGCTTTTAGTTGAAATTCATATGACATTTGAGTTTCCTTACTCATGATATAATGAATTTGAAGTAAACCTAACGCTTTTTAACAAGTGACAAAACAAAGTCACAAAACAAAGCGACTAAATGCAATTTCCATCACTTTAACTCCAAAGCCTGAGCATTACAAAAATGCCATGCGTTAAGTGTCTAGTTTAGCGCATTGTTATGAGCCTAGCTCAAGTAAACACCAGACTGTCTTAATTGTTGCTTTAAATCTAACAGTTTGAACTGAGTGAAAATTAACTGTGTGATAGAAGTTGTACCAGTAAAGATTGAAAGCGCAGTGATCACCCAACTCCATTCAACACCAACAAAAATATGTGGTACCGTAAAAGCGAATGCAAAAGAAAAGGCTGCGTTGGTGGCTTGAATAAATTCGTTACCAGATACTTTGTAGCTGTTGCTTGAACTATCGTATGAGATTTTCACCTTAGAACCAGCATTACGAAACTTGCAATAAACTACGTCTTTTTGACCATCAAATGGAATATCGTTAAGTTCCAGGATATTCCTAACCGTATCTAACATCTATTTCTCCTTGATGAATTGGCTCATAACGCTTTACTAACGTCCAACAACGCGATGCCACCAGAGTTAAATATTGTGCCATAAACACGGAGCTGAATTTGCGACTGAGGTCGCCAAGCGTTTGGAGTCCCTGTTAAGCGATTTGTTAGCACAAAGTATAACGATGAGTTCAACTCCAACCATGAGGCATGCTCTCATTATCTGTGTATTCTGAACCACAAACAGTGCACTTGAAGTAACTTATGTTTGATTTTGAGTTATATTGGTTGAGCAATACACCAAACACAAAATGAAGAATTTTACTCTTTAGGTTGTTCTTTTCAGCTTTTTTGGCTTCAATTTCTGAAGCGTTTAATCTTCGATGTATTGTCTTTTGATTGCATTTACTGCAGTGTAGCGCTGTTCCATTATCAGACATATAAACCTTCCTTGTGTGAAAATCTCAATCTGTGTGCTAAAGCCTTGTTAAATAGTGACAAAACAAAGCCACCAAACCTAATATGACCACCATAACCACAAAAACTGACCGTTACAAAAGTGTCAAGCGTTTTGGAATCCAGTTGAACAATTTGTTATGCATTTTATTCTCCATTAATCGAATCTATATAATCTTTTAGGGCTCTGGATTTATGATGTACGACCAGCGTAGATATTGGGAAACCAACAACGAGAGCACCAAATAGAATACTGAAAACTAGATTTTCATCTGATAAATTTTGCAGGAGGTTTATCAGAAACAACATTGTGAGCAATGCATAACGCCAATATTGGAGTTTTAGTTCATAACAGTTCATAGGAATATTATGAGCTATTGCGACAGGGAACGAGAAAAATGAAAGATTGACGTAAATGATGTTGTTCTTCATTTTTGCTTTGAAACCATGTTCTAGTAACGAATCCAATAGCTGGTTCATACAAGTTCCTTTTTATGATTTGCACATAGCGCCAAACTAACCCGCATGAAACCTTGGCATAGAATTTTGCGAAGCGAAAATGCCAAGCGTGAAGTGTCGTGTTGAGCGCCTTGTTAGGTGAATCTTTTGAAGTGTTGCTACAAATATTTGCCTGCCTTTTTGTAAGCTTCAAGTTCAATAGGCGACTCAGCGTAGCCAAAGATCTTTAGTTGTAACAAATATTTTTTAGTAAATGCTTCGAGACCCATATCCTCTACTTGCTTTACATGGATCAGCTCATGAGACATTAATAGCTTGTCACCTTTTGCTCTATTGGCTATCCAGATACCGTAGCCAAATGTTGTACCAGTGATATAAGGTGAGTCTAGCCCTAATCGTTGCATCTGAAATAGCAATGATTCATTTTCCGGCAAAGGAATTGAATCGGCATAATGGACGCGAATTTTTTCAGGATGTTTGATGCCAATCTTGTGTGCTATTTCGATGTATTGAGGTAGTAATGGGACTCCTTGGGTTAGAGCTATTTCCTCATTTTTTCTTACATACTTAATAGAAAGTGGAAAATACGCTTCTAATTGCTCTAATAAATGGCCAGGAGGGTTTGCATAGACTTCATTTTTATCTTCGCAACCTAGAATTGAAATAGCAAAGAGCAACAGTGTGACAATTTTTAGTAATCTTTTCATTTACTGTGAATTCCTTTTCACCTAACGCCAAACTAACCCGCAAGAAACCTTGGCATAGACTTTTGCGAAGCAAAAATGCCAAGCGTGAAGTGTCGGGTTTAGTGCCTTGTTAGAATTATTTTGCAATTTTCAGTTGATCAGTTGCTCTAACCAAGCCTTTGATAAACCTGATTGCTTTATCAAGATCATCTCTTTTTACAAGATGTGCTTGATTTTCAGTTGTGTTGGCTTGGTGCGCGGCGTCACCACGTAATGAAATTAGTTGGTCGAGTACTTTTTTTGATTGAGGAGGGTGGTAGCTATGCCACTTCCAGCTTTCAGTAATATCAATATCAAAATATGATTTAAACAGCTGCTTTGTTTTAGAAGAGTTTGGATTAAAAAAACGTTTTAAATCTTCATCGACTCTTCTTTGAACGAAATTACCTAGTTGACTACCTTTGGTAGAATAAAGCCATACTTCGATTTCTTCTAGAAACCGATTTTTAACATAGGTTTCCCATGCAGCCAATGTTAAAACTAATCCTGCTCGTTTAAGTGATTCTGAGTTGTACTCAGTCTGATTATTCTTCTCTTGATCGAACCTACCAAGCAATTCCTCTGCATCTTGAATAGATCGTTCAAATAATTCGCCTGATTTTGTCAAAAATTCCTCCTGAATTAATCAAAATTCTAACGCTTTAATAAGTGGCTGTAACCACTGATTTTACCGAGCCTATCAGACTCCAAGCCGAGAATGCCCAGCGTTGATAATGATCTTCACCCGATAAAATGGACACCATATTTCTAAAGCCCCATCACAACTTCATACTCATTTGGGCTTCGATATCCTAAGCTTGAATGCAGTCTATAACGGTTATAAAAATGCTGGATATAACCCGCTAGTTTATCTCTGAGCTGCTTCTCACTTTTAAATGTATTCTTTCTAATCATGTCGCCCTTGAGTGTATGAAAGAATGACTCTACTTCAGCGTTATCTGTGCAGTGGCCTGGACGATTCATGCTCGGCACTATTCCATTTCTTTTTAGAAGCGCTTGCACCTCATGAGAGCGGTACTCTGAACCTCTGTCTGTATGGAACAATAAACCACTAGACGGTGCTCGGTTACGTACGGCCATCCTTAAAGAACTCATCGTCAACGCTGTACTCTTTTGCTTACCGAGAGACCACCCCACAACTTTACGTGAATAGAGGTCAATAATA